>OY762511.1:0-4853553 GCA_963665925.1 uncultured Acidaminobacter sp.
GCGGCGAACCGTATCCTCGTGCAGCTCCACCTATTGGGGTGTTCGTGAGAACAGCCTCTACATGATAGGTCTGGTTTGGAACACGGTACATTCTGAAGGATTTCTTACCCATGGCCATGGAAACCGCATCCGCATTGGTGAAATACGCACCGGCATCGACTGTCATATCTATATTTCTTCCTATTATAGTCCCGTCCTTGGTCACCTTTGTGGTTACTTTTCCAAGAACCGCATTCCGGGTTCTAGAGCCCAGAATTGCTTCCTGCCTGGACATTACAAGCTTTACCGGCCTCTTGATATGCTTGGCTAGAAATGCCGTTACCTGTTCAAGCACAGGCTGGCCTTTTCCACCAAAGGAGCCACCCATGGTTGTCTTTATGACACGTACATCGTTGAGTGGCATTTCAAGAACCTTGGCAACAAGAAGACGTACCTGAAAAGCAACCTGACACGGCGTCCAGACCTGTAGGGTTCCATCCGGCATCGGCGATGCCACGCAGGCATGGGTCTCCATTGCAGCATGATGGACTTTCTGTGTTTCAAAGGCATCTTCAAAGACGTAAAGTCCCTCATCGTCAAGCGAAGTGAATTCGCCTGTTTTTATGGTCTTACTAAAAACACTTTCATTGCGGTCTCTGACAAGAGCTGCGTCCGTATCCACCGCCAGAGGCTCATAGGCCACTTTTATCTTTTTTGCAGCTTTCTCTGCAATAGATTTCTTTGTGGCAATGACTGCACCAATCCGGTCCCCCACATGCTTGGGTTCGTCTGTAAAGATCAATTCATCTTCAACAGAGGTATATCCGGCATACCACACATGTGAGTTGTACTTGATTTTAGGCGCATCTTCATATGTCACTACTGCAATGACACCCTCCACCGCTTCTGCCTCAGATGTATCAAGAGCTGTAACTCTAGCATGGGGGAGTGTGCTCGTGATAAGCTTTGCGTGAAGCATTCCCGGAAGGACCATATCGCCTGCATATTGCATAGCGCCAGTCACCTTTTGCTCCACATCGTGTATTGGGACAGATTTCCCAATGTACTTATACGGTTGCTTCATACTGCACCTCGCATTTCTCAGCCATGGCACAACACAGACCATTTGCCAGTGCACGCACAGCGTCTCTCTTGTAATGGCGCGATGCGCGTGTAGGAATCGCCTCATCCACAACTGAACGCATCACCTCAGCAAGGGCCTTTGCATCTACTTCATCCAGCACTTTGCCTTGAAGAAACTGACTGACTGCTTCTGAAAGAAAGGCTGTCGCCCCCAGCGCTCCAAATGCGATCCGTGCCGTATCGATGATGCCTTTGTCACATGTGATGGAAGCGGCCATATTCAGCTTTGATATGGTCACCCTGGAGCGTGACCCGATTTTTCCAAAGTACTGAATACTTTCAGGTCGCTTGAAACGAATCTGTGTCACGATTTCACCTGTTTGCAGTGCATTCTTTCTATTTCCAATAACGAAGTCCCCAATCGGGATACTTCGTTTGATTTTGCCTTTTCCAAGGGTGTCCACCATGGCGTCAAGAGCCAGCAGCGGTGGTATCAGGTCCGCTCCCGCAAAGGCATTGGCAACATTCCCGCCAATGGTTGCAGCGTTACGGATTTGTGTCGATCCCACCTTGTCGGCGGCACTGCACAGCGCAGGCGCAATTTCACCGAGCACCTTAGAGTCCGAAATCATCCGAAGCGTGGCAAGTGCTCCAATGCAAACCTCCGCGCCTTCTGCAGTGATATATTTCAACTCTCTCACACCTGACAAATCAATCAGACTTACGGTTGTAAATCCATTTTTCTGGAGGTTGATTAGCATGTCCGTCCCGCCACTGATCATTCTGGTATCCTCTGAAGCCTGAATAAGACAGTCGTCGAGCATGCTGAGCGAATCTGGTGTCATGAGTTTCATAGCAGCTACACCTCCTTGCCTGCAGCATGATGCACGGCATCAATAATCTTGTTATATCCTGTGCATCTGCACAGATTACCTTCCAGTGCCTTTCTAATCTGCTCGTCTGTCGGATCGGGCTCTTCCATGAGAAGCGCCTTTGCAGACATAAGCATGCCCGGCGTACAAAAGCCGCACTGTACGGCGCCTTTTTCAATAAAGGACTGCTGGAGCTGTGCAAGCTCGCCGTCTTGTCCTAAAGACTCAATGGTATAAACCTGCTTGTTACGCACCTGATGGGCAAGCATCATGCAGGAGTTTACAGCTGCACCGTCAACAATGATGGTGCAGGCCCCGCATTCTCCTTCGCCGCACCCCTCTTTTGTACCTGTGAGGCCGAGCTCTTCACGCAAAAAATCTATAAGTCGCATATCTTCTGAAATGTCTATATCTATTTTCTTCCCATTCACTTCTGTTATAAGTCTCATTCAATCACCTCTAAGACCACTTTAAAGCACCGCTATCAAAAAAAAGTCTAATCCAACCACGTATTTGACCGCATTACACGTGTCGCCTTCTCAATATCAAAAGTCAACGGACGGTCTGCATCCAGGAACGTCACTTCAGCACGAAGGGCTTCATAAAGCTTTTGCGTCTGAACACCAAGCTTAATATCCTCTCTAAAGTCAATCGCCTGAGCCGCATGAAGCAGTTCTTGGCCAAAGATGCAGTAAAGATTGTTCATAATGCGTTCAATGCGTTTCATAATTTGAACCGTATTGTTGGCATGATCTTCAATATCACCAGCCACCGCATGAAAATCCAGCGTCGAAGGATTTGCCAGATGTCTGATTTCAGCATCGAGTGCTGTGAAATTCTTTTGGATGGTCTGATAGGCCTGAACAACACCTTCATTTGGCGTCAAAAATCTTGGCAGACCTGTAAAATTCGGATTTGCAAACTTAAGGGTCCTAAGCGTACTCATCCGCGACATGTGCCCCAGAGCTAGGGCAAGCATTTCAAAACCGATCGCCCAGTTTGTCACCTCAAAATTGGCACAGGAGATGATTTTTCTTTCTTCATAAATGACGCAAGGGTTGTCTTCTGTCGTATTCAAATGATTTTCCATCATTGTCCATACGTAGTCTATTGCGTCATAAACCGCACCGTGCACCGCTACCACGTCGCGGAAGCTCAGTGGATCCTGCAGGGATTTTGTAATGTCCTTTTCTTCCAGATAACTTCCTGAAAGAAAACCTCGAATTTCTGAAGAACACTGGATCTGTCCCTTTATATTCTTAACCGCATTGACTTTTTCATTCAGCGGTGTAATATTCCCATCATAACCTTCCAGCGAAAGGCCGTATAAAATATTTGCCTTTCTGACCAGATTCTTCATTTCCTGTATGAGAACACAGGCAACACCTGCTGCCTGGGCATTGGTAGATACAATCGCAAGACCGTCCTTAGGCCCCAGTATCACTGGGCTGATTCCCTCAGCTCTAAAAGCATCCATTGCAGGCATACGTTTGCCTTGATAGAATACATCGCCTTCTCCAATCATAGCCAGCCCTACGTGGGACATTGTCGCGATATCCGCCTGACCCACCGAGCCATCCCATGGAACAACAGGATGAATGCCCCGATTGAGAAATTCCTTGTACATATTGATCAGTTCAGGCTGAACCCCTGTTTTACCCACCAGGAAGGTTGCCAGTCTCGCCAGCATTGCACCGCGCACATAGACTTCATCCATGGGCTCACCGCAAGCCACACAATGTGCATAAATAAGATTTCTGTTATATTCTTCAAAGTACTTTGAAAACACACGCTGGTCCTTGTTCCAGCCCACACCTACGGTGAATCCGTAGATTGCGACGCCTTCGTCAGCGAGTTCGAAAACCAGCTTTCTGGTTTTCTCCAGCATTTCATAAGTTTCCTGTGCTATTTCAATTTTTTTGCCATGTATGACGATTTCATTGAACGCTTCAATGGTTAGTTCTTTTCCTTTTAATATTATCAGATTATCCTGCATGTCATTCACCCGTTTTCTCCTTATTTTGACCCACTGTAAATGCCTGCTTTGATGTATAAGAAAAGGGGCTTTCGCCCCTTTCAATCTAACTTGAACTTAAGAAGCTGACTCTTCATTGGAAACCTGAACAGATTCCGTTACAACGCCGTTTTCGAGTTCAGGGAAATAGGCAATATCGTATTTCTCTCTGTCTATAAACATACGGATTGTGCTGTAACCCATGAGCAGCATAAGGAATAGGATTGGGAAACCAGCTACTGTGGCAATCTGTTTTGTCGCGTCAATACCACTGATTTCACCAGCGCTTCCCGCGAGCAGATTGATAATCGCCATAGAAGACATGATTGCGCCCCAGAACAGTTTAACTTGTCCCGGTGGTTCAACTTCTGCATTGTTATGTGCTGAAGTTGACAGTGAAGACACCGTCGATGTCATTGAGTCCGCCAGTGTAACCACCGACACGTAAATCGCCAGTATGAAGATCAGGCTCATGAGGGTCGCCAGCGGATAGTTCTTGAGAAACTCAAATACCGAGACTTCAAGGCCAACGTTTTGAATGGCCGCCCACATACCGGCGCCGTTCATTTCAAGGTCAATTGCAGCCCCGCCGAATACCATGAACCAGAACATACCGAATACTGCCGGCAGTACAAGGTTGACTGTCATGAACTCGCGAACCGTACGACCTTTTGAAATTTTCGCAAGGAACATACCTGTAAGCGGCGCATATGCCAGCCAGATGGCCCAGTAATAGATTGGCCACCATCTAGGCCAAGGCGATCCATTGATCGGACTTGTAAAGAGTGTTCTCGACCAGAAGTTATCCATAAAGTAGCCTGTACTTTGCGTACCTAGGGACAGGATGAACTTTGTAGGTCCAAAGATAAAAATGAACACCAGCATTGCTATAAAGAGCTTTGAGTTCTTGTCTGCGAGGAACTTGATGCCTCTGTTCAGACCCGTGTAACTGGATATTACATACGATGCAACAATAACACAGACAATGCCGATCCACATTGTTTTTGATGACTCGATGCCAAACAGGTAGTTGAGGCCCGCTGAAATCTGCATTGTCGCTACACCTAGAACAGCCGCGACACCACCTGCCATTGCAAAAAGACAAAGGTTGTCAACGATTGTACCTACAGAGCCGTAAACCTTGTCGCCAAACACAGGATAAAGCACGGAGCTTACGCTGTAGCGCTTTTTCATGTTGTAGGTCGCAAACGCAATGCCGACACCCGCTACGGAATACATTGCATAAGGAATGAATGTCCAGTGAATGTAACTCTGAGACATGGCAAACATGGCTGCCTCTTCACTTCCCGACGCATACCCCAATGTGTCAGGCGGAGACATGAAGTGTGTGATTGGTTCAGCAATACCCCAGAAAAGAATTCCTGTTGCAATACCTGCTGTCAGGGAAATTGCAAACCAGTTCCACTTTGACAGTGTCGGTTCAGCTTTTTCACCACCCAGTCTGATGTTGCCGTATTTCGATACAGATACCCAAATACAAATTGCAAGTAGAATGTTACCGCTCCACTGGAACAGCCATCCCCAGCTGTCAAATGCATACTGCACAATTGCATTCTCAGCGTCATAAAAAGCTTTCGGCGCAACAAGACCTAAAATGATTGCCGCTAGAAAAATGGTTGCCATTGGAATGAAAATTCCAAGTCGCAACTGCGCCTTTTGAACCTTTTTCATATTGACCCCCTATCCGAGGACGACGTTCTCGTCCTCCACTCTGTTAATTGTCGAAATATTTCGATGTATTAAGGGTATTCGAATTTCGTCAAATAAAAGTCGAAGAAATCTCTTGTTTTCACTGCGGGTTCATGCATTTTGAACAGAGCGCAGTCATTTTCTCCATAATTTCGACATCGTACACTGAATTGAGCTTGGAAAATGAATCCATCGCCTTCATGCAATAATTGGAGTCATTGCATTCAATATACTCTGACAGGGGATTTTTCAGTGGATTCTGCTTAATAAAATAGCAGATTTCACCCTTTATTCTGTAAACCAGTGCCTTATGGTATGGGTTGTTCATTCTAGCAAAGCTTTCATCGAGCAGAAGAATCAGCTTCAAGGTCTCCTTGTAGCGGTTCTTTCTCAAAAGCACAAGACTGTAATATCCGAGCGTCATGGTTTTGCCCCAAGCACCTTCAACATGCTCATATAGCTGCTTTGCCTTTTCAAGATACTGCTGGGCTTTCGCGTAGTCTTCAACTTCATAGTAGACTTGGCCAATCGACCCATATAAAAATGCGAGCTTGTCCTTGTAGCCATAGGATTTGCAGAGCTCCACAGCCTGATTGTACTCAGCCATGGCTTCCTTGAATTTGCCACCGAAGCGGTAGCCTTCACCAATGTAGTAATGTGCGCCAACAATATTGAGGGTGTACTGGTCCGTACAACTCAGCCCGTCGAAAATCTTGATGGCCTGCTTGAGCGTGCTGATGCCTAGCTCAAACTGCCCGCCCAGGATTTTGCTGTAACCCTTGAGTCTGAGAAGTACCCCCTGCATCCCCATACGCTCCTGATTCTTTGCGATAACAAAGGCGGCGTTCAAGGTTTCATCCAGTGCCTTAAGATCTCTGATGTTGATATAGTAATAGGCAAACAGAAGAAGCGCGCTAATGAGCGCATCGCTGTCACTTGTCTCTTCTGCCAAGGCGTACATTTTACAGATCAGCGCATAAGCCTTTTCATAATTTCCCTTGATATTGCTGTACCGACCCACTAATTTATAGTAGGAAAATTTCATTTGACGGTTGTCCGCATCCCTTTCGACATCTGCTTCAACCTCTTGATACAGTCTTTCTATACGCTCTATTTCGTTATGGATCTCACTGATGTCTACAAGGGTGGCATACTCCGAATCGTTGTGGTTGTGATTCCCCACGACAGGAAACATTTCATGGGCAACGTCAAAATAGTCCGATACAAACTGAATGCGGTACTTGAGCTCCTTTACAGCATTTCCGGCCATACTGTAATTGTAAAGGAGGCGATAGATTCTGTTCAGCGACGGTGTGTCCCCTGCGGTTTTTTCAAGCTGCTGTCCTATTTTCATATGATAAACGCGTCTTACAGACAGGGGCAGGCTGTTATAAACGTGTTCACGAAAGACGTGGTGACTGTATGAAAAGAGCAGTTCGCTCCCTCGCTTCACTTCCTTGAGAATCTGTTTTCGCACAAGCTGACCGAGAGAATCCAGAATGACGAACTCATCCATTCCAGAAATGGATTTCAGGTCTTCATAATTGAAATGGTCATAGAAATTTGACGCAATGTTCAGCAGTTTTTTTTCGTCTCTTTCCAGTGCATCAAAGCGCAGATTCATGACATCAATCACACGACTTGGAAGAACCCCATTCACCTTTGACCAGTCATAGGCATTGAGCATCTCCGTTATGAAGAGTGGGTTGCCCTGACTTTCTTCGTATAAGGTTTCCAGAGTATCCACGCTCATGCCCTCTGAACTGTTCATCATCTTCACGAATTCGAACGTTTCCAGCTTGTTGAAGGGCTCAACGATCTGCTTGTTCAGCGGCGCGATCCCTACAAGCTGCTCCATGATGTAATCTGCCGATGCATAGTCCGTATTGATTGACGAAGCGATAAAGACCGGGCGCTCCATGAGCTTGATGAAAAGCTTCAGAGAAAGTTTGTCCATCCACTGAATATCTTCAAAGACAATCACGACCCGCTTATGTGCCAGCAGGGCGTCGAAAACTTCAAAAATGGCTTTTTCAACCCGGTAGCTGTTGACAGTCTTCTTTTCATCGTTCACCGTCATCATGAAGTCCGTATTGTTGGTTATGCGTTCTATGAGTGCAAGGCTTTTCGGACGTTTGTTTTCCGGCAGCTGACCCGCTTGGTCTGCAATCTGATCAAGAAGTGCGAACCAGGGACTCAGAGGGAACTCGAGCTCCGCCTTATAGCATTTTCCAAAGAAGACGGTATGCTGGTCTTCAATCTCATCGCTGAAGGCCTGAAGAATTGTGGATTTTCCAATCCCAGAGCCCCCAATAAGCAAAATGTTCTTGCTCTTCTGTGTCTTTATATGTTTGTAAAGCGCAGCCTTGAGTATGTTGATTTCTTCTTTTCTTCCATAAATCCGGTTTTCCTGACTGATTTCCTCACGTGATTTCACCATCATGATTTCCTCAAAGAGCCTCTTCGTTTCATCGTCAGGTTTTAACATGAGTTCTTCATCCAGGGTTTCACAGAGCGTGTTGTAGGAACTTGCCACGGAACTGTATTTTCCCTGAAGCTCCAGTGCCTTAAACAGGAGACGGTACGCCGATTCATCGAACTCATCAAACTCCAAAAGTACCCGGGCTAGCTTCTCCGCCTTTTCAGAATCCTGATTTTCAAGACTTTCTTCAACCAGGGCATGTACACGCTTGGCCAGTTTTTCATTATAATGATATTTCTGATTTGTGAGCCAGGTGTCAAAGTAAGGTGCATCTTTCAGATTGAAACCGCACAAAAACTCAACATCCTGAAGATTCAAAATGTCATCTGCCGTGAATGTGTCAATGGAAAACACATCTACCCAGTCGAACTGTTCAATATCAACAACGAGAATATCCCGCTTGGGAGACATAATGATATTGTCATTGAAGGTTTTTCGAATGACATATACTGCATTTCTTAGATTCTTTTTCGCAGAATCATCTGACAATTCTCCCCATAAAAGATTGACGACATGCTCCCGTGTAGCTGACCGTTCAATCAGTAAGTAGAAGAGAAGTGCATAAGCCTTTTTGAAGGACAGGATGATTTCCTCCGCCCCATTTTCATAGATGCTTCCGCAACCGAGCAATTTTGCTTTCATGCCGCCCCCTGCTTTCAGACAGTTCATACCCTGCCTCATTTGCACGTTTATAGTATCAATATATTACCACGAATTTAGAAGATTTAGTACTTGGTCTGCTACAAGTCATCACTGTCAAAATAGTCCATGAAAAGTTTCTGAATGGATAAATCCACTTCGCTAATAAAGGCTTCATACTTTTCCATCAGCACCTCCCCTGCCTGGGTCAGACTGCTCCCGCCGCCAAATGCCCCTCCGGCAGCCCTGTGCAGGAGTTCTATCCCCATTGCCTCTTCACAGCGCATGAGAATCGCTGAGGCTTTCGTATAGGATATTCCCATGGACTGACATGCCTTATTGAGAGAACCGCACACCTTGATATGCCGCAGGAGCTCATAGGGGCCTTTGCCAAACATTTTTATATTATTCTCATGTTCAAGCCATATTTTATATTTGACTTTCATGATCGCACCTCATTTCTTTGACTTAATTCTACGCCAAAAAGTCAAAAAAGCGTCAAATTTCATTCGGTTTCCCAGTGAAATTTGACGCTGCGCTGCGCATGATGTTAATATGTTCGACTTGATTAGCCGTGATGGTGGTATTTTCCGTCAATGAGCGGTTTCAGACATCTAAGCGAACCTGTAGAATGACAAATCCCCGCCGGTGTATTCACCAACAGGGATTTGTAATAAATGGTGCGCCGTAAGGGATTCGAACCCCTGACCTTCTGATTCGTAGTCAGACACTCTATCCAGCTGAGCTAACGGCGCAGGATCTATTTTATTAAAGACTTGGACGGTCAAATGGTATAAAACTCATCTGCCATACCAAATCTACTAGACGCTTTTTGAAAAAATCAAAATGGTGCCCAGAGGCGGAATCGAACCACCGACACGGGGATTTTCAGTCCCCTGCTCTACCGACTGAGCTATCTGGGCAAATAGCGTTTAGGCCCGTATTGACCGGACAAGAACTATTATAAGCACTTAGCAAATCCAAGTCAACACCTTTTTAGGAAAAAAGTAGAAGTCTGAATTTTCACGCCGAGACTTTCCCTTGCAATAAGCCGATTGTTTTCAAATCAAAACATGGCCTTTCCCCTTATTTACAGGGTGTCGTAAATGCTTTCCAGCTCTGCCTTGTCAAAATTATAGTAGGTATTGCAGAAATGACAGTGGAGCTCAGCTTGACCATCTTCCTCAATAATTGATTTGAGTTCTTCTTTGCCGATACTGATGAGGGCACCTTCGATGCGTTCTCTTGAACAGTCACATTTATACTCAACGTCCGAAACATCCGTAACGATGGTTTCAAACTGATTCAGTGCCATTTCGACGATTTCTTCGCCAGTCATGCCTTCCATGATCAGCTGGGATACCGGCAGAAGCACACGTACCGAAGTTTCTATCTTATCCAGAACTTCATCAGACGCATTCGGCAGGGGCTGAATGAAGATACCGCCTGCTGCTGCAACCTTGGCACCATCCTTATCGAATGAAACCCCCAGAGAAATGACTGACGGCTGCTGCTCTGAAGTCATATAGTAGTATGCCAGGTCCTCTGCGATTTCACCACTGACGAGCTCTGCCTGTCCCACAAAGGGATCTTTCAGTCCAAGGTCTCTGATGACCGTGACATGACCACTTCCAAGCGAACCACCTACATCAATTTTCCCATCTGCTCTGGCAGGCAGTACCGCATCCGGATTGCTCGTATAAGCCTTGACGTTTCCATTGTTCCACGCAACTGCGAGGATATTCTGAACAATACCATCCCCCTTGAAGCTCAAGGTCAGCTTGTCTGTATCGTTTTTCATCATCTTGCCCATAATGGATGCCGCTGTCAGCACGCGTCCCAGACCTGCTGTCGCAAGTGGTGTCGCCTTATGTCGCAGTCTAGCGTCTTCTACCATATCTGTTGTGATTGCCACATAAATACGTGTAGAATAATCCGATGTTACACCTGAATATATTTTGCCCTTCATTCATTTCCTCCTGTTGAAGCTTTCTTTTTCAATATGAACAGAACCCGTTCGGAATCTGGCTTGGCTGTCTCATATGTGTCACCGTCCACACAGCCGACCAGGCTAAACGCCTCAGGCAGTGCCCCAGTGATTTCCTCTATGCTGTGCCCCTTGAGCAGATGCGATTCAAACTGACGTTCAAAGCTTTCATCGTCTTCCTTAAAGAAGAGGGTCATATCAAACTTGAGCACATGGTCCTCTGCACTGTAATCATTTTCCCATATGTAGGCCATATCGTCATGAGACTCCGCAAAGGTATTCTGTCCAAGCGTGTTTTCCATTTTGTACCTGGTACTCATATCAAAGACAAAGAGTCCACCCGCTTTGAGGACCTTAGCCACACTGGCGAAAAATGCCTCGAGATCCTCCGGCGTCATCAGATAGTTCACACCGTCAAAATAACTGATGACTGCGTCAAACTTGTCCCGTATTAGAATACTGCGCATATCCATAAGAAGATACCGGACCTTCAGCCTCTTGTCCAGCGCCGTTTCCTGGGCATGAACAAGCATGTCTTCAGAAAGGTCAATACCTGTTACCACATAGCCCTTCTCTGCCAGCCGGTTTGACATGGCGCCTGTACCGCAAGCGCAGTCGAGCAGTCTTACAGGCTTTGAGCCTGCATCTGCGAATATTTTTTCAAGCCCTTCAACCCAAGCATCATATGGAACATGATCCATTATATGATCGTAAACATAGGCCAGACCGGAGTATTTGTCCATCTTCAAAGCACTTCCTTATCAATCAGGGTCTCAAAATCCCTCTTTAATACTTGTTTTAAACAGATATAGCTGTTTGCAAATATCATCTATCCAGCATATGAAAGGTGCATATGCACATACCAGAGGTAAATTGCCGCAACACCCAGCCAAGGCAAAAGCATATGCTTTACTGAATAGGCCTTGGCACTGTCGTTCCATAGCTGTTTACTACCTACTGCATTTAATCGCCTGAGCTCCTTGATGGTGTATGTGAACGTCTCCGGCAGTTCTGCTGGCGTCATATCCGCCCGCTTTACAGCAGTCACCGAACTATTATATTTGCTCACAACCAAATAATCAACACCCCGGAGTCTAAATTCGGAATTCTCTTCAAAGGTATTGGTATCTTTTCTAAGTATTTTGAGAAGCTTCAATATCACAATCCACAGGACTGCCGCCATGATCAGGAGGACTGCCAGACTTCCCAGCAAAGCGCTGGAATCGTTCAGCTGAGCCGATGTCAATTCCATAGACTCCGCATTTTCTGCCGCGACAGATCCCAAATATCCAGCGAGTACGGCAATACCATTATTGGCGGTATGGGCCAAAACGCCGGCAAATATTGAGTCCGTGAGCTGGACAATATAGCCGAACATGAGCCCCAGCACAATGGGGCCCAGCAAGTTTTGCATATTAAAATGAAACACACCAAATAGAACCGCTGAAATAATGACGCCCCATTTCCTGTTAATGCCTTTTTCAAATGCATTGAGCATCATGCCTCTGAAGAAAAACTCCTCGCAAATGCCTGCCGATATGGCAATCAGGAAAAAGTAGAGGCCCAGCTCGCCCGTTGTCGATGCAGTCGGTATGGGCGGAACAATCACCTTGTTTTGCAGGCTCAGCAGATAAATGGTCAAGGTGTTGGCAAAGGCCACCGTCGGAATCAGAGCAGCAGCAATCAGTACAATGATGGCTGCCTGCTTCATTCTGATGCCTCTCAGCCTCAAGGCTTTCTTCATATCGATTTTGCCGCGCAGGCCTACAAGCAGCACAGGCAAGAGTACAAACACGTACTCCGTTATGAATATGCCGCTTTCAAATGATCTTTCCTGAACATAGGCGCCCGCGGTCATAAGCACAATTGCCATCACGAGATATGTCATGTTTGCTTCGAGTATAGAATAACTGTCCTTTTTCACAAGATCCCTCCATACAAAATGAAAGCTGCAAGGTCCTATTGTACCAAATACCCCTTCACAGTCAGAAGATTAACATATGCCTGAACGCCATTTAAAAGCGTTTCCTCATCAAAGTTGAACCGTGTATTGTGAAGCGGGAAAACAAAGCCTTTCTCTGTACTTCGGGTACCCACAAAGAAGAAAACGCCTGGAACCGCCTTTTGGAAATAGGAGAAATCCTCCGCTATCATTTGTGGGTCGATGATATCCGTAAAGGCACCATTTGCTTTCATGAAATCCTCTGTCAGCTTGCTGTCATTTACAACCGGTGGATACATTTTTCTGAGGTCCCATTCAACGGAGCAGTCATAGGCAAGCTCAGTTGCACGACAATGCTTCTTGATGGTTTCGAAAATCTCGTCAAACAGGGTTTCGTTAAAGGCCCTTACCGTGCCTTCAAGACGCGCTTTTCCCGCAATGATGTTTCTACGCTCGCCGCCTTCCATTCTGCCGATTGTCAGTACAGCCGGTTCAATCGGACTGATTGTTCTGCTAACAATGGTCTGCAATCTCCCAATCAGGTCTGCTGCAATGACAATGGCATCCACGCCTTTATGCGGCAGTGCGCCGTGTCCGCTCTTCCCGGTAATGTCGATATCAAATTCTCCAGTTTGCGCCATCATGGCCCCTGGACGAACAGCAAGTCTACCTTCTTCAACCTCTGGATACAGATGCAGGCCGTAGATTTCTTCGACACGGTACTTTTGTAGTACGCCATCTTCCACCATGACTGCCGCTCCGCCTGGTCCTTCTTCTGCAGGCTGGAAAATAAGCAGGATATTAGCCTTCAACATGTCTTTGTTCTCAGCAAGATGTTTGGCAAAAACCAACAGAGTGGCCATATGTCCATCGTGTCCGCAGCCATGCATGAACCCCTTGTTTTCCGACTGAAACGCAAGACCGGTTTCCTCTGTCATGCTCAGGGCGTCCATATCACTTCTGAAGGCAATCACGGGCAGGTTGTCATCCACTGCAATATAGCCAAGGACACCTGTTTGGGCAACACCCGTCTGAACCTGAATATCGTAGGTTTTTAAAGTGTCTGCAATATACTCAGCTGTTTTTTTCTCCTTGAAACCCGCTTCTGGTATTTTATGAAGTGCACGTCTATGTGCAGTAATCTCCTCTTTATATATTTGTATCTTACTGTCTATTTTCATAAATTGACTCCTCTTCTGCTGATTCAGGCAAATGGCTTATTCATCACCTATTCCACGACTCTTGTTCCCAATATTATATAGCAATACGAAGCACCTATCAAACCGTCATAATCAGAATTATGCCAAAGTTTTCAGGTTAGCGGTTGATATGTCAATTGATTGATGTTAATATATTAGATAATTTAGGCGAAAGACACACCAGTCTGCAGTCTGAATCAACTTAATATTGATATGATGTCTTGCATTTGAGGGAATGTATCTTAGTTCGGTTCTACATTATTTACCGGAAAAAGACATGTCGAGTGACAGTATACTATCGCTTTGGAGGTTCATTCTTATGAAAAAAGTCAACATTGCCATTGTTGGTGCAACTGGTAAGGTTGGTCGTACATTCTTGAAAGTTCTTGAAGAACGTGACTTTCCTTACGAAAATCTCTATTGCTTTTCCTCTGCAAAATCTGCTGGCCAAGTTGTAACATGCAAGGGCCAGGAATATGTTGTAGAGGAACTGACAGAAAACTCGTTCGACCGTGACATCGATATCGCTTTATTCTCTGCTGGTGGTAGCGTGAGCGAAAAATTCGCGCCTATCGCAGCTGAAAAAGGTGTTGTCGTGGTGGACAACAGCAGTACTTTCCGTATGGTTCCTGATATACCACTTGTGGTACCTGAGGTGAATCCAGAGGAAATCTTTAATCACAAAGGCATTATTGCCAACCCGAACTGCTCTACTATTCAAGCAATGGTTGCGCTTAAACCGCTTCAAGACGCATTTGGTCTCAAGCGGGTAGTCTACTCTACATACCAGGCTGTTTCAGGCTCTGGTGTAAAAGGTGTGAGAGACCTTGAAGAGGGACTGAAGGGCAATCAGCTTATGGAAGCGTATCCGCATCCGATTTCAAAAAACTGTTTGCCTCATATCGACGTTTTCATGGATAACGGTTATACAAAAGAAGAAATGAAAATGATCAATGAGACAAAGAAGATTCTGAAGGACGACTCCATCAGAATTACAGCGACATGTGTTCGAGTGCCTATTTTCGACAGCCACAGCGAATCAATCAACGTGGAATTTGAAAAGCCATTCGAGCTCGAAGAGGTTTACAAACTGTTTGAAGAGATGCCTGGCCTTGTGGTTCAGGACGATCCTGCCAACAACGTCTACCCGCTTGCAGATAATGCGGCTGGTCTTGACGAAGTTTTTGTAGGACGTATCCGTCGTGATGAGTCTGTCGATAACGGTCTTAACTTCTGGTGCGTTGCTGATAACATCCGTAAAGGTGCTGCTACAAACGCAGTGCAAATTGCAGAAGTCCTCGTTGAAAAAATGTAATTTTTCAATTTGGGTGTGCTAAACTGATGTTATAAGTTTTTTTGAATGCATCAATTTTATTTATAATGGAGCAACTTGCATACCTGCTCTTTAGAGTGAGAAGAGCAGTATGCAAGTTTTCAACTTTAGCGTAAACAAAAGGCTAATAGTATGAAAGGGTGGGCATATGTCTATATTATTTAAAGGTTCAGGCGTTGCAGTCGTAACTCCGTTTACTGATGATAACCAGGTCAACTATGACAAGCTGGGAGAACTCCTGGATTGGCACATTGAAAATGGAACGGATGCAATCGTCATCGTCGGCACCACTGGTGAAGCGCCGACACTTGAAGATGAAGAGCATCAGGAAGTCGTCAGATATACAGTTGAAAAAGTTGCAGGAAGAGTTCCTGTCATTGCAGGTACGGGTTCAAACTCGACTTCCCACGCAATTATGATGAGCCAGCATGCAGAATCCGTTGGCGCAGATGGCGTACTCCTTGTAACGCCATATTACAACAAATCAACACAGCATGGATTAATTGCACATTTTGAGGCAATTGCTGACAGTATCAGCATTCCATGCGTTCTATACAATGTCCCTGGAAGAACAGGCATCAACATTGATGCTCCAACCGTAGCTGCTCTAGCTAAGCATCCAAACATTTGCGGTATTAAAGAAGCCAGCGGCAACATTTCGCTGGTGGCTGAAATTGCACGCGTCATTCCGGAAGACTTCGGTCTTTGGTCTGGCAATGATGACATGATTGTTCCGCTTCTGTCCCTTGGAGGACATGGCGTTATTTCTGTTGTCGCCAACATTATGCCTAAAGAAACGCATGATATGGTCATGAACTACCTTGATGGCAATGTCAACGAGGCAAGAAGACTTCAGCTTGATATGAAACCGCTTATAGACGCTCTTTTCTGTGAGACGAATCCGGTACCGGTTAAAGAAGCAATGAACATCATAGGCAAGGAAGTCGGTGCACTGAGACTGCCACTCGTTGGCATGCTTGAGCACAATAAGGCACGCCTTGTAAAAGAACTCAAAGCAATGAATCTTGTTTAGGAGGACCGCATGGTTAATATTATCTTGACAGGTTCAGGCGGCGCTATGGGCAAAACACTCGTGGAGCTCATTGGTCAAGCACCGGATTTGCAAATCAGTGCCGGTGTAGATAGGACCGTTCATCCACAATACGATTTTCCTCAGTATACGTCCTTTACTGAAGAAGTTAAGGGTGATGTCATTGTTGACTTCTCCCATTATACCTTTGTTCCTCAAATTCTTGATTTTGTGGAGCAATCAAAAATTCCTGCTGTAATCTGTACAACAGGCCTGACTGAAGAAATACTTGCACGTATTGATGTCCTTTCAGAAACGGCGCCCCTGTTCAGATCTGGCAACATGTCATTGGGCATCAACCTGCTGATCAGCCTTGTAAAAAAGGCGACAGAGGTTCTTAGCGGCAGCTTTGATATGGAAATCATCGAGAAGCATCATAACAAAAAGGTAGACGCGCCAAGCGGCACTGCCAAGATGATTGCCGAAGCCATGCAGGAAGTCATTGAAAAGGATACACACTTCGTTTACGGACGCTCTGGAAACGAAGCGAAACGCACTCCAGGAGAAATTGGCATTCACGCTGTTCGCGGCGGTACAATTGTTGGAGAGCACGATGTCATTTTCGCTGGCATCGATGAAATCATTGAAATACGCCATACTGCTGCATCTAAGAAGGTGTTCGCCCAAGGCGCACTGGAAGCAGCACGTTTTATGAAAGGCCGTACATCTGGTCTATTCGATATGAACAACGTACTTTAGGAGGAAAAAATGTCACAGCAATATGATCTGACTAACCCATATGAAATCGCAAAATTTATCAAGGACGCTACTAAGAGTACACCTGTAAAAGCATACGTTAAAGGTGACTTAGAAGGTGTTGATACAAGCACTGTTCGTCTTTTTGGTCAAGGCAGCTTCTACGTCGTATTCGGCGAAGCAACAGATGTACTTGCCTTTGTTGAAGCAAATAAAGAGAAAATCGAAGACTACGAGCTGGAAAACGACCGTCGCAACTCGGCGATTCCACTACTTGATCTTAAGTATCAAAACGCACGCATTGAGCCAGGTGCTATGATTAGAGACCGTGTTGCAATTGGCGACAATGCCGTTATCATGATGGGTGCGGTTATCAATATCGGTTCAGAAATCGGCGCTGGTACAATGATCGATATGAATGCGGTCCTTGGTGCAAGAGCAACAATTGGCAAGAATGCACATATTGGTGCAGGCGCTGTTATTGCAGGGGTTCTTGAGCCACCATCAGCAACTCCGGTAATTGTTGAGGATGATGTTCTTGTCGGTGCGAACGCCGTTGTTCTCGAAGGTGTACGCATTGGTAAAGGTGCTGTTGTCGCAGCAGGCTCTATTGTTACTGAAGATGTTCCTGCCGGTGCAGTCGTAGCTGGCGCACCTGCTAAAGTCATCAAAATGGCTGATGCGAAAACGGCTGAAAAAACAGAGATTCTGGACGACCTTCGCGGTTAATTCCTATAAAAGAGTTTGACACCAGTCCTTCTCAAAACAGACTTACAAGTCAACAAAGGGTGTTGCTTATGGCATATATGTCATAAGCAACGCCTTTTTTATTTTCGAAAAAAGCCCCTTTCACAAAAAGTATTCAAGATTTACGACTATATTTCCAGCCTAATTAAAAAATATCACATTTTCGGTTGACATTTACCCCTTTCGTGTGTACTGTATATTGTATACAAAATGACTTTATGCAACAAATCAGGATTTTTATACATTTATGGGCGGTATACCTTACTCCGTTACCGCATGTAATAAATGCAAGGTGATTTTACTGTGACATGACGTTGCAATGAGTTTATACTTCACTATTTCTATTGATTCATATCAGGAGGTAAAACATGAAAGCTTGGAGAGAATTTAAGAAGGGCGTTTGGACGAACACCATCAATGTCCGTGATTTCATACAAAAGAACTACACACCTTATGAAGGCGACGCAGCCTTCCTAGCACCAGCTACTGACCGTACTACAAAGCTTTGGTCGATTGTTGCTGAACTTATGAAAGAAGAAAACAAAAAAGGCATTCTTGATGCTGATACAAAAATTATTTCCGGTGTAGCATCACACGGTGCTGGTTACATCGATGCGTCTCTTGAAAAGATTGTGGGTCTTCAAACTGATAAGCCGCTGAAGCGCGCGCTTATGCCTTTTGGCGGTATCCGTGTTGCCAATGGTGCATTAGAGTCTTATGGCTATAAAATGGATCCAAATACAAAGTCTATGTTTGACCTGAAATACAGAAAAACACACAATGATGGCGTATTTGATGCTTATACTGACGACATGCGCGCTGCCCGTTCGACAGGAATTATCACAGGTCTTCCTGATGCCTACGGTCGTGGTCGTATTATTGGTGACTACCGCCGCGTTGCCCTATACGGCGTAGATAAGCTTATTGAAGAAAAACGCAGTGAGAAAAAGCTCCTGACCCTGGATGTGATGGAAAGCAAGCTCATTCGCCAGCGTGAAGAGATTACAGAGCAAATTTATGCCCTTCAAGAGCTGAAGGAAATGGCAAAAGCATACGGATTTGATATTTCTGTTCCTGCGACAAATGCACAGGAAGCCATTCAGTGGACATACTTCGGTTACCTGGGCGCCATTAAAGAGCAAAATGGTGCAGCAATGTCTCTCGGTCGTGTTTCTACATTCCTTGACATTTATATCGAGCGTGACCTTGAAGAAGGTATACTTACAGAAGCCAGCGCTCAAGAACTTGTTGACGATTTTGTCATCAAGCTGCGTATGGTACGTTTCCTAAGAACACCATCTTATGACGAGCTATTCTCTGGCGACCCAACTTGGGTAACTGAATCAATCGGCGGCATGGGTCTTGATGGCCGTACACTGGTTACAAAAAACAGCTTTAGAATGCTGCACACACTTACAAATCTAGGGCCTGCTCCAGAGCCGAACCTTACAGTCCTTTGGTCTCCACGACTGCCTAAGGGCTTCAAAGATTACTCAAGTAAGGTATCGATTGAAACAAGCTCGATTCAATACGAAAATGACGACCTGATGCTGGCTGATTATGGGGATGATTACGGTATTGCATGCTGCGTATCAGCAATGCGTATTGGTAAGCAAATGCAGTTCTTCGGCGCACGTGCCAACCTGGCGAAAGCACTGCTTTACGCAATAAATGGTGGTCGTGATGAAAAGACTGGCGCTCAGATTGCACCACTATTTGCACCTGTTACCGCTGATGTTCTTGATTACAATGATGTCCTTGCACGTTTTGACCAGATCATGGACTGGCTGGCACAGCTTTATATCAATACACTCAACATCATCCACTACATGCATGATAAATATGCTTACGAAAGACTGCAAATGGCACTGCACGACAAAGAAGTCCTTAGAACATCTGCTTGCGGTATTGCCGGCCTTTCAGTTGTTGCAGACTCACTTGCTGCAATCAAGTACGCAAAGGTCACACCTGTTCGCAACGAAGACAATCTGATTGTTGACTATGTCATAGAAGGCGAATACCCGCAGTTCGGCAATGACGATGACCGTGTTGATGCACTTGCAAACGAAATCGTAGAGCGCTTTATGAGCAAACTGAGAAAACATAAGACATACAGAAGCTCTGTACCGACACTCTCTATCTTGACAATTACATCGAATGTCGTGTACGGTAAGAAAACAGGCAATACACCTGACGGTCGTAAAGCCGGCGAACCGTTCGCACCTGGTGCTAACCCAATGCATGGCCGTGACAAGAACGGGGCCTTGGCATCTATGGCCTCTGTTGCAAAGCTGCCATATGAACACGCTGAAGACGGGATTTCATATACATTCTCTATCGTCCCTGCAGCACTTGGAAAAGATATGGGTACACGTGTCAACAACCTGACAGGCCTGCTTGACGGTTACTTTGAAAGTGATGGTCACCATATCAATGTCAACGTATTTGACAGAGAAACCCTGGAAGATGCCATGGAGCATCCTGAGCTTTATCCACAGCTGACCATTCGTGTTTCCGGATACGCTGTAAACTTCATCAAGCTGACGCGTGAGCAGCAGCTGGATGTTATCAATAGAACATTCCATACGAGATAATCCTTACTGTAATTGAAAGGTGTGATGTGCATGAAAGGATTTATACACTCTTTCGAGACCTGCGGTGCTGTTGATGGTCCTGGCATACGCTGTGTGGTCTTCACACAGGGCTGCCCGCTGCGATGCAGATTCTGTCACAACCCGGACACTTGGGACCCAAAGTCCGGCATAGAAACGGACAGTGAAGCTCTCATTGAAAAAATAGCACGATATGAGCCCTTTATGCGCAGTACTGGCGGTGGTTTGACCGTATCTGGCGGTGAGCCCTTAATGCAGCCGGATTTCGTAGCAGACCTATTCAAAGCAGCCAGGAAGCGAAATATCCATACCGCGCTTGATACATCTGGCGCGGCATCACCTGAAGCCCTGCGCAAGGTGCTGGAGTATACCGACCTGGTCCTGCTGGATGTCAAATCTACTGATCTTGAAACCTATAAAGACATCACAGGCGTACAAAAGGATTTCTTCACCCAGGCCCTTTCCATTTCCAGTGAAATGGGGGTTGATGTCTGGCTCAGATTCGTCATTGTGCCCGGCTATACTGACAAACTTGAAGAGATAGAAAAAATCAATGCACTGAAAAACCAGCATCCCTGCATCAAAAAAGTCGAACTTCTTCCCTTCCATAAGATGGGTGAGTTCAAATGGCAGGAGCTTGGCATTCCCTATACGCTTGAGGATACCAAAGAACCCGACCAGGCACTTATGGACAAGCTGAACAATGCCCTTAATGAATAAGCACATTCATTCAACAAAAGAGACCCTAGCACGCTTGACGCGCTAAGGTCTCTTTTCTGTTTTATTCTATTTTCAACGTCCTGAAAACTGCATGACAAACGCACCGCGCATCAAGATCTTTTCTGAGACATTTTATCCTCGTACATGAAGTGGTCTGCCTTTTCTATGAAGGCATTGATGTCCATGACGCCATCATACTCCAAAAATCCTTTACTGATACTCACATGATAGGGTTTGTTCTTCTCCATTTGAGACAGGGCATACTCAATCCCTGCAACCCCATTCTTGGCCTGGTCCACATTCTTTCCATTGAAGACCATGAGGAACTCATCGCCACCAATTCGGCAGGCAATGTCCTCCTTTCCCATATTTTCTCGTATGGCACGGGCTATGCTGATAATCATATCATCCCCGGCACTGTGTCCATGCGTATCATTAACGATTTTCAAATTGTTGATATCGATATAGCAGATGGTCAGTCTGTCCTCTTCCTTATTGAAGGTCTTAAGGAGGGCTTCCAGCTTCTCAAATCCGATTCTTCTGTTGTAGACGCCTGTCATCATGTCAAGAGAAGCATAGACGGAAAGCTGCTTGTTCATGCGTTCAATCTGATCCAGCATGGAGTTCACATCCGTAGCCAGCATGGATATTTCATCCCCACCTGAAGTCTCAAGGCGCTGGGACAGGTCGCCACTGGTTGTGATTTGATTGATCTCCTGACCCACCAGACTGATACGTGTCACAAAATAACGCACAATAATGTAAAGAACCATTGAAATGATGATGAAGACTAAAAATGATGCGACAAGCACCTGATGCATGGTATCTTCTCCAAGCGCAATGATTGACAGCGGATGGGTAAATTGCAGGGCAATCCCCAGTGGAGAATTGACATAGCCATACCTGAAGAGGGCTGTCTTGTAATTTCCATGCTCATATACCGCAATCCTGTTCTCAGGACCATCATATGCCTCATGGGAGGAAACCAGCCTAAAATCCAATTCAAGCTTATCTTCAATGTTCCGTATGTCATCGATGCCCAAATAATAGGCAAAGACCATGAGCCCTTTTCTGAGTGCCATCTCGTCTGTGGATGTCACTTGGCGCGTGGAAAAAACAAGGGGTTTTCCGTCATGCACCATAATCCCGCTCTGATTCTTATGATTGATCAGTTCATCACTAATTTCTGGAATGTCGACTTCTCCAACAAGCCCACCTGTAAGCTTGAAAAAGTCAAGCAGCTCATCTTCCGCGTCGTAAATCAAAATGTAATCAAGTCCCTGATCCATCATGACCCCACTGCTGATATTGGACTTGATATAGGCTTCGTTGGGCGCGTGAATATAACGATAAGTGTCATCCCACTCAACCCAGTCAGACAAAATAAGCTCTGATTTGCCAATCAGATCATTCATTGCCGAATCAAGACGTTCAATATTTGTCTCAAAGCTCTCGTCTTCAAGTATATGATATCCACGCATGGCAAGACCGTTGAATATGCCACTCATGGAAGCAAGCCAAACAACCACGTATGCAATAAGAAACAGCAAAAGCTGCGTTCGTAATTTCATAAGTCAATCCCCTTCATATCACCTACTTAGATTATATCCAAATTACATGCGCTTATCCATATAAAGTGGGGATTTGCTAGACATTGGTGGACGCATGTCGTTGGCTTGTATCATAATTCCTATTTTTCTTTTGGACACAGAGCAACCTGCGGTTGCTCATGTCGCTGGCTTGTATGATACTTTCCTATTTTTCTTTTGAAACACAGAGCAACCTGCGGCTGCTCATGTCGCTGGGCGCGCCATATAGTTCAATATATAAGAAGCCAGCTATTCATGTCTACATGATAGCTGGCTTCTTATATATTGAACTGCATTTCTTTGCCCTTTACGCAAAAAAAGCACAACCGCCGTGCTCTCGCACACAGTTATGCTTTCTACTGCTTCATACAATTTCTACTTGTCGACGAATGCGAATACATGGTCGATATTGCGCATGTAGTCACCGTAATTCAGGCCGTAGCCTACAATGAACATGTCCGGAATTGTAAATCCAACGTAATCCGGCTCGTAGGCAACCTGACGGCGCGATGGCTTGTCAAGAAGCACACAACACTTGATGCTTGCTGGATTCTTTGCGGAAAGATGCTTGATTACACCTGTCATTGTGATCGCTGAGTCTGTAATGTCATCAACAACCAGCACGTCATACTCATGCAGGTTCTCGACATTCAGGTCCTGTGTCACCTTCAAGCTGCCAGATGACTCTTCACCATGACCGTACGACGATGTTGTCATGAACTCGATACGTGTTGGCAGATCGATTTTTCTGACCAGGTCAGCTGTAAAAATAAAGGACCCCTTCAGCAGAGAAATTACAAGCAGATTCTTGTCTTTATACTCTTCCGTGAGCTGTGCACCCAATTCTGCTACACGTTTTTCAATATCTTCCTTCGAAACGAGGACTTCACGCTTTTTGTTCTCAATACTCATTCTATTCCCTCCGAATACTTTGTTATTATTCATTCTACCCAAGGTTGAGGATATGTGTCAACAAAATGCACTTTTACAAAATTCTTAGAATGTTTAGAAAAACACGACATTAGCAATATTTTTAAAGCCCCATTTATTAATATGAAAAATTATTTATTCATATATAAAATATATTGTTAAATATATTACATATTTTTAATTATAATTACTCTTTTTTATAATTGTGAATATATTTTATATATAGTAAAATGATTTTATCAAAATCACAATTATATATGTGGAGGGGAAAATGGAAAAGGTTAAGGAGTCCTTTATGGTGGATCCAAAACGTGTCAAAAATCCTATCACCAAGGAAACGTTTGCATTCCTTTTGATAGCTGGACTGTTTTTCGGATACTTGGGATCGGCAATGGGTGTGGACAAGATGTTCAATGTCTTCATGTACACCGCACACGACCTGCTGCTCAACACAGTATTCTTCATCATGGCTATTGCAGTGCTTGCAGGTGCATTCTCTGCACTTCTTTCTGAATTTGGCGTTGTTGCATTAATCAACAAGATCATATCACCCGTCATGGGCCCAATTTATGACTTGCCCGGTGCTGCTTCACTTGGTGCCATTACTACATTTCTGTCCGACAATCCTGCAATCATATCTCTTGCAAAAGACAAGGGGTTCAACAAGTATTTCGAGGATTATCAGACGCCTGCACTTTGCAACTTAGGTACCGCTTTCGGTATGGGCCTGATACTTTGCACATTCATGTTCAGTATGGGGACTGGGCTTGAATTCCTACCCGCAGTCGCTGTTGGATTTCTTGGAGCGGTTGCAGGCAGTATTGTCAGTGTAAAGCTGATGCTTACACAAACCAAGAAGTTCTACAACGTAACAAAAGATGACTTAATAAAAATTCGTGCCAACCGCAAGAATTCTAAACTGAACCAGATGCGTGAAGTAAGAGAAGGTTCTGCCCTGGAACGCGCTATGGACGCCATGCTTGAAGGCGGAAAAAGCGGTGTTACACTTGGACTGGATATTATTCCAGGTGTAATCGTCATTACAACGGTCGTGATGATTCTCACAAAAGGACCTAGCATCGTCGATGGCGTACCTGTATATCTTGGTGTCGCTTATGAAGGCGTTGCCCTCATTCCTAAATTTGGACAGCTTGTAGCGCCAATCTTAAAGCTGCTGTTCGGTTTTATGAGTCCGGAAGCTATCGCATTTCCATTCACTTCGCTCGGATCGGTTGGAGCGGCCATGGGGCTTGTGGGACCCTTCCTGAATGAAGGACTTATCGGGGCAAACGAAATCGCGGTTTACACAGCCATGGGCATGTGCTGGAGTGGATACCTGTCAACCCACGTTGGCATGATGGACGCACTCGGTGTGAGACAGCTTGCATCAAAGGCAATCCTTTCTCATACGATCGGGGGTCTTGTAGCCGGTATTGTAGCACACTACGGCTTTGTACTGGTGCAGTTCCTGTAATTTAGAATCATCTAAAAAATATCAAGGGCGCATTGTCCTGCAACACTTAACATGTTGCAGGACAATGCGCCCTCTTTTGATTTATTAGATATTGCGTGCCAGCAGCGCCTCCAGCTTTTCAATGCATACTGTGTTCGAGTCACAGATGCACGGATAGGCCACGTGAGGACGCTCAATGACCACGATTTCAAGGCCGAGCTCTCTGGCTGCGGAAATCTTATCTTCAAATCCACCGATGGTTGAAGATGCTTTCGTCACAAGATATTTGGCATTGCAGCGCTTTAGCATAGCCAGGTTGAGTTCCTTTGAAAAGGGACCCTGCATTGCAATCAGCTGAGCCGGTTTCATGCCAAGCTCTGTACACTGCTGAAGGACTTCAACCGTCGGAAGCACTCTGGCTGTCAGGCGGTCCAGTTCGATAGCCTCTACAAAGGGCGCGAGACGCCTGCTTCCAATCGTGAGAAATACATGGCCACTGCGCTCAGCAAGCCATGCGGCCGCTTCAGGGTAACCACTGAAGTATACGATGCCATCCACCCCTTCTGTATTCAGGTTTGGACGCTCATATCTCAAGTAGCCAATTCCAGCTTCTGCGGCGGCGGCAATCGCATTTTCCGAAGCTTCCGATGCATAGGGATGTGTCGCATCAATCAGAACCAGAATGTCTCTTTCCTTAATGAGCTCAATCATATCCAGTTTTGAGAGATGACCTACGGCATGTTCAATGCCTGGGTGAACGGGAAGCATCTCACCACCGTACTGAGATACGGCTGTCATGATGAGTTTATAGCCCTTGCTGGCTATGGCGTGCCCCAGTTCCCTGCCATCCTGTGTGCCGGAAAGCATTAGAATCATACAGCATAACCCCTTGGTGTTACCATTTTTCCGTCCTTGATAAAGGATTTTTGATTGCCAATAATAACCATGCTGAACATGTCAATTTCATGGCTTAGCATTTCTTCAAGTGTCGTCACAACAACAGACTGGTCATCACGCTTGGCATTTCTTACAATGCCAACAGGCGTTGTAGCTGCCTTTGACTTCATCATGATTTCTCTTGCTTCAATAATCTGAGTCTGTCTGCCTTTGGATCTAGGATTGTAGAGGGCAATGACAAAATCGCCTTCAGATGCATGGTGCAGTCTCTTCTTGATAAGCTCCCAATCTGTCAGAAGGTCACTCAGGCTGATAACCGCATAGTCATGCATGAGTGGCGCACCAAGACATGCCGCTGCCGCATTTGCAGCAGTGATTCCCGGAACCACTTCAATTTCAACAGAGTCATCCGCCATTTCAAGCATAATGCCTGCCATACCGTAAACACCTGCATCGCCACTGCTTACAAGAGATACCGTCTTGCCTGTCTTCGCTAGGTCAAGTACGTGGGCGCAACGGTCCACTTCCTTACGCATGCCCGATGAAGATACTTCCTGATTATCAATCAGATCTTCAATCAGATCAATATATGTCTTATAGCCAACAATTACATCACTTGTGCGAATCGCTTCAACCGATGCCGGTGATCTGTACTCAGGAAGACCTGGTCCAATTCCTATTACATAAACCTTACCCTTAGTCTGCATTTTCTTCCTCCCAAATTGCGATGGTTACGCCATTGTTTGCATAGCGCATCAGGCGCATTTTTCCTTTTCCTGCCGCAAGCATTGCGCAAGGTTCAGCCACAGCGCGTACGCCGATTGTCTTTTCAACAAAATCTGAGCCCTTGAAACAGCTCTGCACACGCTTGATCGATTCTAAATCAACAATCCTTACAGGTACATCCAGCTGTTTGCCCAGTGCTATTATTCCCGGTTCTTTTGATTTCAACTCTATTGTAGCCAGCTGTCTGACAGCCCTTGTATCTACACTGGCTTCAGTACACGCTTCTTTAAACACAGACGCGATTACTTCATAGGGAACTTCTTTTCTGCACCCGATCCCGACAGTCAGTGATTTTGGAATCAATTGAACCGCATGATCAGGCAAGTGCAGACAGTCCGCAGAAATAAACACGGCTCCCGTTTCATTGTCGGGATTGTCATGTATAAAATCCTGGACCTGTGTCTCCATAGATGTATTGACCGCCACCCGCTTCACGTTGCCAGGCAGGGCTGTATTTTTCATATCTGTTTTTTGGGGATCGTAGTAAACATGAATCTGTCCACCACTCACTCCCACTGCAGTGACATTTTTAGCAGCCTCCATACTGGAAATACTGCACCTAATCGACTGTGCGAGCATGTCCACCGCGAGGCTTCCCCGAACATCAGAAGCCGTTGTGATGACAGCAGTCGCCCCCACTGCATCTGCAACCCTATGCGCAAGCGCATTTCCGCCGCCCAGATGTCCTGAAAGCAGTGATATTGCATGCTGGCCGCCTTCATCCATGACAACAATAGCCGGATCCGATGTCTTGGCTTGTATGTATGGCGCCAGACTTCTGACAACAATCCCGGTCGCCATAATGAACACAATGCCTTCATAGGTGCTAAAAAGCTGACCGACAAAGTTTCCAAACGGTTTTTCTACAATTTTATCCTGATTGTCAAGTTGAAAATCCGGCTTGCAGTAAAGTGTTCCGCCATATGCGTCGCGTAGCTGTCTACCCAGCGCACAGGCACCCTTTGTCAATGTCACGATTGCAATTTTCATGATTTTGCAGTCCTGTACTCGTGTGTGAATCCAGGGTCGTATAGTTTTGAAAGCTCATAGTCCGTATCCAGAAAATCTCCAACCAGAATCTGAGCTGTTTTTGTAATACCTTCCTGCTTGACCTTTTCTGCGATTGTTTCCAGTGTTCCAGTCACAATCTTCTGGTCTGGCCAAGTTGCACGCTGAACAACGGCAATCGGTGTCGTAGGCGCATAGTGCTGAGTCAATCGCTCAACCACATTGTCAATCATTTGCACTGACAGGAAAATGGCCATTGAAGCCTGATGTGACGCAAGCTTTTCAAGCGCTTCACCTTCGGGTACAGGTGTGCGGCCCTCAAGACGGGTACAGATTACTGTCTGCGATACACTTGGCAATGTGAACTCTTTCTTGAGCGCAGCAGCCGAAGCGACAAATGAGCTTACCCCAGGTGTGATATCCACATCAATACCATGAGATGCTAGACGGTCAATCTGCTCCTTGATAGCGCCATAAATACTTGGGTCACCCGTATGAAGACGAACAACAGTCTTGTCTTCCTTCAGGCCTTCAAGCATAACGTCAATAACTTCATCCAGTGTCATTGATGCAGAGTTGTGGATTTCTGCATCTGATTTTCTCCACTTCATAACTTCAGGATTTACCAGTGAGCCTGCGTAAATAAGCACATCGGCTTCTTCAACAAGGCGTCTTCCCTTTAGTGTCATTAGATCTGGATCTCCAGGACCCGCTCCGATAATATATACCTTTTTCATTAGAATCCCTTCCTTTTCACGATCATAGTAGACAGATACGGCACATTGCCTGCTTTAAGAACATCAATATCCGTAGTGACCTGCTGAATGTCTGTAGAGCATTTGCTGATCATGACAAACTTATCGTCAAGACCCTTCTCCTCAAGAATCTCAGCCAGACGCTCACTGTCATGTGAAGGCTTCATAATAACTACATTGTCATAGTGTTCCAGTGCCAGTTCAGCTGTTTCACAGCCATGCTTTAGCGGAACGATGCCAAATGTTTCTTCCCATAGGGCAAGCGGCAGGTTCTGGTTTGCAGCAACTGCACAGAATGATGTAATTCCAGGAATGGTCTCAACTTTTACGCCTTCTTCAAGAAGTGGAAGCAGGTACATGTATGTACTGTATACACCTGGGTCTCCCAGCGTTAGGAATGCTACATTCTGACCTTTTGCAACACGCTCTGAAATGATTTCTGCATTTTCTTTCCATGCTTTCATCATGACATCATGATCATGTACCATCGGGAACTCCAGTGTCAGGATTTCCGTTTCCTTTGGAATATAGCTTTCAGCAATTTCAAAAGCAAAGCTGCCCTTGCCGTTACGTGCTTCAGGGCATACAAGTACATCTGCTGCCTCAATCGCCTTAATTGCCTTTACTGTTATAAGATCCGGGTCTCCTGGTCCAACACCTATTCCTACAAATTTTCCTGCCATCGTTTTGCCTCCTAAACTTCCTTCGTTGCCGAAATTATAAAAATTGGATTCATTGCTTCCATAAGCGTTACCGACCCAACAGGTCTTCCGCGCGAAACTTGCATCTGAATCACTTCAAATTCACCAAATTTTCTACTTTTGATTGCTTCTGTTGCCTTAGAAAGATTTTCAATCGTTACAATATTTATGACAAGGCGCCCACCAAATTCAAGGTGCTTATAGGCATAATCGACGATTTCATCCATTTTTCCGCCTGAACCACCAATGATAATGGCATCGAACTGTGCGTCGGGCAAGTCGTCTGGTGCAAACCCTTCAATGGCTGTAATATTATGGGCATCAAAGCGCTTGATATTCTCTCTGAAGACCTCGAGCGCACCTTCATTGCGTTCAATGCCCCACACATGTCCTTGTGGCGCACTCAAGGCGCATTCCAGTGTAATGGAACCTGAACCGGCACCTACATCAAGTACCTTTGAGTTCTTTGCCAAGCGCAGCTTGGATAAGGTCACAGCGCGAACCTCCGACTTGGTCATGGGTGCCTTCCCTCTATAAAATGCACTGTCCGGAAGACCCGGTCCTTTATATAGCATTCGCGTCACCTCTTTTGACCATTTCTTCTATCTTGTCTGCAAACAAGTCCATAAAGCTTGTCATCGAGCCCAGTCCACACAAGTAGGGAACGACATCGAAGGACGCCTGCCCAAGCACATTTACCCAGGAATCCTCTTCATCTCCTGCCATATCATTTTGGGCATGGTCACCTGCCACAAGCATAAATGGGATCACGCCCCATTTGATGGATTTATCCATCAGCGGCATGGAATGTTCCAAGTTAGGAAAGGATTCAAGTGCAGCGACACGCATGGGCTTGTCCATCATTTCGAAATGAAGCTGAAGACAACTGTATGTCGCATTTGCAGGGTGATGTGTTCCGTGACCCATCAAAAGCCAGCTTTCAATATGCTCTTCAGCTGCAAGCTTTGACAATTCTTTGTCAAGCGCATCTACAACAGCTGCGTAGTCCGATTCTTTGTAGAGCAGGGGCTCACCGAGTTCCAGCCTGCCCTTATAATGATGCTTGGCTCTTGATACAGCCCGCTGCATCTTTTCATATTCATAGCCAGGCATGATGTGAAGCGGTTGAATCAGGATTTCATCAAAGCCCTCCTGAATCATTTTTTCAAGCGCTTCCTGCTCAGTATCTATATGGAGACTGTCTCTCTCCTTGAGTTTTTTGATAATCCTTCTTGAAGTAAACGCCTGACGCACTTCATAAGAATCAAATCGTTCAGCTATTTTGCCGTATACCGAATCGATGCAGGCTAAACGTGCATCTTCAAAGCTTGTACCGAAGCTGACGACAAGTATTCCTTTTTTCATGACTTACTCCTTTTCTATAATCACTACAACCAGATCAGAAAAAGATTGCGACTCAAGTTCTTCTGGCTTGTAGCTCGTAATTCTCTCATTATTATAGGAAAGATTTTCACCAACATATATCTTCACATTTTCAATACCAGATGTCATCAGCGCCTTTGCAATGACCGCCGGTGTATTTATCTGATCTGTTAAAAGACCCACCGTTTCGTAGTCCAAAACAAGCTGTGAAAAATCCAGTGTCCGTCCGTGGACACTTCCAATATAACTGTTCTGATAAACCTTGCCAATTCGGCTGTACATATATTGAAGGGAGCTGATTCCAGGGATTACTTCAAACTGGTCCATTTCAAAATTCTTCTTCAAATAGGACAGAAGACTGAAAAAGCCCGTATCTCCAGAAACCGCCACAGCAATATTTACATAGTCCATATGGCTGCGTATGATTTCCGGCAATTTTGTAAGCTGGCCTTCAACATGCACCAGGTGCTTTCCGCTATCTTTAAATGGCTCGATGTGCCGCTTGCCGCCAATAATCATTTCCGCTTCTTCAAGCGCTGTCTTTGCAGCAGGCAAAACGAAGTCCGGATGTCCAGGTCCCATTCCTACTATTTTAAATTTCATAATTTAAATCCTTCTTCCAGGGCAGTCGCATTTTTACAGCGGCCCAGATATCCATGCGCTTTTGTAAAAATGATGGTTCCAACTTCAATTTCTCCGTAGACCCGGTCCGTGCATCTTCTTGTGATGGCTTCAGCAATTTGGTCAAAGACCTGACTGTATCCCATTTCAAGAATATACTCGACAGCTTCATCGGTTGTACCGCTTGCCATAACTTTCTCAATGAGCTCGACAGGTGCCTGCGCAAGTGCCAGGTGGGCAGCAAGGGTTTCCATACGGCCATCGGCATATTTGCTATGTGTCTGGAAAATACCAGCCGCAACCTTCACCATTTTGCCCAGATGACCTACCCATAGGATTTTCTGAACATCTTGACGCTTGGCCTCATCCATCATGAATCCGATGAAATTGCTTGTCTTGACAAGCTGGCTGTCATCAAGGCCCATTTCACGCGCATAGTCCCTGCCATAATTGCCGGGAGAGTATATGATACTGTGAACATCTTCCTCAGTCAGCATTTTGAGTTCGATGCGCATCGTCGCCTTAAGCGCGTCCTCTGACATCGGCTCTACAATACCGCTGGTGCCTATAATTGAAAGGCCGCCGACGATTCCCAGTTTTGGATTGAATGTTTTTTTGGCACGCTCCACACCCTCCGGTGCCGAGATTGTCACCTCAACGGCTGTGTCCGCATTTAATACGGAAGATACCGCCTTGCGGATCATCTCGCGGGGCACTGGATTGATGGCAGGCTCACCAATGGCTGCTGGCAGGCCTTTTTTTGTGACCGTTCCAATGCCAACGCCGCCCTTCAGTGCATAGGCCGTGCTCCATCTGACTTCAGCAAAGACCTTCATGCCATGTGTCACATCTGGATCGTCACCGCCGTCCTTGATAACAGAACATTTGGCATATTCAGATGTCAGTTCGACGTCTTCAATCGGAATATCTAGAATCCAACCCTTTGGCGTGTCTATTTCAATATGGCTGAGTGTTTTCTGATATCTCAGCATCCAGGCGGCGGCTTTTGCAGTTGCTGTCGCACAAGACCCTGTCGTATATCCATACCTCAGCTTTTTTCCATCCTTTTCAATAAACCGCTCCATGCCAGTCACCTTCTACAGCTGATACAACATTGCATTTATAATTGTCGCCGCAACAGGACTTCCACCTTTTCTGCCACGTACGACAATATAAGGAATATCCATTGTTCTCAGCAGTTCTTTAGATTCTGCCGCGCCAACAAAGCCAACAGGCACGCCCACGATCAGCGCTGGCTTCACATTGCCCTTCTTAATCTCTTCAATGAGGGTAAAGAGGGCTGTCGGTGCATTGCCGATTGCGAAAATCTTTGTATTCTCATCCTTACACGCCTTTTCAATTGCAACCATAGAACGTGTAATGCCCTTTTCCTTTGCTTCAGCCACAACATCTTCATCGTGAACTCTATGGTAGACCTTGCCACCAAATTCACCAAGTTTTCTTTTATTGATGCCTGCCATAACCATATTTGTATCTGCGTAAATGTCAGCGCCTTCTTTAAGAGCCTTCATCCCCGCTTCCACTGCATCCGGGTGAAACTCCAGCAGGTCAGCGTACTCAAAATCGGCTGTCGTATGGATTACACGCTTCACAATCGGTGCAGTCCGTTCGTCAAAGTCATGAGGTCCCATTTCTTCAGTAATGATCTCAAAACTTCCTTTTTCAATATCCATCGGTTTACGCACATAGTTTTCAATCAAGTCTTTATAATCCATATTTCCCTCCAAAAATAAAATCCGGCTATAAAAGCCGGATTCGCGCAATATCATATTTCAATCGGAAACAGTAATACTGAAACGCCTCCCAACTCTCACCCTGTAGCTGTTAGAACACAAATTTCGTTACAGGCAGGTTTCCTGGCTCGCGTGTCCCCCAAATAACGCCTTCCCATCCGTGAAAGCGGACAGTGGATAAATCATTTGGCAACGCTTACAGTAGCAGGGGCTGCATCGGACTCTCACCGAACTTCCCTATTAACCCATTACGGGCACCTGTTACGTTTATATCGTTTTCCCGATTATTATATTACATTATTCCTACATGGACAAGGTAAAGCGTAAACCTTGACTGATAAATTTATACTTAATCCATGTAATATTTCATGCCATTACTTACACGCCTATTGCACAGCCTCGTCAATCGTATATTCAACAATTTCTTTTGAACCCTTGAAATCTTCTCGAATATGGTCTGCTCTACCTGCTGGAACTGTAACTGTCTCAGGATTTCCATCGCTGATAAAGCGCTTCGCTGGATTTTTTCTGTAGTCTTCCAGCCAGTGGATCATTTGGAAGTCGCCGTCACCCGATTGCACACGCATGATTGCGAGCGGATCGAAGCCCTTATCATACACGGAAACCTCCGGCTTCCACCCAACAAGGAGTATTGCCTTGTGATTGTATGCGGTCCCATCAAACGCACCCGCTGTCACCAAATCATACAAAGCCTTGTCCTTAGGTCGCTTTCCAAATGGAAGTGCAAGGGTGTCGACTGTCCAGCCTTCAATGACCGACTCAATATCTCTGACATTCTTTCCAAGCGTTTTCTGAATACCTTGTGCGTCAAGCTCTGTAAGGTCCTCATGGCCATAGCTGTGATTTCCCACTTCAAGACCATTTTCAACCAGCCAGTTGAGCTTGTATTCCATGAGCTCCTTCTGCCCAAACGGAACACCCCCATTGACAAAGAAGCTGCCTCTGAGTTCCCAGTCGGGATGCGCCTCACTGAAGGCTTTCATAATACCAATCGCACAGTCTGGATCTATGACCTGCGCGCCGTCCTGATCTATTATGTTGAAGTTGGACTTGTTTCCATCGTCAAAGGTCAGCACAATCGGCGTGTAGCCCGCTGGCGTATTGATGTTACCCGCCACATAGTCCGACAGGTTAATGGGTCTGAAGCCCATTTCGTAGTAAGTCTCCAAGTCTGCTCTAAAGGCATCTGGCGTTCTCACATACGCGGAGTTCTTACTTCCAAGACCGTGATACATCACCACCATGACCTCACCCAGCTCATTGGGTTTATAAAGCTTCAGCTCTTCTTCTGTCAGCCGGCTATCAGAATCTGCTGCTGTTTCATCGCTTATCTGATCCGGTTCAGATGCTGAAGCATCACCAGTAATCGCAGAATCACCTTCTGCCTGAGTCTCAATGGCTACATCAACTTCCCCAGTAGCATCTGTCTGACCGACTTCTGCCTGGTTGTCCTCAGAACCCTCTTGATTAGAGCTTTCCTCAACCGCCTCAGTCTGTACTTCTTCCGTGCCCGATTCCTTATCTATAGTAGAGCCGGCCGCTGCACAGCCACTGAAAACCAGCGCTGCCAGGATTACCGACGTCATAAGTATTCTTTTCGTTTGCATGATGTCCTCCTATATGACTCCATATATTGCTAATTCATTTTACATCGGCAAATGCCATTAGGGAAGAGAATTGCACTTTTGTTACCGTATTTTCACTTATCCTGTGGTATACTGTTTATGTTTCAATATTAAAAGGAGTGAATGATGATGTTTACGAACAGTACTGACCGCGAAGTTCGTGACAAACTGACATTGATATACATTTTGGCGCGCTTCAACCTGCCACTTAGCTATCAGCAGCTCACCGAGTTCGTTATGAGCCTTGAGCTGATGAACTATTTCACGATGCTTCAATATATTAACGAAATGCGTGACACAGGCCTGATTGAGGAAAATTCTGTGGAAGAAGAAGCCCTTATTATGGTCACAAAAGATGGTCACCGAACACTCAGTATGTTTTCTGAGCGCATTACAGCGTCGTCGGCTGAAACAATTGAGGCTGCAATCGAAGTTGCAAAATCTAAAATGGCCAAGGAACGACAAATCAAAGCCAATTTCAAACGTATCAGTGAAAAAGAGTATTCTGTGAAACTCGAAATGCTTGAAGGGGATAATCACCTTATGAACCTTCAGTTTCTGGTCTTCTCACAGGAACGCGCCAAGCAGATTTGCGACTCATGGAATAAGAACGCACCTAATCTGTACGGCGAACTCATACATCAGATTATCAACGCATAAGCGGCATACAAGCTTGTCTTTAAACCCAATGCGCTTAAAACACAGAAAAGGCTGGAACAACTACTTGTTCCAGCCTTTTAGACTGTAGAAAAACGCCGAAATTGTGCTCTAGCCTGCTGCAATTTCCTCGCTCTTGACCTGACCACTTGCTTTTTTGTAAATCTTCATATCCTTGAACATAACCAGTCGGTCATGCTGTGCAATCAATATATGCTTTAAATCTTCCATAGTACAGTCCTTGATGCGCATGGTCTCATATATGTCGCACAACAGGTCTCTATAGATGATTTCAATGACATCTACGTTTTGCTGTTCCATAAAAGAAGAATCACCGTACATGTCCATCATCAACATGCCATTCTCAACAAAAAAATCAATCAGACTTTCCCACTTGTCGCTGTCGTATTCCGCTCTTAAAAATTGGTACATCTGTTCACAGCCGCCAGAGACTAACAAGTCCTTGATGAAAGGACTTTCCCCCAGTTTGTTCAGCATAATCTCCTTATTGGTGACAAGATCCTGAGAATTATTTGAAAAGAAATGCGCTTCAAAATAACTGCAAAAGGCTTCCCGATTCATTCGCACCCCCCGTAGTGCTTTATTCTTGATTGAGCTCTTACATATACTACAATCTATTATATAGTAATTTTCAGAATTTTCAATTTATAGCGCCTTTTTACACCCATAAAATTCCTAAATAATTCTAAACATCAAATTACACACTACGAAGGTCTATATGTTTTTCGCATCGGTATAGACACACAGGTATTGATCAAGGCCTGAATCATCCATTTCTTTCACTTCAAAACCCTTCTTTTCAAGATATGAGGCCTCACGTGCATCCGCTTCCATATACATGGCTGGAATGCGCGTAAAATCCATGACCTTGTCAATCATCCACTTTCCAATGTCGGCACCTCTTTGCTCAGGAACAACAGCCAAATGGACAAGTTCAAGCTTCTCGTTATCAATTTGCTTAAGACCAATTATGCCCACAACCTGCTCTTCTTTCTCGCAGACGTAGAACAGACCCTGCTGCTTGGAGTAGAGACTCTGCGCTGCACTTTTCACCTTTCCGTCCGTGGCGCCGTGAATTGCCAGAAACAGGACTTCCTTAATGGTCTTGTCTTCATATATGTCCATGTGATTTTCAATTTGTATCAATTTCATGTGTGCCTCCCACTTGCTTTAGCTAAAACTTTCCTATTTTATCCTTATTGATTCTGAACGCCTTGCTGTCAACTGCACGCTGCACCGCAAGTATACCGTCAAGATGATCATACTCGTGCTGGAAGAGCTCAGCAAGATCGTTTTCAAACTCTACAGTTTGCGCCTTTAGATCTAGGTCCATATAATCGACTCTTATTTTCCTGAACCTGCTCACATAAACCTCAAGACCGGGAAAACTCATACAATCATCCCACAGCTTATATGTATCATTTCCAAGGGGTCTAAGTTCCGGGTTTATGAAGGGGATGATTTTGTCATCGTACTTCATGAAGACAATACGATAGGGTTCATCAATTTGAGGTGCAGCAATTGCACGGCCATACCCATAACGTTCCTTGAAGCAGTCAATGGTGTCGTGCAGGTCTGCCACTACCTGCTTGGCTTTTTCCAGACTTGTCTCTGTTATTTCCTGAGACTTTCTATACAGTTTTTCATCTCCCAAAAGGAGAATTTCTCTTACTGCCATATGCCCCTCCTTCAGTTCCTGATTTATCGTATATGTACATCTCATTATAACCTGTTCTCATACAGGACTCAATTTAATGATTTGTAGTGCACGAACACAATTTTTAGGAATAAAAATGGCATTCAGGTAATCTCACAAAAAAATCCTGTGAATCGGCTGCATGATGCAGATCTTCACAGGATTTCAACATTTTCATTTTTTTGTTCCATGAGTATTTCGACTAAACTGCAATCATTTTATTTCTGACATCAAGATGAATAATCGATTTTCTCAGACCATCCAGGGTCTTCGACTCAAGTACAATCCGTTCACAGCTATCGCTGATTCTGTCCATGACCAAATCCATGCACAGTTCACCAGTTCCAAGTGGCATATGGTCATTTCCAAAGGCACAGTCATGCAGATGCACGTGCTTAATCGCGCTTTCGTTTTGGAAAACAAAGACTTGGTCCTGATATTTCCCCTTGATGTTATGGCCAGTATCCCATGTAAGATCGATGTAATCAGATTCAAGAAGCAGCGCAACGCCTTCCTGAATGAAATCATGATGAAAATCGCAGGCGTTTTCAACACACAGCTTGATGTCTGTTCCTTCAAGACACTTTTCAACATGGTCTCTGAAGACTGTAACATGCTTTAAGTAATCTTCCTTATAAGCCTTTTGCAAATACACTTTCTCCGTTGGGTGCGTGAAAAAAGTCCCCGTGTGCATATGCATGTTCAGCACTTTGATCTGGTTTTCTTTTGCGAAATCTGCCGCTTCAGCGAAAATCTCAAATGCGGCGCTTCGCATACGTGCGTTAAAATCTGCGAAACAAAAATTCTCAGGCAAATGCATTGTAAGGTCTACCACATACTTTTCCTTAAGTTTTGACACGTTCAAGGTGTTTAAAGCTTCTACCTGATATTCAGGCACATTCATATTGAGTTCAAGAAAATCCAGCCCCAGCGTCCGGCATATCTTCATGTTGTTTTCAAGACCCTCAATTTCAATTAATGTTGGCATACCGTACTTCATCCAAAACACCCCATTCTTCCTATCTGTGTCAAAGCCCATCCGGTTAAATTAAACCTATGTTAACAGACGTATAATCATACGGATAGTAGATAATCAATACTGTAATAATACTGTAATATTTATTTTATAAGCTTAACACTTATTTTAATTAAGTTCAAAGCCTTTTTTCTTATTTTTGTTCGATTGTGCATGTATTATTATGCATCTTATTCGTACTGAATGCATACACTTACACATTTTGGTATGAAAATACCAAGACAATTCCCCTTCCCAGACAAAGGAAAAAACCAGGTCAAACTATGTCTTGTCCTGGTTTTCAGCGCTAATACACGCCTGCACGAATCCTAGCATCTGATTCTTTTCATTTTCAAGTTCACTATCCATGACCTTACCGAGAAGGACATCGAGCCACCATCCAATTTCCTTACCCTCTCTTATGCCAAGAGCCATCAGGTCATTTCCGCTAATCATGAGGTCTTTTCTTGAAAACACAGTCTCTGCCTGTTCCAATCGGTCAGTCATTTCATAAAGCCTCACAAGGGAAGAAGCCCGTTCTGGATAGGCTGTTCCTATTAAGTCTCCCTTCATCAGATCAATCAAATCTCTTAAGGCTTCGAAGCTGCCCATCTTGACTAGCAAGCGCTTCATGCCTTTTTCGCCAATTTCGACAGGATTGAACATATGAGCTTCTATAAGCTTGCAAACCTCACTGATAAGTCCACCGCTGCATTTCAGTTCCTTCAGACATACCTGTGCAAGCTCAGCGGAAGCCAGCTCGTGCCCATAATAATGGGCGACACTATCCACGGTTTGCACATCTGGCTTTCCCACATCATGAAAGAGGGCGGCAAGGCGTAGTGTCAGGCGCTCCGGTACATTTTCAAGAACCGTCAGGCTATGTTCAAGTAGGGTTTTGTTATGATAGGGATTCTGCTGGTCATAGCCCCGCATTCTCTTTAAAAGCTTATGGAATAGAAAGCTTGCGCCCAAATCATACGCAATCACATTTCGAATGCCATCGGCAGCCTTGGCGCAGACCAGAATCTTAAACAGCTCATCACGCAGCCGCTCACCACTCACGCTATCGCGACAAAGCGAGACCGCCATCATTTTTTCTGAGAGCACTTCGTCTATAGGGGCGCCCAGCTCAGCGGAGAGCCTTACTGCACGAAGGGCCCGTATGGGGTCCTCTGCCAGCATGGCCTCTGGGTACATGGCTGCAATGCGTTTTTTATATAAATCTTCAAATCCGCCAAAGGGGTCGACAAGACCCGTGGTTTCGGAAAATGCCATAGCATTTACCGTAAAATCTCTGCAGGCAAGATCCGTGTAAATATCTCCACCTGTAACAAGGCCTGCCTCTGTCCTTTTTCTAAATGCGGTGATTTCCAAATCAAAATCTTCAAAAGCCTTCGCATAGGTTCCAAATCGCCCCAGCTTATAGAGACTGTACCTGGTGGCCAGTCTTTCCAGCGCTTCCTGCGAAGCCCCCACAGCCAGATCATAGTCCTTGGGTTTTCTGTCCACGATCAGGTCCCGCACAGAACCGCCCACAAGAAATACAGGGTGCCCCTGCGCTTCAACCGCTTCCATGAACAGCTTCACCTCTTCAGGTATATTGCTTAGAATTTTATCGTGGATATTGTCAGGAAGTCGCACCCTCATCCATCCTTTCACATTACAGCTGCAGACTCTTTCCAGTCTGTCAGGACGCACTTTCACGAAACTGAGAATAGTACATATCTGAATAGAAGCCTTTCATCTCAATCAGGTTGTCATGGGTTCCACGTTCGTGGACCCTGCCATCCTTAATGACTAAAATCTGATCTGCCTGGCGGATTGTACTCAGCCTGTGGGCAATCACAAAGGATGTTCTTCCCCGCATAAGGTTGAGCAGACCGTCCTGTATATGGCGCTCCGTACGTGTATCTACGCTGGATGTCGCCTCATCCAGTATGAGGATGTCCGGACTCGCCAAAATCGCTCTGGCAATGGCAATCAGCTGTCTCTGCCCCTGTGATATGTTGGCACCTTCACTGGAAAGCACCGTATTGTAGCCATCGGGAAGCCTGTGAATGAACTGGTGGGCATTTGCAAGCTTGGCCGCTTCGACAACTTCCTCATCGGTCGCACTTAATCTGCCATATCGAATATTCTCAATCACACTGTCCGAAAAGAGATACGTATCCTGAAGAACGATGCCGATTTTTGACCGCAGACCCTGAACATCGTACTCAGAAATGCTTGCATTGTCTATGCGAATTTCTCCTGAGTCTATGTCATAGAACCGCGTAAGCAGATTGATGATCGTTGTCTTTCCCGCACCGGTCGGTCCGACCAGGGCTATGGTCTCGCCAGCTCGCGCACTAAAGGAAACCTCTTTCAGCACTGGCTGACCTTGAATATAGGAAAAATTCACCTCTTCAAAGGCCACTGCACCCTTCAGCTTGTCCACTTTGATTGCATTGTCCCTGTTTACGATTTCAGGTTTCTCGTCTATGACTTCAAAGACACGTTCAGCCCCAGCTATGGCACCTTGAATTGTGTTATAAAGTGAAGCAATCTGATTGATCGGTCGGGCAAACTGTCTTGAATAGTTTATGAATGTCACCACAATGCCCACAGTCGTATAGCCTCTGATAATCATGACACCCCCTACTAGCGCTATAAGAGCGTAGGTGGTATTGTTCATCATGTTCATGAGGGGGCCCATTATAGATGAAAGCACATCAGCCTTGATTGCGGCTTCCCTGTATACCTTGTTGCGCGACTCGAAGACTTCAATCACCTTTTTCTCCTGACCGTAAGCCTTGACAACCTTCTGTCCTGAAATTGTCTCTTCTATATGTCCGTTCAAATCGCCCAAACCACGCATTTTTTCCTTGAAGGACTTGCGCGTATGCTTGGCAATAAGCTTGGTCAGCAGGCTGATCAGCGGGATCATTACAAAGGATATGAGCGAAAGCTGCCAGCTCAGAACCATCATCATCCCCACAACACCAACAATTGTCACACCGCTTGCTATAAGCTGTGTCAGACTCTGGTTGAGTGTCGTTGAAATGTTGTCCACATCATTGGTGAGCCTGGAAGTCAGATCTCCATCCGTATTTGTATCAAAGAATTTGAGGGACAGGGTCTGCATTTTTGAAAACAGATCGGTACGAATTTTTTTGACTGCATCCTGTGCTACGTCGACAGTCAGATAGGTCATGAGCCAGGAAAAAAGTGCCCCGAGGGCGTTTACGGCAAACATGAGCACAATCATTTTCAAAAAACCATCCAGGTTCTTCACACTCAGATAGGTGTCGATTGCCTTGCCCATAAAATATGGCGCTATGACATTCATAGCCGATGCGAGAATGACCGAAATGAGTATGACCGCCATGGTGCCCATACGTCCTCGAAGATAACTGACAATACGTTTCACAGTGGCTTTTGCGTTTTTTGCCTTTGTCGCCTTTTTGGTCATGTGTCCGCGTCTTGGTCCTCCAAACATTATGCGCTGACCTCCTCTCCCAGCTGAGATCTGTATATGTCCATATATACCGGATTTTCCCTCAGCAGGTCACTGTGCTTTCCTTCACCAACGATGCGTCCGTCATCGAGAACGATTATTCTGTCTGCATCCAGTACCGAGCTGATTCTCTGGGCAACAAGAATAACAGTCGTATTCTCATATTCCTCTTTGAGCGCATTTTGAATAAGCACCTCTGTCTGAACATCGACTGCACTCGTAGAGTCGTCCAGTATGAGTATTTTCGGCTCATGGGCCAAAGCACGGGCTATAGAAACACGCTGCTTTTGGCCACCGGAGAGATTCACCCCGCGCTGTCCGATTTCGGTTTCAAGACCATCTGCCTTGTCGTCAATAATCATGCGCGCCTGTGCCATGTCTGCAGCTCTAAGAATCATGCTTTCTTTCATTTCCGGTTTCCCATATGCGATATTTGACGCAATGGTTCCGGAAAATATCAGGGCACTCTGCTGAACATAGGCTATCGCGCTCCTTAAATGGTTTGTTGGAATTTCACGGACATCCCTTCCATCGATGCAGATGCGTCCACCTGTGACATCGTAGAACCTTGGTATGAGCTGAACCAGGGTAGACTTTCCAGAACCTGTAGCGCCCAGTATGGCAAGGGTCTCTCCCGCATTGACCTTAAAGCTGATGTCTGAGAGCACGGTTTCCTTTGATGTGTCTGAATAGCTGAATGTCACATTTTCAAACTCTATTTCCCCACGGATTTGCGCTTCCAGGTCCGAATGGGTCTCTTCCAGGGTTGGCTCCATATCGAGTATTTCAATAATCCTTTCCGAGGATGCACCCGCACGGGAAATCTGGAAAAAGATCATGCCAATCATCATCAGAGCAAACAAGAGACGTGTGATGTAATTGATGACTGCAACAATTTCACCGATTGTCGATGTTCCCGCTACCACATCATAGCCTCCGACCCACAATACACCCACAATGCCGAGATTCAAGGTCAGATGGATTACAGGCATGATAACCGCAAACTTTCGCATGGCTTCGATCTGAAAATCGCGAAGCTCGACATTCACCTTCTCAAAACGTTTCTTTTCATACTCCTGACGTACAAATGCCTTTACAACCCGTATTCCCTTGAGGTTTTCAAGCATAACCGAATTTACCTTGTCGACGGTTTTCTGTACACTTTTAAAGAGGTGTCTGGCCCTTGATATGACAACCATGATAATGCACATGAGGACAAGTATCATGCCAACGAGAATCAGGCCAAATCTGAAGCTCACATAAAAAGTCAGTATGACAGACCCCACCATCATGAAGGGGGCACGCACCATCATTCTGAGCAGCATTCCAAAAAATTGCTGTATCTGTACAACGTCGTTGGTAAGACGGGTTATCAGATGTCCAGTTTCAATACGGTCCAGGTTCATAAAACTCAGTGACTGAACCTTTCCATACAGGTCAGACCGAATGTCAGACCCTGCATTCTGAGAGGCCACCGTTGAAAAAAGCCCACTTCCAGCACCCCCTACGAATCCAATGAAGGTCAGGCCCAACATGAAAGCCGAATACCTGAGAATCAGGTCAATGTCCTGATTTTTCACACCGATGTCGATTATCTTTTGCATGATGAGTGGCTGGAAAAGGTCCACGGCAACTTCAATAAACATAAATGCCGGTGCAAGCAGGGCATATTTCCAGTATTTGAACAAATAGTCAAACATGCGCTTCATAGCATCACCTACTTCTCCTCTTTATCCTTTGCCCGGTGTCCAAAGTGCCTGCTCCTATGCTTATGGCTGTGAAAATGACCATGACCGCCTTCCCTGCTTTGATCAAATTTTTCAAATACATCCGATGCGCGGATGTTGTCTCTGACCCGCTCAAGGTAATTGTGGAACATGTCAATTTCCGCCTCGGTCATGCCCTCAAAGTAGACCTCTGAAACACGTTCTTGAAGTGTTTTCAAGTCTCTGAGCACCTCAAGTCCCTTGTCGGCAATGTATACCCGGGTGATGCGCTTGTCTTCCTCGTCCTTCTGTGTATAGACAAAGCCGTTCTTCTCCATACGCTCAATCATCTTGGTAATGGTTGGCGCAGCAACCTCAAAACGCTCAGAAAGTTCTTTTTTGGTCAGTCCGTTCTCCTTGCTGAGCAGGAGGATAACCTTGGGTTGACCGCCGTATAGACCAAGTTCTTCCAGTTTCGTTCTCATATATATCATATTGGAGTGCATGACTCTTCTCATGATATCTAAAGTGTCCTTATGCATATTTTCACCTCACCACATTACTTAGTTGACTAAGTTAATCATACCCACTTTATATTACTTAGTCAACTAAGTTAATGAAAAATTTATATTTCCCACCTATTTTCCTAACAACATAGGTGTCCAGACATAAAAACCCCCGGGCAAAAGACGGCATATGCGCCTTGTCTATCCGGGGGTTGTGACCTAAATATTTGAATGTAATGACATATTCTTAAAGTTTTGAAAAGACCAGCACCACCAACAGACTTACCACCAGCAGGCCTGCGACTATAAATAGGGCATAGGTTGCCGAAGAAGCCCGCTTATGGGCAATTCGCACAACATCGCTCACCTTTTTATCTGCATAATCCTGAATGTCCTTCTGCAGCTTCTTTTCTCCAGTCAATTTTGTCTTAAAGGGTTCAAGGTTGAAGCTGAGTTCATCATCGGTCTTGCCAAAAGGCACTTCCATAACAAATTTTGAAAAATCATAGCTGAACAGCTTGGTGATCTCAGCATTGCCAATCCTGCGGACCGTATGATGCAGGAACATGGCAAGGGCATAGACCCACCTGTCCACAATGTGGAAGACGAAGTAGCCTATGGCATAGGTATAGCGGAGAACCGGTATATACAGGTTTTCTTCCAGCTGGAACCAGTGCGTTGTCGGGTTGATGTATATGCGCTTTTTGCCCATCTTTCGGTAAAGCACATTACGCACGAATACCAGGTAGAGGCTACCGCCGATTGCCAGTGTCTTCAGTGTTGACAGGAACGCATCGAGTACAAATACATTCGGTATATGATGCGCTACGGTACCGAAGCTATGCATAGCCTGCCCCACCATGTGCAGAACCGGCTGCGGGAAAATGCCGACCAATATGATACAACTTCCGATGATAGCCATGGGAAAGAGTGCTCTCGCACTGATCTGGTCCTTATACTGACCGTAGTACTCCGAATTTTCCTCCATGAAGACAGTGACAAATATCTTAAGCATATAAGCAACAGTCATGGCAGAGGCCACGTAAAAGACAATTTCTGCAATGGTGAAAAATGCGCTGTGCTCAATATGCGCCGCTTCAACCAAGGCTTCATGCAATATGGTCTTGCTCACAAACCCGTTGGTTCCGGGAATGCCACTCAGACCGAGCATGCCGATAAAGAACACCGTCTTAAGGACATATTTCTTACGCCCAAAGCCGCGAATGATATTGATGGAAAGTTCATGAAGCACCATGTAGATGATTCCTGCTCCCATAAAGAGCAGCACCTTGAAAAATGCATGGTTGAACATGTGGAACAAGGTTCCCATAAGTGCAAGTTCCTTCACTTCCGACCCCAGGCACGCGAGTCCTATACCGAACAGGATGTACCCTGCCTGACTCATGCTGGAATAGGCCAGAATACGTTTGATATTTCTCTGGAAAAGTGCAAGGAAACCACCCAGTAGCATATTGACCATGGCAAGGCTCATCAGAACATAGCCAATTTTGATATCCGAACCCATGATAACATGCACCGTGATCAGTATTCCAAACAAACCCGTCTTGATTAGAATGCCGGAAAGAATTGCGCTGGCTGGTGTCGGTGCTGCCGGATGGGCCTGAGGCAACCAGACGTGCAGTGGAAACATTGCAGCCTTTACGCCAAAACCGGTAATCATGAGCCCTGCAATCAGGTACTTGATTGAGCCCATTTTTGTTAGCCATACCCCAGCAGCTGTTATGTTGAGCGTACCGGTATAGTCGTATATGAGAAAAATGCCCAGAAGCATGATCAATCCGCCTGCAATTGCCATACTAAGATAGGATACACCTGCACGGTGAGCAAATCTGTCCTCATCGTGTATGACAAGAATGTAGGATGTCAGCGACATCATCTCAAAAAAGGTAAACAGATTCAAAAGGTTCTCTGACAGAAACAGGCCGATTGTAGCTGAAAGTGTCAGCATGTAGAACATATAATATCGGTTTCTGTTTTCATATCGAATAAGATACTGCGTGCTGTATAGGGTTGTCAGAAACCATACGGCTGCGGTAAACCATATGAATATAAATCGAAGCATGTCCAGCTTCAAATAAAGACCTGTTCCGAGGACCTCCTCAAATGCAAGGTGCATTGTCTGCTCTGACACGATTGGATACATCATTGTTATCGCAACCAGTTCAAGTCCGGTAATTGCAATATTGAATACGTCACGGTCCTTCTCGTTGTCTTTTCCGATAATCGATCCGACTACCGCGCCAAAGGCTGGAATCAATACGAGCAGCAATAGTGCTATTTCCATAGGTTCACCTCCTTAGATAAAAATTTCTTTAAGTGCATATCGAATGTATCCGATGACTGGGTTTGGGAATATTCCCATGAGTATGATAAATCCTGTGATGATGATGATTGGAATCATCATGCCATTTGGCGGGTCAAGATTTTCCGCATCTGCTATGTCATCTGCAGTACGTGTGAAAAATGCACCCACAACAATGGGAAGAAGATAGCCAGCAGTGAGAAAGGCACTGAGCAGAAGGACAAGTATGTTCATGACCTGTCCGGCGCCCATGGCACCCAGTCCAAGAAACCATTTGCTTACAAAGCCGTTTGAAGGCGGTATGCCAATCAGTGAGATAGAAGCTATAGCAAAACACATCATGGTCTTTGGCATTTTTCTGCCAATGCCGCCAATCTCATGAATATACTTTTTACCTGTCATAAATGTAATCGATCCCACACAGAAGAAGAGGACGATTTTAATGATGGCATGATTGATCAGATGGATCATAGCCCCAAGGAGTGCATCTTCATTAAGCAGTACAATTCCAAGAAGCATATATCCAAGCTGACTAATGGTTGAATAGGCCAGACGTTTTTTCAAGTGAGACTGATGCAGTGCCATAAACGACCCGAAAACGACCGTGAGCAAAACCATGGACAGCAGCAGTGCGTCAAGCTCCATAGAGGCTACCAGTTTAGGTCCGAATATGAAAAACACCATGCGAATCAGTGAGAATATGCCCGATTTTACAACAGCAACAGCGTGAAGCAATGCACTTACGGGCGTTGGTGCTACCATTGCGGCTGGAAGCCAGCTATGCAGGGGCACCAGAGCCGCCTTGACACCAAAGCCTACGAAAAGTGCTACAAAGGCTCCGGTCAACAGACCTTGCCGCTCATAAGCCATGAGAGCCGCAATGCCCCCTGGTGTGAATTCCAATGTTTGCACTGCACTGAATAGAATCATCATACCGAAGAGGATCAGTGTTGCCCCAAACAGAGAATAGATAATGTATTTTTTCCCGCTTCGCAGAGCTTCCTGTGTTCCAGCATGAATAACCAGCGGAAACGTCGTCAAGGTCAATATTTCATAAAAGGCATACAGGGTAAACAGATTCCCAGACAGGGCAATCCCCATTGTAATGCCTTCAGTTATAAGAAAGAAAATGTAGAAGTACCTGACACGGCCTTCGTGCTCCATATAAACACCTGCATATGCGGAAGCCAATATCCACAGCGTGGATGCCAGTGCCGCAAACACAAAGCCTATATGACCACCCTTCAAGGTCAGATCAATGAACTCGTTGACATGGAGTATGGATAACTTCACGCCATCAAATCTTGCGATAATATAAAAGACTGACGCCGCAGTCAGCGAAGTCGCAAAGATAGAAAACCGCATTAGCGACTCTTCTCTTATTAAGTTTTTTTGAGTTGCAAAGACTGACATGACCATTGGTATGAGTATGGGTAATAAGAGAATCCAGTTCATTCATTCCTCCAAAATCTATAGAGCGCTTTCAATAGCTGTCAAAATATAGCCCGAGCCTATCCCCAGGAACACCAGAAGAAACAGCAATATTCCAAGCGCCTTTTGATTGACTTTGTTGCTGTTGACCGCAAGCGGCTTTTCATCTGAAAAGAATCCATTGATGGTTACTGGGAAATAATAGGCTGCATTGAGCACAGAACTGATGAGGATAACTGCCAGAGGTAGAATCTGCCCTGTTTCAATAGTCGCCAGTGCCAAATTCCACTTGCTGATGAAGCCTGGCAGAATCGGAATGCCTACCATGGAGAAGCCACACACTGTGAAAACGGTCATTTCAAATGGCATCACACGGCCTATTGACTTCAGGCTGGCAAGATCCTTGCGTCCCAGCTTATCTATAAATGCTGTTGCCGTTAGAAACAGCAGTGATTTAGTAACCCCATGCCCAAGCATGTGATATACGGAAATAGCCATTCCTGCAGGGGTGCCGAGTCCTATACCGAAGAATACATAGCCCATCTGTGCAACACTTGAGTAAGCAATCATACGCTTGAGCTTTTTCTGCGAACGTGCAATCAACGATCCGACAATCATGCCTGTCCCACTCATGATAAGCAGAATTTTGAGAATTGCTGCCTGATTGATCATTTCGTAGCCATAGACCAGAACACAGATTTTAAGAAAATAGACTGCAGGCGCTTTGATTACCAGACCAGAAAGAAGTGCGCTGGATGCTCCAGGTGCTGACGTATGCGCATCAGGCAGCCAAATATGCATGGGAAACAAAGCACTCTTAATTCCCGTTCCAGTCATGAACAGAACCATACTGATCAAAATCATTTTTGACTTTTCAGAAGATATTTCCACAAGACTTTCATGGATATAGGTCATATCCAGATACCCGGTCAAAGCATACAGATAGGCAATGCCCATGAGTACGAGCCCGGAACCCAGGCTGCTGAGTATAAGATATTTTACTGCAGCCTTGATATTATCCGGCTTGTTCTTCACAACAATGATTCCACATGCTGCAAGTGTGCTTACCTCAATAAACACAAAACCGTTGAAAAGGTCCCTTGTATAAACTATACCCAGCAGTGAAGCAACCAAAAGGTGGACAAGAATCAAAAATGTCCGCTGCTGTTTTTCGCCGACTTCTCGGACAAACTGTTCAGAACTGAACCACACTACAAGTGCCGTCACAGTGGTAAACAGCACACCTATTGCGATTTCAACAGAGCTGACACGCATGACAATGCCAAACGGCGCCTGTGCGTGCCCCACTTGGATTGCATAGGGTTCCTTTGCAAAATATAGAAAGGCATGCAGCCAGTTAAATAGGCCTATTAATGAAAAAGCCCCAAGACTGAGTCGCATGGGTTTTTTAGAAAAAGGCAATATGAATGAGATAATCAGTAATGCCAGTATCGTTATTAACGGTGCCGCACTCATCAGGTTCATGCTTCGCCCTCCCTCATTCTCATAATTTCGTCCAGTTGCAATGTTCCATAAATACTGTGAAGACGTATTGTCAGTGCCAGCGAAAACGCAGTCATGCTTACCGCTACAACAATGCCCGTAAGCATGAGTCCCGATGGGATGGGATTCACGTAGTTCGCAATACCAGCAGCCTTGATTGGCGCATGAGCGCCATCAATGTATCCTATGGAGATAAAATATAGAAATATGGACGTGTCCATGATGTTCAGTCCAATAATTTTCTTGATCAGATTATTGTGTATGAGCAATGTCGTGAATCCGATAGCGAAAAGAATAATGGATCCGACTTCAATGAAATCGCTCGTAAGAATATTCATTGCTTCTCCTCCACATTTTCCATGACGATGGGTTCATTAAATAGGTCAAATATCAGTACGAATGAAAACATGACAATTATGCCGATTAGGATGTTGAGTACGGGAATAACACCACCACTGACAAGACTTCCCTGCGTACCCTTTGGCCAGGTCACGAGATGGGTATGTGTAGCGCCTTCAAAAAAAGCAATCCCCTTGATGAGTCCATACCCCACCAGACTGAAGGATACGCCTTTCATGCAGACTGCTTTTGTAACAATTTGCGGACGCTTGCTCTCCGAATTTAGAAACCGCTCCAGAATGAGTCCTGTAGCCAGTATGCTGCCACCTGCAAAACCACCGCCTGGAGAAAGATGCCCAAAGACGGTTACATAGGCGCCAAAGATAAGGATGAAGGGTACAATATTGCGTATGACGGTTTGTATGATGAGTGTCATGTTATTGCACCACCCTTCAATACAGCAATTACAGAAATGACTGCTGTGAAAAATACGATTGATTCTACAAAGGTGTCAAAAGCGCGATAATCAAGAATCATTCCAGACACCATATTCACGGCGCCTGTTTCAGCTGGACCTTCTTCAACGTACTTGACCATAACCTCGTTGTGCGCGGGGTTGTCCGGTCGTCCAAACTCTGGAAAGTCCGTCAGGCCATAGAGTAAAATCAAGGCGAGGCAAGCTGCTACGCCTATTGAAATAAACTGCTTCATGCGCTGAGTCCCTTAATTTTTCTCAGTGTCAGCACAAATAGAACCGATGTTAAGCCTGCACCAACTGCAGCTTCCGTGATTGCAAGATCTGGAGCATTCATTTGCTGCCATAGAAGTGCCATCATCAGACTGTATACCATGAAAATGATTACTGCGCCAAGCAGATTCCTAATTGCGCTTGCAGCGACAGCACCAATCATCATTACTACTAAAAGTACTATGTTAAACCATGTCATATGCTTTCATCTCCTTTCGAGTTTCGCCAAATTGCTCTAGCAATCGCATGGGTCGCAGTTGGATTCGTTATCCAAAGGAATACAATTACCAGCAATAGCTTCAATGAAGCAAGTGTGTAACCTGTCTGTAAAATCAATCCTGTAAGGATGAGGATTGCACCCAGCGTATCGCATTTTGCGGCACCATGGGCACGTGTCAGGGCATCGGGGAATCTGATGAGTCCCAGTGCACCTACAAAGAAAAAGAAAACGCCGCCAAACACAAGCAATGTTGAAATGGCATTAAACATTCCCGCTGCCCCTTTCAGCGCGGCTTCTCTGATACAGCTCCTTAGCTATGAAGAGTGATGCCGTAAAACTGATTAGAGCGTATACAAGAACCACGTCGAAAAAGAACTTTTCTTTCAAAATCAATGAGATCACAGCCATGAGAACCAGTGTCTTGGTACCTATGACATTGATGGAAATCAGTCTGTCTCCCTTAGTTGGTCCGACAACAGCGCGGTAAAGCGCCATAATAATTGTCAGTCCTATAAATGAGCATGCGATAATTAGATTGTGTGTCATTTTAAACCTCCTGAATTCGTAAAAGCGTTTTTTCAAACGCATTGCCAGTTAATGAATCCGCATATGCCTTGTTAAGACAATGAATCACCAGCATCTCGCCCTCGATATCGACCGTCATCGTGCCCGGGGTCAATGTAATCGAATTCGCCAGAACGGTTTTCAGAAAATCTGATCGTATCGCTGTCTGATACTCGACAATCTCCGGCCGTATGGGTAGACGCTTTGACAGCACAATGGCTGCCACCTGGAAGTTGGCTACCGCTATTGCTAAAAGGAGCTGGAGCACGAAGAGTATCCAAAGCGGCAAGGCTCTGATACACTTGGCTGCCGATGCGATTTTTAGCGATCCGCTCCAATATGTAAAAACAACTCCCGATATTATAAGTCCTGCAATCAGACTTGCTGGTGTAATACGTTCTGCAAGTACTGTCCAGAATGCAAGAAAAAGCATTATATAGATAAACCTACTTTTCAACTGGGTACCTCCTGTGTGTGCCATAACTATATATACGCAATATGTATGCCAACTCTATCCATTTTTACTCCAAATGCTTACATCCCTTGAAAACACCTATCATAAAGATTTTTAAAGCTTAGAAACCCTTCATAATTCGTTATAATTTTCACGTATTTGCAGTGTATTTGTTTCATTTTGGTGCACATTAGCCTTTTTTGCCCAAAGTTAATGCCCCACAATGAAACATGTGTTTCATTGTGGGGCATTTCGTTGTTCATATTACCCTTAAATCAGACTGTTAATCCGAACTTTTCAATTTTCCGGTATAAAGTCGTACGACCAATTCCCAGCGCCTTTGCAGCCTTGACCAGATTGCCGTCATGCGCTGCAATCGCAGCCTGTATGGCCTCCTGTTCAACCTTGGCCAACGGTTTTACTTCATAGCCCTTTTCCGCGACAGGTATATCATCCCGAACATTATTCTTCATGTACTCAGGCAAATGGCGTGCGGTCAGCACACTGCCATCACTCACCAGGCTTGAAATGAGCTGCATGACATTCTGAAGCTCTCGCACATTTCCCGGCCAGCTGTATGAAGTCATGGCGTTGTAAAAGCTTTGCGTTATGTCGACACCTGCGACGTTGGCACCTTTTCTGAACTGATTGTAGAAAAAGTCAATCAATATGGGCACATCACTTTTTCGCTCCCTAAGTGCAGGCGTGTGAATCGGCATGACATTGAGCCTGAAGTAGAGGTCCTGACGGAAGTTGCCCCGTTCCACCTCTTTTGCCAGATCCTTATGGGTCGCCGCTATGACACGTACATCCACAGGAATAACATCATGCCCTCCTACGCGGACGACTTCCTTTGTTTCAAGAACACGCAGGAGATTTGCCTGGGTATCGAGAGGCATATCGCCTATTTCATCAAGAAAGAGGGTTCCCCCGTCAGCCAACTCAAATTTTCCAGGTTGGCCGCCCTTACGCGCACCAGTGAATGCACCTTCCACATATCCGAAGAGTTCACTTGCGACAAGGTCACGTGGAATTGCACCACAGTTGATGAAGACAAATGGGTTCGACCGCCGCTGAGAGGTGTTATGAATGCTCTGTGCAAAAAGCTCCTTGCCCGTACCACTCTCTCCTGTTAGAAGGATGGTTGCCTCAGTGTCTGAAACCAGCTTTGCCAGCCTTATGGCTTCCTTGATTTCTTCACTTTCACCCAGTATGTCTTCGAAATTGTAAATTGCCTTGGCCCCGGTAAATCGGTTGACCAGATTGTGAATATCCTTGGCTTCTCTAAAGGTGAGAACAAGTTCCTTGAAGGGATCGTTGGGCTCAGAGATGGGTGTGGCATTTACAATAACGGATTTTTTCCTGCTTCCAGGTGCACCGAAATTGATTTCTTCCTCTTTAAGACGAGAACCTGATTTAGCCAGCTTCAGGATTTTCCTGGCCTGATCACTCTGTATCACATCTCTGATATTACCCCCGATTGCCGCGGAGTCTCTGACCCTAAAGTACCTTCTTGCGAAAAGATTGATGTCTCGAATGATCCCCCGTTCATCAATACAAATGATGCCTTCCGAAATCGACTCCATGATTGCATTAAAGTGCTCATTTTTCCTTTTTAAGTCCTGATTGGACTTTTCAAGTTTGATTTCATGTTCAATGGCCAGGGCAGATGCCATAACCATGCCAAGGGTATGCGGATGTACAAGCTCGTAGTCCCCCGACATACTCAGCACTGCCACTAGATTGTCTTCCTCGTCTTTTATCGGCGCAGCTGAGGTTGTCCACCCGTGATAGTCCGCCCTATAATGCTCCGCCCCCAGAACTTGGAGGGGAATCCCCTTAGCGAGCGCGATTCCAATAGCATTTGTTCCAATAATCTCTTCCTTCACGTTTGTCCCCTTATAAAGGTGAAGGACTTTGTGGCTTTCAAATACGAGTTCGTCCCCAAAGCATTCAAGAACATAACCGTCTTTGTCTGTCAGCCTGACTATCAGGCCAGCCTCTCCAACAGTTCTGTAGAGCGTATCCATGAAGGGCTTTGCTATATCAAGAACGGGTCCAAGGTCTTCGTAGCGCTTTTTTAAGGATGGCCCGTCAATTTCAATGTTGACCTCAGAAGAATGGGCATCGACTTCATAACGCCTGCTTCTGATCCATGAATCTGCAATGATTGGCCTGAGAACCTCTCTGTCCATTTTTCCTTCTTGAACGAATTCAAGCCAGGCTTTTTCAAAAAGTTCGTTCTCTTCCAGCATTCTTTTACCTGGCATCTTCTTCCCCCGATTCCTTCTCTATCTGAATATGAAAGCTTCGGCTAGCGCTAAAATTGCCGCTGCTGGCCTTGACAATCACCGTTATTTTAAACAGTCCCCGCTTATTCCGGTCGACCCCCAGATTGATGTTTTTTGAAGTCTTTGGCGCCAGATCTCCAATCTCTATGCTTCCATAAAAATCATTGTCCTTTTCAATCATGATTTCAATGCCGCGTGCACGGCGCGTACCCCTGTTATGGATGTACACCTTATAATAGAGTTCCCGTTCACTGTCCTTCACCTTATAGCGCTTGAGCTTTCCAATCTGCAGCTCGACATTCCCCATCCATGTAAAATCTCGCAGTGCTTCCTGATGGGGCTCTGCACCAAGTCGCACGCCCACTGAGCTGAGCTCATCGCTTATATTATTTGTAAGAAGCATCTCCACTGTCTTCGCCTCTCCCGGATCAAGCCCAGGAAGCGTGACAGGGCGCGCAATATCCCCCATGATAATTTCTGCCGGAACCTTATTCACGCTCTCATCACCCGCGTTTTCATATTTAAAGAAAAACCGAACCTCCTGCTGCGTCATGAGCGGCTGTTCCGTTTCCGTGTAAAAATCAAGTGCTCTTATATCTTTCATATTCTCACCTCAGCTAAAAGCAGGTCCATATGTTTCATTTCAATACACTTTTTCATTATAGCATAAATATGTAAATGCGGCGCGCGCACGATTCGTCTGGAAAAGAAGACAAAACGAAAGCCCCTTTAATCCAAAGGGGCTTTCCATGATTTATCCAAGTATGTTCAATGATGTTTTTTCCTGCTCCTGTCGCATGGCCTGTGTCTGTGTTTGAATCTGCTGTTTCAATTGAGACTGACGCAGTTCCATGATCGACTTCTCAAAATCTTCATCAAGGGCTGTCGACCGAGCACTCAGGGTATTTTCACGTGCAACTTCATTATAGCGGATATTTGACTCCAGACTATTTGTAGTCGCACCCAAATCCGAACGCGCCTCACTGACACTGTTGATTGCATCATCTAGGGTGTCGATGTCAAACTCCTCGGTCACATCAAAATCTGCAATTCCCAATGTCTCCAAGGATGTGTTCTGGATTTGCATTTGTCGGCCCTGATTGGCATTTGCACCCGTCTGGACATTTCCATCGAAGCCGTCAAATAGCTTGATGGTATTGAATTCCGTATTTCTAAGGGCATCGTTTATGCTGCTTTTCAGGCCTTCAATTTCTTCTTGAATAGCACCCTTATCTTCAGCAGTCATAATACCATTGCCTGCCTGAACAGCAAGCTCTCGCATACGTCCCAGATTATCTGAAACGCTATTAAGAGCACCTTCGGCAGTTTTTGCCATGTTTACAGCATCTTGTGCATTATTCACACCCTGCTCTAACCCACGCTCTTGTGAAGTCATTTTTTCTGATATTGGGATGGAAGCAGGTTTTGAAGAAGATGCTGCGCCTTGAAGCATTTGATTCAGATTGGCATAACTCGTATCTACCTTCAAATTAATCACCTCGCAACCTTTTGTTCACATGGTATTTATACCCGATATGGACAGCTCTACGCAAACGTCCTATTCCGCTGCCGGCTCAGGCTGATACATTCTGGTGTACTCAATATATCCCAAAAGTTGTTCTGTTTCAAGGTATCCCGGAACACTACCAACTAAAGTCCCTTCCGGTGATATGAAGACGGTTGTTGGAAATCCAGTTACATAGAAGAGTTGAGAAAACTGGCCATCCGAGTCCATAAAAACCGGGAATGTCACACCATGCTCTTCAAGATAAGGCATGAGTTCAGCCTCTGTTTCATTGACATCGACACCAATAACTACGAGGTCATCCATTTCTTCAAACTGCTTTTGCAGGGCAGGAATTTCTTTTTTACAGTAGCTGCACCAGGTTGTAAAAAAGGCCATTACAACAACTTTGCCTTCATACTGGTCAAGACGTATAGTAGACCCATCTATCAGGTCCAGCTCGTAAGGCGGTATTTTCTTATCACGTACTGGGAACTGCGCAGCATCGGAACTGCCCTCTTCACCAACTGCCTGCGTTTCAGTTTCTACTTGAGCGGTTTCAGAACCGGCACTCTCCGGTGCAGGCTCAGCTTGCGCTTGTTCTGCTGGTTCTTCTTCTGTATTCACTGGCTCCTGGGTACCCGTCGCTGTATCGGTCGCGTCCTGATCTATCGCCATTTCCTGCGTACCGCTTTGACACGCCGTCAACGTCAGTACCGCCGCTAAAACCAAGGCTAAGTATTTGAATTTTCTCATTGTGATCCCTCTCTCCATTTCAATGCATTCCTATTCTCTATATCAAAAAACGTGTTATCAGACTCACACGATCAAAGAATATGAGCAGTCCAAACAGAATCATTATAAATCCGCCCACCTTCAATACGATTGGTACAACCCGCTCCATACGCTGAAGAAACTTAGCGAAAATGCCAATAAACAGCGCCGTCAGCAGAAATGGGATACCCATCCCCAGTGAATAGACAAGGAGGAGGAGCATTCCCTTTGTCACGGTTGCAGCACCGCCAGCCATGACAAGAATGCCTGCAAGGACCGGTCCAAAGCAAGGTGTCCACCCAGCGGCAAACGCCATGCCCATTATGAAAGCTCCCAAGTTGGCACCCAGGCCCTGGGGCATTCTGATTCCACTTGATTTCAGGGGAGACTTGACCAGGCCTGCCAGTACCAGACCAAAGAAAATGATAATCAGCCCTGAAAGCTTTGAAAATACCATTCTGTTCTGGACAAAAATCCGTCCCAAGAGGGATGCGGATGTACCCATAATGACAAAGATAACTGTAAATCCTAAAATGAACAGCAGGGTTCTTCCGACTGCCAGCTTCCTGTTCGATGCCACATCCTCCTCGAGGCTCGCCCCGGTAATGAACATGATGTAGGCAGGAATCATAGGAAGAATGCAAGGTGTAAAGAAAGATAAAACACCTGCTGTCAGCGCCGCAATATAGCTGATATCAACAAACGGCATAATTCCACCTCTTTTCGGTATAGTATATGTACCCCATTTGGCCTGTTCAAATACTACATTTCTGTGAACAGTATATTATCATTATAGTGGATATGGGTTTCACTTACAATAAAAAACACCCTCCCCATAGGGGTTGGTGTTTTGTCTGACATCTGCTATTTCATTTTTCCACTGATATACTTGAACAAAAGACTTGGGATATCAGTATCTGAAGTAATACACACCGTTCTGAATCCAGGAATGGCATTTACCTCGCATACCGTTACCCCCTCATGTGTTTCCAGGAGGTCCACACCAGCGAAATCCAAATTCAAGGCATTCGCAGACCGAATCGCCACGTGCGCCATTTCCGCCGTAAGCGCAACTGGCTCCGCACTTCCACCCTGGTGGTAGTTGGACTTGAAATCTCCTTCAGATTTTCTTCTAACCGCTGCAACGACTTCTCCGCCGATGACATGAACGCGTATGTCCGTACCCGCGCTTTCTGCGACAAACTTCTGATACATGACCCGGTGTGAGGGGAGGTGTTCATGCGCCCGCTCCAGCTGGACACTGGAATCAGCCAGAAAGACTTCTTCTCCCTTTGACCCATAGAGACCCTTTATTACAAAAGGTGCCCCGAGATGCTTGGCAATTGTATCAAACGCGAGCTTGCCAGATGCAATAATGGACTTTGGTGAAGCGATGTCATGCTTGGCAAGGCATTGATGTGTCGCCCATTTGTCCTGGGCGCAAAGCATGGCTTCAGGCGTGTTGAACACACGTACGCCGGACAACTCCAGATGCTTTGCCAAATCAATCCCATAGCTGCGCATCATGGCAAAGTCAGGCAGCTGAACCCCTTGACCGTTCATAAAAAACTGCAGGCTGTCCGCGTCTGTCATAAGTGTAAAATCCTCTTCAAAAAGAATTTCAACCTCAAGACCATATTTAAGTGCCGAGTCACGCATCCAGTCAAAGGCATTATCTCCAAACTTGGAGCTCAGCGTATCCCTGGAGTAAATTACCCATCCTCTTTTCATATGACCCCCCGCTTGCCAAGACAAGTTTTGACCTCACCCAGATAAATCTGTGTGCCGACAATATAAAGCGCTTCGCCATCTTCCAAATCATTCAGTGCGAAATCAATGGCCTCGTCCAGTTTTTCCATGTATAAGATACATGCACCCTGGTCAGCCAGTTCTTCAGCGAACACCCGCTGCGCCGCCTCGAAGGGCAAATGACATTTTTGAGCCGGCTTGGTCAGAATGATCTGGCTGGATACAGGAAGCAGTTCATGAACAACCTCGGCATAAGCCTTGTTGTCAGGCACACCGACAATGAACCTGACCTTCTTGTTTTCATCTATGGACCCGGCAATGGCCTTTGCGCATACAGGGTGAATGCACCCATCAATACGGATTTCCGGTTCACTGCTCACGCGTTCCAAACAGCCCTCAAAAGGAAAGGCCCATATGACTTCTAGCGCCGTCTCAGGGACAAACCGCTCTCCAAGCACACCTTGGGCACTCAAATAAGCAAGCGCGGCGTTTTCACGGTTGTAAAGAACATCAATGGTCCTCTCAATTTCCTGGGGAACCGTTTCGACAAAGGCAATCGCCAAGTTATGATCCTGCGCCTCTTTACGCAGTACGTCATCCACAAGTGCCTCCTGTTTTGCACTGAAAACACGCTTTTGGGACGCGTGCATGATTCCCGCCTTATGCCAGGCGACTTCTTCAAGATTCCTGCCAAGATAGGGAATATGCTCATCAAACACGGCACCTATGACCGCATAGGCAGAGTCCACCGCAGCTACATCATCAAATCTGGCCCCGCGCCCACATTCCAAAATATTAATTTCCGTATTCGTGTCGGAAAAATGCTTAAGAGCCATGGCAATGCCGTTTCCCATGGGACTGATATAAGCCCCCGCTTCCAGGGTGCTTTCAATGGCCTCGCTGATCGGTTTCACCGTATTGGCAGCTGCAATCAGATCCGAGTCTGAAATCATTTCTCCACATACGCGAATGCGTTCATTGTAAACATGCAAATGAGGACTGGTGAATAATCCAGTCCTGATGCCATGCGCTCTTATGATGCGCTCAAGAAGCCTACTTATACTGCCTTTACCCTTACTGCCCGTAACGAGTACATTTACCGCCTCTTTATCCGGTCGTCCCATCTGCTCAAGTATTTCAAGCGTATACCACGGCTGTCTGTTGTTCCTGTCATCCAGGGGATGTGATCCCTCATGAATCAATCCCTCTGCCTGTGTATTGCGATTAAAGAAGGACTTATAGACAAACGCCATGACGTCGTCAGTTGACGTGACCATAAAGAGCCTCCTGTCTAATGTGCCCAACCAGATAGAATGAGCCGAATATGAGAACGATATCATCCGGTGCAGCAGCCGAAATCACCCTGTGATAGGCCTCAATCGGTGTCTTCTCGACCTGAACATCCTCTGAGTACACGCCTATTTTTTCAGCGAGCAGGCCGGCTTCAATCCTTCGATCACTTTGAGGCTCGGTTACAACAACATGCTTCAAATAAGGCTGCATGATTTCCAGAACCTCGTCCACATCCTTATCCGCAAGCATGCCGATAAGAACCTTGACGGACTTGTCCTTGTCTATTATTTTATCCAAAGAAGCACACAGGGCGTGTGCGCCGTGTGGATTGTGGGCACCATCGAGTATGGTCTTTATATTGAGATCAAGCACTTCCAGCCTGCATGGCCATTTGGTCACTTCAAGACCCTTTTCTATGGCCTCTTCCGATATTCCAACACCATATTCCCGGCGGAGGGTTTCGACCACGGTCATGGCAACAACAGCATTTCGCGCCTGATGCGCCCCAATCATGCCCAGCTTGAAAGACCGCGCACCAAACTCAAATACCGTACCTTCAAGAGAGATGCTTTTTACATCCACCATATCGACAGGCGCAACAATCAAATCACTCCCGAGTTTGCCCGCAATTTCCTGAAGAACTTGTGCAGCATCGTACTCCTGCGGATGAATGACTACGGGAACTTCTCTCTTTATGATCCCGCCCTTTTCAAAGGCAACCTTTCCAACACTGTCCCCCAGAATATTCACATGATCAAGTGCAATAGGTGTTATGACACTGACTAGGGGTTTATCAACCACATTTGTCGCATCCAGTCTGCCCCCGAGACCGACTTCAAGAATGACAAAATCAACTGCCTTCCTTGAAAAATGCAGAAATGCCATTGCTGTAAATATTTCGAACTCCGTATTGGGATCGTGCCCCTCATCCACCAGCTCTTCACAGGCAGCCTTAACGCACCCGGCAACATTAATGAATGCATCCTGATCGATCATCTGCCCGTTTATTTGAATACGCTCTTCCAAGGCAAAAAGGCTAGGGGAGGTATATAAACCCACCCGATAGCCTTCCTGCATTAGCATGCTTTTTATAAAACTGGCAGTTGACCCTTTTCCATTTGTGCCCGCAATATGAACGACACTGAGGTCATTCTGCGGATTTCCGAGTTTTGCAAGCAGGCGCCTCGTTGCGTCAAGGCCCGGCTTTATTCCAAATTTCTCAGTACTCTCAATGAATTGCAGTACATCTGCATAGGTCACGCTTTTCACCTACTTCATTTTTAGTTTCATTGAATCAATACGCTCAATGACTGTCTTAAGCATTTCTTCATACTTGTCTTTTTTGTCACGCTCTTCCTGAACAAGACTTTCCGGTGCCTTAGCTAGGAAGCCTTGGTTGTTCAGCTTCTTGTTTACACGGTCAACTTCCTTTTCAAGCTTGGCTTGTTCCTTAGAAAGTCTGTCCAGCTCCTTGTCAAAGTCAATCAGCTCTTCAAGCGGCAGGAATAGCTCTCCGCCATCTATGACTACGGAAACTGCATCCTCTGGAACTTCAGTCTTGTCTGCAAATACCGCAACCTCTGAAGCTGAAGCAAGAGACTGCATGTAAGCTTCGTTTTCAGAAATCAGATCGGCAACCATTTTTTCACCAACGACAATCAGTTTTGCCTTTCTTGAAGGTGCAACATCCATTTCAGCCCGTACATTTCGTATGCCGCGAATGGCATTCATAATACGTTCCATTTGCGCTTCTGCTTCTGCGTCTGCACGCGCATCGTCATATGCTGGCCAATCCATTGTAATTACACGACCCTCAGCCCCTGGAATATGACTCCAGATTTCCTCAGTGATGAACGGCATAAATGGATGCAGCATTTTCAGAATCTGCTTAAGAACGGACACAAGCACCTTTTGCACCGTTTCCTTCTCAGCTTGATCTTCCCCGTAAAGGCGCTTCTTAGCAAGCTCAATGTACCAGTCACAGTACTCATTCCATACAAAGTCATAAACTTTTGTTGCAGCAAGACCCAGTTCATACTTATCCATGTTCACAGTGATGTCCTTCGCCACTGTATTCATTCTTGACAGGATCCACTTGTCCGAAAGCTCAAGCTTTTCTGTACCGTCAAGTGCCGATACTTCCTTATCAAGACCCATAAGTACAAATCGTGATGCATTCCATAGCTTATTTGCAAAGTTACGGCTCGCCTCAACTCTTTCATGCTGGTAACGCATATCGTTACCTGGAGAGTTGCCTGTAATCAGCATAAATCTCAGGGCATCCGCACCGTACTCTTCAATCACCTCAAGTGGATCAACACCATTGTTCAGGGACTTAGACATTTTTCGTCCATCCTCTGCACGAACGATACCGTGAATCAGAACATCGTCAAATGGCACCTCACCCATCTGCTCAATACCGCTGAACATCATTCTGACAACCCAGAAGAAAATGATATCGTAGCCAGTAACAAGAACATTAGTAGGGTAGAAGTAGTCAAGCTCTGGTGTCTTTTCAGGCCAGCCCAGTGTAGAGAATGGCCATAGTGCCGAGCTGAACCATGTATCGAGAACATCTTCGTCCTGATTCAGGTTTTTAGAACCGCATGTACATGCCTCAGGAGCATCACGGCCTACAAGCATTTCACCACAGTCTTCGCAGTACCACGCCGGAATTCTATGACCCCACCATAGCTGTCTCGAAATACACCAGTCTCTAATGTTTTCAAGCCAGTGGTTGTATGTCTTTGTAAAACGCTCAGGAACAAAATTTGTCGTACCGTCAGCAACCGCTTTCAGTGCAGGCTCAGCAAGTTTTTCCATAGCTACGAACCACTGGTCCGACAGACGCGGCTCGATTACCGTGTTACATCTGTAGCATGTGCCTACTGCATGGTCATGGTCTTTTACTTTTATCAGGTGACCCATTTCGTCCAGGTCCTTAACCAGAACCTTACGGCACTCGTAACGGTCCATGCCAGCATACTTACCAGCCAGCTTGTTCATTGTTGCGTCTTCATTCATGATTGTAATCTGCTCAAGATTATGACGCTGACCGATTTCGAAGTCATTCGGGTCATGGGCTGGTGTTACTTTCAGCGCGCCCGTTCCCTTTTCCATATCAACATATGCATCGCCTACAATTGGAATTTCCTTATCCAGGATAGGAAGAATCGCCGTTTTTCCAATCAGATGCTTGTATCTGTCATCATCCGGATGTACAGCTACAGCCGTATCTCCCAGCATCGTCTCAGGTCTTGTTGTCGCGATTTCAAGGTACTCATCAGAATCTTTCACATTGTAACGGATATGCCAGAAATGACCCGCTTGATCCTCATGTTCAACCTCGGCATCTGAAAGTGTCGTTTTACAGTCAGGGCACCAGTTGATGAGTCTGTAACCTTTATAGATCAGATTCTTTTCATAGAGTCTTACAAAAACTTCTGTTACAGCCTTGTTGCAGCCCTCGTCCATTGTGAAGCGTTCACGCTCCCAGTCACACGAGTTTCCGAGCTTTTGCATCTGCTTGGTAATGCGACGTCCGTATTCTTCACGCCATTCCCATGCACGCTCCAGGAACGCATCGCGGCCAAGTTCTTCTTTTGTAATGCCTTCTTCGGCACGAATCTTATCAACAACCTTCACTTCAGTTGCAATAGAAGCATGGTCTGTACCCGGCAGCCATAGTGCTTCATAACCCTGCATACGCTTCCAGCGAATCAGAACATCCTGCAGCGTATGATCAAGGGCATGCCCCATATGCAGCTGACCCGTAATATTTGGCGGAGGAAGTACAATTGTATAAGGTTCCTTTTCAGAATTGACTTCTGCCTTGAACTTACCTTCCTTCATCCAGTTTTCATAAATGCGATCTTCAAAATCATGGGGGTTATAATTCTTTCCCATTTCAAAATTTGACATGCCTTGCCTCCTCTTTCACTTAACCCAAATCCGAGCTGTCTTTTACATATAGACTGTACACCAGATTCGGGACTATTCACTCTATTCGCTGCCCTTAAACTGGTCCGGAATACGGATTCGACCCATCATGATCTCATCCACATATCTGCCATCCCGTACAACAGCCATTTTCTTAACGCCTTCTTCTACAAAGCCAAACTTTTCATAGAGCCTTTTTGCCCCGTCGTTTCCTTCGAGCACGCCTAGCTCAATGCGTGTCAGAAGCATCCAGTTGTCTGCCAAATCAATCAGGGTTTCCATCAGCTTGGTTCCAACACCTACACCATGATAATCTGCATGGACAGAGATGCCGATTGAAGCTGAATGACTCAGTCTTGGACGGGCATTATGCATCAGGCTTGCAATACCGACGACGTTTCCATCTACCTCAGCCACAAAGGCATGATCATTTCTGGAAAGATTCTTGATAAACTGCTCCGTTCTTTCGACGGTATCAGAAGCCACTGCAAGGGTATTCTCCTTAACGCCATCCATTCTCCGGATTACGTTGACGGCACTTGCATCCGCGAATGCCAATGGCCTAATTTTAATTTCCATAATGCCAACCTCCTTGTCAATCCCCGCTTTTTTATTATTAGGAAATACAACTTCCCAGATAATAAAAAAAGCCCTTCGTTCTTGCTTGAATAACTTCAAACAAGGACGAAAGGCTATTTCGCGGTACCACCCTGATTCCAGCACAGTGTGCTGACACTTGACATTTATAACGCAATGACCCGTTTCAAGCTACCCATTCCCCCGACACACGGTCTGACGGACTTCACTTGAAAGTCTCCGAAGCTACCTTCTGCAATATTCTGTCACAGGAAATCTTTCAGCCGGTGAATTTCCCTCTCTAGCTGTGAGTATTGCATACTCCTCTTCATCATAGACTGCTTATGAATGTCTTCATTATATAAGTGCTTCCCAGCACTTGTCAAGATTATCTGAGTATGTGCATAGAATAGCGTCTTTCGAGGTAGGTCACCAGTTCTGACACCATGTCTCTGTACTTGTGATTCAGGATGCTCCACTCATGCTGATAATTGGCATAAATCATTCTTTTTATGCTAAGGGACGGCAAATAAGGATTGCCTTCCACGTCATAATTATCCTTGTACAGACACAGTCTGGTAACCTTTCCGACACCCTTCAAAAGGGTGTGTGGATCGATTCCGAACTCCACAGGCGCTTCCTGTACAATGGCAAACCAGCTGAAATCATCAATAGAGCCTTCCACAAACCCCTGGTTTTTTGTTGTGTTCAGTATTTCAATCTTGTATTTGTATGTCATGGAATCCACCACCAACTCATTTTTTCGTACATCCGGCTGTCTATACTATGTATTCCCGTTCTTGACACATATTAACTCATAAAATAAAAAAAACGCCGAAGCGTTTTTTAATAAGCATTCAAGGTCACGTCTCCAATACCTGTGTCGATTTCCACAAATATCTTGATATCTTCTTTTTCAAAGCCTGGCGACCTATAGATACTGTCCGTGATTCTTTCAAGACCGAAGGCTGAAAAGTTCTCTTCGTCGACCAGCCCGTCAAAGTTCACTTCGATGCCCGCCTCGTGCGGTACATTTAACGTAATCTCTGTTGCGCCGCAGTCTATTTCCGTATAAACGAGCGCCGCTTTTTTTCCAAAAGTGATGTCAATGTCGCCTGCGCCACAATCAATATCCAAGTTTCGTACATCAAGGTCTTCAAGATCGATATTCGCATCTATGGCACCGGTGTTTATATCTATATCCCATTCGACATTCTCAGGAAGATGAAACTTGTAGTCAGAGTTTTCCTTATCTACCCAATCGAAAAAGTTCTTGCTTTCCTGGTCGAACTCGATACTGGCACTTTTTCCACCCAGTCTGCTGTATATGTCTGTATAGTCATCCGGCACCGTGTAGGTCACACTGGAGGAATCCGACGCGTCAACATATACATTTCCAAATCCCAGATCAATGCTGAGACTGCCCTCTTCTGCCTCTTTCAGATCAATCTCTCCAGCAGTTTCCTGATACACCTCCCAGTTGGTATCGTGCACCTCTGTCTGATCACCTGTAATATGTGCCACAAAGTCAGAGCGCCCGCCTCCGCCAAATTGGCCATACCAGATCAAAACACCGAGGAAGAGAATCCACATCACAAAGGATACGGTTCTATGGTTGTAAAAAATCATGTTGACGCCTGCAACAACAAGAAGCAGGGGCCATAGGTCCGAAATCGCCCCAAACAGCGAAAATGACAGTATATTGAACTTGAATAGAAGCCACACAATACCTATGAGAATCAAGGTCATTCCAAATCCGACTTTGTCATTCTCTACACCACGTCTCATTATGCCTCATCCTTTCTTCGGACAAGCAGGTAGACACCGCCCAAAATCAGAATAGCCGGCCAGAAATACTCACCAATATTCCATGGAATGAAACGTTCAATTGCCAAATAACCACCTAGGCAAATCAGGCCAACACCAAAGACCATCTGGGAATTGCCCCTGCGTTCAGCGTCATCTTCATAGAACTCTTTTTCCGAGTAGGCCTGTCTGCCTTCTCCCTCTTGCCTGTATCTAGGTTCTTCAGGAATGATAATCCACATAATGATATATGCCATCAGGCCACCGCCACCAAAAAGAACTGCAAATACAGCAAGGAGACGAATCAGTACTGAATCAACACCAAAGTATTCGGCTATACCGCCACAAACGCCACCAACAACCTCATCCTTACGGGATCTATATAATCTCTTTTGCATTATAAGTCACCTGACCTTCCGTTTTCATCGCTCATATCCTGTGCCTTTTCATTAGAGCTTTCATATGCAGTCTCCTGTGCATCTGCATCTCTTTCAGTTCCATAACCGGTCTCTTCAGCACGTCTTCTCTTGTACGCGTCATACTGCTCAGGCTCTTCTGGAACAATGAGTCCGGCAATGATATAGGCCAAGATTCCTGTTCCACCGCAAACAACCAGCAGCACCAGTCCAATTCTTACAAGGCTTGAGTCTATATCAAAATAGTCTGCAATGCCACCGCATACGCCAGCAATCATTCTATCATTTCTTGATCTGTATAGTTTTTTCATAACAACCTCCTGTTTTCTTTCCTGAGTCAATCATAACATTCAGACCATGATAGTCCGCTGAGTTTTATATTAGAATTTAATTAGAAAGAACCTACGTCCATTATTTGAAACACACATAATTTTAACGTTATTTCTCAGAGAAATCTAATACGATTGCTTTATACTATGAATATGAACCACCAATATGAAGACCTTACGCTTTAAAACATAGATTCAAGAAAGGACTGACTTCTATGAAAAACAACAACATGTTTCCAGGCATCATCCTCATCGGACTAGGTGCTACAATGCTCGCCAACCGCTTCGGACTCATCAGCCTTGGAATAGAACTCTTTTGGCCCCTCTTTCTATTAATTCCGGGCCTCATGTTTGAAATATCTTATTTTACCACTGGACGAAACGCTGGGACACTGGTTCCCGGAGGTATTCTCACCGTATATGGATTGCTCTTTTTCTTTAACATTCTGACCAAATGGTCCTTTATGGATTCGCTCTGGCCCATTTTCATTTTAGGGCCTGCAGTTGGACTCTTCCAGCTTTATCTGTTTGGTGACAGATCTCGCGGCGTCCTCATCGCTTCAGCGATCCTGGGCACACTCAGCCTCGTCTTTCTGTCGTTCTCCCTGTTCGGTTTTGCACTGGACTACTTGGCACCGGTTCTGCTCATACTTCTCGGCAGTCTTATCCTCATACGGGGAAAGCACCCCCACCATGGGTGCTGCAACAAGCGCAAGGGCCAATCCGGCACAGATGACGACCTGAACAAATACTATGATATGGATGATCCATTTGAAAAATAATCCCGCTTAAGAAATCCAAAAAAAACGAAAGCCGCCTGAAGTGATGCATATCACTCAGGCGGTTTTTTATATTTCATAAGCATGTCTTACATGGGGTTCAAGATAAGGTATAAGGGCTTTGGAAACATAGCCTACAAAGATACCTGCACCAATTGATGTCAGCAGTAAAACCGGCAAATAGGACAGTATTCTTACGTTCTGCAGCATGAGCGCCGCGACAATCACCTGTCCGAAGCTGTGAAAAAAAGCCCCAGTAACGCTGATTCCAATCATGGTAACTCTATCTCCCGCAACTTTTATGAGTAATGCCATCATGACAAGACTCAGCATGCCGCCCGAGAAGCTGTAAAGAAAGCCAGAAACGCCGCCTCCAAAGATTGACCCAATGATTATCCGCGTAATAAGTATGCCCAGCGCCTCCCTGTAGCCTAAAAGAACAACAGCAAGCATGGTAATGACATTTGCAAGTCCCATTTTAGCGCCCGGTGTCAGCATCGGCATGGGAATCATATTCTCCGCGATGTGCAGAACAAGTGCAATGGACACAAACAGCGACCTCAGGGCAAGTCTTTTCGTACGATTCATTATTTCACCTTTTCATTTCCAAAAATTCGTGCTTCCAGTTCTCTTGCCGTTGGCGCATCGGCCAAACCACCCAGTGCCGTTTCCTTGAGCGATGGACTCATAATTCGCCCGACTGAACGCATGGCACTGACTACTTCATCAAATGGTACAATTGTCAGAATGCCGGCAAGTGCCATATCTGCCGAAATCACGGCGTTGGCAGTTCCTATTGCATTTCTTTTCTCACAAGGACATTCTACCAGACCTGCAATAGGATCACAAACCAGACCCAGAATATTTTTAATGGTGAACGCTGCCGCTGACAGCGCAGCCGCCGGTGAACCTCCGAACATTTCAACGAGACCCGCCGCAGCCATTGCAGCAGCAGTGCCCGTTTCAGCCTGACAGCCACCTTCAGCACCAGAAACCGTCGCATTTCTCGCAATGAGCATGCCCACTGCCGAGGCCCCCATGAGCCCCTTGACGATGGTATCCTTATCAAGGCCTCTGTCCATGCCGACTTTCACAAGAGCACCAGGAAGTATGCCGCAGGACCCAGCTGTTGGCGCTGCAACAATACGCCCCATGGACGCATTGACTTCCGAAACAGCCATTGCAGCCGCTATGGCATCTGTCATCGCCGCCCCAGCAAGGGGGTCATTTTCCTTTGAATAGACGCTGAGTTTGTAGGCACCGCCGCCAATCAGTCCGCCCACTGACTTAATATGCTCATCAAGACCACTTTCAATAGCCTCTTTCATAACTTCAAAGGCCTCGTTCATTGCCGTCACTACTTCATCAGCGGATTTTTCCTTCATTTCACATTCTCTGTTTATCATAACCTCGGAAATGCTCAAGCTATGTGCCTGACACAATTCCAGCAGTTCCGCACCTGTATTGAATTTGAATTGCATATTTGGCTCCTTATATCTGATCGATGACCCTGATTGCTTCTACGCCGACAACTCGCTCACGAATGACTTCAAGAACGCGACCGTCGAGCATCTCATCGAGCTCAACGACCATAGAGGCTTCCCCGCGCTTTTCCTTCCTGGAACAGTTGAGGGAAACAATATTGATGCCCAGAGTTGCCAAAATACGCGTCACGCCGCTTATGACACCCTCTCTGTCACGATGCCGTGTCAGAAGCACCGGCTTTTCACCCGTCATATCAACAGCAAAGCCGTTAACATCCCAAATGCGAATACTGCCACCACCTATTGAAGACCCGGAAAGGGTTGTCACCTCTCCATCCTTGAGGGTCATTTCTATGCACACGGAGTTGGGGTGAACGTCGCCCATGTCCGTTGGAAGAAAAACATATTCGATGCCACGTGCATCCGCGATTTCCATTGCGTCCCGGAGCCTTTCATCCCGTTCGGAAAAACCGAGAACACCCGCCAGCAGCGCCCGGTCTGTTCCATGTCCCTTATAGGTGTTTGCAAAAGAACCATGCAGCAAGAACCGGACAGAAGCAATTTCCGAACCGGCAACCCGATTGGCAGCAAGGCCCAGTCGTGCTGCACCAGCTGTGTGTGAACTCGACGGACCGATCATTACAGGTCCAATAATATCAAAAGCACTGTATTCAGCCATTTACGCCTCCAATTACTCATATTGTACTTCTCTCTAAATATAAAAACTCAGAGTACTTGAGTACTCTGAGTTCATTAAAATACAGGTTTGATTATTTGTCAATCCATGTCTCGGCTCAGCATAATAAGAGACAATAACACGATAAAATCATGACAGATTTGTCTTCTCGATGAGCGATGTCAGTGCTGATTGCACGTTGTCCGATACCGATCGCTGATTATGCGAAAGCGCATCCAGCTTTGCGACCTCAGAGTTGATTTTTCCATTCTCATTGGAGATGGACTTCAACAAGTCCGAAATCTCCTTTGCAAAACGCGCTGTGTCATCAGAAAGCTTCTGCACTTCACTTGCAACGACCGCAAAGCCCCTGCCATGCTCTCCAGCACGTGCAGCTTCAATATTCGCATTGAGTCCCAGTATTTTAATCTGATTGGTAATTTTGTTCACCGCATTGATCATCTGGTCACTTTTTTGAATAAACACGCCAGATGCTTCTGTAGATTCGTTAAGCTGTCCACTCACAGTTCCAAGAACGCCTACGGTTTCAGAAATCCGTTCAAGCTCACGTTCGAACTGAGAAGTTGTCTGAGCCACTGCATCCATTTGCAGATTCAACTTCTCGGAAAGTACAATTTGCTGATCAACGATTGTCATCATGACTTGCGCCACATCTGACTCAATGATTTTATGAGTTTTCCCAAATTCTTCGTAAAGTGCTTCAATCACAACAGGCACGCCTGTCGCTTCTACAATTGCATCTACCCTGTTTCTTCTAATTTCAGACATCTCGTCTGTATACGCTATACCTGATTTGCGAGCAAGTTCAATACCTGGTGCATCCATATTCCGATCGACCACCACTGCGATTTCAATCCCGTCAAGGTCCTTCATCGCTTTGATTAAATTTGTGCCGCCAAGGCCAGCGCCAACGATTGCAAGTCTCATTATGCTTCCCCCCGTTTTGTTAAATTGCATATGTATTATATCTAATCTCTCTACTCGGAACAACCTACATTAGAAATTGCATACCAGCATCACATTAATCGATGTTCCCATACCATTTACATCATATTCCAACGCATCAAAAAATCAACCCCTGATTTATAATCAGGGGTTAAAATTTCTTAATTATTCCAAACCAGCTGCAATGCGAACATTTTTCTGATGTTTTTCATCGATTTTTCGATTTGCATGAAGCTTTGAGTCCTTGAAATGCAGGCACAGATGACCATCGAAGTCATTGCCCTTTACAGAGTCAAAATTATAGCCGTAGCCATAGCCGCCGCTTCTTACATTTATATACTGACCTTCAGGCATATTGTCCATGCCTGCATGGGGCATTCCATTTAAGGATGCGGCAATGACCCTTCCATTAAAGTGTACGAGTACAGGGCGTCTGATCCAGCTGTATTCACCACCCCATAAGGACTTGATGATATGGGCATCTTCTGCGGTCAGCGGTTCGACATCAGAATGAACGCCGCCATAAGCCGCAAGCATTTTAAAGGTTGTGCCCGTATAGAAATCCTCAATGACAAAGACCGTCTTGCCCTTATCAATCATTTCCATAACCGTTGACCAAGGCAGGTATTCTCCAAATCGCCTTTCAGACGACTGACGTGATACAACCTGCACTTGGTTTACATAACCAAGCTGTATCATTTTTGCAATGGTTTCCATACCAGCGACGCCATCTGCTTTGAGATTGTATTTTTCCTGAAATGCCTTTACGGCCGCTTCAGTTTCTTCACCGTAAAAATCGCTAAACGTATCTGTTTCAAGACAGCCTTCCTTGTAAAGCACCTGCTGAATGAGCGCGACTTCCTGGTGGTGAACACCTGGAATCAGCATGTCCTTGGTTATGGTACCAAGGCTTTCAAGGGTTTCGGTTTCACCCTCTGAGTAAGTCTCAGCAAGAAAGAGACAGCCCGCCTCTTGAATGGCATGAAGCGTTAGCGTTCCCGCAATGCCATCCGCAGTAAGACCCATGTCGGACTGGAACGCCCGAACAGCTTCTGTCGTCTGCTTTCCATAATATTCAATGGATTCATCAATATCCAAGTATCCCAGCGCCATGAGCGCTTCCTGCAATTCTTTTACAGAAAGGTTCTCATTGCCGGGCTTTAACATGAGTGTATCAATTTCACCCATCAGATTCAGTTCAAACATTTTTTCAATGGTATTGCGACCGGCAATACCATCTGCCGTAAGACCATTGTCCTTCTGAAATGCTGTAATTGCTGCCTTGACCTGGTCGTCATAGACATCGCCTAGGGTATCCACATCCAGATACCCAGCACGTTTCAAGCCGTTTTGGATATGTAAGACATCGCTGTGCTCCACATCGAGCTCATATTTTTTCAATTCGAAATATGTATCCATTTTTTCAGTGGCAAAGGCTGCGCCCATACCTGAAAATAAAAGCAATCCCACAAGAACTGCGGTTATCCTCTTAATCATTTATAGCCTCCTGCACAATGACGCTTAAACTCGCTTATCAACAAATCTACCTAAACTAATCTTAGCACTCCTGGTTGACATAAACAAGATAACCGATTATTACATTTCAAAAACACACATTTTTAGATTGATTGCCATTCTATCAGATCGCGTACAACCTTGGATGCACAAATCATCCCTGCTACCGATGGAACAAAGGCGACCGAACCAGGCGTCTGTTTTCGGGGCACGTCAGGATTCACATCAAGGGCCTGGGGCTTGACGGGTGTTTCATCAGAAAAGCATACATTCAGCTTCTTGACGCCACGGGCCTTCAGTTCCTTGCGCATGACCTTGGCAAGGGGACACGTATGGGTTTTTGATATGTCCACAATTTCAAAGCGTGTCGGGTCCATCTTGTTGCCGGTCCCCATGCTCGAAATGACAGGTACACCATGCTTCCAGCAGCGCTCAATCAGGTCGAGCTTTGACGATACCATATCAATGGCATCGACGACATAATCCCAGCTGGCACTGAATATTTCACCTGCATTTTCTGCAGTATATTTCGTATCGTATACCGTCACTTCAATCTCGGGATAGATGCGCTTGACGCGTTCTTCCATAAGGTGGACCTTTGACATGCCCACTGTGTCAGGAAAGGCATGGAGCTGTCTGTTCACATTTGTAATATCCACCGTGTCAAAGTCCACAAGGACCAGGTGTCCTACACCAACTCTGGCAAGTGCCTCTGCTGCAAAGGAGCCCACACCGCCAACACCGAATACGGCTACTGTTGACGCATGCAGCCTTTCAAGGCCTTCTGCGCCAAATACCATTTCTGATCTGGTAAACTGATTTCTGTTCATTACAACCTCCGTTCAATCTGCGCATATGGCTTTACTGATTTTATGCACAGACATTAGTCTATCCTTTTTGAGCATCTTTTACAAAGGCTGTTTTTGACAATTTGACGAAGGTATCGTAGTATGCCGCCTGATCGCCAAAAGCGCACGTAAGTGGCTCAGTCAATGTGTTCACTGCACCGACGCGGCGCCAAGTCCCTTCAATTATTTTCACTGTGCCCTGCAGAACTGCAGAGTCAATCACAGCCTCACAGCTAAGGCGGCCAGTCCGCGATATGACCTCTACAACGTCTCCCGACTCAAGGGTGTGCGCTTGAGCCTCCTCTGGTGAGACGTGGACCTTGGGAATCCCTTCATGATTTCTGTAATGCTGCGAATGCATGGAGGATGCATCATGCGGTGTAATCAGGCGCAGGGGATATCCGGCTTCATTCAGCTTCCCTGGGTCATAACAGGTTGTTTTTTCTAGACCCAGCGCTGCTGCGGACTCTGACACAAACTCAAACTTCCCGCTCGGTGTGTCAAAGACACGATTTGCCCAGGGAACCGCTTCCACGTCAATTGCGAAAGGCGCGGTTTTCAGGGTCTCATATTCCAGGCCAAAGGCTTGTGTCAGCGGCTTAAATGCCTTTTCAAAGAAAACATCGCGTTCAACATTCGGATAGGCTTCAAGCGCCATTCGCTCTGCCAGCATACGGAAGAGCTCGTACTCCCCAATCATTCCATCTGGCGCCTCAACACACTTGTTTGCGTAGACCAGATAGGGAGAATACATCGATGAATATACGAAATCAGACTCTTCAAATATGCTCGTCGCAGGCAAGACCAGATCAGCCTCCCTAGCCGTGTCGGTCATGAACATATCGACAACCACGCAAAAGTCTGTCTTGTTCAGTGCCTCAATCATTTGGTCCGTATTCGGTACTTGAACAACTGGATTGGCTTTTGCAATCCAAAGGAATTCCACTTCCGGGTCACAAGCATTCAAAATGAAGGAAGCCGCCTGTGCTGGCTTATAGTTTCTGGACTGAAGAGCGAAACTTTCGGACTCAGGTCCGTAGCCTTCAACATACATGGCTATGCTCTTATTCGCATAGGTGACCCCGCCGCCGGATATGCCAATATTTCCTGTAATCGCGCCGAGGGCATCGATGGCGCGAATATTATTTCCGCCATTCACATAACGCTGCATGCCATAGCCAAGTACTATGGACGCAGGCTTGGCCTTTCCATATTCGTCGGCAAGGCGTTCGATGACTTCAAGAGAAAGTCCTGTTCGTTCCTCAGCAATGGACATGTCAAAGGCCATGACAGCCTCAAGGTAGTCCCTGTAACCCAGGGTATGGTTCTCAATAAAGGCTTGATCCACATAGCCCTTTTCAATGAGTATGCGTGCCATGGAAAAGGCGAGTGCACCATCTCCACCAGGCTTGACCTGAACATGCCAGTCTGCCATGGCTGCTGTTTTTGTTCTGAAGGGGTCAATACAAACGACTTTCCCACCATTTTTCTGCACAGCCCTAATTGCCCTGGCAAAATGTATGTTGGTTGCAGCAGGGTTTCTTCCCCAAATAATCATGTACTTAGAGCCTGAAAGATCGTCTGCGCTATGGCCCTTTGGACTTCCAAAGTCAATTTTTTGTGCTACGATTCCCGCTTTCCAGCATAGACTCCCTACGGAGCTGGGAACACTGACGCCGCCGAGATGGTTGAAAAACATTTCATCGACGGACTTGGACAGGCCGCTATAGCCGCAATCGAATATATGCATAATTGCCTGAGGACCAGATGTCTTCATAACCTGCTTGATTCTGTCCGTAATGATTTCAATTGCATCATTCCAGGTAATCTCCTCAAAACGATCTCCTCTTTTCAGAAGTGGTGTTTTCAGCCTGTCCTGACTGTACATGCGTTCAATATGGGCACGCCCTTTACTGCATATGGCTCCCCGCGTCACAGGATGCTCCGGGTCACCCTTAACCTCTATGACCTTGCCATCTTCCACCTTCACCAGAAAACCGCAGGCATCAAAGCAGTCCAGCGGGCAGGCTGACCTGATAATTTTAGACATTCTCATAATCCTTTTCTATGGCTCTTTCAAATGCTTCAGAAATCCTTGCAATCAAGGGATGATCCGCAGAAGCATACACTCTTTTTCCTATTGATTTTACCGGCAGAACATGAATGGATGTTCCTGTTAAAAACACACCATGAAACGCCTCAAGGCTGTCTACAGGTATGGGATTGTTTACAAGTTCTATGCCTTCATCCAACAAAACCGCTTTCAGCTTGGCCCGCGTTATGCCGTGAAGAATATCCGACTCCGGTGCCGAGTATACCTTGTCCCCCTTCACGAAGAAGAGGTTGGAACGGGAGCCTTCAGTAAGACAGCCATTGCGATCAGAAAGAAGGACCTCGAACACGCCCGTTTCCTTTCTCATTGCGACAACGGTTTCAATGAGCTTGTTGTGATAGATTTTAGCATTGGGATTGGCACGCTCTGAGCTCAGTATCTCCGTATCCACGCCCGCTGCATAGGTCTCTTTGTCAGGATAATAGCTTGCAATTGGAAACATGCACCACGAACAGGTTGGATGCCCAATATTCCAGATAACGATTTTTATATTTTGGTTCTTAATGTGCTCTGCCATAACCAAATCATGAAAATGCAGGTTTATTCCATCAATCCACGCTGGCATCTTTTTGTCTTTCAGCAGAATGCCAAGAGAATCCTTCAGCCGGTCCAAATGGGCCTTAAGAAATACAGCCTTACCATCACGAATGCGAATCACTTCGTAGACCACCGGATTCTCGACTGACTGATTGCGTATCTGATTTGGAATATGTTCGAGTATACCATTAAAAATCCACCACTTGCTCGAGGTTTCAATTTTCATGTGCACACCTCCTGAGTGTCCTCGTAATTTACTGGCGCAGTTGCAAGCGCCCTTCATTTTGTATTATAGTACATAATTCTCTAAAGTATGCTGCATTCCTTCAATATCCTTGTGTTTAAAAACAAATAGGACCAACGAAATGCCTCCATAAATCGAAGGGCCTTTTCATTGGTCCATTTTAATACAAAGCACTGCTACGTCATTTTATAAAGCGCAGCTGCTTATATGACAGGGTCCCTCTAGGAATCCGTACGTATGGCTTCAAGAGCTGAAAGACGCATGGCCCGTCTCGCCGGATAGTAGCCCGAAAGGACTCCGACAAGAATTGAAAAAACCAAGCTCAGCCCAATCAGCCACAGGGGAATGACTGAAATGCTTGACGCATCTCCGTATCCACCATTCATGAAGTTGAAGCCAATATTGTTAATAAGTTTGGAAATGCCGATACTGAGCACAATGCCCACAAGGCCTCCGAGAAGACCAATCAGGCCTGCCTCAAAGAGAAATAGCCTTTTGATGTCCTTGAGTTCAGCGCCAAGCACCTTCATGACTCCGATTTCACGGGTCCGTTCATAAATGGACATGATCATGGTATTGGTGATTCCCAGCGCCGCTACAAAGAGCGATACTGCCCCAATACCTCCAAGAACAGCCTGTATGCCTGCCGATGTCTGCTTCATGTTTTCAAGAATGTCCGTCAGTGACCAGGCTTCCAGGCCCAGGGCCTTGATCTGGTCCTGAACCTCTTTCACGTTCTTCATGTCATCGACTTTGACCTTAACGCTTTCGTACTTGTTTTCATCGTCATCGTGCCGTCTTCTGTCATTGGTTTCACTATTCTTATTTCTGCGGGCAACTTCCTCCTGGATCTTTGTAAGCTGGTCAATATCCATATAGGCATTCCAGTTGTATTCGCCATTGCTTTCGGCTAAAATGCCCACCACGTTAAGCTTTCTTCCCCGTGGCCGACCCTCGCCGCCATACTCTTCATTCAAAATCATTTTTATATTGGTGTTCATCAGGTCAATATCGACGGGCTCCCACCTTCTTGACCGAGACTTGGGATCATAAAACTGCTGGCTCACTTCCTGACCAAATACAATTTCGTTTTTCCCTAGCTTTTCTGGCAGTCTTCCCTGCTGTGTGAGGAAGTCGAACTCCGGCATGGCGTCCACATCGACACCATTGATTGAAATTCCAGCCTCATAGCGCCCAGCAATCAAATCCACATAAACATTCATAAAGGGCATCACAGCTGAAACATGGTCTATATCACGCATAAGCTCCACTGCCTTATCATCGAGGGCAATCTTCTTCTGCGGTCCGCTTTCCTCTTCTTCGTCACCCCAGCGATCCCATTTGGGATAAACATCTATGAGTGTCAGACTGCCCATGTCCTCCAGATTCTTCATGAAGGTTTCCTGCATGCCAATCCCAAGGGAAAGCATGACAATGATTGAAGCTGTCCCAATAATAACGCCAAGTACCGTCAGGAAGGTCCGTGCCTTTCGTCTCCAAAGGTTTCTGAGTCCCATCGCGATTAAATCACGACTATTCATCATCTTCCTCCATTGCCAGAAGCAGTGCGGCCTTTTGCTTTCTGCGTCTGATTATGAACCATGCACCGCCGCCCAGCACTGCCACTGCAAGCACAGCATAACCCCATGCCTTGGAGCCGCTTTCGCCGTCTTCCAGCATCATGTCGCCGCCAAAGTCACCGCCTTGATCCATATCCCCTTCAAAGGATGTGTCGAAGTCAGACATGCCGCTTGCATAGAAGCTGAAAGGCTTTTCAACCGTTGACGGATTGCCAAGGGCATCTTCAAAGGTGAATACGATGTTTCCAGTGACTTCGCCCTCTTCTTCAGGAATAATGGAAGCCATGAAATAATCGCTGCTTCCTGACTCAAAATTGCCAACAAAGTAAGTGCCATCCTGCGATGTGAAATCGCCTTCAAGCTTTACGAACATGTTGTACATGTCAGAACGTCCCATATTGTAGAACTCAAGCTCTACATCTGACGGAGAACCGACAAAGGCATCGAATGGTGCTGCAACGTCTCCTGTTTCCAGTCTTACAGGCTGCGATACTGAAATTCCAAGACTCTCTTCTTCCTTGAAAGGCTGTTCTTGAGCGTCGTACGCATTCCCCTCACCGTCTTCATATTCCATGACCAGTTTCAGGTTATGGGTTTTCACCGCTGCATCCCGCTTTGTTTCAATTGGCAGAACGTACTCATAATACCCTTGACGCTCTATGCGCTCTATGAAGAAAGAGCTTGAGCTGTCAGCAGGACTGAATACACCTTCCTCAGAACTCACCGAAACTTTGATGTTCTTGACAAGATCATCAGAGCTCGTATTGAAGAATTTGAGGTGAAGATCAAACACCTCACCCGCCATGACTGCATCCCCTTCAAAGGAATAGTCATCAACGAGTATTTTAGGTCTTCCAAGTCCGCTCCTGCCGTCTACACTGACACCGGCGTATTCTCTATATGTATCTTCCTCAGAATCCCCTGCCGCGTTGTACTCCGCTACGAGATAAATCGGATAATGGTCTGTTGCCATGTCTTCCTGCGCCCTGAGTTCAAAGGAAACGGGTTCTGTCTGTTCAGGTCCAACATTTCTGAAGATTTTTCTTGGTCTGGACTCAGGAATAAATCCATCGGGATATTCAATGGAAACCTCCACATACTCGGCCTCAACACCCGAAATGTTCTTAAGGGTTCCAGATACCGTAAAGCGGTCTCCCGCACTGACCTTTTCAGGCATTTGCAGGTCATCAAATCCAAACTCAATGGACTTCGTATCGTTGCCCTCTACAGGAATGTAAATATAGGATGTTCTCGTATACTCGTCGCCGATATCATCATAATAGGTAATTTCAACCTCCATCTGATATTCACCTGTCGGCGCATTTTCTGATGGCTGTATGTAAAAATAGGCGACCCGCTCCATTTTCGCTTCAATCTTATCGATTGCCTGAACATCCATGCCCTTATAAAGATGAATGCCATCCTCGGAGTATCCCTTGAGTGCAACCCGTACATCATTGGCATCACTTGTACCCGTATTTCCAACATTGAGTACAATGGCCTGATCGGACCGGCTTGCTGTCAGCACGTCATCCGTCAATTTGAAATCAACAACGCCCAAGGTCGGTTCAACCTGGTCGTTTACAATTTTTATATATATGGAATCTGTCGTTCTGAACTTAACCTGGGAAAGATTCTTGTATTCTATATCCAACTGGATTTCATACACTTTTTCCTGAGCCGTCGGTGAAACAAACACTTTGAAATAAGGCGACGCACCATTGAGCGTTATCTTGTCCACTTCTGTCCAGGGCCTTGAATCGTCAAAGATGAACGGAACCGAATCCAGATCATCTGCAATGGCAATGGTCACATCTGTAGCTGTTTTATCGTCGACCATCAGGGGCAGGTTAATTCTGGCCTCCTGACCGGCGTGGACTTTCTGAATACCCGCCGTCAAATCCACATAGACGCCCGGATCGTCTGTGGACGAACTGGCGAATGCCGGTATGATGCCCATCATGGATATCAATGCAATCAGCAGCATGGTCGCTGCTTTAAAACTATATTTGGATCTCATGTTCAGCATGAACGTACCCCCTAATATCTTCTGTCTTTTCTTCGATTTTTTCAACGTCGCCATCGAGTATATATACAACCTTGTCAGCAAATCTTGCGACTTCCTTATCATGGGTTACAATAATCAGTGTCTGGTTCTTGCTTCTCACCATTTGAAGCATTATCTGAAGCACTTCAGCAGAGGTTTTGGAATCCAGATTGCCTGTGGGTTCATCGGCAAAAATTATTTCCGGCGATCCCATGAAAGCCCGAGCAATACCCACACGCTGCTGCTGACCACCAGACATTTGTGTCGGCTTGTGGAGCATGTATTTTTTAAGCCCTACAGCCTTCAGCATTTCAAGCGCTTCCTTATCCCGATTGGTTTTGGACACCTTTCTGAACATCAGGGGCAGACTGACATTTTCAAGCGCAGTCAACGATGACAGCAGGTTATAGGACTGAAAAACAAACCCCACATGCTTCTGTCTGAGTTTTGCGAGCTGCTTTTCATTCATGGTCGTAATTTCATGCCCCTTGACCGCGATCGTGCCCTTACTTGGTTTCTCAAGCCCAGCCATCATGTTGAGCAGGGTTGATTTTCCTGAACCCGACGGCCCGAGTATGCAGCAGACCTCTCCCTGGAAAATATCCAGCGTCACCTTATTGAGCGCAATAACCTTTTCGCTTCCGATTCTATATACTTTTCTAAGATTTCTAATTTTCAAGGCGATTTCCCGTTCCACGAATCCGCCTCCCTTCTGTAACGTTTGCTGTGACCTGCAGATGCAACACAAATTGAAGGCGTCCACGGAACACCTTCAATAATATGGTAACACAATTATGGGATTGTATGGGTTACAGTATAGCTAAAAGCTGTGTCCATCCTGTGTCTAAAGATGATAGGGAAGGGTGAAAATCAGACACAGCTCTTCATGGAGCACACTGCTGATTTCAATGCTTCCCCCCAGCTGGGCAACCGCCTCGAAGACCAGGGCCATTCCCAGACCTCTTCCAGATACAATGTCACTTTCCTGCTTGACGGACACTTCAGGCGAAAAGACATGACGCAGCAGGGTTGGTCGATCCATAGCATTGACCTCTTCAAGACTCATATTTATCGCTTCTGCAACACTCATTTTCAGTTTTTCAAAATCCACACCCGCGCCGTCATCCGTCATTTTGATAACAATGCTGTCAGCCACCTTCTCAATGTTCACTCGGATTGTTCCAGCGCGCGGTTTTCCTCTTTCATAACGTAGCTCCGGCTTCTCAATGCCATGGTCAACCATATTGCGCAGCACATGTACAAGGGCTTTTGAAAATCCGGTGTACTCACTCAAATCCACCAGGAACTTGCCGCCATTGATTTGGAGGGGGTTGATTTCTTTCCCTATGCTTCTGCCTAGCAAAACCACATAGTCAATATAGCCTTCGAATATTTTTCTGAAAGGATGGTGTTTCTCAGTGTACAGATTCCTGACAAGCGCCTGTGCGTCCTCTCCTAAAGTTTCTTCCAGCACAGTTACGACTTCGTCAATTTTCGTTCTTGAAAGTCGGACGGTATCTCTGTATTCATAAATATCTATGCCTTCATTCTCATAGATCTTTTTAAGTCGTGTATCTAAAACCTCAATCAGCTTGCACTGATGAATATATTCCTTAAGGACTGCAGTCGTCTTCCACGCCTGGTCCATTATGTCCTGTTCCATTTCATGCACATAGGCGATTACCTCTGAAAACCCGTACATGGAAAGCTGACCCTTGAAGTTGTGCAACGACTTCATCACACTTTCCTCAAGCGCCTGCACATCTGTCTGCCCCTCTATAAAATACTCGCTCTCCAGATTGCAGAAGAGCTCGATTCGATTGTATATTCGCCAAAATTCCTGGGCATAAAGGACAATTTTCATATTGGTCCAGTTTTCCCGTGCTTCCACTTCAATCTGATTCATGAGTGATTTTTCATAGGATACGTCAGTCATAATGACCATAACCTGCACCTTGAAAGGCGTTTGAATCGGCTTATACTCGATTTTAAGTTCTCGGTCCTTGACACGTATGGACTCCGGCAACACACTCAAATAACTTTCTCTTCGCAGGGCACTCTTCTCACCCAGGGCACGCTCTACCGCCAGACAAAGCATGGAGACCGTTTCGCTCTGTGCTTCACCAATGACTTCCCAGAACAGTTGGCCAGCCAGGTCTTCGCCCAAATAGACCTGCGACAGGTTGCTGTAGCCCACTTGAATTCTCGATGCACTGTCCAGAGACAGGAATGCCTGACCAGAGTGGTCCAGGAGTAATTTGATGTCTTCAGTCCGTTCGTTGACCTTGCTGTCCAGCTGGACATTGAGTTCCTCAAGAGACTCCTTGGTCTGTACAAGTTCAAAATTCTTGCTTTGAAGCTTGAGTGCACTACGCTTCAGCGCATCTGCCAAATCAAGGTTTAGGCTGAAGGTTTCGGAATATCTCAGCCCCAGCACAAGGGCGTGGAAGAAGATAAAGAGAAGGAGACCGAAATTTGAAAACTGCTCATTGAACATATCGAACAAATTGCTGAAAAAAACCAGCAGGGACAGGTATATGCCCGCGACGGTCATCTTAAGGCCTCTTGAACCATTTCGCATATGAAAAGCCAGCATGGCCATGGAGTATATGAAGATTACAATACCTATAGCGATATAGGTATGAATAAACCAAATGTAATTGGGTTTGGACACCATGACAGCCCTCGCCGTAAAAGCAATCAGCAGCATGACCTGAAGCAGTCTTTCAAAGGGTGTGTCCTGCCTTTTCACATCAAGCAGAATTACATATCTGAGCATGAGCAGGATTGTTACAGAGGCCAAAAAATAACCCGTCTGTCCCATGGCATACCAGTCCAGCTTTGGAAAGACACTATGAATTGCGCGTTCCCCAAAAAAAGTCAGGGTAATGGCGAGGAATATGGCAAACAGACCAAAGTGCAGTGTGGACTTCTCCTCTTTTCTAATTGAATAGACAGCAATATGGTAAGCGCCAGTGAGTATTGATATTGCAATGATCATATACTCCTGCAAATGGCTGTTGACCTGTCGTTGCATAATCTGTTCCGGCGAACCGATAATCAGGGGCTTGCCGATTCCGATATATGAAAAATGATAATTTGCTACCTGAATGACCACCCGCGTGTTTTCGTCAAATGGCGGGAGTATGACACGCTGCGGTGTCATATGGGGCAAAAATACTTCCACGCGCGGATCAACACGCCCATTGCTTGCCAGAAGCTTTCCATTTACCCAGAGTTTGTATGCACTGCTGATGACCGGGATTTCCATTGCCACAATCTGCGATGCTTTGGGCGGATTCATTTCAAAAACATAGGTCCCGTAGCCATGCGCGCCAAAGGTCTTGATAGGCAGATGCTTGTCCACGCGAACAAACTGCACGTTTTCCATTTCATCTTCGAGCAGTTCGTCATCATATAGTATTTTATCTTTAAAATAGGCAAATTCTCCAGTTATTTGCGCTGGCCCGCCAGATGAAAAATTATAGTCTGCAATATCCAGCTTTCCCTCAGTGGCGACGATTGTATTCAGGCCAACATTCCTGTAGGGAATACTTAGAATGAAAACGCCAAAGCCAACCAGCATGATTGTCAGCAGCCAGACAAATTTGTATGTCGGTTTCATACCAATCACCTCTATCAGAAATAGTACCCAGCACAAGCCACAGCAATCCGCACTTTTGAATTGTCTGTGAAATCGAACGGCTTGACGCGTTGACAGAACGCCTTTGCCTTTTTTCAAAAAATCAAAAAGACCCCAAATCCAATGATCCAGGGTCTTCAATATATCATTTATGCGTCTTAACGCTTACCGAGCTATAGCTTTATGCATACGTGCCTGAGGTTTGCACGACGCTTTAAATGGTTTTTCAGATGGTGTTTTTCTGATTTTAAGATTTATTTCAATTTGGTCAAATTTGAATTTCATTTTATTTCCCCCTAAGCAGCGCTTCTTCTTGTTTTCAAGTGCGCATTCCCGCTTGCACTCGCCTTCGTGTGTCGTCTCTCATGATGGTGGTAACCAAAATATGTTATCAGCTGGCATTGTCCTTTTACCCTAGCCTTCATGATGACCCCCTCTCTGGCGCTTAACGGCGCCTCTTATGCTCCAAAGAAATAGTCTGTGTTGACTTTCTCTTTAGTCTTGTCATAGTGTTCGATTGCCTGCTGATTTTTGTAAACACGCTCAGCAGCATTCATATTTCCACTTCTTTTTTTTCTGATTTCTACACGTACTTCTAGTTTGCCTACGTTCATTCTCATGAAAGGTCCCTCCATTTTCTGTCTTTTTCAAATTCTCTCTTTGTCTTCTCTGTTTTCACCGTTACCATTATTCGGATATTATCCTGCAATCACCTTAATCACTTGAAATCCCTCCTTTTCAAGTTTTGCTATGTGAATACACTAAGTGTACTTCCTTCTTCATCCATTTCATTCTTAAAATGTAAGTTGAGTATAAAAAAAGCCCGCAGACAGTGTCTGCGGGCTTGTTGGCACAAAAAACCCGTAGGAACAGACCTACGGGCAATCATTGAAAGGGGTTGTATAAGAAAAAGTCTATTTTTCTTCCGATCCAATATTAAACATATCGCAGGTCGCGCACTGTCCAAATGATGTAATTGTTCTTCCTAGTGTTCCATGATCCGTAAAATCGGCTGTAAAAATTTGCGGTGTAGTTAATTTAATCATGTTGCGACCTCCTTTCGTCTAATATTTTAATCTTCATGGGTAGTATATAACCCACTCTTCCTAAAGGCAAACAATATATTCCTTTTGTAAACGTTTTGTAACACACGTGATATATTCTGTTAACATTATAGATTATTTAATTGCTTGTTCATTCAGGTCTGCTTCATGCGCACCCCTTGAAATGGCTAGTGTAATCTTAGCTCTTTTCAGATATAATAGTATATGACACATGGATTGACAAAAGGGGCACTATGAAAGTTTGAGAATTCGGGGGACAAGAATGAAAAAATTCGATTTGCTTGAAAAACGACAGGAACTGAATGCAAATCGCGTGCGTGATACACGTGAGACAACAGGAATGCGCATTACAAAAATCAGCGTAGGCTCAGTAGGCGGTTTCATGCTTTGGTCTGCCTGTTCCACAGTTCCCATGACCAGTCTTGCACACAATATTGTAAATGCGGTTATCGTTGTTTCTGTACTCTCTTACCTATGGTTTTCAGGTGCAATCAGACCTAGAAAGTAATGACCTTGAAGTATAAATGCCTTAAAAAGATAAAGGATGGCATCTTTCCCAATTACCGGGCAAGACGCTATCCTTTTTTTACTGTGCCTGCTTGCGGTTCATTAAGTAATGGTTGATTTCAGCACCAAACAGCAGAATGATGCTGGAAAGATACAGCCATACCATGAGTACAATGACTGCTGCTATGGACCCGTAAATAATGGTAAAACGGCTGAAGTTCTGTACAAAATATGAAAATGCAAAAGAAATCGCCAACCAGCCTATAAGAGAAAACAGTGTCCCTGGAAGCGCACGCCTGATTCCGATTCTGGTATTTGGAAAAACAACGTGCACAGATCCAAAGACGATGGTCAGAAAACCCAGAACCCATACCCACCGCACCGATGTGAAAAGACTCACGAAATAGCCCGGTATATAAAAGTATTTCCCCATAAAAGCAAAGACATCCTTGCTCATGCTTGGGACTACCAGGGCAAAGGCTATTGCCAGCGCAAAGAGAAAGGTATAGAACATGCCCAGAAACCGCGTCGAGAAATAGCCACGCGTCTCTTCGACCTCATAAACAATATTAAGCGCGCGCATGAGTGCGTTTATGGATTTCGAAGCCGTCCAGAGGGCTGCAACAATTGAAACGGAAATGACACCCGTCGATCCCGAGGCTGCAATATCCGAAATGTAGTCCTGAATGATTTTTGCAGCAGCCGGGGGCATCAGACGCGCGAGATTGTTCATCATCCACAGGTTTTCTATGGAAAACCAGCTGATTAGGCCCACTAGAAAAATCAGGAAGGGAAAGAGTGACAACATGAAAAAATACGACATTTGGGCACTGAAGGCAGTAATGTGATGCACGCGGTACCTTCGGCGCATTTCGCTGATGAAGCTCAGGGTTGTATAGAGTCTTCCCATGATATCCCTCCTATTTATTAACATTGTATCCTTATTTCCTTATAATTTCATTAAAATTTGCTCGTTTCATTGAAAGTCCATATCCTTAGGAGGTATGATTGTGTTAGACTTCCATATGCTTATGCACTGGAATAAAGGAGGATATTTATGGGAAAAAGACTATCCATGCTCCCGCTGCTCGTTGCTATTGTGGCAATAGGAGTATTCGCAGGGTCACAAAGTTTTTACGTACTTGAAAATGCTGAACAGGCTGTCATCGAAAGATTCGGTCAGATGGTGAATGTTGTTGGAACACCAGGCCTGAACTTCAAACTGCCTTTCATCGACAGAGTCCGCATAATTAACACCAACAAAATCTATTCAGTACAGTATGGTTACCGTCCTGAAAACGATGCCACACCAAGTTCAGAGCCACAATATCTTGATGTTGAAGATGAACAGCTGGTACTGACCAAAGGCTCTTTCCTTGTCAACATCGGCGCTGTAATACAGTACAAGATTACTGATTCATCCGCTTATCTCTACAATGTTGACGACCAGTCAGGTACACTTCGCCTTGCATTTGAAAGTGTTCTGCGTAGAAACATCCAGGATCAGGACCTTGAAAACGCTCTGATCAACAAGGATTCCATTGCAAGAGAGATTCTTCCAGAGCTTTCTGCAAAAGTAGCTGACTACGGTCTCGGCATTACGATTCTTGATGTCAAATTCACAGACGTACTGCTTCCTGGCAAGGTTCAATTCGCTTATGACGATGTAAACATTGCAGAGAACGAAAAGGCCGAGTTCAAGTCAAAAGCTGAAAAATACACAAACGAACAGCTTCCTGGCGCTCGTGCGGAAGCATATGACAGAATACAGCAGGCTGAAGCCTATAAAGCTGAGAAGATTTCACAGGCCAAAGGGGATGTTGAAAACTTCCTGCAGGTTTACGAGAAATATGTCTCTGCCAAGGACATTACGAAAAAACGTCTCTATATCGAAACCATGGAGACAATCCTATCTAAGGTTAAGCAGAAGTATATCATCGATATTGACGGAGATGGAACCGTGAAGTACTTACCGCTCAATCCCGGGTCAATCAATCAGTAGACTGCTGCCAGATAAGGAGGAACAATAATGGATAATAACAACAATCGAGGTCCGGGTCCGGATCTAAAAGACGAATTCACTAAATTCCGTGAGCAGTTCAAGAGTCAGGCATCTGCTCATAAGCAAACCGCAAGTCCAGAAGACGTTAAAAAGAAACGAAAAAGAAACTTGCGCTTCACTGGCTTTGTTCTCATTCTCATGGCAGTTCTTATGAGTGCCAGCAGCTTCATTTATATCGTACGAGAAGATGAGGTCGCTACTGTAAGAGAGTTCGGCGATGTGAAAAAAGTCGTTGTTGACAGAAACAACATTGACGCCGACCTTCAGAGCAAGCTGGATGCAAACTTCCAAAATATTGAGATTGTAAAGGATAAGGGACTCTTCTTCAAAATTCCGTTTATCACTACAGTTGAAAAAGACACCTCAAAACTGATTACTTACATTTCCAATTACGCAAACATCAACACAAGAGATAAAATCAAGTACGAAATCAAGATGTTCGCGCAGTGGGAAATCACACATCCAGGTCTTTACCGTTCGTCATTTGGCGGCACTGGAAACCTGGTGAATCAGGCAAATCGTCTCATTGACGAAGTCGGTTACGCACTTGTCATCCAGAGCATTAACTCGCTGAACTCAAATGAATTCCTTCAGGATAAAGAAGTTCTTGGCGCAAAACTGGACGAGGTCATGGAAGAACTTAACGTGAAGCTGGCCCAAAAGGGTATTGCCGTACGTGACATTGAAGTCTACCGCACAATTCTGCCAGAGTCAAACATCGAGTCGACACTTCAGAAAATGGTCGCTGAACGTGCTGCAATCGCACAGCAGAAGCGTTCTGAAGGTCAGGAACTTTACCAGAACACAGTCGCAGATACAGACAGAGAAGTCGCCCAGATCATAGCAGAGTCCATTGAGACCAGCGAAAAAATTCGTGGTGAAGCGGATGCCACTGCTCTTGAAATCTATGCAAACGCATTCAGTGTAGACCCTGATTTCTATCAGCTTTGGAGAACACTCAAGTCTTATCAGACAACCATTGATGAAGACACGGTCATCTACATGAACAGTGACAACGAGTACCTGAAGCTTTTCAACAATGGTGAGTAGTCACGAACTGTAACAGGTACCTTGCAATTAAACCCAAACACCCCCTCTGCAACCTTGCAGAGGGGGTGTTTTAATTTCATCTGTTTAACTTTTAAACCGTTTCTGTAGCAAGCTCAGGTTTTTTCTGACCCGCAAAGCGCGTCTGAACATTATAGAGCCCACTGTATATGACAGGAATGACCACCATTGTTAAAACTGTTGAAACAAGAAGTCCTGACATGAGTGCAATGGCCATGGGTGCAAAAAGACTGCTGCCCCCTATCGCCAGTGGGAACAGACCCATTACGGTCGTCATGGCACTCAGAATGATTGCGTTGAATCTTTTGTCAACGGCATCCTTGCAGGCTTCATTGATTGGCATATCCAGAGCAATTGCGTCATTGATATACTCAATTAGCAGAATACCGTTCTTAACAACAAGACCAATCAGGGCAATGATTCCCAGAAACGCAGTCAGGGACATCGGCTGATTCAAAATGTACAAACCCGCGACGGACCCGATCAGGGAGAGTGGTATCGTCAGGAGTATGACCAGAGGCTGGGTAAAGGAACCAAATTGGACTACCAGAATCATGTAAATAAGGGCAATTGCAAATATTGCAAGCATGCCAATCACACCAAAGTTCTCGCCAATATCCTCACGTTCGCCGGCAAAGACAATATTGACGCCCGTCTTATTGATATTTGGAACAATTTCATTTTCAATGCGTGTCTCAAGTGCAGCAGAGTCATAACCAAGCATTGGATCTGCCAGAATCGTTACAGTCATTTCCCCATTGTAGCGGTTGATCTCATCAGTCTTTGTCGAGTAGGTCACATCGGCATACTGCTTAATAGGAACCTTCATATCTGTCATGCTTGATTTGACCATAAAGTTGGACAGCTTTTCCGGTGTATCAATATCTGACTCGATTCGAACATCGTACTCATTTCCATCTTTTCTGAAAACCGTAGGTGATGTACCGTATAAGGCCATGTTCACCTGTCTTTGAACATCATAGTTTGTAATGCCCATCATGGTTGCCCGTTCTGTATCAAGGGCAAGATTGAACTGAAGTGTTTCCGGCTTGATATCGTCACGGATATTTGTGACGCCCTCAACACCCTCCATTTGACCTTCAATTTCAGCGGCCACTTCCTTCAGGCGGTCATAGCTCTCGCCGCTGATGCGCATGATGATCTTAGCGTCAGCGGGCGGTCCGTTTTGAAGGAGATTGACCTTGGCCTCACCCGATACGAGGGACCCATCCAATTTTTGCTGCAGGTAGTCTGCAAATTCAGTTCTGTTGTCAAATCGTTTTTCACCTTCAGCTGGCTCCAGATCATATTTCACGACCATTTGTGCAAAATCAGCGGATGGTGTCGGTGTCATCATGGAAATGTAAAACTTTGGCATACCATTGCCAATGGCCACTGTATAGCTTGAAATTTCCGGTTCGGATGAAAGGATTTCTACAACATCGTCAGCCATACGTTCAGTCGATTCAATATCGCCTGAAACTTCGTTGTTCATTTCAATATAGAGAATGTCTTTCTCCACATAAGGGAAGAATTCTGATGGAAGCAGGGGCATGAGCACCTTCATGACAAAGAGAAATACAACAATGACCAGTGCTGCGGTTCTGCCCTTGTATTTCAAGCCTCCATCGAGCATGTTTGCAAAGACCTTGCGCAAGATGCCCTGCTTGTCGCTTTTCTTTTTAGTCGGTCTGAAAATCCACTCACCAAGAACCGGCATGACAAACATGGCGACAGCATATGACGCAATCACAGATATAATCAGAACCAGCGGAATAGATATGAGAAAGGAACCCGCAGCGCCCGGCATGCCCATGAGAGGCGAAACTGCCGCAACCGTGGTCAGCGTAGCTGTAAACACAGGAACCGCTGCTTTTTTCACTGCATTTATGGCTGCGGAAGTATTGTCCTCACCATTATCAATATTCACCTGAATGCCATCACTGATGACAATGGCATTGTCAACAAGAATGCCCAGCGCAATAATCAGCGCCGTAAGAGACATTTGGTGAATGTAGATATCCATACCGTACATTGCTGCAAATGTAAAGAGGATGGAGAGTGGAATGGCCGTTGATACGACAATGGCATTTCGCGCCCCCATACCGAAGAATACGACGACAACTACCAAAATAACGCCAACCAAGAGATTCATCATGAAGTCGTTGACCGATGCGCCTACATCTGATGGCTGATAAATGATTTCTTCCACCTTCAAATCTTCAGGCAGGGTGTTTTTTACCTTGTCGAGCGCCGCCCTGACGTCATCTCCAATGATGACTATATTTTTTCCTGACTCAAAGTAGCCCGTCAGAAGAACCGCATTTTCTCCATTCTGCTTATATTTTTCTGCATTCTCCTCCAGGGCGAACTCTACGCTTGCAATATCCTTAAGCCTTAGTGCAGATCCATTTTCTGACGATATCATGATAATGGTATTTCGAATATCATCCAGCTCTTCAAAGGATCCTGTGGTTTCCACGTTAATCCGCGTTTTGCCGTTTTCAAGGGCACCTGATGGAATTTCAATATTTTGCATCGTCAGAATCGAGTTGACGTCTTCTATGGAAAGTCCAAGTACATTCAGCTTTGCAATATCAACATCAACACGAACTTCCTTATTCAGTTCACCCTCAACATCGAACTTTGAAATCCCTTCAATCTTTGATAGCTCTTTCTTGAACTGATCTCCAAAGGATGCAAGCTGCTCATAGGTGTAGTTGCCACCAGACAAGCTGATCAATATGCCAGCAGTCGATATCAGGTCTGTGTCAATAATGCTGTCAGCAACACCCGACGGCAAGTTGGACTGCGCGTCCGCCATTGCATTTCGCACATCCTGCATAGCCTTGTCATTGTCCGCCTCATCGTTGAACATAACAATCGTGATGCCCATGCTGCTCTTTGCCGTACCACGTATTTCATCGACGTCGTCGAGCTCTTTCATTTCATCTTCAATTTTCTTGAGAACCAGTTCCTGGACATCCTCAGCGCTTGCACCGGGATAAGGGGTGATAATCATTGCCACAGGCACTGAAACATCGGGGTTTTCCTGTCGTGGAAGATAGTAATATCCTAAAGCACCGCTGAAGGCAAAAACCAGTACCAGAAACAGCGCAATTGTACGTTTCTTGATTAGAAGTCGTATCAGCTTCTCCATGTTCTACACCTAATTAAGCCTTTCTATTGCTCCGTAACAATTTCTACTGCTGTTCCATCCGTCAACTTCTTGATTCCAGCCACCACGATCTGATCTCCGTCGGCAAGTCCGCTGACTTCAGCTTCAAAGCCAGTTACGTCGTCAATCGTCAGTGTTTTCTTGAACGCCCTTCCATTCTGAATGACATATACGAACTGTTCACCGTCAGACATGATGCTTTCAAGCGGCACCCAAATGCCCTGCTGATTTTCAGCTTCAAACTTTACATCCACAATTTTACCCAGTCTTATTTTTTCATTATCCGTGCGAACCTTGACCAGGAACGTTCTCGTGTACTGATCGGGCATATCATTGATTTCGGAAATCTCACCGCTAATCTCTTCTCCATCGATTTGAAGATATACGCGGGTGTCCATGTCTACAACATCAATATCATCCTGCGAAATTCCCACCTGAACCACTTTGGTTTCACTGCGCATAACCACTACCGGATAGCCTGCCGATACCAGTTCACCTTCTTCAAATGGCACTGCCATGACTGTACCCTCTGAAGAGGCAACAATAACAGCATCGTCAAGAAGTGCCGCCGAAAGGTCGTAGTTTGCCTTTGCTGCGCGGTAACTCTCTCTCGCCTGCGATAGCGAACTGGACACCGTCGTATAGTTCAGCTCAACCTGTTCCAGGGTATCCTTCGATACGCCGCCAGACTCATAGAGTTTGTTCATTTTTTCAAGCATGTCCTTGTTGTATGCATATGCGCTTTCAGCCTTTGTAATATCCTGACTCGCTGCAGTCATCTGGGCTCTTATCGCATCTAGCTGAAGGACCATATCGGATGTATCCAGCTTCGCAAGTACAGTGCCCTTTTCTACATGTTCTCCCGGTGAAACGAGCAGTTCGCCAAGCCTTCCGCTCGATTTGAAGCTATAGTCAATTTGATCTTCCGGTACGGCTGTCCCCATATAGGTAAGCACAGCAGGACGCTGCTCACTTTTTACTGCCATAACCTCAACAGGTGTCTTCGGTTCTTCAGTGACCTCTGCCGCCTGAACTTCACAGCCCGCTAGTGCTGTCATCAGCACTGCCGCTGACCCAATCGTCATAAATACTCTTCCAAGTTTCATAAGTTTCCTCCTGTCATATCTGAGATTGTCTCAAACACAATATAATTCGCATTAAACTGAATAATCATCATATCAATTCTTATTATTCTATATTTTTTATGAATTTGTTCGCATTAAATCCCAAAATAATGCGATGCATTCGCATCACACTATTTTCATTAATATTTATGGTTTTTAATACACTTCATATTTACCTGCAAAAAGCACATTCAACTGATCTCGAATACGACCTGCCGCTTCATCGAATGATAACTCCGTAAAAAGCAGATAATCCGTACCATTATGTTGAATGATTGTCCAAATGCATTCCGTTAGAGCCTTTAGTGAAAATGCACAGAGGCGCCTGTTTGTACGCTCGTAAATTTCCAAAATATGTGACACATACTCAAACTTGGTACAGTCGTCACGCATAACTCTGCTGAACCTTTTGTTTTTGGCAAGATCCGATACCGATGCAATATAAAAGGATTTCAGCATTTCACGATCCTTAAAGACATCTTTGAAGCGTGTCATAACCAAAAGTTTTATTAAGCCATCAGTAAGTCCACCTTCAAGAGCCTCCATGATTTGAGCATCATTAACCCGGACTTTATTCTCTGCATCCAGTAAAAATGTACTTAAGAACAAATCGATTTTAGATGGATAGTAACCGTAAAGCGTGCTTACGCCGATTCCAGCCATTTCGGCTATTTCACGCACTTGAGTCTGTTCATATCCGTTTTCTCTGAAAACCGTTCGACTGGCATCCAGAATCTTTTGCCGTGTAAGTTTCTTCTCTTCAGCAGATATTTTTGCCATAACACTCTCCAATCCAAATCTGTTCGCATTAACACTATATACTCAAGTCCAATATAAATCAAGTAAATTATTTGTGAACGGGTATGAGTCTTCATAGATGAAAGGAGAACTCTATGAAAACCAAACGCTTAATTATTACTATTCTAGTGCTGTCAATCATAAGCATTCAGCCAGCGTATGGCATAAATGAAATCCAGCACGGAACTTCTGCTATGAACCTCTATCAGCTCGGTGTTTTTGCCGGTTCGGAAAAGGGTTTTGAACTGGAACGGGAACCTACCCGCCTTGAAGGGCTCATCATTATGCTCAAGCTGATTGGACGTGAGGAGGCGGTATCTGACTACACTGACGCCACGCCCGCTTTCACGGATGTCCCTGACTGGGGAAACAGCTGGGCAACTTATGCCTACCAGAATGGACTTGCCTCAGGTCTTGGCGATGGTCAATACGGTGCAGGTCAAGCCCTACAGGCAAAATCCTATATGACATTTATGCTGAAAGCCCTGGGCTATACCATTGATGCAGGGGATTTCACCTGGGACACCGCACTGATTAAGGCTGAAGAAATCGGTCTGATCACCTTCGAAGAACGCGTATATCTTGAAACGCAGCCATTTCTCAGAGACGACTTGGCCTATCTGTCTGACATGACCCTGCGTCAGCCCATGAAGGACGGTATACTCAGTCTTGGTGAGTACCTGGTCTACAAGGACTTTCTTGACCGCGATGCAGCTGAACGCATTCAACTCGTCAGTGCCGATGCCCTTGAAACCCTGATCAAACTGTTTGTTGAGCTTCCCGATGATGAATACGACACCGTCGAAGCAGGCAATATGATTGAGAACATTCGACATGTCCCTGAAAACTATATTGAAATGATGATCGAAGACGGTACACGCATTCGCCTTATCAACAATCCTCTGACCGACGAGCCCGAATATACTTATCTGCGCGGTGTTGTTCCCCGTGGCTGGGAAGCTACAGGCCGCACTTGGGATGACGTGCCAGGCGCCGGTGGCGAACTGATTGTCGCCCGCATTGGCTACAGCTATTCCAGTGAATTCCATGGTTCACACAACCTTGAGCTTCATGAAATCGGTCATCAGGTGGATGATGTTGTCTTTGCCCAGTACGGCGCAGACTCAACAACAAGTCTTTTCGCAAAAATGACCGACGACGAAGCAGACCTCTTTTCAGGTCCCTACTATGAATACGATGAAGAGTTTTTCGCTGAGGCCTTCACCATGTACTATCTCAACGACAGCACCCATCACGAGCTCAAGCAAAAAGCGCCTCAGGTCTATGACTTTTTCAAAAATATGGAGCTTGAATATGGCTCTGATGAGTAAATCGTGCGAGCCTTCCTCAAAATAGAAACGGTATGGACTGTCTGCTTTGTGTGCATTGGCAGATAGTCCATACCGTTATTTACTGCTTTAAAGTCCATATCATCGCACTTAGAGCCTTTAGAGCCTAGAGCTCAAGACGTGCCATAAGATGTTCAAACTGTTCCGGTGTCAATGACTGCGGTCCGTCAGACAGTGCATTGTCCGGATCAATATGCACTTCAATCATGAGGCCATCTGCACCACATGCGAGTGCGGCCATGGACATAGGCTCTACAAGTTCACGTATACCAGTTCCATGACTCGGATCGACAATAACCGGCAAACCCGTTTCTGTCTTCAAAATGGGAACTGCCGTCAAGTCCAGTGTGTTGCGCGTATAGGTATCAAAAGTACGGATACCTCTTTCACATAGGATAACATCCTTATTACCGCTCGACGCAATATATTCAGCTGCCATAATCCATTCCTGAATTGTGGCGCTCATGCCCCTTTTGAGAAGGATCGGCTTATCAAGCTGTCCTACCGTTTTAAGGAGTGAATAGTTGTACATATTGCGCGAACCGATCTGGATGATATCGGCGTATTTATAGACCAAATCAAGACTCGTCTCATCCATAAGCTCTGTGACAATTGGCATGTCAACGGCATCTGCTGCCTCACGCATGAGCACAAGACCTTCCTCGCCCATTCCCTGAAAGGCATAGGGACTCGTTCTCGGCTTGAAAACGCCGCCTCTGAGGATATGTGCACCCGCAGCCTTAACTGCACGTGCTGTCTGGAAAATCTGTTCACGCGACTCAACAGAGCACGGTCCAGCCATGATGATTGGCGTGCCCGGTCGGCCGATTTCTAGACTTCCAACCTTAACGATATGCTGTTCGCCTACAAGTATTTTAGGTCGCATATTAAATCTTCCTTATTCCGCTTCGATCGACTTCAACCAGCCAATCTGAAACTTTTCTTCCCTTTACACTGAGCTCTGGCGCAATCTCTGCGAGCGGCACGAGAACGAATCCCCGCTCGGTCATTCGCGGATGCGGTATTTCCAGAACAGCACTTTGTGAACAGTACTGACCATAGGTCAGTATGTCAACATCAATGGTTCGTGGTCCCCAGTGAATTTTGCGCACACGCTTCAATTCCTGTTCTACGGCCTGACAAGCCGCAAGAAGCTGGTCCGGTGTGAGATCTGTGTCAATCCCAAGAGCGATGTTTAAAAATGCATCTTGGTCTTCAAAACCCCAGGGATCTGTCTCGTAATAGGAGGACACTGACTCGACTCGAATGCTTTCATTGGCATCGAGCAGTGCCACAGCACGCTCAAGATGTTCCTGACGGTCTCCAATATTACTGCCCAGACTCAAATATGCCCTATGCATTACGGTCCCTCCGAATTGATACACCAAAATAATCAAACACACCATTTACTGGCGCTTCCGGCTTACGTACCTCAACTTCAACTGCATGCACCTTGTCAAAAGTTGCAAGAACATCCTTGGAAATATGCTCTGCGAGCGCTTCCAGCAAATGATACCGCTTAACCTGCGCATGGTTTTTAACCACTTCAAAAACATCCGCATAACTCACTGTATCTTCAACACTGTCACTCTCGCCAGCCTTTTTCACATCGACATCCAAAATCACATCGATGAAAAATTTCTGTCCCAGCACCTTTTCTTCAGCCATGACACCATGGTATCCGTAGAAGCTGAGGTTCTTCATTATAATCTTATCCATTCCAGCCCCTCACAATCGCATCGGCAACCTTTACTGCTCGAAGATTCTCCTTGATATCGTGCACACGTATGATTTCCATACCTTCCATGACACCGACAACACTCGTAGCAACAGTACCTTCAACACGCTCGCTTGGCGGCAGGTCCAGAATCTTTCCAATCATGGATTTACGGCTTGTACCCAGGAGTATCGGGTATCCTAGCACGTGAAGCTCTGACAGTCTGCCCATGACTTCGACATTCTGCTCAGATGTCTTTCCAAACCCAATGCCCGGATCAAGTATGATGTGCTCTTTAGGCACGCCTGCATCCAGTGCGATTTGGATTGATTTTTCAAAGAACGCAATCATGGACTCAATAATGTCCTCGTTGTAGTCTGTTCCAATCTGATTGTGCATGGCAATCACAGGCGCACCTGCCTCAGCTGCCACTTTAGCAATCTCAGGCTCGCGCTGGAGCCCCCAGACGTCATTTACCATATTGGCACCGGCCTTCAGCGCTTCGTGAGCAACTTCCGCCTTGTAGGTATCTATGGATATGGGGACATTGACCTTTTCGCGAATGGCCCTGATGACAGGAACAACGCGTGCTATCTCCTCTTCACATCCGACCTCATCAGAGCCCGGTCTGGTGGACTCACCACCTATGTCGATGATGTCCGCCCCTTCAGCAACCATCTCCAATGCATGCTCGACTCCAGCCTGCACCTCATTGAATTTACCACCGTCTGAAAAAGAGTCAGGAGTTACATTCAGGATTCCCATAACATAGGTCTTCGCACCGATATTCAGTGTGAAATCCTGAAAATGAATATCTATTTTATCATACTTCTTCTTGTTAAGCATCTGCTTGCAGCCTCGCTTCCCCGGTCAGTCCAGTTTACAGTTTCCCCAGCGATTCATCCTTTTGACTATTTTCCAAAAGAAATCAGGCTCATCGCCTCAGCACGTGACTTGGCGTCCGTTCTGAATATGCCGCGCGTCGCCGATGTCACCGTATTGCTGCCTGCCTTCTTAACACCACGCATGGTCATACACATATGCTCCGCTTCCACAACCACAACCACTCCATGGGGCTGCAGCTTTTCCATAATGCAGTCAGCAACATTTGAACTCAGTCTCTCCTGAAGCTGTGGTCTTCGCGCTACAGTCTCAACCACACGTGCAAGCTTGCTAAGGCCTGTCAGTCGACCATCCTTTGGAATGTAGGCAACATGCGCCTTGCCGAAAAACGGCACCAGATGATGCTCACACATGGAGTAGAAAGGAATGTCTCTCACCAGTACAAGCTCTTCATGCTGCTCTTCCTCAAAAAATAGTTCCAGGTGTTTTCCAGGGTCTTGTGTCAGACCTGCAAAAATTTCCTCATACATTCTTGCAATTCTGTCCGGTGTTCCTACAAGCCCCTCTCTGTCAGGATTTTCTCCAATAGCGTATAGAATTTCACGGACGGCTTTTTTAATACGTTCCTTATCCATTTGTTTACCTCTTTTCTGAATCTGCTCCGAGTACCCATTCACGCATTGCATACTCCGATAACTTCTCTATCAGTACATGATCTGTCTTATAAAATATACTTTCTCCAATTTGCCGAATCGGCATAATGCCCATGAGGGCATTCGTTAGAAATCCAGCATCATAATCTCCAAAACTCTGGGCGGATATGCTGTCTTCCAGGCAGTCAATCTCAAGCCGTTTTGCAGCCTCAATGACCCTGCTGCGCATCGTCCCTTTTAATAGTCCGCATGCGGTAGCCGGTGTATATATGCTTTTGCCTTTTATCAAGAATATATTGGTATACGTGCCTTCTGTCAATTCATTCTTTTCATTTGTCAGAAGGGCTTCATCATATCCATTTTCCTTAGCGGCTCTTAACGTAATAATATTCTCCATGTAATTGGAGGTCTTATGTCCTACAAGCAGGCTTCCTGAATACTTGACCGTTCCAGAAAGACAGAGCTTAAAACCGCGGTCATACATCTCTGCACTATACCGTAAGGGCCGAACGGACAAACACACTTCTTCATCAGAACCACGCATAAGCTGATACCGCAGGGCACCGGTTTCCAAACCGCTTTCAAGAACAGCCCGCTCCACTTCTTCTTTAAACAGGTCCTCACTTCTATGAAACGGAATGGCGAGCTGCTCGGCGCTTGAACTCAGACGCGCGTAATGTCCAGTGATATTTTGAGGACCGCCCTGCTGAAACCTTATTGTCTCAAAGAGACTGTATCCGTAATCAAGTGCTTCACTCATGTCACCCTCCTGAAGTCTAGTAGTTCAGTGCATTTATCAGTGCTCTCGCCTTATCCAAGGTCTCATCGTACTCGAGATATTCATCAGAGTCCCAGACAATCCCACCGCCAACCTGGAAATATGCCTTATCATCCTTACATACCACAGTGCGTATGACAATATTCAAGTCCGCGTTTCCATTAAAATCTATATATCCGATCGATCCCGTATAAATGTTTCGTTGCGTCGGCTCAAGCTGATCAATGACCTTCATGGCCATGATTTTCGGAGCACCTGTTATGGACCCGCCAGGGAATGATGCCTCAAGCAGATCGACAACGGTCTTGTCTTCACGCAGCTCTGCAGTGACTGTCGACACCAAATGATGGACCGTTGCGTAGCTTTCAATGACAAAGAGTTCCGGCACCTGTACCGTTCCTGTTTTTGCAACCCTGCTGAGATCATTCCGCTCAAGATCCACAATCATCAGCAGCTCGGATCTGTCCTTTTTACTGTTCTGCAGCTGTATTTTAAGTGCTTGGTCCTCTTCTGGGGTCCTTCCCCTTGGAAGGGTGCCTTTGATTGGACGAGTTTCAATTTCACCATTTCTAACCTTCAGAAAGCGCTCAGGTGAACTGGATACAATCTGTCCGCTGCCAAAATCCAAATAACTCGCAAATGGGGCAGGATTGATCTCTCTAAGCTTACTGTAAAGCTCTATTGGGCGATGGCGCAGCTCGGTTTCAAAGCGCTGTGTCATGTTTGCCTGATAAATATCTCCCGTGCGGATGTATTCCTTAATCCGTCTCACGGAGTTCAGATATGTGTCCTTGTCCATATTGGGCTTGAAGTCCAGAGGAGTATCATGGCTTTTCACCTCCACGACCGCAGGTGCTTCAAGACCCTTGTCAATGACCCTGCAGATTCTGTCAATACGGTCCTGACCGCCACCCTTAAGCTCAGCATCGGTTACATATACGGCCTTGGCCAGATGGTCCACAATGACAGCGCCGTGATAGAAACACAGATAGAGGTCAGGTATCTCCACATCATCCACGGCTGTGCGCGGCAGCTTTTCAACATGATGACACAGGTCATAGCCAAAATAGCCAACTGCGCCACCGATAAAGGGGAGCTCAGACACATAGTCCTTTTTATACCTGTCCAGTTTTTCACGTACAACATCGAAGGGATTCCCTTCAAACTGCACCGTTGTATCATTTCCAATGATCAGTGTTTTTGAATTCTTATTAACAATTTTCTCAAAGGGGTATACCGCAATGATAGAGTATCTGCCTAGCCCCTCATGATCCCTGCCACTGTCAAGAAAAATGGCATCCATACTTCTCTCAAATAGGGTAAAGAGTTCAAAACTGCTCAAACCCGTTTCTATATGCTTAACAATCATTGTTTTCCCCCATGGTTTTTGACAAATGCTTTAGACTGTTCTAAAAAGTTCTGCAGCAGCTCATGACCCTGTTCTGTCAGAATGGCCTCCGGATGAAACTGAACGCCTTCTATTGGAAGCGATTTATGCCTGATTCCCATGATTTGTCCATCATCTGTTTCCGATGTTATTTCTAGACATTCCGGCAGCGTGTGCTTTTCAATGACAAGGGAATGGTAACGCGTAACATTTAGGGGCTGGTTCAGATTCTTAAATACGCCCTTGTTATCATGATTTATAGGAAAAACTTTGCCGTGTACCGGCTCTTGTGCCTTGATGATTTTACCGCCATAGGCCTGACCGATTGTCTGATGCCCAAGACATATTCCCAGTATTGGAAACTCACCGGCCAGCTCAGTAACAACCTGAAGTGATACACCGGCTTCGTTGGGTGTACATGGACCTGGTGAAATGACGATCATATCCGGAGACATGTTTCTGATATCCTCTATGGATAAGCTGTCATTCCTATGAACCTCTACCGTCTCATTAAGCATTTTTAAATACTCAACCAAATTGTAGGTAAATGAATCATAGTTATCGATCATTAAAATCATAACTGCACCTGCTCTCGTAGTTTAAATGAAACTTCTTAATACAATACTTTTTGATTATACAGTCGCCCAAGTTTCAGGGTCAACGAAAATAACTACAAAAATACCCTAATTACAATAATCAGGGTATTTTAATTAACCTACCTTACTTAAGTTTATTGTGCAAACGTCAATCAATCGTCAGCACCTGAGACAGAAAACATGTCAAAGAGCGTGGTCTGTCTCTCATCCAGAGGAACAAGACCCGACATGGAGAGTCCAATCAGGCGGATTTCCTTGTCCAGCCCTATCTGAGCAAGTATCCGTGCAGCTTCCTCATAGATTTCGCCTGCCCTGCTGACAGGCATGGACAAGGTCCTTGACCGGGTATGCCCTTCAAAGTCCTTTGTCTTGAACTTCACGGTAATGGTCTTTGCCTCGACGCCCTTGCGTTTCATAACAGCCGCTACCGACTCTGAAAACTCACGCAAATATACCCGAATCAGATCTTTGTCTTTTGTATCTTCCTTTAAGGTTGTCTCTTTGCCGATTGATTTTCTTTCACTTTCCACCTGTACAGGACGATTGTCAATGCCGCGTATGCGGTCATAAATTTCCGCTCCCCAGCTCCCGAGAAAGAGCTTGAGATCCTCTTTGCTGTAGTTGAGCATATCTCCTATTGTAAATATGCCGATTCGGTTGAGTCGAGCCACCGATTTCTTTCCCAGTCCGTGCACCTTGGACAGCTTTAAAGGCTTTAAAACGTCTGGAAGCATATTCTCACTGATTTCATAAAGACCATCTGGCTTATTCCATTCCGATGCCAGCTTGGCAAGAAATTTATTGTAGGATATGCCAACCGATATTGTCAGCCCGGTTTCAGCCTTGACGCGTTTTTTAATATACTTGGCGATGTAGTCAGGACTCTGGAAAAGACCTGTAACATCCAAATAAGCCTCATCTATGGACACAGGCTGAATGATGTCCGTCACATCTGATATAATTTCAAAGACCTGGTCTGATATCTCTTTATACCTGGACATATTGCCTCTTACAAATATGCCCTGCGGACACAGCTTCTTTGCCTGAAAGCCTGGCATGGCAGAATGCACACCATACTGTCTAGCTTCATAGCTTGCAGTAGATACGACACCACGTTCACCCGTTCCACCTACAATTACCGGCTTCCCCCGCCATTCAGGATGGTCCAGCTGCTCCACAGCAGCGAAAAAGGCATCCATATCCACATGCAGTATTTTTCTTTTACATTGTGAGCGCATAAATCTTCACCTCCACAAACGTATGTTCTGTGTTTATTTTAACACAACATCCGCTTACAGAAAAACCATCTTTAGTGTTTGAGCATGACTTTATCCATAAAATACGCCTCCAGTCGAACTATGGCTTAAGGCCAAATGACTGGAGGCGGTTTCACGCTTACTTGCGAATCAGATACCCGCCGTAAACCGGCTTTGTATCTGAAACCATAATTACGGCGTTCTCCTGGAATGAAGTCAGCATTTCAATGACATGCTTGACTTTCTTACGTTTCACGTACATAAACAGTATATGTCTTGCATGGTTCTTGCCGCTACCCTCGACTACTGTAACGGCGAACCCTTCATTTCTCAGATACGCCACAACCTCAGGGCCGTGTTCCTCCTTAACAATCGCCTTCACTTCAGAAACACCAATCCCAATTTTTTCTTCGACCTTGCTGCCGAAGTAGCTTCCCAGTGCAAAGCCCAGTGCATAGACAACCGCCTTGATCGGATCTGATGAGATATCTTTCAGCACAGTGCTTACGATAACCACCCACAAGAGCACTTCGAAAAAGGCAATCATGGCCCCAATTTTCCGTTCACCCTTGGTAATAAGAACCATTCGAACTGTCATCAGGGATACTTCTACTATTTTAGCAAGTAATATCGCGACATATGTAAGTATTGTCATCAACATACTTTCAACTCCTTTTATTCAATAATCAATGTGAAATGATGTCAACACCATCATTTCTTTCGCCAGTGATCTCCACAGTCAATTTGTTTGGAAGACATACGAGCATGGATCCCGATTTTGTTATTATACCCTGCTTTACGCAAATCTGATCAGGACAATCTGATTCTTCCATATGGACTTCATAACCATCTATGACGACAATATTATGTCCATGTTCATCCACCTTTATCCGAATCGGCTCGTCGGTAGGCAATACGTATTCAGCGAGCACTTCATTATCTACTTTAATAATCACGCCTTCCGGCATATCTGATGGGCCCCATATCATAATGTACCCGATCAGTATGCTTATGGTAATATAAACCGTTATCAAGATAAAGTCCAGTCTTTTCATATAAAATCTCCATTACATTTTTATTTCAATGGCTACTGCCTAATTCGTGCGATATAATGTACATGGTCACGACTCAGTATTGAAACCGAGTCCGACGCTCTCATTTTACCATATTCGCACTGGAGGCAAAACGAAATGTTCAATTACAAAATGTACAAAACTGTTCTGATTGCTCTTCTGATTGTCCTGATGACAGTCGGCTGCTCAGCGCAGTCTGAACCTACAACAAAGTCCACACTGCAGTTTGGAACCATCATTCAAATAACGGTTTTCGACCAAGCAGACGAGCCGGCCCTTGAAAAGGCCCTGCTGCATATGAAAAACCTTGAAGACGAGCTCAGCACCTCTATTGAGACCAGTAATATAAACGCCTTCAATGCCGCCCCTGCAGATGTTCCAGTCAAACTGGCAGCCCACGCCTATGATGTCGTGGAAAAAGGGCTTTATTACAGCATGTTCTCCGGCGGCTCCTTTGACATAACCATTGAGCCAGTCGTTGAGCTTTGGGGAATTGGAAGCGATCATGCCGGCATTCCTGAAGAAGCGGCGCTTTCATCGGCCCTTGAAAAGGTGGACTATACACAGCTCGTATTCGACAAGACTGCCCAGACACTTACCAAGAAGCTTGATGGCATTAAAATTGATTTGGGCGGCATCGCCAAAGGTTACGCTGCAGACGAAGCCATACGCATTCTGAAAGAAAACGGCGTTGAAAAAGCACTTGTCAATCTTGGCGGTAACGTATTTGCGCTTGGCATGAAAAGCGATGGCACCCCTTGGAATGTGGGCATCCAGGACCCTGAAAGCGCTCAGGGGGATATGGTTGGGATTATTCCAGTTGCCAATATGGCTGTTATCACATCAGGCACCTATGAACGGTATTTCGAAGAGGACGGCGTGCGGTATCACCACATTCTCAGTACTCAAGATGGATACCCTGTCAACAATGAGATTCTCGGCATTTCCATCATAACAGACAGCGCCATCGATGGTGATGCGCTTTCAACCGTCATCTACACACTTGGGCTTGAAAAAGGCCTCGAAAAGGTCGAAGCCATTGAAAATGTGGAAGCCATATTCGTAACGCGAAATCAGAAAATATATCTGACAAGCGGTATGAGAGATTTGTTCGATCTGACAAATACAGACTACACAGTCATTACACAATAAAACAAGCCGTCGCAACTGACCCTGTATCCGGTCAATTGCGGCGGCTTTTTCCATTAGTCTGTGTTGCTAGTCGTCATCATCATCGTCATCATGATCATCATGGTCGTCATCATCATCATGGTCGTCATCATCGTCATCGTATTCATAATGGCCATCATCATCATAATTGTCATCATCTGTGTAGACTGCCGGTGTCTCATCGACTCCATTTGTCGTATCTGGAGCTGTAGTCTTTTCGGTATTCCCAGTTGTATCACCACTGTTCTGCTTAATTAGACCCGTCCCCTGTCCAAAGCCAGCATTTGTATTTTTGACGGAAATGCTCTTCACTGACAAGTCTTGAACCTCATAGATTCCATCAACATCATGCCTGATCAGGTCTACCCCCAAGGCTTCCATGAGTTCTGCCGCAGATACATACGGGTTCCCGTCAAGCAGGCGTATTTCAATATCTTTTGTCAATGTATCGTAAGTCAATGCCCGAGCATCCAAATCCATGGCAATTGCCAGATCATTTGCCTCTATCAATCCCTTATGCTGGTCTAGCTCCCACGTGAAGGTGATATCAAAAACCTGTGCCAAGTCATTTACGCCGATGAATGTGTCCGTTTCGGAATGAAGAATTGGCGATTGCAGTTTTGATGTCAGACCAGCTCCTATGAAGTTTTCATAAGTAATAAGAGCATAGTCCTGAGTGAGGGGCTGCAATCCTTCCACCTTGTCATCAAAGGCATTTCGCTGCGCCGCTGTATAATCTGCCACATTGAACGCAATGCTCTCTGCACGTGCTTCCTGGGCCGAAACCATACCGGATTCGATCTGAAGCTGTAGACCAGCCGCCTTGTCTTCGTACTGCCTTATCATTTCCGAAGCGATTTCAAGGGTCTTTGTATTTGGTGTTTCTTTCATCTGCTCGTCTGAAACATATCCTTGAATCCGCATTACAATGTCCATATTCTTCTGCAACTCCTGCTGCAGCTTTCGCTGTTCCAGATTAATTGCGTTTAGGTCATCCAGAAGACGCACCCGCTCTTTTTCATGGTCAGCAGCCAGTTTTTCTGCAGCTGCTTTTGCCGCAGCAGCATTAGAGGTGCTGGAGGAAGACGATGTGCCCTTCTTGGTTGCACTCGCTACCACATCTACGACCTTATAGGTATCCTGCCTTCCCAGCTGCGCATAGCTGCCAACACTCGAAACAAGCAGCAGCACCGTTAAAATTGCCCCTATTCTTCTCATTCCCCATATACCTCCTTAGATATAAAAAGACCACTATAATATATAAAATACACTATAATGGTCCTTATTAATCATTTTATTTTTTGCAGTACAGCCATGCCCGGACGCTACTCTTCTCGCTTACCGCCTACAAAGGCTATGGCCAGCATATCTGGACCAACATGGGTTGCTATGGTATGGGCCAGGTTTGAAATGACAATGTCCTTTTCATCGACCTTGTCACTGATCATCGATTTCAGAGTATGTGCTTCATTGACGCAGTTTCCATGACCAATCAGCACCTTGCCTGTTGCATCGGAGTTCAAATGCTGGTCAAGTTTGCTTGCAAGGAACTTAATTGATTTTTTTCTGCCCCTGATGTTCTGATAAAGCTTCAGTTTGCCCTCATGATCTACAGTCAGAATCGGCTTTATACTGAGCAGGGTTCCGATTTTCGCCACAGCGGGTGAGATTCGACCCCCATTTTTCAAATATTCCAAGTTGTCTACTGCAAACCAGTGCTGTGTATTAAACTTGTTCTCTTCAATCCAACTCATGATTTCATCAGAACTTTTTCTTTTTTGAATCATACTGATTGCATGCATGACAAGAACGCCTTGTCCAATAGATGCTGAAACAATATCAGGGATATGTATTTTTGCATCTGGATACTTTTCCATAACCATGTTTTTCGCGAGCAACGCATTGTTCATTGTGCCGCTCAGACCTGATGAAAGTCCAATATAGATGGTTTCTTTTGAATCAAGATGGTTTTTTATGAAAATCTCTTCAAAAACAAGTGGCGAAATTTGAGAAGTGCTCGCCATTGAACCGGTTCTGATTTTATCGTAAAAGGCTCCTAAATCTGTTTTTTCCCCTAAATCATCTAAAAAATCCATGTCATCTATATGAATTGGCATGCCGACAAGTTCCACATGATTACAGTTTCGCTTCATGTAGTCCAGTGGCAAGTCACAACATGAATCCGTTAATACTTTGATTGTCATATACGCCTCCAAGAAATCAAATCACTCAACTTCTTCTGTTTCTTCTTTCCATCTGTTGTACTTCTTGCCCCACGCTTGAAGTGTTTCCAGAGCCTGCTCCATCGACTGACCGATATCTGTCAAAGTGTATTCAACACGTGCCGGAACCTCCGCATAGATACATCTGCGCACGATTCCCTTTGTTTCCAAATCACGCAGCGCATTTGTGAGCATTTTCTGCGTAATTTCTGGCATGCACCTTTTCAGCTCATTAAAGCGCTTTTCGCCATCCATCAGGTGAAACAAGATCTGTGTTTTCCACTTTCCGCCCATGGCAGCCCATGCCGCCTCTAGTCCATCAGTCATTCTCTGAGTCATTTCACCCTCCTATACATTTAGTATACTTTTTATACCAGCACCATCATATTATACTGTATTCATCCGTCATTGCCAAGAGAACAAAAAAAAAGAGGCTGTGTATCAGCCGCTTAGGTTGTTGACAAAGTCAACACAATCCAGACTGTTGAAAACTTCGAAAGTCAAGGCGCGGATGAAATCCGCTCTAGGAGCGTACTCCAGTACGTGACTAGAGCGGATTTCATCCAGCAACGCAGGATTTCGGAGTTTGTCAACAGTCTGAGAGGCTGTATATCAGCCTCTTCTTAAACATGCATTTCAATGATGAACATAGCACCGCCCTGAGGTCTGTTTTCCGCCCAAACCTGTCCATCGTGTCTTTCTATTATTGTTTGAGTAAGCGCAAGCCCAATGCCGGTTCCGCCTTTTCGCCCCTTATAGAACCGTTCGAAAATCCGCTCGATTTCACCAGGTTCAAAGCCTGGACCATCGTCAAATATTTCAATTCTGTGCCGATTCCCAAGGGTTTGTGCTCTAATGCCAATTCGTTCATTGGCGTACCTTGCACAGTTCCCAAGTATATTGATAAAGGCCCGGGTCATTTTGTCCACGTCATAAGCGCCGGCGCCATCATCCTGAATATCCAGTTCCACATGTACGGTATTCTTGTCAAATACCGGCTGCATGGTTCTGACAGCACCACGAAGTATTTCTCCAATTTTTGCCTCAGACAGCCTGAAGGACTCCTGTTCGTCATCCAGTTTTGTCAGAAGAATCATTTCCTCTACAATTTTTTTGAGCCGCTGACTCTCTTCAATGATAATATCCAAACTTTCCTCTTCTTCACCAACGCCATCCTTTATGGCTTCCGCGTATCCCTGTATGGACATAAGCGGGGTTTTCAGCTCGTGTGATGCATTTTGAAAGAATTTCTTCTGCTGACTGTGATAAGTTTGAATTTTTATCGCCATTTTTTTGAAGGTGTCATAGAGCTCCTCAATTTCATCACCAGTGTGGATATCCATATCTTCTACCGGTTCATCGAAGGAATAGGAACTCATGGCATGTCCCAGCAGGCGAATGGGTCTTCCAATCATACGCTGGAAGAAAAGGCTGATCAGCAGGGCCAGAACCGCACCCACTCCGAAGCTTATTGTAAATACTGTGAAGCCGATTTTTCGCATCCCGACAACTTCATCCACTGCAGTATACAGAATGACATATCCGATATTTCTGTCTGCGACAACCAGGGGCTCCCGCTTGAAAATATACTCCGTGTTGTTGACGGCAGACTCCGCAATTTCACGCAGCGATTCAAAGGTCAAATCGCGCTCGGACGCATAGCGAATTTTGCCCTGATTGGTTACAATGGCAATTTTGGAGTCAAAAAAACGCCCTGCCAGCCTGATTTCATTTGCAAAGCGCGCCTGAACAATGGTCTCTGCGACACGCTCCAAATCCCTTGCCCGAGGCACTTTTTCCGATTCATGGACTAGCTGCAGAATTTGTGTTGCTTCTTCGTCCAAGCTCTGCACTGCCTTGTTGACCAGATAGGCCCTGGAAATATTGTTGTAGACTGTAAGACTCATTACAAAAACAACAAGCAGGATAATCAGATAGGATGATAGCAGCTTACGTCCTATGGTCGTTTTCAATTTTGAATTACTTTTCGATTTTGTATCCATATCCCCACACCGTTTCAATGGTCAGCTCCGCATTTTCAGCCTTTAGCTTCTTGCGAAGACGTTTCACCAAGTCATCAATCACCCGTATATCTCCGAGATAATCATATCCCCACACTTTTTCAATAAGACCCTCGCGTGTAAAGGGCAGCCCCGCATTGGTCGCTAAAAATTCAAAGAGCTCATACTCCTTTGTGGTGAGCTTTAGGGGCACATCCCCCACCAGCACTTCCCTTTTTTCTGAAATCACTGAGACATCCTTTACCGTCAGATGCATCACCTGTGTTTCAGCCTTGTTCATGCGTTTGAAGATGTTTTTTATGCGCACCATCAGTTCACGCGGACTGAAGGGCTTGGAGAGATAATCATCAGCGCCAATCTCAAGACCGATGATTCTGTCGAACTCATCATCCCGTGCCGTCACAAATACAATGGGCACCTCTGAGTGCTTCCGTATTTCCTTGCATAGCTCTATGCCATCAATCCCCGGCATATTGATATCCAGAACAATCAGGTCCGGATTCTTTTCATGGATCTTTGACAATATGCTCAGACCATCTTCAAAGGTCGTGACCGCATACCCCTCCTTTTCAAGGTACTTCTTGATCAAATCTCTGATATTCTGCTCATCGTCGACAACAAATATATGTTTCATGGGTACCTCCAGTTTATGCATACACCCGTTTATCTTCTCATTTGAAATAATTCTATAAATTTTTATGACTTTCCCTTGTTTTTACCCGTTTTGCTTTTCAATCCGCCCTTTTTTTGGTATACATATAATAATCTTTAGTCATTATATTATGAATTTATGTGAATTCTGTGGAAGGTGATTGCTTATGGACCTAAGACAAATCAAATCAAAACTTACTGCACACAGGCTCGACGATACTTCTTCATATAGATATTACTCTGTTTTTGTTCCTTTTATCAGGACAGAAAAGGGCATCCATTTACTCTACGAAGTGCGCTCGGAAAGTCTGCGTTCCCAACCAGGTGAAGTCTGCTTCCCAGGTGGGCGTATAGAAGCTGGTGAAAACCCTCAGATGACCGCCATTCGAGAAACCTGCGAAGAGCTTGGTGTTCAACCTGAGCAAATTGACGTATACGAAGAAATCGAGCCCCTGATTACCCCTTTCAATGTTGTGATTTATCTTTTTGTGGGCGAACTAAAGATCGATTCGATTGATTCCCTGAAGTTCAATCGTGATGAAGTTCAGCGCGTATTTACCGTACCGGTGGATTTTTTCCTCGAAAACGATCCCGATGCCTATTATGTGGAGAGCCAATTCACATTTCCGGAGGATTTTCCTTTTCACAAGGTGCCAAAGGGCCGTTCCTACAACTGGCGAAACGGATACTACCCCATACTCTTCTATGATTATGGCGAAGAAGTGATTTGGGGACTTACAGCACGCATGACCAACAATCTGATGAAGACCCTGCGAGAACCTCTGCCTGGACCCTCCGTCCTCCTTGAGGAAACGTCATCATAAGTCTAAAATATGAGTTCAGTGAAAGAATAAAGGGACTGCCTGTTTGGCAGTCCCTTATTAAAATTAAGTCCATTCATTTATGGAATCTTTTCGCCTTATATCAATGATATAACAATCCCCGCGCATAATGTAACAAAAAGCGCTGCAGCAATCATGATAAAATTCTGCACGCTGGTAATGAAGGTTTCTGCTTTGGTCTGAACCGACCTGAACCTTTCAAGATTTCTCCTTAGAGGTATCAGCGTTACCAGCACCAGCAGGCAGGTCCATGGCAGCCAGCCGGCAAATACACCTGCGACGATGCTCAGGTAACCCCCATAATAAAGTCCAGAAAACAGGGAAAGCGCCTTGCGCTTGCCAATTACAAGCGGCAAGGTAAACCGCCTGTTCTCAAAATCATCCTCCATGTCACAGATGTTGTTGGCCAGCATGATATTTGCAATTCCCGCAATAAGCGGAAGACAGAGTATGATAATGCCCACGATTTCCACAAAATCAAAAGAAATGCTGACCCTGCCCCTGCCATACTCAAACGACAGAAGGCCCAGATCGTGTATATGGATGTACAAGCTTATAAAAGTGATGATTCCCCCCATTACACCGCCCGATATTATTTCACCGAAGGGGGTTCTCGAAATGGGAAAGGGACCCCAGGTATAGATGGCTGCAAAAAAGAATGAAATCATACCTAGCAGCAGAACGATGATATCCGTTCTTGCATAGAGTACGATTCCCAGAACAGCAGATGCGCACGCCAGCATCATGATGGTCTGCACAACCTTCTTGGGGTCGAGTTCAAACTTCACGATGGCGTTGTGCTCTTCATAGTTGAACCCGTGGGTCTTGACAGCCTTTCTGAAGTCCATATAATTGTTCAGTGCTGTCGTTGCCATATCCAGAGCCAGCATGGCCACCAGCATTATTGCAAAGTTGATGGGATCGAAGGCTGCGAAACGATACACCGCATAACTCGTTCCAACCAGAAATGGAAAGATACTTGCAACCTTGGTTGGCAGTTCAACGAGTTTAAGGAAGCTTTCAAGTGTCATTCTACACCAACCTCTTCCCGATCCTTGTTGACTCGATACTTATTCCTGGGTCTTCCAACCTTGCCATATTCCAAATAGAGTTCAAGCTTGTTCTCGCATTCCATTTCATCGAGATACCTTCTGGCAGTAATTCTTGAAATTCCAAGAGCGTCAGCGACCTCTTGGGCTGTAAACCCAGCACTCGCATTGGACCTTAAAAGGTTCAAGATATCCATATGGGTCTGGTTGACTTCGTCAATCTCATTTGGAACTTCCATTTCCATGTTTCTTGCCAGCTTGCAGCCTACGCTCATACTGTCAATCACAGCCTGTTCCATTGCATCACTGCCCTCAAGGAGTCTTCGTTGCCGGCGGTACTTGGTCAGTGCCTCTTCAAAGCGTTCAAACTTGAAGGGCTTCACCAGATAGTCCACCGCCCCAAAACGGAAGGCGCGTTCAATGGTCTTGGGGTTTCTGTCTGCCGTAATGAAAATCACATCCACGTCTAGGTTCTGTTCCCTGAGCCACCTGATAATGTCGACACCCCGTCCGACTGAAAAAAAGATGTCCAGCAGAACCAGCTCCGGCTTCAGGGTGTTTATCTTTTGCTTGGCTGCCTCCAGGTCATTGGCACTTCCAACATGGTCAAAACCCTTGACCTTTTTCAGAAACCGCTCATTGATCTGCATGACCATCGGGTCGTCTTCAACAATTAATGTACGAATCATAGGTACACATCCTTTACTACATATACAGGTCACTTCCAAGGAATATGAATTCTGAAAACAGTTCCATTCATACTCTCCATTCTAATCGAGCCGCCTGCATTTTCAACAATATCCCTAACGATGTTCAGCCCAAGCCCTCTGCTTTCAGCCTTACTTGTGATTCCACGTTCAAAGACACGTTCACGAAGGTTTTCGTCCACACCCGGTCCATTGTCCTCAACAACCAGGTCTATCCCCGCTTCGCTCTCAACAATACGTACGTTTATAGTATCGCCCAGACCCGACGCAAAGGCCTCCTGGGCATTGTCTATCAGATTGCCTATAACCGAGCAGAGCTCATCTTCGTGAAGCTCGTCCGGAAGCCTGGACAAATGTGATTCAGGTGAAATGTTCAGCACATACTTCGCTTCAGCAACCTGATTATACTTGGCAAGCAGAATTGCTGCAACATGTGTCTTTCTGATATTCTGGCTGAGAAGCGCTGCAAGATCAATACGTTTGCTCGATTCATCGGATATGAAATCAAGGGCTTCTCTTACCTCGTCCAATTGAAGCAGTCCAGAAATCGTCTGCAGTTTATTCATGAATTCATGACTTTGCGCCCGAAGCGCATCTGTCATTTTCTTATACCCAATCAATTCCTCTGCCATCGCTTTGACGTCTGTCAGGTTTTCAAAACTGGACACGACACCGGAAAGATTTCCGTCGGGGTCGCGGGTGATCGTATGCGAACACATCAGATTGAGGTCCTGATGGATACGAAGCCCTTCGTTGTATACCGGGCTGCCTGATTCCATGACCCGCTCCACAACTCGCCCCAGTTTTGGTGTTCCCTCTCTGACATCCTTGCCTAAAAAGCTCGGTGAAAATCCGAACTCAGAAATTGCAACCTTGTTGATCCAAATTATTTTATAATTCCTGTCAACGGCTACGATCCCCAGCCGAAGACTTTCAAGAACAAGCTCTCTCTGTCCAAGCAGCAGGGCGATTTCTTTCGGTTCAAGCCCGTAAGTGCTTCTCTTTATATTTCGTGCAAGTAGCGCCGCACCGATAACACCCACAAGTGCACCTGACAGAATCGCCAGATGTATCTTGTTCAAATAGGCTTCATTTTCACGATGCACCCGGTCGGTCAGAAGTCCAACTAAAACCGCCCCTACCTGCTCATCGTGGTAATACACAGGTACAAAAGCTCGAATTGCGGAAATCAGGACATTGCGGTCAGCTGAAACATAGGCCTCTCCAGTTTGCAGAACGCGTTCTTCACCGCCATTCTTGTATTTCTTACCAAGTCCATTTTCGTATGGATAGGTAAACTGCTTGCCTTCCATATCCATGACAATAATATACTGGAATCTGGTCTTTGATTTGATGCCTTCGATTTTTTCGTAAAGGGGCATGTAATCAAGGTCGTAAGCCAAGGTAGCTCCAACCTCCCTAAGTGACGCAATCGTCACGGCCATATCCATGGCATTATTACCCATCTGATTTTCCAGGGTGTTTTGATAATGCTCTCCAATCATAAAAGCCATTGTGCCAAATACAACCAGAAGCATTACACCCATGATGATGGTAATCTTATTTTGCAGATTCATGAAACCACTGAACTTATTGTGGTTCAGTATCTTGTATTCTCGCTTTTTCAAGTCCATTTTCTATCGCATCCAATAAGGTCTGACTGGTGTATGTCGCACCTGCCACCACATCAACATCTGTAGAGTTCGCCTTGATAACATCTTCTGGAATCTCTTCATATACGATCTCTGCAATGATTGGCGTCTCATCCTCTTCGACAATTTCTATATTTGTAATCTTATACGCGTCGGTTGTTACACGAACAATCATCTGACTGTGGTATCCTTCCGCTATACCTTCGTAAGCGCCGGCTACATACACAGATTCCTTGGCAGTGCATGCTATGAGAAGCAAAGCAATGCAAAGAGACACCATGGTGACGCCCTTCATACAATCACCTTCCACCCTCATCTACTTACTGCGTTTTAACATTATAGGCACAATTTCCATCAGAATATCCTTGGCTTGGCAGTCTGGAAGCTTTTCCAAACACTTCAGCGCCCGGTCTGTATATTTGACCGCAAGTGCCTGTGTATCTTCAAGCGCACCGGAGTGCTTTGTCAGCATAATGAGCTGATCGATATCCTCTTCTGAAAGGTTGACCTTGCCCAGAATGGACTTCACCTGTGCAGATACACCCGTTCCCAGACTTCTGATAATAGGCAGCGTGTAATAGCCTTTCATCAGGTCGGCCTTGGTGTCTTTTCCAAAGCTCTCAGCCGTACCGCTGTAATCCAGCAAATCATCAATAATTTGAAATGCCATACCGATGTTGTAGCCGGCTTTTCCAAGCAGTCTGGCTGTCGCTTCATCCGCACCAGACTCATAGGCACCTACACCCAGGCTGATTGCAAAGAGGGCCGCTGTCTTACCGGAAATAACCTTGAGATAGTTCTTGGTACTCCTGTCTATCTTGTAGCGCCGCTGGTACTGAAGCATCTCACCGACGCACACCCGCTTGATCGCATTCGCGACTTTCTTAATGTTTTCAACCTTGAAGTCATATTCAGATAGCATGATGAAACACTGCGTAAACAGATAGTCGCCCATGTAAACTGCATAGGGCTTGCCGTACTTGGACTGTATGGACTCCTGCCCCCGTCTTAGCTTGGATTCGTCGACAATGTCATCGTGAACAAGCGTCGCCATATGGAGTGTCTCTATGGAGGCTGCAAGATGCATTAGCTTTTCTTCGCTTTGCTCCCGCTGCGTTCCAAAATGACTTCCAAGCAATACAAACGCAGGACGTATCATCTTTCCACCTGCTAGAAAGAGATAGTCAAGTGATGCGTTCAAGTAGGACTCACTTGATTTGTTCACCTTTTCAATAATCTCTGATACACTTTTAAGTTCTGACTCAATACTTGGGTACTTCGCCCAAAATCCACTCATGATGACCACCGCTTCTACGTGTGACATAATAAAATCAAGAATCTTACATATTTTGATTTTATACCATATTCCTTCTTATAACAAGAAAACCAGCTGCACTGCTTGAAGGCAGTACAACTGGTTTGAATTTTCAACAGACTAGTCTGTATACAAGTAGTACTTCTTCACAAACTTCAGTTTTTTCCAATACTTTTTGAGAACTGGAAGAACATAGTAGTCCATACCAAAAGTACTTCCTGAGCCACCGATTGTCGCAACGCCACCGGCAAGATACCAGAGCATTTCTGTCGGTGCCATGCCCGATGCCCAGATCATAAGACCCATAGCGATAGATCCGATTGAAGCCAGGGCTGTAAATAGGCCCGCAAGCAGACAAAGACCAACGATGACTTCACCGATGACCATAACCGCCTGGAAGATCTCTGCCATGGCTGTAAAGCTACCATCTGGGGCATAGAACATCAGGTCCATAGACCATTTCACAATGTGTGAAATGAACTCAGGAACCGGTAGAGCCTGTCCCCACTGAGAAGCTGCCTCAGCTGCCGCGCCTGCCGCCGCGCCCGCAGTTTCAACAACTGCAGTTGCCGCTTGAGAAGCTGAAGTTGTCACATCTGCAACAACTGGTGCTGCCGCTTCAGCCGCGCCAGATGCCGCACTTGTTTCAGCGACCTTGGCAGGTATGAGGAATATGTTTGATGGATCGGCAAGGACACCCGGAAGTTTGTGTGCGCCCTGCTCCAGCCACTTATAGCCTAGAAAGAGTCGAAGGGGTACCAGCCAGAAATTCGGAGACGCTTTGGAGAAGTGTCCGCCCAGGAAGCTGCGTCGCTCCTTGATATGGAAAATCTCATGCATTGCATAAGTCCATATCTTATTGAATCCTGCGACCTGCAGGAAGTAAACCACATTGATAAAGTGCTTGATGAACATTGCAAAGAAACCTGACATCGCAAACATCTTGCTTGGTGTTCCAACCTCAGCAACCCCATATTTGCCGCCAATACAGCACATGGAGCCATGGAAGGCCGGCTTATAGGCTTTCATACTGCCGCCGTCCATCTTGGCAATCAGGTTGTGGGCCACAGTGGAAGCGGAATGCTCAGCATTTTCAACCATTTGCGGCACAGGACGTTCCTCGCCTTCTGGAATGAAGAAAATATTGTCGCCTACAACAAATACATCTTCATGTTCAGAGGATTGAAGTTTGTCATTCGTTTCAACACGGTTTCTTGCTTTTTTCTCAATATCGATGGCATCCATAAGTTCACTGCCTTCGACACCAGCCGCCCAAATCACTGTGTAGGTGGAAATGTAGCGTTCACCATTGAGACATACGCAGTCCTTTTGCACACCTGTTATGCTCGATGATGTGAGCGCTTCGACGCCCAGCTTCTCAAGACGCTTGCTGGCCTTTTTGATCAGCTTTTCAGGATAGGCCGGCAGTATTGTAGGCACTGCATCCGCAACATAGAGCGTTACCTCTTCTACAGGAATACAAAACTCTCTGCAAAGGGTGTCCTTATACTCGCCTAGCTCGCCAATCATTTCAATACCAGTGAAACCGCAACCCACCACGACAAAGGTCAAAAGCTTTTTGCGTTCTTCAGGGTCGGTTTCTACAGCAGCCATTCTGAACATTTTCAAAATGTGCTCTTTGAGAATTACCGCATCTTCATAGGACCAAAGCTTAAAGCTGTAGTCTGCAGCACCCTCAACACCATAGAAGGTTGGCTTGGAGCCCGTACCCAGAACCAGATAGTCATATTCGTACACTTTGGAACTTGAAACTGCCTTTTTGCCTGCAAAGTCAATTTCCTTGATTTCATCCATGACCACATCAATCTTACGATGTGCGAAAATCTTGTTCAGATCAATTCGAATTGCATCTTCAGGAACACGATTTGCCGCCACCTCATGAAGCTCAGTAAGCATGGTATGGTAGGGCTTTTTGTCAACAATCGTCAATTCTACATCTGAACGCTTTTTGAGTTTCTTCTCAAGCTTCTTTGCTGTGAGAATGCCGCCATATCCGGCGCCAATAAGAAGAATGCGTTTCTTTTCGCTCACTATTACTCACCTAACCTTATAATCAAATTTTCTACCGTTAATTGTTTAACATTACAATTAGAATTCTATCATAGCTCTTTTATTTCAAACCTTTTTACAAGGTTTTGGTCAAATGTAACTAATTTTGTCCATTTTGTTCACTGGACCACTTCAAAAGAACTGTCTGTCCAGTCGATATTGAACTGGTCCAGATTCCTTGAATAGATTCTGTTGTCTCGTGTTATAAAGGCTGCCCCAGCCTCTGGAAAGTTGTTCTCCAGAAAGGTCATACCCGCCTCAACACCCTTGGCAAAAAGTACTGTGGAAAGAGCATCTGCATCAATGGATGATTGTGTGATGACCGTTACAGACGCCAGTTCGTTTTCGACTGGATAGCCGGTTTCAGTACTCAGAATATGATGATACCTTACGCCATTTTCTTCAAAATAGCGCTCGTAGATTCCAGATGTCACGACGGATTTATTTTTCACTTCCACAATGCCAAGATATTCGCCACGCGTCGTAAAGGGATTCTGTATCCCAATCCGCCATGCAGACCCATCCTCTTTCTCACCATAGGCATAGACATTTCCACCCAGATTGATGACTGCCCGTCCAACATTATTATCCTTCAAAATCCTGACGACTTCATCAGACGCATAGCCTTTGGCTATTGCGCCGAGGTCAAGCTTCATATTTTCCTGTGTTAAATAGACACTTTTCTTATACCCATCTAGTTCAACCTTGCTCCACCCAATTTTTTCAAGCGCATGCATCAAGTTGTCTTCACTGGGTACTGCAGCGCTTTCGCTGCCAATCCCCCACAAATCGACAAGGGGGCCTATTGTCGGATCAAATTTTCCAGAAGAGAGGTCTGCAAACTCCACAGCCCTTGAAATAACCTCAAATGTATCTTCTGAAACAACCACCGGCGACTTTCCGGCAGCTGCATTGACTTCAATAACTTCACTTTCGGTGGAGTTAAAGCTCATTTTTTTTTCAATTTCACTCAATCTGTTAAATATATTTTCAAGAACTGCATCGGAACCGTCCTCAAATATTTTTACACTAACAATTGTGCCCAGTACGAAATCAGATTTGTCATATGAGGTTTTTGTACCCTCCTGTGCTTGGCTTCCCGATTCTGACTGAATATGCTCCGAGCAGCCTGTCATGACCAATAATAGAATAGCCAGTATGATTCCCAGTTTAAATTTCATATGTTCTCCTGCTTCAATTCATAGATCCACTTCTGCTTCATATACATTTCAATAGGAACTGTGCGCGTACAAACAGCTTCAGCAGGACATTTCTTGCAGTACCAGGGTAATCTGCACGCCTTCTGTCGCTCGATTCACCATAAGCAATTTAGAAAAAAGGCTTCGGATTTCTCCAAAGCCTTTTTGATACATTACTTGGCTGTACTTAGTGCTTCTTCAGCAAGCTTGAAGAACTCAACAACGTGAATCGATACACCGGAAATTGCATCAGTGTGTCCTTCTTCATCAACATAATTGATTGCTGTTGGATCTTGTGTCTCCAGCAGGTAAGCTTCTGCTTTAGCAGCTTGTTCATGCCATTCTGCTTGAGCGCCGCCTTTTTCTACCATGCCGTATGCACCGCTTTCAGAAACAACTTTTTTCTTGTCTCCACCGTCTTTATGAATGCCGTTCCAGCTTACAGCTTCAATGTTACCAAACATTACTGTCACATCAACAGTGTATTTCCAGCCTGAAGTTTCACTGAAATCAGCTTCTTCTGCGTGGTAAGCACCATTCTTGTAAGGACCCATTTCTTTTGGACCTTCTGCCAGCGCCTGTTCAGCAAGCTTGAAAAACTCAACAACGTGAATTGAAACGCCTGAAATGGCATCTGTATGACCTTCATCGTCTATGTAGTTGATTGCTGTTGGGTCTTGAGTTTCCAGAAGGTATGCTTCAGCTTTTTCAGCCTGCTCATGCCAAGGTGCCTGTGCACCCCCGTTTTCTACCATTGGGTAAAGACCCGCAGCAGAAACTTCATCTTTGTTCATACCTGCATCAACACTGACACCATTCCAGTCAGCTGATACGATTTTTCCATTTTCAACTTCAAGGATTGCGGCATACTTCCAGCCTGATTTGCTGAAGTTTTCTTCCATTGCAAAATACTTTCCATCTTCATACTGTCCAGCTTCCTCAGCCGGTGCCTCAGTCTCTTCAGCAGGCGCTTCAGTCTGTTCTGTCTGTGCAGGTTCCTCGGCAGGGGCTTCTGCAGGCGCTGATGAACAGCCAGCCAGCATAGATACAGCCACTACAGTTGAAAGGCCCAGGGCCAGTAATTTTTTGCTCATTTGTATCCTCCTCTTTAGATAGTCCCTATAGCAATGCACATATGTGCATACTCACCCTCATTATGTAACTTTGATAATTTAATATCAATAAAAAACGTTTTTTTGGTCATTTTGGTCATTTTGATCATTCTTAATCCTTTATTACCCTACCCTTGCAGGCATCAATCAGGGGGTGTCCAGCGCCACATATGTGTGTGCACAAAGCGGTGGCTCGCTCTTTGCATATTCACGCAATCACAGGGCAACTTACAGTTGCCCATGTCGCTAGCCGCGCCATATACAAAATTACAGCCAAGCACCTCTTTTTGTGCTAGCACAAAGAGGTGTTTGGCTGTAATTTTGTGCATTGCTTTGTCTTTTCCACACAATACGAGACATTCAAGCTAATCACTCTTGAATGTCTCGTCAGCAATAACAAGCACGTTCTTGTTTTTCATATTCAGTTGTTTTTATACATTCGTTTTCGATAAGCATACCTCCTACCAGGTTTTCGAGCAAATGGTAATACTTTGATCGAATTTCCAACAAACTCGTTTTCATTTCCTATATCTTGTATAGGGGTGTTACCGAATTTCTTATGGACCTACGTCCGTTAATACATCCTTGCTATTGCTTTTATAAGAATCCCCCTTTGAAAGGAAGGAGTTCCTTTGTATTTAGATATTACCCGAATCTATCTCCTCTAAACATCACTTTATTTATCAATCGGCAATTTTTTTTAAAATCATACCGTTTAGTAGAGCAAACTAAAGTGCCTCACTTGCATTCATGTCTTCAATATAGTCGAGGGAAATTTCCTCTGTTCTGTGGTAGCTGCGGCCAATATATATATCTATTTTCTGGACAGCCTGCTTGATTCTGAAGGCTAGACGAATACGTCTGTTTCCAGTCTTGTAAATTCTAAACTCATCGATACGTCCAGTCGTCAGATACTTTTCTTTAATCTTCTGTCTGATGCTGTTGATCAGAAACATGTCAATTTCATCCACTCCAATCACCAGATCATCCACAAGACCTGTAATCTCTCTGGATGTTCTTTTTACATGCTCGATTGTGAGCTTCATTCTGATTGTTTCAATACAGTACCCAACGATTGCCGTCATTAGAAGTGCAATTAAGATATATAACATATGGAGCACCACCTTCCCACTTATGCCTCGTACTTTCCCCTATCCTATTTTTGTATGTAGTGCCGACAATCTAAGATTAAAGCCTATCGGTATTGGATATTATATTTATACCAAATCCTATACGCGTAAAACCTATTATTCAAAAGCTCATAAAAAAACTTGATTCCAAGGGCAATAGAAGATACAATCTTTAAAATACACTTAATTCCTGATGAACCATGACTGGAGGTACACTATGAAGAATATAGCTGCTTTTTTCGACATTGATGGAACCCTTTATAGAGACTCCTTGATGATTGAGCATTTCAAGAAACTGATTAAGTACGAAGTAATTGACCCAGCACTCTGGCACTCACATGTCAAACACACTTATAAGAACTGGCAAGAGCGTGTTGGTGAATATGAAAACTATATGGAAGAGCTCGCAAGCGTCTATGTAGATTCACTCAAGGGTCTGAAAAAGGAAGAAATACAGTTCATTTCAGAACAGGTAATAAAGCTGAAGGGCAATCAGGTTTACACTTATACGCGTGACCAAATTGAATGGCATAAGGAACAGGGACATAAGGTGTTCTTCATTTCTGGAAGTCCCGAACACCTCGTTGCCAGAATGGCGCAGAAATATGGCGTTGAAGATTTTAAAGGTACTGAGTACCTGCTGAATCCTGATGGCACATTCACCGGTCAAGTCATTCCAAACTGGGATGCACAGAGCAAGAACCGAGTAATTCACGCCTTTGTAGGCCAGTATGATATTGACCTGTCAAAGTCCTATGCCTATGGCGATACAAACGGCGACTTATCTATGATGTGCCTTGTAGGAAATCCTGTTGCCATCAATCCGACACGTGAGCTGCTGGACAATATCCGCTCTGAGCGAACCCTGTCTGGAAAAACCACCATCATTGTTGAAAGAAAGGATGTCATCTATAAGCTGACATCTGATGTAAACACAGTACGATTCATTAAATAAGGTACTGAAACAAATTTAGTGTAAAAACAAGAAATCTTCCACGAAAGTAGTTAGTGTTATAAACTAGATTACAGAGTGGAGGATTTTTTTATGAGTCGAAAGAAGAAAAACAACAAGATATCAGAACTGACAGAAGCCCTTATGCAGGACAAGGATATCACCGATGTGGCAGACCTACAGAGCGTGCTGAAGGAAATGCTTAAGACTGGCGTTGAGAAACTACTTGAAGCAGAACTGGATGAAGAGCTTGGTTATGAGCCATACGATCGCCAAGTTGAGAAAACGAACTACAGAAACGGGAAATCAACAAAGCGTGTAAAGACTGATCTTGGCGAAGTTGAACTAGAGATTCCAAGAGATCGTAACGGTGAGTTTGATCCACAAATTGTACCAAAACACTCCAGTGATATTTCAGCGATTGAAGACAAAGTGATCTCTATGTATGGTAAAGGAATGTCTCAAAGAGATATCTCAGAACATATAGAAGACCTCTACGGGATGCCACTCTCAGCACAGTCAATCTCACGTATGACTGATAAAATCATCCCTCACATCGAAGAGTGGCAACACAGACCACTTGAAACAGAGTATCCGTTTGTTTTCATGGATGCTATTCATTACAAAGTAAAACAGAATAACCGCATTGTATCTAAAGCTGCATACGTTGTTGTTGGCATAAATACAGATGGTATGAAGGATGTCTTAGGTATCTGGATAGGTGAAAATGAGACGAGTAAATTCTGGCTAAAGGTTCTGACAGACTTAAAGAATCGTGGTGTTCAGAGAGTTACAATCTTCAGTGTTGATGGACTTTCAGGCTTTGAGCAAGCAATCAAAGCGACATATCCAGAGTCTATTGTACAGCGCTGCATCATTCATCAAATTCGCTCATCTACGCGATATGTCAGCTACAAACATGTCAAAGAACTGATGAAAGATCTTAAGTCTGTTTATCAAGCTCCAAATGAGGAATCAGGTTATCAGATGCTTCTTGAGTTTGAAGAAAAGTGGGGTTCGCATTATCCGCGCTGCATAAAATCCTGGAAAGATAACTGGGGTGTTATATCTCCGTTTTTTGCATACTCAGCGAACATCAGAAAGATCATGTATACGACCAATATAATTGAAAATCTGAACAGACAATACCGCAAAGTAACTAAGGGAAAACCAGTCTATCCAACAGACATGTCACTGATGAAGTCCCTTTACTTAGCAACTGAAAATGCAACAAAGAAATGGTCCCAGCGTCAACGAAACTGGGATCAGATAATAAACGAACTCTCGATTATCCATTCGTAATCGAGAGTTCCTAAAAAGTTCATATTCGCTGCTTTCGTGGCAGATTATTTACACAAAATTTGGGACAGTCTCTTAAATAAAGGTCTATGGCTTGAAGACTGGTGAAAAGTTTTGTTTCAATTTTTCTACATGAACACCAGGCAATCTACGATTGCCTTGGTCGCTGAACAGTTTTGTTTTTCTTTTTCTATATGAACACCAGGCAATCTGCGATTGCCTTGGTCGCTGAACAGTTTTGTTTTTCTTTTTCTACATGAACACCAGGCAATCTACGATTGCCTTGGTCGCTGACGCGCCCAATATAAAAATACGGAGGACCTTCAAGATTGATGTGAACATCATCTTGAAGGTCCTCCGTATTTTTGTGCTGTTCTTTGTTTAAGTCGCAAAAAAAAAGCACCCTGTGGTCAAGGTGCCAATCCAATAGTAGCGTAAGCAGAGAAAGCGCACTTTCAATCTCACTACTAAGTTCATTCGACACCTAAAAATCGTTTTCCTCCACATATATAAAAGAAAATGAAAATTTTATTTGCAATCCCACTTTTCAAATCAAAGGAGAAAACGAAAGAGGTGATCACACCATGTCCCCCCGGATCATAAATGCAATCACCTCTTTTAAACCACTATGCTCGTATGTATAATTTCATTCTACAGACGGGAAACATTAGCAGCCTGAAGACCTTTTGGGCCTTCTTCAATTTCAAACTCAACAGATTGACCTTCTTCAAGAGTCTTAAATCCATCAGTTTGAATTGCGCTGAAATGAACGAAAACATCATCGCCTGCTTCGCGTTCGATAAATCCGAATCCCTTTTCAGCATTAAACCATTTTACTGTACCTTGCATGATACGGACCCCCTTTCGTGCTGTATTTCGCAGTCTTATCATTTTCATGAAACAGACTGTCTGACACGGTCCTGATTTTGAAAATCAAAGAAGTCCTAAAACCCTAGAATTTCAAAGCTTACCGCTTAAAAATATTATAACAAAATATATACATCGATTCCATAATTTTCGTCATACTCTGGTATAATTAGGGTATAAATATAAGGGAGGTGCCACATGGATCTTCAAGAGATACTCAAACCTGGAAAACAAGTTGAACTTACAATTACAGACGAGGATGGCGATACAAATAAAGTCAAGACTCTTATCGAAAGCGGATATGACGGGGACTCTTTTGGTGTCATTGCACCTATTCATGAAGGAAACTACTATTCCCTGCACCCAAACGATAAGATCCAGCTGACTTTCGATGTTCCTCCTGAAGGCGGCTCCAAAACTAAGGAAGTCTACAATATGGGAACCATGGTTCTCGAGAGAAAGAAGGTCGATGGCCAATCGGTCGTCATGCTGGCAAAAACATCCTCACCAAAGAAAATTCAGCGTCGACAGACATTCCGCTTGCATATTCTCAAAAATATTACCTATTCCTACAACGGCAAAAAGAAGGAAATACTCCTGAAGAATATAAGCGCAACTGGACTGCGTGGCATTATTGAAGAACGTATACCCCATAAAACAGAAGTTATGATTTATCTCGACCTTGAAAATGAAGAGGAAATCATGACCATCAAATGCAACGTGATTTCCTGTGACCAAGTTACAAATTCAATGATTCAACACGATCTGCGCCTTCAGTTCCTCGAACTGAACAGCGCACAGAAGAATAAGATTACCAACTTCATTTTCAGAAAACAGTCTGAATCCATTCGTAAGACCCTCGATGCAGAAGGCAGAAGCAAGTTTTCCGACATGATTTATGATTATGAGTCAAACAGACGTCACGGTGATGATTTCATCCTTCGCACGGTCCCTATCATGGGACTTGTAACCTGGTTCATGTCGCTCAGCGCAATTGCACTCGTCGTCGAAGCACGACCTGAAGCACGCTACAACTTGGATCAGTATTTCAATTTCTACAAGCGCGGCTACTGGCGTACAGATTTGCTGACAATCGCATTTCTTATCGCCTTTGTTGAAGTAGTTCTGTGTACAACAGGACTCTATATGAACTCAAAACGTCTAAAACGCGTTGGCGATCAATACAATCGCGGACTGATTATCAATCTTGTCTTCGCCATACTTCTGATTTTCATTTATATCTTGCTCCCTATCGGACAAGGTTAAACGCAATAAGGCATTTCACAAATATTAAGGGTCGATGCATGCGCATCGACCTTTTAGGTTGTCGACAGAATCGACAAGATGACAGACTGTAGAAAACTTCGAAAGACCCAAGTAGGCTAGCAGTAGCAGCCAAATTTAAAATTTGGGCTACCTGCTGAGAAGCGCAGATAAAATCCGCTCTGCGAGCGTACTAAGGTACGTGATCAGAGCGGATTTTATTTAGCAACGCAGTATTTCGGAGTTTTTCTACAGTCTGAAGGGTCGATGCATGCGCATCGACCCTTTCTTAAGCTAATAATGTGTTCCGTTGTCGTAGTACTTCTCCGCCTGCAGGGTATAGAACAGGACAGCAACCTCTTCAAAGCCTTCATCCATTACAGCGTCTGTAAAAGCGCTGGCTACCTCATCCTGAACCTCCTGAGGTCTGTCGAACCAGTGCACCTCAATAAAGGGATATGCTGAACTTGATCCAGCCTCTTCAATCCAGATGCTTGGAAGCACTTCCACCGATACGTGGTCTCTTGGACACTTTGTTATATGTGTCAGCGCATCCACCATTTTAGGCGTGATTTTTCTTACATCGCTCTCATACATTCCTCTAACACGAATATGTGGCATTTTTTCCTCCTACTCAGCCGATGGCGTCTCCAGGGAAATTCCCTGTTCATTGAACCATCCTTTTATAACTTCAACTTTTTCCTTTACATCATCCAGATACCATGTCTTATATGTACCCTTCATAACACGAACAGGACCTTGATTGTAGGCAAGTGTTGCAAGTTCAATGTCATTGTTGAAACTGTCCATCTGATCCCGTAGATATTTCACACCGTATTTGATACTCAGATGCGGATCAAAAAGCTGTTCACGCGAAAGTCCAAGTGCACGGCCTGTCGATTCCATAATCTGCATGAGTCCCAGCGCACCCTTATACTCACAGTTTTGATCGTACCAGCTCTCCTGCCACAGCATTGCTGCAATCCACAGCTCATCAACGTCGTACTCCAGTGCTGCTTCCTTGATGTACTGGGCATACTCAGAGGCTTTTTCATAACTCAAATCTGCATTTTTCGTCATCATGAATTTGGACAGGCCATCATAATAAGCCAACTCCGATTCAGAGGACTGGGCAAAATCAGCATCCGATGACTCCACACTCATCTGGAATCCCAGGAAGGGATGGTAAGCCGCAGCCCACCCGAGGGTACTTAAAATTTCTTCCTTGAGTTCCAAATAAAGAATACCATTTGCTTCAATCATACAGCCTTCAATGCTATCATGGTCCATCCATTCAAGAGAAGCTGCAGAGGATTGACCGTGAATTGCTGCATCTGACCAGCTGACCTCAGATGTTCTAAGATTATAGTTTCGATTTGTTGATGTATAAATTCTAAAAGAATTCTTCTCACCATTCCATGAACTCAAAAATCCGAGTGTTCTCAGCGTCTGATAATCCAGGGGCATGTAGAGGCTGTCGCCGCTCTTTAAGAAAGGATACTGCAGTCCGGAATTCGAGAAGCCATGGCCATCGATTACGGTCTGATTGCTGAAAACATTGAGCACAATCTCATCTGCGAATCCAAAGCTTGAAAATGTAAGACTAAGTGCCGCAAGCGCGGCAACAATTTTTCGTTTCATTGCTTCCTCCAATTTATCTTTCTTTACGAATCCAATTGCCGTTCGACTCCATACTAATTTTATACTACTTGACCCTGATGATACTAGGTTCATGACAAATTTTAAATACTACAAGGATAGAATTTGGATATATTTAATATATATAGCTTCGTTTTTTTCCGAACGTTCGCTAAAATATGCCATTTCCTTCATATATTTTTGTCAAATACCCTCTTGGATTTTATCATAAATCAGTATATAATGGTTGCTAATTACTTTGAGGATGTGATTGTATGACAAATTTAAAAGATCTACCGAAAATTGAACTTCACTGTCATCTGGATGGAAGTGTCCGCCCTTCTACTGTGCTTGAGCTCGCTCAGAAAAATGGGGTCGCACTACCAACCTACAACCTTGAAGAACTCAAAACCTATTTACAGGTTCCAGATGACTGTCCTTCGCTCAAGGTCTATCTTGAACGATTCGCACTGCCAAACGCGGTAATGCAGAGCCAAGACAATCTCTACAGAATCACTTCAGAGCTTATTGAGGATGTAGCCGCCGACGGTGTCAAATATATTGAAATCCGTTTTGCGCCAAGGCTGCACATGCAAGAGGGCCTCTCGTTTGATGAAATAGTCACGAGTGTTTTAAGAGCAATCCACGAAGCCCCTGAAAAACATGGCATTTATGCCAATCTGATTCTGTGCTGTATGCGGCACGAAGATGTCAAGTACAGTATTGAGGTCGTCGAGGCAGGACGCAAATTTTTAGGCAAAGGTGTTGTAGCAATAGACCTGGCTGGAAATGAACATGAATTTCCACCGGAACTGCACAAGGCCGCATTTGACCTCGCGAAAGCGTATGGCTATCATATTACCGTTCACGCTGGCGAAACCGGCATTGGCGAAAATGTGGAAAAGTCCATCAACCTGCTTCATGCAGAGCGCATTGGTCACGGACTCTTCTGTAAAGATGTTCCCACTTCATATGATCTTGTCAAGTCACACGCGATTCCCCTTGAACTATGCCCTGTCAGCAACTTGCACACAAAGGCAGTTCCCGAATACAGCGCACATCCATTTAATGCGTTTTATGAGGACGGAATCCAGGTAACGCTTAACACAGATAATATGACAGTCTCGAATATCACACAAACAGATGAGTACGAGAATTTGGCAAAGTTCTTTGATTTTAATGAAGATAATTTCAAGCAGATTTATCTCAACAGTGTCGAAGCAGCATTTGCATCAAATGAAATAAAAATGCACCTTAAAGAGCTCATTATGCAGTACTTCGCCTAAACAAAATCCCCTTTTTGGATAATATCGTGTATCCAAAAGGGGATTTTTTGCAGTGTTCCATAAAAAGTTGAAGGGATTATTCAAAAGATGTTGAATATTTAGAAATTGACAAGCTTATATTAAGGAGTGAAAAAAATATGAAACGTCGCAGTATTATTCCCCGGTTGGTTCTCATATTTGCTGTCAATGGTATAATTACCGCATTTGCTCTGGCAGCACTTAAGGACCAGCCTTTCTATGTTTCACCTATTGCAGCAGCCCTTCTTGGACAGCTTGGCATGCTGCTCAGCATCACATTGATTCGTAATCAGTTTTCACTAGTGCTGAAGCACGTTGAAGCCGTATCAGCAGGTCATGTCACTGCAAAGCTCTCTCATAAGGTCTACAAGGAGTTTGAAATCCTTGGTGCGTCGATCGACGCCATGAGCAAGGACATGAAAATCATGATTGGCAAGATGCTCATGGTCAGTGAGAAGCTTGCAAAATCCATTGGCAGCATCCGCGAAACGGGAAACCAGCTTGCAGTCTCCTTTGAGAATGTGGCAGAGAATGTGACTGATATTGCTGGCTCGATTGATGATATCTCCAGCAGCGCTCAGACAACCCATAATGATGCTGCACACATGGTCAGTGGTATCAATCGTATTGCAGAGCTTTCGGAGGAACTGAGAACCTACTCCACCGATATGGGGCAGGCCATCCAGATCAATGCAGATAACTCCATGAAAATCATTGAGATCCTCAAGGAGGGGTCTGAAGAGAATCTGAGTATCTCCAAAGATGTGCATGACCTCAAAAAATCAATGGTCAGCATCGAAGAAATCATTCAGATTATTACTTCCATAAGCGAACAGACCAATCTTCTCGCCCTCAACGCTTCCATAGAAGCTGCACGAGCAGGTGATGCTGGCCGTGGATTCGCAGTCGTTGCAGAGGAGGTTCGCAAGCTGGCTGAACAGTCCAGCGAATCTACTGAAAATATTAAGAATATCATTAATTCTGTGTCTGAAAAAACGGAGTCCATCTCGAATAGAATTGAGCAGCTTGTCGATGATTCAAAGAACAGCATCGAGTTCGCGGACAACTCCAACCATATGCTGAATGAGGTGAATACAACTGTTTCAAGAACTACCGATTCAGTGAATGATATCAGCGCACTCTGTCAGACTCAGCTAAAGACAACCAATCAGATATTCAGTCTTGTTGAAGGGGTGACTACAAGCTCACAGGATGTTACTGCAAACGTTGAAGAAGCCGCAGCACTCACCCAGGAGCAAAGTGCGAGCATCAGCGGGATGTCCAATTCGCTCGAAGGCATACACGGCATTTCTGGCGAACTTATGGAAATCGTTGATGACTACAAGCAGGGCCTCAAGGTGGATGCTAAAACCCTGTCGCAAATCGAGCAAACGACTAAGGCAATGCAGACCTATATTGACAGCAAGCGTCTCACTGCACTTGACGATATTACGGCTGAAGATCTTCATAGCTTTGTAAAGGGCAATGAAAACTATGAGTTTGGTGCACTGCTCAATGCAAATGGGATAGGCATTCGATTCTCTGACTTGAGCATGAAGGGAAAAACGATTGATGTTTCCTATAGGCCTTTCTTTACAGATGTTCAAGATGGCAGCACCCATAAGTCAGAACCATACATTTCCCAAATCACCAATGAATTTTGTATTACCGCTTCAATTCCCATATGGATTGATGGTGCAATTACCGGTGTTTTTGTAATCGATTCAACAATTTAGCAGGCTTGTTCAGCATTCGAGTTGTTTAATTAAATATTTGGGTCGCTCATTAAGAAACTTGGAGTTTTCGTATAAAACATGCGATGTGTCTCCAAGTTTCTGCTATAATATTATGTAACATATTCAGAAAGATTGGAGGCCCTCCATGGCGCGTAAAGAAAAGAAACCTCATATAGAATTTGATAATAAGAAATATCTTCGAATTCCAATAAAAACACATGTCGTAATGCACGGTGACAAACTGCAGGACATCGTTAATAAGTATGCCGCAGATCAGCTGGAAGACGGTGACATTCTGTTCATTTCTGAAAAGATTGTTGCGATTACACAAGGTCGTGCTTTGCCGCTTAAAGAAATCAATCCGCGCCCACTCGCTCGCCTGCTGTCAAATCATGTTACTAAAACACCTGCGGGTATTGGTCTTGGAATGCCTGAGACTATGGAAATGGCGCTCCGCGAATGCGGTATTCCAAGAATACTGTTCGCAGCTGCATGCAGCGCTTTGACGCGTCCATTCGGTCGCCGCGGCATGTTCTACGAAATTGCTGGCTACCGCGCGCAGTCTATAGATGGACCGACGCCAAACACGCTGCCGCCTTACAATCAATACGTTGTACTCGGCCCAGACAAACCTGATCAGGTTGCAACAGAGATTGGCAGCTTTCTCAAGTGCGATGTCGCTATTGTTGATATCAATGATATTGATGGTGTAATTTTGGGTATTTCAAGCCACACGATGAGTCGTGAAAAGATCAAACGTATTCTGAAAGACAATCCGCTTGGTCAGAACCATGAGCAGACACCACTTGGAATTATTAGAGAAATCAAGGAATAATCTAAAAAGACTGTCCGGCAAATGCCTGACAGTCTTTATATTTTGTGCCTTCTCACCTGGCTAGCAGTCCTTTTCTTGAAACAGCCGCCCCTGCCATGTGTTGAGTTCCTTCAGGCGTTTATCAATGCCATTGAGTACCGCCCGCTTACGAAGCGGCCACCGCGGCGCAACAAGCGTCTCTTTTGCGCCATCGCCAGTGAGTCTGTGAACCACTATATTCGGGGCAAGATTTTCAAGGATCTGCACTGTAATCTCTATATACGCTTCCATTTCCAAAATTTCAAAAGCTTCGCTTTCAAAATTGGCATGAAGTGTCGTACCTTCTATCACATGCAGCAGGTGGATTTTGATACCATCTATCCCCATACAGGATAGGTAACGCACTGTCTGCAAAATGTCCTCAGTTGATTCCCCAGGCAAGCCGACAATGATATGAACGACCGTTTCAATATGTCTGTCTTTCAGATTCTTTAGAGCGTTTTCAAAAACACTCAGCTCATAGCCGCGGTTCATCCACCGTGCCGAACGTGCATGAATGGTCTGAAGACCCAGTTCAACCCACAGATGGGTTTTGTCATTCAAGCCTTCAAGCACATCCAGTATGGGCATATCGAGACAATCGGGACGGGTTGCAATGGCCACGCCGCACACCGCTTCGTCTTCAAGGGCACTTAAGTAGAGCTTCTCCAGTTTCTTCGGATCGCCATATGTATTTGTATAGCTTTGAAAATAGGCCATATACTTGTTTACAGGCCATTTCGAGCGCTGTACTTCTTTCTGCGCTTTGATTTGCTCCTGTATGGAACTGGATGGACAGCCTGCAAATGTTCCCGATCCGTCCTCTGAGCAAAAAATACAGCCGCCTGTGCTCAGCGACCCGTCCCTGTTCGGGCAAGTCAGGCCAGCACTGAGCGAAAGTTTGCCCACTTTCTCTCCATGTCTGCTTCTTAAATATGTATTTAAGGCGTAGTACCGCTTGTCATTCCATCTCACGCTATAATCCTCCATATGATTTTCATAGTCATTTTACCGCATCTGACGCCTATAGTCGAACTCATGAAGACTTCGATTGCACCTATCATCAGTCCTCTTTGTACCAAATTGGCAGGGCAACCTTCGATTGCCCATGTCATCATTCCTCTTTGTACCAAATTGGCAGGGCAATCTTCGATTGCCCATGTCGCCATTCCTCTTTGTACCAAATTGGCAGGGCAATCTTCGATTGCCCATGTCGCCATTCCTCTTTGTACCAAATTGGCAGGGCAATCTTCGATTGCCCATGTCGCTCAGGCGCGCCATATACGCATATACATGGAGTCTTCAACTTTTGTGCGCGCACAAGTTGAAGACTCCATGTATATGCGTGCATTTCTTTGCCTTTTCCGGAAAAAAAGGGGCACCTGCATGGGGGCGCAGATGCCTAATAATGGTGTGATTCGAATATGAATCCTGTTAGCGTTTATCAATTTTCGACAAGACGTCTTTAATCTTGTCAGGCCGAAAGGGTTTCACAATAAAATCTTTAACACCCTTTATGATAGCCTCTTTTACATAACTTGCGTGTCCCATGGAGGAACACATTACAATTTTGGCATTTGAATCAATCGCCATGATGGCGTCAATTGCCTCTAGGCCGCCCATTACTGGCATGACCATATCTATCATTACCAAATCTGGATAATGTCGCATGTAAGCATCAATTGCTTCCTGTCCGTTCTCTGCTTCAGCTATGACCTCATGGCCCAGTGCCTCCACATTCGTTCTCAACAACCCGCGCATGAATTTTGAATCATCCGCAATCAGAATCTTCATTTTACTACGCCCACTTTCATTTTTGCAAAATAAAGGCGCTGGGAATCCCCCAGACGCCTGAATCAACACCTATAACATGATTCGGCAGCCTGGCGATCATAGAATAATTCCCTTAGATCCATGGCTTTGCGGCCCTGCTTTTCAACAGGTGTGCTAGTATCGTCATCTCTGTTCACAAATACAAGTTTAGCGAATAGTCATTAAAAATGCAAGTTCGCATTTCAAATTAGGACTTAAGACGCATCACTGTATTTCATTTTACTCTATTTCCACATTTAGGGCAATAGTCAAAATCCTCTTGCATTGGATTCCCGCATTTCGAACAGAGATTAAATGCTGTATTGAATTGGCGCTTATCAACCGGCTCTATGTCCCAATAAGTAAGCTTGCTGAAATCACCGCCATATTTATCTTCACTTTCAGGTTTAACAGTATAATGGGTTCCACAAGCTGCACACTTCACAGCATGGCGGAAATGCCATTTCCAGACTGGTAAAAAGAACAGATGAAAATATCGATAATGCGTAATAACCGAAAATCCTCTTTCACCGCTACAGTTATGACATGGAAGCGTCTGAACATACTCTTTGACAGCTTCCTTTTCTTGAATACCCATTATCAAGAACATAAACACACCTCTGACCTTTTCAAAATGACATTATTATTCTAATACAAGTATATCAGAATTTTTTTATGGATACATGAGAATTGATTCATTAGTTTTCCATAATAATGAAACCAATCATTTTCATACAGCAATAAGGGGCCCGGCACACATGCCGAACCCCTCATAAATTATGAGTCTTCTTAATCCAAAACTATTTCACAGCCATCCACATAGCGTGCATGAATGTTTCGATCATCTCCGCAGTAGATAAACCGCTGCAGCCGCTCTTCAACAGAGCGGTCCAGTTCGATATGGAGTTCTGTATCATCAATGACAAGCGCATCGAACCGATAGCCCGGTTCAAAGCTTCCGACACGCCCAAAGAACGCGCCGCCGCCTTTGGTACCCATATAAAATACCTCTGATGTCGTAAGCGGTTGAAGACTGCTGTCCACCATCTGCCAAATCATCTTTGATCCTTGAACTGCCTGTGACATGACCTGTGCGATAGACACCTTGTGACCTGCACCCACATCTGTTCCAAGACCTACGTGTACGCCTGCATTAATAAACTTTCTCACAGGCATAATGCCACTTGAAAGATTATAGTTGGCGTTGGGACAATGTGCACTGAACACACCGCGCTCAGCCATCAGCTGAATTTCAGCATCCGTATTGTGCACGCAATGCGCCATGACTGTCTTATTGTTCAAAAGGCCATGTGCGGCATATACCGATGCATAATTGTCATATTCAGGATGCAGCTGTGCCACCCATTCCACCTCACCCAGATTCTCACTGATATGCGACTGCACAGGAATGTCCATTTCCTTTGCCAGATCGCCAAGACCCTGCATCAGTTCCCCAGTGCAGGTCGGTACGAATCTTGGTGTAACAATAGGTCGAATCCGTTTTGAAACATCACTGAAAGATTCGAGAAAAGCACGCGTAGCCTTTAAAGCGCCCTCTGTACTTTCAATAAGATATTTGGGTGAATTTCTGTCCATATTCACCTTGCCAACATATGCGCCAATACCGGATTCGTCCAAAATCCGAACCAGCAGCTTTGTGCTCTCTAGATGAATGGTTGAAAACAGAACAACGCGAGTTGTTCCCTGTTTTATTAGTTCTTTTACAACTTTCCGGTAAACGCGCTCAGCAAACTCCAAGTCGCTGAACATGGCTTCTGTTGGAAATGTATAATCCTCAAGCCATGGCAGTAATTCCTTATCGAGTCCAAGCCCGATATTCGGATACTGCGGTGCATGAAAATGCAAATCGACAAAGCCAGGTACAATCAGCCGATCCCCGTAATCGACAACTCCTGACCTGTCAAAGTCTTCCGGCAGCTCCGTTACCACCGCTTCTACCACATCGTCTGAAACAAGAATGTATCCATTTTCGACGACATTGAAAGCCTCTGGGCTTTCAGTAAAAACGACATGCCCTTTATAGGCTTTACGCAAGCCAATCACTCCTCGTCCATTTATTTGTCCGTCCACTGGTATTGTATCAGATTTTTTGAAACTCAGCAAAATACCTGATTTTTCTATTTAGATAAATATTACAAAGCCATATATCATAAACCGAGGACAAATCCGCAAACTGTATGCAAGTTTATATGTACACACTTTCATTTGCTAGACTAATTCATTCATTGCACATTTCATTCAAAGCTCTTCAAAAATAAAAAAATAACGGCTAAAAAGCCGTTATAAGAAAGCATTAGTAGGATGAACCACGAACCGTTTGGGAGATTTGCTGACGTCCTACTTTTTGCATTTGGCACAAAATTATTTATAAATATGATATATGACCGCTCCACATATTGCAAGTTTCGTTAATTATTTATCAATTCTTTTTGATCACAGCGTTCTTTCCATTTAGAAAATCCTGTAATTCCTTAACAAAGCACTGATACTCTTCCATGAAATCCTCAACAATAACTTCAATACCCGCAGTGTCATCGTTAAGCAGTGCAGCCTTGATCATTTCCATACTCTCACAGATGTCTTCAGACCCGAACTTTGATATCAGATCATCAATGCCATCAATTTCATGACTTAGCATCAAAATATTCAGGGGCTCGGTTGCAGCCAAAACGGCATTGACCTTTTTGGGACTCCCTATTACAAAGTCTCGCATACGTGTGTCAAAGGTTTCATTTCCCACATGGCGCCTGCTCTTTTCAAGCTCGCCCTGCTGAATGTAACGATAGGCAAAACGCTTGTTTGATTTTCCCTTAAAGATACTCAAATCCAGTATTTCGTTTATCATACCAAGCATCTGCGCTTCGTCAATAGGGGTCTCAAGAAAATATGACGTGCCGCCTGCTGCAAACTCAGACAGGTTACCTCTGTTTTCAGAGCTCGTGACAACAATAATCGGCAAATCGTGTTGTGTGTAGTTCAAACTGTCCCGAAGTGTCTTAAGAATGTAAATGGAATCACTCGCTCTTAACTGTCCGCTAAGAATCACAAATGCATAGCGGAACTGATCGAGCGCCTGCAACACTTCATTGATGTCTTGCGCAAAATCCACATCGAAACCGCACATGTCTTCGAGATATCCCTGGTAGTAGTTTTTTTCCACTTCCTTCTCTTCTATGACAAGCACACGAGTATGCGCTGAATTGATGCGTGTTCTAAGTTTTGACGTCCCGCTTTCTACGTCACTTCTGTTTGCCTTTTCAAGGGTAATGGCAAATGTGAACTTCGATCCCTTGGAAATTTCACTCTCAACAAGCATGTAGCCCTGCATGAGCTCAGCGTAACTTTTGCATATAGCCAGTCCAAGACCAGAGCCCTCGTAATTTGTGATGGCACTGTCCTGACCAGGGATCATCTGTGTGAACAGTTTCTTTTGCATTTCCTCGGAAATGCCAATCCCCGTATCTTCAACTTCAAAGGCAATCTTGATTTTTTCTGCGGTTTCCTCAAGCTTTCTGACGGTCATGCAGACACTGCCTTCGCTTGTGAATTTGAAAGCATTTCCGAGCAGATTGATTAAAATCTGCTGAATCTTACTCGCATCCCCAAAGACATGCTTTGGCAAGTCCTTGTCTATGCGATGAATGAACGCCACACCTCTATTGCTATTCTTGATTTGATACATGCGTATCAGATTCCTTACAAGTATTTGCAGGTCGAACTCCTCAATATCCGCTTTCAAAAGATTGGATTCAAGCTTGGACATTTCAAGAACATCTTCAATCATGCTCAGAAGTGCATCTGCGGAAAAGAGAATATCATCCACAAACTCACCCTGCTCATCGTCTAGGATTGTATCTTTTAACAGCTGTCCCATCCCCAGTATCCCATTGATGGGTGTCCTGATTTCGTGCGAAATCATGGCAAGAAACTGGTTCTTGGACTGATATGCATCCTCAACGACGTCAAACGCCTGCTCCACTTTCTGCTGCAGCTTCTTGCGGTCTGTTATATCCTGCATGGTTCCGTAAAGGCGAACAACATTTCCATCGTCATCGAGGTCAACCTTTGCCCGCGTTACAATCCATCTGATTTTTCCTTCTATAGTTATAATACGATATTCCACACTATAGCCTTGTCCACTGATGACCTGTTCATGTGCCTGCTTCACTCTTCTCACGTCATCAGGATGTACAAAACGCATAAATGTGTTGATGTTGGCCTTTATAGTCTTGTCTTTGAAGTCGAGCATGCGGTATATTTCATCAGACCAGAACTCCTGCTCCGTTCTATAGTTATGCTCCCAGTCGCCTATTTGGGCAATCCGCTGTATTTGGTTCAAACGGGTCTGCAGGTGCTTATTGCTGCTGTCCATTTCAACTTGTGCAGTCAAATTATGATGAATATATGCAGTACTGTTGGGCCCTTCGACAAGTTCGACTTCAAACCAGTCCCCGTCAATATCTATAAGGGCCATGTCCTCTTTTTCATAGCGTTGAAGCCACTCAAGCCCCTCTCGCATATCAATGATTTCATCCAGGGTCTTGCCCGCAACGTCATTGATATCCAATTTCAGCAAATCGCAAAAAGAAGGATTGACTTCATCAACAGTGAAATTGTCTCCATAATTCGTTAGGACAAGTATTGGGATTGTCGTTTCCATTAGCCATCTGCTGTTCATGATTACCTCCTTTTTGTCTTAATTTTTCTATACCCTGACCAGCGCAGCTCGAAGCTAAATTTTACGCCCCTATGATTTTGACAAGAATACGCTTTTGCCTCTTTCCATCGAACTCTCCGTAGAAGATTTGTTCCCACGGTCCGAAGTCAAGTTCTCCTTCTGTTACGGCAACAACAACCTCTCTCCCCATGACAGTCCGTTTGAGATGTGCATCAGCATTATCTTCAAAACCGTTATGATCGTATTGACTATATGGCTTTTCGGGCGCCAGCTTCTCAAGCCAGCGTTCAAAGTCCATGTGCAATCCCGATTCATCATCATTTATGAATACACTGGATGTTATATGCATGGCATTGCATAAAAGTAAGCCTTCCTGAATGCCGCTTTCCCTCAGGCAAGTCTCAACCTGAGGCGTTATATTGATAAGTTCTCTTCTGGAAGTGGTATTGAACCAAAGTTCCTTTCTGTAGCTTTTCATATGTTGGTTACCTCCCTACATTAATATGGTTTCTCATGCTCAAAATTATACCAAAATCCCCTCTTGTACCCCCATCAATTTCACAATTTATCTTTCGAAAACCTATTGATTAATTGAACAAATCATGCTAAATTAAAGATGAACATATGAGCAATCGTTCATGTGTATTTTGAAAAAATATGCTTAGAGGTGTTTCCTATGACTTATCAATATGTACTCGATGGACTTAATTGCGCTTCCTGTGCGCAAAAAATCGAAGCCGCCGTTCGCGGCTTTGAATATATCGAAAATGCAGACTTTAACTTTGTAACAAAACGATTAACCGTAACCCCTAAATCTGGCAGTGATTCTTCAAACCTTTTATCGGATACTCTGAAAATCGTGAAAAAGCTCGAACCCCATGTCAATGTCGTTCCTTTTGAAGAAAATAATGCCTGTCCGGAAGAAATCATCTATGATCTTGAAGGGCTTCACTGTTCAAGCTGTGCATCAAAAATCGATGAAAAGCTTAAACAATCAGAGCTTCTTGAGCAGGCAGAGCTCAGCTTTGTCTCAAAAACAATCACGATTATCCCGAAAACAGGTGTTAGTGCCGATCAAGCTGATGCCCTTGTTGAAAAGACTGTGCACCATTTCGAACCTGATGTCGGCGTCAAGAGCAGATGGAATGCAAGTGAACCCACTACAGATTCCATTGATTCAGAACCTAAAACTTTCTTGGGCTACTCCCTCCAAACCGTTCGGCTTGGAAGTGCGCTGGCACTGTTTGCGGGGAGTTTCTTCGCCAAGCACAATGACTTCCTGCTCATTGCCCTCACGCTTGCAGCTTACCTGATTGCCGGTCTTCCAGTACTACAGCGGGCTTTTAAAGGCATGCGCAACGGACAGCTTTTCGATGAAAACTTCCTCATGGCAGTAGCAACCTTTGGAGCCTTGGGACTTGGAGAGTGGCGCGAAGCCGCTGCTGTAATGCTCTTTTACGAAATTGGCGAAGCCTTCCAGGACCGAGCAGTCAATAACTCCAGAAAATCTATACAGAGCCTCCTTAACATCAAACCTGATTTCGCTACTGTTATTGACGGATTCAATATGACTGTGGTTAAGCCAGAGCACGTTACCATTGGTCAGAAGCTGCTGATAAAGCCTGGCGAAAAGGTACCTCTTGACGGCGTGGTGTTATCGGGCCAGAGCACACTTGATACCTCTGCCCTTACAGGCGAATCTATTCCCCGCGCTGTGGAAAAAGGGGATGAAGTTCTCAGCGGTGCAGTCAATCAGAATGCTTCAATTACAATTGAGGTGACACGGCCTTTTAAAGACTCAACAGTGGCACGGATTATGAAGCTCGTCGAGCATTCAGCTGCCAAGAAGTCAGAAACAGAGAAGTTCATTACACGGTTTTCACGCTACTACACACCAGTAGTTGTATTCTCTGCACTTGCACTGGCAGTCATTCCGCCTCTGGTTCTTGGAGGGCTCTGGTCAGTCTGGCTTAAGAGAGCCCTGATATTTCTAGTTGTCTCATGCCCATGCGCCCTGGTCGTATCCATACCGCTGGGCTACTTCGGAGGTATCGGTGCAGCTTCAAAAAAAGGCATCCTCATAAAAGGCGGGCAGTATCTGGATGCCCTTTATAGTTTGAAGACGGTTGTATTTGATAAAACCGGTACACTCACTGAAGGTAAGTTCAAAGTAGAAACCCTTCTCCCTGTGAATGGAACGAGCACAGAAACCCTTCTCAAGTGGGCTGCCATCGCAGAGGCACACTCAAACCACCCCATAGCGAAATCCATTGTCGATCGTGCTGGACTCACTCAAGAAAGCATGATGGTTGATGCTTATGAGGATATTCCGGGACACGGGGTTAAGGCAACACGCGGTTCCGAAGTCATTCTGGCCGGCAATATGCGCCTTATGAAAAAGGAAAACATAGAATTTGAACAAGCGCCTGATGTGGGTACAGCTGTTTATGTGGCTGTCAACGGCACCTATAAGGGATGGATTCAGATTGCAGACCTCCCTAAGGCAGACGCAGTTGCAGCGATTTCCGCCCTGAGAAAAGAACGCATTTCACATATTGAAATGCTGACTGGTGATACTAGGGGGGCAGCTGAACTCACTGCAAGATCGCTGGACCTTGATGGCTTCAAATCGGAGTTACTCCCAGAAGACAAGGTTTTCGCCGTCGAGGCGCTCGAAGAAAAGTATGGTTCGACCGGAACCCTTGCCTTTGTTGGTGATGGCGTAAATGACGCACCTGTTCTTGCACGTGCCGATGTCGGCATTGCCATGGGGGCACTTGGGTCTGACGCCGCAATTGAGGCTGCAGATGTCGTTCTCATGACTGATGAACCCTCAAAGATTGCCGAAGCAATTCACATTTCACGTTTTACACGTAACATCGTCCTGCAAAATATTATTTTCGCCTTGGGCATTAAGGTGGCTGTCATGATTCTCGGCGCACTGGGCATTGCAACCATGTGGATGGCCATTTTCGCCGACGTAGGCGTGGCTGTTCTCGCTGTACTCAATGCAGCCCGTATTCTGAAAGTATAAACACTGGCTAAAGCATAAAACCAGCACATCCTTGTGCTGGTTTTTCTGTACCGATTCATTTAAATGGCATTAGAGACGTATTTCCACTGCAAAATACACCATTTTTATGGTATTTTGAGTTTTTTTTGTTTATAATAATGGCGGGAAAGTACTGACTTGAGTATAAATGTGGGTATAGTCTTTAACAGATATGCCCCACATTATGGAAAAGTATATAAGGAGATGAATCAATGGACTGCAGAGTACCTATTCTTGACAAGTTGCACTGGATTGGCGTCAACGACCGTGAGACGACTCTTTTCGAAAACTTTTGGCCCCTTGAGAAGGGTGTTACATACAATTCTTACTTGATCGACGATGAAAAGGTTGCCATTCTCGATACTGTAAAATTCAACAAGACGGATCAGTATCTTGCAAAAATCAAGGAAATCATCGGCGATAAGAAAGTTGACTATCTGATTGTAAACCACATGGAACCTGATCATTCAGGCTCAATTCGCGCTGTTGTCAGCGAGTATCCAGACTGTAAGATTGTCGGAAACAGCAAGACACACGACTTCATCCGCGGCTTCTATGACATCACAGAGAACCTCTACGAAATCAAGGAGGGCGATGTTCTAGACCTAGGTCACCACAAACTGACATTCTTTATTACCCCAATGATTCACTGGCCAGAAACAATGATGACTTATGACCAGACTGAAAAGATTCTGTTCTCTATGGATGCTTTTGGTGGTTTCGGTGCTCTTGATGGCGGTATTTTTGATGAAGAAGTCAACGTTGAGTACTATGAAGATGAAATCAGACGCTATTACTCAAATATCGTTGCCAAATACAGCCCAATCGTACAACGTGCACTTAAACGTCTGTCCGATGTAGAAATCAGTATTATTGCGCCTACACACGGTCCGGTATGGAGAACCAACCCAGGAACAATTGTAGATTACTACGATAAATGGAGCCGCTACGAAGCAGAAGAAGGCGTTGTTATCGTTTATGGTACAATGTACGGCAATACTGCAAAAATGGCTGATTATATCGCCCGCATCATTTCAGAGCAAGGTGTTCGAAATGTCAGAGTGTATGATGCATCCAAGACACACTTGTCTTATATTCTGAGCGATGTATGGAGATTCAAAGGTGTCATCCTTGGGTCTTGCGCGTACAACACACATGTGTTCCCTGCTATGGAAGCGGTTATTAACAAGCTGGAGCATACAGGCCTGAAAAACAGATACCTTGGTGTGTTTGGCAATATGTCCTGGAGCGGCGGCGGTGTGAAGGAACTGGATATTTTTGCTGAAAAAGTGAAATGGGAACGTGTTGGCGAATCCATTGAAGCAAAATATACGCCGAAGCAGGCTGAATTTGAAAAGCTGGCAGAGCTTGGTAAAGCCATGGCCGAAAAAGTTAAAAACAATCCTAAGTAATCTATAATTATACAGTAGCTATCAAACTGCCTGAAAAATTTCAGGCAGTTTTTTTGTGCATTTTTAACAGAAATGAAATACACAGTAACCTTTCGCACATAGCAGCCCACTGAAATGCAGTAAAAAAAGGGACTGCTTATCCAATAGGCAGTCCCTTTCAAATTCAGTTAGCATTTACACGACTCACTTCCAGTGAGTTTTCCATTAATAATGGCAATCGCTCAGCCAACGCCAGTATTGATTCGTATGGCCCCTGTAACACAATTTCTTTGGCAGGCGCCACATTCTATGCAAGCCGGTTCGTTGACGATTTGGAGCTTGCCCGCCTGACTGTCAAATACCCCATGCGGACAGACATTCTCACACATGCCGCACATAATGCATTTTTCTTCTGTGAAGTTTATCTTCATATGCCCACCTGCAACATTGCGAGCCCATAGACGAGCCCCCCTACAACTGCTACGCCAATTAGAATCGGCAATACTTTCAATGTTTCATTTGTCGTTTCCGTATAGGATGTAATCGGTGTTGCTCCAGTGAAATTAAGGGCATAGTATTCAATCAGTGCTGCACCAATCAAACACATTCCCGCTGCCTCAAAATAGGAACTCCCGCTTCGCGTCACCCACGCGAAGGTTCCCACGGCCCAAACTGCAGAAATGGGTATGGCGCGCACCGTAAACCAGTTTCCTTTTAATGCCGGCAAAGCTGCTGGAAAAAGTACCGATCCGAAAAAGCTGATGCTGACGCCCCAAACCAAAAGCTGAGAAATCCAGCTTGTATCTGTGAAATCATACTTGCCCGCTATGGCTAAGCACACGAACAGGACCACCGCAACAGCTGTGAATTTCAAAGACTGAATAAACTCAAGCGGTGTTAGAATCATGCGTTCACCCAACTCAAAACGCACCCGCCTCATATCCTTTGAAGCCTTATAACCCGCAGTAACAAATGTGTTGATGTCTTCTGCACGCACAGGTCCATAAACAACTGTAAAACCTGTTTTCTGTTTTACTTCAAATGCACTTACACCCGGTGCTCCCAACTGCGGAAGTATGATCCGTCTATGGCTTACCAGTTCCTTCAAACTGCATTTTTCAATGAGTCTTACGACTTCCTGCGTTCCAAAAGTACCTTTGCCAGCGGCACACCAGACATTGATGCCATGCGTGTCCAGAACAATAATCCATGAATTTCCCGGCACAGACCCGCGCAAAAAGTCGACACTGGTCTTATAGTTTCCAGTGACAAAAACATCCGACATATCATTTGGATTGCCAACGGCATATACACCCGGTGTAACTTTCCAGTTATTCCTGAGCGGACTCTGACGGATTAGTGCATTCATTCTTTTATCTGATTGAGTCACAAGAGAAGACAATCTTTTAACTGGACCGAGCGCTGTCACGATTTCGCCCTCAATCGCAGACAGTATTCTGTCCTTCTCATTCAGTTCATCATACAGCCCTTTCTGCTGACCAGCAGATATCGTTGCAGGGCCTCAACAAGGCATTGCTTGTTGTGTTTCAAAACCATTCATACGACCTCCAAAAATTCGATTTAATTCCGACTGTTTCACTCAATTATAACACGGCAAAAATCATTTTAATACTGTATGAATATTTTGTTTTAACAATTGATATTTTGCCAACATTTTTGTGAAAACGTTTCTTTGTTTTATGAAAACGTTTCTTAGTTTTTTCAGTGCATTGACGTTATTTTTCATAGCTCGTATAATTTAATTGGTCACGAAATAAATTTTCCACTATGCTCTCAATGAATTAAGCTTTTTTATTTTTTAGCAAGTATATGCTTGCTATCCCCCCACAGCATATTCGGGCGAAAGCCGAACGAATCATGCTTCAAACTCAAAGGATGAATCCCCCCGGTTCATCCTTTTTTTTTACGTGAAAAACAAAGAAATGCACAGATAAGAAAACAAGCTCCAATTTGTGTTTACACACAAATTGGAGCTTGTTTTCTTATCTGTATATGGCGTGTCAAACGACATGAGCAGCCGATAGGTTGCTCTGGCATTTCTATATAAAACTATTAGTCGCGTCAAGCGCCCCACCAATCTTCGATTGCACAGTGCTGTTCTCACTAAAGCATGCACATCTGTAAATAGCGTACCCAACGACATGAGCAGCCGGTAGGTTGCTCTGGCATTTTATAGGATCTCAAACCGCAAAACAGTTTTCAGTTTTTCAGGTGTGACCTTTCTAAAATCATTCAAGTAGATTTCCCGATGCTGCTTCCTTTTTCTAATAATCCCGTTTTCATCGCAGTAGGTCTGCATTTTGCTGAAGCTTTTGGCCTCATCATCATAGGGTCCAATATGCATCATCTGAAGACATCGCCCCTCCTCTATGCTTTCAAAGCTCACTTGGTCAAGCAATTCAAGCTTTTTCTTAACCCTAACACTTTCAATTATTTCTTCTCCAAACTCCGCAGTCACAAAATCGGGTTGTCTGATCATCAATGTAAAAATCAGTTCGTCCTTGTCGATCTCACCTGTATTGCTTTTCCTGCCCTGCTCACTCAAGTCCCAGACACCTTCAAGGGGATAAACCGTATACTCTTGATACCCGACTGGAACCCTATCCGTTTTGTAAGACATTCTGACTGCATAGGAGAGGGCATATAAGACTTCTATATAGGCACTGAAATGTTCACCGTTCGGATTGCCTTTCCCCTTGATTGTAAAAAATTTAAAGTCTGGTATATTGATGATTGCAAGCTCTCTTTTAGGTAAATAGAGCTCTCGCTCATGCTTTCTCCATTCGTGCTTCATGATTCTCCTCCATTCTCATTTCAATATGTTGAAGTCTTAAAAACTCAACGATATCTATTTACCCCAAAATCATGGCGCTAACGAACAATAACACCTTCCGTTGACCTCTATTATACCTGGCATTCAGCAAGAGAATCAGGTCTTCCCTCCGCTCTGAATCTTCACACAATTCTGCCTCTTGTCCTAGCTCTGTTCCTTGGAAATGCTGCATGTTATAATGTTGTATCTCCCCCGATAACGGTGTATTGAATTACCCGTATATCACTTTATGAACAGGGAGGATGATCACCATCAGCTATGTCATGTCAATGTCCATTGCCGCAAGCGTTCTCGCTGCAGCTTGGATCGAAATCAGCACACTTCTGGGCATACCTGCCTGGATCGGTTTTGCCGGATGCACGAGCTTCTTCGTCGGCGGCGGCAAACTTGAAGGTGCTATCAAATCAGTCTTTGGTAATCTATCCGGAGTCTTGTGGGCCACTGTCGCAATCGCACTATGTACTGCATTTCCAGTAGCAGGCATCGGCGCTTTGACAGCAGGTGCAATCTCGTTCATGATGTGCTGGCAATCACAAATCGGCGTATTGAGTGTCATACCAACGGCATTTATAGGCTGTTTTGTAACTTATGGTATTGCCGGCGACTATATAACAGCAATTGCAGGTTTGCTGTGTGGGGCAATTTACGGCGTATCGCTGGAGTCTTTGACCGATTTGATTTACAAATCATCAAAGCGATTTAAAACGATTAAACAGCAATAAGCATAAAAAAGAGTGTCGGTCGACACTCTTTTTTATTTGCGGTAAAGGGCTACCGCGACGTGGCCTTGCACACTCTATGTTTTCTTTCTTCACACATTATTTAACGCGTGTCATAGACTTTGCCCTATACTGGGTATGAAGAAGCGCATGGGCTTTATGGCTGTTTGGACTTCCCAAGAACTCGCTGTATAGCTTCTCTACCGCAGGGTTCTCGTGTGACTTTCTGAGTACCTTATGCCTGTCAATGCCGTAAATGCCACGCATTCTCTTTTCCTTCACCTCCGGGTCGGAGGAGATGGGTTGACCGCCACCAGCCAGACAACCACCAGGACAGGCCATTATTTCAATAAAGGCATAGTCTGAGCGTCCCTCCCGAACTGCCTTCATAAGTTTCTTGGCATTGGAAAGTCCACTCGCCACTGCGACCTTCACAGATGAGCCATTCATTATGATTTCAGTCTCCTTGATTCCATCGAGACCTCTCACTTCATAAAAATCAAGCGCTTCAAGTTCTTCACCTGTGACGACCTCATATACCGTACGGAGTGCAGCCTCCATAACACCACCCGTTGCCCCGAAAATCACTGCAGCACCTGTTGCGATTCCAAATGGGTCATCAAACTGTTCCTCCATAATTGTATTGAAATCAACACCAGACATCTTAATCATCCGTGCGAGCTCCCGCGTTGTCAGGACCGCATCCACATCAACCGCTCCGTAAGTGTTCATTTCAGACCGCTGTGCCTCATATTTCTTTGCGGTGCATGGCATGACTGAGACTGTGAATATCTTTGAAGGATGTATGCCTGACTTTTCTGAATAATAGGTTTTAGAAAGGGTTCCAAACATCTGCTGGGGCGACTTGCAGGTCGAAATATTGTCGATCAGATCCGGGAAAAACCCTTCCATATAATTGATCCATCCCGGAGAACAAGATGTAATCATTGGCAGTTTTCCACCATTCTGCATTCGATTTAAGAGCTCATGACCCTCCTCAATAATGGTGAGATCCGCTGTGAAGTTGGTGTCAAATACTCTGTCAAATCCCATGCGCCTCAAGGAAGCCGCAATTTTTCCCGCGCCATTGTATCCCGGTTCAAATCCGAAGGCTTCGCCAATTGCGACGCGAACAGCAGGTGCTATCTGAACGAGGACATGTGTATTCTCATCGTCAATCGCATCCCAAACCTGGTCGATATAATCCCGTTCATAAATTGCCCCAACCGGGCATACGGTAATGCACTGCCCACAGTATGTGCAAAGCGTCTGGTCAAGTGTCTTGCCAAAGGCAGGCTGAATCACATAGTCTATGGACCGATTCGTAGGCGCCAGTATGGCTGCATCCTGAACAGACTGGCAGGTTTCAACACACCTATTGCACTTGATGCATTTGGAATAATCCCGAACGATACTCGGGTTTAAGCAATCCATAGGCTTTGAATCCACAGCCACATCACCTAGTGTCACATCCTCAATACTGGTCCGCGATATATTGAACATTTCGCACAAACTCTGAAGCTCGCAGTTTCCATTTCTGACGCATCGCAGGCAATCCTGATCATGATTGGCCAATATGAGCTCCAGGACACCCTTCTGTGTTTCCCTGACGAGTTTGGAATTTGTCTTAACCTTCATTTCATCCCACACAGGCGTTGAGCAGGCTGTAACAAGCTTATCTCTGCCGGTCTCAACCAGGCATATTCTGCAATTCGCCTTAATGGACTGGGCTGGATGATGGCAAAGCGTCGGAATCTTTATGTTGGCAAGCTTTGCCGCTTCAAGGATTGTCGTTCCTTCATCGACAAGAACCTCTTTATTATCTATGACCACCCTACATTTCTTCATATGCATCCCCCTTGCTGAACAGCTCATCCGAGAAGTATCTGATCGCCGACAGCACTGCCGTAGGCGCAGTTTTCCCAAGACCACAGAAAGAAGCATGTCGCATCACATTTGCAATATGCTCAACGCTTGAAACATCCTTGGCGGTTGCCTCCCCAGATTTCATCCGGGTCAGAATATTGCTCAGCTGCCGGTTTCCTTCCCTGCACGGCGTGCATTTGCCACAGCTTTCATGAAGAAAGAAGGCTTGAACCGAGTCCAAGAAATCAATGATTCTATTGGTATCATCTGCTACAAGGACAGCGCCTGAACCTATTTCCAGGCCATGGTCCTTCAAGGTCTCATAGGCATAGGGTGTGTCGAGAAGTGATTTTGGCATGAGAGCACCTGAAGCACCCCCTAGCTGAATAAACTTCACGTCGTGCCCCGCCTTCGTCCCGCCCCCGATATCCTCGACAATTTCACGCAGTGTAATGCCAAAAGGCACTTCGTAAACACCAGGTGCCTTCACATTGCCGCAGAGGCTGATCACCTTGGTCCCCCTGCTCTTTTCCGTGCCATACCGCGTGAACATATCCGTTCCGTGAAACAATATACTCTTTATGGCTGCAAATGTCTCAACGTTATGAACTAGCGTTGGCTGCTGATTGAAGCCACATACTTTGGTATAAGGCGGTTTTATTCTTGGCCTTCCCGCTTTTCCTTCCATGGACTCGATCAGCGAGCTGCCTTCGCCGCATATGTAGGCACCTGCACCTGAAAAAATTTCAATATCGAAACTAAAGCCTGTGTTCAATATGTTTCTTCCTAAAATGCCCTTGCTTCTCAAAACATCGAGAACCGTTTCGAGCATGGGCTTCAGATAGCCGTATTCTTCTCTTATGTAGAGATATCCATTTGTCGCATTGGTTGCATAGGCAGCTATAATCATGCCCTCTATGACGCCGTAAGGATCGTATTCGATCAGATACCGGTCCTTAAAGGTTGCCGGCTCCCCTTCATCAGCATTGCAAATGAGATGCTTTATCTCTGATTCTATTGCCCTGGACTGTCTGAACTTAAGGCCGGTCGGATAGGCAGCGCCACCACGCCCCTTGAGTCCAGAGGCCTCTATTTCATCAATGATCTCGGCAGCACCCATAGCCAGTGCCAGATGGAGCGCCTTAAAGCCGTCAGCTTGCATGTAGGATTCCACATCATAGGGATCGTACTTTTTAAAATTGCCCGTAATCAGACTCGCAGTCCTTTTCATAACCGGTCGCCTCCTATATGCTTGTCAAGCAGTGCCATCAGCCTTTCTTCCGTCAGGTTTCCGTAAACCTTCTTGTCTATCCTTATCGCTGGTGAAATATCACATGCGCCAAAGCAAGGGGTGTATTCAAGCGTAACCTCGCCATCTGCTCTGGTGTTGCCAACTTCCACTCTTAAGACACGCTCCAGGATGGCTATCAGATCCGTATTTTTGTTGACCCTGCACACTGTGCTGTCACATACCTGTACGATATGCCTGCCCCGCGGCCGGTCACTCAGCGCCGCATAAAAAGTAAGCACCTCATATACCCTGCTGGTTGGAAGACAAAGTCCGCAGGCAACGTACTCCACAACTTCTTCAGGAACATAGTTTCTTTCGACTCGGCTCTGCACATCTGTCAAAATGGGCAGTAGATTCGAAGCCTTTCGCCCATACGTATCCATAATCTCGTCCACTTCACTAAACAGCATCTCCATCTGCATCATATTAGACATCTCCTTTATCTGAAATTTCAGACTTTTCGAGTTAATTATATCCAATTTGGAGCCATACATTCAAAGACCAACTTTTTATATCTTTGTTAGTGAATAGACAATCAATTACGACTTACGCATATTTCCTCAATTTTCACGACATATATAATTCCCACCGGCATTATCACCCCTATTTTTACCAATACCTCACAGGGACTCTCAATATTGAAACTGCCTACTGGAATGTTCCTTTGATTAGGACAATCAGGCTACATAAATCCATATTTTTTGTTAACAAATTGACTATGTTTTGATAAAAATTACATCAAATCCATATATTTGTATATAGAAAAAATCTATGGATAACCATTATCACTAAATGGTTATCCATAGATTCGTGTAGGGTTTATATAAATTCTCTCAAATACCTATTTTACAGCTGCTTCAATTCGGTCAAGACCACGGATGATATTGTCCATAGAAGTTGCATATGAAAGGCGTACGTAGTTGTCTACGCCAAAGCCAGCACCCGGAATGACTGCAACTTGCGATGCGTCCAGCAGGTACTCTGCAAATGCCATGGAGTCCTTGATCACTTTACCATCCAGTGTCTTCCCAATGATTTTTTCAATATTGACCATGACATAGAATGCACCCTCTGGTTTACGACAGCTTAGATTTTCAATGCTGTTTACGCGATCAACCATAAAGTCGCGACGTGCAGAAAACTCATTCACCATAGCTTCCAGAGGCTCCTGATCACCGCTGATTGCTTCAAGTGCCGCATACTGTGCAATTGTGTTTGGGTTTGAAGTTGCATGGGACTGAATATTACTCATCATTTTTGCAATTTCAAGGTTTGATGCAGTATAGCCAATTCTCCATCCTGTCATAGCATATGCTTTTGACATGCCATTCACGATAATTGTACGTTTTTTAACAGCCTCCCCGAAAGATGCCATGGAAACATGGGCTGTTCCATAAACCAGTTTTTCGTAGATCTCATCGGAGATAATATATAGATTGTGGGCAACAGCCCACTCGGCAATCGCCTTCAGTTCATTCTCAGAATAAACTGTTCCCGTTGGATTGTTTGGACTGTTGATGATGATTGCCTTTGTCTCTTCCGTTCTAACAGCTTCAAGAAGCTCAGGCGTGAGCTTGAATCCGCCCTCTTCAGTTGTCATGACTTGAACCGGAACACCGCCAGCCATTTTGATAAGCTCTGGATAGCTTACCCAGAATGGTGCTGCAAAAATGACAGATTCTCCTGGATTCAGCACAACCTGTAGTGCATTGAACAGGGAATGCTTGGCACCACTGGATACCACAATGTGCTCTGGCTTGTATTTGACTTGGTTATCCTTCTCAAGTTTTTCACAGATGGCCTGCTTCAACTCAGGAATACCGCTTGCAGCTGTATATCCAGTATTTCCAGATTCAATTACACGGATTGCAGCATTTCTGATATGTTCTGGTGTCTTAAAGTCTGGCTCGCCAGCCGCAAAACTCAACACATCGATGCCATCCGCCTTCATTTTTTTGGCTTTTGCAGTAATCGCAAGGGTTACTGACGGTTGAATCGCAGCATGCTTTTCAGATAATGATCTCATGATTAAATCCTCCATTTGCGCTCGACGCCTTATCTCTTTATCTTCAATGTTATTTTAGCACCGTGTATTTATTGTGTACATGCATTATATTAAATGATATTTACATACCCATTTATATTTTAAGGGATTTTCACATATTCCCTTAAATCACAAAACAGGAATGCGGATTTCACACTCCTGTTTTGCTATAATATACCTTTAGACACTTTATTATTCGATTTTGGTCAGCAGCATAGACTGTTCAAAAACAGTCTCGGGTATTTTATCGAAAAGTCCGCCCAGGGACTCTCTGTTTACAATCCGCATGACCGCTTCTGCAAAGAGCGGCGCAACGGAAATGAGCTCAATGCGTTCGGAACTCAGAACCGCCGGATTATAAACCGAATCAGTGCTGATCAGCATTTCTATGGGGCTATTCTCAATGCGCTCAACGCCTTTTTCATTCAATAAAATATGGGATAAAGCAGCGAAGATACGGTTGGCGCCTTCCTCCTTTAGCCGCTGGGCAAGATGACACAGCGTGCCGCCGGAAATGGAAAAGTCATCTACAATAATGCAGTTCTTTCCCTTTACGTCTCCTATGATTTCCAGGATTTCTGCATTCTCATCATGACCGGACCTGAACTTGTTTCCTATGACAAGGCCTGTTCCCAACCGATTCGCATAGCGTCTCGCATCGGCAACAAAACCTGCATCTGGTGAAACGACCACCAGATTATCTAGTCCGTACTGTTCGATTCTATTTGCAAGAAGCGGCATGGCAAACAAGTGGTCAACAGGCTTAGTGAAAAATCCCTGGACCTGAGGGCTATGTAAATCCATGGTAATGATGCGGTCGGCTCCCGCACGTTCAAGTAAATCAGCACATACGCGGCCACGGATTGACACACGGGGTTCATCCTTCTTATCTGCCTTTGCATATGAAAAATAAGGCATGATGACCGTGACCGTTCTGGCGCTTGCCCTTTTGGCTGCATCTATCCAAAAGACCAGCTCCATAAACTCGTTATTGGGGTCAAGGCCAATCGGATGCACCAAAAAAAAGTCCTGCTCACGAATGGGCTCATTCACCTTGACAAAGGTATTCCCTTCTGTAAAGCGAAAAACATTGGTCTTTCCGGTGTCCACATGCATATATCGACTCATTCGCCGTGCAAACCGTCCACCAGAGCTTCCATAGAATATTTTGAGTTCACCCTTTTTCACAAGCAACCCCTCCTTTTAGCGTCTTATCCATAGGCACTTACCTTTAAGATATACCTAAGTTCCCAGGTTTTAAAAGGACTTGGCCAAAAAATATGAAAAGGGGTGCCAATGGCACCCCCTCAGGTTGTCTACAAAGTCGACAATCTGGTATACTTTAGAAAACTTCGAAAGACAAGGCGCGGATAAAATCCGCTCTATGAGCGTACTAACGTACGTGATTTGAGCGAATTTTTTCCTGCAACGCAGTATTTCGGAGTTTTTCTACAGTCTGAGGGGTGCCAATGGCACCCCTCCAGGTTGTCTACAAGGTCGACAAAATCCAAACTATTCAAAACTTCGACGAACTTGTTCTTTTACTTATATTTCCGTTTTAGCAAGCATGGCTGCCCCAATGACACCCGCGTCATTTCCGAGTTCAGCCAGAACAAGCTTTGCGCTTGGGAAATTCTTAATGAATACCATTTCATTAACTTTTTCACTCAGGCTGTCGATGAGAAATGCGCCGCTGTGTGCCACACCACCACCAAAAGCGATCATTTCAGGATCAAAAATATTGATGATGTTGATAACGCCAATCGCCAGATACTTCACAAGTCGGTTGAATGCATCCAGTCCTAGTGCATCCCCTGCCTTTGCAGCGTCAATGATTGTCTTGGCATTCAGACCGCGACTTGCATAGATGCTGTGCAGGTCAGATTCCGGATATGCGCCGTCTTTTACAAGCTTTTCAGCGTAACGTATGATTGCTGTCGCTGAGGAAAATGTCTCAAAGCACCCGTTATTGCCACAGTTGCAGTTGTAGAAATTATCCCCTATGATCATGTGACCAATTTCTGATCCGAGACCATGTGACCCCCTTAGAATACTGCCGTTCACGGCAACGCCGCCGCCTATTCCAGTACCCAAGGTAAGCATTACAGCATTTTGAGCCTCTTTCATCGAACCAACCTCAACCTCGGCAAGTGCCGCAAGATTGGCATCGTTGTCAACGAGGACCGGTATGCCCAGTTCCTTTGACAGGAGATTGCCCAGATCTTTATCGTACCACTCCAAATTTGTACAGTAATATATCATCGAAAGGTCATTGTCAACAACACCCGGCACACCGATGCCGACGCCCTCAACACGTTCATCTGCCTCTTCAATAAGTTCTTTGGCAAGGGAGAGAATATCGGCTGCGACCGCGTCAAATCCCCGTTCCTTACCCGTCGGAATGGATTTTATTTTCACGACTTCACCGCTTTTGCGCACCAAACCGGCTGCGATGTTCGTTCCCCCTAAGTCAATTCCTATATACATTATAAGAAAGCTCCTTTTTCTATAGTTTTTTCAGCAGTTCAGCTCTCAAATCTTCAAAACCAGGTTTGCCAAGCAGCGCGAACATATTCTTCTTGTATGCCTCAACACCCGGCTGGTCAAATGGGTTGATATCCATCAGGTAGCCACCGATGCCGCAAGCCTTTTCAAAGAAGTACATCAGCTTTCCATAATAGAAGGCATTCATTTCAGGAATATCAAGGACTACATTTGGAACGCCGCCATCGACATGGGCAAGCAGTGTTCCTTCAAATGCTTTCTTATTTACGAATTCCATGGTTTGCTCGTGCAGGTAGTTCAGACTGTCAAGATTTGCTTCATCGAAAGGCACCTGGATATCGCGTTCTGCACTATCCACATTGAGCACAGTCTCAAACAGGTGACGCTCGCCATCTTGAATGTACTGACCCATTGAGTGCAGGTCAGCTGAGAAGTTTACAGACGCCGGGAACAGACCTTTGCCATCCTTGCCGTCACTCTCGCCGTACAGCTGCTTCCACCATTCTGAAATATAGGCCATGGACGGCTCGTAGTTTACCATAACCTCAATTTTCTTACCGCCTGTGTAGAGCAGGTTTCGAGCTGCCGCATACTGGTAGCATGTATTTGCAGCAAGATCCGGATTGCTGTACTCATCACGGGCTTCCTTGGCACCGTGCATCATGGCATCAATATCAATGCCCGCAACAGCGATTGGCAAGAGGCCTACAGGTGTCAGGATTGAGTATCTTCCACCAACATCATCTGGAATAATGAATGTTTCGTAGCCTTCCTGGTCAGCCAGGGTTCTAAGGGCACCACGCGCCTTGTCTGTCGTTGCAAAAATACGATTCTTAGCTTCTTCTCTTCCGTACTTTTCTTCAACATAGCCCTTTAGAATCCTGAATGCTATTGCAGGCTCTGTTGTCGTACCTGACTTGGAAATGACATTCAGGCAAACATCCTTATTCTTAATGACATCGATCAGATCAGCCAGATATTTTCCACTGATGCTGTTGCCTGCGAAATACACCTCTGGCGTTTTACGCTCACCCTTTGGCAAAGTGTTGTAGAAAGAATGTGTCAGCGCTTCAATTGCAGCGCGTGCACCCAGATAGGACCCGCCGATACCAATAACAATCAGTACATCTGCTGTGTCCTGAATTTTCTTAGCCGCTGCCTTGACGCGCGAGAACTCTTCCTTGTCATAGTTTTCAGGAAGATCTACCCACCCGATGAAGTCGTTGCCTTTTCCCGTACCTTCGTGGAGCATCTCGTGTGCAGATGCGATTTGACTCTGAAGTTTTTCCAGATCAGATTGTGCAAGACCACTTTTCGATAGATTCACTTTAATTTGTGCCATACTATTTCACTCCTTGTCATTTAACATGATCAATGATGTTCTCAACTATTTTCATTTCTTGGGAAACCCCAAGCTATCAGATATAGTACCACAATTCTGTGTACTTTATTCTAATTCTATACACATTCACAAAGAATCGCATTTCTTTATAATAATTTATTCAAAAACAACTGCATTTTCATACGTATTCCCTGTGTCCGCACATCGAATAAGGGTATAAAACTATAGATAAAACCCAAACGGAGGCAACTATGCGCTACAGAGACATATTTCATAAAACACTGGTCATTCTACTAATACTGCTCTTTTCTGGAACCCTTAATTTTTCTGCTTCTGAATTCGATCTCAACTATGAGGAAGAGACTTGGCTGGACGCGCATCCAGTTATTTATTATGCCCCTGATCCGACCTTTGCACCCATGGAATACATCGATGACAACGGGGATGTGAAGGGGATTGCCATTGACTACCTCAACTGGGTCGGCGAAAACTATGGCATTCAGTTCGAATATGTGAAATTCAAAAACTGGACAGGCGTGCTTGATGCCGTTGAGGATAAAGAAATCGATATGGTGAGTGCCTCAAAAACACCCGCTCGGCAAAAATATCTCAACTTCTCCGACGTCTACCTCTCTCTTGGCAATACCATCCTTGTTCGCGAAGATTTTACAGGCAATCTTTCCGAAAAAGATCTGCTTAATGTAAAGACCGGTATCATGAACGACTATGCCGTTGCAGATTATCTTGAACTGAAATATCCAGAAATTGATTTGGTCAAGTATGACAGCGTTGAAGACGCCCTAAAACAGCTTTCTTTTGGCTCCATTGACGCGCTTGTGCTTGACATTGCTCAGGGCAGTCACTATATCACTGATTTTGGAATTTCAAATCTGCGCTCTGCAGGTGACATCGATTATTACTACAGTCTCTGCTTCGCTGCAAGAGATGACTATGATATTCTTGTTGGCATCATGAATAAGGCCATTGCTTCCATGCCTGATGAAGATTACCTGAAAATCAAATCCAAGTGGATTGCTTCTGCAAGCGCGAGCACCATTGACAGCAAAATCATTTGGATAGGCACGGGCATACTCATTTTTACATTTCTCGTCATCGGTGCCTTTCTGCTCTGGAACCGTCTTCTCAGGAGAGAAGTTGCCCTGCAGACGGAAAAGCTTCAGAATGAACTGAAACTCAGAATGAGCATTCAGGAAGAACTCTTGGCAAAAAACCATCAGATTACCCAGATGAACAACGAGCTCGAACTCACAGAACGGGAACTCAGCAGTCTGATTGATCTCGTTCCTTATCACATATTCGCCAAAGACGATACGGGCAGATTTGTTCTGGTAAACACAGCATTCCTTGAGTTTTTCAATTTTACAAAAGACCAGGTCATCGGCAAGACCGACCAGGAGCTTTTCACAAATCTGGAACCTGAGCTGATTGAAAAAATCAATGCAGGGAATGATATTCTCTTTAAAAAGAGAGAACCCATTGTAATAGAAGAACTCGAAATGCCGGATCACAGCAATGCCCTGCACGTTCTATGGATCAAAAAGATTCCTTACTTCATTTGGAAACGAAACAAATGGGGTATACTCGTTGTAACCATAGATATCACAAATCTTAAGCATGCCGAATCTAAGCTGGAAGACCTGAATGGCAGACTTGAAGCCAAGGTGGAACGCCGGGCATACCTGCTTAATGAAACCAACAGAGAGCTTGAGCTTTCCATGTATAAGCTCCAGATGAAACAGAATCAGCTGGAAGAGTCCAACAATCTGTTGGAAGAATCTCTGGAATCCCTACGCGAAACACAAAATCAGCTGATTGAATCTGAAAAACTGGCAGCGCTTGGCCGCCTTGTAGCTGGCGTTTCCCACGAAATCAACACACCGCTTGGCATCGGTATCACTTCCATTTCATTTCTTGAAAGAGAGTGTAATGAAATGGTCGATATATTCAGCAACAACGGTCTTACCAAAGCTCATCTGGAAGAATTTCTTGAAAATATGCAGGATACGACAAAGCTCATACTTGCAAACTTGAAGAATGCGGCCGGCCTTGTTAACAAATTCAAGCAAATTGCAGTCGACCAGTCCACTGAAGAAATCCGCGAGTTCAACCTCTATGAGTATCTTGACGGGATTATTCAGAGTCTGAGTCCACAGCTTAAGCATACCAGCCACTCCTTTGAACTCGTATGTCCCAAGGATATTACCATATTGAGTTACCCGAGCATCCTGACCCAAATCATTACCAACCTGGTTATGAACTCACTGGTTCATGGGTTTGAAGATCAGGAAAATGGTCATATAAAGCTTCTTGTTGAAGAGGAAGACACCACGACCCTAGTCTTCCACTATACGGATAACGGAAAGGGCATCGCCCCTGATCATATCGAAAAAGTCTTCGAACCCTTTTTCACAACAAAACGTGGCAAGGGTGGTGTAGGTCTGGGTCTCAATATTGTCTACAATCTCATCACAAGAACACTTGGTGGAAAAATCGAAGTAAAGAGTACAGAAAACAATGGCGTGCACTTCATCATTCACGTTCCGATTCCTGAATTTAGCGACGCCAGTTTCCATGCCCATGAAGACAGCGTTTACAATTAAATTCTATAATCAATCACAGGTCCTAAAAATAGAAAAAACCCGCAAAATTGCGGGTTTTTTTGTTCATTTTATGGACTTTAAGGTCAATTTCACCAATTAAATGAAAACGATTACCTCATTTCCTTTATAATGGATTCAATTTCACGTACCTGAAACATGTTTCCACTGCCATTTACAGTAACGCGTGCTGCATTTTCATACCTTTTAAACAAGGCGTTCTTCTCTTCGCGCTCGTAATCAAGCTCCGTTTTCGCATCTATCAGAACAACGCGCCCCGCATAGTCAGGCCTGTCTTTCTGAACATGCTTCCAAAAATCCAGCTGGAGCTTGTTCAGGTATTCAAGCATTTTCTGGGAAGTATCCAGCATAATATTCCCGTAAAAGGCCTTCCAGTAAGGCTTGTCATCTACAAAAGCCACATCGACCCCTTTGACGACCTGCTTGTAGAGCGTCTTCTGCATGCCGCTGAACTTGATATCTTCAAGTGCTTTAATCAGTCGGAAAACACTGCGCTCATATCCTGATCTGGTTTTCTTGGTCACTGCGCCTGTATTTGCAAACCCGCCCAAGAGTATCAGGCGCCTTACTTGCTCAGGATAAAGATCAGCGTACCACTGGGCTAAAGCACTGCCGAAGGCGTGCCCCATGACCTCTGCGGGGATGCCGAGAATTTCTTCTTGAAGACCTGCAAGAAGCCTGCAATAAACCGCGACATATTCCACCTCTTGAACTTCCACAATAACCACACGGTATTGCTCTTGAAGCTTCATAAGATATAGAAACCAGGCATCTGCCCGTCCTGTTGATCCAGGAATAATCAGCAGGGGAGGCTTTTCACCTTTTGTATCATAGAACTTGAGCTCTTGTCCTTCAATCTGAATCGTTTCAAGTTCGTATGTGTCTTGAAATGTTTTGAACAGCGTCCCGTATTCACTATCGAGAGCATTCAAATCCTTATACTCAGGCTTTGCCCCAAAGAGCTTCTTAAACATGCTTAACCCCTATCTATTTCAATATTTTAGGTGCCATCGGCGCTTTCAACCTTCTCGCTACGGGGAAGTTTGAGCCGACAAGCGGCTCGACATAATACCGAAAAGCATCAGTTACATTGTTTCCTTCTGCATTGATGAATTCTTCTGGCATATGCTTTGTCTTTCCTGCAATTTCTGCGAGATCGACCAATTCATAGTTCACCGAATAATGGCCTGTCCGGTTAATGACAATTGAGCCGTCAACATTGTTCCAAATTGAAAACTGCGCCGCTTTTTCACCCACCTCACGCGCCTCGTGCTGATCGACATCAGACACACAGCCCATGAATGACCTTTGGAGATATCCAAAGGTGTCTGAGCGGACACGTGGTATTTCAAGCTTATCCTTGACCTCTTTGGCCAGGAGGTCACCCAGCGCTCCAGTACCCGACAGCTGCACGTTTCCGTGCTGGTCGACTTCAAGATTCTTCTGGAGCTTTTTGAGTATTGGCACACCGTTTTCATCTTGAATACCTTCTGAAACGGCTACAACACAGCGTCCCAATCTATTATACACGCTTTTCACATCATTTAGAAACTTATCAATGCTAAATGCGCGTTCAGGCAGATAGACCAGGTGCGGACCATCGTCAGGATACTTTTGTCCCACAATGGATGAAGCTGTAAGAAAACCTGCATGACGGCCCATTACAACGCCTATGTAGACGCCGCGCAAGGCTCTGTTATCCAAATTCACGCCTGTAAAGGCCTGTCCGACAAAGCGGGCTGCTGAACCAAACCCCGGTGTGTGGTCATTGCGAACCAGATCATTGTCTATGGTTTTAGGAATATGTATGCACCGCAACTCATACTTTGCTTCCTCTGCTGCGGAATTTATAATTTTAAGTGTGTCTGATGAGTCATTTCCGCCAATATAGAAAAAATACCTGATATCATGGGCCTTCATGACCTTGAACATGTCCATGCAATAATGCACATCCGGCTTGACACGTGTCGACAAAAGTGCTGAACTCGGGGTTTGTGCTACGACCTCCAAGTTATGTGTCGTTTCCTGTGTCAGATCAATGAATTCTTCATTAACGATGCCCTCTACACCGTTAAGGGCGCCATAAACCTTTGTCACCTGCTGAAACTTCCGCGATTCGAGTACGGCACCAACTAAAGACTGATTGATTACTGCCGTTGGACCGCCACCTTGTGCAACGAGTACTTTTCCTGTTAATTTCAATTCATGACCTCCTCCGGTTTTATATTCCAGTTTTTCACTTAATAAACAAGTTCAACATAAAAACTAGATACCCTTCCGCAATCTGTTCAAACCGTGTATTTTCAATCGATTCCGGGACGTAAAAAGTCCCTTTGATTCGTACTTTTCGCACGATTTCAAAGGGACTGCCTTTTACAAATTATACAGTTTCGTGTATTTTAATTTCAAATACTCGGTGTAATAGCTTGCGCTGAATGGTTCACCTGTGGCCTCTTCAATAATCTCTACCGCCGTCTTGGTGAGTCCATACTGATGAATGTTTTCGTTCAGCCACGCCTTGATAGGGCCCATGTCTCCTTTTTCAAGACATTCGTCCACATCCAGGGCTCTTGAAAGTGCGTTTTGAATCTGGGCAGCATAAGCTGTTCCAAGCGCGTAGGACGGAAAATATCCGAATAGGCCATCTGACCAGTGAACGTCCTGCAGCACACCGAGCTTGTCCGTTGGAGGAACAATGCCAAGATAGGCCTCCATCTTCTCATTCCATGCCTTTGGCAAGGCCTCAACTTCAAGAGATCCCTCCACAAGGGCTTTTTCTAGCTCGTATCGCACCATGATGTGAAGCGGATAAGTCAACTCATCTGCCTCGACTCTGATGAACGAAGGAACAGACTTGTTGATTGCCTTCAGGAACAAATCCAGACTGACACGGTCCAGCTGTTTCATATAGGCAGACTGGAGTTTCGGGTAAAAATGCTTCCAGAAGGACGCGCTCCTGCCCAAATTGTTTTCATACAGACGTGATTGTGATTCGTGCAGTCCCGCAGATGCACCATCCGCAAGAAGGGTTCCAGCAATCTCGTTTGAAAAATTCTGCTCGTAGATGCCATGCCCCCCTTCATGAATTGTTGAAAACATGGCAGATGTCAGATTGTCCGTATAATAGTGCGTTGTCAGTCTTACATCATCTACGGCCAGTCCCATGGTGAACGGATGCTCGCTTTCTTTCAGTTCGCCGGCATTCAGGTCGAATCCGATTGTCTGCAGCAGTTCATTTGCCAGCATGCGCTGTCCATCTGCATTGTAGTTCAGATAGAGAAAATCGTCAGCTGGCTGTTCACACTCGGCAATCGCCTTCACCAGCGGCACCACCGTTTTTCTGAGTTCTGCAAAGAATTTATCCAGGACTGCTACGGTCATCCCGCGTTCAAAATCTTCTATGTGTGCATCATAAGGATGGCCTTCATAGCCGAAGTAGTCTGCGAACTTTCTTTTAAACGCAACAATTTTCTTCAAATAAGGCTCAAACATTTTGAAATCGTTGGTGTTCTTTGCACGCTCCCAAACAACGGTCGCCTCAGAGGTCAGTTCAGCATACGCCCGGTATTCCTCTGCAGGAATTTTGGATATGCGGTCATACTTGTACCGCGCCTCTTTAATAATCTGTGCATCCATGGTGCTGAGATCACTCTGATTGTCTTCAAGTGTTTTCAAATCGTTGAGGAAGGCTTCAGAGACCATCAGTTCCTGAACTTTTGACGAGAGTATTCCCAGTGCCGACGAACGCGCTTTCACGCCTCTTCCACCTGCACCTGTTGTCATATCCCAGTAGACCACACTCGCCGCGTACTCCAGACCCTTGATCTGGTCGAGCTTGTCCATTAATGAAATTCTTGAAGATGTTATATCCATGATGCACCTCCTAGGCTTCTATTTAATCCAAACTTTCTCTCTAGTAATATCTCCAATGGTCTTGGCACCCGTCATGAGCATGACATTGGCAAGCTCTGACTTCAACTGGTCCACATATGCCTTGACGCCTTCTACACCACCACCGAAGACTGCAATTGTAAATGGACGGGCAATGAGAACGCCGTCTGCACCAAGCGCTAAGGCTTTGAAAATATCCAGACCGGAACGGATTCCACCGTCGACAAAGACTTTGATTTTCCCATCAACCGCTTTTGCGATTTCTTCCAGCACCTCTGCAGTTGCCGGTGTTTCGTCGAGAACACGACCGCCATGATTTGAGACGATAATCCCTGCTGCACCACCTTCAACGGCAAGCTTTGCAGCTTCTGGTGTCATGATGCCCTTAACGATGAAGGGCTGTTCCGTCGCAGCGGTAATCTCTTTGAGCATATCGAGAGATATAGGCCCCACTGGTTTTCCCTGCAGAGCTAGGAAGGCAAGCCCTGCTGCGTCAATGTCCATAGCAACGGCCTTTGCACCTGAGCCTTCAGCCATTTTCAGCTTTTTCATAACCAGGTCCATTTCCCATGGCTTGATTGTCGGTACACCAAGTCCACCAGCTGACTGGATGGCGTCAATTGTTCCTGCAAAAACATCATCGTCTGCACCATCACCTGTGAATCCAATGACACCTGCAGCCTTGCAGCCTTCAATCAGCGTCTCTGAATACGTCAGATCATTGTACAAATCGCTATAGTGCATCTGTACGGCGCCCACAGGTGCTGCAAACACCGGAATTTCAACTGACTCTCCAAAGAAGTCCGCTTTTGTACTGACCGGGTCTCGGTCACATAGGGTATTCATATTTATTTTTATTTCCTGAAAAGCCTTGTAGTTTCTTACAAATACATTGCCGCTTCCCTTGCCACCTGGTCCTGGAATAATTCCCTTGCATGCCATGCCATTACATACTGGACAGACTTTGCAATATGGACCCATATGCTTTTTCGCTTCGTTCTTTACGTCTTGATAATTCATGATTACCTCCACTTCTTCACGAGTTGTTTATACCATATTTCAAGTTGTTGAATCATTTCACCTTTGTTATAATTCCTATATATTGCATCCCAATCATATTATAGCAAATTCTTTATAAATTGACGCTACGGATATCGCATGATATCCTTTCCTAGGAAGAAAAACGTTTTCTTTTCATTGGGGATTGGGAATAGAAAATAAGGAGGACATCTATGTGGTCTATCATCATTTTTCTCATCGTTGGGATTATAGTCGGCAATAAGTTAAAACTCACAGATCGCGGCAAGGCAATCAATGGAAATTTCCAGCTGGCAGGCCTTCTGCTCCTGCTCTTTTCCATGGGTATTTCCATTGGGGCAAACAGTGACGTGATCGCCAACCTTAGCACAATCGGCATAAAGGCTTTTCTTTTTGCAGTACTGACTACCCTGGGCAGTATTGTTCTTGTCTATGTTGCCAGCCTTAGACTGGGTAAGGAGGTACAATAATGACACTTATCGTTTTCGGTGCTGTACTCCTAGGGATTTTTACAGGATACACGGCACTGCCACCAGAGTACCTGCCTTTCATGGATCAGGTCTCCACATTGCTTTTAGGCCTGCTCATTTTTTCCGTCGGTATTGATATCGGAAGCAACAAGGGTGCACTTAAAGATATTCGTTCAAAAGGGAAAATGCTTGGTGCGGTCACCTTTTCAGTCATTGCGGGCAGTGCTCTGGGCGGTCTTGCAACCGGATGGATCTTTGATCTGCCTGCGAACACGTCCCTTGCTATTTCTGCCGGTTATGGATGGTACAGTCTATCTGGTATTCTTTTAAAGAATATGGCTTCAGCTGAAATCGGTGCCATTGCCTTTATGACAAATGTTTTTAGAGAGATGCTGGCCTTTGTACTGATTCCATTTCTCGCCCTGCGCGTCAACCATCTTACCAGCCTCGCACCTCCTGGAGCGACGTCAATGGACACTACCCTCCCTATTATTTCACGGGCTACAACGCCTGATATTGCTGTAGTTGCATTTCTAAATGGACTGATTCTGAGTACGCTTGTACCGATTCTAGTACCATTCTTCTACGCTTTATGATATAATACATCCGTTAATTTTGATTTGAAAGGATGAAAACAATGTCACTTTATCAAGAATGGGAAACACTGGCTTCCAGTGAGATGGACCAGGAATCATACAACAATTTTTGGAAGGGATATCTTGCTGCTGAACAAAATGTTTACGAAGATATTCTAGGCACAAAAAGCACAGCTCTAAAAGGCACTTACAAGGAACTTGCAGAAAAGTACAGCATGGAACCAAAAATTTTTATGGGCTTCCTGGATGGCATCAACTCAAGCCTTATAACAGAACTGGATCTTGAGTCTCTGACTGAAGCATCTGAAATCGACGCAGAAATCGATTTTGAAAAACTCTTCTGGAATATGATGGACTGCAAGGCAGAATGGCTGTACACGCTAGAAGCCTGGGATGATATCCTGACTGAAGACAAGCGTAAGGAAATCAAGAAAGACTACAACAAGTCAAAAACTGTAGTCAAAGAAGATAAGATTGGCCGTAACGATCCATGTCCATGCGGCAGTGGTAAAAAATACAAGAAATGCTGCTTGAACAAGTAGATTCTGTTATTTAAAAACGCAAAAAACCAGTGCTATTACAGCACTGGTTTTCTTTATTTTTTGACTTTAGTCAGTTATTCTTTCTCACCATGCAGCTTTGACTTATAAAGTCTGCGTCTGTCGAGTACAAATACAGGATCTGAAAACTCTCCCGCTTCAAGCTGATCATAGACTCTGCACATGTCGTACATTCGGGCGTCAATCATGTCAAGATAATGCAGCATTTCTGCCTCTGGAATCATCGGCTTTTTCGGACTTCCGTATTCCGGCTCGTAATGATGTGTCAGGACCATATGCTGAAGGAGCATTGAAATCTCCCTGTCTGCACCAACCTTTTCCGCTGCTGTTTCGATTGTCTTAATGCCCATGATGATATGACCCAGAATCTGACCATCAAAGGTATACTCAGAAACAATGCCAAGGTCATCTGCGTTCATTTCATTGATTTTTTCAATATCGTGAAGCAGAACCCCCGCATAGACAAGGTCTGCATTCAGATTTCCGTACACACCGCAAAGCACCTCAGCACTTCGAAGCATGCGCAGCATATGATACAGCAGTCCGGAGCGTACGGCATGATGATTTGACTTTGCAGCAGGTGCCGTCATCAGCGGTTCCTTGTACATGTCATAGATATGAAGGACAATATTTTTAATATCCGCATTTTCTATGCGTTCCACATAGCCCATAACCTCATTGTACATGTCGATAGCAGGATACGGTGCAGATGGCACATAATCCACGACATCCACATTATCCGTCTCTGATGTGAGGCGCATTTTTGTGATTTTGAACTGAAGTGAGTTTTGCCACAACGTGACAGTCCCTCTTACCTTTACCAGCTGTCCAGCTTTAAAAGTACTTTCTTCACCATTTTCTACGTTCCAGAGTTTGGCATTGATTTCACCCGTCTTGTCTGCGAGTGTCATATCCAGATACTTCTTGTTATTGCTTGAGGTCTTTATATTCATTGCACGAAGTATAAAAAAGCTCTGGATTTCATCTCCAGCATTAAAATCTGCAATTTGTATATTTTCCATTCTTTCACCACCATTTTTTAGTCGTATACAGTTTAACATACTGACAGCAGGAATTAAACAACCCTGTACACGCACATCATCCTAGACACTGAAAAAGCCCCGCGGCTTTCTTTGACGCTAAAAAGGCCAGCACATATGTGCCGGCCCTCTGCTGAACGAACTTAAGCAATTACTTCATTTCAACAGTATATTTTTCCTTCAGTGCATCTGCTTTTCCGTAGTAAATTTCATTTTGCTTTTGAACAGTCAGTTGCTGAAGAATTGTATTCCTTACTTCACCAAACTCAGCTTCGCCGCCTTCAGCAGCATCTGTCTTCTTGATCAGGTGGAAACCGAACTGTGTTTGTACCGGTGCGCTAAGATCTCCAACTTCCATTGCAAATACAGCCTCTTCGAACTCAGGAACCATTTGGCCCTTGCCGAAGAATCCTAGATCGCCACCTTGTGCATTTGATGGACATTTAGAGTATTTTGAAGCTGCCTCTTCAAAAGATAGACCGCCTTCAATTTCTTTCATAATGTCACTTGCCTGCTCTTCAGTGTCAACAAGGATGTGGCTCGCTTTCGCCTGGTCAGGCTTGTTGAACTGTACCTTGTTTTCGTTGTAGTATGCTTCCACAACGTCTTCTGAAACTTCGATGTCAGCTAGAAGCTTACGTACAAAGTACTGCTTCAGCATGTTGTTCTTTACTTCTTCCATCTCTGCAACAAACTGATCGTCCTTATCCAGCTCAGTTGCCAGCGCTTCAGCATAGAACAGCTCTTGATTGATCAGCTCGTCAACCAGTTTCTTTTCGCCATCTGGACCCGCATAGTTCATTGCTGCTTGACCAAGACTCTGAAGTGTTCTTTGAACATCAAGTTGTGTAATTTCACGGCCGTTTACAACTGCCAATACTTTATTATCCATTATTTCGCTCCTTTAGTTCTTTTTGACGCCCGAATTGACGTCGCACCTCTTAACATCATAACACTTCATCTTTTTTATGTCCAACCTCTATTTCATGCCTCCAGCAGCCCCAACTTGCGCATGACATCCGTCAGTTTCTCGGTGTCAATAGGCTTCACAGCATAGGCCTCAGAACCAGATCCAAAGGAATCAAAGACTTCGTCGGTCGAGTTCAAGGCCGTCGTCATGATGACCTTTGCACGGTTGACTTCTGGTACCTTGCGCTCCTCTTCAAGCTTACGCATTGTCTTCAGGGCTTTTATGCCATCAACCTCAGGCATCATGATGTCAAGGCAGATCAAATCGTAGTACTGCTTTTCCTCCAGGGACATCAGAAACACTTCGATGGCTTCCATGCCGTCTACCGTCACATCACAGTCCCCATACTGCGACATGAACTTATAGATAAACTTTCTGCTCACAAAATCATCTTCAGCTATAAGTATTCTCATTCAAATTCCTCCTCAATACTAACTGATTTGACCAATCTGTTCTTTCAGATATTGAATGCGCTGCATGAATCTCTCAAAGCTCATTCTCACCTGTTTGATATCTTCCTTTCTAGCGCTGAGCTCTATACGCATGGCGCCGCGTTTCAACTCGTTGTAACCGCAAGTCTGACTCATATTCTTGATAAAGTGTGCTGTTCTCTCAATGTTATCAAAATCCCTGGCATCGATGAACTCACTGAGCATATCTGTATAACCCATGATTTCGAAAAATGCCTGCTGTAAGTCAGTCTTGCTTTTAATGGTCTCCGCATTTGAGCTCTCAATATTTTCAATGAGATGCTTGATCTCATTTTCCTGGACTTCGTTTTTCTCCGACTCCGCAAGAACCTGCTCAAAGGTTTCAAAGAAGGTGTCCACGCTGATGGGTTTTGAGATGTAGCCGTTCATCCCCGCTTTCATGAACCTTTCCTTATCCCCCCTAAGCGCATGGGCTGTAAGAGCGATAATCGGCATGTCCACTATTTTAAGCTTGTGCCTGATGATTTTGGTCGCCTGAACACCATCAACCTCCGGCATTTGAATATCCATGAATACGATATCGAATTCGCCCAGTATCAAATGATTGACCGCTTCAATGCCGTTTTCAGCAAGAATGACCTCATGCCCCTGCTTTCTAAGCATGTTGCTGGCAAATGCCTGATTTATCCTATCATCCTCTACAAGCAGCACTTTCAGCTTACGGGTCGCTTCAGGAATTTTAGCAAACTGCTCGTCCATGCTGAAAGCAGGCTTTGAAACCGCTTCTTCAAACGGAAGGGTAAAGAAAAACTTGCTCCCCAAGCTGAGTTTACTTGTGAAGTTGATTTCCCCGCCCATCATTTCCACAAGCTGCCTGCAAATTGCAAGACCAAGGCCGGTTCCACCATAACGCCGCGTAATGGACCCGTCTACCTGAGAAAAGGACTGGAAAATCTTATCCCTGTCTTTCTGTGCTATACCGATTCCTGTATCGGCAACGGTGAAGCGTATGTCCAGCATACCCTCTCCAAAGCCATCCATATCTGCTACGACCTGAACTTTGCCCTTGGTGGTGAACTTCATGGCGTTTCCAATAAGATTGTTGAGTATTTGTCCCAGCTTGTTGGGATCACCTATGATAAACTCCGGTACTCTATCATCTACAAAATAAATGAAGTCGATCCCCTTGTTAAAGGCCTGTACATCAAAGGGACTGCATATTCTTTCAAATAGCATCCGGATATCGAACTTGTTCTTTTCAACCGTGATTTTTCCCGCTTCAATTTTTGAGAAGTCGAGAATGCTGTTTATAATTCTAAGCAGGGATTCCCCGCTATTCTTGACCATAATAAGATTCTCACGCTGTTCCTGGTCCAGACGCGACATGAGTGTCAGGTTGGTCATCCCGATGATACCATTCATCGGCGTGCGAATTTCGTGGGACATGTTGGCCAGAAATTCACTTTTCGCCTGATTGGCAGACTCAGCAACATCCTTGGACCTGAGAATTTCTTCCTGGGTTCTCCGTTTGCTGGTCACATCACGACTGACATAGACAATGCTGCGCGCGCCATTGTCATCAACAACGACATTGCCTGACGATTCACACCATATGTAACTGCCGTCCTTGCACTTGAGCCTCAACTCCGATGTGAAGTTGTCCCACTCCTTGAGCCTGTAGGCAAATCGCTTTTGCGCAATAAAGAGATCCTCCGGATGAATGAAATTGAAAAAATTATCCCCAATCAGTTCATCTGGTGTATAGCCGAGAAGCTGCCAGATTGAAGGCGATGTGTAGAGAACCTGACCCTTTAAATCAACCTGTGTGATTGCGTCTATCATGTTATCCGTGATCAGCCGCAACCGCCGCTCATTCTCGACAAGCGACCTGGCCATTGCCTTTGTCGCCGTAACGTCTTCAACCACGATAACCGCCTGAAGCGCATCTTCAAACTCAATCGGTACAGCACTGATACGAATCCAAATTTCCTTGTTACCCGCTTCTTTGCTGTTTGATTCCGATTTGATTGTATGCTTAAATTCTACGCCGCGTACCTCAATATTCTTTGTTATGACCTCATGCAGTGTTTCCAGAAAAAAGCATGTTCCTCCGCAAATATCACTGGGTGTCCCATCCTTGGAGCGATAGGCACAGTTCACCCCCTCTTCCACGGGCTTGCCCATCATGCGCTCAATACTTGAACTAAAAAGCCTGGCGGCGGCGTCATTGACCTTTCTTACAACACCATCCTTATCCAGAATCATAATACCAAGTGGCGCTACTTGAAAGATTTTTTCTAGATTCTCGCATTCCTGCCGTATGTTTTTTTGATTATAGCCCAGCGTTTTTACAGCGTCTGAAAAATTCATAATTTACTCCAAGTCATTTGCCTTCCTGATTCTCGAATATTAGTTGAAGCACTCGTGATGAAATACTGTCTAAAGCGACCTGACACTCCACAGCGCCAATATCAAACGCCGCCTTGGGCATTCCATAGACCACGCAGGTGTCTTGACTCTGCCCAATGGTTCTGGCACCTGACTCCCGCATCTGCAAGAGCCCTTTGGCACCATCACGTCCCATGCCCGTAAGAATAATGCCTACGGCCTTGTTTCCAGCAATGCGTGCAACAGATTCAAACATGACATCGACCGATGGACGATGACCATTCACCTTATCTCCACGATAGATTTCAACCTTGTACCGATTTCCCCGCTTCACCAGCTTCATGTGGTGCTCTCCAGGCGCAATCAGCACAGTTCCCGGACTCAGCCAATCCCCATTTTTAGCTTCGTAGACATTGACCGTACAGGAGGCGTTCATTCTGTCCGCATACATTTTAGTGAAAACCGGTGGCATATGTTGAACGATAAGCGTTGGCGGACAGTTGGCAGGAAAGCCCCGAATGACCTCGTAAATGGCTTCCGTACCACCCGTTGAAGCCCCAATGGCAATTATTTTCTTCGTTTCCTGAACCGTCACCGCATTCTGCACATCCTTACTGTCATATTTTCTATGTTTGCGCCGCGTGCGCAAATTCGAAGTCGAAGATATCTTCACTTTCAATATAAGCTCATTGAGCATGGACTCCACCGCAGACGGATTTGGACTTGCCGGTTTTTCCACAAAATCCAGAGCCCCAGCCTCCATTGCGTCAAAAACGGCACTGCAGGCTGAACTCACCACGATAACCGGCATGGGATACTGGGGCATGAGTCGCCTTAGAAAATCAATCCCATTCATCTTAGGCATATTGACATCCAACGTCATCACATCCGGATGCAGTTCTAAAATCCGGTCACGGGCTTCATAAGGATCTGAGGCCATGCCAACAACCTCAAGACGCGCATCCTTCTCGAGAGCCGTTTTGAGGTAATTTCTAAAAAGCTTTGAGTCATCCACAATAAGCACTCTTATGATTTTGCGTTCTCGCTTCTCCATCCACTAGTCCTTTCTGTATATTGCCGGCCGCACATAGGTAAAGTCCAAATCCTTAAGGTCTATGGATTCAGAATGTCCAATAAAAAGATATCCACCCGGCTCAAGTGCATCATAGAATTTCTTGGTAAGCTTACGCTTTGTTTTCTTATCAAAATAGATCATGACATTTCTGCAAAAAATCACGTGAAATGGCTTTTTGAATGGAAAGGGGTTCATTAAGTTGAACCTTCTAAAAATCACATTGCCTCTTATTTCATCCCGAATCTGAACAAGACCATTTTCAGGTTTATGAAAATATGTCCTGGCCCATTTTTCAGGCAACTCCTTAATGGCCTCAAGATCATAGATACCGGTTTTCCCAAAATCAAGCACACGCCTTGAAATATCGGTGCCAAGCACCTGCAGGTCCCACGCCTCCCGGCGCAGCATAAAATGCTCCATCATAAGAATCGACAGGGTATAGGGCTCATCTCCAGTAGAGCATCCCGCGCTCCAGATTCGAAGGTCTTTGTCCTTGCCATACCGTTCCTCGAGCTCAGGAAGAACTGATTTCCTGAAGAACTCAAAATGCTGATTTTCCCTGAAAAAGAATGTGTGATTTGTCGTAATTCTGTTCAAAAGCTCACTTACAATGTCCCCTGACGGATCTGTTTTCACCAGGTCAATGTAGTCCTGATAAGAACTGATCTTGCGTTCTGAGAGAACTTTGTTGAGCCTTGACATGACCAGTGTCTTTTTCTTTTCGGTCAGATTTATGCCGTAGTTTTCATATAAAAAATGTCTGAGCTGTTCAAACTCATTTGATGTAATTGTCTTCATGTGACCACTTCCGGTTTCAATCCTTATGAGTATTTGCCAAACTCCACATCGTCAAGATCAATACGAATTTCCTGCATAGGAACCTCCGGTTCAGGAGCACGCTTTACACTCGCAGGTCGCGTCGCCATCTTTTCGATTGGCTCCGACTTGTCAACTGTCTTAGTCTGAAGGTTCTTTTTCGAGCCTGAGTTTTCAGGTTTAAGTACATCTCTTTTTCCTTTGAAGGCTTTCTTGACTGGTGCCACTTCCCGCGGCGCAGCTTTTTCTGATGTGGCCGGCTTCTTAACCGTACTCATCAGCTTAAAGCGCTCTACCAGCTCTTTTAGGACAAATGCCTGTGAAGACATCTGCTCGCTGGCTGCAGCACTCTGCTGAGCCGTTGCTGAGTTGGTCTGAGTAACTGTTGAAACTTCACCAATACCGTTGTTGATTTCTGAAATACTCAAATCCTGCTCCATTGACGCATCAGCAATAATACGAACCAGATCCGCAGCATCGGATACCGCTGTGACGATCTGTTCGAGTGCCTCTGCAGTTGTCTTAGCAATTCGAGTGCCTTCGTCAACCTGATCAATGGAATTTTTAATCATCTCAGTCGTTTCCTTGGCTGCACCCGCACTTCTTGCAGCAAGATTTCGAACCTCTTCCGCAACGACGGCAAAGCCCTTGCCATGCTCACCTGCACGTGCCGCCTCAACCGCTGCGTTAAGTGCAAGAATATTGGTCTGGAAAGCTATTTCATCTATGACTGAAATGATTTTCGATATGCTCGAAGACGATGCATTGATGTTCTGCATCGCATCTATCATCTGCTTCATATGTGCATTGCCACGCTCCGCATGTTCGGCAGCTGCAATGGACAGTGCACGGGCGCTTTTTGCGCTCTGTGCATTGACCTTTGTCTTTTCGCCAAGTTCATGCATAGCCGCTGTAATCTCTTCAATTGACGCGGCTTGTTCCGTTGCACCTTGAGAAAGCGCCTGTGCCGAATTGGACGACTCCGTCGCACCCTCTGACACCTGATCCGCTGTAGTTCCAATTTCTTTAAAGGTCATATTAAAGGCCTCAACGATGCCGTCAAGGGATGTCTTGATTTGCCTGAAGTCACCAGCGTAGTCCTGTTTGACTTCGACCGCAAGATTTCCGTGGCTCATCTGATTGAGCACCATATCAATTTCCCGGATGTAGCCGGTCAGCTTGTCGATCATTTCATTTGAAGCATCCTTGATTTTACGGTGATCTCCAATATAATCGCCTTTTACACGCACGTTAAGGTTGCCCTCGCTCATATGCTGAAGTACCGTTGAAACTTCCTCCACCGGATTCACAATCATATCGACCGCACCGTTAAAGCCTGCCATGATTGCCTGCCATCCACCTACGAGCACGCCAATATCTGCCCTGTGTGACAGATTTCCAAGGCACATCTGATGGTTGAGTTCTCCCGCCTCCCCCAGCATTGCATAGAGTGCAGTCCGCACCTTTGACAGGCTTTCCATCAGTCGCTTGAACTCACCTTGGTAGGTGTTTCTAACAGCAGTGAAGGTCTCGCCTGTCAGCGGGTCCTCATAAGCATAGGCGGCCTGGGTTTCAGGCACAATTTCCCTGAGTGCCTTGCCGTCTGCCATTGTCTCTATGTAATCCGAAACAAATGTGATCGGTTTTTCAACTACCTCAATGAACCGATTGATCTTTCTGATGAATAGGGACCAGTCGCCTGCATACTTATCCGTATCCATCCTAGCCTTCAGGTCTCCATTCATTGCCGACTCAATCAAAGTTTCCATATCTTCAGTCATACGTCTGAGCGTTATCAGCATTTCATTTATTCCAGAACCCAGCTGATCGTTCTCAGAACGCAGGTCCAATTTTTCGCTCAGGTCACCCAAGGCAACTGCCTTGATACATTTGACCTGATCTCGGTTTGCCTGAACCAGGGCATTGAGCGACTCTGCAAGAACCCCAATCTCGTCAGCACCTGTGTCGAGCCGATGTATCTCCACTTGGCCCTTTGATATTCCAGAGGCTGCACTTGTAATTTGGCCAAGCCTGTTAATCAGACGCCTATTGACCGCTACACTCAAGGCAAGTCCAACTGCCATCGCAGCTGTCAACCCAATGGACAGACTGCGCATACTCATATCAAGCAGGGCCGCAGCCTCTGCATCTGCCTCAAGGAGGCTTCGTGCTGTGGCGAGTTTACCATAAGTCCCTATAACAACTGCAATTGAAATGAGAAATGTGGTCCCCATGCCGAGCATGAGTTTACTTCCCATCTTCATATTTTTAAGCATATTAACACCCCTAATCAGCTGACGGTGCACTATCGAGTTCTGAATAGCTCAATAGTTTGGCACAATCGAGCAGGATTACCGGTTCTTCAGCATATTTTGCAATACCTGAAATAAACTTGTTTTCTTTCTCGTTTTCAAAGACCGGGGGTGCTGAAATTAAGTCCTTTTCAATCTGAGTCACCTCGAGGACGCGGTCAACAACAATGCCTACAGGACTCCCTTTCATATCAAGGACAACAATACAAGTCCTGTCGTCGTAAAGCCGTTTTTCCTTTCCAAACCTGAGCCGCACATCCATTGTAGGGACAATCTTTCCCCTCAGATTGATCACACCCTGAATGCAATTCGGCTGCAGCGGAACCTGCGTAATGTCCTGAATTCCGATAATATCATCTACGTGCCTGATCTCCAGCCCGTATGCTTCCTCATCAATTTCAAATGTCAGATATTTCCCCTTTTGCGTTTCAATAGCTTCAGCCATTTTTATCACCTCTATGCTTTAACCAGTCCCGCAGGATCGAGAATCAAGCTGATTCGACCATCACCAAGCAGTGCGCAGCCTGAAATTCCATTGACCTTCTGAAGGAAATTCGAAAGACTTTTAACAACCACCTGCTGTTCTCCCAATATGGCATCTGCAAAAAGCAGCGTCACATCACCGTCATACTCAGTCATGATTAAAATTCCATCGTCAATATTCGTACAATCCGTTTCAAGTTTAAAACGGTTATGCAGTCTCAGAATTGGATAGCAGACGCCCCTGATCATACACATTTCGTGACCATCCGGGTCGACAATCACATCGTGGTCCTTGGCACTGAAGGACTCTTTGATTGCCGTAATCGGCAACACAAAGATAGACTTGTCAACGGACATCATCATGCCATCGATAATCGCCAGTGTCAGCGGTATGCGTATCGCAAACTCCGAACCCTTTCCGACTGTGCTGTCCACCAGTATTGTTCCACCGAGTGCCTCCACATTTTTAGCCACTACATCAAGACCCACACCTCTGCCGGAAAACTCAGTGACTTCCTCTTTGGTTGAAAATCCTGAATTGAACAGGAAATTATAGACTTCACGATCGGAATACTCTTCCTTAGGCTTCATGAGCAAGCCTTTCAGTTCAGCCTTATCTAGAATCTTTTCAGGGTTGATGCCCTGACCGTCATCCTTAACCGTTATCCACACATCGCCACCGGAGTGTTTTGCTTCCAGAACGATTTTCGCCTGCTGCTTCTTTCCTGTCTTTCTGCGCTCTGCTTCACTCTCAATCCCGTGGTCGATTGAATTTCTAATAATATGCATGAGCGGATCACCAATCTGCTCAATGACATTCTTGTCCACTTCAGTCTCCTGACCCTTGATTTCAAAATCAATGTCCTTGCCGACCTTCTTCTTCATGTCACGGACAAGTCTGTTCATCTTTTGGAAAGTCACCGAAAGCGGCATCATTCTTATAGACATGACAATGTCCTGAAGTTCATTGATGATGATTCTATGCTGACGAACCGCCTTGTCGAAGTTCTCAAGTGGAATGCCGTTCAAATCGGGATTGCGTGTAACCATGGACTCAGAGACCACAAGTTCGCCCACCAGGTCCATAAGCTTGTCAACTTTGGAAATGCCAACATTGATATGACTCTGGACATGTGAAATGGTCTCCGAGCGTGTTGCCGCTCTCTTCTTCTGTGCCTTGGCACTGGCCGCAGGTTTGTCTCTGCCGCTTGAACTTTCCTCATCTGCCCTAGTATCAGCTGTCACTTCACCTTCATCTTCTAAGGTCATTTCTTCTTCAGGTGATGGTGTTTCCACCACGGCTTCTACCACATGCCCGAGGTACTTTCCGAGCCGCTTATTGTATTCCTCCTGTGTAAGCGATGTAAACCGCATGGAATCCATAAAGGCAATGGTATCAAAGTAGCTTCTTATATCAGACTCCGGCGCGCCACTTGTGAAAAGCATCTGGAAGCCCTGTTCCCGGATTATGTCCGTAGCGCCGTCATTCTCAACAATATCTTCTGGCAGGTGCAGGATTTCATTTGCCATATCCTTGAGCCCGTGCACTGCAGAAAAAGCTCTGATATTCTCCATTTCACATCCATCAGAAAAACGAAAAACGACTTCATAGGCACGATCTGGCTCCATCGGCATACTTGTCGTTTTCTCTTCTCCCTTAACTGGGGCTATGTAATATTTCTGGTTTACTTCCTGCTTATTGTCTCTGTCTTCTAGTATTTTTTCTGCTTCGTCTGAGTTCATAAAGGTTAAAGAATCCAAGTATTCCTTGATCTCTGCTATGAGGTCTTCTGGTTTCTCAAGCGGATCACCTCCAGCTTCAAGCTGCTGGGTGCTCGTTTTGACATAATCAATTTCCTCAAGTGCAAGATCTGTTATTTTTTCATAATCTGGTTTAATACTCTCTGACTTTCTTAGGAAGTCAAACAGGTCCTCCGTGACGTGCGCCAGCTCGGCGATGCCCTCAAACATCATCATCATGGAGTTTCCCTTGATTGTATGCATAATCCGGAAGATTTCTTCCATATCCTTTGAAAGATCAGAAGAAATCTCACTTTCCATCATTAACTGCTCCAGCCTGTCAATCAACTGGTTGGTCTCACAAATATACATCTCGAGCATAGGCTCGAGTTTAGGTGTGTCTGCCATAATATCACCTCTCCGACACCGGTTCTGTTCACACCAGCTTTTTAATCACTTCAATAATCTGTTCATCGTCAAACGGCTTCATAATGAAGTTAACCGCACCATACTGGATGGCGTCACGAATCATACGTTCCGCCCCCATGGAGGTTACAACAACAATCTGCGCTTTTGGATCTATGAGCCGAAGGTCCTTAATGGTCTCAAGTCCGGACTTCCCCGGCATATTGATATCCATGGTTACAACATCAGGACTGACTTTCTTGTAGAGCTTGACTGCCTCATAGCCGTCCTCGGCTTCAATGACTTCGAACGCCTCTGCCTCCAGTATTAACTTGATTTTACTTCGCATGAACTCTGCATCGTCCACAACAAGAATTCGTTTCATAATCATCACCTGGCCAATTAGTCCTTCTTCATATACCCTTTTCACCTATGTGTACACAAAAGAATCATTAAGGTGTTTCCTTAGAAATCAGGGGCACTTTCACCGTAAACTCCGCATAAATGCCTTCTTCAGAACGCACATCAAAAACCCCGTTATGCTTATTGACAATAATGTCATATGAGATGCTGAGTCCAAGCCCTACCCCCATTTTTTTCTTGCTTTGCGAATAAAAGGGCTTGAAAATGTTGCTTAGTTCCCGCTGGGCAATTCCAAGTCCGTTGTCCCAAATCGTGCATCCAACGTATTGCGCATCGTGGAATGTCCGGATTTTGACGATTCCGCTTCCCGTCTCATTCTCAAACTTCACCTTGATGGACTCAATGGCGTTCATGAGTATGTTGAGCAGGGTCTGGTTGATATGATATCCGATTGCACGGGTTGTTGGAATGTTCGCATCGAGTTCGATATCCAGATTGGCGTAGCCGTCTATTTCGTTTCTGGTGAGGACAATCAGTGTTTCTATCCCCTCATTCAAATTGTAGTCTTCGTAGGCTTCCAGCTGGTCCACACGAGAGAAGGACCTGAGCCCCTCTACAATACGTCTGACCCTGTTGAGGCCATCGTCCATGTCGCTGTAAAGCTCTATCAGATCCTTGCGTATGAACTCAAGATCCTTTTCAAGGCGCTCATGATCTTTGGTCTTTTCACGATTGTCACATGCCTGCACAGGCCTATCGCTGTATGTTTCCAAATAGTCGATATAGTTTTCAAAACGTTTGATATAGTCCTTGATCACATCAAAATTGCTGATGATAAACCCGAGCGGATTGTTTATTTCATGGGCCACGCCAGCCGCCAGATGCCCCATGGAGGCCATCTGTTCCTTCTGAACCAGCTGAATCTGTGTGTTTTTCAGTTCCTCATTCTGCGCTTTCATCATTTTTACAGACTCAGAAAGCTTGCGCTCCAGCATCCGCTGGTGTATGGCATTTTGAATACGCGCTACAAATTCATCTTCCTCAATGGGCTTTGTAATATAATCAAACGCACCTAGATGGAAGCTGTCTTTGATCAGGGCCTTGTCCGATATGGACGTAAGCATGATGATTTTGACATCTTCGTTCAAATGTCTGTCACGCAGCTTTTTAAGCACATCAATTCCCGATATGCCCGGCATGATGATATCCAGAATCACAATGTCAAATTCTTTTATATCATAGTCATCTATCGCTTCTTCTCCAGAATAGGCGCTGTATATTTCTACCTTAATATTGTTTTCAGAAATCATTTTTCTCGCTACAAGCTGTATCATTTTTGAATCATCTACTATGAGCAGTTTCAAATCATCACCCCACTACCGCTTATCGCTGTCCATTTTCGAAACATGACCTACTTCTTCTGATTCAGAGTCAAAGGGCGCATAAGCGATTGGCAACTTAATGGTAAAGCAAGCGCCTTCACCGTAAGTCGAAAGAACTTCAAGCCGCCCCTTATGTTGGCCTTCTATAATATCTCTGGCAATGCTGAGTCCAAGTCCAGTTCCGACACCTTCTGGCTTTGTCGTAAAGAAAGGTTCAAATATCTTTTCAAGACTATCTTTAGAAATGCCTACACCGTCATCACAAATGCTGCAACAGACAAAGGTGTTCTCAGCAAATGTTCTTATTTTCAAGTTGCCAAGCTTTCCATCATATTTTTTCTTAATGGAAAACACAGCATTGACTATAATTCCTAAAATAACTTGATTGATTTTACTGCCGTTTGCATAGGTTTTTGGAATATCCCCATACTCTACATTCAGCTTCGCATCGTACTTGAATTCGTTTTTTGAAAGCGTAAGTGTACTCTTGATTCCCTCATTCATATCATACTCAATAACTTCGTCGCTCTCATGCGCGAATCGCTTGAGGCCGCTGACAATATTCAAAACGCGCTGAATGCCTTCGTCAACATCTGAAAACAGACCCCCAATATCACTCAAAATAAAATCCAAATCATGTTTCTCGCTCAGTTTCTTTATTGCCTTTAAAGTCTCCGACTCTCCCTGCTCATAGATGGCTTTCTTATAGGCTTCAAGAATGATCATCAGATCCTCAAAATACTCCATTAACATATCGATATTGCTTTTTATGTACCCTAGGGGATTGAATATCTCATGGGCTACACCAGCAGCCAGATTTCCTATGCCCGCAAGCTTCTCCTGATTGATTAGATTTCTCCGGGCACGGCTTCCCTGACCAAGCATTAAGACGAGCTCAGGACTGTTGAGAATGACAAGGGCCTTTCCCATCTCTCCGCTTGTTGCGGCTTTTATCATGACATTGATGGATTTGGTCGTTGCCATTTCAACTGCGGTCAAATCATTCAGTTCTATCTGATCTTCACCTGAAATGACTGCCGCCACAGCCTTCCTAAGCCTGATTTGGTCTGCTTCCCTAAATAGCATGCCGCATCCCGACAGCTTTATGTTGTTCTTGCCCATCAGCTTTTCGAACGCTTCATTGTGAAGGAGTATGCTTGTTCCGTCACAGACAAAAGCCGGATTCGTCATGAAGTCTATAAACGATTGCGTCAAACGCATGATGTCCCTCCTTTCCATATGATTCTATGAATCCACCGATTCCAGCACAAACTCGACGATCACCACGACCTTACGGTCGTGCTGTGCCAGTTTCACCCCACCGCCAATCTGACCTAAGAGCGTATTGAGCATATAGATCACCGCTCTTTGACGGATTGAATTCTGCAAGTGGAAGATCGCCGCCTCTTCAAGCAGGAGAACGATACGACTGGTATTCGCATGACCGAACCCTTCGTTGGATGCGACTCGAACAGCCACATTGAACACATTGCCTTCACTGATTTCAAATACGTTCTCAAAAATATGCCTGAAAACGAACTGGATCAGATCGAAGGCGAATCGATAGGTTTCTGTCATCTGATCAATGCCAAGAAACCTCAAATGCTTCGTACTCGCACTGGCATCGTTTTGCATACCCTTATTGAAAATCTCAAACGCCATGGCATTGATCTTATCGGCAAAAGCGCTTAAATACATTTCCTTCTCTTCCAGTGGGAATACATCCTCAAGCGAACGGTATATCTGTGTCAGCGCATGGACCGCTGTCTTGATTTCAAGTGGATCACCGCTTTTCACGAGGTTTTCCTGGGTGATATCAAAGACATACTCGTTCAGTTTTGCACTGACCTCTATGAAATGCTTGAAATCCTTGCGGATTTCATGCGCCTGACCCTGTGATGACGCTGCAGGCAGACTCAGGCCCCCATCTTCAACAAGCTGGCGTAAGCGCTTGTTTTCAATATTAATATTGTAGAAATCCAGTGCGTCACGCAGGATTTTTTTCAGTCCGTTCTCAAGGTCCCATGGTTTGGTAATGAACTTGAATACGTCTGCCTGATTGACAGATGCGAGCACTTGAGGCAGCTGCGTGTATGCTGAAAGAACCACTCTTACGGTATCCGGATAATCATTTTTTATGCGCTTGAGGAGCTCAAGTCCGTTCATGCCTGGCATGCGCATGTCAGATACAATCACACTGACACTGTTGCCCCTTAAAAGATCTAAGGCCTCTTCACCGCTGCTTGCAAAAAGCTTCTTGTAGCCTTCTCTTCTAAGTCCGCGCTTTAAAGATGTGAGAATATTCTCCTCGTCATCGACAAAGAGAACCGTGTTTTCTGTGTAGCCTATTGTCAAAATGTCAATTTCATCAAAATTTATGTCCATAATAGCCTCCCTTATCATGGGAATTAAGCAGGATTATTCTTGAGTTCCAGTTTGAACTCTTCTATGATTTTCAGTATGTTTTCTTCCTCTATGCCCAGAAAATCGTATACCCGTTCGTCAAACCCCTGTCTTGATGTCTTGTCATCCAGCAGCTTCCACGCATAGTAGTTTGCAATATGAATGACACTCACCAGTTCCCTGTTCATAACTGCTTCATTCATGGGATCGTGATGATAGACGGCAGCTTCCACAATCGGTACCGGAATGTCCCACCAATTCAGCAGATAGCCGCCGATGCGCTGATGGTCGACCCCCATAATATCTGCCTCAATATCTGTAATGTTCAAATCGGGCTTTTCTTCAAGCTCAGTAAGAACAATCTTGAAATCCTCCATGAAGTACTTGTATACAATCACTCTGCCAATATCATGGAGCAGTCCCGCCGAGGCAAAGGTATTGGGGATTTTTTTGAACAGACACTTCTGATAGATGGCATTCATGAGCTTGTTTGTCAGACTGACATGATTCCAGAGTGCGCGCTGCAGGTCCCGGTCAATGCCCATGCTTGTAAATATGCCGTTAGTCAGCACGATATTCTTCACGTTGATCAGACCTATATACATGATTGCCTGTGATATCGAACCGGTTTTTGCACCATAAAAAGCCGAATTTGCCACGCGAAGAAGCTTACTTGCAATGGACGGGTCTTCCTCCAGTTTTTTTGCAATGGCTTCAATATCCGCACTCTCCTCTACCATGCGGCAGAGCTGAGAATAGAGGTCTGGCACCGTTGGCAGCTCATCCAGGTTGTTGATGAGATTGAGCAGGTGCTTGTCACTCAGGACATCCTCCAGTTCAAAGAGCTTATCAATGATCAGCTGAAGCTCCTTATTGTCCCAGGGCTTAAAAATATAGTGCTTGACCAGGTTCTCTTCAAGGGCACTGTAAATTTTCTTGTTATCGGTATAGCCGCTCAGCGCAACGCGCAGGGTTAGCGGTGATGACATTTTTGCTTGCTTCAAAAGTTCTATGCCGTCGATCTCCGGCATGCGGATATCTGTAATCAGCAAATCAAAATGTTCATTTTTCAGCAGTTCCATGGCATCTGACGCATTATCTGAGAACATGACCTCATACTTGCTGTTCATAAACAACCTTTTCAGTGCACGTAGTATTTGTTTTTCATCATCAACAAACAGTATCTTTTTCATCAACTTCCCTCCACTGCAGACTCCCACATATAAAAAACACAGTCTAATTGGGACTTGTTTAGTATTTTTTACATATTTTGTACTATACTTACCCAAAATCTAAAAAAAAATACAAAACATACAGGATTCCATCAGAAGCGCAACATTTTTTGTATAATACTCTTATAAAGGAGGTTTTTATGACACAGTTCAATGAAATAAAAAAAGACCCCCAGATATGGAAATTCTGCTTTTATGGCTTCTTTAAGAATTTGAAGTTCTTTGAACCCTATTTGCTGATTTACATTATGGGACTTGGAATAAACCTGTTTCAAGTGGGTGTGCTTTATGCAATCCGCGAAATCATTACATACTTTTTTGAAGTGCCAAGCGGCATCATCGCCGACAACTACGGCAAGAAGAAAGAACTTCTCATGTGCTTTGGCTTCTATATCATCTCATTTGTATTCTTCTTTATTGGCAACAGCTTTGCAATTATCGCCATAGGGATGGTCTTCTTCGGTCTGGGAGAAGCCTTCAGATCCGGTACCCACAAGGCTATGATTCTGACCTACCTTGAGCATAACGGATGGTTTGAATACAAGGGATTTGTCTATGGCCGGACAAGATCCTACTCCCTTCTGGGATCGTCGGTCTCCGCTTTTCTTTCAATCGTATTCGTATTCAATCTGCCTGCCATGCGCTGGCTCTTTCTCGTATGTATTGTGCCCTATCTGGCAGACTTCCTGCTCATTCTAAGCTATCCGGACTATCTCGACGACAGGGTCGATACAGAACGGTCCCTGAAAGCTTTCTACGAAGCCGGCGCAAAGCAGCTGAAGGCGATTCGCAAGAACAGGACACTACGGAAGCTACTGGTGAGCTCTGCCGCCTTTGACGGTACTTTCAAGGTCATCAAGGATTATATCCAGCCCATACTGTCAACCCTGCTCCTTGCCGCCGGTGCGCAATATGTCTGGAATCTTGACGGCGAATCTGAGCTTAAAATACTGCTTGGGATCATCTATGGCATCTTCTACATTTTCAGTTCCAGCGCTTCAAAGAACATTCACCTTCTTTCGTCGCGTTTTTCAACACAGGCAGTCTTCACCCGATTCTTTGATATTTTTTCACTGCTGCTCATCCTGCTGGGCGTTTCCGTTCAGCGGCAGTCCCTGGTCATCTCCATTCTGATTTTCTTCAGCCTCTACATCCTGAAGGATTCAAGAAAACCTGTTTTTGTAGATATTACGAGTGACTATATGTCAAAGGATCAGCGCGCCACAGTGCTTTCAGTGGAAAGCCAGATCCGCGCCTTATATGTGGTTGTCCTGGCACCCCTTCTTGGATTCCTTGCAGACAATTTGTCGATTGGCATCATGTTTATGGCAGTAGGTGCCTGTATGTTTATACTGAGTCAATTCTTAAAATTCAAGCCTGAGTCTTCTGAAAGCTGATTCATATCAAAAAGAAAACAAATTTTATTGAGTCATCTGAAATCCGCTTATATGAAGAAAAACACTCCTGCTTGTATTTTTGAAAATAAATCACCGGAAATGTCCATTTATTTTCAAAACTAGGGTTTACACATATATCAATCATGTGTATAATGAACTAAATTTATAAATATACGTTCGTATGACGAACAAACAAGTAGTGTGACACAGAGGCTGCGGTTGTCAAGAGTACCTGCATAAGGGAAAGGGGCTATCGCCGAAACGTAATTCGTTACGTTGGGACTATGCTTAACAAGTATGGTACTGTCTTTTATTCGCGTACCCAGCGAATATTAGGGGTGCTGTCTCACACGGGGTAAAAGGTTTTTATTTGCATGCCTAGAGCAGCCAGGTCCTTTTACGCCTGCCTGCTTTTTTTATTGGAGAAAATGCAAAAAAATCTCCCCCCGACGCACACTTATGGCATATATCCGTCATAGGATGACACAATGGAGGAAATTATGAGACGACTGGGAACAATGCGCGTCAATGACATGGGGAATCTGGAAATCGGTGGCTGCGACGCAGTCAACCTTGCTAGAAAGTACGGAACACCACTCTATGTCATGGATCAAGCAACGATAGAAAACAACTGCAGAACTTATTCACGCACTTTTAGCCATCCGAAAATCCAAACGGAAGTCATTTATGCGTCAAAGGCCTTTCTGACACTTGGCATGTGCAGACTCATCCAAGCCGAAGGCATGTCTCTTGATGTCGTATCTGGTGGAGAGCTTTACACCGCAATGACAGCTGAGTTTCCAGCTGAAAAAATCTACTTCCACGGAAACAACAAAACGGTCGACGAACTGATTATGGCACTGAACTACGGTGTGCGTCGCATCATCATCGACAATGAAATCGAAATTGAAATGCTCGAATACCTCTGTTCAGAGCTGGACAAATCCGTTGAGGTTCTGATTCGACTCAACCCAGGTATTGAAGCGCATACACATGAATATATTCAAACTGCAAACAACGACTCCAAGTTTGGAATTTCCGTTTTTAGCGATCATATTTGCAGTATTATCAACAGAGTCACAGACTCCTATTTCATGGATCTTAAAGGATTCCACTATCACATTGGATCACAAATTCTTGATTCTGAGTCCTTTACAAAAGCCATTGATTCCATGATGGATTTTCTGGATAAGACTAGAACAGAGTGCGGTTATACGGCACAAGAACTGAATCTGGGCGGTGGATTTGGCATCTACTACTCTGAAGCAGACACACCACTCGATGTCGGTGGCACTATGAAGCAAATTTTCAACACAGTTCTAAGCAAATCCAAAGACCTAAAATTCCCGATTCCTAAGCTTCTAATTGAACCAGGCAGAGCAATCGTTGGAAACGCAGGGACAACACTGTACAAAATTGGCGGTGTTAAGGAAACATACGGTGGCAGAACCTTTGTATTTGTAGACGGCGGTATGGCGGACAATCCAAGAACCGCACTCTACGACTCAATTTATGAAGCTGCAATCGCCAACAAAATGCCTGTTGAACCTTCTGTTAAATACACTGTAGCTGGAAAATGCTGTGAATCCGGTGATATCCTCATTAAGGAAATATTCCTGCCGCCTGCAGAGCGCGATGACATTCTCGCTATTGCAAGTACTGGCGCATACAACTACTCAATGGCGAGCAACTACAATAGACTCAGAAAGCCTGCGGTAGTATTCGTTAAAGATGGCAACTCAAAGCTCGTTGTGAAGCGTGAGACATATGAAGACATTCTGAGAAATGACATTTAGGGAGGTCCACTATGAACAATCTATATGTTGTAAAATACGGTGGAACATCTGTAGGCAGTATTGAGAAAATCAAAGATGTTGCAAATAGACTTGTTGAAAGAAAAGTCGCAGGCGATAACCTCGTCGTTGTTGTTTCAGCGATGGGCAAAACGACAGACGCCCTGGTTGAGATGGCCAAGGAAGTTTCCACTGAACCCTGTCATCGAGATATGGACATGCTCCTTTCAACAGGTGAACAGGTTTCCATTTCCCTACTAAGCATGGCGATCAAGTCCCTTGGTCATGAGTCTGTATCCTATACCGGGCCACAGGCGGGGATCATAACGGATAATTCACACACACGTGCAAGAATCAGTCAGGTTGACAACGCACGCATAACTGGTGCCCTTGAAAATGGCAAGATTGTTATCATTGCAGGTTTCCAGGGTGTGACTGAAGACGGAGAGATTACAACACTGGGACGCGGCGGATCAGATACGACTGCAGTCTGCCTGGCAGCAAGCCTGAGCTGTCCTTGTGAAATCTATACGGATGTTGATGGCGTGTACGCCATTGACCCACGTCTGTATCCACAGGCAAAAAAGCTAGATGTGATCAGTTATGATGAAATGCTTGAAATGGCAAGCCTAGGTGCTAAAGTGCTTGAAACACGTGCCGTTGAACTCGCCAGCAAGTTCCAAGTTCCCCTAACCGTAGCACTGAGTACAGGAGAATATCCTGGTACCCTTATAAAGGAGAGAGATTCTGAGATGGAAAAACGTGTTGTAACAGGACTGACAATTGAAGAAGACTGCTTAATGGTATCCCTGAACCGCATACCTTTCGATTCTAAGAATATAACTGAAATATTTGCACGTCTGGCAGGCAACAATATTTTTGTTGATATGATCAGCCAGACAGCTCCATATAACAGCTTTGTAAATGTATCCTTCTCGACTTACGAGTCGGCCAAGCATGAAGTGAAGCGCGTTGTCCAGGAGCTTAAGTCGGTTTATCCAACCCTGGACTATCTGATTGATGGAAGTGTCATCAAGCTGTCGGTTGTCGGTATTGGCATGGTTAGCCAGTCCGGTGTTGCCGCTGACATGTTCAAACTCTTCAGCGACAACAATATTGATTTCTATCAGGTTACAACCTCTGAAATCAGTATTTCGTATACAATCGATGCCAATGACAAGGACAAAGCCGTTGAAGTCATTGCACAGCACTTCAACCTCTAATGAGCCCTCAAATGCAATATGCAATCATATAGGAACCTGCAAGTCCAAGTCTGGCAACTCTCAGCTTGGATCTGGGTTTGCAAGTTCCTTAAGCGTCTCTCTTACAATGTATGTGAACGCTTACAAAGCCCCGTCTGTATGGCGGGGCTTTACTTTTGCCCTAATCGCTATGAAGATGAAAGGCTTATATTGTATTCATGGATTAATTGGGTATAAGAAAAATGTCAATTCTATTGCAGCATAGGAGGCCGCATATGCCAAGCCATGAGCCAATTGTATCCATTCCCGTTCACAAACAGTTTCTGAGACTGCTGCGTCTGTACTCAAAAGCGGTATTCAATACCTTTGACAAGCAGTTAAATCCCAACGTCACCCTCATCAGGCTATTACCGTCTGACAAGGACTTTGTCATAGACATACAGCCGGAAGACAGTTTGATTGCCCAGGAAGCCCATGCATTCATTCAAACAATGGAAGGTGAAATCACTGGGGCGCTGCAAGGTGCCGATGAAACCGAACTGGAACGCATTCAGCTTAAGTTTACAAACCGTATTCTTGACACGCCTGCCTTTGAGTCGCGCATATTTTTTGTGACAGACCTTGTGGTGCTCGAGGACTGGTATACCATAGCCTTCGTTTCCATTGACCGCCAGGTTTATAACAGCTATTATCGCCTTAAAGACAGCTCTTCAAATGCACCACGGTCCCTACTCGATGCGGTCACAACAGAATTTTCAGGGGATATCAACAAGGTACTCCATCAGTTTGGCAGAGAAAACTATGAGAAAACCCTGGATTTCCAGTCAACTATACGAAACGGCAGTAAAAAACTGCTGAAAATTCTTGGTTACTCCGGTCTGTGGGACACTACCTATGACAAGCTGAACAAGATTTCTTCACTCAATTATGAAGGCAAGGCCATTCGAGGCAGAATGCTCTTTACCAGAAAAGAACTCCTCAATACGGAGGAAGGTCATCCAAATCTCGATATTCTCATGACCTTTGCATCCCGAATTCCACTCTCAAACTACAGACACGTCCGTAAACTTCTCGAACTGACACGTGGGAACATTTCACTTATTTCAGACTCTGAATCCATCTATGGGCTGGGAAGAAAACGGGGTGCTTATCAGACTGGCAGAGAAGATCTGTTTGAGATTGAATTCACCAATTATTATACCTGGCTGCTGCTGCATGACACCCACAAGCTCATGCGTGTGTCACATGAACACATCTCACTTCCAAAAGCCAAAGTCAGCTATGATACCTTCTTCTATAAGCTCAAACAGGTCTATCCAGACCTTGACCCTATTAAAATCAGGACCCTCTATATGCTGCTTATGGAAGCCATCCTTCAAAGCACAGGGACACTGCTTGTTTTCACCCCCAACGCCGCTTCTGAAGCGAAACGCCTCAAAAATCAGTGTTTTCAGGTGGAAGCCCTCCCTATGACCAACGATATTATACAATCGGTCATTAACATCGACGGTGCCATTCTGATGGATCTTGACGGCATCTGTCACGGCATTGGAGCAATCCTCGATGGCATGGCCTCAATACGCGGCGATACATCCCGTGGGGCGCGGTTCAATTCTGCAATACGCTATGTCGAAACCATAGGAAAAGTGGATACCTACAGTGACTGTGTTGCAATCGTCATTTCAGATGATGGTTTCGTGGACATTATCAGCAAATATACATTATAAAAACCTATTTCCGCTGCGCACCTTATAGTGCCCTGCAGAAATAGGTTTTATTTTACAGCTCATTTATGTCCGCTTCGATTTCATCGAGGATTTCTTCAAATCGCTCAAGCATGATGGGAACTGCCAGTTCACCCGATTTTCCATACCCCAGCGACTCAAGCTGCTCGCTTGCGTACCGACTGCTCCCCTCAGAGAGGAGCTGCACATATTGGTCTGAAAAACTCAAGTCATGCCCTAGATTCTGAGCATTGGCAATTCCGGCACAATACCCGATTGCATATTTATGCACATAGAAGCCCCAATAGAGATGTTGCATGTCCGTCCACCCAAGACCATCAATCTCGTCAACCCTGTAGGCCGGTCCATAATACTCCTGAACAAGCGACTGCCACAGTCCATTTAAGTGTTCCGCATCCAGATTCGTCCCCACCGCCGCGTCAGCATAGATCATGCGCTGGAATTCCGACGCCATGAGCTGCATGTATATGGTGTCTTCAATGGATTTTGCGTATTCTACCAGAACAGCCGCCCTGCTTTCCTGAGAAAAGCTTTCTGGATGATTGAGAATCCATTCGAAGAGTACAGCTTCATTTGTCGTTGCCGCCATTTCTGAAATGAGCACAGAAGGGTCATACTCCGAGTAGGCCTGGGCGCGTCTTGACAGCTCCTGATGCATCACGTGACCTGATTCGTGTGTCAGTGTGAGCATGTCTTCAAAATCACCATAATAATTGATGACCGTATAAGGCATGTTGTCATAGGTACCCCAGGTATAGGCCCCATCCACCTTGCTTTCACGCGGACTGATATCCAGGTGATTCTCATTTAAAAACGCACTGTAGGCGCGTGTATACCCATCACCGTAAACAGCCATGGACGCCACGACCATTTCCTTTGCCTCATCAAAATCGATTGTACCGGAGAGTGCCAGGTCTTCTATCACATAAGGCAGATACATGTCATAAATCTGAAGCGGTTCATCCTCTTCAAGACCCACGAGTTTCTTCTCCAGTGCCTTCCACCGGTGCAATTGGACCAAGCCTTTTTTGACTTCTTTTTCAAAATACTCAAAGCTTGCTGTATCTATGCCATCCGCATCCAGATCTGCCGAAAAAGCATCTGTCAGATGATACATTTTAACAATGAAAAGATTGTTGAGCACATCCCCTTCAAGGGCTGTGGCAAGAAGTTCCGCGCCAACCCGGCTCTTGTAGTACAGGTCATTATAGGCTGTCACCCGCACAGACTTGTCTGGATCTATAAAATCCTCATAATACAAGTCCGGTTCTTCGATATCTGTCAGATATGTATAGGCTTCATACACCGATTCCGGTAAGGTGAATAGACGCTGCGCCCCAGCTATGAGCGCCTCGTCTGTCTCGTCGAATCCGTATTCATAGTATTCAATCCAAAACTCCAGTTCAGGAGCATACGGTGAAAAATCATCGGATTCTTTCCAGTCACTTAAGAGCTTCAGCGGAATCTTTGTAGCCTTTTCATCAATAAATGCAAGTCTTTCCAGAACGTCCGTCTGAATGTTCAAGAACTCTTCCACCATATCTGCAGCTGTGTTGTTATCGAAATCCGTATCGCTTATGAGATTCGCGTAGATTTCCAGATTATCCATCAGACGATAGAGGTTCTCCCGTTTTCTTAAGAGGTTGAGGAAGACCTTGCGGTCCTTCCAGTCTGATGACTTCAGGTTCTCAATATCCGATGTCAGTACTTCGAGACGCCTTAGGCCGTCATACCAGTCTGTACTGGTGTCAAAAACCGGCGAAAGGTCAAAGCGCAGGTCAGGCGTGACAGATTCATCCACAACCACCTCTTCGTACTGGATTTCATTTAAACCATAAAAGGCTACAGCCACCAGTGCCAAAATCAGAGTCCCCACGACAAACAGCAGGCAGCCCCTTCTCTTGGGTCTTTGCACAGCTTCCTGACTGCCTTCATCAAACAAGTCCAAGTCATAGTTTGGAGAAGGTGTTTCCCTTTCACCCATAATCTCCTGCTCACGTTTTTGACGGTTCAAATAGGGCTCTATTTGGGGGTCTAGTCCTTTTTTCTCGCGCATGATTTTCCTGCCTCCGCTGCCAGAATGCAGCCGTTTTAAATCCTGAACATCTGAACTTCCTGCTTAAGTCGTTCGCTGAGTCCGTTCAAATGTGCAACATATTCAGCAATTCCATCGACAGTTGCCGTCTGTTCCTGAGCCGCCGCTGAAACCTCCTGTGAAGATGCTGCTGATTCTTCTATTATAGCAGAAATCGATTCCACCGCTCCCGAAGACTTTTCAGCACTGCTTTCAATATCTTTAAAAAGTAGGCTCAGATCCTCACAGTGCTGTGATGCTACCGCAGACTGTCTCACAACTTCTTCAAGCGAGGCTTTTCCGGAATGCATGACGCTTGCAGCGATTTCAACTTCCTTTACGCTGTTTTCTATCATATTGGTCACAGCTTCCACATCACGCTGGATGCCCCCGATAATTTGAGTGATGCTGTCTGCCGCCTTGCCTGTTTCCTCCGACAGGACACGCACCTCACCTGCAACAACTGCAAAGCCCCTTCCGTGCTCACCGGCACGCGCCGCTTCAATATTCGCGTTAAGTGCCAGGAGGTTTGTCTGACCGCTGATTGTCAGAATGGTCGTTATGATGTCACCTATGGAATCCGACTGGGCTTTCAGCTTGTAAATAGACTCATGCACCAGCTCCATAGCCTCATTGAGGCTTTGAATACGCGTCACCGCATCTTCTATGATTTCCTGACCCTTTGCCGCTAGCTGACTGGAGGCCATAGCACTCTCTGTTGTAACGTGGAGCTTTTCACTTCCCTCAAGGGTCTGTTCAGAGGTTCTCTGCATCAGTCTGATAATTTCCTCAGCGTGGACTGCAAGCTCTGATGCACCCTTGGCAATCTCCCCAATTGAATCTGCAACCTGATTGGCAGATTCACCTGTTTTATCAGTCATGCCACTTAGCTTTCCACCAGCTTCAGAAATGGACTCCGAGGCGTAATGCACCTGGCCGATAAGGGCCCTTAAGCTGTCTATTGTCGTAGACAGGTGTCCTGACAGAACGCCCATCTCCGTACGGTCCGCATTTTGAAGCGACACGGTCAGATCACCTTCAGCAATACGTGTCAGGCCATCCTGCATGCCCTTGATTGGCTTTGAAATCGACTGTATGATCACTCTTGCAAAAATCAGACATACAACCAGAGCAATGGCTATGATTGCCGTCATAATCTGGATCATTTGACTCTGTACGCCCACAGCACTCTGATATTTCAACTCAGCTGCCTGTGTGTTCTCTTCAATAAGCGAATCGCAAATAACCTTCACGCCCTGCATGGCTGATTCTATACTGCTATACTTGACCAAAAGCTCGTCTTTGGTAAATCCACTGTCCATGGCACTTAAAAACTGATCAATCTTGCCCTTGAGGCTGGTTTGCCTGTCCATGAGCATGTTTAGAAAATTTTGTCCTGACTCAGACAGGCTGGAGCCGTCAAAGTTCGCGAGAAAATCATCAATATAGGCAATAGCAGGAAGAAGTTCCCCTTCTCTGACACTGCCTCTGACTGTCTCACTCTGATTTGTCGACAGTTTGAACAGACTCACCTGTATACGCAGATAATTTTCACTTACACCTGCTAAACCACTAATGTTACCGAGGTTGGTTTCATAAATGGTCTTCATGCCCTGGTTTACGTATTTCAGGCCTGATACACCATATACACCTACCCCACCCACAAGGACTGCAACGAATACAGCAAAAACAATTAATCTGGTCCGGATTTTCATTTTCCGCTTTCCCCCTATTCAGCTTCAGTGAACTGCAATGTTTACTAGATCAGATAAAACAAGTCCGCAGAACAGTATGATTTGTATTAAAAGAATGCATGGTACTAAAAACCTGAACTTCGGCTTGTTTATCTTGTGCCTGAATGTTACCATTCCAGCGAGCGTCCCCAGGCTCCCTCCAAGCAGCGCAGCCATAATGAGCGTCGCTTCACTGATTCTGAAGCGGTGCCCGACAGCCAGCCATTTGTCAAAGGCCATTAGAACAAACGCGCTGAGATTTACCAGCGCGAAACTTGAAACAATGACTAACTCAGTCATATTTGCTACCTTGGTCATTTTTACCACCTTCTACTAATTATAGCGCTCTACTACAAAAAATTGAATACATACCGAAAAGATATACCGGTATGCATTCAAAAAAATTACCCAAATCGAAGTTTTCTGCTCTAAAAACAGGTCAAAAAACCGATTTGGGTATTTTTCCATCTGTGGACTAGACTTCTATTCCCCTCTGTCCACAAAAACAATTCATTTTGTTCCAGATTAATTTGTACCTTTTAGAATTCTGTCCGCGATTCTGACAGCTTCCCTCGCATCTCTTCCATAGGCATGGGCGCCGATTTCATCGGCATAATCCTGAGTGAGGACCGCACCACCAACCATGACTTTGACATCCGGATACTGTTCAGCAAGTGCCTTGATGGATTTTTCCATAGACTCTACTGTTGTTGTCATCAGCGCTGAAAGACCAACCAGCTTTACGTTGTTTTCCTTCACAGCATTTACAATGGCTTCTGTCGGCACATTCTTGCCAAGATCGATGACATCATAGCCAAAGTTCTCGAGCATTACGGCAACAATGTTCTTACCAATATCATGTACATCACCTTCAACCGTCGCTAAGACAATCGGTAGTTTTTCTTCGAGTTCAATTGCATCTTTTTCTATGGCTATCTTCACGACTTCAAAGGCACCTTTTGCCGCTTCCGCAGAGCTCAGGAGCTGCGGCAAGTAAATTTTACCCTTGTCGTAATCTTCACCAACCTGCTCAAGTGCAGGAATTAGATGATTGTCAACGATGTCCTGAGGTGACATAGTGCCCAGAAGACCTGCTGTCTTCTCCATGGCTTCGGTTCTGAAGCCCTTTTGAATGGCACTTTCAAGATTTCCTTCAAATTTTGCAGAAACCACACTGGTGCTGATTGCGTTGCCGTATGTTTCAAGATATGTCGCACCAGGCTTTTCGTTGTTTTCAAGGAAAGCGAATATATCTATGGCTTTTTTCACTTCAGGTTGCAGTGGGTCAGTAATAGGTGCGTCCAGCCCCTTTGCAAATGCCATGGCTAGAAAAGCACCGTTTATGAGGTCTCTGTTTGGAAGTCCATAGGATACGTTGCTCGCGCCAAGGGTCGTCTTGATGCCCATGACGTTCTTCACATGATCCATGGCATCCAGTGTCACCTTGTAGCTGTCACGATTGCTTGCCGCTGAAAGCGTCAAACAGTCTACCAGGAAACGGTCTTTTTTGATGCCATACTTTTGCGCTTCATCCACAATACGGGTTACAACTTCAATGCGCGCCTCAACCGTTTCAGGAATACCCTCCCCATCCAGAGCAAGACCAATGAGCATTGCGCCGTATTTCTTTGCTATTGGAAGCATTGCATCCATTGAGCTCTGCTTGCCATTCACCGAGTTTATCAGCGGAACCCCTGCATAAATTCGACATGCTCTTTCCACAGCATCCGCTTTTGTATTGTCTATCTGAAGGGGCGCACTGAGCGTTCCATTAAGTGTTGTAATCAACTCTTCATAAATGGCAATTTCGTCTACACCTCTGCCGCTCACATTGACGTCAATAACCTCTGCGCCGGCCTCAACCTGATCGAAAGCTTCCTTGACAGCCAAATCAATTCTGCCTTCCTGAAAGGATTGCTTGAGCAGCTTCTTGCCTGCCGGATTGATTCTTTCGCCAATTGTCACAGGTGATTTATCGAACCAAACAGCTGTTGTAGCAGAACAAACACCTGCTTTTCGGTCTGCACGCGGCGCTGCAGGAACATGATCCGCATGTGCTTTTGACAGAGCCTCTATGTATTCTGGTGTCGTGCCGCAGCATCCGCCCAGAATTTGAGCACCTGCCTGTGCAAGAGCATGCATCTGGTCTACATAATCCTTCACGCTCAAATCATAAGAAACACTGCCCTCAACATGACGCGGCAGCCCTGCATTTGGCTGTACCAGAATCGGCACTGTAAGCACCGAATACATCGCTTCGATAAGTGGCAGCATCTTGTCCGGTCCAGTCGAACAATTCACACCTACCGCATCGGCACCATTGGCTTCAAGGGTAAAGGCAACCACATCTGCCGGCGAACCGCTCAGTGTTCTGCCATTCTCCTGGAATGTCATGGTCACCACAACAGGAATATCCGCGTTTTCTTTTGCGGCAAGAAGGGCTACCTTGGCTTCCAGAAGGTCAGACATGGTTTCAATGATAATCAGGTCAGCACCAGCATTTGCACCTGCAACAACCTGCTCCTTGAACACCTCGTATGCCTCATCGAAACTCATCTGTCCCATAGGCTTCAAAAGTCTGCCTGTCGGCCCGATATCAAGAGCTACAAATTTATCAGGAACGGCATCCTTGGCAAGCTTCACGCCCGCCTCGACAACTTCACTGACACTGTGGCCCGTTCCGCTAAGCTTATAGCGATTCGCTCCGAAAGTGTTTGTCGTAACAATGTCCGAACCTGACTTTGCATAGGTTCTGTGAATGTCCTGAATAACTTCAGGATTTGTAATGTTAAGCAGGGATGGATCCCCATCGCTCTTAACTCCCTTTTGTATGAGCAGACTCCCCATAGAGCCGTCAAAATAAATATGCTTTTCTTCCAGTTTCTTAAACAAATGCACAGTGTTTGCCCCCTCTTCTATCACAGTTCTCTCTATGCAAGCAGGCGTCACACCTGCTATATGATCTCTTAAATGGTTGTGCGCTTATTCCAAGAACCGCCGTTACAGATTTCTGTGGAATCATCAGATTGCTTGGCGTCAGCTCAATGCCAATGCGCTTTTGAGCGTCCAAATGATTTAGAACATCCTTTTGAACATGCATGGAAAGGTCGCCGTATCCGGGACTGAAGCGATGTGTCAGGTACTTGCCCTCAAGTGACAATCGGTCCCTCAGTGCTTCCTCCCAGGCATCAAGTTTCATTTCCAGATAGTGTAGGCAAACCATATCAAACAGATAGGCCTTGGCCATATCGGTCATCTGGAGAATTCCCATGCGGCTTTCCACCCGTGGTCCCAGGGTTGCAGACATGATAACGCACGACTCCGCACCTTCAAGAAACCGCACCAGGCTCTTGCTTTCAAAAAGCATTGTGTCTACCTCAACGGTCTGCTTCTTCATATCGAGCACACAGTCGGACATTCGGGATATTGGATCAAAATTGGAAAGGGACTCGACTTCACCAATCAGGCGCTCAATATCGTCTTCCCAATTCTGGGTCAGCTTTACGCCCTGTTCACCTGTTATTTCATGTATTATCTGCTCTTTCAGTGCTGAAAAATCCATTTCATCAACCCGCCATTCTTGAAATATTTCGATTACTCAGAATGCTACTTGTTATTAGCTTCCTTTATCAACAGAGCAATCTTCGATTGCTCATGTTCATGGATTCCATAAAATCAACAGAGCAATCTTCGATTGCTCATGTCGCGAGACGCGCCATATACGTGTGCAGAGCCAACCCTCCAGTTTTGTGCGTGGCACAACTGGAGGGTTGGCTCTACACACGTGCATTTCTTTGTCTTTCACGAAAAAACCTCATCCCACAAGAGGATAAGGTTAGAGTCGATTCAAGCTTATCCACATTCGTTGGACCACCACGCAGTTACGCAGGTTGGTACAGGATCAATGAGCGAATTCTCTCCCCTGTTCTTGATAAGGGCATATACGATTTTGCATATAATAACATACATGATTATAAGAAGTCAATGCTGTATGTCATTCTAAGTAAAAACAGGAAGAAGGCCACAAGCAATAAAAAAAAGTAGAACTTGGACGGAATGTGTCTTTCATACTCATGACCGATATGAATCTTGTCTTGAGGGCTTCGCTTTGGCTCTGACTCCACAAAGCCGTCCACAAGATTTCCAATCAGAAAGTTCTCCAGTATGTCTACGGACAGAACCTTGTACTTCATTGGAACCCATACTGCATATTCAGCTTCTTGCTCTCTGACTTGAATTGGCAGTTTGTTTTCATGAAATACGCGCTCAATCTCATACGCCTTTTTCTTATCGGATAAGGTTTTTATGCAAATCCATCTGTAGCTGTCGACCAATGTCATAAAATCACCCTTTTCGTTGTGTATCTTCTCAATCAGCTGACTGATCCTACACTCGCTATTCAGAAATCGGCCTTGAAGCCGGAGATTTGTTTACGACAATCAGATACTGAAAATAATCTGATACAGGACCGTCAAAATCCTTTTCGAAAATCACCGCATCCTCCGTGAACAAGGTATCCTTTTCAATCATACTGATCAGGGTATAGCTCTGATCGATTGCATCCAGTACCTTCTTCTCATCAAACTTGAATAAATCAAGAATTTCAACCTCGTATTTCCCGTCCAAATACACCATGCGCTTGCAGTTCTCATAGGTGTAAAGAAGACTGAGCACATTTCCTTCTACGGACTTGCGCTCTTTCTGAATCGCACTTGCAAACCAATCGTAATTCAGGTGATTGGACTGCATGACAGCTGGGTTGCTGAGCTGGCCCATATACATGGCATCCGGCGCCTTGTCATAGACCTTAAGGAAGTTTTTCACCATGCTGTCACTGCGTTCGTGGTTGAAATGTTCATTTGAACTGTTTGAAATATTGTCATATGCCGCCACAAGATTTTCCAGCACATTCAATACCCGCATATAATCCGTCCCAAACGCACTTGAGGCACTTTCTGGATCGGCCTGCATATCTTCATAAAGGCTCTTAAAGGTCAGTTCAAGATAATCCGGCTGGGTAAATCCCATTTCATAGGCAGCGGCAAGCTCGCGTGCTGCTGGAAAAGCTTCAGCATCATGCCCGGAAAACAGTGTGGACAGGTAGCTAAGCGACAGCTCCGGCAGGTATTCAATATCGACGCCGACAATCTTGACGCTTCCCTTCTTATCCTTTAAAAGCAGCTTGAGCTGGCGAAAAAAAGATCTGTTTTCTTCCGATGCATAGGGTGTCCCTTCAAGGGCTTCAAAAACCCCTTTGAGACTCTTTTCATCACGACTTCTCAGGTAGGTGTTGAGCATCTCTCCAGCTGAATACGGCAATTCTACAACAAGGTAATCGATTTGACGGACGTCATCAACAGCCTCGTAGAAGTACTTGAGCAGCTCTGCATTTCCGCTGACCCCTGGCACCACACCTGTCAGAATGATATTTCTCCCGCTTGCCTGCCTTTCAAGCTGATCCGCCATGTACTTGGTGTCATTTGTCAGGATGCCATGACTTTGCTTTGTAAGATATTCTGTTTCCTGGTCAATGCGGAATGACCTTGAGTTTCCTCTCAACCCACCACAGCCAGTCACTAAGGTAAGTGCGAGGATCAGTGCAACCAGTTTTTTCACATTACACCTCTTATTCCATCTCTTCATTAAGAATCACCATATGAATGTGATCTTCCCACACCCCATTGATTTTCAAATATTTCCTGCTAATCCCTTCATAAGTGAAGCCTGCATTTTCAATCATTCTCCTAGAAGGTATGTTTCTAGGAATGATATTCGCTTCTATTCTATGCAGCTTCAATCTCTTGAAAGCAATTTCAACTATTTTTTCAACAGCTTCACGCATATAGCCTCTATTGATCTCCTGCTTATCCAGCCTATACCCGATATAGGCAGACTGAAAGGCGCCGCGTACTATATTCGAGAGTGCAACACTCCCAATGATTCTGCTTTCATCATTTTTTTTAAAAATCCAAAGCCGCAGGGTATTGCCTGCCCTGAGTCCTTCGATATCATCCACGATCAGTGCTTGCATCGTGCCCAAGCTATAAAAATCCGCATCACGCTTCACTTCCCATCTTCCAAGAAAATCCCTGTTGCGCTTGAAATAATCAAGCAGCCGACTTGTATCTTCTCTCGAAAGGGTCTTTAGTATCAGCCGGTCGGTTTCAAGTCTCAACGCCATTATGCGACCTCCTGTTTTAACTGTAACTTAACATGCTGTTAATCCACCAGATTCTATGTTCTGCTAGACTTATTACATCAATAAAATTGTTCCCCGGAGTATGGATCTTGTATCCAAGCTCATATTTAAGGCCCCGTATTTAAAACGTACGGAGCCTTTTTTCATATGTATCAATCATGGATCCATTTTTTTAGTTTTTCAATAATGGCTGTCTCATCAGACGCCTTGTCACAAACCTGTTCAAGTGCATCCTTAAGTGCCTGTGTATCAAACGCTTTACCTGCAAAGTAGGCTTCTATTGTGGCCGTTCTCCCCTTGGGGTCTCCCATGACCAGATAAGCTGCGTACCAGTCTTCTATCCTTGTAACTGGTAGTGCACGCCCTTCAAAAGCAATGGATCTTAGGGTCGCCCTGCCGAGTACGGGAAAACTGTAGACCCATCCCTTCCTGAGTATTTTGTAGCCACCTATGAAATCGACATCCTGACCGTCAATCTGCATCTCATAGAAGTACTTTGTGGCGTATTTTCCTTTTCCATCATCGGTTTTAATATTCAATGCATGGGGCCTTAACAGATTCATTGCCCTCTGTGCATCATCTTCGTGCACAATCAAGTCTATGTCTCTCGCACGCTCGACCAGTCCGTAGAAATACAGCATGCTCGATGCGCCAAGACCCCAGCGGATTTCATTTTCAATGAGAATATCCGCTATTTTCAGAAGTACTGCCTCATTCATATACTGCCCTCCCAAATCGCTGTATATAAATTATAAACCACCTGAACAGCGATGCAAAGTCATAGGGCTGAAAAATCAGTCACAGGCCGCAGATATGCTTGAGCCCAGGGCTTAAGCTTCCTATGTACAAGCTCTTTTGTCAGGACCTCGTAGTGATGAAAATAAATCATTTGAACATTATTTTCAATTGCCAGATTTCTTTTGCGCTCGTCGCGCGCCCTGACCTTCTCAAGTCCCCTTTTTCCACCGAAGTACTTGACGGGTTCATAGTGCTGAATTCCTTGATATTCAATGCCTATATTGATTTCGGGTATATATATGTCCAGCTCCAGATGCTCGAGAAATGCAGGCCTGAAATGCCGCTTGATCTTGAGCCCAGGTATGAGCTTTCTCACAATTTCATAAAGCTTCTCCTCCGATTTCCACCGGCCTGCTATTGATGGATACTTAAAGTCCGACCTGATGGCATCTTCGATATAGCGCCTGACTTGAACACGCCGTTTCTCCAAATGTGACCCTAGGACCTGCGTAAAATTATAGGGATACTGCGGATCCCAAACTCGAGGCGTACCCGGCTCCCAAGTGGTGTCATGATCACGAAGCCACTCAAGTACAAGTTCTTTGTCCATCTCCTCAATACGCACATCATACATCATATCATCCAAAAGATCCGTATATCTGTAGGCAATCAGCGCCTGAAGACCATCACTCTCCATATCAGGCAAATAGCGCTGCAGCCTCGGCACCACACCATACTCGAAATGCTTCATATCCAGATACCACCCATATTGACGGCGAAATACCGTCCCTTCAGAGGGGGGACAGAACTCAATCGATGGCTTTGCAAGATTGCACCGATGACATAGCCCTTCCTTAAACGCCATATGGTCGAGCCAGCCTATGATGGACTCCGGCATCGTTTCCTTCAGTTTCTCTTTCAACTGGACCACATAGGACTCAGGAAAGTTCCAGACATCAAGACTTGTCTCTTCTGGATGCACTATGCGCCTAAGTTTCAAATAGTTGCCAACAGCCTCTTTCATACAGGCACACAGAAAGTATTCATCTTCTTTTTTAAATATGGGGAATGCGCCCCTTGGATAAATCACATGACTTAGTGGCAAGGGTTCAATCCTATTACTTTCCGTAGACAGCTTCACGAAGCACCTTCCCTATGGAGTCTCTGAACACCAGGTCCGCTTTTCCATCCATTTGTGTATCTGCCTTATTGATCAGGACAAGGCGCTTTCCTTTAAAATACTGTATCATACCTGCTGCTGGATAGACCACAAGGGAGGTTCCGCCTATAATCAGCATATCCGCCTGCATAATGGCCTGAATGGCTTTCTCTATAACTGGTGTTTTCAGTCCTTCTTCATAAAGTACAACATCTGGACGGACCATGCCTCCACATATGCTGCACCTTGGAACGACACCTTCAAGTTCAAGAAAGGCTTTCAAATCATATGTAGCACCGCAAGACTCACAGTAATTTTCATGGACACTGCCGTGCAGTTCAATAACTTCCTTTTGTCCTGCCATCTGATGAAGGCCATCGATATTTTGCGTTACGACCGCCTTAAGCTTCCCCCTGCTTTCCAACTCCGCAAGTGCCTTGTGGGCATCATTGGGTCTCGCCTGGGGATACAGGAGATTCTCTTTATAATAGTCAAAAAATATTTCCGGATGATGTACATAAAAGCTATGGCTGATTATCGTCTCCGGCTTGTAGGGATACTTCTGCTGTTCTTGGTCATACAAGCCGCCAGCGGTTCTAAAGTCTGGAATGTCACTTTCCGTTGACGTTCCTGCGCCACCAAAGAAAACAACATTGTTGCTTTCATCAATCCATTTCTTAAGTATTTCAATTGACAAAAAAATCCCTCCATTCCATATATATTAATAGTATAGCATTTATCTGAAAGTAAAAATCGCCTGAAGTAAAAATGACTTCAGGCGACTGCATTTAGAATTTATTTCTTATAGCGCTGCTCAAAAATTTCGTAGCCATTGTTGCGCAGGGTACAGGCTGGACAATTGCCGCATCCGCTACCCATGACTCCATTATAGCATGTCAGCGTTTCGCTTTTTACAATATCGAGCACGCCCAGGTCATCCGCCATCTTCCACGTATCGGCCTTGTCAATCCACATAAGTGGTGTATGCAGGATGAAAGAGTAATCCATCGACAGATTCAGTGTGACATTCAAGGACTTGATAAACACATCTCTGCAATCTGGGTATCCGCTGAAATCGGACTGGGAAACACCCGTTACAATATGATTCGCACCCTTTTGCTTCGCAAGTACGGCAGCAAAAGACATAAACAGTAGATTTCTGCCATCCACAAAGGAATTCGGAAGACCTTCTTCCGGTGCGTGGGATTCCACTTCAATATCAGTACGTGTCAGTGAGTTGGGCGCCAGCTGATTGAGCAGAGACATGTCCAGAATATGATGCTCAATGCCTTCTTTCTCACAAATCGCCTTGGCACAGTCCAGTTCAAGCGCATGACGCTGGTTGTAGTTGAAGGTTACCGCAATGACTTCACCAAACTTCTCTTTTGCCCAGTAGAGACAAGTTGTACTGTCCTGACCACCACTGAATACCACAACTGCCCTTTTATGATTTATCTTATTATCCATATTAAACGCCCCTTTCGTTGGGATCCCATATAAATTTATGCATTTGAAGCTGCAGCTTGACGCCATTCAACTTCTCATCCACCATGAAGTCTACAATCTCAGCAGGTGTTATCTGTCCAAAGACCGGACTGAAGTAGACATGGGTCTTTTCTATCAGCCTGTACTTTCGAATGATTTGACCTGCACGCTGCAAGTCTTCATAGCTGCCGCAGACAAATTTAACCGTATCTGCCATGGTGACACGGGCATAGTTTTCTAAATGCATGTGTGTTTCCATCCCCGATGATGGAAGCTTGTAATCCACTGTGAAGGCAGGCCTGTAGGCTTTGTCATAAAATGGTTGCATGCTGCAGCTTCCATTGGTTTCTATCTCAACAGACCCTATGCCAGCATCTGAAAATGCCAAAAGCAGATGATCCAGATTCTCCTGCAGAAGCGGTTCGCCGCCTGTAAGGGTCACATTCTTAACACCAGTTTCCAAAACATAGGCTACCAGGTCCGAAGCGGCCATCTCTTCATAGGGTGCATCTTCCGTACAGGCCCATTGGGTATCGCAGTAGCTGCACTGCAGATTGCACTTCTGAAAACGTATGAAGACCGCCAGCTCACCGCATTTTGTCCCCTCACCGTTTATGCTCACAAATTTTTCAACGACCTTAAACATGGGCCACCTCTTCGTAAACAGCAGAATTGTTTGGGGTTTCGAAGACCTCTATGCGGATGACCCTGTAGCCCTTGTCCTTCAAGGTGTCATAAAAGAATTTCGACATGTGTTCTGCAGTCGGCCGAAAGGGCACCTCAACAAGGTCAAACCCTTCCTCCAGCATGCAGGCCACCGTCGTCTCACGCATTGTGCCTGTCTGGTAGATAAGTTTATGATCCAAGGCATCAGCCATAGCCTTCAGATCTCTTTTCAGGTCTCCAAAATCTACAATCATGCCTTCCAGATGTCCTGATTCAATCAGGTTTTCAGCGCCAATTTCCGCTACAACACGCCAGCGATGCCCATGCAGATTTGCACACTTTCCATCATAGCCCTTCAAAAAGTGCGCACTGTCAAAGCTCGCCTCAGATTTTAATCTATACATTTTGTCCCTCATTTCCATTGAACGCACCGCTGGCAGATTTCATCTTTGCCATGCCGAACCAGCAGCAGCCCAGTGCACCGTTGAACTGTGGATCTTCAAGTGCGACGACTTCATCAAAGTCTCTTTCCAAATACTTGTGCAGCGCCTTGTTGTGTGCAACACCGCCACCGACAACAACACGCGTCCCGCTGAACTTTACCAGCATGGGCTTGATCCGTTTGTAAAGCGCATAATTCACACCTGAACACAGGGCTTGCGTTTGCGCACCGGCTGCAATATGGCCAATGAGCTCAGACTCCGTAAATATGGCACAAGTCGCATTGAGCTCCACTGGTGATTCATAATAACCTCCCAGTGTGTCTATATCCACTTCGAGCACCTGCGCCATGTTTTCCAAGTACCGCCCGCAGGATGCTGCACATTTATCATTCAGATTCAGGTCTGTCATGATTCCCTTTTCAACCTTGGCGACCTTGACGTCCTGACCGCCTACATCCAGTAATGTGAAGTCCTTCAGGCCTGACTGATATACTGCGCCGTAAACATGGGCCTTGACCTCATTTATCTGAACAAAACTGTTGAGGTCCGTATTGTTGCGCCCGTAACCTGTGGAAACCCCTAAGTCAAACGCTTCAATTCCAAGACTTTTTGTATCGACAGTCAGTCCTCCATTATTAACACAGTGCTCCCTGTAGAACTGCATGGTGCTTATTTTCTTTCTAAGGACAACATGGCCTGAATCCAAAAGCATAATTTTGACTTCACGGCTTCCCATATCAATGCCTAAAATCCGCATGTCTCAAACTCCTTTTTGTCCCTGATCATGTCGACAAAGGCTTCAAGACGGAGCCGCGTCCTTGCATCGAGCACGTTTAACCGGTCTCCTTCAATTTGAAGCACCGGAATATCCAGTTCTGACTTAATGACAATATCCTCCGCTGCCTTGTGGCAAAATGCCTGGGTATAGTGAATAATGGCATCCAGCCTGCGGCTCTGAACCTGTTCCTTGATTTCACCAATACGCGTTGTCAGATCATAAGGGTAGGTATAGTCAAGGTACTGCTGTGACACGTTTTGAGACAGCTTCCAGCGCGGGAACATAAACTCACGCTGGACTTCATTGTAGACGACACGCGCGCCTTGACTCTCAAGGAAATCGTATAGGTCACCCTGCATCGGCGGTACCCCAATATAGCCCAGACGTACATCCTGACTCATTGGCGGTCTCTTGCCGATTTCATCGATTTTTTCTTCAAGCATGGTCTGATAAGCATTGGGGCTTCCCATGAAATCACTGAAGCTTACAAGGAATAGATGGTTTTCAAAACCCGTCGCCTGATTGCTTTCATAGGTCAGTGCATCAAGCTTGCATCCCAATTCACGAACACGGCCAAGCGCCTGTCTGCACGCTTCAACCGCTTTATCGTCGACGCCGAACAGGCTTTGAAGGGACTCGATTTCCTTCTGCATCTGATTGAGGTTTTTCGAGTGGCTGAATCCAAACGGAATCATCTCAACCCCTCTTCGTTTAAGGACTTCAAGCAGGACCTTTGTGTTGGAGCAGTCCCCCTCTACAACACCAATCAGGGTGTCAATCTCATGTTCAAGCACTGCGCCGTATATGCCTTTGATCCAAGCACACATGCTCTTAGGAAAGCCATCCCGTTCTGCTCTTTCAATATATGTGTCATACTTTTCCGATGTTATAAAAAGATTGTTCATGTCAACAGGTGTACAGCCTGCCGCATAGAGTATTTCAGACGGCACGGTCGTAGTAATGCCCACTCTGCTGAATTTCTGATGTTTCACTTGGCACCTCCCATGGTGCCTGCCTCTAAGGGTCATGCGTCTTGCAATTCTTAGACAAAATAAAAAAGTGCAGGGATGATATTCCTATCATCTCTGCACTCATAAGCCCACAACAAAAAAACGCGAGCCCGTCAGCCCACGCAAAAAATCCACCCAGTCGGGTAGATTCTCCTTTTCGGATATTGGCCTAGTTTTGTTTAGAGACAGGAGGTTTACGAACTGTCTGGGCAAAGCCCATTCTATTGAATTAACAAACAGATTATAGCACACACTGTCATTTTGTGCAAATACGTCTAAAATACCTCCGTCAAAACAAGGTTTGCAGCCTCATGAAACTCCCATTTTTACCGGGGCCCTGACCACTTCCACCTCACTTCCACTGGGTAAGTCCTTCCTGTCCATCAAGATAGCTGAAGAGCCAGTGTCTTCTTGCAGCTGCCTTTCTGGATACCGCCTCATCGGTATAGGACAGACTCATGGTTCTGATATTCTTTGTCAGATAGACTTCTTTCAAAATATTTATGCGTGCCTTATAGGTCATCTCCCCCATCCTGTTTCCAGAAAAATTTTCCCAGAGTATGGCGTCAATCATATTCCTGTCAAGCAAGGGCAAATATTCGAATCCCCTGTTTTGAATCAAAATGCTCTTTGGCCAAACTTCCTTAATGGAACTGACGACCTCATAGTAGCCAAGTGCCTGCTGCATACGGTCTGTCTCATGCTCCAGAAGATTGATGCTGTCCAGGGTATCAAAAAAAACACCATCCATGTTCAGGCGCATAATTCTTTCCTCTAGAGTTTCAATCAAGGCCTCACGATAATGTGTCTCTGTGAGATCGCCAAGCTGATTGTTCCCGTTAGTCATCTGAAGACCAGAAGCCATCAGGTAGTCTCCCGCAGTCAACCTGTTAATCAGTTTAGTGTCCCATGAACCCACTTCAGAAACACTCAAGTAGCCAATAACAATGACGCCTGCATCATGGAGTTCCTCTACCATAGCCGCATCAAAAAAAAGCGCCTCTACGACAACCATATCGTATGCCTTCATCATACTCAGTATGTCTTCATCCACATCGGCGTAGTATATTCTGAATGAGTCAATTTTTTGCAGTGGCGAGCTGTAAAAATAAAAGTACATAGCTACCGATAAAATCAGCAGAAAGGCTATGAGTATTTTCATTTTCATTTCCTCGCCCCACTTCCACGTCGGTTGAAAAACTGGACAGGCGCTTGTCACCCGCCCAGTTCAACACACTTCATATGTAGCCTAGAATACCATTTTTTCTACTGCAATATCTTCGATGGCTTTGAGTTCCTTTTCGAGTGCCTCGACCTCATCATCTTTGCCGCCGATGAATTCAAGGATAATTAAGCCTTTTGAGCTGCATAGATTACCCGCTTCATGAAGTCCCAATCTCGTTTTAATGATGCAGCCGTGCTTCGTCAAAAGCTCCTGAACCTTAACCGCATCTGCTTCCCTGTCTCCAATTTGAATCCCCATGATTACTCTTTTCATTTGTAAACCTCCCTATTTTATAGTCGTATCTTTAGACCGCTTATGAAGATACATATTTTGATCAGCTCGGTGTATCAGTTCATCCGGCGTCATGCTTGAGTTCGGACTGTATCTTGATAAACCATAGCTGAAATCAGCCTTCCATTCAAATTGTCCAGACCGGTTAACTTCTTCAAGCCAAATAAGAGACCTGCTCAGAATATCGTTCACCTTTTCGCCTTCGCAATTTGGAAAAATAATAAAGAACTCATCCCCACCAATCCGAACCAGACTGTCCGCTTCACGGACATACTTCTTCAAGGCTTCTGCAATGAGCTTAATCAGCCTGTCCCCGTCGTCGTGTCCACAGAGGTCATTTACAGATTTCAACCCATCGATATCAACAAAGGCAATGGTTAAGGCTGCATCGTTCCTGTCAGCCATCGCCATTTGATTGATAAGGACCTCCGTCCCTGCCCACCGGTTGAGAAATCCAGTCAGTCCGTCACGGGTGGCCTGCTCCCTGAGCTCGTTTTGTGTACTTCTGTATTTGCGATATACATACCCAAGTATCATGGCCGCAATGCCATTAATCAGAAAAACTACAAGAATGATACTTTCGAACTCCTTCTGAGCCCCCATGCGTATGGCATCGAACGGGTGACCAGACAGCGAGGAGACGCCCAGTATGTTCCTTAGGGGCACACCCGCTTCATCCATCCAGATGATTTTTGAAACATCATAGGGCATTTCCTCAAGACATGGCAGACAGGACCATACAAGAATGTTCTCATCTGAACGCAGAACATGGGTCTCCCCAAAATGCAAACAGGATTCATCTGATGGATGGTTCATTTCACATTCTTCAAATGCCTGCTCTACGCTTTCGAACAAAGTGCTGTTTGTCGTTTCGACATGCACATGGTAGTGGAAGCTATTCTCTACGCTTTCCTTCAGATCATAGAAATCACCGAGCTCGATGGAGAGATAAATGACACTTTTCAAATCGCTCGAAAGAATATACAGACCGACATGACCGCTTTTCATGAACTCCACAAGAACGGATTTTTCACCACTTTCGATTTCAAGAAGTTCCAGCTTCTCTTTGGTAATTCTCCCTTTCGTATCATCCAGCAAGACTGCATGCGTCGGGTTTTCAATATTCATAATCACATTTCCATCAAGGCTGAACACCATGAGCTTCTCATACTTATCCTTGAAGGCGAGCATGCCTGTAAGAGCCTCTTCAGAGAGATGGCTTACGTCTATGTGTGTTCCTGCTATTGTGCTCTTATTGGTCGCGTACCACGACAAGTCACCGATTGCCTGATTTATTTCATGGCGTACGGTTCTTGTAATCAGTTCACTTTGTGATTTCATCAATTCTACTTCCATGTCATATTTGCGGTCAATATTTGTACAATAGTTATAAAAAATAATGATGAATGATATGATCCAAAATGCAGCTAAAAGTATGAATCCTTCTCTCGCAAAGTTTCTTCTGGCTTTCTTGGGCATACGCACACACCCCTCACAGCTTAAAGACGCCTATCCTGTTACAGAAAATACCTGGTCTCTTTTTTCATACCCGTAATTGTTCGATTTATGAAAAATTATCAAAAACTTTGCCAGAGTATTTAAGCCTTTATTTTGGGGTATTTATATGAACAAGGAGGCGGTTGGATGGGAACACGAAAACATGACACTTGCCAAATGCATGACAAAAGTCGAGGCATGGTGAGAGAAAAATCAAGGACACGCTTTATGGAGGAAAAAAAGGAAATGGAGCATGAGCTGACGCATCACAGAGAGCAGGTTATGAAGCTTCTCAATGATGACTTCTCACATTTTCAGACTTCAAGATATCGTGGCCAATACGTTGTCAAATTCCAGCATCCAGATAATAAGAGAATCGAGAAACTGACTTTCCATTTTGAGCCGAATTACAAGCAGCTGGAAGAACTCTGGACTGAATCAACACAGCACTGACATCCTAACTCAGACACAAAAATAAAGCCACACGGCATAGAACCGTGTGGCTTCTCCTTGTTTATAAGGTATAAGAGTTTGTCTAGTCCTTTACGCTGCTTTACGCAGTTCTTCAGACTGAACTGTTTTTATCTTCATCATAAATACGACGAATGCTGCCGCTGCTGTTACAATACCCACCGGAATACCAATGCTCTCGCCGAAGCCAAGACCCTCAGGTGCAACAACAATGTAGGCTGTAATAACGGCTGTCATAAAGGTTGCAGGTATTGTTGCAATCCAGTGCAGCTTATTGTGACGTACCAGATAAACGGCACTTGTCCAAAGAACAATTGTTGCCAGTGTCTGGTTTGACCAAGCGAAGTATCTCCAGATGATTGTAAAATCAATGAAGCAAAGTGCTACACCAATGGCAAACAGTGGAAGTGCAATAATGAAACGTGACGCGATGGACTCCTGCTTCATATTCAGAGCGTCGGCAATCGCAAGTCGTGCGCTTCTGAAAGCTGTATCACCAGATGTGATTGGCGCCGCAACAACACCAAGAACTGCTAGAATGCCACCTACCGTACCCATCAGTGTTGAAGAGATGTCATTGACTACAACGGCTGCCGCACCTGCACCAGCAAGTCCCTGTGTACCGCCGTAGAAGCTCATTGCTGCAGCTGCCCAAATAAGTGCGATCACGCCTTCTGCAATCATCGACCCGTAGAATACGCGTCTGCCTTCTTTTTCATTGCCAATACATCTTGCCATAATTGGAGACTGTGTCGCATGGAAGCCGCTGATTGCGCCACATGCTATGGTGATGAAGAGATATGGAAAGACGGATTTTGCGCTTGGATGCATATTTGTAAAGCTGATTTCAGGAATTGTATAGCCTTGTGTCATAATGCCCCACATGATGCCAACGCCCATAATCAGAAGCGCTGCACCAAATATCGGATACACTTTTCCAATAACCTTGTCAACAGGCATAACCGTTGCAATCAGGTAGTAAACAATGATTGCTGCCAGGAATACAAATTTGTTGATTCCCGTCATGCTTTGCAGCAGACCCGCAGGTCCATTGATGAACACCACACCTACAAGCACCAGCAGTACCACAGAAAACAGACGCATGACATTTTTGGCTGTCATGCCAAGGTATTCACCGACGATTTCTGCAATGGTCGCCCCACCGTGTCTGATAGACAGCATACCCGCAAAGTAGTCATGTGTCGCCCCTGCGAATATGGACCCCAGAACGATCCACAGAAAGGCAATCGGTCCCCAAAGGGCACCTGCTATGGCACCGAAAATCGGACCCAGTCCTGCAATGTTCAGAAACTGAATCAGAAACACACGTTTCCAGTCCATTTCTACAAAATCCACACCATCATTTTGTGTGATCGCCGGTGTCTTTCTGCTCTCGTCAGCGCCAAAAATCTTCTCTACAAACTTGCCGTAAAAAACGTACCCCAGTATTAGTGCCGCAATTGATAAAAGAAATGATATCATGTTTTAACTCCCTCCCATTAATAAGTCGGGTACATGATATCAAAAACGTTTTCCTATTCAGTTCGATTGGGACGAAGTATCGTCTTTCAAATATGAATTGCACAATAGTGCACATAAAATACACAAGATTGCCCTCACATTTTCATGTGGGATTTTACCTTGCAGGATTATATATTCAGCCTCTTTTTGAAGGCTTTTACATTACTTCTGCTGACTGGAATTTCTTCCTTGCTGCCTTCCACCTGTATCATCAGTGTATGGTTGAAATAAGGGCTGACTTCTTTAACCTTCTCAAGATTCACAATATAGGCACGATGGCTCTTGAAGAAGATGTTCGAAGGCAGTTTTTCCTCAATTTTCGTCAGACTCTCTGTCATATGATAGATTTTTTCAGGGGTATAGACAAATACAGTACTCTCCTCAACCTTGCAAAAAAGGATATCTTCCACGTTTATGAAAACAATCCGATCTTCCAGCGTGATTGGAAGCTTGCTCACCAAATCCTGGGTTTCAGAATCGGCTTCACTGCGCTTTTTTATGGAATCCCGCACCTTGCATAGGGATTTTTGCACACGGGATGCCTCGTAGGGCTTGAGGACATAATCCACTGCGTCCTGATTAAAGGCTTCCAGCGCATGCTCCTCATAAGCAGTTGCAAAAATAATCTGCGAATTGACCGCTAGGCCGCTTATGGCCTCAGCCAGCTTCATGCCACTCATCTGCGGCATATTGATATCCAAAAAAACAGCATCTGGCTTATGGGTCTGTATAAAGAGCAGACCTTCCACTGAATCTGTAAATTTGCCGATGACCTCTGCCATACCCGATTCTTCAATAATATATGCCAGCTCGCTGAGCGCAGGCATTTCGTCATCAATTAGAACAACCTTAAGCATCATATCCCCCCAGATATCGGTATTGAGAAATAGACCCGCGTCCCCTTGTCAGGCTCACTTTCAATATACAAGTTCGCATGATAGAGACTTCTCAGCCTGTCACGCACATTACTGATTCCTATACCACTTGCGTCAGCCAAATTGTCCAGTGTCTCCTTGGACATGCCAATGCCATCGTCAACCACGCTGAAGTGGACTCTTTCCTCATCCTTATGAATGCTGATTTTTACAGTACCAGAGCCGTGTTTGTTACGAATGCCGTGGCGTACCGCATTTTCTACAATCGGCTGTAAAATAAGCGGTGGTACATCCATACTGATTTCAGCATCAATGTCATACTCAATATGCAGCTTGTCTGGGAATCTGGCTTTTTCAATGCGCAAAAAGGCCTCTATGACGCGCAGCTCTTCAATGAGCGGAATCTGTGTGGCACTCTCCTTAAAGCCGCTTCGCAGGATGACACTAAGCTCCTGGAGCAACCGCCTTGCCTCATCAGAATCTGTACGAATGAGTGACATGATCGTGTTGAGGGAGTTGAACAGGAAGTGGGGCTTGATCTGCGCTCTGAGTGCCTTCAGCTCCGCTTCCTCACGCAGGGACCTTTGGTGCTCTAAAATACTCAGCTCCAGCTGCGTTGTAAACAGATTTGCAAGACCCTTTACAAGTTCCTGGTCCGATTTTGAAATTGAATTTTTCTTATCCTTGTAGATTTTCAGACAACCGGTAACACGGTCATACATATTCAGCGGTGCAACAATAACCGAGCTTACGACATCTTTTTCTTTGAAGATGTCAGCATGTCGCCCGCCAGAATTGACCTGCATTTTTCCAGAGTGCAGGCAGCGGTGCGTAATTTCAGTACTGATGGGTGTTCCAGCCCGCTCCTGATTCACGTCTTCTCCAACCAGTGCAAGCACGTTCTTTTCATCGGTGATTGCCACCGCTTTGAAGCCCGTGATTTCACATATGATGTTGCAGGCGGCGCTTGCAGATTCCTGATTGAGACCTTTTTTGAAGTAAGGCATGGTTCGATTTGCAATATCAAGTGCCATCTGGGCCTTGAGGGCCGCGGCTGCATCATTTTCATTGTAAATCTGCTGGACAATCAGCAGGAATATGGCAATACCCAGTGCGTTGAGGAAGGTCATTGGCAGGAATATGAGCCGTACCAGCGCCAATGCCTGATCAAAGGGTCTTGCTATGAGCAGAATTATGAGCATTTGAAGCACTTCAACCGAAAGGCCCAGAATGAATCCCATCAACCAGCGGTTTCCACTTTGCTCAAATCGTTTTTTTGATATGCCGCCCAGCACACCGCCTAAAAAGGTGGATATGCCACAGGCAACCGCTGTAAGCTCCCCGCCATGGACAAAAAATGTACGGTGAAGTCCTGCTATCATCCCACTCAGGGCACCGACGACGGGGCCGCCAAGGAGGCCGGAAAGTACAATCGGTATGGTCCTCGAATTGGCAATACCACCGCCGACCGGCGTTCCAAGCAGGGTCATGGCTATGCCCATGAAGCCCCACATAAATGCAAAGAATACGCTTTCCGGCAGTGTGCTCTTGTCTTTCGTCAGATAGTTTTTAAACAGGACTGTCTTAGAAATGAAAAATGCAAATGTGACAATGAGCCCCAGTCGCTCCATTAGATCTATAAACAGTATTGTAATCATTATTTACTCCCCTAAAATTTTCTCTTCCTATATGTTATTATAGCACCGCATAATTGCCATGGAATATCTTGCACCCCTAAAAGCAGCAAAACCGCCCCAAATACATCTGAGGCGGTCTAAAAGACTTAAATAAGATTCTTAACAAACTTACATGGCTTGTCTTACATATGCTTCGATGTCCAGGACAAATTCAAAGGCGTCCAGCTCATCCTCTGGTATCTCAATACCGAACTCATCTTCAATGGCGCCTATGATCTCCATCAGATCATCTTCACCCAAATTGAGGTCATCAACGATCGACAAATCAGACGCTACTTCATCGGCCTCATCATATCCAACAAATTCTGCAATAATTTCTCTAATAAAATTCAATGCCATATTTTCCTCCCACATGTGAACATGAATTTTTTCTTTTCATTTATGTAATTTGAATATAATAGGTTTTAATCAAAAAATCAATAACTTTTTACGTAAAAGACGTCTCCTTTTTTACAAAGAAGACGCCCTAATACTCGCAAAATATGCATTCAAAATGCAACTTAGTTTTCAAAACTTGCATTTATATGTCCAGTACCACTTGTTTTCTGTTCTTATAATAGACCACTGTCAATCCAGCCTGAGCAGCCATTTCCATAGCCAGGTCAAAGTGATTTGCTATGGCAGCTTCCACATGGCTGTCTGAACCGATGGTCACTGTTTTACCGCCAAGTTCTGCAAAGCGTCTGTATATCTTTAAGAGCTCAGCGCGGGCTGTGTCATCTGCAATTCTGCGTGTACTGATTTCCATGGACTTGTCCTGTCTGACAAGCTCCTCAAGGACACGGTCGATTTTGCCACGGAACTGGTCATAATAGATTTCAGGATCTTCATAAGGACTGTACCGTGCAATGTAATCGATATGTGCCAGAGCGTCAAAGTAGGTATTGCCCTTAATGCCCTTCAGCATGGAATCAAAGTATTCTCCATAGGCCGCGTCTTTACTCAGACCTTCATAATAGGCATGGTCATAATATTCATATGGGGTTTCCATATCATACGGTGCGTGAGTCGACCCTAATACAAAATCGAAATCGTTCTCAAGAGCAATACGCGCGTTCTCTTCTATGGCTTCCACACGCAGCCCCATTTCAATCCCCAGCAGGACCTTGTCTGATCTCAGGGGTTCATAGTCATTAAAAAACGTCTTAACATCAAAGGTAAAATCATTTCCTCTAAACGGGTTGATGTCCATATGATCCGTAATGACAATCCCTACATTCAGTGCTTTAGCTCTCTCAATTCCCTTTTCTATGGGCATGTCGCAATCACAAGACACACTTGTATGCACATGTGAATCAAACATTTTCATCACCTCCAACAAGACTATAGGGTTGATTATAACACTATGGTCCAATATTTACATCACATTTTGGATTTTGCCGGTCCAATCTACAGGAAAATACAGTCTGATTCTTTACGCCATCATGCCTGCAAGGCCTTTGAAGACTTCCACAGCTCTTTCGATGCAGTCATCGGGAAAATCGTAGAGGTGGGTATGGATTGGTGGATAATCCATTCCGTTTCCTATGTAAAATATGGCGCCGCTGGTTTCTTTCAAATAATGTCCGAAATCCTCGGAGGCTCTGAAGCCTTCCTGCATTTCCACTAGTCTGATTCCCTGAGCTTTACATACCGCTCTGATCTTATCTGAGCTGTCTTTATGATTTGAAGTCTCTGGAAACGCATCGGTGCAGGTAATGTCAAGCGCTATGCCCTGGTCTCTACACAGGTCGTGTGCATATTTAGCAATTGCATCTTCCAGTCTATCCATTTCATTTTCATACTGGGCACGGATTGTAAGTCTTAAAACACCCGTGCTTGCCGAGACGCCAAAAGCCTTCTCACCGACATCAATCTGAATGACTGTACAGAGCACAAGACCTCTGTTCTTTTCCGGTTGGCACCAGGCGGGAATATTCCCAATGATTTCTGCAATGGCAAAAGCGGGGTTGATGCCAAGCTCTGGCTGGCTTGCGTGGCTTGGCTTTCCTTTCATGTATAGGCTCATGCCCTTAGATGCAAAATGGCTGGTACCGTCGATGACATATACTGCATTTTTCTCCATGCCGCTCATATTGTGAAAGGCAAAAATCGCATCGATTTTCCTCTCTTTCATCAGGCTGGCGCATACCTTGGCGCCGTCACCGGTCTCCTCGGCATGCTGGAATATGAAAAACACATCGTTGTCACACCCTTTTTCATCGACTTCAAGGGCAAAACAGGCAAGGGCTGCAGCATGTCCATCGTGTCCGCATTTATGTGAAACACCTGGATTTGTTGACGCATGGGGGATTTTAAGGGTCTCGTCCATTCTTATGGCGTCAATATCCGCTCTGAAAGCCAGTTTGCCATTTGACCGTTCAGATCTGTACACGGCATAGAACCAAGCGCCCCTGTCTACGATTTCGAGCTGCGTATGCGCCTTTAAAAAAGCCATAAGTCTGGCTTTTGTCCAGGTCTCTTCATTAGAAACTTCCGGGTTTTTATGCAACTCCCGTCTCAGGTCAACGGCTTTACTTATGTTCAGACTGTTCATTTTCAACACTCCAATCCTTAAACCACATGATGCTTGTATCAATCTTCTTCCCTAATAATACTACAAAGGACCTTTGCTGCATTAAAAAAAGAGTGCCAACTGGCACTCTTTTTACAAATAGCGGAAATATTTCCGGTCTTCTTCCTGTACATGATTTTGAATAACTGTCGTGAGCAGGAACTTGAACAGCTCTATAGAGGATATTTCTTCCCGGACTGCGCGCTGATAGATGTTCTGTGTCTCTTCTACGATTTCTGCGTGGATGCGCTCATGCTTATCGACTTCAGGATACCCATAATTTCGAATAATGGCAATTTCATGGTCAAAATGATCTTCAATCTCTATGAGAAATGCCTCAATTTCACGCAGCGTTTCGTTATAGTGACTTTTCTTCAAAGAATTTTCAATGATTGCATTACAGCGGTCAAGCAGTCTTCGATGTTCCTTGTCTATAACCGCATTGCTGCTGTTCCATGCATTGTTCCACGATACTTTGACAAGAACACTCTTATCCGTTTTATGGTCATTGACAGTGACACGGTTTCTACCCGTATTTTTTGAGGCATAGAGGGCCTTGTCCGTTCTCGAGAACCATGATTCCTGATATTCACAGCACTGCCACTGGGCGCATCCGACACTGGCCGTCACATCGTAATTGAGACATATTGGAAGCGTCTCAATTTGACTGCGGATACGTTCGGCTACATATTCAACACCCTTTAGGTCCGTGTGCGGGAGCAACAATATGAACTCATCGCCACCCCATCTGGAGAATACGTCTTCAGTCCGTATGACACCTTTTACCGCTTCGACAACTTCAAGAAGCACATTGTCCCCGGCTGAATGACCATAGGTGTCATTCACATTCTTAAAATGGTCAAGGTCAAAATAGATCATGGATATTGGATACTTATGGCGCTCAGCCTGATGAAACTCCTCTTGCACACGCAGGTTGAAGTACTCCCTCGTATAAATGTTGGTAAAATGATCGCGCACATATTTCTTTTCCAGCTCAAGTTTATCGCTCAAAATGACATCGAACTCCACAATCCAGCCATATGCGTATTTGGATACGCCCGCTGAAAGCAATACGAGTACCAAATAGAAACTGACAAGCATCGGAATCCTGTTTTCCCATCCGTCTTTTGGCCTTGTATAGATATCCCAGCCTCCCAGTTCATCCTTCAGCTTAAATGTCATGGGATTTTCCATGAGCAGATCTGGCGAACCATAGATGACACTTTCAATGTCATCTGGCTGGGTTATGAGGTAGGAAACATTAAATCGCGAGGCATAATCATCAATAAATTCAAATGCTTTTTCTGCCTTAAGGACAATACTGACCATGCCCCAATACTGACCATTCTTAACGAGTGGCATGCGAATAATAAACCCTGTTCCACCCTGTATCAGATCCACGGGGCCCTGAAACAAGGTTTCGAGATTTCCTTTTACCCTTTGAATCGCTTGAGCCTGCTCGGGCACCTTTGAAAGATCCACCCCAATGGCCTCTTCATTTCCATCAAGGGGATAGGTCCACTCGATAGTCGTGTCTCGGAAAATAGATATATTGCGCACGTCATCCATATTGTCCTTGAGCAGGAAATCCAGATAGGTATAAATCTCTTCATCACTATAAGTCTCATGCATTTGCATGTAAGCCGTAAAACCCGCAAGCTGACTGATATTCTGATTTGTGAAATCCTGTATTTCATCAACCAGATTATGATAGGCAAGGGCGACCTCATAACGCTCCCGCTCCTGCTCCTGCTTCAGATAATTGAAAACGAAGGCGGATATCAAAAGGACAAGTATTATGAAGATGACTATGGCAAAAACAAGTGCGATTCTTTTTCTGTTGTTATATGCGCTCAGATAAATCATAAGATGCCTCCAGTACAAGCTTTACGCCTAAATCAGACGTGAACTGCATAATGTACTCCTTTTATACCCATTTGCATAGGAATATGACAGGCAACCCTTCTATTCATCTAATGATTTCTAAAGTCTAGTGGTCTGACTTTAATCCCGCGCCGCATAAAGGCAGGAGGACATCCTTTAAAGGTCCTTTACGCTCTACATAGTCAAGATATGCCGCATAGGTTGCTGCAGTCGTATGCTCGCAGTAAATCCCCCTTAGAGCCAGCTTCTCACGTGCTTGCATAATACCATCCTCCGGCGCTGTTATGACTTGGATGCCGTATTTATATATGTGGTCCAGTATTTCCTCACCACGCATGGGTTGACCTATGGCAATTCCTTCAGCCAGCGATGGCGTCGGCTTAACTCTTGCCGGGACTTTGCTGGAGGTCCGTGCTGCCTGATATATCGGATCGCAGTTTGCGCTTTGAACGACGATAATCTGTGGTATTTTGCTTAGGAGACCACTGTCCACCAGGTCTTCAAGCCCTTTCACAATCCCCAGAAAAAGCGTTCCGTTTCCAAGTGGAACAAAAATATTTTCCGGAACCCTGCCAAGCTGTTCATATATCTCATAAACGTAGGTTTTTGTTCCCTCATAGAAGAATGGATTAAAGACATGGCTGGCATAATAAACACCTTCCACTTTGACTTTGTCTCTGCACACGTCAGCGCAGTGGTCCCGCGACCCGGAAACAATGTTGATTTTCGCACCATGGGCCTTGATCATATCTATTTTCTTTGGGGACGTCCCCTCTGGAACAAAGATTTCACAGGCTATGTCAGCTTTGGCACAATAGGCAGCCACACTGTTTCCAGCATTGCCGCTGCTGTCCTGAACCACAGATGACACCCCGATTGACTTGCAGTGGGCTATGAGCATTGCCGCGCCACGGTCCTTGAAGGACAGGGTGGGCATCATGTAATCCATTTTGACCATGACCTGGTCATCGAGGGGAATAATCGGCGTCATACCTTCCCCCAGGGTCACCTCTTTCCAAGCGTCATCTGCAAGCGGCAAAAATGCCTTATATCTGAATAGCCCCCAAGTGCTCGTTTCTATCAGCGTCTTATCAAATACCGGTGGTTTAAAGTCCAGCTTCCACAGACCACCACAGTCACATTTTGCTTTTGGCGTGTTCACCGATTCTTCAGTCTTACATTTCGAGCATACATATTTCATTCCGCCAACTCCTACTCTATCCGCATTTAATGCCTAACGACATGAAGCAATCGCTTCAATTTCAACTTTGAACCCGTAGTGCAGTTTGTCCACCGCAATGATAGACCGTGCAGGGGTATGCGCTCCAAAAAACTCAGCGTATACTTTGTCCACATTCGCCCACTGGTCCAGATCCGTAATAAAAATACCCACCTTGAGCACATCATTTCTGCCACTGCCGGCCTGATTCAAAATCAAATCTATATTGTTCAAAATCTGCTTTGTCTCTTCAACCATGGTCCCAAACTTCTTCTCGCCAGTTTGAGAATCAAAGGAAAGCTGCCCGGAAATGTATATTCTGTTTTCATCAATTGTGGCAAGTGCATAATGACCGTTGGCCTTCAAATTACCCGCTTCCTTAATAAGCTTCATCTGCTTTCTCCCCCTTATTTCAAGCCTTTGTGCCAGCTGGCAGCACGGCTCACGATGACTTTCATGCTGTAATTTTATATATTTTTTTATACACAGTCAAACAATTTATATAATTTTTTATATAAAATTGCTACAACACCCCTTTTTATCTGGTATTTGAAATACTTCTCCCCTGTGATACTATGAATACATATAATATTTTATAAGGAGTTTCATATGGATATTTCTAAAAAACTAAGACCATACATGGCCTTAGCTGATATGATTGCAGATTCATTTGCAAATAGATGTGAAGTCGTTATACATGACCTGTCATCACCTCAAAACTCCGTCGTTCATGTCTCGAACGGCGTCATCACCGACAGGCGAATCGGCCAGTCCTTCGATCACCTCATCAAGGAGGTCCTGCTGTCACGCAAGTTTAAGAACGATTACAACGCAAACTATACCTTTAAGCTGGAGAATGGAAAAGTCATAAAATCCTCTACAGCCCTGATACGGGATGAACATGACGAGGTCATCGGTGCCTTCTGCATTAACTTTGAAATTGACGAACTGACAAAAATGCAGGCATTTCTAAATGACTTCCTGCCTGGTCTGTCCGGTACTGACGACGCTGGTGAATCCGCCGCCATGGAGACTTATGAAAATGTGTCAGAAATCATCGACAGCCTCATAGACAAGACCATTGGCAACATAGATATTACCCAGCTCAAACGAAAAGACAACATCGAGCTATTGACCTTCATGCATGACAAGGGTATTTTCCTTGCCAAGGGGTCTATAGACAAGGTTGCAGCAAGACTGAGTATTTCTCCTGTAACGGTTTACGCCTACTTGGACGAAATCAAGAAAAAGAAAAAACGCAAATAGAAAAAGTGAAGGTTCCCTGCAGACGTGCAGGAAGCTTTCACTTTTTTAGCTAATTTATTAAACCGGTTGCCTGTATGCGCGCCGCACAGCTTTTACACCACAGCACAAGAATTACGCCTCGCCGACAATAGCTTTTTCGTAACACCTGAAGGGGCAAGGTTTTTCCAGCATATTGATTTCTCCTACGAAACGATAGTTCAGCTTGGAAAATAGTGCATTCATGCCCTTGTTTTTTGAATAAGTGTCTGTTCGAATATAGTCGATTTTCCCTTTCCTTGCCATGTTCTCTGCGTATGCAATCATTTCTCTGGCAATCCCCTGGCCCCTATGTTCGTTTGAAACTGCCAGTCTATGAATGACCAGGAAGCTATGATTTGATGACCACATGAGTTCCTCATACGCCTTGGGTTCAATCTGGTCTATGCATATGAAGCCCGTGACCTTGCCACCAGTATTTTCTTTGACATAGAGGTTTTTGAGTCTCACATCTTTCAAGAAATCATCACTTACGGGATAGGTTTCGTTCCATTGATGGTTTCCTTCACGCTTCATATCTGCAACGACAAGGCCTACAATTTCCATGATTGCGCTGATATCCTCCTGATTCGCCAAACGGATCATCTTTCTTCCTCCCTATAATTTTTTTTATCATACCAATGGTCTTTCAAATTTGCATTCATACGTTCAATCAATTGATGCGCTGCAACAATGTCTTCCTTGCTGAAATCTTTAAAGCAAATATCCAGTACTCTGTTCTCCTCCATGATAATCTCTTCGTAGATTTTCAGCGCCTCCCCTGTTGGATACAATTCATTTCTTCGTGAATCGACCGCGCTTTTTTTCTTATAAACATAACCACATTGAATCAGTTTCTGAACCGCCTTTGTGGATGTGGTCTTGTCCACCTTGAGCATAATGGACAGTTCCCTTAAGCTCAGGCCCTGATGCTCACATATGCGGGTTAAAAATATATACTGGTTCTTATGGAGCTTTAAATCGCTGTAATTCACGTCATTGATTGCATTTACAGCTCTTGACAGGTTACCGACCGCTCTTAGCATGGTGTAATTCAGATTCATTTAACATGCCTCCTAACATAGTTGAAAGTTCAACTATAATTAAAATAACATAAATTAGTTGAACTTTCAACTATGTAATCCAATATTTCATTTTTGCACTCAATAAACAAAAAACAAATCCTTAAAACATTATTCACAGTTCTTTAAAACTTATTCTCTATACTGGAAATATAATCATAAACACAAACAACTTGGAGGTGCTTTGAATGCTTATGATTCCCAGAAAATTCTTTCTGAACAAATTTGATGAATGGCAGTCAAACGGCTATAGCCTGATTGACTTTTCCAGATACACCGTAGATTTGTCGGAGATGCCTCTTTACTATCAAAACAGGTATGCTCAAATTCAGCGAACAATCGCTAAAAACTACTTTCTAAATCACTTGGTTTACCACGAACTGGCAAGACTTGATTATGCAAACAATACATATTCCTTTAAACCCGATTTCATCAGAGGCGTGCTCAGCGACCAGCACCCTAGCCCATCTTACCCAATGAAAGACACAGGGGATTTGAGCATGCGCACGGAAATTACGCACTTTGCTTAATGAAAAAGAACAGAAAGGACCAGTAATCGGCCTTTCTGTTCTTCATTTTTTTATATGTATTTCAATTCAAAGCAAGCAGTTGCTCAGTTGATTTGACATCGGCATAAGCAAAATCCAGTGCCGCCATAAATGCTGCATGCACATGCTCGGCAGGAACCTTCACCCCGCCAAAGGTCAGGTCAAGTGTTGCACACGCATCGTGGACAACAAGGCATGTATAGCCAAAATCATATGCCGCTCTTGTCACTGCATCAACACACATATGACTCATGGCACCGCAGATTACTACACTTTCAATTTCAGATGCTTCGAGCACTTCCTTCAAATTGGTATCTCTGAAGCTGTTGATCTGATGCTTGAGCACGACAGGCTCCCCAGGCATAGGCGCCACCTTTTCATGGATTTTTGCCCCTTCTGAGTCTGGTCTAAAAAAGGGCGCTTCACTGGAAATTGCTTCATGTCTCACATGAATGACCGGATCACCTTTTTCTCTAAATTCGTCGAGTAGTCGCCTTGCATTATCAGCCGCTTCTGCGGTTCCCTGGAGTTCCCAGTCTCCACCTTTGAAATAGTCATTTTGTAAATCTATCAGAACCAGTGCAGTTCTTTTCATCAATACCCATCCTTTCATATGTTTGTTCCAAGTCGTTTCCATTGCCATAAACAAAGGCGTCTTACCAAGACACCAAACTGTTCTCATACATAATTATATTTAATAATGGCTTTGACATGAACAATCTCGTGAACCGGTTACGACCTAATTCATTGACATTTGAAAGACATTTGATCGTATTGATTTCAAGGTGAAAGCTGACCCAGCTACTTGATTTTGTTGAGCAGAATTGAAATGCTGTAATTCCCATAACGCTGAAGTTCAGAAGTTATACGGTCCAGCTCCTGGTTAGATGTTGTTTCAATCTTCAAGTGATAGCAGGCATCTGATGCAACCTTGTAGGCTTCTGTAATCATAGGCTCAGCCTTAATCAGTTTTAGGAAGGACTTATGATCATGAGACTTCATGAACATTTTAACATCGGCCTTTACCTGAATGCCCATGCCCTCCCGGTTGACCTTGATTGTAAAGGCCTCAATAATTCCATCATCAAGCATTCTGTTGACCCTGTTGCCCACTGCCTGTCCGGTCATGCTTATAATGCTGCCTATTTCCTTATATGACAGTCTGGAATTCGACTCTAGGAGACTTAAAATTTGCGCATCAACTTTATCCATATTTCCTCCACTTCTTCAAGCTCGTTACACATATTATAACCAAGGCAAGCGAGAATGTTAACGCCTAGACGCTTTTTGCTGAATCAGAGCATAAAAAAATGAATGGACGCGCCATCTCAACTTGCGCTTTGTGTGCATTTAAAATAAAGTCGAGTGAAAACCAACCAGTAAGATAAATCAACTCAATCCACTGATATCACTAGCACACGACCCTTCCCCCCACATTCCAAGTGAAAATAAAGTTTGGTGAGAAATCATCACCATCGCATCCATATACTCACATTTCCCATCCATCATCTCCCAATCAATTGAAAATAAAGTCTGGTGACAACCTGAAGCCCCTTCCACGTTCACTTGCAAAAAAAAGAAAAGAACAGAGAAACCAATACAGGTTAATCCGTTCTTCCCATAATACATTTTCAAATATAACGTAATGAAAGAGCGTAAGGTAATAAGAAACTTTTACTTTAGAACAGGTCACACAAAACTACTTATGCAAAAGCAGAACTATAAAAACACACTTTTCATTAATCACCTTACAACATCTATTTAGAGAAAACTTTCGTATCTCCTTGTTTATCCATTCACTTTTTCAATAAAAAAGGCGGTTCAAATCCATCGATACTCAAGTAACTCTCCCGCCCTCAACCAAAGTTCAACACTCTCTTTCAGACAACGAGAAGAAGAAAAGAAAGGAAGAAAATAATCCTCCTTTGATACTCAATCTAGATAGATTCTTTCATCGGTGTTGGGGCGAAGAGATACTTGTGGTAAGGAGGGATTTGAACGCCCGATAAGAGTCCTAAAATCGCCCTGCAACAAGCCATATCGAGCAACTATACGTTTCTTCAACAGACAAGAAAACAAGCACAGGAAGTCCTTTTTTGTCCTTATTTCTTCCCTTTTTCATTGGCGAACCGAGGGAGTTTGTTGGTCGAGCAAGCCTCTTTTTTGAATAAAAAAATGAATGGACGAGCCATAAAAACTTGCGCTTTGATGGGGTCCATTCATTTATATACTTTTTTGTCACTCAAGATTATTCTCAAAAACTAAACTTTATTATATCTGAGCGATCTTTATTATTACTGCTCAAAAGTGGGACTATTTCAGCCAGACTACTCAACCGTAACAGATTTTGCAAGGTTTCTTGGCTTGTCCACATCGTTGCCCTTAGCAAGGGATACATAGTATGCAAACAGCTGCATTGGCACAACACTTAGGATTGGAGCCAGAATGTCCAGTGTTCTTGGAATCCAGAGAACCTTGTCTGCTACCTTTTCAATCTCTTCATGACCACGCTGTGCAATCGCAACAACATAGGCACCACGCGCCTTTACCTCTTTGATATTGGACAGCGTCTTCTCGAAAATCTTTTCCTGTGTTGCAAATGCAACAACCAGTGTTCCTTGTTCGATTAGGGCGATCGTTCCGTGTTTAAGCTCTCCTGCAGCAATTGCAAAAGAGTTGATATAGGAAATTTCCTTCAGCTTAAGCGACGCTTCGAATGCCGTATCCACATCGACACCACGGCCCATGAAGAAGACACTTTCATTGTTGAACTGGGCATCTGCCAAGTGCTGAATTTCCTCATAATTATCAAGAACAGACTGAATCGCCTCAGGCATTTGCTTTAGCCCAGACAGGAGTTCAGCATATTTTGCGTCATCGATTGTGCCTCTTAGACGACCCATATGCATTGCAATCAGATAGAATGCTGCCAGCTGAGTCGTATAGGCCTTCGTTGATGCAACACCGATTTCAGGACCTGCCCAAGTATAGAAAACATCATGGGAATCTCTTGCTACAGATGATCCGACGACATTGACAATACTCATAATGCGTGCGCCGCATCTCTTTGCTTCACGAAGTGACTGAAGGGTATCCAGGGTTTCACCCGACTGTGATACCGCTATGAAAAGCGTTTTGTCATCTATGAAGGGATCTCTGTATCTGAACTCCGAAGCAACATCAACCTCAACAGGAATACCTGCCAGCTTCTCGATTGCGTATTTTCCAATCAGGCCTGCATGATATGCCGTACCGCATGCAACTATATAAATCTTGTTATAGTGGTCAAGGTCTTCCTTCGTCAGCTTGATGCCATCTAAGACAATATTGTCATCTGCATCAAGGCGGCGGTGCAGTGTAGCGTGAACACCCGTTGGCTGCTCGTTGATTTCTTTGATGGTGAAATGCTCATAGCCTTCTTTTTCAGCTGCATCCGCATTCCAAGTCACTTCGAAAACCTCACGGTCTACCTTCTGTCCGAGAATATCATAGATTGTAATGTCATCCTTCGTCAGAACCACGGTTTCGTCATTCTCAATCAGATAAACGTTCTTCGTATATTTCAAAATTGCCGGAATATCAGATGCCAGGAAGTTTTCGTGCTCCCCAATACCGACGATCAGCGGACTGTCTTTACGCACAGCGACAATCTTGTCCGGCTCCGATTTGCAGATGACACCGATGGCATAGGCACCTTCCATTTTCTTAACAGCCTTGTTGACAGCCTTAAGAAGATCGCCTTCATAATATGTCGCGACAAGGTGGGCTATGACTTCCGTATCGGTTTCTGATTTGAAAACCACGTTCTTCTCTTCAATGAGCCAGTCTTTCAGCTTCATGTAATTCTCAATGATCCCATTGTGGATGACCGCAATATCACCTGACTGATTCAGGTGTGGATGTGCATTCAGCACGGATGGCTCACCATGGGTTGCCCATCTTGTATGGCCAATACCAACGTTGGCACTCAGCGGCTCTTTTTCAAGAAGATCTTCTAGATTTTTCAGTCTTCCCTTGCACTTCTTAACCTCAAGACCCATGCTCTCAGAGCTGTAAACAGCTACACCTGCAGAGTCATAGCCTCTGTATTCCAGTCTTGACAGGCCGTTCATGAGTACAGGGACAGCCTGATTGTTTCCGATATAACCAACGATTCCACACATAATAATGCTCCTTCCGATACAATAAACTTAGACAATATGAGTCCTTTGTTCGAAAAGGTATTTATGGCTGACAATTATCTTCAAAAAGACACAAAAAGGCCTCTTGGCCTTTGATTATTTCTCGCATAGAAAAAGTGCATACGCTTAAGAGATGCACCTTACAAGCCCATTTAAAATTCTCATCTGTCTTGATTTGTGACACAGATCACTCCGTGCTTTTGCAAGACGTTAACGGTAATGAGTTACCGCAGGGCACCCGCCGAATATTTCGATAAACCCTGTCCTCGTCAACTGACATATGTCAGTCCTGGCGCTTCTTGTCATTAATTTGTCAACCGCTTAGAGATTTCGCCTCCCAGCTTTAATACCATTTTTCTACAATTAACTCCTGTTCAGTATAGCAGAAAAATCAGCTTTGTAAAAGAAAAAAGTAAAAGTGTCATTCTTCTGTCACCACTGAGTTTACTGTGATGAGACCTGTCCCAGTAAACTCAGCAAGCTCCATTATACATCAAAACGCATTAGTTCCTTGTTTCAAACTGATGACCACAGCTCTTACATGTCACCCGCACACGCCCTGCACCCTTTGGTAGGCGCATTTTGGCATAGCAGCTTTCACATTCAATGATACTGTAGTCGATGAGATCCTCAATTTTCTCCTTGTCGAATCCAACAACCAGTTCCCCGCCAATATTGAATGCGGGAACCCCCATGATTCCACTGCTTCTGAGAAGATCTCTGGCTTCAGTGTCAACACTGATATCCTTTTCAACATACTTGTAGCCCTTTTGCATAAGATATTCCTTAGCCGCGTTGCAATAAGGACAAGTCGGTGTGGTGAAAACAATGATTTCCTTCATATTTACCTCCAATCATGCATATGATCCATTCTGCCTAAAGCTTGACCGCCAGAGATTTTCCGCATTTCTGACAGGCATGCTTTTCCATGAGCACCGCCACATGCCCATGCGATCTGTCTATAACCTTTGTACCGCAGTGCGGACAATAGGTACTAATATCCGCATCGGCAACATTTCCAATGTACACGTAGTTAAGATACTTCTTGGCCAGAGTTTGTGCTTTGATCAGCGCATCTATTGCTGTTGGCGGTTTTGTATAGTGATGGGCAGGATGATACCGGTTGATATGCAAAACAATGTCTGCACTGATATCCTTGAGCCATGCAAACATGGCAGCCAGCTCCTCAGGATCATCATTCTCCCCTTCGATAAGTAGAAGCGTCACCTCGACATGTCTGGTGTTGGCCATGATTCGAATACTCTCCATGACCGGCGCACGCTCCCCGCCGCAGACCTCATGATAGAATCTGTCATTGAAGGCCTTCAGATCAATATTGAAGGCGTCCACATACCTTAGGAGCTCTTCAAGGGGATCGGGCATAATATAGCCATTACTTACACACACCGTAGTCAGCCCTTTCTCCTTTGCACGCTTTGCCATGTCCAGGACAAACTCAAAATTGACAGTCGGTTCATTGTAAGTGAAAGCGATACCGACATTCTGGGCATCCTCAGACATCATCTGAAAAACCTGATCAAATGTCATTTCCTGACCTTCGGGATTTTCAAGGGCAATATGGGCATTTTGACAAAATCCGCAGCTGAAATTACACCCTTTGCTGCCTATGGAGAATATAGTTGCACCTGGCTTGAAGTGGTACAAGGGTTTCTTTTCTATCGGATCAAATGCCGCTGATGTTATGAGCCCATAGGTCGTTGTAACCAGCTGTCCATCATCATTGCGCCGCACCCGACACTTCCCTGCTTTTCCCGCCCCAATCACACATTGGTGCGGACACAGTTCACAGTGTACCCGGTCGTTTGACAAAGGCTCATAGTATTTTGCTTCATGCATGCTTCCATCCCCTTTAGCTTATTGGTTCATTTCAGTTCATATCGTTGAAGTGGAACATATGTCAACAGATCATTTACGCGCGTACTTTCGAACACGGTGATATTTCGAACATAGAATTTGTGCGCTGGCAGTCCCGCTGCCTGACTGAGTGCATCATCACTCATATCCACTATGAATTGTCTTCCGAAAGTGATATGCGGTGTATAAGGGCTTCTTTCGATAGGAAACCCTGCCTCTATCAGTTGCTCTTCCAAACTCTTATATACCCTGTCCAGATGATATGTCCCGTTAGATATTCCCGCCCAGATGATTTTCCTGTTCTTTTTTGTAAATGTGCCTATTTTACCAAGCTCCAGCTCGAAGCATTCAAAGCATTTGGCAGTATTCGCAGTACAGGTCTTCACCCGCTCAAGCGCCTTCTCATCCATTTCTCCAAGGAAATGCAGGGTCAGATGATAGTTTTCTGCTCTTGCAAATCTGCCCTTTTCAACACAGGTCTCAAGGTTCTTAGCGGATGTTTGCAGTATTTGCCGGGTTTCATCTTCAAGTTCTATCCCAATAAAAATTCGCACACCCTTCACCCGCTTTCCGCTTTAATTACCCTATACCCCATTTTCTTCTAAATAACTGTTCAGGCATCTTGTCAGGGAAACTTAAAGAGACGTCCTGCAGATAGAAATGCTCCCTCTATCCACAGGACGTCTCCAATAATGCATTAAAGGACCGATTTAGCAGAACTGCTTTGCAAAGTAATAGAGTGTTTTAACACCGACACCCGTAGCACCATACTCTGTCAGCCCTTGTGGCTTCTTCGTATAGCTTGGTCCTGCAATGTCCAAGTGAATCCAAGGTGTTTCTCCCACGAACGCGCCTATAAAGGCTCCTGCCGTAATCATGCCCGCTTCTCGAACTGCATTGGTAAGATCTGCTTCCTTATGCTTAATGGTTTCCACAATTTCCTCAAAGAGCGGCATACGCCACAGCTTCTCGCCGGATAGGTCCGATGCCATCTGCATTTCACGCCATAAGCCGTCATGGTTTGACACCGCACCCGTCACGGATGTTCCAAGCGCGATGACTTGTGCACCCGTAAGTGTCGCTATATCCACCACCCTCTTAACCTTAAGATCCTTGATGATATAATCAACAGCATCGATGAGGGTCAGACGGCCTTCTGCATCTGTACTCTTTATAAATATGGTCTTGCCGCCACGCGACTGGATGATGTCGCCCGGTCTGTAGCCTCCGCCAGAGATCATGTTTTCACAAGCTGCAACAACAGCAGTCACATTGATTTTCAACTTTTGTCCTGCAATTGCAGACATGGCTCCAATGACAGCCGCCGCGCCACCCATATCTGATTTCATGTCAATCATGCCGTCCTTTGACTTCAGGGAGTAGCCCCCGGTATCGAAGGAGAGACCCTTGCCCACAAGGCCCAGTATGTCGTCTGGGGCATCTGGATTTCCAGGGTAAGTCATGACAATCAGATGGGGCTTGTTCTCGCTGGCTTTCGCCACAGATAGGTAGGCCGGCATGTTCAGCTTTTCAATGGCTTCCAGGTCATGTACCTTTACATTGAACCCAAATTGCTTGCCTGCAGTTTCCGCTTCGAGTGCAATGCGCTCTGGCACCATGACATTTGCAGGTTCATTCACCAGCTGTCTGGCTAGATTTGTCGCTTCACCCAGCTCAACGCCCTCTCTGAAGGGACTTCGCAGAGATTCAATTTCGGGAAGGACAACATTTATTACGGACGCCTCTGAATCCAGCTTGTCCGTCTTGTAGGCGTCAAATTTATATCCTGCCTGGGCCACTGCCGTACCCAGATCCCTCAAGAAAAAAGTCTTATCTGCCACGCCAGTGACATCAAGCAGCACCAGTTCAATACTTCCAACTTTTTTCGCTATGCCTGCAAGCGCCTTGCCTGCTTTGAAAATGTCCTTAAGACTGCCGTCACCCGTTTGGACGATGGCCGCAGATTTAAGTTTTTTCTGGTCAAGCCATACATTTTTGAAAACCGAACCCGGAGCGGAAACATATGTGTCCGTATCCTTATACGCCTGAAATAAAGCATCAAAGCTTTCATCAGGCTTTCCTGTGAGAAGCCCCTCTTCAACCTGCAGATAAACCTTAAATGCGTCATCTGATGACTTGGATAATACATTGATTTTCATATTTCGCCTCCTACTGTAAGTTTCTTCTATAATTATACCATGCATTTGCCGTCGCTTATTTGAGAGTCCCCCTAAACAGGCTTAAATTTCAGTAGGATTAAATTTTATGCTTTTAATTGGAAATCAATGAAGTCATAGGTTAAAATAACGATAACAGGGCATAATATTGAATGAAACAGGAGGGATACACTATGAACAACGAACTTAGAGTACTATGCTTGCTTGAAAAAGACTTTGAAGATTTGGAGCTCTGGTACCCGATACTGAGACTTCGGGAGGCTGGTGTCGCAGTCGATATTGCAGCGCCTGAAAAAGACAAGGTTTATTATGGAAAGTACGGTGTGCCAGCGGAACCTACACATGCACTCGACGAAATTTCAGCTTCAAATTATGACGGACTTCTCGTACCTGGCGGTTGGGCTCCCGACAAGCTAAGACGCTACGAAGAGGTTCTGACCATTGTTAAGGAGATGGATGCAGATAAAAAAGTCATCGGCCATATCTGCCATGCTGGATGGGTCCTCACCTCAGCTGATATTGTCAGAGGCAAAAACGTTACAAGTACCCCTGGAATCAAGCACGACCTGATTCATGCGGGCGCTGTGTGGCTGGATGAACCAGTGGTTGTAGACGGACATATTGTCTCCAGCAGAAGACCCCCAGATCTACCCGACTACATGAAAGCTTACATAGACGTACTCTTTAAAACTGAAAAATAAAAGAACTATAAAAGGGACATGCTGTCTTCATGAATTTATCAGCATGTCCCTTTATGCATTCTTCGCTCTGTTCTCTTGTCCAGATGAGCTCATCTTAAAGCAATATCTACAGGTCTGGCGCATTAATTGATTCTTCCAGAACGCAGGAGTGCAATGATACTGGATATGTTTTCAAGAGGATACTGGGTGGCTTGCTTCAGCATGAAAATCTCATGGGCCTCAGCGGCATTCTTAAGCATTTCATCCGCACCAAGGGCTGAGAGTCTAAATAGATTCCACAAATGGATTCCATTTGAACTCGGCAGTGCCTGATCGAATAGCTGTATAGGTTCAATCAGGAGTTTTTCATGTCTGGTCCCCGTCATGGTATAACCGCCGCCCTTCTGATGAAATTCCCTTTCGCAGTAACGGGCCAATGTCTTTGCCTGCAATGCAAACTCAGGCATTTTGGTCGCTTTAAAAAGCTCTACGAGGCCCCATATCAGGTAGGCATAATCCTCAAAAAACGCAGGTCCCAGAGATGCACCATCCATGGTACCGCTCAGAAGTTCCTCCGGATTCCCATTCCCTCCAATCGCCTCAAGCACATGCATTGCACGTTTGATGTAGATATCTTCTTTAAGAATTGCACCCATCCTCGCCAGCGATGCGACCATAAGACCATTCCACCCTGTAAGTATCTTCTTATCAATTTTGGGCTGAGGTCTCTTATCTCTGAAGGCCTTAAGCTTCTTGTGCGCATCTTCCCAGTGCTGCTGGTCCATTTTACCTTTGCATTTTATCTGATTTGGTATCCATTTACCTTCAAAATTCGGCGCTTCGCACACACCGATCATATTGGATATCGCACCCGCTAGGCCCTTTCCGACAGCTTGCTCAATTTCCTCTGGCGTCCAAAGATAGTATGCGCCTTCTCCATGCTCAGTGATTGCGTCCTGTGCAGAGTAATAACTGCCTTTTTCTGAAAGCAGCTTTTCGTTTAGGTACTGGACAATCTCATGCGCCGTATCGGCATATCCGATCCGTCCAGTAAGCCTGTAGGCTTCTGTGTAGGTAAAGGCAAGAACCGCATTGTCATAAAGCATCTTTTCAAAATGCGGCACAATCCACGCCTGGTCTGTTGAGTAACGCATGAATCCGTAGCCCAGCTGGTCGTATATGCCCCCTTGGCGCAGCATCATCAGTGTGTACTCACCTGCCCTGCGCAGCTGAGGTACATCAAAAGATTCACTCAAATAAAGGGATGCCATGATATAGTGGGCCATTGGAAATTTTGGTGCCTTTGAAAAGCCGCCGTATTCTCTGTCATATGACTCAATCAGCTGGTCCGCACATTCCCTGATAAGTACGTTGCGGTCCGCATGGTAATCAATGGCTACATGATTTTCCTTTTCAACGGTTTCATGAATCTGCTCACAATAGAGAACCAGCTTTTCTCTTTGATTTTCATAAAGAGACTGGGCCTGATTCAGTATTTCTATGAAGCCGACAAGGTTGCCCTTTGTAAACTTAGGAATATAGGTTGCCGCAAAGAAGGGCTTGCCGTCAGGCAGAAGAATCAGATTAAGGGGCCACCCGCCTCGGCCGATCATATGCCGTGCATAGGTCATATAAACAAAGTCAATATCCGGCCGCTGCTCACGGTCTACCTTTACCGATATAAAATTCTGATTGAGTATTTCCGCTACGGTTTCATCCTCAAAGCATTCTCGCGCCATCGTATGACACCAGTGACACGTGCTGTATCCTATACTCAGAAAAACCAGCTTGTTCTCTCGTTTCGCCCTGTCGAACACTTCTTCAGACCAGGTTTCCCAATGAATTGGATTATGGGCATGCTGTTTCAGATATGGACTGAGTTCATCTATCAATTTATTTGTGAAGGTATTCATAATATCACTCCTTGAAATCATTTCTCATGATATTACATACCCTTGTGGGATATGGCTCAAAACCTATTTGAGATTCATGATAGAATATAACTTGAAAATACCATGATAAGGACGTGATAAGATGATTGCTATTCAGATTGCAAGCGACACCGAATGGAACGCCCTATGCACCATCCTGGATGCCCAGGAACTGCATACTACGCCGTACGGCCCTTACTTTGACACTTCAATCCGCGAAAAGTCCTGCAGAATTTATTACTCAGGCTACTCCAAGGTAAAGGCTGCTGGTGCTTCACAATATGCCATTTCAAACTGGAGCCCGGACCAGATATTTGTTTGCGGCACTTGCGGCGGTGTCAGTTCCAAGTTAAAGCCTGAGGACATTGTCATAGCCACCGAAACTGTGTTTTATGACTGTATTGATCGTTTTACAGAAAACGATGCTCCATTCTTTCCCTATTTAGACAGCGTGCTTGAACACAGGTCCCCTCTTTCCATAGAGGGAAGGCGCATCCACTACGGACGGGTAGCGACTGGCGATCAGGATATTGATACGGATATAAGAAACATGCTTGAACCACTGGATGTTCTTGTTGCAGACTGGGAGTCCGCCGCTGTGGCACATGTTTGCGCCTTGAACAAAACACCGCTTGTGGTCATCCGCGGCGTTTCCGATATTCCAGGCTACGAAGGTGCATCCATAGAGGATCAGGCACAGAGCTACCTTCTGCGTACACCCAAAATCATGCGTACCATTTTCCATGAGATTCTTCCGCATTTCATAGCCCAGACACCCACAGTAAAGTAATCTGCACAGAAATGAAATTTCCTAGACATTAAAAAAAGCCAGCGCAAATGCGCTGGCTCTATTCATTTCAGAAATAAATGGTCTAATTATTAAAACAGAATGCTCAATGCGCTCTCAAGCGGCATTTCAACTGTTTTCATTTCCTTGTCGTAGTAATAAACAATTAGGCTGTCAACACCCAAATAGGCCTCCGGGAAAGAAGCATTATCCATAGCCGGAGATGACTGTCCCTCTGCTACACTGCTTTTTACCAGTTTCTCAAATTCCTTTTTTTTGGAATCGTCAAGCCCATTCCAAAGGCTGTGGAAAAGTATAGGTTCTCCGGTATGCATATCCACAGTAAATGTTGTGAACAGTGGATATGTATTTTTACCGTCACCCGATGGATCTGTGACAAAATCAAATCGAATAGAGACCCAGTCCTCAGAAAGGTGCGTCACCTCATAGCTGTGACTAATGACATTCGCCTCTCCAGCAAGCAGGGCATGTTCTGATTTGAAAGCCTGTCTGATAGTCTTATTGATACGTTCCTCCAACAGCTGGTCATCCAATCCCACGACTTCCGGATACGCAATTTCCATATCAAGGGTTTCACCCTGAACCAATATAGACTCCGTATTTTTTATATCTTGAACCTCTATTAGGGTTCCTTTATCTAGGGTTCCTTTATCCGTTTCAGAAGCGGCTTGATTCTCTATCTGTTTTGCCGACTCTGCCTGTACGCATCCCGCAGCTGTCATTGCTAACGCTAGACACACAAGTCCTGCAATCACTCTTTTGCGCATATTGTCTCCTCCCAAAATTTATCAACCAGAACAATCATACCAGATTTCAGAATATATACAAGCCAACGGGCATTACAATTTCATTTCAAATCTATTTTGATTTCTTCATGGCTATTAACAAAATGATACAACCGTATAAACACTCAAATATGCACATAAAAAATCCGTACTGGTCCGATCATGTCACAGTACGGATTTGCCCCCGATTAATTGGGTCCATTCTATCTTGGCACTATGTATCTGTTTGTTTCATCTTACCAAACTTACTTGATATCTTTTCTTACTTGATCAGGCATCTTAGGCTGGTACAAAAATGAGATGCACATTGTGTTCTTACTTGACTCGATTGCTGTTTTTGCAAGACCTTTAACAATTTTCAATGTAGTTTCTTTCATGTTTTTCACCTTCCTTATAGTATTCAATAATTAAAGTAAATGCTTCAAAGAGCATTCCATACGCAAATATTCCAGTGAACCATACACTGATTCCCATTGCTGCAAACACAGACAGTCCGACCACATATGAGAAGGAAAGTCGAAGTGTCATGGAACGAAACTTACTGCGTTCCTCTTCAGATATGGGTCTGCTTGCAACGGCAACAGGTGCCTTCCAGTAGAAAATTCCAAATGCAAGCAATCCGGTAGCTACACTCAACCAAGGGGTTTGCGTAAGATTTATGACTGCTGTCATATATACAGCCCCAACAATTAGGGCTATAAATGTCATAAAGCATCGAAACACCGTTTTCGAGTGGTATCCGCCTGCCAGAACCCTGAGTGAACTGAACGCTGCAATAAATACAACCGCCTCAGCCACCTTTCCAAAAGCAAAGGAAACTGCAAGGATGCCGATAAACTCAAGAACGGATATGAGCATCACTTCAATTCCAAACTGATAGCTGGGAAATTCATCAAATTTAATTGTGCCTGTCTCAACAAGTGTCTTTGCAATACTTCTGGAAATTTGGATTAGCATATTACACCTACTTCGTCTTTTTCCTATAATATAGTCATATTTCTTGCACAATAGAAGGTGTTTTGCACATTCGGCACTTGAACAGTCCTATTCAGACAAGACTATTCCACATAATACCTTTTTTGGGCATTAGAAAAGCCTGCAAAGTGATTTTTTTCATCACCCTGCAGGCTCTCTTTTTTGAATGTTTATACATTTTTATTGAAGTGCATTTTCCGCTTGAAGCGGCAGCGCAATGTTCAGCTGAAAAACCTGGGCATCGCTTTCGATTCTCATAATGCCCTTGTATTTCTCTACAACAAACTCGATGTTCTTTAGGCCATACCCGTGATTGGAGGTGTCTGCCTTCGTTGTTGACCAATCTGCACTTGCATCACCACCAGCAAACCGGTTGCGGATTTTCAATATCAAATGCTCCATTTCAATATAGGCCTTAAGCTCAATCCCTTTTAAGGCCTCGTCAAGATGGTCATTGGCCTCAATGGCGTTATCCAGCCCATTGCCTAAAATTATGGAAATATCGATTGGTTTTATGCTCATTTTTTCAGGAACATCTATGGCACATGTGAACGGAATCTTTTTGTCCAGCATGGTTTGATGCTTGGCACTTAGAAGTCCGGAAATACCAATGTTGCCTGTACTGAAGGCCACGTTAAACCGCTCGGCCTGATTGACAAGGTCCTCAGCATAGGTTTTCGCCGAGTCCACATTCCCCTGTTCGAGCATGCCGTGAATACACCCGATATGATGATTGAAATCATGTCTTAAGGCCTTCATCTGCTTATTGAGTCCCTCCAGATTCTTCACATAAAAAATCTGGCGCTGGTACTCGTTCTCCTGAAGCTGCCAGTCACGTTCCTTAACAGAATAAGAGATCAAGTCATCTGTCATTTTCAGAACCAGATAGCTCAGTAGAAAAATCCCAATGAGAATGCCCATCATGAAACCCACTTCATTTGAAAAGGCACTCTTATTCTGAAAATAGATATCTCCCGCCAGTACGATGAAGGAGGCATTGATTACAAGGATTACGACGAGCTGCACAAAGCGCTTCTGATTGAAGCCATTGACATCTTTAAACTTGGTAATCAGGTACTGTGCCATTGTGAAGAACAATCCCCTTGAAACAAGCCCCAGTGTCAGGCGCAGATACGGATTCTGTATGAGAACCGCGCTATCTATCTTAAGCACCAGGGTCGCAACCGCTATGACCAGCATGTCACAGATCGATATGAGTATGAAAGACAGTATGTACAATATGAAAATACTCAGCGGCCGTCCCATAAAAATCAGCATCATGGATATGAGCAGCGCTGAAAGCTTCACAAAGAATGACTGGATGGTGATCAGTCCTAGAAAAATCTCGACTGATACATTGAATCCTACTAATAGGAGCAGTACAAAGTAATTGACATAATGATTTTTAAAGCGTTGCTTAAAGACCTGCGAAAACAGAAAATAGAAAATCAGATATTCGAAAAGATGCAATATGGATTCAAGATATTCTGCATAATCCAGCACATAATCCCCCCCCCCCCACTACTTGAACAGTCGGTGCTCTATTTCCAGCTTGATGGGTTTTAAGAATGACTTGCTTACCGGGAGCGCTCCAAAACCCTCTTTAAAGAAGACCGTCTTGTCCCGGTATGAGGAAACATAGTCCATGTTCACGATATATCCCTGGTGGCACTGTGCAAAAGCGCTGTCACCCAGTTCCTCCTTCAAGCCTCTGAATGAACCGTAATAGTTTATTTCTGAACCGTCTCTGGTGTGTATGACCACCTGATGCCCTGACTTTTCAAAATATACAATCTCACCATAAGAAAGTTCGACCACCTCGCTTCTCGATTTCACAAGCAAGTGTCTGTTTTTTTCCTTACGCAGGCTGATTTCCTGCATACGTCTCTTGATGTCTTCAAAAAGAATGTCAAACTTTCGCTTGGTCAGCGGCTTGATAACATAATCAAACGCACGCAGGGAAAAGGCCTGCAGTGCAAAATCCTTAAATCCGGTTACAAATACAATGACGGCGTCTTCATTTGACTTCCGTAGCTGTTTTCCCGTCTCAATCCCGTTTAAAGCCTTCATTTCAATATCTAAGAATATCAAGTCAAAGTCTTCTTTCCCGCTGCATTCGAGCAAGGCTTCACCACTTTGAGCTTCAATCACCAAATAATCTTCCCCTTTAAGGGCACTCTGTAAATGGTCTTTAATAATTTCAATTTGTTTTGGTTCATCGTCACAAATTGCTATTCTCATGGCTTACTCCTTTACCTAACGCAGACTTACAATCATTGTATCCCTTTGGAGTTGCTTTTGACAGTAACTAAAGTACTTAAAACCACCAAATGCGTTTACTTAAGTGAAAATTGTATATATATATTAAGAAAATGTAATCTTTTTCGACACTGGAGGTTCCTATGGATAAATATAAGCAATCTGCATTATTCGGTGTTTTAGGATTTTTATCTCTAAGCTTTAGACAGCTTGGCCTTATTTTCGTCGGCCTTTGCGTTTTGCTTATTGTTCACGGCTTTGCTCTACGTTTTGAAAAATATCCCTTACCCAAGCGATTTTCCGGCAAAATCGTTTCCTTGAAACGCTTTCGAAAAACCTACAGCACCTTTGAGATTCTCTTCTCCATAACGCTGCTGGCTTGGTTTATGCTTTCCACAATCATTAACAATGCCATCACCCTCTTCGTGATCTATACCATTCTCATTTTTATCCTGCTCACCTATAAGTCTGAAATCATCTCCCAGTATCTCGATGAGCCGAACTCTACAAAATAGGTCTATAAACCTATCTATAAATTCACATTCTGTGCGTAGATGCCTATATTCTTAGTTTATACACATTAATCCGCTTTTGAAATACCCTGTCGCAATATTTTTCAATTTTATTGGCAATTTTCCTGTATTATGAAAACAAACGCACTGCATATCACTTCAGCCAGGTTTTTTAGTGGTGTCTGAAAACACCATAACCCCAATAGGCCAGCAGACTCCAAATCAGAATTATGACAAGGGCGCCGGCAAAGCTTTTATGTGTTTCCCGGCTGAAGACCTGATCTGCTTCCACCCTGCACCTTTCCATAAGCTCAGCAGGTATGCAGTAAACTGCAAGGGCTATTCCAAGAGGCAGTATGATCAAATCGTCAACATAGCCAAGCACTGGAATAAAATCAGGTATGAGGTCTACTGGGCTAAGGACATAGGCAACCACCAAAACACTGATTACCTTGGCAAGGAGCCCAATTTCCTTGCACCTGCTCGCAAGATACAGTGCCCCTACATCGCGCTTTAGGCTCTTTGCCCAAGACTTCAGTCGACTCATCATAGTTGCTGACACACGCATCTGACCATCTCCCGATCCTTTACTGCATCTCTAGTCCAAAAAACGTTGCTCCAAGCCCTACTGTCTATACTACCATTGTAATCGTCTTCCTATGCCATGCCTATGCATATTCAAAAAAAATGAAAAAGTCCCATCATATGATGGAACTTTTCATTTTGGTGCGGGATGAGGGACTCCCTCCGCACTCTTCGTTCGCTTTCAGGCCTAGCTCGCGCCCTGCTTCCACCCTATTCGAGCGGCGTTTGCTCGCGTTCGAGTCCTATTCAAAAGCAAAATAAAAAGACATCCTCAGGGATGTCTTTTCATTTTGGTGCGGGATGAGGGACTCGAACCCCCAACCAACTGGTTCGAAGCCAGCTACTCTATCCGATTGAGCCAATCCCGCATATTCACTTGTTGCGCTGTACTTGGAACATTATCCATTATAGCAGTTAAAGCTGGTAATTCCAAGTCCTTATTTGCGGTTTTAAATTAAAAGACAATTCTGTCTCTTCTATTATAATAGTACTTATTTGACTAATCATAAAGTTATTTTGAGCCGCACGAGCCAATTATCCCATCAGAGCTTTCTGAATGGCCTCTACGCGCTCTTTATACCTAAGACCTGGAAAGCCATGTGTTTAAATATTCTGGAGGTACACGGCTCTCTGATGCTAGCTGCGGGGTGGTGCCTAGTTCCTTGGCAATCTTCAATTGCTCATGTCGCTTGACGCGCTTTTCACTTTATGCTTTATATTGATTTGAGCAATGTACAGAGCAATCTTCAATTGCTCATGTCGCTTGACCCACTTTTCACTTTATGCTTTATATTGATTCGAGCAATGTACAGAGCAATCTCCGATTGCTCATGTCGCTTGACGCGCTTTTCACTTTATGCTTTATATTGATTTGAGCAATGTACAGAGCAATCTTCGATTGCTCATGTCGCTTGACCCACTTTTCACTTCATGCTTTATATTGATTTGAGCAATGTACAGAGCAATCTTCAATTGCTCATGTCGCTTGACGCGCCATATACGTGTGTACATCAGGAGCGCTATTTTTGTGCGAGCACAAATAGCGCTCCTGATGTACACACGTGCATTGCTTTGTCTTTTACGTAAAAAAAATCCATGTAAGCACATGAATTTTTCAATATGGTGCGGATGAAGGGACTCGAACCCCCACGATCATACAATCACAAGCACCTGAAGCTTGCGCGTCTGCCAATTCCGCCACATCCGCATATTTGTTATTTTTAGAAAATTCAGTTATAGAAACTTAAAAATTTGGTGACCCATCCGCGACTCGAACGCGGGACACCCTGATTAAAAGTCAGGTGCTCTACCGACTGAGCTAATGGGTCACATATGGCTGGGGATACAGGACTCGAACCTGTGAATGACGGAGTCAAAGTCCGCTGCCTTACCGACTTGGCTAATCCCCAATGCAGCATATAATTTTTAAAATGGGGCGGCTGATGGGATTCGAACCCACGAATGCAGGAGCCACAATCCTGTGTCTTAACCACTTGACTACAACCGCCATATATGGCGCGTCACTAGGGATTCGAACCCCAGACCTACGGCTTAGAAGGCCGTTGCTCTATCCAACTGAGCTAGTGACGCGTATTCACCAATTTCAGAAGCGATTGGGATTAACCTAAGTTAATCAATGGTCGGGGTGGCAGGATTTGAACCCGCGACCCTCTGGTCCCAAACCAGATGCGCTACCAAACTGCGCTACACCCCGTCAATCAATCGCTCCGTCAACTGACAAAATTTATTATACAGGACTTATGGGGTAGCGTCAACACTTTTGACAAAGTTTTTTTAAGACTGTGTTAAGTGGTTCAACGCAAGTATTTTCAACGCATACACCCCCATTACGCCTGCTCACTCATTAAAGTTAGACAATTTCCAATATTTCAGCTTTTACGGTTTTACCCGATAAATCGAGGATTGCATAGCTATTTTTATACTTTCCTCTCGGAAAACCGACACTTCCCGGATTCAAAAATAGGATGTCGTCTTCAACCGCTGACATTGCCACATGTGTATGTCCATATACAACTATATCAGCTTCAATTTCCTTGGCACGATAAAAAAGTCGCATCAAATTATGCTTAACATCATAATGATGACCATGCACCAAAAAGACTCTAAAATCATTTAATTCGAGTACCAGTTCAGCAGCGCCCTCATCGGCATGTCCAATATTGCCTCTGACACCGATCATTTCAATATCAAATTTGCGTGAGAGCTTAATCATATCCGCATATGTGTCTCCCGCATGCAAGACCAAGTCTACATCCCCCATCTGCAGGATTGCAGCTTCAGCAAGATCGATATCACCATGGGTATCACTTAATATCCCTACACGCATTCTATGCCTCCAGATATTTGTCGAGTTCCTTCTTAAGAAGCTTCAGCGCATTGGCTCTGTGGCTAAGTGCATTCTTTTCATGCGCTTCCAGCTCTGCAAAGGTCTTCCCCAGTTCAGGAACAATAAAAAGTGGATCATAGCCAAACCCATTATTGCCTTGTGGCACATGACCAATAACACCCTCTACTTCCCCTCGAACAACAATCTTATGTCCATTTTTGAAAAGCATCGTCAATACGGTTACAAACCTTGCTGTCCGTTCAGCATCTGGTACGTCTCTAAGCGCTTCTATGAGTTTGACGTTGTTTGCCAGGTAGTCGGCGTCTTCTCCTGCGTAACGGGCAGAATATACGCCTGGAGCACCATTTAAGGCATCTACCTCAAGACCGCTGTCATCGGCTATAGTGTCCAGGCCCAGTTCATCCATAACCGCCTGGGCTTTAATCAGTGAGTTTGCTTCAAAGGTGTCTCCGTCTTCGACGATGTCAAAATCCACAAGTCCTGCGTCGTGCATTGTCTGAAGCTCCAACTTATAATCTTTCAGTATGGCCTGAATCTCTTCAAGCTTATGTTTGTTGCCTGATGCAAGTATGACCTTATCCATGTTTCCTCCAAATACCTGTCTATTCTGTCTGAGCGAGTGTCGCTCTTTGAATTTCAATCAAGTCCAATATGCCTTTTTCACCATATGACAATAGGGTGTTGAGTTCTGTCCTTGTAAATGGGGCTTCTTCACCTGTGCCCTGCACCTCTATAAAACGGCCATCACCTGTCATGATTACATTCATGTCAACCTTGGCAGAGGAATCCTCTACATAGCACAAATCAAGAATTGGTGTCTCCTCTACAATACCCACGCTTATGGCAGCGACTTCATCTGTGACTGGAATCTCCTCAATAAGTCCAGCCTCCTTGAGCTTTCTAAGGGCTAATATCAAGGCAACATAGGCACCGGTAATGGATGCTGTACGCGTTCCGCCATCAGCCTGTATAACGTCACAATCTATCCAAACCGTTCGTTCTCCCAGCTTTTCAAGATCTGTAATGGACCGCAGAGACCTACCAATCAGTCTTTGAATTTCCTGCGAACGTCCGTCGATTTTCCCTTTGGCTGCCGCACGAATTTTTCGTGTCTGAGTCGAGCCTGGCATCATACCATATTCTGCGGTAACCCAGCCTGACCCTTTTCCTTTCAGAAATGAAGGTACTTTCTCCTCAACCATCGCTGTGCAAATGACTTTTGTAAGTCCCATCTCTATTAGGACCGAACCGTCCGGATGCAGCAGATAATTCGGCGTGATCTTAACCGGTCGTATTTCATCAACCTTGCGGTTGTCTATTCTTTCCATGATTCCCTCCAATACTTATACTTGATAGCCATATTGTATCACAACTTATTTTATACACCTGACTCTTTATAGCCTTCACATGAAATTTCATATTACCATAACAAGAATCACCGTTAAATCCCCATACTGATATCTCCATACCCCTATTTTGATAATTTATTGAGATAAACGCCCTCCTTTTAGGGTAAATATCAACAAACAAAAGGATTTTTGGAGCTGATCATATGAAAAATATTTTTAATGAATACAATAAAAAAAATAGCTTCTTCAAAGTACTGACATGGATGAATGCGCTCATACTTATCATCTCCTTTACGCTTGTTGGTGTAGTCGCTACATTCTACTTTCAAAAAAACGCCAAGGATCACTTTACCGAGCACTCTCAAATGCTTCTTAAGCAAGATCAGATCCTCATTGAGTACATTTCAGATACAGTTGTAAATCTCTCTCGTCAGGTCTTCAGAAGCCAAAAATTCAACAACCTGATTGCCAGTGACTATTCGAATCTTTCCACTCGAGCCCTTGCCAGAAATGAGGCCGCCAAAATTCTTGAGCCGCAGCTGCAAGCCTTCGAGTATATCGAAAGCATTGTTTTCATAGGTGAGAACGGCTTCAATGTCGCTGCACCAAATAATCTCTTCCTCGATATCCCAGAAGAGAATCTGAACGACTTCAGACTGCGCGACCTTGCCTGGTCTCGCAAGACCGAATACGTATGGATTCCGCCTTCCACCCATGAGGTCTATGCACCCAACAAACCCGTCATTACGGTCATCAAGTCTTTTCAAAACTTCGTAACCCTGGAGAATTCAGGCATCCTGGTTATTAATCTAGATCCGGAGATTTTCAAAAAGGCAACCACCGCACAGTCCATCACCAACGGCGGCATCATGTTTCTTGCTGACTCTACCGGTGAACTCATAACCTTACCTGACAACAAGACCTTTACCATCCCCGAGGGGCTTATTTCCCATGTAACATTGGAAACCATCTCACATGACAATCAAAATGGCACTGCCATAGCCGATCCAAAAAGCTTTGAAACGTCCTATGGCGATGTTAAATATCTGGTAAGCTACACCCGTCTTGAAAATACCAACTGGTACGCCGTATTGACCCTTGAAAAGGCGACACTTTCCGAGGGAACTGAACGTGTCATTCAGTTCATGATTCTCATCATCATCCTGGCACTTGTCATTTCAATGTCAGTGACACTTAAGCTTCTGCACTGGCTCTTCCAACCCCTTATAAGCCTTTCCGAGGTTATGAACTCCTACGCTTCAGGAAATTACGATGTGCGTGTCCACGAAACATACCGATACGAATTCGAAACCCTTAGGAAAAATTTCAATAAAATGGCTGACCGAATTTCCAGAAACTTCAACAGAATTCACAAGCAGATGGAGACCATACAGGAATATTCCTCTAATTTGGAGCGCAGCCGACAAGAGTTGAATACCTTTAATCAGGAGCTTGAGCTGCGTGTTGAACACCGTACCAAGGAACTCATAGAAACAAACTCATATTTGGAAGAAGCACTTGCGCACAATGAAGAAACCCAAGCAGAACTGCTCATTGCTCAGAACAATCTGGAGAACTCCCTTGAAGAGCTTAAGCAAACTCAGAGTCAGCTCATTGAGACTGAAAAAAACGCCGCCTTAGGTCAGCTTCTGTCAGGTATTTCCCATGAAATCAACACACCACTTGGCACTGCATTTACAACGATTACCTATCTCGGCAATACACAGAAGGATATTTCCGCGCTTTATAACAGCGGAAAAATGGGAAAAAAAGAGTTCGAGAGTTTCCTCAGTGACGCGACTGAAATGACGTCATTGATTACCCAAACATTACAGAAGACCATCAATATTCTCAGTAGGTTTAAAGAAATTTCCACCCTTCAATCAGAAAATGACATGACTGTGTATTCCCTCTATGAAAAAATTCAGGATATAACCAGCGTTTATAAAGAACGGAACAAAACTGTATCTTACAAGGTGGATATCCCGGAAAATCTTGTGCTTAAAGCCCCACGCGGACTCCTTCAGGAGCTGTTTGAAATCCTTATGGAGAACTCCCTTCTCCACGGGTTTTCTGAAGGGACAACCGCTGAGCCGGAAATTTCAATTCGGGCTGAAGTCAAAAATAAGCAGCTGGTCATCACCTATGGAGACAATGGCATCGGACTTCAGGCGCATCAGCTTGACCATATTTTTGAACCCTTTTATACCACAAAATACGGAAGTGGTGGAAACGGACTCGGACTGCACCTTCTTTATAATATTGTTGCAACGGCGCTCCAAGGCACCGTGGATGTCAGTACTGAAGGAGAATACGCTCTCGAGTTCAAAATCACCCTCCCTAGCATCGTATTAAACAGTCAGTAGAAGGAAATGAATAAAGCCGTTAAAGACTGAACCTTTGTCCTTAACGGCTTTTCTTTTTCTATGTGGTTTTCTTTTCCGACTTCATTTTCAGAAGCATCATTGCGACATCATCTGTGAAATCCTGCTCATGCCCATGCTTCTCACATTTATGAATCAAATGGAAGTACCAGAGCAGCTCCTCAAGAAATACATCGGGTTCCTTTTCTATTTCCTGAATATGCTCAGAAGCAAACTCGTGTACGAGCTTCCAGTTTACGAAATCCGTTTTCTGTCCTGAGCTGAAAAGTCCATCTGTATACAGGAAGATGGAATCACCTTCTCCGAGTTTTTTGGTATGCAGCTGGTAGTCTGCATTTTCGAGGATACCAACAGGCAGTCCACCCTCTTCAATCACTTCTATGGTCTGCTCATTCCTGTGGAATACCAGCGGATAGGGCTGTCCTGCATTTGCATAAGAGAAGCATCCATTTTCGATACAGCCCACAAAAGCCGTAAAGACAAGATAATTGAAACTGCTGCCGAAATCAAATATATCGAATATGCTGCCGTTGATGTCGGAAAGCACCTTGTCAGGCATAATATCCTTATCTTTCACACTGCCTCGAAACATCACTTTAACCATTGAAGACGCCATACCTGCAGCGATTCCATGTCCCGTGACATCGGCAATGATAAACCAAAGCTTGTTGTCTGACTCAAAACAGTCAAAACAGTCCCCACCTATGCCAAGAGAGGGTTGAAACTTGATGAATAGATCCACATTCTCAAAGTCTCTTGACTTGGGCAGCATGATGTTCTGAAAATCGTTGGCATTTTTGAGTTCTACCTGAATTTCACGATTAAGTGCTGCAATGGTCTTCTGCTGCTCATGGAATATCAGGGCGTTTTTCGCCTTGAGCGGCAGTATGATATCCATGTCTTCTTCGGAAAGCGGCTTGGTAAAGTAGTCTACCGCGCCCATTTGAAGTGTCATTTCTATTGAAGAAATCTCTGTAATTGCAGAGCTTACAATGACCGGTATATCGCTGTACTCATCAATTTCCTTCAATTCGCTCAGCACTGCAAACCCATCTTTGACGGGCATGATAAGATCGAGAACAATCAAATCGACTTCGGTTCTTTCAAGCACCTCAAAGACCTCGTTGCCATTTGCCGCCTGAAGGAAAACCGCATTTTCGAGCTTTCGCTTGAGCACATCTGTAATTAGCCTTCTGTTCATTTCAACGTCATCTACTATTAGGATTTTATATTCCACACGATCAACCCCTACCGGTGATTACATATCGAAAATTTCATCAAGCTTCATAAGCTTGAACAGCTGCTTGATTTCTTCACTGCTACCCATTACCCGAAAGCCCATCGCTTCATTCGTGACTTGCTTATAAATACCCACAACAAATGTCACCCCAACCGAATCGATATTGTTGCACGCAGATAAATCAAGTACCACTTCGTCCACTTCACCCAAGCTTTCCTGCAAATAGGCTTCTACGTTTGATTTGTACCCGCTTACATTCGAAGCGACCAAATCCTCCTGCAGTGTTAATGTCATTGTATTGTTGCTGATTTCCTTTTTCATGTTAAACTCCTTCCACCACAGAATTCAAATCCAACACCACTCGAACCTCTGTCCCTTCTGTCTCTATTTCAAACTGATATTGCCTCACCAGATTGATTCCACGCTGACGCTCCCGAAGTATGTTGTCCATGTTGTTTTCATGGGACATGCCGAAGGAAACGCCTTCACCTTCGTCTTTGACTCTTGTAATAAGACGGGACTCCTCCAGTAGGACTTCAACTTGTATTTTCTTCTCGTCATGAAATTTATTTCCGTGCTCCACTGCATTGTTGAGAATCTCACGAAGCATGAAGTTCACCCTGAACAGGAGTACATCCCTATTCAGCAAATCAACGAGCTTCAGCTGCTCCATAATTTCTCCAACCGTTGCGTGAACAGCTTCGAAGGTTGACTCTATGTTATTTTTGTATAAAACCATAAAGCTCCTCACATTCTGCCAGTACCCACTGCGTTACCAGACATTTGAAAACTTCAAAACGTACCGAGCAATCTTCGATTGCTGAGGTTGTTGACAAAGTCGACAACTTCCAGACTGTTGAAAACTTCGAAAGTCAAGGCGTGGATGTAATCCGCTCCAGGAGCGTACTCTGCGTACGTGACTGGTGTGGACTACATCCTGCAACGCAGGATTTCGGAGTTTGTCAACAGTCTGAGCAATCTTCGATTGCTCTTGTCGCTTACGCGCCATATACACTTCAGGAGAAAGGCCCCGAATTTTGTGCGCGCACAATTCGGGGCCTTTCTCCTGAAGTGTGCATTTCTTTGTTTATAACGTAAAACAGTCCTTCTTGATGGAAATTATACCCGTCAAGAAAGACTGTAAAACATTGCTACTTAAGGAATTCTATAATAGCGTCCAACATTGCTTTAGCCGCTGTTTTCATAAATGTGCTCTTCATCATTCTGTCCTGTTCGGCTGCATTTGTTATGAAACCAAGCTCTACCAGTGCTGATGGCATGGTTGGTACGCGGCACATGTACAGATTCTGTCTGTGTACGATACCACGGTTTACAGAACCCAGATCATCTACCAGATGGTTTTGAAGAATCTGAGCAAATGCCTTCTTCTTGCCAGTGTCTTCTTCTGCATAAAGGACTTCGACGCCCTGTGCGTCCGGATTCTCTGCTGCGTTGATATGAATACTCACAACCAGATCTGCACCGATGTCGTTTGCTACACGCATACGGTAGGATGGTGCGATTTTCACATCGGCATCACGTATCATATAAGTCTTGAATCCGACACTCTGGAGTTTCTTTTCAAGCTCTTTTGCCGCAACCAGTGTCAGCTTGCTCTCTGTTACCTTCGAGCCTACTGCGCCGCTGTCATAGCCGCCATGACCGGCATCCACAACAACCAGTGTATTTCTCCAAACGGAATTCTTGAGCGCCTCATTTTCGAAGTTCAGCTCTACACCGTTGGCATATCCATCCTCAGGCATATCCACAACCGCTGTGCCTTCAGAAAGCTTGATCTTAACAATATACTGACTGCCAGAAGCGTCTTCAATATTGATGTTGTCAATGATGCTGTCGTCAATATCGACATCCATATCACTCAGGTCAAGACTGTCTTTGTCCACCTTGAGGGTTACGAGTCTCGAACTGCTGCTGTATGACGCATCGACCTGGCCCATGGACGTAAAGTTCATTGTCAAACTCGCTGAGTCCAGGCCGTTTTTCATATAGTCAAACCCGTTGAGCGGATCCCCCGACACATAAATGAAAATTTCGTTGTCGATGTTTTCAACATAAACATCTTCAACCGATGTGTTCTTGTCGAGATTTACAACCACACGCGAAACGATATCGTCTTCACTGAATGTCAGTGAACCCGTTGTATCGAACTGCGAGTAGCTGATGGTTTCCACACCGCCCTCATTGATTTCGAGGGTGCCCCCAGAGCCTTCCTTGTAACGCATCAATGCATTGACAACGTCTACAACGACTTTTCCCTGAAGATAATCCACATTATAGGCCGGATATTCACCCGTATTGATAACAACAGCTTCAGAAGAATAAATCTGTTCTGTGCGAATGTCACGAATGCTGTTGATGAATCTTACAACAACCATTTGGTTGGCTTCATCATAGAATATGTCATAGCCTTTTCTATTCAGGAGTCTGATTTCCATTCGTGTCTTGGACTCATCCTCTACCGGATAGGTCACAATTTCATCGATGCTCCCATAAATCAGATCTATGGTCCTTTTACCGTCCCTCACCTTGTAGCTTGGCAGATTGAAGCCGGTGTTCTCAAAATCAATGATGATTTTGTCCTGCTCTCCAATAAGCGCGCCATCCATAAAGTAGGACGTAGCCAGAACCTGACCGGTCGTGCTGATATGTATTTCCTGAAAACGCCCAGAATCATCATAGGCTATATCCGTAATTTCCTGATGCGGGTAGTTGATTTCAACAGTTCGGGTGTCCCCGTTCCATGCATACTCAAGCCCAAACTGGTCAAGTATGTTTACAGGCACCATGGTTCTATTCACACCATTGTAACTCAGAAGCTTTGCAGGCACCCTATTCGGGAGATTATAGGCCTTACCGTTGATATAGGCCGTATCGCTGTTGATTTTGAGTACGATAGTCTTTCCATTCAAATTGATGGAGACTTCCTGAGTGTCCCCGTTCCAGCTTATATTGGCACCCACCAGGTCCGCAATCACGCCTACAGGCACGAGTGTCCTCGTCTTGCCTTCAAGCTCATATAGGACACTTGGAACGTCTGTTACCACGCTGTTACCGGCAAACATCAGGCCTACTGTTGTATAGGTTCCAACTTCCCAACTGACGCCATCTACAAGCTCTACTGTACCGTACTCCAAAAAATCCTCTGCGTAGGATATGGGTTGTATGATGCTTGATAATATTAAAAAAATGAGTGCGAATGACAATATTCGCTTCATGATCACACCTCCGACGATGCGGCTAGGCCGCTGTTCAATTATGCCGTATTCATTACTGCAACTAAATTATGCCTTTACTATTTTATATATGCATATGACAAATAGGTCAAACGCTTTGCGACATTTGTCAACCTAATGTAATCAATGTGAAATACGCTGTAATCCAGTGGATACATTCACCTTAGGATGCTTAATCAATGACCTTGTACAACTCGTCTGCTTCTGGTGAAAGCACAGGAAGGTGCTGCGCATCCTTGTTGAGGAGAACTTGTCTCTCCTTAGTCATTTCGCCAATCACAGCAGCAGGAATACCTGCCTTTTCAAGCTCACTTAAAAGCGCCTCTACCTTGTCAGATGCCACTGTCATAAGCATGCAGCCACTTGAAATCAGCTTAAGGGGATCTATTTCAAAGTGCTTGCATATTTTGAGCGTTACCGCCTCTACAGGCAGGCGCGCATCTTCAAGCAGACATCCCAGCTCACTCGCGTCACACATTTCCCAGACTGCACCAAGAATTCCGCCCTCAGTGACATCATGCATGGCTGTAACGCCTACCTCGCCCGCAATAATCCCCTCTGGGATTACGGACAGGTTATCAAGCATAGCCTTGGCCTTATCCAGTTCAGCGGATGTAAGAACGGATTTTAGTACAGCTTCCTTATCATGTGCGAGGATACCTGTTCCCTCAAGGGCTACATTTTTAGTCATGACAAGCTTGTCGCCAGCACTTGCGCCACGTGTAGCAACAACCTTTTCCTTTACCTGCTTTCCAATTGCCGTTGCAGAGATCAGTGGCCTGTTCACCGCACTGGTGATTTCCGTATGCCCGCCGATGATGTCCACACCTATGGAACGCGCCTCTTCAGATGCCTGCTTCATGATAAAAGCAAGAGTCTTCTCAGACGTTCCGGGAGGCACAAGTATGGTAAGCATTAGTGCCATTGGCTTTACACCTGCAGACGCAATGTCATTGCAGTTGATATGAACCGCAAGCTTTCCAATTTCACTGGCAGCTGCCGTTATAGGGTCTGTTGAAAGCACACAGGCATACTCTCCAAAATCAATGGCTGCACAATCTTCTCCAACGCCCGGTCTAATCAGTATATCGTCATTAACAGATTCAATTTGATCTATAATCATTTCTTTTAAGTTCTCAGAACTCAGCTTTCCGGTTTTCATATTTTTTCTCCTTCCAAACCCTCCAAAAACATTATAGCGGAATTCCTTGCACTGCAAAACTCTAAAGAGAAAAATTGCACAATAAAAGGGCTGATGGTCCCATCAGCCCCAGGTTGTTGACAAAGTCGACAAGATGGTAGACCTTAGAAAACTTCGAAAGACTAGGCGCGGATAAAATCCGCTCTATGAGCGTACTGAGGTACGTGATTAGAGCGAATTTTAGCCAGCAAGGCAGTATTTCGGAGTTTTTCTACAGTCTAAAAAGGGCTGATGGTCATATGACCATCAGCCCTTAATCTCTAAACTATGTTGAGTGTATCTCGTATTATTCTACCATTTCAGCGAAACCGAAGAACCAAGTGTTACGAGAAGTCTTTTCCCAGTTAGCTACTGTTTCAGAAACCATGATTGGATCTGTGTAGTAGTAGATAGGCATGTAAGCAGAACCGTCCATTACCATATCCAGGGCTTGCTCTAGAGATGCAAAACGGTCAGCAGGTGCTTGAGTCTTAGCAGCTTCTAGAAGTGCATCGTAGTCAGCATTTTCCCAACGAGAGTAGTTCATTGGAGAACCTGTTACGAACATACCTAGGTAAGTCATAGGGTCAGAGTAGTCTCCGATCCAACCAGAACGTGCGATTTGGAATGCACCGTTCTTACGTGTATCTTGGAATACTGCCCATTCTTGGTTTGTAAGTGTAACGTCGATGTTCAGGTTTTGTTTCCACATTTCCTGAATTGCTTCTGCGATTGCCTTGTGGCCTTCAGAAGTGTTGTACATGATTTCAAGCTCAGGGAAGCCTGCGCCATCTGGGTAACCAGCTTCAGCAAGAAGTGCCTTAGCTTCTTCAATACCAGAACCGTCTACTGGAATACCGTAGTCGCCAGCTCTTGTAGAGAACATGTTGCCTTCTTCGTCTCTAGATGCTTGAGAAACCATGTTAGTTGCAGGAATCTGTCCGCCTTTAGCTACTGTTTCACAGATAGCAGTACGGTCGATTGCAAGTGTAAGTGCACGACGAACTTTCGCATCATCCATAGGCTCAACTTCTGTGTTCAGTGCGTAGTAGTAAACACCGTCCATAGGCATGATCATGAATGTTGGGTCTTCTGCAAGAAGTCTTGGGATTTCTGCAGTAGGCATATCATCGATTACTTGGATTTGACCTGACTCGTAGCCAGTAAGTGCAGTCGCTTGATCAACGATCATAAGACCTTCGATTTTTTCAAGCTTCACTTGGTCAGCTCTCCAGTAGTTCGGGTTCTTAACTAGAATGATCTTGTCAGCATTTGCATAGCTTTCCAGCATGAAAGGACCGTTAACGATCGATTTAGCAGGATCAACTGCCCATGCACCGTCTGCGCCAGCTTCAATAGCTTCTTGGCGTACTGGGAAGAATGTATAGAAAGCAGTCAGACCTAGGAAGTAAGGTGTTGGTGCTTTCAGTGTAACTTCGAATGTTCTTTCGTCAATTGCTTTGAAAGCATCAACGTTTGCTTCGTCGAAGATCCAAGAGTACTCAGAAGCAGTCTCAGGATCTAGAACACGATTCCAAGAGTATTCGAAATCATTTGCAGTGATTGCTTGGCCATCTGACCACTTGATACCTTCACGGATTGTGAAAGTGTAAACCAGTTGGTCATCGCTTACAGTATAGCTTTCAGCAACTGCAGGCTCGATTTTGCCATTAACTTCACGCATTAGACCTTCAAACATGTTGTTGATAACGTTACCGCCATCAGTAGCAGCGTTTAGGCCTGGGTCAATAGTTTTTGGCTCTGAGCCAACGTTCCAGTAAAGTACTTGCTCTACAGCTGCAGGTGCTTCTTCAGCTGGAGCCTCTGTTGTTTCTTCTGCTGGTGCCTCTGTTGCTTCTTCAGTTGTCGGTGCTGGTTCTTCCTTTGGTGAAGAACAGCCTGCTAGTGAACCGATTACCATCATTAGCACGAGTAGCAGAGATAAACTCTTCTTAAACAATTCAATCCCCTCCATTGTCTTTAAACTTTTGTCCATAGGACATAAAAATATATATACATGCATAAGGCGATGCGGGTCCCAATACATGGATATATCATTTATTAACTATTTTTAATAATATATGTATAAATAGAAATAAATATTAGCGAATCTTAATCGTATTATAATATATTCTGCAAGGAAAATCAATTTTCCTTGCAGAATTTTAGGAATATTAAAAAATGTTAATATTTAAAGGGTTTCAGCGTGAAATTATTACTGAAAATTCATTGGAAAAACGTTTGCCAACCACCTCAAACTGACGAATTTTGGGCGCTTGACAAATCCATTTTGAACGTTCAAATTTTTACCGAAATCATCACGCCTTTTACCTTATACCCACCCATTTCAAAATCAACACAAAATTACACTTTTTATGCCTGAAAAATCATTCGATAATATCGAACCGCCAGTCGCGCGCAAATCAAACTACGAAAAAAAGGGTACTGCTTAACGCAGTACCCTTCTCTAATTCTTGTTGAGTATTTTACGTAACTCGATTAGTCTACCATTTCAGCGAAACCGAAGAACCAAGTGTTACGAGAAGTCTTTTCCCAGTTAGCTACTGTTTCAGAAACCATGATTGGATCTGTGTAGTAGTAGATAGGCATGTAAGCAGAACCGTCCATTACCATATCCAGGGCTTGCTCTAGAGATGCAAAACGGTCAGCAGGTGCTTGAGTCTTAGCAGCTTCTAGAAGTGCATCGTAGTCAGCATTTTCCCAACGAGAGTAGTTCATTGGAGAACCCGATACAAACATACCTAGGTAAGTCATAGGGTCAGAGTAATCTCCAATCCAGCCAGAACGTGCGATTTGGAATGCACCGTTCTTACGCGTATCCTGGAATACAGCCCACTCTTGGTTTGTAAGTGTTACATTGATGTTCAGGTTTTGCTTCCACATTTCCTGAATAGCTTCTGCGATTGCCTTGTGGCTTTCAGAAGTGTTGTACATGATTTCCAGTTCAGGGAAACCAGCACCATCTGGGTAACCTGCTTCAGCAAGTAGAGCCTTAGCTTCTTCAACACCAGAACCGTCTACAGGGATACCGTAGTCACCAGCTCTGTCAGAGAACACATTGCCCTCGTCGTCTCTAGACGCTTGAGAAACCATGTTTGTTGCAGGAATCTGTCCACTCTTAGTTACTGTTTCAACGATTGCAGTACGGTCGATTGCTAGAATCAGTGCACGACGAACTTTTTCGTTGTCCATAGGCGCAACAGTTGTGTTAAGTGCATAGTAGTATACACCATCTTGAGGCATGATCATGAAAGTTGGATCCTCAGCTAGAAGTCTTGGGATCTCAGCACTTGGCATATCATCAATAACTTGGATTTGACCAGCTTCGTAGCCTGTTAGAGCTGTCGCTTGGTCAACGATCATAAGACCTTCGATTCTTTCAAGCTTAACTTGGTCAGCTCTCCAGTAGTTCGGGTTCTTAACAAGAATCATCTTGTCGCCATTACGGTAACTTTCAAGCATGAAAGGACCGTTTACGATAGATTTAGCAGGATCAACAGCCCACGCGCCGTCTGCACCAGCTTCAACAGCGTCTTGACGTACTGGGAAGAACGTATAGAAAGCAGTCAGACCTAGGAAGTAAGGTGTTGGTGCTTTCAGCGTAACTTCGAAAGTTTTTTCGTCAATCGCTTTGAATGAATCTACGTTTGCCTCGTCAAAGATCCAAGAGTACTCAGATGCTGTCTCTGGGTCAAGAACGCGGTTCCAAGAGTATTCAAAATCATTTGCAGTGATTGCTTGGCCATCTGACCATTTTGTATCACGGATAGTGAAAGTGTAAACCAGTTGGTCATCACTTACAGTATAGCTCTCAGCGATACCCGGTTGAATTTGACCGTCAACTTCACGCATTAGACCTTCGAACATGTTGTTGATAACGTTACCGCCATCATTAGCAGCGTTCAGGCCTGGGTCAAGTGTTTTAGGCTCAGAGCCTACGTTCCAGTAAAGTACTTGCTCAACAGCAGAAGCTGGTTCTTCAGCTGGAGATTCAGTGTTCTCTGCAGATGCCTCTGTAGAATCAGAAGCAGGTGCTGGTTCCTCAGCTGGTGAAGAACAGCCTGCCAGTGAGCCGATTACCATCATCAGCACGAGTAGCAGAGATAAACTTTTTTTAACCAAATTAATCCCCTCCATTGTTTGTAATACTTACGCCTGTAAGTTTTATATATATGCACAAGCGGAGCCATGACCCCGCCTGTGTACATATCTTTTTATACTTCTTAATGCCTTTGCCGCAAAGCACTTGTGGATCTTCTATTTGTATTTTTCATCCATCAAGTGGCACGCAACCATGTGGTCCTCGCCAATGCTTCTCAGCTGTGGCTCTTCTGTCGCACAACGGTCCATTGCATATCTGCAGCGTGTTCTGAATCGGCAGCCGCTCGGCGGGTTCAGAGGCGACGGAACATCACCTTCAAGAATGATACGCTCAGCAGTTTTCATGATATCCGGATCCGGAATCGGAATCGCAGATAGCAGGGCTTGTGAGTACGGATGCTCTGGCGTGTCGTAAAGCTTGTTGGCTTCAGCAACCTCTACCAGCTTGCCAAGGTACATTACACCGATTCTGTCAGAAATATATTTAACCATCGAAAGGTCATGGGCGATGAACAGATACGTCAGTCCCATTTCGTCCTGAAGGTCTTGAAGCATGTTTACTACCTGGGCCTGGATAGAAACGTCCAGTGCCGAGATCGGCTCGTCACAGATAATGAATTCAGGGTCTACTGCAAGAGCACGCGCAATACCGATACGCTGACGCTGACCGCCCGAGAATTCATGTGGGTATCTGTTTGCATGCTCTTTGTTAAGTCCAACACGCTCAAGAAGGTCCCAAATGATCTTCTGGCGCTCTTCGCCGGATGCAAGTCCATGAATGTCCAGTGGTTCACCAATGATGTCACCAACTGTCATACGCGTGTTAAGCGATGCATATGGATCCTGGAAAATCATCTGGATTTTCTTTCTGAAAGGACGCATTTCATTTTCGTTTAGTGTAGAGATATCGGTTCCATCATAAATGATTTCACCTTCTGTGACTTCGTAAAGACGAATCAGTGTACGGCCAGTTGTAGACTTGCCACATCCGGACTCACCTACAAGACCCAGTGTCTCACCTCTGTTTATCGAAAACGTAACGTCGTCAACTGCCTTAACATATTTCTTTTTGTTCCCCAAAAGGCCATGTGTAATTGGGAAGTACTTTTTGAGGTTTTTAACCTCCAGCAAAACATCATTCTTCTTCGCCATTACTTAACACCTCGCTTTACACCTGTATCTACCTGAACCTCTGGCGCATCCTTATGATTCAGCCAGCATACCGCTCTATGACCTGTTTCAGTCACAGTGTACTCAGGCATTTTTTCCATACAGATTTTCATTGTATACGGACAGCGAGCAGCGAAAGGACAGCCTACTGGCGGCTTGATCATATCAGGTGGCGATCCTGGAATAGGAATCAGTCTCTGATTTTCACTTTCTTCGTCCATACGTGGGATTGACTTTAGAAGACCCATTGTATATGGATGCATTGGCTCATAGAAGATTTCTTCTGATGTGCCCTCTTCCATAATCAGTCCACCGTACATTACACATATTCTTGAACATACATCCGCCACAACTCCAAGGTCATGGGTAATCAGAATGATTGATGTATCGATTTTTTCGCTGAGTTCCTTAAGAAGTTCCAGAATCTGCGCTTGAATTGTAACGTCAAGGGCAGTTGTTGGCTCATCGGCAATCAGCAGATCCGGCTCACATGAAAGCGCAATGGCAATCATAGCACGCTGACGCATACCGCCTGAAAACTCATGCGGGTAGTTGTCAACACGCTCTTCAGGAGAAGGAATACCAACCGTACGCAGCATGTCAATCGCCTTTTCACGTGCTTCTTTTTTACTCAGACCCTGGTGACGAATAATCGCCTCCATAATCTGGTCGCCTACTTTATATACAGGATTCAAAGAAGTCATTGGATCCTGGAAGATCATCGCGATTTCATCACCGCGAATGTTCATCATTTCCTTTTTATCTTTTTTTAGGATGTCTTCACCCTTGAAGATGATTTCGCCTTCTTTAACTTTACCTGGATACTGAAGGAGCTGCATGATTGACATGGAAGTTACCGATTTACCGGAACCGGACTCACCTACGATGCCAATCGCCTCACCCTTTTTCAGGCTAAAGCTTACACCACGTACCGCTTGAACTTCACCAACGTGTGTGTAGAAAGAAGTTTTCATGTTTTTTACATCTAATAATTTTTCACTCATTATACAAACTCCTTTCTATTTACGTAGTCTTGGGTCAAGAGCATCACGCAGACCATCGCCTACGAAGTTGAACGCCAGTACTGTTAATGAGATGAATAGAGATGGGTAGAAGAGCTGGTAAGCGTACGTTCTAAGTCCACCCAGTGCATCTGATGCAAGAGTACCCCATGAAGCCATCGGTGCAGATACACCAAGACCGATAAAGGATAGGAATGACTCTGTAAAGATTGCGTTTGGAATTGTCATAGCAAGAGATACGATGATTGGACCCATGGCATTTGGAATAAGGTGACGCACCATGATTCTCCAAGTCGAAGCGCCCAATGTCTGAGCTGCCATAACATATTCCTGTTCCTTGATTGAAAGTACCTGACCACGAACAAGACGTGCCATACGTACCCAATATACGGAACCTATTGCGATGATAATTGTCTTCAGACCTGATCCAAATACAACCATCAGAAGAATTACGTAGAGCAGTAGTGGAATAGTAGCGATAACGTCTACGATACGCATCATAATGTTATCTGCTCGGCCACCCAGGTAACCGGAAATACCACCGTATAGAACACCGATGAAGAACTGTACTACTGTAGCAACAAGGGCAACAGTAAGAGAGATTCTCGCACCGTATAGAACACGTACATAAAGGTCACGTCCCAGTGCATCCGTACCAAACCAGTATGTCTTGTTCAAAGACTTGCCTGCTGGCTCAAGAACCTGATCGCCTACACGCAGTTCGAATTTCTTAGCGTTAGGATCACCCGATTTCTTCGCCTTTGCAGCAAAGCTGTAATCAACAACAACATCTTGTCCATCTACTTCATAGATTCTTTGACGCTTCATCATGTCTTCCTTTTTCTTAGGAAGCGATTCAATGAACTCACCGTCTTTTACTTCATAAATTCTATATTCCTTGTGAAGATAAATCTGCTTATCTCCAACTTCATAATACTCGTATCTTGGTGGCAGACCTGACATTGAAAGGTCCTGGTCAGAATATTCGAAAGCCGAAAGCATTGGGCCGAATATTGCAAGTGCCGCTAGAATTACGATAGTCACCAGACCGATCATAGACAGCTTGTTCTGCTTAAGTCTTCTCCAAGCATCTTGCCAGTAAGTCATACTTGGTCTGGAAATGACATCACTCTGTAGGATAGAAGTGTCGACCTTCTCCCACATATCTTTTGAAATAACGATATTTTCAGTCGTCATGGTCAACCTCCTAATCTCCTAGTTTGATTCTTGGATCAATCAGTCCGTATGCGATATCTACAAGGAAAATCATGAAGATTGCAAATGCCGCATAGAAAATTGTTGTACCAAGCAGTACAGTGTAGTCACGGTTACCTACGGACTCAACGAAGTGGCGACCCATGCCTGGAACCGCAAAGATTTTCTCTGTTACGAATGAACCAGTCATGATAGAAGCAATCATCGGACCCATGTAAGTGACAACTGGGATTAGTGAGTTTTTAAGCGCATGCTTGAAAATAACAGTCAGTTCAGGAAGACCTTTTGCTCTTGCAGTTCGGATGTAGTCCTGCTGCATAACCTCAAGCAGTGAAGATCTTGTAAGTCTCGATACGAAGGCGAGTGAGAAACCACTCAGCGTGATTACCGGACCTATGTAGTGCTTCCAGGAGTCCAGACCGTATGCCGGCAAGACGTCCAACCTCGCACTAAATACATATACAATGAGTGTACCGAGTACGAAGCCCGGAACCGCAACCCCCAAGGTTGCAAAGATGGTAACGAGGTAATCCTCCCATCTGTTTTGCTTCAGAGCCGATATGATACCAACCGGTACCCCGACACCGACAACAACCAGTGCCGCCAGTCCACCCAGTCTTGCAGAAACAGGGAAACCTTGTTCAATCAGTTGATTAACTGTAATACCTGGTCTTGAGAATGAAGGACCAAGCTCAAATGTTACAACACCTTTTAAATAGTCAAAATACTGTTTGTACAGTGGATCGTTTAGATGATACTTTTCATTCAGCGCTTCGAGTACCTGTGGTGGTAGAGCCTTTTCATTCAAGTCGAACGGACCGCCCGGAATTGAATGCATAAGGAAGAATGTAATAGTAACGACGAACCACAGCGTAATCAGCATAGACACTACCCGACGCAGAGTATATCTTGCCAAATCGCCACACCCCTTTCAGTTTTTTAGTGCACCCTCATATAATGCGCTCTCTTAAATAATGGAATCATTTCGCATAATACAGTAAGAAATGCAATTTTCATTTTATAACTTGAATTATTTTCGATATTCAAACCGATTTCATTCATGTAATAAAATCCAGCATTTCAACAAGTTAAATATTAATGATATTTTAACATTCAAGAAAGCCTGCAATATATTGGGTGCTATGCGTTTTACATATACTTAATATACCTTGAATTTGGCTAGTTTTCAACGTTTCTGGTCTTGTACAACTTTTAAAAGATTGTAACATTCTCCACAGTAGTTGATACGACCCCTTTTAACGTCCCATTACAGAAAATTCATATATCCATTTAAAGGAAAATCGTTAGACCTACTGACTTCACAGCATTCCGCTCAGCTTAGCCCCTTCGTTCACCAAATCGTTTGATATTGAGGAATTTTCAGACATTTCAAGCCCTTCAATACAGGAAATCGTTTTTTGCAAGTTTTGAATTAGAATCAGTCATTTTTCATTCAAATGCAAAATGGACCACATTGTTCTATCTCTATCGAATTATTATTATGAAATTTACACTTTCTTTTATCAATTTTACTAAATACATAAACTCTTTTCATAAGAACCAAAAGAAAAACCCTTGCAAACACAACTGTTTGCAAGGGTTTCATCTATCATTCAAGCTTCATATCGTATTTAACTCAAATCTAAACCTCAGCCATAGGGTTCGAGATACTTCGGTATTCCTTCAAAAAAGTATGATTTTGTCGAAGAAAATCCTATTGTTCCACCAAAGCAACAAAAGCCTCTTCTGTCATGGTTTCAACACCCAGTTCATTTGCTTTTGCAAGTTTGGAGCCTGCACTCTCTCCATAAATGACATAGTCTGTTTTCTTGCTCACACTGCCAGACACCTTTCCACCACGTTCCTCGATAATTTTTTTAGCCTCGTTACGTTTATATTGAACAAGGGTACCGGTCAAAACAAAGGTTTTGCCCGCAAAGAAAGAGTCCAGATCGATTTCAGGCGCTGCCTCGGCAATCATGTTGACCCCAGCCCGCTTGAGTTTTTCAACACGCTCCACATTCTTCACGTCGTTGAAGTAATCCACAACTGACTGCGCCATTTTTTCGCCAATTTCCTCAACTTGGGAAAGTGTCAGAATGTCCGCTTCCATGATACTGTCAAGGTTTCCAAAATGACTTGCAAGCGTTGATGCGGCTCTCTCACCAATCAAGGAGATTCCAAAACCAGAAATCAGACGCGAAAGGTCATTGCCTTTTGACTTTTCTATGGATGCAAGGAGATTGTCTACAGACTTCTCTCCCATACGTTCAAGCAGGAGCAGTCGGTCTCTCTTTTCATGAAGATAATACAGATCTGCAAAATCGAGAATCATCTCATTGCGTATGAGCTGCTCTACCTGTCTTTCACCCATGCCGTCAATATCCATTGCCGCACGGGATACAAAGTGAATAATCCCGCGTCTTAGCTTTGCAGGACACTTCTCATTGATACACCGCAGTGCGACTTCACCTTCAATTCGAACGGTTTCCGTACCACATTCAGGACAAGTCACAGGCAGCTTGTAAGGCACTTCCTCGCCACTTCTCTTTTCAGTGACCACACGCACAACAGCCGGAATGACATCTCCAGCCTTCTGTATAATGACACGGTCCCCAATACGAATATCCTTTTCGTCTATATAATCCTGATTATGCAGTGTGGCATATGTCACGGTCGACCCTGCCACCTCTACAGGTTCAAGATGCGCCTTTGGTGTCAGTACGCCCGTTCTGCCAACCTGCACAATAATATCCTTAACCACCGTTTCCTTTTCCTCTGCAGGAAACTTATAGGCAATGGCCCACTTGGGGCTCTTCGCACGAACGCCAAGCTGTTCCCGCTGGTCAAGGCTGTCAATCTTAATCACCATACCGTCTATTTCATACTCAAGATCATGCCTTTTGGTAATCATGGCTTCACACAAATCCGCCGCGCCTTCAATCGTATCAAAGGTCTGATGCGTTGAAACTGTGAAACCCAGTGATTCCAGGTAAGCAAAGTTCTCGGCATGGCTATCGGAAGCAACCTCTCCCGAAAGTACATCGAATACAAATATATCAAGAGGTCTTGAGGCTGTAATGCGTGAATCGAGTTGTCTAAGCGACCCAGCTGCAGCGTTCCTTGGGTTGGCGAAGGGTTGAAGCCCCTGGTCCTGCTGACGCAGATTCAAAGCTTCGAACTTCTTCTTTGGAAAATACACTTCACCTCTGACCGTAATGCTGACAGGAGCTTTAAGACGAAGGGGAATGCTGTGAATCGTTTTGAGATTTTCAGTGATATTCTCACCGGTCTCGCCGTCACCGCGTGTTGCGCCTTCTACAAATATGCCATTTTCATATCTGAGTGCGACACTGAGCCCGTCTATCTTATACTCAACCGTATACTTGGGCAGACCAGTCAGTTCCTTCATAACACGCTGGTCGAAGTCTACAAGATCGTTTCTGTTATAGGCGTTTCCAAGACTCAGAAGCTTGACACCGTGACGTACCTGCTCAAACTGCGACAGCGGGGTACCGCCAACGCGCTGTGAGGGGGAGTCCTGACGCTTTAGCTCTGGAAAAGCCCCTTCAATTTCAATGAGCTTGTTCATGAGCTTGTCATAATCTGCGTCTGAAATCTTGGGCGCATCCATGTTGTAGTACATTTCACTGTGATACCAAATCGTTTCCACAAGCCGCTCAACTATGTCCTGAGGCGATGCAAGTGTGTTTATATCAAGGGACAGAAGGTCCGAATAATCCATCGGTGATATCTTAGACATTTTACGCTCCTAACCGAGTATTTCAAGAGGTGCCATACCTACTTGCAGCTTTTTGATTCCTTTTTTGTTAAAGGCTATGGTTACAACCGCGCGCTCACCTTCACCCGTCACTGTAATCACAGTCCCTTCACCAAAGGTCTTGTGCAGAACCTTGGTACCCGGCTTTAGGGCCCCATCAGCTACCGGGCTTGTTTCCCTGGCCTTGGGAAGATGGAAGCCGCCCACCATTCTTTCCTTGTATTTCAGCTCTGAGGTCTTTCTCTTTGCAATTTCAGCTGTTCCACTGTCAATCAGACCTGCAGGAATTTCTTCAACAAACCTGGAAACCAGGTTCACATTTGTCTTGCCATACTGATTTCTCAGGTAGGCATGTGTGAGAAAGAGCTGCTCTTCAGCACGGGTAATGCCTACATAGGCAAGACGACGTTCCTCTTCAAGGGCAGTATCATCGTCAAGGGCTCTGCCTGTCGGGAAAATACCTTCTTCCAGTCCGGCAAGAAACACAACAGGAAACTCCAGTCCCTTTGCAGAGTGAAGGGTCATAAGAAGCACGCCGACCTCTTCCTCGTCAAGGCCATCTATATCTGACATCAGGCTGACTTCTGCCAGGAAATCCTCCAGTCGTGCAGAGCCGGAGCGCGCCTGGTACTCCATTGTCACATTTATAAGTTCCTTCAAGTTTTCCAATCTGCTTTTTGACTCGACAGTCTGGTCAAGCACCAGCTCTGCCTCATAGCCACTTTCAGAAAGCACACCTTCTAAAATCTCATGAACCGCCATATCCTCTTTGCCCTGAACATAAGGCCGCACGGCATTCATAAAATCTGTCAGTCCGCCAAGAGCACGCTTTGGCGCTATGCCCCCCTCCATCATCTCTTCGATGGCATCGTAAAGGGAGATTTCGCCTTCATTTGCATACGCTGCAATGGCTTCAAGCGACTTTGCGCCAATGCCCCTTTTGGGAACATTGATAATCCGCATCAGACTCACATCATCACTGGTATTGAGTATGAGACGCAGGTAACAAAGCGCGTCTTTGATTTCACGTCTGTCATAGAACTTATGGCCTCCGACGATTTTATAGGGAATGCCTTCACGCATGAGGCACTCCTCAAACACGCGGGACTGGGCATTGGTTCTATATAGGATTGCAAATTCCGAGAAGGAACGGGATTCCTGTCGACTCAGACTGCGGATCTGATCAGCTACATATCGCCCTTCATCATACTCATTCTGACCCATGTAGTACTTGATTGGATTGCCCTCATGCTGTGCAGTCCAAAGTTTTTTAGGTTTTCTGCCCGAATTGTTTTCTATAACTGCATTGGCTGCGTCTAGAATGACCTTGGAGGAACGATAATTCTGTTCAAGCTTAATGACTTTGGCATTCCTGTAATCGGACTCAAAATCCCTGATGTTGCGAATATCCGCACCACGCCATCCGTAGATACTCTGGTCGATATCGCCTACGACACAGAGGTTGCCATACCCGGAAGCAATGAGATTGACAAGCTTATACTGTGCCTTGTTGGTATCCTGATACTCATCGACCAGGACATACTTGAACTTGCCCTGATAGTATTCCAGCACCTCATCATGTGTGGACAGAAGATCAATGGCCTTAATGATCAGGTCGTCAAAGTCCATGGCGTTGTTCTGCTTCAGTTTCTTCTGATAAAGACTATATATTTTACTTACGTTCCTAAGCTGGTAATCTGAGTAATTGATTTCAGCGAACTTGTCCGCGGAAATCAGATCATTCTTCGCCTCAGAAATCTTTGCGCTCACAAATTTGGGCGTGACCGTCTTTTCATCAATATCAAGCTCCTTGAGACATGACTTGATGAGTGTTCTCTGATCGGTTGTATCATAAATGACAAAATCACGCTTATAGCCAAGCAGATCAATGTCCCTGCGAAGTATTTTGACACAAGTTGCGTGGAATGTTCCAACCCACATGGTCGTAGCGCCTGACCCAATCAGGCTTTCGATCCTGTCACGCATTTCACCCGCCGCCTTGTTGGTGAATGTGATGGCGAGAATTTGGCTTGGATACACATTTTTCTCTTCAATTAGATACGCTATGCGATTTGTCAGTACGCGCGTCTTTCCTGAACCTGCTCCCGCGAGAACCAGAAGAGGGCCTTCGGTCGTAATGACCGCTTCGCGCTGTTTATCGTTCAACATTCCTAAATCCATGCAATTTACCTCACTTTGCGAACGTACATTCGTTTTAAATCTATTTTATCATACTACAGGCAATACTTTAATATCCTAACAGAGATTCTTTCAAGAGTAAAATGCTTCTATGCATGCTCAACATAAAAAACCGCGCGAGTGCATGCTCTTCACTCCACGCGGTTCTTGGTTTTCCCAGTTTTCTTAACTTTAAATAATCAGATTGACAAGCAAACCCTGTATCTGACCGATCTTTTCCAAGAGGCGTATCTGCTTCTTTTCCTGACCCAGTATGAGGTTTGTCAGTTCAACGAGCTGTTTGTCGATTTCTTTTACAGTTCGCATGACACGTGTTCGACCCGTTCGACTGAATCCCCTGCGTTCTTCGATTTTATAGCCCTTTTCAACAGCCTCTTCTACAAAGCCCTTGATCATTTCACGGTATTCAATCAGTGTTTCAACTGTTCTATTCTCAATAAGCTGTTTGCCCTTGGTTTCTATGTCCTTAAGCAACTCATCAAGAAGCTCCTTGGAATGCTCCCTGTTGTCTTCAAGGTTGGTGAGAATTTCAGTAAAGGTAATACGCGGTGCTTCTGATTTCTTCACCCCGGACGATTTCTGGAGTCCGGAACGGGATACCTTTTTAACTTTCATCCTATTCCTCCTCCTCAAGTCTGCCGATTATTTCAACAATCCCACTAACCACCGCATAAAGCTGAGGCGGAATATTCTTGCGCAAATCATTTCCAACTTGCTCTTTAAGCGTATCCGCATTTTTTTCAATGGGAATGTTCTGTTTCTCGGCTTCCTTCTTTATATAGGTGCTCAGTCCATCAAAATCATTGGCATCTGATTTGGCATAGGATTCAATCTGTGCATCGTATACACGAATTCCCTTCGTTTTCATATTGAAAAATCAAATCCTTTCTCCGTCGCTTCTGTATAGGTCACAGCCTTCTGTGTTTTTTCAGTAGCCGTTGACTTAATGAGTTCCTTTGGCGAGGTGTCGCTCAAGCCTGAGAAACGCACCGGTCCAAGCTTGTATCCAATGTTGACGAACTCTTTCTGCAGTGCATTTACCATTGGTTCCATAACCTCTTCAAATGATGCATCATCATTTTTAACACTGATTGAGAGCAGCTTGTCATTTGACTGAAGCAGGATTCCTGTCTCGCCATATTTTTTCAGTTCCACTGAGAAATACAAAGATGCATTCTCCCAGTCAATGGAATCGCCATTTTTACGTGAGTTGACATAAAGACGCATGTCCTTGACTTCACCATCTGCCTCAAGAGGAATATGGAAAAAGAGCGTCTGGGTGTCCTGTTTGGTTTCCAGCTTATTCATGAGCTGCTGACCTGTCAAGTTATTTAAGGCCTTTTCAGCACCTTCAACGGCACGCTTACTGCCTACGTCATCGCTTTCAGCCAGCTTAAGAAGAACCGCTTTCAAGTTGTCCTTGATTTTATAATCCTCTTCGCTTTGCAGCTTACTATTGCTGCTCAGGAGTTTTTCAGCCACTTCAGGTTCATGGTTGAGGCCCATATCTCTAAAGAGCTCCACCACGCCACGCATGGATGTGTTCTGCCACTGAAGGGTCGGCATGCTTGCCTGCTTCATCCCGCTCATTTCAGAAGCCTGCTTGAATGCCATCAGTTCAATATTCTTCTCAGATGGTTTGAAAATCATCTTTTCCAGTGTTCCAGATACATTCTTTACAATATCTTTGGCTGCTGAAACATCGCCCTTTGCGAGCAGTTTTCTAGCTTCTTGAAGCTCAGAACTCATATTCAGCAGATTTTTTTCCATCTTCATACTGGTGTATAGGGTCACGTCACTCTTCATGAGCATGTTGTCCAACTTATCTATGGATTTTTCAAGGTTCTCTTTCATTTCTTCACGGGTGAGTGCGCTTTCATCCGATTCGATTTCCTTGAGGGAAGAAAGAATTTCCTTGCGGGTCTGATTAAAGGTCTCCTTGGCTTCAAGCGCCTGTTCTGTAACCTTTGTCACCAGATAAGACTTAAACCGCGTATCATCAAGGGCTTCTAGAACATCTGCACCCAGCTGTTCGGCAAGAGCAGATGCCACCTCATCAAAGGAGGCTTCCAGTCTTTCCATGATTTCTTTTTCGAAATCATCCAGTGCCTCAGCATCCACATCAATGTCCAGTTCCTCATCCTCTGACTGGCTTTCATCAATGGACGCCACTTCCCCTTGAGTCTGATCGATTGCAGATTCGGAAAGGCCCACATCACCGGTGAGTTCTGCCAGGGCATCTTCACCGAGTACATCTGCTAGGGCTGACTTCAGCAAATCTTCAAAGGAGAGGTCGCTCCCGCCTTGCATTTCTGAAAACGCCTGGGCAACCGCTGCCATAATTTGATCGACCCCAATACAGATTGCATTTCCATCGCCAGTGTCAATGAAGACGGTTTGTCCTTTAACATCTGCATTTGCGGAAATCAGATCATTCACAGCGCTTACAATCGCCTTGTCTATTGGAAGACCCGACTTCACTGCGGCTTCAACCTTCTCTTTAAATGCCTTTGGAATGCTCTTATCTGCCTTTATTGCTTCCAGCAGGTCTTCGGTTTCGCCTTCGGTCACTTCCTTGGTGCCTGAAAGCGTCTCAATCATTTCACTTTCATTCATTTCATTATTGAGTGTTTCATGAATGGCTTTCAGATTTTCTTCAGTGAGTTCGACATCCTTATCGGCAGCCCATTCGATGGTCTCAAGCTTTGACGCAGTGCTTCCGGACTGATTGGCCATGAAGCTTTCAACTGAAGACGCCTGGCTTTCTGTCAGGGGATAGTCCATCTTTCTTAAAAGCGTTTCAACTTTATCCATACCGGGAACCGAGCTGTTCTGAAACACGCTAAACGCACCCAGCGATGTGTTGGATGCGGTGTTCTCCTGAGAAGCAGTTCGGTTTAATGTCATAAATCTATTGGAACTAAATAGTTGGTCTATTATTTTCATTTGGCTCACTCCATTTATTCTTCTAATAAGATTATCGGTAAATGAGAGATTATTTTGAGCTGTTTTTACTGTACATTTTGAAATCATTTAGTCCAGTTTTCTTATCCCAGCCGCAACATACACGATTCCCATTGCCATAAGGATTACAACAGGTTGAATGAAATCCCCTTTGCCCGCTGGTTCTATGACAACACTGTGCAGTGCTTCAAGTGCCCACCGGTGCGGTGTAAGTAAACTCAGACCCAAGAGGATTCTGGAGCTGACAATCTCAAGCGGCCACATGCAGCCCCCAAGCATGGCAAAGGATGTCAATATTACAGGGGTTGCTGCCGACAGCTGTCCATGGTTTTTGACCATGCTTGACAAGAGCAGGCCCATCCCAGTCAATGAAAATATGTATGCAAAGCAAATAGTTAGAACAGCCAGCCAATGTCCACCGACCCCTATGCCAAACAGGACATTTCCCCCTAAGAAAATTATGGCCATCTGAATGAAGCCAATGAGGACTGTTGTCACTAAATTTCCAGCAATTATACTGACTTTCCCAATAGGCGACTGAAGCTGGCGTGCCCAAGTATGATACATTTTGTCATTTACGATTTCACCAATGCCAAACACGATTGAATACGCTGAGAAGAGCAGGGCAAATCCCAGAAAGTTCTCCATGGTTGTCACTTCTGCATCTACTGTGCCAGGCGGCGCTGTTTCTATAACCCCATATGCCGACTCAGCGTCACGCGCATTCTGTATGCGTTTGAAAACAGCATCGACACACGCATTCCGATCCGCCTCATTCTGGTAAGTGTCGCCGTATTCCGCCAGTGACTGACTGAAGGTCCAGTCTCCATGCATATCTGAAAGAATAGTGGACACCGCCTGCTTGAGACCCAGTATTTCCACATCAGCCTTGTTGCTGACAATGTCAATGCTGACCGCACCCGCTTTAATACCGTTTTCAAAATCCGGTCCAAAGACAAGGAGCGCGACACCTTCATTGTCATTGATCAAAGCTCTGCCCGACGCTTCGTCTACAAGCATTGCCTGATAATCTCCAGTACTGCTTAGGGCTTTCACTAGATCTTCTGACATCTCTGACCTTGTATCAAAAGCCAGGAACAATTTTGATTCAGTCACAGAAGTGCCTGATCCGCTAAAAGCATACACCATGCCAAGTGCAAGAAGTGCCATAACCAGCATGACTTTATAATCGTCCTTAAGCCCCAGCAGTCTGAGTTTTATAATTGCTGTCATTTTGGCACCGCTCCTTTTTCCAAATGATTACTAGGCTCATTACTGATAGAACCACCCCATTGATTGCCAATATGGCCAAGCTTCCCGAAAGATTTGATATAGGCTCACCCGACATGACTTTCAAATATGCATCGAGTGCTACACCGTTAAGTGGCACTTTCCCAAGGACCTGTATTTTCTTTGGAAGAACCTCGAGGGGAATATAGGATCCACCGAGTAGCCCCATAACCTGAAAGACAATCGATTCAAAAAGACTGGCAACCCGTGTCTTTTCCATAGCAAATGTGACTGCTGCGAGCAGGCTTCCAAGACCCGCAACGGCAAATGCAGTGAAACCACTTAATATGAATGTGCTCGTGAAGCTTCCCCACTGGACACCCAGGATCAGAGCGGAATACAGAATCAGCAGTATGAGCTGAAATACCACTAGAAAGAACAGGGTCAGGAACTTACCCGTTAAAATTGCGCCCAGGGATAAGCCCGATATGCGCATGCGCTGATAGGTAAAGTCACGTTTTTCCCGAAGCAGCAAATAACTGCCTCTACCTGCACTAAAGAGGACAAAGAGCGTCAGCATCCCCACAGAATAGTAACTCCTGCTGTCAATCGCTGGCTTTCCGCACCCAGTCTCATCATTAAATACCGTCTTCATGACGGTATCATTTCCGCCGCTTTGCGCAATACCCTCAAATGTATCTTTATAATCCGCTAGGGGACCTGATCTGAAAACATAGGCAACCGCAACATTTTTCCTGACTTCAGCGGATTCGATCTGGTTTAAAAAACCACGGACCAAGCTGACGGCAATGTCTGCGGTCACACGCTTGTTGGGGTTTCTTACAACCTCCACTTCAAGTCTCTTTTCCATTGGGGTGAACAGGTTTGTGTAGCTCACCCTTAAGAAATCTTCAGGCAATCTTACAATAGCGGAAATTGCATCTGCATTCAGCGCCGCCATTGCCTCTTGGTCGTTCATTACATCAAATTGCATTATTTCAAGCACCTTGGCATTTCCTAAGAAGTCTTCAAAGAATATCTTCTCTATGTCCGTAGACTCTGCTGTCTCATAGATCTTGTCCATGACATCTTCTGGCAGCCTATCTTGATTAAAGGCCGATCCATAAACAGCGTCTAGAATTTCTTCTGGCGTCTCATCGGCATAGGCTTTTACAACCGCAACCTTGAACCGAGGCACTTGGGGGCTGTCTCCAAAAACACCTTCAAGGGCAAAACTCAGAATGGTCGTCAATATGATCGGCATTAAGACAATCACCATGAGTGTCTTTCTTTCACTAAGCAGTATTTTTAGATTGTTCATCAGCAAATAGAAAATAAGCATGCGCGCCTCCAAATCAGTCTCTAAGAGCCTTACCCGTCAAATGCAGGAATACAGATTCCAGATTCGGTCTCATGATTTCAAGAGAATCGATTCCAACATTCAAACGCCCTGCAATATCCAGGGCATCGCGCACAATGTTCTTTCCATTTTTCGTAAAAAGGCTGACCGAGTTCTGCGTTGAACTTATTCGGTCAATATTATCCACTTTTGATAAGGCTTCAATAAACGTGTCGGTTACAGCGCTTACCTGTATCACGATTTTTCTTTCTCCATCTATAATGTCTATCAGGTCGTCCTGGGTTCCAGAAGCAATAATCTTCCCGCTATCCATGATATGTATGTTTCTGCAGAGGTATTCGACCTCTTCCATGTAGTGGCTGGTATAGATAATGGTCATGCCCAGCTTGTTCAGTTCAAGCACCGTATCCAGAATGTGATTTCTAGACTGGGGATCGATACCCACGGTAGGTTCATCCATAATAAGCAGTTTGGGTTCATGGAGCAGCGCCGCGCCGATATTGATTCTTCGCTTCATACCGCCTGAATACTTTTCAACCTTGTCTTTTAGCCGGGTATCGATGCCAATAATCTCAGAGACCTGGTCAATACGCTGCCTTAATCTTTTGCCTGTCAGTCCGTAGGCCTGTCCCCAAAATTTCAGATTGTCATATCCGCTCAAGGTCGGATAAAGGGCTATTTCCTGGGGGACTATCCCCAGTTCCCTCTGTATGTGTTTTGGGTGTCTAACTATATCGTGTCCTTTGTAAAGAATTTCACCTGAATCTGGCTTCAGTAGCGTTGAAATCATGGAAATTGTCGTTGATTTTCCGGCACCATTGGGACCCAATAGACCCACTATTTCACCTTGCTCTACTGTAAACCCAACGCCATCAACCGCCTTAAGCGCACCATATGCTTTTTTGAGCTGTTTAATCTCAAGCAGTGTCATATCACAGCATCCCTTCTTTTTCTTTACTCTATTCTTATCATGATTTTAAATTCATATGTATTTAAGTATGCCTACATGTACCTTTTTCTCTTTACTCGAGGTTTATCCTGCATCTCTTCATATATTTATTACTTTCTTAATTATTTGGGCTCATTCATTGTAAAAGCAGGCTTTGTCATAGGAAAAAAAGAAAAACCCAGAACTGCACACGCAGAACTGGGTTTCATAAGCTTTTTGTATGTGATAGACATGATATTCCTATAACTGCTATGCAGTTTCCTTAGTCAACTTATTGCTTTCAGCCGTATTTCCATCTTCCTTGCTGCTTGCGGAAATCATGAATACGGATGCGATAATTACGAGACCTCCGACGAGCTGAATCATGCTGAGGGTTTCACCCAGGTAGAAATACCCGGCGATAATTGTTACGACAGGAATCAGATTGAGGTAATAGGACGACTCCCCAATTCCCAAAATATCCAGTGCGCATAAATAAACCCAGAAGCCGATTGCGGATGCGAACACCCCTAAAATAACAACGTGTATCCAGATCTCACGTGTCACATCTGCCCAAACCGTCTGCTCCATCAAAGCGAAGGGAATAAAACATGCAAGACCAATGATTGCCTGCCAGAAAATCACCTTCAGCTGGCTGTATTTCTCAAATAGAGGTGTTGATGCAACTGAGTAGGCAACCCATGAAACAACCGCACCACCCATCATCAGATAGCCTTTCAGATACCCCGAGCCCAGCAGGGCTTCAATATCAAGACCGACGACCAGACATACGCCTATTATGGAGAGCGCCAGACTGATGATTGTCCTTGGTGAAACGGCCTTCTTATAAATCAGGCTTTCAATAATCACTGAAAACACTGGAATACTTGCAATGATAAGGGATGCTGCGGATGCTGACGTATATTTGACCCCATTATTCTCAAAATAGAAGTATATGGTGATCCCTACGGCGCCGGCAATGAATATGTTTAGAAAATCCTCCCGCTGAAGCGCCAAACTTTCTTTTCTTAGCCGCATCACAATAAACAGCAGGACGCTCGCAATCGCAAAGCGCAGTCCGCCTAATGTCATAGCTGGAAGCACCTGTACCGCTACGCGGATATTGACAAATGAGATGCCCCATACAAATACAGCAATGAGAATGGCTATAATGCCAGTCAGTTTGTTCTGCTTCATAATGAATTCTCCTATCCTATGTCTAAATCACATTAATGTAATTCTACGCCTCCCTAAACAAAATTGCAATATACTTTTGTACCTAAACATATGCGTTTGGGTAATTACTTATACTTTGTGTCGATTTCTTTGAAATTTGAACGCAAAAAATCCCACGCGCGACTTTGAAGTCAGCAGACGTGGGACCTTGGATTATCGTATGTCGTTCAATCTGTACTGCAGAAATTTCAGCAGCTTCAACCACCTTACATACCTGAATGCAGAAGCGGTGAAATACGTTTATAAACAAGCAGTGTAATAACACTGACCGCAATACCCTTTAGCAGGTTGAAAGGGATTACCGCGTAAAGAATATAGCCGTTTAGATCGACAATCAGCGCGTTGGCCGCTTGAGCCATTTGAATGATTTGGTCGATTGGCATAAAGTTCTCATAGAATGGGATCAGGATGAAGTAGTTGGCAAATGCACCCAGCAGAGCCATAACGACAGTTCCCACAGTCAGACCGATCAGGGCTGTCTTCATTGATTTCTTTTTTGAGTAAATAAAACCTGCTGGTGCAACAAGTGCTGCTCCAACAAGGAAGTTAGCAAGTTCGCCTACACCACCCGTTGAAGTTCTGAAAAGATGCAGGATATTTTTGAGCAGTTCAATGGCAATCCCTGCCACAGGACCAAATGCAAAAGCACCAATAAGGGCACCCATGTCACTCAAATCGATTTTTAAAAAAGGTGGAAAGAATGGCAGTGGAAACTCAATAAACATAATTACAAACGAAATCACACTGAGCAGTGCAATTTTTACCATCAGATTTACAGATGATTGACGATTCATGATAAAACCTCCTAATGATATCAACAAAAGATTGCGGATCAGGGATTTCTCGTCAACAACAAAGAAAGTCCCTGAAGATGTTAGCTTCAGGGACATGTTTATTCATCACGTAATTTACGGATAACACACATCTTCTTCCATCCAGACTTTACTGTCGGTTCTGGAATTGCACCAGATCAACCTTTCGGCTCGCGGACTATAACCGCCGGTCGGGAATTTCACCCTGCCCTGAAGAATGTATTAATTTTCGCTCTTATCGTAGCACAGACTCCTGTGTTTCGTCAAGCTTTATGCTTTATTGATCCTATACAAGCGCAGCAATTGCCTCAAGAGCCTTGTCGTAATCCGGCTCATGTGATACTTCGCTCACGTACTCAACGTATTTCACTGTATTGTCGCGGTCTACAACAATAACACCTCTCGTCAGCAGTCTGAGTTCTGCAATGGCGAATCCATACTTGTCGCCAAAATCCAAATCCCTGTGATCTGAAACGACATCGATATTTTCCACGCCCTCAGCTGCACAGTATCGTTTTTGCGCAAACGGCAGGTCTACTGTAATTGTCACAATTTGAACGTCATCCTTAAGCTTACCCGCTTCTTCATTAAAACGCATTGTCTGAAGGGAGCATACACCTGTATCAATTGATGGTGCAACAGAGATAACCTTCACTTTGCCCTTCGTTCCCTCATAAAAATCATAAGGCTTAAGGTCCTGCTTAACAGCAGTAAAGTTTGGCGCCTGTTGGCCAACTTCTATAGCTTCACCACGAAGTGTCATAGCATTTCCACCGAATGTAATTGCATTTTTTCTCATTTTGAAATACCCTCCTAATTTATGTTTATCTTCATTTGAATGATTTCATTTTTGTACTTGTTACATTCATACTAGCACATGAGGATTATCCAGTCAATGATATTACACCATTTTAGTGATTTATTTTTTCATCAGGAAAAGTTCTGCTCCTTTTACGAAATCTCTTCATACTCTTTATCGTGAACTACCTTCAGTGCTGTAGCGTCGTATGGCGCGATAATATAGAGGCCTGGCCCAACACCTGGTATGTCCATAAAGAAATCTGTTCCATAGCCTTCACGACTGGATACATTGATGGCTCCACCAAGCTTGTCCTGGACAAGGGCGAACACCTCCGCCAGCCCCATGCCCGCACTTCCAAGCAGGGACGTCGTTGAATAATAAGGCTCGAAAATCCGTTCCTGAACATCGGCATGCATGCCTGCCCCATTGTCACTGAAGTAAATTCTCAGATAATCATCATCATAGATAACTTCAATAGTAATGGACCCCTCTTCCATATCGGTAAAGCCATGTTCGACAGCATTTGTTGTCAAATGGGTCAGAATCTGTGTGAACACCATGGTATCCGATTCCACAATCAGGTCACTGTCACAGAAAACGCCAAAGTCTATATTCACGTTATGGTATTCACTCAAAATCATGGTCATGATTTCCTGAATAAATACCTTCAGGTGTATCGTTTCAAAATCCGAACTGTCCACTGGCGACAGCACCTTCTCACCGTCATGGCTCAATCTGAAGAGCAGCTTTCTTATTTCTGCCATATTGGCACCAATTTTGGTCAGTTTTTTCTTATCCACGGCATCTTCCGAACAGCACTCGGCCATCAAGTTGATTTCATGAACTGCCTGCGCTGCAACAACTTCTCCCTCAACCAGGGTATTGACTTCCTTTGTAAGCGGTTTTGGATCGCACACGCTCATCACAGGCAATGCGTCTTTGGCAGTCTTTTCAGTAATACGCTGTGCTATTTTGGCAAACTCCTCAAAATAAAAGTGTTTTTCTTTATGACAGTCACCATCAATAACTTGATGTATGCCGGCAAAGCAGCGGTTGACACGTCCGGTAAAGAGAATCAGCATAAATGCCGTCAGCATAAATAGAACAAATCCGGTAATGACAATGATCAGATTAAGATTCTGTTCTGTCTGCTTCAGATAGTAAGCCTTTCTGTCGGCATAGCTTTCATCCAGGGTCACTTTAATCCCCAAGATCCAGTCCCAAGCTTCGATTGGTTTTACATAGGAAATCTTGAGAACCTTGTTTTCATCGTCAAATCCAGATTCCTTCACAAAATCGCCCTGTTTTGACTGCATGCCCAAGGCCAGCATGTCTCCAGACAGACTTCGATTTTCAAGAACCAGCTGCCCATTTTCAAAAATCAGCTTGCCTGTCTCATCTGAAATATAGTACGCATACTTCTCATCTTCAAGTGCTTCTAAATCTTCCAGCACCTTGTACTGGAGCGCATCCATAAAGGCATTTTCATAGATTCCAGTACCAATATACCAGTCAAAATCTCTAAAACGTCTCACATAGGAGACTTTGAGTTCTCCACCAGTGAGCATGGCACCCGGCATGGCCCAGTGTCCTTCTACAAAGCCTTCACCAAAGTTCTTGGCCAGATTGATTTCGTCGCGAACAACAAAATTTCCAAAATTGTCGACCAGATCAAGAACGTTCTGTCCCTCCTGCTCAGGTTTTACCGGATAGAGCATGACCTCGCCGTCGAAGCGGTCCATGAAAAAATAACCCTGCCCTTCATCATAGCGAATATTTCTGAGCGCACTGGCAATTTCCGCTTCTATTTGAGAATCGGAAAGTCTGTCCTTGTTTGACGCGTATATGTATTCAGCAAGAATATAGGCATTTTCAACCCGCTCCTGAAGTTCCATGCGCATGGCCTTGATTCCATTGGCCCTGCTTGCTTTTGCATATTCAATGATTTCTCCCGCTTCCACTTCCAACTGCGCCTTCTCAAAACGCTCTATTTCAACACGAACCGCATCTCGTTCTGCGGTATACGCCGTTTTTGTCGAGTACATCACCGTCATCGATATGACTGCAATAAACACAGTGAACGCGAGTAAGACGATTCCCATCAATAGAGATGAGAACTTGTATTTACCCTGCATAGGCTTCAACCTTCCCCCACATATTTCTTTCAACACAAATCATCCATACCCCTAATATGACGATTAAACTCAAAAATTGTCGAAATTTCCTATTGTAAATTATATTTGAATATTCTGAAGAAAACAAGCGCCTTCACAAGATGCCTTTAACTACAAAAAACCTCTCGCTTGAATGCAAGAGGTTTCAGTACATAGACAGTTTCAAATGTGCTTAGGGAAGCCTGCCCATAAATGTTTTTTATTGTGATAGGGTGCTTTGCCCTTTAGCCGTTCAGAATTTCCATCAGCTTTGAGTTGGGCAAAATGACCGTTCTGAACAGGATCACACCTGCAACAGACACTACGATAAACTCTCCAAAGGCAACCTGTCCGATTGTCAGAAGTAGAGGCAGCTTGAACAGGATGTTCAGCATGACACCAATAATGATCCCGTTAGTAATCACCGGCCATAGCGAGGCTATGAAAAGGTTCTTTGTTCTCGCCACCAGCTCAACACTGATATAGGTGGCCAGGGTTCCAAACACGATATCCATGACACCCAGCTGTGAATACAGATTCGCAAGCAGGCATCCCAGAACCAGACCCGGAATGTATTTTCTATTTATGAATGCAAGCAGCACCAATATTTCTGACAGTCTAAACTGAATAGGCCCATAGCTTATTGGAGCCAAACTGATGGTTACCGCAGCGTATACAGCGGCTACAATCGCACTGAAAACAAGATTTCTAATCGACTCAGATCGCATCTTTTTCTCCTTTATAACATATATGATACGTAATAAGTACAAAATGAATGAACAGATTAGAAGCTATCATATTCTCTTCTACTTGTCAACTCTATCTTTACTTGAAATCCATGTGGTATCCTAGAGCGTAAATATACCCTCATTGGGTATAAGTTTCTTAGCATCGATAGAATTTTACATAGGTCAGGAGGTCATGCAATGGGAACAGTCAGCTTTGTGAAAACAGTTGAGACGAAAAAGGGCGCGTCCCTTTTAGATACAGCACAAAAGGAAAAAATCAAAATCAAGGCACCTTGCAATGGAAAGGGCAAGTGCGGCAAGTGCTTGGTCAAAATCATATCCGGAAAGGTGAATCCGCCTACCAAGAATGAGCTGAAGGTTATCAGCGAAAAGAAATTGAAGGACGGTTATCGCTTGGCTTGCGAAATCACAGAAATGAACGACTTGGTGGTTGAGTGGCCAAAGAAGGATAAGTAGGCTGGGGCTTTATGCAATCAGGCATGCCACACCCTTTCAAAATTCATACTAAAAAAGCATAAAAGAGGCTTCACCCGGTGTATCCCATTACCAGCAGATACACCAGGTGAAGCCTTTTCTTTCATTTAATGAAATGCTTATGCGCCTTTACCACTGTACTCAAACACAAGCTCCACGCCAAAGCTCTCAGCGAACTTGCTGATATACTCCTCTGCCGCTGCCATTTCCAAAAGTGGTTCTTCCTTGGCATACAGTTGTAGACGCACCTGCTTGCCCTCAAGCCTTACATCGATCTTCTCAATGGTTCCCGATTCGCTGCGGTCAAGCTTTTCGCTGATGCCCACGAGCAGAGCCAGATCGCTGAGCCGCTTGAACTCACGTTTGTTAACGACACCTTCGAACTCGGTCAAATCAATTTTCAGCTTTTCATTTCGATGCATGCCGACAAGATAGGCACAGGATACAATTTCCGCATTTGTCAGACCACAAAGTCTGGAATTCATAGCCAAGTAGAATCCATGCTTGTGATGGTTGTAGTACTCAATGTACATTCCAATGTCATGGAGCAGCCCCGATGCCTGCACCAGCTTCCTGTAGGCGTCGGTAAAGCCATGTACAACCTTCAAGCGGTCAAAAAGCTCCAGCGCAATATACGTGACATGCCTGCTGTGGGCATGATTGATTTCGTATCGCTTCATGATATTGTCAAGGCTGTGGTCAAGCACGTCCTCTATGACAATGTCGAGCTTTCTCAGCTCCGAATACTGCTTGTAAAACCAGCCGTCCCTGAGTCCATTGCCACTGACAATCAGGGCATCTGACTCGAGCGTTTCCATAATCATCTTGATTGGAAGAATCCCTCCCGCAATGATGTCGGCGCGTTTCTTGTTAATGCCGCTGATTTTCGACAGCTCAGACGGTGAGGAGGTCAGTATTCTCTCAAACATGCCGTCGCAAGCATCCCGGTCAAGTCTGTAGTTATGAAGATAGATCTCCTGGAGACCATTGGCATGCCTGTCCACCTTGGCTAGGGTTCTTATAACACCTCCAAGACCGACAACCGGAATGCCTTTAAGATTCTTAATCCAGGGCACATGCTTCAGATACTCGCGAATAGCGTCCACCGCAAGCTCCAGCCCCTTCTTGTTCCCTGTAATGTAATTTTCGGTTATGGATACAGACCCGATAGGAAGACTTACGGCAGCCCTTTGCTCTCTGTTTTCAACCCAGACCAGCTCGGTTGAACCACCGCCAATATCCACAATCAGACAGTCCTTGACCGCAATGGTATTGATGACGCCAACATAATCATAATAGGCTTCCTGTTCGCCGGTCAACACGATAAAATCGAGGCCAACCTCCTCTTTCACACGATCCAGAAAAACCTTCTGATTGCCCGCCATACGAACCGCTGCAGTCGCAAGTGCATAGACCCGATCTGCCTCGTATGCGACAGAAAGCTTCTTCAGCAGCTTGAGCGCTTCAATGGTTCTCTGCATCGGAGCTTCTTTCAGCGTCTTTTCCGCACCCATGTTTTCGGAAAGACGCACCATTTCTTTTGCCTGATCCAGCAGAATATAGGAACCATCCTTTTTCACATGGACAATGTTCATTCTGACTGAGTTGGAGCCTAAATCGATAATAGCATATCTTTCCAAAACAATTACACCTTCTTTAACCAGTACATTCTGTTGACTGTATCAAAATCAACCATATCAATGTCATAACCATTGACATACTCAAATTTTCCTTCAAAGAGTGCGTTAAGAACTTCATCATCCATATTCCAGAACAGAAGTCCCGACTCTTCCTTATAGCACTTGTCATCAATTTTCTGAAATTCATTTTCTTCAGTGAAGACATCATCCTCATAAACCGGATTCAGTTTCAGAAGAAGGGCTGCCCCTTTTTTCATAACGCGTCCAAGCTCTTCAATCAGGGCTTTTCCGTCTTCAGGATGCAGATTATCAAGTGTATTGAACAGGATGACCCCGTCAAAAGTGTCCGCTTCATAAGCAGCAAGGGCTTCAATACCGCCTTGGGTGAACTCAAAGTGTTCTTCAAGGCGACTTCCTGCAACAACCTGATTGGCTGTCTCGATGCCCGTCTTTGACAAATCGATGCCAACGCCTGACTTAACCCCGTACTTTGAAGCGACAACCAGGGCTTTTCCATTGCCACAGCCGAAATCAAGCACATGGTTTGCTTGTTCGCCAATCCACCTGATCCCGTCCATGATTTCCGGATAGGGTATTTTTGTATCGACTGTAAATTTTGGAACCTGCCCGTATACAAAGTTCCAGTAGCCTTCAATTTCATTGTAATTATAGTTTGTCATGTTTTTACGCTCTACTTATGTCCTTCTACAGGGACGATACAAATGAATCTGAGTTTGCCTTCACCTGTGTTCTTGAATTGATGCAGTTCATTATTTGGTACATACGCGTACCCGCCTGCTTCAATAGGATTCTCTTTTCCATTGAGGAATAGGGTGCCTGTTCCTTCAATAATATAGTTGATATGTGGCCAGTCATGGGTATGCTTTGGTGTGAAGCCGCCCGGCTCGAGCTCAAAAACACGCATAACATGGTCGTCCCAGCCTTCTTTTGGCGAAACAAGCACTTTCATAACTGCGCCCTTTACTTCTGGCATATCTACCACTGAACCCATTACATCTCTTTCATGTCCTAGTACCATATTTGATCATCCTTTCCGTCTTCTATTCTGTTTTTTCATGATTTTTAAATATTATACCACGTATGGAGGAACGTGGGTCCTGGATTATATTTCGTGTTCCTAATTATTTGACTGTCTAAATATCTATGTTATAATTATTTTAACGATTTAAAAGACTGAGCGATGAGGTACACATATGGACTATTTAAAGAAAAGGGAGCTCATACTCTATGGCCCCATGCTTCAAGTCATCATTCGGCTTTCTGGGCCGGTAATGCTTACAAACTTCATACAGACACTCTACAACCTGGTGGATACCTATTTCGTAGGTTGGCTTGGAACTGCTGAAATTGCAGCTGTTCAGTTTGTGTGGCCGATTATTTTTCTCATGATGTCCATTGGTATGGGCCTGTCACTTGCGGCTACAAGCCTAATTTCCCAGTTTACAGGCGCCCATGAATACGACTCTGCCAGACGCGTCGCAGGGCAGATCCTATCTCTTTCCACCCTGCTTTCCATTACAATCGGCATACTCGGTTTTGCCGGTACCGGCACTATTTTAAGACTCATGCAGGCCAGTGGCGATCTTTACACCAACGCCCGCCAATTTATTGAAGTCATTTTCCTCGGTCTTCCCACCATGTTCCTCATGTTCTCTTATACGGCAATCAAAACAGGGCTTGGTGATACCTATACGCCTATGAAAATAAGCGCTATGAGCGCCTTTTCCAACATGTTTCTAGACCCGCTTTTCATGTTCACCTTCGGATTTGGACTTCGCGGCGCTGCCATAGCGACCGTTCTTGCACGCGGGGTGTTTGCCCTGTATGCCCTTTATACACTTTTTGACAGGACTCAGGATTTTCACCTTAACTTTGCAGACCTGAAACCAGACTTCAGCATTTTGAAGCAGATTGTAAAAATCGGTCTGCCTTCAAGCTTTGGCCAGTCGATGACATCTCTTGGCTTCATGATCATGAATGTGTTCATCGTTTCATACGGACAGGCAACGCTGACTGCCTTTGCCATTGGCAACAGGATTTCAGGACTTATTCTCATGCCCGCCATGGGCGTTGGCAGCGCTCTCGCCTCCATTGTCGGTCAAAACATTGGCGCTGACAACTTGGAGCGCGCCAAAGAATCTGTACGCACCAGCACCCTCGTGACAAGCATTGTCCTGATTGCTGGCGGAGCGCTTATTCTTTTCCTCTCAGAAAGCATCGTTCACGTTTTTTCAGAGGATCCCCTGGTGCTTTCACAGGGTACATTCTATCTGCGGCTTATTACCGCTTCTTTGCCGCTTATGGGAATATATCAGATACTGATTGGTACCTTCCAGGGTTCAGGCCATACTGTATACGCCATGATTATGATGCTCGGAAGACTCTGGTTCTTCAGACTGCCCCTCATTATCTTCCTGGGTAAAATCACATCTTGGGGACCGAATACAGTCTGGTATTCCATGATTACCTCGAACTTTCTCATTTGTGTCGTCGGCGGCATCATTTACTTCAGCGGAAAATGGCACGAGAAAACAATAAAAATCGATGAAACAGTCGAAGTGCGCAGCTAACGCTGCGCACTTCTTTTATCTTTCAACCGTATTGCCGCTTCGTTTGAGCCACTCATACTCGAGGTGTTCCAAAAAAGCTTCGCCAATAAGGCCACCGGAGAAATTGACTACTTTGATCAGGGGCATGTCCTTGAACATTCTGATGATTGGATGGTCCAAAACGTCTTTTTGATTAGATATCAGGGGCGCCAGGGTCCCTAAAACAAGCTCTCTTCCAATCGGATCTGCCAGCCAGTCACTCAAGTAGGAGAACTTAGACAAATAGGTGTTGGAAAAATAGCTTCCGGCAGCTTCAACTTCCCCGACGCGCAAAATATCCCGCGCATTTCTGCCAACTTCAAAGAGGACAGTGCCCGCTTCAAGCTCAAACCGCTTCGTCAGTTCGTTGTAGTAACAGAGTTCTGAGGCATTTACACGCATATAAATCCACTTGACCTCACCCGGCTGAAGGGCCACCTTCTGAAATCCAACCAAGTGTCTGTAGGCTGATGGCACCACCGGCTGCAGCCGACGTGCGTATATCTGAACCGTCATTTTTCCAGCTATTGAACCTGAATTCTTAACCTTAATCTCCATGCCGACGCATCCATCTCTATGGATTATGGCGGTATCGAGCTTCAAGTCTTCAACGACAAACTCGGAGTAGCTGAGACCATATCCAAATGGATAGGTGTCTTCTATGCCTCTTGTCAGACTGTACTTGTAGCCGACAAATATGCGCTCATTGTAATAGAGTTTGTCATATTCCCCGGGAAAATACAGACCTGCACCTGTTTCATTGCAGTTTTTAGGCCAGGTGATTGGCAAACGACCGGATGGATTGACAACACCCGTCAGGACATCCGCAAGGGCACGCCCCATGCCTTCCCCAGAAAGCCACAGCATGAGAATCGCGCCCACCTTGTCTTTCCATTCACTTATGTCAACAGGTGCACCGGAGACAATGCCTACGACTGTATTCTTCTGAAGCCTTGATGCCTCGAGAATGTCTTCAGTCTGATACTGAGGCAGTCGCAGACTCTTCTTGTCCGAACCCTCCCCATCAGCCTCCGCACCACCGACAAGGAGAATGCACGCATCTGCCTGGCGTATTCTCTCCTCATTTAAAGCGGTCACGCGTCTGAACCATTCAACATGTATAGGGGCGGCAAATCGATCTGAAAGCATGGTACGCGGCTTGTCAATATGGGCAGGTCGAACTTTCGAACTCCCCTCCCCCTGAATGACAGGATGATTCCAGAGCGTACCGATGAGGATGATATGTTTCGATTTTTCCGGGGAAATAGGCAGAATATTTTCATTTTTAAGCAGAACAAATGATTCAGATGCGGCATGCACAGCTAGGCCATGATGCAGCCGCTTGGGCTGATTGCGCCTTTTTTCTGCGCTGTAGGCTTGGATTAGATTCAAAATACGTTCCACGCTTCTATTTAGAATTTCCACATCGAGCTGGTGAGTAAGCACAGCTTTTTCTATCTCTGAATCATGCAGGGGAAAACCCGGCATTTCAAGATCAAGTCCCGCATCCAGGGCCTTCACCCTGTCATAGACGGATGCCCAGTCTGAAATGACAACCCCCTCATAGCCCCACATTTTCCGAAGGATGTTGGTGAGAAGCTCTGTGGACTGAGAGCAAAAATGCCCGTTGATCTTATTGTATGCCCCCATGACTGCTGCCGGATGCGCCTTCTGAAGCACGTCTTTAAAGGCTTTAAGATACTGTTCATGCAGCGTGCGCGCGTCAACAATGACATCGGCTGTCATGCGCCTGTATTCGGTATTGTTACAGGCAAAGTGCTTTACAACCGCCCCAATACCCTGGTCTTGCATGCCTTGAACCATTGCGATGCCCATGGCTGCTGTAAGAAAGGGGTCTTCAGAAAAGAACTCAAAATTACGTCCTCCAAGCGGTGTCCGCGCCAAATTGAGCCCCGGCCCCAGCATCAGCTGCACCCCTCTATCCTTTGCTTCTCTGGCAATTGCTTCACCGATATGCTTTATAAGATTTGTATCCCAACTCGCTGCCATGGCTGACGCAGTTGGGAAGCAGGTGGCTTTTTTGGTAGACGCCAGAATGCTGTCTCCACCAAAAAGTGCCACGCGCGCCAGCTGTCCCAGCACATCTGTCTGGGTATAGCGAACACCATGGGGTCCGTCCGTAAGGGTCAGGGCAGGAATTTTCAGTCGCTGTACAGGCTGCGTGCGCCATAGACCCATGCCTGAACACAGGCGGGCTTTCTCTTCAAGCGTTAACGCTCCCATCCACATCTTAACTTGCTTATCCATACTAGACACCTCCCTCACCGTTACATATATACCCATACACCGCTTTGGGGTCGCATAAACATACCGCATGCCTATCTGGCGCTGGGTCCTCGTACAGGCCAATGAAGCACATGCAAAAAGCCTCCACTCATGTCTGAGAAGAGGCTTTCTTAAGTTTAAATCAATCTGTTTTTATACTCGCAAGTTAGTGCACTCTTTTTAGAACCCGAGTGCTTCATTTATGATCACAACATGCATACGGTCTGAATCGGACTGACCACTTACAGTAACAAACGCATTGCAAATTCTAACATCACCCTCACACTCAACGCATCTTCCTGCTTCTATGCATGGGGCTCCAGAACCTGATCGCAGTGCATTTCTTGGTGCCGCCTCGTTCCGCGCACGATTTAAAGCCGCATCCAAGCTTTCCTCCAGTTTGTTCACACCCACTACAATCACCACGTGGTCAGGCCCATAAAGCATTGCTGCAACCCGGCTCCCACTGTGATCGATATTCACCAGATGACCGGATGTGGACAGGGCATTTGTCCCTGTTATGTACCAGTCTGTCATCAGAGCTTTTTTCTTGAGGAGCTTTTTACCCTTTTCCGACTGGACAGTGGTCTTATCATAAACGATGTGCCCTTTAGTAGACAGGGTTTCAGACAGGTTTAAATCCTTCACCGTTCTGCTGTTTCCAATTCCAACAGTCACATCCTGCGGTATCCATGATAGAATTGCCGCCTTGGCATCGTCTGCTGTCTGGAAAAAATATCCGTTAATATTCCTTTTTGAAAGATTCTCCAGTGTAGTTTGGATTCTCGCATCCATTGGCATTCATCTCCTGTATTTTATTAAGCCATGATGTCTTTAAATCATGTTATGTATATTGTATCCAATACGCAATATGCTTTTCAAGGACATTTCACTAAATGCCCTGCTTTTTTTAATTTTTCTGTCATTTCCAAGTAGAAAATATGTTTACGTATGGATAAGTCCATCGAACTTCATAATACACGAAAACCGATACCCCATCAAGGCATCGGTTTTCAAGTCTCAAAATACAATTTTAATTATCCGGCAAGCTGTTTTTTATAGGCCATCTCAGATGCGACACGGTCCTGCTGAAGATAAGGGTTCTTAATCAGTGCCGTCAGATAAAGATATGGATAATGCACACGCAGATGCTTCATGTACTTAATCCACTCTGCACCCAATCTTCCATAGGCTCTTTCAATATCAACCTCAATGTGTTTTCTGTCAAACTCCGACAATCCGTTGTCATAACGCATTGCCAGTTCCTCCTGAAGATGCATGACTGCCATCAGAAGCTCGCTGAAGGAATCGTGCTCAAGAAGTGCTGGGTTTGCAATTAGAGATACGAGTAGATTTTTGCCTGTATCCAGCTTTTCTTTAAGCTTCAGGATATCCACCTTGTTTGCGTCGAGTTTATGGGGATGCTTTACAAGACTGCTGTGGAGATTTTCAAAGTCTGATTCAGTCCAGTTCATGGAAAGCGCATATTCCTCACGCATATCCCCTAGCTCAGAATCTGCGCCCGCACACATTTTCAGAATATCGAGTCCCATCTCGCTGAAGAAGAGTCCCACTAGCATATTCAGCTTTTCAATCAGGTGATTCTTCTCTCTACGCTCTAGAATTCTGTCGAGCACAACTGTCACAAAGAAGACCTCAAGCGGGATGAATGCAATATCCGCAACCAGGAAGATGAACAGATGATGTGCGTCGTGAAAAATCAAGTAGTGCCCAAAATGCAGAAGGGCTGACAGCCCTATTAGAACAAGTCCAATCAAAATAATTTCTTTATGTTTCTTCATAAGCTGACTCCTATTTACCTTGCTGTTTCGCCTTTGGTTATTATAAATATTTCAGAGCAGGCTTTCAAGCCCAATGCGTGCAAGTAGAGGATTTTTTCATAAAAACGAAGGAGTTGCCTCATTATAGCAACTCCTTCCTTATATGCATTCAAGAATTTCAAAATCCTAATTTCTAATCAGCAGGCCGATATCCTTGCGATACTGGTGCCCCTTAAAGCTGACCTGTTCAACCTGACCGTAAACAGACGTTCTTGCTTCCTTGATTGTTGGACCCTTGCCAATAACGCCCAGTACTCTGCCGCCACTTGTTTTAAGGACGTCATTTTCTAACTTGGTACCACTGTGGAAGACGAGATCACACTTATCAACACCTGTGATTTCGACACCCTTCGGATAGTTTCCTGGGTAGCCTTCACTCGCCATGATGACACAAACAAAGGTCTCGTCCTTCCACTTGAGCTCGACTTCCTCAAGACGCTGGTCAAGAATCGCTTCAACCACATCAACCATGTCATTTTCCATTTTTGGCATAACAACCTGAGTTTCAGGATCACCAAAGCGCACGTTGAACTCAAGCACGCGAATTTCCTTGCCGTCAATCATGAGACCGATGAAAAGAACACCCTTGTAATCCATTCCTTCAGCTTGGAAACCCTTTAGTATTGGATCGATGACAACTTCCTGAACCTTCTCTTCAATTTCCTGTGTATAGATCAGGTTTGGAGAGTAAGTTCCCATGCCACCTGTGTTGGGGCCTTCATTGTTGTCAAAAATACGTTTGTAGTCTTGAACGCTCTCCATTGGTTTGATTGTCTTTCCGTCTACAAAGCAAAGCATAGAGGCTTCGATGCCACCGAGGAACTCTTCGACTAGAACCGTTTCACCGGCTTCACCGAACACCTTCTTCACCATCATGTCATCAAATGCTTCCAGGGCTTCCTCTTCATTCTTGGCAATGACAACGCCCTTGCCAGCCGCAAGACCATCTGCCTTGATAACCATTGGATATCCAAACACACCCACATTTTTCTTCGCTTCGCTGAAATCTGTGAACACCTTGAAATTCGCAGTCGGTACATCGTACTTTTTCATGAACTCCTTGGAGAAGACTTTACTTCCCTCAAGACGCGCTGATGCCGCATCTGGTCCAAATGCCTTGAGTCCGGCTTTTCTGAGCGCATCCACTGCACCCGCAACCAGCGGTACCTCTGGACCAACAATTGTCATATCAATATTCTCAGTCTTTGCAAATGCAACCAGACCCTCTATATTGTCTGCTGCAATATCCACATTACTGCCTTTATCCATGATTGCTGTGCCACCGTTTCCCGGTGCCACATAAACGTGCTCAACCTTTTCACTTTGCGCGAATTTCCATGCCAATGCATGCTCACGGCCGCCTCCGCCGATAATAAGTACTTTCATTTTACGCCTCCCGACACTATCGTCAATCGAACCTAATGTTTGAAATGTCTCATTCCAGTAAAGACCATCGTAATACCATACTTGTTGGCCATATCAATCGAATCCTGATCACGCATCGAGCCACCTGGCTGAACAATTGCTGTAACACCAGCTTTTGCAGCCATCTCAACGCAGTCATCAAATGGGAAAAATGCATCCGAAGCCAGAACACTGCCCTTCACTTCCAGATTTGCTTGCGAAATCGCATGCTCAACGGCCCAAATACGGCTTACCTGTCCCGGACTTAGACTTACAGTCTGATTGTCCCTTGCAAGAACAATGCCGTTAGACTTGATGTGCTTAACCGCTTTCCAAGCAAACAGCAGGTCTTCGAGCTCTGTTTTTGTTGGAATACGCTCAGTGACAACTTCAAAGTCGCCATCCATAAGCTGGTCGTTTATATCCTGCACAAGCAGTCCGCCGCCAACCTTTTTAAGGTCCATCTCCTTCGCGCCTTGTTCAGCAATATCTGCCAGCTCAAGCACTCGGATATTCTTCTTGCTTGTAAGTATTTCAAGGGCCTCTTTGTCATAACCCGGTGCAATGACAATCTCAATAAATATCTCATTGATTTTCGAAGCCGTGTCTGCGTCAATGACTCTGTTTGCAGCAACGATTCCTCCAAAGATAGATGTTGGGTCACACTCATAGGCACGGTCATAGGCTTCCAGAATGTCGCTGCCTGTACCAATACCGCATGGGTTTGTGTGCTTCACTGCAACCACAGTCGGTGCTTCGTACTCCTTAAGTGCAGCAATTGCGCCATTTGTATCGTTGATATTGTTGAATGACAGCTCCTTGCCGTGAAGCTGCTTCGCGTTTGCCAGCGTTCCTTCAACACCTGTGATTTCCTTATAGAAGGAAGCTGACTGGTGCGGGTTCTCTCCGTAACGAAGGTCCTGAACCTTTTCCCAAGTCATAGTCAGCGTGTTAGCCGGCTGCTGATTCGTTTTCTCACGGAAGTAAGATGCAATCAGGGCATCGTAGTGTGCCGTATGCTCGAACACTTTCCACGCCAGCTCCATTTTCAAGGCCTCACTGACAGCGTCAGCACGCATTGCATCCAGAATGCGGTCGTAGTCGGAAGGATCAGTCACTACAGCGACATCACGGTAGTTCTTAGCTGCAGAACGAAGCATTGTCGGACCACCGATATCAATGTTTTCCACAATGTCTTCATGTGTAGAGCCCTCTTTAAGAAGGGTCTCTTTGAAAGGATAAAGATTGACAACAACCATGTCGATTGTTTCAATTTCAAGCTCTTCCAGCTGCTTTTGATGTTCAGGATTGCTTCTGATTGCAAGAATGCCGCCGTGAACCTTTGGATGAAGTGTCTTTACACGGCCATCCAGACATTCTGGAAATTCAGTGACTTCGCTGATGTTTTTTACTTCCAGACCAGCCTTCTTAAGCATTTTTTCAGTACCGCCTGTCGAAATGATCTCAACATTCATTTCCGAAAGCGCTGTTGCAAACTCTACAATTCCTGTTTTGTCAGATACACTAATGAGTACACGCTGTATCATATCCTTGACCTCCGATTTATACCCCCAGCAAATCTGTACTCTTTCTACAGATTCCCTTCACAATAACGTTTGGCTGTTTCAACAATGAGTCTATGTTCTGATGCATGAATTTTTTCTTTGAGTGATTCCAGTGTTTCTCCCTCAACCACTGGGATCTTGTGCTGCACGATGATGGGTCCGGAATCTACTCCGGCATCTACAAAGTGAAGGGTAATACCCGTTTCCTTCTCGCCATTCTCAAGCACTTCCTTATGGATAATGTCTCCATAATAGCCCTTTCCACAGTAGTTTGGAATAAGGGCTGGATGTATGTTTATAATGCGGCGTTCATATTTTTTGACAAAGCCTTCAGTCAGAATGCTTAAGTATCCCGCCAGCATGACAAAATCCACATCATGCTTTTCAAGTAATGCAACAATATGCTCATCGCGTTCAGCAGCTGACGCATACATTTTCCGCGCCTGAACCTCTGCTGGAATATTGTGCTTTCTGGCACGTTCAAGACCATATGCGTCTTCTCTATCCGAAATAACAAGGGCTATTTCAGCAGGAATGACGCCGTTATCAACCGCGTCAATCAGTGCCTGCAAATTTGTACCGCCCCCTGAGATTAAAACTGCAAATCTTAAGGACACAGTAGGACCCCCTTATCGCCAGCTTCAACCGTACCGATGACAACAGGTTTTTCCCCTGCTTCACAAAGAACTGAAACAGCCTTCTCTGCATCATCCGCACTCACTGCGATTACAAAGCCAATGCCCATATTAAATGTGTGGAACATTTCCAGTGTTTCTAGTTTTCCGTAAGACTGGAGCAGTTCGAATATTTCTGGTTTCTCCCATTTGCTTTCTTGAACCTCAGCCTGCAGACCCTCTGGAAGCATTCTAGGAATGTTCTCATGGAAGCCACCACCCGTAATGTGACTCATGCCATGGACATCCACTTCCTTAAGAAGGGCAGTTACTGGCTTTACATAAAGCTTTGTCGGTTCAATCAAGTACTCGCCAAGCGTCTTGCCCGAATTTCCGATTATATCTGATACATCCATGCCAGCCTTGTCAAAGAATATTCTTCTTACAAGGGAGTAGCCGTTAGAGTGTACGCCACTTGACGGAAGACCGATCAGCACATCACCTGCTGCGACCTTGCTGCCGTCGATAAGGCTTTCACGCTCCACAACACCAACTGCAAATCCAGCCATGTCGTATTCGCCATCTGCATAAAAGCCTGGCATTTCTGCTGTCTCGCCCCCAAGAAGCGCCATGCCCGACTGACGGCATCCTTCAGCCACACCGCTTACGAGGTGTGCTGCTTTTTCCGCTTCAAGATGACCTGTTGCAATGTAGTCAAGGAAGAAAAGCGGCTCTGCACCCTGACAGAGAATATCATTCGCGCACATCGCCACAAGGTCGACGCCCACCGTATCATGCTTGTCTGTCAGAAAAGCGATTTTCAGCTTGGTTCCTACACCGTCTGTACCCGATACCAGAACCGGATCCTTGTAGGTGCCCAGTCTGAAAAGCCCACCGAAGCTTCCTAAATCTCCGATGACCCTGTCGCTGAATGTGCTGCGCACATGTTCCTTCATAAGCTGTACTGCTTTATAACCTTCTTCAACATTTACGCCTGCTTCGGCGTATGCCTGACGATTCTCCATAATTTTCTCTCCTAGCGTTTTTCAAAGACAAACTTTGAATCAATCTTCGGAACTGCCATCGGGTATCTGCCGCTGAAGCATGCTGTACATAGCTCACCAGGCTTGCCGATTGACTCAATCAGACCCGGAATGTCGATGTATCCAAGGCTGTCTGCTCCAATCATTTCACAAATTTCGTCCACTGATTTGTCAGCACCTGCAAGCTGCTTGCGACTTGGCGTATCTATACCAAAGTAGCATGAATGCATTACAGGAGGAGAACTGATCCGTACATGTACTTCTGTCGCACCGGCCTCTTTGAGCATGGCAACAATCCTGCTCATTGTAGTGCCGCGCACAATAGAGTCGTCTACAAGAACAAGACGCTTTCCTCTTACGTTGTCCTTGAGCACATTCAGCTTCAGTCGCACTGCGAGCTCACGTGCCTTCTGGTCTGGCTGAATGAATGTACGTCCAAGATATTTATTCTTTATAAGGCCGATTCCAAAAGGAATGCCTGATTTTTCTGCGAAACCAATTGCTGCAGCAGTTCCTGAATCTGGCACTGCGACAACCAGGTCCGCCTCTGCCGGATGATTGTCTGCCAAAATCTGACCCGCATGATGTCTTGCTGTATAGACGTTGCAGCCTTCAATATCACTGTCAGGACGTGCAAAGTATACATACTCAAATGAACAAAGCGCCTTAGTGCACGCTTCTGTGTACATAATTGACTCTACGCCGTTTTCATCGATGATAACAAGCTCACCTGGCTCAATATCGCGTACAACTTCTGCGCCGACTACATCAAGGGCACAGCTCTCTGATGCCAGAACGAAGCCTTCATCGGTCTTTCCAAGAATCAGTGGACGCAGTCCGTATGGATCTCTAACGCCAATCAGCTTGCCATCGCATAAAATTACAAGCGCAAATGATCCTTGTACCAGTCTCAGCGCCTGAATGACAGCTTCCTTATATCCCATTTTGTAGTTGCGCGCAATCAGGTTGGCAATAACCTCACTGTCGATTGATGTTTGGAAAATCGTACCTTGATCTTCAAGCTCGTCGCGAATTTCCATTGCATTTACAAGGTTTCCGTTATGAGCAAGTGCAATACTGCCACCCTTGTACTGAACAACCAGTGGCTGAGCATTGCTCACATAGCTCTCACCAGTTGTCGAGTAACGCACGTGACCGATACCGATACCACCATGAAGCTTATTCACGATCTTGTCTGTAAAAATTTCTTGAACAAGACCCATCTCTTTATAGTATTTCATTCCCCCGCCGTTTTGTACTGCAATACCAGCACTTTCCTGGCCTCTATGCTGAAGAGCAACCAGACCAAAGCACAGCATTTGCGCTACAGATTTCTGTTCAGGCGCGTAAATTCCGATAACACCGCATTCTTCATGCAGGTGATCGTCTAAAATCTCATGACTAAGCATCGCACGTCCTCCAATTAGTTTCCTTTAACACGCTTAAGAACTTCCCAGTAGCTTGATTCCACATCACCAAGGTCTCTACGGAATCTATCTTTATCAAGTTTCTTGTTTGTTTCCTTATCCCAGAAACGGCAAGTGTCAGGAGAAATCTCATCAGCTAGGATGACTTGACCCTCAAACAGACCGAACTCAAGTTTGAAGTCAATCAGCTTGATGCCACGTGCATCGAAAAACTCTTTCATCATATCGTTTACTTGGTGTGCATATTTCTTAATTGTATCAATTTGTGCCTCAGTTGCAAGCTCTAGAGCAAGTGCATGGTCATCATTGATAAGCGGATCGCCCAGATCGTCGTCCTTCAGGCAAAACTCCAGAACTGTCTTTGCAAGTGGAGAACCTTCCTCAACGCCCAGTCGCTTTGAGAAAGAACCTGCAGCCACATTTCGGATGATGACTTCAAGAGGAAGAATCGTAACTGCCTTTACAAGCATCTCACGATCGCTCAGAAGTTTTACGAAGTGTGTCGGAACACCGTTTGCCTCAAGTGCTTCAAACATGATTGCTGACATTTGGTTGTTTACAACACCCTTTTCAGAAATCTGTCCCTTTTTCACACCGTTAAATGCTGTAGCGTCGTCTTTGTATTCAACAATGTATTCTGATGCATCGTCTGTCTTATATACTTTCTTGGCTTTTCCTTCATATAGCATTTCAAGCTTCGTCATTGTAATCCTCCATTCACCGTTCACATATTCCAATCAACTTTTTCACAATTCCAATTCATGGTACGCTTACATTTTCATGCGTTTATTTATACTTTAGATTTGATATTACGCTAGATTTGAGACTGAATATTTTTGTCCTTCTCAATTACAGCTTCTTGCATTTCCACTCTGTAAGCTTTAAGTCTTTCTCTAAGCTCAGGATATTTAACGCTTAGGATGTGTACAGCCAGAAGTGCTGCGTTCTCAGCGCCGTTGATTGCAACAGTCGCAACAGGAATGCCTGATGGCATCTGAACAATTGAGAGAAGTGAGTCCAGACCGTCCATTGTTGAAGATTTAATTGGTAGACCAATAACAGGCAGTGTTGTCAGTGCCGCGATCACACCAGGCAGGTGCGCTGCTTTTCCAGCTGCCCCTATAAGAACTTCAATGCCTCTTTCTTCTGCACTTTCTGCATAAGCTACAGCAAGTCCAGGTGTTCTGTGTGCCGACATAACACGTACTTCGTACTCTACACCGAATTTTTTAAGTACACTTAGACCCTTTTGAACTACCGCCAGGTCTGAGTCGCTTCCCATTAAAATGCCAACCTTCATAAAGTTACCCTCCAAAGTTCATTGATAATCTGCTGTTTTTAAAGCAATCCCCCTGCGGATGCTTCTTACTTTTTCTTACATTAGAAACGCCCTCTTCGCTAGGCGCAAAGAGAGCGTAAATGATCGTCTATGGTTTTTGGATTCTGTTGCCCGATAATCTGTGAGATTTTCATGACGCCGACCTCCAAACCTGTACCCTGTCACTAAAAATACGTTTAATCACAAACTCATATTAGCAAGGGTAAGCAGACGTGTCAACCTAAAAAGCGAATTATTAACAAATATTTTATTGTATAGTCCGTTATATTAATCGAACTTTAGTTGCGCTAATGTATTTTATTCTTCGTTATCCTTTGAAGTAACGTACACCTGCTTCAAAGAGCATCATGTCCTTTGCACCAGGAATGTTTCTATATAGGCCGTTTCCAATTCGCTCAACGTGGCCCATCTTTCCAAGGATTCTGCCGTCAGCACTTGTGATGCCTTCAATGGCATTGACTGAACCGTTGATGTTGTATCTGCCATCCATAGTAGGGTTCCCCTCTGGATCCACATACTGTGTTGCAATCTGGCCATTGTCCATGAGTCTCTTGAATGTTTCATCGTCACATACGAATCGGCCTTCACCGTGGCTGAATGCCGTAGAGTATACCGAATCCACCTCTGTCAGGTTAAGCCATGGCGACAGATTGGATGCAACTCGAACATCTGCCATGCGGCTTACGTGACGTCCGATTGTATTAAATGTAAGTGTAGGGCTGTTATCCTTTAATGTACGGATATCGCCGTATGGAAGCAGACCCAGCTTAACAAGTGCCTGGAATCCGTTACAGATGCCCAGCATCAGTCCGTCATTTTCATTCAGGTGCTTCATGATTGCTTCAGCAAGCTTTGGATTTCTAAATACAGAAGCGATAAATTTGCCCGAACCTGCCGGCTCGTCGCCTGCACTGAAGCCACCTGGAAGTGCGATGATCTGACTGGACAGAATCGCCTTTTCAAATGCGTCTATAGACTCTGCAATAGCTTGAGGCGTCAGGTTTCTCAGCACGATGCTCTCAACCTCTGCGCCCGCCTTCTCAAAAGCGCTGATTGTATCGTATTCACAGTTTGTTCCCGGGAATACCGGAACAAATACCTTTGGTTTTGCAATTTTGTTCTTAGCGACACTGAAGCAGCCTTTGTCATATGACACCTTAAGTGCCTCACCTGTCTCAGGCATGTGCTCAGGGAAGATCTTGTCAAGCGGCGCTGCCCAAGTCTTATAAAGGTCTTCCAGTGTGCATTTTTCATTTTTATAGATAAAGAGCTTGTCAAAAGTTGTCTTTCCGATTTCTATGAACTCAGAACCGCTCAGATCAGCATCCTTTGAAACTTCAAGTAGGATACCGCCGAGTTCAGGTCTGAAAAGTGTCTCTACATCGACACTGTCATTGATTTGAACACCAATTCTATTGCCAAGGGTCATTTTAGCAAGTGCAGAAGCGATGCCGCCGTACTCTACTGCCATGGCAGCTCTGACTTCATCTGCAGCCATCGCGCTTAGAATCTTGTCATAGCCCGCTTTGAGTTCTGCAACTTCATAAGTTTCATTAGCACTGCGCTTTGGCATAAATGCAACCAGCTTGGAGTCTGCTGATTTCAGTTCTTGAGAAATGACATTTCGAATGTCCACAACCTTGAGTGCAAATGTGATTGCTGTTGGAGGAACGTCGATTTCATTAAATGTACCAGACATGGAATCCTTGCCGCCGATTGCTGGAACTTCGAAGTCTTCCTGGGCTTGAAGTGCGCCAAGAAGTGCGCTGAAAGGCTTGCCCCATTTCTCAGGATTTTCGCCCAAACGCTCGAAGTACTCCTGCATGGACAGGCGCAGACCCTTGTATCCAGCGCCTACTGCTACTGCTTTTGCTACAGCCTGGACAACACTGTAGTATCCGCCGTGGAAAGGGCTCCACTTGCCGATTTTCGGATCGTAGCCGTATGTCATGACTGTGCCTGTTGTTGTTTCCTTGCCGAATACAGGCACCTTTGCAGCCATACCTTGCGCTGGTGTTGCCTGATACTTGCCGCCGAAAGGCATCAGGACCGTGTTTGTGCCGATTGTAGAGTCAAAATGCTCCACAAGGCCCTTCTGGCTTGCAATGTTAAGGTCTGAAAGTGCAGTGTTCAGTTTGTCGAGGAATGATGCACCCTCAAACGCCGTATTGTCTTCAAAATAAGTTGTCTCTGCCTTAGGACCGGCAACCTTGATTGGCATTTCACCGCGCACGCCGTTTGTATCCAGGAAGGCACGTTCAATATCAAAGATTGCGTCGCCTTTCCAGAACATACGCAGACGACCTGTATCTGTAACCTTTGCAGCAACCACGGCTTCCAGGTTTTCTTCTTCTGCCAGCCTGATGAACTTATCTACATTTTCAGGAGAAAGAACAACAGCCATACGCTCCTGCGACTCAGAAATCGCAAGCTCTGTCCCGTCAAGACCGCTGTATTTTACAGGAACTGTATCCAGATTTATATCGATAGAGTCTGCCAGCTCACCAATGGCTACTGATACGCCACCAGCTCCGAAGTCATTACTCTTCTTGATCAGCTGGCTAGCCAGTGGATTTCTGAACAGACGCTGAATTTTTCTCTCTTCTGGCGGATTGCCCTTTTGTACTTCGGCACCTGCCGTATGGATACTCTCTTCAGTCTGAACCTTACTTGAACCTGTCGCACCGCCAATGCCGTCACGGCCTGTACGGCCGCCCACCATAACGATGATGTCGCCGTCTTCAGGAGAAAGACGCACAACGTTGGACTTTGGCGCAGCACCGACTACAGCACCGACCTCCATACGCTTAGCAACAAAGTCAGGATCATAAACTTCAGCTACATGGCCTGTTGCAAGACCGATCTGGTTTCCGTAACCACTGAATCCGAGTGCAGCTTCCTGTGTGATTTTCTTTTGAGGCAACTTGCCTGCGAGAGTCTCTTCAATTGGTGTTCTTGGATCAGCGGCACCTGTCAGACGCATTGAATGGTACACATACGAACGGCCTGAAAGCGGATCGCGAATCGCACCGCCAAGACAAGTTGACGCACCGCCGTATGGTTCGATTTCTGTTGGGTGGTTGTGTGTTTCGTTCTTGAACATGATCAGGTAAGGCACACCAACACCATCTACATCCACTTCAGCTTCAATGCTGCACGCGTTGATTTCTTCAGTGACTTCCATGTCTGCCAGTCTTCCATCTGCCACCTGTTGTCTCATTTCTATTGTTGCAAGATCCATCAGACACATTGGCTTCTCCGTACGGCCAAGTGCATCACGCATTGCCTTGTATCTTTCAAAGCTTGCCTTTACCGGCTCAGTCAGTACATGGTCCTCAATTGCCACTTCACTGAATTCTGTCATAAAAGTTGTGTGACGGCAGTGATCTGACCAGTATGTATCGATCACTTTGAGCTCTGTGATTGTAGGAACACGATTCGCTTCATTCTTGAAGTAGGCCTGACAATGCGCCAGATCCTGAAGTGTCATGGCAAATCCCTGCTCAGCTCTAAATGCAGCCAGGTCTTCCGTTGACAACGTATTGAATCCTTCAAGAACACGAACGGCTTCTGGTACCGGTGCTTCCTCAGCCAGCTTTGCAGGAACTTCCAGGGCAACTTCGCAGGCTTCAACCGGATTGATGAGGTAAGTCTTGATGCTTTCAAACTCAGCCTCTGAGACCTTACCGCTGATGATGTAGATTGTCGATGCCTGAACCGTTGGTCTTTCCTTCATTGTAAGCAGCTCTATACACTGCTCCGCTGAATCTGCACGCTGGTCAAACTGACCTGTCAAAAGACGTACGCGGAAGGCCTTGTCGTCTGCGGTCAGTTCAGGAAGTGTGTCATACACATCATCAACGTTGGGCTCTGAAAGAACTTCATTCTTAACCGGCTCCATTTCGCCTTCGTCCATACCTTCTATATCATATACATGGATAATGCGAAGATTCTCAATACCGGCAATGTGCAGGCTCTCTTTCAAGTCCTTTTTCGTGCCGTTTGCTTCTACATCAAATCCTGTTTTTTTCTCTACGTAAATCCTAACCACTTTGCTCATAATGACCTCCAAGTCGCCGGCCTTGCCTTTCATAAGCAAAGCTGCAGCCGAAATCCTATCATCCAAGACTTTGAATATCCGTTTCTTATCACTGTCAGTTTATCACGCGGCATGTTATAATTATAATTAATAATTCTAATCTTTATAATAAGGAGTGCTAATGTATGGAAGTGAACTTCGAACTCTACAAGGTGTTTTTCCACTGCGCAAAGCTGCTCAGCTATACAAAGGCAGCTGAAGCCCTTTATATAAGCCAATCCGCAGTCAGTCAAAACATTAAGCTTCTTGAATCACAGTTGAGCGTCCAGCTCTTCGTACGATCAGGCAAGGGCGTCAAACTCACAACAGAAGGGGAATCTCTCTATATGCATGTGGAAAAGGCCTACAATCTCCTGAAATCCGGCGAACAGTATCTGGACAGTATCCGGTCCCTCTCAAGTGGTCTTGTGAGAATTGGCGCCAGCGATACCATCAACAAGTATTTTCTGCTTAATCCACTGAAACAATTCCATGAGCTTCATCCGCACATTCGTATACAAATCAACAACAGGCCTTCTCCCGTCTCTCAGCGCCTGGTCGAAAGCGGTGAGATCGATATCGGGGTCATCAACCTTGACCCGGAAAAGAACTATACTGACATGAAAGTCATGCCCCTTGGCAGCTTCAAAAACGTCTTTATTGCACCCACCAAGTGGCAGGATGTTCTTGGTGGAACCCGGTCTGCAAACACATTGCAGGATTTCGCCCTGATTTCTCTTGAAGAAAAGTCCACAACACGTCGCATTTTCAATCGCTATTTAAAAGAAAACAGCTTGGAGCTCAGCCCGGAGTTTGAGTTTGGGTCAATGGATCTCATTGTCGAGATGACACGTATTGGCATGGGAATCGGATTCGTAGCTGAGGCTGCTGCAAGACAGGCCATAGAGTCCGGTGAGGTCTTTATTTTAGACATTATCGAACCCATTCCCAGCATAGATATCGGGCTTGTTTCCAACCCCAAGGTCCCAATGAACCTGGCCGCCCAGGCCTTTGTGGAAACGCTGATGGCGTTGAAGGCATAGGTAGGTGGGGAGATTTTGTCTGAGACAGAGTACAGCCTTCAGGCTGATGAAAACTTTGAAAGTCAAGGCGCGGATGAAATCCGCTCTAGGAGCGTACTCACGTACGTGACTGGAGTGGATTTCATCCAGTAACGCAGGATTTCGGAGTTTTCATCAGCCTGAGAGCAACCTGTGGTTGCTCATGTCGCTAGTCGCGCCATATAGTTTTAAAAGAAAGAAGCCAGCAATTCATGTGAACATGATTGCTGGCTTCTTTCTTATAAAACTGCATGGCTTTGTCTTTTCCGTAAAAAAGACCCCAAAACGAGATGTTGAATCTCATTTTGAGGTCTCTTCTTTTTTTATACGTGCATTTCCTTATTGAGCAGTTCTTAGCTGCAGCTTCCGCCGCAAGAGCTGCAATCAGAAGACGCTTGGTTAACTGGTACTACCATATAACCATTGCCCATGAACTCAACCTTGATTTCGCCCATTGCATCGTACAGATCTTTTTCCATAACGAAATGAATATCATTTGTATCGTCAAGTACATCTGAGTCTTTTTTCTCATCCAGAGAAAGTCCAAGAGTTGGACCGGCTCAGCCCATGCCTGCCAGGAAAATTCTTACGTTACCTGGTTGCTCTGGCTGAGACTCAATGATTTTCTTAATTTCGTTAATTGTATCTGGAGTAGTTACAACTTTCATCAGAGTCCCTCCTTTTCAGGTTTATTCTTACTATACCGCTAGGGTATAAAAAAAATCAATACTTTTCGCACTCCAAATTGAAGTACTTTATTAGTATACTATCATATGCCCTTAAAGACAATGAACTTTTTGTGAACACTTACGCCCTCTGGGTAGGGGGTGTATGCACGCTTTTGCCTTGGAAATATATTCCTATTCACAAACGAGTATTTGCAATGCTTTTAAGCTTCACTTCCAAATATAAAGTCAATTTGCAATTATTTATCATCCATTTTTTTGTGCTATTTTTTTCTTCAAATCCTCATATTTTATGCAAATCAAACTAAAAAAGCACTGTATTATGGCTTCTATAATACTATAGTACCCATAATACAGCGCTTTACATTTTTTCTTATTTTACCGCTTCAAGGATGTAACTCTGAACTGTCCCACTGTACTTGAGGTCATCACCAATGATGTGTTTAACAACCCAGGTCGAAACAAATTTTAAAATGTCCATGATAAACTCAGTCTGATTGTCATCTACAAGTGTCAGATCCACATCGTTGATTTTCTCAACAAACTTGCGATGCAGCTCTTTGTGCGCTTCAAGATCATCATATCCCGAGTCTGCCATGAGTTTTTCTTCTGCGTCAAAATGATATACCGTATAGTCTCTAAGACGTTCGATTGCATCAATAACATCATCATACAGATCGTCCGTCGAGTGATGCTTAACCAAGTCCATCAGTTCTGCACCAATTGATAAGAGATGCTTATGCTGTTTATCAATCTCGTCAACACCTACTGAGTAATCATCGTTCCACTCAAACATTTTCTAACCTCCCACTTGTACCTTGCTTTCTCTCTCTCACACCTATTCACACTACATTGTCTATCATATTTAAAAAAAGCTCTAAAATCAACACAAAAACCTAATACAATTTACTACTTTATAAAAACTGAAGTGCTGTCATTGCGTGCACGCAAGCAGCGCCTTATATGGAAAACATAAAAAATTTACTCTTTACAGACATAAAACAAGGACTGCAACCCGTTCGCAGTCCTTGTTCCCCCAAAATCGTTCTCCCCTTATCTTAATCACTTAATTGTGAACTTAAGACTGTTTTTAGGACATGCGTCAACACAGGCCATACACTTCGAACAGTTAAAAGCCTCAGAGGCGGAAATCTTTGCAGCATCGAAGACACTTTTTTCCTTGTCAAATGTGGTAATATAGCACACTTTGTCACACAGTCCACATGACACGCAGGTGTCATCCTTTTTGATTTTGAATAGGGAATGTTTATTCAGAATCCCCTGAACCCAAGAAATCGGGCAACCAACCTTGTAGTAGTTGTACATGTGCAGCTTTGCTTCATCCTCTTTCATATTCCGAGTCAGAAAGCTTTTCAGGAGCCCAACAGGACACATCCACTTGCAAAACACCTTGCCGAAAACAGCCCCCAGCAAAATAGACCCTAAAAACACATAGAGCAGACCATTTTGAAAATAGGAAATTATAAAGTATACAAGTGCTGCAAATAGAGCTTGTACGACAGTTCGATTGTTAATCAGCGTTTTCATATTCCACCTCAATTCAAAAGACCCCCTACCATAGGGGGTCTTTGTCATTATAGCAGAGTACGCTATGCTTTGTAAATAAAATTATTCACTGACCTTGAACTGGCTCATCTGCGCATTGAGGCTGATGGATATCTCATTCAGCTTCTCTGCAGCTCTCGCCACTTCTTCTACAGCGCTTGTTTGCTGGTCCATTGCAGCATTAACTTCCTGTGAAGCTGCTGCTGTTTCTTCTGAAACAGCTGAAATGTTTCCAATGGCACTGACAATTTTGTCCTTGTCTTCAATCAGCTCTTCCACAGATGACTTGATGCTGTAAATCTGCTCTACGATCTTCGTAACCGAAATGGAGATATCTTCAAAGGAAGTATCCACATTTGTTACAGCCTCTGTCTGTTCAGATCCGATGGCCTTAACAACCTTCATTTCCTCTACGGTTCTTGAACTGTCGGAAATGATATTTGTGACAATCTCCCTAATTTCATCTGCAGCGCCACTTGATTCTTCAGCAAGTTTTCTGATTTCCTCGGCAACAACCGCAAAGCCTCTTCCGTGTTCACCTGCACGTGCAGCTTCAATAGAAGCATTCAGCGCAAGCAGATTTGTTTGAACCGCAATATCACTGATGGTGTTCAGAATCGCATCTATGGACTGGGTGTTGCTGTCCAACTCACCTACTGCTCTCTCGATTCGCGTATTGGCATCTTCCGCACGCTGTGTTTTATCCTTGAGCACATTCATCATTTCCATGCCCTGTACATTGGAATTGACCACTTCTTCAGTTACAAGGATCATCGATTCTGTTCGAGAGCTAAGTTCCATGAACTTGTCAGACAGCGTTTGCGCTATTACAACACCTTGCTCTGCATCAATCGCCTGCTCTGACGCACCTTTTGAAATCTCTTCGACTGTCTTTGCAACTTCATCTGCCGATGCGCTTGCCTGTTCAGCCGTCGCTGCCAGATTCTGAGCTGAGAATGTTACATCCTCAGACACACTTTTTATGTTTTTAATCAGCGTACTCAGCTGCTCCAATGTATCCTTGAAGTATCTGGACAAAAGTCCAATCTCGTCTGTTGAAGCAGAGTCAATCTGGACCGTCATATCTCCAGTTTTAACCTTCTCCATAACGCCAAGTACCTTCTTAATTTGTCCTGTAATGCTCTTTGAAAAGACTACTGCTACCGTCAGCGCAATGAGCAGTGTTCCCGCACCAATAATCATGAGCCAGTTCAGAATGTCATATGCATCGCTCTTGAACTCATTCTCATTGATCACGCCAACCATGGTCCAGCCAAACTCCTCAATTTTCATGAGAACAGCATAATTGCCGTTGTCGAGCATGACTATTTCCTGGCCTGTCTCAATGGCATCATAAATCTTATCAAAATCGCCTTTTCCTTCGCTGTAGGCTGCTTTTACCGGGTCTTCCAGCGAAGCGGTGTCAGGTTTTAACGGTATGCCTATAAGTTTAGAATCCTTATAGGTCATGAAATTCTGAAACTGGTCCACTAAAAACACATAGCCGGTTTCCCCAATTCGAAGCTCATTGATTTCATTGGCCATTTCAGTAAGCAGTACATCCATGCCCACAACGCCTTCAAGAGAGCTTCCATTATAGACCGGGTTTGCAACGGTAATGACCAGATCACCTGTTGAAAAATCCGCGTAAGGCTCCGTCCAGATCATATCCTTCGCATCGGCCGCAGCCTGATACCATGGACGCTTTCTCGGGTCATAACCTTCACCAACCACCCCATCGGGACGTTCAAACATATCCCCGTTCTTGGTTCCAAAATAGACCCACTGCAAATCTGGATTCAGATTCTGGAAGTTGTTCAGCAGCTCCCACATTTTACTTCGGTTGGGATCATTGCCATATGCAGCCTGAAACTTGCTGTCATAGTCCATGATTTTATCAGTTCCCGGACTGCTCAGCGTGTTGGCTTTCATAAAGCCGCTGTTCTGTCCCATGGCCTTGACCATAACCTCATACTTCTTCAAGTAGTTGAATATGGATGCCTCAGACTGATGCATCAGCTGCTTTGATGTTTCCTCACTGTTTATCTTGAGTATTTCCGTAGACTTACCAAACATACCGTAACCCATTACGATAAGCGGTACCACGATGATTAGAGCGAATACAGTGATCAGCTTAAAACCTATACCTCTTTTGATTCTACTTTCATCCATTGCTACATCCCCCTTATAATCGGACAGTTGTTACAAATACGAAATATTTTAAACCGTCCATTTCTATAGTATACCGAAACTTCAATAAAATTCATATATATTCAAATTAACGCAATCTTCTGACGACATTTTTAAATATCTTTTAACTTGACCTTGCAAAGTGCGCATATCCTTGCCACAAAAACCAGAAAAGGGACAGATAACCCGAATTTCGGATTTTCTGTCCCCCTGTCCATAGGCGCTTTACAGGCCTAGTCGCCTTATTCATTTTGCAGCCAATTTAGTCCAGCAATTCATAAAGGGAAATGCTGCTGACTGTATCCTCTTCGCTTACGACTGCTTCATTATCAAAGCCAATACCATTGACAGTCAGTGCATATCCATCCAAGCTGTATACATATTTCGCAAAGGTGTCGTCGTGATGGCTGTAAATATTCTCAAGCTTTTGACCAAGTGTATTTATAGTCTTAAGAACCTTGTCTCCATAGGCGATGTTCGAAATCTTGTACTCCGGGCCTGTCACATTCAAGTAATTGATTCGTTCTGTTCCTGTCAGTGTTTCAGCGTCATGATATACAGTAAAGGCAATGCCTTCCCCTGACCAGCTGGATGAATACATGAAATAACCGCCATCATCCATGCGCTCCAGTGCAGCCTTGTCTATGCCGACAATTTGACAGATTTCATCGAGGGTCGGCATTTTTTCGAAGTTATATGCGGACTGGCCACTTATGATCTTATAATATCCGTCAGAAACCTCGAATGTGTAGCCCTTTGCTGTTATCTTATCAACAGCTTCCCTGAAATCCGAATTCTCCATGGCTGGACTGTCAAAGATATTTGCTTCTTCGACCCCATACCCGCTAAGACAAAGTCCCTTTATCACACTTTGATAGTAGTCGACAGGAAAATCCTCTGAGCTGTGGTCTACCCATACGTCTGTATTATCTGCGTCAAGACGCTCATAGTCCTTGACCATCAAATAGCCCATGGCGTCATAGGCCGTTGTAAGATCGACTTCTAGGACGTAGGCCATGCTTGAATCTGTAATCATCGGGAATCCTTCGATATTGTAGATAAAGTTACTTCTGTCCACATAGTTTTCAAGTTCTGTATCTTCAAAGGAAATATGGTCATAGGTAATCCCATACAGCTCTATGGGGTCAGAGAGTTCCAGCAAGAGACAGTAGGGGGCGATATTGCACGTCAAGCGGCCCTGAACCTGGACCATCTGATCGGTAGCAACTTCATCAGATGTAAACGCCGAGACCGTTACAGAATACATGCCGCTCTCTTCATTATCATCCACAATGATATTCTCTATGAAGGCCATGCCCATAACCGAATGGTCTTCAGAATCTTTTGCCGCCTCGTAGTACTTGGCTTCAATGGTGGAAGCTTCGGTGTTTAGCCCGTAATCTTTTCCCGTTAGACCTTCCATGACTTCTTCTTCCCCATTGGGTAAGGCAGGGTTTTCAACGATGATCACCTTGTCAAAAATGGGCGCATGGATATCCAGGAAGAAGAAATCATACTCAGTATTATAGATCAGCTCTGCTGGAACAGTTTCAACTGCTTTCAGCTCATAGCCAAACATACGCGTGTATCCGTCTGTTTGGTGATAGTAATCACTGACCAGCTCAAAGCTTTTCGATGGCTTGAACCCAGCCTTAAGCATGTCTGTGTAGTAAACGTCATCTCGGCGTTCCACCTTGGAATCTGATTCAAGTGCTTGGTCTTCGCCATCTTGCTCAGTTCCAGAAGCAGCATCAGTTTCATCTGCATTATCTTCAGCATCAGCCTCTGCCTGCATTTCAGCTTCAAGCTCCGCTCTGACTTCCTCTCGAATCTCTTCTTCCGTCTTTTGTGGTGTACCGGATGCACATCCCGTTAGAGTAAGTGCTAGTGTAAGCATAAGTATCAAAAATTTATTCATAGTATATTCTACAAAGGTTGTCGCCTATGTATGCTCCTTCCACTTCGTGTTTCCATAAGCAGTATTGCCTTGCTAAGTATATCCCCCTTCACATTTTTAATCATATTTCAATGGTAACACTAATTTTGCTGGTGAATTGCAAAAAAATCTTTGCATTCAAACCCTTTTAAATCCATCTGAGCACGGTATTTATCATGCCATTGCTTCCAGTCTTAATACAGCCAGTTTGAGCATGTCGCCTGTAACCTGATAAGGGTAATGATTTAGGTCGGACATTTGGGTAATGGTCTCAAAGAGCCCTTCAAACTCTGCATAGGTCATGTCTATGTCTGAAAGTCTGACAGGGAGGCCCAGCCTTCTGTTAAGGCCATAGATTTCTCTGAAGGCGCCTTCGTCGCCATCCACGAGAAGTGCAATAAGTACGCCAAAGCCTACAACTTCTCCGTGCAGATGCTTTTCTTCAATTGCCGGAAATGCCGTAAGTGCGTAAAATACTGCATGTGCCAGCCCGCTGTTGTAGTCCGGTGTGAAATCTCGCGTCAGGAAAATCGAGGCGATGGCAGTTGTAACGATGATTGCCAGAACCGTTTCTTCAAGTTCCACTGAGCAGGTCCCCTTCTGATTGTCTGCATATCCTCGAGGACCGTTGACAAGAAGGGGCTCCAGGCACATCTTACTTGTATTGACGCCCATGGCCGTATAATGCGGCAGAACCTCTACACGAGATGAAATGACCGCTTCAAAACACTTTGCGTATGTATCGCCAATACCTGCCCACAAATACTTGGCAGGTGCAGCAGCTATGATTTCCGTGTCAATGAATGCATGCCTTGGCGGTTCCAGAAAGAAATAGGGTTTCTGAAAGGTCCCGTCTTCACTGTACATGATCGAAACCGTCGTACATGCCGCACAGTTTGAAGCAATTGTCGGAAAGCTGAAAATTGTCTTTCCAGTCTGCTCACACAGGCACTTGCAGGTATCGATGACCTTGCCGCCGCCGACTGCAAAGACCATATCTGCCTCAAGAAAGGCTGGAACCTGCTTGAGCTTCTCAACCGTCTCAAAGGTGCAATCTTTTCCATAGAGGATATAGTCCAGTATGACAATGCCGGACTGCTCTGCTGCCCTGTCCAGTTTTTCCTTCGCTGCTGCCATGGCCCGCGTTCCGCCAATGACAACCGCCTTGCTCCCGCAAGGTCTGCAAACCTTACCCATTTTTTCATAAACAGCATTTCCAATGGAATACTGAGGCAAATGAAGTTCATAATTATTCAGTCTCATACTCTATATGCTCCTTTCTAAATGCACCGCTCAATGCGTGCAGAACAAACGGAATGACAATAACAAAGAGGGTTGCATACCCGATGTATGAATAGCCCCGTCCGACAAGCGGAATCAGCCCAAACTGAGCCACTGAAAATGCCAGTGCCGTAAAGAGGAAGGAAACCACGATGTAGTGCACCCGTTTAACTTGTGTTTTCTTTTCAACTTGCCTGATTGTGCGTTCAACAATCCCAGCAATCATGGTTACCCCTGTCGAAACTGCGCCAAGGATAATCAGCACAGATATGAGTGGCGTTAGGAAACTGGCGCCGACACCCTTTTGAACCATAAGCAGCATAGGCACAGATACCTGACTCAGTTCTGGCGAATATGCCACGGCAAGCAGTCCAACTACAGCAAGTTCCATGACGACTGTATTGAGTATGAACATGTAAAGCATGGATTTTCCAATTTCCTTTTCACTTTGAACCCCCTCCACATGCTGGTACATAAGCCCGATGGCTGTCAGCTGGAAGATGCCATAAACTGCAGAACGCATAATGGCCTGCCCAATACCGCCCGAGGCTTTGGCGCCAACCGGCAATTCACCAGCGGCCAGATTGTGCAGTGCCTGAAGGATGGTGTCGAACTGGGCGATAATATTTGGAAGCAGAACCACCAGAAGACCGCCAATGACCATGACCGACAAGACTGTCGAGCACTTTCGCACGATCGCTGTTCCAAATATGGTCACAAATAAAATCGTGATTCCTATGAAGAGTGTACAGAGCATATAGGGTAGACCCGTAAGCGTATTTAGAATGGAAGCCCCTGTTGCAAAGGCAACCGCTGGTGCCAGGCATACCATGACAATGTACTCGATTTCATAAAGATTTGAAAACAGACCGCGCGCAGGTCCATAAAAATGATTGGAAAAGCTCCTATAGTCATAGGTTCTATTTCTGAAGGCGTACCGCATGCCGTAAAAATAGAAGGCAGCCATAATGCCCTGGGCCAGAACGGGTGTCAGCAGTGCCCAGATGCCATAGTTGATAAAATACTGATAGATTTGCGCCCCTGAGGCGAACCCGCCGCCGAACTGCGTAATAAAGCCTACAAATGCAATTCCCATGGCGAGTGAATTTGATGTGTTCTTTTTCATTTTGCTACCTCCTTTTAGGTGCTTATGTCGCTGTTCTTTGTTTGGTCTGTCTGCTAGAATGCACTGGGCAATTTGGCGATTGCTCATGTCGCTAGTCGCGCCATATACGTGTGTACATCATTAGAGCTATTTTTGTGCGAGCACAAATAGCTCTAATGATGTACACACGTGCATTGCTTTGTCTTAAACGTAAAAAAACTCCCGTCCCAGATAATAATTATCTGGGACAAGAGTTGAATCTCCTGCGGTGCCACCCAATTTGACGTCTTAACGTCCGCTCATCACACACCAACATGTGCTTGTTTGTTAACGGAGTACATTCTCCGTCGCCCCTACTGTAATTTCGGTTTGCCCTCCTGAGCCCATTCAGAACTTGATCCCATAAGCCTTTCACCAACCGGCTCTTCTCTAATATGCTTTCAATATCCCTACTTCTCTCAGTCATCGGTTTGTTTTAAGGAATTTTAACATGGTGTGTATAAAAATACAATGGGTTTTCATATAAATTAACTCAATATGTTTATCAAAATTGATAACACTGTAAGAATCTCACCTTAATCCGATATAGGTATATTATTTCTTCAAATTTTTATTGGACTATTTTCTTACGCAAATAATGCATTTAACAATGCAACGCAAACCTACTACGCTTAAGGGGCAGCGAATCTCATCTAAGGAACCCCTAAAAAGAGGAGGAAAACGATGTCCAATGTAAGTAGCATTAGAAAAACAAATGCAGGCTATGTATCATGGCCGACATTTGAAGAAATTCAAGCGATGTTCAAAGAACACTTTATCATCGATCGCAGGGAAGATGGTGTTGTGACTGTACGCATGCATTGCATGGGAGGACCACTGATATGGTCAATGGAAATGCATGATGCCATCGGAAAAATGTGGAGAATGCTTGGAACTGATCGTGAAACAGAAATGATTATTTTCACAGGAACAGGTAACATTTGGGTTTCCGACTTTGAAGCTGCAAGTTGGGCCCCTGAAGGAGATGCACCACACGAAACCCGTTACAATCACATGTTTGTCGATGGACGCCGTATGATTATCTCAATGATACATGATGTTGAAGTTCCTACTCTAGGCGTACTCAGCGGTTCAGGCGGCCATACGGAACTCGCGCTTATGTGTGATCTTGCAATTGCCGCAGACGATATCACCATTCTTGACCCACATATGCTACCTGGTATCAACAATGTAGCTGGCGATGGTATTCACAGTTGTTTCTTTGAGTTAATGAACGCACGTGATGCCGCCTGGTATCTTATGACTGGCGATAAAATGGAAGCAAATGAGCTAGTCGACCTCGGGCTGGTATCTGAAATCGTCCCTAGAGAAAAACTCATGGATCGTGCTTATGAAATTGCCGATATGCTCATGGCCCAGAATCGTATTGCACGTCGCCTTACAACACAGCTCATCCGACGGAACTGGAAAAATAGAATATCAGATGACCTTGACATGGCCTTCGGCACGGAATTGTTTGGCATGTACTGTGCCGATGAGCTGCACTCCGATCTTTTATCTATTGTGAACTATCTTGATATGGATGGTAAGGTTGATCCGCCATTCGTAGGAAAGCTCAGATAAATCATATCCTGTTGTTTTCAATTTGAAATCTCTTCAAATAACCTATATATTAGTAAATGGCAATTGTATGCCAATGGTTAGGTTTCAAGTTTTGGGGAGGATACTATGATAAAGCGATATGAAGGTACAGGCAGAATGAGCAGAGTGGTTGAGCACAAGGATACACTGTATTTATGCGGTCAGACTTGTGGCGATGTGGAAGACATCAAGGGACAAACAGCTGGTATGCTGAAGAAAGTAGAAGACCTTCTGAATACATATGGGTCCGATAAGCAGCATATGCTTTCTGCAACCATCTACCTGCGTGATATGAAAGATTTCGCAGCGATGAACGAAGTTTGGGACGCATGGGTTGAAGATGGATTCGAACCAGCAAGAGCCTGTGTTGAAGCTAGAATTGCACGTGAGCACTTGCTCGTTGAGATTTCTGTGACTGCGGCGAAAAAAGAATAATGATCCAGTAACTAGAAATAACCCATGTGGTCTATCTCTTAAAAACTTTAAAAGACCTTTCAAAATAGAAGCTACGCTTCTACTTGAAAGGTCTTTTTTGTGCATCTGTTTGGCATGAAGCCGGATTGCCTGCCAGCGTAAAAGCTCATCATTCCAGCCAATGACCTTCCTCAATTGCAGCTAGAAAAATTATTATCAAACCTTCACATATAATGTGACTGGAATCAATTGACAAAGATTCCACTTGGCCCTACAATGTCTTTGTAGTTGTTAAATAATTAACAATATGACTGAAGAGTCTGAAAATTCTTCTGTTGCGAACGGAGGCAAATGCATGGAAAACGCATCAAAAATTGCTGTACAAAGTGAACAAAGCTCTGCAAAACTAGCAAAAAGCATTGGACTTATGGATGCCATGTTTATCGTTGTGGGCATGGTTATTGGCTCTGGAATTTTCTTTAAGACATCCACGGTTTTAAGAAGTGCCGGAAATCCCTTCTGGGGAATCATGGCCTGGTTGGCGGGTGGTGCCGTGGCAATGGCCTCTGCACTGACCATTAGTGAAATAGCGACAGCTATTCCAAGAACAGGCGGCGTCTTTGCCTATTTGAAAGAGCTCTATGACGAAAGGCTTGCCTTTCTTTACGGATGGGTTCAGTCTCTCATTTACGTGCCAGGCTCACTTGCAGCACTATCTGTTGTATTTGTTACTCAGGCCACATTCTTCATCCCGCTTGATATAGGCGGCCAGCGCCTTCTTGCCATGGGGATGATTCTGTTTCTTGTCATCATCAATGTCATCTCAACCCGCCTTGGCAGCAAGGTCCAAATGATTGCGACGATTGGAAAGCTCATCCCAATTGTCATTATCATGCTCTTCGGTCTCATGAGTGGCTCTTCAGGCGGTGTACGCGCAGTAACTACACCTGTACAAAGTGTGACCGGACTCGCCGGTTTTGGCGCTGCCATGCTTGGAACCCTATGGGCCTATGACGGATGGGTTGGCGTGACAAACATAGCTGGAGAATTGAAAAGACCTGGAAGGGATTTGCCAAAGGCGATCATCATTGGCCTTTCAGCCATCATCCTGATCTATGTTCTCTTTAACACGGCTCTTATAAATGTGATTCCTGCAGATGTGCTTTCTGACTCTGCTACACCGGCTTCTGACGTATCCATTGCCCTATTTGGCCCTTCGGGTGCAGCACTGATTTCCGGTGGCATCATGATTTCAATATTTGGGGCTATGAACGGCTACCTGATGACGGGCGTTCGTATTCCTTTTGCAATGGGACAGAGCGGACTCTTCCCTTATGCAGACAAAATCAGCAAGTTGAGTGATAAAGGGGCAACGCCAGTCAACGCCCTCATATTTGAAGGCCTCCTTGCCTGCCTCTATGTTCTGTCAGGCTCATTCGACCTGCTGACAAACCTGGCCATGTTCGTTGTCTGGATATTCTTCATTATTACGGTTGCAGGCATATTCAAGCTTAGGACATCCATGAAAGACCTTGAAAGATCCTACCGTGTGCCGCTCTATCCAGTGGTGCCCCTGATTGGCATACTCGGCGGCCTCTATATTGTCATCAGCACAGTCCTCACAGACGCGCCTACGGCGGGCTTTGGCATTGCTGTCACACTGACGGGCATACCGGTTTACGCGGGGCTTATGAGGAAGAAAGGCACTAAATAATTTTCAAACTGAACAGAACCCCGCAAGCTTTTTATCCATTTAGCTTTCGGGGTTCTTGTTTTCTTCGTAACCAGTCTTCACTTTCAAGTACACCATTTAGAATAACTCTAAATCAAATTGCCAACATACTTGACCAGATCAGTCTATAGCGGCTTATGATCTTGTCACATAAGGTTTCAAAGTCAATTTCTTCTATGGTGAACTCTACAAAATAGGTCATCATGACCGCATAGAGTATTTCTGTCACAGCATCCAAATCAACATCCTGCTTAATCATTTCCGCTTCCTCTAAGGCCCTTAAGATTTGTACGACCCCATCCATCAATTGCTTATCAAAATCAAAAAGACTCTTTTGTATTTTTTCACTTGATTGCTTGAGCAAGATAGCAAAAATCTCTCGCATCCATTCCTTATTAAGCATTTCAAACTTAGCTAGCATGGCGCTTAAATGCTCAAAGAAAATCATTTCAGCTGAATGATTTGGCTTGATTGTCACAGCACCCAATGTTAATTCATCTTCAAATGTATTTTGAAATATTGCAATCAATATGTCACTCTTAGAACCAAAATAATTGTAGATGGTACCTTCGCCAACCTCGGCTTCGCGGGCTATTCTGGCCGTTGTCGCTTTGCTGTAGCCATCCTTTACGAATATAGATTCTGCCGCCTTCAAAATTCTAGCCTTGGCTTCACGTTTTTTCTTTTCTCTCAGCCCCATCTGAACATCTATCCTTTCTAAACCCATATACCTTGTACCTAAATACAATTTTACCGAAATCCTCTTAAAACCGCCATGCCATAAGCCGATTCTTCAAAAAATTTTATTCGCGTCAAGGAACTGTCTTTTCTAAGAGGTCTGCTCCCCGCTTTTCATGAACTTGGCTGCAAGATTGATTTCTTCCAAGTTTGACAAACCTTTAAGAGTCATATTGTACACCATAGGAACAAGCACCAGCGTCAATAGCGTAGAAATCAACAATCCTGACATCAGGGCAATTGCCATGGGCATAAACATGGCGCTTTTTGAAAGAATCATGGGTACCAATCCCATAACAGTTGTAACAGTACTTAAGAGGATGGGTCTTAGGCGTTTGGATACTGCTTCAATGCAGGCTTGATCAACAGGCCGTTCAGCTGAAAGCTCCTGATCGATATAGTCAATTAGAACGATGGCATTATTAACCACAATCCCAAACAGACTGACAATCCCCAATAGGGCTGTAAAAGACAGGGGTTGACCAAAGGCGAACAGCCCCATCATAGAGCCCAAGGCTGAAAGTGGAATGGTGAGAAAAATCACCCATGGTGTCACAAAGGAATAGAACTGTACCATCAGAATGACAAATATTGCTGCAATAGCAAAGACTGTCAGTACCCCCACTGCACCAAACTCACGTTCAATCGCCTGTTCCTCACCGTCAAATGAAAAACGAATATCAGGATATGCTGCCTTTAAACCTGCCATCTTCTGATTCAAGGTCTGCTGAACTTCGACAGAGTTGTATCCTGGTTGGACAAAGGCAGTCACCATGACTTCACGGTTTCTCTTATATCGATTTATAGTGGCCATTTTCGGTTTAAGTCTCACCTCAGCTATATCTTTCAAAAGCACTTTTTTGTTGGTTATTGAAGACTTGATCATCAGGTTTTCAAGGGCGGTCTTCGTTTCTATCTTGCTCTTGACCATAATATTATGGTCCTCATTGTCTTGTCTAAAAACAGAGGATTGACGACCACCGAGAGCTATGCTGACTTCATTCTGCACATCGAATTTAGAAAGACCAAAAGCACTGGCTTTATCAACATCTACATCGACATAATACTCGTAAATGTAATTTTGATAATTGTCACCGACATTATAGACCCCGTTCATGTCCTTCAGCAAGGCCTGTACCGATTCAGACACCTGTCCAAGTTCCAAGAGTTTGTCTCCAGACAGTCTCAAAGCCACAGGCGCAGCGACTGGCTCGCCATCTTCACATTCCATAACTGTGACTTTCCCCCCTGAAATTCTACGGTCAATGAGTCCCTGAAGATAGCTCACATATTCCGTATTGCTGTCATATGCCTTGTCGCCTCTCCCAAGGTCCAGCTTAACCAGTATTTGCGCAAAATCCTTTGACGGGTTGGTCAGAGGGACAGCATAAAAGAATCGTGGAATGCCATTGCCTATGGACGCTGTGTAATTGAGTACTTCAGGTTCCCCAGAGAGAATTTCACCGACTCGATCCACCAGGGATTCTGTATAGTCCAAATCAGCATCAACATCACTATTGACGTTGATATAAATCATATCCAGATTAGCCTTAGGAAAGAACTGCAAGCCAATATACTTGGAAATATGACCGGTCCCGACAATGACGATTACCACAAGACCTGCTACGACTAGTTTGTGCTTCAGGCTAAAGCTCAGCAAGTTATTGAAGAAAGTCTGTACCATTCGACCGTGCTTCTTCTGTTTGCTCTTCTTAAAGAAAAGATAGGCCATGGTCGGCGTTACCAATATCGCAACAGCATATGATGACAAGAGAGCAATAGTGACTATGGCTGGGATACTGAATATGAACTGACCCGTTACAGAGTTGAGGAGCATGAGGGGCATAAATACAGCCACAGTTGTCAGGGTAGAGGTTAGAATCGGAATCGCAACCTCTCGCACACCTTCAACACAAGCTGGAAGCTTATCGTCGCCTTCATCCAGCTTCACCTGTATGGCATCACTGACAACAATGGCATTATCGACGAGCATGCCCAGGGCAATGATCAAACCAGCAATTGACATCATGTGAACTTCTATGCCAAAAATCCGCATAATAGAAAAAGTCAGCAATATTGACAGGGGAATTGCAGTTGACACGACCAGGGCATTTTTAAGGCCCATCCCAACAAAGACAACAATGATTACCAGTACAATTCCCTGGATTAAGTTTCCGACGAAGTCATCTACAGCTGTTCCGACAACCTCGGGCTGATAGGAAACTTTGTTGAACTTGACATCTGCCGGTAACAAGCTCTTAATCTCTTCTATTTTTTCTTCTACCGATTTACCGACAATGATGATATTTTCATTCTTTTTGAAGTAACCCGCCAAAAGCACTGCAGGCTCGCCATTATCCTTAATCTTTTGTGCGGAGTTCTCAAGCTCAAAGTAAATGTCTGCCACATCCTTTAAGCGCACCATTGAACCATCCTTTGCCGACACATCGATGATGATATTCTCCACATCGATGATGATATTCTCCACATCGCTGACTTCTGTAAATGTCCCCTTCGTTTTGACATTGATTTTTGTCTCGCCGTCGTTAATCTTACCAGAAGGAATTTCCAAGTTTTGTGCCTGAATGATTTGTACGATATCCATATAGGAGAATCGATAGTAGTTGAGTCTTTCATGGTCCACCTCGATAACCAAATCCGACTTTAAATCACCAATGGTCTTGAACATAGATATGCCCTCAACCTCAGTCATTTGCTTCTCAATCATTTCCGCATAGTCTGCCAAGTCTTCATAACTATAGCCTTGACCGGACAAACTGATGAGAATCCCAGCTGTTTCAGCCAACTTAGTATCAATTTCTATCGGCAGACATTCGGTTGGCAGTTCTCCCTGTATACGTTGCATGCGCCTCCTGAGATCTGCAAAAACCTCGTCTTCGTCGACATCCACTTTCAAAGCCAACAGCATCACCGAAACACTGTCCATGGAGATTGTTTGCATAAAGTCATAGCCCTCAAGCTCATAAGCTTCATCTTCCAGCTTTTTTGTGACCAGGCGTTCAACTTCTTCAGGCGCAGCACCTGGATATATGACTGTAATCTGGGCATAGGGCATGCTCACCTGAGGTGAATCATATTTTGGTATATTGTTGTAATTAAATATCCCCAATGCCGCCAAGACAACCATCATAACAAGTGTAATCTTGCGATATTTTATTGCACCTTCTACTAATGTTTTCATTCTTCTTCACCTCTGACTATTGCATCACAACAGTGACGGACTCACCTGGTTTTACACGCTTCATCCCTCTTACAATCAACTGATCACCCGATACCAGTCCTTGGACATAAACATATTTCTCATCAACTTCTTCAAGCCTGACGACTTTTTTAACAACAATGCCGTCCACAACCGTATAGACAAAATCTTCTTCACCTGAAAAAAGGGTGTTAATTGGGATCTTAATGCCTTGAGTTTGTCCCAATAAAAAATCCACTTTTCCAATCGCACCCAGCTGGGTATCCTCCGTATGCAACAAGACTTCCACCGGATAAGTTCTTGTTTCCTGATTTGGTACCTGACCAATGTTTGTGATTTGCCCAGATATGCTCCCGTGATTCAAGATCACCTGAACCTCAGTCTCGAGGCTGATTTTTGAGATGTCTTTCTGCGAAACACCAACATGCATCACATAGGTGTTTCCACGGACTACTACAATCGGATAACCTGCTGCAATATTCTCGCCTTCTTTGTAAAGGACTTCAACGACATGCCCCTCAATATCAGCCCTTATCTTTGTGTCAGATAGCACATTGGACTTGTAAGACCAATTGGCCTGAGCTTTGTTTACCAACTCCTCAGCACTCTGATAATCAGATTGCAGCGTCTGATTTTCCATGACCATCAAGTCATATTGCTGTTCAGCCAAAGCGCCACTCTCATAGAGTGTTCTCATGCGGTCCAGGTTTTCATTCGAGTAATCCAAGGCACTTTTGACCTTTCTCAACTGTGCTGTACTGGCATCCACATCGGCTTGTGCAGCAACCAGTTCCAATTGGTGGTCCTTCTGCTCCATCGTGATCAATACTTGACCTTTTTGTATTGTATCTCCTTTCTTAATATGGACCTGGTCTACCTTTCCATTGTATTTGGAGCTGATCTGTTTATACTTTTCCGGCTCTACAACACCTATATAATCAAGTGCCTCCCGATTAACGGTCACTTCTACTTTCTCTACTTGTACAGGTTTTCCGACCCTTTCCGTTTGCTGAAGTGCTTCCCCGCTGAAATTGCCATAATACATAATTGTGCCTGACAGGGCAAGCAACGCTGCCGCCACAAGTATTCCTCTTCTTTTCATCACAAGACCTCCTCAATTCCATTTTTCATTTTGAAAAACTATAATAATGAGTATACTCATATTTGAGCACACTCACATTATGCGTTCAATTATTCAACCTGTCAAGTCGTTTTCTTAAGCATATGAGCACACTCAAAGAAAATAGGCATAGAAAAATGGCTCTATCGATAGTAATTACTTACGATAGAGCCATTTTCCATCAGGTGTTCAAATTTATTTAACTTACGGGTAAAGTTTACGTTTCCATACTTTCACCCTGCCAAAATGAAAACCCCGAAAAATATGTTTTCGGGGTTGGTTGCTTTTCTATTCCCACTCAATCGTTGAAGGTGGCTTAGAAGTCACATCATAAAGAATTCTGTTTACGCCGTTCACTTCATTGACAATACGGCTTGAAATCTTATCAAGTACTTCATAAGGCAGGCGTGCCCAGTCTGAAGTCATACCGTCGATTGATGTTACCGCACGAATACCGATTGCGTGCGAGTATGTTCTTTCGTCGCCCATAACACCAACAGAGCGAACATTTGGTAGCACTGTGAAGTACTGCCATACGTCTCTTTCAAGACCTGCAAGGCGGATTTCTTCACGCAGGATAGCGTCCGATTCACGTACCAGGTGCAGCGCATCTTCAGTGATTTCACCAAGAATACGGATAGCAAGTCCTGGTCCTGGGAATGGTTGTCTCCAAACGATTTTTTCGTCTAGGCCAACTTCCAGACCAACCTTACGCACTTCATCCTTGAAAAGGTCACGCAGTGGTTCAATCAGGCTGAACTGCATGTCTTCAGGAAGACCGCCAACGTTGTGGTGGCTCTTGATGACTTCTGCCGTGTCTGTACCAGACTCGATAACGTCAGGATAAACTGTACCTTGAACAAGGTAATCAATATCTTGAAGCTTGTTTGCCTCTGCTTCAAATACACGGATGAACTCTTCACCGATGATCTTACGCTTTGTTTCTGGATCAGAAACACCAGCGAGACGATTCATGAAACGCTCTTTAGCATCTACACGAATGAAGTTCATTTGGAACTCGTTCTTGAAAACAGCTTCTACTTCGTCGCCTTCGTTCTTTCTCAGAAGACCGTGGTCAACGAAGATACATGTCAGCTGGTCACCTACTGCTTCGTGAACCATTACAGCCGCAACAGACGAGTCTACGCCACCGCTAAGTGCACATAGGACCTTCTTGCTGCCAACCTTCTCACGAATACGCTCGATTTCACGCTTGGCAAAATCGCCCATGTCCCAATCGCCTGCACAGCCACAAACCTCGTAAAGGAAGTTCGTAATCATTTGACGACCGAATGGCGTATGCTCTACCTCTGCATGGAACTGAACGCCATACAGGTTCTTGCCTTTATTCTCGATTGCCGCAACCGGACAGTTGTCCGTATCCGCAATGATATCAAATCCCTTTGGAGCTTCTGCAACGTAGTCATTATGGCTCATCCAGCACTGTGAAGACTCAATGCCTTTGAACAGCGTATCGTCACTGATGACGTTCAGCTGGATTTTTCCGTACTCTCTGTCCTTGGCACGGTCAACCTTACCGCCAAGCACGTGGCTCATCAGCTGCATGCCGTAGCAGATGCCCAATACAGGCACACCCAGTTCAAAGATCTCTTTGTCCAGTGTTGGTGCACCTTCAGCGTAAACTGAATTCGGACCACCTGTAAAAATGATGCCCTTCGGCATAAGTTCTTTAGCCTTCTCAAGTGCATTCTTCCAGGATACAACTTCACTGTATACGCCCGCTTCACGTACACGACGTGCAATTAGCTGATTATACTGACCACCAAAGTCAACAATCAGAACCGTTTCTCTTCCTTGCATCTTAGCCTCCAATTATTTCAAACAACTTAGAATCAACGTTAGACACCCATTATATATATAATAATATTTAATTACCTAAAACTAAAGGATTTCCACAAATTACATAAAATACACAGCACGGCCCTTCGGGCAGTCAAGAAGACACTCGACTTCCTTCGGTCGCTGAGTAAATCACAGCAGCCAAATCAAAGATTTGGGCTGTACAGGCCCTTCGGGCAGTCAAGAAGACACTCGACTTCCTTCGGTCGCTGAGTAAATCACAGCAGCCAAATCAAAGATTTGGGCTGTGAAATTAAAGAAAGGCTAAATAAATTTTGGACGAGTCTTGGACGAGACATTTATTTAGCCATTCTTATTTAATTAATCGTGTCATCAAGTCCCAGACTGTTCAAACGGGGAGATTGAACAGGGCACTCCCGGCCTTGATGGCGCGATCGTTAACGTATTTCAGAACTGTCTATCTCTGAACCGAATAGTTCGGTGGCTCTTTTGTAATTTGAACATCATGCGGATGCGATTCCTGAAGACCCGCACCTGTGATTCTTACAAATCTGCCGTCTGCTTTCAGCGCTTCGATATCAGGTGTGCCACAGTAGCCCATACCTGATTTCAGACCGCCAATAAGCTGATAGATCATATCTTTGATTTTTCCTCTGTATGGAACACGACCTTCAACGCCTTCCGGTACAAATTTCTTTGTATCGTTCTGGAAGTATCTGTCGCCGCTGCCTGCAGACATAGCGCCTTCAGAACCCATACCGCGGTATACTTTGAAGCTTCTTCCCTGGTACATAACCAGTTCGCCAGGACTTTCCTCAGTTCCAGCAAAGAGAGAACCCAGCATTACTGTATCAGCACCTGCTGCGATTGCCTTTGGCAGGTCGCCAGAGTACTTGATACCGCCGTCAGCAATTACAGGCACGCCGTATTTCTTACCTACCTCTGCACAGTCCATTACCGCCGTAAGCTGTGGAACACCTACGCCCGCAACAACACGTGTCGTACAGATCGAGCCAGGGCCAATCCCCACCTTAACACAGTCAGCACCCGCTTTAATCAGATCTTCAGTAGCTGCTGCCGTTGCAACATTACCTGCAATCAGTTGAAGGTCAGGATAGCTTTCCTTGATTATCTTAACTGCGTTGATAATATTTTGGCTGTGTCCGTGTGCTGAATCAAGCGCGATAACATCGACGCCTGCTTCTGCAAGTGCACTTACACGGTCCATCATGTCTGAACCGATTCCAACAGCAGCACCTGCAAGCAGTCTGCCTTGTGAATCAGTTGCACGGTTTGGATAAATGACAACTTTCTCAATATCCTTTATTGTAATAAGACCTTTCAGCTTGTTGTTCTCATCAACAAGTGGAAGCTTCTCAATTTTTCTAGACTTAAGAACCTTTTCAGCTTCTGTAAGCGAAATGCCCTCATGACCTGTAACCAGATCATCGCTTGTCATGACTTCGTGGATGAATTTCTCCGGGTCACCCTCGAAACGAATGTCACGGTTTGTAATGATGCCTACAAGAGTATCATCGGAATTCACAATCGGAACACCTGATATTCTGTAACGCTGCATGATTTCCAGTGCATCTGCCACCTTGTTGTCCGGCTGAAGATAAAAAGGATTCACAATAACGCCATGCTCACATCGTTTTACACGGTCAACTTCAAGCGCCTGCTTCTCTATGGACATATTCTTATGGATGATACCGATTCCACCTTCACGTGCCATTGCAATTGCAAGCTGTGATTCAGTTACAGTATCCATGCCCGCACTGATGATTGGAATATTCAAGCTGATTGTTTTTGTCAGCTTCGTCTTCAGTGAAACTTCATTAGGAAGCACCTCTGATTTTTGCGGTACCAGTAGAACGTCGTCGTACGTTAGTCCTTCTTTAATGATTTTGCCTTCCATATCGATCTCCTCCTCAAAATGCAATAGACGCGTATTCAATCTCACTCATAATGAATTCTGGCCTCTCAATTCCAAAATCCAATCGATACGTCTGACGTCAGATCCGTTCCGCCTCTTTGATACGGCCAGTGCACAGACACGCATCCGGAACATTCAAAAAATCAAAAAAGCCCGCACTCCATTTCCTCGTTTTACAATCATACGCATGTTTATAAAACGTCCATAGGGGAAATGAAGTATGCCGACTTAACCAAGGTTAAAAACGCATACTCAAACTCCCACCCATAGACAAGATGATTATTGGCCATCTAGTAGAAACTCCCAGACCATATTACCGGGATTATACGAGTGATTCTTCAGCTAAATTTTTGGTTTTAAACACAATAACAAATCTTATTTCACCTGTCAACCTGAATTGTTCGTTTTTTTGACCTGTTACAAATAATTCAATCCATCCTTATGAGATAGCAAGGGTTTCATCCACATCCCCCTAATTGATATTTCATTGATGCCATATTCGGGCTTCTATGATACTGCCATAATATATCCATATAATGCCACCTGTAATTTGAATATTCTACTCTTTCCACACAGTAAAGCCTTTAATGTTCGGTAAAATTAATCAGATATCCCAACATGCAATACAGTGGCTGATTGCTTATGACCATGATAAAATAGACAGGATAAGGAGGCAATATGACACCCACTATGCATTCACTGAACTTATTCACACTCGAATTCGCCCTTATGACACTTTTTCTCTTTAGCAGCACTACCTTGTATTTTATTGGAGCCAGCATCAAAGTGCAGGCCTTTAATAAAATATCGGTCGGACTGTCCATCTGTGCACTTAGCACCTTGTTTGCCATAATGGGGAGGGCCTACGTCCCGCTTAGCCTTGTTTTCATTGCAGTTCTTGCCGGACAGGCACTGATTATCTATGCCATTTCAAAATTCACAGACAGGTCTGTAAAGGCTGAGTCCATCCATGTGAAACGCAAAAGACTTATGGTTGCACTCATATGCCTGCATGGGTTCATAGCCGTCATACTGGCACTCATGGCTTTTAAAGCCTACTCTGAGTTTGGAAGCCTCAGCGCACTGAGTGCAGACCAGTATATGAGACCCTTGCTTGCATGTCTTCTCGTCTTTGAGACCGTGCGCTGTATCTTGCTGATTCTAATAGGACTGGAAGGCTATAAGAACAGCTGTACAGCGAAATTTTTGCAGCTCCAGCAGCTGACATATACAGATTCACTTACGGGCGCCCACAACAAGCGCTACGCTTCTAAAATTCTGCAAGCCGAAAAAGAGCGTATCAAACGCTACAGGTCCAAATGTGCTGTGGCAATCATTGACCTTGACCATTTCAAGAATGTCAACGATACATATGGTCACAACTACGGTGATCATGTACTTACAACCTTTACTGAAATTTGCAGAAAACAGCTGAGAAGCTTTGATACCCTTGCGCGCTATGGTGGCGAAGAGTTCATTTTGATTCTTCCTGAAACAGACCTCTATCAAGGAATGCTCATTGCAGACCGCATTCGAAAGAGTGTCCAGTCCCATGTATGGGACAAGGCAAGTTTCAGCCAAACCATCTGCGTCGGAGTCATAGAGGTAAATCAGGAAAACTGTATTGAAGATACACACAGCATCATAGAACGGGCAGACACCGCCCTGTATGTCGCAAAGAAGAACGGCAGAAACCATGTAGAGGCTGCTGTTTCCAAATAAAAGCTGTTACCTTTAACATAGAAATGACCTATCTATAAATCAGATAGGTCATCTGTTGTCTTGCCATACATTCAGTTCACCAGTTTTGAAATATCATCCTTAATTCCATTTGAGCTGTGTGCAATGTGCTCAATATCTTCAATCATCCGTGACACACCGGCACTGACCTCTTCCGTTGTCGCAGAATACTGCTCGGCGACACTGGCCACACTGTCGAATCGGTCATGGGTGTCTGTTTTCAGTTTGTTGAGAATCTGAGCATCTGTACTGGCCTCTATGAGCTTTTCAGCGGTGGACTTCAGGTACTCAATAGTCTTGGCGATATTGCTCGTTGTTTCATCTACCGTATCCATGGTTTGCGTCGACTGAATCTTGATTTTCTCAAGGGTCGTCTGGGCATTATTGATTTGAACATCGATATTGGTGATGATGGTATTGATGCTCTGCGCGCTTTCCGAGGATTCTTCCGCCAGCTTTCGGATTTCTTCAGCAACGACAGCAAAACCCTTGCCAGCCTCACCAGCCCGTGCCGATTCTATGGATGCGTTGAGTGCAAGAAGATTGGTCTGCCCAGCAATGGAGTCAATGTTTTGGATTGCAGCGATAATCTGTTTGAAATCGTTGAGCATATTGTCGATGATACCAATGATTTCACTGTTGAGCTGATCTGATGTTTCAATGGTATCCTGGAGGTTCTCCAAGGTCTTGGTGCTTTCACGATTAAGTTCTTCACTTGCTGCAGCACCCTCTGACAGATAATTAAGGGTCTGTGCGATGTTGTCGATCTTGTCTCCAAGGTCATTAAGCGTGCTCATGGAAACGTTCAGGTTGGAAGTCTGATCGACTGCCCCCTGTGCAATTTCGTCAATGGCTTTTCCAATTTGCTCCGACACACTTACCAGTGAGCTTGTCGCATCGGACAAATCGATGAATTTCACTTCAGAATGCTGAATGCTGTCCTTCAAGAGTTCTGCATTTGCACGCGCTTCCTCAGTCAGCTGCTCTGACTGATTCAGGGACGTATCCAGCTCATCGAAAATATCAATGATCGAATTGCGGATAAACGATGCAATGACGATGATGATAGCCATGGCAACCGTTATGGTAATACGCACATTGATTGGAAGCATTCCAAGTTCCACCCTGCCGCCAAGGGTCAGAATTGATGTTGGCGTACGCCACATGGTGATGTAGAAGACCACCAGTGAAAAGAGGATATAGACAACATAAGCCTTGTTGGAATGCAGTAGGACAATAGGAATGAAGACCGTCATAAAAAGTGCAATAAGCAGCGGGTTCGTTCCATATACAGGTGTGTACACAAATGACACGCCAAGCAGGAATAGGAACGACAGAAAATTGATTTTAAAGTCAATGTTGGATTTAAGCCGAGAAGCATAAAGGACAATGGCGATGGTGATGACGGCAAAAATCATCGCGAAGGTCGATGAAGGATGCCACTCTCGTAAATTTACAGGCTTTAGAAAATGGCTGATCGGTACATAGATGAACATGAAGCTGAAAATGAACAGCGTTGCCTTCCTAAATGACTTAAAGACATTTTCCTTTATTTTGAGCATTGACGTTGACATGAAACCCCTCCTTTTGGATTATTTATACTCAATAAGTCCATTTCAAAACATGTTTAATTTGTAATACGTACTTTTATAAATCTAAAGGTTCATTTCAGCACAACAGAGACATCATAATGCGTACATAAACAATAAAAGCCTGTCAATCTCAACACGGAATCGGTTGAACTGACAGGCTTCCTATTTTTTGTTATATCAACTTCATACTTTATAGACTGCATCCATTTGTCAGGCGCACATCAATGGCAAATTTGCACTGTGCCGCCAGCACCCTGTACATTTCTGATATAAGTGCCTGAACCTCCTCAAGGGGTCCCGAGACCACTGTTGACATGGGACCTACCTGAAAATAGAGTCCAGAAGCTTCTATGACTCGGATTGCCGCTTCGATATCGGCAATGTAATCAGGGCTCTGCATGGGCGTCACTTTGATTTCAGCACTTACGCCTTGACCCATTTCAGACATATGAATCCACCCCTGTTCTTGCCCTCGTAGATTGATTCATCCAGCACCTCAGCACCTGGCGGTGTGAACAGGCACTCATCCTTAGCTGTTAGCATGTCCGGATAAATGTCTTCAAAATCTGAAAAGGTCTTCAGAAAGGCATGACTGAATACAGACTCTTTGAAAGCCTCAGACGTATAGAGTTCTCCCCAAGGTGAATCCAGGTGAATGGCACCAATGATAACTGTCCCGCCTGGCTTTACAACACGCATGAGCTCAGTAATCGCCTTATCAGGATACTCAATGAACTCAAAGGCCGCCATGGAAATGACATTGTCGAAGGTGTTGTCTTCGAATTTCAAGTCGTAGACGTCCATTTCATAAAAGGATGCTTCAGGAACTTTGTTTCTGGCAATGTCCAGCATATTGTTTGAAATGTCAATGCCAGTAACCTGATGTCCCTTATCTGTCAGCTTTCGTGAAAAGTTTCCTGTTCCACAGCCCACATCAAGAAAATGGGACGCCTTCAAGGCATCAATCCATTTGAAGGCGCAGGCAGTCTCAACGTCATCGACATGCTTGCCAAGGGCTGTATCGTACCAGCTATCGTATTCCTTTGCCGCTGCATCAAATACTATCATAAGAATTTCTCCAGTAGGTATTCCTTAAGTGATGTAAACCTTTCGTCCTGAATCATGTGCCTGTTTCTTGGCCTTGGAAGGTCAACTTCAATCTCTTCCTTGATTTCAGAGGGCCTGTCCGTCATGATATAGACGCGGTCTGACAAGTATATGGCCTCTTCGATATCGTGGGTAATGAAAAGGATGGTCGCTTTCAGCTCCCGCTGAACCTCCAAAAGCCAGTCCTGCATTTTCGCCTTGGTTATGGCGTCAAGACCGCCGAAGGGTTCATCCAGCAGCAGCAGGCTCTTGCCGTCCACATAGGTGCGCATAAGTGCCGCACGCTGACGCATGCCGCCCGAAAGCTGGAAGGGGTACTTGAACATGAACTCATCAAGACCGAATATCTTGAAAAGGTCCTTGACTTCATTTCTAGCAGCCTTCTTTCCCATTCCCTTCAGACGAAGGGACAAGGACACATTGTCGATGATTTTCGCCCATGGCAGGAGCAGATCCTTCTGATACATATAGCTGGATCTTCCCAGGCGCTTGCCTTCACTGTTTCCTTCAATGACGATTTCACCCCTGTCCGGTTCGACAAGACCTGAAATCATATTGAGCAGCGTGCTCTTCCCACAGCCCGACGGTCCGACAATGGAGACGAACTCGCCGTCTCCAACATGCAGTGACACATCGTGTACGGCATAGGTATCATCAAACCGCTTATTGATTTTTATGAGTTCCAGTTTTTTATTCTGGAATGAATTCGTTTGTAAATGCTTCACTAGCATTCAGCTCACTCTCTAGCAGACCTTGTTCATACATCCAGCTTGAATAGTTGCTCCATTTTTCTTCAGTCATTTCGCCCCATCTGTCAGCACCCTTTGCGTACTCGTCAGCAAGGTACTTTTGTGATGCCACAGCAATATCTCTGTCGATTTCCGGCGCTTCAGTCAAGAGTGCTTCAACCGCTTCTTCCGGACTGCTGATTGCAAACTCATAACCTTTTGAAGTTGCTTGCATGAATGCCTTTACCAGCTCTGGGTCTTCGGCAATCAGGTTCTCATTTGCAATGATGACGGGTGTGTAGAAATCAAGATTCTCTTCGAAATCCTGAAGCTTGATAAAGTTGATCGGCGCGTCCTTAAGCTCAGCAGCAACGCCATCCCATCCGTAGTAAATCCATGTGAAGTCTGCATGATCCTTTGTAGCCGCAAAGAAATCAAGTGCGCCAAGGTCTACCATTTCAAGCTTTTCAAAATCTGCACCCTCATTGTCCATAAGACCTTTTAGGACAGCCACTTCAGCAGGCGAACCCCAGCCGCCGTATCTTTTGCCTTCAAAATCCTTTGGTGTTTCAATGCCTTTTTCAACAGGAGATGCGAATCCGGAAGTGTTGTTTTGAATGATTGCCGCAATCGCTTTGATTGGAAGCGGTTCAGCAGCGGTTCTTGCATATGTAACTTCTTCCTGGTATGAAATGCCGAATTCACCTTGACCCGCAGCGATCAACGATGCCGTACCGCCTTCAGTAGGCTGGATGATTTCTACATCAAGACCCGCTTCTTCGTAGAATCCATTTGCCTTTGCAGCGTAAAGTCCTGTGTGGTTTGTGTTTGGAACCCAGTCCAGAACCACTGTAACCTTTGTCAGTTCCTTAGCAGGTTCAGCCGCATCTTCATTCGCAGCTTCCGTCGCTTGTTCCTCTGTTGCTTCATTTGCAGCAGCGGGTTCCTCAGTAGCCTTTGGCTGACAGCCCATCATTGAAAATGCTGTCATAAGTACCAGCAGCAGTGCCATTATCTTTTTCATTTTTTATCCTCCTTGGTCCAGGGCATAAGCACGCCCTGCAGTGCAACAATAAACTTAAATAATATGATGCTTAAAAAAACGATTATCAAAATGGCCGCAAACATCTTATCAAAGGCAAATGAGTTCTTAACGCGCATCATGTACACGCCAAGCCCCTTTGAGCCGCCAAGCCATTCGCCGATAATCGCACCCATGACTGCATATGTCGCCGAAATACGTATTCCTGAAAACATGGCCGCAAGGGCATAAGGGATTTTAATATGGATAAATCTCTTAATGGGACCTGCACCCATGGATCTTGTCAGGTTTATCAAATCGCGGTCAACACCCTCGAGTCCATCTGTCAGACTGATTACAATTGGAAAAATGCAAACGAGTATGACGATGACCACCTTGGGCATCATGCCAAAACCGAACCACATGGCAAACAGAGGTGCCAGTACGATAATCGGAATGGTCTGACTGATTACAAGTATGGGATAAAAGCCTTTTTTGAAGAATGGAATCATATCCATTACAAGCGCCAGAATAATTGCCAGTGCAATTGCAGCCGTAAATCCGACTGCGGCTTCCTGAAGGGTAACAAGGGTATGCATCCACAAGTTTGCCCGGTCAGCGAATAGCTGCATGACCACCTTTGACGGCGGTGGCAATATGTAGGCCGCGACCACGCCAAAACGCGTTACCGACTCCCAAAGCAGGAGAAGCGCTCCAAGAAATACAGCAACTGGCAGTCTATCTGTATTTATAAACTTTTTCATCAATAGTCACTCCAGTAGGTTTGTAATCAATTTTTACCATGGAAACGACTCTTTCAGCACCTGCTTCAACACAGATGTCCTGAGCTTTCTTAACAATATCCATCAGGGCATCGAGTTCACCCTCCATTGTTGTTTCCATTGGTCCTACCTCATATTTTACACCTGTTGAAGCAATATACTCGATTACTTTATCTACAACCGGATATATTTCCTTTTCAGGCACTGAAGGTATGATTTGCAAGCTTACATTCGACTTCATGCTGCCTCCTTCCCGACTCTGCTTGTGCAGAAATCACTCCATAGAAATATCAATTTCCACCAAAAAACATGAAACCCCACGCAAAATGCATAGGGTCTTTGATTGAATGGATTTGAGTTTTAAGCCAAACACTTTCCTACGCCAGCATAATCCGGATCAGGTTCAAAGGGTCGTGACATGGTCACTCTCAGCAGGTGCTCCCCTAGTGCATTTATTCAGTTTCCTTCATAAAAAGGTGCAGACTGACCGTCTGCACCTAAGAGTTTAACACGATTGATATTCTTTGTAAAGCTGATGAAAACAGCTTACATCATGCCTGGCATACCGCCGCCCATTGGCATTGGAGGTACGTCTTCAGTTTCGTCCACAACAGCAGCTTCCGTTGTCAGGAACATTGCCGAAATAGATGCCGCATTTTGCAGCGCACTTCTCTCAACCTTAGTTGGGTCAACAATACCTTCTTCAATCATATTGATATATACACCGCTCAGAGCGTTGAAGCCAACACCTGCGGGTGAGTTTTTAATCTTATCGACAACGATTGAGCCTTCCACACCTGCATTGGCAGCAATTTGACGAACTGGTGCCTCAAGTGCGCGCGCAATGATCTTCGCGCCTGTCTTCACGTCGCCTTCCAGTGTTTCAATCAGCTTCTCAACTTCAGGAATGGCTGTAATCAGTGACGTACCACCGCCAGGAACAATACCTTCTTCAACTGCGGCACGTGTTGCGTTAAGTGCATCTTCAATACGCAGCTTCTTCTCTTTCATTTCGACTTCAGTAGCCGCACCAACCTGGATGACAGCTACGCCGCCAGCAAGTTTGGCAAGTCTCTCTTGAAGCTTATCTTTGTCAAATTCAGATGTTGTTGCTTCAATTTGAGATTTGATTTCCTTAACACGTGCTTCAATAACTTGTGCATCGCCCAGACCATCGATAATTGTCGTGTTGTCCTTATCAATCTTTACAGATTTTGCACGGCCAAGCATATCTACAGTAGCCGTTTTCAGATCATATCCAAGCTCTTCTGTAATAACAGTTCCGCCAGTCACGATTGCGATATCCTGAAGCATTGCCTTTCTTCTGTCGCCAAAGCCTGGTGCTTTTACAGCAACACAATCAAAGACGCCTCTTAGCTTGTTCATGACAAGTGTCGCCAGTGCTTCACCTTCAATGTCTTCAGCAATAATCAGCATTTTCTTGCCCTGCTGAACGATTTGCTCAAGAACTGGCAGGATTTCCTGAATGTTCGAGATTTTCTTATCTGTAATCAGAATGTATGGGTCATGCTGAACCGCTTCCATTTTTTCTGTATCTGTAACCATGTATGGTGAAACATAACCGCGGTCAAACTGCATGCCTTCAACCACTTCAAGCTCAGTAGCCATTGTACGGGACTCTTCAACTGTGATGACACCGTCTTTGCCTACACGCTCCATCGCGTCAGCAATGAGGTTTCCGATGACTTCATCAGCTGCTGAAATCGATGCAACATCAGCAATGGCTTCACGTGTGTCAACCGTCTTTGAAACTTCTTTAATATGGTTTACCGCAACCTCTACAGCCTTTTCAATACCGTGCTTGAGAATCATTGGATTCGCACCGGCAGCAACGTTCTTCAGACCTTCACGTACAATTGCCTGAGCAAGCACTGTTGCTGTAGTCGTACCGTCACCTGCAACGTCATTCGTCTTTGTTGCAACTTCCTTAACAAGCTGTGCACCCATATTTTCAATCGGGTCTTCCAGCTCGATTTCTCTTGCGATTGTCACACCGTCATTTGTAATCAGCGGTGCACCAAACTTCTTATCGAGTATAACGTTTCTACCCTTTGGACCAAGAGTCACCTTTACTGTATCTGCAAGCTGGTTTACACCTGCTTCAAGTCCTTTTCTAGCCTCTTCTCCGAATCTAATCAGTTTTGCCATGCTAGGAACCTCCTTTTTCCAATTGCTTATTCAAAGTATTCATAAGTAACAGTTTGTATTCATGTAAGTATGTTATTACATATGGCACACGCACGGTCTGCCGTATGTCCTTTGCTCAAAACTTATTTATTCAATGACTGCCAGCAGTTTTGAGTCTTCTATAATAATGAGTTCTTCACCGCCGTACTTCACGTCAGTTCCCGAAAACTTCGGATAAATCACCCGGTCGCCCACCTTAACCTGTATTTCCTCTTCTGGTCCTACAGCAACAACTTCAGCCACCTGTGGCTGCTCCTGAGCTTGACCAGGAAGAATAATACCGCTTGATGTCTTATCTTCGGCTTCAACCTTCTTGATAACTACTCGATTTCCTAATGGTCTGATTGCCATCTTAAATTCCTCCTCATTTTCATTCAGTCTTTCATTGTCACTGGCATAATGGCCATTTCATATTTTAATAATTGCAGTCCAGTCATCCGGACCGCTCTGTATTAATGATAATACAGTTGCATTGTAAATTCAAGCATTTTTAGCACTCATCAAAACCGAGTGCTAATAAAGTAAAAACAATGCCCAAACCTGCATATTTCAACAGGCTTGAGCATTTTCCATTTACTTCTATTACATCTGTTAATAATTTTTTTACAATTATTCATGACGGATATGGTCAAAGCCCATATCGAGTATTCCGTCAATATGCTCATCATCAAGGGAATAGTACATGATTTTCCCGTCACGCCTTGCCCGTACCAGTCTGGCCTGCTTCAGGACACGGAGCTGATGTGAAATTGCCGACTGGGTCATGTCCAGAGATACGGCGAGGTCACAAACACACATCTCATTCCCCCTCAGGACCGTAATGATTTTAATCCGCGTTAAGTCTCCCAGCACCTTGAACAGATTGGCAAGTTCGTTTAGTTCATTCTCGTTTTCTAGTCTTGAACGCACTGCATCTACAACTTCCTGATGGATAACATTGCAGTCGCACCTATACGTTCTCAAGTCATCAGACATTGGTAAACCTCCGTCATTTTTATCTTCAAATTCTATGCATTAGTTGTCAAATACTGCAGTCGTCCACTTGGCAGCCTCAATATAGGCATCGGGAAAAATATTGAGTCCCACATCATATGCCTTTGCTTTTAGAAACAGGTAGTCCCAATTTCCCTTTTCGTAAGCGGTCACGATACGGAAGAGGTCTGAAAATGCATTTTTTTCACCAAGTATGCCCGCTTTCACATCATCCTCAAGGGGAAGCACAGTCAGTGCGTTCTCCATGCTCTGGCCCATGAGGGTATCAATCATGGAAAACATGCCCATGAGAAAGACCTCCGTCCTTCTGGACTCAAGATCAAATTGATTGGACAGGATTTCACCCATTCTGCCACGCAAAAGGGAAACGCGTATGATTTCATCGGGCTTTCCTTCAGCAAGCTCCCTGAGCATGACAATGGAAATCCATTTGCGGATTTCCTTGAAGCCCAGCATGACAAGGGCATGCTTGATGGAGGTCACTCTGCTGTTTGTATAAAATGCTGCACTGTTAATCAGTCGCAGAAGCTTGTACGATAAGGAGACATCGGCCTCAATGACACTGGCAATACGTTCATACTCGGGCACATTCGAATCGAGCTCCTCCAGAATTTTTATATAGTTCAAACTGGCTGGTTTGATGTCAGTATGCTTCATGATAACGGGTTTCGAAAAGAAATACCCCTGAAAATAGGTATAGCCATAAGCCATGGCCTCTTCGAACTGCTCGAGTGTCTCGATTTTCTCAGCAAGGAAACGGATGTTTCGGTTTCCATACTTTTGAATGATCATTTTTCTTTCCTGTGGCGTTGTGAGTAAAAAGTCAACCTTGATGATGTCTGCCAGGTCCAAAATCGATTCATAGGGATAGTCCAGCACAAAGTCATCCAGCGCAATGGTGTAGCCCTTTTCTTTCAGGCGCTTGCACGACGCGATAAACTCTGGGTCAGGAACAATGTCCTCCAGTATCTCTATGACCAGATTTTCATTTGAAAAAACGGTTGGAATCTCATCAATAATGAGCTGCTTGGTAAAATTGATGAAAGCAAGACGATTTTGAGTCAGTGTTTCAAGGCCTGCCAGCATCAGCGCATTTCCGACAACACTGGATGTTGCCTGATCCCCATCTATTACACCAGCAACATTTCTTTCGCCGGTTCTGTAGAGAAGCTCATAGGCATAAACGTTCTTTTTCTTATCAAAAATGGGTTGCCGTGCAATGAAAACCTCCATGTAGCCACCTCCGAACAACGTGTCGATAATTAGCTTTTTACATACTTACCGACAGAATGATTTGGTATCTCGTATTGTACACCTTCAATTACTATGTTTTTTTCTTGCATCAAGTCAATTTCGATCATTTCTACAGTCGTAGCTAGCTGCTTGATTATTTTTATAACTGGTCGCAGTGGGAAGTTCTCATAAAGATGCTCTACAATCCCAATTTCGCCGTTGGACAGCTTAACAAGTGTGCCCTTTGGATAAGGCGTGATGAGCTTGATGAAGCTTTTTACCAGTGGGCCGTCCAGCTGCCTGTTGGCATGACCCAGCAGAAACTCGATGGCTTCACTCGGCGGAAGTGCCGGTCTGTATGGCCTGTCTGATGTGAGTGCGTCGTATACATCTGCAATTGCAACAATCTTGCTCAGCTGATGTATGTTGTCCTCAGTCAGTCCGTGAGGATATCCAGACCCATCCAACCACTCGTGGTGCTGAAGAACAATCATGCGCACGTGACTGTTGATATCGACATCATCCTTGAGGTGCTGGTAGCCCATATAGGAATGCTTTTCAATCTCTGCACGTTCCTCAGCTGTAAGCTCGCCTGTCTTATTCAAAATCTCATCGGAGATGAAATTGTATCCGATATCATGGAAGAGGGCACCGACAGCAAGGTTCTCAAGATCATCCTCCGAAAGCCCCTGGTCCATTCCCAACAGGACGGAAAGCACTGCTACGTTCACTGTATGCTGATACAGATAATCTTCCATCTGTTTAATGTCCTGAATATTGATGGTCAGGTTCTTTCTGTTGAGTAGGACATCAATAATACCCGACGCGGTCTGCTTGAGTCCGCCCAAATATTCGTACCGCATTTCAGAAAGCTTCCACTGTCCCATCTTTCCGGAATCATAGGCCTTGACGTAATCATCAAAGGCATCGTAGCTCTGCTTAACGTTCTTAATCGATTCCACACGTGTTTTCGTATCAATCAGATCGTCTATGGTATCCGTACTGAATGCGTCATTTATATATAAAGATTTGAATCCGAGCTGGGTCGCACGGTCCATCTTTGCATTATCAAGTTCTACGCCCGCTCTCAGGAGTACTCTACCGTCTGCGCTATACAGCGTTTTTGCCAGTTTTGTCCCCTCGGGAATCAATTTGATTGGAACAATCCTCATATTTCTCGTCTCCCTATTTTAAATAGCATAATAAGAATATCTTAACCATTTCCTTCTCTAATATAGTAAAACAGATATTGCTGTACATATCCAGCATAGTTTTTAAATTCACTATCGGCAAAATCAAGGATTTCCTTCTGTGATACGCCCTCACTCAAAAAATACTTAGATACCACTTTTTTTACCCAAGTATCTACAGGAAATGCGTGCATTTGATTAAATCCAAATAACAATATGCAGTCGGCAACCTTCTTTCCAACGCCCATAAGACGCAGGAGTTCCTTCTCCGCCTCTTTTGAGGGCATTGTCAGAACCGATTCAATTTCAACCTCACCCCGTGCAATCATTTGCGCACTGGCCTTGATGTACTTGTCCCTGTAGCCCACACCACATTCGCGAAGTGCCTCAATAGAAGCTTCTGCGAGTGCCTCTGGCTTTGGAAAAGCATAGCACAGCTGACCATTAGGACCTTCAAAGGGCTCTCCATATCTCTCCGAGATTTTCTCAATGGCGTTTTGTATTCTTGGAATGTTATTGTTTGCCGAAATGATAAAGGAAATGATCATTTCCCACGGGTCCTGTTTCAAGATGCGGATGCCATATCCATACGCTACTGCATCTTTCAGAACCTCATATTTTACAGATATTATATCCTTAATATATGAATAATCTGTTTCCAGATCAAAATAATGCTTCCATATGCGTTCAAATTCCTCTTGTGTACATGGGGACAGCGTTACCGTGTCCTCTCTTTGTTCAACACGCAGAAACTTTCCAAAGGCAATGCCTTCATAGACCATATCGTCAACTTTTCTAAATCGAAAGGCCTGTCCGCAATCAAAGATTTGACCTACATTGAAGTCCTTGACGTCAGTTAATACAAGACTTTTATCCTGTTCTCGAACCTGCATGTGTCTCACCTCTACAATCTACACCTCTATTGTATCATTTATCTGGTTTTTTGGCTTGGGGAAATGCGAGGATAGGCACAACAGGTCCTGAGCTTTTTCGACTAGTTGCTTGGTTGTATTGGAAATGCAGAGCAACCTGCGGCTGCTTGGTTAGATTCGAAATGCCAGAGCAACCTGCGGCTGCTCATGTCGCGTAACGCGCCATATATTGAAGTAGGAGTGAATCATCTGTTTTGTGCTGAGCACAACAGGTGATTCACTCCTACTTCAATGCATTTCTTTGTTTTTCGCGTAAAAAAAAAGCAATCCACAAATTTCGATGGTCAGTCGAGGTGTTTGTGTGATTGCAAACGCTTTATTACTTGTTGTATTTTGTCCCTAGGTGAGAGTATTAAAGCCGATTAGCGGAGGATGCCAATGCGGGATTTGATGTGGGACGCAATACCTTATGCGTAAAAAAGCCTTCCTCAAATACTGAGGAAGGCTGAACTTGTAAACTAAAACTGTTGTTTACAATACACCTATCCACGTAGGTTTGAGTACTTTGTTCTCAGGCAGGTCTCCTGGCTTAGGTTCATAGCTTTTCTCCCCTTCCCGGCTTAGAGCCAGTGGATTTTGAAAAAAACTCCCCATTACAGTGGCGGGACCGCGTCGGAATTAAACCGAACTTCCCTATTAAGTCAAATGTTGACACCTGTAAACACATGTTATGGACTTCTTATTCATTGTAACCACTACATCTTGTATTGTCAATAGCTTAAGCTATATTTTACCAGCTTATGCCTTCGTGTGAGGGTGCTCATGTATGCATAAGTCAACGAACTCGAAATTCACAACATCAAAAAGCCCCACATCTGTCAGCTTAAGCTCTGGTATAACTGGAAGCGCCAGAAATGCCAGCAGCATGAATGGATCGATTTCCCTGTTCACACCAATGTCATAGGCACACGTCATCAGAACCTCATGCTTGTCATCCATATCACTCAGCGGTTCGTCAGACATGATTCCGGCGACCTGAAGCGGCAGTGCGCCTGCAACCTCACCGTCTTTGATAACAACCAGCCCACCACCGATTTCTTCAATGGCTCGTGCTGCAGCGGCTATGTTCTCATCCGTATCTCCAATGATAATCAGATTGTGGGAATCGTGGGCAACCGTAGAGGCAATGGCCCCATTTTTAAGTTCAAAGCCTTCCACCAGTCCCAGTCCTACGTTTCCAGTCGCCTTATGCCGCTCAATGACTGCAAGCTTTAGAATATCCAGTTCCTTGACATACTCAAACTTGCCCTCCTTCATGCCCACCTTGCGTGTGACATGCTCAGTCACAAGGGACTTCGGCATGATTTTCATGACACGGGCGATGTCCGACTCCATATGGAGTTCGAGGCTTGATTTATCAAATCTTCCAATGTTGATGGTGTTCCTGACACGGGGATCATCCAGCGTTTGCACCTCAAAGAGCGCCACGCCGCTGTCTGCAACCAGCTTGCCCTTCTTGAACACCTTCTGCACCTCAAAGGTTCTTAAGTTGTCAATGACAATCAGATCGGCCAAATATCCAGGGGCTATGGCCCCTCGGTCATACAGCCTATAGCACTCCGCGGCGTTGAGCGTTGCCATTCTAATGGCCGAAAGAGCCGGTAGCCCGCACTCCATGGCAAGACGTACATTGTTGTCAATATGACCGTCCTTAAGAATATCGCCAGGGTGCCTGTCATCCGTACAGAACAAGCATCTGCGCAGGTTCTCTTTCGAGACACCTTCTACCAGTGTCGTCAAATTGCGCGCTGCAGAGCCTTCCCTAATGAGAATGTACATGCCGAGTCGAAGTCTATTAAGCATCTCCTCCACTGTTTCACATTCATGTTCGGTCCTCACCCCTGCAGAAACATAGGCATTCAGTTCCCTTCCCGCAATAATCGGTCCGTGGCCATCGATTATTTTTCCGTGTTTCTCAGCCAGGTCGATTTTGTCAACAACTCTATCAGCCCCGGATATGACTGCGGGATAATCCATCAGTTCTCCCAAACCAAGAACACGGGGATGGTTCATCAACCTGGACAAATCCGCCGCATTCAGGACTGCGCCAGCATTTTCAAAATCAGTAGATGGCACACAGGAAGGCAGCATGACAAAGACGTCCATGGGGATATCCTCACTTGCCTCCAGAATATACTCTATACCATCCATGCCGCATACATTGGCAACTTCATGGGGATCAGCAATGATCGTCGTGGTACCTCTTGGCACAATGGCCCTTGAAAACTGTTCAGGTGTCGCCATGGATGATTCAATGTGTACGTGACCGTCTATAAGACCTGGTGCAACATACTTGCCTTCCAAGTCAATGATTTCTTCACCCTCATAGGTACCGCCTACACCAGCAATTCTTCCATCTACAACAGCAATATCACCACTCATGATTTCCTCGGTGAAGACATTGATAATTTTTGCTCCTCTGAGGACCAAGTCAGCTTTCTCACGTCCCGCAGACACTGCAATTCGCTTTTTGATTTGTTCTCTCATATGTTCCCCCTTAAACGCCCTAGAGAAATGTCTTGCCCGATTTTTCAATGGCTTTGAGTACCCGCTCCGGTGTTGCCGGCACTTCAAGAATCCGGACACCTATGGCATCATATATCGCATTGAGTATTGCCGGTGCGACAGGTACCATGACTGGTTCACCTATCCCTTTAGCCCCGAATGGCGCTGTAGATTCCGGCTCCTCAATAAGTTCCTTTTGAATTTCAGGTATATCCATGGATGTCGGGATAATGTACTTTGCAAACTTGTTGTTTTTTATCGCACCCTGATCCACATTCAAATCTTCATAAAGCGCATAGCCAAGTCCCATGACAAAACCGCCGTCAATCTGTCCCTCAACAAGCTCCGGATTAATCGCACGACCGACATCCTGGACGCAATAGGCTTTTGTAACATGTACTCTTCCTGTATCTGTGTCGACATCGACTTCCACGCCATATGCATTAAAGGTGTATGGCCAGTACGGCGCACCAAGGCCCGTTTCAGGGTCCATTTGCGTCGTCTGGGCAATAAACTCCTCCGTTACGCTGAGTACTTCGTCCTCTTTTTCAAGACGGGTGGCCACAGCTTCAAGAGTCGTTCTCTTTTCAGGCAGCATTTCAAGCCAGATTTCCCCGCCAGCCGTTTTCAGACCAACTGAAGAATTCAGCCCCATTTGCATAGCAGCATGCCTGAAGAGTTCCTTTTTAAAGGCCTTTGCTGCTTTAAGCACTGCATTTCCTGTATTGTAGGTCTGACGACTTGCAGCAGCGGTGCCTGAATCCTTGAAGGTATCGGTATCTTCACTGAGCATAACAACCTTGGCAGGATCGATTTCGAAAACCTCCGCACACATTTGCGGCATAATGGTTTTTGCACCCTGTCCAACCTCGGTTGCACCCACACGTAAAATGATTTCACCGCCAGGACCCAGTTCAACCGTGGCTATGGATACATCCGGAAATCCGTTTCCGTAACCCGTTCCATACCATCCAAGCGCAATGCCTTTTCCATGCTTAATCATCTGCCCCACCGCCTTCCATCATCTTTTGAAGTGCATCCAGACAACGGATGAGCGGCACGCTTTCCGTAAGAACCTGTCCATTGGGTGTCATCGAACCCACCTTCATGCAGTTGATACGCCGGATTTCAAATGGGTCCATTCCAAGCTCGGTCGCCACACAGTCGATCTGCTGCTCATAGGCGATTGGCACCTGGGTTGCGCCAAATCCGCGCATGGCACCGCAAAATGGATTGTTTGTATATACAGCTATACTGTCCACTTTCACATTGGGGATTTCATAAGGGCCTGGTACATGGACTCCGGCTTTTCTGAGCACATTGATGGCCCATGACGCGTATGCACCCGTATCACCGACTATGTAGGCCTCTGTCGCAATTATTTTTCCATCACGGCTTGCGCCAGTCTTCATTTTCATCGAGAGCGGATGTCGTTTCGAATGTGCATAGAAGGACTCCTCTCTGGAATAGGTGACCTTGACAGGACGCCCAGTAAGCAGGGTGGCCAGTCCGAGATGTATTTGCATGGTGATGTCTTCACGACCGCCGAAAGCGCCGCCTACAATCGGATTTCTAATGATGACGCCATCCTCTTCAAGTCCAAGGGCTTCGGCAACCTCAATACGGTCAAAATGCGGGTATTGAGAAGACGCCACAATCACCAGCTTTTCCTCTTCCATATAAGACAAGCCACTTTCAAGCTGCAGAAAGACATGGTCTACAAAGGGTGAATAATAAGTGTTTTCAACAACCACATCGGCCTTTTCAAACGCCGCATCAACGTCCCCTCTTCTGCATTTATAGTGATAAATAATATTGGAAACATCGTCATGCACCTGTACAGCATCTGGCTTCATAGCCTCAAGAGGATCAAAAAGAGCAGGAAGCACCTCATACTCAATTTTGACCTTTTGTGCTGCAAGCTGTGCCTCTTCCTCCGTCTCTGCCACCACAAAGGCGATGGGGTCCCCAATACGTCTCACTTTCTTTTCACAGAGGACTTCGTGGTCTTTGAACAAGACCCCATGGTGGTTCATTACTGTAACATCCTGTGCGGTGATGACTTTCAGCACACCAGGCATTTGCTCAGCTGCTGAGGTGTCACAGGTAAAATAGGCGTGGGCCTTATCTGAACGCACCGTATGGCCATAGGCCATCCCCTCCATCTTCATGTCCTGAGGATACAGCGCCTGACCTGTGAGTTTGTCTACAGCGTCCTTTCTTCTATACCGTTTCCCAACGGTTTTGAATGTCGCCATTTTACGCCTCCTCGCTTGACTTCGAGTTTTTCTTCATTTCTGCGGCCAGCTTGACAGATGAAAGAATTTTGTCATATCCCGTACATCTGCAGAGATTTCCAGAAATCGCCTGCTTTATATCCTCTTCACTTGGATTGTCATTCTTATCGAGAAGGGCTTTCGACGAAAGCACCATGCCGGGTATGCAGAATCCGCACTGTACTGCGCCATTGTCTAGAAATGCCTGCTGAACCGGGTCAAGCGCCTCCTCGCTTCCGAGTCCTTCAATGGTTACAACATGCTTTTCATGGCACTGCGCCGCAAGAACCAGACAGGAATCAACAGCACGGCCCTCCAAAATGACCGTACATGCGCCACATTCCCCTTCTCCACAGCCTTCCTTTGTGCCTGTTAGACCCAAGTCTTCACGCAGGAAATCAAGAAGGCGTAAGCCTGGTTGAATTTCCCTTTCAATCCAATCTCCATTTACATTTATTTTAAGGCTGAACATTTTTTGCGCCTCCATTCTCCCTAAGGTCTACAATTTTGAAGAGCACATTTTTTATGACACCACGTATGGCCTGCTTCTTATACGGCATCGAACTCCGACCCCTTAGCCGTTTCTCGATTTCAGCCTCGAAGGCATCGGCTGCCTTTTCAATCAGTGCAGTGTTTAAAAGTTCACCTTCCAGCAGGGCTTCAAGTTCGTACTCCCGTGTCGGCGTCAGTCCAATGGAGCCGGATCCTATTCTGCAACACTTTATGTTGCGCTCATTATCAAGCTCGACATAGGCCGAGGCACTGATTCTGGAAATAGCCAGCGCATTTCTAAGGCCCAGTTTTTCAAAAGCCAGCAAACCACCAACCTGGTCTGTGTCTCGGAAACGAATATGCGTGATCATTTCCGTTGGTCTCAGGTCAACACGCCCTTTTCCCAAGTAAAATTCAGATAAGGGCACTTGACGTTTTCCATCTGCACATTCCAGCATAACTTCCGCATCCAGTGCAAGCAGTGATGGTGCACTGTCAGCCGCAGGAGATCCATTCGCAATATTCCCGCCCAGAGTGGCGGCATTTCTTATTTGCGGGGACCCCACACTCTTGCAGGCCTCCCACAAACCTTGATAGGTGCTGCGGATTGTTTCATTTTCTACCACTTCAGAAAAAGTCACAAGACCACCTATCGTGACATATCCATCTTGAATTCGTATGGCCTTGAGTTCACGAACACTTGATATGTCTATAACCGCAGGGCATGTATTCTTCCCTTCTCTTACATGCACGAGAAGGTCTGTGCATCCAGCAGCAATTTGCGCCTTCTTGCCATACCTATTTAAGAGCTGTAGTGCTTCATCTACTGATGTCGCACGATAAAAATTCTCTATTTTCATTGAAGCCCCCTATCGTCCCTAGTGAATTTAAAACTTAATGCCAAAATCAAAGAGCGCCCTCTTTGTTTGCCGCATTAAGCTTCAACGACTGTCCCAATCGTCAAATCGAACGAATATTAAATATTTTCTGATAATATTCGTCGCACTTATATACAATTTGAGCCCCTACGAAATGTAGAGGCTCAATATGTTTATTTTTTCATTTCCCTAATACACATTCAAATTCCACTATTTCACAATCAGCGGAAGAATTAGCTTAAGCGCGAACAGGAAGGCAATGAAGAACGTCATTTTCGGTACTTCTTTTGAACGACCTGTAAATAGTTTCAGAAGAATGTAAGACATGATGCCCCACATGATACCTTCTGCAATGGAGTAAGCAAGTGGCATCATGATGATTCCAAAGAATGCTGGAATTGATTCTGTAAAATCATCAAAATCAATTTCCTTGATTGGCGACATCATGAATAGACCTACAAGAATAAGTGCTGGCGCTGTTGCAGCTGAAGGAATAATTCCAAACAGTGGTGCAAAGAACAGTGCCAGGAAGAAGAATACAGCTGTAGTAACAGCAGTAAGACCTGTACGTCCACCTTCTGCAACCCCTGCAGCAGACTCTACGAAAGTCGTTACTGTTGATGTACCCAGACAAGCACCTACTGTCGTACCAACGGCATCGGCAAAGAGTGCTTTTTTAGCTTCTGGAAGCTTTCCTTCTTCATCGAGCATACCTGCTTTTGTAGAAACACCAATCAGTGTGCCAACTGTATCGAACATATCTACAAAGAGGAATGTGAAAAGAATGAAGATAAAATCAAACGAACCAACGTTTGACCATTCAAACGCGAACCAGATTGGTTTCGGTGGCATTGACACCAGCGATTCTGGAAGCTGAACAATACCGAATGGAATACCAACGATTGTTGTAGCAACGATACCGATAAAGAGTGCCCCTTTAACGTCCATTGCCAGCAGAACACCCGTAAGAATGATACCGATGATCGCTACAAGTGGCGCGCCGCTTGTAATTTCACCTAGAGCCAGTGGAACACCAGCGCCCTGGACGATGATGCCTGCATTGTACAGACCGATGAAAGCGATAAACAGACCAATACCTACCGATATTGCGCGTTTGAGATTCAGCGGAATACAATTAAGTATGGCTTCGCGGATATTTAAGAATGTCAGGATTAGGAAAATAATACCTTCAACGAATACTGCTGTGAGTGCGAACTGCCAAGTATATCCCATACCAAGAACAACTGTAAATGCGAAGAATGCATTAAGACCCATACCTGGTGCAAGTGCAAAAGGCAGGTTAGCGTATAGCCCCATTACAAGTGTTGCAACAACAGATGCCAGAGCTGTCGCAGTAAATACTGAACCAAAGTCCATTCCCGTTGCAGAAAGCATGCCCGGGTTAACTGCAAGTATGTATCCCATCGTCATGAAAGTCGTCAAGCCAGCAATAATCTCTGTGCTTACATTCGTACCATGTTCCTTGAGCTTAAAGAACTTTTCAAGGAAACCTGCTTGATTAGTCATTAAATGACCCCCTGTTTTTCTTTGAGTCTCCGTCCCCCTGCGTCCGAGACCGGTCCTCCTTTCTCTATTTAATTTGACGGAAGTATGTCCAATCCATTCTAACGCCTACACTACACCTTTGTAAATGGAGATTTCGGGATTTTAAGCAACTTTAATCATTCGCCTATTGTTGCCGGTAGAATTTCAAAATTCTCAACATCAACAATTCCCTTGTCAGTAATCTTCCATTTTGGACTTGTCGAGAGTGCCAGGAACGACAAATGCATGAACGGCGCATGGATTTTACAACCTAAATCTTCTTTTGCTTTTCTTTCAAGATCGCTGATTTTTCGGCTTACTTCTGACCCTTTCAGCTGGTCCGTGATAAGCCCACCCACCGGAAGCGGCAATTCATCGACAACACGACCACCCTTTGCGAGTGCTATGCCGCCCCCCATAGATATGACCCTATTTACAGCAACAGCCATGTCCTCATAGCTGGCACCAGTAACCAGAATATTATGGGTATCATGAGCAATCGACTCTGCAATGGCACCCTGCTTGATGCCGAAGCCTTTGACAAAGCCCTTTCCGATATTTCCGTTTCTGCCATAGCGTTCAAGACAGTGCATAGGGAGGACGTCCTGATCCACATCTGGCTCGACCACACCAGCACTTACCTTCAGCACTGCCTCAAGTGCATCCGATAGATTCTGGTCTGGTATGACACCAATCACATTGCAGCGTGCAGTCTTCCCTGATGCCTCAACAGAAAGCTCAGCTGCAGTAGTTGGTGTTCTTTTAACTGAATTCTTAACTGTGTCAGGATATGTATAGACGGGAATGTCTATGAGCATTTCCCCACCGGCCGCCATGAGTTCTCCTTCAATGAAGACCGCATCGACAACCATGTTGTCCAGATCACTTATAATTGCAATATCCGCTAAATTGCCAGGAAGCAAAGCGCCCCTGTCCTTAAAGCCGAAATATGTTGCCGGATTTATTGTACACATTTGAATCGCTTCTACAGGCGACACACCCTCAGCAATCGTCCGTTTGACAATTTCATTCATGTGGCCCAGCTTTTCAAGATCCTCTGCAACCATATCATCTGTTGCAAGCACAGCGCGTCTTGAGTCCATGCCCTCTTCCGTAATGGCGCGTACGCACTCTGCCATATTACGCTGTGTTGATCCCTCGCGCATGAAGACATATACACCATTTCTCAGTTTCTCAACCGACTCCGCCTTGGTTGTCGTCTCGTGACAAGAACAGGTTCCTCCAGTTGCGATGATATGCGCAGCCAGATTTTTCCCAAAAAGCTCAGGCGCATTGCCGTCAACAACCTTGCCAAGACTTCTGGCATATGCCGTTGAAGCCAACAGATCATCGATGATTTCCGGTGTGTGATTATAGACATGCTGTGCATTGGAGAAACCCTGAAGTTCCCCAATACCAATGATATTCTTATAATTGAGCAGGTCTTCCATGTCCTTTGAAGTGACATCTACACCTGCTGTTTCAAGGCGCGGACAATCTGGTGTAAGCGCTGGAACAACGAGGTGCACATGGTTGGGTACAACCCCTGCTTCATCTGCCATGGCTTTCATGCCCACAGGTCCCAGGGCGTTCCCGATTTCATGCGGATCAGCGACAAGCGTCGTTGTTCCTGAAGGTATGGAGAGTCTTGCAAACTCTGATATTGTAAGCATTGAGCTCTCAAAATGCATGTGTGAATCGATAAAGCCTGGCGCAAGATACTTCCCGCTTACATCTATGACCAACGTTTTAGGGCCGACGAGGGACGCGTCATCGCTGAGCGCAAGGACATACTTGCCCTTGATTGCCAAGTCAACCTTAACGAGTTCGCGTGTCACGGTATTTACCACTTGACCGCCTTGAAGGACCAAATCGGCATAATCGTGCTCACCCATAAGCGCATCGATCATGCGTCTATAGTCGATGGCTTGTTTTATGACACTTGGATTCAAAGCTATTCACCCCTTTTTCCCCACTCCAGATTCGAAGCGATATCAATCTGGTCAATAATACCGACAACGGCGCCGTCAATAGGTGCATCTGGTGCGTCACACGCTTTTCTGGCGGCTGTGCCCGTACAAAACAGAACCAGTTCGCCATTACCCGCACCAACGGTATCGACCCCGACAATCGGTTGACCGATTGGATTATTATTCATATCAACAGGCTGGATCAGCATAAGTTTTTTCCCTACCAGTCTGTCGTCTTTTCGCGTTGCCACTACGGTTCCAATTATTACTCCTGTTTTCATTAAATCTCTCCCTTGTCGTCAGTGCTACTGACGCTGGTAGACGATTCGAATTCCTCTGGAAATCGCCGCGTCCCTACCGAGCGGCGTTAGAATCTGTCCCTTTGTGATCGTAATTTCCTCAGCACCAGTAAGTGCCTTAATATCACTTTCAGTCAGAAGCCTCTTAGAAGAAATCTCCGAAACGGTCAACTCACGCTTGCCCACTGATACACCAGGTTTTTCACGTCCAGGTTGATCAGCGCTCCGCATATGTCCTCGCACCTTGCCGCCATTGAGCTCACGCAGGTAGTCATAGTGATCCAAAATGCGTGCACCAAATCCCTTCAAGGCCGAAACATGCCCCTGCATGATTCTCTTCATAGCCCTGTTGCTGTCTATGCTGAACCATCCATCAAAGACGGAGTTGGTATTAAGAAGCACATCCTTTTTGGTGACAAGCGCCTGCCACATAAGCAGGGATGCCAGTTCATCCTGTATGCCCACCGCGGTTTTCGCCAAAGTGTTTTGCGTCATATTGGGAACAACCAGCAGATCCATCTGATCTATCAGGTCCTGTATATGGACGCCCTCAGACTCAAGCAGGACCTTCTTGGGCTGCATACTTTCCTCAATGGCCTCCACAGAAAGCAGGCTTTCTGCGCTTCTGGTCAAAACAACCACCGTCCTCCAACCATCGTCACGCATAGCGCGAAGTGCGCCATATGCATCGGTCAGACAAATATCACTTCCGCACAGCAGAACAGCACAAGTTTTTTCTGGAGGCATTTCGGATGATTTTCCAACAGTCGTTCCACCTGAAACCTTCATATTGAGTTTTCCAAAGGCACGAATAATACGTTCTCTATCAGTCACCTGACATGCCTCCCTATTTTAGTCAATTAGAGTTCAGATAAAACAACACGCTCCACTTCTGAATGCGGTCTTGGGATAACATGCACTGAATGCAGCTCGCCAACACGTGATGCAGCATCTGCACCTGCATCTGTAGCAGCCTTAACTGCACCAACATCGCCACGTACCATAACCGTTACAAGGCCGAAACCTATTTTTTCATAGCCAACCAGTGTGACATTTGCAGCCTTTACCATTGCGTCTGCTGCTTCAATTGCGCCTACTAGACCTTTAGTTTCCACCAAACCCAAAGCTTGACTCATAATAATCCTCCTTAAATTCTGTGCACAATGCACCTTCAATTATTCTTCTGACTGATCCGTCTTGTTTTCATTTTTATCAGCTTGCTTCTTTTGTCCTCCGAAGGCTCCGACAAGTTTGCCGACGTCTTCATGCGGCCTTGGCAGCACATGTGACGACATGACTTTCCCAACAGCACTCGCAGCTTCAACACCGCTTTCGACAGCTGCCTGAACAGCTGCGACCTGTCCCGTCAAATTGACAGTCACGCTCACAACACTTCCAACACCAATGACTTTTTCAACTGCAATACACTTCACATCAGCTGTTTTGACGGCTGCGTCAAGTGCTGCTGCGGCTGCTGCAAGTCCAATGGTTTCAATTAAGCCCAACGCTTCACCTTGCACTTAATACACCCCCGCTCTACTTTCTTTTACTTTGAACAAATGCCTCCAGATTCATTTTGTTTCCCGAGTCCGTACGTGGTACACGACTTCTGGAAACAGATTTTTCAGGACCTTTATTGTATGTTCCCGCAAAATGTTCGAGGGCATCCTTCTTCCTGCTGGTACTCACGGGCTTTCTCTGCTTGACAGGGTCAATCAGCTGTTTTAAAACACCTTCTTCATCCTGTGAGAGATGGCTGTGTCCTTGCCCTTCATAGCTGTCTATGGTCGTCATTGTCTCTGCAGCCGGCCCGAGTTTCTTGTCGACAATGCGCTGCATGATTCTAAGTGTCAATGCATTTGCCATATGTCTTCCTCCTAACTCTAAGCCTCAAATAGGATGTCCATATCCCCTTCAGGTCGTGGAATGACATTGATGCCAATAACATCTGCCATGTGCGCTGCACCATCCTGCGCAGCAGCAATTGCCGAATTGACTGCTGCTACTTCGCCTTCAATAACGACACTGATGACACCCGACCCAACCACATTGAAGTCTTTTATTGTCACATCGGCTGCCTTCACCATAATATCTGCTGCATAGCACGCAGCGACATAGCTTCTGATTTCAAAAAAACCAAGTGCCTTCTTCATCGCTTACGTCCCTCCAATTCTACACCCGGAAAGAACCGCTTAAGTTCAATCGTTTCGTATCCAGGTATTTTAGCCTTTTCAAACCCTTTTCCAAGTTCCCCAAGGGGCTTCGTTGCGTCAACACCCATCTTGTCTGTTGTGTTTTCAAGCAGATGGGAAGGGTCAAGTCCGGTTCCCTGGGCCCCTGGAATAATGATGATATCCTTGGAAGCCTGAACCCTTGATGCGATTGCACCTTCAACATCGCCTGGATCAAATATATCAATGTCATCATCCACTATGACAACGTGTTTCATGTCTTTGGTACTGCTCAGGGCAGTGATGATTGCCGTTCTTGCATCGCCCGGAAGCTTCTTTTTGATGGAGACGAGTCCATGAAATCTGCATCCGGCCCCAATTGTCACATTAACATCCTTCACTTCTACAAACCGGTTCACATGGGCGTACAGCTCAACGTCCCTAATGAGTCCATTTGACAGATGCTCTTCCTTGCACGGCGCGGAAATCTGCATAATCGGATCATTGCGGTGGGTAACCGCCTTCACCCGCATAACCGGATGAGACTTGACCGATCCGTAGTATCCCATAAGTTCTCCAAAGGGACCCTCAATCTCAGATTCTCGTGCTGCTATAATGCCTTCGAGCACAATCTCAGCATCTGCCGGAACCTCCAGATCAACCGTTTTGCATTTTACGATACGAAGCGGTTCACCTCTCAGCGCACTGTCTATCGCATGCTTGTCCACACCGTAAATATCTGTGCCGACCTGTGAAGCCAAACAGTAGTTATAGTCATAACCCAGGACAACAGCGATCTCCATGTCCTTTCCTTCAGACTTGTACCGTTGAAGCATCCCTGACAGGGGCTCTGAGGTCACAAGCACGCTCAGACTGTTTCTGCCATTAAACTGAAGCCTGCGAATTGATGTAAATGTGTCGCCCGTTTCAGGGTCTTTAACCACGACAACCCCAGCTGTAATAAAGCTGGAGGAATCATGCTCATGAAATGTCGGAAGCGGCAGAAGCTTTCCAATGTCGATTCCGTTTCTGATTACATTCTCATGCACCGGGCCGCTTTGAACCAGCTCTGGTTTCATGGGTCTTGTGATGGCACTCATGTATTTGATCAGCCTGTTTTCACGTGTTGTACCCGTAAAGTCATAGAACATTTCACGGTCACCAAACATGGCTCCTATCACTGGCATCTTATGCCCTTTGACGTTCTTGAAAAGCACTGGTGTCGTATTGCCCAGCTTCTCAAGAATTCCACCCATCTCATATTTCAAGTCTACCTGCTCTCCACATTCGAGCAGGTGATATTTTTCCTTTAACTTTGGAAGACAAGCCCGCAGCATTTGCTCAGCCAAGCTATCACCTCCTTATTCATCTAAGTCCACCTTCTAAAAAGCCCGCCATCCAGTCCCAGCTGGTCGAGTATACGCCCCACCATGATTAGAACCAGATCGTCAATTGACTCAGGCTTGTGATAAAACCCCGGTGACGCAGGCATCATGACGGCACCCGCACGAGAAAGCTTAAGCATGTTTTCCAGATGGATATCGGTAAGCGGCGTTTCCCGAGGAACAACCACGAGCGGTCTTTTCTCCTTCAAAGTGACATCGGCTGCACGCTGTACCAGATTTGTGCTCAGACCGTTTGCGACGGCGCCAAGTGTATTCATGGAACAGGGTACAATGACCATGCCATCGGTTTTGAAGGATCCGCTGGCAATGGCAGCTGCAAGATTGTCATTCTCGTATACCACCGATGCCAAGGACGCCACCTCGCTGATTGTAAAATCGCATTCGTGCTCAAGGACGTATGCGCCCATTCTGGAAACAGCTACATGGGTTTCTATATCCAGCTCCCTTAAGGCCGTTAGGAGCGCAACTGCATAAATACTGCAGCTGCCCCCCGTAATTCCGACCACGATTCTTTTCATGACTATTCCACTTTATTGGCTTGATCCCCGCCGCCTAACCACGGATCTTCGCCTTTTTCCCATGCCTGGATATACTCATCCAGATCCATAACTTTTGTGAAGATTGAAAGGTCTTTCAGACCATATTCATGCATTTCATCTGTTTTTGACGCGCAGCAGTCGGCCAGCGTAATAACCTTGTAAGCGTTATATAGGGCATCTGCCGCAGTAGATCGAACGCATACGTTTGTCCAGACACCTGTTACAACCACTGTATCGAGATTTTCTTCTCTCAGATAAAGGTCCAGGTCTGTATGTGCGAACGCCGAGTGGCGACGCTTTGGAATTCTGTACTCTTCCCCTTCAGGGTATAGTTCCTGGATGAAGTCAGAACCCCAAGTTCCAGCAACTGCATGCACAGGACGCACTCTAAAATCAGCATCGTTCTTTCGGTGTGCCTCTTGAATATGGATGAGCTGAATGTCATCCTTGCCTTCTGCGTTTCTTGCGCGAACCCATTCAAAGAGCTTTTGCAGATTCGGGATGATGTCATCGCCGCCTGGACAGCGAAGCGGTGCCTTCTCACCGATAAAATCATTCAGCATGTCGATAATTACAATACCATGTCGTGGCATTTGATTCACTCCTTCTAACCGTGTATGCATCACATTCGTTTTTATAACAATGTGCGTGAATTTTCTCAATTGACTTCTTGTTGACGCTATTCTGATAATTTAATAGATGACAGGATGCTGCAGACTCATCTGAGCCACTTAGTCATTGACGCTTTTGTAAGTGATTTTCTTATCAAGCTTTTGGATACTCTGACGTTTAACCCACTTACCAAAGCCTGGATTCACCATGATCCCCTTGATTCCGTTGACTTCACCCTTCACCTTTTCAGGATGTTCTTTACGGTAGCTCACTTTATACTCTTCCGACCAGTTTTCTTCAGTTGTGTTGAAGACTGAGTCCCAGTCATTGAACTGTGGCAGTACGCCTTCTTCGCCGTCGCAGTAAACCAGGTTTCCGCGGACAATCGTCTTGACCGGCTTGCCTTTTAGCTTCATGCCGTGCAGCGGATTGTACTTGGCCATGGTAACTTGTTCCTTCTGGTCAATCGTCCACTCGCGCTCAAGATCGATCACAGTCAGGTCAGCGTCTGAACCAATATACATGGCACCTTTTTTAGGATAGAGTCCCATGTGCTTGGCAGCGTTAGTTGACGTAACCTCAACAAGCTTGCTCAGTGAGATGCGTCCTTTATTGTACCCTTCTGAAACAACAATCGGTACCATGGTCTCAACACCTGGTATACCAGGGAACGCAGTCCAGATATCTCGACCTGCCTTTTCAGATTCTATTTCGTATGGTGCATGGTCAGTCGCTACAAAATCAATGTATCCATTTCGAAGTGCTTCCCAGTGCATTTCATTGTCTTTTTTTGTTCTGAGCGGCGGTGCGATTTTTGCGTAAGCACCATGCTCTGTCATTGCTTCCTGATAATTCAGCGTCAAATAATGCGGACACGTTTCAGCCGTCACATCAAGACCGCGCAGTTTAGCTTCCCCTACCAATTTGGCGCCAATGCCTGTCGACATATGTACGATATGAAGTCTGGCACCTGTGTGCTCCGCAAAGCTGATTCCCAGCTCGATCGCCACTTTTTCTGCCAGTTCCATTCTTGCTTCAGCCCAGGCTGGTCCATCCATGCGACCCTCTTCACGGAACTTATTCACATAGAAATCGCACATTGCAAAGTTTTCAGCATGTATTCCAACAGGCAGGCCTGTCTTTGAAACCGCTGCAAAGCATTCCAGCATTTCAGGATCTGTAACACGTGGATATGTAGGTACTGATGGTGTCATGTAAACCTTGAAAGCAAGGACGCCTTCATCAGCCTGTTTCTGAACATTGTCGAGCCAACCCCGTCTGACATCCTCACCTGTCACACCGCCCCACAGGCCAAAATCACATAGAGCCTGCGGCTGCCAGTGCTTAATTTTTTCATGAAGCTGTTCTACACTTCTTACTGAAGGTACCGAACAGCAAGGCATATCAACAACTGTGGTCACGCCGCCTGTAACTGCTGCAGCAGAACCCGTCAATGTCGTCTCACGGTGGTCGAAGCCCTGGAACATAAAGTGAGTATGCGAATCAATACATCCCGGTATCGTCAGATTGCCTTCAGCATCAATCACTTCTTCAAACTCTATACCTTCAAGTGTGTCAACGAAGCCTGCAATTTTCTCGTCTTTCACTAGAATATTGGTCAGGACCGTGTCATCTCCCTGAGGGATTCTCGCGTTTTTCACGATAACATCGTACTTCATTCCCATTCGCCTCCTTAATTTACACCTGGCAATCGTAAATTATGCCAGCACCTCAGATTTACGATTTGTGTGTCTGTGAGAAAGCCACATCACTTCACTTATACCCAGCTAATTTGAAAACCCCACGAAACACTGTAATCACAGAATATTCTGTAAATAAATCATCAATCTGAGGCGCGGCATAATTCAATACCGCGCCATATTAATTTTTCCCTCTATAGAACTTATGCAGATTTGCCCTTAGAACAAACCAACAATTTCTCCATCTTCGAGAATATCAATCTTGTTTGCAGCTGGAACCTTTGGCAGACCAGGCATACGCATGATGTCACCTGTCATTGCGATCAGGAATCCAGCACCTGCTGATGCCTTCACTTCACTGATATTTACAGTAAAGCCACTTGGGCGACCGAGCAGCGCAGGATTGTCAGACAGTGAGTATTGTGTCTTTGCCATACAAATTGGCAGATCACCCAGTCCGTCTTCCTCGAACTTCTTGATATCCTTAAGTGCCTTGCTTGAGAATTTCACGCCATCAGCACCGTAGATTTCCTTAGCAATTTTCTCGATTTTTTCCTTTGCAGGAAGCTCAAGCTCATAAAGTGGAGAGAAGTGTGCCTTGCCGGACTCTGCAACTTCGATTACCTTCTCAGCAAGCTTCACGCCGCCTTCTCCGCCTTTAGCCCATACTTCAGAAAGAACTGCATCTGCACCCATTTCACGACAACGATCTTCAACAAAAGTAAGCTCTTTGTCTGTATCTGTTGGGAATGCGTTGATTGCAACAACCGCGGGCACACCGAACTTTTGAACGTTTTCGATTTGCTTTTCCAGGTTGCCGAAACCAGCTGCTAGTGCTTCCATGTTTTCTTCACCAAGCTTGTCCTTCTTAACACCGCCGTGGTTCTTAAGCGCACGTACTGTTGCTACGATAACAACTGCTGCAGGCTTAAGGTCCGCATAACGGCACTTGATGTTGAAGAATTTCTCAGCGCCAAGATCTGCGCCGAAACCAGCCTCTGTTACGACATAATCAGCAAGTTTCATTGCCAGTTTGGTTGCAACAACTGAGTTACAGCCATGCGCGATGTTCGCGAACGGACCGCCGTGGATCAGTGCTGGTGTGTTTTCAAGTGTCTGTACAAGGTTAGGCATCAGGGCATCTTTAAGAAGGAGTGCCATTGCGCCAACCGCATCCAGCTCACCAGCCGTAACCGGCTTCTTGTCATATGTGTATCCAACAACCATTCGGCTCAGTCTAGCCTTCAGGTCTTGCATATCTGTTGCAAGGCAAAGGATTGCCATGATTTCAGATGCAACAGCTATATCAAATCCGTCAACACGTGTCACACCATTGCCTTTTTTACCAAGACCAATTGTGATTTCACGAAGCGAACGGTCATTCATGTCGATTGCACGTCTCCAAAGAATACGCTTCGGATCGATGTTCAGCTTGTTTCCTTGATGCAGATGATTGTCAAGAAGTGCTGCAAGAAGATTGTTTGCAGTTGTCACGGCATGGATGTCGCCTGTAAAGTGCAGGTTGATATCATCCATAGGAACAACTTGTGCGTGACCGCCGCCAGCTGCACCGCCCTTAACACCAAAGCATGGTCCAAGAGATGGCTCGCGAAGTGCTGTAAATGTCTTCTTGCCAATCTTGTTAAGACCCATTGAAAGACCAACGTTTGTTGTCGTCTTGCCTTCACCTGCAGCAGTCGGATTGATTGCTGTAACCAGAATCAGTTTTGCATCAGGTGCATCTTTATAACGGTCCATGACATCTAGATGGATTTTCGCTTTATACTTCCCGTAAAGCTCCAGATCATCCTCAGACAGTCCTAGATTTGCTGCAATCTCCACGATTGGCTGCATCTTTGCTTCCTGTGCAATTTGAACATCAGTTTTCATTACAGTAGTTCCTCCTTTTTACTTCGTTCTCCTAATTATCCTAACCCGCAGTCACTTTAGTTACCTATGCTCAAATAAATAAAGCGTGCATTAATTCGGGCACTTTCACAGTTTTGAGTATATAGTCAAACCGACTATCAATCGTCAAACTGCGTTTTACCCGTGAACTACCCGAATTAATTTAATAAAAGAACGCGCGTTCCTAATGCGAGTCCCTTCCATTATGATTAACAGGGCACGGTCTAGTCTTCCATCAGGTGTGTTTCCATTATTGAGGATACATTGAAGTTTTCAAGGCCGAGGAAATACTCAAGAGAGTTCAGCAGATATTCCAGCTTGACTGGTCCAACTATTTCAGACCCTGTCACAGCAACGCCATATCGTGCCGCTTCAGACTTTACAAAATTGAAGGTTCTGTACAGAGGCGTCTTGCCGCAGTCGAACATATTCATCGATACGACAACCCCTTCGTGGTCGGGGAACTTGAGTCCAACAGAACGCACTGTTGAGAATCCGCCTGACGGACCACGCACCGCTTTCGCAATTTTCTTGGCGATGGACAGATCTTCCGTTGCCAGGAATACATTGTAAGCAGTCAGACCTTCCATATCTGCACTGACAATCGTTGCACCCATTTTAGGATCCAGCTTGCCATCTTTTGAAATATCAGGCTTTCGCGCATCACGGTCTGGATGATTTTCATCTTCCAGGAGCGCCTTCAGACCTTCATATTGTCCTTTTCTTATGTATCCAAGCGCCTTGCGCTCTTCACTTCTTGAGTTGACGCCTGAGAAGAAAATCGGTACATTGTGCTTCTCATGGAGCTCAGCGCCAATTTCTTCTGCCAGTGCCTTAACCTCATCAATATCGATATTCTTGAACGGGAACAGCGGAATCGTATCCTGTCCACCAATTCGAGGATGTGCACCTTCCTGTTCTCGCATATCTATAAGCTCATAGGATTTCGCAGCCATGGCCATCATGGCCTCTTTCAAAGGACCGGGTTCACCGATACAGGTAATGACGGTTCTGTTGAAATCATGTTCCGGCTCATAACTGATCAGCTTGACACCTTCAACTTTTCTAACCTCGTCAACAATTGCTTCAATGACGTTCTTATTTCGTCCGTCACTGAAATTTGGAACTGCAAGTATGTATTTCTTGCCACCTGACATGATTTGACCTCCCTTTATTTTACCATCTTTTTATGCACTTTCACCAAATAAGTATCCACCTTGGCACAATACCCCTCAACGCTTTGCCCTAAACGGGTATTCACTCTGCCGCATCTTAGCCCTTTTACAGGGTCCATTGTCTATTTTTGATAAAGCGAGCGAATATTTTGAATATTCAACGCGAAAAGTTTGTTTCATTTTGATAAGGGTCAAAATAGGTTTTTTTTGAGAAAATGGTTATAACACAAAGCTATTGAGTACATAATATAGTGAATCATTCATTTCGATAATGTTAAAACTCAACAAAGATTCGCATAAGTGTTTGTTTTTTTAAAAAATTCTAAATACTTCTAATTGTTAGAAATTGCATTTCACTTGCAGTGTCATTACCGATTCGCCACGTATTTTCACACGCATATGCGCAAGAACAACTCAAGGAAAGGGGTTAATTATATTGAAGCTTATTGACCTGTCACAGGAAATTTTTCAAGGAATGTCTGTATTTCCAATGCATCAGCCTACTTTTATAATGACCAACATGACACACGAGGAAAACATGAAGCAAACAGGGTCTACTAAGTTGGGCTTTTCGGCTCGAAATCTGCTTATAAGTGAGCATGGCGGAACACATAGCGATGGCGTCTGGGAGTACAAGCCATCGGGTCAGACCATTGATAAAATGCCCATGGAATACTTCTGGGGCAGTGCCATTTGTGTTGATTTGACAGCTATTCCCACAAATAGATACATAGAACCTCGAGATTTGGAGCAGGCAGTCAGAAAATCGGGACAGGAAATTCGTGAGGGCGATATTTTCCTAATGTATACGGGCCACTATGATAGAAATTTCGGAACAGACAAGTGGCAGACTGAATATACGGGCCTTTCCTACAAAGCTGCAAAATGGCTGGCCGAAAAAGGGGTAGTCAACATTGGGGTAGATGCTCCAGCCATCGACCATCCAAGTGACCCTGATTTTTCAGGACATATCATCTGCGGGGAGTACGATATTACAAACACTGAAAACCTCTGTTGTCTTGACAAGGTTGTCAATAAAAGATTCCTATATTTTGGACTGCCTTTAAAAATTAGAGATGGTTCCGGGTCTCCAATTCGTGCTGTAGCCCTTCTTGATGAGGCCTAAAATCAGAAAATTTGTTTACTGATCAAAACAATTCGATAAAAATAGTAAAAAAATCGACAAACTTCTACATTTGTCGATTTTTTTTGAAATTTATTGAAAATTTCACACTTGTGCATGATATAATTATTGGGTATTAGGACCTAAAGAATATTCATTATTATACATATTCTGACATGTCATTCAAATGTATTTCATTTCCTATCTATCACTTGTCGTTCCAGTTTTTTGGACTGGGTTAAATTTTCAGAATTTTTTGCGCTTGTATCGATTATCAATTGATATTCATTTTGAGTTGAGTTTGACAGCCCAGTTCTTCCATTGAAATTTACAGATAAGGACACTGTATGAAGTGACCTTAGTCTCTAGTATGAGCCACACATTTTTTGTAAATTTAAAGTGGGACACTTTATAACAAAGCTGTATATTAGAAACATTCATTTAGAGTATTTGGGGGTCAATCCAGTGATTATTTTTGAAAATGAAAAACTGAAAATTTCAACTCATAATGAAGAGGTTTATCTTACTGTGAATGGCTATGGTATTACAACAATGGACTTTAACGGAATTTTAAGCACATTGCCGCAAATAAAGCTCAGCTCTTTCACAGTGCTTCAGGGCGCGCTTCAGAATGCTGACAGCACGCCTGTGAAAATCGGTTCACTCAAGCCTGAAATAGAACTCGAAATCTCTTCTGATGAAATGTCCGCTTTTGTGCGTGTCAACTTCTCACAAGACAAGTGCCATGCCATGAAAACAGATATTTCAACAAAAATCCTAAATCTGCTGCATGAAAGCGGTATAAGCGAGGGTATTCTATCAGAAGCACTGGAATCCGGTTTCAAAACCGGACAAAAGCTTCTGGTTGCAAGAGGCAAGCACCCGACTGCAGGACAGGATGCCAAATACAGATACTACAAGCTTTCTGAGCGTAAGCCCGAGCTTGATACGACCGGAAAGACAGACCACTATGAACTCAATTTGATTGATAACGTTAAAAAGTATGATTGGCTTGGCGAGAAAAGACCACCTATACCCGGCACAAGCGGCTATACGATATACGGACGTGCCTTGCCTCCAAAATCAGGGCGTGACTATTCCCTCAAATATGATAAGGGGGCCATTGACCTGATTGTTGAAGATGGCATTGAGGTGCTTCGGGCAAAACATGATGGTGCCGTCAGATTTAAAGACGGAAAAATCACCGTCGACAACCACCTGCACATCCATGGCGACGTTGACTTTTCTACAGGAAATATCAAGTTTGATGGCTTTGTGACAATTGAGGGAACAGTTAAAGATAAGTTCTCCGTTGAAGCCACCAAGGATATTGAAATCAAGGGTGCAAACGGCGTAGGCGCTGTTGCCCGCATTGAATCTCAGGACGGCAGCATCTACATACGCGGAGGAATCAATGGAAAAAACGAGGCGATGATCATTGCGAAAACGGATATTTTCGCAAAGTTCTCCAACGAGGCAATCCTGCTCGCAGGCAATACAATCCACATCGGTCTTTATGCCATTGACAGCACACTGAAAGCCGACTGCATTAATCTCGACCCTCAAAAGGGCCGTATCATTGGCGGTGAAATACATGCAGCCCACAAAATCAGCGCCGGTTCGATTGGAAATGCACAAGAGCGCAAAACAAAGCTCAACGTACAGGGCTTTGAGCGTCTTGATATCAAGACGCAGCTCGAAGCAACACGCATTCGCTTTCAGGAGATTATTTCGAAGGCAAATCACCTGAAGCGCCAGCTTGAGATTTTTGAGATGAATTTCGAGACCCTTGATCCGAAAGCTAAAACCACCTACAAGGGCATGATGGTAAACTATGAAAATATCATCGATGATATCAACCGAACAAATAAGGAAGTCGTAAGACTTGAAAACATGCTCCGCACGCGCGGTGAAGGCGAGGTCAAGGTCATGAACAACATCTTTCCGAGAACATTCCTTGAAATCAAGTCCATTCAAAAGCATGTCAACAAACTTATGAAGGGTTCCTTTTACGTTAAAGACCGGCAGCTTCATACTGCCTTAGATTGAGCGGAAGGTGTTGTAAATTGTTAATTGACATGCAAAATCCTTACGAAGCATTACTTCGGTCCATTGAGTTCTTTTCGCAAAACCTCCACATTGACCAGATTACACAATATGGATTTGAACTCTTCAAGGATCTGATCGATCCAAAGCAAGCTGTACTCTATATGCTTTCAGATGAGGTTTTCCATCCAGTATACGCGCATAACTACAAGGAATCGCTTCCCGACATAACCTGCTGCTGCAAACATAGTGACTTTGCTATCTACAATGGTTTTATACTCGACAATAAGACCGTCATGAAAAAATATTTTGAAGGTGACTTTCTGGACAGACTGAATGTGGCATATATAATGCCCCTCATTTCCGGAAACAGACTCATCGGTTTCATTCCTTTCAACCGAAAAGAGGATCCGAGTCAACTGGATTTCACTTTTATGATACAGTTCAATCATTTGATGAATTTCTCGATTGAAAAAGCTTTGAAGTTTGAAGAACATACACGAATGAAAAGTGAAATCACCAAACGTCTTTTCAGCCTTTCTTCCTTATCTCATACGACAAAGCTGCTCATGTCGGAACTGGAAAAATCGAAAATCCACCAGATTTGCATTGATGTCATCCGCGAAATGACATCGAGTTCCGTCACTGCAATTTTCACGCAGGATACGGTCACCGGCCACCTTGCAACACGCGTTTACAAGGACATTGTTCATTTTGAAAAACGGCATCTGGACCTGATCCTCACAAAACCGGATATGAACCCCGCCGGTGTGGTATATCACGTTAAGCGTGACCGCAAGAAGCTCTCACTGATTTTTGAAAACGCTGATATTCTTGACACCTACCCGTCTGAGTATCTTATTTTGCTGACCGGGCCTTTCATTTCAGGCTGCATAACCATTGCGGCTCCCGTTGGGCCGGTCAGTTATGATGATACCCTTCTGGAACAGCTCAGTATTGTCGCGGGCATTGCCCAGCTTGCCCTGACCAACGCGGAACAGTTTGATGAAATCCATATGCGAAAGGAGTCTTTCAAGCTTCAGAACCAGCAGCTTCGAAAACTCAACAAGGCTGTTCGAACCATCAACTCTTCTGAAACACTTAAGGAACTTTGTGAGAACACCTTGAACACGCTGCAGTTTACCTTTGGCGTTGAGACAGCATTCCTTGCTCTTCAATCATCAGATACGCTCGGCTTAGCAGATTACAGAGTGACTGCATCTATTGGGCTGGACGACGCTATCTCTTCGCCCCCCTATTCCGCTTGCTTCACTGACGCACTTGATGGAAGCAGCATCCACAGCTATACAGCCTGTGACTTAAGTCTCTATCTGCAGCCTGACCTGGTTCAAAATATCACAGACTCCAACTGTCTGATCATAGCACCAATCACTAGCTCGACCTGGTCCTTTGATCCAGAGGGGTATCTTGTCCTGCTCAAACAGAACAGGGCCCTCACAGAAGAACAGTGTATTCTTGTAGAAAGTCTTTGCAACAGCATTGCGCCTGCAATTATGCAGCTCAAGCAACTTTCACAGCTTGGTAAAACGCACATGCCTTGCCCTGAAAAGAAACTCCGAGCCCTATTTGATACTTATGAAAATGACAAGACTGAGTTCGGCATTGACTATAGTGTGTCCATGAAACGAATGCCACACACGCCATTTGCACAAATGGACTACACTCCTTTTGAAGGCTATGATTTTGTTCATCTTCATGACATTCTGATTGTATATTCTCAAACAGACACGTCTGATTTGTTTATGGACATTCATCTTATGCCCACCAGTTTTGAAGAAATCATAGACCAAGTTCAGAAATACTACATACCCGAAGTCAGACAATCTGTCTCATGTTCCTAGGCAAAAAGGACGAACACGCCTCATATGCAATCGGGTTGCGAGACAGTCAGAGCAGTTCTGCTTCCTGGCTCAATTCTATCTGCAATATAAAAAAGCGATGCTGTTTGGCATCGCTTTTTCTTTGACATTATTATGCAATTGCATCTTCAACGGACTGATAGCTTTCAGCCTTCGATTTCTTTTTCAGTCTTACATCAGGTTCACTTGGCAGCTTGAATAGGGGGATAAACCTATCGAGTCCAGTCAAAGTGAGAATTAGAATCGAGCCAACTGCAATCATTGCTGTAAAGTTGTATTTTATTAATGTCATCGGAGTAAATGTATATAATGGATAAACCATACTTGCAATACCTACATAGAAAGCAATATATACATGCCATGGAATCAGCTGAGAGCCGAATACGCCAAGCGCATCACCAAAAGTGGCATTTCTCAGACGAAGCGTGTACAGGTCTTCTTCACTGCCTTCAACATTATCGTCAAGCAGTTCTTTAATCATTGGACCAATTGTTACAATCTGTGCCATTTCATCTGCAAGAGCTGCATTGCCGAGAATAGACAATGTGCCGTTCCAGAACATCAGCTGGCGTACATTTTGTGAAATCTTTGCGATACCTCTTGATAGGGGCGCAAACGCTTTCATCGTACCCATGATACCACCAAAGGCTCCAACCCACATCATCATGACAATTACCCAAGAACCCGCACCTTCAAATCCTGCTGAAATGAGACCCAGGAATGATGAAACGCTTTCTACAGTTCCTGCAGCAAGGCCGAAAACCAAAGATGATATTATGCCAAGCCCCAGACATGCGACTGTCGGAACACCTTTAACCGCAACAATCAATACAAGAATCAGTGGAATGATCATAAACATTGGTACACCATTTTGTACTTGTACAAGAAGCTCTACGGCTGATGCTCTGGCTTCGCCCAGCTTCACCCATACATCTTGCGGTATTTGGTCAATGGCTTCTACAGCGCTTCCAACCTCTGTTGGCAAGCCCATAGCTATACTCACAGCAAAGAAGACAACTGAAGCTGTAATCAGACATAAAATCGACCATACGCCTTGATGACGAATACGTTTTATGACCTCAACACGCTGAATACCCGAGCTTACGACTGTAGTATCTGAAATAAGTCCTATGTTGTCGCCAAAACATGCACCACCTGCAATTGCAGCCGTTGTCAGTGCAACATCACCGCCAACGATGTGGTTTAGCCATAAGAATACCGGTGCACAGGCAGCAAAGGTTCCCCACGAAGTTCCCGTTGCAACAGATAGAACAGATGTCACCAGCAGGCCTGTCACTGCGACAGTACGTGCTGTCAGACCAAGTTTGAGTGCCATGATAACGATGGACGCACCTACACCCGTGGACATGAAGCACTCCGCCATTGCATAGGCAAGCATAAGAATAAAAAATACCAGTTGCATCTCTTTTACATTATCAACAGCTGCATCGAGCAATCTGTTAAACGTCAGCTTTTCAGTGAACATTGCCACAAGCGCAGCGTATAGTGTAGCAATTGGCGCAGCAAGCAATGCATCCATACCAGAAATCATTAAACCTGCCATTAAAAAGATCGGTGTTAATTTAATTATTGATATCATGATCATACTCCCCTTTTGAATATGCCTTTAGTTCAGTACTCTACTTCTGCTTAAGCACCTTGATTATAGCAGAGATATTTTGCCAGTCAAAGATATTTTTTTCACAATTTCGAGTTTTTTTTAATTCACTTAGCAAAATACAAGAAGATGCCTAAAAATACTGAAAATACAATTGCTTGAGTATTTTCAATTATGTGATAGTTTATAATTTTACCTGTATATTCATTAGTTTTCCAGATGTATTTTCTTGATTTTTTGTGTATCTCGTTAATTTATTAACAAATTTTAATCTGTAAATTTTCTACCTTGATGTCTTTACATCATAAGCGTCTATACATCTATTCAGGCAAAAGGGATATATAAAAAGACCTTGGCATGAAATTGCCAAGGTCTGAGTCCTTGCTATGCTTATATGCCGATATCAGCTCACTTGAAATTTCGGCAGTTTAATTGTAAATGTAGTTCCTACGCCAACTTCACTCTCAACGGAAATTTCACCATCGTTTTCCATAATGAGCTGTCGGCATATGGCCAAACCAATACCCGTTCCATCAGATTTAGAAGTATAAAAAGGTTCAAATACCTTTTCAATGGTATCCTTTGGAATGCCCGACCCACTGTCACTCACCTTGATAACAACCCTGTCCTTTTCAGGTGTTGCGACAAGATGAATGTGTCCACGCTCAGCCAAGGCTTCATAGCTGTTCATGACAAGGTTGATCAGAACCTGCTTCAGATGACTTGTGTCACCCCAGCAGATCAGTCCGCCTGCATCTGCCATGAAGTTCACACGCTTCTCAACAACTTTCTGCTTGAAGAGGCGGTCGACTTCTTCAAACAGATCATCAAGCTCGACGTAATCCGGCTGGGAACTGTTGGGCTTGGTATAGTCAAGCAGGTTCATCAGCAGGACATTGAGTCGTTTGATTTCATCAGGTACAACGCTCATGAAATAGTCCTGGAACTCATTATCATCCCAGTTTTTAGGAAGCTTTTTCACGTATGCATCTATTGAGTTCAAAGGGTTTTTCAGCTCATGGGCAATCCCGGCAGAGAGTCGACTAAGCGAATTGAGCTTGTCATTTTGACTCAAGAGGTCCATGAGCCCCTTTTCATTTGTAAAATCGTTAATCAGAAGGATGGTTCCTTCCGTTCCTTCCGGTCCCTTTATTGGAATAAAGCTATACTGAACATGGACTGTTTCACCTGTTTCACGTTCAAAGGCAACCGCATCGGTATAGGCTCTCCCGGCCAAGGCATCCTGATAGCCTGTAACCTGAATTTTACTTGCAATATCGAGCCGTCTCCAGTCTTGCCCCAGCTTGATGCGCTCCTTAAGTATTTTACGTGCTGCCGAATTGTACTGGATAACACTCTGGGTATTATCCATTACAATAATTCCACTGGTGATACTCTCCAGTATATTGTCCTTTTGACGATTGCTTTTTTCAAGAAGGAGCTGATTCAAATGAAGTTCATCGGTTCTGCGCTGGACTTCCTTTTGCAGACTGTGATTGAGCCAAATTACAAGCGAGATTCCCAGCATACTCACACCGAATACCAAACCCAGTATAATGACCAGTTCCCCCATGTATCTCGGCTCCTTGCCAACAAACTCGCCAAACCATCTGGAATAGATTTTGTCATAGACCGAATTTTTCCGAATTCTCGTGAGACCTGCATTGAGGTCATCAATCAGGGCATCATTCCCCAACCGAACAGCTATGGCTGAAGGCTTTCCAACCAGCTCTTCGCCGACAATCTTAACCTGATCCCCCAGCTTGTCCTTTTGTATGATATATTTACCGGTCAGACTATTTCCGACAACCGCATCTACATCACCTCGCAGAAGGGCTCCAATCGCCTCTGGCTGACTGGCTACGCCCACAAGCTTGATGGACTCAATTTCTTCAAGATACTCCTGATTCACATCCGCGCTCTGATAGGCAACGCGCACATTTTTCAAATCATTCAAACCGGATATGTATGTTGTCTCTGCTCTTACAAATATGGCATTGGTGTGCTCAATTGTCGGATCTGTAAAAGCATAGGTTTCCATTCTCTTGTCCGTTATGGACATAAACTGGACAGCGTCCACCTGATTGTTTTCAAGGGCCTGCATGGCATCTTCCCATTCCATCGGAAGAAACTCCACTTTATAACCAGCTTCCTTTGCAACAGCATTCATGATATCTACTGCATAGCCTTTAAATTCACCATTTTCATCAATGTATTCATAGGGTGGGTAATTGCTGTCACCTGCAACATGTAGGATTTTTTCCTCTGCAAATGAAGGCAAGACGGCGCACAATGAAAAAACAAGGGCCATTAAGACAACGACTTTATACAGTTTTTTTAGCATGTACACCCCTCCTTAACTGATGCAGAAACACGTCTATCCATATTAAGGTATGTGCATTTTCGTGCACAGCTCAATAGTATATATCTCCACACTGTATAGAATAGCAGATATTCGACAAAATTCCTATTTATTTGACAATAATAAGCTCACATTTTCATAACATTTAACAAAGAACAAAAAAAAACTGAGTATGGATTCACACTCAGCCTCTTAAAACTTAATTAATATGCACTTTTGCAGGTCGTGTCATGCTTTTCCCTTTTTCCCGCTGATCCAGTACAAACATGGCAATAATAGAGATTGTCATGAGGACAGAAATCAAATGCCAGGCCTTAGCGATGGCCATATACTCAAGTGCGCTTCCCATCAAATAAGGACTGACCGTATGTCCAAGTCCTATAATCATTGGGAGTACCGAGTTCATACGTCCACGGTGCGAAGCCGGTGTATGGTTGATAATAAACGGCATAAAGCTGATTACAACAATAATCTCTCCAAGCGTCATTAGAAATACAGTCAGGAAAAATGCCGGCTTTGTATCAATGAACCCTAGAACGCCAAAGCCAAACAGATAGAAGAAGCCGCCAATGACAATACGCCATGTGTTCCGTCTGCCATCCAGCTTCGAGGTCAGATATGGTGTGAAGAGGATGACAATAAGACCGTTAAAACTCGCAAGCAATCCATAAAGCGCCGCACCCGATTTACCGTAGACTTCAGATGCATGCAGGGGAATCAGGAAGGACCACTGCTGATATACGAAATTGTATCCGAGCATAATCAGTGAGAAATAGATGAGTATCGGTCGGTTGAGGATAACACGGAAAATACTGCCCTCTTCATTCTTTTCTGCGTCTGATAGGGCTGTGTCATCTTTTGAGAGTCCAATGGTTTCTGGAATCATTAGAACGATGAGCGCAACCCCAATCAAAGCCGTTACAGCATCTCCCATGAAGAAGAGGAAAAACATCCTTTTTGAAAAGAGAAGCCCCCCCAGCGTTGGCCCGATGGCAAACCCCAGGTTGAAGCCCAGGTATGTCAGCGAGAATGCATTCTCTCTATTTTCCTTATTTGTCAGGTCTGCGACAAGGGCGCCGTGTGCCGGGTCGGACATGCCATAGCAAAACATTGCAGCCATGAGCATGACCAGGGTCATCATGGTGATCGGCATAAATGCGCAAACCATGTAAAACAGGGCTGCGATGGTATCAAAGATCACCAGGATTTTTTTTCGCCCTATGCTGTCTACAAGTTTTCCACCAAGCAAACTGCTAAAGGTGAAAATGAAGCCACCGATCATCATTACAAATCCGGACTCCTTTGGAGACATGTTAAGCTCCTGATTCATGAGTATAATCAGCAGCGGAAACACAAATACCCCCATGGCATTGATTACACGCGCAAAGAAAATCACGTAGATTTCCCGTGGTAGACCTCTATATGCTTTTAAATAGTTCATTATCATCTGTTTCATGTTTATCACCCGTCCGCTTTCCATATCTGTCATACATCGATGCAAATCATGGCATGAAAGATTCAGCGTTCGCTTCGAGTACTGTGTTTAATAGTTACCCATTTCAGGGATTTCAATTCAACTTAACATTAAATTTTATTTAACGTTAAGTTTATTTTACCTATTTCTTTTAAAGGTGTCAAGTCTTATGGTGCGAATGGTCAAGCTCTCATTTGATTTCTACATTAAAAAAGAAGACATTCACCGTTTTTCATGCGAACATCTTCTTCAAATCATTTCATGTTTCTGTTAAACACCACAAGTACATCTGGCTCTTCCAGATCCCACTTAAAACCAAACTCTTCGATTCTGGTCTTTTCAATATACGCCTTGATATTACGATTTAGCCCGACCGGATTCAATGGGGGTATTACATCTTCATTAAAGGTAAAATACATCTTCGGGGTAATCGCACATCCACTTACGCCTACACGCCTTGGAACGACGCCATCATACGTCTGCTTTCTCAGATGGTCGGCCAGGCGCGAGAACAGTGCAGTCTCTCTGTATGGGTTGTCCAGAAGCCTTGAATCTGCCAGTCTGATTTCAAACTGTATTAACCGATCCATGGTTCCTCCTTCCTCACGCGAATATAACATACCCCCAAAACTTTAAATATAACAAAACATCAATATTCTTTATACAGGCATGATGTAAAATGGGTATAAGGGGACCACATAGTATTTTCATCACATGCTTTTCACCGTCCAAAACCGGCTTGCAACATGATTGTATAAAGGAGTTGCCTTATGTATACACTGCCTGAGCTCGAATCGAACTTCGACCTGCGCCACCGCGCACGGTCCATCCTCCAGGATAATTGGTGGCCATGCATCAGCATCACACTCATTTATTTGATTGTCCAGTTTGTACTAAACAGGATTCCCGTTATTGGAAGTCCCATCAGCTTTATTATTTCAGGACCCCTCAATTTGGGATTTGCAATTTTCTATTTGAACTTCATACATTCTGAAGACCCGGACTACAATGACTTTTTTGCAGGTTTTCAAGATTTCGGCAGAGCCCTCGCCGCAATCATACTCCTTGCTGTCTTTATTCTTGCATGGGCAGTCCTGCTTGTTATTCCAGGCATCATTGCCGCGTATAGATATTCCATGACCTTTTATATTTTGTCAGATAATCCGGATATAAGTGCGATAGATGCCCTGCGTCTTAGCTCTGACATGATGGAAGGGGCAAAATTGAAGCTCTTCCAGCTCCACTTGAGCTTTATCGGATGGGCTCTTCTTACAGCACTAACCGCTGGAGTCGGTCAGGTCCTTCTGATTCCTTATGTCATGACGAGTCAAGCCTACTTCTATGAGAACCTGAAGGCTGCCTATGAGGCGGATGTGTATCCAGTGCTGGAATAATGGACAGGGCAATCTGTGATTGCCCATGTCGTTAGACGCGCCATATACTCAAAAATAAGAGAAGGCACAGTTTTGTGCGAGCACAACTGGGCCTTCTCTTATTTTTGAGTGCATTGCTTTGTCTTTTACGGATTCTTATAAATCCAATATTTTCATTATTTTCAGGGCGGTTTGCAGGCCGTAGCGCTCGCCTTCATCATCCAGGTTCTTACCTGTGATTTCCTGAATTCTGTTGATTCTGTAGAGGACTGTATTGTAATGCGTAAACAGCTTCTCTGACATTTTTTTCAAATTGCCATTGGTCTCAAAGTAGATTATAAGTGACTTAACGAGTTCCGTATCCCGTTTTCTATCATACATAACCAGTGGTTTAAGTGTTGCTTCGTAAAAACTCACAAGCTCCTCTTTCAGATGATCCTGACAGAATATCTTGTAAATGCCCAGATCTTCAAAATCAATGATTGTATCATCAACAAAGTTTATAGACGCTTCAACTGCTTTTTCAGCATCACGGAGCGACTTGCAGGTATTTTCAAGGCCCTTATAGACACGTCCGATTCCAATTCTGAAATTCAAGGCATTCATCTTTGTATTGAGGATGTTCTCTATAGTCACAGCAGACTGTGAAGCATTCTTAGCATGCTCGTCCCGACTCCTCCACATATAGAGTATATGAATTTTCCTGCCCTTGTTCGCCATTAAATATGTTCTAGAGCCATCACGACACGCCAGGTCTATCATATACATGGCTTTTATCAGCGCCTGACTGTAGGCACTGTCATCCTGAGCTTCGTTGGTGTCGTCTTCAAACATGACCGTCAGGATACTGTAGTGGCCCTCTTTGTCGAACCGATAATAATTCGCACGTTCCAGTGCCTTTTCCTTACGCTTCTGATCAAGAGATATCAGATCTTCGAAGAACTCTGCCTTGTATTTGTTCTCAACCTCTTGTACAGAGATACGTTTCAAAAACTCCATGGCAATCACATTGGAAGTAGATTCAAGACTTAGAACATCGAAGTTTGTCAGTTCTCTCCAAATACCATAGGTAATCAGATGGCCATATACATTGTTGCGCACAATTATCGGCACCATCAAACGGTCCACTGTCTGACCGCTGATAATGACCTGATCCTTCGACGATTTATTGGATTTAAAGCTCGACTTGCTTTTTCTAAGACTCTGGTTTATATCTTCAACAAGGACCTTATAAAGGGCGTCTGCACTATCACCAATATGAATGCATTCCTCAAAGTGATGATCTTTTACAAGAATAGGATTTTCAATACTTTTGGCAAGGTTGCCCAAAATATCCTCAATGCCGCCACCTTTAAGCACGGCTTTCATATTATCCTTATGAAGTGTTTCAACTTTTCGAATTATGGACGACTGTCTGTCGAATATTTCCTTGAAAACAGGCGTCATAATATCTGTAAATGGCACATTGTAATCGAGTTCAATAATTGGAAACTTGAGCTCATTTGCCATTTCCACAACCTCATCAGGCAGCTTGTCCAAATACGGATACACTTTGATGCCAATGCCGGATAGCTTCTTGCGGCTGCTCTCCTTAATGAGATTCAGTTGTGTTGTCAAGTCAGATGTCTTAAAGAAGTATGCCGTAGTTAAAAGAAACTCTCCACGGTCCACCCAATTTAGAATATCTGGGTCTGCCATAACATTTACTTGAGTGATGATGTTGTTCAGGCCATCCTCGCCTGCAAGAATTGTGCAATTTTTCATGCTATCCATTTTCAAAATATCGCGGATGGCTACGCCTGTTTCTCTTATCACTATTCCACCTTCTTCATCTGGTATGGTTTATAAATTTAATATAAGATTATCATAACAATATCAATTATACAACAAATTCCTTTGTTACTATATACTAAATAAATATAAGCTAAAGTAAATCCATCAGTCTTTCCACAAAAAAGAGACGCTTATGCAAGCGTCTCCGTTCACGCATTCAGTATTCAGTTCTACTTTTCAGCAGGTGGTAATGTAAAGCCACCTTCACTGAAGGAAACCATCTCTGATTCCATATGAAGCGCTGCATTCAAGATGCCAAACATCAGCGCTGCACCCGTACCTTCCCCAAGGCGCATATCCATTGCCAGGGGCGGATCAAGCTCCAAATAGCCTGCTGCAATCTGTGCACCCGGCTCCATAGACCGATGCGAGGGAATCAGATACCCCTTGACTTCCGGCTTGATTGTCACTGCAAGTGTCGCAGCTGCAAGGGCTATGAAACCATCTACAATTACTGGAACATTTCTTGAAGCACATCCTAATATGACACCTGCCATACCGCCTATATCAAGGCCACCAACCTTGGCCAGCACATCAACACCATCCCTTGGATCTGGCTGATTGATTGAAATGGATTTTTTAATAACATCCACCTTATGCTTGACCAAATCTCTAGGAAGATTCGCACCAGGCCCTGTAACGATTTCAGGATCAGTTCCCGTTATCACTGAAACAATGGCCGATGATGGTGTGGTATTGGCGATGCCCATCTCACCAATGCCCATTATTCTGGTGCCTTCATCAATTTTCTGACAGGCTACTTCTATACCAACTTCGAGAGCCTTAACGGCTTCCTCTCGGCTCATTGCCGGCCCCTTTGCCAGGTTATGTGTGCCCTTTGGCATGATTTTTCTATGAAGCACTTCCGTGCCGCTCATATCTGCATCGATACCGATATCGACGACAACGACTTCTGCGCCAGCCGCCTTTGACAGAGCGCAGACTCCTGTGAGTCCCTTTGTCATATTCACAGCCTGAACCATGGTTACCGCCCGCGGACTGACCGCAACACCTTCTTCAAATACCCCATGATCAGACGCCATGACGACAATGGCCTTCTTGTCGAGTGTCGGCTTCATGGTCTTCTGTATCCCGCAAAGCTGTACAAAGTAAGATTCAAGCTTACCCAGACTGCCCTCCGGCTTTATCAAATCATCGACTCTAAATTTTGCACTTTCCATGGTCTTGCTGCATACGGGTTGGATTTCTTGAATCACACGTTCAAGCATAGCGCTTCCTCCTTATAATGCATGCAATAAAAAAACGACACCTCGTCGCGGCATCGCAGTCTAAGTCGTGATTCAGTTTTCTTCTTTATATATAGAAGAACCACGACATTTGCATGCGCAAACAATCGTGGACGTTACCATAATCCATTTAATATCCATTCTGCTGGCAGGTCTCCTGGCTCAGTATCAACGTTCATTTCGCCTTCCCAACTTTCACAGTCAGTGGCATATGAAACGAACTCCTCATTACAGTGGCGGGACCGCGCTGGAATTGAACCAGCTTCCCTATTCTCCCTTGCGGGCACCTTCAGAAATATAAATTTGTCGAGCACATAAGCTCTATATGTATTATAAACGAAGATGGCTCGGCAAATCAATAACCTTTGTTGATATTTATTTGTGCAATCTAAAAGGACCGTCCTAAGACGGTCCTTGTAATTGTTCTATTAATTCGCTCGCCAGAGCATGTAAGATTTTATATCTTAGTAGTTACCTTGTGCGTGCATTGCTTCTGCAACTTTTAGGAAGCCTGCGATGTTAGCACCAGCAACTAGGTCGTAACCGAAGCCGTACTCTTCAGCAGCTTTCATAGAGTTGTCATGGATGTTAACCATGATTTGGTGAAGCTTAGCGTCAACTTCTTCTGCAGTCCAAGACATTCTCATAGAGTTTTGAGACATTTCTAGAGCTGAAGTAGCAACACCACCAGCGTTAGCTGCCTTAGCAGGACCAACTAGAACGCCATTCTTTTGTAGGTAAGAAAGTGCTTCGTTAGTTGTAGGCATGTTTGAACCTTCGCAAACGAACTTGATGCCGTTAGCAACGATCTTCTCAGCATGCTCCATGTGGATCTCATTTTGAGTAGCACATGGGATAACAACGTCAACTTTAACGCCCCAAGGTCTTTCGCCAGCGAAGAACTCAGCACCGAACTTGTCAGCGTAATCTTTAACACGGTCGTTACCAGAAGCACGCATTTCAAGTAGGTAGTTGATTTTTTCGTCAGTGTTAACACCATCAGCATCGTAAACGTATCCGTCTGGACCAGATAGAGTAACAACTTTACCGCCTAGGTCACGGATCTTGATGCAAGCGCCCCAAGTTACGTTACCGAAGCCTGAAAGTGCAACAGTTTTGCCTTCGAATGAAGTACCTTCATGCTTAAGCATTTCTTCACAGAAGTAAGTGATACCGAAGCCAGTAGCTTCTGGACGGATTAGAGAACCACCGTAAGGTAGACCTTTACCAGTTAGAACGCCATTTTCGAATGCGCCACGGATTCTTCTGTATTGTCCGTATAGGTAGCCGATTTCACGACCGCCAACACCGATGTCGCCAGCAGGAACGTCAACGTCAGGACCGATGTGTCTGTATAGCTCAGTCATGAAAGACTGGCAGAAACGCATAACTTCAGCGTCTGATTTACCGTTAGGATCGAAGTCAGAACCACCTTTACCGCCGCCGATTGGAAGACCAGTCAGTGAGTTCTTGAAGATTTGCTCGAAACCTAGGAATTTGATGATTCCGATGTAAACTGATTTGTGGAAACGTAGACCACCTTTATAAGGTCCGATAGCACCATTGAACTGAACACGGAAACCTCTGTTAACTTGAAGTTTACCAGCATCGTCAACCCAAGGTACACGGAATGCGATTTGTCTTTCAGGCTCAGCCATTCTCTCAAGAATGTTTGCTTCTACCCACTGTGGGTTCTTTTCTAGAACTGGAGCTAGTGAGTGGAATACTTCTTCAACAGCTTGTAGAAATTCTGCTTCGCTTGAATTTCTAGCTTTAACACGATCCAATACTTCTTGAATGTAAGACGTCATTTGAACCTCTCCCTTTATGTGGTTTAATCATTTGGAAATCTGACTCTCAGATTTCGTTATCTAATTGCCCTTCTGAGGGCTAAAAACGATGTGACTTTCAAAGCCAAATGCAAGTCAGCAATCGTTTTCCTGCAATATTTTTAAAAAATGGCTCCGCTTTTAACGTAATTTATAGCCATTCCACCTCGAATTGCCTTATTTTTGAAATGTTCACTTTCGAAAATTGCAAATCATGTTATATTTATAAGTTTTTATGTATAAATTTGCATTCGTGTATTCATATACATCTCAAATTTCATGTCCAACACGAGCTTCAAATGGAGTATAACATATGATTTTTCGTTTGTAAACAGTCTTACATTATTTTAAAAATAAATTTTTTACAACAACATTTACGCGCTTTACATTAAATCCAGTCATATGCTCAACAGCTGATTTCACCTTGGTTTGAACCTCATATCCAACTTCAGTCAATTTGCATCCAAGCACAAAAACACCTTCAACATCCAGGAAAATTTCATCGTTAATTTTCTGAATTTTGAATTTACTCATTTTGTGGAAGCCTTCAATGTTTTTAGTTGCGCGGCTTGCAATCTGCATAATTGTCTTATTAGACACTGTATAATTACCCATATATGAGAAAGTCGGACGCATAACTGTCTTCTCTCCGATTTCAACATCCTTGTCACGTCTTCTTACAAAGGCCTTGACCGCATCCAAAAAATAGCCTGAGAAGTCTTTTTTTATCTCCAGTGTAGGCAATGGAATAACATGTTTTCCATAGCGCATACGCTGATATTTGGCCTCATCTATTTCTTCCTGCGTTGCTATATCTTCAATATGAATAATCTCCTTAATTTCAGGCAGACCCAGTGACGCTGCAATCTGCTTCACCATTCTGTCAGAAGTCCCAAGGAGAAGCACCTTCTTAGGGCTAAATTCATTTAGCGCTTCAACGGCTTCGTTTCTGTGATCTTCATGGAAAAAAAGCGCACGCTTGACCGCTGAAATCTTCGTCTGTTCCTTCTTTGCAGAACGTCCTGCAAGTTTTCGCGTTCCATTTATCAAAACACCATCATCGACGACCAAATCAATATTCTTTTCATGGGCAACACCCATTGCTCGATAGCTTTTTCCGGTACCGGCTTTGCCGACAAGTGCATATACTTCCATCTCTTTAAGTCTCCTAATATATCTTCACTGTCTAAATTGACACATCCATTATATCAATTTCCCGCCTAGGAACAAATAAACATTCTGTGAATCCTGAGTAAAACTTTGACACCCAAAGCTACTGAAATTGCTCGGTTTGTGATAATAGTTTTCAATTAATTGTTTTTGTATTGAAAATCATTATACATTAGCGTTTTTTTTCTAAATTTCCTTTGATTTAATTGTTTCAAAAAAAATCATTGGGTATAATGCACTTGAGGTTACTCGTAACCACGTTAACGAAGAAAGTACATATTTAAATCCTAGGAGGAAATTATCATGGCATACGTAATTAACGATTCATGTATCTCTTGTGGCGCTTGCGAGCCTGAGTGCCCAGTTAGCTGTATCTCTGCTGGCGACAGCATCTACACAATCGACGCTGGTTCTTGCATCGACTGTGGCGCTTGCGCTAACGTTTGTCCAGTTGACGCTCCACAACCAGAATAGTTTGGAGCCGGTCTAACCGGAACAGATCAAGACTAAAACACCAACATTTGTTGGTGTTTTTCTTTGCGAAAAAGACAAAGCCGAGCATAAAAAATAGTGAAAATCCATAAATTTGAGTTCACTCACATTTATGGATTTTCACTATTTTTTATATTAGTCGTGACTAACGACTAGAATGGCACGCCAGTGCCATTAAGTACCTAGCTTTATTCAATCGAACGAACGACTAGAACGGCACGCCAGTGCCATTAAGTGCCCACCTCTATTCTATCAAACGAACGACCAGAATGGCACGCCAGTGTCATTCAGTGCTCGGCTCTATTCAATCAAACGAACGACCAGAATGGCACGCCAGTGCCATTAAGTACCTAGCTTTATTCAATCGAACGAACGACCAGAATGGCACGCTAATGTCATTCAGTGCTCGGCTCTATTCAATCGAACGAACGACCAAAACGGCACGCCAGTGCCCCCATATCCCCCGCAAACGAAAAAGACCCAATCGCCATCAAATGCCGACCAGGTCCTCAATATTTCAACTCAATATTAGCAAATGTCACCTTTCACACGAGCATAGACCTTCTGAATGGACAGGCCCTGTACAAGCGTTGAAAATGCAACGACTGCATAGGTACTCGTCACGATGAAGTAATACTCGCTGCCATGGAAATACTTTGATGTTCCAAGAGCCAGTGCGATGCAGATTCCACCTTTAAGACCGCCCCAGGTAAGGAGCTTTGACAGTGCAATCTGGTCCTTGCGCTTTTTCTCTTTTGTATAGTTCTCCACCTGCATTTTTGTATCTCTGCTGAAGAAGTATACAGGCCCTAAAATGGACACAAAACGGGCTATGAGCGCCATGAAAATCGCGGACACAAATATGATGATAAAGCCATTCGTCGAGTGCAGGAAGAGTACCGAGAAGCCAATGAGGATGTATAGAATCCCGTTCAGCATCTTATCGACAACCTTCCAGAACACATAGAAATTGGAGTAGTAGGTTTCGTTGTCTTCATGAATCCGATGCATATTGCTAGCAAAGAAGATGCCTACAACAACTGCAGCAGTAGGACCAGACACGCCAAAATACTCGCTTAGCGCATAAGATGTCGTTACAGCTGCCAGGCTTACTATGATCTCAAGGTGCTTCTGGTTGGTAGACTTGAAGACCATGAAGAGCAAGAATGATACGCCAAGTCCCAGAATGACTGCACCGAAAATGCTGGTTGTTATCGTTTGGAAAAAGCTCACTGTCGGATCCACGCCAACTGCATTGCTTATCTCTGTGAAGGTTACAAAAAGCGCCACGGCAATCCCGTCATTGAAAAGTGACTCACCTTCCATAATGAGGGAGATGCGTTCAGGCAGGCCTGCCTTTTTCAAGATGCTCATTGCAGAAATCGGGTCTGTCGGCGCAATGATACTGCCCAGAATGCACGACTCGATAAATGACATTTGAAGCCCAACAAACCGTGCTACAAAATAGGCCATGATTGCATACAGAAGTGTCGCCACAAAAGTTGAAAAGAATGCAAGTGATGAAATCAAATACTTGTCATGGGTCAAATCGTGAAACTTGATTTTCGCCGAACCGCTGAATAAGAGAAAACAAATGAATCCGTTCATGATAATTTCGTTGAGATCAAGTCCGTTGAAGGCTTCAGCAAAACTGACAAATGTCGTAATGCCAAACATCTCAAGAATCAAAATAATCATCGATATCAGAAATGCGGTTGTCATAAGACCAATTTCCACAGGCAGCTTCAGGACTTTCTCGTTGAAGAAACTGATGGAAATAAGTCCAATGAAAATCATAGACATCAGGCTAAGTAGATCATAATTCAGTAACATAATTCACACTCCCAATTTCATTTTGATGTGTTGCGCATATGTATGACTTGAATATCCCCATATACTGCTGTGTACAAAGACCAGCATTCAAGTCCGTACAGATTTCGCAGGTCCTATTTTGTTTTTTTGAACCCAGTTCCCCATTATATGCTTCTCTTTTAAAATTTCAATCCCTTTTTTCACAACTTCTTCATGAATACGTTTTCTAATCTCATACCCAACTTATGCCATTTGCACCAGATAACCTGCCCCAACCCCGCTTTTGCACCACAAAAAAACTGCTCCAATCGGTCAACCCCAATCAGAACAGCTTTTATTCATTTTCATCGATATTGTATTTTCCAACCATGGTCTGGTTTATACGGCTCAGAAACTTCAGTACTGCCTTCTGCTCATTGATTGTCGAATTCTCCATGACAAATCCAACCAAGTCATTTTCCTGCTCCTGAAGCTTTTCAAACAAGGCACGCCCCTCATCAGTCAGATTCAGAAGATATACCCTGCCATCATAAGGTGACCTCTGCTTTTCAATGTATCTGCCCTTTGACAGCTTGCTGATGCTTGTCGACACAATACCTCTGTCCACATCGATTTCATTGATCAGATCGTATATGGACATATCATCCTTCAGTCCGACAAGTCTAAGCACCATGACATCGACAAAGCTGAACTTCTCGTTTCGTCCATTGATTTTGAGCCCACGCCGATCCACTGACAGTAACTTGGTCAGCACACGCTCCATCATGATTTCTATTTCGTTATACAAATGTGCCAAGGCCATCACCGTCCTACTTCTGTACTGCACACGTTTCATTACTAATTGATAATCAATTTCGTTTATTATAGCACAGGCAAAATTATACGTAAAGTGGGCCTTTTTTGGCCGACTATTCAGTCACCTCAAAAAGAGTTCCATTTATTTCCATTCATCTTATTCATTGAAATATGCGTACTTGGCACCTATTTGAGACCTATTTTCCATAAAACCGCTAAATACCCATATTTAAAAACAAAATACCTGAAAACGTTATCAATACTGTATTTCGATTGCATTTCAGATTTAGAGGCGTATAATGGGTTTTGGCTTTAATATAAGAGAAGAGGTGAAAACAGTGTTCAACAGAACCTTCTGGATGTGTTTGATTGCACTTATCGCACTTACTATGACAAGCGGTCTGGCTAGTACAGATCAAAGTTACGCACATGGAAACTCGCATACCAATCAAGATCAAAAAACAACGAAGAACTCTGAAGCTTTCATTACCGAAGCGCATTTCTACGGTGTACCGACGTTCAATATCACAACTGATGAAAATGGGGATTCGAGTCAGTCAGATAATGAGCATGAGGTGTTACGAAGGCAATTTTGGGGTATTTCGATTCAATAGAGCTATGTAGTCACTGGAAAAGAAAAATATTTTTTGGGGGGGACACGATAATGTCTAATCATTTAATCGTAGCAATCGCAATATTTACGATCACTTATATGATTATCATGTCTGAAACACTTCACAGAACAGTCGTAGCACTCTTTGGCGCTGTTCTCATGCTGGTATTCAGCGTTGAAGGACAAGAACAGGCCGTTCATCACATTGACACGAACACAATTGGCCTGCTCATTGGAATGATGATCATCGTAAGCATTTTGAAACGCACAGGCGTATTCGAATATCTCGCAATCCGTTCAGCTAAAGCAGCCGGAGGCGAACCCTGGAAGATTCTCGTAATGCTGTCTACCATAACAGCCATATCTTCCGCACTTCTTGACAACGTTACAACAATTCTACTGATCATACCGGTTACACTCGTAATTACCGAGGCAATGGATATCAACCCGCTTCCGTTTGTAATTACAGAGACCATGATGTCCAACATCGGCGGTACCGCAACTCTGATTGGTGATCCACCCAACATTATGATTGGTAGTGCGGTCGGTCTCAGCTTTGTGGACTTCATTGTAAACCTCGCACCTATAGTTGTCCTTATTTTCATTGTGAACATCTTTATACTTAAGTTCATCTTCAAGCACAAGATGCATGCGACAGACCAGCAGAAAATGCGCGTTATGAACATGGACGAATCTGTAGCCATCAATGATAAAAAGCTTCTTATCAAGGGCGGTATTGTCATGGCACTGACCGTTGCCGGCTTTATGCTCCACGCAGAGCTTGGCTTTGAGTCAGCAACAGTTGCCCTTTTCGGCGCTTCACTTTATCTTCTGATCAGCAACATTGACCCTGAAGATGTTCTGCTTGAGGTTGAATGGCCAACCATCTTCTTCTTTGCTTCCCTCTTCATTCTGGTAGGCGCACTGGAAGATGTCGGTGTTATTGAGTTCCTGGCTGAAAAAATGGTATCGATCACAAAAGGGGATATTGCGACATCCTCTGTCGTTATCTTATTCGGTTCATCGATTGCATCTGCATTTCTAGATAATATTCCATTTGTTGCAACAATGATTCCACTCCTTCAGAACTTCGGTGTTCAGACAGGACAGAACATAGAGGTACTCTGGTGGTCCCTTGCTCTTGGCGCATGTCTTGGCGGCAACGGTACACTTGTTGGCGCATCGGCAAACGTCATCGCTTCAGGTATTGTTGAAAAGCACGGCAAAAAACTTTCATTCATGGCCTACTTCAAAGTTGGTTTTCCTTTAATGATCGTTTCTGTTGTACTCTCATACGGATATATTGTGTTAAGATATCTATAATAGAAATGGAGGGGTTTCGATGCGTAACAAATACATTAATGCAGAAATCATGCAGCAATCCATGAAGCTTAAGCAAATGGGCGCTGATGTTACTGTAATCAACAGCAAGCTCTGCTATATATCATTTGATGTATCCGGTTTTAAAGTGTCTTATGTATATAATGTCAATAAGAGAAACAAGTACTTCCTTGAAAGAATCAAGCCGTATCCGCTTCCACTCAGGGAGTTTGATAACGAGGATGATGTCATCAACATCATCAATATCGACTTGAGTCAGTTCAAGAATGCAATCAAGAGCCATAATATCGATCAGTTTATCGCCCTTGCGCGAAAGCTCGATCTGGTGTTTCATAAATTCGAGGATCTTTTCCTCTACTACAACCTGCCAGAAGCAGAAACAAACCGTCTTTTCAATGAAATACTTGATTTTGAAGACGACATGGAGCGCATTAAAAACAGCATAGAGCGTATCTGCTTTGACAAGGAACCTGAGTTCCTCAAATAATCAAGTACAAGCGGCAATCCCTGTGAAATATCACGGTGATTGCCGCTTTTTATTTTGGAAATTTCTTTTCTTATTTAAGAGTAAGTCTTTTCTAGAAAATCAATGAGACTTCTCGATGCCTTTGTAAGATATTGATCCGTACGCCAGGCAAGACATATGCGTATGGGCATTTCTTTTCCAAGAGGTCTGAAGGTCATTCCCTCCGTCCCTACAGCAAGTTCTTTAAATAGAAAGGAAATTCCCACCCCCTGAACAACAAGACTCTCAAGCGTCTTCAGCTGATTTGTAGAAACCGCTGTCCTGGGCCTGATGCCGGACTCCTCAAAATAGGCTTTGAGCACTTCACGGTGATAAAACCCTTTTTTTAGCATAATAACCTGCTCATTTTCGATTTCCTTGGCTGTAATGACCTCACAGGCGTTTAGAGGATGATTTTTACTTAGACAGGCAACAATTTCCGTTTTGAGTATTTCGTGCGTCCTGAGGCGTTTATCTTCCTCTGAAAGGATAATGATTCCAAGGTCCACTTCACCGTCAATGATTTTGCGCTTCACTTCGAGCGATCCCTCTTCACTGAGGAGCAGGTCTACAGCTGGATGCTCCGCCTTATACCGTGTTAAAATGCGCGGAAAAAGAATCGTGCCAATCATGGGTGGAACGCCCAGGCGTATGGTCCCCACATGCGATGTACTCAGGTCTGCCATTTCCCTTTTCACATTCTCGAATTGAAGAACAAGCCCCTTTGCCTTCCTATATAATATCTCGCCTTTATCAGTCAGTCTCAGCTGGCGGCGTGATCTGTCAAAGAGATCGAAGCCCAGTTCATCCTCCAGCTGGCGAATGCTGTTTGACAAAGAGGGCTGGGCAATATGAAGCGCCTTCGCAGCACGGGTCATATTCATCTGTTCACATACAGCGATAAAGTACTCAAGTCTCCTTATATCCACAGTAGCCTCCCATAAAATCATAGTTTATAACTATTATAATATAGATTTTTGATATTTTGAAACTATCTTTATGCATGATACTTTAAATACAATAAGAGCAACCACTATTCAAAGGAGGTCAATTATGACAGTTTATGAAAAATCACTTGAAGCACATAAGCAGCATAAGGGCAAAATCAGCGTTACAAGCAAGATGACAGTGAAGGACAGGGAAAGTCTCAGTATTGCCTACACACCGGGTGTCGCAGAGCCATGCCGCGTCATTGCCGACAACAAGGCTGCCGTATACGACTACTGCTCAAAGGGCAATCTTGTCGCTGTCGTTTCTGATGGTTCCGCGGTTCTCGGCCTTGGAAACATCGGTGCTGAAGCTTCCATGCCGGTTATGGAAGGCAAGGCCATTCTCTTCAAGAACTTTGCAGATATTGACGCTTTCCCGATCTGTCTGGATACACAAGATACAGATGAAATCGTTCAGATTGTCAAAGCCCTTCAACCAAGCTTCGGCGGCATCAACCTTGAAGACATCGGTTCTCCGCGCTGCTTTGAAATCGAAGACCGCCTCATCAAAGAACTGGATATTCCCGTATTCCACGATGACCAGCACGGTACCGCAGTTGTGGTTTCTGCTGGCGTAATCAACGGCCTTCGTCTTGTGAACAAATCCCTTGAGAATGTAACGGCTGTCCTCAACGGTCCTGGCGCGGCAGGTACTGCTATCTCAAAAATGCTCCTTGACCTCGGCATTGGCAATATGATCATCTGTGACGAAAACGGCATTCTCGATGCTGAGCGAGATGACATTGCACCCCACAAACGCGACCTTGCCCTTCAGACCAATAAGGAAGGAAAAAAAGGCACTCTGTCAGACGCCCTTGAAAATGCCGATATTTTCGTTGGCGTTTCTGTTGCAAACTGTGTTACAGGAGAAATGATTTCCAAAATGAACAGTGATGCCATTGTATTTGCCATGGCCAACCCTACACCTGAAATCATGCCTGAGATCGCTAAAGCTGCAGGCGTGCGCGTCATGGGTACAGGCCGTTCGGACTTCCCAAACCAGATCAATAACGTCATCGCATTCCCTGGTATTTTCAGAGGGGCGCTTGATGCTGGCGCGACTCAAATCAATGCTGAAATGAAGCGTGCATCCGTCTATGCCATAGCAGATATCATCTCTGAGTCAGAGCTGTCTGAAGACTACATCATTCCAGACCCATTTGACCCAAGAATCGTCGATCAAGTAGCAAAAGCAGTTGCTGAAGCTGCACAGAAAACGGGCGTTATTAGAAAATAATCTTCATTTCAAAAAAACAAAGGGGATGCTACAGACAGAATCATTGATTCTATCCGCAGCATCCCCTTTTCCTATTCAATCCCTGCGCTATATATTAGTTCTTAAAGCTGTGTACCGGTGCCGGAATACGTCCACCACGCTGGATCAGCCTTTCGCTTGAGCATCCGTGCGTCGGCATGATTGGTGCATAGCCAAGAAGACCACCGAAATGTGCCTCTTCCCCAACACCTTTGCCAATTACAGGTATGATTCGTACAGCGGTTGTCTTATGATTGATCATACCGATTGCCGCTTCATCTGCAATCATTGCTGAAATCGTCGCTGCAGGTGTGTCGCCTGGAATGGCAATCATATCAAGACCAACACTGCATACACAGGTCATGGCTTCAAGCTTGTCCAGTGTCAGCTCACCAGAGCTTGCAGCCGCAATCATCCCTTCATCTTCACTGACTGGTATGAAAGCACCGCTTAAGCCCCCTACGTGTGAAGACGCCATAATGCCACCCTTTTTAACCGAGTCATTCAGCAGGGCTAGGGCAGCTGTCGTTCCATGACCGCCTGTCACATCCACACCGATTTCTTCAAGAATACGTGCAACACTGTCCCCAATTTCCGGTGTTGGTGCAAGCGACAGGTCTAGAACACCAAATTCCACACCAAGACGCTCAGCTGCCGTCTTGCCGATTAGCTCACCGGCACGGGTGATTTTGAAGGCCGTTTTCTTGATTGTTTCGCATACCGCTTCAAAGGACTCGCCTTTAACCTTTTCAAGTGCTGACTTCACAACGCCTGGGCCACTTACGCCCACATTAATGATAACATCCGCTTCACCAGGACCATGGAAGGCACCTGCCATAAATGGGTTATCTTCAACAGCATTGCAGAAGGCAACAAATTTCGCACAGCCAAGGGAATCTTGGTCTTTTGTCTTCTCTGCAATTTCCAGTATGGTTGTTCCAAGCAGCGCAATAGCATCCATGTTGATGCCAGAACGGGTATCGCCCACATTTACCGAAGAACAAACACGACCTGTTGTCGCCAGAGCCACAGGAAGGCTCTCAATGAGCTTTCTGTCTGCTGGTGTCATGCCCTTTTGCACAAGTGCGGAAAAACCACCAATAAAGTTCACGCCTACGGTCTCAGCGGCGTGGTCAAGCATTTCTGCCCATTTCACAAAATCAGGTTCCTTGGACGCCTGGGCAACCAATGCGATTGGTGTGACAGAAATTCTTTTATTGATAATCGGAATACCGAATTCTCTGGCAATCCCTTCTGCTACCTCTACCAGCTGGCCTGCTTTACCAACTATTTTATCGTATGCGCGCGCACGCGCTTTCTCATCGTCGCTGTCAGCACAGTCAAGAAGGTTGATGCCCATCGTCACTGTTCTGATATCCAGTTTTTCTTCCTCTACCATTCTAATCGTTTCAAGTATTTGCTGTTTTTGCATGGGGCCCTCCTATAGCTGATGCATGCTCATGAATATTTCTTCTCTTTGAATTCGAATACTTAGCTCAAGTTCTTTTCCAAGTTCGATCAGGCGTTCACGCACCTGGTCAAACGTCTTAGATGAGCTTGATAAATTGACGAGCATCATCATTGTGAAGTTCTTTCCCATGATTGTCTGATTCACGTCTTCGATATTCACATCATTTTCAGCGAGAACCCTGCTGATTGCTGCAATAATGCCAACCTTATCGCCACCAATGACCGTAACTATAGCCTTCATAAATAACCTCCTGAATACACTTGCATTCTCTATCTAAGTCTTCATTAAAATATAAAACAAAAGAGACCCATAGGGTCTCTGGAGATTAAATAGCAGGACAACAAAGCTGACTGGTCAGCCCATCAAGTTGTCCTCTGTCCTTTTACCTGAGAGTTTGGTCCCTGCAAATGCAGGAATTTTCCCCTTCGGTGCTCTTTCGAGTCTCTCCAGAGGCCCGTCCAGAAACGGTCAAACATACTTGTTTTTCCGAGTCCTTCGTCCGGCCCGTATTAGAAATTATAATGAGTATAGCAGTCTTTTCCCTTTCTTACAACACTTTTGGTAACATTCTCGTAAAAAATATTAAAAAAAATTCATAGTTGGCACAATTTTTGTTATTCACTTCACACAGAATACCTGGATGCCCTTAAACATGTTGTCATATTGTCCTACGGAAAATAGAAATGCCAGCGCAATCCATAGATTGTTCTGGCACTTTTGATTTCTATTAAATTCTTATTCAATCTTTTGTTCAGTCTTTTCCCAGTTTCCTAATCAAGCTCTCCATCAGAATCCTTCAGGAAGTATGACAAGGTCAGCAGGTTATCAATCAGATGCACGTTTTCAACGATAATATCCTCAGGTACCTTCAGATCAATCGGCGCAAAGTTCCAGATTGCCTTGATACCGCATTTAACGAGGGTATCAGCAACTTCCTGGGCACCAGACTGATTCGTACAGATATAAGCGATCGAAACTTCCTCTTTCTCTACAAAGCGCTGGATCTTGTCCATATCCATAACATCAATGCCATTGATTGTCAGTCCTACGATTTTAGGATTCACATCAAAAATTCCCTTCAGTTCAAAACCGAAGCGATTAAAGCTCGAATAGTTTGCAAGCGCCTGCCCCAGGTTACCTGCACCGATGATGACTGTGTTGTACTTTTTGTTCAGGCCAAGTATTTTGCCGATTTCATGATACAGATCTTCGACATTGTACCCGTAGCCTTGTTGTCCGAACCCCCCAAAGTTGTTGAGATCCTGACGAATTTGCGATGCCGTAAAACCAATAATGTCACTCAGTTCCTTAGATGAAATCCGCTTAACATCCCTATCCAGCAGATCCCTCAAGTATCTGTGATACTTCGGCAGTCTTCTAATAACCGCCATCGAAATTTTATTGTTAGCCATGTTTACCTCCATATCGCCAAGATGCTATAAAAATTATAGCAAACGTAATTTTAATCTGTCAAACTCTTGACAATCTTTTATCAAAGATTCAGTCAAATTTCGTCCCGCATCCCTTCATTTTACGTAATTTTCCGTGTATAAAATTATTTTCACAAGCAATTTGCTAAACCATGCCTTCTTCCTATAAAATAGGTAGGGACAGGATTTTTGTACCCGATTATCCGTGATTTATCCTTTTAAGATGGAGGTTTATATAAATGATTGCACTATCTTGCAGTAACATAACAAAATCCTATGGAATCGATGTGATTCTTGAGGGTCTCAGCTTCACAATTGAAACAGGTGACCGCATTGGTCTCATCGGCATAAACGGCGCCGGCAAATCCACACTGTTTAAAATTATCACAGGCGAACTCACTTATGACTCAGGGGATATATACAAGGCAAAGGACCTGAGCATTGGTTATCTTGAGCAGGCACCTGAAATCAGCGCTGATGATTCTCTATACGACTACTGTCTTCCGGTTTTTCAGCATCTGATTGACACAGAAAAACGCCTTCGGGAAATGGAGCATGAAATTGCAGACTTGAGCGAAAAGCATCAGGAGGCCCCTGAAACCCTCCTTGCCGACTACGCCCACCTGCTTGAAGCCTTTGAGTCCGATAACGGCTACGGGTATAAGAGTGAAATCCGCGGCGTCCTGAAGGGTCTGGGCTTTACAGATGAGGAAATCACCCGCCCGGCAAGCGTCCTCAGCGGCGGTCAGAAATCCAGACTCAACATTGCCAAGCTCCTGCTTGGCAAGCCTGATATCCTTCTACTTGACGAACCGACCAATCACCTGGATATCAAGGCAACAAGCTGGCTGGAGACTTTTCTTTCAAACTATCCGGGAACCCTTGTGGTCATTTCCCACGACAGATACTTCCTCGACCAGGTTGTCAACAGGATCTTTGAAATCGAAAATACAAGCCTTCTGGCACATAAGGGCAGCTACTCTGAATTTGCAGAGTTCAAGCGCGCACGCTACGAAGAACAGCTGAAAGCCTATGAAGCCCAGCAAAAGGAGCTTCAAAAGCAAGAAGACCTTATCCGCAAGTTCAAGCAGCACGGCACGGAGAAGCTCGCCAAACGCGCTCAGAGCCGCGAAAAGCGCCTGGAACACGTCGAACGCCTGGACAAGCCCATGTGGCTGGATGAGCGTGCCCACATCCACCTGTCCACACAAATCAAGAGCGGCAACGATGTGCTTCACGCAGAAAATCTGGCCATGGCCTATCCCAATACGCCCCTCTTTGAAAATGTCAGCTTTGATATTTATAAGGAGGAACGCATCGGGCTCATTGGTCCCAACGGTATTGGGAAGACAACCCTCTTCAAAATTCTTCTGAATCAGCTTGAGGCGACACAGGGTGAATTTAAAATTGGCCACCATGTCATGCCGGGCTACTATGACCAGGACCAGTCCAACCTGTCTCCTGAAAACAACATTGTCGAAGAAATTTCAGATGCCAACCCTCAGCTGGACACAGTTGAAATAAGAACCCTGCTAGGCGCCTTTCTCTTTAAGGGTGATGACGTCTTCAAAAACGTCGGACAACTCAGCGGTGGCGAAAAAGGACGTGTGGCCCTGCTTAAGCTCATGCTGTCACAGGCCAACCTGCTACTGCTCGATGAGCCGACCAACCACCTGGATATCAGCTCAAAGGAAGCGCTGGAGGATGCCATTCTGGGATACGACGGCACGCTTCTGTCTATTTCCCACGACAGATACTTCCTCAACCGTGTCTGTACAAAAATATTTGAACTGCAGGCCGACGGCATGCGTATCTACTACGGCAACTATGACTACTACAGAGAGAAGCTGAAGCAGGCTGAAATGTCAGACCTGCTGGAGGCTGAGACTGTACAGAAAACCAAAACGCAGGTCCGTGAAGAACGCAAGAAGGAAAAGGAAGCCGCTGCACAGCTGCGCAAGCAAAAGAAGGAGCAGCAGGAGCTGGAGAGCGCCATACACAGCACGGAAGAACAGATCGAAGCCCTTGAAGCACAGCTTTGTCTGGAGGAAATCTACTCCGATCCAAAAAAGAGCCAGTCCATTCATAAGGATCTTACTGAAATTCGTGCCAAATTAGACGAAATGTATGAAACATGGGAATCACTTATATGATAATATTGATATAGACAGTGCTGATACAGCATATATAATAGTAACTATATAATTATATTAGGAGGCCAACTATGTTTGATAAGGTTAAGGATATTATCGAGCAGCAGCTTGACATTGTAGGACAAGGAAGAATTACCATAGAGTCATCTATTGCTGATGATCTCAAGGCAGACTCACTGGATGCGGCTCAGATCATCATGGCAATTGAAGAGGAATACGACATTGAAATTCCAGATGATACAGCTTTGGGATTCAGGACGATTCAGGAAATCCTGACTTACCTCGAAGAGAATGTCTAACAAGTTAGACAAAGGCCTACATGACGGATGTACTTCCCCCATGTAGGCCTTTTTTACTTTTTTGATTGCATAACGCAAAACTCGATATTATGTAAACTCAGTTTTGTGAATGTTTTCTTGCAATAGCCCGTTTGGCCAAATATACAACTACGATTCACGAACTACTCCCAAAGTTATTCAACACTTCCCACATAGTTATCCACATGATAACAGGGTGTTTCATGCGCTTTTTATTATTTTATCCACAATATCCACAAGTTTATACACAGAAATCTGGAAGAATTCTGAACATTCGTATAGCTCGAAGTTGGTTTACATAACACATATTTTCCGTGAAGTTCTTGACTTTCGCAACATGCAGGAGTGGAAATGTTTTACACTTTACAAACCGCCACATCCGCCTGTCCCTTTTGACCCTTACTTGGGTTTAACTCCAAGCTTTAGATTTGGAACTGCATTGAGTGCGGCATTTCCTCTCACACCCTGAAGGTAATCATAATAGCCGGCACACCCGATCATTGCAGCATTGTCCGTGCACAGCTCAAGAGACGGATAATAGAGGGCTATGCCATTTTTCTCGGCATCCTGTCCAAGTCTTTCACGGAGTCCATTATTGGCTGCAACGCCACCAGCAAGGACAATTTTATCTACATTACAGGCTTTCGCCGCACGTACCGCCTTGGTAGAAAGGACTTCAACCACCGATGCCTGAAAACTTGCCGCAACATCTTTTGGGACAACCTCAACGTCTTTCATCTTGCACTGATTCAGATAGTTGAGCACGGCAGACTTGAGGCCGCTGAAGCTGAAATCAAGGCTATCTTTTTCAAGAAATACGCGTGGAAAATGAATGGCTTCCGGATTTCCAACTTTGGCAAGCTGATCGATTTTAGGTCCACCCGGGTACCCAAGACCCAAGGTTCTGGCAACCTTGTCAAAGGCTTCTCCTGCGGCGTCATCACGTGTTCTTCCCAGGATTTCATAAATACCGTAGTCCTTGACGTGAACGAGGTGGGAATGCCCACCTGAAACAATCAGGCATACGAATGGCGGCTCAAGGTCTGGAAACTGTATAAAGTTCGCACAGATATGGCCCTCAATATGATTTACAGGAACCAGCGGCTTCTCTAGGGCAAATGCCAGCGCCTTTGCTGTTGAAACGCCTACAAGCAGGGCTCCAACGAGTCCAGGACCATAGGTCACTGCAATCATGTCCATTTCTTCAAGACTTTTTCCTGCCACCTGCAGCGCCTCATCAATCACGCCAGAAATCTTTTCCACATGGTTTCTCGACGCGATTTCCGGTACCACGCCACCAAACTTCTTATGAATATCAATTTGCGAATATATAATATTGGATAATACTGTCCGGCCATTGAGCACCACCGCTGCCGATGTCTCGTCACAGCTGCTCTCGATTGCCAAGGTCAATAAGTTTTCATTCAAATAAATCACATCCTTCATGTTTCGTGCTTACATTGCACCTGCAAGTCCGAGTGCTATGACCATAAGCCATGGCCCAAATACCGCTATAAATGCTTTCAAGGCAGACAATCCCTGCACTCGTTTTATACCCACCATACTCACAGCAAGATACCACAGGGCAAACAGGTCAATAGCAGAAAGCACTGAAAACCAACTACTGGCTTCACTGCCTTCACCTAGAAGCATGGCTGCCGAAAATGAAAAATAGGGATTCTTGAAGGCGAGTACAATCACCGCACGAACAATTTGTCCAATCAGCATAATCAAATAGGCATTTAGGACAACGCCCAGGGTTTCTTTAAATTTCCCCGAACCACCCAAAATGGTTGATAGGGCATAGGCCACACCACCCTTGAAAAAAGGAGTACAGACCAGATAGAACATGCTCATGAACATTGCAGCGTTCGCACCGCCATGGACAAGTGCCTCAGCTTCTTCCGCCGTATAGGTCTGAGCAGACTGCTGAACCGCCTTCATGGTCATTTGAAGAAACATTGGCCGCTGGGGTATGAAAATCAGCATGCTGACGATAACAAGAACAATCCCAATCGCCATTAGCATGGGCCGTTTCGCAGCGTCTTCCATTGCCATTGCAGGCGCTAGCACTACACTTCGGATTCTGCCTGGAAGACTCTGTCCACCAATTTCACCCTGGTTATTCTCTGTCATCTGCGTGCCCCTCCTCACTCAAGTCAAGCCACATGATAATGGCATCTTCCTTTGGCTCCTGATAATAGTTGGGTCTGACGCCCGCACGAGTAAATCCAAAGCCTTCGTAAAGCCTGATTGCTGGTTGGTTGCTGCTGCGGACTTCAAGGGTTACACGCTCAATTTGCATATCCGCAATGGCATGCATCATGGCACCCACAAGAGCCTTGCCCAGTCCCCTTTGTCGCAGGTTCGGATCAACGGCGATATTGGTGATATGCGCTTCGTCCACAATCACCCAGAATCCCCCATAGGCACGTATGACGCCGTCTTCTTCGAGGACCATGTAGTGGGCCAGCTTATTGCCGGCAATCTCCTCTGCAAAAGCCTCCATACTCCAAGGAACACTGAAGCATTTCATTTCAAGCGCATGCACCTGAACCACATCCGCCAGAATCATTTTGCGGGTCCTTATGCTACTCTGGTTTTCCATGTTTTTGCTCCCATGTGACTTCAGCTTCTGACCGGCGCAGATAATTTGCCTTCACCGCATCGTACTTCACAGCACGGTCCATATTTCTGTAAGCAGCTACTGCCACTGAGGATGCACGCTGCATGTTATGCGAAGGCATTGTCATGGCCGCTTTGGCACCCAGCTCCGCTTGGATAAGGTCCTTATATTTAATTGCAGCGTCCCCCAGAAAGACAATGCGCTGGGCATGTCCTTCCCTAAACTTCTTAAGAAGCGTCTCAAGGGAAATCGCCTGATCTTCAATCACCGTTATGAGACTGTCCGACTGCCATCTGTATGCAGCCGCATAAACCTCACCCCTGCGGGCATCGAGAATCGGGCATATGATGCCGTCAAAACCCGGAAGGTTATAGGCAAGTCCCTTTAATGAAGAAACCATCACAACAGGAATGTCGAAGGGCTGGGCAAATGCCTTGGCCGCCGAAAGTCCAATGCGCACACCTGTGAAGGAGCCCGGTCCGCCAGCAACGGCAATCAGGTCCATGTCTTTGATTTTCAATCCAAGCGAAGTACACAGGGCTTCAATAATGGGCATCAGCTTCTGCGAATGGGTCTTGGGATGGTTAATCGTCATTTCTCCAAGAAGCTTGTCATCCTCAAGAATTGCTGCGGATGCAACAAGCGAGGATGTATCCAGTGCTAGAATTCTCATAGTACTTCCTCCAATGTCTTTATCAGCTCAGGTGTCGCCTTTATGACCAGATTTCTTGCATCAAGGGCGTCGCCCCTATAAATCTCAATCCAGATTCTATTTTCAGGCAGAAGCTCTTCAATCATGCCCGCCCACTCAATCACACATACGCCATCGCCATAAAAATACTCTTCATGGCCCAGCTCGTACATCTCTTCTATGTCATTGATTCTGTAGACGTCAAAATGATAGAGCTTGAGTCGGCCTTCATATTCATTTACAATAGTATAACTGGGACTTGTCACGTAATCGTCCACTTCAAGCCCTTCCGCTATGGATTTTGTCAGCGTCGTCTTTCCAGCGCCAAGATCGCCCGTTAGGCAGACAATATCCCCCGCACTGAGAACCGCGGCCAGATGCTTTCCGAATCTGCGCATCTGCGACTCGTCACTGATCCTTATATTTATTTCATGTAGTTTCACATTACACCTCTCAACTACCCGATCATTCTTATACCTTTTTCTATTATATCAAAATAGAACCACGCTCGATGCTACATTTTATAACATCTTGCGTGGTTTTTAAAGTCTTTGGCTATTTTTATTTCCTTATAAGTTCGTTTATTACAAGCTTACCCGCACTGTCGAAGACCTGTATGCTCAGCAGGTTTCCATCCAGAGCCTCCCCCTCGATTTCGTAAGGCATTTCCGTCATGGACTTGGAGTACCCGTTGTCTGAGAACACCGACACCCGTGACACCTTGAAGTCCGGAACCTTGACATCGAGCACGAGCTTATCCTGGCTGAAAAGACTGTCTGAGTCTACGCGTGAGAAGGGTGCCAGCGAAACGCGTGCGTTATCGACAACCTCACTCAAGTAGTTATCAGACTGGATCAACCGCTTATAGGTCTCTTGCATGACATCATTTTCAGAAAGGGCATAGTTGCTCCAGCGGTTTCCGACCATATAGTTTTCATTGGCCTGGTTGAGCGACAGGTAGGTAATTGCCTTCACACGCGGATAAAGCACCGGCAGCATTGCGTACAGCTTTTCCAAATTCGCAGCCCCCCACTGGGTTACCGACTCATCGTTGGGAATGGAGTGATGGGCGACACCTGTTTCACAAATCATGATTGGCTTTTTGTCCGCATAGTTTTCATAAATGTACTCAAGATGGGTCATCGGATTCTGTAGATAGTTGCTTGGGCCGTCCGTAAGGCCGCTGTCATAATAGTCCACATAGAAGTTAAGACCTACCCAGTCCACATAAGCGTCCCCTGGATAGTAGTCCCCGATGGTCTGGCCATTAAGTTCAACCGGCACATCATTTGGACACCATACCATGGCCACATTCGGCGCATACTCCTGCATGACATCATGGACGAGTCTGAACTTCTCTATGTAGAGGGCAGGATCTCCATGCCAAGGAACCCAGTCGCCATTCATTTCACCACAGAAACGCAAAAAAATCGGCATGTCGTATCTTGCAGCTTCCTTGGCCCACTTGATCAGCCAGTCGTTCTTTTCCACCGTTTCAAGTCCTGACATGGCATTCATTGCGACTTGAAGGGCACCACCGATTTCCTCAACGTGTTTTGCATTGATGCTGTCCATGGCACTCTGACCGTAGCCGCTATAGTCATTCATCCACTGGTTGAAATCCTGATAGTACATATATATGGCATGTTCCTTGCCGTAGACGTCCTTGGTCTTCGAAATTTTCTGGCCGATTTCCCGGTCGTTTTCTGCATATATGCCCAGGTAGACGCCTTTTTCCGGCTCAAACTTTTCGAGGGCATAGCCGGCGGCGCGATTTGCGTTCTGCGCATAATAGCGTATATAGGACCTGATTTCATTGGCTCTTGCCAGATCTGCCGTGCCCCAGTCGTTTCCGACCTTGACCCAGAAGTCGTTTTCGAGCTCGTAGTATTTCACGGCAAGGGGATAGTTACCCAGCTCGTCATAATACTTCCCCAGTTTTTTTGCCATGAGCGCCGCATTGGTGCAGGCACCTTCATCTGTCGCCTCCAGTGAGTACTCTACCGCAAGCTCCCAGTGCGGTACGGCCTCGGCAATACTGCCCGCACTTTCAAGTGCGTTGCCCCTTGTTATTTCAGACCAGGCACTTGCCGCAAAAGACAGCCCCGATCCCGCCATACTCATTGATAGAACCAAGACCAGCGCCAAATAATTTTTGAAAAGCTTCATATGTATGCCCCCTCTCCACTGCCTTGCCCATTCTCTTACTTCATATTATATAGCCTTAAGCCTATTTTTCTAATCAGTCACCTTATGCTCTTTACTTGTCAAGCATGGCATCAAAGACAATCTTTCCATCAATAATAGTCTTTTCCACACGTGCATCCAGCTCAAAGGGATGCTTGTCCCATAGAACCACATCGGCGTCCTTGCCTACCTTAATGGACCCCACGCGCGCATCAATTTCAAGAATTTCGGCCGGATTGATTGTAATCGCCTTGAGTGCCTCTTCTTCATCCATGCCCGCCTTTACGGAAAGGGCAGCACACATTGGAAGATAATGCAGCGGCACAACCGGATGATCTGTCATTATTGCCACCTTCACACCTGCACCAGCAAGTACGCCTGGCGTTTCAAAGGTCAGATTTTTAAGCTCAAATTTCGAACGCTCTCCGAAGCTTGGGCCCACAATGGCAGGAAGACCTTCCCCTGCAATATGGTCTGCAATCAAATGCCCCTCCGTACAGTGCTCAAGGGTGATTTTCACATCGAATTCCTTGGCAATACGAATTGCTGTAAAGATATCATCCGCTCTATGGGCATGGGCCTTCAGTGGAATTTCTCTATTGATGACAGGTACAAGCGCTTCCATTTTCATGTCAAGCTCAGGGCGTTTTGACACGTCTTCCTTACTCATTTCAAGCTTATCCGCATAGATTTTAGCCTTGGCAAGTGCCGTTCTAAGCTCTGCTGCAATGGCCATACGCGTCATTGGAGACGTTTTCTTTTCATTGTAAACCCGCTTTGGATTCTCCCCAAAGGCACATTTCATAGCCAGATTTTCTTTGACAATCATGTCGTCAATGCGATCGCCTACTGTTTTAATGGCACTGAACTGTCCACCCAGAACATTGGCACTTCCAGGTCCAGTCGCACAGCAAGTCACGCCGCCGTTTCTGGCTTCTTCAAAAGTGCGGTCCATGGGATTTATGCCATCAATAGCACGCAGGTGCGGCGTTAGCGGATCGCTCTTTTCATTGCCGTCAGCACCTTCAAAGCCGATTGCATCTTCCCACATGCCCAGGTGGCAGTGGGCATCAATGAAACCCGGAAATACCAGTTTCCCACTTGCATCAATGGTCGTGCACCCCTCAGGTGCATCCAGTTCATTTCCAACTGCTTCAATTTTACCCTGCACGATCAGGACATCCTGCTTTTCTGGTGCGGATTCCATCGTATAAACGAGTCCATTTTTAATAAGTATCATTTTAATTGTGCCCCCTTCATAAGGTCTGAGTTTCTCGCTTTAAGTATATCACGGTTCACGTCTTGGACTTCCAATATTTCTTCGACTTGCCAGCCAGTGCTTCACGAAGAAATCTATGACAAAGAGTATAGCTGCATGCAGGCTGATGGTCATTGCGTAGAACATATCGATCTTCACAAGCTGTTTAAAACCGATCAATGTTTTCTCAAGCAGTATCACAATCACATACTCAGATGTAAAGGTCACAGCCGCATACATGAGTAAAATCATTAAGGTTTCAAAGTAGCTCAGTCTAAGCACGGCATAAATAACAAGATAGTACAAGACCATCTGAAGCAAAATGCGCTCTGGACTGAGTGCCATTTTTGAAGATACTGTCACGAATACAGCGCTGAGAACCAGAGCAGCCAGAATGAGCCGTCTTATGGAAATATTCACTTTAAGAATGCAACAGACCATATCCATAATTGGGAAAAAGGTTCCCGATACAAGCACTATAAACATCATCATTCTAATCATATATTACCCCCTGAAAATCTCCTTTTATTATACGTATCTGATTTCGGATGAACAATACATAACTGGAAATTTAATCTATTTCTAATTTTTATGATAAATCCACCTTCCATTTTCTGATTTTCTGGAAACAGTCGGTTCGTTTTTGGTTATTTCTGGTTATTTGCGACAAAATAAAAAGTATATCCGCACTTTCAGATATACTGACTTTAGATGGAAAACCTTGGGTTTTGAGAGGGTGAAGTATTTAATACGTATGAACGCTTGTGTACAGTCTTGAATCCTGCTCCAACATTGTAAACATGCCAGATGCTTTCAGGATAGAGTCTGTTGTTGTATCGACGATAATCCACTCGCCGTCAACATACACTTCGTTCCACGCATGATAAACGTCAATCCCACTTCGATACCCTTTAACGAGTTTCACTGGGATGCCCTGACTTCTCAGCATGCCTGCAAAAAGCGCTGAGTAATCATAGCAAATACCGGAACCGTCCATCAGGAAATCATCAATATTTGGAACGTAAGTGCTGTCCAGTGTACTGATTTTATCGTAGTCATAGCTGAAATTATCTACAACGTAGTTGTATACAGCTTGAACCTTTTCCTGATCGCTCATGTTTTCATCGACAATACTGCTAACTATGGCTTTCATCATGTTCGTATTCTCCCAATTGACTGTCTGGGTGTTGGTCAAAAATGGTACGACTGGGGAAGCCATTTTTACATTTGCAGTTGTCTCATCAACAATTTTATACTGTGTTCCTGAGATATTCTCAAGAACAGCGATTTGATAATCGCCATTGCCAAAAGTCAGCGGCACGGTCACTTGGTTATTGTCGAGATTATAAAATACTTTCTCGTCATCCATTTGAACCATGACTTTCACTTTAGCATCTGCAGCGGGGTATGAAACAGTGATGACGCCTTGGTCTGCCGAGCTTGTATCGAACAGTTCTTCGTCTGCGAAACTAACTGAAGTAGTTGCAAACGCTACTATTGACAACAAAATGACCAAGGTTTTTCTCATGTTCTTTCCCTCCAGTAACTGGCTGTCTTAGCTTACGCCAAGACCCTATAGTTTTGCGTCCCAGCCTCGCGACTGGTTTGCCCTTTATGTACAAGGGAAAGAAAAGTCTATTCAATTTTGAAAGTGCATTTAATTCGGTCTGACTTTTCTTTCGATAACTGGCTACCATACCGACATTGCCGGCTTAGGCCCTATAGTTTTGCGTCCCGTCCTTTCAGACGGTTTGCCTTTATCGAGAAAACTCATTACCTTTATATTTCTAAGGTAAATAAAGATTTTCCCGTGATACAATTCCGGAGACCATCTCTACCTACCCTCTCTTGTAATTTATTTACCCTTTCGACAAAATTCTACTCATTCAATCCAAATTCGATTGATTTTTTTCAAACTTTAATGCTTTTCTGCCATATCTTCATGGGTATTTAGGTGATTATAGTGGGTATTCCCGCTTTTAGGTGTGCTTAAGCAGATTTTCTGGTATAATTTAGCGCAATTTAGAAAAGGGTTTGCACATAAGCAGATACTTGAACATCCAGACGTATCCAGCAAGATCCAAAGAGGAGGAAATCATGACAAAATACAACCGGCTTAGGCTTACACTAAGCATCGCCTTAATTCCCATCCTCATTTTAGCTTGGCTTTCACACCAGGACGGAACAGAAACCGTACGCCAGTCCTATGTCATCATAGACCGTCTTGCAGTCTATGGTATTTTCATTGAATATCAGTTTTTCAGAGACTTGATGCACCTCCTTGTATTTTCAGTAATTGCCTGCAGCATTTATATTGGACTTAATCACTTTGCACCTCCAAAGGCGTCTATTATTGTAATCACACTGACTTGCATTCCACTCATCGCCCTTATTGATGAGTTTCACCAGAGCTTCATACCCGGCCGAACGCCCAGTCTGCATGATATTGTATTAGACATTAGTGGCGGAAGCTTGGGCTTGATGGTTGGCATTATGCTTTCAGGGTTTGCTTACTATATTCTGGGGCGGGGTGTTGAGGCGCACTAGCTAATACAAAAGAAGAGCAGCTGCAAAGATGACGCGCGTAGTCATCTTGCAGCTGCTCTTTTATGTTTTACAACTCAACTTTAAATTCAATTGCTTACACAAATTTATAAACCATTCTTAGGAGTACTGAATTTTAGTTTTCTTCCCAAAGAATTCTCAGCATTTGTGCAGCTTCTGCTCTTGTCGCAGTCTTAGAAGGCTGGAATGAACCATCTTCAAATCCACCAACAATCTTATGGTACTTGGCAGCTGTTACAGCATCGTATGCATAATCAGCAATCAGAATGCTGTCGCCAAATGGCTCTGCTTCACCCGTCATAGCAGTACCTGTCATCAGCTTGTAGGCTTTAGACATCATAACCGCCATGTCCTGTCTTGTGATTGTTGCTTCAGGTGCAAAGTTACCTTCACCCACACCGCTTACAAGACCATTGACGCCTGCAAGTGCCACAGCATCGTAGTACCAAGCGCCTTCTGGAACGTCTTTGAAGTTGCCACCAACTTGACCTTCAAGACCTACCATATTCACAAGGTAAGCCGCAAACTCAGCACGCGTGATTTCTGCATCTGGCTCAAATGCCGTTTCAGAACGTCCTGCAGTAATCTTGTTTGCAGTCATCTTTTCTATTGTTTCCTGAGCCCAGTGACCTGTAATGTCATCAAACTTCACATTGGCCTTGAGTACAGCGTACTTACTGAAGTGAGGTGCTTCAAACTCAGCAACACCGTCAACAATCTTCGTAGGAACGTGTTCCCATGCGCCTGTTGCTTCTTCAAACACGAATACGCTCAGTTTGTGCGCCTGTGTTGCAAGCATGCTGACTTCTTTGGAAACGTCGATTGTCAGCTTGAGTTTTCCACCTTTGAACTCAGCCTTTTGACCGCCGGCTTTCACATCGATATCATAAACATCTGAAACAACATCAATGTCTGTTCCGTCAGTCGCTTCAGCAGCTTTTACGCCTGCTGCTTCCTCCGCTGACAGAATGTCACTTTCAACTGCAACACCTTTTTCAACGAAATCCGCAAGGACATCTGTTGGCATTCTGAACTTCAGACCACCCAGATCCAGTTCAACTTCTGCATCTGCACCTCTAAGGGCTTCAACAGTATCTGCGTCAAACTCAACAACCTGTTCTTCCACCGTTGCAGCCAGCTTAATGCTGATAAGCGGCTTGATTACTGCTGCAGCTTTCGCAAGACCATTTGCAGCAAGGGTTTCCTTCATTTCTGCTGCTGCTTCAGATGCTGCTTTAAGTGCCGTGTCTACAGCGTCTTTTGAAACAGCGACCTGTGCTGACTCAGATTTAACAGTTGCAGCCTTCTTAATGACTTCTTCAACCAGCTTAACTGCTTTGGCATTCATCTGCGCAGCGTTTGCACCCACTGTATCTCGAGCTACCGCGCCTTTAAATGCAGACTCGATTGTCTGTTTAACAACTGCCTTAGCCTGTTCAGGTGTTACATCTGCTTTTTTGAGAACTTCTTCAGCAAGGTCTGCAACTTGGTTGGCTACCTGCACGGCTTCAAAACCGTTGAGGTTCTTAGAAGTCATCTCATCACCAAGCGTTTTGGCCATGTCCGCTACAGACTTGGAAGCCTGATCAGCCGTTTGACTTTCAAGTCCTTTTGCAAGATTTTTAGCAGCTTCAAGATTTTCAGAAACATACTCTTTTTCAACATTTACAGGACCTTGAGGTGTTTCTTCATCATCTACATTTACAGTCGTGTCTGTATTGTTTGTAGGTGTGGATGGCGTTGTTGTCGTATTGTCTGACTTATTACCACCGCCGCCTCCGCCGCTGTGACTTCCACCACCGCTGCTTGGTTTAGACTCATTAAAGTCAGAAAGCTTTGTCAACACATCCATATTATCTAGAATGATGACTGTATCATAATCTACATTACCTGCTTTAGCAGTATCTAGAACTTTATCTAGACCAAAGTCCACTTCAACGGCATTCAAAATCGAGTTCATCATTGTCGTATAGACATCTATAATAGCGTTCAAAGAGTAGTCTGAGACACTGTCTTTAATGATTTCCTTCAAGTCTGCCTTCATAACGCTTTTCGCTGTGTCACTTACTGCAAGGTCAACTACCGTATAGCTTCCACCACTGTAAAGCAGATTGTAGTACTTTTTAGTGCCAATACCCTCGTTTATAATCGTATCGTAAAAGACTTTAAACACGTCTAGTTCAGTATAAGTTGTACCTGAAACCCATGAGCGAATCTCTTTTCTAAACTCACTTGGGAATGCTCTGTAAATCTCTTTTGAGACCGAACGAAGTTCAGGTGCAAGTGTTTTAAAATCCTCACTCGTCAAGTCTTCACCTTTGGCGTAAAGGTCAGAAAACACATTGTTTCCTTCTTCAAGATCAGAAATATTACTTGGGAACTGAGCTAAAAATGCATCATACACATCGTAAATTTCTTCAGTAACCGCCCTTGAGTTTGAACCAAATCCAAAATTCTTAAGACGATCCATCTCTTCTTGGGACAGCTTGTCCACCTCTGCCTCAATCAAGCTTTTCACGTCCATTAGTTTTAGCCCGCTGTACATGTTGTAAAATGCACGGGCTGAATCTTCCGTAAGCATATAGCTATATTTGACCAGCACCTCACTGAAAAGTTCCTCAGAAGTTGTGCTTTGACCAAATAACGGCGCAGGCCCTGAAAGTGCCAGAAGCCCTGCCATGCTCAGGCAGATTATGCGTCTTTTCATACTCATGATGCTACCTCCTCAATTTGTGATAGAACATAATCGTGGAAATGTTTAAGCATAACCGCAATCTGACCGCGTGTAACGCCTTCACTCGGTGCCAATCTGCCGTCGCCCATTCCATTTATTAATCCCAATGCGACTGCACGTTGCATCGCATTAAAATTCGTTGGTTCAATTTCTCTTGCATCCTCAAATGCCATGAGAACACTTGGTGTGCTCGGTGTCGTTTCAATTTCAAGCGCATCTAGCGTATCTATCAGCATTTTTACGATTTCTTGCCTTTGTGGCTGTTCATCTGGATTCAGTGTACTTGTTCCATCTGTTTCAAGAACGCCAAGCTGTCCAAGCTGCTTTGCGTACTGAGCATACCAGTCCGTGTCTGCGACATCTGCAAATACTATGTCCTCTGAATCTTCACTGATAAACTGCTCAGGACTCTGAACCACCACTTTTGAAATCAAGGTTATAATTTCAGCATTGGTTATGGATGCATCTGGCGAAAACTCCGTCTCACTTCGTCCGGCAATGATATCTCTGTCCATAAAAAATCCAACATATTCTTTTGACCAGTGCGCACTCATGTCTGAGTACTTCTCAACCCTATTTTCAGATTTAACAGTTAAAGGTTTAGATATAAGTCCACGCGCACCAAGCTTAACAGCAACAGTAGCAGCACCTTGTGGAACTTTTTCTTCTTCTACAGTGACGGTTTGTTCAGCATCAGGCTGAGCAGGTGTGCTTGAGCCTCCTGAACTACCACCCGATTTCTTACTTGAGTTTGAATCACTATCAGAGTCACCTTCACCACTGTATTTTTCATTGAGTGCTTGTACGCCAGATTTGTTTCCATCAGCAGCGTACTGAATAAGCTGAATTCTATCGTCTAAATCCCAGCTTTTAAGTTTCTCAAGGTTCTCTTCAACATCACGGTCTGAAACCCCCATGTCATGCAACTCTTGAATTTGTGACTCATTCAATTTAACCTTCCAGTTATTCTGTAGTTCGGTTAAACTTCTGTCCCCACCCATTTGCATAATGAGCTTTCCAGCCTTATCTTCTTTCTTTTCTTCATCCATCTCACTAAGTTTACCGAAAGTAAGATCTATATAATCTTCATCTAAACTATAGTCTGCCGCAAATGACGTTACAGGTGCCATCATCAAAAAACACGCCAATGCTGCAGCAATCCACTTCTTTTGCATAGCAGCCTCCTTTAATAATATTTCCTATACATTTCAAGTATCCATTCTTGCTCTTCAGCTGTGAAGTTAGCATAGAACATTTCTTTTGCTTCTTTCTTCTCCTCAGGTGTAAATCCACCATTGGACATTTCATAAAGCCGACTCACCTGCGCTGAAGTCAATCGACTTAGCGCCATATCATAGGCCTTAGCTTTTTCAGCCCAGTTCACTTCATCTTCCATTTCTTCAACTGAAGGTGCTTCTTCCTCCTCAACAGTTTCAGTAACAGTCTCTTCATCACTCATAGACTCATCAGCCACTTCTACTGGAATAGCTTCCGTGTTCTGGACATTCACATCTGATTTTTCTTCAATATCTGCTTTTTCCTCAACTGGAGTTTCACTCTGGGTTTTGCCCGTTTGAACTGAAACTGGCTTTACAGGGTCTTCTTTAACGATTTCGCTTTCTTCTGTAGTATCCACAGACGCTTTTACCTGTTCCACTACATCCGGTTTCTGCGATTCATCTGTGTCACTTCCTGCAAGATTCTCACCTTCATTGAGGACTGAAACTTCTTCTTTAATATCTTCAGAATTTGCATTTGCACTTTCTGCAATAGCTGTGTTCTCATCTGTAATAGCGTTCTCTTGCGGTTCAGCAGTTTCTTGATCATTATCTTTTGGGGTGACCGCCACGATTTCCTTTTGTTTCGCCATCCCAGCCATCATTTTAGAAACCTTATAATCAACATAAGTAAAGGCTGCAACAGCCACTAAGGCGGCAATCAACAATGTAATCCCTGCCCATTTCAAAAAGCGTTTCACGCTGAAACCCTCCTTAATTTATCTACCATTCTTACTATCTTCGAGCGTGTATCCACTCTCTGGTGTTCGCTTACAACCGTTTGGGCATTTATTCTCACTGCGTATGGATTCGCCTCTGTAAGCGCGTCAAAATACCTTCCATTAACAAGTTTTTTTAGTTTCTCCAGCTCTGCAGATACAAGACGTCCACGGCTTGATGGTACATGAACATCACTGCCAACAAATTGATACATCTTGCAGGAAAGCATAACCTCCGCCGCTTGTTTCACCGTTTTTCCATACCTGCCTGTGAGACTTTTCAGATTGAGCTGTGCATATGCACCCTTTTCCAAGTAGTCAAATAGAAGATTTGGATTTTCCATCAACAATGTGTTGCGCTCAGGGTGAGCAATTATTGGTATGTAGCCCAAAACAATCAGTTCATGGAGTACATGATCCATGTAAACTGGAATACCATGCATAGGAAGTTCAATCAGCATGTACCTGCTCTTTCCAAGTGTTAAAACTTCTCCTGCTTCCACTCGGTCCGGTAATTTGGGATCAAGATAAATTTCTTGTCCCAAGTCAATTTCAATGTCATACCCTTTGGAACGCGCATAGGCGTTGAGCTCATGTACACGTTCAGTCAAAATTCGATTATTATAGACTACATGACCAGGGATGAAATGTGGCGTCGCATACATGCAAACAATGCCATCTTTTTCTGCCTGATCAATTATTTCTCTACTCGCACCAAAACTCTCAGCACCATCATCCACGTCAAAGAGTACATGTGCATGCATATCAATCAAGTGCGCTCACCTGCTTTCCTTTCTTAGCAAACAAACGACGCAGTCCTTTCTTTTCTTTTGGAGCATCTTCGTAATAACCTGAGTAGTAGGAATTATAATGATATTTATAGTATCCACCCTGATGCACTGGTATTTTATTGAGTACAACGCCTAAAATTTTAGCATTTACATTATCTAAAAGCTTCTTAGCATAGGTTGCGCCTTTTACATCCGTCTCTCCTGCAGCACAAACTAGAATCACACCATTCATTTTTGGCGCAAGTACAGCAGCATCTGTTACCATGCCAACAGGCGGGGTATCAAAGATAACAATATCAAACTCAGCTTCAAGGGCTTCAATCACCTTATCCATAGCATTAGAACCAATAAGCTCAGAAGGGTTGGGTGGAATTGGACCTGTCGTCATAAGGCTCAAGTTCTCATATTCTGTTCTTCTGACATGATTCATTGAATCCGCGGGCTTAATGAGTGCATTGGTTAAGCCCAGTCTGTTCGAAACATTGAAGACTTCGTGCTGTCTTGGTTTTCTAAGGTCCATGTCAACAATGCAAACTGTTTTCTCACTTTTTGCAAGGGCTAGTGCCAGATTGGCAGAAGTTGTACTCTTACCTGCCCCTGCACCCGGCGATGTCACAGCAATACGTTTTATATTGCCATCAATATTTGAAAACTGTAAATTGGTTCTAAGTGTCCTGTAGGCTTCGGCTACAGGCGACTTTGGATTTTCTGAAATATAAAGTCTGCGACTCATTGCAGCGTCCTCCTAACTTATATGTTCTGGAATCATTCCTATAACAGGAAGCCCCATCGTTTTTTCAATGTCATCCGGTACTTTTATGGTTTGGTCAAGGGTATCCATCAATATGACAACAAAGACTGTAATCATCATGCCTAGAGCTGCTGCTATGGCAATGTTTATCTTGATACGTGGGCTGACAGGATTTTCAGGCAGTGCAGCCTTATCAATAATTTGTACATTGTTGATCTGCATAATACGAGACACGTTTTCCATGAATACTGCCGCAATTTCATTAGCAATATCTTTTGCTTCTTCAGGATTTGGTGATTCAACTGTTATTTTGATAACTTCTGTATTGTTTAGTAGCGTAACATCCATCATCTCTCTCAATTGCCCTGTTGTTAGAGATGAACTCAAGTTTTCAAGCACTTGTTCCATTACAACTTTTGATTTTGCAATTTCAGCATATGTGCCAATGAGCTTCTGATTGGTAAGCACATCCTGATAGGAGTACTGGCTGTTTTCATCATAATCAGCCGGTTTGCCAAGCATCAGCGTTGTAAAAGTTTCGTACTGTGGGGTAATAAAGTAAACACTCACTAGTCCACTCACCACAGCAGAAAGAAGTGTCACTGCAATGATCAGTGACAGCTTGCGCACAATCATAAAGTAAATGTCGCGCAAGTCAATAACATCCATATTGTCTTCCATGTTGCCGCCTCCCATAATTCCCTTAGTTCATTCCCGCTTTACGTGCAAAATGCATTATTGAAAGCATGCACTGAATCTGTTAAAATTTTAATGTTGTGACCCCTAGTGAAAGGAAGCACTTATGCCAAAATTATCGCGAACATTAAAAAAGGCTTTACGCCTTCGGAAAAATAGAAAAAAATATGTAGAAGTTGATGCCCTTCTAAATAAAAAAGAAAAACAACAGCTTGCTCTATTTTTTAGTATTTTCCTCATTCCATGTGCAATCGGCTTAGTTCTTTTTCTTGTGAACTAAACCTAGTTTGCTTTATTAACGCATTAAAACATAGGAACATTATAGCTTTTCCTTATTAAGCGCAATTTAAGATGTTGCGTTCAACCATATACAGGTTTTAAATAGCCGAAAGGAAGCGATTATGCACCTGGGATTATTCTTGATACTTCTGAGTGTTACGCTCATGATTTCTACAACTATATTTGTTGTACATAATGCAAAAAAAGAAAAATACCCTCTCGGTAGGAGAAGGTTGGTTTTGGTGTCTGGGATTGTTTCTATTCTCTTTATTATAGGCATCTATTTTTTCACACTAATTAGTTCATCCTAGTATCCAAAAGATCTAGCTCACCTTCAAGGCATATTAAAATTTTAAAACTGTTTGGATTACTTTTAGATATATAGGTATTCTGAATTATAAGCTTATCAAATTAATTATTTCATTTTATAACACTCCAATTTAACGGAGTCCCTTTTTTAATATTGCATAATGACGTTCTCCCCATTATTTCATTAAAATATTTTGGTGGCAAACCATTACTAGGGCGTATAGATCTCACATTTTTTTCGGTAAATAACTCTCCTGACTTCATATCTTCTACTACAAATAGTGACCTGCCTAAGATGCGACTACTCAGTTTCTTCTCATTCATACTATAATCAACGCTACCCAGTGCCTGTTCTGCATCTCTAACCGCCGCAACCATCTCTTTAAACTCTTTCGGTTCTAGCGAAAAACTTGAATCAGGTCCTCCGATTGTTTTATCTAAAATAAAATGTTTCTCAATCACTTTGGCGCCTAATGCTATTGATACTATTGGTACAGTTATTCCAAGTGTATGATCGGATAATCCTACTTCAACACCAAATGTTTCTTTCATATTTGGCATGGTTAGTAAGTTTGCATCTTCTATCTTTGCTGGATATGAAGAGGTACATTTCAACAGAACAATTTCTTCATTCCCCATACGCCTACACGCATCTACCGCTTCTTCGATATCACTTAATGATGCTACACCAGTAGACATAATCATTGGTTTTCCCTTAGATGCCATATACTCAATCAACGGGATATCCATTATTTCAAACGATGCTACTTTATACACGGGCACCTCTAAGTCTTCCAAAAAATCTACTGCGGTCCTATCAAATGGCGTAGAGAAGAATATAAGACCTAAACTTGTTGCATAATCCATTAACTCTTTTTGCCACTTCCAGGGGGTATAAGCCTCACTGTATAGATCATATAGTGTACGACCATCCCATATTGTTCCACTATCTAATCTAAAATACGTATTATCACAATCTATAGTTAATGTATCTGCAGTATATGTCTGAACCTTTATGGCATCTGCACCTGACTCTTTTGCAGCTTTAATCGTTGCTTTAGCAATATTGATATCATGCCCATGATTAGCTGATAATTCGGCAATTATAAATGTCCTGCTTCGATTGCTTATTATAAAATCTCCAATTTTTATTGACATAATTCCCCCACCTTCTTAATCAATGACTCTATATGCTTCAATTCTTAATATGCAATCCTTACATTTTACATAGTATTGATTGTGTTTCTTAAAGATTACACCAATCATAGCATCGAACTGCTCAGACTCATGAACTTCAATTTTGTTAATTATTATTTTTCTACCATCAATTAAATAGTAATATGCACCTGGATATGGCTCAGCTTGAGCTCTTATAAAATCGTTAACTTCTCTGGCGGTCTTTCGAAAATCTATGTAACCCATGTCTGGTGTGCGCTTACCATAATAACTCGCATATTCATTATCCTGCTTTTTCAGCTGCTCTGATCGCATTAGCTTTACCATTGACTCTATTAATAAGGCTGGGTATTGCGCTTCAAATTTCTTCAAAAGGGTGTATCCTGTATCATTGACTCCAATTGGAATCACCTGCTGTGAAATAATATCGCCTGTATCTACAGTTTCTTCTATTAAGTGGCACGTTATACCACTTTCTCGCTCACCATTGAGTATGCTCCATACATGTGGAGTTCGACCTCTGTATAATGGTAATAATGAACCGTGTATATTTAGAGCAAATTCTGCTAGAGTATATACTTGTTTTGGAATAATATAGCGATAATTTACACTGATAAAGAACTTGGGGCTTAGGTGACTTATCTTTTGTATTTCAGTCTTTAAATGCTTTCGTGCATCTGAATAACTGTACTCAATTCCTCTAGTTCGAGCAAAAGTATCAACGCTGTCATTTAAATTTTCTTTATGGGTCATAACATACTCAACTGCGTACCCTTCTTCTATTAACGCTTCTAAACAGTCTCTTCCAAGTTTTCCAAAACCACAAAATACCACTTTCTCCATTTCACTCACCTACAAATCTTTTAACAACTCATCTACCGCTCTTTTCGAACCGTATCCATCAACTAATCCTTTATATGCACGGACTTGTTTTAATCTAACTGTGCTTGTATCAAATTCCTTCAAAATTCCAACTATGTTTTTCAACAAATCAGTCTCGTCATACTTCAAAACAATTTGATTCGGATTGTATCTTATAAGTGCTCTAATATTATTTTCTTGATTCTCAATAACTTGAATAGCAATAAATGGCGTCTGGGTTGCTAGCAATTCATAGATTGTTTGACCTGCCGCAGATATGGCCAAATCTGCCTTTACCATGATATTTTTCATTTCAGCTGCATTTACATTAAAGTGAATGAATACATTATCAGACACACTCACCTTTCCACACTCCCAATGTTTCCCTTTTGATCCAATCACGACATCAAACTCAATATCCGAATACTTTTTACAAACTGTATCTAGTAATATGGGCACAGTATTCCTGATATCTGTCCCACCCATTGTAATCAAGATCCGTTTCAATCGGCCACCAGAATGGTTTCTTTGCACACCAATAAATGGATCCCTTACAATTACATAATTTGATCCTGAAAGTAAAGTGCTATATGCAGAATTAGAATAATCAATATGACTTGCATCTAAAGTTGGATTCAATATGATACCCTTTGGGTAATTCAATCTGCCAGTATCATCTATAAACAAGGCTTTTTTCGATAATTCTGCAATTGTATCATATATTGCTTTATCCGCTATATACGAGTCCACGATTACATAATCTCCCGAGTCAATACAACTATATAAAAATTTCTTTTCAAGCCAATTCACATTGATAAATGGGATATCCTTTATGAATTTAACATCACCTACCTCACCATTGATTATAAACTCAACTGATATACCTCTTTTCCCAGCTTCATTAAAGAGGGACATGCATCTAGAGATATGTCCTAACCCAATATTTTTTCCACCTTCAGTTAGAATTATAATTTTCATTGATATCTGCCCTACTTACTTGATTTTTTTCTGCTCAACATGTGCATTTATATCGTATAAACTTGGCTTTTTTTCAAATAGCTCTACTATTTCGCTTAAGTAAAAATCATGTATACCTTTGTATAGGTGTTTATACACTTCTGTAATGAGATCAAAATCTTCATCTGTATCTAGTGTCCATCTGAACTTTGAATAATCTTTGTCATTTTTATAATAATAGGCGCTTCCAGCTGTCTCATAAATATAAGGTGTAACATGCTCTCTTTGATATTTCTCTTTTGCATCGAAAAAAGCTTGCTGCAATACATCAAATGAGAAAACTTCTGTATCAAGACCTCTTGGATAAGTCCGATTTGACAAATCCGAACCAGCATTTGAGACTATTGCATGTTCATTTTTTATATAATACTGTATTATTTCATCCAATATATTTGGATCTATCAACGGACAGTCTGATGTGATCCGAACAATAGTATCAAGACTGTTCTCCTTCGCTGCATGATAATATCTTGAAAGAACATCTTCTTCACTGCCTCTAAAGACTTTTACACCACAATGTACTGCTTCTAATTCTATTATTTTATCGCGATCATTAGTTGTTGTTGCAACAACAATCTCATCTATGAGTTCAGACTGTTTTACTCTCTCTATTACATGTTCTAAAACTGTTTTTCCTTCAATATATTTCATGACCTTTTCGGGTAATCTTGTTGAACCCATACGCGCTTGAATAATTGCCCCTACTTTCATCAATCAACCTACTTTCGGTAGTAACTTATTACTTTTTTTAGTGCATCTATTACGTCCTTAACATCTTGATCTGTCATACTTGGAAACAATGGTAATGTAATCATATTCTCATAAAGTTCCTCTGCATTAGGACATAAACCTTTTACATACCCTAGATTTTTGTAATATGGATGCAGGTAAACTGGGAGGTAATGTACATTAACTCCAATGTTCTCAGCTTGCAATGCTTCGAAAATTTCTTTACGTGTTACTGCCAATAACTCAGCGTTCACTTTAATCACATATATATGCCAGCCAGAATTTGAAAATGATGCTTCGCTCGGGCAAGTTATCTCCCTAATTTCATTAAGAGCTTCATCGTATTTCTTTACAATTTCTCTTCTTCTTGTAATTAACTTGTCTAATTTTTCCATTTGGCTAGTCCCTAGTGCACACTGAACATCTGTTAACCTATAATTATATCCTAAATAGTGTTGTTCATAATACCAAGGACCATGATTCTCAACTAGAATTTCTTGATTTCTTGTTATTCCATGCGTTCTAAATTGCAACATTTTATTATATAACTCTTCACTATTCGTTGTTACAACGCCACCTTCAGCTGTTGTTATCGGTTTTACAGGATGAAAGCTGAACTCAACCATATCTGCTTGACTTCCTACTTTTCGACCTTTATATTCACTACCTAGTGCATGTGCAGCATCTTCTATAATCAATAATCCGTACTCATCTGCTAACACTTTGATTCTATCCATATCAACAGATTGTCCAGAAAAATCTACCGGGATGATTGCTTTTGTTTTATCGGTAATCTTCTCTTTAATCTTCTCTGGGTCAATATTATAGGTTTTGGGATCAATATCTGCAAAAACTGGTGTTCCGCCACAATATAACACTGCATTAGACGAAGCTGCAAACGTCATTGGACTCACTATAACTTCATCTCCTGGCTTTATTCCAGCAGCAAAACAAGCCATATGAAGGGCAGCAGTCCCGTTTGATACCGCTACAGCATATTTCGCACTAACATACTCGGCTATTTTTTCTTCGAACTCTTTAACAAATGGACCTGTTGTTAAATAGTCCCCTCTTAATACATCAACAACTGCCTTTATATCCATCTCATCTATCGTTTGCTTCCCGTATGATAAATAGGTTTTCCTCACTGGATTTCCGCCGTTTATTGCAAGTTTATCCATAAATTTCACTCCCTATTATAGACCCAACGCTTCAATTCTCTCACTTAATTCTTCTATATTCAACCACTTGCTATTTGTTCCTGAATTATACTCCCAACCTTCTTCAATTAATGTTCCACCTTCTTTGAAGTATTGATCCTTTGACCACCAAATATAATTTGGGTAAATAATATAATGATCTCCATAATCATAAGTCCCTCTAGAATCGTCACTCGTAATCATCACCTCATGAAGCTTTTCTCCTTCTCGGATTCCAACGATATTGATTCTTCCACTCGGGTTCATCGCTTCTGCAATATCTGTAATTCTATAAGACGGATTTTTGAACACATAAGTTTCACCACCCATAGATTCTTCTAGCGCTTTAACTACTAGATTAACAGCATCATCTAAAGTCATCCAAAATCTCGTCATTCTTGTATCTGTTATCGGAAGTTCTTTACTTCCTTTATTTAGAAGTTCTCTAAAGAATGGGATCACAGACCCTCTACTTCCAGATACATTGCCATATCGCACAACTGAAAATACAGTCCCTTCATCTCCACGATATGAGTTTGCAGATACAAACAATTTATCTGAAACCAATTTAGTGCCTCCATACAGATTTATAGGGTTTACCGCTTTATCCGTCGATAATGCCACGACCTTCTTCACCTTACAATCTATAGCTGCATCCACAATATTCTGCGCTCCGTAAATATTTGTCTTTATCGCTTCAAATGGATTATATTCACATGCAGGAACCTGCTTCATTGCTGCAGCATGAATAATATAATCTACACCTTTAAAAGCCCTATATAGTCTATCTTTATCTCGTACATCGCCAATAAAAAACCTCAATTTTGATATCTTGTTTGGAAAATTTTGAGCAAAATCCTTTCTCATCATATCTTGCTTGAATTCATCTCTTGAATAAATTATAATTTTTTTCGGATTATATTTGTTTAAAATCATTTCTGTAAATTTTTTTCCAAAAGAACCAGTTCCACCCGTTATTAATACTGACTTGTTATCTAACATTTTTTACTCCTTTACTATAGCCATCTTTATTCAAAATTGAAGACATAGTTGTAAACTATCAGTTACACTATTAATCATAAACCATATTTATTATCTAAATTATTTTGAACTTCATAAAACAATTTGACAAAGACCTTCAATTTTATTTACCATTTTAAATCTAATACTCATTCAACGTTTTCATTTCCTTTTGAAGTATTATACATTCGAAGCTATTTAACTCTTGCTTACTCATTTGATCAATAACGCTATCAAAATTATATGTATCAATTTTCAAAAAACAATCTTCAATTTCTTTTTCTGTGTTTCCATGAGGCATTATGTCCTTATATGCTCTAAAATATCCATCACTTCTATCAAATAGTATGGTCGGCTTCTTCATAACAAGCAAATCAATTATACATGTTGAATCTTCAGAAAATGCTATATCAAATGAAATATCTTGTAGTAACTCTTCTTGATAAAAATCGATATTATGCATTTTGTAAGTATCCTTCCAATAATCTAACTTAAACATGCTACCTTGATGACACTTTACTTTCAAATTATAGCCATAACGCTCACACATTTTATATAAAATATCAATTTTACATTTCACGACTTCTCTTTCTAAGGATGAAATACAAAATAGAATGTCATATTTGGAAGAATAAACCTCTGTGCTAATTCTATTTTTAATCGAATCAAATTTGTATGTACCTACAACTTCAACTCTAGGATCTTCCCCTAAAATCCTCTTACTCTCTACTCCCCATGCATAAAACCGACCTGCCCTAATTGGTAAATAAAAGGATTTGTCTTGGACTAAACCATGCTGTAATACCACACTTCTTTCTTTGTATATATAAGCTAAAATAGTTGAATAGAAATGATGATCTGTCATTAAATATATTTTTGCATTGTCCAAATTAAGTGATTTAGTATATACAAGAAATGTTGTAACTAAAAGATTCATTATTTTATCATTTAAACTTTCAATTCTGTGTAGCGATATTAGTAACGTCAAGATAAATCGTAAGAAGAAAACGGATGCAATCAGAATAGGTTTTAAGATTCCTATTTTATAATGACCTTTACGACTAAAGGTGAAGAATTCCAATTTAAATGTACTCAATTGATTTTGCTCAAATAATACTCGTGTATCATGCAAATTTTTTTCCATACTGCTATTTTTTATCTCATTAGAAAACATGAAATAAGAACTATTCATAGTACTTCTTCTTCCAAAAGAGTTCAGCAATAATATGAATAGTTTTAAGACCAAGTCAATTGAGTACTTTTTATAGAAAGTAACCGATTGGTGAGTAAGACTTCTTTTACGATCATTACAACAAACTTTAAATAATTCATTAATATCCACCATATTCTCCTCTTGTTTTCAAATATTTCTTAATCCTGAAAGCACTCATACAAATCAAGCAAGTTACAATTATATACCTCAACTCATTATATTCAAAAAGAAAACCTATACAGAAAGATATGTAGATTGAATATAAAAATATAATCTTCAAATGCCATTTTGTATCATATATTTTGTGCAACTTCAATTGTTTCACACTAATATAGTGCATAATAAATAGACATATATATCCAAATAATGTAGTATATGCTGCAACTTCAAATCCAAATCGTGGAATTAAAGTATAATTGAGTACTATATTAATTAACGCAGCAACAATTGTATTTACAGATATACGATGTGTTTTTTTGCAGAAAAATTCAATATTAACATAGAACGAATAGAAAAATTGAAATACAATTCCTTCCATAATCAACGGTATCAGATTGATAGCTTCTTTAAATGAATTTCCACCTACTAACCATACAATTTCTGGAACAAGAGTCACTGCTATAGTCGCAAACGCAATAAAAAACAAAAAATAGGGTTTAGAATTAGCTTGTATAGATGAATAATCACATTCATTCAGTTTCTTTAATAGCCACGGTGCCCAAGCTTGACTAATGGAATTATATACCAACGAAACAACCATCCCACAAATATAAACAACGCTATATATTGCTAATTTGTCCGCTCCACAAAGTTGCTGAATAATTATTCGATCTGACGTAATAAGTAAAATACTTGCTAAAGCATGTGGAATAAGCGGTATCGCTACCTTTAATGCATATTTACAATATTCCCATTTAAAACTTAGTTTTCGCTTCAATATTGATACAAACAATACAAAGCAAATAAATATCATAGGTAATATTTTCCCCATGATAAGACCATTCAATTTATTATTGAAAGTTTTAGCAAATAGAACACTTGTAAAGATTGGTAATATCGTAATCGCAACAGTGACTAAAACTACTTGTTTGTATGAAAGTTTAATTCTATGGTACATAAGATAATTTTGATATGCTGTATCAAACATTAAATACAAAAACATAATGACTAAATGCTTTTTCGTCATACTCATCAAATTTGGAAATTTTGTTCCAATTCCATAAACAAAAGCAAAAACAATAACTGCAATCACGACACCCAAAATAGTTATACTAGATATATAACTGTCTATTTCTTTTTCGAAATCATATTGAGCACAAAGAATAGAGTTGAATAAGTACCCAGTTCCAACAATTGAAAATACAGATAACCAAGCATTAAAATTAGTATACTCACCAAATGTGCTTTGAGATACAATCCTCAAAATAATTGGTGTTGATAGAAACACTGCTCCTTTCATTAGAAAATTCGAAATTGTATACCACATACCTGCTTCAATATTTCTACTTAACCGTATGTTCATGAAAATTACCCCATGTAATAGTATATTTTTTACTTAAATATCTTATAAACAGAAAAACCAAAAGTTGTGGGAAATAAGCATTTAGTATTACAGGAATAAAACTCGTTGTTGATAAACCAACTAATGCAAATGATAATACATAGTAAATCCTCGAATCAATATGTTTTCTATTGAACTCATCGATATAATGTACAAACAATAATACAACTAGTGGCCAAACAATAGCACCAACAACTCCAAAATTATAGTACCCTTCACCGAATACACTCGGTGTCAGTGATCCCCCAGAAAAACTAATATGCATTATATTCTTGAGCTGCAACATAAAAGTAGTTTGTGCTCCTGGCAGTATTACTTTAATATCATTAAAGAATGCTCTCCCATATTGAATCATATCTTTTGGAAATAATTTGTATATTGTGTTGAAATTATATGTATTAACATAAAACCTCCAAATAACCGGTAGGTAAAGTTTATTCCATGACCACGAAATACCTGCACGCGTCACTCCAACTAATGCATATAGAGCAGATAAGAACATTATGATAACACTACCCTTTAATAGATACCTCTTACTCTTTCCAATCCAATAAGTTAAAAATAATATCAATATAATCTCTAAAGCTTGCGACCTAAAACCTGTACCTAGCAACAGCATACATCCAATCACCATTCGAGATAGTCTCTTTTTATTATTTAAAGTTAATACAATAGCGATTTTAATTGTAGTTGCAGCAATAATGATTAGAAAACCTCTTCCAGCCATCGCTTCAACTCTAAAGTTCTCAGCGTCATCCGCAAATAATGGGATTACACCTACTAATGAAAAATAAAGAACATTTATCGCAGAACCAAAATAGAATAAAATTGTAACCCAAAACTGAGATATATGCATATCATTAAGTTTTATCCGCTCAACTCGTTTAATATATTGGACACATAATAAAATTAATGGTGCCAAAAAATTATATATCAAAATTATATGTATGATACTTTTATCAAATCTAAAGTATAATCCTTGCATCAATATACCTATCTGTACGAAAGAAAACATGTACACGATATATAAACCCAATCCAGAAAAAACTCGAACCTTAATTAATACAAATACAAAACATAAGAAGTACACCAAAGAACCTGCATAGCAAAATGATAGAATGTCCCTAGTTGAATAGTTTACATAACACCAAACAACTATCATTGATAAGAAAAATGTAACAATCCTATCTGAGATAAAATTTATTTTAATATTTTCTTTACAATAGTAATTACATTCAACATCTTCTAAATCTTTCACTTTGACTCTCCTATACACAATATTTCTAGATATCTTGTACAAATATAGTTCCAACTATATGATTCTCTAATTCTAATTCTTGCAAAATTTTTAATTCTGTTTATTTCCAAAACATCCATGCGGTCAGTAGCATTTATCAAGGCCGAAAGTTCATTAGCACCAGTACTCCAATATAGTGCCCCTTTCTCAGCAACCTCTCTATTAAAACCAACATCTAATATCAAATTCAAATCGGTACTTGCCAATGCTTCTAACAAGCTAGGATTAGTGCCACCAACTTCATGTCCATGCAAATAACCATAAGCATTTTCACGAATTTTCATCAGTAGCTCTTGGTTATAAACTGTTCCAACAAACTTAATTCGTGGATCTTTATGAAATCCTGTTCTCTCTTTAAGTTCTTCAAGAAACTTATCACTTACATTGGTAATCAGCGCAAAATCTCTATTAGACTTACTCATCATAAATTCTCGAATCATCGTTTCATAATTATTCTCGGGCACAAATCTTCCAACAACTAAATAGTAGGATTTTGACGACAAACCTTTTTCTTCATACCAACTTACAATTTTCTCATCATCATCAGCCAGTTTACTTTTTCTGACTTCTGCACCGTATGCAATATACGTAGTATGAGGTTTATATAATGAATATTCTTTTTGTATATATGCCTCAATATTTTTACTATCACAAATTACAAGATCCGAATGTTTTACCATCAATGATTCGGAAATTTTCCAGTACTTTCTAACAGGTGCACTCCACTTGGCCCTTAGCCATTCATGTCCGTCTGGATTAATAAAAATTCGACCGCCCAGACTCCGCATTTTTCTCTTGAAATAACTCATAAAAGGTCCAATACGGCACGCTAATATATACACAATTGGATTTTTAATTTGATTCTTCTTTATATATTTACAACATGTATCAAAAGCAGCAAGGTCGTAATAAATTGCTTGAGCTGGACCAATATCAGGAACCTTGATATTGAAACAGCGTGCATTATGATATTCAAATTCATCTGCTTTTGCATTCTTGCAAGCTACATGATATTTAAGCCCTGGATTATCCTGATGATATTCAGTTAACTTATCAACAAAGGTTTCATAACCTCCATATGCACCTGGGATTCCCTTTGATCCAATAATGAATACATGTTGCATTTTTACCCTCATTTCATTCTAGAACTGTTCAACTAAAGCATCCCACAACTGGTCTTTACCAGAAAACTTCAAATCAACTGAGCATTCTGGCCATTCGATCCCAATCTCAGGATCATTCCAAGCAATGCCACCCTCATCATCTGGCCTATAAAAGTCTGTACACTTGTAACAAAATTCAGCGGTGTCTGAAAGTACTAAAAACCCATGTGCGAATCCTTCTGGAATCCAAAATTGTTTCTTGTTTTCTGCACTAAGTTCAACACCATACCATTGACCAAAAGTCTCACTCCCACTTCGAATATCTACTGCAACATCAAATACTGTACCTTGAATAACCCGTACAAGTTTTCCTTGTGGATGCTCTTTCTGAAAGTGCAGACCTCGCAGAACACCTTTGGTGCTCATACTATGATTATCCTGAACAAAAGTTGTATTTATACCTGCTTCTTTGAAATCATTTTCGTTATATGTTTCCATGAAAAAACCGCGTTCGTCACCAAATACGGTTGGCTCAATAATACAGAGTCCTTCAATTGGACATTTTGTAACTTTTATTTTTCCCAAGTCAGTTCACCACTTTCTCAACATAATGTGCAAGTGCATCTTTCCAATGACCAAGTGGCTCAAATCCATTCTCACTAAGTGCACTTGTATCTAGTCGGCTGTTCAGCGGCCTAGTAGCTTTCGTTGAGTATGCTTCACTTCCAACAGGGATTAATCTTACATTTTCATAATCAGAATCATATTTGCTGGCCTGTTTCATGATTTCACTCGCAAAATCGAACCAACTTATAAAACCGCCTTCGTTGGTTGCATGGTATATTCCATATTCCTTGCTGTTAATCATACTAACCAGCAATTTACTCAAATCATATGTATAAGTTGGTGTGCCAATTTGATCGTTAACAACCGAAAGTTCATCTCGTGTTTTTCCGAGTTTCAGCATAGTCTTCACAAAATTATTGCCGTTTATGCCAAAGACCCAGGATATTCTGACAATAAAAAACTTATCTAAGATTTCCCTTACAGCTAATTCACCTTCGAACTTGGATTTACCATAAATCCCAATAGGTTTACATGCCTCATTCGGCTTCATAGGATTTATTCCGGTGCCTTCAAAAACATAATCAGTTGAAATGTATATCATTTTGCAATCATGCATTTTACATGCTTTAGCAATATAAGAAGTGCCTCTAGAATTAATGTCAAATACTCTCTCAACATTTTCATTATCTTCAGCAGCATCTACAGCTGTCCATGCTGCACAATGAATTACAGCATCCGGTTCCACATTGGCCATAATTTCCATGACTTGCTTCTCACGTGTTATATCCATATCTTGAATATCTAATGCGATAACTTCTTGACCTTGACGTTTCAATTCTTCAACCACATCATAACCAAGCTGACCCATTGCACCTGTTACGAGTACTTTCATAAAATTCACACCAATCCATTAACCTATATACATTTTTTCATAGTATTCCTGATACTCACCACTAATAATCGTTTCCCACCATTCACGATTATTTAAATACCAATCTATTGTTTTCTTGATGCCCTCCGCAAACATAGTTTCAGGCAACCACCCTAAATCTGTAGAAATCTTAGTCGGGTCAATTGCATAACGCATATCATGGCCTTTACGATCAGTTACATAAGTAATCAGACTTTCTGGTTTTCTTAATTCCTTGCATATGATTTTCACAATATCAATATTCGCCATTTCATTGTGACCACCTATGTTATACACTTCTCCTACTTTTCCATTATGTATGATGAGATCAATGGCTTTGCAATGGTCTTCAACATAAAGCCAGTCTCTCACATTTTCTCCTTTTCCGTATACAGGAAGCGGTTTGTCATTAAGTGCATTAGCAATCATCAGCGGTATGAGTTTTTCAGGAAAATGATACGGTCCATAATTGTTCGAGCAACGACTTATAGAAACCGGCAACCCATACGTTCTGTGATAGGCTTGTACCAACAAGTCTGCCGCAGCCTTCGAAGAAGAATACGGACTACTCGTTTGTATTGGGGTTTCTTCTGTAAAGAACAAGTCTGGTCTATCCAGTGGCAAATCCCCATAAACTTCATCTGTTGAAACCTGATGGTAACGCTCTATACCATATTTTCTACATGCGTCCATCAATACTTGTGTCCCTAGTATATTCGTTTTAAGGAAAACCTCTGGGTTCTCTATAGATCTATCAACATGACTCTCGGCAGCAAAATTAACAACCATATTGGGACATTGATCTTTGAACAAATCATACACTGCTTCACGATCACAAATATCCATTTTATAGAATTCAAAATTAATATTATTAAGTGCACTTTCAAGCGTTGATAAATTGCCAGCATATGTTAGTGAATCGATGCAAACAATTTTGTAATCTGGATACTTATCAAGCATATGGTATATAAAATTGCTTCCGATGAATCCGGCTCCGCCAGTCACAATAATCTTCATAATAGAACCTTTCTAACTATACAAAATTAGTATTTGATTTTCCCATTCGCTACTGCCTTTAAATGCATACCATATGGACTCTTTCCATAGCGTTCAGCGCTTTCTAGGAGCAGTTCGCTTGAAATCCACTGGTTTCTATAGGCAATTTCCTCAGGTGCACTGATTTTGATACCTTGTCGATGCTCAAGTGTTTTAACAAACTCAGCAGCATCTACCAGACTATCTACCGTTCCAGTGTCTAACCACGCATAACCGCGACCCATTAATTTTACGTCGAGTACAGTTTTATCTAAATACATCTCATTAAGGGTTGTAATCTCAAGTTCCCCCCTATGAGAAGGCTTTACCTTCTTAGCATTTTCTGATACTCCCGCTGGATAAAAATAGAGACCCGTTACAGCATAATTACTTCTAGGATTCTCAGGTTTTTCTTCAATAGAAATGGCTCTGCCATTTTCATCAAACTCGACAACACCAAACCGCTCTGGGTCTTGAACGTAATACCCAAAAACAGTGGCTCTTTGATTTTCCTCGGCATTTCTTACCGCATCTCTCAGAGCACCCGTAAACCCATTTCCATAAAAAATATTATCTCCCAGAACCATTGCACACGCATTATTACCAATAAAATCTTCACCAATCATAAACGCTTGCGCGAGTCCATCCGGTGACGCTTGTACTTCGTATGATAAGTTCACACCAAACTGACTCCCATTGCCAAGTAATGCTTCGAATCTCGGTGTGTCCTCCGGTGTTGAAATAATAAGGATGTCCTTAATACCAGCTAACATGAGTACTGAAAGTGGATAATAGATCATCGGTTTATCATATACTGGTAGCAATTGCTTGCTGGTTACCATAGTTAGTGGATATAGTCTCGTCCCTGCTCCACCTGCTAGAATTATGCCTTTCATAGCGTCTCCCTCAAAATAAATACAAATTTCATAATTAGCATTGCTTTTAAGCTGCCGTCTCATCCCCAACAAAAACCCGCATTGTCTTAAGAATAAGTGTCATATCAAGAAACACATTCATGTCCTCAATGTATTTCAAATCCAACTCAACCCACTCATCAAATGTGGTTTCATTTCTGCCACCTATTTGCCAGTAGCATGTCAGCCCGCCTTTGACCTTGAGGCGCTGCATCTGATAGGCGTCGTACTGAGCCACTTCTCTTGGAAGGGGTGGTCGTGGACCTACAAAGCTCATGTCACCTTTTAATATGTTAATGAGCTGCGGCAACTCATCGATCGATGTCTTTCGTATGAACTTGCCGACCTTCGTAATGCGTGGGTCGTCTTTTATTTTGAATGCCGGACCGTCCACCTCATTGAGGTGCATGAGGCTCGCCAGCAATTCTTCTGCGTTGTGTACCATGGACCGGAACTTATAAAACTTAAAAATCCGTCCATTCTTACCCACGCGTTCCTGCGCAAAGAAGACTGACCCTTTGGGGTCTTCTCGCTTGATGGCTATTGCCACTACAATAAAAAGCGGTGCCAAGAGTATAAGACCAACAATGGCTCCACAGATATCAATCATTCTTTTAAGAAGTGGGTAAAATACGGTATGATTCGACTTGATTCGCATTTCTTCCAAATATGCGTTGTACATACTTTCCAATTGAAATTCCCCCTATCAATTTGTCACTGAGCACCCTGTCTGTATGCCTCTACAGCAGTACTCATCTGCTCTAAAATTGAATTTTTCATTTCATCACGCTTTAGCGCAAAATCAAGTGTTGCCTGTACATAGCCCGCTTTAGTCCCAATATCATAGTGCTTGCCCTCAAAACAAACGCCGTATACGCGCTGATCATGTGAAAGCATGTTGAGTGCCTCGTTCAAAGGCACATTTTCCGGTGACCGGTCGTAAATAACCTCAATATAGTCAAATATCTCCGGTCTGAGTACATATCTGCCCACCATCTTTGTGTTTTGTGAAGCCGCTGTGATTTCATATTTTTCTGCAATACCACTCACTTCGTAAAAGCCATCTTCATTTTTTTCGCCTTCAATCACACCATAATCATGAGGCTTGTCTTTTGGCTGTTCACATAGGGCAAGTACTGTATGCCCAAGCAGTTCGTAAGAATTCATCAGCTGCTTAATGCATGGTTCACAGGATGCATCTACCAAATCGTCTCCGCAGAGGACTGCAAAGGGTTCATTGCCCACAAAGGCCCTTGCTTTTAGCAGTGCATGACCTGTACCCAGTTCTTTCTTCTGTCTAATAAAATGTATATTTGCAAGATCTGACACAGAAAGTGTTGTTTCCAGAAGCTCATGATCATCTCTTTCTTTGAGTGTTGTTTCAAGCTCAAAAGCATGATCGAAGTGGTCTTCTATCATATTCTTGTTTCTGCCAGTTATTATGAGGATTTCTTCAATGCCTGCTTCGACAATTTCTTCTACAAGATACTGAATGACAGGTTTGTCTACTACCGGTAGCATTTCCTTCGGTATGGCACGTGTTGCCGGCAGGAAGTGTGTTCCCAGCCCCGCCGCCATGATAATTGCCTTTTTAACCTTCATCAACTCAACTCCTAATCGTTCAATCACACTCCCATAAATAAGTTGGAGAAGGCTGGGCAAGCCCTCTCCGGGAATATGGGACGTTCGTGATTGCTGCGCAACCACTCACAACTAGTAGTATAATAAAGTGACAAAAGTCCTTTTAAGTTTTACCTCCAGTAACCAATATGGAACCTTATCTATCCGAAATTTGATCTATTTGACCATAATCAGATGCTTTTGACCATAAAAAAAGACTATGCCATTCGACATAGTCTTTAACTTAAATATTTCTATTTTCATCTTATGATTTCACCTGCTGAGCTAAAGCACTTTCCGCATCAGTAACGTATTCCTTAGTTCCCTATAAGGCGGATAGGCCTCAAAGCCCCGCCTTTTATGAAACTGGACTGTATTCTCAAACTTGAGCGACTCAATATAGACTTCAGTCACGCCCAAGTGTCTCAAATGATTCTCCCTCAGGTCACAAATTCGTACCGCAAGTCCCTGGCCCCGGTAATCCGGATGCACATGGAGAGACTTTGAGAAATACCTTCCGTCCTGCATTTTTACAAAACCGCAGGCAATGAGCTTCTGAGGTATCTGTACCGTATCATAAATGCATACGGTATAGGCGCACTCAAGCATGGCCAGGGTCGCTTCATAGGTTTTACTTGTACTAATCTTTTCCATGGCCGCTGCATCGTAGGTTCCATCGTTTGAACTTGCGATGTTCATGTTGGCCAAGTTGGCAATGTCCTTTGCTACTTCCTTTAAAGTCTCTTGTGAAATGTTCTTTTCAGTTGCACTAGGCTTTTTCAAATGATCTATTTCTAGCACTCTATACATGGCGTCCTCTTCAGTCAAACCTTCCAAACCGGATTTTCAGGTATTGGAAGATTTCAGACGCCACGTTCACATCACAGCAGGACTCAAGTCCCCTGAAACCAGGTGCTGAATTTATTTCGCATATTTTATAGTGTTCTCCGTCAAAGAGCAGGTCTACGCCTGCAATATCAAGTCCCGTTACTCGGCAGGCCTCTGTTGCAAGCCATTCAATTTCCGGCGTCAGTGGAAACTCACTTGGAACCGCACCACTGGACACATTTGCTTTGAAGGACCCGGCTTGGGCTTCACGCTTCATGCATGCCAGGGGTCTGCCACCGACAACTAGTACACGCAGGTCGCGGCCGTGACTGTCAGCAATGAACTCCTGAATAATAATGTTCACTTTAGCATTGGTAACTTCAATAAGCTCCATAATATTCTGGAACTCCTTACGGGTGCTTGCCAGGAATACCCCTCTGCCCTGTGTGCCGGAAATGGTTTTAATCACCGTTGGAAATCCGATATTGGTCTCCACATAATCCGTATTAACAGGAAACTTTGCAAGCATGGTCTTTGGAACAGGCAGATTGTTTTCAGCCAGGATTTGGTGTGTGTAGAGCTTGTCCTTTACAATCTCAATCGGATGTGACGAGTTGATACAAGGTACACCCAGACGCTCAAGATGTCTGATGACAGCAAGGGCAAAATAAGTGGTTCCAGCCCCCATACGTGGCAGAACAAAGTCCGGCAAGGTCGTCAGATTGCCATCGATTGTAATACTGCGTCTGTTTTGACTCGTAACCAGAAGATCAAACTGTTCCGGTTTCAAGACGGTCAATTCAATCCCATGTGCCTTAGCACTTTCAACAATTCGGTCCACTTCAAATCTCTCTGATACAATCTCTGCATCATTTTCTCGATATAATATCCAGCCTTTCATACTCCACTCCTTTTTACTGAATATACGTACTAAGCATACGTCAAAACCATCTGCCATCATGCTGAAAATTTGAAATCAAACCCAGCGTTCTATTATATCATGACTAGATTGATTTTAATCCAGTATTAGAGCAACAAAGCCCCCAATTTTCGAAATTAATATTCACGAATCGAAAGTCATTCGTTAAATATATAACAATTTTGTTACAAGTATATTTAAAGTGTAGTCTTATCACTACATTTTTTGCAAGTTTTAGCACTAAAACGATTTCCGTGTACATTTTGACCTACATTTGTCCTGTAAATAGGTAAATATATTGCTTTTGTAGGTTAAACACTACACTGCACACCCTATTTTTTCTCTGTAAATTCACACGTATTTAAAATCGTTAAATAAATATCAATATTTAAAACCACAACTCCCCTCCCCTGCAAGACTTTCGCCTTTTCACTTATCTCGATACAGAAAAACTGGCACAGGCCTTGCATATATTATGTATGGAAACTTAGAAAATGAAAGCAGGAACGTGAGGAGGCATTTCATGAAAAAGTCAATGGGGATCGACGATGCGGTCTCAAAAATCTCAGATGGCATGACGCTTATGATTGGCGGTTTTCTGACTGTAGGCAGTCCATGCAAAGTTATTGAAGCGCTGGTTGAATCTGGTGTAAAGGATTTGACAATCATCTGCAATGACACAGGCTATATGGATAAGGGGATTGGCAAGCTGGTGGTCAACAACCAGGTGAAGAAAGTCATTACCTCTCACATTGGCACCAATAAGGAAACGGGCAGAAAAATGAGTGCCGGCGAAATGGATGTCGAGCTCGTTCCACAGGGCACACTTGCTGAACGCATACGTTCAGGCGGTGCTGGCCTGGGCGGCGTACTGACACCTATTGGAATTGGCACACCTGTTGCAGAGGGAAAACCCATTATTGAAGTAAAAGGAAAGGCCTATATTCTCGAAGAGCCCCTTCGTGCTGACGTCGCACTCCTGCACGGCTCACAGGTCGATGAAAAGGGAAATACATACTATCACCAGGCAACACGCAATTTCAACCCGATCATGGCGACAGCAGCAGATATCGTCATCGTCGAAGCGGAAGAACTTGTGCCTGTCGGCACACTGGACCCACACATGGTTATGACACCTGGTCTCTTCGTAGACCACATTGTTTCGGAGGTGTAGATATGAACGTAAAAGAAATCATCGCAAAACGTGTCGCAAAAGAATTCAAGGACGGAGATGTTGTGAATCTCGGAATTGGTCTGCCGACTATGGTAGCCGACTATGTTCCAGAAGGTGTCGAGCTCATACTCCATTCAGAAAATGGATTTACAGGTATCGGCGCTGCACCAGAAGCAGACCAAATCGAGAAGGACCTTGTCAATGCCGGCGGCATGCCTGCCAGTATTCTTCCGGGCGGTTCCTTCTTTGACAGCGCCATGTCATTTACCATCATCCGCGGTGGGCATCTTGACGCTACAGTGCTTGGAGCACTTCAGGTCGATGAAAAGGGCAATCTGGCCAACTGGATGATTCCAGGAAAGCTCGTCCCAGGTATGGGCGGCGCCATGGACCTCGTTGGTGGCGCGAAGCAGGTTATCGTTGCAATGCAGCATACTGCAAAGGGCAGCCATAAAATCATGAAGGACTGCAACCTGCCTCTAACAGGCGCTGGAAAGGTCAGCAAAATCATTACAGAAATGGGCGTCATGGCTGTCGTGCCTGAAGGCCTACTCCTGACTGAATACAATCCGGAGTTTTCGCTTGAAGACATTCAAGCTGCAACTGAAGCTGAACTAATCATCTCGGAAACACTTAAGACAATGTTCTAATTCTAACTTATATTTTAAGGAGGTCGTTTCATGTTCAAAAAAATCTCAAGGGGCTGTGTACGCATTGTACAAAACTACTTGCCCGATCCATTCCTGTTTGCAGTCATCCTAACCTTTGTGGTCCTACTCGCAGGTGTTGGTCTGACAGCGCAGACGCCACTGGCAATGATTCTTCACTGGAGCGGAAGCTTCTGGAATCTGCTCGCATTCTCCATGCAGATGTGTCTGGTACTTGTAACAGGCCATACTCTGGCAAGCACACCGGTTGTAAAAAAGCTTCTTAGAAATCTTTCAAAGCTCTGTAAAACACCCCTTCAGGCAATCGTAGCGGTAACTTTCGTTTCGACAATCGCCTGCTGGATCAACTGGGGCTTCGGTCTTGTCATCGGCGCACTTTACGCTCGCCAGCTTGCCCGTGAAGTCAAAGGCGTTGACTACCGTCTATTGATTGCATCGGCATACTCAGGCTTTATCGTATGGCACTCGGGCCTATCCGGTTCAATTCCTCTAAAGCTTGCAACACCTGGAGATGGTCTAGCTGCTGCAACAAACGGTGCAGTCGTTGACCCAATCAGTACATCACTTACAATTTTTTCACCTTTTAACCTCGTTATTTTCGGAATCATTCTCGTTACTATGCCGTTCGTAAACCGTGCGATGCATCCTTCAAAGGACGAAGTCATTACCGTTGACCCTGCCCTTCTTGAAGATGACGACGAGGATCAAGGCATTATCAGCCATAACAACACATTTGCTGACCGCATTGAAAACAGCCCAGTCATGTCCATGCTCATTGGCGTCATGGGTCTCATTTACATAGGCTACTACTTTGCAATGAACGGTTTCGAGCTCAACTTGAACATCGTTAACTTTGTATTCCTATTCATTGGCATCTTGCTTCACAAAACACCGCGCCGATTCCTCGACGCTATAAAATCTGCCGGTAAGGGCGCAGCGCCTATCATTCTTCAGTTCCCATTCTACGCTGGTATCATGGGCATGATGGTGGGTGTTAATCCAGAAACAGGCACTTCTCTGGCTGGTCTTATTTCACAGGGCTTTGTCAACATTTCCAACCAGACTACTTACCCACTGTTTACTTTCCTCAGCGCTGGTATTGTAAACTTCTTCGTTCCATCGGGTGGCGGCCAGTGGGCTGTTCAGGCACCTATCATGATGCCTGCCGGTGCCGAACTGGGTGTATCAGCTGCTAAAACAGGTATGGCCATCGCATGGGGTGATGCGTGGACAAACATGATTCAGCCATTCTGGGCACTGCCTGCACTGGGTATTGCCAATCTTGGCGCACGTGACATTATGGGATTCTGCCTTGTAGACCTGCTCTACAGTGGTGTAATCATAGCCTGCGGACTTATGTTCCTAGGATAAGTATTAAAAGGCGTTACCTAGCACGAAGCATGTAATTTGAGAAATGGGGAGTAAGACATGAAAGAAGTCGTTATCGTTTCAGCAGTAAGAACCGCCATTGGTACCTTTGGCGGCGCACTCAAGGATATCCCACCGGTTGATCTTGGCGCGACTGTCATCAAGGCAGCGCTTGAAAGAGCAAAGGTGGCAGGCTCCGATGTAGATGAAGTCGTTATGGGCTGTGTGCTCCAGGCAGGCTATGGACAGGGCGTGGCCAGACAAGCCTCTGTAAAGGCCGGAATTCCGGTTGAAAAACCCGCTTGGACACTCAATATGATTTGCGGCTCAGGACTCAAGTCCGTTTCAGTCGCATATGACATGATTCAGGCAGGCAGCGCAGAAATTGTGGTTGCCGGCGGCACTGAAAACATGAGCATGGCACCATACACCCTACCCTCTGCACGCTGGGGACAGCGCATGGGAAACGGCAAGACTGTGGACATCATGGTCAATGACGGCCTATGGGACGCTTTCAACGATTATCACATGGGTGTCACTGCTGAAAACATTGTAGACCAATGGCAACTGACCCGCCAAGCGCAGGACCAGTTTGCCCTTGAAAGTCAGCAAAAGGCGGCTAAGGCAACGGAATCAGGACGCTTCGAAAATGAAATTGTGCCTGTAATCATTCCGCAGCGCAAAGGCGACCCGATTATTTTTAAAGCTGATGAACATATTAAGTCAAATACTACGCTGGAAAAACTAAACGCGCTAAGACCCGCCTTTAAAAAGAATGGCTCGGTTACAGCCGGAAACGCCTCAGGCATAAACGACGGTGCAGCAGCACTCGTTGTCATGAGCGGTGAAAAGGCAAAGGCCCTCGGGCTCAGACCACTTTGCACAATCATCGGCCATGCCTCGGCGGGTGTCGATCCCTCCATTATGGGGATTGGTCCAGTTGGAGCCGTTCAAAAGGCACTTTCAAAAGCTGACCTGACCAAAGACCAAATTGACCTGGTTGAAGCGAACGAAGCCTTTGCAGCGCAGTCACTGGCTGTACTTGAAGAACTCGACTTTGACAGATCCATCGTCAACGTCAATGGTGGTGCAATCGCCCTCGGTCACCCGATTGGTGCATCTGGAGCAAGAATATTTGTCACGCTGATTCACGAGTTGACCAAACGTGAGTCAGCCCAGTACGGACTTGCTACACTTTGCATCGGTGGTGGGATGGGAGAAGCCATCATCATTAAAAAGTAAGAGGAAACTGAAAAGACGCATTCCAAATCAGAACTGGACCACATAAGTGCCCCATTTGAGCACTTTGTGGTCCTTTTTCGTGCATTCGCCTTTTAAGCTGTAAAAGACCAGAAAATTACTATAGAATAGACATGAACACAAGCTGAATCCAAAGAAAATTTAGTCATATAATTTGATCATAGAGTGATTTTTAAGACGCGTGAATCGACGCTGGCAGGCAGGTGACTGAGATGGGCAAAAAACATCTGAATACAGGCTATAAGAACTCAAGGGAGCAACTCGCCATATTTGATGAGTTTGTCGAAAAGGCTTATGAAGGTATGGTGGTCGTCGATGCAGAGGGCCGTATTACCAAATTCAAGTATGAAAAGCTGCTCGGTATCAAAGAAGAAGACGCCATAGGCAAGCATATAACCGAAGTCATTGAAAACACAAGGCTTCATAAGGTTGTCAAAACCGGAAAGCCCGAAATCGGTGATTTGCAGATAATCAATGGCCATGAAATGGTCACTACAAGAATTCCCATAGAACGTGACGGAAAAATTGTCGGTGCAGTCGGCACGGTTCTTTTTAAGGACGTTTCTCAGGTCAAATACATGGCTGAGCATATTGATAACATGCACCAGCAGATGAAAAAGTACAAGCATGCATCAAAGCATTTGAACCAGGCAAAATACACATTCGACAGTATTTTGACTCAAAATCCGAGAATGCTTTACCTGATCGATACCGCAAGACGCGCTGCCGAGACCAATTCAACCGTATGCATTCAGGGCGGCAGCGGAACAGGCAAGGAACTCTTTGCACACGCCATTCATAATGAAAGCAACCGTAACTATGGTCCCTTTGTAAAAATCAACTGCGCCGCCATCCCGGACACACTCATGGAATCGGAACTCTTCGGTTATGATCCCGGCGCCTTTACAGGTGCAGCCACGACAGGGAAAATCGGTAAATTTGAGCTCGCAAGCGGCGGGACCATTTTTCTAGATGAAATTGGAACCATGCCCCTTGAAATGCAGGCCAAGCTTCTCAGAGTTCTCGAGGAGCGTGAGTTTGAACATATCGGCGGAAACGATAAGATCGAAATTGATGTGCGCGTTATTGCCGCAACAAATGAAGACCTGCGCAGTCTGGTAAAGGCAGGTCGCTTCAGAGAAGACCTTTACTACCGTCTTGATGTTGTCAGCCTCAAGATTCCGCCCCTATCTGTACGGCATGACGACATTCCAATTTTGGCCCAGTCCATGCTCCAGAGCTTTCTTGTGACATACCCCCATGGTCCCACTGCCTTTTCAGACGGCGCCATGAAGCTTCTTAAAAAATATGACTGGCCCGGCAATGTCAGAGAGCTTCGAAATGTGGTCGAACGCTCCGTCAATATGGCGCGTTCAAAAGTCATTTATTCCAAAGACATGCCCCAGTACATTCGCAGTCTCAGGGACACTGCAGAAAGACCTGAGCTTCATGAAAATATCTCTAAAGACCGGTTTACAGACGCTTTTGACACTACTTTTGATAATGCTTTTGAGAGTGCTTCTGATAGTAGCCTCAACAAGGTCGTTTTGGACAGGTTTGATGAGAGCTTTGACGACAGGTTTTCCCATGATCATGATGAAGACTTCATTCAAACGGACTCAATCGAGCATGACCTTTCAAAGGTGACCAATAGAGAGCTTAATCTGCAGCACCAGATTGAACTCTTGGAGCCGCGCGTCATTGAAGAAGCCCTGCGCCGATGTGATGGCAACCGGACAGAAGCCGCCAAAATGCTGGGACTTCATCGAACTTCCCTATACAAGAAGTTGGGGAAATATGGTATTTATTTATAAACATACACCCGCCATATGAAAGAGGACAATATTGACCAATAATAAAGGAGCCCACAGGCATGGGTCGTTTCAGTCATGATTTACGACATCGCTTGCGTGCTCCTTCTATTTTTCCAAGGCGCTTTTTTCAGTTGATCTATCTTAGCTTCATAGTCGTACCGACATGTTCTTCCCAGGCCGCAAAAATCGGTTTGATGACATGGGGACCAATTTTCGATATGAAAACAATGCCCTGATTCTCAATGGTTTTATCTGCGGGCTTGAAATCAATGCGCTTGCCAACAACATCAACCTGTTGGCATCCATCTTCCATTTCCACAAAGCCTTTGATTCTATAACAGTCTTTGCAAATTACCTCCAAAAACTTCACGAGCTTTTCTTTTTCAAGACTTTCAGAAGTCGTCAGCTGCAGGGTCTTCGGCTTGTTTTCTTCCTTGTTGTAGGTTTCATCAAACCGCATAGGACTTAGTGACAGCAAGTCTTCTTTCATGAAATCCCAGTTGAAGGCGCCAAAATTCGCTTCTTCAATGATAATGTCACTTTTGATGTCTCTCAGCACGGTCTCTATTTTACTTTTCTCTTCTCCTGCAATCAGGTCAACCTTATTGAGGATTGCCAGTTGGGCATGCTTGACCTGCTTGACTACCGTTTCAATCTCTTCCATCTGGTCAAGAAAATGTGCTCCGTCTACAACACAAATTGCGCCGCGGTAGTCCATGGCACCCGGCTTAATGGAATGCAGTGCGTCAAGGATTTCATTCATATTGGATGGATCTGCAAGACCAGAGCCTTCTACAAACAGATACTCTACATCTCTTTCCGACATTTCCCGAAGAGCATCCACGAAAGACAGCTGGAGACAGGAACAGAATATGGACCCGCGATTGATTTCAATCATCTCAAGACCGTCTTTTCGAATAATATCCCCATCAATACCCATTTTGCCAAATTCATTCTGGATAACCCCAACACGGCTTCCATCCGTCTTTTCAAGAACATTCTTAAGGAAGCTGGTTTTTCCGGCACCTAAGAAGCCAGTTACCGTATAGAGCTTTACTGGTTGGATCATAAGTCACCTCATTCATCAGTTTTCACAAGTTACGCTGAATTATTCACGCAGCATGCACACAATCAGCTGGTCAGATGCAAATAAGTCAGACTATAGGTTCACCCTATAATGATAGCATAGATGAGACCTGCAATATACCCATTGATGGTCTGACTTCTATTTTCACATCATTACTGGCTATTTAGACCCGCTAATGATTAGAGACCCTGGATAATGGTATAATTTTTACGATTATAGAACATGCTATTTATAAGTATGTGAAAGGTGTGATTAAATGAGAAAAAGTATTTTAAGTCTATTGCTTGTGCTCACCCTCGTCCTTAGCATCACTGCAACAGGATTTGCGGATGCTGCTACAGGTCAAATGACACAGAGCGCAGCAAACACAAGTGTAGAGCTTGTACAGAGCGAAGTAAAGGCCTGGGAAATGATTGAGTTCAAGGTTTCGAATGCACCCGCAACAGAGAATGCATGGGTCGGGCTCTTCGAGTACAAGTATGTAGACGAAGGCGAAGTTTATTACTGGTCCAGCGACTACGCATCGAAAATCATGGTTGAAAATTTAGGGTCTACGCCCTATTTTGACACACCAAGAAATGCAAACGAAACACAGTATGTGATTGCCGTTTTTGACAGGTACGGTTATGACTTGACGCCGGTTGCCGTAAGTGACCCAGTTTTGGTGCATTACAGATATACACCTCCTAATTCATTCATTCCAGAAGAAGCAGAGGCTGCTCGTGTATATTATAATCTTGTTTCCGATGCAAAAAGTGATGGCACTTATGATATCAAGGCAACCATGAACAACGACTTTTTCAACCCCAATATTTCAGACGCGGAAATAGCACGGTATCAAGCTTTTCTTAATAGCGATACCCTCCACGAATATGAACGCAAGAACGTACAGGGTGCCGATGGCATGTGGACTCAAATCGGTCCTTCTGAAAATTGGCTGAGCTTTTCTACCGACTATTCGGAGGAGGAGTCGGATGCATATTCATATACATATGATGATGAAGTCTATTCAGATATAACTTACGACGGCAGTGGACCAACTGAAGACATTCAAGTCGTCATCAGTGACACGCTCAATTATGGTCCCGCTTCAGGCAGTCCATCCACCGCAGCGACATTTACTATTGATGGCCCACATACCATCACCTACATTGAACTTCTCTATGCACCTGTCACGGAATATGTTGAAGAATACCTGTCCCTGGTTGATCAGAACGGAATGACCTATGGTCCTTGGGAAGCCTTTGTAGATTTGCCTTATGAAGATGAACCCTACTCCCTTTGCTACGCCGATATATATGCAGAAATTCCGGCAGGGACTTACCGGATTGAAGTTGAAAACCCTTCAAGATGGTTAAACAACGCCGACTCCGGCTATGCAGGTATGGCTTTTGTGGAAGGGTCCTTCAAGTTCAAAACTGGACCGAGTGCTGAAGATGTCCAGTACACGATTCCTGAACGTATTTTTGATAACACCAACTCCAATGACTGTGAAGGAAATCCTGTTACGACGACGCTTTTCTTCCTTAACCAGGCTTACACGATCACCCAAGTGGACTTAAGATACAGTGCAGATATTGCGAGTACAGGTGAAACCATCTCCATTGTCAATACGGATGGTGTAAGGTTTGGAAGCTGGGAAACTGTGGTTGACCCCAACTACAGAAATAATCCATCCGTCTACTGTCGTGTTGCCATGAATACGGAACTGCCTGCAGGCGCGTACCGGATTGAAGTTGCACATCCAGACAAATGGCTCTGCGACTCCAGTTCAAAGTTTGCCGGTATGGCCACGCTAGAAGGGCGGCCACTGGATCCAAGTTACACATCAGAAATCGTATACGGATCGGTTCTTGGCATGACATGGAACCACGAAGGCAATTACTGTAAGGATGTCACCATTAAGTGTTTCCAAAATGGCAAGCTTCTAATAGAAAGCAACTCACAAGATACCGCCTTCTATACCTACAACCTGCCAATCGGGTCCTACGATTTTGAGTTTAGCCGCGCAGGCTATGAAACTCAGTATTTTGAAGACATGCGTATCGTAAAGGATGAGCCCCTTCGGGTTGATGTCTATATGGAAAAAAATAATTAGAACTCTTTATTTAGCTGAACACGTATTATGCATGCACACTTTAGACCAGCGCTTATAAAACAAGTCCAAGCAAATCAATAAAAAACGGATAGCCAAACACGTGTGCTTGGTTATCCGTTTTTACATGCCTATATAATTTTCACGTCATACTTCTATGCAATAAATGTCACTCTATTTCTGCCTTTAGACTTACTGATATAGAGTGCGTCGTCTGCATTTTTAACCACTTCATAAAGATTACGCCCTGCATGATAAGCACTCACGCCCACACTGCAGGTAATATGCTGCGGAATACCGAAATCGTAGTTTTCTACCTCTGAACGTATTTTTTCAGCTAAGATTCTGGCTTCCATAAGCGAAGTCGCCTTACAAAGAATAAGGAATTCTTCACCGCCCCACCTGCCAGGAACATCATCCGGACCAATGCTTTCTTTTAATATCTCCGACATGTAAATGAGCACTTTGTCTCCAGTTGGATGTCCATAGACATCATTAACAGATTTGAAGTAATCCATGTCTATAAGAAGAACTGAATAGACGACGCCTTCCTCAACCGCTGCCCCATGGACTTTTTCAAGACAGGCATCGATCTTTCTTCTATTGTATAGACTCGTCAGTGCATCCACCTCCGATAAATGGCGGAGTTTAACGTTTTTCTCTTCAATAAGAATCATGGAGTCGACCTGCTGAACAAAGCGGTAATAGGCCATCATGGATGCGCACCAGGCAATGATATTATTGGCAATCAGGTCCTGAACAAAGGTGTGATTCATTTGAACAGCCATTTCATAACGACCCAAGACAATAAATCCAGAAACCGTTGTGCCATACATGAGAAGACTCCATTTGGGTGGCAAATAAAAGAGAAATGCCGTACCGTAGAGCATGGCTATGTAAATGACCGGTATACTGATTTGTCCAGGTGTGACATAAACCGCCCTGTAAATGGCAATGCTCAGGAGCAGCGCCAAATAGGACACATGGAGTGCATTCAATGTGCACGAGGGTTTAAGGTCATGTCTGCTCTTATAATACAGGGCCGTGAACACAATAAGAAAGACCAATGAAATTGCTGAAGTAAAAAGATGGGTTTTCCCAATATGAGTAGATGGGTCATTTAAAAATACAGCGTACACGAGCTGCTCAACCCAAAGAATAAGCGCAAGGACAATGAGAGATCGATTGTTATGTCGAAACATCTCTTCAAAATATCTGCTGTTTTTCTTTTCTAAAATTTTTAAAAGCGCATTCTTAACTTCTATGAACATATGCCTCAACCTTATCCATCTGAATTATCTCGTTTCATTATATCAGAGATTGTTGGGATTGGGTGTTTGGGTGAGAGAGATTTAAGGGTTTGTTGGGGAAATTTGATGTTGATGGGTGTGACTTTGAATGTATGAATCAATTGAGATGTAAAAAAAGCGCCTTCGAGGGTGTTTCGAAGGCGCTTCTAAATATAAATTTGGAGCGGGTGATGGGAATCGAACCCACACAGCTGGCTTGGGAAGCCAGAGCTCTACCACTAAGCAACACCCGCAAACACTTACTCATCTCCATGCAAACTGCACTTCACACGCCCATCCTCATAGGTTATGGTCCCATGGTCTGGACAGACCTCTCCGTAGTTCTCACTCAAGAAGTTCTGAAAGCCTTCCTCCGTATGGTCATGCTCAAGCAGATAGCCCATATAGGTCTTTTCAACGGTTTCCCTGTTTGTTTCACATACAACCTCAGAGGCTAGATCCTTTAAAACACTCAGTCTTGGTACTGCAACCGAAATCAGAATTCCTATAATAGCCACTGCAATGAGCAGTTCTATAAGCGTGAAGCCTCGCTCGACTGAATGCTTCAATTTACCCTTTGCTATAAGTTTCATAGCGCCCCCCATTTTCCCACGGCCATTCTCACGATATCTATCTTGTATCCATGATATACAGCCCCATAAAATGTGTCAACGCTTGCTTTTGCAATCAAAAACACCCAGCTTAGTTGGCTTGGGTGTCTGAGTTTAAATTAGAGTCAAGTATTTGATTATTGATCCTGTAGACAAAATCGACAAGTTACATCCAGCAACGCAGGATTTCGGAGATTTCAGCAGTCTGGTTGGGTGCCTAGTCCAGTCGGTCAAATAAAATCGAAGCCTTATAACGACTCATAAAGGCCGTCTTATCGCTGTTTAGAAAATAGATCTCGTAAGACCGGTCTCCATGCTCCAGAATTTTCGAAATGTGGTCAACATTGATAATATAGGATTTATGGACTCTGAGAAATGAATCTGAAAGCTTATTCTCTATGTCCGATATGTTCTGACGTATTGCTACCGTGTCATCCTCAGTGTGTATGTAGACATCCTTTTGCAGCTTCTCAATGAAGAGAATTCGGCTGTAAGGAATCCAGTATATTTCTTTTTTTGTTCTGACCAGCAGACGCCCTTCGGCCCCTTTGTCCTGGACCTTTGAAGAGGCCTTCGCCGACTCAATATGCTTGATGACCTGCTTGATGCTTCTTTTGAAGGCCAGAATATCGATTGGCTTCACATGAAAGTCATAGGGATGAATCTCAAAGGTGTCGAGTGCCCATTCAGGATGCGAACTGATAATCAAGAGTTCCACGTCCGGATTTTTCTCAACGACCATTCGCCCGACATCGATTCCAGTGTGCCCATCACCAATCTCAATATCAAGCAGCGCCAAGTCGATATTACTATTTTCAGCAATCCACTGTGCTTCCTGATAGGATGAGGCCATATGAATGTTTGCTGCTGTGTAGTCTTCTTCGATTATTTTCCGGAGCATTCTCCGGGTTGCTTCATTGTCATCCAGTATTAGAATTTCCATAGTCCCACTCCCATATCCTACTCTTATGCTACCGAACTTCTTTTCACATCATCAAACAGGCTCTCTGCATAAACCTCCGCTTCGTCATAAGCTTCTACGTACAGCAGGGCCTGCAGGGTTTGAATATGTCTGCCCATTTCATGTCTTGTCTTCAGGTCTTCCTGAATTTGATTTCTTGCCCTTTGCATCTGCTTCTTTTCATCATGAAGTGCTACGATGACTGCTGTGCCCATTACGGTAACCGTCAGCGCACTGAGAATAAACATAATCAGGAATGCCTCCCTATGCATTTCTACAGAAACATTCATGAATGTGCGCGAGCCCATCTGCAAGAGCCCCACAACGGATATTATGGATATCACAACCATCTTTGAGCAAATCTTAATCTTGCCTTCTCTTCTTGCCATAATCAAGCCCCCCAGCCTTCATACAGTCGGAAACAGAACACGAAAACGCGTATGTGGCTCTGTTTCTATTACGAGTACACCATTCTTTTCGTTTACTATATCTTGTATAATTGACATTCCAAAACCGTGGCCCTTTTCTTTTTTAGTTGTATAGCCCGGTTCTAAAATCACATCAGCGTGCTCCTGTGACAAGGTCTGATGACTGTTGCTTACTTCTATCATGAACCTTGGTGCGTCTTCCAGTCTACAAAATCCGATTCTCAAATTCACCCATCGGTCTTTATTGGAATCTACAGAAGTAAGGGCTCGAAGTGCGTTGTCCAGCAAATTCCCAACAAGACTGCTGTACTCCTTATAGCTGATATATCGGTTCATGTTTTCACATGCGCATTCAAAGCTGAATCCAATGCCCGACTCGTGGGCAATCTGAACATATTCAGCAAGGAGAAGCTCTTCCAGCGTCTTACCCTCTTCACCCCGGTCTTGAATTTTCTTTGCGGCTGCAACGGCATTGATATATTTTGCAGCATACTCATGCTTTCCGTCTGAAATCATGCGCTGTATTTCTTTTAACTGTCTGAGCGTGTTTTCATTGTATACTTCAAGATGCTCAGAGTGTGTGTCATCCAAATTTCCCATTTGCCTAAGCTGAATGAAAGAATAGAGGCCTACCCCTGAAGCGATGCAGTATCCCATAAATAGGAACACAACGACAAATTGCTGATGCGCTCCCAGGTCATAGGCCGATCCGATAATCGAGCTCATCCCAACAAGAACCATAAACTGCAGCAACCCGAAAAGCAATACAATACGCTGACTGCGTCTGCTTTTCATATATCCCCCTCATATTGACAAGTATTTCACATTTATATTTCATTACTCAGATTGTACTAGTTTTAATACAAGGACTTAAGTCATTCATCCTAAGTAAATAAGTCAAAACCCTAGGTCTTAATTATACTAAAGTAATGTAATTGCCATCAATGCAAGGGACTAAAACTCTCAATTTTTGTAATGGTGTGAGAATGGTGTCGAAATATGTCGATAGGTTAATGGATTTCTAGTCACCCTATGCTGTTACCCTTTTGTTACAAAGTGTGTATTTACAACCGTCCCATCACATTTTGATAACATTTTGTCACAACGACTCTGCTTGACAGAGGGCAAACCGGTCCCTCTATTCGACATTTTCTGACTTTAGACTTGTATATTTTACACAAAACTAGAATGAATCAGTCTTCTTTTGTTTCGCTGGCTATACCAGATTTGATTACATTTTTTTGTATTGAACAAATCCGAATCATTCTATTTTAGGGCTTCACAGCCCAAACTTCCATTTCCGTAATTTCAGTTACAGGCTCTGCTCTTTCGACTTCATATAAGCGTGGTTTTAGAATTAATGCATAATATAAATGGTTTTGCAGATGGGTTTTATTCTAGTATTATACAGGCATGACAATTATGACTATTGTCGTCATAAAAACTTCAAGGAATCACTTTTTAAATGAGGCAAGAGGCCAAAAACCGGGTAAATATGTAATGATGGAATACTTTTTGTGTCAATTTTGCACGTGTTGCTTTAATGATATAGGAGATGTTTGTTATGAGACTGAAAAAACGCTTTCTGGTTTGGGGACTCATTGTCATGATGCTCATTGCTGGACTGAATCCGTACCCGATCTCATTCGCGTCCAATTCAGCCAGTACGGGACCGGCCCTGGCATTTGACACCTCAAACGACAGATACCTCATGGTCTATGCTTCCGATGCCGGCGGAGGCGAAAACGACATTTTGGGTCAGTTTCTTAGTGCAACCGGCTCCCCTCAAGGAGACCCATTTGAAATCTCCGGCACCTCAGGTACAGATTCCGGTGCACCAGAAATCATTTATGATTCTGACAATGACAGATTCATCATTGTATGGCAGGATGGTCGTGGCGCCACACTGCAGATATATCTGACCATACTGGATGAGGACGGAGAGGTCCTCGTCAGCGAATACATTTTGGACGCCACCAGTGACTATCAAATGACACCACTTCTTGCAAGAAGCCCTGACAACGACACATTTCTTGTCTTATGGCTTGAAAAAGACGCGCCTGATGACGCAACAGGCTCTCTTAATGGTGCTTATGTTCAAGAGGATGATTTGTCCTCAGAGCACTTTGACTTCACCAAGAAGGATGATGCTCTCAGTTTTGATTTGACCTACGACGCAACCAACGACCAGTACGTCATCGTATGGGACTCACTGCTTGGTGGAAATCGCACACGCCTCAATGTCGAGTATTTGGACAGCAGCGGAGAGACTGAGAAGGGCGTCACCTATATCAGTCCTGGTGACGGCGAAATCGCGGCACCGAGCATTGCCTACAGCGAATCAGCTGGGGAAAACCTCGTTGTCTGGATTGATGAGTCCGACGACGTCGATGACGTCTACAGCCACTACGCTACGACAACCGGGTCAGCCGTATATATCATGTCTGCTGATGCCGGCATCGATATTACCGAAGTCAATCTTGTCAGCAGCGGTACCAGCGATGAACTCCTTCTCGTCTGGTCTGAATTTGATGGCGAATCCTATTCAGTCATAGGCAACTATGTCAACGACGATGGTACTGCGACCGGAGATGAAAACATTGTCATTACTTCCGGGTCTTCAGAACCTGTGGACACCGTCATCGCCTTCAATCCAAGCAATGACAATTTTCTTGTCATGCAGGACGACGGTTCTGGCGATGCGCCTGAACCCATCACTGGGGATGACGGTCTGACCGGCGAAACTGCACCGGGCACTCTTGAGTTTTCAACCGTATCTTCTGCAGTTGAAGAAACGGGATCAGCCACAGTCACCGTGAAAAGAACAGGCGGTTCAGACGGTACGGTAGGCATATCCTATCAAACGGTCTATCAGACAGCGGGTTCAAATGACTTCATGGACACTTCCGGTACCCTGACCTTCAATGACGGCGAGACGCAGAAGACCATCAGCGTACCGATTATTGAAGATACTGACGATGAAGACGACGAATATTTCGATATCGAGCTTAGCGCGCCAACGGGTGGTGCTCTTCTTGGCAGCGCCGACACCCATACGGTGGCAATTCAGGATGATGATGACCCTAAAGGCACCTTCGCGTTTGCATCAAGCGATAAAAATGTCCTTGAAGGCGATTCAGTCGAACTCATTGTGGAACGCCAGCTTGGTCAGAACGGCATCGTAACCCTTGACTATGAAATCAGCGGACTGACTGCCGACAGCGCTGACTTCACGGCTGAAAGCGGAACGCTCACCTATCTTAATGGCGAAGATACCAAAACCCTTACAGTTCAGTCTATTGCTGACACTGAAACAGAGTCAGATGAGACCATCGCGGTCACACTTTCAAACCCAAGCAGCGGTACATTTTTAGGAAGTCCAGACACTGCTACGGTTACCATTATTGACGATGACCAGCCCACAGAGTCAATCAGCTTCAAAACAGACTCCAAGAGCATTGCCGAAGGCGATACGGCAGTGCTTACAGTCATGCGCCAAGGTCTGCTGGATACAGATGTCACAGTAGATTATGAGACGGTTTACGGAACAGCGGGTTCTGATGATATCTCAGCGGAAAGCGGCACGCTCACCTTTGAAGCCGGTCAAAGCACAGCAGAGATTTCCATAGCTTCTGTCGATGACCCTATTAAAGAATCGACAGAGGACTTCTCAGTGCAATTGACCAGCGCTGCAATACCAGCCTATTTGGGAAGTATCACACAGATTGATGTGACCCTTTATGACAACGATGCCGAAGTCCGCTTCAATGCCAGTGAAAAAACCGTCATAGAAGGTCAGTCCGTCACACTCACCCTTGAACGTGATGGCGCGACAGATTCAGAGGCCTCCATTGACTATGCATTTGCCCCGAATACAGCCAGTGCTTCCGATTTTACCGCTTCAAACGGAACCCTTACCTTTGCAAGTGGTGAAACAGTGAAAACAATAAGCGTCACAACTACTGAAGATACTGATGTTGAAGAAACAGAATCCTTCAGTGTCAGCCTGGACAATCCGTCAGATAACCTCCAGGTTGGCAGCCCTGATACCGTAGAAATATTCATCATCGACAATGATGAAATTACAGATAGCTTCTCATTTGTAGGTGAAAGCACGGATGCTTACGAAGGAGATGCTTTGAGCATCAAGGTTCTGCGCACGGGTGACCTGATCGGTTCTGAAACCGTTGACTACACTGTTTCAGCAGGGACAGCAGAAACCGATGATTATACCCTGGTGGCTGGCACACTTAGTTTTGCAGACAGCACAGACACCCAATATATCGAATTTGAGCTTACTGACGATTTGACGCTTGAAGAATCTGAAGACTTCACCATCATTCTTGAAAATCCTTCAGACCGTGCTCAAATCGGAGACATTGACACCCATACTGTAAATATCATTGACAATGACGCAGCGTTCACCGTGAGCCAAGCCCAGCAGTCCATTTATGAAGGGGCTTCAGACTATGTCAATATTGTCAGGTCCGGGTACGTGAACACGCAGGCCACAGTTTACTACAGCACACTTAGCGGAACAGCAGATTCAGATGACTTCAATCCTGCATCGGGCACACTGACCTTTGCACCTGGTGAGCAGTTTAAGGCAATTGAGATTACAACTGTCGATGACTTTGTAGTGGAACCGGACGAAGTCTTTTCACTTGTTCTCGGTGCTCCATCTGACAATACGCAGCTGGGCAATCCGAGCTCTGTAGAAATCACAATCATTAATGATGACACAGAAGCAACCACCTTTAGCTTTACAACCAGTTCACGGTCTGTCACAGAAGGCGACAGTCTGAATCTGACCGTGAAGAAATCTGGTCCGGTTGAAAATGCCGCAAATGTGGACTATGAGGTTATAAGCGGAACAGCAACGTCCGATGATATTACAATAGATACAGGAACACTTGTCTTCACCTCTGAGGACAGTGAAAAGAACATTACTGTGAATACGACAGAAGACGCAGTAATGGAATCGTCAGAAACCTTCACACTCGTGCTCAGCAATCCAACTGGCTCAGCCGAACTGGGAAGTATCGTCCAGGTTACAGTGACACTCAACGATGACGATTCACAGGTTAACTTGAAATCAGATGCCACAACAGTCGTCGAAGGTCAGTCCGTACGCCTGACCCTTGAGAAAAGCGGTGTCATTACCGAAAGCACCAGCGTTGCCTATACACTTACACCCGAAACGGCAACCACTGCTGATTACACCGACAGTTCAGGCAGCATCACTTTTGGCATTGGTGAAAACATGAAAACCCTTGATATTGATATTACAGATGACAGCGAGATAGAGTCTTCAGAAACATTCAGCCTGACCCTTGGAAGCGCGACAGGCAACATGGCAGTTGGTAGTCTTGGCAGCACACAAATTACAATCCTTGACAACGATGCTGTCGCAAGCAGTATCACTTTCGCACAGGCTTCTGTCGATGCAGATGAGGGGGATATCCTTGAGATCACAGTACTCCGTTCTGGAAATCTTGAAGGGACAAGCACCGCAAGCTACACCTTGGTTTCAGGAACAGCTGACTCCGAAGACTACAGCACGTCATCCGGCACGGTCACCTTCTTAGACGGTGAAAGTTCCAAAACAATCACCATTGCCCTTTCAGATGACAACACCTTGGAGGACACAGAAAGTTTCAGCATTGTACTGTCGACTCCTGATGCAGGTGCCGAACTCGGTGTCATCAAGACCCTTTCAGTAAATATTGAAGACAACGACACCCTAATCGCGCTTGAGCAAACAGTTCAAACCATTTCCGAAGGAGACATCACACAGCTTTACGTCTCCAGAACCGGTGATTTAAATGCCACCGTGACCGTTGACTACAGCATTCTTGCTGACAGCGCAGACGCAAGTGATTACGTTCTTACTTCAGGAACACTCACCTTCCTGCCAGGACAGCAGACACAGATTATTGAAATTGAAACCACAGATGACCTTGAGATTGAAGAGGCCGAGCAGTTCTCCATTGTACTGGTGAATCCGTCCGGAAATGTACAGATTGCTGAAGAAGATACGGCACAGATCACGATTAATGACAATGACATCATCCAGTCAAGCATCAGCTTCTCCAGCAGTTCCAAGACCATTGAGGAAGGCAGTTATGTCTCCCTCGCCCTGGTTCGTACAGGATCGCTTTCAGGCACTGCAAGTGCAGAGTATAGCTTTATCAGCGGTACAGCAGGTGGGTCTGATTACTTCGATACCAGCGGTACAGTTCATTTTGCAGACGGCGAAAGCGCAAAAACCATCACCGTTGCAACCATGGACGACAGCCTTGAAGAAGCAACTGAGATTTTCACCATCTTGCTCAGCAATCCATCCGAAGGATGCGCGCTCGGAAAAATCACCGAAGTTTCTCTGCTGATCAGAGACAATGATCAGGTTCTTGACACATTCACCTTTGTGAGCGGTTCAGAAACCGTCGATGAAGGCGACTCAGTAAGCATTACTGTAGAACGTACCGGCAGCACAGAAGACGAAGCAGAAGTAGACTATCTGTATGTTTCAGGAACAGCAGATGATGAAGACTATGTTGAAACAATGGGCACTGTAGTCTTTGAAGCTGGTGAGACGACTGCGACAATCAAAGTTAAGGCACGTGTCGACACTGTGGATGAAACCAGCGAGTACTTCTATGTACTGCTCTACAACCCAAGCGACAATGTGACCATTGGAGATATTGCAACGACAATTGTCGTCATCAACAACAAGACCTACACGCGCGACAGCCGGGACACGACACAATCCGCAACAGTTGAAACGACTTCAGTCACAGAAACCAGTACGACTGATTACGTCAAGATTGTCAACGACCTCACCAATGTGCTGGTCACCAAAGCACTGACAAATGACATCATTACCGATCAAAGCACACAGACCTATTATGACAAGATCGAAGACCTCATGCGGTATATCGATTCAGATGATGACATCAAGCTTGCCATGAATGATTATGTTGACACCGTTCAGTTGTTTGAGAATATGGATGTGGAAGACACATGGATTGACCTCATGCTTATAGAACGTGTACAGGTCTTTACTGAGACGACCGCCAATGTTGAAAACCATGAGGACCTGACGGAGAAATTCATCAAGAATATACAGGAGGTTGAAGCCTCAAGACTTAACGAAACCGGTGCCGATCTTGACAAAGCCATTGAAGAAATGGTCGATGTGACCCTGCGCGATGTTGGAACCATCCACGATGGACACTCCGTTGAGGAGGATGGCCAGATCTATACTGTCACCTTCAACTCCAACAGCGTACAGAACCAGCTTCTTGATGAAGCACAGGCATTTGTTTCCCTCAACAAGGTTATTGAGAGCTACTACGGCGATGATAATGTCAGAGATTTTGATTTCTCCGTGACGCTGGATATTCCGAAATACGGCAACAATATGAAGGTTGAAATCGATAAGGACACACTCCAAGTCATTCGACTTGCAAACACAGACAAACTTGGACTTTCTGTCGAAGGTTTTGAAATCGAGATTGACAGGTCCGTTTACGCACCAGAAACAGGCCAGATTGTATCTGACCTGATGGTTGATATGACATTCGAAGAGACAAACGGCACTATGGGCGCTTCGCAGATTCAAAACAAAGGCGGCTTCTCAGTTGATGTAAGCGCCTATGTAGACGGAGTGAAACAGGACCACTTCAACCAGCCTGTCCAACTGAAATTCTCCCTTGACAGCTTCGCATTTGACGAAGAGACCTTCAACACTGACAAGCTCAGCGTGTTCAGGCTAAATGATGAAACTGGTGACTGGGAGCCAGTAGGCGGTGCCTATAATCCGTACACCAACACCATGACCGTCTTCAGACAGGCTCTGAGTCAGTACACTGTCATGCAGACAAATAAGACTTTCAATGACATTGAGGATTCCTCCGCCAAGGCAGAAATTGAAGCCCTGCTTGGTAAAGGCATCATTGATGAGACTGCATCATTTGATCCTGGCGAAAGCATTACCCGTGAGGAAATGGCCACCTGGATTGCAAGGTCCTATGGTCTTGAAAATGATGATTCCGAAATGCCTTTTGAAGACGTCGCAGAGGGCAGCGACCACTACAGCGAACTGGCTGCAGCCTATGAGTCCGGCATCATTTCAGGAACCTCAGATACAGCCTTCAACCCAGAAGGCACTGTTACAAAAGAAGAAATGGCTGTCATGCTTGCAAATGCCATGACGCAGTTTGAAGAGAAAAAACTGAATGAAAATTTGGGTGGAGAGCTTGCACAGCTTTCAGATCGTGAACTGATTGAAGACTGGGCAGACGACGAAGTCGCCTTCCTTGGAGAATTGGGTATTCTTGAAGACGAGGATGGCGCACTCAATCCAGATGCAGCAGTAAGCAAAGAACTGGCAGCAAGCATTATTAAACGAATTTCAGGTTAATGTCTTAAACAGGGGATAAATGTATGATACCTTTGGACAAATATTTCATAAAACCCGGTAAGCTGAACGAGCTGAAGGCATACATCCAAAAGAAATACCCTGACATTTCTGAAACAGAACTCAATCAGGTTTATGAGCATGCCATGAAAAGCTTTGTAGACCGACATATAGCACATACACGCAGGGATATTGACAATAATGTCTCTGCGCAGGTGCTTCGTGAATTTTATGCCTCGCAAACGCGGGGCATTCCTATGAAATTCGTTGTTGAAACAACGGTGCGGGAAATCATCAAGACAGATGGACGTCTGAAAGAAGCCTATATGCAGTGCCTTACGGATTGGCTTGAGGAGCATGAGATTGAAGCACAGTCAGTATCGGAGCGGCGCAGTCTCATAAAAAACATTGCTGCAGATGAGTCAAAATCCATCGCTGCTGTCTATGCTCTGCAAAAACTCATTATGTACGAGCAGATGAACCGGCTGAGAAACAGCGTACGATCTCTGTCAATACCATCCTTTGAAGCCATGCCCGACAAGGCAATTCCTTATGCAGATGAGGACGCCTTCAAGCAAGATATTAGCTTAGATATGGATATGGAACAGGTGATATTAGACCTGCACAACCGTCTGCTCAAGTGGCTGAACACCATCCGTGTCAAAAACCTTGCACGTAATATGCGCCCCCTCATGCCTGCAGTCTTTCTGATTGCCGCTTCAATGACTAGTGGTTGGTTTGGGGACACTGCCTTTCAGCATGCCGCACCAAACTTTCAAGTCATTCAAACGGAGTACCCCATGTCTGCGTCTCTTGAATGGAAGGTCCTTCAAAATGAATGCCAGACCGTGCATAGGAGTGTTTTAGAGGAGCGTCTGGTCTATCATGACCGCAGTTATAATCCCTTCCCCTATTCCGAGCAGAACTGGTCCATTGTCAGGGCGTATTTGAAATCCTACGACTCGCTGATTTCTGAATCACCCTACTTTGAAGTCATTATTGATGTCGGAATGGAGAAAAACCTTGACCCACGGCTTCTATTCGCCATAATCGGACAGGAGCAGTCCTTTGTCAAAAGAGGCAGCCAAAGCGCCCAGCGTATTGCCAACAACCCCTTTAACGTCAACCATAGCTGGCAGGTCTACAACACGCAAATACGGGACAGTGCGGAAATCGCCGCCAATACGGTTCTCAATACCCTGGCAAAAACGCCTTATGACAACCATCCGCTAAAGGCTCTGAATAGAACCTATGCCGAAGACCCGCGCTGGTGGATTGGCGTTGACTACTTCTATAATGAAATGCTGGATTTGGAGTGAAAAATCAAATCCCACGACAAGCCCGTATTTCAGGCTGTTCGTGGGATTTTCTATGTTTATCTTCAATTTGAGTTCTTTATGAATCCCTACTTGTATCCTTGAGGATTATTGCTTTGCCAGTTCCATGAATCCTTGCACATCTGCTCAATATCCTTCTCTGTCTTCCAGCCATAGAGCTCAAGAGCCTTGGACGGGTCCGCATAACATGTTGCGATATCACCGGGACGTCTTGGTGCGATTTCGTAGGCAACCTCTACATCTGTTGCCTTCTCAAACGCCTTTACCAGGTCAAGCACACTGTAGCCAGTACCTGTACCCAGATTCACCGCTTCAACAGTCTGGTTCTGCATGATGTATTCAAGCGCCGCCAGATGACCCTTTGCAAGGTCCACAACGTGAATGTAATCTCTTACACCCGTTCCATCATGCGTATCATAATCATTGCCAAAGACACTGAGTTTTTCAAGTTTTCCAATCGCAACCTGTGTAATATACGGCATGAGATTGTTTGGAATCCCACTTGGGTCCTCCCCAATTCGACCGCTTTCGTGTGCCCCGATGGGGTTGAAGTACCGCAGAAGAGAAATGCTCCACGTGTCATCTGCGACATGCAAATCTCGCAGAATCTCTTCTATCATCAGCTTTGTTCTGCCGTAAGGATTTGTCGCTGAGAGCGGAAAATCCTCCTGTATGGGTGTCCTATGCGGATTGCCATAAACGGTTGCAGATGAGCTGAATACCATGCGCTTACACTCATATCTTCTCATCACATCACAGAGAACAAGGGTTCCTGAAATATTGTTGTGATAATACGCAATCGGCATACGCACGGACTCGCCTACAGCCTTTAATCCCGCAAAATGAATGACTGCATCAATATCATTTTCCTTGAAAATGCCTTCCATAGCTTCCTTGTCAAGAATATCCGCTGTGTAAAGGCGAACCGACTTTCCAGTAATTTCTTCTATGCGCTGAACAGCCTCTGGCTTGCTGTTTGAAAAGTTATCTGCAATAATTACGGACTTGCCCGCATTTAAAAGCTCCACGCAGGTATGGGAACCTATGTATCCCGCACCACCTGTAACAAGTATTGACATAGACACTGTCCTTTCCATCTAAACTATGCTTATTATGACACACACCATCACTTATGTCCTTATAGCCCCTTCATGGACAGGGAGACTTTTCCTCTGTTCTTATCGACACCGATGATTTTTACTTGAACGGTATCGCCCACTGCAACCACGTTCATTGGATGCTTGACATACTTGTCAGACAACTCTGAGATGTGGACAAGTCCGTCATTCTTCACACCGATATCCACAAATGCACCGAAATCAACCACATTTCTTACCGTTCCAGTCAGAATCATGCCTTCAGCCAGGTCCTCAAAGGACAGGACATCACTTCTAAAGATAGGCTTTGGCATTTCCTCACGTGGATCTCGACCCGGTTTTTTGATTTCATCGATAATATCTCTAAGCGTTGGCAGGCCAACCTCCAGCTCATTTGCCAGTTTTTTAAGGGCCTTGTCGAAACGCTTGGCATTTTGTGCCTTGTCATTTTTCTTAGGTTTTTTGAGGGCCTTTAGGGCTTCAAAGCCTTTTGCAGAAATACCCAGCTCCCCTGCATCAACTTCTTCTGGAACTGTATCTATAATACGCTGACTGATATCTGAAAGATTGCCGCCCTGAACGTCTTCAATGCTGTAGCCCAGTTTATTCAGCAGCACCAACGCGATGGCATAGGACTCAGGATGCACAGATGTGTTGTCCAGCGGATTCGATCCATCCGTAATGCGCAGGAAGCCCGCACACTGCTCAAAGGCCTTTCCGCCAAGTCGTGCGACTTTAAGAAGCTCTTTTCGCTCAGTGTATTTACCGTTGTCATCTCTGTATTTTACGATGTTCTTTGCAATCGAACCTGAAATACCCGCAACATATTGAAGTAGAGACGGTGTCGCCGTATTCAGGTCAACACCTACACTGTTTACACAGTCCTCAACAACACCCGTTAGGGTCTCATTGAGCTTTTTCTGGTTCAGGTCATGCTGATACTGTCCGACCCCAATGTGCTTCGGATCAATCTTTACAAGCTCTGCCAGTGGGTCCTGAAGTCTTCTGCCTATTGAAATCGCACCCCTAATGGACACGTCAATGTCAGGATATTCTTCTGTAGCAAGCTTTGATGCAGAGTAAACAGACGCACCCGCTTCAGAGACAATTGTATAGTAGACCTTCTTTTCCACCTGCTTGAGTGTATCTGCTACGAACTGCTCAGTTTCACGTGATGCCGTTCCATTTCCGATAGGAATGATATCCACATCATGCTTTTTTATCAGCTGCAGGAGGACCTTTCTCGATTCGTCCACCTTGTTCTGTGGCTTGTTAGGATAAATTGTCGCATATTCAAGCAGCTTGCCCGTCCCGTCAAGAACAGCCAGCTTACATCCGGTTCTATAACTCGGGTCCACTGCCAGAACCTTTACATCTTTAACCGGCGGAATCAGCAGCAGGGGCTTTGTATTCTTGCCAAAGACCTTGATGGCTTCCTCTTCAGCACGTTCTGTCAATGCAGCACGCATTTCACGCTCTATACTCGGTGAAATGAGGCGCTTGTAGGCATCTTGAACAGACAATTCCACTTGATCTTTAAAAATACTTTTGGAGTTTGTCACCACAGATTTCATGAGGCGGTCCAGAATGGACTCATCTGGCATGGTCACTTTCACCTTCAGTATTTTTTCCTTTTCACCGCGGTTGATGGCAAGGATACGGTGGTCCGGTATGCTTTTTATGGCTTCAGAATAGTCGTAGTACTGCTCGTAGACAGACTCCTCGGCATCCTTAGTCGCCTGTGAAACCACCAGCCCATGGGCCCTTGTCAGGTCCCTGATCCAATCTCTGTACTCCGGATTATCGGATACGATTTCTGCAATGATATCTCGAGCGCCACCGAGTGCGTCTTCTGGTGTTTCGACTTCCAGGTCTGCATTTACAAACGGCGCAGCCGCCGCTTCCACGGTACCGGACTCAGCCTTTTGCTGAAGAATCAGCTCTGCCAGCGGTTCAAGACCCCGTTCCTTGGCCTTTGTCGCACGTGTTTGCTTCTTCTGTTTAAAAGGTCTATATAAATCTTCAACTTTCTGAAGGACTGTTGCTGCCTTGATTTTCTTCTCTAGCTCAGGCGTAAGCTTTTCCTGTTCTGCAATCAGGCGAATGACCTCTTCCTTGCGGCTCTCCAGATTTCTCAGATACTTAAGTCGTTCATCGAATGCACGCAGGATCTCATCGCTCATACCACCCGTTACTTCTTTTCTGTAACGCGCAATAAAGGGAATAGTATTGCCCTCATCAATCAGGGCAAGCGTTTCTTCAACCTTCTTTGGATTCAAATCCAGTTCTTTTGCCAATTGCTTTATTATCAATTCCATAATACGCCTCCACTTCGTTAAATATTACCTCTATTATTGTATCCTTCTATTCGCTTTTCTGCAAGAAATGCACAATCGTCAAAAATTTGCATTTTTTTGTTTAAGAACATATAAAAATGGAAATTTTAAGAGTAAATATATAAGATAGCACATATGTGCACATGAATGGGTCAGGATAGAGGATTGATAAAATGGATGGGGAATACAGAGCACTTGTTATGAGCATGCCAACTGCATATGCAAAATACCGGTTTGTCTTCAATGAATCGGGCCTTCCTGTCGACAGTATTCTCATTGATCTGAATCCTGCCTACGCCGAGCTTTTTCAGATGAGCCGCGACGCCCTGATTGGAAAACGAATTTCGGGCATTGTGCCTGTCACACTAAGGGGCAGCAGTACTGCCAGCGATTACAGGAAGCTCCTGAAAAACGATGTCCCCCTTAAATTTACACGCCATGACGAAAGCAGGGGAAAATACTATCAGATCACTGCATTTCGGCTTAACGAAGATACATTCAGCACCCTGATTGAGGATATCTCCGAGCACGTCTTCAATACACTGAAGCTTATCGACGCCAACTCCCTGCTCATAGAAAGCAATCGAAAGCTCTACAAGGACTCTGTCACAGACAGCCTGACACAGTTTTACAATCACAATTACATACGTGAAATCCTCAAAGAGGAAATGCGCCTTTCCAGCTATAGAAAACGAGCTCTGAGCATTGCCATGATTGATATTGACCATTTCAAGAAAATCAATGATTCCTATGGCCACTTGAGTGGAGACAGCATTCTGGCAAAGTTATCGGACCTTATAAGAACCCATACCCGCAAACAGGACCACGTTGGCCGCTATGGCGGTGAAGAGTTTCTTCTTATACTGCCGGGTGCAGATATTTTAACGGCACTCTCCGTTGTAGACCGGTTGAGAAAATCCATAGACAACCATGTATTTGTCCTCGACAAGCACAGTCTGTCCTTAACAGTCAGCTGCGGTGTTGCCACGTTTACGGGACAGGACCTCCACCATTTTATCGCAGAAGCGGACAAATACCTTTATGAAGCCAAGCGTCTCGGCAGAAACCAGTGTCACTGCATACACAGCAGCTAGGTTAGAGTCTCCACATAAAAACAAATAAAAACACCTATTTTGAGTAAAAAGTCAAAGTAGGTGTTTCTCTTTTTAGCATACTGCTTAGACATTGTCTTGTTCTTCTTTAAGAAGCATTTTCAGATAGGCATTGATGAAGGTCTGTATTTCTCCATCCATAACAGCCTGGACATTGCCGGTTTCAAAATTGGTTCTATGGTCCTTGACCAGATTATAAGGATGGAAGACGTAGGATCGAATCTGACTGCCCCAAGCAATTTGGGAATAGTCTCCAGCCAGGTCTTCAACCTTATCCTTCTGCTCCTGAATCTTGAGCTCAATCAGCTTCGACATGAGCATACGCATGGCTGTCGCACGGTTGCTGATCTGCGACCGCTCATTCTGACACTGTACAATGACGCCCGTTGGAATATGCGTAATACGCACTGCGGAGTCCGTTGTATTGATATGCTGACCACCCGCGCCAGATGCTCTGTAAGTATCGATTTTCAAATCACTTGGATTCAGGTCAACTTCAACATCTTCATCCAGTTCCGGCATGACGTCCACGGATGTGAAGCTCGTATGTCTTTTGCCCGAAGAATCAAAAGGAGAAATTCTGACAATGCGGTGCACGCCTTTTTCTGATTTTAAATAACCATAGGCGTTAATTCCGCGGATTGCCATGGAAACGTTCTTGATCCCCGCTTCCGTATCCTTAAGAATGTCGAGTATTTCCACCTCAAAGCCACTGTGGGCAGCCCAGCGGTTGTACATTCTGAAGAGCATTTCTGCCCAGTCCTGGGCATCGAGTCCGCCAGCACCGGCATTAATGGAAAGAATGGCATTGTTTCCATCGTACTCTCCTGAAAGAAGCGTCTGGAGCGTCATGTGCTCAATACTTTCACTCAGCTTGTCAATTCCGCTTTCAGCCTCTTTTTCAATGGAGTCGTCCTCATCTTCAAGGGCCATATCAATCAAGAGCTGAAGCTCTTCAAATGCCGTTTCCATAGCTTCAAAGTCCTCAAGCTTGGACTTGATTGCTTTGGCTTTTCTAAGCGTCTTTTTCGCGCCTGCCTGGTCGTCCCAGAAATCAGGCTCTGTCATGAGCATTTCTAATTCCTCATGCTCCTTTTCCATGCTATCGATGTCAAAGTGAACCCCTCAGTTCGGTAAGGGACGCTTCGATGCTTTTTAACTCGTTCATACACTTTTCAAGCTTTAACACATCACACACCTCTTTTCATATTTTTATGAAGAATGCTGGACCATAACAGCCCAGCATCCCAAATAGTCCTAACACAGACTATCTTAAACTGTTTCTATTGATTCACACCGCAGCATTTTTTATATTTTTTGCCACTTCCGCAAGGACATGGATCATTTCTGCCGACTTTGTTGTCATTCACAACAGGCTTCAGCTTTTGCGGTTCAGAATCTCCACCTGATGTTCCTGTGATTTTCGCAACCTGCTCACGTTTTGCTTCTGTTCTGATTGTAACATGGAAGAGCATGCGCACTGTGTCAACCTGAATATTATATGTCATTTCGTTGAACATATCAAAGCCTTCGATCTGATATGCACGAACCGGATCTTCCTGACCGACTGCACGCAGGCCGATACCCTGCTTCAGCTGATCCATAGCATCGATATGGTCAATCCATTTTTCATCGACATTTCTAAGAAGAAGCACACGCTCGATTTCGCGCATTCTTTCAGTTGTGATCTCTTCTTCTTTAATCTTGTACAGCTTGTCAGCGATTTCCATGAGTTTCTCTTTTAAAGACTCTCTATCCAGGGCTTCAAGATTATCCACCTTGAAGATCCCCTTTGGAAGGAATATCTGGTGCAGATGGTCTTCCAGGGCGTTCAGATCCCATTCCTCTGCGTACTCCGACTCACTTGTATAAAGCTCTATGGCCGCATCGATGATGCTTTCAATCATAGAGTAGATTTCATCTTTAATGCTTTCACCATGAAGGACACGGTTTCTCTCTCCATAAATGATTTCACGCTGCTTGTTCATGACATCGTCATACTGAAGAACGTGTTTACGGATACCAAAGTTACGGCCCTCAACCTTCTTTTGAGCCCCTTCAATGGATTTTGACAGAATGCTGGCTTCAAGCGGCATATCATCTTCCATGCCCAGCTTGTCAACCATTGCCTTGACGTTGTCATTTACAAACAGACGCATAAGGTCATCGTCAAAGGAGATAAAGAACTGTGAAGAACCCGGGTCACCCTGACGTCCAGAACGACCACGCAGCTGGTTGTCAATACGTCGTGACTCATGACGCTCAGTACCGATAATGTGAAGACCGCCAGCAGCCTTAACTTGAGCCGCCTCTTCATCCGTTACGGACTTATAGGATTCGAAAATTTCATTGTAGGTATTGCGCGCTTCTATGACTTCCGGATCATCAAACTCAAGCGGACTTGTCACAAGGGCAAGAATTTCATCTGAATATCCCTTCTTTGACATATCACGTTTAGCCATAAATTCAGCGTTACCACCCAGCACGATATCCGTACCACGACCGGCCATATTGGTTGCAATCGTTACGGAATTGAACCGACCTGCCTGTGATACGATTTCAGCCTCGCGCTCATGTTGCTTGGCATTGAGGACCTCATGACGGATGCCGCGTTTTTTCAGCAGGCTCGACAGATACTCTGAGGTCTCGATTGAAATAGTACCGACAAGAACCGGTTGACCGCTTACATGGCGTTCTTCGATGTCTTTGATAACCGCACCGAATTTGCCGCTTAATGATTTATACACTGAGTCAGGCATATCTTTTCTCACAACAGGGCGGTTTGTTGGAATAACAACAACGTCCATACCGTAAATATGCTTGAACTCATCCTCTTCTGTTTTTGCTGTACCCGTCATGCCCGAAAGCTTGTTGTACATTCTGAAGTAGTTCTGGAGTGTGATGGTTGCCAGTGTCTGAGACTCCTTGCGAACCTCCAGGTTCTCTTTGGCTTCGATTGCCTGGTGAAGGCCGTTTGAATAGCGGCGACCAAACATAAGACGCCCTGTAAACTCATCGACAATGACAACTTCGCCTTCCTTAAGAACATAGTCCACATCCCGCTTCATCAGATAACGCGCCTTAAGCGCCTGATTGATATGGTGTGAAATTTCCATATTCTGCGGATCGGAGAGGTTTTCCAGGCTGAAGAAGCGCTCTGCTTTTTCAACGCCGCCTTCGTCTGTCAGCACGACAGAATGGGCTTTTTCATCAATCGTATAGTCATCTTCGCGCTTAAGCATCTGCACAAAGGTATCTGCAATTTTATACAGGCCCGTAGATTTCGAACCTTCACCGGAAATAATCAGCGGCGTTCTCGCCTCATCGACAAGGATTGAATCGACCTCATCGACAATCGCGTAGTTGAGTGGACGCTGTACCAGGTTTTCCTTGTAAATCGACATGTTGTCTCTAAGGTAGTCAAAACCAAATTCATTGTTCGTACCGAATGTAATATCCGCACGATATGCATCTACACGGTCCTGACCACGAACGCCATGCACGACACAGCCAACGCTTAGGCCCAGGAAGTTGTAAAGCTTGCCCATCCAATCACGGTCACGGCGTGCCAGGTAGTCATTGACAGTGACCACATGTACGCCCTTGCCTTCAAGTGCATTCAGATAAACCGGAGATGTCGCCGTAAGGGTCTTACCTTCACCAGTTCGCATCTCTGCAATTCTACCGCCGTGCAGTACAATTCCACCAAGAAGCTGAACCGGATAGTGGCGCATGCCCAGTGTACGTACGGCTGCTTCACGTACTACCGCAAAAGCTTCCGGCAGAATTTCGTCCAAGGTTTCGCCTGCTGCGATTCTAGATTTGAACTCATCTGTCTTAGCTCTTAGCTCTGTATCGGACAGAGCTTTCATTTGAGGTTCAAGCGCTTCTATTTCTTCGACTTTTTTCATGAGCCGCTTTACTTCTCTGTCATTGTCGTTGCCGAATAATTTTTCTAAAAATCCCATTGATAAATCGTCCCTTCAGTTTCTCTCAGCATTCAAGAAAGATGCCTTCAGCGTTTCAGAGCGCAGACATATGCCGCAGTATGTATGGTGTGAATTATGGTCTCTCTGATAGCCTGCGCTAAGCATATTTCTCGAATGTTGAGGATATATTCATATCCCGTGTTCTTTAGCTTTTCTTTCCGGGTTCATGTCAAAATCAATATAGCCTTACAAATATATATTATAGCATAAGAGCATGGTTACCTATGTTAGATTTAAGTGACAAACTCATGAATAAAGTGTGAATAGTGAATAATCTCTTGCAGCCGCGTGCCTGCATATATGGAATTTTGTACAGAAAAAGAAGCACGCCTTTTTTATCGACCTAAAAAAGCGTACTTCTTTTATTGATTATGAAGCCATGGCTTCATTTGGGTGTCTATATATGTCTTATCCTTAACCTGTACTGATACCGGTCTTATTGATGCTAATGAAGATTCCACATCACTCGACAATCTTGAGATGAACTTCGTGATTATGGACTTTTTCAGTCAGAATGTGAACCGCTTGGGTATTATTCTCTATACCCGCACCGTTCTTTTCTATTGCAATCCTATTTTTCTCAATAGCGGTCCCGTTCTTTTCTATTGCAATCCTATTTCTGTCAATAGCAATCCCGTTCTTCTCTATTGCAATTCTGTTTTTCTCTATAGCTTCTGTGTTGGCAGTATAGCCGTCAAACAAAGTATCAAATTTCTTACTGTGCTCCACTTCCATATGCGTCACCGTATTTTCAAGACTTCCAACACGAGTCTCTAAACTGTCTAGACGTGATTCCACATCGCAAACCTTGCTATAGATTTTAGTCATCATATCAAACATTTTATCATTTTCCATGATTTATACTCCTAACCAGCAATAACATCGCCCCGATGTTTGAACTCATCATATCATAGCAAATATCAGCTGTCAATAAATGGAAATAAATTACTGTAAAAAAATCCCGACTCAGCTTAGAATATTCCAAGTGAATTGGGATTTATGATCGATTGATTTATTGCTGGATCTAAAAGCTGTACAAATACACATCTCCAGCAATACACAAAACTTTAGCAACTGTTACACACGCGTATTGTAGGAATATTTCACCATGGAGCTCGAACCGCGGTAGAAGGCACGCTTCATCTCGCCCTGTACAAAGTAAACAATGCCAATCATGATCAAAATATCACCTACTGAGAGGACTTTGGCAAACGGATACAGGTCTGGTAGCGGAATAAACTTCCCAAGATACTGAGAAACGCCTTCTGCAGCCTCCATACTTGAAAAATTGATCAAAGACCCGTCCTTGATGGTTTCTATCATGCCTGAGAGTCCAGCGTACTCAAGACCTTTAAAGTCAACTGGCATCCTCATGCCGTTCAGGAGTATTGCCAGCATATTTGAAATCGTCCCCGCAACAATGAAGCCAAATCCCTTCTTATCGAGATTCAATAGAAGAACCACAGCCATCAGTACCATAGCAGCAAAGGGAAAGTACAGCAAATAGGCTTCAAGAACGCCTGCCCGCGCCAGTGCAAGTGGAGACAGTTGTACAAAAAAGGCCAGAATCACCAGCCAGAGTCCTTTTATATGTATATCTCCCAAATTGCCTATACGACCTTTTCTAAGTACGCCTACAGCAATTCCAAGCAGTACGGCTTCGACGAACACGGTCATCCCTCCCTATTGCAGTGACTGTAATTTTTGAATATTCTGTGCTTCCACACAATTATACCGAATTTCGCTTGGCATGACCAGACTTCATAGCCTTAAATATAAGAAAAATTGCGCCAATATCTATCAAAACATCTCCTATGCTAATGGTTTTCGGAAACGGCCAAGGCGGTGGAATCATAATAATGTCAGACAGTAGAATCAAGCTTGTCTGATCATGAACCACTTCATGGGCAAATATTCGTCCGTGCTCAAGCGCTGCGAGGGACTGGGTAAAACCATACTTTAGGCCAAGCTGCGGGTCAACGGGCATATACCCTCCATTGACCAGTATGACCAGAAAATTCATGATTGTCCCAAGCAAAATAAACTTCATACCTGCTATATGTAAGTTCTTATAAATAAAAACTGAAATTGCCGCATAGGCGACAAGCTCTGTAATCATTGTGAAGGGATCCTTTAACCCCTGAATAAAACCTATATGGTTCACTGCGGCTGCGCCACCACGTTCCAGCAACACGCTTAAAACAGGAAGCCACAAGACCGTCATGTCCAGCTCCTGCAGGCCCTTCAATCTGCCGCCTGCGGCAAAGCTGACCAGGATAGCCAGTACCAGCGTCTCAACCAGCATGTTCAACCTCCGTGATGATTTCATTCTCCAGTGTCACGAAATACTTAACCACATCAGGATGAAACTGCGACCCAGCACCACTTCTGATGATTTCCATTGCAGCGCCATGGCTCATAGCCTTCCTATAAGAACGGTCAGAGGTCATGGCATCGTATGCATCGGCAACTGCAATAATTGACGACTCAATGGGAATTGAAGCCCCCAGAACGCTATCTGGGTATCCATTGCCGTCATAACGTTCATGATGATGCCGGATAATCTCGGAAACCTTTTCAAGTGATGCGACGTCCTTGATGATATTTGCACCGATTTCCGGATGCATCTGTATTTGATACATTTCACGAAAATCTAGCTTACCCGCTTTATTTAGTACACTATCCTTTATGCCAATTTTCCCAATATCATGAAGGAGTGCTGCAGTTTTTGTCGTTTCAACCTGCTTTGGTGTCATTTTCATCTTTTCTGCAATCTGAACCGAGTACTCAGCAACCCGTATTGAATGACCATTTGTATATTCATCTTTTGCGTCCAAGGCATTTGACAAGGTCCGAATTGTCTCGAAATACATTTTTTTCATGTCCAGATATAAGGTAAATGAATACCGTGCAAGCAGCATAGGTCCAAAAACCAATGAAGCAAAAAACCACCCATAGGTACGATAGGAAAACACCATAAGAATGCCAATCGGTGCTATTGCCGCAAAATTTTTGATACACCAGATCTGCTCTTGAATCACTTGCGTAAACGATCTGTCTTCAAGTAATGAAAACAACTTAGAATATATAATCAAATTGAAGAAAACATATCCAACGAACGTTCCCAAAATTCCACACACACTAATTCCAATGAACGAAGGCACTGGGATTAAATCAGACAGAAATCCATATGCACTTCCACCAGCTATTGCCGATATGGCATAGGCGGCTCCATTAAAGTATCGCTTGAAGAATGATGAGTTGAAAAGGTGATATGTCTTTCCATCTTCTGAATAGGTTTTCAATATGGTTCCCAAGGTCAATACGATTGCCGCAATCCATGGGTTTAAAACAATAATCGCAGCCAATCCTATTGCAAATCCAATTGATACGTAGCTATTCTCCCCTAAAGGGATAATTAGCGATTCAGCAATTGCTGATAACACTACAAAAAAAAGGAATTCAAACCAATTCCCTTCTTTAATAAGCACATGAATCCCCATAAAGATAATTATTGTACCCACTGCACTGATAAGATAAGTGTATTGTAGTAGTTTTTTCTTATTCATTGCAACTCTCCCAAATTAAAACGAGCCGACGTAGTTCCCCAAAACTGGGTCTAGTGATTACTTCCAGCCAAAGTTTGCTCCACCAGCTAGAACCAGTGAAAGTAGAGACATAAACATAACCATAAGTCTTCTTCTCATGTCGAAAACCCCCTTGTTAGTCGTCTCTGCCCACTTCGCTAACTCAAAACAGGATATTTACGCTTCGCTATAAGCTCTCCATATGTAATTTTGGAGTATTGTACTGCAGGTCGTCGGCTCTAATTCACTAGCTTGGTTATTCTTCGATTAATTGCATCGAGTGTAGCTCTAACAAGTGCAGCGCGTTCATCGCCCCTTACAATTGCCGAACCAATATGTATCTCCTCATTTGAAGCATTCAAAGTACAAAGCGCTACATTGTATACTTCTTTACCAGCAACCCGAACAGATTGAAAATCTTCGTATATGACTTTTTCGGTTGAATCTAAAATCGAATTCACACATTTTAATGTTGCCTCGATGACAAGACGTTTTGAATTTCGTGATGTATGTACACCCATTACTGATCCAATATGGCTCAGGTCATTGTGCTTAAGCGCAACTTCAACATGTGCTCTGGAATCACTTTCAATATGGTATTTAACTTCATCGACAACGATTCTGCCAATCTCTCTTTTATCGAACTCGCCTTCGATTTGTGCAATCGAAATTAAGCGTCTGTCAATTACTTCATCATATTTTGCAGCATAGATTGATTGAACATCTCGACTCACCTGTTTTGGGTGTCTCGTCTGATTCACCAACACGTGAATTTCTTGGATTTCTCCTTTATCAGATGTTATGACTGTTGCATGTATCACTCCAGAAAGTTTTTCTATTGTATTTTGAAATTCTTCTTTCATTACCATACTCATAGTCCGTCCCCCTAAGTTCTTCTATGCTACTCTTTATCTGTATTTGAGTACAAAACTATTGTATCAGATAGTAGCCTTGATTTCGATAGGTAGATATGTCCTATATAGGAATATTTCATAATACAAATAGTAAATCTGAAAGAAATTACTATTTGTATTATGAAATGTACCCGGTACAGAATGGCATAAAAAACCACCCGAGATGAGTGGTTAGTAATCTTTCTGTATGCCTAAATAATCTTTAATAGCTACTTGAAGGAGTTGAGAGAAGTTAATATGATTCTCAATAGCAACATCATTGAGCCATTTAGGAATCGTTAGAGTTTTTTTAATGGCTTTATTTCGCATGAAATCTCGAACAGGAATCATCCAAATATCAATGAGTACAAGTGTTTCGTTCTCATTATGTGTAATACTACGAACGTGGCTAGGCGAAGGAATTGATTCGCCATCATCCTCGAGTCCATAAAGATGAAGTTCGAGAGCTTCTTTTGCATTAGCTACAGCTTCAATGTCAGAATCGCCATAAGAAAAACAGCCTGGTAAGTCTGGAAACTCTACAGAGATACCATCATCAGCGTAATGAAAAATAGCAGGAAATATATATCTGTCATTATACATTCGAACACCTTCTTTCAATATTTAAGCCAGAGGGGAGCTAACTCAACCCCTCAAACCAGCTTGAAAAAGAATACTATCCACAGTGCGTCGTGGTAGGTCCTTTTTAGGGTGAGGTATTGTAACCAAACCTTTTTTGGTAGGATGACGAAGCTGGTGGTGTGAACCTTTGATTCGCACAACTTCCCAACCATCATCTTTGAGTAATTTAAGTAGCTCCCTTGAGTTGTAAGAACGATTGCCCATTCGTGCCTCCAATGAGGTATTTAGAACGACATCATTTCAATAATGAAAAGTAAAGCAATGTTCTATACGTATATTATACACGTGTTGATCTGTGGTATCAAGTCTATACTATAAAACCGGTTTAGCCATTATGTATACACTGCCGGAATGTACCCGGTACAGAATGACACAATATCCGATCAGCACCGTGCAATCTGCGATTGCCCTGGTCGCTTGCGCGCTTTCTCATTTTTACTTCTTGGTTATATCCAAACAGCACCGTGCAATCTGCGATTGCCCTGGTCGCTTGCGCGCTTTCTCATTTTTACTTCTTGGTTATATCCAAACAGCACCGTGCAATCTGCGATTGCCCTGGTCGCTTGCGCGCCCAATAGCCTAAAATAAATGAAAAGACACATTCATGCGAGCATGATGTGTCTTTTCATTTATTTTAGGCTGCTGTTCTTTGCCTTTATCGCAAGTCAAATTTTTAGATTACCCCATATCTTCCGGTTCAATTAATCCGAACTTGCCGTCTTTCCTTGAATAGATAACATTCATTTCTTCAGTGTCTCTATTTCTAAAAACAAAGAATGAGTGTCCAAGAAGCTCCATTTGCATAGCCGCTTCTTCTGGGTCCATCGGCTTCATGAAGAACTTCTTATTCTTCACGATTTGAGGTCCCTCCGGTTCCTCTTTACCATATGATGGAATCTGCTCAAAACGAATCGTTTCATGGCCGCGATAACGCCTTTCCAGTTTTGTCTTATGCTTGGAAATCTGTCTAGCCAATTTGTCGACTGCCAAATCAATGGATGTTTCCATGTTGTCAGATCTTTCCTCGGCTCTAATTGTCGCACCATTTTTGATTGGTATTGTGATTTCAACAATTTGGTCTGCCTTTTGATGACTAAAAGTAGCATGAATTTCAATATCGCTGCGGAAGTATTTCTCGAACTTGGTTAACTTATCCTCCACCTGTTCGACTAGCGAGTCTCTGACATGCATGTTTCGGCCAGTTACGATTACTTTCATATAGTCAGCTCCTTCCACAATTCCCTGAAATGCTTTTTCTATTGTACTCATTTTCAGGATGTAAAAATTATAAAATCAGGCCTTTGCCTGACTTGATCTGTGAAAATGTCTATAAATTATTTGAATGAAACGCCTCCTTTGCTGACTTTTGTATCATAATAATACCCGACTCTTAATGTAATAAACACACCTTGCAAACTTTTATTGCAAGGTGTGTCTCTTATTGAAAGTCATATTCAGTTAAATCAAGCACCTAAAGTGTTAAAAGTCTGCAAAACAGTCCCGATACATGCAGCTTCTCAAGACACCTATCTCTGATTCATTTGCTTCTTGTAACTACTGACAATTTTACTGCTCTGCTTCTTGATGAGCAGCTTCTTGCCAAGCGTTGCATTGTGGTCCTGCTGCATTTTTTCAAGACTCATTTGAGAAGAGTCTATCTGCGATTCCAAAGATTTTATCTTTGTCACCGTTTCCTTCAAATCGACAAGAGAAGGGTGTTCCTTTGTGTCTATCTCCGATAACTTCGATAGACCTTCACGCTCAAGGACGTTTTCATAGAATTTCAAAAACTCAATATCAAGCGCAAGGAGTTTCTCTTCTAGCACACCACGAATCTGCTCTACAGCACCGATTTCGCTCAGGGATTCCTGCTCAGTAAAATAAGTTTCGTCATCAATAAGCTGGGATTTCTCCTGCATAATCTGAAGTTTGCGTGAGGATATCTCTATTAATTTCTGTATACCAGCTTTTGCATCCATATTGTCGTCTCCCCTTATGGGTATTCATTCTTGTAACTGTACTTCTTTAGTATAAATATACCACTATTTAAGGGTTTGTAACGGTGTTTAGTCAATTATGCATTGCACATGCAACACAGGTATTTTACATCCCCAAAGAGATATCGTAAAACTTCTTTTTCAAATCTATAGCATCAGAGTTCAGGCACTTCACCAGTTCATCGCAGATACGCTGAGAGGTCCCTATCTTTCCATACGGATTCACTGCAGATGCGGCAAGTGCACGAAATGATTCTGATCGAGCCTGCGTAATCGCATTTGAAATATCCACCCTGTTTGCCGGACAATTCAAAATGCTTTCAGCCTGAATACGACCTTTTTGCCGATCGCCAATGTTTACAGTAGGGATACCAAATGAAGGCACTTCAATAATGCCGCTTGATGAATTTCCAATCACAAGAGCACTGTGCTTTACAGCACTTAAGTACCTTAAAACACCAAGTGATGTAAACACGGACACGTTGTCATTTTCCAGAGCGTAATCATCAATCATTTTGTTGATGATTCTGCCGTGAGCGTCAGAATTGCCTTTTGTAATAATATAATCCAGCTCCTTATGTTCTGATAGAGCATCCAGGACTTGCTTCATCTGGTGTTCAGATGCCGTAGGATCAAGGGTAACTGGATGATAAGTCACAACAGCATAAGGCCTGTCAAGCGTTCGGTCAATGGAGTGACCCAGCACTTCTTTGTCCATCAAATCCAGCGACATGATGTTTTCAACCCCGAGGGCCCCTACATTAAACACACGTGATGGCGCTTCTCCCAACTGAATCACACGTTCTTTGTACCTTTCAGTGCTGGTAAAGTGCAGGTGACTCATCTTTGTTAAAGCATGTCGATATGCCTCATCCACAGCGCCTTCTGTAGCTTCTCCTCCATGGAGATGGGCTATTGGAATATTTTGATTCATGGCAACAGCACCCACTGCGAGGGATTCATAACGATCGCCAAGTATCACCAGAAGATCGGGTTCAGTTTCAGCAAAATAGTCTGCAAAACTAATCATCGCCAGTCCCATGGATTTGGATATTGCAGAAGGTGTATCCGCACTAAGAAGAATTTCGATTTTCTTGTCTACATCAATTCCGTCACGCTCAATTTCGAGATATGTAAGACCAAACTCAGGTGATAGATGAGCACCAGTTACGACGATGCTGGTTTCAAACTCGGTGAGATTTTTCAATTTTAAAATAAGCGGCTTCAATAGACCGTATTCCGCTCTTGTCGCTGTCAGTACACATATTTTCTTCATATTGAACACACTTCTTCCATCACAAGTTTCTATGCTTTTAAAATCTTTAAAACTCAATAAGTTCGTCCTTTTTAAATGCCTTTGCCGCTTTTTTACCAACAACAAGTTCCCACTGCATTGGAGAAATACCTGTTCCAGGCCTTTTCACAGATAAATTTTGGTCTGAAAAAACCTCACCAAGCTCGATATCACACTTGGCAACAATGCTCTTTCTCGCAATACGCATATTCCTTTTTTCGGACTTGCTTGGTTTTTTTATGCCATCACCAAGACAGGATTCCACATTACGAATTGCCTGAACCATTGCCTTCAATTCACTTGGATCAAGACTTGCTCTGTGGTCGGGTCCGGGAAGTGTTTTGTCCAGAGTGAAGTGCTTCTCAATAACCACAGCACCGCGGGCCACTGCTGCAATCGGCACTTCTATCCCCAGTGAGTGATCAGAATATCCTACGGGCACCTTAAAAGCCTCTCGCAAGGTATCCATTGCCTTAAGATTCACATCGTCATAGGGTGTTGGATATTCTGTATTGCAGTGTAGAAGCGTCAAATCTCGCGTTCCATTCTCGATTAGAACATGCATTGCGGCCTCTACATCGGCCAAAGTCGACATCCCCGTCGAGAGTATAACAGGCAGCGCAGTCTTTCCAATAGCTTTTAAAAAGGGAAAATTGATAATTTCACCCGAAGGAATCTTAACGAAATCAACACCGAGCTCCACAAGCAGCTCCAGGCTTTTTACATCAAATGGCGAAGACACAAATTTCACATTTTTCTTCTCACAATATGCTTTAAGCGCTGTGTGCATTTCTTTAGATAATTCCAGTTTCTTGATCATTTCAAACTGACTTTCTTCGGCACCCGTCGCTTCACGTTGATAAGGCGCTTTTTCTGCATACTCAGTCAAAAGATTCTCAGCTTTAAAGGTTTGGAACTTAACATAATCAACGTCTGCCTCCGAAGCAGCATCGATCAGTCTTTTCGCAAAATCCATACTACCATTGTGGTTCACACCAGCTTCTGCAATTATCATCGTCCTTGTCATTTTGTCATTCTCCTTACTTTTGCCGGAACACCATAGACAACTGCATAATCTGGAACATCATCCACTACAACGGAGCCGCACCCCACGACACTGAAGCTGCCAATGGAAATATTATTTTTAACACATGACCCAAGACCAACAAAGCTATCTGATCCGATGAGTACCTGTCCGCCATTTACCGCCCCAGGCCCCATATGGACGTTATCCTCCAGTTTGTTATCATGCTCAATAATTGAACCTGAGTTAAGAATACAGTGTCTACCAATCACTGCAGAAGCATTTACAACTGCTTTTGGAAACACAACAGTCCCCCCTCCAACACTGGCCGAGGGACTTACTACAGCCGTAGGATGTATAACTATTGCAAAATCCACATCATAGGATTCATACAATTGTATGATTTTCCTCCTTAACTGCATATCCCCAATGCCAATAATATACTTGGCATTGGGGTATGTTTTTACAATCGATTCAACATTGTCGTCCGATCCAATATAGGGGATGTCTGTTTTCCGGTCTTCAATGTCAATATAGCCAATGACACTGTTGACAGCTTCTGCATCTACACAATCTTTAATGACTTTTGCATGTCCGCCATAGCCAATTATTATTATCTGATCCATATCCCTGAACCTTTACTATAACCCTTGGTTATTTGCCTACTTTTTTCATAGCTTCTTTCCAAGTATCTCTGAAATCTTCAGTCATCTGCTCGATTTCAGTAAGAATCTCATTATCCTTTTTCAGATTCGCTTCCGTCAGTCTTCGAAGCACATAATCGTACAGTCTATCGAGTTCCTGACCAATAGGATATTCCATATTCAGCGTTGTTTGGAGCTCGCTGTATATGGCTTCCGCCCTTATAATTGCATTGGATGTCTTTTCGATGTTCTTTTCTTCGTTAAACAGCTTAGCCTGACGAATAAACTTCAAAGCACCCTCATAAAGCATCAGGGTCAATCCCTCAGGTGAGGATGACATCACCTTCTGCTCCAGATACTGGTCATTGCCAACAGCTTTAATTGGACGACCTTTTGGAGCTGCCATCTCACTCTTGTTAATTCCTAGATTTCCTCTATTCAGGACGCCTTTTGGCTTAGCATAATTATATGGGTTCAGTACAGCCATGACGAACTCCTTTCTAACTTCATTTCAATTTGTCAATAAACGCACCGTGGTTGTTATAGTTCTTTACATAGTAATTTTTGACATTAGCTTGTTTTCTTAGTTTGACTTTGGATGCATGCACCTCAGAAAGATCCTGATCCAACTCCTGCTTAAACGCCTTCATTTCATTTTCAATGCGCTTATCATATTCCTGAATCTTATTGCGCCAGGCTGTCTTTTCTTCAGCGTCATACTCGTTGAAAACCGCGTCCATTTCTTCAACGGCTTCAATCAGTTTTCTTCTTTCTGCCAAAGTCAGCTCAAATATTCGGTACTTCCTGGCTTTTAGCGCTTGAAACATAATGTCGCTCAATCTAAGATATCCGTCAATTACTTCTTTGCCAGTTGTCATTTCATCACCCTATTACCCCAAAGTCGATGCTAATGAGCTACTTTGTGACTGAAGTTCTGCAAGTGCTGCTTCCATATTAGCAAATTTGAGATAAAGTGCATCTTCCTTGTCATAATATAGTTCCCAAAGCGCATCGATGCGGTCCTCATAATCATCTAATTTTTCAGTTAAACTGTTATCATATTCTGTTACATCGCCTGTCATACCTGCCTTTTCAAGCAGTGTGCCCTTTAAGCCACCTGAGTCACGCGTTGTACGAATGTTATTCTGCAGTATGTCATTAAGCCTGTTCGCGATGCCGTTCTCACGATAACGTTCAGTCGCATTGTCTGTATCCAAATATTCCTTATCTGAAGAATTCGAAAAAAGCGCTACAACATCTTCAAAATTATTTTCAAGTGCTGCTGTGAGTTCTTCATCATCTATAACGAGTTTTCCGCCATCCTTATAGTTCGAAGAGGTCTGGATACCAATATCTGAAAGCGATAGACCTACACCTTCAACAGATTCATAAAGCGCAGTTCTCATAGAGCTAAGCATTGTAGAAATGGTTGAATCATTATGCAGAATACCTAGTTTTGCATACCTCTCCCATTTTTCAATCTCTTCATCTGAAAGGGCCTCTTTTTCTTCATCTGTAAGTGGTTCGTAGTCATAGTCGCGTGTTTCATCCAGCTTGTCATTAAGGGTTTCGATCAGCCCGTTATAAGTCTGAACAAATGCTTCAATTTTTTCTTTCACAGCGTCAATATCATTTTCGACCTTGATATCAATATCACCATCAGCACCGTCATACACACTGTTCAGCTCATATTTGACACCCTCCATTGTGAAGGTGTTTGATGACTTAATAACAGTTGTTCCATCGAGTTCAAAAATGGCATTTTTTCCTTCGTCATGATGATCTACATCATCAACAAAGCCAAGCTTTGACATAAATGTCGCGCTCATGTCGATATCATTGGCAGAACCATAATCCTTTGAAATCAGTGAAAACGTATCACTCATATCACTATAATAGAAGTCTGCATTGATAGTATCGTCCGACGCAATGGCTTCTTCGAGTTCACTCATTGTGCTGTCAACAGTAAGTCCGAGATCTGCCAGCGAAACTCCGTTGATGGTCATATCACTGAGATCAGCTTCAGAGACATCCAGCAAAGTACCAATACCCTCGCTCGTATAGTCCTCAGAAGAATCTCCAGAAGTAAATCCAAGCCATGTCAGGTCACTTTCATTGCCTGTAGTCTCCATGATTGTCACTTCGCTGCCGTCCAGCCTGAAGTAAACTGAATCCCCAGAAGCGGATTCCTGTACGACACCAGCATAGTCAGAACCAAAGGCTTCGGTGATGGCATCATCAAGGGCTGTGACCAGTTTGTTCATTGTGTTTGCCGCTGAAGTGTCTACTGTCAAGACCTTTGTATTGTCATCAATTGTCAAGCTAATTTCAATCTCGTTTGGACGACTGCCCAAATCAATCGTTCCGCCACTTAAATTACCAATGCCTGACGCATCTGTTGTCCATTCGTCACGTGTCGCGAGCTGTGATATGCTTCCAATCGTATGACTGTAGTTCTGTATGCTCATTGTACCGGTCACCGTCACATAGGATACATCTTCACCAGCAACTTGCGCACTTTCAGTAAATTCGCCGAAAGCGCCTGTGGATCTTAAGTTCGTATCAGGATTCAAGTAATCAAAGTATTCACTTTGAAAAGCGCTCAGGCTGTCAATGACCTCGCGATATGCTTCCTGTTCCCACTCCGTGTATGTCTTTTCACGCTCAACCTTATCGATTTTGAGTTTTTCAATATCCATTAGGTCTTCAATCATCGTATCTGTGTCGAGGCCACTTGTAATACCAGTTATTCTAGTTATTGACACAACCATTCACCTCTTTTGGTTAGATACCCTATGCTTTTTCGTCAACAAAGAGACCCGCCAGTTCCCACATTTTCGCAATCATGTCCTGGATTTTTTTTGGTGGAAACTCACGTATTACTTCTTTTGTCTTTGTATCCTTTAGCACATACATCATTGTTTTTGTTTTCTCGTGGACACTTCTCTCAATAACCTTGTCATAGGCTTCAAGTGCTTTGTTCGCCTGCTTCACACTATTATCGATGAGTTCATCTGACATTTCTTCTACTTCGCCAACAGTTTCAACATCAGAATTTTCCTGCCCCAGTTCACGCAACTGCACTTCGCCCGTCTCTAATGCTTTAGAAGCCATGTCCGCACCTTTAACAGAAGATACAGTATTCATGTTCAATCCATCAATTTTCATTACATTCGCCTCCATGCATATTCTTATACTATTAGTATCGACGGTTTTGGGGGAAAAGTTTACTCTTTGTTTGAATTTTTTATTTTTTTGATGATTGCATTATTTTCATCAATCATGGCTTCTAGTTTTGTATTCATTTTTTCCAAATAGGATAGAATTTCGTCTTGAGCCAAGCCTTCACCATCTGATATTATTTCTGACTCAGTATTTGTCAGTTCCTCTTCTGTATCCTCATCTTCAGCATAAAGCTCCAGCTCGTATCCAAACCTTTTAAGGTAGTCAGAAGTCTCATCCTGAATGTATTTCACATCATCTGTGAAATTCTTCTTCCATCGATATACCGCATTTTCATCGTATAACTTTTTAACATCGCCGTATGATGAATTATTATTCCAATCATTATCAAAATCTTTAAGCACGTTCAAATCATATGTAATTGGAACACCTAAAAATTCAACGAGTTCCTCGCGTAACGATTCTGAATTATAGATAAGGTCTTCGTATCTGACAAAAAGTATTTTGTCTTTACACAGCGGATTGTCCATAGCTTCTTCTACTAAATCCACACGACGTTTCCATCCTGCAAGATAATGGTTCAGAGGCTGTTTGAACTTCTTTACCGAAGAAATGACAACATCTCTTGGGTCACGCATGATATAAACGACCTTTACATCCGTTTGCATAACAATGTTATCAATGTTCAGCTCACACTCTGTAACCTTGTGCCCTACAACTGTGTCGCCATCTTTTGCGATTGAATCCAGCATGATATTGTAAAGCTCGCCAATCGTGTTAAAATCATTCAAATTAATTTTCAAATTGTAGGTCACGATATTCCCAAGCATTTTGAAACCATAATGAACCTTATCAAGAAGATACTTCTTTTCATTTGCATTTATAGGCTCATTGTAATCCAGTTTCATAAGTTTAGTAGGCCTGCCCAGCATTTTACCAGCCAGGGAATGGAAGGAATCTCGAAAAACTGTGATACCCTCTTGAGAATTTAGAAAATTCGCCAGAAAAGTTGTCCCACTTCTCATATTGCCCGTAATTAGTATTCTTTCCATTTTCTACTCCTTAATCAGCATGGTTGATAGAAGTTCCGTTTCTGCGTCAAAATTGTCACTGAAACGCATTCCTATATAGTCTTTTGATTCACCAAATTTATGTTGATAGCTTGGTTTTTCAACCCGCTTGTAAACAATAAGTTCTTCTGTGAGTTTATCACCACGTGTTACAGCGTTTTTCAAAACCGGTACTTTTCTGTAATTCAAGTAACTCTTCTCACCTGCATTAAGTCTGAAATCCATTGTACCTAAACTGATTTCAATATTCTCAAGCATTTCTTTAATCGATTCAATTCGTTGATTACCAATAGCCGTTACCGCATCGGTTCTTTTTTCACCTTCATTTAATACATAATGTATTTCCTGAATATTGGCGCCAAGTGCGAATGATGTCCCAATAAGCTGCTCCTTGAGTTGACTTGAATGCTCCGTGTGATCTGCATATCCGATTGAACAGTCAAAAAGTGTTTTAAAGAGGGGTATTTTCGTCAAATTGATGTTTTCAACTTTCGTAGGGAAATTTTGGAAACCATAAATCAGAAGCAAGTTCTCTATGTTCCAACTCTTAATGTATTCAATAATTGTTTGGAGCTCATCAATTTCAAAACCGCTAATTCCCAGCATCATTACTTTGTCATAGTCGCGAGCAAATTCCAGCGCCTTGTCTAAAATACATTTGTCATTAATACAAGCTGCATGCACTTCAATCGCGTCAACCAAATGGTTATTTTTCTCACAGAACTCAATCGAATCTGTGTCATCTGCAAGAACAATTACATCCTTATTGTTTTCTTTTGCTGCCTTAAGGACCTCGAGCCACTCAGACTCTTTGATAAGCCAATCATCTAGAAGATTTTTCAATTCATATGCGCCAACCACATAATCACTTGTATTGAACATCATATGATACTTGATTGCATCAGCCTTCGAAGACAATAGCTTTGTCTGTTCAATCAGATAAGCACTATCACCTTCAAAACCATATGCCGTTTCAGCTATAAGATAAGGCTTAGAATTTTTCAAATATGATTTCATTTGGACCTCCCATAGACCCTGCGTTTAATATCATTGAAAAGCTCTGTTTGAGCATGATACAGAGCATCAATCGTCTCAGTGATTTTAGGATCCAGCTTTGCCTGTACAATATTTTGATTGACGCTTGCTATATCAGGATTCTTATCCAAATAGTCAACGATAACATTTAAATCTGTCAAATTGCTCCTGCATATGCCAAGATCTCTATATATCCTGCTGACCAATGCGTAATCTGCTTCCGTATCCATCGTCAAGCGATAAGATCGGTTCAAATGTGCTGGTACTTTCAGGTCAACAATCTTGTAAAACTCTTCATGGAAGAGTGGTCCCCAGATTTCAGTATCTATTATGTCCTTGAACTCACATACTACATCAAGTGCCTGCTTCTTAAGTGCATAGATTCCTGTACCAAACATGGCATCTGTAAATCTGAAATATTCCCCTGCAGGATTTTCCTTAATTGCATCCACCATAAGTTCAATAAGATAAATCGAAAAAAGCACATTGTCTGGTGTAATATTGACGATATAGTCAAAATCAAAATAATCTGCTGTATCTCGTAGTCGCTTCAAGACGTCATCAGGATCACCCATGAAATACCGCACACCTTTATCTGCACATATTTTGGAAATTTGAGAATCAGATTGCAGTCCAGTTGTCGCAACAACAACCTCATCAATCGATTTTGCCGCTCGTGCTCTATCAATTGCCCATTCCAGGGCTGTTTGCTCACCAATTTTCATTATTATCTTTTTAGGCAATCTAGTTGATTTCAATCTTGCCGGTATTACGAAGCCAATTTTCATATTTACCTCCATATTGTGAAACACCTTAAAACTAGCCTCTGAAAACACTTCCATATTCCGACCGATACGACACTGATTACTTTTTATAATTCTTCGCGCTTACGGCCAATAATCTCATCCATTTTGTACAACTCTTCGAGTTGTCCCATGTCGAGCCAGCTTTTCTCACTGATCGGATAAACACCAATTTTCTTTCCCTGTTTACGATAGTTTTCGATAATATCAGGAAAATCAATTCGCTCATTCTCTTTGAGGTTTTCAACAACACTGTTATCCACAACATACATTCCTGTATTTGTAAGCATGGGAAACTCGGGCTTCTCTTTAATATTCCCTATAGTGCCGTCCTCATTGACTTCAATGACACCATATGGAATGCGAATGTTCTTTAAAGAACAGACCATTGTGATGAAATTCCCACTCGTCTTATGATGCGCGTATATTTTCTCATAATCACTCTCAATAAGAATGTCACAGTTAGTCAAAATAAAAGGCTGTGAGAATCTGTTTTTTAAGAGACTCAACCCTCCACCTGTTCCAAGAGGGGTATCTTCATCCACAAACTCTATTGAATATCCTTTTTCAAGATCATTCAAATAAGCCTTGATCATATTTTTCTTATGATTCACTATAATGAGAAAATTTTCATTCCCCTGATCATAAAACCGATCCATAATATGCTCGATAATCGGTATGTCGCCAATTGGAATCAATGGCTTAGGCAAAATTTTAGTGTAAGGATAAAGACGTGTGCCAAGTCCGCCAGCCATTATAACAACTGGTACATTCATTCTCTTGTACACATTCACTTCTTCCTTTGTCCAGAATACAATACGTTCCACTTCACCGGATGCATTCAAAAGCGGAACTGCCTCAATTTTGTTATCTGCCATATACTTCTGCGGATCAATTCCGCCATCGATTGTAAGTGCCTTTGGCGAATAGTTTGCTACATTGTCGATTGACACGTTCAAATCGCCGCTCTTTAGAATCCACCTGCGAATGTCTCCATCTGTAATTGTCGCGACTAGCTTACCTTCTACGGTTACGAATAGAATTTTCCTTGCAACTTCATCAATTTTACGCATCGCTTCAATAACGGTTTCTTTCTCATTAATTAGAAAATCTGAAATCGCCATTATACACCTCACTCACTGATTGTATGAATGCAATCAACAACATACGTGACATCTTCACTTTGAAGATTTGTACTGCATGGTATGTTCAACACATGTGCCAAATATCTTGGTGCACTTTCAATTTTATAAGTGATGGATCCCTTGTATGGAATCTGATCGTGAATCAGCCCCCATATCGGGCGTGTCTGTACACCCATTTCTGACAGTTTCTCAATCATATCATTCCTAGAATAAGGAAAATTGGTATCGCAATACATGCCGTAGAACCAGTAGTTTGGTCGAGTTCCCTGTCTAAATGGTATGAGATGAACGCCATCCACAGATTTTAACTGTTCTAAGTATGCTTTATAATTGGCCGATTTCACTTCAATAAAGTCTTCTAGCTGCTCTATCTGCGCAAGGCCTATCGCTGCCTGTACATTTGTCATACGGTAGTTATAGCCAATTTCATCATGTGTATAATATAGCGTGTCGCTCTTCGCTTGCGTTGTCAGATGCTTGGCTCTTTTGAGTAGGTCTGCATCACTTGATACAATCATTCCACCACCACCGGTAGTTATGATTTTATTGCCATTAAAGGAATATACGCCAGTATGCCCAATTGTACCCGCATGCCTTCCTGCATATTTCCCTTCTGTGTAGTAAGACCCCAATGCTTCTGTGGCATCTTCAACCACCTTTAATGAATACATATCAGCAATATCCATGATTGCTTCCATGTCTGCCAAATTTCCGAAAACATGGACAACGACAAGTGCTCGAATAGGGCGTCCACTTTTCTTGTGTTTCAAAACCGTACCATCATATATGCACTCTTCTTCACAAAACTGCTTTAGCTTCTTTGGATCTAGCGTCAGTGAATCATCACAGTCCATGAATACCGGATCCGCACCCACATACTTTATTGGATTTACTGCAGCAATAAAGGTCAAGGTAGGTGCAATTACAAGATCACCCTGTGCTACATGATTTATCATTAAGGCAACATGAAGGCCTGCGGTTCCGCTCTGACAGCAGACAGCGCCTGGCATGTTCACATATTCTGCTAGTGTTTTTTCAAAATCGTCGACATATGTGCCCCCTGTAGAAACCCATTCTGTTTCAAGCGCATTTTGCACATACTTCATCTCATTGCCCTTCAGATTTGGTACTGATAACGGTACAAATTTATCTGCCATAACCTGCTCCTCGCTTTTATTAAACATCGATTGCCAAGTTCAGAATTAAATATTATAAATATCCACCTTATACTTATCCAGATTATGCTTAAAGAACTCAATCGTTTCCGAAAGACCTTGTGCTAGGTCATATTGCGGTTTCCAATTCGTCAGACGCATGATTTTTTCATTTGATCCGAGCAAACGGTTGACTTCACTCTTTTCTGGTCTTAGTCTCACTTCATCACAAACAATTTTTGCATTTGGATTGATCTGACGTATCATTTCTTCCGCAAGGGCACCAATGGAGATTTCGTCTTGAGTCGCTATGTTAATTTCCTCACCAATCGTATTCAGCGCTTGGCCGATTTCATAAAACCCATTTACCGTATCTTTCACAAAATTGAAATCTCTTGTTGGCGTGAGTGCACCAAGTTTAATTTCTTCTTTTCCTGCAAGCAATTGTGTAATAATCGTTGGAATAACTGCTCGAAGAGATTGTCTAGGACCATAGGTATTAAAAGGACGAACGATTGTTATTGGAAGATTGAAGCTTCTGTTGAAGGATTCCGCCAACCTATCAGCACCAATTTTTGTTGCAGAATACGGAGACTGTCCTTGATAAGGGTGATTTTCATCAATTGGTACATATTGTGCTGTACCATAAACCTCTGAGGTTGATGTGATCAATATTCTAGAGAGATCATAATCTCTTGCTGCTTGAAGTACATTTAATGTTCCCTTGATATTCGTATCAACATACATATCTGGTGAGTGATAACTGTAGGGAATGGCAATCAATGCCGCTAAATGATAGACCTCATCCATTCCCTTCAAAGCTTCACGAACACCATTTGGGTCACGAATATCTCCAGTGAATATCTCTATGCTATCCAAAATATCTTTCGGAACTGTATCAAGCCACCCCCATGAGTTAAAAGAATTATAATATGAAAATGCTTTGACTTCATGGCCTTCACGAACAAGTTTTTCGGTCAAATGACTCCCGATAAATCCATCTGCACCTGTTACCAAAACCTTCATATCTAAGCCTCCTCTTCCAGCTTCAATTTTAGCTTCAACAATTCTTTGTGCATATCTTTGTCATATGCCTTGTAATACGTATAGATTGTATTGTACTTATTGAGTAAAGTAGTATATTTTTCCTTAGATTCCTGCTCTCTGTTAATTGCAAAAACTTCTGCCCTAAATATAGAAAGATATGTCCGAAGCATTACTGCTAGAAAATCTTTCAAATAGACGTTCTTATCCAAGCTTCTAAAATCTTCATATAGACGCGTAACGTATTTATTGTCTTGAGGAATTTTCCCCTCTTTAAGGTCACCTTCTAGTGTCTTTAAAGACTTTTCCTTTTTCGCAACATCTTCTAAAAATTTATCTCTAATCTTTAGGAGCTTCTCAATATTCTTAAGCACTTTGTCTTTTTCTACAGAACCTCTTCCTTCGTAATCACTCAACTCAATTTTTTTCACACTCTGCTTAAGTATCTCAAGCACTTCATCCATAGGTTTATAAGGTGCACCCTCTATTTTCGCCCCATTTTTCGTTGTGTTGATATAGACTGCACCAGGATTATGCTTGATATACAACTCTATGTTTTCCTTCATTCTCAGCAAGCTGTCTGTTGTCTCCACTAGATCACCGTGCACATCTTCTACTGTTAAATTTCCTTTTATTGTATTCCCCTTCAAATGCTTATGAACTATATTATCTGCATAGTTTTTACCATCTAAAAGTGCTAAGTTCTGACCAACAAACACAATCTTATCAAAGCCCAGCTTCAAAATGATTTGAAGTGCAATGACAGCAACCGAAGGACTATCATTGATTATAATCTTTCTATCAGTGATTCCCGTAAAATGCTTGTATAGTGTATCTTGGCTCAAAATGAAATGATAGGCATTCTCTAGCTCAGTGCTTTTAATCGATTCATTACCAATAGTGCTCGAAAATACAAGTGGAACATCACGTGCGGTTTCGTGGTACAAATCTAAAACATTTGCATTTTTTGTACTTGGATCATACGAGAAAATCGCATCTGGTTTGATACCCGCATTTAGAAGGGCCTTGTTTGCTGATCCCATTGCGAAAACATAGGCGTTTTTCTTAACCACTTCTGATTTCAGGTTTTCAAGCTCATAGTTCAGCGAAGGTCCAGCAGATACTATAAATGCAGTCGACCTATTAAAGTTAACATTTGGAATGTCTAAGATATTTCTCGTTTTGGCTACACTCTCAAAATTCTTTATAGCATTTATAATCCATCTCTTCTCAAAAGCAAGATTCGTTCTTACTTGTGCTTTCTTACTATTTATAGCATTTACGAAAGCGGCATAGAATTCCCGTATTTCTGAATCATATAATCTTTTGTACTGTGGTAAAAAGAAAAAATCAATGTCAAAATTCGACGAACGCATCAAGTTAGCCAAAACTGAACTGAAATCAAAATTCTCCTGCATAAAAGTAATTGTTGAAAATCTATTAAACTGCACACCCGAAAAACTGAACTTGTTCATTAACAGGCCAAAGACTTCGAAAAACTCTACAATATGTATTTTCTTTTCTTGAATCTGGGACAATCGTTTTAACAACGCTGCATTTCCCACACCTACAACCAAAACTTCACTGGCATTTACATTTCGAATATGTTCAATAATCAAGTCGTTTTGATACTTCTCAAAATAGCTGCTCAGCTTCATATTTGGATTATCTATGAATTGAAAACGTCCATCATCGTCAATATCAAAGACTTTACCTTTATCTGAAATATCAAATGTTCTGACCAGATTATAGAAATTCGGTGCATTTTTCTTCAAATACTCATAATTCTTATATAGCATATCAGTTCACCTCAACAAATCTTCTAAGTTTAGCCGCGATATCTCCAAAGATAAAATCCGCAATGGCAAGCGCATTATTGTCTGCCTTCATAAGCTCAATCATCTCAAGATCATTCACGATTGAAAGAAGTACCATCTGTTCATCAGCTGTCGCAGGCGCGCTTAATCTTGATGACAGTGCGTTGATAAATTCCACAAAACAATTCCACGCTTCCGAATCTTCCCCTATATAAAACTGATTTGCAATCTTTATGGATAGGTCATAAATTTCCCGCATCTTATCCTCCAAAACCATCTCTCCTTATCTATAAAATCTGTAGGTCACGAAACGCTAAGTACAGCATATTGTTATTTCCTCACTTCTAGAATACAAATTTCTGAATATTTTAACAAGTAATTTGCATTCTACAAATGCGATATATTCAACTTCCATTATTCATAGTAAAGAAAAAGGATGCCCTTAGGCATCCTTTTAAAATCAATAAACAATTATCTTAGTAGCTGCAGTACGCCCTGAGGAGCCTGATTAGCTTGAGCGAGCATTGATTGTGCAGCCTGTTGCAGAATATTGTTCTTAGTGAATTCCATCATTTCTTTTGCCATGTCTACGTCACGGATTCTAGATTCAGATGCTTGGAGGTTCTCAGCTGATGTATCCAGATTCTTGATTGTATGTTCAAGTCTGTTTTGGATAGCACCAAGTTGAGCTCTCTGATCTGAGATAGAAGTCAGTGCAGTATTGATAACTTCGATAGCAGCAGTTGCTTTATCGTGGTCACCGATATCAAGTGAGAACTCGGCAGTAGCATTTCCATCAGCTTCAACCGTAGCTGAGCTCTTGAACGAAGCTGTATAAGTTTGTCCATCTGACCCAGACACTGTAGTTGTAGCGCCAGAATCAGTTGCAGAAACACCAATTGCACTAGCACCCATATCGTCGATAGCGATTGAGATCTTTTGGCCAGTATTTGCACCGATTTGCATCTTAACCGACTGATCGCCAGTGCCATCTGTAACTGTAAATGTAGAATCGTCACCACTTGCAATTGTATCTTCTGTTTGAACAGTGATACCAGCTTCAGAGAAGTCTACTTCATCACCAGCATCAAATGATACTGTTTCAGAAACCGCACCACGCGTCAGAGTCATTTGCAGGTTGTCTTCAGAGTCTTTAACAGAGAAGTATACACTACCTGAACTACCAACTGTAGCAGCATTGTAGTTGATTGCTACATTCGTTGAACCAAACTCTATTGCAGTACCTGAATTACCACCAGAAACTACAATTGTGCTGATTCCTGAACCGTCTGCAGTTTGAAGCGATGCAGTAGTTTCTTGAGTTACATCGATATTGATATCGATTGTGTAAGCGCCGCTTGCCGCCAACTCAAGGTGATCTTTGCTCAGGTCAATCATAACACCAGAGCCAAGATTGATGTTGTTGAAAGCTGAAGACAAATCATCTTCAGTAAGTGTTACAGATCCAGAACCAGCAGCAGGTGTACCAGCACCATTAGCTACAAGACTGACTTCATATGTGTCAGTATAAGTGATGCTTGTGTTGTACGTGTTACCTCTTACAAACTCGCCACCGTTATCCTCGATATTGATTTTAAGAGCACCAGTATCGCCTGAGAACGTAAACTTGTGCGCACCACTCACAGCACCATCAGCCAATATGAGTTCGTCAGTTGCACCCGTTGATACTTGCTCAACTGAAACTTTATTGTACATTGTCAAATCAATGCTTTGACCATCAATTGCAGTGTCTGCACCAGAAATAGTTCCAGATAGATATGAATCACGAAGTGCATCTAGGTCCACTTCAACAGTAATATCGCCCAATTGTAAAGTAGCTGCACCACCGGCAGCAGTCAAGCTAAACGATACAGATTCACTAATGCCACTTAGTCCTGATAGAGATACAGTCCAAGTACCAGAACCGTCTCCACCAACGTTAGCTGTTTCATTGAAGCTTAGATATAAATCTTCTACTTCATTATAAGTCGAGTCATCAGCAATTGTAATAGAAGATACAATCCCAGATGTCAGAAGGTGGCTGCCGCCACTTTCAGCGCCTGAAACATGCGCTGAAGTTGTTACAGCGTAAACGCCTTCAGCAACGCCACTATTGTCAACACCGCTTAGACCGCCTGTATCAATACCCACAACTGTTTCATCAGTATATTTTCTGATAGCAATATCAAAGTCACCTGAGTTTAGAGCAGATGTAGCATCGATAGTCACATCATTTGTTCCACTTGCTAGAAGATAGTCAGCACCTGAAGTACTTCCACCGTAACTTGCAACACTTCTAGCTTCGTCAGTTGTAGCAAATACAACTTCGTATGAACCTTCATCAAGTGTTACATCGCCAGCAACAGCTTCAGATACAACGCCAGAACCAGCAGACATTACTTGTGACTGGTTGTCAGCAACACGCTGCTCAATGTCATTTACAACAGTGATGTCATACTCGCCATTCGTTACGTCGTCACCAAGCGTAATAGCACCAGAGCCTGCAAATGCATCAGCATCTAGGGCCAGACCACTTGCTGATAGTGCTTTTGAAGCGGCTTCGTCAGATAGATCACCATTAAGAAGTTTCTTTTTGTTGAACTCAGTTGTTTCAGAAATTCTGTTAAGCTCTGAAGTCAGCTGATCAATCTCGTTCTGGATTGCATCACGGTCTTCAGATTCGTTTGTGTCATTGGCAGACTGAACAGCCAGCTCACGCATACGCTGTAGAATTGCCTGTGATTCGTTAAGAGCGCCCTCAGCAGTTTGTACTAGAGAGATAGCATCCTGCGAGTTACGAGACGCTTGGTTCAGACCACGAATTTGACCACGCATTTTTTCAGAAATTGCAAGACCTGCAGCGTCGTCGCCAGCGCGGTTGATACGGTAGCCAGATGATAGTTTTTCAATTGACTTCGCACCATTTTCCGAGTTGATACCCAATTGACGGTGGGTATTCATCGCCATTAAGTTGTTATTAATTCTCATGATTTATTCCTCCTTGAAATTAAGTTGTTGGCTTCCTTGCCATAAATTGAGCTGCGCTAGCATGGTCGGCCGCCCATACTTCTGCGCTACACATTTAATATCGGCACATGCGGCACATTACTTTAACACTTTTTATCATAATTTCTCACATTTTTTCTTTGCCCATATTAATTGTATTATTCGTTTACAAAATACAAATACCCACTCAGGCACCGCATTACGCAAAGCGTGTTCCTAAGTGGGTATAGTCATACTATTTATCCATTTTTACAAAATTCTCGAGCGACTTAATTGACGATTTCGAGCGCGAAGCCATTTCGTTCTCTTCATTAATTTTCTCATAGACTTCTTTACGGTGGATTTCCATGCTTTTAGGTGCATCGATTCCAATTCTCACACGGCCATCGCCAATATCAATGATTTGTATCTCAATCTGCCCGTCAATGACAATGCTTTCGCTTTTTTTTCTAGAGAGAATCAACATTTCTACCGGCCTCTTCCTTTGTGAAAATTCTGTATCTCAAATCATATTCTTCATCTAAAATGATTTGTTTTGCTTGTCGATTAGTATTATTTATGATTACCGGCGATTTCAAATTGATTGTTGTATCCTCTGGATTATCTGGAATTACCACGATAGAAAGAATAGTAACATCATCAATTTTATCTATGCCAAGCTTCTTTACAACACTCTCAGATAGATCAAAATCATAATCCGCCTTAAATAGAAATGGATTTGTGACTACAAAGGTCAATTGATCATTTTCAATGTTTTGAAGCCAACCAAATGCGAACTCCGGATCTGGGCTATTGATAAAAATATACTTCTTCAGATCTGCAAACCCGAGAATTCCTTCGTTAAAGCTGATTATATCTTCTTCTTTATATTCAACTTCTCCAAGGAAATCATTTATTACTTTCATATTTTACCGCCCCTTTACACTTCGATATCAAATTTCGACTCTGTTGTCCATATTTGTAAGCTTTGATATTGCTTCATGCCCATGATTACATCCCCCGGCTTATAGTCAATTGCAATCTTTGGAATTTGCGTATTGTTGACTATTCTACCGCGTTTGAACTGAATGTCATTCTTTCCTTCAATCACAGTAATATCCGGGCCAGATACAGGCATGGTCGCCACATTGTAGTCTTTTTGAAACTGTTCCCACGAATTATAACGTGCGATATCCGGAATAGGATCTGGTTTGCTAACATCTGCCATTTGATTTCCCTGTTCAGAGACACGCTGAATACCACCTAGCAGCAATTGTCTTGCCATCTGGGCGTTTTCAGCTGTGAGTTCCAGGATACCCTTGAGTCCAGATTCTGAAAATGCCTGTTTTTGATCAATTTCCACTCTTGGGAGTGTCGATTCAATGCTAAGTTCGGCTTCTTCAATCTCTAAATCAAGTTCGGGTAAATCCTGATCAATTTCTTGTTGTGCCGATTTTGTTTCAATGGAAATTTGCGCGCTTTGACTTCTCATTTGAATGCGCATTATTTCACCCTCTATCGACTTAACTTATAGAAACTTAAGACAATTAGGAAATAAAATCAATCAGCGATGGCTGAATTACACGTGCACCCGTTGATAAAGATGCCTGATACACATTTTCAGCATTTTTCAGTTTCATGATAATTTCTGACATATCTGCATCTTCAGCATCACTGAGCAGCTGCGTATAGTTTATTGTATCATCTCCGATACGATTAAGCACGAGTTCCATTCGATTTGTTTTACCACCAATATCTGATCGCAGCGTATTGATATTATCCAGGTGTTCCTGGAATGTGTCAATGAATGTATCAATGTCTGCAATGGATTGGGATTCCAAATCTTCAAGTGTATTTTCAGCAGTTTCCAACTCAGCACGCGCTTTTATAACCGCTTCCGTCTCATCAAAGCCACCCGCTTCAGCTTCAAGTTCCGCTTGCTCTAGAGCATCTTTTGCTGCTTGAACCGCATCTTCAGCCTCCTGACGCTCCACAGTTGTATTCGCATCAAGCGCCAGAATCAAATCATCAAAATCTTGAATCATCTGACTCGTTGAAGACCGTACTGCACGAATGTCAAATTCTCGAATCGTCCCATCGTCTTCAGAATTAACTGTTTTGAAAACCAATGCTTTTTGATCATCCGCACCAACAATATCGATGTCAATATTGGCTTTTGGTGGAAACGCATCATCAATGGTTTCTTGTAATGCATCTGCATACTCTTCAACTGTTGAGTAAGCATCCATCTCCAAGCTTAAAGTTTTGGTTTCGCCATCTAGTGTGATGACAAAGCTTTGAGTATCTGAAGCATCTGCTACCATCTCATCACTTATATACCCACCAGAAAGCATTTCAATTTCCTGAGTTTCACGACCAATATTTGTTGGCTGTGTTCCTGTAAAAATAGTGTTGCTTGCATCAAAACTAATGTCAGAATCCGGATCTGGATCTTTGACTTGAACAACCAATTCACCTGCCGAGTTGAAATAAACATCGGCAACATCACTTAAGGTATCAGAACCATTCACTGCTTTTTCAAGCGCCTCAATGACTTCATCTTGGGTTAAAGCGGTTACACTTCCATCAAAGAGACTCTCATCAACGTCAAACACATTTCCATTGATTGTTATATCCAGAGTTTCTGCAGTATAATCACCAGACATATTTATCGTGCCCTTTAGAGCTGAGGTATTAAATACAGTCTCAGCGCCGTTTACATTGACTGCGTCACCAAACTCCTTGGCCTGAATAACAAGATTACCTAATCTGTCAAAATAAACATCTGCAACATCCATCAATGTGCCTTCATCTGGCTGATAGGCCTTGGCAGTCTGGAAAATTTCCGCGATTTCTCCATTGGTGAGTTCTGTATTCGTCCCATCAAGCAAGGACTCATCAACATCGTATGTGATTCCGCCGATTGTAATATCCAGATTATTGGATTCAAGACCCTTTCCAACATTGACTGCTGTCCCAAACACAGCAGGATCTGCCGAGGATATATAGACGTCCTGATTGCTTGAAGTCGCTGTAATCACAAGATTTCCAGCCGTGTCAAAATAGATGTCCGCCGCCGTCTGCAAGGTCCCTCCAGTTGGAACATTTGCATTCTTAAACACATCAACAATCTCGTCGTTGGTTAATGTTCCGTCAAGCAGGGTTTCATCCACTTCGTACTCATAACTCTTGCCATCTCTTGTGATGGTGATATTGAAATCAGAAGCTGTATAGTCTGCCAGTGGATCAAAAGTGGACACGAGTGATTTTTGACCAAACACCACTTCAGCACCACTCAGGATAACTTCCTCACCATGCTGCCTTGCCTCGATTGTCAGGTTTCCTTCATCATCGAATTCCACTTCTGCAAAATCAGACAGCAAATTGCCCAGTCCATCATCTGCATTCTTGAATGCATCAAGAACCTGATTCTCTGTAAGCTCGGTGATAGATCCGTTAAGGACTGATTCATCCACATCAAACGTGTAGGTTGTGCCTGAAATATTCATAGTGATATCCAGCGTTTCAGCGGTATAATCAGCCTTGGTGTCAAACTCACTGGTCATCTTTGCCTTTTTAATCGAATAATCCTGATCTGTCTCAAAATAGCCAGTCATTTGAGCTTTTGTAGCCCCAACAGTGTAGTAATTCGTATCAACTGTTGTTTCCTTAACTGTAAGATAATTCTCCGGTCCATCAATTTCAAGGTCTGCGTCTGCTATTTTAGGTTCAATAACAAGCCTGCCAGCTGTATCAAAGTATATATCTGCCACATCTTTTAGCGTACTCGTGCTCGGACTATAAGCCTGAGCGTCTTCAAGGACTGTAATAAATTCATCACGCGTAAGCGGTGTTGTTGAACCATCCAACAAAGACTCATCCACGTCAAACACCGTATCTCCAATCGTAATATTCCATGAATTTCTGCCGTCGCCTGTACCGATGCTTCCTGGATTGCTAAATGCACTGGAATTTTTAACGCTAATATTTATGTCGGGCTGCTGGGTTAAAGGGGTAATTGTCAACATCCCGTTTGTGTCATAATATACACTGGCTACGCTTGAAAGTAAATTGCCTGAGCTATCCTCTGCATTTTCGAACTGCGCAATGACACCCGCTTCATCTAGGGTCCCATCAAATGCAGATTCATCAACTGCATATCGTGTAGCAACACCAGCCACATCTAATACAATATCAAATACGTGCCCTGTATCGTATGATTTCTCCGGATCAATATTTGCTTGAATAGACTGGTGGGCAAACACAGCATCTCCACCTGTAATTCGCACATCATCCCCTTGTTCAAAAGAAGTGATTGACAATACACCTGTGTCAAAGGTAATTTCAGCATAATCCGACAAGGTTTCTCCAGCAGAATTCTCTGCATTTGAGAAAACGTCTATGACTTCCTGTTCTGTCAGGGGTGTAGTCGATCCGTCAAGCAATGATGAATCCACTGCAAATGCAGTCGTTTCCCCACCAATCGTTAAACGGATATGCATATTTTCATCGGAATAATCCGCAGTCAAATCATAGTTCCCCTGATGCTGGGCAGAAGTCACGATTTCATACGCCGCATCAAGGTCTACAGTCCCTTGAAGCAGCTTGACCACATTATCAGGAAGTGCAGCATTCATGAGATTGTCTGTCTCAATAACACCAAATAGATCCAATCCATTGGTACTGATGTCCATAACATCACCAATGCCGATTTCATATTGGGTTATTGGTTTATTTGTAATTTCATAGTTGGTAATATCAAGATTAAAAGTGCCGTCATCATTCATAAGCTTCTCGTCCGTATGATAGGATGAGAAAATATATCTGCCTGCATACGACGTATTCGCAGCACTGACAATATGGTTCTTCAACTGCTCAATTTCACTCTTGATTTTATCCAGGTCATCTGTAGCGTTCGAACCGTTAGCAGCCTGAACTGTCAGCTCCCTTACACGCTGAAGCGCTTCCCCGATATCATCAAGTGCAATTTCAGTTGTCTGAAGCCAGGAAAGTGCATCCTGTGTATTTGTCGTATACTGCTCCAACTTAGATAAATCCGTCTTATACTTCAGGACCTTTGAAATTCCGATAGGATCATCTGATGGAGACTGAATTTTTTTGCCAGTAGCAAGCTCATCCTGATATTCACTCATCTTCACAAGATTTGAATTTACATTATAGAGCAAATTCGATATCAACATATTATTTGTTACGCGCATATAACCATCTCCAAAATCTATCGACCTACAAGCCCAAGTCTATTCACTATCAAATCCAGCATTTCATCCATGGTATTGATCATTCTCGCATTGGCTGAATAGGCATGCTGAAAACGAATCATGTCTGACATTTCCTCATCAAGCGATACACCCATTACCGATTCCCTTGACGTTGAAATATTACTCAGAAGCAGCTCCTGATTTTCCATCAGACTCTGTGTAGACTGTCCGTCAACACCTAAATTTGAAACCAAAGACTTAATGAAGTCATCTGGACTACCCCAATCATACAGTTCCACATCTTCACGCACGTTGGCAATATTAAGAATGTTGCCACCATCACCAGGAAGGCCCTCTACAGTAGTCGATGCTGCAATCTTATTGACGTCTTCAAGATCTGCCGAAATGGAAACGCGGTCCGCCTGAATGACATCCACAACATAGTATCTGTCATCAACAAGACGGATGGTTTTGCCTTCATACTGAGGATTGTTTGAGAAGAATACATCGGAGTTCTCACGAATCAGTTCTGTCTTTTCTTCGTGGGTCATATCACTTTCAATACCAATGGTCATTTGTTCTGTGACATCAATGGCACTTTCGCCATTAAGACCTTGGGTTACCAGGTAATTGCTGAATTCTTCTGTTGACATGCCATCTACCGTGAAGAAATCGATATTTGTCTCACCTTCCAGGTCATAGCCTTCCCTGTGGATTCTGTTGATTTCAGCTGTGAAGGTACTCATGAAGGTATTGAGTTTGTCCAGATAGTATGGAATTCCCTTGTCATCACCCGTCATGTTATCTCTGGTATCCAAAATACCCTTGATTTTACCTGAGCTTACATTAAACGGCGACCCGTCTTCCCACGCAATATCCACAAGACCTTCTACGTCTGTATAATTCAGCGCTTCCTCGCGCTCTTCAAGCACGAGCTCTTCTGACCGTGTATGTGAAACAATCAGATGTCCGCCAATCGCCACATAAAAGCGGTCCTGGCTGTCTTCGTAGTAGTCTATGTCCACAAGCTCTGACATTTTGTCAAGAAGCAGGTTTCTCTGGTCTCTAACGTCATTGGCAGTACCGCCAGTAAGTTCTGTCTCATAAATGATTTTATTAAGATCGGCAATCTGGCTTGCGTAGTTATTCAGGTTTTCTACAGACACTTCAAATTCAAAGTTAAGGTCCTGCTGTAAGTCCTTTAGTGAAGAGGACATATTCGCTATACCCGATGTCAGCGAAATCGCACGTTCCCTTACAAGGGTTCTAATGGAGAGCGACTCCGGATTCTTGTTGAGTTCCTGTACAGAATCAAAGAAGTCATCCATTAGCTGACGAATACCTGAGTCTGTAGGTTCGTTAAGAATTGCTTCGATATTTTCAATAATCTCCGCACGCGCCTCACTCTCAGATAGTTCACTGCTTACGCCGCGGTACTGATAGTCAAGAAAGGCATCCCTGATTTGTTTCACGGCATCTGTATCAACACCCGTTCCAAGTGTTCCCTGATCTCCAGGAAGCTGGTCGGGTCTGTAAGCGCTCATATCTACACGCTGTCTGCTGTAACCTTCTGTATTCGCATTTGCGACATTATGAGAAGTTACACTCAGCGCTTTTTGATTTGCAAATAAACCTGACATTGCAATGCTTAATCCCATAAATGAACTGCTCATCTTTTCTCACCTTACACTTTCGCATCATAGTTTTTTGGCCGGAGCAGGCCGAACGTACCTCTATTTCAAATCGTATATGTGCTTCATACATATCTGGCAACTGAGCAGGTTGCCCTATCAAGCACTTATACCTTAGCGTCGAATGCGCCGCGTTTGTTCTTATCGTAGTTAATGCCTGCTTTTCCACTGTAATTCGTTTCACGATCACCAATGCTTGTGATGAGGTTGACGTTAAACTCGATCATATCCAGAGACTGTTGAATGAGCGATCCATTTGCCTCATTGACATCTTTTACATCCTTCATCAGATTTCCAAGTCTGCGCTTTGTACTTTCCAATTTTTCTCTGGATTCCAAATCCACTATTCTGATAATGTCATCGAGAACGTTTACGCTTGTGAGGCCTGTCTCCTTCATCAACTGTGTAATGATCTTATCTCTGATTTCTTCCAGTTTCATAAGACTTGCAATCAAAGCGTGTTCACGTTTTGTCATTTTCTCAAGCTTATCAATATCACCATTAATTATAATCTGCTTCTTCTCTTCACCAAGTCGAAGGATTTCATCGTAAATCTCGCAATCTTTTTCAAGCGCCATAACCAGCTTGTCTACTAAGTCTCTCATAGAAAATTTGACTCCTTTCCAAGAAAAGCCCGCCCAATACGAGCTCAGACTGTCGAAAACTCCGAACTTCTGTGTTGCTTCATAAAAACCACACCTGTCACGTACACGAAGTACGCTCCCAGTGCGGTTTCCATTCGCGACTTGACTTTCGAATTTTCCAACAGTCTGAATTTCTGTTGACCTTGTCAGTGCTTATATTCATCGCAATAGGCACCGACTCTTAAATTACGAACTTCTCAAACTGAAGAAAAATCTAAAACCCTTTTCTTCGTACTCCCATACCGCTCTTCGACCGTAAAAAAGCACGGTTATAGTAACACGTTACGAATGCATCCTTGCACTGACTACGTGTTCTTCCGTACTTCCCTGTACTTCAAATCTTTCTTCAATTTGAAAAAGTGCTTAGGCATTTTAACGGTAATATTTCTCGAAAGATAAGGCGCCGTGAAAACATGAGCCAGGAGCGTACGCTTTTGTTACGTGACTGAATCGTGTTTTTGCGAGCAAGGTAATATTTCGGTAAATAGTGCCGTTAAAGCAGGGGTGGGTCGCCCCTGCTTACTTGCTTAAACGGTTTAGTAACTTTTCTGCAACATCCTCAGAAGATGGCTTATACGTACCATTCTTGATTTGTGCACGAATGTCGTTGACCATATCTTCACGAATTTCAGGCGTTTCTTTCAGCGCTTTCATAGCCACCTGAATTTCCTTCGCCTGAGAAGATATTTCAATCTTATCTTCTTCGAACTTCACACCCTCAGACTTCTGTGTCTTAGGTGCGGATTTGCCATAGGCCTTCATGATTTTTTGGATGTTAGGATTACTTTGGATTTTCATATAACAATACCCCCAATCACACCGTCTTTCTATACTTATTATCGGCACAACTGGGGGTTTATTTAGTCTTTTTTTAAATTTTTATTGAATGAATTCAGAGTGTCTTCAAACACAGCGTTTTCAATCATTATGAAAAGCTACTTCTTCTTAACATGCATACCACGACCAAGGTTCTCATCATGACTTGGAGCTGGCGCACCGGACTTGCTCACTCCAAATGCCTCATTAAAACCATTCTTGAGCTCTGCCTGACATGCATCGCAGAAACGCCCTGTCTGGATTGATTTTCCACATCGGTCACATGGATACCCGACACCTTCACCCTTAAGCTTCAGCCGTCCTTGTCGAAGCCATTTCAGAATTAAGTCTTCGTCAATATCAAGCTCTTCAGAAACTTCCATGATGTTTGTATCTGGATTATCGTAAATATATTCCCGAGCTGCCAAGAACATGTCATCTTCATCGCCACGACAACGTGTACAATATTTTTGACCTATCTCTTCAGCTTGAAATACACGACCGCATTTTGCACAGTTTTTCAGTTTTGAAAACATAACGCCACCTCCAATATCGACTCGAATCGTCTCCATATGGAATACACTCAGAAACAGATTCCAGAATCAACTATTTTAGTATATTATACCATGGACCAGCCACAAAATCAGTCCTTAATATTGACAGCCAGGACTGCACCATACACACGCGCTGCTCCCGCTTCATAAAGAGCCTGGGCACAAAGATTCATCGTAGCCCCTGTTGTGAATATGTCATCTATGAGAAGAACATGCTTACCCCTGACCTTAGGTGCTTCTACACCAAATGCGTCTTCAAGCACAGCGCGGCGCATTTCACGTCCTAAACGCTTTAGGCGCGGTGTCTTCTTGTTTCTGTGAATGGCATCTGCCAAACATTCCACCTGCAGCATTTCACCGAGTGCGCTGCCTATGATTTCCATTTGATTAAAGCCTCTGGAGCGCAGCCTCGAGGCGTGAAGTGGAACCGGAACAATAACCTCTGGTGCGAACTCGCCTGCACTAACAATATTATCATATAGCATTGCTGCGAAATACCGACCTAAGTAAGTATTCTTACTGTACTTATAGTCCATAATCAACTGTTTTCCCGTTCCATAATACTCAAAACAGGCCACACAGCCTATTATATTGCTACCTGAAACAGCACAGCTGTAACAGTATTCCGTTTCATTGTCTGGTGGAATTGGGCCACCGCAGTATTTACATGTTGGTCCCTGTATCCAGTGCATGTCATCCATGCACCTGCTGCACAAATCGTATCTGTAACGGTCTTCCATATCTAAATCTATACCACAGTGGATACAGCTTATTCTTTCAGGATATAAAATTTTCAAGAATACATCTGCAAATCTTCTCAGCTTGCTTCTATTTGAAAATATACTGGTTTCCCCCTGTACGTTTTGCTGCATACATTCTCTTATCCGCAATATCAAGAACCTGCCTTGGCTCTGTGGCACAGTGCGGATAGCATGCAATTCCAATACTCATTGTCACTTTGTCAGATAAGACATTCAGGTCTGAAATCCGTTCCGACATGCCCTCTACAGAACGACGAACACGCTCAGCAATGTGCTCTGCAGCCGAGTAGCAGCTATTGGGCAATATGACGGCAAACTCTTCCCCGCCATAGCGTGCTGGTATATCTGATTTTCGCGTGTTCTCTCTCAGAATTTTTCCAACTTCCTCTATGACCCGATCACCCATCAGGTGACCATAGACATCATTGATTGCCTTAAACCGGTCTATGTCAAAAAGAAGAACATGAACCCCTTGCTCAGTAAGCTTGGCTTTTTTTATTTCCGTATCTAGAGATTCAAAAAAATAACTTCTATTAAAGAGACCCGTCAAGTCGTCAACCTGAGAACGCCTGAGTATGCTTCTGTGAAAAATAGTGTTCGAAAGGACCATGGCTACTGTAGAAGCCACACCTTCAACAACTTGAAGGATACCCGATCCGATCTCCATGGACTCATTTTTAGTGAACAGGATTGTTCCATAGCGAATTTCATCATGTTCAAGAGGCAATATACCAATTGCTTTATCCCTGTGACAGTAATCTATTTTCTCAAGGAGACCTGTGTCCTTATCCAAATCATGACAGACAATGGGTACACCTGTCTTGAATACCTCTTCTGCCAGTTTTAGTTCAGGACGCTGGATATAGACCGAATCATTGGGAAACTTCCCTCTCAACTCGAGTCCGTCCTTCTCCTGAGAATAGAGCAGAACCGCACACAAGTCCACATCGATGCCAAAAGCGACTATTCGGGTAATGTGACTGATTACAGTGTCAATATCCGGAAAAGAATCAATGACCTTCTGAATGGCATACAGGGTTTCAAGCTCATCCACTTTCTTTCGCAGGCCCTTTTCACTTTGAACAAGCGATGTCAGATGCGCTGCATAGATGAATGCCCCTACCATTACAAAGGCATACATAAACAGATGTGAATGGTCCATTCCAAACAACTGTATTGAAAATAGCGAAACCATCAAAGCCACTGCAAACATAATATGTCCGGTATATGACGCACGCCGTCCCACTGCATAAATAAGCAACAGACTGTGCAGGATATGAAAACTGAAATTATTGATGCCATCTCTCGGACCAATAATAATCCAGCTGTTCATAAATATAAGCAGCAGTATGGCCGATAGCAGCACTTCCTTCTTTTCAGATTGTTTCTGATTGCAATAGAAATAGGTGATCACTAGCGGTAGAAATGCAAGAATACTATAATAGAAGCCCATGCGTGTTCCTATGAGTTCTGATATCTGAATTCTATTCAACCATATGACGCAAGCCATACAGGCCATCAGCACAGATCTGATCATGAGCATCCTATATTTGTCCTGGATATTGTCCATAAAATTCATAGTTCCTTCTCCCTATTCAAAGGACTTTGGTACTATTTCATTTTACATGATATACCCCGACTTCACAATACCCTCTAATCTGTACTTGAGTCCTGATTGGCGTTCATGCTGATTCTCGTTATTGACCATAACATTGAGATACCGCCTATCCCCAACGAGAACAACCAGTTGCTTTGCCCGTGTGACTGCAGTATAGAGAATATTTCTATTCATGAGCATTGGAGGACCGCTCCAAACCGGCATGACTAGGACTGGGAACTCACTGCCCTGACTTTTATGAACCGTTACTGCATATGCATGTATCAGTTCTTCAAGCTGACTGAAATCATAGTGAACGATACGCCCATCGTCAAAATGTACGACAACCTTCTGGTCTGCAAGGTTCATGCCTTCGATAAATCCAATATCTCCGTTGAAAACACCCTCGCCACGTTCATCTTCTTCAGTACGCCACTTGAGCTGATAATTGTTTCTGATCTGCATGACTTTATCGCCTGATCTGAAAATGCGTTCTCCCATTTTCTTTTCCGCCCTACCCGTTTTTGGTGGATTCAATACTTCCTGAAGGAGCTTATTGAGCTGCATGGTCCCTGACGGGCCTTTTTTCGTCGGCGTCAGCACCTGAATGTCATGCACCGGATCAATGCCGTAGTACTCAGGCAGCCTCTTTCTGACCAGCTGACTGATTGTGCTTGATATGGACTCCTGACGTTTTGCATCTATAAAGAAGAAATCCCTATTCTTTGTATTAAGCACCGGCATGTCTCCATGATTGATCTTATGGGCATTAACAACAATCATACTTTCTTCTGACTGTCTGAAAATTTCGGTCAGACGCACCACCGGTACAGCATTTGAATCGATAATATCCTTCAGTACACATCCCGGCCCAACTGATGGCAGCTGATCCACATCACCCACGAAGATAACGCGTGTCCCTTCGGAAATTGCGCTGAGCAGGTGATTCATCAGAAGAACATCCACCATAGACGTTTCGTCTATGATCACAGCATCACAGGTCAATGGGTCTTCCTCGTTTTTCATGAAACCCGCAGACTCATTGCCTTCGCTATAGGCATATTCCAGCAAGCGGTGAATGGTCTTTGCTTCACGGTCGGTTGCTTCACTCATGCGCTTTGCCGCTCTCCCGGTCGGAGCTGCAAGCAGGACCTTCAGATGCCTGTTTTCAAAGATATCCAGTATGCCGTTGATGATGGTCGTTTTACCTGTACCCGGTCCACCGGTTATGACCATGAGTCCGTTTGTGACAGAAGCTTTGACCGCTTCTCGTTGATTGTCTGCAAGTGTTATGTCCGTACGTTTTTCAAAATCAGTAATATCCCGATCGATATCAAGGCCTGGTATTTCTACAGCGCCCGACGCCAACTGAATAAGCTTCTGACACACCTTAAGCTCCGCATAGTATAAAGGCGCCGGATAGATCATATCAGCATCTCCAAATCGCTCCAAATGAAGTGTGCCTCGAATGACCATATCTGTTATCAGGCCATCCACCTGGTCTTTAGGAACGGAGAGTACATCCGCCGTCTTAAAGACGAGCTCCTGCCTTGCCACGTAAGTATGTCCCTGCATAACATGCTGACTGAGTATGTACTTTATGCCCGTTGCAATTCTATAGGGAGATACGGGTTCAACCCCCATCTTTTTCGCCACCTGATCTGCCATCCTGAAGCCAATTCCCGGTATGTCATCTGCCAGCTGGTAGGGGTTTTCAGATACTATATCAATGGTCTCATGACCGTAAAGCTTAAAAATGCGCATGGCATAATTCACCGAAATACCATACTTCTGTAGAAACAGCATTATGTCCTTGAGAGCCCGCTGCTCAAAAAAGGCACTGGCGATTTCATCCGCTTTTTTCTGGCCTATTCCTGATACTTCTGTCAGTCTCGACGGGTCATATTGAATGATATCCAGACTGTTTTTCCCGAAATGATCGATAATCCTTGATGCTGTCGCGGGACCGATTCCCTTAATGATCCCAGAGGCCAGATACCGTTCTATGGCCTCAATGTCGGTGGGCATGAGAATCTCACTGCTCGTGACCTCAAGCTGCTCACCATATGTCGGATGCATGACAAATCTGCCTCTGAAAAGCATATCTTCACCTTCGTGAATAATCGGTATATAGCCTTTGACATAAATGAATTCATCTCCTGATTCAATGACTGCTATGACAAAGCCGTTTTCGTCATTCTTATATACAATTTCTTCAACAGAACCGCGTATTTCTACCGACATATTACACCATCCATCTAAATCGTTTTCTTAACATTCCTTACCGCACCCCAGTCTATCCCTATAATTCCCACAGATAAATCTGAGTTTATCGTCTGAGTTTAGCTTGATTTTCATTATAACATACGTTCGGGTTTAGGTTACAATATCATTACCCATTTTTTGTAAAACGAACACTTGCACTCAAGGAATGACGCTTCATTTTAGAGGAATTCTCTCAACAACAAAATAAACGCCCAATCATGCTAAGCACAATTGAGCGTTCTATGATCATTTATATTGTTCTATACTTATTCGAAACTTACGCTTCAAAAGCTTCTTTTTTAAGAATTTCAGCTTTATCCGTCTTTTCCCAAGGCAGATCGATGTCTGTTCTGCCAAAGTGACCGTATGCAGCAGTCTGACGGTAAATTGGACTTCTAAGACCAAGATCACGGATGATTGCCGCAGGACGCAGGTCAAAGTGCTTCATAACAAGCTCTTCAATCTTCTCCTCTTCAATCTTAGCAGTTCCAAATGTTTCAACCAGTACAGATACAGGATGTGCAACACCGATTGCGTAAGCAAGTTCGATTTCACATTTGTCAGCTAGGCCAGCTGCAACAATGTTTTTTGCAACGTAACGTGCAGCGTAAGCAGCAGAACGGTCAACCTTTGTAGGGTCTTTACCAGAGAATGCACCGCCACCGTGACGAGAGTATCCACCGTAAGTATCAACGATGATTTTACGACCTGTCAGACCAGCATCCCCTTGAGGACCACCGATTACGAAACGGCCTGTTGGGTTGATCAGGTATTTTGTAGAATCGTTAAGCAGCTCTGCTGGAACAATCGGCTTAACAACATGCTCAATCAGATCAGCTTCAATTTGCTCACGTGTCACTTCCGGACCGTGTTGTGTTGAAATTACGATAGTATCAACATGAACAGGCTTGTCGTCCTGGTACTCTACAGTGACCTGTGTTTTACCGTCAGGGCGCAGGTAATCCAGAATGCCTTCCTTACGTACATCAGACAGTCTCTTTGCCAGCTTGTGTGACAGTGAGATTGGAAGCGGCATCAGCTCAGGTGTTTCATTGCAGGCAAAACCAAACATCAGACCTTGGTCACCAGCACCGATTGCTTCGATTTGATCATCCATTGAGCCTTCTTTGCTCTCAAGCGCTTCATCAACACCCATAGCGATGTCTGATGACTGCTCATCAATTGCAGTTAGAACGGCACATGTTTGACCATCAAAGCCGAACTTTGCTCTTGTATAACCAATTTCGCATACAGTTTTTCTAACGACTTTTGGGATATCAACATAACAGTTCGTTGAAATCTCGCCGCATACAAGGACCATACCTGTTTTCACAGTCGTTTCACAAGCTACACGCGCATTTGGATCTTTTTCAAAAATTGCATCCAGGATAGCGTCAGAAATCTGGTCGCACATTTTATCTGGATGTCCCTCAGTTACAGATTCAGAAGTAAATAGTCTTCTTTTCATTAAAATTTGCCTCCTCAATTTAAATGGTTTCAATCCTAACAATTCAATCTGGAAAATACCGGTCTTCTTATTCGTGATTTTCAAAAGAACGGGTTTGAGCGTTCTTTTTTTATCTCCACATATAAAAAACCCCGTCTTAAAAGACAAGGTTTGATTCGCTGTATGATCAGCACCTCATCTTCCAGATTCCTCTGTGGGATTTAGCACCGTGTTACCACCGGTTGCCGGACGTCATCGGGCCCATTCCCTCAGTCGCTCATAATAAGGTGAAATACCTATTAACTTTTTTACCTTAGCGATTGTATCATAGGGGGTTTGTTTAGTCAAACATTTTTTCAAATTTAAAATATTGAACTTCTATTCACAATTATATGCATCTGTCTAAAGCATTTCACCGCAAGCTTTTCAGCCAGATAACTCCGGTTTATATATACACATTTCAGTGCGTATCAAACATAATTTTTTATGACTGGGCGTAAAAAATTGGTTTTATACAGTAGTGATAGAGCAATCTGCGATTGCTCATGTCGCTTGGTACACACTATCAGTCTGATTTTTAGTATTTCAGCAATGCAGAGCAATCTGCGATTGCTCATGTCGCTTGGCGCGCACTGTCAGTCTGATTTTTAGTATTTCAGCAATGCAGAGCAATCTGCGATTGCTCATGTCGCTTGGCGCGCACTGTCAGTCTGATTTTTAGTATTTCAGCAATGCAGAGCAATCTGCGATTGCTCATGTCGCTTGGCGCGCACTGTCAGTCTGATTTTTAGTATTTCAGCAATGCAGAGCAATCTGCGATTGCTCATGTCGCTTGGCGCGCACTGTCAGTCTGATTTTTAGTATTTCAGCAATGCAGAGCAATCTGCGATTGCTCATGTCGCTTGGCGCGCACTGCCAGTCTGATTTTTAGTATTTCAGCAATGCAGAGCAATCTGCGATTGCTCATGTCGCTTGGCGCGCCATATAATTCAAAAAGAGGCGTCATCCAATTTTGTGCGAGCACGAATTGGATGACGCCTCTTTTTGAATTACATTGCTTTGCTTTTTCACGAAAAAAAGAAAGACACACAAAAGAACTTTGGGGAAGCGTCTCCTGAGTGTCATCTTTTAAATAATGATGTAAATAGGTCACAATCATTGAATTAGGGGGAGAACCTCATTTGGGGGTTGAGGTTCATAAGTGAATGCCTGAATTCCTTCAGGCAACTGCATTATAACATAGTGACATTTTCAGTAAACCCATATACTGTGAAAAGCACTTTTTCCCCTCTGAGATGCATTTCCTTAAAGATTAAAGGCATCTTTGAATGATTTGACCTGATTTCTTGCAACTGGAATTTTTTCATCGCAGTGCTTCATTTTTACCATAAAGGTATTGTTGAACCAAGGTTCGATAGCCTCGACAAAATCCACATTCATCAGATACCCCCGATGGGTCCTGAGGAAGTTGTCTCCATGCAGGCGGTCTTGAAGATAACTTAAGGAATGTCCGTAAATAAAAGTTCCCTGAGTTGTGTAGATTACCGTATTTTTGTCTTCGATGGCAGCATAGATAATATTTTTTGTATCTACAGGAATCAGTCTGCCTGTAGATTCAAGGCATATTTTTTCCATCCCGCCTGTGTGGTCCTTTGTCATTTTATCTGCCAGATCATTTATTGCTTTTGTCTGATCAATGATCTGCTTCTCACGCACCCTTTCAATGGCGCTGCTGAGTCTTTCAATATTTATAGGCTTGAGCAGATAGTCAATGGCATGCAAATCAAAAGCACGGATTGCATACTCGTCATAAGCTGTTGTAAAGATAATCATTGGCGGATTCTCATGTGCCGTCCATTTTTCGGCAACGCGCACACCTGATATTCCAGGCATGTTAATATCAAGGAACACCAAATCCACCGGATTTTCCATCTGTCTGTCAAATGCGTCGCGTCCATTGTTGGCCTCACTTACGACCTGTATGTCTGCGAACTCCTCAAGGAGGAAGCGCAGTTCATCGCGCGCTGGTTTTTCGTCATCAACAATCATGCACTTTATCATAAAGACCCCCATCACTATGAAAATGCTCTGTTCTCTGTCCTGTCAGAAGTTCTTGCTGTCTTTGTTACATTCTAACAGCAAGCGGTTTCAGTTTCCAGTTTTAAAACAACTTTAACACAAAATATTCGAAGAATGATAAAACTGTAACAGTTTTCCACTTCACATTGTCTTCACTATAGGCGTTTGTTATAATAGGCTGAACCGCTAGCCACACAAGGCGGAAATTCTTGAAAAGTGGGTTAATCTCATGGATTTGCTTCAAATACTGATAAAAGACTTCAAATTGATGCTTCTCGCCGCAGTTCCAATCATTGAACTTCGTGGGGCAATCCCAGCGGGCATGATTATGGGACTCGACCCCATAACATCGGCAGTCGTATCTTATATTGGCAGTATGCTTCCGGTACCCTTCATTCTCTTTGGCATGAAGCCTGTCATAAAAATCATGCGCCGTTTCAAGTGGGCAGACAAGTTTCTCGACTGGCTCATCAACCGAACCGTAAACCGTGCCAAGCATTTCGACCAGTACTCATTCTACGCACTCATGGTTTTTGTAGCTGTCCCCCTCCCGACAACGGGTGTCTGGACAGGCAGTATGGCTGCATCGATTTTTGGTCTGCGCATAAGACGCAGCTTCTTAGCCATTATGATTGGTAACCTGATAGCTGCCATCCTGATTACAGCAGGCAGTACCTTCGCCGCAGAACTTTATAATGCGATTCCTTTTCTCTAAACTACATTCCAAGGAATCCAGCTCATACTCAAACGGGTGTTGAATTGATTTGCGGGCAGATGCGCCGCACTCATTTTCAGCACTTTTTTTATGTCTGGGAAATTTCATCTCCCAGACATAAAAAAAGCGGGGATTGACAAGGGGTTCCCCTTGTCCGGTTTAAGGAGGGTGCTCAGCTGGCTTTGCCAGCGTCGAAGGGAACCATAGGGTTCTCTAGCGAAACGCCAAAGGCGTCTTTTTTATTGTTTAAAAACACGTCTCAATACTGTAATTTCATTGTAATTCATTTGTAACTGGATATCCTCTATTCTGTAACACGAAACAGATATAATGGGACAGAAAGGTGATGATTCTATGAACAGACTCAAAAATATGATTGCATGGGTTGCGGCACTTGCCTTATTTGCCGGAACGCCATCATTTGCATACGATAAGCTTTACCATACATACGCTCAAACAGAAGCGCTGGCACCGGGTGTTACGCTTACCAACGAACAGCGCATGACCAGTGCAGGGTGGTTTAATATCAACCTGGTTACAATTGATCTGACAAACCCTTCTGTGGAATCAACCGTACTCCTCCCTGACTTCATTTCTGAAAAGGCACCCCTTACAGCACTTGCCTCTTCTGAAGAAAATGTCGTTGCGGCAATCAATGGGGATTTTTTTGATACACAGGGCAAATCGACCTTGGGCATGGTTGTGAAGGATGGAACTTACATAACATCGTCCATTCACGACGACCGCTTCTATACCTACCTTCAAATGAAGGATGGCAGGTCCTATATCGCTAAAGTCCTCGGTGAGGCCACGAAATTTTCAAACACCGGACACACCATCGATATCACTTATAAAAACAAACCCTATCTCCAGTACGACCGTGCAATCATGTTTGACAGGAGCTGGGGAAATGCCAGCATAGGCAATACAAATACAGAACCCGTTCTTGAGGTCGTTGTTTCAAATGGCAAAATTATATCCATGGCACTCGACCCAGCACCCCAGCGTATTCCTGATGACGGCTATATCATCAGTGCAGTAGGTACAATGATTCCAGAAATATTCTCAAACTACGCTCTTGGTGATGAAGTCACCCTCAAAAACGGGGCTTTCATGGAACATATTGACCAGGCAATCGGCGGGGGTGCCAAAATATTGACCGACGGCATCCCTGGAGAAGACTTTTCCTTAAATATTTCTGGCAGACATCCACGTTCAGCACTCGGATTTTCTGCTGACAACAAGACGCTCTATCTTGTTGCGGTGGATGGACGACACACCAACTTCACAGGCATGACACAAACCGAGCTTGCGTATCTTATGGCTGAAGCCGGCGCCTATAATGCCATCAACTTGGATGGCGGCGGCTCAACGGAGCTTGTGGCTAAAACGCTGGGAAGTTCTAGTCCAGAAATAGTCAATACACCTTCCGATGGTACTGAACGACGTATACACAATGGCATCGGCGTCATCAACACAGCGCCTCAAGGCAGTCTTGACAAGCTCATACTGGACATGCCCACTGAAAATATCTTTTCTGGCAGTCTTATCGAGCCGTCCATACTTGGCATAGACGAAAACATGCATGCCGTTTCATTTGACAAAGAATCCATCGTTTACACGACAGAAGGCGTCAACTGCACCATAGATTCTCGGGGCATCACACCACTTGAATCGGGCACCTTGATTATTCGTGCAAAACTGGGAAGCGCCGTCGGCTCTACACAGGTTAAGGTTCTTGGTGAACCAGTCGGGATTTCAGTTTATCCAGAAACGGCGCGTCTAAAAACTGGCGAACCCCTGGATATCCAGCTTACCGGGTATGATGCCGAAGGGTTCAGCGCACCGCTCTCACTCAGTGATGTCTTCATCCTCCAAAGCGGCCTGAAAGGGCGAATATCAAACGCCAAGTATGTCGTATCAGAACCGGGAAGCGGATATATCCGTTTCACACTGGGGGAGGCTGAAGCATTCATGTCTATTGGCGTCGGAGAGTCTGAATCGCCGCTTTACGATTTTGAATCAGATTTTGGACGCTTCGTGAGTTATCCAGAGACTGTCAGCGGTTCATATGCACTGACTGATTTTGCATACGCCGGAAACAAAGGTGGGACGCTCAGCTATAATTTCAAGAACGACACCGCTACAAGGGCTGCCTATGTACAATTTGGAGACAGTGGACTTGCGCTCCCTCAAAATACTTCACGTATCAACGTTTGGGCTTATGGCGACTACGCCAACGGCCACTGGCTTCGCGCCAAACTCACAGACAGCTCCGGAACAGTCCACACCCTCGATTTGACGAAATCCGTAGATTGGACCGGCTGGAAACAGATCGGTATGGACTTGCCTGCAGATGTGGATTTCAAAACGCTGAACCGACTTTACCTTGTAGAAACAGACCCATCCATCCGTGATGCAGGCGTCATTGTATTCGATGACCTTTCTGTTCTGACTACAGCGGCACCGCCCGAAAACCTCCCGGCTGCCACATCACCTTATATTTTTGAAACGCTTACTGCTGAAGCATCTGACTTCATACTCAACCTTGAATCAGCTCCATCTGATCAGGATAGTGGACTTTTGACCGAAGACCGTACGCCTGAAGATGCGCTTCTACTCAAGCTCAACAATGCTGGCAGTCAGCTCAGCCGTACAGCATCAGCTGGCGGATGGGAGGCTCTGCTGTCACTTATGCCTTCAGATTCTGTAAATGATGTGATCATTTCTTTGAACAGCACTTACAGCTTCAAAAATGATTTTGACAAAAAACTCTTTGAAGATACACTTGAAGACTTGAGAAAAAATACAGGAACACGCATTATGGTCTTGTCCCCAGAAACCACAAACACCATTACACTCATGAATGGGGTCTGGTATATACACTACGATAAGACTTCCACCGCTATCATGCTCAATCTGGAAAATCCAGCACCACGCGTCAGCGTTCAGGCTAGAGTTCAGGAGCCTGCAGAATAAGCGCCTGACAAAGAGTCCACTTGCTGTGTTCAGACCATAATAAAACCCCATACCGAGTCAATTTCTTCTCATAGGTTGAAAAGGAATAGACTTGGTATGGGGTCTGTTTTTATAGATATGTACATGATCCCGCCATTACTGAACCAGTCCAATAATCACCGGGATACTGAGGATGGAAAGTAACGTCGTAATAAATATAAGCTTGGATGCCAGCTTGAAATCAGAATGATATCGTGACGCAATTATTGCCGAGTTTGCAGCTGCAGGCATGGCCGTAATCACTACAGGTATGTAGAGTGTCACACCAGTAACTCCAAGTGTGCTCAGTGTGAAATAGGTAAGCACCGGAATGACAATCAGCCTATGGGCTGTCAAGATAAAATCCTTCCAGTCATTGAACAGTTCCCTTGGATGAACCTCTGCGAGTATGAAACCAATGAACATCATCGACAGCGGCGTTGTCATACTGCCAATCATTTTCAAGGTCTGATGGATAGGATCAGGCAGCTTTATGCCTGTCACAAACATCGTAAAGCCTACGAGCACTGCAACCATTGCAGGATTGACAGATGCTTTCAAAGTCTGCCACACAGAACGATGCTCCGCATCTGCCCTGTGGGAACGCTGCATGATAAAGACGCCATAGCTCCAGACAAGAACGTTGAAGGCCAGGTTGTATATGGCCGCATAAAACACCGCTTCCTCACCAAAAACCGCATGCAGGACCGGGTACCCCATAAATCCGCAATTTGAAAACACTGCAATATATTCGTAAACATCCCGTTGAGCACCTTGTATCTTCAAGACCCTTGTCAAAATACGGGACAAAATGATGGAAACACCATATATGATAAAGGATAAGACCACGAGCATGCCACTGTTTACAAGCACCTCAACAGAAAAGTCAAACGCCATCGACGCAATAATGAACGACGGCAGACAGATATTGATAACCAGATTGCTTACCTCTGCATTGATATGGTCGGTTACGATGCCCTTCTTCTTAACAAACAGTCCTGCCACAATCAGCAAAAATAGGACTATGACCTGCTGAACACCCAACATAATAACACCTACTCTTCTTCATCTAGAAATTCAAAAAAATCCCCAAACCCACTGTTTACGAAATCATACAAAATGGGAACATCAATTACAAATTGCCCTACTGGCGCCAAAGCCTCTTCCTTGACCCAGTGCTCAAGCTCATGCTCCAGCCGGGTAAGCTCCTCTTCAAAAAAGCTACTCACAACAAGCTGGTCTTCATCGGTCAAATAATAAACACCCAGTATGTCTTCGCTCAAATAGAATGTCTTGTGCTCCACATGGTCATTATCTGCCTTGAACCTGGTATAAAGAATGCCAGCCTCATGTTCATTGACCATCATCTCAGGGTAGGCTTTTTCAAGATCGACTTCGAAGCCGTCTTCCAGCACTGAATACACAGACAAGTATTCTTTCTTTTTGAGCATCAAGGCCGCTTCAATAGATGAAATGCGCATTCTTTTGATCTGCTCTGCACGGATGATCTTATAAAATCCATCTTCACCCTTAGCCACTGAAACTTCTGACACAAGCATCTCATAACCGCTGGCTGCATCAATAAGCGATGCGGTTCGATATGTCCCCTGCCCCGTCTCATCAACGCTTTCACGTATAAGGGTGTTGGACATACCTATGGGATTTCTGAAAAGTGCATTATCGGCACTATTCATCCAAAAGGTGCGCCGCCCTTCCCAATCAAGACCAATAGACCGCATCATGAAATAATGTATGATTGCATAAACGCCGCATTCTGGCATAAGCAATCTGCAAAGTGTGTCGTATTCTTCATTTCCATAGAACTTATCCCTGTTTATTTGAGGAAATGCTTCTTCAACCTCAGGATATTCTCCAAGACATTCCGGTGCCACATGCACTGCTGACTGGAGTAAAATTCGGACGGAGCGGGCATCCAGCGGCACGAACATTCCGCCAAGCCCTCCCATCATTTTTTTCACACGATACTCTACATAAGAATCATTGGGATTGACATGGCTTTCATACCCATCAATGCCATAAGACTCAAAATCCAGATGATACAGCTCATGAATCATCCTATCTTCAGATTTTTTCCACACAACATGAATGCCCACAACACCCATCATCCGAGTATTGGTTGCCCTTGCCTCAATAAAATGATACCCGCTGTGCAGTTTTCTTCCATATCCGCCTTCCAAGACGGTTAATTTCGGTTTTGACATGCTTACCTGCTTCTTTCCTAAATCGCCAAGCGCAACTCTCATCTGTTGTATTATAACATTTCCATATAAAGTATCAACGCTGTAGTGCATAAATACACGCCTCGGGTAAAAACGAAAGAGAATGTGACCAAGTTCTTTAAACTTTGCCGCATCCTCTTTACGCCCTACTTGAGCCTTTTCTATAAGAAACTCTATATTTTTCCAATAAAAATTTCAGGTTCCTTCCGTTCAGAACAGTTTTCAATGAGAAAGTCTCTGATTTGAAGCACACGTCCTTCAAAATAAACAGCCCCGTTCGGACAGCGCTTCATACAGCTGTGGCATAAAATGCATGCCTCCGCATCTACAATTACATGCCCGTCCATTTTAAGTGCGTCTACGGGACAATGCGCCACACAGACTCCACAGACTGTACACGCATCATTGATTTTAGGTCCCACAGGTGCGGCCGGTTTTCTTTCCCTATAAGGTCTGCTGCCTCTGACTTCAAGTTTTACATCCAGTACCTTCTCTGTATCAAGAAGCCCTCTGACCGCTTCACCAAATGCTAGAGCAGATTTTAAATCCACTGCATCCGGACGCCCTTTCCCCACAAGTGATGTCAAAGAATGCTCTCCAATAAAGCCTGCGCCTGCGATGGGCTTAAAACCACCTGCGACAAGATAATCTTCCATTTCTACAAGGGCGTCATCAAAATCTCTGTTTCCATATACCCCAACGATAACAGCAGGGGTGTTTGAACCCTTTAGGCTCTTTACAAATGCTTCTGTAACTGCAGGGATGCGACCCGAATACACTGGCATACCCAAAATTAGAATGTCATTTTCTGAAAAAGCTTTCAAAATTTCAGCGTGGTTTATTTTCGTTATATCATGGTGTTCTGCATCAAACCCCAAGCCTTGTGCTACTGATGTGAGCACCTTTTTTGTTGTTTCTGTCGGACTGAAATACAGCAAGTGTGTCGTATATGTATTCATTTCACTTCCTCCTTCACATATTTTTAGCATATACCATTAACAACTTGCATTCAAGACCATCCTCGTTTTCGTTCAGCCCATCGCCATACAAGACCTATAAGACAAACTGCCGTCAAGACCGCAAGAAGCATCACACTTAGACCAGTTCCTACATTCCCTGATAGAATCATCGCATATACATACGGAACGATGTACATAATCGCCCGATCAAATAGCGTATAGAAGGCCATTGATTTCATGCTCCCCATATTCTGTGTGCTTTGAAATCCAGTATAGTGCTCGAGAAAAGTACCTTCCATAAATGCAAGAGGTATGGATAGAACCGCAAGAGAGAGTACCATGCCTGTACCGTTCATAGTTACACTCATAATTGCAACTGCTGAGACCATGATAATAAGCCCCAGATATAATCTCTTAATGCGCGATACGCGCCGACTTAGGAACTTCACCAAATTGAGACCTGCTAAGATAATAATCATACTGTTCAGCAGATACCCACGACTGACACCACTGTATGACCAGCCCAACACACTTGTAGAGACAACTGGAAAAAAGTACTCCAAGTATCCAGACAAGATCCTTAGTGGCAACATGAACAAAATAATTGAAATGATTAGTCCCTGTTCTTTGAAAAGTGTCATAAAATCATACAAGAACCTGGTATCTGTCTTCTTGGGATTTACATCTCCCCTTACAAGCAGACCTGAAAAAAGACCTGGAAAAACCATGAACATGCCTGAAATGATGAAGACATACCTCAAGCCGAAATAGTCTCCAATAATACCCCCTAGAACACAACCAATGTTCAAGCTTGAAGTGACTCCGATACTAAATGCGGTCACCCCTTCGCCAATTCTCTCCTGTTCAGGATTTGTAACCACGTATCCCCGCATGACAATAAGACATATGCCGTGTCCAAGTCCAACTACCATACGAGCTAATATGAACATATATGGATTTGATGTTAAATATGAGAGAAAGAACCCTAAAATTACAAATAGGACACCTGCTCGAAATACATTTCCGAACCCCTTGTTCTCAACGTATCTGACAACGGCTATAGAACTTACTCCAACGACAATCGCTTCCAGCGAAACCGGTAGTCCCATCATAATCTCACGTTCAAAGAGGAAACGCCCCGCGCCCATAAGCTCAAGCATCCGTAGCGGTACAAATAAAACACTGATATAATATCCAAGAAAATATGAGAATCCAAGCCCGCGGAAAATTTCTGGACTGTGACTTTTCTTCTCCACTGCACCAACATGATAAAAATTTATGATTTCAAGAAAGAAAAATGTAAGTAAAACTGAAAGGACGAACGTATCCAATATTGACGCACTGAGAATTTTCATAACAAATTTTGAAGCAATGTCGTATTGAATACCAATTCCGGATGCACCTGAAACAAGCCTTACATTTTCAAATGCATCTATTTTATCGGCTACACTATCTACAAATACATCAACACCTCGTATATTGCTCAAATCCATTCCGTATTCGCTCACTACCGAAAGCCTATCCTTCACAATTGACATGATATACCCAAATTGTGTCAGCAAACTGCTTCGAATGCTTTCATAATATACATAGGTTCTTGGAATAGATGCCAAAACCTGAACTGCAATAATATGACGGAGCACATGCGCCCCTCTTATACGCGTTTTAAAAAGTGTCAGATATGCGAAAATAACCACACAATAAATCAGAATTGACTTTAACAAGTAAGGTAGAACCACCGGATTGATTCTAGCATTGCCAACAGATGAAACAATATATCCTTCAACGCCTGTCGAACCGTTAAGCTGCGTCAAGGATATAAAACCCTCCGGTCTTACCGTGCTTGTATAATTGGATACGGTCTTCCCCGAAGTGATGATTTCCTGCATGCTTTTCTCAACCCAAGCAACCTTGCCACTTCCTCCATATATCACATTACCCTTTGCATCTGAAATGAGGATTCCATCTGAAAGCGCGTATTTGCTTTCAAAAGATTCAACGACACCATCAAGACCATAATACTTTTCCAGGTCTATGCCCAGATTCAAAGAATACTCGAGTTCACGTTCCATCAACTCTACAGTAAGTTCATCAGTTTGAGGAAGATTGATCAGATAGGCATCTTTAAAATTGAAGTAAAGTAGCAGCATGGTCATCAATACCAATACAAGTCCGGCACTCAGCACAATTCTACGCTGTTTCACTTGCGCACCTTCTCTCCATAGATTTCATTACAGTATGTCAGGAACTCCATGTCAGGCTTGAAATCTATTTGGCGTGCAATATCAACATTGTATGCTATTGACTGCATTTCTATATGACTCTGCGGGATATCTCCCGGCAGCTTTCCAGATAAAATCTGTTCAAACACACCCGAAGCAAAGGTCCCTATTTCAGCAAAATCTGTCTTGCCAATACTCATAAGTGCGCCATTTTCAACTTCTACCGAACCAAATTGAGAGAATACAGGGATATTGCTTTCGTAAAGCGGTTCGAGCAGCTTCGGCAAATCGGAATACGCCCACCCCCCCATCACCATATAAAAAGCATCTGCATTATCAGCTATGGCTTCATGCGCCTCCTTTACCTCATCATAATAACGTTCAAGATTTCCCTGCTCGAATATTTGATCCACACCTAAAATGTCCTGATATATGATTTCAAAACCCATTTCAGCAGCAAGTTTCTCAATATCCATTTCAGGCGTCAGAATCCGTCTGAAAGAATCCACATATCTGATGACGCCTAACTTCTTGAAGTGCACAACATCATAGAACATCTTGAGTTGTCTATAATACCTTGTCTCATCGGTATGTGCCCATAGATTACGCTTTCCTGAATACATTTGTGAATCAACAAAACCAGCACCATATGGATCATTGGATCCAAAGTTTAAAGTGTCAATCTCATTGGCGTCAATAAAAACAGTTTGACCAGCTTTCGTACCAAATGTAAGAAGGATATCGAATCCTGATGCATGAATCGCATCTAGTACTGGCGCTTCACCTTGAACAGCTATGTCGTAATAGTTACCATTTTCAAACACGAACACATCACTTAAAATATCTGTACAGGCAAACGACCACAACTCACTGCTTGTAGTTACATATGGAACAAAGGGATAATCGAATGGCTCGACATACCCCTTTTCCTCAAATCCCTTCAAAATCGCATATAAAATATTGGTCGCTTCCGGATCTTCTATCGACTGACAATAACCAAGTGTTTTCCCTCTTTTAGGCAAGGTAGTCTGAATCTCTGATGTCCCACGTACTTCCGAATCTCCCCCAATATCCTGTAAGGTATCCCTAGATTCCATCATTTTCTCAGAAACATGCGGTACAAAAGGGGTAATCAACATAATCACAAGTATCAGAATAAGTGTAAGTCTGTACTTTCCCATAACAACCCCCGTTATATGCCTCGTATCCTTTTATGCATCTCCGTTAAAGATTCGGGCATTTCCATCTTGAAAACATTTCTCTCTACTCCAATACGTACGTCTTCAATCTCAATCACACGTCCGTCAAGCCTTGCGACCGGACGTCCCCCAACACACTCCACCAGTGTAGTACTCGGATTATTTCTGTCATTCAGTCTTTTCACAAGTCCATTTTCCTCCGAGTAGGCAAGTGTATAAATTTCTACAGCCCAGTACCTGTATTTCCCCTCGTAAAAGGCATTACACACACTGTACAAAAGAAAATAAGCAAGCCCATATGTTTTAGGTAAAAAAACAATATCTATTGGATTGAAAACCTCATCCTTCTCAATCGACTGTCTAAAAAGCTCTGTATCGATCGAGTCTGCACTGTAATACAGTGTTCCAAGCATGTTCATATCTATTGTCATTGACAACATCCCCACTACAGCACCATCTTGTGTAATTGTAGCTACAGCACTCCGATTGCTTTTCATCAGGGCTCTCATGACTTCCAATGAAGGTTTATCGAAGATTCCGCCACATCTGTAAAATGAATTGGAATGCTTTCTATCCAGCATTTCGCGAACTGGCTTCTGTCTCAAATGTACCGCGTCATAAAGCTTGAGTATTTCTTCCAAGTGATCCAGATTATCTATATGTATCATAATCTGTTTTCCATCGATTTCTCGACACAAGCCATTAATGTCCTTCAAAATATGTTCTGTATCAAATCTAGAATTAGTCATACTTCCACCACCTTAAGCCAATTGACGTTTTGCCATGTTCCAGAACAATCCTTCCATCTCCATAAGCTGTTCGTAATTCCCCTGCTCAATGATTCGACCTTCATCCATAACTAAAATTCTGTCACAATCCTTAATGGTACTTAATCGATGTGCTATGACAAGTCTTGTAGACCTGCGTTTCTTCAAACTCTCACAAATAATCGACTGGGTAATGTTATCAAGTGCACTTGTCGCCTCGTCGAAAACCATAATTTTGGGGTTGTTCGCAATGGCGCGCGCTATTAATATACGCTGTTTCTGCCCTCCTGAGATGGTCCCCCCATCTTCCATGAGCATGGTATGCATTCCCATAGGCATAGCGTCCATATCCTCTGCAAATCCAACTTCTTCAATAACTTCACGTACGCGGTCCATGGAAATTTTGCTGTTATTGATGGTTACATTTTCATAGATACTGCCCGCTATAGTCTGCCCATTCTGCAAAACCACACCCATCTTTTTACGAAGCTCTCTCTTATCGATATTTTCAATATCCTTATCATCGAAAAACACTTTTCCAACCTGTGGTGTTTCAAAACCGAGAAGTACCTTTAACAAAGTGGATTTCCCACTTCCCGATGGGCCCACAACCCCAATATACTCTCCCGGTTCAATTTTAAAACTAACATCCTTAAGGATTTCCGGACCATCTTCTGAGTATTTGAAATTTATATGTAATGCTTCAATACCGCCGCTTAGGTCACCAGGCACAACTGCATTATCTTGATATTCTGCAACTGTCTCAAGAATCGGCTTCGCTTTCTCATAAATCGGAATCAATCTGTTTGCGCTGATAAATGTTTCTGCCATTTTCAAAACTGCACCTGAGAAGCTCCCAAAAGCCGACATGAATCCTGCAAAAGCACCAAATGTAATTTGAATGTTCTTATAAATCAGCATGTAGTATATGGCTAGTGAAAAGAATACGTTCATCATATTATTAAGCGCTAAGATGCCATTTGTTATTTGCTCCTTTGTGAGCACAATCTTACGTGTGTGAATATAATCACTGCTCCACCTATACAGCGCACGATCCTCACTCCCAGATAATCTAAGCTTGTTGATTCCTAGAATGAACTGGTACATAATACCTGCCATCTTGTTCGAAACCTCAATCAGCTGTTTTTCATATTTCAACTGAACAAAACCAACTATGAGCGTCACAGCAACCGTTAACAGGACCATCCCAATTCCAAGCCAAGTAAGTGCTAGGCTGTACTTTGCCATTCGCCACAAGTAGAGAAATGAGAATAAGGTTGAAAGCACTACTGATACAACGACATCGGCTATCGTATTAAAAATCATTGTTATTCCCATTGCACGCGTCGCAAGTTCTCCAGAATTGTACTGACTGTAAAGCTTAGTTGGAAAATTCAACAGTCTGTCAAAAACTGCTGCCTGCAATGCATATTCCATACGATTTGTAGCTCTAAATGTCGCAAAAGACTTCATTGTGGAAATGAAGAAATTTCCTACCATGAAACAAAGAATCAATATCCCCACCTGTATGAGTTGGGTGTTGGCACCCTCAGGAATATAATCATCAAAAATTTTCTCATTTAAGATTGGCAGTATCAAGCCTACAAGTGTTCCAATAAGCGTTAAAAATAGAATTCTTACAATGTCCCGCTTCCATGCACTGTGTATTCCAAACAAAAATATATCTTTCATATTTAGCGGCTTGTTTTCAAAAGGTCTATAAAACATCGTAGCGCGTGGAACAATCTCCGAAGAAAATGCTTTTGTCAAAGGGTAGATTTTTAAATGAACTACATCATAAACCATATATTGACTCGGTGATTTGGGAATGAGCGCAAGGGGACGATTATCCTCTATCGCAAATGCTAGAATCGGTCCATTGTCTGCCCTATACCAGTTCGCCTCTAAAATAACATCACGTACTGGAAACTTGGAAACGCGACCAACGTCTTCAACTGTCATATCATCAGCAATACACTTCTTCACGTCTTCATAGGATGCTATTTCAATGCCTTCGCTATCACATATCAATTTGCAGGCATCATATAGGGCATTCTTCCCTTCTACTTTCTGAAATGCACCCGTATCCTTGTTTCTGCTAAACAAACCGGCAATACCCTGCGCGGTCTTTCTAGACATTGTCTTCGTCAATTCTTCTCGGTAATCTCTATCACGTGTTTCTGAATCAATTTTCACTTCAACCGACGTGCAGGCTGCCCTTGCCAACACTTGGCAATTTTCTGCAAGTGCTTGGGTCTTATTACCATCAGCAACCTCCAGCAAACTATCCTGTTCAAGATGTACTGTAAGAGTATGCTTCATTTTCTTAAAGAAAGCATTTAGTGCTATCGTGTCAGCAGACTCTGAATCGAGCTCTTCCACACAAGTCCCGAATGCCCCCTGAACAAGAAAACCCGCACGCTGTTCTCCATTGTCGATTTGCGTACCTGCGAAAACTTCTCCGGTTTTCAATGTACACATATAATGCATCCGCAGATTCTTTCCTGATTCATCAAAATATGTAAAGAACAGATTCGCAGCACCCTCGCGGATCGAATATACACGGTCGCTGTTCTTCATAATGAGCTGTCTGCTATTGTCTATATGAATAAACTTATCCATGAGTCTCCATCCTTTAAATATGCTGAATCAGGGCCTTATAATGCCCATCAACGCCTTTGAGCTCGTCATGTCTGCCCCGCTGTACAACTTTGCCGGAAGTCATGACGATAATTTCGTCACAATCGCGTATTGCACTTAATCTATGTGCGACAACTATCAAGGTACATCCGCGACGCTTAATATTGTCCATAATATCTTTTTCCGTTTGAGGATCTAGGGCACTTGTCGCTTCATCCAGAACCATTACCGTTGGATTTAGTGCAAGGGCTCTCGCAATTTCCAGTCTTTGACGTTGACCACCACTAAAATTGCCGCCACCCTCCTGCACCACATGCTCATAGCCGCCTGACTTCGTTGCAATAGCATCATGAATACAGGCATCTTTGGCAGCTCGAATCATATCTGATTCACTAATGCTATTATCCCAAAGTGTAATATTATCTTTCACCGTACCGGCAAACATGCTTATTTCCTGACTGACCACGGCAATGGATGTATTCAGAACTTCAGCTGGTATGTTCACCCTATCAATACCATCAAAATGTACAGCTCCAGACCAGGGCTGGTATAGGCCGCTCACAATCTTTGAAACTGTGGATTTTCCACTTCCTGACGGCCCAACAAAAGCTATGCTTTTTCCCGGCTGCACTTTAAAATGAAATTTCTCTAGCAGCGGTGGATCAAGCGCACTATAACCGAAATCCATATCTCGTACTTCAATGGCGCCATCCAGCCTTGTTTTTTCCAGCTTCTGCGCATTCCTCGCCCCTAAAAATCTTGCGTCATATTGATAGTTTTCGATATCATTGATTCGCGACATGTTGACTTTCAAATCTTGAATCCTTTCTCCAAATCCAATAAGTTCATTGACTGGACTCAAGAAATTCCTCATAAGACTTCCAAATGCAAGGAGCATACCCACTGTCATACGTCCGGATATGACATCCAGGCCACCTACAATGAGTATAATAATGTCTGTAAGCTGCAAAGTCAGTTGTGGAATCGAAGCCATATACTGTCTGAACTCCCCCAGCTCCTGTTCATTGCGTATTACCTTCGCATAATACCCTAGCAGACGTTCCAAGTATTGATTTTCAGCCCCAGAGGCCTTCAGAGAGTCCACGATGCGGATGCCGGTAAACAGCACACCATCAAGTCGTCCTTGATCCTGCTCCATTTTCATTTTCTTATTTGAAATGCTTTCAGCAGTGATTTTTAAAAATGCCAGGTTGGCACCTGCAAGCAATACACCGATAAATGTCAGCTTGGCACTGTAAACTAGAAGCAATACAAGATAAAACGAGGCAGTTATCAGATTTAGGAGAGTCTGAGCCAACTCACCTGCGAGAAAACTCGCAACTGTGTCATTGCTGGCAACGCGTCCCGATATATCCCCAGCATAGCGCTGTTCAAAAAAATTGACAGGCAGCCTAAAGAGCTTTCTCAAAAATTTGTCTGTGGATAATAGTGACAACTTTGTCTGAAACCGCAATAAGAAGTGTCTCTGCATGTATGAAAGTGCTGACTGCAGCACTGCCATCGAAATCATTGCCCACACCAGGCCTTTAAACCAGTCCGAATTTCCTCCAAGTAAAATATCATCTATAAATACTTTCGAAAAAACTGGAATAATCAGTCCCGGTAACACCAAGCACAGTCCAATCAGCAACATATACAAAACAGATACTTTCTCAGTACCAAGTCGTTTGTTCAAGTAATAGAAAAGGGTTTCCTTTTCCTTACTTGTCTCGAAGCTTACATCCTTTTCAAACTCCAGTACAATGCCCGTGAAGTTTTCGTTCATCTCCTCATATGTCATTTTACGACGTCCCATAGCTGGATCGTTGATATACATATGACCTTTTTTATAGCCTTCATAAACCACAAAGTGATTGAAGTTCCAGTGGATAATTGAAGGTCCAGAGGAATCTCTAAGCGCATCTAATCCTTTTCTAAACCCCTTCGCCTTCAGTCCATGCTTTCGCGCGCCCCGCAAAATATTTTTTGCATTGCAACCATCTCGACTGACACCACAATCGATCCTTACTTCCTCTAGTGGCAGGGATTTACCGTAGTATTTCAGTATCATCAGCAAGGAAGCTGCGCCACATTCAGTCGCTTCCATCTGAAAAACCGTGGGGGTTTTAACCCAAGTTTTTTCCATAACGCCGTCCCCCTTCCCCTACGGTAGTAATTTTGACTTGATTATCGGGATGACCAGGGAAATTGGTTTGTTTTCTTCCACTGTGACCGATATATCACACATGATGCCTTCATCGACGTCTACTTGTCGTCCTTTTTTGCTCGACCAGTAGAATCCGCTGGCTGTTTCCTCATCCTTAATAAGATTTGCCTTCACCTCTACCAAAACACCCGTCTGCTCAAACTTTTGCACCAGGTTTTCATTCCCCAGCGTCTCTGCGATATCCTCCGTACTTACCGCATAGTCTGACACTTCAGTGACAACGGCCTCCATGTGACCATACTCCTGTCTGTTGTAAATTGAGGGATATATATTGACTTTCATGCCTGAACTCAGTGCTTTACCCTGCTCAATCGGCAAATAGAACAGGACTGCAGTATCGTTAATGTTGATTCCTTTTTGAAGGATTGTCGCAAGGGACTGCCCCGCTTGAATAACCTGATTTCTCTTTGCGCCAATTCTAATTACTTTTCCCTCGGCATAAGAGATGATATCAGCCTGCTTCAACTGCTGTTTGTAGGTTTGAATCTGCTTTTCAACCAGTTGAACATCCTCATAGCTATCCATTTCCTCAGCTAAGCTTTTATTCTGCTTTTCCAATTGAACTACACCAAACTCCAAGTATTCCTTAGTCTGCTTACTCTCGGAAAGCAAGGCCTGAGCCTGTTCGAAATCACGCCTTGTATAATCCAGCATTGCCTTGTTATCTAAAAATTCCGCTTCTGAAACTGCACCGGCATCATATAATTTGAGTTTCTTTTCAAATGTATCTTGGGCCCTCATAAAAATGGATTTGGCATTTTCTGCTGCAAGAACATAATCCGATATCAAAAGCTGCTGCTTCTCAATTTCGCTTTGCTGCTTTTCAATTTCAATGATATTATCATTGATTTGCCGGCTATATTCATTACGTGTCTGGGTCTTCATTATATCGAGTTCTCTTTCAAGATCTTCAATCTTCTCTACCACATCACGCTGATCGATTCTTGCTATTACATCTCCAAAATTTACGTAGTCACCACGTTCTATGGTAACATCAGAAAGCACACCCGATGTAGCTGACTGAATGATTGCGGTGCCCCCGCTGCTCATTATAATTCCCTGTCCATGATATTTTTGGGGGATTGTACCCGTGACACCCCATACCAATATCGATGTTAAAATAATGGAAAAAAAGGCGATTCCCATCCACGAACGTCCCGATGTCAAACGTACCATTTTGTCCAGCTGTTCAGGTGAAGATATTTTATCAAGCGATGCCTGTCTGAATAAATCTTTCATGGATCCCACCTCATTCCACACTATAAATGTACTGATATGCATTACTGTCTACAAATTTTAAAGCAATATGGTTCTCAGACATATCTCCATTTTCATTGAAACTGTAAGCCCCATTCACACCTTCATAATTTACATTTTCAAGGAGTGCATCTCTTATAGCATTCCCACTTTCTACAGTCCCAGCAGCCTCCATAGCTTCCTTAATCAAATAAATACAGTCATAGGCTTTTACAGCCCAATAATCCGGTTCATGTCCATAGCGCAACTTGAAGGCTTCTACAAAACCTTCATAAACCACATTGTCACTGCTGTTGTTCAAAAGGCTCGTATAAATGATGTGCTCTGAATGATCTGCAAGGATGTCTTTAAAGTAATCCACATCAAAGCCATCCGCTCCGAGTATCACCTGCACTGGATTGCGTTCCCTTATCCAGTTGATTACATTTTCGCAGTTTGTAACCGTACCGGCTATAAATACAGCATCCATATCTCTATACATCCACTTCTTATAACTCATTTCAAAATCGTCTTCGTTGGAAAAAATGCCGTGACGATCAATCACTTCAATGCCCACTTCATTGCAGATTTTTTCAAATGCTTTTGATTGAATTTTTCCCGAAGTGGTTTCATCATAATAAACCGCAAGCTTGTTATAACCACGCTCCATTGCGTAATCTGCAACACGCTGGGCTATACCTTTGTCCGTTGTCGTTCCTCTGAAAACATGACTGTATCCAAGTTCTGTAAGTTCTGGTGCAGTTGCAACTGGCGCTATAAGTACTTTCTCACTAAGCTCATATGTCTGTGCAACAGCAATAGTTGCAGCTGACGACCAGTGACCGACGACTGCATGAATATTCGGATTATCTGCAAACTCCTGTGCTGCATCAAGGGCGCTTGTCACATCGTCGCCATCATCTCGAATTTCCGTACGCAGCGGAACACCTAATATTCCACCTTCAGAATTTATTTCATCTACCGCCATTTGAACACCTTCAAAATAGTATGTATATGTCTCGAGACGTTCCACGGGTCCTGCAAGTCCAATAATAGCTTCATTACTTACATCCGTTCCATTCCCTGTCAAAGTGTTAAAACTCAAAATTTCCGAGTGCTGACCGCCGATGCCTAGTAACAGAAGGAATGCAACTGCAAGGCTCGCCACAATAGTATACTTTGTTTTATGCTCCATTTTGATTCATCCCTCCTCCATTACCTAAATAGGATAATCACAACATCAATATGCCATAATTATCCTATTTGCGCATCCATGCAGTTATGTACTTTGAAGTTTCGTCTCATCTCGCTAGACCAGCATATGCGATCCCCTACTACTCATGAAAGATAGTAAGGCTTACGTAATTTCATGCACTATATGCCTTGCTGACCAAATGCTCATCTATTCCAGCGTTTTCTGAAGTAAAGTCATTCCAATCAGACCTATACCACCTACGATCCGACCGTGTAAATATCCAGCCTTACCTGAAATGCTCTGGTCATTTCCACCGCTCATACCGCCTGAGTCCTGACCTGTAAATGTACTGCTTATCCCGCGCAAGGTTTCAGACACAAAATCATTGGCAAGTTCACCTAAAATCCCACCACCGCTCACTTGCTCAAGATCGTCATCACTCAATTCACCATAGGCAGATTCGCCTGTATTTGCATAACGTTCAATCTCAGTTATGTTTTCATGCACATACATGTTGCTCTCTTCGAGATACTGGACAAACTCCTGATATTTGAATTCGTAACCCTGATTCTTTAAAAAGTCATATACGGCATCTGTATCATCAATGAGCATAAGCTTTGAAACCATTCCATCTGAAACGTTTTTTGTAAGCTCATCATAGATATCTTTCTGAAGTTTTTGAATATTTTGAGAATATTGTTTTCCATTTTTTTCAGCAATCGGCATCTGAGCCCCTCCTTATAGACTTCATCGTAAACTCACTAATAAGTTAAACTATTACTTATATTTTATCATATAATCGTACTATGATTACAATTTAAGGAAATTCACTTTGCAAATAATTCTTTGCAAATTAGATTTGCACATTCACGAAGTGATATACTATCCGAAGAATCTATGACCAATACCGAACTCTCTGATGACATACTTGAAAAAGTTGCAGGTGGCGTACCAGTTGTCGCTAATGTTCCAGAGTCTTTTGGTGATTCTCTGAATGAAAACTCCAAATCAAGTGTAGAGAAAAAGTTCGGTTCCTTGATTAATAACATCGACACAACCCCCAACTCTGACTGATCATTCGCTATAATCAAAATAAAGGAGCTGCTTAAGCAACTCCTTTTCAATGTAGTTATATTATATGGACTCGACAATTTCTACGATTGCATCCTTGATTGCCGCAATCTTAACACGTACAGCTTCTTTCGATTCAGATTTCACGGAGAAATAGAACTTGATTTTAGGCTCAGTCCCCGATGGTCTGATGGCAAACCACGAACCATCCTTGAGGAAGTACTTTAGGACATTGGACTTTGGAAGACCTGTCCCCTCTTCGAGGCAGTCCAGAACATGGTCAATTTCAACACCTGCCACTTGACTTGGTCCGCTGTTACGCATATGATCCATGATCTGTGCGATTTTCTCCATACCTTCTTTGCCTTTCATTGTCATGGCAATCAGGTCTTCAAGGTAGTAACCCACCTCTTCAAATATTTCATCCAATCTATCAAGCAGCGTCTTTCCAACCGACTTGTAATAGGCTGCCATTTCGGCCACCATCATCGTGGAAACAACAGCATCCTTATCTCTTACATCTGTTCCAATCAGGTAGCCATAGCTTTCCTCATATCCCATGATGAAGCTATGCGAACCCGTCTTCTCGAACTCTCTGATTTTTTCCCCGATAAACTTAAAACCAGTAAGCGTACTCATGGCACCTACACCATATTTCTTTGCAATCGCTTCACCAATCGTAGAGGTTACGATTGTATTGATAATCACTGGGTTTTCAGGCAGTTCAGTCATCGATGACAGAACGTAGTCCACAAGAAGAGCGCCTGTCTGATTGCCATTAAGCAGCTCATAGCGACCGTCGCGTTTTGCCATAACCCCTACTCGGTCGCAGTCAGGATCTGTTGCAACGATTACGTCAGCATCCGCTTCTTTAGCGTATTTTACACTGAGATCAAAGGCATCCGGTTCTTCCGGATTCGGAAGACGCAGTGTGGAAAACTCACTGTCAGCCACCATCTGCTCTTTTACTGGAATGAAACCTGTGTATCCTGTTTCATTAAGAACACGCTCCACAGCGCGTGCGCCAGTTCCATGAAGCGGACTGTATACGATTTTCAGGTCTGCCTTGACTTCTGCTGGCAAGTCACGCTTGATATGTGTTTTGATCATTTCCACATAAGCCGTATCTTGAACATCGTCAAGAACAACCAGCATGCCTTCAGATTTGGCCTGGGCCTCATCCATAAATCGGATAGTTTCAAAATCTGTAATTGCATTAACAGCATCAACTACCATATCAGCAAATTCAGGCACCAACTGACAGCCATCATCGCCGTAAATTTTGTATCCATTATACTCTGGTGGATTATGACTGGCAGTTACAACAACACCTCCAGAAGCCTTCAGGTTGCGTACCGCAAAGGACAACTCCGGTGTTGTTCTAAGGCTGTCGAATATGTAGGCCTTAATACCGTTTCCAGCCATAACAAGAGCTGTTTCAAGGGAAAATTCAGGAGACATCCTTCTTGAATCATGTGCAATAACCACACTCAGTCCCTCTGATTTTCCTGCCGTTTTAATTAGAAAATTTGCAAAGCCCTGACTCGCCTTGCGAATAATGTACTTGTTCATTCTGTTTCGACCTGCGCCAATGACACCACGCATGCCGCCAGTTCCAAATTCAAGATCCTTGAAAAATCTATCTTCGATTTCCTTCTCATCATTCCCAATCGCTTTCAGCTCATCCTTGAAGGCTTCATCAAAATAAGGATTTGCCATCCAGGCTTCATAATGTTTTTTGTAATCCATATTCAAACTCCTTTTCATAGAATCTATCATAAAAGTATGCTACTAGACTTATTACCCATTCTAAAAGGGTCTTACACAGTGCAAGTACCCAATTCCAAGTATACCATATTGTACAAATTTTCTTGAATGAATATCCTGTTAAACTTCTGAATATCTTGCCGTGATTACATTTTAAAAAAGATGCCTGTCTTTCAAAATGAAGGACAGGCATCTGTGCCATACTATTAATTCTTAGTTTATCAAACCGTTGTAAGTGAGTATGCTTCTGATCAGTACTGCGGCTTCAGCACGTGTCAAAAGGCCTTCTGGATTGATTTGACCATCGAATCCACTTACCACACCACACTCAACAAGGCCTGCCGTTGCATTTTGAGCCCAGCCAGCCACTTCATTCTGGTCAGCAAATGCGGACAGAATATCAGAAGCTGCAACTTCAACAGGCACATAGCCCGCAATTTTCATTGCGTTGTAGGCGACTGCAAAAGCTTCCTCGCGCTTGATATTTTCAAGTGGCTTAAAGGTATAGTCTGGATATCCTGAAATCAGACCATGTGCATTTGCGCTTGAAACGGCATCCTGGTACCAGTCCGATTCAGAGATATCTTCGAATGTGCTGGATTCCTGGTCAGGTCGCAGAATTCCAAGCCCCTGAACAACCATAGCTGAGAACTCAGCCCGCGTTACTCTGTCATCGGGCTTGAACGCATTCTCGCCCTTGCCGCTGACAACCAGTCTGGAACCCAAATCATTGACTGCATCCTTGGCCCAGTGGTTTGTCATATCTTCAAATTCGACTGAATTCCAAATAACTGTATAAACAGAATTGGTCAGAGAATTTATGACTGCCTTGTAAACCCCATCAACCACTTCAACAGCCGTTGGAATATGGGAGTAAGATCCGTCGTCATTGTAAATGACAGCAGTCGTGATTTGTGTACGGTCTGTCATATCCGGCAAGTCAATACGGCGTTTGACAAACTCGCTGAACTTCTCAACCTCTACAGTTTTTGAGACTCCACTCCTGTTTGTAGCTGTTGCTTCAACTTTGAAGGCTACTGGTGCAGCCAACATTTTCATTGTTGTGCCCAGTTTACTCTGGATTTCTGCAATTTTTGCATTTTCAACCTTTTCAACGGAAACATTAACCTCAATGTCCACCAGGTTGTTCTCATCGACTTCGAGTAGTCTGGCTACATTGACGATTTCAAACTCCTTGGCAGGAATGACATATTCCGCATCTCCAGACTCTATAGATAGGTCGAATGCGTTATCTTCCATGAGCTTGATAATATCGCCTGTCAGTCCAACTTTTACATTGTCCACATCGGATTCACTGATTGGAACCTGAATGATATTTTCAGCGGTAGCTGTTTGTGTTATAACCGCTTTGATTTCAGCTTCTATCACATCGCGTACGACAGTGATTTCAGCTGATTTCCTATCAACACTCTCAGTGATTGTCTCGGTACCTGCAGATTTCGGCTGTCCATTGACAATAACCGTAACCGTGTTGGTTCTTTCATCTGTCTCTGTCGGTGTCGTTTCTGTCGTAGTACCAGTACTGCTGCTACTGCTTCCAGATCCCGCTTTAAGACGCTGTATTGTCAGTTCATATGTTCCTGTTGTTACGCCGTCCTCAGCCACTACATCCACATCAATGACATTGACACCATACAAGAGGTTTATAGTCTGTGAAACGCCACTTGCAACAGTTACACCTGCGATTTCAATTTTCGATACAGGTACGTCCGAAAATGCCGTAGCACTTATTGTAATCTGACTCAGCTTCGTACTGCCCATATCGTAGGAACGGACACCCGAATCAAATCCGCTTACACCATTTCCGCCAGTTGCAGTGACATCACTTAGGACAGCCTCGTCATAGAGCTTGTAGACCACCAGTGTATATGTTTTTGTAGTTACGCCGTCTTGGGCAGTCACAAGGATATCGAATGTATTTTCACCGTTTTCAAGATTTACAGTAATCCACCCATCCGTATCTACAGCTTGTGCATTCACCGTAACCGTTGAATACTGATCCGGTGAAGCGTAAGCTCGGATATCAATCTGACTGTCAACGACATCACTTACAGTATAGCTTGTGCGCGATGCGCTGAATGTCTCATTGAGACCATATGTCTGCACATCCAAATCTGATAGGTCTGCGCCTATGACCATGGACCATTTTGCATATAGGGTCATATCTGTCGCTGGCATAGCATCTGATACGACATCCCAAAGCAGTGAGAATACTGAGTCTCTATACCAGGCCCCAAAATCATAGCCGCTTCGAACCGGCGTCCCAGGATTCACTTTATCTCCATATGTGACATTGATTGCCGAACCGCTCGTCGTTTCATAACCATAATTCAAAGTAACTGTATACTGATTAATCTGCCATTTCGCATAGAGGATCAGATCATGTGCTGGCATGGTATCGCCATCAAAGTCAACCACATCTGCATAGGCACTGTCGTAATACCAGCCATCAAAGTTATACCCTTCCCTCTGCGGCTCAGTCGGTTCTGGTATCTGTGTCAGGTAATCAGCCATGGCCGCAGATGGTGAAGTTACATCCACCCCTGCACTATAGGTGATTGTATAAGGGTTCACACCCCACTTCGCATAAAGCGTCAGAGCACTTGCTGGCATGGTGTCTGTCGTAAAGCTCACGGAATGCGTAAGCGCTTGATCATAATACCAGCCACTGAAGGTGTATCCCGCACGTACAGGATCCTGCGGTTCATAAAGCGCACTGCCATAGGTCACCTGTATCGAAGATGGTGTTGTAATATCATAGCCGTCATCGAAGCTTAGGGTATAGGCATTTAACGTCCAACCTGCATATACTGTCTTATCAGATGCTGGCATGGTATCCGATGCAAAGTTCACTGCACTTGTCAGTTCAGCATCATTAAACCAGCCCTCAAAAGTGTAACCGCTGCGTTCAGGTTCATCAGGCTCTTGCAGGACATTTCCATAAATCACTTGGATAGCGCTCTGTGTCGTTGTACTATATCCGTCATTAAAGGTCAACGTGTATGCATTTTCAGTCCACTGCGCATACAAAGTCAAATCGGAACTCGGCATGGTATCCACTGTGAAATCAACTTCATTTGAGAATGCTGCGTCATAAAACCATCCAAGGAGCGTATAGCCCGGATTTTCCGGGTCGGTTGGCTTCTCAAGTAAAGTCCCATATGCAACAGATACCGCCGCTGGTGAAGTTACATCGTGTACCGGAGCATAGCTCAGTGTGTAGTTGCTTGGAGTCCACTGAGCGTACAGAGTCTCATCCATTGTTGGCATCTTAAAACTTGCCCCATCGACGTAACTGTCTCCAGAACCATCTGCCGCCGTATTCCAGCCTGTGAATGTATAGCCCGCCTTTGTAAATGCATTTGTTGTTAAGTCTAATGAAGCATCGGTATCATGTAACTCATTTGACATGTTACCAGTACCTGAGTTTGCATCATAAGAAAGGGTGTTGCTGTTTGCCGTCCATTGTGCGTACAGTGTTTCGTCTGACGTCGACATTGTGAAACTCACGCCATCTGCGTAGCTGTCACCCGTGCCGTCTTCTAACGTACTCCAACCATTAAAGGAATAACCTGTTCTTGTGAAGGTATTTAATGTCAGCGTTAATGAACTATCTGAGTTGTGACTCTCATCTGACATACTGCCTGTACCGCCGTTAGCATTATAGGACAGCACATTGCTGTTCGCAGTCCACTGTGCATATAGAGTCAGATCGCTCGAGGGTACCGTCAAACTTCCACCGCCTGCATAGGCAGTTCCAGAGCCATTTGCTACAGTGTTCCACCCATTGAAAGAGTAACCTGACTTTTCTAGATTACCTGTATTTTGGGCAAGTGTGATTGAACTGGATGGTGTCACATTCATCGGAGATGAAGGAACACTACCACCTGTATTTCCATTTCCATCATAAGAAAGTGTAACTTCAGCTGGTGCCGTACCCGTAAAATCAATATTTAAATCAGACTTTATACTATTCGCTACAACTGTAGCCAAGTAATTGGTGAAGGCATCATCCGTCAATGTAACAGTTAAATTGTTTACGTCGTTTTCATCATAATGAGATGTCGCATTTCCTTCTATTGTCATGGTCAATACCGTATCAGAAGTCTTTACTATTTTTGAACTCAAGCCTGCAGGAAGATTACTAACAGATACATAGTCCACCTCTTGGCCATTTGATCCTGAGAACGTATCATCTTGTAATGTTAAAGTGATAGATGTTGCAATAGAACCATCGTCAGCACCATCCTCAGTAAAGATATCACTACTATACCCAATATATGGCCCAGGTGGTGTTGGAGGGTCCGTGTCTTTGTCTAAAGGATCCACTTCAACACTATTTACTTTTGTTAGACCGCTTGCTATATCTACACATAAATGTGGTGAATTTATAGTATCATCCAGATTGAAAGACACAAAAGCTATTTTGTATGTCCCTGATTCTAAGATTTCATATGATATAGACTGCCACCCAGTGCTTCCCTGACCATTTGTTGTATAGTTTGCTGTATGCGCTGTTGTTGCACCAAGTATTGAAACTTGGGAATAGTAACCATCCAGGCGGCCATTTAATCCTCCTGAATCCGTGTTTATGAGGAAGGCCAATGACGCATCGTTATAACTTATATCATCTGTCGCTATGTAGTTCCAAGACATCGTGAACGTATCACCAGCATTTAATGCAACATCCTTATAGATATATGAATAATCTGTCATACCGCTATAATACGTGTCAATATAAGTTTTGGCATTATTGTTAAATCCAAGAGCACCTTGAAGGTTGGTCGTGCCTTGATTCCCACCACCAGCTGTCAGAACCGCCATCTTAGAACCATTTGCACTTACAGTTGTCGTACTATAACTTTTTGAAGCTTCAAAAGTAGTATTTAGACTGATCCACCCAGCTCCATCTGATTCAAAACCACTATTTTCAATTGTTACAACTGCCGCATACGAACCTACCGAAGCACCAAGCAATACCATGATAAGTACTGTAGCAATAATTTTCCTAACGCTCTTCATGTATACCTCCGATTTATCATACTAATTTCCTCCTCTTTGAGGGCTATATATACTACCAGAATTCTGCGTTGCTGGTTACGCTTGCCTATAATAGGCTAACTCACATAAGTCAAACTCACTATCTACATTATTTTATCACAACACAACTCTATAAAAACACCTTACGATTAGAAGAAAACTAAAAATAGAACAAATTTGCTTATCGCGAACGTCCCTCTTTAGTAATTAGTTTACAAATTATAAATATTCGTTTTCAATTGCAACACATATATGCAAATGACAGACCGTATATTCTAGAGAAAAAAATTGGGATGGCTCCACTTGAGCCATCCCAGTTATAAGTACTTTTTAGAATTATGCTTCGGTCATTATTCAGGCTGATCGACAATCCCGAACATAATCGTACCTTTGCAAGCGACCTTGCCGTCGACATATGCAACTGCAGCACCTTTGCCAATGCCTCTTCTCATGGATTCAATTTCCACTTCCATTCTGAGCGTATCGCCTGGTGTAACCTGCTTCTTAAAGCGCACACCGTCAATACCGGCAAAAACAGCGAGCTTGCCTTTGTTTTCTTCAAGGCTCATCAGCGCCACACAACCCACCTGCGCAAGGGCTTCAACAATGAGTACGCCAGGCATCAGCGGATTTCCCGGAAAATGACCTTGGAAGAAGGGCTCATTCGCAGTAACATTCTTTATTCCGACAGCCTTTGTGCCCGGTTCTACCTCAAGAATGCGGTCTACCAGAAGAAAGGGATAACGGTGTGGAATCAGTTTTTGAATTTCAATTGTATTTAACATATTGCGCCTCCATTAATACCAGTTTTTATTACCTGGTGCTATTTATTGTATTATACCTGAAAATCCACAAACTCTCCACCCTTGGTTTGATAATACGGTATGTGTCTCTTCAGCTTTCATGGATATTTATCATAGTACGCCCCACTTCTGCCACTTGATCAGTATCAGTGCAATCAAAAGAGGACGCGTTTTCTGCGTCCTCATGAATTCTTATCCTTTTATATCTACTGATGTCTGTTCATCGTCGTCCTCAGTATCTGCTTCACCGGATGCGACTTCACTCTTTGATGAAATACTGTATTGTTTTGACATTTGCTTATAAATAAGGTCTGCCATACCGATGCCTTTTCCTGATGCTATTTCATCGGAAAATTTTTCATCGAGCATGCTTTCATACATACCTCTGGCATGGGATTTCTCTGTAAGGCCCTCACCCCACTCAGATGACTTTCGCATAGACTTGAAAATTTCATTGATGAAGAAGGCTTCAAACTGTTGAGAAACCTTCTTGAGGTCCTCGTCATCCCCCTCTTCCTGAGCCTTTTCAAGCGCATCGGAAAATGACTTAATTTTCTCATCATCCTGTGTGCTGGAAACCTTTGTGCTGACATCAGATGTCAGTAAGGAAGAACTATCTATTCTCACGTCTTCTCACCTCTATCGCTTCAGATTACTTGCAAGCTCAAGCATGCTATCCGCTGTCTGAATTGTCTTTGAGTTGACTTCATATGCTCTTTGCGCCGTAATCAGATTGATCATTTCTTCAACAACATCCACATTGGACGTTTCAGTATAACCTTGCCAGATTTCAGCTTCACCATCTTCAATACTGATTGCCTCTCCCGAAGCAACCGTTTCCTGATAAAGATTGCTGCCTTCGCCTTCAAGTCCAGGTGCGTTTACAAACTTGACCACCATGAGCTGATCTATAAATTCTGCTTCTTCCGAATCATTTCTGTAAACAGAAATATTCCCATTTTTATCAATATCAACCGATCTGACGTCTTCACCAAGATCTATGTCGCCGCCTTCACCCTGTACATAATACCCTTCGGCAGTTGTCAGAAATGCTGTACCATCTGTCACACTGATTTTAAAGCTGCCATCACGTGTATAGCGCGCTTCATCATTCTGATTGTTGATTACGAAGAAGCCGTCGCCATTGATTGCAACGTCGAGCTCGCCTTCAGTCTGTTCGAAGTTTCCGTTTGTAAACGAACGGGATGTAGCTGCTGGTAGGACACCATGACCAATTTCCAGACCCACAGGACGTCCCTCACCTTCAAGGTAGTTGTCACTGGACATCTGCTCGTACATCATGTCTTTGAATTCCAGACGCTGTTTTTTGTAGCCCGTTGTATTTACATTCGCAAGATTGTTTGAAATTGTATCGATTTTAAGTTGTAGCCCCTTCATGCCTGAGGCTGCTGACCACATTGCCTTCATGGATTACCCTCCTCGCTAACCTACGGTACCTATGGTATTGACAGTTTTCTCTAAGATACTGTCGTGTGTCAGGATGACGCGCTGACTGGCTTCGTAGTTTCGCTGCAGTGTCATCATATTTATCATTTCAGTTATTGCATCTGCATTGGATTGCTCTTCAAAATACTGATGCACTCTGCCGTCAAACTCAACTTCTTCTCCAGCAGGATTGTCTTTGATTCTATAAAAATTACTGCCGACCTTTTCAAGGTCACCTTTGTTTGATACATCTTTTATTAGGAATTTATCAACAATTTCATTGCCGACAATGATTTCTCCAAACTCGTTTGTCGCTACATCTGTGTCTTCAAGTCCAATGTTTCCATTAAAACCTTGAACAGCATAGCCTTCCTGAGTAACCAGGGTCCCATCTCCGTTCAACTTGAAATGTCCATCGCGTGTGAGAAGTTCCCCGTATGGTGTGTCGATGGTAAAGAAACCATCTCCTTCAAGTGCGAAATCGAGTGATTCATCCGTTCTGACCATCTGTCCCTGTGTGAAATCTGTAAACACGCGGTTGAGCTTTACGCCTGCTGTCAGGGTCCCGATGACATCCTGGTTTGCTGAAGTGATCAAGCTGTCTACTGCACTGCCATTGACAAGTACATTGCCGCTTTCATCAATCGTATAGTCCGCATCAGTGCCAACCTGAATGGTTTTACCACTGGAACCGACCAGCCTGTCGCCCAGATTCCAGTTCTTTGTGTCATCACTGTTTAAATAGTATGTTGAGAGATAGCCTTCTTCATCCACTGAAAACCGCACATCCTTATTGTGGCTGATTCCAGTATCCGTACTGATTCTAAAAAAACCATTCTGCGTAGACGCTTCATAGTTTTCACCATCTTTCGAGAACTCAATCGTTGAAAGCGGTCCTTCAGTCGTATAGCGTGAGCCATTGAACTTCGCCATGAGCACATCGTTGAAAGACTCCGTGATTACATCGTCTTTTTTGAAGCCTGTCGTGTTGATATTAGCGATGTTGTTACTAATCGCATCTATACGTCTTGTGTTTGTTACGAGTGAAGTTCCTGAAATATATAAGCCACGGATCATGGAAAAAAGCCTCCCGTCAATAATCATTCATAATCTCACCATGATTATCGGACGAAAGGCCTCATATCTTTAGCAGTTTTATTGGATTTCACACGTTTTTTCACATTTCATTATGAAACCTTCATCTACCCGCATTAAAATCTTGAACAAAAGCGTCCACAGAGCTTTCTTCAATATGTGTCTCACTATGTCCTTGCTTCGCAAGATGCCTGATTATAAGACGTTCAAAAAATCCCATCCTGTCAAAATCATATGCATATCCGAAATAAGCCTTTAGTCCGGCGTGTGCAACGAGGTCTTCCGGAAGGGCATTTTTCACAACATCCAGTGCCGTGGTGCCATCGGCACCTACTGCAAATATGCTTAATCTTTTAGACTTGAGCAGCTCCTGATATTTCATGCAGAAATCAAGAACTGAATTGTTCATTCTTCCATAATAAATCGGAGACCCTACGATAATGTTGTCATATCGTGTCAGATCAACTGTATAATCTTTGTCGCAGATCTGAGCGGAAATATTGCCCTTTAACTGATCGGACAGGAGCTCCACTATTTTTTGCGTAAATCCATTCCTGCTGGCATATACAATCAGCGTATTCATTATGCACGCCTCCCATATCCTTACGTGTCACCGCAGTCATCACTTTCTTATACTTCTTCCTATTTCCATTAAACAATTTTTTTCTTTCATTTCACTGAGACTCAGATTAAAATTTTCTAAGAAAACACGCCAAATAGAAGCAAAAAAAGACGCCCAACTCTGTGCAAGCACAATTGGACGTTTGTTTTATGTTTTTGCATTGCTTTGTCTTTTACAGACCCTAGTACGCACGTGCGTTTTTCCGGTTTGTAATCATGGATTTTTCCAGGACGTCCAGGTGCTCTAGGGACATGCCTGTACCTTTTGCGACACATGAAATTGCATCTTCAGCAATATATGTAGGAATTCCTGTTCTTTTTTCCAGAAGCTTGTTGAGTCCATGCAGCAGGGCACCGCCACCTGTCATGACAATACCTCTTGAGCTGATGTCAGATGCAAGCTCAGGTGGTGTCTTTTCAAGAACCGCATGCACAGCGTCGCTGATTGCGTTTACCGGCTCATGAAGCGCTTCAAGCATTTCGTCGCTTGTTACTGTAATATTCTTTGGAAGACCCGTAATCAGATCACGACCTCGACAGTCCATTTTAATTGCCTTAGGGCGTGGTGACGCCGTACCGATATTGATTTTGAGCTCTTCCGCAGTACGCTCACCAATCAGAAGATTATGCGCCTTGCGCATATACTTGATGATTGCCTCGTCGAACTTGTCACCAGCAACCTTGATAGATTTGCTGACTACAATGCCGCCCAGTGAAATAACCGCGATGTCAGCAGTACCACCACCGATATCTATTACCATATTTCCGTCAGGCTTTGTGATGTCAAGACCAGCACCAATTGCTGCAGCAATTGGCTCTTCAATCAGGAATGTACGTCCACCGCCCGCTTCCATTGTCGCGTCAATAACTGCACGCTTCTCAACTTCAGTTACGCCACTTGGTACACACACAATTATCTTCGGCTTGAAGAAACGTCTTCTGCCACAAGTCTTGTTAATGAAATGTCTGAGCATGCGCTCTGTAACTTCGTAGTCAGAGATAACACCATCTTTAAGAGGGCGCGTTGCTACGATGTTACCAGGCGTACGTCCTAGCATTTTTCTCGCTTCAGCTCCAACAGCCAAAACCTTATCTGTATTTCTATCAATTGCAACAACCGATGGTTCTTGTAGAACTATTCCCTTGCCCTTTATGTAGACAAGAACGCTGGCTGTTCCCAAGTCGATTCCTATTTCAGCACCAAATCCGAACATCCCGATCCACCTTCCGCGTCATAACATCTTATATTCAGTCATATCCGTATTTCATAACCACGTGTGTCAGTCTTTACTCACTGACTCTTCTAATTCGTGCGCCTACCGCTCTGAGTTTTTCCTCAATACGCACATAACCCCTGTCGATATGACGGATTTCACTCACTTCTGTCTCGCCTTCCGATACAAGACCAGCCAGAATAAGTGCTGCCCCCGCTCTCAGGTCTGTCGCCTTTACTTGAGCACCTTGAAGCTTTTTCGAGCCTAAAATGACCGCACTATGACCTTCAATCTTGATGTTCGCACCCATTCTATTCAGCTCTGCAACATGCATAAATCTGTTTTCAAAAACCGTCTCATTAATTACGCTGGTACCTTCTGAAAATGCCATAAGTGCCATAAACTGAGCCTGCATATCCGTTGGGAATCCAGGGTAAGGCAGTGTTGTAACATCAACAGAGGATAAGTCAGCAGTTCCTTTCACGCGGATTGCATCATCATACTCTTCAATGGTCACATTACATTCTCTCAGTTTTGCGATAATTGGCTTCAAATGACTCGGAACCACGTTTTCAATCATCAGGTCCCCGCCTGTAATTGCGGCAGCAACCATGTATGTACCTGTTTCTATACGGTCTGGTATCACTTCGTGATTTGCACCAGAAAGCTTTTCAACCCCTGTAATTCTGATTGTGTCTGTTCCAGCACCCTTAACCTTTGCACCCATCTTGTTCATGAAGTTTGCAAGGTCTATGATTTCAGGCTCCTCGGCCGCATTTTCAATAGTTGTCTGGCCTTCAGCAAGCGCTGCAGCCATCATGATGTTGGCAGTAGCACCAACACTCGGATAATCCAGATAAATCTCAGCACCCTTAAGTCTGCCATTTGATTTTGCTTCAACATAACCATGTCCAAGTTCAACCTCAGCACCAAGTGCTGTAAAACCTTTCAGATGAAGATCAATCGGTCTCGCACCAATCGCACAGCCACCTGGTTGAGAAACACGCGCCACACCATATCTGGCGAGTAGCGGACCCATGACATAAAATGATGCGCGCATCTGCTGGACAAGTTCATATGGCGCCTCATGGCTCACCAAATCAGCTGCATTAATTCTCATTGTCACATCATCTTTTTCAATCTTCGCACCCAGAACTGTCAACAGATTGGCCATAACACCCACATCTTTCAGCGCAGGTACTTCATCTATCACACAAGGCTCGTCTGTAAGCAGTGTTGCTGGCAAAAGTGCAAGCACAGAGTTCTTTGCTCCATCAACCTTGATCGTTCCCTTTAAAGGTCCACTCTTTTCTACTATGAACTTTGACAATGTTAACCTCCTTGTCGCGCAAATCCAATCTTTGTTGCATTTGGGACTAACCCTAAATTCGGAATATGTTTCAACGGCATTGCCGTATAAAATCAATACACATACGTTGCACAGTCAAAAAATCAACAGTCACAAATCTGCCTCAAATACTTGAAAGTACTGGTTTCTGCTCATTTTCAGACTCCACATCTACTTTATTATATATCAAAAGGTTTTTAAACTCCACTGTTTGCAATCATTTTTACTGAATTTTATCTTTTTTGTCACCATCATATGACGATACGATATTCGTTTATATAATTTCACGGTTAAAATACAATGAACATTAGAAATATGGAACTTAATTTCAAGCCCGACAACACGACAACTTCCACGTGTACTTGGTGTGATTTTTAAGTTTGATTCGCCCTTTCGAATTCCATCTTTTTTTATAATCTAGCTGACCGGAGCAACCTGGCGGTTGCTCTCGGCGCTAGTCGCGCATGCCAAGTTTGTTTTTATCATTATACGCTATACCAGTGCAATCTTCGATTGCCCATGGCGCTAGTCGCGCCTTATAAAAATTTAAAAAGAGACCCCCAATTTTGTGCGAGCACAATTGGGGGTCTCTTTTTATATTTTTGCATTGCTTTGTCTTTTTCGACTATTCAACACTTTGTCCTGCTACGCGCAGACGGTTGATTGCTTTACCTAGAGCTGCTTGCGCACGTGCAACGTCAATTTCCTTGTCGTTGCCGTCAATGCGGCCTCTTGCTCTCTGGTATGCACTCTTTGCACGATCAACATCGATATCGTCAGCCCACTCCGCTGCATCTGTCACGATGACAACTCGGTTTTCGTCGACAGTCAGGAACCCTCCAGCACATGCTGCTTCCTGGAACGCACCATCCTTACGAATTCTGATTTTGCCAACCGATACAGGTGCTACAAGCGGTTCATGGTCATTTAAAATACCCATGTCACCTTCTGTTGTACGGACAATGCACATTTCAGTCTGACCTTCGAAAAATTTCTGGTCAGGCGTTACAATTTCAAGATCGTAAAGTGAAGCCATACATAACACCTCCTATGCTTTATCCAGGTCCACCCGGATTACCGCATGGATTTTGCTTTTTCGATAGCTTGCTCAATAGTACCAACCATCAGGAATGCACCCTCTGGAAGATCATCGTGCTTGCCTTCAAGAATCTCTTTGAAGCCACGGATTGTTTCTTTAAGCGGTACATAAGTACCTGCCATACCCGTAAACTGCTCAGCAACGTGGAATGGCTGCGAGAAGAAACGCTCAAGCTTTCTTGCACGGTTAACGACAATCTTGTCTTCGTCAGAAAGCTCATCCATACCCAGGATAGCGATGATATCTTGAAGTTCCTTGTATCTTTGAAGCATTTCCTGAACGCTACGCGCTACATTGTAATGCTCTTCACCTACTACTTCTGGCGCAAGGATACGAGAAGATGAATCCAGTGGATCAACCGCAGGATAGATACCTTTCTCAGTGATCTTACGCGAAAGTACTGTCGTTGCGTCAAGGTGGGAGAACGTTGTCGCTGGTGCAGGGTCAGTAAGGTCATCGGCAGGTACGTATACAGCCTGCACCGATGTGATAGAACCCTTCTTAGTCGACGTGATACGTTCCTGAAGCGCACCCATGTCAGTTGCCAGTGTAGGCTGGTAACCAACGGCAGATGGCATACGGCCAAGTAGTGCCGATACTTCAGAACCCGCTTGAGTAAATCGGAAAATGTTGTCTACGAACAGAAGTACGTCACGATTTTCTTCGTCACGGAAGTACTCTGCCATTGTAAGACCCGTCAGGGCAACACGCATACGCGCTCCCGGCGGTTCGTTCATCTGTCCGAATACCATGGCAGTTTTTTCAATAACGCCAGAGTCAGACATTTCGTGGTAAAGGTCATTACCTTCACGTGTACGCTCGCCTACGCCAGCGAATACGGATAGACCACCGTGCTCCTTAGCGATGTTATTGATAAGTTCCTGAATAAGAACTGTCTTACCAACACCAGCACCGCCAAACAGACCGATCTTACCACCCTTAGAGTAAGGGGCAATCAGGTCAACAACCTTGATACCTGTTTCCAGGATCTCAGCAGATGTTTCCTGATCTTCAAAGGCAGGTGCTTCTCTATGGATTGACCATGTTGTGCCCTCAAGTTTAATATCTTTTTCATCAACAGCTTCACCGAGAACGTTGAATATACGTCCCAGAGTGGCAGGGCCAACTGGAACGGAAATTGGTGCACCTGTAGCGCTTGCATCAATTCCACGAACAAGACCATCCGTAGATGACATTGCGATACAGCGAACCGTATTGTCCCCGATATGCTGCGCAACTTCAGCCGTTAGCTTGATGTCGTTGTACTCGATACGAACCGCATCCAAAATTCTTGGAAGCTGATCCGCTTCGAAGCGAACGTCAACAACCGGACCGATTATCTGTACGACCTTACCGATCGTTTGCTCCATATCAGATTCACATCCTTTCAATCTTCTTGCGTTGACGCTTGCTACTTGATAGCTTCAGCACCGCCAACAATTTCTGAAATTTCCTGAGTGATTGCAGCCTGACGTGCCTGGTTGTAAGTCAGTGACAGTGTGGCGATCATATCATCAGCATTGTCAGACGCATTTTCCATGGCGATACGTCTTGCAGCCTGTTCAGCAGCTGAAGATTCGACAAGTGCACCAAAGATAGTCGATTCCATATATTTTGGAATAACATAGCTCAGTACCATTTCTGCAGATGGCTCGTATGAAACGAATTCACCTGTATCATCTGTCTTCTCTTCGCTCTCAGGCACTTCGATTGGCAACAGCTTCAGAATTGCTGGTTCTTGTGCAATTGTGGAAATCAGTCTCGTATAGACCAGTTTTATTTCATCCACCTGCTCATCCGAGTAAAGTTTCAGTGCTTTACGTGCAATATCTTGTGCGTCAGCAAATGTCGGCTTTTCAGATATGTATACATACTCACCGAGGCTCTCCACTTCTTCTTTAGCGAAAAAGTCGCGTGCCCTTTTGCCAATCGTGATAACACCAGATTTATCAGGGCTTTCAATATCAGCACCTGTCATTTTTATAACATTAATGTTGTAGCCGCCGCACAAACCCCTGTCAGCGGACACGACGATGTAGAGTGTCTTTTGAACGTCTCTTACATTAAGATAGTCATGCTTGAGCGATTTCTCATTCTGCATGATATCCTGAACCGTACGCATTACCGTTTCGAAGTAAGGTCTCGTAATATCTACACGGTCTTTTGCCCGCTTGAGCTTGGCAGTGGAAACTAGTTCCATGGCTTTGGTAATTTGTCGTGTACTGTTGACACTTCGGATTTGTCGCTTTATCTCGCGTGCGCCAGCTCCCGCCATGAGTCCCTACCTCCCTTTCGATTTAGAAACCAATTATCTTTCTTCGTCACGGATTTCGAATTGCTTCTTGAACTCTGCAATTCCAGCTTCCAGTCCGTTAACAACTTCATCAGTAAGTTGTCCGCTCGATTTGATAAGCTTGCCGACTTCAGGCTTGTTGGCATCCATAAACTCGATGAACTCAACTTCAAAACGCTTGATTGCAGGCACAGGAATATCTACCATATGCTTTTTAGTAACAGCATAGATAACCATTGTCTGATGCTCAACCTTCATCGTATCGTTGTTCTTCTGCTTTAGGACTTCCATCAGGCGCGCACCGTGCTCCAGTGTATCCTGAGTTGCCTTGTCAAGGTCAGAACCGAACTGTGCAAAGGATGCAAGTTCACGGTACTGTGCAAGTTCAAGACGGATCTGTCCAGAAACCTTTTTCATCGCTTTGATCTGTGCATCACCACCAACTCGAGATACCGAAATACCAGAGTTTACAGCCGGACGCTGACCCGCGTTAAAGAGTTCTGTTTCAAGGTAAATCTGTCCATCAGTAATCGAGATAACGTTTGTCGGAATGTACGCAGAAACGTCACCGGCTTGTGTCTCGATAATCGGAAGCGCAGTGATTGAACCGCCGCCAAGGCTGTCATTCAATTTCGCAGCACGCTCAAGAAGTCTTGAGTGGATGTAGAATACATCACCTGGGTATGCTTCACGTCCTGGAGGACGTCTCAGAAGCAGTGACATTGCACGGTAAGCAACCGCATGCTTGGACAGGTCATCATAGATAATCAGTACATCTTTACCGTTGTACATGAACTCTTCACCCATCGCAACGCCAGCGTATGGTGCAATATACTGAAGTGGTGCAGGCTCAGATGCAGATGCTGAAACGATGATTGTGTAATCCATCGCACCAGCGTCTTCAAGCGTCTTAACAAGACCCGCAACCGTAGATTTCTTTTGTCCGATGGCAACGTAGATACAGATTACATCTTCCTCTTTTTGGTTGATGATTGTATCGATTGCAACCGTTGTCTTACCAGTCTGACGGTCACCGATGATAAGCTCTCGCTGACCACGACCAACTGGAATCATTGAGTCAATCGCTTTAATACCAGTCTGTAGCGGCTGGTGTACAGATTTTCTAGCGATAACGCCAGAAGCCTGTGCTTCGATTGGTCTTGATTTATCAGTTTTGATTGGACCCTTGCCGTCAATGGCTTGTCCAAGGGCGTTTACTACGCGACCAAGTAGGGCATCGCCTGCAGGAACCTCAACAATACGCTCAGTTCTCTTAACAGTGTCACCTTCCTTGATATGGCTGTCAGCACCGAAAAGTACGGCACCAACACTATCTTCTTCCAAGTTAAGCACCATCCCGTAAACATCCTCAGGAAATGCTAGGAGCTCGCCAGCCATACACTTCTCTAGGCCGTGAACACGCGCAATCCCGTCACCAACATTGATAACGGTACCAGTGTCTTCAACTTGGAGCTTTGATTCATATTCTTTAATCTGTGCTTTAATCACAGAGCTAATCTCTTCAGGTCTGAGATTCATGATCAAATCCTCCTATACCTATACTATTAACTGTGCCAGGTTGTCTTTCATGATATCGAGTCTGCTCTTCACAGAGCCATCGATAACCTTATCACCGATTCTTACGATTAGACCGCCGATTACTGCCGGTTTAACGACACATGTCAGCTTGACTTCACGTTCAGTGACCTTAGCCAGTTTTTCAGTCAGTGCAGCCTGCTCTTCGCTTGTAAGCTCGACAGCAGACTCAACAACTGCTTTGACAACACCTTTTTTCTCATCGACCATACTGACATACTCATTGTAGATGCCGTCAACAGCAGCGCCACGTCTTTTGTCAATCAGTATCTTCATGAAGTTCATAACTTCTTTAGACACTTTGTCTTTGAAGACATTATTAATGATGTCCTTACGTTCTTCTTTATTGATCTTAGGTGTTCTGAAGACTTCATAAAACTCAGGGTGAGTCTTGAAGGTTTCATTGATGAAGCCAAACTCATCCCTTATCTGATCCAGTCTGTCAAGTTCGAGTGCCACCTCATATAGCGCCTGTGCGTAAGTAGTTGATACTAGCTTTGCCATTTTGTATCCCCTACCTCATTAATCACCTTAGAGATCATGTCTCTGTGATCTGCATCCTTGACATCCTTCTCAATGATTTTAGAAGCTGCAAGCATTGCCATAGAAGCGATATCGTCCTTAAGGTGGTTAATAGCCTTAACCTGCTCACGTTCGATATCATGCTGTGCCTTCACTTTCAGGTCAGCAGCATCCTTCTCAGCTAGCTTTACGATTTCAGTCGCACGCGATTCTGCTTTTGCAGTTGCTGTACGAATGATCTCTTTGCCTTCTTCGTTAGATTTTTCGATTCTATTTATGTACTCAGCTTTCTTCTCTTCCGCTTCCTGTTGAAGCTTCGCTGCGCCGTCATATTCGCCAGCAATTTCTTGCTCACGTTTTTCCATAAACTCAGTAACGGGTTTAAAGAGCAGCTTTTTAAGGAAGAAGAACAGAATCAGCGTATTGACAATCTGGAATACCATCGTCCAGTCGAACTGCACGAGTCCGCTTTTTTCACCGACTGCGGCCGCGATTACGGGCATTACATTCACTGCCATCCTTCTGTGCCTCCCTTCTAAATAGTGTTACTCAAAGGTTTTCCTTTGAGGCTCATGCTAAAACTTATAGCATACCTACTAGAGGATTAGCGAACAGTAGGATAAGAGCAATGATAAGACCGTAGATACCAGTTGTCTCGGCAACCGCTGCACCAAGAAGCATTGTTCTAACGATGTCGCCCTGAGCTTCAGGCTGTCTTCCGACACCTTCCGCACCTTTACCAGCTGCATAACCCTGTCCAATACCAGGTCCGATACCAGCAATCATTGCTAGACCTGCACCAATAGCTGAACATGCGAGAATAAGAGCTTTACCTGTGATAGGTTCCATAATCAAATTCCTCCTAATTATAGATTTAAGTCATCATTTTTCATAATTAATAAAATAAATTGCTTAAATGTTGATGTTAATCACTAATGAGCTTTACACGAAAACCATTTCCTCTACAGCAATCCGATCAGCGGATTTGCAAACATAAGTGCCAGAGAAATGATAAGTGCGTAGATACCCGTTGTCTGAGCAACGGCTTGCCCTAGGAACATCGTACGTACGATAGCAGATTGAAGCTTAGGTCGTTTACCAACAGCTTCTGTTCCTTTTCCAGCTGCGTAACCCTGACCGATACCAGGTCCGATGCCTGCGATCATTGAGAATCCTGCGCCAATGGCTGATGCCGATATGATAAGTGCAGCACCTTCAAGATTCACTAGCGGATTACCAAACAGAAGGATCAGCGCCACTACAAGTGCCAGGATGCCGGATGTCTCCGCAACTGCTGCACCGAGTAGCATTACCATAGTAGACTGCTTTTGACCCTTTGGGTTACGTGCGACAGCTTCTGCACCCTTACCGGCTGCATATCCCTGTCCGATCCCGGGACCAATCCCTGCAATCATGGCTAAACCTGCACCGATTGCCGATGCTGCTAGGATTACGGCTTTTCTGTCGAAGCTCATCAACCAGTCAAGAAACATCATGATAAAATTGGTCGATTCCATTCATACACCCCATTCCTAGCGATGTTAATCCATTGCGATGGAAACGAAAACCATCGTCAGCATTGCAAAAATGAATGACTGCAGCAAACCGGCGAACACATCGAAATAGATATGCAGCGGAGCCGCAATAACTTGGAATACTGGAACTACTGCGCTGATACCTACCAAGCCAAACACTGCTCCGGAAAGCGAGTAAAGTGCGCCATATAGTAGGTTCATTACGATAACGCCACCGACAATGTTACCGAAAAGACGGAACGACAGCGAAATCGGCGTTGCAAGTTCGCCCATGATATTCAGGGGCAACAAGAACGGCATTGGTTCCAGGAAACCTTTGAGGTAAGACCCGACGCCCTTGGATTTGATACCAAAGCCGTGAATCATGACAAACGTCATGAGAGCCAACCCCATCGTGGTGTTAACGTCAGCAGTAGGAGGTCTAACGTTTACAAGACCTGCGATATTGGATATGCCGACAAACAGCAGGAGTGTTCCAATGTATGGAGCAAATCCACCTTTGTCTTCACCCATTGTCTGCTTGGTCAATCCGTTAATACCGCCAACCAGTGCTTCGGTTACTACTTGCATCCCTTTAGGGACTTTCTGAAGATTTCTCGTCGCCACAAAAGCGAAAAGAATAAGTACGGCCATTATTAACCATGTGTTTACAACGGTTTCAGTGACAGGTATAACAACTTGTTCCCCGCCAGAGAAAAAAGGCGTCGTAATCTGAAACATGATTTTTGGGCCAAAACCACCAGCACCCACCTATTCATCCTCCTTTCTTCTAAAGATGTTCAGGAAATAGTGCCTGTCATTAAATAAGTTGGTGGTAAAAAGCACCACCTTAATCAGCAGGAGTCCTACGATCGTCCCCAGCACGTGGATATAATCCGCTTGGATGGAAACCCATAAAACCACGCCGTAAATGACATAGCGAATAAAATATTTTCGGGTCGTATAACTCTGCGCCTTCTGCGGCGAAAGCTCTACAGCCCGGCTCAAGGTTTTTGCCAGCTCTACAAAATTGAGTATTCCAATTGCAGCGCCAAACAAAAGGCCTAGAACATACTTGATTGGATCGTCTAAAAACACATAAAAGAGCACTGATGCCAGCGCAGCGCCAGCCACTGCAAACTTTATGGTTTGACGTTCTAGATCACGCACCTGATTCATTCGTCCTTCACTTTCCTTTCGAACTGCGAAGCGCTATTCTGAACAGATTGATAAACGCCGTTACAACACCCAGCATTATACAGATTAAAAGTGCTCCCGGCCCAAACCCAAACCACTGTCTTAGTTTGTTTCCAAGCCAAACAGACCCGAGGATCGGAACGAGCATTTCAAGACCTACCTGTGTTATGATGGCCAAATTCTTATACATTCCGTAATCTTTTTCAAACATATGACACGTTCCTCAACTCTTTTTGCATGGTACATAATCGTGTTTCTTCCTATATGTATTTAGGAATATATTTTGGACACTATGTCAGTTACCCCTGTGAGGGAACCAGCACCGTTCCTAAATAAAAACAATTCTAAAGATTTCTCTCTAGTCACAATCTGATTAATCTGGACGCTTTTACTCCATAAACCCGCTCATGTAATTGTCCAGACGATATGCTCGCCATCAATTAATATTAGCCCACGTGTATGAATATTCCAACAATTTCAAATACCTCTGCATTCACGAAGATGAATGGCCATTTAGCCATTCATCCGGGGTTTCATACACATTTCATTTTTGCTCACTTTTCAAATTGCGCTTGTATACACCACTTATTTTTGCTCCCATGTTCCGGATTCATTTCTATAAGCAAAAGGTCTCAACGATGCAACACATCTAGCCCAACTGAGCGATTGATCTATCAAATTGTGAATTGTTGTTATCTCGTTTAAGTCGATTAAGCCAAACTCAACCACTTACAAGTCTACCATATTTTCACCGCTTTGTGGATACCTCTCACAACGCGAAATGATGGAAGTCTCAAAAAAGCGTCATTATTTCGAAAAAATACCTTCTTTCCCTTTGAATTATTTATGTACTTTTCACAAAACAACACCTCTACCATTTTGACACCAATTTCACAAAGTTTCAAGTATACTTGTACATATTTCTCACTAAAAGGGATGTGAAAACCTTTACATATATATAACTCCTTCAAAGACCATTTTTTCGCTGTTCATTTTTCCCAATCAGGATAACGTTTTCCGAATATGCCTATTTGCTTATTTGTGATGAAACTATAATTTTCTATGAAAATATTACAATTTTTTAACGTATTCTTGTCGACAAAACGCTGAAAACCTGTTGTGAACTGATTCACAAGACTTTTTGGATTGTTCTTGTACTTATACATTTTCCTCTGCTAAAAGTACAATTTTTACAGAATCACGCATTTGTGCACGGTTTTTGCAAGCTTTTATGGATTCATTTCGCCCAGTCCGCCACACTGAATGGGATATCGATTTCCAAAAGATTGTTAAATCTATGATAATCTTTCGCACTGAAATTGACTAATATTTGTAAATACTACTGCACAACCGTCATATCTGCCTATTTGCAAATGGAAGTTTCGACATCAGGAGTTGCAAATATTTATTATAGATTTCCCAGTTTTCAAATGTATTCCAAGAAAGACATCCATAAACATGAAAAAAGACGCCTTCGGCGTTTCGCTAGGAAACCCTATGGTCTCCTTCGACGCTGGCAAAACCAGCCAGCTGAGCACCTTCCTTAAATCGGACAAGGGGAAGCCCCTTGTCAATCCCCATTTTTTTATTGCATAGGAAATTGCATAATCTATGCAATTTCCTATGCAATAAAAAAAGAGCCATCATGCATTCATGAAATGACTCTTTTCCTCTCTACAGAAGGCTTGTAAACCTGCCGAATGCTTCATTTCCACTTTTCGTGTCTTTAAAGACACCCGCATCCTGAAGGACCCTCATAAACTTTTTCCCCGTCTCATGCTTGAGTACTTCAAGGGCATCAGCTTGACTTTGCGGCGAATACTGAGATTTCAATGACGAGAGCCACGCTTCATGTATGCTCGTATCAAGGTCTGTCTCCAATCCCATCCACTCTGCGCTCAGAGCTTCAAGCTCATCCTTGAGTCGAGCCGGAAGGACTGCTAGGCCCATGACTTCAATGAGGCCGATGTTTTCCTTTTTGATGTGATGCACATCACTGTGTGGGTGGAATATCCCAAGTGGGTGCTCATCACTAGTACGGTTGTTGCGCAGAACGATGTCCATCTCATATGCACCCTCAGAAAACCTGGCAATCGGCGTTACGGTGTTATGGCGTTCATCCCCTGTGTAAGCAAGCACTTCAGCCTCTGGATCGCTGTAGGCTTTCCAGGCTTCAAAGACATGGTCTGCAGCCTTTACCAGCACGCTTTTATCGCTGTGGCGAAGACGTATGACTGACATGGGCCATTTCACAATTCCAGCTTCGACCTCAGGATATGCGCTCAGAACGATTTGCTGTCGCACAGGCGCCTTTTCCATTGCAAAGGTATACCGGCCACCCTGAAAGTGGTCGTGGGAGAGAATAGACCCGCCTACAATCGGCAAATCTGCATTCGATCCTACAAAATAATGGGGAAAGACATGTACAAAATCAAGAAGGCGCACAAATGTGTCAAAACCAATTTTCATGGGAACATGGGCACCCTTGAGAACGATGCAGTGCTCGTTGTAGTAGACATAGGGCGAATACTGCAAAAACCAAGCTTCCGCACCAAGCTCAATAGGGATAATTCGATGGTTGCTGCGCCCCGGATGGTTCAATCGTCCTGCATATCCCTCATTTTCCTTGCAGAGCAGGCACTTGGGATAGCCGCTCGACTTCATGTGCTTTGCTGCTGCAATGGCTTTGGGATCTTTCTCAGGTTTTGAGAGATTAACAGTAATGTCCAAATCTCCGTAATCCGTTTCAGATTTCCAGACCATGTTTTTTGAAACCCGGTCTGTACGGATATAATTTGTACTTTGGCTTATGGCGTAATACCAGTCTGTAGCCTCTACCTTGTCCCTGTCATACAGGGTCCAGAACTTACGTGCCACTTCTGAAGGACGCGGTGTAAATGCGTTCATCAGGCGGGCATCAAACAAGTCTCTGTAAACAGGACCATTACTCTCTAAGCATTTGTTTTCAAATGCCCAGTCCAGTATTTCCTCCAAGAGGCCAGCCGGTGAGTCCAGTTTTGTATTTCGGTCAATCTCGCCCTGAAAGGCTTCAAGCCCCAATATGTCCGCTGCCTGATTCACACTGTATACGACATCAGCCTCTTCAAGAAGTCCTGCGCGCAGTGCAAAACCTGCAAGTTCTCCTAGGGCCTTATGAATATCAAACATCAAATTCCTCCTAAGCGTCAAATCCGTCTGGATGTGCCTCATGCCATGCCCATGCTGATGCAATGATTTCTTCTACATCATCATGCTTGGCAGTCCAGCCCAGCTCCAACTCGGCTTTTTTCGAAGACGCAATAAGCCGTGCCGGGTCGCCTGCTCTTCTCGGCGTCACTTCAGCTGGAATGGGATGACCCGTTACCTTACGCGCCGCTTCAATCATCTCAAAAACAGAGAATCCACTTCCGCTTCCCAGATTGTAGACCGTACTCACGCCTCCTTCATTCAAATAGCCAAGTGCTCGGTAATGCGCATCTGTAAGATCGTCTATATGGATGTAATCCCTAATGCAAGTCCCATCAGGTGTATCGTAGTCATCTCCGTAGATGGAAATTTTCTCTCTTTGGCCCAGAGGTACCTGTAAAATCAGCGGAATCAGGTGGGTCTCAGGCTGATGATCTTCTCCGATAACCGCGGATGCATGGGCCCCAGCTACATTGAAATAGCGCAGAGAGACATATTTTATGCCATGTGCTACATCTGCCCATTTCATCATCTTCTCCATGGAAAGCTTTGTCTCTCCATAGGCATTTGTCGGCAGGGTCTTGTCCGTTTCTTCAATTGGAACACGCTCTGGCTCTCCATAAGTTGCCGCAGTAGAGGAGAACACAATTTTATCTACACCGGCCTCCCGCATGGACTCAAGAAGAACTTGTGTTCCAAATACATTGTTGTCGAAATACTTGAGCGGATCTGTCATACTTTCTCCAACCAGAGAATTTGCTGCAAAGTGAATCACAGATGTAACTGTGTATTTTTCAAAGACTGACTTCATAAACGCCCGGTCTCGGATATCTCCGCATTCAAATACCGCAGATGGATGAATTGCATCTTTATGACCGGTCTGGAGATTGTCAACAACCAGCACCTCTTCTCCACGATCCAGAAGATCATAGACCATATGACTGCCGATGTATCCTGCGCCACCGCATACTAAAATCATCATTTTACCTCAACTCTCTCGCACCATCGCTTACATCTGCAATGTAAAATGAAGGTGCGTACCCAATTTTTTCTTCATAGAGTTTTCCAACCGATGTCTTGAAATCGTCAACCATGTCAGACTTTACGATACTCACTGTGCAGCCGCCAAAACCGGCACCTGTCATTCGTGAGCCAATCACACCTGCGTGGTCCCATGCAAGCTCAACTAGCGTATCCAGTTCAATGCCCGTCACTTCATAATCGTCTCTCAAGCTGATGTGTGATGCATCCATCAGTTTTCCAAAAGCGCTAATATTTCCATTTTTCAAGGCTTCAACACCACGCAGGGCACGCTGATTTTCACTAACGGCATGGCGTGCACGCTTGACGTCATCCGCTTTGTCAATCAGGTGTTCAAGTGCTTCAAACTGCTCAACTGTCAGTTCGCCAAGCGACCTGATGTCAGCTTCTTGCTGAAGTTGCTTCAGTGCACGCTCACACTCCATGCGGCGCTCATTATACTTGGATTCACCGAGTTCTCTGCGCTTGTTTGTATTTGAGATGACAATGCTGTAACCCTCCAGTTCAAGTGGCGCATATTCAAAATCCAACGTGTCGCAGTCCAGTAGAACCGCATGGTTTTTCTTACCCATGCCGATGGCAAACTGATCCATAATACCGCAGTTTACACCATTGAAGTTGTTTTCTGAGTACTGGCAGACCTTGACCAGCTCAACACGGTCCAGCGTAAAATCGAAAAGCCCTTCCAGCATAATACCAGTTGCGAGTTCAACGGATGCCGAAGACGATAGGCCCGCGCCATTTGGAATATTGCCGTAAACCAGAATATCGAAGCCTTCACCAATTTCAAAGCCTTTATCCTGGAGTGTTTTTGTTACACCTAGGGGGTAATTCAGCCAGTTGAGTGCCTTATCATAGGCAATTCCGTTCACGGATGCTGTGAGAAGACCCAGGTCTTCAAAATTAAGGGATAGGGCTCTGATTTGCCCTGTTCCATTTTTTTTCGCAACCATATAGGTTCCAAAGCTCAGTGCACATGGAAAAACATGGCCACCATTATAGTCTGTATGCTCTCCAATTAAGTTAACACGGCCCGGTGCAAAGAAGACCCGTGCACCTTCCTTTGTGCCAAAATGTACGCCAAAGTGTTCCAGCAGCTCGTTACGATTCATAACCTACGCCTCCCATATATATCTTGTTCAATCGATTCATTTCTTATGATTTGAGTTTATCACTTGTTTAGTTAACAGTCAATATTGTTTACTAAACATTTCTTTTTCACCCACCAATACTGATATACCCTCTCTTTTAGAGAATTATTAACCCACATGGCAAGTTTTGCAATAAACCGGCTGTGCCTCATTGAATCGCCTCGGCAGAACAAAAGAAGCCGGAGCATGTCAAGGCGCTCCGGCTTCTATCAATATGTATGGCACAACGTGCCCTCAGACTGTTGAAAACTCCAAAATCCTGCGTTGCTAGATGCAATCCACTCCAGTCACGTACGCAGAGTACGCTCTTAGAGCGAACTGCATCCGCGCCTGGTCCTTCGAAGTTTTCAACAGTCTGGAGTTTGTCGTCTTTGTCAACAACCTCATGGCACGATCGTGCCCCTGGTTTTATTTCAGTGTTTCAACACTGCTTCTAATGACCAATTCCGTTGGAACTATGGTCTTCTTAGGAATCTGACGTCCCTCAGAAATCCGTTCCCGAAGCATTTCGAGCGCGGTTCTGCCCATAAATTCCGTGTGGACCCTTACCGTGGTCAGGGGCGGTGTCAGGTATTCTGCAGCGGAAATATCATCAAAGCCTATCAGGCTTATGTCTCTCGGCACCTTTCGACCTGACTCGTGTATTGCACGCATGGCTCCGATTGCCATTGCGTCCGATGCCACAAAGAGGGCCGTTGGCAGTTCTTTCACGTCCAGCAGTTCACGCGTCAGTTCATATCCGTCCTCAACGCTGAAGTTCCCGACCTTGATCCAGTCGCTATTCAGAAAACCCTTCAGACGCATTTTTTCTATGAAGGATTGCTCCCGCAAATCCATCAGGGGCAGCTTATGCTCCCCAACGAACTCACGACCGCCTATGTATCCAATGTTCACATGACCCTGTTCAAACAAGTGCTCAAGAACATCACTTACCGCAACGCGGAAATCAATTGTAACAGCGTCGTATTTTCTGTCATCCGGTGAACAATCAACAAATACAATATTAGGCGATACGCTCGAAAGAACGTCAACTTCCTCAGGCCCGTACTTGCCAATCGCAATAATGCCATCCACATTGGCCAGCTGGGACAGCGACAAGCCCTGTTCATCTCTAAAAAGTGTACGCGTCTCGATTTTCAGTTGCTGGCACGCCCGCTCTATACCCGAACGGATAGACAGGTAGTAGGGGTCAGCAATTTCCTGAGACATGGAGTACCACTGGGTGATCCCTATGACAAGCTTCTTTTTTTGACTGGCAGCACGGCGCTTGCTCTTCTTTGTATAATTAAGCGCTTCCGCCGTCTGAAATACTCTGCGTTTTGTCTCTTCTGAAACAGACAGCGTATGGTCATAGTTGAGTACTCTTGATACTGTAGCGGGAGAAACCCCGGCCTTCTTTGCAATATCTCTTATTGTAGCCATTCCCATTCCCCCAATCTATATTCTGTCCGGACTGCTTTCACGCAGTACCAGCGTCGTCGGTACAACAACCTTCAGTTTCAGAATCCGTTTGTTTTGCAGCCGCTCAAGAAGCATGCGAACAGCATGACGTCCCATGAACTCCGTGCGTACCTTTACTGAAGAGAGTGACGGCATGGTGAATGCTGCTGCCGGAATATCGTCAAACCCGATGATATGCAGGTCCTTGCCAATTCTATACCCAGCCGCCTGAGCCGCGCGCATGGCACCTATTGCCAGTGTGTCACTTGCTGCAAACACCGCTTCTGGAAACGTCTTTTCGTCAAGAAGCGCCCGCATTTTTTCAGACCCTTCTTCTATGTTGAACTCCCCTATTTTAACATACTGTTCGTTATAGGCATCTCTTTGGTCTAGAAAATACTTGAACCATGTATACCGTTCGTCTTCAAGTTCCCTGCCACTGGAATGAACGCGATTGTGCCCACCGATATAGGCCACACTATCAAACCCGCAGGACTTGAAATAGTCGAGCACATCCGCCACGGCCTGTTCATAATTGGGAAGAATACAGTCGTATGCCCCAGATTCAGGCTCAAAGTCTACAAATACAATATTTTGATTTACCCTATGTATATTTTCAATCTCACTTTTTTCAAATCGACTGATGGCAATGATGCCGTCAAGAGTATCACTTTCCTGCGACCGATCCGAGAACTTCTCAAGACTCAGATTCACAATCTGAATGCCAAAATCCAGACAGGCGCTTTCTATCCCCATGCGTATGGACAGGTAGTAAGGGTCGTCCAACTCCGCGTCCTCAGACAGGCCAGAAATTATACCTATACTAAGGCCTGTGCCCTGGACAAGATTATCCACATGCGGTCCTTTTCCATATTGTACAGCCTCTGCAATCCGAAAGATGCGTTTACGCGTATCATCGCCGACTGAGAGCGTTTTATCGTAGTTCAGTACTCTAGAAACCGTTGCGGTAGAAACGCCCGCCTGGTCCGCTATATCTTTAAGCGTTGCCAAACTTATCCTCTCCTTGCCATTTGTCCATTACATTGTATTCCAATTACAGTGCCCCATGCAAGACTTTGTCTCAGTTCCCATCAATCAAAAAGTCCCAACAAGCACGCCGCGCTTCACAGCGCTGCGGTTTCATCGGGACCTCATCTTGCCATTAAATTTTATAGTACGTTTTCAGCGCTTCTATAATTCGCATGCTGGCTTTTCCATCACCGTAAGGGTTTGTGGCCTGGCTCATCTGCCTATATGCATTACGGGAAGCAAGCAGCTCCGCCCCCAGTTCCACAATGCGCTGTCTGCTCACACCTGCAAGCTTAACAGTCCCCGCATCTACAGCTTCTGGACGCTCCGTCTCGGTTCGCAGTACAAGCACAGGCTTTCCGATTGCCGGCGCCTCTTCCTGTATGCCGCCCGAATCTGTCAATATCAGATAGGATTTGTTGATTAGATTTTGAAATGGCTTGTACTCCATTGGTTCAATCAAATGAATTCTTGGATGATTGTCCAGATGCTTTCGTGCTATTTCTCGAACCTTTGGATTCAGGTGCATGGGAAATACCAGCTGCACATCATCAAAGCTGTCTACGAGCTCTCTGCACGCGCCAAAGATGTTTTCCATCGGTTCTCCGAGATTTTCTCTTCGATGCGCTGTCAGAAGCACAACGCGGCTCTTTTCATAATCAATTTCATCAAGAGAGGCATTGCCGAATTTGAAGTCGTTTTCAACAACCTGCATCATGGCATCGATCACTGTATTGCCTGTTCTGATGACACTGTCCATACGAATGCCTTCACGCTGAAGGTTTTCAATATTGCCCTCTGTCGGTGCAAAATGAAGATCCGCTATGCGTCCTGTCAAAGACCTGTTCATCTCTTCAGGAAATGGAGACAGCTTGTCCTGGCTCCTGAGACCGGCCTCAACATGACCGACCTGGACCCCATTGTAAAATGCCGCCAAAGAGGCACTGAGTGTCGTGGTAGTATCCCCATGAACCAGGATCATGTCCGGCTTGGCTTCCTTGATTACGGACTCAAGGCCTTCAAGCACCCTGGAAGTAATCTGTCCAAGCGTCTGACCCGCCTTCATAATATTAAGATCGTAGTCGGGCTTGATATCAAAAAGGTCCAAAACCTGGTCCAGCATTTCACGATGCTGGGCGGTAACACAGACTATGGATTCAAAGTTCGAATCTGCTTCAAGCGCCTTAACCACTGGCGCCATTTTTATCGCTTCTGGTCTCGTTCCGAAAACAGACATTATTTTCTTCAAAATCTATACTCCTTTAAAGTCCTTTTAAAGTCAGACTGCTGAAATCGTGTCTACATAAATCGTCTGAACTTATGCTTCGTCGTCCACCTTGTCAGAAGACATGGTCTGATGAATTGGAATCGCAATCAAGATAAGTGCCAGTGTCAGCACTATAAATGTATTGAAAAAATTCTGGCTCGCAAGGAAAATCGCACTGGTGCCCATGAGCGCCGCAATAAGATAGAGGGTCAGCACCGCACGCTTCTGATTCATACCAACCTGAAGCAGCCTGTGATGCAGATGTCCCTTATCCGCTTCAGCGATTGAGCGTCCAGACATAAGTCTCCTTAAAATTGCGAAGGTCGTGTCAAATATAGGCAGACCCAGCGCCAATACAGGTATTGCCACTGCCACAACAGCCGTTCCCTTCAGTGCACCGTCCACAGAGGCGGATGCAAGGAGAAATCCTAACATGAGCGAACCGGCATCTCCCATGAAGATACGTGCCGGATTAAAGTTATGCGGTAAAAATCCGATGCAGGCACCGGCAATGATTATCGTAAGAAGGGCAACCTCATTCATATGCGCTGCCAGCGCGATATCCTGTCCACCGAACTGAAGGGCTACAAGCGTCAGTGTAATTGCGCCAATGGAACTGATTCCAGCAGCCAGTCCATCAAGACCATCAATGAGATTGACCGTATTTGTAATGCCCACAATCCAGAAAACAGTCACAGGAAAACTGACGATTCCCAGTGGAATCATCCCCTGATCTGGATGAATAAAGTTCGAAAAGAATTCGATGCGAATACCACACGCATAAAGCACGATCGCTGCGAGCAGCTGAAAGAGGAGCTTTGTCTTTGCACTGATTGTATGTATATCATCGATAATTCCTGTTATAACCATAAGGGATGCCCCAAAGATTATGGCTGCCATTTTGATGAATTCCATCTCGCTGAAAAGCGCATAGGCCACTAAAAAACCAATGAAAATGGCCAGTCCGCCCATTCTCGGAATCGGTTTCGTGTGCACCCGCCGTTCATCCTTAGGAATATCGACAGCACCCACGCGAATTGCAAGTCTTCGTACCAGTGGCGTCAGACCGTATGTCACGCATGCGGAAAGCACCATTGCAAGCACCAATTTATAAGTAATATCCATTTATTCACCTCGTAATGTCGTAGAGCAGTTCACTCTTATACGTTACGTATTGTATACCTTTTTTGCCAAAACTTCAATGTGTTCAACGATTGTGTAATCTTTTTTTAACGGGTGTGAACCCGGTGTGTCTTCACGGCTTCAGCAGCACTTGGGTTTCAGCCCATAAAACAACCCCATGCATGCCTCAGACACGCATGGGGTCTATGTATATCATTTTGTTCTATTTAAAAGCATCAATATCCAAACTGATTCTGCAAGGAGTCATCGTAGTAGACCCAATCGCATACATCGATGGTCTTGTATTCATTTCCGGTTTCACGAATGACGACGTGTTCAATTCCAGCATTGATAATGAGTCTTTTGCACATGGAACAGGAATTGGCATCTGCAATCAGCTCACCCGTCGGCTTGTCTCGCCCTACCAGGTAGAGGGTCGATCCGATCATCCTTCTGCGCGAAGCAGAAATGATGGCATTGGCCTCGGCATGCACCGATCTGCATTTCTCATACATCTGTCCTCGTGGAATTTTAAGTCTTTCCCGTTCACAGGTTCCAATGTCAAGACAGTTCTTCCTGCCTCTAGGAGCACCTGTATAGCCAGTCGATATAATCTCATCGTCATTGACGATAATGGCCCCGTAATTTCTGCGCAGACAGGTTCCACGCTCAAGCACCGTCTCCGCAATGTCCAGATAATAATTAACCTTGTCTCTTCTCTCCAAGTGTATCGCCTCCCAAAAACATTATAGCGCAATTTTCCATCTTTCATACAGGTCAAATGGTTCAATTCGTCTGAATGCAGAATAAAAAGCACAGAGCGGCTTACAGGCTGCTCTGTGCTTTCAGGTTTTGTATTGAATTTGTACCTATGGTTTCTGCTTGATGGACGCTACTACTTCGTTCCGAAAAGACGGTCGCCTGCATCGCCAAGACCTGGAACGATGTAAGCATGGTCATTCAGTTTTTCGTCGATTGCAGCCACATAAATATCCACGTCAGCATGCGCGTCTTGTACAGCCTTAATACCTTCTGGGCAAGCCACAAGACATGCCAGCTTGATATTTGTTGCACCTCTGTCCTTAATGAACTGGATTGCAGCATTTGCAGAACCGCCAGTTGCCAGCATAGGATCGACAACAATCAGCTCACGCTCTTCAACATCCGTTGGCAGCTTGCAGTAGTATTCTACCGGCTCTAGAGTCTCTGGATCTCTGTATAGACCCACGTGACCCACCTTCGCTGCAGGAAGAAGGTTCAGGAAGCCATCAACCATACCCAGACCCGCTCTTAGAATTGGAACGATGCCCAGTTTACGACCAGCAAGCACTTTAGATTTCGCTTTTGCCACTGGCGTCTCGATGTCAACTTCCTCAAGTGGAAGATCGCGTGTAACCTCATAACACATCAGCATGGAAATTTCCTTAACCAGTTCACGGAATTCCTTAGCACCTGTGTTCTTGTCTCTAATCAGCGTCACCTTGTGCTGAATTAATGGGTGGTCCATTTCAACAACTCTGTTCATTCGCTAAACCCCTCTCGCTATAAACTTATAGTTTTACCCTTTCTGAATCAAATTCAGAATCCAATACACATCATTTGCCTGCCCTGATGGCCAAATGGCCCGACAGGCTCTATATGAATCGCCTTTCGCTATTAGCACAGACGTTTCCCTACATCTATTTGCTGTACTTGTTTTCGATTTCAGTAATCAGGTTTACACGTCTTTCATGACGTCCACCTTCAAACTCAGCTTCAAGGTATGTGTCCACTATTTTAAGTGCAAGTCCCTGTCCAAGAACACGGGCACCCAGTGCAATCATGTTTGCATTGTTGTGCAGCTTTGCCATTTCTGATGAAAAACAGTCATTTACAAGCGCACAGCGAATGCCGCTCACCTTGTTTGCAGCCAGTGAGATACCAATGCCCGTACCGCACATAACGATACCGCACGCACACTCGCCTGATGCTACAGCTTCAGCTGTAATACGTCCATACTCAGGATAATCGCATGAATCTGCAGTATGTGTACCGAAGTCTACAACCTCATGCCCCTTTGCTTCAAGATGCTCTTTTACTACTTTTTTCAAATCAAGTGCACCATGATCGCTGCCTATTGCTATTTTCATAGCCATCCTCCTTAAAACTCTCTGGTATATTATCTCATATGATATTGATTTGTCCATGCATTTCTCTACCTGTTAAAAAAATGCAACACTGCAAATCCACATTTAAACTTTTATTATCTGGTAACCTGCAGCCTTTTGCATCCGGTTCATGAGTGCATGTCCAATGCCCGCTCTTGAGTACCCTTCCGCAAGAATGATCTCCACCCCGTCCTTGTCAAAGTCTCTCAGAACTGAGAAAAGACTGCTTGCAAGCTTTGGCAAATCAGATTTTGAACCCAGACTCTTCTTATAGGCACAGTCGTAAGTGTCAAAATGCTCGTCGCATGTCATTATACCCACTTTACAACCCTGTGCTTCAAGGCTTTTCGCCCTTCCGGAGATTTCACGAAGGACCGCTTCATCATCCCCTTCAAAGATCATAAGATCCGCATCAGGGGCGTAATGCGTATATTTCATGCCAGGCGATTTGGGTGCAATGTCATCTGACAGTTTCTTTTCTATGGCAGGATCGACATCACATCGTCCTATGAGTTCAATAATCGCTTCACGTGTCACACCGCCCGGTCGCAATATCACCGGCGTGCTCCCCGTTACATCCAGCACTGTGGACTCCAGACCGACATCTGATGCGTGTCCGCATACAATTGCGTCCACACGTCCGCTTAGGTCATGAACCACATGGGCTGCGTCTGTCGGTGAAGGCTTGCCTGAAAGGTTGGCACTTGGTGCAGCAACAGGCACACCCGCCGCGCGGATCAGGGCTGTGGCTATGGGATGTGACGGCATACGTACTGCCACCGTATCAAGTCCAGCGGTCACAGACTCCGGCACCGTCGCCCTCTTTGGAAAAACCAGGGTCAGTGGCCCAGGCCAGAAGGCTTCAATGAGCTTCTTCGCCATTTGCGAAACACAGTCTGTCAAATCGTACAGTGCCTCTTCATCAGCAATGTGTACAATAAGCGGATTGTCTGAAGGTCTTCCCTTTGCCTTGAAGATTTTCGCAACCGCTTGGGCATCCAGTGCATTTGCCCCTAAGCCGTATACGGTTTCAGTGGGAAAGGCCACCGTGCCGCCACTGCGCAAAATTTGAGCCGCTTCCTGTATCAGGGCGGCATTTGAGTTTTCATCTTTAATATCAAAAATCTGTGTTTTCATTTAAAACACCTTCTCACTTGAGGTCGCGTTAAATACATCATTAATATTATATAGAGTTTTTCTGCAATTTCAAGCAAAAATCCCATAAAGACTTTCGCCTTTATGGGACTTGATAAAACATATTATGCCGCTTCAGCTTTTGAAGCCTGTTTTCCTTCGAAGGTCCAGCTCAGCATAGACGGTGTGATTAGTGTCGTTACCAGCACCATAAGAATAACGGCTGCCAGCTCATTATGACCGATGATTTCCATTTGAATGCCCAGGTTTGCAATGATGATTGCCACCTCAGCACGTGGAATCATGCCCACACCGATTTGAAGCGCCTTTTTGCCTTCAAAGCCTGAGAGTCGTGCTCCAATGCCACAGCCGACAACCTTACCCAGTACGCCCATTAGAATAAATACAGAGCCAATTCCAATTGCAGAGAGGGCCGCTGAAATATCTACACCCATACCGATGGATACAAAAAATACCGGTGTAAAGAGCAGGGTCGCCACACGGTTGACCTCGTGGGACACCTTATGCCTGAATGCAGTCATCGAAAAGACAACGCCTGAAAAGTATGCACCTGTTATTGCAGCCACACCCAGTTCTTCTGAAATGAAAGCCAGAAAGAAGCATGTGACAATGGCATAGGTCACAATTTTTTCTTCTATTCGAATAGACTTTCCAAATCTATCTATAAGCTTGGTAATCAGGCTTCCTACAACGAATACAAGCAGGAAAAACCCTACAATTTTTGCGATGACAATTACAATGGAGCTGCTGACCTCCGGTTTGATGACACCGACAATCAGTGTCAGGAGGATGATGCCGACAATATCATCAATAATCGCCGCTCCGAGAATACCTATACCTTGACGGGTTCTCAACTGACCCAGTTCGCGAAGTGTCTGCACGGAGATACTTACACTGGTAGCTGTAGAGATGACACCCATAAACAGACTCGACGTCAGATCCTTGGTCAGCAAGTAGGTGCCTCCGGTTACAAAGGCAAGCGGTACAAGCACACCGCCTATGGCAATAAGCGATGATGACTTGCTGGACTCCTGCAGTTCCTTGACATCTGTTTCAAGGCCAGCAATGAACATCAGGAAGATTACCCCAATCTCACCCATGTGTTCAATCACTTCAGTTTTTTCCATAATTCCAAGTCCCAGAACAATACCTGCAACAATCTGCCCCAAAACTGCTGGCTGCTTCAGCTTACGACTGATAAGCCCACCAATGTTCGCTGCAAGTAGTATAACCCCAATTTCTAAGATAAATGCCAATTCTGAATGCATTTTATAGCCCCCTTGTCTCTCCAAATAATTGACTTAACATCACTGATAGACAAGGGTTAGGGTTGCGAAATGGCCCTGTAATCCATATTCACACCTTCTTCGTCAGAAAATTTACTCAATTCAGTATACGCCTTATAATTCCATTTTACAAGAAATCAATGCAGGATTCTTGCCAACATTGCAAAGTTCTCTGAAAAATTAGCAGGAAACGTTATCCCAGTTTCATTGTAAAGGTAAACCGTCAATGTACAGACAATAAAACAATGGGAAATATTGTATCATAACGTTTTCCCATAAAAGATCAGAGCGGCCATTCCTGTATTTCCGGAATGGCCGCCATAATTTTTATGCGTCTAGACGCTTCAATTCTTCTGCCTGATAATCCGCAATCAGCGCATCAAGCATTTCGTCGATCTCGCCGTCCATAAAGGCAGCAAGCTTATATACTGTAAGACCGATTCTATGGTCAGTGATTCTGCCCTGTGGCCAGTTGTATGTTCTGATTTTTCCAGAGCGATCACCAGAACCAACCATGGATCTTCTTTGCTCCGCAATTTCAGAGTTTTGAGCTTCAAGCTCTTTTTCATACAGACGCGCCTGAAGTACCTTCATGGCCTTGTCCTTGTTGGACAGTTGCGATTTGCCATCCTGACAGGAAACGACAATGCCCGTTGGCAAGTGGGTAATACGAACTGCAGAGTCCGTTGTATTTACCGACTGTCCACCGTTGCCTGAAGACCGGAATACGTCTACACGGATATCATTCTGGTTGATTGTTACTTCAACGTCTTCCACTTCTGGAAGTACCGCCACTGTGGCTGTCGAAGTATGGATACGTCCGCCCGACTCAGTCTGAGGGATACGCTGAACCCTATGGATACCTGACTCAAACTTCAGCTTGGAGAATGCGCCTTGTCCTGTAATCATGACAGAGGCTTCCTTGATACCGCCAACACCAGACTCTGAAGTGTTCATCATTTCAACTTTCCACTTCTGACGTTCAGCATAGCGAATATACAGTCTTAGAAGCTCGGCAGCAAACAGACCAGCCTCATCGCCACCCGCACCCGCACGCACTTCAAGAATAACGTTCTTATCGTCATTAGGATCCTTTGGAATCAGAAGAATCTTTAGGGCCTGCTCAATTTCAGGCAGGGTCTCTTCCAGCTCTGAAAGTTCCATTTTTGCAAGGTCACGCATTTCTTCATCTGACTCGTCACGAATGACTTCCTTTGCTTCTTCAATGCCTTTTTTCGCATTTTTATACTCAGTAAACTTTTCTACAATTGGCGTCAGGTCAGCATGTTCACGCATCAGCTTTTGCCACAGCTTCTGATCACTGATGATATCAGGGTCAGAAATCTGCAGATTCAGCTCGGCATGCTTCTCTACGATAAATTCCAATTTATCAAACATCAAAATCACCTACTCCTATTTAATAAACCCAATAACCACACGTTCAATTTTGTTCAGATCTTTATATATGACTATATCCTTATACATTCCGCTCTGTATCATCATGTTCCTGATTGTTTCCGCCTGATCATGTCCGGTTTCAAAGGCAAGAATACCTCGATCGCACAGAAACTGAGGCGCTTCGGATATTATCCTTCTATAGAAATCATACCCATCCTCACCGCCATCAAGCGCAAGCCTTGGCTCGTGAACCGCCACTTCCACCTGAAGACCCTCAATGTCTGCACTGGGAATATAGGGTGGGTTGGACACAATCACATCGTATTTTGTACCCGGAGATACAGGTTGAAACAGATCGCCACTTAAAAACTTCAGTCGGTCAGAAACACCGTTTTTCTCGGCATTCATCCTTGCGACTTCCGTAGCATCCCTTGAAATATCAACCGTTTCCACATGGGCCTTTTTCAGATAATGGGCGAGAGAAATGGAAATTGCGCCACTGCCCGTTCCAATATCCAAAATAAGAACGTCCTTACTATTATCAATCAACTCAAGTATTTTTTCAACTAAAAGTTCCGTGTCTGGTCTTGGAATCAACACACTGGGTGTCACGATGAACTCAAGACCCATAAAGCCTTCTGTCCCAATGAGATATTGAACCGGATGTCCCTTGGCTCTGCTTTCAAACAGCGTCTTCAAACCTTCCACCTTTTCAGTGGAGACAGGCTGATTTGCCGACAGTATGAGGTCAAGTTTTGTAAGCCCCAGCGCGTGACAAATCAAAAGCTCCGTATCCAGTTCAGGCGTCTCGGAAATATTCTTAAACATTTCCCGACCCATCAGAATCATGTCCTTTAATGTTGTCATGAAACAAATTCCTCGTCTTCGTCCAGTACTGCTTTCAGAGACATCAGTGCAACTTCGAGCTGGCTGTCATCCGGCTCCTTCGTTGTCAGCTTCTGCATCATTAGTCCTGGCCATGTAATCACCCGGACAAATGCGTTGTCATGCTTGCCTGTGAATTTGATGATTTCAAATGAAAGGCCTGCAATTAGGGGAAAGAGTAGCATTTTCATACCAATTCGCGCAAGTGGTGACGACCAGCTTACAAAGGAAAATATAATAATGCTTGTAATCAGTACTAGGAGCAGAAAGCTCGTACCGCATCGCGGATGCAGTCTGGTAAACTTTCTCGCGTTTTCCACAGTGAGGGCTTCACCACTTTCATAAGTGAATATGACCTTGTGCTCCGCACCATGGTACTGGAACACTCTGCGTATATCCTTCATCATTGAGATTGCAGCCACATAGCTGATGAACATGACAATTTTCATGACACCTTCCATCGCGCTGAGCAGCAGGGGATCGGAAACCCATCTTTTTGTGAATGAAATTATCAACGTGGGCAGGACGCCAAAAAGACCAAAAGCCATAAATACGGCAAAGACCATGGAAATGGCCACCATGATATCATCTGCACGCTTCCCAAACTTGTCCTTGAGCCATTTTTCAAATTTCGACTCCGGCTCCTGCTCGGTTCCGTCTTCAAAAAACTCTGCAGACCAGGTCAGTGCCTTAACGCCAACAATCATGGATGCAATCAGACCGACAACACCGCGCACAAATGGAATTTTAGCCAGTACGCCGAGTTTTGAAATGTGGTCTTCCTGCCTGATTTCAATTTCACCATTTTGCTTTCGGACTGCCATGGCAACCTTGCTGCCATTACGCATCATGACCCCTTCAATGAGGGCCTGTCCACCAATGGATGTATATTTCTTCTTCATTACATTTCACCTAAGCTTCTTTCCTTCAGTTCAAAATAGCACTGAGCACATAGGGACTCGTATTCCACATGGTCTACGCCGTCAATCGCAACCTGAGCGCCTTCGAAAACAAACTCACCATTGATTTTACGGCCGTTCAGAACCGCTTTTTTACCGCATCGACATACGGTTTTAAGCTCTTCCAGGCTGTGTGCAAGCAGCAGCAGTCGTGCGCTCCCCTCGAAACCATTGACCTTGAAGTCGGTTCTCAGACCATAACAGATCACCGGAATACCCATTCTCACGGCAACTTCAAACAGCTGATCGATCTGCTCTGTTGCCATAAACTGAACTTCATCGACAAGAATGCAATCCAGCGGTCCATGTTCAGAAACATAGCGCTGAACTTCATAAATCACATTTTCTTCACGGGAGAGCAGCATGTCTACCTTTTTAGTAATGCCGAGTCTGGACATGACCGCATCGCCGCCCTTTTTGTCCGTACCGGGCTTTAGAATAATCGCGCGCATGCCGCGTTCGCCATAATTATGTGCAACCTGCAGCAGATTTGTCGTTTTACCGCAATTCATCGCACCATATCTGAAATAGAGTTTTGCCATGTTCGCCTCCTGCAATATCATTTAACAAATTTCCAATTTATGGAATATTCATTTTCTCCACTTATATATTATACCAGAGATAGACGTCTGTTTGCGAATAGAATCCACCACACCTACCGCTGCGCCTTATATTTTAACTGAAGATTCTGGGGCCCACAGCACGTGTTTTTCCATGTATTCCTTGTTTTGGAACATGCGAAAAAGGGTTGGACACTCCAACCCTTTGTCAGTTTCAGCAATATTGGTTTCTTACTTAAGACCGTATTTTTGCTTGAATTTGTCAGCACGGCCGCCACGCTCAACCTGCTTCATAGAACCAGTAAAGAACGGATGACACTCTGCGCAGATTTCAAGACGGATTTCCTTGTTAGTAGATCTAGTCTTGAAAGTATTACCACATGCGCAATGTACTTCTACCTCATTGTATTCAGGATGGATTCCTTGTTTCATGAGATTCACCTCTTTCTAGATTTTATGGGATTGTGATTTGGCAATCCCTCTTAGTTATACCATATTGAAAATGAGCCCACTTCCAATAATTGTGTCAAATTTACTTGAACAGTCTTCCACCCAAATATATTAAGGGCAATCGGACTTATTGTCAAGCTTAATTATTTTATCATGGTATACCCAAAATTTCAACATTCTATTCCAAGAATCAGATGCCGTTTTTCCCCTGTTTGATGCCTTCTCTAATTTTTGATACAAACTCCACATTGGTTTTAGTTTCCACCAGTTTATCCATAAGCTGCTCAGTCACTTCCTGAACATTCTGGTTGCCCAGTACACGCCTGATGTGCCAGATTGCCTCAAGTTCCTCACGTGATAGAAGCTTGTCTTCACGTCTTGTGCCTGATTTCAGAATATCCACCGCAGGGAAGATCCGTTTCTCAGACAAACGACGGCTGAGTGTCAGTTCCATATTGCCTGTACCCTTGAATTCTTCAAAAATGACATCGTCCATTCTCGAACCTGTTTCGATCAGGGCCGTCGCCAGGATCGTCAGACTGCCACCGCTTTCAATGTTACGTGCAGCACCAAAGAACCTTTTCGGCTTGTGGAGGGCCGCAGGGTCAAAACCGCCGGAAAGCGTCCGGCCCGATGATGGTATGACAAGGTTATAGGCCCGTGCCAGTCGCGTGATACTATCGAGCAGAACAACGACATCCTTGCCCTGTTCAACCAGACCCTTAGCTCTGCAAAGCACCATTTCAGCCACTTTGATATGGTGTGAAGGCAGCTCGTCAAAGGTTGAGTAAATGACATCGGCATTGATGGACCGCTCCATCTCCGTAACTTCCTCTGGACGTTCATCAATCAGGAGCACAATGACTTCTGCGTCCGGATTGTTTCTTGTAATGTTCTGGGCAATCTTCTGAAGCAGAATGGTCTTGCCTGTTTTTGGCGGTGCGACAATGAGTCCACGCTGCCCCTTGCCAATCGGCGATATCAAATCAATGAGGCGCATGGAAAGCTCTCCGCTTCCATCATCCAAATTAAAACGTTCTTCCGGGTAGAGAGGCGTCAGATCATCAAATCGCGGTCTGACAGCATTTGATTTTGGCTTCTGTCCATTGATTTCCTTAACATAAATCAGTGCCCTGAATTTTTCAGACTGGGTCGGTGTACGCGTGACCCCTTTGATTTTGTCGCCAGTGCGCATATTGAACTTACGTATTTGCGATGGCGAAACATAGACATCCAGATCGCTTGAAAGGAAGTTCTTGAATCGCAAAAATCCGTAGCCCTGGTCAATGACCTCCAGCACGCCTTCAACATCATCATCAGCAGCCTGTTCCTTCAAATCTTTAGAAACACCTTCTCGACCGCCCTCTGCTTCGTTTTCATCTGTGCGTTTTCTCACTGAACGCGTTCGATGTGCACGGGGCTCCTTGGTTTCAAACTCCACCCCATTTTCACTGGACTTGGACATTGCAGCCTCTTTGGAAACAGGAACTTCATCTTTTGAAACACGGACTTCAACTTGAGAAACGTCAACTATACCATCCGCTTCAGCTGCATCCGGCGTGGACGTCTCCATATTTCCATTTACAATGGCATCTATCAGCTCATCCTTTTTCATTCTTGAATAGTTTTTAATTTTCATGGCCTTGGCAATGGCCTTCAGGTCGGGCAGATTTTTTGCCTTCAAACTTTCGAGCTCCATGAGCACCTCCAAAATATATGCTTTCCATATGCTATATGAATATTATTTATGTGACAGGAATATTACACTTGCACAACATTATCTTAATTATGCTTTATATGTGCTAGCGCACATTGTATATTAATTGTGAATGAATTCTAAGACAAAACCGGGAGGTTTTTATCATGAACCACATAAAAAAGCTTTTGCTTTTAACCCTGATGCTGGTCCTCTTCTCTACCATGGCATTTGCTGAGGACACAATCACTGTAAGTATTGACGGAAATCCGATTGCCTTTGAAACCGAGCCCCAAATGAATGGAAATACCATCATGGTTCCCATGAAGGAATTTTTCGAAGCGATGGGCGCGCGTGTCCTCTGGGTCGAATCTGAACGCATGGTTATCGCATATAAGGATAACATGCACATGAAACTTCAGCTTGGCAACAAAATCGCTTTTAGAAACGGAAAACGATTTATGCTCGAAGCCGAACCTGTTATCAGCGACGGCAGAACTCTTGTACCTACCCAGATTATTGCGGAGACCTTCGATATGAAGCCGACCTGGGATGAGGATACAAAAACACTTACCCTTGAAGGTTCAGATGACGATGCCGGACTGAAGATGTTTTCAGACGGAATCTACAAAACCAAACCTATTGATGAACTTGGTATAGCAATATCCATTCCTTATCACTGGGAAAATCTTGAGGGACCTTTTCAATACGGTTATCAGGACGATTTTGAGTCATACAGTATTACACTGATGTCCCAATCTATTGATAAGACAATAACACTCACAGAATTGGTTGATGAAAATAAGGCGATTCTTTTAGATGCCTATGATGAGGATATCACATTTACAGGTGAAGAAGTACTAAAAATTGATAATTTGATTGATGTTCGAAAACTCTTCATTACAACGACAGAGAACGACATCAAGCAGAAACAGGTGCTTTACATTCTAAAGCAGGATGACACAGCATACTACATGACCTGCCATTATGGAAAAGAAGTTCCCGAGGAAGACATCATTGCGGTTTTTGACAATATCATTTCGACCTTCAAAATTCGAAACCTGTCCATTGACTCTGAAGAAGAGCACTATATGGAATTTGAAGAGTTCTATACGAGAGGGGTCCACCTCAATCAGGAATACTATTCAAATATGGTTGTTGAGAAGAGTGAGATACCTTTTAGCGGAACCCTCGATGAGGGCCACCACCTTGACGCTTTCCTGGTCAAGGTTCAAAGCGGAAGCGAGTCCCTTGACTTCATCATACCAATTACAGGCACGACCTTTGATGCAATCATTTATACTCCTTTCGGATTGGGTAAACACAATATATTCATAGCTGGCATACCGGCAAATTCAGACAATGATTCAGATGCATCCAGCGCTGGAGACGGCGCTTCAGATTATACGCTAGCCAACCCGGAAAACACCAGCGACGATACAGCGGGAGGCTCTTCGGGCAGTGGCGAAGACAAGGACTCAAACCAGACTACAGGCACACAGCGCGACCCATTGGACGACCTTATAGATACCAGTGCCGCTCTGCCTCTTCTTGAAAGCTCAGCGCGCATTCCCGTAATGCAGTTCAGTGTCATCAACATTGACTCAAGAACCATGCGTTACCGTATTCCGACAAACACCATCCGAAGCAAGGATGTACAGATTGATTCTACTGCGAGACTTCTGACTTATCAGGTCAGCAGCCAGTATATGAAAGCCAGGGAACTCTTCGCATGGATGATCAACAACATCGCCATTGATGAAAACACGGACATCTCGCGCAGCAATTATCAGGTCTTCGACACGGCAGTCGGTACACATGAACAGATCAATCAGCTTTATGTCGCATACCTGAGGGCTCTGGATATCCCGGCACGTGTCATGAAGGGCTCAGCAGGCACAGATGTTTATTTCTGGACCGAGCTTTACCTCAATGGCTCATGGGTTACCTCAGACCTGATTGAAGGCATACTGCTCAAGGATGATGAGTCTGCCCATATTTCAGATTACATGTATTTCAACATCAACTTTGAGAGCCACAGATACCGCTACGACCTGATTCAGGTTATGCCTTACTGATCTCTCTGAAGCTGATATCTGATATTTGAAACCAACCCCCGCCAACTCCTTTTGAAGAGCTTGCGGGGGTTTTTATCTTCTCTTCCTAGCCAGGTACTACTCTCCGGCTTGATTCTCAAGGCCTTATGTCTAGAACAAAGTCCAATTTCCTAAACAATAAAAAAGGCCACAGAATGCATTCCATTGGAAAGTCATTCTGTGGCCCTGGACTACTGACAAGCTTCAAATCTCCACCTTGGTGGATTTTCGAAACACTCAACAGTCTTAAGTTCAGTGCATTATTTTTTTAGACCTAGAATTGCGCGCGCTTCAGCAGGTGTTGCAACTTCACGACCCAGCTCTCCCGCAAGTCTAACTATACGCTCTACAAAATCAGCATTTGATTCGGCTTTAACACCTTTTGTCAGGTAAATGTTGTCTTCGAAACCTACACGAACATGACCGCCAAGAAGAATCGCCATTGTTGTAAGCGGCAGCTGAGTGCGACCAACACCCGCAACTGTCCACGTTGCATCTGACGGAATCTTGTTTACCATGAACATAAGATCTTCAGGTGTGCCCGGGCAAGCGCCTGGTACTCCCAGAACAAAGTCAAAATGGAATGCACCATCAACAAGACCTTTTTTCTTAAGATTCATAGCATTTTGGATCATGCCGCGCTCAAAAATTTCAAGCTCAGGCTTAACACCAAGTTCCTGCATGCGCTTTGCGAATTTTTCAATGTACTCTTCAGAGTTCATGAAAACATCCGGACCAAAGTTGCATGTACCCATGCTGAGTGTAGCCATTTCTGGCGACAGCTCGACTGGCTGAAGACGTTCTTCCGGTGAGTGCCATACAGCACCGCCTGTAGACGGCTGGAAAATAACGTCGCATTTTGCTTCTACAAGCTCCTTGATTTCCTTGTACATTTCGTAAGCCTGAGTTGGAGACCCATCTGCATTACGTGCATGTACGTGAACAATCGAAGCACCTGCCTGCCAGCATTTGTACGCTTCTTCTGCAATTTCTGCAGGCGTAATAGGCAGATTAGGCTGATGTTCTCTTGTAACTTCCGCACCCGTAAGTGCTGCTGTTATAATCAGTTTTTCCATGGGAGAGCCTCCTTATTTTCTTTGCTTGTCTTTAGGCGTTACACAAGTGCCCGAAGCCTTGCAAACAACAATTGGCTCTTCCAAAACGTCACACGCTGAATCGCTGATGTCTGGACGAGGTACGATGACCTTTCTCGCTTCGAATACCATTTTTCTTGAAGAGTTTCCGACCTTGATAATCTCTCCAACAGCTTCAATGTAGTCACCTGCAAATACAGGTGCACAGAACTCGACATTGTCATAGCCTGCGAAAAGACCTTCGTCTCCATCTTGACGGATTAGAAGTTCTGTTGCCACATCGCCAAATAGCTGAAGCATTTTTGCACCATCAACCAGATTGCCACCATAGTGTGCGTCATGCATGCTCATACGCATGCGGATCATTGCTTGTTCCATTTTTAAAACCTCCTGTAGGGACACGACCTTACCGACAGCCGCCCTCTATAAAGGGAAGGTTCACCTTCATTATAGTATGAAGATTTGCAAAAGAAAACCCTCTTCATACAAAATGGTCAAAAGATTGACAAAAGTTTAATTATCAGGCTCTATAAAAGGGCTACAAGCCACTGGATTTTGACTTGACCCGCTTCAGCCTGAAAAAGTCCTCCCGCTCCTTCTCCTCCAAGGTCTCCTCTATTTTCTTAACCAGACCCTGATATTTTGGAATCTGAATCTTTTCAAGCGCATTGGCACGCTTCTGTGTCTTTCTGATTTCCATGGCAAGCTTATAGACCTTGGTCTCAACTTCAGCAAGCTCATAGGTCAGAAATCGGACACGCCTGAACTTGCGAACCGCCTGATCCAGCGCTGCATTGGTTCTGAAAAAACCATAGCTGGCAACAAACTTTTCCTTCTTATAGCGGACCTCCGGGATTTCCACCCCCATGACCGAAGTCAAGAGGAGCTGGTATTCTTCAATTTTGGGAATTGAAATCGCGATTTCCTCCACTGCATTCACGCCCAGTGTGACACTGGCAAACCGGAGAGATTCATAGGCCTCTTCATAAACTTTTGCGATTTCCTTCTGGATGGTCTCCGCTCTTGAAATCAGCCCCATCATTTCCCGTATGAGCACATTCCGTTTTTTATCGAGCAGGTCAAAGCCCTTTTCAGAAAAATTGAGCAGGCTTTTTGCCTTTAGAAGGTTGGCCTTGGTAGGTGCGTGGCTCTGATTCATTCCACTCCCCCCCTGTAATGACCTGCAATAATTTCCTCACTGAGCCTGTCGAGCTCCGTCTTTGGCAGAATCGACAGGATGTCCCAGGCAATTTCAAGACTTTCGTTGATGTTGCGGTTGGATTCCATACCCTGTGTGACAAAGCGTGCCTCAAAGGCCCGTCCAAACTCCATATAAAGTCTGTCCACCGCTGACAGATCCGCTTCACCGATGATCTGGGCGAGTGCTCTTATATCCTGGACCTTGGAGTAAGAGGAGAAGAGCTGATTGGCCACATCCGGATGCTCCTTGACCGTATAGCCCTCTCCAATACCATCCTTCATGAGGCGCGACAGGGACGGCAGGACATTCACCGGCGGATAGATATTGTCATAGTACAAGTCCCTGCTGAGAACAACCTGGCCTTCTGTAATGTAGCCTGTCAAGTCTGGTACAGGGTGGGTGATATCATCATTTGGCATGGTCAGAATGGGCAGAAATGTAATGGAACCGACTTTCTCCCTTAACATGCCCGCACGCTCATAGAGCGATGCCAGATCGGAATAGAGGTAGCCTGGATAGCCCTTTCTGCTGGGAACCTCTTCCCTTGCGGAGGAGACCTCACGCAGGGCTTCACAATAGGAAGTGATGTCCGTCATGACCACAAGAATGTTATAGCCTTCCTCAAAAGCAAGATATTCGGCAGCTGTCAGTGCACACCTTGGCGTACTCACCCGTTCAACAATGGGATCGTCTGCCAGGTTGATAAACATGACGACATTCTCAAGGGCCCCAGAGGCTTCAAAGCTGCGTTTGAAAAAGGCGGCATCGTCATGCTTGACGCCTATTGCGGCAAAGACCACAGCAAATTTCTCGCCGCTTTCCTCACCGATTTTCGCCTGCCTGACAATTTGAGCAGCGAGCTCGTTGTGTGGCAGGCCATTTCCAGAAAATATGGGAAGCTTCTGCCCGCGAATGAGCGTCGTCAGGGTGTCTATGGTTGAAATACCCGTTTGAATATAGTTCTTCGGGTATTTTCGTGCAACGGGGTTTATGGGTCTGCCGTTGATGTTATGCATTGTCCCGGAATAGATTTCTCCGCCTTCATCAATGGGCTTTCCAACCCCATTGAAGGTACGGCCCAGAATTTCATGGGACAGGCTGATTTCAAACGGTTTGCCTGTAAACTGCACGGATACGTTTTGGGTGGACAATCCCGATGTCCCTTCGAACACCTGCGCTATAACCCGGTCTCCATCAATACGAATGACTTTTCCCATACGGCTCTTCTGTCCATCAATCTTAATGCGGACAATCTCACCGTAGGAAGCTGCCTGAACACCATTCAGAATAATTAGAGGGCCTTCCACCTTTTCGAGTGTCAAATACTCTCGTTTCATGCGCTCCCTCCTATCCTTCCGCGTACTGTACAATCAGTTCATTGTAGAATTCTTCCACTTCCTGACGCAATCTTCCAATCCCGCGCAGATCCTCATTGGGAATGGTATATTTCATTTTCATGACCTTTCCAAAGAGTTCATCATCCTTGGCTACAGATATAGGCACGCCCAAATTAATGGCTTCCTTGGCCCTGTCATACAGATACTTAATCATGCCCAGCATGAGATGCTGTTTTGGAAGAGGGACATAGGTATCATCTGCATGAAAGGCGTTCTGCTGCAGGTACCCAATCTTAAGGACCTTGGAAATTTCAAGAATCAGGCGCTGGTCATCGGGCAGCACATCTTCTCCAACAAGGGCCACAATATCAGATAGCTTATTCTCTTCAAAGAGAATGCTGATCATTTCGTTTCTAAGCTCAATGATGTCTCCACTGACATTTTCCGTATACCAGGGCGACAGGATTTTTATATAGCCACTGTAGCTGGTCAGCCAGTTGATGGACGGATAATGTCTTGCGTAGGCAAGCTTCTTGTCAAGCGCCAGAAATGCATTTACAAAGCGCTTGGTATTCTCAGTAACCGGCTCTGAAAAATCCCCGCCTGCCGGTGACACAGCACCGATAATCGTAACCGACGCTTCCTGTTCGCACAGGGTGTTCACGTAGCCGGCACGTTCATAGAACTCTGCCAGTCTTGATGGCAGATAAGCTGGATATCCTTCCTCTGCAGGCATCTCTTCGAGACGACCGGATATTTCACGCAGCGCCTCTGCCCACCTTGAAGTGGAGTCTGCCATAATCGCCACATGATACCCCATGTCCCTGTAGTACTCAGCCAGAGTAATGCCTGTATAGATACTCGCTTCCCTTGCGGCAACCGGCATATTTGATGTATTTGCAATGAGTATGGTGCGCTCCATGATGGGCTTGTCGGTTTTGGGGTCAATCAGTTTGGGGAACTCTTCCAGAACATCCGTCATTTCATTGCCCCGCTCACCGCATCCGATATAGACGATGATATCCGCGTCAGACCACTTGGCAAGCTGATGCTGGGTCATGGTCTTTCCAGTTCCAAAGCCCCCAGGGATAGCTGCTGTGCCGCCCTTGGCAATCGGGAAGAATATGTCCAGTACACGCTGTCCTGTAACAAGGGGCTTCATGAGCATCTTTCTTTCAATCACAGGGCGCGGCACTCGTACGGGCCACTCCTGATACATTTTGATTTCGTGCCGTTTGCCCTTGTTGTCCTGAACGACTGCAAGCACCGTATCGATGGTATAGGCACCGTCAGGCACGCGCTCAACAACAGTACCTCCGATTTCAGGCGGTATGAGGACCCGGTGTTCTATAAGACTTGTTTCCTGAACACGACCGATAATCTGTCCCTCACGCACCTGATCATTCACTTCAATTTCAATTTTTATAGCCCATTTCTTATCGAAATCAATGGAAATGAGTCCAATCCCCTCAGGGATAAAATCTGCGCACATATTGTTGATGGTATGAAGGGGACGCTCTATCCCGTCAAACATATTTCCAAGCAGACCCGGCCCCAGTTTCAGGGAGAGTGGACGTCCTGTAGATTCAACCAGTTCTCCAATCTGAAGTCCCTCGGTCTCTTCATAGACCTGAATCGTCCCCATATCCCCCTCGAGGGATATGACCTCACCAATCAGCTTCTTGTTTCCAACGGTAACCATTTCCCGCATCTTATACTGCTGCATGCCCGCAGCACGCACCACCGGTCCATTGACCATTTGAATTACCGCATTACCTGCCATCATAATCACCCGCTTCACCGATAATGTCGTAGACCAGCTGTCCCATAAATCGTTTGTTATCTGAAATCACTGCAGCAAGCGAAAAGTCAATCCGCACTTTTCGCGCACCATCGTACACGACGAAACCGCCTATGATGTCTTCGTCTGTGGAAACCAGACGTATATCCCGATTTGAGTACCCGGCCTTGTGAAGGGAAGCCTCAATCATCTCACCAAAATGCTGATGGTCATGCTGTGTAAGCTCCACAATGACTGCGTCGAACTCATGAAACCGTTCCAGTGTGGCTTTCAGATTATCCTTGAGAAACATGGCGTAGATTTCGGACTCCACAAACAGGTGGATTCGGTCACGCACCGCATCAAGAAGCTCATCTATGAGTGCATTGCGTTTATGAAGCACTTTCTTCTTGCTCTCACTCTTCGCTTTTGCAAGCATACGTCTTCGTTCATCAAGTGCCTTTGCCTCCATCTGCTTAATGAACTCAGCCTTCTTTTCAATCACGGATTCCTCAAAGACCTCAAGCGCATGCTTGTTTTCTGATTCAATACTTTTCAGCTTATTGTCATACTCATCGATGATTTTCTGAAGAACGGCTTTTTTGAACAATTCCAGTTTATCTTCAATGGTTATCATGCATGTCACCTTCTTCATCGCTTCCATAGTTAAAACTTCAATCCTATCGATTCCCTGATATAACGCGATATCCGATCCTCATCCGTCTCATCATGGGTTCCTGGAATCTGCACAATCAGCGTTCTGGACTCCCGCAGCTTACGCTCCATGATTTCCTCCTCGGCCTTTTTCATCACCCCGCCGGTCACCATGATAATGCCCACTTCAGGGTCGGCAATCAGTTCATCTATCTTGCTGACAATAGATTCCCTGTCGTCAAGCAAAATACCGCCAACGCCTGCCAGACGCATGCCCACCAGCGTTTCTGAGTTGTCGCTTATCAAAAATGAACGCATTGTCAAACACCTACAGTCTGCCCAGAATCAGAATTGAAATAATCAGACCATATATGGCAATACCCTCAGCAAGCCCTACAAAGATGAGGGTCTTACCTAAAATTTTAGGATCTTCACTAACCGCCCCCAGTGCTGACGATCCAACCGCGCCAACCGCGTAGCCGGCACCAATCGTCGCAAAGCCCGTACTGAGTGCTGCTGCAATGAATCCCATGCCCGAAGCACTTGCTATACCATCTTCAGCAGCGGCAAGGGCTACATCCGGCACCAGGATTCCAAGCGCAAGGAGCATCAGCGGAATATACCCAATGAGATTCCACTTCAAAATTCGCTTTAGTTTTGAACGGTCTGAGTCCCTGTTAAGAAGGACAACACCTGACAGTATGGTTGCAAATACAATGGTTAAACTCAGTCCAAGAATTATTTTCATTTTACGCCTCCATTTATCGACCCTGATGTTACCTGTCCATATGCACTGCTGCAGGTGAAAACGGAATGCCCTCACCCGTGTAGTATTTGCTGAATAGTTCATAGTAGACAAGACGAAGACCCTGTATAAATACAATGAGACCTTCCAGACAGATAACAATCACATTTCCTACAATAAACATCGATATATCCCCTGCAAGGGTTCCTATAATGCTCGCCATGGTGTGAAAGGCTATGAAGAGTCCCACGTGATTGAGCGCGAATGCCCCTACACGTATGAATGAGACACTGTTCGAAAGCATGCTGAGGAATGTTTCCAGGATGTCAAAGCCGCTCTCGACATAGTATTCACTGGCCGACTCATGATAGAGCGGTCGTTTGCCCCTTACGGCATTGGCAAGGGGTTCTCTGACAACAATCAGGCATACTGCCGCAAGGGCAAGCCCTGTCAGTAGACCTGAATAGGCTGCCATTTTGTCGTGGAGTTTTGAGGCCGCTACGCCGAGTACCGATAGATACAGGACGAGTCCAGCCACGCCATTCCTTCCGAATAGGCCCTCTTTCACATCCTTGACCTTCAACTTATTGAATATGCTGTAACCGAAACTGATCAGCAGAAGAAATATACCAATCGCAATCGATAAGATGAGAATTGTATTGATATTCTCAATCGGTCTTATAAAAAGGGACTCTCCAATCGCTTCATTCCCTGTCAGCTTCTCAGCTATGCCCGATATGACATTTTCGTATCCAAAGACACTGTCGTAAAAGAAACCAAACACCATAGAGCTTATGCCCAGTCTTGAAAGGATACCCCCATACAGGTTTCCTGCCTGCCTTCGCACGAGCAGGAGGCCAGCCATATAGAGTACAAGCCCCTGACCCATGTCGCCAAACATGGCTCCGAACAGAAACATGTAGGTAAGTCCTAAGAAGACCGTCGGGTCTGCCTCAGAATACGAGGGCGTGCCATACATTTCGACAAGGAGCTCAAAGGGTCTGAGCAGTTTGCTGTTTCTCAGCTTTGTAGGCGGTATGAGCTGTCTTGAAGTCTGATCCAATGTTTTGAAGCCCACAATGATGTTATAGCCTATGGCTTCAATGTTGTCTTGAATGTAGTCCTTCTCCCGCCTGCTCACCCAACCTGAAAGATAGAAGAAGCTCTTGGTACAGGCAATTTTGGACTTGAGTGCCGCGACAGACTCCTCCATGGCGGTTCTCGAATAGCACCGCTCAATGCTTTCAGCATATTGCGCCTTGCTTTCCCGTATTTTTTCGTTAAGCGTCTCTATCATCTTCTCAATTTCCATAATGCGCTGATGTATCTTTTCAATCATCTGATTCACCGGTCCCAGATATTTCGACTGTACCTCAATTTCCGTAAAATACACGGACCTGAGTATCCGAGCAGTCTCCATATCCAAGGATTTTGGCGAGATGACCAGATAGGCTTCTTCATCATTGAATGCGCCGATATGCATGGCAGCTGCGGACACATTTTCATAGTTCATGGTGAACTTCTGCCTGTTTTCCTTCTTAAGCGTTCCAAGCTTCATACTGAAATGCTGCATCTTGGAAACTGCCTTCAAGTCTATTTCCACACCCCTCAGTCCCTCTACGATCTGCATGTTTCTCAAACCGTCAAGCTCCTGCTCCAGGTGTTCTTTCTTAAGATTGATGTCCTTGAACTGTGTGAATATCTGATCTATGCTTTCTTCAACGTCACCGTATTCGTAGTCCTCTTCGAAATGTCTGCGCTGGATCACACGCGGAACATCCATTAAGATCATAAGCTCTTCCAGCTCCTGCTGAATCCGCTTGAAACTCTTCTCTGTCCTATAGGGTTTGATCATGCACATGTTCATGATTTCATCCAGGTTTTCTTCAAGCATGTTCAGGGTGAAGTTGCTCTCATCTATCTCCGTCATGGCATCAATCAGATGCACATTTTCCATGAGTACTATTTTCCGCAAAATCTGATCAAGATGATCTTGATGTGCAACCAGATTCATCAGTTCCATTTTTTCAACTGCCACAAGGCTTCCCCTCCTTTCGTGAAACCTTTAGGACTACGCTTTTCGTATGCGTACCAGATACTGCAAAGTCTGCGCCCTGTCAAACCCGTAGCGTTTGGCTTCAAAGATCGTAAACAGGTCACGCATCTCGTATTCCAGCTGGTGAACATAGACCATAGACTCAATGATGTTCATTCGGTTGGCCTTCTTCATCTTCATGAATTCATCGTATATGTATCGCTCCATATTCAACTCAAGAAAAATTTCAAAATCCTGCTTTTCAACTAGAAAACCGTAAGGCCCTTCCCTAATATACCCAAGCGCCTCCTCCATGGAACTGGCGTAGCAAAGTGTTTTCAAATGCTTATACTTCAGGGCATATCCCCCTAAAAGCGTATAGTTCAAAAGCTCTTCCGCCGAAAGTCCGTAGAATTTTCGTCCCCGGTAGATCCACTGGAGGTTTAAGATGTCCGTATTCTTGCCCAGCATCTCACGCAGGGGACCACGGTCTTCACTCGAAAGCTTTTCAACATGTTCGTTCAAGGTTTTGAAATAGTACCTGTCCAGGTTCATTTCCATATAGAATATGCGCTTTTGGGGTGGCTCATTCATATAATACTCAAGCAGTTTCCTATAGGGCGTGCCCTCAAGCGCCTCAAGCAGCGCTTCCAAAGAAGTGACGCGCTGAAGCTTTTCGTAGTCCAGCCCTCTGTTGATGTCCAGTATAACAAGATGCTCCAGAATGATTTCCAGACTTTCATGCCTGATGAGTGCCCTGACCAGCAATTTCAAGTCTTCAATTTCATAACGCATGAACATGGTCCTAAGCAGCTTTTTATACTCATCGGTGAAGAAATGAATCATGCCCTTCATCCTCTGAAACATAGCCCGTTTGAAGATAACTTCAAGCATATCGATACTTACGGTGTTCTCATCAACCTCCTGCAGATAGGGTCCATAATCTGTCTGCTTCTTCAAATAGGCAATCATTTCAGAAAGCGTGCTGAGTTCAAGCAAGTAGTCATAGTCCTTTTTCTTGAGTAAATGACTTTCCAGGGCACGAACCTTTGTATTAATGGCTGCAAATCGCTTGATGCCCATACCTAAGCCCCCTGATTTTCCTCTCTCGCCTGATTCATCACCGTTTCAAACAAACGGATGAAAACCTTTTCCACCATTTCCTCCTTGTGCTCTTCAAGAAGTCTGTCAAGCCTGCCGCATTCCGCGTCGCCTTCACTTTCAATCTGTTCAGCTTCGCTGCGGGCTTTCTCGACGATTGCATCGTATTTTTCTTTCGCTTCTTTTCTGGCTTCCTTCATGATCGAAAACTCAAGATCCTTCTTTTCCTTTTTCAGAGCATTCTTCTTATCTTTCTCATCCATAATGGCATTCTTTTCAACCTTGACTGCTTGGGTATCAATTTCGATGATCCTGCGCAGTGTATCTTCTATCATTTTCGCCTGCATACCATCACCTCACTGAAGACTTCTACATCAGGCGTGTCAAACCTTCAAAATTTTCTGATAATTAACATATATCCGCTCATGTGGTTATCATACCCAGTTGGACTCCCACTAAGCGACGTAAGTGCTTCAAAATGTTCTGCTGTCCATATTTACAGAAGCTCCACATCTGCACATTAAAAAAGGGACTGCTCAAAAGCAATCCCTTAGATTGTCGACAAAGTCGACAAGACGACAGACTATATATCCAGCACTTCCCGAACACCGCTCAGGAAGTCAAACACCGCATCAGGTGCCTGGTTTGGCTCCACAGATGCACATACCTTGCAGAGCTTGGTTCCGATAATAACACCGTCGGCATACTTAACCGCTTCCTTTGCCGCTTCAGGACCATCGATGCCAAAGCCTGCGAGAACTGGCCGCTCCGTAAGTGCCTTGAGCTTGGTGTAATTGTCCTTAACACGGGTGTCCTGTGTTGCACGGACGCCGTCACTGCCGGTAATTCCCGTGTAGTTCACTGAATAGACAATTCCAGTCCCTCTTGCAGCAATCTCTTCCAGTCGGGAAGCCGACGTCGGCGATGTGAAGCTCGCAACCGCAACGCCTGTAAAATCAAACTCGCTTTCAATATCCTTCTGCGCTTCCAGGGGCAGGTCTGGAATAACCAGTCCTGTTATACCCTCTGCCTTGATTTCATCTATGAAGCGCTGGACGCCGTATCCAAAGAGGGTGTTCAAATACACCAGCAGATAAACCGGCTTGTCAAAGTCCCTGACAGCTTCTCCGGCAAGGGCAATGGCCTTGTCTGGCCGCATGCCTGCCTTAATGGCCTTCTCTGCGGCTTGTCTTAAAACCGCACCGTCTGCCAAGGGGTCCGTATGCGGAACACCCAGCTCCAAGTAATCCGAGCCTGCCCTGACTGCCGCACCTAGAAGTTCCATGGTTGTTTTATCATCGTATTCACCCAGCATGAAGAAGGGCATGAGCATTTTTCTCTGTGTCATCTTACATCGCTCCTTTCAGGACAGACTCCATGTCCTTGTCGCCACGGCCTGACAGATTGACAAGAATGATCTTGTCCTTGTCCATTTCAACGGCCTTTTTAAATGCACCAGCAAGGGCATGTGCACTCTCAAGCGCCGGAATAATACCCTCGGTTCTGCTCAATCTGTGGAATGCCTCAAGTGCCTCATCATCTCTGACGGCTTCGTACTTGGCCCGACTCAGCGCACTGAGATACGCATGCTCCGGCCCGATACCCGGATAGTCAAGACCTGCCGAAACCGAGTGTACAGGCTCAATATGTCCATTTTCATCATGAAGCACAACCGTACGCATGCCGTGTATGATACCGTCCTTACCCAGACCCAGGGTCTTTGCATGCTTGCCCTTGTCGTCTGAAATACCACCTGCCTCTATCCCAATCATCTCAACCGATTCATCTTGAACAAATGGATGGAAAAGACCAATAGCGTTGCTACCGCCACCCACTGCGGCAACGAGCATATCCGGCAGTTTTCCCGTATATTCAATCATCTGTTCACGTGCTTCTTCGCCTATGATTTTCTGGAAGGTTCTAACCATAAGCGGATATGGATGTGGCCCAACCACTGAACCGATGACATAGAATGTGTCGTCTGCCTGGGCAACCCAGTCGCGGATTGCCGCGCTCGTAGCATCCTTCAACGTGCCTTCACCCTCTGAGACAGGCTTCACAGAAGCGCCCAGAAGCTCCATACGCTGTACGTTGGGTGCCTGACGCTCAATATCTTCAACACCCATGTAGACCGTACAGGTCAATCCAAAGAGGGCACATACCGTAGCTGTTGCCACACCGTGCTGACCTGCGCCAGTTTCTGCAATGATGTTTTTCTTGCCCATACGCATCGCTAGAAGAATCTGACCCAGCACATTGTTGAGCTTGTGTGCACCGGTATGGTTGAGGTCCTCTCTTTTCAAAAAGATCTGAGCACCACCAAGCTGGTCTGATAGACGCTTTGCGTGATATACAGGTGTGGGTCTGCCAGCGTAATGTCTGAAAAGACTGTTGAGTTCTTCTATGAAATCAGGATCCTCCTGTGATGCGTAGAAGGCCTTTTCCAAATCTTCCAGTGGCTGCATGAGTGTTTCAGGCACAAATCTGCCCCCGTATTTTCCAAAATATCCTGTATGCTTTTCCATGATTATTCCTCCCTTAACTTTCGGACCGACCTTACAAATTGCCGCATTTTTTCCGGATCTTTAACACCCTCTGTTTCAACACCAGAGCTGATATCCACAACATCTGGCGCTAAGATACTGATGCACTGTTCAACATTGCCGGCATCAAGACCCCCGGCAGCGATTCTGATGACGCCTTCTCCAGGAAGGGCTTTTTTCCATGCAAACTGTTTTCCTGTTCCACCTGCTTGAGCTGGGCTGAATGTATCGTACACAACGCCCGAAGCCCCTTGGTCCTCAAGCAGTTTCAGCTCTTCGTCGTCCTTTACTGAAACAGATTTCCAAACCTGCCTGTCCAAGTCATACCCCATGGCACTTTCCGAACCGTGGAGCTGAACAATATCCAGCCCGCAAACCTGTGCTATACGCTGTACATCTTCCTTAGGCCTGTCAACAAAGACACCGACCGTCCGAATGTTACTGGAAAGCTCTGAAATCAGTATTTTTGCTTCTTCAGGTGAAACCTGACGCCTGCTTTTTGCAAAGACAAAACCCGCATAGTCGATGCCAAGCTGATTGGCAACACGCACATCACTTGCACGTGTAAGACCGCAAATCTTGATTTTCGGTTCTTCCGGTGCGCCGACAAAGGCTCTAATAAAGGCTTCGTCCCCTTTTCGCATAAGCGTTTCACCGACTAAAAACGCATGCACGCCGCTTTCCTTCAGCCGATCCATGTCCTCTGACGTCTCAATACCGCTTTCACTTACAACGAGACGTCCGGCTGGAATAAGCGCTGTAAGACGTTCTGTGGTACTAATATCTGTTCTGAAGGTTTTCAGATTCCTGTTGTTAATGCCAATAATCGCGTCCTTCAGCTTCAGCGCTTTAATCATCTCAAGCTGATTGTGGGCTTCAACCAGAACATCAAGCTCAAGAAGACGTGCGTACTTGTAGAGTTCCTCCATATCGGCCTGATTCAGCACTGCTGCGATGAGGAGGATGGCATCCGCGCCACTGAGCTTTGCAAAATCTATCTGAATCTTGTCCACGATAAAATCCTTACAGAGAATTGGCAGGGCAGTGGATTTTGCAATCGCCTGCAGATCAATCAGGCTTCCCTTGAAATAGTCTGGTTCAGTCAGCACGGATATACATGCAGCCCCGCTTTTTTCGTATTTCACAGCCTGTTCAGCAGGATTCGCCCCTATATTGATGTCTCCCTTTGACGGCGAGGCTCTTTTGAACTCAGCGATCACCGCCCGGCTGCTCTTTGAATATTCAAGTGCCTGTCCGAAGCTGATACGCAGCCGTCTTTTCTGGTCCAGGGCACATCGGTGTATTTCAAGTCTTTCTTCTCTTGTGTAGCCAGCCTTTATGGACTCAATCCGCATTTTTCTCTTTGAGACAATTTCCCTTAATATATCGTGCATCACATACCTGCCATTTCATTCGTCTTCTGTTTCAGGGCTTCAAGCTTATCCTTGGCTGCGCCGCTGTCAATTGTCTGTGCCGCTATTTCAACACCTTCTTCAAAGCTATTTGCAATACCACCTACAAAGAGCACCGCTGCGGCATTGAGTATTACTGCATCCCGATAGGCCGATGGCGAACCGCTGAGTACACCTTCCATAATCTTGGCGTTTTCTTCAGCCGTTCCGCCCTTTAAGGCTTTGTCTGCCACTTCCATGAGCCCCAGTTGACCTGCACTGATCTCGTAGGTTGTCTTCGTGCCGTTTTGAACGAGAATGCCCTTGTTCTTGCCCTCCAGGGTAAGCTCGTCCATACCGTTCTGACTGCAAACAAAGAGGGTACTCTCCATGCCCATCAAAACACCGGCATCCGCCATGGTTTCGAGTTTTGATGGATCACCAACACCAATGATCTGTCCTTGAAGCTTCACAGGATTGCAAAGCGGTCCGATCAGATTGAAGATGGTTCTGAAGCCAAGGCTTCTTCTGACCGGCATAACCGCGCCCATGCTCTTGTGTATTTTCGGTGCGTAGAAGAAACCGATTCCCGTTTCTTCAAGCGCCTTGATGGATTGTTTTTCATCGAGTTCAATATTGACTTCAAGTGCTTCCAAGACATCTGCGCTGCCAGAACGACTTGTCACAGACCTGTTTCCGTGCTTTGCCACCTTGCCCCCGGCACCCGCAACCACAAAAGCGGCCGCCGTCGAAATGTTGAAGCTACCACTGCCGTCTCCGCCAGTTCCACATGTATCGAAAACGGGATAGGACAGGTCCGACTGACTTGTCTTCTCGATCATCGCCAGTGCCGCACCCGCGATTTCCGAGGCCGATTCACCTTTGATCTTAAGAGCTGTAAGAATACTTGCCATTTCCACTTCACTGGCTGCCCCCTCAAAGAAAGTCGTGAACATTTCTTTCGCAGACTCCAGCGACAAATCGTTTCCGTTGGTGAGCATTACTGTATAAGTCATTTAGTTGACCTCCTGTCCTAGTGGGCAGCCATGGCCCTTTGTCTTCGCAATCTGAATAAAGTTTTCAAGTATTTTCATGCCGTTTTTTGTACTGTAGGATTCCGGATGAAACTGGACGCCGTACACAGGATAGTCCACATGTCGAACTGCCATTATTTCACCGTGGGCATCTGTCGAAAGAACCTTTAAGGTCTGTGGGCAAGTATTTTTATCAATAACCAGGGAATGGTACCTGACCACATCCATCTTGCTGCCCAGTTCGTTGAATATGGCATCGTTTGACAGGTCTATTCGGCTGATTTTCCCGTGCAGCTGCTGCCTTGCTTCATTAACCGTACCGCCTTCGACAAGGCCTATTGCCTGATGTCCAAGACATACACCCATCATCGGAATCTTGTCCTTGTAGGTTTCGATGACCTGACATGTCAGACCCGCTTCAGAAGGATGCCCAGGTCCCGGTGAGAGGACAATGGCTTCCGGGTTCATCTCAGCGATATCCGAAAGCTTGAACTTGTCGTTCCGTACAACCTCTACCTCTTCGCCGAGACTCCCCAGATACTGTACGATGTTATATGTGAATGAGTCGTAGTTGTCTATTACCAGAATCATGATATTTCCTCCTCTGTGCTTGAAGCCGTCTCCTTAAGACACGCTATTTTTTCTGTTATATGAACCGCCTGCATAATGCTGCCGGACTTGTGCACGGTTTCCATAAACTCGAACTCCGGTTCAGAGTCCTGAACGATACCGCCACCCGCCTGAATGGATACATTTCCATCTGAAAGCACTGCTGTTCTAATGGCAATGCAGGTATCGATATCTCCACTTGTTGCAATCCAGCCTACGGCACCTGCGTACACGCCGCGTCTTACAGGCTCGTTTGCGTCTATGATTTTCATGGCCATGATCTTTGGGGCCCCTGATACAGTGCCCGCTGGAAAGCAGGATTTGAACACATCTATGGCACTCATTTCACTGTCGACTTTTCCGGTTACCTCAGAGACGATGTGCATGACATGGGAGAAGCGTTCCACGGTTTTGAACTTGGGGACTTCCACGCTTCCGAATTTTGCAATTCTTCCAATGTCGTTCCGCGCCAGGTCGACCAGCATAAGATGCTCTGCGTTTTCTTTGACATCTTCAATTAGTTCCACCTCATTGGCAATGTCTTCAGCTTCGCTGCTGCCTCTTGGTCGTGTTCCCGCAATAGGGTGTATGGTCACCTTGCCGCTTTTCAGGTGAACCATTGTTTCTGGCGAGGCGCCCACAACCTGGGTCTTGTCCGTGTCCACAATGAACATATATGGGGATGGATTGATGTGCCTCAGGGTCTCGTAAAGTGCTTCCGCACCAATTTCCGTTTCCTTGGTCAGCCTTCTTGAAAATACGAGTTGGAAGGTGTCCCCTTTTTGAATATGGTCTTTTGCGGTCGCAACGCTCTTCTTGAAGGTCTCCTTCGACGTCTTCGAGGTCCACTTCTCAACCAGGTCCGGTGCTGACAGACCGTCTTTTGCCGCTAGGAGCGTCTCTTCGAAGCCGCTGCTTTTAAATTGTCCTGTTTCCAAGAACCCTTCAAGTTCTTTTTTAGAGAAGTGTCGGGCCTGTTCAGTCTCCTGATCAACATCAGATGATTTGACACCGAAGGTAATGAGGTCTATGCATTTTTCATCTCTGTCGAGAATCATAAGGCTCCTTGGAAGCATCAGATGGATATCTGCCATTTCAGCTTCCTTATGTTGCTGGGGAATCGTCTCTATATGTCGTATGGCGTCGTATCCGATCCAGCCTGCCAGACCGCCGCTCGAAAATGGCAAATCTCCGATTTTCTCCTGATTATGCTTTAGAAGGGCCTCCATCACATCAAAGGGATTGCCTTCAAAAGTTTCTATTTCGCTCTCAACACGAAGACGTATTTGCGCGCCTGTCGCTTCAAGTTCTATAATCGGCTCAATGCCAATCAGTGAAAAGCGTCCGATTTCACCGCATCTGTCGGCACTTTCCAAAAGAAATCCGTTACCCTTTCCCTTGAAGGTCTTGAATATGATCAGTGGATCCGGTGTGTTTTCATAGGGTATGCGTTCGTGGGACAGTCTTTCAATTTCTACATTTCTCATTGTGCGTCTCCTTTATCTGTTCATGCAGTCTGTGTAGTGTTGTCTATTCAATCAATCCTCAACTTCGTTTACAGTGCCTGAGCAACCTATGGTTGCTCATGTCGCTGGTCGCGCCATATACAAAAAAGAGCAAAGGGCTTTATTCAAATAAAATTTGATAAAGTCCTTTGCTCTTTTTTGTGCATTTCTTAGTCTTTAACGTAAAAAAAGCATAATCCATCCCTCATCAGGACGAATTATGCTTATAAATTCGTGTTAGCCACCCAAGATAATGCTTTCGCATTTCACTCTATCAAATACGGGTCAGAGGACATTTCATGGCTCTAACAACTTTTTAAAATTCCAAGCTGTTAGAGGCTTTGAAATTTTTCTCAATCAAGGCGCGATAGAAAATTGAATCGTGCGCGTGCAAGGGCACGTAATCGCTTCAATTTTATATCAGCAACGCAGAGTGAGGAAGATTTTCATGACTCTAACCGATATTCCGGTTCTATAACGGAAACCTTACCCGTCCTGACACTACTGCCACCTAAGTGGGTTCGTGCGGAATCTCATGGATCCATTCCTCAACTGCTCCTGTACCGGCTCCCACCAAACCCGGCTCGCTGTAACATTCACACATTGAGTACTACTTCCAATCACTGATTTTAAATCCTTATAATCTTGCGTCGATGTTGATATTTATTCTAGCGGCTAATGGATTTTCTGTCAACCGTATTTTTAGAATTATCTAATAAATTGGCTATCTTCAACTCTTGTAGCACTTACTCATTCAAATCCATAATCCTGACCCAGTCGGCTCTGTTGCTATTTTCTTGTATTTTTACAGAGACCTCTGTATACTCTCCGTCATCAAAGAGCTCGTAAGTGTAGGATGTTGCCGATCCATCCCCCAGCTTGCCAAACTGGTTATTCCCTAGGCCCCACAAGACACCATCCTGATCTATCACATAGAGTCTATCGGCACGTGCCATCTCGAGAGCACCTTCAAACAGGACAATTGGAATCGGTCCATACTCTGCAATTGGTCCAATCAGACCGCCACCTGCAACACCCGAGTCTACCATGGTATCATAACCTGCCTGAATGTCTCCCCATGCGTAAACCGTGTTTGACTCTGTCAAGGCCATGCTTTCCGCTATGGCCTTGACCTGGTCCATAACAGCCACCGGCTCATTCACATAAAAAGCATCCGTCTCAACACCCAGACTTCCAGAATAGCCATTAAATCCCCAGGTAAAGAGCTTGCCCGCCATATTTACGGCCATCTGAACCTGGCCCGCATTTGATATCAGCTTCATATCCTCAAGGACTTTGACAGGTTCAAGCACGTAGTCCGCATCGGCGTCTGCATATTCAAAGCCTACCGCATTCCTGCTTCCCCAGGCATAGACATCTCCAGACTCAGTCAGAGCCATGACGCCATTTCCTGTCAGTGCCACGTCTTTAACATCTTTCATAATCTCTATGGGCGCTGTCAGCGGATGAATAATGACATCCCGCTCAACGTCATAGGTATAGTCTTTGGGTTGGTATCCGAAAAACCACAGGGAGCCGTCCGTCTTAATGACTGCAGCTTGCATGTCTGATGCGTAAACACGTGCCACATCCTCCATGACAGGTAGCGGAATCAGGCTGCGGTTCATATCAGCAAGTCCCAGCTGCAGATAGGTGTTTCCTCCCCATGCATAGAGCTGGTGTGCCTCTGTCACCGCGTATGATGCACTGCCTCCTGCAGCCGCATCTATGATGCCTTCCATAACTTGAATAGGAACATATGAATCATTGTTTTCAAGCGGTACAAATGCCGCTCCCGCTTCTTCTGCAAACTGCGCCTCCCAAGTCGGGTACGTCGTCCGCATGCCATTTCCAAGCTGACCTTCATCATTTGATCCCCATGCCCAAAGTGTACCGTCGGCTTTTAAAGCCAAGGTATGGCGGCCACCTGCATAAACATGCATCTGATTGTCAGCAGTCTTTTCGCTAATTTGCTTTTCTTCCAAATCCGACTGTGGCTTGTCTTCTGTTTCATCCAAAGCAGTCTCCACCGGCTCAGGCGCTGTCTTTTCTTCGACGACAGGTGTGCCGCCGCTGCATCCCGAAAGAATCAGCACCGCAGCCACAACAAGTGTCATCATCCTGAGTAAACTCTTTTTCTTCATATCTTCCTCCACGTCATTCTCTATTCTGCGCTGATCATCACCCCAGTATTTACCTCTCATTATACACTTTATGCATGGCTTCAAATGCAAATTTTCCTTTGTAATTAAGATAATTCGAGTGGATGCCCACCATGAAACAAGCCCATGACAACAGGTCTGTGCAGACGGTCATCACGGGCTTATGTTTTCTTGATTCCACTAGCTGTCATTGGACCTCATCAGCCCTGCAGCCAGAATCTTTCCAGCTTTAAATCTTTTCTCTCTTAACGTAGTGGGTATGAAGCAGATCGTGCGCCTTCTCTCCATATGGCTTACCCAGATACTCATCGTAGATTTTCTTAATCATCGGATTTTCATGGGACTTCCTTCTGGTCTTCATGGCGTCTTCCTTATAAATGGCTTCAGCACGCTTTCTGATAATATCCATATCGCCATGATGATACGGCTGACCGCCGCCACCAATACAGCCGCCAGGACATGCCATGATTTCAATGGCATGGTACTTGGACTTGCCGTCACGAATATCTTCAAGCAGCTTGCGCGCATTTCCAAGACCATGTGCGATACCGATATTGACATCCATATCGCCTATTTTCACAGTTGCCTCACGAATGCCCTCAAGACCACGAAGCTGGTGATAATCCACTTCTTCAAGGGCTTCACCTGTGATCCATTCAGCAGCCGTACGCACTGCGGCTTCAATAACGCCACCTGTTGTACCGAAAATGACACCAGCACCCGTTGACTCACCTAGGAGTGAATCGAAGTCACTCTCAGGAAGAGAGGCAAAGTCAATGCCCGCTTCTCTAAGCATTGCGCCGAATTCTCGGGTTGTTACAACGACATCGACATTCTGGTTTTCATCCTTTGTAAGCTCGCTCCTTGCCGCTTCGGCCTTTTTGGCAAGACATGGCATGATGGAAACCACAACAATGTCTTCAGGATTAATACCAATTTGATCTGCATAATAAGATTTTGCCATGGCACCCAGCATAATCTGTGGTGACTTGCATGACGATGGAATGTCCAGCATGTCCGGGAATTGATGTTCAAAGAACTTCACCCATGCAGGACAGCAGGAAGTCAGTATTGGCAGTGTGCCATTGTGCTCAATGCGGTGCACAAGTTCTGAGGCCTCTTCCATAATTGTCAGGTCTGCAGCCCAGTCTGTATCGAATACAGCGTCAAATCCCATTCTTCTTAGAGACGCTGCGAGCTGGCCTGTTGAAATCGTACCAGGCTCCATGCCGAAAAGCTCTCCTACAGCCACACGAATGGCAGGCGCAACCTGAACCACCACATGCTTCTTAGGATTATTGATAGCGGACCATACCTTCTTGGTATTATTCACTTCAGTCAGGGCAGCCGTAGGACAAACAGCCACACACTGACCGCAGAATGTACATGATGTTTCCGCCATTGGCAAGTTGAAAGCCGGACCTACAAAGGCATCAAAGCCTCTATTGAGTCCTGATAAAATTCCGCATGACTGGACGTCATTACACATGGTCTCACATCTTCTGCACATAACACACTTGTTGGGATCTTTGACAAGGGCATAGGATGATGTATCCAGAGGATAATCCATCATATCACCTTCCCAGTGTATTTCCCTGACACCAAGCTCCTGTGCGAGGGATTGCAATTCACATTCCAGATTCTTTGCACACGTCAGACAGTCTTTCGGATGGTTTGAAAGCAGCAGTTCTACTGCAATTCGGCGCGCTGTAATGGCCCGAACCGAGTCGGTTCTGACAACCATTCCGCCAGTCGCTTCCTCAGAGCATGAAGGAACCAGTGCGGGACGGCCCTCCACCTCAACCATACAGACTCTGCAGGACGCCACTTGATTGACAATACCAAAACCGTGAAGGTCCATATGGCAAAGCGTCGGAATGTGCGCATTAACTTTTTTTGCTGCTTCAAGAACCGTCGTTCCCTTAGGAACTTCAACTTCCATGTCATTAATTGTTAATTTAATCATATCCATATCTGCCACCTCCTTTAAGGTTTTAGTACTGCGTCAAATTTACACGCGTCATAACATGCACCACAAGCGATACATGCATCTTCATCAATAACATGGAGCTTTTTGACCTCGCCTGAAATACAGTCCACCGGACATTTTCTCGCACATGCGGTACATCCGATACACTTGTCCGGGTCAATTGAATACTTGGTCTTTTTCTTTCCAGTCACATAATCCAAATACTCCTGATTGAAGTACTTGAGTGTCGACAGGATCGGATTCGGCGCAGTCTGGCCAAGACCGCATAACGCCGCGTCCTTAATCATGTAACAGAGTTCTTCCATATTCTCAATATCTTCCATGGTGCCTTCACCAGCTGTGATCTTTTCAAGCATTTCGAAAAGCCTGCGTGTGCCCACACGACAAGGCGTACACTTGCCGCACGACTCTTCCTGTGTGAACTCCAGATAAAACTTCGCAATGTTAACCATGTCATCATCTTCGTCCATAACGATCATGCCGCCCGATCCCATCATGGACCCAATTGCCTTCAAGCTTTCATAATCTATAGGTGTGTCAAGGTCAGCTACTGTGATTACGCCTCCTGATGGCCCGCCAGTCTGTACTGCCTTGAATTCCTTATCGTTGTGAATGCCTCCGCCAATATCGTAAATGATTTCTCTCAGTGTCGTCCCCATCGGCACTTCAACGAGACCAACGTTGTTTACCTTGCCTGCCAGGGCAAATACCTTGGTACCTTTTGATTTTTCCGTGCCTATAGCACTGAACCACTCTGCGCCATTTAAAATGATCGGTGGGATGTTCGCATATGTCTCGACGTTGTTCACGCACGTCGGCTTGCCCTTATATCCCGAAACAGAAGGATACGGCGGCTTTTTGGTAGGCTCGCCCCGACAGCCTTCAACCGAATGAATGAGTGCCGTTTCCTCGCCACAGACAAAGGCCCCGGCGCCAAGTCTTATTTCCAGACCAAAATTAAAGCCTGTTCCGAAAATATCATCGCCTATAAGACCAGCTTCAAGTGCCTGATCCATAGCAATCTGAAGCCGCTTGATTGCAAGCGGATACTCCGCGCGAATGTAAATGATGCCCTTTGAAGCGCCTATTGCATAGCCGCCAATGGCCATGGCCTCAATAACGCTGTGTGGATCGCCCTCTAGAATGGAACGGTCCATAAATGCGCCTGGATCGCCCTCATCGGCGTTGCACATGATGTACTTTTCGTCGTTTTGCTCCTTGTATGTAAGCTCCCACTTCAGACCTGTTGGGAAGCCGCCACCGCCTCTTCCGCGCAGACCAGCCTGCTTAACCACCTGAATGACATCTTCAGGTTTCATCTCTGTAAGCACCTTGCCAAGTGCTTCATAGCCTCTAAAGGCAATATATTCATTTATATCTTCAGGATTAATCGTACCGCAATTTCTAAGTGCTATGCGATACTGCTTCTTGTAAAAATTCATCTGTGAATGCTTGTCCTGCTTCACCTTTGCTTCAGGGTCTTCGAAGAGCAGACGCTCAACCACACGGCCCTTTACAATATGCTCCGCCACAATTTCTTTTGCATCTTCAGGCATGACCTTCACATAAAAGACATTGTCAGGATGCACCTTGATGATTGGACCTTGACCACAAAATCCAAAGCAACCTGTTTTAACAACTCTAATTTCATCATCATAGCCGACAGTCTTCAGTTCCGACCTCAGTGCGTCGATGAGCTCTTCACTCCGGGACGCGACACAGCCAGTACCGCCGCAGACCATGATATGGCTTCTAAACTTTGCCAATTCGATCCCTCCCTACGCCTTATTGAATGTTTTAATCAGTATGTGATCGTCGAGTAGCTCATCACCTTCAATGTGCTTCTCAAAGAGCTCGCTAACCGTACTACTATCCATATTTCCATACAGAACAGGCTCAGCACCAGGCTTGTTGACCTGAACAGTTGGCTCTGAGTGACAGTAGCCCATACAGCCCACTTGGACAACGCGCACATTTTTAAGTCCCTTTTTCTCAATCTCGTCGAGTATGGCAGTTAGGGTCTCTCTTGCACCTGCAGCAATACCGCAGGTTGCCATGCCTACCAGAACCTCGATTGTGTCGCCTTCTACCTGACCCGTCTCACGAAGCTCAACTTTTTTCATATGCTCATCGCGGATTTTTTTGAGTTCATCCAGAGATTTAATTGGCATCATCAGACTCCTTTCTGTATTCATCGATAATTCCGGCAACATCGTCAGGTGTCACATGGCCATAAACCTTTTCCCCGACCATGACAACAGGGGCCAGTCCACATGCGCCGATACATCTGACATCGCGCACTGTGAACATTTTATCTTCAGTCATGCCGCCGTTTTTCTCAATGCCGAGTTCTGACATGAATTTTTTAAGGACATGTTCCCCGCCTTTTACAAAGCAGGCAGTCCCCATACAGACACTGATGGTGTGCTTACCTCTCGGTTCCGTTGTGAAATAGGAATAGAAGCTGACTACACCAAATACTTTCGCGCCAGGAATATCTACTTTTCTTGCAATATGCAGCTGGACTTCCATCGGAAGATACCCAAACAAATTCTGCGCCCTGTGCAGAATATGAATTAGAGAACCTTGCTTGTCCTCTAAGCTGTCGATGTATGCATCAAGTTCCTGCAGTTTTTCCTGCGGCAGGTCCTTCAGGTCCAGAGAAACCGTCTTCTCTTGAACAGCTCTTACCATTACGACACCTTCCTTTCAAACGCTTTCAACAATAGGCTAAGCAAGGCCCAGATGAAGTGCACGAGGTATTTGGCATATGCTCCAAACCCTTCTCCTTGCTGGGTCACGCATAACAATGAATTATTTACCCGATATGGAATTGAAAAAACATGTATCCACATTTTAGTTAAAAAATTTAGTTTGGCCTGAAAACAAAACGCAAAAAGGGACCTACTTTGAATAGGTCCCTGCAGTGTATTCGTATTGCTTCAATTTCTATTTATTTTCAACCAATTGTGATTCTTCAGAGATACTCTTGGTTCTCAGTCCAAGGTCTATGATGCTCAAGTTGTCATAATATGCGGAAGAGTTGAGTGTCGCAAAGCCAATAAATCCTTCAGTCGCGTGCTGCGATACTGTGTTGATGACCTCTTCACCATTGACCATGATAATGATGCTGTCATTTTCAAGCTTGACTGTCATTGCATTTGGCATATCCTCTTCAGCTTCTGCATCCGAGCTTGTGATGATTTTAAGCTGACCGCCATCTTTTACTTCGTAAAGGATCACTGTGCCTCTGCCCTTCTTGTCAGCCTCAAGACCAATATAATAGCCATCATTCGGCACGTCGCCGCTGAAATCTGTGGTTCTTACAAGAAGACCAGATTTTCCATCATCCTTAGTTGGCGTGATGTCAACGCTTACAAGTACATTCTCATAACCTTCCTCGTCAATGATCATATACTCGTTTGATTTCTTTCTGCTCGCTGCCTTTAACTGCGTTGAGTATTCATGCTCTCTAACCTGCCAGTTTTCTGTCAGCTGATTTGTCTGTGGCATATCGTATGCGAAATCGTATCTGAGTGTATTATCCGGCAGATACTCTGCAACAGTGAGATTTTCAAATTCTGCATCGCCATTCCAAACCTGGAAGCCCATGCCGCCCTTTGTGAATGTCTCGTCTACTGTTCTTACAGCCAGAGCACCATCAACGTAAAGTTCTAGAATAGGGCCTGTTGCAACAACACGGAGTCTATACGTACCACCCGGTGCAATACCCACGCTGCTCCCGTGCAGATTGTTCCAGTCATGGTTGGCACGCCCGATAAACGCTACGCCTTTGCTGCCATCAAAACCGATTCCTGCCATGTAACCATTGTAGTCATTGACTGTGCCTTCAATTTCACCCGTACGGAAAATCAGCCCGGCATTTCCGCCTGAATTCAGCGTCATATCTGCTTCGGCAACAAAGTTGCTGTAAACCTTGCCATCAATGAAGGCATTACCATGGGCTGTTGTCGAACATGTCAGCTCACCCTCTGTCTCCCATCCTTCACCTTCAGTTTCAACCCACTCGTTGTCATCTGAGAAGTCATAAAGGTCATAGTATGCATGGCCTTCACCCATATCTGCAGCTGTCGTTGCTGAAGCCACTGCCGTTTCAAGCGATGCCTGAGAGTCATAGCCCGCAGCGTACACGTGGAAATCTTCCAGCTTCGCATAAGAACGCACTTCCGATTGATTGACAATGATGCGTATGCCTTCAGCGATATAATCATTGATGCCACCCAGTTGGATCAGTGTGCCCAGTACCGGAATCTGTCCAATGATCTTATCGGCGATAATGGTTCCAACATCACCATTGTCAGCAATTTCATTCAAATTGATGTCATCCAGAATGCCTTCAATATCGCGTGCTGCCTGGTTGCTGATTGGGCTTCTTCCTTCGATAAGGCTGTTCAGACCCTTTTGAATGCCCTGTGCTATGTCCTTTGACGGATCAGCAGGGACAACAAAATCATTCACGACCTGAACATAAATGTTCTTAACATTGGTTCCAGCGTCAAGAATCAGCGCTTCATATGCCAGTTCATTGCCATTCAGGGCACGTTTATCTGCCGCAAATGTCTGGATTACACCATTCATATCCTCTTTGAGAATATTGACTTTCAGCTTATCACGGAATCCGCCTTCAATACCGCTTACAACGACGTGAAGGTTGTTTCCAATTGCCTGAATTTTTTCAACTGGAATCTGATATTCGAAGGTGAATCCTTCAACCCTGTCACTTGGCACAAGTGCCTCAGTAAACATATCAATCTCCCTGAAGGACTCGTTATTGATGACTTCATTGACAATGCCACCCAACAGGTCTCCATAAACGATATTCAGCGGCAGGAACTTAACAAGTTCTGCACCGATGTCTTCGCCGTCAACGCCAGCGACATTCTCAAGGGCAAAATCAACAATATAAGCTGGAATGCCTGCTTTTTCAAGTTCATTCTTAAGTCTTGTATAGGTTGTCGCAGTCAGCGCACGGTCACTGACATTATGTAAGCCTGTGATCATACCATTATCAGAAGAAAACAGGTCTGTCATTTCATTCTCATTGATTGTCAGTGTCGGAAGACCTTTCAGGGGATCCCATTTGAGCACACTGAAATCCACCTCAATATTTGCAATCAGATTGTAAGCATCTTTTGCAAGACCTACCGCACCTTCAGCAACCGTTACAGCTGCTTCACCAACGATTTCAAGTCCATCAAGCGTTACTTCGCCAACGTCCTCAAGGGCACCTTCTGTCCAGTTGGATGCATCGTAAATGGCACCTTCCGTCCAGTCTGTTGCATCATCAAATGCGCCTTCTGTCCAGTTTGCAGCATCATCGACTGCATTTTCCGTCCAGTTGCTTGCATCATCAATTGCTCCCTCTGTCCAGCTGGTCGCATCATTCACAGCACCGTCTGTCCAGTCCACTGCGTCGTCCACAGCACCGTCTGTCCAGTCCACCGCGTCTTCGACGGCATTTTCCGTCCAGTCCGCCGCGTCATCCACCGCATCGCCAACATCTTCTACAGCGTCTTTGATCCAACTGCCAAACCCCGCATAGGTCGGTGTGGCCTGAGCAATCAGCAATGTCGCGACCAGTGTCATCGACATGGCTCTTCTCATATACCTCTTCATTAATAGACCCCTTTCCACTCTCTGAATCATCACCATTATAATCGTATAGAACTGAATCCATATCCCTATTGTCTATTATAACTAAATTCCCATATGACATTGCAAATATTTCTTTACATTTTATATAATACAATTTGATTCCCGAGACATTTTTGCACTTAAAAGCAGCAGACCTCAGTCTACTGCTTTAATTAAGACTACTCATTCGTGTACTATTTTGCAATCATGTTCTCCATAGTCCCTACAATTCGGTTCAGGACAAGATGCATTTCAAACAGGTTTGACTGGATGCGGTTCAAGTTTCCAGACTGGGATTCTGTCGGCATAGCCACCTCCACAGCACCAATCTTTCCAGTACGCTTTTCTGTATAGTCCTTCAGGTTACCAAGCTGATCCATCAGAAGACTCAGTTGATCTGCTATCGCCAGGCGCACCTCCGCCTGATCCAACATATGGCCATCTTCTACGAGTATGAATTGTGTGTCAAACAAAAGATGGCAGACGACGCGCAGTCTTGTCGCAGCACTTATTTTTGCACGCATGCGTTCATCGGAAACACCAATGCGCTTGCGAATCTTTGCATTGTCTCTGAGCATGTCTTCAAATAGGCCCTTGACCGAATCAATATCATTAAAAACTGAAACAAGGTCATACTGATAAATGGATATCTGGTCCAGCGCACCATTTCTCAGGCTTTTTTCAAGGCGGTCCATATTGTTAAGCAGACTTTTCATAAGAAAAACTATGCGCTTGTTGCCCAGACTTCTGTATTGAATCATAGAGAAAATAAAGTTGAAAACAACCGCTGTGAAGACGCCAAATCCCAGTGCAATGATCCTAAGACGCATTGTCAGAAGTACACTGGGTGTTCCAGCTGCATTGATCTGCATGGCCTGGGTCATGTAAATAGCCGTAAAAAGTGCCACCGGTGAAATTTCTCTCCAGTTCACCTTTAAGCAGACATAGAGTGTCAGGGCAACCGATGCAGCGATGGTCACACCATGAACGCCGAAAACGGTTATAATCACGGCGGTTGTACCAGCCCCGATCATCGTGGCAAAGAATTGTTCCCATCCACGCCGCATGCCTGTCACATTGACCGGTTCAAGCGTCAGAATAAGGCCAAACAGAACTGAAATCATATCTTTGCTGGCAATGGGATTTTGACTTCCGATATAATAGGCCGTCAAAATAGCCAAAAATGTCTTGATGATAAAAGGCAGGGAATCCAAAAGCACTGCTTCCTTTTTTAGTTTTAATAGACTCATTATTTTTTCCATATGCATCACCTGCTATCTTCTTACCCTCTTATTTCTTTCAGTAAATAAAAAACCCGAAAATCATCATCCGATTTCCGGGTTAATACATTTCATTTCATCTATTGCTTCATCTAAATAGGATTCTTAAGCGTTTTCTTTTGATGCTTTTACGAACTCTCTAAACAGTGGATGAGAACGTGTTGGTCTTGACTTGAATTCTGGATGGAACTGTCCCGCTACAAACCAAGGATGATCATTCAGCTCAACAATTTCAACCAGTCTGTCATCAGGTGATAAGCCTGAGATAACAAGACCTGCGTCCACAAGTGCATCTCTGTAATGATTGTTGAACTCGTATCTATGTCTGTGGCGCTCGTAAATCAGTGCGTCACCATAAGCTTCTTTCGCTTTAGAGCCTTCTGAAATCTTACATGGGTAAAGACCCAGGCGAAGTGTACCCCCCATGTCTTCAATGTCATGCTGTTCAGGAAGAAGGTCAATCACAGGATACTCCGTATTTGGATCCAGCTCCGAGCTGTGTGCATTTTTGTAACCCAGTACATTTCGAGCGTACTCGATTACAGCAACCTGCATGCCCAGACAGATTCCAAAGAATGGTACCTTGTTTTCACGTGCATAACGCGTAGCTTCAATCTTACCTTCCACACCACGATCGCCGAAACCACCCGGTACAAGAATGCCGTCCATGCCCTTAAGCATTTCATCAACAGTCAGCGGGGTTACATCCTCTGAATGAATCCAGTTGATCTTAACATCCAGATTGTTTGCAAGACCCGCATGCTTTAGCGCTTCAGCAACAGAAAGGTAAGCATCATGCAGCTCAACGTATTTGCCTACAAGGCCAATGTTGACAACTTCCTTTTCCGCCTTGTCAATTTCAACAATTTTCTTCCATTCGTCAAGAGATGGTGTGCTGCAATTCAGACCAAGATGTTCACACACCTTGCTTGCAAAACCTTGCTGCTCAAGAACCAGTGGAACTTCATAGATAGAGTCCGCGTCCATACATTCGATAACATCAGATGCATCCATGTTACAGAAGAGACCGATTTTTTCCTTTAGAGAATCATTCAGAGGCTTTTCAGTACGACATACCAGCATGTCCGGCTGAATACCGATTTCTCTAAGCTCTTTTACCGAGTGCTGAGTCGGTTTTGTTTTCAGTTCGCCAGCCTTGCCTAGGTACGGAACAAGTGTCAGATGAACATACATAACATTCTCTTTGCCCACATCATACTTGATTTGTCGTATTGCTTCCAGGAAAGGCAGAGACTCGATATCTCCAACGGTTCCGCCGATTTCAGTAATGATTACATCAGGGTTTTCTTCTTTGGCAACTCTATATGCGCGTTCTTTGATTTCGTTCGTAATATGAGGGATAACCTGTACTGTTGCTCCCAGATATTCGCCACGGCGTTCTTTTTGAATAACTGACCAGTAAACTTTACCTGTTGTGATATTAGAATTCTGGCTCAAGTTGATGTCAATAAATCTTTCGTAGTGACCCAGATCAAGATCGGTTTCCGCACCATCGTCAGTTACGTAAACTTCACCGTGCTGATACGGGCTCATTGTGCCCGGATCCTTGTTGATGTACGGGTCGAATTTCTGAATGGATACTTTTAAGCCTCTCGCTTTAAGAAGCTGACCAAGTGATGCTGCTGTGATACCTTTACCAAGTGATGATACAACGCCGCCAGTCACGAAAATATACTTCGTTGCCATGTTAACCCCTTTCCAATAACTGTATTTTTCAAAAAAAAGAGTGAGAGATCACCCATAAGGATGACCTGCTCACTTCCCTAAACTCTATTGATGTCCAGCTGATACGAAATCAGGTGGGCAGGCACCCTATCCGGGTGCGTTTTATTCAAAATAAAATACTGATTTAGTATATCCGCTTGCCCCGTCACCGTCAAGCACTTTTTTTCAAAACCCAAAAGCGGTAATTTACAATCTGGATATACCCATTGCATTATCTAGTATTGTACCCCCCTTTATGATAAACTAATTTGAGATGAAATACCACGTTTCTTCATGAAATCTTTAGGAATCGAGAGGCAAATATGTTTATAACCATTAAAGGAACAAAAGTCCATTATGAAGTACACGGCGATGGCCATCCTGTGGTTTTATTGCACGGCTGGGGAACCGATTTAAGATCCTTTGACTCTGTCGCTTCCTATGTGAAATCAGGTTTTAAGGTCTACGCGCTGGACTTTCCAGGGTTTGGACTTTCAGAGGAGCCAGGCGAAATATGGTCGGTATATGATTACGCTGACATGACACAGGCCTTTTTGGAAGCACTCAATATTGCAAATCCAATTCTTGTCGGACATTCATTTGGTGGAAGAATATCCATCATTTTAGGATCAAGACTGCCAATACATAAGATCATTCTGGTCGATGCCGCAGGTGTTAAGCCGACTCGCGGAACAGCCTATTACATTAGAATATATACCTACAAGGCCATGCGTGCCCTTGAGCGCGTGCCAGGAATCCGACCGCTCTTTGGCGATCTCATCGATGCCTACAGAAATAAGGCTGGCTCTGCTGATTATAAGAGTGCGTCCACAACCATGCGACAGGTTCTTACCAAGGTTGTCAATGACGACCTCCAGCACCTCATGCCAAAAATCACGGCCCCTACCCTTCTGATTTGGGGAAGTGCCGATACTGCAACGCCCCTTTCAGATGCACATATAATGGAACAGAAGATTCCAGGTGCTGCACTGATTGTTTTCGAAGGCGCTGGGCATTACAGCTACCTGGAACAGCCAGCAAGATTCAAGGCCATCATCAACAGTTTCATTCAGGAGGATGCTCATGACAAATAAACTCCTTCTCATACTGCCCACTCTGATTTATCTGCTGATAAAGCTCCAATTCGATCTCCATATGTTTCAGCAGAACAGTTATAGAAATCACAGGTACGCACGCTGGCTAAAGGGCGCTCACAACCGCCGAATCAAAGGCAATGACAATCTCATGCTTTTTGCCTGCCTCTTCAGTGCAGGAAGTGCCTATGTACAAGCAGGCCCGCAGTATCTTTTGACACTGCTCAGTCTAATATTTATTTTTCTGGCAGCCAAAGGCCATCTTCTCCTCGTTTCCGTACGGGATGTTAAGAAGAAACTGATCTATACACCACGTGTTAAAAGACTTCTCTTCACATCCGTTCTGATCGGCACACTGGTCTGCCTCATTGGCTTAAGCGCGTCTCAACTTGCGGCCTCGATTTTATGCTATGCAATCACACTGGCTTCCTTTGCAGTTGTCATGGCTGCAAAAATCGTCAACACCCCTGTAGAGAACGCCATCAACCAGTGGTATTACAATGATGCAAAGCGTATTTTGGCAGAGAACCCCAATAGAATTGTTATTGGTATTACAGGCAGCTATGGCAAGACCAGTACAAAAAATGTAATAAAGGATACACTCGGCAGAGATTTCAACGTACTCGCCACACCGGCAAGCTACAATACGCTTATGGGTGTTATTCGTACGATACGTGAACAGATGCGACCGACCCATCAGGTTTTCATTGTGGAGATGGGCGCTCGCGAACCTGGTGACATCAAGGAAATCTGCGATCTGGTCTGTCCCGACTTCGGCATCATAACTTCAATTGGGCCTCAGCATTTGGAGACTTTCGGCACCATTGAAAACATCGCCAAAACCAAGGGGGAACTCTTTGAGGGCATAAAGCCCGATGGCATGGCCCTGGTCAATATGGCTGACGAGCGTATAAGAACACTCCCAAGGCGTGATGATATTGATTATGTAGGCTTCGGAGTAGATACATATGCATGTCCTGAAATGGAAAAATGCTATCACAGCAACAATATGGCCCTTACTGGAGAAGGCACAAGCTTCGACCTCAACTTCCCTTCGGGCATTACCCTGCGTGCAAACACCCAGCTTCTGGGCGCACATAATGTTTCAAATGTGCTTTGCGCACTGGCTGTTTCGAATGAGCTCAACGCCGATATGTTCAGAATCATGTCCAGCCTGTCGGATATTACGCCGACAGAGCACAGACTTTCTCTACGCAAAGGGCGTAAGGGACAGATTATCATTGATGATGCTTTCAACTCCAATCCAGTAGGCTCAAAGAATGCACTCCAAGTCCTTGCAGCCATGGATGGCGATAGAAAATTCATAATCACGCCAGGCATGGTAGAGCTCGGACACGAACAGGACGCACTGAACAAAGCTTTTGGTACATACATTGCAAAGGCCTGTGACTATGTGGTTCTTGTTGGCAAAAAACAAACACGTCCCATTCAGGAAGGTCTTTCCGAGGCCGGTTTCAGTCAAGAGGCTGTTTATATTGCGGACACCTTCATGGACGGTTACAATCACCTCGAAAGCATTATGACCGCTCAGGATGTCATGCTTATTGAAAATGACTTGCCTGACGCATTCAACGAATAACAAGGAGGTTTTTCATGATTAACCTAGGCGTTTTTTTCGGCAGCCAGTCCGTTGAACACGAAGTGTCTGTCATTACAGCGGTTCAAGCAATGAACCACTTGAAAAATCTTAAAGACTATAGAATTGTTCCCGTTTTCATAGACAAGGGCGGCGACTGGTACACTGGTGAAGCCCTTAAGCTTATTGAAAATTTCAAGGATATGCCTGTACTGCTTGAAAAGTGCACAAAGGTAAATATGGTTCGTCAGGGCAGGGATGTCGTTCTTGTTCCAAACCCGGTAAAGCGGTTTGGCGCTCCACTTGTCGACAAACTCGACATCGCCTTTCCAATTATCCACGGCACCTTTGGTGAAGACGGTACCATTCAGGGCATATTCGAAATGACCGGACTGCCCTACATCGGATGCGATGTGCTTTCCGCTTCGCTGACAATGGACAAGACCGTCTGCAAGCATGTGCTCATGGCCAATGGCATTCCAGTCATTGAAGGGGTCTGGTTCACTTCAGATGACTGGCTCAGGGAATCTGACACCTTGAAAAAACAGGTTGAGTCAAAGATTGGCTACCCTGTCATTGTAAAACCCGCCAATATGGGCTCAAGTGTCGGCGTTTCCGTAGCCCACAATCCCGATGAGTTTGTTGATGCGGTTCAGTTCTGCAGAAGCTTCACAAACCGAGTGCTAGTAGAACGCATGGTGAAAGACCTTATGGAAATCAACATTTCAGTTCTCGGTGACTGTGAAGGCGTTTCTGTTTCCGCTTGCGAGCGGCCCCTTACTTCCAGTGAGTTTCTTTCCTACGAGGATAAGTACAAGGGCGGCAGTGGTGCAAAGGGCGCTAAAGCAGCCGGTGGCTCAAAGGACGGCGGCATGGCATCTCTGAGTCGTATTCTTCCTGCTGATATTTCCGATGCCATGCGTGAAGAAATCGAGCAGATTGCGAAGAAGGCATTCCTTGCTGTAGATGCAAGCGGCGTGACCCGTCTTGACTTCATTATTGACAAGGCAGATGACAGTATTTATCTGAACGAACTCAATACGATTCCCGGTTCCCTCGCCTTCTATCTTTGGGCTGAAGCTGGCAAACCCTATGAGCAGCTTCTTGAAGAGCTCATAGAGCTTGGCTTTAGAAAGGACCGTCGAAAGTCGAGACTGCAGTTTTCAAATGAATCAAATATCCTTGCCGATGCAAAGATTGGCGGCAGCAAGGGCAGCAAATCATAACAATAAATAAGACCGTGGTACGCATCGACATGCGTTTCACGGTCTTTCTTATTTTTCTTCAACTCTGGATGACCTTCTTCATATTTTGAGAGGAGACTAGTAGACCAGAGAAATCTGTTCATCGTCATTAATGGATATGGGTTCCCCTAAATAAGTGGGTTCTGGACGCATGATGTGGACGTAGACAAAATCCTTCAACCGCGCAAGAAACTCCCTTGGCCTGTATTTAAGAACATAGAGGTCAAATCTTTTATCCGCCTTGATGCCATAGGCGTCCATCCCCAGCGCTCTCGCCGTATAGACTGCCCTTTTCAGATGATAGCCCTGCGTAGACACAATCAGGCTTTCAACCCCAAAAATCTCCTTGGCGCGCACCATGGATTCATAGGTGCTGAATCCTGCATGGTCCATAACAACCTTCTTTTCAGGAATACCGTTCTCAACCAGATAGGCTTTCATAACCCCAACCTCGTTATAGTATATGGAGTCGTGGTCACCACTGACCAGAATCTTATCGGCATATCCCATGTTATAAGCTTCAATTGCTGCGTCTAGACGATCCGCAAGCATGGCGCTCGGTTCCTTTTGAGGCGTTACCCGCGCACCGAGAACCAGTATGACCTCCGAATGAGGCATATTCTTGACATTTATATATCGGCTGGCCGAAAGCGCCACGAACTGGTCTATTCCCACACAAATGACAACAACCGTCAGCACGAGCGCTATAAGTACTTTAAAACATTTCACTATATATTTCATGTATTTTCATCACATCCCCGTAGATAGAATACACGCTATGTCTTCCGTCTTCAAGAGTCTAATGTCACAACTCTCCAATTTGAAACTTATTTTCTTCCATACTATGGTATTATTACATAAACAATATAATCTCATGGAGGCCCTTTATGGATAAATATAAAATACTTGTGGTGGATGATGAAAAGGAAATTGCTGATTTGATCAGGGACTACCTTAAAGCTACAGGCTATGAAGTCCTCATCGCATACAATGGCGAAGAGGGACTTGAAATATTCCAGAATCAGAAGCCCGACATGGCAATACTGGATATCATGATGCCCATCATGGATGGTCTTGAGCTATGCAGACGCATACGCAGCGCGTCCAATATTCCCATCCTTATGCTGTCGGCAAAAAAAGAGGATTCTGACAAGATCTTAGGTCTGGGACTTGGCGCGGACGACTACGTTACCAAACCCTTTAGCCCAAGAGAGCTCATTGCAAGGGTTCAGTCCCAGCTTAGGCGCTTCAACGAGCTTTCAGGACAAACCAAGAAAACAGATACCCTCGCATTTGGTGATATTGAGATTGACCCCTCTGCGCATATTGTGAAAATCCGCGGAGAGATTGTACCCTTTTCTGTCAAGGAATTTGAAATACTCCATTACCTTGCTCTGAACATCAATCAGGCCCTCTCACGTGAAAAGATTTTTGAAAACGTCTGGGGCTTTAATGAGTACGGGGATATCAACACAGTGACGGTTCATGTACGCAAGATTCGCGAAAAGATTGAACGCGATCCATCCCATCCGATTTACATTGAAACGGTATGGGGGATTGGATACAAATTCAAGGGAGGCAACTGATTATGGGCATTCGGGCACGAATAATCCTTTCGTTCTTATCCCTGCTTATCGCCCCCTTTATGATTGTCTTTCTCACCCTTTTCATCCTCAACAGTGGCTTTTTTGGAGGTCCGCTTCAGGAGAATCTCGACAATCTGAGCAGTCAGGCCGATGTGGTGCTTGAACTCTTTACAGACAACTATGATCTCATTGAATCACCGAGGGAAATGGATTCCCTCCTTCAACCAGTTCTTGACAGGTCGTTCGAACGCGCTGTATTTGCAGACACCACACGGCATGTCAAATACGACAGTGCACACCTGCTTGAGGGGGACTCACTGTCATCCATGACAGAGAACGAAAACAAGCTGGATATTTTCAATCTTGACGTCTACATTGACAACACTTACGCAGGCATCCTGGTACTCGAACCGGACATCAATCTGCGTCGCGCCTTCGAACTCCTGTTTTACCTGCCTGTCATCATGATTGTCATTTTCATTCTTACCATCATCGCCTTGATTTTCATTCTGTCAAAGATTCTTGCAGACGGCATTCTCAATCCGCTTCGGGAACTGAACTACGCGGCCGAACGCATTGCGGCCGGTGATTTGGAGTTTCAAATGAACTACAACAGGGACGATGAGTTCGGCAAGCTCTGTCAGGAGTTTGACTATATGCGCCTCAAGCTCAAGAGCTCCCTGACAAAGCAGGAGCAATACGAAAAATCCAGACGCCAACTGATTGCCAGTATTTCACACGATCTCAAAACGCCACTGACATCCATCAAGGGCTATGTAGAGGGCCTGCAGGACGGACTGGTCTCTGATGAGGAGACCTATCAGCGCTACTTGAAAGTCATCTGGGATAAGAGCAATCGTCTCAACCATCTTATAGACGACCTCTTCATTTTCTCCAAAATGGAACTGGGAGAGTTTAAGATCGAGCCTGTGATTCTTGACGCAGACATGCTGCTCGAGGAGATTCTCTCAACACGGGAACATGAGCTCAAGGACAGCAGCCTGCAATTCTCTGTAACCCGACCTCTAAAACCAGGAAAACTCCATGTTGACCCGCACCGTATTGGTCAGGTTCTCGACAATATCATAGACAACGCCTTGAAGTTCACCCAGAGTAAAATTATCGTTTCAACGGATATTCGGGAAGCCTTTTATTTGATTTTCATCCAGGATGACGGCATTGGCATGTCTGAAGAGGACCTGCCCTACATCTTTGACCATTTTTATAAAATCGATAAGGTGCGCAGCTCCTCAAGCAAGGGAACCGGCCTCGGCCTCGCCATATGCAAAGAGCTTATTGAAGCCCATGGCGGCACCATTCACGTGCGCAGCAAGGAAAATCACGGCACGACATTCAAGATCATTTTGCCCTTGCAATAATGGCATTCGCCATTTTTCGACAATAATTGCACTTTGCCGATTTTTATTGTACAATTAAAGAAATCTGGGTAGACCATTTGTATATAATATTATGAATTCGAGCATTTTTTGCTCTATCCCAATTCAAAAAGTTATTAGGGGGCACTATACCATGAACTCAATCGGAAAAAAAATCACACAACTGCGTACAGAAATGGGCTACACTCAAAAACAACTCGCAAAACTCGCAAGCATCACAGAAGCTTCGCTATCCAGATACGAAAACGGCCTTCGTGAACCAAAAATCAACACACTTGTAAAGCTCGCAAAGGTTTTGGGCTGCACAGTTGATTATATGGTTGGCAATACAGATGTCGTTGACGGCATCATCGTTGATCGTCAAAAGCTGCCTGAACTGCTTAAGACTGTAGATTTAAAATACCTGAGCATTGCAAAGGACCTTGAGCATTCAGATATTCCAGTAGAAGATTTGAAGGCAATTGTCGAAATCATTTCGAAAAATCGTGCCGTTTAATCAGCATCATATGTTCATTGAAACAGCTGCCAATAGGCATACATAAAAAAGGGACGTCATATAATGGATTGGAATTATCCGATCTTTTAAATGACGTCCTTTTTCTTAATTTAACTTATATCCCACACCCCATATGGTTTTGACATATTCAGGCTCACTGGGATCTCTTTCGATTTTTTCGCGAATGCGTCTTACGTGGACTGTGATTGTGGGAATGTCCTGGTCTGCTTCAAAGCCCCATACCTTCTGGAATATTTCCTCTTTAGTAAAGACTTTGTTGGGACTGCCCGCCAGTAGATGGAGGAGCTCAAACTCCTTAACTGTCAACACAACCTCTTTGCCGTCAATAAAGACCTGATGGGTCTTTGGGTTGATTTCAAGACCGCGTATGCGTATGGCTGCGTCCTCACTCACGTCCCCTGAACCCTTGAGGGTCTCATAACGTTTGATGTGCGCCTTGACCCTTGCGACAAGTTCATTGGGGCTGAAGGGCTTAGTCATATAGTCATCCAGACCAAGACCGAGGCCTCTCACCTTATCGATATCTTCTCCCCGCGCACTGATCATGATAATGGGAATATCCTTCTGCTTGCGAATCTGCTTGCAAATAATAAACCCATCTGCACCTGGAAGCATCAAATCCAGTATGACGAGATTATAGGATTCCTCAAGTGCTCGCGTGAGTCCCTTGGTTCCCGTATTCTCAATGTCCACTGAAAAACCGTTTATTTCAAGATAATCCTTTTCAACTTCTGCGATACTCAGATCATCTTCAACAATCAGTATTTTTTTCATAGTCAGCCTCCTTTAGATATGGCAAATCAATGCAGATTGCCAGTCCACCCTCCGGCTTGTTTTCAGCCCAAATACGCCCGCGGTGCTTGAGTACGATCTGTCTTGCAATCGCCAAACCCAGTCCGCTTCCCGGCACACTGCTCTGTCTTGCCGTGTCTATCCTGTGGAATCTGTTGAATATCTGCTCGAGGTGCACTTCTGGAACCCCTTCACCGTTGTCCCCAATGGTCAGTCTTATGAACTGGTCCCGCTGGACTGTGGACAAATCGACTTTGAGCGGTCGATTATCAACATATTTCACAGCATTCTCCACAATATTGACAAGCACACGCCTGAAGTGAATGACATCCAGCTTGACCACTGTATTTTCCTCACAGCTGCTTTCGAGGGAAAATGTGACATTCGTATCCTCATAATTGTACTGCCACTCGTCTATGAGATCCTGAAGAAACAACTGAAGCCGCACACTCGAAAACTGGAAGGACTCCTTTTCAGAATCAAGATTCGAGAAGAGTGTGAGCTCGCGCAAAAGCTGATCAACGACCGTGGCATTGTTTGACATGGACTTCAGATACTTGCTCATTTTCTCAGGAGAACCGGCGACCCCGTCCATAATCCCCTCTGCATGCAGCTTGATTGCCGTCACAGGTGTTCTTAGATCATGGGAGATACTAGAGATCATTTCCTGCCTGCTCTCTTCATATTGGTCTCTGATACGCTCATTTTGGAGCAGTTGAAGACGCATGGCCTCAAAGGCCTGGCTCAGTTCCCCGATTTTATCGTTCGAAGTTGCCTTCACTTCATTTTCAAGATTGCCGCGGCGCACAGCATTTGCCGCTTCAATCAGGTCATCGAGGGGTACTGTAATGCTTCTGACGACAAACCAGGATATGATCCCCATAATCACTGTTGAAATCAGCATAAATACAAGGATGTTGTTGAGAATGATCATATAGAACCGGTCCGAAGGATTCCAAACACTGAGGAGGATGAAGGCTGTCACCTTGTCTCCGTTGTCGCTCTGGTAATCCATCTGCCGCTGTATGGTTGTTTCATACTGCTCAAATAGATATGCGTTGGGATATACTCCCACCTGACCATATTTCGGGAATTTCTCCAGCTCAATATTGGGGTCCAGCTTTTTTGAAACATAAAGGGGTTCATCGTTTCTGAACACAACGAGGGATACCTGTGGTCTGAACGAATGGTCTGCCACCTCCCAGAAATCCGTAGTAATCAGAAAATCCTGAGCGCCCTGGTTTCTAAGATTTATAGTAGCCTGGTTGATGGACCGACTTGCTTCTTCGACGCTGTTGAGTTCACGAAATTGGAAGGCATAGCTCACAACATCTCTTGAGCCTTCTTCTTCCTTATCTGACTTAAACAGCTTATCACCATGCACGATATATCCGACTGAAAACATGAGGATGACCGTGATGAGCATTCCTGTGATATAGGTCAAATAAAGCTTTGTCTTGATCCCCAGACTCTTTGGCCGCATCAGTTTCCTACCGCTACAGCTTCTTGATCGTCCAGGTAATGCTGACCCTTGACGACGATTTGATCACCCGCTTCCAAGGCACCGATAATCTGGATGCGCTCGCCGTCTTGAAGCCCTGTTGTCACATCAATTCGACTTGCGATTCCATCCTTGACAACAAAGACATAGTTTCCTGCTTCATCTTCAAGTACCGTGTTTTTCGAAACGACAAAGGCATCGTCAACGCGCTCTGTTTCCAGATATACTTCTGCAATCATGCCTGGAAGATATTTTCTGTCCGGATTATCAAGTTTGACTTCAGCAGGATAACCGCCGGAAACACCAGATACATTGAGGGCTGTAAGACTTGCTTGCACTTCACTTTCCTGTGTTGGGAATGTCACTATGACAGGCTGTCCAACATAGGCCTGTGAGACACGTGCTCCAGGAATTGTGATTTCTACCTTAACCGGATTGTACTCCGATACTGTCACGCCATTTTGCGTTGTTGCAAACTGTCCCTCTTCAACAGAACGTGCTGTGACAATGCCATCAATTGGGCTTGTCACAATGTAGTTCTCCTCTGATGAGGAAAGAGTTGAAATTGTTGTGTTGTAAGAGGTCTGTGCATTTTTGTAACTGATAACAGCTGCGTCATATGCATCCTTTGCAGAATCCAGATTGCTTTGCGACGTGGCGCCGTTTTCAAAGAGAACTTTCATATCGCTATAAGATTTTTCTGCTGATTCCTTCTGGATTTTGGCAGAATCGAGCTGGGCCTTCACAGAAGAGATCTGGGAAGTTCTTGTTGTGTTGAAATCCTGTGTTTCAAGCTTGAACAGCAGGTCGCCTGCCTTGACAGAGTCTCCGACATTCACATATACGGTTTCAACATCTGCACTGACAAGTGCATTCATTGAGTATGTCCTGCCTGCTTCAACAGTTCCCAAACTGTAGAAGGATTCACGGATGACGCTTTTTTCAAGCGCTTCAACGACAACAGGTGTTTTATCTTCTACCATATTTTCAGCCTGTTGCCCCGCACCTTCACCTGCCGCTGCCCCCGGCTGTTGACCGCCGCAGCCTGTTGCAATTAGTGAAAGCGAAAGGACTCCAGCCAATAATATTTTACGCTTCATTTAAGATTTCCTCCGTTTCTTCAACAAATAAGCCAAACTTCTCACGAATTGCCTCAGTGATTCCATCGTTCATTGAGTAAACAATCGGAATTACCATAAGAGTCAAGGCTGTCGATGCGATAAGTCCAAATATCAGTGCGTATCCAAGCTGTCCCAGCGAAGGATCAGACACAGAAATCGGCAGCACACCACCAATTGTTGTCATGGATGTTGCAAGGACTGGATTAAATCTTGTTTTAACTGCCTCTACAATGGCTTCATTTCTCTCTTTGCCCTCACTTCTGAGATAATTGGTATAATCCACAAGCACGATTGCGTCATTAACCGCAATACCTACAAGGGATACAATGCCAAACAGAGAGTAGAAACCAATATTGTTGCCTGTTGCAGCCAGACCGATAAAGGTACCGATCAGTGCCAACGGAACGCTGATGATGATTACAATCGGCTGTGTCAGAGAATTGAACTGGACTGACAGCAGAATGTAAACCAGCATCAGTGCGACAATAAAGTTGAATCCCATATCAGAGAATGCATCGTTCATTCTGCTGAACTCACCGCCATACTCTATCGTAATGCCATCCGGCACCGGAATTGACTTGATCTCCTGCTGGAAGGTTCGGACAATCTGGGTGATGTTGGCATCAGATGAATTTGAAGCACCCACGGTAATGTACGTTTCACCATCATCATGGACTATACGGCTGATGCCCTCATTAATCTTTATACTCGCCACTTCACTGAACGGGATCTTACTTCCAGAATTGCTCGTGAAGACGATTCTTTCAATATCCTTGATATTGTCAATGCGGTCATCTGTCGTTCTGATTTCAATGCCGATTTCATTGCCATCCAGCCTGAAATCTGTGACTTCAAATCCTGCAACCGTATTTCGGACTTCAGATGCCATTGCAGATATGCTCAGGTTGTTTGCCTTTGCAAGTGCCGGGTCAAAGTCAACAATCAGTTCGGGAAGCCCGCCAAGTGTACTCGTATTTGCTTCTTCAACACCCTCGATATTTTTCATGACAAGGTAGTAGGACTCAGCAAGCGCGTCCATTTCTTCCTCGGTTCCACCAGAAATTTCAACTGAAATTGGCGACTCGCCACCGCGATGTCCCATGTTCAGCGCTGCTTCAACAGAGATTTCTGCCCCTGCGATATCCTTCACGGCGTTTCGAAGGACTGTTATCATTTCATAACCGCTGATATTTCTCAGCTCTTCATCGACGAGTTCAATTTCAATACTTGCTTCGTTGGAATCATCCCCACCTATGGAAGATGTGAAATTGTCGATATCTTCAAGCTCAAAAAGCTTCTCTTCAACCTGTGACACGATATCGGCAGTATCGGAAACAAGATAACCCCTAGGGAGTTCCACCGAGATGGACATGGAGTCCGGCTCCTCATTTGGCATGAGCTCCATTTTAATGAAGCCAAGCGGAATAAGCGCCACACTGCCAATCAGCATAAGGACTGACAGGACAATAATGCCCACTCTTTTCTTCTTGCTCTCAAGCACACCGCTCAACCAGTTTGCATATTTTTCAATATGTGTGCCATGACCATGGGGATTCTTGAACTTGAACTGTTTCAGGAACATGGCCCCTGAGAAGATGACAGCACCCACATATGAGAAGATACTGAACGCATGGTCTATTCTAAAGGCAAACAGTGCCAGAACACCTACGATAGCCACCGATGCGACCTTTCTGTACATTTTTGCAGCACCGCGCATTTCCTTCTCCTGACCCTTGTATTTTTCAAGGACACGTGACGCAATGGTCGGCGTGATAATCAGAGAAATGAGGAAGGACGCACTGACCGCAAACAGAATGGTAATTGGTAACGAGCGCAGCATAAGGCCCATCATCCCCGGTGTCATAGCGAGCGGTATAAAGGCCGAAATCGTTGTTAATGTCGCAGCAAGTACGGCTGGCGCAACCTGATTGATTGCAATTTTTGCAGCCAGCTTTCTATCGACACCGAAGTCACGAATCCGGTCAATGTTTTCAATAACTACAATTGCGTTATCTACGAGCAGTCCCAGCGCAATAACAAAGCCCATGAGAGAGATGGTGTTAAAGGTGATTCCGGACTGCTCCATGAGAATGAAGCTTGTGAACATGGACAGTGGAATGACCATGGATACAATAAGGGCCTCTCTCAGATCAATAAAGAGGAAAAGTACCAGTACAACAACAAGCAGACCGGAAATGGCACTGTCTATTACCGTTCCGAGACTGTCTTCAACATCCTCCGCGAAATTCGAGGTGATGATGATTTCCATGTCTTCAGGATACAGGGACCCTTTTCCTTCATCGAGAAGTGTCATGATTTCATGAACCGGTCCAATGGTATCCGCGCCATTGTCTCTATAAACCTGCATGTAAACGACTGGCGTTGTTCCTGCACCCTGCGTCTTGCGATAGGTTCTGGAAATTGCGTCGCCCTCGTCGTCAATAAGTTCCACTTTTGCAATGTCACCAAGCTGAACCACGCCGCCCGAGGTATCCACCAGGACGTTTCGAATATCATCGACACTACCTATGGATTCATCAACTCGTACGTTGTACTGCTGGCCGTCCAGCTCTGCATCGCCTGCAGGCAGACTGACATTCATGCCCTGAATAGCAGAGCTGATTGTATTTCTTGTAATACCATAGGCTTCAAGCTCAGCCTGATCCACTGTAATGGTTACAACCGCTTCTGTTTCACCATTTAGTGAAACCGAGTCCACACCACTGACACCCTCGATGGCATTCTTGATGTCATCGGCATGGGCACTGATGCTCGCCAGATCCTCGTTGCCTGTGATGGACATGGTCATGATTGGAATTTCGCCCGTCTTAAGATGCATGACATTGGGTTCCGTCGCATCATCCGGCAGGGAAACGTCATCAACCGCCTTGTTGACTTCATCAAGGGTATCATCCATATCGATACCGTATTCAAACTCCATACGGATCATGGAATACCCGGATGCCGATGTTGAGCTATAGCCCGTCAGGTCGTCCAGACCCGAAATCGCATCTTCAAGTGGTTCTGTAATCATCTCTTCAATGTCCTCAGGCGATGCACCTGAATACATTGTGTTTATCATGATCATGTTTGATTCTACTTCCGGAATGTTCTCACGCGGCAAATCGTTATAGGACATCCAGCCTATGATGAATATTGCCATGAGAATAAGATAGACCGTCCTGTAACGATCTATGAAGAGCTCAGATATTTTTCCAAGCAGGTTTTTCTCCTGATGGAGCTCAGGTATATAGTTCTTGTTGTTCTCCACCTTACCGACTCCTTTCATAACCATACAAATTTATCCTATTCACTATACCGCAATTTGGTTAAAATTCATCTTCGTTTTTCTAAACTATTTCTAAACATTCTATAAAACCCGAATCATTCACGAACTTTTCACATAATCTGCTGGTAGGCTGGAAACATTGCTTAAAATACCAGGATTCATATGCTGTGTCATGAATAATACGGGCTTGGATTCGTTATTTGGTTAAGGCTTTATGCTATGCTTCAGTCAGTTCATTTCATTCTCAGGATGATCCCTGAAATACAGGTACAGATAGTTCACAAAGGCCACTAGCATAATAATTACCGCGCCCACCATGGTAAGATGCCTGTAAAAGAGTTTTGCCTCAAGCAGGGATGTCGCCACTGCTATATAGAACACAATGGTTGCGACCTTCCCGAATACATTTGATGGAATAACACGGTTGATGTGACCAAAATACATGATTGCCGCACCGACAATCATGGCGCCTTCCTTTAAAACCACAACGTAGAAGACCCACTGCGGGATAACGTTCGAGAAGGCAAGACAGCCCAGTGCTGCAAGAAGCATGAGCTTGTCAGCCAAGGGGTCGAGTACGGTACCAAGCTTGGTAGACATATCATAACGGCGGGCAATATAGCCGTCCAGCACATCCGTCACACCCGCTACCAGATATACGACGAGCGCAAGAATATGATCGCCGGAAGTGTAGTAGCCAACGAATGCGGGAATGAGCAAAAGTCTGATGATTGTCAATATGTTCGGGATATTCATTGCTGTCACCTCCATGGGCATTTTCTATATTATAGCATGATACCCATTTGTAGCGCCCATTAATTTCCTTTTCTTATGTCACTTGCCCCCTTCTGAGCTTTTTAATTGTCCAGGAAATGCAATCTCCTAGACAATTAAAAAGACGCCTATATCGAATTCTTCTTCGAATAGGCGCCATTTCATGCATTATCTTCTTTAATAAATATGCAATTTCTAGTTCACATTAAACCGCGTGACTTTTTCAATAAGCTCCTGCGCCATACCCGCAAGCTGCTCTGAAGCACCCGCGATTTCCTGAGCGATTGCATTTTGCTCCTCTGCTGATGCAGAAACCTCCTGAGCACTCGCCGTTGACTGCTGGGCGACCGTAGCAATGAACTCCATGGCTTCAGTCACCGTGCTGCTGTGCGCATCGGTGACGTCAATGGATTTTGCCACATCTGAAATAAGAGCAGTCGTCGACCCAATGGACTCTGCAATATCATCAAATGTTCGACCTGTCTGATCCATCGTTGAAATACCCGCGTTGATTGCATCATTTTCAGCATTGATCAGTGCGCTTGCCATATTGATTTCAGATTGAATTTTGCCAATAAGCTCGCTGATACCCGTAGCAGATTCCATAGACTCTGTTGCAAGCTTACGTATTTCCTCAGCAACAACCGCAAATCCACGTCCCTGCTCTCCGGCTCTTGCCGCCTCAATCGAAGCGTTTAGGGCCAGCAGATTCGTCTGGTCTGCAATGCCTGAAATGGTACTCGTAATGTTTCCAATAAGGCCTGACTGCTCACTGAGTGTTGCAATAACCTGAATGGTCTGGTCGCTGCTGACGCGAATCGCATCCATTTGTTTGACTGTCTTTTGCATTTGCTGCTGTCCAGCATCCGCGGTTTCACGAACACGCTCAGCTTTCTGCACCATATCTTCTGTAGACTGCGCAGAGTAGTCAAGACATTTCTTCATTTCAACAACAGCGTCCTTTGTTCTAAGAACGTGTGATGCCTGTTCCTCACTGCCTGCAGTAATTTCCTCAATATTGGACGTAACTTCTTCTGCCGCCCTGCCGCCTTCTTCAGCGGACGAAGCCAGCTGCTGGCTGCTTGAAGACAAGATTTCCGAAATACGGAGAATTTCGATGATCATTGCCCTGAAATCAGAAATCATCTCATTTAAGGAATTTCCCATCTGAATGACTTCATCGCCCTCAGTAACAAGTTTTCCATTGACCCTGAACTCAGCTGTCAAATCGCCTTCCGAAGCAGCTTTCATAACATCCTGCATCCTGCGGATACGCACGACAATATATCTTGTAATGAGCCCTGCGCATACAAGTGATATTGCAAAGAATGCCAAGCTGAACAGAAGCATTTGACGACGCATTTTAAAGAGACCCGCCAGATATTCTGCCTGGTCCGCATTAAGCGAAATAGAATATCCGTCAAGACCTGTGTACATGTTTAGTTTTGTAATGCCTGCATATGTGTAAATCACAGAGTTATCATTGCCTGCGGCCATATCTGGATACGCAGCTTCAAGCTCTGGAATTCCAAACTCTGTCACTTTCTTTTGCATCATGTAATCTGCATTTGGATGATAGACAAGCAGACCATCGCTGTTAATCATATAGGCATAGCCGTTATCGCCGACCTTTGCATCCGCAAGTACCGAGAAAATAGCATCCATTTTAATCGACGCTGCTATGACACCCGAAACGCTGCCGTTTCTTCCCTTTAGAGGATATGCGTAAACGCGTACCGGCAGGCCTGTCGCCTTTGAAGTCATGATTTCACTCCATACCGATTTTCCCTGCATTGCCTCTTTGAAGTAGGAACGCGCAGACACGTCCAGATTATTCAGGCTTCCCTTATCGTTATCTGCTTTTATCTTACCTGATGTATCTACTATAAATATGTTGTCCAAAAGCTCAGACTGCTTGTCCTGCATGTCGCTTAGAAGCCCCTGCACTGTAGATAGCTTGTCACCATCAGTCGCCAGGTCTCCTACGTTGAGATTCTTAAGTGTTGGTGTCTCGCCAATAAGGTTCAACAGCGTCTCCACATTTTCAAGACCCATTGTATATTGACTTTTTATCCCCTGCAGCTGTGCCTCCAGCTTTCCCTCAACTTCCTGTGTCACCATCTTTGATGACCAGTAGTAGCTCAAGCTCCCTATACCAGCTACCACAGCGACCACCAGAACGCACATCAGTGCAGTCAGTTTGACCATGAGGTTGTTCTTAAACTTGCTCATTTTGACCTCCGTTACCCTTTTGACTTCAATCTCCCGTTATATTCCTTCTGTCTCTGCTATGAACTGTCAGTCACCGAACAACCTGCCCATGTTATTATGGTAAATCCGACGCTGTATTACTAAACGTTTTCCTTACTATGTATAGCAAAACCGCAACTTTATACCTATCAACAACCCTAATTGTACATAAATCGTCCTATACAATAATATGAGATAGAAAGTACCATTTCAATGAATTTTTTTGAACTAATTTTGTGCAACCATTAAAAAACACCCAGATTCTCTGGGTGTTTCATCCGTTTCGTTCAATTTTCTTCATACAATTCGACAAACGAACCATCAAGACATTGATATCTTTTCTCAATAACACTGAAAGTGCTGTTAAAAATTTGTCGATTATAGGCGCATTGTTCGAACATTATTCATTAACTGCATGGAACTTGCTATAGAAAATTTAAATACTTTACTTTTATTGTCCAATATTTGTAGGTAAACAATTATTGCTTATTTACGTCTTGTCGTCCATATAAGTCCATCATTTTGCTGGCACTTACTACGAAGACGATTACCATTAGGAAAAGCAAGGAATGGTTGTAGCGCGGCTGTCCTTCATATACGAAGAATACCAGCGATGGAAATGCCAGATTCATAAATGGAATTACAGCAGCAGGCCTTAGGGTAAAACGTGTAAACATGGCTTTGAGTACGGCCGGAATGCCCAGAAGGATGAATATTAGACTGAATCCACTCAAGATACCCAGCAATATGTCGTTCAGTGCCCGAAAGGCATTGAAATTACGCCCTAGCTCTGTCGATGTAAGCTCTGTTGGCTTTTGCGCAAGCTGGTTCATTGTCCACGCGTCGATATCCCACGCCCCATTGAAATAGGTCGAGTGTATGCGGATCAGCCCCAGCTTCATGAACTCCAGGGGATGGGCCTTGATCCACTCGGTCGCCATCGGTTTAAAATCCAGTTCAATATCGGATGCAAGCTTTATTGACTTGTTTCCATTTTCAAGGTGCATATCAATTTTTTCCTGAAGCTCAGGTGTCTTGTAGAGGTCATCAAAGGACATCCATCCACCGTGAATATTGTTGGGATTGTTGTTGATATAAAGGTTGAAGCCTGAGTTGTATGAAATCGGAATGAATCTGCCAAAGGCATTGTAGTTGCGCACTGTCCACGGCGCAATGACAAGCGCCATGATGCCCCATATGACCGCGCCCTTCAACACAGCGCGCTTTAGGTCCTTAACCATTATCCACTCGCTCAGGCCCAAAATAATGGGGTAAGCCATATAGAATGGTTTTGTCAGCGCACAGATGCCCGTCAAAATCCCTAAAACCACAATTCGAAGCCATGTGTCTCTAAAAATGATTTGCACATAAATCAGCAGTGCAAGGAGAAATGCCATTAGCGTTTCGGTGCCAGTCGTGTTGCAGTAGGCAATATGGTGGGGCAAAAATGCCACAATCGCCATGGCAATCAGAGCTAGAGTATCTCTCTTTTCATTTGTTTCCAAAAGCTTCAGGGCAATCTGCCATGAAAGTAAAATAGTTAAACCACTGTAAATGACATTCAGCCACTTTGCCAGTGCAACAGACGCTGTTCCAAGGACTTTAAAGATCATGCCAAGAGACCATGAGTAGAACATGCCCTGAAAGGCAATGGGCTGTCCTTCATAGGTGAAACCCTTCCCATCAAAGATATTCTTGGCGATTCGGTAATAGGCGTCAAAATCATAGAGCTGGTCTGTAGGTATCGTACGAATCCACCAAATTCTTGCCATAACTCCCAGGCACAGAATTAGAAGTGGGAAGATCACTTTCTTCACCGGATGCTCCATTGCTTCATTTTTTGCTTTTGAGAATAACTCTGACACGCGGTTCATTTCCATATTAAGTGCTCCTAATAATCCATATGTATTTGAGGCTGCTGACACGGTCAGCCACCTGTCGCTTTTTCCTACTTGATGTGACGCCCTGCGCCAGTTCTAGTATACCAAATATTGAAGTCAACTGTACCACAATAAAAAGAGCCCTATGCACTTTTAGCAAGTGCATAAGACTCCTGTCTTATTCTGCTTCAATATGTTGCATTCTTAAAGATGTGTCCTGAATCAGTTTCCGAAAATCGCTTCTGCTTCAAAGAGATCGTCTGACAGTTCAACACCGAAGACAAATACGTCATCACCAATTTCATAGTCCATGATGCTGAATGCTGCGCCGTCTTTAAAACTTACAGTCCAAACCTGTCCAGATTCATCCTCGACCTTTAAAAGGTTGGCAGTCTGGTAGATTTCCACGATTTCAGCCTTGAATTTGACTTTCTCAACGACTTTATTCATGACAAGGGTATTTGCACCATTGCCATCCATTTTCAGCGTCACGCTTTGATCAAGGCGCAAATCATATATTGATCCTGTATCCCCGCCAAGAAGAATATAGTCCATATCTTCTTTAAGGTCTACTGTCTTGACTGCCCCATCATTCGTTTTAACGACAACCTGTGGTGTATCGCTAATAAGAATGGACTGGATTGTACCTGCCAGCTCAGAGCTCAGACCTGTCGCTTCAATTTTTACAACCTTGCCGTACTCAAGTGTGATTTCAACAATATCGCCCTTTCGGATCCCGTCATCACCTGAAATGACATCTATGTCGTCTGATAGAACCTGATCGATATAGCCGCCGCGCTCTAGCTGAACACTCACTGAGCTGCCCGCCTTGAAGTCTGTCGTTCTGTTAAGTACGCCTGTTGTAACGGTTTGTGGTGAGTAGGCCTCAACTTCACGAAGCATGTAGCCTTCAGCACTCAGAAGAACCTGGTCACCTTTTGAAAGATCGCTCAGCTCAACAGTTTCACCATCTTTTACTATAACGGCTGAATCAAAGGCCTTGTAGTATTTTTTCCCGTCGCTTGTCGAAACCGTGATGATGCTGTAAGTTCCGTCGCTGTATTCCTCTTTGTCAGTAGACGACTCGTACTTGCCATCAACCTTTTCGAACTGCTTGTTCACAACCAGTTTAACCAGATCTCCATCTTCCTCAGTCACGGTTACATCCATGCCCTTTTCAACATCGTCAAGGTCAAGCGATGCGCCGTCCTGTCTGATGTCCGCGTCGCTGCCGTCATAGACATGCAGACTGCCGCCGCCATCACGCACTTCAATGATTTCAAGGTCCTTGTGAACAATGGATACAATGGCTTCAAAGGTCTTCGAATCCGAATCGCCATAGCTGTAGTCCACACCGCTGTTTTCTTCGGTTTTCTGTGGTGTGATTTCTCCGCTCAGAACAGCGTAAGATCCCGACATCAGTGTTGCAAGAACCTCTCTTGTCACCACCTGCTTGGGATTGAAGTTCCCCTTGTCATCGCCCTTGCTGCTGATGACATCGTTTTGTATCAATAAATCGATATACGGTGCTGCCGCACCTGTTATTGAAATAGCGTCTTTGTAATCAAAGCTTACTATGCGCTCCAGATTTTCATTCAAGAAGATATTAAGTGCTTTTCCCAGGAAAACTGTCGCTTCAACCTTTGTTGCTTCCGCAAGCTCTCCGTCAAGCATAAAGCCCTTAAGCTCATCTGGGTGGATAATGCCGTTTTCAAGCGCATAGCCGACAGCTGCCCATGTACTTTCACCGTAGGGTGCCAGTGTCTTTGGAATTTGCGCCGCATCAATTGTCGCACCAAATTTCATCGCGAGCACATCGCCTTGAAGCTTGTCGAACTTATCTGCTGAAGCAACCATGTTGTAGATGGCAGTGACAACTTCCAGCTTTGTCGCCGCCTTTGACGGCTTGTATGTCGCATCGGAATAACCCGGCATGATTTCATTTTCCACAACCTTGATGATATATGGCATTGCCCAGTAATCCTCTGGTACGTCAGTAAACAGTCTTGCAGCGAAAGATGCCGGCAGACTCAGTACCATTACCACCAAGAGGCATACAGCCAAACTTCTCTTCATTTTCATATGTATTCGCATTTTCAAGAATAGCCCTCCATTCTCCTAAATCAGTTCTACCTCATTATATCAAATACTTATTCCAATCACGTTTCAATGTGATTACAAAATAATGACTTCTTCACGGCAGTCATCCATCTTAAAAGGAATCTTGCAACTTCGTCATTAAAGCGATTTGAAAACAAACACCTTACTAAGGATATAATTCATAATCACAACGAAGACAGACATAACATACTTCGAAAACATGTCATCCATTGATAGGCCATCAATAAGGAGTATGAGCCCCAGGGTTTCCATAAGCCAGGTGCCCGCGCGTGATGCAAAAAAGGCTGAAATCTCACGAAGGCGCATTTTGACCGTGTGTGCCTCTGACCCGAAAACATATTGGCGGTTGGTGACATATGCAAAAATCACTGCTAGGATCCACGACAGGGTGGTTGCCGCCACATAATGAAGTCCCAGCTTTAGAAATAGGGCATATCCGCCGATTCCAATTATGGTTGTCAGCACACCGAAAATCAGGTAAAGGATGATTTCCCGGTTCAGCCTGCTTTTCATTGTTGGTATTGTAGGGAATTTCATCACATATACACCTTATTTTCTATCGTTTCCGTCCTGCTTGCTGATAATATAGAGCGGACGGTTGCGTACCTCTTCATAAATTCTGGCAATGTACTCGCCAATGACACTGATTTGAATCATAATGATCCCGAAGAATAGGAGCAGGATTGTAACCAGCGATGTCCAGCCTTCTACAGCATGATGATTGAATACGACCTTCAGCACGATCCAATACACCAGATTCAAAAAAGCAAAAAGTGCGGTTGCAAATCCCATAAAGCTGAAGATTTTGAGCGGTTTGTATGAAAAGGACAAAATCGCATCAAAGGCCAGCTTGAAGAGCTTGATATAGTTGTACTTGGTCTCACCGGAAAATCTGGCTTCCCGGTCATACTCCACATAGGTCACATCAAATCCGACCCAGTGGGTCAGGCCCCTGAAAAACCTGTTCTTTTCATTCAAATTGTTGATTTCGTCGACAACGCGTCTGCTGAGCAATCTGAAATCACCTGTATCCAGGGGAATTTCAGTGTCGCTGAGAACCTGCATGATTCGGTAGAACCACTTGGAGGTTGACTTTTTCAGCCAGCTCTCACGATCCCGCTTCCGCCTTTTCGCATAAACGATATCGTAGCCTTCCTTAAACTTACGGTACATGTCTACAATGACTTCCGGCGGATCCTGCAGGTCTGCGTCGATGATGACCACCGCATCGCCCCTGACATTTCTAAAGCCGGCTGTGTTTGCCATTTCATGGCCGAAGTTTCTAGAAAAACTGACATACCGCACACGGGTATCCATGAGTTGGAGCTTTTCAATTTCCTGAATTGTATTATCCGAACTGCCATCATCCACAAAGAGGATTTCGAAGTGCTCGGTAATCTCTCCCAGTGCCGCCGCAAGACGTTCATAAAGCGGCCTGACATTATCCTCCTCGTTAAAGGCAGGTACGACAATCCCTATATCTACTGTTTCCACTTGGAGTGTTTCCTCACTTCCCAGACTTAAACCAGACGCAGATCTTCGTTTTTTGGAGGTGCGTCTGAATGGTTGCTTGTATCTTAAAAAATTATACCATATATAGGATTTATCATGAATGGTTTTAAAGTCTGAAATCCCGGCAGTTCAAAGATTTAAAAGAGTTTGTGATGCTGCCAGTAGGATTCTGAATTGTCTATGCGGATTTCTACCGTATGGCTTTTTACAATTCCATTGCTGAACGCTGCTTCAAAGACAATGCGCAGGGTCTGGGCCTTCCAGTCCAGCATTTCTTCTGTCCACATTTCGCCGGTATAAAGAGACGCATTCTTTTCACTGAGTAGGCTCGAAACCCCGCTTTTTCCTTCAATATGAACACGTACCTGTGTGCAAAAGGTCGTCGCCGCATTGTCAATCTGAGTGGTTTGTCCCTCTAGCACCAGCTTTTCACCTGGCCAAAACGTGTTGTAGGGCCTCGGTGCGTCATCACTGCCGGTTTTAGCACGATTGAACAGCATGCGGTTTTCATTCCACTTCTCTGTATGATGCACTGCGCCTGCAACTGAAAGCGCTTCAGCGCTAAAGGTTGCCGTCGACTGTCCCTGTTCTCCCAGTGGATCGGTCGCCGTTACGCGGACCAGGTATGCAGTTTGAGTCACGTTTTCAAATCTCACCCGAAAGGCTTGACCAGACAGATGGGGCACTGGAAAGTCTTCCATACGGCTATGGACCGTCCATGTCACGCCACCATCCTGTGACATTTCAACCACAATGCTGAGCGTGTCAAGGTCCGGGTCCTGCACGTGGCAGTTCAGAGTCACATCATCGCCTTCGTAGATAAAGGCAGGCTGGACTGATTCAATGGTGACAAGTGGGGGCTGATTGGGGATGAAGGCGAAGGTGTCTGTAACCGATTCGCTATTTCCATTGGCTGTACTTGCAACAAAGACCGCATTATAGACACCTTCCGGCATATTTGAATCAAAAGTATAAGTCTTCGACCATGTTGCAAGATCCCCCAAAATGCTTGTCCTGTTAAGCCAAACGCGCCCTTGACCTGCTGTACCGTCAAAGAGATCAACATAACAAGAGCTTGCATACTTACTTGTTTGAGCAGTCAGCGTCCCTACTTGTCCTTTTTTTAGTGAGTAGGGGGCAATATCACCGGTAAGATTTATTGGCGTATTTACATTCAGTTTATGTAGACTCGTTCTAACCGCACCATCATTCGCTGTCGCGGTTACTGCTATGTCATAATAGTCCTTGTCGGCTTTTGTACTTGGTACAGTGTACGAAGCGCTGTAAGTACTATTCATACCGTCTTGACCGACTTTGGAAAGGGTAACGTTCGTTCCATCCACATTGGCTATGACAGAAGCCATTGATTTGTAAGTGAATACATCAGCCGTAATGGTTATAGTACTACCTGCCGGTACACCAGTAGGATACGGCGGGTCAACACCAGCAGTAAGGATAAATGGCGATCCATTGATTTCAACGTCAACTATGTCGTAGTCAGACCAAGCCCCTTCAAGGTCTTGTACTGCAAGGGCAAACTGATAAGCAACCCCGTTTTCAAGGGCCATTGTTCCGCTGTATTCAGTCCATGTTGCTTGCAGTTCCTTTCGGTAGTAATACTTTTTATCAACAATTCCCTTATCTGGTCTGCTAACACTGTGATCAAGGTCATATGAGCCACCATCCCCCGAAACAAAATTGAAAGTACCATCTCCTTGCGGAAGAAGTGCGATTATCTGAACCGCGATCGGCGGCCTGTGTGCAATGACCGTTAGAGTTGTCTTGTCTTCATTCCAGTAATCAAATTCCTCAAATATGGTTTTGTTTTGAACACGTGGCACAATTATGATTTTACCCGCACTCTTGATCTGTACTGGCTGCGTGAAATCATTTGGCAATGTGATATTAGAATCCGAATTATCAAAATAACCCGTGATAATCTCTGCATCAATCCGCATATCCTTAATCGGATCGCCCTCAAAGTCTAGGACGTAACCACCTATATCAACGCTGTCACCCACCTGTATCAGCACCGTTTCATTGGTGCTGTAATCCGCATATTTCTCTAATATGCTGTCCGTAATCGGCAAATATGTACCTCTTGCAGTCAGACCATATGCAGGATTCTCAGAAGTGAAATCGTAGATACTGGAAAATGCTTTTGCACTATATGTTGCGTTTAGAATATAAGGGGTGCTAAAGAGGGCGCCAATCACCGTTTTTGTACCTTGCATCCCCATAGAACCTGTATTGGACAAGCCTTTTCCATAAACCTTGCCATTTTGTACATAGGCAACTGCATCCTGATTAACGTCCGCACCAGACACACCCGTTGCTCTTAGTACATCGTCAATGTACAAATTCCCATCTGTATCGACTAAGGAATAAGTTGAGAACTCATAGGCAAGTGAAGTGTATCTATACAGGTTCCACGCTTGCATTAAATTGGTCCACTGCAAAGGCCCATGTTTGTTCGTGTACTTTTGATATTCATAAACGCTTCCTGTTCCTTCGGGCATATTGGACCCCGTGATAGACACACTGGAGAGTGTAAATTTATCAAGACCATCAAATGGCAATACTAAATGATTTTGTTTAATACCGAAGAACCATGTCTCTATAGTGCGTCTGCTTCCCTTGGAAGTATAATAAACATACTCCCGATAATCCGACGTTGTAAAATTCAAATCATTTTTGCACAGTATATACTTGCCACTTGAGTCTTTTACGACAAACACATCTTGCGGTACTTCGAACACACCTACGCCAAGGTCAAGGAAAACGTCTGAGCCGTTGTCTTTTACGGTGAGTCCGTCCCGAAAATAAGAAGCTTGGCTTATTTCCCTTACATACACTTCGTCTATGCCTGATATATCAAGTTCTGTCGCTTTAAAAGTGTTATCGATAAAGGATATATTGTTGCCATACATACTGGAAAATTCAAACGTCTGTGACACATAGTAAAACTTTCCGTCATTTGTTTCTACAATTGCGCCAAGTCTGTTGATATTGGAATTGTCGATGTAATAGGTCTTAACGTCTAACACTGTACCATCTGCCATAAGCCAAGCATCTGTAGCAGGTTTTATTAAAAAACCTTGTTCAAGGCGAACCGATTTGGTTTTCAATCCATAAAAGAAAGTGGCATCTAAATCTATGGGTTTTGACTCGCCATATGTGTAAGCGCCGTACCAACTGTCGGAGTACTGAGGACTCATACCGAATCCTGAAGTGTAACTCACCAAGTATCCCTTATTTGCCCCAATCTTTGTTAACCCTTTTTCGATAAGATCAACGCTATAATCTGATATTTCAGCATTGCTGTTTTGCGTGTAATACACATCCGTTGCAGTACTGTAATTATAGATTTCATTGCCATATTCCGTTAGAGCGTAAAGTCCACCTGTATCTGGTAAGCGCACATCGACAGCATCCGGCGCAGTCGGTTTAAACTCGCCCCAAAAATCATTAACAGAAAAATAGACATTTTCAAAACCATAGGTATCCATAAGATTTTGCTTGGTATCATCCGTCATAAAGAAGTTTTCGCCATTGGCGATTGCAAAAACAAGATATTTGTCATTGTCCGAATCCGCATACTTGGATAAATAGGATTCAATGTTGAGTACCTTGTATTCTCCATCTGTTTCACTGACTAGAGTACCTGGTATCCAGTCCGAAACATAGCCATCCCATGATTCAGGATGGAAGCTTATTCCAGAAGTGTTTAATCTACCAACGTCTGCACCGTCTAACCGTGTATCCCTGTTATGATACATCCAGTATGTATCTGACTGAGAGCGACTAGCAATTGATGAACCATACTGATAATAAATACTGTCTGACTTTAGATAATCATTCGGCGCATTGTATATGTCACCATAAATACGGTCAACATCATAGCCATCTCCGTCCGAATCCCAACTTGTGTCCACACGTGTAGGGGTCACATAGGCATCTGGATAAGTCGGAAAGTCAATCATGTCCTCAATGGTCCCTGTTCTTGATTCAAGAATTTTGGAGTAGTCTTTTGAAGGATTTACTAGATAATTATAAACACCCTCATGATAATACTCATACCATTTCCAGTTCAAGAGCACGTGCCACCAACGACTCCAAGTAAATGTCTGAATTTTCTTAAGTCCTGCCGATAGTAGATTGATTCCTGTCGCATTGATATTGATGTACTCTGTATTGAGTTTGATTTTTCGTTCATACAGTTCCTTGTTGAGCCGATCCATTTCGGTCAGTAGCTTTGTAATATTTTCGCCTGTTTCATCCGTGACATACACCACATCGATTTCCTTATCGAGACTTGCCGTTGCCGAAATGATTGGAGCAACATTGTCTACAAGACATACCTGTGAAGTGTCTGTATAGTCAAGAGAGCTGTCTGAAAGGTAGTCGCTCGTGGTAAGTGCACTTGCAATGGTCTGTGATGCGGGAATGATTTCTTTGACTTCACTGTAGAACAGATACCGCCCTAAATCATCTGAGCGGAGCAGTTCGATTATTTGTCCCGATCCTAGTGAAACGCCTGTTTCATAGGTATACGAACCGTCATTATCTGAATCGTATTTGTAGTAGATTTGACGCGTTAAGGCATCCCCATCAGGCGAATAGCTTGTGTCTGCCACATAAATGCTCGCAAAGTTATTATCACTCGGGTTTCTGATAGCAAGCGTCATGGGCGCTGTTCCTGCCACTGGGGGTAAATCTGGTTGGATGGTTATTGGATAGCTGATAGAATCGGACTCCGTGTTTGAAACACCCGGATAGGTGCAATCCGCAGAGACATTAAGCGTCACCTGATAAGCCCCTGATTCTTTGAACAGGACACCAATGCGCTGACCTGTCGTATTGGTTTTATAGACAATAGAAGCTGCGCTCTGTCCTTCAAGGGGTGCAAATGACCACGTTACCCCACTGTCAGTGATTGGATAATACTTTGAGTCTTCAGAAATTGAAGCATCAAACCAAACCAGTCGATTTTCTTTTCTCTGTCCATCGGTTACAAATTTAGCTTCAAGTGCTTCTATGACTTCAATATCATATTCGTCCGTATCTGTCAGACCGTCATTATCTGTAACGCGTCCTCTAATCGGTTTTTCACCTGTTCCCTTAGTGAAAAGCCCTCTTCCTTGACTTTCATTTTTCATACTCACAATTTCAAAATACGAACCACTAAAACGATACTCTTCAATCGTTCCGTCTGGATCATAACTTTGACCTGCTGAAAAGTTGAATTCATCTCCAAGGCGCACTCGGGATTTGGCTTTGACTTTTGCCACTGGTGGAGCATTGGGTATAACCGTGGGAATATCCGACTGTACGAAGTCCACCGTATGTTCAATGGTTAGTGATGTTATGTTTTTTTGTTCCCCATAGTCAAAAGGATATTTCATGTTGACGGTCATGGTGAATTTTGCCGTATCCCCTGTTAGGTGTGTTGCCTTCTTGGATTCGTTCATGACATAGCCTACAGTGCTGTTGCCTGTCTTGATTTCATTGACGGTGTTTGCATGAAACATCCATACGACATTCTTGATTTCGTTGTTGCTGAGAATTTGGTTGTTGGGTACTAAGGACAAATTGAAAGACTGCCAGTCCGTAAAGACAATTTCTGAGTCTGTGTAATCCTTGCCCTTGTAGAGTATTTTAAAGGCGGGTTCCACTGGTCCCATATTTACGACCACAGGAACGCTGAGACTTGCTTCGGGTTTGAACTGGTCTTTGAAATAGTTCTGTGCGAAAACGGTTGCTGATCCTATGAAGTTGAACGTTGTATCGTCACTTACATAGTCGGTACGATTGAGTTCTATTTCGAAGGATTTGGTAATTGTGTTCGTAATATCATTTGGTGTTGCGGTTTCGTCTTTGTCCAGTAATGAAATTTTTGCTTTTTCTATATAGTTGGAAAGTACCCATCCTTCCAAACGATTATTTTTCACGAAATTTGGAAACTCGATGGTTGCATGTACCGTAATCGTTTTGGTTTCTTCGGTCGTTCCAAATACAATTTTATTATCTGTAAGATCAGAGCTGTCCACTTCAAACTTTATTGTCGGTTCTTCAAACGGAATCGGTGCGGTGTTCAGAGTGCGGTAATAGTCTTTTGTTCCCGTAGCGTTTCGGTAGACCGTTCTGACTGCACCTTGCAGACGCAAGGTCGATACATTCTGGAAAATGGTATAGTTTTTGAGATCATCCAGTGCATTTTCAATATCTGCTGTCACGTAACCGCTGTCATTGTATACGTCATAGACCTTCAAGTTGAAGTAATCCTTGCTGTTGTCTATAGCAATAGGTGCTTTTGTCAGCATGTATTTATCAAGCGGCTGCAAATTCTCAACGTTCTGCCATGAGTAACTTGCTTCTGCGGGCATATAATATTTTTTATCTGCGTAGGTATCAATAAATTTTGTCGTTCCCGCAAGGTTTGGGTAACGTGAGTTGGTGACTTTGATACCGTTTTGCGTGTAGCCTAAATGACGGTACTCGCCTTTACCATCTGTACCATCGTCGGTAAATTGGTAATCGTCAAAGCCGAAGTAACTGGCATTGTCTTTTTCAGTCTTTGTATAGACCAGCTTATCAAAATGGTAGATGATGTTGACGTTTGCATAAGTCCTTGTTTCATCTATTAATCCAGTATAGAGATCATTACCCAAATAATTTTGCAGTTTTGTTTTAGTCTGGTCATAAGTGAATCCATCGTCGTCAATCCACTGTCTGACCAGATTGCCCAGATAAGTTTCATCGACTGCAAAACTCGCTGTTGTACTTGCAGGAAATCCCTGTAGCGTACCAAAGAGCAGTGCAATTATTAAGACAACCGCAAGTACCTGTTTTTTACTTTTGCCCATATCCTTTTCACCTCATGTATCCGATTACTTCCGCGTAATGCCAAACAGCTTTACCCACTTGCTGTAGACCGTATGCAGCCATGTGTCTCCAAATTGTTGGCTTTCCAAGATATACAGTTTTTCCCCTTCTGCTCTAGGGTAAACTCTATTTTTCAAGTAATTTTTCATCATCCCTGTGTAAACCTGTGCACCATCTGCGCCGTAGAGTTCATCACAAACACCATATAAGAAATCGGCGAAGGTTTGATCAACAAAATCAATGGATTTTTCATATTCAGTCAGTGCATTTCCCCATCTAGCCTGTGAACCTTCCGTACCGTCAAATATGTACTGGAACTGTTCATAATTCTCGTTGGGAATCAAACTGTCAATGCGCCATTCTTCCTGTACTGGCGTTTTCGTTTTGTCGAAGCCGACAAGACCATGCCCGTCATAGAGAATCGCCCCTGTGCCTGTTCCTTCTTCGTATCGGAAGGAGTAACATATCTTGTCGTAATCGCCGTCGTCTGCAATGAACATGTTAACTGCATTGGCATATACGCGCGGGATGTTGATATGCTTACCATTAATATATGCATGGTAACTTAGGACTTTAAGAGTATGAAAAAATTCACCGTCCGTCACTTCATCCATGTTGATTAGTTCGTAGTCGAAAGCACCACCAATTTCAAAGAAAAACTGTTCTTTCTCAGTGTCCAAATACCAACCAGTATAACGATTATTTTCGTAATCTTCCTTTGTATTAATATAAATTGTATGCCCTAGCGTATCACTTCTACTGCTAAAAGACTCTGGTGTTTCTATAATAAGCTGAATAAATTCTTCATCTGTCCAAAGACCCTCATTCACATTAATATCCGTAGGCTGTTTGATTGTTCCCCATTCGCTTTCCCATTCAACATTAGTCTGTACAGTTTCACTTGAATCAGACTCCTGTGCGTTTGAATCGTCAGCCGTTTTACTATCCTCTGTGTCGTGGATCTGATTGTATATTGCCATTGCATTTCCTAAGATGATCTCACGTTCGCTTTCAGTTATTGGATTTTCAAAGTCCCAGGAAACGCCTTTAAGGAGGCCCATTTGGAAAGCTGTGTAAATGATATTTTCTTCCTTTGTTGTTTCACGTTTATATGCATCCGATGCGTCCTCGACTTCAAAGCCAAGTCCATCTACCAGACTTCTTGTATATTCAAGTTTAGATACAGCGCCCCCAAAAGTAAGGCTGGATGCAGCCAGTCCAAGAGCGAGCAGTGCTGATATTGTTTTGCCAAATACGGGTTGTGAGAACGCAGTCTTTTTCATTATAATAGTCTCCCTATATTGTATTGATTTCACTTTTGTAAATTGGATATATTTTACATTTTTAAGTATATCATAGCTTTTCTTTCACTACAAAAAGAAAACCACACATTCAAGCGCGAAGGATGTGTGGCTTTCTCTCATGACAGCTGCATGCTCTCATAAAAAAAGCAAGCCAATCCATCATATTCGGTTTAGCTTGCTTCTGGTATCATTGATTCTTAAACGAGGAACGCCCACCCCAACTGGTATATGTTGTAAACTAAATCAACGATTTAGAGTAAGCGAATTAGGTAGGCGCACAACTATTGTAGCATAATTTCCAAGTGCGAAATAGGGACTTAAGTCACTACTTTCATAATTTTTATAAAATTCTATTATTTGGTAACCTCTTGCCAGTTCACTTAATATGATCCATGCGTTTTATAGAAAAAATCTATTAACAAACAGCTTTCAGCAGATTCGCCAGTGACATGTTACCCTCATTTGATGGTCATTTCAAACCGCTTCTTTGCCAGCTCAAATAAGAGTATTCCAAACATAGAACCTGACGTATCTATGAGGACATCCTTTATCTGCCCGCTTCTGCCATCAATAAACAACTGATGAATTTCATCGGAGCATGCATAAAGCATGCTAATTACTATCCCCATGCCGATCATTTTGAGACTTGTTTTTCCGTGATTTTTGAATCTTAAGGCTCTGTATATCAGCATACCCAATATAAAATATATGGTGAAATGGGCACTCTTTCTAATAATGTGATGCAGCATATCTTCTGTAATAAACCTGGTGAACCCAATATGATCAAGCAAGCTGAAAAAAACAGCAGTAATAGATCCACTCATAGCGCCTGAATCCGTTGCAGGCTGGGCGGAAAACCAGAAGATAATCCCCATCCAAATGAAAACTGGAAATATGTAGCTTACAATATACGTAGATTTCTTCATAAGAGCACTTTGGATCCTTTCAAAACACATTGATAAACTTCTAAGACATTCATTAAGTTCCATTTTATCTCAGGCTTGTAAACACATCAAGATGAAGGCATAAATAAAAGAACAGTGCGATTGATATGCTCATGTTACGACCGTTAAAACACAACCCCGCCTCACACAGCAATATCCAATATTCTTCACACTGTTCTTATAATTCAACTCTATACGCTTCTATTCAATACTTCTTGAAAATCTATCTCTGAAGACGCTCAGCATCTCTTCATCTTCATCAAACTTATAGCCTCTGGAAACAACACCCTTTTTCGTATCGTAGTCTACATGATTCCACCATACAGCTGCCTTGATATTCAGCTTTCCTATGGTCTCAAGGGCAAATGCAATCCACTCCCCTTTGTTTCCACCAGTCGCACTTGATCCAAACTCCGTAATCATATATGGAAATCCGGAAAACTTTCTATTATACTCCCAGAGCATAGGCAGATATATCTCACTAAAGCTACGCCATGATTCATCGGGATAATATGTGCCTGTATTATAGCCCGTGAGGCCAATGACATCCACATACGCCTCTCCAGGAAAATAATTCATATAGGTGTTCCACTGCACTTCAGGAAAATCACCCCAGTTGGGATTCCAAACCCAAATCACATTGTCCGCACCGGCCGTTTCAAATCGGTCATGCAGCCAGCGCCAGAATGTCCTGAAAACTTCAGAGTCCTTATGTGTGTACATGGCGTTGTAGCTGCACCAGTCCCCATTCATTTCGTTATTGGGACGGAAAAGAACAGGTCTGTCCAACTCAACAATACGGTTTATAAGGTCGTCGATTATCTCGTCGTATTTCCCGTCAAGCACTTCATACAGATAATCTGCATTGAATGCGCCGTACTTGCTCGTCTGATAGGTCAGTTCAAGCACACGGCCAGAATCTGTTATCCTGCGCATCATATCCAGGCGCGGCAAGTAACCTAAATCATAGTATTCCAATATAATGTCAAGCGCAATTCCAGTATCCTCTTCGATCTTATCCACATATGTCAGCTCATAATGCGTGCTCGGGTCAAAAATTCCCCAAGCAACATCTGTATTTTCAACAAATGTGTCTTTGAAATACTGGTCAGTCTCTTCATGCTTAAAAGCATCCGCTCTACTATTTATAATTGCAGGCGCGTCAACTTGCATGAAATCGGCCTGGTCAACCCCTTCACCGCCGGTTTCTACCAGACGGCCAAGCCATGCACCCTGATCAATAGGGGTATCTGATGCGATATGTATGCTCAGTAGAACCTGAGGCTCCACCTCAATCTCTATGAATAAAAACTGGTCTTTTAAAGAATCCGCATATTTGAGTGGCTTTCTTTCAAAAGCATACACATGCGTTGGTCTGTCAAAAACAGCGATCTGGCTGTAATTATAAGACGCCGTATAAGCACTGTCTTTGATATGTCTTGCACTGTAGACACTCATGTTATAGGCGTAATGCGGTGTCCCTCTCAAATCGTCCACCATGACCTCGGCAGTCATGCCCTCATGACGCACTATGTAGTAGTTCTCCGAAAGCATTTCAACGGCGTCATTCTCTGCTACAAGTGCAATGTCCGCATCTTGAAAACCAATGAGATTCGGAGAATCTGCATATGCAATTGTCGTACTAAGTAAGAAGATTATTAACGCAGTTACTGTGATAACAATCCATCTGCCGTTGACAGTCATGTTTTTATACCTCGCGTTTTCGCTGTTGATTTAATATAATCATACCTTTTACATTTTATTATTTTTGCTTAGCGTGAGCAAGCGCAGATTTAAAAAGTATCTTAACTTCCAAATATATGTTAGAATAGAAGTCTATAATAAACAACCGAAACGAAGGGAGTGTTCGATATCAAACTCTCAAGGAAAAGCGAATATGCCTGCCTTGCCCTAATTTTTCTTGCACGTTTACATGCAGATGGTAATCCAGTCAAATTGATCGAGATTTCAGAGAAACAAGACATTCCCAAGAAATATCTTGAACAGATTATGCTACTTTTAAAAAACGCTGGTTACGTTCAAAGTATTCGTGGCGTTGGTGGTGGATACAAACTTTTCAAAAGACCATGCGACATCCACCTTGCTGAAATCGTACGTCTGATTGATGGGCCTGTAGCGCCTGTTGATTCAGTCAGTAAGTATTACTACGCATCTTCACCTACTGAAAAGGAGCCCAAGCTTCTCAATCTTTTCCAGGAAATCCGCGATTACATTTCTGACATTCTTGAAAATACAACACTCGAAGATCTGATGTAATCTCAACATTACAACTACTTTGTATTCTAAGGACTTTTCATAGTCCTTTATTTTTTTCTGCAAAAAAGTCTTTAAAGTATTTTGTAAAGTGTGAAACATCCTAGGAACACAGTTGCATATCCAATGAAATTTTTCAGTGACTCTGTCCTTATTCTTTTCACTGTGAAACCTGAAAATGGTACTGATAATACAGCACCTAACAGTAAATAGGGTGCTAATACGAAATCAATGCCCTTACCCGACGCTAAATAAATAATAATACCTACCAAGCATGTAAGGGACTCTGCTAAAGATGTTATGGCAACTGCATTCTTTCCATCAACCCCTGAGAGAATTTGTCCTCCTGTTACAAGCGGTCCATATCCCCCACCGCTCATGCCCTTATTGAAGGACGCCAACATACCTAATCCAATAATTCTCTTCCAGGAAAATGTGTGTTCCTTATTTCTATTTACCAATATGAAGAGGCCAACTGCTAGAATAAGAACCCCAATATACAGCTTGAGGTAAAATGATGGGATGCTGAGCGCAATAAAGACTGCTGCAACTGTGCCTACAATACTGCACGCGGCAAGTATCAATGCTATTTTTAGATCCTTAGTCATTTTTCCTGTGCTATCTTTAATTGAAAAATTAACGTTTCCAAGCTTGGTATGTGTCAACGCCGCGAAAAGACCGGTAACAAATTCCGACAAGAGAATTGCGGGCACAATTTGCATTGGCTCAAATCCAAATAGCAAAAGTAATGGCGTAAGTGACGTCCCATATCCCATGCCTAACGACGAATCCATATATTCTGCTAGAAACGCGAGTAATAGGATTCCAAGTCCAAGTGAAATAGTCAAACTAAACATTATGATGCCTCCTCTTTATAACATACTCTATATACTATGTAGGCTTTATATGTTTAGTGTAGATCTAGTTCCTGTTTTTGTCAAGTAGGGCTAATATGAAGACACTATCTACTTCGATCGACAAATCACGAAAAAAAGAAGCAGACGATTTGTCTGCTTCTTAAAATAACGAACTACTTTACTTAAAAATCAAGCTCTATTGTTTGGTCCATCCTGCACTTGAAAATTGCCATACTTGTTGACTCAGTACACCACCATTGACTGACTCTAGCATATAATTAAAAGTAATTTCCACACCATCATATGGGTTTTCTGACAGTGTCAACTCAATTGTGCTAGATGATAAACCGTAGTATTGGATATCAGTCACGGTAATAGATGTTCCGCTCGTTACTAAAGATGCACCTGACGTTACAGTAATAGAACCATCTGAAGTCGTAGGAAGACTTGCGAGATCCTCATTAAATGCCACAACCATCGTTATTGCGCCTGAGGATGTAACCGAATCGATAATGAACTGATCATTATCATAAATCGTCACAGGCACACTAGTTGTTGTACCAAGGGTTGCTCCTCCAGTAGGGTTTGAAATTGATACAGTTAGCTGCTCACCACTTGCCTCAGCCAATGTATCGTTTACAATAGGAAGCGTAACAGTTTGTGATATCACTCCATCTGTAAACGTTACTGTTGATGTTGATAAGCTTCCATAGTCTAAGGTGCTTGCTGTTCCAGGCGTAGCGATAATATCTACAGTAACTGTACCATCATCTCCACCAGTTCTACTTAGTGTAAATATTGGGTCAGTTCCACCCTCACTACCCATATAAGTTGTAGATGCAAACTGAATTGCACCAGCGGTTGTTTGAGGCGCTGAATCATCATTAGTAATTGTACCTGTTGCAGATAGATTCGATGTGCCAAGCTGACCGTTTCCACCTGGATTTGCTAATGTTACAGTGAATGTTTCGTCACTTTCAACATCTGTATCTGGCACAGTATTCACTGTGATAGTCTTGCTTGTCTCACTTGCGGCAAAACTAATTGGACTTGTTGTTTGAACTGAATAATCTGATGTCGAAGCTGGATTTGTTCCAGTTCCTGTAACTGCGAATGCTACAGTTGCAGTTTCAGCAGTATTACCTGTGCGTTCTACAGTAAATGATAATGCTGCACCTGTCGTATTCCCTTCAGAAGCGCTCACCGTAAGTGTTGATGATGAAAATTGAATTACACTTGGTGTTGTAGTTGGCACAGTATCGTCATTCAGAATGGTACCTATCGCGGATAGATTAGATGTCCCTAATTGACCATTTCCACCTACACCAGTAAGTGTAATAGTGAAGGTCTCATCATTTTCCACATCAGTATCAGGTAAGGTATTAACGTAAATTGACTTGCTTGTTTCACCAGCTGCAAAGGAAAGTGGACTTATTGTCATAGCCATATAGTCCATTGTATCTGCAGGGCTGGTACCACTACTAGATAGCATAAAATCAACCGTAGCTGCAGCTGCTGTATTTCCTGTACGTTCAACAGTAAATGTTAGAATGTTTCCTGCTGTGTCACCTTCATTTGCACTTTGTGCAAGTGAAGTCGATGCAAACTGAATTGTACTTGGTGCTACACTCGCTGTATCATCATTTGTAATTGTACCTGTTGCAGTTTTTTCAGTACCTAATTGCCCATTTCCACCTGCCGAAGTCAGTGTTACTGTAAAAGTTTCATCACTTTCAACAGTTGTATCTGGAACTGTATTTACAACGATTGTCTTGCTAGATTCACCACCAAAAAAAGTGATTGGACTTGTTGTCTGAACTGAATAGTCTGTAGTCGCTGCGGAATTCGTTCCACTTCCAGCAACTGAAAAAATTACAGTTGCTGCAGCAGCAGTATTTCCTGTACGAACAAGCGTAAATGTCAGAGAATTCGCAGTTGAATCCCCTTCGTTAGCACTTTGCGCAATTGTCGTTGCATCAAATTGAATCGTACTTGGCGATACAGTATTATCATCATTACTGCTTGATCCGCCTGACGAACCACCACTTGAAGTACTATTTGTTGTTCCGCTAGTTGTTCCATTTGTTGTACTACCCGCACTATTTGCTTCACGAACAGTGCTTACAGATTTATTGTTTACAACAACTTTTGTAACACCATTACCTAGTGTAAAACTATTTGTTTTTACATTTACTTTTACATCATTAACCTGTACATCAGCGTTCTGTACTTCACCACTTCCAGCAATTTCCGCTTTTGTTGCAACACGTAGTGTCTTAATGATTGATCCTAATGGGATGTTGATTTTTACAGGTAACTCTGCTTCGACACCTGCCGAAGCAAGTTGTTGCTGAATATTATTTACAGCAATGTTTTCAAAAGTACCTTTCAAATCAATCGCCATGTTTACAATTTTCGGTTGCACAATAACGGACTTAAATACATTTGCAGATGGAGGTGCTTCTAAAACTGAACTCGTTTCTATCACAGAATCTCTAACCTGAGAATTCGAATCTGAAACGATTCGTACAGGTGCCTCAAAACGACTAACTATCAATTGAGAAACTATAGAGTTAAATAAGTGAATTGAATTTTGTCCACCTCCATAAACAAGCAGACGTCCTTCAATTTCTACATTATCAAGAGTTACATCACCATTGCCGACTTGCCCACCAATCATCAGGTCACCAGTAATTACCATATTGGAGAGTTTTACATCAGGCTCAATAATTGATACATTTCCTGTAATCGTTTGACCATTTCCATCAATTGACTCTGTAACAATTTGACTGCCTAAAATATTTTTTGTTACTGCTAAAGCCTCTGCATAAGTAATCGTCTTTGCATATCCAATTGTTCCATCTGGATATCCATTCATGAATGATTTTTGAATCATCCACGCCATGTTTTCCTTACTCCAGTCAGGAATTTGACTCCCATCAGAAAAGGCACTTACTACACCCGTCATTACGTTTTCTTTTCTAGACATTGTAGCAAGTACTGCTGCTGCTTCCTGTCTTGTAATTGTTGCTTCTGGCTTAAATGTACCATCTGGATATCCACTAATCATTCCACTTGCAACAGCTTTAGCTACATCTTTGTAATATAAGCTGTCTTCAGATACATCTGTAAAACTGACATTACCTAAAATTTTATTTCCATAGGCTTTGTTAATCAATCTTACAAATTCCTGACGCGTGATCGGTTCGTCTAGTCCCCACTCTGTTGACATTGGTGAGAACACCTTGGCTCGTACGAGTTCCATCATCGTTCCATAAGCCCAGTGTGTCTCGCTAAGTTTTGGTGTCATGGCATATACTGGCTGCATAAAGATCATAATAAATAATAGCAATATGCTGAGTCTACGTCTGACACCTCTGTTGAATTTGTGCAAGGTTCATTCCCTCCTTCCAAATTTTAAATAACCCCCATAAAAAAGGGTACTCTCCAATAAATAGAGAATACCCAATTACAATCGTGTTATCCATTATATATATATCTTTATAAAAATATAGTATAAGCAGTTACCGAACTTACTAACATCATTATAAGTGTTAGCGGATATCCAAAGTGTATAAAATCCCTAAATCTGTAACCCCCTGCACCATAAATCATAGTGTTTGTTTGATATCCATAGGGTGACAAGAATGAGGCGGAAGCAGCAATTGCAGTAATTAGTATAAAGGGACGAGCATCATAATTTGTTACAGAAACTATTTCTAGAACAATCGGTAATGCGATGATTGCTGCAGCATTATTCGTAATGACCATAGTAAAACTATTAGTCAGTACAAATATCAGTAACATAAGTAAAATAGGATGTAAACCTATAATACATGGTTCTAAAAAATCAGCAATAAACGCTGCAGTTCCAGTATTGATAAGTGCCTTGCCAATTGCAAATGATGATGCAATCAAAATAATAGTCTTGTACTCAATCATATTCAAAGCATCTTTTATCTGCAAATTATTCATTAGTAATAGAATGGCTACACCAATCACGGCTGTATGAAGAATATTCAAGTTTAGTAATAAAGCACTAAGTATTATTCCTACAAATGTAATCACAGGCACTACACTCTTCAATCCCGTATCAAGTTGCCTTCTTTCCTCTCTATTAATGACGGTTAACGCAGGATCTTTTTCAATAAAACCTGTTGATCCTTTTTCAACAATCATGAGGAAAATATCACCTAGTTTAGGCTTAATTGAACCAAGTTTTGCTTGAATTCTTTCACCATTTCGTATAACACCTATTACCACGGCATTATATTTCTTTCTGAATTTTAGTTCCTTTATAGAAAGACCAGGTTTCCCAATTGGCTGGGTTACAACGGCTTCGACAATCACTGAATTATCATGATTGAAATAATTTGTTTGATACTGATGGTCGGTCTCTAGCAACAAATTATCTATACTTTTTAACTCATCAATCTGATCTGTTTGACCAGCAAATATCAATAAATCATTTTTAAGAATGATTTCATCAGGAGTTACCGGAAATACTTGCATTCCATTTCTTTCAATTTCAACAAGATAAACACCGCTCAAGGCTCTTAAATTTGCATCCTGCACACTCTTCCCAACAATACTTGAATTGCCCACAACAAATCGAACTAAGTGTTCATTCATTTGTTTGAAACCGCCCTCAAGCGCTTTACTATTATCCGGTAGTCTACGCATGTGGAAAAAATATATGTATAGAAAACCAATTATTACACTCGGGAAAGAAACTCTAGTTAATTCAAAAAAACCAAGAGAATCCATACCCAAATCTTCGAGGAGTCCACTTATCACTAAGTTTGTTGATGTTCCAATAAGGGTCAAGACACCACCTAAAAGAGACAAATATGATATTGGAATTAATAATTTTGATTCACTAACTCCCGTTCTTAAAGATATTTTCTTAACTATTGGTATAAATAACGAAACAATAGGCGTATTATTTAGAAAAGCTGAAAGTCCAGTAATTGTCGCAAAGAGCTTAATCGGATTAAATTTTCCATATTTCACTGAATTGAATCGCGTCATTCGTTGAAATACAGCAGATTTTTCAACTGCTCCTGCTACAATAAAAAGGATGGCAACTGACAACACTCCTTTGTTTGAAAATCCCATTATTGCTTCATCTACCGTAATATATCCCAAAGCCAAAAATACTGCAACAACCATAGCAAATATCTTCAGTGGATCATATGTTTCAAAGATCAGTAATAATATCATCACAATTAGGATTATGAATGTAATTAATACCTCCAACTGCTTCACCTTCTATCAACTCTGTATCTGAATTCAATAGTATCCTTTGTATCTTTTTCTGTGAATCCATACTCGTGTTTAAGCTCTTCATAGGTCATTTCAGTATTTTCTCCACGTTTTAGTGTTCCAAGTAAAATTTTCTTAACTGTTTCAATCACTATTTTCAGATCAAACAACAAACCTGCATTTCTAATATACATTAAATCATACTTGATTTTATTCTCTGGAGTAGTAGAATATTTCCCCATAACTTGAGCAAGACCTGTCACACCAGCTTTCACAGTAAGTCTATAGTGAAAGTCGGGAATATCTTCAGAAAACTGTTCAATAAAAAATGGTCTCTCTGGTCTTGGACCAACAAGTGACATATCACCTTTTAAAACATTAAATAGCTGAGGCAATTCATCTAACCAGAACCTTCTTAGAAAACGACCAAGTTTCGTAACACGTGGGTCATTTTCTTGAGCCCATATTGCCCCCGTTTCAGACTCTGCGTTTACAACCATCGATCTAAACTTTATCAATTTGAAGGCTTTATTTCCAATAGTAGCGCGTTCCTGTGTATAAAATATTGGGCGTCCTTCAGTAAAAATTATAGCTAAAGAAACCATCATTATTATTGGTGATGTAATAATTATGCCAAGGAAACTGACCAAAATATCAAATGCTCTCTTAATAATCATTTTTTCTCGAGAAAGATGCAGTGTATCGACTTTAAATGTTGGCAAATCTGAAAACTGCATAATTTCCGAATTAAGAATGGCAATTTCGAAAGTCTTTGGAACAATGTACAAAGATTTATCCTGAGTAATACAATGCGTTATGATCTTATCTTTTACATCTCCATTTATTTTATCACTGATAAAAATCTTATCAACTTGATCCATATATTTCAAATAAGCTTGTTCATTCGGTCTCACAAACAAATCAATTCTATCAGTCTTTCCAATTCCTGAAAGTATTTTCCGTGTTAAGTCTTCCTTGTCTTCAAAATTAGCTATTACCATTACACGACGCATGCCTTTCATGTACCTAAGTACCGATACAAATAGGCACTTAAATACAGACAACAGCAGGACCTGTATCCCAAAAGCGGTCACTACGAGTGAACGCGGAAATCCAAAACCACGTGTAAAAAATGCAATCGCCATAGTCGTGATATTAATCATAACTGCAGATATGAACATAATCACGATATGTTCGGATGTAGTTTTTTTAATGGCGTTAAATGCACCATTGAAGGTCAATATTACAAGTGAAGCTATAGCAATCCAAGGGAATCCACTATAAAGCGCCTCAAAATTGTGAACTTCATACTTCCTTGATAAGTCAATTATTAAAGGCACATAATAGCTTAGTCCAATAATGATTACAAATAATATTCCTTCAAAGACTTTGAGAAATAAGCCATCTTTTTTATATACATATTTACCATTTTCTCTCATATCTACACAACCTCATCATTTTTTGAGTAGCATCACAAATTGTCCAATAGTTATTTTGAGTGAAAATAGAAGCGCTATTCCGCACTTTGTGATTATACTAACCCAAATTGGATACATTTCAGAGTAATGTTTATCGTAAAATACAGACATTGCTCTATAGAATTCATATGTTGTCTTTAACTTTAATCGTTTTCCACTTTGCCCTTTATGATGTATCACTTTTCCCAAATTCGGATTATAATGAATTTCAAACCCATTTTCCTTTATTCTGTAACAAAGATCCAAATCCTCTCCATACATGAAAAAATCTTCATCAAAAAAACCAGCCTTTTCTATAACATATCTCGGAAGAGCCATATATGCGCCTGAAATTGCATCTACTTTATGAAACGTGTCTTCATCCAAATGGTTTAACTTATATGTATTTAATGCACTCAATTTTGGAAATATTTTCCCTAGTTTTAAATAATAAATCAACGCATTCTTTGGATTTGGGAAACCTCGTTTACATCCTTGATCTAATTCTCCAAACTGATTTATCAATTTAGCTGTAACCGCTCCAACTTGGGGATTCTCCTTTAAATACTTAACTGAATTCATTGCCACATCACTTATAAGTTCAGCATCTGAATTCAGAAGAACTATGTATTCACCAGAAGCTACAGCATAAGCACGGTTATTTCCATATGAGAACCCCCCGTTAATTTCACTCTCAATAAAAACAACCATTCCAGTCTTAACAAATGTAGTGAAATCAGAACTTAATTTCGAAACACTCCCATCATTAGATGCATTATCAAGTATGATAATTTCGAAAGACATTGATTGTACTGTATCAATAATTGACTGTATCGCCTTTTTTGTGAACTCATAAGTTTTATAATGAACAATTATAAATGTTATCATAGGTTAATCACATCCATTACGCAAATCTATTGGCGATAAACGCTGCAACATTTATCATCATTCTATACTGTATCCAAAAATAGTTCTTGATATTTCCAATTTCAAACGGAATCTTTTCAATTCTTCCAACTGTTCGTATTCCTTCTATAATCCCCTCAAAATAGACTTTTCCAAGTTTGTGTCTGCTGAAAAAGAATGTTTTTACAAGAAATCCAATTACCAAAAAAGGGGAATTCAATATCAGTTGTATATACGGCATATTCTTATATGCAACATAAACATTGTTTCTGCCTGAAAGCCTAGCCTTAAACGCATTGCGTCCGGAACCACTCGTTCCGCTCCCAATATGCAAAATGGTTGCTTCCGGACAATATACATTTCTATACCCATATATATTTGCACGATATCCAATATCTACATCTTCCATATACGCAAAAAAATCCTCATCAAAATACCCAATCTTATCAAATATCGATTTTCTATATACTGCAGCTCCAGCACATGCTGAAAAGACCCGCTTCATACGATTGCGAGTCTTAGCTGATTTGTTATAACCTCGTTTATGCGCCCAACCTAAAATGTTATATTCATCGCCCGCTGTATCAATTAAATCAGGTCTATGATACTGAATCATTTTTGATGCGACTGAAAATATTTTTTCATCTGTGTCTATTACTTCAATAAGTCTTTTAAACATATCAAGTTCAAAATCAGTATCGTTATTCAAAAGCATAACGTACTTTGAAGTTGAAGCCTTTATCCCTTGATTAACAGCCTTTGAAAATCCAAAGTTCTCATTATTTCTAATTAAATTGATTTTGTCTACATAAGATTCAAGTAGTTCCAAGCTACCATCTGAAGATGCATTATCAATAATAATTAATTCATGGTTTGAATCAATCAGCTTTGGAAGTATTTCACACAGATAGTTTTTTCCATTGTAATTTGGAATAATGATTGACAGGATGCTCTTCATTAGTTTTCTCTTTCTTTTAAGAATAAAGTTTATTATCACACTTAATCATATTGTATAACATTCTGAGATTACAGTCATTATCTAATGAATTACAATTCCATGAAATTATTATGATGATTGATAACATAGAATCCCTTATCATTTAAATGATTCTCTCTGTTATACACCATCTCGGATCCATCCATCTGTCTAAAAATAGCACCCGCCTCTTCGCAAATCGCTTGCATTGCTGCAGTATCCCATTCCATCGTATATCCAAACCTATAATAGACTTCTGCACTTCCCGATGCAACTAAACAACCTTTCAATGAACTGCCTGCTTGTGTCATAGATTCAATTTTAGTTGAATACTTTTCAAGAATTGCCTTTTCCTTTTCACTCATATGTGATTTACTGACTACCATCCTAATATTTTCAGTAGCTTCAGTAACTCTAATTCGCTTCAATATTCCATTTTTCTCCAAAAAAGCACCTTGGCCTTCTGCCGCAAAGTATAACTCTTTTTTGACAGGTAAATAAACGACTCCCATGATAACTTTTCCATCTTGAGCGAGTGCAATATTCACAGTAAACTCATCATTTTTTTTAATAAATTCCTTTGTTCCATCGAGTGGATCAACTATAAAACAATATCTTTTATTACGCGTTTCAGGTACTTCGGCAGATTCTTCCGATAAAATTCCCGCTTCCGGGAATGCTTTTTCAAGTTCAGATACAATCACTTCATTCGCATTTTTATCTGCCATGGTTAAAGGCATTTTATCATCTTTGTATTCAACAGAGAAATCAGTGGAGTAAATTTTCATTATCTCTTCGCCAGCTTGAATTGCAAGTTTTTTAGATACTTCTAGTGCCTTTATGATATCCATTATAATACCTCATTTCTTAAATTTCGTACAAAATATGATTAAAGCCTGTCGCAGTTGACAGGCTATATTCTCATTTCACTATATTCTCTCTTCAAGCGTTTTTAAAATCTGATCAACTATGTCGTCAACTGAATATGCGAGTGTATCCACTATCATATCCGGATTGACTGGTTCCTCATAAGGTGATGATATTCCAGTGAAATTTGGTATTTCGCCACTACGCGCTTTCGCATATAGGCCTTTTACATCACGTCTCTCACACTCTTCTAAAGGTGTTGAAACATAGACTTCAAAAAATTCAGGACCGATAATCGATCTTGCCTGTTCGCGATCTTGCTCAAACGGAGAGATAAATGATGTTATTGCGATAAGACCAGCATTGTTCATAAGTCTCGCAACCTCAGAAACTCTCCGGATGTTTTCGATGCGGTCTGCTTCTTTGAATCCAAGGTTCTTATTAAGTCCATGACGAATATTGTCCCCATCCAGTAGCATCGTATGCTTACCGAGTGCAACTAGTCTCTTTTCCAATGCATTAGCAATTGTTGATTTTCCTGATCCGCTTAAACCAGTGAACCAAATAGTTAAAGGCTGTTGCCCCTTCATATTAGAGCGGACTTCTCTAGTAATATCCGTTTTATGCCATACAACATTTGTTGCTCGCCTTAGTGCGTGTTCAACAACACCACAAGCTGATGTCATATTTGTCACACGATCGATTAATATGAACCCACCTAATGCTGTATTTTTGGAAAATTTATCAAATACTATGTTTTCGGATAATGATATGTCAACCCGTGCAATTTCATTCTTGTAAAGCTTTTCTGCTGGTTGTCGATCACCCGAATTGATATCAATCTTATGCTTAATATCCATGACAGTAGCAGGAACGATCTTCGTACCGCATTTCAAAAAGTAGTTTCTACCTTTAACTAAACTTTCATCATCCATCCACAACACAGTACCCGTAAACATATCTGCTACTTCAGGTTCATTCCCAGATACAATGACAGCGCCTCTAGAGATGTCAATTTCTCTGTCCAACGTCACCGTAACTGGTTGCCCAACTGAAGCACGCTCAACATCTTTATCTGTAAAAAGCACCCGTTCTACTTTTGCTTTTTCTTGTGACGGCAATGCAACAACTTCATCCCCAACATGAACAACACCCATTTCAATTTGACCTTGAAATCCTCTAAATGTATGATCAGGTCTACAAACTCTTTGTACTGGAAGGATGAATGATTCTACTGAATCTTCTACATTAACCTCTACATCTTCAAGATGTTCAAAAAGAGTTTTACCACCATACCACAGGGTATTGTCCGATTTTGTTGTCAAATTATCTCCTGCTGTAGCAGAAACCGGAATTGCAACTAATGAGTTCAACTCAAATTCAGAACAAATCATTCTGAAATCTCTACTGATTTCTTCAAATTTATTCTTATCATAACCAATTAAGTCCATCTTATTAACTGCCAAAACAAAATGCTTAATACCCATCAGCGAACAAATACGTGCATGGCGTTTTGTCTGCGTCAATACACCTTTTGATGCATCCACAAGAATAATCGCAAGATCTGCAAATGATGCACCTACCGCCATATTACGTGTATACTGCTCATGGCCAGGACAATCAGCTACTATAAAAGAACGCTTGGTTGTTGTAAAATACCTATACGCTACATCGATTGTAATACCTTGCTCTCTTTCGGCCATAAGACCATCGAGAAGTAAAGCATAGTCAATCGCACCTTGATTGCTACCAACTTTGCTGTCAAGTTCAAGAGCGCGTTCCTGATCTGTAAAAATTAATTTCGAGTCATAAAGCATATGACCAATGAGCGTTGATTTTCCATCATCTACCGATCCACATGTTATGAATTTCAATAATCCTTTCATATTAGAAATACCCCTCTCTCTTTCGACGTTCCATACTGCCAGCTGCTTCATTGTCAATAACACGTGTTGTTCTTTCGCTTGTAACAGCACCAAGTGTTTCTTCAATGATTTCATCAAGCGTATCTGCTTTAGAGTAGCACCCGCCAGTGAGCGGATAACAACCGAGGGTCCTAAAACGAATGAAATCTTTCTTTATCTCTTCGTTTTCATGTAATTTCATGCGATCATCATCAATCAAGATAATATTTCCATCACGCTCGACAAACTCGCGTTCTTTTGCAAAGTATAATGGCACAATTTCAATACCTTCACGCTTTATATACTGCCAGATGTCCTTCTCAGTCCAGTTAGAAATTGGGAAGACACGCATGCTTTCGCCTTTATGCAATTTGGTATTATATAGTTTCCACATTTCAGGGCGCTGGTTTTTAGGATCCCACGCATGATTTTGGTTTCTGAAGGAAAATATACGTTCCTTTGCACGTGATTTTTCTTCATCACGACGCCCACCACCAAAAGCTGCTGTAAACCCATATTTGTCCAGCCCCTGTTTAAGAGCCTGCGTCTTCATAATATCAGTATATGCTGATCCATGATCAAAAGGGTTAATACCGTCTATTACCCCTTGTTCATTCGTGTGTACAATCATTTCAATGCCAAGTTCTTTTGCTCGCCGATCGCGAAATTCAATCATTTCCTTAAATTTCCACGTCGTGTCAACATGCATGAACGGAAATGGTGGTTTTTCAGGATAAAATGCTTTTAATGCCAAATGAAGCATTACTGAACTGTCTTTGCCAATTGAATACAGCATAACAGGTTTTTCGCATTCAGCAGCTACTTCACGTATGATGTATATTGCTTCAGCTTCAAGCTGATCTAGGTGAGATTGAGTGCTCATGAAAACTCCTTTCAGTAGAAAGATTAAATTGTGGATGATACACAGTATAATCTTCTTAGAATATAAAATATATAAATGGATTAAAAGATGATCCTGTCATATACATTATTGAAACTCCAAAAATAATTAGTAGTGTTATGTTGTGTACAATCCTGCTTGCCTGCCATTTTGGGAAAACTTCATTTTTTTTGTAAAGTTGATATACTGGTACACTGCAAATTATTCCTATTACAGTATAAAACAATGCTTCTGAGTCAACAATCTGCGAAAATACATAAGCTGAACTCGAATTTAGGATGAACATTTTCTTTATATAAGCCATTGCGAAGTCAAGAGAAGGTGCTCTGAAGAATACCCACCCTACCATTGCAACCAGCATGGTGTATATCCACCTTACGGCCATTGGCATCCTTTTTAGAAGATTGCTCAATCCAATTCTCTCAAAAATTAGAAACATACCATGCCACAGACCCCATATAACAAAATTCCAGCTTGAACCATGCCAGAGTCCTGTAACAAAGAAAACAATGCCCAGATTTAGGTAAGTCCTTTTCAGACTCCCTCGACTGCCTCCTAATGGGATATATAAGTAATCTCTAAACCAGGTCGATAACGAGATATGCCAACGTCTCCAAAATTCTTGAACTGAAGTCGATATATATGGGTAATTGAAGTTCTCGAGAAAATCAAATCCAAACATCTTACCTAATCCAATTGCCATATCTGAGTATGCTGAGAAATCAAAGTATATTTGCAATGAATAGCACAAAATACCAATCCAAGCATCTTGCGTGCTAATAATGTTTACATTATTGAAAACTGTATCTGCCACTAAACCTGTCGAATTTGCAATAAGCATCTTCTTAGAAAAACCAATTATAAAACGTTCAATACCTTCGCTTAGATGACTCATGTTCACAGTTCGATTTGTAATTTGCTTTTCAACGTCAATGTATCTTACAATCGGGCCTGCAATAAGCTGAGGGAATAGCATGATATAGAGGGCAAGATTTATATAGTTTCTCTGTACACTTACATGACCTCTATAAACATCAATAACATAAGACATTATTTGGAATGTGAAAAATGATATCCCAATAGGAAGTGCCACCTCTGGCACTTCAATAGTAAAATTCGAATTTACAAGCCTTATGATATTCGTGACATTTTCTACTAAAAAATTAAAGTATTTGAAGTAAGCTAATATTCCAACATTAAATGTAATGGATAAAACAAACCATAATTTGCGAACTTTATGTGACTTTTCCTTCAAAGGGTCAACTTTTAAGCCAAAAATGTAATTTGCTATTGAAGAAAACAAGATTATTAAGGCATGACCTAAACCACCCCATGCATAGAAAAAGAACGATGCGATTGCCAACCAAATATTTTTGAATCTTTTTTCAATGATGAAGTGCAGTCCAAAAACAACTGGAAGAAATATGAACAAAAAATACGGTGAAACGAATAACATATATTTCTCCTTTACTCAACCACCAACGGAACATCTATCGGGTATACTCTACTTATCCCATCAAGCCAAGCAACATGCTCTTGCACAGCTGTTATAGATAGGAAATATTCGCCACTTTGTTTTGGAGCCTCAAAGGTGAATTCCAGAATTTGTTCTTGATCTGGCATAAGTTTGTTATCTAAGTTAGTTCTAATGCCTTCCCATTGCAGCATTTCACCGTCTTTGTCCTTAATGTGATAAGAAAGTCTAAAAGGCTTCGTTCCCGTATTTGGCAAAGAAAAATTCGTATTATTCTTAACTTTAAGATCCAAATTTCCAACAGCTCCAGGGCTAATTTTAATGCGCTCTGGAATATTCAGTATTTCAATATCACAATTCTCTTTTGATAACTCAGCTTCATACATATTTAGGTATTCAAGAAATGAACTCAGTATGATTTCATGTGGCTCTGTAATAAGTGAAGATGTATTTTCAAAGATAAATAAGTCTCCATCATTGTATATTCTTTCAAAATCAATTTGCGAAATATCATTGTTCTCTATTTCATTACCACTCCACACACCATTTTCTGCTCTCTGAACATTTTTAATATAGCCATATTTAATTTGGTTCTCAAATATCGAACCTCTTTTTAGAACATAATTCAACTGATATTGAAAACTCGTTCCAAATCGAACCATATAAGGTAATGATGCTGAATCAAAATTCCCATAATCCAAATTCACATCATAATAATTAGAGTCATAATTCTTCGTGAATAAATTCATTAGATCATATATGTCAGTATCTGCTCCTAGAGGTAACTGACTCTCAATGACTTCTACATTTGGTACTGGTAAATTAGCGCTATAATGGTTGTTTATTTTTTTAAAGAAATCTTGCACTGCATAGCCAGCAAAGTAATAATTCCAATGCGTTCCAGTGTAAGGAAAAAGTCTTTTTTCACTTTCATTCTTTAATCGAATGCCCGTTTCAGTGGTATCAAAGTAGTTTACACCATATTTTTCACAGTAATATATTATCCTGTTATGGTAATTGTTTTCGACTTCTCCATTCTTTTTATATTGCTTAGGGATGTTTTCAGTATATATATCAGATTTTGTTGCTGTTATTAAGTAATAGAACATCTTATTATTCTTCTCTAATACAGTTTGTAAAGTGCTTAACTTTTTTACAAAATCCTCAATCTGCTGATCCTGTTTTTTAGTAACACGATTGTATGGTGTATTCACATACCAATTTTGATATAAATCTCCATTCTTTCCCTTGATAACTGTGGCTACTGGCGACTTGTCAAAAACACGATATTTAACTTCTCCATAACTCTTAATTATCAAATTTCTAAAAGGAAAGTGAGACTTGAACCAATTATCATATTGAGCTTGATAACTTCCCGTCATTATATCTTCAAATGCAAACATAGGTTCTTCAATTGAAACAACTGCTCCAGTTAAAGAAACATCTCCATCAACTTTGAGATTATTCAGCATCAACATACCAAATATTAAAAGTAGGAAGGACATCGGTATCAAGTACGCAATCATATTTTTGAATCTATTACCATTTCTTTTCCCTAACATAGTTTACATATGCTCCTTATCATGAAGAGTCAACACTTACTTTATATAATGCATATATCATTTTCTTATTTCCAAAGAAACTTTTTTAAGAAGCGCTTAATTGAACGATCATTTCGATTATCTAAGTCTCCTTTAACAATCTCAGCATCTTTTGAAACAATATCCTGGTACTCTTTATACTTACTATAAACGTAATAGTCATGTGGTCTAAATCGAAGAGCCTCCTCAATCATATTTAATGCTGAATTGATATCTCCTAGATCTTCATGAAAGAGTGCCATTAGTCTATAAAATTCCGATCGCTCAACAGTCCTATCAATCATTAATGTTTTAAGCAACTGATTTTCTGCATTGTATTGAACCGTTCTATGAGCGTCTTCTGCTCTAATTTTTTCAACTAGTTCTGTTATTCTTAGACAGGTCTCTTCCTCCGTCTTCACTTGAACTTCCATTTCAAGATACTCGATCAATATGGATCGTAGCACTGGACTTAATCCTTTAGATGCTAAGTATATTGATTCTATCATATTTTCCTGATATTCAATTTCATTTCCATCCGTTGCATCATTCTGAATATCCCTGTAATCCACGCCAACATTTTCAAACAACCATTGATTATCCGATTTAGATATTTCAGAAAAGGCTCTTTTAACATCGATAGGCAAATCATACTTCTCCCCTTGAATTATTGCCAGACACTCAGTGTCTCTGAACATTCTATCCACATTTGCCTTTCCCTCTATAAAATATGGCGATCTTTTATTCATATAATCAATTATTTCAATTGCCTTTCGACTAAATCCCTGATTTGCTTTTATTATATTGAACTGCGGAACTTCATCACTCTCAAATCCAAGAACTTCCTGTAAGAAGAATCCAACTGGTCCCCAGGGATGTTGTATAGCATCTTCGAATTTATAAACATTCAAGGAAACATTTTCTAAGTATGTAATATTTAAAAACTTAACTATCATTTCCTGATAGAAGTCTTTGTTTTTCAACTTATTATTAACTACTTGCTCAAATACAACTCCATCTCTTATCCGATTTTGAATTCCACTAGCTTCATATGAAATCCTATTTCGTACAAATGCAACGATTTCAATAGTTGGTTTATTGGATGCAAGTGAGTGAATAAAACTGAACAGTTCTTTGAAATTTTCTTCACTTAAAATTGATATACATTCTGCAGATATTACAAGTGTTTTCGCATCACTCGTTTCGATTTCTGCTCGAAGATCTCTTTCCTTTAAATCAAAAAAATTAATTGACGCTTCTCTACTAAAACCTTTTATAATATTTCCTTCATATAATTCGGGACTCATAAAGTTATAAAATCTTGATATGATTGGTTCATTATGATCATGAATCCAAGTTTCTCTTGGATATAATATACCTTTTTTTTTGAGAAGCCATTGATTTGAATCGTTATATAGAGTGCTTTGAACACTTGTTGTAGCTGTTTTATGTACTCCTACATGAAGAATAATTTTATCAATAGAGTTCATGTGTGGTCTCCTAATGTATTGGTTCATTGTACACAATTAGCATTTGTCAGTGGCATTTAACATTTTACAATACTGTTTATACTTATCTTTAATATATGGTCCTTGAGGTCTATGTCTTAAGGAATGTTCCATCATCAATTTAGCAACATCGATTTCTCCAATTTCTTCAAAATAAACTGCAATATCACGATAAATCTCAGCTACATGCTTACTTTTGTCAATCCCTAATTTTTGAGCTAATCTATTTACACTTTTATCACTTGCCTCAATACCCATATGAAACTTAGTTAGTTCAGTGACGATGTATAGTATTGCAGTGTGATTATCCTCGTCCAAACCACTTTCAATTTTTTGTTTGAAGAAATCGATAACTAACAGTCGTAATTTTTCATTAAGAAGCGAAGCGGAATTTATAATCTGCAACGCAATTTCGTCTGTGATTACAAAACTACTATCTGATTTTTCTGTTTTTGACACTAATTCATATTTAATTCCTGTATTCCTTTTTAGCCAATTATAATCATTTAAAGAAATATTAATAAACTTTTGAATCTGATCAGAACTCAGCTCAAACTTTGGACCTTCAATCATTTTTAGAATATCAATATCCCTGACACTTCTATTTAAGTTTATGCCTTCGACTTTTATAAAAGGTTCATGAGTATTAATGAACGAAATTAACTCAATTGCCAATTGAGAAAAACTATCATTTTCTCTGTAAACTTCATACGAATCTATTGCTTCATCCTTAATTCCCAACACACTGCCTAAAAAGTGTCCTACGGGACCGTATCTATGACTTAAAGCCTCTTCAAACTTATATAAACTCAATTCAATGTCATATTCTGCAGATATTTGTAAAAACTTTTCAATTAGATTTTTATAAAAGTCGAATTCCTCTAAACGATTTGTAATAGCATCTTCTAAAACAATACCGTCTGTTACTCTATTTTGAATTCCACTTGCTTCATATTTCAATCTATCACGTGTGCATAAAACAATTTTGATTTTCACATCACCAGATGATAATGATTTCAAATAATCAATTACGCGAATAATGTTCTTCTTACACATAACCGATATACCTTCAGCAGAAATGATTACCTTTTCACATTTCGTTTTGCTAATATCTGATTTAATATTCTGATCAATTTCATTGAATCGTTGCAAAACATGAGCTCGACTTGAACCTCTTTTTGCATTTTCTTCATATGCTTCAGGCATTTCATAATCAAAGAACCGCATACAAATTGGTCCATTATGATCCACGCCCCAACTTTCAGGGTATAAATAGTTTTCTTGTATCAATAACTCACGGTTATTATATAAAGTGTGTTGAATACTTGACGTAGCTGTTTTATGAATTCCAACATGCAATATTATCTCTTTAATCATCACGTTACCTTCTTAAAATTATAGTAATTAAATCGAACTCACTGTCCATTAATCTTCACTCACCCCATCGGAATGAATAAACATCAAATACACTGTGTTGTGAATAACCCAGTGTATTTGACATATTCGATTTTTATATGAATTATATTTGTATTAATACACTCTCACAACTTAAATACTTCTTCAAATAACTATTATCAAGTAAAGCTGTTTGAGACCTCTTAGCCACAAAAATCTCATTGTCTGATACTGTCGCTATAGGTTTAATTAAACCGGTATCTACACCAATTTTCTCAGCAATCATAACACCAACATCATACTTTGAAAGACACTGGTCTCCTGCAATATTTATAATCTTCTTCATATCAGGTCTATATGATTCCATGAGTCTAATGAGCAGCCCTGCCGCTTGATTAAAGTCAAGGGAACTTCTATATGAATCAACAAACATGTCCATAGTCTCGCCACGTGAAATAGTCTCTGCAATTATGTCATAAAAGTGTTTTTTATGTGGGACGATGCTTGGGCCAATTAAGAAAGGATATCGAACCACATTGTATCCATATGCATTGACTAATGTTTCAGCTGTCGCTTTATGAACTCCATAAAGATTTACAGGATTGGTCTTATCTGCCTCTTTAAACTTTACATCACGCGACCCTTCACCATAAACAGTGTCAGTTGATGCATAAAACAGACAGTTTACATTTTCTACTATGTTAAGAAATTTAGCTAAAGATATGATGTTGATGTTCCAAGCTAGTTTTGGATTTTCCTGGACCTTATCTGGGTGATGGTAGGCAGCTAAGTAGATAATATTCAAAGAATTTTCATCTCGTACTCTTTGATTTAATGCTTCAACATCTTCAATTGAAGTAATATCACCCTTAATCCACTCGATATTTTCACGTTTCTCATCCTCGGGTGGATTCAAGTCAAAGGCAAGAATGTTCTCATTTGTCAACTCAAGAATATTCTTAATCATGTAATGACCTAAATATCCATTTGCACCAACTATTAAGTACATATCGCCCTCCACATTTCATCCAGTTTCTTATGTTCTGCTTGGAATTTTTTATTCCACTTTTCATGACTCTTGCTTCCAATCCTTGCACGATGCATTCTGAATTTTACATATTTCATTTTAAGCCATTGCTTGACTGGAAAATCAACTAATGGAAAAGCTTCAACAGGATGCCCTGCGAAGTTTTTCGAGATTTGATTGTATACAACTGGATTAACAGGCATATTGTATTTTATTGCATCTCTGATTACACGAATTTGATAATCTGTCTTTAAACCAAAATATTGCTTTTCTGGCTGATTATTTGTATACACCAATGTCATTCTACGCGTAAATTCTGGAGTCATATCAAATCGCTGCTTCAACATCAGCAAATATGCATAATGTTCAAATCCGTCCATAAAATCAAAGAAATAATCCGGCAATAAATATTCAGCTTCATAAGTAAGCATAATTTGACCAGCGCATGGCATGCTTCTGCCTTCAATTAGAACACCAGGTTCGATTAGTCCAAACATATCACGTCTTCTAAAGCCATAAATATCTTCGTGCATTCTTCCGGAATATGCACATCCGCTTTCAGGTTTATCCTGCAGCAATCTAACAAGCGTTGTAATATGGTCTTGATACCATATTTCATTACTGAATGCATTTACAAAATATGCATGTTCAAACGTCTTCGACATTTCTCTAATGACTTGTCCATCTGTCATAAATTTCGAACCCTTAATATCATAAATCGACATAGGGACAATAGATAACGTCAGTTTCGAATCTGAATAGCAGCGGTATAAAGCATCATAAATTGATTGATCACAAGCTACCGCTAAAACAATATTGGAATATGACTGTTTTTCAATATTACTGATGATACTATTCAACTGCTCTTTCGCTTCTGAAACCTTCAAAGTATTCAGTACAGTCGTAACAAGCACTTTGCCTTCATTGTGCAAGGCATACAGATCCCCTGCTACTGCCTGAACACGGTCTTCATGATTCTCAAAAATACCTGTTAGTTGCTTGTCCAATGAGAATTTTTCCCTAAAGATTTCCTGAGCACGCTGTGCAAGTTTCAATGCATCTTTAGGATTTGCCTTAATCCAATCATACTTATCCATAATCTGTTTATAAGTATCTTCCGGATCAAGCTTATTATACTTAATAAATAATGCTGCATCTTTAAAATACTTCTCCATAAATGGATTGTCATCTGAAATAATAACTGCGCCACCTGCACACGCCTCGTATGTTCTATTCGTTGCAGCTCCCGCTTTTCTATGAATATCTGATGAAAGCACTAGCACGACACCGCACTCATTAATTTCTTTCAAGATTGAAAAACCATCAAAAGGAATTGGATACTGATATGAATCGTATCCTTCCCAAGGTGCAATGCCACCCCACGCTGGATTTTTATCTGGCCCAAAAAACTTCACAGAACCCGTTGCGTCAAGCTTTTTAAATAAACCTTCATGCCTGTTTGTATTATGAACCACACGTTCCCAGTTCATCCCACAGTAAAACATCTTTGGATCTTTCAAATCAGGTTCAAGCATGGCGCTTTCCGGAAATGAAGCAACGAGCATTGACGCTTCGTCTATATTTCGAGGTCGGTTCATCAGCATGCACCGCAAATGATTTGACATACCACCTGCATCGTAAATCAAATAATCATCATTCATGATGTAATTGTCTGTAACCCTCGAATCATAATCTGGTAAATTCAAAGGGATTTCTGGTGGATTCCAAAGTGTATGATAATAGAACGAATCAATTGTCTTCGGGCTATCATAATGTGTTGTTATTACAAAATCCAATATTTTAGGATCCACAATTTCATCTGTTTGTTTTTGATTCGAATCCAATACATGCCCAAAATTCGACAACATAACACATTCAATACCTACGTCATCAGATGCACGTTTGATACGCGCCAATACCTCAGACTCTGCAGACATGTCCCCTGGCCACGGATTTACAATGCCAAACGAGGGTTTTACCTTTTTTTCAGGCTGTCTGTTATTACCCATGTGTAGCCTCCTCATATTTAGACTCAAATTATCTTGTCAAAAACTTTTCATTGTTTGATATTCTATCTCTCCAGTAATTCAATAAATCAGTCATTGTCTTCTCAAACGAAATTTCTGGCTGCCAGCCTGTATGCTGCGTAAACTTTGTTGTATCTGGCACTTGTAAATCAGCATCAATCGGTCTCAATCTTTCTGGATCTGTCTCAACAGAAATCTGATCTTTCATAGGCGAAAGAGAGATTAGGAAGTCAAGCATGTCTTTGACAGAACACGTATATTGACCACCAATATTATAATATTCACCACCAATTGGATTATGTGTTACAAGCATGTAGTATGCACGAACCGCATCACGAACATCTGCCCAAGTTCTAAGAGAATCTAGGTTACCTGTCTTTACTACTGGCGGTATAATACCTGCTTCAATCATAGCAATTTGCTTGGCAAATGTAGATTCAGCAAATACATCCCCTCTTCTAGGACCTGTATGTGTAAACATTCTTGTTGTCATAACCTTCATGTTAAAGGCTTCAGCATAATAACGGCCTACCAAATCTGTTCCGACTTTAGAAATCGCGTATGGAGACGCCGGATGGAATGTACATTCTTCATTAATCGGAAGTTTTTCTTTTGGAACTCGTCCAAATACCTCAGATGATGCACACACATGTATAACTGCCTCAGGAGCATGGTTTTTAAGCGCTTCCAGAACACGCGTTGTACCTTGAACATTTGTATCCAGTGTATCAATTGGAGCATCAAAACTCGTCTTTGGATATGATTGCGCTGCTAAATGAAATACATAATCTGGTTTAGATTCCTTCACAACATTTTCTATAGAAATCGCATCTCGCAAATCACCATAAACCAAATGAACGCGCTCTTTTCTGTTGATATTGTCAATATGATGCTTAATATTGTCAAGCGGACTTCTCCAGCGGCACATGCCATAAATATCCCAATCTGTATTTTCTAGAATATAGTCAGCCAAATGCGATCCAACCATCCCAGTAATTCCTGTAATTAGCGCTCTTTTTTTCATTTAGTAAACCTCCCAATATTAATTAAATACTCTACTATTTCACCCAGTTCATTGAAAACCGGATATTCAGCCTGATCCGTAACTGAATACAAGCCTTTCAGTACTAAGCATGTCTCTATTCCAGCATTGCGGCCAGCATCCGCATCGGAAATTTTATCTCCAATTATAATAGAATTCCTTAAGTCGAGATTATGTTCTTTTGATGCCTGTAAAATCATGCCAGGTTCAGGCTTTCTACAGCTACACGGTCCTGTGAACTCAGGATGATGAGGACATACATATATATCCTCAATTGTAATTCCCTCATTAGCAAATGTATTTTTGATATGTTCATGCAACAAATTTGCATCTTCAATATCGTAATAACCTTTTGCAATCCCAGCCTGGTTTGTTACGACAAGAATCATATACTGATTTTTTGCTGCTTTTTTGCACAATTCAAAAATCCCTGTGACAAATTCACAGTCATCAATTTTATACATATGTCGCTTATCAACATTTACAATTCCATCACGATCGAGAAATAGCGCACGTTTCATATTTTTGATCCCAACTCAGTTTGAGCCCGGTTATAATCCTCTGGAACACCAATATCGATAAAATAACCTTCAGTCTTATAAATAAGCAACTGATTTGTCATACAGAACTGTTCAAGTATATCCTTTTCAAAAGAAAACTTCTCACCAGCTTGTCTATCTTTTAAAACAGATGGCTTCAGCAAATAAACACCACCGTTAATATATCCCGAAATATTTGCACCCGCAGATCTGAAGCTAATAATACGATCTTTATCATATTCAATCGTACCATATCGGTAACAATCTTCCATGTGTTTCCCTGCAACTACAAGGTTTGCATCATTATCTTTTGCAAACTTAAGCATTGAATCTAGATTCAAATGCAAAAATGTATCCCCATTAAGAACAAACACGTACTCATTCAAATCAACCTCTGCCAATGAATACTTTATAGCACCACCTGTTCCTAGTGGATCATCCTCTACAAAATACTTTACAGGAATCCCATTGAATGTATCTCCAATTCCATCAATAACCTTGTCGGCCAAATAACCTACTGAAATAATTAGCTCATCAATATCATATTTTGCTATAGATTCCATGAGATACTCTAAAAAAGGTCTTCCATTGATATCAGCCATAGGTTTTGGCACATCAGACACAACACTTCTTAACCGCGTCCCGAATCCGCCTGCTAGTATGAGTGCTTTCATATCAGATCACCTTTAAAGTATGCACGTTCAACCAATCCGCAAATAATATGTCCTACAGTTATATGTGTCTCCTGAATATGAGGTGTAAGATCTGAAGGTGAAACAAAGCATGTATCACACAATTCTACCATTTGTCCACCTTTTCCACCCGTGAATCCAACAACATATATGCCACTGGCTTTCGCCATTTTTATTGCCTCAATCACATTTGGAGAATTTCCAGATGTTGATATAGCTATGAATACATCACCTTTTACACCATGCGCCTGTATTTGACGTGCAAAAAGCTTCTCATATCCATAATCATTTCCTATCGCTGTAAGGATAGATGTATCTGTTGTCAAGGCAATTGCCGGCAAGCCTGGTCTATCAAAAAGAAAACGACTAACAAATTCTCCAGCAATATGCTGAGCATCAGCTGCACTACCGCCATTACCCGCAATTAGAACTTTTTTTCCATCCTGAAGTGCCTTCGTTATAGTTTTCGAACAATCAGCAATCCAATCCAGCATTTGAGGATTATTTAAATTTGCAATCGCATCTGCTGTTCTATTAATACTATCTTCAGTGATTTTTTGAAACGTTATTTTACTTTCCATGAAAAGCATCCTTTCTCTCTTACAGTACAATTCAAAAAGTATCCCTCATATGGTTCAAGAGCATCAATAACACTCTGATGGTTTTCTGGTGCAACAAAAAACATGAAGAATCCGCCTCCGCCAGCACCTGAGATTTTGCCGGCACGTGCACCATTTTTCATTGCGGTTTCAAATATTTGATTCAAATGACCGCTTGTAACCTTAGACGCAGAAGCTTTTTTGGCTTCCCATCCTTTATTAATGGCATCTACAATACCATCAACATTGCCTGTCAAAATTGCTTCTTTCATAACCAGCGCTTGGGCCTTCAGCTCAAGTAAAGCATTAATTGAGCCTTCTTTACTCTTCCCAACGTTTTTCTGCTGTTCAGTGATAACATTTGCAGATTCCCTGGATAATCCTGAGTAATAAAGTAAAATACTTGTTTCCAACTCTGCGATCATTTCGCCTTTGACCCTAAGTGGATTCACAATAACTCTGTCATCATTGTAAAATTCCATGAAGTTGAACCCTCCAAATGCTGCTGAATACTGATCTTGTTTTCCACCAGCAAGATTCAACTCTGTTCTTTCTATTTTAAATGCAAGCTGAGCAAGTTCATACTCCCCTAATCCAACGTTGAAGTATTCTGCAAAAGCAGAAACCAAAGAAACCATCAGAGTGGATGATGCTCCTAGTCCTGAGCCTGGAGGTGCGTCGCAATAAGTTGTCACAGACATCGGTATATTGATTCCCTTGTTATATTTAGCCATAAAGTATAGATATGCTGCCTTAAGCAAATCGAGATTGCCATCATACTCAACTTTTTCATCAGCCCTATAGCGAACTTCCGTTCTCATATCGTCCGATCTAAAAACAATTTCACTCATATCTTCATCATTAATTGTCGTAATAGCATTTTTGTTAATGGTTACATTCAGCACATATCCACCATAAACATTTGCAAATGCATCAATATCAGTACCACCACCGGCAAGTCCCAGCCGCATTGGAGCATAACTTCTTACTATCACTTTTGCGTCCTCCTATTTTATTTACTCAGTATAAATATCTTTACCCTGAGCTTCCTCCACACCATTATCATACATTGAAACTAGAACCGTATCTCGGAGAAACTCAAAAGAATGAACTACAAAAGGTTCAATTCCAAAAAAATCGCCATTTTTGAAAATATAAGTTTCCACTGTATCATTTTGTTTCAAAATAAGTTTAAGTTCGCCTTCAATAATATAAAATGCTTCATTATTATTTTTATGATAATGATCGCCTCGAAGGCTACCCGCTACGGAGGTGATTACATTAAACTGATTCCAACCGTCATGCACAAGTTGCCTCAAACTCCCACGCTCATCAGAAAACTCAAAATCTGGCTTCAAAATTTTAACTAACGACATCAACTTCACCTCCTGCTTGCGCAATAGATTTTGCGACAAAATGAAATCCTGCTTCCGGATTCTTATAATAGTCAATACGGTCCTGATAGTTTCCACCAAGACCTCGCGCATATTCATACTTTCCAAACGGGGAATCTTCAACCATTTCAAGTCCACATTCCGCAAAGACTTTCGCCCACCAAGTTTTCGGCTTTAATGTAACATGATAAACCACACCTGTAGCTTCATCATAATACTCAAGTAATGATATGGTTCCTACAAAGTAACTCTCCGAATGCATATGCTTCCGTACATTGAGTAAAACATCATGAATGTGATCTTCAGGTATGTGCTCAAACACTTCCCACATTGTGATTACGTCAAACTTAGCTGGTAGTCCTGATGTTTCATCAAAAACTTGAAATTCTTTGGTTATATCACAATTCAAAAAATTTTCAGGCAACACGTTCCAATAACCTACACCAATATTCTTACAGTGGTCACTCCCATCAATACCTATTGCATCGTGTCCTCTAGAAGCAAAACCAAACACTAATCCTCCAGCGCCACACCCCATATCAAGCAAACTAATCTCTTGATCCTGATAAATTCGTTCACAAGCAGTAACAAATCTTATCGATTTATTGCGACCCTCCACCGTTGATTCAGGATGTAAGTAATCATTGCTTTCTACTGCAATCGGATAGTTGGTATGCAATGCAAGATTATCATTGTGCTTTAATAGCTGAACATTAAGTTCCTTGTCAAGGGAGGTTATTACACTGTTATTGTGATACTCAATTTCATCAATCACATCTTTTAGCATAAAATACGACTCTCTAACATTCCACTCAATTGTACGTGTCCTAGGATGAACCTGATTTTCCAGTAATTCCATCATTTTTTCCAAGTTTAACAGTCGATCGTATATTGATTGATATATATCATTTGAAGAAACCACTTCACACAAATGATCAACCCTACCTTTCAGGGCTTCAACCTGGTCAGCATCTGCATTTCTTTTCTTCATTTCATCAACATCCACTATTACCCTATGAATTTTTTCTAAAATGCTGTTCTGATTTGAAACAACCTTGCTCAGGTCATCTTTGTTATCAAGCGAAACTGAAATTACTCTAGCCACTTCCTGTTTATTTGAATCCAGTTCTGCAACAAGCTTATTCATTACTTCATACAATTTATCAATTTGTGTAAACAGCTCGCCATGTTCTGTTAAGAGTTTATCATTCACAGTTCCATTTTTCGTCTGCTGATCAGATATAGTCTTTAAAAAGTCCTGTACAACCATTTTTTCAGTTATTAGAGCCTTATGACCTTCAATCATGCTGCCGATACTTTTCTGATTTTCAAAAGACAGACCTTTAACATGTACGATTTCACTTCTTAAAGCTTCAATATCTCCAATCAAGATATTTCTTACTTCTCTAGATATACTTTCAATGAACACTTGAATTTTTCGTTTAAACCATTTTATCATATGGATTATTGACCTCCATTTTCAATAAGTGAACAGCAGTATCTTATTTCCCTTTATCCATGAATTCGCGATACTTGGCACACACAGAAAACGGGTCGCCCTCAGCTCTTATTCGCCCTTTGTCTAACCAGATAATCCGGTCGCATAACATCTGCATCTGTCTCAAGTTATGCGAAACAAGTATGATTGTCTTCCCGCTTTTAATCATTTCTTCCATGGTTTGAGTACTCTTCTTTTTAAAGCGTTCATCTCCAACACCTAACACCTCATCAACAATCAAAATATCCGGATCAAGTGTCGTAGCAATTGAAAAGCCCAGTCGAGCTTTCATCCCAGAAGAATAGTTTTTAATAGGTATATTAATGAAATCACCTAATTCTGCATATTCGACAATTGAATCGCAATTTGATTCGAGGAACTCTTTGCTCTTTCCAAGTATTGATCCATTTAAATATATATTGTCCTTTCCAGTCATTTCAGGATCAAAACCTGCTCCCAGTTCCAATAGAGGCGCAATATTTCCATCGATATATATACTGCCCTGTGTTGGTTTCATTACACCTGAAATCAATTTGAGCAACGTACTCTTTCCCGCGCCATTATGTCCAATTATACCAACGCGATCACCCTCAAATATCTCTAAATCAATTTCGGATAGAGCTTTAAATTCCTTGTATTTCACTTCGTGCTTCAGTTTCTTAAGTACAAATTCCTTAATGCTGTCAATTTTCACTGTAGTTAACCTAAATGTCATTGAAACATTATCTAATTTTACAACTGACTTTCTCATATAGTCTCCTATATATGCAAGATAAACTTGTCCTGATTCTTTTTAAACAATACCAATCCAACCATCAAACTTCCTAAAGCCCAAACTAAACACACAATCAGGTTGCTTGACGAAATATCATTACCATAATACACGCAATCTCTAAATCCGCTTATGAATTGATAAATAGGATTCATCAGTACAAAACCCATATACTCAGTTGGCAATATTTCGACTGGGTAAAATAATGCCGAAAAATACATCAATATCATTGTTAAAATCCCATATAAATGCTCAATATCTCTAAAGAAAACTGCAACTGTCGACAAAAGCAAACTGATTCCCAATGTAAAGATAAAGAAGAGCACCAAATACAGTGGTGCAAATACAACAGTCCAAGTAATATTTGCTTTCGTTATAAGCATTACCAATACCAAATCAATTAATGAAATAAGAAAGATTATGAAATTCGAAATAACACGCGAAAGGGGTACTAGGTATTTCGGAAAATAGATTTTTTTTATCAAAGATGACGCACCCGTCAATGAATTCATTGACATGTTTGTTGTAGTTGAAAAAAACTCAAAAAGAATCCTTCCGGAAATCATGTACAATGCAAAATTCTCAATTCTATTCTTAAACAGTGTTGCAAAAATAATTGTAAGAACTATCATCTGCAAAAGAGGATTTACTAGACTCCATAATATTCCTAAAACAGACCCCTTGTACTTGTTTTTAATATCTCTGCGAACCATTAATGAAAGCAGATACTTATACTGATAAAATGTTTTTAAATAGTCTTTTATTTTACGCATTTCAAAACCCTCAAATCATATCAATACTTCCGACAATAAGCCTCTTATTTTAATCCAATCATACTTTTAAGCACACTGTAGGCTTTCATCGGGTTTTTTATAGATTTTAAAATGTAACTACCGATTGTTTTCAAACGTCTAAAATCAGTTCTTTTGCCTACACTGTATAATTTATGCACTTCTTCAATATTAAAAGGTCTTCCCTGATTGTCAATTATCACTGCCGAATCTGGCCAAAGGTTTTTTTGAATGTGTTTGTGTATGTCTTTTGCATTTTCCAAATAATCTTCCAGAAGAATCCGCTCCACATATCTCTGCACATCTTTCGCATCACCAAACCCAACGGCGTTTGTCAATTTACTGAACTGCAGTAGAGTTGTAGACTCCGGTCTAATAAACACGCTTTCCAAATTCCTCAACAAAGCCTGTTTCTGTGGAATATCAAGATATTCAATATACGCCATAAGTTTCTCAAACATCTGTAAGATAGCACCTTGCATTTCACGAACAGCTTCATTCAGGTCTGTATTCTTTTCAACATCCTTAAGTACAGGCTGAACACCTCCATTAGAATTTTCAAATTTCAGTAATGTTCCATGCGGTGCTGAAAAAAACAATTCAAACAGCATGACATATTTCAATAAAAAATTTCTATTTTTAAACGGAACGCCATGATGCACTAAATAACTGCTTGAATGATCCCTAATTTCATCGATAAAATTATCAAATGTTCCTAAATAAAAACCATGTACCGGCGCACTTATCAATTTAGATATCGCATGATGCGTTGAACCACGCCATCCAATATCAAACAGGTTCACTTTAGAAGCCGAGGTTAAGCCACTCTGCTCTAAATACGCTTCAAGCATCGCTTTTTCTTTTCTAAATTCTTTGTCTATATCACCCCAGATTAACTGAAGGAAACTTATGAATTTTTCACGATTATCACTCGTTAGCTCTTCGCTACTATTAGATAGGCCGCACGCTTTGATTTGAGATGCATATGCATTAGGATTCAGGCCACAATTGCTCAGTATTTCATTCAAAGTAAGCTTTTGATTGAACCCCTTATTATGCAACAAAAGAAAACTTATAGCCTCTTCTCTTGGCTCATTTACCAATAAAGGATATAAAAACGCGCGTCTTGACGCATAGAGGTAAGTTCCCGCAGGCAAATCTGGATATTTCTGTTTTGCTATCTCATAAAGCTTGTGAGGTGTATAACCATCTCGTGCAAGAAAATAAATATTAGGCTCACCACGCAATGCTTCAATCAACCACAGCAACATCCCACAATAAAGCGGTGCTACATATTTCGCACCAAATGAACTCCAAAAACTTCTTCCATTTTCCGCTGTATTATTAGCCAATGCGAAAACAATTGAATCTGTAATATCCTGATGTTTTTGATGAGCATAGTTTCGCTTATAATATAACGCATTGATTCCGTACTTCTTTGCATGTTTATAATCAGAAATATGATTGTCACCAATATGGACCCAGCTTAACTTCTCGCTTATACTCCGGTCTCTAAGAATATACTCATAAAGATCACCTCTGGCTTTACTTGCATTTAATTCTGATGATACATATATTCCTGAGAAGCCTTTATATCCGACTCCAGTAACCAGTTTAGATATTATTGCTGATGGCAAATACATGTCTGTGACTAAGAATACATCTTTGTTGTTTTCCACTGCATAATCAAACCATTTTTTTATCTGTTCATTACATATTGCGAACTCATATTCCAATTGAACTTCTATATCAAAAATCTCATCGCACGAAATGCCCAATCGAGTTTCAAGTTCAGAATAGATTTCACTCAAAGTAACTTCATTAGAGGCTGAGTTTCGACGCAACTCACATTCAACACGTTCTCTCAATTGGGAAAATTGATTTGGTACATCAATACGCGTTTCAATAACTCGAAAAATGTCCGTTGGACTCGATACATTTCTAAAAAGTATTGTATCGAAAATATCAAACGATACATATGTACAATTATCAATATACGTCTTTATCTGTTCTTCAAAAACTGTATCCGCTGTCTTTTTCATTTTAATCCTATTCCATCACTCTGAAATTTACTGCAATACCATTCTATAGACTGATTAAGACCTTCGCTAAAGGAAACTTTCGGTTCCCACCCAAAATTTTTTATAATTTTATTGTTATCTATTGCATATCTTCTGTCATGTCCCAGTCTATCAGATACAAATTCAATCAAATTGGGACTGCAATCCATTCTGTTTAGAATCATCATCACGACATCTAAATTGCATATCTCGTTATGGCCACCAATATTATAAACTTCACCAGCAGTACCAAGATTTAAAACCTCTAGAACAGCTTGACAATGGTCCTCCACATGAATCCAGTCTCTTACTTGCTTACCATCACCATATACAGGTATGGCTTTTTTATGGATACACTTTCTAATAATCATCGGTATCAGTTTTTCTTCATGCTGCCTCGGCCCATAATTGTTCGAACATCTTGTAATATTCATAGGCAGCTTATAAGTTTTGAAGTAAGCTCTAACCAATAAATCAGCACTTGCTTTTGATGCCGCATACGGACTGTTTGGAGCCAATGGTGTCTTCTCAGTGAAATACCCACTTTCTCCAAGAGCACCATATACTTCATCTGTCGATATTTGTAAATATTTTACACCTTCTCTATATTTCGGATATCCTTCTTCATCAACTCCAGACATCCAATGCTTTCTCACGGTATCTAAAAGTACTTGTGTGCCTAATACATTTGTTTTGATAAATACATCCGGCGCTTCGATACTTCTGTCAACATGCGATTCTGCAGCAAAGTTAACTACATAGTCGATGTTTTCTTGCGCAAAAACTTCATCCAGCAGCTTATAATCCGTTATACAGCCTTTAATGAAGCGATATTTATCCGACTCAAAAATTCCATCCAAATTACTCAAATCACTTGCATATGTGAGTTTGTCATAATTGATAATTCTAAATTCATTCATCTTAAACAGCAAACGAATGAAATTGGAACCGATGAATCCCGCTCCACCAGTAACAAGAATTGTCTTCATCGCTATTCCTTTCTATAACTAAACGGACTTACAAAATGCTCTAGTCCCTTATACCTACAATCTTTATTCGATAAAATTATTTCATCAATTCCATCAACAGGCCAAGATATTGATAACGCTTTATCATCCCACAACAATCCATTTTCACATTCAGGAGCATAAAAATTAGTGCACTTGTAGTTGAATGTTGCGAACTCTGAAAGAACTAAGAAACCATGCGCAAATCCTTCTGGTATATAAAACTGAAGTTTGTTTTCAGAAGATAAATGAATACCTTTCCACATGCCATATGTTGGTGATCCACTTCTCAAATCAACTGCAACATCAAAGACTTCCCCTTCTGTACAACGAACAAGTTTTCCTTGAGGTTGGCACATTTGAAAATGCAACCCACGCAATACGCCTTTTTTTGAACGTGACTCATTATCTTGAATAAATCTCATTACAAGTCCAGCATCAAAAAAATCACGTTCATTATAACTTTCCATAAAATAACCGCGTTCATCACCTAATACTGCAGGTTCGACAATATACAAATCAGGAATATCTGTTTCAATAAAATTAAATTGTCCCATTATGTACCTCTTCAGCCACCTGAATTAAATACTTCCCATACTCAGTCTTCATCATTGGCTTCGCAAGATTATACAGCTGGATTTTGTCAATAAATCCTTTGCGATATGCAATTTCTTCAATGCACGAAATGTACTGTCCTTGTCTTGTTTGAACAGCTTCAACATAATTTGACGCTTCCAGAAGTCCTCTATGCGTCCCTGTATCAAGCCACGCCATACCTCGACCAAGAAGCTCTACTTTCAATTTTCCACGTTTCAAATACGCATTGTTTACAGCTGTAATTTCTAGTTCGCCTCTTTCTGATGGCTTGATGTGTTTAGCTATATCAATTACTTCATTATCATAAAAATATAATCCAGGTACAACATAATGTGATTTGGGATTTGCCGGTTTTTCTTCTATAGAAAGCACATTTCCATTCGCATCAAATTCTACAACGCCAAACTTTTCCGGATCACTCACCCGATATCCAAAAATAGTTGCACCTTCAGATTCAACAGCGGATGCTAACCTTGCTGAAAAACCATATCCATAAAACACATTATCCCCTAAGACCAAAGCAACCTTATCTTCACCTATAAACTCCTCTCCAATAAGAAAAGCTTCGGCTAATCCATGAGGCGCATTTTGTATAGCATACTCTATACGCATCCCTAACTGAGAACCATCACCTAATAATTCTTCAAATCCCCCAATATCTCGTGGTGTTGAAATAACAAGGATTTCTCTGATATTTGCTAGCATCAATACAGATAGCGGATAATAAATCATAGGTTTATCATAAATAGGTAAAATTTGCTTTGAGATTGACTTTGTTGCTGGATATAGACGCGTTCCTGATCCGCCTGCTAAAATTATACCTTTCATAGCTACCTCTTTATAAGTAAATTTTCCTTTTCTAAATATACAGTTAATGACTCTTCCCACAATGGTGGAATATAATTAAATTCTTGCCTATACATATATTTTTCCATTACTGAATATTTTGGACGCACAGCTGGTGCATCAAACATTTCACTGGTTATCCCATTTACAATAATTTGACGTCCTGTTAATTCAAATATTTTTTTTGCAAACTCGTGCCACGAGCAGCTTCCTTGATTTGAATAATGATAAACACCATACTTCTCCGTAGACAATACAAGCAATATTCCTTCAACTAAATCATTCACATATGTTGGAGATCCCACTTGATCATTAACCACCGAAAGTTCATCTTGTGTTTCAGAAAGTTTGAGCATTGTTTTGACAAAATTTGCACCGTGATGTCCATATAACCAAGATGTTCTTATGATGAAATGTTTTTTCGAAAATTGCTTGACTAAATTTTCACCAGCCAATTTCGTTCTTCCGTAGACCGATAACGGATTCGTAAAATCAAATTCAAAATACGGAGTCGAACTAGTTCCATCAAAAACGAAGTCAGTGGAAATATGTATCAGTTTAGAACCTATTTTTTCCGAAGCTATGGCAACGTTCCTAGCACCTATTGCATTAACTGCATAAGCTAAGTCCTGTTCAGATTCACATTTATCTACTTGAGTAAAAGCAGCACAATTGATAATATGTGTTGGCTGAAGTTTTGATGTAACCTTAATAACTGCATCAATATCAGTAATATCAATATCGCTTTGATTAAATGAGACATACTTGATTTGTCTTGTATCAAGTTGAGCACACAACTCAGTTCCCAACTGTCCAGATGCACCAAACACTATTATCTCCATACAGTTCGCTCCCTATTGATATTACTTAAATATACAGCACAAAAGGGCCTTAACCCCTTTTGCCACAAAAACGGTTAAGCACCCATTTTACTTTCTTTATTTCCAAAAAGTAATGATGTCAACATCCCCATCACAACAACATGTAAAAACATAGTGTGAATATTAAAGTCATTAAACATATTCGTAACGCCAATCCCGATTAAGGCCAAACTTAAAAACACCCATTCATGACCCATTGCAAATCCACGGCGTATTAAATAAATTTGAATTGCAACAAATATTGCTATTGCCAACCATCCCAATTCAACGGCCATTCCTAAATATCCACTATGGGCCTTATCAACTACAATCGCACGATTTTGATACAAATTTTCCTTATTAACATAGTCGGTTTGAGGAAACTCCAGTGCAAAAGTATCCGGTCCTTTGCCAAGTAAAATTGTTGATTTAGCAATTTGAAGAGAACGCGACCAAATATACCCACGATTCGAACCAATCGTTTCCAAACCACTCCAGTTACCACTTTCAGTCGTTACAATGTCACATAGTCGCCCTACGGGATTTATAAACTTTACTCCGTCTTCCTGGTAAGCAAAGTCCCAACGTTTGCCGTTGATATCAAATGTTAAAAAACGAATGTCTGAAACTTCACCAAACGCAAAACGTAGATTGTCAATGCCCTCAATATGATAATATCCCTCACTATCCAATTTGATGGAATAAGTTTGTCCATTTTCATTCACAAAATCTGAATGGACTTCTCCATCAATGACATTGTATGTCGCCTGAATTGTGTCGCCTTGAGTCAATTTGAGGAAGATGGTATGATCTTCTATACTTATTTTTTCAATTGTTGAATTGATTTGAGTTGTCTTGAAGGTCTCAAGCAGACGACCAGAATATGTAAATCCAGTCACCGAATTGACGAGCACACCAACAATCAGCAAGCATACAAATCCTAACAATATCTGTTTTGCATGTTTACGCCCCCTAAACACCATCCAAACAGCCATGGCGACTAGAACTGCGCCAATTCCGAGAAAACCGGCTCTAGATTGTGACCCTATCAACATAACAATTGAACCCAGTCCTAAAAATACCCAAAGCACCTTTGCTACTATGTTTTCATCTTTCGTGAAGCCAAAAATACATAGTGGAAATAACATACTCACATAGCTTCCTACAAAGTTTGGATTATAAAGTGTTCCATATGCCTGATGCTCTCCAAATGTGAAGTTTATTGCAGATGAAGAGAGTTTAGCGTAAAGTTTGCTGCCAAGAATTAGTCTAGCACCTAACTCGCTTCTAAAAAAGTCCATCCCAAGAGTCTGAAATACACCTATTGCAACAATTATCACACCTGAAAACTGAATTATACGCAATAATCGTTTAACATCCTGATTTGAGTCGATGATTTGCGAAGTATAGACCGCCATAAGCAGATATGTCATCCACATAAGACCGCCTTGCATTTTTTCTGGATATCCGGTCCATGCTATACTTTGATGCGAAGTGAATACAGCACTTGCTACAACCAACATCCCAAATATGGATAGACCAATATATATCTTATTCCATCTCAAACCTTTGAGTACATATAAAGCTATCATTGCAACAACTGCTGCTGCACCAGCTATTAAGGTTACTTGTGCTTTGTAATAATTGAAAATATCATTCGATGTAAATTCCGAAGGCAACCACAGGTTCGTTGCAAGTTCAGGATAGTGAATCGCCTTAAGATGTACCATCAGCGGTGCTATTCCTGCGAAAATCATCAAAGGAATGAACTTCAACCACCCTGCTATACCATTACTCCCATTACGACTTGTATTCTGCATTTATTAATGTCTGCCTTTCATAAACTTTATTACCGCAAATATTATATCATAACTAACAGATTACTCCAACGACCTCGTCTAATTCCATGGACCTAGAACCTGATACGTACCATCCAATTCGAATCGTCCAGAGGCATCGTAGATTTCCTCAGCCTTAATGACAACATCATACATATTTGATTCTTTAACCAACTTAACCCTAATTGTAAATGGATCCTCAACTTCAACTAATTCAATACCTATACGTTGCTTTGAATCTGAATTATCCTGAATGACTTTCAATTTCTCCCTAATTTCTGATTCGGTTCTAATTGGGTGACTTAACTTAAGTAAAATATTACTCTCATCAATAAAGTAAGCTGTATTCACTTTGAAATTGAACCGCTCAACGGCACCCGTGTGAATCTTGTTTTCAGTATCAACCACGTATTCAACACCATAAACATCAGTTATTTTTCCTGACAATTGTACCAAATAATCCGTATCTCGATTAATTGACTTTCTTGAAGTCAGTCCAACATGAAGTATATATGGATTATCTGGATCCACCGCCTTTACAGCGATCGCATTTGACCTTTCAAACACGACATTCAGTTCTTTTACACCATCGTTTGTAAGCGGTACATTAAAAGCTATCTTAAATGTCGCAGGATCTACTACTTCTATGCTCTCAATTGCTACACTATTTTCATTTTGAGTAACGCGACCCATAGAAACCACTTTCTCTGATGAATAGAGTTTAGTGACTCCAGATATCAAAATCTGACTATCTGATGGAATATCTTCTCCCGTTGTGATAATTAGGATCTTCTGACGTTCATCATCATCCAAATGCCAACTATAGCTTTGAATAGGAACGGCTCTATTCTGTGTGAGTTGAATTATCGGGGCAGCCAGACTCAGCATTTCATCCTCAAACACAATCTTTAATGCATTTGGGGATAGTTTTTCAATTGCAACTTCATTGCCTATTGACTCAAACTCGGGTAACCTGTACAAATAAAACGCCACACCAGAATCTGACACTTCTGTGCCATAGTCCGATTCAAAGCCTGCCGTGATTTCGATTCTGTACTCATGACCCTCTTCAAATGAGGTTATTCCAGCAAGTTTACACAAAACCCTTGTTTCAGGTGTTACAGTACGCACAAGAGAAAATATACTAATCCCATCACCGGCTATAAGATTTCCATCTTCGTATAATCGCATATGCGTCAAGAGCTCAGAAGTAGCCGAAACTGGCTGGTTGAAATACAATTCAAACGTCTTGCTATTCAAAATAGATCCATTAATGATACTTAAACCATAGCCCCCAATCTTCTTACCTACGCGAAATATCTGTTTATATGAATTCTTATAAATACCATCTACTCTCAAATACTTTGACTCAAGAACATACATTTTGCCCGCTTTGAGGCTTGTCACTCGAATTTCAACAGAATTGTCTCCAGTTACATATTCTCGTACCTCTTTACGCGCTATGGGTATATCCCATTCATATACACTAAAAGAAGTTGATGAAAACGTTTCAATTGGCACACCAAAATCAATTTCAATCTTACTGTTTTCATAAAGGGATGCATCAGCAAACGGATAATCGCCATATGTATCTCCAGTGACTCCATATGATCCGATTGAAAACATCATTAGTACTAAGATCCATAATACACCAATTCGTTTTGCCATATATCTAGTCACCCTTTCTCATTTCAAAGCTTACTCCATCAACTTCAATAGAAAGTTGTGCATTTTCATCTGAGTCGGATACGATAACAGTAAAAGACCTGAGAAGTTCATTATCTTTACTCTTTGCTACAAAGTCCACCTTACCTTCACGGAGCAGCTCAATATTGCTACCTGTTACAGTTACAAATGGTTCCTGATTGAATAACTGTGTCTCTATTTCACTTGATATTTTGCAATAACCATTATTCTTTGTTTTCAAAACCTCTGAATACAGTTTGACCTGTTGCTGATACTTATAATACTCAATTGAAGTTCCCTGGCCAGATATTTGGAGTTCTTCTGCACGTTTTGTGTAATATTCAATTTCACTTCGAACAGCTTCTTCAGTCATGGAATGTCCCGTGACGGTAATATCAAACTCATCAACAATCGGTTCTTCGAATGCATAAATTGTGCTATAAGTGGCTTCAGGTTTATAGATATCGCCCACTTGTCTCTTCACTTTAGGAACAAGTGTATATGAAACTGATGTAGGATATACACCTACTAAAGTTTCATCTTCTGCACCACCATCACTAGTTTTCACTCTTATTGTAGCTTCGCCCAGCTTGTGAGCCAACAACCTGTTTCCATCAACAATTTCTATAACACTGCTATCTGAGGTCGTCCAAGTAACATCCGTATCGATAATATCCTTCAATTTCAAATTTCCAGCTGGTTTGAGCGTATATTTCAGTTCAACTTCCTGCCCTACATACATGGCATCGTATCCATATTTTGAAATAGATATCATATCGTCAGGAATAGATACACTAGCAACCATAGATCTAGCATATACAGACTGGTGGTCTACATGTCCGTCAGGTGTACGTGCATAGATCACGTTTCTTGCCGTCTCACTCGGCACAAAATAGTACCCATCATCACGTAATTCGATTTGGGAACTCGGTCCTTTGAGAACACTAACTTTAATTTGATCATAGCTCTCAAAATCAGGTTGAGTAGTGATATTCAACTTGATTTCCTGTCCAACATAAGCTTCATACTTAAGCGGCGCCAAGTCAATTGATTCAAACGTATCATTATATGTTTCTTCCGGTTCTGAATTAACATAGACCCAAATTTTCGATATATGACTTCCATCCACAGATTTTGCGAATATTTGCGTTGACCCATACCCAATTGCTGTAACAACGCCAGCTTTCACCGCTGCTATATCAGGGTTCATTGAACCCCATACAAGTCCAGTTTCAAGAATTTCACTGTCTTCATCATATGGAACCAACTCAAAATCCAGCTTCTTCATTTCACCCAACATTGTAAACGTCAGCATATTTTGATTAAATTGAACATCTGATACCATGGAAACATTCCTAGTCATCAAAATTGTCGATAGATTGTTTTTTCTGTCAATATATAAAATGCGTCCTTCGCCTGCTGAAATCGCTTTGATTGAACCATCACCAAGGACTACGCATTTCTCAGGCGTCAGGGATTGAATTTCAACTAAATCTAGGTCAATATCCACATCCCGACTGTATAAGGCAGGTGTAAACACTTCACCAACTTTTAGCACTTTTGCATATCCATTATTGACTACAATATTGAATCCGCCTTCAACCCCAACAATATTCATTGTATCAACAAATTGTCCATCTTCTGTCGTTCCTGTTATAACTGTTTTTCCAGCTCCATAGACAGATACTTTACCATAACTGTCAATAGAGGCAACAGACTTATCACTTGATGTCCAATTTATCCATAGCTCGTCAGTCTCACTACCGGATCTTACTTTTAGAGTGTACGGAATCTCATAGGTGCTTCCTGTTTCCACTGCAAGTGCATTTGTATCAATTTCGAAAAATTCAACATCACTATACACTTTAATGCGTACAGATTCATGAAGTAATTCACCTTCAACAACCGCTGTGATTTCAAGGAAAGTTTCTCCTGGTGTTAGAGCCTTAACATAACCGTCCTCATCAACACTTGCAATGGATTTGTTTAACACTTCATAATCTATATACTCAGCTCGATGAATTGAATCACCATTTTGGATCGAAGCGTATATGCCCAAACCAGTACCTGCCTTCAAAGACAATACTTGTCCATTTTCAGCTGATACGCCACTTGTAACAACGAGCATCATTAAAATGCCAACTATCGTACTACCAAAATAATGGTTTCGCTTCATCTGACTGAGCTCCCTTCTATGCCTGAACTATTCTAACTTGCCAACATCGAACTCCAGTTCCTCATATGTATACTGGCCTGATGGATCAACAACTTGCTCAATACAAAGTGTTGACTTGTAGTCAGTCGTATACGTATCAAAACTAAGAATAATTGTCTTTGAGTCCACAATTGTTACATTTGTAGGGTCATTCTTCTTTGTTGATTTATCCACTCTATATTCAAGTGTATACAAATCTGAATCATCCGCTTTTGAAATGTCGATATACTCATTAAAACGAACAAGGAGTACACCCGGACTAATATCCACCACCTCATCAATCTCAATGTCCTCAAGATAGTCATCCGTTCCAGGGAACCTCTCAAATTCGTCTTCCTCTGACGAAATTCCAAGATAGTCTGAGACACTGTCATCTATCTCGAGTTCATAATCTTCATCTTCGTCTAGATAGTTCCCTTTTTCCAGATATACATAAAGCTTCTCCGGCTCTTCTTCAAACCATCTCACTTTTTCAACATCAATGCCATGATCCAAATCAATTTCAAGGTCCTCTGCATCTTCACTCAATGGTCTGTCATAGATCAGAACAATTGTACTCCTATCATTAATTTCTACATCATCAAGTTCTGGAGCGTCTTCATAATCATCGCCTACAATTTCATCATCGAAGTTATGAATATAACTCGACTCATATATATCGTACACATCATCTATGCTGATTTCGTATTCTCTTTCCTCTCTAAGTGCAGAAAACTTCAGCATTAAAGTATCAAGCACTACGCCATCTTCATCCATTTCATAATAGATTTTTGTAGGTTGTTGGGTACCATTTGTGACCTTATCACGGATTTTATAATTACTTCGCTCAAATCCAGACTCTACATCAACAGGCCTATTAAACTTGACTCTGAGAAAATGACTGTCAAAAACCTCGAGGTCATCGACCTCAAAATCGTCCATGGTTTCATTCTTCCCATAAAAACTATATGTATCCCCTTCGCCACGGTTCATATAAGCATCATAGGCACTTTTCAAATCACCACGTATTGAAATTTCATACGTTTTCCCAGATTCTAATGTGAGGTCTGTAAATTCAAGTAGAACCGCGTCATCCATCCCATCGAGCAACATCACATCCAGATTTCTAAAGCTGCCTTCTTCCAAGTCTCCTTTTTCTCCAAAGCGATAATAGAGTACATTATCCGCATCATCAGAAACCGGATGTGTAAAATGCACAAGTGCCTTGTCCTCATCAACTACATCGACACCTTTAATCCTGAAGTTATCCGATACTACTTCTTCTGAGGCAATCCCACTAAAAGTGAGTTCTAAGGTGTCTATAACATAGCCATTTTCATCGGTTACATCTCTTAACTCAACTTCATATGTTGGACCTTTGTAAGCATCCGCTTGAAGCTTGATTGTTACCACTTCTCCATCCGTGCTCATACTATCAACATTTATTTCACGGTTACCTGCTTTTATCTCAACTTGACTGGATACCAGTTGCTCAATATCCTCATTCAGAGTAATCACAAGCGTTCTATAATCTTCAAGTACACTTTTAACAACGGCAGTTTCAAGCTCATCCGTTCTATAAACACCATATTTTTTTGCATTACTTTCATTGGTGACGCCTTTATCGATTAGGTTTTCAACCACACTGATCCCTATATCATCCATTTTTTTATCTAGGGAAAGGAAAATACTGTGTACTACATCTTTTCTATAATAGTCGGAATTATCCTCCGAACTTACCGCATGCTCAATCTTATCTGATATACCTACTTCATAAGCCTTATTCAGTACCGTATCCCAAGAGTAGTCGCGATCAGCATCGTACTCCATCGCGCCGAGAAGCATCGAGTAGAACTGCTTTTCGGTAACGTATTCATCTGGTCTATATGTGCCGTCTGGGAAACCCGAAACAATACCGTTTCTCATACAATACCCTACGTAAGGTGCAAACCAGTCTTCTGTCACCACATCATCAAATGTTGTACTGACACCTGAATATTTTTCCTTACTCTGCATAACCTCATTTTGAACACCCTTAACTTTGACAATGAACGTCGCCGCTTCACTTCGCTTGAGTTTTCCATAAAGATTGTAGTCCACTCCATCACCACTAAGAAGATGCATTTTATTGAGTGCATCAGCTTCCTCATCGAAATCTATGCCAGCATAGGCAATTGTCGTACTCATCACAAATGCTGATACGACGATAAGCAATGCAAGTATTTTTTTTGTCATGACAACTCTCCTTTTCATTTCTTCCCAGCTTCTATTATATCCCACATCACAAGCTATGAGAAGCAAGAGCGACAAACGTAATCACTATGTAAAATTAGCCCCTGCACGATTGCAGAGGCTAATTTTTTTCACTTATTCATTTGCGATTTCGACAGTATTTTCACTTAGGAAGTTTTCAAATTCAGATACCGCCAAATAGTAGTCCAGCTTAGCCGCATTACTGTCATAATATGCGTTTTCAAAATCAATTTTACTCTCTAAATAATCAAATTGGCTAACCAATCCATTATCATATTTCAACTTTGCTACGTCGTACTGTTTTTTTGCTATATCAAACTGCAGATTTTGAATCTGTATGTCTTCGTTTGCTATTAGTACATCGTTATATTTTGAAATAACATCATACTTCAATTGAAGTGTAGTTGTAGCAATCTTATTCGTATAATTGAAAATATCATCTTCGATTTGCTCAAGTTCCACAGCCACATCTCCAAAGCCCTTAAATCTTGACTTGAGATCACGTGTTTTTTCTTGAATTGCAATGTTTTTCTCGAGTTGATCAATCTGATACGAATTTTCAACAGCCTCTGCAATAAGAGAATCCAGATCAACCGTTTCAAATTCTTTAGAAGGCACCGCAGCTACTGCAATATTAAGAGCTGCAGTCGGTTCCTTTCCAAGGAAAATATTGAACTGCGCTTTATAGTTATCAAAGTCCTTCTTCGCAGTCAGATACTCAAGATAAGCATCCTTGTATGTCTTCTCAAATTCATTGAGTGCAAGTTCAGTAATCTGACCCAACTCAAACTCCATTTTTTTCGCTTCAAACTCCTGTTTCATAAAAGAATAATCTTCTTCTTTGAAGTTAACTTTGTCTTTCATGTTAATGAATGTGTAGTAATATTCGATTGTATCTAGGGTTAAGCTATGAACACTCTGTAGTTCATCGTACCGCATGTCTGCAAGATCTTTGTCGGCTTGAAGTGGATCAAGCTCCATAATCACTTTTTCATCATACGAATATCCTTCATCATCCTCCTTGCCAGGCGTGATGGCCTTGGATGTATTGATGGTTGTACGGTAATCATCATATTCACGTTCCAATTGCTTACTTATAAGTTTCCATTCAGAGTTGCTCGACTTAGCCATTTCAATATAGCTATCCAAATTCGATTCAGATGTCGCTGCAAAACCTGTTGACGTCATCATTCCGGATGCCAATGCGCCAACTAGTATCAGTGATGCTATCTTCTTCATCCTTTTCACCTCTATCAATCTAATATAGAATCCCTTTTTCAGTCAAAATTTCATATTTCATTATTGCACTTTGAAGCGCTCGCTCTGCACTTTTCATACTGTTTACCTTCGACTGGTATAAGAGACTCGCCGAATTCAACTGCGATGTTGTGACAAGCCCTTGGTCAAAGGATGCTTTGGTATTAATATAAGTTTGCTCGGCATTACCAAAATCCATTTTACTATTGTTATAGCTTTGAATCTTCGCTAAAACATCATCATATGCATATCGAACATTGGCTTCAACTGTATACAAGTTGTCTCTAAGGTTGTCAGACGCCTCTTCATAGCTGTCTGAAAGGGATTCGTATTCTGAACCAAAAGTACGCCCACTGTATGCATTATATAAGTCGAAATTAGATTCAATAATATCAAAATCCAGTTGATAACTCTTAACATCAGCGTTTGCATTTTGCGCTAATGTGATTTCTTCATCTAGGGTCACATTGTCAAAAAATCCATTCACATCAACATCATCTAGTAGTACCACTCTACTATCAACTTGAACTCCCAATACCGCTTTAAGAGAGTTTAGCGTTGATGTTCTTTGAATTTTCAACTTATCCAACTCATGTTTTGCAACTTCCAGCTCAAGTGAATTTACTTCAAGATCCACTTTTGATATCTGACCCTGATTGTACATTTCTTGGTTATCTGCATTGATTTTCTCGAGCAGCGTGATATTTTGCTCAGATAATTCTATACCATTATCCAACTCCAAAATACCTACATAAAGCTGTAGTACGCCACTTTCTAAATTGCCCTTAATCATATCAATCATATTTAAGGTTTTTTCCACACCGGCTTTACTCTGAAGTTCAGCCGCTAATGCATTTTTTTCATATTTCGTGTATATTTCTTCCGATGTCAAGTCTGGTTCATCTGTGCCAAACATAAACATATATTTGATGAACTCTAAGTCTCGATTAACCTGTTTCACCTTTTCAGGATACATGTAAACTGACGCTCTAGCCTGACTCATACTCAAATCAATATAGGCAGTCTGTAATTCAGTAGTAGACATATCTTTGTACTTATCATAGTCTCCATCATCATCAAACCACTTGTCCACAAAGTCTTCATAATCTTCGACCACAAAAGCAATTTGATTCTTAGTAGATAACCCGGACCTGATTGTCTCATCCAATGTAACTTGCTGGCTTTCGATATCTTTGATATCCTGACTATATTCTGTTGCCATTATCATGGCATCATGCAAATCCAATACATACGTTTTCGAATCTGCTTCAGCCCAAACTGGACTCGCCATACTCATTATGAGCAAAGACATACTTGCTGATACTGTCAGCATTCTTCGAAGCATGTTCACTCCTCCATTCTTTTGCCGCTATGGCATTTTAATCTCGCGTTATTATCATATCAGTTATTATTTATAATTCCATGAACAAACCATTAAATTATTCTAAAAATTGCTCATTATTTTCTAATTTACGCGCTCTTTGAATTGAGTTTTTGAAATGTACTTAATCATCCTGTTATTTTCCCAAAGAGCATATATTTTCGTACCTCTTTCATCAATCATAGATCCATATCCATTCCAAAGACCATTATCCCATTCTCCATAGTATTCTCTGCCATCGGCATAGATGCGCTTTCCAATTCCGCTTTTAATGCCATTTTCGAAATGACCTACATATATCCCACCTATTTCGAAGTAATAGGTGCCCTCACCGTGGATTTTATCATTTAGAAACTGACCAATATATGTGTCACCATTCAAATACGCTTGCGTCCCCAAGCCCGATCTTTTACTATTAAAAACGCCACCTTGGTAATTACCTAATTCATCAACGATCTCAACATCTGATCCGTTTCTCTCTTCGTTTTCTAAATCTACAGGGTTATAGATTTCTATTGAATCAGCAGCCCATTTAACATCGTAGCCCATCTTTTCAATTGCTGCAAGTGAAATATACACCTCTGATCCTTCTACAAGTATTTTGTCATCAACCGTTAAATCTTGAAAGTTTACATTTATTGAGTTGGTTGTGTAACCATACGAACTACCTAAAAAAAGAGTTATCAATATTCCTACCACCATGTTAATCAATAATTTCCTCTTCATAAAGCATTCGCTCCTCTCACGTAATCAATTATCTTATTAGATCCAACTTATCTTAGTTTATGAATCACTAAGATACACCACTTTAATAATCTAAAAGAAAACTAACTGATTTCAAAATCCACATATAGTTCTCTACACGCATTTACTTTACCCTAAATAATAAATATATCGTTCAAATTCTCTTAATAAAAAAAGACGGGCATAAAGCCCGTCTTCTTAAATCGTTAATCTAATCTTACTTGTCAAGAACAAATGAGTCAGATACGAATTGTACGTTGTCACCATCTTTAACAACTAGAACACCATACTCAGTGTTAGCAGTTGCAGTACCAACAGCGAATGTAATATCTTCATTGCTGATGTTTACAGTAGTAACTAGTGTACCAGTACCAGCAGTAGTTGAAGTGAACTCAATCGCTTCAGCTTCGTTAGCTGCTGAAATTGTGCTTGTGTTGAATAGGTACAGAACGTAAGTGTAGTCTGAATCTTCATCAAGACCATCAACGTTTACTGTATTGATAGATGCGCCTGTAGTTACAGTAACATCATCAAGAAGTTCAACTGTACCTTGAACATTACCAACCACTACATTTGAGTTAGTAGCAAGATCACGATCAGTTGAAAGATCCATAACGATCGAGTAAGTTACGCCATCAAGGAATGGAGTATACTCTTCAACAGTTACATCAAAGTCATCATCAACTGTTAGGTCAGCTGAATTTTGGATTGTATCGATTAGAGCAGTAACTGTATTTTTAGCACTGTCTTTACCAGTGATTGAAGTAGTGCTGTCTAGAGCATCACCAGTTAGGAAGTCATCATCATCAGAAATGTTGATAGTAGTACCATTGATGTAAGTTACACCAGTGATAGGGTTACCAGCGTAAGGAGTTGAGTTACCACCGAAGCTGAAATCTTCATCTTCTAGGTCAGAGTCAACGCCAAATAGTGATTCAACGTCTGATTTAACAACTAGCTCGTAATCTTCTGAACCATTAAGTTTCAGAGAATCAAGTGTGATTGTTACTACGTTATCGTCAACGTCGATTGAGTAATCAGAGTTGTCAGCAGTATCGCTTGAACCATTCCACTCGTCGTTGTCTTTGTTTACGATTTCGTATTTGCCCATGTCAGAAGAAGAGATATCCATGTTCCATTCGATTTCGATTTGCATGTTGTTGATTGCAGTTACAGAATCGATGTCTGGTTCGTCAGTGTCTTCGTCATCAGTATCAAATGCAATATCAACTGCGGCAACTTTACGACCGATCATATCTACAACGTAGTCAGCAATATCTTCAAATACAACTTCTTCGTCTTCTTCGAAGTATGGCTCATTTTCAAGAACAAGAATGATTAGAGTTTCATCATCGTCATCATCGAAAGAAACTGTGTACTTAACTGATTCAGAAGCATCTACTTCACCATCATCATCAGTATCTAGGAATAGGTCCATATTTGCTAGACCAGTATCGCCATCAGCAGCAGAAGCGTCACCATCGTCGTAGATACGTACGTTTTCGTCGAAGTATAGGTATACTTCATCAGAAGACTCTTGGTCAGCTGAATCATACTCTACTGTGTCTTTAATGCTTGTAGCAGTTTGTGCTTCCCATAGTTCGTCAGCAACAAACTCTTCGTCGCCTGAATCGTAATCTGGCTTGTTACCAGCTTCGTCAGTTACGCCTACGAATGAAACGATATCGAACTCGATTTCAGCGCCATCAGTAGTTACGAGTTGAGTTAGAGTTTCAGTACCAGATACATCTGTGTATGCTTGGTAAGCATTGAATACAACTGTTTGGTCTTCATCAGTAAGGCCAGTAGCGATAAATGTTACAGTATCACCTACAGCGATTGCAGCAGGAACGCCAGTATCAACAGCAGTAACTTCTGCAGTCATGTAAGCGTAACCTGAGAATGAAGCCATAGTAGCAGCTAGATCTTGGTCCCAAGCTGTAGTAGCCAGTTCCATATCTTCAGAGAATTCTACAAGTAGAACGCCGCCTTGCTCGATTGATACATTATCAACTTCAGGTTTTTCAGTATCTTGCTCATCAGAAGTCGCGATGAAGTCATACTCATAACCTTCAGTTACATTGCCAGTGAAGTTTTCAATACCGTCAATAACTAGAGTGTACTCATCGTTAGCATCAAGTTCATTAACTTCAAGAAGTACAGCGTAGTCAAGTTCGTTTCCGCTAGAATCTTCTAGGAATTCAGCAGAAAGAGCAGCACCTTCGCCGTCGATTTCGTAGTTAGTTGGATCTTCAGCAGTTTCACCTTTGATAGAATCAGTGAAGTAAACTTCGATTGTTTCAAGGTCAACTACAACTACTTTTTCAACTGCAGACGCACCGTTGTAGTTTACGTCGTCAAGGTCGAAAGTATCTTCGTCTTCGTCTTCCATAGTATTACCATAAACGTCAGCGATGTTGTTAACGATTAGAGTATAGTTCTCATCGTCGTCCATCTTAGAAACTGTCAGGTAAAGAGTCATTTCTTCTTCATCGTCGTCTTTGAACATTACGTCGTAAACTGACAGTTCATCGTCTTCGAATTCGTAGTTAGAAACGTCAAGAGCAGTTACAGGATCAAGGTCAGACTTGTCATCCATAACAACTTTAACGATTGTTTCAGAAAGTGCTTCAGCACTCTTTAGTGATGGCTCATCATCATCTTCAGAACCAGCACGGAAAGTTTCTTCTAGAGTATCAGTTGTAGCATTAGCAGATGTAGAACCGTCTACCATGTACAGAACTTTTACTTCGTACTTGTCAGATGCATCCATACCTGAAGTAGTAAGTGTTACTTTGTTCAGGTAATCGTTGTCTGTATCAGCTTCTGCTGAGCCAGTCCAGTATACATCATCAGTTTCAGCTTTAAGAACTTCAACGCCTTCGATAGCGTAGTTTGAAACGTCTTCAGCTGTATCTTTGTCAACACCGTGCTCATCATCGAAGTAGATTACAACTTCATAGTTGTTGTCCAGTTTGTCTGGGTTAACTTCTTCGATTTCTGGAGCGTCTTTATCTTCTTCTGGATAGAAAGTCTTAGTTTCTTTATCCATCATAACACCGTCAACGTTAAGAACGTTTTCGATAGTCATTTTTAGAGATTGACGCTTAGTGATGCCTTCAAGAGTCAGTTCAACTGTTTGGTAGTCATCTTTAACAGATGCAGCAACTACAGTACCTTCTTTGTCGATAGAGTAGTTAGCGATATCAGTTGCAGTATCGAAGTCAACGTTTGAATCAAACTCAACTTCAACTAGGTTTGTATCAGTACCAGTTACTGAATCAACTTCTGGCTTGTCAGACTCTTTAGTTACAGCTGTAAAGTTGTAAGTAGAGTCGCCTAGGATAGCAGTGAACGCTGTACCAGCTTTCATTTCTGCAGTGTAAACATATACACGGTCAGAAGCAACAGCTTGGATACGCTCAACGTCTAGCTCTTCAGAAGTACCTTTTTTAACGATTGTAAGATCAGCTGCTTCAGCGTCATCAGCGTCAACGTCATCAGTGAAGATAACTTCAACAACTGAAGTACCAACTGCAGTAGCTTCGTCGATCTCAACGTCAAGTTCAGCAACTACTTCTTCAGGAGCTTCAATTTTGCCAAGCTCAACGCCTAGCGCTACGTCAGAACCCTCTTTAGGTAGGTTTACTGTAGACCACATAGCAGTGAAGCCTTCGCCACGAGTCATTTCTGAAGTTTCAGCAACTTCGATACCAACGCCTGCAGCTTGCGCTACTGAAGCATTGTAATCAGCTACTTCGTAGCCAAGAGCTTTCAGCATGAAAGTTGCAGCCATTTTTGAATCTACAGCTTTGCCAGCGCCGAATGTACCGTCGCCCATACCTGTAGTCCAACCTTGATAGAATGCGTACCATACATATGGAGCAAACCAGTCATTCTCATTTACGTCTGAGAAATCAGCTGGGATACCAAATGTAGCCGCTTCTTCTTTAACACCATTCATTTCTGCGATCAGAACCATCATTTGCTCACGCGTTAGTTTCTGATCTTCGTTCAGATTGCCAGCTTGATCGCCAGCCACGAAACCAGCTGCTTTTAGCATATCGCCAGCAGATTGGTCAGCAGCAAACGTCATAGGCACGCTGCCTAGCACTAGTACAAGTGCTAGAACTAGAGAAAGAATTCTCTTCATCTTGCAATTCCTCCTTGTTATGTAGTAGGTTTTTTGCTGAAGGGAAGATTGTACAATTTCAACCGGCCCTCCCTTCAACTAGAGCGGTTGTTGCCCTGAATCGTTCAGACCCTTAGGGCACCTTCCCGATTCTAGACTGATTATATCACCCATATAAAAGAGGGGTCAATCAGCCGCAGGGCTTTGTAACATAACTGTAAATTAGAAACAGAGCCCCTTCTCAGGAATACAACAAGTTGTATTATACCTCAGGACGAAGCAAATTTCCATTACAGTCATATTACATTCACAATCACGTGGTGATAAACTTCACCACGTTAACCACTATACCATAGAAACGTTCGTATGTCCCTAGTTACAGGTCATTTTGTGGATTGTGTGGATAAGTTCGGGTATTTAAATAACACGAAAAAAAATAGAACGCTGTGAAACTCATGCGATTCCACAGAAAAGCTGTGGGATGCATACAAACTCGCTACGCTCAGACAGTGTCTGCATCTTCACCACATCATTTCCATGAAATCGCTGACTTTCATCAACGACCTATTAATATCTTGCTATTTAAACACCCGAACTTTGCATTAAAATCTTAAAATACCTCATTGTATCTACTGATAATTACACCTACTGCCCCTTCAAAACCGCAATCGCCTTCTCAAGCTGTCTATCCACGCCTTCCATCTCCTGCGGATTTTCAATTGCCATGCTTAGGGCTGTGCAGGTTTTGCTGTCAAGCTTACCGCTTTCTTCTATAGTATAGTCATTTTGAAAACGTGTTAGCTGTGTACACATCGCGTCGCCAAAGACGCCATCTACCTCTAGATCATAACCAAGATGCTTCAACCTCTGCTGGGCACCATATACGTTCAGACCGACTTCTCCAAAAACATAGTCCTTTTCTTCGGTCATTGGGGCAAAGTTCTCTGGGGCTACTGCATAAGTGGAATCGACTGAGATTTCCACATCTGGCTTGATGCCGATTTCATTGACTGGATTGCCGTTTGCTGTCAGGTACTGGGCAATTGTAATCTTCATGCCTGTTTCATTTTGAAGGTCTATTACAGACTGTACTGTGCCCTTTCCAAAGGAATTGACACCTACAATTGTAGCGAGTCCATGGTCCTGCAGCGCACCTGACAGTATTTCAGAAGCACTTGCTGAACCCGCATTGATAAGAACTGCCATTGGGCCTTGGTAAATCGGCGCTTCCTCCGCTTCAATGATATTGTCCTCATAGGCGCGGTAATCGATTTGCACAATCGGATCGCCCACCTCTAAAAACAGATCTGCAATCTCGACAACCTCATCAAGCCGGCCACCCGGATTGTTTCTCAGGTCAATGACTAGACCCTCAACGGATTTATCCGCTGCAATCACTTCAACTGCTTCTCTGAAATCTTCTGCTGAATTCGCATTGAACTGCTTGAGTCGCAGATAGGCGATGTGATCCTCCCTAATTTCATAATTCACCGGATGAATCTCAATGATTTCACGCGTGAGGTCTACGTCTACCGGCTCCGTTCTTCCTTCCTTTAAAATGGAAAGTCTCAGCTTTGTTCCCGGCTCGCCCCGCATGATGCGCACGGCATCTTCCAGAGAAACACCTTGCAGGCTGTTGCCATTTACCGCAATGATCAGATCATTGGCCTCAAGACCGGCCGCATCACCTGGTGTCCCTTCAATAGGAGAGACTATTTTTATATAGTCTGTCTCGGAGTCTTTGGTCACCGTAATTCCAACGCCACCAAATTCACCCTCAGTATTTTCGCCATACCTTTTATAGTCTTCAGCATTATAGTATGAACTGTAGGGATCAAGCTCATCAAACACACCCTTGAATGCGCCTTCAATCAGAATATCCGCATCTATTTCCTCAACATAATACTTATCAATGATTTCGAGAATCACATCCAGATAATCTAGCTTTTCGACCGCTGTCGGCTGAATTGGTATTGCTACACTCACCTGACTCGTCATTAGAACAAGGCTAAGTGTCAATATCAGGACTTTTGCAATGCGTCTTTTCACGTGAACCATCTCTCTTTCTTTAATCCCTGATTAGACTTTAATTGTCAATTTATCATATATTTTACCACATGGCCTAGAAACTAATCTTCTACAAGGGACAAAGTCACTAAAATGTAAATAAAACAGGCGCACTTCCCAATAAAATGAAGAAACACGCCTGTTGCATTTTTATCAATATCTATTAATAATCTTTTCTCTGTAATCGTAGGTAATATTATCCTTGATGTGTCTGATAAAGGTCTCCAGCATCACGGCAGCTTCCGCACGTGTCACAACCTTGTTTGGACGGATAGAGCCGTCCTCGTATCCGGAAATCAGTCCGATCTCATTGGCTACGTAGATTCCATCCTTTGCCCAGCTCGCAATATCCGCATCATCGGTGAAGGTTGTGGTGTAAGGCGGCGCCGGTGCAAGATGGGTCATGCCCAGTGCATTGACCATAATGGCAATGGCTTCACCCCTTCGAAGAGTTCTGTCCGGCATGAAGTAATCCCCTTCACCAATCATAAGACCTTTTTCCTTTACAAACTCAACGTAGGCAAGGTCTGGATCCTTACTGTCCACATCCAGGTAGAGGTCTTCGCGGTCCTTCTGCCTGTCCCGCTTGATAAGCTCTGCCTGGGTAAAGGGTTCAACCGCAGCAATGGATTTTGTAATCGCTTTGGCAAAATCCATTCTATTTACCGGTAAATCCGGTCCAAAGAATGTCGCATCCGCAGAGAAGACCTCCAGGCTGGTCAACAGATAAATACTGTCCTCTGCCCAGTGTCCACCAATATCTCGAATTTTTGATGTAATAAGACTGGTCGAATCTTTCATGATATTGTTTTTCAGATTCTCTTCGCCTTCATTTCTAAGCACTTCGTTTACAGTGCCGTCATCTGTAAAGGTCGGCAGGTTGTATGTGTACTGAAGCACATTCTCTTCATTCTCCGTCTTCACATAGTTGCCTCTAAAACTGATATTTTGAGGGTCTGTCTGTGAATACTTGAAGTAGTTGCGCATCATGGAACTCATTTTCAGAGCCACCTGACCAGTCCACACATCTGTCACCGTATCATCTGTTGCATTTGGAACCTCAGCACTGATGTCATAGTAGAGGACCTCCGTTTCAGAGTTTCCCCATAGATGTTCATATCCCACATAGGTGTCACTAGAAATCTCAACAGTCACGACGCCTTCATTTGTCAGCTGATCTCCATTGATGAAATACTTTCGCTTTGCGTAAAGATTTCCATTGAAGTAATCCACCGCAGGCGTATTGTCAATCAGCTGAGATTCGTCGAACAGATAGCCTGCCAGGGTATACACATCTCCGGCAACCGTTATGGATTCATCCAGGCTGCTGACTTCAGCTTTGTATGTTGTCTGCGGAATTGAAGCGTTCTCAACTTCCACCACGTCATAGGTCACACTTCTTGAAAGGACCACTTCCTCATCGATGTTCTGAAGCTCATAAGTGTAGCTTTGTGAATACTCCAAGTCGCCTTCCCTAGGCGGGTCAGGAATTTCAACCGTTCCAGTCAGCAAGATGGGCTCGCCCGTCAGAAAGAACATCTCCTGATACTCGTAAACGCCTGAATCCATGGTCGGATCGCCCACAACTCCGCCTTCAAAACTCACAATTTCAGCAAAGCCTGCTGACGAAAAGCAAAGTGTCAGCAGCAAAAGGAGAACGCTGCATCTTAATGTTTTACTCATCTTGTCCTCCTTTACTCCTCATCTACAAAGATAACCAGTGCCTTTTCATCATTACGCAGTACGGAGATACTGTCTCCAACTGTGATATCATCCACGCTGATAACCTCATTGCCGTTCATGACAATTGCATTTGGATACTCCACATAAGTGTCCACTGAGTTGCTGCGCCACTCAGCTACAGAAGAAATCCAGTCATTGGAATCTGTCAGACGGATTCTATCCCAAGTATCATCGACCTCTTCAACAATGCCTCGTGTCAGATACATGCCGTCAAGGGTGTCATCAAGCTCTTCATCAATATCGTCACGGCTTGTCAGATCATCATCGATATTCTGATCTTCAAGCAGGCCTTTATGTCGCATGTTCACCGCTGCAACGGACTGGTAGGACGCCGTCGAGTCTTCTGTATCTTCCAGAACCACAATTGCGTAGTAACGCTCATATTCCAGACCCTCATCATCCGTTCCCTCATTTTCAAGACGTGCATAGGACTTATAGAAGAAGTCTGCAGGCTTGATTGTGTCAGGATCATCTGAGTCGGTAATATCGGTTATGATGGTATCTGTATGGTAGTACATTCTGTCTGAAGTGGAATCATCCACATCATCCCATTCGTTGTCGTCCATGGTAGACCAGTTTCGAAGGGTGAAGTAATTGCCGCCGACCCCTTCAATGGCACCAATGTATACGCGCTCAAAAATACTTTCTGTACGCGTCATCAGTTTGATGACATTTGCATCGTAAACACCATCAGAGTACTGACTGACAATAAGCACATTATCCTTTTTGGAAAGCAGTGAAGAATCAATAAACCTGCTGTCCTTAACAACAATCGTGCCTTTTGTAATGTTAAAGTTGATTCTTGGTTCTTCCAGTTCTATGCCTCCAATGGCGTCATCGATGTCATAAATCGTATCAGAGAAGACATTTTCTCCCCCGTATTTTACAGAAACCTTTGAAGCCACTGAATCGCCGTATGAATCTTCTACCACAACATAGACTGTCTGGTTTCTGTGAATACGCTCAAGCTCGTTGACATCAATCGGCAGGTTTCCATCATAGATTTCTGCTCCGTCGGAGAGGGTCAGCTCTTCCGAATAGGTTTCCGTATCTATCCAGTCATCATTTTTCAAATAACGCGGTTCATAAATCGTGATGGTTTGCTTGGTTTCATTGACAGACCCCAGCTTGCCCTTGTAAACCTGCTGGATAAGTCTCTCAATACCCTCTACCTCCATTTTGGAGATTTGATCCGTATAGATGTCATCGAAGAAGAGCTTGACGGAGTCCCCTTCACGAAGGGCATTTCGCGTAATGGCCACACCGCCCTTTGTAATCGGAATACCGGACGGCATATCATAGGAAAGCTTCTTGCCAGCGATGTCAAAGACGATGCCTGCCGGATAAACCGCATAGATGGTTCCCATGCGAACCTTTCCGTATTTCGGAATATAGCCTGGGTTTTCTACAAAGGTTTCAGAATCAATATCGATAACATATCCATTTTTGAGCTCCAGGGTAACATCCTGTCCATAGAGGAGGTCATCAATCTGGCCATAGTTGTCATTGATTGTGACATTGACGTACGGTGCAATCGGGTACTCATAGATGACATCATCGTAGCCGAAAATAGTAATTCGCGATAAACCCGTATCTTCGTCTGTTGTCAAATAGCGCACTGTACCACTGACATCTGTTTCCCAAAGGGGAATCGCAGTCACATAGACAACACTGTCATTGTCCTTTACGACAAAGGAAATGTCATCCCCTTCTTCGAGGAGCTCAATACCCCCGATGATATTGTCCTTATAGACAATCATGTCATTGGAAATTCCAGTATAAAGATCCGTTTCAACAACAAGGTCGAATGTTTGCCCATCGAAGGTTCGAACACGGTAGCGCTTGGAATCCACATAGTGGTCTTCATTCCAATACTTCTGGTCCAGCACATCGTAGATATTTCCGAAGTATGTTGTCAGATTGCCGTTCTCAGCTTCACTCAGCTTGATTTTTTCAAGAATGGTATTGTCATTGATAGCTTCCACATAGATAACTGCACCATTTTTTGTGAAGTACTGGATTTCATCCCCAACAAGGACACCCTTCGATGAAAAAGGCATATTGTTCTTATACAGTACAAAATCCATCTTTTGATTGTTTGATGTGTTGACATCCGTCTTGATGCCTGTAACTGAGCCGTCGACATTGCGAACAATCAGTGTGCGCTCATTTAATGTGTAACCAACTTCATTCGTCGTCGCTTCCTGCACGCCTGTGACAAGACCATAATTAGTCACGATATTATTGGTAGCGTACAGAAGCTCAGAACCCGCATCAATCACTTCCATAAATTCACCGCGGCTCATGCTCCCGCTCGGATTGAAATTCCCATCATTTCCGGAGTTCATGATTTCCTGTCTGAGAAGGGCTTCGATAATCCCGCGATTTGATGGTGTTACGAGCGCATAGTCGTTGAAGCCGTAGACGCCTGCAATATCCGTTGCAACCGGTGCAACCCCGATTGTCCGCGAAAGCCACACGCCAATCTGCTCCCGTGTTGCAGGCAGCTGCATATCCTTGTACTCATTTTGAAGCAGTATGCCTAGGCCAATCGCCTGGGCCGCGTACTGCTGGTTGTAGAGTGCTTGAATGGAGTCTTCGGAAAGACCGCCAGTAAGGGGCAGGACTGCAGCTTCCACTGCAGCTTCGCCGCCTGCAAGCCTTACAAGGTAACGCATTGTTTCAAAGCCTGTAATTTCGTTTTCAGGCGAAAAATTTTCATTGCCCTGACGACCGGCTATGCCTTGGGCCGCCATACGTATGATATTCCGTTCAAAAGGATTGTCCGAAATATCTTCATATTGTGTGTTAAGCAGGAGCTGAACACCATTTTCATAGGCATTCAGGTTTTCCATATTTCCAATGTCCAGAAGCGCTGCTCTAAACTCGGGAACTGGAATATCCACGTCAATTTCTGCAAACGCAGCAGGTGATACAGTCTGTATTAAAAGCGCTGCAACCAATAGCCATATGTGCAATTTTTTCATCGAATATCACCTCTATCTGTCTGCCATCAGGATGTAATAGCCCGATGTGTCAATCCGTGCGTGCACTTCATCCGACTGCGTACGTATTGTTGCCGGATATGCTACCCACGTTTTTCCGTTACTGTCGTATTTATAAAGTGAAATTGTAGACTCGCCACTGTCACGAAGTACGGTCGTATCATAAGGAAGTACCACATCCATACTGCCGCTCAACGTTTCAAACGACGACTCGCCTTCATTGTTGATTGCTGAGAACCCGATTTTGAAAACCGTGCTTGCAGCGCGCTTGCCTCTTGGAATATCTCCTTTGATTGTGCTTGAATATGAACTTGATTCCCAGTTTGCTGTGATCTTTCCATAGGTATCATAATAGTAGTTCATTTTCCTGAAGGTATCCGTATTGAGGTTGAATGGGAGGAACTGAATTTTCAAGTCCCCATAATCCACATATATAACGGTACCTGAATTTTGAACAGTTTCAGCCGGAACTGTGATGATGCGTACCACTGCTTTATCGAAGTTGTATTCACGAAGGTCCACCTCGAGCTTGGCCGGAAGTTCTCCGCCACCAATGTCCAGGGTGGAATCATTGCCAACAGCACTGTGCATGTATTCGACATCATCCGGTACACCTAAGCCGCCATCCACATCCGGTTCACCGATGTATTCCACGTCTTCGAACTCATCATAGGTCAGGTAGGCCACATTGGAGTAGTCTGACATACCAAACTTGTTGACGGCACGAATGACGAAGTGAATTTTCTCACCCTTGCCTGCCGTGTCGAATCCCGGCAGTTTTGTGATTTTGTAAGGCTCCGTATCCGTTCTGTCCAAGTAGTAGAAATCTCTGTAATCATTGTTGGCAAGCTCATAAATGCGCGTATCACTGATGTTGTAGTAGATTTCATAGTATTCCACATCATCGGAACTGTAGCCAAAGAGCTTGATATAATGATCGGCAACGATTTCAACATCCAGACCTCTTGGATCTGAAGGCACTGGCTGACTGTACTCAACAGTTGTGTCCCCATCAGAGATACCTGTATCCGGGTTGATGACCGTAATTGTCAGGTCATCCTCCTTATTGAGTTCAGGCGTTGTGACAAGCAGGGTTTTGGAATCAACAAATTCAACACTAGCGGCCTGCGTTCCATCTTCAATGATGTAATAGTTGTCGTCCTGCCACAGACCAATATCTCCTGTAAGGGTGGAATCGGTATACTCAGACCGCGTTCCTGAGAATACGACAATTGCACCATCCTGGAAACCCGTACCGGTAATCATGATTGTTTCGCCGCCTTCGACTGATAGTCTGCCAGGCGATCCGTTTCCATCCTCGTCCCAGATGTCATCGACCTGCGGATAGGAAACAATGGTAATTCCATCTTCCAGTACAGCCTGTCCAAAGTCTGAGTTCTGAACAACGACCGCTTTTTCACCGACAACCATGTCTGTTGGCGTCTGGAATCGTATGATGGTCCCATCATTTTCAATTGTGATGTCTGAAATCGGAATACCTCCGACCGTTCCCAGAATAACGATGGCGCCGTCTCTAAAGTCCTTGCCTGTGATTACCACTTCGTGCCCCCCATAGACACTGGTCTCTTCTGGAAGAACACCGGTAATCGTCGGCTCCGAAAGCGGCTTTCTATAGATGAAATAGAACGGCAGTGTATCTGCGCCGTAGTTTGGTCCAATCAGATTGTCCAGTGTCGCTGAGTTTGCCAGACCGCTGTCCTCATTGATCACGAGAACTGGATACTTCTGGTCGATATCTGAATCGCTTCCCGTTGGAACCGTTACAATCAAAACATCATATTCCACATCGTCCAGTGTTTTGGTGGTGACTTCCTGTACGGTTGCTGTTTTCTCACCTACACGCACCTCAATGTCATCTCTGAAATCAAGGCCGATGATTTCAATTTCAATATTGCCGTTTACGGCACCTTCCACCATCCAGTAGGTCTTGTCTGCCGAGATGGTTTTGGCCCCTACTGAATATATTTTAGGTTCTGAATCCGGATTGGTATAGGTGAAGCTTGCTGTAGCAGTTCCCCCATCCGGGTTTGTTATTTCAAGCGTTACCGTGTCCACCGAATAGTAGGATGAACTCGTCACTACCAGGTGTGTGACATTGTCATACTCCACCTTAGGCGCGTAGCCTCGCTTGACAATCAGACGCTTGTCTTCGATATACATTCTGACGTATTCAAACACCTTGCCGCTGTAAGACGATCCGTCGCCATCCGAATAGCCATTCGGCGTGTAGTAGGTGCCGTCGTCATTGATCAGCATCTCTGCAGGAAAATACACTTCTGAATCGTCATAGTTGTTGAAAACACGCGTATAGATATCACTGTTTTCTTCAATGGACATGGTGATGGTATTGGCATCACCGTCGTAAGATACGGTAAGTCCACCGTCGAGCTCAACCGTCGTTCTCTGATTATATATAAGACCAGAGTTAGGAAGCTCCCTGTCAATATCTTCATTGTCAATGCTCGCAAAGCGTACAATGGCATCGACATCGTCAATCGTTACGATTTCAGTGTCGTCATCGTCAACATAGCCGTAAATGACAGAACGCTTGAAACCACTTCCGTAGATGTCCTTGATTTCAACACCCTGCTTTCGGCCTTTGTTCGGACTGACTGTTGTAATGCTCGGTGTTGAAGACGTATAGGTATAGTTTACTTCGTTGGACACACCCAGGTCATTATTCACAACGGTCACCTGAACGGTTCCCGCTGACTGCTTCGGTGTGATGACCTTCATGTAGCCGTCTTCGAACTCAACTATTTTCGCCTTTTCTTCACCAAAGTAAACGGTTGGCAGAATTTCAGACTCCAGATAATAATCAAAGTACTCTGTCTGAGAATCCGGAACAAGGGTTACGATATCCGGCACACCATCGTCGTCACTGTCCTCGGCGTCGAGCAGGTCGTCCCACTCACCGTTTTCATAGAGATCCTCAAAATCATCGCCAACATTGTATTCTGTTCCCCCCACCTTATTTTCATAAGGTTCAAAGTATCGGAACTCATAGCCAAGGATTTCAACAATATCTCCACCCGTGGCAGAACCAGAGCTTGGGAGTATGTTTGTGATTTCAGGTGAACTCACAGGAATAATGTACTTGAACCCATCTTCAAGTGCGTCACTGCCGCCGTCCAGATTGAGGACAACCACTGCAACATCGATTTCATCGACACCGAAGGTTTCAATCAAATCAAGCTTGTAGGCAGGTACCCGCACCGTAACGACATCGCCATCTATGCCGATGGTCGTGTCGTCCTGATCGATTTCAACGGCGTCAATATAGACCTTCATGCCTTCTCTGAAATCAGAACCATAAATGTTGATGACATAGCCACCCTCGGTTGCACCCTTTTTCGGATCAACACGCATGATTACTGGGTTGGAACTTGGCTGCGTCACATAATAGAAGCCTTCTTCATCGATTTTTTCCACATACTTGGTATCTGGATTCACCACGCGAATATCTTTGTAGCCCTTGCCTGTCGTCAGCTCAGGCACGCGAACAGAAACCTGATACTTGCTAATGACCTTTGTTCTGTCACCCGTAATCTGGTTGTTATCCGGGTCTAAAACGTAAGGTGTCAGATATGTGAGCTCTGTCGATACGCCAATCATGATTCCCGTACCGTCCGCATTGACCGTCACGGTCTGCGTACCGCCGGAATCCTTTGTCGCAACGAATTCCTCATCATCTGTATCCCACTGAATTGTATAGATGTTTTCCTTACCGTTAGAAAGTCGGATGTCGCCTTCAAGATTTTTTGTAAGTGTGTAGTAAGAATCACCATCTGTCAGAAGAATGCTCTCCGCATAATCTGCAATGTCTGCATAAAGAACGCGTGCGGGATTCATCTTTGTATGCAGGACCTTATTGTCCATGACAACTTCAAAGGTCTCCGTACCGTCTATGGAGATTGTTGTCACACCGTCGGTCTCATCCATTGTGACATCCCCCAGAAGGACGCCCTCTGTATCATAGGCTTCATAGCCATCATCCGCATCATTTCTGATAATGTCGTACCACTCATCATCCTGATTGGTAATACGCGGGTTTTCATCCTCATCATATCCAAAATAGAATACTTTGTTTTCTATCAAATGAAGGACGTAGGCATTCTCATAGAAAGGAGAAAACATGGCTTTTCCAGCATCTTTAGTGATGATCTCCTCATTGCCTGGTGACACATAGTCTTCGAAATCAATGTTCCCAAGGGAATTGTACACATACTGATTGACATCATCGCCGTCGATATACACGCGTGTTCCAATGAGTCTGAGACCATTGTAGCCATCTGTGTCTGGTGATGTCGGATCAGGTTTCAGGAAGTTGTCGCCATCAATTACGACGAGAGTATCCTGTGTTCCTTTTTTAGGGTTGAAGTCGTCAAAAACAGGTTCCTCAGCAAAGGTCGTCACGTAGGTGAAATCCTTAACCGCAAGACCGCCGTCAGGATTGATGACCTGGAGCTGTGTTGTTCCAGCTCGACCTTCAGGTGCCTCGAATGTCAAAAGTATCTTTTCGCCATCAGACGCAATGTCCTTTGTAAATGATTCAATTTCTTCTCCATCCAGGAAGATCCTCACGCCGTCTTGGAAATTGGCGCCTGTGATGACCACCTCAATGCCGCCATCGACAGTTGTAATTTGCGGATCAACCGATTCAATCACCGGCACATCGGACGTCTTGATAAATGAAATGGAGTCTGAAAGAATTGCAGAAGCGCCATACTCATCGCTTTGACGACGTGGATTGGTCACCTGAATGTGCTTGATGCCCCCGTCTTCCAACAAGGAAATGCTCGGTATCTTAATCAGGATTTTTGTGCCTTCATCGTTGTCTTCGGTACCGTCAATAATCGTATTGTCATCATCAACTATGGTAATGTCCAGTTTAACCGGGTCACCATCTTCATCTCTGAGTACATAGTCTGTGACATCTGTCTCATCAATCTTATATTTGATGACACCACGCACACCGTCTACCTCCAGATTTGGAAAGAAACCGATTTGGTAACGCGTTGTAAATGTGTTGTCATTGTTTTTCTTAATCAGGACCGTAGGATATCTGACAAAGGCGTTGCCGTCTTCGTCGACTTCCTTATCTACAAGGAACTGAGAGCCTTTGATTGCAATCAGTGTATCTTCAGAAAACTTATTGAACTCAATCGCGCCACTGGTTGTGGTGATGGAATAGTCTTCAATTTGAATGGTATCTGGTGTTACCTCATCAATCACCGGCGTCAGTGTGGAAGGTTCAAACTCATAGCCATTCTCAAGGGTAACGATCTGGCTAAAGGAGTACGTGTTCACAGCCGTTGTGATATCTGTTGTAATCTCAACGACCACGTCTTTAAAGGGATCTGTCGCCGCATCATCAATGGTGTCCGTCATGACAAGCAGACTGTCCGGCAGGCCCTGATTGATATTGAATGATCCATCTGCATTCTCAACAAAATAAGTCTGTTTACCAATCTGAACTTTAATGTCTCTGGTAACAGACGTTGCAGTTTCACCCTTGTAGGACATGTCCGACTCATCATAGATAATGTGCAGGGTCTTATTGCTGTCCTGTCCAGATGGGTTTACCGACGGTGACGCAACAGTTTTAAAACCACCCTCACCCTCAAGGTCAGGCAGGTTAAGTGTTGCAATGTTACGACCCGAAATCTGTACATTTGCACCTGTATCCGGTCCTATTTCCGGGTAAATATTTTCAATGGTTGGCTGATAGCCAGATCCTACTACCGTAAACTGGTCGTTGTTTCCATTGCCATCTTTGACAACCTGTTCCGCTATGATTTCATCATTGAGCGTATTGGTCAGCACAACATAATAACTACGCAGTTCGAAATCGTCCCCATCGGGAACCTGAACAATCAATCGATCTTCGGCTTCATCGGTTTCCCCGATTTCAAGCGCAACATAATCGGCCTTATTGTCATCCGTGAATGGGTCAGAGCCATCCAGGGCTTTCAAAAAGTAAGCGTCGTAGGTTTTAGTATCTACAAAGTTTGGCGCAGTAAAATAAACATAGTCCCCTTTTGCACCTGTATTTGGGAACATTTCAAGATCTTCAAGCTCCAGGTTTTCCATAAATCGGAACGCATTTGCATACAGATACTGGACCTCTGTCGTGTAACCGGCTGAAGTATCCGACTTGTCGATAACGATGTTCTGATAGCCCTTTTCACCAGGAAGGGGCGGCTCAGTCAGTGTTATATAGGAGTTGTCCGCAGCAAAGGTTACATAGGACTCCGTGTCATCGATATTTTTTGACTGAATACGTCCGTATTCCGATGTGATTGTCACACCGCCCGAATCTGTTCCGATTTGCTCCAGGTTATTACCATAAATGACCAGGGTACCTTCCGAAGCGGAGTCTGCCGTTCCATAGCTGGACAGATTGACATTTTCACGGCTCGTTCCACTTAAGTTGGGAAAATTACTGATTCCAAGCTCAACCTCAGTGGTCCCGATTCGAATACCGCCTGCGAGAACCTCAGCCTCGTCCGGTTCAAATGTAAACTTGAGAAATGTGTCTTCGTCGATGGTTCGCGTGCCCATTTCTTCATAACCACCACCAAGACCTGCCTTTTCAAAACGAATGGTCTTGCCTTCAAGCCCAGAGCCTGAGATTTCCACATAAGCACTGACCGTATCGAAGCCATCATGCTCACGCACAAATCGAATGCTGGTCACATCGATTTCATCACCCATATCTACAGCAAAAGAACGACTCTGCGGACTCAGCGGCACAGCCGTTAATGCAAGCGTCATAATAATCATGACCGCTATAATTCTCTTAAGTCGTCTATGAATTTCCCGAAGCTTCATGCAAGTCTCCTCCAGTGTGATTCCATTTATTCGGATTCTTATGCATTCATTCCAGAAGTGCATCAATCCGGTCTATATATTAATATCGTCAAATCAAGGCCATATCTTCATTACGCTTTTATTACATATGTATTTGCAATCTATTTTCTCACTCTAATTATACTGTGAATCCGCACCCTATGCATTTACAGGTTTATGACAATATGCCCGTATAGGCCGCTTCATCTATTATAACATTTGAACGTGGTGACAATAGTCATAAATTGTGGCTGAATGCGGCCGGTTGTACCGTGTAGCTTTTGCTTGCCCTGGTTGTGAGACATAATCAGCAGACCGTGCAACCTTCGGTTGCCCTCGTCGCGTGGCGCGACTAATGGACCGTGCAACCTTCGGTTGCTCTCGTCGCGAGGCGCGACTAATAGACCGTGCAACCTTCGGTTGCTCTCGTCGCGAGGCGCGACTAATAGACCGTGCAACCTTCGGTTGCCCTCGTCGCGTGGCGCGACTAATGGACCGTGCAACCTTTGGTTGCCCTCGTCGCGTGGCGCGACTAATAGAAAAATAGGGATATGACATCAAATTCGTGCGAGCACGATTTGATGTCATATCCCTATTTTTCTGCTGTTCTATTGCCTTTCACGGAAAAAATGCAGGCCTGGGCAGGGCGCTGCATTCTTTGGGGTGCAGAGGATTTCATCCACTGCTTGGATATGTTTGGGTTGTCTTTTGGACAATTGAAGGATATCATAGTGATGTGTACAACGTGTGTCCAAATCAATTCGAATTGCAAAATGTAAAACAATTACAAAAAAACCATGGATTTTTCTATCCCATTCCTGTAAAATGGGTATAATGAACCAATAGAAAATACATCAAAAAGACCAGGCTACATGATGCGTACCCATAGTGTACCTTGTCAGTTGCTCATGTCGCTATTTTTCCAAACATAAACAATATTAGCAATGCTAGAGCAGCTTCTCAGATTTCTATGTGCATTGCTTTGTCTTTTCCGAAAAATACGAAAAACCCGGTGGGGGCCGAGTTTTTCAAGAGAGCTATGTTTTTTTATTGCTCATAGAGGGGGCTATGAGTATAAGGGGGATCTATGAATAAACTGTCTAATACAGTTCATAGCTGCGGGAGTGGGACGATAACATCCCACATGTGTCAAAGTTTTGCCTGAGTTGTTTCTCTTGCTTTTGACATACTCAGTATATTATTCAAATTTGGCTAATTTATGACCTCTTTGTGAACAAAGTGTTAATCTCACATACTATCCGCTATTCAGTTTCTATGAATTTTTCTTAGGAACATATTTTATAAGTTTAATTGTAATAATTTGTAATTTAATACAAATTATTTCACATTCGGCCGTTTACATTGCATGATCGGCCCTTGACATTGCATATCCGGTGGGGAGACCTGATATATACTACTTAAACTTACAGTGCATACACCCAGGAGGTACTACTTATGCAACAAACACACCCAACTTCTAAAAAGCAAACATCACAGCCCAAAGAAAAGAAATGTGCCATTTGCAACTCAATAACCAATGTCGTTGAGTTCAAAGGGAAAAACATATGTAAGGCATGCATCAAAGAAGCCTTATCCTTATAGTTTAAAATAGGATTAATTCGATAGAACATTGAAAGTGTTATATGAAAGCATCATCAAACGGTTAGAGTACTGATATGGTAAACGAACTAAAGCAGCGGGCAGAACGTGCCCCATTACGCAAAAGGATGCCTGATACGATTCGCAGAGCTGCGATGTGCTATGGGGGATCCTTTTTGTGTTCTAAATAGTCTTCTTGCTTGGTCTTAACAGAGCAACCTCCGGTTACTCACGTCGCAAGGGCGATTCTTTTGTAATTGAAATGCACAGAGCAACCCTTGGTTGCTCACGTCGCGGGGCGCTTCTTTTCTAATCGAAATGAACAGAGCACCCTCCGGCTGCTCATGTCGCGGGGCGTGTCTAAAACTGCATTTCTATTGCCTTTCACGAATAAAGCCACCCACTGCGTGGATGGCTCTAATACTCTCTTATTTTTTAATCAAATCCCGGTCAACGATTTGTTGAACAACGAATGAAGCGACGTGCTCCGCATATGTTCCAGGTCCAAAACCTGCGTCATAACCAAGCTCTTTTGCCAGCTCATGACTTACACGCGGTCCTCCAGCACATACGACTACCTTGTCGCGAATGCCTTCAGCTTCAAGGAGTTCAATCAGGTTTGTCAGGTTAGGAATATGAACATCCTTTTGTGTTACAACCTGTGAAACGATGATTGCGTCTGCGTTCATTTCTATTGCTTTTGCAACAAGCTCTTCATTTGGAACCTGTGAGCCCATGTTCAGTGTTTCAAGACCCTTGTAACGCTCAAGTCCGTAGTGACCGTCAAAGCCCTTCATGTTCATGATCGCATCAATACCTACCGTATGTGCGTCAGTACCTGTACAAGCACCTACCATGACAATGTCACGACCGATGTTTTCCTTAATGAAGTCTTCAACACCGTATTTGTCCATAACGTCTGATTCAACTTTTGGTACGTGGATTGAAGAGTAGTCAACAGTGTGTGAGCATTTGCCGTACATTGTGAAGAACGTGTATCCAACGCCTAGGTCCTCTGCGTGAACAACCGCTGGCTCTTCCATGCCCATTTTTGCAAGAAGCTGCTTAGCTGCCTCTTTTGCTTCGTCAGTACATGGAACTGGAAGCGTAAAGCTGAACTGCATCATACCATCATTGAGTGTATCGCCGTATGGTTTGATTTTCGTCAAATCGATCTGATTCGCCTGAGACATTATCTTTCACCTCCAAGCATGAGCGGAATAAATGGATTGAAGTAGTTGTCGTCTTTTGTTACTGTGCCTTTCAGGCCTTTTCCGCCTTCGAAAGGACGCTTCACGCCTGCAAATTTGCCTTCGATGATTGTGTCGAACAGACCATCTTTTTCAATTTCGCTAAGCATTGAAGCTGCTTCTCCAACAACCTTCTGTGCACGCGTCTGAATCATGCCGTCCTTTTTGAACTCGATTTCTTCACCCAGACCACGCATGTTATTGAAGATGTACTTTGCGTTGTCTATTGAAAGCTTTCTGTCCTGAAGAAGCGGTGTATGAATTGCTTCTGTTGGCATACCCAGCAGCTGTAGACTTTGTCCTGTCATGATTGCAACCATGTTGAACAGTGCGTCTTGTACATGGCCCTTGAAGATATCGCCAGTCATGTACTTCGTTGGAGGCATGTACTTCAGTGGTGCATTCGGGAAAATTTCTCTTGCCATTTGCGCCTGAGCAAGCTCCAGAAGGAAACCATTCTCAATGTTCGGATTCATTTCAAAAGCATGACCCAGACCCATTTGTTCTTCCGGAATACCCGCTTTAAGTGCGAATTGTTCGTTGATCAGCTGAGATGCGAGCACTGTATGCGCTTCTTCAACCGCGTCAGATGTAGTAAGGTAGTTATCCTCACCTGTATTGATAATGATTCCAGCGAAACCATTGATAACTCTTGAGAAATACTGGTCAACCAGTGTTCTTTGCATGTTGATATCTCTGAAAAGGATACCATACAGTGCATCATTAAGCATTACGTCAAGTCTTTCAAGTGCGCCCATCGCTGCGATTTCAGGCATACAAAGACCTGAACAGTAGTTACATAGACGAATGTACTTTCCAACTTCCTTGCCCACTTCATCAAGGGCTTTACGCATGATTCTGAAGTTCTCTTGTGTCGCATATGTGCCGCCAAAGCCTTCTGTTGTAGCACCAAATGGTACATAGTCAAGAAGCGACTGAGCTGTCGTACGGATAACCGCGATAATGTCTGCACCTTGTCTCGCTGCCGCCTGCGCCTGCAGAACATCTTCATAGATGTTTCCAGTTGCAACGATTACATAAAGGTAAGGCTTAGGGCCTTCGCCGATGTTGACAAGCATGTCTTCACGGTCCTTACGGTTGTTGGCAATACGCTCTGTTGTTGCTTTCGCAACTGGTGCAATTGCAGCTTTGATATCTTCAAGCTTGGATTGAGCAAGCTCCGTGATATTCAGTTCACCTCTGCCTACCATCTCAGCAATTTCCTGTGGTGTTTTCCCCGTTTGCACCATAGCGTTGCCGATCCAGTAAGATGCACCCATATTCAGAACGCCTGCATCTGAAAGCTGCTCTTGTATTACATTTGGAAGTGGACGGTCAATTTCGTCAACTCCATCAATTCCAAGCAACCTCAGTACAGATCTTTCGACTGTGACTGTTGTATGCTGGTCTATAAACTTCTGCATGTCTTCAGCAATCGTCTTCGCTGAAGCGCGGGCCTTTTCAACAAGGCTGAAATCCAGATTCAATTTGCTCTGCATATTCATCCGCCATCCTTTCAATTATAATTTAGGTAGTTTCTATTCAAGTTTCTGTTCAAGTTACAATCTATCAAGCCTTACGCTCTATGAAACTCTGACAAAATCTCATTCGCCTTATCAAGTACATCTGCGCTCAGTCCCATGAGATGTGCTATGCGCACGGCATCCTTTGGAACCTCCTGCGGGCTGTGAATCTCCTTGAGTTTGTAGTCCATGAGTTCATGCAGAATTTCCATTCCCAAGCTATATGAAGCTTCCCCTTTATCGAGTCGATCCTTGAGCTTGCTGAAATCAACACCGCCCAGTCCCATTACCTGAAGGTGCTTCACATCCTGAGCATCTGCTAGTCCATCAAAATGTGTTGTAATAACCGTCATGGACTGGCGTGTCTTCAGCGTGTCAATCAGTGCCTTTGATATGGCGTATCCCTCTTTGGGATTGGTTCCACGCGCCAATTCATCGATGAGAATCAACCCTTTTCCGCTCGAGAGTTCAACCGCCTTTGAAACCTTTACGATTTCTGCGCCGAACGTGGACAGACCCAGGTCAAGATCTTGTTCGTCCCCTATAGAGACAAATATGAAATCTCTAAGATTCAGACGCATGCTTTCAGCTGGAACAAACAACCCCATCTGAGCCATCCAAACGAGTAGTCCTGTCATTTTCAGCGTGACAGTCTTTCCACCCATATTTGCACCCGTAATACACGTTGCGCCTTCACGGATGTTCACACTTACAGGCTTATATATTTTCGACTCCCGTCTAAGACGTTCCTCAACAGCAGGATGTCTGCCATCTTCTATTTCCAGTATTGGTTCATCAGAAATTTCAGGACGCACGCAGTTAAAGGCTGCCGCAAAGTAACTCTGGGCAATATACAGGTCAAGTTTCGCAATCGCCTCAATATTTGCGTGTATTTCTTCAAGGCAGGTCTTCAGTTCTGCCGTAAGAACCTCTCTAACCTTAAAGCTTTCTACATCTTCATCCTGTATGAGTTCTTCCTTTTTTCCCTGCAATGCAACGACTGCTTCATCCTCGCGGACTCTGAATGTGATATTCATGTAGGTTTCCGCACTATATGCGAGGGATTCGCAGCTTTCCAGTTTCTCGATCAGTGCCTTGCTTTCCTTACTGACAGTAATTTCTCCATTTGGACGTATGCGAATATCCAGATCATCTTCCAGACGAAGCCGTTTCGATTTTTGAATGCGTCTGATTTCTTCATCAATGTCCTTAATGCGTCTTCGAACGCTTGCCAAAGCTTCAGAATACGCATCATACAAATAGAAGGTATTCACACCCTGTTTTTCAGGGTCCAGCAAGGATTCAACAAGTGCCAGCCTCTTTATGACAAGCTCGCTTGGAATATTCCATTTAAGGGCCATCATCGCACTTTCGATTTCACCCATCGCCAGTACCATACTCTTTATTTCAAAGATTTCCGGTACGCTGAGTGGCTCGTCCTCTTCAATGCGTTTAAGCGATCCGCTCAGGTCCTTAAGCTTCTTGAACTGATTTCTCAGTTCGACGAAGGTATACCTGTGCCGTTCAATTTGAAGCATCAGTTCTTCAATCACCTGATAGTGCGCTTCAAGCGCTTCCCGATCAACAAGTGCAAAGGGCGCCATTGAGCGCTTCGCTTGCTGACCATAGGGTGTCTGTGTCTGAATTCGGTCCAAAACAAACCGCCCACCAAGTTTTTCAAATCCGTCTTCATTCAAAAAAATCATCTCGCACCACCTTCCATGACATCAATCACCGGAACCGGTTCAAGGAATCCTTGGAGTCTTTCCCTGAATGTTTTCGGATCAAAATAGTATCCAGCAGGTGCAAATGGATTTATAGTAACCGCCAACAAGTTTATTTCCTCGAGTACAACAACCTTGAGTCCTTTTCTAAGGAGCAGCTGCCATTCTCTCGATTCCACAAATATTTTTGTCGCGTCACGAACGATGAACGTCACTTGCCCGAAGCAGCGCGACGCACCCGCAATGTCAAAGAGAGTTTTCGACACAAGTGAACCGGGCAATATGACATACCGGGTATTTTCACAAAGTGCCTGAGCGATCTTCCGTCCCGCACCAAGTGCAGTCTTAACCGGAATATGCTCTACCTCAAAGCCATCTTTTCCATGGCGTACAATTTGTATTTCCATCAAGTCTATTGCAGTCCGTGCCATTGCTCGTATTTCTTCCTCAGCCAGCACCGGAAGTCTGAACAAAGATACCTGATGTATGCTCTGCTCAATGACCTTGTCCATGTTTCTGCTGAGCACCGCTCCCGTTGCCAGGACCGCTGCATCACTGATAGAAGGGGACGCACTGCTGACACGATCCAGCGCGCCGTCGACGATTACAAGTTCAGCGCCATAAGCAATCATTCTTTCGGAAACAGCCCGAATGTCCGCGTTGACGCATGGTCCCGCCAACTGTACATGTCCGGGACTGATTACCCTTGCGATCATAATGGTTCCCATAGATGTCTTGAAATCTGTCATTTCAAGTATTTCAAGCCTTGCATCCGCACAGTTGTATAGGCCTTCGGCTGTCGCGATCAATGTTCCGCTATCCACATAGATTGCTGGTTTTTGGGTACAGGTAACCACATCCTGCTGCTCCCCGTCTCTGCCGATTGAGGTAAGCCCCAGAACAATACCGTTCTCCATACTTTGATCGATCATTTCATTAAGTGTCACTGTTTTCCCAGCGTTCTTGGCCATGCCCACAACGGACACAACCTGATACCGGGATTCTCGGATCAGGTCAATGAGTTCCATAATGCCTCCAAATGTGGCGGCTCGTACCACGAACTTGACTTATTATAAAGAGAGGTCCGCGGTACTTGCCGTCATAAACTTACTTAAGTAGATGCTTTAAACCGTCCGTTTTCAGTCTTATTCGTGATGTGATCTGTCGTGACGATCAAGGTGAGCCAGTTCAAGGTTGATTTGGTTGCCTTGAAGTAGACCGCCAACACCTGTGATTTTGTGTTTTGCTTCAACACAATCAGAACATTGACACTCATGCTGATATGGCTCTGGCTCAGCGTAAGTTGTAATAACACCTTCGTAGTTTCTTAGAACCACGCGGTCTGGAGACTGTGAAATTACATACTGAGGCATAACTGGCGTCTTACCGCCACCACCTGGTGCATCAACAACGAAAGTAGGTACTGCGTAACCAGAAGTATGGCCGCGTAGACCTTCGATGATTTCAATACCTTTTGAAACAGGTGTTCTGAAATGCTCGATACCTGTTGAAAGGTCACACTGATAAATGTAGTATGGACGAACACGCATCTTAACAAGATCATGTACAAGATGACGCATTACATGTGTACAGTCGTTTACGCCACGTAGAAGTACAGACTGGTTGCCTAGAGGGATACCAGCATCTGCAAGCATTTCACATGCTTTTTTAGCTTCAGGTGTAACTTCTTTTGAGTGGTTGAAGTGGGTATTCAGCCAGATTGGATGATATTTCTTCAGCATGCCGACAAGTTCTGGTGTAATACGCTGTGGCATAACAACAGGCGTTCTTGAACCAAGACGGATAATTTCAACGTGCTCGATTTCACGAAGCTTGCTGATAATGTATTCTAGTTTTTCATCAGCGACTAGAAGACAATCTCCGCCTGAAAGCAGAACGTCACGAACTTCTTTAGCGCCTCTGATGTATTCGATAGCTGCATCAATGCGATCCATAGGAACACCAGCATCTTGCGCACCGGCAAAGCGTCTTCTTGTACAGTGACGACAGTACATTGAGCACATATCTGTAATTAGAAGCAGTACGCGGTCTGGGTATCTATGCGTCAGACCTGGAACTGGAGAATCAGCGTCTTCGTGAAGCGGATCATCCATGTCATTTTTGCTCTTATGTGTTTCGTAAATTGTAGGTACTGCCTGCATGCGAACTGGACAATGCGGATCATCTTTATCCATAATCATCGCATAGTAAGGCGTAATGCCCATACGCAAGATTTCTAGAGACTTTTTGATGCCATCCTCTTCTTCTTCAGTGAGGTTGATTACTTTTTTAAGATCTTCAATCGTAGTGATACGATTTCTTACTTGCCAAGACCAGTCATCCCACTGCTCTTGAGTTACGTCTTTCCACATCTCTATCTCTGTGTAATGTCTCATTTGAATCATTTCCTCCTATGATCGGGTCAGTTCAGGGGGACGCCGCGTTTCGCAAACGCAGTGGTAACATTTGGTCGGTAAGGTCGGTTTATAATATACAACGTGGCACTTGCCACAAACCGCGTTCCGAACGGGTGTCACACCCTTAACCCTCCCTCTATACAATCCACATGATTCTTGGCCGAGATTCATGCGGTTTGACTCTTGTTCAACAAACTTGCTTTTTGCCTTTTGACAGCTGCATTCTGTGGTCGGTCAGAGCACAACTGCTTAAAAGCGGTATTCTTCGAGCTGTCATACGGATTTCAGGTCGGTTAATCCGCAGGCACCCGTGATTTTATGTCTTATGCGTAAAGATCTGTGTAAATTTTTCTCAGCTCTTCACTTTCACGCATGATGTTTAGAGAAATGTCAGCATGACCCTTAGTGTAGCCATTGCCGATGATCATTGTTGTATCCATGCCAACGCCTTCAGCGCCAAGAGCAGCTGCAGTAAAGCTTGTTGCCATAGAGAAGAAGTAAATTACGCCGTCATCTTTAGTAGAAAGAATTGACGCCATTTCTGTATTTGGAATGTTAACGCAGTTGATTGTAACGTCAGCCATTTCGCCACCAGTTGCTTCACGCATCTTGTCAAGAACTTCAACAGAGTTTGTAGCATCCGCAACGATGAACTCGTCAGCTAGGCCAGCGCCCATAACAACGTCTTTCATTTTTTCGCTGTGGTTCAGGCAGATTACCTTGCCATTTGGACCAGCGATTCTCTTTGCTTCATATAGACAAAGCATACCTGATTTGCCAGCGCCGCCGATTACAAGAACCGTATCGCCTTCTTTAACAAGTTTTCTTGTCTGTGCTGGTGCACCTGCAACGTCAAGAACTGAAAGTGCAAGGTTTTGAGGTAGATCTTCAGGAAGCTTAGCGTAAATACCTGATTCAAACAGAATTGCTTGACCATCGATATCCACTTGGTCGATGTCTTTACGTACTTCTTTGATCGCATTGATCTGAAGTGGTGTTAGAGAAAGCGAAACCAATGTTGCAAGCTTGTCTCCAACTTTAAGGTCCGTTTTGCCTTCAAGTGCAGGACCGATTTCCTTAACTGTACCGATCAGCATGCCGCCTGATCCAGTAACTGGGTTGTGGTGCTTTCCACGCGTCGAAACGATATTTTGCATGATTTCTTTAATCTTCTCAACATCATTTTCAGCTTGACCCTTGATTTGTGTAAAGCTTGCAGAGTCGATATTCAGTGTTTGAACATCAATAAGCACTTCGTTGTCATAGATTTCCATTGCATTGTCGATCTTTTGTGCTGGTTGTGGCAGAGCACCTTTTGGCTCGATGACACGGTGTGTACCAAATTTACATCCCTTTTTCATTTGTAAGACCCTCCATTTTTTAATTATTCACGCTCATATATATTGCAAGCCCCGTGCCAAAAAATCATTTTTCAATTCCGACATCTTTCCTTGGATATTTTCAACACCTAGTGTTTTCAAGTGGTTTAGCGATTTTTAGGAAAACGTTTTTCTGAATAATTCCAAAATGCCTACCCTATTTTACTGCGAATTACGCATCAGTTTCGAGAATTTTGTATTTTCCACATAAAAAAGCGCCGAATTTTCGGCGCTTGCTGCTAATTCTACTTCTATAAAAGTCCTCATGACCTACCAAGAACCCTATGCGCTTATACTATCAACCTGATATTCCAAGTTTCTTAAGCTTATACTGAAGGGTCTGACGCGGAACATTCAAAAGCTTGGCTGTTTGTGTAATATTCTTGTCTGAGCGTTCGTATGCCTTTAAAATAAAGGCGCGCTCCGCTTTCTCAAGGGACTCCTTCAAAGAAAAATCACCCTCTATGCACTGGGGGACATCAACGACGCAGGCAACCTCGCCTTTCAGCTCCCTGAGCTTTATAGGCAGGTCTGCAACCGTTATTTCATCCGTATCCATAACACTGATCGCGCCCTCAATAACGTGTTCAAGCTCTCTTACATTTCCCGGCCAGTCATATGACCTGAAAATGAGCATAGCTTCCGCAGAAATCCCCTGTACGTTCTTATATAGCTTATTGTTGTACTTTTTTACAAAGTGTTTTGACAGATATGGAATATCATCAGACCGTTCCTTCAAGGATGGCAGGTTGATGGTAATGGTATTAAGCCTGTAATACAAGTCCTGACGCAGGTTTCCAGACCTGACAGCGTCTTCGGGCTTGACATTGACAGCCGTGATAATGCGGACATTCGCATATCTAGGCTTCATGTCACCAATTCTTCTGAAAACCCCCTCCTGCAGTACTCTCAGGAGCTTAGCCTGAAGCTCCATCGGCATGGAGTTGATCTCGTCCAGAAAGAGTGTTCCGCCGTCCGCCAGTTCAAAGAGGCCCGGCCGGTCCACAGAGCCTGTAAAGCTGCCGCGCATGGTTCCGAACAAAATACCTTCAAGAAGGCTTGTCGGAAGGGCTGCACAGTTCTGTGCTATAAAAGGTGCTCCCACACGCCTGCTGCTGTTATGAATGGCCTGTACGAAGAGCTCCTTGCCTGTGCCAGTCTCACCGCAAACCAGTATGGGGGCGTCTGTCTGCGCCCCTTTTGTCGCAAGCGACTTGAGCTCAAGCATGCGGACATCGTCAGTCACGATATCTGCAAAGGTGTATTTCGCCTCATCCTGCTGGCCGCCTTTCTTATCGCCATACATTTTGTTTTGTAGATCAACAACCTTTTCACTGAGGGCCTTGACCTCGGTTATATTGTTTGAAAACTCAATGGCTCCCACAATTTTCCCATTCTCTCTAAGCGGCAGGGTCGAATTGAGCGTCGTAATCTTTTTTCCTTTATAAGTCGTATAGGTTTGCTGCAAGCCAAACATGGGCATTCCGCCCCGTATTACCTTGAGTAGGGTACTTGTTTCCTTGGTCAGGGAAGGATATATTTCTAGAATACTCTTTCCGAGGGCAGTTTCAATATTGATATCGTCAAGCATTGCAGACCGCCGGTTGCAATAGACAAGGTTTCCATCGGCATCAAAAACCTGCACGCCATCATTAATATGATCCATAATCATTTTAAAGTTTTCAGACGACAGCAAATCTCTCATATGTCCTCCATATCATCAACCATTTTCTTGCGCCTAATTTTCAGCACCAGTGCCGAAAATTCAGCACACGCTTAGTATATCATGTTTCCGCAAAAACACAACGGACTCTCTATTAAAAGAGCTCTCTCTGAATAGAAGAACTCATGTCTATGAAGCTTTCGTAGACAGGATGGGCACTCAGCGCCTTGGCACTTCCAACTGCTATTCTTAGTTTTCTGGCACGAGTGAGTGCAACGTTGAGTCTTCTGATGTCGTTTAGAAACCCAAGCCCACCAGCGCCAGAACGAACAAATGATATAATCACAACATCCTTTTCTCTGCCTTGAAATGCATCTACCGTGTCAACCTGAACACCCTCCTGGTCCAGTGATTCTCTAATCAAATTCACCTGTCCCTTATAGGGTGTGATCACACCAATGCGTGATGGCTCTATACCGGCACGTATCAGAAGACGGACAAGACCAACCACGCAGTCTCCCTCTTCCTGGTTCAAATAAGTCGGGCCTTCACCTACTGCTTTTTCATAGCCCTTGACATCAATAAAGGCAGCACTCAGCTTTACCACTTCGTTTATATAAGCTTTTTCACGCGCATCCAGACGCCCGCAAAGCCCTTCAATCCTCCAGTGCTTATTTTTCTCTCCCGATTCAAGCTGCCCGACATAAAAGGCCTGATTTGGAAATCGCATAATTTCATCATTCATCCGGTACTGGATATTGAGCATACTGACCGCAGCCGAACCGTACCGGTCAATAAGCCGTTCAACCAGGGAAAGAGAAAACCCCTTTGACTGCGCAAGAGGACTGATGACGGTAGGCGGCAGCTGCTTATGGTCACCAGCCAGTACAAGCTGTTTGCCCTTGACCACAGGAATGAGGGCTGAGCTCTCCGTACTCTGTGTCGCCTCATCAATAAGCACAAGATCAAAAGTCCATCCTTCAAGGATGTCAGAACCAGCCCCTACATTGGTGGACAAAATCACATCCGCTTTTTTGAGCAGGTCTACGGCAATTTCCAGTTCCAATGTGTCCGCCTTCATGAAGCAGGCGTCGATCGCCTCTCTAATTTTCAACCACTTGGACATGGATTTCATATCGCTGGCACTCACACCGCGACTGCCCTTGTTCTTTTTTGCAAACCTATGAATATCCGCACTCCGCATCCCCCTGGAATAGCGCGGACTTGGCGAAAGATACGCAGCCTGGTCCTTTATCTGAGCAAACGCCGCTTCTCTAAGCGCATCAACATCCTTATATCTTTCATCCTGAATAATCAAATTGTCGAGAACAATTCCGCTAAGTTTTTCATCAACCTTGAACGGTTGTCCTATGCGTACACACTTGAGCCCACTTTCAAGCAGACGGTCTGCTAAATTGTCAACAGCACCATTGGACTGTGCCGTTGCGAGTACAGTCTTACCCTCTCCCACTGCACACCTTATAATTTCAGAGGCGGTTCGTGTTTTACCCGTCCCCGGCGGTCCATGAACAATATGAAAATCCTTTGCACTCAAAGCCCGAGAAACTGCCGTCATTTGCGATCCGTTCATCCACGCCTGTCCCCTAGACTCCACATTAGCTATTTTTGGAATATACTGGTCCTTCTCTCCAATAACCGCAGAAAGGAGACGTACTGAAGCTTCCTTACCATACATGACCGTATCTAGGGCTTCCTGCATACGCCTGTAGGTCACATCATTCACATACAAGTCAATACGCACACCTGATTTGACCATCCATTTTTCAGGGCGCTGGCCAACAGCTACCACCAGGTGGTATTTTCCCTTTTCGACGAGCGTGGCTATGGGATTTCCTTTTGAAAGGGGATGTCCCCGACTTATGAGCAGGGCATCGCCAATCTGCATTTCCATTTTGGGAAGTGCCTCCCCCTGCGCCTTGGCATACTTGATCAGGTAGCGGTGCCCATACAGGTTTCCATATCTGCGTCCACGCATTTCCACCAGAGCACGGCCCTTCTTTTCCCGTTTGAGGCCACTTAAGCGCTCAATTTCATCTTTATGCCGTCTGATATCTTCATCCCGCTCAAGATTGATTAGATTTCTAAAATGATTGATATAATGTGTTCTGCTTTTAAACATATAGACTCCAATTACCCTCTGCACAGCCTACATACATTCACAAACAAATGAATAGCTTCTGCACCTGCCTATTGACATTGTGGATTTTGAACGATACAATCCAAGTAACATGAAAATATTTTTAACGATATAATCGTAAGCTCCGTCATGCGTGTGATTCCATTTTTAATACAGGCATCTCTCGTTTTTGCAGAGACTCCACGTGATTAACCTACAAATTCCATACATGAAATATAAGAATATCAACTTCAGGAGGCATAAAATGATTCACGACCTGCAACAGGAAGACAATGCAATTCGACTCAAAACGCTCAGCGATATTAAAACATTCACAGATCCATACCGCATGCTGATTTACAAGACTTTCAGCAATGCTGATGAAGCCATTACCATCAAGCGTGTGGCAGATATAATGAACGAAGTTCCGGCAAAGGTTTACTACCATGCCAAAAAACTCATAAAACTTGGCGTTCTCGAGCTCGACCACGAAGAAAACATTAACGGAATTATTGCCAAGTACTATAAGACTACGACACGACAGATTATCATGTCCCATGAGTCTCTTGATGAGAAGCAGCTGCCATCCATGCTCTCTGAAACAGAGAAGATGGTTTCAGGCGTTCTCGATGACGCTAAATCAGAATTCATCAGTGCCATGCAGTACATGGCCCAAAACGAAGAATCGGCAACAGACTCAGAGGAAGGTGACGGCGGCCTTATCGTCTCTCGTATTCACCTCACGAAAAAAGAAGCTGAAGAGCTCTACAAGTACCTTCTCGAGCTCTCTGAACGCAAGAAGACTGAGAAGAATGACGATGCTGCCAAATACCTTTTCTTCAGCGGCCTCATTGAGCTCCCTCCAGAAGGCAGTTCAAACTAAACACCACATATGACATACACAATAAAAGCCGTTCCCTATGCTATGTTTACTATAACACAGCCGGAACGGCTTTTTCATACCTGTATATTGGGATTTTACCTATGCATAATACGTCTAAACGACCGGACTTATTTCGATTTTTAGTTTGTTCACCGACTCCGAAAGCCCTTTAATGACCAATCGATAAACCAGTTCTGCCACGCCTGCCTCACGGTCAAAAGCAACCCTGCTGGCAAGTGTCATCATCTCAAAATTTCCATATGGCGTATGATACATTGACTCAATCTTAGTGCCTTCATCAAATACGAGTTCCGACTTGTGGACACCATAGCGGTGCATGGTACAGACTCCGTCCTTAAACTTCAGAACAGTTCTGTCACCTTTCATACCGGAAAGTTCAGATTCTTCATATACAATGTACTCAGCATCGTCCTTTTCAAAAACCTTGCCTTCCGTCTCGAAAACATATTCTTCGACCGGCTCGCCTACTTTCTTAATTTCTGATGAAATCGATAACCAAACTTGCCCTGTCATATTTAAAGAGTCTCCTTATTTGCCTTTTGAGCTTCCTTCCAAGCAACCACGCTTTTTTGGATTTCTCGGATATGCTCTTCGGCAAAGGTACGCGCTTCATTCTCATCGCGCTTCTTGATTGCGTTAAATATCTTTTGATGCCAATCTCTGAGATCATAGAAATTGTCAAATTCATTAAAGTAAATGAGTCTGAATCGCTGGAACTGATCATGGAGCTCCTGAACGATTTCAATCAGCTTGTTATTGCGTGTCGCATCAAAAATCATGTCATGGAACTGATTGTCCTTGGCAATCATGCCAGGACGGTCCAGATCTTCAAGGTACTCATTGAAGTCAATCAAGGTCTGCTCAAGATTGTCAATTTCCTCATCCGTCATTCTCTGCGCAGCCAGGCTCGATGCGAACCCCTCAAGAATTGTTCTGATTTCAAGAACATCCAGAATGTCTTTGGCTGTAAGGTCAGCGACATAGGCCCCCTTACGCGGAATCATCTCAACGAACTTTTCCTTTTCCAGTTTTCTGATTGCCTCACGCACCGGTGTTCTGCTCACACCCAGCTGTTCTGCCAGCTGAATTTCCATCAGCCTTTCGCCAGGCTTCAAATCGCCGTTAAGAATTGAAGTTCTTAGATATTCAAATACCACTTCGCCCAGCGGCTTATAGTTTCTGATTTCAAGTTGATTTATCCGTTTATTCATCCTGGTATCCCCCAACTATTGTTCTTGTTACAAACGTCTGTTTGTAAATCCGTTCAAGCCGTTTCGCCGCAGCACATGCCTTTTCATAGGATTTAAACAGACCGAATACACTCGGTCCACTCCCGCTCATTAGAACCCCACATGCGCCGTATTCTTTCATTTTAGCTTTCAGTGAACCAACTGATGGATACAGGGACAAGGTCACCGGCTCCAGTACATTCTCCAAAAGATTTGCAATGCCGTTTGCATCTCCGCGTTTCACATGGTTGATCATCGCTTCCGTATCGGGATGAGATGCTATGGTTCTGTAATCCAACGCTTCATACACGAGCTTCGTAGAAACACCCAAGCTCGGTTTTGAAAGCACAATCCAGTGCGACTTATCAGCGTCTATCGGCGTAAGTGCCTCGCCTATGCCCTCGGCAAGCGCCGTTCCGCCTTGAATGCAGAAGGGGACATCGGCACCTATGCCCACACCAATATCCTTCATCTGCTGAAGGCTTAATCCCAGCTCATAGAGCAGGTTCATTCCTCTGATCACTGCAGCTGCATCCGTACTGCCACCCGCAAGTCCTGCAGCTACAGGTATTCTCTTTTCTATAAATATCGCTACGCCAAGATCGCGACTCACAAATTCAGACACAGCTTCTGCCGCACGCCAAGCAATATTGGATCTGTCGCAAGGCAAAAATGCATTGTCAGAAGTCAGCGATATTCCGGAGTCTCTTTTCTCAAGTGTCACTTTGTCATGCAAATCGATCTGCTGCATGATCATCCTGACGTCGTGATAGCCGTTTTCACGCTTTCCAGTCACATCTAGAGTCAAGTTTATCTTCGCGTATGCTTTTAGCGATAGGGTCTCCATCATACACCTCACTTATTGACAATCTGGATTCTCTTAAAAAGCATACTGCTTATTCGATATATTACCTAAAGTTCATCACTGAAACATTAAGTTTTATACATTATACAAAATACATTATGAAAACATTATAGTGCATTTTAATAAAAATAGCCAGTTACATAGAAAGAATCCATGCATTATTCTTCCATTATGTATTAATTTATCAAAATATGAATTGCAATTTTTACCCATTCTTGATACTCTTAAACAGTAAATGTGAAGTTTCAAGTAAAAAATATTCAGGTGACTTTTCACTGAAACGGCAAACTTGTTGAAAGACAAGGACGCAAAGCTTTAGGGCCTTTAAAATGGCAGCCAGCTACCAGTTTGGAAGGTTTTTTTGTGCCTTTTATAAGGGGCAAACAGCCTTAATTTACATATTTTATATTGAAGAGAGGATATTTCATGCAAGGTTCAAATACACTGACACTGATGCTATCAGTAGACTTTCTATATCTTTCAACTTTTATCTGTCTGGCATACATTGTCGGTCTCTATGCGCATTCACGCAGTTTTCAAATCAAGGATTTCAATTCTGCAGAAGTATGCATTCCATGGTTTATCGTCATATCCCTTTTTACAGCACCTACGCTTTCACAAATGACGCATAAGCACATTCATTTCTATACATTTGCTCCACTCGTGCTCGTGATTGCCGGATGTCTGGCATACGTCCTTATCAAAGGCGCAGAACCCATTGACCGCTATTATTTGAAGACGATAGGGTCTGCCTTTGTCAAACCGACCTTGAGTCTGATTTCCATGTACATCCTAAGAGATTTTCTACACCTGCCATTTCAGGTGGTTGCAGTCATGGCCTTTTCCACTTACGCATTTCTCCTCTATGCTGAAATATCGAGAGAAAGAAGCGCCATCATTCCCACCGGTTTACTTCACAACATTATAGCCCTGGCACTTATCACCATCAGCTTAAAAACATTATTCTACAATCACCAGGCACATACCTTTCCAACAATTGCTGCCTCAGTTTTCAGTATGTTCACCGTCATTTTGTACAACTCTGACAAGTTCACCAAGCGCAGCACAACAGATGTCGACGCACATTTGATTTCCAAATTCGCTGCGCCTGACAGGGACCGCCAGTTCGAAGTTGCGATTGACATATCAGAAGACGGTCTATGGGAATATAACTTTGAGTCAGATACCATGCAGATTTCAAGACAGCTGCGCGACTGGCTCTGCAATGACGGAAACTTCATTCCACATGCTGCCGATTTCTGGATTAACCGCGTCCATCCACAGGACTGGTCAAAGCTTCCTGAAAGTTGGATTCCAGAGGATTTTTCCATGCTTCGGGAAAAGATACGCGCCCTGTCAGGAAAGGACATTTCTTTTGAAATCAGGCTGCGCGATAAAAGTGGTGTTTACAAATGGGTCCGTGTTCATCTCAAGGTCACCAACAAGGCTTCTAAAACAACACTCAACGGCTCCTTTAAGGATGTAGATCATGAAAAGCATGCCAACGCGCAGATCAACCAGCTGTCCTTATACGACGCAACTACCCGGCTGCCTAACATATCCTCTATGCTTTCACAGCTGAACGCGGCACTCAAGGATGGCAAGGAGCATGTCATTCTTTCCATCAATATTGATAATTTCAAAATGATCAATGACCTGATGGGCTTTTTCACAGGGGACAAGCTTCTCGCAAAAGTCGGCAGAAGTCTGGCAGAGCGCCTTCCTGGACACGCACATCTTTACAGATTCGGCGGAGATGAATTCGTGGTACTTACCAATGCGCCGAGCGAAGCGACTGCTCTGGTGAAAACAATCCAGCGCTGCTTCGAAGACATTCTCGGCTTCAACAACATGTATCTTCGAATCACTTGCAGTATCGGGATCAGTGTCTTTCCATCGGAACACGCCTACGACGCTGAGAGTGTTCTCAAATGCGCCGACATTGCCCTTGAACATGCCAAGAACACTGGAAAAAACAAGTATGTCTTCTTTGAGGACTCGATGATTGAAGAGCTTGAACAAAGACGCAACCTGATAAACGCACTTGAAAATTCCCATATGCGGGATAACTTCGAGGTCCATTACCAGAGACTGCATCACCAGTCGGCTTCGGACTCGATCTATGCCGAAGCCCTCTTGCGCTGGAACTGGGAAGGCAAATCGATTTCACCTGCCAAGTTCATTCCCATCGCGGAAGAAACCGGACTGATTATTCCAATCGGTCGCATGGTCCTCGATGAGGTCTGCAAGGACATTGCCCACATGCATGCCCTTGGCATAGACTTTTACGCTTCAATCAATGTATCTGCCGTACAGCTTCTGAATCCAACATTTATACACTCGGTTGTACAGGCCGTTGAGGCGCACTGTATCTCTCCGTCCTTCCTGACTATCGAGATCACGGAGACATCTCTGATTCACGACACATCCCTCGTAAAAGGCAAGCTGGAGGTTCTCAGCAGCATGGGTGTAAAAATCAGTCTGGATGACTTTGGCACAGGCTTCTCATCGCTCAGCCACGTTCTCACGCTGCCTATCAACGAGCTGAAGCTTGACAGGACCTTTATCCACGATTTTGATACGGATAAGAAACGTCAGGCTGTCATAAAGAATGTCATTGCCCTCGCCCACGGTATGGACATACGTGTAGTTGCAGAAGGGGTGGAAAACGAATCAGAGAACACCCTGCTTGAAAAATATGAATGCGATATTATCCAGGGCTTCTATCACGCGCACCCGAAACCGCTTGCCCAACTCATTGAAGAATCGACCGGGCTCAAGCTGCATCCGATGTCTTTTAAAAACATCCATACAGGCGCCTAGCCTTATGCTATAGCATAAGCATCTATATATCGACAAATTGAAAGGCGTCTACCGCTTCATGAAAATGATTCGGTAAACGCCTATTTATTTTCTGACTTTCAATACATCAGCGGCTGGGCGGCCATTAAGCGAGTTTCTCCTCAATCAATGTTCCTGTTCTTCCCTGAATGCCTTCCTTTGCTTTTTCAAGCGAAGTGATCAAAGCTTTTCTGCCCGGCTTCGATCCTGCGAACTGAAGCGCCGCTTTCACTTTCGGCAACATGGAGCCTGGTGCAAAATGCCCTTCACCCACCAGCTTTTCTGCAGTGGAAATATCAAGCGCACTCAGCCACTCCTCATTTTCCTTACCAAAATTGATGGCCACTTTTTCAACAGCAGTCAGGATAATCAAATAGTCTGCATCCAGAATTTCCGCTATTTTTGCAGACGCGAAATCCTTATCGATAACCGCCGGAACGCCTACCAGGCTATTGCCTTCCTGGACAACCGGGATACCTCCACCGCCAACTGTAATTACGACATGGCCAGCATCCACCAAAGTGCTGACCGTTGCCTTCTCAGCAACGTCAACAGGTATTGGACTTGGAACAACACGCCGCCATCCGCGACCAGCATCCTCAACCATATCATACCCCTTTTCTTCGATGAGCTTATCAGCCTCTTCCTTTGAATAAAAGGCACCGATGGGTTTTGTAGGCCGAGAAAAAGCCGGATCATCCTTATCGACAATCACCTGAGTCACAACGGTTGCCACGGGTGTGCTCATCCCTCTTGAAAGAAGCTCTTCACGTATTGCATTTTGAAGATGGTAACCAATATACCCCTGGCTCATAGCACCACATTCCGGAAACGGCATTTCCGGTGTCCCTGCGTCGACCGTTGTGCTGGCAGTTTCCATCGCCAGGTTAATCATGCCCACTTGCGGCCCATTCCCATGCGCGAGTACTACCTCATGTCCTGCTTCAATCAAGTCAACGATAGGCTTCGCTGTGTTCTTTACAAGTCCAAGCTGTTCCTTTGGTGTTTTTCCGAGTGCGTTGCCTCCAAGTGCAACTACGATCTTCTGCTTCATTTCAATTACCTCCACTTTTTTGTAAGAAAGCAATTCGGGCATCTGGTCGATCCCAGATGCCCATCTTAATTACTATGCTGTTATAGGATCACGAATTTAATATGTTCAAGGCTCTTGCTTCTCAGCCTCTCTTTACATTAATTCATTTTTGATACACTTAATGTTCTTAAACCGGCCTACAGCTTACCTGCAGTTGCACACATAACGGCTTTGATTGTGTGCATTCTGTTTTCAGCCTCATCAAATACAACAGAGTATCTGCTTCTGAAGACCTCGTCTGTAACTTCCATCTCGCTAATGCCGTATTTTTCTTTGATTTCCATACCAACAACTGTATTCTCATCATGGAAAGCTGGCAAACAGTGCATGAAAATGATATCCTCATTTTCTGCCTTCATCATCAAATCCATATTCACCTGATATGGCTGAAGCTGTTCAATACGCTCTGCGAACTGGTCCTCTTCGCCCATTGATACCCAAACATCAGTATAAATAACATCGGCACCCTTAACGCAATCACTTTGGTCACTGAGTGTAATTGTGCCGCCAGTTTCAGCTGCAACCTGCTTCATTTCATTCACAAGCGATTCTGTCGGCCAAAGCTCCTTAGGTGCGAATGCCACAAAATCCATCCCCATTTTCGCAGCGCCGATCATGAGTGAGTTGCCCATATTGTTTCTCGCATCACCTGCATATACGAACTTAACCTTGTTAAGCGGCTTGTTCACATGCTCTGAAATGGTAAGAAAATCTGCAAGAATCTGAGTTGGATGATACATGTCTGTCAGGCCATTCCACACTGGAACACCTGCATTCGCAGCAAGGTCTTCCACCGTTTCCTGCTTGTATCCACGGAACTCTATACCATCGTAAAAACGACCAAGAACTTTGGCAGTATCCTCAATAGACTCCTTCTTACCCATTTGGCTGTTTGACAGGAATGTTACCTGAGCGCCTTCATCATATGCCGCTACTTCAAATGCACAACGTGTTCTAGTTGACGTTTTCTCAAACAGAAGCACGATATTCTTGCCTTCCAGGAGATCGCCTCTGACACCTTCACGCTTTTTCGCTTTCAGGTCAGCGGACAGATCAAGCAAATACTTGATTTCTCCAGGTGTAAAGTCTTTTAGTGTCAGCAGATGTCTCCCCTTCAAATTCACTGGCATCGCAGTTCCTCCTTAAAATTATCTTTTGTCTGTAAATTCATGTCTCTCTGGCTTATAGTCAATATATCTGTATTATTATACAAATATATTCATAAATAATCAATCCAAATTATTTGTAAAGGTGATTGAAAATTTTGTGAATTCACCTTAAACAAGGTCACGATACAGCGGCATAGACATACATCTAGGACCACCACGGCCTCTTGACAACTCCGACGAAGGCATAATATGAAGTTTAACACCCGCATCTTCAAGGAGTCTGTTTGTCACATGGTTTCTGGAGTACACGATGACTTCGCCCGGTGCGATCGCCAATGTGTTGGAGCCGTCATTCCACTGCTCACGACCTGCGTCGACGCCACGTTTTCCACCGCATCGTATGAGTTGAACATCATCCAGTTCAAGATACTTCATCAGCAGTTCCTTAAGCACCATGGATTCCTGCTCAATCACGATTTCATCCTTTTCACGGCCTTTTCGTATGGAGTATACCGTCAGCGGCCCTTCAATCTCCGGATGGATTGTAAACTTGTCCTTGTCCACCATGGTAAACACAGTATCAAGATGCATGAATGCCCTACGTTTCGGTATGTCCAGGGCAAGAATCACTTCAAAATTCTGTCCATCTGCGAAAACCTTGCGTGCCAGCTGATCAATCGCCGCGGCTTCAGTTCTTTCTGAAACGCCAATGGCGAGCACCTTTTCCGAAAGAACCAGAACATCTCCGCCTTCAATGGCATAATCATCATCTCGGTCATACCAGAATGGGATATCAAACTGACCCAAATGCGGATGATGTTCAAATATGTACTTGGCAAATATCGTTTCTCTGCAACGTGTTACCGTTCTCATTTTATTAAGAGAAATACCTGTTCCTATTGTTGAAAATGGATCGCGTGTGAAATACAGATTCGGCATCGGGTCCATCAGGAATGGATAGTAGGAGTCCACAAGATCAGCAAGGGTGCTCTTGCCAATTACCGAAACCTCACCCTTTCTGATTCCCGCCATCATTTTGTCAATCATTTCACGATTTGTTCCGAATGAATTGAAATACTCTGTTAATGCAGCCGTTTTCTTAACCCCTTGTACGCCTGCTTCTTTAATGAATTGGCTGATGAACTGCTTTTTGATATCTGCATTTTCAAGTGTCTCTGCAATCAGATCTTCCAGATAAGAAACCTCAACATCGTTCTTTATGAAAATGTCTGCAAAGGCATCATGCTCTTCACGTGCAACCTCTAAATACGGAATATCGTCAAACAACAATCTGTCCATCAAATCAGGTGTCAAGTTTTCTATCTCTTCACCAGGTCTATGTAAAAGTACATGCTTTAATTTTCCAATTTCTGAATAGACCTGCAATTGATTGTCTTGACTCATATAGCCACCTCTCACCTTTGACTTTATTTTGTTATTTATTACCATTTTATACACGACTTCTTCCTTACTTTTCACAGTATATATAATTAACAAAATCATTGCAACACAAGGGTTTAAGCACAAAGCGCAATCTTTATGCATTAAACGGATATTCATTCGTTGAATATATTGTCATATATTGGAATTAGTGCACACAGAAAAGCCTCAGGGCTATGTGAGGCAAATTTCAGGAAAAGCCAATATTTTCTATTTTTGAATAGTTATGATGCCTGGTGAATATAAAATTTTTTGTAATTTTTAGAATATTTCATTTCTTCGGATAATTGAACTAGAGAATTATTTCTTCTGTTTTTCCTGCAATTATTACGCAAATCGGCAATTATTTTCATACGCTAAACTTTTTTCGCATTTTTTTTCGCTTTTATTCCATGCGAAATGACAGGGCAACCTTTGGTTGCCCATGTCGCTTGGCGCGCCATATACGCAAATAAAGGCAAGGTCCCATTCAAATGAATTTGATGGGGTGTCCTTTCTCTGAGTTTCGCTTTTATTCCATGCGAAATGACAGGGCAACCTTTGGTTGCCCATGTCGCTTGGCGCGCCATATACGCAAATAAAGGCAAGGTCCCATTCAAATGAATTTGATGGGACCTTGCCTTTATTTGCGTGCATTTCTTTGCCTTTTCCGGAAAAGAAAAAAGCACCGAGGATGTCCTCGGCGCAGTATTTTCTAGTGCTTACTAGAACTGTACAAATCGGCGTGTATATACGGCTTAAGATGCTTCAATTCGTTGCTCTGTCGAGCAAACCATAATTTCAACGGTTTCTGTTAGTATGTCTGAATAACTGTAAGATACACGTCTCTGACGGTCTAGCCCCTCATTGACCTTTACAATAAAGATGCTTGGGTAAACCTCTTCAACAACGCCTTCGTTTTCCTTGGCGTTGCGCTTACCCATGTTTGTACGGAGAACAACGCGTTCCCCAATACAGTTCTCTACACATTGCTTGATTTCTGTAAGCGTCTGCTTCGTTGCCAAATGCATCACCATCCTGTCAGTCACTTCCAACAGTATATCATAATTTTGACCAAAAGTCAATTATTATACACCAATGCAATTTGCCTTGTCAATAAGTTTACAACTTTTTTCAGACTGTCAAGACATTAAATTTTTTGCGGCACTTTCTTAATCAACTTGCGTAGTGTAGACGATTCCCCATTTTCCAAAATCTCCTGACTAATCTGAATTCGAAGCGAACTGGCTTCATCTTCGGAATACTGAAGATAAGCAAACCACTGAACCAGATTCATATTGATAGAGTCCGGATCGAGAATCCCACCCATTAGAAATTTCGTATCCAGTGCGAAAAGCATGTCTGATAAATCAAGACGTTCCTCTTTCCCAATGATACGTTCAGGCACAAAATGCGTGCAGAAAAGTACCTGGTATTCTACAACTGAATCTGGAAGTGTCATATTGAATGCGTTTCTATAATATTTCTTCACGTCCCTATTGGATTTCTGAACAGCCTTCAAATTTGACTCATAATCTTCCAGCGATGCAAAACCAAACAGCCTGCATGGCATCGGACGTACTTCATAGATTTCACACGCCCCAGCTTCACTCAGAAATGGACAGGACTTCTTCTCTGTTAGCTCTGTAAAATAGAAGGCCATCAATCTCTCGGCAGTACGCTCATATACGTCGTAATGGTCACGCATATAGTTGACAATATTGATAAATTCTATAAAAAATGTTGGAACAGATTCTCTGCAGCAAGCAGTACATCCCGCACATTCACCCTCAGGAAGTCCTGCATAAATTCGATTGAGTTGGTCAAACAGCTTTGATTTATTTGCTGTAAGAATCGCACGGTCAATATCTTTTATGTGCATTTTGATTACACTCCAGTCTATGACGTCAAGTTGACATAATCTCACAAATACGATTATATAGAAATTTTTTACAAGCTTCAAGTCGAAAGCGATACTGATTAAAAGTGACACATCGAGGGTATACAGTGACTGACGGGAGAACGATGTTATACTACAGGAGGCTGCCTATGAAGAAGATTATTTTATTTACAACGACAGCCTGTCCTCACTGCGCAACTGCGCGACATTATCTTGAGTCCAGCGGACTCAACTTCACTGAGAAAAATGTGCGCGAGGATATGGAAGCACTCAGCGAACTCATTGACAAGCGTATTTTGGGTGTGCCGACCTTTTTTATCGACGGTGATATAATTGTCGGCTTCAACAAAAGAAAGCTTGAGCGCGCTCTGAAGAGCTAAATCTTATACTGGAGTTGTCACTGAATACCTTTCTGTGACACTCTTTTTTATTGTATGCGATAGCGTACGATGCGGGGGAATCTCCGATTTCCCATGTCGTCTTAAATCGCAAGCTCTTTTTCTATACCTACTTAAGACAATGCGGGGAAATCTCCGATTTCCCATGTCGCTAGCCGCGCCATATACACAGACAAAACCACTGCCTCATTCAAATGAATTTGATGAGGCAGTGGTTTTGTCTGTGTGCATTGCTTTGTCTTTTACGAAAATCATACACTTTTATTTTTTTGGGGGAGGGGAGGTGTATGATCCCTTAGTCTTCTAGCTCATTATGTACTATATATATGTCTGTTGTAGCTTGAGGCTGATCCAGTAGCTTATAGAGCACGATCAGTCCGATTACACCAATTACTTCCATGAAGCCACCTTCCTTCCTTTTGCTGTCGATTCGCTTCAATTTGTTTGTGTTTACTCATTACTGACTACACACTCAGTATACCCGCCCCTACTTTCCATATAAATAAAACAAGTCCATATGTCATGGACTTGTCTTATTACGTAATCTTTCTTTAACATTGTAATCTTTAAGTAATACTTCTGCCGATCAAGTCTATTGCCCAGCCAATCCCCTCATAAAAATAGGACATGCCTCCATATGCTGTCGAGGCCTCAATTATCATGGGTTTTCTTTCCCGGGCGATGCGCTCAAGCACGGTTTTTGCGTCAAAAGCCCATTCATCTCCCTCACACTGTCCAGAATGCGGCACAATATGATGGAACTTTCTATAATACTCCGAATCGGCATATGCCGCCCGTCCGCGTGTCGTCCATAGATGAAATGCCTCTGACACGTTCGCAAGGGCCTCAAGGGCTTTCATGTAATCAAAGGAGTGCATTACACTGCTGAAAAACAAATGTCCCGTATCGGTCAAAATACCAATGCTCTCATAGGGCTGTATGTGACTGATCCATGCTTCATAATTGTAAAACCTGCAGTTTGACCCCATGTACTCGAGCAAAACCTTTACTTCATACCGCTTGGCAAGAGCATCGATCCTTTTCAGTCCGTCGTTGAGCGTCTGCTCGAAATCTGGGTGCGCTTCATCGCAGTCCATATATATGCCGGCAAAGTGGAGTACGCAGTAGTCCGGCCCAAGCTCCGACACAACTTTCAGATTCTCCTCAAGCATGCTGAATGACAATTTGCGCTTGTCTTCATCGGGATCAAGAAAAAACACATCCAAATAGTCGCCTTCAAAGCCCTCGGGGATAATATACGGCAAATGTATGCTAAATGGAATTTTGCGTTCCTTAGCGAGTTCAATATCCCTTTTCATCTTTTCAGCACGCTTCTCGTATCCGCCATTCCTACCCAAGCACATTTCAACGCGCCCCATGCCAAGGTCATGCAAATCTTCAACATCCACATGAACTGTGTTAATACCTAAATATCTGTTCATTATCTCTGTCTCCATACCGATTACAGCCCAAACCTGCAGCGAATCATATTAACCACAATCAGCATCATAGCTGAAAAAAACAAATAGAACCAGGCGAGCAGCCTATTCGAATGGGTCAAATAGACTTTTATGCCCATAAGCAGGACGTAAAGCGCCAGAACATTGCTCAAAATATAATCTAAATCTATATTCATCTCTGTAAATACGAATAATCCAGTCACACCTAGGCCCACTACCGCTAGAAAGAGTCTGAGCCAGTCAATACCACGAATCCACCTATTATTTCGTCCGCTCACCTTGAACCTCCGAATCCTTTGTATTCATCTTACTTTAGCCCCTAGTCTTTTTCAAGCGGTAATATAAAAAGCACCCAGACGCGGGTTGCGTCCGGGTGCCCAACTATTAAAGATGATTTTATAGGTTGCTTATCTATTCAGTACTGCATTCAGTGCTACACCTACGATTGCTGCAAAGCTCAGACCTGAAATGCTTACAGTCGCTGTTACAGGAATCGCCAGAGTGATGCCAGTCCATGCCTGGATGTATGAAGCACCAAATCCTAGAACCAGAATTGTACCCATTACCAGAATGTTCTTCCAGTTGAATGCTACGTTGTTGTTCTTGATTGTCTTCACACCAATCAGAGCGATCATCGAGAACAGCATCAGACTGATTCCGCCCATAACCGGTACCGGAATTGTCTTAAGTACTGCGCCTAGCTTGGCTACCATACCAAGGATGATTGCGAAAACCGCCGCGATGCGAAGGATCTTAGGATTGTAGTTCTTAGTGATAGCAAGCACACCTGTGTTTTCGCCATAAGTTGTGTTAGCAGGGCCACCCACCAGACCGGCAAACATCGTTGCCAGACCGTCGCCTAGAAGCGTTCTGTTAAGACCAGGATCTTTGATGAAGTCTTCACCGACTACTGTACCATTTGTAGTGATATCGCCGATATGCTCCATGAATACTGCTATTACAACCGGTGCAATTGTCATTACCGCACCAAGACTAAACTTAGGTAGTGTAAATGCTGGGACTGCAACAACCGCTGCTTCTCTGATCACCGATGTATCTACCAGACCCATTACAGATGCTACTGCATAGCCCGTTAGTACGCCAATCAGGATTGAAAGTTGTTTCGCAAAGCCTTTAGCCATGAATGTAACACCCAGCGCAACCGCAAGTGTAATACCTGCAATCATGAAGTTGCCAGCTGCCATGCCATAAGCTACAGGAACAAGGTTCAGACCGATGACCATAATCATTGGACCTACTACTTGAGGTGGTAAGAACTTGTTGATTCTTTCAACGCCGATTGTTCCGATGAAGAAAGACAGCAGTACATAAAGAAGACCTGCTACCATAATGCCGCCCTGTGCATAAGCCAAATCACCGCCGTGCATTTCTTTAACTGCGATGATCAGTGGAATGAATGCAAAGGATGAACCCAGGAATACAGGTACCTTTTTCTTCGTGCAGAAGTGGAAAATCAGTGTGCCGCAGCCTGCTGCCACAAGCGCTACCGATGGATCGAATCCTGTTAGGATTGGAACCAGAACAGTTGCACCGAACATTGCCACCAAATGCTGAAGACCTAGAATAAACTGCTTAACTTGCCCAAACCCGGTACTGTTTTCAGCACCATTACTCATTACTTTAGTCGTCATATTTACCCTCCGATTTCGGCCTCACAGGACCAATTAAAAAGTGAGACGTTTCATACCCTGAAACGACGAAAAGCTTCCTGCGACCGCAAGAAGCTGAATAACCCTAATTACAAGATGCACCTAACCCAAGTACACTTGTTTCAAAATCTTGCAGGTCTCTCGGACCTGTTTAAAGACGTCCATATGCAGTTGCTCATTCGAACTCATAATATCACGAACATTTATTCATTGCAAGCCTTTTGATTTTAGAAATTACGAAATTCAAATTAATCAAAAACTTCGAATTGTCTGAATTTTACCGGAGTACAATATCTCCTGATACCGTTTTTGCATCCAATGCATATGCGCCATCGCCAAGCTTTCCTTTTAAAAGACGATCTGTCTTATTCTCGCTTTTCATATCGACAAGGGTCTCGATGGTTCCAGATGTCGTCGTAAAATCCACCATGCAGCCCTGACCCGGCGGCAATGAAATCTTTATGTCTCCAGATGTGGACTCAAAGCTGCTGTTTGCATTCAGCATCTCAAACTTCACATCAAGATCTCCAGATATGGATCTTGCATCAACACTGCCAGTAGTCCGGTCGACTTCGATCTCGCCAGATGTCGACTTCAACTGACTGACGCTTGACTCCACACCGGTCAGATCGATATTTCCAGACACTGTTTCAACAGCGATTTTCTCAAAGCGTCCATAGGACACTTTCACATCCCCAGATGTACTCACAATATCAATCTTCTCTTCAAACACTTCAGGTATGATCACCTTGAGATGGGTAGAAAGATGACTTGCTGAAAACACACCTTTTGCATGTTCCACATTTATATAAAGGATTCCCCCTGACACATGCGTTTCGATTCGAGGCGGCACATAGGCTGGAACTGCCTTGTATGAGCCTTCAAGAATGATTTCTACATCCGTCCGGTCTTCGCGCATCACTTGAACCTGAGAACTGATGACATCCACGCGAATTTCCTCAATGGCATCAAGACCAATCTCTACCTCCTGACTTATGTTCTCCTGCATTTCATCATCAAATAGGAGTACATTGTCATCTTTGATGCTTTGTATGAACCCTTCCAGGTTCAGATTCATTTCATCTATGGCTGAAAATGCAATCACATATGAAACGACCATTATAAAGAACAACCATAATGCTGCTTTTCTCATATGAACCTCCTACTTCGCAGAACGGATAATGTTGATGTTAAGTCTTAAGTATTTGATGGTTACCTTGAAGAACACCTTTGCAACAGATGCTGCTGCCATCCCCACAAGACCGCCCAGACACATGGTGCCCACACCGCCAAAAAGCATGGCTGCTGTTACATTGCCCTGAATGTCCACCGATATGGCATGAAAGTCTATCATGCTGATTAGGTGCGGGAACAAGCCCCCAACAATGATGGCTGCGCCACTGACCATGATTGCAACCGCTACTGCGCCAGCTGCCACCAGCATACCAAAAACCGCGACAAAGGGGCCCAATATGAAAATCACATTAAAGAGTCCAAGTCCAAGTGTTGCAAGAACTGCCCTGAGCACACTTGCAGCGGACCCTGTCTTTTCGGCCTTATCTATGTACTTCTTCACCTTATATTGTCTTGCGATTTCTTCAGGTGCCCCCAGGGCCTGAATCACATCATGCTCAACCATGCCCCCCTTCACAGCCCTGGATATATGTTCGTCATAATCGTACAATATATCATTTCTTTCAGAGTCTGGAACGAAGTATAGCAAATCCTCCAGCTTATGCAGGAAGTCTTCTTTTCTCATAGCACACCTCCACGTATGAACATTCTTACACTATAAAGATACCACTACAGGCTTTCCTTAAAAAGGATATGTTAATTAATACTTTCTTAGAATTTCATTAGAGCCCCTGTGCTTTTTAAATAGAAAAAAGGGTATAATGATAGTAGGTAGAGTATGCCCATTTGGAGGTGAGTGTATGTTAGATGGTATCTATGCTTACAACACCATATACAGCCTGCTGAACATAAGCAGCAGAGACCTGAAAAATACATCAGCTTCCCCTGCAAGTCTTGCGACATCCATGATATTTGGAACCAGTCTCAACGATAAGTACAGGCAACTGATTGATTATGATGCTTACTCATCCCAATCTGAATTTTACGGAACATTCAGAAGCAAGCTTGGCGATTTAAAGGAATCTGCAGGCGCACTTTCAAATGCCGAACAGGATGACCTCGCGACCAGGCAGGCAAACTATGACACAAATGCCATTACAGCCAAGGTCAAGGATAATGCCGAAGTCGCTTCCTATGAAATCGAAGTGGAGCAGGTTGCTTCCAAGCAGGTCAACCAATCCGCTGAATACTTTGAAAACAGCGACGTGACCCTTGATGAATCGGCAAATCATATAGAAATCCGAATCGACGATGAAGTAACCGATCTGCTTATTGAACGCAGCCCGGACGCGTCCTATGAAACACTTTTTGAAAGCATTGCTGATTCAGTCAATCAAAACGTCAAAGCTGTAACTGCTTCTGTCACCAATGACAACGGTCTGCTTCAACTGCAGATTTCCAGCAGGGAATCCGGTGAGGCATCACAATTTGAAATCGGGGGAAATCTCAGTGAAGCCCTTGGACTGAACAACATTACTCAAGCTGCGCAAGATTCTATCGTGCGTGTCAACGAAGCCATTCTCACCAGCACTTCAAACCTCATCGAGCTTGACAACGGCAAAGTCGGCATTCAGGTCAATCAGGAAACTGTAATTCCTTTTGAACTCTATATCGATGTATCCGGAGTTGGCGCGCTTTCCACAGCTAAGAAATTTGCCAACAGCTTTAACGAAGCCATGATTTATCTGCAGGGACTCAACAACATTCAGTCTGACCTCCTGCGAAAACAGATTCTGCAGTCTGCCACTGACAGTTCAGATGCCTTCGAGGCCGTTGGTATGGAAATGACAGACGATTATGCGCTTTCGATTGACGAAGAAAAGTTTCTTGCTCAGTTCGAATCAGAAACACCAGAGGCTAAACGCGCTGTTGAAGCCTTTCAAAAAACCGTAAAGACCGTTTCGAATAAGGCATCGCAAGCACTCAGAACACCGCCTAGCACCTACAAGCCCGCATCAATGCCGCAAAAGCTGCAAAGCAGCAGCTTCAACTATTCGCAGAACATGACACCCATTGCCATGAATACACTTTTTTCAAAAGGTTCCATTGTAGATGTATTTTTCTAAACTGAATTGCTTAAGTCCTTCAGATTTCATCTGAAGGCTTTTTTTAGGATAACCATTCAATATAAGACGCAATCTCTAGGAGGCACCCTATGAAAACACTGTTTTACGGAGGAGACATACTCCCTATGACCGGCCGGAACACAAGGCTTGATGCCCTGCTGATCAGAGACAATATCATCATTGATACTGGCGATAAGAAAACGCTTGAGAAAAAACATGAACCGATTGACCATTATGTAGATTTAAAAGGACGTACACTGCTTCCAGGTTTCAACGATTCCCATATGCATCTGCTCGCTTTCGGGGAGTCCCTTCAGCTTTGCAAGCTCGAAGGAACAGGCTCTATTGCAGAGCTAAAGGAACGCGTGCATCTTTTTGCCAAATCCACAGAGGATTTCTGGATTGTAGGACGCGGCTGGAATCAAGATTACTTTCTCGAGGGCAAACTGCCTTCAGCGTCAGACCTGGATGCTGTTGTACCAGACCGCCCGGTCGTACTGAGCCGTGCCTGCGGTCATATTCTTGTGTGCAACTCAATAGCCCTTGAAGCGGCTGGCATTTCAAAGAACACCCTGCAACCGGCAGGAGGTGCTTTCGATGTAGACCATGAAGGCCGACCTACCGGCATACTTCGAGAAAATGCCATGGCACTTGTCTTCAGCAAACTACCTGAGCCGAGTGAGGAAAAACTCGAAAATGCTATCATCGCCGGTGCCGAGTATGCCCTCAGTCAAGGGTTCACATCCGTCCAAAGCGATGATCTGTGTGCACATCCCATGCATCTGAACAAACTTGTTTTACATACACTACATAAGCTTTCTCTGGAGAAGCGTCTGCCAATCAGAGTCGACGAACAGTCTCTTTTCATAACGCTTGAAAATTTTCTTTCATTTATAGATGCTGGCTATAAGACCGGTAAAGGGGATGGATTCTTCAAGGAAGGACCTCTAAAAATCCTAGCCGACGGCTCACTGGGTGCAAGAACAGCTTTCCTAACCCATCCTTATGAAGACGCACCAGACACATGTGGGATTGCCATGTATACACAAGATGAACTCACCGCACTTGTCCTTGCAGCAAATCAGCACGGCATTCCTGCAGCCATCCACGCGATAGGCGATCGGACCATTGATATGGCCCTCGAGGCTTTCAGGTGCTCAAAGACAAAGATGCCTGAACACACGCTTCGAAACAGTATTGTTCACTGCCAAATCACGCGGCCTGATCAATTTGAAACAATGAAATCACTGGGTGTTCTTGCTCATGTTCAGCCAATATTCATACAGTATGACAAGGATATTGTACAAGCACGGCTCGGAGAGATGCGCGGACAAACCACCTACGCCTGGAGGACCATGCTCCAATCGGGTATTGCTCTGGCATTTGGATCGGACTGTCCTGTGGAAGCCATGGACATCATGCCAAACCTCTTTTCAGCCATAGCACGTACAGACCTCAGTGGCAATCCCCACGGCGGATGGATGCCGGCGGAGCGACTTGATGCCTATACCGCTCTTGAAGGTTTTACAATAGGCGGTGCCTATGCGTCCGGTGAAGAAGATATCAAGGGATCCCTCGAGGTCGGAAAACTCGCTGACTTTGTGATTCTAGACCAGAATCCCCTCAAGGTTTCACCACAGGACCTTCTTAATACGAACGTTCTCGAAACTTGGGTAGACGGAAGCCTGGCATATCGCAAATAGATAAAAAAGACCTGCAGCTATTCAATCCGGTTACAGGATTCGCGCTGCAGGTCTTTCTTTGATTCACAGTCATGTTCCGGTGACTACTCTACAAAAACTTCAACGTGCTCATCACCGTCGTCTACCTCGACCAGCTTACCTTCAGCACCTTCTTGAATCATGCGCACGATTTCATCCATGTCGATATTTCCCATGCTCTCCTGAAGCTCCGGCGAAAATTTTTTGCCAATCTTAATTCCGACATTCACCAGACTCAGCGGAATTTTAATATTCACCGTCTCCTTGCCGTTCTTTCTAACGCGAACCCGCAGTCTTCTTGGGCTTGTCCCTGTACCATTTACAGGTTCAAGTGCAGTTGAGCTTTCGCTTTGCGGCTCCGTTTCAATAGCCTGCATCAGCTTCATGCCCTCATCTGCAGTTATTTTTCCCTCTTCAATCATTTTAAGAATTTGCATTTTTTCAGATGTCATTGCACACCCTCCTTATTCTTCGCCAGTCTGCCTATTCACCGCTGAGTAATTTCAGCGCTTCGTCAGAAGTGATTTCACCCTTATCAAGTCGCTCCAAAATTGCCTTTCGCTCCACCGCAGTCTCTTTCTCATTTGTCTTGTAGCCCAAGGCTTCAATCACCTGATCCAGATTGCGGCGAACCGTCGGATAGGATATTCCCAGTTCTTTTTCAATTTCCTTGATATTACCGCGGTTCTTGATGAATACTTCAATAAACCACTTTTGTTCCTTGCTCAAGTAACTGAATTTGTCCAGTTCAAAATCGCCTTCTATAGATGTACTGCAATTATGACAATGCAGCTTTGCAACCTTCAGCTTGGAGGCGCAGACCGGACACGTACCGATAACTGTTTTTTTCATTTTGCACCCTCTCCGTTTTCTTAACATCACTTCTAGTTCTTAACTATATTCAAATCATAAATCAATATATTTAATTAGTCAATTAATATTATTAATTTCTAATTTGATTTTAATAATACACACATCAAAATACATCATTTCATCCTCTATTTCAAATCCTACATAAAATAAAAGACCGAACGGGTCTTTTCATCCCATTCGGTCTTGATTTCATAAGTATATTACACTGCTCACAAGATATTTAGACCTGTATTGTTACTGGTCTGCACCGTCTTCCTTAGTGGCTTTTGCAATTTCTGTAACCGATGCTACAAGCGAAGCCACATTTTGTAGTTCTGAAGGAATAATCAGCTTCGTTGACTTTCCGTCAGCAACCTTTTCAAGGGCTTCAAAGCTCTTCAGCGTCAATACGCCTTGGTCCGGTGCGGCATTCTTAATCATTTCAATACCACGCGCCGTTGCTTCCTGAACCTTTAGAATTGCCTCTGCATCACCTTCTGCCTGGCGAATCTTGGCTTCTTTAGCCGCTTCAGCGTCAAGAATACGTGCACGCTTGCTCGCCTCGGCTTCAAGAATCGCTGATTCTTTTTGACCTTCTGCGACAAGAATTGCCGATTTCTTTTGACCTTCAGCACGCAGGATTGCTTCACGACGTTCACGTTCTGCACGCATCTGCTTTTCCATTGCTTCCTGGATATCTGCTGGCGGCTGGATGTTCTTAACTTCAACACGATTGACCTTAATCCCCCACGGATCTGTCGCTTCGTCCAAGATAGAACGCATTTGCGTGTTGATAAGGTCCCTTGAAGAAAGAGACTCATCCAGTTCCAGTTGTCCGATGATGTTACGCAGTGTCGTCGCCGTAAGGTTCTCAATAGCGACAATCGGACGCGCAACCCCATACGTAAAGAGCTTCGGATCTGTAATCTGGAAGTATACGACCGTATCGATCATCATACCGACATTGTCCTTTGTAATTACAGGCTGAGGCGGAAAGTCGACAACCTGCTCCTTGAGTGATACTTTCGAAGCCACTCGGTCAATCAAAGGTACCTTCACATGCAGGCCCACATCCCATGTGCCCTGATATGCGCCCAGTCTTTCAATTACAAAGGCATTTGATTGAGGAACTATTCGAATATTCACCGCAATCAGGCCAATGGCCAAAATAAGCAGCGCAAAGAAAACTATGAATCCCATACTACATCCTCCTTATAAACATACTCACACATCTAGCTCAAGAAACCTCAAATCCATTTACGCATCTTTGGCAATGCGTACAATAAGCTTTACACCTTCAATTGCAACTATTTCCACTTCTTCGCCGCGGTCAATTTCTTCACCGGCTTCAGATTTCGCAGTCCAGATCTGACCCTTCACCTTAACCTGTCCCAGATTATAAACATCGACACGCTTGAGTACGATTCCCCGTTCCCCAACGAGTGCTGAAACATTCGTCTTCGAGGCACCAATACGCAAATATTTCTGCGCAATTGGACGGGTATAGATAATCATTACAAGTGTAGCTATCAGGAATACCGCAATTTGAAGATATAAAGGAAGCTTCAGCAACGATACCAATAATGCAGCAATCGCTCCCAGTGCAAACCAAATCGAAGTAAGACCTAGCGTAAACGCCTCAGCTACTGCAAATACAATGATGAAAACTGTCCACACAATAGGCATTGCACCCGTAATATCAGGCATATCCTTTCACCACTCTTCCTACATACTACTTAACCCTTCACATATGTATTGAAACATATGTATTTTCCATATTCTCACTATACAGGATATACCTTAAAAATCTATTAACGAAGAATTAAAGGATAGAAAACACCTCTGGCCTTCTAAGCGAAAGCATCAAAGCGGTTCAAAGGGAAATCAAAAAGCAAATGCCCGAGCAACTGGAGGTCGCCCGGGCACAGATTATTCTTCTTTTTCAAGGAGTCGTGTTGAAGCATATTGCATTGCAATCGCTCCAAGCGGTGCTGTTATGACAATGGAAAGCACAGCCATTGCCAGAATTAACTCCCCAGACTTAACGCCATAGCTAAGCGGCACTGCGCCAATTGCCGCTTGAACCGTAGCCTTTGGTGTGTAACTTATAACACAGAAAAGACGTTCTTTCATATTCAAGTTCGTCCCCAGAACGGACAAATAGGTCCCGATGCTTCTTGCAATCAGGCCGAAGGCTATAATTCCAAGCCCTACAAGCCCGGCGTTGAGGGCAAGTGTCGTATTGACCTCCGCACCCACCAGCACAAAAAGTATGATTTCAGCGAGTACCCAAATCTTGTTGAACTTGGCAGACAGACGATGTGCTGTCTTTGGCCGAAGCTCCAGAATAATAAAGCCTATTGTCATGACACCAAGCAGTGCAGCAATTTCAACAGTACCTTCGAGCATATCTTCAAGCGAGGTCAGCAGGATTGCCACGCCCATGATAAACATGACTTTTTTTGTATCGCGTATATGATATTTCTTAAAAATGAATACAAGGGCGTATCCGATGACAGCCCCAAGAATAATGCCGAGTATTATGGAAACTGGAATTCCAGCCAGCTGTATGCCAATGTTGACATGATTTCCGCTGTATAGTCCTAGGAATGTTGAAAATATTGTAATTGCAAAGATGTCATCCAGCGATGCACCCGCTAGGATCAATGTTGGAATATTCTTTCCTGTGCCCAGCTTATCGTGCGAAAACTGAAGCATGAGGGGTACAACAACTGCAGGGGATACTGCAGCGATGATGAATCCTAGAATACCACCTTCAATAAAACTGAATCCAAGCAATTTCGTAGAAATAAAGGCCACGGCAAACCCTTCGAAAATGCCCGGTAAGAACCCAAGTCTGACAGCTGCCCCACCTACACTTGAAAGCTTGTCCTTGCTGATTCCAAGGCCTGCTCTAAGCAAAATAACAATCAGAGCCAGTCTTCTAAGGTCACCTGCAACTTCCATGATCATGGGGTCAAGCCAGTTCAAACCATATGGTCCGATTAATATTCCCAGCAGCAGCATACCCAGCAGTCCCGGGAGCCGCAATTTTGAAAAAACCGTATGCGCCAGCATGCCCAGCAGCATAATGATGCCTAAACTTGTTATCATTCGAATCCCACCTTTTCACAATCGAATTCTATCATAGTAAATTGATGGATTCAATCGTTTCAAAAACACGAAGTTGCGTATAAATATAGTAAAGCCCGAATTATGGGCTAATTACGCCAGCCAACAAGAGGTGACATCCATGAATAATAAGCAGCGCTACATCATTTACACAACAATAAAATACCTTGTAATTGTTCTCCTAGCCCTCGTTGCCCCAATCTATTTCATTGAGGGGTATGTTCTACCGGCGCAAGTGGTCATCTTCACGATGCTTTTCATACTGGAACGCACAATTGTGTATAGAAACATCCAGCTTGCTTTTAAAGCCTTCGAAAAATCTCTGGGTGCCATTCACAAGCTCCTTCCCACCTACGGGGCTCCCACACTCCGGTTTGATTTTGACTTTTACAGCCCAGACTCGGCAAAAGAGACCGCCACCAGCATCCAAGAAGCAATTGAGGAAGTGGTTAGGGAGCAAAACAGCATCATGAGTCGCTACGAAAGCCTGAATACTGACTTGACACACTATGTCAACGCTCAGCATATTCTCCTTTCAATCGCAAATGAAATCATTTCTGTAGAGGACGCCTCTACAATGTACAATATCTTTCTCAGTAAAGCCATTGAACTTGTTCATGGCGCTGAAAAAGGCAGCATGCTCCTGTTGAATACCGATGCATCGCTGGATTTTGTCGCTGCAAAAGGCTTTGACCTGGAGGCACTGAAAAAAATTAATCTCAATGCTTACGACTCTTTTCTAGCACTTAACAGAACCCAGCTCAGAGTCGAACCCTACATAATAAACGACATGTATCAGCACAACAACCAGGCCCTTGACTCCGATACCCTGTACGAGCTTGAGCGTATTACCGGCCTTGATATCAAATCAACCCTGACTGCGCCAATTCTAGTGGATGGTGAAATCTACGGAATGATCAATCTGGACAGCTCGCAAATCGGCGCATTCAAGCCTGCAGACATTACATCCATGCTGTTTTTCACAACCCAGCTGAGCTTTGCCATCAAAAATAGAGAGCTTGTCGATAGAACGCGTTACTTGTCCCAATACGACAGCCTTACAGGCATATTCAACAGATCCTATTTTGAGGAGACCTTCTCAACCTATCAGGACCGCGTGTTCAAAGGAAAGGGAACATTCCTTCTTCTGATTATGGACCTGAACTACCTAAAGAAAATCAACGACAACTTCGGACATAATGCTGGTGATAAGGCGCTGCGCACCTTTGTTGAAGAAATACGAAACGACCTGCCCCAAGGCACTGTTCTCGCCCGCTATGGCGGAGATGAATTTATAGCAATTATGCCTGATATGAGTGTGGATGAAGGACACGCTATTCTCGACGCATCGATTACGCGCTTCAAGGACCTGTACATTCACTTCAATAATGTTCGCATACCAATCCGCTACAGCTACGGGATAGCAGCCTCACCGGACGAATCCATGGTTATAGATATTCTCGTCAAGCTGGCAGATCAGCGCATGTATGCCCATAAGAGCGAAACCAAGCGCTTGGATTCCGAGCTCTTTGATTCGGTCACTCAAAATGGTCTGGCTTAATAAATATTGAGGTAAGACCCACAAGCATCGGGTAACTACTAGATATGAAAGGAGGGGATAGGATGCTCCCGCAAGGACTCACCGTCGAGGTGATTGGCGATATCATTTACTGGAAGAACACCACAGGCTCCATCTCAGAGCAAGATGCAATACAAATTTCCGATTATATTAAGAATCTTGTAGAAGAAAAATCCGTTCGCGCAATATTTGTTGATAATCGAAGACTTTACGGTGTTTGGACACCAGAAGTCGATAAAATCTGGATAGACCTCATGAATTACTTACCAGAACACGTGAACAAAACCGTCACCATCTGTCAAAATCACATTAACAAGCTTCAGCTTAATTACTTATCCACACAGGCTGGCACAAAAGAATCCGTACAAGCCTTTACAGAATCCGAACGTGTGGAAATGGAACATTTTCTCCAGTTCAAGCTTGAAAACATGCACATACTGGAACGACACTAACACATACATACTTACGGAAACAAAACGGGGGCCGATTGAGAATCAGCCCCTTTTTTACATGCGCTATGCTTTTCGAAGCCCATTATTTGTACAGCTAAAGTTATCCACATTTCCAGTACAAATTTCTTACATAGTCCCCTTGACAATTGATTAATCCAAATGATATACCCACAACTTTCAGCACTTATACACACAAACTTGTGGATAAGTGGCGTAAATTGTGGACTAATGTTCAAAACATCCCGAACACAAATTCGGTTATCAACATAACTCACAGTTTTTCCACATATTTTGTTAATAACTTATGTCCTTACCATATTGCAGATTACTCTTGACAATTATTTGACGCACTATATAATTATATTAGATAATTCTAATATAGTAATGGAGGTAATCATGCTTCGTATATATGAAATGCAGGCCGAATTCCTAAAAGCGTTAGCACATCCTACAAGACTGCGCATTATGAATCGGCTGAGAGATGAAAAGGAACTCTGTGTCTGTCACATTCTCGAAGACCTGGACATGGACCAGTCCAATGTATCACAACACCTGCGCGTACTTAAAAAAGCAGGCATCGTAACGTCCAATAAACATGGACTGAAAGTCTACTACAAGCCTACGGACCCAGACGTCTATAAACTGATTGACCAGTTGGGACCTCTACTCTCCAACAGACTCAAAACCATGTCCGCGGCACTTCGTACGGAGGTATAACTATGGAAGCAATTCGTAGCATTTTTCAGGTCATCTTCTGGCCGTTCATACAGGTTGACCATCTCATGATCAAGTTGGCTGACTGGGTCACAGTTGGACTTTTCAAACTTGAAGTAGGCACACACCTGCACGGCAGTCTGCACTTCTTCATTTATGATTCACTAAAAATCATTGTCCTGCTCAGCTTCATGATTTTCACCATTTCCCTCATTCGAAGCTTCTTCCCTCCAGAGCGCGTCAAGCTCATGCTGGGAAAAACCAATGGTTTATTCAAACACTTGCTGGCAGCGAGTCTTGGTGTTCTTTCACCCTTCTGCTCCTGTTCAACAGTACCCATATTTATCGGTTTCGTGGAGTCCGGCATCCCACTCGGTGTAACGTTCACCTTTCTGGTGACTTCACCCATCGTCAATGAGATCGCCATCGGTTTTCTAATTATGTCCTTCGGGCTCAAGGTTGCCCTGACCTACACCCTTGCCGGTATGTTCATTGGCATGTTTTCCGGCTACATTATCGACAAGCTCCATTTGGAACACCTTGTGGAGTCCTATATTTATGAAATGCAGGCAGGCGAAACCATCGTTCCCGAAATGACAACACGAGACCGAATCGAATTTGCCGTTCAAAATGTGAAGGACATTACTGGCCGCGTGTGGAAATTTGTACTTATCGGAATTGGTATTGGTGCACTTGTTCACGGGTACGCCCCTGCAGACATACTTGCAACCTACGCCGGACCCGATCAGCCGCTTGCTGTCTTTGTAGCGGTCGCGACAGGGATTCCGCTTTACTCAAACGCAGTTGGCACGATTCCAATTGTCGAGGCACTTATTCTTAAGGGCGTTGGTGTAGGTACAGCTCTGGCCTTCATGATGTCGGTCGTTGCCTTGTCTTTGCCTGAGGTTATCCTGCTCAAGCAGGTCATCAAACCCAAGCTTATTGCCATTTTCATTGGTATAACAGGCTTTGGTATTTTGAGTGTCGGATACCTCTTCAACGCAATTCTATAAAGACATATACCTTCTACAAACGGTATTTCTTAAGCAAGACGGATAGTTTTTAATACTGGGTATTCATTATATAAGGATCAATCATTCACTTGGAGGTTGTTATGATTTCTATTAAAGTACTGGGAACGGGATGCAAGAAATGTTCAGAGACATACGCACTTGTCAACAAGGTTATCGAAGCACAGGGTATTGATGCTGAGGTGACAAAAGTTGAAGACTTGAAATCCATCATCGGCTACGGCGTTATGACGACACCTGCAGTCGTTATCGACGAGAAGGTTGTCATGAAAGGCAAGGTTCCTAAGCAGAAAGACGTAGAAAGCTGGTTTAAATAATGAAAATCAGACTCTATGACCAAATTTGCTGAGGCTACTCAAAAGTCGGCACAGTTGTGCTGGAAGCGCTTAAGCAGCTGAATATCACCGCTGATTACGACATGATCGCAGACCTCAACATCATGAAGGAAATCGGTCTCGAATACACGCCTGCAATTTTTATTGACGATGCGCTGATTTCACAGGGAAAATACTATTCACTGGATCAGATGAAGGCTCTTTTGACTGAACACAACAAATAAATATTTTGAAATGCAAACGCCCGCAGCATATTATACTGCGGGCGTTTTCCAGCTGACCATGGCCTGGCGAGCGCTGGATATATATAGTGATAGAGCAACCATCTATATATCTGAGTTATATGTCGAATTTCTCTCGCGCAATATAGTGCGTATGCAGCAGTTCATGCGCCTTATGTGAATTCGGTTTGCCTAGAAAATCATTATACAGTGCCTGAATCATTGGATTCTGGTGTGATTTTCTAATTGCCTTGACTGTATCTTCCTCATAGAGGGCCTTTGCACGCTCTACGCGAATGTCGATACCACTATTGAGTATCTGCGATGGCACTTGTGGTTGTCCGCCGCCGCAAACGCAGCCGCCGGAGCATCCCATGATTTCTATGAAGTGATATGATTTTTCACCACTGCGGACCATATCCAGAAGTCTTGAAGCTTCTGCCGTTGAATGAGCTAGGGCTACACTGATTTCCAGGTCTGCAATTTTGATTGTCGCTTCTTTAATGCCTTCGACACCTCTTACAGCATCGTATTCGATATCCTTAAGGTCCTCGCCTGTAAGCACATCCGCAACGGTTCTAAGAGCAGCTTCCATAACGCCGCCTGTAGCGCCGAATATTACGCCTGCGCCCGTGTAGTCACCCATGTAATCTCTGTCGAAATCCTCGTCCGGCAGATTTACAAAGTCAAGGCGTGCCTGCTTGATCATCTTTGCAAGCTCTCTAGTCGTGATTACTGCGTCAACATCACGCAGACCATTCACTTTAAGTTCTTCTCTGCCTGCTTCTGACTTCTTCGATGTACATGGCATGAAGGAAAGAACAAATATCTTCGAAGGATCTACGCCGTGCTTCTCTGCGTAGTAGGATTTTGTAATTGCACCAAACATCTGTGCAGGCGACTTGCATGTCGACAGATTTTCAAGGAAGTCAGGATAGTTGTACTCAGCATGACGTACCCAACCCGGTGAGCACGAAGTGATCATCGGCAGTTTGCCGCCGTTCTGAATACGGCTTAGGAGCTCATGTCCCTCTTCCATGATTGTCAGGTCTGCACCGAAGTCCGTATCGTAAATGCGGTCAACACCCAGACGTCTGATTGCTGCAACCATTTTGCCAGTCACACGCGTTCCGATTTTAAAGCCGAACAGTTCACCTAGAGCCGCTCGGACAGCTGGTGCAGTCTGGGCAACCACATGGACATCCGGATTTTCAATCGCATCCCAGACGCGCTCAATATCGGTCTTTTCGCGCAGGGCTGCAACTGGGCACACAACCATACACTGACCACAGTATACACATGGCGCGTCTGCCATGGAAACATCAAAGGCCGGTCCTACAGTTGTCTCAAAGCCTCTGTTCTGGAAGTCCAGAATACCGAGACCCTGTGATTTTTTACATGCCGAAACACATCTGCCACAAAGAATACATTTGCTTGTATCACGGACAATCGAAAGCGACTGGTCGTCGATTCTTTCTTCACGCTTTGCACCTTCATAGCTGATCTGCTCAATACCCAGCTCCTCTGACAGATTTTGAAGCTCACAGTTTTGGCTTCGGCTGCATGTCAGACATTCTCTATTGTGATTTGCCAGCAGAAGCTCTGTAGTGACTTTCTGCGAATCACGAACACGCTTGGTATTTGTTTTCACGACCATGCCCTCACGTACAGGCAGCACGCAGGATGCCTGGAGTGTACGTGCACCTTCCACCTCAACAACACATACGCGGCATGCGCCAACTTCGTTGAGTCCTTTCAGGTAGCACAGCGTCGGTATATGGACGCCTGCTTCACGTGCGGCTTCAAGAACCGTATAGTTTTCAGGCACTGATATCTTAATGTTGTTAATCGTCACTTTAACCTTATTCATTATTTCACCTCTTTGACCTCTCGGTTGATATCCGTATGTCCACTATTTCTTTACAATGACTTTTACCGGACACTTGTCGATACACGCACCACACTTGATGCATTTTTCCTGATCAATTACATGTGGCGACTTGCGCTCACCCGTAATCGCATCGACTGGACAAACGCGAGTACATGCTGTACATCCGATACAGCCGTCTTCAATAACGATTTGCAGCAGGTCTGTACACACGCCAGCCGGACATTTTTTGTCAACGACATGGGCAATATATTCATCTCTGAAGTGCTCCAGTGTTGAAAGAACCGGATTCGGTGCTGTCTGTCCCAGTCCGCATAGGGCTGAGTCCTTGATTGAATGGCTCAGTGCCTGCAGCTTATCCAGATCTTCAAGGCTTCCCTTACCTTCACAGATACGGTCTAGAATTTCCAGCATGCGCTTAGTACCTTCTCGACACGGTGTACACTTGCCGCACGATTCATCTACAGTAAAGTCTAGGAAGAAACGCGCAACGTCAACCATACAGTTATCTTCGTCCATGACAATCATACCGCCTGAGCCCATCATTGAACCCAGCTCGACCAAGTTGTCAAAATCAATTGGCGTATCCAGATACTTTTCAGTCAGACATCCGCCAGATGGACCGCCTGTCTGAACCGATTTGAACTTCTTGCCATTCGGGATACCGCCGCCAACCTCGAAGATAACCTCGCGTAGCGTTGTACCCATTGGAACTTCAAGAAGTCCTGTATTTTCAATTTTGCCGCCTAGGGCAAATACCTTTGTTCCCTTTGAACGCTCAGTACCGATTCCTGCAAACCAGTCTGCGCCATTTAGAATTATGCGCGGTACATTGGCATAAGTCTCAACGTTGTTTAAAAGCGTTGGCTTGCCAAAGATACCCTTTTGTGCCGGGAATGGCGGACGCGGGCGCGGCATGCCCCTCTCTCCTTCAATCGATGCAATCAGAGCTGTTTCCTCGCCACATACAAAGGCGCCTGCACCCAGCTTCACATCCATGTCGAAGTTGAATCCTGAACCGAAAATATCTTTTCCAAGCAGACCCATCTCACGTGCCTGTTCAATGGCAATCTTAAGTCTGTTTACCGCAATCGGATACTCTGCACGTATATACACGTAGCCCATATCTGCGCCTACAGCATAAGCTGCAAGTGCCATGGCTTCAATAATGACATGCGGGTCACCTTCAAGAACCGAGCGGTCCATGAATGCACCCGGGTCGCCCTCATCTGCATTACAGGCCACATATTTTTGGTCGCCCTCTGCCTGATAAGTGAATTGCCACTTGAGTCCCGTTGGGAAACCGCCGCCGCCACGGCCGCGCAGTCCAGACTGCTTGACTTGCTCAATAACCTCTTCACGTGTCATTTCAGTCAGAGCCTTTCCAAGTGCCTTGTAGCCATCCATTGCGATGTATTCGTCAATCTCTTCTGGGTTGATCACACCACAGTTTCTAAGGGCAACACGCTTTTGCTTCTTATAGAAACCAACCTGGTCAATCGACTTGATTTCATTTTCTTCAACAGACTCTGCATACAGAAGATCTGTAACAATACGCCCCTTCAGGAGATGCTCCTCTGTAATGCGTGCAATATCCTTTGCATCGACACGGCTGTAAAAGGCACCTTCAGGATAAACAATAACAATCGGACCTGCTTCACAAAGGCCGAAACATCCTGTACGGACAACCTTCACTTCATTTTCAATATTGTGTCTCGCCAATTCCTCGGCAAATGTCTTTTCAATGTCCAGTGCGCCTGATGATGTACACCCTGTACCACCACAGACCAGTACATGTGACCTTACGTGTTCCATGTGCTTCCTCCTCATTTATGCAAGTGCTTACTTCTCCACTGCACCGATTATATATTCTGTAACGACTTTTCCACCTACAATGTGCTCTTCTACGATGCGTTTCGCCTTTTCGGGCGTCATTTCAACGTAAGTCACCTTGCCCAAACCTTCCATGTAGACTTCGACAATCGGCTCCAGACGACAAACGCCGATGCATCCTGTCTGTGTCACTTCAACTGCGTCCAGATCACGGGCACGCACCTCATCCATCAATGCCGCAAGCACAGGACGTGCCCCAGCTGAAATCCCGCAAGTTGCCATTCCAACTACAATACGCGTACCTTTGCGATCTATTCTGACATTAACTTTCTTAAGTGCTTCCTCACGAATTTTTGCAAGTTCTTCAAGTGATTTCATCGCTCTATCTCCTTCGTTCAATTCCTATATGCGTCCTTCATGTCTGCCGATATAAAAGACCTAGACTGTCTTGTATTTTTCCAGAATTCCAGGAATATCACCATCTACAAGTCTTCCGTATACATCCTCATTTACAGTCAGTACGGGTGCCAGACCGCAAGCTCCAATACATCTTGTCGCTTCAAGAGAGAACTTTCCATCGCCTGAAGTCTTGCCCACATCAATGCCCAAATCGCGGCTTATGATATCGATCAGTGACTGCGCGCCTTTTACGTAACACGCAGTTCCAAGGCATACGCCGATATGGTACTTGCCCTTTGGCTCAAGTGAAAACTGCGAGTAGAATGTTACAACACCATAGATTTCAGCCATTGGGAGTCCAAGGCCCTTTGAGATATGTTTCTGTACTTCAATCGGCAAATGGCCGAATATATGCTGCCCTTCATGGAGCACAGGCATTAAAGCCCCACGCTTTCCCCTTTGCTCATTGATTACAGCATCCAGCTTAGCGAAATTTTCTGCAGTTAAAACGTTGCTCATACAATCCACTCCTTAAAATGAATAATCAAATCCAGATTATGTCCGTTTAATTAGTTAATTTTTTAACAAGCAATTTCAAAAAATATTTCCCTGCCACAGAGAGGCAACACCTCTAAGACCAGCGAAAATAGACGGTTGAAACATTTTTTGTTAATTATTTAACTTATAGTCACAAGTAGTATAACATAGTCTGAAAATATGTAAACCCTTTTTTCGTTAAAATATTGACACATAATTAAATTTCTACGATTTTAGTGGCATTTGCCAGTTTAAGTACTAAAATCATCTATACATCCAAAGTGTTGACACTTTCCGCAAGTACGGAAAAAATTCAAACAAACTGGCTTTTCTAAGCTTTTTAGATATTGCCACTCTATTCAGCTTAGCATTTTTTCCGCATATACGGAAAAGTCAAATAAGTCTACACTTGTATTGACCATGGAGTTCATTGCTCTACACACGTTTATATTACACGTTTTCATCAATATGTAGTCATGTATTGCTACAGTCAAAAAAACTTGGCATCGCTCTTGCGTTATTAAAGACCATCTACCTATAGTTTTTTCAAACCGGTCAATGAGAAAGCTATACCAGAAATATTACTCAAGAAGTCAAGAAAGGATACTGACTATGATTGCACATGTGAATGGCATCGATTTATATTATGAAGATAGAGGCAGCGGTCCTGCTATTATCTTCATACACGGATTAGGAGAACATGGCGACTCCTGGAGATTTCAGATGGATTACTTTGAGAAAGGATTCCGCGTCATTACCCTTGACTTGCGTGGTCACGCCAGAAGTCAGGATGGTAACGAATTCATAACAATGAACCTGTACGCAAAAGACATTCTTGCGCTTATGAACGAACTGAAGATCAAATCCGCACACTTTGTTGGATTGTCTATGGGGGGTCTAATATGCCAAGAGCTCTCCACAATTGACCAGACACGTATGGCCAGTATGACACTTGCTGACGCAGCTGGATTCTATCCACGTGAAATGGCTGTCGATGGCCTCCAAGCAAGGCTGGATCGAATTGACAAACTGCCTATGGAAGAAATAGGTGCACAAATTGCAGTTGCAGCCACCGTAGATGGTATTCATGATGATCTCCTCATGGAAATAACACGTATGTTTCAAGGAAACCGCGCCAGACCTTATGCTCAGGCAACGGAGTCCACTTTAAAGGCTGACTATCGTAATATTCATGCCGATATTAAGATACCCACTTTGATTTTGGTAGGAGAACACGACCCTGTTACCCCACTTTCATTCGCACAATATCTCAATGTCCATATTGAAAAGTCGATGCTTACAATTATCCCAAAAGCGTCGCACATGTCAAAACTCGAGAATCCAGCTGACTTTAATCAAGCACTCAGTCGATTCATTGCACCAATTGAACCTCATGCTTACCGCGCACTGATAAAAGACTAATTTTCCTTTAAGGAGGATCCTATGAAACGAAAATATCTTATTGAAATGATACTCTTCTTCAGTTACATGCTCTTTGCCATGGCTTGGTCCGGCGGCACCGCATTCATGGGAGAAATCATGTCCAGTATGGGCATTTCCAGTCTGGCCTCTGCAAGTTTAATCAGTACATCGGTTACTCTCGCAAAGATTGTCGGGACTGCAGTCGCGGCATGGACTATTGTCAAACTTGGTATCCGAAGTGCATTCAGCATTGCATCGCTTATGATTTGTGCCAGCTTCCTTACACCATTCTCACCGAACTACCCGATCCTTCTCGCATCGAGATTCCTCATGGGTCTTGGTGGGGCTTTGATGGTCGTCTACTTCAATCCGATTGTCATGGAATGGTTTGAGCCAAACGAACGTCCTGTTGTAAACGGTATCAATGCGGTCGCCTTCAACAGCGGTACCGCTGTAACTATGTTCTTCATTGGAGACTTTGTAAAAATCTTTGGCGGATGGCAGCAGACGCTCGTTGCATTCTCGACGATGAGCGCATTCATGTTTGTTCTTTGGCTTCTGTTTGGAAAGTATGAAGGTGGCAAGTCTCAACAAGCTTCAAGCGCCACTGCCGCTGAAAGCTATACCTTCCTAGATGGTTTGAAGGATCCCTTCAACTGGAAATTTGCACTTACATACTCTGGACTGCTTGCCTTTTATATTGTTCTCTTTACATTCTATCCTCGTGCAGGAATTTCACAGGCAAAGATTGTCATTTTAATGGGGATTGTAGGGGCTGTACTCGGTATACTGTACTCAAACAAATATAAAAAACGTATTCCTATTATTAGGGTTTCAGGACTAATTCAGCTCATATCTGTTATTGGTTTGAACTTTTCAGGTGGTAACCAAACACTTGCTGCCATAAGTGCTGCCGCACTGGGGATTTTCATGTTCCTGCCAATGACCGCCCTTGTAACACTGGCTCAGGAAATGCCTGATATGACCCCGCGCCGTGTCTCTGTAACTTTTAGTCTGTTCTGGTCCATCAGTTACATAGCAGCTACGCTTATACCAACCATTTTCGGTGCAATCGTTGATTCCAATAATGGTAACTTCTCTACTGCCTTTGTGTTTATCACAATCATAGCTTCTTCATTCTTCATCGGTTCATTTACACTCCCTGAGCCAAGTTCACTGAAGAAAACACATTCAGAAGAACAAGTAGCATAATGCCGTTCAACCGCTCTCATAGTCCAAGCTAATTTGCTAGGAGAGCGTATATCCCTAAAAGGGCGTCTCATCATAAACTTTGTGGTTATGGTGAGACGCCCTTTAACTTCATGGACCCAAATATTTATTTTAACAATCCGACACAGCGCTTAAAGTCCGTACTTCTTTGCCTTCTCGTAAAATGCGGTCTTCCCCATTTTTAGACTTTTCGCTGCATCAACCTTATGGCCCTTGTTCTCAAGGAGCGCCTTCGTGAGTATAGAACGTTCAAACGCTTCCATTTGGTCCTTATAGGACATCATTTCAACCGATTTGTTGACAATATTCTTAGGAATATCACCCATTTGAATAACCCGTCCATCGGCCATATTGAATGCGCGTTCAATTACATTTTCAAGTTCTCTTATATTGCCTGGCCAGTCATACGCAGTGAAACGCTGCATCACTTCATCAGAAACACCTTCGATAGGTTTTCCCATGGATTTTACAAATTTCTCTACCAGATATGCTGTAAAAACGGGAATATCTTCAGTTCGTTCTCTTAGCGGCGGTATTTCAATGGAAATCACATTCAATCTGTAAAAAAGATCCTCTCGAAACCGACCTTCACTTACCATTTCTTCCAGATTTCTATGTGTAGCACTGAGTATTCTCACATTTACCGGTTTGGTCTTTTCACTGCCAAGTGGCGTAATTTCCCTTTCCTGCAAAACACGAAGCAGTTTTACCTGCATATCCAGCGGCAAGTCCCCAATTTCATCTAAAAACAGGGTCCCTCCATCTGCCAGCTCGAACTTTCCTCTTTTCCCATTTTTCAAAGATCCTGTGAATGCACCACCCTCATACCCAAAAAGTTCAGATTCAAGTAGCTCACGCGGAATTGCTCCACAATTGATGCGAATGAAGGGACCTTTCTTTCTGGGACTGGAAGCATGAATGGCGTGCGCGAAAACTTCTTTACCCGTCCCGCTTTCACCCATAAGGAGAACATTCGAGTGTGTTCTTGATATTTTAATAGCCAAGGATTTTACAGTCACAATTTCTTGTGATGTTCCAATAATACTATCAAAAGTATACAGACTTTTCAGACCGCTCTCGAGCTCTCTTTTATAATAAAGCAGCCTTTCTTCAAGCAGTTTGTTCTCCAGTATCAATCTCTGAAACTCTTCCATATCTTGAAAGAGCACCATGCCAAAGCCATATTTGATTTCACCGCTATCATTCAGTACAGGAATTCGATGCACAATTGCTGTATGGCCATTTTCAAATTTATGTTTCCAGGCAATTTCAGGGGTTTTACTCTCAAAAACCTGCGGCCAGCGTGTATAGCAATCCAAATCTAGCACACATTCACCTAGCATCTCATCTTTCGTGTAGTTCAGATACTCTGCAAAGATCTCGTTTACCATAATGACGCGCATTTCATCATCGATCAGTATGATTGGAACTGGGACAGGATCAAAAATCTTTTCAATTGTCTGAATAAAGTAATCTCGCTCAAATGTATGATGTTTGTCCTTCGCCATCCGCCCAACCGCCTCCTGTCACGTATATATGCATATAAGGATATATACGGTTTTTACTTCTTGTAATCCTCGCTGACAGTTCTCCATTCAGGATCAGTTGACATGGCTTTCAGAAGAATTTCTGCCGATGTGATGTTTGTCGCCAGGGGCACCTGGTGCACGTCGCAAAGTCGAAGCAGTGCTTGCACATCCGGTTCATGGGGCTGTGCCGTCAGCGGATCTCTCAGGAAAATAACCAGATCCATATCATCCTGAGCAAGCATGGAGCCGATTTGCTGGTCGCCACCAAGTGGGCCAGACAGGAATCGATGTACTTCCAGACCTGTAACGTCCATAATGCGCTGACCTGTCGTACCTGTCGCATAAAGCTTCTGACTCTCCAGAATAGATTTATGTCGAACCGCAAATTTTACGATTTGGTCTTTCTTCTTATCGTGGGCAATTAATGCAATTTTCATGTGTTATCCTCCTTAGTCTCATGATTCCAAATTCATTATACCATTTCTTCGTCCCGCGGGACATCGCTTCTGTCAATTGCAAAACATTCACCATGCCCCTGGGTATATGCAATTGCATTATTGGCAAATGTCCAAAATCCCATAGAATGGATATTTGGTATATATTTAATCCAAACTGTCAGGAGACGGGATTTTGGTCAAGGATTTATTTTTTATTCACCATTTTTTTGAAATTTCGCGATTTTGCGATTCAACCTGCGGGTATATCTTGAGTAATAGGAGGTGCACAGATATGAAAATTTCTATTCAATCCGGCATGACAGAACTTGAGAACTTACTTAAACAGGAAGGCTATGATGTTGTAAAATATGGCGATAACGATCTTGATGCACAGGTTGCTATCATCAACGATGTTGATATGGCATATGAAGAGATTGAGCCCGTACAGTGTCACGGCAAAATGCTGGTTATCAGCGCAAACACCCTGTCTCCTGACAAGGTGCTCGAAGCAATCAAACGGGGCCCTTGCAAAAAAGGACTCGACGTCAAGGTTTCCATTCAACCGGGAATGCCTGAAGTCGAATCCCTTCTGAAGAAGGAAGGCTATCATGTAGTACAATTCGGCAACGGAGACATGGATGCCAATGTATCCATCCTTAACAACCTCGACATGGCCTATGAAGAAATCGAACCTATTTCATGCCATGGCAAGCAGCTTGTTATCAATGCCGACTCATTAACGCCTGAAATGATTCTAAACGCAATCAGGAAAGGTTCATGCAAATAAAAAGCGAAACTAAAAAAGGGCCCTAAGGCCCTTTTTATTATTGTTATGGCTCGAACGCATTACGACTCGTCATTCATCTGCGCTCGCATTTTCAGGCATTTCTTGCGCCCAATGCCTTTTCTGCAGCACTTCTCACAGTATGACTCCGACGGTTTGCACACAGCTTCACGTTTGCCGCATTCCGGGCAGGAGGCTGTGCCGTCAAGAGGCTGGTCGAACTCATGACCGCATGATGCACAGATATATCTGCAAATATCCACGGTTACGTCTCCACCGTCAATGATAATACTTCGTCCATCTACCAGAGCAAGACCAATCTTGCGTCTTGCAGACTCCAGAATCAGTTGGAATGTCTGTCTGGAAATCTGCATGCGCTTTGCAGCATCTTCCTGGTTGAGGCCTTCTACATCCTTGAGACGTATCGCTTCATATTCATCAAATTTCAATTTTACTTCAAGTTCGGTTTCCGTTTCAGGCCTGAATGCACGTGTTTCAGGCAAGGCAGATATTCGACGTGGCTTCACTGGTCTTGGCATAATCATCTCACTTTCCATATACGGTTATAATGCGATATGCATGCCAGCTTCAGCCAAGCATACATCTTATAGAACCGGCAGTCTCTTTGGCAGTTTCTTCACTGCAGTCATCATTTCTTCGACTTTCGATCCAAACGTCTCACCAAAAGTATAATTTATCTTTGCGTAAAGCTCAACCTTACCTTCATCGCTCAGTTGTGCAAGTTCAGGATCGATTGGCAATGATGCGAGAAGGTCCAGTCCCGTTTCCTTTGCAACCTGCGGCACCTTGCTTTCGCCGAAGATGTTGATTTTCTTTCCACAATCCGGACATTCAAGATATGCCATATTTTCAACAATCCCCAAAATTGGCGTATGCAGCATGTTGGCCATATTGATTGATTTCTTGACAATAAGACCGACAAGATCCTGCGGCGAAGAAACCACGACAATACCGTCAACCGGCACGGACTGCATGACTGTCAGCGGCACATCACCCGTTCCAGGCGGCATGTCAATCAGAAGGACATCCAGTTCGCCCCACTCCACTTCCGAATAGAATCTTTCTATAATACCCGACAGAACAGGGCCTCTCCATACGACAGGGTCTTCGTCGTTTTTCACAAGAACATTAATGGACATGACCTTGATGCCTTTTGCAGTCTCTACAGGGAAAATTGAGTTTTCAGTCCCCATAGCACGTTTTCCGGATAGACCAAACACCTTTGGAATACTTGGACCTGTAATATCCGCGTCAAGGACACCGACCTTCATGCCTTGCTCCATAAGTGCTACCGCCATAAGAGATGTTACAGATGACTTGCCCACACCACCTTTACCACTCATAACCGCAATGGTGTGTTTAACCTTTGAATTCTCATGAAGCTGATATTTTTGTATCATTACTACCTCCATTTTTAATACGCTCTTATTATATTGGCATATGCCAAATAAAATCCAATTTGATAATACGACTAAAACGTCCCCCTGTCAACCACCTCTCCATGCTATAATGAGGTGACGCTTTCCAGATTCGGCTTTGAAGGGAGAGAAGAGCGTGAGAATCAACATTTACACAGACGGTGCCTGCTCAGGCAACCAAAACGAGAACAATGTAGGCGGGTGGGGTACCATCCTGGAGGCCGGTGAAAACCAAAAAGAGCTTTACGGCGGCGCATCCAACACAACCAACAACATTATGGAGCTTACCGCTGTCCTCGAAGGACTGAAGTCCCTGAAATCTTACAATCATCATGTCTGCATTTATTCAGACAGCGCATATATTGTCAACTGCTTCAATCAGAAATGGTATGTCAAGTGGAAGACGAACGGATGGAAGACTTCACAGAAGACCCCGGTGGAAAACAAGTCCATATGGGTTGAACTCATCGATCTTGTTGAAAAAATCGACACCGTGAAATTTTACAAGGTTAAGGGCCACCTTGACCTGACAAAAACTGGCGAGGTCAAGAAATGGTACGAAAAATTTGCAAAGGCATACGGGTCTGTACCCATGTCTGAATTTGAATATCTTATCAAAATGAACCACAGGGCCGACGCGTTGGCAAATCTCGGCATGGAGCCCTACAGGTAGCATGATGAACCTAAACCCTCATCTATTGAACGTCCTACAACAAAAGGACCGCGAACACCTGCTCTTCTTCAAGAAGAGCGGCCGTTCGACGGTCCTTTTTTTCACGCACAGCGCTAGACAAACAAGTCCTGCTGCCCTCTTATATGTTGCCTTACTCCAGATCTACACCTTTAAGGTCAAAAACTCTAAGGGCCTGATCAGGCGTACCCTCAAGCGCAAGCTTGCTGTAATGCTCCACGCTTTTCACATCCTTAGGGCCATGGTGCATTGTAACCGGCCCCTTGATACAACCACCCTTGCAGGCCATTCCTTCAACAAAATCTGCTTGAAGTCGACCTACATTGGCCATTTTCAAGGCCTTATCACATTCCACTATGCCATCACAGATGAGTGTGCGCACGTCCTTGGCCTTTTCTTCACCCAAATAATCAGCAACCGCCATACTCAGGCCACCTGTTGCAGCAAAACGCCTGCCGAAGTAGGACGCATTGTTCAGCGGATGAGACTTGAGCATGCTGAGATCAATTTCTTTAGCGTCTATTAGTGCTGCCAGTTCCTCAAATGTCAGGACAAAATCAACATCATCCGTACGCTCTTTCTCACTTTTCTTGGCAATACACGGACCAATGAACACCACTTCCGCCTTTTCATCAATATTCTTGATCAGACGCGCAGTCGCTATCATCGGCGATACAGTCCCCGAAATCCTGTCTTTAAGCTTCGGATACTTGATTTCAATGTAGTTCACAAAACCCGGACAGCACGAGCTGGTCATGACCTGTCCCTGGTCCATGGATTCCAGCAGCTCCGCCGATTCATGCCTTACGACCATATCCGCTCCAAGAGCCACCTCGACCACGTCTTTGAAGCCGAGCAGCTTAATGCCGTGAATAACCTGACCCAGGTCCACATAGTCAAACTGAGAGGCAAATGCCGGGGCCAGCATGGCATACATGTTCTTGTGTCCGCTGCGCAGACGCTCTATGACAGGAAGCACTTCGGAGCGCTCCTGAATTGCGCCAAAAGGACACTTGTACACACATGCACCGCATGAAATACACTTATCGTAGTCAATGACCGCCTTCTTGCGCGAATCAATTTCAATCGCACCCGTCGGACAATCCCTGCGACAGGGACGCATCACGTCTGCAATGGCATTATAGGGGCAGCTCTCCTTGCATTTCCCGCATTCCACGCACTTGGAATAGTCGATGACCGCCTTGTTGTCCACAATGGTTATGGCAGAAACCGGACAGACAGATTCACATCTGTGTGCCAGACAGCCCCTGCAGGTCTCTGTGACCTTGTATCGTTCAACTGGGCACTGGTCACATGCTGAGTCCAGCACCTGAACAATCCCCTTTTGATTGCCGCCGCCCATGACCATGGTTACTCTTTCAGCAGTAATCGCACGCTCATGATGTATGCAGCACCGGAACCTTGGATCGGGACCCGGATTGACTGCCTTTGGAATTCCAGCTATGTTCTCATAAAGTGTTCCTTCAAACGCATAGCGCGCCACGGTACAAACCACTTCACTCTTGACCAGCTGTACCTGATTTTCAAATTTACGCATTTCTATCACCAACCTGATTATCAATCATATACTTCAAGGTTACATTTTTTCCAAGCAGACCGAGTTGCTCTACAAGGTCCTTTACAACATTGATTTTTATGCCCAATTCATTGGGAAAATCGGGGTTCTGGTGTGCGGGATTGATGGCTCTTCCAACCCAGAAGTCCACATGCGTAGATTCTTCATATAGAATTTTCAACAGCTTGCTGACGCCATCCTCCTTCTTGAAAATCGGTTCGGCGCTCGTGCGCTCGATTTCCTGAAGCTGTTCAAGCGCCATCCTCAGCGTAAGAACACCCTCAGTAACAAGATCCAGTCCCTTGATTGTCGCAATTGGCGGCACTTTAGGGTCTATATAGTCGATATTGGTTTCAATCGACTCTCCCAGCTCTCTTGAGAAGATATTCGCAGCCGTTCCGCCGCAAACAACCTTCTTGCCACTGCTTTTCATAAATGCATCTACAAATTTTTCATCTGTTCTATTGTCCTCGGGAGGACCTGTGAAGACCTGTACGCGTTCCGGCGGTCGTACCTTTACCGTGACCGCAGTCGTGTCATCTCCCGCTTGTCCGCCATAAAGCTTGTTGCAGGTATCGATCAGTCTTCTGTTGAGCTTTTCCGCCGATGGCAGCCTCTGCGCCGTCATAAACTCCGCCACATGCTCCCATTCCCAGCCGTGGTTGAGTATGTTTCCAACGCCTGCATGAATGACACCATCACTACAGAGGGTTATTTCATCTCCAACAGACAGGGTCATTTCAGCAATTTTCACTTTCTTGCCGCCAATCATCAGCTCTTTCTTTTCCAGCTGATGGGGCTTGTGATTCCTGTTCACAAAAACAGGTGGATTATCAAACTCTATGATTCTGCAGTGCATTGCATCATCAATTTCTAAAATACTAAATGTGGAATATCCAATTTTACGCACCTGACAAACTGGCAGTGTGCTGATAATCGTCTCTATGGTTTCATGAATTCCAGCGCCATTTTCAAGCATTGTAATCATGATCTTAGTCGTCAGTGTGGCGAGGATATTGGCTTTGACGCCGCTTCCAAGTCCATCGGCAAGCACCACGATTATGCGATCGTCGGACCTGAACATCTCAACCTTGTCGCCGCAGAGCTCTTCGCCGTGCTTGTTAAGAGAGTGATAAGCTATATCCACATAATGTGACTCGGGAAACATCTACATCCCCCCATTGTCGTTCAGCACAATACGCTTCAAGTGATTCAGTCCAATTTTGGTTTCAGCGGTTGTCTCGCCGAGCAGGCTTGCAATTTCCTGAGCAACCCGCATTTGCTTCTCGATGACATTCTGACACGCCGCAACCGTTTCCTCTTTTACCCGTTCAAGCTCGCCACGGCTCTTCTCAGCCGCCGTAATATCCGTCAGAATACAGACATACAGCGCCCCCTCATCCAACTTGACGATATTGCAGTAAAAGTATTTGTCGACGCTTTCCATAAAGACCTTTCGGCTTATCCGGTCCAGCTTCTGAGAAGCCATCTCCTTGAAAATATCATCGTCCATGATTGCATAAATCGGCCATTTGGCCAAATTGATCTTCTCCGCATTGAATATACGGTCAAAGGACGGATTGACTTCCTTGACCCGAAACTCGCTGTCCAGTATGCAGACCGCATTCGGTGTATTTTCGAAAAGTATGAACCGCAGACTCTCGGCCTTCTGGCGCAGCGTACTCATACACATTTCCGCATCGGAATATCCATGAAATACTGCTATGGCCTTATCTCTGCAGGTCGCATAACCGCACGCGCCGCAATTGAGCTGGTCGCTTATTGCATACTTGCCCATGCGCAGCAGAATGTCCTTCATGGTACTCTCGCTGATGGTCTTCTGCTCGATTGGCTTTGATCTGAACTGCCTGCTGACGTCAACATCACTCTCAACATACGCGCTTTCACTGACCAGACCAGCACGTTTAGACACGTACTCCCCAAGCAGACTCTGGCGCTTGTAAAAGCTCGGGGCCGATTTAGGCATATCCGGCCCATTGAGGCAATTGCCGCTGCAGATGTTGATCTCTGCACAGTATCCTGAAACCTCATTTTTAGATACAGCCTCGAGGAAAGACTGACAGGATTCTATCCCATCCACATGAATATACTTGTACTTGGGATCGATACGCGTCTTCATGTCATATTTCCAAAGACTGCCGCCGAGCGGATAGGCACGCCCCCGCATACTGACCTCGTGGTCGAAATCACTGCTTTCCAGGGCGCACAGATCGATGGACGCTTCGTTAAACCAGTCTTCAAGCTCTGTGAATGTGATTACAGCGTCAATGGCGCCCTTGACATCTACCGACTCCGCTTTCTTGGCAAGGCACGGTCCGATAAATACCGTAAAAGCATCTTCCCCATAGCGCTTTTTGATATCCAGTCCATGTGCCAGCATGGGCGACATGACAGGTATGACACTGTCAACCGCCCCCGGGTAATAATGTTCAATCAGATAATTTGCCGAAGGACAGCAGCTCGTAATGATATTTGGGCGATTTGAACCCGTAATTTCTTGCTCATAGTGCCGAGAGACAATCTCTGCACCGTGTGCCGTTTCTTCAATATATTTGAAACCAAGTGTCCTAAGTGCAGTCACAATCTGACCCGCTTCCTTCAGGTTGAATGAACCCGCAAAAGAAGGGGCGAGTGATACGACCACCGTGTGACCACTATGAATAGCTTTCTTCACCTGGTTAATGTCGAGTTGGATTTTCAATGCTCCCGATTGGCAGTGTGCCTGACACAATCCGCATTTGATACAACGATCATCGATGATATGTCTCCTGCTTCCTGAGAATGCAATAGCTTTTGTAGGACAGACCCTGAGACATTTAAAGCACAAGTCGCATTTGTCCGCATCAAAATCGATGAATTTCATAAGCTACTCCAATCCCAATTGTTCCAGCAGGAATTTCTCTGCATCCTCCGGAACCACTGATGCGACGTCCTGCTCATCCACTTTTACAGAAACCGCATCAGAGCAGTTCCCCAAGCAGAAAGAGGACTTCAGTTCTACTAGATCATGCAGGTTTCTGTCATCGATTACGTGCTTCATCGTGCTGATGACCTCGTAAGATCCTTTAAGATGACAGGCGCTGCCAATACAAACCTGTATAACCATAATAACCATCCTTTCTTCATGACCCATTCAAATCACGTTAAAAGTATCACAATTGAGCGTGAATTGAAACCCCTTTTCTGAAGAAATAATGATTAAATTATGCACATATTTGCGTATTTTTGCCTGAAACCATGTTTTTTTATGTATAAATATAAAAACAATAAAGTTAAATTTTTAACATTTTCACAGTTTTCTACTGTATCTGCATTGTCCCACCACTTGGAATGTGAGATAATTGACCCAATATCGATAAGGAGTGATAGGATGAAGCTTTTTAGTATGAACACAGAACTGCATAACTTCAGTACACTCGAAGCCTTTAGCGCTGCTTTTACACTGACTGAAGATGATTTGATACTCACCAGCAAGGGCATGTATTCACGAAGACTTGAAAATCTGAACCTGCCCTGCCGTTTTATATTCCACGACACATATGGAAAGGGCGAGCCTGGACGCGAGAAGGTCACAGCCCTCCTTCGTGACGCAAATGCGGCACCCTTTGACAGACTTATCGCCATTGGCGGCGGCAGCGTGCTTGATATCTCAAAGGTACTGATCCTTGATGCGGTGACCGATGCCCTCGACGCCTTCGAGCGAAACGTTCCGCTTAAAAAGGCCCACGAGCTGATTTGCCTGCCTACAACCTGCGGCACAGGCAGTGAGGTAACCAACATCTCCATCATAGAAGTCCCTGAAAAGTCTACTAAGATGGGGCTTGCAGACCCCTTGCTCACACCGGATCACGCGATTCTGATTCCGGAACTGCTTGAGGACCTGCCTTACTCAAACTATCTGTTCAGCTCGGTTGACGCCCTCATCCACGCTGTTGAGTCCTATGTTTCCCCAAAGGCAAACGCATTTACAAAGACCCTCTCTCTAGAAGCGGCCACTGTTATTCTGGAAGTTTACGCGCACCTGCTTGAACACGGCGCAGCAGACCGCCACAAGCACCACAAGGACATGCTTCTTGCCAGCACCATGGCTGGTGTCGCTTTTGGAAACGCGGGCGTAGGCGCAGTACATGCACTGTCTTATCCGCTTGGTGGAACCTGCCATGTTCCACACGGAGAGGCCAACTATCATTTCTTCATGGCCGTTTTCAGCAGATATCACGCCAAAAATCCAGAGGGGACTTTAGGCGAACTGAGTCTAGCCCTTTCAGACATCCTTGAAGTGGAGCCACAGGACGTATGGACCACGCTTGCGACAATGCTGGACCACTTGATTACCAGACAGCCGCTCCGCAACTTCGGCATGAGCAAAGGCGCCATTGAAGCTTGGGCGGACAGCGTTATTGCCGGTCAGCAGCGTCTGCTTCAGAACAATTATGTTGAACTGACACGTGATGAAATCAGAGATATCTACGCAGAGCTCTATTAGCTGCCATCACCCCTTGCATAAGATTTTCCAGACACTTAAAAAGCCCCAGGTTTATGAGCACGCATAGGTGCTCAAACCAGGGGCTTGCTTATTATCTTCTACTGCATCAGGTCTTCAATCTCAGAGAAGGGAATCTCGAACATTGGAATCCCAGCCGCATAGGGTGCGATTTCATACAGATCAAAGAACAGAACCAGCGATGCATCCGTCAGATAGAAATGCTGGTTGTGAGAGATACTTTCAAAACCCGCATAGGGGTTGTAGGACTCCCCATATATGCGCTCATGCGCCTCAGCTGCAGCGACAATCTGCTGGTGGATTTTCGCATTCAAAACAGAAACGTAATCCACGTCCATTTTGAAAATATCTTCAAGTTCAAGACGTCTTCCAGTCGCCGTATCAATGTTGTATGCCAAATCGTAATGATTGCCATGGGCACCGCCCGTATATTCGTAGTAGGTCATATAAAAGCTGACATAGGACGCATCATTCCGCATGACATCAAACTGGACATTGTGTACATCCGGCGGATAGGTGAACCCCGCATCCTTGTTGCTTTCGTAAACATGCTTGGAGTCGTCCTCCATAATCTGCTCACCTACCACAACCTGCTCTTCAATGAAGGCAGAAAGTTCCTTTGCCGTTTCTTGGCAAAGTTCACTTTCAAACACTGGGATTTCACCAGACAGGGTAAAATAAGGCGTCGAAACGCGGTGTTGCTTTGAACCGATCTGGTAGACAGGCTCATCTTGGTGAATCAAGCTCTCACGATTCAGTTCCAGCGCTTCAAGCGGAATGCGAACGCGCTGGGATGTGTCTGTTCCGGCAAACCACGCAGGCAGGGCAAACACCAGCTCTGACGCTGTCACATAGTATGTGCCCAGGACATTCCTTCTATTTCTTGCATCTGTTTCCGAGATGCCTGATTCCAGAAGATACTCCCCCACCGTCGTCCAGTCCAAATGGTTGTTTTCCAGTGAAGAGTAGGTCAGTTCCTGCCCTGAATTTTTTAGCACAGCGGATACATCCCGCATGTAGCCAAGCTCTGGCTTAGCCGCAACCGCGACAAGGTCCTGGTCCTCGTACTCGACTTCATATCCGCCCTTAACAATGCGCTTTTCCATCTCTGGATTGCGTGCAGCGTTCAAATCTGCATTTGTCAACTCCATGTTGATTGCGTCCCGAAAGGGCTTTTGCAGAACACGTGTTGCATTCAGATCGATACGGTCTCCGCGTTTTGCGACAGGGAGCTCCAAATCGATTTTCAAATATGCACTGTCATAGGTGTACAGCTCCGGTTCGACTGTAAATAGTGCCTGTTCACTTTCCTGCAAGGCATCTTCTTCAATCGCCACCTCAACTTCAGCCTCCAGCGGTTCTACGGGCTCTGCACAGCCGCTTAAGGAAATCGAAAGTGCCAAAATACCCACAATGCCTCTATTTCTCATTTGTTTCATTCTCTGCCTCCAATCAAATGCCTATTGAATCGTACCAGACTCACAGAGAAAAGTCTTATCAATTTGGTAAAAATTCATGGGAGTGATTCCAATTAGCAGGATAGACACGGTCGGACTTGGGTAAATACAAACGGATAGAACAAACATAAGGAGGACACCATGTCACATACAAGTACAAGAAACAAAAGCCAAATCATCTATTTTTCCCATGGCGGCGGACCACTTCCGATTCTAGGAGACCCTACACATGAAACCATGGTCACCTTTATGAAGGACCTGCCCACCCAGCTTAGGCGTCCTGAAGCAATTGTCGTCTTCAGTGCACACTGGGAAGAAAACACGGTCACCATCCAAAGTGGTGAAACACCAGGCATGCTTTATGACTATTACGGATTTCCCGAAGAGGCTTATCAGATCACTTATCCCTGTCGCGGAAACAAGCCCCTTGCCGAAAAGATTGCTGACCTCTTATCTCAAAGCAGCATTGACTGCCGACTCGACCCACAAAGACCTTATGATCATGGCTCTTACATACCGCTTATGATGATGTATCCTGAAGCGGATATTCCCGTTATTCAGATTTCACTCCACCACGGGCTGAATCCGGTGACCCACCTGCAAATAGGCAAGGCCCTTCGCCCGCTGCTGGAAGACAATCTCCTCTTCATCGGATCTGGATTCTCCTATCACAACATGGGTGGGTTTGACTTCAGGGGCCGACGCATTGAAGACCCTCTTAACAATGACTTTCAAAACAGCCTCATTGATATTTGCTGCGCTGATTCGGAGGATGAAAGCACTTGGGACAGGCTGGCAGACTGGAAGCAGCTGCCCGGTGCAGATTACTGCCACCCAAGGTCTGAGCATCTCCTGCCCCTGCATGTATGCGCAGGCATCGGCGGTGCCCAGGGGAATAAAATATTCGATGATTATATTCTCGGGAAACGGGCCGTGGCATTCCTATGGGAATAGACATGCTATGCTCTATTCTTCATCCCTCAGTGCCTCTCCGCAGACAATACCAAACCAGCTGCATTTTCCAACTGGTTCAAATCCACATTTTGCGGCGAGACCATGAGACTTCTCGTTTCCGTCGACAATTTGCAGAAATGGGACCTTGCCCAAATCGACAAGCTTTTTTGTGAGATCTCTCGAGACAACCTCGGCAAGGCCCATTCTTCTATGGGATTCCAGGGTGTACATGATGCCCATGGAACCATCTTCATGGACCAGAACCCAGCACACCGGTTTGCCGTCATCATACACGGCGGAGGAGGGTCTGTTTTTGATATCCTCACGGATGCGCTCCAGGGAGTTCTCATTGCTGTATTCATAGTAACTATCTACGATTTCAGCATCGGAAACATCCAGTGATTTGACCGTGTACGCACAGTCAATCAGGTCCACATGGTCCTTTTTATAGGCATAAATGGTACATGGGTTTTCCCAGTCCAGCTTGCGTTTTGCCTGAATACGTTGGGCAATCGACTGGTCAACACCCGAGAATCCAAAATAGCCATCGGACATGAAGGTATCAAGAACAGCCTCAATGAACGCTTCAGACTCCGTGTACAGAAAATGCATGTAGCCATCTCTCAGAACCACACCTGAAGGATTTTCAGGACAGTCTGTATAGACTGGAATCGATGTGTTTTCAAGTTTGCAGATCATATTCAGGTTCACATATGGTTTTTTTCGCAGGTAGGCAAATAGCCCCGCATTTTTTTCAGTTTGAAGTAGATGCATGTCAATCCCCCATTCATTAAAATAATTTTAACGCATACTCTATTCTACCAAATTTGCATCACATTGTCCCTTGTGTGAAACAAAATAAGAAAAGTTTAGTAAAAAGGGAAAGAAACGTTTCCTATTTTCCAAGAAAGCTGTTTATTTCACCCAAACAGTGATATATTTACTGTAAGCGTAGGATACACCACATGAAAGGGAGGACTCTTATGAGAGCTGAATTCATCAAAATCGAAGACATCGAAAAATTTGTAAACTTTGTTACGACACTTAGCGGAAAAGTTTATCTTAAATCTGGAGAAATCAAGGTCAATGCAAAATCTATCATTGGCTCTATGTACATCGTCAAAGAGCACCCAAACAACATCATTGTTGAAGTAGAAAATCCAGAGGAAGGCGAGAAGGTATTCGAGTTCCTTATGCGCGGATCCTTCCTCAAAAAATAGACTGAGTACAGCAAACGCCCCACTTGATGTGGGGCGTTCAGACTGTAGAAAAACGCCGAAATGCTGCGTTGCTGGATAAAATCCGATCTGATCACGTACGCGGTGTACGCTCACAGAGCGGATTTTATCCGCGCCTGGTCTTTCGAAGTTTTCTACAGTCTGTCATCTTGTCGACTTTGTCGACAACCTAAACGCCCCACTTGATGTGGGGCGTTTGTTTGTATCCAAAGTGACCGATTTTCAGACTGTCAGCAATTTCGACACACTCTTCTTAGTGCATCAGCATTTTAAATTTCTTAACCAGACTCGAAAGTCTTTCTGACTGGGTCTCATCAAAATGTCTATCCATTTCTTCCCTGTCATCAATATTGAGATGCATTTTGAGTCCTGAAGCATACACCTCTGTAATCATATCGCGAATATGACCGAGCGGAATAAAATCCCTTACGACCCCGTAATTGCTGTGAATGTTTTTGTACTTGTGATTGTCTTCTTTAATGAGTATGAGCTCATTGTCTGTCAGAACAACCGCATGCGTGTGCTCTGGCAGGGATTCAATGGTAATGCCGGTCTCGCTCAGAACCTTCGGCTGATAGATGATATTGATGATTTGTTCCCCTGGAAGCAGTGACTGCTTCGTGTAGTTGAGGAATTTCGTATCGAGCTGTTTAAGGTCAGTGAGGCGCTCGCCGTTTTTACCTTCAAGCAGTTTGTCCTGTGGTGTAATCTGTGTTCTGATACGTTCAATTATTGGATCGAAGAGATCATCTCTCACGGTATTGTAGCTGATTGTAGACTGTCTGTACTGTCCGTTCACAATTCCGTGTATTGTCATCCATGAGCTCAAGAGCATTCTTCCCATCTCAAGATAAAGAATATCCCTGAAAGGATAGAACAGCTGCTTCACCTCCGTTTTCATGTCTTCAAAATACATTACACCATCATCCAACATGGAGAACAGCTTTGCACGCTTTCCATCTGCGTCCCATTTGCTTGGAGGAATAAATACCGTGTATGGCCAGGTTGCGCCAAACTCGGCGTCCAAGACTTCGGTGAGATTATGCGGAATCTGTTCTGGACGTTTTACCTTAATAGGCCATTGACTCATGGTGTTCTGACTCTGAACTTCATAATGCCTTTTCATAGAGAGTCCTCCTTTCCAATAAGCCTATATACGCAGTGTTAACAACCATATTCCTACATATTCTTTATACCCCAAAATGGAAATCTTAAAGTTTCCTGGACCAAATCGGCCGGGATAAAATCGCCCCGCTCCATAAGGGTTTATTTCAAGACTTCGACTTCGAAACTGCAGGTATGCTCTGCACCTGCCTTTAGATGAACCATACCTTCTTTTGAAAAGAGGTCCCCGGAATCACCCAGTGAATCCGCAAGGCCTTGCCAGGGTTCTATGCATACAAAAGGCGCCTTTGGAGACCATATTCCCAAATAGGGGAATCCGTCGAAATCAATTTTCAAATGGGTGCCTGTCGTTTCGTCTTCAAGGCGCACCCAGGTAGATTTCAGATTTTCATAAATCAGGGTATCAATATCAAAGGTCTCCGGTTTGAGGCCAAGGACACCGCCATCTGCCTTGCACTCTATCCGCTCTCCGTTAAGAAGCCCAGTTTTAAGGTCTATCAGCCTGGTCGAGAGCATTTCCTCGCTTTCAAACACCACCCGGACACGACCCGAATCCAGATTGCAGTTGAAGGCCGGATGCCCGCCTATTGAAAAGGGCATGGTCTTTGCGCCCCGGTTTTCTATTTCATAGGTCGTGGTCACCTTGTGGTCCGATAGTGTATAAATGATTCTCAAGATGAAGTCATAGGGATACACTGCCCGTGTCGCTTCAGATGAAACCAGGGCCATGACCAGACGTTGAGACTGACTGTCCACACACTCAAAGGTCATGTCTCGCGCAAACCCATGCTTGCTCAGGCCAGTCTCGCGCCCAGGCGAAAGTGCGCCGATTACAGGGAAAAGAACCGGGGCATGCCTCTTCCAAAATGCAGGATTTCCCTGCCAGACGTACTCTTTTCCATCTGCTTTGCGCTTGATTGAACAAATCTCCGCGCCCTCCCGATTGACCATAACCGACAGGTATTCATTCTCCAGTATATGCATATCGTTTTCACTCCTTAAGTCTTCCTTATCCCCTTGTTTACACCGCCATCACAGGGCCTTTTCAAATATGATAAAGGACTGCTTCTTCAAATAATCAAAGCGTTCAAGGGGCACGTAACCCGCACACGCCATAAGCTCCACAATCTGCTCAGCACAGATTCCATGACCGAAAATCGCACTGAAGGACAAGCCGCCCCCCTTTTTATACTCGACGACAGCAATTCTGCCGCCTGCCTTCAGCTTATCTGAAAGCGCCGTAAAAAACAGGGTGGGATTGGCAATATGATGAAACACATTCCGAACAAAGACCAGGTCACAGCTCCCCTTGGGCACATGGGGAACACCCCCCTTGGTTTTCAAGGTCACAATATTTTTCAGCTGGAGGGTTTCTATATAAGTCCCTATGTAATCAATCATCCCGGCATCGGAGTCCGCAGCGTAAACCATGCCCGCAGCCCCTACCGCTTCACTGAACTTGAGTGAAAAGTAGCCGCCACCCGCTCCCAAATCCAGTACAGTATCTCCCGCTTTTATCTTCAGGCTGTCCATGATCCGTTCGGGCTGACTGTGTACACCTACCGCTTTTCTGTTAAAGAGTTCCGCTTTTGTGCTCATGGCCTTGACCTCCTGTAAGGTTCTGGTCCGCGTCCCGCACAGACTCATAAAAGAGGTGGGTCTGTGCTGCAATGTCTTCTAAATGCTTGGCCGTATGCTTGACACCCTCCATCCCGATTGCGTCGATGATTTTATCAAGAAGCCTGCCCTTTGCATCGGAGAGAATCTTGTGCAGCTGGTGGCCTTGCGGGGTAAGCTTCAATATCTTCTGTCTGCCCGATTTCTCCTTATACAGCAGTCCGCGTTTCTCCAGATCATTCACATACCGTGTCGTATTCTTCAAATCTATATCATATATCCGCGCAAGCTCAGACACTGTGGACCCCTCGTAGCGGTAAACCTTGCCAAGCATGCTCTGCAGCGCATTCGTCAGCCGCCATCCCTCATCCACGTAATTTGATATGTTGTTGAGGTCCTGAATGATATTTGCCATGCGGTCAAAAAGGTCATACACTGCAACGTGTTCTTCTTTTACCGTCATATTCGCCTCCAATATGTGTAACCAACACCTTTGATAATTCTCTAAATAAATTTTACACTTTTTATATGGAATGATTCAACAGGCGAAAGGAGTCACACAATGAAAAACTGGTGGAAAAAGGCATGTGTGTATCAGGTATATCCAGCGAGCTTTAACGATACAAGCGGCAGTGGAACGGGCGACCTTAGAGGTGTTACCCATAAGCTTGACTATCTGCAGGATTTAGGGATTGATGTCATTTGGTTGAGTCCTGTTTATGCTTCTCCCATGGCAGACAACGGCTATGATATTTCTGACTACTACGCAATCAATCCGCTCTTTGGCACCATGGAAGATATGGATGCACTCATAGAGGAAGCGGAAAACCGCGGTATCAAGATCATCATGGACCTTGTAGTCAACCATACTTCCGATGCCCACAAGTGGTTTGAGGAGGCAAAAGCCAACCCGGACAGCCCTTACAGGGACTACTACATTTTCAGAGATGACAAGGGACAGGTTCCCAATGACATGGATTCCATTTTCGGTGGTCCGGCATGGACCCTGGATGAAGTGTCTGGCATGTATTACTTCCATCTCTTCACCAAGGAACAGCCTGACCTCAACTGGGAAAACCCAGCCATGCGAAATGATGTCTACAAAATGATGAACTGGTGGCTGGACAAGGGTATTGCCGGCTTCAGAATGGATGTCATCGAAGTCATTGGCAAGATTCCAGATGAGAAGATTACAGACAACGGCCCCATGCTTCACCCCTATATCCAGGAGATGAACGCTGCGACCTACAAGGGGAGAGATATCCTTACCGTAGGCGAATGCTGGGGCGCAACCATAGAAGATGCAAAAAAATACTCGAATCCTGACGGGAGTGAACTCTCCATGGTCTTCCAGTTTGACCATGTGAAATCCAGATGGGGTGATGCGGAGAAATGGCTCGCCGGTCCAGTTGACCTGCAAAAGCTCAAGGAAATCTTCAGCAAATGGCAACACGAGCTCTACGGCAAAGGATGGAACTCCCTGTTCTTTGGAAATCATGATTTGCCAAGGAGCGTCTCTTTCTGGGGCAATGACACCACCTACAGGGTTGAGTCCGCTAAAATGCTTGCTACCCTCCTCCACGGCATGCAGGGGACGCCTTATATCTATCAGGGAGAAGAGCTGGGCATGACCAACATTCAGTTTGATGCCATTGAGGACTACAAGGATGTTGAAACCTTGAATTACTACCGTATCAAAACGGCGGAGGGAGAAGCCCATGATACGCTCATGTCGCGCATTCACACCATAGGCCGTGATAATGCGCGCACGCCAATGCAGTGGTCTTCTGAAGAGAATGCCGGATTCACAAGCGGCCAACCGTGGCTTGCAGTCAATCCCAATTACAAGGAGATCAATGCCGCCCAGCAGGTTGGAACAGCTGATTCTGTCTATTCCTACTACAAGGCGCTCATCGCCCTGCGCAAAGCCCATGACATCTTCATAAGCGGCAATTTTGAACTGATTATGGAGGGGCATCCTCAAATTTTTGCCTACACACGTAGGGCTGGCAATCAGACTTTGTACTGCGTCTGCAACTTTTCAGACACCCCTGCAGATATTGACCTGCAAATGACCGGCAAGGATATTCTGATTCACAACTACAAAGAAGCCCTTCCAGATCACCTTACAGGCCTTAAACCATACGAGGCATTTATGGCAATCGCATCTGTGTAAACGACGCACTCTAGGGTCGCTTGCACCCCATGCTGACACTTTCAATTTTCATAGAAAACTAAAAAGGCGTCGATTATGCAGTTTTGCTGCATAATCGGCGCCTTAAATTGTTTTTTCCATAAATGCAATGCTAAAGGGATGCTTCTTAAACCTTTTGACCCGTGTGGTGCGGTAGTCAAGCGCCCTGTAGAGGGACAAGGCCCGCGTGTCCTCATAGATGCACCCAAGACTGAGCGTTGCCGCCCTGTCAGATACGTCAAAGTGCTTTTGAATGTAGGCTTCACCAGCAAGCATGATTTCCTTGCCGTATCCCCTTCCACGAAACTCAGGCGCTACACAGACCCTGGAGATTTCAAAGTGGGTGTCACCTGTTTTCTCAATACCGATTGCCCCACATTGCTCTCCCGTTTCCGGATCGTGGAGGACTACCAGTTTCAAGCCCCTGCATATTTCTGACTTTAACACGCCAAAATCCATATGGGCACCGTGTGTCCTGTGCCGGTCGGCCATCAGGTCGAATCGGTCGGCCACATCAGAGAATGCTCTATTTATGAATACTACCGCTTGTCTGATGGACGCATCATCATCTGCAATGCACCACCGGTCTTCATAAGACATATGCCTCGCTCCTATTCAGCTGCCTCATACAATCGCTCGAAAGGATCAATCTTTTCAGGTCCATAGCTGTCACCCATGTAAATGGACAGAATCGCACCCGTCTCGTCGTAGATTACATTCACATCCGTACTTGCCGTGTAGCCTACCGGGCTTACAATCATATAGGTGTCGAGTTTTAAAGTGCTGTCCTTGATTTCATATCTGTAAAGCGGCACATAGACCCCCAGGTAGTCCTGAAGCTCATACAGCGCTTTGTCTTCAAACTCGGTCACGAGTGTCTCTTCAAAGGCTTGTCGGTCTTCCTTGGTATAGGAGAGCGCAGACTCACTCGGCTGTTTTTCCATCATAGACCCAAAGCTGTAGAACATGCAGTCATATTCCACACCTTCGGTGGATACACTGCCTGTAAACTCATCCAGTCTTGCATCTTCAACCGCACCATCTGTTTCGTAAATATACAGCGCCGTCGAATCCGCTTGAGCATTTGTGTAAATCGCGATGTCTCCAAGGGGCTTCAGGGCCTCATTTTCCCGCTTTAAAAAAGTCACACGCGTGGGTCCCTTTTCAAAATAGGCCTTAAAGTCCGCATCAAAGCCTGTAAGCTCTGCAAGCTGTTCATCGGTTATGTTATCAAGCGTCAAAACAGAACTTTCCTCTGCCACCGTTTCTTCAGTCCCGACACCGTGCACACCTGCATCCGTATCTGCCACCGGCTGACAACCCGCTATGGCAGCCACTGTCATAAAAAGTGCCGCCGTCTTAAGTAGTCTCTTCATATTTATGCTCCTCACTTCTCATCTATGTTTTCTTTCATGATCACCCTGCTGTGTCACTCAGAGTTTAACACACACAGCCTTGAGATATCTTCACAAAGCGGTTAAAAAATAGTTTCAAAAGCATAACAAGGCACCTATTACCCAACTGCATACCGGTTACCTTTTTGATAATTTTTATGCTTCGAATATCGCAGAAAAGGGTAAATACTTCATATAAGAGGAGGTGAGTTTATGAGTAAAAAAGCACTTCTCGACGAGATTATCAATCTCAAGGAACGACGCAATGTGCTTGAGAGTGAATGTGGTGTCGCTGAACATAACATCGAATCATTCTCAAGAAGAGAGCTCCACCAGATGGACGAAGATATTCAAAAAATGAATGCCTGTATCGCACTCGACATTGTAAATTCAATGATTGAAAAAGACGAGTCACTATTCAGGCATGAGTCATAATACTTATATGTTTCTATTATAGAGCCACCCATACCACTGGGGGGCTTTTATTTTACTCCGATTCGTCTGCTACAAACTGACGCTGGCCTGATTTCATTTCTTCCCAATCCGCTTCCGTATTCTTACGCATTTTGGCAAGAAGCATCAGCACCTGCTTTCGTTCTTCGTCGGAAAATCCCTTCAATGTGGTTTCTGACGCCTTGTCTTCTACACTTCGAAGTGCATCATAGGCTTGGCGCGCTCTCGGTGTCGGAAAGAGTTTATAAGCCCTTTTATCCTTCTGTGACCGCTCTTTTCTGATGTAGCCCTGTTTAATCAGCTTTCCCACCGCCTTGGCAGTCGTACTCCGATCCACCTTGAGCATATTGGACAGTGTTTCCTGATTGATTCCAGGATATTCACACACCCTGACCACATAAAGATACTGCCCCTTTTCAAGATTGAACCGTCTATATTCCGCATCTGCGATCGTATTCAGACACCTTGATATCATCCCAATTTCTCTAAGTACTCTAAAATCCATTTTTCCTCCCAAACACACCCTTGAACATTCAAGTATATTTTATCAGCTTGGGTCCTTAAATTAAACATAATTTTAGAGATTATCCGATTTTACCTTCACGCCTTCCTCGATTCCATCCGCATCAAAATTCTTGAGAATGTGCGCACCCGGCTCAAGTCCGGAAATGACTTCAATGAATCTGGTCGCTTCATAACCTGTCTCAATGGGCTGGAGCACGATTTTTCCATCCTTTACAAGCCATAGACCGTCTCCGGATTCAATGGGAAAGACTGCTGATTTCGGTACAGAGAGCGCATTTTCTGAGCGGTATAGCATAAAGGAAACGTCGACATCCGAACCTGCAATGATTTTAAGCGCCTCTGTATTTTCAGGAAGGACAGTAACGCATACGCGTCGCTCTTTTAAGCCGAGTGCCGATACGGTTTCTATTGCCGAAGGGCCAATCTTTGAAATGTGTCCTTCAATCACATGCTCAACACCTTTTCTCTGCAGCACAATTGACGCCGCATCTCCCACGGTGAGCCCAAGCGCATCTTCAGCAAGAACCATGGACTCGATTTCGACACGGTCCGTATCGATAATCTTCATTACAGGGGTCATGGCTGCAACCGCCTGTCCGACCTCCAAATCAAATTCAGTCACAATACCGTTCATCTGTGCGTAAAGAACACTCTTTTCAATTTCATCTTCAATGAGTTCAAGTTCAGCCTGCAGCTGCATGATCTGGCCTGAATAGAAAGTGGAAAGGCCATCCCCAATTTCATTCTGTGCTTTAAGACTGCTCAATCTGGCCAACTCCATTTTATAGGTCTGCTCAGCAGCCCTATAGGCCTTTTCAGAAACCTCATACGCCTGAAGGCTCAGTGCACCCACTCCATAAAGCTCTGCTGCGCGGTCCCTATCAGCGCTGCACTGGTTCATATTCACCTCAGCGATGGCAAGTGCACTGCATTGGGCTTCAATATCCGGATCCTTTACCTTTTCAGATTCGGATTCAAGCTGTCCATTCAAGCTGATCAACTGACCTTCTACAGCCTTTTTCTTCAGTTCAAGCTGGGTGGAATCAAATGCCACCAAGGCATCGCCTGCCTTTACCGCGTCGCCGTTTTCAACGTAAATCCGATCTACAATACCGCCTGTACGTGCAGTTACCGGGCCTTCTTCACCAGCATAAACAACCCCATCCTCGACAAAGGTATCTGCGAACAGGGCCCTTTCAACCCGAATGGTCTCCACAGAAACCGCTTGATTAAAATTATGACCCACTAGGCCTGCAGCAAGGGCCACAAAGATCAATGCACCCGCTATTCTTTTCTTATTCATAAGATCGCCTCACTATTCTCTAATACTCAAGGACTTAACCAGTTCAATTTCTTCGACTTTTCTACCCAGCTGCCACTGTGCCATTAAAATGGACCCCGTGGTCAGGATCGCCGCCGAAAGAAAGGTCAGCGCCGATACCTTCGTCGGCATCGTGTATACATCGTTTGCCATCATTACAGACATGCTTTTCACCAGCCCTCTTAGAAGGGGCATTCCCAGAACAAAAGCGGCGCAGGCTGTATACCATTGTTCCAGGTACAGCACCCGCTTGACTTCCGAATAGTTCAGTCCAATAACCAGCATGGAGGCCAGCTCTCTGTTTCGTTCAGACAAAGTAATCATGGAGGACGCATACACAATAGAAAAGCCGCATAATATCCCGATTACGACAAACATGCCCAGCATGGCACCCATCATTTCCATCATCTCTCCATACTTGTCCATGAGTTCCTCTGAGGCGTTCACACCAAAGACCTGACTGGATTCGTCAAAACGCGCTCTTACCGCCTCGACACCGGACATATCCGTTCGTGCAATCACCGAAGTGGCAAAATCCGGCTGATCCAGCAGCGCACTCAGTGCATTTTCATCCATATAGGCATTGAGACCAAGGTACTGAGGAATGATTTTCACCACTTGTACCGAAATCGTTTCCTTAGGCCAACGTGCATAGGGACTCTTGACCAGTATCAGGTCGCCCTCCTGGGCATCTATTTTTTCAGCCAGCTGGTCGGATAAAATCATGCCCTGGTCTGGAAGCTGCAACAGCTCTCCATTTTCACCGTATAGGTGATAGAGCTGACTGTCTGCCTCTATGCCAAGGACACTGACCGCCTCCTTGGCACCATGGTGGTATAGAAGCGCAGGTACTTCCATAAGCGATTCTGCATAATCCACTTCCGATGACTGCATGATTTCTGAGACTGCATTGCGTCGAAGGACTGGTGTGGACAAGTCCACTTTCATATCGTAGACCGTGACCGTGTCGAATTGATCATAAATCATGATGTCCATATTCTCTTTCATGGCCCAGGGCATGCCTAAAATCGCATAGGTCAGCATGACCCCTATGAAAACAAAGCCCGTTCTCCCCTTATTTCTAAACATGTTTCGCACTGCAATCCGACTGATGATGGTCATCTTAGACCACAGGAACTTCATGTTCTCAACAATCGTGCCCTTTGACTGGGCAGGTGCAGGTGGGCGCATAGCCTCTGCCGGTTCGATTCTCAGGATCGCTTTCACACCACCGTAGCCGGCTGCGAGAGAAAACAGCGTTGCCAGAAACAGGCTGATCACCGCGTACTTATAAGAGAACTCCGGCATCACAAGCGGCATATTAAACATGGTCTGATACATGCGTGTAAACGGCACAACCATTGCATTGCCCACTGCTATCCCGAAAATACCAGACAGGACACCAATGACAAGGGCATAGCCCAAATAATGAATCAAGATTTGCCCATCGGTCAGGCCAAAAGCCTTGAAGACCCCGATTTGTCCCCGCTGCTTTTCGACAAGTCTCTTAAGCATAATAACCATGATCATAGCTGCAACGCCCAAGAAGACCACAGGCATCGCTACCGCCATGCCCTTCATGCCATCTATTTCAGAAGTGAGCAAAAGATGGCTCTTCTGATCCTCCCTGCTGCGTAAATCCAGAAGTCCATAAGGCTCCAACATGGCTCTGATGACGTGCTCTGCATCCTTGTAGTCATAGCCATCGGCGAGGATAAAGGACACATCATTTACAGACTGGCCAGCTCTTAAGATGGTTTTCATCGTGTCGTATGGAACAAATGCAATCCCAAAGCGTTCAGGGTCGGGATACAAGTCCTGGTCTGTACGCAGGGCATAAATATACTCCGGAGAACGTCCGCTTCCCCTAACTGTTACGTCGACAACACGCCCTTCAACCGCAAGAGAGATGACGTCCCCTGGTTCACAACCATTTGTATCGTAGTACTTGCTGTCCAGTATGACGTCGTTCATTTCTGTGTTTCCAATGCTTCCAGATAGGAGTTCGAATCGGTTCAGTCCCTCATTTTCAAGCTGAAAGCTTACCAATCTCAAATAAGCGCTTTCGCCTCCGTCAGCCCCCACGATGCGGGCATCCTTCACAAGGCGTCCTTCAACCTGCCTGATTTCATCAATTGCCTCCAGCTTTTCAAGTTCTGAAACCGGCATACCCTTAATATGTGCGAATCCATCAGCAAACTGCATAGATGCGTAGTAGCTGTCTCTGGAAATACTGAAATTCTCGTAACCGATGGAAAACAGATTCAGGGTCATAAGACCAATGACCATAATCAGGACACAGGCCATGTAGGTGCCTTTTTGACTGCGTATGTCCCGCAGCATTTTTCTAAGTAGCATTTAATCACCCGTCCTCACCCATTGCATTCAATATCTGTCAGTTGACCGTCATTTATGTGGAATACCCGGTCAGCAACCATCGCAATATCCCTATCATGGGTAATTACAATCACCGTCTTGTCATAGGTTCTGTTAATGCTTTTCAGCAGCTGCATCACCCGTTCACTTGACTCGGAGTCCAGTGCGCCGGTGGGTTCATCACATAAGAGAATATCAGGATTTTTAGCAATGGCTCTTGCCATGGCCACACGCTGCTGCTGTCCACCTGAAAGCTGCGATGGAAAATGGTCCATCCGCTCTGAAAGCCCCACTTCAGCGAGGGTTTTTTCAACATCCAGACCCCGGCTGGAAATCTGAGCTGCCAGTGCCACATTCTCAAAAGCATTCAAGCTGGGAATCAGATTATAAAACTGAAATACGAAGCCAACGGCGTCTCGTCTGTATAGGGCAAGTCCTTTCTTATCCATTTCATGCACCGCCTTATCCCTGAACAGAAGAGACCCTGCGTCCAGTGTATCCATTCCGCCAATCATGTTAAGCAGTGTGCTCTTGCCAGAACCACTCGGACCCAGTATGACAATGAACTCCCCTTCATAGATGTCAAAATCGACACCATCCAGTGCCTTGACACGTACCTCACCCATTTTAAAGTGCTTCACCAGCCCTCTTGCACTCAGTACCTTGCTTCTTGTCATAAGACCCTCCTCCCAACCGACCGTCGGTATGTAGTTTTTCTAAAAAAAGACCGACCGTCGGTATGCAGTTCGCCTAAAATCAGAGCGCCAAGCGCCCTGACCATGCACTACTATGCTTTTATCTGTTCCCAAAATGTTTCAAAGAGTTCGTGCCCGAGTGTCTTCATATCGAATGCTTCTGTAAGTCCACCCAGCAGAATGGCGCCTTCAAATGAAGTGGTCATCTGAAGTGCAAGCCCTCTTGGACTGATGTCTTTTCTGATTTCACCAGACGCTTGTGCTTTTTTGAAAATCTCCTCGATCTTATCAATGGTCTCAACATATATGCTGCCAATGAAAGTCCGCACCTGAGGTGATTTCTTCACAGCAGTCAACATGAGATACATGAACTGCAGCAGGTTTTCAGCCCCCTTCTCTCCCAAGAGGATATCTGCGTACTCACCCATCATGTTTTCAATTTCAAACCATGTGGCAATGATATCTTTAGCCCGCATATCCGAACTGAGCAGATGGTCCATTTGCCCCAAAATCGTCTGAAAGGAAAACTGAATACCCTCAGAGAGCAGATGGTCCTTACTTTCAAAGTAATGGTAAATGCCACCCTTGGAAATCCCCGCCGCTTGGGCAATTCCCTTCAGGGTCACCTTGCCATAGTCTTCTGTCGAGAACATATCCATTGCAACAGCAAGAATACGGTCTCTTGTCTCAAGCTTTTCTAAACTTTCGTTAAACAATCAATCACCACCTACCTACCGTCGGTATGTCCGTTTTCATACTACGCCTCATTTTATCATCTGTCAAGAAAATCTGTCCAGATTCTTTACAGCATCCACCGGAACCCTGGTGCCCCAAGCAGCGAAATCTGGTTTGAAAATAGAAGAGGCGGGGAAAGTCTTGAAATTCCCCGCCTCCACGCCTACAATTCAAACATCCAATTACTTGATAACGTCTTCAAGGGCTTCAATCAGACGCAGGGTTTGGGCACGAGTTCCCGTACTGATCCTGTTCCAGTTTTCCTGTCCCCACAGGAAGCCTGGACGGATAATGACGCCACGCTTGAGCAGTTCTTCATAGACTTCCCTTGACGATTTCTCCGTCTTCACAAAAACAAAGTTCGCGTTTGATGGAATATAGTCTAGACCATTGCGCTCAAAGCAGTCCACCATCAGACTCAGCGACTCGTAATTCAACTCCACCGTATCTTCCAGATGCTTTGTGTCCTTAAGTGCGGCAAGACCTGCTACCTGGGCAATCCTGCTCGCATTGAAGACACCCTTGACCTTTGACATTTCACCAATGATATTTTCAGAGGAGATCGCGTAGCCTATGCGTACCCCCGCAATGCCAGCCACCTTTGAAAATGTTCTCAGAATGATGGTATTGGGTCTGTCTTCAAGAATTTTCAAGCTGTCCGGATACGCTGGGTTCTTCACCGCATAATCGTAATAGGCCTCGTCGAGCACAAGCACTACATTTCTTGGAACCTTCTGAATGAACTTGTGCACTTTCTCAGCCGTCATGATGTTGCCCGTAGGATTGTTGGGATTACAGATATATAGTAGCTTTGTCTTCTTGTTCACAGCGTCCAGCATGGCCCCAAAATCATGTTCGAAGCGCTCTGTCAACGGAATTTCCACAGGAATCCCGCCCATGTGTGACACCGAGATGTTATAGAGCCCAAAGGATGGTGTTCCCATTATGGCTTCATCCCCTTCATTAATGAAGGTCTGGGCAATAAACTTGAGAATTTCTTCCCCGCCATTACCCATCATGATTTGGTCCGATGAAATGTTGTATTTATTCCCAATCGCCTCACGGAGTGCAGGCGCTGTAGATTCAGGATACAGAAAGACCTTGTCCGCTTCGTCCTTGATTGCCTGGATTGCCAGCGGCGAAGGACCGAGAGGATTCTCATTGGAAGCCAGCTTGATAATATCTGTCAGGCCATACTCACGCTTAACCTCTTCAATGGGTTTGCCGGGTATGTATTTCTTCAGGGTCGCTAGTTCTTTTCGAAAAATACTGCTCATTGTCATAACGCCTCCTCAATTCTTTGGTACTCACACATCATAACGAATCTCGCGCACAAGACACGAGATTCAAATATACCCCTATTCACATCAGCGATTGTATAGATAATTATACAAAGCTGCTTGAGATTCCTGCTCGGCCTAGGCACTTTCCCCAGAAAGTTCATCGGCAGGCTGGTCATCCTTTTCATCAGGCGGATTTAGGAAATACATCTGGAATACGCCTTTTCCTTTAACTTCAACCGGGTCGCGCTTTTCAAATTCGAACTTGTCCTTTAGGATTTCGTATGTTGTATTGGAAACGTTGATCCGCATCGGTTCTGAATTGGATTCCATTCTTGATGCCGTGTTCACCGTGTCGCCAAATACGTCGTAAATGTACTTTTTGATTCCAACCACGCCACCGGTAACCCGACCCGTATTGATTCCGACACGTATGCGCCACGACTGCTGAGCCGTTTTATTACGTTCTTCAAGGGCTGCAACAATATCGACCGCCGCTCTTGCAATATTCTCAGCATGGTTCTCATTGGGTGCCGGCAGACCACATACACCCATATAGGCATCGCCAATGGTCTTGATACGCTCACAGCCATGACTCTCCATGATGTTGTCGAACATGGTGAAAATGTCGTTGAGTTCCTCAATGAGAAACTTCGGATCCAGATTGTTTGAGGTACTCGTAAAGCTCACGATGTCTGAAAAATACATGGTGACTTCCGGAAAACTCTCCGGTTCTGTCTTCCCGTACTTTTTCAGCGTGTCGGCAACTTTTTTTGGCAGAATATTAAGCAGAAGCTTCTCTGACTTCTGTCGTTCTTGGAATATTTTTATGGATAGGACGACGACCACAAGAAGGAAAATAACAATGATGGTAATAATTGCTGTCATCAGTTTTATTCTCAAGGATTGAAGCGTCAAGACCTGTCTTTGTTCCTCGATTTGCGCATCCTTTTTTTCCGTTTCATAAATGGTCTGCGCATCGGCGAATCGCTTTGCAACTTCTTCGCTTCTGAGGGCTTCACGCAGTTCTGCGTAGAGTGACAGATAGCGATTTGCATTTTCATAATCTCCAAGGGCTTCATAGTCCTGACTCATGTTCTTGAGCGATGACTGAAGTCCATCCCTGTATGAAATGTCTCTGGACATCTGAAAAGCGTTTGTATGCTGTGCCAGTGCGGACTCAAAATCACCCATTTCGGAGAAAAGCGTTCCCACATTATTAAACACGGAAATCATACCCTCCTGGTCACCGATTTCTTCATACTGGGCGATGGATTCACTGTAATTCTCAAGGGCCGAGTCATAGTCTCCCATGCCCTGATTGGCACCTGCCATATTGAATAGGGCCGTCGCTTCAAGCCCCTTCACATCAGCCTGTGATGCCAAGTCATACGTACTGTTGAACATGGCAAGGGCTTCCTCATAATAACCGAGATCGGAATAGAGGGTCCCGATATTATTGAGGCCATGGGCCATATCGATGGTTCTCTCAAGCGATTCATTGATTTCATAGGACATGGAATAATACTCGAGCGCATCCTCCACGTTGCCCATTTTAGCGTTGATTGCACCGATATTGTTGTAGGTCACCGCAATTTCTTCCTGCTTGTCATTGTCTTCATAGATTTTCAGCGCTTCGATATACTGCTCCAGGGCCAGCTTGTAGTTTCCAAGAGCGTCATACACAGTACCCCTGTTGTTCATGGTAAAGGCGTTGCCCAGGAGGTATCCTGATTTTGAAAAAAGCTCATCGGCCTGGTCGAAGTTTTCAAGTGCCTTGGTATAGTCTCCGACATTTGCCCAAAGCAGGCCGTATCCATTCTGACTGAATGCAGCACCCTTGTTGTAGCCAATGGGAACTGCCTCTGCATAAGACTCCTGGAAGGCCGTCGATGCAGATTCAAAATCATCCAGAACCACGTGAACATATCCGACCTGATTACGCGCATCGATTATGAGATGCGCATCCCCAAGTCCATTTGCTTCCTCAAGAGCCATTTCAGCAATTTCAAGGGCATGCTTGGCATCGAAACCGCTCTCACGCTCCGACATCTTGATCAGGAGTTCAATACGCTCACTCCCAGCAGAACTATCTGCCTGCTTTTCAAGGTCCTCAATCGACTGTCCAAATCCCGCAGAGGACAACATCAAAAGAAGTACCAGCACTGCCACCAGCATTTTTGAAATAGCTTTAGATTCCTTTACCCCTATGCTCTCATGCCACCTCATATGCGCCTCACAGTCTCAGCGTCATGCCCTCGCGGGCAACGCTGATGTGCATGTTTTCCTGATAAAGCACGGTTTCCAGTTCGTGCATTTCTTCTTTTTTCCTTTGAACCCCATGATGGAATATGGACAGATGCTTCACGCCTGTACGCTTTGCCAGGTCACGTCCAAATTCCCAAGTAGAGTGTCCCCACCCTGCATAGCGGTCCATTTCATACTCTTCCTGGGTGAAATTCGCGTCATAAATCATTAAATCAGCATCTTTCACAAACTCAATCATAGACGCATCATCCATCTTGCTGTGGTCGAGGTCTGTCATATAGACCATTTTCTTTCCATTTCCGTAGATTGCATAAGCCAGATTGCCGCCTGGATGCGATGTCGGAAAAGACTCGACCCTGCAATTCTCCGACAGCTCGACAACATCATATGGATTGAGTTCAACAAACTGAATATCTGCCTTCATCGTTTCCCATCCTACTGGAAAGTAAGGATAGGCCATCAGACCGCGAAAAACCTGTTCCAACGTGATATTCTCACGCTTCAAGCCGTATATGTGCATTTTATTCTCTGGCATGTAGGCCTGTGAGAAGAAAGGCATCCCAAGCACGTGATCCCAGTGCGTATGGGTAATGAACATGTGGAGGTCAAGCGGCCTCTCATCGTTCAGCTTTCTGCCCAGTGGAACAACCCCCGTTCCACAGTCCAGAACAATGATAAGATCATCTACGCGCACCTCCACACAAGGGGTCGCGATACCATATTCAGATATGCTTCGATTTGCCCCGGGACAAGAACCTACAACGCCCCAAAATGTGACATTCATTTCATTCAAGCTGATTCCCCCTCTGCGTCAATATCATATGCCTTTTCAGTAATAAATATATCCACCAAATCCGGATCGAGATGATACCGCTCGGCTTCCTCCTTAATAATATCCAGTGATTTCGGAATCGGAATTGCGGGTTTATAGGGCCTGTCCTTTGCAGTCAGCGCGTCAAATATATCTGCGATGGCCAGCATTCTAGCCTGAAGTGGCATCTGATCCGCCGTGAGTCCCTGCGGATACCCCTTGCCATTCATTTTTTCATGATGGGCTGCAGAGATAATGGGAACATTTTTCAGTTCTCTGGTCCACTTGATTCCAGACAGAATTTCAAAGGAGAATCGTGCATGGGACTCGATCATGGCCCGTTCCTCCTGAGTCAGTGTGCCCTTGCGAATACTCAGTGATTCAAGCTCATGCTCTGTGAGCAGTTTTACTTCTTCGAGCTCACCGTCAGCATCTTCTCCGACAAACAGGCTGAGCGCTCCAATCACCTGAAGTTTTTCAAGGAGCTCATCTGGCATGAAGCCGCGCTTGTTGACATCTTCCACAAAGAGGTAGTAATCATCAATGTTTTCAAGGATTGTTTGTTCATCCTCAGTGAGTGCCTCAGACTTCCCCTTGAGCATCAGGTGGTTTTTAATCCACTTGTATTTGAAAAGCAGCGCGCGAATGTCTGCATCTTCCATCTTATTGCGTTTCATAAGTACGAATTCTCGTACACCGATTTTTCCGACATCGTGGAGAAGTCCTGCATAGTACATTTCCTTATACTCCTCCTCAGAAAAACGGATATCTGCGTAGGGTCCGTATGCAACTTCATTGACCTTGTGCGCAAGGCTCAGTGCATAGCTTGTCACCCGCTTGGAGTGACCTGCTGTAATCGGGTCTCGCTGGTCAAGCGCGGTAACAAGTGAGACCGTGAAGGATTCAAGCAAGTCTTCAATTTCGTCAAAGAGCTGACTTCTTTCAATCAGTATGGCTGCTTGTGCTGCGATACTTTCAATGATTTCGGCTTCCTTATCAAGAAAAGGCACTGTCTTTTGAGGTATGGTTTCTGGAATGTCGAATATTTCCTTCGGATTCCTTTTCTTATTGATGAGCTGCAGAACACCAATAACCTCACCACCGTAGTTCTTCATGGGAATGACCAGCATGTTCGCCGTCTTGTAGCCCATGGACTTGTCAAAGCTGCAGTCATGGCGTATGCCGATTTTTTCATAACTCTCATTCATGGTTTTCAAATTGTATAGGGAACCATTGTAGGCGCATGCACCTGCAATACTGTTCTTGTTAATAGGCAATGTAAAAGATTTGAACGGAAACTGCTTGGACCTGTTCTGTGTATATCTGAACCTCAGGCAGGACTCACCATCGTCACAAAGCTCCTTAAAGTAGAGGCTTCCGGCATCACAACCTGTAATATCCATGCAGTTTATCAATATTTTTTCAAGGAGCTTGTCAACGTCCTTTTCCGCAGACAGTTCTATACCGATTTGCGTCAGCTCGCTGACAATGGATTCAAGAAAGGCGACTTGCTCCAATTCATTGTTCAATTTGCTGTTTTCCATAGTATCCATCCTACCCTCATGTTTTCTCATCATCATTGATTGGCATTGCTCACAGCAATCCGTATACATCCTTTACCCCATTTTACTTGATATTTCCCAAATTTGAACTGGATATTCCAATAAATATAAAAAGCTGCAAAACACATAAATTGTGTCTTGCAGCTCTCTAAAATATACTCACTTGTTTTTTGCGGTATACAGCTTGATCATCTAAGCTGCATGACGCTCATCCGTATCACCAACATCTTTTAAATAGAAGTCACTTGAGCTAAAGAATTCCTCTTTCAACTCTACCACTTCCTTGCTCAAGAATAGTATTGCAACAATATTTGGAATAATAATCATGGCCATCAATATGTCAAGAAACTGCCATATTTGCTTAGCCCCTCCAATGGCACCAACCAGAATGGAGCCCAGGTATACAAATCGCATCACTTTTGAGAATTTGATTCCAAACAGGAACTCTGCCTGCTTTTCACCATAGAATATGATAACGATGACTGTTGAAAGTACAAAGAATAGAAGTGATCCTGTAACCAATGAACTTCCTATGCTTCCGAAATAGTGGCTAAAAGCGATTGCTGGCATTCCAGATGGGTTTGCAATGGCTTCTGGAGTATTCCATACACCTGAGGATAGAATGACAAATGCTGTCATTGTACAAATAACCAGGGTATCTACAATTACTTCAAATATCGCCCAGAAACCTTGTCTTACTGGATGATCGTTCACAGCTGCAGCATGGGCGATCGGTGCAGTTCCCATACCCGCTTCGTTTGAGTATACACCACGTGCAACACCCCATCTTACAGTTGCAGCCACTGCCGAACCAGCAAATCCTCCGACTGCCGACATCGGTTTGAATGCGTGTACGATAATGAGACTGATGACACCTGGGAGTTTATCAATATTGAGAAGAACAATCACCAGGCTGGCCAGAATATAAAGACCCGCCATAACAGGTACAAGCTTCTCAGTAACCTTTCCAATTCTCTGAATGCCGCCAATGACAACGATGGATATGCCTACAAGAAGTACAAGACCCGTCACCAGTGGTGCGACACCAAACGATTCTGCCGCTGAAGAGGCGATGGAGTTTGACTGCACCATTACACTTGGAATGATTTCAAGCATGAGAAATAGGGAGAAGAAGACGCCCAACCACTTGAGGTTCATTCCTTTAGCGATATAGTACATGGGACCACCGACAAACTCACCTTCGGCATTTTTCTCACGATACTTGTAACCCAGTACAATCTCGGAAAATTTTGCAGCCATCCCCAGTATTGCAATAACCCACATCCAGAATATTGCTCCAGGTCCTCCAAAGGCTATTGCGGCTGGCACACCGATGATATTCGAAGCCCCAACGGTTGAAGCCAGAGCTGCGGTTACCGCTTGGAATGGCGATACGGTTCCTTCACCGGACTTCTCACGGCTAAGCATTTTCCCAAAAGTCTGCTTTAAAATATACGGAGCGTATTTTATTTGAAAGAATCCCAGCTTTACCGAGAGAAAAACGCCTGCAAAACCGAGTAATGCAATCATTGGCAATCCCCAAATCACACCAGAAATATGACCAATTAGTTCATAAAATTTTTCCATGAGTATCCCCCTTGTTCATTCACAAACATCTACAGTAACGTCACTAACTCAGAATTCCTAGAATTGTGTCATATACCATCCCCGGTGCAACATTGAATGAATAGTCCCGCTCGATTCTCTCCGTGTACTGATGTGCATCCTTTCCAAAAGGGCCAATATTGACAACTGGTAAGTTCAGTGCCTTCATATCGTTTATTGGAAGCCGGTACCTAGAACCAAGCGCAGGCATATTGTTTTTAAGTGAATCGATTGTGTCATCGCATTGCGGCGCTGATACAAAACTTAAGTCCGAAATATATGGATAAAAATTCTTGTTCACGATTGTATAATTGCTTTCCAGCTTTCCTACAACGGAGGCAACCGTGCTCAGAAGCTTGGATTCCTTGTCATTTTTGCCGTTTACGTTATTGTGCGGATAATAAGGCGGTGAGAAATAAACGACTACAACCGGATTCTTATCTGACCAAAGTGCATGGACTTCTTCCACAATCCTTAGACTGAACTCACGTTCACAAAGTGATGCATTCTCAAGAAGGAATGCCTTGGTCTTTTCAATATGTGCATCCAGCGCTTCGCCAAGCTCACATTTAACAGCATTGTACAGTTCGTCGTAAGTCATGACCCGTGGCTGCCAAGGCAATTTTCCAAATGGAAATCCACTGGATTTGCAAAATACGTCATAGCGCTCATTTAACATGTTCACTACGTCTGAAAAAGCTTCGTGGGCTACGCCAACCATCTTTTCAAGCACTTGATCCGGTGTCGATGAATGGGTTGCGTAATTGAAGAAGAGATTGGATTTTGTCGAAATCTGAACGGAGTACTCTTTTTTTAAATCCCTTTGTTTCAATGTGATTGGCGGCAAAGATACCTCGCCTTCTGCAACATCTGAAAAGGCCATATTGCAGTTGACCTTCCGAATGATTTCTGAACCAATCTGGTTGGGATCAAGACCCTTGAAAGGCTGTCCCACATGCGTTTCCTTACCGACAATCAAAAAGGATGGCATGAGTTTGCCGACAGTTCCAATGTAGATGTATCTATTGTCATCATTATCAAACCTCGGCGCCATGTAATCCGTGTCTATCACAGCCTGATAATCCAAGCCATACTGGTCCTTGATTTCCGAAAGTCTTGGAACAAAGGAAAGCATGCCACCGGAGCTGCCTTCTTCATCTCCTACTGCCGCGAACACAAGCGTCCCTTCGAAGTCTTCTGGATTCTTGGACAAATCTTCAATAATCGACATTATCGTAGCAACGCCACACTTCATATCAAATATGCCTCTGCCAAACAGGTAATTTCCTGAATTCAAATCATCTCTGGCTTCACTGGACAATGACAGTGTCTTAAGTTTTTCCATAAGTTCTTCCGGCTGTGTCGCATAGTCTTCAAAACCCGTATAATCTGACACACCTACGGTATCCGTATGTCCAATCAAGACAACAGCCTTATTCTCCGGTGTCTCTTTACCACGTAAAATGGCAATTACATTTTTTCTTTCAAGCGCATCATCTTTAAAATCCTGAAGTTCAAGATACTCTGGATGCTTCTTGTAGTATTCCATTTCCGAAAAAATTGAATAGATCTTATTACTGATGTCTATTTCGCCTTCTGTACCAACGACACTCTTACATTTTGTTAGTTCAATCGTCAGCGCTTCTATTTTGCGCGACAGTTCCTGCTTACACAATTTCATGTCCCCCTTACTTGAAATTCATAATAAGAATCACAATAAAAAAAGCCTCTGTTTCTATACCGCAGTATAGAGCAGAGACCTCATGGGACTTCATCAAGCTTCACGCAACTTCGTTTAAATTTTTCAAATTTTCTTTTTATTCTTCTTCTGATGACACCATTAGATTCTCAATAAACCTTCCAACATGCACACGTCCACCTGATTCACTCCGTCCTCTTAGCATTTCCATTTCCCCACGAACGTCTTCAAAATGGAACAAGGTGCTTGAGTACTTTATGAAAAATTCGTGCATGTTGTCTTCTATTCCGAGATGTGCGAGATTTCTGAGGCCAACAGCTATTGACCTGCGCATCCTCTGTATCATGATTTTTGGGTTTTCACCCAAGGCGACACAGATATCCGCAACAGGAACCCCAGATGCTGTATTTTCAATTCGGTACTCACATACTTTCATAATATCGCTCGCACCTTTTGAACCATATATGCCGATTTCACTGAGTGTCTTCTGTATCCTTTTGATTCGCCTGGAACCGCCCTCTGTCTCAAGATCTGATTTCTTCAGGGCTTCAACCATCAAAATTGATTTAAGCGCTTCCAGTTTCTTAATGACTTCAACTTTTTCTATCATGAATCTTATGACGCGTTCTACCTCGACTTTGTTGATGGGCTTATGTATGTAGAAGTCCACGCCATTTGTATAAGCTTCAGAAATCATTTTTGCTTCAGAAACCTGAGAAAGCATAATGAAATGTGTCTGATCATTTTCTGCCTTTATGCGCTCAACAACAGCGGCACCATCAATTTTTGGCATCAAATAGTCGATTAGAACAATATCGGGACGCATGGCCACAATGTCCTTATAAGCGGTTTCACCATCAAAAGCAAAACCAATCACATCACCAAGGTGCTCACTTTTAATAATGTTCTTGAGTAAAAAGACCACATTTTCATCATCATCCACAATAAAAAACCGCATCATACTTCTCCCCTCAACACCGTAACAGGTATTCTGACTGTAAATGTCGTTCCTTTTCCTTCAAAGGAGTACACATCAATCTGTCCCATAAAATCAACCTCTACCAGGCTTTTCACCAGAGTAAGACCAAGACCCCTGCTTGAATCGCCTGTATGCGTATCAAACTTGGAAGTAAAGCCGGGATTGAATATCCGATTCAGATATTCCGCCTCAATCCCAGTACCTGTATCGCTTACATTGACAACAAGATTCTCCCCTTCTTCGAATACTGTCAATTCCACATAATTCATGCGATTTTCATCGCCAGCCTCTATGGCATTGTATACCAGATTATTCAAAATAGACATAAACAGATAGTGTGACTTAACAATCAATGCACTCTTTACATTGTAGGTAAAATACATTCGTCCAGAATGGTCCCTCTGCATTTCCTTTACGTTGACGCCAATCATTTTGACGATCTCTTCAACTGTCATCTGATAGATTTCTGTAAGCTCCGGATACAGACCTTCAATGACTGAGATTACACGCAAGTTGTCCTTTTTCAACTCATGAACATCTTTTGCAACATCGAGAAGGAGCTCTTGTACACTCTGGCTGGTCTTGGAATCCCGAATAATCTTATAGGCTTCAAAAGACTTGTTCATCACAGACTCAATACGATCAGAATTGCGGTGCATAAAATATATTTCACTTCGAAGCTGCGAAGCCATCAATATGAGCTTTCTATATTTTCTCTCATGTTCCTGACGACTTAAGAAACCGCTGTAGTAATTGATGAGCACAAGTATTGCGAGCAAAATAAGCGTACGGCCCAGTGCAATAAGAATTACAGGCTTGATCATGGCATAGTGGATGAACTCCGGATAAACCCGTGCACTTATTTCTGCCATATTCGAAATGGCATCACTTAGAAAAGTCGCAATAAGTACGTACTTGATTTCCCGTTTTCTCTGAAAATGCCAATTGTAGACCAAATAGAAAACAACTGCGTAGACGATATAAAATAGTCCATCTGGAATGACCATTATGACATTTTCAAAGCCGTGTCCCGGTTCATAAACGAGAAACCACCTGAGCAGTGGGGATATAAGCGCAACTACCGGACAAAGCTCTAAGGAGATCACATCCCAGTTCAAGTAAAGCAGCAAGGGGAGCATAATTCCTGACGCGCTTAAAATAAATCCCTTTGTAATCATTGATGAATTGAATGTGGCTGAAATGGATACAATCATTGCACTGATTATTATACGGCTAAGCTTAGTTTTCATTTCATCTCCTCGCACCTTGGTTTTCTATTTATAATGCAACATGCGCATAGGTTTGTAAAGTGACCTGACCTATACGCAAAGAGATTAATTGATTAGGTCATACAGTCTCACTGCCACCGCGAGTTCCTGCTCAACATATTCCTTTTTAACATCATTTTCAAGAATATGTCGTATGCGGTCCATTCTGTAACGGATCGTGTTGCCATGTTGAAATAAGACTTCGGCGGTCGCCTTGATGTCACATCCAACTTCAAAATACACCTGCGCCGTTCGAAGCAGCTCTGATCCATTCTTTTCATCGTATTCCACAATCGGCTCTACCAGATTCACACAGTACTGCATCATCCACTTATTGGTCCTAAGCGGCATTAAAAACTTGTACATGCCCATATCGCCGAACCGGATTATGGACTGGTCTACTTTTGACTGCGCAAACTCAAGTGCGTACCGTGCTTCGAGGAGTGCTTCATTGACTTCATCCAGTGCCTTTGAGCCACTGATTCCAATTTTGCGACTCGCTTCATCAATTCCAATTGAATGAAGGGTGTCCCGAATGCGCGCCTCTTTTTCTGAGGCATCGTCGAAACTAAGTATCAAGGTCACTTTGCCCCTATACTCCAGGCACAAATGCTGTTCGCTTAATATGCGATTGGCCTGATAAGGTGAAAAGGTTATGGTCTTCTCTGAAATTGCCTGCCCTATATTCACAACAGTCATCCATGCTTTGAAATTCGGATTCAAACGCAGTGCAGACTCCTTTACTTCAGCTGGCAAAAGCGTATCTGTACAGAGCTGGTCCACCAGCATCCACTTACTCTCCATTTCACCTGAAAGCTTCACGACCTCTGCAACCGACGTAATAATGTCTTCATAGTAGACCGTGTCGTAAAAGAAAATAGGAAAACCAGCTTCCTCTGCCATTTTCATAACCGGGTCCGGCAGCTTGTCAAAATAAAGCGTCTTGATCGCGAGCCCACCTGTACGATTCACTATAAGACGTCTTACGATATCTTCCATTCTGCCTATGTCATCTTTTATAAGCATTAGATTGGTAAGTACGAACTCCCCCTCATTGAAATTTGAGTTAATTACATCTCCAATTTCATAATCCAATATGCCAACCTTGTATATATGCCGTGAAAGACCTGACCCTCCGGCAACAATCTTAAAGTCTTTGAAAACTTCAAGTCTTAGTAGCTCTTTCAGTTGAACTGCCATATGCCCCTCCACATTGTCCTTTTCTTTAAATTATAATAAATGCTGTTCCCAATTTCTACCCGTACCATATTCCCCCTAACTTGTGACAAATGGTTCACACCCGCACAGGCAAGTATTAATTTTATGTAAATTTTGTTGTTGATTCGTTTATTAGAACATGTTGCCGCGCCCACTAAAATACAACATTTTAATATGCTGAACATCTTCTTAAATCAATGATTTGTTCATAGACCACATCTTTTTTAATATAAATTATTACGTAAATTTAATATTTAAATAAAAATGCATCTGTTCTGTAACATTCTTCGAAAAACACGGAAAATACATGGAAAAAGAGGGCTTCTAAAAATGAAATCCTCCTACAATTTTATGCATTTTTGATAGCAAACCCACACTGGTTTCATCTCAATTCGTATGCTGTTTTTCCCATATTTTAGAATTTAATATGCAAAATATGTGTAATCAATCACCCTAACTAACGGTAGGTTAAAGTTCTAAACGCCACAAAATACCTAGGATTGGTGCATTTTGTTCGAAATTAGTACTTTGTTGTAAAAGTGCATATTTATACTCAGGCGATTTATTTTATACATTTCGCCAGCTTGACTGAATTGTCTGAATTATGTATTATCACCATAGCGCAAGTCAAGTTTGCAGGGCTGGATTTTACAGCCTTCCATTATGGGGATTTGGAAACCTCTGCGCTACTCTGTATCTTAATATATCCATTATTATTCATAAATGTAATAGTAAGGATATTAAGTTTGACAACTTCATACTTATATAACAGAACAGGCAAGGTGTCATACAGAGTTTCAAATGTTAATAACGCATTGTGCGTTGTTATAAACATCCTATTGGAGGGGGAAAAACATGAAAAAACTATTGTCACTACTTATGATTCTGGTAATGGTTGCAGGTATGCTAGCAGGTTGTTCTAAACCAGCTCCAGCAGATACACCAGCAGACACAGGTTCAGAATCAGCTGCAGCAGACACTGCTGAAGCACCTAGCTTTAAGATCGGTATCATGACTGGTACTGTATCACAGAACGAGGAAGAATATCGTGCTGCTGAAAATGTTCAGAAAAAATACGGTGAAGACCGCGTTCTGATCATGACGTACCCAGACAAGTTCATGGACGAGCAAGAGACTACAATTGCAAACCTGGTTTCTATGGCTTCTGATCCTGAAGTAAAAGCTCTGATTATCGTTCAAGCTGTACCTGGTACTTCTGCAGCAATCGAGAAGGTTAAAGAACTTCGTGATGATCTTCTAATCATCGCTGGCGTTCCTGGGGAAGACCCTAAGATGATCGCTGACAAGGCTGACATCGTTCTGGCTATGGACGAGCTTACAATGGGCCGTACTATTCCTGAGCAAGCTAAAAAGCAAGGCGCTAAGGTATTTGTACACTACTCATTCCCACGTCACATGTCTTACGCACTTCTATCAGCACGTCGTGACCTGATGAAGGAAACTTGTGATGAAATCGGTCTTGAATTCGTAGACGCTACTGCTCCAGATCCAACTGGCGATGCTGGTGTATCTGGCGCTCAACAGTTCATTCTTGAAGATGTTCCAAGAATGGTAGAAAAATACGGTAAAGATACTGCTTTCTTCAGCACAAACTGCTCAATGCAGGTACCACTGATTTCAGCTGCTCTTGACCAAGGCGCAATCTATCCACAGCCATGCTGTCCATCTCCATACCACGGCTTCCCATCAGCACTTGGTATCGAGATTCCAGAAGATAAAAAAGGCGATGTTGCTTTTGCTGTTGACCAAATCACAAATGAAATCGCAGCTAAAGGCGGTACAGGTCGTTTCTCTACATGGCCAGTTCCAGTTGCTATGATGTTTGTTGAAGGTTCTGCTGACTATGCATTTGCATGGGCAAACGGCGAAATCGAAAACAAGCTTGACACTGCAAAACTTAACGACATGTTCAATACATACGCAGGCGTTGACGTTACTCTGAATGAGCTTGATGAAAGTGGCGTTCACTACGACAACTACCTGATGACTATGATGGACTTCCTAGACTTCTAAGAAATAAGACATACTCAACAAAATATGTGAGGTTGCCCAACACACGGGCAGCCTTACATTTTGGCAATAATACTATTTAATTTATTGAATCGAAATCATGTGTGGAGAGATTTGAAAAGGTGGTGTTTCCCGATGGCAGAATATACTCTGCAAATGAACAACATAGTTAAGGAATATTACGGGAATCGCGTTCTTAAAGGTGTAGATATTAAAGTTAAACCAGGTGAAATTCATGCACTCCTAGGTGAAAACGGCGCTGGAAAGTCAACGCTGATGAATATCCTGTTCGGTATGCCAGTCATTCATAGCACAGGCGGCTTTGAAGGCGAAGTCATCATCGATGACAAACCCGTTCTGGTGAAATCCCCGAAGGAAGCAATGGAACTTGGTATCGGCATGGTACATCAGGAGTTTATGCTCGTACCAGGCTTTACACTGACTGAGAACATTAAGCTGAACCGTGAAATAACCAAACCTAATATTGTGAGTAGTGTTTTCAGAAATAAGAATCTGGAAACCTTAGACCGCAAAACAATGGACAAAGATGCAAGAAAGGCCCTGGACACACTGGGCATGAACATAGATGAATGGGTAAAGGTTCAGGGACTGCCGGTTGGACACATGCAGTTCATAGAAATTGCCCGGGAAATTGACAAGCTGGGCATCAAGCTTCTCGTTTTCGATGAGCCTACAGCGGTTCTTACAGAATCAGAAGCTGACAACCTCATCGCAGCTATGAAAAAGCTTGCGAAAACAGGCATTTCCATACTATTCATCACGCACCGTCTTGATGAGGTAATGCAGGCAGCTAATAATATCACAATCCTTCGCGATGGCGAACTTGTTGCAACACGTGCCGTTGAGGACACAAATGTCCTTGAACTCGCTGAGCTCATGGTCGGCCGTAAAGTAGAAGTGACTCAAAAGGAAGAATCCAATGAGGATTCTATCAATAACGAAACAATCCTGTCCATTAGAGACTTCCATGTTGATATGCCTGGTGAAGAAGTTAAGGGAATTAACCTGGAAATTCACAAGGGAGAAATACTTGGCATCGGTGGTCTGGCTGGACAAGGTAAGATTGGTATCGCAAACGGGGTTTGCGGCCTATATCCTTCAGGTGGAGAACTGCTCCTTAAGGGTGAACCGCTCAAACTCAACGATACTAAATATGCTCTAAAGCATGGTCTCTCATTTGTTTCAGAAGACCGTAGAGGTGTGGGACTGCTCCTTGACTCCTCTATCGAAGACAACATCGTTGTTACTACAATGCAGATCAAAGGTGAATATCTTAAGAAATACGGTCCATTTACACAAGCAAACTTCTCTGAAATCAGAAGTCATGCACTTAAGATGATCGAAGATCTGGATATCCGCTGTACAGGTCCAACACAGCCTACAAGACGTCTTTCAGGTGGGAATCAGCAAAAGGTATGTGTCGCACGTGCGCTGACGCTTCAGCCTGAAGTGCTTTTCGTTTCTGAACCGACACGTGGTATTGACATCGGTGCTAAAAAACTTGTACTGGACCTGCTTGTTAAGCTTAATAAAGAGCTTGGCATGACAGTAATCATCACTTCCAGTGAACTTGCTGAACTCCGTGCGGTCTGTGACCGTATTGCTATCGTTACTGAAGGTAAAATCGAAGGTATTCTTGCACCTGACGCACCTGACAGAGACTTCGGCCTCATGATGGCCGGCGAATACCAGAAATATGTTAAGAAAGAGGAGGCGATTTCATGACTGAAGTATTAAGAGACTTCACCAAGAAGGTGGGAATCCCTCGACTGATCATTTCCCTCTTCTTCATATTCCTCTGTTTCTCTGCAGTATCACTCGGTCTGCCATTTGCTTCCCTATCGTCGGACACCCTCCGTCGATTTGGTATGAACGGCATACTCGTACTGGCTATGGTGCCTTCTATTCAGTCTGGTCTTGGCCCGAACTTCGGTCTTCCTCTGGGTATTATCTGCGGTATCCTCGGCAGTGTGCTCGCCATTGAGTTCGGCCTTGTCGGCGCAGCTGGATTCTGGGGTGCGATTATCATTTCCATGCCTTTTGCAATCGCAATCGGTATTGCATATGGTATCATGCTCAACAAAATCAAAGGTTCAGAAATGCTGGTTGCAACTTACACAGGTTTCTCCATCGTTTCTTTTATGAGTATTGTCTGGATTCTTATTCCGCTTAAGCACCCTGAAATGGTATGGCCGATCGGTCGTGGCCTGCGTGTTACCATTGCACTTGATTCCACTTTCGGCAACATACTGAATAACTTTATGATGATTAAGATTGGAAAGCTTAGCATTCCTACTGGTCTTCTCCTGTTTTTCTTTGCAGCATGTGCGCTTGTGTGGCTCTTTAATCGCTCGAAGATGGGTATTGCCATGAGAGCTACTGGTGATAATCCAAAATTCGCCCTAGCGTCAGGCATCGACGTTGACTTCTACAGAATCATCGGTTCAGTAATGTCTACAACACTTGCTTCAATCGGCATTGTAGTTTACGCTCAAAGCTACGGCTTTGTACAGTTGTATCAGGCACCGCTTATGATGGCATTTCCTGCTGTTGCAGCAGTACTGATTGGCGGCGCATCGGCTCAAAAAGCTAAAATATCACACGTTATCATTGGTACATTCCTATTCCAAGGTCTGCTTACCGTAGCACTTCCAGTTGCAAACGAAGCCATAAAGGTCGGCAACCTCTCGGAAGTTCTCAGAATGATCGTACAGAACGGCATTATCCTGTATGCCCTTACTAAAGTTGGAGGTGAATCATAATGTCTCAAGATACTACTATGACTCCAGCTGTACAGACTGAATCACTGGGTTCAAGATTCAAGAGCTTTCTGATCAACTACAGTGTTACGATTCTATTCGTAATTCTAGGTATTGTAGGTGCGTGGCTGTCGGGTCTTCCGATTTTCTTCCTGGTAAGCGAGCTCCTGACACGTATTACACGTAACTCCTTCCTTGTACTGTCTCTACTCATCCCGGTTCTTGCTGGTATGGGTCTGAACTTCAGTATTACCATTGGTGCCATGGCAGGCCAGCTTGCCATCGTACTCGTAACGCACTGGGGCGTCGGTGGCTTTCCAGGCTTCCTGCTCGCAGCTGCAATTTCAGCACCATTTGCCATCGTATTCGGTATTTTTACCGGAAAACTGCTCAACAAGACGCGTGGTCAGGAAATGATTGCTTCAATGATCACAGGCTTCTTCGCAAATGGTATCTATCAGTTTATATTCCTGTTTGCGCTTGGAACCATCATTCCATTTACTGACGCAGCCATGATGATGTCATCTGGCGTCGGCATCCGGAATACAGTTGACCTTTCAGGCGACAAGGGCATTAAGTATGCCCTTGACGGTCTTGCTAAATGGCCATTCTTCTATGTCCTTCTTGCTGGATGCGCAATCGGCATCGTATATTATGTGCTCAAGCTTTTCGTCAACAAGGGCACACACCTTACAGACTCTGACAAGCGCAAGGGATACTTGTCCATGGCGCTTTGCATAGCTGGTGTTGCTGTATCCGCTTGGATCATGTTCAGTACGTCGCTTCCACTACAGATTGCTATGCTGAAGAACCTCAAACTGCCAATCGTGACATCACTCGTCATCATCGCGCTTTGCATGTTCAATATTGTCATCGTACGTACAAAGCTCGGTCAGGACTTCAGAACCGTTGGCCAAGACCAGCATATCGCACAGGTATCCGGTATTCATGTTGACAAGATCCGTATCATTGCCATTACCATTTCCATGGTACTTGCATCATGGGGTCAGCTCATCTTCCTTCAGAACATGAGTGTACTCAACACTTACGGAAGCCACGTGCAAATCGGTATGTTCTCTGTAGCAGCACTGCTGATCGGTGGCGCTTCCGTTTCTCGCGCAACTGTTGGACAGGCGATTCTGGGCGTTATCCTATTCCATACGCTCTTCATCGTTTCACCAAAGGCAGGACAGAACCTCTTTGGTGACGCACAAATCGGTGAGTTCTTCCGTGCATTCGTTGCTTATGGCGTAATCGGTGTTTCACTTGGCCTGCATGCCATGAGAAAGTACCACGAAGCGAAAAAGCGATAACTCTTTTCTAAAAGATAATCAATATTCTCCTCCATCTTCAATATTATTGGTTATTAAGTAAAAAGGGAACGGCTCTTAGAGCCGTTCCCTTTATTTTATTAAACCCATGATCCAGACTAGTCCATTTTCATCATTTCATTGATATGTGCCTGCACCTCTGCCTCAATTTCACCTGAATCCTTATCGTATCTTGAGTATTTCCCAATAATTGAATTGAAAATATAGTGTGTAGAGAACACATCGTATTTGGAAAGGATTGCATAGGCACCACTGATTAGAATCCGTCTGTGACGGCTGTCACTTTGCATAAACTCATTATAGAGATAGGCAGACATCTCAGGCGATTCCACGTCCATCATATTGAAGAAGAACTTGAGTTCATCGTTTCCATAGCCATCATCGATGAGTTCCTTGACAAAGCCTTTGCCCTTTTCATGCGAGAGCTTCAGAAGGGCCAGCATATCGTATTTCAGTTTTCTGAGTTCACCTTCAAAGGGCTTATACTCTATAGCATCGGTAAGCTCCAGGTCGATTTCCGCATACTTTCCAGGACAGCCATCGTACTTCTTGTTTTCTAGCAAAAAGTTTCTACCCAGAAGCAGCATGAGATAGTTAAAGATTGCATCTGCCGGATACTCTTCCACAATCATCAAAAGACCAATGCCCATTATGGCAATTTTAGCATAATAGGTATCGCTCTTCTCAAAGCTTCTCGCATAATTCATAATAATTTCCCGCAGTATTTCAGGCTTTGTACCATTTAGCACAAGCATTGCAAACAGCGTATAGGTTTTGTTGCGCGTATAATTGGGCGATTTGTCCAGATTTCTAATGCCTTCCTTTTCAGCGAAAAGGGCTTCCTGATAAATCAGAGTCACATAGTCATCAAACTTGAATTTTTCAAACAAAGATAGATTCGCGATGCGCTCCAAATCAAAATCAAGGGCCACCTCTTCCAGAAACATGCTTTTGTTGTAGTCCATATAACCGCTCCTTTTCCTGTCTTCCACATGATGTGGCATATTGGTCTATCTGTGCGACCTTATGATTCTCATACCCAAATGACTTTGGAAAAACCTTCAAATAAGCTTTAATTTATACTATTTGTGCAAAGTGCACAGAAACTTTTGTAGCTGTATGAACAAAGATAGCTGAGCAACCTGCGGTTGCTCTAGTCGCGCACGCTTTCGACCTCACTTAGGAAATGACAGGGCAATCTTCGATCGCCCATGTCGCTAGTCGCGCCATATACGATTGTGCAATCTGTATCCATCTTGTTTCCGAGTTAATAAAGATAGCTGAGCAACCTGCGGTTGCTCTAGTCGCTAGTCGCGCCTAATAGAAAAATAAAGAGAAAGAGCTACATTCATGCACGCATGATGTAGCTCTTTCTCTTTATTTTTCTGCTATGCTTTGGTCTTATTCGGAAAATGGTAAGTTCAGCGCTTCGGTGCCTTCTAGGACGAAGCGGCCGTCTCTGATGATATCAACTTCTGTGTTGTCGTCGAGTATGACGGCTATTTTGCTGAGGCCATCATAGGGCAGGGTAATATCTGTGTGCTTGTTTGTATACGCCTTTGAGACATCCTCTTTTCTCAAAATGGATTTCTCGTTGTCTTTTGCGACGATTTCTTTGCCGTCGATGGCATTGTAGACCTTCATGTCCTCTGCAAATGAGAAACAGGTGTCGCCAATGGCAAAATGCGGTCCCATTTTTTCAACAATCAGAATCGGCAGCTTTTCGATAATCTGATACTTCTGTGCAATCACATATGCCAAAGTGTTCGTTCCGATTGCAAATTCTCCGATTGGCAAGGTGTCGTGTGGGAAAATCAGGTTCTCTTGAATATACTTCTTATTTTCTTCTTCATCTTCAAAATTCGAGCACGTATAAGACGCGATATAACCGTCTTCAAAGTCCAGCTCCAAATCACTGTAGCTGAAACCATCCAAATACACCGTCTCCAGGTGCAGCTTCCCGTTTGTTCCCTTTAGAACTGGCGATGTAAAGACTTCTCCAACTGGGATATTCACATCGGCAACACAGTTTACAAAATTGGTCTGCTTATCAGGATCCTCAAGCCTATTCAGGGCAACCTTGATATCGGTCCTGTTCGTACCCTTTCCAAGCACATGCACTGCATGTCCCCTATCCAGAGCATCGGTGAGTTTTTTCTGGAGGGGTTCGTAGTCTGCACTCTTCAGCATGTTCACATTTGCGATATCTTCAAAGATGGCTTCAAATTGGTCTCCAATTTCTGGTGTTGGAAATGCGACGATGCAGAAGCTCCTTTCCGACTCAGGAATATGTTTCTCAACCAAAATACGGGAGAACCGCATCATTTCCTGATACAGGCTCTGCTGGTCTCCTTCAAGTACCACACGCGCCGTATTGGATTTTGGTGTGAATGGCTCCTCGCCGAACCTCTCGACGTAAAGTATGCCGGAATAGTCTGCAAGATTATCCTTTTCCTGCTCACACTGTGCTTCTCTTAAAGTCTTGAATAATGACAGCATCTCCTCATCAAGATAGAGCGCCATATCGAATTTGTGGTCATAGCCGTACTGATTGTTGATTGCAGTCGATTCAATCTGGTCAATGTACCCCTGCAGATTGCTCGCCTCGAGCACTTCCAGTATTCTACGTGTCAATCGTTCCTGACCCGCAACGGCAACCACACGTACACGATGGCGCAGGGATATGTCCTTACCGTCTCGCTTAAAACCCTCAATATAGGCATTTACGATGACCTCAGCAAGCTCATTGATCTTGTCCTGAGGATATTTTTTTATAAATTCAAATGTTTTCAGCTCGTATTCTGACACATAGATGCCCATATCATACAAATACCTTGGGTTTGAAAGATCTGCCTCAAGGACGATCTGCGTCAGTCTACGGTTTTTACCGCCAAAGGTCTCCAAGGCATATGTTTCCGCTCCGAACTGCATTTCCATTTTGGCAAATGTGCGAACGTGTCCCTTCAATGACTGAGTATCTCCCTGTTCAACCGAAGCATGGATGTTGAGGAAGAGATCAAGAACACTGGATATTCTATACCGCTTTCCTGCAAATGCGTATCCATAGCATTCTCTACACTTTCTATATAAGAAGCAAAGGAGCTGACCTGTAGCTTTTCCATAAAGATCCACACAAACAACCGGATTCGCAAAGCTTTCACTGTACTTACCCTCTGACAGTTCACTGTAAATGCGTGCATTTTCTTCTGCAAGTGCCTCGAGGTGTGTGTCCCCTCTGCCTGGGTCGTCCAGATGTTCAGACAATTTCACGGTCTCAAGCAGCAAGCTCGCCGCCTCTTTAAAAAATACGGCATATGGGCCCGATTGTCTTCTCGATGCTTTTTCTACTGCCTCAACCTGATTTTCCTGCTGTTTAAGCAGGGCAGCCTTCTCGGCATTTTGCTTTTCGAATAGCGCCTGTTTATACACTTAAATCCCTCACTTCCATCTAACTTTTAATCCAATTCAAATTCAAATCAATTTACTAATTTCGATATGAAGACCGATCTTTCCTTCTTTTCGTTCAAATAATTTTAATGTACATATTTATTAATATGATTTTCGGAATTTATCTTCATCCAGTCCCTCGCCACCACTTTGGGTAAGGTATGACCGAAGTCATCGCTTGGTGTCACGACCAATAAAGGCCACTGCACTCAGCAGCGGCCCTTATAAATATCGTCGTAAACGATTTTGGCATATCAACCCAGTATTTGTTTGTCATTTTCCTAGCCTGCGATGAAGCCCCACAGTGAGTTTATGAAGACAATTGTGATTGCTACAGGACCGACAAACTTGACAAGAAAGGCCCAGAAGCCCGAAAGTCCGAAAGACAGGCTTCCGTTGTTTGTTGCTTCCTTGACTGCCTTATCCGTACCCCATACCCATCCAACGAATACACAGAGCAGCAGGCCGCCAACTGGCAGCATGACATTGGATGTCACAAAGTCGAACAGGTCGAAGAAGTTCATTCCAAACAGGATTTTTACCTCAGACCATATACCGAATGACAATGCCGATGGAATCCCCACTGCGAATGTTGCAATGCCAAGTGCCCACGTAGCAAGTTTTCGGTTCATACCGTACTCGTCAACGACGTATGAAACGCACACTTCAAGCAGTGAAATCGACGAAGACAGCGCTGCAAAAAGGACAAGTATGAAGAAGAGTGTACTGAATACCATGCCCATAGGCATAGAAGCGAATACCGCTGGCAGTGTAACGAACATAAGTCCAGGACCGCCGGCAGGTTCAAAGCCAAATGCAAATACCGCTGGCAGTGTTGCAAGACCTGCAAGCAGCGCCACACCCGTATCAAGAAGTGGAATGATTGTAGCACTTTGAGGAATATTCTCTGAATCAGGCAGGTAACTGCCATATGTAATCATACAGCCCATGCCTAAGCTCAGTGAGAAGAAAACCTGACCGAGCGCACTTAGGACTACGCCCATTGAAAGCTTTGAAAAATCAGGAACCAGCAGGTATTTGATACCTTCCGAAGCGCCCGGAAGCGTACAACCGCGGATTGCCAGAAGAATAATAATCACGAAAAGTGCCGGCATCATAACCTTACTTGCTTTTTCAATACCGCCGCCAACGCCGCCAAGCACGATTGCCAGTGTCGCGATCATAAAGCATGCATGATAAAGGATAGAGCCGCCTGTCGATGACACAACATTTCCAAACATATCACCAAGTACCGTCGCATCGGTCACATTAAGCCCACCAGTAACTGCCGTCAGCAGATACTTGATAACCCAACCGCCGATAACGCTGTAGTAGGATAAAATCATAAAGCCTGTTGCAATGCCAAGTCCCCCAACCCATGACCATCGCTTACTTATTTTTCTGTAGGCACCGATTGCATTAAGCTTGGTATTTCTCCCCAATACAAGCTCTGCAAGCATCAGCGTAAAGCCTACAAGGAACAGCATCACAAAGTAAACCATTACAAATGCGCCGCCGCCATTTTTTCCTGCGACATAAGGAAACTTCCATAGGTTCCCCAGTCCGACTGCCGATCCAGCCGCCGCCATGATGAATCCGAGTTTGGATCCCCACTGGTCACGACTTGAATCACTACTCAAGTTAGCCATTTTAACTCTCCTTTTCTGAATCAACTTAGACTCTTCGAGTCCGTAAACCGAACTGTATCTTCGTGTCATAAGAAAAATAGAAATAATACCACAAGTTTGTTATAAAATTATCAAAATTGAAATTTCGATTTTCGATTATTTCACATTGCATCCTTGTATACACTTTGACACTTCTATATTTATTACAGCCAGTTTACATTTATCCCCAACAGATACTATTTTACACGATAAAATCAAAAAAATACATCTTTATTCAACTGTTTTAATAAGTCTAAATTATTAGAAAATTGCGTATCTTGAAAGCGCTTTTCCGAGAATTGCATTTTGTATATAATAGGTGTTTGATCCACCCTTCTCCATACACAAGACCCAAAAGAAAAAAGCTGGCGAACCCGATTTTTCGGTTTCGCCAGCTACTTAGGTCATTATGCGTCCTTAATTTTTTTCAGTATGTCTTCAATCGCATCCAGTCTGCTTTCCAGTTTCTTTCTGACATGCATGTTTTCAAACAGGAGCCCTTCATTGATGAAGAAACTCTCTCCAATTGCCTCCATGTCCTTAAAGTCTCTTTCGATGCGCTCGCGTTCCTTTGTCAGCAAATCACGGATTATTTCTTTTTCGAACTCATTAAACATCCTTATTCCCTCGCTTATTGCGTATTCAACTCCCTCAATAGTATATCAGAATGAAGCCTTTTAGGAAGCGCAAAATAAAAGACCACACTGCTGGGGCAGATTTACCTAAATTTTCATAAAAAAAGAAGCACTCTGTCACATAGCTGTCAAAATTGGGGCATAAACTATTTTAAACAAGGAGGTTACTATGGGTAAAAAAATTAAAATACGTCATATTGTACAACTCATATTCTTTATGCTCTTATTCCTCACAGCTATCGGTCACACACTTGAGGAATCCGGTGTCCATCTTCCATTTATTGAAGCCGCATCGATTCATACACTTTGTCCCTTTGGCGCTGTCGTCAGCTTCTACAAGCTGATTACAACCGGAACTTTTGTTAACAAAATCCATGCTTCTGCCATGGTTCTTTTCAGTGCCACGTTGTTTCTTTCAGTGCTCTTTGGTCCGGTCTTCTGCGGCTGGGTCTGTCCGCTTGGAACCATTCAGCAGTGGGTCTCCGCGGCCGGCAAGAAGCTTGGTCTGAAAGGAAAGTTCACGGTTCCACCGCTGCTTGACCGTGTCCTTCGCAACATGCGTTACCTCGTTCTGCTCTGGGTTGTCTATGTAACGGCAGTCAGTGGCGAACTCATCTTCGCTGACTACGATCCCTACTATGCACTCTTTAATTTCTGGTCTGGCGAAGTCGCTGTGAGTGCGCTCATCATTCTGGGACTGACTCTGGCACTCGCATTATTTGTTGAAAGGCCTTGGTGTAAATACGCCTGTCCCTTTGGTGCCCTGCTGGGCATCAGCAATACGTTCCGAGTATTTGGCATCAAGCGCAATGCATCCACTTGCATTTCCTGCCAGAAGTGTTCTAAGGTATGCCCAATGGGCATTGACGTCGCCCACATGACCAAGGTTAAAGACCCACAGTGTATCAGCTGCTACGCTTGTACCTCTGAACAGGCTTGCCCAGTTCCCGATACAGTGACCATCAAGATAGGGGGTGCCAAGTCATGACAGTCAAACAGTCAACAGTCGGACTTATCGTCATCGCAGCTTTTGCGGTGTTCATCTTTACTTCTCAGGCACTTGGCCTGTGGAGCACAGAATCTTCAAAGGAACCAATTACCTTTACCAGTGGGGAATTTGCAGGCGAATACAACCCCGGAGACATTCGAGGCTCCTATACATTTGCCGATGTGGAGAATGCCTTCCAGGTTCCTGTGGAAACGCTTGTTGAGGCCTTTGCCGTTCCAGATACCTATAATGGACCGACTTTCATGAACAAGGAGCTTGAAGAGCTCTATAGCCTCGAGGGGGATGCTGAAATTGGAAACGGCTCTGTTAAACTCTTCGTCGCCCTTTATACAGGCCTGCCATATGACTATGCCTCTTCAGGTGATTACCTGCTGAAGCCAGCGGTAGATATTCTTGTCAGCGAAGGGGTGCTCGACGATGATCAGCTGACCTACCTGAACACGCACACGATTGAACTTTCAAGCCTCCAGCCGCCTTCGGAAACAGAGGACGCAGAGGAAGCTGAGATGGAAGTCACAGAAGAAACATTACCGCTCCAAATCAAGGGCAAGACCCTTTTCAAGGAACTCCTCGACGGCGGTTTGACCAAAGATGAAATTGAAGGTGTCCTTGGGATGGAAATGGGCACTTCACTGATGGAAGTCCGCACCTACTGTTCTGAAAATGGGCTTGATTTCTCAACAGTAAAAGCCGACCTGCAGGCGATCATTGATTCAAAATCCAAGTAATTCATAATCGTAAAAACGCTTTGAGGCGACAGCAGGGTCAATACACTGCTGTCGCCTTTCATATTTGCGAATGCACTCCAGACCTATAACTTGTCTGGTCCATTCGTTCAGATTCGGGTCAAGTACCGACCGCAATGTAGGGTGCGGTCGGCTGTAAAAGGAAGGGGTTGTCTTTGTCATGCAAAGACGATTATGTATTATGGTTCTTAAAAACGGAAAAAGCCAACCGAAAATTCGGTTGGCTTGGACTATACATGGCTCGGTGCTGCATTGATAAAAACAAGATGAATTCTACGCAAATAGAACCTTTTGTTTTTATTTTCCAATTCAGGATCAACACCATCAATCGTGTATGTACAAATCTTCACCCCGAAGATCGTCATATCACATTCTAGGCAGGTCTCCTGACTTTGGGATCATCCTACTCTTCAACCTTCCCACAGCGTACGCTGCAGTGGTATATCTGAATTTCGTACTCCTTCACAGTAACGGGGGCTGTAGAGGACTTACACCTCTTTCCCTATTAATCTCCGATTGAGAACCTAAAATGAACTTATATAATTTTGCATTTCTATTTCGAAATTATTCTAACAGATACACAGCATTCGTGCAACACCTATTTTGAACATTTCACCAAAACCACTGTCTTAAAATACAAGTTTTCACCCAATATGCCTACCTGCATCTACACATCAGCCTTAAATGTGAGCACTTTTGACAGAAAAACCTGCAGCTCTGAACTTTTTGGATTTTCCAGCATCCGGACATCACCATGCTCCACAATGCGGCCGTCCTGCATAAACACAATATAGTCTGCTGTATGTTTTGCAAATCCGATCTCGTGCGTGACAATAATAAAGTCTTTTTTCTGCTTGCCCAGCTTTTCAATGGCAGACAGGACCTCATAAGTTAAAACCGGATCCAGCGAAGAGGTTGGCTCATCCAGCAAAATAATTTCCGGCCTTATGGACAAGGCGCGAACAATGGACACCCTTTGGGATTGCCCGCCACTCAACTGATGGGGCAGCTTGTCCTTATGTTCGTAGAGATCAAACTGTCTCAGCAGCGCCTCCACCTCTGGCAGCACTTCGCTGCGCTTTCTTCTATGGACCTTTTCAAGAACGAGCAATAAATTCTCAAGAACTGTCAAATGGTTGAAGAGGTTATGGTCCTGAAAAACAAAGCCCACCCTTTTCCTATAAGCATCGACACGTGCTGCGTCAATAGCATCACTATTCACCGCTATACAGCCTTCTTCAAATCCTTCAAGTCCTGCTATCAGCCTCAAAAGGGTCGATTTCCCAGACCCAGATGCCCCAATAAGGGCAAGTACCTGAAAATCCTCTACTTCCAAGTTGATTTGATTTAAAACGGCCTTGTCATTATACTTCTTGACCAAATTGCTGATTTTTAAATTCATAGGCTACACCTTATAATTCAGTCTGTCTTCCAAATGTCTTATCAGCCTTATAATGGGTACAGTAATGATCAGATAGCCCACCGCTAAAATGATAAATCCCTCTGGGTAAGCAAAGGATACTGCCATTACCGTATTCACCGAGTTGAGAAACTCACTTGTTGCCATATAGGACAAGAGTGCACTCCCCTTGATGGTCAGCGCAAACTGTCCAGCGAGGGGTGGCAAAATCGTCATGACCACCTGGGGAAATATGATATACCGGTATGTCTGAAATTTGGAGAACCCAAACATCTTCGCCGCCTGCCACTGGTTCATATGGATGGATTCGATGGCACCCTTATAAATATCAGCAATATAAGCGCCAATATAGAGGGCCAATGTAATGACGCCAATCCAAAACTTCGAGTCCAGACCAAATGCATACCCAATGTAATAGTAGGCGACGATGGCGACAACGAGTAATGGGGTTCCGAAAATGATGGTCTTGTGGATTTCTGCAAGATACCTTAAAACCAAGAAACGGGATTCATGCATCATATACAGCACCAGTCCGACAAGAAGGGCCAGAATGACGGCAAAAATGCTGATGGCGATGGTTTGAAGCCAGCCTTTCAAAATGACTTTTCCATAAGCCTGATACACTGTGAAATCCAGTTTTTTCTGGATGGATCTTTCCATGACAAAATAATAGAGTCCCAGATACAGGCAACTTGCGGCTATAAAGCTCATCAGTTTCTTCATCATGTCATCTTCCTCTCTAGAAGAAGAAGTCGAGACCGTATTCTTCGAATTCCTTCATTTTTTCAAGCAAGTATTTTTCTCGAATCGCGTCATAGGTACCGTCTTCCTTCGCTGTCTTAATAAATGCATTGATTGACTCCAGCAGGTCTGGATTGCCTTTGCCAACGGCTATACCCCAACCGCCCGTATTCGGAAGCGGTTCAAGCACGGCACGCGTGGTGTCCTTGTAGTTTTCATGATGCCTGATAATTGACAGAGGATCGTAAATGAATACATCCGCTTTCCCCTGAGCAACTTCCAAAACTGCCGTCGCCTCTTCATCAATGTTCTTGATCTGTGCCTTCGGCGCATTGGCTTGTGCCCACAGGGCACCGATGGTACCGGTTTTTGAAGCGATAACCACTTCCGGATCATTCAAATCATCCGGCGACATCACTTTAGAATCCTTATAAACCAGCATCATCAGCTGACTGGTCGTATACGGGTCAGAAAAATCAACCTTTTCCTGTCGTGCCTCCGTAATTGTCATGGAGGAAATAATCATGTCAATTTTTCCGGTTTCAAGAGATGGAATCAGGGATGGATACGGCGTATCCACGATTTCAATTTCTGCACCCATATATTCCCCCAGTGCTTTTGCCAGCATGACCGATGCCCCGTCCGGATTTCCTTCTGAGTCCTTGGTTTCAAACGGAGGATATTTAAGCTCCATGCCCACCTTCAAGATTGTCTTCTCATTTGCTGTGTCCGGCGCAGCCGGCTGGCAGCCCGTCAAAGCAAGTATGGCAATCAGTATTGTAATCAGTATCTTTTTCATTTGCACCTCCATTGTTATCCTATGAACACACCCTGTTCATAGGCATATTTCCATTTTTTGACCTGTTCATTTAATACCGATTTCATGTCAGTTTAAACAGGTGCTGCACAAATTATGCCTTCTTGGGTTCATTATGGACATGGGAAGAAAGCTGCCCCATCCATGGAAAAATCCCCTGAACGCGGGGATGCATCCAAGGGATTTGGGACAATATTGGTTGAGCCTACTGGCTGGAAACCACTATAGAATGGTCGATTCGTAAGGACTCAGCATACGTCCTTCAAACTCAACTTCATAACCGTTATGGTTGAGTATGAAACGCTTGGTTTCATGCTCTGTCTGGCGTAACACCACTTCAACGCCCTCAGGTGATTCAATGGTATCCATGTTTTTCTCCTGTGCGATTTTGCCTGCAATAAGGCCCATCAGCTCGCTGGACAGGCCACCGCCAATATAGTAAGCCTTACCCGAGCCATAATCATTGCAGGTGATGCAAGCCGTAGGCAGTCCCGCCTCTTCCTCATAGCGGGCCAAAACTTCTGCTCCTTCTGATTCGAGAAGGTCGCGCCAGACCCTGCATGTTCCCTTGAGGCCATCGGGGCCGATAACAGCAACAGACTGTCCTGTCTGCAGCGATTCAACCTCGCCCAGTCTGACACCCAGCAGATCATGCAGTTTTCCCGGAAGCTTCTCGTTAAAGTGAAGATTGTTGTTTCTGTCGCGTATTCCAGCGCGGAAGGACATCACGAGTGTGCCCCCTGCGCCTGTGAAGGCCTTAAGACGTGCTGCCAGGCTATCATCCACTATTTGCTGCACTGGTATGAGTACAACATCATAAGCGCTGATATCACGGTCTATGGGAATCACATCCATGGGAACATTCAGATCATGGAATGGCGTGTACAAGCGCATGAGCTCTTCTGTGTAATTGAATGCTGAGCTTTGCGACTGGAAACGCCATGCCCATACTGTCTCATAGTCATAAAGCACAGCCACGCGATTTTTGATTTCAGAACTCAGAACTGCTTCTGATTCAAATGCGCCTTTTATAATACGCGACGCCTCTTCAAACTTGCGTCCTTTTTGATTGTCATGGTCGATAATGCCATAGCAGAACTGCTCCGCGCCCCTATTCATACCGCGGTATCTGAAAAAGAGCATGTTGTTGCAGCCATGGGCAAAGGCCTGATAAGACCAGAGCTTTGACTGGTTGGGACGCGGTAAATACCCTATGGCATCATGGCCCTGCGCACCAATAAGCTGTTCTACAATCCAGAAATTCCGATTTAGAAGACCTCGGTTAAAATCCAGTGTCATGGCGATCTGTGCTGGAGGCAGAGGCTCTCGAAGTCCACCCCAGACCGGATAGTTGTCATAAGAAACAAAATCCATTTCTGAAACGTTCTCACTATGATCAAACCACTTGATAAAAAAGCCGCCGGAAACGTTGGTGGTGACTGTCTGATGCGCCCCCTTCAAAGCTTTTACGAGCTGGGTATGTGTCTTGGCGAATCCGTTGAGAGAGTCTGATCTAAAGCGTGCCCAATCAAGCTGCAGTGCTGGATTGTGCACAGTAATTGTTTTTAGCGGCAAGGGAATTTCTGTGAAATCATTATAGGTCTGACCCCAGAAAATCGTTCCATAAGTTTCGTTCAATACATCAATACTTTTATATTTATCCTTCAAATACATCTGGAATTTTTCGTGGCAAATAGGACAATAGCACATATCGCTGCCTTCATGGCCGAACTCATTGTCTATCTGCCAGGAAATGATGGCAGACTCATCCTTGTAATGCTTTACGAGGGCGGTCACAATTCTTTTTGAGTATTCGAGGTAGACGTCGGAGTTGTAGCAATACTGGCGGCGACCTCCAAAGACATGCCTGTGTTGATTTTCGTCCATGGACAGAATTTCAGGATACGCCTTTGCCAACCATGCAGGGAATGTCGCTGTCGGTGTTCCAAACATCACCTTTATGTTTGCCTCTTTGAGTTTTTCAATCACGCGGTCAAAAAATGAAAAATCATAAGACCCCGCTTCCGGTTCCATCAAATGCCATGCAAACTCGCCAATTCGAACGATATTGACACCCATTTCGACCATGCGTGAAATATCCTCGTCTATCATTTCAACCGACCAGTGCTCTGGATAATAATCGACACCCATGTACATTGTTTTTTCCTCCACTTTTCGCTAGGTAAATTTTCAATTATATTTTAGTAAACATTTAACTAAACGTCAATCCTTTTATTTTTGATTTGGAAAACAATCAATCTTCCAATCCATTTTCCCAGGTCACACTCCATCTATACCCCTTTTTCAATGCCATCTGCCTTTAAACAAAAATGCCGGATCAGTCTGCGACCGGTCCGGCATTTGCTGTATTTCCATTCAATTTGTCATACTTTAAACGGCACAGGTGCCCTAGACCTTAATCCTCACGACGCCGACTCAGACATCCCGCCACAAGTTCCTATAAGGAGAATCTGTCAAGCGTCTTTCTCAGATTATCTGACAGCGCATTGAGATGATCTGCAGATGCATTGATCTCCAAAATGGCCTTATCCTGCTTATCGGTCATGGATGTTACATCATCCACGGCAGCGGCTGTTTCTTCCGAAGTGGCGCTCACACCCTCAATGGTCTCAATAAAGGCTGTCCTGCTTTCCATAACCTTCGTCAGACTGTCTGAAAGCTGCTGGGTGATTCCCGACATTTCCGAAACACTGTCGTTGATTGTACTGAAAGTGGATAGAGCCCGTTCAACCGCATCCGATTGGGAATGAATGATCCGGTTGTTCATTTCGATTGTGTTTTGCGCGCTTTCAATATCCTTGCGCACAGCATCGATGATCTTTCTCACGTTTTCAGTCGAAGCGCCCGTACTTTCAGCAAGCTTGCGCACCTCTTCCGCTACTACTGCAAAACCACGCCCATGCTCACCGGCACGCGCCGCTTCTATGGACGCATTCAGTGCAAGCAGATTCGTCTGTTCGGATATGCCTGAAATCGCGTCAACTACCTTTATGATTTCATTTGTCTTGCTGTTGAGGCTGGAAACCGCCTCAAATACCTTTTGGGAAATCTCCACGGTCTCCTCATTCTTTTCAGACAGGTCCTGCATGGATGTCGTGCCATCTGCACTCATGGAAATAATACCATCCGATGCGCCAATACTTGAGTCAATGTTCTTGGCCATTTCATCGAGCTCATTCGATAGATTCAAGGACTCTTCAAGCCCCTGCTCGGCACCCTTTGCCTGCTGAAGGGCCGCAAAGGAAACATCCTCTATGCTCTTGGAGATATGATGAATGACGGACTGGGTCTGCTCAACGGCGTCCTTCATTCTGGCTGAGTAATCACGTACCTCTTCAGAAGCGCCCAGAGTATCCGAAATCAGGTTTCTGAAGTCTTCCATCATCTTGTTGAATCCCTTTGAAAGACGCCCGATTTCATTGGTTCCAGTGTAGGTACAGCGTACGCTCAAGTCGCCAGATGCCGCCTTTGACATGAGGGCTTCCATTTCTTCAATCGGCTTTGTGATCCGACTTGCAACCCCCAGTGAAATGAGCGCCGCAATGATGACAAGGACCGCTGACAGGCCCATATTAACCTTTTTGACCCCTTCTGAAAAGGCGAGTGCGTCCGATGCCTTCTCAACAGTGATAACACCCCAGGATGATGACTGACCTGGCAGGTCGATTGGCATAAACACACTGTAGACTTCCTCACCATCGATATTCACATACTTTTCAAAGCCGCTGTTTCCTGAAAGCACCTTGCTCGTAATCTCTGAAAGGGCTTCTGAAATTTCAAAGGACTGCTTTTCCGTAATCTGGTTTCCATTTGCATCAACAGCCACATTGCCGCTTGCATCCAGCTGTAGCACAGTCTTTTCCAGCGTTTTGTAATTATAGAGTTCCGATACCTTTGAAATATCAGGATGGGCGATAACAACACCTTCCCCATCAATGACATAGGCAAAAGCAGACTGTGTGCTCAGGTCCTCAACAACCTTCTGCAGCTGGCCCAGTTTGATATCAGACCCCATAACCCCACGCAAGATATTTTTCTCGTCGTAAATTGGGATGATAGCCGATGTTACCGGCACATTCCCCGACAGAGAGTAATAGGACTTGGAAACAAAGGGTTTTTTCGTTTCCATGACCTGCTTGAACCACCAGCGTTCAGACCTGTCCCCCAGATTTCCGGCTGAACGTGCGGTTTGCATGCCGTCTAGACCTTGAATATAAAACAAGTCAAAATACGGATGTCTTTGGATTGTTTCCACAAGAACAGACGTCTGACCCTGAGTGTCGAACCCATAGACAATCGGTGTCTTGGCAATCTGTTCCGTTACGGCATAACTCTTTTCAATAAACGCCTTTACGCTCATCATGATTGAACTGCCGAGCTGGTGATGATTTTCTCTGATTTGGGTCTCATAGCTGTTTTTCGTCATAATGCTTCCAGCAATGTTGGAAGCCGCAAACGCAACGACAAGTATTGCTACCATAACGGCAATAAATAAGTGCTTGATACTTCTCATTTCCATACCCCCTATAAAATCCCTATGTAAATATATGTATCCAAGATAATTTTACGAGGAGGTCTACATATTCCGACACGATTCGACAGAATTGTATTTATTTTGTCTTTCAAGTACAATTTTTTTCCAGTTCACTTGTAACTTTGCGCAAGTTCATATACATAAGAAAGGCCCCACCCTCCATTTATGGTGGAGCGTAAAGCCTCTTAAACTGTTCCGTATTCCATGCCGTGTCAGCATTTCACTTTCAGCGCTGTCATTTGCGTCTTTTTTGGCCTGTCTTTTTGACCTTGTTCTGGGGCGTGTCCTTTTGCTTCATGCGTCGTTTACGCGTTTTCTTCTTCATGACGGAATAGCCAAAGGTGCCGAGCTGATCGCCGATTGAAAAGTACCCGCCATGGCTGTAGCAAATAGGCTTTGCTCTGTCTAGGTGAAACTTGCCTGTTTCGTCAATATACTGCTCGTCCACATGAACTGCGAGGACTTCTGCCAGAAACATGTCATGACTTCCAAGCTCTTTGATTTCCGTAACGCGGCACTCTATGTTGACCGGAGACTCCTTTATAAGCGGCGCTTTTACATGTGTTGCGTCAACTGGCGTCAGACCGGTGACCTCAAACTTATTGACTTCCTTGCCTGAACGCACACCACAAAAATCTGTAGCATGGACCAGGGCCTCCGTCGTAAGATTGATTACAAATTCACCCGATTCCTTGATCAAATCATAGGAATGACGTTCTTTTCGAACAGATATGTAAGTCATTGCCGGTGCCGTATTGACTGTTCCAGTCCAGGCAATGGTAATGATATTATATGCTTCAGGACTTGACCCGCAGGTCACCATCACTGCTGGAACGGGATAGACCATTGTCCCGGGTTTCCATGTCGTTTTGCTCATTTCCTACCTCCATTGCTGGAAATCCCATACTTTGCTCGGACTTCCCTGCTTCATTCGTGTGCAGCATGCACCACCTTTATAAGTATACCCTATTCTTCTAAAATCAAGTACTGGTTTTGAGACATAAAAATAAGGGACCAGCGCGCAAACCACGGCTGGTCCCTAAATTTCATTTCAGCTATTCCTGCTCGGATTGAATCGTTTCAAGTCTTTCCTGTGCATCTTCCAGGCGCTGCTCAAGTTTGTCAATCAAGCTGTCCACGTACTCAGCGATAGCATCCCCATCTTCATCTTCAACAGCCTGAAGGAATGCGTCACGTGCTTCTTTACGCGCTTCACGCTCAGCGTCGCGTTCTTCCTTAAGAGCGGCCTTTTCCTCATCCGTCAAGTCTGACTGAGCCTGATCAGGTCCTGCTCCGAAAATACCCTCATGACCGCGTGGGCCTCTGCCTGATTCGTCATCAGAAGCAGTTCCGTCTTCACGTGCCTCGAACGCCGCTTTCATTCTGTCAAAGAGCTGTGTCTTAAGGGCCTCGATTTCATCATCTGTCATATTGTCAAAATCAGGCATTTCCGGTCGTTCACCCTTATCAGGCGCCACGAGATCACGAATCTGATCATGTACCGACTTGAGGTCTTCATTCAAGTCGCTCCATGTATCGCTTACCTCAGGGTAGTACGTGTCAATGATTTCCTGCATCTTTTCTCCACGATCATCATCACGTGCGTCTCTTCTATCCATGCGATTTTCAAGCCGCGTTCCCAGGGTTTTCGTCTCCGTATCTGCTGTGTCTGCAAATGACAGACCTGCCGACAGTGCCATAACTGCGATAAGTGTTCCTGCGAGTGCTCTTTTTTTCATCGTTTATCCCTCCATTTTCTACTTAAACATTTCTTACGATGTCAGTATCTTTTCCATGGCACTATAATAAATGCTAAATGTAGGAGAATTTCGATGAAATTATGAAAAAACTATATGAAAGCAGGCCTTTCTATTTTTCAGTATAGAGTTCAACAACGCGAAGCACTGTTTCTACTGCCTTGACCATGGACTCTACAGGAATATACTCAAATTTTCCGTGGAAGTTATGACCGCCTGTGAAAATATTTGGCGTTGGCAGGCCCATGTAAGAAAGTCGTGCACCATCTGTACCGCCTCTGATGGCCTTCTGCTTTGGAAGGACACCAACTTCTTCCATTGCCTGCTTTGCAGTCTCAACGATATGGAGTACCGGCTCTACCATTTCTTTCATGTTGAAATACTGGTCTTTGAGCTCAAGCTCGAACGTTCCTTGACCATACTTATCATTCATGAATTTCACAGCCGACACCATGAGCGCCTTCTTCTCATTGAACTTGTCCAGATCATGGTCTCGAATGATATAATGCATTTCCGCACCCTCAACATTGCCATTGAAATCGTTCAAGTGGAAGAAGCCCTCATAGCCTTCTGTGCATCCCGGAATTTGTGCATTCGGAAACAGTCCGTTAAAGTCCATGCCCATTAGGATGGCATTTTTCATCTTATTTTTGGCGTTTCCAGGATGGATATTAACACCATTGATTTTCACCTTTGCCCCTGCAGCATTAAAATTCTCATACTCCAGTTCGCCGATTTCACCGCCATCGATTGTATATGCAAAATCAGCATCAAACTTTTTCACGTCGAAATGGTCAGCGCCACGACCGATTTCCTCATCTGGGGTAAATCCAATTCTCAGGTCGCCATGCTTGATTTCAGGATGCGCGTTCAAGTACTCAACCGCAGTCATAATTTCAGCAATGCCCGCCTTGTTGTCCGCCCCCAGAAGCGTCGTTCCATCTGTCGAAATCAGCGTCTGCCCAATATAGTTTTTCAGCTCAGGGAAAGCGGAGACTTCCATTACCACACTGTCACTTAAAACCAAGTCGCTTCCATCATAATTTTCCCAGAACTTAGCTTTCACATTTTCTCCAGAGAAATCCGGCGACGTGTCCATATGGGCAATCAAGCCGATTTTGGGAACTTGACCCTCTGTATTTGAAGGCAGCTTGCCCATCAGGTATCCCTTTTCATCAAGCGAAACCTCCTGTAGACCTACGGCCTTCATTTCATTTTCAAGATATCTTGCGAGATTCAACTGCTTGGCAGTCGAAGGCACGGTTTCAGATTCAGGATCTGATTTTGTGTCCATTTCCACATAAGCTATAAAGCGGTCTACCAGCTTTTTTTGAAAATCAGATTTCATTTCAATATACATAATTTCCCCTCCACGTCTCTTCTCAACTTAAATCTATAAATACACATCCTTGCGGGCAAGTGCTCCGAAAATACCGCCTGTATGTACGAAAAGCACATTCCCGTGGATGTGTGGATTATCCATTTTAATTTCTTCAAGCATGCCGTAAAAAGCCTTGCCCGTATACACCGGATCCAGCAAAATCCCCTTAGTTCTTGCAAAGTCATGAATATAGGCAGCATTGGCATCAGAAATGGAACCGTAGCCTGTATATGTATAGTCGTAAATCTCGACCTCAGGCATGTTTTCAAGGGATTCGCCTATAATTTCAAGGGCACCGCGACTAAGACTTGCCACCAGTTTTTCATAGTCCTTGTTCCTGTCCGCAATATTCATTCCGACAATCTTCTTCTGACTGCCGGCAAGTGCATTGCCCAGCCACAGACCTGCAAATGTTCCTGCCGATCCGACAGCGACACAAATCGTGTCAAATTTGATGCCCAGGATCTTTTCCTGTTCAAGGATTTCATTAAAGGCAGACACGTAACCGAAAGTACCCAGCGGTGTTGATGCGCCTACAGGAATTATTCTAACCGTTTGAGCTGACCCCTCATAAGACTTTTTCAGGGCCTCCATGGTCTCGTTATAGTCTTCAAAACTCGAAGCATTGATATAGGTGATTTCAGCGCCAAACATCTGGTCAAGTGCATTGTTTCCAAGGCAGTCCGGACCGTCTCCCCCCAGCACCAGATGGCATTTCATACCCAGCTTCGCTGCAAGTGCAGCTGTCGCGCGGCAATGATTGGACTGCAGACCCCCGCATGTGATGACAACCTTTTCTCCCTTATCCAGAGCATCCTTCATGATGAACTCAAGCTTTCTGATCTTGTTTCCGGAAAGCTCAACGCCGGTGTAGTCATCTCTTTTAATATAGACTTCAATGTGCTCCGGTGTGCCTTCCAGGTCTTTCAAATGTTCAATGGGTGTTGGCGTATTTGCAATTTGCAGTTTTTCAGGCAATCTCATAATATCTCCTCCGACTTATAAACTTCTATCTTCCTAATACATTCCCTTTAATAAATTCTTGTAACATTATGAAGATAAACTGCCTTGATAGCAAAAACCCCCTGAACAGACTGCCTAAGCAGTATTTTCTATGGGTTTGAAAACCTGTTTCATGGAATCTTGAACTATCTGATAGACACCATGAATTTCAATAAAAAAGATGCCATAAAATGCGTTTTTCAAATCGCATTTTACAGCATCTCTATCCTATTTCTATTCTTCTAAAGCCTATGCACCATACATTTCATTGACTTTGGCCTGTGCGGCATCATCTTCAAAGTACTCATCAAAATCAGTTACTTTATCGAATACGCCGTTTGGTGTAATCTCAATCACACGGTTTGAAATTGTCTCAACGAACTTGTGGTCATGAGATGTGAAGAGCATGGTTCCTTTAAATGCAATCAGACCATTATTCACTGCCTGAATAGATTCGAGGTCCAAGTGGTTCGTAGGTTCATCAAGCAGAAGTACGTTTGAACCAGACAGCATCAGTCTTGAGAACATACAGCGGACTTTTTCACCACCAGAGAGAACGTGAGCTTCTTTAAGGGCTTCTTCACCTGAGAACAGCATTTTTCCAAGGAATCCACGGATGAATGATTCATCTTTTTCTTCCGAGTACTGTCGCAGCCAGTCTACAAGGTTCATTTCAATGCCTTCAAAGTATTCTGTATTATCATTTGGAAGGTATGCCTGCGTTGTAGTGACACCCCATTTGAATTCGCCTGAATCCGGTTCCATTTCGCCCATAAGGATCTTGAACAGCGTTGTAACTGCCAGTGGATTTCTTGACATGAACACAATCTTATCGCCTTTATTTACTGTAAAGGAAATGTTGTCCAGTACTTTAACCTCACCGATTGTTTTTGTAATGTTGTTCACTTGAAGAATGTCTTTGCCCGCCTCACGCTCCGGTGTGAAACCAACAAACGGATATCGTCTTGAAGAAGGCTGAATATCGTCAACGGTAATCTTATCAAGCATCTTTTTACGTGCAGTCGCCTGCTTCGACTTAGATGCATTGGCACTGAATCTTGCGATGAAGTTTTGTAGCTCTGCGATTTTTTCTTCACGCTTCTTATTCTGGTCTTTCATCAGTCTCAGGGCTAGCTGAGAAGACTCATACCAGAAATCGTAGTTTCCGACAAACATCTTCGCTTTTCCAAAGTCGATGTCAACCATATGCGTACATACTGTATTTAGGAAGTGACGGTCATGGGATACAACAATCACTGTGTTCTCATAATTGATTAGGAACTCTTCAAGCCATGAAATCGCTTTGAAATCAAGGTGGTTGGTAGGCTCATCGAGAAGTAGAATATCAGGGTTACCGAAAAGCGCCTGTGCAAGAAGCACCTTAACTTTTTCGCCACCCTTTAGCTCTGACATTTGCTTCATGTGAAGGTCTTTTGTAACGCCCAGACCCATAAGCAGCTTTTCTGCATTTGTTTCTGCACTCCAGCCATCCATTTCAGCAAACTCACCTTCAAGTTCAGACGCTTTAACACCGTCTTCCTCTGAAAAATCAGGCTTCATGTATAGGGCGTCCTTTTCCTTCATAATTGCATACAGACGCTCATGACCCATGATTACTGTATCAAGTACCAGTTCATTGTCGAACTGGAAATGGTCCTGCTTCAGTACAGCCAGACGCTGTCCCGGTGTGATAATCACATCGCCGTTCGAAGGTTCAACATCACCAGATAAAATTTTTAGGAATGTTGATTTGCCTGCACCATTCGCTCCAATTACACCATAACAGTTCCCTGGTGTGAATTTAAGGTTTACATCTTCAAAAAGTTTCTTTCCCGGAAATCGAAGTCCGACACTTGCTACTGTAATCATGTATTTCATCCTTTCAAACATACTGCCGATTACTACACGTATTTCTAAGTGTGCAGCCGTTTCAGCTGCTGCACATGCATGGGCCCAGCCTCGACCTGACCGCATGTGCTGATTTTCCCTCTATCGATAATAAAACAGCCCTCATATCCAAGGGCTGTCAGTTTAAATAAGCATCCAACTTATTATATCTATTCTGTGTTAAATGTAAAGGCACTTGCCTTAAATAATCCCTTTCTTAAGATATCCATTAAAAAGAAGACGTCTACTCAAACGGATATTTCAGTCCTATTTCACGCCGAACCCTGTCCAGGGTTTTCACAAGCTCCAGTGTGAATGCGCGGCTGACGATCTGGCTTTCCTTTAACCCTGCCTCAACCAGGTCTGTCACGTTCTGCGCTTCATGCTGATAGCCCAGACCCGGAGATTTGTCCATATAGTACTCCTCATAGGTCTCTGACATGAGAATGGCTTCCTTGGCCCTGAAAAACTCGGGGATTTCTATATAGCCCTCCGTTCCGTACAGGGTCGCATACCATTTTGTCTTAAGGGCAACCGAGGCGCAAAGGCTGGCAACAGCACCCTTGTATTTCAAAGTCATAGAAGTTGTCTCATCGACGCCCGTACCTGTGAACACAGCGCTAGCCTTTATTTGTTCGGGTGACATACCAGCCGCCGCATTTGAGAGCAGGAGGGGATAGATGCCAACATCAAGGACCGCACCGCCCGCCAGGTGTGGATTCTGAATGCGTCCGAGAGGGTCTTTTGAAAGTGCGTCGCCAAAATCCGCTTCTATGAGCTTGATCTCACCAATCGCACCTGCGGCAACCCACTGTAGCACTTTTTGTATAGCTGGAAGATAAAGGGTCCATAAGGCTTCCATTATAAATACATTTTCTTCCGAGGCCACCCGAAACATTTCCTGTGCTTCCTCTTCATTGACCGCAAAGGGCTTTTCACATAAGACATGCTTTCCAGCACGCATTGCTTTTATTGCGAAATCACAGTGTGTGGTATGCGGTGTCGCAATGTATACCACATCAAGATCAGGCTGACTTAAGAATGCCTCCAGATCGCTGAAATGATCTGGTATGCCGAATTTATGGGCAAACTCATGGCTTCGCGGTGCCCTGCGTCCAAAAACCGAATGCAGCCGCGCGCCCCTGACGTTCTGAAAGTCCGTGCAGAACATGTCCGCAATATTGCCTGTGCCCAATATGCCCCAATTAACCATATAAAAAACCTCCCTAGAGTCATCGTCCTTCTGACTTTACCCTTAAAGGAGGTTTTTGAACCTTTATTATTTGTAGTGATTGACCTTTGCTGTGCCCTTAAAGGGTTTTAGACTGCAATGCGGTGGCTTCCTGCCGCCTTCTCTGCGTCTCCAGTTTGCCAAAAATCAAACTTCTTGCAACAACTGCCGCAACGACAACCAGTCCGCCAACCATTGCGAGTAGGCCTGGCATCTCACCAGTGAACATGAATACCCACACCGGATTGAGCAGAGGCTCTATGATTGGTATGAGAATGGCCTCCACCGCAGAAACATGCTTGCTTGCCTCTGAGAAGAGAATATAAGACAGTCCCAGCTGGAAGACACCCAAAAGCAATATTCCAAAAAGGCTTCTCATATCTGGGAGTCCACCCAGAATAAATGGAAGTGCTACGATAAATGTGAGGATGTTGCCAAGCAGGGGCACTTCCACCGGTTCCCCGGTCCTGACGAGTTTCAGACACAATATGGTGCCTGCCAGCATAACACCACTCATAACAGAAAGTGCGTTGCCAAGCATCTGGCCAGCTGCCAAATCGCCAACGAAAAAGAGAAGCATACCACCCATTACAAGGGCAATCGTAGCCCAGTCAAGTCTTCTGACCCTTTCTCTTAAGACAATGCCAGAGAACATCGCCACCCATATGGGTGCAGAATACTGAAGCAAAATCACATTCGCAGCCGTTGTCATTTTATTGGCTACTACAAACAGAATGACCGTTGCAGAATAAAACACTGCACCAAAGCCCTTCTCCTTCGTTATCTTAATGGACTTTCTCAAATAAACCAGCATCAAGAGCGCAGAAATACCACTGCGCGCACCGGAAATTGCAACCGGATTCCAGTCGACCAGCTTAATCAGAAGTCCACCCGTACTCCACAAAACCGATGCTATGACAAGATACAGCATCGCCTTCACTCTTAAATTTTTCATGACCGTTTCCCCATACGTCTCAAGACGACTTTCCAATATAATCAAGCTCATTATACGCCTCGGAGAAACCAATGACAATCCTTAAATGAACATTCTAGATCAAAATGAATTTTTCCACCATCAGGAAATGAGAGAAGCTTCCCCCAAGGACAAAAAGATGGAAAATTTCATGGAAGCCAAACACGGACAGTTTCAAGCGTTTGGATTTTGTGGCATAAATGACTGACCCGATTGAATAGAGCAGTCCGCCCGCAATAAGCCAGACAAAGCCTTCAAGTGGCAGAGACTTGTAAAGCGGTACGATGAAGAAGACTGCCATCCATCCCAGTATGAGATAAAATGCCGTATACAGCCATCGCGGCGCTGAGAACCAGACCAGCTTCATAATAATACCCACGGCTGCAAGTCCCCATACGATTCCAAACAGACTGTAGCCAAGCACACCCTTTAAGGCAATCAGGCATACAGGTGTGTAGGTTCCCGCAATGAGTATGTATATCATAGAGTGGTCCACTCTTCTTAGAATCTTCGTAACCTTTTCCGTAGTCGGAACCCAATGATATACAGTCGAGGCCGTATAGAGCAAAATCAGACTGGTTCCAAAAACGATTGCCGACGCGACCTGAACCATGCTCTCATTGGAAACGCCTTTGATAATCATCCAGATCAATGCCGCTACCGAAAGCAGTGCACCTGCCAAATGGGTCAACGCATTGACCGGTTCTTTTATTTTCATTGTATTCCCTCCTTTTCAAACGTAGTTTTAATTACTACTTACGCTTACTATACGCTTTTTCAAAGACTTTGTAAACAACATAGTATTAAATACCACATATAATTTTCAAAGGGTGCGCTTTCATAGTATAATGATTCCATGAAGGACGTTCAAAAGATTAAAGGAGAACTATTTTGCGCTCAAAACTGGAATCATTTTTTGAATACAAAGGGATTGATGTGGATGATATTCCTAAAATTCCGCTTTATATGGATCAGCTGCTCAGCCTCTTCGATACCTTCTTTTCTGATTTTAGAAGAGATGACACTGAAAAGATCATGACCAAAACCATGGTGAACAATTACGTAAAGGCCAAGGTCATTCAACCCCCTGTCAAAAAGAAGTACGCCAGGGAGCAGCTCATGCTGCTTACGCTTGTGTATCAGCTCAAAAATATTCTTTCCATCAGTGATATCAAAGGTTTTTTTGATCTCTACGACACACCGAACCTGAGCGAAACAGAACGCAATGAAAAAATAGAAGCCTATTTTAAAATCTACACCGCCCTCGAAGTGGACCATATTGCCGCCCTCGAAGACCGTTACCAGGCATTTGAGGCAACCATGGCCTCGGAAGATGATAAACGGGCCCTCATTGCCCGCCTCCTTGTTGAGTCAGACCTCAACAAGCGCCTGGCACTCCTTCTCATGGATGACGAGTTAGGGGCCGATCAGAAATAACCAACTAGAAAGGGAAAGTCCCCGCTTCATATATCACGGGGACTTTCCCTTTTAAATTTCACACGTCTTAAAATTCACACCTCAGCGAGAAGTGTTCATTGCAGTGAACCCTTGCACCGTACTTTAGCCTTCATATCTTTCTACGAATTCAAAGCGTTCGCCATCCGGGCCTTCAATGAAGGCAATACGCGATTTTCCAACAATACGGGGTTCGCCCAAGGTTTCAACCCCCAAGGCCTTGAGAGCCGCAATTTTTTCATCGAGGCTGTCCACCTTAAAGGCAATGTGCTCAACAGGACCCATTTCGCGCGGTGTGTTTACAGGCTTGTAAATAAGCTCGATTACACTCCCATGCGCATCCAAAAATACAAGGTTGGACTCAGGATACTTGTAATCCTTCAGTATTTTGCATTCCAGCACTTCTGTATAAAACTTCTTTGAAACTTCAATATCCATAACCTTTATGCCAATATGTCCGAACTTCATGTCAGCCTCCTTCTTGCTGTATATACTCTTTTCTACCAGATTATAGCACACCCATTCTTTCAATTGCCTGTGTATTCAAATATTCACATAATTTTATTTGAGTTTCCAACAAGAGGGTATATAAGTAGCAGAAACCAAAGAAAAATGTGGGAGGGAGAGCACATGAAAAGTATCAAAACGAAAATACTTGCAGTTGTCATCATCAATATGTTACTTGTTTCAGCCATCATCAGCGGTACTGCATTTTATGCCATAAGTCGCGCAAACGAGGCGCAGCTTTCTCAAATGGAAAACCAGCTGCGAACCAGCTACGATCAGCAGATCAAGAGCCAGGTCGAAATCATTGTGTCCGAGCTAAGCGGCATCCATCAGGACTATCTGGATGGCAATATGACTGCCAATGAAGCCAAGGCCATTTCTGCAAACGTTATCCGCAATGCAAAGTACGGTGAAAGTGGCTACTTCTGGGCTGACACCATGGAAGGTGTCAACGTGGTACTCCTTGGAAAAGAGGATGTTGAAGGCAAGAGTCGTATTGACCTTGAAGACGTCAACGGTAAAAAGCTCATTAAGGACTTCATCGACATCATTAAGAGCGACGGCGAAGGCTATGACAATTACTACTTCCCAAAACCAGGTGAAGAGGAAGCCCTGCCTAAGCGTGCCTTCATTAAACTCTATGAGCCTTACGGCTGGGTCATCGGTACAGGCAACTATATCGACGATATCGACAAGTTTGTCGAAAGTGAGCGTGCCATGACTCAGGAACGCTTTGCCAAAACCAGGAACCTGCTCCTAGGCTTCCTTGCACTCTCCATCATATTTGGCTCCATTTTATCTGTCATTTTGAGCAGCACCATCACCAAACCGATTCTCAAGCTTTCAGAGCTTCTTGATAAAACCGCAAATCTGGATATTCGTAACGATGAAACCTATAACTATCTCCTCAAGTATCCAGACGAAACTGGGATTATTGCACGGTCTGCAGGTAACCTCCGCTCTGTGCTCAGGGATATCATCACCCACCTGAAAGAGGATTCCGTGCAGCTCAGCCATTCCTCAGACGAGCTGGGCACCATTGTCCTCCAAGGAAAGGAAGGCATTGAAGCCGTCGCCCAAACTGTAGACGAATTTGCAAAAGGTGCTACTGAACAAGCTTCCGATGCACAGGTGGCTGCTGAAAATATGTCGACACTCGCCCTTGAGATCAACGAAAGTGTTGAAAATGCCTCCAAACTCAGAGAGTATACCGCCGAAGTCAGCAAGAATAACGATGAAGGCTTCGCACTCATTCAGGAGCTTACCGGCAAGTTCAACGCAACGATTGAATCCAATGAAAATCTCAATAAGAATGTCAGCACCTTGTCTGTGAAGTCTGCATCCATAGGTGAAATCACCAGCGCAATCCAAAGCATTGCAGAGCAAACCAACCTGCTCGCCTTAAACGCTGCCATTGAGGCCGCACGTGCAGGCGAAGCCGGAAGAGGTTTCGCAGTTGTTGCAGATGAAATCAGAAAACTCGCTGAACAGACGTCCAAATCAACTGAACAGATCAACACCATCATCAGTGAGATTCTAAACGAGATCAATTCAACCACAGAAAATATGGAAATCGCGACAGAGTCCATTCAGCTTTCAAGTGATGTTGTTTCAAATCTCAAGTTGTCCTTTGAAGCGATTGAGACGTCAATGGAATCCACCCTTGCCCAGCTGGACGGTATTACAAACAGCATACAGAATGTAAACGACAGCAAGGACGTTGCTACAAACTCTATCCAGGGCATCTCCGCTATTACAGAGGAGAATGCCGCATCTGCGGAAGAAATCTCAGCAACCATGGAAACGCAGACAGAACTCATGTCAGGCATACAGTCCAACTCATCGGAAGTTCTCTCCATTGCACGCAAGCTCGATGAGATCATCCAGCGTTTCAACCTGTAAAACCACATAAGTCTAAAAGTCATATAGGAAACTATAAAAGGGCGCTGATTTATAATCAGCGCCCTTGAGGTTGTTGACAAAGTCGACAACTTCCAGACTGTTGAAAACTTCGAAAGTCAAGGCGCGGATGTAATCCGCTCCTGGAGCGTACTCCGCGTACGTGACTGGTGTGGATTACACCCACTTCGTTTGATTAACCCTGAAGCTGGTCGATAAGCTCTTTCAAGATAACTTCTTCCTGGTCGTTTTCCACCTGGCATGTCCCCGCGTTGCGGTGACCACCGCCACCGTGCTTGAGCATCAGTTCGCCAATGTTTGCCTTTGACGAACGGTCAAATATGGATTTGCCGACCGTGAACACAGTATTCTGCTTTTTAAGGCCCCAGATGACCTGGATGGACACCTTGGATTCAGGGAAAAGTGCATATTTCAGAAATCTGTTGCCCGGATGAATGACATCCTCATCCTTAAGACGTACGACAAGAACGTCTCCGTGCATCTCACCGCAAGTCTGCAGCTGCTCCTTGAATGCCTCCTCATGTTCGAAGTAGAGCTCCACACGTTCCTTCACATCAGGCAGTTCCAGAATTTCTTCAATATCATGATCAGTACAGTAGTCAATGAGTTCCATCATGAGACTGTAGTTTGAAATCCTGAAGTTTCTAAATCTGCCCAGACCGGTACGGGCATCCATCAAAAAGCTCAGGAGCTCCCAGCCCTTTGGCGTTAAAACGTCTTCCTTTGTAAACTGTGCGGAATCGGCCTTGTCTACTGCAAGCATCATTTCATCCCATCTCGCAGGAAACACATCTCTTCCGCCAAAATGATTGTACACCACACGTGCAGCCGAAGGCGCATCCGGTTCTATGATATGGTTGTCTTTTCTCTTTTCATTACGGATCGTTTCACTCAAATGGTGATCGAAGGCAAGATATACCCCTTCAACATAGGGCAGGTTTGTCGTGATATCCTTATCGCTCACCGGGATGATTCCGTCCTGCATATCTTTTGGATGGACAAACTTAATGTCGTCAATCATATCCAGCTTCTTCAGAAGAACTGCACACACAAGTCCATCAAAATCACTTCTCGTTACCAGTCTGTATTTATCTGCCATAAAATCCTCCTTAGAATATTTTCGTCATCGATTCATAGTATTTATACCAATCTCACCATCTAAATCATCATTTATTTCAGTTCGAGCACAACCGGACAATGGTCGCTGCCTTCCACATCCATATGTATTTCTGCATCCTTCATATTTTGCGCAAACCGCTCAGACACGATAAAGTAGTCGATTCTCCACCCGACGTTATTGACACGGGCGTTCCCCATATAAGACCACCATGAATACATGTCTTCCTTATCCGGATAGAAATATCTGAACGAATCTACAAATCCGGCTTGGAGCAGCTGTGTCATCTTTGCGCGTTCCTCATCTGTAAAACCGGCATTTTTCCTGTTGGACTTGTCATTCGTAAGGTCGATTTCCTTGTGTGCCACATTCAGATCGCCACATACGATGACCGGTTTCTTGCTGTCCAGCTCAAGCAGGTAGTTTCGAAAATCGTCTTCCCACACTTCGCGGTAATCCAGCCTTTCAAGGCTACGTTTCGAATTTGGGGTATAGACAGTCACCATGTAGAAGTCCTGGAATTCAAGTGCTATAATCCGGCCCTCCTGGTCATGTTCCTCAATCCCCATATCATAAGAAACCGACAGTGGCGCGTGCTTGGTGAATATGGCCGTGCCCGAGTATCCCTTCTTTTCAGCTGCGTTCCAGTACTGATGGTAGCCTTCCAGTTCCAGTTCCACCTGTCCCACCTGGCATTTTGTCTCCTGGAGACAGAAGATATCCGCATTCATTTCATTGAAATAGTCCATGAACCCTTTCTTGAGAACTGCTCTTATTCCGTTCACATTCCACGAGATCAGCTTCATATGCACGCCCCTTCCCGATAATCCTATTTAACAGTGCTTCTAGCACTGGCATCTTCCTACACCCATTATATCAGAGCCCGATGCTTCCTTTAATGGAATTTGGTGTCCTTTTCAAAGTTTCCGCATTGGGACACAGAGAAATCCTGGTCTGCCTGAATGACGCTTCAGCTGACCAGGACCGCTCCATATCCCTCTATGAAACATCAACCACTCTCATCATCAACCATAAATCTTCTTGATGATGCTCGCAGCCATTTCTTTGGTAATGGTCTCTTTTGGACCGATTCCACGTTCTCCCACTGTAATGATTCCCAGCTCAATCATGAGTGCGACTTCATCGGTTGCCCACTCAGCCACATCCGCACCATCGCGGTATCCGGGAATTTCTGCGGTGAGGTCCGCATTGAGTTTCTTGTCGTCATACGCAACCATGGCATTCGAAAGAATGACCATCATCTGCTCTTTGGTGATGTTGCCGTCTGGGTTGAAGGTCGTTTCCGAATTGCCGGAAATAATCCCCTTGTCGTATGCCGATGCGATTTCATCATAATGACCGGAGTCAGCGGCGATATCTTCAAAAGGTGCCGATGCCTCTTCGTTTGTGAGACCATAAGCCCGTGTCACCCATACGGTAAACTCTTCACGGGTTACGGCATCTTCTGGATTGAAGCTCGCTTCTTCGTCGATAATGCCTTTTCCTAGAAGTTCATTGATTTCAGCCTTTGCCCAAGAGCTTTCCACATCTGTAAAGGATTTGCTGGACTGCATCACCGTATACTGGCTCAGACTGATGCGTTTTGTCGAGACGCTGTTGGTTACAGGATCATAGACACCACCCACCGGTTCCCACTCCCCCGTATTCTCATTGAGTCTAAATACACTGACTTGCGATGGGTTGTACTGAGAATCAAAAAACTCAAACTCATCGAGGTCAAAGGCCAGTTCCACTGGTTCGTCTAGAGTTTTCATCTCATCGGTGCCTGCAAAAAGTTCCACATCGGTTGTATAGCCTGACTTAAATGTGATTTTGTCCTGTTTCGACGCAAAGGTCTGATTTTCAAAATTCAAGTCTACCAGTACAGAACCGCCTGACTCAACATTCTGGTTGAGAATGGATTCATCAATTTGGAGTTTGGTACCGCCAACCTTGACACCCACTTTTCCCACACCGGCATCTTTGAGTTTGCCAACGAGTTCTGAGTCCAGCGGCACAGCAACCTTGTCCGCAACGCGGTCAGACTTGAGCGTAACTTCCATTTCAAAGTCACGGACATTGTTAGTACCATAATAGCCGCCTAAAGCGTCCTTCACCGTATCGTAAGCTACTTTTCTAGCTGCAATCTCCGTTTCAAGTGAAGCCGGGTCAAATTTGACCTGAGCCTTATCATTTTCAACGACCACTTGCGACTGCGGCTTGACCTCTCCAATTTTACCAATGACACTCTTGGCGAAGTCAGAAACCGTGACATTCATTTCAACAGTCTTCTCCGCACCTGCTGTTTGGACTTTGCCTACATTGCCCAGGAAGCCCGTAGCAAGTGTTGTCAGCTTCTCAGTACTCTCAATTTTCTGTACTGACTTAGAAAGCACCTCTGTCATTTCAACGAGTTTCTTTTCAACAAACGCTGTATTGGCAGCGTCCTTAACAGCTGTCTCAAGGGCATCAACCGTATTGACATACTGGTCAAGGGCCGATACGAGCAGGGCTTCACTTTCTATATTTTCAATATTCGCTTCCATGACCTTATAGGCCTTTTCAGCATCTTCCACAACAAGGGTCTCTCCCTTGAGCTGTGTACTGATATCGTCTGCCAGCGTACTGACATTCGTGTTCGATTCAAGCTCTGAAACAGAAGTCATATTCAGGGCTTCATCAAGGGGATACATCACGAGTTCAAGCTCTGGATTGTCCAGTGCCGCATTTTGCGTATAGGCAATCACAAAGCCGTCCTCTACGTGGTTGTAGCCCGCTGTAATATCGGTCATGAATCCTGTTTCAGTCTCAACTGCAACAGGGTCATCTGCCAGCTTCTCTCCTTCCGGACTCAGTTCCTGTGCGTAAAGAACCCCTTCACCGCCCATGTCTTCAGTCCAGACAACGAGAATGTTTCCCGTCTGACTATTAATATCTACTGTAAGTGTATTGGGTTCATCCAGCAAATTAGATGTAAACTCGACCAGCGAAGAGTTCTCATGGATGAACTTGCCGTAGAGGGAATACTTGGACCCTGTATCCCGCTGCCAAATCACATAGTCATCACCGTACTGGTCACTATGGACCATGCGTGGCTCGCTCAGATCTGTCAGGCCCGGAACAACGGCCCCCTCCATACGCACACTGCCCTCGGATTCGACTTCAATGACTGAGATGATTGCGTTGCTTCCGCCATACTCCGCTGTCACTATGAATCGCTCCTTGTCAGGATTGTAGACCACATCAAAGGAATCCACGTCCGCATCAAATGGTCCAAATTCCACTTCCACCAGAGTTTCCAGCAGGGGATCCACAAGGACTCCAGTCAGCTGCGTCTCAAAATCATCACGCATATTCCATGTAATGAGATACTGTTCATCCTCTGAGTCATAGGCCCCTTTGGGTGTATCATGGGATTCATTCAACCCAGGCTCTGTATCAAAGGTCGTAATATCCGTTTGCTTGCTTCCATTCAGGTCGAGCACCACACCATGGATACGTCGCGCTGTACTGATGCCGTCATTCCAGACTACAAGAAACTGTTCTTCATCGGGATTGTAGGTGACATGCGGATTTTCAGGCATATTCAGGGAAACTGTCACGATGGTAAAATCGCTCCCCAGCTTACGTCCCTGAGTATCTACAAATTGCCCCTTAAGTGCACTTGCAAGTGCAAATCCATTGTAGTCCTGATAGACAACCAAATACTTGTCAGCATTCTCTGCATATGCGGAAGATGTGCTATAAACGCCGGTAAGCTGCCTGTCGGCACCCGGTGCAGCAAAAGTTCCCGTATAAGTGGTCGCCAGCATCAGCATGACAACCAGGAGCGCACTCAGGCGCTTGAGCTTGCCGCTGTTCAAAATATGCATACTGTACCTCCTTAACACTCTTCTACCAATGCCCTCTCTTACTTTATAGCCCTCCAAACTGCCTTTCCTCTAAATAATCTTAAAGTTTAAGCCTCGCCGAATAGCGTTCATTCAAATAAGGTCTGACCTGATCGAGAATATAGTTCTTCATTTTATCCGACAAGCTGCCTTCAGGGGTCAACATATCCTCTTCCAGATCGATACGCACCTTGGTACATAAGTCGAAGGCTTCATACCACAGCTCATAGTTTCTTCTCAAATCCTGCATATAGTCTTTTGGAATCAGGTCTGCCTCAGTTGAGCGATTGCGGGCCTGAATCCGTCGCATGGCGGTATCCACACTGACATCAATATAAATCAGAAGTTCTGGCGGATTCACATGCGTCAGCATGTTATGGAGCAGATCACGATAAATTCTGAACTCGTCAGTCGTCATTTGCCCTCTGTCATGAATGGTCTTTGCGAAAATCTCGTCGCCGTAAATGGACCGATCAAAGATCGCCGCACCCCCCGTTTCATCTACATTCTTGATATCCCTAAACCTGTCATTGAGAAACATAACCTGAATGATTGCACTCCATCTGCCCTGATCGGCATAGAATCGATCCAGCATGCGCTGGGCAAGCCGGCCCCGATCATCATCGACGAGTTCTTCATATACCGCAATTCCCAGCGTATCACTCAAAAACTCTGCAACAGTACTCTTGCCGGCTCCAATGATTCCATCTACAACTATGGCCATATTATTAACTGCTCCTTTGCTCTTGTACCGCTCAAACTCGGTTGAAATAAATTCTGACATGCCTGACCTCAATCCTCATACTGTGAATGATGTACGATTCCATATCCAGATATTGCATAAACCTGCGTTTCATATATACCCAGTTATAGGGCACCTAGTAATTTTTCATCACGCAGGCCGCCTAAGCCTTCCAATACAGCTGATTTTTTGACACGGGACAGCTTTTTCATTAGAACAGTTCATGTATGAACAGATTCTACGAGAATTATTTTGAAGACTATATGATAAAACCGAGTGAAAGTCTATATGGTCAAATACCATTGCAAAACTGCTTCAAGACCACAACATGACTGCCAACAGCAGGCACGGACTGACGGATTATGAATCCAGTATCCTGCTCCATAATTCTCTTCAGGGTTCGATTTAAGCGTACTGTTGAACAGATGGACGCACCACTTACCACGCATACAGCCGCGGCATAAAATAGAAAGCCATCAGACAATTTATCCGTCTGATGGCTTTTATAATTTTGGACTTCCTGGTTAACCTCTTAGAATCGCCGTATTTGAAACGGTCATGTCCTTAATTGGATTTTGGGGCAAATCTATTCCAATCGTCTCTCGAATGACATCTTCAACGGTTTCAACAAAAATAAATTTCAAATCCTCCTGAACTTCTCGCGGTACATCAATCAGGTCCTTTTCATTTGCCTTGGGCAGTATGATCCGCTGAATTTCAGACCGGTGTGCTGCTATGACTTTTTCCTTGATGCCGCCGACTGGCAGCACCACACCCCTGAGTGATATTTCCCCTGTCATTGCCAGTTTGGGATCAACCGGGTGGCCAGTCACCAGAGAAGCGAGCGTACTCAGCATGGCAACCCCTGCTGATGGACCATCTTTTGGCGTTGCACCCGCCGGAACGTGAATATGAATATCCAATTGGTCCATATCAAAATGGGTCATGTGGCGTGCCAGCCTTGAACGAATGAGACTCTGAGAAATCCTTGCGGACTCCTTCATGACCTCCCCAAGCTGGCCTGTGAGCAGGAGTTGCCCCTTACCCGGCATATGCGCTGCCTCAATAAATAGAATATCGCCCCCAACGGGTGTCCATGCGAGTCCTGTCACAACGCCCGGCGGATTTATTACCCCGGCCCTGTCGTATCTGACAATCTCATGCCCAAGAATGTCAAAGAGCATTTGCGGTTCTATTTCATAGGGAAGTGCCACTTCGCCCGTCACGATTTTTTCAGAACACACCCGTGCAACCTTGGCAAGTTGCCGCTTAAGGCTCCTGACACCCGCTTCACGGGTATACTTGTCAATGATCTCACGCAGCGCAGCGTCACTGATTCTCAGCTGTTCTTGGTTCATGCCGTGGTCTTCAAGCACATCAGGCATGAGATGCGCCTTTGCAATGTGGAATTTTTCCTGGCTTGTGTAACTGCTGACTTCTATAATCTCCATACGGTCCAGCAACGGACCCGGTATGCCACGAAGGGAGTTGGCAGTCGCTATGAAAAATACCTGTGACAGGTCGTAAGGCACATCCAGATAGTGGTCTGTAAACGTACCGTTCTGCTCTGGGTCAAGCACCTCCAGCAGAGCGCTCGCCGGGTCGCCATTTGCAGAGGCACCGAGTTTATCAACTTCATCTAAAATAAAAACCGGATTTACCGAACCAACACGTTTCATTCCTTGAATAATGCGGCCTGGCATGGCACCGATATAGGTCCTTCTATGACCTCTGATTTCAGCCTCATCGCGTACCCCGCCCAAACTGACGCGGACGTACTCCCTTTCCAGGGAATTTGCAATGCTTTTTCCCAGACTTGTCTTGCCCGTTCCAGGTGGTCCAACAAGCAGCAGGATTGACCCCTGCATGTTCTGTTTCAGCTTCATGACGGTCAAATGCTGAATGATTCTGTCCTTCACTTTTTCAAGACCGTAATGGGCCGCGCCAAGTGCATCCCTTGCCTGTGCAATATCAAGGTCTTTAAAGTCTGGTTTGCCCCAAGGGAGTCCCGTCAGCAAATCCAGGTAATTTCGAATGACATTCACTTCCGAGCTGTTGGGGTTTTGGCTCTTAAGCTTTGCAACTTCTTCAAGGGCGATTTCCTTGATATCCTCAGGCATGTCCAAAGCTTCAATAAGCGCCTTATAGTCTTTCTTTTCAGCGCGTCCACCGCCCTGTGTTTCACCCAGTTCCTCCTGGATGGCACGCATTTGCTCTCTGAGCATCTGTTCTCTGTAGGTTCTGTTCATTTTCTCAGAAAACTTCTGGTTCAGTTCAATGTTGAACTGAATACTGTGCTTGTGTTCAATGAGAAGATCAAGAAACTTCAAGCTTCTTTTCCTGAGGGATTCAAGCTCCATAAAGGCTTGCTTCTGATCTGCTGAAATATGAATGAAGGGCATTATTGCCGCAATCACAGCGTCTATGTCATCTATTTCCCGAATGTATTCGACATAAGACTCTGCACCCTTGAAATTTTGACTGATTTCCTCAGTCAGGTCTTTCACATACTCTAATATCTCCGCTTGGTTTTTACTGTCAATGTCAATACGGTCAGGTCTGAACTCAAAGGTTGCCTTGTAATAACCGGACTCAAACCAGATATCGGTGGCTTCCAGACGTTCAATTACCTGCAGGCCCAGCTGATAGCCCCCTGGTGTCTTTTTAAGATTCTCCACCTTGACCAGATTACCCACAGCATGGAAATCAGTCATGCCGTATCTGCTGATGTCCGAATCGGTGCGCAAGGTCAGTGCGACGGCATAGAAGTCGTCTTGGACAATCTTATAGTATAGATCTTCGTCGAAGTTTCCCTCTATTTTGATTTCACTTTTTCCGCCCTTAAAAAGCACATTGTTCTTCAAGGGAATCAAGTTCAGTTCTTTCTTTGTCATGTATTCGTGCATCATCTTCACCTCAATCGATTTGTATTCCATTTAGCTGAACAGGATTTCTGAATTTGCCGCGATGCTCAAGCTTCACGGGCTTCCCAGCCCGCCGCAAACTCTTTGAATACTGTTTCTAAATCCGTTAACTGCCCACCTTTTTCCCTACCGGTTTTTCCATCTGCCTGGTCGTAAAGCTCCAGCGTCAGAAGCTTTAATGAACTGGTTGATCTTGCATACAGAGTCCAGCCCCATTCATCAATTCTGGGTTTGATATGATATCTCTCTATGGCAACCTTTAAAAATGCAAATATGACAACAAACCAGAAGCTCAGTGTCTCGGAATGGATGAAAGAGGCACCTGAATGACTTAGGTGGGATAGGCCGACGACCAGTGCCATTGAAAGCAGTATTTCAACCAGGTTTATTGCCAAATACATATTGGCAAACAGGCGTCTGTACCATTTTGTCTTTTTTAATATCCTGCCGCTCCTCTGCTGTAAGCCCTGATAGGCGGCCTCAACATTGTTCTGGTCCCTACACCTTTCGCATTTGCGCTTCAGTTTCTTATCAATAACATCTGCCTTGAAAGCGTCCAGCCTGGTCTGAGCGTCTCGGAATGCCCATTCAAGACTATATCTGTGCCTGTCTTCATAAATCGTGTTCAAGTTGTCAAAAAACGTGTTGATTTCTATTCTGTCTATGCGCATTTATCCTCCTGATTCCGCTGGTGGAACTAATTAGTTTTGTTTTACCGAACTATATGTCTAAAAAAAAGGTCTCCCCACATATGTTTCTCTTAGTTAGTTAATATTAACCTAACTATAGAGTCTAAAAAAAGTCGCCTATGGCGTTTACAAGTGAACCTCAGGGAACCACAGGGTTCCCTGAAAAGCGGGTCTACTCAATTTTCTCAAGTATTTGAATCAGAACGTCCAAGTCTTCATTGTTAAGCTGTTTGCTGAGCTTCACAGCCATATAGCTCCAAGTGATATTCTCCAAGTTCACTATTTTTTCACCGCGTTCAGTGAGCTTGATATAGTACACGCGTCCGTCAGCTGGACAGCTTTGCTTATACACGAGGTCCATTTTTACAAATTTCTTCACCATTTCGGTTACTGTTGGCTTAGATAGGTCGAGTATTTCAGCCAAATGACTTGTTGTCATCCCCTGACTGCAATTGAATTTTTTCAAGTAATCTAACTGCCTCAGGCTTAACTCTGATATATCGAGTTCGTCAGTTGCTGTGAAGTAACAGCTCCCTTTAAGCTTCATCAGCCTTCCGATCCCTCTGGCTAGTTTTTCGTTGCGGTCCATTAGATCACCTCGTAAGTTAGTTCGGGTTTGCCTAAGTAAATAATACGTTTAATCGACTTTTTTGTCAACTATTTATTCCATTTTGTTTTCCCAACCAGTAAAAAGAGCCCTCCATTTTACTTGGAAAGGCTCTTGAAAGTTGCTAGTCTTCAACATTGATCAAAGATTTCTCTTGAATCTCACCGATGACATCCATATCCAGCGTGCCACCCTCATCAAGATCTTCAATTTCATTCTTAATATCCAGCATTCGATCATCAAGAAGGGTAATCATATTTGCACACACCTTAAGCTGGTCTGTGATGGTCTTAGGTGCTTTATTTCTGTACTTGTAGTAAATCTTATGCTCCAGACTGGCCCAGAAATCCATAGCGATGGTTCTGATTTGAATCTCTATGCGGGTTGGCACAACGCCACTGCTTAGAAAGACGGGAATCTCCACATGCACATGCATGCTCTTGTAGCCATTGGGCTTTGGGTTAGCGATATAGTCCTTGACTTCAATAATTCGAACATCATCTTGACGGTCCAGCAAATCATAAACCTTGTATATGTCTGACGTAAAAGCACATATAACACGAATGCCCGCAATGTCGAAAATATGTTTTCGTGCGTTCTCAATCGTTGGTTCGAATCCGTATCTGACAAGCTTATCCATTATACTCGCAGGTTTTTTCACGCGAGACTTGATATGCTCAATAGGATTGTAGTCATGGATGCTTCTGAATTCCTCATCCAGAATCTGAAGCTTGGTGTTGACCTCTTCTACGGCGAATTTGTGCACCAGCAGAAGATCACGCCAAGGCTTCATATCTTTCGTGTCAAACTCTTCGTACATATCTTTCTCCTAACTTAAAGTCGATACCTATATCATATAGTCAAAGCCAGCCTATTTCAATAGAGGGTCGAATAAAGTTTAAAAATCTGTACAATTGTGCGGGCTTGGTTTGTTTGGGGCACGGGGCAACCTTTGGCACAGGGCAACCTTTGGTTGCCCTTGTCGTTAATCTTCACTCCATTGACTTGTTATTTATAGCACATGGCAAGCTTTGGCACAGGGCAACCTTTGGTTGCCCTTGTCGTTAGCCACGCCATATACACATATAAATGAGGAACGCCAATTTTGTGCGCGCACAATTGGCGTTCCTCATTTATATGTGTGCATTTCTTTGTCTTTTACGCAAAGAAACACCCCATCACGATGGGGTGTTTTAAAAGTTCAACTATAATTGAATTATAGAGAAGTTACATTTTCAGCTTGAGGACCTTTAGGACCTTCAGCTAGTTCGAAAGACACTTTTTCGCCTTCTTCAAGAGTCTTATAACCGTCTTTGTTGATTTGTGAGAAGTGAACGAAAACATCGTTGCCGTCTTCAGAAGTGATAAATCCGTAGCCTTTTTCTGCGTTAAACCATTTTACTGTACCGTTCATGTTGGTATTCCTCCGATTCAAATAATTTACTTTGGATAATTCATAGCAAAATATTGACGAATAAAACTTTCGAAAGGATACCTGACACCCTGAAAAGCCAGAGCAGAGTACGTTTCTAACGATTTTATTGCAAACTTTTGATTCTGAATTACTCTACTTTTTCATATTAACATTAAAAATATTCAAGTGCAAGTAATTAAGGTTTCTTTTGGGGTAATTGTCTGATATACTATGTGATTGATTATCAAGGCCTCTTGCATAAATCATTTACAAAACTTGCATTTCTTAGATTACTCTACACACTGTCTAAAAGACGGATAAGGATATGAATATGACAACTTTTAAAGATATGAATCTGAGCCCTGTCTACATTGAGCGGCTCCGAAAACAGGGCATCAATGCCCCAACTGAAATACAGGCGCGTGCCATTCCCGAAATTCTCATGAACCGGGACATTATTGCAAAGTCCCAGACAGGAACAGGAAAAACCCTTGCTTTTCTGCTTCCAATTTTTGAACGGATGGACCCTGAGCTGAATAAGGTTCAGGGACTGGTTGTCACGCCTACACGTGAGTTGGCCCTTCAGATTACGGAAGTCGCCAAGATGCTGTGCGGTGACGACAACCTAGGTATTCTTACCGTATATGGCGGACAGGATATTGACAAGCAGCTTCGTAAACTCGGCAAAGGGGTTCACCTGATCATAGCCACGCCAGGCCGACTGCTTGACCACATGGGCAGGGAAACCGTGGATTTCAAGCACTTGAAAACATTGGTCCTTGACGAAGCCGACCAGATGCTGCACCTGGGTTTTAGACCTGAAGTCGATATGATTCTGAGAATGACCCCTAAAAAGAAGCAGCTGCTCTGCTTCTCTGCAACACTGGAGGCCAAGGTCAAGAAAATAGCCTATGGCAACATGAATGACCCGGTTCAGATTGACATTGAAAAGAAGTCTGTCACACTGGATGCGATTGACCAGCTGCTTGTCAAAACAACGGACCGCAATAAGAAGGACGACCTGATCAATAAGCTAAGCAGTGACATGCCTTTCATGGCAATCATTTTCTGTCGTACCAAACGACGCGTTGATGCGCTGGACATGGCGCTCAATCAAGCCGGTTTCAACTGCGAAAAGCTGCACGGCGACCTGACGCAGAAGAAGCGTGAGCGGATCATGAAGGCCTTCAGAGATTTGAAAATCCAGTTTCTCATCGCAACGGACGTAGCTGCACGAGGTCTCGATATCAGTGGCGTAACCCATATTTACAACTACGATATGCCAGAAACCGTCGATATTTACATCCACAGGATTGGACGAACTGGACGTGCAGGTGAAAGTGGCATTGCCACAACTTTTGTAACACCGAAGGACGAAATCCTGCTGGGCGAAATAGAGAAGACAGTCCACCAATCTCTGCCCTACGAGTTCCTGGCTACAGACAAAGACGTCTATGCCACCATGTGTCAGAATGCCTCAAATAAATAGTTGATATCCTGAAATTCTTCAGTCAGTTTTTCAACTATTTTTGTAACACTTCAAATAATACTTTAAATCCCTGCCTGTTTTCTATATAATGAAAGGGAACTTTATCATTGTTTTTGAAAGGGGTAATTTCATGAAAAAAGGGGATATATTGTGGGGTGGAGGACTGCTGGCAGTTATTGCATTTCTAACAGTTCCCGCAACGCACAATGTTTTTGTGAGCGCGTCATCAAGTCATCCGCTCATGATGGCTTTCGTCAAGTTCTTTGTTCTGGGTACAATGGGTGAAGTCCTTGGCGGACGTATTGTGGCCGGAGACTGGGTTCGTCCAAAGGGACTGCTGCTCAGAGCACTTGTTTGGGGATTCCTGGGTATCTTTATCGCACTTGCTTTTACAATCTTCTCAACGGGTGTCACAGCCCTTATTGGAAAAGGACTGCTTCCAATGTTTGCTGAGGGCTCACTTGGCGCAAAGGTTCTGACTGCATTCTTCATCAGTGCATTCATGAACATTATCTTCGCACCAACCATGATGGGTTTTCACAAAATTACAGATACCTATATCGACCTTGCAGACGGAAAGCTTGGCAACATTTCAGGTGTTCCACTACCACAGGTAGTCAGCGCGATCGACTTCCAGGGTCTTGTCGGTTTTGTCTTCTTCAAGACTATTCCATTCTTCTGGATTCCTGCACATACGGTGACATTCCTGTTGCCGCCTGTTTATCGTGTACTGATGGCCGCATTTCTGGGAATCGCACTTGGCGCAATTCTTGGATTTGCCAAGAAACGCAAGACTGCTTAATCTCGGGAATTTAAGGTATGCATTAACTCACAAAACCTTATACCAGATAAAATCAAAGAGGACCGCAATTCATGGAGTCATCCATAAATTGCAGTCCTCTTTTTGTATTGTTTCTTATTTTAAATTCAAGCCGTCAACCTACAGACAACTTAAAAGAGGGGCTATTTAACCAGCATCAGATCGACTGGTACGTATGCATCTACGCTCTCGCCCAGCAATACCTTGAGTGCACTTTCAACACCCAAGCTGCCAATCATTGCAGGTTGCTGCGCTACAGTAGCAGCAAGTTCGCCGTTTTCAACAGCTTTTACTGCGTCATCTGTAGCATCAAAACCAACCACCTTGATATCCTTGCCAGCCGCTTGGATTGCCTTAAGAGCACCAAGTGCCATTTCGTCGTTATGCGCAAATACAGCATCAATTTCAGGCTGTGCCTGAAGAATGTTTTCCATTACAGAAAGACCTTTTGTTCTGTCAAAGTCTGCAACCTGACGTGCCACCACTTCAATATCCTGACCTTCGAGAGCCTTGTTGAAGCCTTGGCCACGGTCTCTAGCAGCCGATGTGCCTGCAATACCTTCAAGTTCAACGACCTTACCACTTCCACCAAGCAGTTCAACGATGAAGTCACCTGCCATCAGACCCCCTGCAACGTTATCTGAAGCAATGTGTGTTACGACATCACCCGCATTTGCACCTCTGTCCAGGGTCAGTACAGGTACACCTTTACCATTTGCCATCTTGATGGCATTGACAACGGCATCAGAGTCAGTCGGGTTGATTAGAATAACACTTACATCTTGAGTAAGAAGGTCTTCCATGTTTGCCAGTTCTTTTGCAGGGTCATTCTGTGAATCCAGTACAACAAGCTCAAGATTCAGCTCTTCAGCCTTTTTCTCAGCACCTTCCTTGAGTGTTACGAAGAAAGGGTTGTTGAGCGTCGAAACAATCAGACCCATTTTCTCGCCACTACCCATTAGGGCAGCAGCTTCTTCTTCACCGCCACCAGCTTGAGTGATGAGTTTCAGGTCAACTGGAATAAAGGCTTCAACTGTTTTACCGTCGATTGTATCTTTTGCAGCACTTACGCCCAGGGAACCGATTTTTTCAGGCTGCTGTGCAACAGTTGCTGCCATTTGTCCTGCTTCTACTGCTTTGACCGCATCATCTGTAGCATCAAAACCCACTACGATGATCTCTCTGCCTGCAGATTCTATAGCAGTCACCGCACCCAGTGCCATCTCGTCATTATGCGCAAATACTGCGTCGATTTCAGGCTGTGCCTGAAGAATGTTTTCCATTACAGACAGACCCTTTGTTCTGTCAAAGTCAGCAACCTGACGCGCCACCACTTCAATGTCAGTCCCATCAATTGCCTGGTTGAAGCCTTGACCACGATCTCTTGCAGCAGATGTTCCCGCAATGCCTTCAAGCTCTACAGCCTTGCCTTTTCCGCCTAACAGCTCAGCTATGTATTCGCCGGCCATTACACCACCAGATACATTGTCTGAAGCGATATGTGTTACGACTTCACCAGCATTGGCACCTCTATCCAGTGTAATTACCGGTACTGATTTTTCATTTGCCATCTTGATGGCATTGCCAACAGCATCCGAGTCTGTTGGGTTGATCAGAATAACATCCACTCCTTGAGTCAGAAGATCTTCCATGTTTGCAAGCTCTTTAGCCGGGTCATTCTGCGAATCCAGAACAATCAGTTCAAGGCCAAGTGTGCTTGCCTGTGCCTCAGCACCATCTTTTAGTGCAACGAAGAATGGGTTGTTGAGTGTCGAAACGACAAGACCCACTTTGCCGGCTGCAGCTTCCTGAGCCGCCGGTGCCTCCTCTGTTTGCTCAGCAGGTGCAGAACAGCCTGCAAGCATACCTATAATCATTACCATGACCATAAGCATTGACATAAACTTTTTCATTTAATTCTCCTCCTCTTTCTATCTATTTCTCTTTTTGATCCAATAACACCGCAACGAGAATCACAAGCCCCTTGGCAAGCATCTGGTAGTAAGATGTCACGTTAAGCAGATTCAGTGCGTTGTTAAGAATACCAATTATCAGGGCGCCTACGATGGTTCCTAGAACAGAACCTACGCCGCCTGCAAGCGATGTTCCCCCGAGAACAACCGCAGCGATGGCGTCCAGCTCGTAGCCCGTTCCCGCCGTTGGCTGTGCAGAGGATAGACGGGATGTAATGATCATGCCGCCAGCGGCTGCAAGGGCACCGCTCATACCGTATACAAAGAGCTTGACGCGGTGTACACTCACACCCGAAAGCTTTGTCGCCTCTTCATTGCCACCCGAGGAATAGACATAACGTCCAATGGTCGTGTGCTTCAGGATGAAATAACAGGCTCCAAATATCAGGGCCATAATGATGATTGGATTGGGCACCCCAAACAGATAACCATTTCCGATTTTTGAAAATGCCTCCGCATTGGCCTCGTATCCTGCACTGATCGGTTTACCGTCAGTGAATACGAGTGTCGCGCCCCTGAAAACCGTCATCGTAGCCAGTGTCACGATAAATGGCTGCAGCTTTCCCTTTGATATGATGAAACCATTGACAATACCAATACCCGTACCAATGGCAAGTGCCGCAAGTACCGCAACCGCAGCAGAAGCGCCGCCTGCCAGAAGATAGGCTGAAACAGCACCGCTGATTGCAAGAATGGATCCTACAGAAAGATCGATTCCACCTGTCAGGATTACAAAGGTCATGCCAGCAGCAATAATGGCATTGACTGAGGACTGCCTGAATACGTTGAACATGTTCGACCACGTCATAAAACGGTCGCTCATGAATGATATGATTATTGAAAATCCAATCAGGCCGATAATGGATTGAAAACGACCCAACTGCTCTTTTACATTCTGTTTCATGTCTACTCCCTTCCCAAACCAACTGCTAAACGCATGATGTGCTCCTGATTTGCACTGTCTCTATGAATCACACCCGAGACGGTGCCTTCGTGCATGACCATGATTCTGTCACACATGCCAAGAAGTTCAGGTATTTCCGATGAAATCATCAGAATCGCCATACCGCGTTCCTTGAAGGCATTCATCAAGTCATAAATCTCTTTTTTTGCCCCGACGTCGACCCCACGGGTCGGTTCGTCGAGTATCAGGACTTTCGGCTCTGTCATTAGACTCTTAGAAATGCTGACCTTCTGCTGATTTCCTCCCGAAAGGAATTTGACCTTCTGTGCCAGTGACGGGGTCTTGATGGACAGCTGACTTACGAAGTCGTCCGCTATGTCATTCTCCATCTTCCTATTGATGACCCCCATTGGCGCAATTCTCTTAAGGGCAGACATGGACATGTTTTCCCGCACCGACATGCCCAGTACCAGCCCATCCTTCTTTCTATCTTCAGATACGTACGTAATGCCGCTTTCAATGGCCTGCTTCTCACTTTTAAAAGATACAGGCTGTCCATCGAGAACAAGACTTCCCGATTTCACCCCGTAGTGTCCGAACAGGGTTTTGGCAAGCTCTGTTCTGCCCGCGCCCATCAGACCTGCCACACCGAGGATCTCACCTTCTTTAATTTCAAAGTTCACATCGTGAACATATTGGTTCTCAAGATCAGAGACGCTGAGCACCACATTTCCGGTCTTGGTATCGATATATGGATACTGCTCTTCCAGCTTTCTGCCGACCATAAGCTCTATGAGCCCGTCTTCGTCAATATCAGAAACTGGCTTTTCAGCAATAAACTGTCCATCACGCAGAATTGTGACGTCATCACAGATTTCAAAGATTTCCTTGAGTCTGTGAGAAATGTAGACAATGCTCTTGCCTTCTGCCTTGAGATCCCGAATGACTTGAAAGAGCGCCTCTGTTTCCTGGTCCGTGAGAGCATCGGTCGGCTCATCCATAATGATCAGCTCGGCATCCAGTGAAAGGGCCTTGGCGATTTCAAACATCTGCTTGTTTCCAATGGAAAATCTTTTGACCTTCCTGGCCGGATCGATGTCTATGCCAAGTGCGTCCAACAGACCTTTTGACTTTGCCATAAGCTCTGACCAGTTTATGATTCCAAATCCTTTTTTCGGCTCTCGACCGAGAAAGATATTTTCACCGATTGACATTTCCTCAATGAGATTCAGTTCCTGATGAATGATTGCAATGCCCAGTTCCTGAGCATCTTTAGGTCCTTTCATGTCCACTTCCTTGCCCTTGTAGAAGATGCTTCCTTCCGTCTTGGCATAGACACCTGATAAAATCTTCATCAATGTGGATTTGCCAGCACCATTCTCTCCTAGAAGGGCCATCACTTGACCTTCATATACATTGAGATGGACGTCATCAAGGGCTTTTACGCCAGGAAAGGTTTTGGTAACATGCTTCATTTCCAGTATCTTATTACGCATCCTGCCACATCCTTTAGAAGATTACACCTGACTTTAAAATAACATTGGCATACGGCGTGCATTCACCCGTACGTATGACAGCCTTGGCCGATTTTGTCTGTACCTTGAAGCTTTCATGCGACACATAGGTCACAGGCACATCAGACAGCAGACCTTTGATTTCAGATTCCACAGCTGGATTCATGGTCTTGATTTCTTCTGCAAGAACGTAGCCCTCACATTCAAATGCCTCCAGCAGCGTCTTCAAGACTTCGATAAAGCCGGGTGTGCCTTGCTTTACTGCGATATCAATACGTTTTACACCTTCCGGAACAGGAAGGCCCGCATCTCCGATGACGATTTCATCGGTATGTCCCATCTTGCTGATTACCTCAATTATGTCCGCGTTGAGCAGTGAACTGCTTTTCATCATTTCCGCTTCACTCCTTCAAATTTTTCAATCTCCGCAAATGTCGGCAGTGAGCTTTGTGCGCCGTGCTTTGTCACTGTCACGGCACCCACCTTCATGGCAAATTCCATTGCCGACGCCATGCTTTCACCCTTTGATAGGGCTGTCAGCAAACCACCAATAAAGCTATCTCCAGCGGCTGTCGTATCCACCGCATCTACCTTGTATCCATGGACATGGTGTTTATCACCTGTATGATTCATGTAGAGCGCCCCGTCTTTTCCAAGCGTAATGATCAGTTCCTTTACGCCTGTATCAAAAAGTGCCGCAGCCCCCTTTTGCAGGTCCTCTTCCGACTCGGCCGAGTAGCCTGTGAGAACTTCAAACTCCGTTTCATTGGGAACCAGCAGGTCCACATTCGCAATGAGGTCTCTCGACAGTTGTCTTGCCGGCGCCGTATTCAGGACCGTCATTAGGCCCTTTTCTTTTGCCATGGCAAAAGCCTTCTCAATGGTTTCTATAGGTGTCTCGAGCTGGGCCAGCAGGATATCCTGTCCGTCGAAATCCGCCGATAAAACGTTTTCAGGGACCATTGAAAAATTAGCGCCCGGTATGACCACGATGGAATTGTCCCCATCATCATTTACCATAATCAGCGCCGTTCCTGTTGGTTCAGCTTCAACAAACTTTACGCCTGAACCGTCCACACCGCTTGACTCAAGTGCTTCCTTGAGCTTGCTTCCAAAGTCATCTGAGCCTACACGGCCAATCATGGAAACCGCTCCGCCAAGTTTTCCGATTGCCACAGCCTGATTTGCGCCCTTGCCGCCCGGTATTTCGCTGAACCCGTTTCCAAGCACCGTTTCACCAACTTTAGGTGTCGCGTGTACATTTGTGACCAAATCCATGTTCAGGCTTCCAAGTACCAGTATCCTCTTCATCGTTTCACTCCCTTGGGTTAAACGTTTAACCTTATAAAAAAATATATACTTCTGGGCATAGGCGTCCATGCCCAGATTGCTATCTTGTGGTCCCTCGAATCACGAGGTGTGTTTTCAGGTTTTCAAGCTCGATGTCTTTTTCAGCCCCCTGAATCATGCCGATTAGAACGCGACCTGCCTGATAGCCCATTTCATAGTTGGGCTGCTTGACCGTTGTCAGCTCCGGACTGACCATCTGTGCCATATAGATGTCATCATACCCGATAATGCCGACCTTATTCGGAACGTCAATCCCCTTTTGATGAAGCGCTTTCATGGCACCAAGGGCAATCAAGTCATTGCCACAGAATATACCGTCAAAATCTACGTCTTTTTCCAGCAGGCGCTTTACGCCCTCAAAGCCCCATTCACCTGAGTAATCTCCAGAAAGCAAATGGTCTTTTGGAGGCGAGACCCCCTTATCGGAAAGAGCGTTCAAGTATCCCTTATAACGCTGCTGAGCCGGTTTTGAAGTCATGGGACCCGATATGTGATATATCTTGCTGTAGCCACGTGTCACCATGTAGGAAACGGCTTCATAGGCGCCCTCTTCGTTATCGACAACAATTTTTTTCTGTGATCTCAGGCCGTCGATATCCCGGTCCACTGTGATGACTGGAATTTTCACACGCTTAAGCGCACTGCTAATTTCTGTCCTGCTGCTTGATGCCGTGAATATGATGCCATCGACCATCTTTTCCTGCAGCATGTCTATGTATGCATCTTCCTTTTCCAGGCTATTGTCTGAATTGCACAGAATCAGAGTATAGCCTTCCTTGTTGGCGACATCTTCAACACCGCGGGCAAGCTCCGGGAAGAATGGATTGGTAATGTCAGGGATTATCAGACCAAGTGTCTTCGTCTTTTTGGTAACCATGGAACTGGCAATCCGATTCGGCACATAGCCAGACTCTTCAATAATTGCCATGACGCGCATACGCGTCGCTGATGAAATTTTCTCATCTTTGCCGTTGACGACCTTTGAAACCGTTGCAGTAGAAACCTCTGCCAGTCGTGCAATGTCCTTAATTGTCACTTTCAATCTAATTTCACCTGCCTAGGTTAAACGTTTACCTTGATTATAACAAGAACGTGTTCTTTGTCAAATGTAAAAATAAATTCATACATAAAAACAGCCTGTCAGGATAATCCTGCAGGCTGTTTTTTTAATGGGTCTGCCCATTTCATAAATTTTTTACGCAATTGCCGACATTTAAAAGATTCCCGTCGATTTAGTTCACACTGTAGACGATATAGCCAGAAGTCTGCGGTGGGTAAATCATAGTCATGAACTGTGGTGATGCAACGTGAATATAGGCACCGATCTCAACTTCCGTATTGATAAAGGTATAGGCTTTTGAAGTACGCACAATTAGTTTGATGGGCTGATTATCAGAACCCAGCTCGTCACGCAGGGTGATTGTCATCATGCCTGTTTCATCGTAAGCGATATCGGAAACATAACCCTCGTGCGTTGCCGCTTCATAATCAGTCAGTGTCAGATTTCCCTCTTCAACCATGACCCCAATGCCCAGAATCTCCACTAGAAATTCTGCAGGTACATATACATGCCCGCCAAAATCGATTGGGGCACTACTCAGTCTTACAGGCGCCATTCTATTTCTGAAATAGGCATTCTCACCAATGGTAACCGATGTATAAATTGCGCCCTTTGAAATGTCAATACGCTGCGTTTCCTTGTTCCAGTCTACCGTGAAGCCCATAGCGGTCAGACTCTCACTGAGGGGAATCATTTTGACACCGTTGAACTGGACCACTGGAAGCGACTCAGAAACAGCCGCCTCATTGTAGATGACCTTGCCGTTGAAATAATTGTTCGATACAGCACCATCCATGATTTCTACCGCTGTGTTCACCGCTGTGACCGGCGCAGAAATCAGTACAGGCTCTACAAAGTGTGTCTCTGTGTCTGCAAATGCCATCCCTGCCGAGCTCAGTGTCATACCTATCATAAGTGCCGCAATTTTTCTTGTCATTGATTTATGCATTTTAATCCTCCTAATATACTATGGTTCAACAGGCTGGTCCTGTTGTCAAATTCACCTTGTGTTTTGCTTTTCGATATTAAGACGATCTTCGGCATAAAAAAGTTCCCGTTAATTTTCATTTTCTTTGGATTTTTTCTGCAGATACATGGAGTGGTCTGCAAAACCAACCACATCCCGATAGGAAAACTGCTCAGAACCCTTGATCTCGTAATAGCCATAACTGAACTTCACTTGAAACTCCAGATGACCGCTCTTATGTAGCCAATTCATTTCTTCCCCGACACGTGCCATTTTCTTTCTGATTTCTCCAACTGTCATCTTTTCGAGAATCAGGATAAATTCATCGCCCGCATACCGCCCCACCAATCTTTCCGGCGAAAATACGCGCAGCAGGACCCCTGAAAACAGCTTGAGACTTTTATCCCCCTCAAGATGACCATAGGTGTCATTGATTTCCTTGAACCTATCCAGGTCGATCATGACGAGCGTAAACTTACGGTCATGGCCAAGCAAGTACTCCAAGTGGGCGTCAATACGGCTTCTGGTCAGAAGTCCCGTCAAATAGTCTCTCGAGGTTGAAACAGTCTCAAGGAATATGTATGTGAGTACGACCGTGATTGCCATCATCGGCCACAATATGAATAGGCCAAAGAAAGCCACCTGCATGAAGGCCACCACAACTGGCATGAAAATGTAGATCAGCATGACCCAGACCACTGCCTTTTCAATCCGCTTCCTTTCCCGATATGCCAAAAGACTTATGTAGGCAAAGAGGCCAAGGTTGATAACCGCCATGATCATCATGCCCGGCTCCCGGCTATAGACGTTTTCAGGACTGACGGAAAAGATGAAAGGCCTGAATATGTTAATCAGAAGAAGCAGGCCGTTGATTAGAAAGGTATGGCTGTAAAACCACCTTTTCCTGAGCCGCTCGTAAGATTCGAACATGTGATAATCAATATAGGATGCCCAGAGACAAGGGGTAATTGACGTTGAAAATGCCATTGCGAAATTGAAGAAGTAGTTCAGATGATAATAGCCCTCACGACGATCGAATGCCCATGAGAGGACTTCCAGCATGAGTAGCAGAACAACAGACCAAAGCAGCCTGAAAAACAGCCCGCTCGATGTGCTTACCGCTTCGTTTCTAAGTTTCATCGTAATGAACAAAACAATTAGAAGCAGTGCCGAAAAAAAGTTTATGTCAAATTTCAAGAAGAACTCCATGATTGCCATCTCCCAGAACCAATTTGTCTACCTAATTCTATTTTACCATCAAATGTAAGTTGCAATCTCATTATACATAATTTATTGCGTTCACATCTCATTTTCAATTGTTTTTCTTTTTATACATATTTCATTCATAAAATTTTAATAATCAAATTGTACAATAAGATTAAGAAATACGAAAACACCTATCATAGGAAAATAACCCGTAAAGGATGAGCTTTATGAAATTTAGTTTTGGAAAACTGCTTCTGATTTTTACCATAGTACCTTTTATTGAACTTTCCCTGCTGCTTGAAATCGCTTCTCGCACTTCTGCCATGACAACACTGGCACTGATCATTTTCACAGGTGTGGTTGGCGCATACTTTGCAAAGGACCAGGGGCGCCGCGTTCTCACATCCATTCAGGATGAACTCAACAGCGGTCGCATGCCCGGCAACGAGCTGCTTCATGGACTGTGCGTTCTAATCGGTGGCGTTCTGCTCATCACACCGGGCATTATGACTGACCTCTTTGGCTTCAGCCTCCTGCTTCCGGCAACACGCATTGTCTATATCGACCTCATGAAAAAATATATGCTGAACCATTTCAGCCTGGGTGGCGTCCATATGTATTCAGGCGGCACATCGGGTTACAGATACTACGACTAAACCAATAAATAGACCTAAAGTTAGAAAAACAGGGACTGCCAAGTCTGCACTTTCACTGATATGAAAGTATGGACTTGGCAGTCCCTGTTTGATTGCATAGGAAATGAAACTTCCTATTACGATCAAAAAGAAGGCTGCCAGCAGAGTACAGCCTCCTCTTCGTTATATGAAACAATCTTGGAGAGAATTGATTCCTCAATTTGCGCTACCCTACTCCTTGAACAGGTGGCACGAAACGAAGTGTCCCGGCGCGACCTCTTCAAGCTGCGGTTCCTGTGACCGGCAAATGTCCTGTGCATAATTACAACGATTTGCAAAGCGGCAAACCGGTTCCGGGTTGATTGGCGAAGTGATTTCCCCCTTGAGAATGATTTTCTCCATTTTCCGGTCAAGACTCGGTCTTGGAATTGCAGACAGCAGGGCCTGGGTATATGGGTGTATCGGGTTCTCAAACAGCATTTCAGCCGGTGCCTTTTCAATGAGCTTGCCCAGATACATTACCGCAATATCGTCTGAAAAGTGATTGACCACCGACAGGTCATGGGTTATGAAGATATAGGTTAGTCCAAGCTTTTGCTGGAGTTCGTTCATCAGGTTGAGAATCTGGGCCTGAATGGATACGTCCAGAGCCGACACAGGTTCATCACATACAATAAACTTGGTATCCAGAGCAAGGGCTCTTGCGATTCCAATACGCTGTCTTCTGCCACCATCCAGCTCATGCGGATAGGTATTGATAAGTCGTCTTGAGAGTCCTACAAGGTCCATAAGCTCAAGCACACGCTCAAAACGCTTGGTCTTATCCGTGATAATTTTGTTGAGCTTGATTGGCTCTTCAATAATTTCTGAAACCGTCATACGTGGATCAAGCGATGAAAACGGATCTTGAAAAATAATCTGCAGTTCTTTGCGCAGAGCACGCATTTCCACATTGCTCAGGTTTCTAATATTCTTTCCCTCGTACATGATTTCGCCGTCTGTGGCTTCAAGCAGTCTCAGTATCACACGGCCAGTCGTAGACTTTCCGCATCCGGACTCCCCAACGATGCCCAGTGTCTTTCCGCGCTTGATTGCGAAGCTGACATCATCGACAGCATGAAGCTTGCCATTTGGCGTATCAAAGTATTTCTTGAGGTTCTTTACTTCCAGAAGTACGTCAGACATGTGCTTCTCCTTTCCATACGCCTATCCCTTCAACTCGTAATTCTTGTCCGCGCTGTATAGATGGCATTCTGTGAAATGGGTTTCAGAAAACGCTACACGTGGCGGTTTCTGCGTCTTGCAGACCGGCAGTGCATAATTGCATCTATCGCAGAACGAACAGCCTTCCGGCAAATTGTATGGATCGGACATGAGACCCTTTATAGGGATCAGTTCTGATTTTCTATCGTCAATATTGGGAATGGAGTTAAACAGCCCTTCCGTATAAGGATGCTTTGTTCTTCTGAATATGTCTTCCAGGTTTCCCTGTTCCACAATACGACCTGCATACATGATGGCAACCTCGTCACAGACTTCGGCAACAACACCCAGATCATGGGTAATCATGATCATGGCCATCTGGAACTTTTCCTTGAGTTCCTTCATGAGCTCAAGCACCTGTGCCTGAATGGTTACATCGAGCGCTGTGGTCGGTTCATCCGCAATGAGGAGCTGTGGCGAACAGGAGAGGGCGATTGCAATGACAACACGCTGCTTCATCCCGCCTGAGAACTGATGCGGGTACTCCTTCATTCTGCCGCCTGGAATCCCTACCATCTCCAGCATGTCCTTGGCCCTTTTGTTGGCCTCTTCAATGGACACCTTCTGATGTATGAGGATGGCTTCAGCAATCTGGTCACCCACTGTGATGACCGGGTTTAACGCCGTCATCGGATCTTGAAAAATCATAGACACCTGGGCGCCGCGAATTTTTTCAAGCTTCTTTTCTGAAGCCGACAGCATGTCCTCGCCATTGAGAATGATTGACCCACCCTTGATTTTACCTGGCGGGGACTGAATCAGCTGCATGATGGACCGTGCTGTTGTCGTTTTCCCTGCGCCTGTTTCACCAACTAGGCCCAAGGTTCTTCCCTTTGATATGTCTATATCGATACCGTTTACCGCTTGGACAATGCCTTCGTCGGTATGGTATTCAACAATCAAGTCTTTAATGCTTAAAACATTTTCGCTCACAATAAGTCCTCCTATTTCAGCTTCGGATCAAGCGCGTCACGCAGACCATCGCCTATCAGGTTAAGTGACAGAACTGTAAGAACAATGGCAAGGCCAGGATACATGACAATATACATCTGGTCCCTGATATAGGTTCTTCCACCTGCCAGCATGCTGCCCCATTCCGGTGTCGGCGGCTGAACGCCAAGACCGATAAAGCTGAGCGAAGCTGTCGCCATAATTGCTGTCGCAACCTTAAGCGTAGCGTATACAATGATTGGCGCCATGGAATTCGGGATGACATGCTTGAGAATGATTGTATGGTCTTTGGCCCCAATCGCCTTGGCCGCCTCAATAAACTCCTGGTCCTTTACACTTAGAACCGATGCACGCACAATTCTCGCAAAGCCTGGAATGTTTGATATGCCCACCGCAATCATAAGATTGGTCATGCTTGCCCCCAAAGATGCAACGATGGTTATGGCCAGCAGAATGGTGGGGACTGCCAGTATGACATCGAGCACACGCATGATGATATTGTCTATGCGGCCGCCGTAGTAGCCTGCGATAGATCCCAGCACGCCACCGATTGACAGGGCGATGGATACGGAGATGACACCTACAAAGAGGGAAATCCGCGTTCCGTACACCACGCGCGCAAATATGTCTCTTCCGAACTCATCCGTTCCAAAGATATGGGCGGTGCTTGGTGACTGCAGTCTCTCCTTGACATTCATTTTAAGGGCCTCGCCCTGATAGTCAGCTATGACAGGTGCAAAGAGTGCGAGCCCGAGGAATGTGGCAATGAGAATAATGCCGAGCACAGCTGTTTTACTTCTTCTAAGTCTTCGCCACACATCGGCGGACTGACTTCTCTTTTTCGTCTTCAGCAGTTCTTCTGCTGTAAGCGCGTTTACTTGAGTACTCATCATTACCCTCCTTACTTGTAATTTGCCTTGATTCTCGGATCGATGAATGAATAGAGAATGTCTATGAACAGATTAACCAAACTGAAAGAAATTGCGAAAACAAGGATACAGGCAAGAACCATGGGTGTGTCCTTACGCTGAATCGCCTCGACCATGAGCCTTCCTATGCCCGGCCATGAAAACACGGTTTCTGTCAGAACCGCACCGCCCAGCAGGACGCCGAACTCAAGACCGATTACCGTGATTGCAGGAATAAGCGCGTTCTTCAGTGCATGCTTTCTTATGACAATATTCTTGCTGACCCCCTTGGCCTTTGCGGTGTCGATATAATCCTGACGGATGACTTCCAGCATGGAGGATCGCGTGGTCCGCGTAATACTTGCCGTTGAAGCAATCGCCAGTGTAAATGCAGGTAGAATTAAACTCATGATGCCTTCCATCCCACCGGATGGGAACCATCCTAAGTTCAATGAAAAAGCAATGATGAGAATAAGACCGACCCAGAATGACGGCATGGATATGCCGACAAGGGCAACAATCATACCGATGTTATCAAAGAGCGAATACTGCCTTGTGGCTGAAATGACGCCAATAGGAATGGAAATGAGTACAGATAGGATAATTGCGCTGACAGTCAGCTTGAAGGTGTTCGGAAATCTTTGCGCGATTTCTCCGCTTACAGCCTTGCCTGTCGAATAGGATGTTCCCATGTCCCCTGAAAGCAGGTTTTTCATGTATCTTCCGTACTGGACAATCACCGGATCGTTAAGACCCATTTCTTCTCGAAGCGCCACAACCGCTTCCTCAGTCGCACCATTGCCAAGAATCATTGCCGCCGGATCCCCTGGCGTGAGATTGATAATAAAGTAAACCAGGAATGTGACCCCTATGAGTACAGGAATCATCAGTAACAGTCTTCTTAAGATATACTTAGACATTGTGTCTTCAGTCCTTTCTCCCGTGTTCCTTACTGACAAATAAAAAACACAAGTGCATTAAAGCATCCGGCCCGTCAAACAGGCCGGAATACTTCATGCCGCAGAGCACAGCTTGTTGAAAGTTGACCTTGTCGCTTTCTCAGCTGCAGATTTTAGTAAGAAATTTTTTCAATGTTCCAAAGACCCTGAGGGCTCATTTCAACACCTGAAAGTGCTGCATTCGCGCCTACAAGGTTATTCTTAGTGAATAGGGGAACCAGTGGTGCCTGATCCATGCCATATGCATGCAGTTCATTGTAGATTTCAATACGCTTTTGAAGATCCATTTCCACACGACCTGCCATGATCAGTTCGTCGATCTTGTCGTCTACAATACGTGTGAAGTTCATGCCACCAACGCTGCCTGAATAGTATAGAGGTGTCAGTGTTGAGTCTGGATCAGGGTTTGAAGTCCAGCCCATTACGAAAGCCTGGCCTTCGCCAGCCATGAGTGCATCTATGTATGTGCCCCACTCAAGCATTTCAATTGTTGCAGTGATCCCTACATCCATCAGGTTTGCCTGGATGACTTCAGCCATTCTCTTTCTCTGGTCGCCTGAAGCCCAAAGTACCATGTCGAATCCATCAGGATAGCCTGCTTCAGCAAGAAGCTCTTTTGCTTTTTCAGGATCGTAAGTGTAGCCTGCAGCCTTGTAGCCCAGCATAGATGGTGCAAGAATTGAATCTGTAGGAACGCCTGTACCATCGATGGCTACAAGCATAACCGATTCTTTGTCTACAGCATAGTTGAACGCCTGACGTACCAGTTGGTTGTCAAATGGTGCCATTTGAGTGTTCATGCCCAGATAGTCAATACGCGTTGATGGCGATGTGTACATTTTCAGGTCAGAGGCTTCCTCAACCTTGCCTACATCATTAGATGGCAGTTCAAATACAACATCTACTTCACCTGTTTCAAGGGCGATTGTTCTTGATGTACCCTCAGGAATGACCTTGAAGACAATTTCATTCATTTGGCCCATGTTGTCCGCGTCATAGTAGTCTTCGTTCTTAACCAGTGCAACCTTGTCGCCAGATACCCACTCTACAAATTTGTAAGGACCTGAACCGATTGGCATTGAAAACTCATCGCCCGATTCCACGTAAGCTTCAGGCAGGATAGATGCGCCTGCATGAACAAGTGTGAACAGGAATGGTGCAAATGCAGTTTTAGTTGTAATTTTTACAGTGTAGTCATCAACGACTTCAATGGAATCCACCTCAGCCAGAACATGCTGTACCTTTGGCATAGTCATTGAACGCTCAAGTGAGTACTTCACGTCAGAAGCCTTCATTTCGCTACCGTCATGGAAGAGGACGCCTTCCTTGATCTTGATGACCCACTCCGTATCAGATGGCTGCTCCCAGCTCTCTGCCAAGTCAGGAACAACTTCGAAATCCGTGTTCAGCTTGAACAGACGGTTAAATAGGAGGAACGATATCTTCTCAGAAGAAATATCATTGTGTCCCTGCGGATCAAGAGAAGTGATGTCAGTTGAAAGTGCGATGTTCAGTGTGTCTTTTGCCACTTCTGGTGCCGCTTCTGGTGCTGATGCTTCTGTGCCTGTTTCCTGGCCACCGGCAGCAGGCTCTTCAGCAGGCTTTGATGCACATCCTGCGAGTGAACCGATAACAAGTGCCATGACCATCAGTAAAGATAGTACTTTTTTCATGTTTGTTCTCCTCTCCTTTTTCATCCCGGTCTACTCCCCTCCCGGAATAACATTGTTTCTATATTAAAGGTCTGCCCTCTAATACCGTGTCAATTACTGAAACCCCACTGCAATACCTATGAGAATCTCTTCCAGGTCCAGTACGGACTGAATGTCAACATACTCGCCGTCACCGTGCCAGAAGTCTCCCTTGGGTCCCAGCTCAATTGCTGGAATCCCCTGTGATGCAAAGAACCTTGCGTCCGAGCCGCCATGCTGTCCCACAATTTCAGCTTTCGCTTGCTTATCGACAGACGTAATGACCTCTCTGACAAGATCTATATAAGGGTGATCCGGTTCTACCAGTACCCCAGGTTCCACATTGATTACTTTGATTTCACCCTCTATACAGGCTTCAATATCCCTTAATATCCGCTGTGGGTCCACATGGGGAACGTAGCGGATATCAAGCCCCATGGTGCAGCTTTCAGGGACCCTGTTGTAGATGTCTCCACCCTTGATGAGGGCCAGATTCACCGTAGAGCTCTCGTAAAGCGCACTGCCCTCACGCAGAATTGCCAGCTTCTGTATCGCCTTGAAGTTTTCAAAGGCACGTTCAATGGCATTTTCACCCTCCCACGGACGGGAGCCATGTGCCGATTTGCCGCGTGTGAGAATATCCAGCTTAATCATGCCCTTGGACTGGATTGAGGGGTTAAGCTGTGTCGGCTCGGTACAAATTACAAAATCACCGGTATAGCCCTGATCTGCAAGATATTTTGAACAGTTGAAGCCACCGATTTCTTCATCGGTCACCAGCTGAAGCATGACCTTGCATTTCAGCGGCATGTCTCTCAGGCGAATAAATGCCTGTATCATTGCCGCGCACCCACTTTTCATATCCGCACTTCCACGTCCGAACAGTTTGCCATCCAGTTCACTGGGCACAAACTGTGAAGGCTTGCCTGAAACGACATCCAGATGCCCGTTGAGGACAAGCGTCTTATCTCCCGCTCCAAGAGTCGCTACATAACTCTTGTATCCATTTTGTTCAACTACTTGTCCTTCAATACCCTGGGCTTCCAGGTATGTCTTTGAAAAATCTATCAGCTGGTTCGCCTGCTCTCGTGTTGAGGAATCCACGCTTATCATTTTTTTCAATAAACCGATTGAATCCATACGCCATTACCCTCTCTTCAAATACCTTTCAAACCAGCCGGTCATTTCCTGATAACGTTTCAACTTAGCCATTGGCCTGCCGCGTGTCGCCAGTCCATGGTTTTCGCCTTCATAAAGGCACAGACGGGACTTGACGCCGCACTGCACCATGGCGCTGTACATGTTGAGTGATTCCGTATAGTGGCACCTGTAATCTGCGTGCCCATGATTGAACAGGGTGGGTGTCTTAACGCGACTTACCTGCATAATGGGGGACATTTCAAGAAATACTTCCGGTCTCTCCCATGATGCCTTCCCGCCCGCATACTCAACTGCGTACTTGTAACCGATATCAGAGCTCGAAAGTGCCGTCAGCATATTGCTGATGCCGCGCTCTGAAACCGCAGCCTTGAAACGGTCCGTTTGGGTCACAATATAATTTGTCATAAATCCGCCGTAGGAGCCACCGGTCACACCCAATGCGTCCGCGTCGATTTCTGGCTCTGCCCTCAGAACTTCATCTGTAAATGCCATCAACTGGTCAAAGGGCAGGGCTGCAAATCTTCCGCGAATATCCGCAAAGGCATCCCCTCTGCCATCACTTCCCATGGGATTTGCATAGAAAACATAATAGCCCTTGGCACAAAGCAGCTGTACGTCAAATGAAAAGATATCCGTATAGATCATTTTGGGACCACCGTGCACCATGAGCACACCGGGCCTAGGTGTCTTCTCCTGATTTTGACCCCTGCCTGCCGGCGGATAAATCCACCCCATGAGTTCTATGCCTCCATGCGTGAATGTCAAAGGCTTTGGTATGGACAGGGTATAGGCATCCAGCCAGCTGTTATGGCTGGTCAGCTGGACCAGGTCTCCATCCTTATACTCATAGAGCTCCAGAAGCTTCTGGTCCTTCATGCCAAGGAGGAAGCGCTTGTCCTCATGGATTTCAAAATCCATAATGGCCTTAAGTCCTGTATCAAGCTGTACCCTAGTGCCGTCAAGCGCCTGAGTACAAATATACTGGCGGTCTTCGCCCACGCGAAGATGATGGTAGGCACCACCATGCCTGATTTCACAAGAGCCTTCTATAAATGCACTGTCAGTGACAACACCCGGTCGCTCGTTGCTCAAATCGATTCGGTCACCAAGTCGGCTCACCTGGCCGGTGCCTGTATCCACCCTGTAAATCTGCTGATTGTCATTCCTGTTTTGATGCTCAAGATCTACACCGCAAAATAGGGCCGTCTCATTTGTCATGGACTTGAGTCCGTCAATTCTAAATTCTGAATCCGTAAATTTCCGCAAGCCATCCGTCAAGATGTCATATGTATAAACGCATGAAGCCACAGGCTTTTGAGCTGTGCTCCTGAAGGCTGTGAAAACAATCCGGGCGCTTTCAAAATCAAAGTCTACAAGGTTCAAATCCATTTCCAGATCTGTCAGCACCCGTATGGATTTACCATTGTACTCCGTTTCAAAAAGCGCTGTCACCGACCTGCCAAGCACCCCATCCCCCTCTGTATAGAAGGGACCTGTCTCCGATGAAAGAACGCCTTCAAATGCCTCGTCCTTTTTTATCTGGGCTGTAAAATAGAGTTTCTTGCCGCAGCCTGCCGTTTTCGCCACAAAGGGAATTTTACAAACCGCTTCCACCTTGCCAGATGCCGGGTCATAGGCATGAAACAGGGTCGAAGCCTCCTCATAATGCCAGAGGAAGACATACCCATCCCGAAATGTATAGCCTTTTGGCTCAAAGTCCAGATGCACCGGTTCCGATTTCTTGTCTTGCGTATCATATTGCCACAGGTTTCGTAGATACCTGTTATGATTCTTATCCAGAGTCGATACAATATAATAAAGATATCTGCCATCAGGATGTCCCTGCAGGTTCGTCAATATACACGTTTTTAAAAAGTCTTCTTTTGCCAGATATTTTTCCATTGCATCACCTCTCCCACAGTAGATAGTTGCAAGAACAATGCCAAATGTTACAGTTGTGAAATAATTTTATTACCTTATTTTAAAATTTCCTCTGCTATAATAAGGACAATAGACTGAAATGAGGTTGAATTCATGAAAACTATCGCTGTCGTTTCCGACTCAAAAATAAAAAACGATCGGCCCAACAACGTGGGGGACATTCTGTCAGAAAACATCAGAGAGGTCTTCGGCGCATTTGTAGACGTACGCAAATACTACATTGACACCCTGGAGGGAAAGCCTCCCATTGAAGAGGACCTCATCCTGATTATGGCTGGATCACGGGCAATAAAAATTCGAGATCATGTTCTGAACCCTTCCAACATCATCATTGCAAGACGCGCCTTCCTTAGACGGGGCATGTCTCAGCTCTACCGCATACCCGAAGGGGAAGACGTGCTTGTCGTCAACGACAATATTGAGACAACCCTGGAATCGGTAGCTTCTCTCTATAACATAGGCATCAAGCATGTGAACTTGATTCCCTTTGAAATCGGGAAGGAGTTCAGGCATATTAGATATGCGGTCTCCCCCTCTGAGATGGACCTGATTCCCGAATACATTCCAAACACCTATGACCTGGAAGACCGGGTTGTGGACATACCAACCATGCTCCTGATTATGAGCAGGCTTGGTATTGACAACAAGGAGGTTCAGCAGAACCTTTACGACTACTACCAGAAGATTTTCAGTGCCAATGAAACAGTCACCGACAATTACAGCTCCCTGCTCACACGTACTGAGGAGCTGGACTTCATGCTGGATCTGTCCCATGATGCCATCGTTCTGACCGACCCCCAGGGCCGTATTCTGATACATAATAAAAAGTTCAACGAAATGTTTGGTGTAGACAGCGATGCAGTGGGCAGCCACTTTCACGACGTTGTCAATCAGATCAATATCCGTCAGTACTACAAGACTGACTACATCAATGACCTGATCAACATCCACAGCCGCCAGCTCAATATGGAAAAAAGAAATATCGTCCACTTCAACAAGGAAAAACGTATGTATTTCAGCTTTCAGGAAGTGACTTACATCAAGAAGCTTGAGCAGAATTTATCTCAAAAGCTGCGCAAGAAGGGGCAGATTGCAAAATACACCTTTGACGATATTGTCACCCAGTCGGACAGCATTCGCCAAATCATTGAAAAGAGCAGGCGTATTGCAAAGACTGACCTTACCGTACTTATTACAGGAGAGAGCGGAACCGGCAAGGAGGTTCTTGCCCAGGCGATCCACAATGCGTCAAACAGGCACAAGCAGCCTTTTATCGCAATCAACGGCTCAGCCATTCCCGATAATCTCCTCGAGAGTGAGCTCTTCGGCTATGCAAGCGGCTCCTTTACAGGTGCCCTGCGTGAAGGCAAACGCGGTCTTTTTGAGCTTTCCAACAACGGCACCATTTTTCTTGACGAAATTGGCGATATGCCCATGCACCTTCAGGCTAAGCTCTTGCGCGTCCTGCAGGAACGCCAAATTACACCGATTGGATCTGACCGCATTATTGAAATCGATGTGCGCGTCATTGCCGCAACACACAAGAATCCCTTAGAACTTATTGAACAGGGGAAATTCCGAAGCGACCTCTTCTACCGCCTCAATGTTTTTCCTATTGAGCTGCCACCGCTAAGAGACCGGTCCAGCGATATCCTCCCGCTGCTGCATGCCTTTACAGACCATCAGTTTGAAATCTCTGCAGCCTGCCGCGAGGTTATCATGGGGTACAGCTGGCCAGGAAACATACGCGAGCTTCACAATACCGCCAACTATATTTCAACCGTGGAACAATCTGCCCTTGCTGACGTAGGGGCACTTCCCCAGTACATCATAGAACAGACGGCCAAAAGAAGGGATCCTGACTCTTCCAAGTCTGCCGCCTTCAGCGATTTGGATGCCATCAGTGCCGTATCTGATTCCGAGGCCTGCCTTAAGGTTCTTGACGCCATTCGGATTTTGAACAGACTTGGTAAGACAGCTGGCAGAAAGCACATTGCCCAGCTGCTCAATACCCGTCACGCGCATTATTCGGAAAGCGCACTGAAAAAAATGCTCTCACTGCTCCAGAATCTCGACTTCATTATTGTCAAAAAAGGACGCAGCGGCAGTTACATCACAAGTGCCGGCGAGCGATTTTTAGAAGAAAATAGAAATATAGGTTCGTAATCAGGTGCATTTATAGGTTTGTACTCCTGTTTACGAACCTGTTTATCGAAAAGTGCTTTTGATTGTTTTTTCCCCAAGTATTTATACACAAATCATGAAAGATGATACAAGACTCATATAAGCCATTCCCCAAATAAAACAGCCCTTGGTTCTTAACCAAGGGCTGTTTGCTATCCCAGCATCGTGTATCCGTCTTGACTGATCATCTCTTCATGGGCCATAAGACCATTTACGATGATGTCAATGTGTTCGTTGAACTCCATACCCAGCTCTTCCATCGAGCTCATGAGTTCTTCTCTGTCTACCGCGCGTGCGAAAGCCTTGTCTTTCATTTTCTTCTTAACAGACTTGCCTTTGAGGCCATCAAGCTTTGTCGGACGCATCAGTGCCACTGCAATAATGAAACTCGCCATTTCATCTACGGCATGGAGTGCCTTTCGTTCTGTCAAATCCCGCGGCACATGGGAATCGTAGCCGTGGGACAGGATTGAATCGATAAAGTCTGATCCGAGGTCTGTGTCCGCCAAAAGCTCTGGCGCTTTAGAAGGATGTACCTCAGGATACTTTTCAAAATCAATATCGTGGAGCAGACCGAGATTTCCCCAGCGCTCTTCATCTTCTCCGAACTTTTTAGCATAAGCGATCATGGCCGCTTCAACAGCCAGCGAGTGCCTAAACACACGGTCCGTCTTCACATGTTCCTTGAGTAGTTCAAGTGCATCATTTCTCTTCATGCCAGCCTCCTTTTAAACCATTGTCCGATTTAATCATGGTCTTTCTCTATGTAGGGTGATTCTATCTATATACAAATTATAATAAGTTATTGTCAAAAGGTATAGTCTCACACGGATTTTTTGTTGAATATGCCAGTATTTATTTGACAGATGGGCAGACAGACTTTAATATGTACTTAAAATAACGCTTAACGAAAGGTGTGGTTTTATGAGTCAGTCTACACATTTTATGAAGTTGAAGCAAATCAATATAGATATCATCAAGGAAGCTCTGAAACGCGCGGATTTTGCCACTAAAATCGATTTATCCAGGACGACAGGCCTAAGTGTTGCAACATGCAACAACATCCTCGCGGAGCTTCTGCTCTCTGGGGAAGTGCTTGAAATCGAGGCCGGTGCCTCTACGGGTGGCCGTCCTGCCAGACGCTTTGTCTATAATGAAAATTTCGCGTCAGTAGCGGCTGTTTTCTTTCGCAAGGAAGGTGACATCGAGTACATGTACTGCGTTGTCTCAAATCTACTGGGACAAAGCATTTATGAAAAAACAGTTGAAGGACTTCACCTCACACTCGATATCATCAAGCAGACCATGGACGAAATGATTTGCAAGCATGCCAACCTCAAGGTTCTTGCGCTTGGCATCCCAGGCGTTATTCACCAGGGCAGTGTCGGCTACTCAAACTTCGAGGCCCTTGCCTACCTTGACCTCGACGGTCTTGAAGCTTATATCATTGACAAATATGACCTGCTCGTCGTCTCTGAAAACGACCAGAACTGTATTGCAACGGGCTATTTCAACACGCGCATACAGGATAAAGACGAAAGCCTGGCATTTCTCTACTATCCCAAGGACCGTGCCAGTGGTGCGGGCATTATTTTAGACGGGAAAATACTGCATGGAAATTCCAACTTCGCCGGTGAAATTTCCTTTCTCCCGCTTGCTGTTGAAATCAGTGAACAGAAGCGTGTTCAAAGCGATCCAAAGACCTTTACGGAGTACGTCTGCAAGGTCATCGCCTGCATCAACGGCATCCTGAATCCTAAAACAATTGTGCTCAGTGGATACTATTTCAAGGCGCCCCTTTCTGGTGACATTGTCAGCGAACTCAAGAACTGGATTCCAGAAAAGCATCTGCCCCAAATCCACTTCGAGTCAGACATTCACACCTACTACCTCAGCGGTCTGATCCACCTGGCTTTGGAACAGCTCAAATGCCAGATCGAAATTGTTGAGCGCTGAGATTGCTCTCGTGGCTTGATGGGCGCTGTGATTTGCTTCTTGAGAATTACGCAGCAATCTTCGATTGCTCGCGTCATATATTCAAATAAGGGAATCCCCCATTTCGAACTCGGATTCGAATGGGGGATTCCCTTATTTGAATGCATTTCTTTGTTTTTTCGTATAATGAGAAAATCGGTTGTACTTTGACAAATATCAAAAGCACAACCGATTTTTTATACATTTTTTAGGCTTTTTTTACGTAAATTGACTTCAGGCTCATTGCGCCAAATCCATCAATCTTGCAGTCGATATCATGGTCGCTATCGTAAACAAGGCGAATATTCTTCACCTTTGTACCGATTTTCACGACAGATGAACTGCCCTTAACCTTAAGATCTTTGATTACGGTAACCGTATCTCCATCTTGAAGAATGTTTCCGTTTGAGTCTTTGATCACATTTTCGTCTTCAGCTTCAGCCGCTGCTTCCGGAGACCATTCATGTCCACATTCAGGACATACCAGCAGATTTCCGTCTTCATAAGTGTATTCTGAATTACACTTGGGACAATTTGGCAATTCGTGCATAATCTTTCCTCCATTCATATCATCGGATTATACATTATCACAGTCGCCCTCTTTTCGCAAATCCCAGAAAACACCTCCGATTTAAACGCAAGACTTCATGCACCCATATCAAAGAGCATAAGCATCCTCTGTCTCGCATTCGAGAACTTGAAGCAAAACAGCCACCAAGGATGGATCGAACTGCGATCCCGAACCGTCCATAATTTCTCCCACTGCTTCCTCCCGGGTCATGGCCGCCCTGAATGTCCGCTCACTCGTCATCGCCACATAGGCGTCGGCAACGGCAATAATTCTTGCCTCCAGCGGAATGGATTCCCCTGCTAGTCCTTTCGGATAGCCTTGTCCGTCATACCACTCATGGTGAAGAAGGATATGCTGGGCCAACTCAGTAAACTCATTGACCGAGTTGAGAATTCTGTAGCCGATTTCGGGATGTTTTTTAACTTCATTCCATTCGTCTGACGTCAAGGCCTCTGTCTTATCGAGGATGTAGTCGCTGACAGCAATCTTTCCAATGTCATGAAGCCAGCCAGCCATTTTCATCTCCTTAACCTTGTCGGTGCTCATTTGCAGGTACTCGGCCATTTTCTCACAGTAATAGCTCACCCGGGTCGAGTGGACCTCTTCGCGCTCATTCTTCGAATGCACAGTCTGAACAACCGTATTGAACAGCTTATCCTGAATACTTGGCCCTTCATCCAGCTTGTTTCGATACATCTGGTCTTCAACCCGCTTAAATAGATTGCCAATGGACTCACCTAAGTCCGTCTTGGCACCATATCCAAAGGACATTGAAAACGCAATATTTCTGAATACCGCCCGATGACAAGTTGCCTTGATCCGCTCAACAATGTGCCCTGCCTCTTCAACAGTGGTCTGAGGCAGAAGCAGAACAAACTCGTCTCCGCCAAGACGCGCGATGATTTCTCCCTGCCGGCATGTCTCACGTAGAATCCCCGCCATTCTTCTTAAAAATTCGTCCCCAGCCTCATGCCCAAAAGCATCGTTGATCAGCTTCAGTCCGTTGACATCCGCCATAACAATAGATATGGGCAGTGAACGCTCATTGTCCAAACGGCTGAGCTCCGTCTCAAAATACCGCCTGTTGTAGAGCCCAGTGAGCTGGTCATGATAACTCATATAGAGGATTTCCCGTTCAGCGGCCCTGCGCATTGAAATATCTGCATAAATGCCGTACCCGCCAATAACTTCCCCCTCGGAAATGATGGGCACACCCTTAACGCCCACCTCAACCTCACGACCATACTTGTCGTATCGTATGCCTTCAAGAACAACCTTCTCTCCAGATAAAAGACGGTTGGTCATCAGGTTGGACTCGGTGATTTTCCCATCTCCGCTGACAACATCATCAATATGCCTGCCCACAATCTCTTCCAGAGTATACTTGAAGAGTTCCGTAAAATTCTCATTGATATCTATGATTTCATGATGCTTGTTAAAATGAACAATCGCATCTGATGAATTTCTAAATAGGGCTTCATAGGCCACCTTCTGTGAAGCAATACGCTTTTCCGCAGTCCGACTTTCTGTCACATCCGTATAGATGCCGTAGCCACCGATGACCTCCCCCTCAGCGATAATTGGAACGCCTTGAATAATATATATTCTCGATGTCATATTCTTGCCGAACCGCATGCCTTCATCCATAACCTTTTCACCATGCAGAAGGCGGTCTGTAAGAGAAACCGATTCCTGAAGCTTCTGCGGAGACGCAATGAGTCGGTCGACGGTCTCTCCCCTGATTTCTTCCAGTCGGTAGCCGAAAAGGGCTGAAAACCGTTCATTAATGTCCAGCACCCGCTGCTCTATATCAATACGCACAATGGCATCATTTGAATTTCTGAATAAAGTCTCAAAGGTCATTTTTTGCTTAAGCAGTTCAGTGTTTGCCTTGAGTTCCAATGAGATGTTCTTGTAAATAACTACAGCACCATGCACCGCACCGTCCACGAGTAGAGGCGCACCTGTAATGATGACCTCATACACCGACCCACTGCCATCAATACGGTCGCAGACTGCGTTGAATATATTTCCCATCCTAACACAGGCAATGAGTTCTTCAGACCTGCCCTTGTCTAATGTTCGAACTACAAAATCATCCAGCGGCTTTCCAATCAGCACATCTCTGGAGTATTTGAACAAATCAATGAAGCTGTCATTTACCTCCACAATCTTTGCCCTGTCATCAATGCGCACAATGGCATCTTGGGAAGTCTTGAATAAGTGTTCATAGTCCTTGTAGCCCAACACTGCATATCCCCCTACTTTTTTCACTCAAAACATTTTTAACAATTACTGTCTTTTATCAAAATATTCAGTAATTGTAATTTATAGGTATGTCATCCTCTATTTTAAATTATATATCTGAATTCCCAATCTGTACAGCGGTTAATTGCTCGGTAAACCACGATCATTTCTTCGCGCAGACCTTGCCACTTAGGGTGTATAACCGAAATATTTCGTTTTTAAAATTGCAGCTTGTTACGAAGGCCTCTTTTAGAATTTAGCCTCTAAAACCAGCCTCCTCTGTTCTCATATATCCTCATATATCCTTACATGCGCCTCCAAAACAAGAAAAAGTCTTCCTGTAGGTCCATATTCATTTGCACCTACAGGAAGACCAATTACATTTACCTATAATATTCCCTATACACTTAAACACACTTTCTGTTTTCAAGACTGAAATTTTGCGCTGTATAGACAAGCTTTTGTGTATGCTGGTGATTTGCCCTAGAGAATCCAGACGCCATACAAACTTCTTCAATAATAACACCTTCGTGCAAAACAAATACGCGATCACAAATAAGCTCCGTCAACGCCAAATCATGTGTTATGAACATACAGGCAAAGCCATGGTCTTTTCTAAGGCGCATGATAAGTTCAATAATCTGCTTTTGAATGGTCACATCCAGCGCCGAGGTCGCTTCATCAAAAACAATCAGCTTTGGACGCAGTGCCACAGCGCGTGCAATGACCACACGCTGAAGCTGACCCCCGCTGAACTCATCTGGTTGTTTATGAAGATCACGTGCATTTAAACCAACCATTTCAAGTAGGCTTGCCGCTTTATCCCGCGCTTCTTTTTTAGTGCAAATTTTGTAATTCAAGAATGGTTCCATGAGATACTGTCCGATTGTCATACGTGGACTAAAGGTATCAAACGGGCTTTGAAAAACCATTTGTACATCTTTGAAATAGGCATTCAGGGCTCTATGATTCATTTTGCCCCTGCATATTCCGCTTAGAAGAATTTCACCTTCAGTCGGTTCAATACGCTTGGATACCAGCCTGGCGAGGGTACTCTTCCCCGACCCACTCTGACCAACAATTCCAACACATTCGCCAGCATGTACAGACAGGTTTATATCACGGAGTGCGTGAAATTCTCCCCCATCATCACGATAAATCTTGCTGATATGATTGACTTCAAGTGTACAAACCTCTTTCATATCACCACTCCTTTGAGTTTTGGCACTGCCCCTATCAAGGTCTTGGCATACTCGGTTTTGGGAGCATGAAGCACCTGATCCGGACACCCTAATTCTTCAATGATCCCCTCGCGCATAATCATAATACGATCTGACATATAGCTGGCACAGCCCATATTATGCGTTACAATAACGAGCGTTGTTCCGAAAGCGTCTCGAAGACGCAGAAGTTCATCCATGATTTGTTCCTGATTAAGTACATCCAAGGCGCTGGTCGGCTCATCCGCAAATAGAATTTTGGGTTCAAGCACCATAGCGAGGGCAATAGCTACACGTTGTACCATACCGCCACTCAGCTGATAAACATAAGATGAAAGAATCCGCTCCGGATTATCAAAGCCCATCTTTTCAAGTGTTTCCCTACTCTTGGCGAGGGCCTCATCTTTGCTAATGTCTAGATGGGCCCTCAGCGTCCGTATAAATTGCTTCCTGATTTTCAGGATTGGGTTGAAATAGGCAGCTGGATTTTGAAAGATCATAGAAAACAGCTTCCCTCTGCACATGCGCCAAAGCTCTTTATCCTTGAAATCCAATGCTTCACTCTCAAAGCGTACTGTCCCTGCATCGATGGAAGCCGTCTTTGGCAAGAGGTTCATAAGCGACTTGATAAGAGTGGACTTTCCCGATCCACTCTCACCAACTATACAGAGCACTTCACGCTCATAAATATCAAAATCAAGCCCCTTAAGTACAGGACCTTCCCCCTGATAGGACACTTTAAGATTGTTAATTTCAAGTAAGCGTGTCACATCTGCCTCCTGACTTCTAGTTAACTTCCACTCTATTATCGATATAGTATATTTCTGAAATAAAACGCTCCACACCCGACACCTTCTTGTTTGTTACAACGTTGCCCTGCTGATAGAATAGGAACAGTGTCCCAACATCTTCCATAAGAATCTTCGAACCTTCAATGGAAAGCATGTCACGCTCTTCTTTATCGAATTCCGTTACCAGCGCTTCACAGATTGCATCCAGATCAGGATTGGAATAGTGACCGTAGTTGCCCGCACTGCCTGTCTCATAACCTGAGCTTAAAAAGTACTGCCCATCTGCTGAAGGGGCCGATGTCCACCTTTCATACAGCATGTCAAAATCACCACTTGCAGCCATATCCTTGTAGTTTTCAACCTGGAGGACTTCAAGAGACAGTCCGATTTCCTTAAGCTGTGCCTGCATGGCAATACCAATGTTATTCGCATCACTGCCATGGTTCGTCCTTGAAACGTATTTCATGACAATGTTCTCACCGTTCGCTTCTCGAATCCCATCACCATTTGTATCTACATAGCCCGCTTCAGAAAGAAGCGCTTTAGCCTGTTCTGGGTCATAAGAATATGCATCTGCATCCTTATATCCGAAGGAAAGCATATCATTAAAGGGACCCTTCGCAGCTGTCCCATGGGCAATTTCTTCAGCATAGATTTCCTTGTTCATGCCCATGCGTACTGCTTGTCTGAATTTCAGGTCAGCCATATATGGCTTGTCCATATTGAGACGCAGCAGAAAGACTCTAAGGTTTGGTCCTTTTTGAACAATGAAGTTGTCATCATCTTCAAAGAGTGTCAAATCATTTGAGTTAATCTGTGTCGCAAGATCAATCTCTCCTGACTGGAGAGCCATTGTCCTTGTCGCACCGTCCTGAATATACTTCACATTGACCTTATCGACACCAATATCGCCACTCCAATGTCCTTCATGCTTTTCAAGCGTCATACCCGTATCCTTGTCAAAGGAAGTCACCTTGAAGGCGCCTGTTGTAATCGGCGCAAATTTGAAATTGTCATTTTCAGCTGCGGCTTCTGCATCTACAATGATGAAAACAGGGTCGCTCAAATTGTTAATGAGTGTAGCGTATGGCTCCGATGTCTTGATTGTGAGCGTGTAGCCCTCGGCTGTAATTTCATCCACTGGAAACTTTACGTCTTCTCTGTTTGAAATTTCAAGAGCACGTTCAATGGAAGCCTTGCACGCCTCTGCATCTACTGTTTTGCCATTATGAAAAGTCACACCTTCACGTATATTAAACACGGTTGTCAAATCATCAACCTGTTTATACGATTCTGCAATCACATTTTTAAACTTCATGTTTTCATCAACCTGAATAAGATTCTCACCAATGCCAGCGCGCGTCAGTGCCCAGCCATTCCAGCTTTCTGTCGGCTCAAGATTGCCATCCAGCCAGAAGAGGGCCATGTTAAGCACTTTCTCTCCCTTTTCCTCAGTGTTTTGAGCAGGCGCTGACTCCTGTTGAGTAGCGTCTGCCGACTTGACTTCAGTCTGTCCTGTGCTTGCGCAGGCGCCCAGCGCGAGTGTCATCACCGCGACAAGTATGCCTTTAATAAATCTGTTCATTTAAAAATCCCCCCTTGTGAGAACTACTGTTGTTTCGGATCCAGCAAATCCCGAACTGAATCTCCTAGAATATTAAATACTGAGACTATTACAAAAATCGCCAATCCTGGATAAATGAGCAGCCACGATGCCGTCTGCATATAGGATCGTCCTTCAGAAAGCATGGTTCCAAGCTCCGGCGTAGGCGCCTGTACACCCAAACCTAAGAAAGACAAGCCAGATAGGGCAAGCATCATACTGCCGACATCAAGTGCCATCTGCACAAAAAGAGGCGATAAGATATTGGGAAGCACATAATGTGTTACAACACGCATTCTGCTGGCACCTGCCATTCTGGCAGCATGAATATATTCCTTTTCACGAACGGTCATGACCAAAATACGTGTCAGCCTGGCATACTTTGTCCACCATATGACCGAAAGGGCCATGATTGTATTTCGAATACCCGGCCCAAGTATCCCTACAATAGCGATAGCAAAGACAATGTCGGGGAAGGCCAATATGGTGTCGGCGAGACGCATGACTAACGCATCTACAAAACCACCGTGCATTCCAGCAAAAATACCAATGATGACGCCCAGGACGAAGACCGAGCACAGAAGAACAAACGTCATCCCCAGGGATACACGCAGTCCGTAAAGTATGCGCGAAAAAATACAACGTCCAACTTGATCTGTCCCAAATATGAATTCAGGACCAGGCTTTTCAAGGATATGGGAAAAATTTGTCTGAAGCGGATCATATGGCGCAAAAACAGGCGCAATCAATGCAAATGCAATCAGCAAACCTGCACTTAAGATTGCTATAATGAATTTGGTCCGTTTAATATTCACCTTGTTCACGCCCTCCTCCCAATCTGAGTCTTGGATCAATCAATTCCGATACCACGTCAACAAAGAAGTTCACCCCTACATATATAACGGTCATAAAAATTACATATGCCTGAAGCAGCGGATAGTCCCTGTAGGTGATTGCATCAATAGCCATCGTTCCCAGACCGGGCCAGGCGAAGATTCTCTCAACAATGACAGTGCCCCCTAAGAGCATTGCCACAGAAAGCCCTAGAAGGGTAATGATGCTGAGCATGGCATTTGGCAACACTTCCTTGATGATGATATCGCCTTCCTTTAACCCACGCGCTCTGGCCCCCATCACGTAATGTTCATTGAACTGTTCCAAAACAGAAGCCCGAATCTGTCGGATATATCGTCCTGAAAGTGGGATTGCCAGAGTTACCGCAGGCAATATGACGCTACTTGGCGCATGAGGGTCGGTAATTTTAAAGAGCTTACATTTTACAACAAAGATGAAAATGAGCATCATCCCCATCCAAAACCCTGGAATAGAAATGCCGATCAAAGAAATGCCGCGAATCACCTTATCAATCCATTGGTCTTTCCATAAGGCGGCAACAATCCCCAATAGAACGGAAACCATAACAAGCATTCCTACAGCCGTCATCGCGAGACGCACTGTCATGGCCACCCGAGGACCAATAACCTCACGCACTTCTGTACGCGTCGAGTAAGAGTATCCCAAATCACCTTTGGCTGTTTCATATAGCCAGCGCCCATACTGTACAATGAAGGGATCATTGAGTCCCATTTCTTCACGTGTTTTTTCAAGCAGTTCTTCCGTAGGAATCATATCGTTTGATGTCAGCATCATCTCTGCTGGGTCACTCGGACTCAAGTAGGTGAGACCAAATGTGATAAAGGATGCTGCAATGAGAACCACTACGGCTTGTAGTGCGCGTCGTATAAAGGACTTTAAAATATTCATGTGCACCCTCCCTTTCTTCATAATATATTATTAGGACTGACCGCACAGCGCTTCAAACTCCATATGTACAATATCTCGGTCCTGCTCTTCCACAGTAATTCCAAACCCTTTTTTGATCCAGAAATCAAATCCTCCCGGCAGATGTCTATGTGTGTGCAGGTAGATTTTTTCATACTCACATTCATGACAAAACTCAATCAGCTTATCAAAAAGCAAACTGCCAATTCCCTGCTTTCTGAGATCCGCTTCAATATAGCATCGTCCCACTTCAACCGTTTTGACATTTCTGTAGCGTTCGCCGAGAACCGGAAAGCGGTCAACAAAGCTTTTTGCAGCTATTGTTCCCACAATGTTTCCAAATCTGTCAAAGGCACCAATCAGACTCTGGTCTTCATTTTCAACATAAAAGGTCTCCAGATTTAAAATATCCTTATGATAGGTTTCGTTCACCTCACTATCAAATAGAACTTTCATCATTCTTGTGAGGAATGCCTCAGCCTGCTTCACCTCATTCTGTGTAATTCTTTTGATGACATACGTATCATTCATGCACTTTCTATTTCCTTTCTCAATGAAGTCATTTGAAATTTACTGTTCAGAAGCTTTCCTATGTAACGCGCCATCGTTATCGATCGGCTCAGACTGAACAGGATAAATGCAAGCCACAAGCCATGGTTGCCCAGTCTCAGAGTGCCTATATGAAGTGAAACGACAAATACGACAAGCGATATCACCATTGAGTCCCGTATGGAGGCTGTAAAAAGCGCACCAGAATACACGCCGTAAAGTACCATGCCTACACCAATCATCCACGGAAACACTTCCAGCCATATGTAATAAGTCCTGCAGATTTCAAGTACATCTTCCATAGAGGTAAAGAGTCCTAAAAAAGGATTTTTCAGAACAATCAGTACAAGCGTTATTATACTGCTGATAATCCATGCACTCTTTTTTGAGATTGAGACAACTTGAACGAACATTGCGCGATCCGCTTTGCCTACGGCCTGTCCTGCAAAAATACTTGATGCATTTGAGAATCCGTCAAACATGTAGGAAATAATATACTGAATCTGATAGAGTATTGCATTTGCTGCAAGAACCACCGTCCCTAAAATCGCCGCTTTGGACATGAACAAATTGGTCATAATTAAAAGGCATATTGTTCGGATCATCAAATTGCCATTGGTTCGAAGCAAATCCATGAATGCAGATGCCTTGAAGACCTCATCAAAATAGGCGCGCATTTGTTTCAGATTCATTTGTTTCAAAACAAGATGTAACCCGAGCCCAAAACTGTATATTTGCGAAATCAGCGTTGCGAGCGATACACCCGCAACCCCCCAATGCAGTACAAGCACGAAAAATATATCAAGCACACTGTTAATAACATTGGCTGTAATCTGCAGGAGCATAGAAGACTTCACACATTTGCTTCCCATAAGCCATCCAAGATTGACATAGCCCAGCAGTACGAAAGGCGCACCCCAAATTCGAATATGATAATAAGTGCGTACATGGTCAGCAACATCTGAATCTACAGAATAGACATGCATGGCAGCCTTCAACATATGATTTTGCAGGAGAAGGATGACAAGGCTGATAACTAAGGCAAGTGAAATGGGCCGAAGATACGCAAACACACGATCAGCCTCGCTTTTGCTTCCAAGAGATTGCGCCATTAATCCTGATGTGCTGACTCTTAAGAATCCAAAGATCCAATAGATGGTGTTAAACAATACGGCGCCAATCGCAACACCGCCAACATTGGCCGGATTGCGCATATGGCCCACCACCGCAGTATCGACAGCGCCCAAAAGAGGCTGGGTAACAGTTGACAGCATGAAGGGCAGTGCCACTGCCAGATACATTTTTATTGATAAATCTGTTTTCGCACTTTTTCGGATAATTTGCATAAACACCTTTCATCCCTGCCGATTTAATGGCATAAAAGAAGCCCCTTAGCTTATAGCTAAGGGACTTTTCCCACCAAAAGTACACCAAATAGTCGAATTTTGCCCCAATTCGACATACTTCACATTCAGGCAGGTCTCTTGACTTATAGATCATCCGCAGTCTGGCCTTCCCAGGATTCACTCCCAGTGGCTGTTCAGACGTTGTCCCTAAATACAATGGTGGGTCCGTGTCGGATTTTCACCGACTTCCCTATTCTCCTCAATTATGAGGCACCTGATGCATTCCATATTTAAATGAAGCCGTCAGACACCGTCTGACGACCTTGATACTCCTAACTATACAAGTAAAACATGGCAAATGCCAATATCTATAAGGCATGTGTAGCTATAACAAATCGTTATGGCATTCCTTTTCAAACAATTCCTTTAGACAATTTAAAAATCCCTTATCCTGACTGCTCAATATGTAAAGCTGCCGCGTTAGATACCCGACTTCAAGGCTCGCTTCACTTCCCCTGATCATAATCTTATTGATGTCGGCATCCTTATAGCGTATATCCAGCAAATCTAGTGAAATATTGCAAAGGTCTGTGTTTTTCAGCATGTTCATTACCACATGTTCACTATTGGTATGTACAATATGTTCCATGTTCAGGGGACCCGTCTTGCCTTTACTGATTATGTCCATCTGCTCCACAACCGAAAAATAATCCCATCTTCCCTGAACCAGCTTCAACGCCTTCAAATCTTCGAACTCGACTTCATCCTTTTGGAACAAGGGGTGGTTTTTTCCCACATACAAACAGAGTCTGCATTCCTTGAAAGATTGAAAGCGCAGGCCTTTTCTTGAGAGAATCTGATTTAGGGCTGGAAGCTGATGCTTTGGAAAGTATATGATACCGAGGTCAGCCGCATTGGTATGCACATACTCCACCACTTCTTCCACCGTACCCGAAAGATACTCAATATGCAGCGCATTTCCAGAGTTCATTTTATAGTAATCAGTCATTTTGTTTGCAACCATATTGCTTGAATATGAGGCAACCCTGAGTTGCCTGTAGGACTTATGCGTAGCGATATCCTGTATGACCTTGGAAGTTTTAAGCATATTGCGTGCATACTCATAAATCTGCTCACCCGGTTCAGTAAGACAGACGCCACGGGAAGTTCGTTTCAGGATTTCAATCCCCAGCTCCTTCTCAAGGTTCTTGATCACCTTGCTGACATTGGGCTGGGATGTATACAAGGCCTCTGCGGCTTTACTCAGGCTTTTGCACTCTACCGCTGTAACCAGATATTCCAATTGTTTGAGTTCCATCGTTAGCCTTCTTTCGATTCTGTTTTAAACCTGATTCTATTCATTATATGTATATAAATTGAAATACGTCAATCTGGACATGAAGATTAAATATGCACAGAGCAACCTTCCGCCGCTCATGTCGCTAAGTGCACTTTTTCAATCACTCTTCGAAATGCACAGAGCAACCTCCGGTCGCTCACGTCGCTAGACGCGCCATATACGTGTTCATGTGTGTCCCTTCAGTTTTGTGCAAGCACAACTGAAGGGACACACATAAACACGTGCATTTCTTTGTCTTTTCCGCACAAAAACACCCCCGGTGCGTCCTGGGGGTGTTTTCCTACTAACTAAATTAGGGGGGAGGATACAATACATGTATCGCAATTTTTTACTGCTTTTTGGGGGTTATTTTTAAATCTGTATTTTAAGGGGGTGTCTATCTATGGCTTTATTATAGGGGGAATTTATTAACAAGATATGTACACGATGTGAAATTTCTGTTAGGTTTTCAGATTGCTTCTCAAGCGTTTCACAGGGGGTCTGAAATGGTATAAATATCTATATCAAATTAACAAGGGGGACCATCCTATGAACTCATTTTTTAAACGCTCCATTGAACTGAGTATGAAAATCGAAAAATTTCTCGACACAATTTCCAACAGCCTCTCCCTGTTTGAAACTGCGATGACAGCCTACCTGGATGATGATATGGGAACCTTCAAGGACCTTATGCATCGCATCTGCACCCTGGAAAGTGAAGCCGACGCACTTGAAACGGAAATCAAGGTTTCCCTCTACAAATTCATGCTCCTGCCGGATACGCGGGCCGATGTGCTTTCCCTCATCAAGAGTCTCGACAATGTCATCGATGCGGTAGAAGCCATTACAAAGGATTACAACATTCAAAAACCCGTATTTCCAAAGGAACTGACCGGCGACATTCAGAAGCTCACCAGCAACGCCCTGCGCTCCGCAGAAGCCCTGCTTCTTGCAACACGCGCCTTCTTCAGTGAAGTCCACCTGGTCTCATCACATATAAACAAGGTGCGGTTTTACGAGCACGAAGCGGATATCATTGAAGATAAACTCAATGACATGATCTTCAACTGCGGTCTCGTCACCGATCTGGCCATCAAAATGCAGCTCAAGCGATTCGTCAGTAAGATCGCAGGCATTGCAGACGAAGCCGAAATCATTGGAGACAAGCTTACCATTTTCACAATCAAGCGCGAAATATAGGCAGGTGATCTTATGGACATGACCCTTCTTTATATATCCAGCGGCCTCTTTCTCGGATGGTCACTCGGCGCCAATGACGCGGCCAATCTTTTTGGTACCGCTGTAGGCGCAAAGGTAATCAAATTCAGAACTGCTGCCATCATCATGAGCATTTTCGTCATTATTGGCGCGGTTGTCAGCGGTGCAGGGGCCAGCCACACACTCGGCAAGTTGGGTGCAATCACCTCGCTGCCGGGGGCCTTTATCGTAGCCCTCGCTTCAGCTGTCACGATTTATGTCATGACCCGATACGGACTTCCGGTGTCCACTTCCCAGTCCATTGTCGGTGCCATTATCGGCTGGAACCTGTTTTCAGGTAGTCCGACAGGAGTCGACACCCTGACAAAAATCGTCATGACGTGGGTGCTTTGTCCCGTGCTTTCTGCCCTTTTCGCCATGATTTTCTATAAACTCATGAAGCACCTGACACGCACTATGAAAGCCAATCTCTTTCTAAGGCATTACTATATCCGCATGGGACTTATTGTCGTTGGTGCATTTGGTGCCTATTCCCTTGGCGCAAACAACATTGCCAATGTCATGGGGGTCTTTACAAACGCACTGCATATTCCACAGGTAGAGGTGCTGGGATACGGTGTCAGCACGACAGAAATCCTCTTCTTCATAGGGGCGCTTGCCATCTCCACCGGCATTTTCACCTACTCGAAAAATGTCATGGCAACCGTGGGCAACAGTCTCTATAAAATTTCACCGGCTGCCGCACTCGTCGTGGTTCTGTCGAGCTCCTTCGTACTTTTCATTTTTGCTTCTGTCTCCCTGCAGAACTTCCTGATCAGTATGAATCTGCCAACCGTCCCACTCGTTCCGGTTTCGAGCTCACAGGCCGTTGTCGGCGCTATCCTTGGGATTGGTCTAGCAAAAGGCGACAGACATATAAACTATAAAAAGCTGCGCCGAATCTCCTTTGGCTGGATTCTGACGCCGACACTTTCACTGCTTCTTTCCTATGTCAGCCTCTTCTTCATGCAGAACGTGTTCATGCAAGGGGTTATTTGATTTGCACCTTACAAAAATAATACCACCCTTAAAATGTAAAGAGGGCTGTCCCCTTGCAGTATCACACTGCAAGGGGACAGCCCTTCATTTGCTTGAGAATTTATCCGATTAAACTTCATTCAGCATACGCCAAGACTTATTAAAGCGTATTGACGTTCTTCAGTACGTCACAAAGCAGTGAATAGACACGCTCTGTTGACTCAATGCTGAGGTGCTCCTGTGGTGTATGCACATCCCACATGTTTGGTCCCAGTGAGATCATGTCCATTTCTCCAACCTTTTCCTTCAGGAAACCACATTCCAGCCCTGCATGGATTGCACTGACTTCAGCAGGCTTTCCAAATTTCTCTTCATATACCTTCAGCATCAGGTCACGAATAGGCGAAACAGGATTATAAGGCCAAGCCGGATAATCTGCAATCAGGTCCATGTCTGCACCGTTTGCGTCGCACAGGACCTTGATTCTTTCATTGATGCCGTCCTTTAGTGCCTTAACCGAACTGCGGACAGCACTGTCAATTGAAAGAACATCTGCCTTCATAGTCAGTACACCGATGTTGTTTGAGCTCTCTACAAGCCCCTCAATGTCCGCACACATAGTCTGCACACCTGTAGGAATGCCCTTGATAAGTTCAATAAATGCAGCTGTCGAAGCCGCGTCGAAGACTTTCGTACCACAGTCTGAACACGCTTCCAGTTTGATTTCCATTGTCGGCTCAGCTTCGCCATACTCAGCTCTAAAAGACTCCAGCATGCCTTCTACGTGCTTGCTCAGATTTGCCGCTTCACTATCCGTAACCCAAAGAACCGCTTCAGAACGCTTTGGAATCGCATTCATTTTTTCGCCGCCAGAAACAGTGCTTACCTGTGCGCCAAATCCCTTGACCGCACTTTCAACCAGGCTGCCCAAGAGCTTGATTGCATTTGCTCTTCCCTTGTTGATTTCAATGCCTGAATGTCCGCCGCTAAGACCTGAAATTTTAAGTGCATAAGGCTTCATATCTGCACTTACTACTTCAAATGTCATTTGACGCTTGATGAGATTGCGCACACCCCCTGCACAAGATGTCAGGAAGACGCCTTCTTCTTCTGAGTCCAGGTTGATTAGGATATCCCCAGACAGATTTTCAGGATTGAGATTCAGGACACCGTCCATACCCGTTTCTTCTGCTACAGTCACAAGCACTTCCAGTGGCGGGTGCGGCAAATCATCTGATTCGAGAATCGCCATGGACATGGCCACCGCAATACCGTTGTCCGCACCCAGAGAAGTCCCTTGTGTGCATACGTGATCGCCCTTAACCGCAACTGGGATACTGTCCTTTTCAAAGTCAAAGGCCAGACCGGACTCCTTGACACAAACCATATCCATATGCCCCTGTAGAATGACCGTTGGCAGGTTTTCATAGCCAGCGGTAGCAGGTTTCTTGATGATTACATTCATGCATGGCTCCTGAATGACTTCAAGACCCAGATCTTTTGCGAATGATACCAGATAGTCGCTTACGCCCTTTTCGTTGCCCGACTCTCTTGGAATACGTGTAAGCGCCTCGAAATTCTTAAATACTGCTTCAGGTTGTAGACCCGCAAGTACCTTTTCCATGTTTTCCTCCTTATAGTTACGTGGTTCCCTATAACGAAAATCCGCCCTGCCGACGTAGTAAACTTCTTTTACGTTTGCAGGGCGGACCTTTTATGCCTCTAGGCTGTAAAGTTCAATGAAATTATTGTTTCTCAGAATGTTGATGTAAGTTGCCAGTCGCTCATAAAGCGGCTCCACGTCAAGATTTGGCGCTTCGCTTAGCAGTGTGCCTATTTCACCAACTGAAAAACCCTTTTCAATACCGCTCCACACATGACTCCCGATGTCATCAAGATCTATCTTCATTGTCTCAGGGGTCTTCAAAAAGAATCTCACAAGTTTATCGAGTTTTCCCGTTCTCGGTATGATGATTTGAATACGCCCATCTTCATGTGTTTCCCATTCTATATGCGCCTGAATTACAGGTTTCATTTCAAGGAAATTATCTTCTTTTTGTAGCTTCGATACTTTTTTCATTTAATCTACACTTTCTTAAGCAGTGAGTTTCTGATCAGAGTAAACGTCAGAAGCGCGAATACGATCAGAGCGCCGATTTGACCAAGGTCAATACCCAGGTTCATATCAAGACCCATTACAGCGAATACTGCAAGCAGGATACCAACTAGACCTTCACCAGCGATAAGACCTGATGCGTATAGGATACCTGATTCGATTTTCTCTTTAATTGTTTCAGCTTCTTTGCTTTCCTCGCCAACTTTAGCTTTCTTGCGGTCAAGAATACCGCGTAGGAAGCCGCCAACCATGATTGGTGTGCTCAGGTGGATTGGAAGGTATAGACCGATAGCGATTGGAAGTACCGGAAGACCAAGAAGCTCGATACCAACACCAATACCAACGCCAGTGAATACAAGTGCCCAAGGCAGGTTACCACCCATAACGCCTTCGATAACCAGACGCATTAGAGTTGCCTGTGGTGCAGGAAGCTCTGAAGAGCCGAAGCCCCATGCTTGGTCAAGAAGGATTAGAACGAAACCGATTGCCAGTGCAGCTGCAAGAGCGCCGATAAGTTCACCGATCTGCTGCTTCTTAGGTGTTGCACCAACAAGGAAACCAGTCTTAAGGTCCTGAGATGTATCGCCAGCCATAGCTGCAATGATACAAATGATAGAACCAACAGTCAGTGTAGCGATCATGCCTGCTTGGCCGTCGTTACCAGTTGACTTGAATACGATCGCAGTAATGATCAGTGTAGCGATTGTCATACCTGATACAGGGTTAGACGAGCTACCTACAAGACCAACGATACGTGAAGATACTGTTGCAAAGAAGAAACCAAATACAGCAATTAGAAGCGCGCCACCGAAACCAACTGGGATTACAGGAAGCATCATCATTGCAAGGATAACTGCAAGAGCGCCGATAAGTACAATTTTCATTGAAAGGTCTTGGTCAGTACGGCTTTCACTCTTCGTGCCAACTGAACCAGAGTAGTCTTTCATTGCATCTTTAAACGTTTGAACGATGAGTGGAAGCGATTTAACCAGGCTGAAAATACCGCCGAAAGCAACCGCGCCCGCACCAACGTAACGGATGTAGTAGTTCCAGATACCCCAGTGATCAAGCTGCGCAATTGGAACTGCTGCAGGGTACATGATTACATCGCCCATGCTGCCGATGTTAGCGATTAGTGGAATAAGTGCAAACCAACCAATAACAGCACCTGAAAGCATGTAAGCAGAGATGTCGGAACCGATGATGAAACCAACACCTAGTAGTGCAGGCATTACGTCCATACCGATTGCAGCGCCTTTGTAACCAGGAACCGTTGTTTCGATTTCACCTGGGAACAGACCAAAGCCGCTTGTGATGAATTTGTATAGTGCACCGATACCAAGACCAGTAAATGTAACTTTGGCTTTGTCGCCGCCGCTTTCGCCAGCACGAAGAACTTCAGCACATGCAGTACCTTCTGGATATGGCAGCACGCCATGCTCTTTAACGATAAGTGCTTTTCTTAGAGGTACCATGAAGAGTACGCCTAGGATACCACCGCAAAGTGCGATTAGTGTAATTGTTACTAGGCTTGGAGCGCCAAGACCCCATTCCTTTGACCAGATGAATAGTGCAGGCAGTGTAAAGATTGCACCTGCCGCCAGAGACTCACCTGCGGAACCGATTGTTTGTACCATGTTGTTCTCAAGGATAGAATCCTTCTTAAGAATCACACGGATAACACCCATCGAGATAACTGCCGCTGGAATGGATGCACTGATTGTCATACCAACCTTAAGGCCAAGGTATGCATTTGCAGCACCGAAGATTACAGCCAGCAGAATACCCAGCACCAAGGATGTCTTAGTGAATTCAGGCAATACTTGATTTGCGGCAATAAATGGCTGATGTGCCTTAGCCGCGCTGTTGCTTTTAGACATTTTGCTTCCCCCTTATTAAAATAACGTTTTCATGAAGATACCTTAATATTTCAAACCGATTATATACTGAGTTTTTAGATAACTTGATTTTCATCACTTATTTCTCTCTGAAAAAAATAAATTCTTTACAGAAGGATAAACTTTGATACACTGGGCAATGGAGTAAAGTTATGAAAATTTAATGGGTATACAGTGCATATAAAAGTATGCTTCGGGGGTGTGATCCAATTGGTATATAAACTCAAATGGGTGGGCATAGGCATGATTGTGGGCCTGCTCCTGCTTATGACAGGCAGTCTGTTCAGCAAGGAAATCAGTCAGCTGAGATACAACATCATTTCTACATTTGTTCAAAACAGTAAATCTATTACAATAGGAAGGGCAACGGATTCCCTTTCACTGGATCCCGCGTCGACCATCGACATGGGTTCGGCACGTGTCGCCGTCAACATATTTGAAGGTCTTGTAAAATATGAACAAAATGAAATTGTTCCCGCACTCGCCAAAAGGTGGTCTGTGAGCGAGGATGGCCTGACCTGGACCTTCTATCTTGAAAAGGGTATTCTTTTTCATGACGACACCCCCTTCAACGCAGAGGCTGTTGCCTTCAACTTCGACAGATGGATGAACGAAGACAACCCTTATCATTCGGATGACTTTCAGTTCTGGAATATCATCTTTGGCATTTCACCTTCAGTTGTAAAGGATGTGCAGGCGCTTTCAGACGATATCGTTGAGATTCAGCTCAACAGTCCATACGCCCCCTTCCTGAGCACGCTTGCCATGCCTGCTTTTTCCATCGCAAGCCCGGAAGCCGTTATCAAATACCATGAAGATTTCAAATATAAGCCCGTCGGAACGGGCCCCTTCAAGTTCTCAAGCTGGAACGAGGAAGGCACCATAGAGCTCGAACGCTACATTCGCTACTGGGGGGACCCTGCAAAGGTTTCAAAGCTCATATTCAAAACCATCCCAGACAGCGGCAACCGAATTAATCAAATGATCAGCGGTCAGATACAAATGATCAGTAACCTGACACCCGATGAATCCAATGCGCTGGAGAACTCGCCGCATGTTAAGCTGCTCAAGCGGCCGCTATCAAGCGTTGGCTACCTGGCGCTCAACCTCGAAACACCAGAACTCACCGATCCGAATTTCAGAAAGCTTCTCTACTCAAAGCTTCATAATGAAATGGACCAGCATCCGCTCTTCGCCGCATTCAGCAAACCCGCTCAGGCATTTATCCCACCCGGTATCTGGGGCGGCCGAGAAGGCATGCAGAACAACCAGCTCAGCGACGCGGAAATCCGTGCGACTGCCGCAAACTACGATATGGCGTCCATACACTTAAAGCTTTTAGCGCCAAAAGACAGACGTCCCTATTATCCCGAACCGCATAAGCTGGCCCTGTTCATTAAACAGACACTGGAAACCCTTGGCATGGAAATAGAAATTGTCGAAATGCCCTGGGGCGAGTTTCTATCCAGTCTTGACCAGCACAACTACGACCTTCTCATGACCGGATGGGTTGCCGATGTCATTGACCCGGACAACTTTCTGTATACCTTCTTCGCATCAGAAAACATATCCAAGGGCAGTATGACAAACTATGCGCTCTACTCCAATCCGGAAGTTGATGAGCTGCTGCGTCTGGCCCGTCAGACCTCTGACAGGTCTTTCAGGGAATCCCTTTACGGCGAAGCGCAGAATATCATCTATGATGACATTCCCGGGATACCGCTGACAAATATGATCAACACCATGGCTGTTCATGACTCCATTACCGGATTCACCACTGACATCAGTGGTCTTGACCGCCTTCACAGTGTGGATTACACGGAGGTGTCCCATGAAGAAGACTAGACCCTATACGGAAACCCTATGTGTCCTGCTCGGTATTGCCATTGTTTTCGCGGTTTATGGATTCTTCAAACCAGAAACGAAGACCCAGGGCACTGACAACACCTTCATCGATGCGCCCTTTTCAGCAGATATGCTGCTCATTTCCTCTGCCGGGCAAAGCACCGATGCCTATGTTTTTCACGATCTTGCAAACAAGCTGCATCTGAACAACCACTTCATGCCTGAAGCGGACCTGACCGATGTGGACAAGTACAGCGCCGCCGTCATCGTCATCGGTTACAGCGAAGTTGGCATGATGCTCAATGACCGGAGTTATGATGAAGAGCTTTCCCGTGTTTTGAACCTCATTGACCATTTTAAAGAAGAAAAGCGACCTGTCATCGCTGCATTCATAGGTGGTGCGGACCGCAGGAGCAAGTCAACCGACGGGCTTCTCCAAGCCATCTGCCACGCTTCTGATTTTGCCATTTTGAACACCCATGACATGGACCGTGAATTTGTACGATTGCTTTCTGAGGACGGCGACATCCCGGTTTCAGAAGTCGATTCCATAGAACAGGTCAGCCTGTCGCTGGCATTTCTTTTCAGGTAGGTGATTCTTTGATTTCAAATGCAAACATTAAAACCAAGGCAGCCCTGGAACTGCTGGGACTCCTTGTCCTAATAATCCTGTGGCCCCAGGCGACGAAAAACATCGCCTTTGATGTCATTGTCGATTTGCGCACTGCTATTGCAACGGGCAACAGCAGTCTGCTCATTGGCGCCGCCATACAGAACTGCATGCTTTTCATGCTGCCCAGTTTTGCACTCTATATGGTCATTGAATCGGCCGGTCTCACCTTTTCAGGGAGATTTCTCCACAGCAAAGCCGATCAGATGCTCTTTGTCTCAGGCAGCTACTGCATCGTCCTGCTCATTATCAACAACCTTTATTACTATCCCATAGAGGTCATGACAGCTGCCCTTGGCATGGGTCTCACGCTGGTGCTTGTCCATATTTCAAGCTGCGAGAGTACAGCCCTGCTGCCAAAGGTCTTCATCAGCCTTCAGGTCTTCTTCCTCATACAGTGGATCAACATGATTCCTGAGCTTGCCAAGTTCAACATCGGTATGAATGACCTGTCCATCAGCCTGAAAATCGCCAGTCTGCACCTGGGCAGCAACCTGACCCAGCTGGCACTGGTCTACATGTCACCGCTGCTTATCTCATCCATGCTGACTACGGTGCTCATCCGCCTCTATATTCAGAACCTCAAGGTTGCAGAGGAAAAGCACCATAAGGAAATGGCCTACGAGGAAATGCAGCAGCAGGTCATGAACAACCGCATTTACCAGGAAATCAACGCCCTGGCCCATGACCTAAAAACACCGCTTGCAACCATTCAAGGCCTCATCAGCCTGCTTGTGCTTTCAAAGGACGTCACGAAAATCGAGAGCTATGGCAACCGTATTGAATCCAGTATTTCAAAGATGTCAGATATGATTTCAAGCTTCCTCTACGGGGATGCCCGTGAGACCGTGACCGTGGACCACCTGCTTCAGTATATTCGCGCGCAGGTTCCCGTCGACCAGGATGACATCATTCTGCAAGTCGACATTGAGCCGGCACTTCCACCGCTGGAAATCAACAAGATCCGTATGGCGCGCGCCCTGGTAAACCTGCTCGAAAACGCCATCCTCGTTCCCACGGATTCAGAAAAGAAGCGCATCGCGGTTCACGCCCAGTCGGATACCACAGGTGTTCGCATCAGTATTTCTGACAATGGAACCGGTGTGAAAGAGGAAGACTTCGACAAGATATGGGATATTGGATACTCAGGCAAAAACACATCAGGTCTTGGTCTGCCGTTTGCAAAACAGACGGTTCTTGAAAACAATGGTAGAATATATTTAGAGAGCATTTATGGAGAGGGGACTACCGTTCACGTGTGGTTGCCTGCCTCAAATAAAGGAGTTCAATCATGAAAAAAAACAGAATCTTAATTATTGACGACGACCCTGGCATTCAGTTTACCATCAGTGAAATATGCGCTTACAGCGGATATGATGCTGTTACTGTTTCCAGTGGCAGAGAAGGATTCGACCGCATTCAGAAGGAATCCTTTGATCTTGTGATCCTCGATTACAACATGCCGGACTGGGATGGTCTTTTTACAACCAAAAAGATCAAGCAGGCTGTACCCGACCTGCCCATCCTCATTCTTACAGTTGACGAGCAGCAGGAGACGGCCGATAAGTTCATGGCTGCAGGCGCCAGTGACTTTTCCATCAAGCCCGTCAAGGCACCGGATTTGATTTCCCGCATCAAGGTCAATCTGCATATTGGGGAAATTGAACGCAAAATGCAAAAGAAAAAGGAAGCTGTCTATATAGAAAAGGGCATTTCTCTTGCGACCATGCAGCTCATTACGGATTTTCTCGCCGAGCAGGACCACGAGCTCACCTTCGAAGAGATATCATCCGGCGTTCAGCTGGCCTACCAGACCGTGCACCGCTATATCAAGTACCTTGAAAACAACAGTCTGATTGAGGTCGTTCCCGTTTACGGCAATCTGGGAAGACCTAAAAACACCTACAAGCTCATCGAGGGCTTTGACCTGCAAAAAATATAATGATCACAACATAAAAGAGCTGCGGCACGCACGAAGACTTCTCTTTCTTCATGCGTACCGCAGCCCTTTTCAGTTTTTGCCGTTTATCTTCAGGTCCACCGCTCGACATAAGGCGCCATGTCAAACTTCCGCTTGAGACCATTGCTGTTCATATATCGGAGTTTACCGAAAATCTCTCTTTCCTTCCAGGCCCTGTCGTGTTTTCCGAAGCACCAGGCAATGCCCGTGTAGCTGCATGGATCTCTGCCATCAATGAAATACTTGTTGTTGAGGTAGACTGCCGTTTCGTAAGCGGTTTTATAATCTTCAGACCATTCCAAGATTTTTTTGCACCAGTACATACGCATATAGGTGTGCATCTTTCCTGACTTCACCATTTCCTGCATGGACGCATTCCAGTATGGATCGTGGGTCATTGCCCCTTCCAGCTCCGCTCTTGAGTAAATGTATTCTCTTGGGTCGTGCATATGCAGGGCCATGGTTTCGTAGGCCCATCCGTAAGTCATTTCTTCAAACTTGTCATAGCCTGGATTGAAATGAACGAAGTTCACTGCCAGCTCTCTGCGCACGACCAGCTCCTCCAGAAAACCTTCCGCGCCTGCCCCCACCTCGGGGTTTTCAGCCACATAGTCATGCACTGCGCATACGATCTGGGCAGGGGCAATCTGTCCAAAGTGCAAATAGGGACTCATATTGGACATGTAATCATACTCGGGATGATTTCTGAGTGGATAGTTCTTCAGCTTTTCCTCAAGAAAATGCTCGAGATGCCGTCGCGCTTCCTTATAGCCACCGCAGTAGTGGCCCGTTGCCCCCACCGACGTGTCCAAATCAAGTATTTTGAGAAGTGCCTCAATATCAAGAGTCTTGTATCCGCTCACAGGCATCTCTATTTGAAAGGGAACCGCCGGGCTCTCAATTTTCGGCATTTCGAGATAGTCCATCATCTGCCCCAGCAGCTTTGGGCGAATTGTACGCGCAGAGTACTCTTCCTTGTTTGAAGCGACTTCCACAGGCACCACGACGTCCGATTCCACCTGATAAACCCCTATATGTCCTGTGGCCTTTACCAGTTCCAGGACATGGCTGCGCCACTGCTTCTGAATCCGCATATAGCCCGTATCCATTATGAGCTCACACGCATTTTCCAAAAGGGGGGCAATGGCCATATCAGGCTGTCCAATTCTCAGAACAAATCCAATTCCCAGAGTTTCTAGGGCCTGCACGGTTTCCTGCAAGCCTTCCAGCATGAACCGGTAATGACGTTCATTGGCCTCCGGATAGCCACCTGTCAGTCCGAAATATACAAGCACAGGCAGGTCCAAACGATTGGCCCTCTCAATGGCATGGGCCAGCGCATGGTTCCAAGCTACGCGCTGAGACGCTTGCATCCAGTACAGGACATATGTACCATGACCACTTGTGTTACATAATTCTCGAACCCTATTCCTATTCATTCTTAACTCTCACCCATTCCTAAATCGATTCGACTATTTCAAAATCTGAACACTCGTCTTCTTATCATTAAACATACCACACCTGATGCATAATAATTAATAAAGTATTACGATATCCTAAAGATTTTTCAAATGCTAAAAACTTTAACAAAAGGTTTATAGAATATTAATATATGATTTTACTAGAACCACGTATTTTCAAGCGCTTTGACAAGTTAGTGCAACTTGATACATTTTCCCAGCATAATCCTGTTTAATTGTATTAAAAGGAAAACGTAACCACCTTCTATTTCTCTTATCGTACGACTAAAATCAAACCCCTAACACATTTCCATTATCGCGATAAATTTGAATTAAAATAATTTTTTAGGTGTGCCACTCAAAACACCATATGCTTTGGTTGTATGAGTATTTTCGAACACATTTGCCGGTTTCGACAGCTGTCGACACTTTGCATTAGTAAATTTCTGACAACACGGGTTTACGTTGTAACTTTAACTCGCTATAATGTGGGCGTAATCGAGTATATGGGATTAGGGAAATATTTTCAATAACTTATGGGGATATTATCGTTAAATATTTAACATCACAATTGTCTACTATCTGAAGATTGGGAGGCGTTAAAAATGGTTAAAAGTGTCAAATTCAAGCTTATGGCAGTGGTCATTCTGGTCATACTGCTCTCCATGTCCGCTCTGGAAAGCATCACATTGAACCAGTTTAAAAAATCTACCGAAGCATCTGTCAACGAAAGACTCGTAGAGGTGACTGCCCTAGTCAAGGAAGCCGTCAACGCGGAGCTTTCCAAAGCATACATACTGGCCAATACGGTCAATCAGTTCGATGATGTCAACGCGCTTGCAGCAGGAGATGCCGATCTGAAATCCAGTGTGCATTCACTCTTGCAGCATCAAATCACAGCATCAAATGGCCTCATTGAAACCATTATTATTACAGACAGTACAGGCAAAGCACTAACAACGAATGAAACAACCGCACCTCAGGTTTCTGTCAGCGACAGAGACTATTTTAAGGAAACCATGAGCTCTAAGGAAACTGTCATCAGTCAAGTGCTCACTTCAAAGGGGACAGGCGAAAAAGTGGTTGCAGTCTGCACGCCCCTTGTCTCAGGAAATCGAGTTACCGGTACAGCGGTTCTAACTGTCAAGCTTGGGGAAATCGTCAAGCACGTTGAGGAGATTAAGGTTTTTGAGGGCGGCTACGCCTATCTGTTCGACAAAAACGGCCTGATTATATCGCATCCGGACAGCGCCCTCGAACTGACTTCAAACCTGAGTTCCTTCAATGCGCCTGAAATCGATGCCATGGTTGAATCAATCCGCAGCGGCAATGCTGGCGAGGCCTTCTACACGGTCGATGGTGTTGAAAAATACGTCCGCTTTGAACCGGTTGACGACTGGGGACTTGCTGTCACCGCCAACTATGATGACTACATGGCAACCCATCACGAAGTCCAGCTCATGGTCCTCATGATGATGGCCATCACCATACTCGTCGCAATACTGCTCATTTACATATTTACAAATCACACAATCATCAAACCGCTGAAGCACCTTCAAAACGAAATGGCTATTGCTGGAGAAGGCGATTTTTCAAGACAAGTCACCTTCACGGAACAAGATGAAATCGGTGAAATCGGTCGTGCCTTCACAGCCATGTCGGACAAACTCAAGCATTTGCTTCAGGAGGTCAATGTAAACAGCGCTCAAGTCACTTCATCAGCACAGGAACTCAGTGCAACAGTGGAAGAAATCAACGCCCAAGTGCAGAATGTAACGACTGCGACGCAGGAAATTGCCGCTGGCATGGAAGAAACTTCAGCGGCCATTGAGCAGGTCAGCTCCTCTTCTGCGGAAATCATGGACTTTGCCTCTGTGCTTATGTCTGATGCACAGGCTGGAAACAGCAACGCCGAACAAATAGCCGAACGTGCAACAGCCATGAAGGACAATGCTGTGCTTTCAAAAAATGAAGCCACTGACATTTACCGTAACAGACTTGAAGGCATTCAAGGCTCACTGGAGCGCGCTAAGGTCGTTGAAGAAATCATCGTCATGTCCGATACCATTCAAAAAATATCCGAGCAGACAAATCTGCTGGCCCTAAATGCTGCGATCGAGGCCGCTCGCGCAGGCGAACACGGAAAAGGCTTCGCTGTCGTTGCAGAAGAAGTCCGCAAGCTTGCTGTTGAATCCAACTCGACTGTCGATAAGATCAACAAGCTGGTTCTCGAAGTCAACGAGGCCTTCAATGATGTTGCAGAGAACTCACAAGGCCTGCTGGATTTCATCGATTCAAAGGTCATCGCCGATTACAACACCCTCGTGGAGACCGGAGAACAGTACCTGGCAGACTCAGAGTTCGTAAGCACAACCATGCGCCAGTTCGACAAAAGAGCTTCAGAAATCAGCACCTCCATCACGCAGGTCAACGCATCCATCGAAGCCGTCGCCAGTGCCATCGAAGAAGCTACAGCAAGCAGCCTTGAAATCACCAACAACGTCGAAGAGGTTTCCGGTGCTGTCGAGTCTGTCGCCAATGTGTCGATCAACCAGGCCGAACTTGCAGAAAACCTGAACGAGCACGTGAATCGTTTTAAAGTTTAATTCATATGAGTTTTAAGGATACGGGTAAGCCGATGTGCTTACCCGTATATCTAAATTGAGGTGAAACCATGCTTTTTTCAAAACAATCAAAAGGCATCGATTGGGAGGCCATCCTGTCAGATTTTGATGCACTCGACACAAAAAAGAATGGGATTTTTATCGAGACAGACACACGGGACATTGTCTATTTTAACAGCCGTTTCCAGCGCATTTTCAATATCCAATCCGGGTCCAGCCACAGACTTTTTGGAAATCTGGCAAAGTGCCAGAATGTCTACGGTACAGACTCCCTCTGCGGCACGCGAAGACATTGTAACAATTGCAGACTCAAGAACTCAATTGAAACCATTCCAATACTCAACGGCAACGAATGGGCGTTTCAGTTCAATCAAAAGTATGTCATTTCAGGTGTTCCAATGCAAAAGTGGTTTGATGCAAATGCGCAGCGCATAAGAGTAAACCATCAAACCTATCTGATTATTGAACTTAAGGAACAGACACAGGCAATCCGAAACAAAATCAATCAGGAACTAAGGGTGCTGGAAGAAGCCATCCGTAATTGAGGTCTTCCAGCTGAATAAGCGGTGCTATCATGAAAAATAACAATCACTCAAATATCTATACAAATACAGATGAATTTCTCAGCATGCCCAAGGCAAGGTGGAACCCGGCAATGATTTATATCGTCTTCGGCTTGCTTTGGATCCTGCTTACAGACAGGGTCTTATTGACCTTTGCACCAAGCGTGACTGCATACATTCACCTTGAGACCATCAAGGGATTTACTTTTGTATTTCTGTCTGCCGCGCTCATCCATGGGCTTTCAAGCCTGAACAACAGGCGCATCAAGCGTCTACACAAGGAGCTTGTCTCCAATTACAGCGCCCTCATAAACACGCATAGAGACCTGACCCATCAAAAGCATCTGGTGGAGGAAATATTCAACAGCAGCAACTCCCTGATTCTCGTCTGGACACTTTCCGGTGAAGTCGTCAATATGAACAGGCGATTTTCAGAGGTTTTCGGCTACGGTGACGAAATCATAGGAAAAAACTGGCCCAGCCTTCTGGTTCCAGCTTCTGAAACCCATCGTATTCAAAGTCTCATTAACGAGCTTCGCGTCAACCACGAAGCCCTCGATACCGAAAACATCATCGTTGGCAAAAATGGCAGAGAATTTACCATTCAGTGGAACAATGCCATCATCGACGATCCCTTCAACGAAAGACTCATTGCTGTCTCGTTCGGCACAGATGTCACTTCTGAACGAGAGAAGGATCAAGCCATAGACAAGCTGATTTTCAACGACACCCTGACCTCTCTCGGGAGCAGACAATCCTTTGAGAATGACCTCAACAAGTTCATTGAATACAATATGCCTTTTACGGTCTATATCATGGGCATTGACAATTTCAGGGCCATCAATGAAATCTATGGCCATAAGATCGGCGACAGCTATCTGCAGCGTATTTCAAATGCCTTTTTAAAGCTGCCCAACTGCAAGACCTATCGTTTCAGCGGCGACGAGTTTGTCTTCCTTCAGGGCGAGCCTACATCCAACACAGGGATCTTCGTCGACCGCGTCCTAGGAATCCTTGGCAAGAAGCGACGTATTGAAAAATTTGTACTGTCTGCTACAGGCTGCATTGGTGCGACGCATTTTCCTGAACACGGACACGATTTCGAAACCCTCGTGCAGAATATGACCATTTCTCTTGAAAGGGCCAAATCTTCCGGCAAGAACCAGTGGGCAGAATTCGACTTCGCATTTAAGGAACAGCTGACCAATCAGAAATGTATCACTGACAGCATTGAGACAGCCATTGAATCCGGAAGCTTCACGCTCAATTTTCAACCGATATTCAGGGTGCACAGCCGGGATATCGAAAAGTTTGAAGTCCTTCTCAGATGGCCAAACATTCCGGTCAAGTCCATGCATATTGGCCAGGTCATTGCACTTGCTGAGAAAACCGGTCAAATTCTCACCATAGACCGCTGGGTCATCAAGAAGTCCTTTGAATTCTTGAATCAGAACCGTAGGATATGGGCTACTGCTGATAAAGTGCTTTCAATCAACATCTCTGCCCAGACCTTCCACTCGGATGATTTCATAGATTATTTGACAGAATCTGCTGATTTTTACGATGTCGATCCCAAATGCATCGAGCTTGAAATCACAGAGTATTCTCTGATTCGAGATTTGAAATACTCGAAGAAAATTCTCGACCAGCTTAAGGGCATCGGGTTCAAACTGAGTCTGGACGATTTTGGAACCGAGTACTCCTCGCTCAACTATTTACGGCAATTGCCTTTTGATACCCTTAAGATTGACAAGAGCTATATCGATGACATTACAGAATCCAAAGGGGTCAGTCACGTGATTATTGAGCATGTTGTCCATATGGCAAAGGCCATGTCCATCAATACCGTTGCCGAGGGCATCGAGCATGAATATCAGCGTGCGTTCCTTGACGAAATTCACTGTGAGTTTGGTCAGGGATATCTCATTTCACGCCCTCTAAACGGCGTCGACACCCTCTCTCTGCTAAGAACCAATCTTGAATCAAGACAGGAAAGTGCTTAAAGGCATACAAAAGGCACCTCATACCCACGAGGTGCCTTTATCTATCTAAGGTAACGCCTTTGGGAAAATAGATCCTGCAGTCTACACCCAAGCCGAGTTCACTGTCAATTTCTATCTTTCCCTGAAGTTTTTTGACCAGATTGTAAATCACATAGAGTCCAAGACCTGTCGTTTCACCGTTTCGAGCCGTTGTAAAAAACGGATCAAAAACCTTGCCGAGGTGGTCCTTGGGAATCCCAATCCCATTGTCCTTGTACTTTAGCCAGTATCCCCTATTATCTTCCTCAATCCCAATCTCAATAATGCCGTTTTCGATATTTCCAAAACCATGATTCACGCTGTTCGATATGAGGTTTGTGATAATCTGGGAAAGTATGCCCGGATAAAACTTCATGATCAGGTTTTCACGAATATTGTAAACCAGTTCAAGTCTGCTTCCCTGATTGAAGGTATATTTCAGATTTCCCACCAGCATCTCCGTATACCTGAGCGCATCAAACTCCACAAATTGATACCGGGTCTGATCAGATGTGATTTTTCTAAAGTCATTGATAATCCGTATGGTCTTCTGAATATTCTCTAGGACAATCTGATCACTTTCACTTAATTTAGACAAGATATCCTTCACCGCAAGATCTTCTGCAGAAATCTTTTGGCCAAGCTGATTTATGAGCATACTGCTGAAGGAGCTCGCTGTGAGCGCAACCCCCAGTGGTGTGTTGATTTCATGGGAAATTCCGACGATCAGCGCCCCCAGGGAGGAGAGTTTTTCCGACTCAACCAAATAGTCCTGAGTCCGTTTCAACTCTTCATAGGATGATTTGATGGTTTCATTCGCCGCCTCAAGAGCCTCAGTTCGTTGCCGAACAAGCTGTTCAAGATTGTCATTGATCTCAATCAGAGACTCCTCTGCCTGCTTTCTACGTGCAACCTCCTCTTCAAGACGCTTGTTTTGCGCTTTCAGGATTTCCTGCTTCTTCATGAGCTCCTGGTAATAGTTCTTCCGGATAGAGGATTCCCCAAGTCCGGCTATTTGATTTCTAATCTCTTCTTTTGAATACTTTTTCAAGAATCTCCACCACCTCATCCATAACCGGCTCTCTTGGATTCGTGAGGACACAAGGGTCATTGAGTACCCTTACCGCAATCCGTCCAATGTCTGCATCAGTCATTGAATCATTTACTGAAGTCACTTTCAAGGCCTCCAAAACCGGTGCATTGACCCTGCTCACAAAATCTTTGATGATTTCCGGCAGCTTCATGCCCACGTACTGGGGATGATTTCTTGCGAAAATCTGCTCTACCTTCCGGTACTTGTCTGTAGCGGTGTAATTGTATGCTACGACATGCTTCAGAAATGTTCCATTGAGTTCTCCATGCTCCAGTTCAACAAAATATCCTCCAACAGAATGCGCAATGGCATGGACCAAGCCGAGACTTGCATTGGAAAAGGCTATTCCCGCCTCAAGGGATGCTCTCGAAAGTTCAGATCTGTATTCAAGATTGTCGAAATCTGCGATGAGCATGGGCAGGGTCCTGACTACCGTATCAATTGCCGACAGGGACCTAGGCTCCGTCATAAAGGTAGCCAGGGGAGAAACATAGGATTCTATAGCATGAACAAGCGTGTCCAGGGCAGTATCAATTGTCACCTTGTCCGGCATGGTCAATGTAACCTCAGGGTCTATGAGCGAAACATCCGGAACAAGCATTTTACTGACATGTGCCATTTTGTAATGTTCCTTGGTATTTGTAAGAATAGCAAACTGAGATACATCTGCAGATGATCCTGACGTGGTCGGAACACAGATTAGAGGCGGAATTGGAATGAGAATCTTATCGACACCTTCGTAGTCCTCAACTTCTCCACCATTGGACACCAGAATCCCTATGCCTTTGGCACAATCAAGAACACTGCCTCCACCTATGGCGATTACAGCGTCACATTGGTTCTCCATGTAGAGCTGGGCTCCGCGGCTGCACTCGTAATCCTTTGGATTAATGGTCACATCCGTATACGTCACAAAGTCTATGTGCGTATCAGACATCTCCTCGACCATCTCTTTATACCACTGCTGACGTGTGACCCTGTCATCTGAAACAACAAAGGGCTTCACGATCCCGAAATTTCGAATATATTGCAGGAGCAGATACCGCGCACCCACTCCAAAAACGAACTCTGGCGCAACAAACTTCATAAGTGCTGAACGCATGCATACCTCCCGTAAACTTCCTGTCTAATCCATACCTAATGCATCGGTTATCCCTAGAGTCTTCATACCCACAATTTCAAGGACTTATCCCAATTCTGCAAAACCATAGAATTGAATGCACATCTGAACTTCTACTCAAAGTAAAAGACCCGTCTCACTTTGGAGACGGGTCTTTTGTATGAATAAAAAGGGTGTGTTCCTTGTCTTACTCGATTGGCTCAAGTTTTGATGTGAAGTGTCTTAGCACAGGAGGCTGCCATGTGATTTTATAGCCTTTGATTTCATGTGCTCTTTCCTTGATGTTTGCAAGTGCTTCAGCAACCACATCGAAGTGTGCTTGTGTATAAACACGTCTTGGAATCGCAAGGCGTGTAAATTCCATTTCAGCTTCAAGCTGCTCGCCTGTCTCTGGATCAAGATCCAGCAGGTAAGAACCGATGTCGCACGCTCTGATGCCTGCTTCAATGTAAAGCTCGCACGCAAGCGCCTGACCTGGGAACTCATAGTAAGGAATATGTGGCAGCAGTGCTTTTGCATCTAGGAATACTGCGTGACCGCCCACTGGATACTGGAATGGTACACCCAGTTCCTGCAGCTTGCCGCCAAGGTACTCTACCTGACCCACTCTGTATCGAAGGTAATCTTTATCAAGACCTTCATACAGACCGATAGACAGCGCTTCAAGGTCACGACCTGCAAGACCGCCATATGTTACAAAGCCTTCGTATGGAATTGTCAGACCCTTAACCTTCGTGTAAAGCTCTTCTGAACTCTTAACACCGATTAGACCACCCATGTTGACGATAGCATCTTTTTTCGCACTCATTGTGAACGCATCCGCATAGCTGAACATTTCACGAACGATATCAATGATTTCCACATCTGCATAGCCTTCTTCACGTTCACGGATAAAGTGTGCGTTTTCAGCGTAGCGTGCAGCATCAATGATCATTGTAATGCCGTACTTATCAGCGATTTCTTTAGTTGCCTTAAGATTCGCCATAGAAACTGGCTGACCGCCAGCTGAGTTGTTTGTAATTGTCATGATGATCAGGCCAACATTTTCAGCGCCTGTTTCCTGGATATAACGCTCCAGTCTTTCAAGGTCCATATTGCCTTTGAAAGGCATATAAGTTGATGTATCCTTAGCTTCTGGAACAACGATATCGACAGCACGCGCACCAATCAGACCAACATGGCCTCTTGTTGTATCGAAGTGCATGTTGGAAATACACTTTTGTCCCTTTTTCAGAAGTATTGGAAGAAGGACTTGCTCAGCTGCACGACCCTGGTGAACAGGTTGTGCATACTCATAATGGAAAATATCCTTTACAGCAGCTTGAAGTCTGCGGTAGCCTCTTGCACCTGCATATGACTCATCACCTGACATCATACCAGCCCATTGCTTGTCACTCATCGCGCCCGTACCGCTGTCTGTTAGAAAATCGATGTAAACATCGTCAGAGTCAAGACCGAAAACATTGTAATTCGCTGCCTTCAGCTTCTCAACACGTTCTTCACGAGTTGTCATTTTCATCGTTTCAACCATTTTGATTTTAAACGGTTCTGCAATGTACTTAACCATTTACTATTCCTCCCTCAAACAATTCCACTAAACTATTTCATTTTTTTGAATTATCGCTCATTGTCAATTAAAGAATATCACTTGCGCAATACGCTTAAAAGTGTCTTTAATTTGACTTTAATTGAATTCAAATTTAAAATAGAAGCAAATAGGTCATTAGGAGGCGCTAGATGAAACATATTGGAATTGTAGGCCACATGGACAACATCAACCGCATTTTGAGTGTCATCGATTCACACTTTCCAAGTGTAAAGGGACACCCTATAGAAATCCATGACATGGGGCAGATCCAGACCGCAATTACCTTTTTAAAGGAGCATATCAACGAGTTTGACGGTATCCTCTTTACTGGAAAAATACTCTATGACATCATGAACCACAGAATGCATTCACAAAGTCCATGGGTGTATCTTGAAAATGATGCCTGCCAGCTTCAGCGGATTCTGCTCGAGGCAAGCCACATCCATAATATGCCCATAACCAATATCAGCATAGATTCCTACAGCGAAAACGACGTGGAAATGGTCTATCGCGATTTCGGGCTGGACCGTCAGAAATACGCCGCGAAAGTCTCCGGGGTCGACCTCTTCAATCAGAGCCTGATGGAAGACCTGTTTTCCTTTCATAAAGGCAACTACTTAGCCTGTAGAGACAGTCTTGCAATCACGGGTGTTTCCACCGTGTACAAAATGCTCCAAGACGGCGGTGTGCCCAGTATGCTGCTCACGCCCAATATTTCATCCATCAAGAATAAGATTTACAGTCTTCTTGAGAAAATAAAATATGAAGATCTTACAGTCAGTCAAATTGTCGTTATTTCGCTTGAAATTGACATTACCGAAGAATATGACCTCACCTCTGAAAATGAGTACAGCATCATGCTTAAAAAGACACGGATTACCGAAGAGGTTTACAAATTTGCACAGCGCATTCAGGCAGCTGTTGTAGAAACCGAACGGAATTATCTGCTCTTTACAACCAAGCAGATTGTGGAGTTTGAGACACGCAGTCTCAGCGTCCTGCCCATTCTTCAGTCCATTGAAAAGAAAACCGCCAGTACTGTCAGTGTTGGAATCGGGTTCGGCATTACGGCGCGCGAAGCAAAGTCCAACGCCATTGTCGGAAAGAACAAGGCGCTTAAGATGGGCGGCAATCAGTGCTTTGTCGTCAGAAATCGAAAGAACATCGAGCGTATTACACCGCTTGAAAACGCCCTTTCAACACAGACGGACCCAGACGCGCTGCCCTTCAAGGAAATCTCAGAAAACAGCGGTGTCAGCGTCAACAGCATATATCAGCTAAAATGCATTATGGACATCTATAAAAAAGATACTTTCACGAGTCTTGAGCTCTCAGAAGAGTTCGGCAACTCCCTCAGGAGTATGAACCGAATAATTGAGAAGCTTGAACTTGCCGGCTATGTGGAAGTTACGGGAAAAAAAATCATCGGCAAGGCGGGCAGACCCAGCAGAATACTGAAGCTCCTTATTTGACTTGTTCCTTTATGTATGTCTCAACCGCCGTTTCAATCGCCATTCCATTTTCAAGTCTGTAGAGGGCCTTATTCAGCTCTTCAGGCTTGATTTTGAATGTCCGCATAAATGCCACAAGCTGGGTGTTTTCCTTGGATAGACGCTTGCTGGCGAAGCTGGTCATGGTTTCTTCAATCCCAAAGATTTTTTTACTGTCCTCTAAAATCCTAAGCTTATGCTTTCCGAACATGTAATGCGGCTTCCAGCCCGTGAATACCACAGGTTCATTTCTCTCGATTTTTCTGGAAACGAGGTTGAACAGAGCTTGCTCATCCATGTACTCAACAACCACATCGTGCATATTATAAGCCTTCAGCAGCTGGTCCATCATGGAGCCTATATAGGTCGTACGCCTTGTTGAATAGATGGTATGGCCGAAGAGACTCATCTTGCCCGCGAGTTCATTCAGGCTTCTGACCTGGACAAAGTCCGGAACACTCAGTCCCATAAAGCACTCTGCTGTATTCTGACCCACCTCTTCAATGCTGTTTCTGTATTGATCCCTGTATGCGGTCATGGATGGCATCCATGGTGCCAGGGTTCCATCGACGCTTCCGTCATCAATGGAGGCAAATAGACTGTCGCTTGGTACTTCTACACCTTCTACCGCAATTCCCAGCCTTTGAGCGGCCAGCTCTTTGAATAAGGCAAACTGGAAGACGTGCTCAGGTGAACGTGTTATTCCGAACTTGATGAACTTGAATCGCTTGAGTTCATTGACAGCCATTTCGATTTTTTCAAGCATGAGGTGTGTGCTGTCGTTAATGACGCCCACTTTTTCCTTTTGCTGTGCAGTCCTTGCGCTCACTTCCTCAGACATGGCATACGTCTCTTGGGTAACGGCGGAAATATTTTGTATTGAATCATTGATTTCTCCGCTGGTATGGGCAATTTGCTTTGCTTTTTTCGAAGTGCTCTGTATGGACTCTGCAATTCCAAGGATCGAATTGTTGATTCTCGAAAAGGCCTCCTCCGTCTTCTCAATAGAGGCGTTCTGGTCTTGTACAATCCGCGCGTTTGCTTCCACACGACCGCCAATATCTTCAATCCGTGATTTGATTTCTGAAATCAGGGCATGAATGGCCTGTGTCGACTCATTCGAAGTTTGGGACAGCTTGCGAATTTCATCTGCAACAACCGCAAAGCCCCTGCCTGCATCTCCTGCTCTTGCCGCCTCTATGCTCGCATTCAGCGCAAGAAGATTTGTCTGTTCTGTAATAGAGTTGATCATATCGACGACAGTCATAATCCGTGCAGCAGAATCACTTAGAATGTCCACACCGCTTTTTATGTCCTCAAATGTACGTGTCGTCTCCCGTGTCATCTCTTCCTGCTCAGAAATCTGCTTTTTTCCCTGTTCAAGCAGTTCCAGAGAAATCTCGCTCTGCTCAAGCACCCCTTCGACATCGGTCTCTATTTCCTCACTCATCCGTGTGTTCTCATGAATTTGACTTGAAATCATAACGATCTGTTCTGTCACATTGGAATTTCCGTCTGTCAGTTCACGAATCGCACTGTTGATCCCTTCCGTTATATCGATGATATCCTGGATATGGCCTTCAAGATTGTGGCCAATCCCTTCACTTGTCTTGACCACCCCCAGGTAATTTGCCATAAACATGCGCCATGTGGTCATCAGCTCATAAATCTGCTTTGTTTTTGGGGTAACTTCCCCATCACGCATATACAGGTTGAAATCTGAGCGAATCATACTTTCGACTATTGTTTTTACTGCATCGTCTTTTGACTGGAACAATTGAAACATCAGCATACTCCTTATTCTGTCTTCGTAGAATCGAGCGAATTTTCAGTTATTTTTTACAGTACGAAAATAAAGTCAAATAAAAGTCTATTCATTTCTCCCTGTTCATAAAAAAACACGACGCCGCTATGCGGCACCGTGTCTTACGTCTTCATACAAATTGATTCATACGAACTGAATGTCTTTGGCGAGTACTTCAAGAGCATCTTCATCCACCTTATAGCCGCCCCTTACCTTTACAACATATCCCTGATCCCTGAACTGACTAAGGGTATGAAGCAGGTGCCTATAGCTGACACCGAGATATTCCGCAGTCTCCGTATGTTTCTGGGTGTATATCCCCTCCGACTGCGACATGAGCATATAGGCTGCAAGCCTGTTTTTCAGTTCATAATTCTGATTTTTAACTGTAAACCAGGTCCGCTGAATAAGCTTACCGCCGACATACTGATTCAGATGAAAAAGAAATTCCGGATCATCCCTCAGAACGGTTTTAGCCCGTTCCATGGAAACGCCCAGGCAGAGGGTTTCGCAGAGGGGAATCACATTCTTATGCTGCTTCTCGACCTCCAAAAATGTCAGTTCTCCAATGTACTCTCCCTCATGAAGGAAATGCACGATGGACTGCTTTCCGTCCTCATGGACCATGGTTATTTTTGCCTTGCCCTTCACAATATACCAGAGTTTGTCTATGGGCTGGTCAAAACGAACAATGGGGTCATTTGCAGAAAAAGCGTAGAGATCAGCCTCTGCGCTAAGAGCCCCGAAAACATTCTCCGGCAGCTCAAATTTATTGGAACTGCCCTGTGATTTTGCAGAAAATTTATTCATATTGCCTCCAAAATGTGAGATATCTCATATTTTTATTCTACCACGAGACATATAATGCAACCATAAACAGCATATGCTTTTCCAAGTAACCGAAGAATAATGAAAGTCAGGTGAATACATTTATGAATAATAACCTTATCAAATCCTATTTTTTCTATACCCTTTCAGCACTGGGTATTACACTCACAATCAAGGCCAATGTCGGCGTCAGCAGTTTCAATGCCATGAACCTATCCATCGCCCAGCTAAAGGGCATTCCCATTGGAACGGTCACCATCTTTTTCAATCTGGCTTTCCTTGCATGCTATATGGCACTCACAAATTTCAAACACAGGAGAAAGTATATTTTACAGGGCATTTCGACACTGGTCTTCGGTGTCCTCGTCAACTTTTTCAACTATGGACTTCTGGGAAATTTTACGCTGGCGTCCTACCCGGCCAGGCTGGTTCTCGTTGCGCTGGGTACACTCGTATCCGGCTTGTCGATTGGCATGATCATCCACTACAATCAAATAACATTTCCTCTTGAAAGTCTTTGTGTCGAGCTGGCGCGTCGAAGTCGTCTCCAGTTCATGCAGCTCAGATACGGCGTGGACGTCCTTTCCGTTCTCGTCTCCATTAGCCTGTCCACACTCTATTCTATGGACTACTTCGTACGCGAAGGCACCCTCATCAGCATGATTCTCCTTTCAGCCGCCATGAACCATGCGCGCAGCCTTGCACTGCAAAAATCCGTCTGACACCTAGAAGCTATAGAAGGCCGCCGGGTTCTCGCACATCATTTTCTTAAGACTTCCTGCATCAATCGCCCCCTCGAGACAGAGGGGCAGAAAGGCTTCAACCAGACTCGTGCACGGATGCCCCTCTGGTTGTGCTTTCATTTCTTCATAGAAGTCATAGTCCTGAGAGAGAATCATGCGGTTTTCCACACCGCTTTCAAGCAGGCTTTTTACAAGTTCCCTGCGCGCCAGATGATTCTCTTTTTTTATCATGTCAATGCCCACCCAAATCCCGCGTCTGATGACATTGGCAATTACAGCCACCTCCGATTCCCTGTCCGCATGAGCCCACAGAAACTTGTTGGGGCTAAGTCCCAAGTGAAAAACATGGTCTAGAACAGCATCGAGATACTGTCCCTCGAGAATATGACAGTGAATCGGCATGCCCGTCGCCCTGCTGGCCTTAACAGCTCCGGTGAGCATGGCCATATCGTGCGCCGATACCCCGCCTTTTTGGAGAAGTATTTTGATATAGCCTGGGCGTATGCAAACCCCATCCACCGTATCCAGTCCCGACTCAAAATCCTCAATCCACCTGCGTGACAGGAGGTCTGCATAGGCCTCCCCGATGAGCTTATGCATGTGTCGAAAGGCATTCCAGCCCGTGCAGGGAACAATGTGCACACCAGACGCCTCAGACAATCGGTGCAGCAGCTTCACATTCTGACCACCCATAGGGGGCGATGCCTCAACGATGGTTCCCACCCCCGACTGCTTCATTTGAAGCATCAGCGGCAAGAGGACTTTGAAATCCGCTTCCAAATCTGTCATATCATAGTTGTGATTGTAATAGAGCTCGTGTGTGACGGTATCATCGAACTCCCATTTGAAATGCTCGTGTCCCAGTGTCATTCCCATCTCATGGGCTTCAATCGGTCCTCTGACTGTATGAATCATAGTATGGCCTCCCTTTTCACCCCATTTTACAAAAGAAACGCTGACATATACCTGTCAGCGTTCATAATTTTATTTGTATTTTTCACTAAGGCACTGAACCTTTGACCGGATAAACGTGACATACTCTGCCGGTCCAAGCACAGTAACATCCTCAGGTCTGCTCATGATGAGCTGTGTCAGTTCATCTCTGTAAGGGGTCTTTAAATCCAGGGTCACCACCGAACCCGACCCCATGTCAGTATTCTCTTGAATTTCAACCCTTTCCCCTTGAATTTCAGCCCTTTCAAAGAGCAGATTATCCTTTAAGACCCTGTACAGGGACTGACATATGGAGATTTGGTAAGACTTTAGCTCAAACTTGTCGCTGCTACTCGATATGATCACATTTTCAAAATCATTCTCGGTATCAAGAAGCGCGCACGCTTTAATACGGTCCAGTCTGAACACTCTTTTTTCCTGCCTCAAATGGCAATAGGCCGACAGGTACCAGCCACCAATGTCAAAGAAGAGCTTCTGCGGTGAGACCTCACGAGAGCTCACCGTATCGCGGGCCGGCGTATAATAGGTCATGCGCATATTTTTTGACAGTCTGAAGCTTTCAAGAATGCACTTCAGGACATCTTCCGTATAGTGCGGTGGCCGTATGCGGTCCAAGTCAAACTCAATTCTTTCAAGAATTTTGCGCACATCCGCCCGGTCAGCGTCAACGATGCCGTTGAGCAGCTTGGCACGAAGCAGACTGTAGTCTCCAGCCATCCCTGGAAATTTCATGGCATATCCGGCTTTGAGAACCATGAGCAACATCGTGACTTCATTTGCATGAAGCCGTATGCTGGGCAGGAAATACTCCGGATCAATTCCATATCCGCCGCAGCTGCCCTCATAGGTGATGATAGGCACCTTGAGCTGACTGAGTGCGTCAATATCCCTGTATATTGTACGCATGCTCACCTCAAACATTTCAGACAGATGCCTTGCAGTCATCCGCTCCTGTTCCTGAAGCGCAAACACAATGCCATTCATACGTTCGGATTTTTTCATAACAGCCTCCAACACCCGCATTTTCATGTTTTACACACAATCTTACCAAAGGAATAATTCCTGAGTCAAAACGCAACACAGGGGTATGTAGTTAATATCAAAACAGGAAAGGAGGGTGTTTATTCGTGGGAAAAAATGATACAAGCTGTCCACTTTGCAACAGTACACTTACGTTTTTTGGCGAAGGCGGCTATGGTCGCTGCACCAATGACTCCTGCAGGTTTGAAGTCAAAACCGATAAATGTGACGTCCCTGGATGCGACGACTACGAACTGGCACACGAAAACATTGAACACGATCCAGAATTTTAAGCCCACCGCTGTACACTTCTGAGAAAATCAAATCACGCTATAGGAATACCTCCAAGGCAGTGTGAAAACATGTCTTGGAGGCTTATTTTATGCCTCCCAGTCTTTCTTGAAGGTATCTACTTCATTTTTGATTTCATCAAGGGTTTTGGTAATCAACCCATCTGCCGATACCTCTACAGGGGTCTCACGCTTCTTTCTCAGCTGCATTCTGCGCTTCATGATGTCGCTGATATAGCCCCCATGGAATGTTTTCGGCTCATAGGATATTATAAAGGCATTGGGTTCAACCCCCTTTATTTTCTCCAGAAGTTCAGACTCCCTCTTCCTGCGCGTCAGGATATCCAGACGGGTACGTTCACCATCCCTGCCCTCACCCGTATAGATCGTGACGCCAAATCCGCTGTCCCTGAGAACACGTACAAGATCATCATTGCGATGATTAATATTCACGATAAAACTGGAATACCCGATTGCAAGCTTTTGCTCAACGTATATTCCGGCAATAAGCCCCGCAGAAAATCCGACTGCGTATACAAACATTTCCAAATAAGTCGACTCTCCTGATAATACAATCGTCAATCCAAATATGTAAACGATCGCTTCCAATAGTCCAAACATGGCTGTCATCAGCTTTAAATTCTTCACCATTGAAATTGTCCTAAGCGTTAACAGCGGCACATACATCAGCTGTACAAATATGATCAGTAATAACTTCGACATGCTGTCCTCCTTGTCTCATACACTATGAACATTGCCTGTTGGCACATGTGCATATCGCCAATTGAGTCCATTCTAACATACTCACATCTGGCCCGAAACACTGAAATTGGTCTTTGATGGAAATGCAAATCTTTCTTTGCATTTATTCCGTTTTGCGTGACATCCTCAATAAATACGATATACTGAAATTTGAAGGAATTAGCCCTTTTCATGTAGAAGCACTGATTAAAAGCAAATGGGAAAAGTCCTTGAGTCGGGATGCCGAAGGGCATATTTGCCTTATGAGACAGGAGAACCTATTATGATTGATGTCTATACCATTCATGAAAAACTAAACGAACAGCTTGAAGACGCGCGTTCAAAAATCCACAGCGCACCTCAGCAAGCTATAGAAATCGCAGAATCCGTCGCTGAGAAGTCCGATGCATTTCAGCTCGTAACTTTAAAAGGCCATGCTCTGCATATCATGACGACAGCCTGCCGAACACTTGGAAGACAAGTCGAAGCCATTGATTACGTCACTGAAGCCATTGAGATTTTTGAGCAGTTCAGCGACTTCAACATGCTGGCAGAACTTCACAGGTGGTACGGTGTTCTCCAGTTCTATTCAGGCGCTTATCCTGCATCGCTTGGACAATTCATCATAGGCAGAAACTATGCAATTAGAACCGACAACTTCAAAGAGATCGTTCGCGCTCAAAACTGTATCGGCGAAGTCTACAGAAAGGCAGGCGATTACGCGCTTGCCCTTGAAGCCTATCATTCAGGTGTAGACACCGGCACTTCAAACGCTGTAGAAGAAGGCCTCGGTCATCTCTACTCGAATATTGGCGAGGTGCACACTGCGTCTGGAAATTACAGCGCGGCCCTTGAAGCCTATGAGAATGCGCGCCAATACATTGAAACCAGTCAAGATATCCTGCTCGGATTCGAATGGCATTACAGGTCTGGAAAGTTGCAGATGCAGCTTGGAAATTACAAGAGGGCCCACGAAAACATCGATGCCTCCATTCGTCTGCTCAAGAGTCTCAGCAATCAGTATTACATTCTCGACGCCCTGCTCCTCAAGTATGATCTGCTCATGCGTGAAGGTCAGGAAGATCAGGCCATGGAAATCATCAAATCCGCAGAAGAAATTTCACAAGCAGGTGGGTCTGACCACCAGCTCTCCATTATTTATGAGAAAATGTTCCAGTTCTTTGAGAAAAACGGCTATTATAAAAAAGCGCTTGAATACCATAAGCGCTATCAGTTCACATTGCAAAAAATCGAAGCTACAAACCTGATTGTCAAGCTCAAGCTTCTGGAAAAACAACAGGACTCCAAGGATGAAAATGTCCGCACAAACTCCATTCACAGCTTTATCGACAACGAAATGAGAAACGAGCAACTCCGACTTGAAATGCTCAGCGATGATATGAGTGTCGCCGTTTCAAAGTCGCAAAGCATGAGCTAAACGCCTGCTTTTCATGCGTAAAAATGCGATATAAAGATAAATGGTGTGAAACTTGGTAAAAACTGTTGTATAATTTCTTTAGACACTATCCACAAACACAAAAGAGGTAGAGGAATATGGCTTTCAAAATACTCTTAGTTGAAAATGAACCCAATTTACTCGAACTCATGACACTTTTTCTTGGAAAATCGGGTTATAAGGTTGAACACGCACATACAGGCAAAGAAGCACTTGCCCTCTGCGACTGCACCCAGCCCCATCTTGTCATTATAGGGAATACCCTTCCCGACACGGACGAGCTTTCCTTATGCGAGCAGATGAGCAAACAGTCCAGGCGGGGCCATGTCATCATTTCAAATCGAGCAAGCAAAGAGTCCATCATCCAAGGCTTCAAACGCGGTGCCGATGATTACTTTGTCAAACCCTTCGATCTCGATGTCTTTCTCGTGCGCGTGGAATCATTGCTCCGTCGTTTGTTCATTTCAAACCGATATAATGAAGTCATCAGCAGAAATGTGCGTTTTGACAGCTTCAACAGCAAGGTGATGTTTCACAGCACGGTCATTTCGCTCACACAAACCGAGTTTAAAATCCTCTTTCACTTGTATCAGTCCAAAAAGTACATTACAACACAGGAGCTGACCCGCCAGCTTTACGGGAACACGGATATGACCGTCTCCACACGGACGATATCCGTTCATATTGCAAAGCTTCGAAAGAAGCTGAGCGCAGCGGACATATCCTGGGCTAGCATAGAATCGAAATACAATAAGGGATACCGTTTCATTTGCGAGTAGGCAAACAGTACAATTACCAGCCAAACGCTTTATGAAGCGGTTTTTTTGTGCCCAAAAGACATCAGGGCCGTGAAACAAAGCCCTCCAAGAATACCGATGTAAATCGAGCTGATTTTTTCAAGACCCAGGACAATCCAAATCAGACTGAGCAGCGGCCCAATCAACACATAAGCTATGCCCTGCTTCCTTTTAATATGCCGCCTGAAATACAGACCCACAGCGACTGGGACAAACACAGGGGTTGCACGGAATACCATGGAAAGAAAACCCCAGCTCAAAATCATGGAGTTGGCATTGAATATGACAATGACATAAATGAATGCCGTTATGAGGACAATGATTGTGCGCAGCTTTTTGAGAATATCCAACTCTGTATTGGTCCCTTCCTCGAATCGGAAGATATCCTTTGATACAACCGTCGTTATGCCAAGTGTCAGACCGGCACCTGTGGCAACGGACGAAATCAGGACCGACGCGATGGAAAGCCCAGCGACAACGGGGGCTGTGTGATTCATCACAAACAGAATGAAGGCATCTCTTGGCACAATCTCCGGATAATGAACCTGCATGTACATACCGATCATCGTGCAGACTGCTCCAACAGGGAGAATCAAAAATGCTGTTAAAAAAGTTCCATTCCTAAGTGTTTTTCTGTCTTTTGCCGACATGACGGTCTGAAAGTAAATCTGAGTGGACAAGACCCCCAGCACCGTGGACACCGGATAGGACAAGTCCCTGCTTACACCTTGCGAGAACACATTGAACCAGGGATCGAAAGAAAATGTTGAGATGGCCTCATTTATAAATCCATATTTGAAGACCAGATACGCACCGCAAATAACGCTGGTTCCATAGAGGAGAATTGTTTTTATTCCGCCCACAATCGTACCGCCCCAGAAGCCTCCGAAAACGACATAGGCGGCCACCAAAACACATACGACAAATGTGGCAAGCTGGATTTTCATTGAAAACAGGGTATTGAAGATCGAGACCGATGCCAGCACCTGTCCATTTATATGGATGAACATGCCCAGACACAGGACCAGGCTCGCTGCCTTTCTTGCCTTGCTTCCAAAAAAGTCATCAATAATCTGTACAACAGTCACATACTTTCGTTCTTCAAGCAGCTTTCCATAGAAAAAATACAGCAAGATACTGGATATGCTTAGCCCTGCTGTAAACCAAATGGCGCCCACCCCACGCTGATAGGCAAGCTGGCTCGTTCCAACCGTGGAAGCGCCTCCAATGATGGCTCCCATAAGCATACTGGTAAAGCCCACCACGTTCAAGCGTCCACCGCCCACTAGAAAATCCTGGGTGTTCTTCACAAACCGCTTGCTGAAAACTCCTGCAATCAACGTCAGCGCAATCGTAATGCTGAAAACTGCTACTATCATTTTTCACCAAACTCCTTCTGTACCCCTATCCTATAGATGATTGAGCCGTATACGCTCTATACATTTGTCTTTTCAACCCGTCCAAGCGCAAACATACCTACAGACCCCAGCAGGGCAACTGCCGAAATGAGGGGCCATACTGCTTTAACACCAGCTGCATCCATAAACATACCAATGAAGTAAGTCCCCAGCAGGGAACCAGATGCCCAGCTTAGATTTGAAAGCGCATTAAACCGTGCACGAAAGTTCTGTGGTGTCCGGTTCGCCAGATAGACGCCATAGCAAATGGAAACCATAATTTCTCCCAATGTCCAGATGATGGTCGACACAATCAAAAGGGGCATGGTATGGGCAAAGGTGATCATGCCAAAGCCTGCTGCATAAAAGATCCCGCCGAGGGTTATAGTCTCTATTGGCTTCAGATGTCTCGTCAAATGCGTTATGAAGACCGTCATGCTCACACAGGTGACTGCATTGATGCTCATCAGAAAGCCAAAATTCCGTGGACCATTGTCTGCAAAGATATTGCCCAGGGTGATGGGAAGCGCAAAGCCATTTTGAGCGTAGGTCAGCGCATACAGCACATTCAGCCCCAAGAACACCACTACAAGGGGCCGTCTTTTCAGCGCCTGAAGCAAAGTGCCCTCTTCGTGATCTTCCATTGATGAGCCTGTGTCGTGGGCTTTCTCAAGTTCAACAAAGACCATGACAAGCGTTATTGCAATCGCCGTAGTGAGTGCATCACCGAGGAAGAGGAGCTTCAGATGATGATTGAACAAAAATCCCGCTACGATCGGACCTACAGCAACACCAATATTAATGCCCAGATAAGTCAAAGAGAACCCGCGCTGACGTTCCTCCGGCGGCAGGATGTCTGTAACCAAGGCATTGATCATGGGCCTTACACCCCCATTGAAAAACGCAGCCAGAACAAGCATCAGAATGAGCATTTTGGGATTGCTGATAAATGCGCATGAAAATATGAGCACACCGGCCAGTCCCTGGAAAAGTGCATATGCCTTTTTCCTTCCCAGCTGATCGGAAAGTTTTCCACCAATAAAGGCCCCTGGCACCGATGCGAGGGTTACTGTCATCACAACCGCACCAGCGGTCGCATTGTCAAGACTCAAATTTCTCGTGAGAAACAGTGTGAGAAAGGGTCTTACGAAATCTCCGAATCGGTTGATGATTTGCGCTATAAAAACAATATACATGCTTCTGGGCAGTCCCAAATATGTACTAAATATCCGTCGCATATGACCTCTTTTCACAATGAATTTGAATTATATTCCATTCTCAGTATAGCGGGAAAATGTGTATTTGGGGTGAAATTATTTGATTATGGACCTATTTTCTAAAGATATTGGGACTTTTAAAAGCGCTGTAATAAGCATCCTGTTTATGGGTATAAATGACATAGGTGATATTTGCTTCTTGAAGCACTGCAATAGCTGTTCTTTATTCAGGACGGGCATGTCGTGAAAGGAGAATGAATATGAAAAAGATACTCATTCCAGTTGATGAGACGGAGAGCAAGAAGGCACTGGAGACAGCCAAAGAGTTTGCACTCAAATTTGACTCAGAGCTGATTATCGTCCATGTAAAACGCAGATTCGAGGTCGATGCCACTATTCCATGGAATTATGACGCCGTTCAAAACGACGACGTGAAAAAAGCCATCCATGACTATGCTCGAAATATTGTCGATAAGACTGCAGATTTTTTCAAAGAAACCGGCATTAAGGTGACAACCGAAATTCTTGATGGTCACATTGCTTCAGAAATCTGCGACTTCGCAGAAAAGAACGGCTGTGACCTTATCCTGATCAATTCTCACGGCCACAATGCTGTAGAACGCTTTCTCATTGGCGGGGTGACAAGCAGGGTTGTTCACCACTCAAAGGTACCTGTTCTTATTGTAAGATAAAAGGATAAAAACCCTCGAAATCCTAAGATTTCGAGGGTTCTTCTTTGCCGTTTTTCTTGAGTCCCAAGCCATATTCCAGGGCACCGTCCACAGGACAGGCGCTTATGCACGCGTAGCAGTTCACACACTGCGGCGATCTGAGATTATGCACTTTATCAACTGCAATCTGCATGGGACAAGCCGCGCTGCACTTGCCGCACTGGATGCAGGTGTCGTCATGCCGCAGTATTGTAAAAGGACGCACCATGCTTACAAGTCCATACCTTGCACCTTCAAGACACATGTATCTGCAGTAAAATCTGTCATACTTCAATGAAAGATTGAAGAAGAATACAATGACACCTGCCGCTATTAGGCTTGGACCACTCCCGCTCAGAAGACCCAAAAGCGCGCCCCGTGGCTCATACTGAAAGGCCTGCATCAATAGGTCTGATGTCAGAAGTGCCACCATGGCAAGGAGCAGGTAGCGTGCGTATACAGCAACCTGATGAATCTGTTCCGGCACTTTTTTCCGTTTGATCCCCAGATTCCTTCCAAGTTTGATGCCTATATCCTGTATAGAACCAAAGGGACAGATCCAGCCGCAGTAAAAGACACCGCCAAAGAGCGTGGTCAGGAGAATGGCCAATTTAAAGAGGGGCCACTTCATAAGGATCGCTGTCGCCGTCAAAACCACCGACAGAATCTGCACTGCGGTTCTGACATTCTGTATTTTTTTCATTTATTTCACCAGACTTTCTTCAAGTGCATTTGCAACACCTTCTATGATTCCCCGTGAGGAAAAGGTCGCACCACTGACAACATCCACATCTGCACTCTGCTCAGAAATAATGGTCTGGGACAGGTTTGTAATTGCCCTGTTGAACCACTTTCTATCATCTCTTTGACTGACCGCTTCAACACGGATGATTTCACCCGATTCAATTTCCACTTCCATGGTGACTGTGCCCTTGAAGCCCTGTCCAGATCCCTGGTAGACACCATCAGCATACAAATCTCCACCGTCTTCACTTGACGCGCTCTCCACTTCTTCCAGGGCCGTTTCTTCTTCCTCGTCAAACGCCTGGTCGGTCTGATCTATGACACCATCATTCACATATTCCACAGTCTCTGCCATGCTTGGCACATTTGACTGAAACGTGTTCCAGGTCAGTGCTGTCATACAGACCAGCGCAATTGCAATTGCTTTTACAAATCCACTTAACCGCATATCCATATTCTTCATAAACCGGCTCTCATCAATTACGTCTGAAAATGCATAATAAACAAGACCAAATATCAGAACAAGTGCCGATGCAAAAATTATCATCATGTCGATTCGCCTCCATTTCCTCCATACAAACGACTTTGAAGTCATCATACAGACCCGGTGCATAATCCTTGTATTAAAAGTGTGTGAAAAGCGTGTAAAAGCACTTAAGAATTTCTAAAACACTGTATTCACCCCGTCATTGGAGTTTATTCACACCTCAAATGGTGTATTATTATGAATAGACTATTGAAATTCCTCCCGGAGGGTAAATCATGAATGCAATGCGTAGAAAAATAATCGCCAGCATTGTGCTGTTCACGCTCATTGCAACAGTCATAATCGGCGGTTCCTCTCTCTTTTACATGAAGGGCCAGTTCAGTCAGAACACCATAGATTACCTTGCACAGAGCGCGCAGCTCTATGGCAGTGATATCGATACGGTAATCACCGGCGCAGAGTCCATGGTTGACACACTTGCTAAATCAGTGGCAGGTGTTATTGACCCTGCCAAAATCAATGATTCTGTCTATTATTACAGTCTTTCACAGACGCTTGACGACATGGCCCTCCAGTTCCACGACAACAGCTTCAACATCATGTCTGTTTACGTCCGCTTCGACCCTGATCTTTCCTATAGCACCGCAGGCTTCTTTCACGCGGATATTAATGGCGATGGCATCCTGCAGAGACAGCTCCCTACAGATTTGTCTGTCTACGCGTCCGATGACATCGAACATGTGGGCTGGTTTTACGAGACATTGAGAGCCGACCAACCCATCTGGATGAATCCCTATTACAACGCAAACATCGGTATTGACATGATTTCCTATGTCGCACCACTCCGTGTCAATGACCGCGCTATCGGTGTTGTCGGTGTGGACATCAATTTCGAGACCTTCAAGGATATTGTTGCTAGAAGCCCAAAAGCAGGTAAAGCCGTCCTCTTAAACGAATCATTCGCTTTCATGATTCACGACGAATTCTCGCTCAACGATCGCATTTCTGAAATTGATGATGGAAAACTTGCCTATGTTGAAGAACGCATGAAAGCTGAAGGCCATGGTATTCTGCGCTATACGCTTTCCGGTGTGGACAAGATAATGGGCTTTACAAGACTCTCCAACGGTTGGTACATGGTCGTCACCCTGACTGAAGATGAAGCCTTCCTACAGGTAAATCGTGCCTTCAAGGCTCTTGTACTCATTATTTCCTTAATCACACTGGTCCTGCTTGGACTTTCCTATTCTCTTGGAGGATTTATAGATCATCTGGTCAATCAGAACTCAGAGCTTGAGAATCTTGTGTATATACGCACAGCCGAACTGAATCAGTCCAATCTGGAGCTGAAGGACACCATGCTTGAGCTCGAATCCAATCAAGAAGAACTCATTGCACTCAACAACGAACTGAAGGATTCCTACAATCAGCTTAAGAATGCCCAGGACCAGCTGATTATTGCTGAAAAGCTCGCCTCACTGGGCGAACTGGTTGCTGGTGTTGCCCATGAAATCAATACGCCGCTTGGCATTGGCCTGACCCTGAACTCCTTTCTAAATGACAGTATTGTTCAAGTCAATGACCGTTTTGTTTCCGGAAAGCTGGGAAAAGCCGATCTAAACGAGTATCTGCACTCTAGCCTGGAAGCCTCTGAGCTCGCTATAAGAAACCTCATGCGGGCCGCAGAAATTGTGGACACCTTCAAGCAGGTCGCTGTCGATCAGTCTACCCTCGAACTGCGCAAAGTCAATCTTCGTGATTATATCGGAAAAATCATCAAAAATCTGACACCGCGCTCAAGCAAGGAAAAACACACTTTTCATATTCACTGCGAGGACAGCATTGAAGTCTACACCTACCCTGGCGCCATTGCGCAAATTATCACCAACCTCTTTGTAAACGCCCTGACCCATGGATTTAAGGCGGATCAGAGCGGCGCCATCGACATTCGGCTTGAAAAGGAACACAACATGCTGCATATCATATTTCAGGATAATGGCAACGGCATTTCAGAAGACAATCTTTCAAAGATCTTCAATCCCTTCTTCTCAACGAACAAACCCAATGGTTCTTCGGGACTTGGCCTGCATATCACCTACAATCTGGTCACCCAAACACTGGGTGGAACCATCTCAGTAAACAGCACACCTGGTCAAGGTACCCGTTTTGACATACTATTTCCTGTCATTGACAAAATTGTGTAGAAGAATGACCCAGCCTGCCTCACCGGGTAAATAAAGTGCTATAATGTTACTTAGGCAGTCTTCCGTCTTGCAGTGATGCATGTTACAAGGGCCAGGAGGTCAAAATGAAAATTCTCAACGTTGCAATTATAGGATACGGTCTTTCCGGTAGAATATTTCATGGGGCAATCTTGAATGGACTTCAAGGATATTCAGTTTCAAAAGTGGTTACACGCTCACCTGAAAAAGCGAAACTTGCTTTAGATGAACTCCCCGATGTAGAGATTTCAGACTCTGCTGACAAGGTGTTCTCCGATCCGTCCATAGATGTGGTTGTCATTTGTTCACCAAACACCAGTCACTACACCCTCGCAAGCGCTGCAATGAAAAGCGGCAAGCATGTTGTCGTTGAGAAGCCCTTTGTGGTGACCTCTGACGAAGGCACCAAGCTCAAAAGACTCTCCGAACAGACAGGTTGTGTCTTGTCTGTCTATCATAACCGCCGATACGATGGTGATTTCAAAACAATCAAGCAGATTCTGTCTGAAGGCAAAATCGGGCGGCTTGTTGAATTTGAATCCCATTTTGACCGGTTCAGAAATACATTTAAAAAGAATGCATGGCGCGAGGACGATTTGCCTGGTTCGGGCATCTTATTTGATCTGGGGGCCCATCTGATTGATCAGGCACTTGATCTTTTCGGAATGCCACAGTCTCTATACGCAGATATACGCAAGCAGCGCGATGGCGCTGTGGATGATAATTTCGAACTCATTTTTTATTATCCCAATCTGAAAGTCACGCTTAAGTCAGGCTCTCTCGTAGCAGCACCCCTGCCACGGTTCATTCTACTTGGAAGCGACGGCGCCTATACAAAGTATGGCCTCGACATTCAGGAGCAAGCCCTGCGCGACGGTCACCGACCTGTCCAGGATATATTCTGGGGTGTCGAACCAGAAGAGATGTGGGGAACCCTGCATCTGCCCGGAGACGCTTATAAGGTCGAGACCCTTGCAGGTGACTACCGCGCCTATTACGAGGACTTTTACAGCGCTGTCACCGCGGGGCACCTACCTGCTATAACCGCCCAGGACGGACTCAATGTGATCCGACTGATCGAGCTTGCTTTTGAAAGCAACAGGACAGGTAGGCGTATAACAGTCGAATAGACTATTTGAAACTAAAAAAAGTGACTGTAACCGAAAAATATTTTTCAGTTACAGTCACTTAATTATTTTAATTATCAAATATTTGGAATGTCCCATTTGCTCAAATGATTATCATGGATATCCACGTCTATATAAATTTTAACACTATCCGTTTTCATATAATAAACAGAAAAGTGTACTGGTCTTCCTGTATCATCATAGGTGATTTTTTTTATGCGTATGACTTGATCCAGCTTTGAAACACCTAATTTTTCTGCAACTCTAGCATCTGGGTAGATGACTTCCATCACCTTTCTGCCTCTTTCAAACTTGATTCCATAATGCTTATGGATTATTTCGTAGGTTGACACATTATCGGCAATCAATGCCTCTATGCCTTCAAAAATATCTTTCGGAAAATAAGCATAATCAATGCTGAATATCGACTCATTATGCCGAATTTCTCTTACCAGTTCAAGCACATCAAAGTGTTCAGTTCTACCGAAAATTTCAAGCATCGCTTCAGAAGATTTAATGCCGTTTTTCTCAAGTACAACTTTCGTAATTTCATCCTGGCCGCAGTGCAGCCCCTCTGAAAACCCTTCAAGATTCATAATACGAAGGGGTTCTTTCTTACGAGAAACAAATGTTCCCTTACCGTGGAAAATTTGAAGCACGCCGGATTCTTCCAGTTCCTTCAGCGCACGTCTTACGGTAATTCTGCTTGCACTGAAACGCTCACATAATTCTTTCTCAGTCGGAATTTTGTCACCTTCATTTAATTCACCCGACTGAATCATTTGAAGGATACTCATTCTTATTTCATCGTACAAGTATCTTGAGCTCTTCATTTTTACACCTCACATATAACAATATGTCTTATTATAACATATTTTACCTTAAGGTGTGTTTGCTTTGGGATAACCAAACCCGCCGTGATATGTGCACGTGGATGCGGCACTCACTTTCGCCTTTTCGAGTACTATCTCTGTCGATACATCTTCACATATATATCTTAGAAATGCACCAATAAAACTATCCCCAGCACCCATTGTATCCACTACCTCAATTTTCAGTGGTTCAGAGAGGTAACGCTTGCCCTCGCAAATACATACAGCTGGTTTTGAGCCACGTGTAATGACAAAGGCGCGCAGCGCGTATTCTGAAACCCTGTCGATGAGTGTTTCCAGTTCTTTGTCACTCAAATCAGATCCAGAAAAGAAACCATACTCAATATATGGGCAAACCGTCTGCAAATACTCCAAGCTTAATCGATCCGAGAAATCAAATGAGACCGGAACGATTTGTGACAGCTTACCAAGTTCCTCTTCCATGGATGAATAGCAGCTTACATGTGCCACATCAAATGCTCTAATGTACTCCAAATCAGCACTGCAAAGCTTTAATTTCACAATATGCTGTACCGTGTCCTGAGGACCGCCAACAAAAACGCGGTCTCCTTCTTCTGTGATGTTGACCTGTGGATGTCCACTGGCTCCGTGAACCGTTCTAGAACGCACATAGTCAATATCCTCCTGACCGAGCGCCCACTTAATATGTTCAGCCTCTGCATCTGTTCCAAATACGCCTAAATAGGCCGATGCTTCGGCTCCGTTCCTTTTTGCGCTCACTGCCACATTGACACAGTTACCACCAGGGTAGTATTTGTTCTGGTCCAAATAGACATCGACAACATTATCCCCAACTCCAATCAGTTTCATTCAGTTACCTCCTTACCCTTTCACTGAGCCCTCAGTCAAGCCTCTTACAAGGTGCTTTTGAATGAGTATGAGCAAAATAACCATCGGTATTGTTGAAATTACCATACCCGAAAGCAGTACCCCCCAATCGGTCATAAGTGCATCCCTAAAGTTCATCAGCCCTGACGGTATTGTCTTAAGTGCATCCGAATCTATAAATATCGTTGCAAATAGGAATTCATTCCAGGCAAAATAAGACGTGAAGACAACAACCGTCAAAAGGATTGGCTTCGACATCGGAAGGTATATTCTGCGATAAATGCCGAATTCACTGTATCCGTCAATGATTGCCGACTCCTGAATTTCTTTTGGTATGCTTAAAAAATGAGACCGTAATAGTAAAATACTCAACGGTAGTCTAAAAGCGATATAGGGTAAAATCATCGCCCATCTTGTGTTGATGAGTCCCAGTTTTGTGAGTATGCTGAACAATGGAATAAGTGCAACTTGCGGATTGATCATCATGCCGAGCAGGATCACAATCAGTGCGGCATCAATCATCCTAGACTTGTATCTTGAAAGTGCAAACGCTGCCATAGATGCAACAACAAGAACAGCAGCAACTGTCATAACCGTTACAATGACACTATTTAGGAAATAATCTGAGATTCCTATCGACCAGGCTGTCTTATAGTTTTCAATAAGCCATTTGCTTGGAAGTCCCCATACATCGCTATAGATTTCATCATAGCTTTTCATTGATGATATGACCATCCACAATAGAGGATAGATAATGACGGTTGCCCCAGCAAGAAGCAAAACAAATGTAATGGCTCCTAAGGGACTAATTTTGGCTCGCGGCCTTTTTTTAATCATCATGGCATCAATCCTTTCCTGTATGTGAAATCCGAATCTGGATCATAGCAAGAACTGCCGTCAGAACGAATATGACAATTGCAATGACTGACGCATATCCCATTCTATCTTTAAAAAATCCACTTTGATACATATGCAGCGCCAGGGTTGTAGAACTTGAGCCCGGACCGCCATGGGTCAATATGTAGGGTTCATTGAAAACAAGCATCGATCCGTTAATGGTTATGAGTGTATTTACAAACAGTGTTTCCTTGACCTGTGGAACTGTAATGAAGAAAAACTGCCTAATTTTCCCAGCGCCATCAATTTCTGCGGCTTCATATAAATCTTTTGATATTCGTTGAATTGCAACCACAAAGAGCAACATTATATAGCCGATACTCTGCCACTGCGACATTGCGATTACAGCATAGATCGCAGTCTTTGAGTTTCCCAGCCATGCCACCGCCAAGCTATCCAATCCGACAAGCTCCAGAAAACTATTCAAAAGACCCATCTGCGGATTGTAAACGAATCCGAAGAGCAGTGCGATTACCGAAATGGAAATCATAACCGGCATAAAGAATGTAACTCTAAAGAAAGGAGCAACTTTTTGAAATATCTTGTCTTCAAGCACTGCAGCCACCACAAGGCCGAGCCCAACTTGCAGGATAACTGAAACTACGGCGTACTTCACGTTGTTGAACAGCGCTGTGACCATGACTTTGTCCTCTAATACCAGCTGAAAATTCTTAAACCCAACAAATTCCTTTCCAGATGAGAATACAGAATAATCAAAAAAACTGTTGTAAAAGTTTTGTGCCAGCGGTATCAGGACAAAAATCAATAGGAATACCAGACTTGGAAGCAAAAATAGAAATGATGACATTTTAGTTTTAAACTGATTCATTGCGTCCTCCTCGATAAGGGGGAAGCCATCCCGCACGATTTTCCGTGCGGGACGACAGCCTTAATTATTCTCTTAATCTTGCGGCTTCTACCTGTACCTCTTCCATGATATCTTCAGCTGTCATTTCATCGATAGCCAGGGATTGTCCACCCTTCATGAAGATGTCACCAATATTGATATTTACAGCATTATCAAACCAAGGTGCCGTTGCAGACGCCTCTGTTACAAGGTTATACGCCTCCATGATAATCGCTGAGGTATTGTCTTCTGTTACACCGCCTTTTATAGCAGTCAGCTGCCCGTCAACTTTAGTGAACTCATACGCTGTCTCTTCAGATGTGAGGAACTTCAGGAATTCTACAGCCTCTTCAGGTGCATTTTTGCTTAACATCCAGCCCTCTGGCGCTCCTGTAAGTGCCTCTTGATCCCCTTTTCCGCCTTCAACCTCTGGGAAGTTAAAGAATCCGAAGTCCATATCTGTCAAATCTTCAACCATTTTAATTTCTGCGAACTGCATATATACAATCGGAAGCTCGCCTCTTGCAAACATGTTACGGGCTGTTTCATGGTCGATAGCTGTTGATACATCTCCCATGTACTTAGTAAGCTCTTGGAACATCTCAAGGCCTTTGATATACCCTGCATCCGTGAACACACCCGTCTCTTTGTTGTAGTCAACTTCAGTAACCGCTGGATCTAGCAGTCTTTGGAAGATCGTTCCTTGATAATGCGAAATCGCCCATGCATTTGTCAGACCTTCTGCTATCGGTACCTCATAACCAGCTGCCTGCAGATTATCGAGAACACCTATGAGATCTGAATAAGTTTTTGGTGGTTTTACACCTGCGGCAGCGAAAATGTCCTTGTTGTAGAAAAATGCCTTTCCATCAATTGTAAATGGAATGCCGTATGTAACATCATCGAATGTAAAACCAGAGTACTGTGATGAAATGATACTGTCACGCCATTCAGCATCTGCATCCAATATGCTGTTCAGTGGCATAATTCTGTCCGATGAAACTAGATTTAAAGCAAATGAATCAGACCATGAGGTGAAAACATCTGGCAGATTGTCGTTTGAAACGAGCACCCTGATCTTCTCTTTGTAGGAGTCATTCAAAACCGCATCTGTTTCAATGATCACATTTGGATGACTTGCCATAAATTCTTCCGCTTTTTGCTGATAGAATGATTTACGCGGTTCATTCGGCCACCTATGGAAAAACTTAATTACTACTTGATCGTCACCCGCTGCAGTATCTGTTGCTGTTCCTTGCTCTTCTGGGCTTGAACATCCAAACGTAAATAGCAGAATGCATAATATAAGCCCCAACACTTTCATTTTACTTCTCACCTAATCTCACTCCTTTTTAATTAGTAATAGTATACACGGATTATTCTAATAGTCCATCTTCCACATATATCTTCTTACAGATAGAGGATGTCCCGTATGCTCTGCCAAGCCATCTGCATACTGGCGAAGAACAGCTCCAATGACAGCGGGGCCGAAGTATTCTTTCAAATCTTCATCCACGCCTTCATAATCAAGTTTCTGAACATCAACCACTTCAACCTTGTCGCTATACTTGCTCACAAAGTTAAGCGCTCGCTCGTCCAGGGGTCTTGATGGCCCTTCTCCCAGTACCATCAGGAATGGCACATCGTTATCCGTGATTTCAAATGGCCCGTGAAAATACTCACCTGAGTGAATTGCGTTTGAGTGGATCCAAAGCATTTCCATCAGCAGGCAGCTTGTGAATGAGTATGCCTGGTCGTAATAAACACCTGAAGCCATTGTGTAAATTATTTCTTCACGCTTATTGCGCTTTCCAAAGCTGTCGGCCGTCTCAAATGTCGCTTTCTTGTTCACTTCAAACAGTGAGTCCAGTTTTGGTAGCTGATTGATGACACGCTCATATTTTTCTGAAGGGGACAGCGCATTTAAAATTCCAAAAATCAGCGACCAAAACATACCGACTTCACAGTCTATTGCTTCTGAACCATCTTTATAGTTGTAATGAACTATGTGCTCTGCTTCTTTGCAAAGCGGAGACTCAACGTCCATAGAGATGGCTACAGTCAGTGCACCTTTTTCTCTAGCGAATTTTGTTGCTTCCACTGTCTCAGGTGTTGTTCCTGAGTGTGATCTTGTAACAACCACACTACCCTTGCCCAGTGTTTTAGGATTCAAATGGATAAACTCGTTTGAAGTATAAACTTTTGAAGGCAGATTCAATTCTCTGTCTATAAAATAGTCTCCAGGGCCAAGTGCAGCTTTCGACCCACCACACGCAACGAAAAAGAAGTTTTCCACTTCCCGGCCTTTAATGGCCTGCAATACCTTTTCAATTTGATCTTGATGTTCACTTTTCATCGGGTTACCCTCCTGTAAGTTCAAAATATAACTTTATCACTGTTGTTATATGACGTCATATAACATCTTGGTAATTATGATAATCAATAAGACGTCATATGTCAACTTATTTTTTAAATATTCTTAATATTCACAATAAAAAGAAACCCAGAACAGCTTATGCTGCCTGGGTTTCTTTTTTTTTTTAGGAGGGGTGTTCTTTTCATAACGATCCCCTACATATCTCTGATTTCATTGACCTTAACCGAAAAGACTTTTCCAAGGAAGGACAGCTTCATATCACGGTCCCTGCTCAACCTTCTTTTTTCAAAATCTTCTCGAATACGCAGAATCAAGCCTTCATTCTCACAGTAGGCATCCTGTGCCTGTTCAATGTCCACATGCTTGAAGCAAATACGGTCGCCCGCCTTAGCCTGAGCAATTTTACGGAGGTCCGTCGTTATGACATGGGCAATTTTCGTATACCCACCTGTAGTCTGACAGTCTGCCAGCATAATAATCGGATTGCCATGTCCAGGTATCTGTATGGCACCCTTTACAATGCCGTCCGATATGATGTCGGCAGAAGCTTCATGGCTGACCTTGTCGCCTTCAAGACGATAGCCCATGCGGTCAAACTCATTGGTCACAGTATAGACCGAACTGAAAAATGTCCCGATCCCCTCTCGGGTAAAGGCATCCTCCTGAGGTCCCAGAGTAACTCTGAGCTCTATTTCCTGACCGTACACCGGCACAGCGTCTGCCGGAATAAACCTGCCTTCAAGCGCTTCAGATGAAAGCGCACCCGCGCCGGTTTCAAGGATATCACCAGGTTTTAGTGGCCTGCCTTCATAACCACCAAATTTGCCGCGCACATAGGTTGCGCTGCTTCCCAAGACCGGCTCGACAGCAAAGCCACCCGACACAGCCATATAACACCTGCACCCTTTTGAGGCTGCACCGAATTTCAACACATCCCCACGCTTAACCTGAACCGCACGCCACATTCCAGCAGGTGTGACCTCATTGACTGTCGGTGCCATGTCTGCGCCCGTTATGGCGATATGCATGTCTGCGTCAAATTTAAGCGTTCCGCCCAGAATGGTCATTTCAAGTACAGCTGCGTCCTCCCTATTGCCGACAAGCAGGTTTGCCAGTCGGTGCGCATAGTCATCCATACTGCCCGATACGGGTACGCCATACTTTTCATAGCCCCTTCTTCCAAGGTCCTGAACCGAGGTATACATTCCCGGATTTATGATTTCAATCGAGGCCATTACCTCACCTCCCCAGTGTAGGGCTTCGTTTCGACAACATAGGTTCCCGATTCAATTTGCGCCTCTATGGTTTTATAGGTCGCCATATCCACAGCTTTAAAGCGGATGTAATTTCCCGCTTCAAGCAGGCACGGCGGACTGCCGTCAACATCAAAGAGCCTCAGAGGCGTCCTGCCGATAATCTGCCATCCGCCCGGGCTGTCAATGGGATAGATGCCCGTTTGCGACCCAGCAATACCGACAGATCCGGCACTGATTTTTGTTCTCGGCTGCTTGAGTCGAGGCGTAGCAATCCGTTCATCCATACCGCCCAAATAGGGAAATCCCGGCGTGAACCCAAGCATATAGATTCTATAATCTGCTGAGGTGTGAATCTTGATGACCTCGCCTTGAGAAAGGCCATTCTCAGCCATTACATTTTCAAGATCCGGACCGAATGCATCGCCGTAAAACACAGGCACGACATAAACTACAGCCTCTGAAGCACCTGAAACATTCAGGTTTTCAGAACACGCTTCAATATAGGCTTTCAGATCTGCGTATCTCAGAAGGGCTGGATCGTACCTTATAAGCAGGGCGCGATAGGTTGGAATGCACCCGGTTATTCCAGAAAGACCTTCACTCTCTACGATTCTGCGAAGACCTGCAACGCGGTCGTTTACACTTTCAGAAATTTCATTTCCGAATACGACCGACACAGCACAGTCCCCCGCAATTTTTATTTCAAATTCTTTTGACATATGAAACTCCTAGTGTATGAGCATTTGCATCTTTGTAAGAGACATGGCACCAGCATAGCCTGCAATAAGAACGATGACAAATCCAGCAATCAGCATCCATGTCGGGTGCTTGTAATCTCCAACAATATCCTTGCGTTTCGCTGCAAGTAGAATTACCCCAATTGTAATAGGAAGAATCAGGCCATTTAAAGACCCTGCCAGTATCAGGAGCTTTGCAGGCTTGCCCAAAATTGCCATGATCGCAGTCGATGCAGCGATAAATCCAATAATCCACTGTCTTTCAAACTTGTTGATGGACGGGTGCAGGGTCTTCAGGAATGAAACAGATGTATAAGCCGCACCAATGACAGACGTAATACCCGCCGCCAGCAGAACAAGACCGAAGAATTTATAGCCGATCATACCTGCGCCGTATTGGAAAGCCGATGCCGCTGGATTTGAAGGGTCCAACTGGAAGCCCTTAACCACAACGCCAAGCACGGCAAGAAAGAGGAGGACACGCATGATGGATGCCACGACGATCCCCATGATCGCACCCTTGTTGATTTCCTTAAGATTTTCTTCCCCTGTGATTCCGGCATCTATAAGCCTGTGACCACCAGCAAAGGTAATGTACCCGCCAACAGTCCCGCCTAGAAGGGTTATGGTTGGAAAGACAAGAGAACCAGGATTCTCAGGCGCGAAGGTTCTAAGCAGCGCTTCGCCTACTGGCGGTTTTGTGACAATCGCCATGTAGCCGACAATCAGGATCATCATAAGGCCAAGGGATTTGGTAACCTTGTCAATTACCGGACCTGCGTCCTTATTCATGAAAATTCCCAGTCCAACAACGCCACTAATGAGAATACAGACTTTAATATCCATGCCTGTGAGCACATTAAGACCCAGTGCTGCGCCCCCCATGTTTCCAATGTTGAATGCTAGACCGCCAAGGGCAACGAGTATGGCTACAAAGTGTCCCAGTCCGGGAACAATCTTGTTGGCGATATCCTGGCCACGCATACCTGAAACACCAATGATTCTCCAAACATTAACCTGTGCGCCTATATCCAGTATGATAGATAGAAATATTACGAAGGCAAAACTTGCCATGAACTGCTGTGTAAAGGTTGCTGTCTGTGTTAAAAAGCCTGGTCCAATTGCGGATGTTGCCATAATGAATGCGGCGCCAAACAAAGCGCTCATATTACTTTTCGGTTTAACTGACTGCTTCACTTCTGGTTCTTCAGAAACGATGATTCTTTCCTCTGCCATCTTGCATCCCCCTCTATTCGATTAACGGTTTCACCTCTATACCTTCACTTTTCAAACGCCTACGAATGGCGTCCACAAACTCAAGAGCCTTCTCATTGTCTCCGTGGACACAAATCGACTCCGCTCTAATTTGAATCTTTTCTCCAGTAATGGCTGTCGCAGTACCATGCTTGACCATTTCAACCACCTGGGCAATGGCTTTTTCCGTGTCGTGAATAACAGCACCCGGCTGACTTCTTGGCACAAGGCTTCCATCCTTCTGATAGGCCCGGTCTGCAAAGACCTCACTGGCTGTCTTAAGACCGATTTCCTCAGCACAGCTCAGCATTTTGCTGCCTGATAGGCCCATGAGTATGAGCTGGCTGTCCACCTCGTAAATCGCCTCCGCTATGGCCCGTGCCATTTTTTCATCTTTCGCAGCCATGTTGTACATTGCACCATGAGGCTTGACGTGCTGCATCACACCACCTGCCGAATCGATAAAAGCCTTTAAGGCGCCGATCTGATACTTCACATAGTTTTTCAGTTCCACTTCTGACACTTGCATATTACGTCGTCCAAAGCCCATCAAATCTGGAAATCCAGGATGACAGCCCATAGCGACTCCGTTTTCAACCGCTTTTCTTACCGTTTCAGCCATCACATTCGGATCTCCCGCGTGCCAGCCACAGGCAATATTGACTGAACTGACACGTTTTATGACTTCGTCGTCCATACCGATTTTGTAGTTGCCGAAACTCTCACCTAAGTCACTGTTTAAATCTATTCGCATAATAGCCCTCCTCGGTTATCTTATAATCGCAATTTATGTGCCAATTTAACACGTCTGAAAAATCAGGGTTTTCAGATAGTTTACCAGAAAAAAGTGAGCGAAAACGCACACGACTGAGTGTTTTCGCTCACTTTATCAAGAATTGCTGTCCATTCGCCTTTTGATGGCAAACCGACTCATATTCAAAAGTTCAGCTGCCTTTGACTGATTCCCACCGCATATTTCCATGGCTCTTTCAATGCACTCCTGCTCAATCTCATCGATCATAGCCGGTAAATCCAGAGCTTGTCCCCGATCCAGCTGCCGCAGATAGTCAAACTTGTCAAGGGATGCAGTGTCTTCGCCCTGCAAAACAGGCAAGTCACACAGATCGACCACGCCACCGCCATGAATGATGCACAGCCGCTCAATCAGGTTCCTGAGTTCTCGGATGTTGCCTGGCCAGCTATAGTGCTCCATATGGTCCTTGGCCTTTTGGGTGAACCCTTCCAGTTGGCTCCCAAATTTCAAATTATATGCATGCATAAAGTGTCCGGCTAGAAGCATGATATCTTCCTTTCGGGCACGCAGAGGTGGCAGTTTAACAGGCACCACATTCAACCTGTAGTAAAAATCCGCTCGGTAGAGTCCTTTTTGGACCATACTCAAGAGATCCCGGTTGGTTGCCGCTATGACACGTACCCGCACATCAATGGCTTCCGTTCCGCCAACACGCTTGATTTTCTTATCTTCAAGGAAGCGCAAGAGCTTGGCCTGCTGCTCAAGGGGAATTTCACCGACTTCATCCAGAAAGACAATCCCGCCATCTGCCATTTCGAGCAGACCTTTCTTGAGCTTTTCCGCACCCGTAAAAGCACTCTTTTCATGCCCATAGAGCTCACTCTCAAAAAGCTCCTTTGGGATGGTCGCACAGTTGACCTTGACCATGGGAACATCCTGCAACTTACTTGCACTGTAGAGAAAATCAGCAATGAGCTCCTTGCCTGTTCCCGTCTCTCCTGTTATCAGAACAGTCACATCGTCAAGCTGTGCCACCCGTCTGACATTCTCAAGAATTTGAATCATTTCACCGCTTTGGGTGATGATCTTTGCCTGCGACTTGGCATTTGCCTCCTGAAAGAGGTGAACATTCCTGTTCATGACATAATGACCGAAGGCGCGCTCAACCTGAAGCTCTATCTCATCGAGATCGAAGGGCTTTGTAATATATTCAAAGGCACCTGTCTTCATGGCCTGAACGGCAGACTGAATGTCTCCATATGCCGTTATGATAATGGTCTGAATTTCCTCATCTATTGCCTTTATCGTATCAATGAAGCGCAAACCATCACCGTCCTTGAGCCTGAGGTCAAGGAGGATGACCTGGGGTCGGAACTCCAAAATTGCTTTTTTTGCCACAGAAAGTGCCTCAACGGTTCGAACCTGATATCCCAAATCAGATAGTCCGTCATCTAGAGAAGAGCGAATAGACTCTTCATCATCAATCACCATTACTCTTTTTATCATACGCTGCTCCCTGCCTTGAACCTGAGTGTCACCGCAGTTCCGACCTCCGGTGTGCTGCTGAAGCGGATTTCCCCGCTGTTCTGCTGCACAAGCTCGTGAACTATGGAAAGACCCAGTCCGGTTCCTTCATTCTTTGTTGTATAAAAGGGGTCAAATACTCTTTCTACATGGCTCGGTTCAATTCCTTTGCCATTGTCTTCAATCACAAGAGTCCCCCCGTCACCGTCCGGACACCACGCGCCCCGTATGCTTATCCTGCCCGTGTCCGGTCCAACCGCATCTATGGCATTCTTGATGAGATTAAGGAGTATCTGGCGGAGCTGATTGGGGTCCATATAGAATGTGAGTGCCGGGTCCTCCAGTCTTGCGCTTATCTGAATCCCCTTCTGCTCAATTTCCACGGAGAGTAAATCCAGGGTATGGCCCAGAAGGGTTCCAACGTGCACGTTTTCGGGCTCACATACAGAAGACCGCGTGTAGCCCAGCAGTTCCGAAACCAGTTTGTTGATCCGGTCTATTTCACTGACAATACGGTCCAGTATGGCTATGTTCTTGGTCTCGATTTCATGTTGCAGTCTCTTCTTGAGAACCTGTACCGATGTCCGCATGCCCGTAAGGGGATTTCTCACTTCATGTGCGATGCCTGAAGCAAGCCTTCCGGCTGTTGCAAGACGTTCCAGCCGCTGAAAGTGGAGTTCCATCTTCTTACGCTCCGTAACATCGGAAAAGCTGCATATGTAGCCACGCTCCTCAGCACCCTCTCCATGCATGACTGAAATCGTAAGGTCCAGATACCTGCTGTCTGTTTGAAAGGGGCTTTTGAACTCGAGAATCTCATCTTTGACCCCTTCGTTGTCCTGATAGGCTGTTGCCTTTTCCTTTAAGGCCTCAATGAGGATGCGCCCGTGACACACAGCTGACGCATAGCGCTTGAGTATGGCTTCAGCATACGGATTTCTTGAAATGATCTCCATTCTGCTGTCGAAGGTTATGATGCCTTTTTCAATGCTGTTGAGGATGTTTTCATTGTATTTCTTCATTTCTGTCAGTTCGACAAGGGAGGCGTCCAGGTCGTCAAGCATCTGGTTGAATGCCTGACCCAGCTGACCAATCTCATCATGCCTCTTGAGGGTAATGCGTGCGCCGCGCTCCCCCTTGACCGTACAAAAACGCACAAGCCGTTTTACCGGATTCGTGATATTGGAGGCAATGAAGACCGTTATTTGCAATGACAATGTCAAAAATATGATTCCGGTGAGGAGATTGTACTTGTATGACTCATAAAATGAAGAGAGAAGCCGCTCCTTTTCAGCAGTTATGACAAAGGTCCACTCCAGTGGGGCATAGGCATAGTGACTGATTAGATACCGGCCTGTATCTGCATGCACAAAGGGTATCCCGTCTTCATTGATATTCTCCAGTATATCCTCTTCTGAAAGCGCCGTATGATTGACAATGACCGCCCCGGATTCAAGAATGGCAATGTCCTCATCCATAACATCCGAAATCATTTCTATCAGATTCAGCTTTGTGACCATGCCGCCGCGGGCGTCCCGCACGTACCGGTCCATGATCCGCTCCATCTGAAGAATGGACTTGTCCATGCTTTCAAACTGATTGCTGATAATGAGATTGTAGTCATTCTTGAAGGACGTCCCAAGGAGTACCAACTGGGACACCAAAACCAGAATGACAAAGGGAACCAGAATTTTGTTCTCTATTGTCCACTTCATGCCTTAGCCCTCCCCGCCCTGATGCTGGAAATCCAAAAGACAGCTGAAGAAGCCATGACACCATACATGGCAGGATTCACATCAAAAACCTTCTGACTCCCGGGACGCATGAGAATGAACACTCCCATGACAAGGAGTCCTGCACCCATACTCATTGCCGCACTTTTCCCATCTGCACGCTTGAGGAACATCCCACCATAGAGCGGCACAAGAAAGGCAACCGAGAATACGCCCCATACATAAGACCCGTATACAAGCAGCGTTGAAGGCGGTGAAATTGCAAGAACGAGAGAAATACTTCCTGCAATGAAGACGACAACCCGACTGATGAAAATAAGGGCTTCGTCCGAATAGGTCCGCCTGGTCAAGATGCCGAAAATATCATAAACAAAGCTGCTGGAAACGACCAGAAGCTGAGAATTGGCCGTAGAGATCGCCGCCGCCATCAGGGCCACAAGCGCGATCCCGCCCACAACCGTCGGGAATTTCATGTGAAAGATATAAGGGAAGACCTGATCAATCGACTCTATGGCATCCAGGGAACCTGTCAAAACCCGGCTTCCAAGGCCAATGACGATCAGACACGCATAGACGACAGCGAGAATCACCATAGATTTCTTAATCATGTCCTGAGCGGTTTTATCATCCTTTGCCGCAATGATTCTAACCGTGTATTGGGGATTGGATGCGAGACCGAGTCCCCATCCAAAAAAGGCCGATATGAGGCTGAGAACAGGCATACTGCCTCCAGCGGTTGCACTGAGCAGGGTTCCCTTTTCAGTGAAGTAGGCGTAGCCCTCTATGCCGTAACCCTCAACTAAAGCCGCCATTCGGTGCACATCGACAATGCCGCCTGTGCGGACCAGAACATAGGCCGCAGCAATGATAATCCCCGCAGAGATAATAATGCTGTTGAACCCGTCACTTTTAGATATGGAAAAAAGACCGCCAAAGGTCGTATAAAGCACAAAAACATAAACCAGCAAAATAGACATGGTGTAGGAGATGTCTAGAAATTCACTGACGACAAGTCCGAAACCGCGGATTTGAATGACAATGTACAAAATGAAATTGATCATGACGATGAAGCCGCCCACCAGCTGGAGGGGCCTTGACCCATAACGGATGTAAAAATATTCAGGAATGGTCACTGCACCGCTTGCCCTAAGATTGGGTGTGATTCTGATGAGCAGGTAGGCGCCTATGAACCAGGGAATGACAGAATAGAGCACCGAGGCATAGCCATAGGTGTAGAGGGCCCCCGAAAGACCCTGCATGGAAGCAGCGCTGAACCATGTGGCGACGAATGTGGATATGCAGGCGAAGAGCCCCATTTTTCTTCCACCTGAGAAAAAGTCATCTATGGTTTCAATTTCCTTATAACCTGATTTACCAAAATAGAGCAGGATCATCGAGTAAAAAAAGAAGATCATCAAGAACAGATATGATTTCGGCATGGTATCCTCCAGACATTGATTTATCCCATTATATAATGAATTCCTTATGGATTATCAGCGCAAGTTCCATGCCAAACATAAAAAGACCTGAATCCATTCGACTCAGGTCTTTCTTGTCATCTAGTGAATATTTGCGGCTGTCGATTCATAGGACATGGTATTGACCGGTTTTATTGTCGTTCCGTCATAGGTGAATACCTTCCAGAGCGTCCCTGGTTGATTTGGCACATTGAATACTTTTGCGGCGCCATCACCTATATAAACTTCCACGGTCGCATTTGACTCTCCAAGTGCCCGCGAATCCGAAGACTCCTTGTTGGTGTAATCATGCACCAGGTATGTGTATACGCCATTTGATGTTCTTGCCAGTGTAATAGTTTCAGGTCCGCCGCCGTCTCTGTCATCCACATCAAGCTGCATGGAGCAAACATCGCTTGAATATGTCTTTTCACTGTAATATATGTGTCCTGTACCACCATTTGCAAAGGAACCGCTCAGGTGTGCGTCAATATCTGCCGGCGTCATGTTCCACCTCAGCACGATACGCACCTGACCCGCTTCCAGTTTAGGCGAAATCGCCACATCTGACAGCACGTTCTCCTTGCTGCTCATCATGGATGCGGAAAAGACCTTCGGTACAAAACCATCCTTTTTAGCTGTCAAAGTATAGTAGCCCGGCGTCCCCTTGTATCCATAGTTTCCGTCTTCATCCGTCGTGAGTGTTGCAACCACTGCACCACTCTGTGCATTGAGCCCCTGTCTGAGCTCCAGAGTGACACCCGGCATAAACTCACCCGTAACCGCGTTGACCACATATCCGGAAATTGCGCCATTTGCCGTGCCTGCCGGCACCTGCATAATGGTTTCAATGTAGGTTGTCACGCCTGCTGTACTCTCAACATTTGAATAGTTTGCACCAATAAAGCCCGTCTTCGAAAGGCTCAGATCATAGGTGCCCGGTGCAGCCGTAATGCTGTAGCTTCCTTCTGCATTCGTCTGTGCACTTGTAAGCACTTGACCATTTTGTGTCAGGTTGACCGTTACGCCTGCTACAGGTACTTCACCATCATAGCTGAGTACAGTTCCTTCGAGTACCCCTTGACCGCTTGTTGGTACGTTAGTTGCAGTCCCTGGTCTTTCAACGATAAACTCAATCCAGTCGAGCTTGTCGTAATGTCCTGTTCCCCAGCCATATGGGTTCATAAGATACCTTACGAAGAACTCATCCAGGGTCTTACTCGTAAATGTCATTGTATTGCCATCAGAAGTGATGGTCACTTGTCCAGTCGCTGTATTATAGACAAACTCCTCTTCCACCCACTTGTCGAGTGTGAGTGGTGTTGTTCCATACTGCGATGCAGGCAGTGTACTCAGGGTCTGTCCCGGTGCAGCATAAAGTCCCAAATTGGTTTGTGTCACACCACCTGGATATCGACCTGGATCATATGTGAAGTTCAGATGCTGGAAGGAGAAAAGCCCCAGTGCATCTGCACTGTTGGTCGTGAACGCGTCAGTTACCACTTCCTGAACAGCCGCCCATGGTCTGTAGGTATCACTTGCCGCATGGGCAAATGTTCTGCGTTTGATTTTGAAAATGTCGCCGCTTCGAATCGGAATGCCTTTTGACATGAGAATCGGCGGATTATCCACCTGATCACACGGCAGTGTCAGCTCGCCATTGGCAACCGTAACACGGCTGTAGGCCTCTCCATTATTGTCGTAAACATACCAGAAATCCGAGTTGAGTGAACTGCCCTCAAAATCCTCACGGACATAGTAAACTTGACCTGTTGTACTTGGATTCACCACATCAGCACCGGTGTTGTCTTCAATAAGGCTGTCTGCACCCGGTCCGACCACCTTGAACTCTATCCAGTCCATTTCGTCGTATTGTCCTGTGTACCAGCCGCCTGGATTCATCTGAAATCTGACGAAGTCGTACTCAAGGGGGCGCCCTTCAAAGGACATGGTTTCCCCGCCACTTGTAATGCTGACATCCCCTGTTACCGTATCGTAGATAAACGTCTCGTCCACCCACTCATCCAGTGTACTTCTTGTTATGCCGTAGTTTGCTTCAGCCACCAGGTTTACCTTCGTAAAACCATCAAGTCTGGCATACCCAATATTTCCTTTTACAGTGCTCTCAGGATATCTGCCGACATCATAATTGAAATACAAATGCTGGAACATCCACAATATGTGGTTCTGTCGATTGCGATCCGTATTCCAGCTATTGTCGACCTCTTCAGTTACATACATTCCAGGCGCAAACTTGTCGTGCTCCGGATGTGCATATGTACGTCGTGTAATAACAAGCTGATCCCCCATGGAAATCGGAATGCCTTTTGATATGAGTGTCGGATAGTTATCCGTTTCAGTTGCGGAAAGTCTCAGGATTCCGTTCGTCACCCCTACCTTGTCCATTGCTGACCCATCTTTGTCAATGACCGTCCAAAAGTTGCTGTCAAAGCTGTTGAAATCGTCTCTGTGACTATACTTCACACCCTCTTCAGCATAGACACCCGGCTGAACTGACAACATGCCTGCAATCAGACAGAGTATCATTAGCCAGCTGAATTTTCTGTATCGTCCCGAATTCACTGTAACGCCTCCTTTTCTGCTTTATTGCCCTTTAAAAACATGTATACTCTCTATCAAGGTCTATACCCATGCGAGGTAAAGAAATAGCATTAAAACTTCGTTAAACTGGGTATCTATAGACAAGTGGGTATATTCAGGTAAAATTAATATATAATTAGGTCTAATTACATCTACTGGATGTCTTTGCGGACGGCGGCATTGAGATCACCATTTCGGAGTAATCCGTTCAAAAAATTCATTTCAACAAATCACACGGCATGTCTTGTTTAGGAGGAACAGCTCATGAAACTGCTGGATAACTTACCACTCAAATTTAAGGCAAAATGGATTCTCGTATGGCTGAAAACCACCCTTTTCGCCATAATCCTGATAACTTTGGCCCTTGGGATCGGTGCCCTTTTCGGCGCTGAAATCAGTGCAGCGGCACTCATGCCCTACATATTCGTACCCTTTCTTAATCTCTTTGTCATTTTAATGGGTTTTCTCGGTGGGAAACACATCTTTTCCGTGACCGAGCCTGCCCTGCTGGCATCCGGATTCATTTCGGGACTCATCGCATGTCTGGACTATGCGGGATGGGAAGCCCTCGCCGCAGCCTATATTGTATTTCTAATGGCCCTTCCAGCCTTTGTAGTGGGTATAGGCATACAAGTCATTGCCTATCTTCGCAGGGAAAAGACACCCCTTGGCGCACAGACACAGAAAAAGCTTTGGCAATCCTATTTGATTGTCCTTCTGGTTACCATGGCCATTACCCCTTTCACACTTGATTTTGACCAGAAACCGGCTTACGACGATGCCGTTCCAGAAGACTACAATGCAATTCCCCTTGATGACACACTGAAAAGCGCAACCTATAAGACAGGGACTGCAGACTACGATTTTACAGTTACAGTGACTGCTGATGAAGTCACATGGACATCTTCTGACTATGATGTAAACTACGAGCCCATCAACGTCACATCCCAGTCTCGTAAAATGAACGATGGCGAACTTCACGACCTCGAAAAATTTGTTTTCGAGAAAACGGACTTCCTTTATGAGGCGGATGATCTTTCAACTGAGAGCGACATCATGGACGCCGACGGAGCAAGCATCACACTGGAATTTGAAAATGCTACCATCAGCAAGGGCGGCTATTATCCTTACGATAACCTATCCTTTAAAAAGCTGAGCGATTATATCCGGTCCATGTGCATGGAACCGGAAAACCGCAATCCGTCTTACGCAGAAAAAATTGATGCCCTTTCACATCCAGACGAAAAGGCCATTCTTTATATCCTGCAGGGCACGGTTTCAGGGATAGAGGGCATTGAAAAGGACGCCCTAGAGATCATTCCTACCTACGATGAGTGGTCCTTCGATTCAGACAAGCAAATCTATTCAACGCATGTCGAGTTCGAATCAAGCTATGAAAATGGGGCGGGCTTTGTCGAAGGTAGGCTCACATACGATTTAAAGACACATGGGCTTAAGTTCAAACGAAGTCTGAAGTCCATGCTTCCCGGTCAAAGTCAGGATCGTGAAGACTTTGAGGATATGACCAAAAACCTGGTAGACGCTCTAAATGCAGTAGAGGTTCTTGACTAGAATAGCCAGAATAAAGGAGGCGCTATGAAATATTGTGGACTATGCGGTGCACCCCATGAGGAGGGTGCGAAATTCTGTGGGGAATGCGGATCACCCATTGGGGACTCAAGCGCATCATCTATAAGCGAAAACACAGCAGATACCACACAAAACATCCAGACTGACACTGAGGCCAAAAACGAAAGCGCGGCTGATCCGGCGCCATATAAAGGCAGTCAGTATATCCAACCCGGATTTTCCGATAGGGCAAACGACCCTACCATTGCACAAATGCGAAAACTGACTGTTAATGTGCCCCTCCGCATTGGAGTGTTTTTTTCCTTGGTTGCATTTTTAGGCATGCTTGCCATCTGGTACTTTGGCGAAGGTGGTTTCACAATCAAAGGCTTGATCATCCCTCTTAAAATAGGTGTTATCCCCTTCTTGCTAAGTATTCCCTTTCACATTGCAGCCCGGCTCGATAAGGAATGGGAAGGAACCGTCAGCAAGAGTAAGACCAAGGTGGAGTACCACCCAAAAGCCGATGACGAGTGCGAGCGCAACCCCCGCAAGACAGAAAAATATATTGTTAAAGTCAAGCTCGGCAAACTCCGGTCTAAGAAACTGGTCTTCCATGACTATCAGACGCTGAACTACTACCGCCCTGGAAACCGGGTAAAGCACCATAGGAACAACAAATTCCCTGAGAAATTCGATAAGAATCAGGATGAAGAGCTCAGATGCATCCACTGCTTTACTGCAAATGATAAAGGCCGCCGTTTATGCAAGGCGTGCAACGTCGCCTTAATGAAATAATACTTTAAAGAAATAGTACTCAAACAAAAGCGCCGTGTACGAATCAAATCATTCGTACACGGCGCTTATTTCATGTCTACTTGAATTCTTTTTTTATAACAGCAGAATGCATATAGTCTATCATGGTATTGAAATCGAACACAGGCAGGTTAAAATGCTCAGAAATTGCTTTTCCATAGGGCGGCATGACACTGCACTCAAGCAGGACTGCACCGATTTCACCACAGACCTCCATGCAGTCTGCAACGCCTTGAAGCATTTCTGCCGTCATGCGTTCGTCATCCAGAACGCCTTTCTCGGCAACAATGGCATCGTAGAAATGCTGCTTTTCCTCCATGCCCTTTATGATAATCCTGTCCATAGAAGCCTGACCAAAGTATTTTGTAATTACAGGACCCAGAGTAGAACCATTTGCAGAAAGTACCGCAATTTTTTCATCTGGATGAATGACACTCAATATGAATGGCAGCTGCAAAAGACTTGATAAAAAGACGGGCACTTGGAGCTTTGCCTGCAAATACGACTGAAAGACCATCATGAATCCACAATCGGATGTAATGGCGCGAACCCCTTGGATTTCCAGTTTTTTAGCGGCTTCCAGCACAAGGTCGAGCGCCTCTTCATCCTCCATAAGATTCTCAGACAGCATCCTTGCTACCGTCATTTCAGCTACCACCTCGTATCGGACTGGATATGTGTACGAGCGCGCATTTCCCACATCGCCGGGAATGAAGGGCGTCATGCTGTCCAGCATGAGAATGCCGATTGGAATGCCAAAGACAATTTGTCCCTTTTTCAAAGTATGTTTCACGAAAATCACCTCTCTTGTGCACAGTGCGCTTTTCACAAGTATATGTCTACTAGGAGTCCTTCACCTACCCCTCAAAAAAGGGGAGTGGAGGGGCATGACAGCTCAAAGACTAACCCTGTTTTCTGGAAACCCCAACATAATAAAGCTCTTAAGGCCCTCCAATCAATTTCATTGGCAGGCTTTAAGAGCTTTTCACCATTCAAGTGTTCCGATTTGTCCTATTCATCAATGAGGATTGCACGTACAGGTGACGCGTCAAGTCCTTTCAGCTTCAGTGGCAGGGCCACGAGCCTATACCGACCTTCGGGCACATCTTTCAGACGCAGGCCCTCAAGAATGAAAATACCCGCTTCAAAGAGCTGGTGATGCGTACTGTGGTCCGGCTGGCTCCGTTCAATGCCAAGGGCATCCGTCCCGACACCTCTGACACCGCACTCAGCCAAATACTTTGCTCCCGACGTGTCCAAGTAGACAAAATCGAGACTGAAAGCGTCATCCAAGGAATTGCGTGTCTTGAAAAGCACAATATCCGATGCGTCGATATTCAGGGGTTCCAGGTCATGCCAGCTGATCGCCCCCTCGATATGCGTCAGGTCTACAACTCTGCATGGGGCAATAAGATTCTCAAGGGGCATTGTTTCAATGGATGCCCCCTCGGCAACCATATGCAGCGGTGCATCCAGATGGGTTCCCGTATGGACATCAAGGGTGATTTTCGATTCACGCACGCCACCCTGTCCGTGGTCTCTAGTCACTTCAAACACGGGCTTCTTTTCGGGCTTGTCCTTATAAACAAACATACTTTCTTCTATGGTTTGAGAAATGTCATATATCATCGATTTACCTCCTAAAGTGAGTACCACTGGCGACCGTCTCTTGCCAGCAGCTCGTCTGCTTCCTTGGGTCCCTTGCTTCCCGGTGCATACATGCGCAGGTTCTGCTGAAGATTTTGGCACTCACTCAGCATTTTTTCAACAAAGACCCACTCGTACCAGACCTCATCCCAACGCGTGAACAAATCGTGATTCCCACTGACAACTTCATGAATGAGTGTTTCATAAGCTTCTGGAGCACTGTAATCGATCATGCAGCTCTGGCAGAACTCCATTTCACGTGTCACAAGGGCCCGGGCTTCACCCGGCTTCTTCATATTGAACTTAAACCGCATGCCCTCCTGGGGATAGATTTCAATCACCATGACATTCTGAGGACACGTTGTGTAATTGCCCACATCAGGGCACTTGTAGATAATGGCGATTTCTGAAACCTTCTTTTCAAGGCTCTTGCCTGTTCTCAGGTAAAAATCCACACCTTCCCATCTTGGAAGGTCCACCTTCAGCTTCATAGCGGCATAGGTTTCCGTACACGAATCAGGCGCAACACCTTTCTCTTCACGGTATGCCTTTACCTTGCCATCTCCAGAATACTGACCAATGATAACATCACGCTTCACATCTTCAATATAGAGGGCCTTGAGCACCTCGGTCTTGCTTTTGAGTATGTCCCCGCTGTCCAGCTTGCCAGAAGGCGTGAGGGCAACCAGAGAAAGCATCTGAAGCAAGTGACTCTGAATCATGTCACGAATGGCACCTGCCTGATCATAGTACTCTGCCCTTTCCAGAACCCCAACGGATTCAGCGACGGTAATCTGGATGTGATCAATATAGTCCTTGTTCCAGCTTGCCTCGTAAATCATATTGCTGAATCGCAGCATCATGATATTTTGAATCATTTCCTTGCCCAAGTAGTGGTCCATTCTGTATATCTGGTCTTCGACAACATACTGCGACAGATGCTCGTTGATTTCCTTGGCAGTCTGCAGATTCTTGCCGAAGGGCTTTTCGAAAACAATTCTGTTGTTGAGGTTTCCGTGTTCAAGAAGACCAGCTGAAGACAGGTGCTCCACAATAGGCTTGAAAAACTGCGGGGCAGTTGCCAGATAGAATATGTTCACACTGTCCTTGTCACCATCAACCTGTTTTTTCAGTTCAACGTAATCCTCCAGCTTTGGAAATTCCAGCGAAAAGTATGTGAGCTTTTTGATGAACTCAAACCATTTCTTAACGTCCCGTGTTCCGCCGACATTGCTGATTAGAAAATCAAGGAATGCATCTTTATCATAAGGCCGCCTGCTGATGCAGATAATCTCCGTATCCGAAGGCAGCCTGTCCCTGCTAAAGAGTTCATAGAGCGCAGGATAGAGCTTTCTGATGCTCAAGTCCCCTGTCGCGCCAAATAAAAATATCTTCGTCAAGCTACTCACCGTCCTTGTGTATTTTATGTCCACCGAACTCATTTCGCATGGCTGCGAGCAGCTTATTGGAAAACCTGTTGTCCTGCTTGGATTCATAACGCTTGAACAATGAGCTTGCAATCACATACGCCGGCAGCTGAAGACGAAGCGCCTCTTCCACTGTCCAGAGACCTTCACCACTAGAGTCCACCTTGTCGATAATTCCGTCAAGTGTTGGATTCTTCTCAAGGGCATCTGTCGTCTTGTCCACCAGGTAGCTTGAAATAATGGATCCGTTTTGCCATACCTTGGCCACCTTTGTCAGATCCAGTTCAAACTCGGATTTTTCAAGTATCTCGAAACCTTCGGCGATTGCCTGCATCATGCCGTACTCAATGCCATTGTGAATCATTTTCACATAATGGCCGCTGCCGTGGGGTCCCATGTAATTCACGCCGTCAGGGACGCATACCGCTTGAAGAAGCTCGGCAATTTCATCATAATCCGCTTTTTCACCACCGACCATCATGCACGCGCCTTCTCTCGCCCCTTGCTGGCCACCGCTTGTTCCTATGTCCATATATCTGAATCCGCTTTCAAGCACATGTTCTGCACGAGACAGGGTATCCGTGTATCTGGAATTTCCACCATCGATGATCAGTGACCCCGGCTCAGCATAAGCGCAGATGTCATGTAGCATATTGTCAACAGCATCCCCAGCGGGAATCATCATCCAGTAGACACCCTTTCTTCCGAGCACCTGTGCCATTTCCTCAATCGTCTTCACACCTTCAAAGCCTTCAGCCATAAAAGTTTTGGTCTTTTCATAACTTCTATTGTAGACCACAACATCATAGCCACGGTCCTTCATATTCCTTGCCAGATTGCCGCCCATTTTTCCAAGTCCGATCATACCAATTTTCATATCATAGTCCTTTCCTAGCGTACCTATGCGCTGTATATTTTAACTCGGATTATGCATGAAATTCACCCTTTGAAGTCCTTGCTATTGTAATTTCATGCATAATTCGAGTTTAATCCTATTTACCCAATTCTACCATTAAGATTCTACAAGAATACAGTGTTCACAATCATTTTACAGAATAAATCGAGTTTGGATAAACTTTCCTGCGCCAAGTACACAAGACCTTTTCGCTATGGTATGATATTGCACAATAAAGGCGCAGTTCACCTGCACATGATTGCTGTCCACAGAAACCTTGAATGAATGGAGTGAAAATATGATAGTGCTTCTGCATATGGAAATAATCGATGAGACCGGTGGAGGCTATCTCCTTAAAATATCAGAACGTGACAGCACATCTGCAAAGGCTCCTGCCCATGTGTTTTTCCACCCTGAAAGCAAAACTTTGCAGTTTCAGTCTGTCACCCCACTCAGTGACTTCCTAAATGAAAATGAGTACCAGTTCAGAAAACTCCTCCACAATAAGAAAGCTGAGACCTATCATATTGGATTCACCCTGGACTTTTCGATTATTCCCAAGAAAGACATTGCCAAATTCAATGACAAAGGCAATACCGTCGTCACCGATTCAGGCACCGTCTATGTCATAAAAAGCGGCCGCGAAGACCTGCTGGAAATCTATACGGATGGCAGCTTTGACGAACTGTCTGAAACCGGGGCCTGTGGCTACGCCCTTGTCAAAGACGGGGCCATTCTTTCAGAACAGTACAGCCACCACCCCTCCATGAGTTCTTCCCACCTGGAGCTCATGGCTGTCATAAGTGCCCTTGAAGAGGTGCAGAGCACTGCGCTGCGCATCTATACCGATTCGCAATATGTGAGAAAGGGCATTACGGAGTGGATCTGGCATTGGCAGGCTAATGGCTTCATGACTGCCAATGGTACCAAGGCAAAAAACATCGATGACTGGAACCGCCTTGACCACCTCATATCTGGTCGGTACATTGAGTGGGTCTGGCTCAAGGCCCACCGTGACAACCAGCTCCACAACCATGTTGACCAGCGTGTTCGCGCTAAGGCAAAGGGCCTGCTTTAAGCCCGTTTCCACCGACCTTGTCGGTCTGAAAATTTTCGACCTTAAAACCTCAGTACAGGGATTTTTTCCCGGTCCTGCGGTTTTTTTCATTCCTGCATATATCAGTAAATTATTGGTATAGATAGAGTAATGATTTTAAGAACTGAATCGCAAAATCGGAGGAATAAAATGATAAAAAAAATATCTTTGATTTTTATTTTGATGGCCCTCTTCCTGACGGCATGTTCAGTCCCGGCCACACCATCAGAAGACACCGCACCTGCCCCTGAAAAAAGTACTTCATCCAAAACGGCAATTCCTTTAAGGATTACCTGGAAGACTTATTCGGGACGTGGTGAAACGGTTCAGAATATCGTTGGTACCTTTAACCAGATTCAAACAGATTATGAAATACAGCTGGTCAGTGGCGATGAGGATTTGGAGGCTGTCATCAAAAGCTTCGAGGAAGCACAGGCCGATATCTATGTCCTTCCCTACAGGTTTGTAAAAGAACTTGGACCTACAGGTTACCTGAAACAGCTGGATTCAAGTCAGCTTGAGAACATGTCTTCGGACCTCCTGGAGCTGGCAAAGGACGGCGATAGACTCTACGGTTTTCCCTGGGTCAGCCACTCTACAGCCCTGCTCTATAATAAGGACCTTGTCAAGACAGCAGGTATTGATCCAGAGTCCATCATCGACAGAAGCAGCTTTCTAAATGCCCTGGACCGCATCGAAGAAAAAACGGATGCCCGCGGAATCGGACTCGTTGGTGCCGATCACCATGATCTTTCATGGATGGTCAATCAATTCATCTATGGCAGCGGTGGACAACTGGAGTCAGCTGGAAAAGTTGCAATCCTTTCAGATGCGTCAATCGAGGGACTCACCTACTACATCCGCGACCTTGGAAGCCACGCGCAGCCGACCTGGCATGAAGATACAGGTATTGAAGTCATGGACCTGTTCAGAAACGAAAAAGTCGCCTTTGAAATACAGGGCCTATGGGGCGTTACAGATATCGCTAAATCCGGTGCGCCTTTTGAAGTCGGCATTCTGCCCCTATCCGCCATCCAGGCAAGTGCAGAAGTCGGTCCGCTCATGCTGACCATCAGAGCAGACCTGCCGGAAGAAAAGATGACAGCCGCGGAGGCATTTTTGAAATATATGGTTTCAAAGGATGCCCAGGTAGCCATTCTGCACGGGGAATACAGTCCCGAACACGACGCTTACTATCCCTTTAGACTTCCAGTTCGAAGCGATGCTCTGGACATTCATTTTTTAAGTCTCTTTCCCGATTTTGATGTTTTTATCAGCTCATATGCATCTCCAAGCATTGATGTTCCTTCACCTAAGTGGATGAAAGTTAGAACCAGCATATATACAAAATACATCCATCAAATGATCACAGGACAGCTTTCCATTTCACAAGGCGTTGAAAAAATACAAACAGAGGGCGCCGCACTCTATGAGGGGGAAAAATAATGTACAACTCAAAAATACTGATTGTTGAAGATTCTCAAATAGATCAGCTGATTATCCAGGACATCCTGAAGGATTTCAAATGCACTTCTGCTTCAGATGGAATTGAAGCTTTTGAAGTCCTTGAGCGCGAACCGGACATCCGCATGATCATCCTTGACTTAAACATGCCCAGAATGAACGGATTCGAAGTCCTCGAAAAGCTCAGACAGGATCCTGCCGAGTATGATGTCTCAGTAATCATTCTGACCAACTACGAGGAAATCGAAAATGAAATACGGGGACTTGAACTCGGCGCGGTAGACTATATTCGCAAGCCGCTCAACTCCCAGTCTCTGCTTAAGCGCATTCAGGTGCATCTCAATCTCATTCGGGTAAGAAATGAAATCAAAGACTATAACCATCAGCTGGAGGAAAAGGTGCGCATACGGACAAAGGAACTGGAAATGTCACGAGATGTAACCGTCAATGCCCTGCTTGGACTCCTCGAGGTAAGAGACCTTGAGTCCTCCAATCACACAAAGCGGACACAGCTCATGATGCATGCCTTTGCCACACATTTGGCTGAGAAACCCAACTATACAAACCGTTTGACACCAGAAATCATTAAACGCCTCTACAAAACAGCACCCCTTCATGACATTGGAAAGGTCGGCATTCGTGACCAGATTCTTCTAAAGCCTGCCAGACTAACCCCTGAAGAATATGCCATTATGAAGGAACACGTAAAGTTTGGCGTTGAAGCCCTCACTATGGAGCTTGGCTCAAAATATGCAGACGACTTCATCCGTACAGCTGTTGAACTGATTGGTGCCCATCACGAAAAATTTGACGGGACAGGTTACCCCAACGGACTGCACGGTGAGGACATCCCCCTATCGGGTCGGCTCATGGCCATCATCGATGTTTACGATGCACTCACCAGCAAGCGGTGTTATAAGGAGGCCTTCGATTTCAGCCTTGCCCGACAAATCCTTATCGATGAAAAAGGAAAACATTTCGACCCCAATCTGGTCGATGCCTTCCTTGAAATAGAAGATGAAATCATCGCTATTGCAATAGAGTACAAGTCAAGAAAGTAGGCCCCTATGACCAGAAGAATATTATACATTTTATGTCTGTTGATTCTTCTCATAAACGGTATCGCCAGTGCGGACAGTCTGGATTTTACAGAGGCTGAACGGGACTTCATAAGCGCGCATCCCGAAATCAAGGTAGGTGTGGACCCCCACTTTCTTCCCTTCGAGTTCATCGATACGGATGGCTCCTACAAGGGCATTGCCGCGGACTATATCAAGCTTATTGAAGAACGTACCGGCCTTAAGTTTGTCATTATGGAAGGCCTTACCTGGAGTGACGCCTATGAAATGGCTGTTGAGAAGAAGCTGGATATACTGCCCTGTGTTTCGAAAACCGAAACGCGACAGCTCTACTTCGACTTTTCAGACGGCTACTACCAGTTCGAACGTGTCATCGTCATGCAAAACGCTGTCAATGACACCAAGGGACTTTCCGACTTGCTTGGCAGCGCTGTCGCCGTTCAGTCCAACAGCTCTCATCACAGCTTCCTGAACCAGTATCCAGAAATCAACCTTCAGCTTTATACGACTGCAGAAGAAGCACTCTACGCCGTTTCAAAGGGCGAGGTTCCATATTATGTGGGGAACCTGGCAACGACAAGCTACCTGATCAACGAACTGGGCATCAATGAAATGAAGTTCGTGACCCTTGATAGCGGGGAAAGGAACGAGCTCCACTTTGCCATTCGAAAAGACTGGCCTGAACTGACCAGTATTTTGAACAAGACCCTCGCCTCCATCACAGAAGAGGAGCGCATACATATCTACAACAAGTGGATTGGTGTTAAGGAATCAAAAGACTATACGGCACTTTTCAGAGCCATCGCGATTGTCAGCAGTGTACTTATTCTAACCGCTGCCGTATCGACCTACTGGATCACCAAGCTCCGCGGTGAAATCGAGAAAAGAAAGCAGATTGAAGAATCCCTGCGCGTGGCAAAGCTCGAAGCCGAACTGGCGAATGAGGTCAAGGGAAACTTCCTCGCCAGAATGTCCCATGAAATCCGGACGCCGCTCAATGCAATCACGGGGCTGAGTTATCTCATTCTCAACTCTGAACTGACACATTCACAGCGTGCCCACATGGAGCGTATCAAATTTGCTTCAGAAACCATGCTGAGCATCATCAACGATATTCTTGATTTTTCAAAGCTTGAGGCTGGCAAGGTAGAAATCGAACATGAGCCTTTCGAGCTTGACGAAGTGGTCCGCAACACCATCAATATCGCAGGTCACAGAATCGCTGACAAAAACCTGAATCTGACACTCATCAAGAATCCCAACATTCCAAACTGTTTCTTTGGAGACAAGGTCCGGCTGGGACAGATTCTGCTCAACCTCATGGTCAATGCCATAAAGTTCACAGAAAAGGGAGATGTGGTTCTTGAAATGGACTTATACGGTCACGAGCGTGATCAGTATCAGCTGGAGTTCAAGGTGTCCGATACTGGCATAGGCATGTCTAAAGACCACCTTGACCAACTCTTTGAACCCTTCACTCAGGAAGATGCTTCTATCACGCGGCGTTTTGGCGGTACCGGTCTCGGACTTTCCATTGTCAAGAATCTGGTGGAGCTAATGAATGGGTCCATTTCTGTTGAAAGTACACCCTCTCAAGGAACGACCTTCACCATCAATATCCGACTTCAGCTCGATGTTGAAAATGAGCGCCGTGTGAATGCCGGTTTTGAGTATATTAAGGACATTAAAACACTCATACTCAACAAAAACATGTCCAGCCTCAGTACCATGGTCGAGTACCTGAAGAGCTTCTCCATTAATCCAGAGTTCACTTCTTCTGAAGACCAATTTGCAAATATCATTCAAAGCAACGAAAAGAAATTCCTCAAGCCCTATGATCTCATTATTGTTTTTGACGATTCCACAAGCCAAGGATGCATGAAGCTCTTTGAAAAGCTGACTGGAGATACTGCTCTGAACCAGCTGCCAAAAGCCCTCTTCATTTTCAAGTACAGCAAGGAGAATCAGGCTGAGACACTGGGACCCAACCAATATGCAATGTACGAGCCTTACTTGCCATCCATGCTTTATAACGCCATATCCAGTCTTTTCAAAAATAAGCTCATGGCATCGCAAACAGAAAAGCTTGATCTGCGCAGTTCGGAAACTACCACACGCTATTCAGGGGACATACTCATAGTCGAAGACAATCAGACCAATGTCCTCATCGCATCCGAGCTTTTAAAAACGCTTGGATTTGACATTCACACCGCAGCCAACGGACAAATTGCTGTCGATATGTTTGAAGAGGGCGCCAGGTTCGACCTTGTCCTCATGGACCTGCACATGCCTGTACTCAACGGATATGAGGCTTCAAAACGCATAAGAGGCTACAGCGATCTGCCCATCATTGCCATGACTGCAGACGCCATAGCCGGCGTGAAAGAGAACTGTACCGCTGCCGGAATGAGTGATTTCATCAGCAAACCCTTTGACCCTGAGAAGTTCATGGCCAAAGTAAAATCCTACTTTTCAGCTGACCCGACCATAAGTGATCCGGTTGAAGGTCTACCTGCTTCAGCTGAGCCCGAGCCTGTCATAGACCGAAGACTTGGTTTAAAGCTCATGGGCGGCAACGAAGCGCTCTATCAACAGATTCTCATGGTTTTTGCAGAAGAAAACACCACAACACTGCCCCGCATTAAGGATGCTTTATCTGAAAAAGATTACAAGACTGCCCGGGATATTCTGCACAAGGTAAAGAGCAGCGCGGGAAGCATAGGCTCTGAGTCTGTCAGACTTCTTGCCGCCACACTTCAAGACCTTTGTGACGAAGAGGATACAGTCGGTATCGACAAACTGATTCATCCCTTTGAAGACCAGTTCAGCGCCCTTTTAAAAGCGCTTCAAACCGGTTTGGAACAAGAGACATAAAGTAGACATAAAAAAGTGTTCACGCCTGCAGTCATGACGTGAACACTTTTTATGTTACTGCTTTATAAAGCTCTTTTAACAGATGCTTCGTGTCTAAGAAGCTTTTCTTTTTTATCAATGCCGCCAGCGTAGCCGGTCAGCTTACCGTCAGCACCAACAACGCGGTGACAAGGAATGACAATGGAAATGGGATTGTGGCCTACTGCGCCGCCTACAGCTTGTGCAGACATGCGCGCCTTTCCCAGTCTTTCTGCAAGAATGCGTCCTATTTCTCCATAAGTAGTGGTCTCTCCAAGTTCAATATCAAGAAGAATATCCCACACGGCTATTCTAAAGGGGGTCCCTTGGGGTTTGAGGGGCAGGTCGAAGCTTGTCCGTTCTCCCGTTTCATACTCTGCAAGCTGCGCCTTCAGACTTTCAAAGACACCCGACACAGGCCCCGGCACTTCATTTGATCTATGATCCGCTTCGAGCCAGAAGGCATGTGCAGGAATATCCGGAAAATACTTTTGTCCTTCAAACCAGAGTCCGAATAGATGACCATCCTCAAAGACTCCAGCAACAAGGTTGCCCCATCTGCCCTTAACTTTTCCATAATATCTGTTCATCATGACTTTTCCTCCAGTGGCTTTGAAAGTCTTTTCCAAAGATCAATCGTCAAATAGCTCCTATAGGGTTCGAAGGCACTCGCGTAGACACAGGCGGCCTTCTCATATTTTTTATTCAACACGTACTTTGAAGAAACGCTGTCACTTGAAATCAGGTTTCCAGTCTCATCCTTCAGCAAGTCAAAGAGCGCCTGTTTGACACCGAGGTCTGTTACAGGAAATGCGTCTGGCCAGCTCAACGCGCGCATGGAAAGGTACTCTGCCGTCCAGCGCCCTATCCCTTTAATTTCCATGACAGCTGACTTGAATCCCTCAATGTCCTGAAATCGAGAAAGGCTCAGGCTACCGTCATCTATCCTCTTGGAAAGGGTCAGCAGGGTTTGCGTACGGCTTCGGATGATCCCGAGTTCTCCGAGATTATCAAAAATGCTTGGTTCCAGTACTTCGATTTCCTTTGGACGCGGAAAATGTCTACGGACTTCAGGCCATGGTGTTGCACTGGCTAGTCCGAATTTATCGGCCAGTCTTCCGGTTAATGTCGTAGCGGCCTTGACGGTTATCTGCTGTCCTAAAATGGCCCTGCAGCTCATTTCAAATGCATCAAAGCATCCTGGAAGACGCGTGCTCCGCCTTATGCCCTCCGGCAATGCCATTGGGTCAAAGTCTAAATCAAAGACCCTTCTGATTTTCGTGACGACTTCAAAAATGACCCGTTCAAGCGATGGACTCACCCTGAGAACTGCACAGTTTTCCGAGGGCTTTGGAATGAGCTCCAGCCATCCGGTATAGGTCTGGTTGGCATCTTCTATTTTCACACTCCTTCTGTAAACGCCTGCACCTGTTACTATCTCAACATGGGGAATCGCACGTACTCTTAGAAAATCCATCATGCCCTGCCAGTCATAGGGTGGCCGGTAAGCCAGATTAAGCTCAATACATGCCGTATCCTCATTCTTTTTCGCAGATACTGACGTTTTTCTGGCAGTTTTTCGAATACCATTTGGTGTGAGCTTATAGTGCTTGCGCACGGCTGCATTGAACCGGGACTGACTCCCGAATCCACAATTGAGCGCTATTTCACCAATGGGCAGGGTGGTATCTGTAAGCAGAAGCTTGGCCTTTAAAAGACGCCGTGTCATCATGTAGTTCTGAGGGCTTGTTCCAATCTGCGTCTTGAACACGCGCGAAATATGTCGCGCACTTACGCCAAGGGCCTCTGCACATGCGCCAATCAGACCCGGTGCAAAATTATGTTCTTCAAAATATGCCATTGCAAGACGTAAGAGCAGTTTCCCCTGCTCAAACTCAGAGTAGCCAGGTGCCAACTCAGGTCGACAGCGCAGACAAGGCCTGTACCCCCTTGATTCAGCTTCTTCAGCCGAACCATAAAAGGTGCAGTTCTCTGATTTCGGTGCAGGCACCTTGCATACCGGTCTGCAGTATATGCCTGTTGTTTTCACTGCTGTATAAAACACGCCGTCGAAGCGTGCATCCTTTGATTTGATGATTTTATAACATGTATTGTGGTCCAGTTTCATTTGATCACCTGCCTTGTTGCTTCAAGTATATCAGAATGAGGCCGATATTTTTTCTCGTTTTCGGACATGATAATTGCAATAGCTATGCAGCGGCATCAAAAAAGGAACCTGCTTGGCAGGCTCCCTATCTATCTCTAAAATCACTGGCTTGTCTTATTCATCAGCACAAAATTGAAATAAGCCTCTTTGGCTTTGCACTGGAGCTTTCTAAGCATCTCATACAAGGTCCTGCTGTGTTCCAAAAGTGTCAGATAAATAATGTCATCTTCCTCACATCTCAGTTCACAGCTCAAAATGTCCATAACCTCATCAATGGGAAGCGCCTTGCGGTAAGGCCGGTCTTCACACAGGGCCGTAAACACATCGGAATAGGCAATTAAACTGATTTCAAGGTTCAGGTTGTCCGCACTCGGTTTTCTTGGATAACCGGAAAGATCCGATCTTTCATGGTGGCTGCCAGCCCAAAGTGCGATTTCCGAAAGTCCGCTGATGTTCTTTAGAATCTGGAATGTATAGTATGGATGCGCCTTCATCATATTGAACTCATCTGATGTCAGACAGGCCTTTTTTGTAATGATTTCTGTCGGTACAGCCAGCTTGCCAATGTCATGAAGATAACCTGCAATTTTGACTTCATTGCACCGCGCTTCAGGCAGCCCCAGATAGTGGGCCAGATGATAGGCCGTATAAGCAACTCCAATGGAATGACTCGCAGTAAACTCACATTTATAATCGATGACCTTGCTCAAGGTATGGACAAGTTCTTCAAGGGATTCTCGGTCATTCTGCTGAGAAATCATCTCCATGTCTACCTTGGACAGTATTTCGTCCATATTCAGGTCTTCAATGTCAAACCAGAAAAGTTCTTTCTGGGAGAGCTCCAGAAAATGGGTTACGAGGATGGGGTCAAACAGGGAGCCGCTGTATTCCTTAATTTTCTCCATAATGCCTTCCCGCTGATTCAGTGCCAAAACATCTGGCTTAAGCAGTATTTCCACCCGGTCTGCAAGATGCAGCACATAGGCTTCCGGGGGAACTTGACCACTTCCTGCCATTTTATCGTACCGTACATGATGGTACATCAATATGTCTTTGATTGTTTCAAAAGCCTTATAGGATGACAGCATGCTCGCTCCCAGCTGCTCGTGAGGATGTGGATTGTGCACATCTAAGATTGCAAGCGCTTCCGCATCTTCTACCGTCAAGGCACCTATGTCGTGCAGTGCTGCAGCAACAACCAGATTGGCCATGGACTTTTCTGACAGACCACACTGCATGCCAATATGGTAAGCAATAATCGCCGTTCTTCTATGATGGTTTTTCAAAATCGGATTGACAATATCGACCGCCTTGATAAAAGCGTGCATGATTTCTTCCATTTTCACATCTGTAAGCACGATACATCCCCCCAAAAACCATTCGCTTTCGCAATCATGCCTATTAATTAAATACTTAAGACCTATATTATACCAAATTTACAGTAGGACGCAAGTCCTATTGCTGCAAATTAGTTTCTGAACTGCCTGGCGCCCTTATCCTATATCGAGTACAGGAAGTCCGCCCACCTACCAAGTTCTCAGCCTTAACTGAAGGTAGAAGACAGCACGTCTTATCTTTTTCAAATTTATTTTTTCAACGGCCTTAAAATGACGCTTTATGACACCCTTCACCTGCATATTGCACATTTTCATGATCTCGGCGTTCTCAGAAACGTCATGATATGCACCAATTGCCTTATGCAGGGCATTGATTGCCTTGTAATCTGACGGGTTGCACTCTAGCATGCCAGCTTCGATCATATACTTGACCTTCTTTCCTGCTACACGCAGGGCATGCAGTTTCATCCCATTTTCAAAATCGACCTTCCCCAGACAGGCAAAATAATCACGTATATGATTTGAGGGTGAAAATACAAGCTCTTCATGATTTGAAAGCTCAGCAAGGTCACTGAGCATTTTAGGGAGCTTACGCGCCAGTTTTCTGTAGGCGGCATCTTTCAGGACTGAAATTTTCTCATTCTCAACCCCGACAGCCACCAGCATGTCCTCAAACACATCCAGTTTTCTTGGCAGCTCAAGCAGCCTGAAAACCGCTTTCAGTCTTTTATCGAGCACACCCTTTTCTGCACAGAGTTCGAGGAGAGATCTCAGGGTTCGAATCCTCACACGCAACATATGAACATCCTCAGAACACAGCACCGCCCCTGAATGCATAATTTCCGCCACAAGCTGATTATAAAGCTGCATTGGCGGCTTCCCAGAAGAGGCCATCTTGAATGGACCTGCCTCGAGGACCTGAAGCCTGATTATTTCTGCTGGCTTTAGCCCATCTTCAAAGGCATCCCGGTGGGCAAGCGTATCACTGTCTCTTACAAGTTCGTCATATGCGCTGCCAATGCGACCTTTACTACTGTGCTTATGGATGGCTGAACAGACTGTCATCAGATGATTGATACTCAGATCATTGAGAAACCGAGCCGCAAACGCAGCGCCTGTTTCACTATGTGGACCACCTTCCAAGCGCAGAAGCCTTCCAGCATCATGTAAAAGTAAGATGATTTCCGACAGTTTTGGGTCGAGATTTCTCTCTCTTGCCAAGTCAAGTCCGTAATCCCTAACACTGAAAGTATGGGTCTTGTCATAATCCGTGTCCGGGTACTTTTCAATTTCCGCCTCAACAAGCATCTGAACCCGCTTGAGAATCTCTTCTGCTAAGACTGATTCCACAGCTGCTTTCTCCACATCTTTCACTCCATTCGCCTCTGACCGCCGAGCCTAATTTCCCGCTTATTCTCTTTGTACCCGATTATGGTGGTTTTGCATAAATACTTTTGAAATTGATTGCCTTGTTTTATGCACCCTTGTTGAACTTCAAGCCTCGTTCTGATAGAATGAGTGCGAAAACAGTTTCGGCAAGACTTTTTCTTGCCACAATCGAATAATGAGCATATTTGGTTCTCAAATCAAGAGATAATAGGGAATGAGGTGCAAACCCTCAGCAGCCCCCGTTACTGTAAAGGCGAACGAACTCCCAACAACCACTGCGACACCTGTCGTGGGAAGGTGGGATACTAGGACGATGCCTGAGCCAGGAGACCTGCCAACTATGGGATATGACGATCTTCGGGGCGAAGGTTAAGCGCATACATGGAGTCACACCTTAGACATAGGCCTTCATCCTGTTTTAAGAATCTTTCTTAAAACACAGTCATTTTGGTCATATGTTCTAAAAAGTCCAACTCTTAAGTAATGCATATAAACCAGCCAGAGGGCTGGTTTTTTTTATTTTGTTCGATTGGATAATGAACGGTGAAATATGGGGGCACCGGTACAAACCACAAACATCTATGTTTTTTATTTGAAAGGGGACTGAACACATGAAAAAGCGCATTGCTTATCTACTTGTATGCCTTCTGATGTTTGCAAGTGTTTCACCAGCATTTGCAGAGAGCATCCGCGTACGCGTAGAGGGCCTGTCAAAGACGCACTACGATGAAATCTATGAACTAATCGATGAGGACGCAACAGCTGAAGACATCCTAGATCACTCAGTCAATGTTTCTTCTGCTGGAGCAATAACTTATACTACAGGAGATTACGGCAGATATATTTCAGACATGTATGGCGATGGCATGCCTATGATGTACACAAAGGATCATGGTGTCTATGTGGCGCTCAATACAGGTCTGACTTCTACACCAGACCTTATCGAAGACGAGCTTCTAATCCATATGGCACCTTCTGATGACTGGAATCTATACGTTCCCGATCTGGATATCGAAGCAGATGGCAATGACGTAACCCTGCATCTTGAAGGAACGGCATACCCAGGTACCTTTGATATTGCAGACGCTACCCTAATCATTTCAAGCGATGATCCTTCCTTTTCACCGATCACACTGACAACTGACGCGAATGGTGAAGCAGAAACAAGCCTTGACCTCGGTGTTTACACAGTCGCTGTTTCCAAGGAATCCCAATACGGACCGCGCCTCTTGAGAGCTGATCTTGAAATAGACACGAAGACCGCAAATGCAGTCATTGGTCTCATTCGAAACGACCTCTACGACAATGCACGTTCAGACCACTACGCGATTGCCGCCTACAATCAGCTGGATGCGCTCGACTATGACGACGATGCACGCAGAACCCTAAAAGAAACTTACGCGGACTTCGAGCCAACGGCAAATTATGGTTCAGAGTACCTTAAAGCCTTTGTGGCACTGACAGCAGCAGGTATTGACCCAACGGATGTCTATGGTCGAGACCTGGTCAGCCAATTTGCGGCCTTAAGCCTTGAAGATGTGACCGGCTCAGTCAATCAGGCTGCTGCTGCCCTTCAAGCGGTCAATACACATAGTCTTTCAATAGACGCAAGCTCAGATGTCAATGAGGATGCACTTGTCCAGTACCTGCTCAGCATGCAGGGTGACAGTGGCGGCTGGGTCTACAGCGGCAAGGGAGATGGCTTTGACACAGGTGGACTTGTTGTAAGCGCTCTGGCACCTTACTACACTTCAAATGCAACAGTAAAGGCTGCGCTGGATAAGTTTGCAGACTACGTTTCAGACAACCAGCTTGCAAACGGCGGTGTCAGCGACTACGGCTTTGAGAGTGCTGCAACAACAGCGCAAGTCATTATGGGACTTTGCGCAATGGGCAATGACATCACAGACAGTAAATTCACATCGGACGACGACTTGACACTTTTAGACCATCTGCTCTCCTTCTATGACGCTGATGAAAAAAGGTTCTACTATGTCTACGATGGCAGCAAATATATAGATGAATCTTTCAGTACGCCACAGGCCTTCTCTGCACTTGTTGCCTATCAGGCGCAGCAGAAATCTGACGCTGCGGTTCTTTTGCTTGACTTCAACAACGTTGACTACGTTATAGAAAAAGAAACACCTGCTTATGACACCGTCATCAGCAGCCTTATGGACAACTACTATGACAGCAAAGCCCTTCGTCCTGACGACTACTATGTTGACGGGGCTTATACGCTCATGGGCAATCTTGATTACACAGAAGATGAAAGAACAGCCATTTTCAATGCCTATAAGGACTTTGCACCATCCGAAAACTATGGTACAAGCTACTTTAGAGCCTTTTCAAAGCTTGTCACCGCTGGAATCGATCCATCGGACATGGGCCTTGTAAAAGCATTTGGCAACCTCTCATTCAGCCAGGTTGCAGCGACACCAAATCAAGCCATTTGGTCACTATTGGCACTGGACACGCATGCACTGACACTGGATTCAGGGTCCAACTTCTCAAGAGAAGATCTTGTAGACTACATCCTGTCCATGCAAGGTGACCAGGGTGGATGGGCATACAATGCCAAAGGCGATGACTACGATACGGCGGGTGCGGCAATGATGGCACTTGCGCCTTATGCTGATGCACGTTCTGATGTTCAAAGCGCAATCGATAAATGTGTCAACTGGATCTCAAACACTCAAAAGTCTGACGGTACAATAGAAGGCCCTTGGGGCGCGAGCGGTGCGACAACAGCACAGGTCATCATGGGACTTTCAGCAAATGGCATCAGCGCAGAAGGCCCGCTGTTCACGAAGAATGACAAGACTTTGGTTGACCAGCTTCTGACCTTCTACAACGAAACAGAAAACCGTTTCTTCTACACATACAACGGTACGGACTACATGGACGAAGGCTACGCAACGCCTCAGGGCTTTGCCGCTCTTGTTGCACACAAAAAACTTGAAGCGTCAAACACAGCAGTGCGTCTCTTTGACTATACAGACACCGAACTCACACCAGTCCGCAATGTTGAGTTTAATATCACAACCTCTTTCAAAGTCGGATCAACAGCCAACGCAAGCGCACTTGTCGCAGGCAAGATGCTCACGGCGACGGTCGCTGTTGAGATGCTTGCAGATGCTGATGAATCAGACCAAGATGTGATTGTCATCGTAGCGCTTTACGATGCAAACCGCATTATGAAAAATGTATCCTTTGCAGCATCAAATATTGCCAGAGGCCAGTCACAAACACTGCATGCCGGCTTCCTTCTCCCATCCGACGTGACGGGTTACCAGGCAAAAGCCTTTGTATGGGAAGGTACAGACCTTGACAACACAGGCATGATTCTATCGGAAGACGTTACACTCAATTAGGGGAGGATGAAACAGAAAATGAAACGATTACTTTCCATACTCCTCTGCCTGACACTTGTGCTTGGTGTGTCCATATCTACAGACGTCTCTTTTGCACAAGCCACAAATGTAAGTTCATCAGTGAACAGCAGTGGAGAACTGACAATCACAGGCTCAACAACCTATGGCCAGGAACGCGCCAAGGTCATGGTCAGGTCAGCAAGTGGTGACCTGCTCCACATAGAGCAAATCCAATCGGGATCTGACAAGGACTTTTCACTAAGTGTTCAACTGGATGACACAGTTTCATCAGGTGATATTACGGTTTCCGTGGCTACAACTACAGGAAGCGCTGATGCTACAGTTAATTATGATAGCAGCTCCCAAGGGTCTGACAGCGGTTCTGGCGGCTCGAGTGGCGGAGGCTCAAGCGGTGGCAGTTCTGACAGCGACAAAGTCAAGTTCTCTATTAAAGGCCCCGAAGGCTACATTCTCAGCACCCGTTCCATCACCTTTGAAAGCGGCGAAAGTGTCCTTGACCTGACAAAACGCATTTGCGACGCCTACGACATTGAGCTTGATCCAAACAGAGGCTATGTTTCGTCCATTGGTGGCATTGCAGAAAAAGACTATGGTGAAAACAGCGGTTGGACCTACTATATTGATGGTGAAAAGCCAAATATCGGCGCGGGTATGATTGACGTCGAAGCCGGTCAGCGCATTCAGTGGATTTATACATCGGACTATACCAAGGACAAGGATTACGATCCAAACGTGTCATTCAATGATATGAGCAGCTCAAGCATGCTGTCCTATGCGACCAACAATCTTTCTGAAAATATGTCAGACAGCCGCAGACAGTCTTACGAAGGACTTGTCATCGACACCCTGAGTGCCATGGAGGAACCTGAAGAAGTGGTTTCAGAGGACGAGGGTCAAGAAGTAAATCCAGCCCTTAAGCTCAAAGAGGACAAAACAAAGATTGACAGTGTTGCTAAAATCGCGAGCCGCCTCATTGAAACCGAAGACTCCGTTGAAGATGCCACACAAAAAGCAGGTTTCTACTTGGAGCAGTTCAAGAACACATCCAAGAAGCTCGAAGGGGAACTGAGATCCTATGCTGAGCAGAAATCGGCGCTCCTTCTGGAGGCACTTCGAACAAGAGCCATTACCGAAGTCACGGGTTCCCTTGATTTTAAAATCAAGAATGATGAAGGCGTTGTCGATTTTGAGAACTCCATCGCTTCGAAAATTGCATCTCTTGAGTCGGACATGTCCCTCATAGAGCCTCTTTATGACAAGTATGCGGTTACATCCTCAAAGCAGCTGAAAACCGGACTCATTCTTTCTGTTAAGAACCGTACAGATCAGTACAGTCTGGAAATTCCAGAAACGTCAAAACAACTTCTCCTTGAGACGGGGATTGAAGAGGTCCGCTTAAAAACACAGCAGGCCGACATCAAACTTAACAAGGACATTTTAAAAGAATCAGGAAAGCTTCAGGTCAAGGTATCTGTAGATCAGCTTTCAAATGCAAGCGGAACACATGACGTTTACAGCTTCAAGCTTAAAAGCGGCAGAGATATCAAAGAGACCTTCAACGCACCTATTGTTGTTGAAATACCTTACTATGACAAGTACGCGCAGTGGCCGACTGCATATTATCTGAAGCCGGACGGCACCAGAGAAATTATCGGTGGCGAATATATTGAAGACAGCAAACTGTTCAGATTTGCAACCAATCACTTCAGTGATTTCTATGTGGACGATACAGACATTACCTTCGAAGACATAGAAAATCATAAATATGCTTCAGATATCTGCGCTGCGGTTTCAAAAGGCATCATCAGCGGTCAAAGTCCAGAAGTCTTCGCTCCGGATGCTACCGTGACACGGGCAGAACTCGCATCAATGCTGGCAAATGTGACAAAGCTCAGAAACACACAGAAAAATACGACCTTTACAGATGTAAATGATGGCATGTGGTTCTCAAATGCCGTGGAAATCGCCAGTGAATACGGCTTCATCACAGGCTATCCGGATGGAAGCTTTGCACCGAATGCCACAATCACGCGTGAGGAGCTTGCCGTAATTCTTTCTAAGGTACTCACCCACTCCGGTTACAGCAGCTATGACATCAGCGTTTTGACCGCTTATGCGGATTACGCCCAGACAGCACCATGGGCACTGGAAGGCATGTCAAAAGTCATTGAAATGGGCATTTTTGAAGGCGATGCAATGAACCGCATCCGACCTTCAGCACCTGCTACACGCGCTGAAGTCGCATCTCTGCTTAACCGCCTGTATGCATGGCTCTACTAACCCAATAGTAAAATTTACAGCAGCGCTCCAGCGTGAACCCATTTCACGCTGGGGCATTTGCTGCTTGGAGGGGTAATATGAAAAACAGCAATTTAGGCCGTTTTCTGACGGCATTTCTAATACTAGTGACACTCTGCCTTTCAGGGTGTCAGCAATCAAACCAAGCCGAGCTTCAAAAGCAAGCCTCTGACGCCGAGCCATCCATCCACATGCTGATTACCAGGGCATACGGTTCTGAAGTGCTCATGGACACAAATATAGCTTACACCGAGGACTTCGCTGTCCTCGATTATCTGGAATCTGCTGCTGAAGTTGAAACCGCTTACGGCGGCGGCTTTGTTAATGCCATAGAAGGCTATCGGTCTGGCTACACGGACCAGAAGGATAAAATCAAACGGGACTGGTTCTACACCGTGAACGGCATATTCTCCCACATGGGCGCACTTGACTACTATCCTGAACCAGGCGACCAGATTCACTGGGACTACCATGACTGGGATAAAAGCATGAGTGCAAGCGCAAGTGTATCCGGCTATCCCATTGTACTCAAACAGGGATTTGACACAATGAACGTTCCCACTGTGATTTTCTGCCAGGATACCTTGAGAGAAAGCGCACAAATCATTCTTGAATCATTGGACCCGCTTGCACTTGATATCGAAATCCAAACCCTTACAGATGATTTTCAGCCTTTTAACACCAGCGTCCACACCCTTGTCCTCGCCGATTTGGAAACCCTAGGTGCACGTGCTGATCTAAAATCCGTCCTTGCCGATTCTGCCCGAATGGGACATGGCTTCGAACTGGATCAAACCGCATTGACTTACTGCGACAGCATTTCAAGCACTGAAGTAAGGGCTGAAAAATATGCGGTCATGTTCGCTGAGCAAAAGACTTACGCTGAACCCGCCACACTTTTCATACTTACCGGAAGCGACGCCGGGTCTGTCGCGCGTCTGGTTGAATACATCACAGCCACCCCTGATACTGTGAAAGGTGCGGTGAGCTTACTTATAGAATCTGAGTCCGGACATGTTGTCAGACTTCCGTAAAGCAGGTGATTCCATGAGACTCCATCCTTTAACTGCAATCATCCTTTGGGCACAGTGCATGGGTCTTGCCATGTCCCTGAACCAGCCTTTTTACAGTCTGATTCTTTGTCTTTCCCTGACAGGGTTGACCCTGACGCTCCTGCCTGCAGGCAGGCGCAAATCGACTGCATTCGCCCTGATCCTTATGGCTGTCGGTGTCATCGTCATCAATCCCCTGGTTTCACAGTCTGGCAGTACCGCGCTCCTTACGATTCGGCGCATTCCTATTCTGGGTCGCATTCGCATAACAGCGGAGTCCATACTCTACGGCTGCGTCATGGCCCTGAAAATGATTTCGCTTTCAGTAACCTTTTTCTTGTTCTCATGCCTGACCGATCAGGATGAAATGTTCACCGTTATGAGCCGTATTCTCCCTAAGAGTACCTTGCTCTTCTCCATGACCATCAATGTCGTGCACCGAATCCGTCAGGATATCCAGCGTGTCCAAAATGTCCTCATCATGCGTGGTGTGAACTTTAAAGAGCGGAAACTGTTTGACAGGGCAAAGGCCATGCGTCCACTTCTCAAAGTCGTTATCCTTTCTGCTCTTGAAGGCTCTCTGGACAGAGCGGAAGCCCTGCACACCCGTAGATTTGGACACAAAAAAAGGACCTCTTACAAACAGGTTCTTTTCAGCGCAAGAGACAGGCGCATGCTCATTGGCCAAGGCCTCCTGCTTGTTCTGCAGATGCTTGTTGTCATTGAGGGACTGTCGGACTATCATTTCTATCCCAGACTCGATGCCTTGAGCATCCAACCCCTGACGCTTTTATTATGGGGACTTGGCCTAAGTGCAAACGCATATCTTATACTCTATTCAGGATCGGAGGAAAAAAGCACATGTCAATCATAAGTCTAAAAAACCTTAGCTACACTTATCCTGGATACAAGAATCAGATTCTTAAAGATATCAATCTTGACATACACGAAGGCGAGTTTGTCCTGATTCTCGGTGCTTCTGGTTCAGGAAAATCCTCGCTTGCCCGTGTCATGGCCGGAACTATCCCGGACTTCTATGGTGGTAAAATCAAAGGCCGCGCTCAAATTGGGACATCTCCAGGCATTCTGTTTCAAGATCCCGAAAAACAGCTCGTCATGAATACGGTTGAACGGGATGTCGCTTTTCCGCTTGAAAACAGAGGCATATCCGGTGAAGACATGCTCAAAAAGGTAACCGAAGCCCTCTCCTTCATGAATCTGCATGAAATACGCACGCGAGCATGTCATACACTTTCAGGAGGCCAGAAACAGAAGGTTGCCCTTGCTTCAACCATTGCTTCTGGAGACAGGCTCCTTGTACTCGATGAGCCCATATCACAGCTGGATCCAGTCAGTGCTGACGAAATGCTTGAAGTTGTCCACCGGCTGAACAACGCCTTGGGCTATACCATCGTCATGATTGAACAACGTGTGGATCGATGCTTTAACCTGGCAGACCGCATTGTGTTTTTAGAAAAGGGGGCAATTGCCTTCGATGGTCTTCCAGAAGACTTTATCCATTTCTGCAGTCGTGAACATGCGCAGTTCATTCCACGCCTGCACGCGCTGTTCAAACAAGGTCTCGGTAGCGCCTCCACTGATATAAGCATCAAGTCAGGCCGAAAGCATTTGCGAAAACTGTATGGTGCCCAGGCCCCTTCAAAGTCTATTGCCACGCCAGCGGAAGCCCCCATACAAAACGCACAAGCCCTGCTTCGCGCAGACCAGCTTTCATTTAGCTACACACCTTCAAAGCCTGTTCTGCATGACTGCACCCTTGCACTCGACAGAGGCCAAGCGCTTGCCATTATCGGCGAAAACGGCAGCGGAAAATCTACCCTGCTAAAGCTTTTATGCGGACTTGTCAAACCGGACCGCGGCCGAGTTCAGTCAAACGGTGTCATCGGCTATGTTTCACAAAATCCACAGGATCACCTCTTCCACGATACGGTTTTTGAAGAGCTCATGTTCACAGTCATACAGTCAAGACGTGGCAGTGCTGAAGAAGCGGAACATGTTATGAAGTCCTTGGGTCTGGACCACCTGAGAGATCGTAACCCAAGAGACTTGAGCGGTGGTCAGATGCAACGTGTTGCCATCGGCACAGCGCTTGTGAAATGCCCAGAAGTGCTCATACTCGATGAACCCACGCGCGGACTGGACAGACATGCAAAGGACGACCTGCTGTCCTACTTGAAAACCATTAAGCTTAAGGGTACTGCACTGATTCTAGTGACCCACGATATGGAATTTGCTTCAGAACTCTGTGAGCAGGGGCTTCTCCTTTTCGATGGAAGGGTCGCAGGCAGAGGGCCTCTGCGTGAGATTCTTACGGACGGACTCTACTATACAACTGTCATGAACCGGCTTTTCCGTGGTTATGCACAAGGCATCCTCACATACTTAGATGCCCTAAGAGCGCTTGACGCTATCGGCGTACTGGCCCAGAACAAGGAGTTCCAGAATCAGAAAGAGGCAATTGTATGATGCTTTCCATCTTTACAACGGCCTTGCTTGTTCTGACTTGCGCGGGCGCCTTCTTGTGGTTTGAGAAATCCGGGAGGTTCGATGCAAAGCATATCGCTGTCATCGCCACACTCTCTGCACTCGCTGGGGCTTTCAGAATCCCCTTTGCAATGCTCCCCAATATCCAGCCAACGACTTTTCTCGTCATGGTGTCAGGGATTGTTTTCGGTCCCATAAGCGGATTCATCACCGGTGCAATGGCAACGCTTGTTTCTAATGCGATTTTGGGACATGGCCCTTGGACACCTTGGCAGATGCTGGCATGGGGGCTCTCAGGTACCTATGGTGGTCTCATAGCGCACACCCGTATTAACACCCGTCGAATTGTACTTGCACTCCATCTTTTCCTTTGGGGCTTTCTTTTCGACTACATTATGAACTTGTGGCACTTTGCCTATTTCATTTCACCGCACACACTTAAAAGCTTTATTGCCGTCTTTGCCGCGTCCTTTTTCTTCGACCTGAGTCACGCGGTCGGCAATGCATGCATCGCATGGATATTTGGTGCCGAACTCATTCAGGTTCTGACACGCTTTAAAAGAAAGATTAACTCGGAAAAAAATAATTTTGAAAGGAAAATGTTCTATGATTAGAAAAAAAGAAATGACTGCAAGAGTGGTCCTGCTTGCCTTGATATTCACCCTGGTCTTGCCTGCTGGTGCCTTTGCAGAAAACAGCTTCACAAGTCAGGATGCGAGTGTGCAATATCTGAGAGAGGCTGGCCTGGACGAGTGGGCTGCAGCTGCCATCTACCCATTTATAGAAAAAGACACCATCCTTGAATATGCTAGTGAACGTGCTGAAAATTCCAATACCACCACTGATTATGCCAGATACATTATTGGGGACAGAACCCTTGGCCTTGATGTGACAGCGTGGTCAGAAAAATTAGAGGGGGCACAGCTTGAAAATGGTAAATTTGCCGATCAAGTCGACGGAACAGGCACCGACCTGATCAACGCCCATATCTGGTCAGTTTTAGGGCTTTACATGGCTTACGAGGACGATTATGACAAGGACGCCGCACTCAGCTGGCTAAGGGCAAATCAGAATTTTGACGGCTCCTTTGGTGTTTTCGCGTCCGATGTGGACCTTTATCCGGGAAGTCCGGATATGACAGCAATGGCCATCTGTGCCTACAAGGCCCTGGGGCTTAATCAAGAAGCCCCTGAAATCAGTTTGGCATTCTCTTATTTGGACAGCAGGATCTCCGATCTGGAAACAAGCAAATCCGGCGCAAGCGCAGAAGCAATTGCCTGGGTGCTCATGGCCAAGCGCTTTGTCGGCCTATCCATAAGTGATGCTGCACTTCAAGGCTTTGAAGACTATGCACTCTCTGACAATACCTATTCACATTTTAAAAATGGCCGTCGCACAAGTCCGATGACAACATACCATGTCCTGCTTGCTGCTGGCGATGAAAAGATGCAAATGAGCTGGATGGACCGCGCTCGATATAAGAACGGCGTCAAAACGGAATCCGGCCTGTTTCTTAACTCCGCGCCTGTTATAAAGGCTGTTCTGAGCCAGTCCATTATGCCAAATGAAAACGGTGCACTGACGTGGGATCAAATCAGGCAGGTGCTGAATCCAGGTCCGCAGTAGCCGCCGGTACCATAGTTTGAAATCTTGTTCCGTGCGTCATGCGATCTGTACGTCAACACCGAGTATGCCCACAATTTCTTCCTCTTCGTGAATTGGCATGCTGATTGTGATGCATGGGGACTTTGAAATCCCGGAGATATAGACATCTGAAACAAAGGGCTGACCCTTCATCGCTTCATTGAACCAGCTTCTGATAGTAGCATCCTTAATGCCCGCCGGCGGATTTGAGTAGATGAACTCTCCCTTTGTATTGTTTGTCCAAATGGCTTCAATGTATTCAGAGTCCATGATTTTTTCGTCAAGCACCGTTTTATGGAGCTTCTCATCATGCCCCTTAATAGGCACAACCCGACTCGACTTTGAAGCAATTAGCTTTTCGCAAACGGACTCATAGAGCTCGCCGATAATGTCTCTTCCCTTCTGAACAATCTTCTCCTTGGCATTGTCGAGCAGATTCAGCTGATAGCCATCTGTAATGTTTGACAGGCTCTGCGTCATATCGCCAAGTATGGCTTCAATATTCATTAATCTGAGGGTATGGGAGTGCTGGATACGTATGTCATCATTGAGCGTCTCAATGGTCTGCGTCATGGCCTGGAAGGCTTCCTCTGTATGGGACAGCTCTTCGTTGACCTGCTCAGTCATCTGCCTGTTGGTATCCAGCAGGTCGTTCACGCCTTCAATCTGTGCCTGTATGCTGTCAAAGACACTGGTTATGGTGTTCAGACCCTGATTGACCTCATTCGCCTTATCGACAGCGTGCTCAATTGTCTCACGTTCTGCCTGGGAATTCTCAGTAACCTGTTTGATTTTTTCATCAATATTCTTCATAATGTCTATGATTTCGTTTACAGAAACCTCACTGCCTTCGGCTAGACTGCCGATTTCCTTGGCAACAACGGCAAACCCCTTGCCTGCATCCCCCGCCCTCGCAGACTCAATAGAGGCATTCAGTGCAAGCAGACGCGTCTGCTTGTAAAAGCTCTGCACAGACACAAGAATTTCTGATATGGACACAATGCCTGCCTGTAGTGCCGATATGGAATCATGGGTCAGCTTGTTGGTCTCTGAAACCGTGTTGACCTGATCGATGATGTTATAGACATTCTGCACCTGTTCAGTAATGATGCCCTTGGCCTCGACGGACGTTTGTGAAAGTGCTGATGAAGATGCCTGGATTTTCCCCGTGCTTACCAGAATATCTTCTGCTGCTGAAATGGAGCTGTTCACCATGCGATTGCTTCTTTCATTCTCTTCTTCAAGGGCTCTTGAGCTTGAAAACATTCTATCTGAAGCGTCCTTTTGCTTATTGACTGTTTCCACAATGCTGTCAGATGAGTTTTTCATCTGTGACTGAACGACCTCCATGCCAAAAACCTGATCTTTAAGCTTTTCCTTGAAATTGTCCATGATTTTCAGAATCTGCCTTTTCTTTCCTTTATAGTCCTGATAAGGGATATCCATTGTCATGCAACTTACTATGTCCTGTTCCAGCGTATCCATCAGCTTCTTGTAGTCATTCATAGCCACTCTCCTAATTCGTCAATTTAATAGTAGATTTCCATAGTCCCTGAAGCACAGAGCAACCTGCGTCGCTCATGTCTGCTTTGCTTGCTCTTCCATAGACCCTGAAGCACAGAGCAACCTGCGGTTGCTCATGTCGCTAAACGCGCCATATACTTTTGGATAGACATGCTCTTATTCGAATTTCGTTCGATAAGAGCATGTCTATCCAAAAGTGCATTTCTTTGTTTTTTCCGTAAAGAAAGACAAAGACCCCCCTTGTAGGACGTCTTTGTCTTTGAAATCTATTATAAATTTTCCGAAAATTATGTCAAGTGTTACGGGGACTATTTTGTCCCGATTTCGAAGGATTTTTGCAAATAATTAAACGGTGTTCAGCTTTGTCAGGACGTAATCCATCTTTCCACAGCCGATTGCATTGGCAACAGAGATACACTTTGCCCTGAGCAGATAGAATATTTCCTTGTCTGCCCTGTCACTCAAGGTTTCAAAGTTGGCCTGTCCTTTGCTGATAATCAGATCGGCGCTGTCAAAGGCCTGCCTGAAGGATTCTGAACACTGACTGAGTATTGTCCCCTGTGCCGAATAACCGTTGTCTATGACCTCCACGATTTCCGTAAGTCCAGAGACTACAGCGTCTTCCATGGTCGCATCATTGACGATGGGACCGCCTTTCACCACATAGACGACCTTTTCAAGGGGCAGATTTTCCACCAGAAACCTGTCAAATATGATTTCTCCCGCATTATCCGCTAAAAACATAATCCGATTGGCTTTTTCGGCTGCTTGCTTCAGGGCTTTTGATCCCATGCCGAATACAGGCTTTTGTATGCTGGTTTCAACAGACTCCAGTACGGCATCATAGCTCAAATCCAGGCCCACAGAAAAGTCGATGATATTTCCCGCAATGGCGATTCGACAGGCCAGGTCAAAGGGATCATCCGATTGCTCCATCCATTTGTTTTCAATGATCTTATCGCTGATATGCATTGCGATGTCATTGTACTCCCGCTTAAGCGCCGCATATGGGTCGTCAATTCCAGTGACTTCCTTTGCGATTGTATGCATCCGGTATCCTATTTCTGGTGCTGTCTCATTGAAGTTCAACGCCGCAAGTGACTTGAGCGACTTCTGTATGATTTCTTCACGCTGCTTTCCATCAGTGGTCAGCTCCTGCGCAATCTCAACCGCCTGTCTCGCAAGACAGGGAATGCATTCATGTGCGATTTTCATGATATACCCCCTTATTGCCAATAATTTACCAGTCTATAATATCACTTTTTAAACTGAAACCCTACATCAATAAAGGTTACATCTTTGAAACCAAAATGACCACATTCTCTGGAACTGGAATCAGGCAAAGGTGACTTCAGCGCACACGCTTTGATTCCTGCCCTTTTCCTTTGCGTCATAGAGGAGCTTGTCACAGGCACGTGTGATTTCCTCCGGATCAATATCCTTTTCAATATAAGCGGTTATGACACCAAAGCTGGCAGTGACATAGGCACTTACACCCGACTTGGCGTGCTCAATTTTCAGAGACTCTATCCCCGCTCGAAGCTCATCTGCCAATGCGCAAGCCCGTTTGCTGTCAGAGTCCGGCATAATGATGGCAAACTCCTCGCCCCCATAGCGGGCACGAATGTCACTTGCATTCATATCGATGTTTTGAATTATCTGTCCAAGACCGCGCAGGCAGTCATCCCCTGCAACGTGCCCATAATGATCATTGTATTTTTTAAAATAGTCGATATCGAACATGATCATGGAAATGGCACGCTTAGAATGCAAATGGCGTTTCACCTCAAACCGCAGTTTCTCATCGAATCGACGTCTATTGTAGAGTCCGGTCAGGGAATCCCTGTGCACCAGAGATGCCAGTTCCATATTCATGGCCTCAATCTCAGTCGCCGATTTTTCAACAAGACGGTGCAAAACACGCAAGGTACGGAACTGCCGCGTTTCTGACGCGCCATAGTCTCTGTCACTTTCCTGTAAGTCTGTGGCCTCAGCCGCTTCGCTGAGCGCAATGACAGTCATGGTCTGTCCAAGAAAGAGTGCTTCCTTGTTGGTATGATAGAAATACTCACCATAGGCATAAAAGCCCGCGGAGCAGCCAAGATCGGCGATGGGAGAAAGCTCAACGGTAATGTCTGTTCCAAGAACCCATTTCCTCGAAACACAGGAATAGACAAAGGCAGCCTGTACTTCCTGAGTGGACAATACCTCATAGGTTTCATTGGCGCCTATGGCAAGCAGGCCAGCATGGCAATAGCCAAAACGCATCTGCTCGCCCGGTCTGAAATTGTGAATGAAATTGAAGGATCCATCCGCATTCACACCGGTTGCATGAATTGCCTGCACCATACCGTCACGCTCGATAATCAATGGAAAATCCGCAGCCGAAAGCGGCAGGCCGTCCGCAACCTCTTCCCCCAGATAATGCTTGTAAATCTCATAGGGCGGCATGTTGTCTATGGTATAAACTCGGGACCCCTCGGCCTTTGTGATGGTCATTTTTTTTCCGATGGGAATCCAGCTCAAATTGTAGGTATTCTTGACCGAAAGCACATCCGAGCTCAGACTGGCCGCTGCCATCCCCTTGGATGTCATCCCCTCCTGCGTAAAGGCATAGGTAATCACGCCCGCACCATTATCCCCCGCCTGTCCACCGGCGATAATCACATCTGGTATTTCCTTTTGAAGGGCACTTAGCATCGCCTGCGCATTGATCGTATGGCCGTCTTTGATCCCACAGCCTAAGACGATTACGGTTTTTAGCCTGTCCGTCTTAAGGCGCTCTCCAATCGTTTTGCCTGCAAGGGCTAAATCCGAATTTTCTTCAATCAGTACAGATTTCACCTTTGTATGCTCGAACCGCGTCACATTGATGTTGATGGTTCCATCGAGGGATTTACCGTCTACAATTTCCCCGGCGGTGGTTACCCCAATGATTGACGCACCCGGCAGTGCTTCCTTTATAGTTTCGAGACAGGCCTGTATGACCGCCGTATCCTGTACGCCCGAAAATACCTGTACTAAAATCTGGTCTGCTGGATGCTGTATTGCTTTCAGTTCTCGACTCAATCTATCGCGATTTTCATATTGAAAATTATTGCTTTTTATCACGCAGTCCTCTCCTCTCGTACAGACACATGCCCGATCTGCTTATCCACCTACATATCCATCCATCCGCACCCGCTGGTCCAGCCGGCAGGATTTACATGTTTCTTACCCACAAATTCGCCGAAGTCGCTTCAATCCCTCCTTTTGCGCTCGGATTTAGGCCTATTAGTCAAAAAAACCTGTACGAACAGGAAAAGCGCCCAGCTGAGTTCCGCTCCGCTGCGCGCCTTTCGTCTTTGGTTTTCATATAGTATCCATTTTTGATGTTGTACATATAAATATCGAAATCCCAGCCTTGTTCGCATGGTCAGTGCAAACTTGGTCATGTTTGGTCATTGGTCGGTGTTCTACACATGTACGTCCTTTCAAACGCAAAGGTCCCGGATTATTTACTTGGTCGGTAATCCGGTGGCTGTATCTCGCATTCATTTCACAACATCAAAGCTCTTGCATGAACCGCCTCCTTGTTCCATATTGATTTATGATGAAATAATTCGCCTTCTAGCGACTTACAATTACAGCACTGCCCTGACCCCCCACTCGGATGTCCCAGCGCAGTTTTCTCCAATTGCCTTTTCTACGTCGCCAATTTTAGGCTGTGGCAACTCGATCAACAGTGCTGAATTTTCAACAATACAGTCGATGTCCGATATGTGGATGAAATTGTTGCCCAGGGTTCTAGGCATTTTGTCGTTAATCTCGGCAATAACGATTTTTGCCTTTTCAGCATGCGCCATCTAACATGAGGTATCCACAAGATGCACTCGGTTGAAAATCGCATTGTTAGCATTCAACAATCCTATATTCGGCCAATCGTCAGAGGCAAAGCCAAGTCACCTGTTGAATTTGATGCAAAATTTGACATGAGTGTCGATAAACACGGCTTTTCCAAGATTGAGAAAGTTTCTTTTGACGCCTATAACGAAAACACTTGTTTACAGTCGACTGTTGAAAACTGCAAGGTTCGAACAGGTCGATATCCAGAATGTGTTCTAGTGAATGCAATCTACAGGACGCGCGCCAACAGAGCATTGTTGGAGGAGCGCGGAAATCGCAATGCATAAAATCGCACTATCTGTATTTGTTTGGTAATAACCTTTCTTACTAATCCATTATTATATCCTCATTTCCTGGTATTATAGTTTTGATTGGCCAGAACAAAACGTTCTAGGTGGAGCTTAAATGGATAAAACGTACATGTAGGCGAATTCTATAAGGTGCTGTGCGCACACCCAAATATTGCATAATGGAAGAGGACTTGAATCGAACTGGATACGGTCGATTCAAGTCCTCTTTCTAATCTTTCTTAAGAGAAGAACATGCAGATAGAATTGTGTCAAATATTATTTCATAATCCGTTTGATCTGATAGTTCAATTATAGGGCAGTTGGATGAACTTTCAGTGCGAGCACATGAATTTCTACATCCAGACACTTTGACTATTAAATCCACATTGGTCAGGTCGAGGTCGGTTTTTACGGGAACTATCTCCATTAGATCCACAATCAGTCTTTTAACGACTGCTTTACGGTCATATCTAGGATTACATCCGCCGCAGTACTTTATCCCAATTTTCAAAAAAAGATCACCTCTTGTTTTGATTGAGTAACTTTTTAGCAAAGTCGATCAGTTCTTCACTTGTCTCATTAACAGAGATGACTTTCTTAACTTCTGGAATGTGTTTTTTTACTGTGGACTCAACCATGTCTTGTAGTGTATGAAATTGAGATGGACAATTGCTGCATGCGCCGATAAATTTCACTTCAACAATACCATTTTGAACGCTTAGCAACTTAATATCACCTGAGTGACTTTTAAGTTGTGGCTTAACCTGCTCATTCAGGATATGATTGACTTCTTCAAACATGTGATTCTCCTTTTTGATTAGAACATTATAGATCACAGAAAGCGGGTAGCCGATTTCTGTGATCCTAAATCCAATCAGCTTGAGGCTGATAGATTAAAAACTAAAAGGGTTTTAAGATATGCCAGAAATTTTTCTAGCAAGGTCTTTTTTGTGACTTAAATTGCCTTGACGGGCAATCATGATTCTTTGAGCTTGAGGTGAACCTGCACCGTGCATAGACTCAGTACGGTAGCCAACGGCTGCTGTGCCAAGCGTAATATTTTCAATAAGTCTAAGCACCCGCATACGATCCATGGTTGGAACCTTATTTTCGCCTTTGAAGTACTTTTCACACAGCCTTCCGACTACTGGGCTATTAAAGTCTTTTTCAGACGGCATAGTCACCATCAGACCGCCAGCGATGTCCTCTGCAAGTCGAGCAATTTCATATGGGAATCTTGTAACATTTTGCTTGCATATGTTTGCTAAGAGCAGATCAATTTGATAGTTTCCTGCCTCTGTAGGATAGCCTTCTGAGGAGCAAGCAATGCCACAGCAATAGAGCGTTTCATTTAAATGGGTCATTTCAATAAGCTTGTCTTTGATATGAGATGCTTTTTGAGCACCATTAAACTCCGCTGCAAGTGCAGCAGCACCAATAAGAACATCGCCTACGCCAACCTTGCATCCGCCATAACTTTGACGATGATATCCCGCAAATCTTTCTACGAGCATCCCTGCAAAGTCATATTCTCCGTTCATGAAAATTCTTTCATTAGGAATAAAGACATCGTCGAAAACAACAAGAGCTTCCTGGCCGCCAAATTGCTTGTTTCCTAGGTCAAGGTCAGCGCCCTCTTCCATACGACGGGTATCACATGATTGTCGACCATATATCATTATAATGCCTTCAGCATCTGAAGGGATAGCGAAAGAAACCGCGTAGTCTTTATCATCAGGGCCCATTGCAATAGTAGGCATAATCAGATGTTCATGAGAGTTTACAGCACCTGTCTGGTGAGCCTTAGCTCCCCTTACAACAATACCGTCCTCACGTTTTTCCACAACGCGTAGAAAAAGATCAGGGTCTTCCTGCTTACTCGGAGCAAGTGCGCGATTTCCTTTTGGATCAGTCATGGCACCATCAACTGTCAAATCCTTGTCTTGTACAAATTCCAGGTACTTTTTAAAGTTCTCATGATAGTGTGTTCCGTAGGATTTATCAAGCTCGAATGTCGTGCTATAAACCGCATTGAATGCGTCCATTCCAACACATCTTTGGAAGCAAGATGCGGTCTTTTGGCCGAGTAGTCTTTGCATTTTTACTTTTTTCCTTAAATCATCTGTATTCTGATGCAGGTGTGTAAACCGATTGACTCGTTTTCCAGTTAAGTTTGAAACAGCAGTCATTAAATCCTCATGCTCTGGGTCATGCGCAAGATCATATGTCATTGCCACAGAGTTTACAGAGGGTCTAATGATTGGATGATCCACTGGGTTTTCTATCAGTTCACCAAACATGTAAACTTTAATGTTCATTTGACGAAGACTGCTAATATATTCTTGTCCATTCATTAATGCCATTATGTTTTCTCCTCTCGTTCTTTTAGGTACCATATTCATACAGTAGATAAATGCAATATTCATGCCAATGTTGTGGATAGAACAATTGGCTAGTTTAGCGGTTTATGCAGAATGTGATACAGTCTTGTTTATGCAAAAGTGAAACAGGAAAATTGCAGAAATCCCTTGAAATCTTTAATTTGCAGTGCTTTAATCGGCTTGTTGCATATTGAAATCCTCTCTCACAAATGCAACACAATGAAATCGAAATGTCCAAACCTAAGATTATTACTGGAATGGATTAGAGCACTATCCATTTTCATAAAAAATCTTCCACTGTGTAGTTTGATTATGATACCAACTACAGTGTGGAAGATTTTTTCTAGACATTAAATGTACTTTTTCGGATGTAGAGATTCTGCCAGCCTATATATTTTCTATAATGACAGCAGTTCCCATACCGCCACCTGCACACAGTGATGCCAATCCGTACCGGTTGTTTCTCTTTTTCATTTCATACAGCAGACTGATTACAATTCGACTACCGGTTGCCCCAACGGGGTGACCGAGTGAAATACCACCGCCATTTACGTTTAGAATACTGCGGTCAATGCCCAGAGTTTTTTCACAGGCGATACATTGAGAAGCAAAGGCCTCATTAATTTCAAACAACTCAATATTTTCTATGGTTAAGTTGGCCTTTTCGAGGGCACGATTTGAAGCACTGATAGGACCAATGCCCATATAATCAGGATCCACTCCAGTTGTTGCTACAGAAACAAGTCTTGCTAGTATTGGAACGCCTAGTGATTTAGCGTATTCCTCATCCATCAGAATAACGCCTGAGGCTGCGTCATTCATCCCAGAGGCATTCCCTGCGGTAACTGTACCATCTTCTTTAAATACAGTTTTCAATTTCTTTAAATCATCGAGCGTTGTATTTGGTTTCGGGTACTCATCTACAGTGACAAGGGTTTCCTTTTTACGTGTTTTTACTGTTATCGGGATAATCTCTTCTTCGAACTTATTTTGTTCAATTGCTTGAGCAGCACGCTGTTGACTTAATAGTGCATATGCATCTTGTTCAGCTCTGGTAACATTATATTTTTCAGCAACATTTTCCGCTGTAACGCCCATAGCCGGACCGACTCCCAAGTTTGTTAGTGAATCCCACATGCTGTCTCGTAACTCACTATGGCCAAATTTCTTTCCAAAGCGGTTATCAAAAACCATATGTGGAGATGTGCTCATACTATCGGCACCACCTGCCATAATACATTTGGCTTCACCCGCTTTAATTTGGTAAAATCCCATTTGAATAGAGGACATTGAAGAGGTGCAGTTTCGATGAATGGTTATTCCTGGGACGGTTACAGGCAGGCCTGCTTTAACGGCTGCAACCCTTGCAAGGTTATTTTCTTTATAGGTTCTTTGGTAGTTACATCCCCAAATGACATCATCAATGCATTCTGGATCAATATTTGCTCTTTTGACAAGTGCTTGCATCGTTGGAATTGATAAATCAAGTGCTGTATAGTTTTTAAATTGTCCGCCCAAGGTGCCAATCGGTGTTCTTCCGGCGGAAACAATGACAACATTGTTCATAGTGCATACCTCCTTCTCAGAATAGAAGGTCTGTCAAGACAGACCTTCTACAAATAATTTCATAATGCTATTTTTGGATTACTTCATCTTCTACCATGTAGTCCTTATTGTATTTTCTGACATCAATGAGACTTACAAAGAAAATGTTCATGACCAGAAATACTAGGAATACCATGTATGCACCCCTTAGGCTACCTGTTATTTTAATGGCTTGGGCATTAATAACATAATTTGAAAACAGAATCGCACTCATAATCGGGAAAACAACGGAGTTTGCTTTTGCAAAGCCATGTCTTCCAAATACAGATGCAGGCAGTGAAATGATAAAGTTGGCAGCTCCACCGATTGACACGCCTACCATGAGAACGGAAATATAAACCAATGTAAGGTTTTCTGTAATATTGATTGCCAGTGCCATAGAATACCAGAGTAAGAAAATAATAATGGCTTTTTTGACACCATACTTTTGGTCTAGCCAGCCATAAACATAACTGCCACAGACACCAATTATTGCACAAACAGTCATTAAACCGATTGCCTGGCTTTGTGAGAATCCAAGACCAATATTTCGAACGACCATCTGACTCATAACACCGGTTGTAACCAGCTGATTAATGCCGATGACAAGAGCAACCATCCATGTTTCCTTTGTTTTCAATAATTTTGGAATAGTCCAGATTGTTTGTTCATCAATGTCTTCTGTAAAATACTCTGTTTCGTAGACTTCTTTGGAAACGTTATCCGGATACTGACCTCTTTCTTCGGGCGTATCTCTAATCATTGCCAAACCAATCAAACCTAGTATCATCGCTGCTACAGCTGTAATAGTCGTTCCATTTTCCAGTCCATACTTAGTAATAAGAAATGCGATGAGCGGAACATAAAATGCAGAACCCATATTATGACCCATAGTGGTTAGGCCGTTTACAAGGCCCTTTTTCTTTGGAAACCACTGTGCCACAAGGGAACCACCAGCAATGTAACCCGCACCATTGATAAAGCTGACAACAAGGATAAGACCTATAGCGTATTGTGTTAGTGTTTGCGCTCGACCATAGAAGATGTAAGATGCCCCGGAACCAATCAGACAGATTCCTGAAGTAATTCTAGGCCCAAAACGTACGTTGATACGGCCTAGAACATAGTAACCAAATAGTCCAACAAAACCTGCATAGGTTGCCATGCCTAAAACTTTTGAATACTCAATATTGTGAGCAGCTGCAAAGGCAGGCGCTACGATGTTCAATCCATCAATGGAAAAGCCAATGAGGAAGAAGAACATGGCCATGCAGTAAAAAATGATCCCCCAGCCTGGTTTTCCAAAACTCAAATTCGTATTTTCACTTTGCAGTTGACTATTCACTTCTTTAACAGTTGTATTATTATCATTCTTTAATTCCATAATAGAACCTCTCCTTATATTTTATACAAAGGAAACCCGCTTAATTGGATGTTAAGAAAGAATTGGATTACCTCCATTAAAGGAATTGTGTTAGAGACTTAGCAAAATTATATGACGGTATCAATGTTCGCTCTAAACAACCCTATTTGATAAATGTTCAACTCTAAATTTACCATAAACATAGCTCTATGAACATGAATGTATCGTAATAGATTTACTTATTTACAATTATGCTTTTTCATCATCCCCTGTTTTTGCTTCTTTACGCTTTTCTTCAACGATTTTGTCAATATAAGCATTCCAGATAGGTTCCTCAGCAGCCATACGCTCTCTAAATCCAGGACCGATATCTGTTTGTTTCATGCGGTCAATAATAGCCCAAGCGATATGTGGTTCTGATGGAGGACAACCATGAACAGCAACACCACGATCTCGATATTTTGCAGTACAATTTCCGCAAAGGATAAGGTTTTCAGGTGGAATATCTTCAGAAATAGATTTTTTAGCACCAAGGACGATAACTGCATCGGTATTCTTATCATATTCACCAAGGGCTTTCAGCTTTTCCATAGTGAAGGCAACAAGCGATTGGCAAGAGGAACATGAGTTTTCATGCATGATGTTATATTCTGGCCAAGTATCAAATTTTTCGAGGTATGGTAGCCACATTTTTTTGTAAACGTCTTTGATACCTTTGCCTTTCACAATGATATCATTTTCATTGCTTGTTCCAAGACCACGTTCTCTCGCAGCTTCAAAGTAATCCACCATTGAAATATCTAAACCGACCATACGGCAAGCAGTCGCGTCAAGTGCAACTGGATCCTTACTGGCAACGACACAGCCGAAATCTAGAGGTACAGCTGAATGGGGACCAAAACCCTCTGCTGGATAGATTAGGTCAGCAATGGTTAAGTCTGCTTTTACTACGGACCATATGTCCATCATGGCCATTGCCAGATTGGTTCTGTGCATATCATAATGTACCCGGTCTTGCACAACACCCTTGATATTCTTAAGTGCACAGCTAAACACCATACTCGCATGTGACTTAAATACTGGCAGGTTAATGATGTGGTCTGCTTCAAGTAGAAGCCTAGGAAGCATTACTGACTTTATATCAGAACGTGCATCTCTAATTTGTACTTTAATAAGATCAGGATCAGATTTAATATCATAGAGTTCTGCCCCCTCTTCTCTTGCAACTTGTGCATGTCCTGCCGACTCAAAGCACTCCATCGTATCACAGCCAATAGCAGCGGCTTCGCCGACAACAACCCGTCTTGCCCCAGCTGCTTTAACCGATCTGATAACAGCACGCAGGAAATCGTGATTGGTATTAATACTTGTTCCAGGTTCACCGAGGTGACCCGCATTTGGTTTTAAAACGACAGTTGAGTTTTTTCTTATAAGTTTACTGGCGCCCCCGAGTTCGTTAAGTACTTGATCCACCATTACTTGAATATCTGGATCTTTTGATATTGCAACTACTGATTTTGACATGTTAATTCTCCTTTCAGGATTATATGTTAATTTACACGCTGATGTATAAAGCAATTTTTGTGCCGAAATATTAGAAATAGTCAATAGTATTGAAATCACAGGTTTTTTGAAAATCGGTTTAGAAGAAATTCCACATTGTGTGTTGCTGTGCCGAAATATTGTTGCGCTTATGCAACGAAAATCGGGTTAGATGAATCTAATATTATGGAAAAACAAGCAGAAAATCACCTCTAGGCATGGAACTCGACCTTGGCATGAATTTTGCAATATACGTTAAACAAATAGAGAAGGAGGCATTATAGTATATGTTTAAAACGAAAAGATTAAATGCACAAGACAAGGTAATTGTTACAGCAGCAGTATGTGGCGCAGTACCCACAAAGACAGACAACCCGAACTTGCCGACCCAGCCAAGGGAAATTGCGGATGCTGTTATTGAATGTTATGAAGCAGGCGCTGCAGTAGCACATATTCATGTAAGAGATGATTCAGATAATCCAACTATGTGTATTGAAAAATTTACAGAGACGGTATCTTTGATCAGAAAATCGGGGTGCCCGATTCTACTGAATTTAACAACATCTGGAGCCCCTAATGTAACGGATGAAGATCGAATGAGACCTTTCGTGGAACTTAAACCAGAGCTGGCATCTTTTGATGCAGGAACAATGAACTGGCTTCATTCAGGCGTTTTCATGAATGAACCGAAATTTTTGGAAAAACTGGGCATGAAAATGCAAGAGGTCGGTGTCAAACCTGAAATAGAGATTTTCGACATGGGGATGTTAAATACAGCCCTCTACTATTTAAAGAAGGGCATACTGCAAGCACCGCTACATTTCCAAATTTGTCTTGGTGCGCCGGGAGGACTTACAGCTGATGTAGAGAGTCTCTTATATGTTGTAAATCACCTGCCTGAAAACTGTACTTGGGGTACCTTTGGCATCGGTAAAGGGGCAATGGAAATTACGCTGGCTGCATTGGCATTAGGCGGGAATATTAGAACGGGCTTTGAGGATAATGTTTACTTTAATAGAGGCGAACTGGCCACTTCAAATGCTCAGTTTGTAAAACGCGTTGCTGATTTGGCCAATCTGGCAAACAAAAAACTAGCGACACCAGATGAAGCGAGAGAAATTTTAGGTTTGTAACCAAACAGGATGTGCTATTTGGATTTAATTGGAAAATCGTTGTTAAAATAAAGCAAGGTGAGAGGGTAGATAAAATGCTAGATTTTCAATTTTCACTCCCTACAAATTTAATCTATGGTAAAGATAAACACAAAGAAATTGGAAGTTACATAAAGCCATTTGCCAAGCATGTACTAGTGCATTACGGGAGCGAACGAATTGAAAAAAATGGACTCCTAGAAGTTGTTCTGAAATCCTTAGAGGCGAAAAACATTACATATACTTGTCTTAGTGGCGTACAAGCAAATCCTGAAATTGGTTTATGCAGACTGGGTGTAGAAAAATGTTTTGAGGAAAATGTAGACACGGTATTAGCCATTGGCGGTGGTAGCGTAATTGACTCTGCAAAGGCAATCAGTATAGGGATGACAAGTGATGAAGATCTTTGGCAAGTTATAAATCGACCTGATTTCATGCCTGAAAAAGTCCTTAGAATTGCAACAATTGTAACATTGCCTGCTACAGGCAGTGAAGCCAATGGAGTCTGTGTTATATCCAATCATCAAGAAAAGAAAAAAGTGGCGCTATCCAGCCCTTTGCTTATACCAGCCGTTTCAATTCTAAATCCAGAGTTAACCTATACACTCCCTAGTTATCAGACTGCAATCGCGTTTGTAGATATTTTTTCGCACTGCTTCGAACGGTATTTTGACTTAAGCAGAGAGGGGATGCTCTGGGATTCACTCTGTGAAGCAACGATGAGGACCTTAGTTGAATTAGGAAGTCAGTTTATTGATGATCCACAAGATAATCGATTTAGGGACGAGATGATGTGGGCTGCTACAGTGGCGCACAGTAATATGCTAGGGCCGGGCGGAGATTTTGCATGTCATCAAATGGCGCATGCTTTGACGGTTGCTTTTGATATTCCACATGGTGGCGCGCTGGCCTTAATCATACCAACTTGGTGCCGATATGTATGTGGTAGCCATTACGAACGCTTCCAGACTTTTTTCAAACGTGTTTTTAAGGTAAATAGCGTGGACCAGGGTATAAAAGCAATGGAAGATTTTTTTGAAGCTTTAGGCGCAACGACTCAGTTTAAAAAGTATTACGATAAAGATGTGGACATTAAAAACTTGATTGATATTGTGTATTCAAAAAACAGGGCCTATATTGGAAATGGCTTAGAGGAAATCTATCCTGCTGATGCAGAAAAAATATTCATATCGGTGATCAATAAGACTATTGCATAGGTTCGAAAGCACATTTAACTAGAGTCTTCATTGAGACAGATAGTCCTCATCGAAAAACAGTTTTGAACTTGAAAAAAGTGGCGCTTGAACATATTCATGGATATGTTCAAGCGCCACTTTATTATAGAGATTTCTGCTCTTTTTTAATAATCCGATTTATAGAATTGGGCACACATCATAGGAATGTGTATTTATCGGCTTTTGTCATAAACAATGCCATATTGTTTGATTTTTCTACTGATGGTAGATGCATTGATATTGAGCAGTTCACCTGCTTCTCGAAGCGTGTTTGTAATACTTAGTACTTTTTCAATTTGTCGTTTCTCAAATTGGCTAACTGATTCAGTCAAATCAAAGACTTTTGAAGAAACGCTGCTTGTAGAAAATCCAAGAATACTTTTAAGGACTTCATTATCTGCTTCTGAGCTGCCTGAACAACAGATAACAAGGTACTCAATAATATTTTCAAGCTCTCTAATATTGCCAGGCCAGTTGTAGGCCTTCATAATGTGGAGGTTATTCTTGCTTAGCGATAAAGACCGTTTATGTTTGTTGCTATAGATGTTGATGAAATGATCACATAAGGGTTCTAAATCTTCTATATGTGCACGTAAAGGGTCTAGGTGAATAGGGATGACATTAAGACGATAAAACAAGTCGCTCCTAAAAGTGCCGTTTTCAATCTTTTCCCTTAAATTACTATTTGTAGACGCAATGATTCTAATGTCTAGTGATATAGGTTTTGTACCCCCCACTTTTGTTATTTCTCTGTTCTGAATGACGCGGAGAAGTTTTGCCTGCAAATCGAGAGGCATATCACCAATCTCATCTAAAAGAATGACACCATGATTAGCGAGTTCAAACAGACCCGTTTTACCATTTGTACTTGCACCGGAGAAAGCCCCTTTTTCATATCCAAAAAGTTCTGATTCCAGAAGATTAGAAGGGATAGAAGCGCAGTTTACTTTTACATAGGGTTTGTTGTGACGGTTACTTTTTAAATAGATTTCATCTGCCACAACTTCTTTACCTACCCCGGATTCACCTGTGATTAAAACTGTTGCGTCTGTGTCAGAAACTAAATTTATAATTTTCATTATATTTTCAACATTTTGACTTGAACCAATCATTCTTTTTTTAAGACCGTCTGTTTTTTCTTTTGAACTTGAAATGATTTTTATAGTATCCGTTTCATGAAATGATTTTGCTTCTTCTAAGAAGCGTGAGTAATCTTCTTGAAGTGCCTTTAATGAAACAATGGGTCTACTATTGACAACAATTTGCTTCAATTGATTTTGTTCATCGAAAACAGGGACTCCTATTGCGTAACCTACGCGAGGTGGAGAGCTTTTAACGACGGTAGAAAGCCGTAAGACTTTTTTATGTGTTTGAATCACATCAGGTATAGCACCGCCAGTAAATAAGTTGCCTTCATCAAGAATATTTTTTATATAACGGTGTAAAATTTCTTCTGGCAATATGCCAGTATTATTTTCATATGCAGGATTGATATACAACACTTTTCCATCTGCATCAGTAATAAGAATACTGTCGTCCAAACTGTCTACAACCTCTTTGAAATCGATGCCCTTATCAAGAAAAACTTGTAAATCATTTAGAATCTCCTCAAGTAGATATTGAGCTTTTGGATCGTCAATACTGGGAAGATTTCGTTTTATTTTAGTGCAAACACGATTAATTGCTAACACTTGATTCATAGAATCACCTTCCATTCACAAAGAAGTATTAATTATTTCTATACTGCAAGTATAACAGATTATAAATGGCTCAACAATTGAATCGTGCATTGATGCAACGATATTTCTATACTGCAACAGGATTGTGATTGAACTCAGTGTGAAATGAGGAGGACTTGTCCACTGATACTCTACTTTAGGGGGTTGTACTTGTTTAAGATGCGAATGTATATTTGGCATGTTTATTGCTTTAATCATACAGTGTAGAATACAAAATCTTTATAGATGGAAAAGGAGAATAATTATGGGAAAAACAGTTTTAGTCGATTTATCACATCCGTTCGGTCAAGGAGGTCCACTTTGGCCCTCAGCTGATAGTGATTTTACTATTGAGAGAGTGAACTATATGCCAAGACATTATAGACTTCTTCAAACTTTCAATAATTTTCATATGCACAATAGCACGCACGCCGATTCACCTTCACACGTAATTCCAGAGTCGGCATATACACATGAATTGCCACTTGAAAATTACTATGGAGATGCTGTAATTGTAAGTATACCAAAAGACAGGTGGGAGCTTATTACAGTAGAAGATCTAGAGAATGCAACACCAGAAATTAGAGAAGGCGACATTGTAATTATTAATACAGGTACACATAAGCGCTGGGGAGAAAATGACGATTACTTCATGTATAGTCCTGGCCTAAGTATCGAAGCTGGAAAGTGGTTGGTTGAAAAGAAAGTTAAGGGAATGGGTATTGACTGTCAAGCCATTGATCATCCCTGCTATACCTATATGATTGACCATGGTCCAGGTCCCTTTGTACCGCGTCTCATTAAAGAGTATACAGAAATGTTTGGACATCCACCTATTGAGGATTTTCCAGAATGGGAGCCAGTGCATGATGTATTGCTAAGAAACAATGTCATGGGATTTGAAAACGTTGGTGGAGACATTGAGATGGTGACCGGTAAACGATGTACCATCGCAGCATTTCCTCTAAGATGGTGGAAGGGCGATGGTTCAATCGTACGAATGGTCGCAATGATTGACGAAGAGGATCTTGTGCCTGGCGTTGAAAAAAGAGAATACAAGTGGGGCGTATACTAGACGTCTGAAAGGATGCTATGATGACAAAAAAAATCAGAAATATTGCTGTCCTTGGTGCCGGAACAATGGGTGCTGGAATTGGTCTGCTCTTTGCAATGAAAGGGTATCCTGTAAAACTCATTTTTTCGTGTGATTTTGATAAAGAGTCAGATCCGTTAGGACGAATAGAAGAATCATTAGAAATATTATGTGACAATGCTGTCGTTGACAGGTCAAAATTTGATGAAATCATGAATCATATTACAACAACTGAGGACATTCAAGAAGGTGCAGAATTTGCTGATATTATTTTTGAATGTATCATTGAAGATTTAAGTATTAAACAGGATTTCTTCAAGAAACTTGATGAGTTATGTCCTAAGGATACCATTTTGGCGTCTAATACTTCAGCTATCAGCATCACAGAGATTGCAAAAACATCTAAGAACAAATCCCGAATCATTGGTACACATTATTGGAATCCGCCGTATTTGATTCCCCTTGTAGAAGTAATTAAAACAGAAGACGTGTCGGAAGATACTGTAAACCGTGTATGTGAATTACTGAATGATGCAGGAAAAAAACCTGTTATAGTCAACAAAGATGTTCCTGGATTTTTAGCCAATCGAATGCAACACTCTCTATTTAGAGAAGCGCTGTACATTATTGAACAAGGTATTGCTGAACCCCAAGCTGTTGATGATGCCATAAAGTATGGTTTCGGCATGCGTCTTGGAATATTGGCACCTGTAGGTGTTATGGATATGGGTGGATTAGATTTAACGTATTCAATTCATGACTATCTATTTAAGGATCTTTGCAATGATGTAAAACCTGCCTCAATTTTAACTGAAAAAATGAATGAAGGTAAATTTGGATTCAAGACAGGTGAAGGACTCATGAAATGGTCAGAAGATGAGATTAAGCAAGAGCGAAAACAATTGACAGAGAATCTCATAAAAGTCGCACGTACTTTAGAAAGAATATAGTCGTCGAATCATTCATCTTCCAAATGCTACTTGCGTGAATCGAAGATGAATGATTTTTCACAATTAAAATGATTTTAAAACAAGAAAGAAGGCACCTGCTTATGATGAGCTCAAATGAATATAAGACAAGAATGGTTGCAATTTACGAGAGTAAAGAAGAATTGCAAGCACTCTTTACGGATGCATTTATGAAAAATTATACACATTACAATTCATTCGAAGAATACACATATTCTACAGCAGTATTCATAAACTGGAGTGCTGATTTTGTGGTAGGCGATCGTTTTGCTTTTGATTCATCGGTTCAAGGTAAGACACAATTTAAAACATGGGATGAAATGTATCTGAGGGCACTGAAAGAAAATGGGCAATAAATATGGGTGAGAAAATATTATATTTTGATTGTACATCAGGTGTCAGTGGCGATATGTCATTGGGCGCTCTGATTGATTTGGGAGTCAGTCCGTCATATTTACAAGCTGAACTTTCAAAATTAAATGTTAAAGGGTATGAGTTGGTTGTAAAAAAAGTTGTAAAACATGGCATTAAAATGACAGATGTTGATGTTGTTATAAATGAAAAAATTATTTTAGCGGATTCATGTACATCTGATTATTGTAATGCTTCAAAAAATAGAAATTTAGATCGGGTCAACGCTATTATTGAGCGCAGTGCTATAAATGAATATGCAAAAGAAATAAGCAAACGTATATTTCTTGAAATTGCTTTAGCTGAAGCGAAAGCGCACAAAAAGAATTTAGAAAATATCTATTTTCATGAGATAGGTGCCATTGATTCAATTGTTGATATTGTCGGTGTAGCGATTTGTATTGCAGCACTTTCTCCTGATAAAATCTTTGCTTCTAGCTTACATGATGGTAATGGACATATAAAGTGTAGGAACGGGATGGTTCTACCTGTACCTGTTCCAGCCGTAAGAAACATGCTCGAAAATACTGCCATCCCATTTGTACAAGAAGATATTCAGACTGAATTGATTACACCAACTGGAATGGGCATAATAAAGTGTTTGGCAGAAAAATACTTAACTCTTCCCGAAATGAATATTCATAAGATTGGTTATGGAAGTGGAAAACGAGAAACTGGAAAATTAGGAGCAGTTAAAGTGATTATGGGCGAAATATGATCACAATAGAGGTGTATAAAAAAAGTATATGCTTGGAGTCGTAATGATTGATAAATTGACGCTTGAATCGTTTGAATGAACAGAGTGGTTTATTAATTGAACCTGCAATTGTGAGATTTTGCAAATTAGTTGTGAATAATGGGAATATTCTATTCAAATGTGTTGAGGCAGGGGTATGAAAAATGTTACTTTGTAAAAGCATCTACTTATAATTCATTGTAGGTTCACCAAAAATATTGAATTTTAATACTTTTCGTAAATCGACATAGATTTTGGATCTTAAATAATTCCATATGGGATTCAGCACTTCAACGTCCCCCTTCGAAGTGCTATAATAAGTTTGCACAAAATTCTAAAAAGGGAGGGGTTGTCCTATGAACATGGAAGTAGCTATGCATCATTTGATCGAAAACCACTTGTCTATTGTCGTTGCTCGAGACTCAGAAATCCTCTACACTTCTAAAGACAGAGGCATCCTGCCCATTTATACGCTTTATACCACTGCGCCTGAACTGCTGAAGAACAGCATCGTTGCAGACAAGGTTATCGGTCGTGGAGCGGCTGTGTTCCTAGTCGATGCAGGTGTGAAGGCAATCTATGGCAGACTTGTCTCCAAACAGGCTCTCGATGTCATTCCAAATCACATTGAAGTTCGCTATGATATTTTATGTGATTTCATACAGAATAGGGATAAAACAGGACTCTGTCCTGTAGAGACTTTAAGTCTGAATACCCGTGGCATAGATGACCTGAACGAAGCTGTGTCAAAATTTCTTGACAGTTTAAAACAAGGAGACTAACATGAAAATAGCCGTAATTGATGGAAAAGGCGGCGGCATAGGCAGAAGCATTGTAGAATGCTTAAAACCACTAAAAACAAATGATATGGAAATCATTGTGCTGGGAACGAATTCCCATGCAACTGCCAATATGCTTAGAGCCGGTGCCGACAATGGTGCGACCGGCGAAAATGCCATCGTCTATATGAGCACAAAGGTCGATTTGATTATCGGGCCTATCGCGATTATCACTGCAAATGCCATGATGGGAGAAATCAGCCCTAAAATAGCTCAAGCCATAGGAAGTACCTATGCTAAAAAGTGGCTATTACCTACAAGTCAATGTCAAATTGACGTTATTGGCGCGGAAAATCTTGCAGTGAAATCTGTGATCCAATTGCTTAAAGCACGCTTCGAAGAACACTATTGTTAATTACATACCTTTGGAATTAAGCCATGAAGGCCTGTCTACGAAGGACGCTTTCATGGCTTTTTGTATTTTTATTAGGAGGAAATCATGAATCAGCAAAACAGACACTTTATTATTGCAGGCGTTCTAATTGCCATTGGCATTGTTCTGCCAATTGGCTTTCACACTATCGGTATGGGTGGACCAATGTTTCTGCCTATGCACATTCCCGTTCTGATTGGGGGCGCCATCCTTTCGCCGGTCTATGCACTACTCGTCGGCCTTGTAACACCCATACTCAGCTGTCTTTTAACAGGTATGCCTGTGGCATATCCCATACTCCCTGTCATGGCAATTGAACTCGCCATGTATGGTCTTTGTACTTCTGTTCTTATACGACAATTCAAAGCAAATATTTGGCTAACACTTATCTTAGGGATGATTCTGGGACGCATCGGCGCAGGCTTAACGGTTTGTATTCTCACACTGACAATGGGACTCAAAATGAATCCAATCCTATACGTTAAAGGGGCGGTAATCACTGGCCTTCCCGGTATTGTCATACAGCTTGTACTCATTCCTGCACTTATACGTACCCTCAACAAGGCTGGGCTGAATTTGAGTCTTCAGCATTCCTAGTCCCTCAAATGCATTATTAAAGGCGTTCCCCCGTGTGACATTACGTCGGAGAACGCCTTTTAATTATATGTGTTCAAGCTACTTTTATTCCATATTTGCCAAAACTTCCATTAGAAAGTCATACCTCCTTGAAACTGATGCAATGCTCATGCGCTCCTTGCGAAGTCATATTTATTCAAAAAAAATGAGAAGATTTAATCTTCCCATTTATAAGGCTTCTCTCAGGTCTGACGCTTCATGCTCAGATGCGCATTGATCTGTTTTGCACTCTGTACGGCATTTGCATAAATCATAAGATATACGAGGAGTTTGGATACAATATATACGCTGAGTATCACCGTCTCTTTTCCTAGGAAAAATGCGCCTCCAGGCGTGTAGTAATACAGCAATATGATCAAGGTGATGTCTCCAAGGATTGAGCTGATGAAGTAATTCTGCCGCATGGCATGCTCACTCAGACCGTGGAAGTTTATAAACGATTCACTCCTCAAGGCAAGTGTGGATACCAGGAGTGCAATCTGCCAAATATGCCTGCGCGTGAGTACCTCAAGACCGCCAAACTGCATATAAACGAGCACACCTAGGACTACCGCGCCGAAAAGCATGGAAATTTCCCAAAATGTCTTAACAAAATGCGCCTTCAAAGTCATCATAATCCCCCCTTCATATCCCCAGTTTTGTTTTGAGCACCGACACATACTTGCGTGAAATAACGACCCGCTCCCCATTCAGAAGATGGGCCTCCAGTCTTCCGTCAATCAAGGGCCGCACAGATTCAATCTTTTCCACGTTAAGAATCATCGATTTGGATGCCCTAAAGAAATGGCGTTCTCCAAGTATCGCTTCAAGCTCGTAAAGCTTCTTTCTGGTCTCAAAGACCTTCTTCTCACAGTAGATGAAGACCTTATTGTCCACGGTGTCTATATAAAAGACTTTTTCTGGTTCAAGCAGATACTTGTCCTTGTCGATGTCGCCAAGCAGCTTTTGGTGTGGAGATTCCAGAAATTTCAGTATCTCCTGAACCGAGTCATCAATCGCATGACAGCGTATGACCACTTCCTCCTCAATTTCTTCAGACACCTGTTCAACAGTCACTTTCATGGAACCCTCCCCCCTTCTGACTTCAGTATATGCCTATCGCTTTGATGTTTCAATGCACCTGCATGCAAGTTGCTGTTTTCAGAAGGTAAGATGCAAAAAAAACACCCCAGACACGAAGGGTGTGCGTACGCGTCTGAGGTGCTGCCAGAATGTCCTAAAGATTCGAGAACAATTCTATATATCTGCCGACGACCGACCGAACAGCCTTTCTGCTGTTGATCGACAGGGCAGAAAAATGGAGGGGAGCTTCCATAGCCAGCGATTTTTTTATTTCTTCCATGGCATGAACAGAAATCTCGGTATTTACATTGATTTTTGCTATACCGCTGTTGATTGCCTCTTTTATGATATGGGGTGGTGTGCCAGAGCCCCCATGCAGAACCAGGGGTTTGCCGACTGAGGCATTGATCGCACGCAGCACATCCAGGTTCACCTTAGGTTCCCCTCTGTACATCCCATGTACCGTTCCTACCGATACAGCTAGAGCATCTACATCCGTTTCCAGAACAAAACGTCTGGCTTGGTCAGGATCTGTATAAACCGCACTGGCCCCTTCTTCATTGGAGAAGGCACCCAGCTCCAGACATCCCAGCTCCGCTTCAACAGAAACACCTGCTTCGTGGGCCATTGCAACCACCCGCCTGGTATTTGCAATATTCTCTTCAAGGCTCAAATGCGATCCGTCATACATAACCGATGTAAAGCCGGCTTCAATTGCCGCTTCAATATGGTCTATGGACTTGCAGTGGTCCAGATGTAGGACTACCTTTACAGGGCTCTTCCTGCCCATTTCTGAGACAAGTGCATAGACTTCAGAAATTTCCATATTGACCATATAGTTTTCACCAAAGGCAATAATGACAGGTTGTCCCAGTTCTTCTGCCGCCTCAAGCGTTCCGCGCAGGGTCTCATAATTGTAGCAGTTGAAGGCTCCGACTGCTCTTCTTTGTTTTTTTGCTTCATCAAGCAGGTCTTTCAAACTTACCAGCATTCAGGCACCTCCTAGCACATCAGCTCTTCCGCAATTTCCCTCAGGGTTGTGACACCGCCGACATTGCCCGGGAAGATGATGTAAGGCATGGACCCAAATCGACTCTGCGCATCTGTCTTCCATACGGGAATTCCCGGCTTGATCTGTCCCATAACATGGGCTTTTTTCACAGCGAGCGCCTTTGTTCCCACCTCACTTGAAGTGATGCCGCCCTTTGCGACAATGAAGGCCGGCTTCACAGAAATGCCAGAGACAATTGACGTCACAGCATCTGATATCTTAAGCGAGGCCTTTAGGGCATTTTCCTTATCGGTGTCCTTAAGCTTCAATGGCTTTCTGCTCGTATAAAAGGCCACGGTTTGCCCGCTTGCCATACTCTTTTCACAGGCTCGCCTTACACGCAGGACTTCCGCATCAAGTGCATCCTGATCCCAAATCAGTTCTGAGTTGAACTCCACAAGCTGAATGGCTTCAAGCTTATTGAGCTCATTGAACTGTGCTGTCGTCTTCTGGGTGTAGCTCCCAATGACAATGAGTCCACCGTGCTTGGACTGTCCAACCAGTTCACGCTTTCCAAGAAGCGGTCTGTCAGACACGTTACCCAGCACCTTTGTGATGGATGCGGCGCTTCGAACCAGAAAGTGCTTTCCACTCGCCATGGCTTTTGCAAGTGCAATGACAAACACCTTTAGGTCACAATAGTCAATTGCATTAACGACAACCTTGCCAAAATCGTCTACCTGCATCAAGGCGCCAGTTATTTTGTCAATTTCCAGCCTGCGCAAATCCTCCAGAGAAATATAGGTCACGTCATCTGCCCTGTATTCTCCCTGCGTTTTCTCTTCAATCCATGCCCCCAGATGAGAAGCCTTGTACCCAAAGGTCTTATCCTTTGCAAACTCTGTTTCCCCGGCAGGAATCAGGCGCTCGCCTTCATGGACATAGTGGACATTCTCAAGGGTGAATCTACCGCCTTCCTTGAAAAACGGACATATGATTTCTCCATCAAAGCGCGTTTGAGCATTGGCTTCAATGACATCCTTAAGGGTTTGGGTCTCCAGGGGATAATGGCCTCTGAGAATGGAGTCGCCACGGCTTACAAGAATATACTCCTTACCTGTTTCCCTGGAAATTCTCGCGACGCCTTCTGCAATATCCGCATGCAGCACACGGGTATCGCTAGCCGTTAGCCCCCGAGAGTTTGTCAGGATGAAAAACATGCTGCTTTCTTCTTCAAATCCCTGACGGAGGGTCTCAAGATTCCAGTCCGTATAGACTGACACACCGTGTACTGTCTGTATTCCCGTAGGGTCGTCGTCAAGCACGACAATCTTCCTATTTAGGGTAGCGAGGCTGGACTTGAGCATTTCTTCAATTTTCACTTCATCTGGCTTCAAAAACGAAGTCAGTATCTTGTCATCTAATTCACGAATAGGAATCATCTTAATTGCCTCCTAAACCTCTATCTTCAACATGTTTCTCGCTTCCTGAGGTGTTGCAGGGCAAAGTCCTGCCTTGTTGACCAGCTCAGCCACACGCTCTACCAGGAGCACATTTCTGCTTACACGTGTATTCTCATCCAGGTAATCACTGTCTTCAAACCCAACCCGTACGGTTGACGCGCCCATCCCCAGGGCTGCTGTGAATATTTCATAGTTTCTGCGATGGGCATGTGTTATCCCCCAGAGGGCGTCTGTTGGAATGAAACTGCGCAGTGCAGTAAGGGCTTCAATGGTGGCAGGTGCGGCACCGATGTGGCCGAGCACGATGCTAAAAAGAAGCGGATCGTGCATTTGAAATTTCTTTCTGAGCTCAGTCACCGTATGGATCATGCCCAGTTCAAAAACTTCAATTTCCGGCACCTTCTTCGTCTTGATAATCTCAGAAAGGCAGTATTCCACCTCATCAATGGGATTGCAATAGACAGCATTCCCCAGATTACACGACCCAACATTCAGCGAAGTCGTTTCAACCAGATCATCGTAGAGGGGTGCACATCTCTCCTGAATCGTCAGACCGGACACACCGCCTGTTGAAGCTTGAATTACAATGTCCGATTTTTCACGGATTCTCTCCACAGTTTCCCTGAAAACATCCAAATTGGGCGTCAGGTTCCCGTGCTGATCCCGCACATGCAAATGGACCATGCCCGCACCGGCTTTTTCACATTCAATGACATCCGCGGCGATTTTTGCAGGATCAATATGGGTGTCCAGCGCCGAAACCGGCGCTACTGAAATCAATACCTTTCTCATTTCCATACCTCTGATTTCCGTTTTCAACTATTGGTTATACGTCATACGTCCTACCTTTGTAGTCGTGAAAATTTCTTCTTATTCGTACAATACCTGGGCAATGAGGACAAGCGGCTGGTCTCCATCACAAGCAATCCCATGTGTGTCTCCCGGCATTGCTGCAATGAAATCACCTGCTTCGAGGTACTGGACTTCCTCATTTACCCTGTGGACAGCCCGTCCGGAAACAATGACCATAGACTCCATCTCCGCCTCATGGGTGTGCATTCCAATGGACACACCCGGGTTAAGGGTATGACGCACATAAGCCCTGCCTTTACCCAGCATTTCCTCTGGATCTTCAAAGAGCTTCTCCATAAGTACAGTTCCCTCGCCCTTTTGACAGTTTTCAAGGGGTACTGCAGTCATTTCCTTGGCTTTTCTATATATCACTTGCACGCCTCCATATCATGGACCACATTACATGGTTCAGTTCTTTTCCCAGAAGGTGTAATGGTTTTCAATAACCTCACCGACACCCGCTGTAACGTTGTTCTCAATCATATCGACAATCTGTCTGTGCAGCTCGATAAATCGAAGACGCTCATCGCTTTCCAAAATTTGCTCCATGGTCTTGATCCGTGAAGGAATCGTAATCCGATCGATGTAATTTGCGATATTCTGAATCAGTTCATTATGCGTTGAGAGCACAATCGCTGTATGGAAGCGAATATCCTGGTCAAGCACACGCTTTGCAGAAGCATGCTCATCCATCACTTCCCTTTCAAGACTGGCCAGCTCTGCCTTAAGATGCTCAAGGTCTGTTTCTGTCGCCTTGTTCATGACAACCTGCATGAGACCCGTGTCAAAGACCTTTCTGAGCTCTACAATGGACTCAATGGAATCCTTTTGCAGAATCAGACCGTAAAGCATGGGATCCAGCATACGATGGCTGAAGCTCGAGCTGACAAAGGTGCCTTCCGAACGCTTTATATAAACAACCCCAAAGGATGCCAGTATTTTAATGGCTTCACGAACTGAATTTCGCCCGACCTGAAAAGCCTCACAGAGTTCAACTTCAGTGGGGATCTTATCTCCAGGATTCAGTTCGCCATTAATAATGGCCTGTGTGATCTGATCGACAACACGATCTACCACAGATTTATTTGCTAATGATTTACTAAGTAATGCTTTTTCGGATGACATATCGCAGATTCCTTTCGATGGTTGTATTACAGAGCATATACCAATATTTTAGCATACACAATTATATATGTAATTACATATATAAGACAACTCTTCACGTTTCAAATTGGAGCTTGATAAATTGCCTATTTAGGCAGCAGGGCTGTAGATATCCAAGGCACATATGTGATGATGAGCAGTGCGATAACGGATACCACCAGCAGGGGTACGATTTTCCTGCATATTTCTTCAAATTTTACCTTGCCAATGTCAGCTGCCACATATAGGTTTGGTCCAACCGGTGGTGTAACCTGCCCAATAGATAGGTTGAGTACGATCACGACGCCAAGGTGTATCAGGTCAATGCCCAGTGACTGCGCAATTGGCAGAATGATTGGAATCAGAATGTACATGGCACTTGTATTATCCATTACACATCCGGCTGCCATGAATATCACGTTGATGACAAGAAGCATGACATACTTGTTGTCCGTAAGACCAAGGGCCAGATCTGTAAGCTGATAGGCAATTCCCTGCTGTGTCAGCACCCATGAGAAAACGCCCGCATTCATGATAATCAGGAGAATGATTCCCGTAGTTTTTGCTGTACTGAAGAGGGTTTCCTTAATTTTTTGATTGGTAAGTTCCTTGTAGACGAACTTGCTTACGATGAAACTGTATACCACCGCAACAGCCGCAGCCTCTGTCGGTGTGAATATACCAGAGTAAATTCCGCCAAGTACGATGACTGGGCTCAAAATACCCCAAAGCGCATCTGCGAAGGCCTTGCCGATTTCCTTTTTGGTGGATTTGGCTTCATCGCTTTTCCAGCCATTTTTTCGGGCGCCTACAAGCACTGCCAGACAAAGGATTGTCGCAAAAATGATGCCTGGAATGATGCCCGCCAGAAAGAGGTCGCTGATGGATACACCTGTAATCATACCATAGATGATAAATGTGATACTCGGAGGTATGACCGTACCCAGTGAACCGGATATGGCCGAAAGCGCACTGGAAAATCCGGCGTCATAACCCTGTTTAACCATTGCAGGTATGAGAATCGAGCCGATTGCTGCAACCGTTGCCGTACCGGAGCCTGAGATTGCCGCAAAGAACATTGCCGCAATAACTGCCACATAGCCAAGACCGCCATGGATTGGTCCGATCATGCTGTTGGCTAAACGAATCAGTCTTTTGGAAATACCGCCCTTGTCCATGAGCACACCTGCCAGAACAAAGAGTGGAATGGTCAGCAGTGCGAACTTCTGAACTGTCGCCTGCAGGATGGATGGTATGGAGGAGAGTGGAAAGCCTGCATACATCAGAGTCACCGCACTGGATAAGCCGAGCGCGATTGATATTGGAATATTGATGAAAATAAGTATTGCCAAAGATACAAATAATACGACCGCTATCACGCAAGTTCACCTCGTTTCCTCAATTCATGCTGCAGAATACGAATCATGGACAGTACTGCTGACAGCGGAATAGCCATGCCAATCGTCCATCCGGGGATTTGCATTACAGGCGTCACCAGGTGTGAGTTGAACTGTCCGATGACCATTCTGACACCGTATGCGATCCAGATGCCGTAGCATATGAAGCAGATAGCTATTCTAAGGATCTTATGTACGAATTTTGCCTTTCCAGTGAGCTTATCTGTGAAATAGGAAAATCCCATATGGGAATCCGTTTTGAATGCCGAAGCCGAAGCCAGACAGCATACCCACACAAACATGGTTGTCACGATTTCCTGTGTAAAAGCAAGATTCAAGCTCGGTATTTTTCTTGAAAGCACATTTATGAAGGTTACCACTGTCATGATGATCAGGGAAACGGCACACATGTACTCTTCGAAATTATCCCAGAAATCAATAATTCTTCTTTTCATGTTTTCACCTCATCTAAGATAATGGGAGTCAGAATATGACTCCCATTATTGTCACGCTTCACTATTTGGAGATATTCTTGAACAGATCGATTACATCTTGACCAATGATTTCAACATACTGGTCATAGATTGGCGCTGACGCATCTTTGAAGGCTTGGATTTCAGAATCTGAAAGTCGAGTGAACACAATACCGTTCTCTTCAAGCTTCTTGATGATCGCATCTTCGTTTTCTGCCAGGTAACCGTTGCCCCACTCCATAGCTTCTGTCGCAGCTTGTCTAATGATTTCAGCATGCTCCGGGCTCAGTCCGTTCAGTTTCTTTTCATTCATAACCCAGATTGTCGTATCTCTGACGCCGTCCCAAAGTGTCACGTACTCCTGGACCTCATTCAGCTTAGAAGAGTCAAATACACTGATTGGGTTTTCCTGACCGTCAATTGTCCCCTGCTGAAGTGCTGTGTATACCTCAGAAAAGTCCATTGCTGTCGGGTTGGCACCAAAGTAGTTCTTATAAAGGTCGATGAAGAGGTTTGCGCCTGGTACACGAATGTTCATGCCCTTTAGGTCTTCAGGTGATTTGATTTCCTTAACGCTGTTTGTAATCTGACGTGCACCGGCATTGTTCAGTCCAAGCATTGTCATGTTCATGCCGTCAAGCCATGTATTGACTTCAGAAATGATTGCCTCATCCTTTGTAGCTGCAACCAGATCTTCTACAGTTGGGAAGAGGTATGGAAGCCAGAATACATAGAATTTGGCATCAAAGTTCGCAATATTAACCGGCGCTGCAGAGTGAATGTCGATATCCCCCGTCTGCACCATTTCTATCGCCTTCGTCAGGTCGCCGCCAGAAAGGCCACAGTTGCTGTAGATATCCACTTCAATTTTGCCTTCACTCTTCTCAGAAACAAGTCGCGCAAATTCCTTTGCTGTCAAATCACTCACTGAGTTTGGCGCTTGTGTATGGCTCATTCTTATCTTGATTGGCTTATCTGCTGCATTTGCTTTCCCGCAACCAGCTAATGAAAACAGCATCACACATAACAGCAGGCCACTAATAATCCGCTTCATAGATTGACTTTTCATTGTTCTTCCCCCTCGATTAATTAACAGTGTACATGCACATTTACTATTCTACTATATTAAGCCCTTATTATTTAGTGCATCTTTCAAAGCTTTTGCACCAAATCTCGGACTTGAAAGTACAGGTTTTCCATATGCATCAAAGATAACGTTTTCACAATAAGCCATTGAGCCCTGTGCAAACAGAATCACATCTGCTTCCTCTTCCACTTGTCCAGCCACTGTCAACATGCGTTCTTTGAACTCATCCTGGTTGAGACCAAATGCCCCATCCACAAGTGCGTCGATGAGCTCAACCGGTTTTCCAAGCTCTCTCGATACACGCTTGATTGTGTTCTTTGTCGGCTCAAGTGTCGTTTGAAGTGTTGCCATAACCGCAATCTTCTTGCCCAGTCTTACGGCTTCACGGCACATTTCCTCGTCAACACGGACAATCGGCACACCGATGTACTTTGCCATGTCCTGTGCTGCATCTGCAACTTCACCTACTGAAGAACACAGATTGATGATTGCATCCACATCATTTTGCACAGCGTCCATGTACATGCCTACAAGTCTGGCCGCACCATTTGCAGTCACCTGTCCATGCTCTCTTGTTTCTGCCAGAATGCTCGGGTCCTGATATGAAACCAGTTCAACCTCTTTACCCAGCACCTCCAGCGTTTCCCTTTCAACGAGCTCGATAAGCTCTGGGGTTGTACTTGTGTATATGAGTCCAACCTTCATCCCTTCAACGCCTCCTTAAATATTCAAGTATGTCAATTTTGTTTTTCATCATACGTAGGATGTATAACGTTCGAACTCATTATATATAGAATCATTTTATTTGTCTACACAAAATCAAAGAATTGTGAAAACATTTTCATAATTTGCATACTGAAGTCATATGGTCATCTCAACTAGAAAACGGGCTGTACCTTTTACAGCCTACACTTGAGCTTTGAAAATGAAAGGGAAATCCATATTATGATGTGATAAAATAATTGCGTGACCATGCAACTCAACCACCTAAGAATGAAACTGAAAGGAACCGCCTGCAGCCATGAATAATCCCATTGAAGTCATCTATACTGCAAACGCAGGTGTGCTGATTATATCCGGAAACAGCAAAGTCCTTATTGACGGTCTTTGCAAATACAGTAACCCCATCTATTCAGATACACCACAGGCACTTGCAGAAAAAATCATACATGCGGATCCGCCCTTTGATGCCATTGATGCCATTCTTTATACACATACACATCCTGACCATTTTTCTGCTGAAATGACACATGCCTATATGGAAAACCATCCTGAGTCCCTCTTAATTGGTGGACAGACTGTTCGGGAGAAACTGGAACTGCATGCACAAGGCAGGGTCGATTTTGATACTGACCGCTATGCTTTTGCCAAGGGGGCCAACCCAAAGCCAATCCTTCTTGAAAACATGACCGTCTACCCTGTGAAAACGGTCCATATTAACGATGCAAGGGAAGCCTACGAACACTATGCCTTTCTCATTGAAATGGAGCACTTGACCTGTCTTATCACAGGGGATGCAGAACCCACCATGCAAAATTTTCAGGCAGTGGACTTCCACAAAGTATCCGTTGATTTGGTCATCGCACCCTTTCCCTACATTTCAACCTTTAGAGGACAGAAGGTGGTCCGTGACCTCATCAAACCCAAACAGATCGCCGCAGTCCACTTTCCAGACGCGGAAAACGACGTGAATGACTGGCGCGGCGCGGCATCAAGAATGTATGAGCGCACAAAAAACAGATTTGTACCCACGGTCTTCATTCAAATGCTCGGCTATAGATATAAACTCTTCCTATAGGATTCAGATAAACCCGGCGTTATTCATCTAGGAAACGAAGTCATACGAGGAGGCATACCATGAAAACATCCCCATCCATCGATCAGTGGCTCAAGGAAGCCAAAGCAGATCCACAGGCACTTGAAGAAGGCATGTATCTGGTTCATAACGGCATTGTTCGCCAGACACCCAAAAAACAGGTTCGCGAAGGCATAGATACAGGTACCAAGGTAACCGGCATGCTGTTTTCCTATGATGAAATCAAGGTCAACGCTGCCATTGAAAAAACCCTGAAGATGGACGGCATATTCCACGTCCGTACTTGGCTCAACGAAGGCCATTTGAATGTGGGCGATGATATCATGTACATTCTGATTGGCGGCGATATCCGTCCACATGTCATTGATGCACTTCAATTTCTCGTGGAGACCATCAAAACAACCTGTGTGGTTGAGACAGAAGAGTCAGCGCATCATTAACTTCCAAAGGCAAAGTATCTGTTGACCTGCATCAGAACACACAAAAACCGGACGAATGCCTTCGTCCGGTTTTGATTTTCAAATATGTTTTCTTTCATATAAAGGTGCTGCACCTTTATCCTAGAACACGTGCCACGTTCTTCAGTTCTTCCCGTATGGCAATATTCTGAGGACAATGCGACTCGCATTTTCCGCATTCAATGCACTGGGTCGCCTTTGATGCATCTGGCAAAAACATTCTGTAACGCGTCTGAAAAACAGCCATACTGTCAAAGAGATAAGCGTTATTATAGAGCCCGAAATTCTGCGGAATATCCACACCAACCGGACAAGGCATGCAATAGCGGCATCCTGTACAGTTGATTTTCATTCTGCTGTTGAAGACCTCTTTGGCATAATCAACAAGACCGATCTCTTCTTGTGTCAATGAATTCGCAGCACCTTCCGATGCCGTCTTCAGGTTTTCTTCGACATGCACCATTTCAGACATGCCACTTAAGACTACTGAAACTTCTGGATGGTTCATCACCCAGCGAAGTGCCCATTCCACCGGCGTACGCTTCACAGGTGCCTTTTCCCACGCCGCCTCGATTTCAGCTGGCATTTGCTGTGCCAGGCTTCCGCCACGCAGGGGTTCCATAATGGCAATACCCAGCCCTTTGTCTGAAGCATACTCAAGGCCCTTCTTCCCAGCCTGATAGTTTTCGTCCAAGTAGTTGTACTGTATTTGGCAGAATGACCAGTCATAACTATCAACAATGTCTATAAAGCAGTCTTCATTGTCATGAAAGGAAAAACCTGCATAGCGAATTTTTCCCGCTGCAATAGCACGGTCCAAAAATGCGCCGATGTCCAGTGTCTTGAGCTTGTCCCATGTAGTCTTGTTCAGCGCGTGAACCAGATAAAAATCAATGGTCTGGGTTTCAAGACGGCTCAGCTGTTCATCCAAAAGGCGCTCCATATCGGCCTGCGATTCACAGAGCCAAGAAGGCAGCTTTGTTGCGATATTGACCTTTTCACGGTAACCATCCTTAAGCGCTCTAGCAACAAACGGTTCACTTGCGCCGCCTTTACCAAATCCCTTTCCGTGATAGGGATAGGCCGTATCAATATAGTTCACACCCGCGTCAATCGCATGGCGTACCATGGCAATGGCTTTTTCATCATCAATCTGTGATGCATCCCCGCCGATCACCGGCAGGCGCATACATCCAAATCCCAAGAGTGACACCTGTTCATTTGTCTTTCCGAATTTTCTATACTGCATTCGAAACTCCTTCCATCCATTATCCGAGTGTTCATTTATCTTCATTTTCACTCTATCACTTGAAGTGCACTCCAAGTCAAGGACCTTTACACGGCGCCTGTCATCCGCTTTTCTTCAGCCATGGCCCTATTTAAACGCCATTGCTTGATCCATCCCGCTGTAAATGAGAAAAGAATCATGCTGATAATGGTTCCTTCACGTATGAACAGCTCCAGAGAAAAGAATAGGGTCATGCTCAATGAAATTGCAATTGCGATCACATCTACGCCATACCGCATAAACGTGAAGGAGTGTTTTCCGCGCTCCGAGAGAACCAGACATACGCCCTCCACCGGAAAGGTAATCGCGTCATAGCTGACAATCATTCCTGCACCAGAGGCTGTAATCACCGTTCCCAGTGTCATCAGCAAAATTCGAAGCACATAGTAGTCCACCTGAAGCTTGGCAAGCACTGTATAGGTAAAGAAGTTGATACAGGTTCCAAACATCAGAAGTGACAAGGTCTGAATGATGTACTTCTTTCTTTGGAAAAACCGTGTCAGATACATATAAAATAGTAAGAAAATCAGATGCGCAAACATGGTTATGGTGCCTACCTTTATATTGACCGCCTCTGATACCGCCAAAGTCATGCTGTTGAAGCAGCTCACACCCACATTGGCCTTAATGGTTAAGCTGACACCAAAAGCGCATACAATGTAAAACGCATAAGACTTCAGCAGCTTGCTCGAATGGCTCATTTCGCCACGTCCCTTCTATATGATGAGCTCATAAATATGCACATTATCTTGCTATTAATAGTATAGAAGATATATGTAATGTGCAACATGTTTGTATATTCTTATGTGAGATTTTCTGCTGAAATGCCGTATTTCTAGTATTTCCAGCGACTTCACGAATGCCAAGCTCATCTGTCGGGTATTTGATGTTTTTACAATTACTATTTGAACATCAAATTTTTTGATATTTATAGAAGCCTTAAATATCAGATGGTATTATCAGACGAGTTGGATTAATTAGATAAAAATGGGATTCTTACGAACGAGGTGGACTGAATGTTTAAAAGAAAATTTATGAGCCTTCTGTTAGTCGCTTTTATGCTGATGACAGTGGTGGGCTGCTCGCAAAACGCGCCTGCCGAAGCACCTGCTGAGGCACCTGAAGCAACGGAAGCTGCTGCAGAAGCACCTGCTGAAACGCCAGCTGAAGAACCAGCTGACACAGTTGAGCTTGAAGACACAGTCGTTGTTTACTCAACACACGGCGAAGATATGCTTGAGCTTGTTGCAACAGAGTTTGAAAAGGAAACAGGCGTTAAAGTGGAATTTATCAACCTTAAAGGCGAGCTTGCCGACCGCGTTCGCGCTGAAAAGGAAAATCCGCAGTCGGATGTCATGTTCGGTGCATCATCGGCAGTATTCCTTGAGCTGAAACAGGAAGATCTGTTTGAATCATACGAGCCAAGCTGGGGCGCTGCAATCAATCCTCTTTTCAAGGATGAAGAGGGTTACTTCTATGGTACAATCCAAACACCTGTCGTACTCTTCTACAATGCGGATATGGTTTCCGCTGAAGACGCACCAACAGACTGGAATGACCTTACTGCAGACCGTTTCAAAGACCAGCTGGTTTTCAGAAACGCCCTTTCATCATCTGCACGCGCTACTTACTCTGCACTGCTTCAGCAGTATGAAAAAGCAGGAAACATTGAAGATGGCTGGAACTACCTTGCTGATGTAGATAAGAATACCAAGCAATACTACGGAAGCGGATCACTTCAATTCCAAGCAATTGGCAGACAGGAAGCAAGCGTGAGCTTTGCAACACTAAGTTCTGTAATAGACAACCGCGAAGGCAATGGCATGAACCTTGAAATCGTCAATGCTGAAAGTGGTTCTCCAGTAATCACAGACTGTATTGGTCTGATCAACAATGCAAAACACCCTGCGGCAGCAAAAGCTTTCATCGACTTTGCAGGTGGTGTGAAAATCCAAACGCTGTATGCAAACGCGTTCAACAGAATGCCAACACATCCTGATGCAATTGCACAAGCTCCTGCATGGATGGGCGCAATTGAACTGAATGTAATGGATGTTGATTGGGGTGCCCTATCGCAAACACAATCTGAGTGGATGCAAAAATGGGATACTGAAATCAAAGACACACAGAAAGACGCACAATAATCCGTTATAAGACTTATTCAGCGTAAGGAGACCTTTTCTCCTTACGCTTTTTGTCCTTTTTTTGTCCTTTCAAATTGCACCTTATTATTCTAGCCTTTAAAGGAGGCATTATGGGTACGGTCACACTTACAAACATTGAAAAAAATTATGGGCAAACCCGCGCGTGCGCCGACATTAGTCTGGATATCCATCAAGGAGAGTTTTTCACACTGCTCGGTCCTTCTGGATGCGGAAAAACCACCCTCCTTCGAATCGTAACTGGTCTGATTACACCTGAACGGGGAAACATCCTCATCGGTAAGCAGGATGTAACAGATACACCTACAGAAAAGCGTGCCGTTGGCATGGTATTTCAGAATTATGCCCTTTTCCCATTCATGACAGTCTACGAGAATGTGGAGTACAGCCTGAAAATAAGCCGCCTTTCAAAGGCAGCCTGCCGTGAACGGGTAGAGAAGTATCTTGAAATGGTCCAGCTTTCCGGCTATGAAAAGCGGCAGATTTCTGAGCTGTCCGGAGGTGAACAGCAGCGCGTCGCCCTGGCACGCTCCCTGGCTATGGAACCCAAGGTTCTCCTTTTGGACGAGCCCCTCTCCAACCTGGATGCACGTCTTAGGGCCTCCATGCGAATAGAAATAGCAAAGATCATAAGAAACCTGGGTATTACCACGCTTTTTGTAACACACGACCAGACAGAAGCCCTATCCATGTCCGATAGAATAGCTGTCTTCAACAAGGGAAAATGTCTTCAGGTCGGCACACCAGAAGCGATTTACAATCAGCCTCAAAATGCATTTGTTGCCGAATTCGTAGGCGACACCAATCTTTGGTCCCGTGCTTTTCTGTCACAAAACCCTGAATTTGCTAGGGCCATGCAATTGGATCCGCTTTCACTTCAACCGGATGAACGCATCTCATTGAGGCCGCAAAACTTGCACATAAAGCCTCTGGATACTTCAGACAGCATGACCGTAAGAGGCATTGTGGAAGACGTCTTTTTCACAGGCAGCCTCAAGGAATATCAGATTGGCGTGGCTGGCCAGACCATCAAGGTTTCTCAGCCAAACACATTCACCCACAGCAGACTCCTGACGGTTGGCGACCCGGTTCAAATCGAAATAGATCCCCATTCGGTTGTCATATTGAAGGCATGAGGAGGTAGTCCCTTTGATCCACGTTAAACAATACACACTTAGAAAATGGATAGACTACAGCCTTACAGGTCTGCTGACAGGATGCCTTGTTCTTCTCATTCTCATTCCGGCACTCAAGACACTTGAAGTCAGTCTTTCCGAAGGCGGCAGTCTGTCACTTCTTGCCTACACTGCATTTTTCAAAGAACCCAACAACCTACAGGCCCTGGTCAACTCCATCGTACTGGCCTGCCTGACCGTAGTCGTTTGCGGAGGCATCGGAACCCTCCTGGCATTCCTTGTACACTACTTTGAAACACCCTTTCGAAGTGCGCTTGACAAGATTCTTCTCATTCCCATTGCCCTACCGGGTCTCATTATTGTTTTTGCATTCATGCAGCTTTATGGTGAAAGCGGCATGGTCACACAATCCATAAAGATGCTCCTGCACCTCGATACGATTCCTTATCACTTCACCGGACTCAGCGGCATACTTTTTGTACACGCCTATACTCAATACGTCTACTTTTATCTGAACGTATCGATTGCAATCAAGCAGATCGACGCCTCTCTCATTGAGGCATCACGAAACATGGGGGCGTCCAAGTGGACTGTTTTTCGCACAGTCATACTTCCTTACCTGAAGCCAGCCCTTGTCGCTTCAAGCATCATGACCTTCATGTCCGGCATCGGCTCATTTTCTGCGCCGAGTATACTTGGAGGAAGCTACCGGGTCCTTACCGTACAGATTCTCATGGCGAAGGCAAACAATTACATGTCGGTTGCTGCCATGCAGGTCGTTGTCCTGACTGGCATCTCCCTGACATTCTGGTGGCTGATGGTTGCATACGAAAGAAAAATTCAGTTTACGGGTTCTGTGCGCGGCCTTGCTTTCAAGCCAGTGCATCTAAAGCGACCAGCCTTTCGAGCACTGCAGCACGGACTGCTCTTCACCCTGTGTCTGCTCATTGTGGCACCTGTCCTGCTCATATTCATTGTGTCATTTGTAAAACCCGGCTCCTGGATGATCGATATTTTTCCTCACGAATTTTCCATAGACAACTATGTTGCCATACTGACCAAGCCCAGGGTCTTCGCACCGTTTAGAAACAGTATTCTGATGGCTTTATCCGCCGCCCTGGCAGCACTCCTGATCGGACTGCCAGCCTCGGCAATACTCGTAAAATCGAAATACAGGATAAGACCCTTCATGGAGCTGCTTATTATGCTGCCATGGACCATGCCAGCCAGTGCCATCGCCATAAACACCATCAACGCATTCAACAAACCGACCTGGTTCACGCTCAATCACGCACTTGCAGGTTCTTTCATTCTCCTGCCCATTGCATACTTTATCAGTTCCATTCCCGTCATGGTCAAGACCCTCGGGGTGTCTATGAATGGACTGAACAATACCTATATCGAGGCTTCAAAGAGCCTCGGTGCAAACGGCCTGGAGACGCTCTACCGCATCATTGTGCCGATTCTGACACCTGGCATGCTGGCTGGATTTCTCCTTGTCTTCATTCGAAGTCTGGGCGAGTACACCTTGTCCGCATTTTTATATACCGCTTCAAACAAGCCCCTCTCCATTGCTATGGTCAATGGCGTCTTTGAGTACCGCCTAGGCCTGGCTATGGCATACGGCGCACTGCTCGTCATTGTTTCGGGCCTGTTGAGCACACTGATTTACAAACTGGTACCCAATGGGAGGTCGATATCATGAAACATGCAGACTGGATTACCAATACCTACAAACAGCATAATGAAGATGCGTGCGGTCTGACAGAAAATGCCGCATGGGTTATGGATGGTGCACTGCCGCTCAACAAGACACAGGTGACAAGTGCACCAAACGACGTTGTGTGGATGGTGGACTGGTGGACGCATTACCTGAACCGGTCTTTGTCCAATATCGACGATTCCATTCACAGCATTCTCACAAGTGGGATCCATGCCATTAATAGGGATTTCTCCAGATTCGCAGACCCAAGTTCCCTTTCAAAACTTGACCGCGCTTCTGCCGGTATTGGAATCGTACGTAGCAATGATGTGGACCTTGAATGCTACGTCCTTGGAGATATCGAAATCGTTTTGCGCCTGAAAAATGGAAACCACAAGGTCATTACCGATACCAAGATAGAAGCCCTGGATTCTGAAGTAATCAAAATGATTGCGAGCACCCCTGACCGCAGCAGCCAAATTGTCTTCAATGGCTACACACAGGCTGAACTGGACAAGCTTCAGCGAAACAGAATGTCCATGAACACCAAGACGGGCTACGCTATTCTGGAACATGACATCTCTGCTGTTCCAAGAGGGATATACTACACCTTTCCAAAGTCAGAGGTCCATGCCATTCTGATTATGTCAGACGGCTACTCAGCCCTATACAATAAATTTGATCACTGTTCTCTGGAAGGTCTTTTTGACGCGGTGGACACGCTAGGTGTTGATGGGCTTATTCCAACCCTCCGCCAGATCGAACAAAATGGCTTTGATACACACAAAAGGCTGCGCAAACACGATGACGCGACTGCGGTTTACCTGCAGCTTTAACTTCGTGCACATTTATCAAATCAGCTAAAATTTCATGACAAAAAACCTCTTCAATTTATGAAGAGGTTTTTGATTTTGCGAACCATTCAAATGAATGGAAACGGAGATTCAATATATATGTTCTTCGAAAAGCTGATTGCTAGTGCTCTTCAAATGCCTTTTGTATTTCTTCAACGGAGTTGAAGTTCTGCTTTTCCATGTAGTCCAAAATACCGTCTTTCACATCAATCGTCGCAGTTGGATTTGAGAAATTTGCTGCGCCAACGGCAACTGCCGAAGCACCTGCAAGCAGGAATTCAACCGCATCTTCTCCACTGCTGATACCACCCATGCCAATAATTGGTATGTTGACTACCTTTGCTACCTGATACACCATTCTCACCGCCACTGGTTTTACACCTGGCCCGGAGTAGCCGCCAACATTGTTGGCAAGAACAGGCTTCTTTCGGTTAATATCTATACGCATGCCCAAAAGGGTGTTGATCATGGAAATCGCATCAGCTCCGCCCCGCTCAACCGCACGGGCAATTTCTGTAATATCCGTTACATTGGGAGAAAGCTTGACGATAAGGGGATACTTGGTAGCAGCCTTGACTGCGCGTGTGACCTTTTCTGCCATATCAGGATCTGTTCCGAAGGCAACCCCGCCTTCTTTTACATTTGGACATGAAATGTTCAGCTCGATCATGTCAATATCCGCTTCATTGAGTTTTTTTGCAACATCACAGTATTCATCAATGGTTCTGCCGGAGATGTTTACAATAATCTTCGTATCGAACTGTCGCAGGAAAGGCACCGATTTTTCGATAAAATAGTCCACGCCTGGATTCTGAAGTCCCACACTGTTCAGCATCCCGCCATATGTCTCCGCAATTCTTGGCGCAGGATTCCCATTCCAAGGGACACTGGCAACACCTTTTACCACAACGGCGCCCAGCTCATTTAAATCAAGAAACTCACTGTACTCTTCTCCTGAACCGAAAGTACCCGATGCTGTCATTACAGGATTTTTCAGCTCCACACCTGCAATATTAACCTTTAATCTTGAAGATTTCATCAAACATTACCTCCTCAGAATCGAATACAGGACCATCCTTACACACTTTCTTATATGTCCAGCCCTGGGGACTGTCATCTTTTATTCTCACAACACAACCGACGCACGAACCCACACCGCATCCCATGCGTTCTTCAAGTGAAAGCTGGGCAGGAACCCCATTCTTCTCACTCCAGGCCTTGAGTGCCTTCAGCATGGGTTTGGGGCCACATGAGTAAATCATCTGGGCACTGGCTTCGTGCTTATTCATCAGCTCAATAACATTGCCCTTAAAGCCCGCTGCGCCATCGTCTGTCGCAATATGGACCGTCGCATACTTTTGCAGCTCTTCAATCAAGTAGGGCTCTGATCTGAATCCCACATAGGCTGTAATTTTTCCCGGCAGACGCTTGGCAAGCTCAATCATCGGCGGCGTACCAACACCACCAGAGACCAGAATACTTTGGTCAACGCTAGGGTCAAGCCTAAATCCATTGCCAAGTGGGCCCAGGACCTTCACCGTATCGCCTGCTTTGATTTCAGCGAGTTCCTTTGTTCCCTTACCCACCACTGCATAGACGATTTTAACCAGACCCGACTCAGCATCCACCTCGCAAATGCTGATTGGACGCGGCAGAAGCAGTGCTTGTGATTTGCAGTATATGTTTACAAACTGCCCCGGCTTGGTAAGCGCAGCAATCTCTTTCTGTTCAAACGAAAGGGCATAAATTCCCTGTGCAATTTCCGAATTATCCTTAACGGCAGCCTCAACCACCTTTTTTTTACTATTGTCTACACACATGTGCAGCCCTCCTCAACATATACAATTTCTCCATTTACCATCGTCATCACAGCCTTGCCTTTAAGCTGCATTCCCTGAAATGGTGTATTGACACCCTTTGACTGGAAGGCGGCAGCGTCGACGCACCAGGATTTTTCCGTATCAATAATCGTAATATCCGCATCGCTTCCGACCTTCAGGCTCCCCTTGTCTATTCCAAGGATTCTTGCCGGCTCCGTGCTCATTTTTCGCACGATTTCATTCATTTCAAGAAGACCCGTATGATAGAGCTCATTCAGGGCAAGACCAACAGATGTTTCAAGGCCGACGATGCCATTTGCCGCTTTAACCAGATCCGCTGCCTTATCCTCCAAGGTATGCGGTGCATGGTCTGTCGCGATTACATCAATGGTTCCATCTGCCAGTGCCTGCTTCAAAGCCTCAACATCTTCCTGCACGCGTAGTGGCGGACTCATTTTAGCATTTGTCCCATGACTTCTAATGGCGTCCTCAGTCAAGGTGAAGTGGTGGGGTGCCGCTTCACAGGTTATATTCACACCGCTTTGCTTTGCAGTGCGTACAATTTCCACACCCCGTTTTGAAGAAATATGCTGGATGTGGACATGGGCACCTGTCTCTTCAGCAAGAAAGGCATCTCTGAGTATCATGATTTCCTCTGTAAGGGCCGGAATGCCTTTGAGTCCATACTCACTTGAGAGTCTTCCCATGTTAATCGAGCGGTCAAACATGAGTTTGGGATCCTCACAGTGGCATCCCACTACCAGACCAAGCGCACGTGCCGCTTTCAGGGCCTCCAGCATGACTGATGTGTCTTCGACGCTCTTTCCATCGTCGGTGATTCCAACAATGCCGTGTGCCAGCATCTGCTCGTAGGGCGACAAAGTGTCTCCTGCAAGGTCTTGTGTAATACTCCCCATCATGAGCACATTACAGGGCGCTGACTTGGCCTTTTTCTGAATAAGCTGAATGGTTTCAACGGAATCAATGACCGGATTTGTGTTCGGCATGCAGACCACTGTGGTAAAACCGCCTGCCACAGCCGCCCTTGACCCTGTCTCAATGCTTTCCTTATGCTCGAAGCCCGGCTCTCTGAAATGAACATGCATATCAATCAGCCCTGGGACAACATATTTTCCCCTTGCATCAACAATGACCGCATCATCATTTGTTATATTTTTATCAATTTGTTTTATTTTACCATCTATAACCAATAAGTCTCTTATTTCATTTAAGTCTTGGGAGGGGTCAACAACCCGCCCACCTTTGATTAAAGTTTTCATAAACGACCTCTCTGTAGTCGAAAATCTCATATGGTCAAGCCCTAGGACCATATGCTATAATGAGAATAACCATTATTTTGCTTTTGAGCATTTTGCTCTTAGGCATTTTTTTTTGCCAGTTTTACCAGCGTTCTATATAGTATTTTAAGGCCGTTTTCCAAATCTCTTGGATTTACGGCTTCATTTTTATTGTGGCTGACACCCTTCACGCATGGAATGAAGATTAGTGATGATGGTACGAGCTTTGCAAGATTCATTGTGTCATGTCCCGCGCCACTCAGCATACGCTGATAAGACAATCCCAAAGTTTCACATTCCACTTGAATCTCACTCTGTAGAGCTTCATCCAAAATGACCGGTTTCTCCTGACTGATGATTTCAATCCGGTAATCCGTCTGATTCTCTTCACAGATTTCCTTCGTACGCTCAGTGATGTAATTGAAGGTGCGCAAAATACTGCTGACATCAACGCCTCTTATGTCAATTGAAATGATTGCCTGCCCAGGAACCACATTCATAGCGCCAGGATATACTTCACAGTTGCCTACAGTGGCAACGGTTTTGTATTTTGACTCCTCTCGCCCCTTCTTTTCAACCTCTACGATAATCTTTGAGGCAGTTGTGAGCGCGTCTCTTCGCATTTCCATAGGACAGCTACCCGAATGGGCTTCTTCTCCAATGAGTTTGATCCGCATACGGCTCGGTGCCGCAATGGCTTCAACGATTCCAATGTCAATTCCTTTGCGTTCCAATATGGGGCCCTGCTCAATATGCAGTTCTACAAAGGCTTTGACTGTTTCAGGGGTCACGTAGGTCATCGGCTGGTCCAAGATGCCGTGTGCAGACAGCGCATCATGGATTGATTGTCCCTCTTTGTCCTTGTAGTATTTCAAGGCGTCCAGGCCAAGTCTGTTTGTGATGATTTTGCTTCCTACGGTAGACACGTTGAACCTGCTGGATTCTTCTATGCTGAATACCACAATCTCGACAGGGTGTTCGTGCTCAATCTCATGGTCGATCATCATCTGAACTGCCTCAGCAGCTGCGATGACCCCCAGGGTGCCATCGTAGGCGCCACCGCCTGGCACCGTATCGATGTGAGAACCCACGAGAACTGATGGCAATGAAGCATCAGTTCCCGCTTTTCTTCCAATGATATTTCCAATCTTGTCTTCCCTGACCTCTAAGCCCATATCTTCAAAATAGCTTTTTGCGATTTTTCGAGCTTCGAAATCGGGTCCAGTAAGTGCAAGTCTGGAAATACCCATATCCGGTTCAAAGCCGACCGCGTTAATCCGGTTCAGTTTCTCAATAAATCTATTCATATCAACAGTCATATAGCAACCTCTCAGCTTATCCATAAATTAGCCTTGGCAATAATAGTGAAATGTCTGGAACATAGGTGATCAGAAGAAGACCTGCGATACTTACGAATACGAACACAACCGCTGCCGGAATGATTTTGGAAATCGACACACCGGTCACGCTGTTTGCCACAAAGAGATTCAGGCCAAACGGCGGTGTAAAGTTACCAATTGAAAGGTTTGCAACCATGATAATCCCCAGGTGTACCGGGTCAATGCCCATACTCGTTGCGATTGGATAGAGCAGTGGTGCCAGAATGATAATGGCTGCGACACCGTCCATGAACATACCTACAATCAGAAGGACCACATTGATAATCAGCAGGAAGACGATGGGCGAATGAACATTCTGCAGAATACCTGATGTCAGGGCCTGTGGTACACGGGCAACCGTGAGGAACCATCCGAATGTCTGGGCGCCAGCTACAAGTATGAGCACCTGTGCACATGTTGTTGCAGAGTCAACACAGATTTCGACCAGCTTCTTAAAATCAATTTCCTTATAGATGAACATACCAACAAAGATTGCATAGACTGCAGAAATACCTGCTGACTCAGTCGGTGTGAAAATACCAAAATAAATACCACCCAGAATAATAACAGGTACTGCAAGCGACCATGCCGCATCCTTGATATTGGTCAGCACCTCTGACACAGTTGCCTTACCATCAACAGCAAGGGCGTGCTTTCTCGAATAGAAATAGATATAAACCATAGTTGCAAGGCCGTAAACGATCCCTGCGCCGATGCCTGCCATAAAGAGTTCCCCAACTGAAGTCCCTGTTGTTGTCGCATAGATGATCAGGGTAATACTCGGAGGAATAAGAAGTGCGACAGACCCTGAGGATGTAATCAGACCAAGAGAGAAGCCTTCTGGATACTTCTGCTTGATCAGCTCCGGATAAAGGGACTTGCCCATGGCGATTACTGTCGCTGGACTCGATCCCGACAGTGCGCCAAATACCATACAGGCAAATTCTGTCGTATATGCCAGTCCGCCCTTCACGTTGCCCACAAGGCTTCGTGTCAGCTTCAGAATTCTGTCAGAAAGACCGCCCACGACCATGACATTGGCTGCAAAGATGAAGAATGGCATGGACATGAGTGCGAACTTATCTACGCCTCCAAACGCTTTCTGAATCATAATCATCGGTGTCATATCCGTGAAAAACAGCATGACTAGGAAGACTGTCAGATTAAGTGCAATAAAGATCGGAACGCTGCCCAGCAGCAGGGTTATGAGTAATGCAATCAGTACAAGCAACATACTAGTTCACCCCGCTTTCAGAAACATGGACCTTCATAAAAACCTGCGCGTAAAGATTTTGAGCCAATCTCAAGGACATCAGCACAAACCCGAGGGGGATTGCAACATACGGAATCCACATTGGCAGCTGAAGTGCTGGAGAAACCTGACCAGTAGAGATACTGAATATTACAAGCTTGCTACCGTAAAATGCCATGCTCACCGTGAAGAACAATGCGATGATATCCACAACGATTGTCGCAAGTCGCTTGCTCTTGACCGGCAGCATTTCATAAAAGAAATCAATACTCACATGGGCGTGCTTTCTCACACAGATACTGCTTCCGATAAACGTAATCCAGATCATCAGATACTTGACCAGCTCTTCAGCCCAGCTTGTACCCGATTTAAAAACGTATCTTAGAATAACGTTTGTGAATACAATAAGTGTGGCTGTAAGGAGTGCAGCACCACAAAAGTATTCCTCTAGCTTATCGAGAAATCTCATATTTTCTCACCTTTCTTGGAGGAGGAGGTTTAATGACCGGAGTCAGAAAACCTCTTCATATATTAGTTTGTTTCTTGATAAATCCTGTCTAGAATTTCTTTCTTCGATTCTGAATCTGCAAATTTCGCATGTACCGCTTTTGAAACTTCAGCAAACTCTGCGCGTTCTTCTTCTGACAGCTCATAGACATTGATATCCGATGCCTTGATTTCATCCAGATATGCACTTTCCTTTTCGCTTAGGCTCTCGCGCTGGATATCTCTAGCGTATTTTTCAGCTTCCAGAATGATATTTTTGTTTTCATCGGATAGCTTGTCGAACCAAGTCTTGTTTGCAATGAACTCATATGCAAGGAATCCGTGATTACTGATAATCAGGTTATCTTGAACCTCATAAAACTTATTCATGGCGATTGTCGAAATTGGATTTTCCTGTCCATCTACGATTTTCTGCTGCAGTGCGTTATAGAGCTCAGCATATTCGATCGGTACTGGACTTGCACCCCATGTTTCATACTGTGCAATCAGCAGTGGCGAAGGCATAACACGCATCTTGACGCCTTTAAAATCTTCAGGCGTATGGATCTGTTTGCTGCTCGTTGTGAAGTTCTTAAAGCCTGCACCCCAGAATCCCAAACCTTTCAGACCTTTTGCTTCCGACTTTTCAAGCAGAAGCGCACCTGTATCACCATCTAGCACTTCCCACATTTTCGCCGCATTTGGCCACAGGAAGGGATAATCAATAACCTGTAGTTCGTCAACAAAAGGTGTCATGACTGCAATTGGCTGCAATGTCATTTCATGCGATCCCATTTGAACGCCTTCCACCTGCTCACGCATAGATCCGAGCTGCATTGACGGATAGATATCTACTGTAATCTGTCCATTGCTAAGTGCTTCCACCTTCTCCTTGAATGCTACTGCACCTTCGTGCTCAGAACTATTTTCTGGCTGATTGTGGCTAAACTTGATTGTCATGCTCTCTGGTGCATTTCCTTCTGAAGTCCCCTCTCCAGAACCACATCCTGCAAGTGCAAATGTTACCAGCACAAGCATTGCTAAAATTCCCATTACCTTTTTCATTTTGCCCTCCTTCTACTCATTAAAGTAAATAAGTGATAAATGCTCTTTATTCCGCTCTGCGGAATCTCATTTCGCATAATGGAATACACTACTAATTTTACTGATAGCATATAACCTTGTCAAGAATTATCAAAAAACATGCATAAAAAAAAGCTTTACTGAATACAGCAAAGCCTTTAATATGCGGTCTTTATTCAATTATTCATTGTATCCGAGATTATGGGAAATTCTATACGCAGCTTCAACGACATCTTGAATCAAGGGTTCATCTACGCCCTTCAAACCTGTCATCGTCAAACTTGCCACCACTTTGTTTGAGAAATCACGAATCGGTACAGAAACTGCATCAACACCATCTTCAAGCTCACGCTCACACAATGCATAACCCTTCTCTCGAATTTTCATAAGCTTGTTCTTCAAATCGAGTGGCTGGGTAATTGTAAAATCAGTGAACTTCTTATAGGTCTCTTCTTTGAGCAGCTGGTCAATCTTTTCATCAGACTCATAGGCCATGATTGCCTGTGCCGCCGCAGCCGCATTCAATGGCATCTCACTGCCCAATTTCACATAGAACTTCATACTCGACGAGAGCTCTACAGTCTCTATGCAGACAACCAGATTATTCTGACTCACACTTAGGAACACCAGCTTGTCATGCTTTTCACTGACCCATTTCATATGTGGAAGTGCAATGGTCCTGATATCATAATGATTTAACAGATTCACTGCCAGCGTCAGCACCTTTAGCCCAACCCTATACTTTTTGGTATCAGGTTCCTGTGCGACATAGCCAATTTTTTTCAGGGATGCCAGCATCCTGTGCACCGAACTGGGCGAAAGACTCATCTTTTCAGATAGCTCCGATACGGAGTATCCATCTTTGGCTTCTACCAATATATCCAGTAGTTCTGAGATTCTGTCAACAATCTGCATAATCACCGTTCCTCTTCCTCATAGTCATTACTTCTAAAATACTTGATGGGATTATTATTGTCAAGCACTGGAAGTTGTTTATGGGGTTTTGAACCTCAGTTACCGAATATGCACTCCTAATTTTCATCCACTGAAATACCAACGGTTTCAATCAAAGTATCTGTCATTTCATCAAGAAAATTCAAGTCCGGCGACATGGCGTACAGAACCAGTGTCATTTCTTTTTCTTCAATTTTCGTAACCCAAACTCTAGTGTACATGGTCATTGATGGGAAGTCATGCGTGATTTCTTTTGTCGGAAGTCCAAACTGAAAATAAGCTTCTTTGAATGCCTTATAGCTATGGACTGGGCTGTTGGTGCTTATTCGGCTGGTCGCAACAGTAAAGTCAAGTCCATCTAGGATTTTCGCCGAATACACCGTATCCTCCGTGTCAAAGATTACCTGACCTGACTTTGCACCCAAGCTGCTCAATACAAGCCAGGTATAGTCAAATTTTCCCAAGGACTCCAGGGCAGCTGCATTGACACCTCTGTCATGGAACAGATAGCTGACCGCCTCCGGTTCTTTCAAAAGATAGGCACCATAGAATGCGCCTTCATACACTGAACCAGATTCATAAAATCGGGAATGTCCTGCCCAGGCGTCATATGCACTGAAGTTATACAAAATAGTAAGCTGAACGGGCCTTTCAATCCACTTGGAAAAGGAATCACTCGCATCATATATAAGCATAAAGGGATACCAGTTCTGGGAGCTGCTCACTTTACCAGCTGGAAAGTCAATATGAACAGACTCGGTTTCTGTAAGTGCAGTTCGACCTTGTATCATATTGTTCCATGACATGACCAGCATACTTGGAAGTATTCGGGTCATGGGGACAAGCGCCATAGCGGCAACCAGGGCTATCCCCAGAATCAGGCTGAAGAATATGCGATATTTGACTGCGCGTTTGCGGTATTTTTTCCCGTCTCGTTCCATTCGGTCCTCCAGCTTCATGCCATAAATTCAATACAAAAGGGGGCCTAATCCTATCGGTTTTCACCTCTAGTCATTAAGTACCCCCGTAATGGAATCTCTAAATTCTTTGTATCAGATCAAGCAAAGAGCCTTTTGGAAATCAGTCCGTAAATGTCCTGGACCCTGTCGCTTCCAAGACCTGTGGACTTGATGCTTTCATGAACGGCATCCGGAATAAGCATGACGTTTTGCAGCTTGTCTTCCAGCTTGGAAAATGCTTCTGCCTCAAGCGCATCTGTTGTGATTGCCGTCCTGCGTATGACACCCTCTTGTATATCCATTGAAATATGGAGGCCACCCCAGTCGAAACGATGCTTCATTTCACAGCTGAAGCTTGGTGTATCCCCATAATTCCACAGGTCACTGTAGTATTTATCTAAGTAGACTCTGGAACTGCTGCTCTCAAAATCAGCAATCCCGCACGCTGCAATCTCACAGGATAATATGTCTTTGATTGCCTTTTCTACTGCATCCATAATCCTGTCTGCAGAAATATCCGGCACAACTTCGACAAGATTTATAACCCGTGACTTTACGGAATCGAAACCCTTTGTGTCCAGCTTGTCATGTCCCACGTTCAGATAGTTTGCAATACGTGTAACGTCTGAATCGATGAGCAGGGTCCCGTGATGAAGATGCTTATCTTCGTCGTGGATAAATGCATTGCCTGAAAATTTGCGTCCATTTACACAAAGGTCGTTACGTCCAGTGAACACGCCCTCAATCCCCAGTTCTGAGAGCCCTGCAAGCAGCACTTTAAAATGCATTTCTATGTCATAGAGCTCACCCTTCGCAATAAATGCGAAGTTCAAATTCCCCGTATCGTGGTAGACCGCGCCACCTCCGGAGAGACGTCTGACCAACCTCACGCCGTTTGCTTTCATCTTTTCCAGATTGCATTCCTGATAGGGATTCTGGTTTCTCCCTATGACAACTGAGTTTTCACTCTGCCACCAAAATACAATCCATTCATCTTCCGCCACCGTATTCATAAAATGTTCTTCATAGGCAAGGTTGACGCATGTATCCAAGGTATTTGATACAACAAACCGGACGCGTTTTGGTCTATGCATTATGCAGCCCTCTATCGAGAGCACCTAGTATTGCTTCGTGCACGGATTCTGCTGCGGTCGGATGCGCGTAAATGATCTTTGCCGCCGCCTCCAGCCTGGTTGTGTCTGCAATGAGGTTGGACAGGGTTGCAATCATATCTGTTCCATTTGCCCCAACAATGGTCGCACCCAGTATTGTTTCTGTTTCCGGCGAACTGATGATTTTTACAAAGCCTTCTGTTTCCCCCATGGCAACACTCTTGCCATTGGCAGCAAAATGGAAGTGGGACACCTTGATATCGAGGCCCTGCTCTGCTGCTGATTTTTCTGTAAGCCCAACATGTCCAACCTCAGGCGAGGTAAAAATGGCGCTTGGAATAAGATCATAATGCATCTCACTATCCAAGCCAGCTATACACTCAACGGCTACAATGCCTTGATGGGAAGCCACATGTGCAAGCTGTACGATATTTGTCACATCCCCAATGGCATATATTCTTTCATTCGTTGTTCGCATGTGTGCGTCAACTTTTATGCCGTTCTTTCTCTCATTGAGGTTCACACCAAGCTTTTCAAGATTCAAATTTTCGATACGTGCCTTGCGTCCAACGGCCATCATGACCTTTTCAGTTGCAACGTAATGCATCTGACCTTCTTTTTGATAACTTGTCATCATCATTTGGTTTTCTGTCTCATAGATTCCTGCTGCACATGCCCCGGCATGCACCTTTATGCCTTTGGCATCTGCCGAAGCCCGAATCACATCAGCTGCGTCCTGATCCAGCAGTGCCAGAATTTCCGGCAGATACTCAATGACATGGACTTCCGTACCCAGGGCGTTAAAAATAAAGGCGAACTCCATGCCAATGACACCGCCGCCAATAATCGTGATCGACTTTGGAACCTCTTTGAGCTCAAGGGCATCCTTGCTTGTGATGATTGAATCCAAATCATGGCCTTCAATATTGATATAACTCACTTCTGATCCCGTTGCGATAATCAGGTTTTCAAAATTGATTGTGGCACTTATTTTCTTGTTCTCCACCTTGATTTGCGTATCGCTCTCAAGCAGGGCCGTCCCCTGTACAACTTGAATGTCGTTCGCTTCCATCAGGTGCTCTATTCCGCCGACGAGCGTGTCTACAACCTCTGACTTGCGCTCAATCACACGTTCCATATTTATGTCAAAGGATGCCACATTAAAGCCGTAGTTCTCTGCGTCCTGGATATGTCTAAGTACCTTTGTGCTATGCGCAAGGGCCTTTGTTGGAATACAGCCATAGTTCAGGCAGGTTCCCCCCATACGGTCCTCTTCAATAAGCACAACACGTTTTCCAAGCTGGGCACCGCGGATTGCCGCAACGTAGCCGCCTGGGCCACCACCGACAATCGCTATGTCTGCTGTTATGACTTCCTTCTTGGGTTTAGCGATTCCAAAGCTGTACCCCTGAGGCTTGGCATCGGTTGATGAAACATGCGTGTTTTCCTGAGATGCCTCTCCCTCAATAACGAGGACCACTGCACCTTTTTTCAAGGTGTCTCCGGTTTTTGCAGCTATTTCCACGACTTTACCGTCATATTTTGATTTGGTCTTTACACTGCCTTTTCCAGATTCAATGGCGAAGAGGAGGTCACCCGATTTGATTTCATCTCCAACCGCAACTTCAATCTTTCCAAGTTTTCCTTCCGTATCGTGACCACTCAATTTCTCAACGCAAATTTCCACTCTCATGTGATCATCTCCTTATCTACGCATGATAAAAAAGGTGCAGTTTTCACTGCACCCCTACATTATTTGAAGTCATTCTCAAACTCGTCGATGCTTGCTTTCATCAGGGTTACTGAGTATGCCATAGACGGGCCACCGCCGAAGGCCACCGAGACCATTGCTGCTTCAATGATTTCCTCACGTGTTGCGCCTGCCTCGAGTGCTTTATATACATGATAAACGATGCAGTATTCACAGCGATTGTAACAGCCAATTGCAACACTAATCAGCTCTTTTTGCTTGAGATCAAGCGCCTTTGGTTCATACGCCGCACCCAGAAGCCCCATGAAAGCACCTACATGCTCAGGGTTTGTCTCAGATAATCCTTCAAGTCCACCTACGAAACTATTCAACATTTCTCTAACATCATATGCCATTGTAAAACCTCCTGAAATTTGTTTGCTATGCTTAATAATATTGTTAAGCATAGCAAACAAATTGTTAAATGTCAAACACATAAAAAAGGATTTGCAAAATATGTTCTTTGCAAATCCTTTCAATTCGTATATCAAATTCTGATATTTTTATTCAATTACTGTACAGTCTGCGCTGCATCCGCTACATCTTCATCGACTGCTTCTCTTTCATCCAGCATGCTCTCAAGATCATCTACCAGGCCACCGAAGTACACAAGAATTGAGTCAACAGGTTCTGAAGAATTCATGTCTACACCCGCCATCTTGAGTACGGTGATTGGATCCTCTGAACCCCCTGCAGCAAGGAAGTTCAAGTAATCTGCTACAGCAGCTTCATCACCTGATTTTATACGGTTGACAATCGAGTATGCTGCCGACATGGATGTGGCATACTTATACACATAGAAATTCCAGTAGAAATGCGGAATTGTTGACCAGCCATATTTCTGATAGTCGAGCAGTGTATAGGATGGTCCATAGTATTTGCCCATTATTTCAAGCCACATGTCATTCAGCGTTTCCGGTGAAATAGCTTGGCCGGCTTCTACAAGAGCATGTGTCGCTTCTTCAAACTCCGAGAACATGACCTGAACGTATACAGTGCCACGAATGTTATCAATCTGTTTGTTGATCAGATACATCTTTTCTTCGTCACTGTCTGCATTTTTTATCAGATAATCCATAACCAAAAGTTCATTGACTGTAGATGCAACCTCAGCTGTAAAGATTGGATAATCTGCCATAATATAAGGCTGCGCTTCATTGGAATATTTAGAGTTTAGGGCATGTCCCATCTCATGTGCCAGGGTAAGCGCACTGTCCAAATTGTTGCTGTAGTTCATGAGTATGAAGGGATGTGTATCATAGCTGCCCCACTGATAGCCGCCAGTGTACTTGTTGTCATCTTCATAGACATCTACCCAATTGTTTTCAATTCCTTCTCTAAAGTCGTTGACATATTTGTCGCCCAGTGGCGCTAGAGCTCTTTCAATCATGTCTGCAGCTTCATCATAGGACAGTTCAATTTTGTAGTCGGCAGTCAATGGCACGTAGGCATCATGGTAATAGAGGTTTTCATAGCCCAGTGCTTCCTTTCTGACATCATAGTATTTGTGCAGGTAATCCAGATTGCCATTTACCGATGCAATAAGATTATCATATACCGATCTTGGAACATCCTCCGAATGCAGTGCTGCTTCCAGTCCTGATTCAAATCCGCGAGCAGTCGCAAATAAAGTATTGGTTTTCAGTTGGGTTTCGTAAATGGATGTCAAGGTATTGTTTACCCCCGCACTGGACATGCCCCGCGCCTGGGCAGCACGTGCACGATAGTCCCTGTTTGGGTCCTCCAGTATTTCAGAAAACTTGCCAGATGTAAGCTCCACACGGTTTCCGTTAGGATCACCAATAAAAATTTTGTCCTTGTCTGCAATGGTTACCTTGTCAAAGATTGATTTCGGTGAATCAGAAAGACTCGATACGAGAGATAAAAGCTGTTCCTCTTCCTTTGACAATATGTATGCTTTTTCTTCCAGAAGCCCTTCCAGAAGCACTTTCTGCTCAGCCAGACGCGGATCAGCAATGATTGTCCTTAGTGTCTCTTCGTCCAGTTCAAGGATTTCCGGTGACACAAAAGAGGTTGCTGCTGAGTATTCATTATAGATATTACCCGCGATAGACGACATTTCGATGGACTCTGACTTGCTCTGATCCAGGTCAAGATTCAAATTCGCATAGACATAAACATCATACAGTATGCGTGATGCCTTTTCATCTAAATCAAATAGGTCAATCAGCGCTTCGCTGGAATTCAGTTTTCCCTCAAACTCTTTTAGTTGAGGTAAAAGTTCATTCTTCAATTTATTCACATCTGCATCAAAATCCGCACGTGTTGCATAAATATCGGTCAAATCCCACTTGTATCTGTCGTCTGCTTCAGAGCGCTTGATCAGTTCAATATCTGCAAACGAAAGTGTTTGACCGCACACCATTACAAGAACCAGTAGTAATAGCATGACTTTTTGCCTAAAGTTTCTTCTTTTCATAGTCTATGACCCCCTTATTGAGTGTTGTCTAACATGTCTATATTACCACATTCTAACAGATGTATTCTCTGAATTTTCTATGTTTTTTGCATCCCTGCAAGTAATTACCACCTACCCAAGCAGGGTTGAGGACTGCATCTTTTCCAAAATAAAAAAACATCGACGCTTATGGTCAATGTTTTTTTACGTGTCTTCAGGATGATCCGTAACATTGTTCAGCATTTGCTTCAAAACAGCATTGAACACCTCAAGATCTTCCCTGGATATGTTTTTTGTAAGTGCTTCATTGAATGCAACCCCCACTGGAAGGACCTCTCCAAAAAGAACCTTTCCTTGTCCTGTGAGCTGAAGCTGGATTACACGTTTGTCTTTCTCGCTTCGGACACGCTCTACGAGCCCGTCACGCTGCAAACGGTCTATCAGACGACCAGCACTGGAATCCTTAATGTACATAAGCTTTGAAAGCTCACGCTGTGAAATGTCCTGATTCTCATAGATATAGTAAAGTGCAATCCACTGTATTCGCGTGATACCACTACCTTCAAGCCTTCGACCGAAAGCTTCAGAGAACTGTTTCATAAAATTCTCCGTAATATAGCTGGTTCACGTCTGCAGTGTAAAACTCATTTGAACACCCCCTGACATCTTATGAGTATATGAGAAATTGCACTTTTATTCAAGTCAGCGTCTCCATTTACATTTCTTATTTTTCCGATTCAAACAGGTGCAGATATGCGCCATAGCCTTCCTCTTCCATCTTTTCCTTAGGTACAAATCGCAGAGATGCCGAGTTGATGCAATAGCGCAGGCCTGTTGGTTGCGGCCCGTCATCAAAAAGATGTCCCAGATGAGAATCCCCATAGGTGCTCTTGACTTCAACGCGCTTCATGAACAAGGTATTGTCTTCAACCATCTTCACATTATCTGGTTCTATTGGTCGCATGAAGCTTGGCCATCCCGTTCCTGAATCATACTTGTCTGTTGAACTGAACAGGGGTTCTCCTGATACAATATCCACATAAATGCCTTCACGCTTCTCATCCCAATAGGCATTGTCAAAAGCGCGTTCAGTTTTATTCTTTTGCGTCACTGCATACTGCAGATCTGTAAGTTCTGACAGTTTCTCCTCTTTGTCAAAATTCATATACTTGTCCATCCTTCCTTCAAGTCCGCTAACTTCACGGTCTTCACCCCATATGCGGTCGAGATACTGGTCTCTTCCCGAATTATGGCGATAAAACTTGTATCTGATTGGATTCTTTTTATAATAGTCCTGATGGTATTCCTCGGCGGAATAAAAGGACTTGAATGCCTCAATGCGCGTCACAATCGGACTCTCAAAAATGCCTGAGGCATCCATAGCTTCTTTTGAAGCTTCAGCAGCTGCCTGCTGTGCACTGTCATGATAAAAAATTGCTGAAGTGTACTGGAATCCTCTATCGACAAATGAGCCTCCGGCATCCGTTGGATCAATCTGTCGCCAATAAACTTCCAGAAGGTCTTCATATGAAATAATCGATGGGTCATAATAAACCTGTACGGATTCCACATGGCCTGTTACTCCAGAGGCAACCTCTTCGTAAGCTGGATCAGGCTCATCGCCGCCCGAAAAACCTGAAACAACAGACTGCACACCCACCAGTTTTTCAAAAGGCGGCTCCATGCACCAGAAGCATCCGCCTGCGAATGTGGCAATTTCAAGTTCAGACAAATCCTTTTCTACGTACGCACTTTCCTCAGCAGCACCTGCTTGAGGTTTGGTCATGTACAGGCCAAATCCAGCAAGCGTGACAACCAGGGCACCTATAAGTGTCAGCTTCATACCTCTTTTCATAACATCACTTCCTCTTCACACGCTGACAGGCTTCACCTGGTTCATTTTTACCCCTATCACAGTCGATATATCACTATTATAGTATTGTTTTCGGAAAGTTCATATTCCAAAGCTGCACGTTCCCTCTTCCTCCACCATGCAAAAAGGGCTGCAAAGAACGATCAACTCTCGTCAAACGCTCTCGTGCAGCCCTTTAAACTCTTATTCCTCACCCATATCTGACTGGTGATTTTCTGAAACGGATATTACTTGTTCATTCATGGAATTTGTCACTGTATATAGATGATTCTCCGAAGCCTCCATAATATCACCGAAAGCCCAGTGTTCTTCACCCATATCCGAAAATCTTATATCCATATCCATGAACGGATGCCTGTTCAGCATATTGTTTATCAATGTTACCGTTTCGGCCCTCGTGATAAAGCTATCCGGTCTGAAGGTTCCATCTCCATACCCGGCAACGTAATGATAACGCTCAACTTCATTGATGCTCAAATTCGCCCAATGCCCGCTGATATCTTCGAATGCGTCCTGACTTACATACGGTGACTGGTCAACAATGTCCGCAAACACCGCAATAGCTGATGCCAGCTCCGCTCTCGTCATATTTTCATTCGGCCTAAAAGTCCCGTCTCCATACCCAATCATAACACCGTCTGATTGAACAAAATCAATATACGGTGCATACCATGCCGCCTCGGAAACGTCCTTAAAGACATGCTCCAATTGTGAGGATGCATCCATGTCAGAAATTCTTGTAAAAATAACTGCCATTTCAGCACGTGTAACATAATCATCAGGTCTTACGGTCTCATCAGGATATCCTGAAATATAAGCTTTGTGCTCTCCAAAGTACAATTCATCATAAACATTGACATCAATGTGTGCAAGATCCATGAAAATCTGGTTGTCTGAAGCGCTCTTAATCATTGGATCAAGCTCTAGCCTTCCGCCTTCTGGTGCTCTGTCCAGTTTCATTTTCAAGCGAACATGTTTCTGAGTGCCTGGCTCGAGATCGTGAATATCCACCACAAGCTTTCCATCCACAACCGACCCTTCTGATACGGTTTCAGAACTGAAGCCTTCAGGCAAATCCATTGTTATTGTTGAATCCTCCAAATTGCTGTTTCCAGATAGATTTTCAACGACAATGTCCACATTCAATGTATCACCCGTATGCATGTCTTCCTTATCTGTAAAGATTGTAATTCCAACCTTTGATGTGTCTGGTGAACCCGCTGGAATCTCTTCCTCAGGAATAACAACTGCATTCGTTTCTTCGCTCTTGCTGTTCTTCTTTTTCTTCGAGCTCGACTGAATTGGGTCCATACTGAAATCGTGTCGCACAATCGCCTTCTCAACCGAAATTTGCGGACTCACATAGGTCTGGTATCCATTTTTTGTACCTACCAGATAATAGTCTGTGGTTGGGAATACCATCCACGCATATTGGCCCGTTGCGTCCGAGTATTGTGGATTTGCATTGTTTGCCGGTGGGAAACCGCTCAGCGCAGGTAAATTGACCAAAGTTCCAGGTGTTTTTCCATTTGCAACATTCCGCGCTGTGTTCGCATAGTAAAGCTGCATGTACACACCTTGTATAACCTGACCCGTACTGCTATCTGTAATTGTTCCATAAGGGTCAATCAGGATTTGGGAAATATTGATTTCTCCATCTTCTGCTACAGATATGTTGGCTTCGCCAATTACCATTTCTTCACCGCTATCAAATGTATAGACCACATCCAAAGTATATGTCTTACCCTTTGTCAGGCCTTCACTGATAAATGTACCATCTGTACCTATCGATGATGTAATGCCGCTTGCTGTATTGCCGTCTTCATCCTGAACGCGCAAAGTGAAGACAGATGTATCCTCAAACACAGCTGTCGAAGCATCCGGCTGAACTACTGTAATCAGACCTACGGCCGTATTTGTCGCTTCGAACTCTTCTTTTGCCACACCTGTAATCGCACCAACCTCGCCTTTTTGGGTGAAGCTGAGTTCAACTTCTTTTTCGCCTACGGTAACTGTCTGCGTCACTGTAATATCGTATACCGTATTTCCTTTAGGTACTGGAATGGTATAGATACCGTTTTCATCCGTCTCTACTACAGCACGGAATTCGACGATTCCGTCGCCATCAAAGTCTTTCTCGATTTCTACCTTTGCACCAGCTATTGGTGTCCCTGTGGCATTATCGCGAACGACGCCTTTGATAGATGACGGCTCAAAGGTCATGTAAATGCGGTCCTGAGCGTATAAGCCCTTTTCCTCATCATTGACAGTTGCGACGATTGGAATTTTCTGAGAGTCAACGCTTTCAATCTTCTCAGACTTCAGCTGAACCTGTGCAATACCATTTTCATCCGTTATTGCTGTATTTCCATTTACGAACGTTCCTTTTGTCGCTTCAAAGACAACTTCAATATCTGCTATCGGGTCCTTGTTTTCGTCCAATACCTTCGTTGTCAAAGTTGCAACCTGCTCGCCGTCTCCTACAATTGCAGAAGGCATTGCCTCCAGCTCAAGGAAGAGTCCGAACATCTCTATTTCAATGTCTATCTCATTGCTTGCTGAATCATACTCTGCTGTATTGGCATCTGAAACATCCAGCATTCTTGTAGCGTCCTGATAAGGTGTCTTTTCCGATCGGACAATATAGATTCCTGCAGGTACAGGATCTTCAAAATCAAAGATTCCATTTTCATCTGCCACTGTGCTTTGTATGAGATTATCAGCCATATCATAGAGCTCAACTAGAGCATTCTCTATAGCTATGCTGTGATCCCGTTCTGTAACGCTCCCGCCAACATTGATGGTTTTATATACTGTAGACTTATTGGATTTATCAGATTCCACACCATTCAACGTCTGCGTTGCCTGATAACCGCCGCCTTCTGGAATATCCTCAAAGGTCACACTGCCTTCATCATCTGCAGTGCCTGTCGCAATGACATTGCCTTGACCGTCATACAATTTGACTTGAGCGCCCGGTCTTGCATCTTTTACAACCACGATGCCGTCTGGACCCGCACTCCCCTTTATAACCGGCGAAGCTGGCTTCACAATAACAGTCCGCGAAACTGGTGATGCTTCATTTCCAGTTTCATCTGAAACATGATAAGTCACAAGGTATACACCAGGTGTACTCGTGTCGACCAAAGATACATTGTCAACAATTCGGTCTGAAATATCAACAGCACCTGGTTGGTCTATCGCCAGTGCACCTGCATCTGAGTAAACATCGCCTTCTGTCAGTGTCACGATTTCATCACCCAGCAGCTTGAGTACAGGCAGTGTCGCATCTGCCTCAACATTTACTTTTTCTGAAGCCTTTGACGTTTCACCATTCATAGTCTGCTTCACAAAGTATCCATCGTCTGGTGTAACACCTGTAAATATAACGTTGCCTGATACGTCGGCTTTCTCTACCGCTACTGGCACTCCGCTCTCATCATAAAGCGTTACTGCAGCACCAGGTATAGCACCGGTTACCGTAACCGTTTTTATACCATTTTCCGAACCCGTCACACTTGGCGCTTGAGGAATAACAATTAGGGTTCTTACTTTTTCAGCAGCCTTATTCCCTGTACTGTCTTCAACGTTGTATGTGATGTAATATCTACCCGGTTCAGAAGTGTTAACCTGGTTTACAGCCTTGATTTTATCTGTCAAGTCTCCCTCTTCAGGATCTTCAGCGTCTGCGCCTGCATCAGCGTAGAGTGCCCCTGCTACAAGTGTAATTTCCGCTTCACCTCTGAGTGTAATCACGGGCGCGCCCTTGTCTGCGCCAACATCTACAGAATCCGATGCGTCTGACGCAACGCCATTTACAACCTGTGAAGCAGTATAATCATCTGCAGGTGTCACGTTCATAAAGATGACTTTCCCTTTTGAATCTGCAGTTGCTGTATCCACTAGGTTGCCCTTTGCATCATACAGATTTACCTCAGCACCAGGTTCAGCACCTGTTACCGTTACTACTTTTTTACCATCCACCGAACCGGACACATTCAGGTCCATTGGTTTAATGATGAGCGTTCTTACTGCTTGCGCAAAATTGTCAGCTAAATCTTTCACATAATAAACAATGTTAAAAGTACCTGGTTCTTCAGGTGTGAAGCCTGTGAATATATCTATGGCACTTCCCGAAGTTATGTCAATTGCACTGCCTGATGTAACCTCAAGTTCACCAGATTCATTTACATAGATGGCATTTGTGCTGATCAGATTAAGTGCACTACCTGATGTAACTTCAATCGCAGTCCCAGATGTCGTTTGGATTGCTGAACCTGAAGTTGTCTTGTAGCTCACGCCAGTAATGAACGGATGTATTGTCAGCATCTTAAAGGTGATGTCACCTTCTTCAGCATCAATGGCAATTGCACCTGGGTCTCTATAAACTTCTCCCACCTTAGCTTCAAGATTGATTTTCCCATCCCTTGAAACCACTGTAAGGACTGGCGCATTCACATCTGGTTTTACGTCTATTGAAACTGAACAATCTGATTCTACACCGCCAAGAGTCTGAGTAACATCATAACCATCATCTGGATCAACATCATCAAAACGTACATTTCCACTTGCATCTGCCGTTTTCTTTGCAAGCAGATTTCCAGCTTTATCATAAAGCTTGACTTCGGCGCCCGGTGTTGCCGACACCGTAACTGTCTTAAGTCCATCCACTGAGCCTGTGACCGCAGGCACAGCTGGTTTCACTGTCACCGTACGCGTCACTGGTGTCGCCGCGTTTCCAGATGCATCGGACACATTGTAAGTAATGGTATAGACGCCCGGTGTGTTCACGTCCACCGCTGCAGCGTCATCTGTTATATCATCTGTCAGGTCTAGATCACCCGGCTGATCTGTCGCTGATGCGCCAGCATCTGTATAAGCGTCACCAGCTGTCAGGGTCACTGTTTCATCACCTGTCAGCGTCAGGACTGGGGCTGTCGTATCCGGTCCAACATCTGCCGCGCTCGACGCATCTGAGCTTACACCATTTACGGTCTGCTTTACCGTGTAACCCTCATCTACAGAAACGTCTGTGAAGGTTACATTTCCTAAACCGTCTGCTGTTGTGCTCGAAACCACATTGTTGTTTTTGTCATAAAGGGTAACCGTCGCACTTGGTGTCGCCCCTGTCACATCAAGGGTCTTCAAACCATTAACTGAGCCTGTTATCGTAGGTACACCTGGTTTCACTGTCACCGTACGCGTCACTGGTGTCGCCGCGTTTCCAGACGCATCGGACACATTGTAAGTAATGATATAGACGCCCGGTGTGTTCACGTCCACCGCTGCAGCGTCATCTGTTATATCGTCTGTCAGGTCTAGGTCACCCGGATGATCTGTCGCTAATGCGCCAGCATCTGTATAAGCGTCACCAGCTGTCAGGGTCACTGTTTCAGATCCTGTCAGCGTCAGGACTGGGGCTGTCGTATCCGGTCCAACATCTGCCGTGGTAGAAGCATCAGAGCTTACGCCATTTACGGTCTGCTTTACCGTGTAACCCTCATCTACAGAAACGTCTGTAAAGGTTACCTTTCCTGAGCCGTCTGCTGTTGCACTTGCAACCACATTGTTGTTTTTGTCATAAAGTGTTACCGTCGCATTTGGTGTCGCCCCTGTCACATCAAGGGTCTTCAAACCATTAACTGAGCCTGTTATCGTAGGTACACCCGGTTTCACTGTCACCGTACGCGTCACTGGTGTTGCCGCATTGCCTGTGGCATCTGACACATTGTAAGTAATGATATAGACGCCCGGTGTGTTCACGTCCACCGCTGCAGCGTCATCTGTTATATCGTCTGTCAGGTCTAGGTCACCCGGCTGATCTGTCGCTAATGCGCCAGCATCTGTATAAGCGTCACCAGCTGTCAGGGTCACTGTTTCAGATCCTGTCAGCGTCAGGACTGGTGCTGTCGTATCCGGTCCAACATCTGCCGTGGTAGAAGCATCTGAGCTTACGCCGTTTACGGTCTGCTTTACCGTGTAGCCCTCATCTACAGAAACATCTGTAAAGGTTACCTTTCCTGAGCCGTCTGCTGTTGTGCTCGAAACCACATTGTTGTTTTTGTCATAAAGTGTTACCGTCGCACTTGGTGTCGCCCCTGTCACATCAAGGGTCTTCAAACCATTAACTGAGCCTGTCACCGTAGGTACACCCGGTTTCACTGTCACCGTACGTGTCACTGGCGTTGCCGCGTTTCCAGATGCATCGGACACATTGTAGGTAATGATATAGACGCCCGGTGTGTTCACGTCCACCGCTGCAGCGTCATCTGTTATATCGTCTGTCAGGTCTAGGTCACCCGGCTGATCTGTCGCTGATGCGCCAGCATCTGTATAAGTGTCTCCAGCTGTCAGGGTCACTGTTTCAGATCCTGTCAGCGTCAGGACTGGTGCTGTCGTATCCGGTCCAACATCTGCCGTGGTAGAAGCATCAGAGCTTACGCCATTTACGGTCTGCTTTACCGTGTAACCCTCATCTACAGAAACGTCTGTGAAGGTTACATTTCCTGAGCCGTCTGCTGTTGTGCTCGAAACCACATTGTTGTTTTTGTCATAAAGTGTTACCGTCGCACTTGGTGTCGCCCCTGTCACATCAAGGGTCTTCAAACCATTAACTGAGCCTGTCACCGTAGGTACACCCGGTTTCACTGTCACCGTACGTGTCACTGGCGTTGCCGCGTTTCCAGATGCATCGGACACATTGTAGGTAATGATATAGACGCCCGGTGTGTTCACGTCCACCGCTGCGGAATCATCTGTTATATCGTCTGTCAGGTCTAGGTCACCCGGCTGATCTGTCGCTGATGCACCGGCATCTGTATAAGTGTCTCCAGCTGTCAGGGTCACTGTTTCATCACCTGTCAGCGTCAGAACTGGTGCTGTCGTATCCGGTCCAACATCTGCCGTGGTAGAAGCATCAGAGCTTACGCCGTTTACGGTCTGCTTTACCGTGTAGCCCTCATCTACAGAAACGTCTGTGAAGGTTACCTTTCCTGAGCCGTCTGCTGTTGCACTTGCAACCACATTGTTGTTTTTGTCATAAAGTGTTACCGTCGCATTTGGTGTCGCCCCTGTCACATCAAGGGTCTTCAAACCATTAACTGAGCCTGTTACTGTAGGCGCACCTGGTTTCACTGTCACCGTACGTGTCACTGGTGTCGCCGCATTTCCAGACGCATCTGACACATTGTAAGTAATGATATAGACGCCCGGTGTGTTCACGTCCACCGCTGCAGCGTCATCTGTTATATCGTCTGTCAGGTCTAGGTCACCCGGCTGATCTGTCGCTGATGCGCCAGCATCTGTATAAGCGTCACCAGCTGTCAGGGTCACTGTTTCAGATCCTGTCAGCGTCAGGACTGGTGCTGTAAAGTCCTTAACCATATAAATCATGGCTACGTCGTTCTTAAGAATTGCACCATTTGTCGGATTTGTAATTTCTACGCGTGCAGTTGAATCAGTCACTTCAATAGTTGCTGTTGCAGAACCATCTTTAAACTGAATTTGACCACTCTGGATTGTCTGACCAGAGTCATTCAAGAGAGCATAATCAGCCAGTACTGTACCGTCAACACCATAGCCACTTGAATCAGCTCGTGTTACGGTTACGATATTTGAATCATTCCATGAAACAAAATCCAATTCGCCTGGATCTGCCGCCTTGAATTTAACACTGTTCATTTTAATGAATACGTTCGAATCGTATGCATTATCCGAATAATCCGCAATAGCCAGCTTTACATATACCGGCTTTGTTGGGTCAATCGGCTCTGTTACAGAAAATACGGACGTAAAGCCATCCATTTCAGAAGGCAAATTCAAAGATGTCTGACTTTTAGATGTCGAGTTGTTTCTGTAATAGGTCGAGTTGGTCTGATAATTCACCGTGCCAATTTGAATTGTTGTCGATCCATCTGGTAATAGTGCAAGATTCTTGTAATTTGTTGGATTACCGCTTCCATCTGTATCCTGTGTCACAAATAATCCAAAAACATCACTGTAATCAATGTATTCATTATGCTCTTCAGATGCCACAACATATTGGAATGAAATCTGTTTATCCATTTCAACATCTTCAGGCACTACACTGAAGGTTACTATTGTCTCATCTTTTAAGCTTGTCGATACCAAGCTATTTAAGTCTGCGTCGGTAGAATTGTCTCCCCAATTTGTAGAAGTATCACCCGTTGTATTGGTTGGGCCCTCAACAGACTTGGCATCTCCAGTACTCAATATGACACCGTCGGAGAAATCTACTATATTATCTCCGTCAACAAAGGTACCGATTGAAGATTTTGAACCTTCACTATGGCTCTTAATAGTGATATCACTGCCAATAGTGATTCCATCTTCAACCATCGCCTCAATTATTTCCAATTTTGCGGCATTGTCGCTATTACTGATTATCTTGTTCGTGACAGTTGCCCCGTTAACGGGATCAGCATAACTGATTCCATACGTTACTGAGACTACCATCATGAGCATGACAAAAACAGCGAACATACGCCCCCATAGCTTGTTTCGCATAAATCACACCTCGTATAAACTTCGTCTTTTGCTACATTTTTAACAAACAGTTATATATATGTAATGCGCCTTTGAAAAACGTTGAATGAGCTCTTTTATGTTTTTATACTCATCAAACGAAAATCGCACAAAACATATTATAGCACAGGAATTCTCAGTCTTACTGGTAAACTTAATTAACAGCATTTCAGGAGAAGAAACCGGCACACTCCTTATATTTCAGTTACTGTAAATCCCTTTACAGAAAATACGGTCTGTACTTTTAGTAAATTTAACTACAAAATCCTTATCTTTGGAAATTCAGTGCCAATCGTTGAACAATGTGAAAACGTATTCTTATTAAAGCAAGTGAATAGATGTAGCGCTATTCATTCCCGAGAATGTGGACACATATCCAAAATACGCTGCCAATGGACTTCACATTTTATGCTCAGTTTTACTTGCATCTCATTTACCGCTATACTAAACTAACAATGCATATACAAATACATGTTTACCTACACTTATGAAATAAGGAGAACAATATGTTTCGACTCTGGGGAAAAATAATAAAAAACAACAACATCATCCGCGATACTGTCTTTGAAATGAATTCACCGGAGCTAAGTCTTGACGAGAAGGTCGACCAGGGCGTAGAGTCTCTTTGCTATCATTTCGACATCCAAAAGCCCATGTGGTTTAACGACAACAGCAAGGATTTTTCACTTATTGGAAAAACCCGTTTCATGGATCAGCATTTTATAGAAACCATTGATTTTGACTGCTTTGAGATAGAGATCATCGAGACAAAATAGCAGGTGTATGAAAAACCTAGTCAAATTTAGGTTTTTTTTGCAGTAAGGCTGTGTGCTGAACTGTTTTCACATCAAATTTCAGCACCTTAAAAACACCCTGAATGACCGGTCCAATTCCAAACCCAATCAAAAGTGTGCCCAGACCAATCTTTGCACCAAGCAAATAGCCAATGAGGAGAACCGACAATTCGATAGTGCCGCGCACAAGGCCGACAGGCTTGTCATATTCTCGTGTCAAAGCTACCATCAGGCCATCTCTTGGCCCTGTCCCAAAGGCAGAGCCTATATAAGAGTAGGTCCCAAATGCAAGCATAACCATTCCAATGAAAATCATGCCTATCCCTACCGGAATACTTTCTGCCATAGGAATCCAGTTCAGGCGAAAGAGCACATCGACAAATATTCCAACGAGAAAATTACTTGCAATGGTTCCAATTCCAATACTTTCTCTCAGCTGATAGGTCACCGCAATTATTGCACTTCCTACAAAGATACTTACCATACCAAAACTCAGCCCTGTTGTACGACTTAGCCCAATATGAAATGCCTCCCACGGCGCCAGGCCCAGGTCCGCATTGACCATCAATACAATTGCCAGTGCATACAACATAATCCCAATCATTAATCTACAATATCGAATCATAAGGTCCCCCCGCTATTTTCAAACCTATAACACAACGACGAAAACATTCTAGCACGCTGGAAGAACCTTTACCTGTATATCTCCATAACAAATAACCTCAGTTTATACGCATACCAGCTCCACATGTCACACAGGCGTCATCAAAATACCCCACTCATGTCATACGAGTATGTATAATTAATGTTATAGCACCTGATATTTTGGGAGGGACAAATCATGTTTTACAAGTTGAGACATAAACTTATGCTGTCACTTATTCTAATCAGCGTTGTTTCCATTATTCCAACGGCCTATATCACCCTCAACGCCCTAGTTGAAAACTCCAAATCTCAAGCTGAGGAATTTGGGGAAAAATCTGCAGAATACAACTCCGAAATCATTCGTATCTGGCTGGGAGAGAAATCCAATGCCCTGACCGGACTCAGCCAAAAGCTCCGCCTGGCCCACAGCCTCTATACCAGGCAGCACTTAATGCAGTTGTTCTCTGATTCAAATCCAGATTTTATCAGTATATTCTACGGTCTTGACGACAACACACTTATAGACGCCTACGGATGGGTTCCTGATGATTCCTATGATGTCATTTCAAGACCCTGGTATGAAAAAGCCCGGTATCAGGACAAGTCCATTACAACTTCTGTTTACAGCGATGCAAACAAAAAAACCAATGTAACGGCCATCGCAACACCCATTCGCCTGGATGACATGTCCGGTGTCTTAGCTGCAAATATCGACATTCACTACCTTATAGAGCTCGTACAGGAAATTTCGTTTGGAAAGAGTGGATTTGCTGCACTTACCGATGACAATGGTGAAATTATAACCATTTCAGAATCAGAGCAGGGCTCTGATATTTTCAATGTGCTGAGTGACAATCGATCAAGTATGCTGCGAGAAGGTGTGCAGTACATCACAATCAACAGTGCTGAGTACATAGTCGCCTCCTCAATTGTCGAAGGATTAGACTGGAATCTGATTCTCATATCCCCTATGAGCGATTTTCTGGACTCCGCACTGGTGCTTCGACATAAGCTCATATACTGGACTTCTGCAATTCTGGCTCTGATTATTCTTGTCGATTTATATTTAGGCTACAACTTTTCAAAACCCATTGAAGGGCTCATGGAGTGCATTTCACGAATTGCACGTGGCAACTTTGACCAGAAAATTGACATCCGCTCTAAAGATGAAATCGGACATCTTGTTACTGAGCTTGAGAAAATGCGCATCAATCTCAAAAAGATATTTACGAGCATGCGGTATCAGAGCGATATGCTGGCCATGAACACTCAAAGTCTTTCTGAGCATATTGAAGGCATGCACATTGGCACGCATCGCTTCATGTCCATGCTTTCCCATGACATTAAGACACCCGTCACACTGATCAAAGGGTATTCCAAAGCCATCAGCCTGGGGATAACCGATCCCGAGAAGTTCAACATGTATATTGACCGCATTCATTACCGCTCCGAACAGATTGAGCAAATTGTTGAAGACATTCTTGATCATACATACGAAGTTCAAGACATTACTGTCAGAAAGAGCAGCATCACCTGCTCGGATTTTGCTTACCTGATTTTAAGCAATGCCAAGCAATATGTCATAAACCAGAATAGGACCTTTAAAATGTTCATAGATTTTGGTTCACTTGCTGAGCTTAATAACCTTGAGGCTGACCTTGTGAAAATTCAGAGAATCGTCAATAATATTCTCTCCAATGCCATTAAATATTCCAGTGAAGATTCCACCATTGAACTGCATATCTATGAAGAAGACCATAAACTGGTAACAGTCATTCAAGATTATGGTTCAGGAATCGATCCAAAAGAGCTTGGCAAGATTTTCAACATGTTTTACAAGGCTGAAAACAGTAAGAAGGGCTATGGGCTAGGCCTATATATCATGAAAGCCCTCGTCACCGCCCATGACGGTGAAGTCATTCTGGAATCTGAACCAAATCACGGTACACGGTGTGGATTCGCGCTAGAAATCAAAGACGCATAGAGTTCGTTTGATTATGGATTTGACCCCCGTCTGACAACGGGCTCTACGCTGACATACTGTAGAACTACCATTCTTCAGTATGAAACTCCCTTTCGAGGGAGTTTTTTTATTACACGCTGTCATATAGAAAGCATTGCAGCGTCATAGACTGATATGAAAAGAACATTCCCCTGAAATCTTTGACGCGTAGACTAATAGACGATAACTCAACAAGGTCAATATAAGGGGGAAGAAATAATGAAAAAAACGTTAGCAATACTGCTCGTACTGGTTATGGTTCTTCTATCTGGTTGTGGCAAGAGTGCCACATCCTCGGACACTGCTGGACCAAAACAGGGTGAATTCAAAATCAAGGTAGGTCTTGTAACACCTGAACAGGATATCGCAACACAGTCCATGCGTCATTTTGAAGAACAGGTTGAGAAAATGTCTGAAGGTCGAATTGATGTTGAAGTCTTCCCAGGTGGTGCACTGGGCGGCAGCGCGGATATTTTCAACGGCGTTCAGGATGAATCCATTGAAATGTGTGTAAATATCTATCCACCATTTGCACAATTCACAGATGCCTTCCTGCTTTACAACCTGCCATATCTGTTTGACTCTAAAGAGACTGCTTTTGAGTTCCTTGACAGTGATATCGCAAAGGGCATTGCAGAAAGCATTGAGGATAAAGGCTTTAAACAGCTCGCTGTTTTTGATGGCGGCTACCGAAACGTTTCAAATAACGATAAGCCCGTCACTTCGCCGAGCGATCTTTCCGGACTTAAAATCAGAACACTCAACAATCCAGTACAGCTGGACTACTTCAAGGCTTACGGTGCGAACCCGACACCCCTTCCATATGGAGATATTTACGTAGGGCTTCAGACAAAAACCATAGATGGTCAGGAGAATAGCTTCAGTAATATTGCCAGCATGAAATTCAATGAGGTTCAAAAATACGTGACAGATACACAACATGCCTTTGATCCTGTTGGCATGTTCATCAATACAGATGTCTATGCATCCTACCCGGATGATATCAAGGCAATAATTGATGAAGCAGCTGCGAGCACGCAAGCTTTCAACCGCGAACTTGCCGTAAAACTGGAAGCGGATAGTCTGGATAAGATTTCTGAGACAACTGAAATCACATATCTGACAGATGAGGAAAGACAGGTTTTCATCGACATGGCACAACCAACCTACAAAAACTTTGAAGACCAAATTGGCAAAGATCTTCTTGAAAGCGCTCTGCAAAGAATCTCTGAGATTGAAAACCAATAGAAAGCTGGATTTGTATTAGGTAAGTCCGAGGTGTCTCGCTGCGCTTAGTCATTCGACCCAGTGGGACACCTCCTTTAACGTCTGTAAAGGAGGTTTATATGAAACTATTAAGATGGGCAGATGAGTACATTGAAGAGTGCCTGCTGATTGTCACTTACACAGCTATGCTCGTCATTGCCACAGCCCAAGTCTTTTTCCGTTATGTCGTGAACTACTCAATTTCATGGAGTCAGGACCTCTTGACCTATATGCTGATTTGGTCCGTGTTCATTGGCATCTCTTTAGCTGTAAAAAAACGAAAACATATTAAGGTAGAGCTCGCCTTTGTCCTACTGCCTGAGAAAAGTCAGTTTCATTTGAAGGTGGTCTCAAACATGGCATTTATGCTATTTTGCGGTATTTTTTCTTATTTTTCAATCATCAAGGTTTACAAGCTCATATTTGTGTTGCCTCAAATATCCGAGTCGACAGGCATATCCATGTGGATGATTCAGGTCGCCGTTCCTGTTGGCTTTCTGCTTAGCATTTACAGATTGATTCAGGACACGCATCTCCTCATCAAAGAACACGCTGAAGGAGGTTCCAACTAATGCATATTTTTCTTCTGCTGATTTCCTTCGCGGTCCTTATTTTTTTGTCTGTACCAATTGGTGTTGCCATCGGCATGGCGCTGTGTATCTATGGCTTCAGCGGTGGAGCCATGGGACTGGACTTCATATCACAAGCCATTTTTTCCTCTATGAACAGCTTCCCGCTTATAGCCATTCCTTTTTTCATACTTGCAGGATCTCTTATGGAAGGCGGCGGCTTATCCAAACGTCTCATCAACCTATCTAACTCCATGGTTGGGCATTTCACGGGTGGCCTTGGAATTGTAACCGTGCTTACCTGTATCTTTTTCGGCGCAATCAGCGGTTCAGCCATCGCCACTGTCGCTGCAATCGGAACCATCATGATTCCTGCCATGGAAGAACAGGGGTATCCTCGTGACTTCTCCACTGCCTTAACTGCAGCGGCAGGCGTTCTAGGCACCATCATTCCGCCGAGTATTCCCATGGTCATGTACTGCGTGGCACTTCCTGCCGCATCTCCTGGAAATATGTTTATGGGCGGTATTGGACCTGGTCTGCTGGCAGGCGGCGCACTCATTGTTCTCGTTTATTATTTTGCCAAAAGAAATGGCTACAGAAATACCAATGCGACCTTCCATATCAAGAATGTCATAAAATGCGCCAAGGAAGCGATTTGGGCTCTTTTTGTTCCCGTCATCATCATCGGCGGTATTTATGGCGGAATTTTCTCAGCCACTGAAGCGGCAGTTGTTGCCTGCGTATACGGCTTTATTGTCGGTAAGTTCATTTATAAGGAGCTTTCACTAAAACATACTGTAACCGCCCTGGTCAGCTCAGCAATAACGGTTTCATCCATACTGATCGTTGTCGCCACAGGGTCTGTGCTCGGCAAGATTCTAACCGTTGAAGGCGTCCCAAGAATGGTGGAGCACATGCTGACATCCATGAGCAGCAATGTTTATGTTCTATTGATTGTCATCAACATTATTCTTCTGATTGTCGGCTGTATTATGGAAACCTTCACGGCAATCATCATTCTGAGCCCAATCCTCTATCCGATTGTTGCCCAGTACGGCATCGATGTTTATCATTTCGGCGTCATGATGATTTTGAACTTGTCCATTGGCTTCATAACACCTCCAGTTGGATCAAACCTCTTTGTAGCCTGTGGGATTACCGGCATGAAGTTTGAGAATCTCGTCCGTTCCATATGGCCTTTTCTCATTGCACTTCTCATTGCCCTCATACTGGTCACATTCATACCTGGAATTACGCTTTTCCTTCCAAGACTTCTGGCAATGTAGTCTAGGTCAGCCCTCTTCCAACTTTATAGTCAGGAATCTACTTTTCCAGGCTATAAAATAACCCCTGAGCCATCGCTTTTCGATTGCGCTCAGGGGTTTTGTTTCAATTGCTTATGCCGTGTTTTGGGATTCCCTCAAATACATAGCCGACACCACGTACTGTTTTAATATAGAGTGGCTGATCCGGCACATCCTCAATGGTTTTTCTCAGACGTTTTATGGTAGTATTTACCAGATTTTCGTCATAGAATTCATTGCCCCAAACCGCGTTGAGGATTTGATTGCGTGTCAGCACAATATAGGCATTCTCCATCATATACTGGAGTAGTTTAAACTGGATGACAGGCATTTCTAGGTCCACGTCATTTTTGTAAACCTTGAACTTTTTACTGTGAACAGCCAAATCTCCACAGCGCAGAACATCTTCCGATGGGTCGATCTTTCTATAGGTCTTGAAGCGTCGAATGTTGGCCTTAATACGCATACTCAGGTCGATTGGGTCAAAGGGCTTTGAAATGAAGTCATCTGCACCGACGCTAAATCCTCGCATCATATCACTCTGTGTATTGTTGCAGGTCAAAAATATTATGGGCACGTAGCTCACTTTCCGTATGGCCTTACAGACTTCTGTCCCAGACATGTCATCCATATTGACATCCAGGACGATGAGGTCAAAGGTTTTATCGAATAAATCCAGGGCTTGAGCTCCCGAAGATGCCTTCACGATTTCCATGTCCTCGATGCTCAAAAAATCTTCAATCATTTCAGCAATCTCTATTTCGTCATCTACAATCATAATTTTCTGCAACTGACTCACCTGCCTCATCTGCTTAAATTTTCGGATATAGAACACTCTAATTATAGCATACGAAATGTTCTGCAGGGAATGTATACACAGGGTGACTTAAATAGTAAAATTACATTGACTTTGGTATACTATGACCATAATTAGGCCATTCATACCGATCATTTTCCAATCGAATTTAAAAACGGGAGAAATAGAGCATGCATGATATTTACACACAGCTACGCGATATTTTAAGAAATGAATACGTCGATATAGATCTGACTAAAAAAAAGCTTGAAGCCCTGGAAAAGGACGCAAAATCTTCGGGACCTCAATTTGAGCACTTCAGACTTGCCTGTCTGAACAATCTCACCCACCAGCATGCAATTGCCATTGACTATGCCAACAGAGCGCTGAAAACTGCAGAGTCTGACAACGATACCTTTCTTCTTGAGCACATACATACCCTTCTTGGTTTTATAGCCTATAACCGGGGAAACTTTGAGAAATGTATCGAGCATTACCTTCAAGCCCTTCAATATACCCAATCTCCTAGAATTCTCAATAATATCGGTGCCATTTTCGATGACTTCGATGATGTCTACGAGGCTTACAGGTATTATCGCCAGGCCGAAGAGGCTTTTGATGACCCTCTCAACTTCCGCCTGCTCGCCATCATATACAGCAATATTGCAGAATGCGAAACTACCTTTGGACATTATGACGAGGCCCTACGTTATTTAAGGATGTCTCAGGACCAGATAAAAAAATTCACCGACAATGACGGCACTGCCTATATTTACAACGCCTTAGGGGATTTAGCCTATGTTCAAGGGGACTACGATACAGCAATCGACCACTACACCCAGGGGGAAACCTTTTCGAAAAATGAATCTATCCTGGTTTACTATAGAAATTTCATTTTGAATCATGCGAATGCACTTTTTGCAAAAGGGGACCTTGAAGGTGCCAAATCCCGTATAGATATGCTCTTTGAAAACAGCTCAGAGTATAATTTCGACACAAACATTCCTGAAATTCAGGAGCTTCTGGCTAAAATTGCAGATGCTGAAGGTCAGCTGGAAAAAGCCTATGAACATTATAAAAGCTACATCGAACTGGTTAAACAAAGGCAAGCTGCCACATTACAGCACAGAAGCGAGAGCATTAAGACTTCCATCAAAATCGCGCATCTTCACACACAGCTGAATACCCTCAGCAAAATTTCAAGAGCGGATGCCCTGACGGGTCTAGCGAATCGATTTGCCCTTCGCGAATACATGAATGGATGGTCTGCTCTCAATGAAACAGAGGAGGCTGTCATCGCCCTCTTCGATGTGGACAACTTCAAGCTGCACAATGACAGTTATGGACATGCACACGGGGACACCTGCCTAGCTGAGGTGGCACGTATCTTAAAGAACCGCCTGCTTTCAGAATCTGGTGGCGTTTTCAGATACGGCGGTGATGAGTTTCTTGTCGCCCTCATCGGATACGCCCCTGAGGAAGCCCAGCAAAAGCTGGAGTTGACCCGTGAGGCCATTGAAGCGCTCAACACCACCCTATCAATGTCCGAAGGTGAAACGCAGGCCCTTATTTCATGCAGTATCGGCGCTGTGACAGTCGCCGCTAACAGCAGACAGTCCTTTGAAGAGCTCTTCGACATTGCCGACCGCGCACTTTACATTTCAAAGGATCAGGGCAGAAACCGAGTTACGGTTTTACCGTCAAAATAATCATAACTTAGGCTTGATGGATTTCGGAGTTTGTCAACAGTCTGTGCCCCCTATGCGCATGCATAGGGGGCACAATTTTATATATTGATAACCACTTTTCCGGTAAACGCATTCTTTGCATAGGCTTCAATGGCCTCGATGCCCTTTTCAAGTGATTCGTACTCCTTCATGACAATTTGCAGTTTGCCCGATGCATAAAGGTCCTGGAGATAGTCAAGGCCTCTGTTTTTCTTGAGCATGACCAGCTGGACTTTTTTATTGGTAAAGATATGAATAAGAAGGGACAGCATCAGGGTTTTAATGAGTCGCCATGATCCGCCACCAATGATCAGGTACCTGCCGCCCGGATTGAGTACTTTTAGCCCCTTCAAAACGGATCGGTTCAATTTATTGTCGAGTATGATGTCATATTTCATTGGCTGCTCTGTAAAATCTGAAGTGGTGTAATCCACCATTTTCTCAAATCCCACAGACTTCATTAGGTCAAATTTTGATGATGCGTCCACACCATCAACAATACCGCCAGCTTCCCTAGCCATCTGTACACCGAGGGTACCTACACCACCGCCAGCACCATTGATCAGGACGCGTTCACCCGGCTTGATTTTTCCATACTCAAAGAGTCCTTGGTAGGCCAGCACCCCCGCCTGAGGCAGCGCTGCAGCTTCAGCATAGCGTATACCTTCAGACATAGGGACTACCGCGTCTTCTTTCACTGCAACATATTCAGCAAATCCGCCCCACTTGTCTGATAGGTCCCCAAGAACCTTGTCTCCAACTTGAAACTGGGTCACTGAACGGCCAACCGCTTCAACCTGTCCTGCAATATCCGAACCGAGTATATGGGTTTTCTGTGGCTTCTTCAACCCGTTTTGCAGCCGCAGAACATATGGAACACCCTGCAGCATGCCAAGGTCAAAATCATTGACAGACGCTGCATGAATACGTATGAGCAGTTCATCATCAGCCACTTTTGGTTTTTCTACCGTCTCAAGTACAAGCTTTTCTATGCCGCCATATTCATAATATGATATTGCCTTCATTTGTGATTCCCCCTACTACGCACACCCCATGCTCTCTGCGAAAGCATTACAAACATTATTTGTACTCATTCTATACCCCTCAGATTAGATTCAATTTAAAAAAGCCAGATAAATGGATTAGAATCCACCGATCTGGCCTTATAACGAGATATCTTATCCTTGACATTTTTTATTAATCTTCATACGCTTATATTATAAATATGAATTTGAGAGGTCATCATGGTTGAGAAAAATATAATTGTTTCTGTCGAAAAATCCATTAAAGTCCTAAACGCACTTGCAAAAGAACCTTATAGTTTAACAGCAAATGAAATCAGCAAAGAAGTCGACTTAAATCGCTCCACCGTACATAGACTTCTAACAACTCTTTTAAGTTCTAGAATGGTTATCCAAGATAAAAATTCATCCAAATATATGATTGGTCCTCAAGCTTATAGAATCGGCATGGCTTATCAGCATCATTTTGATTCAAATGATACTATCCGTTCTTGCATTAACGATGTAGCACGCGAGCTTAATATGAACGTCGGATATTCAATCAAAGATGGTATGAGTATTATCAGTTTTTATGAGACCGAACTCTATTCCGATGTGATTTTCGGCTACAAAATCGGTTCTAAATGGCCTATCACACGAGGTGCTTGCGCACGTTCTATTCTAGCTTTTCATGAGCCATTTGAAGAAATTGAGGAACTGATAAATAACGCAACTTTAGTAAAAAAGACGCCGTATACTATTACTGACTACGAGCAGCTTATTCAGAAATACCGAGAAACCAGACAACAAGGCTATGCTTTTAGCGATCAAGAAAATATTCTTGGTGCTCTCGGAATTGGATATCCCGTACGTGACATATATGGAGAAGTTGTTGCAACTATTACTGTCGCAGCGATTAAAGCGTCGTTAACCGATGAAAAAATCAATTACATTTTGAAATCTCTGGAAGAAACAGCTAAAAAAATCCAAGCTTTTCTCGTATAGTATAACCACAAAATGAAAATGGATTGCTTAAAAGAAGTACTCAATGATGAGTACTTCTTTTGTGCGAATTATTTGACAATTCAAAATAAGTGGACTATACTTTACTTGTTCATATAGTGCACGCATGTTCATAATGCGAACTACGTATAGGAATAAGGGGGAAGTAATGGAAAATCCGAAACAAGATTCAATTAGGCAAAATGCACCAAAACTCAAAATGCCACATACCTACGTTATTCTGTTTTCAATTATCTTAATTGCAGCAATCGCATCATACATAGTCCCAGCTGGTCACTTTGATACAGTATTAAATGAAATTACGGGCAAAACTGTTGTTGATCCAAATTCTTTTCAGTATGTTGAACAATCGCCTGTGTCATTCTTTGACATTTTTAAATCCATTCCAAGAGGGATGAAGGCAGGTGCTTCCATCATTTTCTTTATTTTCATTGTAGGTGGCGCATTTGAAATGCTTACTTCTACAGGAGCAATCGAAGCTGGAATCAATCGTACTGTTAAGAATCTTTCTGGCAAAGAATCCTTAATGATTCCTGTCTTTGTATTAGTATTTGCTCTAGGTGGTGCAACATTTGGAATGGCCGAAGAAACACTTATTTTTGTACCGATTGGTATTATGCTTTCAAGAAAGATGGGCTATGATGCGCTTGTTGGAACGGGGATGGTTACACTTGGCGCTGCTGTTGGATTCAACTCTGGATTCCTCAATCCTTTCACAGTCGGTGTCGCACAAGGTATCGCTGAACTGCCTCTTTTTTCAGGTATAGCACTCAGAATTACAGCTTATGTAGTATTTTATAGTATCACTGTGTTTTTCTTAATGCGCTATGCAAAAAAAGTAAAATATAATCCTGAATTGAGTTTAGTTTCTGAACTTGAAATGGAAGAAAACAGCCATCACACACAGATTTCTCAATTACGAGACATGACATCCCGTGATGGACTTGTATTAGCCGTCTTGCTTGGTGGTCTTATCACTATTGCTTATGGTGTCATGAAGTTTGGATGGTATATAACAGAAATCGCTGCTGCATTTATTATTATCGGTATACTCGGCGGCTTAATTGGCGGTAGCAAACCTAGTGAACTGGCCTCTGATTTTGTTAAAGGCGCAAAAGGGCTTGTATTTGGCGCACTTGTTGTAGGCGTTGCACGTGGTATTTTAGTCGTGTTACAAGATGGACAGATAATAGATACAATGATTTACTCCCTCAGTGGCTTAATAAAGACGCTTCCAAGCAGTATTACTTCCATTGGTATGTTCATTACTCAAGTCATCATCAACTTCTTCATTCCATCGGGCAGCGGTCAAGCAGCAGCAACAATGCCTATCATGGTTCCTCTCTCAGACATTGTTGGCGTTACACGACAAACCGCCGTTCTGGCTTATCAGTTTGGAGATGGATTTACAAATTCAATCATTCCAACATCATCAGTCTTGATGGCATACCTATCTATAGCAAATATCCCTTACAATAAATGGGTTCGATTTGTTTACCCACTTATTTTCGCGTGGGTTATTGCGGGTTGTACATTTATAATATTTGCAAATGCTACAAATTATGGACCTTTTTAGACTGGAGAAGTACAGTGAATACTCATAACAAAACCGAACTACATGAAGCACTTATACATCTAAGCAAAAATATTCACAAGACTCCCGAACTTGGATTCAATGAATATTTTGCAGCAAAATGCCATGTCGATCTTTTAAAAAAATACGATTTTAAAGTATCAGAAAATTATTTAAACTGTGAAACCGCTTTTCGTGCTGAGTTTTCCAACGGTGACGGTCCAACAATTGCGTTTATGTCTGAATACGATGCACTCCCCGAAATTGGTCACGCATGTGGACACAACTTGATTGGTATGGTAAGTACAGGCGCGGCCATAGAACTTTCTAGTGAAATGAAAAAAAACAGTATTTCTGGAAAAATCATCGTTTTCGGCACACCAGCAGAAGAAACAAGTGGATTTAAAGTTAATTTATCCGCAAGTGACGCATTGGACAACATTGATATTTGTATGATGGCACATCCTGCCGATGATAATTATCCAAGCGGAACATCGCTTGCGCTGGATGCGATTGAATTTGAATTTGAGGGAAAGTCAGCTCATGCTGCAAGCGCACCAGAGAAAGGCATCAATGCACTTGATGGAGTCATTAATACCTTCAATAACATTAATGCTTTGCGTCAGCAGACTACTCCAGACACACGCATTCATGGAATAATATGCAACGGTGGCATCGTCCCGAATATCATTCCAGAATATGCAAGAGCAAGATTCTATGCACGCTCAAACCACAGGCGAGAACTCTCGAATCTCACTAGCCGTATTATTCAATGTGCCCAAGCTGGAGCACTCGCATCCGGTACCAAACTGAAGTACAATCATTTTGAAGCTTCTTATGATGAACTACTTACAAATCAAACACTTTCTAGTTTATATTGTAAAAGTGCAGTTCAATATGGCCTGACATTCAGTCCCATACCTAGAGAATCATACGGTTCACTCGATATGGGCAACGTGAGTCACAAAGTACCAACCATCCATCCCTATTTCAAAATAGTTGAAAGCGGCATAGCAGCACATACACCGGAATTTGAACGTGCTTCTGGAACAGAAAATGCTCATACCACAGCATTTAAAGTAATTTCTACATTTGTTACACTCTCCTGTGAGTACTTAAGGAGTCCTGTTCTTCAAAAAAGCATTTCTGAAGAATTTGAAATGCTCCGTAGAACTGTTTTATCAGACTAAACACACTCTGAGTTCAACTTTGATTTTTCAGAACGTGCAGTTCAAGTCGTATGATAAAAGAGAGACCCGTCTATTTCGAATTTTACATTCGAATAGGCAGGTCTCTCTTTTTCGTGTATTTCTTTGTCATTTCTCTATCTTAAGACACCTTGGAACATATATCTGTGACGCGCATTTCATCCAGGATTTCTTCTAGGATATCCATGGCGCATTCCACTTGTGCATCCGTCGTTACGAGTGGTGGCAGGAAACGCAGTACATTTCCGTAAAGGCCTGCGCTGATGACAATCAGACCTTTTTGAAGCGCTTTCTCAATGACTTCCTTCACAATATCCGGGTCTGGTGTCTTTGAAGCGCGGTCCTTTACAAACTCAACCGCCAGCATTGCACCAAGTCCACGTACGTCTCCTATGCAGGCATGCTTTTCAGCCATCTTGCTGAATCTGGATGTGATAAGCTCACCAATTTCAAGGGCTCTTTGCGCTAAATTCTGGTCTTCCAACTTGCTCAGAACCGCTAGACCTGCGGCACATGCAAGGGGTGCACCACCATAGGTTCCGCCGATTTCTCCAGACTGTACCGAGTCCATGATCTCCTGTTTTCCGACTACGGCACTGATTGGCATGCCGGCTGCGATGGATTTTGACATGGTGATCAAATCCGGTTCAATATCATAGACTGAACATGCAAAGAGTTTTCCCGTTCTCGCAAAGCCCGACTGGATTTCATCCATAATAAAGACAATGTTGTTGGCCTTGCATATGGCCTGCAGCTTTCTCAGGTATGCTTCTGGTAGGGGGATGAATCCGCCCTCACCCTGCACAGGCTCAACAATGAGTGCTGCAATCTGTTCTGCTGGAACTACAGTATTTAGAAGTGTTTCCAACTGATTGGCACAGGCCTGCTGACAAGCGCCGTCTGCTGCCTTATCCTCACATCTGTAGCAGTAGGCTGATGGAATTTTGTAGGTATCATTCATGAAGGGCCCAAAGCCATGCTTATAAGGTTTCTCCTTGCTGGTCAAGGTCATTGCCATAAATGTTCTTCCATGAAATGAGCAGTCTAGCGATACGACACCAGATTTCCCTGTGTACTTACGCGCCAGTTTGATTGCATTTTCAACGGCTTCGGCGCCGCTGTTGGCAAACATGGCTTTTTTAGGTGTTGTGCCTGGAACACGTTCAATCAGTTTTTCAGCAAGCTCTACATAAGGCTCATAGAGTGTAATGTGAAAACAGGGGTGAATCAGCTTCTCAGCCTGTTCTGTAATAGCCTTGATAACACCCGGATCGTTGTGCCCAGCATTCTGCACGCCAATCCCCGCCGCGAAATCCAGAAATACATTGCCGTCTATATCTTTAATCAGTGCGTCCCTCGCTTCTAGGGCACAGATTTGCGTTGAATTTCCAACACCACTGGACACTGCTTTCATGCGTCTCGCATATACTTCCTGCGATTTGGGTCCTGGCACTGTTTTTGTCACTATTTTTGGTAACTGGTCATTCATCATAAAGCCCACTCCTTCTAACTTTTTCATCTATTCTTCAATAAGTACACCGTTTTCGCTTACATCACTGGTTTCAAGGCTGTAATCATGTGCCTTAGACTTGTGTGCAAATGCAAGGAATACACCGCCCAGAACAAACCATCCGATGACGATTGCCCACTCATATGGCCAAACAAGTGCCGCTGGTGTACCTGGAAGATACAGTGTTGCCATAGCGCCTGCAAGGACTGCTGCAATCACACCCACTGTTTTCCCATACTTGACCTTATATGGTCTTGGCATATTTGGCTCTTTTCTTCGAAGTGCCAGAAAGGAAAGTGCTACCAGGAAGTAGGAAATGACAATGGTGAATCCACCTGCGTCTACCAGCCAAACAAGCATTTTTCTTCCAAGGAATGGTGCCGCTGATGAAAGTGCACCGATGAGAAATACCGCATTGTAAGGTGTCTTGTATTTAGGGTGCAGCTTTGCCAGAAATGCTGGAAGCATGCCTGATTCCGCCATGGAGTAAATGGCGCGGCTGCCGCCGACAAAGAATGAATTCCAGCTTGTCAGAATGCCGCCGATTCCTGCCAGTACCATGAGGTTTGAAGCCAGTGTACTGCCGCCGAATACTGCTTTCATTGCATCTGGTGTTACAAGTGATGACGCTTCCAGAAGAGATGCGTCTGCTGCTCTTGAGACAGCGAAAATGATCATTATGTACCATGCGATTGCCATGACAACCGACACGATAATCAGTTTACCGATTACTTTAAAGGGCAGGTTGATTTCCTCTGCAGCCTGTGGGATGACATCAAAGCCAACAAACATGAAAGGTGTCATGACCATGACCGCAAATATTCCTTCAGCGCCTGTTGTAAAGAGCGGCTGAACATTGGCAGCCGAACCATTTGCGACAGAACCGCCAAAGAAGAGAAGACCCACACATGCAATAACAACTGTGAGCACACCCTGCATGACTGCCGCTGGTTTAATGCCAATATAATTGACGATGGTAATGGCAATTGAGCTGATCACACCCAGCATAACCCAAGTCATGTAGACATCGTAGCCGGCGATATTGTACATAAAACCCTGTATATAAGACGGGAACAGGTACTCTACAACCGTTGGAAAGGCAACTGCTTCAAAGGATACAACAGAAACATATCCCAGTATGATGGACCAGGTACATATGAAGGATGCCTTGTACCCCAGACCTCTATAGCTAAAAACGTGTTCACCGCCACACTGTGGCATGGCTGATGTCAGCTCCGCATAAGTCAGACCTACAAATACAACAAGTACGCCGCCTAAGGCAAATGCAATCATTGCACCCAGTGCACCTGCTGTTTTAATCCATTCACCTGACATTACGATCCATCCCCAACCGATCATAGCGCCAAATGCCAGTGCAAGAACATCCTTCCTTGATAAGACCCTTGAAAAATTGCTGGTATCGTTATTCATCTTGCCCTCCTCTTCAAATCCCTACCTTATGAGTGCGTCCTACATACTTACTGAAAAAAGTTTATAAATATCTTCCTGCTGTGCTTCTACAGGGTTGTTCATGATTCCGGGCTGGCTGACCTTGATCGTATTTTCTGTCATCCAGTCAAGCATGTGCTCCTTAACACCTAAATCCGTCAGATTGATATTGAGCTTCAAGTCTTTACGAAGCTGGTCTACCACCTCTATGGCCTTACCGGCAGCGGCATCTGTACTCAGTCCATCTACAGACGCACCCATTGCCTGTGCGATTTTAGTATATTTGTCTTTGCGTGCATCCAGATTGAACTGCATAAAGGCAGGCATTAGAGCTGCCAGGCCTTGTCCATGGGTTACATTCAGCAATCCGCTGAGCGGATGCTCCATCCCATGCGCAAGGGCTACACCTGCCATGTCAATGACCATGCCCCCTAGGGTATTTCCCAGGCAAAGCGGTTCCCACGAAGCGACATCGGAGGGATCATGATAAACCTTGACCACGCTTTCCGATATAAGTCGTATGCCTTCAAGGGCAAGCATTTCGCTCAGCGGATTGGCCTGATTGGAAACATAAGCTTCAATGCAGTGGCAAAGTGCGTCAAAACCTGTTGATGCGATGATTCTTGGCGGCAGCGTGGTCATGAGTTCAGGGTCAATGATGGATACCACTGGGTAAAGACAGGTTTTCTTAAGACCCTTTTTATCTTTGGTTTCCGGATCTGTCAGTACGGCGATACTGTCTCCTTCACTGCCTGTACCTGCTGTTGTTGTCGCCAATATGACTGGAAGTGCCTCTTCACCATGCTTGCCGTAAACATACTCCATGATAGGCCCTGTATTGACCGCACTGAAGGCGATGGCTTTGGCACAGTCCATTGAGCTCCCGCCGCCCAGGCCTATGATCACATCGCATCCTTCATGCTTTGCAAGCGCCGTACCTTCATCTACCTCTGAAACGGTTGGATTGGCTGGTACCTTATCAAAGACAGTCGTCAAAATCCCTTCCGATGCAAGCAGGTCTATGACTCTTTTCAGCAAACCGGTTCTCTTCGTACTGCTGCGTCCTGTGACGATGAGTGCATGCTTTCCATATTTTTTCGTCTGGGCACCAATCTGATTAATAGAACCTGGACCGAAAATGAGGTTTACTGGCAAGTTAAAATTGAAATTCATAGTATGACGCCTCCAAGACAGACTTATACAAAAAGAAAAGACCCCGCGTTAAATCAACGTGAGGCCTCATTGCCGAATGTTTTATGTTACGTCAAATTTTTCTGTGACGTTTGTTGTAAATATATTAGCATATGGCATATTTTCTGCAATGGATGCGAAGTACAGTTTCTTTTGTGCTGCCAGCACAAGTGTTGCAATATAATGTGAATATTATATACTATTCATTAATAAAAATACACAGAGGTGATTGCGTGTCCATTCAAATTCAAGATGTGCTCAAACTGAATTCATTTAAGATGTGCTCTGTCTTGGCAGGCCAACATCATTTAAGTAAAAACGTCAGCTGGGTCTATTTGGCCGAGACTTTTCCAGACATTCACGATACATTTAAATGGCTGACTGGGCAGGAACTTCTCTTCATCGTCGGATACAGCATCAAGAACAGCACTTACACCTTTCTGGATATGGTGGACCTTGCCTATGAAAAGGACCTATCGGGCCTAGTGGTTTTTCTTGGAGACTATATCAGCACCATTCCAGACGAAGTCATCGCGCGGTGCAACGGCTATGGCCTGCCCCTCATCACCCTGCCGTGGGCGGTCAAATATGTCGATGTTACACAAGAAATCACACGGGCCATCATCAAATCGGAGAGCAGGCAAAAGGCGGTCTTTGACCTGATGGACGCGGTCATTTTTTCTGAAATCATCGATGCCAACAGCCTCATCAAACGGGCTTACGCCTTTGGCATTGATTTCACCAGGACCCACCGGATTCTTGTAACCGACATTGACCAGTTCAACACCTACATCGATCAACACATTGCAAATGACGAGTTTCAAATATTCCAGCTGAAGAGCATTCTCTTTGATACCGTTGTGAGTACCCTTTCCAGTCATGGCATCCATACTGTCCACATGCAAAAAAGCGACAGCGTCATCTCCCTGATTGAGAGTGCCCGTATTTCAGAACCACTGGTCACAGAAATAAGCGACGCTGTATCGACTGCACTCTCAAAGTCTTATCCTGGGCTTACGGTGAGTATAGGTCTTGGTTCTGCCTACGATGAAGTCGCGCAGCTGCGACACAGCTACGATGAAGCTGAGCAGGTTCTCCGCCTGAAATCGACAGGCGTCATTGATCAGGCCGTCTATGCCTATGACGATCTGAATTTCTATACTTTGCTGTGTCAGATTGAAGACACTGCGCCACTCAGACGTCAATTTCCACACCTTATCAAGCCCATTATGGATTATGACAAGGCTAACAGCTCAGACCTGCTCCACACCCTGGAGCACTACCTCTACTCCAGTAAGAGCTTGTCACAGACTGCAAAAGAGCTCTTTATTCATAGAAATACCGTCAAGTACAGAATCGACAAGGTGAAACAGCTCACCGGTCTTGATTTCAGGAGTATGGAGGTCTGCTTTAACGTACTTTCTGAAATTAAAATCTGTCGCTTTCTCAAGCCCCTGAACAACATGGAGTGACACAAAAAACAATCCCCCTCTTTACGGGAGCATTGTAGTGACCCCAATAAGTTAGACTTTATAGCGTAACAGCGAAGCTGTTGCGCTATTTTTATGCAGCTAAAATGTTAAGCCTGTATTCAACAGGACTCATCCAGTTCAGCTTTTCTTTTATTCTTTGCTCATTATAGTACTTTATGTATTCTTCTATTGCTGACTTCAATTCATCATAACTCTTGTAAATAACACCATAGTACATTTCCTGTTTCATTATGCCAAAGAAGTTCTCCATTACAGAGTTATCATGACAATTTCCTTTGCGCGACATACTTTGAAATATACGGTGTGATTTAAGTGTGTTTGTGTAGCTTTTCATCTGATATGCCCATCCTTGATCAGAATGGAATATCCGTCTAAATTTGCAGTCAGATGTCACCTCTATAGCTCTATTTAATGCCTCCATTATGCTTTGAGCAGAAGGGCGTTGTGAAATCCCGTAGCTTATTATTTCGCGGTTTGAAAGATCCATGAAAGGATCAAAATAGAGTTTTTTAATCACCAAGGAACCCTGAACATTGATCTCATAATACTTAAACTCAGTAGTGTCTGTCGTAATCTTTTGATGCGTGACATTTGTATCAAATCTACGGCGAATTCTATTCGGAGCAGTTGATCCTACTTTACCTTTGTAAGAAGAGTATTTTCTACTCTTTCTGATAAACGAAACCACTTGAATGCCAAGTTTTTGTACTATCCGCTGAACTTTTTTCTTGTTTATGAGAATACCAAGTTTACGTAGTGCACCACAAATTCTACGATATCCAAAGTCTTTGTGTTTATTACGGATTTCCAGGATAGCTTCTTCAACCTCCCGATCTGGGTTTTCGCAATCAAATCTCTTTTGCCAGTACATATACGTGGCTTTTGGAAATCCAGTAAATGCGAGAATGTCTTTTAGTTTGAATTCTCCTCGGAGGCTATGAATTATTCTCGCTTTTTCTTTGGAGGATTTCCCTCCAGACGCAGCCTCCTCAGTTCTTTTAAATAGGCATTCTCGATTCTAAGTTTTAAGTTCTCTTCTTCAAGTCTTTTTAGATAATCAGTATCAGCATTAACTTCAACTTCATTTGTGTTCTTGTTTATACTCGGTTTTTTCATTTTAGGGAGACGCCCCTTTCGTTTTGGTTTCAAAGCGTCAGGACCTGCAATTCGATAATCATTTACCCATTTAGATAACGTTGGTGGATTACTTATACCTACTTGTAGAGCCAGTTCCTGATACGAAACTTCTGTTGTTAAATATAACTCTACTACATGAAGCTTAAAACCAGAAGTATATGTTTGCTTCTTTCGACTTCTTAAAAGCCCATCTTCACCAAACTCTTTATAGGCCGCTACCCAACATCTTAGAGATTTAGTATCAGGAATGTTGAGCTCATTGCATAGAATTCTGTATCCACCTTCATTATTTAAGTATGCACGAACAGCTTTCAGCTTAAACTCAAAGCTATATTTTGCCATAAGAAAACCGACCTCCTAATCGTTAGAGTTTTGGTCTAACTTTTAGGGGTCGGTTCACATCTCAACGCCAGAGGGGGAACTCTTATACAATCGCTTCATTTAGTCTAATACTAGATTATGCCTATAAGTGGTCTTGGTTCATTCCCCACCCCCCATGGTGAGTTTTGATTTCTACCAACATTCCCATTCGCTCCACCCGCTACACTTTCAAGATCATCTTCAGACAGTTCAATTTCTTCATTTGCTGCAGCTTTCAGTTCTTCGATTGTGAATATGTAACCTTTTTCATTGGCATACGCCACGATTTTTTCCACGCTGCTGCCAAATGACTTTACTTGTTCCATCATTTCCGGATTTGTCACAAGAGCCTCGTTAAATCTGTTAATTTCATTTTTCATTTCTTTCAACTCCTTTTCACAGTTATTTTTCATTACTGCCAAGTCTTTGAACTTCAGAGCTTGTATTCTTCCAATCTTTAGATAAAATAGGATCGCCTTTTTTCTTAAGTGTATCTCTGAAGTTCATACCACCGGTCACACCATCCAATTCAACGTCTGATAGCTCATCAGGTTCTTCGCAGACTTCTTTCGAATCGTCTGTTGTACTTTCACAACCCTTTTCACATTTAATCCACCCCCGTGGCGATTCTTCTATAAAATCATATGCTGTTACCGGATCTTCAAGGGCGAGGGCAATCACGCGTCCATCACATTTCAACACCAAATGATGTTCCACTAAAAAATCAAGTGCGTCAACGATATCTACTTTCGGTACCCCGGATGCCATCAACTCCGCACATAAATCTATTTCTTTGACGGCTTTATCACACATTTTGTAAATTATTGCCTTGATTCCAGTCAGTTCAATCAAAGGCGACTTGGCAATATGCCTTGTATCATGAATCAGTATCCCCTGTTCTGTATCTTTCATGAATAGGTTTTGGGGATTGCTGCTGCTGAAATCACGAATCCACGCATATACACTGCCCATCAGGCGATCAAGACCTTTCCTCTTAAACAAAACTTTCATCATCGGATTCTTGTCAATCGATGCTTCAAAGGTATCTTCAAACGTATAGGACAAATCACGTACAAGCTCTTTATCAAATGGATACATAAAGTCATATACCGGATAATGTCTTAACTTCAAGCCCCACTGATCCCGCTTATCAAAATAATCACTATTACGCTGGTATTCAATTTTAAGAAAGCCCTGTGGGGGTGGTAAGTGCATCAAGGCAGGAATCCAGTCAGCCATTTCCTCATACCACACTTCGACATCGTCTGGCAGCCCATATAAAATCGACCATTTGATGCGAATGCCATACTGTTTGCTCCATTTTAGAGTTTGAACATTATGCCAGGCTGTAACCCCTTTTCTCATATGCTTCAAGGCACCCGAATGGAGACTTTCAATGCCTGGTTGACATTCAGTAAACCCCGCACGTCTTAATATTTCAAAATCTTTTCTCTCAAGATTTGAACGTATTTCTGCGAAAATCTTATAAGGCGAACCCTTCTCAATCAACAATGGCAGTAATGTATCTAAGTATCTATTTTCAAGCATGTTGCCCAGCAATTCAATGCGCTGGACACCATGGCGCTCACTCAAAATATTCATTTGATTCAGTACTTCTTCATAAGGTCTATACCGAAATGGGATTTGAGGTGCATTCAGTCCGCAGAATCGACATTTTCCGTGCGCACATCCTCTCGATGCTTGAATTGGCAATGCTGGATGTATTCTTTTTCTAAGCTCGGGCAAGTTTTTCAGTGTATCAAAATAGTCGTCAAAATTAGGGAGATCCTGTTCATTAAATGACTCAGCTACCGACCAGTACCTTTTATCGCCTTCTACTTCTGGATACCCTAATTCTCTATGTACTGGTGCAAATACCCCTATTGGCAGGCTGTTCTCAGGAATCGAACGTCCATGCGCAAATATTTGTTTCATCAAAGGGCCAATTAAGTCCTCGCCTTCTCCGGAAACAACATAATCCACCCAAGTGAACTGACTATGTATCGTCTTCCCCATTATTGTTTCACACTCAGATCCACCCATGAGTGTAATGACATCTGGATTTAAGTCTTTGATTGTCCTGAGTAGTGCAAGAGAGGGTATTTTCTGAAAAAAACTCGAACTGCAGGCAACCACACTCGGGGATACACTTAAAATTTTCTCTGCCAATTCCCTTACCCATTGTGTTGCTGTATTGCGCACTGACTTAATCTCTTTTTTAAACGCAACAATGTCGATATTATTCCAATAATTTGTTTGGCCATATATATTTTTCAAAAATGCATCTTCATCATAATTTCCTTCTGGAAAAACTGCAGGTAAAAATGTCCACTCCTCGAATGGGAGTCGCGCACTCCCATTATGATGTGCATTGTATTTTTCATATCCAATTTTTTCACAAAACTCAAGATTACCGTAAATGCTCCTGGTTTTAATCCCCTCTTTTTCAAGAGCAGACTGCAGCAGGCCTAAAGCAAGTGACGGCAGTTGCGGATTGTAGTAGGGCATTGTCACCAGACATACTTCGATTTCCTGCTTATATTCAATTACAGACATGTCACGCTCCTTAAAGGTGCTTGTTCTGAAAATCAACGTCTTCCATTAACAACCCCAAATCAAAGAGTTGTTGAATAGACTGAATCACACCCATTGTGTTCCCATGCTTTTTCGAAACTGAATCTATGATTTCAGAGGTCGTTAAAATGCCTTGATTTATAAGCGCCCCTAAAACCTTCATATACTGTAAACCCTTGAACGTATACTTCTTATATGTGCTTTTCAGTTCAAATCCATTTTCCAAAGCTATGTAGTCAAGGTCTTCTCTAATGGCCAATATTTGTTCCGGTCGTGCTGTTTCATGCATATTTGCCACTGTATTTTCGATAAAAAATTCTAGTTCCCTTGCTGTTTTAAATTCCCCAGATGCAAATGTTCGGTAGCCTTTTGGATTTTTATCCGTAGGTGGACAAGGCGCAATCAAACGTATAGTTCCTTCAACCATATTAATTAGAAAGCCAGTAACACAAGCCGGCGTATGATCTTTTAAACTTTCAATTTTCTTCTCATTATGCTGTCGATTACGTCCCGCATTTGCCATTCCCGACTTACCACGATCCGTATATTGATGCAGCAGTTCAGCATGTACCAGCTCTTCTGCTGAATAATCTTCATGCAGCTGATGAAGCATACTTTCAGAAAGCAGTGAAAAACGATCAACACTTGTTGAATGCTCTATTCTAAATTCCAACAGCGCTTTGGTCCAGTCTGGATTACGTGTCGCAGCTGCTGTTGTCGTTTGAGGATAAATTCCTGTAATCTCTCCATAATCCTGAATGAACTTGATGTAATCTGGGTTATCTGATGGATCAGTGGCCCAATAACACATGCCACCGCCAACAGCATCTCCAAAATACTTTACCATTGCCTTCAAAACAGATTGCCAGAGTAGCCTGTTTTCATCGGTATAGGCAAACCACGCTTTTAGGCTTTCTGTTTCAAGAGCACAAAATGGACACTGCAGTGAACAGCCCTTACTCAGTTCAAAGGCCACTATTCTATGATGCAAACTTTTACTTGTCACGTGAGGCAACTGACTTTGGCAGCGCACGACTTGTCTTTCATGCCACTTATTAAACCGCTTGTTTGGAGTCTCTCGTATAAAACGAAGCCATACGTCCCGCTCCGCTCTATTCGCTTCACATATACGATTCCAAAACTTCAGTTGCGGTGCATCTATCAACGCTTCATTCTCTATATTGTGACATTGATTTTGTTCTGAAATCAGTGCCAGCATTTGCACTGGATCTACACCTTCAATACCTTTATTTTCAAGTAAGGGGGCAGCGTTTTGGGGGGCTGAAATAAGAGCTTCACTGAAATTTGAATCTCCGTAATAGCACTCAAAAAAACGCTTTATGTGAGCGTAAAGCTTTCTTTCAGTTTCTGTCATGTCGGTTATAATTCCGTCATGTACTTTTCTTGAACCCATATAGCCCCCTTAATTTCCTCGCTCTACTGCATGAGTACTTTACTAAAATACAGCTACGATTACATCAACACCTGCAATTGCGTATACAACGCCACCGCCAGTGACACACCCAAGATCATCGTCTGACAATTCGACTTCTTGTTCAGTTGCGGCTGCCTTCAAGCCTTCAACTGTGAATGTATAGCCTTTTTCATTTGCATATGCAACGATCTTATCTAGATCGCTGCCAAGTGTCTTTACTGCCTCCATCATGTCTGGATTTGCTACAACATCTTCATTGAATCTGTTAATTTCATTTGTCATTCTTCTCGCTCCTTTTTATATAAATTCATTATTAGAATACACTAACGACTGCATTCACACCTTGACCTCCGCCTACAACTGGAGTAATCCGCCCTGTATCTTGATTTCTGTTGCCATTTTGATTTGCCCCACCAGTCACACGATCAAGGGCATCCTCAGAAAGTTCTACTTCCTCCTCAGTTGCTGTTTCCTTTAATCCTTCGACAGTAAATGCATAACCCTTTTCATTTGCATATGCGACAATTTTTTCCACATCACTTCCAAATGCCTTTACTACTTCCATCATGTCTGGGTTTGCCACAACATCTTCGTTAAATCTGTTAATTTCGTTTTTCATTTTCAATCCCCTTTCTTATGCCTTCCTATGTACTTAATTAAAGTGTGTTCCACCAATATCTTTTGTAATTTCATATGATTAATAACGCATGCAAACTGAACTTCGACTCACACTTGAACCCATCCTAGTGGTGATTCCTCATTCGCGTCATATGCAATAACCGACTTATCGAGTGCAAGTGCAATGAACCTTTGATCCACCTTTAAAAGCAAGTGGTGTGATATTAGAAACTTTAAGGCATTCAGTATGTCTTCTAGCGTCTCTCCGCCGGCTATGAGTGTCTCATGCAAATCCAATTCCTTAACTGCCTTGTCGCATATTCGATAAATTTCCGCTTTTAGCCCAGTTAATTCAATTAGAGGCTCTTTGGCGATATGTCGTGTATCATGAATAAGAATGCCCTCTCCTGTATCTTCCATAAACAGAGACTGAGGGGTATTCCCATGAAAATCATGAATCCATTCGCGAACCTTGTTCGACAGAAGACTAAGTCCCTTTCTCCTGAACAAAAGCTTCATCATTGGGTTCTCATTAATTGTTACTGAAAAAGTATCCTCAAATGCATAGGAGAGGTTGCTAACACTCTGTGCATTGAATGGATAAATATGATCATATATTGGATAGTGCCTCAATTTTAATCCCCACTGATCCGGATTTTCAAAGTAAGTGCTGTTACGGTGATATTCAATTCTCAAGAGGCCTTTTGGCGGCTCCAGATGCATCAGGGCTGGTATCAGTTCAGCCATCTCCCCGTACCATGTATCCACATCGTCCGGTAAACCGAATAGGATAGACCAGTAGATCCTGATTCCATACTGTCTGCTCCATTTTAATGTTTGAATATTATGCCAAGCTGCTACACCCTTCCGCATGCCTTGCAAAGCGCTAGTATGGAGACTCTCAATCCCCGGTTGACACATCGTTATACCTGCACGCCTTAATAACTCAAAATCTTTCTTATCTATATTGGAGCGTATTTCTGAAAATATCTTATAAGGCGCGCCACCTTCCACCAAGGATGGTAAAAAGTTGTCAAAATACCGCTTTTCAAGCATATTGTCCAGAAATTCAAAATGCTGTACTTTATAGCGTCCACTCAAAGTATGCATTTCTTTGAGTACATCAGTATATGATCTATAACGGCATGGCATTTGTGGTGCATTCAATCCGCAAAAACGACATATTCCATGTGCACATCCACGCGACGCTTGAACAGGTAAAGTTGGACGAACCCTTCTAGAAATATCCGGAAGTCGTTTTAATGTATTGAAATAATCGTCAAAATTGGGTATAACCTGCTCATGGAAAGACTCCGCGACTGCCCAGTACCTATGCTCACCTTCTAATTCCGGATACTTCGATATTCTATGTAACGGTGCAAATACACCTATTGGCACAGTGTCTATAGGTATCAATCGTCCCTGCTCAAATATTTGCTTTATCAAAGGTCCAATTAAATCTTCACCTTCACCAGAAATTACAAAATCAACCCAATCAAAATGCTTATGAATAGCTTCCCCCATTACGGTTTCACACTCTGCGCCACCCATAAGTGTTATGACATCTGGGTTTAGCTGCTTAATTGTCCTGAGCAAAGCCAATGAGGGCATTTTTTGAAATAGGCTTGAACTGCATCCAACAACACGAGGAGATAAACTCAGAATTTGCTCTGCACACTCACGAATCCATTTTTGTGCAGCTTCACGTACCTCCCGAATCTCCTTCTCGAATTGTTCTTGACTCACCTTCCGATAGTTTTTAGATTGAATATACAGTGCTTTCAAGCAGTCACTTTCATCTGAATTACGCTCAGGAAAAACCGTGGGTAAGAAGGTCCATTCTTCTATAGGATTCCTCGCGCTTCCGTCGTGATGATTAAAATACTTCTCGTATCCTATTTTTTCACAAAATTCCAGATTTCCATATATACTCTTGGTCTTAATGCCTTCTTTTTCGAGTACAGACTGCAAGAGTCCAAGTGCCAGCGATGGTATCGGAAGGTCGCTATATGGCATGGTTACCAGACAAACTTCAAAGCTTTCCTTATTTTTTACTAATGACATATAATGCTCCTTAAAAGTGCTTTTCACTAAAATATGAAGTCTTCTTCCAGTAATCCTTGATCAAAAATTTGTTGAATAGACTGCACCACTCCAAGAATGTTCATATGTCTATGAGAGACTCGGTCTATGATTTCAGAAGTGTTAAGCCTGCCTTGATCAATAAGTTCACCTAAATGTTTCAAATGCGATTCACCTCTGAAAACATGTGCCTTGTAAGCATTCTGCAGCTTGAATCCATTTTCCAAAGGAACATACTTTAGGTCCTCTCTAAAGGCAAGTATCTGTTCTGAACGAACTGTTCCATGCATACTTTCAATGGTTTTACCTATAAACAGATCCAGTTCTTGCGGAGTTTCAAAATAGCCCAAAGCACATGTCTGGTAGCCTTTTGGATTTTCGTCAGTAGGCGGACAAGGTGTAATTAAACTTACCGTGCCTTCGACCATGTTTATCAAATATCCTGTAACACAAGCAACTGTATGATCTTTTATTAGATCAGGATACTCAGTATTATCTTGTCGATTACGTCCTGATGGAGACATGACAGATTGAACTCTATCAGTAAACTGTGGCAGCAGTTCCGTATACATCAGCTCTTCCGCTGAATATAATGCATGCAGGCGTTTCAGAACATTTTCTGACAGAACAGAAAATCGATCTAGATTTCCCGGATGCCTCTTTCTAAGTTCTAGCAAGTCATTTGTCCAATTCAAGTCACGCAGAGCTGCAGCTGTTGTCGTTTGAGGATAAATGCCTGTAAGCGCACCAAAATCACGGACAAAGTGAATGTAATCCGGATTGTCGGTGGGTTCGGTAGCCCAATAACATACACCGCCACCAATAGAATCACCTAGATGTTTTTGAAGCACTTTGATAGTCTCTCTCCAAATTCCTTTGCTTTCATCCGTATAAGGAAGCCATTCTTTTAGGGATTCCGTTGCCAAAGCACAGAATGGACATTGAATTGAACATCCTTGACTCAGCTCAAATGCGAGTGTGCCATGTGTCAGACTGGTGCTCGTCATCTGAGGCAACTGGCTTTCACACCTTTTCATTTGCCGTTTATGCCACTTGTTAAACCGTTCACTCGAAGTTGTGCGTATCCATTGCAACCATTTATCCCGTTCAGTATTGACCGCTTCATGCCTACGCATCCACAGCTCTATTTGTTGGCTATTCTTAAATGTGGATATTTCCAAATCCTGAATTTGAGTACGATTCTCTACCAGTGCTATCATTTGCACTGGATCAATACCGTAGATTCCTTTTGCTTCTAATATCGGGACTGAGGTTTCAGGACTTGCCGTTACGGCTTCATAAAAATCCGAATAGCCGTAATAGCATTCAAAAAAACGCTTCATATGTGCATATAGCTCTTGCTCAGCTTCTGTCATACCAAATGTAACTTCGTCAAATATGTTTTTCGGGTTCATACATCCTCCCTACTTTTTCTTTTAAAAAACAAGATGTTATCTAGTAATCAGAATCTCTCACTTGAAATTCTATATACTGGCTATTATTAAAATTTTATCCTATTAATTACAGCTTATCACATTTAGTATATCGCTTAATTGAAATCTATTTTGCAAATGTTTCTTTGCAATTGATCAAAAATAGTAAAAGCAGAATATCTTTCAATAAAAAGTTATTCTGCTCTTTCTTCGAATTTTTCTATAATCAATAGTGCTGGCTGATTTCGTACACTTCGTCAACCAGACCTGCGATTTTTCTTATGGCGTCTGCGAATACATCCTCCTCGACATTGGTAAAGCAAAGCCGCATCTGATGCCTGCCGCTTCTAGAGTTATAGCAGAACTCTCCCGGAAGAAAGTTGATCCGATGCTTCTCAATACATTTGTAATGTAAGAGATTGCAGTTAAAATCCTTGGGAAAGGTCAACCAGAATACCATCCCGCCTCGCGGTTTTTCCACTTGGACATACTCCGGCAGTGCGTTTTTCATGACTGAATAGAGCCTGTCCCGCACATTTTTAAGCTGGGATGTCAAATCCGTCAAATAGTGCTTTTGACCATCACTTCCAATAAAGCCAGCCATAATCAGCTGATTGATGATGGGGACTCCGCCGTCCGAACTGGATTTTGCCGATGCAATTTTCAGAAGCAGTTTCCGGTCTGCTGTAATGACCGACAGCCTAAAGGCATGCCCATATATTTTGCTGAAACCTAGAATATAGACAACCCTGCCGTTTTCATCCAGGGCTTTGAGCGGCAAAGTACTGCCATCATAGGCCAATTGGCCAAATACGTCATCCTCAAGAATCAGGAAATTGAAGTAGTCCGCAAGCTCAAGTAGGGCTTTTTTTCGTTCCATGGACATAACCACACCCGTTGGATTATGAAAACTCGGCATAGTATAGACCATTTTGACACTATGTGCTTCACAAACCGACAGAAGCGCCATGGTATCCAGTCCTTCAGCATCAACCGGAACTTCTACTATGACAGCCCCTCTGTTCTTGAACACATCAAGAACACCCGGGTAGGTCGGTGCACTCACGACCACAACATCGCCCGGCCCGATATAGGTTTTCGCGACAAGGCTGATAGCCTGCTGAGATCCGACCGTTATCAGGGTTTGTTCAATTTCGGCGTCTACATTTCTCTGTGCAAGCAGACGGCAGGCCGCCTCCCGCATGACATCAAGACCTTCAATGGGCGGATAGGGTCCATTGATACGATCAAGCAAGGCTTCGTTTTTCATAAAGGTGTCCAGAACATGACGTGCAGGCGTCAGATGCGGACCCAGACAGGATACCGATAGGTTGATCCCATCTTGGGTATGCTTCAAATTGTTGTTAAACCTGAAGCCCGCAGCAGAGACGTAATCAGACAAATCATCCTGCCATTTGTCAACGCCTGACTTTTCCCGTTCAATTGCCTTCATATCTATGCACTGTTCCATTTGCGCAGGGCTCATGTTCCTGAACTGTGATTTAACATAAGTCCCCCGCCCATGTATTTTTTCAACCAGACCATTTTTTTCAAGGTCTTCATATACGCGCACCATGGTCATATGGCTCACGCCAATGTCCTTGCACATCTTGCGAAGCGATGGCAGCTTTGTTTCAGGCTCAAGTACCCCACTGAGGATACGGTTTTCAAATACAGAATAAATCTGCGTATGTATTGAAACAGGACTTTCCTTATCTATAACTATTTTCATAGGCTCACCTCATTTGACCCAAGTATAGCACGAATCCCACAAGTGTTATAGTGTTATTGTACTAATCTATATAAGTGTTATCTTTTCAATTAGACAGTTATACCTCCTTTTATCTAAACTGTTCATATAAACGACCTTATAAACCATAAGATTCTTGAAAGGAGGCCTGACAGCTTTGTCAGGAAATGATAATGACCCTAAAAAAAATCACACGACTCATCCTCGGACTTTTCATCTATGCACTCGGACTGGTGTTTTCCGTACAAGCCAATTTGGGGGTTACACCTTGGAACACCTTCCATTTGGGACTTTCTAAACAGACTGGCATAAGCCTTGGCACTGCCATCATTGCAACAGGAGTATGTATTGTCCTCTTCAATTATTTTGCCAAGCAGAAAATGGGTGTCGGCACCCTTTTGAACATGGTTCTGATTGGAACCTTTGTGGATTTTCAAATAAAATATAACCTGGTCCCAGAAATGCATACCTTGTTTAGTGGCGTTTTCATGATACTCGCCAGCATGTTCACCATCGCACTTGCTTCATGGCTCTATATCGGTGCAGGACTTGGTGCGGGCCCGCGTGACGGACTCATGGTCACCCTCATGCACTGGACTGGAAAACCTGTCGGTGTCATTCGCGTATCCATCGAAACCACCGTCCTTATCATCGGCATTCTCTTAGGTGGAAAATTTGGAATCGGCACCCCAATTATTGCCCTCCTGCTTGGACCTATTTGTCAATGGACATTCAAACGCCTGAACTTCAACGTAAAGGACATACAACATGAGTATATTGACTTAAAGCAGCGGTCTGCCTGAAATATCAGCACGATCCTTGAACGTATCCGACCTTTGAGCTAAGCTCCCCCTTTGTCTGGAGTAAAGCCAACCGGACAAAAAACAAAATGACACGGGTCAATCGACCCGTGTCATTTACACTTCTATTCCCTAATCTTGAAAGCAGGCTTCTTCTCTCGCCTTATTGATGCCCCTGCTCACCCAATCAAATCTTCTCCAGTGCCGAATCAAGACACTCAACCATTTCATCAATGTCTCTCCTGGTTATAACAAGGGGCGGCTGGAATGCCAAGGTATCTCTGTTCATGCCGTTTTTTCCGATAATGAAACCGGCGTTTTTCATTTCCTCAAGCACAAAATCCACCTGGTCTGCAGTCTCAAGAGACATGCCGACCATGAGCCCAAGCCCGCGTATATCCGCAATGCACCCGTATGACAAAGCTCTCAGTTTTCCTATGAGATAGGCCCCGAGTTCTGCGCTCTTTTCAACCAGTCCATGGCGCGCCATATAGCTTAGTACTTCGAGGCCGGCGGTCATAGACACCGGATTGCCCCCCAGAGTTGAGGCCGAGGGTTTATTAAAAGACTTAGCAACAGCCTCAGTTGCAGAGAAACCACCAATGGGCTGGCCATTTCCAAGGGCTTTCGCGTAGGTGATGATGTCTGGAACAATGCCAAAATGGTTGACCGCGAACATTTCACCGCACCGTCCAAATCCCGTCTGGACTTCATCGGCAATCATGAGCACACCATACTGGTCACAGAGGGATTTAACCTCTTTCCAAAAATCAGTCGGCGGCACATGGATCCCTCCATTTCCAAGAAGGGGTTCCGCAATCAGGGCCGCGATTGCCTCGCCGTGGGTGCTTAGAATTTCCTTCAAGCTTTCAAGAGACGCTCGGGCCTGCACTTTCCGGTCTGCCGCATAGGCCATATAACCTTTAACAAAATGCACATGTTCGTCTAAATATGGGTCAACCCGCCACATGGGAATACCCGTCACACTCATGGTCAGCGCCGATCGACCATGGAGTCCACCCTCAAAGGCGATGAAGCCCCGCTTGCCCGTATGCATGCGCGCAAGCAGCAAGGCACCTTCATTGGCTTCTGTCCCGCTATTTACAAAAAAAGTCCGGTTAATGTCTCCAGGAAGTACACTTGAAAGCTTTTCTGCGAGCTCAACCATGGGTTCTGTTAAATAAATTATGGATGTATGCTGCAGGGCATTCAGCTGTGCCTGGACCTTCTCATTGATTTCCTGATTGCAGTGTCCGCAATTGACCACGGTCACGCCTGCGAAAAAATCTGTATACCTTTTTCCCTGATCGTCAAAGAGATATTGTCCTTCACCGCGCACAATATGGGGTGGTTCCTTATAAAAATGCATGGCATTGGGAAAAAAGAACTGTTTTTTCTTATCGATTATGTTTTGTGAAGTCAACATTTCTCCTCCTAAAATCTGAGTGCACCAAAGGTCTGTTTTTCTCTTGTGAAAGGCATGTCACCTTTTAGAGCTGTAATCACTGCTGCAAGCTCTTCTGGCGACATAAGCTGCGCTTCAATGCGGAGCATATCAACGTTCATTGTCCGTATGGTCTTTAAAATCGGCAGGAGGTTGAGGGTATGTGTGGTCAGCAAATGCGTCTTTCCAAATTGGTCCCTGTAAATTTCGTAGATGCCCGCTTCATTCCTAAGCCTGCATACATCGCCTGCTGTGCCTTGAGCCTTGAAAAAGTCATGGTCAAAGTACATGCTTGTCAGCCTGCCATAGACGATCAGCTCAAGTCCACAGGGTTCCTTTGCCAGTGATTCAGCTCTATTTTGAACCGCATCTTTTCTAGAGACTTCCGCTAAAGCCCCCAGCTGGGCGGCATTCATTTCAATCGAAGCTGTGACTGTCTCCAGGCCATGCTCGGCATACCACTGCTGTGACGCACTGTTGTAGACATTGAGAGAATAATCTCCAGCCAGTGGCCACCTTCTAAAGGCTTCCGTGACTTCTGTGGCTTTTGAAACTTCTAAGGATTCTGCCCCTTCTAAAACGCCACTGCTTTTCTGAACCGCATTTTCACACTGGGCCAGCACCCCCATTTGTGTCACAAGAATACCGTCCACAAGGCCTTGGAAGTGCTTTAGGTCCTCAGCAAACTGGGCGGTTTGGGCCTCATCCATCATACGCGGACTTGTCACATAGATTTCCTGATGTGCACTCATTTTATTTTTTACCGCTTGAACCTGGCTTACAGTAAACGGCTGGTTTGGCGCATATACATCCCCCGCCAGATAAATCCGGTCTACACCAAGCGCAATGGCTGTTTCAGCCTGACTGAGCGTCTGTACTTTAACTGATATTTTCTGACTGTCTACTGGACCGTGACTATACTTGCTCAGGGCATTCTCTATATTCAGTTGGTCCGATTCATCGATTTCCTTTTCAGGGGTCGGCGTTGAAAACATCTTGCCTGTCGAGTAGAACTTTCCAGTGCCCTCATGACGGGTGTTGAGGTTTTGCTTGCCTGGGTTTCCGAAGGCATAGCCAACAGAAAGGTCCCGTTTTTTCGTATTTTCAATCTGTGCATAGCCGGTACTGCTATCGTAGCCAACTGGATTTTCTATATAGGTATCCAGCGCCTCGCCATAAAGATTCACAAGCTCTGTGATGAAGCCCTTTTCACGCATACGCCCTTCGATTTTAAAGGTGTTCACGCCCGCCTCAAGCATTTCAGGCAAGTGTCTATACAGCGACAGGTCCTTGACTGCCAGCGGAAATGCCCGCTCTTCTTGTTCAGAATCACTTCCCGTGTTGAACCACCACCTGCATGGCTTGAGGCACCTCCCCCTGTTGCTGGACATACCAAAAAGCAGCGAGGAATAATAGCACTGAGATCCGTGAGTGATGCACATATCTCCGTGGGTAAAATATTCAAGTTCGACCTGGGTATTTTCGCTGAGGCGCCTGACTGCCTCAAGGGACATCTCCCGTGACAGCACCACCCGTGTCACCCCTTCTTTTTCAAGGAGGCGAATCATATCCAGGTTATGTACATTCATCATGACAGACGCATGCAGTTCAAGGCCCAGTCCCATTTCTTTGACAAGCTGTAGGACTGCCATATCCTGCACAATCAGAGCGTCGGGTTTCACTTTTTCATCTAAAAATCGCAAATAGGATTTTAGCTGATCGAGCTGGTCTTCCTCAATCAGATTGTTGACGGTTATGTATATTTTCTTCCTATTTTCATGTGCCAGATCTGAAGCACGTATGAGTTCGTCGTCAGTGAAGTTGAAGCCCTTTCTGATCATGCGCATGTTAAAGGCTTGCCCACCCAGATAAATGGCATCACATTTTGACGTCACAACACTTTTAAATATTTCAAAATTACCCGCTGGTGCAAGTAATTCTATGTTCTTCCCTTTATAATTTCTCATGACTGCTCCTCTTGCGTGTACATCTTATAGTCAATTTTGTGCATTGATTTCATTCATTCCACGGACAGAGCCTGCGCTGAGCTTCATCAATCAGTCCAAACAGCAGACTGCCCATCAGGCTGATTGCGACAATACCTGAAAACATGCCTGTATAGTCCAGCTTCAGCCAGTTGTCCATAATGTAAAATCCAATCCCCAGGGTCGTTGCATAGTTCTCACTGAAAAAGAGTACCGACAGACCTGTACCAATACTGAGTCTTAAAGCTGTGAAAAGCGCCGGTAAGATAGCTGGAACAATCAAATGTCTGTAAACCTGACTTGTACTTGGATTTAGAGATTGCATGGCCAGGAAATGGGCATGTGGAATGCTCTTTACCGCGTCCCGAATCGACAGAACCGTTTGAAAAAAGAGAATGAGAATGACAAGTACGACCTTGGAGCCATCGCCTATTCCAAAAACCAGTATCAAAAACGGTAAAAATGCGATTTTAGGCACCGGGTAAAATGTATAGAAAAGTGGAGACAGGTATTTGTCTAGGCGCAGTGACCGGCCCAGCAGTATGCCCACCGAACTTCCAAGAGCCATGGTTACGAGTATTGCTGTCAGGATTCTTGCAAGACTCACAAGGAGGTGTTTTAAAATTACTGGCCATCTTTGGGCCATATACAGGAGCGTCTCGACTGGTGATGGAATATACCTCACATTGAGCGTCGAAATCAAAAGCCACACAACAAATATGACCGTTACGCTATAGAGATAGGGGTGTTTTCGCACGATCAGCACCCGCCCTTCATACATTTTCTAATTTCAATGCACGTCTCATAAAAGAGACCTTGCTCACGTCCGTCTTGAAGGTCATAACACGGATTGTCAAAGACCCTTACAAGTTCTCCGCTTGAGCTGAGTACCAGGACCTGATGCGCAAGAAACACGGCTTCCTCAATATTATGGGTGACGAGAAAGAGCATTTTTCCACTCTCTTGAATCAGTTTTTTGAGATCTTCCTGAAGCTGCTCCCGTGTGATGGTATCGACAGAAGAAAAGGGTTCATCCATCACGATAAGGTCTGGTGCGGACACAAGCGCTCTTGCGATTGCGACCCGCTGTTTCTGACCCCCGCTGAGCGCATGAGGATAACGGGTCATAAGACCTTCTATGCCAACCTGCTTTAATACGGCTTCTACCCTGGATTTGGTGTCTTCTTTTTCATTTTCAGGATTTTTCTTTTCAGACTTTTTCTCATTTACAGGCTTTTTCTCATTGACAGACTGAGACGACCTGCTTTTAAGAATCAATGGCAGGGCCGTATTGTCATAAACCGTCTTCCATGGAAAAAGACCGTAGTCCTGAAGCACCGTCGAAACGGAGTGCCGCCCGCTATTCACACAAGTGCCTGAAGTCACCGCCGTCTTGGGAAGAAGACTGGAAATGCTGTAAACCAGGGTGGTCTTTCCACATCCCGAAGGTCCCACCACCGCATAGGTTTTGCCGGGTTCAATGTTGAAATTGAAGTCTTTTAGAACTCTAGTGTCGCCATAAGCAACGGAATAGTCCTTAAATTGAATCATATGGATCACACCATTCTTCGTGTAGCTTGTTTTCTATGCCAAGCAGTCTGATGATTCTGCCTACAGACAAAAGCGTACTCTCCTCCAAGGTCTTTGGCTTATGATAGAAAGGCGGCACTGGCGGCATAATCAGAACGCCGGTTCTTGAAAGCTTGAGCATATTTTCTAAATGAATGCTTGAAAGAGGGGTTTCCCGTATAACCATGACGAGCTTGCGTTGTTCCTTGATTGCCACATCACAGACCCGTGTCAGCAGAGTATCTGAGCTGCCCTGGGCAACCCTGGACAGGGTCCCGACACTGCAGGGGATAATTACCGTCGCGTCAACAGAATAAGACCCGCTTGCCAGTCTGGAAAACATATTTTCGTTGTCATGCAGAATGATTCTTCCCTGCTTGCTTTTCAGAGACTCTATCCACGGCTGTATCGCCATTTCCAGTTCAAAGGGAAAGACCTTCTCACCCTGCTTTGAGAATATGACATGCACCTCGTGACCCAAATCAAGCAAATTCTCAATGGCACACTTGGCGAGCACACTTCCGCTTGCCCCTGTAATACCCACTACAACTCTTTTCATTTTCCACTCCTATATAAACACATCGATTGTTGAAGTTATCAGTAAAAGCACGGATATGACCTGATTGATATGATAAGACGCAATGTTCATTTTAAAACGGTTTTCAGGATCGACCATAAGGTGCTCGACAGTCAGAAGACCCCCACTTAAAATCACACCCACCAAATAGAAATTGTCCCAGGCTGTGAAAAAATAAAGGCCCAGAAGAATCAGCCACATGATGAAATGCATGCCGCGCGCAATCATGAGCGCGCCGCGGTATCCGAACCGGGCCGGGATTGAAAACAGACCCACTTGCCTGTCAAAGTCAATATCCTGTGTGCCGTAAATAATATCAAATCCGGCTACCCAAAAGGTCACAACCGCAGCAATGGCTATGGGTTCAATTTCAAAAGCGCCCCGCACCGCAAGCCACGCGCCAACTGGTGCGCCTGCACAGGTTACCCCTAAAATCACATGGCACAGCCAGGTGAACCGCTTGGTGTAGGAGTAAAGCGTAAACAGGACCAGGGCCACAGGAGACAGATAAAAGCACAGGGTGTTGATGTTGTAGGCACCGTAGACAAAAAGGACATAGCAAAGCGCCGTAATCATCAGCGCCTCCTTCTTATTTACAATGCCTGCTGGAATATGGCGTGTGCTTGTTCTGGGGTTTTTTGCATCATACTCTGCATCGACATACCGGTTAAGCGCATTCGCCCCGTTTCTGCCTGCGAAAAGGCACACGAGAATCCAGAAAATCAGTTTTGTATTCGGAAGACCATCTGCCGCAAGCATCATGGCCATCAACGCGAAGGGCAAGGAAAAGAGGGTGTGTGAAAACATGACCAGCGCACCATAGGTATTGAGCTTATTTTTTATTTTAATCACGAATTCCATAGGTTGCCCACCTCTTATCGACCTGCGCCTTCATCTCCTCGGTCATAACAATGTCGTCCGGCCAAGGGCGCATGAGTCCGTCTTCCTCGCCCTTTTTCGTCGCATCTATCCCGACAAAAAGGACACCGTTGTCGCGCATCTCTATAATCATATCCCGCTGGGGATCAATGTTGTTGAATATTTTCCAGGAGACTGTCGAAAGACACGCCGTATCAATCCAGTCATCTACAAGCACAAGAAAACGCAGATTTTCTTCCGCATTCATTTTCCCACGCATGTAATCCTTCGCGCGATGCTTACCGTCTTTAACAAAGCTCTCTATTCTAACAAGGCTGTCTATCTTAACAAAATTCTCTGTTGAAGTATGAGCCCCTTTAAATGCGCCCATAATTTCTTCATTTGATATATCAAAGCCTTGTCTTTTCGCTTCTAGTGGCAGACCTCTTGTCGCGTCAATGCCCAGTCTGAAACCCTGAAAAGGTCTATTTGAGGCATGATCTAGGGCGTCGAGGGGCCCTTCCGTAATTGTATAGCTCGACCCCGAGGTTGCATTTCTCGCAATCTCCTTCACAACCGCCTTGTAGTCATGGACATCGACCGATGCGTCTACCACCACAATCATTTTCGTGTACATCATCTGACCAAGGCCCCAAAGCGCATACATGAGCTTGTTGGGCTGCATGGGATAGGCTTTGTTGATGGACACAATCACGCAATTATGAAAGACGCCTTCCAGTGGAAAATCAATATCCACAATCTCAGGCACCTGAATTTTCATCAGAGGCAGGAAGATGCGCTCTGTGGCCTTGCCCAAATAGCAGTCCTCCATGGGCGGTTTGCCCACAATGGTCGTCGGATATATCGGATTTTTCTTGCGGGTGATTTTTTCAAGATGGAAGACAGGGTAGTCGTCTTCCAGGGAATAGTAGCCCGTATGGTCGCCAAAGGGCCCTTCACGTCTGAGTTCATTCAGGTCAACATAGCCTTCAAGAACGAACTCCGCATGAGCAGGCACCTTGATGTCTGAGGTGACACATTTGACCATTTCAATCGGACGCTTTTTCAAGTATCCGGCAAAAATCATCTCATCCACCATTTTAGGCAGAGGCGCCGTAGCGGCATATATGGTCGCCGGATCACAACCAAGGGCTACTGCAACGGGCATTCTTTTACCGATTCTGCGGTAATTCTCATAGATTTCCTTGCCATCCTTATGCAGATGCCAGTGCATACCCGTCGTCTTCTTGTCATAGACCTGCAGCCTGTACATGCCAACATTTTGCTGTCCGGTTATGGGGTCTTTGGTAAACACGAGGGGCAGGGTTATGTAGCGCCCACCGTCCTGCGGCCATGCTTTGATAATCGGGAGGGTATCGAGATTGGGCTCTTCAATGACCTCCTGACAGGGTGCATGCTTGACCGTTCTTGGAAAAATGAAGGGCAGAGGTGCCAGCTTGGGAATGGATTTCAACTTTCCCCAAATGGTTGCGTAGGCGCTCAGGTTCATGTAGTCTTCAATTTCAGCAGCAATTTCATCCAGGTGGTCTACGCCAAGCCCCAGATTCAACCTTTCATAAGTCCCCATCGCATTGATAACCAGGGGATAATCGGATCCCTTTACATTATTGAAAACCAGTGCCCGACCGTATTTTTTTGACACCCGGTCTGCTATTTCAGTTATTTCAAGTATGGGATCCACTTCAGCATCTATCGTGTCGAGCAGATCCCGCTTTTTCAGTTCATCCAGATACCCTGGCAAGTCTTTGAAAATCATAGATCCTCCATCCTTCACATTCCATTTGTTCAATATTGTGAACCCCTTAGGAAAAAGGGCCGATTTTAAATGACAATTTTTTATCATACAATAATAATATAGTAGTTTTTGGGCATCATAAAGTTTCAAAACCCCTTTAGAGAACTTACTTAATGAACTTAATTCGATAAAAGCCCATGATGCCCTGTAAATGTTATAATATCTGAGTAGATTTTCATAAAAAAGGAGTTTGACATGAAGAAGAATTTAAGTCTATTTCTAGTACTTGTATTGGTATTAAGCATACTCTCAGGCTGCAAGCAGCAGGAACCTGAAAAACTGACCCTTGGCGTTATGGCCGATGTGGGCGCCGTGCCTTTCATTATGGCAGGCGAACAAGGTTTCTTTGAAAAACAGGGTCTCGATGTGGAAATCCAGGTCTTCAGAAGTGCGCTGGATCGCGACGCCGCACTGCAAACAGGCGCACTGGATGGTGCCATGGCCGATATGCTGACCATTTTCTTTTATGAGCAGTCTGGATTTGACGTGAAAATGACCTCGGAAACCTATGGCGATTACATTATGGTTTCCGCACCCGAAATGGCTACTGAAACCTTCCTAAGTACTGATCCCATTCAGATTGGACTTTCCTCAAATACGGTTATTGATTTTGCCACAGAACAGATTGCTTCCAGTCTTGACTTTGACAACAGACTTGAAAAAGTGGCCATCCCTCAGATGCCTGTTCGCCTTCAGCTTCTCGGCTCCGGCGAACTCACAGGTGCCACCCTGCCTGACCCGCTTGCGTCGGCGGCCATGCTCAGCGGTACTCGCATTGGCGCAACCTCAGACATGGGGCTCTACCCGGGTATTTTCATCATGAACGCCAGCGTGCTTGAGGAAAAGGCAGATGCCGTTTCAAAAATGTACGCTGCCTATAACGAAGCCGTTGATTATCTGAATACAACAGATATGGAAACCTTCTTCCCTGTTCTGGAAGCCCAGCTCGGTTTCCCAGAGGCCCTAAAGGCTACCTATGTCATGCCCGTTTACGAGAAGGCAGCCCTACCAGATGAGTATACCTTCGATGTGACCCAGTCCTGGATGCAGGACAAGGCACTCATTGCAGAGACATCTGGTTTTGAAGCCCTCACCGACTCACGCTTTATTGAGTAATCTGCATATAATAAACACGAAAGCACCTTACACTCCGCATGTTTCTACTTCAGCGGAAGGTAAGGTGCATTTTTTTATGTGTATATTATTTATTTTCATTCAGTGCATCTGTCAATTTCATCAGAGATCTGACCGTCGTTTCATATTCTTCTTCCGTCAGCACCTGACGGATTTTCATATCAAAGGCATCAATGACCTTCCAAGCATCCTCACCGAGTTTTGTACATTTCTCCGTTGCTGAAATCCTGCGAATTCTTGCATCTGTAGGGTCTGTATTTCTCACAACCAGACCTTTTTTAATCAGGACATTGATCATGGTGGTCAGTGAAGAGGGTTTCACGTTCACAAAATCATGAATTTCTTTCTGCGTGAGTTCGCCGTATCTCCAGATCCAGTTCAGGACTTTGAACTGCGAATAGGTAATTCCTATTTTTTCGAACTCCTTATCAAAAAGTGTTCTTTCAATTTTGTAAAGAGAATCGATATAGTAGCCCATTTTTGTCTTGGACAAATCTTTGCCGAGTTGTTCTTTGAAATTATTCTGCATAAGATATCAGCTCACTTCTATAGAGTATAATCACTTTCTTATTCACTATAATATCATAACTTTTTGAGCTTTAATACACCCAGCGTTTTCAATACCTCCGGTCATTCTTCTCTCAATTGATCCGAAGGGGCTGTCTCGTTTTTTGAAAATTTGCAATTGACTGTACAAATATACGGTGTTAATATTTAGGTATCTTAAATTTAGATATCTAAATATTGTTTTATTTGAATTCAAGACCCATGAATAGGAGGATACAACAATGACATACCTTTTTGAAGACGGTTTGGACTTTGCAAAAGCCATGGACGGCAAGGATACACTCGCACACTTTCGAGACAGATTCTATTTGAATGATGGCGAAATCTATATGGATGGAAACTCCCTTGGACTTTGCTCAAAGGACGCTGAAGAAAGTCTCATGCGTGTTCTTGGAGAATGGAAGACCCTAGGTATCAATTGCTGGACAAAGCCAGAAATCCAGCTCTTTCTATATCAGGATTATCTGGGAGAGCTGTGTGCACCGCTTGTCAATGCCGACCCTGACGAGGTAACCATTCACGCCAGTACAACCATCAACATCCACACTGCCATCGGAACCTTCTATGAACCTACAGAAAGCCGCTACAAGATTCTAGTCGATGACATCAACTTCCCTACTGACCGTCACGCAGTCGATGGGCAACTTCGACTCAAGGGTCTTGACCCGGAGGACTGCGTCAAGGTCGTCAAAAGCCGAGATGGCAAGCATATATTTGAGGACGATATCGTGGATGCCATGACTGACGACGTTGCTCTGATTCTTCTTCCTTCTGTCCTTTACAGAAGCGGACAGCTTGTGAATATGAAATATCTGACGGATGAAGCCCATAAACGCGGTATTATCATCGGTTGGGATCTCTGCCACTCGATTGGTGCAGTTCCCCACGATTTCAAGGATATCGACCCCGACTTCGCAGTGTGGTGTACCTATAAATACTTGAATGGTGGCCCAGGTGCATCTGCCGGACTCTACATCAACAGAAAGCACTTCGACAGACCTTCTGGTCTGCCAGGCTGGCACGGAAATGTTAAGGAAACGCAGTTTGAGCTGAATCACAAATTCCAAAAGGCAAGCTATGCCGGTGGATGGCAGTCTGGAACACAAAGCATTCTCTGTATGGCACCGCTTGAGGGCTCCCTGAAAATGTATGCAGAAGCTGGGGTAGAAAACCTCAGAGAAAAATCCCTTCAGCTTACAGCCTATATGCGTTTTCTGATTGAAACAAAGCTTTCAAAATACGGTTTCACAATCGGGTCTCCAACAGAAGACGCGGTGCGTGGCGGTCACATTGCCCTTGAGCACGATGACGCCCTGCGTATTAATGAAGCCTTGAAAGCTGCGCATGTCGTTCCCGATTTCCGATATCCGAATGTCATTCGCCTTGCACCAGCACCACTCTACGTACGCTTTGAAGATGTATACGACATGATAGAGCGCATTGTTGACATCATGGATCAGGAAAAATATGAAGCTTACGAAAACAAGATCAATTCCGTGGCCTAAGCCCAATATTTTGAAATTTGATTCAGCGCCGCTGGTCAAGTCAGCTTTCAATTGACCAGCGCCGCTTTCAAAGGAGAACACCATGCTAATCGCACTTAAGAAAAATACGACCTTGTCCCTTGCCCTGACTTGGTTCATTTTGATTACCGTCATCCTTGTCAGGCCTCTTGGTCTGTCACTTAAACAAAGTACCGTGCTGGGTTCGCTCTTTCTGGTTATTGTCTGGTGGGGTACAGGCATTGTCCATAAGAATGTCGCGTCCATATTTCTAATCGGTATGTTCCTGATTTTTGGGGACACACCGATAGAGAAGGTTCTCTATTTTCCGCTTTCAAACAACATCATTTTGGTCATCGCGTCCTATCTGCTGTCCCAAGGAATCGTAAACAGCGGTATTGCAGATCGACTGGCCAACAAGCTGCTGATGGAAACCTGTAAGACAAGCAGGCATCTGGTCTACATGTCATTTCTACTGGGGATACTCTTCATTTTCATCATTCCGCAGCCGTTTCCAAGGGTCATCCTGCTTTCATCCATCTATATCAATCTGCTCAAGAAGACCGACATTTCAGATGAAGAAAAGAAAATCATCCTCTTCAGCGTTTTCGTAGCCGCTTCTGTCACCTCACTGATGTTCCTCAACGGTGACATTATTATCAATAATGCCATCCAAGGCTTTGGTGATGTCACATTCACTTACCTTGAATGGATCCGGCTCATGACACTGCCTACGCTTGTCGTCGCTGGTCTCATCATGTTCTTCTATGCAAAGATGTTTGGGCGTGTGCTGACCGCCACATTCCAGTGGGATAAGGAGACCTCGGTAAAACCCTTATCCGGTGTAGAAATCAAGGCTGCGCTTATCGCCGCACTTGTCGTTGTATTATGGCTGACGGAATCAATACACGGCATCTCTTCTTCAAAGATTGCCCTCGTCGGTGTCCTGCTCATGTTCGTCACCAACCTGATTCGCTTTGAGGACCACACCGCAATCAATATCAGCCTGCTTATTTTCCTAACTGCTGAGTTTGCCATTGGAAAGGTCCTTGTCGGCAGTGGCATCGCTTCAAGACTTGGCGATTTTCTGACCCGGTTTCTGCCCATGTCCGATTCAGGCTGGTTTTTTCCGGTCATCGTGCTCATCATCATGGGGCTGCATATGATCATGGGAAGCCTCATTACAGCGCTATCCGTATTGATTCCGACACTTATAGCCTTAACCTCAGGAACCGCTTCTTCGGAGCTTATTGTACTGCTAACAGCAACATCCGTATGCTTCCACTACATGCTCCCATTCCACCATGTAACCATCATGCTTGGCTATGGAAATGACTACTTCGACAACAGACACGTTTTGAAATTCGGCATGATTCTAACCGGACTTACTCTATTGTCCGTTCTATTCGTTTACATTCCCTGGTGGGGATTAATGAATATGCTTTAACCGGTCTATTACTCAATACATAATTGTTAGGGGGACATTATGAAAGAACAAGCAAACTGGAAAGATATCATCGCATTTGGGGGCGCCATCATGGCCTTTATGATTGGAGCTGGATTTGCGTCAGGGCAAGAGGTTCTACAGTTCTTCGTTGGTTATGGAATGTGGGGAAGCCTTGGCGCTGGGATAGTCGCAATGCTTCTGTTTTCCTGGTTCAGTGCCGTTATTCTGGAGGATGGTCGTAAGCTCCAACTCGAAGATCCCAATACAATATTCGCACATTACTGCGGTCCCGCAATTGGAAAATTCTTCGAATGGTTTGTCCCAGCCCTCCTCTTCCTGGTGGTGTCCATTATGATTTCCGGCGCAGGCGCAACCGTTGCGGAGCACTACGCAGTCCATCCAAACATCGGACGCATCGGCATGGCGATTGCTGCACTGGCCACTGTACTCCTTGGTCTTAAAAAGCTTGTACGAATCATTGGTTATATCGGTCCCGTAATTGTCGTATTCACAATCGGTATGGGACTCCTCAGCATCGCGCAAAATCCAATGGGTATCGCATCTTCTACAGAAGTCATTCAGACCCTTGAAGTACCTCGCGTTGCATCGAACTGGGCCTTTGCCGGCATACTTTACGCTGCGTTTGCGGTTGTTGGCCTCATGCCTTTCATTGCAGGCATCGGAAAACAGGCAAAGAATTCTAAGGATACCCTCTATGGCGGCATATTCGGGGGCGTCGCATTCATGATTGGCGCCATGATATTAAGTGCTGGCCTGCTTGCAAACCTGGCAGATGTTTATGACAAGCAAATCCCGTCTCTTGTTGTGGCAAGCAAGCTCTTTCCTCTGATTGGGTCAATCTTTGCCTTACTGCTTCTTGCAGGCATTTATACAACAGCTGTCCCAATGCTCTGGACGGCCTGCAATCGCATTGCAACGGATGAAAGCAGTCTGAAATACAAAATTACCGCGACCATCATCATCATCATTTCATACTTTGGCGGTCAACTTCAATTCGGTCGCATGGTGGGCATTGTCTATCCATCAACGGGCTACATGGGCATCCTGCTCTTTGCGGGTATGATCTACACCAAATACTTCAAGTCCGCAAGCACAAGCAAAACACAAAAGGACGTGGCGTAAAATAAAAATCCCCAGAAATCTGGGGATTTTCTTAATTTTCCAGGCCAACCTGTCGATACTCTATATAGATGCAGACGTATGGAAAGGAGTTCTTATGAGAATTAGCTCAAACATGATTCAAAGCTCGCAGGACCGCATGTACGCAAGCGATGTGTACCAAAAGCATATTAAAGACGACGAGGACAATGACTCAACCGCTTCAGAAACAGGCACCAAATACGCCTTGACTGACAATACCATTCTTGTACAAAATGAAGATACATATTCAATAGAACTGATTGGTGATTCCGATGAGAGAACCCTGCTTCAGGAAATCGCCATGGATTCAGACTACGGGCAGCAACTCAAGCAGCTTGTTGACCGGACAGAAAAGGAAACTGAAGAAACAGAGTTCACGCGTCTGAACACATCAATAAAGGCCATGAACTTATCGGACTATATTTAGAACACAAGCCCTAGAATAAAGGCGCGCATTCAATCAGTGCGCGCCTTCTTAATGCTTTATTAAGTCTCTAGTTCAGAAATCAACCCCCTGTCATAAAATATCGCGGCAATGACCTTTCACACACAAATTGTTTCTTCTGGGGCGGTATGTTAGAATATCAGATGTATACACCCTTTTAACTACTATCAAAACCGAGGTGATTAACATGCCACCAAAAGCAAAAACACCTGAAGAAATGGCTCTGGAACGCAAAAAAATCATCAAAGAAGCTATGGCTCTTATCAATAAGTCTGGGCTTTCTGGTCTAACTATGCGAAAACTGGCAACCGCTCTAAAAATGTCTGCTACAAATATCTATAACTACTTTCATAACAAGGATGAAATTTACTTATTTATTCTTCAAGACAGCTTTAATATGCTTTATGAAAATATTGATGCTACTATTGATTCTAAAAAAAGTGCCTTAGAAAATCTAGAGGCATACCTGCGCACATTTATTGAATTTGGCATAAAAAATGAAAGCCGCTACGAGTTGATGTTCAGTACAAAGGATCCAAAATCTTTTGATTACAAAAACACTTCTGCTGAATTATTGGCCGTACAGGGAAAAGAAGTGGCAATGAAAGCCTACCATTCCCTCTGCGCAACATTAGAAGAACTAAACTTCACAGAGAACAAAGATGAAATCTGGGTAACTGCAGGCCGTATTATCTCTGAACTCCATGGCGCTATACATTTATACCATACACATATCCTTTCGGAGACCCTAAATGATTCTAATCTCATATTTGAAAACCTAATCAAACATATTTTGTCCCAATTTGAAAAATAAGAATGGATATGTCCTGCTAAAATTTGAACAATTCCAGTATCATCTAACTTTGAACGCAAAAGAGCCCTCCTTACATGATGTAAGAGGGCTCTTTCTTAGTAAACGCCTGGTATGAATATACCACCTCTAGGGTTTTCATTATTGTCTACCTTGTTACAGTATGAGTTGAATGCGAAAATCGCCAGATTATCTGCATAATCATCATCATTTTGACACTACACACATGTTACAACTCAATTTCCGTTTCAAATGCAATGGTCGCTGTTCCACTGACCTTGACCAGTACCGGTTCATCCTTATCAACAACAACCTCAACCTCAATAACGCCCGGTCTTTGCATTGCCTCACCCTGCAGGGCCTTAAACTTCAGTAAGCCCTCAGTATACTCAACTAGTTTATAGTGAACCAGATAGGCACCCAAGGGACCGTTGGCATTCCCTGTCACAGGGTCTTCTTGAATACCAATTGCTGGCGCAAACATCCGTCCTTGTACTAAGGGGTCTTTGTCCATTGCATCTTCTGTATCCAAGGTATTCAGGGTAAAAACATAAAATCCATTACAGGCGATTTCACTGCTGATCTGCTTGAGCATTCCCATGTCGGGGCTTAACTTGTTTAAGAGCGCAACTGATTTTATACCAATCATGACCTTTGAATGCCCTGTTGAGACCACTTGTACCTTGGCATTTTCAAGCATATCGCCTTCCCCTATTCCAAATGCTGATAAAAGGCGGCTCCTGAGACCTGACTCAAGTATGAGGCCAAAGGTAATTTCCCCCTGAGTCATGGTTACTTTCAAATGCGCATCTATTTTATTGATTTCTACAGGCAGTATTCCAGCGCCAGTTTTATTGTAAATAAGCCCTTGATCCATTCCATTTTCAATGGCACGCACATACTGCGACGCAATGGTCGCATGGCCACAAATCGGAACTTCACTAGTAGGTGTAAAATATCTTGTGTATACATCATGCTCTGAACTGCTTGACTCAAACAAAAATGCCGTTTCAGAATTGTTGAGTTCACGGGCAATACTTTGCATTTCAGCTTCACTGAGGCCATCGGCGTGCATAACCACCCCAGCGGGATTTCCTTTAAATTTCTCCCTTGTAAAAGCATCGACCTGATAGAGCTTATAGCGCCGTTTCATACACACCCACCACCTCTCCGTAGTATAGTGTGTGATAATCATTTGTCCGGTACTTTTTCTCAACATATTCTGCTGAAATCAGAGAAGGATCCATAGACTGCTTATAGGCAATTTTACAGACAACGTGCAGGTCACATTCTTCAATTACAGGTACTGAACACCCTTCCAAATACTTAGGTGTAATCCCTGTTTCATCAAACTTGCTCTTGTCGCGTCCCGAAACTGTACCACAAAATGCCAGTTCCTTTTTTAATGTGCCCGTCTTGGGAATGCTCACTGTGAAATAGGTCGATTTTTCCATTAAACTGAAGGTATATCTGGAGTGGCGTACCGCCACCATAAAACTGTCCTTGTCCCAAACGCGTCCGCTGTTTGCCCATGCAATGGTCATGACGTTTGGCCCGCCATCTGCTTGAGTTGTGAGAAATATTCCTTTTTTAAGCTGTTCAATTACTCTATTTTGAATCTGTTCAAATCCTACTTCCCTCAAATTTACACCCATAACTTTCTCCTTTCAGCTTCACAATCTATTTATGCCTGATCCACCACAAGGGCTTCATCTTGCTGCAAATCAATAAGATATGTTGCACCGAGTATGAGCACACCCCCTACAGCCTGTGTATAATTTACCCATTCCCCGAGAAAAATCCACGCAAATACCATGGCCGATATTGGATCAATGTAACAAAATATCGCAATAGTTTGGCCATCCAGCCCCTTCATGGAGGAAAAATATAAAAGATATGCAATGCCCGTATGCACAATCCCCAGTATCAAAATCATCCAAAAGGCCTTGCCTTGCACAAGAAGACTTGTGTGACCACCACTTATAAAGAGTATGGGCATAAGGACCCCAGCGGAGGCCACAAGCTGAACCGCCGTCGACCTGATCCCCTCATTTTGTGCGTACTTTTTATTGATAATGATGACACTTGCATAGAATACAGCCGCCAAGAGGGCAAACCCGATGCCGGTCAAATGTTCCCTTCCAAACTGGATTGCAAAGTCATTGAATACCACTAGAACCAGCCCAAATAACGCTACCGCTGTACACAAGACCTTATAAAGCGTTAATCGTTCACCAAAGACAATGGGGGACAGCAGAATAACTATAATGGGTGCCAAATAATAAACCAGCACCGCGCTGGATATGGATGTATACTCAAAGGCCTTAAACAGAAAGAACCAGTTAATCCCAAGTAGTCCACCCGATAAGGCGTAAATATATAGGTTTTCCTGATCCCCATTCGCCTGTTTAAGTCCCTTCTTTCCCAAACCTACAGCTATGAGGAAGAGACTGCCTATACATGCTCTGAGAAATGCGATTTGAACCGCTGAAAGGTTCACACTGCGTACAAAGACCCCAATGCTTCCGTAAATTAGCATGGCCATAATGATTTTCATTTTACTGCTCATTCCAAGCACCTCCTGATACTATTTTTCTTGTCATCACTATATATGCCTGCGAATCATCTGTAAAATTAAAATATCTAAAGTGCATCATCAGAAATACCGATCGATGATATACTATAAGCAATACAAGAAGGAGGCGAATTATGGATATCCGTCATTTTACAACGTTTAAAAAGGTGGCTGAACTTGGTAATTTCACACGTGCTTCAGAGGTTTTGGGCTACTCGCAGTCCAGTGTAACTGCCCATATTCAAGCCCTTGAATCCGAAATAGGTGTGCTCTTATTTGACCGCATAGGAAAGACCATCGAACTCACCCAAAAGGGCATTCAACTGCTTGATTACGTCAACGAGCTGCTTGATGCCTATTATAAAATTGAAAATATTGGTCAAGAGGAGGATACCCCACAAGGGATTATTCGAATTGGCGTACCAGAAACCCTCATGCTATACAGGCTGGATCGGGTCTTCAAAAACTATAAAAAGCGCTATCCCCACGTTACGATTGTGCTTGAAAACACACCATCCTCACGACTGGTTGAGGCGCTTCATAAGGGGGAACTCGACCTCGCCTTTATACTGGACCATGAAATCCGTGATCCTGATTTATTGGTCACAAAACTCATTGACGAAACCATGTGCTATATTTTCCCGCCCGGCTATAAAGATATTTCACTAGATGCCATTCCGGATGACATGTCCATATTTCTCACAGAGAAGGGCTGTAGCTACAGATATATTTTTGAACACGATTTAAAAAGCAGCGGAGTGCCCTCAAACAACGTCATGGAAACATGGAGTATAGAAACCATCAAACGGTGTGTCATGAATGGCATTGGGATGTCTTTTCTCCCCCGTATTGCCATACAAGAAGAAGAACACGCACAAAAGCTGATTGCCCTCCCTTCTGAGAAAGCGCATAAAAAAATGGCTTCCCAAATTGCCTATCACCGAAAAAAATGGCTGTCACCTGCACTTAAAGCCTTTCTTGACATGACACTTGAAGCATCTAGTACTTGGGAAGACCAGTAAAATAATAAGGGGAAGCTTTCATATCAAAATCTTTTTTTATGTTCATCTATTATAAATCGAGTAGGATGGAAAACCGACAAGTCTTCTCGCGTGCTCACAGCACCGTACGTACGGATCTCGTATGCAACGCTTCAAATTTACACTTTTGCAGTTTTGTAGTAATCAGAAAAGAACAGGTAACCAGCTTTTCTAAGCTTGTTGTCTGTTAAAGAACAGGAAAGTATTTGGCTGCCGGCTACGTGCCAGCAGCCTTTTATTGCATACGCTTAAGCTTCATGCCGTCTTTTGAAGGATAGATACCGTATCCTAGAAATTTGAAGTACCCAATGTAGGAGACTGATAAAAACACGCCTCTTGACTTAAGTCAATGCACCCGCTTGCAAACTCCTCTATAATTTATATATAGTCACAATGGATGAAAGGAGAAACAACTATGACAACTACACCTTCAAATAAAATTCGAAAATGGAGCATCATCTCTGGCCTATCATTACTCCTTATGGCTCTTACAGCCGGATATGCCTATGGTTTTGTCTTCTCGGGAATCTATGTTGAAAACAATGCAGTGCAGACCCTAAGTAACATTCAGCAAAACTACCTGCTCTACTTTTCCGGTGCAGTAGCATGGTGCCTGATTCTTATAACGGACCTGCTGGTATCCTATGGCTTCTATATCTATTTGAGACCTGTCCACAAGACACTGGCACTTGCATCAGGCATGCTGCGTCTTATATATTCACTCTTTCTCGCAGTGGGTATCCTTTACCTGTTCAAAAGCAACACAAACCTTTTTCTGAAGTATTGGTCCCTTGGACTCTTCATCATAGGATTCCACCTCATAGCTACAGGCCTTGGAACCTTTAAAAGTCCTTCAGTTCCCTCAATTCTTGGCATTCTTTTAATCGTTGCCGGTTCTGGGTATACCCTTATCCACGGACTGGAGAATTTTATTCCCAACCAAAACGCCTTGGCTTCTTCACTGGAGAGCATTCTTGCTGTTCCAATGACCATTGGTGAACTGTCATTTGGCATATGGCTTCTTGTAAAAGGTGGTAAACGCCCTAATCCACAACCTTCAACTGCCCACGGTCAAGACGTCGTTTAATCCGACTTAGTGACTCGGGTGTGATTCCAAGGTAGCTGGCAAGCTGATGCTGGGGAACTCTTGAAAAGAGATCCGGCCTTTTATTCATCATTCGTTTGACCCGATCTTCAGGTGTCAAACGAATGAATGAAGCAAACTCCTCCTGAAGACTGCCCATACCCGCTTCCACCATTCTTCGCGTTATTGCGGCAAGCTCCGGATGCTGGTCATACTCTTCTTCTTGTGTATCCATATCTCCCACAATCATGACTGAATCTTCAATACATGCAACGCTAAAAGATGACAGACCTGAATCCATATCAGGAAAAACAGTTATACTCTGATTCTCAGTGTAAAATTCAGACGTAACCTCTCTCCCATCCTCATCTACAGCGTATTTACGGGCACAGCCCTCCAATATGAAAAAACACTGTGCTGGAACTTCCCCCTGCCTTATGAGAACACTCCCCTTCTTAAATACCTGAACCGGGATATGATCTACCATTTCACGTAAATCTGCTTCGCTTGCATCACTATACTCTTTTATACTTTTCACCAAGCTATCCAGGGCATCTGCCCTCAGGCGTTCTACTGACATGGGTCCACCTCCAAAAATTAGTGTTACAACTATGCTTATATCTTATCAGATTCATTCCCTATATACCCAACCATTTCAGCTTGATATTCTTTGCACCCTAAACCAATCACCCAGTGCAATCTCAAATCACCTTTCTTTTGCTGTTTCTAGCACATTTGAGGGGTATGTATATACTAGAAATCCCGGTCAAAACCGTATATTTAGATAAAATGTCATATGTAACTTGGAATATTGAAAATAAGACGTACATACAAGCTTTGAATTGGAAAAATCAAGGACTTCTTTGTGTTTTTTGGACGATGTAAACCCGAAAATGGTATGATAGCGTAAATGGTATAGACGTGATAAATAAGAGAACGTGCTTAATGACATAAATGACGATGAAGATTCCTACAAAAGCAGATTTAAGATTCATAAGGATGTGTTAGGCTTGGAACAAAACAAAGATGACAATCAAATTTTTAGTACTCCCGAAATCAAAGACGAAGCAAGTGAAAACGAAATCAACACGCCCGAGTCAACGCCTTCATCTGACGGCATGCTGACGCAGGATCAACTTTCTGCCCTTTTTGACTCAATTGACGATAATGAAGCTGATGAAGCATCAAATGCAGATCCTAACACTCCAGATGAGCCGGAGCCAGATGCTGACCACCCTAACAGAATGATGACGCCTGAGGAGATCGCTAATCTTGTTGCGGCACAATCTACCGAGGAAACTACTGAAGAAGAAACTTCAACACCGGATGATAACTCCACTGAAGAACCGGCTTCCCAATCTGATGGCATGCTTTCACAGGACGATATATCTGCTCTGTTTGAATCTGCAGATACTTCCGAACCCGTTGAAGATGTAGATACACCTACTGAAACTGAAGATGAACCACAAGCGTCATCCGAACCGGAACCTAACGCTGACCCTAACAGAATGATGACTCCTGAAGAAATTGCTAACCTTGTTGCGGCGCAAGCTACCGAGGAAACTACTGAAGAAGAAACTTCAACGCCGGAAGATAACTCCACTGCAGAACCGGCTTCCCAATCTGATGGCATGCTTTCACAGGATGATATATCTGCTCTGTTTGAATCTGCAGACACTTCCGAACCCGTTGAAGATGTAGATACACCTACTGAAACTGAAGATGAACCTCAAGCGTCATCCGAACCTGAACCAGATGCCGACCCTAACAGAATGATGACACCAGAGGAAATTGCTAATCTTGTTGCAGCGCAATCTACCGAGGAAACTATTGAAGAAGAATCTTCAACACCGGATGATAACTCCACTGAAGAACCTACTTCTCAATCTGATGGCATGCTTTCGCAGGACGATATATCTGCGCTGTTTGAATCTGCGGACACCTCAGAGCCCGTTGAAGATGTAGATGCACCTGAGGAAACTGAAGATGAGCCTGAAGTGTCAGCCGAACCTGAACCAGAAGCTGATCCTAATAGAATGATGACCCCTGAAGAAATTGCTAACCTTGTTGCGGCGCAATCAACTGAGGACGAATCTGCTGAAACTGAAGAGGAACCTCAAACATCAGTCGATCCTGAACCTGAAGCTGACCCTAATAGAATGATGACGCCTGAAGAGATTGCTAATCTCGTTGCCGCACAATCTACTGAGGCTGAATCTGTTGAAACTGAAGATGAACCTGAAGAGTCGGCCGAACCGGAACCAAAAGCCGATCCGAACAGAATGATGACCCCTGAGGAGATCGCTAATCTTGTTGCAGCGCAATCTACTGAAGAAGAATCTGCTGATTCCCTTGATGATGATGTTCAGACACCAGAGGACAACTCAGACGAAGAACCCGCTTCCCAATCTGACGGCATGCTTTCACAGGACGATATATCTGCTCTGTTTGATTCTGCAGATACTTCCGAACCCGTTGAAGATGTAGATACACCTACTGAAACTGAAGATGAACCTCAAGCGTCATCCGAACCGGAACCAAACGCCGACCCTAATAGAATGATGACACCTGAGGAAATTGCTAATCTTGTTGCAGCACAATCTACTGAGGCTGAATCTATTGAAACTGAAGATGAATCTCAAACATCAGTCGAACCGGAACCAAACGCCGACCCTAATAGAATGATGACGCCTGAAGAGATTGCTAATCTCGTTGCAGCCCAAGCTACACAGGAAGAATCAAGTGAATCTGCTGAAGAAGAAGCTTCACAGCCAGTAGATAACTCCACTGAAGAACCGGCTTCCCAATCTGATGGCATGCTTTCACAGGACGATATATCTGCGCTGTTTGAATCTGTAGATACCACAGAAACTGAGCCAGTATCCGAACCTGAACAAGATGCCGATCCGAACAGAATGATGACACCTGAACAAATTGCTAACCTAGTTGCGGCGCAAGCTACCGAGGAAACTATTGAAGAAGAAACTTCAAGTCCAGAGGACAACTCTGAGGGAGAACCGGCTTCCCAATCTGACGGCATGCTTTCGCAGGATGATATATCTGCTCTGTTTGAATCTGTAGACACCTCAGAGCCCGTTGAAGATGTAGATACACCTGAGGAAACTGAAGATGAACCTCAAATGTCATCTGAACCAGAACCAGACGGCGATCCTAACAAAATGATGACACCCGAGGAAATTGCTAACCTTGTTGCGGCGCAATCAACTGAGGACGAATCTGCTGAAACTGAAGAGGAACCTCAAACATCAGTCGATCCTGAACCTGAAGCTGACCCTAATAGAATGATGACGCCTGAAGAGATTGCTAATCTCGTTGCCGCACAATCTACTGAGGCTGAATCTGTTGAAACTGAAGATGAACCTGAAGAGTCGGCCGAACCGGAACCAGAAGCTGATCCTAATAGAATGATGACCCCTGAGGAGATCGCTAATCTTGTTGCAGCCCAATCTACTGAGGCTGAACCTGTTGAAAATGTAGATGAACTTCAAACATCAGTCAAACTGGAACCAGACGCTGACCCTAACAGAATGATGACACCAGAGGAAATTGCTAATCTTGTTGCGGCACAATCTACCGAGGAAACTACTGAAGAAGAAACTTCAACACCGGATGATAACTCCACTGAAGAACCGGCTTCCCAATCTGATGGCATGCTTTCGCAGGACGATATATCTGCGCTGTTTGAATCTGCGGACACCTCAGAGCCCGTTGAAGATGTAGATACACCAGCTGAAACTGAAGATGAGCCTCAAACTTCAGTCGATCCTGAACCTGAAGCTGACCCTAATAGAATGATGACGCCTGAGGAGATCGCTAATCTTGTTGCGGCACAATCTACCGAGGAAACTACTGAAGAAGAAACTTCAACACCGGATGATAACTCCACTGAAGAACCGGCTTCCCAATCTGATGGCATTCTTTCACAGGACGATATATCTGCTCTGTTTGAATCTGCAGATACTTCCGAACCCGTTGAAGATGTAGATACACCTACTGAAACTGAAGATGAACCACAAGCGTCATCCGAACCGGAACCTAACGCTGACCCTAACAGAATGATGACTCCTGAAGAAATTGCTAACCTTGTTGCGGCGCAATCAACTGAGGACGAATCTGCTGAAACTGAAGAGGAACCTCAAACATCAGTCGATCCTGAACCTGAAGCTGACCCTAATAGAATGATGACGCCTGAAGAGATTGCTAATCTCGTTGCCGCACAATCTACTGAGGCTGAATCTGTTGAAACTGAAGATGAACCTGAAGAGTCGACCGAACCGGAACCAGAAGCTGACCCTAACAGAATGATGACTCCTGAAGAGATTGCTAACCTTGTTGCGGCGCAAGCTACTGAGGCTGAATCTGTTGAAACTGAAGAAGAACCTCAAACATCAGTCGAACCGGAACCAAACGCCGACCCTAACAAAATGATGACCCCTGAAGAAATCGCTAGCTTGGTTGCAGCCGAATCTTCCGAGGAAACTACGGGAGAAGAATCTGCTGATTCCCTTGATGATGATGTTGAAATACCAGAGGACAACTCACAAGAAGTGTCCACTGAAAACCCCTCCGATGAAACTGAGCAAGAAGCTTCTAATATCGAGGAAGAAATCTCGGAATCTGAAGGAACCTTATCACAGGATGAGATAGCTGCTTTGTTCGATTCTGAAAACAGTTCGGATACCAATGATGCATCTGATGACACAGATGAAGTCACTGCCCCCCTCTTATCATCGCAAGCGGAAGGTGCCGCTACTCTATTTGATGAGGACGATACGGAAATTGAAGAGCTTGAAGCTGAAGTTCCTGCTGAAACAGAAGCGCCTATTGAAGATGTCAGCGAGCTCGAAACAGACTTTGAAGAAGTCGAGGCCTTACCTTTAGATACGACTAATGATATACCAGCAGACGCTGAGCAAGAAGTGGGCGAGAAGAAACCCGGCCTCATATCACGTATGCTTGGCAATTTGAAAAAGACCTTTTCAAGAAAGACAAAACTTAAGGACGAGAATACTGCTCTAATTTCAGAACCCGACCCTGATACGATAGAACTTTTGGAAACTGGCGAAGATGAAACCCTTACCTCTGATGAAGAAGATCAGACTCCAGACGAGGCACGCATTGCCGATATCGTCGACAACACCATGGAAGAAGTAATCGAAGAGGATTATGAAGAAGCCCCTGAGGCAATTGTAGATCAGGAAAATCTAGAAGCTGATGGCAGCATTCCAGAAGAAGAAAGCCCAGAAGAAGTTATTGAAGAAGTCGCAGAAGAGCCTCTAGCTGAAATTGAAGAAGAAAAAGAATCTAAAATAAAAACAAGCTTTTTCAGTAAACTGAAAGGTATCTTTAAGCGCTCTTCATCTAAGAAGAAAAAACAAGCGTTATCAGAGGCTGTTGATGCAGATTTACCGAAGCTCGACAGCTATGAAGAGGATATTCTCGAAGAAGCCATTTCACCGCCTGCTAAAAAGGATAAAAAGAAATCCAAGCCATCTAAGCAAAAATCTGGCTTTAAACGTCTACTGGGCGTATTAGGAATACTTGTCTTAATGACAGGCGCTTTTGCTGCTGGTTTCTTAGTTCGAGACTATGTGGACATGCCTGAACCGGATCCTGCTCAGCTTCAGGCACAGGCCGAAGCAGAGGCAAAGAAAGCGGCTGACGAAAAACGTGCAGAGGAACTGGCAAAAATCAGCCCAAGCGACTATACATCTTCCATGTATTTGGATTCAATTATCCTGAAGGGGAGAGCCGAAAAAACGACCTCCATCAAGCTTCAACGAATTGATGATGTCAGCAAACTCATTGAGTTTCCAAACCTGCGTCGAATCAGACTTTATGATATGACTGGCGATGAAGACTTAAGTGTTATTGCGCAACTGGAGGGTGTTGAGGAGATTACAGTTGAAAACTCTGTGCTCAGAAATCAGTTTGGAAATGAAAGCATCAACTCCGTTACCTACATTGAACTCAACGATTGTTTAATTGAGGACTCCAGCCAGTTTGGAAATTTCAAAAATCTAAAAGAACTCTATATCTTCTTTACGGATTTCGTTTCCGAAGGTGGCAAGATGGAGTTGACAGCCTATCTGCCCGCTATAGAAAACCTGACACTGAGCAACTGTGGTGAGTTTAACGAAATGGTTGGGGTTACAGAACTTAGCAACTTAAAAACGCTGAACCTGTCCAGCAAAACGCTCGTTAAGAACATGTCCTATGTGGAAAACACTCACATAGAAAATGTGAAAGTAGACGTCTCATTTGCTGAAGACCTAGAACAGCTCAAGGTCCTGGCTAATTTTGAAAACCTGAAGTCAATCACTATACAGGCCAACAAGAGCCTATTCTCTTCATCACAGCTCAATAGCCTGAAAAAGACCATCTCCAGAAAACATCCAGGTGCCAAAGTCAAGATTTCAACCTACTAAAGCATCTTAAGGACAACTTTAAAAGGACCCTGCATTAAGATACGCAAAATGTGCATCTTTCGAGCAGGGTCCCTTGTATTTGCTTCTTACGGTCTAGCTTATCGGTGCTTCTTTTCTGTATTTCAAAAAACCATCTTCCATAATCAGTTCTATCATCCCGGTTTCATTCAAATACTGAACATAGGATTTGAGCATTCTTTCAACCATGTAATGCTTATATATGCTTTCTACATTAATCTCCCACGCTCTGACAATCTTACGCATAATATCTTCGTGTGTCATAGTCCCTTCAATCATTTCGTAGACGCGCTGGGCCCTGTGCTTGTAGAAATCGATATTGTCGGCAATCAAATCTGTGATTTCATCATAAATGCCCTTGTGTGCCATGACATACCTGCTGCATTTCACACCATATAGCTTCTCCTTACTCTTCAAGTCTTCTTTCAAAATGAATGCGTAGGGGAGTTTCATACCCGCCATGACCTGATGGCTTATGAGTGCATCGCCCAAGTAGGCGACATCGTCTGGTGTGATGATGCTTATATGGGCTGGACTATGCCCAGGTGTCTGGAGAATTTTAAACTTTACGCCACACATATAAATGCTTTCCTGATGCTCAGGAATCATAATGTCCGTTTCGCAAATCATATCTTCATAACGCTCTATAATGTCTGACAAGGTCTGATTATTGTAATACACCTTAAGATTTGAGGGCGAACTGCAGACATGGGCCGCATAAGCTGACATGGCAATTGTACACTTGAACTTGTTCTTGAAATAGGCATTATTCCCAACATGATCGATATGGGCGTGACTGCATACAATACCGCGTATGACAAACTCATTTTCATCAATTAGAGCATCAATGCCCTTCCTTTCACCCTTCGCCCAGCCGGAATCCAGCATAATGATTTCCTTTTCAGTGATTTTATAAAATGGGATATAGGACATCCCGGTATCTATACAAAATGTATTGCCTTTTACGTTAATTATTTCCATGGGTCACCTTGCCTTATACTTTTAGACTGAAAATACATCTTAGCTTATACTATGTCGTTGATTTACTCCGAATGGTCATTCATGTTCTTTCTGTTTTTCCTGTCTTTTTTATCTTCGTACATAGATGCGTCAGCGCTCTTTAACAAAGTCTTGCTATCTTCTCCGTGATCTGGATAGATTGCAAATCCTATGGATATTGTAACATAATAAACATTGGGATCGACACGGATAGCCGCTTTCATAGCCTTGTGCATTTCAGCGATCAGGATATTGACATCCTTGCTCTCCTTGATATTGCGTAGAAGCACTGTAAACTCATCGCCTCCAATGCGTCCCACAGTGTCAGATTTTCTGACACAGGCCGATAAGCGCCTGCCTACTGCAATCAGGACTTCATCGCCAATATTGTGACCATACTTGTCATTGATGCTTTTAAAGTCATTGACATCAACATAGAGCAGTGCAAACCTGGTTTTATCTCTTTCGTTTTCAAGAATCATCCTTTCAAATCTATCAAAGAAGAGTCTGCGATTTGGCAGGTTTGTCAATTTGTCGTAATTTGCATTGTTCAAGAGCTCAATCTCCATCGCTCTGCGCGCAGTAATATCTGAAGATGAACCGACCAGATACGTCACTTTTCCATCCCTGATAATTGGCGTTAAGACTGTTTTCCAGTAGCGGTGCCCACCTGGCAGGTCAAAGTCTTCATCATAGGTTACACGACTTTTGCTGGCTACACACTCTCCATAGCGTTTTGCAATGGTATCACCCATTTCTTTGCCAAGCAGCTCCTGAGGGGTACTGTTTATAAGACGTTCAAACGTATAGCCCGTTTTGTCTAAAAGTCCCTGATTACACTGAATATACCGATATACATGGTCTTCACCAACCTCGACAAGGAACATGGCATCCTGAGTGCCGTTAAACACAATTTGATATTCCTCTGACTTCTGACTCAACTTACGTTCAGTCTCTTTTAAAACTGAAATATCCCGCTGTGATGCGTACAGGTAGTGCACACCTGCCAATTCAACACCTGCAGCATTGATTTGAACATCCATGACTGACCCATCTTTTTTCCGGTGCTTTGTTTCAAATGCACGCGACTCTTCCATAAGATCCTTTATCATGCTCGCCACATTCTCGCTCGGGATTGTCACATCCCAGTCTCGAACATTCAGACTTTGGGCTTCCTCCAGTGAATACCCCAGATTGTCGGCAAATGAGTTGCTGAACATCACAACATTTCCATCGCTGTCCAGTATATGAACGCCATCAGCAGCATGGGTTAAGAGGGTCTTGAATTTCTCCTCGGATATATGCTGATCAGTGATATCGTACACGCTCCCAATGGTCTTAATATGATTTCCATTTTCATCATACTCATGCTTTGCCCGCTCTTCAACATACTTGATATTTTTCATATCAGTAAGAATAGGATGCATGAAGCTATACTCTCGGCCTTCCTTAATGGATGCTCTAAACTCCTCCGATAGCCGCTTCTGGTTTTCAGGGCTCAGATACATGAGAAACTGACTGAAATTAATTGGTTTATCCCGCTCACCAATCTCAAAAATGTCATAAATGCTCTCACTCCAGTCAACCCCTTCCGTGAAGGGATCAAACTCCCAAAACCCGATTTTGGCAACTTTTGAAGCAATGGTCAACGATGTATTGACGGCCCGAAACTCCATATTCCTGTTTTCAAGCTCTATAAGATTACTTTCAAGGTTTGTGTTTGCGACTTTCAGCGCTTCCGTCCTTTGAGCCACCAAATGTTCCAGCTCTTCCTTTTTAATTTCGACGGTCTCTATCATATGCTTGAACGCATTATTCAATCTGCCAATTTCATTCTTCATTTCTGGCAGGGCACGGATTTCTTCCTTATACTCAGTATAGTCGTCCACATATTCAGTCAGCCTTACGATAGGTTTAAACAGCTTCTTAATGACAATCGACAAAATCGGCAGTATTAGAAAGAGTGTAAAAACCAACGTCATGATACTGATTTTCGAAAAATCACTGATTGCGCTGAGGACTTCTGCTTTTGGCGTGGATATGCCCAGCTTCCACCCTGGCGTTTCTGGAATGACGCGGTAAGTAACTATTTTGGACACATCGGTATTGCTGTCATAATATTCTATGACACCAAAAGCTTCTCCGCCTTGCTTTTCCATTTCCTCTCCGAGACCCACAAAGCCCAGGTCATTGCTGTTGCTTGAATTGGCATTCATGACCAAATCTCTATTAGGATGTGCAATAACCATCCCGGTACTGTCGAGTATCCAGGCATAGCTGTCATTTTCCAGCTGCAAATTTGAAGTCACCTTCAGCAGGTTCTCAATTTCAATTGAGCCTGCGATTGCCCCTTCAAAGTCCCCTTTTCCACCATTTACAGATACCAGAACTGCAAAAATTGGCAAGTCGCTTGCTTTACCGATAACGGCGTCCGTAATGATATAAGGTGGATTTTCTCGAGCGAATCGCGCGTAATATTCTCTGTCTGTAACCGATCCGGTTTGATGTGACACGGTCTCGTAGCGTCCGTCCTCTGCGACATAAAAGAGATTCAAGAACGCATAGTCAGATACTGCATCCAACTCTTTCAAATGATCCAAAGCACCAGGTATGTCTCCTTTGTGAGGCGATAGATGCGTGTTCCAGGCTTCCAGCGCAGTTAGGTGTCTGCTAATCAGCTCATGGATTGACTGAGCATGCAGTCTGCTTATTTCAAGATTATAGCCAACAACCTGGTCTTCAATTTTTTCTGACCCATTGCTGTACAAATAAGCAAACGAGAGCGACATTACCGTAACTATAATGACACTAATAATGACGATTAGCTTATTCCCAATCGATTTCATAACAATCCCCCACCCCAAATGATTTATCTTTTCCAACTTACTTATATATATACCTTTTTTAGCTCAGGACAATCGTTTTGGACCTGGCCGCCTTCAACTTGCTAAAGCGCCTCCATCTAAAAAGCCCCTTCTGCATCATGGATTACAGAAGGAGCTTGTTTTGTTAGGACTTCACATTTGTTATTCTTTACTACCACCATCACCAATTTTTGCTTCCGTTTTAAAATATGCATCTCGGATGTCTTGTGCCTTATCTTTCCATGCCTCCACACCAATCCGTTTCATGGTACAAAGATTGAACACCTTGATATTATGCGGTAATCGCGATGCGCCATCTGCAAGTGGCATAAGATAATCACAAGGAAAATCGCCACATTCAAAGCAGTAGTCCACTTCATGTTCCTCAGCACACGCTTTTGTCTTGCACTTCTTTCCCTGAATGCTCAAGAACACACACTGATGTTCTCCAGTACACCCCTTACAAGCGAGAAGCTCTTTTGGTACTTTCATTGTTTCAGACACACGCTCTGCAAAGGCATCTGTCAAATTTGTCTCATACAGCTCACAGTTAAAACAATCTATTCCACATGGAGCCGCCAGTCTCAAAGTCATATTAGTCCTCACTTTCCAAACGTCCTAACACAACTTAGACCCTTTAACGTCCACTATGGTTACAGATTTTCACTGATTTTTTTAAGCTTTTCGAAATAAACCTGCTCATCGATATTTAAATCCGCCTTATAGAGCTGATTCATCTTTTGCAGTGTCGTCATAGATGCATCGTATTCAAGCAAGGCTTTGCTATGATCAAACAGCCGATTGTCCTCTTTAAACGGTCTGTCTGTATCACGCATATATTTGATCCAAAGCGCGCATTTACATGGTTTTGATGGATCAACCAGACTGCACCGCATCTCATACATCTCTCTGAGCTGCTTCCTGGTTCGGTGAAGAAGCACCTTCACATTAGACTCTGTGGTCTCTAGCACCTGGGCTATGTCCCTGTTTTTTAGTCCCATGATGGTTTTTAAGAGAAAGCATGCCCTGCCTTTTTGAGGCACACAGTTTAAAAAACCGTGCATGCATTTTTCCCGCATTTCATGAACAATGAGGTCATCTGTAAAATCATCTGGACTTTCAAGTGACTGAAAAAACATGCGCTCACTCATATCCAGTTCTTCCCTTATTGCGGTAAGCGGCAACTTGTGCCACGTCTTCATAAACCGGTAGCTCTCATTGATAACGATTCGATATATCCAAGTGCTCAACTTGGCCTTACCGTCAAAAGTTGAAAGACTCCTAAAGGCTCTAATAAACCCTTCCTGCAAGGCTTCTTCAGCGTCATGATGCGAGTAGGTGATTCTGTAGACAACAGCGTACATTTTTTTATACTCCGTCTGGTAGACTTCTTGAAATTGTTCCTGCAAAGTATGTATGTCCATTGCTCCCCCTCATAATAAATCAAAATGCATCATAGAAGTTCCACAGTCTCTTTCACTAAATAATCCTCACCATATTTATGTGCATCCTTCGACCTGCACATAATGTAGGTTACATGCATATAGGGCTCCAGCGCTGATGCTATAGCCACCAGTTTGCCCGCTGAAATGTATTTGTCTGCAGCGGACTTGGGTAAAAATCCAGACCCGACGCCCCTCAGAATATAATCAATGGTCTCGACGCTTTGATCAATAGACATCACTTTTCTATTAGCCGAAAAGTGGTGATCAAACCATTCAATAAAGGCATTGCTTATAGGTGCGTATACGATATCCTGCCCCTCATATTCTGGGGATTTCACATGGATTATCGGTTCCTCTATTTGACGGATCAAGTGGTACTTGTCGCGTCTGTCATAATAGCTCGTGTAGGCAACATCAATCAGATAGTCATCCAGGTAGTTGTAAAGCTCCCATGAGTGCTCAATTTTGATATTATACTGCTGGCTCAAAAAGCTATTAAGAAAATAGTCTTTCAAATAACAGTGGTAAGCCAGCTGGTAGGTTCCAATATTGATGACCTCTTCGACCTTGATCTGCTGCATCTGCGTATAAGCTTCCTGTTCCATATCAACAAGACGCTTGATATATGGCAGAAGCTGTCTTCCGGCAAGTGTCAGTTCAACACTCTTATTTTCTCGCGTGAACAGCTGCTTGTCATAATAGTTTTCCAGGTCTCTAATTCTGTTGGATACTGTAGACTGTACCACATGCAGCCTCTTTCCCGCCGCAGTGAAGTTCTTGGTTTCACTGAGTACAATGAAAGTCTTAAAAGCAGATAGATCCATAGCCCACCTTCTATTCGTATTCCGAATCGTTATAATTATTAATATTCATTTCACAAATGACTGATTTCATTATACCATTTGCTTATCAGGAGGTAATTATGATCAAACTTATAAAATATCATGAAAAATATCGTGATGCGCTGATGGCATTTCACCTGAGCAATGAGGACAGCAAGTACACCGCTCTGCCAAATGCCGTTCTTGATGAAACACTTTCAAACGAACATAAGACTGCGGTCGTGATTCTTAATGATGACTCCGTGGCTGGCTTTTTTGTGCTCCATGCCGGGTCTGAAATCCAAGAATATATTGACCCGGCAGATACCCTTCTGGTAAGGGCCTTATCCATTGACAGCAAGTATCATCGGCAGGGAATCGGCTTTACTGCCATGCGCATGCTCAGTCAATTTGTGCTGGAACACTTCAAGGGAAAAAAGACACTTGCGCTTGCCGTCAACCTCAAGAATGAAAAAGCACAGCGCCTTTATTTTAAGGCTGAATACATGGAAGACCATCGCCGAATGGGACTAAAAGGTGAACAGATGGTCCTTGTCAAAAGCGTCAGTCACGAATGACACACAGGGCTGTACTAGACCGGATCTAACCAGCTAAAATTGCTCTCACAAGGGTTTCAAGGGCTTATGATTGAATCATTTAGTCTATTATTTCCATACATGATACAATAGACCTATCTTAATCTGTATTGGAGAAAATACTCTAATGAAAAAAATCAATTTTAAAATACTCAGTGAATATCCTTTGGAAATTCGGATTCTTATAATTGCAGCGGCAGGGGGCATCCTATTTGCCATTCTGACCGGTCTTTTCAATCTCTTTCTTGACCTTGGCTCCGTTCTCATTGCAACATCTGTGGGGACCGCCATAGTTGGATTTATTACGCTCTATTTCGCCATGGTAAAAAAACAATACAAGGTACCTGCCTACTTTGGCATACTTTCGCTCATGATTTTCCTTTATCCATACATGTGGATTGTCAACGGCGGCAGTCACGGGCCCATGTTCTTCTTCATGATCTTCAATGCTGTATTCTGTGCTGTCTTATTAGCCTACCTAAATTACAGGCTTGTACTCGTTTTACAGCTGACCATCGTCTATGGACTGCTGGCCTTTGAGTACAAATATCCTGCTGCAATTGTTCCTTACCCAAGTGTATTGACCCGCTCTGTCGATATTGGCTTATCCTTCACCATTGTTTTCCTGGTCACATTTTTTATGGTTGTCAGGATCATGAATGAGTATACAAAAAACATTCGGGAGCTGGAAGAGGTCAAAGCCGCACTTACACACAGCAACGAGAAACTGACCCTCATTTCTGAAACAGACGAACTTACTGGCATCAGCAATAGACGCTGTATTATGAGCATCTTGAGTCAGCACCTGTATCAAAACGCAGAAGCACCCATTTCACTTATCATGATGGATATCGATTTTTTCAAAAAAATAAACGACACCTATGGCCACAGTGTTGGCGATGATGTCATTCGAAAGGTCTCTCAAACAATGTCAGAAAGCATCCGAGCTACAGATGCCATTGGCCGTATTGGCGGCGAGGAGTTTCTTATCATTCTTCCCGGAACCAGTCTTGAAAACGCACTTGCAAAAGCTGAACACATGCGCCAGCGCATAGAATCCTTAAACTGGTCACACCAAGACATGCATGTCACAATCAGTGGCGGCGTCTATTGCAAGGGCGAGCATGATACCCTTGATACGCTCCTTGACCAGGTTGATGCACGCCTGTATGCTTCTAAAAACAAGGGGCGAAATCAGATTAGCAAATAGGTGGCGATGAATTTTATCGATTCGCCTTCTTGCTGATTTTATTAAGATACATGGCCTTGTCTGCAAGCTTAAGTGTCATGTTAAGATCCCCGTTATAAGGCTCAATACCATAAGAAATACTGACAATCTCAGTATTTTTTTTGATTTCATTTGATATGTTCTCGACTACATCTGCAATGTGTCCTGGCTGCTCATTCTTAGCTATCAGAATGAACTCATCTCCGCCATACCTTACAATCTGCTTGTTGAAAACGTCATAGGACTTCATAAGATTCACCATATAAACAAGTAGATCATCGCCAGCTTGATGTCCCTTTGTATCGTTGTATTTTTTGAAATTATCCAAGTCGACAAAGACGATGGTATAGGATTTCGTAAAGGCAATTCTATCGAGGTGCTTTCTGTTATACGCACCGGTCAGAGTATCTGTAAAATTCTCGTCCATAAGTCTCTTTGCATATAAATAGGCCAGCACATACATGTTCACAATAATAAAACTAAGCCCGAAATGGGCCAGATACAAGTTCTTTACAATATAAAGATAAGCCATAATGGTCTCAGCGGCTGTAATAATAATCAAGAAAATGCCTGGGATCATATCATAAATTTTCTTTTTAAGAATCAGAATCGCCAATAGTAAAAATGATGCCACCACAAAAACCAGTGATGCCGAAATATACATTGGCAAGTCCATATAATTTTTCGCAAAGAGGATGCCCAAGGAAAATACTATCGCTGGAATATCAATATACCAATACCGGAATGGCCTCTGAGCCATATCCTCCATTTTAAATATGCTAATCAATCTGAATGCAATCATGATGTATATCATAGGTGCAATGTTCGCAATTTTTCTCAGCATAAAGTAATCGATGATTCTTATGTCAAAGGGGAAATGATAAAACTGCAGGGACTGTACAACCAGCAAAGTGGTGATTGCCACAATTCTATAAAACATTGCTTTGTACTGTGGATTCCTTTTCACGATAATGATAAGTCCGGCATTTGTTAATACTACCAGTACAATCATCATTAGGAACAAATCATTGAGAATGAAGTTCTTCACGCCTGCTATAAACTGGGCATCACGGTAATTACTGATCTCTGGGTAGAAAGTCAGAAGACTCCTGTCATAATGGGCCGTAGATAATCTGAACTGATTATGCTCATCCTTTAAAATTGATGGATCCACAGGAAATACATAAACGTGATTTCTTGCATTAAGATTTGGCTGATTTAGGGTTCCCATGCGGGTTAGTGTCAAATGTTGTGCGCAAAAACCACCAGAACTCCGATAAGGTTTATGCAGCTTTAAGTTTTTCCTCGTAGATCAGGGTAATGACCTTTGAGTCTATATAGCACCTTCCGGTTGACCAGTCTTCACTGTACTCGATCAGGTAGGAAGTGACTAAGCGTATGTATGAATCGATCGATGGAAAGATTCCAACGACTTTGGTTCTTCGCCGAATTTCACGATTTAAACGTTCGATCATGTTCGTTGAAGCGATTTTTCTAGAATCAATCTGTTCAAAATTGAAGAACTGAAGTGAGTCTTCGAGACCTTCTTCTAACGTCTTGATCGCTTCTGGATACTTGCCTTCATAATCATCCATAAAGGTATAAGCATACCTTTTAGCACTATCATAATCAGGCTGCAGCCAAATTTGCTTCAGCTTTGCACCGAAGGATTTTTTCTGTTTGGCTGGTACATGTGCCATGATATTTCTCATGAAATGTACCTTGCAGCGTTGCCAGGACGATCCTAGAAATGACTTTCGAGCTGCGCTAACAAGACCCTTATGAGCATCTGAAACAACTAACCAGACATGTTCAATGCCTCGTGACTTCAGCTTATCAAATAGAGTTGTATAGCTGGCTTCAGATTCCTCATACATCGGCTCAACAGCAAGGATATCCCGAGTTCCATCAAGTTTAACGCCACAAACGACGTGAACAGCCATGTTTCTGACATGACCATTATCTCGGATCTTTTCATAAAGAGCATCCACCCAAAGAACAGGATACTCTGCATCGAGATCTCGATTTCGAAACTCTTCGACTTGTTCATTCAGCTCTTTTGTGATGTTGCTCACATGGCCTTTTGAAATCGAATCGATACCAAGACTCTTAGCTAGCTTCTCGATTTTTCTTGTCGAAACACCGTTGACGAATGCTTCCTGAATGACGTTCATCAGAGCGGCTTCGGAACGCTTTCGTTCCGTCACAAAGAATGGGATATAACCACCTTTTCGTGGTTTTGGAACCATGAGATACATTGTTCCCATACGTGTATCAAAGCGTCTTGGACGGTATCCAGCTCTGTATCCGCTTCTTGATCCTGAACGTTCTGACTTATCTGCACCAAGCTGATTGGAGAGTTCAGCCTCCATCATTTGTTCGCAGAGCCATTTAAGCATTTCAAGCATGGGATCTTCTTCAGTCACAAACTTCAGTAGCATTTTTTCAAAAGGTAGGGTAGAATTTTGGTAAGCCATCGGTTTATCATCTCCTATTCAGGTTCTCTAGACAATTACCTTTTCGGAGTTTCCGGTGGCTTTTCCTTTTTCTATTAACTTTTGCGCACTTTATTTTACGCTATCCCATGCGGCCAATCATCATATTGTTTACATAGAGTTCAAATGCCATGACATCCGGCAATTGCATTGTTACGGCCAAATCCTCATAAGGCTCTTGATCAAAGCTTCCTAAAAAATCTACATGCATAACCTCTGTACTCTCAGCAACATATACTGTGCCCAGCGCATAGTCTTCCTCGAAATCATCACCAGCAGCCGTGAGATGATCAATCGGGCTTCCAAACTCGATGAGAAAAAAAGCATGCGTAGACACGAGTAAAACGATTAGCAGTATAGATGAAACCATAGTAATCCTGATTTTAGTATTCATCCTTACACCCCACAAACAAAACCCTAACACCCCTAGTCTCTCACCCAAGGCCTCAACAGCCCTTACGTCTTCTTATTACCCGATAACTGATGATTTAAGTCATCTAGATGAATATCTCCATGCCTAAGAACGTTCTTTATACTATAAAACACCCTATGAAGCTCTCTCAAAGTAAGAAGAACGTATAGGGTGTTTATGTTCTAAAGCTTACACATTCTCAGGTTTTCAGTCCCCGAAATTTGCAAAGCGCTTCCGTTCACTGCCATGCGTCGGGTCTATCCGATCCCATGGCCATCCTCCAAAGCCTGTTCTCTGATAATCTCCATATGCTTGTCGTATTTCTTCCTGCGTATTCATGACAAAGGGACCATATTGAGCGACCGGTTCATTGATGGGTTCAGCCTGGAGAATCAGGAACGATGCCTTACCGCCAATACTCTTAATGCTATTTGCTTCTGGACTTAAAAAAGCCTGATGGTTTTCTTCAAGTGTCTCACCGTCAATCTCAAGTCTCTGACCATCGTAAAAATAAAGCGCTCTCTTTTGTGTTGCTGATTTCGCTGGAAGCTCAATGGTTGAATCCTGCATCAGGGATACTAGGAAAATATCCACATGATGTTCTGCCTGTGCTGCCCATGAATCCGGTGTAGGACCTAAAGCCTGCGTGTCAGCGTATTTTCCTGCAATGACCCGCACCGTGCTGATTGCACCTGCGTCGTTGGGTATTTCAACTACTGGAATATCCGCATTCCAAAACATCTTATAATGAGGTTCAACAAACTTGCTGGACCTCGGCAAATTGAGCCAGACTTGAAAAAGATGCAGGGGATTATCCTCATCCTTGTTTAAGAGAGGAAACATTTCAGCATGCTGCATGCCTTTTCCCGCTGTCATCCACTGAACATCGCCTTCGCCGTATCTGCCCGATGCCCCCATGGAATCCGAATGATCGACAAAGCCTTCAAGCACGATTGTCACGGTCTCAAATCCCCTATGCGGATGCTGGGGGAAACCGGGAACCACATGCCCATGATACATCTTCCACCGATTGTTGAGGTCAAAATCCTGACCCAGGTTTCTTCTGGACAGCGGCATGGCTGGACCGAGTGTGTCTGTCCCTTTAGGATACAGATCAAGATGGTGCGCACAAAATAAAAATGGATCTTGCGTCTTCCAGTGAAATCCCATTGATTCCTTTGAAATAATTGATGCCATTCCATCCTCCTTTATCGCTTTTACAAGTTGTGCTTCCCTTGACCTATACCCTTTCATGGGTAAATTCTTCAAATCATACTATTTCGCCTGGATCTTTCTGAATAGCATGCCTACCATTTCAATATCAATAATAAGGAAACACGGAGTCAGTACATTCTTGACCGGTATTTGGTAGAAGTAGATAAAAGCCCAGGCAACCACTCAAGTAAAATGACCTCCATCATGGTGCAAAACCTTGAGCTTATTCCTAACATTCATGATGAAGACGGCCTCCTTGTTGACATGCGCACCAGAAACACGGCCTCCAACAAACTCGTTTCAAAGCTAATGGGTACACACGGGCAAACCGATCCCTATGCAGATGGTTACAACATGCTCCTTGGCGGCAGCTATGTTACCTATTATCTTGATGGATATGGGTCAGGGGGTACACCTCAAATCACCCTATCTGTTGATGGCGTTGAAGACATGAGGCTGCGCTTTACAAAGTATAATAAAGCCTTCGAGCCTATTATAGCTGACTTTTACAGGGCAGCATTTGGCAACAAAGCTGAAATCGTCGCAGTCTATGAGCAGATATTCAAGGATCTGGATACAGTTGTTGGCGTAACCACCCTAGGCAATGTTTATTATAATGCGTCCCAGCTCAGCGGTAGAACCGTGACCCTTGGTGCATATGAAATCACTTATAAGGATGAAATATCCTTTATGACCATTGACGTAAAGTCCCTGGAATAACTGCACTGGCAATATCATAAAAGCAAATAGACTATGTAGAAAAAAGGTTCTCTTGTTGGTTAAGAGAACCTTTGCTTTTCTTGGACTTAGTGAGTTCTTCATTAAAATGCTCAATTGTCGTCGAATGAGGATATCATCAAGCATGTTTCTTACACCCTGCAATCAGGATTTGCTCATATAAAGATATTAAAACCGCCAGCAGAACCGGCGGTTTTATCTTACATACTAACGTGGAATAAAGCCCACTTTTTTATACATCTTTCTCAGTGTCTTCCTAGCTGTTGTCTCGGCTCTGTTGGCGCCATCCTTATACACTTCCTCCAAATAAGATTTATTTGACATCAATTCATAAAACTTATCTTGAATCGGCTTTAGAACTTCTATGACAGCATCAGCAACGGCTTCTTTAAATACACCATAGCCCTGACCCTTAAATTCTTCAACAACTTCTTCTGCTGTAACTTCTTTACATACAGAGTAAATAGTTATCAGATTCTTTACACCCGGTTGTTCGTCTGATAACTGCACAACACCTACTGAATCTGTAACAGCACGTTTGAACTTCTTTTTAATAACTTCTGGAGTATCCAACAGATAGATATTCGCGTTTTCATTAGTATCTGATTTAGACATTTTCTTTTCCGGTTCTTGAAGGGACATGATTTTTGCCCCCACCTTAGGAATATAAGGCTTTGGAATAGTAAACGTATCACTATATCTATTATTAAATCTATCAGCCACATCTCTTGTTAACTCAATGTGCTGCTTTTGATCACTGCCAACAGGCACCAAATCTGTTTGGTAAAGCAATATGTCACAAGCCATCAAAACTGGGTAGGTAAAGAGACCCGCATTAATATTATCACTTTGTTTTGCTGATTTATCTTTAAACTGAGTCATTCTGCTTAACTCACCAAAGTAAGTCATGCATGACATTACCCACGCCGCCTCTGCGTGCGCTGGTACATGTGATTGAATAAATAGTGTGTTCTTTTCTGGATCAAGGCCACATGCAAGAAGCATAGCCAATCCTTCTAAGGTTTGTCTTCTAAAGTCTTTTGGTACTTGTAGTTGAGTCATTGCATGCATATCAACAATACAATAGTAACACTCATACTCATCTTGCAGCTTATTCCAGTTTCTAACTGCACCCAAATAGTTTCCAAGTGTTAATTTGCCTGACGGTTGAATCCCACTAAAAATAATCTGCTTATCCATAATTAAACCTCCCTAAATATAAAAAAAGCCCCCGTCTCTGAAAGAGACGAAAGCTTTACTTCCGTGGTACCACTCTAATTGAAAAATCCACTCATATCTGATAACGGAGTTACCCGTTGACACCTACTCACTTTCAATGTCAAACTCATGAGTCCATTCGAAAAAATCCGGCCTGTCAAGTTCCACCACCCCTTGACTCTCTATAAGGTTTCATTTATCTACTAATCTCAATCATCGCTTTAGCTTATTAAACATATTATATATTCTACAAGCATTTTGTCAACTTTTCGCGTTATAGTGTTTTTTGTTTTTGGGGATTTGAGTTTTAAAACTGTGGTTACTTGTGGTAAGGTTCCCCCCGCGCAATCCGGTACGCCCGGTAAACCTGCTCCAACAGTACCACCTTCATGAGCTGGTGGGGGAATGTCATTTTTGAAAAGGAGAGTTTATAGTTTGCCCGCTTAAGAACGGCTTCAGCAAGGCCTAGTGACCCACCAATAACAAAGACTATGTGGCTCTTCCCGCTTACACCAAGCTTTTCAATATGGTCTGAAAGCGCCTCGCTGGTCAGCTGCTTGCCTTCAATGGCAAGGGCAATGACATATGCCTGATCAGGGATTTTGGCCAAAATCCGTTCGCCCTCTTTGTCTTTAACCTGAATTTCTTCCTTCTCACTTAAGGACTCTGGACACTTTTCATCAGGTACTTCAACCTGTTCCAGCTTGCAGTATTTGCTCAGGCGCTTGGCATACTCGGCAATGGCTGCTGTAAAATACTTCTCTTTTATTTTTCCGACAGAAATCACTGTAATTTTCATATTTAATCCTTTCTCATGCATGGTCTTGATTCTATTATAGCTTGTCCAGGCATGGGAATAAACTCCCGGTCCAAATGAACCTTGTGCCCAGCAACCACACACCTCACTTTCCACATAAAAAGAAAGTCCCGACAACTTCGGAACTCCCTTTTTCTTTTACCTATAGCAAAGCTTCTGAGTCTAAGCGGTTTTCCTTGTCAAACCACCTGCATTCCAGGGCTTATACTACCCCCGTCTTGCCCTGCGCGATGCCTGTCTTACTCTATTTCAATGACTTCTGTATATTCAAATGCCATGCCGTCCTCGTTCATCAGCTTAAATGCGCTCACCATATCCCGCAGGGTTTCTGCAAGGGCTGCCATCTCTTCACTGGCTGCCGCACTTTGCTGCGAGCCTGAAGCATTCTGCTGAGTAACCTGGGAAACCTGTGAAATACCATCATTGATCTGTGATATGGCAACAGCCTGTTCGCTTGAAGCCACTGCAATCTGACTTACGAGCATTTCAGACTCTTCGACGCCCTTAAATATTTTTGACAGGGCTCCGGATGTCTGGTCTGCTATTTTTGTACCGGCCTCCACCTTCTTGATGGAGTCTTCAATCATATCAGTTGTCTCTTTTGCTGCATTGGCACTGCGCGCAGCAAGATTACGCACCTCTTCGGCAACCACGGCGAAGCCTTTGCCGTGTTCTCCAGCGCGTGCGGCTTCAACCGCTGCATTTAGAGCAAGAATATTGGTCTGGAATGCAATCTCATCAATAACCTTGATAATATCCGCAATTTTAGAGGAGGACCTGCTGATATCCTGCATGGCCTTGACCATCTCCTGCATCTGCTTGTTGCCTTCATCTGCCTGATACTGGACTTCCTTAGTCAGCGTCTGGGTCTGGTCCGCTGTTTTCGCATTCATTCTGGTCTGCTCTGCAACCTCTTCAATGGAGGCTGAAATCTGCTCAAGGGAGCTGGCCTGTTCAGTTGCACCCTGCGACAGGGCCTGAGATGCATCAGACACCTGACCTGCACCACTCGCAACATCCACAGACGAGGCCTTGATTTCTGAGAAAATCTTATTGAAGGTATCTATTATGTGATTCAGCGATACACGCATGGCTTTAAAATCACCCTTATAATCACGGTCAATACGCGCATCCAGATTCTTTGAAGCCATCTCTGAGAGTACCTCTGACATCTCACTGATGTAGGACTTGATAACATCTGCCATTTCTGAAAGACTGGCGTAGAGCGCTGTGAACTGATCTCCAATCTCCTTGGTGTCTTCATCCACTGCTGCAATATCAGCCGATACATAGAGCGCACCCTCTGCCATATGCTCCAAATTCTCTATAAGCTTTTCAATTTCAGCATTTTGATACTTGGCCTTCTTCTCCTGAATATCAGCACTTTCCTTAATACGATTGGCCTGTTCTTCCTGGTTTCTGGCTGCCGTTCTGATTTCAGTCTGGTCGACTAGAACCTCGAAGGCACCAAGAACCTCCCCATTTCGGCCAATAATAGGCAGAGCACTGTAGTCGATTTCCATAAGCCCGTCCCTTGGACGGGCTACAGTTTCACTCGCCTCGCGGTTCCGACTGCTCATGGCGCGCTTGCAGGCACATTCACCGGTTTGACAGTCTTCCGTCTTAAATATGCTGTAGCATTTCTTCCCAATGGCGTTTTCGTAGGTTATGCCCAGTGTCTTGAGCCCTTCACGGTTGATATACCTGATTGTGTAATCGCTATCAATGGTCATTGAGGCAATCGGCACCTCATCAATGAAGTCGCTGAGTCTTGCCGCAACATTGTTCACACCATCCATAAGTGCCTTCCATCCACCGCTGAACTGCTGCGTATCGGCACTCTCCTTCAAATTTCCAGACTCTATTGCCCTTTCCAGCTCATCCGCTTCAAAAATAACACTTTTCACGGTTGCCATGATTCTATCAAAGGCCTTTGCCAGTTCACCGACTTCATCCTTTGACCCAATATCTGTTTCCGTATCGAAGTCACCCTCTGCAGCCGCCTGAAGCGCACTGCTTATGCGCATGATTGGCCTAGTAAAAGAACCACTGATCACATAGGCCACGCTCGCTGCAATGATAACCAGTGCCGCTGCAGAGAGCATCTGGTACATTTTTAGATTTTCAATCATGGCATTGGTTTCGGCAATTTCCTTCTGAGACACTTCATAGATTGTCTCGCCAATCAAGTTGACATTCTCGCGTGCTGCGTTGAATGCCTCCATGCCACTGACTTCACCAGGGCGTGTACGGTTAGAATAGCCGTCTATATAAGCCCCAGTCACTTCCATCCACGTCGAGAAGTTTGTGTTAAAGGCTGCCTGCTCATTGACCAAGGTCTGACGCAGCGGGCTTTTTGAATCTGCATCAAAGAATTTTAAACTTAAGGTTGTCGCACCATCGACACGTTCAAGGGTTTGCTGGGCATTCTCTGCATAATCTGCCCTGACCATCTCAACCTCTTCCTGTGTGCCCGAGGTTGATGACAAGCTCTGCAGTGCAGTAAGCGCCTGATAAAAATCGCGGTCTCCATTGAGTACCAGGGTTGTGGCTTCAATGCTTATGGTATTGAACTGCTCAATTGTAGCGTTCAGCAGATTGATTGAATAGTAGCTAAACCCAAACATGATTCCAAGAACAATGACAAGTGGCACGATAATCATCAGCATCATTTTACTTCTTATGGAATGCATGGAATCCCCTCCTCGAAAAATGTTCCCATCCCAAATTTCCTTTATTTACACTATTAGCGAAAATCACTACGTATATCATTTACCTCTCTTTGTTAATTTATACATCAATATTTATTAATATTGTTTTCATCCTTATGCAGACATTTTCTTTACCCGCTTCTGCATATGTGATAAACTATTCAAAATATTTTATACAGAAATGGGGTATGATTATGCAGAAACTACTCGATGGAATCGTTAAGTTCAAACGCAGTGACTTCGAATCACACAAGGACCTCTTCAAACAGTTGAAATCGAAACAGAAACCTCATACGCTCTTCATAAGCTGTTCGGACTCAAGAATCGATCCGAACCTGATTACAGGCACCTTGCCTGGAGAGCTCTTCATTGTCCGCAATATCGCCAACCTGGTACCGCCTTACAGGGAAGCTGAAGAATTTCTCTCGACAACGGCCGCCATTGAATATGCGGTCAATGCGCTTGAAGTTGAAAACATCATTGTCTGCGGACACTCAAACTGCGGTGGCTGTGCGGCAGCGCTTAATCCGGATAAGATCAAGACGGCCCTGCCACATACTAAAAAATGGCTGGAGCTGACAGGCCCGGTAACAGAACTTGTTCTCAGTGAAATCCCTTCTGAGGAACCAGAAGCGCGGGAATGGATGATGGAACAGGCCAATGTTATTGAACAGCTCAAGCATCTTCTTTCCTATCCCTACATCCGTGACAGGGTTCAGTCGGATAAACTCATCCTCAGCGGATGGCATTACATCATTGAAACAGGGGAAGTTTTCATATACGACAAGACAGAAGAAGAATTCAGATTGGCAAATGGATAGTAAAAAAATATTGACATTAAATTAATTTTAATGATATGCTACAGATGTAGTATTAGGAAATAGACTAGGTAGACTGCGCGAGGTGTTCATTATGGTACGCATTCATCAAAACACACCAGCTGCAGGCTGTCCAGCTATGAGCTTCGTTTAATAGAAACGAAAATCGGTGAGCTTAATCCGGAGCTTATAGTTGTGAGTAGCCGAGCTGTCAGACAAAAATTATTTTGTGCTTTCAGCGGGCGATTGGACGTATGTTCCAGCGCCTATTTGTGATACCCAAAATCGGCTGGGCAGCAGAGTCTATCTTATGCTTGAAAATGGTCTGTTTATGGCCTTTTCTATGTGTGCGCACATTAAAGTATAAGCTCCGTAACTTTCTTGGTTACGGAGCTTTTTATATGATTTCAAAGAATAACTGACCCTTGTCTTCCAAGTACATGGGTATTTGAGCAAAAGATAGTTTGCTCCGTATTAAGCTGGAAACTTTAATATGGAGGATAAAACTATGAGTTTACTACATTTTCACAAAATCACAAAAGAATATTCAAATCGTACGGTACTAAGCGATGTCAACCTCAGCATTGAGAAAAATGAATGCCTTGCACTCATTGGCAAAAATGGCTCTGGGAAGACCACGCTTCTGCGTATTGCCATGGGGCTTGAATCTCCAGATACGGGCCGCGTCATTCGTGCACGCGGGATGAAAATCGGATACCTGTCTCAAAACAGCGACACGCTGACGCACGGGTCTGAAAATGCCCTTTTCCTTCAGGACCACAAAGCCCTTGAAGATAAACTGAAGCATATGGAAAATCGCATGGCCGATCCCATAGCCTTGGAAAATCCAGAGACCTATGACGCGCTTCTTGGCGAGTACGACCGAGTCCTTCATGCCTATGAGGCTATGGACGGCTACGTCATTGAGAGTAAGATCAAGAAAACCCTGCTCGGTCTTGGACTGTCTTCCGACGCCCTCTACAGGCCCCTTGACAGCCTTAGTGGCGGCGAACGCATCCGTGTTGCACTCGCCCGCATCCTGATTCAGTCACCTGACCTGCTGATTCTGGATGAACCGACCAATCATCTTGATCTGTCTGGCATTGAGTGGCTGGAAGACTATCTTAGACGCTTTACAGGCGGCGTTCTCCTGGTTTCCCATGACAGGTACTTCCTTGACCGGGTTACTACACGCACCGCTGAGCTTGAAAACGGTCATATACTGACAAAGAGCTGCAATTACTCAAGCTTTATGGCACAAAAGGAAATTCAACGTGCTTTCTATCTGAAAGAAGGAAAAAACCTTCAGATTCGCCTACGCGACAAGAAAGCTCAGGTTCAAAAGCTAATTGGAAACAGTAAGATAAGACAGGCAAAGAGCCGCATGCACGACGTTGAGAAGCTTCAGGCTGAAATCCGTGCCCATAAGTCAGAACTCAAAAATAGTGCACATCTTACAGCCTCTTCAGGTCCAAATCTGAACTTCAACTCCCATGGACATATCAGCAAGGACATTGCCTGGGGGAAAAACATTTCGAAGAGCTTTGGAGCGCGCGGGCTATTTGAAAACATCAGCTTCAATATCTATGGTGGAGACCGCATCGGCATCATTGGCCCAAACGGCTGCGGGAAATCAACCCTGCTTAAGCTTCTAATGGGCCAAGACCAGAATTACTCTGGAGAACTTGTTCTGGGAAGCTGGCTCAACTACTGCTATCTTGGTCAAAGTGTCGATTTTCCCGATGAATCAGCCAGTATTCTGGACCACATCTGCAAAGTGGGACCACTGGATATCGACAGTGCCAAGCGCCATCTGTCAGATTTTCAGTTCTATGCAGAGCATGTGGAGACAGCGCTCTCAAGACTGAGTGGTGGCGAACGCGTCCGGGTCTATCTCGCAGAGGTCATGCTTAAGGCGCCTCATCTTCTCATACTGGATGAGCCCACCAACCACCTTGACCTCGCATCACGACAGGCCATTGAACGCGCGGTGAATAGTTTCAGAGGGACTGTAATTGCGGTTTCCCACGACCGGTATTATCTGAACACCTGTGTCCAGCGCATATTTGCTTTTGAAGAAAAGTCTCTTCAAATTTTTGAGGGCCACTATGACGCCTACAAGTCTGCCAGTATGGCTGCAGCTTCCTCCGTGGATGTGAATAGCCATGATGCCTCTGCTGTATCAACCCAAGCCCGCACGGGTCCTGTTCGTGACAGGTCGAGTCATATCGGATCAGATGCACCGGTCTTGTCGGCCATCGAAGAGGAAATTTACACTACGGAAAGCCGCATCGATGCCCTGCAGGCTAAAATCCACGCTTTGAAGAGTACCGATCCCACACACTATGTGGAACTGGACGCGCTCCATGAGACACTCGATGAACTATACGCGGCATACGATCAATATGCATAAAATAAAAAAGAGGCACCTGACTGAAATCGATTCAGCCAGGTGCCTTCATTTTTTATCTAAAACCCTTGTTTTACTGTTTGATGAACTTGATCAGAACATATCCGATTTTGTCCTTATCCACTTCGATTTCCTCTACGCTCAATTCAGGTTCAAATTCTTCACCGTCTACTTCGTAGCTGTCTACTTCGATATCGAATGTCTCACCGTCTTCCAGGTCTTCAAAGTATACATACTCACCCCAATCAACGGTTTTCTCTTCAGAATCGATGGTCACCTCTGGTGTAAACAGGTCTTCATCAAATGTCGGCTTGAAAACATACACAAGCACTTTGCCAGTCTCTTCTTCAAGGTCTATTTCCTCATAAGAGATTTCAATGACCTTGAGCTCTTCTGAGTCAACTGAAACTTCATCTTCATCGATAACTGCACGGTAAAGCTTGCCATCTTCCTTATAAGATTCTGCCTTAATCTCGTAAGTCTTGTCTGCAACTAGGTCTGTAAAGAGGGCTTCTTCACCCCACTCGATTTCCTGCTCGTCATCTCCGACCGTAATTTCAGGTGTGAAGATATCATCGTCAAAGTCTGGGTCTTCAAGCTGAATAATTACGGCACCTGTCTCCACTGCTTCAAAGTCCAGTGTCAGATCAAAATCTGAAGGCAGGTCTACCAGATCCTCATAGGTCTCATCTTCATCTTCGTCATCGAGCGCGTAGTCTGCCAGAACTTCAATTTCAAATGTAACAGATTCATCTTCCTCAATTGTTTGCATTTCAGATTCCGGTGTAACCAAGACTTCGTCGTCATCCTGATCGACATCAAAGTCCGCGTCGATTTCATCTACTTCCTCATCATCATCGAACTCAAAGGAAAGAGACCAATCGTCAATATCTCTGTCACCATTGTTTTCAATTGTGATTTCAGCTGTATATCCGTCCGAATCGGCGTCTGTCACTTCATAGTAAACATGGACGCCATTTTCTCTGTAGATATAGTCCTGATCTACTGGATCCTTGTCATTTCTACCATCATCTCTGTCATCATCTCTGTCACGGTCATTTGGCTTTTCATAGTCATTTTCAGTCGGAGGGGCATCCTTCTTGAAGCCCGCGCCTTTCTTGTAGAAAGTCCAATATGCACTGTTTCCAGGATACTTGTCCTGAGAGGACTCATGGTCCTTGGTAACAATATAGATACCGCCTCTGAATTTTACATAATCCCCTTCATGGTAGTCCTTGTTCAAATACCATCCGGGGGCAGAAGTCGCATAACTACCTGCAGCCGTAGCTACAATCAGTGTCAATGCAAACATCACGCTAAAAAATCTCTTCATGCCTTTCATAGTAATCCTCCTTTATGTAAGGGATTATCCCATTCTCTTTCGCCTTCATTTATAGGATACGAACCTGCAAAGGCATAAAGTGGGGCATGAAGTATACTGTAATGTTTCTGTAATATTCCAAGTTATCTTTCCAGCAGCGCAATGACCCGCGCAGGGGCACCGTCAGACTTCTCGATCTTCATGGGGAGGCAGGCAACCTCAATATGCTTTTCAGGAAGCACTTCAAGGCCCGTCAGATTCTCAATAATGAACATGTCGCAGCCCAGCAGGATCTTATGCACAGGATATTCATCTGTATCAAGGGCATCTACCGAAAGGGTATCTACCCCAACCCCTCTGACCCGCTGCTCGCACAGCCAGTTTGCCGCTTTTTTTGTCAGTACGGGATAACCCTTCAGGTATTTGTCTGTTCCCCAGTACTTGCTCCAACCAGTCCTGAAGAATACAAACTTCACATCACTCAACCATGGGCCAAAAGGGAGTATGTCTTCAAAACCGATTCGGTCTTCCAAATGTGTCACATCGATGATCAGCGCTTTTCCCAGGAAATCTGACGGATTAAACTGATCCAGTGTCTTACCATTTTCACACATGTGTGCAGGCGCATCCATATGAGTCCCTGAATGTGTATACAGTTCAATCAGCTTCTCTGCTGCGCCATTCTTTTCTATTGTCAGGACCTCTGTAAACTTTGGTTTTTCACTGCCGGGATATACAGAAATGTCACTGTTAAGTGTATGGGTCAAATCGATAACACGCATAAATGAACCTCCTTTTATTCTCTCTACTATTATATATCCAATATCTGTCTGAAACTCCCATCTATTATTTCATCAAAATTGCTTTTGACATTCGGCCCATATGTGATATAATTCTGTGAAGTAAATAGCCACCTGGTATTAAACCTGTCCGAGAGACAGCAATAAGAGGAGGAAATAATATGAATAAAGGTTTCTTAGTACTTGAAGATGGTCGAGTGATTTCAGGCCGTACAGACCTGGCATGCAACGCTTTCGGTGAAGTTCAGCTTTCAGAGACTCAGGCCCTTCTAAATGACGGCGTTTTCACAGCTGACTCAGTAATCGCAACGGGTGATGAAAGACTTCTAGGAAAAATCGTAGTGGATACGCTTCCGCTTGAATTCCATATGTACGATGTAAAAAGCGCAGTTCACATTTAAGATTTTCAAGGCACCAGAACTTAAAATACAGATATACACAAAGGATTTTCCAATCAGGAAGGTCCTTTTTTTTGTCCTTCTGCTCCATTGTTTATCATTTCTTTCTCATGAACTTTTAATCCGACCCTTACCGAATCTTAAAACGGTGCGCGTAGTCTAGTATTAGAAAATACCAATAAGTGAAACTCGGATTACAATAAAGGAGGAAGAATCATGTCAATAGATCTGCAAACCATTGATCAACTGAGAGAACGTGCACAGGTCAGCTACACACAGGCAAAGGAAGCACTGGAGGCAACAGATGGTGATATTCTGGAAGCCTTGATCTGGCTAGAAGAGAAAGGAAACAGGACCGGCAGTACACAAGAGCCCCATCGTGAGAGGGCTGATGATGGCCCTGCCTATCATCACCACAGACGGACCCGCAACGGCTTATCTGACTTTGGACGACGCCTTGAAGACGGCGTTAGAGACCTCCATCAGATGCGGTTCAAAATTCTTAAGGATGACGTCATTCTTCTCAACCTGCCAGCGACGATCGCCTTGGTACTCGGCATCGTTTCAATTCCAATTTCATTGATTGCCCTTATGGCTGCGCTCCTCTTAAGGTACCGAATCGTTCTTGAAAAACCGGCTTCCACAAGCAAGCCTTCAGAAGAAGAAAGGCCACATCATGACACGGCATCTGAACCGGTCGAAGACGACGTAAACATAGAACCAGAGGCACCTGAAGCTTCTGAATCTGAAAACAAAAACTAGGCATTCCAAATGCTGCCATCCTGACAGATTTGCCCTTTAGTGGATCCCTGAACCGGATCCCACGAAAGGGCTTTGTCTCTTTTCAAAAATGAAATATAATGGAAACAGGATAAAGTTCGAACTAGGGGGATAATCCATGGATGACAAAATTCTAATTGTGGAAGACGATTTAAAAATTGCACGTTTCGTGGAACTGGAACTGAAGCATGAGGGCTTTACCGTCGACAAGGTTCACGATGGCAGAACGGGCCTTGAACAGGCGCTCACCGGTGATTACGGACTCATCATACTCGACATCATGCTGCCGGGACTCAACGGTATGGAAGTCTGCAGACGCATCCGAAAGGAGTCTGAAATTCCAATCATCATGCTGACTGCAAAGGATGATACCATGGACAAGGTCATGGGGCTCGACCTGGGTGCAGATGACTATATCACCAAGCCCTTCGCCATTGAGGAACTGCTCGCACGCATACGCCGTGTCTTTAGAAGACCCCTCGTTGTCGCAAAAACCGCGCAGGAGCATACGGTTATCGAATGTGGTCCTATAAAAATAGATGTTTCTCAGCATGCTGTCTTCTTCAACGCAAACAATGTTGAGCTGACAAAAAAGGAGTATGACCTGCTTCACTATCTGGTTCAGAACAAAGGCATCGCCCTTTCCAGAGACCAGATTCTCGATGAAGTCTGGGGCTATGACTATTACGGCGACACCAACGTCGTCGATGTATATATACGCTATTTGAGAACTAAAATTGACAACGCCTACGATATCAAACTGATTCATACCATTCGTGGCGTTGGCTATCTTGTAAAAGAGGATTGTAATGCGTAAAAAGGATAAGGATTTTTACAAGTTTGAACACAAACGTTATAAAGGACCTTATAAACAACGAAACTTCAAAAAAGCAAGCCAAACAAAATTTGATGAATCTGTGCGCCGTTTTGAAAAGAAAGCCCAGGATACCGCAGATTCCTTTGAGAACAGGGTCCGAGGAAATGTGAAGCCGTTTTTTGACGGCTTTCTGGCATGGCTTGAAAACATCAAAAGCTTTGACACCTTCCTGTCCCTCTTCCGGTTCAACATAACCTTTAAAATGACGCTGGGTTTTGCACTCTTCATGATCCAACTCATTGTCATCGTGAACCTGGTCATATTCGGTTCACTGAAGTTTTCCCTGTATCAGGATGCCGTTGATGATTTAACCGTACGGTCCGAAGCTATTATTGAACTGGCAGATAAAAACCGTGGTGAGGAAAACCGCGTTTACTTCAACGATATTCTCGGTCTTCTCGGTGTGGACATCACCATATACAGTCAATATCTCGAACCTGTGGCAAGCTCGGCGACGCCGCTTCCGCAGTGGATTCCAGCTGAAGACCGCGAGGCTTTTTCGCCCTTCAGATATCATTTTCCAGAGCAGATATACAAGCAGTCCTGGTTCAAGGTTGACGATTCTGATTTCATCATTCTTGCATCCTACTCCATGGCAGAAGCCCAGGCGACACTTGATAGAATCACCATCGTATCTCTATTTCTGAGCTTTATGCTGATTCTCTGGGCCATCCGGTCGTCTTCACGTATTTCTCAAAAGCAGTTGGCGCCGCTTCACGTCATGACGACCAATGTTCAGAATATCTCCATCAACAGTCTGGACAAGCGTCTGAATGTCCGCGGTACCAAGGACGAGCTCAAGGACCTTGCCATGGTCTTCAACAAGCTAATGGATAACATTCAGCTTTCCTATGAACGCCAGCGGCAGTTTGTCTCCGATGCTTCCCACGAGCTGAGAACGCCGATCGCTGTAATCAAGGGCTACGCCAATATGCTGGACAGGTGGGGCAAGGAAGATCCTGAAATTCTTGTTGAAAGCATTGACGCCATTCAGAGTGAAGCGGACAACATGCAGTCCCTTGTTGAAAGCCTCCTCTTTATCGCCAGAAACGACAAGGGAACACTAAAAATGGAGATGGACGCCTTTGACCTGAGCGATCTCATGTATGAGATTGTAAAAGAAACAAGTCTCATAGATTCCTCACACAACATCGTACCCGATATTGTGGCAACCCTGCCCTTTTACGGGTCTGGTGACAAGCTCAAGCAGGCACTGCGCGTCTTCATAGACAATGCAATCAAATACACGCCAGAAGGCGGCGAAATCCGAATTCGCCTGACTTCGACAGAAAAACAGGTTCTCATTGGCATTGAAGACAACGGTATCGGCATTTCCAGCGAAGACCTGCCGCACATTTTCGATCGTTTTTACAGGGCCGACAAATCCAGAAGCAAGCTTGCGGATTCTCCTCAGAAAACCGGTGGAACGGGTCTGGGACTTGCCATTGCGAAGATCATCGTCGAGCAGCATCGTGGCAAAATCCAAGTTGAGAGTGCGCTAAACAGCGGCACCAAGGTTTCCATACTCTTGCCAAGACGGAAAAAGGAAAGCTATCAGGAGAAAAGCCAGTCTTCGTCTGAAGAAAGCGAATAATTGCTTTGCATATTACCACGTCACCCCTTCTGGGCCTGGCGTGGTTATTATTTTAGCCCCAATCTTAATACCATGATGAAATCATTTTCATGATGTTCATTCAATTTGTATAATTCTATAATTTTCTATTTATGTCATTTTGACCCTTGTTTCACATGAAACAGTTGAACGGTTTTGTAATTTCTCATTTTCCATATTTTGCTATTTATATTTTGTTTTCACTCCAAAAACAGGAATGGAGCGCGATCTGTTAAGATCGCACCCCAACGATTGGCTTAGAGACCAAAATAAAAAGGATGCCATACTGGCACCCTCACAGACTGTAGAAAAATTCCGAAATACTGCGTTGCTGTATAAAATCCGCTCTGATCACGTACGCATAGTACGCTCACAAAGCGGATTTTATCCGCGCCTGGTCTTTCGAAGTTTTCTACAGTCTATCATCTTGTCGACATTGTCGACAACCTGAAAGGATGCCATACTGGCATCCTCAAATTCATAATTTTATGGTTTTGTAATTTTGTAAAGACGGCTAACCCGGTCACGGTAGGTCATATCGATATTCAAATCAATGCCGACTTGGATTGCGTTGTTCTCAACAACCTGACGTACGGTTTCATAGGCGAGCTCCGGAAAATTGTTTTCTTTGCTCAAGTGTCCAAGCAGCACCTGGTTCACACGGCCCTGCTTTGCTGCTTCAACAACAAGACTCCCTGCATACTCGTTGGATATATGCCCATCTTCACTTAAGATTCTGCGTTTCAAATAGTAAGGGTATTTTCCCATTTTCAGCATTTCTTCATCGTGATTTGCTTCAATCATCAGCAGATCACAATCACAGATTTCACGCACGATGGATTCATCTGCAACACCCAGGTCGGTCGCAACGCAGACCTTGGCTGTTTCTATGGAAAATGAAAATCCTACAGGATCTGCCGCATCGTGCGATATGGAAAAAGGCTTAACCTCAATATCACCGATTTTAAGTGTTTCATTGGACTTGAAGAAGACGATACTAGCTTCATCAACCTCGCCAACACGGTGCTTCATGGCATTCCATGTCAGTTCGTTCACGTAAAGCTTAAAACCATAGCGGCGCATCAGGACACCAACGCCCTTGACGTGGTCTGAATGCTCATGACTGATCAGTATGCCATGAATGACCCCTGGATCTACATCTATGTTTTCAAGGGCATTCTTAATGTATTTTCCGCTGAGACCTGCATCCACCAGCAGGTGCGTCGTTTCACTGGAAATGTATTGGCAGTTTCCACTGCTCCCACTTGCCAAGGAACAAAAATTCATCGACATTTTGAACCTCTTTCTTAATCAACCTGTGCTTCAATGTAAATGACTTCGCCGCCGCCTGTTCTGAATCTCCAGTATGGGCTAGGTTCACCCTCCTGAAAATTGATGGTCAGGATATTGGATACAAGCCGGTACCCCAGGTCCATGGACTCAATGCGTACCGGTCTTTCTATTTCTTCTCGTGAGTCAATCTCTCTTAGTAGTCTAAAAAGTGCATTGGCAGGAGACTCTACCATTTTACCAGAATCAAGGAACTTTAGCGACCCAAACCATTTTCGTCGCATTTCAATGGTTTCTCCGCCGAGTACGCGAACATCCATATAGGCGTTCTCGACAAAGTGGCCATTTTCGACCTGTCTGAAGGACACAAGTACCGAACCATCATCCTGAGCCGTGGTGCTCCAGTAAGCGACAGAAGTACTGTTGAGTCCCACATCCTCAAGAAAGGCTGCAGCCACTGCTCTTGCGGCATCAGGATTTGTTTCCACACTGCCCAGCAGGGGATTGAGTTTCTTGTAGACCAGCTCCTGTTTTCCGAGAATCCGCACCTCAGCCTCTCTTGAAAAGTAGACACCGTCAATCAGGCTGAAGGTATCTCCCAGAAGAAGTCTGATAATACTGTCATCCTCATAGCTCTGATAGGTGAGCCGTATATCTTCAAGCATCTGCTTTTTTGCCGATACTTCTGTGTCAATGAATATGTCCTCCGATTCAAGAAGGGTAATAACATCGCTCAACTGGTGCTGGGCTACTCGTGTAGCATCATTACCCGTTGTAAGGTCACCATACAGTATGAAGGCCAATATGCTGTTTGTCATGATTAAAGCGATTATCAAAATCGTTTTTGTTCGACCCCAATCCATAGGTGCACTCCTAATTCTTCTGAATTCTTAATACTCTTCCATCGTACAGTCTGAACGAATAAGTATATTCTCCAATATCAAGCTTCCATACAGGGTAGAGATACCCCTTGTTGGTTTCCAGATAATACGCGAGCTCCACATGGGAGATATCGCTTAATATCCGCACCCAGATTTCTGAACTTGACAGACTCATGCCCTCAGGCAGACTCTTCTCGTAGTCCCCTTCAATGATTGCACTATTGCGCTCCAGAACCTCATTGATGGTTAGTGCCCGCGGATAGATATCCAGCATGAAACTATCCTTATACTTGAAAATTCTTCTTGAGAAATTGGTGACTTTGTTGCCGACAATTGTAACCTGTATGCTGTCACCCTTGATGGTCCCTTCCGCGATAATTGGAAGCTCCTTGATCTTATAGGAGAAATCAAAAGTATACACCGTATTCTTGTCTGCGTCTTCCGATTTGATATAATCCGATAAAAACAGACTTGCAGGCGCACCACCATATTGGTCAACATAGTCAAGTGCCAGATTCAACGCCGACTTGTAGCTAAGGGATTCCAGCTTGGTTCCAGATTCAAGACGCTGGGTGAATTCAATGGACCCATCTGCCCCCAGGCGAAGCGCCTTATTGGCATAACCATACAGATAAATGATTGATCCATCCACATCTTGCATTTTCTTAACGAAGTTGAACTGCTTTCCAAAGGCCTTATTGGCATAGGATTTCAGCGCGCTGTCGTCGCTGGCCGTCACATCGACCTCGGGCGTGATGTTGATAAAATCAACACGCATGCTGGTAATTGGAAATACACTGTTGTTTTCAGGTGCGTCGTTTCCATCAGAGGTTCTGCTCAGGCCAAAAAGATCTTCCACCCTTCGGTACTCTATGGTAGACGTACGCTCGATGTCACTGATCTTTTGTGCAATCTCACTTGCCTTTGAATTTCCAGACAATCTAAAATACACATGCTCTGAATCATTCCCAAAATAGATTGCGTCAGGTACATGTGTCGAAAGTAATATTGAATTGATTTTGATGTCTTCACCAAACTGAAATACATCTAAATTAAGCATTGTCTGAATGTCGCTCATTGTCATGCAAAACGGCATCACAAAACGCACCGCACGGCCTTTTGCAAGCTCATTCCATCTCGATGGCTCAATGGATTCCAGCTGCGCCGCGTCTTGAACATCTGCAAAAGCATCGCTTAGGGAATCCATGGCAAGTCTCCATATTTTAGAATTTTCCTCCGTGTAATTCTGAGTATAAATTCCACCCCCAAAACTGAGAACAAAGCTTTGGGGGCTAAAGACTTCTTTCATATCGTATGTTTTTTCGACAATCTGCGCTTGAACAGTGCTGACTTGCCGATCCGTTGAAAGGCTTAACATGAGCTGTCCGGTTAGAACAATGCAGAGGATAAACAGCGACACCAATGTCACTGATTTTATCGTCTCCTTATTCATATGCCCTCCCGATTTTACTCGTTTGACTCTTCACTTTTAATTTCTGGTTCTGATGCTTCCGGTTCTTCTGTCTTTGTCTTTTCAGGAACATTGACAGTGGTATTCTGGTTGGACTCGTCCTTCAGGGTATTTCCAGGTAGAATCAAGTCCTCTTTATTCGTTGGCATTAAATCCTTGATATCTTCTTCAGTCAGCTCCTTGCTGACTTCAAACTTGATGGTATCGTAAATTTCACCGGTTTCAACATCTGAGAACACCATTTTGTACAGACCCGGCGATATTTTCTCGACGGTTTTCTGGAAAAACGTTGGAATTTCAGTGTCCATTAAGTTTTCCGGTCCAAAGATGGGAATCTCGAATATTGCCTTATATGCATTTTGTGCATTTTGAAAATCAGCCATCAGCCCTTCGGTTTTTGCAACCTCAGTCAAATAATCTGCGATGACTTCCTTATCGTCTTCATTCATTTCTTCAAGTGTGCCAAGGCCTTCTTCAAATCTATCTTCAAATGCATCATAGGCATCTTCAAGATCTTCGATTTGATCTTCAATGTCGTCCTTTACGTCATTGTAGGTATTGATAATCTCCTGGCGATCCTTTGAGGAAATTCTGTCTTTTTGCAGCAGGGCTTCCGTGCCATTGATGATGGAATCACTCTTCTCGTTAGAATCAGACCCCGAAAGCTCCGGCGCCTCAGATTCAGCTGCCTCTTCCTCATCGGAAACTATATCCGCATCCACGTCCAGCGTAATAATACTGCCGCCACTGGCCACTTCAAAAGGGATATCCTGTGCACGTAAAATCATATCCGACTCACTTACGTCTTCCAGCTCATCCTCATTTATTGAAGGAATCACCTTATACAGACTCATGTCGATATCCTTGTCGCCGTAAGCGCGAATAGCTATGACCATAGAGCCTTTGACGAAGACCTGTCGTTCCGAACCGATTCTCGGCTCGTTGATTTCTATCGTGACATCGTCAACTGGATTCAATTGTATGCTGGCAAAAGCAGCCGTTGACAGAACTGTACAAAGCAGTCCCATCATTATGAGGGAGAGTCCCTTTTTTAACATACACATCCAACTTTCCTAGTTATCTTCACTAACTATATATTCTACTTGCATACTAAATTTCAACTTCATTATACACAAGGAATATTACAGCAGTATTACATCCCTTTTAAGTGAAGATTACACAATTCGACATATTTCGACTTCGGTAATCAATTGCGGTCTTCTGGCTCTACTTCAAGTGGAATGCGCACAATCACCGACGTACCTGATCCAACCTTCGAATCAATCTCGATTTCACCCTGATGCAGCCCGACAATTTCTTTGGCAATGGATAGTCCCAGACCGGTTCCACCCATATTTCTGGATCTGGCCTTGTCTACCCTGTAAAACCTGTCGAATATGCGGCTGAGGTGCTTCTTGCTGATTCCAATGCCTGTATCGTCAACTCGAATCTGCACGTACTCTCCGTCTTTGGTGATAAACGCCTTTATTCTTCCACTTTCAGGTGTATACTTGATTGCGTTTGAGAGAACATTGAGCATGACCTGCTCGATCCTGTCATAATCGAAATATCCGACAATCTCGTCCACATCTGCAATGAGCTTGATTTCCTGCTGCTTGGCCTTGGCCGTCACTTCAACTTTCATGATGGCCTTCTTAAGAAGCATGACATAATCATGATACTCAAACTCCAGGTCAACCTTCCTTGAATCAAAGTTTGACAGCTGAAGCAAGTCACGCACAAGGCGTGTCATTCGGTCGGCCTCGGAGTTAACAACAGAAAGGAAACGTTCTGTCATTTCCCGGTCTTCAATCATGCCGTCGAGAATTGTCTCTGTATAACTTTTGATACTGGTCAGCGGTGTTTTCAGCTCATGGGAAACGTTGGCAACAAACTCGCGCCGCATATCCTCAAGACGCTGCATTTCCGTAATATCCTGAAGCAGGAATACAAAGCCATTCTTCTCACCCTTGTCGTTGATATAGGGTGCGAAGCTGATTTTCAAATAGCTGTTCTCAAACTTCTCCGTTACAGCACCGGTCCAGTCCGGATTGTTGAATATGATGTTATCCAGGGTCAGCCCCTGGTCAATACGCTTTGCTATTTCGTTGAAGTCATTCTCCTCATCTGAAATGTTCAGAACATCCTTCGCACGTGGATTGATATGAATGATTTCACCATCGCGGTTGACGGCAATCAGACCATCTTCCATATGGTTGATAATTGTTTCAAGCTTACTCTTTTCTCTTGATATTTCTCGCATACTCGTATTGAGCCTGCCCGTCAGATAATTGAAGGTATCGGCAAGCTGGCCGATTTCATCGTCTGAACGAACTTGAACCACCTGATTGAAATCCCCCTGCGCAAGCTTTGCAACACGCATGGTTACATCGTTAATCGGGTCTGTAATGGTTCTTGCAATGAAGAAACCCAGCAGAATTGTAAAGCCGGATGACAGGACAATCGCCTGAATAATGATGACAATAGACTTGTTCAGGGTCTCAAATATTTCCCTAAGGTCAGAACGCAAATACAGCGCACCGGTTACCTGCCCTGAATGGACTATCGGGAAAATCATATCTTTAGACCGAAAAATTGTCGTTCCGCTTTGAATATTCTCAATGGAGGAATCACTCCTGCCGTTGAGTCCAGAAAGAAGCAGGTCCAGTGTCAACACTTCGTCTGCTGAAATTCCAATATTCTCAGTTGATGTGGCTACAATTCCATTGTTGCTGCGGTCAACAACATAAATTTCCTTGCTGATTCCAACGTCCTGAATCCCAGTGATGAGATTCTGAATCTCTGCTTCATTGGACTCCAGGTCTTCATAGCGCTCCAGTTTCGGCAGGACCAACTCAGAAATCTCCGTAAGCTCCCGTGTCACATTGCCAAAATGATACTCCTGTATTGACTGTATGATAAACACGCCAGCTATAATCATCGCAATGAATACGAGCATGAAATAGATGATGATGAATTTCCATCTGATGCTCTTGAACATATTTTACTAAGTCCTCCTAAAATAATATCCTACGCCACGCTTCGTCAGAATATACCTTGGACTGCTTGAATCGTCCTCGATTTTTTCACGAAGTCTTCGAACAGTAACGTCCACTGTCCTAATATCTCCAAAGTACTCGTATCCCCAAACGTCCTTGAGCAGCTGTTCACGTGAAAATATCTGATTCTCCTGTGTCGCAAGATATTTAAGAAGCTCGAACTCCCTTAGGGTCAGCTCAATAACGGTACCATCCTTGCTCACTTCATAGCGGTCCAGGTCGATACTCAGATTTCCTGATTCGATAACGCTGACTTCACCCGGCTCAACCGTCCCATCCATATCAATACGTCGCAGATTGGCCTTCACACGGGCAATCAACTCACGCATGCCAAAAGGCTTGGTTATATAGTCATCTGCACCGAGTTCAAGACCCAGCACCTTGTCAACTTCCTCTTCCTTGGCTGTCAGCATGATGATTGGTGTAGAATGCTTCTCTCGTATTTTCCTGCACACCTGAAAACCATCCATCTTAGGCAGCATCACATCAAGCAGCATCAGATCAGGCAGCATGCTGTCATGCATTTTGATTGCTTCTTCACCGTCATTTGCAACGACCACAGTAAATCCTTCCTTTACAAGGTTGAATTTAATAATATCCGCAATCGGCTTTTCATCGTCAACAACTAGAATTTTCTTATCCATAGTCTCACCTCAATCGTGTTCTACGCACATTATAGCACATCGATCCTTTACCCTAATTATTAAAAAAACCGCTATGCTTCCACATAGCGGTATTTAAATACTTTCCGAATGCTTTGCACCTGTCATGGGACCTTGTACAAAGTCTAGTAAGATATATATCCGGTCGGATTCACAGGTACACCATTCTTCTGAATCTCGAAGTGAAGATGTGGTCCCGTACTTCTTCCAGTATTACCGGAAGCCGCAATTGTCTGACCCTTGAAGACCTTGTCTCCTTTTCTGACATATAGCTTGGAATTATGCGCATACAGCGTTTTCATATTCGCACCATGGTCAATGATGATACATTTTCCATATCCGCCCTTTGTACCAGAGAAGATAACCTCACCGCCATCAGCCGCTGTAACGGGTGTACCAATTGCCACACCAATATCAATACCAGTATGCTGACGTCCCCATCTCCATCCGAAGCCTGAAGTTATATAGCCACGGCTTGTTGGCTTTGCAAAGACCCCTGTCCCTTTTTTAGGTGGTGGATCTTTGGTGCCGCGATAAACGACCTTTGTCGTAGGCTCATCCAGAATTTCCTCACTTTGAATCACACGACCGACCTCAAGACCATTGACCTTGTAGACCTCCGCTTCAACAAAACGTTCACCCTTTTCGCCCGTAACCTTGGTACGATATTCACCCTGATACATGGATGCCGTATCTTCATATTCTATATCGTATTGAATTTCGTCATTGTACTCCGCATATTCAACCGTATAAACACTGATTAGCGGTCGAGGCACGACCAAGCTGATTTGCTGTCCAATCTGGAGTCTTTCCGGAACAATCTCAGGATTTGCCTTCACAAGATCGCTTACAGGTATGCCGTATCCCTTGGCGATTACCCAGAAGTTTTCGCCCTTTTCAACGATATGACGCTTTTGTTCATTTGTTCCGCGAATGATGTACTCCAGAACCTGTTCAGAATCTACGAAGCTCTTCCACTGTCCAACCGGCATGTATTTCCTGCTAATTTCGACATTTTCCTGAAAATAGGTCCGCAAATATTCGACTTCTTCATTATCTGTATATCGGGTCTTCAAAGCATCAAGCACCGACTCACATTCTTCTCTTGTCTGGAAATAAGCAACGGGCTCGTTATTTGCCTCGATCTCATAGCCTGCAACCGCAACCCCTGAGACACTATCCAGATTTGCAATCAGCTGGTCAAGAAGCATTTCATCTTCTGACATTTCCACCTCAGCGGATACACCTTGTGCCTCACCCGATTGAAGCTGTGCCACAGCGGACTGCTGAACCAAGGCTGCTTCAGACTTCTGAGTACCCTTGGCATCTGCTACTGAACTTGCATTATGTAAACTATCCGGCATAAATGCCGCAACGGTAAATCCAACAATACCAAGAACAAGAACTGCAACACCTGCATACACAAGATGATGCTTCTCTTCCATGAACTTAGTGAACTTATATTTGAAGTTATATCGGTTAGAACGCGCACCTCGGTAATAGGATTTTTTGCGTTTTACCCTTTTATAGCCTGAATACAACCCGTAAAAAGGACTTGCTAAAGTCGCAATGAACCAGGCCAGTTTATCCAGAAACTGATCTTTCCAATCTTTATTTTGCATATTTAGCCCCTGTTTTCATCTCTACATTTGATTATCATCTGATATATGTATGTCATATCAATTTCTGCGAAAGTCATAATTCCCGTATTCTACAACAGTATATCACAGATTATGTCATCTCTGAACAGCCTGAATAAAAAAAACCTTCCTATCTATATAGAGATATAGATAGGAAGGTTGTAGTTTACCTATTAATGTTTTAATTGCCGCTCTGTATCAATTAACCGCGGTATACCTTATCACGAATAATTGTCTGCGAACGCTTTGGACCCACCGAAATAATCTTTACAGGCACACCTGTAAGCTCTTCAATGCGGCGTACGTATTTCTGGCAGTTTTCAGGCAGATCTTCAAACTTCTCAGCACCTGTGATGTCTTCATTCCAGCCTGGAAGCACTTCGTAAACCGGCTCGCATTTTTCAAGAACAGACAGGCTTGCAGGATAATCTTCAAGAATATCATCACCGCATTTGTATGCCTTACAGATTTTCACTTCTTCAAAGCCAGTCAGAACGTCAAGGAGCATCAGCGACATCGCTGTCATACCGTTCACGCGTGCAGCGTAGTTAACGATAACTGTATCCAGCCATCCACATCTTCTAGCACGACCAGTTGTCGTACCAAACTCATGACCTTGAATACGGATTCTGTCACCCACTTCATTGTCAAGCTCAGTAACAAATGGACCCATGCCCACTCTTGTCGTATAAGCTTTAGTGATGCCAAGCACCTCTTCAATTTTGTTCGGGCCAACGCCTGAACCAATTGCAAAGCCGCCTGAAATAGGATGTGAACTTGTCACGTATGGGTACGTACCGAAGTCTACATCAAGCAGTGTACCTTGCGCGCCTTCAAGCAGTACTTTTTTGTCTTCATTTACAGCATCATATACAATACGTACCGTATCTGCAATATATGGACGAAGTCTCTCCGCATAACGCTTATAGTCTGAAACCATGGCGTCTGCATCCAGTGCCTCGCCACCGTATACCGCCTCGATAATTTTATTCTTATGTGCTACCTGAGCACGGAGTTTTTCTTCAAATTTTTCATCCAGAAGGTCGCAGACGCGAATTCCCGAACGCTCTACCTTGTCCATGTAGCAAGGACCGATACCTTTTTTTGTCGTACCGATTTTTGCGTCGCCACGTGCTTCTTCAGAAAGACGGTCAATTTCCTTATGATAAGGGAATACCAGATGCGCACGGTCGCTCAGACGGATGTGGTCTGTGTTTACGCCACGTCCTTCAAGGCCGTCAAGCTCTTTTATCAGGCTTTCCGGATCTACTACAACGCCATTGCCAATGACATTGATCGTGTTTTCATATAGAACACCTGATGGAATCAGGTGTAGTGCATACTTTTCATCACCAACTACAACCGTATGGCCAGCGTTGTTTCCGCCCTGACCGCGAACAACGACATTCGCTTCACTTGCCAGATAGTCAATGACCTTGCCTTTGCCTTCGTCTCCCCATTGAGACCCTACAATTACAACAGTTGACATATATTACACCTCTCTTATCTTCCGAACTTACACATACATACTAGCAGAAGCCTTCATTCTCGTCAATCACTTTTCCGATTATTTTTTGTAAAATAAAAATACAATGTTCGCCTTTGTTCCGAACATTGTATTTTTACACCGTATGTTTAATATTTATGCATATCTTCATTCGTTCTTTCGTATGAACTTTGATATGAATTTTTCTTTGCTTATACTCATATAGTGATAATTGACATATAGCTTTTTACTGTCGTGGTCGAAAAAAGGAAATCTGTTCAGGATGTCTGTTCTAAAAGCCTGCTCCTCAAACGGCTCCCGATTCACACAATCATGTTCAAACCCAATGCCTTCATAGCAGGCAATCGCCCGAGTATTGAACTCCGAGGTCTTAAGTGTGATTCTATCGATCCGAAAGCTTCGGAACACCCTGTGCAGGTAGAGGCAGATGGCACAGGTTCCAATCCCCTGTCCGAGTACCTCCGGGTCCATGGCAATGCCCATCTCCCCTTGCTTTTTTGACCACTTGACGTTTTTCAGGGTAATATAGCCGACAACACGGCCCTTATACACAATCGCATAGATCCACCGTTTCATAAACCGCTTTTTCGCCCTGTACCAGGCCTCTAAATCCGAGGTGCTGGAATAGGGAAAATTATAGTGGTAAAAGCGTGGATCAGCATGCTTGCCCCACTTCATTAGCGCGAATGTGTCCTTGTACTTAAAACGTCGAAGACGAATGTTCGCCTGTTCCATACTGTCACCTACTCGACATATTCCCGTTCAATATTAACGAATTTCGTAAACTGTCCAAGCCATGTAAGTTCTACGGTTCCTGTCTCACCATTTCTTTGTTTCGCAATTATGACCTCGCCGATTCCCTTCTTTTCAGACTCAGGGAAGTAATACTCGTCACGATAGAGAAACATAACCACGTCGGCATCCTGCTCGATGGCACCGGATTCACGCAGGTCCGATAGGATAGGTCTGTGGTCCGCACGCAGCTCTGGCGCACGAGAAAGCTGAGAAAGTGCTACCACAGGGCAGTTCAGCTCTCTTGCAAGTCCCTTTAGACCACGAGAGATGTTGGAAATTTCCTGTTGTCTCGATTCGATACCCGCACCGCCCGACATAAGCTGGAGGTAGTCAATCATGACCATATCCAGACCATGCTCCATTTTAAGCCGTCTGCATTTTGCACGAACCTCCATAACGGTTACGGCAGGTGTATCATCAATAAAGATTTTTGCATTGGATAGCGTGCTCATGCCTTTAGTCAGGTCAATCCAGTCCTGCTCCTCCAAATCCCCATTACGGATCTTACCCAGAGGGATGTGGGCTTCAGAACTGAGCAGACGCTGGACGAGCTGCTCCTTTGACATCTCGAGACTGAATATCGCCACACAGCCTTCACCTTTAAGGGCGGCATTATGGCAAAGGTTCAGGGAGAAAGCAGTCTTGCCCATAGAAGGTCTTGCCGCGACCAGAATCATGTCAGAACGCTGAAAACCGCTGGTTTTTGAATCCAGGTCTATGAAGCCTGTCGTGATTCCTGTCAGTCCACCCTCGTGTTCATACATCCGCTCAATTTCTTCATAGGCATTTACGAGAACCTCACGGATTGCGGTCATACCTTCCCGGTTCTGCTTCTGTGAAATATCAAAAATGGATTTTTCCGCCTGATCCAGCACCAGGGCTGCGTCCTGCGTTTCATAACCGTATTCGATAATCTCCGATGAAGCCTTGATCAGCCTGCGCAGCGTGGACTTCTCATCGATTATTTTCGCGTAATACCGCGCATTCGTCGTGACAACCCCTGCGCTGGTTAGATCAGCCAAATAGGCCATTCCACCCGTTTCCTCAAGCTTACCCTTTAAAATAAGCTGATCGGATACAGTAACAAGGTCTACCGGCTCATTTTTGTTATACAAGTCAATAATGGCACCGAAGATTTCCTTGTGTGCCTCCCTGTAAAAGTCATCTGTTTTTATAACATCAGTAACCTCAGTAATGGCATCCTTATCGAGAATCATCGCGCCAAGCACGGATTGTTCCGCCTCAATGCTGTGTGGAGGCACCTTGCCCATGAATTCCATTGTCCGATTCCTTTCCATATGTCTAAATTTCACTTGTCTGATTGTCTATTCAGCGACTTTCCACTTGCTTTTCAAAGGTCTTGTCTGACTGGAAAAATAAGTGTATCGGTGTCTACGTCGCCCCATGACGCGCTCAAGGCGCTTAACGAACCCTTCAATACGGCGCACTTCTACCTGCTCAAAAATGCGATCGCTGTAGAGTGCGGTCTCAATCCAATTTATTATATCATAAGATTTCAGACCCGCCGCATTATCCTTAAATAGATGTGCTTGAACACGCCTGTCATCCTGATGACTTTCAAAATAGAGTGCAAGCTTCTCTGCAGGCGAACTTGAAACAGGCACGTCTTCCATAGAAGCGTCTAAAAGGGATTCCATATAGTAAACCCATCGAACGGCCCGCCTCCTGTCACTTGCGGTTTCAAAATATCTCTTTACACGCATATAGAGAACTGCCATATAAAGTACACTACACATAAGAACAACCAGCAAAATACTTACAACTGCACCCGTCTCAGTAGATTCCATCTCCAAGTCAGGAGCGTAGTCCCCAAAGGCCTCTTCAAGAAGTCCTTCCTTTGCCGAAAGCACAACATCCAGGTCCTGAACCGCCCGTGCAGACAACTTCTCCGGGTCATCCGATTTCGCTTCAGCTGCTATGGGCCTTGAAGCCGCATAGGCCGGTGTGCCTTCAAAAGGCATCCAGCCCCGTCCGTCAATATAGGCTTCGACCCACGCATGGGCACGGTCAGCCCGAACCGCATAAGCACCATCCTCCTCACGCTGTGCAGGCAGGACAAACCCTTCAACATAGCGCGTTGGCACACCAACCGCACGTCCCATAGTAGCCAGCGCACTGGCAAAATAGGTGCAATATCCCCCTTTCTCCTCTTTCAAGAAATAAGAGACAAACTCAGCATCGTCCGGCAGAATGCTTGGCTTCAAGTCGTATTTGAAATTGCTTCGAAGATAGGTCTGCAACGCATCCATTTTCTCGTAATCCGTACTCAGGCCTTGCGTCAGGCCAATGGCACGGTCCACAACTTCCCGGTCATAGACCTCAGGAAGCTGCAGATAGATTTCGTGGTCTATCAATGCGCTGCTCTTACCAGACACCTGAACCGTATACACATCCAGCGCGCCTTCAAGTGAAGCCCGCTTGTAGTACATGATTCCATCTGGATTCGTATAGACCTTGGACAGTTCCAGCTCAACGTCGACGACACCGAGCGGTGCGAAAATCGTAAGCGTATATATCCCTTCTGGAATAATCGTAACGGTTTCAACCACCCCTCCACTCGACATATAGGAACCCATATTTCTATAGCTGGTATGGTCACTGCTCCATGCTGATCCACTGTAATTTGTAAGAACCCGCCCCCGCAGGTATAAGCCTGGCTTTTCGGACCAGACCCGCAACAGCACCGGATTCTTGCTTAAATCTACGGGACCGCCCAGTTTCTCAAAGGGCTGATAAACCGTTTGATCGAAGGTGAAGATATTCATGCTTTCGCGTTTGTATCCGGTCCGCATATCCGTCACGTTTGGAACATGCTCCCCCAAAGCCTGATTCAGTCTTTCGATCGGTATAGCCACAAGAAGTATTCTACTGGTCATAAGAACCACCAGACTGACACCCATCAAATAAACGCCGTAGGAATGCATTTTGAAATAGGCACTGCCAATCTTTTCAGCCTTGGCTTGTCGCTGGGAGACTTCCTGCATGTAATCTCCTGCTATGAGCACAAATGCTATGAAATAAAGTGCAAATATCGACTGCATATGCGCTGCGTAGTGAAACCACTGATGTATGAACAGCAGAATCGGAACCATAAAAACACTGTAGTGTGTACGTTTTAAAAGCAGGCGGTAGGTCGTCAACGAAACAACAACCACCAGCATCAAAATCATGCTCAGATCATACGCGGTACTTGTACTAATCCTGTTCTGCCCCTGAACGACAACCTCAGTACAGTAAGAAAGGAAATCCGACCACTGGTTCATCTGAAACATCCTGGCGGTTACGGAGGAAAATCCGTGCAGGCTTTTTAAATAAAATGGGACATGTGCAGACCAGTGCATGAAGATGCGATCAGGAAAACCCAAGACCATCCATAAGCCAAGGAGAAGGAGCACAGCACCAGATACGCGCCGGTATGCTGTCTGGACATAAAGACAGCACCAAATGAACAATACAGCCCAAGCTGCCCACAAAACGTTAAAATCAAGCCCGACAGCACCGCATATCAGCAGAAGAAGCGCCACAGTAAAAAGCAGACCTGCTATGAAATTAATATGACTTAACCTGATATTCACCTTGCGCCTCCAAAACAGACCTGATTGCTTTCCTGTCCTCAATAAAGTAGGTTTTCACCCCTCTGTCCCGCAAAATTTCCCGTTCCTTATGTCCTGAATCTTTTTCCTTTCCAAATAAAAGAAGTATGATTTCAAGCTGTTTTTCAGATAAGCCCAGAAGGGTGTAAAAAAGACCCTCATCCAGAACACTGGTCACAGCAAGTATCGTTGATCCATAATAGAGCTTTGACGCTTCCGCCTGTAAAAATGCTTTAAAGGGCTGGTCACCCGTAGGCATAAACCCCGTGACCATATTCAGCATGGGCTCAAAACTTTCCAGTGATACGCCTGTCAGAGCAGGATGCTGTCTTGTACTTGCCTTCACAGAGACGGATATTCCCCGACCCAGGAGGTATTTGACCACGGATATCCCCATTTCCACAAGTCCGTCCTGTACTGCCATGTCTTTTGAATATAAGCCTCCGCCATAGCCATCTATAAGCATATAAGCCTTTGAATCGGCTGACAGTTCATACTCCTTTACAAAGGGATTTTCCGACTTTGCAGAAAGTTTCCAGTGTATTTTTTTTACCGAGTCGCCCACCTGATAGGGTCTGACCCGTCTGATGTTCGTGTAATCCTCATGCGTCACATAGGGCACATCTATTCGTCCGAAAAATTCTTTTGCCGGTATTTCAAAATATTCCAAAGCATGAACCCGCGGATACACTGTAAGCTCAATTGCCTTATCGAGCACCACTTCGCGGCTGAAAATCCCAAAAGGGTCTCTCAGCTCGACCACCAGTTTTCCCAGTGTATAAAAGCCGCGATTTCTGCAAACGACATTCCTGCGTAGAGTAATCATCTGATAGGGTGCAAAAAATGCCGACTCAGACTTGAACTCCATATCGCCCAACCTTCTCGATACAACAAAGGTCATCAGGCCGTATGCGATGGGAATTACAGACATATTTGTGATCTTGTATTCCACATGAACCGAGTCTCCTGCTGTGACTGTTTTGTTGCTTATATTGAAGGAGAGGTAGAGCTTACGGCTGTTCCAGTAGACTGCAAAGTAACTCCCCACGTAAACAACGAGCAGCGTCAAGGCAATATGATAAATGAAACGGCCGCCTGTAAAGACAGCGAGCACAGACACCGCCAGTACACAGGCTTCATAGATTCTTCTATTCCTCATAACCTGTCACCTTTGGAACGCCTGTAATCGATAGGATATCCTCAACGATATCACGTCCCCTGCGTCCCGTATAACTGACCTCGGGCTTTATGATAATCCTATGGGCAAGGACGTCAGAAGCAAGGGATTTCACGTCCTCGGGAAGAACATACCGTCTGTTATGAATATAAGCATGCGCCTTTGCAGCCGCCAGTAGTCCCACAGCCGCTCTTGGACTGCACCCAAGCAAGACTTCGTCTGATTCCCGTGTTTTTCTTACTATATCCACGATATAGGCCCCAATGGACTCATCTGCATGAACTTGACGCACCTGCGCCTGCATTTCCATAACTTCCGCCTCAGTCGCAACAGCTTCAAGCTTGCCGATGTCTGAACGCGTCCCCATGCGTCCAACGATGTTCATCTCATCCTTGCGCCCAGGATATCCAATCTTTATCTTCATTAAAAAACGGTCAAGCTGGGCCTCGGGAAGCGGAAAGGTCCCCTCGTACTCAATGGGATTTTGAGTCGCCACCACCATGAATGGGCCCTGAAAGGCAAAGGTCTTGCCGTCCATAGTGACCTGATGCTCCTCCATGACTTCCAGCAGGCTTGACTGCGTCTTGGGAGAAGCCCTGTTGATTTCGTCAGCGAGAACAATCTGACTGAAAACCGGTCCTTTTCTAAACTCAAACGCATAGGTATCACGCCTGTAGACAGATACACCCAATATGTCTGAAGGCAGAAGGTCTGGTGTGAACTGAATCCTGCTGAAGCTTAAATCCATGGATTTTGCGAGGGCTTTTGCGGCTGTAGTCTTTCCAACCCCCGGTACGTCTTCTATAAGGACGTGTCCTTCTGCAAGCAGCGCTGTCAAAATACGCTCCAGCACCGCCTCTTTCCCCACAATAACCGACTTCATGCTCTCAATAAGCTTATTGTGCATTGTACTCCCCCTGACATAGCCTTTTTATTTTCAGAATTTTCTATACATGACTTGTCCTAATAAATTCTACATACGCCAATCTGTGTCCTTTTGCTCAGACTTTACATTTTCGTAATGAACCATATAAAAAGACCTCTCAATGAATTGAGAGGTCTCTTCTATACTATTTGATCGTGCTATAAATATACCCGTCTACTTCTGCTCAGAAACGTAGATTTCAAGCTTTGCAGTAACACGCGGATGAACTTTTATTTCTGCATTGAAGGTGCCAAGCATCTTGATTTGGTCCATTTTGACCTTTTTCTTGTCGACTTCAATACCATGCTGCTGTTTCAGCATGCTTGCAACATCCTTGTTTGTGATAGAACCAAACAGCTTGCTGCCTTCGCCGGATTTAGCCTGGAAAGTCACCTTAAGCGACTCGATTTTAGCCTTCAGCTCTTTTGCTTCTGCTAGAATCTCAGCATTTCGCTTGTCTTCCGAAGCTTTCTGATGCTTCACTTCATTGACACTACCAGCTGTTGCTTCTTTCGCAAGGCCGCGCGGCATAAGAAAGTTTCTTCCGTGGCCGTCGCTCACATCAACAACGTCCCCTTTTTTACCTGTTCCCTTTACATCTTTAAGTAGTACAACTTTCATATTACTCACCTTCCTCATCAAAATATTCCTGAACTGCTCCGAGAAGCATCTCTTTAACTTCTTCAATATCCTTGCCCTTGAACTGTGCACCTGCAACAGAGAGGTGTCCACCGCCGCCAAGTTTCTCAAGAATCACCTGAACATTGGTGTCTCCAAGGCTTCGACCGCTGATAAAGACCATGTCTTCACCCTTTTTGCCAATAACAAACGAAGTCGATATACCACGTATGTTCAGCAGGTCGTCTGCCCCCTGTGCCGCTACAAGCTGTGCATTCGGCAAGTCTTCATCGTATACGGAAATCGCAACATCATTATCATAGATCTTAGCGTTTCTCACAATGTTCGACTTGTTGATGAATGTGCTCAGATCATCTTGGAACAGCTGCCTTACTACAGTTGTGTCCGCCCCGAATCGGCGCAGAATGGACGCGGCTTCAAAAGTCCTTACGCCTGTTTTAAATGTGAAATTCTTCGTATCGACTGTAATGCCTGCGAGGAGCGCTTCCGCCTCATGCTTGTCAAGACGCATGTTGTTCTCCATATACTGCAGAATTTCAGTGACAAGTTCACTTGTCGACGAAGCATAGGGCTCCGTATATTTCAGCACTGCGTTATCTATGAACTCCGTACCGCGCCTGTGGTGGTCAAGAAGTACGATCTGAACACCCGATTCAAGCAGTTCCGGAGCCTCTGTAAAGGAAGGACGATGTGTATCGACAACGACAAGGAGAGAGTCCTCCGTCATCATTTCTATCGCTTCTTCCGTGCTGATAAAGTGATAGGTGCTGTTGTCCTTAAATACATTGTGGACATTATAGATTGAGTCATTTACCTCATTGAGGACAATGTAGGCATCCTTGCCCCTGTTCAGTACCGCACGATAAACGCCAATAGCTGATCCGTAGGCATCCATGTCCGGGTTCTTGTGTCCCATTATGAAGACGCTGGAGCTGTCATCAATCAGTGGTCTGAATGCGTGGGCGATGACCCTTGCCTTGACTCTATTTCGTTTTTCAACGGCTTTGGTTTTTCCGCCATAGAACTCGTAGTTGCCTTGCTTGCGCACTACAGCCTGGTCGCCACCGCGCCCAAGTGCAAGCTCAAGAGATGAAAAGGCGTTTTCTTCAAGCTGAGAAAGATTTTTTCCACTTGTTCCTATGCCCATGCTCAGGGTTACAGGAATCTTATTGCCAGCTTCAATTTCACGTACGTCATCCAGAATGGCAAATCGCTTCTGCTCTAGATTCTCCAAGTACTTATTTGAAAAGACAACAAGATACTTGTCTGATGTGTAGCGCTTTATAAGGGCATTCATCCGGGTTCCCCAGAGATTGATCCGCTTCTCGATTTCTGAGCGGACAACTGGACGGTTTTCCTCTTTGGTCTCATTCATGACGTCATCGAGGTTGTCCACCTGAATCAGAGCAACGATCGGCTTCTCATCATTATGCTTGTCGTTGAGAAGGAAGTAGTTGGTCTGATCAATCCAGTAAAGCATCATGATATAGCGTTCTTCGCCCTTCTCGCCGATTTTGACGACATTTGAAAGAATTCTATAGACACTCTCGCCAATTTTGATATTTGTAGCATCTTCCCCGCGAAGCAGGTTGTCAAACTCAATCGCAGAAACCACCTTGTCGATTTCAAACCCAAGAAGGTCCTTCTGATCGACCATGTCTGTAAACTTGCTGTTATACCAGCTGATCTTACCATCCAAATCCACAAGTGTGAGCGGAATAGGCAGGTTAAGAATGGCATAGCGTGCGGCAGAATCTATGTCGCTCGAAAGGGTTTCTATATAATTTTGCCATCTTTTGTTCTTCTGCCTGCTTGAACGCCAGTTATAATAAACCAGATAGAGTATCATAAACGAGCCCATGATCCCCAAAAATGGCTCGTAAAGCGCAACAATCAGCACTAGAAAGAAAATGATCCATAAGTAAATGCGGGTATCATTCTTAAACAGTTTTGAGAATTTATTATTCCCCATTTAATCACCTCTAGGCGTTTGACCGCATTCGGCCCCTCAGATTGATAATCGTTTCAAGCATGCCCAGCACAAAGAGCGGAAACTGAAGCATACTGTAAAACAGAATACCGCCAACCGACAATGCCACAACGGCAGGTCTCGGGAATTTTTGCCGGTACATGAAGAAAACAGCCACAGCTGCACCTTGAATTGAAAATACCAGCACAACCACCAGCATGACATTTATAAAGAGGGCATCTGAATTTCCAAGTCCCATTACACCTGATAACCATGATAAAAGCATCATAATCATTGAACCCAGAAAAACATTCTTTGGCAGCTCGAAATCACGGAATTTTCCAGCTTCAGGCACGTCATACCGAATTCGTCTAAGCCCCTTGGTAATGGCCCAGTGATTGAGGATGGCTGTGAACATGCCAGACATAATCAATATGAACGGCAACATGTTTTTCATTTGTACTGTCAGAAGGTCCATCTGCTTGCCCAGGTCCGTTGCAATCGTAGGATCAAGATCAGCAGCACTGATCATAGCCTTGGTCTCTTCAATTGCCTCAGTGAAAATCTGAGTAAGGCCAACCCCTGTCAGGAGCTCAGTAAATGCAAAAATCACGACACTGCTCAGCGCAGCACCGATGGCACCCAGAAGAATTACCTGACTCGCCTTAAGCTTCTGCCGAATCCCTTCCCCCATGAAGGCTGCAATAATGCCGCCATAGGCCAGGGTCATGAAGGCTTCAACAGGAAAGCCCAGTATGAAGCTGATAATGCTTGATACACAGACAGAAAGCACACCGTAGTGTCTGCCTCTGCGAATCCAAACCACGGCAAACATGGCTGGCATAAACGCCGTTAAATACCCAATGAAGGGAATGTAGCCAATCGTCAAAACAACAATGGTCACAATCAGGGCAACCAGTGCCGACTCCACCATTGCAGAAGTACTTCGTTCATATTTCAAGGAAATTCACTCCTATTCAATCTAATTCTTTGTCTATTATACAATACATGGATTGAAAATGCACAAAACATCCAATCTAAATGTAAAAACACGCCCAATTCAAAGCTTGAAGCAATGGCACAGGCTATCGCATACAGAGCTATGCTCTCGCTTCAGGCTTTGCCCTATGGCTCCTTTTGTACAATCACACCCATTGATTTCAAGATATTAAAAAAGGAGATACACATGTATCTCCTTTTGGTAATCCTATTCGTTTACGAATGGTAGAAGTGCAACGATACGAGCACGCTTAACTGCAGTAGTTAGAGCACGCTGGTGCTTTGCACAGTTACCAGTTACACGACGAGGCAAAATTTTACCACGCTCAGTTAGGTAACGCTTTAGTTTACCAGTATCTTTGTAATCAATCTCTGTTACTTTGTCAGCACAGAATTGGCAATACTTTCTTTTTCTACGTTTTCTAAAAGCCATCTTGTTTCCCTCCTTCTAGAATGGAATATCGTCGTCATCTTCGATCGCCTGGAAATCTGATGTATCCATGCCGCCTAGGCTGAACTCATCACTTTGACCAGATTGACGGTTGTCTGTACGGCTGCCGATAAATTCGATATTATTTGCAACAACATCTGTCGTATAGCGCGTCTCGCCACTTTGAGTCTTGTACTGTCCAGTGTTGATTGAACCCTGCACAGCAGCTTGTGACCCTTTTGTCAGATAGTTTGCACAAAGTTCAGCTGTTTTGCCCCAAGCAACCACACGGATAAAATCCGCTGTCGGTTTTCCTTGAGCTTGCAGTTCAGCCTTCTTCTCTCTCGACATACCTTTGTCTACAGCTAATGTGAAGTTTGCTACAGCACGTCCGCTGCCAGCTATAAAACGGAGTTCTGGATCTCTTACGAGTCTGCCTATTAAAACTACGTGATTCATTAAACTCCTCCTTTATACTGTTTGCAATTATGCATCTTTGCGAGTTACCATGAAACGCATTACTGCGTCGCTGATACGGAAGTTACGCTCAAGCTCGGCTGGTAGATCAGCAGCTGCTTTGAAGTCTACTAGTACGTAGTAACCTTCTTTTAGCTTTTCGATTTCGTAAGCCAGCTTCTTGTTGCCCCACTCGTCAACATTTAGCACTTCACCGTCAGATTCAATGATTGACTTGAATTTTTCGATGGCTTCCGCTCTCTTCTCTTCTTCCATGTTTGGCTTAAGGATAAATAGAGCTTCATACTTGTTCATTTTGACACCTCCCTATGGTCTATTATGGCCCTGTCACTTGACAGAGCAGGAAGTAAAGTGGACATATAAATCCACACTACGACGAAGAGTATATCATTCCCCTATAAAAACATCAAGAACTTTTTGATCATATTAATTAATTATTATATAAAAATATTTTTGTAATCTTGTATACACAAGTGAATTCACATATTATGTCCCTATGAATGCGTAATACCCGCATTGATACGTTTTATGAATCGAATGCATTGCTAGTCATTCGATCCCATATAAATTCCCGTAATCCCCATTGTCAGGGCGGCAGAGATACCTCTGCCGATTTTTTTGCGTAAAAGACAAAGAAATGCAAAAAATAACAAACAACTCCCTTATTGCGCGCTCGCAGAATAAGGGGGTTGTTTGTTATTTTTTATGTGGCGCGTCCAGCGACATGAGCGACCGCTAGGTTGCTCTGTGCGTTTTTGTTTTAAACAAAAAGCTAATATAACCACAAAACCCAATTGCGCTCGCGCAGAATAAGGGGGTTGTTTGTTATTTTTTATATGGCGCGTCCAGCGACATGAGCGACCGCTAGGTTGCTCTGTGCGTTTTTGTTTTAAACAAAAAGCTAATATAACCACAAAACCCAATTGCGCTCGCGCAGAATAAGGGAGTTGTTTGTTATTTTTTATATGGCGCGTCCAGCGACATGAGCGACCGGCAGGTTGCTCTGTGCGTTTTTGTTTTAAACAAAAGCTAATATAACCACAAAACCCAATTGTGCTTGCACAGAATAAGGTGTTTGTTTGTTATTTTTATACACCACGTCCAGCGACATGAGCGACCGCTAGGTTGCTCTGTGCGTCTCTACTTCCTAATCTCCGCATGCAGGAGCTGTCCTAAACGCGTGATGCCTTCCACGATTTTCTCCTCACTCATATTGGAATAATTGAGACGCATTGTGTTTTCCTTGTTCCCGCTTGGATGGAAAGATCCGCCTGGTACAAAGGCCACCTTCTTCTCAACAGCTTTCACCATGAGTTCCTTGGTATTGATATAGTCCGGCAACTCGACCCAAGTAAACAGGCCACCGCTTGGATATGTATATTTCGCTTCTTTAGGAAACTCCTTCTTGATTGTATCCATCATAAGGTCGCGGCGCTTCCTGTAAACGGCTTTGATCTTATCGATATGTGCATCCAAATCATACTCATCCAAGAAAAGACTGAGTTCTCTTTGTGCCATTGAGCTCGTTTGAAGATCGGAACCCTGCTTGACGAAAATGAATTTTTCAAGCAGGTCAGGCTCTGCATTTACCCAACCAAGACGCATGCCCGGACAGAATGTCTTTGAGAATGTGCCTAGGAAAATAACGCGTCCATCCTTATCCATCGAGCGCAGTGATGGCGGAATTTCACCTTCAAAACGGAGTTCACCATATGGGTTGTCTTCAACAATCGGCAAATCATACTGTGCTGCAATTTTAAGAAGACCCTCTCTGCGTTCAACAGACCAGGTACGACCAGATGGATTCTGGAAGTCTGGTATAACATAAATCATCTTTACCTTGTCCGTCTTAGCCAGCTTGGCTTCAAGGTCCTCCATAATCATACCATCGTCATCTGTCTCGATTTCTAGAAACTTGCACTCGTAAGCCTTGAATGCATTGATTGCGCCCAAATAACTAGGACTCTCACATACGACTACATCATCCGGGTCTAAAAAAATCTTTCCTGCAAAATCGAGCCCCTGCTGAGAACCGCTTATAACAAGCACATCATCTGCCCTAGTCTCAACACCGATTTTTGCCATGCGTTCCACAATTTTTTCACGAAGCGGCCTGTAGCCTTCCGTCGTGCTGTACTGCAGTGCTTCAACACCCATCTCTTCAAGCACTCTTACAGAGATTTTTTTCATTTCCTCAACTGGAAACAGCTCTGGCGCTGGCAAACCACCGGCAAAAGAAATAATCTCAGGCTGCAGTGTCAGTTTTAGAATTTCACGTATTTCAGATGCCCCCATCTGTTCCATACGGCTTGCAAATTGAATACCCATTTCAAAAGCACCTCCATATATATACATTGAAATAATTCTTCTATCTAATACTGATTATACTAAAAACCATGCCCTAGGGACATGGTTTCCAGCAAATAACGCTCGCAAACGTTTGTCAATTCAGTTTTTTCTGACACTTTTCGCAATTTCAGCCTTACTCAGGTCGTACGACCTTTCGAATGCGCTTTTCAAGCTTTGGGCGTTCGATCCACAACTGCTTTTCACAGGTTGTGCACTTGATCCTGAAATCCATGCCGACGCGCAGTATTTCAAAAGTATTCCCGCCACAAGGATGGTTCTTCTTTGTTTCCACCACATCGCCTACTCGCAGATCCATTGGCATGATTATCCCTCCCAGCTTACTTCATTCACCTGACGGACATCGTCTTTGGTTTCAAACGCAAACAGCCTCTTGCTGTCCGTTCCCAGCTCAGATACCACTTCTCTGATTGTCGTCAGCTCTTCGATCTTAAACTTCAGAGATAAACCACAGCTTGCAGTAATTTCCCTTGGTGTCGGAATCAGTTCCACATCCAAGACCTTCTTCACTGCCTTTTCAGTTCTAATCGCATCGTGTGTCGATTCAAAGACAATCACGCAAAACTCATTTTTCTTCATTAGATCCACCTAAAACATTATTGTATTTTTTGCACCATTCATAGTTTCAGCAATCGTGTACATGTTCGATACGCCACCCACGCTCAGCTTGTCCTTCACATTGTAATAATCCAGACATGTGCCGCACGACAGGATTTCTACTCCTTTGGATTCCAGTTCTCTCAAGTTTTCAAGAACAGGGGACCCCTCTACAGTAAGATTCACACCGCCATTTAGGAATATAAGCGCCTTTGGATAAGGTTCAAGCTCTGTAAGCGTATAGAAGTACCCTCTAACAAGCACCTCTCCAAGCTCATCGTTGCCCTCACCCATTTTGTCCTTGCCAAATATGATTACAAGATCATTCAGGACCGGCTTCTCTTTTCCGAGAATTTCAGGCCCCATTTCCTCGCCTTTGAATATATCTATGTAAAATTCTCCATCTTTTGATGAAACATTAAAATGTAAATTCATACTTTTTGCCAGCTTCGAAACATTTTCCTTTGCTATTTCGTTGTCAACCACCGTCACAACGCTACCTTCCTTAAGATTCTCAAGAGCCTTCTTCGTTTGAATTACAGGTTTTGGACAATCCAGTCCTCTTGCATCCACTTCCACTCTCATAGCTTCCTCCTTACTAAATCAAAAATATATCCATCAGTAACAGCAATATATTGTTATTGTAAAAATAAACACCTATCTGCGAGGCATTTATTGTCTCAATCAAGTCAAACTGCGGTACAATCGGTGCTGCAAATGTGATGACAGTCATAATGAGAAATATAAAGAAACACGCTTTTACAAGACCAAACATCAGTCCGCCCAGCTTGTTCACCTGCTTGATAATGGGAACCTCTGTGGCCGCGTCCAGTATCATGCCAATCAGCTTAACAACAAAGATCACTGCTAAAACAATCAAAAAGAAGCTGACTGCATTTAGGACACCCCTTGAAATCATATCAGCAAGGCCCTCGACGGCATTTTGTTGTGTGGCTGCAATATCCACGCTACCTGCAAATGATGCCACCTTGTCTGAAATATCGAGGGGCAGATTCAACTGACTCAGCACCGCCTCGCTCTTGAGTGCCTCGGATAGATCTGTACTGTACCCGGTATTGATGGCTGACTGGAGCTGTGCATTCCCATTGAAGCTTGCAAGGATTGCTTCACTCATGTTCATCTTGAGCTCACCAAACCATTTTACATTCTCAAGGAGCCAGTCCGCTGTGCTCACATAATAGAATTTCGCAATGATAAATGCGGCGATATATCCGACAATGCCGACTACAGAGCGTACGAGCCCCTTTATCCAGCCCTCAATCATCATCAATAGCGCTATCACAGCAATCGCAATATCCACATAATTATACATGGCAGCCTCCTGCTAGTTCATCTTCATAATATCCAGGCGATCTCCAAACTCTACGCTCAGGTGCTTTGCATCCAGAAAATCAAATTGTCTGAGGTTTCCGCCTGTATCCAGTATCGATTCCATATTCCCTTTTTCAGAAAGTATATACAGTCTATCCGCTGTGGCGAACACTGTTCTTCCATCGCATCTTTTCATGCTCTCTATGTCGAAATCCAGTGGCAGCTCATGGAGCTTCTCTCCGTCCTTCACATACTCCAGCACGTTCTCCGGTCGTGGATCCGTCAAATCCGCACCGGATTTGATCAGGTTAAGCACCGTGGTCCCATCCTCAGAAACAATGGCTTTCTTAATCGCACGGTCAACATTGTACTCCCACTGAAGCTCGTTTGAAATGTTATAGGCAAAGACCTGTTCATCTGTCACACCAATCATCGTATCACCAACGACTGCAAGATCCAGTATGATTTTATTTTTCAGATTGATTGCGCCAATGGCCTGTCCATCCAGTCCGTAAGTCAGTATTTGACTATGGTAGGTTTCATCCTCAAGTCGGAACATGGTCACGGCGACCAGACTGGCTGTCTTCGACACATCCAGATCGAGAAGCTCTCCGTCGGGCATTGGAATTCGTGCATAGCTTTCCAAATCACCATCGAAAACGAGGAGTTCATTTTTCTCCACCATCTGACAGACCAGATAGTCGGCAGACGGGTGCAGCATGGTCTTGATTTGACCAATTCCAAATCGCTTTGCCTTGATCTCTCCTTCAGCAGAGAGCAGAAACAAATCTCCTGCTGTCGGTTCAACGACTGCAATGGAATCCGCATTGCCATCAATCATCACCTGCTTTCCATGAAGCGGCTTTTCCCAAACAGGCTGTGCCGATTCATCAAAAAGCTTCAGCTGTCCATCACCACTCTTGAGTACAAAACCGTCTCCAATATAAAAAGAGGTTTGATCCTCATAGCCAACCTTATAATCCGACGCGATGCTGCCGACGGTTCCCGAGCCACCTGATGACATATCCCATGCACTGCTTGCAATTGCTTCAAAGCGAAAAACCACAAAAGCAGTTATGAGGAGTACCGTCCATGAGAACAATACGACACCGGCAGGCTTTTTGCGCCTTTTCCTTTTACTTTTTTCAGCCAATTTGCTTCCCCCAAAACTTTCAACATTCATTTATGCACTTACATATATTGTACATGGAATTATGAGCGGTTACAATAAAAGTCAAATTACGAACACACGTCCATCCCAGCCCTCAAGTTTTCTCTTCAGCACATTGGAATAGCACTGTGTCTCTGCCGTATCATTCTTTGTAAAGAGGCAGACACGCTTCATAGCTGGACTCGTCCCCTTGAAGAGTCCACGCCTGTGTTTGACAAGATTCACGACTGCATCCGGCGTAACAACATCCATCATATGTATTCCAGTCACGTCTAAAAAACGTTCAAGTCTGTGCACATAAAGGGCACTCGCCGATTTCCCAAGGGCATCCAGCCCAACAAGGCCGATCACGTGTGTCGTGCCTTCAGCAATGACAGGCTCATGGTCTGCAGGTGCCTTAATCGGTTTTCTCTTTGATCCGTCCGCTTCGTATATCACCACATCATACGAATGCCTGGAAATAGACTCTAGCAGCTCAGCCCCATATCCTGAAATTTTTCCATCCGCCGTCTTTTCAAGTCCAATTAGCAATGTACTGGCCGGATCGATTTCGATTTTTTTCAAATCAACACCAATGAGACAGGCATCCACCTGTCCCTTTTGCGGCGGAAATATCTTGGTCGTCGTCGTTAGAAGGACCCTTTTTCCACGCGCCTTGAAATAATCCCCCAAGGCATACATGGTTGTTGTCTTTCCACCCGCACCGACAAGGGCAATTATCAGTCTCCCATCTTCGTCTGTGTTGTCACTGACCTGGGAGAAATAAGCCGTGAGTTCTGAATAGTCAAACATGCAGCCTCCAAAAAAAGGTCGTAGAATCTCTGCTACGACCTTTTGAATTTATTCATCTATCGGTTTGCGCTTAGGGGGTCTTGGACCAAAATACTGATAAAAGTACGTCTTGATACGTCCGTTATATAGCTTTCTGTTCTTAGTGGACTTCTTGCCATAACTCCGCTCAAAGTTCTCGTGGGATGTCAGCACATAGACAGACCACGTGTCCATTTTTCCATAAGCCTCACCCATCATACGGTACACCTTCTCAACTTCCTTCTGGTCACTGAGGCGCTCTCCATATGGTGGATTTGTAATGATGTAGCCATATTGCTTGGCCGAGCTGGTATCTTTCGCATCACGCACCTGGAAGTGAATATCTTCTTCAAGGCCCGCCTTTTCAGCATTTTTTGTGGCAATTCGAACAGAACGCTGATCGATGTCATAGCCTTGGATACTCAGTGGTGTATCCAAATCAATGGCCTGATAGGCCTCCTGCTTCACCTTTTTCCAGGTCCCATCTGAAATAAGCGGCCAAGTTTCAGAAATAAATTTCCGGTTTAAACCTGGTGCAATATTGCGGGCAATCATAGCCGCCTCTATAAGAATGGTACCCGATCCGCACATAGGGTCAATCAGTGGAATAAAGGGTTTCCATCTACTGATTTTGACCAGTGCCGCAGCAAGCGTTTCTTTGAGTGGCGCCTCATTTCCGACTTCTCTGTAACCACGTTTATGAAGGCCAGTGCCGCTCGTATCGATGCTGACAGTCACCTCGTCCTTCAAGAATCCGATATGGATCGGGAACTCCGCACCCGTCTCCTCAAACCAGCTCACACCATATTTGGCACCCAGTCTCTTAACAATCGCCTTCTTGCTGATGGACTGAATGTCAGAGAGACTGAATATTTTTGACTTCACAGACTTGACGTTTACAGGGAACTTTCCATCAACGGGAATCAAGTCCTCCCATGGCAATGCCTCAACCTGGTCAAACAGCTCGGTGAATGTGCGCGCCTTAAATGTCGCCAAGTGGAGAAATACACGTTCTGCTGTGCGTAGCCACATATTCGCCTTACAAATGCCCTCTTCGTCTGCAGTGAAAAGACAGCGTCCATTTTCAACGACAACATTTTCAAAGCCAAGCTCCTTCAGTTCCTGTCCAACTACTGCTTCAATGCCGAAAGCTGCAGTTGCTATCATATTGTAACGTGCCATAAGCTACACCTTTACTTTCTCAAGTTTACTTTTCTATCACTCCTATTATATATGTACAATCGTCCTCAAACAAGTTGAAGCCAGTGTAAAACACTGGCTTCATCGAAATACCGATTATTCTCTTATTAAGATTTTCTATAATTGTCCTTGTGTGTGAGCTGCTGCCTTGAAAAATCACATAGGCCACACTGCTGACACTTGTCCATTTGCTTTGAAAGATCCGAGACCGCACGTCTCGAGAAAATACAGGGAATATTCAAGGCTTTTGTTTCTGACTTGATTTTCTCAGTCAATCTGTGCTCGATAAAATCCGTAAAGATGATGACCACATCTGTGTCATGCGGAATTTTGAGCTTGCGCATGCCCTTTTTACGTCCGTCCCAATGTGTGAACTCTTCTATGCCTCTATTTTCAAGTAAATCCGGTATATTTCCCAGGCGATCTGCGCCAATCAGAAGTGCATTCATAGTTGACCTCCTTACGTCTCGATTTGATATATATAAAGTTTAATTATTGATAATGATTATCATTTACATTGTACCTAATCATATCCTACCTGTCAACTATGAATATGGCGCTTTTCCTGAAACCATGCCTTTGATGCCAACAAACCCAGTCTGACATCCTGCAAGTCCCAGCAAGGATAGTGCAAAAACAAAGAGCGGTGCATCATATAATATGATACACCGCATTCATGAGAATTTTATGTGTGCTAAGCTCCTATACGCGCTCTTTTACAATTTCAAAGATCTCATTCACATCTTCTGTGGATGTCAGGCCTGTTTCCTTATCGATAACGGCACCATAAACATGGGGCATTATAAACTCAACACCCGCATCCAGGCAAACCTGAAGAATTTGCGCGAAATTATCTTTATTGATACCACCGGTAGGCTCGATCATTCGAACGCCCGCATCGACACAGCCTTCTGAAACTGCCTTCAGCTCGTCGATCGACTTGAGACCACCCATAGGGAAGAATTTGATTGAGTCTGCACGCATGTCCTTGACCATGGCAAGAGCGGTGCTGACATCAATAATAGCGTCCGTTTCCTTGCAGCTCCATTCCCCAGTGCTTATTTTCACCTTGCCAACAGTGCCAGTAGGTGAAATCAGTACATTGATCGCCGTTTTTTCTGATTTTGCTATTTTGAGTGCACCGGCTGCATATCCCGCTGAAGTAAACACCTGATTTACATGTCCAGGGTCTGTATGTGCAGCTATTTCCGCTGCTTTGACCGCCTGAGTCGGATCGCCAGCACCCAACCCAACCGAGACACAAGGGACTTTTTCCTTAAATGACTCAACATAGGCAACGCCTTCTTCAACCGTCTCAAACTGATTTGAAAGTACACCGACAGCCGTATAGCCTTCCATAACGTCCCAAATTGCCTTACCGTTGTCCGCATCCTTTGCAAGGTAGTTCACGGCCACTCTATTTTTATAGAACTTGATTCCTGTTTTCATTCCATACTCCTATACTGTCTGATTTGCCAGTTCCTGAACACGCGCACACACACTGCTGATTTCTGCGTCTGTCACGCTTCGCACATCAAAGCTGAGTTGTCCGATATTTGCCTTATGGTCTCTCACATATATTTTGGGATTTCCATTTCTAAGTGACTCATTCAACCATTTTGCAGACTTGGACTCTCCCAGGTTGACGTGAACCAGTGCTCTGAATATGGCTCGACCCGCTTCATCCTGTATCATGTTTGCACGAAGGCCTTCAATCCTGTTGAAGCTGTCAATCAGAGCTTGCGCCTTACGTTTCTGGTTCTCAACGCACATCTCTGCATCTTTATTGAAGTAATTTTCAATCGCCTTCAGTAATCCCATCACGTTTTCCTTGCCAACCTTCATAGCACGACCCACGCCGACATACTGCTTGAGACAGGCGTATATATACGCCTTTTTCCCTGTAACAAAGCCGGAGGTCGGTCCCTCCAGGGCCTTTGCGCCACTGAAGATGACCATTTCATAGCCTTTGGAAGTATATCTGAGAAAATCCTCCTCCGCAGCAGCATCCACAATAAAGGGCAAATCAAACGCCCTGGCAATGGCATGCATTTCATCAATGTCCAACATACCCTTCTGTACACAGTGGTGGGATTTGACATACATGAGTGCTGCCGTGTTTTCATTGATAGCCTGTCTCACATGCTCTGCCTCAACCTTATTTGCATGTCCTGCTTCCACAGGAATACCGCCACCGACACGAATCATACTTGTGATCGGTGCCCCAAAATTGACCGCATGGCCCTTTTGAATTATAATCTCTCTTTTCTTCATGTCACCGCCTGGCAGGGCTTCAACAGCATCCAGATTTTCACCTGCAATCACGGAGGCCACTGACAGGGCAATTCCTGCTGAAGCGCTGTTTGTCACACAGGTCGCTTCTGTCTTCATATAGTCTGAAATCAGCTCACCGGCCCGCACCAACAGGTCATCTGTCACAACAAATGCGTGACCTGCCTGATTCATGGCTTCAGTGACACTTTCATCAAGAACGGAGACACCTATTTTTGTCATCTTTCCAGAGCAGTTTATTACCCCATCCAGACCGATATTCTGATAAATGCTCATTTGTCTTTCCTTTCAAATTACATCATCTGTAGAAAACCAGCCAGCAGCATGGCTCCGATGATTGCACCACCTGCTATATGACGGTCCATTTTATAGAACAGAGCCGCACCAACAATGGCACCAATTCCTGCAGGAACGCTGTATTGAACCGCACTCAGGATGATAAGAGGGCCCAAGAAACGACCCGTCGCATTGCCGGCTCCCATCATGACACCTGTACCCGATGTCGAAATACCTTCTGGAATGGCCTTTCTAACCATAATAATCACCAGACCGATCAAGAGACCGATAAGTCCACCAGCAATCAGTGCCAGAGGGAAATTCTCAATGGGTGCCTTAAAGCCTGCTGCCAACATGACTGCTGGAATACCAATCCCTACACCCGTCATCAGCGAACCGCCGATATCAAGCAGTCCAACCAGAGGTCCCTCTAGAACACGGGCAATCAGGAAGCCTGCTGCAAAGCCAGCTGCCGCTGCAAAGTCACCGCCATTGAGACCCTCGTCCAGCATCTGGACAACAAAGATTTCATTGAACGCACCCACACCATGCATAACATACATATGTGTTCCTGCAAATATCGCCGCACAGGCTACTGCAACCAGCAGTGGAAAAGTGATATCCTTGAGCAGCCAGGTCGTCAGCTTGGATCTGTTCGAACTTGCCATATCCGTATAGTTATCTTTCATATTTTCCATTGTTCAATCCCCCTTATAGTCCCAGCTTCGCAAAGAATCCGCGGAAGTATGCAATTGTAATGAAAAGTACTGCTACAATGCCAATCATGACTTTTACAGACTTATTGTATCCATTCTCCTCTACCGTCTCACCTATGAGAATGCCCAACACAATACCCGGAACCGCATTACCCATAATCATTTGTCCAAGACCACCCAGAATAGTGCCCCAAATCCCAGTTGCCTTGCCCGCGTCAAGCGCTGCCATCCAGAAGATGATTGGCATGACTGTCTTCATCATCATAGAGGATGCTGGCGATAGGATTTCTTTTGCAATGACCGACAAGGACTCTGGAATGGACGATGCGAGCGTGTTTAGAAATGTCACGACTAGCGCACCCGAAACAGCTCCCGTAACCATCATTTTTGCAGGATCATGCATGGTGTCTTCAGTCTTCTTACCACCTAAAAGCAGTGTGCCTGCCGCAAAGTTTGGTATGATTCTATGCATGACATCCTGCGTGAGTGCACCCGATGCCACGACGGCTGCCGCGGAGTTGAAAAGGAAACCTAATCCGAATGAATAATGTGCTACGGCATCGCCTTGACACGCATTCAATTCTCCCATTGTTCTGAAAGCACCCATGGATTGTGACTCAGGTGTATGGAACATGCGTGCAGCACCTGCTGCAATGGCGCCTCCGCCAAGTGCGCCGATAATAATCGATTTAATGATAATAATGAACAAATTAATCCCTCCCATGAATTTCATTCGGCACATACCGGATTTCTACAACAAAGCGGTATGATATTGTATACGTTGTCTTTTCTCTTGGCATGAACATAAACAGGAAACGCTCCGTCTCCGTATCAACGGCTTCGCTCAGGAGATAGACCTGCTGAGGCTCCATTTTGAGTATGGCGCCGTCTATATCACGATTTGCAGTTTTCCGCATTTCACTGAGTGCATTACCAAGGGCTTCTGCCCTGCTTTTGCCTGTCCCTTCAGCATCAATGCTCTGTGTGACCGTTTTCATCAGCTGTTTTAGTTCCATGCACTACTCACCTTTCAATTTCATATATGCCTGAACAATTCTATATCCCAACTCTTCCTGATCTAGAAAACCGAAGCCGAGAACCTTACACCCCTCTTTGATTGCAGTTTCTCCAGCCTCTATAGAACGAAGATGATGCTTAACCTTATAACCATATTTGTTTGCAGCCATCAGAGCTCCTGCACCGCCGCTTCCGCAGAAGGATATTCCCAGCTCTGCGCTGTTTTCATTCATAACATCGCCCAGCTTCATATCTGCCGCCATGCCTGAAATGACAATTGCCTTTGCACCCGCTTTTTCAACACCAGCGCCAACCTTCTGACCTTTTCCAAGTCGATCTCCGATGACAACCGTAATCTGCTCACTCATTAAAGTGCCTCCTTTGCCATTTCCATCGCTGTCTGCACGTGAATCGCCACAAGACAGACCTCTGATACATTTGTCGATAAGCCGTACCGCTTTGACAGTGTCCCTACGAGTTCATCCGCTATGGAAAAAGCCGTCTCATCCAACCCATCCTTTATGGACAGATCATCCAGCTCAAGGTGTTCCTTTTTCTTGAGTCTGCTGATCAGGCTGTACATATGGCTGTAAAATCCAATGGCATAATCACTTCCGAAAATGATTTGCCGTTCACCAACGAACCGCTCAACCTGTAAAATTTCCTCTTTTACTTCTAATATCACTTCATCTGACAAAGACAACTGTCTCCGCAGCAGTTCAATAACTTCCATCATATTCCTCCTGGATCGACCTCAAACAGCTGGCCGCCAATTACTGAAAACTTCGGTACAATACACTGGTCTAAATGACCGACATTGCCGTCCGAGTCTTTTAATTCCATTTCACTTGCTTCAATGCTGAAAACAGTCATGTCTGCAAGCAGTCCTGCCGCAATGCGCCCTCGGTCTTGAAGCCCATGGACTTGTGCTGCCTTACGGGTTACTGCATCAATGACCTCCTCGGCGGACATACCTGATAGAATCAGCTTGTTCATGGTTCTTACCAGACTTACGACAGGTCCCTTTCTGTTCTTGTCATAGAGGTCCGATCCGATTAGATCTGGCACAAATCCCAATTCTATGGCCTTCTTGGCAACTTCAAAGGAAAAGCTTGATGAGCCATGACCCACATCAAATAAAACACCCCGATCACGGGCTTTTACAAATTCAGTTTTTATAATGCCAGCTTCATTCAGGATGCCATTGGGTTTGCTGTTAAAACAGTGGGTTACCACATCTCCCTTATCCATCAGGTCAAGAACATCCTCAACCCTTGGCGGTGCATTTCCAACATGAACCACCAGTGGCATTTCCGTTATTTTGCTTATTTCTTTCGCCTCGACTATGGGTGCCAGCTCACGGTTGCCAAGCACCGAACTGCTCGCCCGTGCCTTCAAGCCAGCATAAGTTACAGACGGATCCTCCAGCGCATGCTTAATCTTGTTCAGATCAATAGCATCCTCCTCTGAGAGTTCACTCAGTGTCCGAAGTCCTTCTGAGGCAACATTCAAAAGCACCGCAATTCGTGTCTTTGCCCTGTCTATCTGTGTTTTTCTGAAATCAGAAACCGTATTTGCACCGGATGTTCCTGCATCTATAAGTGTTGTCACACCAGTGTAGGCACCGATTTCGTCAGCATCGATTCCAATGGCTGTTTTCCCGTGGTAGCAGTGGACATGGACATCAATGAATCCTGGCGATACATAGCGGCCTTGGGCGTCCAGTACATCATCGCCATGCACATGACCTGAATCTGGCCTTACCGCTTCAATGGATTTGATATGGCCCTCTTCAATACATATATCCACCAAACATTGATCCAGTGCATGGCCGCTTTCAAACAGCCGTGCATTCACAACTTTATTTATTCTCATACGAGACTCCTTCAATAGGTTCAAGGACTCATGAAATGAGGTACCGCATAATGGCGATAGCTTCCTCTTCTGGAATACGAAGATCAAGCATGACCGAAATCTGTTCCAGCCGCTTCCACACTGTCTCAAAAATATCAGAATACTGATTTCTGAACGTCTCAATATCCGATTCGATATTATATGATCCAGCGCGCCATCTAGGAACCGCCATAACAATATGAAGCGTAAGTCCCCACTGATTCATATGCTTTTCTTCAATCCAGCCCTTTTCATGCATGCTGTTCAGCATGGATGCAATTTCTACAATGACCATTCCTGTCATATGGGCAACTTCTGTCTCCATCTCCATTTTTGCTTTTGATGAACTCAGGCGTGTTTCCATACCAAGCATGCTCAGATTTGCCTGATCTTCAAAGAGCAATTTGGAGATTTGGCCAAGTTCCTGATCTGTTATAATCGGACTCACCTTAATGACTGGCTTCTCTGAAAAATTAAGGGCTACAGTACTGATAAGAAGGTCTATGTCAGATGTATCATAAATGTCTTCCTCCACATCATGTACAGATACAATATCCTTAACAATCAACCTTGGGATATTGTTTTTGATTCTTGTGCCCAGCAGCTTTGATGCGCCTCTTCCAGACCCACAAACCACCAGAACTTTCTTGATTGCCATACTTTTGTTCAGTTCTTCGTTCTTAACGAGGTACATTGTTATGAATCCAGCTTCATTATCTGTCGCCTCTACCTGATATGCTGAATTGAATATTTTGAGCAGCTCCTGGGCGAGCTCAAATTGTCGTGCATAATTGCATTTGATTTCATCAACCAGCTGATTTTCATTGGGAATGTTCAGCTGTAATTTTTCAAGAGTCAAATCAAGATGTGCAATCAGGTCATTCTGCAGATTGATGACTGCCTGAGAAGACAATCCTTCTGTCTGCTGGAGATGCCTGATCATTTCATATACCGTATTGATAAGTTTCGGATCGTAAGACTTGTCTGTCGACGTACTTATTTTCAGATTGTGCTTCATCAGCTCCGTTGCAAGATATTGAATCTCCACTTCTGGCCATAGCTGTTCGTCAAGAACTGAAGCGATGTCCGTTGCGAGAACCGTCATTTCTTTCAACTGTCCCGTCACACCGCCTATTTCAGCTTTATTTCTTCCATCCGAGGAAATGCTGAGCGTTTTTCCAATTTTCATTCTGAACAAGCTTACCTGAACCGCCGCAATCACTTGAAGATACGAAGGATAGGGAATCCAATAGAGTATTCTGCTTCTTGCAAGCTTCATGGCCTTACGAATTTCCTGTATGGCATGCTGATTGCACAGTTCACTCAAAAGCGAATCCTCCCGCTCAATCTTGAGCCGAAGATTATCCATTTTAAGAACCTCGTGCAGAAATGTTGTCAAAAGTCTTCTCAGCTGAAGTTCGTCTGCATGCAGCATGTATCCATAGCGTTTTCGAGCAATGAGCCTGATGTCGAAATCACCTTCCAAGCATTGGCCAAGCTCTTTCAAATCTGTCAGTATGGCTGAACGACTTACACCTATGGTGTCTGCGAGACTTTCGCTAGAGACAGCACTTTCAGTAACCGCCAGTTTAAGCCCCAAATAAACAAGTCGCTCCTCTTTGTTCAGGAAGGTGTTCAGCTCGTTTGATTTCTCCCACATGAGCATTTCATCCAATACCCTATCCGGATTTTTGATAGCTATGCCGACCCTTGGTTTCCGAATCAGCTCTATCTGCATCAGGTTCAGATAATACTCGATGTCATCAATATCATAACGAACAGTTCTTGGACTGATCCCCAGCTGCTTGGCTATGTCACTGACTCTTACAAAGCCTCCGGAACGAACCAGTATTCTTATGATTCTTCTTTGACGATCCGAAATCTCCATCTCGTTTGACCTCTCACCCTAATAGTATTCTTCCAATCAACCTTCGTGAAGTTGAACATTCGCCTGAATATTGAGGCAAATTTGCACTTATCCTTTAAACACCTTCTCCAAAAATCTGAAGCGCGTTCTCAATCTCATGCTTGGAAGTAAGCATTACCAGTTCATCTGCAAGTTTCTTGCAGGCTTGATAATCAAACTTCCCTATATTCTCCTTGGATTTCAGAACAGACCCTGCCGACATGCTCAGTTCTGTTAGTCCTGCACCGAGAAGAAATGGCTGAAGCAGTGTGTCGCCTGCCGCTTCACCGCACATGCCAACCATAATACCCGCTTTGATTGCACAGTCACCCACATGCTTGATCATGCGTATCACCGCAGGTTGAAGGTGGGAATACAAATGCGCCACATTTGTATTCATCCGGTCACAGGCCATCATATACTGGGTCAGATCATTGGTTCCTATACTAAAGAAATCAACATGGGCTGCAAACACATCCGCCATTGCTGCTGCCGCAGGAACTTCAATCATCATACCAACATCTACACATGTATCAAATGGAATCTGTTCAGCCTTTAATTCCATTTTTGCCACATTGAGCAAATCCTTTGCAGCAGATAATTCCTCCATAGTGGAAATCATGGGGAACATGATTTTCAGCTTTCCATAGGCAGATGCTCTAAGGAGCGCACGCAGCTGTGTCTTGAAAATATCTTTCTTCTCCAGACACAAGCGAATTGCCCGATGTCCCAAAAATGGATTCATCTCCTCTGGAAGCGCGTAATAAGCCAGATGCTTATCCCCGCCAATATCCAGTGTTCGTATAATGACCGGCGCCCCTTCCAAAGCTTCAATTGCCCCTTTATAGGCTTTATACTGAACCGCTTCACTAGGCCACTGATCGTGATTCATATATAGAAATTCAGTTCTAAAAAGACCAATTCCCTCCGCACCTTCAAGTCTTGCTGACTCAGCTTCCTCAGGCGTACCGATATTGCAGGCAATCTCAATCCTTCTGCCGTCAGCTGTTCGACCCTTTCTACTTTTCCATATTTCAAGTTTTTTTCGTTTACTCAAGTCTTCATCTATTGATTGGCAGGCTACTGCAAGAGCCTCTTCTGACGGGTTAGGAATGATCTCTCCCGTACTTCCATCAATGATTACGAGGGTATCTTCCTCAATGCTATAAAGCGACTCACCAACACCCACCACTGCCGGCAGGCACATCGACTGTGCCATAATCGAACTGTGCGACGTGGTTCCTCCGATTTCTGCAAGCAGTCCAGAGACTGAGGCTCTATCCATTGTCGCCATATCTGATGGTGTAAAATCATGCGCAGCAAGAATCACCTGGTCGCTTTTACCCGTAATGGGCCCAGTACTTTCTCCTGAAAACGCCCTGAGAACCTGTTTCCCAACATCTCTGATATCAGAAGCACGTTCAGACATATAGGGGTCATCCAAGCCTCTGAACAGAGCTTCAAGCTGATTGGATGCCAAGAGGACCGAATGCTCTGCTGTCTTTCCTGAGTCAATCGCTTCCCTGACCATTGACGTCAGCTCCGGGTCCTTTAGAATTTCAATATGCGCAGAAAATATTTCAGCTTCCTTTATACCCACTTGCTCTTTTGTTTTGAGCGCGATGGCCTGTATTGCCGATTCAGCCTTCACAAGCGCGTCTTCATAACGTTTATGTTCTGCCGCAATCGCTATTTGTGACATTTCTTCAAAATTGAATGCTTCCTTTTGAAGGTGTTTAATTCTTCCTATTGCCTTGCCAGACGAGGCTCCAATCCCCTTCATGACTATTCACCGAATCCGTCTGCAATCAGGGCTTTCAACTCAGAAACCGCTGCTTGAGCTTGTTTACCACTTGCCTTCAAAATAAGTGCATCGCCTTTTTTTGCCGCCATGGACATCAGCGCAATCATACTGGTTCCGTTATAACTCTTGCCTTCCTTTACAACAGAAAGCTCTATCTCATGTTTTCGAACCACATTTAGCCACTTGCTGATTGGACGGGCATGCAGTCCAAGCTCATTTACAATCTGCACTCTTTCTTCCATTTCAAATCTCCTTATACTCTGTATATACCTAAATGTTGCAATATCATACTTTTTCTTTTGATAATATAGTACAACAGAGCTTTGTTTCAGGAGAAGTTCAATGTCATTCTATTTATATGTGGCAATATATGATTTTATGTATCCTGCTCTGGAACGACCTCTGGATGCCAGTCCATTTGAGCGTATTAACCGTAAACTACCTTTCTTCAAAGTAAAAAAGCGGCTGCAAACCCCTGCGCAATGGCGCCAGGTTTTACAACCGCTCATACCTTCTTATATGTTCATCCATGCAGACGCTCAATCAAGCTGCCAGATGCATTGCAAACTACCTCAAATACTTGTTCAGCAAATGCTTCAACTGCTGTACGTCGATCGGTTTTGAAAGATAATCGTCAAAACCATAACTTGTGAGGTATTCCTTCTCTGTGGATATGACCTTTGCAGTACATGCAATAATGGGTACACGGCTTAGGCTTCTGCGCTCGATTTCATCAAAGGCTTCAAAGCCATTCATCTCAGGCATCAGAATATCCATCAGCATAATATCCGGTTCCATTTCAAAGTACATATCGACAGCTTCCTTACCATTTTTAGCAAAGGACACGTCGTACTTATCCTTTAGCATCAGCTTCATGGTAACGCGGCCAATAACCTCATCCTCTGCTACGAGAATCCTGGGCTTATCGCCTGGTTTGCGTTCTCTGTGCTGGACTGCTCTATCTTCTAGTTCAACCTCGTCCATGCGATCAAAGGACATTGTGATTTTCACTTCTGTCCCTTTATAGAGTTCACTGACAAGCTCCAGATTTCCACCCATAAGGTCAACAATCTGCTTGGAAATCGCCAGTCCAATTCCTGTGGATTCAAAGCCGGCCCCATCCTTTACAAGTCCCTTAAGTACAGTTTCTCGCTGGTCCTTGCTGATTCCTATGCCCGTATCTTTAACAGAAATCTGGATATCCACGGATTTCGAGGACTCCTGTAAAATATCCATGCTGAACTCAACGCGTCCGCTGTCTGTGAACTTAATAGCATTCCCAATAATATTAAGCAAAATCTGCCGCAGTCTTTTGACATCACCGAGCAGTTTGTCCGGAATGCTTGGTTCGAAGCGTGTCGTAAAACGCAGGCCCTTCTCATAAGCCTGTTTCGAATAGACTGCTACAAGCTCGTCGAAGACCCAGCGAATATCAAATGGAGCATTGCGCATAACCATACTGCCCCGCTCAAGTGTCACGTTGTCCATGACATTCGTAAGAATGTTCATCATCTTACGCGATGATGCCACAATCACATCTATATACTCTTTTTGCATCTGACTCAAATCGGTGTTCTCAAGAAGCTGTACCATGCCCATCAGCCCATTCATGGGTGTTCGAAGTTCGTGTGACAGGTTCCTGATAAACTCGGACTTGACCTCGCTGCTGTTTTCCGACATGCGCTTTGAATCTTCCAGTGCCTGGGTATACTCACTGAGCTTCTTCTCAAAGTAAACCCTGTCAGAAACATTTTTACTGATTTCAATCATGCCAATGACATTGCCATTTTTGTCCTTAAGTGGTATACCAATGTTCTCCCAGTGCAAGATTTCCTCAGAATTGCTTTTCGACGGCAGCGACATGGTCCCCTGTACGATTTCCCCACTCTCAAGTGCGGAAACACAGGGACAATTGCTGCATGGCGCGTCCAGCCCCAAGTATGCCTCGTAGCATTTTTTCCCAATTGCGGAAGGACTCTTGTCAAGCGCAGGCTTGTTTGCCCAGACCACAGTCATGTCTGTATCGACCTTTAAGATCATATCAGGCATGCTGTTCAAAATAGATAAGAGTGTATCCTCAGAATCGTCAACGGTGCTCTTTTCAGTTTTAAGAATATCCAGTTCCCTTTGTGCCAGCGAAAGTTCTTTTAGCAGCTCTTCCCTGGTAAGTGATAAATACTCCAAGAAATACCCCCATAAACGTCGGAATTTTCATACCATTAGTCGATTTCATTATATCAGATGCCATGCAATCATCCAAATGAAAAAGAAGCCCTATCGGGCTTCTTTTCTATTCCTCAAGCAATATTACTCTTCGCTCTGCATTGCCATTTCATCAAGGATACTTGGAATTTCGTCTGTTTCTTCTTCAGTCTCAGTTTCCATCTTGCCACCCTCGGTCAGGTTCGCAATAACCGTATCTGCATCCATATGTACCGTGAACTTCTCATCATTGAAAATGCCCAGTTCCGCCATAGTAATGGCTGGTTGTTCGCTCAGGCAGGCAACATCCACTTCATAGTACTCAATCAGATCTTTTGGAAGTACTTCAATATCAAGACTATGAACCTGCTCAACAACGATTTTTACAGAATCCTCAACTTCATTCTTGTTCAAAAAATGAATCGGAATAGAGACTCTTACCGGTTCACCCTTCGTCAGTTCCTGAAAATCAAAGTGTAACAGCTGACCCTTGAAGGTATTCTTTTGTACGGCTTTAAGCATTGTAAACACCTTGTCTTCGCCAATGTTCAAATCAACGGTTGCGCCAATGCCATGATGGGCGAGCAGGTGCTCCATGTCCCTCAGGTCCACGTCAATGCTCTTTGCTTCAGAGTGATGACCGTAAACAACACCAGGGACTCTTCCAGATGCTCTTAGCTTTTTTGAATAATTCGAGCCTTTCTTAGACCTTAAATTTGCCTTAACTGCTTCTGTCATTGTATTTCCCCCTTCACGTTCCAAAAACTCTTTTCTTTTGCCTTAAGGAATTTTTACCCAATGAAGCAAAATAGCAAACTATTTTTGAGGAAAATAAAAAAATAAATGCTGAGATGAAAACATCTCAGCATTTTATTTACAGTTCATTACGCCCTTCGAGCGCTTTTGTCAGAGTTACTTCATCTGCAAACTCAAGATCCCCGCCAACAGGGATGCCGTGTGCCAGTCTGGTCACCTTTATGCCTGTAGGCTTCACGAGTCTCGAAATGTACATGGATGTCGCTTCACCTTCTATGGTCGGGTTGGTTGCAAGAATAATCTCATCAACCTCGGAACCCTGAAGTCTGACAATCAGTTCCCTGAGCTTAATATCTTCAGGTCCAATGCCATCCATTGGCGAAATCGCCCCATGAAGCACATGGTAGAGACCATGATATTCCTTGGTGCGTTCCAGGGCAATGACATCCTTAGGCGCTTCCACTATGCAAATGGTTGCCTGGTCCCGCTTGGGGTCTGAGCAGATTGGACATGGGTCTTGCTCTGTCAGATTAAAACAGGATGAACAGAACCTGATTTTATTGCGTGCATCCAGTATTGCTTCCGAGAGACCCACTGCCAAATCTTCGCGACTTGTCACAATATGCATCGCAAGCCTCTGTGCCGTTTTCCGACCGACGCCGGGTAAGTGCGCAAGCTCTTCAATGAGTCGCGCTATGGGTGGTGCATAGTATGACATGGTTTCACCCTCTAGAACAATCCAGGAATATTCATTCCGCCTGTCAGTTTGCCCATTTCCTTAGACATTGTCTCATCAGCTGTACGCATCGCTTCGTTGACAGCAGCCAGAATCAAGTCCTGCAGCATTTCAACGTCATCTGGGTCTACAACGTCTTCGTCGATTTCAATAGACAGCATCTCTTTCTTGCCGTTTACCTTAACTGTGATTGCGCCACCACCGGCACTGGCAGTAAATTCCTGATTTTCAATATCTTCTTGTGCCTTTTGCATCTGTGCCTGCATTTTTTGCACTTGCTTCATCATATTGCCCATGTTTCCAGGCATTTGCGGTCTTTTCTTAGCCATAATGTATTCCTCCTGATTCAAATTCCAACCTATTATATCATATTTATATGCGACATAACATTTTCGACTACTCTATGATTTTGAGCTTCTCTTCATGATCCTTAAAGTATGCCTTTACAGACTCATCTGCTGTAAGTGTCTCTTCCTTATTGTCTGATACCGAAAGATTGTAGTCAAAGTCACAGCGTACGCGCAGTGATTTGCTGAGTACGCGTTCAATAGCGCCTTCAACAATTTTTCGGTTCTCCTCGCGTTCGATCATGTCCATGTGGAATGCATAGCCGTCTTTGAAGGCAATCATCAGCGCACCATCCTCCACGTAGGCTGGCGTACCCTCAATAAGAAATGCCTGAACCTGGATTTTAGACTTTCTGACAATCTCCAGAATCTGTCCCCACTTGCTCGTTATCTCTTCAATGGCCACATCAGACCCGTAGACCTTGGCAGCTTCCACTACTACCTCAGCATCCTGTGTCCCGGCATTCGGCTCAGGTGCTTGCGCTATACTGTGTGAAGCTTCTTCTTCCACAGCAGGCTCAACACGCATCGCAGGTTTATCTGATTCAGAAGGGCCTTGTCCAGCTTGACTTCTATGGACTCGTTCAGACTTCTGCTCTACAGGTGCTGGCGTCTCTCGGACTTCCTGTCGCCTTGGCAGACCGCTGTCCCCTGAAGGAGACATTGCTGCAACCGGGCCGCCTCTTGCAATGGCATTTTCCAACCGCTCTATTCTTGAAAGCAGGCCTTCTACAGTCATATCCGATTCCGGCTGCATGAGCTTCACAAGTGTCATTTCCAGATGAACCCTTGGCTGTGTCGCCCATCTTGACTGGGATTCAAGCCTTGTCAGAACATCAATGGAACGTAGTATTTCACCCATGGTCAGCTTCTCAGCCTGACGCTGTGTCTCTTCAATGCTCTCCTCAGTAGAATCCATGATGTAGGTCAAGTCCGCTCCACTTTTTGAAAGCATCAAATTTCTATAGTGGCCGGTCAGGCTCTTTATGAAGTGTCCCAGATTCTTTCCGTCGTTTACCATCTCATGCACCATACGCATGGCTTCTGATGCCTCCTGGTCAATAACACGGTCAACAATGCTGAACAGCCAGTGTTCGGTCGTGAGCCCAAGCGTGCTGACCACATCATCATAATCCAGTGTACCTTCAGTAAAGGACACACACTGATCCAGTATGCTCAGCGCATCACGTACTGCACCGTCTGCATTTCTGACAATCAGGCTGAGTGCCTTTTCATCGGCCTTGACACCGAGTGACTCAGATATGCTCTTAAGATGTGCCGTTAGCACTTCAGCTGAGATTCGCTTGAAATCATATCGCTGACATCTTGAAAGAATGGTTGCTGGAATCTTTTGCGGCTCAGTGGTTGCAAGTATGAAAACTACATATCCCGGTGGTTCCTCAAGGGTCTTGAGAAGCGCGTTGAACGCGCCCTGTGAGAGCATATGCACTTCATCGATGATATATACCTTATACTTGGCCCTGGATGGTGGATATTTGACATTCTCCCTAAGCTCACGCACATCATCAACGCCGTTGTTTGACGCCGCATCAATTTCAATGATATCCATCAGGCTCTCTTCCAGCATACCACGACAGATTTCACATTCGTTACATGGGTTTTCTCCGACTGGACTGAGACAATTGATCGCACGTGCCATAATCTTGGCAGTAGATGTCTTGCCAGTTCCCCTGGTTCCACTGAATAAATACGCATGGGCAATATTGTCTGAATGTATCTGGTTTTTTAGTGTATCGGTAATATGACGCTGTCCTATGACCTCTTCAAAAATACGTGGTCTCCAACGCCTATACAGTGCCGTATAACTCAACTCATCACCTGAACCTTCCCTTGTATGATCTGTTCAAGAACATGTGCTCTTGACTCGAATATTCTTAATGTAGCCTTCACAACCTCTGGATCAAACTGCGTTCCACTGTTGCGTATAATCTCATCCATTGCTTCATCAAGCGGTCGTCCTTCAGAATAGGACCGCTTGCTTGTCATTGCATCAAGCGCATCTGAAACACCTATAATCGCAGCGCTCAGCGGCAGGGCTGCAATACTTATGCTTTCAGGATACCCCGTCAGATCATGCCGTTTATGGTGCAGCATTACACCATCCATAACGCTTTTTGAAAAACCGATAGGCTGGAGAATCCTCTGGCCAATTTCAGGGTGTTCCTTGATTTTTCCGACTTCAAAACTGTTGAGCTTTCCACTCTTCTTCAGAATGAGGTCATTGACACCAATCTTGCCAATATCGTGCAGCATCCCGGCAATCTGGATATCTTCCAGGGCATCAGGCACAAGCCCCATCTCCCTGCCGATCAACGTGGCAAATTCAGACACCCTGTTTGAGTGTCCTTCAGTATAGGCATCCTTGGCCTCGATAGCAGTAACAAGAACACGGATGGTCGCAAGGAATTCTTCACGCTGCTGTGCGAAAAGCTTGGCTTTCTTAATTGCCAACATGGACTGTATTGCAATGGTCGATAGAATCATCAGCTCGTTTTGCGGCAGTTTCTCCTTAAAAAGAATCGTAATGACCCCTGTATATTCAGAACCGTTCACGAGAGGCAAAACTGCAAATGCCTTGGTATGATCCCGAGCATATTCCATTTCCTCATAGTTTTCAAAATAAGATTCCAGCACATCATCCATATAGTACATCCGACCTTCATCAAGTGCCTTGAATCGAATATCCTTCTCATTTCTTTTAAGCTTTTGGATCATTTCACTGCTGTTTGTACCTGTCACACGAACAAGCTCCAACTCCTCTGCTTCATTCAGAACACGAATGCCGCAAAGAGATACTTCATAGAGCTCATAAATTTTCTTTATAATCAAATCGAAGAGCGCATTCAGATTATTCTCTTGGGCGAGAACACGGGTGATGTCACGGATATCCTCCAGTGCCTGATTCCGTCGGCTCAGCTTTTGAGTCAGCATCCAGGTTTCAGAAACAGGCCTGCTTATGCCTTGAATCCCTCTCAGTTCACCACCAGAAAACACGCGGACTGTGTTGGTAAGCATAAACTCCACATCTTCAACAGAGTTTTTCTTGAACCAGCTATGAACACTGCTCAGATTGGAATCGGACATCCTCTCAAAAAATCGATTCCGTACCGCATCCTTGTCACTGCCAGCAAGCAGTATGTCAAACGGCTTACCAATATACTCTTCAGTGACAACACCCAGTCTTTCTTCGAAAGCCTTGTTCAAGAAAACAATGTTATATTTCTCATCAACCATCCATACCAGATCATGCATGTTTTCGATGAGAGCCCGGAATTTTTCCTTTGAATATTCAAGCTTTCTGTTAACGGCCGTCAGTGCCTCGTTATTGAACTCAAGTGACTGATTCACTTCAACGAGCTCGTCTTGTTTTTTCATCATTTCCATGGATTGTTCAAGTAGTACATTGCAGTTATTCTCAGACGCAAACGCGACACTGTTGATTCCCTTTGCAATATGCTTGAATATCCCGGAATGCCAAATGGGAATTTTCGTGGAAAGTGTTCCATCAATCATCTTCTGTGTATATGCATTAATATTGTAAATCGGCTTATACATATGCTCCGAATAGATGAGTGACATCACCGCTGAAAGAACCGCAAGGATCATCATGATTACGCCATACTTCACTCTTGTAGCAGTAATGAGACTGTCTTCACCAAGCGCCTTATAGGCAAAGCCAGCATGTAATTTCCCATCCATAATTGGAGTCACCATTAAAGTACCCTTTTCATTATCAACAAGATTATAGTTCCCATGCTTGACCAGATTTCTAAGCAGCGTGATAAAAGACCTGTCGCTGTCATCCATAGAAAGCATCTGCGCGTCTGAAAACAGATAAAGCACATCTACTGAACGCATGCCATAAGACTCAAACAAGGCTGTTAAGTGATTGGACTCAATGTGCACACTGGTGACAAGATACTTCCCAGTATCTGTTAACTCGTTTACAACGAGTATATAGAGCGACTTTTCATCATTTGGGTCTGCCGTCCATATTGTCTGCAAACCTGGGCGGATTTCATACTCTCTCAAGTCCAGTAAATCAAATTTACCAGAACCATTCTTCACGGTCACCATATCCAGCGCGTTTGTTATGTCCAAATATGGATAGAGTCCATTGATGGCATTTCCCTTTACCTTGTCAAAATAATGACCACTGCTGTTAGGCGCCGCCTGTTCGAAATAGTCCATGGTAGTGGAAATAGTCATCAGACCGCTTTCTATGGAACTCAAATACGCCTCGACAACCTGTGCCTGAATTTGAAACTGTGTCCCATAATCCTCCTGCTTTTGAGTGAGCCTGTCCTTCATGACTATACTAAAACTACTCAGTCCAATAAGGATGATGAATGTCATTGAAATTATAATGTGATACAGCTTCAGCCGACTCTTGAAGGTCATAATATTTCTCATATCGCAACCTCCTTGCCTTCGTCCACCAGCTGTTCATAGTGCATGAGAATCACACTTGCGTCCTGGTTGGAGATTTCTTCAAGTATTTTGACCACTTCTGGACAATAAGCTTTTCCTGACCCAAATTTCAAGAGGTCAATGGCACCCTTAAGCGCCTTTTCACCTGCTGACTTATGCTCGACGAGATATGCATCCAAATCGTCAACAGCCCCAATGATGCGGGCAATCAAAGGCAGAGTGTCGATTTTGACTTCTTTTGGCTCACCAGACAGGTCGAACTTCTTATGATGATAATAGATACCCTGTGTGATTTCCTCAGACATACCAATGGGCTCAAGGATTTTCTTCGCCATCATTGGGTGCGCTTCTATGATGGCCTTTTCTGCATCAGTCAGATTGTCTTTGGACAGCAATGCATCTTCAATATTGAGTTTTCCAATATCATGAAGAAGCCCGGCAATGTAGATGTTGTCTATGTCAGACTGTCGCATATACATACGCTTTCCGACTTCTACCGCAATATCGGAAACCCGCTTCGTATGTCCTTCACGATTAGGCGCTTTGGCATCATTTGCAGCGACAAGCGCTTCTATGGTCTTAAAATAATTGTTTCTCAGGTTCTCATAGATTTTTGATCTTTCTATGGCAATAGCTGCCTGATCAGCAAAGGTTTCAAGTATGCCTGTGCTTTCCTCGTCGACTTCCAGCTCCGAAGCCACTGACATGACCCCATAAACCTTATCGTTGATTGACAGTGGCACATAAACAACGCTGTGAATCATGTCGAGGACTTTTTCAAGCTCTTGTTCATCAATCGTGAATTCATCACGATTGGATATAACCTTTGTCTTATTGGCACGACAGGCTTCGCCCATATGTGTCTCTTCAATGTAAGGGGACCTTGCGTAAACCATCTGCTTTTTAGACCCCGAAGAGGCAACCAGCTTGAGTTTTCCGTTTTCAATCAGACGTATGGTACACATGCCGATACGCATAATCCTGCCGACTTTATCTGCTATTTCATTTAGGATAATTTCCAGATCCAGATTTGAAATCAATGATTTCGTAATATCATTAACCAATGTCAATTCCCTATTTCTATTGAAATAGTTCACATACATGGCCTTGGAGTCACTTGTGTCACGCAGAATCCCTTGAATGGCCACAATTTCATCGCCTTCAAAAATACGCGACACGCTGCCTTCCATGTTCCGTACATCGCCGCCCTTGCATTTGATATCAAGGACAATTTGACCAAAATCCCTGTTGGAAAAGAGTTTAAACCCTTTTGTCCCCTTTGGCAGTCCATCCAGAAAATCACAAAGATGAATTTTATGTTTGTCTGAAATAACCAGTCCTGTTGTCTTTTGAAAATGTTCATTGGCATAGACCAGTGTTCCATCTGAGCTGCACAACCACAGCAGGTCGGGGATATTGCTTACAAAATCGTTGTATTCCCTTTCCTTCTCCTCCAGCAGGTCGTTGAGTTCTTTCAATTCTTTAAAGGAAGCTTCGAGTTCCACATTGGAGGTTTCAATCTCGGCATTGCGTTCTGACACATGGGATGTCATCTGAAGCACTTCGCTTTCACGTTGAGCCGCTACATCCAAAAGTTTGCTGTACATCTTTTCTATCTTGCCCAAATCTTTTGGAAGCTTTGGCCTTTTAACCGACTTGCCTTCATTGGCGGTTTTTCTGATATAGGCGCTCAAACGGTGCAGTGGTCTATACAGGTACTCATTGAAGATGAGTATAGCTGCCATCACAAGTGCGATAAAAAGCAGCCGTCTCTCCATAAAGGTCTTAAGGATAATATTTTTGAAGGCGTTATTCTTTTCAAAACGAAGCAGAATATAGAGATCTGCCTGCATGGCATCTATGTCCAGTTTGATGCTCGAATAGGCCTGCCCGTCAATCTCCAGATCCCGTACAGTATTCCCAGCATCAGACCACTCATCATATACTTCTGCATCAAGGTAGGTGTCCAGATTTTCATCGGAGCTTACCCGTACACCATCATTCGATACGAAAACTGCTTCGAACTGATCTGTGCCGTTTCCATCAATAATCTTATTTAGAAAATACTCTACCGGAATATGGATTCCAAGCACACCTTGGAGCATGCCCTTTTCATCACGGATGGACTTCGAGCATGTAATGACCACGCTTTCAGATGAAGGGCAATATTGGGCCTTCGAAATGTACACGTCATTGACTACAGCACCCTTATACCAGGACATGTCTTCCAGTTTTATGAGATCGGATTCTTTTCCACCAGTGAACCATTGTCCAGCTTCCGTTTTTATGACAATGCTTTCGACATCTGCATCTGAGGCCACAAGATTTTCAAGAAAGATTTCCATACTTTCATCAAATCCATAGCTCTGGGCATATGCTTCTGCCGCTGTCGCATATTGCTGCACAAGATCCATTTTATCTTCAGTCCACCTGAGAGCATCATTGACCTTATACTCTAGATGTTTGCTCGCGACCTGGGAGACATGGTAAGTCGCGTATGCATCATAATCGAGCTGAATTATCCCAAAGAGAATAATCGAGGGTAACGCAATGCAAATCAGAATGCTTATGAAAATGTAATTGATATAGTTTTTTCTTATCATTCTATAGCTCCTGTTAGAAATTTAATTGCGTTATCTTGTCTGTTATTTAACATAGGACTTTATGAATTCAATTATATAAAAATTGTGGTCTCAAATAAACAATAACAGATCAATTCCATAACTTTGTAACAATTATTCCGATTTTCGTGAAAGGTAAAGCTCTAATATATCACAAAAGCTGCTTTACAGTTTCGTCATTGAACTGTGTAAAGCAGCTTTCAAGTTCTGTTTTATCATGCCTATTGTAAAAAAGACCCTGACATAGTCAGAGCCCTTCATATTAAAATTAAATGTCGCACACCTGGCTTCGAAAATCGATTACGGCCGTTACACATGCAGTTAGCTCAAATCAGGTAACCCCACGGCACATAGAAATGATTGCTTAATGCTGCTTCCTTCCGGACCTGACATGATTCACAAGTTTCTATTGCGCAGGACCCAACTCTCAACACCACTTACTTGAGTCAGACACCACAGTCAAATTCCCTTAGCCAAGCTTCAACCCTGCTACAGCGGATTGCAGGTTACAAGGAACCGCTACATCCCCGTTTAGTGCGACAAACTTTATAGACATTTTTAATGGCGGAGAGAGCGGGACTCGAACCCGCGGGCCCTTTCGGGCTTACACGCTTTCCAGGCGTGCCCCTTAGCCAACTCGGACATCTCTCCAAATTTATTTTTTTTGCTTTATTTGGATCTCAGTCTCTTGAAAAAATCCTTCATGATTGTTGAACAGGCTTCTTCCAAAATACCATACTCAGTATGTACCTGATGGTTAAGACGTTCATCCGACGGTATGTTATACAGCGATCCTACAGCACCGCCTTTCGGATCCATGGACCCGATATAGAGATTCACAATGCGTGCCTGATAAATTGCACCTGCACACATTGGACACGGTTCAATCGTTACATACATATCGCAATCTACAAGACGCCATCCGCCAAGTGTGGCAGCAGCATCCCGTATAGCGATGATTTCTGCATGTGCCGTTGGGTCTTTTGATGTTTCGCGCAGATTATGACCACGTCCTACAACAATACCGTTTTGAACAATTACAGCACCAATAGGAACTTCACCTTTTCTAAAGGCTTTTTGCGCTTCTTCAAGAGCAATTGCCATATAGCGTTCAACCATGACTCGACTCCTATCTCATACCGAACAATTGTCATTATACCGTAAATCGCTTTAAGGGGTCAAGAAGTTTATTTCCTGACTGTGTTTCAGCGCCGCAGAACACCTCTTTGGTGTTAAAAATCTTACCCCATCTATTGTGGAAATCACATACAAAAATATTGTGAAGATGTCTTTTTAAACCCTAGCCTTTGAGTGGCAAGTGGACACCTTCTAAACAAAAAGACCCCAATGTCCTGAAAGCATTGGGGTTACTTATTTGGCGCACCCGAGAGGATTTGAACCTCCGACCTACCGCTTAGGAGGCGGTTGCTCTATCCAGCTGAGCTACGAGTGCACGATAGATATATCGTACTGGAATCGTTTGGGTTTGTCAATTCCCTCTTCTTTTAAATGACATTTCCCAGGAAAAATCCAGTATCCGCTTGGGATACTGGATTCTATTTGACCGTTTGCTCGTCTTCCAGAAAGTAGTTTTCAAAATAGACATCAGTTCGTCTGTTTAGCATCAGTTCTTCTGGAGCGTCTGACTTGTTAAGTGGCTTAGAACTTCCGTTACTGATAACGGTCAGCATGTCCTGCGCAATCCCTCGGTTCATTAAATACTGCGCCACTTTATTGGCACGTATCTGGGATAATTCTTCCCCAAACTTCGAATCGTTGAATTTTGGATAGCCATTGATATTTCCTTCAATCCTGATTTTTTCATCTGGATAGGTGTTGGCAATATTGATAAATACATTGAGCGCCAGCTTATACTCACTGGACAAATCATACTTATCCGGCTCAAAGTAAACTGTGGTCAACGCATTATAAAGCGCTTCGGCCTTCTCGGAATCCAGCGGCACACCTTGTTCGGACTCAAGGGACTCAGCCCCACTGTCCTCAATTTCTTCTGATGCACCAGCTGCCTCTTGTGTCGCGTCTGAATCAGCCTCAGTATTTTCTTCATCATCAAGGTCTGTGTCATTTGAATCCGCTGCGTTTTCATTTGTCAGCACAGTATCGTTCGAATTAGCCGACTCGTTACGCACCTGTTCCACTTGCGTAGTCTCCCCAGTTTGACCAGGCATTTCGACATCTGCTTCTTTTGGACCTGCTAAAGACTGTATAATCATAAAAACAATAAGTACAAAAAGTATTCCCGTTACACTGAACACCACTTTACCGCGTGGAGTCACTCTGTACTTTCTTTTCATTGCTCCACACCCCTAATTTACTTTTTTGGCTTTATGAAATCTACAATACCGATAATCTTTTGAATTTCGTACTCGATAACTGAACTCTGGTCTTCCTGGAACTGAACACGAACTTCATTGATTTTACGCAGCTCTTTGATTCTGCCTTCAAGTTCTTTGATAGATGCCTCATTTTTCGCAATGACATCTTCTGTCGTCTGGACTGTCTGCTCCAGCACATTATTCAAAGCATCAATTCTCTTATAGGCATCACTCAGAAGGTTATCCAGATTAATGCTGGAAACATCCATAATATTCATGACAGAAGCACGCTTAACATCAAGCGGCAAATTTTCAGGCAATGTTTTCTGGAACACATCGACCATGAAAATAGTTCTCTTTCTATCATTTTCCATTCTGCTGTTACGATAAATATCATCGATGGACATCATCTTGTTCTTCTCATAGGCACCGATGAGTTCATCAAGCTTCTCTTCTATTTGCGCAGAATCCTCTCTGACATTAAGTGCCATTTCTTTAGAGGCTTCTCTTAGAAGATCCTTAACAGATTCGTTCTTTGCAGCAAGCAAATCCGTACCGAAGGATGCATCCTCAGCGCCATAGTATTCTGTACTTTCCTCAGCCACTTCAACTTCCGGACTTTCCACTTGATCCTGCTCAAAATTTTCTGAAGCGTCATGCTCCTGGTCAATAGGTTCAACTAAACCCAACTTTTCAAAAATAGTCTTTTTTGCAACCACGTTCTATTCCCTCCTAAAGATAATAATCTGATTCGTCAGCGCTTAGGCCTCATCCATAACTTGAATTTTTTCTTCAATGCGCTTGATTTGACTCTTATTGTATGCAACCAAGTCCTTAAAGTTTCTCATCAACCGATTCTTAGACTCAATTTGAGTTTTTTTCAAGTTGACCTGCGCCTCCAGTGTAGAAACCAAGAGTTGTAGATCCTCCATATGTGCCTTTTCGGTTTCAATGAGACGGTCATTCAACAGTTTGACCTGCGACTGATGCAACTCCAACTCCTGATTGAGTTCATCTATCTGATTGTCTTTGTCAGTGGAATCTGCAATAACGTGATTGGCTATTAAAGACTCCTTAATGATTTCAACACCTTGATCATCGATAAAGGTAATGTTTCTTTTTTTATGTATATGCGGTTTGAGTTCTTTCTTAAACAAGCTGATTTTCTTGTAAATTGTGACCTTACTCACACCCAGCTGATTCGCTACTTCTATTACTCGATACAATGGCATCACTCCTGTTAATCAGTTTACAACCCTTTAAATTACTTCCTTATAAAACTGAACATTCCGCCCGTTTCTGTTTCGGTAGCCACTGATTCCTCTAGGGCATTCAGCTTAGATTCAAGTTCAAGAAGATACTCTCCATCTTCTCTCATAAGCTTCTGATAGTTCAAGATCGCGTCATCCAGTCTTCTGAGTTCAGAATCGTACTGGATCAGCTGCCCTCGCAGATTGCCTACATCCTCTCGAAGACGCCTCTTCTCGATATCCAGTGCGTCGAAATCATCTTCATTCAACCAATCCTCATAATAGGTGTCTGTGTCTGTAGCATCGCGTCCATCCTTCACGAGCTCCTCTTGAGCATCTTGTGTGTCGACCACACCTGATTCCATCAAGTCTGTACTCGCCTTAGACATTATTTCGACAATTTCCGCTTCGCTTTTTCCTGCTATAAGAGCCTCAATTATTTCAATCCCTTTATCATCAATGTAATTGATAGAATGAATTTTCTCTGTATGATTTTTCAGGAGATCTCCATGGTTCATCAGTTTTTCGAAAATCACATATGTATCCACATTCAACTTACCAGCCACTTCGCTGACTTTGAACACTCTTATCACCTCGATATCATTACAGTAAATTTACAGTTAAGCTTTATAACTTAGTTCTACTTTGACTTATGTATTCCTCTTTATATTTTCCCATATTTCAAAGAAAATAAAAGTGTTAATTGATTAAAATGAGTCTTAAAATTGCACACTCTAACGATTTCCTTAAAAATGAGGTTCATAATGTCTCAAAATCAGACACAAGGACATGGCCTATATTTATACACTTTACTGAAAACAAGGTGTCCGATTATCGGACACCCTCTATGTTTATGTTATAGTATTCAATTTTCCTGTAAAGCGTACTCCGACTTATTCCAAGTGCCTTCGAACATTGAACCATGTTGAAATCTAAGGCTCTCAGCGTATAAGCAATTGTTTCCGCTTCGACTTCCTCCAGTGTTTTAATACACTTCATTTCTGAATCTTCTTCCAAATATGCCTGTATGTATGGTTTTATATTGACCTTAAGCATGTTGTCAGGTGTGACTTCCTGCTCCGCTATTTCATGTGTAATAAAATCCAAGTCTCTTAGATTGGATGGAAATGATAATCCTACGTCCCCATTAATGAAGGCTTCATCTTCTATAAAGATATTTTCGGGCGCAAGACCTGTTTTATCACTTACCATGTGTCTTATTATGGGACATACATCTTCCAATCTACTGTTTAAATCCGGTAAACTGATTTCAGAAAGCATAGCCCTGTACTGTAAACCTCCTGTTAATTCGGTTTCCAATCCAGGTTCTGATTTTACAGTTTCAATTGAAATTATAAACCTCATACCTCTTGAAATACAACCATCTTCAGCGTTTGTGTTAACCAGTTTACTATCTATTATTCTAAGCAATTTCCCTTGGTATGCACTCGGCAAAGCATTAAAGTTCTCAAAGTACACTGTCCCAATATTGTACAGTTCCAAACTTTCTACTACTTTTTCTGAATTTTCTAACCAATCAGCTTCAAATTTCTTAAAAGGAATCTTGTCGCAATATACTGAATGAAACAGCCTTGTATCATTGGATCTAGACTGGTGTATGAAGTGTGCCGTAGTCTCTTTCCCTATACCTTTTGCGCCTTTTATAAATATCAATGGACTGTTTAACAGTTTGCCAATACGCTGCCTTGTAAGCTCTATCGCATCACTGCAGCCTTGAAGACAGGCTGGAAATTCTATGGATCCTGCAGGTACTATTTCCTTATTGATTTCTTCCGTAGACATCTCACATGTCGATTGCTTGTCACTATCTATATCCGTACGCATCTGATCAGGCAGTCTTGAAATCAGCAAATCAATATCGTTTGTAAATAGTCGACTATCAAGTATAAGTCCTAATGTATTTCCATCAGAGGTAGGAATACCGATGGTTATTTTTTCTGTTAGCAAGTCATGATAGTGCTCGTATCCGACAGCATACGATTTCATATTTTCCTTTAAGGTTAGAGAAATTCCAGAGGTACCAAAGGTGTCTTCGCTAAAATTGAAATAGTAGCGCTTTGTTGGATCTTTAGTCCACGCTTGAAGTTGATTTCCACTAGGGTCAATGATCATATAAGCTTCAATAGACGTTTCAACAGATTCCAGACCGTAATCTTCAAGCATGAGTCTATCCATTATTTGACGCGCTGTCATCGTCATTTGCTTAGGCACACTCGGAGCAGGTGGTCTATTTGAACTTAGATTCACAAGCCTTGACCGAACCCAGGAGTAGACAATATCATCGCGTAAAAGTTCTCTCTTCAGTATTCCCTTTTCCAGATACAAGGATCTTGCTTTCTTTATATTTTTTTCGTAACTAACCATTCAACATACCTTCCCAACTTTCTCTGGAGCATATCAAGTGCGCTCTATTTCGCTTAAAACCCTCTGCATATTTTGTTCCACTGCTATAACCATTCACTCTATCTCTTGCTTCAATATAGTCCATGTAACTGTTCGTAAGTCGTGTTTTTGTTGAACCCAAATTTGCAATGAACTGTGATTCATATGCACTGAGTGCTTTCATTTTCTCCTTAAAAGTCTCTGTAATATCAACATAGAAGTCATTCCCCGCATCGTTATTGATGTTATATTCAAATGTATTTAAAACTAAATGCGGCTCGTGTCCACTTATAAATTTTGAAAGCTTTGCATGGAAAATGGATTCTCGAATCAACAGTGACGCTGCAACATGATCTGGATGCATGTCTTCGGAGGAAGGATAAAAAACGACACGTGGTTTATACTTTCGAATCACGTCTGCACATTTTTCTATGCTCCTTTTCGAACTTGTAATTCCACAATCCGGAAATTCCATATTTATCCTACTGCTTACACCCAGAAGTTTTGACGCAATATCGCTTTCTTTTTGTCTCTTGAATACATTTCCATTAGATGACATTTCTCCACGCGTCAAATCAACGATCAATATTTTATAATTGTAGTTCGCAAGTTTTCGAATTGTCCCCCCCATACCAATTTCACAATCGTCTGGATGTGCGGCAAAAACAAGAATATCCATCATATATTACCCCTTCTCACTGTCTCATTATAGTACACCTATTATAACACGCAAAATCACCGTGTATGCTATTTTTCTTTATGATTGATACTAGATATACCTGAGTGTCGTTTCATTCATTAGAATGAAAATGTGAAAGCCTTTTTTTGACTAGATCCCATTAAATAGTTAAATATTCCCATCTGTCAGCATTCTTATTTTCTTTTCGATATTGTGCACCACAACTGGTGTTTTGCCAACTAAATTTCCATCTGCACTAAGTTTCATTTTCCGGTCAGGTGTAACAATACTTAATTTATTGCTTCTATACATTGTCACACTCTCATCACCAATGTGTCTACCAGAATATACTTTTGGAAGGACTCTTAAAAACTTCATTTTAGATACATCCTTCACTATGCATATTTCAAATTTGCCACTATTTATTTTAGCACCTGGTGTAATTTTCATTCCTCCGCCAAAGTACTCTCCATTTCCTATAGCAATAAGATAGTACTTACCTTCTATAATTTCATGATCCAATTCCACAATAGCTCTAAATGGTTTGAACTTATGAATGTTATACAATGTACTTAACAAGTATGCGAAACGACTGGGAATAACCTTTTTTATTTTCTGCGTATCAAATATTATCTCACCATCAATTCCAACGCCTGCAGAATTTACAAATCGATTGTTATTCATCATTCCAAGATCCACTAATGTGTATTTTCCATTCTTGATAATTGTGAGTATTTTTCCAATATCATTTGTCAAGTTGAGCGCTCTTGCGAAATCATTTCCTGTTCCCATAGGAATGATTCCAACTCTAACGCTAAAGTCTTCAATTCCATTTATACATTCAATCAGGGTACCATCACCCCCTATGCCTACTAAGTCTGTATAAGTTTTTTCCTTCATGCATGTGCTTACCAGCTTCGTTATTTCACCTGCACCTTTAGAAATTTCTATGTCAAAATTGAGTAAGTTGGTCTCGCAGAATTCACTGATTTTTTGAATCAGGCTCTCTGATTTTTTCTTTCCTGCTGCAGGATTAACTATAAAAAGTATTCTTCTCATATATACTCCCTGTAAGAAAACAAACACAATCATGTAATTGTTTCACGTGAAACACTACCTTTTGAGCAATACTATCATTAATTCTTTATGACTCCGTCATACTCCTTTATTGACATCTTATCAAACTTCTAATGTTTCACGTGAAACATCTTAGTTTATATGTGCGGGTTTTCCAGCGATTAATACACTACTAAGAGTTACATTTGCATTTAGATTCACTTAACTCGGTCAAAACAGTAGAACGTATGCGTTGTACCTATGAACTCGATAGAACCATATGCAGTTCTAGTCATACAACAATTCAACCTTTCCCAGCACAATAAAGAAACCTACACACAATTTCACCTTGTAATCCCTCAAAATTTTTGCAAAAATACCATACACTTTAGGTCAAGTTGTTAACAACAGACATAATAGTCTGAACATTAGTAATACCAGTAGATACAGACCACATTCCCTACATGGTGTGTTTAGATTCATTCTGTACACTCATCCCACTTAGTCATAAATCCTCTTAGAAGTGAAATATGAGCGTCTAAGCACCTCTTGTTTCAATCGAATATCTATTTCAGGCAATATAATCGGGGGTATGCTGCTAGAAACCAAAATTTGATGATTTTCCCGTATAATGCTCAATTATGCCTTCTTCATTATTCAAAATATGTACATCAACTGTGTTTTCATCTCTTGATTTTCAGTATTTCTACTTGAAAATGATCTCACTGTAGTCTTCACTTAAGTTGCAAGTAAGCCTAAATATAATATTAAATATTGGCTACACGCATAAATGTGTAACTCAAATATGATTTATTGATGAGAACCATCCTACCTAAATACTATAAACTGACCTTTTAAATGCTGCTGTACTCCTTCCTTAAACCTAATAAGGGACACCTTCTTTTCAAACTCACGATTTATATTTGTCTAGAAATATAATTTCTTAGACAAATAAAAAAGGATGTTTCACGTGAAACATCCTCGAAATCTTACTTCTTAAGCATTTGAAAAATTCTATTCAAATCTTCATCATTATAATACTCTATTTCTATCTTACCTTTTCTTCGACCTTGCTTAATATTAACTTTGGTACCGAACATAAGCTGCAGGTCTTCCTCGTACTCAGTAATTGCATTATCCTTAACAGTTTCCGATACAGTACTGTTCTTTATCATTTTACTACGAGTAACTAGACGTTCAGTCTCTCTAACGCTAAGGGCCTCCTTGATGACTTTCTCAGCAAGTTCATAGCGCTTCTTTTCATTTTCTACACCCAATAGAGCACGACCATGTCCACCGGTCAGGCTTCCGTCGACCACAAGTGCTTTCGTACTTTCATCAAGCCTTAAAAGACGTAGTGTATTTGTAACGTAAGTCCTGCTTTTACCGACAGCACTTGCAACATCTTGCTGTGTTAAACTGTGCTCCTGGATAAGTGCTTCATAAGCTGCAGCCTCTTCAATATCATTTAGATCTTCACGCTGTATATTCTCAATCAAGGCAATCTGCGCCTGTTCAAGTTCACCAAGCGTTCTGACAACAGCAGTTATTGTTTTCAGACCAAGATTTTTCGAAGCACGCCATCTTCTTTCTCCAGCAACAATTTCATATCCTGTGTCCAGACGTTTAACAACGATGGGCTGTACCAATCCATGACTATCTATGGAATCTTCCAAAGCTTTCAACTTGACCTTATCAAAATGTCTTCGTGGTTGAGATTTATTAGGCATGATTTCATTAATATTAAGTTCAATAACATTATCCTTAATATTAAGCTCTTGTACATTATCAGAGACTATTCCTGCATCTTGGGGAATTAGTGCACCAAGACCTTTTCCCAGTCCTCTTTTTGCCTTAGCCATTTTAAACCTCCATGTTTGCGATTTCTTCAGCCAGCTCCATATATGCTATTGCACCTTTTGACTTCTCATCAAATTCAATTACAGGTACACCGAAACTCGGAGCTTCAGCCAGTCGTACATTCTTCGGTATTATTGTTGAATAGACCTTACTTTTGAAATATTTTTTAACTTCCTCAACTACCTGTATGGATAAGTTCGTTCGTCCATCGAACATACTCAGAAGAACACCTTCAATTTCCAAATCAGGATTAAGTCCCTTCTTAATGAGTTGGTAGGTATTCATTAACTGGCTCACACCTTCGAGTGCGTAATATTCACATTGTATTGGTATAATCACGCCATCTACAGCTACAAGTGAATTTATAGTAAGAAGACCCAGAGAAGGTGGACAATCAACGAAAATATAGTCATAATTATCTCTCACGGTGGAGATAATACGTTTCAGTCGCTGTTCACGATTTTCAATTTCAATCATTTCGATTTCAGCGCCTGCCAGCTGTACATTAGATGGAATAATATCCAAACCTTCAAATGGCGTAGGCACAATACACTTATGTACATCTACATCATCAATCAAGGCATCATACAGATTAAACTCCAGTGTATCCTTACTCAGGCCTAAACCACTTGTGCTATTGCCTTGTGGGTCATTATCAATTACAAGTACTTTTTTGCCCAATCGTGCTAAACTTGCAGAAAGGTTTACGTTTGTAGTTGTCTTACCTACACCGCCTTTCTGGTTAAAAATAGCTATCGCTTTTCCCATCTTCTCACTCCTATTTTGTTGTTCTTGAAACAATTATACACTATATATAATGTAAAAAAATGATTCACATTAAAAAGTAAGAGAAATTTTACTATTTAAATTTTCACTTTCCTTTATTTGGTATTTTGTTTGACCTACACATAGAGATTTTCATATTTTTTCCAATATAAAAAGATCCACGTCGATTTCTCGACTTGGATCTTAAGACTTACTTAAAACGCTATGGTGCATAAGTAGTAGTGTAGTATGCACTACTTTCCTTTTGGAATTTTAACAACAACTTCTATATGGTCACCATTATCCTTATGCGTGAATTCAGCATTGAGTCCAGTGTCCTTGATCGCCTGATAAGCCTGTTTTAATGTGTTTACATATATCTTATAGTTGAAAACGCCACGAATGTTCTTTCGCTTCTTTTCCTTGCTCAAATCCAAATAGGTCTCAACAAGGGATTCGGTTTTTTTCACATTCAAATCATGCCTGATAACTTGACTGAGTACCTTTTCCTGTACTGCAGTATCATCAAGCTTCAAAAGTGCACGTGCGTGACGCTCAGAAAGACCGGAAGCAATCAGGGTATCCCTTACTTTCGGAGAAAGCTTAAGTATTCTGAGCTTGTTGGAAACCGTAGACTGATTCTTTCCTACACGTATTGCTACTTCCTTTTGAGACATCTCATGATTCTCTATAAGGCGTCTAAAGCCTTCTGCCTCTTCAACGAAGTTCAAATCGACACGCTGAAGATTCTCAATGATTGCCATAAGCGCTGAATCCGATTGAGATGACTGCATTACAATTGCAGGAATTGTTGTAAGGCCTGCAAGCTCAGAAGCGCGCAGTCTTCGCTCTCCCATTACAAGTTCATAGCCCTCACTTATCTGGCGGACACTTACAGGCTGTAAAACACCGAAAGCCTTTATTGATTCAGCAAGCTCCTTAATACCTTCATCATCGAAAATCTGTCTAGGCTGCTCTGGATTTGCTGCAATGTTTTCTATAGCTATCTCGACTATTTCATTAGACCTTATCACTGACTGAAACCTCCTGATCAAACAATTGGATTTTTTGTTGGTTTTCCGGCTTTTCTTGGATACTTGCCCGGTGTCTCCTGACATTTCTTAATTACAATTAAGGTATGTTCTATGTCCGTTTCAGGCAACTTTACAGGAACAACACTTTCCAGCTGACCGCCAAAAGTCTCTATTGCCTTTGAGGCCTCTTCGAGTTCTTCCTTATAGGACTTACTCTTAAGCGCAACAAAATATCCGCCGACTTTTACAAATGGCATGCAGTATTCGCTGAGTACGGCAAGATTGGCCACGGCACGTGACACGGCAACATCATACTGTTCTCGGTATGCTTCATCTTTGCCATAGTCTTCCGCTCGCCCATGGATAAACTCAACATTTTCAAGTCCTATTTTATCAGAAACGGCCCTTAAAAATCCAATTCTCTTATTCAATGAATCCAGTAGTGTCAGATTGATTGACCTGTCATGAATTTTCATGGCAAGTCCTGGAAATCCAGCGCCTGTCCCGACATCAATCACAGAACCACCCTGTGGAACCACTCTTGATAGGAATGTACCTACCGAATCTAAAAAGTGCTTGATAAACACTTCTCGCTTTTCAGTAATGCCTGTCAAGTTCATATGTTCATTCCACTCAACAAGCAATTCGCGATAGGTATCAAAATCGTCATAATACGCATTTTCAAACTCAATGCCCATTTCAGAAAGTGCTTTTTCATACTCATTTCTATTCATTGGACTCAGCCTGCTTTCTTTTCTGCTGTTCAAGATATACCAGAAGGACAGAAATGTCAGCTGGTGAAACCCCAGATATACGTGAAGCCTGTCCAATTGAATCCGGTTTAATCTGATCCAGTTTCTGGCGCGCTTCCAATCTGAGTCCGTCAATAGAGGCATAGTCAATTTCTGATGAGAGTTTCTTCACTTCAAGGCTCTTGAATTTCTCAATCTGCATAAGCTGCTTTTTAATATATCCATCATATTTGATCTGTACTTCACACTGCTTCCATATGTCATCACGCAGCTTCGGTCTTTCAGGGTCCAGCTCTGCCAAGTCCTTGTATCCAATTTCAGGACGCTTCATCAGATCTGAAATGGCTATTCCACTCTTAAGATTGGCAGCACTTCCAACTTTCTCAAGAAAAGGATTAAGCTCCAGCGGCTTCAGCTTCAGATTCCTTAGGCGTTCCATTTCCGCTTCAACAAGAGCAATTTTTTCATCCAGTCTGTTTTTTCTTTCCTCAGTAACAAGACCAATGGCATAAGCACGCTCTGTAAGACGCAAGTCGGCATTATCCTGTCTGAGTACAAGGCGATATTCCGCTCTTGAAGTCATCATTCTATAAGGTTCATTGGTACCCTTAATAACCAGATCATCAATAAGGACTCCAATATAGGCTTCTGAACGGTCGAGTATGAATGGCTCCTTGCCATCCAGCTTCAACACGGCATTTATACCTGCAATCAATCCCTGTGCAGCTGCTTCCTCATAGCCTGAAGAACCGTTGAACTGGCCCGCTGAAAACAGACCGTCAATATCCTTGAACTCCAGGGAAAGCTTGAGCTGTGTTGGATTAACACAATCGTATTCAATCGCGTAGGCAGGGCGCATCACTTCCACACGCTCCATACCTGGAATGGTACGCATAAACTTGACCTGTACGTCCTCCGGCAGACTTGTTGACATACCCTGCACGTACATTTCATTCGTATCAAGACCTTCCGGCTCGATGAAGAGCTGGTGTCTGTCCTTATCTGCAAAGCGTGTAATCTTATCTTCAATCGAAGGACAATATCGCGGTCCTGTTCCTTCAATTTGCCCGCCATACATTGCCGAACGCATGATATTGTCTTGAATGACCTTGTGTGTTTCAGAATTGGTGTATGTTAACCAACAAGGCTCCTCATCAATATCAAGTGTGTCATTCATAAAGGAAAACGGCACGATTTCAGGGTCACCGTATTGAACTTCCATCTTGTCATAATCAAGTGACCGCTTATTGACACGGGCAGGTGTTCCTGTCTTGAAACGTCGCATTTCAATACCGTGGTTACTGAGGCTTTCCGTCAACTCAAGTGATGGCGCAAGGCCGTTTGGGCCACTCTGGAAAACGGCATCTCCAATGAAAATCTTACCGCCCAGATAGGTACCTGTCGCCAAAATGATTGATTTCACATCATAATAGGCGCCTGTAGCTGTTAACAGACCCTTTACTTGACCATTTTCAATATCTATTTCAGTAACCTCAGCCTGCTTAAGAAGCAAGTGGTCCGTATTTTCAATAACCTTTTTCATTTCCCGATGATACAGGGACTTATCTGCCTGGGCACGCAGCGAATGAACCGCAGGCCCCTTTCTGACATTGAGCATCTTGCTTTGAATAAAAGCCTTATCGATGTTCAACCCCATTTCTCCGCCCAGTGCATCAATTTCACGTACCAGATGCCCTTTTCCAGTACCACCGATTGATGGATTACATGGCATCATTGCAACTGAATCCAGATTTATTGAAAATAGTATTGTGTTCTTACCCATTCTTGCTGCAGCCAGTGCTGCCTCACATCCGGCATGACCCGCCCCTATGACCGCTATATCATAAGATCCGGAATGAAATCTCTCAGCCATTGCATCCTCCGATTCTCCATATGCTATATTCATATTCCATAGCTTTTGCCATTAAATTTTTTTCCTATTTGCCTAAGCAGAAATTACTGAAGATTTTTGCCATCATATCATCTTCAATGGTTTCACCTGTTATTTCACCCAGGAATTCGTAGGTATCTTTCGTATCTACTTCGATAAAATCGTATGGCATCCCTGCTTCAGTGGCATTAATCGCCGAACGAATTGAATCTCTTGATTTTTCAAGTGCATGGATATGTCTGATGTTTGACACATAGGCATTTTCCTTGCGTATGATCTCACCGCCGAACACGAGCTCTGAAATTTGTGTTTCCACATCTTCAATGCCTTCTTCGTTCATCATGGACGTACGAATAAATATCTTACCCGGAAGGCGCTTTTCAAGCTCTCCAATATCAAATGCAGCAGGCAAGTCGATTTTGTTCACGACAACAATCGCTTTCTTATCCTGAATATTATCAATAATTTCCTCATCCTCAGCAGTTAATACTTCCGAGGCATTGATCACAAAAATCACCAGGTCAGCCTGATTGAAAAATGACTTCGAACGTTCTACGCCTATTTTTTCAACCACATCCTCTGTCTCTCTGATTCCAGCCGTATCTATAAGCTTCAATGGAACCCCTTTGATATTGATGAACTCCTCAATGGCATCCCGCGTTGTACCAGGAATATCTGTTACAATGGCGCGCGCTTCCTTCAGAAGTGCATTGAGAAGGGATGATTTTCCCACATTTGGCTTGCCCACTATAACTGTGGATAACCCGTCACGAATGATTCGCCCCGTTTCAGATGAGGATAAAAGATCCAAAATACCTTTTTCCACAGTGGATAACTTTTCAACGACCTCTCCATAGGTTATTTCTTCAATATCTTCCTCTGGATAATCTATACACACTTCAAGCTGGGCCATAGTAGCCACCAGATTGTCTCTTAAGGCATCCACCTTTGCAGAAAGACCACCCTCAAGCTGACCAAAGGCCACATCAAAACCTTTTGATGTCTTGGCACTAATAAGATCCATTACAGATTCTGCCTGAGCTAGGTCCAATCTGCCATTCAAAAAAGCTCGTTTTGTAAACTCGCCGGCATCTGCCATTCGCGCCCCACACTGCAGTATTCTGCGCACAATGCTTTGCAGCGGTACGATACCGCCATGACAGTGAATTTCAACCACATCTTCGCGCGTATACGTCTTCGGTGCCCGCATTAAAGCGACAAGCACTTCGTCGATAACGTGTTCTGAAGCATCTACAATATGCCCATAGGTCAGAACCCTATTTTCAAAGGCCGTCACCCGTTTCGCGGACTTGGTTCTAAATATTTCGTGAAGAATTCTTTGCGATTCGTCTCCACTGATTCGCACAATACCGATTGCCCCTTCACCAGGTGCAGTTGCAATCGCAACAATTGTATCAAATTCCATGCTTTTTCACCTCATTTTATAAACTGCATGATTTTCTTTATGCGTAAACAAAAACCCAGCGCTTTGACTGGGTTTTTGGTGGTTTGCTTATTTGTTCAAATAAATGATAACTTTTCTGAAAGGTTCATCGCCTTCGCTTCGTGTTGAGACAAAAGGATTGTCCTGAAGCGTTGAATGAATGATACGTCTTTCATAAGGGTTCATAGGCTCAAGCACAATATCTTTATGTGTCTTTCTTGCCTTTCTTGCTAATCTTTTAGCAAGCTTTTCAAGTGTTGCTCTTCTCTTTTCACGGTAGTTCTCAGTATCAAGAATTACACGGATATAATCATCTCTGTCCTTATTGACAATCAGACTCACCAGGTATTGAAGTGCATCAAGTGTTTGACCACGACGACCAATCAAAAGCGCCATTTCTTCACCTGACATTTCAATAGAAAGATCCTCTCCTGTGAGATTCACTTCAAATCCTGCTTCTACATTCATTTCATCGAGTACGCTTTGCAGAAAATCAATAGCAATCTGATCTATCTTCTTAATTCTCTTAACAAGAATTTTTGCTTCGTTACCGCCAAATATTCCAAGAAAGGCTTTTGAAGGCTCTTCCAAAATTTCATATTCAACCTGATCTTTAGTTGTATCAAGAGCTATCAGTGCTAATTCTAATGCCTCTTCAACTGTTTTACCAGTTTTTTCGATGACATTGTTACTCATGATGTCCATCGCTTAAGCCGCCTCCTTATTAGCTAACTTTGGTACAATGAATTGTTGACCTATTTGGAATGTATTGCTCACACACCAATAAATCATAAGTCCAGATGACATGGATGTACCAAACCATAAAATCATCAGAGGCATCATCATTTGCATTGTCTGCATTTGCTGATTTGCCTGCTGCTGCTTTTTACCGCTTACAAATACCATTGACAGATATGTCGTCAGTGCTGCCACAATCGGCAAAATACCAGGTAGACCATTCAGGAATGGTGTGCCCGTATCAACAAGTGCACCCAGCGTATCTGGAATGCTCAGATCTGTAACCCATAGGAAACCTTGATTCAGCGCGTCTGATGCAAGTGAAGCATCTCCGCCGAATACATACTTCGCTGGCTGTCTTAAAACACCAAACAGACCAAAAAGGATAGGCATTTGAATAAGTAGAGGAAGACATCCAGCTAAAGGATTGATATTGTGCTCCTTATAAAGCTCCATCATTTTGATGTTTAGAGTCTCTTTATCATTCTTGTACTTCTCTTGAAGCGCCTTTAATTTCGGCTGGACATCATTCATTGCTTTTGTAGATTGAATCTGCTTAAACGACAGCGGAACCAGTAGAAATTTTACGATGACCGTAAAAATAACAATTGCCAGCCAGTAGCTGCCAACAAAACCATACACTCCGCCCAGAAGTGCTCCAAGTGCGCGATATATAAAATCCAACGAATTATCCTCCTATTCATTCCATCCATTATTCCAAGGGATCATATCCACCCGGATGAAATGGATGACATCTCATAATTCTTTTCAAACCCATCAGACCACCTTTTGCAGCACCGTATTTCTCAATAGCTTCCATTGTGTATACAGAACACGTCGGATAATACCTGCAGTTGTTTCCTAAAAAAGGTGAAACATAGTTTTTATACAGCCTGATTAGAAAAATGAGTAATTTTTTCAAAATCTACACCTGATTTCTTTTTTTCAATTCCCTAAGTACGCGGTTCATTTCACGGCTCGTATCTTCATATGTAGCCCGGTTCATTCGAACCCTGGCAACAAATACGACATCATATCCCTGTTCTATTGAATCGGCTCTGAGTCTATACGTTTCCTTTATAAGGCGTTTCACCCTATTACGAACGACTGCTTTACCAACCTTTTTACTTACGGATATACCAACACGGTTTTCGTTTAAGTCATTTTTTTTATAATACATCACAATATACTTTGTGACGACCGATCGGCCCCGTTTATAAACGGCATGGAATTCCCGGCTATTTCTGAGACTTTCTAATCCCACAGTGCATCCTCCGTTTTACTTACCTTCTGACTACTCATTAGAAAATTGCTTTTACGCATTTGTCTCACAGTTAGACATGAAACATAATTCTGAATTGCAAAAAAGACCACGTATCGCGGTCTTATGCAGTCAAGCTTTTTCTGCCTCTTCTTCTTCTGTTTTTAAGAACGTTGCGGCCAGCTTTCGTACGCATTCTCTTTCTGAATCCGTGCTCCATCTTGCGTTGACGCTTCTTTGGTTGATAAGTTCTTTTCACCGAATACACCTCCCCTGTCATAAAATCATATATGAAAATATGCTTAATAGTCGAATACACAAAGTCCGCTAAATAATTATAACGTCAAGGCCCTAGCTTGTCAAGGAAAATTCTTTGACTTCTATGCTTCCTTTATATAGGCGTTTTTTATTCACTTTATGCTAACCGGCTTTTTGAAAAACCTTTCTCATTATATAAAGGAAGATTTCAAAAATCAACATGTGAATAAAAATTTCTCAAAAAAGTTATCCACAAAGTTCTTCCCTGTGGATAATTATTATATTATAATTGAAATGTCGACAGATATTTGATAGAATGAATTTCGCTGTTGATATGTGAATGTTTCATCCAAATTATTCATTTTGACCATGAATTGTGGATAATACTGTTAATATATCGTTGATTAATTTCAATTCAGCTCTGTTTTGAACATCTTTAGACCTGTGGAGAGCTGAAGATCCATACTATTAATACTGTGAATAGTATAAAATTTGATCAATCGACTTATTAGATATTCCACAAGTTGATTTTTCGCTTGTGAATATCTTTTTTTGTCTTAATATATCGTTTTTCATAAAGTTATTCACAAAATCTGTGTATATATTGTGGACTAATCAATTTCTATCCATATATATAGGGGGTTAAAACATGGACTTTACCGTTCGTGAACTATGGGATAAGACATTGACCTTAATTAAAAGTGAACTTACTGAAGTAAGTTTCAATACTTGGTTAAAGACAATTGAACCCATCGCGATTAAAGGAAAAATAATTCTATTAGGCGTGCCTAATGAATTCAACAAGGAAATACTGGAGAATCGATATGTACAGCTTATAGCCAATGCTATCAAGCAGGTTACTTCCATTTCATATGAATTGGAATTCATCATCCCTGGCGATAACACCTACTTTGAAGATGAACCAGAGGAACTAGGCCGTGACAAAGAAGGGTTTGAAGCACCGCTTCTGAATCCCAAGTATGTTTTTGATGAATTTGTCATCGGCAATTCCAACAGATTTGCGCATGCTGCGTCTCTCGCAGTTGCCGAATCTCCAGCAAGAGCCTACAACCCGCTCTTTATCTATGGGGGTGTTGGTCTTGGAAAAACACACTTGATGCATGCGATTGGCCATTATATTCTCGACAGCAATCCATTATCTAAAGTGGTTTACGTATCCAGTGAAAAGTTCACCAATGAGCTGATCAACTCCATCAAGGACGATAAGAACGAAGAATTCAGAAACAAGTACCGTCATGTCGACGTTCTCCTAGTCGATGATATCCAATTTATCGCTGGAAAAGAGCGGACGCAGGAAGAATTCTTCCATACCTTCAATGCTTTATATGAAGCAAACAAGCAAATTATCGTTTCGAGTGACCGTCCGCCAAAAGAAATTCCTACTTTGGAAGACCGTCTTCGCTCACGTTTTGAATGGGGTCTTATCACAGATATCCAGGCACCGGATTTTGAAACTCGGATTGCAATATTAAGAAAGAAAGCTGAAGTTGACAGCATTGATATTCCAAATGAAGTCTTTGAATTCATTGCAAAGAAGATCAAATCGAATATTCGTGAGCTCGAAGGTGCGTTAACGAGAATCATCGCTTACTCTTCACTGACGAATAAGGAAATTTCTGTAGAACTCTCGCAGGAAGCCTTAAAAGATATTATTTCCTCTTCAAGACCCAAGCAAGTGACCGTAGCACTCATTAAAGATGTTGTCGCACAGTACTATAATCTAAAAACTGACGAACTTGAGTCAAAGCGGAGAACGCGTGCCATTTCTTATCCAAGACAGATTGCCATGTTCCTCTGCAGGGAAATGACTGATCTTTCACTTCCAAAAATCGGCGAAGAATTTGGTGGCCGTGACCACACGACTGTCATTCATGCCTATGACAAAATCCTAAGGGAGCAAAATGAGAAATCTGAGCTCAGCGAAAAACTCGAAAAACTTAAAAAAGAGATTCTTGGTGAGTAATCCACAAAATCCTGTGTATAACCATATAGAATCTGTGTATAACTTTAACTTAAACGGGCAAGCTCATAAAAGTGTATAACTTGCCCGTTTTCTTGAACTTATTCACAATTACCTCACAGGCTTAAGGCCATGAGCCATAATGGGTCTAACCTGTTTTGAACAAATCAACAGGCCCTACTACTATGACTATATTATTATTAATTATATTTTATGGGTTTTCATTACATACTTGACGGGAGGTTATCCACATGAAGTTTTCTTGTCAGCAAAAAGACCTAGCAGCAGGCATTAATATTGTCCAGAAAGCTGTGTCTACCAAAACAACACTTCCTATCCTTAAAGGAATTCTACTTGAATCGAACAACGGCAAGCTAAAGCTAACCGGCAATGATTTAAGTATAGGTATAGAAACAAACATAGATGCAAACATCGAAGTCCCTGGTGGTATCGTTGTATCCTCTAGAATCTTTGGTGAGATCATTCGTAAATTACCAAGTGCACAAGTGGAGATTTCAGCCGATGAACACAATAATGTTCGGATTTTGTGCGAGAAGTCAGAATTCAACTTGGTGGGTCAACCCGCTGTAGAATATCCTGAACTTCCGGAGGTTGAAGATATACATTCTTTTGAAATGCAGCAGGATCTTCTCAGCAATATGATCAGACAGACCATATTTGCGATCAGCCAGAATGATTCAAAGCCAATTCTGACAGGCTCTCTCATCAAAGTTGAGGGGAACAGCATTACAATCGTAAGTATCGATGGCTACAGACTCGCCATTAGAAAAGCGAGAATTGACTCTGAAATGAACGAGCAGGCTGTCGTACCAGGAAAAACACTTTCAGAAATCAATCGTATTCTTGGTGGGTATGACGGGGAAGAGACAGTAAAGATATCCTTTACAGAGAAACACATCCTTGTCAGTGTTGAGAACGTGCGTATCGTATCGCGAATTCTTGAAGGTGAATTCATCCAGTATGAAATGATCCAGCCGAAGGAATTCAAGTCCGAGCTGAGCGTCAAGACGGCCGAACTGCTTGATGGTATAGAGCGTGCGAGTCTTATGGCGCGTGAAGGCAAGAACAATTCAATCAAGCTGGCCATTCGTGACAGAAGTATGCATATCACATCAAATACTGAGATGGGCAGTGTGGATGAAGAAGTCATGATAACGCTGGACGGTCAGGATCTTGAAATCGGATTCAATCCGAAATATCTGACAGATGCACTCAAAGTAATGGATTGTGAAGATGTGACGATCAAGCTTACAAGCAGTGTGAGTCCTTGTGTCATGATGCCATCTGATCATGACAACTATACGTATATTGTGACACCTGTACGCATCGCAAGCGTATCTTAAGTTAGTCTAAACGCCGAAGTCCTCACAGTGTGTGAGGGCTTCCTTTTTAAAGGGAGGTAACCCCATGCAGGAAGTTAAAATAAGCACGGAATATATCAAGTTGGACCAGTTTTTGAAATTCTCGGAGCTCGTGGATTCAGGCGGCGTAGCAAAACTTTTCATCAAGGAAGAACTCGTACGCGTCAATGGTGAAGTGTGCACATCAAGGGGCAAGAAGCTCTATGATGGCGATCTGGTTGAACTCTTTGTACCGGATGAAGACGGAAATATCGATGAAATCGTATCGTGCAAGGTGGTTTCAGAAGTTTAGGCGGTGAGCACTTGTATATCGATCAGCTATATTTGAAAAATTATCGCAATTATTCAGCTGCAAATATTGAACTGAGTTCAAAGCTCAACATTTTCGTTGGCAACAATGCTCAGGGGAAGACCAATCTGCTGGAATCGATCTATGTCACTGGCTTTGGAAAATCTTTTAGAACCAATAGGGATAAGGATCTCTTAAAGATGGATGCTGAACAAGCACAGATACGGGTCCATGCCAAGAAAGCCTATACAGACGTCACTGTTGACTTCAGATTGAACAAACAGGCCGATAAGGATATACGGGTCAATGGAAACCGACTTCAGAAGAGAGCGGATTTATTTGGCGCTCTCAATATTGTCCTGTTTTCACCTGAAGATCTTAGACTGATCAAGGAGGGGCCGGCAGAGCGCAGAAGATTCATTGACCGTGAGCTTTCCCAAATCAGTCCCAAATACTGCAGAGGCATTATCGACTACATGCATATCATGGGACAGCGAAATGAGCTTTTAAAGCAGATTTCCTTTAAGAAATCCATGGAAGCCATGCTGCCTGTATGGAACGAAAAGCTGGCGCAGGCAGGTACAGAAGTCATCCTTGCAAGACGAAAATTTCTATCGCGTCTTGATGAAATGAGCAGGGACATACACTTTGGTATCACTGACGGAAAAGAGTCTTTAAAGATTGCTTATTTATCCAATATTACAGCAAAAAATACGGATGAATATGATACAATATATATGGCGTTTATGAATCGTTTGGAGGCAGCTTTTGAACGGGATGTAAAGCGCGGATATACCAGTGTTGGCCCGCATCGGGATGACCTGGGTATTTTTGTGAATGAAATCGATATCAGACAGTTTGGATCTCAGGGACAGCAGCGGACTGCTGCACTTTCTCTCAGGCTTTCTGAGATTGAAATCATACGTGAGGAAGTTGGGGAATATCCCATTCTGCTCCTTGACGATGTCATGTCCGAACTGGACAGGAGACGTCAGAATGATTTGATCAGGACAATGAAGGACATTCAGACAATCATTACGATTACGGATGTTGATGCCATTGACTCTGAGTATGTTAAAGCAGCTAGAGTTTTTCATGTAGATCAAGGATCGGCCACACAGCAGTAATGTGAAGTGGTGATAAGGTCATCATGTAAAATATAGAAGTGTGAGTGATTTATTCCTGTCTGCATAATGCGCATAGAGAGGAAAAATTCGAACGGTCGGGAGGTTTAAACGTGACAGATCGAATTCAGGACGAATACAATGCGGAACAGATACAGGTCCTTGAGGGACTGGAAGCCGTTCGTAAAAGACCGGGTATGTATATTGGTTCCACGAGTCTCAGAGGTCTTCACCATTTGGTGTATGAAATTGTAGACAACAGTATTGACGAAGCCCTAGCAGGTTTCTGTAAGACAATTGAAGTCGTGATAGGGGACGGAAACACAATCAGTGTAACAGATGACGGTCGTGGTATGCCTGTTGGCATGCATCCTAAAATGAATGTGCCGGCAGTTGAAGTCATCCATACGGTGCTTCATGCAGGCGGTAAGTTCGGTGGCGGCGGCTATAAGGTGTCAGGCGGTCTTCATGGCGTTGGCGCATCTGTAGTAAACGCACTCAGCGAATGGATGTATGTTGAAGTAAGACGCGACAGCAATATTTACCGTATAGATTTCGAACGCGGCAAGACTGTAAGACAGCTTGAAGTAGTCGGTTCTGCAACAAGTACGGGTTCCACAACCGTATTTAAGCCGGACCATGAAATCTTCGATGAGCTGGACTACGATTTCGATACACTGGAACACAGACTCAGAGAACTTGCTTTCCTCAACAAGGGTGTAAGGATTGTGCTTAAAGACGCAAGACCGGGCAGTGATAATGAATCCATATTCCATTATGAAGGCGGCATTCAGGAGTTTGTCGTTTACTTGAATAAGAATCGAAAGTCTATTCATGAAAAGGTAATTTACTGTGAAGTTGAAAATGAAGAGAGTACCGTTGAAATTGCCATGCAGTATACAGACGGATTTTCTGACAATGTTTTCACCTTTGCAAACAATATCAACACCCACGAGGGCGGTACACATCTAAGTGGTTTCAGAAGCGCCCTGACACGTGTGGTAAATGATTACGCAAGAAAAAAGAACTTCCTCAAGGAGAAGGATACAAACCTGACAGGGGATGATATCCGTGAAGGTCTTACTGCAATCATTTCAGTCAAGCTGACTGAGCCTCAGTTCGAAGGCCAGACAAAGACAAAGCTTGGCAATAGTGAGATGAGAGGTATTACAGAGGCTGTAACAGGTGAACTCATGGCGACTTTCCTGGAGGAAAATCCTGCTGAGGGTAAGATCATCATCGATAAATGCATGCGTGCTGCAAAGGCAAGAGAAGCTGCACGTAAAGCAAGAGATTTGACACGAAGAAAAGGTGTACTTGACGGTATGGCCCTTCCTGGAAAGCTGGCTGACTGTTCTGAGCGAGATCCTGCTCTCAGTGAAATATATATTGTCGAAGGGGATTCTGCCGGCGGTTCAGCAAAACAGGGCCGCGACAGAGGAACACAAGCAATTCTACCGCTGCGCGGTAAAATCATGAACGTAGAAAAAGCAAATATGTCCAGAATTTTGAACTCTGCGGAAATACGCGCTATGATAACCGCATTTGGCTGTGGCATTGGTGAGGATTTTGAACTGGAAAAGCTCAGATATCATAAAATCGTTATCATGACCGATGCCGACGTAGACGGTGCGCATATACGTACCCTTCTGCTGACATTCTTCTTTAGATACATGCGTCCGCTCATAGACAACGGACACATCTATATTGCACAGCCACCGCTGTACAAGGTGAAAAAGAAGACTAAGGAATACTACACGTATTCAGATGCGGAACTCGAACAGCTGCTTCAAGAAATCGGAAAGAGTCCAATGCCTCAAATTCAGCGATACAAAGGTCTTGGCGAGATGAATCCGGAGCAGTTATGGACGACGACTATGGATCCGGAACACAGAACAATGATCCGAGTGAACATTGAAGATGCAGTTGAAGCGGATATGATATTCTCGACACTAATGGGTGAACATGTTGAGCCACGTCGTGATTTCATCAATAAGTACGCAAAAGATGTTACAAATCTGGATATATAGAGGTGTGTTTTAATGAGTGATACTTACGATAGAGTAATAGGTATAGATATCCGGGAGGAAATGAAAAAATCCTATCTGGATTACGCCATGAGCGTAATAGTAAGCCGTGCTCTGCCGGATGTACGCGACGGTCTAAAACCGGTTCATAGACGTATTCTTTATGCTATGAACGAACTTGGCTTTACATCTGACAAGCAACATAGAAAGTCAGCACGTATCGTCGGTGAAGTACTTGGTAAGTACCATCCACACGGCGACTCATCAGTATACAATGCGATGGTTAGAATGGCGCAGGATTTCTCCATTCGCTATCAGCTTGTAGACGGTCATGGCAACTTCGGTTCCATTGACGGAGACAGTGCTGCGGCAATGCGTTATACTGAAGCGAAAATGACACGTCTTGCTTCAGAACTCATGAAAGATATTGAAAAGGAAACCGTAAATTTCGGAACGAACTTTGACGAGACTGAAAAAGAGCCTCTTGTTCTTCCAGCGCGTTTTCCAAACCTGCTTGTAAACGGATCCAACGGTATTGCCGTAGGTCTGGCAACATCAATTCCGCCACACAACCTTTGTGAGGTTATCGATGGTGTTGTAAGAATGATTGATGAACCTGAGACAGATGTTGAAGATCTTATTGAAATTATCAAAGGTCCTGACTTCCCAACAGGCGCAGAAATCATGGGTATGGAGGCAATCAAGAAAGCATATAGAACAGGCAGAGGCCGTGTCCGTGTGCGTTCAAAAGCTGAAATTGAAGAAATCAGAAAAGGAAAGATGGCGATTATCGTCACTGAAATTCCTTATCAGGTCAATAAGGCCAAAATGATAGAGGGTATTGCAGACCTGGTCCGCAATAAGAAAATTGACGGGATTACCGATCTGCGCGACGAGTCCAATAGAAATGGTATCCGAGTTGTTATTGAGCTGCGCAAGGATGTAAATCCAAATGTAGTCCTCAACAAGCTGTACAAGCATTCACAGCTTCAGGGCACATATTCCCTGATTATGATTGCCCTTGTTGACAATCAGCCAAAGGTTCTGAACCTGTATGAAATTCTAAACCATTATCTGAACCATCAGAAAGAAGTTGAGACACGCCGCGTTCAGTATGACCTGAAAAAGGCGGAGCAGCGTGCGCACATACTGGAAGGTCTTAGAATAGCTATCGACAATATCGATGAAGTCATCAAAACCATCCGAGGGTCCGAAAATACATCGACTGCCAAGGCAGCCCTTATGGAGCGTTTTGAGCTTTCTGACATCCAGGCACAGGCGATTCTTGACATGCGTCTTCAAAAGCTTACAGGACTGGAACGTGAAAAGGTTGAGACCGAATACCAGCAGGTTATGGCTACGATCAAAGAACTTCGTGAAATCCTGGCAGACGAAGGTTTGCTTATGGCAATCATCAAGGAAGATCTGATCAGAATCAGAGAACGTTATGGCGATGAACGTCGTACAGATATCACATTTGATATTGATGAAATCGATATTGAAGATATGATTGAGCAGGAAGAAGTTGTCGTGACGCTTACACATGACGGTTATATCAAGCGTGTATCGGCGAGTACATATCAGAGTCAGAAGCGTGGCGGCCGCGGCAAGCAGGGCATGTCTACAAAAGAAGAGGATTCGGTCGATCAGATCTACACCATGTCGACGCATGATACCCTTCTTGTCTTTACAAGCTTCGGCAAAATGTACAGACTGAAGACATATGAAATTCCTGATGGCAGCAGAATCTCCAAGGGATCGAACATTGTAAACCTTATTCAGCTTGAGCCTGAGGAAACGGTTAAGACAATGATTCCTGTTCAGGGATTCAATTCAGGCTATCTTGTATTTGCCACAAAACGCGGTACCATTAAGAAGACATCCCTCAGCAAGCTGGATTCCAATAGAAAATCAGGTCTGATTGCAATCAATCTCAATGTTGGAGACGAACTGATTAACATTATGGAAACCACAGGGGATGACGAGCTGATTATCGTCAGCAAGAACGGCAAATCAATCCGATTCCATGAGAATGACGTTCGTGAAATGGGACGTACAGCAACAGGCGTACGTGGTATTCAACTGGATGAAGATGATGAAGTTGTTGTGATGGAACGTGTAGAAGAAGACTCAAATCTGCTCGTAGTCAGTGAGTTTGGATATGGAAAGCAGACGCCTATTGAAGAATACCGTATTCAGACACGTGGCGGCAAAGGCATAAAGACATACAATATTACAGACAAGACCGGTGTGCTCATTGGTGCACAGATTGTTCATCCTGGTGATGAAATCATGATCATCAATAATATTGGTGTCCTGATTCGTCTGAGTGTTGATGATATTTCAACGATGGGACGATCAACATCGGGTGTTACTCTGATGCGTACCAAGGATGACAGTATGCTTGTTTCCATTGCAAAGGTTCATGATACGGATGACGAGGATGAACTTGAAGGTGAATATCTAGCTTCTGAAAATCCAGAGGATTCTGTAGAAGAGGCGAGTTCTGAAAGTACATCAGAAGCATCTGATGAAGCCTCAGATGAAGAGTAAACTCACCTTAAAGGCCTATTCAGGATATATTAATAATCTTTATATAAGTTCTGAATAAGAGTTGTTTCAATAGTTTCACATGAATAATGACATGTTTGAAAGCCTTCCGCCTAATTTAAGTGGAAGGCTTTTTGCATTTACATGTTTAAAGCATATCAGGAAGGGAATATTAACAATATAGCCCCCTTTAATATATTTGATTCGAGTTGTCAGGAGTCTTTTTTAAGACTCCATTTTTTTCCCGGGAAAAGTGGAAAGTGACATCAAAACTGCATACGAAAAGCGCCCTAATAGAAATAAGGCGCTTTTTTTACGGTTATATAATCGAATATGGCAGGAAGAAGCAAATGTGAACCAGCAAATCAAGAATCACATAGAAAGTAATTTGCTTTAGAAAATGATCGTTCTTTCCGACCCGAGTCCTGTTTCTCAGAAGATAAACTGAAAATGTCATGGCGCTTAATATGAAAAGTGCCGACCAATGTGCCACAGGTGCAGCCATAAAGCGCGGCCATAGGTTATCTGCGGTGAAGAAGGGGAATAAATCAAATCCGAACGTATAGAGTTTGCTGATTATGAAGACAGCAAATATGATTACAGTCATCTTGTGCTTGTTCTGCTCTGCCCAGTTCAGCTTGAACATGAGGATTGGTGCAGTAATGACAAGCAGGGGCAGTATGATGGTCATCAGAGGCGGTATGCCCGCCAGAATCAGCGCAGGATAGGTTGTTATCGTACGCATGAAAATATCAAACAGTGTTTCAGTAGAGTAATCCCGGCTTGCAGCGATAAGCTTTGGATCACTAGAAGCCATATAGACGATGTTGTCAGTATCCGTCTGTTCATTGTAAATCAGGTAGTCATAGCTGCCCAGGTGAAGATAGGATGGTTTGACCGAGCTTCTTTCAGATTTTGTGAGCTGAATGAATTCATCGGTGCCATGAGTTGTCTTGTATAAGTTCGGATAGGCCTGAATGCCTTTTGCAATTTCTGTTCTGCCCAGATTGGTAGCCCAGAAATTGATCAGATAGCTTAGGCTGCCATTATCCTCTTCTATAAGATAGGGGATGGCTTCGTATGTATCGACCTCATAACCGCTGTGGGAGAAGTCTGAGGGGTCATGTTGGTTCAAAATGAAGAAATCCACGTAATTTGTAATGAAACGCATATGCTTCATTGTTGAAATGATAATTGTTTCATCTCCGACAGAAGCCATGGTCACATTGATCGGCTTGATTGCACTGAGTGAAGGCAATATGTAGAGCTGGTGCATCTGCTCTCCTGACGCACTTGAGGTAAAAGTGTCGAGGTGATAAGTACTGCCCTTCATGGTAATGGCCGAAATGAAGTAGTCGTTATCCAGCTTGCTAATTTCAGCAAGTTCAATACGTCCCTCAAACTCCGGCGAGAAGCGTTTGATCAAGTCACGGTCAACATAGGCCACTTCTGTGTGATTGAACGCTGTGACGTGGTCTTTTGAAAGTTTGAAGTCCATATTGTCAAGGACCATGGTCTTCGAGTCCTTGAGTTCAAAGGAAACTGGGTCCATATCTAAGAATGTGATTTCAGACTGTGCTTCAGAAAGGACAATAAGCTTAAGTCTGCCTTCTGAATAGGTTCCCGTTACTTCTGAAGCTGTGCTTTCAAGACTAAGGGTCTTGCTATTGACTTGGTCAGCAGAAGTTGTGAATGTTTTCAGGGTCAATTCATTGTCAATGACATTGATATTGATGAAGGTATTGTCATCGATGCCAAGGGCCAGTGTATTGTTGGAAGAAAGACTTTCAAAATCCATTTTGGGTTTATAGGCGTCTATTTCAATTGGATTAGACCAATTGTCGCTTGGTAGCTTTACCTGTTCCTCATAGATGAAGATAAAGAGTGAGGAAAAAATAAAAATGACCATAAGGCCAATCAGTATTCTCCAAGGTTGTAGTTTTTTCAGCATGAGACCTCTCCATTCCAATTAATGCAAGTTTATTTTGATATATGCATTAATATTTTGACTTTAAAATTATTATAACGTGAAAGTTGTTGCATTTGGTTAAAAAAATAATAACAAACAATTAATATTTGTTAATATTCTGAATAAATAAGCAAATGGGGTTAGTGCAAAATTTTTTCAATGATTTTTTGTCTTCCGTCAATCGTTCTAGTATAATGATATTAAATCTTATAAAAATCAAATTATTGTTTAGTCGTAGAATATGTCAGGTAAGAATGTTCTAGACATGATTTTTTGACCTAGAACAATAATTAACCGCAATAAAATTATATTAAAGGGGGCAGCTATATGTCGCTGAAAATGAATAAGCAATTTCAGGACATGGATCAGTTTTGGTCTATCGAGTTGATTGGTGATGTTGATATTCAGACATCAGGCAGATTAAAAGAGGAATTGAACCAGTTACTTGACCAGAGAGAGTGTGACATCGATATTGATTGTTCGAACTTGAGCTATATTGATTCAACGGGTCTGGGTGTATTAATTGGAGTTTTGAAGCGTGTCAAAAAGAATGAGAATGAAATATTGATTTCAAATGCACAGCAAAATATTCTCAAGCTGTTGAAAATTACAGGACTGGACAAGATTTTTGTCATGAAGTAATTCAAATTTTGTAATAATTAAAAAGGGTGGACGATTTGTATGAATGATTGCATTTCATTGACATTGCCTACGAAATCGGAGTATGTCAGCGTAGCCAGACTGACAGCTTCAGTCGTAGCGAACAACATGGGATTTGATATCGAATCTATTGAAGATATTAAAGTGGCTGTTGGTGAAGCTTGCAATAATGTAGTATTGCATGGCGCTTGCGAGAGTGATTTCAAAATAAGCTTCATTATTGAAAACAGTGAATTTGTAGTAGAAGTAAATGACAGTGGTAATGGGTTTCGTGTTGATAACTATAATGAACCGGACCTACTTAATCCAGGTGAAAATGGACTCGGAATATTCATTATGAAATCATTGATGGATGATGTAACTGTTAATTCAGAATTGGGTCAAGGCACAATGATCCGTATGATAAAGAGACTCGTTGTTTAACGCGTTACATAAAAATTAGAAAGTTGACGCGGATACTTGGGTTTATCAGGGGCTGATATTATGACTAGTCAAAAAATCTCCAGCAATAAGGACATTGACTTACATAGCATGGAGAGTATTAAAGATATTGACAGTAAGGTGCTGTTTAAAATGTACAAGGAATCAAAGGACATTGATATACGCAATGAATTGATTCACAGATATATGTACATTACAGAGATACTGTCCAAGAAGTATGTAAATAAAGGCATTGATTATGAAGATATCTATCAGGTGGCCTCTCTAGGTCTTATATATGCGATTGAACGTTATGATGTTGACCGCGGATTTGAGTTTTCAAGTTTCGCGACACCAACGATTATTGGAGAAATCAAAAAGTATTTTAGAGATAAGGGCTGGTCTGTCAGGGTTCCAAGACGTATACAGGAGCTCAGTAAGAAAATCAATGTAGCAAAAAGCAAATTGCAGCAAGATTTGCAACGCGTACCTAAAATTGAAGATATTGCCGAGTATCTCTCATGTACAGAGGAACAGGTTATTGAGGCAATGGAAGCTTCACAGGTATACACGCCAAAATCTCTGGATATCAGCTATGATAGCAGTGGAGATGACAAAGATATTCAATTGCTTGATATCATTGGAGAAGATGATAAGTATTTCGACGTCATTGAGAATCGTGACTTTATAGAGAAGTGCATGGAAAAACTCAATGAGGTGGAGCTGAAAATCATTCGAGATCGTTTTTTTGAGAGCAAGACGCAAATTCAGGTTGCAAATGAACTTGATGTCTCACAGATGACCGTATCCAGAATGGAAAAGAAGATCATCAAGAAATTTAGAAAAGAATATAAGAAGCTTACTGAAATATAAGCATGAAAAAAGCCCCTTCATCATTGATGAAGGGGCTTTTTATGTCAGGTTTAGAAAATAACAAATCCTATTTTCTTTTTAACACGCGCCAGGACATCTTGCGAAATCTCGGGTGAATTACTTCTCACTTCCTCTGGATCTTGAAGAACCGTGCAGAATGTAAGTCAAAAACACAGTAGAACCAATCCTTTCCGTTCTGCTGTTTAATAAAATTGCGTGTGGTAACCCAATTACCTAAATGAGTTAGACCAGTTGGTTGCACGTCGGAAAAAACGCGCTTCATAATGAACACCTCTTGAAATTAGCAATACACACTTTAATTATAGGGATTACAGAGATTCAACTTATCGGGCGGAACCTAGTAAAGTATTTTGAATATCCCAAAATATAAGTGGTGAAAATACATTAAATTCCATGATTATGGATGTTAATTCTGGGTTATATATAGGAAGCGACACGGAAGCAAAAATCAAGTGGCCGATAACCGAGTTTTTAGAATATTTTTTCCTTAAAAAAGAGGGTTGACGCTCACTGGCTCGGGTGCTATTATAGTCAAGTACCGCTTGAGGGCAGTACGGTCAGCACAGCAAATAAAACGATTTCGAGAAATGTTGATAGCAAGTCATCGGAAAAAAAGTTTTGAAAAGTGCTTGACACGAAACACTAAAAAATGTTATGATAATTGAGTCGCCGGTTGGTGACACAAACCAAATTTAACATTAAATTGTTGAGTTTCCGGTCTTTGAAAATTAAACAGTATAGAATTAACACGTTCAATTCTTTTACCGCATCAAGACAAGGTCTAGATGCACCAAAGATTCGTAACGGATGATAATGATTAATTAGTCAGATTCATCTGAGCGATCAAAAACATTTGAAACATTTTTTCAAAGAGTTTGATCCTGGCTCAGGATGAACGCTGGCGGCGTGCTTAACACATGCAAGTCGAGCGAGAAGCTTTTGAATGATCCTTCGGGTGAATGATGAAGTGGAAAGCGGCGGACGGGTGAGTAACGCGTGGGCAACCTGCCCCATACAGAGGGATAGCCACTGGAAACGGTGATTAATACCTCATAAGACCACAGTAACACATGTTACAGAGGTAAAAACTCCGGTGGTATGGGATGGGCCCGCGTCAGATTAGCTAGTTGGTGAGGTAATGGCTCACCAAGGCGACGATCTGTAGCCGACCTGAGAGGGTGATCGGCCACACTGGAACTGAGACACGGTCCAGACTCCTACGGGAGGCAGCAGTGGGGAATATTGCACAATGGGCGAAAGCCTGATGCAGCAACGCCGCGTGAACGATGAAGGCCTTCGGGTTGTAAAGTTCTTTTCTTGGAGAAGAATAAATGACGGTATCCAAGGAATAAGCCCCGGCTAACTACGTGCCAGCAGCCGCGGTAATACGTAGGGGGCAAGCGTTATCCGGAATCACTGGGCGTAAAGGGAGTGTAGGCGGTCAAGCAAGTCAGGGGTGAAAGGCATCGGCTCAACCGATGTAAGCCTTTGAAACTGTTTGACTTGAGTGCAGGAGAGGTAAGTGGAATTCCTAGTGTAGCGGTGAAATGCGTAGATATTAGGAGGAACACCAGTGGCGAAGGCGACTTACTGGACTGTAACTGACGCTGAGGCTCGAAAGCGTGGGGAGCGAACAGGATTAGATACCCTGGTAGTCCACGCCGTAAACGATGAATACTAGGTGTCTGGGGTCGAACCCAGGTGCCGCAGCTAACGCATTAAGTATTCCGCCTGGGGAGTACGCACGCAAGTGTGAAACTCAAAGGAATTGACGGGGACCCGCACAAGCAGCGGAGCATGTGGTTTAATTCGAAGCAACGCGAAGAACCTTACCAGGTCTTGACATACAGATGACCGGTCCTTAATCGGACCTTTCCTTCGGGACATCTGATACAGGTGGTGCATGGTTGTCGTCAGCTCGTGTCGTGAGATGTTGGGTTAAGTCCCGCAACGAGCGCAACCCTTATCGTTAGTTGCCATCAGGTAATGCTGGGCACTCTAGCGAGACTGCCGTGGACAACACGGAGGAAGGTGGGGATGACGTCAAATCATCATGCCCCTTATGATCTGGGCTACACACGTGCTACAATGGTCGGTACAACGGGCAGCGAAAGAGTGATCTGGAGCTAATCCTCTAAAGCCGATCTCAGTTCGGATTGTAGGCTGCAACTCGCCTACATGAAGTTGGAGTTGCTAGTAATCGTGGATCAGAATGCCGCGGTGAATGCGTTCCCGGGTCTTGTACACACCGCCCGTCACACCATGGAAGCTGGGGGCGCCCGAAGCCTGTGATCCAACCCCTTGTGGGAGGAAGCAGTCGAAGGTGAAATCAGTGACTAGGGTGAAGTCGTAACAAGGTAGCCGTATCGGAAGGTGCGGCTGGATCACCTCCTTTCTAAGGAGAACGTACTCTATACTGTTTAATTTTGAGAGACCGAAAGTCTCTAAATAACATGTGAAGCACATGGGGGTATAGCTCAGCTGGGAGAGCACCTGCCTTGCACGCAGGGGGTCGCAAGTTCGAATCTTGTTACCTCCACCATTTTCGCTTTTTAGCGAATAACTTCACAGATTGCACCTTGAAAACTGCATATGAATTAGAAGACGAAAACGTATCAAACCAAAAATTTAGAGTTAACTAAGTTTGCGGCTTCGAACTTTGCAGTTCGAAGTAAGGAGTGTTGCCGAAATCATAGATTTCGAACACATCCATTAATGATACAGTTTCACTGAGGTAAACAAAACTCAAACTCGAATTATAAATACTCATTGATTAATAATCAGAGAACAGTTTATCAAAGTAATTTAGGTTACTTTTAAATTGGTCAAGTTAATAAGAGCATAGGGTGGATGCCTTGGCACTAAGAGCCGAAGAAGGACGTGGTAAGCTGCGAAAAGTCCTGGGGAGCTGCAAGCAAGCGTTGATCCAGGAATGTCCGAATGGGGGAACCCGGCTGTCGTAATAGGCAGTCACCGTGCACTGAATACATAGGTGTACGGAGGGATACTCGGGGAACTGAAACATCTAAGTACCCGAAGGAGAAGAAAACAAAAGTGATTTCCTAAGTAGCGGCGAGCGAACGGGAAAGAGGCCAAACCAGAGACTACGGTTTCTGGGGTTGTGGACGCATCATAAGTGATGGCGGTATTCTAGTCGAAGAGGTTTGGAAAGACCCACCGAAGAAGGTGACAGTCCTGTAGACGAAAGAAGAAGGCCCACGATGCGCACCAGAGTACCACGGGGCACGTGAAACCTTGTGGGAAGCCGGGAGGACCATCTCCCAAGCCTAAATACTCCTTAGTGACCGATAGCGCATAGTACCGTGAGGGAAAGGTGAAAAGAACCCCTGTCGGGGAGTGAAATAGAACCTGAAACCCTATGTTTACAAGCAGTCGAAGAACTTTATATGTTCGACGGCGTACTTTTTGTAGAACGGGCCAACGAGTTACGTTATGCAGCAAGGTTAAGGTGTTCAGCACTGGAGCCATAGCGAAAGCGAGTCTGAAGAGGGCGTATAGTTGTATGGCGTAGACCCGAAACCGGGTGACCTATCCATGAGCAGGGTGAAGCTGAAGTAAAATTCAGTGGAGGCCCGAACCCATATCTGTTGAAAAAGGTTGGGATGACTTGTGGATAGCGGAGAAATTCCAATCGAACTCGGAGATAGCTGGTTCTCCCCGAAATAGCTTTAGGGCTAGCCTTGATGTGAGTGATGCGGGGGTAGAGCACTGACTGTCCTAGGGGGCTTCACCGCCTACCGAAGACTATCAAACTCCGAATACCGCAATCATATAATCAGGAGTCAGACTATGTGTGATAAGATTCATGGTCGAGAGGGAAACAGCCCAGACCGTCAGCTAAGGTCCCAAAGTCCAAGTTAAGTGGGAAAGGATGTGGGGTTGCTTAGACAACTAGGATGTTGGCTTAGAAGCAGCCATTCATTTAAAGAGTGCGTAATAGCTCACTAGTCGAGTGACCCTGCGCCGAAAATTACCGGGGCTCAAACTTGGCACCGAAGCTACGGCAGTACATTGTACTGGGTAGGGGAGCATTGTATGCGGGCAGAAGCTATACCGTAAGGAGTGGTGGACTGCATACAAGAGAGAATGTTGGCATGAGTAGCGAGAGGCAGGTGAGAATCCTGCCCGCCGAAAACCTAAGGTTTCCTGGGGAAGGTTCGTCCGCCCAGGGTTAGTCAGGGCCTAAGCCGAGGACGAGAGTCGTAGGCGATGGACAACTGGTTAAGATTCCAGTACCACCGAAAATCGTTTGAGAGATGGAGTGACAGGGAATGCAAAGCGATCGCACTGATGGATGTGCGTCCAAGCGTCAAGTGAGAAGAATCAGGCAAATCCGGTTCTTTAATTGCAAGGCGTGATGGGGAGTGAAAAATAAGTAGCGAAGTCGCCGGAGAGTCCTTCAAGAAAAGCTTCTATCGAGATTGTAGGTGCCTGTACCGTAAACCGACACAGGTAGGTGAGTAGAGAATACTAAGGCGAGCGAGATAACCATTGTTAAGGAACTCGGCAAAATGACCCCGTAACTTCGGGAGAAGGGGTGCCGCATTAGGGTGTTAAAGCCCGAAGCGGCCGCAGAGAACAGGCCCAAGCAACTGTTTACCAAAAACACAGGTCTCTGCTAAGTCGAAAGACGATGTATAGGGGCTGACGCCTGCCCGGTGCTGGAAGGTTATGAGGAGAGGTTAGCGTAAGCGAAGCTTTGAATCGAAGCCCCAGTAAACGGCGGCCGTAACTATAACGGTCCTAAGGTAGCGAAATTCCTTGTCGGGTAAGTTCCGACCCGCACGAAAGGCGTAATGATTTGGGCACTGTCTCAACAATGGACTCGGTGAAATTGTAGTACCGGTAAAGATGCCGGTTACCCGCAGCAGGACGGAAAGACCCCGTGGAGCTTTACTGTAGCTTGGCACTGGACTTTGGTATAGCATGTACAGGATAGGTGGGAGGCTAAGAAGCGTGTACGCTAGTATGCGTGGAGCCACTGTTGGGATACCACTCTTGCTATATCAGTGTCCTAACCGTGCGCTGTTATCCAGCGTCGGGACAATGTCAGGTGGGCAGTTTGACTGGGGCGGTCGCCTCCTAAAGAGTAACGGAGGCGCTCAAAGGTTCCCTCAGTGCGGTTGGAAATCGCGCGAAGAGTGCAAAGGCAGAAGGGAGCTTGACTGCGAGACATACAGGTCGAGCAGGGACGAAAGTCGGACTTAGTGATCCGGCGGTACCGAATGGAAGGGCCGTCGCTCAACGGATAAAAGCTACCCCGGGGATAACAGGCTTATCTCCCCCAAGAGTCCACATCGACGGGGAGGTTTGGCACCTCGATGTCGGCTCGTCTCATCCTGGGGCTGTAGTCGGTCCCAAGGGTTGGGCTGTTCGCCCATTAAAGAGGCACGCGAGCTGGGTTCAGAACGTCGTGAGACAGTTCGGTCCCTATCCGCTGTGGGCGCAGGAAATTTGAGAGGAGCTGTCCTTAGTACGAGAGGACCGGGATGGACAAACCTCTGGTGTATCTGTTGTTCCGCCAGGAGCACTGCAGAGTAGCTACGTTTGGACGGGATAAGCGCTGAAGGCATCTAAGCGCGAAGCCCCCCTCAAGATAAGATTTCCCATCCTTTATGGAGTAAGACCCCTGATAGACTAACAGGTTGATAGGTCCAAGGTGTAAGTGCAGCAATGTACTCAGCTGATGGATACTAATAGGTCGAGGACTTGACCAATAAGAATTTGGGTCAAACCAAAGTGAAACACACGTCTTTTAAGATCATGTGCAGTTTTGAAGGAGCAATTCTTCATAAGAAATCCGGTGACGATGGCGAAGAGGTCACACCTGTTCCCATTCCGAACACAGCAGTTAAGCTCTTCTGCGCCGATGGTACTTGGGGGGAAGCCCCCTGGGAGAGTAGGTCGTCGCCGGTTTCTTAATAAAATTTATCGCGAGAGCGAGAATATATATTCTGCCTCGTGGCAGATTTTTTTAATTTAAAGAAACACACATGCGGGTGTGGCGGAATTGGCAGACGCGCCAGATTTAGGTTCTGGTGTCAATAGACGTGGGGGTTCAAGTCCCTCCACCCGCACCATATTTTGCGGAAGTGGCTCAGTGGTAGAGCATCGCCTTGCCAAGGCGAGGGTCGCGAGTTCGAATCTCGTCTTCCGCTCCAGTAAAAAAGTTCTGAATGTTATGTTCAGAACTTTTTTATTTAGGTGAATAAACAGAAACATTTTGGGTGCTGCAAAGAGCTGCTTAACTTCTCAAATGTGAGGTGCGCTCAATGTATGGACCTTTTAGTATATGGGTAGACGCAGGAGAGATCCGTTTATAATGGTGTTCAGTAAATGTTTTGGCAGTGCGTGCAATAATTAAGCAAATCATTAAAATAATGCTTATTTATAAGCATTTAACATTCTCTTAACTTTAAAAAATACAAATTATTTCAAAAAAACTTCACATAAAAAGAACATTGCTTAAAATATTGCAAGAATTAAAAGATGAACTTTCACATAATCAGGATCTAATTGAATGGGAGAATAGCTTGTAGCCATTGAAAACACTAGAGTTTGAGGAAGTTTACACTTAATTGAACTCATTTACAAACATGAATGTGAAAGATTTCAAAAAATAGAATACATTTTTTCTTTTGCATGTGTGAAGACTATAAATATAATGTATACATAATAATCCCTTTCTTTAGATAAAGTACACAAATAAAAAATGAAAAACAGCCAAAAACGTTGAAAAATGAGCGTTTCTATCGTTGACACTCTATAGAAAGTGATATAGAATAAGATAGCAGTTTAATGTACAGATATTTATACAATCTACGCGTAATATTTTGGAGGCATTTTTATAATGGACCTTTTTGACCAGAAGAAGGAGAACAAGTCCTTAACTTCTATTATCTTTGAAAAAATTAGAGAAGACATACTGAATGGTATGTACAATCCAGGTGAGAAAATCGTAGAGGCGAAATTGGCTGATGAACTGGGCGTTAGCCGAACACCTGTCCGAGAAGCTCTAAAGCAGTTAGAACTTGATGGTTTGGTTGAAAACATTCCAAACCGTGGCGTAATCGTTAAAGGTGTGACTGCTCAAGACATCATGGATATATATACTATTCGTGAGACTATTGAAGCTATTGCAGCTAAGTGGTCTGTAGAGAGAATGTCGCAGGAAGATTTGGACAGCCTCAAGGAAATTTACGAACTCATGGAATTCTATACTTTCAAGAAAGACGTAGATAAAATCTTTGAACTGAACACAAAATTCCACGAACTGATTTATAGTGCAACAAATAGCCGCTTTCTTGAGCACGTGCTTAGAGACTTCCAGTTGTTTATCAAGAGCACACGTTATGAGTCGTTAAAGACAGAAGGCCGTATGGAGCACACGCTTAATGAGCATAAGGAGATCCTGGACGCCTTTATTGAAAGAGATCAGGACAAGGCAGTAGAAAAAATCATTGAGCATATCAGCCATTCTAAAGAGAACTTTGAAAGAAGACATGTACTGTAAAAGTCAGCCCTGATTAATCAGGGCTTTTTTATTGCTTAAAAATAGGATGCACTTGAAAAGGATCAAATAAGCATGTGTATTGACGTTCTGCGTGGAAAGTAATAAAATGTTTTCGTTAATATGATTGGATATATTCACGGCAAGAAAAATGAGAGGAGCGATTTATGACGCAGTCGAGAAGAGATGCAATAATTGAATTGCTTCAAACTGGGTCAGAGCCTGTAACCGGTTCATGTCTCGCTAAGAAATACGATGTTAGCCGTCAGGTGATAGTACAGGATATAGCTGTATTGAGAGCATCTGGCTATAATATTGTTGCAGCATCGAACGGATATTTCATACCAAGCGAAGTGAAAAAGGACCTGTTAATCAAGACAGTCGTGTGTCAGCATGATTGTTCAAGAATAGGCGACGAACTCAAGATTATGCTTGAATATGGCTGTAAGGTACTCAATGTCATTGTGGAGCATCCTGTATATGGTGAAATCATTGGCCAGCTGATGATCGATTCAAAACGGTCTCTAAGCGATTTTCTGAAAAAGGTAGAGACAGCTTCAGCACTTCCACTTTCAGCATTGACAGAGGGTGAACATATTCATACAATAGAGGTGCCGAGCGAAAAAATATATCAGGCACTTGTGCGTGATCTACGGGAAAATGGTTTTATATCGGAATAGCCAATAAGCCTTTAAGCGGCTTATTATTATGCTTTGAGGTGACAAGACACCTGTGTATACAGTTGTCGAATTGAAAGGAATGACGAACTTGGATCAAATCCATATGATAGAAGAAATAAAGAGACTGAAAAAAGAGAAGAATGCAATCATACTGGCGCATAACTATCAGATACCTGAAGTTCAGGATGTTGCAGATGTTGTTGGAGATTCCTTGAAGCTCAGTCAGGTAGCGTCAGAAACTGACCACGACATGATTATATTCTGTGGTGTTCATTTCATGGCGGAAAGTGCGAAAATCCTCAGTCCACAAAAGAAGGTTATCCTGCCTGTTATCGATGCGGGATGTCCAATGGCTGATATGGTCACTGGTGAGGACCTTAAGAAATTCAGAGATGAAAACCCGGGAATTCCAGTCGTGACCTATGTGAATTCTTCAGCAGAGGTTAAGGCCTATAGCGATATTTGCTGCACATCTTCAAATGCGGTTAAGGTTGTCGAGTATCTGGGTGCTGAGAAGATCCTATTTGCCCCAGATAAGAATCTGGGCCACTACGTGCAGCAGCAAGTGCCAGGCACGGAAATCATTCGATGGGATGGCTTCTGTATCACCCATGAGCGTGTGAGACTTGAAGAACTTGAAGCAAATAAGGCAGCAAGACCGGATTCACCAATACTCATTCACCCGGAATGCAATCCTAAGCTTGTAGAGCGTGCGGACTTTGTGGGCAGCACTGCACAAATCATTGAACATGTGCGCAATTCAGACAAGAAGTCTTTTATCATAGGAACTGAAATGGGCATACTTCACACCCTGCGTAAAGAAAATCCGGACAAGGATTTCAGAATACTCTCAGGATTTCTCACATGCCACAATATGAAAAAGACATCTCTTGAGAATGTCTATACGGCACTAAAAGATGAAACATATGAAATTACTGTATCAGAGGAAATTCGTGTAAAGGCGTATGAAGCTCTTGAACGAATGCTCAGTGTAACCAGATAAGCAGGTGAGACAAATGACACGACGGTATCTAATGGATTTTGAAGCCGATATGGGCAACGAAAAGACGTATGACTGCATTGTCGTGGGATCAGGCATAGCCGGTCTTTATACAGCACTGTCCATAGCAGAGGACCTAAGGGTTCTTGTCGTTACAAAGTCGGTTCTCTCCGACAGTAACAGCAATCTGGCGCAGGGCGGCATTGCTGCCGCTATGCATGCGGAGGACGTGCCGATTCATATTGAAGATACATTGAAGGCTGGAAGTGCCTATAATGACTTTCAAGCGGTCAGTGTAATGATTGAAGAAGCCCATGAACGTATTCATGAGCTGCTTGATTTAGGTATAGAGCTGGACTGTGACGAAGAGGGCAATCTCCTTTCGACAAAGGAAGGCGGACACAGCACAAGGCGTGTCCTTCACTACAAGGACTATACCGGCGAAGCCGTCATTAAAGGACTTATTGAGGTGGCGCTTAAAAGAAAGAACATTGACTTCGCTCAACATACCACAGCCGTCGACATACTTGAACAGGATGGTCAGGCAGTCGGCATTTTAACCGTTCATAGGGGGATTAGAAAAGTGTTTGCAAGTCGTAATGTCGTACTCGCCACTGGGGGTGTCGGGGGACTGTATGAAGCGACGACAAACACAGGTATTCTAACAGGCGACGGACTGGGAATGGCACTGCGAGCACAGATAACGTTGAAGGACATGGAATTCATTCAATTTCATCCGACTGCCTATTCAGATGGAAAGACAACCTTTCTGATTTCAGAGGCTGTCCGTGGGGAAGGCGGTCATCTGATCAATTCAGATGGGGAACGCTTTATGGAAGGCAAACATCCACTTAAGGAGCTTGCGCCACGGGATGTCGTATCAAGGGCCATGTTTGACCAGATGCTAAGTGGAAAGACACTTTATCTGGATGTGCGGCACCTAGGAAAAGACTATCTCTCAAAAAGATTTCCAACCATATACGAGAAATGCTTGAGTGTCGGCTACGATATGGCAGCAGTTCCTGTTCCAGTTAGACCGGTCCAGCATTATATCATGGGTGGCATTGAGACAGATATGAAGGGAAATACGAGCATGGAAGGCCTTTATGCGTGCGGTGAAACTGCTTGTACTGGAGTTCATGGAGCTAATAGGCTGGCAAGCAACTCCCTGCTTGAAGGACTTGTGTTTGGTAAGCGTATTGCAAGTCAAATCAATGGGCTCAGAAATACGGCACCCATAACAGGGCTGCTGAACTATCGGTCTGAAGCGGAGAACACATTTGATGCTGACGCTGTAAAGTTGGCGGTCAGAGAAACGCTGACAAAATCAGCTGGAATCATTCGAAAGAAGGCGCTTCTAGAAAGAGGACAAGCGCAGATGAGTACCCTTCTGCAAGAACTGGGAGGGCGCATTGTATCGAGTGAGGAAGACATTGAAGCCTACAATATGGCCTATGTGGCACATCAGGTGATTTTGGCGGCCTGCGACAGATCGGATTCTCTCGGAAGTCATATTGTGTACTGAAAGGAAGAGTAGCATTGAAATTCATGGGTCTTGAAAGACAAATAGAGAATTGGCTGATTGAAGACATGCCCTATATGGATATGACAACCGATATGCTGGACATTGAAAACAAAAATGTCAGTGCGGAAGTTACAGCCAAAGAGCCTGGTGTAATTGCGGGAACAGAGGTTTTTGAAGCGGTTTTTAAAAAAATCAGTCCACAATTTGAAGTGGTGCATTTTATAAAGGATGGTGACGCAGTCGACAAGGGCACAGTGCTGTTCAAGGTCACCGGACCTGCTGTTGACATGTTAAAGGGTGAAAGACTCGCCCTGAACCTGCTTCAGCGTATGTCGGGCATAGCCACACTTTCCAGCCGGTTTGCAGAGGCTGTCAGTGGTTATGAGACAAAGATTGTAGATACGCGCAAGACAACACCGGGACTTAGACAGCTGGAAAAGTATGCTGTACGTGTCGGCGGCTGCTTCAATCACAGATACAGTCTTTCTGATGCAGTTATGATTAAGGACAATCATATTAAGGCTGCAGGCGGCATCATGGAGGCTGTCGGAAGCATTCGGGGGAAAATTGGCCATACGGTCAAGGTCGAAGTTGAGGTGACGGGCCTGGAAGAGCTGGAGACTGCGCTTAAAGCAGGTGCAGATATAATCATGCTCGACAATATGTCCCTTGTAGATATGAAGACCGCTGTGGAGCGTGCTGCTGACAAAGCAATCCTGGAGGCATCAGGGGGGGTTAATCTGAATACTGTAAAAGATATTGCAGCGACAGGCGTTCACATTATTAGTGTTGGTGCGCTGACCCATTCATATAGGTCAATGGATATCAGCATGAATATTGAGCTGTAGCAAGGGGATGAAAAACAATGAAATCGTTCAACATACGGGAATATTTGATAAAGACACTTAACGGCATGGCACTTGGCCTATTTGCATCACTCATTATCGGCTTGATTCTTAAGCAAATTGGTGATTTCACAGGTCTTGATCAGCTTGTGCATTACGGAAAGATGGCACAGTTCATGATGGGACCTGCAATCGGTGGTGCAGTGGCATACAGTGTCGGGGCACCGCCTCTTGGCATATTTGCATCCATTGTGGCCGGTGCCATTGGTGCAGGTTCTTTGAAGGTTACAGACACCGGTGCTTTTATGGCTTCCATTGGAGAGCCTATGGGCGCTTTTGTAGCAGCACTCTGTGCGGCTGAATTTTCGAAAGTCATCGCAGGCAAGACAAAAGTGGATATCGTACTGGTTCCAGCACTGACCATCATCGTGGGAGGTCTTGTGGGTACAACAATCAGCCCATGGATTGCCATGATCATGCGTGCGCTTGGTGAAGTCATCAACACAGCAACGGTTCTTCACCCGATTCCGATGGGGATTATCGTGGCCATACTTATGGGCATGATTCTGACACTGCCCATATCAAGTGCGGCGCTGGCCATATCATTAGGTCTTTCAGGACTTGCAGCCGGTGCATCGCTTATAGGATGTTCAGCGCAAATGATTGGATTTGCAGTCATTTCATATAGGGAAAATGGGTTTGGTGGATTTATTGCACAGGGACTGGGCACTTCTATGCTTCAGGTGCCAAATATTATTAGAAATCCGCTAATTTGGGTTCCACCGACGCTTGTAAGTGGTATAATAGGACCACTAGGAACTACAATCTTCAAAATGGAATCAAACAGCATTGGGGCAGGAATGGGTACAAGTGGCCTCGTAGGCCAGTTTGGTACGATTGCTGCAATGTCTGAGACAACACCCATGTCTGAGATTGTCCTGAAAATGGGACTCTTGCATTTCGTTTTACCGGCAATTTTGTCATTGATCGTCTCTGAATTTATGAGAAAACGTGGTATGATTAAGTCAGGTGATATGAAACTGCACTCGTAAGCACAACTTTGTGATATTCGGCAGAATGGTTTAACCGTTTTGTCTCCTTATATCAACTGAATCACTCACTTGTTTTGGAGACCGGAACACCGGTCTCACTTTTTTTGCGCTCAAACACAGGTACATTTCATATATATTTTGGGAAAGATCCACCATCAGTGGGGGGGCGTATTATCCTTAGACTTGAAAGCCTTGCAGGGTTCACCTGAGCTCTTGTAGACTGTAACGGAAGGCAGAAGCTTCGTCTTGAATCCAAAGTACTTACAGCCATATGGATTCTTCTGATCCCATGTTATATAGAAATGAATGCATTTTCTGCAGTTAATCTGTCGCATGAGGGACATCTCCTTTCAATAATAATTATACACGTATTCGTCAAGAAATATGTAGAGTAAAAACTATACACAGGCGATTGTTAACATGTGGATAACTCACTTTTCCAGTGCAGATTATACACAGCAGCGGCCGTGACGAAAATCGGTCGAATCTTGGTCAAAATCTTGTCTTACTGCCTGACAGATAATATAATATGAGTACGAAAATTTTGGTGGTGAAAATATGAAGAGGTCGGCACCAATCGGTGTTTTTGATTCAGGCATGGGTGGAATCTCCGTACTCGGGGAGCTGCTCCGATATATGCCTACTGAAAATTATATATATTACGGGGACTCCGCAAATGCTCCATATGGTGTCAGGACCACTGATGAGGTCATCGATCTGTCAGTAAAGGTCAGTGACTATCTTGTTGAGCAGGGTGTCAAAGCCATAGTTGTTGCATGCAATACGGCAACAAGTGCTGCCATCAAGGTCCTTCGGGAAAGATATGACATACCCATTATCGGGATGGAGCCTGCGCTTAAACCTGCAGTGGAGCACACAGACCGGGGACAGGTTGCCGTAATGGCGACGGAAGTTACCCTAAGGGAAAAGAAATTCGAGCGTCTTGTTCAGCGTCTTGATGTTCTTGGCTCAATTAAGAAGGTGCCGTGTCCAAGTCTCGTACCACTTGTGGAAAAGGGACTGGTTGAGGGCGACCAGGTTGAATCGGCGCTGAAGGCATGCTTTGAAGGTGTTGACATCACAGAGGTTAAGGCCATTGTCCTTGGGTGTACCCACTTTGTCTTTTTAAAGGAAGCTGTCCGCAAGATTTTCGGAGACGACATTCAGATTTTTGATGGTAATTCAGGGACTGTCCGGCATTTGAAAAATGAGCTCAAGCATCTCGATCAGCTGAACGAAAAGAACACGTCCAGTGAAATTCGGATTATCAACTCCCATTCGGACGAAATGGTGAAACGTTCTGGACTGCTTCTGAACTTGTATCGCACGCAGGGCTGATGTTAAGGAGTTTTTACTTGTCTAGGCGACTCAAATATAATAGAATAGGTTTGTTGGTTTTTGATTGGGCTTGAAACAAGTTTTGAAGCGAAGTAGGTGAAGATATGTATAGAATCCTGCAATGGTTCAAATCTCTTATGGGGATGAATAAAGAGGAAGAAGTATCATTGAGTAAATACTTGATTGGTGATCATATATTTCAAACAACAAACAAGCGTTCCAGATAGATGAAGAGGTGGTCTTATGGAGCAAGTGGTTTCAAAGGAAGCACTGGTGTATGTTGAAGCGCGTCTTGAGGATCTGGTCGAAACGGAAAAGCTAGATGCGCAAATGGAGCAGATAATCAGATTAAGATATGGCATAGGCGACAGCAAGCCACTAAATTTCAAGCAGCTGACAAAGGTGTTTAAGATGCCGCCTAAAAAAATGAAAGACAAGCTCATTCAAGCGGAAAGAACGGTTTTCAATATCTTGAAAAAGGAAATATGAAGCAATTTTTCCTTTTCCACTTGAAAGGGTAAAAAAACTGTGCTATATTTAAGAACAATATTAGGACTATGAAAGAGACAAGTATATGAAAAGCACTTAAGAGAGTCAGTGGCTGGTGTGAACTGATGTGTGTTTTTATAGAAATCCACTCTGGAGTCTTCCGGTGAAAGTCGGACGGTTTGCAGCCGATATCCTGCATCACAAAGTGGTTCGGCATTTATATGTCGTTCAATCAGGGTGGCAACGCGGGAAATAGAGCTTCTCGTCCCTTATTCAAGATTTCTATTGAATAAGGGACGAGGAGCTTTTTTTATTGGGTATCCATGAGAAGGTGGGCACTCAAAATATTTTGAATTGTTGTGTGTACTTACTTGATTCGTAAGAAGGAGGAATGAACAATGTTGGATATTAAAAGAATCAGAGCTGACTACGATGCCGTGAAGGAAGCCGTTGAATCTAGAGGAAAGGGCGATTTTGGCCTTTCAAAGGTTCTTGATCTGGATAAAGAGCGACGCGAAATCATTGCAAAAGTTGAAGATATGAAGAACAAGCAGAAGACGGTTTCAAAACAGATTCCAATGCTTAAAAAAGAAGGCAAGGATACAACAGAAATCATGGCTGAAATGAAGTCGCTTTCTGAAGAGGTCAAAGAGCTGGACGCCAAGGTGAAAGATATTGATGAGGCGCTTGCAGATCTTCTTCTAGGCATTCCGAACACACCATGTGAAGGAACGCCTGTTGGAAACAGCGATGAAGACAACCGTGAAGTTCGCAAGTGGGGCGAACCAACGAAGTTTGATTTCGAGCCGAAGGCACATTGGGACGTCGGTACAGACCTGGATATTCTGGATTTCGAGCGCGGTACAAAAATTGCGGGTGCCCGTTTCACAGTCCTGAAGAATCAAGGTGCCAAGCTTGAGCGTGCACTGATCAATTTCATGCTTGATCTGCATACGGAAAACCACAATTTCACTGAAGTCATGACACCGTTTATGGTCAATAGAGGTGCGATGACGGGTACGGGGCAGCTTCCTAAGTTTGAAGATGACATGTTCCATATTCCAGCTAAGGACTTCTTCCTAGTTCCAACTGCTGAAGTACCGGTTACGAATTTGTACTCAGATGAGATTCTAGAGCAGGACCTCCTGCCAATCAATCATACGGCATATACGCCATGCTTCAGAAAGGAAGCGGGATCTGCAGGTCGTGATACACGCGGTATTATCCGTCAGCACCAGTTCAACAAGGTTGAAATGGTCAAGTTCGCTGAACCGGACAAGTCTTATGAAGAGCTTGAAATTCTCACTGCAGCAGCAGAAGAAGTGCTTAAGCGACTGGGACTTCCTTATAGGGTGGTACAGCTGTGTACAGGCGATCTGGGCTTCAGCTCAGCAAAAACTTACGATATCGAAGTTTGGATGCCAAGCTATGGCAGATATCTGGAAATTAGCTCTTGCTCTAATTTTGAAGACTATCAGGCAAGACGTGCGAATATCCGTTACAGAGACAATGAAACAAAGAAGGTTATGCATGTGCATACACTGAACGGGTCAGGTCTTGCTGTTGGACGTACCATGGCTGCTATTCTTGAAAACTATCAGCAGGTTGATGGCAGCGTTGTAATTCCTGAAGCACTTCGTCCATATATGGGTGGAAAAGAAGTGCTAAAATAGAGTTCAGACTGGATCCATCGATGAAAATCGGCAATATAAAAGACCTATGGGATGCGCCCATAGGTCTTTTTTACATGTCTGAAATACAACTAGACGTGAAGTCATCCTATCAAAATGAATGCTTTAAGCCAGTGACTCTACAAATTTCTTGATGCGGCTGATGCCTTCGCGGATATCGTTGATATCTGCTGCATAAGAAAGTCTTATGTAGTCATCCAGTCCAAATGCGATGCCTGGAACAACGGCAAGCTTGTATGTATCAAGAAGCTGGTTGCAGATTTCAATGGAGAAGGAATCTGTATAGGCCATTTTTTCCTTGATGACAGACATATCTGCAAAAAGATAGAAGGCACCGTCAGGCTGTACAAGTTCCACGCCTTCTATTTCACTGAAAAGACGGATGGCTTCGTTGCGGCGTGACTTGTATTCTTCAACCATATGCACCATATCATCCTGGCAGCCATTGAGTGCTTCAACAGAAGCCCACTGCGTGATGGTGGAAGGATGTGACACAAGGTGACCCTGGATTGTTGAAATGGCCTTTGCAATCTCTTTTTTGCAGGCTGTGTAGCCCAGTCGCCATCCAGTCATGGCAGCAGATTTTGAAAGTCCATTGATGATTACAGTCATATCCTTTGCTTCTTCAGACAGACTTGCAACGGATGTGAATGTATCAAGATAGCAAATACGCTCGTAAATCTCATCGGCGATGATGTAGATACCCTTTTCAACACAGTATGCCACAACAGGCTCCAGTTCTTCCTTGGTATAGACCGCACCAGAAGGATTTGATGGATTTGTTATGAAGATGATTTTTGTCTTGTCTGTAATGACAGATTTCAGATCATCAACTGTCAGTTTGAACTGATTGCTCTTTTGAGTCTCTACGAACACCGGTGCGCCGCTACAGAGCTTCACCATTTCCGGATAACTTGTCCAGTACGGCTTGGGAATGAGGACTTCATCACCTGGATCCAGAAGGGCCATCAGGGTGTTTGTGATGGCGTGTTTGGCACCGTTTGAAACAACAATCTCGTCTACTGTGTAAGTGACACCGTTTTCAGTTTCCAACTTGTTGCAGATTGCTTCTCTAAGTTCAAGCAGGCCTGCGGCTGCATCGTACTTTGTCTTGTTTGCATGAACGGCTTCAATTGCTGCATTTTTTGCACCTTCGGGTGTCATAAAATCAGGCTCGCCGATGCTGAGGCTGATAATCTCATGACCTTCGCGGCGCAGCTGTGCAACCTTTGTGCTGATTCCAATGGTAACAGACGGGGAAATAGCGGATAATTTCTTGGATAGCATGTTTTTCCTCCTTGCTTTATCAATAAGTTTCTAACATATTAACATACTGTCACAATAGCTGCACTATATATAGGAAAAAATTTTGAATAGAATACATGAAAGTGATAGAATGAATGTGTTGTAAAGTCATAATATACAGGTGAAAATATGGACTATTTTGAGACAGCAGTGCTCGTTGCAGTTGGACTTGTTACGCTTTCAGTTATGGGGGCAGTTTTGTACGATATAGGAAAAGATGTCATGAAGGCTGCAAGGAAAGATAGTAGACGCGAACGTGCACAGGCTAAGCTGCCTGACAATGTTATCCGGTTTTCCCGGGAAAAGCGGAAAAGAACACGTGCTACAGACAAGGAAGGGGTACGTTGAATGGGTAAGTTGTGCAGACAGTCTTTGAAGCATGAGAGATTGAGCTTCTGGAAGATGGGGCTGTTGCTGATTGCAATAATCATCGTTATGAATCTGGTCATGGGATGGGCGGTTCGATTTGGTCCAGTTGCGGGTAGTCTCGCGGCAATTGGAACTTTATTGATATGCACTGTCTTTTGCTTCAGGTTCATATACAGGCATTTGGCGCAGTATGATTACAAGCTGATTGGCGAGGAACTGATTTTGGAAAGAGCGCTCGGCAGAGCGAATCATGTTGTATATACGATTCATTTGGAACAGGTGAAGGCACTGGAGGCATTTAATGAGTTCGAGAACGCATCGAAGATCAAACGCCTGCATCGCTTTGTTCTGAACGGTGACCCGAAGAACTGGTATGTCATTTCATTCGAGGATGAAGGCGACGTAAGGAATCTGGTCTTTGAGCCGGATGAAAAATTCCTTTCGGGTTTGAAATCGAGTCTTAGCAAGGCGGTTTAGATGAAGTTCACTTCAATACGTGCATCTGTGGAGGCCTATTACGCGGAGCAGCCTGTATCGCTTCACGTGCCTGGACATAAAAATGGAAGAGGTCTAGAGCTTCCTTATTCGAATCTAGATGTGACAGAGATTCCGGGAACAGACAATCTGCATCATCCACAGGAAGCAATTCTCACGACGCAAAAGCGCGCGTCAGAAATTTTTTCTAGTAAAGCGACTTATTTTCTCATAAACGGCACGACTTGCGGGAATCAGGCAATGCTGCTCAGTGCGGCAAGGCCAGGCGAGTCGGTGCTCATTGCTCGAAATGCCCACAAATCGGTCCATACGGCTTGCATTATTGGGGGTCTTGAGCCTGTGTATGTCCAGCCTGCTGTGCATAGGGACTATGGCATAGTCATGGGTGTAAGACCGGAGGATATTGAAGTCAGCCTTAAGGCCAATCCTTCCATTAAAGCCGTCATGATCACAAGTCCCACATATGAGGGAATTCATTCAGATGTTGCGGGTATTGCCGCTGTCGTGCATGCGCATGGCGCGGTTTTGCTGGTAGATGAAGCCCATGGTGCGCATGTTGCACTCAGCGGCGCCTTCGGAAAATCTGCTCTGCAATGCGGTGCAGATGCTGCTGTTCAGAGTACGCACAAGTCCATGAATGCTTTAACGCAAGCGTCCATGCTTCATATCGGAACGGACAGAATCGATCAGAATCGACTTGAAAAATGGCTATCCATGCTGCAGTCCTCGAGTCCGTCCTATCCCCTTCTCATGTCACTTGAAAGTACGCTTGACTATATGGGAGACCGGGGAAAAGCCATGGCTGAGACACTGGTGGATAATCTGAAGGAAGTGCATGGGGCACTGGCAGAGATGAATATCCCTGTGCTGGGTGCTTTTGGGAAGGTCGAGCAGGACTTTCTTCATGACATATCCAAGCTGGTCATTTTTGTCGAAGATGCAGAAGCTGTGGAAGAGGCACTCAGACAAGAATATGGGATTCAAATCGAGTACGCGACTGCAGACAGTCTAGTCTGTGTCACTTCCATATGGAATACAAAAGAGGATTTCATGAGACTTTTAGAAGGGCTAAGGCAGCTTGGTGTCAAGGCTCCTGAGAAAAGCTACCGACTGTCGAATTATCCTGAAATAGAAGTCATGCTGACACCTGCTCAAGCATTTGACAGAAAGACTTGCCGGATACCCATAGCTGAAAGTGCGGGACGTATATGTGCTGAGTATGTCATACCATACCCGCCAGGCATTCCAATGTGTTCTCCAGGAGAACTGCTGACGGAGGAAATTGTGAGCGGTATTCTCAGATGGACAGAGCATGGACATGCTGTGATTGGCACTTCTGATAAGACACTGAAGACCATTGAGGTCATTGACAATAGAGAATCGGAGGAATAATGAAAAAGGAAATTATTGAATGGATCAAAGCCATCGGTTTCGCGCTGATTATCTTTTTTGCGCTGAATATTTTCATATCAACAACCACCGTTTACAATACGTCCATGTATCCGACCCTCATTGAAGGCGACCGCCTGGTTCTGCTTCGAACACAGGATGTGGAGCGCGGTGATATCGTATCCTTTGAATCGGATATGACCCTGACAAAGAAAGACATTGAGTCCCTGAATTTTATTCAGCGTCTCATCGTCAATGAAAATACCAAAAAGAATCTGATTAAGCGTGTCATTGCAGGTCCTGGAGACACGATTGAAATTCAGAGCGGTGTGGTATTTGTCAACGATGAAATCATAGATGAACCCTATATTCATACAGTTACAAATCATGATGTAGAGAAAATAACCATTCCTGAGAACATGTACTTCATGATGGGAGACAACCGTTACGTGAGCTTGGATTCAAGACAGCTCGGACCAATAGAGAGTGACCGGATCATAGGAAAATCAGTAGTGCGTTTTTTCCCGATTGGGAGAATGGGCACGGTCGATTAAGCTTAGGTAAACCGAAATGTTTTGGTGTGGTATAATAGACCCATGGAGTGATGAGAATGAAACTTGTAATAGCAATTGTTCATGATGAAGATGCAGCTCAGCTTGTAGAGAAGCTAAATGAGAATCATTTCCGAGTCACAAAATTGGCTTCAACAGGTGGTTTTTTAAAAGCGGGCAATACGACGCTGTTGATTGGCGTTGAGGAAATCAAGGTCGATAAGGTCCGTGAAATCATAAAGTCAGTCTGCAAGACACGCCAGGAAATTACACCTGCCAGCACGCTGATTGGCGGAGCGGGCGGTTATATGTCCATGCCGCTTGAAGTCACCGTTGGCGGTGCTACTGTTTTTGTAATTGACGTCGAAAAATATATGAAGGTTTAAAATGTATTTTGATACTATCATAGGGCATGAAGCTCTAAAGGAAAGAATTCGTAAATCCCTCAGGTCTGGAAAGCTTGCACATGCCTACATTTTTGAAGGTGTGCGCGGTGTGGGAAAATCAATGACAGCTGAAGCGCTTGCGGCAGCTCTTCTTTGTGATACGCAGGAAGATCAGGCGTGTGGGACATGTCCCTCGTGTCTGAAAATGGCTACGTCAAACCATCCGGACTATGAGATTATCGTTCCAGACGGAGCGAGTATAAAGAACAAGCAAATTGAACTTTTCCAAGAGTTCATACAACTGAAGCCTTTTACTGGAGAACGTAAAATCGCTGTCATCAAGGATGCGCATACAATGACCCTGAGTGCTCAGAATAGAATTCTTAAGATTCTGGAAGAGCCACCCAAGTACGCAGTCATCATATTTATAACCGATCAGGTGTCAGGAATGCTGCCTACGATAATGTCGCGGTGTCAAAGCGTTTCTTTTCAGAGAATACAGCGCCCTAAAATACGCGCGTATCTCACTGGAGTTCAAGGTGTGTCAGAGGAGCAGGCGGAAGTATTTGCAGCTTTTGCAGATGGTTCCATCGGCCGTGCCAAGGAGTGTTCTCAGGATGAAGCATTCATTCAGCTGAGACAAGATGTGACCCAGTTTTCAGAAAACCTTATTATGCGTAAGACTGCTAAGAATTTCGAGTGGACTTCGGAACTTGAAAATCAGAAAGAGAAACTGGATACGGTTTTCGATTTAATGAAACTGTGGTTTAGAGATATAATGCTTATAAAAAGTGGTGCAGAAGAAGCCCTGCTCTTTAATGCAGATCAGGTGGAGAGACTTACCAAGGCCTCTTACCGGTTGAAAGCGAGTCAGATTATTACAGTTATTGAAAGAATAGAACATGCTAGAGGGCAGCTTGCATCACATGTCAATGTTGGACTGCTGCTCGAAACATTAATTCTCGATATCCAGGAGGGTATGTAAATGGTGACAGTTGTAGGCGTTCGGTTTAAAAGAGCCGGCAAGGTCTATTATTTTGATCCTGATGTCCATGAAATAGAAAAGGGACAATCAGCGATCGTAGAGACGGCAAGGGGCATCGAATACGGTGATGTCGTAGTTGGACCTAAGCAGGTCAAAGACGATGAAATCGTATCGCCGCTTAAAAAGGTAATACGCATTGCGACAGATGAAGACAGGGAAATACACCTTGAAAACAAGAAGCGCGCGGAAGAAGCACTTGAAATTTGTCAGGAAAAAGTGATGAAGCATGAGCTTGAAATGAAGCTCATTGATGTGGAATACACATTCGACAACAACAAAGTCATTTTCTATTTTACAGCAGATGGTCGTGTTGACTTCAGAGAGCTTGTAAAGGATTTGGCTTCTGTTTTCAGAACACGCATTGAACTTAGACAGATTGGTGTACGTGACGAAGCCAAAATGCTTAACGGAATTGGGCCATGTGGCGTGGGTCTTTGCTGTGCAAACTGGTTGGGTGATTTTGCGCCGGTTTCAATCAAAATGGCAAAGGATCAGAACCTATCCCTTAATCCGACGAAAATTTCCGGTATTTGCGGCAGGCTGATGTGCTGTCTGAGATATGAACATGAGAATTATGTCCATATTCGCAAGGAGCTGCCTAGAAAGAACGACCGCGTCATGACGCCTGAAGGTCTTGCGGTTGTCATTGAACCGGTCATTTTGAAGGAGTCGGTCAAGGTTCGATTGATTCTCAATGAAAATGAGAATGAGCTGGGCGAAGATATCCTCTTCTTCAAGAAAGACGAAATCCAACCGCCACACGCTTGTTCAAAAGGTGAAAACTGCAGCAAGAAGAACAAGGAAGAGGCTGTAAACGATGCAGACTACACTGAGTCTGAGCTTGCAGCTGAAATTGATCCGAACTCAGAGGATGCACGTGCTCTTGAAGCCATGCTCAAGGATGATGAGAAAAACGGTATCGGCGACAAGAATGACAGGTCCAGAAAGAAACCAACAAGGAAACCGAGAAATGACAGGCCGCGGTATCCTAAAAACAAGAAGCCAAGAGACCAACGCGACGCAAAAGACAGCAGGGACTCAAAAGATAACAGAGATTCAAAAGAAAAACGTGACTCAAGAGATGGGCGCGATAACAAGGGTGACAAAAAGCCACGATATAAAGGCAAGAAGTTTGACAAGCAGCGTCAGAAGCCTGACAAGTCTAACGACGCATAAGCATTGAAACAAGCTCGTACATCAGAAGGTGTTTTTCATCGATGACTGTGCGAGCTTCTTAATTGGGAGGAAGAGGCGTGAATAAGTATGTTAAGCCGCATGAGCGCGTAGACGATCTGCAGATAGACGGTCTTAAAATCATTCAGAATCCATCGGGTTTCTGTTTTGGAATCGATGCGGTTCTTATTAGTAATTTTGCACGCGTCAAGAAAGGCAGCAAGGTTGTTGACCTAGGTACCGGGACGGGAATCATTCCCCTGCTGGTCAGTGCAAAATCAGCGAACTCAAAGATTGCAGCATTTGAAATCCAGTCAGATGTTGCTGATATGGCGCGCAGGTCGGTTCAGCTGAATGGTCTTGAGGACCGTATTGAAATCATTGAGGACAATCTTAAGAACGTACTGGAGCACTTGGGAAAGCACTCCACGGATGTGGTTATCTCGAACCCGCCCTACATGGCGAGAGGTGTGGGCGAGGTCAATCCTTCGGACTACAAGGCCATAAGCCGTCATGAAATCCACTGCAATCTTGAAGATGTCGTATCTGCTGCAAGCAGTCTGCTTAGAGGGAGTGGTCATTTTTTCATGGTCCACAGGCCCAATCGTCTGGTAGATATATTTGTCCTGTGCAGAAAGTATGGTCTTGAACCCAAACGCGTGCGCTTTGTACATCCATTTGAGGGCAAGCAGCCAAATATTGTCCTGGTTCATGCCACGAAAGGCGGAAGACCCGACCTCAAGGTGCTCGAACCGTTAATTGTCCGCAATGCGGATATGACTTATACTGAGGAAATATTTGAAATTTACCGGAGCACCAATATCACCAGTTTTGAAAGGCAGGAAGGCTAATGGATAACAGGGGAATCTTATATATATGCCCGACACCCATCGGGAATCTGGATGACATCACGTATCGTGTGCTTAAAACGTTGAAAGAGGTTGACCTCATAGCAGCTGAAGATACACGTCATACCAAGAAGCTTCTCAATCACTTTGAAATCCATACACCGCTGTTCAGCTATCATGAGCACAATAAGGCCAAAGCGGGACCTGTACTCATTGAACGCATGCTTGAGGGCAAGAGCATTGCCATTGTAACAGATGCTGGGACACCTGGTATTTCTGACCCGGGTGAGGATCTGATCAAGCTTGCCATCGACAGCGATTTGACTGTTGTGAGTCAGCCTGGTGCCACGGCATTTGTCACAGCTCTGGTAGCGTCAGGACTTCCAACGGGTAAGTTCATCTTTGAAGGCTTCCTTGACCGTCATAAGAAACGCCGCAAAGAGGCGCTGGAGGCTCTGCAGTACGAGACCAGAACACTGATCTTTTACGAGGCCCCGCATCGACTTCTTCAGACGCTTGAGAGCATACAAGACGTCCTAGGTGATCGACGCATGACTGCAGCAAGAGAGCTGACCAAAAGGTATGAGACATTTACGCGCGGGAGAGTTTCAGAAGTGATTGCCCATTTTGATGAAAATGCACCGCGTGGAGAGTTTGTTCTTATTGTCGAAGGCGCTGATCCAGATGCCGTTCAGGTGAGTACAGACCCGAATATGGAGCTTTCCATAGAAGATCATCTGCGTGTGCTCATCGATACAGGCATGCGCAAGAAGGAAGCCGCTGCAGAGGTGGCCCTTGCCCGTGGGCTCAATAAGCGCGATGTCTATAAGCTTACAATAGATTTATAGCAAGGATTATGGTAGGATTATATTGGACAGGTGGTCCTTAGGGTACTGCCTATGATGTAATCGGAGGACAACATGAAAGCTCAGCTCGCATATTCTACAATTTTATCGTCGCTGCCGGCTTCTTTGTTTGCAAAAACTGGCAATTATACTGCAAACGGGAAGGTGCGACAATAAAATACTAAATTATGCTAGCAAATACAATTTCTGTCAATTATAGAACCGAGCTGTATTGCTCGGTTTTTTTGTGCGCACAAACGGGAGGCGGGAAAGATGACAGAGCGTGTATGGATGAAAGGAGCTCACCATGAATCTGAGTGAAAAAGAAATGACTGAACCAATAATAAATAAAATAGGAAAGAACATCAATCGAGAGTACCGATTTACTTTTTTAATGAACTTTAGCCTCACACGAGGGCTTTGGATGATTTATCTTGCGTCAAAGGGCATGTCCCTTTTTCAGCTGGGGATTCTAGAATCCATTTTTCATCTGACATCATTTATGATGGAAATTCCGACAGGGGTTGTCGCCGATCTGTATGGAAGAAAAGTGAGCCGAGTCATCGGACGTATCTTTTCGGTGCTGGATTTTATCCTTGTACTCACAGGACAGGGATTCTGGGCGTATGCGCTCGCATTTGTCATTGCGGCGCTTTCCTACAATTTTGAGTCAGGTGCAGGGGAGGCACTCATTTATGACAGTCTCAAGACCCTGGATGACACCAAACGGTTTATGAAAGTCACAGGAAAAAAGGAGCTGGTTTACCAGCTTACGAGCACAGCAGCCTTTATTCTAGGCGGGTTTATTGCAACAATTTCATATACCTGGGTCTATTTGATTAGCATTCTTTTTGCCCTGGTATCGGTTTGGGAGAGCCTTTTCTTCACTGAGCCTGTGGTCTTTGAGAAATGCTCAAGCAGCATACTGCATTCCATGAAACGTCAGATAAGAGAATCCATAGGGCAGATCCGTCAGAAACCGCGGATTGCTTACCTGTATCTATCCGTGAATACGCTGATAACTTTTATCACAACCTTATTCTTTTATCTTCAGAATTATTATAAGAATCAAGGGGTCTCTGAGTCGAGCATAGGGATTATGCTGGCAGCTGCATCCGTATTCGGCGCATTTGCAGGCCTGTATGCACACAAGGCAGAGGCACGCTGGGGGGAACGGGTTCTTTTAAGGGTATTGCCTGTTCTTGTCAGTGGGGGACTTTGGCTGATAGCCCTAACCCGGTTTGAAGGGCTGGCATTCATATACCTGTCGGCGCTTGACGGCATTTTATTTGTAGTGACACGCGATTACATCAACCGGCTTATACCGAGCGAACAGCGGGCAACCCTCCTGTCGGTGGACAGTATGATGTTTAGCATGAACATGATTGTTCTCTTTCCCATTGTAGGAATTATTGGTGACGCACACTCCCTGAAAACAGCATTTCTGATGATGGCGTTTTATTCAACGCTTATAGTAGCTGGAAACCTCTTCCTGCTGGGACGGCTTGAGCGTATGGAGGCGACTCAGGACTAAAAGGCATAATCTATCAATAAGGCAAAAAAGTAAAAGGCACCGCGGATAAACTTAAGTGTTTATCTTGCGGTGCCACATTGTTTTTTGCTGGACTAGCCTTAAAGCTTTTTCATTTCTTCGATACAGTCAGGGCAGATATTCTTACCTTTCAGGTTACGAACACCTTTTGCTTGACCACAGAAAATGCATGCTGGCTCATATTTTTTAAGAATGATTGTGTCGCCCTCAACAAAAATTTCAAGTGCGTCCTTTTCACCAATGCTTAAAGTTCTTCTCAATTCGATTGGAATTACCACACGGCCAAGTTCATCAACCTTACGTACAATACCAGTTGATTTCATTTTAACTCCTCCTCTTGACATTATTCGACAAAATTCGCTTAATAAGAGAATACCAACGTTTACAATAAAAGTCAACCACTTTTTTTCTACTTTCTGGTAAAACAATGAAAATCTTTAATTTTAATAGGCAGAAATAGTTAATATATGAACTTCCAGTATGCTTTTACCCAAAATTATACAATTAAAACACCTTAAATTTGGAAATATGGATAAATTTATTTTCCTATAGGTCGTCAACATCCTGTGAAAACTGGGAATTGGAAGCCTTTCGCACTCGACAAAATACGACAAAAACCTAATAAGAAAAATACTATATTTAGTAATATCATACATTACCAAAGTTCAAATTGGCTAGGGTGTTTTGGCAAATCGTGGGTCTTCTAGTAAAAAAATAGCCATTTCCCAAGACCTTTAATCATAATCGGGGAAATGGCTATCTAAATATTCTCTTTAGAATTATTTTGAAATATCTTCCTGGTCTTCAGCCGATTGGGTTTTATTTTGAACACGGTCCATATCGAAGTCTGATTTGGGAACTTCCTTGCATACCATGACCGTCTCCTCGTCGTCCTCTGAAGCATCGGCATTGAAGTATGTATCGTAAAAGCTCTTCAGCATTGAGACCGTATGCATAAGTGAGGAAAACTTGCCTGCAAGACCGCTCTTTTCAGCAATGGCATCTGTGACATTGTCTGAGGTTTCAGCCAGATTGTCTACGGTCTGGTGAAATGCTTCCATGCCGTGTGCGACTTCACCGGTAATGACATTTACATTTTGCGTAATGCCGGGAAGCTCTTCCAAAATGGCATCAATTTCCTTGCTCTTGTTGTCCATGATTTTAGTAATCTTCCTGAAGGCGCCGTAGAATCTGATGAGGATCATCAGAATATAAACAAGAACGCCTGTTAAAAGTACCCATAGGACGAACATGCCCATGTCCTTGAAGGTTAATGATATATTAATTGCGCTATTCATAGGTATCACCTCAATTTGAAGTATGGTTAAGAATACGAGCGGTACATCATAATCATATCATAATTACGCCGCGCGTATGAATTCAATTCGACAGGGGCGTATATTCTCCTGCTTATTTTTGGTATGATTTATAGTAAAGACTTTCGAAAGGAGAAATTGATATGAAAGAAGTGAAGTTTCAGGAATTGTCCTCAGATTTTCTGACGCAGCTCGTAAGGGGTGCATTTCTTACCGTTAAGCAAGACGAGCAGGTCAATACGATGACAATCGGATGGGGCAACGTGGGGTATATATGGAATAAACCCATGCTGGTTGTACCAGTACGGTACTCACGTCATACATATACCATGATCGATACGGCGCAGACCTTCACGGTAAGCGTGCCTGTGAAAAAGGACATGAAGGCGGCACTGGCATTTTGCGGAACAAAATCCGGAAGAGATATGGATAAGATAAAGACTGCAGGTCTGACCCTTGCAGAGGCACAGGTGGTCGATACCCCAATCATTTCAGACTGTGATCTGCATATTGAATGCAAGGTTGCTTACAAGCAGGCCATGGAGCCGGGAACCCTCAATGCTGATATCCGCGGTGCACATTATTCAAAAGGCGATTTTCACGTTCTCTATTACGGAGAGATCGTCAAAGCCTACTATACCGAAGCCTAAGGCAGGCATTGCGATAAAAAGGAAAGCCGTCATTTTAAGTACGGCTTTCCCTTTGAATTTTACATTGGAAGTTTGAGTTAGAGCACATCAAAGCGGTTGCCGTTGATGTTGACGGATTTTGCTTCAATATACATGCTGGAATCATTCAGACTGATTGCGAAGTTTGGGATGGATATTTCAATAGGTGATTCAGTCATTGAAAGCTCAGGGAGAGATTTGACCGAAGCAAATTCACCAAAGCCGGCCTTGTGGTAGGCAATCGAATGAATCAGGTCCTTTTTCGAGTCCGCAGTCAGTGCTGTGTCAGAATCATCTATATAATAGAAAGCATCTACGCCGTCAAATTCCAGATCGACGTGATCTGAAGCAGCTGGAGTCAGCTTAAATGATATTTTCTTGTCCTCCAGATTAATTTGGAGTGCATCGATTTTGCTCGCATCCAGTTGGCATAGCCAAGGATTGAGTTCTGATGGGATCATATAATCACCTCGTTTGTTCTTACCTGTTTTACTCATAATGTTTTATCATACATGCCAGGGTTAATCAACTGATTTTTGTTTTTCTTTATAATCAATTTTCCTTGAAGTTACGGATGCCTTCCCATGACTGCAAAGTAATTTCACAGGTACCGGACTTGTTAGACTGAACATGCCGTGTTATAATACAGCGTAACAAGATTTTGGAAAAGCGATGATGGGAAGAGTAAGTTTCAATGAAGTCAAAGAGAGCCGGAAGCAGGTGGGAACCGGTACGGATGAGAAGCTGAACATGGCCCCTGAGCTCCTGAGCTGAAGATTGAAGTAGGTTCTGGCGGTTTGCACCCGTTAACATGCGTGTGACACGTTCACACTGAGGCGTTTTCAGAGATGAAAGCGTGAAATAGGGTGGTAACACGAGACAATCTTCGTCCCTTTGCGGATGGAGTTTTTTTATTTTTTTGCGAAAAAGGCAAAGAAATGCGTTCCTATGAGCGAAGCGCCCATTCAAATGAAATTTGAAATGGGCGCTTCGCTCATAGGAACATATGGCGCGCAAAGCGACAAGAGCAATCAAAGATTGCTCTGTGCATTTATTAATTCAGAGAACTCTGGAGCAATCAAAGATTGCTCTGTGCATTTACTGATGTAAAAAATACAGTGCAATCAAAGTTTGCGCACAGTAGCACCGAAGTATAAAATGGAATAGGGTATGAACACTGGAAAAGCTAATTCTAAAGACAGACATAAAGTGAATGAAGTAAGGTGTAATAAAGGAGGAAAAAGTATGTCAAAGGGCACGTATTATGTAACAACGCCAATCTACTATCCGAGTTCGAACTTGCATATTGGGCACACGTATACGACGGTGGCTGCAGATGCCATTGCAAGATTCAAGAGAGCAACGGGCTATGAGGTTATGTTCCTGACAGGAACAGACGAGCACGGACAGAAAATTGAAACGGTAGCCAAGGAAAAAGGCATGGCGCCAAAGGAATATCTGGATGGCATGATCGAAGGCATCAAGTCCCTGTGGAATACAATGGAGATTTCATACGATTACTTTATCCGTACGACGGATGAAGACCATAAAGCCCGCGTACAGGCAATTTTCCAAAAACTTTATGACAATGGTGACATTTACAAGGGTGAATATGAGGGCATGTACTGTACGCCTTGTGAATCATTCTGGACAGAGTCTCAGCTTGACGAAGGCAAATGTCCTGACTGTGGTCGCCCTGTTCAAACAACAAAGGAAGAAGCTTATTTCTTTAAGCTTTCAAAATATCAAAGCCGAATCCGCGACCTGCTTGCTGGCGGAGAGTTTCTGCTTCCGGCATCGCGCGCTAATGAAATGATTAAGAACTTTATCGATCCGGGTCTTGAAGACCTATGCATCACACGTACAAGCTTCGACTGGGGTATCCCGGTACCGTTTGATGAAAAGCATGTCATTTATGTATGGCTGGATGCCCTAAGCAATTACGCAACAGCACTGGGCTTTCCTGAGGAAACTGAAAAGTACAAGAAGTTCTGGCCTGCAGATGTGCACTTGGTAGGTAAGGAAATTGTACGATTCCACACGATCATTTGGCCAGCTATGCTGATGGCTCTGGGTGCACCGCTGCCAAAGATGGTCTTTGGCCACGGCTGGCTGCTCCTTGATGGCGGCAAGATGTCTAAGTCAAAGGGCAATGTTGTTGACCCGGTTGTCCTAATCGAGCGTTACAGCGTTGATGCACTGAAGTACTTCCTACTTAGAGAGTACAGCTTCGGTTCTGACGGCAACTTCAACAATGAAGTGCTGCTGAACAGAATCAACTCCGACCTTGCAAACGACCTCGGGAACCTAGTTAGCCGAAGTGTTGCCATGGTTGAAAAGTACAACGCTGGTGAGATTGTGAAGTCTCAGGCGATTCTGGAGTTTGATGAAGACCTTAAAAAGCTTGCGGTATCGACTGCAAACCGTGTAGAAACAAAAATGGAAGTTCTGGACTACTCCAATGCACTCGAAGAGATTTGGAAATTTATCCGCAGAACCAACAAATATATTGATGAGACAATGCCTTGGGCCCTTGCTAAGGATGAAGCAAAGAAGGCTGAGCTCGATACAGTGCTGTACAATCTGATTGAAAGCATTCGTATTATTTCAGTGCTGATTCAGCCGTTCATGCACCACACATCACGTGGTATCTGGGAACAGATTGGCCTTGAAGAAGGTGAAAAGACAGTTTGGGAATCTTCTAAGATTTTTGGTCTGACTGAAGCTGGATCAAAGGTTGAAAAGGGGGAATCCCTATTCCCGCGTATCGATGTAAAGAAAGAAATCGAAGCCCTGGACGCGCTTGGCGGAAAGAAAGAAGAGCCAAAGGCTGAGAAAAAGGAAAAGAAAGAAAAGAAATCTAAGGTGAAAGAAGAAATCACAATTGACGACTTCGCAAAGCTGGACCTCAAGGTTGCAGAAATTGTTTCTGTTGAAAAGCATCCAGACGCGGACAAGCTTCTGGTTCTACAGCTTAAAGTCGGTGAAGAAACGCGTCAGGTCGTGTCAGGTATTGCAGGACATTACACACCAGATGCGCTTGTGGGCGAAACCGTGATTCTTGTTTCCAACCTCAAGCCAGTCAAGCTGCGCGGTGTTCTTTCTCAAGGCATGATTCTGGCCGCAACATCGGGTAAGAAGCTGAAGCTTGTTTCTGTAGACATGGAGTCGGGCGCAACAGTATCTTAATTTCATAAGAAAGCGTCAGCAGACCTGAAATGAGAATCCCTCGGGAATTTTGAAATCGGAATGCCGGCGTGCTATGAGGACCTTGAACTGCCTTTTTGCAAAGGGACAGGATTCAAGGTCCTTTTTTGTATAGGGCCTTTAAAAAGTGGGTAAGTACCCTTCGCGGGGATGTCCTCTTGCAAATTGTGCGCTCATTTTTATATAATGAGTCGTAGTGTTATGAATAGGAGGATAAATCCATGCTGTTTGATTCACATGCACATTTGACAGATAGAAGATTTAATGAAGATAGAGAAGAGACCATACAACGCGCCTTTGACAGTGGCGTCGAATATATTATGAATCCTGGTGCCGATTTTGAATCGTCTGTGGAAGCCATAGAGCTGGCAGAGTCCCACGAGCGCATTTTTGCGGCAGTAGGGGTGCATCCTCATGATGCCAAGACGATGGATGAGAGCATGCTGATGCTCCTGGAATCCATGGCCAAGAAAGATAAGGTAAAAGCTATAGGTGAAATCGGACTTGATTTCCACTATGACAATTCGCCGCGTGACGTTCAGCGTCACTGGTTCAGAGAACAGATTAGAATGGCGAAGCGTGTTGGAAAACCGATTATTATACATGACAGGGAAGCCAATCAGGAGACCTTTGATATTCTGAAGGAGGAGGGGGCCTTTGAGAATGGTGTACTCATGCACTGCTATTCAGGGAGTGCAGAGCTCGCAAGACAGTATGTGAAGCTGGGTGCCTATATTTCAATCGCCGGTCCTGTGACTTATAAGAATGCCAGAAAAACCGTTGAGGTTGCTGAGCAGGTTGACCTGGGCCATTTGATGATAGAAACGGACAGTCCCTATTTGACGCCCGTACCCAACCGTGGAAAACGCAATGAGTCGGCATATGTTCGCCTGGTGGCGGAGCGTATTGCTGAAATCAGAGGGATTTCCGTGGAAGAGGTTGCCGAGGCGACACTGAATAATGCAAAACGTTTCTTTAACATCAAGAGCTAGCTTTATACGCTTAATTTCAATTTGAGGAGGCAAGTATGCGTCGATTTGAGAAATGGATGCCGGTAACAGCCATTGTACTGGCGGCCACTATTGTCCTTGCAATCGGGACCATGGGCAGGAAGCAGGTTACAGTTATTGATGACGACCGCAAAATTGTGGTCTCAACAGTGAGCAGCAGCATGAATGCTGTTTTTAAGGCTGCGGACATTCACCTTGATCCGGCGGATGTGGTGACACCTCCAGTGGACACAAAACTGACAGATGGTCTAGAAATTCAAATTGTTAGGGCTGACACCCATACGATTCACGTGGATGAGACGACCTCTACCGTGAGTACGACCCATAAGTCGGTTGAAGAGATCATCCACCAGGCAAATATTGACTTGTCCAGTCAGGATATTGTTTATCCAAGCCGGAATACTATGGTTTCCGGTCCGACCAATATCGAAATTGTACGCGTTACGGAGTCCATAGAAGAGGAAACGGTAGCCATTCCTTACAGTACGGTCATTGAAGTTTCCGACAGCCTCGAAGCGGGCGCATCTGAGTGTATTCAGACCGGTGTGCCGGGGGAAAAAGCGGTCACATACCGCGTCGTTTACGAAAACGGTGTGGAAATTGGCAGAGAGCAGATTGAAGAGACTGTTCTCACAGAGCCTGTAGCTGAGCGGTACTTGCGTGGTAAGGAACAGCTTTATGTGACAAGCCGAGGCCGGCCAGTGCGCTATCAGAAGGTTCTAGTCATGCGTGCAACCGCATATGATTTGTCCTTTGAAAGCTGCGGCAAGTATCCGGACCATCCAGAGTACGGTATTACCTATAGCGGGACACAGGCAAGGCCAGGGGTCATTGCAGTCGATCCTAGGGTTATCAAGCTGGGTTCAAAGCTCTATGTTGAATCTATGGACCGGATGCCTGATTACGGGTTTGCAAAAGCAGAAGATACAGGCAGTGCCATTAAGGGAAACCGCGTGGATTTATTTATTGAAAATAGAAGCCAGGCTCTGCGATACGGTGTGCGTACAGTCAAGGTCTATGTACTTGAGGAACCGGTCACAGAAGATATGATGGTTGGCTATTCAGAAAGATAGGAGTACGATTTGAAAATAAAAGAAGTAATCGTGGTAGAAGGCCGAGATGACGTTACCGCTGTAAAACGCGCTGTTGACGCAGAACTGATTATTACACAGGGATTCGGCATCCGAGAGGAAACGTTCAAACTCATTGAGGAAGCCAACAAAAAGTGCGGTGTGATTATTTTTACAGATCCAGACCACGCTGGAGAGCGCATACGGGAGCGCATATCTAAACGCATCAAGGGCTGCAAGCATGCCTTCCTGCCGCGTGAGGAAGCGCGAAAGGGCGATAACATCGGTATAGAAAATGCCACACCCATGAGTATCATTGAAGCATTGTCCAAGGTACGTACTCTGATGGAGGACATGCCGGAGGTCTTCTCTCAGCATGATCTGATCCGTAATGATCTTGTAGGTGGCCAGGAGGCATCCAGACGCCGCGACGAGATCGGCAAAATGCTGGGGATAGGTTATGCAAATGCCAAGCAGTTCCTGAGAAGAATGAATCATTACGGGGTCACACGGGAAGAATTTGAAGCTGCTGTGAAAGCACTCGATGAAAGAGGATAGAATGAAATTAACATCACCGCAAACCATTAGATATATCATGGAAAAATACGGGTTCAGGTTTTCAAAAAGTCTGGGGCAGAATTTTCTTATAGATGAATCCATTGTTGAAGACATCATCGATGGCGCTGGAATCGGCGAAGGAGATGTCGTGCTTGAGGTTGGACCCGGCATCGGCGTCATGACAAAGGCAATGGCACAGCGTGCTAAGAAAGTCGTTGCTGTTGAAATCGACAAGTCACTCCTGCCTGTTCTTGAGGAGACGCTGGCAGACTGTGACAATGTTGAAATTGTAAGCGGGGACGTTCTGAAGGTCGATCTGCAGGAAATCATAGATGAAAAATTGGGTGGACAGGCGCCGAAGGTAGTTGCGAACTTGCCTTATTATGTGACAACCCCCATCATCATGCGTTTTCTTGAGGAACAGATTCCTGTAACCGATATCGTGGTTATGGTACAAAAAGAGGTTGCTGACAGAATGGCTGCAGACCCAGGCTCTAAAATCTATGGCGCCCTGTCTGTTGTTGTTCAGTATTATTCCAAGCCGAGTAAAATCGTCAAGGTACCGCCATCAGTCTTTATGCCGCAGCCGAATGTGGAGTCCTCTGTGGTGCGACTTGAAAAACGGACAGCACCCCCGGTCGACTTGAAATCGCCGGATCTCTTCTTCAAAACGGTACGGTCTGCTTTTATGAAGCGCAGAAAGACACTGCATAACGCACTTTCCAGCGGAGAGCTTGCAGTTTCAAAGGATGAGGTAAGACATGTGCTGGAAGCGTGTGATATCGACCCGAAACGCAGGGGCGAGACACTTGACATGGAAGAGTTTGCAAAGCTTGCAAATGCCTTTTACGATTTGAAAAACGCATAAATAAAAGCTCTGAATTTGATTCAGAGCTTTTTTTCATGCTTATGCTGCATATAGGCGTTGAGTGTCGGCAAAAAGTTCAAGATATTGCCCTTGGTGCGTTCAATCTTGAAGTTGGGGTTCATTTCCCTATAGGCGATGGATTTGCGTGCCCCTTTTCGGCTGGCCCGGACATGGGTAATCAGGGTTTCGTAAGGAATCAGATAAAACTCGTCACAGAACTTGAAATGTACAATGATGAAGGCAAGTCCCTTCTGCGCGGTGATGTCTTCCATGAACTCCAGCTGGTGGTCATGGATGTTGGAAAGGGGCAGGCTTTTCAGGTTGGTTTCCTTGGCGTCGAAGGCAACCCCCATGCCCTGGATGATGCCCATGAAGTCCACGGTGGACTTTTTTTCAAAAAAGGCCTTGGTAATGGTTCCGGCACCGTCTATGTCGATTACTTTAACGGGTGTTGCTATTTTATCAATTCTGGCCAGTCCCTGATGCCTATAATATTCAATTGTCGTGTGAATAAGGTCTTCAAGATCACTGCCCCGAAGTCCTCGTGTGCGCCATACAGTCACAGAAAAACACCTCTTTTTCGTTATAATCCATGATAACACGAATACAGGTTCTTGTGAAAATGTTGAAGAGTTAAGCACAAAAACTGTGGATAACTTGTGGATAGTGTTGATAACATGAACGATAGAATTCTGAATTGTTTGAATTTACCAGCGAATTCAAGGTTTTTAACGGCTCTTAATCCGTATTATTTTTGCTTGTATTTTTTTAAAGTTCGAGTTTGTGTTAAGAAAAGATTGTTATCCACAAATCCACTGCATAAAATGTTGATAATCTTTGAAACGATTGAAGTAGAGCGGTCCAGGTTGTGGATGAATGGGATAAAAGTCACTGAATTTTTTGAAATGTAGACAATTGTGTTTAGATAAAGTTAAGTCGGGCATATATATTACGGTGATAGAATCTTTGAGGAGCGAGGAAGGCGAACGTGGATGCCTTCCCCGTTTCATGTGCATAACTTTAGGGTGCTGGACAAATTCCCCAGACTATATTAGTCTGGATAGGAGGTTGCTATACTCTAAATTTGTTCACAGAATCTTTACTCTTTTTGTGTAGTTAAAGAGTTGACAATTTCATGGTTTCCTATTATTCTTATAAAAAGAAAAGCCCCCTGAGGAGGGGGTAGGAGGAAAGCTGATGAAAATTCATGTGACTGAACAGGCATTGCCTGAACTTCAGAACAAGGTTGACCTAACCGGTTCAGACAACCTGCATATCAGAATCTTTGTGCAGGCATATGGTTGAGGCGGTCCCGTCTTAGGTGTTGCTCTGGATGAGCAGCAGGACACTGATTACCTTGAAGAGCAAGAGGGTATTAAATTTATTGTAGATAATGACCTCGTTGAAAGATACGGCGGTTTTGAAATCGATTATTCGATGAGCTGGTTTGCGAAAGGTTTCCTCGTGAGACCAAGCTACGGCCCAGTATCATCATGTTAATGACATCAATTTTAGGAGGAATTTAAAATGAGCAAAAAAGTTGTAGTTTTCACATCAAACACTTGTGGCTACTGCCATATGGCTAAAGATTACCTGAATGAACTGAATGTGGCTTTTGAAGAGCGCAATGTATCTACAGATGCTGCTGCACGTAAAGAGCTGATGAGCAAAGGCTTCATGGGCGTACCTGTAATTTACGTTGATGACGAAATCATTCAAGGTTTTGACAAGGCACGCCTTGACGAGCTTCTAAAGTAGTCTGGTACCCAACTGGCATCTTTTTGACCTGAAAAAAATTCAAGAACAGATTTCCGCTATGGAAATCTGTTCTTTTGTTTTTGATGAGACGGGTCAAATGAAGAAAAGCCTGTTCGACCCGGCCAAAGCCTTTTGTATTGTTGGGGAAAATCCATTATATTAGATACAAGTAAAACGTTTGGGAGAAGGTATCCCCTAAAAGGGTTGAGAGCTGGAGGCGTCTATGTTGGATTGGTCACCTGAAAAAGGTGCGCAGCAACCGGTTTACAAGCAGATTATCATACATATGAAAGAGAAAATTGCAACAGGACAGTGGCCGGTGGGCATGCGTCTGAAACCTCAGCGTGAGCTTGCCAAACTGTACGATGTGAACAGGAGCACCATTGTGGAGGCCATTGATTATCTGAAGTCGGAGGGTTTGCTGGAAGGGCAGGGCAGGCGGGGCACTGTTGTAATCAATAACTCCTGGTCCCTTATGGCATCCGATCCGCCGCCGAACTGGGAAAAGTATATTCAAAGCGGACTTCACTGGTCAAATCAATCAACCATACAGGCGATAAACAAGCTTGAGTTTGACCCTCAAATGATTCGACTGGGTACGGGAGAGCTTTCGGGCGACTTATATCCAAAGAAGGAGATGGAAGCGGTATTCAGGCAGGTTGGAGGCGCGCTTACGCATTTGGGCTATGAGTCCCCAAAGGGGTCGGAGCAGTTACGAAAAGCACTGAGTCAGCATTTGGGCCAGTTTGGTATTAAGGCCTCCTCAGAGAACATTTTGATTGTTTCAGGCTCCCTGCAGGCCCTGCAGCTCATATCCATTGGACTGCTGCATACGGGATCGAGTGTTTTTGTGGAAAAACCCTCCTATCTGAAGTCATTGAATCTTTTTCAGTCGGTGGGTATGCAGCTTAAGGGTATTGGCATGGACGATGGTGGCATTGATCTCAGTGACCTCAAGCGGCAGATGGATTATAGAAAGAAGTCCCTTTTATATACCATTCCGACCTTCCAGAATCCGACCGGATGCCTGATGGACATACAGCGCAGAAAAGCGCTTCTGGAATACTGTAAATCGGTCAGGTTACCCGTTATTGAAGATGATGCCTACAGGGAATTGTGGCTCGATGAACCACCTCCCCCTCCAATAAAGGCCTTTGACGATTCAGGACATGTCCTGTATATGGGGACCCTGTCAAAAATCCTGGCACCAGGTCTTCGGATTGGTTGGCTTGTAGGTCCAGAACCCGTTGTAGAACGTCTCGGGGACATCAAGATGCAGACGGATTACGGCGCATCGTCCATATCGCAGGCTGTTGCCGCAGAGTGGCTGATGAGCGGTCATCACGGACCTTACGCAGAGCGGCTTCGTGCACAGATCAGGACGCGCCGAGATACGGCCATGAAAGCACTCGAAGCATATATGAAGGATCTTGGGAGTTGGCACAAGCCCAAAGGCGGCTTTTACATCTGGGTAAAGCTAAACCGGCCGATTTCAATGAAGAAGCTCTTCAAGCGTGCGGCAGATGCACACCTGCTCATTAATCCGGGTGAAATCTATGACTTCGAGAACAACGCCTATATACGGATTTCCTATGCCTATGCGGATATGGACGCGCTGGAGTATGGCATAAAGAGGCTTTCGGAAGTCATAAGAAGAATGTATTGAGTTTTGGTTGGGTAAAACTCTTGTGTTTTGGATGTTCAAAGTAGATGCACAACCCTATATACTCAAGGAAAAGAAGAAATGGGGAATGTGTATGATCAGTTATGTATTACAGGGATTCATGCTGGGGATTGCGTATGTTGCGCCAATTGGAATGCAAAACACCTACGTGATCAACACTGCGGCACAAAGCTCGAGAGGGCGTGCTTTTCAGGTTGCCCTGATTACAGTTTTGTTTGATGTGGCGTTGGCGCTCAGCTGCTTCTATGGTGTCGGGCTCCTTCTCGATACCTTTGAACTGCTGAAGATGGTGGTCATGGGTGTGGGAACACTTGCGGTCATCGCAATAGGAAGCACGCTCATTCGTTCTGTCCCGGATGGGATCGAGAGTGAAGGGGTCGACAAGCCACTGGCAGAAATCGCACTTATGGTTTTCGCAGTGACATGGCTCAACCCACAGGCCATTATAGATGGCTCGCTCCTCCTTGGCGGATTCAAGGCAAGCATGACCAGCCAGGAAGCGTCATTCTTTATTCTAGGTGCCAGTTTGGCTTCTGCGGTCTGGTTCATCGGGCTATCAACAGTCGTCAACCGGTTCAAGGACAAATTTACAGTGCGTGCGCTTCGGATCATCAATGTGGTGTGTGGCATAACCATTGTTGTATTTGGCGTGAAGCTTGGATGGATGTTTGTTCAGCAGTTCATGTTGGGATAAGACGGCTTTAAATGATTTACATGCGTGGTATTGGAGCAAAAAAAAAGGCAGATGGTCAAATGACCATCTGCCTTTTGTCTTAGAAACCTATGCATTCAGTTCCTGAAGCAGTTTTTCGATATCCATGCCATGTACCGCAGCAGCCTGCTCAAGTGTCTCAACCTGTGCAGATGGGCAGCCTAGGCAACCCATGCCGTTTGAAATCAGCACGGTTGCTGCTTCTGGTTTAGCCTTTAGAATCTCAGCGATAAGCATATCCTTTGTAATCATAATTTTTCCTCCTCGGTAGTAAGGTATTGAACGGTGTATGCGCGCCTGAAGCCAAGTGCACATACGCTGAAAGTATACGAGATTACTGTCTATTTCTTAAATATCATATGATATTGCAGACCATTTTTCAACTCAAATTTGTAACTGAACGAAGGGTCAAGGGCTTCGACAAAGGCTTTTGAGAAGGCCTCTCGGAATTTGTAGTAGTGATTTACATCGGTTCCGCCTGCGTCCCAGAATGCAGCATGCACACAGCGGTCCTTCTGCCATTTCAGGAGATCGGGTGTGCTCTCTGCGACTGCATTGACGCGGTCACACGGCATGCCTTCAAGCAGATAGTTGTCTAGATTCTTAAAGATTTCTTCTGGCGTTTTTTCGCTGCCGTCAGAAAGCGCATTTCCGTATTTGGCTCCAAAGCCTGCGTACACAGACGCAATATCTTCATATACTGAAGCACCAAATGTGTTTTCAAGGCTTTTAATCATGCGAGACAGCCTTGTTTCAGCAACTTTGATTCTATCTTGAAGCCATCCGTGAATGTTGTCTTGGTCAATCATTTCTTCAAGAGGCCTATTGTTGAGATAAGGCCCAAAACTTTGGGTCAGTTCAGTCATCAAGTCTTCCTTGTTATTGGGATTTAAAGCGACGAGAATCTCTTTTTCAATATCTTCAAGAATGTTTATTTTGTTGTATAGCCAATGGTGGATTGGTCCTAGAAAACGACTCATATCTTCCTCCTATTTCTTGCGTTTTTCAGCAAAGCATTCCTGGACGCCGGACTTGAAAATCTCAAGGCCGATGCGGTCAATGAAAGGACCGAGTTTGTCGCCCATTTCAGCGTGTTCACAGTAATAATCATAAACGGATTCGACCATGTCGAAGGCTTCGTCTTCGTTCAGACCTTCGGCAATTCTGTCAGGAAGTCTCGGATGGTAACCCGCACTTCCACCTGCTACAACAATGTAGCCATTTTCATCGGCCAGGATGCCGATATCCTTGGCGTTGGCACTGGTGCAGCCATTGAGGCATCCTGTGACGCCAATCTTTGTTCTATTGGGTGCCGGTGCGCCGTAGAATCTTTTTTCAAGACGCATGCCAAGGGGGACCGAGTTCTGCTTGGACCGTTTGCAAAAAGCTGCCGGACACATTTCCACATTCTTTATGGAATAAGGTGAAAGCACTGCAGGTTCCATGCCCAGGTCTTTCCACGCCTTTTCTACATCCTCTTCTCTCAGTCCCAGTATGGAGACGCGCTGACCGGACGTTATTTTAAGCGTACCCTGATATCTTTCTGCGACCTCAGCGATAAGCGCCAGCTTGTCCGGGCGAATGAAGCCACCGGGAATTCTAGGGGTTATGCCATAAGTGCGTCTGCCATTCTTTATTTTCTGAAGTACTGCATATTCGGGTTTTCCCATTTGAAAGCCTCCTTTTGTGAGGTGATTCTGGAATCATTATAAAACGAAATCGAGAGAGATTCGGTAACTTGGGTTACCAAAATGGACTCTTTAGAGAAAAACATCACGAAAACGGTATACAATTCTGTGTGCTTTGTATCTTCAGGTCTCAGTTATCCTATGAGTTCATCTTCAAGTGCTTCCAAACTCAGTATTTTAATGGTGCCTTTATCGAAATCAATCAGGCCCTCCTCTTTCATCTTAATGAGTTCACGAGAAAGGGAAGGTCGCTGTATGCTCATGTGCTCTGCCATGGCTTTTCTGGACATGTGCGTTTGAATCATGACGGATTTCTGGGTCTGATATTCCTTCAACAAATAGTTGCACACCTTTTGGCGAATGGTGTCCAGCGAAAGCACCTTTATTTTACGGTTCATCATGGTCAGCTTGTTGGAAAGCAGCCGCAGAAAGTTGTTGAGCAGAATGGGGTGGTGGGTGAGGCCGTGCATGATGGACTCTTTTTCAATGAAGAGGATGGTCGATTTTGTTTTGGCAACCGCGCTGATGGGATAGTGATCCTGGTCGCTGAAGAGAACCGCCTCCCCAAAGCACTGGCCCGGCATAAGGGTTGTGAGGGTGGCAACCTTTCCGGAAGGATATATATTCTGCAGTTCGATTTTTCCAGCGGCGATAATACCAAGGCTGGTACATCTGTCGCCTTCGAGTGCGATAATGCTTTCCTTTTCATAGCTGACAGCCTTGACCTGCAGGACCTTTAAGAGCGAGGAAATATTCGCTTCATTCAAATGCTTAAAAAGAATGCAGTTTTCAAGTGATTTTGCATAGGTGTTCATGGGGACCTCCAGGGTGGAAAGGATAAAAGTACACTTTTTTTATCGAATTTTGAATTTGCGTAACTCTTGTTACCGATTCTATACCCAAAGATTATTATAATGAACTCATAAAAGCAACACCAAATCGATGTAGTTTATACACCTTTTGAAACGATAAGGAGTTAACATGATTAGAAAAATCGTTGAAATTGATGAAACGCGTTGCAATGGCTGCGAACTTTGCGTAAAGGCATGCCATGAGAACGCCATAGAGATGGTTGACGGAAAAGCACGCCTTGTGAGTGACATTTATTGCGATGGTCTTGGAGATTGCCTGCCGGCGTGTCCGACTGGCGCCATAAAAATCATTGAGAGATCGGCGGATGCCTATTCGCAGGATGCTGTCGATGAAAGACTGGAGTCACAAAAGAAAGCCATGTTTACAGTTAAGGAAGCGAAAACTGCGGGCCATGAGGATTGCGGCTGCAATGGCGCACATGAGGGTCTGATGCAGCAGATGAAAAAAGGGGGCGGTTGTCCTGGTTCAGCGGCAATGACCCTGAAAACAATGACGCCGAATCCGATCCAGCGCATTTCCAGTGAAGTGTCAGGCGGGTCAAATACAGGCAAGTCACCTCTGCAAGAGGATGCGGTCAAGGCAATGCTTCAGTCAAAGCTTTCATCGTGGCCGGTACAGATTAATTTGGTCAATCCCAACGCGGACTATCTTGAAGGTGCAGACCTGCTCATTGCAGCAGATTGTACGGCATTTGCCTACGGAAACTTCCACAACGATTTCATCAAAGGCAGAGTGGCCCTGATCGGATGCCCGAAACTGGATGACAATGCCTACTACACTGAAAAAATCGGCATGATCCTCAAAGAGAACACAATCAACTCCATTACGGTTGTCAGGATGGAAGTGCCATGTTGTTCAGGCATCGTGGGTGCTGTAAAGAAGGCCATGCTGAATACGGGTGTCATTCCGAAATACAATGAAGTTACAATTGGACTGGATGGAAATATAAAGTAATCCATTTTGGCGTTTACTGAAAAGAATACCGGATAAATGTAATAACGGGGCTCATGCCTTGTGAACTATAAAAATGAAAACAATCTTATGCTTTTGAATAAGGATGCTATGAATAGGAAGGGAGATTAACAATTATGTCAATGTTTTGTTATCAATGTCAGGAAGCAGCAGGCGGTAAAGGCTGTACAAGAGTAGGTGTATGCGGTAAGCCAAGTGACGTTGCAAATCTGCAGGATCTTCTGCTTTACCTCCTCAAGGGTGTATCATACTTCAATCTGAAGGCACGTGAGGCGGGCATCAATACCCCTGAAACAGACAAAATCATGTTTGATGGTCTGTTTGCTACAATTACCAATGCGAATTTTGATCGTGCGGCATTTGTTAAGCGTATCAATGCGACAATTGCACATCGTGACGCAATCAAGGCTGAGCTTGAAGCCAAGGGCATTGACCTGGGTGACTTGAAAGACTGCGCAACATGGACAGGTACAGAAGACCAGTTCGATGCAAAAGCTGCAGTTGTGGGTGTACTGGCTACTGAAAATGAAGATGTACGTTCTTTAAGAGAACTGATCACATACGGACTCAAGGGTGTTGCCGCTTACGGTCAGCATGCTGCAAATCTGGGCAAGCAAGACGGCGCGCTCTACAAGTTTGTTGAAGAAGCTATGGTTGCAACACTGAATGATAATCTGTCAGCTGACGAGCTGGTTGCACTGACACTTAAAACTGGTGAAAACGGTGTCAAAGTGATGGCGATGCTGGACGAAGCAAATACGTCTACATACGGACATCCTGAAATCACGGAAGTTAATATTGGTGTAAGAAACAAGCCTGCCATTCTTATTTCGGGACACGACCTGCATGACATGGAAGCCCTTCTTGAGCAGACTGAGGGTACAGGTGTAGATGTTTATACACACAGCGAAATGCTGCCTGCAAACTACTATCCTAAGTTCAAGAAATATGAGCACTTCGTAGGCAACTACGGCAATGCTTGGTGGAAGCAAAAAGAAGAGTTCGAGACTTTTAATGGCCCGATCCTCTTTACGACAAACTGTATCGTACCGCCTAAGGGGGATGTTGCCAAGCGTATTTTCACTACAGGTTCTTCTGGATTCCCAGGTTGTACGCATATTGAAGCAGATGAAAACGGCAAAAAAGACTTTTCACAGGTCATTGAAATGGCGAAGACTCTGCCTGCACCAACAGAAATTGAAAAGGGCAAAATTGTTGGCGGCTTCGCCCACAATCAGGTTCTTGCACTTGCAGACAAGGTTGTTGACGCTGTGAAGACAGGCGCAATCAAGCAGTTCTTTGTAATGGCAGGCTGTGACGGCCGTATGAAGAGCCGTGATTACTATACTGAGTTTGCAGAGAAGCTTCCAAAGGATACAGTAATCCTGACAGCAGGTTGTGCGAAATACCGTTACAACAAGCTGCAGCTGGGCGATATCGGTGGTATTCCAAGAGTACTGGATGCGGGTCAGTGTAACGATTCTTACTCATTGGCAGTTATCGCACTCAAGCTGAAAGAAGTCTTTGAGCTGAATGATATCAATGAGCTTCCGATTTCGTATAATATTGCATGGTACGAGCAAAAAGCAGTTATCGTTCTGCTGGCGCTTCTCTTCCTGGGTGTGAAGAATATCCACCTTGGTCCAACACTGCCGGCATTCCTGTCTCCAAACGTTGCCAACGTGCTTGTAGAGACATTTGGCATCGGCGGTATTACAAATGTGGATGACGATATCAAAATGTTCCTTGGCTAAATAGCGTTAAGGAAATATTAAACAAAGTCCGTTAGAATATAAATAAACGATTGTGAATAATGATGAATGCATCTGGAGCCTTTGGAACCAGATGCATTTTTTTTTTCGTGAAGAGGGGTTTTTACATGAAATTTTGGAAGAATAAGTGTTTTTCTCAGCAAGGGGGTATAGGTTAATTGGAGTATTGCGATGATTTGTCCGTCATTTATAGTTATTTTTATATCATAATTTTCGAGTTACCCCTTGACAGGGGGGGTGTGCTCAGATAGAATGAGTTCAAACAGACCCCCGTCCGAGGGGGAGTGCGGATAAATTTATCTATCTTTTAACAAACAGATGGATTCTATCGAATAGGGAGGTTAACAATGGGTCAAAAAGTCCTGATCGTAGGTGGCGTTGCAGGTGGCGCAAGTACAGCTGCAAGACTTCGCCGTGTTGATGAAGAAGCACAGATTATCATGTTTGAAAGAGGCGACTACATATCTTTTGCAAACTGTGGTCTGCCGTATTACATTGGTGAAACGATAGAAGAACGTGAGCTTCTGCTGGTTCAAACACCGGAAGGCATGGGCAAGCGCTTTAACATGGACATTCGTGTACGCAACGAAGTCATGTCGATTGACAGAGAGAAGAAAACAGTACGCGTGATGAACCACAATACAAATGAGGCATATGATGAGTCTTATGACGTACTGGTACTGTCACCGGGATCAACACCACTAAGACCGCCGATTCCAGGAATTGACGCTCCAAACATCTTCAGCCTGTGGAATATTCCAGACACAGATGTCATCAAGGGTTATGTCGATGAGAAGAAGCCACAGCACGCGGTTGTTATCGGTGGCGGATTCATCGGACTTGAAATGGCTGAAAACCTTCACGATAGAGGTGCACATGTTGCAGTTGTTGAAATGGCGGACCAAGTTATGCAGCCAATCGACTTCGAAATGGCAAGTCTTGCACACCAGCACATGAAGCAGCAAGGCGTGGACCTGTTCCTTGGCGATGGCGTGAAGTCCTTCCACCATGACAAGCGAAGCGGAAAAACAACAGTTGAACTTCAAAGCGGGACTAAAATTGAAACGGATCTGGTTATCCTTTCAATCGGTATCCGTTCAAATTCTCAGCTTGCAAAAGACGCTGGCCTTGATGTGAATCAGCGTGGCGGCATTGTGGTTAACGACCACCTGGTAACATCTGATCCAAGCATCTATGCCCTGGGTGATGCAATCGAAGTTGAAGATTTCAATGACAAAACACGTACGATGGTGCCTCTGGCGGGTCCAGCTAATAAGCAGGGTCGTATCTGTGCCAACAACATTGCAGGCATTGATGACAAATACAAAGGTACACAGGGTACTTCAATTGCTAAGGTATTCGACCTAGCTGTTGCAAGTACTGGTCATAATGAAAAGACCCTAATCCGTAACGGTAAGGTGTACGGTAAAGACTATAAAACAATCATTATCCATGCTAAGCAGCATGCTGGATACTACCCAGGCGCTATGCCAATGACGCTTAAACTGGTATACGGACTTGACGGCAAGGTCATCGGTGCTCAAGGTGTCGGTTACGATGGCGTAGATAAGCGTATTGACGTCATTGCGACAGCGATCCGTTTCGGCGCGACAATTTACGATCTGAAAGATCTTGAACTGGCTTACGCACCGCCATTTGGCTCAGCAAAAGACCCTGTAAACATGCTTGGTTTTGTTGCTGAGAACGTACTTTCAGGTAAGAGTGAGCATGTACACTGGAATCAGCTTGAAGACTTCAAGAAGGAAGAGACTATCATCCTTGACATCCGTGAAGATATTGAGAGAGAGCTTGGCTTCATTGAAGGCTCAGTACACATTCCGCTGGACGACCTTCGCGACCGTGCGGGTGAGCTTGATAAGAACAAGAACATTATTGTTTACTGTGCAGTAGGCCTCAGAGGCTATGTTGGAGAGCGTATTCTGCGCCAGCTGGGCTTTGGTAAGGTATTCAACTTCTCTGGCGGTTACTCGACTTACTCATGCATGTTCTGCCAGGATCCTGAAGATGCGGGCAAATGCGGCGGCGTTGCGTGTTCAGCAGACCTAGACTTCGGTGAAGATGGAAGTCCGGAACACATGCCTGAAATCGCACGTGAAACGGGTGAAGTTGTGAAGCTCAATGCTTGCGGTCTGCAGTGTCCAGGCCCAATCATGCAGGTTTATAAGAAAATGGAAGATATGAACCTTGGCGACGTGCTCGAAGTACGTGCAACAGACCCAGGTTTTGCAAGTGATATCGGCGTTTGGGCAGGTAGAACTGGCAATACGCTGATGGAAGTCGGCAAGAATGAAAAGAAAGAAGTCGTTGCGCGTTTGATGAAAGGTCAGAAATCAAAACCGGCGGCAGCTTCCGGCGGTGCTATGGCGCCTGTTAAGGAAGACAAGACAATGGTTGTGTTCAGCGGCGATTTGGATAAGGCGATTGCTTCTCTGATCATTGCGAACGGTGCAGCTTCCATGGGCAGGAAGGTGACAATGTTCTTCACATTCTGGGGACTGAATGTTCTTAGAAGACATGAACCAGTGAGTGTACAGAAGGACTTCATGAGCAAGATGTTTTCTGGCATGATGCCAAGAGGCACTAAGAAGTTGGGTCTTTCAAAGATGAACATGATGGGCATGGGTCCTAAAATGATCCGCATGGTCATGAAGAAGCACAATGTGGATTCTCTTGAAGTACTGCTTCAGACAGCAATTGACAATGGTGTTAACATCGTGGCGTGCAACATGTCAATGGACCTGATGGGTATTACAGAAGCTGAGCTTATCGACGGCGTTCAGCTGGGTGGTGTAGCAACTTACCTGGGTGCAGCGGAAGAATCAAACGTGAACTTGTTCATCTAGATTCCTGTTCAGTGTCAGAAGAATGTGGTAAGATAGTTAGAGAAATTTCAAGGAGGCATAGTATGGCAAAGCAAGACGCTAAGAAAAACATTATCAATAGACTGAAGACCATTAAAGGCCATATTGCTGGCGTTGAGAAAATGGTAGAGGAAGGTAAGTCTTGTGGCGATGTCCTTCTGCAAATCGCAGCTATCAAATCTTCTGTGCACAAGGTCGGTCTTCTGATTATGGAAGAGCATGCAATGGAATGCCTGCTTCTCGATGAGGAAGGCAAGCCGGTTGACAAGGAAGAAATGGAACAGGTCATCAAAACTTTGGTGAACTATTCAAAGTAAGGATACACCTGCTGTAAGCACTTTCAAAAATAGAACCGTTTCTAAAAGCTTAATGTTCCCGTTGTGAATGTTATGGGAAATTCGCATTCTTAGGAATTGGATATGATTTGGCTTAAAGGCTGCTGTAATTTAGAAGGCAAATGCTTTCCTTTTACAGCAGCCTTTTTATTGTGGGCGCAAGGCGTCCTGAAAGCAGGGTGGTCCAGTACAAAAGAAGTAATGAAACAAACATATGAACATATATTCATAGAAAATACCCTCAAATGTATTGCGATGCGGTCTTGTGATTGATAAAATAGGCGTAATTATACTAAAACCGGAGGGTGATACATGAAGAAGAAATGGATTAGTCCGTGGCTTTTGCCAGTTGGGATTGCTGTGGCATTTTTAATGTGGGGTGTTATTGTACAGCCCATGGACGAGATACTGGAAGGCATTCTGAGAATCATATTTGAGCCGAGCACATTGATTACAGACTACATCGTTATTGGTGGACTGGGCGGGGCATTTGTAAACGCAGGTCTTTTAGGACTACTTCTAACTGCAATGACGGTTCACATACGTGAAGAGGCAGACGGCGTGACCTTGGCGGCACTTTTCCTGATCATGGGCTTTGCCCTCTTTGGAAAGAATCTGTTCAATGTCTGGTTCATCCTTGGTGGCATTTTCCTGCACAGCAGAGTCTTTAAGGTTCCCATTAAAAAGGTATGGACTGTCGGACTTTTCGGAACAGCCATGGCACCTATGGTCAGTGACCTCATTTACTCTGCATCTACACCAGAACCCTTTGGGTGGATTGCAGGTACAACAGCAGGGATTCTGACCGGCTTCATACTGCCCATTGTGAGTGATTGGCTGAAGCGTACCCACGAGGGTTTCAATCTGTATAATGTCGGCTTTGCGGCTGGGATTATCGGAACCATCTTCGTTTCAATTTTTAAATCTTACGGCTACCAGCCAGCGCCGCGTCTCATTTGGAATACGGACCATCAGTTTGTGCTCTTCGCTTTTATGAACACGCTGTTCGGTCTTATGATCATAGCGGGGCGTTACTGGAATCCCCATTCCCTAAAGGGTTTTAGGCGACTGGTTTCCTCATCTGGCGTCGCACCGGCTGATTTTTTGAAGGAGTACGGTTCGGGTGTGGTTGTCATAAACATGGGACTCAACGGTATGCTGGCGACGACCTACCTGCTTGTGGTGGGCGGTGACCTGAACGGACCAACACTTGGGGGCGTGCTTACAATTGTAGGCTTTGGTGCTGCTGGAAAGCACCTCATGAACATCCTGCCGATTTTTGCGGGCATTTATATAGGGGCCTTTACCAAGGTCTGGCACATAACGGACCCATCCATTCAGCTTGCGGCGCTCTTCGGTACTGCACTTGCGCCATTTGCGGGCAGATACGGCTGGGGTGCTGGAATTCTGGCTGCCTTTATTCATATGTCTGTCGTGCTGAATGTCGGTGGCCTGCATGGCGGCTTGAACCTGTACAACAACGGGTTTTCAGCGGGAATCGTTGCCATGATTCTTCTTCCCGTAATGAAATACATTGATGAGTGGAAGACAGCAAGAGCTGCGCAAAAGCAGGCTCAGGGTCTTAGAGACCTTGGGGTGGAATATATACAAAATTAGAAGGAGTCGGATGCGTGTGCATCCGGCTTTTTTGCACCCTGCCTGTGTCTATGGAGAAAGTGAAAATTTCATTTGAAAATTATTTGAAAATACTTTACAAGAATACTCCAGTATGCTAATATAAATTTGTAATCATTACAAATTTAAAACGAATGAATAATATTTACCAAGGAGGTCAAGATTGTGGAGACAGTAGATAAGGTACTTAAGGTTTTCGCTGAAGCAGAAGGTCCCATGCGTCCAGGTGAGGTTGCTGAAAAGGCCGAGCTGGATAGAAAAGAAGTAGACAAGGCAATCAAGCAGCTGAAAAAGGAAGAAAAGATCCACTCACCAAAACGTTGCTTCTACGCATTGAGTGAATAGTTAAAAGTGTTCTGCACACCTTGTTTGAAAGACACTTAATGGTAAGTAATTCAAAATCAAGAAATTTGATATTTTGAATATTTAAATGAAATCAGGGTAAAATAGTTAGGGATAGTTTATTGTAATCACTATAAAAGAGGAGGCAAAAACTATGAAGTATGTATGTGTTGCATGTCAATGGGAGTATGATCCTGCAGTAGGTGATCCAGATGGTGGTATTGCACCGGGTACAGCATTTGAAGATATTCCAGATGATTGGGTATGCCCAGTGTGCGGCGTTGGCAAGGATATGTTCGAACCTGTTGAATAAGAGTCCTGCTACATAGTCTTATAATGAAGAAGCGTCAAAAGTAAATGGGAGAGCTGAAGACCTTTGGCTCTCCCAGACATTGAAATAGGAGATGAAGAACATGAAAAAGTTTGAATGTGAACCATGCGGTTATATCTACGATCCTGAAGCGGGCGACCCAGATGGTGGTATCGCACCAGGTACGGCATTTGAAGATATCCCAGAAGATTGGGTATGTCCAGTATGCGGCGTTGGTAAAGACATGTTTGTGGTTGTCGAGTAACTGTCCCATAGCACGTATTTAAGGAGAGGGGAAACGGTTACAGATGGCTATTCAAGTTGAGAATATTGGGGAATTTCTTAAATCTAACAACATAAAACCATCTTATCAGAGAATAAAGATTTATGAATATTTAATGGGAACTACAGAACATCCTACGGTGGATGCCATTTACAGGGCGCTCCTGCCGAGCATTCCGACATTATCTAAAACGACTGTCTACAACACACTCAATCTTTTTGTAGATCATCAGATTGCGCTTCTGATTACCATTGAGGAAAATGAGACGCGTTATGATGCAGATACATCCACACATGGACATTTCAAATGTGATGTGTGCGGGGGTGTGCTTGATTTCAGAACAGACCTGAGTGGGCTTGAAATTGACCAGCTCGAGGGATGCCAGATCAAGGAGCAGCATATCTATTTTAGAGGAACTTGCCGCACGTGCCTTGGAAAAAACAGTTAATGTGTTTAATTACATAAGAAGTTGAGGAGGAGTTAGTATGCCAAAGAGATTAGAAATCTATAAATGTGAACTTTGTGGTAATGTTGTAGAAGTATTCCACGGCGGCGCTTCTATTCCAGTATGCTGTGGTCAGCAAATGGGTCTACTCGAAGAAATGACTGCCGATCAATCAACAGAAAAACACGTTCCTATGATTGAAGAAATCGAAGGCGGCTACAAGGTTACTGTAGGTTCGACACTTCACCCAATGACAGATGCACACTACATTGAGTGGATTGAACTGATCTCAGGTGACGAAGTGCTTCGCAAGCACCTCAATCCAGGCGATGAGCCAGTAGCAGTGTTCAAGACAGATGCAAAAGAAGTTGTGGCACGCGAGTACTGCAATATCCACGGACTGTGGAAGAACGAAAAATAGGAAAACCATACACCTGCCAGCGGCATATCGCTGGCAGGTTTTATGAATAACATATTATTAGCGGGATGAAAAGGAGACGACAACCATGATAAACCAAAGAGTTGCAGATGCAATCAATGCTCAAATCAATGCGGAATTGTATTCGGCTTATCTATATCTTTCAATGTCAGCTTACTTTGAAGATGAGAATCTTGCGGGATTTGCAAACTGGATGCGCGTTCAGTTCGAAGAAGAGCAGTTCCATGCAATGAAGTTCTTCAATTACCTGAGCGAGCGCGGGGGTCGCGTTACGCTTGAAGCTATTGAAAAGCCAAAAGTTGAGTGGGCAAATATCGTTGAAGTATTTGAAGAGACCCTGGAGCATGAGCGCCACGTGACATCTCTGATCAACAACCTGATGGATATCGCACATGAAGAGCGTGATCATGCAACAGCATCATTCCTTCAGTGGTATATCGATGAGCAGGTTGAAGAAGAGGCAGCTGCTGAGAGCATTCTGACACAGCTTAAGTTCATTGGCGGACAAGGCAATGCGATTCTCATGCTTGATCGAGAAATGGCAGTAAGAGTCTTTACACCGCCTGCGGCTGAATAAATTTAAAAGAAGGTCAGAAAACAGCATTTGTATTTTCTGCAGTAAAAAGGGTGAGCCTAGGCTCACCCTTTTTTATGGGATATGTTTAGTCAGTAGGTAGGTCTACTTAACTGAAACCCGGATTATGAAACGATATGTTGAAAGTTGTCCACTGGCCTAGGCACTTTCATACCGGATATTCTCAGAAGGAACCCCCAGGGCTTCCAGTTTTCTGATGGATGCGTTGACCATAGGTGGCGGTCCGCACATGTAGACCTTATATTCTGACAGGTCGATGTCTTCCATGTGATCTGTCACGAAGCCTTTTCTGCCGGTCCAGTTTTCATCAAAGGCAATAATCTTTCTAAACTCAAAGGCTGAATTCTCTGTCTCCATTCTTTCAAATGAATCCGAGTAAATCAGCTCGTCTTCCTTGTTGGCGCCATAGAGGAGCTTAAACTCCGTGACTGCACCAGGGTTCTCTATGAGATCGCGGACAATGGGAACAAATGGTGTGATGCCAATGCCGCCTCCAACAAGAAGAACCTTCTTGTCATTCTTATTGACGACGATATCCCTGCCCATAGGACCGTCCAGTATGACGGCGTCCCCTTCTTTAAAGTTCTCTGAAATAAGTCCGGTTCCGTAACCGTTTGGAACCCGTTTTACAGTAACGCTGACACTTCTTCCATCTTCGTTGAAGGATGAAATGGAGTAGGCTCTGAACATTTCAGGATTATCCTTGATTTTAACCAGAATGAACTGGCCTGCCTTGTAGTCAACCCGGTCCGGTGTGACAAATCTGAAGGTGTATTCAGCAACGTCGTCTTTCAGCTGTCTGATGGTTTCGATGACTGCAGAAATACGCTGTCTCTCTTCATAGCCTTCAAGGCTGACATGCTTTTTAAGAACGCCCGCAGTCTTTTCATTGGTAAGCGTGAGAATGTGTGCAGGACAGTTTTCTACACAGGTTGAGCAGCGGATGCAGGCTTCATCGTCAAACTGATTGGTGTCGGTAAACTGTGTATAAGGTGTCAGCTGCATTGGACAGACACGGGCACATTTCCCGCAGCTGTGACACATTTCAGTACGTGAGGCAGTGACCTTTTCATCGGTCAGCTTTGTTACGCCAAGTTTTTTTCCAAGGCGATAGGAGTAGCGCTGCATGAAGCCCATGGGGCAGAAATTACACCATGTTCTCGGTGCAAAGAAGAGCGCCAGAGCGCCCCCAAGGATGGTTACCATGAGGTAGCTGCCAACGAAAATCATGCCAATCTTATCGAAAAAAGATGCCGAGCCGTAGATGGCGGCTACCTTTATGAACTTTGTGACCAGCTTTGCGGAAAACCATCCAAAGAATAGAATTCCAAGCCACTTGTTCCTGAAGAGTGCTGGTATGTTCTTGTTGCGGCTAAAGCGCATGAAGACGGAGTCAAAGAGACTTCCGTGGGCACAGATGTTTCCACACCAGAATCTGCCCTTGAAAAAAGAGTAGAGCAGCAGTCCGATGATGACAGGTATAACCAGCAGTCCTAGCTTTGGATACCAGAGTCCACCGACTGCGACTGTAAGGGTGAAGAGAAACCCATATTTTCTGATTAAAGTAAATGTACGATTAGTCTTAATATGAAATGCCGACATTCAAACCTCCTATGTACTATGTTTTTACCCCTCCCCATAGGGGGTGTGTTAGAAACTATCATACACGAAGCCAAAGGGATTATCAAGATATTTTTATTAATCAGATAATTCGAAAAAGTCGAATATTGTGTTTGAACATGCCTTCAGATGTTATAAAATAGTATGTGATAGTTCATGTGAAAGGCAAAAGAGGTGTGATGATGAAAAAAATGCTTGTTATAGACGGCACGGCGCTGTCCTATAAGGCTTTTGCCAGTGGAACCTACTCTGGAGCTGTAACAGCAACGGGACACAAGGTACCCATGCTTGCCCATTTTATGACGTATTTGTTGGAACTCATGGGACGGTACGAGCCTTCGGCTCTGGTTATTGCCTTTGGAAAGCAGGACGTGGAGCTGGATATTATGAAGAATCCCTCCTACAAGATCCAATTTGCACTTCTGAAGGTGCTGATTGAGTCCCTGGAAATTGAATGTGCAGTTACAGAAGGTCCTGTGCTAGACCTGATCAAGGCGGTTGTCATAAGCGGTGAGGAAGAGGAATACAAGACCTATATCGCGACATCTGAGGAGAAGAGCTTTCAGCTGATATCAAAGCGGACCCATGTCATTCTGTTCGGCAAAGGCAGGGATGTGCACTATAATCCCAATAAGTTCTACCTTGAATATGGTATTGAGGCTGCATTTTATCCCGATTTTTTTGCCTTGACCGGCCATGGTACAGATTCTGTGCCCGGCATTCCAGGCATAGGGGAGAAGACAGCCGTGCGTATTTTGCAGGAGTACGGCAGAGTGGAACACATCATGAGCAATATCAATGTGATTACCGATCACAGACTGAGGGATCTTTTCGATCTTTATCAGGAGGAAATCATTCTGGGTGTTGAAACCGAGAGACTCCAGTCCCTCGATACATACGTAGCCGATTATGAAGCCATGGCATTTTCAGGGTTTGATTCAAGTGCCCAGGATGTAATGACGCATTTTGGTCTTTCGGCCCTTCTCGACACTTCATCGGAGGACAATGCAGGGCTGCCGCTGCTGGAATATATGGACTAGTCATTTTTCAGGCCATGTGTTACGTAAATTTCAATCATTATTTTAAGTGAGTGGGTCCCTTGAAGACCCACTTTTGTTATTATATAAGGGAGCGTTCGTAAGAAGCATTACAGACAATCATGTGTGGAGTATAGAGTGTTTGAGGAGGATTTATTATGGTGAACCAAGAGAGAGTGGTAGAGCGTTTTTTAAAGTATGTTCAAATCGACAGCGAAACGCGCAATGAAAAAGAATTTGCAGACATGCTTGTTGAGGAAATGAAGGCAATGGGCCTTGAAATACAAAGAGACAATGCCGGTGCTCCGGTCGGCTCAAATACCGACAATATCATCGCAAGACTGAAAGGCAACACAGATCAGCAATCGGTTTTCTTCAGTGCCCATATGGATACGGTAACACCAGGTAACGGCATTAAGCCAATTGTAGAAGGTGGAATTATCAAGTCAGATGGAACGACGGTTCTGGGTGGCGATGACAAAGCGGGCATCGTTGCCATTATGGAAGCCTTCCAGGTCCTTATTGAAGAGGGTCTGCCCCACGGTACTGTTGAAGCCGTGATCACCATAGCAGAAGAGGGCGGACTGAATGGCTCGAAGAACCTGGACTACAGTCTGGTAGAGTCAAAGCTGGGCTTTGTGCTTGACTCAGGTGGTAAGACTGGCGAGGTCATCGTGCAGGGACCGGCACAAGATAAAATTGATGTCGTGATCAAAGGCAGACCTGCGCATGCGGGTGTTGCACCAGAAGAGGGCATCAGTGCAATTATGGTTGCATCTGAAGCAATCAGCAACATGAGGCTTCTTCGTATTGACTCTGAAACCACTGCAAATATTGGCTCTATCGAGGGTGGTCAGGTTACAAACATCGTGTGTCCTGAAGTGAAAATCAAGGCAGAAGCCCGTTCGCTTTCAAATGAGAAGCTGGATGCCCAATCTGCACATATGGCGAAATGCTTTGAAGATGCCGCTGAAAAGTTCGGCGCTCAGGCTATTGTTCAGATTGACCGCGCTTATAGTGCCTTTAAGGTTGAAGCGTCAGATGAAATCATTGCAATCATAAGAAAAGCAATGGGCGCACTGGATGCTGAAGTTCAGCTTAAGGCTTCAGGCGGTGGCTCTGATACGAACATCTATAATGGGAACGGCATTAAGGCAATCAACTTGGGTGTGGGCATGCAGAAGGTTCATACGCTTGATGAGTTTATCGAAATTGCCGATCTTGTAAAAAGTGCTGAAATGTGTGTTGAGATTGTAAAGAACGTCTAGTAAGGATACTTGAAAACTAAAATCTTTGATAAAAACAAGCCCCTGAATGCTGAACCGACCCCTAAAAGTTAGACCAAAACTCTAACGATTAGGAGGTCGGTTTTCTTATGGCAAAATATAGCTTTGAGTTTAAGCTGAAAGCTGTTCGTGCATACTTAAATAATGAAGGTGGATACAGAATTCTATGCAATGAGCTCAACATTCCTGATACTAAATCTCTAAGATGTTGGGTAGCGGCCTATAAAGAGTTTGGTGAAGATGGGCTTTTAAGAAGTCGAAAGAAGCAAACATATACTTCTGGTTTTAAGCTTCATGTAGTAGAGTTATATTTAACAACAGAAGTTTCGTATCAGGAACTGGCTCTACAAGTAGGTATAAGTAATCCACCAACGTTATCTAAATGGGTAAATGATTATCGAATTGCAGGTCCTGACGCTTTGAAACCAAAACGAAAGGGGCGTCTCCCTAAAATGAAAAAACCGAGTATAAACAAGAACACAAATGAAGTTGAAGTTAATGCTGATACTGATTATCTAAAAAGACTTGAAGAAGAGAACTTAAAACTTAGAATCGAGAATGCCTATTTAAAAGAACTGAGGAGGCTGCGTCTGGAGGGAAATCCTCCAAAGAAAAAGCGAGAATAATTCATAGCCTCCGAGGAGAATTCAAACTAAAAGACATTCTCGCATTTACTGGATTTCCAAAAGCCACGTATATGTACTGGCAAAAGAGATTTGATTGCGAAAACCCAGATCGGGAGGTTGAAGAAGCTATCCTGGAAATCCGTAATAAACACAAAGACTTTGGATATCGTAGAATTTGTGGTGCACTACGTAAACTTGGTATTCTCATAAACAAGAAAAAAGTTCAGCGGATAGTACAAAAACTTGGCATTCAAGTGGTTTCGTTTATCAGAAAGAGTAGAAAATACTCTTCTTACAAAGGTAAAGTAGGATCAACTGCTCCGAATAGAATTCGCCGTAGATTTGATACAAATGTCACGCATCAAAAGATTACGACAGACACCACTGAGTTTAAGTATTATGAGATCAATGTTCAGGGTTCCTTGGTGATTAAAAAACTCTATTTTGATCCTTTCATGGATCTTTCAAACCGCGAAATAATAAGCTACGGGATTTCACAACGCCCTTCTGCTCAAAGCATAATGGAGGCATTAAATAGAGCTATAGAGGTGACATCTGACTGCAAATTTAGACGGATATTCCATTCTGATCAAGGATGGGCATATCAGATGAAAAGCTACACAAACACACTTAAATCACACCGTATATTTCAAAGTATGTCGCGCAAAGGAAATTGTCATGATAACTCTGTAATGGAGAACTTCTTTGGCATAATGAAACAGGAAATGTACTATGGTGTTATTTACAAGAGTTATGATGAATTGAAGTCAGCAATAGAAGAATACATAAAGTACTATAATGAGCAAAGAATAAAAGAAAAGCTGAACTGGATGAGTCCTGTTGAATACAGGCTTAACATTTTAGCTGCATAAAAATAGCGCAACAGCTTCGCTGTTACGCTATAAAGTCTAACTTATTGGGGTCACTACATGCAGTCGATGCACCAGGGGCTTTTCAATCTTGACATATAAATATTCAAATGGTACTATTAAGGATACATAAGCTATATAAAATCCACCTTAAAACTTAATTATACCATATTTATTTACGTTTGTCAATAAGCAGTTTTGAGATTTTAGGAGGATGCTATGAACAAGGTACAGTTGTACGCATTTACATCGGCCCTGGACCTGCCCCAGATGCAGATACGCCTGAACGAGCGGCTTGTAGGTTCTGGAATAGTACTGACAGCGAACGATGTGGCGATCATCGCAGAGTCAAGATCTGATATTTTAGAGCGCTATGGACGCCTTGCCCTCAATTCGGAAGTGATTGAAGATATCATCGTTCGATTTAGCAGTTCTACCTATATTCAAACGGATGTCTTCGTGGATACCGTGCTTGAGCTGTATGAAATTTTCCAATATATCAAACATGAAACCCTTGATGAAGTATTTGATGACGAGATTCTCGACTTTATGGAAGAGGCCTTCAACGGAACTTGTCAGGGATCCCTCCAGTACCTGGGTGAAAAGAAGGCCAATGATTTCATAAGATCTTACAGAGGACTGGAGGATGACTAATATGACAGCTCAGGTGATTAAAGCAGGTAAAGTCAGTAATCTGAAGGGGCTTATCCAAGAGGCAAAGCTCTCTGGGGCTATTTCGGACCATCAGGTTTTTCAGTTGAATAATGAAATCGGCATGCTCCTCCATCGCCATTTTACAGATTTTACAGGAGCGCAATCGGGCAGTCTGTCGAAGGAACGCATTGAGCAGTTGTACGCGTCATGGATGTTCATTATGGATTTGTATATTGCAGATTCTGAAGTACTTGACTTGGACATTTCCATAGGTGCCGAGTCTCTTGACGTGCTTTTCAAGGATGCCTACGCCTACATTCAGATTCTGCTCAGTGAAATGCGCGTGACCTTTTCGCAGTTTTGCAAAAGACGGATCAGACTCCCAAACTCCATCTATGAGGACACCTTTGAGAAAGCCCTGCCAAAGTTCTTTAAGGCATATAACTTCTGCTATGACGCGGCGAACACGGTCACTGATCTGGATTATCCCCTAGGTATACCAGTTTCTGAAGATCTGGAGGGGATACGTTATATCAGGGCCTATATTGAACATCTTGAGATTGAAAATGATGTGCTTGGATACTTTGAGGGGTCAGATCGCCAGAGGCTCTTAAACCGGTTTTCCCAAGTATATGGGATGGACTACAGGGATCTGCCGATGAACATATTTGAAATTGCGGTTGTAAACCATTTTTTCAATATGTCAGCATTGCAGGGTGCGCTCCAGCTTGTCATCGATCAGAGGATCCGCGGACACTACGTCAAGCATCTTGAGTCCCTGGATGAAAAGGAACTGCATGCGCATATGCAAGAGGCCCTAAAAGCCTATCTGGAACAGGTGACCTTCTTTACAGATGAGCAAAAGACCTATATTGAAACCTGCCTAGCCAACCGGATTCCCTCTCTTGAAGCCGCTATTCTCGAGGGGAATATTGGCTGTGTGTGGCTTTAGACTTATGCATAAAAATAGAGGGGCGATTGCCCCTCTCAGGTTGTCGACAAAGTCGACAAGATGACAGACTGCAGAAAACTTCGAAAGACAAGGCGCGGATGTAATCCGCTCTAGGAGCGTACTCTGCGTACGTGACTGGGGTGGATTACATCCAGCAACGCAGGATTTCGGAGTTTTTCTACAGTCTAAGAGGGACGATTGCCCCTCTTTATTGATTGTCTTCAAATGAAAGTGGTGAAATGTTTGCCGCAATGCAGTTACGGCCCATATCCTTGGCAGTATAGAGCGCGTGGTCAGCAAACTGGACAACCCTTTCAAGTGTCATGTCACTGGTTGGTGTCTGCGCATAGATGCCGAGTGTTATGGAAACAATGGGGCTGACGCTTGAATACTTATGCTCAATTTGAGCGTTTTCAACATTTCGGCGCATGTCCTCAGCAACTTGAAGCGCCCCCTGTAGCTCTGTGTTTGGAAGTACAGCGATGAATTCATCGCCGCCGTAGCGGGCGACGAAGTCCGTTTTGCGCTTTAGGCTGGACTTGAGAATCTGCGCGATCGTATACAGACAGGTATCGCCCTCTGTATGTCCATAATTGTCGTTGTACTCCTTGAACTTGTCAATATCGATAAGCAACAGTGCAAGCGGAGCGCTTTCACGGACCGAACGGCTGAGTTCCTTAATCAGTGTTTCGGCAAAATGTCGCCGGTTCGGAATCTTTGTAAGAGAATCGATATAAGTCATTTCAGTCAGTTGTCTGTTGAGAGACTCAAGCTTTGCCTGCGCTTTTTTTCTTCTGGAAATCTCTTCTTCAAGCTGTTCTGATTCCTGACCGTTTCGGATGGCGATTGCCGTATAGGAAGCAAGGGCTTTGAGCATGTCCAGATGGTGCTTTGTGTAGGCGTTTCGTGCATAGGACTGTGCTGTCAAGGTGCCGATAATCTTGTCTTCTATGAAGAGGGGCACATAGATGATGGACTGAGACATGCGGCCCAGGCGATTTGTCATGGGGTCCTGCTTGTACCTTGTATATTCAGTCAGATAATCATTGGTGAAGATTTCAGTCTTATTCCTTATGCACCAGGCACTGAGGCTGTTCATGTCATTGAGTGCGGTAGGCTTGTGATTCACCTTTTGGCCGCTTGTAATGAAAAGTGGATACTCAATGATTTCATCGTCTTCATCATATAGGCAGATGCCGAAGAAGGATGCGTCCATGAGCGTGTTGATGTTTTCATAGATACGTTTGAAGATGAGTTCCAAATCCAGCGTGGAAGTGATATCACGTCCGATTCTTGATATGACTTCAATATCATCATGGAGTTTCTGAAGCTCCCGGTTTTTTGATTGAAGCTCTACGTTTTTCAGCTTGAAAATTTCCTTCTCATGCTGGGTCTGCTCAATTCTAAATTGCGAACGGATATGGTTGAGTCGCTCATTGAGCATATCCTTTTGCGTTTTCAAATCCCAGTTGTGGTAGAGCTTGTAATGGTCCAGCGCCTCCTTGAATTTTCCCTGGCTTTCATAAATATTGGCAAGCAGGGAGAGAGCAGAAGCGTAACTCTTATCTGAACCCAGGTTTTGGGCAATTTCAAGGAGCTGTCTGCACCGCATCTCAGCTTCTTCAAACTTGCTCTGTTTTATCAAAAGCTGGGTGTAGGCGAGTCCTGTTTTGAGGAGCATGTACTGATCGCCGGTCTCGTTCTCAATCTTTTCGGCTTCAAGGTAGTGTGTCTCTGCTTTATCTGTATCTTCCTTTAAAGAGAAAATATCCGCAATGAGGCAGTGAACATGTGCTTCCCCCATTCTGTCGACCGTCTTTTTGAAGACCTCGAGTGCGTCGAGCCCCCTGCGCATGGCTAAGTCGTACTGACCTTCCTTCATGGCCAGGTCCCCTAAGTTAAGGTAGGCAATCCCCACACCGCTTGACTGGCTTGTCGCTTCAGAAAGCTGTAGGGCCTTCGTATAGTACTCGCGGGCCTGGTCAAAGGCGTTCAGTTTGTTGTAGATTTCGCCAATGTTGTTGTAGGCAGAGCTTTCAGCGCGTGAATTGTGGGAGTTCCTTGCCAGTCGAAGGCCTTCCCTGTAGTATTCCAGTGCCTGATCCAGATTGTCCATGTATAGGTTTACATTGCCAAGCAGGTTAAAGGCTTCAGACTGATAGCTTTCGCTCTTGAGCTTTTTCGAATTCTCAAGGAGCTCGCTCGCGCTATAAAGCGCTTCGTCATATTTGCCCAAATGCCAGCAGGTTCTTCCCTTGAGGTAGATCGCGCGCAGGTAGTTATCTGCATCGGAATCCTTGTCTGAAAGTCTATAGATTTCACACGCAATGTCATAAGCTTGCTGCGGGTCAGCGTATTGAAGTTTTTCAGCTTGGTTCAGCCGTATTGTATGGGGCTTGTCCACGGCATTGTTCTGCTGTGAAAAATCGCTTAATTTCATGCAAGTGTCCTCCTTGGAATTTACCTAATTTTATCATAATTGCACGAAATCCGCACTGCAAGATGTACGATATTTAAAACTGGGTATCAGTCTATCGAGGAGGCATGCTTATGAAAAGAATATATATAATGCGACATGGCAAAGCTGAATGGCATAATGGAGAAATGGAAGACTTCGACCGTCCTTTAAAGGAGCGTGGCCATAAGGCCGCTGGATTTATGGGCAGTCTCTTGGCTGTGCATCAGGAAATACCTGAGTTGATTATTTCCTCTTCAGCACTGCGCGCACAGCAGACGGCGGAGGACTTTGTCAAGGCTCTGGGCCAGAGAGTGCCTATTGTAAATGATGATTCCCTGTATATGCCCACGGTAAGGCATCTCATGCAGGTGATCAGTGAAGTGGATGCATCCGTAGATGCAGTCATGCTGATTGGGCACAATCCAGCTTCAGAACAGCTTGTGGAGCATCTTACAGCTGGGTCTGGACTAAATTTCTATTTCCCAACCTGTGGTGTGGTCTGCCTGGATGCAGATATAGAGGTATGGGCAGACATTGAACCGGAGGAGGCTGTGATGAAGTGGTTTCTCATCCCCAAACTCTTTATGAAAAAGCATATTTGAAATCTGCAAGTTGCAAAACGTATGTGATGATTTTTTTTGATTTTTTTGGTAGTAGGCACCAGAAGTTCAGATGTACCCGATTCGAACTGTCAGGGATTTCCCTGACAGTTTTGTGTTTTTTGTATGGAATTATGCAATTTCAATGGGTTTTAAATGCCTTTATCAGATCATTACGTCATGTGGGAAGAAAAAATCCTATCGAGAAAAAAATTTCATGCATGTAAGAAAAAAAGTTCCCACAGTGAAGAAAATTGCATAATAAAAGATTGCCATTATTCAATTGATCAAATTATCGAAAAACTCTACAAGGCACTTGTTAAGCGGCTGTAACAATTTTTTTGAAAGACCTACAAATAAATTGGCACTGGATTTGCTTTATATATGGATGACCGCTCAATCACGAGCGAATGAAGGCTTTATGATACATACTGAAGTTATGGAGCTTTCGGTTGCCTTGGCAATCGCCAGGGTGTTGGCCATCATACTAAGAGTCTATTATTAAGGGGGATCTTAATGGCTCAATTTATTGATTTTCTTAACGGTATTATTTGGAGTAAGGCACTTGTATTCTTATGTCTAGGTGCTGGCGTTTATTTCTCAGTACTCATGAAGTTTCCACAGGTTCGTCTAGTTAAGGACATGGTAAACCAACTGTTCTCAGGCGACGATTCTGATTCAGGCGTTTCTTCATTCCAGTCTTTCGCGATGGCACTTGGCGGTCGTGTTGGTACAGGTAACATCGCCGGTGTTGCTTCGGCAATCGGTTTTGGTGGTCCTGGTGCAGTATTCTGGATGTGGGCGATCGCATTCCTAGGCGCTGGTTCAGCTTACGTTGAAGCGGCTCTTGCACAGGTTTGGAAAGAAGAGATGGATGGGCAGTACCGTGGTGGTCCACAGTACTACATCGAAAAAGGTATTGGTAACAAAGTTTTCGCAACAGTATTTGCAATCTCAGCTATCGTAGCGGTTGGTATCTTCCTACCTGGTATCCAAGCGAACTCTATCGCATCAGCAATGGAAAATGCATTTGGTATTCCAACAATCGCTTCTGGCGTAATCGTAGCTGTTGCTCTTGGCGCAATCATCTTCGGTGGTGTTAAGCGTATCGGTAAAGCTGCTGAAATTCTTGTACCATTCATGGCAATTGCGTACATCATTATCGCACTTATTATCATCGTAATGAACATTGGTGAAGTTCCTAGAGTATTTGCTCTAATCTTTACTAACGCATTCTCTACAAAGGCTGCATTCGGTGCAATCATCGGTCAGGCAATCATGTGGGGCGTTAAGCGTGGTATCTACTCAAACGAAGCTGGTCAAGGTACTGGTCCTATGGCTGCTGCAGCTGCTGAGGTTTCTCACCCTGCTAAGCAAGGTCTTGTACAGGCGTTCTCAGTATACGTTGATACACTGTTCGTATGTTCTGCAACTGCATTCATGATCCTGATCACAGGCATGTACAACACTTATGACGGTGCTGGCGGTTACCTATTTGAAAACCCTGCACTTAATGGCGCTGAGCCAGGTCCTGTATTCACACAGTCTGCTGTTGATACACTGCTTCCTGGTCTAGGTAGTATGTTCGTTGCAATCGCGCTTCTGTTCTTCGCATTTACAACACTACTTGCTTACTACTACTATGCAGAGTCAAATGTTGCTTACCTAGCAAAGAAAATGAAAAACCACAAGGCAGTATTCAACGCAACACGTATTGGTCTGCTTGTAATGGTTGTTGTTGGTTCAATCAACTCAGCTGGTACAGTTTGGGCACTTGGTGATGTTGGTGTTGGTATCATGGCATGGTTGAACATCGTTGCGATTATCATCCTTACTAAGCCTGGTATCGCTACTCTTAAAGACTACGAAGAGCAAAAGGCTCAAGGTCTTGACCCAGTATTTGACCCTAGAAAACTTGGTATCAAAAACGCAGATCTATGGGTTGCTAAACTAGAAGCTAAAAAAAAGTCTAAAGTAGGCTAAGCCTATAAATAAATAACCCTTTAAAGGTGCCTCGAAGAATACTTCGGGGCATTTTTTTTCGGAAAAGACAAAGAAATGCACGCAAAGGAGAGGCGGCCCTGTTCGAAGACAATTCGAAATAGGGCCGCCTCTCCTTTGTGTATATGGCGCGTCTAGCGACATGAGCAATCGAAAGATTGCTCTGCATTTTGCACGGACTAGGTCAAAAGCACGCGTCAAGCGACCAGGGCAACCGGAGGTTGCACGGTGTTCCTTACAAGCAATGCAGCGGCCCTGTTCGAAGACAATTCGAAATTGGGCCGACTCTCCTTTGCGTATATGGCGCGTCAAGCGACATGAGCAATCGAAAGATTGCTCTGCATTTTGCAAGGACTAGGTCAAAAGTGCGCGTCAAGCGACCAGGGCAACCGGAGGTTGCACGGTGTTCCTTACAAGTAATGCAGCACCCCTATTCGAATGATAATTCGAAATAGGGCCGCCTCTCCTTTGCGTATATGGCGCGTCAAGCGACATGAGCAATCAGAAAGATTGCTCTGCATTTCACAAGAACTGGGTCAAAAGTACGCGTCCAAGCGACCAGGGCAACCGGAGGTTGCACGGTGTTGTTCTTACAAGACATACCCGATTTCACATACAGCAAAAAGAGCCCGTCGCTATGCGACGGACTATTTTCAAGGGTTTGGATTTATGTGTTGGTACAAATGATTACTTACCGAAGTATCTGTTCAGAAGACCTTCGAATGCGCAACCGTGACGTGCTTCGTCCTTGCACATTTCATGAACTGTATCATGGATTGCGTCAAGACCAAGCTCTTTAGCACGCTTAGCAAGCATAAGTTTGCCTTCAGTAGCGCCTTGCTCTGCATCTGCACGAAGCTCAAGGTTCTTTTCAGTTGATTCGAAAACAACTTCGCCAAGAAGTTCAGCAAATTTTGCAGCATGCTCAGCTTCTTCGAAAGCGATACGCTTGTAAGCTTCAGCAACCTCTGGGTAACCTTCGCGGTCAGCTTGACGGCTCATTGCAAGGTACATACCTACTTCTGTACACTCGCCCATGTAGTTTTGACGCAGGCCTTCAACGATTTCCTCATCAACGCCCTTCGCAACACCAATGAAGTGCTGGTCAGCCCAAACGCGCTTGCCGCCAGTAAGTTCCTTGAACTTTTCAGCAGGTACGTTGCACTGTGGACATCTCTCAGGAGCTGCATCGCCTTCATGTGTATAACCGCATACTGTACATACAAATTTCTTCATTGTGAAACCTCCATTATACTTGATTCTTATGTAGTCTTTGAAACCCGTGTTTCAAATATAGTCTTGTTATGTAACGACTACAACAGTGCAATCATTACAAAACCAAGTTTACTAGAATAAGACCTTAATGTCAACCATTTTAGTGTAAAAAAACCACTGATAATTATTATCAGTGGTTTTCAGATTTACAAATCTTCTTCCCAGAGCAGCTTAGCCATTGGGAATGGCTCGATAGCTCTGCTTATAATACCCTGCACATAGGCGATAAGAACCCCGTAATTGACAATGGGCACACCGTACTCCTTGGCCTGATTGATTCGGTATGTCATAGCCGTTTTATTGAGCATGCAAGCGCCGCAGTGGACAACGAGACTGTATTTTTCAAGCTCCTCAGTGAACTGTGTTCCAGAAGTGTACTCAAACTCAATCTGCTTGCCGGTCATTTGACGAATCCAGCGTGGAATTTTCACGCGACCGATATCATCTGCCTGTCGGTGGTGTGTGCAGCCTTCAGAAATGAGGACCTTGTCACCGTCCTTCAGCTTGTCAATTGCCTTTGCACCCCGAATCAGCTCGTTCAGATCACCCTTGTGACGGGCGAAAAGAATTGAGAAAGACGTCAGGGGAATGTCACGTGGTGTATCTGCAGAAACCTTCAGGAAGGCCTGTGAATCAGTGACAACCAGTCGTGGCTTCGTGCCCAGCTTTTCAAGTGTTTCCTTAAGCTCGAACTCCTTGGTTACGATGGCAATGGCATCACTTTCCAAAATATCTCGGATGGTTTGCTGCTGGGGCAGAATAAGACGGCCCTTAGGTGCTGCCTTATCAATCGGTGTTACAAGGACGACAAAATCGCCAGGCTGGATAAGATCTCCAATGATTCTGAACTTGTCCTCGTCTTCAGGCAGACTAGACGCAATGGCTTTTTTCAGGGACTGAATGCCTTTGCCTGTTGCTGCAGAAACGGGGATGATTGGAACCTTATACGTTTCCTTGATGCTTTCTATGGCATCGGCGGATGTTTCAAAGGCATCCTGCTTGTTGAGCACGAGAATCTGAGGAATGTTCTTTTCACGGATGAGTTCAAGTATGAACTGGTCATCATCTGTAATTCCCTGAGAGGCATCGATGACTACAAGGGCTACATCTGTTTTGGATAGGACTTCAATGGTCTTTTTCTTCCTGAGTTCCCCCAGTTGACCAAAGTCGTCAAGGCCTGCCGTATCAATGATGACCGTCGGCCCAATCGGCAGAATTTCCATAGATTTATAGACGGGATCAGTCGTCGTTCCCTTAACTTCGGAAACGATAGCAATGTCCTGATCTGTAATGGCGTTGATAACACTGGATTTCCCAGCATTTCTTCTTCCAAAGAGGGCGATGTGGACCCGGTTGCCCCTTGGTGTAGCATTTAAGCTCATAAGCGTACTCCTTTGTTTACATGTCCATAGACAGAGCGTGTCTCAGTCTGCTGATAAACCCGTGTACTGAAGTTCTTGTCACGTCTGTCAGGGATTCATCAGTTTGGGGACGATGGCAGCTTTCATTTATAGGTGGACTAAAGTCCAGGGATGCCCGGATTGGTGATCTGATAAGGATTCAAGACCTTATCCAGGTCGGCTTCTTCCATATATCCGGCTTCCAGAACCAGTTCTCGAATGGTCGTTGACTCTGCAAGGGCTTTTTTTGCAATTGCCGCAGCCTTGTCATAGCCGATATGGTGTACCAGCGCAGTGACCAGGGCTGTTGAGTTTTCAAGATGTTCAAGGGCCTTTTCAGGATACACCACAATGCCTTCAACGCATTTGGTTCTGAACTGTTCTACACCGTTTCTAAGAATCGCAAGGGACTCAAGAAGACTTTCGGCGATGAGGGGTACAAAGGCGTTGAGCTCCAGCTGACCGCTCATTGCGGCCTGGGTAATGGCAAAATCATTGGCCATGACGCGCATGGAGACCATGCCCATCATTTCAGCCATTACAGGATTCACCTTTCCCGGCATGATTGTGGAACCTGCCTGTACGGCGGGTAGACTCAGCTCCCCAAAACCACCCCTTGGACCAGAGCCAAGGAGGCGCAGATCGCTGGAAATTTTCATCAGATTGACGGCAGCACTTTTAAGAAGACCGCTGACTTCAACGAAAACATCCATGTTCTGTGTGGTGTCGATGGGAAATTCACTTCGTGCAAGTCCAAGTCCTGTCATGCCCTGAAGCAGGTCTGTCATGAGGAAGATGAACTTATGTGTGGCATTCATGCCAGTTCCGATAGCGGTACCGCCAATGTTGATTTGTCTCAGGCGCTCCTCAACCTTGTAGATGCGCCAGCGGTCGCGGGCGATGGCCTTTGCCCATGCGCCGAACTCCTGTCCCACCATCATGGGAAGGGCGTCCATCATCTGGGTTCTTCCGAGCTTGAGGACATCGGCGAATTCATTCTCCTTGACCTGCAAGGCTTCCTGAAGGTCTGCGAATGCATCTGCAGTGCTTCTGAGTTCACGAATTGCTGCAATCCGTAGGGCTGTTGGGTAGACATCGTTGGTGGACTGTGACATGTTCACATGATTGAGTGGATGCAGGATGTCGTAGGCGCCTTTTTCTGCGCCGAGAATCTCAAGTGCTCTATTTGCAATGACTTCGTTTACATTCATATTTGTGGACGTTCCAGCACCGCCCTGAAGAGGGTCGACGACGAACTGGTCCTTGAGACTGCCGGCCAGAATTTCATCGCAAGCAGTAATGATGGCTTCTGCCAAGGGCTTGTCGAGCTGTTTCAAATGCATATTGGCACTTGCGGCAGCTTTTTTGACCAGAACAATGGCATGAATGAGTTTTATGTTGACCGTTCTGCCCGTAATGCTGAAATTTTCTAGTGCCCGCTGTGTATTTATACCGTAGTAGGCTGTGCCTGGTATTCGTTTTTCACCAAGCATGTCGGATTCTATTCTAAACGTACTCATGCGTCACCTCGATAAGTTTCTGTAAGGACTAAACCATGCATGATAATAATATATCAAACAAAGACCTTTTTCAATTTCATCTTGATCCGGTTCGGCGTGTCAGCAGTGGCCCGGAAATGGTCTATTGTGTCAAACAGTTAGGCCCGCACTGGACATCCCAGTCTGACGTTTGTTCTGAATCCATTGTAACATTAATTTAGTCTATTTTAATGTAAAAAGCGGTAACTGATATTACGAAAGGGACAAATTTTAATAAGTTTTACAAGATGCAGGTTGAGAAGTAGGAGTGTAAAAGGTACACTATTTTTATATAGATATAAGGCATATATATGGAGAACGTGACCATCATTATAGAGCACAGCAGGTATGGAGGAGAAAACATGATAACGCATATACTATTTGATTTTGACGGCACACTTATGGATACAAACGATTTGATTGTCGAGTCGCTCAGACAGAGCGCCATTCGCTTTCGAGGCACGGATATCGGCGATGAAGAACTCCAGCAGATTCTGGGAAAACCGCTGTCCATCCAGATGCATGAGCTCGATGATGCGCATGGGGATGAGATGGAAGCCTTCTACAGAACCTATTACCGCGAGAGACGGGATGAATATACCAAGGAGTTTGATGGTATAAGAGAAATGTTGGATACCCTGCTTGAGATGGGCATAAAGATGGGCATCGTTTCCAACAAGGGAACGCCGGGGATCCAGCATGGCCTCACATCTTTCGACATGCACAAGTATTTCGGGTCGGCAATTTCAGCGGATGATGTGATCAAGAGAAAACCGGATCCTGAAGGTATTTTCAAGGCACTTGAAGAACTGGACGGCAAAGTGGAAAACACGCTTTTCATCGGAGACAGCGTACATGATATCGAGAGCGGAAAGCGTGCTGGGGCGAAAACCATTCTGGTAGGATGGACAATTCTCGACAAGAAGCGTCTCATGGAAGCGTCGCCAGACCACGTTGTTGAAACACCAGATGAGATTGTTGATATTGTTAAGTCAATTAAGTAGACGCCAAATATGGAGGGATGAATTATGTCAAGCAAGGTCTTTATGATTGACCTCAGTGCAAGAAGCCATAAGGAAAACAAAATGGTGAAGCTCCAGAAGCTCTTTGATGCGGTGGGCATGAGCGACTGTATTCAGGAGAAAGATCTGACTGCAATCAAGATTCATTTTGGAGAAGTTGGATCGGATGCATTCATTCAGCCTATATTTGTAAAGCCAATTGTTGACAAGGTCAAAGAAGCGGGCGGGAATCCGTTTGTGACAGATACCAATACCCTCTACGCAGGCATGCGCCACAATGCAGTGGACCATCTGAACACAGCTGCCTCACATGGGTTTGTCCCAAGTGTGGTTGGGGCACCTGTCATCATTGCGGATGGTCTGCGGGGTGACAACTACAATATGGTGGAGATTGGCAAGAAGCACTTTAAGGAAGTTAAGATTGCAGGGGATATTGAGCGTGCCAACAGCATGATTGTCATGAGCCACTTCAAGGGCCATGAAATGGCAGGCTTTGGCGGTGCCATAAAGAACCTTGCCATGGGATGCGCCCCATCACTGGGCAAGAAGGATCAGCACTCCACACGCCCATTTGTCATTGCAAAGAAATGTGTGGCCTGCGGCAGGTGTCTGGACATCTGTCCTGTTGAAGCGATTACATACGTAGACGGTAAGGCCCAGATCGATCAGTCAGTCTGTATTGGCTGCGGTGACTGCCTTGCAGTCTGTCCAGTAAAGGCTGTGGCGCTTGACTGGAGTACGGAGCTCGTAGATTTCATGGAGCGTATGACAGAGTACGCCCTTGGGGCCGTAAAAAACAAGCAGGGACATGTGGCCTATATTAATTTCCTCATGCGCATTTCGCCGGACTGTGACTGCTGTGCATGGTCTGACGCGCCCCTTGTTCAGGACATCGGCATATTGGCGTCGACCGACCCGGTTGCCATTGACAAGGCCTGTCTGGATCTGGTCAATGCTCAAAGACCGCTTCCGGGAACACGCCTTACAAAAGAGCATGGACCGGAGCATGACTACGGTGATGTTTTCAAATCCATTCATCCGCACACAAAAGGCAGTATTCAGCTGGATTACGGTGAGGAAATCGGGCTGGGTTCAAAAACCTATGAACTGGTGAAACTGTAAGGCTTTTGAGTATGTGAGGCTACACTGGAGGGACTGTATATGCAGGTAGAAATAAGTTTTGGCGCCAGAGTCGCCGCGTATTTGAACAAGCACGGTGCAAATACCCTGACACTCATGCTCGTCAAGGGTCAAGGCTGATGTGGAGGCGTGGGGCTTCCCCATATTGCCTTAATGGTGCCGGAGGTGCCTGAAAACTTCACAAAGCACATTGTAGAGGGTAAAACGGTGTATATAGATAAGCGGATAGAAACGACCGAGGACAGGATTGAGTTTGTTCTGGTCAAGTTTCTCATGTTCGAGCGGATAGAGGCAAAAGGGCTGAAGCTTGATTTTGAGCGGAAGTAAAAGGTCTTATTGAAACTCTTGAATTTTCTGTGGGTTTGGATAAAAAAACTCTATAGTTAATGCGTTGACAATCATTTTCAAGCGCTATAGAATACCTATGAATACACATTCAAGTGTTGTCGCTGAAAGATTTACAGCGGCTAGAATATTCTGGAGGCAATTATGGCTATGATTGAAAATTCACTGATTGAAGAGAAGCTGGAACGTGTTCGCCCAATGCTTCAACGCGATGGCGGAGATGTAAAACTCGTAGAAGTTACAGCAGATGGCGTTGTCAAAGTTCAACTGCAGGGTGCATGCAGTGGATGTCCCGGTGCGACAATGACACTCAAGCATCTGATTGAGCAGTACCTGAAGCAGGAAATTCCTGAAGTAAAGGAAGTTGTAGGCGTATAGTCCGAAGCTTTCCCCATATGAAAATAGAGGCTTGTATATTCCAACCGCGGGATGTGCAAGCCTTTTTCACGTTTTTGAAATGTTTGCAGCGCATCTGCCTGTATGTGAGTATTCCATAAACACTGACTGCATATAAAAGCAGGCACTTGCAGAGACCCCTGCCCATTAATTATACAGGGCTATTTTGCTTGAAAGAGACTGGAAGGGGTAACTAATAAACAGGAGAGGAGGCAGTATTATGAAAAAGATACTTGTTCCCGTAGATGGTATGGAAACATGTCCAAAAACCTTTGAAACGGCGATAAGCCTGTCAGAAAAATTCGGTGCTGAGCTTGTCGTTCTTTATGTTAAACCCATACTTGATCCATTGACACATCCGGGATATGTAGCTATGGAAGAGCATAGCGACAAACACATCAATGATATTGCTGTTGGTATTGCTGAAGCCGCTGAAAAGAAATTGGCTGGAGATGGACGCAAGGTTTCTACGATTATTGAAAGTGGTGATCCTGCGTCAACGATTATAGATGCAGCCAGTCGTGAGGGCTGTGACATGATTGTCATGTGTACTCACGGCATGGGTACGGTCAAGCGTTTCTTCCTTGGAAGCGTGACCAATAAAGTCGTGCATCACGCAGAAATACCCGTACTTGTAGTGCGCTAGACTGCAAATCGAATGATGCTTTCAAAAGAATAAGAGAAGCTCCCAGATGGATACCATTCATGACGGGGGCTTCTTTTAATGAAATTAAAGTGGATAATCTCAAGGGTACTTACTGACATGTAATGGTTTCGTTACATGTTTTTTTATTTGTTACAGAAAACATAAGGGGTTGTGTAAAACGAAAGCCTTGCAAATACACGATTCTTCAGATTGATTTTTTTGGCATCCAACTTGCTCTATATAGGGGTACGCGGTGAAATGCGTTTTCATTCTAGGCCGAAGACTTAAAGGTCGGTTACAGATAAAAGGTGATGCGAACAGGAGGATGTAATGAGAGAAGTTGTTATTGTCAGTGCGGTAAGGACACCCATCGGCAGTTTTGGCGGTGCACTGGCTTCACTGAGTGCTGTGGACTTGGGAATCGCAGCGGCCAAGGCCGCCCTGGACCAGGGTGGTGTCAAGCCGGAAATGGTTGACGAGGTTCTGATTGGGAATGTACTGCAGGCGGGTCTTGGCCAGAATGTGGCGCGTCAGGTTGCGGTTGGCGCGGGATTGCCCCAGGAGGTACCGGCAATATCCGTCAACAAGCTTTGCGGGTCTGGCCTGCGCACGGTCAGCATGGCAGCCCAGTTCATCATGCTGGGGGACGCAAAGGTTGTACTGGCTGGGGGAACCGAAAGCATGTCCAACGCGCCCTATGTCATGAACAAGGCGCGCTGGGGTGCAAAAATGGGGCATGTGTCCATGGAGGACACCATGATCAGAGATGGTCTTACAGATGCCTTCAATGAATATCATATGGGCATAACCGCAGAAAATATTGCACAGCGCTGGGAGATTACAAGAGAGGAACAGGATGCATTTGCCCTCCACAGTCAGATGAAAGCGGCAGCTGCCATTACAATGGGACATTTTAAAGATGAAATCGTGCCTGTTTCAGTGAAGACACGCCGGGGTGAAAGCCTTGTAGATACTGATGAGTATCCACGTATGGACGCGACACTGGAATCTCTTCAAAAGCTGCGCCCTGCATTTAAAAAGGAGGGCACGGTCACTGCAGGAAATGCCTCCGGCATCAACGACGGCGCAGCAATGCTGGTTCTGGCTGACAAGGCCTATGCCCTTGAGCATGGACTCAACATACTCGCACAGGTAAAGGGGTACGGGTCTGCAGCCCTTGATCCTGCCATCATGGGGTACGGTCCTGTTCCGGCAACACGCAGGGCTCTTGAAAAAGCGGGACTCAAGGCATCTGACCTAGGACTGGTTGAAGCCAATGAGGCATTTGCAGCACAGTCTATTGCAGTTGTAAGGGATCTGGAGCTTGATGCCAGTCTTGTAAATGTCAACGGGGGAGCCATCGCACTTGGACACCCGATTGGCGCAAGCGGCGCAAGGATTTTGACGACCCTGGTACATGAAATGAAAAAGCGTGGGACACAGTACGGGCTGGCGACCTTATGCATAGGCGGCGGACAAGGTACTTCTGTCATTGTCGAGCGTGTTGACAGGGCTTAATGCTGTGTGTTTGGCAAAATAAGAGGTCGTGAATGGAGGAGACTATGAGACTTAAAGATAAGGTGGCAATTGTAACAGGTTCTGCACGTGGAATCGGGTTTGAAACGGCAAAGCGCTTTGCGGAAGAAGGCGCAGCTGTGGTCATTTGCGATTTGAACGAAGACGGCGTCCAGGCTGCAGTCAAGAGTATTGAGAACGCAGGGGGCAAGGCCATGGGGATTTCAGTCAATGTGACGGACCCGGCACAGGTGGCGGCGGCTGTTGAGAAAACCCTGTCCGCATATGGCAGGCTGGATTGTCTTGTAAACAACGCGGGTATTACCGCAGACAATACTCTTGTCAAGATGTCTGAAGATGAATGGGACCGCGTGATTGATGTGAATCTCAAAGGGGTCTATAATTTCGGGCAGGCTGCAGCCAAGGCCATGGCTGATACAGGTGGTGTCATTTTGAACACCTCGAGTGTTGTCGGCATATACGGCAATTTCGGACAGACAAATTACGCGGCGGCCAAGTGGGGTGTCATTGGAATGACGAAGACGTGGGCCAAAGAGCTTGGAAAGAAATCCATCCGTGTCAATGCCGTTGCACCAGGCTTCATACTGACGCCGATGACAGAAAAAATGCCGGACAAGGTTCTGGACATGATGAAAGACAAGTCGCCGCTGCGCGATTTGGGAAGACCTTCAGACATTGCGAACGCATTTCTCTTCCTGGCTTCAGACGAAGCGCGATTTGTAACGGGCACAGTCCTCAGTGTGGATGGCGGTGTCGTGCTGTAAAAGAAGACCTTTTCATGTAGAAAACTTAAGAAGCACCTCTTCACATGCTCTATATAGAAAGCTGTGAAGAGGTGCTTCTTCTTATGCAGTCTGCGCTTTGCAGTCTACAGATTGATAAAGGTGCAGCCTTGGTCGGAGGACTGCACCTTTTAAAACAAATCGTGTAACAAGTTCAGGTCTTTGTTAGTGTCCGCCTAGGTGGCAGGCACTGGGTCAATTGGTTCAGGTCGGTTGCTGCATGGTTTATCTGAGGTGCAGCGCCTCAGCTTCCTGTGCAAGTGCTTCCCTGAAATCAGGGTGTGCAATTGCGATGAGTCTTTTTACACGTTCCTTGACACTCTGTCCGCGCAGCCAAGCCACACCGTATTCTGTGACAACATAGTCGACATCGTTTCTGGACAGGGAGACTACAGCTCCAGGTTTCAGGGTTGGTACAATTTTTGAAGCCGGTGTTTTGGCGCCGGAGTCATCGCGGACCATGGCCGTGGAGTAAAGCGCGATGATCGATTTGCCTTCAGGACAGATTTGCGCCCCAATAGCGGTATCTGCCTGGCCGCCGGTTCCAGAGAACTGTTGAACGCCAATGGATTCAGAGCAGCATTGTCCTGTCAGGTCCACTTCAATGGTCGTGTTGATGGAAACCATCTTATGGTTCTGTCCGACAACATAGGGATTGTTGGTCCAGTTGCCCTGTTTGAAAAGTATGGTCGGGTTGTTGTCTAGGAACTTGTAAAGCCTTTCTGAACCGAGTGCGAAGGTGCAGATGGATTTTCCCTTGTCCATGGACTTGTGGGTGTTGGTCACTGCGCCGCATTCAATGAGGTCCATCATGCCATCGGTGAACATTTCCGTGTGGATTCCCAGATTCTTTTTTGATTTCAGGGCAGCTGCGACTGCGTTGGGAATACCGCCGATGCCCAGCTGAATGGTAGACCCGTCATCGATGAGGTCGGCGATGTATGCCCCGATTTTCTCATCCTTTTCGCTGAAAGGAACCTGAGGGAGTGCAGGGACAGCTCGCGTGGTTTCAACAAGGGCATCCACCATGGAAATATGGATCTGGTTGTCGCCGAAGGTTCTTGGGTAGTTTTCATTGACCTCGACAATGATGACCGCCTTCCCGGTTTCGATGAGCTGCATCTCGTAGGTATTGCCGATAGACAGGCTCAAATAGCCGTGGGCATCCATTGCAGAGCAGGTTGTCAGAAGGACTGGCCTTCTGCCCTCTAGGGCGTCAAGACGCTTGTCCAGGGCGCGGTGCAGGTGCTGGGGCTGAAATGAAAGATGGCCTTTGCTGTGGTGCTTGCGAAGGTGTGGTGTGTAAAACCAGCTGTTCACTTCAATGGCATCTGCATAGGCGGGCTCCTCAACGAATTTGTACTGTCCCATGGGCAGGGTGTTTGAAAGCACGCAGTCCTCAACACCCCTGTCCTTCAGGGTGTGCAGCTCTCTGAGAATATCGATGGGCTCACTGCCGCCCAGTCCGCATACGAGAAAGTCACCTGTCTGAATGAGATCAAGTGCTTGGGAAATATTTTTTTTCTTTGCATTGTACATATCTGTATAAGACATGTTACATCCTCCTTTCTGTAGGTTTATGCCTTGCCCCATTTCACCATTGAGCAGGCAAAGGCATATCCGGTGCCTGCGCCAAGCAGTGCACATACATGACCATCCTTGATGACACCTTGGTCAAGACCATGTCTGATGGACAGGAACTGGTCGATATGTCCGCAGTGCCCGTCGTCCTTGAGATAGATGGACTGGTCCTGTGAGAGTCCCAGGGTATCGATGATGGCGTTGTGGGCCTTTGGATTGATATGGGTGATGCCAATGAAGTCGATGTCGCTTCTGTCGAGCTGGGATTTTTCCAGTGCCTTGTCGACAGCCCCCACGAAGTTTGGCAGAGAACGCTCTGCAAGACGCTTTTTCATGCCTTCAGGGTCTGGAAGATGAATGAGGCGTGCCTCCCGCAGTTTGTCCGGGTCAGCGGCGATTTCATCGGTAATCGGATGCAGTGTGCCGCCCCATTTGCCAATAACGTCATCACAGAAGACATGATCTGTGATAATCCCTGTTTCAAGAATGATGTTCTCATCGTGTCCGCGCTTCAGAACGACTGCAAATCCCGCTGGCGACATATCGAACATGAAAGATTGGTTCCTGTCCTTATAGTCAATCAGGTAGGCGTTGGTATTGCCGCCTGTGAGCAGAACCGTCTCCAGGGAAGGATCGCTGTGCATCATGTCCTTGGCAACCTTGAGGGCAAGCGGGGTGCCTGCGCATCTGAATCCGAGATCCCATGCGAAGGCATTGTCCGCACCCAGCTCGCTTTGAATTTTGATGGCGGCAGTCCAGCAGACGTATTCACAGTACGTTTCGCCTGCAAATAGAATCATGTCCAGATCCTTGGGGTCAAGATCAAGCTTGCTGAGCAGCTTCTTGGAAGCTTTTGTCGCCATCATGGCAGAGTGGTCCTCTTCGCCGCCTACGTATTTTCTGTGGATGCCCATTTTATCGCGCAGGATTTCGGGCGGGATGTTGACGAGCTTGGACAGTCCCTCCGAGTCAATGGTTTCCTCGGGCAGATAAATTTCAAAATCCATGATGCCTACTTTGAATGCGTTTGTATTATTTTTCATGGGTGAAACCTCCTTTTGGAATTTTCTTAGAGCAAATGCCTTGCCATGTTTTGAGGTCGGGAAAAGGGAACTTGGCGCTAGAAACGTGATTCCAATGCCTGCGGGATTTTCAAAAAAATTAGGGGGCAGCCATTTGCTGCCTCTAATCGGGGGCTATGCCATGTACCATTTGAAACAGAGCTGTTACAGGTTCTCATAAATGTTGCACAGGGGCAGCCGGCAAAAAGTGTTTGTGCATAATTTTCAAAAAATTAATTACTTCCATTTTGAAAATACATGCTATAATGGCTTTAAATTCGGGAGGAAAGCGTATTCTTAGATTGGGGGAACCAATGAGTCAGGAGAAAGATATCGTCGTTAAGGTACTTAAAGATCTGCCGGCATCTATATTTGACGACATTCCGCTACCCATTAACTGTGTAGATGAGAATGGTGTAATTGTCATTATGAATAAGGCGTTTATTGATTATTATGGAGAGCCGTCATTCAAGTCTTTCATTGGAAAGAAGCTGAGCGCGTTTGACCATTCGACAAGGCTGCCAATCATTCTTGAAAACGGCATACCTGAAATAGGCATGAAGCATCGATTTGCAACTGGCAAGACTGTAACGGTCGACCGTATTCCCATTATGGATGGGAACAAGATCATTGGCGGAATCGGCATTATTGTACCTGAGGATATTGAAAACATGCCTCAGGCGTCTCAAATCAGAAATTCAATCATTCAGGCAATTCGACCAGACTGGAAACCCACTTTTGAAACACGCAGCCTCCTAAACAATTCTCGCTACAGAATCGATGACATCATTTCAAAATCCAGTGTGATCAGACACTTTAAAAAGAGGGCGGAGTCCTTTGCAGCCATTGACCTGCCTGTGCTCATCAGTGGGGAGAGCGGTGTGGGTAAGGAACTCTTTGCACACAGCGTGCATCAGCTGAGTGACCGCGCCGATAAGCCCTTTATCAGCATCAACTGTTCAGCAATTCCAGAAACCCTGCTGGAGTCAGAGCTCTTCGGATATGAGAGCGGTGCCTTTACCGGTGCCTCAAAGGACGGGAAAAAGGGGAAATTTGAAATGGCGCATGGAGGCACAATCTTTCTTGACGAGATTGGTGACCTGCCGCTGAAAATGCAGGCCAAGCTCCTGCGCGTTTTGCAGGAAAGCCAGATTGAGAAAATCGGAAATCCCGAGACCATCGACATTGATGTCAGGGTTATTGCCGCCACCAATCACAACCTGCTGGAAAGCATCAAGAATCATGAATTCAGGTCAGACCTCTATTATCGTCTGAATGTCCTGAACTTGAACGTGCCCCCCTTACGAGACCGAAAAGAGGACATTCCACTTCTGATTGAGCATTTCAGGTCCCTCTTCTTCCAAAAAACAGGTATTTATAAGAACATCAGCGAGGATGTCTTTCAAATACTTGAAAATTACCACTGGCCGGGGAATGTGCGTGAGCTCAAGAACATTGTCTTCCGTCTCATGGTCATTGCCGAGGGCGACACGGTTACACGGGATATCGTGCCAGATGAGATCATCAGTGAAATCATGACGGGAATCGCCGAAGGAATTGATGTAGAAGGCATAGAGAAACCCGATGTGACCCTTAATCACATCCTGAAAAACATCGAAGCCAAAGTGATACAGGACACCCTGGTCATCTGCGGACAGAACAAGTCGCAGGCGGCAGACATGCTGGGCATTCAGCGTATGACCCTGTATAGGAAGCTGAAGGAGCTTGGCCTCGATGCATAAGTGGGCCAGGATTTAAGCAAAATCAGCCGTCAAGGTTAAGTCCATTAAAATCGAATTTCAAATTGCAGCCCAGCTGCGTCAACTATGAGAATCTGTAACGTCCATGTTACAGATTTCTTTTTTTATACAGGAGGAATTTGACCCCATAAAAGACTTCTGTATCTGGACAGAAAACTGGAATCCAGCAATTGCAAGGTGCATGGCCTGAAATATAATTTTTAATCCCGTTCATATCAAGTTGGCATATCAATTGCGTTATAGAAGGGTGTATCAAAAGTTAAGGAGGGTTGGCACTGGTGCGGAACAACAATATGGAGGGATCGAAATGAGTATTAAGAACAAGGAAACGGCTTTAATTGTAACGAGTACCTTGCTGTGGCTGTGCATCATGTTTTCAGGCTGGTACGGGAAATGGTATATGGGCATGTATCTGAGTCTCATTGTCATGTTCATCTACATGGTGATGGGGTCTGCAAAAGCAGGTGTGATCAGCAAAAAGCTGCTGCTGTATCCGCTTGTTTCATGGCTGCTTGTCTGGTCGGCCGGATTTTACATGGCACAGAAATATGCGGTTCAATTTAGTGACGGTGTAGCGAATTTCACCATTATGGGCTTTCATCCATCCTTCGCATACATAGTCCTCTTTTACTGGATCGGCGGCATTCTCACCCTGACCCTGGGCCTGAACATCTACAAGGATGAGTGGTTATCAGACAGCGAGTGGGACGCATTTAAGGACAAGGTTGCAAAGTTGGACGCAGCGGCACAGAAATCAATGGCGAGGGAGGAAGCGTAATGAGTGGCATGACTAAAACAGTAATTCTGAGTTTTTCTCTACTGATGATCATTGTTTCATTTATGATTGGATGGTCACAGAAAAAGAAGGCAAGCGACGAGAAATCCTTCTTTGGTGGTACTGCGCTCTTTGGTCCCCTCACGGTGAGTTTGTCCACCGTTGCTGCGGTTGCCAGTGCCTTTGCGATTGTAGGTGTACCAGGTCTTATCTATTCATTTGGAAATACAATGGCGCTTTGGATGCTGTCATCAGCAGCATTTGCAATGGCCTACATGATTATTGGCAAAAAGATTCGAGCCATGGCAGAGGTCGGCTCTGTAGCAAGTCTTGGAGATATTTCCGACCTGCGATTCAACAAGCATAAGGGCATTAAGGCCCTGCTTTCAATCATCATCTTCATTGGTGCCATTGCCTATCTTGCCTCTCAGATTAGTGCGGTTTCGGCTCTCTTCGGACATCTGCTGGGCTGGGATCCCATGCTGGCAGGCTTTGTGATTTTTGGTATTCTGACCGCCTATACGGCACTGAGCGGTGAAGCCGGCGGCATATTGACCCAGGCCTTCCAAGGCTTTGTCATGGTTGCGGCAGGCGTTCTGATGATTATTATTTTCTTCAGCATGACAGGCGGCTTCAATAATGTTTATGAGGTTGTGTCAAAGGCGGGGACCATCACTGCAACCGTCGATGGCGCTGAGGTTTCAAAGGCAATGAGCTCCAAGATGATGGACGGCTGGGGGATTCTTCCGGGTTCCATCGCCCTGACATGGATGTTCATTCCAATCCTTGGCACAGTCGGTCAGCCATCTGTGCTCACGAGAATGTACGCACTTAAAAAGCCGGGAGACATGCCTAAGCTTGCCCTGTACAGCGCACTTGGACACATGGTTGTAGGTTTCTTTGCCCTATGTATGGCTTATGCGGCGCTTTACCTGGTGGGAACAGGGCAGATCGCACCCCTTGCAAAGGGTGACAATGCAATATTTGTGGTTGCGGACCACTCCGGACTGATTGCCCAGCTCCTTGTCTATTCGGCTATTCTAGCGGCCTCGCTGTCGACAGCGAGCATGTTCCTGACACTTTCTGCAAATATCATTTCAAGGGATTTACCGAGTGCCCTGGGCCTTCATCTTGAGACGAGAAAGCAGATTCAGATTTCACGCGGCATGACAGTCGTCATAGGAATCTGTTCCATTCTGTTTGCAATTTCAAGTGGTGAAGCGGTTGCCATCCTTGGAACGTTTGGATGGGGTACGCTCATGAGCGCAAGCTTCCCGGTTTTCATCATTGGTCTGCTGTGGAAGGGCGCATCCTCCAAGGGCGTTTTTGCTGGACTGTTTTCTGCGGTCATCATGAATGTCGGCGCACTGATTATGAACCAGTCCGGATTTAAGTGGCCGGGCGGCATGCCTTGGTATGTGAATGTCATTACCCTGGCGATTGCCATTACGGTTGGCGTTTCCCTGATGACAGGCAAGGACGCACAGGAGGCGCTTGACCCGAAAGTTGAACTGGTTATTGATTTGTAAGAATGTGAGGAAAGTGGTGTAAATATGAATGTCATAGGATTATGCGGCAGCCCGCGCGAAGGGAATACGGAGTATTATGTCAGAGGTGTGCTTGGAGAGCTTGCAGAGCTTGGCCATCAGACGGAGTTCATAAAGCTCAATCCCCTTGATATTGAACAGTGTCAAGGCTGCTACGGCTGTATAAAGCGCAAGAAATGCGTTCTTGAGGATGATTTTGACATGGTTTTCCAGGCTATGTCCCAAGCGGACTGTATTGTTGTCGGGTCACCGGTTTACAATGGGTCAATCACGCCAAGACTCAAGGCTGTGCTCGACAGGGCCGGGTTTAGTGCCCGTTGGGTCAACAATAAGATGGAAACGAAAAAAGGGAAATATGATTGGGGCCAAATGGTCTTTTCAAGAAAACTCTTCGCCCCAATCACGGTTGCCAGAAAGACGGGTCAAACCTTTGCACTGGCTCAGATGGCGCTGTGGGCATCGGTCAATGACATGGTTCTTGTCGGGTCAAACTACTGGACTGTAGGAACCGCAGGCACATCGGGTCTGGTCAATGCGTCAGAGGACGAAGAGGGCGAAAGCATCATGCGCCATCTTGTGGAGAATCTGGACTATTTGGGCGCCAAACTCTACAGCGCGTAGAAACACAGAAGAAAGCAGCCCGGTCTTGACTTAAGAGACCGGGCTGCTTTTGTGATTGCTTATGCATTCAGATTGATATGGCAGTAGCCATGGGGATTCTTCTGAAGGTATTTCTGGTGGTAGTCTTCAGCGGGATAATAGTAGTTGAGCGGCTCGATTTCAGTGACAATCGGGTCGGCGTACGAGGCGCGTCGGCTGTCGACATAGCTTGTGATAATGGGCTCATCTTCAGGGTCGCTATAGTAGATGCCGTTTCGGTACTGGTCGCCGATATCGGGTCCCTGCCGATTCCAGGCCGTTGGATCGACGATTCTGAAAAAGCGTTCAAGCAGTGTCTCCAAGCTGATGACATCGGGGTCATAGTTTATCTTTACCACTTCTGCATGACCGGTCAAGTGGGAGCATACCGCTTCGTAGGTCGGCTCCTGTGTTTTGCCATTGGCATAGCCAACTTCAGTCGATAGAATACCGTCCAGCTGTCCATAGTAGGCTTCAACGCCCCAGAAGCAGCCGCCGGCTATTGTTATTGTCTTCATGAAAACACTCCTTTAAGCTTCAAATAATCAAACAGAACGAAACTCCGATTTCTCGGAGTTTGAAATTTGCATAGGTGCTACCTGACAATCAGTACCGGTACCTTTGCGTGGTGCACAACTTTATTTGTTACAGATCCCAGTAGAAAGCGTTTGACCGCGCCCATACCATGCGTACACATGAGAATCAGGTCACAGTCATTCTTTTCGGCCGTATCCAGAATAACCCCAGCGGGATTGCCCACGTCACTCATGAGCTCGATTTCAAAGGAAACAGGACCGATCTGTTCGCGGACATGCTTGAGGATTTCTCCGGACTGCTTTTCAACAGAATAGGCATTTTCTAGAGGGTAGGCAGGATAATTGTTATACTCTGTAAGCGTTGGCAGTCCATATACGTTCAAAAGAATGACCTTTGCACCATATTTATCACCGAATGACTTCAGATAGTCTATCAGCTTATCACATGTTTCTGATCCATCTACGGGAACAAGAATCTTTTTATACATTTCCGCCACCTCCTACCTATTTTTTACCCTAATTGCTCAGGTGAAAACTCAGGAGTTAAATGTTTTCAATTTGCCAGTCAATGGGTGCATAACCGCACTGCTTGAGAATTGCATTGGTCTTCGAAAAGTGGTGACAGCCTAGGAAGCCACGATGTGCGGAAAGCGGACTTGGGTGGGGTGCGCGCAGGATGAAATGCTGCTGTGCGGTAATCAGTCGGGCCTTTTCCTGTGCGGGTCTGCCCCAAAGAAGGAAGACGATCGGATCCTCGCGTTCGTTGAGCAGTTCAATGACCTGATTGGTAAAGGTTTCCCATCCCTTGTTTTTGTGAGAATGCGCCTGTCCGGCACGTACAGTCAGGACTGTGTTGAGCAGCATGACACCCTGACGCGCCCACTTTTCAAGATAGCCATTGTTGGGCAGGGTGCAGCCGAGGTCTGTTGCCAGTTCCTTGAAAATATTGACCAGAGAAGGCGGTGTCTTGACGCCTGGCTGTACGGAAAAGCACAGACCATGTGCCTGGCCGGGCCCATGATAGGGATCCTGTCCAATGATGACGACGCGGACATCCTTATAGGCTGTGTAATGGAAGGCGTTGAAAATATTGTTCATGTCGGGATAGATTTGGTGCGTTTTATATTCATGAACAAGAAATTGTCTCAGCTTGATGTAATACTCCTTTTGGAATTCGGCGTCCAGGATGGACTGCCAGTCATTTTCAAAGTGTGCGGCCATGTGTCTCTCCTTTTCATGGTGTATACTTATGCGTCCTCATTTGTTTTGTAGACAGCGCTGTCTGAGGCCATATCGATGAAGGCTTGCAGTGCGCTGGAAATATAGCGGTCCTTGTGGTAGGCCATTTGGGCGAGAATCTCATTTTCAAAGCCCAGCGAAAGACTGTCGGCGACAAGAAGGCCGGCTTGAATTTCAGATTCCACTGTCATTTTGGGCAGGAAGGTCACACCCATTCCATGAATGACAGACTGTTTGACGAGTTCAAGGCTCCAGGCTTCTATGGAATTTTCGAATTTTGTCCCTCGGGAAGTGAGGTATTCCTCAAACATGTCTCTGAAGGTCCCCCCTTTTCGGGTGTTGATAATTCGAGAAATCCGCTCGCTCTGGGTATCTCTCTTCTGGAGGTAATCCGGCGTGGCGACAAAGACCATATCCACTTGACTCAGGACCTGCACATTGAGTTCAGGGGACTCGATGGCCTTATCGATGATGAAGATAATGTCGACTTCACCCGTATAGAGCTTGGGCTCAAGCTCTCTGTAGGGCGCGTTGATAAGGACGATTTCCACATCGGGGTACTGGGTGGAGTAGGCCTTGAAAAGAGGACCCAGCATGTAGAGGGCGATGGACTCCTCCGTGCCGATGCGAATGGTCCCCTTGGGCATCTGGCCATAGCCAGAAAGGGATTCGATGGCCTGGTAGGTATGGAGCAGTCTGTCGACCTGCTTTTCCAGCTGGCGTCCAAGCTCTGTAAGGATGATTTGTCGGCCAATGCGGTCGAAAACTTGGCCTCCAAGGGCCTCCTCTATGGCCTGGATGTGGGCGGTAATGGTGGACTGGGCATAGCCAAGGCTTTCACTTGCCCGGGTGAAGCTGCCGGTTTCGATGATTTTTTTGAATGTGATAAAATTGCGTATTTCCATATATGCACCTGATTTCTAGGGACGCTTTTTCCTTCATTATTAATTATATCTTATTGTTATTATATCGAAAAAAACGATGGTTTCTATCGTTTATTTCAATTTTACAAATGGTTTGTCTGGCGTTATAGTATAAGTGTAGTAGATAGTGAAATTGATTCTCAATTAAATGGGAGGTCATATCATGGCGATATTAAATAAGATTTTCGGACGCAATGCATTTAAATCGGAAGGTAAGGCTGAGGTGGAGCACCTAATCGACACTGCCAGCAAAGAATACCTTGAAAAACAAAGGCTTGCTGCATCGGATACAAGAATTTTACTTTAAGTTTGAAATAAATAATTGTACCCCACCCCTTATAAGCAATAAGACGCAAAACAGGACACCGCAAATGCGGTGTCTTGTTTTCTTTCGAGAAAAGCAAAGAAATGCAGGATTTAGGAGCCAATGCCCTATTTGTGCTAGCACAAAAATAGGGCATTGGCTCCTAAATCCTATATGGCGCGCAAAGCGACATGAGCAACTGCAAGTTGCTCTGTTTTTCTTTATCGGGAAGAAATAGACTGTGGGAAAGCGACATGAGCAACTGGCAACTTGCTCTGCAGGTCCCACACACATTAAGATACTTGACAGTTCACGTAATCGTGCTTATGATAATTCTGATATAGCGTGGGGAGACGTAGCACGAAGAAACTGGTAATGGGGATATAACGATGAAAAAAACAGATTTGACAAAGGGCCCTATATTAAAGGGGCTTGTATTAATGGCGCTTCCTATTATGGGAACGTCCTTCCTGCAGATGGCCTATAATCTGACAGACATGATTTGGATAGGCCGTTTGGGCAGTCGTGCGGTTGCGGCTGTTGGAACAGCAGGATTTTTTCCCTGGCTCGGATTTGCGATTATCCGCTTGAGCCAGATTGGTGCAGAGGTCTGGGTATCACAGTCCGTTGGTAAACGGGATGAGGCCGGTGCCAGAAAGTACGCAAGAAGCGCGGTGCAGATGAATTTCATACTTGCAGCGCTGTTCACCTTGTTCATTATCGCCTTTCGGGACGGCTTGATTGGTTTTTTCAACATTGATGACACTTGGGTCAACGAACAGGCCATTGCCTACTTGGTGATTGTCGCCGGCGCCATGGTCTTTCAGTTTTCAAACCAGGTGTTTTCCGGTGTTTTCAATGGCTCTGGAGACAGTCGATCGCCCTTCCTGATTAACACCATTGGCCTTGTAGCCAATATGGTTCTCGATCCGCTGCTCATTTTTGGCGGCTTTGGAATCAAGGCCATGGGCGTGGTCGGCGCAGCATATGCAACAGCGGCTTCGCAGATTCTCGTATTTATTGTTTTCTGGTTTGTCATCAAGAGACAGACACGTGAGCTCTTTCATTTTCACATTTTCAAAAAGCCGGATTTTGATGCCATGCGGGACATATTCAAGACTGGTTTTCCCGTGGGGATCCAGAGTGGTGCCTTCACGATTTTCGCCATGATTATCGGGCGTGTCATTGCCACATGGGGCCCCGTACCGATTGCAGTTCAAAAGGTCGGCTCTCAAATCGAGGCCATCAGCTGGATGACCGCAAGCGGTTTTTCAACAGCCTTGGGTTCCTTTACAGGTCAGAATTATGGTGCCAAACAGTGGGAGCGCATTAAGCAGGGCTATTATGTGGCCATGCGGATCATGACGGTTGTTGGAGTCTTTGCGACCCTTCTGCTTATTTATGGCGCAGAACCCCTGTTCAAGCTCTTCATTCAGGAACCGGAATCCGTAGCGGTAGGGGTAAGGTATTTGCAGATTCTTGGGCTTTCCCAGCTCTTCATGTGTATGGAAATTACCACAGCAGGGGCCTTCAACGGTCTGAACAAAACATTGCAGCCATCCTTTGTCAGCATCTTTTTCACGGGCCTGCGTGTGCCCGGTGCCATACTGCTCTCAAGCACCGCACTGCTTGGTCTTGAGGGTGTCTGGTGGAGCATCAGCATGACCAGTGTCATGAAGGGGATCGTACTCTTTGTGTGGTTCATGGCCCTACTTATGAAATCAAAGCTTACTGAGGACTGGAACCAGCCGGTTCAGGAACTGTGCTGCAAGTAAATAAAATTACAGCTGACCTGCTGTAAATGCATAACACCCGGACAATACTGCCGGAAACCGTCTTTATGAACCAGGTTCGTAAAGGCAGGAATCCCAAGGCAGAATCTGTCCGGGTGTTTTTTAAGATTCACTTTCAAATAGGGTGTGCAGGGTCAATCCCTAATTAGTTTTTTTGACAGCCTGAAGTGCGGTGTCGTATTCATCTTGGTCTTCAGGCGATTGGTCCACTTGTGCAGGGGCGGTTTGCGCTTTGTATGCGTATGGCCTTCAGTCTTGTGGGGAAAGAGGACATTGAGAAGGTGAAGGGTCTTCTTGCCGTCCACAGCAAGGGATTCAACACACTCCTGGCAGTAGGTCAGAATGTGGTCCTGGGGTGATTCTGAGGCGCGTTTGGACCTGTGTGTCGAAGCGAGTTGGCTGCTGATCAGATCAAGCATGGCACCGGAACCGCAGCAGGAGGTTTGCGCCCTTGAATCCGAAAACTCATAAATCTCGATGCCAAGGTCCTGAATGATCCGTCTCACTGCGTCATGAACATGAGGCAGCTTGCGTGTCGGACAAGGATCATGGAGGGCAACCGAGTAGGGAAGCTCTACAGACTTGCCGGCGACGGTCTCTGGAAGTCCGTTTTCATCGATGACCTCCCAGATGGTCTTTACCGATATGTCAGGAAGCATTTTTGAAAGTGTGTTGTGGCAGTTCACGCACAGCACAATGATCTCCTCCGTGCCCATGCGCTCGAAATCGTGCTTCAGCTGTGCGGCGTAGATTTCGAACTGGTCCATCATGCCCACGGAATATGAGGGATTGGCACAGCATTTCATAAAGGTTTCTGTCGGCTTCAGGCCGTTCAGATATTTGAGGACATGCTGGATGACCTCGGGGTTGTCCGCTGCAATGGAACAGCCAGGAAACAGCAGGCTTTTGGTGTGCTTCATACCAATAATCTGAGTGGAAAAAATCGGGGAAAAGCCACTGGATTGGTGAAAGCTCAGAGCCGCTTTTCCAAACTCTGAAGGGTAGCCGAAGGTCTTGACGTAGTCCTTCTTTATATTGAAAAAGACTTCTTTGAGGTCAATGTCTTTAGGACAGACCTGGGTGCAGTAATCGCATAGGATACAGGAAAACGCCATGGCCTTGATCCGCTCGGCCTGATTCGGCGAAGCGGCGCTTAAAAAGTTCAGGAGCTCCTTTGGATTCTTGTAAAAATGGTCCAGCATGGGACAGTTTTTCTTGCACAGTCCACATCCGGTACAGTTTGCTGTGGCCTCTTCTATGAGTAACTGGGTATGACTGCTATAGAACATGCTTACCTCCGGGTTAAGGTGTCTATTTAAATACAATGCATTATACAGCAAGGACAGGTGTTTGCATATATTTGACTTGGTGTATTGAAAATACGAATACAGAATGCTCGAGCATAGAAAAATCAAATGGCGTTTGCCGTCGCGAACTGTCCTTGCGCACAGATACTGAAGGCATGAAAAAGAAAGCGGCAACTGTTTGCAATTTTTGGCCCACTTCGGTATTGTAAGGAATAAGAAACTTATCCTAAATGGACAGGGGCGTATGAAATGAAACGCATAGACCAGGTATTTGAGACAGTCAAGTTACTTGAATCGCATATAAGTGGTGGCGTATCTGCAGAGGATGTAGGCGCACACCTTCATCTGGACCGGTCCAGTGCGTCCAGATACCTCAATAATCTCGCAAAGCGTGGGAAGCTGGCCAAAATCGATGGCAGGCCTGTTCGTTTTGCCTTTGAAATGAAGGATACATTTGAAGAGACAGGACTTCCTGTTTCCCCGATAACGGTTGAAGAACAGATTGTCGGTTCGGACAGAAGTCTGCAGGTGCCTATGCAACAGGCCAAGGCAGCCATTCTCTATCCGCCAAGCGGTTTGCATACCTTGCTGCTGGGAGAAACCGGCGTGGGCAAGTCCATGTTTGCAGAGTTCATGTTCAAATTTTCCATGGGTTCGGGCATGATTGGCAAGGGAGCGCCGTTCACACGGTTCAACTGTGCTGACTATGCGGACAATCCCCAGCTGGTCATGGCACAGATTTTTGGTGTGCGAAAGGGTGCCTACACAGGTGCGGATATGGATAAGGAAGGCCTGCTCAAGCAGTCCGACGGTGGTGTCCTCTTTCTTGACGAGGTTCACCGGCTTTCGCCTCAGGGACAGGAAATGCTATTTACCTTTATTGACAAGGGCACCTTCAGGCGCCTTGGCGAAACAGAAAAGCTTGAGCGTGCGACTGTGCAAATAATCGCAGCGACAACAGAGGACCCGTCCTCTTTCCTTCTGAAGACATTTACACGAAGAATTCCCATGGTGATCACCCTGCCCGCACTTAGGGACAGGACCTTTGACGAACGGATGGAGCTGATTGACGCATTTCTCAAAATGGAGGCAAAGCGTATTGGCAAGAGTGTCTATGTCAATAAGAATTCCCTGATATCACTGCTCCTTTATGAATGTCCCAATAACATCGGCCAGCTGCGCAGTGACATCCAGCTCGCCTGTGCTAAAGCGTTTTTAAAGTACAAATCAAGAGATGAAAACTATATTCTCATAACGCAGGCAGACCTGCCCCAGCATGTGAAGCGGGGCTATATGAAAATCCAGGAGCATCGTGAAGAGATCGATTACCTTCTGAAGAGCAACGAGGATATTTTCAGATACCACTCTGACACATATGCTGAAGAAAATCACCTTGCTGACACGGAACCGGAACTTTTTTATGAGCACATAGAGGCGCGTGTGACCAATCTCAAATCAACCGGGATGGATTCCAGGCAGATTCATGAAATCCTAAACGGCGATATAGAAACACATTTTGAGAGTCTTCTCAAAACCGTACCTAATCCCCAGCGCAGGGAAGAAATATCCAAGCTTGTGGCGCCCAGCGTTCTTGAATTTGCAGAGCGCATGCTGGAGCGGGCAGGCAAGATGCTGGGCAGGTCTTATGACGAAACGGTTTATTTTCCACTGGCCCTCCACCTTCATGGGAGCATTGAACGCATCCGGACGGGACAAGCCATTTTTCATCCGCAGCTGAATGTCATCCGTGTGAATTTCCCAGACGCATTCATGGCCGCCATGGATGTCGCCAAGGAAATGGACAGGACCTTCAACATACAGACCCCTCTTGATGAAATCGGGTACATTGCCATGTTTCTCGCGGCAGACCCCGATGAAATGCTGGGGTCGGAAGAGCCCAAGGTAGGCATTCTTGTTCTGATGCACGGCCCGAGTACGGCTACAAGCATGGTGCAGGTTGCCAACTCCCTTGTGGGAAAAGACCATGCCCTAGGGCTGGACATGCCTCTGAGCGTCAAGGCGGAAGACATGTACGAAATCGTAAAGGAAGAAATTCGAAAGGTCAATACGGGAAGGGGTGTCCTCCTGCTCGTTGATATGGGGTCTCTTTCAAATTTTGGCGCACTCATTGCAGAAGAGTATGGAATGCAGATCCGCACTGTGGATATGGTGTCCACACCCATTGTCATCGAGGCGTGCAGAAAAGCCGTGCTGGGAAGGGAGCTCAACGAAATATACCGTTCCTGCCAGGCGGCGCTTGGCCGTGCTGTAGATGAATACAGACAGGAAGTCCACGAAAAGTCAGACCTGATCATAACCGCCTGTTTCACGGGAGAGGGGGCTTCAGAGCGCCTGAGAAAGATTGTAGAATCGAGAATCGAAAATGTTCCAGGTGTTGAAGTCAAATCCTTGAATATTCTGAACCGCAAGGAGTTTGTCAAACGGCTTGACGCCCTCCATCAGGAACACCGAATACTTGCAGTTGTGAGTACCATTGATATGATGCTGGACCGATATCCGCTCATCCATGCGGTGGAGCTCCTGACTGGAGAAGGCATGGAACGCCTTGAAGAAATCGTCAGCCATGAGGTCGCCTATCGTCAGATGGGGGATTCCCTGAAGAATCATCTCAAAGGCGTGGATGGAAATGAGGCAATCTACCAGTCCCTATCCGCATTGTCAGAAATTGAACGGCGTCTTGAACTGAAGATTGCCCACGACGTGAAGACGGGTATTCTGCTTCATATGGGATTCATGCTGGAGCGAATCAAGTCGGGAGACCAGCTGCGGTCTTTTGACAATCTCCAAGCCTACAAGCATGCCCATACAGAAGCCTATGCGGCAGTCCAGAAGGGGCTGCAGATAGTTGAAAGCCATTTCAAGCTCCATGTTGATGAAGATGAAGCGGCCTATATTACGCGGATGATTATTGAAAACAATTAAAAACTGTGCACTGTGTGCGCAGTGTGTAAAAGCGTGCAAATAAATTGCACGCTTTTTTTGATGTGTGCAATGACAAACAGGCGCGAATTTTACCTGACTTTTAAAAAAGAATCGGGTTGAAAGAGTGAAGTTTCAATGCTTTTCTGACAATTCATCAATAATTTGTGCTTGCCTGCGCTGTTTTGGCACGGAACATGCGTTATATTAGTGTGAGTTCGAAAGGAGAAAGAACATGAAGCAATCAAAAGTTACGGTAAAAAGTGCATCAGGACTTCATGCCAGACCAGCGGGTCTTTTATGCGGACTGGCACAGAAATTCGGTGCAGATATCTATATTGAGAAAGATGGAAAGAGCATCAACGGAAAAAGTATCATGGGTATTCTAAGTCTGGGCACTTCAAAAGGGGACGAACTTCTGGTTTCTGCAGACGGCAGCGATGAGCATGAAGCTGTAGAGGCCATTGTCGAGCTCTTTGAAACCAAGCTGGCAAGGGAATAGGTGAGCCATGGCGGTCGTAGTGGGCTTTGACGGTGGCGGTACAGGAACACAGGCTGAGGTGCTCGACACCCTCAGTGGAAAAAGACAATCCTATCAACTGGGACCGACAAACAGGCATAGCGTTGGAGACGTTCAGGTTCAAGCCACGCTGGAGGCATTTTTCAAAGACCTGCCAAGGTCCGGGATTGATCTGGACCAAGTTGAAAGCATTTGCTTTGGCGGGGCAGGGGTCGATACCCAAGAGGATGAACAGGTGGTCCATGCCATCTTCAGAAATCTTGGCTACGAAGGAAAGCTCCGCATTGTGAACGACTCTGTTACGGCCCTTGTTGGGGCCAACAGGGGCTATGAAGGTGCCATACTCATAAGCGGTACAGGTTCCATTGCCTTAGGCGTTGGACCAAGGGGGGAAATGGTCCGTGTCGGCGGATGGGGACATCTCATCGATGACACGGGATCGGCGTACGCGATCGCACGGGATGGCATTTGTGAAGTACTGAAGGCACATGATGGCCGAAGCGGTGCAACCCGTATTTGGAAGGGACTCAAAGGCGCTCTGGATATTGAAAGGCCGGAAGAGCTTTTGGATTTCATTTACGCAGAAGGGCGTCAGAAACATGAAATTGCGGCCTTTGCACCTCTTGTGACACAGCTTGCAGGTAAAGACCAGCTCGCAGACAAAATCATGGAAAAGGCAATCGATGACCTGTTCTGCCACATTAGGGCACTGACTGTGAAACTACGGTCTCAGGCATTTGAATTATCCTATGTGGGCAGTGTGCTCGAAAAATCAGATGAGATCCGTTATGGCCTGACAGATCGGCTTCAGGAGACATATCCGAATATTGAGGTGCATTTTCCCCAGTCTTCACCAGTGGAAGGCGCACTTATACTGGCGCAAAACGCAATAGAATAAAATAGTGGAGGGACACACAGATGAAAAAGATTATGCTGGTTTGTTCAGCGGGCATGTCAACGAGCATGCTGGTTACAAAGATGAAGAAGGCTGCAGACGGCCGAGGGCTGGAGGCGGAAATTTTCGCCGTGGCTGAAGCGGAAGTGAAAAATCATACAGACGTGCAGGTAGCGCTATTGGGACCACAGGTACGTTTTCTCAAGTCCAAGCTGGAGGGCATGCTTTCGGAGTATGGCACACCAGTGGACATTATAGACACGGTCGCGTATGGGACAATGAATGGAGAAAAGGTTCTTGACCAGGCTCTGAACCTGATCAATGGGTAGCCTGAAAGCATCGTGGTGTTTTATTGGTGAAGGTACACTGCACATGCAGCAGGCCTGCTGATGCGGTTTATCAAGCAATTATATATTTATCCAAAGAGGGGGATTAATCGTGAAAAACCTAATTGCTTTTCTTGAAAAGTACTTTGTCCCTGTAGCAGCCAAAGTCGGTTCACAGAGACATCTTGTGGCAATACGCGATGGTTTTGTCGCACTTATGCCATTGATTATTGCCGGTTCGTTCGCAGTACTCATCAACAACCTGCCTATTCCTGCATATCAGAACTTTATGACAGGAATCTACCCGGGATGGAAAGCCTTTGGCGGAAACATCTGGTGGGGATCTTTTGCGGTCATTTCACTGTTTCTTGTCTTCTCAATCGCCTACAACCTGGCCAAGGGATATGACTCAAACGGTCTTTCCGCGGGCTTGATTGCACTGGCAAACTTTGCAATCCTCATTCCTCAGGCACCGTCGGTAACCAGTCCATCTGGTGAGGCATTCAATGCATGGGGCAATATCAACTGGGGCTACGTCAATGCGCAAGGCATGTTTGTAGCAATCCTGGTTGCCATCGTATCCACTGAAATATTTGTAAAGCTATCCAAGTCGGATAAACTGGTCATCAAAATGCCGGAAGGTGTTCCGCCTGCAGTTGCAAGATCCTTTGCTTCGCTGTTCCCAGGCATGATCGCCCTATCTTTCTTCGCGGTTGCTGCAATCGTAATCAATGCGGTTACAGGTACTGACCTGTTCGCAATCATCACAAAATTTGTGTCTGCACCCCTTACAAATGTTGCAGATTCAATGGGATCCGCTATGCTGATCGTCTTCATGAACCAGCTGCTTTGGTTCTTCGGTCTGCATGGATCCAACATCATCGGGGGCATTATCGAACCAATTCTTCTGCCGCTGATTCAAACAAACATGGAAGCGGTTGCTGCAGGTCAGGCGCCTGTACATATCGTTACAAAGCCATTCCTCGATGCATTTGTCTATATGGGTGGCTCAGGTACGACGATTGCACTGCTTGTGGCGATATTTGTCGCTTCAAAAAGAAAGCAGATGCGCGAAATCGCCAACCTTGGCTTCGCACCAGGTCTGTTCAATATCAATGAACCCGTCATGTTCGGTCTTCCAATCGTTTTGAATCCGCTTCTTCTTGTACCGTTTATCTTTGGTCCGGTACTGATTGCAGGCTTCAGCTATGCGGTTATCGCCGCAGGAATCTTCCCGAAAACCATTGCCCTCATGCCTTGGACAACTCCGCCAATTATCGGTGGCTTCCTTGCAACAGGCTCTGTAATGGGTTCGGTACTTCAGCTCATCAACCTGGGTCTTGCCATTGGAATCTACATGCCATTTGTTCTGATTGGTGAAAAGCTGGAAGCAAAATCAAAGGATGAAGAATCAAAAGTCGCTTAATATGTGAAAGTCTCATTTGACCTTACACCAAAAACGCCGGTCCCAGCTCAGGGACCGGCACCCTGAAATGGTGTCCGCCAATGCTGTGGACCCTATTTCAGAGTGATGAACCAGTTTCCATCGTTTTATGTATGGAGGACTATAAAGGGAATCTGTAAACATGGGGTTAAGCAATCTAGGAGTGAGTGCATGTCGAAATTGAAAATTGCGGTAATCGGCGGCGGGAGCAGTTACACACCCGAGCTGATCGATGGGTTTATTAAACGGGCTGCCGGGCTGCCGGTCAGGGAAATTTGGCTTTGCGATATCGAGTCTGGGAAGGATAAGCTTGAAACCGTTACAGCGCTTTCAAAGCGGATGCTTGGAAAAGCGGGTCTGGATATAGAGGTTTTTCAAACGCTGGACAGAAGAGAGGCTTTGAGGAATGCGGATTTTGTACTGACGCAGCTCCGTGTGGGCGGACTTTCGGCCAGAGCGGCAGATGAACGCATTCCCCTGAAATATGGGCTCATTGGCCAGGAAACAACGGGTGCCGGCGGCTTTGCAAAGGGGCTTCGAACCATACCGGTCATTCTGGACATATGCAGGGACATGGAAGCGCTTTGTAAGGATGCGTGGCTGATCAACTTTACAAATCCTGCGGGAATGGTGACAGAGGCGGTGCTTCAGCATACGTCGGTGAAGACACTTGGACTTTGCAATGTACCCATTGGTATGGTGAAGAATATTGCAAATATGATGGAGGTGGATCCATCCAGGCTCTATGTGGAATTTGCCGGACTCAACCATCTGGTGTGGGCTAAAAAAATATGGCTTGACGGTCAACGCATTGAAAAGGACGTATTCGATCAAATTGCTGATGGGAAAAGCCTGACCATGAAGAACATACCAGACCTGAAATGGGAAGGGACCTTCCTCAGAAACCTGGGGATGCTGCCTTGTCCATATCATAGATATTACTATATGACCGATGAAATGCTCAGGGATGAGCTCAAGGCATTTGAAGCGGGCTCAACACGGGCAGAGGCTGTCATGAAGATTGAAAAGAAGCTTTTTGAAAAGTATGGGGACCCAACCCTTGAAGACAAGCCGCTAGAGCTCGAAGAACGAGGTGGCGCATGGTATTCGGACGCGGCAGTCTCACTCATCGACGCCATCTGGAACGACAAGCGGGACCTGCATACAGTCAATATTCAAAACATGGGCACGCTTTCAGGCTTGCCTGACGATGCGGTCATTGAAGTGAATGCCGTTATTGGCAAGCATGGGGCTACACCAGTGTCTGTGGGTCAAATGCCGCTGGGAAGCATGGGACTCATGCAGTCGGTAAAGCAATACGAGCGTCTGACCATAGAGTCGGTTGTCCGTGGCGACGCATCTCTTGGCATTCAGGCCTTATCGGTGCATCCCCTGGTGGGATCGGTAGAGCTTGCGGGCAGGGTCTATCAGGATATTGTAGACGAAAACAAAGCATTTTTAAAATATATGGAGAAGTTGAACGGGTGAGAAAGGGAGCAGCATCATGAATATGGAAACGATTGTATTTTCTCTAATAGCAAATAGCGGTGAAGGTAGAAGCCTAAGCATGGAGGCCATTGCCATGGCAAAAACGGGGGACTTCGAAAAGGCTCAGGCGCTTCTTGAAGAGGCGGATGAAAAGATTGCAGAAGCGCATAAGTCTCAAACGGCACTTATACAGTCTGAGGCAGACGGCGTCAAGACAGAGGTCTCTCTGCTTCTCATCCATGCACAGGACCATCTGATGAATGCAATCACCATTTCCCAAATGGCCAAGGAGTTTGTAGACCTATATGCGAAAATGTCAGGTGGTGCGTCAACATGCGTAGGAGCTTAGGCATATCGGTATATCCGGAGCAGGCGCCGGTTGAGGCTTTTGTCGACTACATCGAGCGTGCGCACAGCTATGGATTTACCCGAGTTTTCACCTGCCTGATTTCCGTTTCGGATGGAGCGCGGGGCTTTGAAGACTTTAAGATCATCTCTAAAACAGCTTCAGACCTGGGCATGATGGTGATTGCCGACGTTTCGCCAGAGGTTTTCGACACCCTGGGAATTGCCTACAAGGACCTTGCCTTTTTCAAGGAAATGGGGCTGTCGGGCATACGTCTTGATCTGGGTTTTTCGGGAAATGAAGAGAGCTTTATGACCTTCAATGACCAGGGGCTCATGGTGGAAATCAATATGAGCAATGGGACGAAATATCTCGAAAACATTTTGAGCTATAAGCCCAATGTATCCAGACTCATTGGCTGTCATAATTTTTATCCACATCGTTATACGGGCCTGTCAGAAGCCCATTTTCTAAAATGCTCCAGACAGTTCAAGGAACAGGGAATAAGAACGGCGGCATTTGTGAACTCGGCGTCCGCGACCTTTGGTCCGTGGCCTGTCAGTGAAGGTCTATGCACCCTTGAATCGCATCGCACCCTGCCCATTGAGACGCAGGCAAAAGCCCTTTTTGGGACAGACTTGATCGACGATGTCATCATTGCAAATGCCTTTGCATCGGATGAAGAGCTAAAGGCACTGGGAAGCCTCAACCGCTATATGCTGGAGCTTGATGTGTCTTTGCTTGCAGATATTCCGGAAACCATGCGCAAAATTGTACTTGAAGAGCCACATTTCAACCGGGGGGATGTGTCAGAATACATGATTCGTTCCACACAGAGCCGGGTGAAATACAAGGGTACCCATTTTGAAGCTTTCAATACGCCGCAGATCAAACGGGGCGACATACTCATCGAGAGTTCACTCTATGCCCGGTATGCAGGGGAATTGCAGATTGCGCTGAGAGACATGGAAAACAGCGGACGTACCAATGTTGTCGGAAGGGTGGCTGACCACGAGCTTGACCTTCTTGATCGGATCGAACCGTGGCAAAAGTTCAGAATGAAGGTTGGAGAAAATGATTAAGGTCATATTACCTGAAAAACTCTTAATTGGACAATCTCTGAAAGAGAATATGGCTGTCATTTTTGACAGCCATATTCTTTTCTTCTGCCCTGTGGAGGCTTTGGACCAGGCCTTGATAAAGGCTGGAATCGACCGGGATGAAGTTCAGTTTTTAAGTATGGCGGACTGTATTTTGGCGCCGGGCTTCATAGACGTCCATATTCATGGTGCTGCGGGTGCGGATATTGTGGATGGACACCCGGACTCCGTCGAAAGGATTGCAAAGGCCTTGTCAAAGTGCGGTGTGACCAGTTTTCTGGGCGCAACAGTGGCCTATGACAAAGCGCGGATTGTCCAGGCAGCGACGGCTATACGCCAGGCTCAGGCTAATCGCATATCACAAGCGGCACCTCAGGGTGCAAAGATTCTGGGCATGCATCTTGAAGGGCCATTTCTGAGTTCGGCGCGAGCGGGGGCACATGCACCACAATACCTCATTAGACCGGACCGGAACTTCATTGAAGGCATGGAAGATGTTATACGCTTGATTACATATGCACCGGAACTGGATGAAAACAATGCCTTCTTGATTGAAATACTCAAGAAGTATCCCCATATCCGCATGTCCATTGGGCATTCGGATGCCTCCTATGAACGTGCCATGGAAGCCATTAATCTGGGCGCCCACAGCGTGACCCATCTCTACAATGCCATGCGCGGACTCCATCATAGGGAACCGGGTGTTGTCGGTGCGGCACTGAGCTCCGATGTCTATGCGGAGCTTATCGCAGACGGCATTCATGTTCATGAAGGCGCATTTCTCAGTGCGCTTAAGGCAAAGGGCACTGACCGCACCATTCTCATTACAGATGCAATGTGTGCGTCCTGCATGGCCCAAGGCCACTATAAGCTGGGTGACTTGGATGTCTATACGGATGCATCCAGCGCCAGACTGGAAGACGGCACCCTTGCAGGCAGTGTGCTCACCATGGATAAGGCAGTCGCAAATGTGGCCGCTATGCCCGGTGTAGATTTGGCTCAGGCCCTTTACATGGCGTCGACTGTTCCAGCGGACATGCTTGGTCTGAAACATATTGGAAGAGTGGCGCCTGGAAGTGTAGCAGATTTTACAGTCTTGAGTAAGACCCTTCAGGTGATGTGTACGATTATTGACGGTGAAGTGGTGTTTGGAGGACCGATATGCAAATCCTAATAGAAGACGATTATAAAAAAATGAGTAAGCGTGCGGCCTGGACCATTGCCGCGCAACTGACAATGAAAAAAGACAGCATTCTCGGACTGGCGACTGGAAGTACGCCTCTTGGCATGTATGAGGCCTTAGTGGATCTGTACAGGGAAGGTACCATATCCTTTAAAAATGTTCGGACATTCAATCTGGACGAGTATATTGGGCTGGATGGTGAGAATGCCCAAAGCTATAGACGGTTCATGGAAGCGCATCTTTTCAGTCATATCGACATTTCAAAGGCACATATAGAAATTCCAAATGGTCTGGCTTCAGATCTAGCAGAGGAATGTACGCGGTATGAAGAGGCGATTGAAGCGGCTGGCGGAATTGACATACAGGTGCTGGGCATTGGCCATAACGGACACATCGGCTTCAATGAACCCGACCTACATTTCGAGACCTTGACACATAAGGTTGACCTGGACGCTTCTACTATTGAGGCTAACGCGCGTTTCTTTGAAACCCCCGCTGATGTGCCCAAGCAGGCCATCAGTATGGGCATTAAGACAATTATGAAATCAAAGCGGATTCTTCTCATAGCGAGTGGAAAAGACAAGGCTGAGATTGTGCGTAAGATGGTCTGTGGACCGATTACACCTGAGGTGCCGGCATCCATTCTGCAGCTGCATCCGGATTTGGTAGTGATTGTAGATAAAGAGGCGGCCAGTATGCTTGAAGGGCACCGGAAGATGGAGATATCGGCATAAGGATTGCACCAGATATGGGGGATTGGCATGATAGTAGGAATACCTGCATCGGCAGGAATTGCAATAGGGCGTATTCATGTCCTTGGCAAGGAGACGGATGCTGTGGCTGGATATGAGCCGCAGTCCAAGGATATCGAGATGAAGCGGTTTAAGAGGGCACAGGAATCGGCCCTGCATCAGATACGTGAAATACAGGCACGAACACTGAGAAAACTGGGAAAAGCGGAAGCGGAGATTTTCGAGTCCCATGAGATGCTGGTTTCAGATCCGGAAATAGCTGAGAAGATTGAAAGTGGGATTTTGTCCGGAATCAGTGCGCCGGAATCGGTAGAGGCGGCAAAGGACTATTTCTGCGCCATGTTTGAAGCTATGGATAATGCTTATCTGAAAGAGCGTGCGGCAGATATTCGGGATGTCCTGGGGCGTGTTGGGAATAATCTGATTGGGAAGACCACCGACTTACTTCAAGGGATAGAATCCCCCGTCATTTTACTGGCCCATGACCTGACGCCATCGGATACGGCCCAAATTTCCAAGGACAAGGTGCTTGGATTCATAACGGAAATAGGTGGGGCGACCTCCCATTCAGCCATCATGGCGCGTACGATGGAAGTTCCGGCAGTTGTGGGTGTTCAGGGGCTTATGGATCAGGTGAAAGACGGTGTTCAGGGGATTTTGGATGGTACAAGCGGACGGCTTGTGGTCAATCCGGATGCTGACCAGATTTGCGAATATGAAAAGAAACAGGCTGAGATGCTTGAGGAACGTGCAGCGCTGCAGCGCTTAATTGGACTCTCCAGCACTTCGAAATGCGGCAGACAGGTTGAAGTCGCATGTAATATCGGTGCAGCAGAAGATGTGGTCCACGTGCAAGAAAACGACGGAGAAGGTGTGGGACTCTTTAGAAGTGAGTTTCTTTACATGGACAGAGAGAGCCTGCCGACTGAAGACCAGCAGTTTGAAGCCTACCGTGAGGTCGTGGAGGGGCTTTCTGGCAAGCCTGTGGTCATTCGCACCTTGGATGTGGGCGGCGACAAGGAAATTCCTTATCTGAACATGGAAGAGGAGATGAATCCTTTTCTTGGATACAGGGCAATACGGTATTGCCTTGATGAGGCGGCGGTGTTTATGCCGCAGCTGCGTGCCATTTTAAGGGCAAGTGCCTATGGGAAGGCAAAAATCATGTTTCCCATGATCTCGTCCATAGAAGAACTGCGCAGGGCAAAGCAGGCGGTAGAAAAAGCCAAGGCGGAACTTGACCGTGAAGGGGTTCCATACGATGGAGACATGGAAATAGGCATGATGATAGAGATTCCAGCAGCTGCAATTCTTTCTGACGCATTTGCGAAGGAAGTGGACTTTTTCAGCATAGGAACCAATGACCTCATCCAGTATACGGCAGCAGTGGACCGGATGAATCAGCAGCTTTCAGACCTTTATACACCCTATCATCCATCCGTGCTCAGATTGATTGCCATGGTGATTGAAAATGCACATGAGGCGGGGATCTGGGTTGGCATGTGCGGAGAAGCCGCAGGGATAGAAGCCCTTGTTCCTCTTTGGTTTGCCATGGGTCTTGACGAGTTCAGTGTCAGTCCGTCGTCTGTTCTGCGTGTGCGCGGTCAAATACGAAATCTGACTGAAGAAGACAGCCGCAGGCTCTTTGAACGCGTTAAAGGGCTTTCAACGGCAGGTGAAATCAAGGCACTGCTCACGGGAAATAAGTCTTGAGCGGTGGTCTGAGCTAGAGAATCTTCTCGGCCGTATAGCTTAAAAGGCCTCCTGTCAAGAAGACCAGCACCAGCGCCAGAACGTTGACGGTACTGCCCAGTGTGAGATTCATAAGTGCTTCCATGGACCAGTATATGGGGGTCAGCTTGCTGATAATCTTGAAGCTTTCTGGAATCAGGTCCAGACTCCAAAAGGCACCCCCGGACAGGCAAATGAAGAAGACGGCCGGCGCGGCCATGGACTGGAAGGCCGTGCTGCGGTCAAACTGGACAGCAAAAAAGAGCATAATGCCGCAAAGGCTGCTCACAAAGGCCACACAAACGGCAAAAACCCCGGGCAGATGGCGGACTGTGAAAAGACCGGTCATGAGAGATAGGGCAAGAAACTGCAAGAAGAGCAGGAGACTGCCAAAAGAAAAATACCCCAAATATGCACCTAAGATACGTGGTTGCCCGGCACATTTTAATCTGCTGAAGGCAGCCATTTTTCTTTCTTCAATGATGGATGCGCCAACAAAGACCATGAAAAAGGCCGTACTCGCAAGGGTCATGCCTACCGTGAGCCGGTTTCGCATGAGCTGCTGTGTCGTCGGGCCCTCTGTATCTGGGCGTGTTTTTATCTGGTCTGGTGAAGTCAGGGTTATATTGAGATCGAGTTCAAAGGTGCTCTCACGAATAAATTGTCTTGTCAGTGCCATGGCTTCCGCCTGTGCATCTGCTGAGTCAAGGAGGCGATAAGCCTTGTTTGAAGCGCTGTAGACGGACAGGTCCTTGAGGATTTCACGTGCAAAAATATCCCCGAGTGCGCCGGCGACCATGTTGTTTTCAAGAACGGTGATTTCGACGCGGTCGTCGACCTGACCGCTTAGAAGCATGGTTTCGAATCCGGGTTGAATGGAAAAGAGGGCTTCAATGCGGTTGTCTTTTAGTGCACGCAGAGCGCTGCTTTCATCGGCGACCGTGACAGACAGGCTGTCGAGTTGTACCAGGCGTTCTATGAGGGCAGTTGACGCAGGGGTCTCATCCAAGTCCACAATGGCGATGGGGACTTGATCAACGGTGCTGTAATCCTTGAAGACAATGCCTACACCAAGACTGATCAGGAGGGGCAGTATGAAAATGAACGCGGCCAGCCTTCCACTGTCCAGTACGAGCTTCCATCTTAGGATAATATGCTGGATATAGGTTCTAATCATATCGGATCCCCCCTTTTTGGAGCGTGTTTTTCAAATAATGGGAGCAGAATAAAAGGGCTGCGCCAGTTACAAGAAGCGTGGCAACAAGGACGGCAGTGCTGTGACTGGTTGAACCGGTCAGCGTCATGAGAAGAAGCCGTATGGCCCAGTAATTTGGCGTAAAGGCACTGATGTCCTGAAGTGCCTTCGGCATAAGTGGCAGAGGAATGAAGTTCCCGCCCATGAGTGCCAGAACAAAGACAATCAGACTGGAAGCGATTGTTGCAGCAGATTCCTTTCGGACAATAAGCCCAACAAGCAGAATCAGGGTACTGAAGAAAAAGCTCACGACAATAATCTGGGCAATCAGAGTCAATGCCGATAAGAAGCTGAGTTTGAAATATACAGCCAGGGGCAGAGCTGGAATGAGGCAGAGCAGGGCTGTGTTGATGCTGCAGGCGGTCAGCTTGGATAGGAGCCATGGCAGCGGCGAGGTCCTCGTGGTGAGATAACGCTGGATACAGTGTCCCTTTATATCATCAAAAAAGAGCGGCAGAATTGATGACGAAGCATAGGCTGCGACAATGACAATGATGGCTGCCCCAAAATAGTATGTTGAGGTCGTAGAAGGAAAGGTATCAATGAGCCTGTAGGAAAACAGACGGTTTCTTCCCAGGGCCACCGAAATCATTTCAACGGAATACAGGTCGTTGACCTGAAGGAGTTTTTCCCTGGGATACATATTGTTTTCAAGGGTTTTGTACAAGCCGTAGGTGGCTGCATCGACTGACTTGATATAGTCGGAATAGCTCTTGAGCATTTCCTCTAAAACCATGGCCTGAATGGGGTAATCCGGATTGAGAACCACCTCTAAGGCGTCATTGCTGTAGTGGAGCAGGCTATCGGTAAAGCCTTGGGGAATCGTGACAATGGCCGTCAGATGGCCCTTTTCATATTCAGAAAGGATCTCGTCATCAGAGCCAACACTTATGGTGACAAGGGAGGTGAACTGGTCATTGGACTTGAAGCTGTCGATGAGCATTCTGCTCAGTTCGCTCTCTTCCCTGTCTACAATGCCGATATGGAGGCTTTCCAGAAGCCGTTTTTCCTGCATGTCCCCAGAAAAGAACTGCACGAAAAAGAAGAGCGACAGTAGAGCCGCTATTCCAAAGGCAAGGGTACGCTTGATGTCTATGGTTCTCTTGAGGTCATACTTGAGCAGGTTATGCATCTTATATCTCCAGGAGCTTGAAGAGGTCGAGACCCTCTATGACTTCCACAAGCTTTTTATACGTAAAGGGTTTTGAAAGGAAGCCGTCCATGCCGGCGAGGGTCGCCTGCATGCGGTCTTCGGGCGTATCGTTTGCGGTCAGGGCAACAATCGATACAGGACGCGGGGGCTTGGAGCCATCCGTTTGCGTATAGCGGTCCGCTTCGGTCTTTCGGATGATCTGCGCGGCATCATGTCCATCGAGCAGGGGCATCTGAATGTCCATGAGTATGATGTCATAGGTGCCGCTTAAAGCCTTTTCAACGGCTACTTCACCGTTGTTGGCAAAGTCAAAGGTACAGCCCATTTTTTTGAATATGAGTTTCATGTATTCCTGATTCATCAGATTATCCTCTGCAACGAGGACATGCATCTTTGAAAGATCATACTTTCCATCGTCCGTGGTTTGTTCCCTGCTGTCCTGGAGGTAGTCCAGACTGAGGGTGATGGTAAAGGACGAACCCTTGCCAAGGACGCTGTCGACTTGAATCTTGCCCTGCATCTGGTCAATAAGCTGCTTGGCGATGGAGAGTCCAAGACCAGAGCCCGTAAAGCGGCGCGTGTTGGTGTGCTCCGCCTGATAAAAGAGGTCAAAGAGATGTCGCTGGTCATCTTCACTGATGCCAATGCCTGAATCGCATACCCGGATGTGAAGATGGACCTTGTTGTCCTCAAATCCATCGACTTTTGCGGCAAAGATGATTTGTCCGTCTTCTGTGTATTTGGCTGCGTTTGAGAGCAGATTTATAAATATCTGCTTGAGTCTCAGGGCATCGCCGACTAGGTAGCGTGGCATGTGCTCGTCAAAATCAGTCTTGAGCTCAATGGGGCGGTTTTGGAGCATGGGCTGAATGATGGCCAGGGTTTCGTTTAGGGCGCTCATAAATTCAAAGGGCTTGTACTCCAGCTTCAACTGGTCTGCTTCCATTTTGGAGAGGTCAAGCAGGTCGTTGACAATTTGAAGGAGCAGTCGTGTGGAAGTCTGTATGTTCCGAATCAGATTGTCGGACTGGGCTTTGTCCGAAGTGGTGCCCAGCATATCGGTCATGCCGATGATCGCAGTCATTGGCGTTCGGATTTCATGGGATATGTTTGCGACGAAGCGACTTTTTGCCAGTGTGGCTTCCTCGGCGCGTTTCTTTTCAGCTTCGAGCATGGACATGGTTTCGCGCAGCTCGGTAATGTCATGAAGAAGCAGGATGCGTCCAAGCATCTGGTTCTTCTTGTCGTAGATGGTCTGGTCTCTCATATAGTAGTGCTTGTCACCCTCGGCCGTACGGACTGAAATGGTTGCCTTATCATAGCTGACCTTGCGGAAGTTCGTGAGTTCAAAGCTAGCTGTTTCAAGACATTCAAGCAGGGTCATGTCAGGATTGGAACGGATGTCCAGGTTCTTGAATATCTTGTTTGCGGAGCTGTTCATATCGATAATATGGTCTTCGCCATCAAGAATGATCATGGCATCTGCCATATTGTCCAGGACGATTTCCTGGGCAAAGGGAACGATATTCAAAAAACCGAAGCGCCTGATGGAGACATAGAATAGAATGCCTGTAACAAGAAAGAGAATGGGCGTATAGTCAACTGCCTTGGAGAATGTGTCCAGGTAGATGTAGGATGCATTTCCAAGGGTGGGAACAAGCAGTGCGATAATGATGGTGATGGCCTGTTTTCGTTTGTTGGCCCTGAAGACAAATGCGGCTCGAATGGCCAATGCCAGGGCGAGTCCAAGGGTAATGTAGCAGTAGGGCAGGAAGACATGCTTGTAAAAGGGCCCATAGTGGCTGCGGACATAGTGGAGTCCGTTTTCAATATCAATGTAGCGGCTGTCATAGAACCAGTGATGTAGGCTGTCCGTGAAGGAAACGGCAAGTGTCAGAAGTGGAAACATGAGAATGAATACATGGAGTTTGTGATTCAGGTCTCTGTTGTAGAGAAACTTGTGCGTGGTTAAAAAAACACTCAGGGGTACGAAAACAATAGCGACATACCGGAGTGCGTCAAAAGTAAGCTGAACACGGCGTCCTGGAAACGCATAATAGAGCATTTCAAAAAACAGCCACATGCCCAATATCCGAAGGAGAATCTTGACATTAAGGCTGTAGGGCTGCTCTTTGGCATCGGTTATGGTCGATACAGCAAAAAGGATAATGAATCCTACAAATGAAAGCATGGAGTAAATATTGACACTCATCAAATCACCTCTATTTAAGGATACCCCTTTCGTGGGCAGTCTTCCAGAAATTTTCACCTGAATCCATGCATTTTTGCCTTGAATGTTGTATAGTTGATTCAGGAGCGTAAGTAGCCGCAAACTGGTGCGGAACCGCTTCGTCTACCGTGCTGAAATGCGCGTGATCTATTGCGATAATAAAGGAGAAGCTCATGGTTGATAATAAAAAGGTAGAATTTGAAGTGAACGGTTGTTCAGGAGATTGCGGTTGCGGCGGACATGACCACGACCACGCCCACGACGGTGGCTGCGGATGCGGTTCACACGGACATGAGGACCATGAACATCATGATCACTCAAAGATTTATCTGGAAATGGAAAATGGCGAGGAACTGGAGTGTGACGTTCTGGGCACATTCGATTTTGAAGGACAGGAGTATATTGCTCTGATTCCTGTGGATTCTGAAACGGCATATCTGTACAGATACTCAGAGGAGGAGGAAGAACCTGCACTGAATCAGATTGAATCTGATGAGGAGTACGCACGCGTGAGTGCATATTTCATGGAACTCGTTGAAGACGAAGAATAGGATGACGGGGCGATGAAGGATCTTTTTGCCGTAGCCGGCATTGTGGCGTGCATAGCCGTGAGCCTGATGACAGGGGTCTCCCTGTCCATCGGATTCATAGCCGCAATTCTGCTGTGCGCATTCTTTCAGACTGGAAATTTCAGCGTCAAACCAGCCCTTCAGTCCATGTGGAAGGCTGTCTCTGAGGTCAAGATGCTCTATGTGATCATCCTGCTCATCGGCGCATCGGTTTCATCCTGGCTTGCAGGCGGTGTGGTTCAGACCATCATGGTCTACGGACTGCGGACCATGCTCGGCAAGAATGTCGTTCTGATGACATTTGCCATAACAGCTGCTGCAGGCTACTTCATGGGAACGGCAATCGGTACGATCAGTACCTTTGGAATCGCCATACTCGGCATTGGGGCCGCCTTTGGCATTCCATTGCCCATCCTTCTGGGGGCGGCTGTTTCAGGTGCCTTTGTATCAGACAAGATTTCACCCCTGTCAGGGCTGATGAATCTGACGCTTGCTGGCGCAGGGGCCAAGTATCGTGATGTTGTGAAGACCATGTGTGTCACATTCATTCCGACATTAGTGATTTCCGGCCTTTTTTATCAGTTCATCGGCATGCGTTTCGTTTCTGCGGATGCCGGACAGGTCATGGCCATAGATCAGGCCATGCGCGAGGCATTTGTCATACATCCGGGACTTTTCCTTTTGCCGATTACCGTCGTTGTGCTGGCCTTAAGCGGGAAGCCGTCCATATTTTCCATTGGAACGGGTGTGCTGACCGGCGTGGCTTTTTCTGTAATCATACAGGGGAACGGACTGATTGAAACCCTTCGCGCCATTCTATTTGGATTTCAGGCACATACGGGTGACGGTCTCCTTGACGGCATTTTGAAGTCAGGGGGCATGGTGGGTATGGTTGAAGTCATTCTCATTGTCATGTGTGCGGTTGCCTTGAGTGACTTCCTTGAATTGTCAGGAATGAACGCACGAATCTTTGGAAGGTACTTTGATCGCGCCAAAAACGGCAATCAGCTGCTCGCGGTCAGCGGTGCAATCAGCATTGTGCTGACGGCCCTTACCTGCGATCAGACAGCGGGCATCGTACTGCCCCTGAAAATACTCAGAAAACGGGCAGGCTCCTTTGGCATCGACCCTGCAATGGTCGTTCGGACAATTTCTGACACAGGAACCATTGTCGCGCCGCTGATGCCATGGAACATAAATGCCTTGATCATTATTGGCATTACGGGTATCGGGGCTATGGAATACGCCCCATATGCAGTACTTTGCATAGCGGCACCCCTTGTTAGCATGACCCACCTGTTTGTCATGTCCAAGTTTCAGTTGAAAAACACAAAAAATGCCGCTTAAGTAATTTAAGCGGCATCTGCATAAGCGGCATTTTACCATTTTGTTCCCAGAGACAGGGATTTTGGAAGACCGCGCTTTTTTTTCGTGCCGAAAAAGCCTTTGGTGTCTTCTGACTCGTAAATCATGTCCCACATGTTATCGTAGAGCTTTCTGCGAAGGGTGTTGATGGACAGGGTGGTATAGACGCCTGAAAGCATGCACATGCCCTCCATCCATGCCAGAAGCTCGAGTGCGAGGTTCTGCGGATCGAGGCTGGAGCGGATTTCGCCGCTTTTTTGACCATTTTTGATAATGGCTTCAAGTGTCGATGCAAGACCGTCGTAGTAGGCATTGATGCGGACCTGAAGGGCTGGAAAGTGATTGAGACTCGTCCGAAGGAGTGCCAGCAGGTCATAGGGCTTGTCAAAATGACTGCCGGAGAGCAGTGAAAGCTCGCTGTTCACTTCGATGACGGCATTGAAAAAACGTTCCAGGTTATGGCGCGCTGAAGAATCCTTGTCATAGGGTATGATGACTTTTTCTTCAATGGATGAAAGCAAAAAGTCGATGGAGGCTTCAAATATGGTGTCCTTGTTCTTGAAATGATGGTACAGGGATGGTTTTTTGATCCCAACCTCTGCTGCAATGGTGGACAATGAGGCCTTTTCATAGCCGTAATTCAGAAAATTCTTAATAGCTGCACGAACAATTCTATCTTTAGTATGCATAACATCCTCCCTACCAAGCGTTAGGGATATTATAGCACAATTGAAATTGTAGTTGAAGGGAGCTCTTAATGGGGGAAAAAAGTGGGCTAAGGGGACTATCGGGATTGACCTCTCAGGATAATCAGACGTTCAGACCGTTCATATCTGCAGATAAAATGCTGCCTGAGTTCACGGGGACAGCACTTGTTATCGGTATTTTGCTTTCCGTGATTTTCGGTGCGGCCAATGCCTATCTCGGATTGAAGGTTGGAATGACCATATCGGCATCCATACCTGCGGCGGTCATATCAATGGGCGTTATTCGCGTTATCCTGAAAAAAGAGTCCATACTTGAAAACAATATGGTGCAGACCATCGGGTCTGCGGGGGAGTCCCTGGCAGCAGGTGCCATTTTCACCCTGCCGGCGCTCTACATATGGATGGAGGATTGGGGACTTGGAACACCAAGTCTGCTCATGATTACAGCCATTGCACTTTGTGGTGGTGTTCTGGGCGTATTCTTTATGGTACCCCTGAGAAAGGCGCTCATCGTCAAGGAGCATGAGACGCTGCCCTTCCCTGAAGGAACGGCCTGTGCCGAAGTACTGCTTGCAGGTGAAGAGGGTGGAAAAAAAGCCGCTGCAACCTTTACGGGACTCGGTATTGGTGCAGTCTACAAGTTTCTCACGGGTGGGCTCAAGATTTTTCCGGACCGGGTTGAATGGGTCATGCCCTGGTACAAGGATGCGGCCATTGGCATGGATGCGTTGCCTGCGCTTCTGGGCGTTGGCTTTATCATCGGACCTACGCTGTCGGCTTACATGTTTGCCGGGGCTATTATGGGGTGGATTGTTCTGATTCCACTCATCAGCAATATTGGAAGTCTGGGATATATCGTCATGTATCCGGCGGACATTCCGCTTGGAGACATGACACATTGGGATATCTGGGACATGTACATACGGTATATTGGTGCGGGTGCAGTCGCCTTTGGCGGACTTTTCGGCCTGATTAAGTCTCTGCCGCTCATTGCACAGACCTTCGTGGAGGCCATGCGGGATTATGCATCTGGCGTGAGTGACAGCAGCATGCTGCGTACGGACAGGGACATGAGCATGCGGGTGGTTGTTTTTGGCGCCCTGATCATTGTGGTACTCATGGCAGTGCTGCCCTTCATTGCCGTAGGCTATGGCGGTGCCGCACTCATTGCGGTTTTTGGATTTTTCTTTGCCACCGTGTCATCGCGGATTGTTGGTCTGGTCGGTTCTTCTTCGAATCCGGTTTCAGGAATGACCATAGCGACACTGGTGATTACAGGCATCATTTACAAGGCGTCGGGAACCAGCATGCAGTCAGGGATGATTGCGACCCTGACCGTTGGAGCCATCATCTGTATCATTGCTTCCATGGCGGGCGATACCTCTCAGGACCTTAAGACCGGCTTTCTGGTCGGTGCGACACCTTACAGACAACAGTACGGAGAACTTATTGGGGCGGTTGCATCCGCGCTGGCCATCGGCGTTGTGCTTTCGTGGCTCAACAATGCCTGGGGCTTTGGATCATCAGAGCTTCCGGCACCTCAAGCGACCCTCATGCGTCTGGTTGTGGAAGGCGTCATTGGCGGCAATCTGCCGTGGGCCCTGGTTTTTACAGGCGTGGGAATTGGTTTGATGATAGAGCTGCTGGGTCTGCCTGTACTGCCCATTGCAATTGGACTCTATCTGCCGATTCATCTCTCGGTCCCTATTGTCATCGGTAGTTTGGTCCGTGGGTTTCTTGACCGGCGTATGGATGATGATGAGCGAACGGCCATACGTGCCAAGTCAAAAATCGAGTCGGGGGTTCTCTATGCATCGGGTCTTATTGCGGGCGAGGGACTGGTTGGAATCATACTTGCAATATTTGCAGCCCTGGAGCTCCATATTGCACTGGGCGCCAGCCTAGGACCGGCAGGAACCCTGGTTTGCTTCAGCATACTGATCTACACGCTCATGCGGTACTCCATATTCAGCAAGTCCTATTAGAGACCGGGTGAAATTCTGCTTAAGGCGGTGTCTTGATTGAAGAACAGCAAACTGAAAAAAAGCGAATTGAAGATTGGCAAGGCGGATAATTTTCTGGACCTTATTCCCCTGCGCAAGGCAGATCTTGACTGGCGTAGGGATGAAGAGGGTCTTGTGTCCATATATATTGAACGCAAGAGCTGGCTGGAAAGGCTGCTGAGACGGTTTCGGCATATTCCAGACCAGATGCGCATTGACCTTGATCAAGTGGGGAGTGCGGTCTTTGCCGCGATGGACGGCGGCAGGACAATCGGCGAAATATGCGCGGGACTTCAGCGTGAATTTGGCGAGTCTGTTGAACCCGTTTATGAACGGGTAGGTACATATATCAACATCCTTAGGAACAACGGTTTTATCGAACTGAAGAAATGACAAGGGGGAAAGGCGTATGGCAGGCAAATTGAGGGGCATTGAACCGACAGCTGTATTCGGATATTTTGAGGCCCTTACACAGATTCCACGGGAATCTGGAAACGAGAAGGCAGTCAGTGATTATCTGGTAGACTTTGGTGAGGGTCTTGGGCTTGAGGTCATTCAGGATGAAGTGTTGAATGTCATCATTACCAAACCTGCGACGGCAGGGTATGAAAATGCACCGCATGTGATTCTGCAGGGGCATATGGACATGGTCTGCGTCAAGGAGGATGACATGGCATTTGATTTTGAAACCGATGCCATCCCCCTTGTTCTGGATGGAGATTACATTCGTACGGCAGGAACGACACTTGGAGCCGATAACGGTATTGCAGTGGCCATGGCCATGGCGGTCCTGGCATCGGATCAGGTGAAGCATCCCAAAGTGACAGCCCTGTTCACCGTAGCAGAAGAGACGGGGATGGACGGTGTCATCGGCCTTAGGTCAGAGGATATCAGTGGTGATATTCTAATCAACATCGATTCAGAGGAAGAGGGAACGCTGCTGGCATCGTGTGCAGGCGGCGTGAACAATGTGGTCAGGCTGCCTTACGACCGGGTTTCTGTGGATGCCTTTAAGACGTATACAGTCAAGGTGCGTGGTCTCAAGGGCGGTCATTCAGGTATGGAAATCAACCAAGGCAGAGCAAATGCCATCAAGGTCCTGGGCCGGGTTCTTGACCGGGTGAAAGGACTGGAGGGCACACATGTCCTTTCGGTTTCAGGCGGTGACAAGATGAATGCAATTGCCAAGTATGCCGAGATGACGCTTGTTCTTGAGAGTGCTTCCCAGGTGGAGGCCCTTGAGTCGCAAATAGCCATGCTTGACGCCCAGGTGAAAAATGAGTTTGAAACAGCCGATCCGGGCCTTGAAATCGTTTTGGAGCCAGGTACAGAAGGGGGCGGTCAAAGTGTGCTTTCACTGCAAAGTACAGATCGTCTGACAGGCATTCTCAGACTGATACCTTACGGCGTTCAGACCATGTCTGCCAATATCGCAGGCCTGGTGGAAAGCTCAAATAACATCGGGGTCCTGACCATGAATGATGAGGAGATTGTTTTCAGCAGTGCGGTTAGAAGCTCGGTCCGCTCGCTGAAGGATGAGATCAACAACCGCATTCAGTATGTGGCAGACCTGTGCGGGGCTCAGGTAGAGCTTGTTTCAGATTATCCGGAATGGCCCTACAAGGTGGATTCTCCAATCCGTGAGCTCATGTGCGCAACGTGGGAACGCATGTATTCAAGTGTCATGAAGGTGGATGCCATTCATGCCGGACTCGAGTGCGGTCTCCTAAAGGAAAAGGTGGGCGACATCGACATGATTTCCCTGGGACCAAACCTTTATGACGTGCATACGCCAAAGGAGCGCATGAGCATTTCGTCTGTGGCACGCGTTTATGATTTTCTTCTTGAAGTGCTGGCAAACATCAAATAGAGGAACTGCAATCTGGTGTCTGATTAAATGCCAGAAAACCAAACCTTAAAAACGCAATAAAAAGATGAATGCATAAAGAAGGCGTTCCCGTATGTGCTGTCACATGGGGAGCGCCTTTTTGACTGGGTCCTTGAATCAGTGTGTGTGGTCTTTTGAGGTGTCAAGCGGTATTTCAAGAAAGAACTGAACGCCCTCGTTGACACGGCTGACCGCCCGAATGGTGCCCTTAAGACGTTCGGTCACCAGATCGTAGACGATATGCATGCCGAGCCCGGAGTTGCCCTCGGCTCTTTTGGTCGTAAAGAAGGGCTCAAAGACATGGGAGAGGGTTTCTTCATCCATGCCGACACCATTGTCCCGGTATTCAATGAAAAGCATGGGCCCCTTCACATCGACATGGATTTGGATTTCACCCTGTTTGTCATCCCTAAAACCATGATCCAGGGAATTCATGATGAAATTCGTGAAAATCTGAGAATAAATCCCGGGGTAGGAGCTGATATTTAAGGCATCGGGACAAAGGATGCTGATTTTATGCGGCGTTTTCTTAATTGCGTTGTGCAGACTCAGAAGTATTTCATCCAAATACTTGCGCAGGTTGAACAGACGCTTTGATTCACTGATTTGGTCCGTGGCGATGTCCTTGATGCTGAAAATCAAATCGGAAGCACGGTTCAAATTGGACAGCACAGTGCTGGATGCCAGTTCCACGTCTTCAAGGAAGTCGAGGAAGTCGCTCTTGGTAAGCTGGTTTTCCTGAAATTTCTTCATTGTGTGTGCCACTGTCTTTTTCAGGTATGAGGCTGTGGTGACACTCACGCCCATAGGCGTGTTGATTTCATGGGAAATTCCGGGCAGCAGTTCGGACAAGTAAGCCTTTTGCTCTGAAATGGTCAGCTTCTCGGTGGCATCGTCAATCATTTCGCGACTCTGCTTTAGTGCCTCGTTTTGCGTATCTACCTGACTGAGGAGCTCCTGGTTGAGGCTTTTTATTTCTTCCTGGGCCTTCTTATGAAGGCGGATGTCTGTCCAGATGGCATGCAGTACCCGGGTCTTATTGTCGGGCATATGGGTGAAGCAGACATCCATGGGGATGGAGACTCCATTTTTTGTCCTATAGTACCATTCGAATCTGCAGGCGCCATCTCGGTAGGCGTCGTTGAACTGCTTTTTAATGAGCAGATAGGACTCCGTGCCGTCGGGCTGGTAGTCAGGCGAAATGTCCAGGGCGGTCTTACCGATAATGTCTCTGGCGTCCAGATGCCCCAGTATGTTGAGGGCAGCCCTGTTGCACTCGACGATTCTCTCGTTTTCAAAAAGAAGCATGGGCGTGGAGGACATGTTGAAGAGTGCCTGATACTTGGCTTCGATTTCAGACCCTCTGAGCTTTGCCAGTTTCAAGTCAGTGATATTTCGACCTTCCGGGATGAGGAACTTGATGTTACCGCTGGCATCCCTTATGGGGGTGATGCTGAAATCAAAATAATTGGGGACACCGTTGATGTCCGGGTGTATGGTTTCAAACCGCACGGCTTCCCCGCGAACGGCTTTTTCAATACCGCGCCTCAGCTGCTGGCGGATCTCTTCTGAGTGATTCCACCAGGGCGTGTCCCAGAAGTATTTTCCAAGCACATCGGATGGCCTTGCCCCAATCATTTTCAGGCTGGTGTTGTTGGCTTCAAGAAGAATACCGTCAACTGTGAGCAGGCCGATGAGCTGATAGGTGTTGTTGAAGATGGCCATGAATTTTTCTTCGGACTCGAAGAGGGCCTCTTCCGTTTGAAGCAGGCTGGTGATTTCCGTTGAAAAGTTGCACATGCCGTAGAGGACACCGCTGTCGTCATAGAGCGGGAACTTTGTTGAATGATAGTTGTGGAGTCCATCTTCAAGCAGGAGTTCATCGTCAATGGTGAGGGGGCTTTCCGCTTCAATAACCTTCTTGTCAAGACTTCTTGAAAGGTCTGCTATGGAACCGGGAAGTATGTCGATATCCTTTTGGCCGTAGACCTCTGAGCGCTTGACATTCAGAAGCTCCTCATAGGTTCTGTTGACATAGAGATAACGCCCATCCAGATCCTTAATGTAGATTGCAGAAGGAATGTGGTCCAGAATGCTGGGCGTTGAAGCGTGAATGTTCTTGCTGTAATTTTTATGATTGTCGTTTGGCATGGCAATTCCCCTTTATTACGGTTTCCTGTAATAAATACCCGATTAGATAATCCTCATTCAGTTTCCAATTAAAAACAATGGAGATAAAATTGTCTTAATGAAGGGTCTTTGGGGGAATATGAACATTTCTTTAGGGAAGTGATTTCTTTACGCGTTTTACTATGATAGAATAATGAGTGATTAAAATGAATATAGGAGGTCTGGATGAAGATGACTAAAGAAAACAAGCATCTTGATGATGCAACTGTCGACAATGCCAATGGAACTGAATTTCGATCGAGGAACTTCATTCAGCAGATTATTGATGAAGATATGAAGTCCGACAAATATGGTGGTCGGGTACATACGAGATTTCCGCCAGAGCCAAACGGATATCTTCACATTGGACATGCCAAGGCGATTTGCATTAATTTTGGCATCAAGGAAGAGTTCAGTGGGAAGTGTAATCTGCGTTTTGATGATACAAATCCAGTAAAAGAAGATACGGAGTACGTTGAAGCAATCCAGGAAGACGTCAAGTGGCTGGGATTCCAGTGGGACGGCCTGTTTTACGCATCTGACTATTTCGGAAAAATGTACGAGTACGCACAAATCCTGATCCGCAAGGGCAAGGCATACGTGTGTGATCTGACAGCTGAAGAGACACGTGAGTACCGCGGTGACTTTACAACACCAGGTAAGAACAGCCCTTACAGAGAACGTTCTGTTGAGGAGAATCTTGATCTGTTCGAACGCATGAAAAAGGGTGAATTCCCTGATGGCGAGCGTGTTCTTAGAGCTAAAATAGACATGGAATCACCAAACCTCAACATGCGTGATCCGGTTCTTTACCGTATTTCCCATAATGAGCATCACAATACTGGTGCAGAGTGGTGTATCTATCCGATGTACGACTATGCGCATCCGATTGAAGATGCGATTGAAGGGGTGACACACTCCCTGTGTTCCCTTGAATTTGAAAACCACAGACCGCTATACGACTGGGTTCTCAAGGAAATTGGCGTATGGGAGACTCCGCCTCAGCAAATTGAATTTGCAAGGCTGAATATGACAAATACACTTATGAGCAAGCGTTACATTCGTGCGCTCGTTGAAGATGGCACTTTAGATGGCTGGAACGATCCACGTCTGCATACCCTTTCAGGACTCAGACGTCGTGGCGTGACTGCGGAAGCGATTAAGAACTTCATTGAAGAAGTGGGTGTTTCCAAATCCAACAGTGTTGTTGATTCAGAGAATCTTGACCACTTTGTACGTGAAGACCTTAAAATGAAGGCGCCGCGTGCCATGGCGGTTATCGATCCGCTCAAGGTCGTAATTACCAACTACCCTGAAGGTCAGACAGAAATGCTTGAAGCAGAGCTGAATCCGGAAAATCCTGAAATGGGTTCACGTCAGATTCCGTTCGGCAGAGTGGTTTATGTAGAGCGTGAAGACTTCATGGAAGAGCCGGTCAAGAAGTTCTTCAGACTTTTCCCGGGCAATGAAGTCCGTCTGCGTCATGCGTACTTTATCAAGTGCAATGAGGTCATTAAAGATGAAGCGGGGAACATCACCGAGCTTCACTGTACATATGACCCTGAGACAAAATCAGGCTCTGGATTTACAGGCCGTAAAGTCAAAGGCACACTGCACTGGGTTGCTGAAGCGGATCATATCAATGCAGAGGTGCGTCTGTACGACCATCTTCTGGCTGAAGGTGAAGACGGTGAAGATATCGTCAATCCAAACTCGCTTGTGAAGCTTGAAAACTGTAAGCTTGAACCTTATTTCGGCAGCTCTGAAAAGGGTGACAAGTTCCAGTTCCTGCGCCATGGCTTCTTCTGTGAAGACTCCAAGGTGTCTACAGATGAAATGAAAGTGTTTAATAGAATCGTGTCCCTGAAGAGTTCTTGGAAGAAATAAGAGCTTTTGGAACGAATGAATCAGAAATAAATCCCGTGAGTGCGTATGAACGCATTCACGGGATTTTTATTGTTCGCGACTTTGGGGTTTCGTTTTCAGGCGACTAGCCAGGGGCAACGGGTATCTTGATTTCGATGCACAGCCCATGTGGCTGCTTGCGGACAAAATGGATTTCGCCGTTCATACCATGTGTAATGATGCTGTGCACAATGGTGAGACCGAGTCCGACGTTGCCACCACCACGATTGGTTGTATAAAGGGGTTCTGTGATCAGGTTGAGAATATCAGCCTCGACGCCTTTGCCGTTATCGCTGAAGGTGATGAAAAGCGTATTTTCTTCCACCCTGCAGGCAATGTCAATGTGGCAATCCTCTGTGGGTGCGCCACCAAAGCCATGTAAAATCGTATTGCTGAAGAAATGGGAGAAGACGATGGCAAGTGCCTCGGGATCACTGTGGACGACCAGCTTGTCCTCACACTGGATACGGACCTTGCAGGGTGAATCGGCAATGATTCTTTTCATGGGCTTCATGATAAGCAGTTTCAGGGGAACGGGAATCTGCTGGAGGTCTCTGTCCTTCGGTGCCAGAAGCTTGAATGCGTTCACAATGTCAGATGCCTTGGTGAGGCTCCGCATGAGTATGGTGGTTGTAGATTCGACGGTGTCGATAAATTCAGCAAGATGCTTTTTGCTGAGTGCACCATTTTCCGAAGTCTCCTTGAGGGCAGTGTTTTTCAGGGCAAGATAGGAGGACGCCGTAATCCCGTTTCCAAGGGGTGTGTTGATTTCATGGGCAACGCCGACGACAATCCGGCCTAGGGCAGCAAGCTTTTCCGATTCTAGCAGCTGGGCCTGGGTCGTTTTCAATGCATCAATGGAAGCGGTAAGTTCGTCGTTGGCTTTCATGAGGGACTGTTCACTGAGCTGGAGCTTGTACATTGATTTTTCAAGCTCCTTATTGGTTTCATTGAGCAGGTGGGTTCTGCGCTCGACCTTTGCTTCGAGCTTTGCATTGATTTTTTCAAGTGCCTGTTCTGCAAGCAGGCGCTGGGTAATGTCGACGGTTATGCCGAGGAGTCCGGTTGAGGCCTCGTCAATGAGTGGGAAGGGGACTTTGCGTGTATCGTAGATACGTTCTTCCACGTTTACGTGAGTGATTTTTTGACCGTAAATCTGACAGGGGATACCCTCCTCGTAGACCTTGCAGTCGCATTCCTCAAAGACATCAGGATCTACTCTGGAGAGTATTTTATATGCGTCAGAATCAAGCATGCCGACCATATCCCTGCGGGACATGCCAAAGGCATTTGAATAGGCTTCGTTGACATAGATGAAGTGATGCTGTCTGTCCTTGGCATAGATGGGGTATGGAATGGCGTTGATGATGTTATTGAGCTGCTGTTCCAGTTTATTGCGAATTTCCAGTTCATCCTCCAGGGCAGTTGTCTTTTCGCGCACCAGTTTGTTGAGGGTTTGGTTCCATAGAAATATCCCGATGGCGATGAGCAAAATACCAATGAGGACAGCCAGTACCAAGTAAAAGAGGTTTTCTGAAATACCTGGGTCGAACTCGATTTTGATCCACTTGCTCTTGAGGGATTCCCGAGTAGCGTCTGGCATGGAGCACAGGATTTTGTTCAGAATGCTGATGAGTTCTGGGGAATCAAGGCTTGTAGCCATTGCGAGTTCCAACTGAAATCCAAGGCGGATGTTGTCATTCATTTGAAGATTGCCAATGCCGCTTTCAGAAATATAATAGGCTGCCTGCCCTGTGTCGAGAATAAGCGCATCGATTTTGCCGAAAGAAAGGGCGCGGAGGGCTTCTTCAATATCAATCATTTTGTAGAGGTCAATGCCCGGATACTTGTTTTCCATAAGGTCCTGGGCGTAATAGTCCTTGATGACTGCAGTGCGCATATTGACGAGGTCTTCTTCAGTGAAGCTGTCATCAAATTCCCGCCGAATGAGGACAACGTTGTGCACAATGATGTAGGCTTGGGTGAAGCTAGCAAACTCTTTGCGCTGAGGGGTTTCAGTAATGGCGGGTAGAAGATTGACAGCTCCTGTTTTCAGCGCGTCGAGAGCATCAGACCAGGTCTCATACTGCTTTGACTGAAATTTGAGGGGATAGTTGGCCTCAATCCAGTCCAGATAATCCATGGCAAGGCCTTGGTAGCTAGTGTCATCCCAATATTCATAAGGTGCAAAAACCGGATCGTGGGCAGTATAAATAACCGGATGTGCTTCAATCCAGTTGCGTTCTGCATCTGTAAATTCAGCGGGCACAAACTCAGCGGTTTCACTGAAGGTCGGCTTGGGTGATGGAATGAACACCACAAAGCTGATCAGCGCAATAATCACTGCGTATGCCATCTGGGACTTGTTTTTTTTAAGCATAGTCATCACTCGTATCTGATAAAAACCTAAAGCATAGGATTGGGCAATCAAGCTGAAATATGACTTGTTACTTGAATGATACCCTGACTGAGACCAGACAATATAAAATAAATATAAATTAATGGCAAGGTGGTGCAAAAACATTTAGGCCCTGAATCTGAGTGCATGCAATAGGTCGGGCAAATATGACTTCGTTTTGCGAACATGTGTGCCTTTACATTGTATCTTTGACAAGTTATAATGACCTTGATTTCATATAATCGCATAACACGCTGCTGGGGGTGCCGTATGGCTGAGAGGAGCATTGCTCTAACCCTTTGAACCTGATTTCGTTAAAGCGAACGTAGGGATAGCTGCATTGGAAGACTGATTTTGTGCGCATACTCTACATTTACATGTAGGGTGTGCGTTTTTTCTATTTGCGGATAAAACGGGCTATCAAGCTCTCCCGGTGTGTTGGTTAGTACAAGTTTATACAGACAGGAGGATGTACATGATCATTAACGGGAAAAAGCGCGAGGTGCCCGAGGGGGCAAACATACTCGAAATGCTGAAAGTCCTGGAACTTGACTCAGAGAAAGTTGTCGTTGAAGTCAATGCGGCAATCGTCGGCAAAGATGATTTTGAAGACCATCGGTTGAGTACTGGAGACAAGATTGAAATAATCGCCTTTGTTGGAGGCGGGTAATGAAGATACAGCTGAATGAAAGGACAATAGAAATTGAAGCAGGTCAGACTGCGTTTGGTGTCAGAAAGAGCTATAAGCCTGAAGCCGATGTCGTCATCTGCAACGGATTCCTATTGAAGGATGACAGAGTGCTGGAGGCTGAGGACAGCCTTGTTCTCATTGTACGCGGAGCCATGCCCTCGCACGAGGAGCTTGAAGTCCTTATGGTATCGCGGCATACAACCGGTGTTCATGAGCGGGTGAAGAAGGCGCACGTTGCAATCGCTGGATTGGGCGGTCTTGGATCAAACATCGCGGTGGCCCTGGCTCGAACGGGTGTTGGGAAAATGACCCTCCTTGACTTTGATGTGGTGGAGCCCAGCAACCTGAACAGACAGCACTATATGATCCGCCATATCGGTATGAAAAAAACAAAGGCGCTGCGGGCACAGATACAAGAAATCAATCCCTTTATTGAAGTGGAGACTCACGATGTCTTTCTGGAGCGTGAAAACCTGATGACCTACTTAGGCGATGCGGATGTTGCAGTAGAAGCTTTTGATGGTGCCGCGTCAAAGGCCATGATGGTTTCCGAGTGGATCCGGTGCAGACCTGACCGTCCGATTGTGGCGGCGTCCGGTGTCGCAGGCTACGGATCGAGCAATGAGGTCCTTACGTCAAATCCCATGGGCCAGGTTTACCTTGTGGGAGACAGCGTATCGGAGGCGAGAATCGGTGAAGGACTGATGGCACCGAGAGTGAGCGTCGCAGCAGGGCATCAGGCCAACATGGTACTCCGCCTGATTATGGATTTGCAGCGGCCTTAAGGACATGTTTTAACATTAAAGTGAAGACAGGAACCTGTCTGGTACATAAAAGGAGAATACATAATGGACAAACTGATTATTGGCGGCAAGACACTTTCCAGCCGACTTTTCATAGGCACGGGAAAATTTCCAAGAAAGACAATGATTCCAGAAGTCGTGGCGGCTTGTGGAACGAATGTGGTGACAATGGCGCTTAGACGTGTGGACATCGGGTCCAAGGAAGAGAATATTCTCGACTATATCCCCAAAGACATCACACTGCTTCCCAATACGTCGGGTGCCAGAAATGCTGAAGAAGCGGTACGTATAGCCCGTCTTGCAAGGGCCATGGGTGCTGGAGACTGGGTGAAGATCGAAGTCATTTCAGATATGAAGTACCTGCTTCCAGACAACAGGGAAACCATTAAGGCGACAGAGATTCTGGCAAAGGAAGGGTTTGTTGTGCTGCCATACATGAGCCCTGACCTGATGGATGCCAAGCGTCTTGTTGAAGCGGGCGCTGCGACGGTCATGCCTCTTGGTGCGCCGATTGGGACCAATAGAGGGATTCGAACAAAGGAAATGACACAGATCATCATTGATGAAATAGATATTCCTGTCATTGTGGACGCGGGCATCGGAAAGCCTTCTGATGCGGCACTTGCCATGGAAATGGGCGCGGATGCCGTCCTTGTGAACACGGCCATTGCCACAGCGGAAGACCCGGTTCAGATGGCCCGAGCCTTCAGTATGGCCGTTGAAGCCGGCAGAATCGCCTACACTGCAAAAATGGGCCAGATGCACAAGTACGCCCAGGCGTCATCGCCGCTGACGGGTTTTCTGAGAGAGGGTGGCGCATAATGGGCACCTTCTATGATGAAATTCAGAAGTTTGACGATGCGTGGTTCAACAGGATTGTGGAAGAGGCCACGGTCTCAGATGTGGACCAGGTGCTTTCCAAACGTGTCATTCAGCTTGAAGACATGCCTGTACTGCTTTCAAAGGCGGCTGGCGCATGTCTTGAAAAAATGGCCCAGCGTGCCCACCAGCGGCGTCTTCAGCATTTTGGAAAAGCCATTGTTCTCTACACGCCCCTCTATCTGGCAAATTACTGTGTAAATGGATGCACATATTGTGGTTACAATGTGCATAACAAAATCGGAAGACATCAGTTATCCACAGAAGAGATCGAAAGGGAAGCACAGGAAATCGCAAAGACAGGGCTCAAGCACATCTTGATCTTGACCGGGGAGTCGGAGAAGCACACACCGGTATCCTATATTGTTGAAGCTGTAAAAATTCTGAGAAAGTACTTTGATTCCATCGCCATAGAGATCTACCCACTGTCAGAAGCGGACTACAAGCGTGTCATCGAAGCGGGTGTGGATGGACTGACCGTCTACCAGGAGGTCTATGATCCAAAGGTTTATGATGAAGTGCATCTTTTCGGACCTAAAAAGGACTACAGGAACAGGCTTGAAGCACCGGAACGCGGCGCGAAGGAAGGGATGCGGTCTGTGAATATCGGGGCCCTTCTCGGACTTGACGACTGGCGCAAGGAGGCTTTCAAGACTGCTTGGCATGCCAGTCATATTCATAAGAATTACCCTGAGGTCGAGCTGGCTGTCTCTATGCCTAGAATCAGGCCATGTGCAGGCGGCTATCAGGTTGCCAATCCGGTGGACGATGCGGCCTTTGTTCAGATTCTTCTGGCGACAGGCTGTCTGCTTCCATTTGTGGGAATCACCATGTCGACCCGCGAAGCGGCAGACTTCAGAAACAATCTTGTGCCACTGGGTGTGACAAAAATTTCAGCTGGGGTTTCAACCAAGGTTGGCGGACATACGGATGACGACAATGACTCCGACGCACAATTTGAGATTTCAGATGGCCGCTCTGTGGATGAAATGCGTGATTACCTCCTTTCGGCAGGTTACCAGCCCGTGTTTAAAGACTGGTTTGACCTGCGCGTTGAAGGCGTCTTATGATTTATCTTATTACCAATAGGCATCTGGCAGGGGTAGAAGCCTTTGAAGAGGTTGTGCTCGAGGCAATCGATGCAGGGGTTCACGGTGTGATTCTTCGAGAAAAGGATCTGCCGGAAAATGTGCTGTCAGCATATGCCGCGCGGTTTAAGAAAGCGCTGCGCCCATATCAGAAGCTGATTGTTCATTCCAGCACAGAGGCTGCCCTCTCAGCAGGTGCAGATGGCGTGCATTTTTCCTATGAAGATTTCATGGCTCTTGATATAGCCCGAATCAGCCAGCTCCTGGAAGACAATCACCTAGTTCTGGGCGTGAGTGTGCATGCTGTGGAAGAAGCGCTGAGCGCGGCCCAGCACGGTGCCTCCTATCTGCTTGCAGGCCATGTTTTTGATACAGACTGCAAGGCTGGATTGCCGGGACGGGGCCTGTCCTTTCTTCAGACCCTATGCCAAGCGGTGACCATTCCCGTCATAGGCCTTGGAGGAATGACGCCGGAGAATGTGAAGAGCGTCATTGAAGCGGGTGCTGCAGGGGCTGCGGTCATGTCTGGCATTATGGCGTCTGAAACCCCATATGCAGCCAGTGAGGCGTATTTGAAAGGCTGCTCATGACAGCCACTCCCCCTTTTACCTTGAAATATGATATTATCGATAGCAAGAGAATTCAAAAAAGGGAATCGAGGGGGCACGATGCATAATACAAAACTTGAAATCGGAAATATCAGCAGATTGATACTGGATGCACTCTATGACGGTGTTCTGATTATCGATGCCCAGTCAGTTGTGCAGTATGTGAACCCTTCCTATACGCGGATTACGGGTGTCACCTATGAAGAAATTGTCGGAAGAGACCTGCTTGAGGTCAGACCCGGTGCCAGACTTCAGGGGGTTCTCAAGACCGGCGAACGGATTTTGAGGGCAAGACGCCGTGAGGACGGTGCCGAATACGTGGTAAACATGGTTCCTGTTAAGGACGAAGGGGAAATTGTCGGTGGCATTTCTCTTTTAAAGGCGATTGATGATGCTGTCGAGCTTACGAAGACCATCAGCCATTACAAGCAGGAGTTCGCCAGTATGCGCAACCGCTTCAATGCCATTCAAAAGGCAAAATATACATTTGACAGCATTGTCTCAGTTGATGCGGCAAGCCTTGAAGTCAAAAATCTCGCACGCCGTATAGCCAAGAAGGACGTCTCCGTTCTGATTACAGGGGAGAGCGGTACGGGAAAAGAGCTGTTTGCCCAGGCCATACACAATGAGTCAAATCGGAAAAATGGGCCCTTTATTGCAGTGAACTGCGCAGCAATCAATCCCACCCTGCTTGAAAGTGAACTTTTTGGACATGTCGATGGCGCATTTACAGGTGCCGTGAAGGGTGGCAAGACGGGCCTTTTTGAAGCCGCTGACCATGGCACTATTTTTCTGGATGAAATATCGGAGATGGATTACAGCCTTCAATCAAAACTCCTGCGCACACTTCAGGAAAGCACGGTCCGTCGTGTCGGCGCCGTGGAGGAGAAATCCATTGATGTGCGGGTCATTGTCGCATCGAATAAAAATTTGGAGCACATGGTTCTTGAAGGTACATTTCGTGAAGATTTTTACTACCGTCTGGCTGTGTTTCCGCTTGAAATCCTGCCGCTCAGAGACCGCAGGGGGGACATATTCCCCATTGTTCGCATGCTGCTGAACAATAAGGAGAATGACATCCAGCGCAGGATTGACGTTTCAGAAGATGCCACATTTGCCTTCGAGTCCTACGATTGGCCGGGAAATGTGCGTGAGCTTCGAAATGCTGTGGAGTTCGCCTACAATATGATGCCGGATTCATGCATAGAGCTGGATCATTTGCCGGTCAAGGTACGTTCAAAGTATTTTCAAGAGAAAAAGGAGCGTTTTTCAATCGACAAATTGTCGAGCATAACTCGACGTGCTGAAAGAAATGCAATTCAAGAGGCACTGAATGTGTTTGGACATGATATTGAGGGTAAAAAAAAGGCAGCGAAGGCGCTCGGAATATCCTTGGCGACCTTATACAATAAAATGAAGGCATCTGAGTTGGGATAAAAAGCGCGAGTTTCTAAAAAATTAGAAACTCGCGTTTCTATTTCTAGAATTTTAGAAATTGGCATTTGGGAAAGCGTTTCTTAGGGTTTTCGTGGACAAAGCAGGGCTTTTTGAAAATGCATTTCTAAAATTTTAGAAATATTAATAGGAAAAGGGCATAAAACCGGTGAAAAAGTTGGCACGCAAGTTGCGTTATAAAGTTAACGAATGCATTCAATCATAATTTTTTAAGGAGGAATCTATGTTAGCTCTATTAGGATTTTTAACCATTATTTTGCTTTTGGCGGTTGTAATGACAAAGAAGGCATCGCCTGTTGTAGCACTGATCGTCGTACCGGTGATCATGGCGATTCTTGGGGGATTTTCAGCTGAGGTCGCAGGATTTATGACAGACGGCATCAAGAAAATCGCGCCAACGGGTGTTATGTTTATTTTCGCAATTCTATTCTTCGGGATTTTAACAGATGCAGGGACCTTTAAGCCGATCATCAATAAAATTCTGAGCATTGTAGGAAAAGACCCGGCGAAAATTGCTGTAGGTACGGCAATTCTTGCCATGGTGGTTCATCTTGACGGTTCAGGCGCCGTTACCTTCCTGGTAACTGTTCCGGCCATGCTTCCGCTTTACGATGCTCTTGGAATGAAGAGAACGACACTGGCAACAATCGTAGCACTTTCTGCAGGTACAATGAACATCCTGCCTTGGGGCGGACCAACACTGCGTGCCGCTTCGGCACTCAACGTCAATGTAACGGAGCTTTTCAACCCAATTCTTATTCCAGTGCTTTGCGGTCTGGCATTTGTTATTGGCGTTGCATATTTCCTGGGTAAAAAGGAACGTGCCCATGTCAATGAAATCGGCGACGATGTTTCACTGTCTTATGATGTGGATGAAGAGAAAAAGAATCTTGAGCGTCCTAAGCTGTTCGTGTTCAACATTCTATCAATCGTTGTGGCAATAGCGATTCTTATTAAGGGGATCCTGCCGCCGCACATTGTATTCATGCTCGCATTTACTGTAGCGCTTATGGTCAACTACCCATCGGTTAAAGACCAGAGAGAGCGTGTTGACGCACATGCAAAAGCAGCACTTATGATGGCATCGATCCTGTTTGCAGCGGGTACCTTCACGGGCATTCTAAAAGGAACAGGTATGATTACAGCTATGGCAGAGGTCGCAGTAGCAGCGATTCCAGCATCTCTTGGTGCGAGACTGCCGCTTATTACAGGCCTGATTTCCATGCCGGCCAGTCTCCTGTTTGACCCGGATTCATTCTACTTCGGTGTTCTTCCAGTACTGTCATCAACAGCGGGTCAATTTGGTGTAGATGCCCTAAACGTTGGCCGTGCGGCAATACTGGGCCAAATGACAACAGGCTTCCCTGTAAGTCCGCTTACAGGTTCCACATTCCTGTTGATTGGTCTTACGGGTGTAGACCTTGGCGACCATCAGAAGAAAACAATACCATTTGCGTTCGCAACAACGCTTGTCATGCTTGTTGTTTGCGTAATCATTGGTGTAATCAGCATTTAGGATTGAGGAGTTTACAATGAAAAAAGTGAGAATTGGAAGTGGCGCGGGCTACTCTGGTGACAGGGTGGAACCGTCAATAGAATTGATTAAAAAGGGCAATCTGGACTACATTTCATATGAGTGTCTTGCAGAAAGAACCATTGCAATTGCACAGCAGAGCAAGCTGGCCGACCCAACAAAGGGGTATGACGGGCTTCTTGAATACCGTATGGAGAGAGCCCTGCCCGTGGCATATGAGAACAAAGTGAAGATTATTACGAATATGGGTGCTGCCAATCCGATTGCAGCGGCTAAATCCGTGCAGAAAATTGCAAATGACCTGGGGCTTAAGGGCATGAAAATTGCCGCAGTTACAGGCGATGACGTTTTCGAAAAAATGGATGATCTCAAGGATATTGTCGTATGGGAAACAGGCAAGCCACTGGAAGCCCTGGACGGCGAAGTTGTTTCTGCAAATGCCTACCTGGGTGTAAAGGGTATTCTGGAGGCGCTCGAAAAGGGTGCTGATGTGGTGATCACTGGCCGTGTTTCTGACCCGGCCCTATTCCTGGCGCCACTGATTCATGAGTTTGGCTGGGCCATGGATGACTATGAAAAGCTTGGTCGCGGCACGCTTGTAGGTCACCTTCTTGAGTGCGGTGGCCAGGTAACGGGCGGCTATTATGCAGATCCGGGCGTGAAGGATGTTCCAGAGCCTTGGAATATAGGCTTCCCCATTGCAGAGGTGGACGCCGAGGGCAATCTGATTCTGACTAAGCTTGAAGATACTGGCGGGGTTCTGACGCCAGATACCTGTAAGGAGCAAATGATTTATGAAATTCACGACCCGGCGAATTATATCACGCCGGACTGTGTCGCTGATTTTTCAAAGGTGAGCTTTACGGAGATCGCTCAGGATACAGTTGCTGTAAAAGGCGGCTCCGGCAAAGCGGAGACAGACACATTCAAGGTGAGCGTTGGGTACAAGGACTGCTTCATCGGTGAAGGTGAAATAAGCTATGGTGGACCAAACTGCCTTAAGCGTGCGGAACTTGCCCTTGAAATTGTCAAGCACAGACTGGCCCTTGTCGGTGTTGAATATGATGAAATTAAGTATGACATGATTGGCGTCAATTCTCTATTTCCTGAAGCGACTGTGGATTACAGCGCTGAACCGAATGAAGTGCGCGTCCGTGTCGCAGCACGTACGAAAACGCGGGGTCAGGCTGTCATGATCGGCAATGAAGTTGAGACACTTTATACGAATGGTCCTGCAGGAGGCGGCGGGGCATCTAAAAAGGTGTCGGAAATCGTATCTGTTGCATCGCTCCTTATTCCAAAGGATAGTGTTCAGGTCAATGTGACTGTTTTGGAGGTGGAGTAATGAAACTTTGGGAAATTGCACATTCAAGAACAGGTGATAAGGGGAATATTTCTAATCTGTCCCTCATTCCATACGACAGCAGCAACTATGCGCTCATTAAGGAAAAAATCACTGCTGAGGTTGTCAAAGAACATTTCAAGGGAATCGTAAAGGGCGAGGTAATACGCTATGAGCTTCCTGAAATCGGTGCTTTCAACTTCGTGATGCAGGCGGCCCTTGGTGGCGGTGTAACAAGATCTCTTGCTCAGGACAAGCACGGCAAGAGTCTCAGTGCGTATCTGCTTGATATAGAAATCTAATCATATTGGCTATGGTTTTAAGAGGCTGTTCCTTGGAACAGCCTCTTTTCTGTGCCAAAAAAGAGGGCGTATGGTCCTCTAAAGGAATACTTTGAAATGCATGAAAACACTATAATACTTCGAAATTTGAAGAGAAGCAGGTCCTGAAAATAAAGGTTGTAAATATTCAGAAATATCAAATTGTGAATTACAAAATTGAAATAATATAGACTTTGTCACATTTGTAAAGAATCTGTAAACGAAGATGAATCTGCTTATTTCAATAGATCTGGCATTTTAATCAAAAATTGCAGCGTGGTGTGTCCTTAAAATGTTAATTTTAGATACGTATTTTTATTAAAAATGTTACATAATGATTAATTATAATTAAGAACTCCGAAAAGCCTTGAAAATAGTGGGATAGAGGTGCGGGAAAACGATTCGCCAGCGAGTAACTGTTGCATTTGCAGCCTCCAATCCGTAATATGGATTTCAGCGAGGGAGTCGTCTGTTCGAATTGTTTGAAAATTCACTGGATTGCGATTCGGTAATTTATTTAGGCAGTTTGATAGACAATAGCTCCGAATGTTAACTGAGTGTTGAACGGGCCCGAAACAACATGATGTGAACTTATATGCTTGAGGAGGAGAGTACAACATGTTTAACAAGAAAATAGCGACAATCCTGTCGATGGTGCTGGTTCTTGCACTTTCTCTTACAGGATGCGGGGGATCCGGTTCTAACACGGCATCAGCTGCAGGCGATGCTTCAGAAGTTAAGGACACGATCATCATTGCACAGGGTGCAGATGCAAAATCTCTGGATCCACATGCTACAAACGACCAACCGTCATCACGTGTTGCAAAGCAGATTTACAGCCGTCTGGTTGAGATGAACGAGGAAATGGAAATCGTTCCTGGTCTTGCTGAGTCATGGACATATGTTGATGATACAACAGTAGAATTCAAGCTGCGTCAAGGCGTTCTATTCCACAATGGAGAAGAGCTGAAAGCGTCTGACGTCAAGTTTACCCTAGATAGAATGATGGCGTCTAAGAAAGTCGCGCACATCATTGAAGCTGTAACAGGCGTTGAAGTAATCGACGATTACACTGTACAGGTTATGACAGCAGAGCCATTCGGTCCGCTTCTATCACACCTGAGCCATACAGCAGCATCAATCCTGAATGAAACAGCAGTAACTGAAGCTGGCGATGACTACGGTCAAAGCCCAGTGGGTACTGGCCCATACAAGTTTGTCTCTTGGACTGCAGGTGACAAAATCACACTTGAAAGCTTTGCTGACTACTTTGAAGGTGAAGCAGCAATCAAGAATGTTGTATTTAGAAACATCACTGAAGGTACAAACAGAACAATCGGTCTTGAGACTGGCGAAATCGACGTTGCTTATGACATCGAGCCAATCGACAAGCAACGTGTTGCAGACCATGAGAACCTGCAGCTGGTAGAGTCTCCATCCCTTTCATACGCTTACATAGGTATCAACACAACTAAAGGCCCTCTAGCGGACGTAAACGTTCGTAAGGCCATCAACCTTGCAATTGACGTACCGACAATCATTGACGTTGTTCTTGAAGGCGCAGGCGAAGTTGCAAACGCACCTATCGGACCACGTGTATTTGGTCACAATGCAGACGTTGACGCTTACGGTTACGACGTAGAGGCTTCTAAGGCCCTTCTTGCTGAAGCTGGATACGCTGATGGTTTCGATACGACAATCTGGACAAACGACAACCCAGTTCGTATGCAGATCGCTCAAATCGTACAGGCACAACTTGCTGAAGTTGGCGTTAACGTAACAATCGAGCCGCTTGAGTGGGGTTCATATCTTGAAAGAACGGCAAAAGGCGAGCATGACATGTTCATCCTTGGCTGGACAACTGTAACAGCTGACGCTGACTACGGTCTATATGCACTCTTCCACTCGTCACAGCACGGTGGCGCAGGTAACCGTGACTTCTACACGAACGAAGAAGTTGACCAGCTGCTTGAAGAAGGCCGTATGGCAACAGACCCAGAAGCACGTAAGGCAGCTTACGCTCAGGCACAGGAAATCATCGTTTCTGAAGCGCCAGACGTCATGCTTTACTACGGCACACAAAACATTGGTGCGCAAAAGAACGTTAAGGGCTTCAAGCTGCATCCAGCTGGCCACCACAGCGTTTACAACGTATCTTTCGAATAATCGGATAGCCGGCAATTTGCCGCTAAATGAAAAATCAAGGGCATAAGCCCTGACATAAGACTTTAAATCAAAAGTGAGACCTTAACCGGGTCTCACTTTTGGGGTCTTAGGGCTTGTTAAGTAAAAGTAAAAACTATTACGAGCTGTTCAAAATATTATAAAGCTTGTGTAATGATAAAATTCAGCGTGTTTGCACCGGCAAGGTGCCAAACATATTCCTTTACAGACTAGAGAGGGAGGAAATCCATGCTAAAGTACATTGGCAGACGTCTTCTTATGCTGATTCCTGTTCTTCTGGGTGTTACATTCATCGTATTTTCGATCATGTATATGACACCAGGTGACCCGGCGCAGCTTATCCTGGGAGAATCCGCACCACCGGAAGCAGTTGCGGAACTGAGAACTGATATGGGACTGGACGATCCGTTTATCGTTCAGTACGGACGCTTCATCAAAAATGCCGTTCAAGGTGATTTCGGCAAATCATATACGACTAAAAGAGATGTGTTCAGTGAAATCTTTGCACGTTTCCCGAATACACTTAAGCTTGCAGGCGTGGGTGTGGCACTTGCCATTGCCATTGGTATTCCTGTCGGCATTATTTCTGCGACGCGGCAGTATTCCTTCATTGACAGTGCCAGTATGATTGGCGCCCTGCTCGGGGTTTCCATGCCGAACTTCTGGCTGGGTCTGATGATGATCCTGCTCTTCTCCGTAAATCTGGGCTGGCTGCCGTCATCGGGTTCTGAAACGATGAAGCATATTATCCTGCCTGCGATTACGCTGGGAACAGGTTCTGCGGCAATCATTACCCGTATGACACGTTCGTCCATGCTTGAAGTTATCCGCCAGGACTATATCCGTACGGCACGTGCCAAGGGTGTGGCGGAAAAGAAGGTTATCAACAAGCATGCGCTTAAAAATGCACTTATTCCAGTTATCACAGTTGTAGGTCTTCAGTTCGGATACCTTCTTGGCGGTGCAGTGCTGACTGAAACGGTCTTCTCATGGCCTGGTGTCGGTCGTCTGCTCGTTGAGGCGATTCGTCAGAAGGACACACCGACAGTACTTGCATCGGTTGTATTCATGGCAACGACATTCAGCTTTGTAAACCTACTTGTAGACGTTCTATACGCTTATGTAGACCCGCGTATCAAGTCACAGTACCAGTAATCTGAAGCAGAGGAGGAAGCAAACATGAGCAGTGTTTCAAGTGCGGCAAAGCCGGTCGGTCTCGACAAACCAAAGACAAAAGGCAAGAAGAGAAGTCAGTGGGCTGAAGTTTGGAGACGACTTAAGAAGAATAAAATGGCCATGATTGGCCTTGGTATTATCGGTGTGATCATTTTCTGTGCTCTTTTTGCAGATATTATTGCAGACTATGACACAGTGGTTATAAAACAGAACCTGAAAGCGCGTATGGAAGGACCTTCTGCAGCGCATATCCTAGGTACAGATGAATTTGGACGTGACATCTTTGCACGTATGGTGCACGGTGCGCGTGTATCCCTTCAGGTAGGTCTGATTGCGGTGGGCATCGCCATTGTTCTTGGTGGTTCGCTTGGCGCAGTGGCAGGCTATTATGGAGGCAAGCTTGACAACTTCATCATGCGTCTTATGGACGTGTTCCTTGCAATCCCATCTATCCTGCTTGCGATTGCAATCGTATCGGCTCTTGGGCCGTCTCTTTTCAACCTGATGCTTGCCATAGGCATCTCGTCGGTGCCGTCTTATGCACGTATTGTAAGGGCATCGGTGCTGTCTATCAGAGATCAGGAGTTCATCGAAGCAGCGCGTGCAATCGGCGCGAACGACTTTAGAATCATCACAAAGCATATCATTCCAAATGCTCTGGCTCCAGTAATCGTTCAGGCAACGCTGGGTGTTGCAGGTGCAATCCTTTCAACAGCTGGTCTGTCATTCATCGGCATGGGCATTCAGCCTCCAGCTCCAGAGTGGGGTGCCATGCTGGCAGGCGGAAGACAGTACCTGCGTTATGCAGCGCACATCACTGCTTTCCCTGGTGTCGCAATCATGATTACAATCCTGGCGCTGAACCTGCTTGGCGACGGTCTGCGCGATGCACTCGATCCGCGTCTGAAGTCTTAATGAAAGGAGTACAGACATGTCAAAGCTTTTAAATATAAAAGATTTATCCATACACTACTTAACAGAAGACGGTGATGTACGTGCCGTAAATAATATTGACCTTGAGCTGGATGCCGGTGAAACATTGGGTCTGGTTGGTGAAACAGGTGCTGGAAAGACGACGACTGCACTGGGCATTATGCGTCTTGTACCAAATCCTCCAGGTGAGATCACAAGTGGCAAGATTGAGTTTGAAGGCCGTGACCTCATGGAAATTCCAGAGGAAGAGATGCGCATGATCCGCGGAAATAAGATTTCGATGATTTTCCAAGATCCGATGACATCCCTGAATCCGGTTATGACAGTAGGCGAGCAGATTGCCGAGGTTATTGAGATCCACCAGAATATCGGGTCTAAGGAAGCCATGCTCAAATCAGGCGAGATGCTTGAAATGGTAGGCATTCCTGCTGCAAGAGCCAATGACTATCCCCACCAGTTTTCCGGGGGCATGAAGCAGCGTGTGGTTATCGCGATTTCCCTTGCCTGCAACCCGCAGCTTCTGATTGCAGATGAGCCGACAACGGCTCTGGACGTTACAATCCAGGCCCAGGTGCTTGATCTGATGCGCAATCTGAAAAAAGAGTTTAACACAGCCATGATGCTGATTACCCATGACCTTGGGGTTGTTGCAGAAGTCTGTGACAAGGTGGCAATCATGTATGCAGGTGAAATTGTAGAGTACGCGCCAATTCAGCAGCTCTTTGAAAGCCCTGCCCATCCATATACACATGGTCTTTTCGGTTCAATTCCAAATCTGGATGACGATGTGAACAGACTGACACCGATTACGGGTCTTATGCCTGATCCAACAGATCTTCCAACAGGCTGCAGCTTCCATCCGCGTTGTCCGCATGCAAAGCCGATTTGTGCGCAGCAGAGCCCGAAGAGCTCGGTTGTTGATGGCGAGCACCGTGTAAGATGTCTGATGTACGAAGGCCTTGTTGAAAAAGTGACAGTGAACAAATCGTCCAAGGAGGTAGGCTAAATGGCAGCTTCAAATGCAATTTTAGAGGTAAAGGGTCTAAAAAAACACTTCAAGACGCCAAAGGGCTTGCTCCATGCTGTTGACGGTGTCAACTTCACGATTGAAAAGGGTAGAACACTTGGCATCGTTGGGGAGTCTGGCTGCGGAAAGTCAACGACTGGCCGCGCGATTTTAAGACTGCACGAGCCGACAGATGGCGAAATCCTTTTCGAAGGCAAGAATATTGTCGATATGTCAAAGAGTGAAATGCAGAAAATCCGCCGGGAAATGCAGATCATTTTCCAGGATCCTTTCGCATCCCTGAATCCGCGGATGACGGTTTCTGAAATCATTGCTGAACCGCTCCAGATTCATAAACTGGTTAACGGCAAGGAAGAGCTTGAAGACCGTGTTGCAGAGCTGATGGCACTGGTTGGCCTGTCTGAGCGTCTTGTGAATGCCTACCCGCATGAGCTGGATGGCGGTCGTCGTCAGCGTATCGGGATTGCACGCGCCCTTGCGCTGAATCCAAAGTTCATCGTGTGTGACGAGCCTGTTTCTGCACTGGATGTTTCTATTCAGGCACAGGTGCTGAACCTTATGCAGGACCTGCAGGAAGAGCTTGGACTGACGTACATGTTCATTACCCATGACCTTTCGGTCGTAAAGCACTTCTCAGATGACATTGGCGTTATGTATCTGGGTCAAATGGTTGAAAAGGCCCCATCGAAGGACCTTTTCGCAGAACCGACACATCCCTATACAAAGGCGCTTTTATCGGCAATTCCTGTACCGAGCCTGACGCACAAGCGTGAACGTGTCATGCTTGAAGGGGAAATCACTTCGCCAATCAATCCCGCACCGGGCTGCCGTTTTGCGGCAAGATGCCCACTTGCAAATGACAAGTGCAAGGCAGCTGATCCGGCACTTCGTGAAGTGAAGCCAAACCACTTTGTGGCCTGCCACATGGTATAAGCTTAAAATGCATAGGCACCTGGACAAGTCCTCATGGATATTTGAAGACCGCGCAAGAAAATGCGCGGGGTATCTGGAAGGGGAATTTGTCCGGGTGTTTTTCTATTTTTTGTCTATCGTTCACATTCTGTTCACGTTTAAGAAGCGCAAAATATTCTCAATTTGAGTTATAATGTAATTTGAGTACGAATTGGAGGAATTTATATGAATAGTTATTACACCAGTGCGCTTGTCTTTGCGGTGGTCTTTCTTCTGACAACACCTGTGCTGAATGTGGTATACGGTGTGTTTGAAAAGATAACAAAGCGTTCTAAAACAGAAATCGATGATGCGCTTCTGGAACTTACAAGAAGGCCGGTACGCTTTTTCATAAAGTGCACCACGCTTCTTATGGCATTTAATATGGTGATTCTTGGCTCTGAAATCAAGCCTGCCCTTTCCGCATCCCTGCGAAACGGATCGGCACATCTGCTGAAGTCCGTGTTCATCATCTCCATATGCTGGGTCTTTTCGAGACTGACATCAAAAATAGATCACCTTATTGCAGAGTTCAAACTCCTGTTTCAGATTGAACTCAACCATCTGGTGGCGCCATTTATATCCAAGATGCTCAATATTTTAGTCTGGGCGATTGGCGCGCTCATGATCGCTTCGGAGTTCAACTTTGATGTCACTGGTTTTGTCGCCTCCCTGGGAATTACGGGACTTGCCGTAGCCCTTGCAGGAAAGAGCATGCTGGGCAACCTCTTTGGCGGTTTTGCGATTATAGGAAACAAGACCTTTGATATCGACGACTGGATTGTAGCGGATGGTATTGAAGGGACCGTTGAAAACATCAGCATGTGGGCAACCAAGGTAAGGACCTTTGACAAGGGGCTTGTTACAGTGCCCAATGAACTGCTTGCGTCGACAAAGATTCTGAATTACTCAAGACGGGACCAGCGGCGCGTGAGTTTTCTGCTGGGCGTTACATACGATACACCGCAGCATAAGCTTCAAAAGGTTGTCGATGAGATCAGAAACATGCTGATTGCACATCCTAAGGTTGCTGAGGACCTATTGATTGTCAATTTTGAGAACTTTGGTGATTCAGCCCTTGAAATCAAGGTTTACTATTTCATAAAGAGTCATGCCTTTCTTGAATATATGGAAATTCGTGAAGATATCAATATGCGCATTATGGAAATCCTTTCAGAAAACAAGGTGGAAGTTGCGTTTCCAAGCGTTACGGTATATCAGTAATTGAATGGAGGGGAGACTGTGACAGTACTTTACGGCTTGACTGCATTATGCCTCTTGTTTTCACTGATAAAAGACGTGGAAAAAACACGGCGTGCGCTTAAACTTGCCTGGAAGAAGTTCAGCAAGGTTCTACATCCCTTTATGTTGATGCTGATTGGTGTCTCTCTTTCCCTAGCGCTGATTCCTGACGTCTGGATTGAAAGAACCCTTGCCGGGAAACACATTACAGCTGTATTCATCGGGAGTCTGCTGGGTTCAATGGTCATGATGCCGGGATTTGTAGCATTTCCCTTGGCTTCAATTCTGAAAGACAGCGGCGTCGGGTACGGAACCCTGGCAGCCTTTACAACGACCCTCATGATGGTTGGGGTACTGACATTTCCGGTTGAAGAAGCATATATAGGAAGAAAACTGGCTCTCCTGAGAAATTTGGCCGGCTATGGCATTGCCATGCTGACGGCGCTGGCAATTGCAATTGCATATGGGGAGGTGCCCTTCTAATGAAAAAAGGAAGTCGATGGGCGATCTATGCCGGGTTTGTCATGCTTATGGCTGCCGGTGTGCTGTTTGATTTTTCAGTGGGCAAATCTGTGGGACAAAACTTCGTTTCATTTACATTGGAGCTTGCGAAAATCATGCCGCCGGTCTTTATATTGGTAGGACTTTTTGAAGTGTGGGTTCCAAGGGCAGTTATCGAGAAGCACCTTGGAAATGCGAAGAATATCATGGGGTACATTTGGGTGCTCCTGTTGGCTGCAACGACAATTGGCGGACTTTTTGTCGCCTTTCCAGTCGCCCAGAGTCTTGAGTCAAAGGGCGCGTCAAAACCGGTTGTTCTGACCTATTTGACAGCGGCGACAGTGGTCAGGCTGCCTATGACAATTTTTGAAATGACCTTCTTGGGACTGCGCTTTACCGCAGTGCGCTGGGTCTGCTCAATTGCGCTGACCCTGGTGAGCAGCGTGCTTCTTGCTAAAATGACACATGACGCCCCGGTCTTTAAAGAAGAGCGTCAGGCTTGAAGCAAAGCGGAGAGGAATATTTATGGAAAAGACAGCTTTAATACTTGAAGGCGGTGGCTTTAGAGGGATGTTTACTTCGGGCGCACTGGACTTTTTTCTAGAAAAGAATATCAAGTTCCCATATGTGATCGGCGTATCCATGGGTGCCTGTAATGGTGCATCATACGTGTCAAGTCAAATAGGGCGCAGCAAGACGGTCAATGCGGATTTTGTGGATGACAAGCGGTACATGAGCCTGAGACGGCTTCTTCTTAAAGGGGAGCTCTTTGGCATGGACTTTGTTTTCAGGACCATACCGACTGAAATCGTACCCTATGATTTTGAAGCCTATGATAGAGGCGGACAGCACTTCACAGTTGTCGTCACGGACATTGAGTCCGGCCGTCCAGTCTATCTTGAAAACAGCAGGGGCAGAGATCTGATGGATGCCCTCCAGGCATCGGCGAGCCTGCCCTTCATTTCAAAGCCAGTGTCTATTGACGGACGGCTCTGTCTTGACGGTGGGATTTCAGATTCCATTCCCATTGAACGCGCGCGTCTTGACGGATACGACAAGTTCGTAATCATTCTCACCCAGCCTAGGGCATATGAGAAGCAGCCCTCCTCGGCGAACAAGATTACAAAGTACTGGTATAGAAAATATCCCCACCTTGAAAGATTGCTTCGTGAAAGACACGAAAATTATAACCGAGCGCGTGCAAGGATCTTTGAGCTTGAAAAAGAAGGCAAGGCCTTTGTAATCGAACCCCAGGAGACTATTCCTGCAAGGCGGATTGAGCGCGACAGGGCGGTTCTATACAAATCGTATGATATGGGTTATGTGGAGGCTGAGAAACAGGCCGTCAGATTGGCAGAATTCTTGAGGTGATCTAGGTGTTTTCCTTATTATTGGCGACGGCGTGCAGTGCGTCCATAGCTCTTTTTTTCAAATTTTCAGAAGGTCGAAAGCTCAACCGCTATGCGGTGACCAGTGTGAATTATGTGACTGCCATAGTCGTTTCAGCCCTGATGGCTGGCGCGCTTGGCGGCCCTTTTACAGCGTGGCGGGCAGGTACCCTGGTGGGTGTTCCTGCAGGCGTCTGCTTCTTTCTGTCCTTCTTGTATTATCAGCTAAGTGTGCGGGACAGCGGTGCAGGGCTTGCAGGCATGTTCGGCAAACTGGGCATCCTGCTGCCCATGCTTCTATCTCTGGTGCTTTGGCGTGAGTTTCCAAACCTGGTCCAGACAGCGGGAATAGCCCTAGCAGTGGGCGCAATCGGCGTAGTCAGTGCCGGTCGCCGCATGGGGGAAAATTCATTTCATGCAGCCCTTCTGCTGCTCTTTTTTTTCGGAGGTCTGGCAGAGTTTTCAAACAAGCTGTTTCAGAAATATGGCATTTCAGACCAGAAGGCCTATTTTTTAATGATCGTTTTCTCCGTTGCATTTCTGGTCAGTCTTACAATGACCATCAGGGAAGGTAAACTGCCTACACGGGCAGATATTATGACTGGAATCTGCGTGGGGGTTCCCAACATGTTTTCATCATTTTTCCTCATACGGGCCCTGGACTTCCTGCCGACAGCGGTGGTTTTCCCAGTTTACAGCGCCGGTTCAATGGCGCTTATTCTCATACTCAGCAGGCTTCTTTATAAGGAAGCGCTCAGTGCCAAGCATTATGGCGCGATCATGATGACCATGATTGCCCTTGTGATGATCAATTGGGGTTAAGAATAAGAGGGTAATAGAAAAAGAGCCTCTGCCGACGTCGGACGTCGATAGAGGCTCTCTTTAGTGTCTTTAGTAAAGAATTATGCAGCTTTCTTAACAGCAGGTGCTTTTTTGAAAATGCCGAAAGGCTTTCCAAGTGGAAGGAATTGTCTTCCGAAAGTTGCATTCAGTACGTTTGCAGCTGAACCGTAGAAACCTACCATAGCGATAGTGAATTCACTGTATGCCGCAAGTTCGTGACCGAAGTGGCTGCCAGCAAGTGTGCTCATGCTCAGGCCTAGGAATAGAAAATCGATAAGTACGAAAATGATGAACAGCACTTTGTTTGTTTCCATTGATCCGATTGTCATGTAGACAGAGAAGATCAGGTAACCTACAAATGCAAAGCCGAGCTGCTTTGGATCTGCAGCAGCTGCCATGGATTCACCGAATACACCGTGTTGGATCATCCAAGTCATAGCAACAGATAGCCAGAAGAATGAGTAACCGCCGAAAGCAGTTGCGCCAAAAACATTACCTTTTTGTGCATCTTTAAGACAAGCGAAAAGCTGTGCAAATGCACCCAGGAAAATTGCCCAAGGAATAATGAATGAAGTTCCCGATGTCAGGCCAAGTTTTTGACTTGAAGCTACGAGCGTAACCATTGCAAGACCGAATAGGCCTAGTGCAGAAGGGTCAGCTGTATAAATTTTTGTTTCATTTGTGTTCATGTTGGTCCTCCCTAATTTGGTATTCACACCACCGTATCTTATTCCATCCCAACTTAAAAGTCAATGACATTTTACGTAAAAATTTTGGACACCCTTGCTATTAAAGCGTTACAGAATTCACAAATATTCTTTTGGAGATTTGCCGAGGTTTATCTTTAACTCCGAGCGAATTTTTTATAAAATGGACATATACTGGAAATGGGTATGGAGGCCTAGAATGAGTCAGCCGAGAAGGCAAGAAGAAATTGAACCTAATCAAATGACCGATATTCAAGGAATTGTGGACCAAAGGAAGATGGCCGTATATCAGAAAACGGTCGAGTACATGGAAGAGCTGGGCCAGCTGGGCTATGTCGCCTATGATTATGAAACGGATCAAATTCAGTTTTCGGAAGGTGCGAAGCAGATATTTGGAATCGAGTTCAGTGAGCATACCAATTGGCGTAAAGGTCTTCCTGAAAGTCTTGATATGGATACCAGGCGCATGATACACAGACTGGTTGCCCAGGCGAGAAGGAATGGATCCTTTGAGAAGACAGACATAGAAAAACGGTGCGAGGACGGTACGCTGAAAATGCTGCGCGTTCTTTTTGGCATGGTTGAAGAAAGTCTGATTGTCTGCATTGTTCAGGACATGAGCGAATGGAACAGAAGAGAACTTGAAATACGCAACCAGCTCCGGCTCACACAGGACATCATCGATGCGATACCCCTTCCGATGTTCATGAAGAATCTTCAGGGGACATATGAAATATGCAATGACGCACTACTGAAGCTTTTAAAATACGATCGGGACTGCTTCATGGGTCTAGCCGAATGTGATGCGGAAAATCCCCTGAACGCTGAAAACTATACCTTGTACGAACAACCGCTTATAAAAAGTGGCGGTGTGATTACCTATGAAATGTCTGTCGAGCGTGCTGACAGTGAAGAACGTCAGTGCGTGATGACAAAATCCCTAGTCAGCAATTCGGAAAATCATCCGGTCGGTATTATTGGCACCCTACGGGATATTACTGAAGACAAGCGGGATATTGAACATATAGAAAAACTGCTGGGGCTCAAGGACGCCATGATGGAAATTACGCATGCCATCATGGACAACAGAAGCGAAGCAGAGCTTTTTGACCTGATTTTGGACAAGGGTCTTGATACCATAGAGAGTGCCGATCATGGGACGATTCTCATGAAGGATGACGACGGGCTCTTCCGGCCGGTTGCTTGGCGCGGCTATACCCGTGGCGCGATGGCGGATTTTGAACTGAGTCTCAAGCAGTCCTTTGTATGGCGTGCGACCCAGGGGTTTATGAACCACTCTGTAAGAATCAATGATCTGTCGGCGTATTTGGTTGAAGATGTGCCGGATCTGGCAGCGTCTGAACTGGAAAACCGAATCAATGCCAGCCTCTGCTCACCGATTATTGTTGACGGTGAGATTATTGGCCTAATGAACCTGGACTCAACGCGGGACAATGCTTTTGACGAATCTGACCTGTCCCTGTCCGAGTACATGCGTGAACAGCTAGAAATTGCACTGACAAAGCGAAAACTTTATGACAGGGTCATCTATCTTTCGCGGCATGATGAGCTCACAGGCGTATATAACCGACGCTACTTTGAGGAAATTGCGGAGCAGATGCTTAAGCGTGCAAAACGCTATAAGGAAAGCTTCAGCATTGTCGTATTCGATCTTGATGGTCTTAAAAAGATTAATGATACCTATGGACACCAGTGTGGGGATGAAGTTATCAAGCGATTTGCGGCGACTATGGGTCGAACTGTGCGTGAAACAGACCTCCTTGCCAGATACGGTGGAGATGAATTCATAGGCTTATTTGACAACAGCGATGCCGACAGGCTTCGGGAACGACTGCTTGGAATAGCAAAGCAGCTTAGAGAGAGTCCGGTGTCATTTGGAGACCACCAAGTTGTAAGCAGCTTTAGTTTCGGGATAGCGGTATATCCAAGTCATGGGGATTCCTACAATAAACTTGTCAGTGTGGCAGACAAGAGAATGTATGCCTTTAAAAATACGGCTATGCAAAATAGTTTAAGTACAAAAGCTTCTTTTTGAATGATTATTCGAAAAGAAGTTTTTTTTGGGGCTGGCTGCATGCAGTTGACAAAAAATTGGTGGAGGTGTATTCTGGTTATGACCATAAAATAAAAACGGTCACAGAAAGGGTGGTTGAATGCCAAAGGGATTTACTGACGATGAACGTCTGCAGATTCATCAGGATCTGATAGATAAGGGCTTGACGCTTTTCTCGGAGATGGGCTTTAAAAAAACCAGTGTTTCCAAGCTGACGCAAGCTGTTGGAATTGCAAAAGGCTCCTTCTATCTCTTCTATGAGACAAAGGAAGAGCTTTTCATGGACATACTCGAAAGGGTGGAGGCTGGAATTCATGATGAAATTCTCCACGAAATCACGACCAGCAGTCAATCGGCTTCGACGCTCCTTAAAAATATATTCAAAATCCAACTTAAAGGCATTGTTGAGAATCCGATCATTCGAATGACGCTTGAAGAAAATTTGCTTCCACAGATATGGAGCAAGCTTCCAAAGCAGAGACAGCAGGAAAATATTGAGAAGGATACTCTATTTCTCAAGCGGTTTCTTGAGGTCAGACCAGAAGCACAGGTTATGTTCAGGTATAGTCCGGAGACGCTGGCAGGCATATTTCGTGCCATGGTTTTTGTCGTTCTCTATAAGGCAGAGGTTGGGGCTTCCGTATATGAAGAGGTCCTTGAGTTCATTGTCGATGCCAGTGTGGACAAGTTGTTTGACAAGCAGTCAGGATAGGATCCAATTTAAGCCATAGAGAAAGTTTATAAAGCAGGCCATAGGGCCTTCTTTTGCACCTGGGTATGACCAAAATGGAAAAATGGTCACAAATCTGTCAGATTGGGACTGCGATTCAATCGAAACTTGAAAGCTTGTTTTTAAAGTTTACAGGCGGCGGGTAAAGTGAAGATATGACAGGGAAGGAGTGGTATTTTGAAAGCCATTGATATATCTAACATGACCAAGTACTATGGGGCTGTAAAGGGCATTGAAGATCTTTCGATTTCAGTGGATGAAGGGGATTTTTTCGGGTTTATCGGTCCTAACGGCGCTGGAAAATCGACGACTATTCGAACCCTGCTTGGACTGATTCACGCTGACAGCGGTAGAGCCAATGTGTTCGGAATGGACTACAAGCGCCAAAGACAAGAGATTTTGAGTCAGGTGGGGTATTTGCCGGGGGAAGTCAACCTGTATGAGAATTTGACTGGTGCCGAGCTCCTAAAGTACAGTGCTGGATTTTACGGTGCTTATGACAAAAATCGAATGCAGATGCTTTCAAAGTGGTTTGAGTTCGACTTGCGCAAAAGTATAGAAAGTCTTTCTCTGGGAAACCGAAAAAAACTTGGGATCATGCTGGCGCTGATCCACCGGCCCAAGCTCCTGATTATGGACGAGCCTACCGGTGGGCTTGATCCGCTCATGCAGGCCAGATTCTTTGAACTCCTCAAGGAAGAACAGAAGCAGGGAACCACCATTTTCTTCTCCTCCCATACCCTGAGTGAGGTGCAGCGCTACTGTGAGTCCGTGGCAGTCATTAGAGACGGCGGTATTCTTGAGACCACTTCGGTTTCAGACCTGAGACGGAAGCAGCTCAAACGTGTCCGCTTTGAGTATAAGGCAAGTGTAGGCAATCGAGGCGCACAGGCCGACCAAGCCATGCGGGCGCACCTGAATTTGGCTGGGGTTTTCAACCTGGTTAAGGAAAGAGAGACCAGGTATGCTTTTGATTTCGACGGTGATTTCCAAGCGCTTTTTTCTCTGCTTTCGCAGATGGATATCACTGACTTTCTCATGGAAGAACCTACGCTTGAAGAAATTTTCATGCACTATTATACGCCGACATCAGACACTGGGGAGGTGAAATCATGAGCTGGAGAATATATGCAATGTCCATGCGGCAGAACCGCAAGGGATTTGCCATCTGGATGGTTGTCATTGCAGCGCTTGTCATCCTAGGTATGGCATTTTACCCACCTATTTCGGAGAGTATTGGTCAGATGACCGCGCTGTTTGAAAATCCTATGATGAAGAGCCTGATTGGTCTTTTTATGGTGGGGCCTGAAGCCCTGGGATCATTGACGGGCTTCTATATCACCTATGCCTCCATCTATGTGATCCTGATGGGGGGCATCTTTGCCGCGCTTTCGGCAGTAGGCGATGTCGCAGGTGAGTTTCGGGACCATACTGCTGAGTTCATCTTCACAAAACCGGTAAGGCGCAGCTCGATTCTGATATCTAAATGGCTGGCGATTGAAACACGCATTTTCATTCTCTGCATTGTTCTTTGCATAACCACGCTTTTCAGCTTTATGCTTTTTTCAAAAACAGCGCCCTATGAGTATTACGCGGAAGAAGACGCCCTTGAAACCGTGAGCAATGCCGTGCAGCAGCGTCCGCAAGTCCTGCCTGAAGTCTTTGAGCTGAACGCGGATTTCTTTGAAGGCTGGGTCATGGCACAGGTTGAGACGCAGCTTGCTGAAAATAAGGCGGCGGTTGAGGAAATAGACCTGTCGCCAGATGAAATGCGGGCCATGCTGGAAGCGGTACTCCAAGACTCTGACGCGTATTTTGAAGAAGTTCTAAAAAACCCTGACCAGCTTATGGAACAGTTTGGTATCGCACCGGCGGGTCGGGAGGCCTTTCTGAAGAGTGTTGAGAATGAGCGTACTTCCTACGAGGCTATGATGAAGCGATACGCGAATGACCCTGGCTTTCATCTGGAAATGTTTCTATCCGCACCAGACTACTTTTTAAGGAAAATCAGGACCAGTGATAGGCTCAAGGCCATGCAGGGTGCTTACCCAGAGGCAACCGATGCACTTGCCAAGCTGATTGCACCCTACTCAGCCAGACGGATAGCCCTCCTGCATTTCTACATGTTTCTCTTCATGAGTGTGATGAATTCACTGGGCGTCTTTCTATCGGCAGTCCTGCGCAGACCCAAAGGGGTTATGGCGACGGCGATGGGGCTTGTTCTGGCCCTGTATTTTTTCAGCACGGTTTCACGCATATCAGAGGAAACAGCTAAATACGCGGCCATCAGTCCTTTTGGCTTGATTGACCAGAACATCACAGGCGCAGTTTACCAGCTGAGTCCTCTGAGTGTGATTCTGCTGATTGCAGAGGCCGTCATCTTATTAGGTGTATCCATAAATATTTTAAATACTAGAAATATTTAGAAGACCACTTTCAAACAGGATTCTGCTATACTAAAACCAATCAGTTTTTAAGAGGTGAGGATATGCTAGGAGCACTTGTAAACGGCGTAGCCATTCTCATAGGATCATTAGTGGGATTGATGCTGGGCCACGGTATAAAGGAGAACACGAAAGAAACCATCCTGCAGGGGATGAGTCTGGCTGTCATTGCAATCGGACTCTCAGGCGCCATGGAGGCGGCGAATTTCCTTGTGGTCATCGGTGCGGTGGCCATTGGCGGCTGGCTGGGTGAACTCATTGACCTGGACGGCTGGTTGGAAAGACTGGGACATAAGCTCGAAGAAAAGTTCAGCAGTAAGGAAGGCGGTGTCGCAAAGGGATTTGTGACGGGAACCGTGGTTTACTGCAGTGGTGCCATGGCGATTGTGGGTGCCATGGAGAGCGGCTTGTCGGCGAATCATCAGACGCTCTTTACCAAGTCTGTCATAGATGGTATCGTCTCAATCATCTTTACATCGACATTTGGAATCGGAGTCGCATTTTCGGCAATTCCCGTATTTCTTTATGAAGGGGCGATTGCCCTGATTTCAGTCTTTGTAAAGGATTTTCTGACAGAGCTGATGATTGCAGATATCTCAGCAGTCGGTGGACTGCTCATTCTTGCAATCGGGCTCAATATCATGGGCGTTGTGAAGATAAGGGTGGCCAATTTGCTGCCGGCTGTGTTTTTGCCAATCGCAATCTATTCGGTAATGGGACTGTTTTAGAAAAGAAACCAGAAAAGAAAAAGAGCGCTTCGAAGCGGAATTTCACAATTCACTTTGAAGCGCTTTTATCTTTTCTGGTCTTACTTTTTTAAAGAACAAACCGGTTGGTTGAAGCAGAAAGCGTTTCAACAAGCTCGTTGAGGCGATGCATTGAGGAGACGATTTCCTGAATTGAAGCGGTCATTTCCTCTACAGAAGCACTGACTTCTTCAGTCGCGGCAGCGGACTGCTGGGCCACGACGCTGACATTTTCTATCGATTCAAGCACCTGGTCCTTGGAGCCGGCAACGGCATGCATGTCGCCATGCAGGCTTTCAACCTGAGTGGAAACCTGATTGGAAGCATGACCCACCTCGTTGAGCAGTGCAGTTGTTTCACCAAGATTTGAAGCTGTTTTCTGGTTGACATCCTGAGATGCCAGCATGGCTTCCTCTGCCCTTTGGATCAGGTCTGCAATCTCCGCCATTCGTTCACGAATTTCCTCGGTTGCTTCGTTGGACTGGCCGGCAAGCTTGCGAACCTCATCGGCTACAACAGCGAAGCCACGGCCATGTTCTCCAGCGCGTGCAGCTTCAATACTCGCATTCAAGGCAAGCAGGCTCGTCTGTTCAGAGATACTCTGGATGGTTCCAATAATCGTATTGATGAATGTGGATTTTTCTGAAAGCTCAGAGACAACGCTGACACTTCTCTGCGTCAGCCGCATGTTGTCGTCAAAGAGGTCGGAAAAAGCGCCAATGGCATCTTGGCCTTCTGCATTTTGCGCAGACATTTTTTCAGTGAGTGCCACGGACTGCTGGAGCTTGCTGTTGATGCGCTCAATAAGAGCCGCCAGGTCTGAAGTGACCTCGGAGCTTCTTGAAGTCTCCTGGGCCTGGTTGGTTGCGCCTTCTGCGACGGCGTTGATTGTTTGGGCAATGTCCTCGCTCGTATGTCCCATCTGCTCTGATAGGGAGAGAATGGTTCCTGATGCGTTTCGTGCATGTCCGGTAAGGGACTGGATTTCAACCAGAATGGCCTTTGTGCTTTCCTGCATGGCGTTGAAGCCATGAGCAAGCTGTCCAAATTCATCCTTGCGGTTTTTCAGCTTGTCGGGAATAGCCCCTGTCAGGTTGCCCTCAGCCAGTGTTGCTGTTTGCTTTGACAAAGCGAGAAGCGGTGTGGTGATCCATTTTGTGAGAACATATGCCGTTGCAAAGCCAAGAACTGCAAAGATGCTGAGCAGTGTGAGCATGGTTGTCCGCTGCTTGGTGAGCCCTTCAAAGGCCTCTGAATGTGGTGTTTGAACGACGACGCCCCATCGTACGCTCGGTATGTATGTATAGGCTGCCATCTTACGGTCGCCTTCGTAATCGTATAGGGAAATGCCGGATTTTCCAAGAATGGCTTCTTGGACCGGTTCAAGGTCTGAAACGTCTGTAAGACTGGTAATCAGCTCTCTATCAGGATGGGCAATGAGCTTGCCGCTAGACTCCACTATGAAGCCGTATCCCGTCTTGCCTGTTTGCACGGCTGAGGAAAGGACGCTCAGCTCTGACAGGTCAATGGACGCTCCGACTACGCCGACGGTCTTTCCACCGTTTTTGACAGGCGCGGCAATAACAACAATCGGCATGTTGGTCGTTCCCGATATGAGGATATCAGAAAAATAGGGCTCGCCAGCCAGTGCCTTTTGGAAATAGTCCCGGTCTGACCGGTCGGCAAGTGTGCCCGAAGTCTTGTAAATCTGCATACCTGTGGTGTCCATCACGTAAATCTGAGAGATCATCGGCATGTTTTCTACGGTACTGAGCAGAACATCAGACATGGCGTCTGGATTCATGCTCTGAAGAGCCTTGGTTTCAGCCAGTGTAACCACGGTATCCTGTATATCGGTTGTTAGTGTTGTGAGTTGTCGTCCGAGTGAGTTCACGAGCTGCATGTTTTGATTGAAAACATTTTCGCGCATGTAGGTGGTATTGTTTCGGATGTTTAGAATGTTGGAGACGAGAAGCGGCACTAGAATTGCCGCGACCAAAAGAACCGTCAGCTTAAATTTCAAGCTTTGTGTTGCCCGCATATTTTATTTCCCCCTTTTACTTGTGTGCCTTTCATGCGTCACGAGTCGAAATTGAGGGATGCGTAAAAGGGCATTTTACGCGGTCAAGATCGGATGGTGAAAGAACTTATAATTTATCAACATTTTTATTATAACGTGGAAATATTTGGTCCACAAGTAATAAATGTAATATTTATGCATGGGCCTTAAGTACTGGTGGTATGTATTTGCAGTACATTCTTACCAAAGGGCAAAGCCACAGGCTTGTGCCGGTGGCTCCACAGAGAGAGGGTCTAGCGCATGGTTTTAAAAAAATTTGCGAAGGGACTGAGGTGCTGCAGAATTGTGAAGGCGGAAAACGAGTCCGCATCAAGGGGCTTGCTGTAGGATTTCTCAAGACCTTTAAGTGTTACAGGCAGTTTTGCGCCGCAGAACAGCCAGCTGGCAATCAGGGCGGTAAGCGGTGCGACCAGTATGAGGTTCACACTCCCAATCAGGGTGCGCATGATTTCAGAAGCGACAATTTTTAAGTTAATAACACGTGTGAAATGGGCGTTTTTTGTCATAAAGAGCATAAGCAGTGTGATGAAGCCACCGGAATAGGCCAGGAGCAATGTGGTGGACATGGTGCCAATGACATGTCTTCCAATGCGGATGCCGGACTGAAGGAGTTCAAGCATGGATATGTCCGGCTTTTTTGCTTTGATTTCTTCCATTGAAGCTGCCACATCCATGGCGATGTCCATGGTTGCACCGCTTGCGCCAAGGAGAACCGCGCCGTAGAATATTTCCCGCATGTTCAGGGAGATATTTCCACTGAAGAGGAGGGTTTCTGCAAAAGGAAGGGTCATGCCATTAATTTTTAGCCCATTTCCGTAGACGAGTGTGAGGACCAGGGTGAAACCAAGCCCAAAAACCGTACCGAGAAAAGCGCTGAAACCTTTCTTGGTAAATCCGGCAACGCTGAAAATGATCACTGCTGAAAGAAGAATGATGACCCAGGAAGTAAGCAGGAGGGGGTCTTTTCCGTCGAGCAGTCCTGCGATAAGGACCTTCCATATTACAAATACACTGATTATAAATGAGATGAGCGCTCTGAAGCCGATTGTGCCCGCATATCCTATGAGAAGAACGACGAAGAGAAGGCCCAAGGATAGGAGCCAGGTGCTGCGGTTGTGTTCAAGAACTTTTGCGTTGACTATTTTGTCGTCTGAGAGCTTGACGCCAAGAATCACCTTGTCACCCGGTGCGCATGGCGTGTCGATATCCGCTTTTCCAAGCAGATGGTTGTTCAAGTCAATTTCCTGGTCTGTCCAGGGGTCTGTCGTGACGCGTACCTTGACCAGCTGGGGTCCATAAGGGATGATCCCTGTATGGATTAAGCCACTGTCATCGGTGGAGATGACAGTGGCACTTAGTTCAGTGATATCAGAATCCCATGTCGCTGAAGCTGGTAGGTGCAGGTAAGCGGCAATGAAACAGAGTCCGAGGACAATAAGTCCAATTGCTGTCCTTCGTTTCATACTGCCTCCATATCTACTGCGTGAGTTCAACGTTCAGCTGGTCAGCCATGATTTGTGCGATTTCAGTGTTGTCCAGATAGCCTGAAAAGCTGTTGGCACCTGCGCCGATTGCACTGAAAGGAATGATTGTTCCGGAGTGTGCGAAAGTTGTCCATTCCACGCCGGCGCGTTCTGAAAGAATATGTGCTACAACAGGTGCGTAAGGCTGAAGAGTATTGTAGCCGTATAGGTCTTCGCTGCCTTCTATGCCGTCATCGACCATGTCGAGGGCTTCGTTAATTTCTGCAATCTCACTTGTGGTCATTTGCGTCAGGCCGTAGTCAGAGACCATTCTTGTAAGGAAGGAAGATCTGCTGTCTCCAGCATTGTAGGAGTAAGCGAGTTTGTCTTCTATGGAAGCCTTGGTTTTATCGACTTCTTCAAGGTTCATGAAATACTGCATGCCGAACCCGAGACCAAGTCCACCAGTTTCGTGGTCGCCAGCGACCATGATCAGAGTCTCCTGTGGGTGGGCAAGGTAGAAGTCGTAGGCTTCTTCGATAGCGGCGTCAAATGCCAGGGTGTCGTAAATAGAGCCTGCGATGTCATTTGCATGGCCGGCATGGTCAATACGTCCGCCTTCGACAACCATGAGGAAGCTGTCATTTTTGGAAAGGGCCTCGATGCCTTTTTCAGTTATTTGGGCGATTGAAGGTGTCGTTTCATTTTGCATTCTGTCAATTTCGTATGGCAGGTGGGAATAAGTAAATGCTGCAAAAACCTTGTCGCCAGTTTGAGGTTCATATGACAGGAAATCAGCCGTTGAAGCTTCTGTGATAAATGTCTTGTAGCCTTGGTCAGCGAACATATCGACCACGTCTACAGCGTCAGTTCTTTTTGATTTTCCAAGTGCGCTGTCTTTTCCGAGGAAATGTCTGTAGCCGCCGCCAGCGAAGAAGTCCACGCCGCTGTCTGAAAAATCAAGAGCGATTTCATTCTCTGCATTTCTATCTGGATTGTGTGACGCAAAGGATGCTGGTGTAGCATGTGTCAGGCGTGTTGTTGAGATGATGCCCGTTGACATGCCTTTTTCCTCAGCCAGCTCTACAAGAGTCTTGATATTTGAGCCATCAGGAAGCTGGGCAATCATGCCATTGTTTGTCTTGTGACCTGTTGCCAGAGCAGTACCTGCAGCCGCGGAGTCGGTAATGAGCGTGTCAGCAGAGTAGGTCGTGTTCATGCCCATGACAGGAAATTCATTCATAACCAGGGTTGCCGTAGGGTCGTTTTCCAAATGCTGAAGATAGAATTCAGCCGATTGGCGCTGGGCGGAACCCAGACCATCTCCGATGAAGTAAAACACGTACCTTGGGGCTGTTGATTCTGAAGCTACAGCACTGTCAGCGGCGAAAGAGCCTGCACCGGATAACAGAAGACAGGCAGCCAGCCCTGTTGCGAAAGTTCTTCTAAGATGCTTTGTAAATGATTTTTTGAATACCATGAAATCCTCCTAATTTGATTTGTCTCTTGAGTCCATGGTTAGTGTATTTCTTTAATGTTAAAAGAGGAGATGAAGGGTGTTAAGACCATGTTAAGGCCTGTTAAGATTAGAAAAACCTACCAAATACATAAGATTTGCAATTAGTTGAGAATCCCATCGGATAAGTGTGGATTTTCACCATGAAAAAGGGGTAAAATAATGAGTGAATATGACACATGTATGGGAAGTGGGAATAGCGATGATAGATTTTCAAAGAATAGATGATACCATAAAAACGGACGTGAAGGCCTTCATAAGGAAACATTGGGGTTCTGAGCTGATGATAAGTCGTGGAAGAATACACGTGGTTGCGGATCTGGACGGATTTGTCATAACCGACAGCGGTGAAATCATTGGGCTCATTACATTCAGCATAACTTCTGGAGAATGTGAAATCGTAAGCCTTGACAGCATTAAGGAAAACCAGGGCATAGGGTCCATGCTCCTCAATTTGGTGAGTGAGGTTGCTACAAAACAGAAGTGCAGGCGTATCTGGCTTTATACGACAAATGACAACACGGGTGCCCTGCGTTTTTATCAGAAGCGTGGGTTTGACATCTGCAATTTCTATCACAATTCAGTGGATTTTGCACGTCAGGTCAAACAGGAGATTCCCAAATACGGGCATCACGGCATTGAAATCAAGCATGAATTTGAACTTGAGCGGCTAATCTAGTCGATAACAGCAGGCCTCATTTATCAAGACGGTAAATGGGGCCGACCGTTTTGTGGAACCATGGGAACGGGGGCCAAGGGATGTACATTGGGACAGGATATGCTAAAATTAGAATCTATGATGCCTACTCGAAGAAAGACAGACGACAGATTGTGAACAGTCTTGTCACACGTCTGAGAAACAAGTACAACGTATCGGTCTCAATCCTCGATGATGGAGAAGTCTGGAACATTGCAGAAATTGGCATGGCAGCCGTATCTGCATCGACACAGGTCATTCGGGCGCAATTCAATCAGATTGAAGACATCCTCTATGAGGATTTTCGTTTCGAGGTGCTTGAGCTTGACACCGATTTACAGTAGGCAGGTAAGGAGAATAAATATGGTATATGAATTTAATATTCGCACATTTGAAAAGGAAGAATTCATAGACATCACACCATATGTCTATAGGGCCATAGAGGCAAGTGGTGTGGAAAGCGGAATGTGTCACGTATTTGTGCCACATACGACCGCAGGTCTTACAATTAACGAAAATGCCGATCCGGATGTTGTAGAGGACATTCTGGGGGAACTTGAGGTGCTTGCACCCCAGCACGATGCCTATGCCCATGCGGAGGGGAATTCTGCCGCGCATATTAAGAGCAGCCTGATGGGGGTTTCACTGCCTGTAATCATTCATGATGCGGACCTGCTCCTTGGAAGATGGCAGGGCATCTATCTGACTGAGTTTGACGGTCCGAGGACCCGAACGGTTCTGGTGAAGATCATGCCTGATCCATATCCACCTCAGCATATGGTTGTAGATGACATAGAAAGACAGGAGGACGGTCAAGATGGAACAGAATAAAGTAAGAAGACTGGTACTGATGGGGATGTTTGTGGCCCTGTCGTTTGTAGGCTCGAACATAAAAATTTTCAGCTCCATTGCATTTGACTCTTTCCCGGCCTATCTTGCGGGACTGCTCATGGGCGGACTGCCTGGCGGTATCGTGGGCTCTATTGGACACCTGATGACCTCAGGGCTGAGCGGTTTTCCTTTTGGACTGCCCATACACCTTGCGATTGCAGTCATGATGTTCGCAGCGGTATTCATTATGAAATGGCTGGTTGACAAGACCCATATTATTGTAGGCGTGATCGTGGCAATTCTGGTGAACGGGGTGGTTATGCCCTGCGCACTGGTCATCATGCCTGGATTTACCTGGCCCCTGGCGCTTGCATTCATGCCGATGCTGGTCATGGTAAGTGCGGCGAATGTGCTTTTGGCTGCGGCTGTGCATGTGATTCTGATGAAATCGGGTGCGGTTAGCGAGATGGAAAATGCTGAATTATAGAGATTGTGTGCTGATTGAACACGTGCCTGGAACCATATGGGTAACTGCCTGTGATTCCTGCGGAAGTATTGGAGAAAAAAGCGCGGATGCTTTTCAGGTGCCTTCTGAGGTTGTAGGGTTTATCACAGCACGCGTTGCCATACTGGAAGTTCTTGCAATGGGTGCCCAAGTTATCAGTGCGGCTGTTCCCATTGCCAATGAGTCGGACCCCACTGCAGACAAGCTCCTGAGAGGGGTTCGAAGCTGTTTTGAAAGCTTTGGGCTGGATATTCCCATGATCATAAGCACCGAGAAGAACATGCCCACACAAATGACGGCAATGGGAATTGCTGTAAATGGCGTAGCGCCACATGTGCGGGCAGGCGGATACGAGACTGGTGACAAGATTTACGTGATTGGAAGACCATCGGTGGGACAGGAAGTCATTACCTTCGAAAGGGAACTGGTAGATGCAGACAGTGTTTACAGGATGCTTTCCCTCGATGCTGTAAGAGAAGTCCTGCCAGTGGGCTCAAGGGGGATTCTGGCTGAACTGGAAGATATGATGTCAGCCTGGTCGGCGGAGTACAGGATTCATGAAGGCCACGGCATCGATCTTGAGAAGTCCTGTGGCCCTGCCAGTGTGGCCGTTGTCATTGCGCAAAAGGATCTGAGGCTTGAACTGGATATACCAGTTGTCTGCATAGGAAGTGTCCGTGGTTTTTCCAGTTTGTAAGGACTATAGATTTGAAACCGTACAAAAAGGGTACAATTAAGTATAGGATTTTCTGCGTAATGTTGTGAAATTCTATCAAAATGCTCAAGTTTACTCGGCATATACCGATAAATGATGTATAATTATAAAAATCGAATATTGTCGAATAGAGGCGCAGCGTATCCAAGGTAAAGGTGGGATGACCATGACTGCAAACCTGAAAGACAAGAGAATGGATGGCCGTCTGGCTAATCACAGTGAACTCAATGAAATGTTCTATTTTATTGAGCGTTATGCGGACTTTGCACCACCTGTAGAAATTGATTTGACGGATGTCTTTGACAAGATCATTTATGTCAGGGCAGCGAATGAGATGAAAATTGGTGAGTTTATTGGTGTTGATATTAGGATAAGCAGGGTGATATACAGTGTTGTAGGCCGGGTTGAAGCAATTGAAACCGCTGAAAAGGGGTACCGGGTAACTCTGTTTGTCGATTATGTTCCAAACGGAATGCTGCTTGAACTGGAAGAAGTCATGAAAAAGAGTATATAAGATGTACAAACTCCTGTCAGAAGATCCTTGACAGGAGTTTTTATGTTTTTAGCAAAATATAGAAAATTTGATGTGGGAAATTTACGCAGTAATGATAAAATAGACATAAAAGCGTATATTTTGCATTAGTCGGGTATTATAAAAAGGAATCCATGTTGATCATACAGAATAATCATGATATCTGGATTTTTACATAAAGGCAGGTGAGTTTAGTGAAATATGTGGAAATTGATAAGGTTAAAGCAGGAATGATCCTGGCTGAGCCGATTTATAATGAAGACGGTACAGTAGAGCTTCTCGGTCAGGGGGCTGTTTTGACAGACCGTCATATTAAGCTGCTCGACAGATTGGGAATCACGGTTGTCCGTATTGCCGATCCGGAAATGGAAAAGGAAGGCGATGACAAGTTCATAAAACCGACATCTGCTTCTCTGGATGCTGATACAGTTGAGAAGGCAGCGCGAGAGGCAGGACGCAGATATGATGTAGAGACCTTCAAGCAGGAGCTTGAAGAGCTGGAAGATCACAACTATGAACCTGTTGTGACCAATGTTGTCAATGCCAATATGGTCATCAACGTCTTGACGGGTGAGGGCAATGTGCCGATTGATATCAAGCATGAGGAAATGATTGTTGAGACCAAGGAGATGTTTGTGCATCTGAAGGAGTCCAATGATTTGAACCTGAGTTCAGTCAAAGAAAACATTGAGCAGGCACTTCCAGACATGATTCGAAACGACGATGTGCTCATGCGTCTGAATCAGCTGAAGGAGTCAGACGACTATACCTTCGAGCACAGTTTGCGTGTCTCAATTTTAGCGAGCATGATAGGCAAATGGCTGGGCTACAACAAGGACCAGCTTGTTGAGCTTGGGCAGGCGGCCCTTCTTTTCGATATCGGCAAGATGAAAATTCCTGATTTCATTTTGAACAAGGAAAAACCGATTACCGAGGATGAGTTTGAAGTCATCAAGCGCCATGCCCAGTTTGGATACAGCATCTTAATGAAGACCGAAGGGGTTACAAACAACATCAAGTACAGCGCCCTTCAGCATCATGAGCGCCTAGATGGAAGCGGGTATCCGCTGAGGCTGAAGTCGGGTCAGATTCATGAGTTTGCCAAAATCATCATGGTTTGCGATATTTTTGACGCCATGATTACAGACAAGCCATATCGCGCCAAGGTCTCTCCCTTTAAGGCGGCTGAGTTCATATCCTGGCAGAGTGGTACGACACTCGACTCCAAAGTGTGCTATATTTTCCTGAGCCATCTGGCCGAATTTTTCGTTGGAAAAAAAGTCATGCTGAGTACCGGTGAAGAGGGCAGAATCATTTATGTGGATGTGAACTTCCCGACACGCCCTGTTGTTCAGGTGGAAGACAGGATTGTAGACCTGGTCAAAGAGAAATCTGTGCAGATTGACGCCCTGATTGAGCATGTGGAAGTTGTCTGATTTTAGGGCATACTTGACATAAGAGGGGCACATGATTTATCATATACTCAAATTCATAGAAGTGCTGAGATGGGATAGTAGGATTTTCATTCGATTTTAGAGAGTATGCTGGGTGGTGAAAAGCATACCGAGTGGATTTTTTCGAATTACACCCCGGAGCTTTGTCTAGAAATAGGCACGCAGGTCTGCGTTAAGGACAAATGAGGTTGCTGTGCAATGGTTGAAACACAGTGATGAATTAAGGTGGTACCGCGAGCTTGCTTCGCCCTTATACTCTTGGATGAGTGAGGGATGCAAGCTCTTTTTGTTGTCCGAAAAAGACGGAGCCGCCAAAATCGTATATTAATGTGTAGAGAAATCATAGTCAGTGAAATGCTGGATTTAGAAATAGGAGGGTAACCATGGCAAACGTATTTGATATTTTAAAGGAAAGAGGCTTCATTGAGCAGATTACGCATGAAGATGAAGTGAGAGAACTGCTGGGCAAAGAGAGTGTGACCTTCTACATTGGATTCGACCCAACGGCTGACAGCCTGCACCTGGGTCACTTTGTTCAGGTTATGGTTATGAAGCACATGCAGGAGGCGGGACACAAGCCAATCGCCCTGATCGGGGAAGGCACTGCCAAAGTTGGCGACCCAACAGGTAAGACAGATATGCGCAAGATGCTTGAAAACAACACACTGCGCGACAACGGAAATGCAATTAGAAAGCAGCTTGAAAGATACCTGGTACTTGACGGTGAGTCGGGTTATGTCGCAAACAATGCAGACTGGCTGGACAACCTGAATTACATCAATTTCCTAAGAGAAATCGGCTCCAAGTTCTCAGTAAACAGAATGCTGCAGGCAGAGTGCTTCAAGCAGCGTATGGAGTCTGGACTGACTTTTCTTGAGTTCAACTACATGATTATGCAGGGATACGACTTCCTTGAACTATACAGAAGATACAACTGTAAAATGCAGCTTGGCGGTAACGATCAGTGGTCAAACATCATTGCCGGTGTTGAGCTGACAAGAAAAATGGAGCAGGATCAGGTGTTTGGCCTGACATTCAAACTTCTGACGACTTCTACTGGCGTAAAAATGGGTAAGACTGTGGCGGGTGCGCTTTGGATCGATTCAGAGAAGACATCACCGTACGAAATGTTCCAGTACCTGCGTAATGTGGAAGATGCGGATGTTGAGAACTGCCTGTCACTGCTGACATTCCTGCCAATGGATGAGGTTCGCAGACTGGGTGCGCTTGAGGGTGCTGAAATCAACCATGCTAAGGAAGTTCTTGCCTTTGAATTCGTAAAGATTGTTCACGGCGAGGAAGAGGCCAAGAAAGCCCTGGAAGCTGCAAAGGCGCTGTTTAAGGGTGGCGCAGACATGTCCAATGTTCCGACAACCGAAATGGAAAGCGGTCAGTTCGAAGGCGAAGGCATGGGTATTCTTGACCTTCTGAATGCACTTGGCTTGGCACCATCACGCAGCGAAGCAAGACGAAACGTCCAGCAGGGCGGCGTTGCACTTAACGGCGAAAAAATCGAGAGTATTGATCGAATGATTACGCTGGAAGATTTCGGCGAAGAGGGTGTCCTTATTAAGAAGGGCAAGAAGAAGTTCCACAGAGTCACACTTCTATAAAAATAAGAGTCTAAAAAATAGCTTTCTATGGAATTTCAGTAGAGATAAGAATCATTCAAAGCCGCTCGTTAAAATGAGCGGCTTTTTCCGTGGTGAGCAATCGGAGATTGCTCTGTGGTCCTTTGTTTTTTTGGTGATTTTCCAAGATTTATAGAGGAAAACTACGGACAATATAGAATTTAATATATATACACCGAAGTCGTGTATTCATACTTGTTAATGTTCAGATTGTTTTAGGGGAATGGTTGCGTCAAAATTAACGCAGTCTTAACGCCAGGTTCATATGAACTTAGTGCGAACAATTTAACATTAAAGTATCAGAATATTCTGACCGATATATATATTAGAGGGGTTAAGAAAGACGGAGGTGAGTAGGAAAAAAGCGATTCAGACCGGAAGGGATTACAGTGAAACGGCCAGGCGGCAGTTAAGCTGCAGGTCGAAAGGAGTGTCGCTATGGGAATGCAAGTATATCAGGAAGGCTCATATAAAGTTTACAGAGCAGGTCACAATTACATTGTCCACAATGCGGAGTATGAGTTTAAGGAAAAGCACTCACATGTTCACAACTTTCAAATTGCAAAAAAACTGATTCATTGTGTTGATCACCAGATCATACCCAGATCATTCAACTTCTACTTACTCACTTCGCTGATGCGATTGTCAGATGATGAGGACTATATAGAAAAAATTGAATCCCTCATTGAAGTACGAAAACGAAAAGGAAAAAAGCAGAGCTATTGCAACAGGTCTGCATAATGGAATATTCGAGGCTGCTCCAGTTTATATGGGGCAGCCTCTTGCGCGTTAATCATGCATTAGGCTATGATTATATTGAAATGATAAATCGGGAGGCGAATGGATGAGAACGTGGTTTGCAGTAGATAACTCTCTTGTCGATCGTAATGATCTGACTGCTTATGAAAAGCTATGTGGCATGGTGCTGGCAAGATACGCCGGACGACCGGAATTTGACCATTTGCTGACAACGGATATAATAGCCGTAAAAATGGGCGTGTCCGCAGAGCTGGCTCTGGGGGCGCTTAGAGGTCTTGTAAGAAAAGGGCTCATAGATGTGGAAAGTACTTCAGAACTCTTTGTTGAGGGCAGTACGAATCATATCCGAAATATTGAATTATCAGAGCTTGAAGACAAGCATGTCATAAAACGTACCCAGATTTCTGAAGAGCCAGAGCCGGTGCGCTTTGAAAGTCTGGACTTTGAGACAGGTGCGGACAGTGAGCTTGTATCGACTCCTGAACCAGATCAGGAACCTCTTAGGCTTGAAAAGGAAGCCGAGGATGCCGTGGCAGATTCAGCTGAAGACAATGTTGTGGCTGAGTCGGATGAGGCGCGCAAAGCCATTCTGAACAGGTCTATTCACGAGCAGTCTGAATCTGTAAGGGCGTGGATTGAACAAAGTGAAGAAATCGCACCCAAAATAGCGCCTAAGACACCAGAACTCAATCGAGAGGCACTGGTCAGCGAAGTTCTCGAGTTTGTCGAGGAGCCGATTAACGACCGCCAGGCAAGAATCATACTTGGACTTGCGCAGTACGACATGAACAAGGTGAAGCGATGTTATGCAATCGCTAAGGGCTCTCAGCTTTCTGACAAGATTGATGTGCTGATTCATGAGCTGCAAAAGGAAGAAAGTGTCCAGGCGCCCAAGCGTCAGCCGCAGACCAGTCAGGTCGATCATATGCGGCTTAATCAGATGAAAAAATACCAGGCAATGAAAAACCCAAAAGTCTAAGGTTAATACACATAACTTTGCATGAATATGCTATGCACCGCCCTGCAAATTCGATATAATGTAACAAACTTGCCAAGAGGAGTGAATAAAAATTGAACAAGCTGGAAATCATGAAAGATGTCCGTCGCATTGTCGTGAAGGTTGGAACCTCGACTTTGGCATATGACACAGGGCTCCTCAATCTTGGTCGTATTGACAAATTGGTGAAGCAGCTGTCGGATTTGCAGAACAGCGGACATGAAATCGTACTGGTATCTTCAGGCGCCATCGGCGCAGGCATGGGTAAGCTCAGGCTGAAGGAAAGGCCCAGGACGCTGCCCGAGAAGCAGGCCGCTGCTGCTGTCGGTCAGGGTGTTTTACTTCACATGTACCAAAAATTCTTTTCAGAATTCGGTAAGGTTATCGGTCAGGTCCTCCTGACAAAAGATGACTTTTCAGATAGAAGACGTTTTATACATGCGCGTGACGCGCTGTTTCAAATGATCCGCCAGGAGGTCGTTCCAATCATCAACGAGAACGATGTTGTCGTGGTCGATGAAATTAAAGTTGGAGATAATGACACGCTGTCGGCACTTGTGGCGAGTCTGATTGAAGCAGACCTTCTCATCATACTTTCAGATGTTGATGGGCTTTATACGGACAATCCCAATACCAATCCTGACGCTGAGCGTCTTGGGATCGTCAGCCAAATCGATCAGTCCATTCACGACATGTCAGGCGGCGCTGGATCGAGCCTGGGAACAGGCGGGATGGCGACGAAAATTACAGCCGCGGAAATCGCAACTGCAGCAGGTGTGAATATGGTCATTGCCGATGGGAGCGACCCGGACATTCTGTACAAGGTCGTATCGGGCGATGATGTGGGGACACTCTTCCTCGGACAAAAAGAGAAGATGAAAGCGCGACAGCACTGGATTTCCTTTGGCAGTCGTGTTGAAGGTACAATCCGTATCGATCAGGGTGCGGTGGATGCCCTGCTTAACAAAAAAAGTCTCCTGCCGTCAGGCATGGTCGAAATTTCAGGAGAGTTTTTGAAGGGTGTTGCAGTAGAAGTCGTAGGACCCAAAGGCGAAGCTGTTGGAATCGGCATTACAAATTATCCTGCCGATGAGCTCAAACACCTTATTGGTGTCAAGTGCAGCCAGATAGAAGAGAAAATAGGGCACAAGGACTACGACGAAGTCATTCATGTGGACAACATGATCCTTAGGAGGAGTTAAAATGGATATACGCTCGATGGCACTGCGTGCCAGATCTGCCGCGCGCGAGCTTGCCATAATGGGAACATCGGAAAAAAACCATATACTTGAAGAAATGGCCAGAGCACTGGAAGCAAGAAAAGAAGAGGTGTTCAAGGCCAATGAACGCGATGTGGCAGCTGGCCGTGAAAACGGACTCAGTGCAGCCATGATCGACCGCCTGATCATCAATGAAAACCGGATGAAGGGCATGCAGGATGGGCTAAGAACCATGATCAGTCTGAGTGATCCGGTTGGACAGATAGAAGATGGATGGAAGCTTGAAAATGGCATTCACGTGTCTAAAATGCGTGTGCCAATCGGTGTGGTTGCAATGATCTACGAATCAAGACCCAACGTGACAGTGGATGCATCCGGACTGGCGCTTAAATCCGGAAACAGCATTATCCTCAGAGGTGGCAAGGAAGCCATTGAGACAAACAAGGCACTTGCTAAGATCCTTGAGGAATCCGGCAGCGCCGCAGGGTTGCCTGACGGTGCGGTACAGTTGATTTCCAATACCGACCGTGCGCTTGTAAAGGACCTTGTAACCATGGACGACCTTGTGGATGTCGTCATTCCACGTGGCGGTCAGGGGCTTAAAAAAGCCATTGTATCACAGGCGAGCGTGCCGGTGATTATTACAGGCGCAGGCCTATGCCATGTATATGTCGACCGCAGTGCCAATTTGCAAATGGCGCTTCCAATCATTGAAAATGCAAAAGTGCAGCGTCCGGGTGTGTGCAATGCAATTGAAACGCTCCTCATTCATAAGGATGTCGACAAGGCCTTTTTGGGTCGCGTTGTCAAAACGCTGGAAGACAAGGGCGTTGAAGTTGTAGGCTGTGAAAGAACCAAAGCAATTGTTGATACAGTGGTGTCTGCGACCGAAGAGGACTGGGCAACGGAATATCTTGCACTGAAAATCAGCATCCGTATTGTCGATGATATCGATATGGCCATGGAGCATATTGAAGCATACGGAACACGTCACTCTGAGTCAATTGTCACGGAAAGCATCGAGGCTGCTGAAAAGTTCCTCAACGGCGTGGATGCATCGGCGGTTTATGTCAATGCGTCAACGCGATTTACCGATGGCGGCGTATTCGGATTCGGTGGAGAAATTGGAATCAGTACGCAAAAGCTGCATGCACGTGGGCCTATGGGCCTTGAAGCGCTGACGACGACAAAGTACGTGCTGCGTGGACAGGGACAGATCAGAAGCTAGGCTGTCAGACATTAAAACGTGAAATATTTTCAAAAGGGCATGCACATGCCCTGAGGTTGTTGACAAAGTCAACAAAATCCAGACTGTTGAAAATTTCGAAAGTCCAGGCGCGGATGAAATCCGCTCTAGGAGCGTACTCCAGTACGTGACTAGAGTGGATTTCATCCAGCAACGCAGGATTTCGGAGTTTGTCGACAGTCTGAGGGCATGCACATGCCCTTTTTTTATGTAAAAAACAAGCTGACCTGCTTTGATTTGATGCCGTTTTTCGAATACAATAAAGATAGGAAATTCATATTGGAGGGAAACATTGGGTAAGAACAAGATTATTGAAGTGGGACAGTTTGTAGAAATAATGAATGTGGAAGACGAAGGGTCAAAAAAGCATAAGACACGGGTGGAGTCTGTCATATCAGACAGCGAGTGGGGCATTGTCATTCCCATAGTTGGCGGGAATCCCCTGTCCATACATACGGGTGCACGCTTTGAACTCAGTTTTTCTTCTGAAGCATCACTATATATTCAAGTGGCAGAAGCCGTAAAAAGATACATGTCAGGTCCGGTCGCCTGCGTTGAATTCAGGAAAGTTGGACAGATGAAGCGCATCAACAGGCGCCAGTATTTTAGAATGTCCGTTTTGCTGGATGGTTCTGTAAAGCGTGTGGACAAAGAGGCGGTGACCATGACAACGACCAATCTCAGTGCCGGGGGCGTGCGTTTTGTATGTACAGACGTGTTCGAAAGCGGCGAGAAGGTGGAAGTCGGCCTCGTTTTGAAAGACAAGACCTTGACGCTCAGCGGACAAGTCATCAGCTGTGAACTGGTTCGAGATTCCATTCGGCGCTATGATACGCGGGTCAAGTTCTTTGATGTGAGTCGTACGTATGAACAGATCATATTGCAGTATTTGTTTGAGCAACAGAGAAATATCAAGCGGAAAGGGTTGGCTTAGCCATGAAAAAAGCTTGGGTTGCAGGGATATGTCTATTGTTTTTGCTGGTGGGGTGCGCGAGCAATGCGGAAGTTGAGACCGTTGTGAAAAAAGAGCGTATCGTCGAGGAAGTCATTGAGGTCAAGGTTGTGGAAGACCTTGAGAAGGAAGTCTACAAGAAAGTCAGATACAGGATACAGGAAGAGCTCCTTGTGTTTGACGCTTCCAGATTTGATGACGGCCTGATGGCATCGGTGCGCGAAATGGTCAAGTCCGGTATGGAGCGCAGTCTGGTCAAGGAGATTGTCGAAGAGACCCTTGGCGGCTATATGGATTTATGGAAACGGGAAATTGTAACGGAGCGACTAGAATTTCTTGTTGGAGAATACTCAAGAAACGATTTCGAGAAACTGATGCAGGATACCTCGAATACACAGATCAAGGGCATGGTCGTGGCGTATGTTATTGAGAAACTCATTCAGGAAGGATACCAGTTTGATTGATTCCAATGATGAGGAGTAAAGAAGATGCACACAGTGTTACTTGTTGAAGATGAGAAGCGCATGCGGGAAATAGTCTCAGCTTATTTTCAGACAGCGGGCTATGCGGTTGTTGAAGCCTGCAACGGACTTGAAGCGATTGATAAGTTTGAGCGGGAACGGATTGATTTGGTCCTGCTGGACATCATGATGCCGCAGGTGGATGGCTGGGCAGTCTGCAAGCGTCTAAGAGGAAAATCCGATGTACCGATTATAATTATTACTGCACGAAGTGAAGACGAAGACAAGCTCCTCGGCTTTGATTTGGGTGCGGATGACTATGTGACAAAACCCTTTAGCCCCAATGTGCTCATAGCACGTGCCGAAGCCCTCTTGAAAAGAGCGCAGGGGCGGGTACGTGGTGAGGCTGGTTTGGTTCAAGCGGGAACCGTGTCGGTGAATACAAACTCTAGAGAAGTGAGAATAGGCAATGCGGATGTGAGTCTCAGTCCCAAGGAGTACGAGCTGCTGCTTTTCATGATGAAGAATAAGAACAAGGTCATGACCCGGCAGATGATTCTCGATCAGGTGTGGGGATTTGATTATTTTGGGGATCTGAGAACCGTTGATACACATGTGAAGAAGCTCAGGAGCAAGATGGGCGAGGCCGCTGTGATGATTAAGACCATCATCCGCGCCGGCTATATGTTCGAGGTGAAATAGATGCTCAGAAGTGGAATCACAACAAAAGTCTTTGCCCTGATGATGGCGATTTTCATCGTGTTCATTACTGGGGCGCTCTACCTTCAGACTGCATTCTTTGAAAATTTTTATACGACACGAAAAGCAGAGGCACTCGATGAAAGCATGGAGGCCTTTTCTGCCTTGTACGCAAGCTCCGATTGGTCCGAAGGAGAACTCAGGCTCAATACGACAGCATTCGAAAGGACAAATGGCGTGCAGATGGCCATTGTCGATGCGTCGTTCGATATGCTCAATGAAGATAAATACTATATTGCCATAAAGGACTACTCCGGACTCGCGGTATCTCTTGAGCTGAATGGTGTCCTGGATAGCGATGGCTACGGCAGGATGCAAAGCGTAGGAGCAGGAGACACGGTTTCGGCTGAAGGCTACCTGCTTGGGGAGGATGATACCCTGCATATGTCGCCGGTGAAACTCAGCCTGAATGACGAGATCATTGCAGACTACAAGACCATTTACGGTTATGAGGGGGCATCAGACACCCTTGACAGACTCTACGGCGAGGTTGTCGCCTTCAATTTGCCGGATGAGGCTGAAATCATCAGAGGGGTCGAGGACCATGCATTGTGGTCCGTTGTAGATTACTGGAACAGGGAGTATAACGTACAAAGCAGTGACAAGGCAAAGAAAGGTCTTAGCGGGAAAGTTGATTCCGGTTTGGAAAATCAGTCCTTTATCTACAGCGAACCCTTATCGGACGAACGGTATCTTGCCAGAGTGTATCCGCTAAAAACAGAAGACACACAGCATTATGCATTTGTCATAGCGTCACAGCTGCCTATTCTTGAAGCGGTCGAGACCCTTAGCGCATACTACGCGATTATTGTTCTGGCGGCCATGATTATGAGTGTTTTCCTAAGTTATATTGTGTCGCGAATCGTGACTCGGCCGCTTTTGAGAATCAACACCATAGCCGCACAGATGGCAAAGCTTGATTTTTCTAGCTATATTGAGGTGACGACAGATGATGAAATCGGCCACCTCTCACAGAGTCTGAACACGCTTTCGATGAATCTTCAGGACAGTATGGAGGAACTCAAGCTTGCCAATAAGGAACTGCAAAAGGATATTGAAAAGGAAAGAGCCCTGGAACAGATGCGCCGCTCCTTTGTCAGCGGCGCCTCCCATGAGCTGAAAACACCCATTGGAATTATCAAGGGCTTTGCCGAGGGCATACGCGATGGCATCGCAGCAGATCGGGTTGAATACTTTATTGATGTGATTCTGGAAGAAACAGATAAGATGGATGCGCTGGTGCGGGACATGCTTGAACTCTCACGCATGGAACAAAATCCAAACAATCTTGAACTGGAAGTCTTCGAATGCAGGGAGTTCATACATACTACCTGCCAGAAGTTCGTACCGCAGATTAGAGAGCGTGGTCTCCTGTTCGAAAAGAATCTGATGTCTGGCCCGGTTTACGTTGAAGCTGACCGAAGACGCATGGAACAGGTTCTCACAAATGGGATCAGCAATGCGCTCAGATATTCGAAGCGAAAAGCCCGCATGCGGTTAAGTGCCATTATCAAGCACAACACCGTACGCATTACCATATTCAATGAAGGCGATCCCATTCCAGAGGATCACCTGCGGCATGTCTGGGACCGGTTTTACAGGGTAGATCCGTCAAGAAGTAAGGAAAGTGGCGGATCGGGGCTGGGTCTGTCCATTGTTCGAGAAATTCTCGTTCAACACGATGTGGCCTTTGGCATTGAAAATCATGAGGATGGCGTTGTGTTCTACTTCGAAATGAAACGCGCAGTGGGAGCGAGGGAGAACATATGAGACATGTAAAACAGGTCGTGTTCATCTTCTGCATGAGCCTTGTCCTGATTTTGGCAGGGTGCAGCGATGGGTCGGAATTGACAGGCAGCAGCCAGGGCAAGCGGCATGAAAATTCATATTTTTGCGCCCTTTTTAATGAAGCTGTTGCAGGTGAGCGTCCTACAGTGGATGCCCAAAAGGCAATCGATGCACATATTGATCAGATGGAAAGGGATGTGGCAACCCGGCTGATTTTGCGTTATGAAATGCTCCTGGATGAAAAAAAAGCATTCTATAGCAATAGAATATTTGCAAAGGATTACCACAAAATGCTTTACGATACATTCCCAGATGCCTTTGATGCGTCCAGAGTAGCAGGCGTCAAGGATTCCCGTTTTCGCGGACTGCTTGAGGAAATGATCTATTCAGGCTTTACCTTGAAACGGTCAGATCAGGGCCTCTATCAGGTGGACGTGGACTATGCTTTTTTTGAAAAATACAGGCATAAGCTGACACCTGAAATCAGTACCTATTTTGATTTGATGCTCCTTGAAAAAAGCGTACCCTATTTTGGAGACAACGCGGTCGAAGCAGACCCTGAAGAGCTGGCAGTCAGACTAGAGGGTCTGGACACCTATATTAACGACTATCCCAAGTCGGACCGACTTGAAGCGGTGAGCAGGGTTGCAAACAGCTATTTGCTGTCTCTTGTCTACGGTGGAAGAATATATGAACCCTATAATGACCAGGACATGCTGAAGCAGGAATACATGGACGCCTATAGAAGGCTGGCACAGGGACCGGAAGACACGCTCATGCGGCAGTTTTTTAAAGGTCTTATCCAAGTGCTGGAGGTGTCAGAGGGGACATGGAATGAATCTGTATACGATTATGTTGTTGGATTTCCGGAAATCTACCTCAAGCGGTATATAAGGTCACAGGTTTATGAAGACGCCTTTATGGATGTTGGATTTGGATGGTCCGCTTCGGGAGACCTTTATTATTACCCCGTAATTTCGGGCATTGATAATCGGGCTGAGTCTGGGAAGCTGAATTTGATGGCGCGTTCAGTCATAGAAAAGCGTATGCTGGGACAAGGGATTGACGGAATGTACACGGGCGGCAAGTATATCTGGACCGATTTCGAGCTTACCTTTAACAGACGGGACTGGATTTCCATCCGTTACTCAATCTATACAGAATTTCCAGATGGCAGCAGCTACTGGACAACGGAATCTCTGAATTACGACCTTGCTGCAAAAAGAAAAATCAGACTGAACGATGTCATGGAACTTTCGGAAGAAAGACATATTATTGATGCCTATATCACAGCGTATTTTGACAAAAGTCAGACTTTATTCAATGTTTCATTGGAGGATTTTTATAAAAATAATGATCCTGATTTCTATTTGACAAATAATGGAATTAACGTTTTAGTCCCTCTGGAAAAGAAAAGAGAGCGCTCAGACAGGGTTGTTGAAATATTCATACCATTCGAAAAATTCAGAACATGTGTGGAGTATATCTACAAAATGCCTGTAAATCAGTAAAACATCATAATTTGTAAAGTGTGCCGAAGCCTTTGAGAAATAAAGGATTGAGCAGAATGTAAAACAAACCCAAATTACAATAAATGTAATTTGGGTTTGTTTTTTGCCGAATTTCGCTTGCCCCAAATAAATATTGTGATATAATCGCTTAGGTATGAATGATGGCACCTTGGTTTTAGGGCTATCATTCATTTTATTTATAGATTCTTGAAAATAAAAATGATAAGAGTACCAATGAAAAGACTTGGTATAAAACAGAAAGGTGTGAACGGTCATGTCATATATGAAAAGGACTCTGTTCCTAATCGTAGGGGTTCTGACCGGAATAGCCGTCGGAGTCAGTGCTACTTTCTATTCGGTGAAAGAAAACATTGATGTTTTGGAGATGAAAGCAAATGAAGCGGAGACGCTCGCTATAAAATCCGACAAGTACGAAATGGAACTTGAGTCAATGAGTCAGGAACTCGATAGACTAAAACAAGAATTGGAAGAAAAAGAAGCGCTTGAAGAGAAGGTGGAGCGTATTGAGGAGTTCATCGATCTGGATGCATATACAGACGAGGACCTGATGCGTGCCAAGGATATTTCTCAGGGAACACCTCTTGATTTCAAGACAGCCCTCATTCTGGTTGACTATGCCAACCGGTACGAGCTTGAGGTTTCTTTGCTCCTTGGACTTATGGAGCTCGAAAGTAACTTCAATCAATATGAAGTGGGCACTTCCCAGGACCGCGGATACATGCAAATTATTCCGTCTACAGAAAAATGGCTGGCACAGGCATTTTCAGAGGAACTGGGATTTGAGTACGACCCGGAGCGCATCTACGAGCCGGAGTATAACATTGGCCTTGCAGTAGTTTACTTAAACACCCTGAAAAGAGCTTATGGAAACAACTATGATCGAATCCTCTCCGAATATAATAGAGGACCCTATAATCTCCAAAAGTACTATGAAAAATATGCAACGTACGAAACAAGCTATTCTCGAGTTGTATTGTCAAAGGCAAATAAGTATTTGGCATATAACGACTAATTTATATGAACTCATAAGAAACTGTCTGGGTACTATCCGATTCCCCGGGCAGTTTTTTTGTCTGTGTCTGTAAATTGAAAAACTGGGAACTTATAAAGTCCTTCATAAATTTATGGAAGCTAAATGAGGAAAAAGTCGAAAAAAGTCGATTTGTTCACGGAAATGTAACGATTTTACCTTTATCTTACTGGTAATTCGTTATGAAATATTATATTATGTTCTTGCACGTTGATAATTCGTATCAAATAGCACGAATAGGAATGACATACTTGGATGACCTCAATCAATGTACATATTAAATAGAAGCTCGCATATATAAAAACAAGCGAGCAGAAAAGACCGCTCATAGAGGCGGCTCATATCGTTTTATATTATTAGGGAGGCTTACATTGAAAAAGGTTGTTACATTTCTTGTGCTAGGAGCACTTTCTCTTAGCATGGGCTCTTTTGCATGGGCAGAGGAAACGAAGTCGGATGCGGAGCTGGAAGCGCTTAAGGCACTTTACGAAGGCGGATATTACAGTCTTAATGAAGATGAAACCCTGACAGATGATGAGAAGGATATTGAAGCTGTCAGCGCGTTTGAATCTGCTTGGGGACTTGAAGTAGATGGTGTGGTAGACCAGATTGTCATTGATAAGATGGTGACGGTCGGTATGTTGGCGTCAGATGATCTTGAGGTGGCAAGTCATAAGTTCCTGAAGTCTTATTACAAGGCAGGGGACAGAAGCAGCGATGTTGCGGTTCTGCAGCGTGCGCTTCTTCTCAGCGGCTGGCTGTCTGATGACGCTATGGTAAGCGGAAGCTATGATGCGGCGACGGTTGCTGCGGTGAAGGCTTTCCAGCAGTTCAACAGCCTGGAGATGGATGGTATCGTCGGTTCTGAGACAATCTCAGTCATGGAGGCAAGTGGCCTGACACAGCTTGTTGAAGATGTGCCCGTAAGCCGTGGTGTGAGTCGTGCGCAGTATGGCGAATACCTGAACTGGTGGAATGATGTAAAAGGAAATATTATTGACCGCGGTACAAAGCTGCACATCAAAGATATATACACAGGTCTTGAATACAATGTCATGATGACCTTCGGCGGAAATCATGCCGATGTTGAGGCGCTGACCCTTGAGGATACAGAAATCATAAAAGAGACCAATGGCGGAGATTTCAGCTGGCAGAGAAGACCTGTACTGGTCTATGTTGATGGCAGAGTTATTGCAGCTTCCATGTCGGCAATGCCGCATGCAGGTAGAGATGACCAACCGGCTGAGGCACTGATCAACAACAGAAGTCTTGGCTATGGCTACGGCTACAATCTGGATAAGATCAAGAACAATGGCATGGACGGCGTATGTGATCTGCATTTTGCGGGAAGTACACGCCATCTTGACGGTAGACAGGACAGCCGCCATCAGGAAGCAATCCGTATTGCAGCAGGTCTGCAGTAGGCATAAGGGAAGACGAACTTCATAAAAAAATCAATCATGGGCCTTTGAACGCACTTTTATCGCGACGTTCAAAGGCCCTTTTGCATGCCGGCCTTTTGAGAAGCATCGCTCTAACTTGTGCCGAACTGAGACCCGAACATATGTTACAATGTGAGTGACAGGAATTAGATGTGAAATACGTGTCGGGGAGCGAAACCTATGAAACAGACCATATCTGTAAGAGGATTGGTGGAATATATCAGCAGAAGCGGTGACCTTGACCTGCGATTTTCAGGAAGAAGCACCGCTGTGGAAGGAACAAAGACACATCAGCATATACAGGCGCAGATGGGCGACGGATATGAAGCTGAAGTCATGCTGAAGACCACAGTTGAACTCGATGGTGTCGAGCTGACCGTACAGGGCAGAGCGGACGGCGTCTATAAGGACCATGGCATTGTCATGGTGGATGAAATCAAATCCACTTCAGGCGAGCTTGCGGACATAGATGATTCGGGAGTTCCCGTACACTGGGCCCAGGGGAAATGCTATGCCTATATCCTTGCGCTTGATGCAGCGGCTGGGGAAGACGATGAATACGGCGTTCAGCTGACCTATGTCAAGCAGCATACCTATGAAACCAAGCGCATGGAATTGATTTTTACTTTTAAAGAATTGAAGGATTTTTTCGAAGAGACCGTGAGTCAATATGTACGGTGGTTGTATGAGCGCCGAGACTGGCTCCGCGTACGTGACGCAAGCATAAAGAAAGCCCAGTTTCCCTTTGACAGGTACAGAAAAGGACAAAGGGAACTATCCGTAGCTGTGTATCAGACCATTCGCGAGGGTCGGTGCGGGTTTTATCAGGCGCCAACAGGTATCGGAAAAACCATGTCATCCCTCTTTCCCGGTGTGAAGGCACTTGGACAGGGGCTTGCGGACCGAATATTTTATCTTACGGCAAAAACCATAACTCGGACCGTAGCCCAGGGCACTGCTGACATTCTCTCAGAGCGGGGAATCCGTTTAAGACGGGTGACGCTGACGGCCAAGGATAAAATATGTTTTGAGCCAGGCAGCGCATGCAACCCGGATGAATGCACCTATGCCAAGGGACATTTTGACAGGGTCAATGAGGCCATATGGGATATTTTAAGCTGTTCTGACAGCTGGAACCGGGATGAAGTTGAAGATGTTGCCAGAAAGTATCATATCTGCCCTTTTGAGTTTTCACTGGACTTGGCCCTTTGGGCAGATCTGGTCATATGTGATTATAATTATGCTTTTGATCCGCGGGTCTATTTACGTCGTTTTTTTGACGAGAACTCAGACGACTTCCTCTTTCTGGTGGATGAGGCCCATAACCTGGTTGACCGAGCTCGGGAAATGTATTCTGCGGAACTTAAAAAAGAGAGGATTATGTCTGTCAAGCGCGCCTTGCCCAAGTGGAATCTTGAGTTGATCAAGTCTCTTGAAAAAATGAACCGTTCATTTCTGGACTGGAAGAAAGACTGTGAAGAAACGGGATACTTTGTGGATTATAATCCGCCAGACAGACTTTATCCACAGGTGCGCAAGTTTCTTGACCTTGCAGAGACATGGCTGCTCGAAAATCAGTCGGCAGACTGCTATGAAGAGGTCCTTGAACTCTATTTCGAAAGTATGCGGTTTATGCGAATCTACGAGATCTATGACGACTGCTATATCAGCATCTATGAAGAGAACGGGAAAGACTTGCGCATGCGCATGTATTGCATAGACCCGTCTTATAATCTTTCGCAGAAAGTCCAAAATGCAAAATCAGCCATTTTCTTTTCTGCCACACTAACGCCGCTGAAGTATTACAGGCGCATACTGGGCGGCCAGGACAGCGATGCAATTCTTGCTTTCGATTCTCCGTTTGATCCTTCAAGGAGGCTCATGATGCAGTCCATGGGCATCAGCACGCGGCTCAGGGACCGTGACGCGAGTCAGCCGCGTCTTGTAGAGTACATTTCGTCCTTCATCAAGGGGCATGTGGGAAACTATATTATTTTCTTTCCTTCATATAAGTATATGAATGCCACGTATGATATTTTGGAGGCTGCACTGCCCGACACGGAATTTTTACTGCAGGAATCTGAAATGGCAGAGGCGGAAAGAGAAGTCTTTCTTGAGACCTTTCAGCCAGATCGTAAGAAAACACTGGTGGCACTGTGTGTGCTTGGAGGCGTCTTTTCCGAGGGTATAGACCTGATTGGAAAAAGACTGACCGGTGTTGCGGTTGTAGGGGTGGGTCTTCCGACAGTGAATCTGGAGAACGACCTGATTAGAAAGTACTTTGATGAGGCAGAATCGGCAGGATTTGCATTTGCATATGCCTTCCCGGGAATCAACAAGGTCATGCAGGCTGTTGGACGGCTTATACGTTCCGAGGAAGACGCAGGCCTCATCCTGCTTCTTGATGACCGGTACGCAAACCCTTATTACCGTAATATGCTTCCGGGAGACTGGAATGCGAAAATGATCCGTGAAAATGAGATTGCGGGGCAAATTCAGGAATTTTGGGGTCAGCTTGATAGCTGAGGAAAATAAATATTTATGGATCCTTGAACCAGCGGGCTTTTGTGCATAGGCATAAGCGCATCCGCTGGTTTTTTTAATGTTAAATATAGGTTCAGAAAGTTAAGGGACTGGCATAAAAAACCTGCGCATGTTAATTCCAAGCTAATTCGGGTATAAGGAACTTATGTTATGTGAAAATATTATTAAAGGAGGGTAGTATTATGAATATCTCATTCGGGATGATTACAAAAGAAATCCAATCCGCAGAGCCTCTTGATGATTTTCTGGACAACGCAAAAAGATTTGGTCATGAAATATATAGCGTTGTTATCGCCCATACTGGAGTTGCTAATCCAGACGCTGTTCGTGAACTCGAAAAGCGCGTCCCCGTTCAACTTGTACAGATCAATCAGGCGGATGAGATGTGCAGTACCCTGGAAGAAATCGGCATGTCAAAGCAGTCTATTGAAACACTTGTGACATGCAAGCATCTTAACGATTCCGGCCTGGTCGGCTACGGCAAGAACCGAAACAACGTTGTCATGAAGGCCATGCTTACAGGTTCTGATATCTTGATTTTTGTTGACACAGATGTTTACCCTAAACTGCTTGTGGACACCATAAACGGTGTGGTCAAGCACGAGATTGATTTTGTTGGAGAGCATATGAAGTATCTTTCCATGGACTCGGTCATGATTACCACAAGTGACTATTCGGGGTATTACATTATTCCCCCAATGAAGTTCAGCGGCATGGAAATGCTTTACCGAGGTCTTCAAAAGGAAGGGGTTTGTGACTTTCTGCAGGCAGGTATGCGGCATCACTGTTTTGTACCTGCGAACTATCCAGACAGAAAACCATTTCAGACAAACAAAATCCTTGGGGGCAATGTGGCCATTAAATTAAGTATATTTGAGCACATGCTCCCATTTTTTTCATCCGTCTACAGCTTTGATGGAAAAAAATATTTGACCCGGGGCGAGGATACGCTTCTCGGACTTGAACTGGAGCGTTCAGATACGCTGAAGTGCATGGATATTGATTTAAGGATATTCCACAACACCTATGGCACTTATCCACAGGTGCCCGATATTTTGACGGACGATGGAATAAGAGATCGTTTCTTCTATGCGTGCATGGGGTGGATCGGCAGAAATCCTTTCCTCAATTGGCTGATGAAAAAAGATGTCGAGGGGATTTACAAGGCCCAGAGACAGGCGCTCGAAATGGGGGCGCAGGCAGCTGCTGCCCATCTTGGAGACGAACGCTTTCTGGAACTTCCAAGGGCGCTGGACGCATCGTATGCGCATCTTGATGACATGATTATGGAATATAAGAAAATGGCAAAGAGCTGGACAGAGTTCATATCAAAATACAAGGTTTGGAGGGACGATTATGAGAGTGCTCATTATGAATCACTTTCCGTTGGAAGGGTCAGGCAGCGGCATTTACACGATGAATCTAGCGAAGGAGCTGAGTGCGCTAGGGCATGAGGTCAAGGTCGTCTATCCGGAGCTGACCGATCACACATATGAGGGATTTGAAAGCCGAATCATCAAATTTCAGGATGGAACACAGGCGAACACAGACCTGCCGTTCAACTTCCCGTGCTTCACTTCCCATCCGAGAAGCAACAATACCTATTACGCACTGACCAACGATCAGATGCAGGCCTACATCGACATTTTTGTAAAGATTGCCAAGGAGGAAGCTGAAACCTTCAAGCCCGATCTGATTCACGCCCAGCACCTGTGGATTACGCCTTATGCGGCGGCACAAACGGGGATCCCGTATATTGTCACGGCTCACGGCACAGACCTCAAAGGCTTTGTCAAGGATGAACGCTATCATCCCTATGCAATTGAGGGTGCCAAGAAGGCAAAAAAAATCATCACCATTTCAAAACAAGTGCATGCGGAAGTCAAAGACCTGTATGGTGTTCCTGAGGAAAAATGTGCCTTGATTATGAATGGCTATGATGAAAATCTGTTTATGATTAAACCGGATATCAATACGAAAGAGGTTCTAAGCAGCTTCAATATTGAGGGAACAGCAAAGCATATCGTGTCCTTTGCCGGTAAGCTGACCCATTTCAAAGGGATTGATGTCCTGCTTAAGGCCGCGAAACAGTATGAACGTGAAGTAGGCGACGTTATGACCCTGATTGCGGGTAACGGAGAGCTCTACGACGAACTCACGCGCCTGAGTCGGGAACTGGGGCTGGAGAAAGTGCATTTCCTCGGCCATGTGAATCAGAAACAGCTGGTCGATTTATATAATATTGCAGATGTCAGCACAGTGCCTTCAAGAACTGAGCCATTTGGCCTTGTTGCCATAGAAGCGCTAGCGTGTGGAACCCCTGTAGTGGGTACAAATCAAGGAGGACTCCCTGATTTTGTTACTGACAAGGTCGGGACACTTGTTCCAGTCGAGGACGATTTGAGTCTGGCAGAGGCAATTATTGATGAAATCGAGAGGGCAGACCGCCAGGAACGTGCGCAGGCATGCGCCAAATATGCTCTGGAGTCTTTCTCATGGAAGCATTCCATCAAAGAAGTTGAAGCTTTGTATAAAACGCTTATATAGCTAGGCAGGCTTGTGCATGCATTAGGTTGCCAATCACACCTACGGGACATGAAATGTGTGGACAGATTGAAAGGAGCGTAAAAACGTATGAACATCAGTATGGTCATTCCAACATATTGGTCACGGGAGAAGAATGATCCATGGCATGAAGGCGATGCTGTATACGACCATCCAACGCCTCTAGACGGAGATGACACCCTTGGCAGGACGTTGGAAAGCATCAAGAATCTCAAGAATAAGAATTTCAAACTGATCATCCCCGTTTGTCCAACGGCAGATGATGTCGAGGATGCGGCTGAAAAGCGGGTGCGGGACATTGTCAGAAAAGCCAATCTCGATATTGATGTTTATCTCTTTACGCAGAACAATCTGAGAAGCATCAAGGCGTTTTTGCGCGAACACGGACTGAGTGAACGCGCCAATGAACTCCTCAACCAAAAAGGCTATTCCAATGTCCGCAACATATGCCTCTACACGGCACAGCTGCTTTCGTCCGATGTGACCATTCTCATTGATGATGATGAAGTCTTTGAGAACCCGGAATGGGTGGACATGGCGACGGAATTTATCGGCAAGCGTATTTACGGCAAGAGCATCTATGGCGTTGCCGGATATTATCTGAACAAGTACGATGAGTTTTATGACGATGTCGATATTGTACCTTGGATGACCTACTGGAACCGGTTTGGTTCCAAAACCAAGGCCTTTGATAAAATTATCGGCTGTGAGCCGCGGCTCAAGGTGACACCGTTCGCATTTGGCGGGGCCATGGTCATTCATAAGAATCTCTTCCGCATGGTGCCATTTGACAGTACAGTCACCCGGGGTGAGGATATTGACTATGTGCTGAACTCCAAAATGTTTGGGTATGATTTCTTCCTGGACAACAAGCTCAGCATCAAGCACCTGCCGCCAAAGAAAAACCATCCGATCTGGAAGCGATTCAGAGAGGATATCTACAGATTTCTCTATGAACAGGCCAAGATCAACTCACAATATGAAGTCAACAATATGAACCGTGTGACGCCGGAAGATTTTGACCCCTATCCTGGGGATTTCATGAAGACGGACCTTGAAGACAAGATTTTCAAGACCAATATGCTGCTGGCCCTTGAGTACTTGTCAGAAGGCAATATTGAAGGCTGCCGGGAGTCAATTCGAAACGTGTATCTGAGCAAGTACGAGGCGCTTCCTAAAATTGATCCGTTCACAGAGTACCGTAAGAAGCAGAAGGACTGGACCAAGCTGATTGAAATGACCATCAAGCACCGTCAGGTGCTTCGAAAGGAAATTGAAACCAACAACGTTTCACGGGTGGTCTACGATATCGATCATGACAAGTACGAGAAAATGTCCAAGCGGGTTATCGTTGAAAACCTTCATAAGTTCAGGTCCTTCGAAAACTTTACAGATACTGAGCTTGCAAGACTTGCCCAAGTTACCAGAATGCAGGCCTTCAACACAGATGAGCGTCTCTTTAAGGAAGGCAGCGATAATCTTAACCTGTTTATGATTCTCAAAGGCTGTGTGCGTATTGTCAAATACAATGACAGCGACGAAGAGGTTCTTCTCGGAACCGTCTGCAGCAATGGGATCATCGGCGAGACCTTCCTCGTTCAGGATAAGAAGAAGTACAACTCTACAGGGCTTGCCAGCGAATTTGTTGAAGCCCTGATCATTTCGAAAAATGATTTGGAGCATCTCATGGAACATGAACCGGATTTGGGCAACAAACTCCTGATGATGTTCATCGATGCCCTGTACTTCAAACTCAACAGGACCAATATCGCCTTTAAGGAACAGCTGCAGCAGGATTCCAATCTATCTGAGATGAACTGATGCGCCTGTTCAGGGCATGCCTGTGACAGCGTGAAATAATAATGGAAATTGAAAAGGACCGCCGGATCGACCCTCTTGAGAGAGGCGGTTCAGCGGTCCTTTATTGTCTTCAAGGCTTAGCGTGTCAGCTTGTAAAGCGCATTTGCATAAATGCGTGTCATTGTGCTGAGGTCTTCAAGCTCAATGAACTCGTTTTTCTGGTGTGCTGTTTCCTCTTTGCCTGGGAAAAGCGGGCCGAAGGCAACTGCGTTTTTCATGGACCGTGCATAGGTTCCACCGCCGATGGTGATTGCAGGTGTAGTATCTCCAGTGACTTGACTGTAGGTATCCATGAGGGCTGTAATGAGCTCGTGGTCTGGCGGCAGATATATTGGCGCCAGATGGTCGTGCTTGACCACTTGAATATCTGTAAGCTCAAGGGCTTTTTCAAGGCCTTCATAGACCGTATCATCACTCAGGGTGATGGGATAACGTACATTCACACTGATACGGCCTTCGTTCTCACTGAAGTTGATAACGCCAACGTTGAAAACCAGCTTCCCGTATTCATCTTCCAGTCCGCAGCCGATGTTTTGACCGTTGTAATCCAGCCCGATCAGACGTGCGTAATCACGGACGAAATTAGTAACGTCTCCGATTTGCAGGTCTATGTAGTTGAGGAAATCCATAAGGTATGAAATGGCGTTTTTACCTGCGCCAGGTGTACTGCCGTGCGCAGATACACCATAGGACTGGATGATTGTAACGTCGCCTTCTTTAACCATTTTAAGGGATGCATCCTTATCGCTGTTGTAGGCTTCAAGAATGTGTCCGATTTCCTCTGTGACTTTCAGGTGTGCTTCAGCGTAGTCAGGCACCATGTTGGGTGCATTTCCGCCTGTCACTTTAAGTATTTCTATGCCGCCATCCGCAATGCGGTCGTTGAATTTTTTGACCAGGTCGAAGACCAGAATGCCCATTTCGCCATGGATTGCCGGAAAATCCGCGTCGGGTGTAAAGCCCATAGTCGGTGTTTCCTCATGGTCCATATAATAGTTGATGCCCTTCCAGCCAGTTTCTTCATTGGTTCCAAGAATAAGACGAATCCGTTTGTTGACAGGTGCGCCGACGTCCTTTAATAGCTTCATAGCATAGAGCGCAGAAACCGCGGGTCCTTTGTTGTCAATGGTGCCACGACCATAGATACGGCCATTCTCAATGGTGCCGCCATAGGGTTCGAAGTCCCAGTTAGAGCCTTCGGGAACCACATCAAGGTGTGCCAGAACAGCAAGAATATCTTCGCCCTCTCCAAATTCAATGTGTCCGGCATAATTATCGACATTTTTTACAGCAAAGCCCATGCTTTCGCCGAGCCTTAGTGTGTACTCAAGCGCATCCTGGACGCCTTTTCCAAAGGGCATATCGCCATCGGCAGGCGCTTCCACGCTCTTGATCTGTACGAGACCCTGAATGTCTTTGACAAGATCATTCATGATGCCATCCACTTGTTCTTTAAAATCCATTCCTATTCCCCCAATCTTATTTGCCCATGTCCGAGTGCATGGGCGCATCGCAGCAAGACCCATCGAGCCTGTATCGAGAGGCCTTTATAAAAACGGATATGCCTGTATGCTGCATCAGGCTTGTCCTACTGTCTATTGTAATATTTTTTAGGAAGCTTGTACATGAAGACACCTTACTCGAACTTGTCATAGTAGATGTGCTCTTCAGGCATGCCTTTTTCACTTAGCCGGTCGACAACAGCATCTATGACTTTTGGACTGCCGCACAGATAGGCTTCAGCCGTGCTTGCATCCTCCACATATTTTTCAATAAGGTCAGTGACCCGCCCTTCGTCCCCGGCCCACTGGTCCTCATCCCTCGGACGCGATAGGCAGCAGACGAGTTTGAAATTTGGGATTTCCCCTTCGAGAGCCTTTAGGGTGTCCATCATATAAAGGTCATCTCCAGAACGCGCTCCAAAAAAGAAGGTGACTTTTCGATCGATTTTTTCATCGCGCATGTATTTGAGAATGGACATAATGGGCGCCATGCCTGTTCCTACGGCAACCATGTACATGTCTCTATCATTGTGATGATAGTAGAAGTCTCCAAATGGCCCGATTACAGTGAGCCTGTCATCCAGTCTGAGGTGCTGATGAACATAGGTCGTTGCAACACCCTCAGGCACATAACCTATGAAGAGCTCGATAGCCTTCTTATCACTGGGCGCAGAAGCGATGGAGTAGGCCCTGTAAACATCCTCGTCATTGCCGGGATACATGGGGGCGAGTATCTGTATGTACTGGCCGGGTTTGAACTCGATTTCCTTGTCGTCGGTAAGCTCCAGTCTAAGATGCAGGATTTTGGGCGTGACGAGGTTGAGCTTTGTGACCAGATAGTCGTACTGACGCACATTGAAAAGCTCCTCGGGAATTCGAATGTGGATTTCCTCTTTGACTTTGACCTGGCAGGAGAGTCGGACCCCTTCCTCTTGCTCTTCTGGGGTCACGTAACCAGCTTCGGTGGGCAGAAATTGTCCGCCACCCGCACTGACATGAACCTTGCAGTAGCCGCAGCTGCCCTTGCCGCCACAGGCGGAAGGAATGAAAATCTCTTCAGAAATCAGTGTGGACAGGAGTGTGTCCCCACCTTCCACTGAATACTCCTTTTCGTCGTTGATCACGAGCTTTTGTTCCCCGTAGTTGGCAATCGTCCGGTTGGCGATGGAGAGCAGGAGTGCCAAAAGGCCGGAGATTCCAGAAACAACGAGGACCTGTGTCATAATGGATTGCATAGGTACACCTCCTTTTACTGAATTTGAACCATGCCTGAAAATCCGATGAAGGCAAGTGCCATGAGCCCTGTAATGATAAGGGTTATGCCTGGTCCCTCAAGGCCCTTGGGAAGCGGATTGTTGCGGATGCGCTTTCTGATTCCTGCCAGCATGACAATGGCAAGGGTCCATCCAAGGCCAGATCCCAGACCAAAAGCCATTGACTGCAGGAGGCTGTAGTTACGGATGACCATGAAAAGGGAAACGCCCAGTATGGCACAGTTTACGGTTATGAGTGGCAGAAATATGCCCAGTGCGTAGTAGAGGGTCTGAAAATAACGGTCAATAATCATTTCTACAAGCTGCACAAAGGCGGCGATGACGATGATGAACAATATGTACCGCAAGTATTCAATGCCCAGAGGCACGAGAATATAATGATAAACCAGATAATTGAGCAGTGTGGTGAAGGTAAGCACAAAGGTGACGGCTTGCCCAAGGCTCAGGGAGGTTTTGATCTCGCTTGAAACGGCGATGAAGGAACACATGCCGAGGAAATTGGAGAGGATCATATTGTTGGTGAAAATAGCTGCGAAGAAAATCACAAATGGGTTTATTTCAATCATGCAGAGACACCTCCTTTTTCATCCGCTTCATCTGAAAGGTAACGTTTGGTAATCCAGATCACAATACCCAGCATGAAAAATGCACCGGGTGGCATAATCATCAGGGTCCAGCTGACCCAGTTGGGACCGAGAACCTGTATGCCGAATAGGGAGCCGAATCCCAGGAGTTCTCTGAAAAATGCAATGAAAAGAAGGACAAGGGCATAGCCAATGCCATTTGCAAGACCATCGAAGAAGGACGGTATCGGCGGGTTGAACTGGGCGAAAGCTTCAGCGCGTCCCATAATGATGCAGTTGGTTATGATGAGTCCTACATAAGGCCCAAGGGCCTCACTCATGGCGGGCATATATGCCTTGAGAAAAATATCTACAATGATGACGTAGCCGGAAATAATCAGGGTCTGGACCATCATCCGAATGTGCTTTGGCGTGTGTGATCTGAGCAGAGACACCGTCATGGAAGACAGGCTTGTAACAAACATGAGGCCGACACCCATAACCAAGGAGTTCATCATAAGATTGGTGACCGCAAGCGCTGAACAGATTCCAAGAATCTGGCGATATACGGGATTTTCCTTCCATACACCAAGGGTGAATATTTTACTTGTTTTAATAGCCATTAGAGCGCCCCCTTAATGTTGTTCTCAATATGGTTCAGGGCTTCGTTCAGCATATTGCGAACGGCCTGAGAGGTGAGTGTCGCACCGGTGATGGCATCTGCATTGCCGCCGTCTGAAGGCCTGTAGACAATGGACTGGTCTGAAATGACAATGCCGCGAAACTGCTCGCGAAACCAGAGTTCTGAAATACGGCCGCCCAGCCCGGGCGTTTCCGCATGCTTAATGAAATCCATGCCTAGGACCTCGTTAAAATCCGGTGTGACTGCAACATAGCCCCAGATGGTGCCCCAAAGGCCGGAACCTGAAAACGGGAATGCGTAGCCGAGGACATCTTGACCACGAGCGGCTATGTAATAGCTTGTTCCATCAAGGGTCTTTTCTGAAATTGTGCTTTCATAAAGAGCCTGAATATCTGCCATTTCTTCCGGTACGTCAAGACCGAAAGCATAGAGCAGACTCGCCTGGTTCTTGACAGACTCATGGGCGTGGATCCTGTCAATGGTAAAGGCGTTCAGTGAAGCAAGACCGCCGGTGAAAATCATAGTCAGCACGACCATGAAGACAACTGGGTAAACCAGGGGTTTCTTTTTCTTTTGATTTTTCTGATTAGGCATTCACAGCACCGCCCTTCTGTGCCTTGTCTTTGTCACGGGCCTGTTTTGCGCGCACGATTTCATCAAGCAGGGGGGCGACGGTATTGCCGATCAGAACGGCAAACATGACACCGCCGGCAAAGAGGGCAAAACCCCGAATAATGACGGTTACCGCCCCAATGAGAAGGCCATAGGCCCACCGCGCTTCCTTCGTTTTTGGCGATGAAATCGGGTCGGTTGCCATAAAGACAGCCGCGAAAAGAACCCCGCCGGATAAAAGTCCAAAAATCGGGCTTGGAACCTGTGAGACGCCAAGTAGATTGAAGACAAGGGACATGGCTGTAAACCCGCCAAGGACACCGAGCATGGATTCCTTATGTGCTGTTTTTGTATAAAGAAGATAAATCCCAGCCACTGCTATAAGAAGTGCACTGGTTTCACCAATGGAGCCGGCAACATGGCCCGTCAGAAGGTCGAGGAGGGCGTGAAGCTCTCCAGTGCTTCGGTAGGACAGCATGGGTGTGGCTGTGCTGACCGTATCCACCGGGTTTCCTATGTAAGTGGTGAGTCCGCTCAGCAGGGAGCTTCCAGCGGGTGCGGACCATTCAATGGTGAGAAACTTGGGAAAGGAGACATAAACAAAGGCTCTGGCCACAAGTGCCGGATTGAAGACGTTTCGTCCAAAGCCGCCGAAAACTTCCTTTCCAAAGACGATTCCAAAAATCATGCCGAGTGCGACCACCCAAAAGGGTGTTCTGGGTGGAAGGGTAAGTGCATATAGGATTGCAGACACAAAAACCGCTTCAGATACAGGCTTGCCTGTACTACGCTTGAAAAGCCACTCAGTGATGACGCCGCTTATGATGGCGGTCCCTATGACGGGAATCACGCGCCATCCGAAATTACAGACTGCCGCAAAGACAATGGGCGCCAGTGCGTAAAGAACTTTGCGCATGAGTGCCTGCTTCATGAATTTAACTGGTCCGATTTTCATAAGTACTCCCCCTTAATTCTTCTGCTTCTCCTTCCAACTTTATGTATAATAGAATAGAGAACGGGTATAACCTGACTTGGAGTATACATACCCAAGGAATATGCAATAATAGCAGAAGAAGAAAAAAGTGGATATAAAAGGGGCGTGTTCCCTTCTGTCAGCAAGTGACAGTGTGCAATCAATATGGAGAATATTTATGGAACGTATACATGAGATTATCGATGAAGTTTTTCAAAAGGAAAGCCTCTTATTTGCAGTACTCAGCAATGTGCATAAGGGTGCAGACATATCATACAAAAAGGTGGATATCAAACCGGTCCTAATCAAGGGTGATCGGCTCAATCAGATTGCCTACCACTCTGACAATAAGGTTCAGCATGAGAATTTGGATGGAGAGCAGGCTGCTGAAGCCGTTAAATCTTTAATGGGGAATTATTTCAAGCAGGCCATGTTCTATACCATAGATGCGGACTACCAGATACTTATCAGCAAAAAAGGAAAGGTCAAGATACTGAGAAAGCAGCCGACAAGAAATTCTGTCGATCTGAGTCATAATAGGAAAAAGGCGTATCTCTTATCTGAAGGTGTTCCCCATGATTTTCTTGTCAGACTGGGTGTCATGAACCGGGAGGGAAAGGTTCTGGCGAAAAAGTATGACAAGTTCAGACAGCTGAACCGTTATATTGAGATGGTGGCAGACTGTATTCCCCATCTGCCAAAGGACCGGGCAATCAATATCATTGATTTCGGGTGCGGCAAGGCATACCTGACATTCGCCCTCTATTATTACCTGGTCAAGATCATGAATTATCAGGTGAATATCATCGGTCTGGATTTGAAGGCTGACGTCATAGAGTTTTGCAATGGTGTTGCCGAGGAGCTTGGCTACGACGGACTCAAGTTTCTTGAAGGGGACATTCGTGAGTATACACAGGACGGCGGTGTAGACATGGTGGTAACGCTCCATGCGTGTGATACCGCTACAGATGATGCCATGGTAAAGGCGGTCAACTGGGGGGCATCGGTTATTTTGGCAGTTCCGTGTTGTCAGCATGAGTTCTTCAAAAAAATTCATAACCCTGTCATGATGCCCATGGAGAAGCACGGCCTCATCAAGGAGCGTATGTCAGCCCTTGTGACAGATAGTCTGCGTGCCAGTGTCCTGGAAATACTGGGGTATCAGGTGCAGGTTCTGGAATTCATTGATATGGAGCATACGCCGAAAAACATTCTGATCCGTGCATTCAAAAAAGAAGGCGACATTTCAAGGGCCATTGAAGAGTACAAGCACTTCAAGCAGTTCTGGCATCTGGAGCCTTATATCGAGCAGGCAATGGGACATCACTTTACACGACTGATACGTGATGGCGTGAAAAAGTAAATGGAGGCATGATGTGAAGGTAATCGTATCACCCAGCAAGGAGCAGCGCTTTGATGCCCAACCGGTAGATGACATGAAGATGCTGCCCTACCTTAAAAAGACAAGGGCACTCGTTCAAGAGATTCAGAAGCTTTCAATGGATGAGCTTGCCAAAGTCATGAACATTAAAAGCGATCTGCTGACTTCTGTTTATGAAACTTATAGAAATTTTGGGCACACAGGGATTCTGCCTGCCATTCAGGCATACAGCGGAATTGCCTTCAGACAGATTCCCATAGAGACCTATTCGGACAGGGAACTGTATTATCTGGAAGACCATCTGAGAATTCTTTCAGCCATGTATGGCATACTGACACCGCTTACAGGAATCAGTGCCTACCGTTTGGACATGAAAATGAAAATTTTGGATGAGAGTTTATATGCCTATTGGAAAAAAGAACTGGGTGCCCCCTTCGATGAAGGGGAGACCATAGTTAATCTGGCATCTTCGGAGTTTTCAAAACTCATTAGGGTGCCAATGGTGACCGTGTCCTTCAAGGAATACAAGAAGGGCCTTTTGAAGACCATTGGAACCAATGCAAAAAAAGCGCGTGGGCAAATGGTGGATTTTATGGCAAAAAATCAAATTGAAGACATTGAGGTCCTCAAGACCTTTTCAGAGGATGGATGGCGCTTTGATGAGACACTGTCTGACAAGGCAGAGTTGATGTTTGTGAGGGGGGAGGCACATGAATAAGCTGAAGATGCTGAGTAAGGTAATGTTTATTCTGGGAAGCCTGATTGCGATAGCTTCCATAGGCTTTACCGCCTATCTGCAAAAGACGGCACCGGCTGGATTCTGTCCAGTCAATCCCATGCGACCCTACATGGGTGCCGGCATTGTTCTGCTCGTTTCGAGCATGATGATCGATTATTACCTGTACCTGCTTAAACGTAGGAATGGCAGACCTTAAGGACTTCAGTTTATGAAGTTCCTTGGAATATTTGAATAAAGCAAAAAAAGAACTGCATGCGCAGTTCTTTTTTTTATGGAATCAGTGCACCGTCTGCACTGTGTTTTGAGTTGATATCTCGGCTCCAAGATAATGGGGAATAGTAATCTGGTAGCTCACACTTCCCAGATCAAGAAACTTACAGGCGTATTCATGGTTATCTTGGGAGGAGCCGAGAATCATGCGTGGAGTACCGAAGACTTTATTACAAAAAAGCAATAAAGTTGTTTCGATATATTAATAAATATAAATGAATACGATTTCTTTGTCAACGCGTGTTGACGTATTGGTGTAAAAAATTTATCGTATTCCAAAAGGTGAATCAACATATTGAAACATAGCGGCAGTATATTAGTCGAGACCCTCTTCTTCAGCTGAAGATGCAGAGCCTTCATTTTTCCATGCGTCAAAACCATCCATGACAAGGTCGTATGTCTTCTGGCTGATTTCTGGCAGCGCGTCGCCCCATATTTCTTCAACTTCCTCAAAGCCTTTAATGAAAGCATCTTTCAATAAATCGGATTTCTCATTGTTGTTCCCAGAGAGGGCTTTTGCAAAATCCAAAATACGCTCAGCAACAGATTCAGGACTGAAAAAACCGCCTTCTTCAGTATCTGCCTTTGCTTCTTCGACCATTTCAGGCGTGATCTCGTCGGCACGCTCGCTGAGAATCTGTTCAATTGCCGCCTTCATGCCCGCATTTTGGCCGTTCAAGGTTTCTTTGACCATCATATAGAAGGCACTGTTCATTTTCTGATCGACCTGAAGCTTGAGGCGGTCTACCTCGGACAGTTTTTCCTGTGCCGTATTCGAGTAGTTTATAGAAACCGAGGTCTCAGATGACTTCTCAAACACGACAGCGGCCTCGGCAATGACAGACTGGACCTTGCCGGTCTCTTTGTTTTCCTTTGTATTGTTTGTTTGCTTTGATTTCTGTTCTAATGTGGTCTTTTGACTGTTCAACTGATTCATTTGCTGAATTGCACGTATATCCATGAAATGCGCACCTCCTTGTGCTCCGTTTGCATCCTTACAGTAGTAATATCGGCAAATTATCACAAAAATAAACCGTCTCTCTTCCTATTTAATACATAAAATTTGAAATTGCCCACGCATATGCACGTATATACAGGTTCTCAAGGTACAAAAATACAGATTGTACAGATTTTAAAACAAGAATACGTTTGCAGACAAGTTGCGCTTTATTTTCTGAAAGTTTTGATTTATTATTAAATTCTAGGGGTAATAAGTATGTGGACTGTCCCTGTGAAAAAGGCAAAAAAGTTGAATGAATCAACAAAGTTTAGCAAAGGTATATTGTATACAATAGCAAGTGAGATAGGGCAAGTATTTCGTCAAGCAAACGTTTTCATTTTCCCGATGTTTTCCTGGGATACAGGTATACAAATGCGTTGACACTCTGTATACAATATACTATACTAACCACATACACATGTATGAAAATACTAAGGAGGCAAAAGGTCAATGAGTAATAAAGTGATGAAGACCATGGATGGTAATACGGCTGCTGCTTGGGTTTCGTATGCATTTACTGACGTAGCTGCAATTTACCCTATTACACCATCATCTAACATGGCAGAATTCGTGGACGAGTGGGCTGCGTATGGCAAGAAAAATGTTTTCGGCCAACAAGTTGTTGTATCTGAACTGCAATCTGAAGCGGGTGCTTCTGGTGCTGTTCATGGTTCTCTACAAGGTGGTGCACTGACTACTACATTTACTGCGTCACAGGGTCTGCTTCTAATGATCCCAAATATGTACAAAATCGCTGGTGAGCTACTTCCAGGTGTATTCCACGTTTCTGCACGTGCGGTTGCATCTCATGCTCTATCTATCTTTGGCGATCACTCTGACGTTATGGCAGCTCGAAGCACTGGCTTCGCAATGCTATCTTCAGGTTCAGTACAGGAAGTTATGGATCTTGGCGGTATTGCACATCTTGCTGCAATCAAAACAAGAGTTCCTTTCCTACACTTCTTCGACGGTTTCCGTACTTCTCACGAAATCCAGAAGATCGAAACAATTGATTATGACGAATTTGCTAAGCTGCTTGACTGGGATGCAGTTAACACATTTAGAAACAACTCTCTAAATCCTGAGCGTCCTGTTACACGTGGTACTGCTCAAAACCCAGATATCTTCTTCCAAGCACGTGAAGCATGTAATACATACTACGACAACGTTCCTGGTGTTGTGGCTGACTACATGGAAGAAATCAGCAAGCTGACTGGCCGTGAGTACAAGCCTTTCAACTACTATGGTGCTCCAGATGCTGAGCGTATTATCGTAGCAATGGGTTCTGTTGTTGATACTGTAGAAGAGACAATCGATTACCTGACTGCTAAAGGTGAAAAAGTTGGTCTTATTAAAGTTCGTCTTTACAGACCTTTCGCACCTAAGTACTTCTTCGATGTTCTTCCTGCTACAGTTAAGAAAATCGCTGTTCTTGACAGAACTAAGGAGCCAGGTTCACTAGGCGAGCCTCTATACCTGGATATCCGTTCTGCATTCTACGGCAAAGACGTACAGCCAGTTATCGTTGGTGGCCGTTACGGTCTTGGTTCAAAAGATACTACGCCATCTCAAATCAAGCGTGTATACGATGAGCTAGCTAAAGAAGCACCTGCACAAATCTTTACAATCGGTATTAATGATGATGTTACACATCTATCACTTGAAGTTGAAGAAACTATCGTAACTGAGCCTGCTGGTACAGTTAGATGTAAGTTCTGGGGTCTTGGTTCTGACGGTACTGTTGGTGCTAACAAGAACGCAATCAAGATCATCGGTGACAAGACTGACATGTACGCTCAAGGTTACTTCTCATATGACTCTAAGAAGTCTGGTGGCGTTACAGTATCTCACCTTCGTTTCGGTAAGCAGCCAATCCGTTCGACTTACCTGATTGACGAAGCTGACTACGTTGCATGCCACAACCAGTCATACGTTACTCAATACGACGTACTTTCTGGTCTTAAAAAAGGCGGTACATTCGTACTTAACTGTAAGTGGACTGCTGAAGAGCTAGATGCAAACCTACCTGGCGAAATGAAGAAATTCATCGCTGACAACGACATCAAGCTCTACACAATCAATGCAACTGATATCGCTGCAGAAATCGGCCTAGGAAACAGAATCAACATGGTAATGCAGTCTGCGTTCTTCAAGCTTGCTGACGTTATGCCTGTTGAAACTGCACTTGGCTACCTGAAAGAAGCAATCGAAAAGACTTACGGTAAAAAAGGTCAAAAGATTGTTGAACTGAACTGGAAAGCTGTTGACGCTGGCGCTGCTATCCAAGCTGTTGAAGTTCCTGCTGCTTGGGCATCTGCTGAAGCGACTGCTGCTGAAGAAGCTGAGCTTCCAGCATTCATCGCTAACAGACTTAAGCCAATGAACGCTCAAAAGGGTGACGCGATCCCAGTTTCTGAGTTCGTTGAGCTTGCTGACGGTACATTCGAAAACGGTTCATCTGCATACGAAAAACGTGGTATCGCAGTTAACGTTCCAGAGTGGCTATCAGAAAACTGTATCCAATGTAACCAATGTTCTTTCGTTTGTCCTCATGCTGCAATCCGCCCAGTTCTTCTTTCTGAAGATGAAATGGCAAATGCACCTGAGAACTTCCCAACGCTAAAAGCTATGGGTAAAGGACTTGAGAACCTACAATACAAAATCCAAGTTTCTCCACTAGACTGTACAGGTTGCGGCAACTGTGCTGACATCTGTCCATCTAAGAACAAGGCTCTTGAAATGAAAGCTCTTGACACACAACTTGCTGAAGCTGACAACTGGAACTTCGCAATGACAGTACCAGTTAAAGATGACAAGATGGGTCTAGGCACTGTGAAAGGTTCACAGTTCGCACAGCCACTGTTCGAATTCTCTGGCGCTTGTGCTGGATGTGGTGAGACACCTTACATGAAGCTTGTTACTCAGCTTTATGGTGATAGAATGCTTGTTGCGAATGCTACTGGATGTTCTTCAATCTGGGGCGGTTCTGCACCGACTACACCATACTGTAAGAATGCTGAAGGCAAAGGTCCAGCTTGGGCGAACTCACTGTTCGAAGACAACGCTGAATACGGCCTTGGCATGCAGCTAGCTGTTAAGACAATCAGAAAGCAACTTGCTGACAAAGCAGCTGAGCTTCTTGAGCTTGGCCTAGATGACGCAGTTAAGGCTCCATTCCAAGCATGGCTAGATGGCGCTGAGGATGCTGACGCTTCTAAAGCTGCTACTGTAGAAATCCTGAAGGCTCTTGAAGCTGGCGCGCCTGCTGGTGCAGAAGACATCTTCAAGTTCTTCGAGAACAACAAAGATTACCTCATCAAGAAATCTGTATGGATTGTTGGTGGTGACGGATGGGCTTATGATATCGGTTACGGCGGTCTTGACCACGTACTGGCATCAGGCGAAAACGTAAATGTTCTTGTATTTGATACAGAAGTTTACTCAAACACAGGCGGTCAGGCTTCTAAGTCTACACCATCTGGCGCTGTAGCTAAGTTCGCTGCTTCAGGTATGAAAGTTAAGAAGAAAGACCTTGGCATGATCGCAACAACTTACGGTTACGTATACGTTGCTCAAACTGCTATGGGCTCTAACAAGAACCAGCTGATGAAAGTAATGCAAGAAGCTGAAGCATATGATGGTCCATCACTAATCATCTGCTACGCTCCATGTATCGCACACGGCATCAAGACTGGTATGGGTACTACTCAAAACCGTATGAAGGAAGCTGTAGATGCTGGTTACTGGCACCTATGGAAGTACAACCCACTTCTAGCTGCGGAAGGCAAGAACCCATTTGTTCTTGAGTCTAAAGAACCAACAGTTGCATTCAGAGACTTCCTAATGGGCGAAGGCCGTTACACGACTCTAGTGAACGAGTTCCCAGAAGAAGCTGAAAGACTGTTTGTAAAAGCTGAAGAAGAAGCTAAGGCACGTTACGAAGGTTACGTACGCATGGCAAACATGGAGTACTAATCAGACGTAAGCGTCTAATTAGAAATTCAACCCCCGGATCACATGTGGTTCGGGGGTTTTCATTTGTGCAAAAAGACAAGGACCAGCAGGTTTGTAAGTTGGACCAGCACAGCTCCAGCTTGCAGGGTCTGTTCGAGCAAAACAATTTTTCGTGTCACATTATTACCGAAATGATGCACATTTACACGCTTTTTCTGATAGACTAGAGGGGTAAGTTAGGAGGCGAGGCTTTGAAATCAAAGCTATTGGCAATTGCTGCCACAATAGTCCTGCTGACAGCTTGTCAGTCAGGTCAGATTAATGAAGAAATCCCTCAAAATGCGGGTGATATAGAAACGGAAATAACTGAACCGGCAAGGCAAACACCGGACAGTGAAGTGGATGCTTCTGAAAAAGAGGATCCAGCTATAGATGAGGAAGAAGCTGCAAATGTATTGAGTTCGGAGGCGGGCACAGAAGCTTCTCGGGAAGAATCAGTAACAGGCGATCCCCTTGAGGTTGGATATGAAGTGGCTGCATTGCCGCCAGAGGACCTTGAGCAGATGGAGGCCAAAAAACACTATGGCGCAATCTACGATTCAGCCATAGCTGATGGAATCGCGGAAGCCAGCGCACGTGTGCTGGAAATCTCGAAAGGGTTTAACGCGGACACGCTTCAAAAGAAAACCTTTGAAGGTTTGTATGAAACCTATTGGATTCAGGAAGGACCTTATGACAGCTTGAGTGCTGTAAGACAGGAACTCCTTGTCTATTTTACAGAAGAGTGCGCAGATGATTTGATTGATTTGTGGGGACTGGTCGAGGTCGATGGACAGCTCTACGCGCCTGAACGTTCCAAGGTGTACGATATCGACTTGGACAGTATCGTTGTAAATACTGCGGAGGTTTCTGACGCTGAAGAACGCCGTTATGTCAATTTCAACTTCACTGACGCATACGGGCAGGAGCAGAGCAGTCTGATTCTTTTGAAAAGAAGGGACCAGGACCGGTGGAAAATGGACACAATCCCTGGAACGGGCATCGTTGAACGTTTTGGAAACAGCTTTATTCGAGATGTTTACTGGATGTCAGGCGCCGTGACATGGAGCTGGCCTGAATTCATCAGCAATGAAGATAAAACCTGGTCAGGACCCTTATCTGAACTTAAAAAAGGTGTGGAGGCTGAGATCGCTTCAAAAATGACAGGGTTTGTACCGGACGTGGCATTTAGCCGCATTGGTGCCCGTCAGCTATCCTATTGGGTGGACTGGGAATATATAGAAGATAGCAGTGCTTACCCGCACCTGAATGTGACCCTGTCTGAATATATGAAGTACGGCATTCACCCAAACCATACGCGGTGGACAGTGACCCTTGATAGGGCCAGTGGCAAGGCGGTGAAACTGGATCAGCTCTATACAGAGTGGGATGCGTTTGAAGAAGCGGTCAATATGTATATCGATGGCTACATGATGACCCATGCTGAAGAATTTTATGATGATACCGTGTTTGAGGGAATTGACGAGAATACACAGTTTTATTTGACGGATGATGGGATTGCCTTTTACTTTCAGTTGTATGAGTATGCGCCGTACGCCTTTGGCTACCCGGTCATAGAGGTTCCGGCGGGCATTGTTGAGGACTATTTGTCTGAACCCATGCGTGCCTATTATGAAAGTAAAAGCCAAACAACTGCTGAATAGATGAGAGTGGGGACTTTATGCAATTTGTACACGAATCCGTACGACTGGCCTGTGACGCCAATCGTGCCTTTAGATTTTTGACAAGACCGGAAATGCTTGAAAAATGGGTTTCTGGGGAATGCAGAGTCGATTTGCGTGTGGGTGGCGCCTACGGCATTAAGGCTGATTTAGGTCCTGATGGTCCAGCATTTGACACACAGGGCAGTGAAATATGCCAGTATGAACGGGAGAAAACTTTGGAGGTGTCCTGGCGGGATTCCCTCCATGCGGATACAAGCTATAACCTGCTTATACGCTTCATGCCATGCAGGTCCGATACAGAGTTTTGCACGGAACTGCATCTGATGTTCAAGCACCAGGATCGAATGCTTGAGCAAGATGAGTTTGATGTGTACTCAAAGCTCTTTGGCGGACTCTTCGAAAAGCTGCGTCAACATGTAAACAAGGACTGGGTCATCCGGGATGCCGATTTGTCCCTATCTTGGCTGAGAGGTTCAAGCTTCTAACAGCCTGGATTTTGTTGACTTTGTCGACAACTTCAAGCAGGTAGGCCTGCTTGTCATAAGAAAGCAAAAGAGCCGCACGCCAATGGATGCAGCTCTTTTTATCTATTGATTCAGTTTTAAATCATATTTTATTTTAAGTGCAAATTGTTTTGCAAAGTCAAAGGCACTGTATTTGTTTTGTGCGGTAATGAGCTCGTTATGCTCTATGATGTGGGTTTCCATGGGCTGACTGAAGGTTGTTCGCGCACCCAGCTGTTCCAGAATGTAGCCGACATGAAAGGGCAGATTTGCTGGGAGTATGAGGGTTTCATATTCCGTTTCCACATCAAGGTTGGGACATGCAATGCGGTAGCCGGTGAAAAGCCATGGAATTTCGTTGTGTATGAGGGCGGCTGTTCCGGCGCCGACAATGCCAATGGGCTTCAGGTAGTGATGGAAGTGTTTGAGCACCTTGAGGATGTCCGGCGCAGAACAGAGTTCATCAAGTGCGCTGTATCCGCCAGGGATGAAGACGGCCACATAGTGCTGGAGTTCTTCCTCGCTGATGTGGGTGATGTCTTTTGGAAGGAGCATAAGGGGTTCTGACTCCATATACTGCTTGTAATACAGTTTGTCGCTGTTTGACAGGTGGTTTAGGCAAGCTGCGTCCTGAGACGGTGTGTGCCCGCCAAGGGTAGCGATGTCAATGAGGAAGCCTTCAGTTTTGAGGGCGTCGACGACCTCAACAAACGCAAACTGGTCATAGCCGGTCGGTTGTCGGTCCCCGTTTTTCAAGGTTATGGAATTTGCCGATGTCAGTATTACAAGTACACGTCCGAGCATGTTCATCCCTCCTTTATACATCACTTATACCACATAAATGCGCAAGCCATGCAATATACTTTACCCTGAATCAAGGGATGATGAACTTAATGAACAGAGGAGGATATTCGTGTATAGCTATAAGATGACGATTCGATATGACGGTGCAAAGTACAAGGGTTGGCAGCGTCTTGGCGGCAATGAAAAAACCATACAGGGCAGACTTGAGACCGTACTGTCGAGAATTTTAGATAAGAAAACTGAAATCACAGGGGCCAGCCGTACCGATGCTGGTGTCCATGCGAGAGGTCAGGTGGCCGTATTCGAAAGCACGGATGCAGTGGATTGCCTGGTGGTCTTAAAGGAACTGAATCGGTATCTGCCGGAGGACATGGTGGTGGACGATCTTTCTGAGTGCAGTGATCGCTTTCATCCACGATACAATTCAAGTGGGAAAATCTACACATATCAAATCTGGAACGGTCAGAAGGCGGACCCCTTTGAACGCGGGTACTTTACCCTTGTAGAAGACAACCTGGATATCAATCGCATGCAGGCGGGCGCAGCCCATTTTTTAGGCGCTCATGATTTTACGACCTTCACCACAGCCAAGGCGAAAAAGAAGTCCATGGTGCGTGAAATTCAAGGGATTGAAATCCGAAGAGAGGGCAGCAAGGTATTTGTCCAAATACAGGGAGATGGATTTTTGCATAATCAGGTGCGGCGCATGGTGGGGGTTCTGATTGATATTGGAACGGGAGCCAGAAGGCCGGAGGAAGTTCCGAAGTTGATTGCAGCCAAAGACCGAAAAAAATGCGGCGTCACAGCGCCGCCGCAAGGCCTTTTCCTTGAACGTGTCCTCTTCAACTAAGCGGCTTCTATGAAACAAAATAAGGACCAGATACGGCATACATGATTGTAATGCCGTATCTGGTCCCTTTTATTTATGCTAAGAATCTGTTTAGACATCAAATGGAATGTGTTAAACCGCTGTGGTCTTAACCTGAGCGTCAAGATGCTTGAGCTCGCGCATTTCGGATCTGAGCATGCCCAGGGTAATAAGTGTTGCCAGGAAATCTGACATTGGGAAGGAAACCCATATACCCCACAAACCGAGGAAACGCGGCATGATAAGCACCAGTGGTATCAGAATGAGGAACTGTCTTAAGAGCGACAGTATCATAGAAGGACGCGCTTTCCCAAAGGACTGGAAAATCGACGAACTGATAATTTGAACACTGATGACCGGAACCGCTAAAATGACCATTCTAAATACGGGAATTCCCATACTGATGACTTCTGTTTCCTTTGTAAAGATCCCTAGGAAGAATGGTGCGAAGCTTTGCGCAAGTACCCAGCCTACACAGGTGTAGATGGTGGTGTACTTGATGGAAATCTTGATGGCTTCAATTGCCCGGTCGTATTTACGTGCGCCGTAGTTGAAGCCGAGTATTGGCTGGAGTCCTTGAACGACACCGAATAGAGGCATGAAAATGAACATGAGCAGTCGGTTGATCATACCGAATATGGTGATGGCCACATCGCCGCCATAAAATCCTAGAGAGTTGTTCAGGACAATTGACAGAACACTGCCGCCGACTTGGCGCGCGAATGCGGGTGCCCCAACCGTGAAGATCTCATTCAAAAGTGTCCAGTTCGGCTTGAGGTGATGGGGTTTGATCTTAAGCTGACTCTTTCCGCTATAGATATAAATCATGATGAAGATGAAGGAGCAGAACTGCGAAATGATCGTCGCAATCGCAGCACCCCGTATGCCCATATCGAAGAGGAAGATGAACACAGGGTCAAGAATGATGTTGAGCCCGGTGCCGATAAGCATGGAAACCATGGCAACAAAGGCATTGCCTTCAGCACGAATCAGGTTGTTGGATGCAACCGCAAACATGAAGAACATGCTGCCGATGAAAATAACCTGCATGTATTCTTTGGCGTATGGCAAGAGGGTATCTGACGCGCCGAAGATCCTAAGCAGGGGGTCAATGAAGTTCAGACCGATGAGTACGGTGACCAGAGCGATTGATATGATGGCAATGTAAGCGTTGCCGGCTGTGTTGTCGGCTTTTTCTACATCACCTGAGCCCAACGCTCTTGAAATGATAGATGCTGACCCGATACCAATCATTTGTGCAATGGCCATGATGAACATCTGTATTGGAAAGGCAATGGCAAGTCCGCCAATGGCCATGGCGCCTACGCCCTGTCCGATGAAGATGGTGTCAACGACGTTGTATAAGGCATTGACGATCATACCGACCGTTGCAGGCAGGGACAGTTTGGTCAATGCTGTTGATATTTTTTCACTTCCAAGCAGGTAATTCCTGTCTTGTGTTTCCTGATTATTTCTTTCCATGACAACACTCCTCATAACTTGGGCCCTGCGTGGTTCTATGGTGGGCTAGAACATTTTCGCTGACGCGTTCCAGATACTCAAGCAGCTGCTGCGCCTCTTCATCTTCAAAGCCCCTGAGCAGTACTTGGTTCCATTCCTTAAATATTTCATCGATTTCAGGCTGTATGCGTCTTCCCTTTTCTGTGATAAAGAGCAGGTAGGCGCGTTTGTCGTGTTCATCCGGCCGTCTTTCAACAAAGCCGTCTTCTACCAGTTTCTTTATTGAACGTGTAACCGTTGCTTTATCGACATTCATTCTTTTGCTGAGCTTTTCCTGAGAAATGCCATCCTGCTTGTATAGGGTGAACATGACATTGTGGTGACTGTGATGCAGTCCAAGTCTTGACATTTTATCCTTGAAAAACACACCAGCAAGTCTGTAGGCAATGGATATGTGTTTTCCGATCCGTCTTTCTTTCATGGTTTTACCTCCTAACATAGTTGATACTGCAACTAATATACACCAAATTAGTTGTTAGTGCAACTATGTTTACAAAAAGTTAAAAAACTGCCGGGGAATCCGGCAGTTTCTAGTAAACGATTTGAACCTTATTTTCAGGCTATATTTCTATGATATCGCCAGCCTTTGGCGCTGTAACCTCATGTCCCAGCGTTTCGTGAATGGCTGCTGAAAGGGCTTGGGTGGCCGACGGTTCACCGTGGTTGAGAAAGACCTTTTTGATGCCCTGTATGGATTTGAGCCAGCCAAGGAGCTGCGACTGGTCGGCATGGCCTGAAAAGCCTTCTATTCGGATGATTCGTGCTGCGACCTTGATGGTCTCATCCATGATTTCAACAGGGTCTTCACCTTCCAGAATGCTTCTGCCAAGAGTGCCTTCCCCCTGGTAGCCAATAAAAATCAGCGTCGTCGTATTGCGCCAGAGCTGGTGCTTGAGATGGTGGCGGATGCGGCCTGCATCGCACATGCCGCTGGCGGATATGATGACCTTTGGCTGACCGTCCTTGTTGAGACGCATGGAGGTATCCATTTCCTTGACGATATGAAGATTCTTGAACTCGATGGGATTGCCACCTGAAGCAAAGGCATCTCGAATCGGCGTCTTAAAGAATTCGAAGTTCTTCTCAAAAATTGAAGTCGCATCTATGGCCAGAGGACTGTCGATGTAAAAAGGAATTTTGGCGAGCTGTGCACCTTGTGGACTCGTCTTCATGAAGTTTCGAATTTCAAAGAGGACCTCTTGGGTTCTGCCTACTGCAAATGCGGGAATGATGACCGTGCCGCCCCTGCGGGCCGTTTCAAGGATGGCGAGTGCAACCTGGGCACCACGCGTTTCGATGCTTCTGTGGAACCTGCCTCCGTAAGTGGATTCCATGAAGACATAATCCGCCTTTTGAAGGACTGCCGGATTTGGAAGCAGCTGATTCTTTCCTGTTCCAAGATCGCCTGAAAAAATCAGGTGCTTGGTCGATCCCTTTTCAGTGACGAAGAGCTCTACACTGGCCGAACCCAGCAAGTGGCCGGCTTCCCGATAAATGAAACGGACCCCTTCGGCAGGCTGTATTTCAGTATCGTACACGACAGGATTCAGGTATTGAAGGGCAACGAGTGCGTCATCAACTGTAAAAAGCGGGTCAGTACGTTCAAGGCCTGCACGTTCGCGTTTCTTGTTTTCCCATGCGGCTTCGGCCTCGTTGATTTTGCCGCTGTCCTTCAGCAGTATGTCTGCCAGGTCAGCCGTTGGGCGGGTGCAGTAGATCCGATTGCAGAAGCCCTTCTTAACAAGAAGCGGGAGTCTGCCTGAGTGATCGATATGGGCATGGGTCAGAATGGCAAAGTCGAGCTCTGCGGGATTATAGGAGAAATCCTCGGTATTGAGTGCGAGGATCGGAGCAGGGCCCTGAAAGAGGCCGCAGTCTATTATAAATTTACATGTTTCAGTTTCGATGAGAAAATTACTGCCTGTTACTTCACCTGTTGCGCCGAGAAAATGAATTTTCATAGGGCCTCCTTTAGAAATGCGTGTGTTGCTGGATTGTGTCTGTCTTATACATAGCTGAGCTATCATAGTTCTATTTTACCCGATACTGGAAGAATCCCATCATTATTTTGGGACTTTGAAATCAAATATTGCCGTCTTTTTACAATGGGTTACAATTCATTTACGAGATGTGGTTTAATGATATGGAATCACTCTTGTCGGGTATGAAAAAATAAACCCATTGCATACGGGAATTTGTTAACGATAATTAGCGTATGGAAAACGTTCATATGCTATAATTAGGAAGATAACGTAAATTGCTGGAGAGCAGTCTGGGAGGGAAATGATTATGAAAATGCTTAAAGTCATGGAGAAGAGACGCTCCGTGAGAGAATACAAAGACAAAGCGATTACAAGCCAAGATTTGCAAGCGGTTATGGGTTTTTGCGATACATATCCAAAGCTGTCCGAAAGTGCTGAAGTTGAATTCGTGCTCCTTGAAGACGGTGCTGAAATTGCAGAGAAGCTTGAAGGTGCTGCTGGGTATTCAGGTGTCATGATCAAGGCGCCGCATTACTTGCTGGTGCTGGCATCAGGTTCTGAAGCGGCATACAAGTCAGCTGGATATGCTGGTGAGTATGTAATACTCAATGTGACTAAACATGATATAGGAACATGTTGGATTGATGGGACTCAAAAGAATGATGAAATCAAATCACGCTTAAGTCTTGAGTCTGACAAAGCGGTTGTAGGGCTGATTGCTTTCGGATATGCCAAGCACGAGCCGAGACTATCCAATATTTATGACACAGATCCTGAAGGAAGTGCGTCAGCTCTGACAGATATGGGGTATCCTAATATAAATCCTTCATATTCGAAGGAACCTGTAAGCAACAGAATGTCTATCGATGAAATTTCGTACCTGAAGAAATGGGGCGCAGCTGTAGATTCTGATGAACTGCAAAAGCGTGGGTACGATCAAGTATTTTACTACATGAGAATGGCACCATCTTGGGGCAATCGCCAACCTTGGCGCTTTATCCTGGATGGGACCAAAATAGTTTTGGTTATGGAACGCGATGAGCGTGTTGGAAATCATTCAGAGGAAGTTGAAGCAGGCATCGCAATGCTTTACTTTGAAGTCGCAATGCATGATATTGGTCTGCCGGGAAGCTGGAATGCCGATGACTTCAATGGTTCAGATAAGTACGATTTGCCTGAAGGCCACTTCATTGGAGGATATTACACGTTCTAGAGTGCATAGTGCCATTCATGTAGCCTGAGGAGTGTTGATATGAGACGAGACAAAATTTGGTATGTTTTGGGTGTCTTATTGGTTGCTGGCTTCGTAATGATTCAGTTTTACCCTGCACAGGACTACGCTGCTGAAATTGAAAATCCGATTCAGACGAGTACAGAAGAAAACGCGACGGAGCCAATTGTCATTGAGTTTGAAGAAGACACGGAAAACGCAGACAGTGAACCTGCATCTGAAACTTCTGGTGAAGAAGAATCAGATGTGACTCAAGAGGAGATGGAGGGCGCTCAGGACTCCGGTGTAACGCTGGAGGAAGAAAAACTGACCCTATCTGCCCAGGATTTTAACGAAGACGGTTTCGAGGTGGTCAGACGCTACGATGCCGCACTTCCAGAAGGCCTGATTCTTGAGTTGAAGTATGATGATTATTGGATCAACACGCATTATGTTGTGGTTCTCAGCGGATCGGTGAATATCCGTAAAGGTCCGTCGACAGAGTATGAAGTTATTAGACGCGGATATTATGGGCAAAAGTTCTCTTTATCAGAAACGGTTCGCGGGCAGTACTATAATCAGTCGGAGTCCAATGAGTGGCACAAGATTTTCTGGTGGGAAAACAACGAGATGGTAAGCGGGTATGTATTCGCGCCAATTGTTACAGCCAGAGAGTTCCGCTTTGACGAAATGTTCAAGAATGCATCTGATTTGAAGCTTGCAGTCGATGCAACGGATACAGGCTATATTTATAATGTTGGTGACTCCAATGGGCGTGCGCCACTCTATAAGGGTGCATACAGTGAAGACGAGTACGAGGTTCCAAGGTATCAGGGCGCACCAGCATATTATGCACCTGACTGGAATTCTCACAATATGCGGTATATGCAAGACGGAATTCTATTCGCAATCCTTGAGGAAACAGATAAGTTCTTCAAGGTGAATGCTTATGATTTTGAAGGGGAATATTATGTCCCTAAACGCTATGTTTCGAGACGCAATGCGCCTCAGACCTTAAATCAGGTGATTGTGGTCGATATTGCGAATCAAAATGAAGGTGTATTTGAATACCGTGACGGGAAATGGTATCTAGTATCCTATTCGTACGCAACGACAGGTGCGGATACGAAATACAAAGAGCCAACGATTCCTGGGAGCTACCAGATTATCAACAAGCAGGACTATTTCAAATATCGTGATGACATTACGAAGGAGCTTGCCGGCTATGCGCCGTTCGCACTGCGATTCAACGGTGGGGCGTTCATCCATGGCGTGCCGGTCAATTACAAGAAAATCAAGCAGACTTTCGTAATTCAGGACGAGGTCCTCGATGAAGAAGGCAATGTCATTCAGGAAAAGATTACAGAAGAAAGAGTTGTCGATTTGGTGGATCCTGGGCACATAGAGTACATGGGCTCGCTGGGTACAATTCCTCTATCGCACAAGTGCGTTAGAAACATTACAAGTCACGCGGAATTCCTATATGACTGGGTTGTCCTTGGAGAAGTGTCTGTCGTGGTGATTGAATAAACATGCGGTATATTTTACGATGGGGTGACCTATGAAAAAGAAATATTTGCTCATCGGCGCCGTTCTCATTGCGGGAATGGCTGCCGGGGGCACATTTATGGCAAATCAGGCTGAGGTAAAGCGCGTAGAGGCGCTTGAAGCTGAGAAAGCTGCCAAGGCATTACAAATCAAGCTGGAAGAGGAAGAAGCGCACCTTGATGAAGTCAGGAGCGCTTTTGACACGTATCTTGCTGAAATCGTACTGGAAAAGCTCGATGCGGTAAAGGTTCAGGAAACGGCGCGTATTCAGGCTGAGATCAATGCCAATACATATTATGTGAAGAAAAATGGCACGGGTGTGTATTCGGCCTCTGAGAACGGTGAAGAGCTGATGAGCCTTGAACGAGGACAGTCGGTTTATGTCTCTGATCGCATTCAGGACGAATCTGGACTGGACAAATGGTATCAAATTCAATATAATTATGAAGATTTAGATTCAATCGGATGGGTGGAAGCAGAAAAGCTGACTCCCAGAAGACAGGATATGATTGCCAGGACATATGAAAATGTGGACTACGAAGCGCAGACCAAGGTTGCGTCCTACGAAAGCAATCCTTATGTACCTGCAAAGGGTGTTTATGTGACCGGCCACAGCGCTGCGGGAAAAAAGCTCGATCAACTGATTGAACTCGCCAACCGGTCGGCAATCAATGCCTTTGTCATTGACGTCAAAGACGACAACGGCAACATGCTCTTCTATTCCGAAGCAGCGGCGCAGTACAGCCCGTCTGCAAATGACCATGTCTATATCAAGGATATGGAAGCCTTTATGGCAAAACTGAAGGAAAACAATATTTATACAATTGCGCGGATTGTTACATTCAAGTCACCACGTTATGCCAAGGACAATCCGGACAGAGCCATACTCAGACGGTCTACCGGTGAGGTATATCAGAGCAAGGACGGCGTACGCTGGGCTTCCCCATATGACAGGGAGCTTTGGAAGTACGATGTCGGTGTGGCGCTGGAAGCTGCAGAGTATGGGTTCAATGAGATTCAATTTGACTATGTGCGTTTCCCTGCTTCTGGCGGTGGAAAACTAGACAGCAGTCTGGATTACAGAAACAGTCAGAATGAGTCAAAACCTCAAGCGATTCAAAACTTCCTCAAGTACGCTTATGAAGAGATTTCGAGCAAGGAAGTCTATGTTTCGGCAGATGTGTTCGGCTGGGTTGCTTCCGCACAAAATGATGTTGGGATCGGCCAGCACTGGGAAGCCCTTACGAATGTCGTCGACATTATGTGTCCGATGATGTATCCTAGCCACTACGGCCCTGGAAACTACGGACTCAGTGTTCCGGACGCCTTTCCTTATGAAACCATAGACCGAGGCATACAGGACGCGCTTGAAAGAGACGCCCATGTTGATACGCCAGCAAATCTCAGACCTTGGATTCAGGATTTCACGGCTCCATGGGTCAAGGGCTACATCAAGTATGGTCCTGCTCAAATCGAAGCGCAGATCAAAGCGCTTGAAGACAACGGCATTAACGAATATCTGCTCTGGAATGCAGGAAACTACTACACAGAGGGCGGTATTCGATAATAGATAATATATCCTTTAAACTTAGTCCTGTGAGACTGAAAAGGGTGGAGCAAAGTGGCTCCATCCTCAGAAGAGAAGCTGAGGAGGCAAATTTCATGTTAAACCAAAAGATTGCAGGTATGCTACTGGACATCAAGGCTGTAAGTATTGTGGATGAGGACAACCTATTTACTTGGGTTTCTGGAATCAAGTCACCAATCTACTGTGACAACAGACTGACAATCAGTTATCCAGAAGTACGTTCTACGATTGCAGACGGTTTTGCCGATCTGATCAAAAAAGAGTATCCAGATGTGGATATCATAGCTGGAACAGCAACTGCAGGAATTCCCCATGCTGCATGGGTGGCTGACAGACTTGGTAAGTCCATGGTCTATGTCAGAAGTGCATCAAAGGGACACGGACAAGGCAAGCAGATCGAGGGTGTCGTAAAACCAGGCGACAAGGTTGTGCTGATTGAAGACCTTATTTCAACAGGCGGAAGCTCGCTTAAAGCAGTCGATGCACTCGTTGAGGCAGGCGCTGAAGTCATTACGGTTCTGGGTATCTTCAACTACAACTTTACCAAGATGGAAAAGCGTTTTGCTGAAGCTGGCGTTACATTCGATACGCTGACAGACTACAAGACCCTGCTGCCAATCGCCATTGAAAGAGGCTATGTCCCTGCAGAAGGCAAAGAGACCCTGCTTAAATGGTGCGAGGATCCAGAGATTTTCACAAAATAGAAAGTGTCGGGATTTACGCGAATAGTTTGAAAATAAAAACTTTGTCCTGGGTTGTTTACAGCCTGGGGCATTTGTGTTATTATCTTTCTTGTGCCGCATGAAGGCATTGATATGACCCATTAGCTCAGTCGGTAGAGCACCTGACTTTTAATCAGGGTGTCCCGCGTTCGAGTCGCGGATGGGTCACCAATCAAGCGACTCATTTCCTTTGGAAGTGAGTCGCTTTTATCGTGAAAGCAAAGAACTGCACAAGAAAATGAAAGGCATCAATCATCCGTGCTTGCACGAGGGATTGATGTCTTTTGTTTTCTTGTATAGGACGCGCCAGCGTCCTGGACAACCGGAGGTTGTACAGGCAGTTTGTATAGGGTCCCATGAACTTATCAAAGAGAGGTTTTATTTATTCACTTAAAACCTGTATAATATGGTGGAGTGTGTAGAATCGAAGCGGTCGTGGTCCGCTTTTGAAACAATAGAAGGAGAAATATAATGAGAAGAAGAAGAAAACCCGGATCAAAGGAAAAGCTGCTGAGTCATATTGAATATGTCACAGACAAGCCACAGGCGTTTAAAGGAAAGTGGAAGAGTGACTGGTTCAAGAATGACAACCCAATCCATCTTGAGCTTGGAGCCGGACGTGCTGCCTTTTCAGTCAAGCTGGCGCAGAAGCATCCGGAACTCAATTTCATAGCGGTTGAACTCAAGGAAGAGGTGATTCTTCCAGGTGTCGAGTCCGCAAAAGAGCTAGGACTTGAGAACATTGCCTTTGTTTGGGTAAACATCATGAATATACATGAAATATTTGAAAGTGATGAGATTGCACATATTTATCTGAATTTCTCGGATCCATGGCCAAAGAAGCGTCATTTCAAACGCCGTCTGACTTACCGCGGATTCCTGAAAAAGTATGCTGAAATCCTTGAGGATAAGGGCTGGGTGGAGTTTAAGACCGACAGCGATACCCTTTTCGAGTTCACACTGAATGAGTGTGCAGAGCTGGGCCTTCCAATGAAGGATATTGGCCTTGACCTGCATGAAAGAAATTCACTGGATGAAATCATAACGACAGATTATGAAGACAAGTATATTGCACAGGGCAAAAGAATTTTCAGAATGCTCTTCGGACTGGATCCTCTAAAGAAATAGGAGGACGTCCTTCTTCGTAAGTGAGGTGGAAACATGGGTAAATGGATTCGGCGCTTCATATATATACTTCTTGTTGTAGAAATTGTATTTGCATTTTCCGGGGCTTATGAGAAGCTGCTGGAAATGCACGTTATCTCTACGTTTTCATGGGAAGGGTTCAGGCTGTTTCTCAGCTGGTTCTTTGCCGTTTACATCTTCCTGCTGATGCTGCTTGTTTTCTTTGAAAACAAAAATCCGAGCAAGATGATCGCATGGCTCATCGTGCTTGCGGTACTTCCCGGCGTCGGATTCGTATTCTATATTCTGTTTGGCAGAAACATAGGAAAGCGAAGACGCTCAATCAAGAAGAAGGAAGCCTATGACAACCGGATGGTTTATGCTGCACGCATTCAGCAGGATATCATGCAGTACATCACCTACTTTAATGAAATGAATACGCCTGTGGCCAACAGGCTTTCCAAACTGCTCCTGAAGAATGCAGACGCACCATTTCTCATCAATAACAGGGTGGATATTCTAACCGATGGGGACGAGACATTTTCGAAGATTCTCTATGCCTTGGAATCGGCAGAAGAACACATCCATTTGGAGTACTACATTATCCGCGATGATCGGATTGGTAAGGAAATCAAGAATGTCCTGATGCGTAAGGCCCATGCCGGACTGAAGGTTCGTCTCATATATGACAGCGTTGGCTGTTGGAAGCTGAGCACCAAATATCTCAACGACCTCAAGGAAGCCGGTGTGGAAATACATCCCTTCTTTCCGGTTGCAATGCCGATTCTTTCGCGTGAGCTGAACTACCGCAACCACAGAAAAATCATTGTTGTAGATGGAAAGGTGGGCTTTGTCGGGGGTCTGAATATTGGGGATGAGTACCTTGGAAGAGATGAGTCCATCGGATTTTGGCGCGATACCCATATGGTCATATGGGGTGAGGCGGTCTATGGGCTTCAAAATACATTTGTTAATGACTGGAATTATGTTTCCAAGCAGTCCATCAACTGCGATGCCCTCTTTCCTAAGCAGGACCACCAAGGCGATACGATTGTCCAGATCGCGACCAGTGGCCCGGATTCGCGGTGGCATGCCATTGAGCAGGCGTATTTCACCATGATTTCATCGGCGAAAAGTCGGATTTACATTACCACGCCTTACCTGGTGCCTGATGAGAGCATTATGGATGCCCTCAAAGCGGCGGCTTTAAGCGGCGTTGATGTGCGTATTATCATTCCGGCCAAGCCAGACCATTTTCTCGTGTACTGGGCTACACAGGATAATGTTGAGTCTCTACTCGAAGCAGGTGTCAGGGTTTATGCTTATGAAAAAGGTTTTGTCCATGCAAAGTTGATTGTTGTGGACTCGGAAATATCCACAGTGGGAACTGCCAATATGGATGTACGAAGCTTCCGAATCAATTTTGAAGTGAATGCATTCGTCTACGATGTCGATGTGGCCAAACGCCTTGAAGATGATTTCTTTAACGACTTGAAAAATTGCAGGGAAATTGAGCTGGAAGCGCATCAGGCCCGAGGGCTTGGACGCAGATTCCTGGAATCTCTAGGAAGGTTGGTTTCTCCTCTGCAATAATGGTATGATATAGAGGTGTTCTTAAAGCTTAGAATGACTCTGGAGGAAATTAAATGATATATTGGATATTGATACTCATAATGATTGTTATTGACCAGGGCGCTAAGTATTGGGCGCTGAATGCACTGAAGCCGGTTGGGTCGATTCCGCTGATTAAGGATGTATTCCATCTGACCTTTGCAAGAAACACGGGCGCGGCGTTCAGTATGCTGAGGGGGAAACAGTTCTTTCTCGTTCTCCTGACTTCGGTTGTGATTATTGGACTGCTGGTCCTTATGGCCAAATCAGTGAGAACAGGCGGTAACAAATATATGACCCTATCTCTTGCCATGATAGCCGGCGGGGCGATTGGCAACCTCATTGACCGTATCCGTCTGGATTACGTTGTCGACTATTTGGATTTCACTTTGATCAATTTCCCTATCTTCAATGCAGCAGATGTCTTCATTGTTGTAGGGACAGGACTCCTGGCCCTTCTGGTGATTGTTTTCAATATGGAAATGCCTTCGCTCTGGTAAGTGAATGAAAGACAAAAGGACCGACGAACAGATAACTTCCCGAAAGAAGGTTCAGTTCATCGGTCCTATTTTTATACTTGAAATCATACACGTGCTTTTTAGAAACCGTGGTTTACCACTTGTGACAGCAATTCAGAATCTAGGTCAGAAAGCTAGATTTCACCTAGGGCCTCGAGGGCCTTCTTGATAATGGATGGCGCGTTTGCACACTTTTCTTCCGAAACAGCACATGGTGCAAAGCGAACCCCTTTTGCAAGTGCAACCAGATACAGGTTGTCCTTTTTAATTTCCTCAGCAACGGCCTGCGGATCTTTACAAGGTACAGAGATGAAGAAGCCTGATTTGAATGGGCAGGTTTTTAGGTCTATGGCCTTTGCAGCATCCATAAAAGCCTTGGAACGTGTATCCAGAAGGGCTCTGAATGCATCGCGCTCTGCATCGACTTGCTCAAGCAGAGCCTTGTCTTCGAAAATGTCTGAAAGCGTACGCATGGCAGCGCGCGTGCCATTTGACCATGCAGCGCGGTTGGAGAAGCTGCAGACCGCTTGGAATTCTTCGGCGATTTCTTCTGTAGATGCAACGCAGATGATTGCGCCACTTCTCATGCCATAGAGTGTGTAGCCCTTGGACATGCTGAAACCGATGAGAACAAGAAGGTTTTCAGGCAGGTCATTGAAGTACTTCATGAAAGAACGTGTTTCCTCAACAGTTCCTGCGAAATCAATGTAGGCAACATCTGCAAAGAGGATGACTTTTTTCTCAGGATTGCGTGCACCTTTTCGAAGAATGCCCATAACCGCTTCCCACTCACTGTCTTCAAGGCTGAAGCCTGTCGGATTATGCGCTGGTGCGTTGATGATTACAAGGACCTGGTCCTGTTTTTCAAGGAGTGATTCAAAGGCGCTCTGGAAAGCATCAATGTCGAAATTGCCGTCTTCAGCGAAAACGTTATAGGTTTTCAGCTTGCGGCCGTGTTCTTCGCAGATTGTTTTGTAGGGCGCCCAGTACCAGTCTGATGTCAGGACGCTATCGCCCAGATTTGTGTAGTTCCAGACTGCGTGTTTGATGGCGCCGGTTCCACCAGGCGTCGCTACTGCGCGAATGTGTCCGTTGGGTGCATAGCCTTTGAAGCACGCTTCCTGCACAGCTTCCTGATACTCAGGAATCCCTGCGATGGGTGCATAAGCTGCAAGTTCGGCATCGGAGAGTCCGCGGATGTGCTTCATGACACTCGGCAGGAAAATGAGATTTCCGTCATCGTCCATCATTGCGCCGATTGTAGAGTTTGTGACATTTTCAAAACCGTACTTTTTAGCGGCTTCCTGTGCGGATTTGCTTGCGCCAAAAATTCTATCCGGCTCAACCGGACGCTTTGAATGTGGTGCAACCATAGAAAAATTCTTCATAAATATAACCCCCTATGTATAATATCTGGAGATATTATAACATAAGGGGCTGTACTTGGTGCATTATTTTTCAACAATTTTTGCAAGCATTAAAAAATAGTTATAATTCTGATTGAAAATTGAGTCATATTGCATGCAGACAATAAATTTCAAGTCGTAAAGGCAGAAGGCCTTACGCTGTTTTCTGATTGAAATAGAAGTTGATGCCAGAACCGAGTATGATCAGGATTGCACCGGCAAGGGTAAGGGAATCAGGCCATTCGCCCCATATTAAAAAACCCATAAATGTTGAAAATACAACATTTGCATAAGTGTAAATAGAGAGCTGGGATGCGGGCGCATATCGGTAGGCATTTGTCATGAAAAGCTGTGCAACAAGGGCTGTCAGACCAATAGCAATAAGAATGACAAGGTCTCTGACGGTTGGTATGACAAAATGTCCACTAGCCATGAAGGGTACGGTAACCAGTGTGGAGAAGAGACAAAAATAGAAGACAATCAGCTGCGGATGGTCTGTCTCGCTCAGCTTTCGAATGGTCGTATAGGCGGCACCCGCAAAAACCGCGCCGGTGAGACCAATCAGTGCGGGCGCGATGTCGAAATTAAAACCGGGTTTAACAACAAGGGATGCCCCGCAAAGTGCGAGAGCTATGGCAGCCAGCTGATGTTTCTTAACAGTCTCCCGTAAAAATATGACAGAGAGAATGATGACGAAAAAGGGAGAAAGCTTGTTGATAATCACTGCATCAGACAGGTTGAGCATTTCGAGCGATGTATAATATAGGGCGACACCGGAAAGCCCGAATACTGAGCGCATGAATACAAGCTTGCCATTGTTGGGTTTGAAGGATACCCCCCTGCGCAGCATGGGAATCCCAACCGCAATCAGGCCGATAAAGTTTCTGAAAAAAACTTTTTCAGAAAGTGGAATATGGGGGACGGACTTTACTGCCGCCGCCATAAATGCGAAAAATAGTGATGAAAAAAGGATGAGTGCGACACCTTTTTGCTTTTCTTTCATAATTGCCTCCGTTTCGTGCTTTGAATCGTGTATGGAAATGCTGTGCCCTTTATGGCACAGGCTTGCGAAATACACTTTGAAATAGCTGCCTAACCCAGTATACATTAGATTGAATGAAGTTGCCATTTCACAGCAGGGGGACAAATGACAAAAATCTGCCCCGAATTTTTAAATTTTCTTAAACATTTGCGAAATAACACTATAATATAATAGAGAAGGGCATATGAAATCATGCTACTTCAAATAAAGCAGAAAATGCATCTGCTGGAATGACCAGATGGAGGCATTCAATGAAAAATGACAAGGCGAGAAATAAAAGAAGTTTGGAACAGGGATTAACAGATTTTCTGACGAATATATTCAAAGGAATCCTATACTCGGTCATGCTGGGGATTATTGGCGTGCCCCTGAGTTGGATTATGAAATGGCCTCTTTTAAAAGGCAGCTATGTACTTGTACTTACAGCAGGGGTTCTTGCCATGTTTGTTGCCGTGATCGGGTTCATTGGTACACCCAAAACGCGATTTGAATTTTTTACGCGTATGCGCAAAAAAAATGGCAAGGTAGAGGAAATCCAGAAGGATGAACTCGAGCAGCTTGGAGAAGCGGGTGTTTCTCCTGCCATCATCGGTGTGGTGATGATGGCAATTGGCTTCATACTTGAAGCTTTTATGCATTAGGGTCAATTGGTCTTGGTCGGACCGTTTATCAGAGCTCGTTTATCGAGCATATATGAATCGCTATAAAAGGGGGATTCTATGGAACTGCAAAATATCGTTTTAGAGAAAAACGACGGCATCGCACTGGTTAAGTTCAACCGTCCTAAGGCACTGAATGCGCTCAATTCTGAGACGCTTATCGAACTTGATGCCCTTGTGGACACGCTTGAAAAAGCTCAAGATGTCAAAGTTGTCGTTTTCACCGGAGAAGGCAAAGGCTTTATCGCAGGTGCAGACATTCGTGAAATGGCACAGCTTACAGCAGAACAGGGGCGTCAGTTTGGCGCGCTGGGTCAGTCTGTATTTAGAAAAGTGGAGCTGATGTCAAAGCCAACTATTGCTGCAATCAATGGATTTGCACTGGGTGGTGGCTGCGAGTTCTCTATGAGCTGCGACATAAGAATTGCTGGAGAAAAAGCAAAATTTGGTCAGCCTGAGGTTACGCTTGGCATCACACCAGGATTTTCAGGTACCGTTCGTCTGCCGAAGCTCGTTGGTCTGGGCAAGGCAAAGGAACTGATTTATACTGGGCGCATGGTCGGCGCTGTTGAAGCGGAGCAGATCGGTCTCGTCAATAAAGTGGTAGAAATGGATGCTCTTATTGACGAAGCGATGAACATGGCGAAAATGATCGCTGCAAATGCACCGCTGGCAGTATCCTACTCTAAGGCCTCAATAAACAAGGCTTATGAAATGGATACGGATATTGGCAACACAATCGAGGAAACATACTTTGGTCTATGCTTTGCAACAGAAGATCAGAAAACAGGTATGGAAGCATTTCTAAACAAGGAAAAAGCGAATTTCACTGGAAAATAGGGATCCTCAGGAGGACAAAATGAATAAAATTGCGATTATCGGTTCGGGCACTATGGGCTCGGGCATTGTGCAGGTTTGTGCACAAGCTGGATATAATGTAGTTATGCGCGACATCAACCAAGATGCGCTTAATCGTGGTATGAAAACTATCGACAAGAATCTGGGTCGACTGGTAAGCAAGGAAAAGATTTCTGAAGCAGACAAGGCTGAAATCATGGCGCGCATCAATCCGTCACTTGACTTTGCGGATATTGCAGATGCAAATCTTATCATTGAAGCAGCAACTGAAAACATGGGCCTGAAAAAGAAAATCTTTGAAGAGCTTGATGAAAAGGTGAATGGAGACGCAATCCTAGCAACAAACACATCTTCACTTTCCATTACGGAAATTGCTGCGGCAACAAACCGCCCCGGCAAAGTGATTGGCATGCATTTCTTCAACCCTGTGCCAGTTATGAAGCTGATTGAGGTTATTAAAGGCATCGCGACAGACGACGATACATACGATGCCATCTTCACTATGTGTGAGAAACTGGGTAAGACTGCAGTTAAAGTGGAAGAGGCTCCAGGCTTTGTCGTAAACAGAATCCTGATTCCAATGATCAATGAAGCGGTAGGAATTCTGGCTGATGGCGTAGCAACTGCCGAAGACATTGACAATGCCATGAAGTTGGGTGCCAACCACCCAATCGGACCACTTGCGCTTGCCGATCTAATTGGTAATGATGTGAACCTGGCGATTATGGAAGTTCTGTTCGAAGAGTTCGGTGACTCGAAGTATAGACCACATCCGTTGCTGAGAAAAATGGTACGCGGCGGTCTGCTAGGACGTAAGAGTGGAAAAGGCTTCTACGATTACTCGAAGTAGTGCCCCTTATTAAGTAAAACAGGAGAGTGAAGCCGGAAGTGGCTTTACTCTCTTTTCTTTTGCACATGAAAAGGCCATCAAGGCGCCAGGCGCCTTGATGGCCATGATTACAATGTTAAATCTGAGTTGGGTACTGGGTGAGGTAAGTACTGCATCTTGCCGTGGACGAAGACACCTTACATTTCGTGCTCTTCAACCCATGCCTTTGCTCTTTCGACGGCTTCTTCAGAAGGAATGGTCACTCTGGAGCCTTTCTTTACGTATGCAATGTCTGCCCAAGCCTCTGTTTGACTTGCGCCGATTGTCGTTCTTGTTCCGGATACTTTCATCATGGTTACATCTCCTTATATTTAAAAGTGCGTGTATGCGTTCAAAAGTATATCTACTCATTTGAATGATATAGATAATCATTATCATTTAAACATATACCCAGTTTCCTGTCAAGTTACACTTTTATTTATCTGTAATAAAAATGTAAACACGCATTTTTTAATATGTGATACAATGTAACGTAGTCTTGGGCGGTAATGCCCATGGAAGGGGATAGAGATGAAGTACTATTTGAAGATCTTTCTGATCTCATTCCTATGCTTTGCAGCTATGTTTGGATCGGCAATCTATGCTTTTACGCAATTTGCGCCTGAACCAGAGGCAGCTGTTCCTTCAAGTGATTCAGAGGCTATAGAAATAGGTCTGGATAATTCTGATGCGGAACCGGTGGATAACAGGACTGAGTTTCAAAAAATGGTTGATGACAGCGGACGCATAAATGTGCTTGTATTTGGTACGGATGGTGCAAGGGCAGATACCATTATGCTTGCGAGTTATGATCCGAGCAATCAGAATGTAGATGTGATTTCTATACCAAGAGACACATATCACTATGTGCCAGGACATGAGCGTAGCGATCAGAAAAAAATTAATGCAGTGTACGGATTAGGAAAAGACGATGGCGGTTCTCTTGGCATGAAGCAGGAAATCGCAAATCTGCTGGGTATTCCGGTACATTATTACGTTAAAGTAAGTTATAGCGGTGTAGCCGATATTGTCGATCTAATTGGAGGCGTTAAAGTCAATGTGCCTTTCAATATGAATTATGACGATGAGTATGCTGATCCTCCGCTCCACATTCATATCGACAAGGGCACGCAGGTTCTTGACGGCGCAAACAGTATGAAATATCTGAGATGGCGTCAGAACAACGATGGCTCCAATCAGACAGGTGACATTGGGCGTATCCAGAGACAACAGGATTTCCTTATCCAGGCTGCCAAGAAGGCTATTGGACCGAAACTGCCTGTTGTGATGAAAACGGCATTCAACTATGTCAGTACAGATATGGGACTGAATGATGTGATCTACTATGCCAACTGTCTGGTAGAGTTCAACACGGACAATATTGACACCTATCGACTGCCGGGCGAATGGACAGGCTATTACTATGTTCACGATCCTGCAGAGACGGAGTCAATTCTTACAGAAATCTACGCAGAGGGCAAACTGGAAACAGCTGAGAATTAAAACAAGGGACTTTGGCCAAAATGGCTGAAGTCCTTTTTATATCTCGAAAATTTCATACACAAAGACAGGACAATTTTGGAAAATTGAAGGACCACGCTATCGCGCACCTGTTATAATAGACCTAGTAGCAAGTGGACTTTTAAGCAGGAGGCGTTTGCTTTATGAAAAGAGCTAGAAATCAGCTTGAAATGGTGATGCTTGCCCTTGTTGTCGGAGTCATTACCGGTGTACTGGGGATGGTTTTCAATGCCCTGGTAAGAAATCTGATCAGCACCATCATGCGGTATCATCCCATGTCCTTTCAAATGCGCATGCTTATTGTTCCCATATCAGGGGGGATCCTGCTGGGACTGATTCATAAGTATTACATCAAGGGAGACTTGTACGGGTTTGACGTGACAGGGGTTATGGAGGAAATACGCTCGATTAACACCTATCTTATGAAACCCACTATGGCGCTGGTGAAGACGGCATCCACCATCATAAGCTTGGCAATCGGATGGTCAGTGGGGCGTCATGGTCCCATTGTCTATATTGGCGGTGCAGTAGGGTCGTGGATCGGCTATACATATAAGTTTAAGCGGGAGAACATTAAAATTCTTATCGCGTGCGGCGTCGCAGGCGCATTGGCGGGCGTGTTCAACGAACCCGTATTTGCTATACTTTTTGTACTTGAGGTCATCCTCCACAAGGATGGTTTGACATATTTTGCACCCGTGACTGTATCGGCCATAGCCTCAGCTACGGTGCTACACCTGTTTGGAATCAATGTTCCCTTCATCGAAATTGCGGGAACCTTCACCTTTGGGTCCAGCAGGGAGTTCATCTGGGTGATTGTCACAGGAATTGCCATGGGCGCCTTGGCGGTTGTTTACATTCGGATGATTAAGGGCGTGAAAAGGCAGCTGGTCAAAATAGACGCACCTGTTCTGAAAGGACTTTTGATCGGCGTCGCAATTGCGGCTGTCGGCTATGTCTTGCCTGAGGTGTTTGATCTTCATCTTGGAACAATTGCCTACATTGTGACGGATGGCATGGGTGTTAAAGCGCTTCTTGCACTGGTTGCTGCGAAAATCATTTTGACAGCACTCTCACTTGGTTCGGTTGGCGTAGGCGGCGTGTTTTCTCCGGGACTGACAATCGGCGCGGCAGCAGGGTATTTGATGGGTGCCTTGTATCAAATGCTGCCCATAGGTATTGTTGGCGGGCCCAACACCTATGCGTTGTTCGGTATGGCAGCCTTTTTTGCCGGCTTCGCAAATGCACCGCTTTCAGCTACCCTGCTGGCGGTGGAGCTAACGGGTCAAAGTGATTTGATTCTGCCATTTCTGATTGCCTCTGTTGCGGCGAGCATTACAACAGAAGTCATACAGAAGGACAGTATTTATGGGCACACCAATCTGGTTAGAATGGATTAGCAGATAAGGGTGTTTTAAGGCGTTCTCTAGGAGTCAGTTTTACAAAAAACAGTAGAGGGATGAAGCGTATGCTTCATCCCTCTCTTTATCATGTAATGAATGGGTGTTTAATTGTTTTCCACAAGCTGATGTCCCAGCTTTGAAATGTCGCCAGCGCCCATGGTGAAGATGAGGTCGCCATCCTGCACGTGTGTCAGTAGATGTGCTTCTATTTCATCAAATGATGCAATGTAAGTCACGTTCTTGCCCTCTTCGCGTATTTTTGCGGCGAGGTCCCTTGCGTGAACAAGGTTTTCATCTTTCTCGCGCGCTGCATAAATATCGGTGATGATGACTTCGTCAGCGTCACCAAAAGCAGTGGAGAATTCCAAAAGAAGCTCATGTGTTCTCGTGTATGTGTGTGGCTGAAAAACACAGATGACCCGGTTGTGCGGAATTTTCATCGCACCGCTGAGTGTCGCCTTGATTTCAGTCGGATGGTGGGCGTAGTCGTCAATGACGCGTGCACCCTTGAGCTGACCGAGCTCTTCGAATCTGCGACCGGCATTTTTGAAAGTGGACAAGGCGTCTACAATCGTTTTGTCATCAATGCCAATGTGGTGGGCAAGCGCAATTGCACAAAGCGCATTATAGATATTGTGCTGACCTGGGATGGACAGCTTGCAGGTCATGACCGTCTTTTCTTTAAAGACGACATCGAACTGCGGATACCCCTTGTCGCTGAAGGTGATATTCTTTGCCTGATAGGTTGCATCCTGTGTGATGCCGACCGAGATGACCGGACAATCGACATGGTTGATGACCTTTCTGGCATTATAATTGTCTGAGTTGATGATGAGTGCGCCTTTTTTAGGAATTGATTGTGCGAATTTTATAAAGGAAGCAATAATCTGATCCAGATTCTCGAAGTAGTCGAGGTGATCCTCGTCGATGTTGAGAATAATGCCGTGTGTTGGCTTGAAATTCAGAAAACTGTCCTTGTACTCACAGGCTTCCATGACGATGATCTCATCGCTTTTGCCAATGCGTGCATTGCCGCCGAGCGCCTCTAAATAAGCGCCCACGAGCAGGGTGCCGTCCCTGTCGGAATTGGCAAGAATGACAGAAAGCATTGAAGTTGTTGTTGATTTTCCATGTGTGCCGGAAATGGCAACACTGTTTTTGAAGCTTTCCATGAGTTCGCCCTGCATTTCGGCGCGTGTTAGGGTTTCAATGCCCATTTCACGTGCCTTGGCAAGTTCGACGTGGTCGTCCTTGACAGCAGTTGTGTAGACGACAAGATCGACGCCGACTACGTGGTCCTCATGGTGACCGATGTGAATCTTAGCTCCTTTTTTGACCAGCCCTTCAGTAATGGAAGAACTTTTCAGATCAGAGCCTGTGACGATATATCCTTTAGAAAGTAAAATCTCGGCAATCCAGCTCACACCAACACCACCGATGCCGATGAGATGCACGTGCCGTATATGTCCATTTAATATACTCATTATTATACGCTCCCGATAGCTTTTATGCTCATAGCACCAGAATTATATCATAATTCATGAGGAATGGAAAATTAATAGTGGTATTTGGGACAAGAAGAGGAAAATAGTTCTATATAAAACATTTATAAAGAAAAGACCCGCGGGACACAAAGAATGTTCGGTTTACTATTGAATATTAAATGGAAACCGAATAAAATAGTATATTATAATACGAACATTCGGGGTGTATATCATGAGTAAAATGAAAAGAAACGAGCGCATAGGCGCAATTGTTAAAATCCTATGCGACAGACCCAATAAGGTCTATACGCTGAATCATTTCACAGAAATGTTTCAGTCTGCAAAATCAACAATCAGCGAGGATTTGGTGATTGTAAAGAAACTGATGGAAAACCTGGAGCTTGGCAGGGTGGAGACCATTGCGGGTGCTGCTGGCGGAGTGAAGTACATTCCGTATGTGAGCCCGGAAAAGAAGCGTGGACTGGTTGACGAACTCTGCGAGGTCATAGGGGATCCGAAGAGAATTATCCCTGGTGGCTTCGTATATATAGCGGATTTGCTCTATAATCCCAGCTATGTAAAGCGTGTTGGTGAGATTTTTGCCGAAAAATATGCGGATCAGTCAATAGATTATGTTATGACGGTGGAAACTAAGGGTATACCACTAGCAATGATGACTGCTAGTCATCTGAATGTGCCGCTTGTCATAGCAAGACACAAAAATAAAGTTACAGAAGGTTCTACTTTGAGTATAAACTATGTATCAGGTTCCACTGGACAGGTTCAGACGATGTATGTATCCAAAAAGGCCATCAAGCCCGGATCGAACATCCTCATCGTAGATGATTTCATGCGTGCGGGCGGTACGGCCAGAGGCATGGCTGACCTGGTGAGTGAGCTCGATTCCAATGTCAGCGGCATTGCGGTGCTCATTGAGACACTGCAGCCAAAAGAAAAAATGGTTAAAGGGCATATTTCGATTCTTAGACTGGATGAATCCAATAAGGAAAATGTGCGCGTATTCCCGAGTGATGGGCTTATAAACGAATAAAGTCATGGGTAAAACGTGTTCCGTTTTCTAGTTTGACTGAGGATTTTTATAATTATTTTAAATTTTCAGATATTTTGAAGGAAAAACTGTCCTGATGCCGAATAGTAAAAGATACGCATTTTGACCAATGATTCTGGAGAAAGGTAGGGAACGCACGTATGAATGTAACCGATGTCAGAATTCGAAAGCTTCGAGATGAAGGTAAGATGAAAGCCGTGGTTTCCGTGACGTTTGATGATGCATTTGTTGTTCATGACATCAAAATCATTGAAGGACAGAACGGTCTTTTTGTAGCGATGCCGAGTCGTAAAATCGGCGAGGCGGATTACCGGGATATTGCACATCCGATCAATCAGGAAATGCGAAATCTTCTGACCGATGTAATCTTCGAAGAATACGAGAAAGCGAAACACCAAACAGATACAGATGATGTCCATGAAGAAAATGCGGACGAAGAATAAGTACGATCGTTTAAACCAACCAGGTGCATATGCGCCTGGTTTTTTCAGTTCTATAATCCTATATGATGGGTTAGGTGACACAGTCATAGCGGTCGCGATAGAACGAAATCCGATTTTTTTTACAAATCGGAAAAAAAACTCGTAATCCTGCGGCAATGATGTATAATGGTTAAGGTTCAAACATATAAAATGATGAAAATGCGTATTTTTGTTCGTGTCTATGCTTCGCATTCAATGTCTGAAAATGGTATAATGCGCATAGAAACTAGACAAACCGGGAGGACAAAATGGGAAAACTCATGTCAATTATTCTGGCGGCAGGTGCCGGAACGCGTATGAAATCAAAATTGCCGAAGGTGCTGCACAAGGTATGTGGTCAAACACTGGTGGATCATGTTGTGGATGCTGCACGAGAAATTGGTTCAGAACACGTTGTTGCTGTTGTAGGACACGGTCGTGAGGCGGTTGAGGCACAACTTGAGCCGCGCGGCGTCAAGTTTGCCGTACAGACAGACCAGCTTGGTACAGGCCATGCCGTTCTAGTGGCATCGGATCACATTGCAGATGACGAAAACGTTCTTATACTTTGCGGAGATACACCGCTGATTGAGCCTGGGTCTTTAAAGGGACTGGTAGAGCTGATGGAAGAAAAGGCCTATAGCGGCGTCCTAATGACGACGTTCGTGGACGATCCGACAGGCTATGGCCGCATTCTCAGAGATGCAGAGGGCAATGTCGCAGGTATTGTGGAGCATAAGGATGCAGATGAAGCGCAGCGCGCCATCAAGGAAATCAATCCAGCGGTTTACTGCTTCAGGGGTGATGTCCTAAAGAAAGCGCTCAGCGCACTTAAGAACGACAATGCACAGGGTGAATACTACCTGACAGATGTTATTGAAATCATTCGAGGCTATGGGCATAAAATCGGCGGATTTGCCGTAGAGGATCCAGCTCAGATGCTGGGGGTCAATTCAAGGATACAGCTGCATGAGGCTGAACGCATTATGCAGGCTCGTATTATGGAAAAGCTCATGGTCGAGGGTGTCACCATCATCAACGCAGGCAATACATATATAGAAAAGAAAGTCAGAATAGGCAGCGATACGGTCGTTTATCCAGGCGCCTTCCTTGCAGGGGAAACGGTAATTGGTGAAGACTGTGTCATCGGTCCCGACGCACGTATTGAGAACTGCACGCTTGAAAATGACGTAGAAGTACGTTCTTCCACTATGGTGGACAGCAGTGTGGGCGCGCATACAAAGGTGGGTCCCTATGCTTACCTGAGACCAAACAGCAAAATCGGACAGCATGTCAAAGTCGGTGATTTTGTGGAGGTTAAGAACTCAACGATTGGGAACCATTCAAAGGTCTCTCATCTAGCATATATAGGCGACGGAGACGTCGGAGAAAATGTGAACATCGGCTGCGGTGTCGTATTTGTCAATTATGATGGCAAGAACAAGAATAGAACCAAGGTAGAGGATGGGGCATTTGTCGGCTGCAATGTCAATTTGATTGCGCCGGTTACTGTGGAGAAGAACGCATACGTTGCTGCCGGTTCCACTGTGACAGAGGATGTTCAGGAAAAGGCCTTGGCTGTTGCCAGAGCTAGGCAGGTAAACAAGCCTGGTTGGGTGGATAAGAAGAAGCTATTTAAATAAGAGGGGATTTCCTCTTACGTGAGTTTTTTAGTGATTTGGAGGTCAAAATGCATAGCAAGGGTAAAGCAATTAAAATCTTCGCAGGTAACTCGAACAAGGAGCTTGCAAAAGCAATTTGTGCAGAGCTGGGTGTGCCGCTAGGTGACGCAGATGTTACCAACTTCAGTGACGGAGAAATTGCTGTCAACATTAGAGAAACAGTTCGTGGCTGTGATGTTTACATCGTTCAGTCAACATCTCGTCCAATGGTAAACCGTTACCTGATGGAACTGCTCATTATGATTGATGCACTAAAGCGTGCTTCGGCAGGCAGAATTACAGCGGTTATTCCATACTACGGATACGCTAGACAGGATAGAAAAGCAAAGGCGAGAGATCCGATCAGTGCTAAGCTTGTAGCTGACCTGATTGCAGCTGCTGGCGCAGACCGCGTGCTGACAATGGATCTGCATGCTGCGCAGATTCAAGGATACTTTGATATTCCGGTGGATCATCTGGTAGGTGGCCCAATCCTTTCTGAGTACTTCCTCAACAAGCAACTTGAAGATGTAACTGTCGTTTCGCCTGACCTGGGCAGTGTTACGCGTTCAAGAAAGTTCGCTGACCGTCTGGACGCACCAATTGCAATTATTGACAAGCGTCGTCCTAAAGCAAATGTATCAGAAGTTATGAATGTTATCGGTGAAATCGAAGGACGCACATGCATCCTGATTGATGACATGATTGATACTGCAGGCACAATTTGCAATGCTGCAAACGCACTGATGGAAAGAGGCGCTAAGGAAGTTTACGCATGCTGTACGCATCCTGTACTTTCGGGCCCTGCACTTGAAAGAATCAAAGAATCTGTAATCAAGGAACTGGTTGTTCTTGACACGATTTATCTGGATGAGCGTTTTGACATTCCAAACCTGAAAGAGCTTTCTGTGGCACCGCTATTCGCGGAGTCGATTCGCCGAATCTTCCACAATGATTCTGTAAGCAAGCTTTTCGATGAAAACTAAAATTATTCAGGACCGCCATGCCTTTGCATGGCGGTTTTTTTATGCTTGATTGCCGCTTCTTATCACTGCCTTTGAAAACCTAAAGATTTGTTAAGGTGCTATACTCCTATTTCTAATGGGGTAAGAATAGGGCATGGATTATGACGGGAGGGGATTATAATGGCAGGAAAAAAAGACAAGGTAAAAAAATCAAAAGTGAAAAAGGTTGAGAACGCATCGACCAAAATCAAGCACCGAAGTATGGGCACAATCATCATGGTCATGTTTCTTGCCGTGATTGTCACGTCCCTGAGCATACTGGGCTATATTTCCTATCTGACAGGGACCAACATGCTCAAGGACAATTTCAAGGAAATGACCAGTGAACTGCTGAATAGTGTGGACAAGTCCACGGTCAACTATCTGGACAGGTTCGAGTACATTGTGGAGTATCTGGCGCGGGACTCCAATATTACCAGTGTGGATACCTACGCGGACTCCTTGCCGTGGATGCTCAAGGTTCTGGATAATGTTCTGGAGTCGGAATCAGAAGTGCTGAACGCTTATTATGCGGTTGACGGCGGGGATTTCCATGTGCGCCCACCTGCAGATTTGCCAGCTGATTTTGATGCGACGACAAGACCTTGGTACCTGGCAGCCAAGGAAGCCGGTGGGTCGGTTGTGTGGACAGACCCATATCAGGATACCGCCACAGGTCAAACCGTGGTTACTGTAACGAAAGCCGTCTATGACGGTGGCAAGTTTGATGGCGTTGTGGGAATCGATGTTTCCCTTCAGGATATTGCAAACATGCTCAATGAAATGCAGATTGGGGAGAAGGGCTATCCGATACTTTTGGATAAGAACCTGGTCGTTCTGACGCATAAGAACCCCGATATCATCGGAAGCGTAGGGCCGGTAACTGCCATAAATGAGGCTATGGTGGCTAGTGAAGCGGGTTCGGTCGATTACAGGTGGGAAGAAGAGACGGGTATGGAAAGCAAGTTTGCCGTATTCACAACCATTCATAAGACGGGATGGCGCCTCCTTGCCACGATGTATATGGACGAAATTGAGAAGGAAACCACACGCATATTGAGGAATATCCTTGTGGTCGGGCTCTTTACTTTGGTAATCAGTATGCTGGTAGCGTGGGCCTTTTCAAAGCGTATATCGAAAAATGTGGGTGCCATGGTGGCTTCCATGGAACTGGTCAAGGATGGCGATTTGACCGCAACACCAGAGGTCAGCTCCAATGATGAGCTCAAGGTCCTCAGTGTCTATATTGGAGATACTCTGGATGAACTCGGTGCCCTAATCGGTAAAATCAAAGGGGTTTCCGACGAAATCACCCATGCGGCTGAAAATCTCGCTGCAACCAGTGAGGAAACCAGCGCATCCGCTGAAGAGGTGTCCCGTACGGTGGAAGATATCGCCAAGGGTGCCCAGGACCAGGCGCATGACGCTGAAAAAGGCGCTATGATTGCAAGGCAGCTGTCAGATCGTTTCAAAGTCCTTACTGAAAATACAACACGCATCCAAAGCTCTGCAGAAGAGGTTGAAAATGCCAACATGCAGGGTATGACAGCCATTGAAGGCCTACGTGAGAAGAGCAAACTGACCGATGAAGCCAATGTTGAAATCGGACAGGTCATTGACGAACTGAACAGCAAGACACAGCATATTGGAACAATACTCGACACCATCAGTTCCATTTCTGAGCAGACCAACCTGCTTGCCCTCAATGCATCCATTGAGGCGGCCAGAGCAGGTGAACACGGCAGAGGCTTTGCCGTTGTTGCCGAAGAAATTCGAAAACTGGCTGAGGAGTCTGCAGGTGCTACAGATGAAATCAGGGATATTGTCATGAATATCCGTTCTGATAGTGAGAAGACCGTTGACAGCATGAGCAATGTGAAGAAGATCAGTGAAGAGCAGTCCCTGGCGGTTCAGGATGTGAACAGCTCCTTCGCCATCATTTCGAAATCGATTGAAGGCATTGCCGATCAGATTCAGGCCATTGTCAAGAGTGTCAACGTCCTTAATGAAGATAAAGATCAGATCGTATCCTCAATCGAAAACATATCTGCAGTTTCAGAGGAAACGGCAGCGGCGTCTGAGGAAGTCACAGCGACCGTTCAGCAGCAGAATATGGCAGTGGATGAGGTTGCGCGTGCCGCAGAACAGCTGAACTACATGTCCAAGACCATGAGTGAGAATATCAGCAAATTCAAAATCAAGTCTTGATAGCCTGTATTCAGGTGCCCTGTAAGGTGAAACCTGTAAGACCCGGAGAAGATGCATAATCCAATCCGGGTCTTTGTTTACGTGGGCACATATTAAATCGAAATGAGATTTATGCCCACATTCTTGAAAGAGTCTGACGACTTTGGTATAATGAGCGCCGCGAGAAGTTGTCACAAAGGACAGAGGTGATGAAATGTATGTAGTAGTAGGACTTGGAAACCCTGGAAAAAAATATGACGGCACCCGTCATAATATCGGGTTTGAGGTTATAGATTATTTGAGCGTGAAGCTTGATATACCAGTGAATAAGATTAAACACAAGGCGCTGATTGGTGAAGGGCGTTTAGGGACCGAGAAAATAGTGCTTGTAAAACCCCAGACGTACATGAATTTGAGCGGTGAATCCGTAATGCAGATTCTCTCATACTACAATGTCGATATGGAGAAACTGATTGTCGCCTATGATGATATTGATACGGATTTTGGCAAGCTTCGAATCCGAAAGAAGGGCAGCGCCGGAACACACAATGGCATGCGCAACATCATTTTCCTATCGAAAGACGACGGGTTTCCCAGGGTACGCATGGGAATTGGCAGGCCAGAGAACGGTAGAGATCTTGCAGACTACGTGATCGGTCGTTTTTCCAAAGAGGAAGCCAAACAGGTTGTCTCTGTTGTGAAAAACGCAGGGGATGCAATTGAAACCATGATTACAGATGGCGTGGATTTGGCAATGAATCGCTTCAATGGGTAAATGGAAGTGGAGCTAGACAGGAGAAGAAAATGAAGCAAGCGTTGTTTCAACCCTTTGAGAACGCAAAAGCGACAAGAGCCCTGGTCCGAAGTCTGGATGAGGGCTATGGCAGTATATCTGTAACCGGTGTATGGGGGACTCTCAGCGCCCAGATGATCGCTTATACGAATTTAAAAGCTAATGCTGCAAACCTTGTGATTGCAAGTTCTGAGGTAGAGGCAAAGGCACTTGTGGATGACCTGAATGCATTTGGGGATGTGGCAGCCTATTTTCCTGCGCGTGAAATGGTCTTCTTCGATATGTACGCACACTCGAATCAGAATATCCACGAACGCATTGGCGTGATTGAACGTCTTATCGCAGGTGAAACCCTGACGGTTGTCACCACTTCAGAAGCACTGCTCATGCGTCTTCCTGCAAAAAAATTGTGGGAGGTCAATCGGCTCAAATTTGAACTTGGCAATTCCTATGACCTGAAGGCCACCCTACATACCTTGGTCAATATGGGTTATGAAAGTGTGGATATGGTTGACTCCAAAGGCCATTTCAGCTTAAGAGGCGGGATTCTGGACGTTTACGCACCTGGAATGGATGAGCCGGTGCGGATTGAGTTTTTCGATGATGAGATTGATTCCATAAGAACCTTTGATCCTTCAAACCAGCTGTCAAAGGATAAAATCGACAGCGTAAATGTTGGACCATGTAGGGAAGTGCTGCTTGATGACGCGGCACGCAAAAGGCTGGATGAGAAAATCAGCGCACACCTGCCTGCCATAGAGAGCGAAGAGCTGGCTCAAAAGCTGGCGCTGCTCAAGGAACATATCAATGAAGAGGTTTATGTTGACGGACTGGACAGATATTTTGACCTCATGTACGCGGAAGACGCGACCCTGATGGATTTTATGCCGGTGCGCGCACCCATTTACATATCGGAACCGAGCCGGACCCATGAGCGGGCAGACCGCTACATCAGGGATTACCGGGAGCGTTTTAAGAATTATTTTGAAAGAGGCGCGCTCCTTGCCGACCAAATCAACAATATTTACAGCTATGATCGGATTTTAGAGGACATTGGAAGGCATCCTGTGATTCTCATGGACAATCTGACCAAGCGTATTGACGACTTCAGGCTGGACCAAATCATTCATTTCCAAACCGTGGAGGCGCCGCTCTTTCACGGCAAACATTCTGCTATGGCGGATGAAATCAAGCAGTGGCTCAAGCGGGATTATCATATTGTTCTCGCGGTTTCAACCCTTGAAAAAGGCGAACGTCTTAAGCGGATTCTCGATGATTATGAGGTCGACTCCGCGATTGTCAAAGAAATTGACAGTGCCGTTGTGTCGGGCAAAGTTCTGATTTGCCCCATTAACCTCAAGCACGGCTTTATCCTACGAGATATTCGCTATGCGGTTCTGACGGACAAGGAGATTTCCGGTGTCCACCGAAAGACACGGCGCAAGAAACGCTCTGGACAGCTGATCAAATCCTTCAATGAACTGTCTGTGGGGGATTATGTTGTTCATGAGGCCCATGGTATTGGCAAGTATGTGGGCATCGACCAGCTGGTCGTGGACACACAGAAAAAGGACTACATGAAGATTTCATATTCCGGCGATGATGTGCTTTATATTCCGGTTGAAAATATGGATCTTATTCAAAAATATATTGGTAATGAGGCTGCGAAAACGAAACTGAGCAAGCTCGGCGGCGCCGAGTGGAAACGTGCCAAGGCAAAAGCGAAAAAGTCCATAGAGGATATGACCGATGAACTTCTTGCCCTTTATGCGTCAAGGCATGGGAAAATTGGCTATGCCTTTGGTGCGGATACGGAGTGGCAAAAGCAGTTTGAAGACATGTTCCCATATGAGGAAACACCAGATCAGCTCAAGTGCATTGGGGAAATCAAACTGGATATGGAGAAGGGTGCGCCTATGGAGCGCCTTCTTTGCGGCGATGTTGGATTTGGCAAGACTGAAGTTGCTATTCGTGCAGTGTTCAAAGCCGTTATGGATTCAAAACAGGTTGCATTTCTCGTTCCGACAACCCTCCTTGCCCAGCAGCATTACGACAGGCTTAAGGAACGTTTTTCAAAGTTTCCGGTCAAAGTGGAGATGCTCAGCCGTTTCAGAACGCCAAAGCAGCAGGAGAAGATTGTCGAAGACTTGCGCTCGGGTGTTCTCGATGTTGTGGTGGGAACCCACAGGGTTCTGTCGATCGATGTGAAGTATAAGGACCTGGGGCTGCTGGTTATTGACGAGGAACAGCGATTTGGTGTTAAGCACAAGGAGCAAATCAAACAGCTCAAGGAGTCTGTAGATGTGCTGAGTCTTACGGCAACTCCGATTCCGAGAACTCTTCACATGTCTATGATTGGCATACGGGATATGAGTATTATTGAAGATCCTCCAGAGGACAGGTATCCTGTTCAGACCTATGTCACCGAATACGATGAGAATCTTATCGCAGAAGCGATTGAGCGTGAAATAGACCGTGGTGGACAGGTCTTCTTTGTCCATAACCGTGTCAGTGATATCGATCAGGTGACAGCCCGTCTGGCCAAACTGGTTCCAGACGCACGCATACAGTTTGCACACGGCCAGATGAGTGAAGTGAAGCTTGAAAAAATCATGATGAACTTCCTGAATCATGAGTTTGATGTGCTTGTGTGCACAACCATTATCGAAACAGGACTGGATATTTCCAATGTGAACACCATCGTCATCAATGACGCGGACAAGATGGGGCTCTCCCAGCTCTATCAGTTGAGAGGGCGGGTAGGCAGAAGCAACCGTATAGCCTACGCCTATCTGACCTACGCCAGGGACAAGGTGCTACCTGAAGTTGCGGAGAAGCGGCTGAAGGCGGTCAAGGAGTTCACTGAGCTGGGGTCAGGATTCAAAATTGCAATGCGGGACCTTGAAATCCGTGGAGCAGGCAATATTCTTGGTGCTGCACAAAGCGGTCACATGGCGACTGTCGGTTATGAGATGTTTGTAAAAATGCTTGAAGAAAAGGTGCGTGACATCAAGGGTGAAGAAATCATTCCTCAGATTGATACCACGGTTGAATACAACATTAGTGCATTTATTCCGGATACCTTTGTCACAAATCCCCAGCACAAGCTGGAGCTTTATAAAAAGATATCCACAATTCGGAATCAGGAAGACGCGTTCTCCATTGAAGAGGAAATCGAAGACCGTTACGGAACCTTGCCGACGGTTGTCTATAACCTCATTCGGATTTCCTACCTCAAGGGCCTTGGCATGGCGGTGCGCATCCATCTGATCAAGGAAGAAACCCTATCCTTCAGATTTGAGTTTGGCGATGACCGTATGCTCAAACCGGAGACGATTGCCCTTGCGACTCAGAAGTTTGGCAGACGCATTCTGTTCAATCTGGGATCTCAGCCACACTTCATCTACAAGTTTCCGAAGAAGCCGGCATCCAGAGAACAGAAGCTGATGGAACTCATCAAGGTCATGGAGGATATTGTCGGTTTTCAGAATGGTGAATATAAGATATAATGACGAGTAGAGCACATTTATGCGAGAATCGATACAGAAATATATTAAGGAGTGGATTATACTATGGGCTTAAAAAGGAACCTTACGCTTGCGGTCACGTTCGTGCTGCTGGCGGCGTCGATTCTGACCGGGTGTCAGCCGGGCGACGGTAACAATGCCGGCAGTCAGGGATCTGGAAAAGACGAAGTGATTGTTGCGACTGTCGACGGAGATAGCATTACGAAAACAGCATATGACAGCAATTTTGCACTGATGGAGAATGCCTACAACAGCATGTTCGGTGAGAACATCTGGACACAGGAAATCGGCGGCAGACCTGTGAAGGAGATTGTTCAGGAAGAGCTGCTTGAGAACATGATTCGCGAAAAGCTGATTGTTGAGTATGTTAAGGACAGCGGCTACGAGGTCCCAGAAGCAGATGTTCAAGAAGCCTATGACAATTTTGAAGAGGTTCTTGAAACAGATGCGGAAACAAAAGCCTTCTATGATGAAATGAATTTTGGAGAAGATTTCATTAAGAATCAGATAGAATCACAGTTCATTGCAGAAGAGTTCAACGCCATGATCCGAAGTGAAATTGAAGCAGATAGTGAAACCCTTGAGGGGCTCTATGAAACAGAAACGGTACTGGTGAGCGCGAGTCATATTCTTTTCAATGACGATGCGACAATGAAGCTGGTACAAGGGAAGATTGAAGCGGGCGAGGATTTTGCCGAGCTGGCTACAGAATATTCTCAAGACCCTGGAAGTGCATCAAACGGCGGAAGTCTCGGATATTTCCCGCGCGGAAAGATGGTACCGGAGTTTGAGGATGTGGCCTTTGGCCTTGCAGTCGGTGAAATCAGTGAACCTGTCCAGTCGCAGTTTGGCTATCACATCATTAAAATCGATGATGTTCAAACCATTAAAGATCTAGAGGAAACAGGTGCTTCAGAAGAAGAAATTAGTGTCTACAAGCAGTCCATTATTGATTCGCTCTCGCAGAAGGCCTACGCTGAAAAAGTGTCAGCACTTGTTGATGCAGCTAAGGTCGAAAGATTTCTTGAAAATATAAAGTAAAAAAATAACGGCTGTGGTGCCTACCACAGCCGTTTTTATGTATTCCTATTTGTGATACTCAAACATGAGGTCAAGGTCTTCTGAAAGTGCTTGAAGATCTTCTTCGTGCTCAACTTCGTCTTTGAGAATCTGCATTGCAATATCATACGTGATGAAGTCCACGCCTTCAGTTTCTTTCATCAAGGCGTTGTAAACCTCTATTGCACACTGTTCGCCCTTGATATTCTGTTCGAGAATGGCTTTGACGAATGGGTCTTCAGGTGTTTCGTACCCGCAGTTTGTCCACTTCATCCAATCCGAAGGTGTGAGAATTGGTGTTCCACCAAGCTGAAGAATCCTGTCTGCAACAAGTTCCGCATGTGCCATTTCCTCAGTAGCATGTTGCAATAACTCCGCTGCAATGGATTCCTTCATAGGTCCCTTGATGACTTTTGCACCGATCCAATATTGGTAGTGTGCCAGCCATTCATCTGCAAGCGCTTTGTTCAGCAGTTCAAGAATATGATCCTTTTTGTCGCCAACGAGTTTCTGACCAAACGTGCCCATAAAAAATGCCTCCTTCTTGTTTTCGTATGATGTGTAATTTTATCCCAACTCACTTTCTATTATACCCCAACTGAGAATGGTTTGTAACAGAGAAATATTACGTATGGACCCGATTCGCTTTATCCCGGTGGTGGCTTCTGATATAATGTTTATGTTTTAGTAATCTAGGGCGTAGGCTCAATTAGGAGGCAACAATGTCGAAAAAAACAGGGGATTCCTTTATTAAGGGAGCCGCAATACTGGGTGCTGCGGCTATAGTCATAAAGGTGATGGGCGCCTTTTTCAGGATTCCGCTTGCGAATCTAATAGGTGATGAGGGTATGAGTTACTATCAGACAGCGTACCCGATGTACAACTGGCTGATTGTCATATCGACGGCAGGTTTTCCCGCTGCCATTGCAAAGACCATTGCAGAGCGAACTGCTGTGGGAGACCATTATGGTGCGCATCGGGTATTCAAAACAATACTAAAGCTCATGGCCATTGTAGGTATGATCGGGATGTTCTTCATGCTCCTGGGCGCAGACTGGGTGACAACCTATGTGAAGAACAAGGGCGGCTTCTACTCATTCATGGCACTTGGACCGGCAATACTCTTTGTTGCGGTTATGTCTGCATTTAGAGGCTACTTCCAGGGTCTTCAGGATATGAAGCCCTATGCCTATTCGCAGATTGCAGAGCAGTTCTTCAGAGTGGTTGTGGGCCTGGGTCTGGCCTTCACCTTCTATAAGTACGGCCTTGAATACGCTTCAGCTGGAGCCACGTTCGGCGCGACTTCGGGTGCTTTCTTCGGATTTTTGATCATTTTCCTTTATTACAGGCACATGAAGAAGAAGGGCGCTTTAGGAGAAATCGACACGAAATTGCCCGATCAGGTTGAGGAAAGCGAACGTACAATCATAAAGAAGGTCCTCAAAATTGCAGTGCCAATCACTATAGGTGCATCGGTCATTCCTATTATGACCATGCTTGATCTCTTCATTGTCATGCGCCGTCTCAATGACATTGGGATCATCGAGCAGGCCAACGACCTCTACGGACAGCTTACCGGCTATTCCCAAACCCTTGTGAATTTGCCGCAAACCGTTACCGCGGCGGTTCAAATAAGCCTGGTGCCTGCTGTGGCAGGTCTCATGGCAAAGAAGGCATCTGAAGAGCTTAACCATACGATAGAAACGGGCCTGCGACTGGGTCTGATCATTGGTCTTCCCTGTGCGCTGGGACTGATTTCCCTTGCGGAGCCAATCATGAAGCTGCTTTATCCAATGCAGATCGAGATTGCTTCGAGTACAGGTGCCATTCTCCAGATACTTGGCTGGGGGGTTCTGTTCCTGTCCATGTATCAGGTTACGACGGGCATACTTCAGGGGCTTGGCAAACAGAACCTGCCTGCACGAAACCTCTTTGTCGGAGCGGTTTTGAAGGGCATACTCAGCTATGTATTGGTGGGCATACCGTCACTGAACATTCGAGGTGCTGCAATCGCTACGATTAGTGCATTTGCCTGCGCGAGCATACTGAACTTTGCCAGTCTGATGAAAATTGTCGACTTTAAACCGAATGTTACAAAGATTTTTATAAAACCCGCAATCGATGGTCTTGTGATGGTTGTCGGTGTGAAAATCACATATATGCTGGTAAATGGTGCTCTGGTGGGCAGCATGAGCGTGCTGAGCGCCGGTAGACTTGCCACTGTTGCGGCGGTTGCGGTCGGGGGCCTCGTATTTGTACTGATGCTCTTTGTTACAGGAACTTTGACTGAGGAAGATATGGAAATGATGCCTGGGGGAAGAAAACTGAAGAAACTCGCTGCAAAATTGAGTTTCAGAAAGGCAGGATAAAATGAGTCATAAATTGAAAATCGTCGGGCTAGGCCCTGGTGGTATGAATTTTCTAACGGTTGAAGCCCTTGAGGTTTTAGAAAAATCGGAAACGGTCTACTTAAGGACCCAAAAGCATCCGGTTGTGGACAAGCTTCGTGAAAGAGGCATAAAGTTTGAGTCCTACGACGCCTATTATGAAAAATATGAAACCTTCGATGAAGTCTATATGAATGTTGCTAAAGATGTTTGGACAAAGGCTGAAAGCGCGCCTACGGTCTATGCGGTGCCGGGAAATCCCTTTGTTGCGGAAAAGACGGTCGAACACCTGCAGGCCTTTGCTGAGGCAGCGGGAGATGCAATAGAGTTCGTCCATGGTGCCAGCTTTATAGATGCGATCATAACCAGCCTGAAACGTGATCCGGTTCATGGCCTCAAGGTGCTTGACGCACTTCAGATAGAGGTGCAGGTGCCGGATGTGACAATGGACAATCTGGTTATTCAGGTCTATGACAGAATGACGGCGTCGCGGGTGAAACTGGAGCTGGGCAAGTACTATGAGGATGACCAGGAGGTCATTGTCGTACGCGGTGCCGGCATTCCGGGCGAAGAACGCATCGAGCCAATGAAGCTCTATGAAATCGACCAGCGAGATGACTTGCACGATCATTTGACCTCCTTATACATACCGGGTCTTCCCATGGATGGAGAGCGAAAGCGCTTCTTTGATGATCTTATCGGGATTATGGAGATTTTGCGTTCACCGGATGGGTGTCCGTGGGACCGTGAGCAGACCCATGAGAGTCTGAAGCCGAGTCTCATTGAGGAATCCTATGAAGTGCTCGATGCCATCGATAAGGGAGACCTCTATGAGCTCGAGGAAGAGCTTGGCGATGTGCTACTTCAAGTGGTCTTCCATGCTGCCATAGCTGAGGAAAACGGCTACTTCAACATTCATGATGTGACGACGGGCATCTGTGAGAAACTGCTGCGCAGACATCCGCATGTATTTGGCGAAGTCAGTGTCGACGGTTCAGATGATGTCGTCGTGAACTGGGAAGCCATAAAGAAAGAAGAAAAGCAGGAAAGTATGCATGTCGAGTCCATGGAGCGTATTCCAAAGGGTCTTCCGGCGCTTATGCGTGCATATAAGATTCAGAAAAAGGCAGCCGATGTCGGTTTTGACTGGGATCATATTAAGGATGCGATTGCAAAAATTCATGAAGAACTTGATGAATTCCTGGAAATTTATGAGTCAGAAGACCTGGATCGGATTTCGGAAGAACTGGGAGATTTGATTTTTGCAGTTGTAAATGTTTGCCGTTTCCTAAAGATTAGGCCAGAGGTTGCTCTCAGCCATACCAATGAGAAATTTTTACGCAGATTCCGGTATGTCGAGGAGAAAGCACTGGAAAAAGGTAAAATTTTGAACAATATGACCCTTTCGGAGATGGATAATCTGTGGAACAGCGCAAAAAAACTGGATTTGTAGCAAAAAAAGTTGAAAAAAGTATTGATAAAAAAGGTAATTTCAATATAAGATATAAATAGCCAATGTGAGCTAGAATTTCAACTGATTGAGGAGGTTTTACTGTGAATAAGGCGGAACTGGTAACAAGTATGGCAGAAAAATCGGGTCTTACTAAGAAAGACGCGGAAATGGCTCTGAATGCTTTTATGAAATCTGTTGAAGAAGCACTAGTAGCTGGAGACAAGGTTCAGCTTGTAGGTTTCGGTACTTTCGACGTTCGTGAGAGAAAAGAAAGAAAAGGCCGCAACCCAAGAAACCCTGAGCAAGTTATTGACATTCCAGCATCAAAAGCACCTGTTTTCAAAGCAGGTAAAGCGCTTAAAGAACTAGTTAACAAGTAATAAAAGTTAAAAGCAGCCTTGCTGCTTTTTTCTTTATATTTGAAACAAATACAATCCTTTCATAATTTGACAAAGTGCGCCGCTACAATGTCGGGTGTCTGCACATGGGATTGTCGGATGGAAATGGAGTTTGAAATGAGAATAGACAAGTTTTTAAAGGTATCCCGGCTGATCAAGCGCCGAACGATTGCCAAAGAAGCCTGTGACCAAGGACGTATCCTCATAGGGGATAAGCCTGCCAAGCCTGGCAGTGAGGTCAAGGTGGGTGACATCATCACGCTTGGATTCGCTTCGAAGACCATTCGCGTCGAGGTGCTGGCGCTGAAAGAGCATGTGAAGAAGGAAGAGGCGCTGGACTTGTATAGGCAGCTTCCGGAATAATACATATGATGAAAGGGTAAATCATGAATGGTACAGCTCGTTTTCTAAAAAGGAATAGGGTCGTTGTTTTGTTTGCGGTTGCCTTTCTGGTCTATGTAGGCATCACTTTTTTCAGGCAAGAGGCAAAACTGCAGCAGCTCCGTGCTGAAGAGGCCGCCTGCCAGCAGAAAATAGTGGTCCTCAAAGAAGATGTGGAAGCCCTTGAAGAGGAGCTTGAAAATGCATCCAGTGCTGAAACAATAGAGCGTATTGCCCGAGAAAAGCTAAAAATGGTTAAGCCAAATGAAATCATTTATATAATACAAGACGATAATGCTGAGGCAGATGGAATTATTTCTGAAGTTTCTGATTGATTCTGCCTGTTTAAGGCATATATAATAAGTGGGAAGGGTCTATGCCCTGCACATTGTGTTCATAATCTTTTAAGGGAGGATAATTTTTTTTATGGCCATCGAAGTGGGTAAGATTTTCGAAGGGACTGTAACGGGCCTTGCGAAGTTCGGCGCTTTTGTAAAGCTATCTAGTGGAGAAACGGGTTTATGCCATATCTCTGAAATAGCAAATGATTATGTCAAAGAGGTTGGGGATCATCTCAAAGAGAATCAAGCTGTTAAGGTGAAGGTTCTTTCCATTGACCCAAAGGGAAAAATCAGTCTTTCAATCCGTCAGGCTTCGGAAACTGCTGGAGCGCCTAAGGCAAGTGCGCCGAGGGAAAGACGTTCAGAAAACGCAAGTAAGAGCAGACCGCAAAATGCTGAAAACAGAAGCCCAAGAAGCGGAAGTGAGAGAAGTGGAAATGAAAGAAACAGCAGACCGCCACGGGATTATTCAGACAAGCGTCAACAGAAGCCTCATGATTTTGAAGGTATGCTCAACAGTTTCATGAAAAATTCTGACGAGAAGCTGAGAGACGTTCGTAAAGCCGCGAAAACTTCTGGAAGAAGAGGAAACGGATACGGATCTAGATAAGCGTATAAAGCTTCGAATACAACAAACCTAAACGGCCAGACAACCATCCTTGAAAAGTGGATATGCGCTGGTATAGATACCCGGGAACCCCGGGTTTTTCTATATGCAGGAGTGAGAACCTGGGCTGTGAATCGAAAGGGAATGTGAGGAAAAATATATGCGTGCAGCTGCAATTGACATAGGTACTAATTCAATCAGGCTTTTGAAGGCGGAAATCAAGGATGAAAGCCTGTTCAGTGGCGATAAATCATTGATCATGACACGTATCGGGGAAGGTGTCAATGAGTCAGGGGTCTTGTCTGAAGCCGCCATGGAAAGAAGTGTGGATGCCATCGTAGAGCTGGCGTCTGAAGCACGAGCCTGGGGTGCTCAACAAGTTTTTGCCCTGGCAACCAGTGCTGTACGGGACGCATCGAACCGGGATGACTTTGTAGCCCGTGTCAAGGCTGCCTGTGGGCTCGATATTGAAGTCATAAGTGGTGAACATGAGGCGCGAATCGGATTCCTGGGAGTTCTTGCAGGTGTGCCTGATCCGGACGGACGCATACTGATCATTGACGTCGGTGGTGGGAGTACAGAGTTGATTGTCGGCGGTGCAGACGGAATCGAGTATGCGAAAAGCATCAATGTGGGCGCAGTTCGAATGACGGGCAAGCACATCACAACAGATCCGGTTTCTGACAAAGAGCTCGAGTCCGTAAAAGCGGATATTGCAGCAATAGCTGCCGAGGCCATAGAAGACATCAAGCGTTTTTCGATTGGCAAGGCAATTGGCATTGGCGGGACAGCAACGACGCTGGGCGCCATGAAACTTGAAATGACACATTATGACAGAATGAAGATCCAAAACAGCCAAGTGACGCGTGGGGAAATCAAGACCATGAACAAAATGCTTGCAGAGAAGACCGTGAAAGAAAGAACAGAAATAAAGGGGCTTCAACCCAAAAGGGCAGATATCATATTGGCGGGAGCGCTTGTTATCGAAGCTATTTTAGGCGCACTTCGTATAGAGAATCTCAGCATTAGTGATTATGATAATCTTGAAGGCTGCCTCATGGAGAAACTCATCCTTTAAGGGCATGATTCAAAATGGGATTTCATGCAGGCAATGTTCAAATATTTATTGACAGTAATCCTGTACTCGTGTAATATATATCTTGTCGTCACAAGTGAAAACATTTTCAAGCGTGACGGTCGTGGCGGCGTAGCTTAGTTGGCTAGAGCGTTCGGTTCATACCCGAAAGGTCGGTGGTTCGAGTCCACTCGCCGCTACCATTTATTGCAGAAAAATGGAGTTGACAAATGCTTCAGGCTCCTGTAATATGAATATTGTCTTCGCGAATGCGATGACAAGCAAATGTGCAGGATACATGCAGTGTGGAGTACTTCGGTATGATGAAGCATGACGCAGTTTCTGATATAGATGGGAGTATAGCTCAGCTGGGAGAGCATCTGCCTTACAAGCAGAGGGTCATAGGTTCGAGCCCTATTACTCCCACCATATGGCCCAGTAGTTCAGTTGGTTAGAACGCCAGCCTGTCACGCTGGAGGTCGACGGTTCGAGTCCGTTCTGGGTCGCCAAATAAAGACAACATATCTTAGGATATGTTGTTTTTTCGTATGAGACAAAGAAATGCACGGTGAAAGAATCAAAGCGTCATTTTTGTGCCAGCACAAATGACGCTTTGATTCTTTCACCGTATATGGCACGTCTAGCGACATGAGCAATCGCAGATTGCTCTGTGTTTTCTATAAGGAACAGTGCACACAAAATAACACTAATGATTTCCATATCCTAATTGACGCAATACCCCAATTTTGGTAATGTGAAATTACTTACAGGGGGAGGGTGTTTTATGATTGAAATCAGACGGGCGAAGCCGGAGGATAAGGAACGGCTTAAGGATATATCCAGTCGCATTTGGGATGGCGATGATTACATCCCTTATGTGTTCGACAAGTGGGTCAAGGAAGAAGGCGGCGAGTTTTCTGTCATAACCGTAGACGGTCTTGTTGCCGGCTGTGCGAAAATCACAGCACTTGCAAACGATGTTCTGTGGCTGGAAGGAATTCGAGTAGATACGGAGTACAGAGGACTTGGGCTGGGAAAGAAGCTTGCTGCATATCAGCTGGAGCGCGCTGCAGAAATTGGCTACAGACGGCTTGAACTCAGCTCATTCATTGAAAATCATGAAAGTCTTGCAATTATTGAAAAACAGGGATTTGAGCAGGTTGCGGCATTCAAATTCATGATCTGTGAGCACGTAGACGAAAAAATGATAGAGGCGACAAAGTCTTGGGAAGAGCGCCCTGTGCTTGTCGAGGAAGCATTAGACAAGGCGTGGCTTCTTGAAAGGCTGCGTTCGAAGGCGCGTGGCGGTTATTTGAATCTGGACTGGACCTTCCTCTTGAGCGATGAGGCCCTATTGGAGGAGATGGTCAGCCGTGAGCTCATCTACCGCTACAAGGACACGGTGTTTGCTTTTGGTGACTGGGACCAGAAGGATGATGGTCTCACCATATACTTTATCTATGGACCTGACTATGAAGATGTAATTTCCTATATTCTCGAATATGCCTTGAAAAATCAGCATTCGAGCGTCATGATCATGGAAGAGGACCCAGAGGGTACCAAAGAAGTGCTTTTAGGGCATAATTTCATTGAAATTGCCCAAGATAGGGTAGATGCCTTTGTATTCAGGCATAAAACAAGCCGGTAATCAGGACTTTCCTTGAAATCTTGGGTGCTGATTGATGAAAATGAGGCCTGGAAACGGAAAATAAGTGGACAGCGTTCACAAATTGTTCAAGGACAAGGGTAGTTGCCTATGCTACAATAAAAATGTAAAGGCTAGGAGGACATCGTAATGTTGAAGGCATTCGAGTCAAACTTAATAGAGCAGGACTTGCTTGAAAAGGGCGACAAGGTAGTCCTTGGTGTTTCGGGCGGCCCAGATTCCATGGCTATGCTCGACTTGTTTCTTAGAATTAGGGAAGAATGGCGTCTTAGTCTTTTTGTTGTTCATGTCAATCATCTGTTTCGTGGCATTCATGCTGAGCGGGACGCACAGACCGTTGAAGCGTTTTGTGCGGACAATGCGTTAGCCTTTTATAGGTTTGACTATCCCGTTGAGGCTTTGGCGAAAGAGTGGGGCATGTCATTTGAAGAGGCAGGGCGAAAAGTTCGTTATGAGTCTTTTGAGAAGGTACGTCGTGAGATGGAGGCCAATCGAATTGCCGTTGCCCAGAATAGGAATGATCAGGCCGAAACCATGCTGATGCGGATTATGCGCGGAACCGGAATCGATGGTCTGAAGGGCATTCCGTTGAAAAGAGGACAGTTTATCATACGTCCGGTTCTCTTTCTTTCCAGAGATGCGATTGAAGCCTACTGCGCCCAAAGGGCATTGCCGATTTGCCGTGATCACACAAATGACGAGACCATTTATACACGCAATAAGATCCGTCATGAACTGATTCCTTATATTGAAGAGAACTTCAATGAACGGATTATGGAAGGCTTGTACAGACTGGGTGTTCTTGTTTCAAAGGATATGGACTATATCGAAACAAGTCTGGATGGTGTGCTCGATGAAATGGGCATTGATTTGACTTTGCAGACTCCCATACCACTTGAAGATTTCAAGGGACTTCATGAGGCCCTGAAGTCAAGGGTTCTGAGGCGAATTCTCAAGGACCTGACGGGGCTAAAAGATGTGACAAGCAAGCAGATTGATGAACTGATTGCACTTGTCGATGCATGCAGGCATGGCAAAAAGAAGATTGTTTCCGGCGTGGTGTTTCAAATAGCCTACGGTCATTTGAAATATGAATGTGACAAGGCAGACACTTCTGCTATGGATGAGAGACTCTCAATGCATGCTCTTGAGAAAAAAGAAATGAGCATTGAAAGCTATAAAGGGTATACACTTCAAAGTGACGAGGTCGCTGTCGACCTTGAAAAGATTGAAGGAAAATTAAATGTAAGGTACCGTGAAGACGGTGATGTGTTTCATCCCATTGGGATGAAGGGAACTAAAAAAATAAAGAAATTCTTCATTGACTTGAAAATTCCGGCCATAGAGCGGGATAAAATTCCTCTGCTGTGTGACAGTTCAGGCATTATATGGGTAGTTGGATACAGACTCAGCGAACGCGTCAAGATAGATGAAAGAACTCGCTGTGTGGGAATTTTCAAGTGGTCTGACAGTTGTTGAAACTTTTTAAATATGATAGAATGAGGAGACTTTATTTAAATTGAGGAGGATATGGATGCGAAAGTTTTTTAAAGGGGCAACCTTTTATATATTGCTCTTCCTCGTTATTTTCCTAATCGTCCAATTTGCTGGCGGTGGTAATCAGCAAGAGATTAAGGACCTAACGACGACGGAACTGATCAACAATATTGAAAACAAGACAATACTTCAAATGGAAATCCTTGAGAACAATGTTGTTCAAGGTAAGCTGACGGATGGCACTGTCTTTACAACGCACGTGCCGGGTATGATTGAGCAGCCGTTCGGAAATGAACTCTACACTGTCATTAAGGACAGCGGGCTGTCGCTCAATAGTGAACCGCCAATGCCAACACCGTGGTTCGTGGATATACTGCCAACCATATTCCTTGTACTGCTTCTGGTGGTATTTTGGTTTGTGTTTATGCAGAATTCCCAAGGTGGCGGGTCAAAGGTGATGTCCTTTGGCAAGAGCAAGGCACGTCTAATCAAGGATGATGAAGGCAAAAAAATCACATTCGCTGATGTTGCGGGTCTTAAAGAAGAAAAAGAAGAACTTTGGGAAATCGTCGACTTCCTGAAGAGTCCGAAAAGATACATGGATCTGGGTGCACGTATTCCTAAGGGGATTCTTATGGTAGGACCTCCGGGTACGGGCAAGACATATCTTTCAAAAGCCATTGCAGGTGAAGCCGGCGTACCCTTCTTCAGCATTTCCGGTTCGGACTTTGTTGAAATGTTTGTCGGTGTCGGTGCTTCCCGTGTACGTGACCTCTTTGAAAACGCAAAGAAGAATGCACCGTGTATCATATTTATCGATGAGATTGACGCCGTGGGTAGAAAACGTGGCGCGGGTCTAGGCGGTGGTCACGATGAGCGTGAGCAGACACTTAACCAGCTACTCGTTGAAATGGATGGCTTCAGTGACAATGAAGGCATTATCATGATTGCAGCGACAAACAGACCGGATATTCTTGACCCGGCGCTGTTGCGTCCAGGCCGTTTCGACCGTGAAATTACCGTTGGAAGACCAGACGTTCGTGAACGTGAGGAAATCATTGCGGTTCATGCTAAAAACAAACCGCTTGCTGACGATGTGGATTTCAAAGTGCTTGCGAAGAGCACGCCTGGATTCACGCCGGCAGATATTGAAAACCTGATGAATGAGTCAGCGCTTCTGGCTGCAAGGAAAAAAGATACAAAGATTCACATGGATACAATCAAAGAGGCGACAACGAAAGTTATTGCCGGTGTTGAAAAGAAAAGCCGTGTTGTCAGTGAGAAAGAACGCAGACTCACAGCTTATCATGAAGGTGGACATGCACTGCTTGCAAGAGTTCTGCCGGATATGGACCCTGTGCATCAGGTGACAATTATTCCGCGTGGGCGTGCTGGTGGCTTTACAATGCAGCTTCCACAGGAAGATAGAAACTATCGTACGAAGAAGCAGATGGAAAATGAACTGATTGTGCTTCTGGGTGGACGTGTTGCGGAAAAACTGATTCTACAGGATATTTCAACAGGTGCATCCAATGACCTGGAACGAGTTTCGGCAATTGCACGTAGCATGGTGACGAAGTTTGCCATGAGTGAAAACCTGAGCTCCATGTCCTACAGCTCTGAAGATGAGGTATTCCTCGGTCGTGATATGACAACGCGTAGAAACTATTCTGAGCAGGTTGCAGCTGAAATCGACCGTGAGGTTCGCCGTATTGTGGACAACGCTTACGATAAGGCTGAGCAGCTTCTGACGGACAATATCGACAAGCTTCATACCATTGCGGAGTCTCTTCTGGAATATGAGACACTTGAAGCGGACGAGTTCGATCTGTGCTTTAGCGATGGTCTTGAAGCACTTCGCGAGAAAGTGGCACAAGATGAAGAACGCAGAAAAGAAGAGCGTGCAAAGGCAAAAGAGCAGGCCGATGCAGAAAAGCTTGCCTTTGAAGCTTTGATCAACGCGAAGACAGACCTTGAAAAGACACAAGTTGATACGGAAGTGCCTGCTGAAGAAAAAACGGATGCAGACGATACAACTCAAGTCTAAAGTAATCAGTAAGTCATAATGAAATCAAGTCCCCGCTGTGGTTGCAGCGGGGATTTTTTTGTCTAAAGAATTATTAACGTAGGCATTCAAGTACCTGAAACAGGTTGCTTTCAATTATATTAGAAATACTGATATAAAATTCCAAACTATGCATGCGTATTCTATTCTAAAGATTTTATAAGGGATAGCTGATGTGCCGAGTGGATAAATTCAAATTGTTATGGAAATGTGATGGATTCTGAAATGTTTAGGCTAAATGCTTAAACATTTTTTGTTTTCATAAATGAGGCAACAAAGATATTATGCATCAATTTTGCATAAATATAAATACGAGCGGCGAACCAAATTGAAAGTCGAAATGAAACTACGCTGAAAGTGCGGTTTGTATACAAAATCCAATTGCAAAACGATTCAAATATAACAATTTGGTAACAAACAAAAGAATAAATATGCATATATGGGGTAATCATAATATATGTATGTTTGTGCGGTAAATTCTGAGGGGGGGCGTAGTTTTAAGCAGGATGATAGTGGGTTATGAGCTGGTAGAAGGCTAAAGAGAGGAGGGAGTCGCTTGAAGAAAAGATTATGGCGACTAATCAGCATATTGCTGATTTTTGCGATGGGATTTTCAGGGCCATTGGGGCAGGTGGCATATGGTGCGGCGTATGATGCGCTGGGGTATTTTGAATTCGATTTGGGTACCACGCCTTATATTCAATTCAACAATACATCGCCATCGGCTATCGACCTCGAGCAGGCGATTGGTCTGAAATTTGTACTTGAAGGCATCACGGATACGGGTGTCGTGAATGGCGATACGGACAACCGCGTGCAGGATTTCTTGGAAACCTTTGGCGTCATGCTGACAGATGTTGGCGCAGGGGGACAGGTATCTCTTGCTCAGGCAAATGGGAATCTTGTTAACTCAAACGATGTATCGGTTTTGGAAATCGCGCTGGAAGTGGGTCAAACCATTAGAAACGACACGCTATACCGTATTGATTTTCTGACACCGACTGTAAGGGCGCTTATCAATCGTGTGGCGCTGAGTGTCTATACAGACACACTTTATGATAATGTGCGCTTTGAAACGACAGACGGCGCGACGGTTCTTTCACAGAATATGGCGCAGTTTGGACCTACATCTCCAGCAGCCATTACTGTGCGGGAGTTTACTGGGGACAATATTCTGACCTTATCAGGTCCGACACTGAGCATGGATCTTGGTAATGTAACTGATTTTGGCTTAGCGAATCTGGAGTTTATTGTTGAAGGCATCGGTCAGCTTTCTGATACACCAACGCCGAGTCATGCCTATCTAAATGGTGCAGACTCGCTTATGTGCGGATTCCAGGTGCTGAACACAGATCCGTATGTATATAGTCTGGCTGTGCCAATAGACATCACGCCGATATCAGGCGAGACCACATTTGCCATTGAACTGGATGATGTCGGGATGCAGGCTTATTCAACTTTGATCGATCAGTATATCAATACCAATCCATCAGATGGAAACGTATATGTGCTTGGTAAGGATTCAAGCGGAGATGTTGTCGCATACAATCTTCTGACAAGCACAAACAAAGAGCTTTATGTCGATCCGACATTTATGTTTGACGGTACAACACAGCCGCCATTCGTAGGATTTTATGATATGTCGGTTTTGCCAGTCCTCAAATACATCTACACAGGAATTCCGGATACCGCTGGTTCTGGAATGCTTATAGATGGTGTTTCCTCCTATGATTTGGATGATGGATACGGCCCACGTGAAACGCCGTTTTCACTCACCCTCTATGAGGACACTTATCAGGACGGTGACTATACGCTCGACAGCATGTGGTTCAAGGAACTTGACGGAGAGATCATGAATCCGGGTGCTGAAGTACCTGTAAACATCTTTGAAGACAACACTATCGTACTCAGCCACGATAATCAGGCGTCTTCGGCAATAGAAACGACAGAGTTCCACTGGACACCAGATGCGACTTCAATTGAGTCCTTCTTTGAGTGGGCATACATTGAAGAGTATCAAATCGGTTCCGATACGGATATCCATGTGATTACAGAGCCGTATTCAGGAAATATCGGCGATTTGTATTTGGAAATCGTGGAACTGGACTATGATAACCTGATTGGCGGCGAACCAGCTCAAAGCAAGCTGGAGCGCTATGAGGCGACCTACATGGAGTCTTACTATGAAGAGATGTCCATGAGCGATAAATCACGTATTACATTCGAACATGTGAACGCTGACTATATGGGACTCGATGCCGCAATGGACACCTACAATCTCAGGGCGAATCTTGTATTTGAAAATCCTGCGCTCACTAGTCTTGGCGCAGTGGAAACGCTCATGAATGAAACCCTTGAGCTGGATTTCATGGCGCCTGAGCCTTACAACTTCCAGTTTGATGGTGTCGTAGACGGCGTGTATTACTTTGTCATTGGCATGAATGACAAAGTGGATGTTGCGCAGCTTAGTGCCAACAAGGACAAGTTCCTGGATCTCTTTAACAAGATATCTGATATAAGCAGCGCAAGCATTGTGAGTGTCGAAGGATATCAAGATCCTTATGATACCATGCCTGTAACGGATGGCATGTACAGCATGATTCTCGTAGGCGTGGACACACTTTTGCCACCGCATACAGAAATGGTTTTCAAGGGTTCTGTAGAAAACCAGGGATCTGCAGATCTTGATTTTGATTACGATGTTGCTATGGAACAAATTATTATTAAGAGCGAAAGCAGCGGCAGTGGGGATTTGGTCTTCCATGTTGTGGAAACAGGAGGCGGAGACCAGTATATTACAAAATCCTACCAGGCGGCAGCTGTGCAGACAGACTACAGTGTGGATTACTTCATTGAAGTGGCATTCGATGCATATCCGATGAAAGTCGATGCCGAATCACTGCTTACAGGCAGTTCCTTCTTTGCAGGTATCGCTGATGCCAACGGAAATGCCATGTTTGAAACCGAGTTTGTCGAACTCTATATGGAAACACAAATCAACAGCATGCTTCTGGATGCTGATGGCAATTACCTTCTCAATGCAAATCTGAGCCTGATTCCGGTTTCTGATATTCCAGAGCCTACGTCAGGATCGGCGATTACCTGGGAAAATGTCTACAATCTGTCATCGGACGCTGACGGCATGATTTACGGAAGTGTTTATCCAGGTAGCTATCTCGCATTTGAGCTGACTGAAAAGGATGCTGAAGGCGTGAAGGAAGACCGAAGCATTGATTTGAATCTGGCCTTCCCAGTACGAAGCAGCTTTGATCCGTATATGGATCAAATCCAGCTGCCGGCAGACAATGTCTCAGGGAACTCCCTGCGTTCGGGTACGGTCTATGAGGAAGATATCATCTTCATCAAGTCAGAATACCTGGATGACCTCCAGGCAGCCATGGCTGACATGAGCAACTGGGAACTTTTCGATGTGCTGGACATGTTCTATATCAAGGAAGTTACAACAGAAGCAGACGGACAGTTCAATATGTATCTGACACCGGGCGACTACACCTTGATTGGTAAGTATGAAGGCGACAGCATTATTGACGCGGTCAGTGTAAACGGTACGGCGGTTTCGCCAAGTGCACCATATACGTTTACTGTCGGGTCCAGCGGAATTACGACCATTGCAGATATCGAGTTCCCACCACCTACTGTAACCGGTACGATTACGGATTACACAGGCACCCCTCTTGATGAGGTCTATGTGGAACTCAAGGGTGCAAATGGTCATTATGAAACAATAACAGATGCAAACGGCGTCTTCAATATGGCGGTCAATGTGGCTGGCGATTACAGTCTGATCGTAGTTCGCAGTGACTGGGATTCGGAAGGTCCTGGACAGCTGTTTGTAAATGAAGCAGGCTTTACCAATTTGGATGATGTAAATGGCCTAACTATCACAACTACACAAATTGAACAAATCAGTGCAGGAACATTAAATGCGATCAGTATGGGCACGACTAAACTCCCACCGGCAACAATGGTTGTTCAGTTCCGAGTTGGTGAGTCAGATGTCGGCTATGATGCATATAGCGGCATTATGATAACCCAGGCAGCAGGAACTGGAGAAGAACCGCCTGAGTTCGAGGTGAGCTCAAGAACGGGTGGATTCAACCTCTATCTGCCAGATGGGGATTATTCTATCGAGGAATTTGATTTCAACGATATGTACGTCGAGCTTGATCCGACACTTGATTTCAATATTCCAGCAACGGCATCACCATACTATATTGACTTGAACGATTACTACAATGCGGTAATCACAGTGCTTGACGAAAGCGGTCAGCCACTTGAAGGATACCGTGTTGAAGTTGAAAATGAGTTCAACTGGTGGTATCAGAATGCGGTAACCAATGCATCGGGGGATGCATTCTTCAACTTTGATGTGCCGACAGACGGTACAGATGCCATGATTCATGTGGTTGGCTATGAGTATAAGGACAAATGGTACGATCTGTACGACCAGAATCTGTGGATGAATGTCAACAACACCCACAGTGGTACCAATAAGGCAGAACTGACCATCACTGTTCAAAAGCCGAACTTCAGTGGTACCGTTTATTATGACGGTGAAACACAGATTAAGAATGGTCATCTGGATATCCGATGGAAGTCGGATTCCGGAACCATGATGGATGAATGGTATAACATCTGGATTAATGAAAGCGGCGATTTCACATTTGCATTGCCAAAAGCGGGGACATATATTATTGAATCTGCAGGCGCAAACTATGCAGGTATGGAAAATATGGACCTGTCGTGGTTTGAAATCAATAAAGCAATCGATGTTGTAGATGTGGGCGGCGTGCTTACAGTGGTTGAAGCCGGAACAACAACACCTATAGATATGCCAATGACAATTACAAAAGCCCAGCCAAACTTTGCGGGGCATCTGTACAAGTCGGGCTCAACGCCATATCTCGCTTCGGTCGACGCAACTGAGTTTTACGTTTCCATGATTGTTCAGCAAACGGGTGTCGATCCAATACTGCTTGAATACGAGCCATGGAACTATGAGTATTACGTTGAAGTTAAACAGGATGGCTATTTTGAAGCCAACTTGGACGCTTCTAACGGCTATCAGGTTGTTGGAGTACAGACTTCACGCGGCTGGTTTGAGTTCAGCACGCCTGTACCTGTAACGCTCTCTGAAGCCTCGCTCAGTACAATTACAGCACCGACACCGAACTTCAATGGTGTTATCGCTGAATTTGACGGTACGCCGATTACGGGCATCAACTATGGTCGTGTCGAGGTTGAAAAAGCGGATGGAACACTCTGGACCGGCGCGGATATTGATGATGCCGGAAACTTTGGACTCGCACTTGAAAACGGTGCTGAGTATGTCATTCGCGAGTACTGGTATGACACGGAAGAAACAACGGGCGTCTATACCAACCACTATGTCCGTCTTGACAGGACGGTGACGGTAGGCACAGGTACCAGTGATCTGACACTTGCACCAAACTTCATGATCACCCTTTCAACATCAAGTGATCTGATGGGCATTCCGACACAAGGAACACAGGAGTACGATGACTTCCTGATGTACAATAATTATTTCAATGCCAACATCAGACCGGTTCTGACCTCGGCTGATTTTGAAACAGCGGCTAAGTACCAGGACTATCTGAACAATCCTTGGAACTATGGTCTATGGGTTGAAGGCAAATACGATGCAGCATCAGGGGATGTAGCGTTTTACACTTATCTGGATCCAGGTACCTATGAGCTGATGGATGTCAACGGCATGTATCTGAATCTGGAAATTGGAGAAGAATTCACGGTGAACGGTGCCTCGTCTTCTTCCAATTTGAATTATGAAACGTCTCCTGACAGATATACTATGGATGTCTCCTACGAGACAAACGTAACAGGTACTATTTTAGAATCAGGACAGGCAGTGCCTTATGCATGGGTGAACTTCATGCGTACCGATGTGGCGTGGGATGATTATACTACGAGCATGTGGTATGGTACGAAAACCAATGCAAATGGTGAGTTCGCACTCAATCTTCCGGGTGATGAGCAAAGCGGTCCTGACGGTGATGACGAAACGACAGCCGACTACAGGCTGGAAGGCTACAATACTGAAGGATACTGGGAAGGCTATCAATGGATACCGGGCAAGTGGACCCCTGTTGGATACAGATTCCAAATCAATTCCAGCGGCGAGCTGACGGATACCAGCGGCAATCTTCTCAGTGAAATCAGCATTACACCGAATGTGACCGGCAAGGTCTACAAGTACTTTAAAGACTATGACAATGCTGCCGACTTTATTGAAGCAGCACCGTCAATCGGGGATCAGGTACAGGCGAAACAGGCATGGCTGACTATCTGGCCATACGACATCACTGACCCGAACTATGAAATTCCATGGGAAGATTGGGATAAATCCATTTGGACAGAGACAGATCCGGATACAGGACTCTTCTCGCTCATGCTGGAGCCTGGAGACTATATCGTAGCAGACGCTTCCATGAACAATTTCTGGTTCAACCCTGAAACAGTCTTTACTGTGGATTCAAGCGGCACCCTGGTAGATGTGGCTGGTGACGCTGTTGAAAGTGGCGTCTTGATTGTCAAGCCGGAAGCACCGAACTTCTCAGGGATCGCCTATACAGATTCCAGCAAGACCACACCGCTTAAGTGGGGCTGGATGATGGCAAGGCCTGCAGGTGCCGAAGATGACGATTGGGAAAGCTACAAGTGGATCAATACGGACCAGTCAGGCTATTTTGAAATGAAACTTTCAGATGGCGCTTGGAAAATTCAGGAGATGGGCAACTACAATACTTGGAGCCGTGTAAACATTCCATTTACAGTGAACGGTTCCACAGTGACCTCTTCTGTTGCTGGTCTTGTAAGCGGTGGACAGATTTATGTTTATCCACCTGAACCAAATCTGCAAGGTTATCTTGAAAACAAGTCAGGTGCACAGGTTTATGCCAATGCATGGCTGACAATCAAGCCTGCGGATGCCAGCGAGTACGAATGGGAAAATTCAATCTGGACAGAATATGCACTTCAGAGTGACGGTACAACCTACAGGTTCAAAGAAAACATAGAACCTGGAGATTACAAGGTGGTTGAAGTTGGCGGCTATGACTTCTTCTATCAGACAGATGTAAGATTCACAGTCAACGCAGACGGCAGCATTGCGTCGACGAGCCTGGATGGCGATTTATTGGTTGTAGCACCACCGCAGCCGAACCTGACTGGACAGGTCTATGGAGATACCGATAATGACGGTTCTGCAGACGATCTGGTCAGCAATGGCTGGCTGGGCATTGCACGCTATGAAAACGGCGTTCAGGTCACTATGGAAGGTGAGACAATTCCAAGCACTGAGTACAAGGATGAATGGAGCAACATGTACTGGCAGTTCACACGATGGACTGAAACCAATTCAAACGGCAAGTACGAAATGAAGCTTTCTGCAGGCACTTATCGAATTATCGGTGTCGGTGGACAAGGTGTATGGTACGAACCGCGCAAGGATTTCACAATCGTCGAGGGTGAGCTGAAGCTTCTGGACATCACTGAACCTGGACCGAATGTAACTGTAACGATTTCAGGTGTTCCAACAGCAATGCAAAGTGCAGCTTATGCATGGCTGGATGTCTTCCGTGTTGAAAACGGCGTGAAGTACTTTGAACCATTTGAGTTCAAATCCAGTTCCGGATCAGAATTCATCTTTGAAGGCAATCTGCCGGTCGGCACCTACACCGTCGGCTTCTTCGGCACTGAGTACGGTGGCATAGAAATTGAGGACACCGGACTCTCCGTAGGCAGCGGTCAGATAAACTATGAGGTGAATGTCGGTAATGAATCTGGAAAACAGGTTGTTACAGGACAAATTCTAAATGGTGGCAGTGCCCTTGGACAAAAAGCATGGATCAAGATCGAAGGTACAGTTGAAAATCAGACGGTAACGAAGAAAACACAAACGGACAGAGAGGGTAACTTCAAATTCAAACTGCCGGACAACACGGACTGGACTGTGACAGAAATCAGTTTGAAAGAAGGCTACTTGCTTCTACCAGAAAGTGCAAGCTATGAGTTCAACACAGGTTCAGATGCAAGTCCTTCAGGGGACTGGAATCTGGATATAGGAAGTCTTCTTCAGTAAAAACAGGAAGCTGGAGGTTGGCGTCAGACTGGCGCTGACCTCTGGTTCCAAAGGATTAGGAGAGGTGACACATGAATCAAATCCAAGCAAAGCATCTTGTTAAACGTTCATTCATATATGCTCTGGTCATGCTCATGGTGTTGACATCTTATCAGCCTGTTCAAATGAGTTTTGCTGTTGAGGGTGTCGGCTTCTCGGTATCGCCTGAGTATATCAATACGGATCAGCTTCCGACCATTGTTACGGTCACCGCTGATGCGAGTGCGTTTACAGTCGGATCTGCGTATCCGACGCTGATTAACACAGCTACACAGGAAAACCAGTCTGTTTCGATTGTGGATTCCTCGGCAACACTTATGAAGTTTACAGTTCCGGCGGGTGTGAGTGCTGGAACCTATGAAATCCGTATCAGTGATCCCGAGGGGGATCAGGGTACAACGACCAAATACTATTCTGTTTCGACAGCCTATGAAGTGGGACAGAGTACGATTACAACCTCGGCGCCTTTTGAAAGTCTTCCAAAGGGCTATGATGCGCAGGAGAACATCACTGTAACAGGTGCCTTCACCAAGTTTTCTGAAGGTCAGACAACCGTGGAGCTTCTTCAGTCAAGCGCTGTCATCGATACGGCAAGTGTGACAGATGTCACAGAGGGAGCGGGCAGCACGCAGACCATAACCTTTGCTGTGGGAACTGGCCTGTCGAGCGGAACCTACGATGTGCGGTTTACCACAGGTTCCGATGTGGACACGGTTAGCGGAGGTCTTGTGGTCAGAGGGGCGGCCAGCATTGTGCTGGATACCTCAAGTGTGACTGCTGGCTATTCGCAAACCAATGTAACCGTAACCGGAACCAATACCGGATTCAGCGATGCTACAAGCGTCCAGATTCTGGACAGTGAAGGCGCTGCAACCGGAAAAGCGGGGACTGCAAATGTCACCGATGAGGACACGCTGGGATTTTCCGTCAAAACGGGTCTAGCTGCTGGAACCTATACGGTGCGCATTACGACCGGTGTTGAGATTGCCAATGCAACCTTTACAGTTTACGCGCCATCCGCACAGGTGAAGAAGCAGTCTGACAGTTCGACGCTGACAAAGCTGGGCAAGTATTATAGCGCTCAGAGCCTTAAGCTAAGTGGTACGAATACGAACTTTGCCAGTGGTGAGACAACCCTGTCCGTATTTAAGGATTCCACTCAGGTGACAGGCGCAATCACGGGAACACCAACCGTCAATTCATCGACAGAAGTGCTGTTCACCTTAGCGGCGTGGACCAGTTCAATCGCTACGGGTGATATCGAAATCAAGGCAACAACCGGCGGTGAAGAGACTACGGCAACACTGAGTATTGTAGAACCAAGCGTGACACTCACATACAACTCCAATGCGGTTGTTGATGATGAAATTGCCAACGGCTACAAGGCCTTCAGTGTGGATGTTGATGGTACGGACACTTATTTCACATCGAGTACAGTGGTTGAAGTCATGTACAGCTCAACCGACTATGCCACAGGTGAAGTCTATACCGATGCAAAAAATATCAGCTTCACACTTGATGCGGGACTGCCCGAGGGTACGCATACGGTGACGATTGACCTGGATGGAACAGGTGCAAAAACAATTGAAACCACTCTGGTGGTGGCTCCGGAGGAGTCTATCCTGAGTGTATCACCGAGCAATATTCTAAGGACAAAGAGTGTGACAAAGACCTATACGGTGTATGGCTCCAACACACACTTCACTGCGGGTACGCCATCTGTGGATATTGATGGAACCTCAAGTGAAACCATCAGCAATGTGACTGTGGTTGACGCCACAACGCTCACCTTTGACCTCATACCAAGCACGGTGGATGTCAATGGTGACCTGGATCTTATTGTGACGGTCAACTCAAGTGCCATTGCTGAATCAGCAACCCTGACGGATGGCCTGACGGCTACCAATCAGGGGATTGAAGCTTCTCCGGAAACCTACTATACACTGGAGCGCGGGAACGCAACGGTTTCTGTTACTGCAGAAGGCTTCACCTACGATGCGAGTGTGAGCAACATTTCTGCAACCGTAGGTGGAACATCGGTTGATGTGACAAGAGACTCTGACACTCAAATCAGCTTTGAGCTACCGAGTGGTGTTTCTACGGGATCTCTTACAGTCGCTGTGAATAACAACGGCAGCAGCTACACCACATCCATTTCTGTGCAAACCAGTCAGGAAACCAGCAATACACCGGCATTCAAAATTTATGGATACGGTCACAACTCCAATGGCGACATCGTGGTTCAGGGCAATGACACCTTGACCTTCAGCTCAGGGGATGCTCCGACTGCGGTTGCCAGCATAAATTCTGAGGATTATACGGTGAGTGTCGGCAGCATAGACGGGACGGCCAATACGCTGACCCTGACCCTTCCGGATGGACTTAGTGCAGGGTATTATGACATTGCCTTGACGTGGTCAAGCGGAGATTATGCAGGCAATACCCTGACCCTATCCGATTACCAGATCAAGAATGAACTGGATGGTGAAAATGGTATTGAAATCTACTATTCAGGCGTCGAGGCGTCGAGCAGAACCGTCTATTTGAATGGCGCGGGAACCTTGTCCTTTACTGCCATAGGCGATATTCTGAACGGGTCTGCAAGCACTGACAAAACAGCCTATGCAGATTGGGCTTCAAGCGATACCAGTGTGGCCACCATATCTGCGGGAACTGTGACTGTAGCAGGCAGAGGCACAACAACACTGTCGGTTGCCTATGATGAAGCTTCCGACTCGATTACGCTTTATGTTATGGGACCAGACTCCATTGTTATTGAGGGCAGTGACGCCAACATCCGTATTGGGGAGTCAGCACTTCTTTCTGCAACGGCAACCTATGGGGATGCGTCGACAGAAACGGTAACGAGCAAAGCTGCATGGTCTACATCGAACAGCAACCTCAGTTTGAGCGGCAGCACCGTGACGGGTGTCAATTCAGGTCAGGCGACCGTATCGGCTGCCTATGGCGGGGCAACAGGCACCTTAAATCTTACGGTGTCCTCCATTGACCTTACACCATCGGTAGTGCAGTCTCTGAAACTCGGCAATGTGTCGGTCATCATAGACGGCATTGAAACGGGTACGACAATAACATCACTGACCCTTGGCGGGTCTTCGGTAACGCCATCGGATGACGGAACGAACATTTCATTCGTTCCGCCTGCTGGAACTGCGGCAGGAACTGCAGCGGTTGAAGTGGTGGCGTCTGGCCAGACCCACAGTGCGGCCCTGACCATTCTAGAAAGCTCCATGACACTGGATACGGTGATTCTTGAAGAAGGCTATGAAGCCTTTGACGTGGTCGCAACTTTGAAAAATGCAGATGTCAGTGCAGACGAAGAACCGGAAGTAACTGTTGACGGAACACTTGTCAGCAGTGCGAATGTAACTGTGGATGAGACAGAGAATACGGTGACATTCCTCGTTGACGCAGGTCTTGCGGCAGGAACCTATGATGTTGTTCTTGAGTGGACAAGCGGCGATTATATGGGCAATACGCTGACTAAGAGCATGAGCGTTGCTGAAGAGGGCAGTGTTGACATAAGTATTTCCGGTGCATCTTCAGTGGAAATTGGTTCAACGACCGATCTGACACTTGTCGCTACGGTGGATGAAGTTGATCAAACCCTATCAGGTGCGAGCTGGTCATCATCGGATGAAAACATTGCAACTGTAAACAGTACAGGTACAGTAACCGGTATTGCTGCAGGTTCTGTAACAATCACTGCAACATTCCAGAGCAAGACGTACACCAAGACAATACTGGTGCCATCACAGACAACGGAAACAGATAACGATCGGGACAGCAGTAGCAGTAGCGGCGGCACCGGCGGCGGTGGCGGCGGTACAGTGACCGTTGGTGTTGAGCCGGGCACAGGACCAGTCCTGACGCCAGATACGACATCCGATGTTGTACGCGATATTCTCGAAAATGCAGAGACCCTATCTGTAGAGGACGTCGTACGCGACCTTGCAGTCATCAGAGACAGCACCGTTGTGAACCTCAGGACGGGAGACTTTGATATCGATGAGGCCAAATCCATTGCCGATTCCGTATTCAAGGTTACTGAAGCACTGATTGCACGTTCGGAGTCTACGGCTGTTGAACTCAACCAGACTGCGCGCGATATGGCCCAGGTTGTAGGTGCCTATGTTGCACGCAAGGATGTTGAGGCGTCTGACGCGGTAGCCTGGGCAGGTAAGGTCATGAATCTGGTGGGCACAAGTACACTGCAGAAAGCGGGGCAGTCCTCGCAGCAGGCATCTGCAGTTGCTGTCGATATTATGGACAGCGTGGTCGTCAAGGTTCTGAAAAAAGGCATCGACCAGAAAACAGCCACGGCAGTATTCAAGACCTTCATGGAAGATGTGGCCAAACCAGCATTCAAGCTGGACGCAGCCAAGGTTGACAGCGCAAAACTCATGGACCGTATCGTGAAAGCCACGTCTGATATCATTGAGTTGTCAGGCAAGATCGACAAGTCCATGCTTGTTGAAACACAGGCTGGATCGGGAACTGAAATCAAGGTGGATGCCAATGCACTTGTCCTGGCAGCCAACAATGCGATCCAGAAGAAAGAAGAGCTTAAGAATATGGTCATCCTCAATGCACAAAGCAATATTGAGGCGCAAATGATACCGCGTGTCGGTGTTGACCTGCCGGATACAGCGGCAGATGTGAAGCTGAGTCTTGACAGTGCAGCGGTTTCGGGTGTACAGAGTACAGGTGCCGAAATGCAGATTTCAGCCAAGGGTGCCAAATTTGTCTTTAAAAATGAGACGCTAAGTGAAATGAAGGCATCGGGTATTGAACTGCGCGTCGGTGAGGTTGGCGCCCTTGAAAAGACGCTTTACCTCAAGAATATGCCGATGGCAACGCGAATGAACATCTCAGCTGTCGACAACACGAAAGAAATTGATATGTCAGGTTATGAGAGTCTGGTCAACAAGCCGACAATGAGTCTTGATTTTGATGACGGTGTGATTTTCGTACCTGCACATGTAAATGTATTTGTTTACGACGAAGAAACAGCAGTGTGGGAATATGTGAAATCAGAGGTTGATATGGCAAGAGCGAGTGTCAGCTTCAAACCACCGCATTTCAGCGTGTACTCCGTTGTGGACTATTCGAAGACATTCGACGATCTGAAAGCCTATGGCACGACACCGGCGCACTGGTCTAAGTCCTATGTTGAGGCCATGGCATCACGCGGACTGACAAGCGGTATTTCAGAGACCGAATTCGGAGCGGATTACACCATTACAAGGGCACAGTTTGCAACACTGCTTGCAAATGCACTGAATCTTGATGGAGATACGGGTTCGGCATTCAAGGATGTTAAATCGGGAACCTGGTACTACGAGTCTGTGAATCGCGCATATGACGCAGGCTTGGTATCGGGTCTCGGAAATGGCATGTTCCAGCCAGATGCTCAAATTACCAGAGAGCAGATGGCAGTCATGATTTCAAAAGCATATGAAATCATGCTGGGAACCGCAATGAAGGGAGAGGCAGAGGCTCTGAAGGATATTGATGATGTCAGCGACTGGGCAAGAGCTTCAGTGGAAGCCGCCAAGTATCATGGCGTTATCTCCGGATATACCGATGGAAGCTTCAAGCCAAAAGCATTCGCCACAAGAGCAGAGGGCGTTGTTATGCTTAAGAAGCTGCTGGATCTTAAATAGCAAATAGGAAGTAAAGGGCTGCTGCATATCAGGTCATGGTTTGTCTGGTGTGTGGCAGTCCTGTTTTTTTGATGGCTTAGACAAAGGGTTTTCCACTTGTCATTTCACAAAAGGCTAGAAAAGTATGTATAATGTGAAGTGACGGTGAATAATTATTTAGGTCAATACATAGTGAAATGAATGGAAATACGAGGTGACTTATGTCGGAACTAAAGCTTGGAATGGTCTTTGAAACAAAGAAAATTGTTGAAGAAGCAGATACGGCTGCGAAATTTGGGAGTGGTGGCGTTTACGTTTTTGCCACACCCATGATGATTGGCATTATGGAGAATGCTTCGATGAACTGTGTGCAGGAAGCCCTTGAAGAGGGTCAGGGAACGGTGGGCATTCATCTTGACGTGAAGCATTTGGCTGCTACGCCAATGGGAATGGAAGTCCGTGCTGTAGCTGAGTTGATTGAAATTGACGGTAAGAAGCTACGCTTCAAGGTTGAAGCTTTTGACGAAGACAAGAAAATCGGCGAAGGTACGCATGACCGGTTTATTATCAATGTTGAAAAGTTCATGAGCAAACTGCAAAAATAGATTATTTTACCATGGGAAATACCGGAACAGGCTTTTGAACGGCTGAACCAGAGACTTGCAGCTGACTGAGATTTAGTAAAACTTTATGGGCATATATCAGTTTGATAAAAAAATGACAATCTGGTGAAGTTTTTGTAACTTTATACTGGTATTCTGAAATAATGTATGCTATTATAAACGTGCACGTATTCTGAATATTCAGCGGGGAAATTGCCAGGTCTGTATCTGGGTGTCTTCCAACATCCAGTCGGTATGGATTACACGGCATAGTAAAAAACGTCGATTTTTTTGCTATGCCTTTCATATTTTTTTGACAAGGTGGTGCCTATAATGAGAGAAGTTTCTGTTAATCAAATAACGAAAGAATTACGACGCATGTGCATGGAAGCCAACTACATACTTTCAGCAGATGTAAAGGCGAAACTGGAAGCACAGGTATCGGTAGAAGCATCTCCTATAGGGGAATCAATCCTAAAGGATATTGTGAAGAACGCCGACATCGCAGCAGCAAACTCTGTACCCATGTGCCAGGACACGGGCATGGCCGTAGTATTTCTTGAAATCGGTCAGGATGTTCACCTGGTGGACGGAGATTTGAAAGAAGCAATCAACGAAGGTGTACGACAAGGATACAGTGACGGATTTTTAAGAAAATCTGTTGTAAAGGATCCGATATTGAGAGGTAATACGGGGGACAATACGCCTGCGATCATCCATATTGATATCGTATCTGGAGACAAAGTGAAAATGACACTTGCGCCGAAGGGATTCGGAAGCGAGAACATGAGCAGGTCAAAAATGCTCAAGCCGTCAGACGGCATGCAGGGCGTAGAAGACTTCATTGTGGAGACGGTCTCTCTGGCAGGACCAAACCCATGTCCGCCGATTGTTGTCGGTGTAGGCGTAGGGGGCACGATTGAGAAAGCAGCCTATATGGCAAAGCATGCACTCACGAAAAAGCTGGAAGACAAGCATCCTGAAAAGCATATTGCAGATCTTGAAGAGCGGGCACTTGATCGCATCAACAAACTGGGCATAGGTCCACAGGGGTTGGGCGGAACGACAACGGCACTGGGGATCAATATTGAGACATTCCCAACGCATATCGCAGGACTTCCTGTTGTTGTCAATATCAACTGTCATGCGGCAAGACATGTCGAATGTGTGCTTTAAGAAGGAGGATGTGCAATGGAAAAGCGAATTACGACCCCACTGACACAGGAAAAGCTTAAAGAGCTGAAAGCTGGCGACAAGGTTTTGCTTTCAGGTATCATATATACGGGTAGGGATGCCGCCCACAAAAGACTGGTGGATACATTGAAAGAAGGGAAAACGTTACCCTTCGATGTCAAAGACCAGGTGATTTACTATGTTGGACCGGCGCCGGCAAAACCGGGGCAGGTCATTGGTTCAGCTGGACCGACAACAAGCTATAGAATGGATGATCTGACAGTTCCGCTTCTGGAGTTGGGGCTGACAGGCATGATTGGCAAAGGTGCGAGAGCAGACAAGGTTGTTGAAGGCATGAAAAAGCATGGTGCGATTTATTTCGCAGCGATTGGCGGCGCGGGCGCACTTATAGCCAGTGCTATCAAAGCCAGTGAAATCATCGCTTACGACGACTTGGGTCCAGAGGCTATCAGAAAGCTTACAGTGGAAGATATGCCTGTCTATGTTGTCATAGACAGTGAAGGCAATGATATGTATAAATCAGAGAGAGCCAAGTACGCTTCGGAGGATATGTAAGATGGATTATAACAAGCTCGCACTGGAACTGCACGAAAAGCATCAGGGTAAAATCGAAGTGGTTTCAAAGGTATCCGTTGAGAATAAAGATGATTTGTCAACGGCATACACACCAGGTGTGGCTGAGCCTTGCAGGAAAATCGCAGACAATGTGGACGATGTCTACAAGTACACTTCAAAGGGCAATCTGGTTGCAGTCGTTTCTGACGGATCGGCGGTTCTGGGTCTTGGCAACATTGGCGCAGAAGCATCAATCCCTGTTATGGAGGGGAAAGCGGTTCTTTTCAAGAGTTTCGGCAATGTGGACGCCTTTCCGGTTTGTCTGACTACGCAGGATGTGGATGAAATCGTAGAAACCGTTGTACGGATGGCGCCGGTATTCGGGGGCATCAATCTGGAAGACATCTCAGCACCAAGGTGCTTTGAGATAGAAGCAAAACTCAAGGAAAAGCTGGATATTCCAGTATTCCACGATGACCAGCACGGTACAGCAATCGTTGTTGCAGCAGGTCTGATCAACGCATTTAAACTAACAGACAGAAAAATCGAAGATGTCAATGCAGTCATTAACGGTGCAGGGTCGGCAGGAATTGCTATCACAAAACTGCTTCTCAGCCTGGGTGTCGGTAATGTAGTACTGTGTGACAGATTCGGAGCCGTGCACAAGGCGAGCGAAGAGGCAAATGACGCTCAGCTTCAAATGGCACAGGTTACAAACAAAAATAATGAAACAGGCACGCTTGCAGAAGTTATGGTAGGCAAGGATGTATTCATCGGTGTATCTGCACCGGGCATCGTAACTTCAGAAATGATTTCAAAGATGGCAGACAAGTCCATTGTCTTTGCAATGGCAAATCCCGTACCTGAAATCATGCCAGACCTTGCCAAAGAAGGCGGTGCTTATATTGTCGGTACAGGCAGATCGGATTTTCCAAATCAGGTCAACAACGTATTGGCATTCCCGGGTATTTTTAGGGGGGCACTGGACGTACGCGCAAGTGATATCAATGAAGAAATGAAAGTGGCGGCGGCTTATGCAATCGCAGAGACGCTGACCGATGAAGAACTCGCTATAGACAACGTCATTCCAAAGGCGTTTGATCCGCGAGTAGGAAAAAATGTCGCTGAGGCAGTGAGAAATGCAGCTGTTAAGAGCGGCGTGGCAAGTAAATAAGCACAGTTTTATAATCAATTTTGCAACGGACGACGTACTCAATACACAGTAATGAATGGCGCAGTCCAATTGAATAACCTCGATATTTGTGGGGGTGAAGTGACCCTTTACCCTAAACAGTGAATATGGCGTGGTTGTGATGCAGGTTTCTTAAATTACGGAAACTCTGCTCATAACCATGCCTTTTTATATTCAACTCAGCGGAAGCTTTTACTGGCCAGAAGTCACACGTTGAGTAGAAGAAAAATTGCAGTTTGCTGGTTCGTGTTCGTGTAGGGTGGATAGACCAGCGGGAGCAATAGGAAAAAACAAGGAGGGTGCTTAAATGAAATTTGCATTTGCTGCATGGTTGATGAATCCATTTATCTTAATGTTCGTCGCTGTCGCAACAGGACTGATTTTTGGTAAAATCAGATTTGGTAAGTTCAACTTTGGTATTTCAGGCGCGTTATTTACAGGATTGGTAATCGGCTGGGGTATCATGCAATACGCTAACAGTTTTGCAGAAGGTTCAAAGTATTACGCGACTGCTCAAAAACTAATAAAAACAGGTGTTATTGACAAAGGGTTTTTCTCGATGTTCCTGATACTCTTCGTAGCGGCGGTTGGTCTGCTTGCGGCGAAAGATATTGGTGCTGTACTTAAAAAGTACGGTGCAAAATTCGTAATTCTCGGATTCATTATTACACTTCTAGGCGCGGCAACAACTTATGCATCAACTACTCTAATGAATGATGCAAATCCTTATGAAGTATCAGGCGTATACACAGGTGCACTTACAAGTTCACCGGGTCTTGCAGCTGCAATTGAGACAGCACGTGGCCATGCAACAAACAAAGTTGCTGAATACCCTGAAATGACGGTTGAAGAAAAAGCTAAAGTACTGCACATTCTTGGTGTAGAAGGTCTTACACCTGAAAACACACCAGAGCTGAGCGCTGATCAGGCAGATCTGTTCATTAAGACAGCTGAAGCCGGCATCGGTGTAGGCCATGCGATCGGATACCCATTTGGCGTTCTTATCGTTATCATCGCAGTAAACTTCTTCCCTAAAATCTTCGGTATGGATGTTGAAGAAGAACAACGTCAATTCAAGAAGGAAATGGAAGAAGCAAAGAATATGGGCGGCGGCAAGGAAATCGAAGAAGTTTCATTCGACCTGCTTGCATTTATGGTTGCTTGTTTCTTTGGATATACAATCGGTATGTTCAAGCTCGACTTGAACTTCATCGGTCTCGGTGACTTCTCGCTGGGTTCTACAGGCGGCGTACTGATCGGTTCGCTTGTACTTGGACACATTGGTAAAATTGGTCCTATGACTTTCAGAATGAATTCCAAAGTACTTGGCGTTGTACGTCAGCTGTCACTGGCATTCTTCCTGGCAATCGTTGGCCTACGTTACGGCTTCAAGGTATTCGAAGCACTTATGGGTTCAGGCGCAATTCTGGCAGTAGTATCCCTAGCAATCGGAATCGTGGCTATGATGGTTGGTTTCTTCATCGGACGTTACGTATTCAAAATCAACTGGATCATGCTTTCTGGCGCAATCTGTGGTGGTATGACTTCAACACCTGGTCTGGGTGCTGCGGTTGACGCAATCGGATCTGACGACCCAGCGGCAGGATACGGCGCAACTTATCCATTTGCACTCCTAGGTATGGTTATCTTTACAATCATTCTTCATAGACTTCCAATGTAGTGATGTTCGATTGTCAGTGGATTCACAATGTGATAAACTGACAGTGGTACAGAAACAATGGTAGTTGTGTGAGATTGAGGAAAAGGTGATTGAATGGAACGCAAGGAAATTTTCGTAACAGGATATGCAAAATTACCACAAGGCATCACAGCAGCTGAACTTTACTCCATAATTGCTGTAGGCATGCTGGTAGATAGAGATACTGGTCTTATAACAGATGTTGACTGTACACTGGCAACTGAAATGGGAAAGAATTTTGTTAAGACTCTTGTTATCGGCAAGAACCTCAATGAAGTTGAAGCAATCGATGCTGAGTTCAACCTGAACTACTATGGTTCGGCAAAGAAAGCGCTGATTTCTGCCATTCGCACATGCAACGAAAAGTATAGACAGATTGTCAACAATCCAAATCAATAAAAAGAGCTGCAGGATTTAATATGATTTTCACGGGGACGGAATGACCTTTCGCCCTTCTGAATGAAGATTGAGAGTTAGATGCTGACGTAAACACGTATATTCGGCGTGTTCATGTCCATCTAACTCTTTTTTTGTTAACAAGCTTGAGGAGGAAAAAGCATGAGTGGTTTTAACGAAAGAATTAGAAATAAAGCATTTCTTGATAAGGTAATGACAGCCGAAGAAGCGGCGAAATTTATAGAAGATGGTATGACGATTGCTACGTCTGGCTTCACACCATCAGGTTACCCAAAGTCAGTTCCGCTTGAAATTGCTAAGCGTGCTGAAGCTGGCGAAGAAATCGGAATCACACTGATTACGGGCGCTTCAGTTGGGGATGAATTAGATGGAGCACTTGCGCGTGCAGGTGTGACAAAGCGCAGATTCCCATACCAGACTCAAAAGGATTCACGTAACGGTATCAATGACGGAAGCATCGCATACGCGGATATGCACCTGAGCCATGTCTCTCAGTTCATTGACTACGGTTACTTTGGCGAAATCGACTTTGCAATCGTTGAAGCACTGGCAATCAACGAAGACGGTGGTATCGTGCCGACGACATCTGTAGGCGTTATGCCACAGGCTATCAACAACGCAAAGCGTGTAATCGTTGAAATCAATACGACACAACCTATGGCACTGGAAGGCGTTCATGACATCTATATGACTGAAAAACCACCTTTTAGAAAGCCTATTCCAATAGAAAAGCCAGGTGACCGCATCGGAACAACTTACATTCCATGTGACCCTGACAAAATTGTTGCAATTGTTCATTCTGAAATTGGCGATAAAGTAAGACCTCTGGGTCCAATTGATGAAGATTCAAAAGCAATTTCTGCACACATTATGAAATTCCTTAAGGATGAGGTCAATGCTGGTCGCCTGCCTGAAAACCTACTTCCGCTGCAATCGGGTGTTGGTTCAGTTGCCAATGCGGTGCTTGGCGGTTTGGTTGATTCGGACTTCGAAAATCTCACGTGCTACACGGAGGTTATTCAGGATTCCATGTTCGATCTAATCGACGCTGGCAAGGTTACTGTTGCTTCAGGTACATCGTTCACACCTTCTGAAGAAGGTCTGGCTCGTCTTCTAGGTAACATGGAGCACTATGCAAGCCACTGTGTTCTTAGACCTATGGAAATTTCGAACCACCCTGAAACAGCACGCCGTCTTGGTGTCATTGCTATGAATACTGCAATCGAGGTTGACATCTATGGTCACGTTAACTCAACGAACATTATGGGTTCTCGCATGATGAACGGCCTTGGTGGATCAGGCGATTTCACTAGAAATGGTTACCTGACGATGTTCACAACAGTTTCTACGGCTAAAAATGGTGATATTTCATCCATCGTGCCTATGGTGTCGCATGTCGATCACACAGAACATGATGTGCATGTCGTTGTAACAGAGCAGGGACTGGCTGACCTTAGAGGTCTGTCTCCAAGGGAACGTGCAAGAGCCATCATTGAAAATTGCGCGCATCCTGACTACAAGCCTGTACTTCTTGATTACCTGGAACGTGCTGAAGAGGGTCCATACAAGCACATGCCGCACAATATCGGTGAGGCACTTTCATGGCATGACAGATTCGTTAAAACAGGCTCTATGAAAGTTAAGTAAGATTGGCTTGCAGCGGCTTGTATACACACATAGAGCCGCTGCATACCATGATGCATTTGGCTAAAAGTATACAATTATACTTAGTGCCTTAAAAGTAAAATCCCCGTATTTTATGTTATGCTATATGGGGTATCCGAGAGTATTAACAGGTCAAAAGGAGGAAACGGTTCATGTATCAAAAAGATAAACTGGACCAAGTGAAGGAAGTTGTTGACGCATTTGAAGCTAAGACAGCTGCTGCACTGGAAAAACGCCCTGAAAGACAAGCACCATTCTACACTGGTTCGGGCGATGTAATTAACAGACTTTACACACCAGCAGACATTGAAAATCTAGACTACAACACAGATTTGGGTGTTCCGGGACAATTCCCTTACACTCGTGGCGTTCAGCCAACAATGTACAGAGGCCGTCTATGGACAATGCGTATGTACGCAGGCTTCGCAACAGCTGAAGAATCAAACAAGCGTTACAAGTACCTTGTTGAGCAAGGTTCAGGCGGCCTTTCGTGCGCATTTGACCTTCCAACACAAATCGGTTATGACTCAGACCACTCACTTAGCGAAGGCGAAGTTGGTAAGGTTGGTGTTGCAATCGACTCACTTGCTGACATGGAAATCCTATTCGACGGTATTCCACTAGACAAGGTTTCTACATCTATGACAATCAATGCACCAGCATCAGTTCTACTTGCAATGTACATTGCAGTTGCTGAGAAGCAAGGTGTATCTTCAGATAAACTACGTGGTACAATCCAGAATGATATTCTTAAAGAATACATCGCACGTGGTACTTACATCTTCCCTACAGAGCCATCGATGCGTCTAATCACTGACATCTTCGAGTACTGCTCTAAGGACGTTCCACTGTGGAACACAATCTCGATTTCAGGCTACCACATCCGTGAAGCTGGCTCTACAGCTGCACAAGAGGTTGGCTTTACAATCGCTGACGGTATCGCATACGTTGAAGCAGCAATCAAAGCTGGTCTAGACGTTGATACTTTCGCTCCAAGACTTTCATTCTTCTTTAACGCACATAACGACCTTCTGGAAGAAGTTGCTAAGTACCGTGCAGCACGTCGTCTATGGGCTAAAATCATGAAGGAAAGATTTGGCGCTAAGAACTCTAAGTCTATGGCACTTAAGTTCCATACACAAACTGGTGGTTCTACACTGACTGCTCAACAGCCTGAAAACAACATCGTTCGTGTTGCTATTCAGACGCTTGCAGCTGTTATGGGTGGCACTCAGTCTCTACACACAAACTCTAAGGACGAGGCGCTTGCGCTTCCAACTGAAGATTCTGTACGTGTAGCTCTAAGAACACAACAAATCGTTGCTTACGAATCAGGTGTTACAAACACAATTGACCCTCTTGCAGGTTCTTACTTCATCGAAGCTAAAACAACTGAAATCGAAGAAAAAGCAATGGAATACATTAAGAAAATTGATGATCTTGGTGGCGCGCCTAAAGCGATCGACGCAGGCTACATCCAACAAGAAATCATGGATGCTTCTTACGAGTACCAAAAGGAAGTTGAATCTGGCGCACGCATCGTTGTTGGTATGAATAAATTCCAAATCGAAGAAGAGGCTCCAAAAGATCTTCTTAGAGTTGACCCAATCGTTGGTCAAATGCAAAAGGACAAGCTTGTTAAGCTAAGAGCTGAGCGTGATGGCGCTAAAGTTGACGAAACTCTTGCGGCTCTACGTGGCGCTTGCGAAGGTTCTGAGAACGTAATGCCGTTCATCCTTGAAGCAGTTCGTGCTTACGCTACTCTAGGTGAAGTTTGTGGCGTTATGCGTGAAGTATTTGGTGAATACCAGCAATCAATCAATCTATAATTCCGAGGTTGCTTGCAACTGAGAAAAATGTAGATGGCTAAAGTAAGATTCAAGTGGGTTCATCTCGCGTGAACCCCTTTCAAAAAGATACGGTTAAGGAGGATTCAAAAATGGATCGACCAATTAGAGTTCTAGTTGCGAAGCCAGGTCTTGACGGACATGACCGCGGTGCGAAAGTTATCGCGCGTGCTCTGCGTGACGCTGGTATGGAAGTTATTTATACAGGTCTTCGTCAAACACCTGAGCAAATCGTAAGTGCTGCAATCCAGGAAGACGTTGACGTAGTGGCTTGTTCAATTCTGTCAGGTGCGCATGCAACACTTCTTCCTAAAGTTAAAGAGTTGCTTGTAGCTGAAGGCGCTGATGACATTCTGTTTGTTGCTGGTGGCGTTATTCCAGATAGCGACATTCCACACCTGAAAGAAAACGGTATTGCAGAAGTATTTACACCTGGTACTCCAACAGATGTGACTATTAACTACATTAAAGAAAACATCAAGAAGTAAGTCTGGTGATATAAATGACTAATTTGGGTGAACGACTCTTAAAAGGTGAAAAGCGAGCAGCAGCTCGCTTGATCACCTTGGTAGAAAACAAGGACCATGAAGCCTTCGAGCTTTTGAAATCTCTTTATAAGGAAAGCGGAAATGCGTATGTCATCGGTATTACGGGACCTCCAGGGGCTGGTAAAAGTACACTGACTGACAAACTGGCGAAAGCTTGCCTTGCTGAAGGAAAAAAAGTGGGCATTGTTGCAATCGACCCCACAAGTCCTTTCACAGGCGGCGCCATTCTGGGTGACCGTGTCCGTATGAGTGATGTAGGCATGCATAAGAATGCCTTCATTCGAAGTATGGGTGCGCGTGGACATCTTGGTGGCATTTCTGAAGCGACAGGTGCGGCTGTCAAAGTGCTTGATATTTACGGGTGTGATTATATCTTCATCGAAACGGTTGGCGTAGGCCAGTCCGAAGTTGACATCGTAAAAACCTGTGATACGACACTGATGGTAATGGTGCCTGGCCTAGGCGATGACATTCAGGCGATTAAAGCTGGTGTCATGGAAATAGGTGATGTATTCGCTGTAAATAAATCTGACCGTGACGGTGCAAAAAAGACAGCACGTGAAATCAACATGATGCTGGATTTCAATAAGAAAGATTGGCGTCCACCGGTTGAAATGGTCGTAGCTGTTGACAATGAAGGAATCGACAAACTCATGGATGCGATTCACTCTCACCGTGATCACATGGTTGATACAGGACAGTTTATTGAGCGAAGAATCAAAAATGCTAAGACAGAAATCATTGATCTTGTTAAGGAGCGAATCGTCACACGCATGATGGATCAATCCTATAAGATAGAACTTGTAGACAAACTCAGTGAAGCTGTTGCGAAGCGTGAAAACAATCCGTACACAGCCTGCGAGGTTATCTATAAGGAAATAGTGTAGTAAATCATAAGGCAGCTGACCTCTGCAGCTGACCTTTTTATATGAAATAATGGACATCTCGGTAAAGGACGTTATGGCAGCTAAGATATTTAGTAATACTAATTGTTGGAAACGTTTTTTTATGGGATAATGACGAGTTTTAAAAATAAACTCAAGCACTCAAAATCTTTTAAATATTTAAGCTGATTTCTGATAATTATTATTATTAAATGTGTACACTCGCAAGAGTGGTTGTTAAAATTAACTAAGAAACCTTTAAGGGGGACTACGAAATGAAAGCACTAAAAGTTGACCACATCGGTATTGCGGTCAAAAATCTTGATGAAACTCTAAAATTCTATACAGAAGTACTTGGCCTAGAGTGCGAAGGAACTGAAGTTGTAGAAGAGCAAAAGGTTCGTGTAGCGTTCCTTCCTGTTGGCGACACAGAAGTTGAACTTCTAGAGTCTACTTCTGAAGATGGCCCGATTGCTCGTTTCATCGAAAAGAACGGTGAAGGTATGCAGCATATGGCATTCCGCGTAGAAAACATCGAAGAAGCTATCGCTTACATGAAAGAAAAAGGCATGCGTATGATTGACGAGACTCCTCGTTATGGCGCAGGCGGCGCGAAAATTGCTTTCGTACATCCAAAAAGCTCTAAGGGCGTTCTGGTTGAACTAAGCGAGCGAGTGTAATTTAATTACCATCTTCCGTTCAAGAAGAACTAAAAGAAATCCTTGGGAGGTACTTACATGTCTATCAATAAGCTGGAAGACTTGCGTAAACGTCGTGCCGTTATCGAAGCAGGCGGTGGCGCTAAACGTATTGAAAAACAGCACAAAAATGGAAAACTGACAGCGCGTGAAAGAATTACTCTATTGTTTGATGAAGGTACTTTTGTAGAACTGGATGCTTTTGTTAAGCACCGTTGTACAAACTTCGGCATGGAGAAACTGGAAGCGCCAGCTGAAGGCGTTGTAACTGGCTATGGCCAAGTTGACGGACGTCTAGTATATGCATACGCACAGGACTTCACTGTAGTTGGTGGTTCACTTGGCGAAATGCATGCTGCTAAAATCTGCAAGTGTATGGACAATGCACTTAAAGTAGGTGCACCAGTCGTTGGTCTGAATGACTCAGGCGGCGCGCGTATTCAGGAAGCAGTTGATGCACTTTCTGGCTATGGTAGAATTTTCTACAAAAACACTCTTGCATCAGGTGTAATCCCTCAGATTACAGCAATCATGGGTCCATGTGCTGGTGGTGCGGTTTATTCTCCTGCACTGACAGACTTCATCTTCATGGTTGACAAGACATCACAGATGTTCATCACTGGTCCACAGGTAATCAAAACTGTAACAGGTGAAGAAGTATCTGCAGAAGCACTTGGTGGCGCTATGACGCACAACCAGACTTCAGGTGTTGCTCAGTACATCGCTTCAAATGACGAAGAGTGTATCGCACAAATCAGAAGACTACTAAGCTTCCTTCCATCAAACAACATGGAAACAGCACCTGTATACGAGTCTGCTGATGATGTGAATGCAATCATCGAAGAGCTTAACACAATTATTCCTGATAACTCAAACAAGCCTTACGATATGAAAGATGTTATTTCAGCGATCGTTGACGGCGGCGATTTCTTTGAGTATCAGCCATACTTTGCACAAAACATCCTAACAGGTTTTGCGCGTATCGGCGGAAAATCAGTTGGTATCATTGCAAACCAGCCTAAGTTCCTAGCTGGTTGCCTAAACATTGACGCATCTGACAAGTCTGCACGTTTCATCCGTACTTGTGATGCATTCAATATTCCACTGCTAAACATTATCGACGTTCCTGGATTCCTTCCTGGTACAAGCCAAGAGTACGGCGGCATCATCCGTCACGGCGCAAAAATGCTTTACGCTTACTCAGAAGCTACAGTACCTAAGGTATCACTGATCGTTCGTAAGGCATACGGTGGTTCTTACCTAGCAATGTGTTCTAAAGACCTTGGCGCTGACGTTGTTCTAGCTTGGCCAAATGCGGAAATCGCAGTTATGGGTCCTCAAGGTGCTGCGAACATCATCTTCCGTAAGGATATTTCAGATGCTAAAAATCCTGCTGAAATGCGTCAAAAGAAAGTTGACGAGTACACAGCAGAATTTGCAACACCATACAAAGCAGCAGAACGTGGATTCGTTGACGATGTTATCGAGCCTGCTGCAACACGTCCAAGACTGGTTGACGCATTCGACATGCTGGCTGGCAAACGTGAAAGCCGTCCTGCTAAGAAGCACGGCAATATTCCGCTATAAGAGGCCCTATCAAAGAGCGTAATCTAAAGGATAAACTTTAGATATAGAGAGGTGAAACCATGGAACTAATGACAAGGTTTGCAGACCCGACTCTGATAGAGCAGATGAGTTTAGGAGAGAAAGTCTACGCATCGCTGTTTACAACAGCACTAGGTATGCTCATTACTTTCTGTGCCTTGATTGTACTGTGGGGTCTGACAGCATTCTACTCAAAACTGGTTCAAAATGCAGAAGCTAAAAAGAGCGCAGGCTCAGTTACAAATGTAACGCCAACACCTGCACCTGCAGCGGCTCCAGCAGCAAAGCCAGAAGAAGATGATGAAGAGCTTGTTGCAGTTATTTCTGCTGCAATCGCTGCATCACTTGGAACATCAATGCACAATATCGTAGTAAGAAGCATTGTGCGTGTTCAAGACCAAACACCAGCTTGGGGACAATCTGGTCGTGTAGATCAAATGAATGCACGTTTTTAGGTAAGCGTAAAATCGTATCTTATATGACGATCAATATTCGGTATTAGAAAAAATCTAATCATAGAGAAATCTGGGAGGATGGATCATGAAAAAGTTCAACGTTTCGGTAAACGGTAAAACATACGAAGTAGATGTAGAAGAAATCGGCGGCGTGGCAAGCGCACCAGTTGCAAGACCAGCTGCAGCACCTCGCGCAGCAGCACCAGCTCCTGCAGCAGCACCTAAGGCAGCTCCTGCGGCAGCACCTGCAGCAGTTCCAGCAGGCGGCAGCACAGTTTCGGCTCCAATGCCTGGTACAGTTCTTGACATCAAAGTTGCTGCTGGCGACTCTGTATCAAACGGTCAAGTTCTAATGGTTCTTGAAGCAATGAAAATGGAAAACGAAATTATGGCACCTTGCGACGGTAAAGTTGTAAGTGTTAATGTCAACAAAGGCGCATCTGTAAACTCTGGAGACGTTATGATCGTTATCGGATAGTTTTCCGACTTCAGATTATACGATTATGAGCGAAAGGAGCGAAACAGATGATTCAAGCAATAATAGACTTTTGGGGGTCTACTGGTTTCAATGCTCTGATTGAAAACATGCTGTGGGGCAACGTGCTAATGATTGCCGTATCCTGTGTCCTGCTGTATCTAGCAATCGCAAAGGGATTTGAGCCCCTACTGCTTATACCGATCGCATTCGGTATGCTGCTGACGAACCTGCCGCTTGCAGGTCTGATGGCAAACCCGACGTCACACCTTGGAGCAATCCATGAGTCGGCTCACGGTTTTTCCAAAATCGTCGTGGACCCTGAAATAATGAAAAACATGCCTGACCTGGCGCTTTCCATAAGCGAGCCGGGCGGTCTTCTGTACTACCTGTACCAAGGTGATGCGCTGGGTATCTTCCCACCAATCATCTTCATGGGCGTTGGCGCGATGACAGACTTCGGTCCACTGATTGCCAACCCAAGATCTCTGCTGCTGGGTGCAGCGGCACAGTTCGGTATCTTTACAACATTTATCGGCGCAATCGCTTCTGGTCTGTTCAACGCACAGGAAGCAGCGTCAATCGGTATCATCGGTGGAGCTGACGGTCCTACTGCAATCTTCCTAACATCGAAGCTTGCACCGCACCTTCTTGGCCCAATCGCCGTAGCGGCATACTCATACATGGCGCTAGTACCGGTAATCCAACCACCAATCATGAAAGCACTTACGACTAAAGAAGAGCGTATGATCAAGATGGACCAGCTTCGTCATGTATCAAAGCTTGAAAAAATGCTGTTCCCAATCCTTGTAACAATCCTTGTTACACTGATTGTACCGCCAGCGGGTACCCTGGTAGGCATGCTGATGCTGGGCAACCTATTCAAGGAATCTGGTATGGTGGCACGTCTTGAAGATACAGCTAAGAATGCCCTGATCAACATCATCACAATCTTCCTGGGTCTGTCTGTTGGCGCGACTGCAACAGCAGAGCAGTTCCTTAAGATTGAGACACTGGCAATCATCTGCCTGGGTGTCATCGCATTCGGTATCGGAACAGGCGCAGGCGTACTGCTTGCAAAAATCATGAACAAGCTGTCAGGTGGTAAAATCAATCCGCTGATCGGTTCGGCAGGCGTATCTGCAGTACCGATGGCAGCCCGTGTATCACAGGTAGTGGGTCAGAAAGAGAACCCATCCAACTTCCTGCTGATGCATGCCATGGGACCAAACGTTGCCGGTGTTATCGGCTCGGCGGTTTCCGCAGGCGTTCTGCTTTCGCTGTTTGGTTAATCCAGATTTGAAAGCGACCATTCTGATTTAGAATTAAGGTTAATCTATTCATTTAAAAGAGACGCTGTGATAAGAACGATGGTTCTTATCACAGCGTTTTTTAATGCATGCAATATTCTGAAAAAAACGTAACACTTTTCTAATCTCATTCTCATGTGCCGTCTTTTTGAAAGGGATATAATGTGTCACGAAAGCAGGACGTACCTGCGCGAATGATTGTTATATTTTTATCAAGGAGGTTTGGAATGAGAATCAGCGAGGCGAAGGATTGCATTAAGGCATTGTATTTGAACACAGAGAGCGTCACGGCATTGATCAGTGAACGCGGAGTTGGAAAGACGTCAGCATATCAGCAATGTGCAGGCGAACTCAATATCGGATATATCGGACTTTATGCGGCGGCACTTGAAGGACCTGATTTTATGGGGCTACCCGATAAAGACGCACCAAAGGGTTTGACCAGATACCTGGCGCCACAGTTTCTGCCGACGCGCCAAGCGATAGATGAAGGACTTTATCCTGAAAAGGGGATACTGGTACTCGAAGAAATCAACCGGGTTCCCAGCGATACTGTATCGGTACTCTATCCTCTTCTTCTTGAAAAGAAAATCAATGGACATATCTTGGCAGATGGATGGACTATTGGGGTCACCATGAATCCAGATACGATGAACTATTTGGTAAACTCCCTTGATGACGCCATGCTGGACCGATTTATAGCCATAGAAGTAAAAGCTGACCTGGAAGACTATATTGCCTATTCCACCCAGAATCATCCCAATGAGGAAGTCCTTGCATTTCTTCAGGCATTTCCTGATATGCTTTTGGCTGTGAAAAAAACAGCAGATTCCACACCGCTTTCTAAATCACCCACACCGCGTGGTTGGACCAAGGTACAGGAAATCTTTAACAAGTGCCAAATTGAAACACATTTAATGCATGAACTGATCGGTGGGATAGTAGGGCCTCAGGCAGCTGCTGCATTTCTTGGATATCTGAGAAATAAGGACATCAATATTCCATCCAGCAAGCTTGTGCTGCAAAGCTATGGGTCAATCAGGCAAGATATTCTTGCTTTTGTGGACAAGGGGCGTCTGGATGTGCTCAATCACCTGATTAAAAGAACAGTCATGTCTTTCGCGGCTGAAAGAGAGCAGCTGGAGAACATAAATCAATTTGTGGGTGACTTGCCAGAGGAACTGCAGATTCTGTTCTTCAAGTATCTGGCAGCCAAGCGCTTTGACGAAATGGATGCTGTAATTGAATCAACAGATGCTTTTGAAGCCATCAGCGATAAGCTTGTGGAAGCAGTCTGTGCAGTTTAGGAGGCTGTAATGAGAATTGAAGAAACAATCCTTCGACTTCTGATACAGAACCCCTTCTATGGCTACATTGCAGCTGCAATCCATCCAGTTGCCACAGTCGCCCAGCCCAAAATGAAGGTGACCGCGTTTCCTGTCATGACGCTTCACTATAATCCCGACTGGTACGATAGTCTGTCTGACAAAGAACAGGAGCAGGCGCTCGTTCATGAACTGCTTCATCTCATACTCATGCACGGATTCAGAAGAGGTCACAGACAACCAGCACTATGGGCAGTTGCCTGTGACATGGCTGTCAATGAGCATGTAAATCAGGAGGCCTTAGGGCGGGATGCGGTCACGGTTCCTAAGATTGCCCATATGTATGGTGTTTTTCTCGAACGGAGACGTAGCGCAGAGTTTTACTACGACAAGCTAATTGAAAATGAAGCATCTGCTTCCTTTACAACTGCACAGGAGCGTGCAGTGGTCATCCTTGAGAGCGATAGCGCCATGAATGCGGAAATACTGGCTGACGAAGACGCTTCTGAAGCCGATATCAAAGGCTTGAGGGCACAGATTGCAGAACTTATGGAGGCGTCTGCAGACGACAAGGGTCCTATGCCGGAACTGCAGGTGGTTTTAAATGATGTCTACAGTGACTTTAAAGTTGATTGGCGAACCGTGCTTAAACGATTCCTATCGGGACGGGGGAAAACCATCGTTCGAAAATCATACAAGAGAAAATCAAGACGCTATGAGACCCTGCCAGGCACAAAGCGAACACACGGTGTAAAAGCCTTGCTTGCAATTGATGAGAGCGGTTCCATTTCTGATGACCTGCTTGAAAAGTTTTACCGGGAGCTGAAGGCAATCAATAAAATTGCAGGGGCAGATCAGAATACCCTGTGGGTCCTGGCAGGACAGGGTCAAAATCCGACAGCTTTTGGACATACATTGGTGTTTGAGGCATAGTTTGAGGGAGGATAGAAAATGGAAATGCGTTTTGAACTCGACGGCGGACATGTTGAAGTGGAAAAGCGAACCTTCATGAAAGAAATGCTCAGACCACAAAGTCTCCTAAAAAGAATTGTGGTCCTGTCCGAAAATGGTGAAGACTTCAAACCGCCCCTGATTGATAAGGTGTCAAAACCAGGGTGGGTCATAGTGCGCTATAATACCTGCTCTCAGATTGAACTGGGAGAGTTTTATGCAGACTTTGTCAAGGCGCTTAAGGAATCCTTAGGGGACCGTATCACGGGCAGACTGACAATGAGAATTACCACCTTCAACACCTTTTACGAGGTAATTGATCTGAACTGAGAATGTCTCAGTATTTCGTGCGCTGTGAACCTATGAAAGAAGCAATCCATCTCCCTGCAAGACTGCGTGTTTTGTGCATTGCCTGGGAAACATTGTGCTATAATAGGGCTAGGATTACGACAGGCAGTATCATGAATGAAAATACGGATGTGATATATATGAAATCTAAAGTAATAGAAGCCCTAAAGGCACATACGCATACTTTTCTTTCTGGTGAGGAACTGAGTCAGAAGCTGGGTGTGTCACGGACGGCTGTATGGAAGGTCATAAAACAGCTGAAGGAAGAAGGCTATCAGATTGAGTCCGTTTCCCGAAAGGGCTACAGACTGGTACATGAGGCAGACAGTATCAACTCCGAGGCCCTGAAGGTAGAGCTTCGAGACGTAAAGCTGATAACGGGAATCGAGCATTTTGATAGTATTGATTCCACAAATACATACGCCAAGCAGCTGGCTGCAGCTGGAGCAAAAGAGGGAACGCTTGTCATTTCCGACGAGCAGACAAAAGGACGCGGACGACTGGGACGTGACTGGACATCTCCCAAAGGTACTGGTATCTGGATGTCCCTTGTCCTGAGACCTGATATCGAACCCATGCATGCTGCAAAGATGACACAGATTGCAGCAGCAGCGATGAATGCGGCAATTGTCGAAGTGACTGGTCTTGATGCAGGCATCAAATGGCCCAATGATATCATCGTAAATAAGCGCAAGACATGTGGCATTCTCACAGAAATGAGTGCTGAGCTGAATACAGTGAGCTACGTTGTTGTGGGAATCGGTGTCAACGTCAATGTGGATGTCTTTCCCGAGGACATTCGGGACAAGGCGACATCGCTAAAGATTGAAACAGGTGAGGCCATTCGAAGACAGGATATTGTCGTTGCGTTTGCACGGGCATTCGAAACCTTCTATCATGCGTATATTAATGAAAACAATTTTGGACTGACACTTGAATACTGTAAAAATAATTCTGTGACAATTGGACAACGCGTGCGTATTATACATAGAAGTGAGACGCTTTTTGGTGATGCGGTAGATCTGAATGACGACGGAGAGCTGCTCGTAAGATTCGATAACGGGGAAGTGAAACCTGTTTTCTACGGTGAGGTTTCAGTGCGTGGATTGACGGATTATATATAGGAATAAATTCTGTTGCAAAACATGAATGTTCGTGATAGGATTTATTTTGCGTGAAGCACTTGTTTATACATGAAGACAACCCGACTGCAGTGCGAGAGCATATAGGGCAGCGGGGAAGGAGAAGGTGAAACCATGTTATTAGCATTTGACGTTGGAAACTCCAATATCGTGCTTGGGCTTTACAAATCCGGTAAACTCATTACGCATTGGCGAATGTCAACTGACAAGAGCAAGTCTGCCGATGAACTCGGAATTTTTGTAAACCAGTTGTTCTTATATGAAGGCTTGAATCCAAAAGATGTTCAGGACATCATAATTTCTTCGGTAGTGCCGACAATTATGTACTCTCTGCAGCACATGGCGATCAAGTACTTTGATAAAGAAGCTATTGTAGTAGGCCCGGGAATCAAAACCGGCATGAACATCAAGTATGACAACCCGCGACAAGTGGGTGCGGACAGAATTGTCAACGCGGTTTCAGCAGTCAAGAAATATGGCGGCCCGCTAATTGTTGTCGATTTCGGAACGGCAACGACATTCTGCGCTATTTCAGAAAAAAGCGAGTACCTTGGTGGTGCGATTACACCAGGTATCAAAATATCAAGTGACGCACTCTTCCAAAGAGCTGCAAAACTGACACGCGTTGAGTTGGTAAAGCCAGACAATGTGATTTGCAAGAACACGACGCAGAGCATCCAGTCCGGTGTTATCTTCGGATATGTGGGTTCAGTCGATTATATAGTCGATCGTATGAAGGAAGAGCTTGGTGCAGACAAGGACCCTAAAGTTGTCGCAACAGGTGGTCTTGCCGGACTTATCGCAACAGAGTCAAGAACAATTAATGTCGTAGACAAGTTCCTGACACTGGATGGTCTGAATACAATATACGAAATGAATAAAAAGTCATAAGAGCCAGATTATCTGGTTCTTTGTTTTTAATGTGGAAGAAATCCAGGGAAAAGGCGTGTAAGTATTATGAAGATAGGAAATGTAGAGCTTTCCAGTCCGGTTATCCTAGGGCCAATGGCTGGTGTGACGGACTTGCCATATAGATTGATATGCAAGGAATATGGTGTAGGACTTCTTGTTACAGAGATGGTCAGCTGCAAAGCCCTCTATTATAAAGATAAGAAATCCGAGAGAATTATGGAAATCAGGGAAGATGAGCGACCTGTCGCACTTCAGATATTTGGTTCCGATCCGCAGATCATGGCAACGGTGGTCTCACAGATAAATGATCATAATCACGATATCATTGATATCAATATGGGCTGTCCAGCGCCGAAAATCGTCAACAACGGAGATGGGTCTGCACTTATGAAGACGCCAGACCTCGCGGAGGAAATCGTTCGGGCGGTGGTTGCGGCGTCTAAAAAGCCAGTTACGGTGAAAATCAGAAAAGGTTGGGACGCGGATTCTGTAAACGCAGTGGATATTGCAAAGCGTGCTGAAGCCGCAGGTGCAGCAGCTATAGCTGTGCATGGGCGTACGCGAGACCAGCTTTATATGGGCAAGGCGGATTGGTCTATCATAAAGGCAGTCAAAGGAGCCGTCTCTGTTCCTGTAATCGGGAATGGCGATATATTCTCAATTGAAGATGCTGTGCGCATGAAAGACGAGACGAACTGCGACGGACTTATGATTGCACGGGGGGCACAGGGAAATCCCTGGATACTGCGCCAAGTGTCACATTACCTGAAAACAGGTGAGAAATTGCCAGATCCTACACCGGAAGAGAAAGTACATGAAGCGCTCAGACATTTTGAGCGCCTTGTAGAATACAAGGGAGAGCACATTGGTGTTCTTGAGATGCGAAAACATGCGGCATGGTATCTTAAAGGAGTTCGCGGAGGCGCCACAATACGGAACGAAATCAATAAGTCGACGTGTCCGGAAGACCTTCGGGCTAACCTCAGAAAGATCCTGGAGTAAGTTGGATTGCGTCACTATGATTGCACTAGAAAACTATGCTATTTAAAGAAGAGACTGGTTCTTACCAGTCTCTTCTTTTTACATTCTTTCTATATAAAAGAAGTGCTGTTATACACCTATAAAAGAGCGTATAGCTAACAGAATAGACTGAATATTACTTCTTTGACAAAATGGGTTGACTCTTGCTTGTGAGGATGCTATTATAGTCAAGTACCGCGCGAGAGCGAAAGGCTTTAAAAGCTCCGGAAGCATTGAAAACACAAACGTTCAGAGGTTTTCTAAAGAATGAAAAAACTTCTGAAAAAATGTTTAAAATAATGCTTGACAGAGAATAATAAAGAATGGTATGATATACAAGTCGCCGGTTGGTGACACAAACCAAATTTAACATTAAATTGTTGAGTTTCCGGTCTTTGAAAATTAAACAGTATAGAATTAACACGTTCAATTCTTTTACCGCATCAAGACAAGGTCTAGATGCACCAAAGATTCGTAACGGATGATAATGATTAATTAGTCAGATTCATCTGAGCGATCAAAAACATTTGAAACATTTTTTCAAAGAGTTTGATCCTGGCTCAGGATGAACGCTGGCGGCGTGCTTAACACATGCAAGTCGAGCGAGAAGACTTTGATAGATCCTTCGGGTGATGGATAAGTTGGAAAGCGGCGGACGGGTGAGTAACGCGTGGGCAACCTGCCCCATACAGAGGGATAGCCACTGGAAACGGTGATTAATACCTCATAAGACCACAGTAACACATGTTACAGAGGTAAAAACTCCGGTGGTATGGGATGGGCCCGCGTCAGATTAGCTAGTTGGTGAGGTAATGGCTCACCAAGGCGACGATCTGTAGCCGACCTGAGAGGGTGATCGGCCACACTGGAACTGAGACACGGTCCAGACTCCTACGGGAGGCAGCAGTGGGGAATATTGCACAATGGGCGAAAGCCTGATGCAGCAACGCCGCGTGAACGATGAAGGCCTTCGGGTTGTAAAGTTCTTTTCTTGGAGAAGAATAAATGACGGTATCCAAGGAATAAGCCCCGGCTAACTACGTGCCAGCAGCCGCGGTAATACGTAGGGGGCAAGCGTTATCCGGAATCACTGGGCGTAAAGGGAGTGTAGGCGGTCAAGCAAGTCAGGGGTGAAAGGCATCGGCTCAACCGATGTAAGCCTTTGAAACTGTTTGACTTGAGTGCAGGAGAGGTAAGTGGAATTCCTAGTGTAGCGGTGAAATGCGTAGATATTAGGAGGAACACCAGTGGCGAAGGCGACTTACTGGACTGTAACTGACGCTGAGGCTCGAAAGCGTGGGGAGCGAACAGGATTAGATACCCTGGTAGTCCACGCCGTAAACGATGAATACTAGGTGTCTGGGGTCGAACCCAGGTGCCGCAGCTAACGCATTAAGTATTCCGCCTGGGGAGTACGCACGCAAGTGTGAAACTCAAAGGAATTGACGGGGACCCGCACAAGCAGCGGAGCATGTGGTTTAATTCGAAGCAACGCGAAGAACCTTACCAGGTCTTGACATACAGATGACCGGTCCTTAATCGGACCTTTCCTTCGGGACATCTGATACAGGTGGTGCATGGTTGTCGTCAGCTCGTGTCGTGAGATGTTGGGTTAAGTCCCGCAACGAGCGCAACCCTTATCGTTAGTTGCCATCAGGTAATGCTGGGCACTCTAGCGAGACTGCCGTGGACAACACGGAGGAAGGTGGGGATGACGTCAAATCATCATGCCCCTTATGATCTGGGCTACACACGTGCTACAATGGTCGGTACAACGGGCAGCGAAAGAGTGATCTGGAGCTAATCCTCTAAAGCCGATCTCAGTTCGGATTGTAGGCTGCAACTCGCCTACATGAAGTTGGAGTTGCTAGTAATCGTGGATCAGAATGCCGCGGTGAATGCGTTCCCGGGTCTTGTACACACCGCCCGTCACACCATGGAAGCTGGGGGCGCCCGAAGCCTGTGATCCAACCCCTTGTGGGAGGAAGCAGTCGAAGGTGAAATCAGTGACTAGGGTGAAGTCGTAACAAGGTAGCCGTATCGGAAGGTGCGGCTGGATCACCTCCTTTCTAAGGAGAACGTACTCTATACTGTTTAATTTTGAGAGACCGAAAGGTTTATCAAACAACTAAAAAGTGGGCGTATAGCTCAGTTGGTTAGAGCGCACGCCTGATAAGCGTGAGGTCGGTGGTTCGAATCCACCTATGCCCACCACTTATTAGTATTGCACCTTGAAAACTGCATATGAATTAGAAGACGAAAACGTATCAAACCAAAAATGAAGTTTAACTAAGTTTTAGGGAAGATACAGTTTCACTGAGGTAAACAAAACTCAAACTCGAATTATAAATACTCATTGATTAATAATCAGAGAACAGTTTATCAAAGTAATTTAGGTTACTTTTAAATTGGTCAAGTTAATAAGAGCATAGGGTGGATGCCTTGGCACTAAGAGCCGAAGAAGGACGTGGTAAGCTGCGAAAAGTCCTGGGGAGCTGCAAGCAAGCGTTGATCCAGGAATGTCCGAATGGGGGAACCCGGCTGTCGTAATAGGCAGTCACCGTGCACTGAATACATAGGTGTACGGAGGGATACTCGGGGAACTGAAACATCTAAGTACCCGAAGGAGAAGAAAACAAAAGTGATTTCCTAAGTAGCGGCGAGCGAACGGGAAAGAGGCCAAACCAGAGACTACGGTTTCTGGGGTTGTGGACGCATCATAAGTGATGGCGGTATTCTAGTCGAAGAGGTTTGGAAAGACCCACCGAAGAAGGTGACAGTCCTGTAGACGAAAGAAGAAGGCCCACGATGCGCACCAGAGTACCACGGGGCACGTGAAACCTTGTGGGAAGCCGGGAGGACCATCTCCCAAGCCTAAATACTCCTTAGTGACCGATAGCGCATAGTACCGTGAGGGAAAGGTGAAAAGAACCCCTGTCGGGGAGTGAAATAGAACCTGAAACCCTATGTTTACAAGCAGTCGAAGAACTTTATATGTTCGACGGCGTACTTTTTGTAGAACGGGCCAACGAGTTACGTTATGCAGCAAGGTTAAGGTGTTCAGCACCGGAGCCATAGCGAAAGCGAGTCTGAAGAGGGCGTATAGTTGTATGGCGTAGACCCGAAACCGGGTGACCTATCCATGAGCAGGGTGAAGCTGAAGTAAAATTCAGTGGAGGCCCGAACCCATATCTGTTGAAAAAGGTTGGGATGACTTGTGGATAGCGGAGAAATTCCAATCGAACTCGGAGATAGCTGGTTCTCCCCGAAATAGCTTTAGGGCTAGCCTTGATGTGAGTGATGCGGGGGTAGAGCACTGACTGTCCTAGGGGGCTTCACCGCCTACCGAAGACTATCAAACTCCGAATACCGCAATCATATAATCAGGAGTCAGACTATGTGTGATAAGATTCATGGTCGAGAGGGAAACAGCCCAGACCGTCAGCTAAGGTCCCAAAGTCCAAGTTAAGTGGGAAAGGATGTGGGGTTGCTTAGACAACTAGGATGTTGGCTTAGAAGCAGCCATTCATTTAAAGAGTGCGTAATAGCTCACTAGTCGAGTGACCCTGCGCCGAAAATTACCGGGGCTCAAACTTGGCACCGAAGCTACGGCAGTACATTGTACTGGGTAGGGGAGCATTGTATGCGGGCAGAAGCTATACCGTAAGGAGTGGTGGACTGCATACAAGAGAGAATGTTGGCATGAGTAGCGAGAGGCAGGTGAGAATCCTGCCCGCCGAAAACCTAAGGTTTCCTGGGGAAGGTTCGTCCGCCCAGGGTTAGTCAGGGCCTAAGCCGAGGACGAGAGTCGTAGGCGATGGACAACTGGTTAAGATTCCAGTACCACCGAAAGTCGTTTGAGAGATGGAGTGACAGGGAATGCAAAGCGATCGCACTGATGGATGTGCGTCCAAGCGTCAAGTGAGAAGAATCAGGCAAATCCGGTTCTTTAATTGCAAGGCGTGATGGGGAGTGAAAAATAAGTAGCGAAGTCGCCGGAGAGTCCTTCAAGAAAAGCTTCTATCGAGATTGTAGGTGCCTGTACCGTAAACCGACACAGGTAGGTGAGTAGAGAATACTAAGGCGAGCGAGATAACCATTGTTAAGGAACTCGGCAAAATGACCCCGTAACTTCGGGAGAAGGGGTGCCGCATTAGGGTGTTAAAGCCCGAAGCGGCCGCAGAGAACAGGCCCAAGCAACTGTTTACCAAAAACACAGGTCTCTGCTAAGTCGAAAGACGATGTATAGGGGCTGACGCCTGCCCGGTGCTGGAAGGTTATGAGGAGAGGTTAGCGTAAGCGAAGCTTTGAATCGAAGCCCCAGTAAACGGCGGCCGTAACTATAACGGTCCTAAGGTAGCGAAATTCCTTGTCGGGTAAGTTCCGACCCGCACGAAAGGCGTAATGATTTGGGCACTGTCTCAACAATGGACTCGGTGAAATTGTAGTACCGGTAAAGATGCCGGTTACCCGCAGCAGGACGGAAAGACCCCGTGGAGCTTTACTGTAGCTTGGCACTGGACTTTGGTATAGCATGTACAGGATAGGTGGGAGGCTAAGAAGCGTGTACGCTAGTATGCGTGGAGCCACTGTTGGGATACCACTCTTGCTATATCAGTGTCCTAACCGTGCGCTGTTATCCAGCGTCGGGACAATGTCAGGTGGGCAGTTTGACTGGGGCGGTCGCCTCCTAAAGAGTAACGGAGGCGCTCAAAGGTTCCCTCAGTGCGGTTGGAAATCGCGCGAAGAGTGCAAAGGCAGAAGGGAGCTTGACTGCGAGACATACAGGTCGAGCAGGGACGAAAGTCGGACTTAGTGATCCGGCGGTACCGAATGGAAGGGCCGTCGCTCAACGGATAAAAGCTACCCCGGGGATAACAGGCTTATCTCCCCCAAGAGTCCACATCGACGGGGAGGTTTGGCACCTCGATGTCGGCTCGTCTCATCCTGGGGCTGTAGTCGGTCCCAAGGGTTGGGCTGTTCGCCCATTAAAGAGGCACGCGAGCTGGGTTCAGAACGTCGTGAGACAGTTCGGTCCCTATCCGCTGTGGGCGCAGGAAATTTGAGAGGAGCTGTCCTTAGTACGAGAGGACCGGGATGGACAAACCTCTGGTGTATCTGTTGTTCCGCCAGGAGCACTGCAGAGTAGCTACGTTTGGACGGGATAAGCGCTGAAGGCATCTAAGCGCGAAGCCCCCCTCAAGATAAGATTTCCCATCCTTTATGGAGTAAGACCCCTGATAGACTAACAGGTTGATAGGTCCAAGGTGTAAGTGCAGCAATGTACTCAGCTGATGGATACTAATAGGTCGAGGACTTGACCAATAAGAATTTGGGTCAAACCAAAGTGAAACAACGTCTTTTAAGATCATGTGCAGTTTTGAAGGAGCAATTCTTCATAAGAAATCCGGTGACGATGGCGAAGAGGTCACACCTGTTCCCATTCCGAACACAGCAGTTAAGCTCTTCTGCGCCGATGGTACTTGGGGGGAAGCCCCCTGGGAGAGTAGGTCGTCGCCGGTTTCTTAAAAATTAATACGCGGGTGTGGCGGAATTGGCAGACGCGCCAGATTTAGGTTCTGGTGTCAATAGACGTGGGGGTTCAAGTCCCTCCACCCGCACCACAAATTAAAGTCTAGATGATTCTAGACTTTTTTACTTTTCGGAAAAGACAAAGCAATGCACACATATAAAGACAATAGCCCAATTGTGCTCGCACAAGATTGGGTTATTGTCTTTATATGTGTATATGGCGCGGCTAGCGACATGAGTAGTCGAAGACTACTCTGGCATTGCCGATTGATCAGTATAAGTATAAGTGGTTTGTGACATGAGCAGCCGAAATTTGCGCTGTATGTGCACTCGAAAATGAATTGGGCATAGATTGTGCAATTTAGATTCTGTTACAATGGAACTAAGAATTCAACAGAATTGAGAAGTCATAAGGAGGATATACATTGGTGACTTTATTTGAACAAGGTTATGATTTTGAAAAGTTTATGCACCTAAATGATGGGGAGTATGTGGATAAAGCGGAAGAATTTCTGCAGTTATCCTCAGATGCGCTCACGGAAGAGTTGAAAAGTGCATTAAATAGCATTACTGCGGCAAAGGTCCTTGTTTTTGCAGAAGTATGGTGCCCGGACTGTGTCATTAATGTTGCGGCACTTGAGACGTTGGCAAAGAACAATCCAGCAATCTCTTATCGCATACTGCCGAGAGACGGCTTTGAAGACGCGCTTAAGTCTCTTACGCCAGACGGATCGACGCGGATTCCAACCTTTATTTCCATGGATGCTGATGACAGCCCTAAGGGGTATTTTCTTGAGAAACCTAAGGCGGTAAAAAAGGTTGAAGAAGGAGATGATCAAGTCAAGCGCATTGTAGTCAAAAGGGACTATCGCAATGGGAAATATCTTCTTGACGCCCTTGAAGAGCTTATAGAAATATTATAAAAAGTACACAGAAGCTTAAATGAAAAACAGACTGCCAAGTCGTTTCTTTGCGCAATTTAGGGAATGGTGTGGCAGTTTTTTTATGTAAGTTTATAAAGGAAGAACAAATTTCGTAATAAAGGGTAAAGAATTTGGGGTCCCAGAGACCTCGAAAGGACAATTTTCACATTGTTAATGTCTTCAATTAGTGCTACAATATATTGTGTTAATGTGGTGCAGATTGATGCATCAAATACAACATGTTGTGCATTGTGTGTATAACGTGTGGATAACGTGTGGATAAGAAAGAATAAATTTTTATATAGAAGAGGTGGAAGGTACATGGTACAGGTCATTAAAAGAGACGGTCGCCTGACGGATTTCAACAAGGAAAAAATTCAAAGAGCGATAGAGATGGCAATGCGGGAAACTGAAACTGGTGTGGATACAGAGCTCAGCCAGTTGATTTCTGACGAAATTCATAAGCTTGTAGATGAAAAGGACACGGTGGAAGTGGAAGAGCTTCAAGATATGGTGGAATTTTCGCTCATGGCAAGCCCAAGAAAAGACGTGGCAAAGCGTTACATCATTTATAGAAATGAACAGGATAAGACACGTACAACTAGAAAAGATAAAGACAGACTTCTAACAGACGATTTCATCAGTAAATATAAGCACGCAGATTCACCAATGACACAACTTGGCAGCTTTGTTTACTATAGAACATACTCTCGCTTCCTTCCAGAGGAAAAGCGTCGTGAGTTCTGGTGGGAAACGGTAAGACGTGCTGTTGAATACAACTGTAGCCTCGTACCTACTTCAAGACAAGAAGCTGAAGAACTGTATGATAACATCTTCAACCTCCGCCAATTCCTTTCAGGCCGTACTTTCTGGGTGGGTCAAACGCCTGTTTCCGGACATTATCCAATGTCCAACTACAACTGTTCATTCCAGATTATTGACAGCTTTGATTCTTTCAGAGATATTTTCTACCTGCTGATGGTTGGCTCCGGTGTAGGCGTACGTATTCTGAACGACGATGTGGATCAGATGCCTAAGGTGAGAGTCGATTATGAGCTCATACATAAGGACTATACAGCAATCCCTAGATCTGAGCGAGAAGATAGCACGAGCATGGAGTTCTTCTACAACAATACAGTTAAAATCACAGTTGGTGACAGTAAAGAAGGCTGGGTACAGTCACTGGATTATTTCTTCAAGCTTCTTTACAGCAATGAGTACAGAAATATTAAGACAATCATCGTGGACTATGACCATGTACGTCCTAAGGGTGAAAAGCTGAGAACATTTGGCGGTACAGCCTCTGGTCATGCGAGTCTTAAGAATATGTTTGAGAAAATCAGCCGTGTTGTTAAAAAGGCGGGCATGCGTGATGGCGCTCAGGATGAGCGAAAGCGCATCAAGCTTAAGCCTATCGATGCACTCGATGTTGCGAATATCATCGGTGAGAACGTTGTAGTTGGTGGTGTGAGACGTACAGCTGAAATCGTACTGGTCGATCAGGACGACAATGAAGCAATCGATGCCAAGACACATCTCTACAAGCAGGTGGATGGCAAGTGGGAAGTGAATAGAGAGCTTCTTCACCGTCAAATGTCCAACAACTCCATTTACTATAGAAGAAAGCCTACGCGTGAGCGTCTGCACTGGCAGCTGGAGCGCATGCGCTATTCAGGTGAACCAGGTTGGGTTAATGCAGAAGCTGGCGAGAAGCGCAGAGCAAACTTCAATGGTGTTAATCCATGTGGTGAAATCCTGCTGGATTCAAAAGGCCTGTGCAACCTGACGACAATCAATGTGTTTGCCTTTGTAAAACCTGATGGCACTCTGGACCAGGAAGGTCTATTCAAGGCACAAAGACACTCTGCACGTGCGGGCTATAGAATGACTTGCGTTGAGCTGGAGCTAAACAACTGGGACAAGGTACAGCAAAGAGACAAACTCATTGGCTGTTCCATGACTGGCTGGCAGGACCTGGTCAATGCAACGAAGATGACAAGAGACGAACAGGCGGCACTTCTTAGAAAGCTGCGCGCTGTTGCAAATAATGAAGCAAAAGCATATGCCAACGAACTGGGTACAGCTGAGCCACTGCTGGTTACAACTGTAAAACCTGAAGGAACGCTTTCGCAGCTTCCAACAGTATCGAGCGGCGTGCACTACTCGCACTCACCGTACTATATTCGCCGCGTTAGAATATCGGCAGACGATCCACTGGTAAGCGTATGTGAGGAACTGGGCTATCCTGTATTCCCTGAAGTGGGTCAAGACATGGAAACGTGTTCTACAAAGGTAGTGGAATTCCCAGTTAAGGCTCCAGAGGGTACTACAAAGTATGATGTTTCCGCAATTGAGCAGCTTGAAAACTATAAGATGTTCATGGAGAATTACGTTGACCACAACTGTTCCATCACAGTTCACGTGCGTGAACACGAATGGGATGCGGTTGAAGAGTGGGTATGGAACAACTGGGATGATACAGTAGCCCTATCCTTCCTATCTCTTGATGACAACTTCTATGAGCTTCTGCCATATGAAGCAATCGATGAGGCAGAGTACATCAAGAGAAAGCAGGAGATGCAGGCATTTAGACCATCCCTGATTTCAAAGTACGAAAAAGAAGAGACTGAGTTTGATATCGGAACAGACGGCTGCGAATCAGGTGCTTGTCCGGTTAGATAGTCAACTTCATAAAGAATGGATCATTTGGCACACAGAGGACCTAGAGGGTCTTCTGTGTGCCTTTTTACGTTTTAGAGACAATGTCCGGATTTGCAGAGACTTTCATTGACATTCAAAGAGAATTCGGATATGCTATTAATGATAATGATTCTCAATTATGTGGAGGTGTAAAGTGACAGCGCTCGCTACAAATGAAAGCAGGCTCATCGAAGAAATGTATATTGCACTTCATCTGGTACTCCTTCTGGTAGTGCTGAATGTAGCGTTTCCTATGTTCAGCATGAATGGACTTTCGATGATGAGCATATTTGCGACCTTGTATATGATACACGTAGTTGTCAGAATAGGACTTTACGTGCAAAAAACCATATTCAAAGGAGATGCATCGGCGTGCCCGGGGCGGCTCGCAACAGTACTGGACAGTGTATTTCTGTCATTCATCACCTATTTGGGGTGGCAGGCAGGACATAATCTTTTTTCCGTATTCTATATTTATGTTCTGGTACAAGGCATAAGGTATCAGGGGAGAAAACCTTGGATTTTTGCCCTGTATCCTGCATTCTATTATATAACCTATGTACTCATAGAACAGAAGTCGACTCTATTTACCTTAGAACATATGATCAATGTGAGCATGCTCTTTATGATTACATGGTTTATTGAAATTCCATTCCATCAAATACAGCAGCTCCACCGTGAGAAATCATATTATTATGATACGCTGCAGGAAAAGAATGAAGAGCTGAGACGCATGGCGACCACCGATTACCTGACTGCGCTCAATAACCATCAGACCTTCTATACGTATTTTGATGAACTGAAATTTCATGCCATCAGGAACAATTATCCTGTGAGTCTGACCCTTATAGATATTGATAACTTCAAGAAAATTAACGATACCTATGGTCATCTGATTGGCGATAAGATTCTGAAAGAACTCGCAGAGCTGATTCGCGCCAGCATACGGAGTACAGATTTTGCAGCCCGTTATGGTGGAGAGGAGTTCGCCTTGATTTTCCCCCATACAGATATGAAAAATGCCATTGCAATTTCTGAGAAAATCAGAAAGCGTGTGGAGAACCATCCCTTTGAAGTAGAGGAAGAGACCATACACGTAACCGTGAGTATGGGAACCGATACCTTTAAGCCTGACATTACCTATGCGAGTTTGTACGACTTTATCAACAGCGTGGATAAGCTTCTCTACAAGGCCAAGCATAACGGTAAGAATCAGGTGCAGCATCTTGGAAAAGTTGTCTAAATATTAAGCGTTCTTCATACATCAAAAATCAAAAAATGGTACAATGGTCTTAGAAATTCTTTGGGAGGCGAAATGATGAATACTAAGCAAATGATGGACATGGCTCTTGAACTTGCAGGATTAGAGGAAACACCTGTTGATTCGGGCATTCATGTCGATGGAGAAAATATTAAGAAGGTACTGATTGGTGTCGATATGGACACTGCAGAACTCATGCTGGGTGATAAGCTGGGCGTAGACTGCGTCGTGAGCCACCACCCGATGGCAGGGACACAAATTGTTGATTTTGCCAAGGTGATGGACATTCAGATCGACAAAATGGTCGAATTTGGCGTACCCATCAACCGTGCGCAGAAGGCACTGAGAAAAAAGACGTCCAGTGTTGAACTCAACTCGCATGTTCGCAACTTTGACAGACCATCATCAGCAGCTAGACTGCTTGGCATGCCATATATGAATATCCATCTTCCAGCGGATATCATCGGTGAGAAAATCATGCAGTCCTATTTGAATGATGCTGTAAAAGACAAGCCGAAGGCGACACTACAGGATGTGGTCGATGCAATCAGCGCATTTGAAGAATATAAGGACACTCTGGCTAAGCCTGTCATCCGCGTTGGTGGACCGAGTGACTATGCAGGCAAGATTGCTGTGCTTTTTGCCGGTGGTACAAATGGCGGTGCAGCCGTTTATAAGTCTTACTTTGATGCAGGTGTAGGTACCATTGTGGCTATGCATGTACCTGAAGATGTCAAGAAAGCTGTTGAAGAACAGGGAATCGGCAATATCGTTGTTGCAGGTCATATGGCAAGTGATTCCATTGGTCTGAATAAGATTGTTGAAGCCTGGGAAAAATCAGGTGTTGAAGTCATAAAAATGTCTGGTCTCAAATAAGTTTGAGACAGCTTAAGTGAAAAAGCACTGCTGTATTTCTCTGAATGAGATAATGCGGCAGTGCTTCTTTTTATGCCTGATATGAAAGATGAAGACTAGTCAATCATATCAGAAGGGGTTACAGGGGGCGCTGGCATTTCAACGCCCATTTCAGCAAGCTCCTTGCAGGGATTCATGTATTCACGGTAAGTTGTGATTTTTCCATCTCTGAACTCAAATTTGTGTATGTAGTGGTCTGCATGGGGAATTGCATACCCTAAGAGCATAGATGTTCCTTCACCGTCACACTCAACCAGGAAACTGTTTGGATCCTTGCTGTCGAAAATTTCGATGTTTGTAAATTTCCAGTCTGGAAAGTTTCTGCAGTTGAAAGCATCCCCTTTCTTGATATTTTCAATGCCCTCGATAACAAGGGGATTTCCAGTTGCGCTGTACTGAAGACCCGTTGTTGCATCATCTGAAAATAGCTTCCAGCGCTCAGAGCGTTCATCTCCTGATAGATTCAGGTAGAATTCTATGATAGCCCTGTTCTTCTTTCTGATTTCGTCATGATTCATGTTATGTGCACTCCTTTTCTATAGATATTGCAATCATATGGCCTGTTCAGCACGACGTGCCTTAAGCTCGGCCTCAATGATGTCCAACTGTGTCTTATCGAGCTTGTAGAACTGAATGACTGCAATGGCAATGATTCCAAGGACTAGGCTGGTCAGGCCATTTGCGAGATTGATGCCATTTTGAACACTCGCGACCTGATCCATTCCCAGTGCTGGATTATAGCCAAGCAGTTCAAGGTAGGTGCCGGCGCCCAAATTTGCGATGGCTGAGCCCAGCTTGAGGGCAAACACGCCAACCGCATAGATGAACCCAGTAGCGCGGATGCCAGTCTTCCATTCGCCGTAATTTGCAGTGTCAGGCAGTATGCCCCAAATCACTGAATATGTGAAGCTCATGGAAAGTCCGCAGAGTACTGCGCCGACAAGTATAAGCGTGGTGTTTGTTTTTGCAAACATAAATAGAATACCGCTTGTGGCAAGGAATACGTTGCCTGCTACAAGCATATTTTTCTTTCCGAATTTCTTGACAAAGGCAGGTACAAAAAGCAGACCGACCAGCGGTAGCATAAACATGGTTGTGAGAATGAGCGCAATCATATCAGGATTTTTGAGGTAGTAGAGGCAATAGTATGGCGTCCATACCATTCGAAAACCAACGCCGAGAGATGCGAAGACAATCATGCCGCTCAAAACCTGTGAAGGCCTGTTGGCCAGAAAAGCTTTAAAACTGTCCGTGATGGGAGTTGGCGTTGAACTGACCTGTATACGTTCTCTTGTGCCCGCAAAAGACGTCAGCAGGCATACAAAAGCAATGAGTCCGATTGTTATTGCAGTAAAAAGAAAGCCTCTTGCGGTGAAGACATCACCACTTCTTCCAAAGTAGAGAATCATAACGACAGCCATGGCGTTGACAACCGTTCCTGAAATATTGGCGCCATAGTCTCTGAATACGCCAAGCACGGCATACTCCTGAGTATTGGTTGTCATAACATTGGACAAGGCACCATACGGAACCTGAAAGACAGTTGCAGACATGCCATAACAGATGTATATTGCGCCAATATAGAGCATTTTTGAAGTCAGTGGAAGTGTTGGATTCGTGAAACAAAGGATGAAGAATGTTACGAGTGGAACGATTGAAAATAGCATCCAAGACCGGTACCGACCCCATTTCATGGCTGGGATGCGCTCGCTGATAGAACCCATGAGCGGGTCGTTTATTGCATCCCAGAGCCTGGCGACTGCAAATAGCGCACCTCCAATAAAGGGACTGAGGCCCATAATGTCCGTCATAAAGAGTAAAAAGTAACTGCCTATAAAGTTTGCAATCAGGTTGACGCCCAAATCGCCAAGTGAATAGCTCAGCTTTTCACGCAGGGAAAGAACAGAATTCATTCAGTGTTCTCCTTTCGTTGAGTCGAGAGATAAGATGTGTTGTTGCCTGAATTTGATAAGAATAATGGCAATGAAAGCTTTTCTCACAAATATGGCAGGTTGCTGTTTCTATACATTGCAAACCTCCTTGAATAAATAAAATTTAGTATATCTAAAATAAATTGATATTTATTGTCATATATCGATTCAAATTCGGAAATGTATGGTATAATTTGAAACACTTTTAAACATAATTTCATTTTCAATAATTATGATACAGGCTTGCTGAAAAGAAATGAATGTGGTTTTTGAGTTTTCAGAATATTGAAAAATTAATTTTTTAAGTTATTTCAGGTCTTATACTTTACGGATATAAGGGAGGTAAACTTGGACAAAACAGATTATAAAATATTGGAGATTCTTCAAAGTAATGGGCGCATCTCAATGAAGAAGCTTTCGGAAGAAGTCAATATGAGCACACCTGCTGTAATAGAGCGGGTTCGAAAGCTGGAAGAGAACAAATCGATTATCGGATACAGGGCAAGTATCCGACCAGATCGTATCGGACGCGAAATAAATGCATTCATGCTGGTGACCGTTGAATGGACGAAGCGCAGGGCATTCTATGAGTACGTAAAAAACAGTGACAATGTAATTGATGCATATGAGATCGCGGGTCGCTTTACAGTGCTGCTGAACATAAGCTGCTGTGATATGGAAGAATTCTTAAAGACCATTTATGAGCTGTACGATCTGGGTACCACCGAGACATATATGATTACAGATGTTATCAAGAATGGATTCTACAAGCAGATCATTGCTGAAGATACGGTCGAACGTTGATTGATTATACTTAGGGTGAAATGTGCATGGACAGCTACATTATAAAGGTGCAAAAGGAAAATGAGTCCTATATCAACTATTGCAACGATGTTGTCTATTCAACAGTGTATAGATGCGCTCATCGGTTTAGTCGGAAATTGGTCAAGAGAATTTGGCGATACGCAGGAGAGCGTATCGCTTTTTGTGTGTTTGCAGGGAGTTTTTGCTGATGGATAATATTCGGAAAATATTGTATGTCCATGCGAAAAATTGGGTATAAGGTATTTTGTCGGACGTTTGGCAACAAATGTTTGAGAGTATAGAATATTTTGAAAATTTTCAAAATAAGGAAAGGGTTTTCCGCAAGGGATGTAGAATTTAGTATCTTACACAATCAAAGGAACATATATCTAAGGAGGAAAGCGACATGAGGGATTATAAAGTTGACAAAATTCGTAACGTTGCGTTGTTAGGACACGGCGGTAGTGGAAAGACAACTCTGACAGAAGCTGTTCTCTATACATTGGGCAAAACGAAAAAAATGGGCAGGGTAGAGGACGGAAATACGGTTTCGGATTTTGACAAGGAAGAAGTATCACGTGGATTTTCATTAGGAGCATCTGTTATTCCAGTTGAGTGGAATAATTCCAAATACAATATCCTTGATACTCCAGGATATTTTGATTTTGTTGGGGACGTGTTCAGTTCACTGCGTGTATCCGGTGGCGCAGTTTTAATGGTCGATGCAACTTCGGGCATCGAGGTCGGTACGGAAAAGGCATGGACATTTACAGAGAAGCGCAACATGCCAAAAATCATCTTCGTTAACAAGATGGATAAAGAAAACGTAAATTACGTGAAGATCATTCGCGAGTTAAAAGATACATTTGGAAAGAAAATCGCACCATTCTGTGTACCAATGGGAGAAGGCGAGAACTTTAAAGGCTTTATCAATGTGGTTGACATGATTGGCCGTGAGTTCGACGGCAAGTCATGCGTGGACGTTCCAGTTCCTGATGAGTATGAAAGCCGTATCAATCCAGTGCGGGATATACTCATTGAAGCGGTTGCCGAGACCGATGAAGAAATGATGGAAAAGTATTTTGAGGGTGAAGAGTTCACAGTGGAAGAAATCCACGAGGGTCTTAGAAAAGGGGTCATTGCAGGTGAAATCGTACCTGTGCTCCTGGGTTCAGCTGAAAAGCAGATTGGTATACATACACTGATGAACATGGTTTATGACTACATGCCAACGCCGCTTGATATGCATAAGGAAGGCTATGAAGGCAAAAATCCTGAAACAGATATGCCAGAAGTGCGTATGGTTGACGAAAATGAGCCGTTCTCGGCATTTGTGTTTAAAACAATCGCCGATCCATTTATCGGTAAGATTTCACTCTTTAAGGTTTACTCCGGTTCTCTTACAAAAGACACGGATATCATCAATGCCAACAAGGGTGAAGCTGAGAAAATGAATTCCATCTTCCAGTTATGCGGTAAGGAACAGCTTGACTGCAAAAAGATCACAGCTGGTGATATTGCTGCAATTGCAAAGCTTTCTGTCACTGAGACAGGCGACACAATCTGCGAAAAGGGTCATCCTATCGTATATCCGGGAATCAACTTGCCAAAGCCTTGTCTTTTCATGGCCATAGAGCCAAAATCAAAAGGAGATGAAGACAAGATTGGTTCATCACTGCATAGACTGGCAGAGGAAGATCCTTCATTTATTGTTGAAAGGTCTAAGGAAACACATCAGATGCTGATTGGTGGACAGGGTAACATGCAGGTTCAGGTTATTGTTAACAAGCTAAAGAACAGTTTTGGCGTCAGTGTTGATCTGGCAGACCCTAAGGTGGCCTACAGAGAGACCATTCGTGGTGTTGCAACTGTTCAAGGCAAGCATAAGAAACAATCTGGCGGTTCTGGTCAGTATGGTGATGTTCACATCAAATTTGAACCATCTACTGAAGAATTTGTTTTCGAAGAAAAGATCTTCGGCGGCTCTGTGCCGAGACAGTATATACCGGCGGTTGAAAAGGGCTTGAAGGATTCTCTTGAAAAAGGTATTCTTGCAGGATTCCCTGTTGTGAATGTCAAGGCGACACTTCTTGATGGATCATACCATGCGGTAGATTCCAGCGAGATGGCATTTAAGACAGCTGCACATGTGGCCTTCAGAAAAGGGATGGAGCAGGCTCAGCCAGTGCTTCTCGAACCGATCATGAGCGTTGAAATCTATATACCAGATGAGTACATGGGCGATATCATGGGTGACATGAACAAACGTCGCGGCAGAATCCTGGGTATGGAACCGCATGAAAAAGGATTCCAGAAGGTTATTGCCGAAGCACCGCAGTCAGAAATGTTCAAGTATGCAACAGAGCTTCGCTCAATGACGCAGGCCAGAGGATTCTTCAATATGTCCTTCGAACGCTATGATGAAGTGCCAATGCAGATTGCCGTTAAGGTAATAGAGCATGCAAAAGAAGACTAGACTAAAGTAATCAGGGGCCACTGCCAAGCAGTGGCCCTAAGACTGTTGAAAAACTACGAAATCCTGCGTTACTGGATGAAACCCACACCAGTCACGTACGTGAGTACGCTCCCGGAGCAGGTTCCATCCGCGCCTTGACTTTCTAAGTTTTCAACAGTCTGGATTTTGTTGACTTTGTCAACAAAATTGGGATCACTGCCAAGCAGTGGTCCTTTTTATGTAAAGACTAAGAATCGCGCCCGGCTCAACGAGTTTGTGGGATTTTTTACCGAAAAAAGGTATAATAAGTAGTAAGGCAAACTCTTGTTCCCTCTCGTGATTTGAAAGCCTGGAGGGACAGGTAAATGAAGCGGGGTGGAAGCGTGAAATGTGAGCACTGCAAAAAAAACACAGCCAGCATCGAGTTGAGTCAGGTGCTTGATGGCGAGCGAAAGGTCATACACCTGTGCGAGGCATGTGCACAGAATCTTAAACCGTCATCGCCCTTCATGACGAGTGGTTTTATGTCCGGTCTGCTCGATACAATCCATAGCTCAGGGCTTAAGGTGAACTATATCAAGACAACAGCCTGCACCAAATGCGGGATGACATACGGGCGTTATAAGGAGTCCGGTTACCTAGGGTGCGACGCTTGCTACAAGGCTTTTGAAGAAAAGCTCAACCCTCTGATTAGGAGAATACATGGCAGCGAAAGGCATACTGGAAAAATGCCTGTGAAATATTCGGGCTCCATACAGATACAAAGGGAAATTGTACGCCTGAAAGGGCAGTTGGATCAGGCCGTGCGCAGGGAGGCCTTTGAGGAGGCTGCACTGCTTCGGGACCGCATCAAGGCACTGGAAAAGACACTGAAGACATAAGGGGGAAAGCGTCATGCATTTAGATATTGATTCATGCATAATTGAATCGCGTGTACAAGTGGCACGCAATCTCAAAGCCTATCCCTTCCCGGTGTCCATGGATGCGAAAACCCGTGAACAGCTGGTTCTCGAGCTCAAGGAAATATTCAGCGCCCAGAAGGTGGGAGAGGCGTGCAGGCTTGAATGGCGTAGCGATAATGAAATCGGATACGCTCAGCAGAAGGTATTCGACTTGCTCTACGGCTTCAGCTATAAGAAGCATGAGAACATGCCCTATCACATAGCGGAAGACACGGAAATGGGACTCACGGTTTTCGTCGCGGCAGAAGACCACATGAACATGTTCATACGGGATTACGGTTTTGTAATCAGCCGTCTGTTTGAGGACATTAACAGAATTGATGATCTCATAGACAGTCTTACGGAGTATGCCTTTGACAGTGAACTGGGTTATCTGACCAGTGAGGTTACCAACGTGGGAACGGCAATACATGGAACCGTGCTAATCCATTTGCCCATGCTTTTTGAGACCGGTCAGATGGAAGGCATAAGTCAGGCCGCTGCACAGCTAGGACTGGGCATTGCGCGATTTAATGAAGCGGGCGCTGACGCCATCTATAAAATACAGAATCACATTACCCTAGGACGTTCTGAAATGGAAATCATAGACACGATCTGTGAGATCGTGAAACAGCTGGCAAAAAAAGAAAATGATGCCCTAAGTGGTGTTGCAAAAGTCAAGGCCATAGAGCTTGAAGACAGGATTTTTAGGTCTCTGGGGCTTCTTCAAAAGGCGCGTCTTTTGAGCAGACAAGAGGTACTCGGGCACCTTTCGAACATACGGACAGGCATACGGCTCGGGCTGTTTGAGAATCTGGCCATGAAAGACGTGGACGCCTTAATTTTTTCTACAGATTCAGGACAGCTGCAGCTCAGCAGCCACAAAATACTGAATGCGCAGGAGCTTAGCGCGCAGCGGAGCTTGATTTGCAGGACATTCTTTAAAAAGGAGGGATAGTATGCCGGTATTTGAAAAGTTATCAAGAGCGTCAAGGAAAGCCGTCAATACGGCGTTCGACGAAGCACGCCATCTGGGCCATAATTTTGTTGGGCTGGAACACATCCTCCTTGGTCTTGTCAGATCGACAGACAATAAGGTCTCAGCCATATTGCTGGAACAGGGCATACGGGTGGAGGACATTCGTCTGGAAGTCATCAAGCTGACAGGACAAAGTGTTTTTCAAGCAAATGTGGACGGCTATTCGCCAAGGGCGCGCACCTGCCTTGACCAAAGTGCTCTTATTGCAGAAATGCTTGGCTACGGTACAATTGAGCCTGAGCATATTATGCTTGCGATACTAGAAAACGAAGACTCGGTGGCATACATGGCAATTGATGCCCTGATGATAGACTTGCTTGAACTGAAAAACACATTGAAAATCATTTCTCTCGAGGCAGGCGACTTTGACGTACCTGAAGAAAAGGAGTCCAGTCCTGAGCGGGACATAAAGGCCCTTACAGAAGCCATGCGTGCCAGTGCCAAGGTGAGCGAAAAGGAGGAGGGGCCAAAGGAAAAACTGCTTGACCAGTTTGGGGTCAACTTGACATCGCTGGCCTCTGACAAGCGGCTTGACCCTGTTGTCGGTCGGGCTGTGGAAATCAAACGCATGATTCAGGTCCTTTGCAGACGGACTAAGAACAATCCATGTCTTGTCGGTGAGCCGGGGGTTGGAAAGACAGCGGTGGTTGAAGGTCTGGCACACCTCATTGCAGAAGGCACCGTACCCGAACGGCTGATTGGCAAGAAAATCGTATCCCTCAATATGGGCAGTCTACTTGCAGGGACAAAATACAGGGGCGAGTTCGAACAGCGCCTTACAAACATACTGAAGGAAATTCAAGAGGACCGGGACGTCCTCCTCTTTATAGATGAACTGCATACGATCATCGGTGCAGGCGGTGCGGAAGGGGCCATCGATGCCTCGAGCATTCTCAAACCCAGTCTTGCGCGCGGTGAAATTCAGGTCATTGGTGCGACGACATCAAGTGAGTATCAGAAGTATATTGAAAGGGATTCTGCCCTGGAACGCAGATTCCAGCCAATACGAGTCAATGAGCCATCTGTTGAAGATACGCTGGATATTCTAAAAGGGGTTAAGGAATCCTATGAAGGACATCATAATGTCTATATCAAGGATGAAGCGATTCTGGCTGCGGTTGAGCTTTCAGACCGGTATATCGCAGACCGGTTTTTACCGGATAAGGCTGTCGATATTGTAGATGAAGCCTGCTCTATGGTGCGTATTGACGCGGCAGGTGACCCTGCACATATCGAAGCTCTGAGCAGCCGACTTGAAGAAATCAGGGTGGACAAGGCAAAGGCAATCCACGAGCTGGCCTTTGAGAAGGCCGCTCAGCTGCGTGACAGAGAACGTGAGGTTATTGAAAGAATTGAAATTGAAAGAGCACTTTACAGAGAAACGCTGGAGGTCAATCTGATTGTTGACAGGTCACATATTGAAGCGGTGGTTTCCGAGTGGACCGGGATTCCCGTTGCAAGAATCGCAACCTCTGAGAAGGCGCGGTTGCTTCATTTGGAGGACCAGCTCCAGAAGCGGGTGATTGGACAGGTTGAGGCTGTAGAACTCGTATCAAAGGCCATCAGAAGGTCTCGGGTAGGTCTGGCAAATCCAGGACGACCAATCGGGTCCTTTATTTTCCTCGGACCGACCGGCGTGGGCAAGACAGAGCTTTCAAAAGCGCTTGCGGAGTCCCTCTTCGGAGAGACGGACTCGCTGATCCGTGTAGATATGTCAGAGTATATGGAGAAGCACCACGTTTCAAAACTTATCGGTTCACCCCCGGGGTATGTCGGACATGAGGAGGGCGGCCAGCTGACGGAGAAAGTCAGACGCAGACCGTATGCCGTGGTACTTTTTGATGAGATTGAGAAGGCACATTCCGATGTTTTCAACATACTCCTGCAGATACTTGATGATGGCATTCTGACAGACTCCAAGGGGCGAAATGTCAACTTCAAGAATACGGTCATCATCATGACATCAAATGTCGGGGTAGATAAGATCAAGAAGCAGGCCTCTGTCGGATTCATGACAGATGACGGCAATGTGGACTATATGGCCTATGAAGGCATGAAGGAAACCCTTATGGAAGAAATGAAGGAGAGCTTCCGTCCCGAGTTCATCAATCGTATAGATGACATCATTGTATTCCACCGCTTAAAAGAAGCGGATCTCGTAAAAATTCTCGAAATACTGCTGATGGAGTTCAGGGAGCGCCTTCAGCGTCTTGGCATAGAAATCGAGGTTTCAGGTGCCCTGAAGCATATCATATGCACGGAGGGCTACAGCGATACTTATGGTGCAAGGCCGCTCAAGCGCATGGTTACAAAGTTCATCGAGGACCCGGTGTCGGAAGAGATACTCCAAGGCGGGATCACACAGGGGGACAGGATTCTGTTAGACTATGTCGATGCAAAAGTTACTGTAAGAAAAACAAATAGGACAGTCAGCAAGGTTTAATGAAAATAGAGGTGTGGGTTTTGGCAAAGAGTAAATCAAAATTTGTATGTCAGTCATGTGGATACATGTCTGTGAAGTGGCTGGGAAAATGTCCAGGATGCGGTGAATGGGACTCCTTTGTGGAAGAGCTTGAAGCGTCAAAGAGTGCGCATAAGAATGAGGCTAAGACGATCAGCACGGCTTCGAAGCCACAAAGACTGAGTGAAATCACATTTGAGAATGAAGACAGGACGAAAACCAATATTGCCGAACTGGACAGAGTGCTTGGCGGAGGCATCGTCAGAGGCTCTCTGGTTCTGGTGGGGGGAGACCCGGGAATCGGAAAATCGACACTCCTGCTGCAGGTTGCGGACCTCATCGCGCGTCAGAAAAAGAAGGTGCTCTATGTTTCGGGAGAGGAATCCATCAAACAGACCAAGCTGCGGGCGGACCGTCTGAACGCAGGCAGTGACAATCTTCTGATCGTTGCTGAAAACAATCTGGACAGAATTCTTGCCCATATCGAAACTGAAAAGCCTGACCTGCTCATAACAGACTCCATACAGACAGTCTATCATCCAGAGGTTGCTTCGGCGCCAGGGAGTGTATCACAGGTACGCGAGGCCACAGGTGTTCTCATGCGTGTCGCCAAGGGCATGGGGATTGCGACCTTTATAGTTGGCCATGTGACGAAAAGCGGGTCCATAGCCGGACCTAAGGTTCTGGAGCACATGGTGGACACGGTTCTTTACTTTGAAGGTGAAAAACACAACGTCTATCGGATTCTGCGAGCTGTAAAGAATCGTTTCGGATCGACCAATGAAATCGGTATATTTGAAATGAGCAACAGGGGACTCATAGAGGTTCAGAATCCTTCAAATCTATTTTTATCCAACAGACCTGAAGAAGCCCCTGGGTCGGTGGTTATAGCTGCCATGGAAGGCAGTCGCCCTGTCCTAATCGAGCTTCAGGCCCTTGTTTCCCAGTCGAGCTTTGGAAATCCAAGGCGTATGGCCAATGGCGTGGACTACAACCGCGTGATTATGCTCATGGCGGTGCTTGAAAAGCGCGTCGGTATGATGATTAGCGATCAGGATGGGTATGTAAATGTTGTAGGGGGCATGTCACTGGATGAACCGGCTGCTGACCTTGCAATTATTACTGCAATTGCATCAAGCTTCAGGAATAAACCTGTAGACCCGAGCACCATGATTTTTGGAGAGGTCGGACTGACCGGTGAAATCCGAAGCGTATCCCACGCACAGAACAGACTGATTGAATCCAGCAAAATGGGTTTTAAGAAATGTGTTCTCCCTAAGGGAAATATGGATGGTCTTGAAATACCCAAGGGTATTCAGGTGTACGGCATAGAAACTGTAGAGGAAGCCTTTGCCATACTATTTGGGAGGTAGTCATTATGGCACTAAAGCGCGCAATGGATAAAAAATTAATGGAAACACTTAAAATGCTTGCTCCAGGAACCGTGCACAGAGAGGGACTCAACAATATCCTCAATGCGCGGACCGGTGCGCTGATTGTTTTTGGCGATGACAGTGAATCTCTTAAGATTACCGATGGTGGCTTTGACATCGATAAGGACTATTCACCGACCCATTTGTATGAGCTTGCAAAAATGGATGGGGCTGTGGTGCTTTCATCCGATGGCAAGCGAATTTTGAAGGCAAATACACAGCTCAACCCCGACCCGAGTATTGAAACCAAGGAGACGGGGACGCGCCACAGGACAGCGGAGCGTGTGGCCAAGCAGACCGGGCAACTTGTCGTGTCAATTTCACAGCGACGCAATGTCATTACGATTTACAGGGGCGATGTGAAATACGTGTTCAGAGATATCAACGTCTTGCTCACAAAAGCCAATCAGGCCATACAGACCCTCGAGAAGTACAGGAAGTCCTTCGATGAAGCGGTCAAGGTACTTACGACACTTGAAATAGATGACCTTGTGACCTTGAATGACGTGTGTCTGTGCATGATGCGTGCAGAAATACTCCTAAGGGTTTCAACGGAAATTGAGCAGTATATTACCGAGCTTGGGCGTGAAGGCCGCCTGGTTTCCATGCAGATGGAGGAACTCTCAGGCCCTGTGGAGGGTGAACTGAAAAATATTATTGAGGATTATAAGAAGGAACAGCTGGAAACCGATGAGATATACCAGAGTCTGTGGACCTATTCGTCAGAAGCGCTTCTTGACCCGATGAATATGGCAAAATCGCTTGGATATCTTTCCAGTGCAGACCTTTTGGATGCGCCGGTGTTTACGAGAGGATACAGGATTCTTTCGAAAATTCCACGGCTACCTTCCAATGTCATATACAACATTATCCTGCACTTCGATGACTTCCAGGATATTTTGGTCGCAACCAACGACGAACTTGATGAAGTTGAGGGTGTGGGCATGGTACGGGCAAGGAACATACGTGAAGGCCTCAGACGCATTAGCGAAAGAAGTCTCATTGACACACACCGGCCATGACAGCAGACAAACAAAACCAAAAAAAATGAAAAGAAGCTTCCGGCAAAATGCCGAAAGCTTCTTTTTTTATCAGTCAATCAGACAAGCGCGCGCAATGCCTGATACTGAAAGCTAGAATATATAAGCGTTTTCTCCGTGAAGTGTTTCATCAAGTCCGTCAGTCTGCTCTTTTTCATTGACACGAACAGGTGTGATCTTGTCAATAATCAGTAGCAGTGCGTAAGAGATGATAAAAGCGTAAACGCTTGCGAAAATAACTGCGCCCACTTCTACCATGAAGAAATGCGTGCCGCCGTGGATAAGACCATCCGCGCCGGATGGGTTGATGCTCGTTGTACCCAGAATTGCCAGAAGGATTACGCCTGTAATACCGCCGACACCGTGTACGCCCCATACGTCTAAGGCATCATCCCACTGAAGCTTGTTTTTCAGTTCTACCGCGTAGAAGCATACAACGCCGGCTACAATACCGATGAGTGCTGCCTCTTTTGGTCCAACAAAGCCAGCTGCTGGTGTGATTGTCGCAAGACCTGCAACCGCGCCTGTCAGGAAGCCGATAAACTTAGGCTTGCCAGTGTGTTTCCATTCAATGAGAAGCCAAACGATTGATGCGAATGATGCTGCGATATCTGTGTTTAGAAAAGCAGTTGCCGTGATTGCGTCAACACGTAGCTCACTGCCTGCGTTAAACCCGTACCATCCGAACCAGAGAAGCGCTGTACCAAGTGCGATAAGCGGAATACTGTGTGGTTCGTGGCTCTTGACATAGCGTTTGCCTACGAAGAAGACAGAAGCCAGTGCAGCCATACCTGCAGTTGCATGTACGACAATGCCGCCTGCAAAGTCAATTACGCCAAGCTGTGCCAGAATACCGCCGCCCCATACCATATGTGTGAATGGGAAGTATACAAGAAGCAGCCATGCAATTTGGAAAAGGACATAAGCCTTGAAGCGAACCCTTTCAGTAAAGGCACCTGTTATGAGGGCCGGCGTGATAACTGCAAACATCATCTGATACGCCACGAAAACCAGTAATGGGATGTTATTGTCTGGGGATAGCGAATCCGTAATGCTCACGCCATTCAGGAAGGCCATGTCAAGATTGCCGATAATGCCGCCGATATCACCGCTGAAGCAGAGTGAGTATCCTACTGCGTACCAAAGCATTGTTGTGATACCAAGAGAAACGAAACTCTGCATCATGATCGTCAGTACGCCCTTGCGACCCACCAGGCCGCCATAGAAAAATGCGAGACCAGGTGTCATAAGCATGACAAGGCTTGTCGCCACCAGCATAAAGCCAGTACTGCCAGTATCAAAATTCATAATTAAACCTCCATAATTTCAAAATAGATAGACACAGTTTATAAAAGCAAGTATCATGCCAATTGTGAAAACGTTTATTTCAGTACGTTTGTGGAAAAAGTACGCAAAAAAGCGTGCCAGGTCTGTCACACTGTGACAAAACTGGCACACTTGGTGTCTCAGTTCTTAATATTGAATTTGTTGAGCTTGCGGTGCAGCGAACGACGGCTGATGCCCAGTCTTTCAGCAGCATGGGTAATGTTGCCTCCGGTTTCGTTCAGTGCGGCACGGATGAGCTGTTCTTCAGTATTCTCAACGTTTTTGCTCAGCTGTCCAGTCACCTGAACATCTGCAGTCATGATTTTATCGGGGATGTCCTCAAGGGTGATGATATCCCCGTCACTAAAGACCATGAGCCGTTCAATGATGTTTTCGAGTTCGCGAACATTGCCGGGCCAGCTGTAGTTGAGAAGGGCATTGAGTGCTTCCTTTGAAAGATGCTTTTCTGGTGAGGCCGTACTGTTGGTAATGAAGTTGTCAATAAGCTCCCGCAGGTCTTCCTTTCTCTCTCGAAGGGGTGGTACGGAAAGCGGGATGACATTCAGGCGATAATAGAGGTCTTCTCTAAACTCGCCGCTTTTTACCAGCTGATCAAGGTCTTTGTTGGTAGCTGTAATGATCCGTACATCAAGCGGGATTGTCTGAGTGCCTCCAAGGCGTTCCAGTTCCTTCTGCTGAATGATTCTAAGCAGCTTGAGCTGGATCAGAGGAGAGACGTCACCGATTTCATCTAGAAAAATCGTACCGCCATTTGCGAGTTCAAATCGGCCCAGCTTTTTAGAGTAGGCACCGGTGAAGGCCCCTTTTTCATATCCGAAGAGCTCGCTTTCAAGGAGCGTTTCCGGGAGTGCGGAGCAGTTGACCTTGATAAAGGGCATTTGGCTGCGCGGGCTGTTTTCATGAATGGTGCGTGCAACAAGCTCCTTGCCTACGCCGGTCTCGCCGTGGATATATACTGTTGAGCTTGACTGAGCGACCTTTTGAATCATGTTGAGAAGCTGCTTCATGGCGTCGCTCTGGCAAACAAGAAGGGATTCCGGCTTGAGTGGCTCATCATCCTGACAGGCGGAATGGTTGAGGATCATTTCCGTTTTTCGAATGGAGTCGAGGACATCGTCAATATTGAAGGGCTTTCTGATATAATCCTGCGCGCCCATCTTGAGCGCGTCTATGGCGGTTTCTACACTTGCAAAAGCGGTCATCAGATGTACCTTGATACAGGAATCATAGGCGATGATGTGCTTGAAGAGCTCAAGTCCATCCATGTCCGGCATGCGAATATCTGTAAGTACGATGTCTACGGGATGATGTTCTACAAGACGCAGAGCTTCCCTGCCGTCTGACGCGGTGAGCGTCATGTAGCCTTCACGGCTCAGAACGCGTTCGAGCAGATTGAGAATGTTTTTTTCATCGTCCACAATGAGAATCATAGGCTTATTCATAACGGGTCCTTCTTTCTGAATCTATTCCACATCCGCAACCGGAAGTTTTATGATAACTTGTGTACCTTGGCTTGAACTGGTGATTTCCATGATACCATGGTGGTTTTCAATGATTCTGGAACATATGGAAAGTCCCAGTCCTGAACCGCCTTCACGTGTCGTGTAGAAGGGTCTGAAAATCTTCTTGAGGTCTTCAGGAGGGATGCCATCGCCTTCGTCGGCAATGTATATTTCCATGGTGCTGTTGATTTCACTGTACATGGTAACCAATTCAATACGACCGCCCCTCGGCATGGACTGAACTGCGTTTAAGATCAGGTTGATAAAAACCTGTTTAATCTGCTCGTAGTCCACCTGAACGAGGTCTTTTTTTGAAAATCTGTGTCTGAGCTGAATGTTTTTGACCTGATCGTCCTGGGCAATGAGCTTGAGCGTGTCTTCAATGATGGTATTGATGTGACAAGTCCTGAGCCTTGGCGCATTTGGCCGAGCGAAGGTCAGGAACCGTTCAATGATGTGGTCGAGTCTGTCGACTTCTGCAAGTATGATTTCAACATCCGGACCAGATGGGTGATCCTTGGGTAAATCGCTTTGAATCAGCTGTGTATAGCCCCTGATTGCGGCAAGGGGATTTCGGATTTCATGGGCAACCCCCGCCGAAAGCTCACCAAGCTCGGAAAGCTTTTTAGCACGGAGAATACTCTCCTCGAAGTTTCTTTTTGCATCGAGGGGATTGAGTAGGACGGTCATGCCGATGAAATGGTCGTGACTGTCCTGCTGTAGGAGGACGCTGTAAACAAGTGTCATAGCTTCACCGCTTGGGAAATGAAGTGGACACACTGCGTCGTGGAGTCGCTCATGGTTATGGAAGATGTTTTTTACGGACTTGAAGAAGGGATTCAGATAGGAGGTGTCCCAATCAGAAATCGTTTTCCCTACTGGCGTGCTGTCGCGCAGACTAAGAACATCTAGGGCGTAGTCGTTGATGGAGGTGATGGTTCCCTCCTGATCTATGGTTATGATGCCGCTGGGCATACCTTCTATAAGCTCGTCTATGCTGTTTCTAATCAAATCGATATGAGCGGCTTCGCCCGATTTTTCAAGAACACGCTGCATCATGAAGTTTAGGTCTTCAAGCAGCAGGTCGAAGGAGTCCGCGAGAGCTTTGATCTCATCGCTGACAATGACATCCGAAGCGAAATGCTGGTTTTTGACCATGAGTGCACTGGCCTTTTCCATCAGCAGGCGTATGGGCTGGGTGACATGTCTTGAAATCACTGCCGATAGCACATAGAAAAAGAGCAGAAATCCGATAACTACATAGAAGAAGTATTTTTCAATATCCTTTTTAACGCTGAGTGCGTCATTGAGATCCTGGGAGATGGTCAGTATCCACTGCTCTGACTGTGTTACATATTGGGGCAGGGGAGATGCGGCGAAAAGATAAGTCCTGCCACCCAGGATTCTCTGGGATATGCCAGAGACCTCGTCGCTGTTCATATCCGGTCTGAGCCTGCTCAAATATGCGTAGCCTGTGTTGCCGACCTGGACACCGCTGACGATTTCATCTACGGCCTCGAAGTTCATGACCTCCACAATGGCCCCTTCAAAGGCGCCATTCTTACTGAAGAGCGGTTCGCTGAAGTAGAGAAACCTCTTCCTGTTGAGTTCTCGAATATCAGATCTGTAAGTCATGTTTTGAAGAAAGGCATCTGTATGGCCCAAAACGTCATCTTCAAGTACGTGAGAAAGTGTGCCGGAACTCAGGAGAATATTGCCGTCCGTGTCAAGAATCAAAACGGCGTCGTAAGCCTGATAGGCTTGAATCATACTATTCAAATAGTTGAGCCGTGCCGATTCTGTGACCTCATCCATGGTGAAGATTCTCGATTGGGCCAGTACTTTGGCATCGGCGGTTCTTTCGAAAATAAAGCGCTCAATTTTATTGGCGGTGAGTGAGGCCAGGGTAAGCAGCTCTTTCTCCTTGCTGGCACGTGCATTGTCTATCGTGTTCTGATAGAAAATAACGCCCAGAGCAATACTCAGCAGTGTGGAAATGAGCATGAGCATCATCATGATTTTAGTTTGCAGCGAAGAGCTGCGCATGCGTCGTGTCATCATGTCGGGCCTCCTTTCGTATTTATTATATGCCTAAGGCCATAGGATACAAGAAAAAAATTGGTTTTGGACATAAGAAAAGACTGCAGACTCATGGGAGTCAATGCAGTCCAGCTTTGCACGTTCGGTTTAATATAGATTGTATTTTCCCAGCGTCTGAATACGGTCGTATTCCTTTAAAAACACATCATACAGATTCACATCAGCTTTATTGCACATTGCTGCCAGATAAAACATCAGGTTTCCTATTTCAGACTCGATTTTCTCTCTGCAAACCGGACACAGGTTGCCAGAAAGTTCAGTCAGACAGTGCTCTTTCAACTGGTCGTAGTCAGCGTCTTCCGGGATGTCGTGTGAGCAGTTGGACAACTCCAGACACCCACAGCTTGTGATCGATTTTGCGACCGCCCTGTTAACCTTAGATGACGCCTCAGAAAACTTTGTGATGATATCGAGCAGGCTGACATGACGGATTAAGACTTCGTCGACACTGTTTTGAAATTGGTCAATAATTAAATCCTTCATGAAAATTCCTCCCTTAATATGGGTTGTCGCCTAACTCATTTTATCACAATACTCTGAATATTTGAAGGTGGTAAATCGTGTGTGTGCAGAGGTATGGAAGTAATTGAAAAGTATGAAATAATTCAAATATCAGACTTTGTTAAGTTTCTGTGAATTAAATTTTTATGTGTGCAGGATACAGTATTGACAGTGAGTATTTGGCTGTGATAAACTATTTGATTAATTTGACCATTCCTGTGTTTTTCTGTTATAATAGATATACATTAGTTGACATAGGGAGGGAAAGTCATGTTTCAAATAGGCGATAAGGTTGTCTATCCGATGCATGGAGCAGGCATCATTGAGGGCGTTGAGGAAAAAGAAATACTAGGTGAGACTAGAAAGTATTATGTACTCAGACTTCCGCTTAAGAACATGAAGGTTCTGCTTCCGGTGGATAATATCGATCAATTGGGTCTTCGAAATATTATTTCAGAGGATCAGGTAAAAGGCGTTTTTGGTGTGCTTGAGGAAGACTTGTCTTCTATGCCACAGAACTGGAACAGAAGGTATCGTTCCAACATGGAGAAGGTTAAAAGCGGAGATATCTATGAAGTGGCAGATGTTGTAAGAAATCTGATGCTGATGGATCGTGAAAAAGGCCTTTCTACAGGTGAAAGAAAAATGCTGACAAATTCCAAGCAGATTTTGGTCAGTGAGCTTTGTCTTGCAAACGACAGTACAGAAAAAGAAATACTGAAGCTGATCGACGACGCACTGACACATTAACAGGTGTCCTGGCAACGTTGACAAGAGAACGATATGCCTTCTGAATGCACATTTAGTGCTTTCAGAAGGCATTTTAAATGCCTCAGACGGGACCAAGCTCCGAAATTCCGCGTTGCTGGATCCAGTCTGCACCAGTCACGTACGGGCAAGTACGCTCCTGTCGCAGACCGGATCCGCGCCGCCTGCAGGCAAGCATAATTAAAAAAAGATTAAAATACAGTTACGAGTGTTTCCTTTTAGTGCATTTTTATGTATAGTAGGTAGTGCCGATGGTTGAAAATTCCAAGAGTTGGACGATTTTCAAGATTTAAAAATGTGTATATCGGTATGTATATTAATAAGAAAGGAGGGAGACTTATGATTAAAAGAGTGATTCGCGGTGTGCTCGCGTTAGCTGGAGGATCAGCAGGTTTTGCTTTTGGCCTGTTTCTGGTTCAGGCACCGCAAATACGACAATTGCTTGGAGAAGGCAGCAAATTTGGACTTATACCTTTTATCTTTCCGCTCATAGTGGGCATTATTATTGGAGTTATCGTTTTTTTGCTTGCACCCATGATTATGCGTGCAGGTATTCGTCTTGCCAAGCATACTGAACTCGAACTGGAAAAAATCCCGACAAGCCAGGTCATCATAGGAACAATCGGACTGATACCGGGTCTGATGATAGCCTATCTGGTGAGCGATCTGTACAAGATTATTCCAGTGCCATTTGTAAGTCAGGTTTTATCGGTTGTAACGTATTTGTTTATGGCCTATTTGGGAGTCAGTGTTGCGACACGCAACCTATCTGACATGTCACGACTCCCCGATATTTTAAAGAGACAGACGGAGGGACTGGGTAAGTCGGAGCCTTGCACCAAAAGTGGTGCAAAACCTAAGATTCTGGATACCAGCGTAATCATCGATGGACGCATATCCGACATCAGCAAGACTGGTTTTGTGGAAGGCCCAATTGTCATCCCTGAGTTTGTACTGGAGGAGCTGCGCCATATCGCAGATTCATCAGATGGACTTAAACGAAACAGAGGTCGTCGGGGGCTGGATATACTGAAAGTCATTCAACAGGATCTGGACGTGGAAGTTCAAATTACCGATGCAGACTTTGAAGATGTGGCAGAGGTGGATGTGAAGCTTCTAAAACTTGCTCAGCGCATTGACGGTGTCGTTGTGACCAACGACTATAACCTGAATAAGGTTGCAGATCTGCAGGGTGTGCCTGTACTGAATATCAATGAGCTTGCCAATGCAGTCAAGCCGGTGGTGCTTCCAGGTGAGGAAATGGTCGTAACCGTAATCAAGGAAGGTAAGGAGTCCAATCAGGGCGTTGCCTATCTGGATGACGGAACCATGATTGTCGTTGAAGGCGGAAAGAAGTTTATCGGTCAGACAAAGCAGGTTATCGTAACAAGTGTTCTTCAGACTGCGGCAGGTAGAATGATATTTGCCAAGCCGGCATAGCAGAGGTATAAAAACAGGAAAGATAATTAAAAAGCGTATAAACCATGAGGATGTTGCAAAATGCAATATCCTCTTTTGTGTTTTTCGGGATGTAAAATAATCACAACAAGGCTATGCAAAAAAATAGTACAAGCCGAGCAATGTGGGGGCTGATATGCTAAAATGAGTTGAGGTGATTGAATGCAAAAAGTTGTGGCCATTATTCCTGCTGCAGGCAGTGGCAAACGTATGGGGGAACAAGTCAACAAACAATTCTTGGAGCTTGGCGGCGAAACTGTATTGGGTAGAACGCTAAAAGCCTTCGAAGAGGCAGAGCTCATAAATGAAATCATTGTTGCTGCAAGGGAAGATGAAATAGAGCAGGTGAATGCCCTTGCTGACAAGCTTGGACTTCAGAAAATTCGGTGTGTCGTATCGGGTGGAAGAGAAAGACAGGATTCCATCGTAGAAGCGCTAAAGCATACAGATGAGGCTGACGGCTGGATACTCGTTCATGATGGGGCAAGACCCTTTGTGCTTTCAAAGGAGCTGGACCAGTTTGTCCTAAGACTCAAGGAACTGAATGACCCGGAAGCGAACGGTGGCTACATTTCGTTGATTACTGCCGTCCCTTCTAAGGATACAATAAAAAGGGTGAGTGACGGACGCGTAAGAGAAACGCTGGATCGCGCCCAGCTTTATAATGTACAGACGCCGCAGGGCTTTCGTAGAGATGTGTTGATCAGAGCCTACGAGCACGCCGCCATAAGCGGGTACGTGGGAACGGATGACGCATCGCTGGTTGAGCATTACGGCGGAATTGTCGAAGTGCATCAGGGGACCTATGAAAACATAAAAATTACAACGCCGGATGACATCTATCTGGGTGAAGCAATCATAAAGAAGAGAGGAGCGATGAAATGCGTATAGGAATTGGTTATGATGTTCATAAGCTTGTTGAAGATCGCGAGCTGGTACTCGGAGGTGTGAAAATTGCACATACCCATGGACTGCTAGGGCATTCCGATGCGGATGTTCTCGTTCACGCGGTAATGGACGCACTTCTTGGTGCGGGAGCCCTTGGAGACATAGGCAAGCATTTCCCAGACACGGACAGTGCCTATAAGGGCATTTCGAGCATTGACCTGCTCAAAGAGGTTGCCGTGATTCTGTCAGACAATGGCTATAAAATTGGGAACATAGACGCCACTGTGATTGCCCAAGCACCAAAATTGGCACCGCATATTCAAAGCATGCGGGAGCGAATTGCCCATGCGCTTGAGCTTGATATCGACAGAGTCAGCGTTAAGGCGACGACAACGGAGAAACTTGGATTTGCCGGTCGTGAAGAAGGCATTGCTGCAGAAGCGGCTGCCCTGATTCACAAAAAATAGGCGCAGTCTGTCCGGTGTGAATAGGATTGACAACCAGACGCCAATTCTATATATTATATTCATTGAGATATTCAGGCGACGATGAAGAATAGTAAGCAAGTGCCTGTCCTTAGAGAGTGAATCCGCTGGCTGAAAGATTCGCGATACGGACTTGTTGAACCTGCTTCTGAGCCCATGTAAAACCATGCGGGTGGACCCGTTATCGTCCGTAAAAGTGAGCATGCAGGAAACTGCTGCTAATTAGAGTGGTACCGCGACCTTTCGTCTCTATAGATTTGAGATGAAAGGTTTTTTTTATTTTGAAGAATTCAAGGGAGTCATATCAACTGAAATGTTACGTCAAGGTAACTGAAATAGTAAAGGAGTGAATTTTATGAGAATGAATCGTATGTACATGCCAACGCTGCGTGAAGTTCCATCGGAAGCAGAACTGCCAAGCCATCAGCTGCTTCTAAGAGCGGGGATGATCCGAAAGCTCGTTGCTGGTGTGTATTCATTCTTGCCACTGGGACATCGAGTTTTCAAAAAGGTGGAGCAAATTGTAAGAGAAGAAATGGACAACATCGACAGCCAGGAAGTTCTCATGTCTGCCATTCAGCCAAAGGAACTCTGGGAAGAGTCTGGACGTTGGTCCAAGTTCGGACCTGAAATGTTCAGATTAAAGGACCGCAACGGTCGTGATTTCTGCCTGGGTCCAACGCATGAAGAAATCTTTACAGATCTGATCAAGAACGAACTGAAGTCTTACAAGCAGCTTCCGCTGAGTCTTTACCAGATTCAAACCAAGTATAGAGATGAGAAGCGTCCAAGATTTGGTCTGATTCGTGCGCGTGAATTCGTCATGAAGGACGCCTATACGTTTGATGTGGATGAAGCTGCCATGAAGGAAGCCTATGAACTTATGTGGGGTGCTTACGCAAGAGTCTTTGAGAGATGCGGCCTGAAGTTTAAAATTGTACAGGGTGACGCGGGCGCAATGGGCGACGGCGTATCACACGAATTCATTGCACTTTCTGAATATGGTGAGAGCTTCATCGCATACTGTGACAGCTGTGATTACGCAGCAACAGATGAGACTGCACAAGTGGTTTATGAAGTGGCTGAGCAGGATTCGTCTGCTGAAATGCAGAAGGTTTCAACGCCAGGTGTCAAGACGATAGAAGAGCTGGAGAAGTTTTTCAATGTGCCTGCAAGTGCCTTTGTGAAGACCCTTCTTTTCAAAGCGGTAGATGAAGTTGTGGCTGTAATGGTTCCAGGAGACCGTGAACTGAATGAAATCAAACTGATCAATGCACTGGGGTGTGCTGAGCATGAGCTTGAAATCGCATCGGAAGAAGATGTTAAGGATGCGACTGGCTGCGACGTTGGCTTTGCTGGGCCAATTGGTCTGAAGAAAGGCATTCGTCTGCTTGTCGATGAACGCGTAGCGAAGATGACAAATATGATCGTCGGCGCCAACGAGACCGATTTCCATCTGACAGGTGTTGCTTATGGAAGAGATTTCGAAGGGGAAGTTTCAGGTGATATGCTGATGGTAGTTGAAGGGGATTCCTGTCCTGTCTGCGGAAAGCCGCTGAGCATTGACAAGGGTATTGAGGTCGGCAACATATTCCAGCTGGGTCTGAAATACTCAAAATCCCTCAATCTGCAATACCTTGATGAGAACGGAAAGAGCCAGTATGTGTGGATGGGTTCCCACGGAATCGGTATTTCGCGTACAATGGCTGCAATTATTGAGCAGTACTATGATGAAAAAGGGATTATGTGGCCTTTGGCGGTTGCACCATATCATGTCATTGTTACTGTGGTTGACCCTAAGAAGGCAGACCAGCTTGAAGTGGGCGAAAAAATCTACGCGGACCTTAAAAAACGTGGCGTAGAAGTTGTTCTTGATGACAGAAAAGAGCGTGCGGGCGTGAAGTTCAACGATGCTGAGCTCATCGGATTCCCACTGCGTGTGACAGTGGGTCGAGATGCTAAGGACGGACTGGTTGAATTCGGCGTACGCGGAAAAGACGATAAAGAAAAGATTGAAGCTGATAAGGCTGTTGAAGCTGTATTTTCACATTTTGAGGAAGTTGGTTTTGAGCTGTAGGAGGCTATCATGAGCGAGAACTATAAGAAGTTTCAAAATAAGGCCTGTGAGTATTTTCCCTGCCATAAAAACATTTCAGAGGAAGACTTTAACTGTCTCTTTTGTTACTGTCCTCTATACGCACTGAAGGACAAGTGCGGCGGCAATTTTAAGATCACTCACGGGATTAAGGATTGTTCGGACTGTACAATTCCACATGGCAAGAACAGTTATGAATACATTATGAGCAAGATGAATGCAATTATAGAGCTCGGAAGTGATTTTTAAGCAGAATAGCAATGCTTAAGTGGTCCCAGGCTGCCAGAAGGCGGTCTGGGATTTTTTGCGTTTACCACAGCCGGATATAGTTCTTGAATGTGTACTCGCACTTGTTATAATGTTATGATAGAATAAGTAGGCTATGTCCCGAAGTGCACTCAGACTTTCGGGTGATTTTACAAATTAAGCGCCCCTATGCGGGCCTAAATGATAAGGAGGATTTTGCAAATGTCTGTACGTGTAAGATTTGCGCCAAGTCCAACGGGTTATGTACATATCGGCTCGCTGCGAACGGCACTTTACGACTTTCTATACGCAAAGAAAAACAAGGGACAATACGTGCTTCGTATTGAAGATACTGACAGAACGCGTCTTGTAGAAGATGCCCTGGACAACCTGCTTGAAGCGGTAGCATGGGCTGGTGTCATGCATGACGAGGGTCCTGTGAAGAATGAAGCGGGCGAAATGGTTGAACTGGGTGAAAAAGGCCCTTATGTCCAGTCAAACAGACTGCACATTTACAAGCCATACGTGGACCAGCTTATTGAGCAAGGTGACGCATATTACTGCTTCTGTTCAAAAGAGCGTCTTGATGCTGTTCGTGAAGAGAACAAGGCAAAGGGCATTTTTTCAGGCTATGATGGCCACTGTCGGGATCTGCCGCTTGAAGAAGCAAAGAAGCGTGTTGAAGCGGGCGAGTCTCATGTTGTTCGACTCAAGCTGCCTGAAGATAAGGAAATTGTCATCGATGATATGGTGCGTGGCCGTGTTGTCATGAACACAAGTGATTCGGATGACCAGGTTCTGCTTAAGGCGGATGGTTTCCCGACTTATCATATGGCTGTTATTGTAGATGACCATCTCATGGGCATTACACATATTATCCGTGGTGAAGAATGGCTGCCTTCAACACCAAAGCATATCGTGCTTTACGAGATGCTTGGATGGGAGATTCCAAAGTATGCACATCTTCCAAATATCCTGAACAGCGAAAAGAAAAAGCTTTCAAAGCGTCATGGCGATGTATCGGTAGAAGACTTCAAAAAGAAAGGCTATCTGCCAGAAGCACTCGTGAACTTCCTTGCACTTGTGGGCTGGAGTCCAGAAGGCGATCAGGAAATTATGACAATGGAAGAAATGATCGAGAAATTCTCTTTCGACCGCGTGTCGAAATCAGGTGGTGTGTTTGATGTTCAGAAGCTGAACTGGATGAACAACCATTATATTAAAGAAGCGGATCTTGCGCGTCTGACAGATATGGCTATGCCATACGTTGTAGAGGCAGGTCAGGTTTCTGAAGCAGAACTGGCAGAAAAGCGTGCCTGGATTTCAAGAATTGTTGACCTTTCAAGAGAGTATCTTGAATACATGTCACAGATTCCAAAGCATGTTGCACTCTTTATGGGTGATGAGGTGGTTCTTGAAGACGATGAAGCGAAGGAAATGGTTGAGATGGACCATGTTCCTGGCATGCTGAATGTTCTGAAGGCACAGCTGGCAGAGCTTGAAGCCTTTGACGCTGCTTCTGTAAAGAAGGCTTTCAAAGCGACACAAAAAGAGTCTGGTGTAAAAGGCAAAAACCTGTTTATGTGTACAAGGGTTGCGCTGACAGGTGCCGTTCACGGACCAGACTTGATGGAGATTATTTCCATATTGGGTCCTGAGGGTGCTGTGAAGCGTGTTGATTTTACGCTTGAGAACCTGTGTAAGTAAGGTCTGAGCAGTACAGCATTATCAACCAGTTTTTAAGACAAAGGCGTCTGAAGAAATTCAGGCGTCTTTTTGCCTTTTTTGGAGAAGACAGATGCGTGGTGTGTCAAATCATGATTATTTGAGTGCGCTTTGACTTCTGACAATGCGTGAGATGTTGCGTAAACGTAACATTTCTTAGGGGCTCGAAACGACAAAGTATTTTGATTATATGTTAATATAGGTAATAATAAAGAGTGAGAATTAACAGACTATTTAAAATTCTCAATTTATTTTGCACTTATTATTAAATTTTTGTTCATTCCGAAAGTATGGAGAAAGGGGATTTCGGCTTGAAGAGTTTGAGAAACAAAATTATTTTACCTGTGGTGCTGGTGGCATTCATAGGAATAGCTGTGCTTGCGTCCTTAGTGTATGCGCAGGCCAGTTCAAGGCTGACAGCCAATATTGAGACGCTTGTTGAGGATAAGGTCAATAAGCTGGTGATATCGACAGACTCTCAGATAATCCAGTGGAGGGATCAGGTGGAGATGCTGTCATTGATGGATTTCGTACGTGGCAACAATTTCAATCAGCTCCAGGTATTTGTCAGAAAAACCAATGTCTTTGACGATTTTGACGCCCTGATTATGGTTGATATGAAGGGGAATTACAGGGGGACCGACAGGACCAAGGGAAGCGTTAGCGATCAGGCGTTTTTCGAAAGGGTCATGTCCGGAGAGATGGTGATTACCGACCCCATGCTTTCCCGCGATGGAAAGCAAAATGAAATCCTTGTCGCTGCACCTGTATATGATGACTATGGTCAGGCGACTGGTGTGATTGGTGGCTATATTGAGCTTTCAAAGCTGACGGGGATCATAAACGATGAACGCCTGGGCGAATCGGGATATGCCTTTATGGCAACTCAGGATGGCAATGTCGTTGCCCACAAGGATGCCGATAAAATCATGTCGGACAATGTTCTGGCAGACAAACCGGAGTCCTTTACAGCCGTATCTTCAAAAATGGTGGAAGGCATTTCGGCGGTTGAAACCTATACATACGATGGTGAAAAGAAAATCATTGCATATGCGCCCGTTCCGACGACCGGATGGCCGCTTGCCATGACTGCAACCTATAAGGAAGTGACAAAGGATGTCGCAGTGCTGGGGCAGACCATGCTGCTTATCGGCCTGGTTCTCGTCGGCGTATTGGCGGCAATCGTATTTGTTGTTGTCAGTCGGTCTGTGAAGCCGCTTGCTGAAATGACACGCCTTACAGAAGCCATAGCACAGGGCGATTTGAGTGTGCGTGTTGCTGTGAAGACCAAGGACGAGGTTGGTGCACTTGCGCAGAATTTCAATATCATGGTCGAAGGTATGCAGGGACTTATTCGGGATATGTCCTCTATGAGCAACAAGGTGCTGGGAACCTCTGAACTGATGATGACCTCAACTGGCGAGGCGAGCCGTGTTTCCGAGCAGGTTGCTGAAACCATTTCAGAGGTGGCACGGGGTGCCAGTGAGCAGTCAGTTGCTGCCCAGGAGTCCAGCGAGATGGTTCAGAAGCTGATTGAAGGCATTGGAAGAATATCTGTAAATGCAGGGGAGTCGGAGTCCATGACGGTTCAGGCCAAAGACCGTGTCGACATTGGGCTGGAAACGGTCATGGAACAAAAGGAAACCATGGTTCTCAACAAGGAAGCCACAGAGCAGGTCGGCCTTAAAGTAGATGCGCTCAGCGAAAAATCTGATAAAATCGGAAAAATAGCCGATGTCATTACCAACATTGCCGGACAGACCAACCTTCTCGCACTGAATGCATCCATTGAAGCGGCGCGTGCAGGTGAACATGGCAGGGGTTTTGCCGTCGTGGCGGACGAGGTTAGAAAACTTGCTGAGGAATCCGCAAATGCGGCGCAGGGTATTGGAAGCCTTCTTCTTGAAATCAGAAGCGGCATAGAGGATGCAGTTGGTGAAATGGCCAAAGTGGATGCAATTGTGGACACACAGGAAAAGGCTGTTGAAAGAACCACGGGTGCTTTTGATGACATTCTCAAAGCGGTTGAAGCTGTGATGACCAACATCGATGATATGACAAAGGAAGCTGGCGAACTGACGTCCTTCTCACTGGTGGTTGGAGAGAACATTGAAAATATTGCCAGCATCACCGAAGAAAATGCAGCAGGCACGGAAGAGGTATCGGCTTCAACCGAGGAGCAGACTGCGTCCATTCAGCAAATTGCATCTTCTGCGGCTGAATTGGCAGATCTTGCAGGAGAGCTTCAGGTTTCCATTTCAAAGTTCAGTGTGGATGCTGAAAGGGTTTCAAGTACAGTCGCACACGAATATGAACCAGAGGGTCATGACACCCTGGGGGCATTGACGGAGGGTACGCTTCCACAAGGCGTAAGCTTTGTAGAAGGTGAATCAGAAGCTGCACAGGCTTGGGACTGGGATACCGATGAAGCCCAGGATATGACGGATGTGGATGTACACGTTCTGGAGCCAGCCTTGGAGACGGTGCTGGATATGGACGGTGAAATCCATGCGAATGACTCGGAGGCGGAAGAAGTTGCCGAAGAGGCCCTTGAAATGATGGTATCTGACAAGGAATCTGTTTAGGGTATGGCATATAAAAGACGATCTGCGAGTCTACTAAGCATATGTGATCAGAGCGACTTTTATTTAGCAACGCAGTATTTCAGAGTTTTTCTACAGTCTGGGCGGGGTCTAAGGACCCCGCCTTTTGCTGCCCATCAAAAGACTTGAACGTCTGCGGTGTATGTGGTATTGTAAAAGCAACAAAAACGTAGAGTTATGTAGAGTTATAATGAAACAATGAAACACTGTGATCAGGAGAGTACGGCGCCGCGTGGGTAAAGAGAGAGAAGGTCAGAGGCTGAAAACCTTCTTACTTGATGAAGTGCTTGAAATGCACCTGTGAGTGGATTACCGAAATTGGGTACACTAAGTATGACAAGAGTAGGCTAATACGGGTTACGCCGTTACCTGTTTTACGAGTAGCTTGCAGGCAAGATGTGCAGGCTGAAGCAAAGTGGAATCGTGGCCCCCTGCCTTTGTTGGTTAGGGGGCTATTTTAATGATACGAAAGCGTGTGAATAGACGCTGGCTTGGGTCGACTGAGGGGACCATGGCGTTGAAAGGAGCAGGTTATGAAGTTATACAATAGCATGACAAGGAAAAAAGAAGAGTTCGTGCCGATAACACCCGGTGAGGTGAAAATGTATGTATGCGGTCCGACGGTCTATAATTTCTTCCATATAGGTAATGCAAGACCATTCATTGTCTTTGATATTCTAAGAAGATACTTCGAGTACCGCGGATTTGCGGTTAAGTATATTCAAAACTTTACGGATGTGGATGACAAGATCATCAACAAAGCCAATGAAGAAGGTGTGTCTTCCATAGAAATCAGCGAGAAGTATATCACGGAGTATTTTAAGGATGCAGATGCCCTTGGTGTTAAGCGTGCATCCCATCATCCTAAGGTGACTGAAACAATGCAGGACATTATTTCTTTCATTGAAGTGCTCATCAATAAAGGCTATGCTTATGCAAAAGAGGGCGATGTGTTCTTTGATTCTGAAGCTTTTAATGGATATGGCAAGCTTTCGGGTCAAAATATCGAGGAGCTTGATTCCGGTTCGAGAATTGATGTGGATTCCCGAAAAAAACATCCGTCCGATTTCGTACTTTGGAAAGCTAAGAAGCCGGGTGAGCCTGCATGGGAAAGTCCATGGGGGGAAGGACGTCCTGGATGGCATATTGAATGTTCAGTCATGAGTACGAAATTCCTCGGAGAAACAATCGATATTCATGCCGGCGGTCAGGATCTGATTTTCCCGCATCATGAGAATGAAATCGCACAGTCAGAAGCCTATTCAGGAAAAACATACGTGAATTACTGGATGCACAATGGCTATATCAATATCAACAATGAAAAGATGTCCAAGTCAAAGGGCAATTTCTTCACGGTGAGAGAAATACTTGAAGAATACGATGCGGAGGTTGTACGTTTCTTTATGCTTTCTGCGCATTACAGAAATCCGATCAACTTCAGCAGAGAACTTATTCAGGCGGCAGAGAACGGTCTTGAGAGACTTTACAACGCTAAGGAAAACCTGGAGTACTTCCTTGAAAATGCCCGTGAAGCGAATTACCTGGAAGGCGAAAAGACAGTTGTGGATACACTGGCGGTATACAGAGAGAAGTTCATTGAGGCAATGGATGACGATATGAATACGGCAGATGCCATTGCCGCCATTTTTGAGCTCGTTCGTGAAATCAACATCAAGGTTACAGCAGAGGCATCGGCAGCGCTTGACCAGTATGCGCTTGACCTTCTTGGTGAGCTTAGTGATGTGCTTGGATTCCTTGGCAGGGAAAAGGGCGATATCGACGTTGAAATTGAAGAACTTATTGAGCGCCGTCAGGAAGCTAGAGCGACAAAGAACTGGGCAGAGGCAGATAAAATCCGTGATGAACTCAAGGAGCGCGGCATCGTGCTTGAAGATACGGCACAAGGCGTAAAATGGTCATATGCAAAGAATTAATGGAGCTGTTTAATGGAATCTTTTTTAGCGAAAATTGGAATGAACACAATGGATGAGGCTGGGGTTCGACAGATGAACCCTCTTGTCCTGGCTTATATTGGGGACTCAGTCTACGATCTGTATGTGAGGACCTATATCGTCCACGAAAAGAAAGGCATGGTCAACGAGCTGAACAAAAAGGCAGTTGGCTTTGTCAATGCAAGTGCTCAAGCATTTGCTGTGCGTGCACTGGACACGTTTTTAACAGATGAGGAAAAAGGTATGATCCGTAGAGGTCGCAACCAAAAATCCATATCCGTACCTCGAAACGCCAATATGTCGGAGTATCGATACGCGACGGGCTTCGAAGCCATGTTGGGCACACTGTTTTTAAGAGGAGACAAGGACCGGATACAGGATATTATGGTAAAGGCGATTCATGCCATAGAAAATCGTGAAAGCATTGAACGAGAAATGCGTATCGTGAAAAAGGATGGCGAATCAGATGAATCGTAGAGAAAAAATGTATATCTTTGGAATAACGGTACTTTTTGCGCTGTTGGTGGTTAAATCCTTCATACTGGACCCTGCAAAGGTAACCGATGCAAATGAACTGGAGTTTGCGAACTGGGTCGAGCAGCGTATTGAAGAGGACTATGACGGATTCTTGTATGACAATCATATTGTGGTCACCCGCCTTGTTTCTGTAAAAACGAAAACCGAGGATGGAGAGGAACTGTATGTTGGAAAAGTAAGACGCTACTTTTTAGGTGTGGTTCCGATGAGCGACAGATATATCAAGGAGAATGTTACGAATTTTGAGTAGCGATGAGGAGTGCTGTATGAAAGGGATTATTGAAGGTAGAAATCCTGTAATTGAAATATTGAAGTCTGGGCGTGATGTGGATAAGATCCTTGTTGCCAAGGGGAATAAAGAAGGTTCCATCCATAAGATCATCGCCATGGCAAAAGAAAAGAAGATACCCGTTCAAGAGGTTGACCGCAGGAAGCTTGACCAGATGGCAGAGTCAGACAACCATCAGGGTGTCATGGCCTATGTGGCGGCTTATGAGTATGGAGATTTGGATACGATTCTGAATGCGCTTGAAGATAAGGGTGAAAATCCTTTTTTAGTAATATGCGATGAAATCAACGATCCGCACAACTTGGGCAGTATCCTAAGAACGGCCAATGCAACGGGCGTTCATGCAGTCATCATTCCCAAAAGACGTTCGGTGGGACTGACGGCGGTGGTTGCCAAAACCAGTGCCGGGGCCTTGGAATATACACCTGTGTGCAAAGTCACCAATCTGGTAAATACCATGAAGGCGCTCAAGGAGCGAGGCATCTGGATTGTCGGCGCAGATATGGATGGCGAGAACTTCCATTTCGAACAGGACATGCTGGGCAAGCTTGCCATCGTGGTTGGCAGTGAAGGCAAGGGCGTGAGCAGACTTGTAAAGGAAAACTGCGATTTTCTGGTGCGTATTCCTATGTCTGGAGAAGTTACATCCCTAAACGCCTCGGTAGCTGCATCGGTGCTGATGTATGAGGCAGTTCGCCAAAACCATGGAAAGAAGTAACTTGAAGTTCGTTTTTCAAAGCGCATGAAAGCGAAAGGAATGCATAAATACACAGCTAGCTGAAAAAACCTTCAAAAGCTTGGAAGACAGGGAAAAGAGACCCCCTAAATCTTGACGCTAAATTGCCATTGGGTTATAATGGACACAGGCTTTTCAGCTAGTTCTATATCAGCTAGTTTCAATGGTCAGGGGGGATTTGCCATGGAACCATGTGTGCGTGTGGGCGACATTACAGCATATGAGGATCTGTTGGAAGAAGAAGTCGTTGCGCTTGCACGTGACGGAGACGATAAGGCATCGGAATACCTGATCAAAAAGTACAAGAATTTTGTACGGGCAAAGGCGCGTTCGTATTTTCTAATTGGCGCTGATCGGGAAGACATAATTCAGGAAGGCATGATTGGGCTTTTTAAAGCAATTCGTGATTTTAGAGCTGAAAAGATATCTTCCTTCAGGGCTTTTGCGGAATTGTGCATTACACGCCAGATTATTACGGCCATTAAAACAGCAACAAGGCAAAAACACATACCTCTTAACTCGTATGTATCTCTGAACAAACCAATATATGATGAGGAATCCGAGCGCACGCTCATGGATGTTCTCGCGGGAGCCAGGGTCCTTGATCCGGAAGAATTGATTATTTCCCGTGAGGAAGTACATAGTATTGAAACAAAGATTGGTGAAGTTCTGAGTGACCTTGAACAAGAGGTGCTGTCAGACTATCTTCAGGGGAAATCTTACCAGGAAATTGCCGAGCATCTAGATCGTCATGTAAAATCGATTGACAATGCCCTGCAGCGGGTAAAACGAAAACTGGAGAGGTTTCTTGAAGTGAGGAACTGACTGGAAAAGCGAAGTAGGATCTGCCCATGTAGCTCAGGAGGTTAGAGCGTCGCCTTGGTAAGGCGGAGGCCGGCGGTTCGAGTCCGCTTGTGGGCTCCATTAATGAAAACGAAGATTAAAGCATTCTTTAAGGAGGAATTAAGAAATGGCTAAGGCTAAGTTTGAAAGAAATAAGCCACACGTTAACATTGGTACAATCGGTCACGTTGACCACGGTAAAACAACACTTACAGCAGCAATCACTAAGGTACTGTTTGACAAGTACCAACTGGGTGAGAAGGTTGACTTCGAAAACATCGACAAGGCTCCAGAAGAGCGTGAGCGTGGTATCACAATCTCTACTGCACACGTTGAGTACGAAACTCCAGCGCGTCACTACGCACACGTTGACTGCCCAGGCCATGCCGACTACGTTAAGAACATGATCACAGGTGCAGCACAGATGGACGGATCTATCCTAGTTGTATCTGCAGCAGACGGTCCAATGCCACAGACTCGTGAGCATATCCTTCTGTCTCGTCAGGTAGGCGTACCTTACATCGTAGTATTCATGAACAAGTGTGACATGGTTGATGACGAAGAGCTGCTAGAGCTAGTAGAAATGGAAATCCGTGAGCTGCTATCTGAGTATGACTTCCCAGGCGATGACACTCCAATCATCCAAGGTTCTGCACTTAAAGCTCTAGAAGGCGATGCAGAGTGGGCTGAGAAAATCATCGAAATGTTCGACATCATCGATGAGTACATCCCAACACCAGAGCGTGACGTAGACAAGCCATTCCTAATGCCAGTAGAGGACGTATTCTCAATCACTGGCCGTGGTACAGTTGCTACAGGTCGTGTTGAGCGTGGTGTAATCAACGTATCAGAAGAAGTAGAAATCGTTGGTCTTTCAGAAGAAAAACGTAAAGTTGTTGTAACAGGCGTAGAAATGTTCCGTAAGCTTCTTGACTCAGGACAAGCAGGCGACAACATCGGCGCACTACTACGTGGTGTACAAAGAACTGAAATCGAGCGTGGACAAGTACTTGCTAAGCCAGGTTCAGTAAACCCACACACTAAGTTCGAAGCACAAGTATACGTACTGAAGAAAGAAGAAGGCGGCCGTCATACTCCATTCTTCAACAACTACCGTCCACAGTTCTTCTTCAGAACAACAGACGTAACAGGCGCAATCTCACTACCAGAAGGCACAGAAATGTGTATGCCTGGCGACAACATCGAAATGGTTGTTGAGCTGATCGCACCAATCGCAGTAGAAGAAGGCCTAAAGTTCTCTATCCGTGAAGGTGGACGTACAGTAGGCGCTGGTTCTGTAATTAAGATCATGGAATAATCCTGAAAACTGATTTCGAGAGTATCATTATTATAGTAAGAATGATGACATGATTTAAATGAAGAGGGCTGGGAAAACCTAGCCCTCTACTTGTCTGAATGGAGCATGAAACATCTTCTTTAAAGCAGAAAATGGACTCAGAAAAAATGATTGACACGCTTATCGGTTTGTGATAGGTTAAGTTAGTGATGTTATAGTGGTGTATGTTGTGCGTAGACACATACGGCATAGATTATAAATACTAAATAATCTGAGTTAGGAGGTGTCAGGATGAGAGTGAAGATCACGCTGGCATGTACAGAGTGCAAGCAGAGAAATTACAACACGACTAAGAATAAGAAAACGACTCCAGATCGTGTTGAAATCAAAAAGTACTGCAAGTTCTGTAAGAAACACACAAGCCATAAAGAAACGAAGTAAGTCGTCTAGGTAACGCAGACAAAAATCATTCCGAAGGATGTGAAGAGAGTGGCTGCACAAACAGATGCGCAAAAGAAAAGCAGTACGAACTTCTTTAAAGGTGTACGTGCTGAACTTAAAAAAGTAACATGGCCAAATAAAGATGAGCTTCTGTCATATACAACAGTTGTTCTCGTTATCTGCGGACTGTTGACTGCAGGTATTTGGGTTGTTGATTCAATCTTTAACAACCTGCTTAAGTTGGTTATGTAACGACAGTATTAACATGGGAGGGCGGAGTCTTTCGTCATCTTATGATGGAGGCTAGGATCTATGTCTGAAAGAGAAGCGAAATGGTATGTTGTCCATACGTACTCTGGACACGAGAACAAGGTAAAAGCAAATATCGAGAAGATCGTGGAAAACAGAGGCATGGAAGACATAATCCTCGAAGTAGCTGTTCCCACTGAAGAAGTCGTAGAGGTTAAGAACGGCAAGAAAAAGACGAAATCCAAAAAGATTTTCCCGGGCTACTGCATCGTGAAGATGATTATGACGGATGAATCTTGGTATGTTGTTCGAAACACCCGCGGTGTAACTGGTTTCGTTGGACCGGCATCAAAACCGATCCCACTTACTGACGAAGAAGTGGTGAACATGGGCATTGAGGAAAGACAGGTTGTCGAGATCGATGTGGTTGTCGGTGACATGATTCGAGTTGTATCTGGGCCGTTCGATACGTTCGAAGGCGTTGTTGAAGAAATTCATCCAGAAAAACAATCTTTGAAGGTTCTGATATCAATGTTTGGCCGTGAAACGCCAGTAGAACTCGAGTTTTCACAAGTTCAAAAGCTGTAATGGCTTGAACATATATCAATTGTTATTTTAATTTTAAGGAGGTGTAACGCATGGCTAAGAAGGTTATGGGTCTGATCAAACTTCAGATTCCTGCAGGTAAGGCTACTCCAGCTCCACCGGTAGGTCCTGCACTGGGTCAGCACGGCGTTAACATTATGCAATTTACTAAGGAATTCAATGCGAGAACAGCGGATCAAGCTGGTATGATTATTCCTGTAGTAATCTCTGTTTATCAAGACAGATCTTTCTCTTTCATTACTAAAACGCCACCGGCTGCAGTACTGATTAAGAAAGCATGTAACATTCAATCAGGTTCTGGTGTACCAAACAAGGACAAGGTTGCAACAATTTCTAAGGCTAAACTTCAGGAAATCGCTGAACTGAAAATGCCTGATCTAAATGCTGCATCTGTAGAAGCTGCAATGCGCATGATCGCAGGTACTGCACGTTCTATGGGCGTTCTTGTAGAAGAGTAATTTTTTTCGATCCTCGTGGGAGGAATAAACCGCTATTACCACAAAGGAGGTAAAGTAATATGGCAAAGCAAGGTAAAAGAGCTGCTGAAGCTGCTAAGCTAGTGGATCGCACTAAGCTTTATGAAACAGCTGAAGCTATCTCTGTAATGAAGCAAACTGCTAAAGCTAAATTCGATGAGACAGTTGAGCTTCACATTAAACTAGGCGTTGACGGTCGTCACGCTGACCAGCAGGTTCGTGGTGCAATCGTACTGCCACACGGCACTGGTAAATCTAAAAAAGTTCTCGTAGTTGCTAAAGGCGAGAAGGCTGAAGAAGCTAAAGCTGCAGGCGCAGATTTCGTAGGCGCTGAAGATATGATTCAAAAAATCCAAACTGAAAACTGGTTTGATTTCGACGTTCTTGTTGCAACACCTGACATGATGGGTCTTGTTGGTCGTCTGGGCCGTGTTCTTGGTCCTAAAGGCCTTATGCCTAACCCTAAGTCTGGTACAGTAACATTTGATATCGAAAAAGCTGTAAACGAAATCAAAGCAGGTAAAGTTGAATACCGTCTAGACAAGACAAACATCGTTCACGTTGTGATCGGTAAAGTTTCTTTCGAAGACGAAAAACTTTCTGAGAACCTTTCTGCACTAATGGAAGCGCTTGTTAAAGCTAAGCCAGCTGCTGCAAAGGGTACTTACCTGAAGAGTGTTACTATGACAAGCACTATGGGTCCTGGTATCAAGCTGAATGCTACACAATTCTAATTTAATTCCGAAATTAGACTTGACAACCAAGCGACTATAACATATAATATGCTTGTTTGAAAAATGAATACACACCGTAGACAGTAGGTGCTTATAGCTTAATTTCCTACCGAGGTATTAATAAATGCGTTCGTGAACTAACATGAGCCAGCCTCTCTACATTTTATTAATATGGAGAGGCTGTTTTATTGATGCCAGAAAACTGCTTTTTTAAGGAGGTGGACTGATGTCAAGCAATCTAGATCGTAAGAAGGCGATTGTTGAAGAAATCAAAGAAAAATTTGAAGGCGCTCAATCAGCAGTAGTAGTTGATTACCGTGGTCTTACAGTTGAGCAGGTAACGGATCTTCGTAACAAGTTCCGTGAAGCTAACGTAGAGTACAAGGTTTACAAAAACAACCTTGTGAAGATCGCAATCCAAGGTACTGAGTTTGAAGGCCTTTCTGCAGACCTGACAGGCCCGAATGCTATCGCATTTGGTATTGAGGATGCAGTTGCTCCAGCAAAGATCATTAAGGAATTTGCTAAAACTAACGACAAGCTGGAACTGAAATCAGGCGTTGTAGAGAAAGTTTACTACAACCATGATATGATTCTGGAAATTGCCAACCTTCCATCAAAGGAAGAACTTATTGGCCGTTTCATGGGTTCTATCAAGGCTCCTGTTTCAAACTTCGCTTACTTCCTATCAAACCTGATGGAAAAGATGGAAGAAGGCGCAGAAGCGTAATATCTTATAAATTTAAAAAACTTATTTGTGTAACATATGAATATCGGAGGTGTTCTTAAAATGACTAAAGATCAAATCATTGAAGCGATTAAGGGTATGTCTATCCTTGAAATCAAAGAACTGGTAGAAGCATGTGAAGAAGAATTTGGCGTATCTGCATCTGCACCAGTAATGGTAGCTGCTGGCGCTGCTGGCGGTGCTGCTGCTGAAGAGCAAACAGAATTCGACGTAATTCTTTCATCTGCAGGCGCTAAGAAAATCGGCGTAATCAAGGTTGTTCGTGAAATCACAGGTCTTGGCCTGAAAGAAGCGAAAGCTCTAGTTGACGGTGCTCCTGGTACTGTTAAAGAGCAAGCTTCTAAAGAAGAAGCAGAAGAAATTAAAGCTAAGCTTGAAGAAGCTGGCGCTGTAGTAGATCTTAAGTAATCTAGTTACGGTGTGTTCATTGCGGCGGCTAGGAGTACCATGCTCTTGCCGTCGCTTTTTATAATAACTTTGGACTAGTCTAAAGTTTTTTTTAATGCTTAGATTTTACCCCAAAATATTGAAGTGCACAGTTGCGGTTCGAAGGCGAATGCTGCAGTTCTGTATTGATGGGAGAGTGCTGAGAATTGGCATGAATACGTGGTAAGTATTTACTTGGATGGGAAACTGTCTACAAGTAAATTGCCCGTCTAAGTAAATATTTATTACACATGACATTCCAACAACAGATTTTTCGGAAGATGTTTCGCTGACCACATGTGGTTTGGAAATAAAACCAAAAAAGTTACTGTTGACACGCATAGCTAAGTGTAGTATCATTTTATAATGCCATACGTATGTGAAGTTGATATTAAAATCGGGGACATATCGCTTTTTTGGCGTTTTTTGTGTTTTGATTTGTGACTTTATGTATATGTATATATAGTTAGTGCCAAAGTGTTAAACTGCAGGTCCCGAAGATCTAATGTGGGAGAGTCAGGAAACACGAGGCTCGGTTTAATGTAGGTTAAGGGAAGTCTCCCTAAGAATAATATGATGAATTTTCATCCACGGAGCCTTTAATTATTTAGCATGAGGGGTGAAGTTTTAATGCCACAACCTGTACAGCTCGGAAAAGTTGAACGTATGAGTTTCTCTCGAATCCCTAAGATTCTGGATATGCCGAATCTTATCGAAATTCAGATGAAATCATACAATTGGTTCCTCGAAGACGGCTTGATGGAAGCATTCCAGGACATCTCGCCAATTCAGGACTATACTGGCAACCTGATTCTTGAGTTCATCGACTATGAACTGGATTCCGATCCTAAATATGATGTCGAAGAATGTAAGGAGAGGGATGTTACGTATGCAGTTCCTTTGAAGGTACAAGTTCGTTTCATTAATAAGGAAACGGGCGAAGTAAAGGAACAAAAGGTCTTTATGGGTGATTTCCCACTCATGACAGACAAGGGAACATTTATTATCAATGGCGCTGAACGTGTAATCGTAAGCCAGTTGGTACGTTCTCCCGGTCCATACTATGATGTTAAAGTCGACAAGTCTGGATCGAATCTGTATTCTACAACTGTAATTCCTAACCGTGGTGCTTGGCTTGAGTACGAGACAGACTCGAATGACATCGTTTCTGTACGTATCGACCGTACTAGAAAACTGCCTGTGACAGTTCTGGTAAGAGCACTGGGTCTTGTGACTGACCAAGAAATCCTGAATTTCTTTGGTGAAGACGAACGTCTTCTCAAGTCTCTTGACAAGGACAACACAACGACGAAAGCTGAAGCGCTGATCGAAATCTACAAAAAGCTGCGTCCAGGTGAACCGCCGACAGTTGAGAGTGCTACAAGTCTTATCAATTCACTGTTCTTTGACGACAAGCGCTATGACCTCGCTAAGGTTGGTCGTTACAAGTTCAACAAAAAACTGGGTCTTCTTAACAGAATCGAAAAAGAGACGCTTGCAGAAGATGTCGTTCATCCAGAAACAGGTGAAATCATCGCTGAAGCTGATGTTAAGATTGACCGCGACCTTGCGATGGAAATTGAAAACGCTGGTGTGAAGTCTGTAGTCGTTGTTGGCGCAGATGACAAGCCTGTTAAAGTTATCGGTAACCATTTCGTCGATTTTGACAAGTATGTTCAAATCGAAGGTCTGCCGCGTATTGATCGTGCTTACTATCCAGTTCTAAAAGAAATCCTTGACATGTACACTGAAGAGGCTGATCTTAAGGCTGCAATTGAAGAGCGCATCAAGGAACTTGTTCCTAAAAACATTATTCCAGATGATATTCTGGCATCAATCTCTTACATTCTTGGCCTGCCGCACCGCATCGGTAACGTAGACGACATTGACCACTTGGGCAACCGTCGTATCCGTTCTGTTGGCGAACTGCTTCAAAACCAATTCAGAATCGGTCTTTCAAGAATGGAACGTGTTGTAAGAGAAAGAATGACGATTCAGGACATGGATGTGATCACGCCACAGGCACTGATCAATATTCGTCCGGTTGCAGCTGCAATTAAGGAGTTCTTCGGTTCATCACAGCTTTCACAGTTCATGGACCAAACCAACCCACTTGCTGAGCTGACACATAAGCGTCGTCTATCTGCACTTGGACCAGGTGGTCTTTCAAGAGAGCGTGCGGGCTTTGAGGTTCGTGACGTTCACTACTCGCACTACGGTCGTATGTGTCCGATTGAAACACCTGAAGGTCCAAACATCGGTCTGATTGGTTCCCTGTCTTCGTACGCGCGCATTAATGAGTACGGTTTCATTGAGTCACCTTATCGTCGAATTGATAAGAAGTCCGGTGCTGTAACAGACAGAATTGAATATCTGACTGCAGATGTGGAAGAAAAGTATGTTGTTGCTCCGGCAATTGAGCCACTGAACGATGACATGACTTTTGTGCATGACAAGGTAGTTGCCCGTCGTCACTCGGACATCGCCGAGTTCCCATGCGGACAGATTGATTATATGGAAGTATCTGCACAGCAGATGGTTTCCGTAGCAACAGCAATGATTCCTTTCCTTGAAAACGATGACGCCAACCGCGCCCTCATGGGTTCCAACATGCAGCGTCAGGCGGTACCGCTCGTTAAGGCGCAAGCCCCAATTATCGGTACAGGTATGGAAGGTATTGCAGGCCGTGATTCCGGCGTCGTAAGAATGGCGAAGGAAGATGGTGTGGTTGAGTACGTTTCTGGTGACCGTGTTACAATTCGTCATAACGACGGGTCAAAAGAGCATCACAACCTATTGAAATTCAAGCGCTCAAACCAAGGTACTTGCATCACGCAAAGACCACTGGTTGATAAGGGTCAGGTTGTTAAAAAAGGCGAAGTCATCATGGACGGTCCATCGACTGAAATGGGTGAAATCGCACTGGGTACAAACCTGCTTATCGGCTTCATGACTTGGGAAGGCTATAACTATGAGGATGCCATCCTCTTGAGTGAAGAGCTTGTTCAGCAAGACAGACTTTCTTCTATTCATATTGAAGAATATGAATCAGAAGCTCGAGATACAAAACTTGGACCAGAGGAAATTACACGCGACATTCCAAATGTGAGCGATGAAGCCCTGAGAAACCTTGATGAGAGAGGGATTATCCGTATAGGCGCTGAAGTAAACTCTGGCGACATTATGGTTGGTAAGGTAACACCTAAGGGTGAGACTGAGCTGACTGCAGAAGAAAGACTTCTGCGTGCGATCTTCGGTGAGAAGGCAAGAGAAGTACGTGACACGTCACTGCGTGTACCGCACGGCGAAGCTGGTATCATTGTTGATGTAAAAGTGTTTACACGTGAAAATGGCGATGAACTGCCTCCGGGCGTTAATGAGCTGGTTCGTGTTTACATTGCTAAGAAGAGAAAGATTCAAGTAGGCGATAAGATGGCCGGCCGCCATGGTAACAAGGGTGTTATCTCGCGCGTTCTGCCAATCGAAGACATGCCATTCTTAAATGATGGTACGCCGCTTCAAATCGTTCTCAACCCACTGGGCGTACCTTCTCGTATGAATATCGGTCAGGTCCTTGAGGTCCACCTCGGTATGGCTGCTAAGAAGTTCGGTTGGAAGGTTGCAACGGCAGTATTTGACGGTGCAAAAGAGACTCAGATCATGGATCTGCTTGAAGAAGCAGGTTACCCGCGTAACGGTAAGATGACAGTTCGTGATGGCCGTACAGGAGACGCATTTGACAATCCTGTTACAGTAGGTTACATGTACATGCTGAAACTTCACCACCTTGTAGACGACAAGCTTCATGCACGTTCTACAGGTCCTTACTCACTCGTAACACAGCAGCCGCTCGGTGGTAAAGCACAGTTCGGTGGACAGCGTTTTGGTGAGATGGAGGTTTGGGCACTTGAAGCATACGGTGCGGCATACACACTTCAGGAAATCCTGACAGTCAAGTCGGATGACGTTGTGGGTCGTGTTAAGGCGTATGAATCTATCGTTAAGGGTGAAAATATCCCTGAGCCTGGAATTCCAGAATCCTTCAAGGTTCTTATCAAGGAACTTCAGTCCCTTGCACTTGATGTTAAGGTGCTTAGAGATGACGAAGGCGAAATTGCTATAAAAGAGTCAGATGATGACGAGGACGCAAATCTGCTGTCCAAAGAAGTAATGGGTGATGATGCACCTGCTACAAAAGATGAATCTGACAGCTTTGAACGTAAAGGATTCACAGTTGATTTCCTCAATGAAGGCGAAGAATAACTCTGATCGGAAGGGAGAGGTAGCCCTTGCTCGAATTTAATAATTTCGATTCAATTAAAATTGGTTTGGCTTCACCGGAAAAGATTCGCGCCTGGTCAAAAGGCGAGGTGAAAAAGCCAGAAACCATCAACTACAGAACACTTAAACCAGAGAAAGAAGGTCTTTTCTGTGAAAAGATCTTTGGCCCTACAAAGGACTGGGAGTGTCACTGTGGTAAATACAAGCGTGTACGTTATAAAGGCGTAATCTGTGACCGTTGTGGCGTTGAAGTTACAAAGGCAAAGGTACGTCGTGAGAGAATGGGCCACATTGAACTTGCTGCGCCGGTTTCTCACATCTGGTATTTCAAGGGTATCCCGTCAAAAATGGGTATCCTGCTTGACATGTCGCCAAGAGCGCTTGAGAAGGTTCTATACTTTGCTTCTTACATTGTAATTGAGCCTGGCGAGACTTCGCTAAGCTTCAAGCAGCTTCTGACAGAAAAAGAGTACTCTGACTACCGTGAAAAATTCGGTAACGAATTCAAGGCGGCTATGGGTGCTGAGGCAGTCAAAGAAGTACTGGACATGATCGAACTGGACAAACTTGCTGACGATCTTGCTGGCAAGCTTAAAGACGCTACAGGACAAAAGAAGGTAAGAACCCTTCGTCGTCTCGAAGTTGTTGAAGCGTTCAGAAAATCTGAAAACAATCCAAGCTGGATGATCCTTGACGTAATCCCGGTTATTCCTCCGGATCTGCGTCCTATGGTCCAGCTGGATGGTGGTCGTTTCGCGACTTCAGATCTTAACGACCTATACCGTCGTGTAATCAACAGAAACAATCGTCTGAAGCGTCTGCTTGAGCTTGGCGCACCAGACATTATCGTAAGAAACGAGAAGCGTATGCTGCAGGAAGCTGTCGATGCGCTAATTGACAACGGCAGAAGAGGCCGTCCAGTTACAGGCCCTGGCAACAGACCACTTAAGTCGCTTTCAGACATGCTTAAGGGTAAGCAGGGACGTTTCCGTCAGAACCTTCTTGGTAAGCGTGTTGACTACTCTGGACGTTCTGTTATCGTCGTTGGTCCTGAGCTGAAATTCTATCAGTGTGGTCTTCCTAAGAAGATGGCACTTGAATTGTTCAAGCCATTCGTCATGAAAAAGCTGGTTAAAGACGGCTATGTTCATAATATCAAGAGCGCAAAACGTATGGTTGAGCGCGTTAAGCCTGAAGTTTGGGATATCGTAGAGGAAGTTATCAAGGAGCATCCAGTTATGCTGAACCGTGCCCCTACACTTCATAGACTGGGTATCCAGGCATTTGAGCCAGTGCTGATCGAGGGTAAGGCAATCCGTCTTCATCCACTTGTTTGTACAGCTTACAACGCCGACTTTGACGGTGACCAGATGGCGGTCCACGTACCACTTTCTGTTGAAGCACAGGCAGAAGCACGTTTCCTAATGCTTTCTGTTAACAACATCCTAGCTCCTAAAGATGGTAACCCGATTACGACACCATCTCAGGATATGGTTCTCGGCGCATACTACATGACGTTCGAGAAGCAGGGCGAGCCTGGCGAAGGCATGGTTTTCAAAGATTATGACGAAATGATCATGGCTTACGAAAACAAGGTTGTTACACTTCACTCTAAAGTCAGAGTTAAACTTAAGCATGCCCTAACTGGCGTATTCACACTTGTTGAATCGACAGTAGGCCGTTTCATCTTCAACGAAAAGATTCCTCAGGATATCGGCTTTGTTGACAGAAGCGAAAACCCTTATGCACTGGAAGTTGACTTCCTGTGTACCAAGAAAAAGCTTGAGCATATCATTGCAAAATGTTTCGCCAAGCATGGCAATACAACAACTGCAGTCATGCTTGACCATATGAAAAATATGGGATTCAAATACTCTACACGTGGTGCGGTAACCGTTTCTGTATCGGATATGGTAATCCCACCTAAGAAAAAAGAGCTGATTGAAGCGGCTAGAAAAATGGTAGATAAATACCAGAGCGCATACCGTCGCGGCCTCATTTCTGATGAAGAACGCTATAAGAAAGTCATCCAGACTTGGACACAGACAACAGAAGATGTTACTGATGCCCTAATGGAAAACCTTAGCGATCTGAACAACATCAAGATCATGGCCCACTCCGGTGCCCGTGGTTCTAGAAACCAGATTCGTCAGCTAGCCGGCATGCGTGGTCTGATGGCCAATGCAGTTGGTAAAACGGTTGAGATTCCAATCGTATCAAACTTCCGTGAAGGCCTGGGTGTACTTGAGTACTTTATCTCTACAACAGGTGCACGTAAAGGTCTTGCCGATACAGCACTTCGTACAGCCGATTCAGGTTACCTGACGCGTCGTCTTGTTGACGTTTCTCAGGACGTTATCGTTCGTGATATCGACTGTGGTACAGATCAAGGTATTGTTGTTAAGGCATTCATGAATGGTAACGAGCTGATCGAACCGTTTATTGAGCGTATTGTTGGACGTTTCCCTGCTAAAGAGGTGCTACACCCTGAAACAGGTGCTGTTCTTTGCGATACGGACACGATGATCAGCATGGATATTGCTGAATCAATCGATGCGGCAGGTATTACTGAGCTGGAAGTTCGCTCGGTTCTTACATGTGACGCAGAGTACGGTGTTTGTTCCAAGTGTTACGGTGTCAACCTAGCAAATGGCAAGCCAGTAAATGTGGGTGAGGCAGTTGGTATCATCGCGGCTCAATCAATCGGTGAGCCAGGTACACAGCTTACAATGCGTACATTCCATACCGGCGGTGTTGCCGGTGGCGATATCACCCAAGGTCTTCCGCGTGTTGAAGAACTTTTCGAAGCACGTAAACCTAAGGGTCTTGCCGTTATAGCTGAAATTGCAGGTACTGTTTCATTTAGAGAAACAAAGAAGAAAAAAGAAGTTGTTATCACTTCTGACAGCGGCGAAGTGGCATCAAGCCAAATCGTATTTGGTTCTCGTCTGAGAGTGGAAGCTGGCGATTATGTAGAAGCCGGCCAAATGATTACAGATGGTTCCGTAAATCCACATGACATCCTGCGCGTCGTTGGCGTGCGTGGTGTTCAGGAGTACATCACTTCTGAAGTACAAAGGGTTTACCGCCTACAGGGTGTTGATATCAACGACAAGCACGTTGAGATCATCATCAAGCAGATGCTTGCTAAAATGCGTGTTGACGAGCCAAATGGTACAGAACTTCTTGAAGGTTCGGTAATCAGCGTTCGTGAGTTCAACGCAGCAAACAAGGTCATCCGCGAAGACGGTGGTGAAGAAGCAACGGGTACAAGATCGCTTCTTGGTATTACAAAAGCTTCTCTAGCTACGGACTCATTCCTGTCAGCTGCTTCATTCCAGGAAACTACACGTGTTCTTACGGATGCAGCAATCAATGGCAAGGAAGACCGTCTGGTAGGTCTGAAGGAGAACGTGCTTATCGGTAAACTGATTCCTGCCGGAACTGGCATGAAGAAGTACAACGATGTTGCAATTCAAAAGCATGAGAGTCTTGAGCCTGCTGACGAAGAATACAAAGTTTTACTTTAACAAAAATAACATTGACAGTCGTTAAGGCTGGTGTTAGAATATTGAAGTGTGCCATTAGGGAGCTCACGCCTTTCTGTGCCCTGAAGGAGGTTGCTTATGCCGGTTCAAGAATTGCAAATGCTTGATCGGGACCATCTTAAGATAGGGGTCAAGCAATCACAAAGAGCCATAGTTGAGGGGTATGCCCTAAAGATATTCGTCGCAAGAAATGCAGAACAGCATGTGACGAGGCACATTTTGGAGTTGGCTGAAGCCGCGAATGTGGAAGTCGAGTTTGTCGATTCCATGCGCACGCTTGGTCAAGCCTGCAGTATAGACGTTGGTGCTGCGACAGCAGTTATAACTAAATAAACTAATTCTGAATAGGGAAGGAGGTGCATGGAATGCCTACTATTAACCAGATCGTTCGTAAGGGTCGTAAGCAGATTACTGAAAAATCTACTTCACCAGCTCTTCAAAGAACATTTAATACTCTTAAGAGACAAAACGTGGCACAAAGCGCGCCATTCAAGCGTGGTGTTTGTACGTCGGTTAAAACAATCACGCCTAAAAAGCCTAACTCCGCGCTTCGTAAGATTGCCAGAGTTCGTCTAACAAACGGTATGGAAGTTACTGCATACATCCCGGGTGTAGGTCACAACCTACAGGAGCACAGTGTTGTTCTAATCCGTGGTGGTCGTGTTAAGGACCTTCCAGGTGTTCGTTACCACATCGTTCGTGGTGTCCTAGATACAGCTGGTGTTTCTGATAGAAACCAGTCACGTTCGAAGTACGGAGCGAAGAAGCCTAAGAAAAAATAGTAACAACTGAAAGAAATTAACCACCTCTTCCTTCTAGCCATAGAGGGAAGAGGTTTTATCAAGTTTATATGGCGCCAACGGCAATCAAATTTTGTCGAGTACCGATGAAATCATTCATTGTAAGGAGGGAAGAGACGTGCCAAGAAAAGGTAATGTTCCTAAGAGAAAAGTTTATGCAGATCCTGTTTACGGATCAACAGTGGTAACTAAGCTTATCAACAACATCATGCTTGATGGTAAGAAAGGTACTGCACAACAAATTGTTTACGGTGCATTCGAAATCGTAGCTCAAGAATCTGGTAAAGATGCTCTTGAGGTATTTGAAACAGCACTGAACAATATCATGCCTGTACTGGAAGTTAAGGCTCGCCGTGTAGGTGGTTCTAACTACCAGGTTCCAGTAGAAGTTCGTCCATCACGTCGTCAGACTCTAGGTCTAAGATGGCTGACAGATTTTACGCGTAAGCGTGGCGAGCGTACTATGAAGGAAAGACTAGCTAAAGAAATTCTTGACGCTTCCAACAACACTGGCGGATCAGTTAAGAAAAAAGAAGATACACACAAAATGGCAGAAGCAAACCGTGCATTTGCACACTACAGATGGTAATAGCCCCGAGGCTACTACCTCTGTACGTTTGTTGACGTACATTCCAATAGTAGATATTCGTAAGAGAGAGGAGGATACACAATGGCAAGAGCTTTTTCGCTTGAAAAAACTCGTAACATTGGTATCATGGCTCACATCGACGCAGGTAAGACTACGACTACAGAGCGTATTCTTTACTACACTGGTCTGACTCACAAAATCGGTGAGGTTCACGACGGTGCTGCTACGATGGACTGGATGGAGCAGGAGCAAGAACGTGGTATCACTATCACGTCCGCTGCAACTACTTGCCAATGGGACAACACACGCATCAACATCATTGATACACCTGGACACGTTGACTTCACTGTTGAGGTTGAGCGTTCTCTGCGTGTTCTTGATGGTTCTTGCGCGGTATTCTGTGCTAAAGGTGGCGTTGAGCCTCAGTCTGAAACTGTATGGAGACAGGCTAACAAGTACAAAGTACCTCGTATGGCGTTTGTAAACAAGATGGACATCACAGGTGCTGACTTCCTACGCGTTGTTGGTATGATGAGAGACCGTCTTAAAGCAAATGCTGTGCCTGTTCAGCTGCCAATCGGCGCTGAAGATCACTTCGAAGGTATCATCTCACTGCTTGACATGCAAGCAATCTACAACACAGATGATACTGGTATGAACACAGAACTTCGCGACATTCCTGCTGAGTACATGGAACAAGCTGAAGAATACAGAGCTGCAATGGTTGAAGCTATCGTTGAAACTGACGAAGAGCTGATGATGATGTACCTAGAAGGTGAAGAGCCTACTAAGGAGCAACTTGTAGCTGCACTTCGTAAAGCAACAATCGACAACTTGATTGTTCCTGTTACATGTGGTTCTGCATACAAAAACAAAGGTGTTAGAGCGCTTCTTGATTCAATCGTAGCATTCATGCCTGCACCAACAGACGTTCCAGCTATCAAAGGTGTTACAGAAGATGGCGAAGACGATGAAAGAATTTCAAGTGATGAAATTTCTTTCTCTGCACTAGCATTCAAAATCATGACTGACCCTTACGTTGGTAAGCTGGCGTTCTTCCGTGTATACTCAGGTACAATGGACTCAGGTTCGTACGTATACAACTCTACTAAGGGTAAAAAAGAGCGTGTTGGTCGTATCATGCAAATGCATGCTAACAAGCGTGAAGAGATCCCTACAGTATACGCTGGCGATATTGCTGCTGCAGTTGGTCTAAAGTATACAACTACTGGTGATACACTATGTGACCAAGATGACCAGATCATCCTTGAGTCTATGGAGTTCCCAGAGCCGGTTATCGAGGTTGCTATCGAGCCTAAGACTCGTGCGGGCCAAGATAAGATGGGTATCGCTCTAGCTAAGCTTGCTGAAGAGGATCCAACGTTCCGTACTTACACAAATGAAGAAACTGGTCAGACAATCATCGCTGGTATGGGTGAGCTTCACCTTGAAATCATCGTTGACCGTCTGCTTCGTGAATTCAAAGTTGAGGCGAACATTGGTGCTCCTCAGGTTTCTTACAAAGAGACAATCACTAAAGAAGTTGATGTTGACTACAAATACTCTAAGCAGTCTGGTGGTAAAGGTCAATATGGCCACGTTAAGATCAAAATGCGTCCTAACGAACCAGGCGTGGGCTATACATTCGAAAACACTGTTGTTGGTGGTGCGATTCCAAGAGAATACATCGAGCCTTGTAACCAAGGATTCCAGCAATCAATGGCGAATGGTGTCCTAGCAGGATTCGAAGTAGTTGACGTAAACATCAACCTTTACGATGGTTCTTACCATGATGTCGACTCTTCTGAGATGGCATTTAAACTGGCAGCTTCTATGGCATTCAAGGATGCAATGAGAAAAGCTAGCCCAGTTCTTCTTGAGCCAGTATTCAAGGTAGAAGTTGTTGTACCTGAAGAATACGTAGGCGACGTTGTTGGTGATCTTAACTCACGTCGTGGACAGCTTGAAGGTATGGACGTTGTAGCTGGTGCTCAGGTAGTTCGTGCATTTGTTCCACTTGCGAACATGTTTGGTTACGCAACTGACCTACGTTCTAAGTCTCAAGGTCGTGGTAACTACTCAATGGTATTTGACCATTTCGAGCCACTACCTAAGAGCCTTGCTGAAAAGGTAATGGAAACTAAAAAATAATAATTGCTGTAGCGTGTCGGTTGGCTGGATAAGCTGACCGACCATACAGAAGGTGATTAAACTCATAAGCTAAAATCCGCATTACGAGGAGGAATTTAAAATGGCTAAGGCTAAATTTGAAAGAAATAAGCCACACGTTAACATTGGTACAATCGGCCACGTTGACCACGGTAAAACAACACTTACAGCAGCAATCACTAAGGTACTGTTTGACAAGTACCAACTGGGTGAGAAGGTTGACTTCGAAAACATCGACAAGGCTCCAGAAGAGCGTGAGCGTGGTATCACAATCTCTACTGCACACGTTGAGTACGAAACTCCAGCGCGTCACTACGCACACGTTGACTGCCCAGGCCATGCCGACTACGTTAAGAACATGATCACAGGTGCAGCACAGATGGACGGATCTATCCTAGTTGTATCTGCAGCAGACGGTCCAATGCCACAGACTCGTGAGCATATCCTTCTGTCTCGTCAGGTAGGCGTACCTTACATCGTAGTATTCATGAACAAGTGTGACATGGTTGATGACGAAGAGCTGCTAGAGCTAGTAGAAATGGAAATCCGTGAGCTGCTATCTGAGTATGACTTCCCAGGCGATGACACTCCAATCATCCAAGGTTCTGCACTTAAAGCTCTAGAAGGCGATGCAGAGTGGGCTGAGAAAATCATCGAAATGTTCGACATCATCGATGAGTACATCCCAACACCAGAGCGTGACGTAGACAAGCCATTCCTAATGCCAGTAGAGGACGTATTCTCAATCACTGGCCGTGGTACAGTTGCTACAGGTCGTGTTGAGCGTGGTGTAATCAACGTATCAGAAGAAGTAGAAATCGTTGGTCTTTCAGAAGAAAAACGTAAAGTTGTTGTAACAGGCGTGGAAATGTTCCGTAAGCTTCTTGACTCAGGACAAGCAGGCGACAACATCGGCGCACTACTACGTGGTGTACAAAGAACTGAAATCGAGCGTGGACAAGTACTTGCTAAGCCAGGTTCAGTAAACCCACACACTAAGTTCGAAGCACAAGTATACGTACTGAAGAAAGAAGAAGGCGGCCGTCATACTCCATTCTTCAACAACTACCGTCCACAGTTCTTCTTCAGAACAACAGACGTAACAGGCGCAATCTCACTACCAGAAGGCACAGAAATGTGTATGCCTGGCGACAACATCGAAATGGTTGTTGAGCTGATCGCACCAATCGCAGTAGAAGAAGGCCTAAAGTTCTCTATCCGTGAAGGTGGACGTACAGTAGGCGCTGGTTCTGTAATTAAGATCATGGAATAATCTAGTTTTAGATTATCCACTTTTTAGAGATTAATTAGCGAATTCAAATATAAATGCCCTGACCGGCAATATGTCATATGATTATAAGAGCTGTTCCTTTGGAACAGCTCTTCTTTACGTAAAAGGTAAAGAAATGCATTGAAAAGAAAGAATCCCTTATTCAAATCTGAATTTGAAATATGGGGTTCTTTCTTTTCAATATATGGCGCGTCTAGCGACATGAGCAATTGAAAATTGCTCTGTAGTTCTATGCATAGAAAAAGTGAGCAGTACTGTCTGTTCACATGAATGAATATCTATCCTTTTTTAAAATTATTGGGCGCGACTCGCGACCGAGGCAATCGGAGATTGCCCGGTACCATTCAACCTGAGCAGCAAAACAAGTCTACCATAATAGAAGAAAACGACACGCTGTACAATCAATTCAGATTTTCATATTTAAACTAATGTTGAAATCAAAAGGAGTGAACGTCGTATATAACGTGTGTTTTCAAGGTCTTTAGAGTCTTGAAAAAAGTTCAAAAACTTTTGGAAAAAGGCTTGCAAAAGATAATAATATCTATATAATAAAAGAGGTGCAGTCAAAGCACGCGATGACGTGTTTCTACTATATAAATGGAGCGGAACATCTTTCTTATATAGCAGAAACATGTTATGCACATTGTAAGTGAAAAAGTTTTGAAAATCACTTGCAAACTATGGGTGTTTCATGTATACTAATATAGCGTGTTTGAACTGCGATGAAGCAGGAGGTTACTAAATCGGGCGTCCTCCCGACCATAGAGAACTTCTGCGGAGAAGTGTCCATTCTGAGAAATGGGCGACCGTTTTCTGGGCTTTTTTAATTTGCAGTCCCCGATACACCCGGGACAGTGTGCTTGGAAAACGTCGTACAAGCAACGTCGTACGATGAAAAGGAGGGAAATTTAATGAGCAAAGCAAGTCAAAAAATCAGAATCAAACTGAAGTCTTACGATCACAAGGTTCTAGATGCATCAGCAAAGAAGATTGTTGAGACAGCTAAGACTACTGGAGCAGAAGTATCAGGTCCAGTGCCACTTCCAACTAAGAAGGAAGTTGTAACTATTCTAAGAGCGGTACATAAGTACAAAGACTCTAGAGAGCAGTTTGAAATGAGAACGCACAAGCGTCTTATTGACATTCTGAGCCCTACACCAAAAACTGTAGATTCTCTTATGAGACTTGATCTACCAGCTGGTGTAGATATCGAAATTAAGCTGTAATACTAAGATGTAAGGTTTCAATAGATCCCAAATCGATGAACCTGATTGTTTTAGTATGATTGCGTTTTTTGACGTAATCCGCTGTAAAATTTAATCGGAGGTGTACCATGATTCTTGGTAAGAAAATCGGTATGACTCAGGTATTCAACGAAGATGGTGTTGTTACACCAGTTACTGTTGTTGAAGCTGGTCCTGTAGTCGTAACACAAATTAAAACTGTAGAAACAGACGGTTACAATGCAATCCAAGTTGGTTTTGCTGACCAAAAAGCACAAAGAGTGAACAAGCCTCAAAAAGGTCACTTTGAAAAGGCTGGCGTTACTCCTAAGCGTCTTCTAGCTGAAATCCGTGTGGATAACCCAGCAGAATACACACTAGGTCAAGAAATCAAGGCGGACGTGCTTGAAGCTGGTATGATGGTTGATATTACAGGTACTTCTAAAGGTAAGGGTACTGCTGGTACAATCAAGCGTCATAATCAAAGCCGTGGTCCTGAAACTCACGGTTCTAAGTATCACAGAGGACCTGGTTCTCTGGGTGCTGCATCCTATCCTGCTCGTGTTCTTAAAGGCATGAACATGGCTGGCCACATGGGTCACGAACAAGTTACGGTTCAAAATCTTGAAATCGTACGTGTTGATGCTGAAAGAAACATCGTACTTGTTAAAGGTGCCGTTCCGGGCCCTAGAGGCGGTTTTGTTTCATTCAAGAAGACAGTTAAGAACACCAAATAAGAGTTAAGGATTAGGAAAGGAGGAAAGAACAGTGCCTAAACATGATATTGTTAACGTATCTGGTCAAAAAGTTGGCGAGATTGAACTAAATGACAGCATTTTCGCTGCTGAAGTGAATGAAGCTGTACTACATGAAGTAGTAAAGAATTACCTGGCAAATCAGAGACAAGGTACGCATTCTGCTAAAACACGTGCTGAAGTACGTGGTGGTGGCAAGAAGCCGTTCCGTCAAAAAGGTACAGGACGTTCGCGTCAAGGTACAATTCGTGCGCCTCACTATGTTGGTGGTGGTGTTGCATTTGCTAAGAAGCCAAGAGATTTCTCTTACAGACTAAACAAGAAGGTTAAGCGCCTTGGTCTTAAGTCTGCGCTTTCTGCTAAGGTAAACAACAATGAACTAATCGTAATCGACGAACTGAGCCTAGCTGCTCCAAAAACAAAAGATATGGTGAATATCCTATCTAACGTTAATGCATCTAAGAAAGCTCTGATCGTTACTGCGGATAAGAACGAGAACGTAATCCGTTCTGCAAACAACATCAAAGGTGTTGCAACAGCTGAAGCGCTAGGTATGAACGTATACCAAATCCTTCACCACGACACTTGCATCATTACTAAAGATGCTGTTCAGAAAATCGAGGAGGTGTACGCATAATGAAAACATCTTATGATGTAGTCATCAGACCCGTAATCACTGAAACTTCAATGGTGGGCATGTCTGAAAAGAAGTACACATTCGAAGTGCACAGAGACGCTAACAAGACTGAAGTTAAAGACGCAATCGAGTCAATCTTCGGCGTTAAAGTTGAAACTGTGAATACAATGAACGTTAAAGGTAAGAAGAAGCGTATGGGCAAAAATGAAGGCTTCCGCAGAAGCTGGAAAAAAGCTATCGTCAAACTTACTGCTGACAGCAAAGATATTGAATTCTTCGAAGGCATGTAATAAATACTAAAATTCGTAATTAAAGGAGGGAATCACGATGGCAGTTAAAGGTTTCAAACCTACGTCTCCTGCTAGACGTCATATGACGGTTTCTACATTTGAAGAAATTACTACGTCGAAGCCTGAAAAGTCACTCGTTGTTTCACTTAAGAAACACTCTGGACGAAATAATCAAGGTAAGATTACAATTCGTCATAGAGGTGGCGGCAACAAAATTAAATACAGAATCATCGATTTCAAGAGACAAAAGGACGGCGTTCCTGCAAAAGTTTCTACAATCGAGTACGATCCAAATAGATCGGCAAACATCGCGCTGCTAGTTTACGCAGACGGTGACAAGCGTTACATCCTGGCTCCAGAAGGCGTAACTGTTGGTACAGATATCATGTCTGGCCCAGAAGCGGACATCAAGCCTGGTAACGCAATGAAGCTTATGGATATGCCTACTGGTACTGTTATTCACAATATCGAGCTTAAGCCTGGTAAAGGTGGTCAGCTTGCACGTTCTGCAGGTATGTCAGCACAGCTGATGGCTAAAGAGGGCGACATGGCTCTTCTTAGACTACCATCTGGCGAAATGCGCTACGTGCGTAAAGAGTGCCGCGCAACTATCGGTGCTGTTGGTAACTCTAGCCACGAAAACGTAACTATCGGTAAAGCTGGTCGTAAGCGCCATATGGGCATCAGACCTACAGTTCGTGGTTCTGTAATGAACCCTAACGATCACCCTCACGGTGGTGGTGAAGGTCGTGCACCAGTTGGTCGTCCAGCACCATGTACTCCATGGGGCAAGCCGGCTCTTGGTTACAAGACTCGTAAGAAGAACAAGCAATCAGACAAATATATCGTTTCACGTAGAAAGTAACGATAATAGGCATATGGAGGCACCTGAGCTTCTACGCTCAGCCTCTTAGCCTTTGTTCGTAATGAAGGGAGGATTCACAGTGGGAAGATCTCTTAAGAAGGGACCTTTTATTCATAAAGGACTACTGAAGAAAATTGAATCTATGAATGATAAAGGGGAAAAGCAAGTTGTTAAGACTTGGTCTAGAGCATCTACAGTTTTCCCTCAAATGGTAGGCCACACTATCGCAGTTCATGATGGTCGTAAGCATGTTCCAGTTTACATCACTGAAGACATGATCGGACATAAGCTTGGTGAATTTTCACCAACAAGAACTTTCCGTGGTCACGGTGCAGATAAAAAAGGTAAAATTCGGTAAAACGAAATTTTGTTATTAGATCGGAAGGAGGTTAACTAATGGAAGCTAAAGCTCTGAAAAAGAATGTTAAGATCTCTCCTCGTAAGATGAAGCCGATCAATGATCTGGTAAGAGGAAAGAACGTTAAAGACGCAAGTGCGATCCTGAAGTTTACACCGAGAAAAGGCGCTCGTGAACTGCTTAAAGTTCTTGAGTCTGCTGTAGCAAACGCTGAAAACAACTTCGACATGGATGTTGAAAGCCTATACATTTCAGAAGTATATGCAAACCAAGGTCCAGTCATGAAGAGATGGAAAGCTGGTTCAATGGGTCGTGCGAACCCAGTCCTGAAAAGAACGAGCCATATTGGCGTTGTCGTTGCTGAAAAAGAATAAGGAGGGATTAACCGCATGGGTCAGAAAGTAAGTCCACACGGTCTCAGAGTCGGAGTTATTAAAGACTGGGATTCTAAATGGTATGCTAACAAAAAAGATTTCTCTGATCTTCTAGTAGAAGACTTTGAAATTCGCAAATATATCAAGAACACTCACAAGCGTGCTGGTATCGCTCGCATCTATATCGATCGTGCTGCTAACAGCAAAGTACGTATTAACGTATTTACTGCTAAGCCAGGTATGATCGTTGGTCGCGGTGGCGAAACTATCAAAGAACTTCGTGAGACACTTCAAAAGATGACTGGTAAAGCTGTACAGCTTGACATCTCTGAAGTACAAAACGCAGAAGTTGATGCACAGCTTATTTCTGAGAGCGTTGCATTCGCACTTGAAAGACGTGTTGCATTCCGTCGTGCTATGAAGCAAGCGATCGGTAGAGCTATGCGCCAAGGTGCTCTTGGTATCAAGATTCAAACAGCTGGTCGTCTAGGCGGCGCAGAAATGGCACGTACTGAAGGTTACTCAGAAGGTAATGTACCTCTGTCTACTCTACGTGCAGACATCGATTATGGTTTTGCTGAAGCAGATACTACTTACGGAAAAATCGGTGTTAAAGTATGGCTGAACAAAGGTGAAGTACTTCCTAAGCCAGGCGAAGGCCGAGTTCTTACTCGTCTAGAAGCTCGCGAGCGCAAAGATAACAAGCGTGGCGGTGGCAGAAGACCAAACCAAAACAGAAAGCCAAGAAGAAATAACGATAAGAAAAACTAATCCTTTTGTCTAGAAGTTTGAGGAAGGAGGCAATGCACCATGTTGATGCCTAAAAGAGTTAAGCGTCGTCGCCAGCATAGAGGCAGAATGACTGGTCAAGCCCTACGCGGTAACACTGTATCTCACGGTGATTACGGTCTAGTGGCTACTGAGCCAGCGTGGATTACGTCTCGTCAAATTGAGGCTGCGCGTATCGCGATCAATAGAAGAATTAAAAGGGGCGGTAAAGTCTGGATTAAGATTTTCCCTCATAAGCCAGTAACACAAAAACCAGCTGAGACGCGTATGGGTGCCGGTAAAGGTTCACCAGAATACTGGGTAGCAGTTGTTAAGCCAGGTAGAGTAATGTTTGAACTTTCAGGTGTAAACGAAGAGTTGGCACGTGAAGCTATGCGTCTAGCAGCTAACAAACTTCCAATCAAATGTAAGTTCGTTACGCGTGAAGATGCGGAAAAGGGTGGTGAAGCATAATGTTAGCGAAAGAGCTACGTGATATGACAGATGCGGAACTGCATACTAAAATCAACGATCTTAAGTCAGAACTGTTTAATCTAAGATTCCAGCTAGCAACTGGCCAGTTGGATAACCCTATGCGCATTAAAGGTGTTAAAAAAGACATCGCTCGCGCTAAGACGGTTCTCAGAGCTCGTGAGATCAAAGCCTAAAGGAGGTTAACGTCGTGGAAAGAGGCAATAGAAAAGTCCGCGTTGGCCTAGTAGTCAGCGATAAAATGGATAAAACAATCACTGTAAAAGTAGAAGACTTCATCCGTCATCCACTTTACGGTAAGCGCATCAAGCGTTCTAAGAAATTTAAAGCACACGATGAAAACAATGTTTGCTCCATGGGCGACCGTGTAAGAATCATGGAAACTCGTCCACTCTCTAAAGATAAGAGATGGAGACTTGTTGAGATAGTTGAAAAAGCGAAGTAGAGCTGTCGGAAGGAGGATAATCACATGATTCAACAAGAAACGCGATTGAAAGTTGCGGATAACTCCGGCGCTAAGGAACTGCTTTGCATCCGAGTACTAGGCGGATCAAAGAGAAGATACGCTAATATTGGCGACGTCATTGTTGCTGCAGTTAAAGATGCAACACCAGGCGGAGTTGTTAAAAAAGGAACTGTTGTTAAGGCAGTCGTTGTACGTTCTAAAAAAGGTGTACGTCGTAATGACGGTAGCTACGTTAAGTTTGACGATAACGCAGCTGTAATCATTAAAGAGGACAAGAACCCAGTGGGTACTCGTATTTTCGGACCTGTCGCAAGAGAGCTTCGTGAAAACGCCTACATGAAGATCTTGTCTCTAGCACCAGAAGTACTGTAAAGGTAGGAGGTGTAGCAATTGCATATCAAAAAGGGTGACACGGTAGTAGTAATCGCCGGTAAAGATAAAGGTAAGAAGGGCAAAGTCCTTCAAGTATTCCCTAAGAAAGAGCGCGTGCTGGTTGAAGGTGCTAACATGGCAACTAAACACCAGAAGCCGTCTCAAAAAGTGCAACAAGGTGGCATAATCCACCAGGAAGCTCCAATCCACGTTTCTAACGTTATGATTTGGGACGAAAAAGCTAAGAGCGGTTCACGTGTGAAGTTCGAAACAAAAAATGATAAAAAAGTGCGTGTGGCTGTTAAGTCCGGCAACGTTATCGATTAATCATCGCCGAAAGGAGGTAACAGAACATGGCTAGACTAAGAGATAAGTACAAAAATGAAGTGAAAAAAGCGCTTCATGACAAATTTGAATATAGCTCAGCAATGGAAATTCCTAAGTTCGACAAGATCGTAGTGAATATGGGTCTAGGTAGCTCGAAAGATAATCCTAAGGCAATCCAAGCTGCAGCTCAAGAACTGGCTACAATTACTGGTCAAAAACCTGTAATTACTAAAGCTAAAAAATCAATCTCTAACTTTAAACTACGTGAAGGCATGTCAATTGGCTGCAAAGTTACACTACGTGGCGAGATGATGTTCGAGTTCATGGATCGTTTCATGAATGTCGCACTTCCTCGTGTACGTGACTTCAGAGGTGTTAATCCTAATGCTTTCGATGGACGCGGTAACTACACGCTAGGTATCAAAGAACAACTGATTTTCCCTGAAATCGAGTACGATAAAGTAGATGCTGTTCGTGGTATGGACATTACGTTCGTTACAACTGCGAAAACAGACGAAGAAGCTCGTGAGCTCCTAAAGCTTATGGGTATGCCATTCAGCAAATAAGGAGGGATCGCAGTGGCTAAAAAAGCAATGAAAATCAAGCAGGCTAAAAAGCAAAAGTTTTCTACACGCGAATACAGCAGATGTCGACTTTGCGGTCGTCCACATTCAGTACTGAGAAAATTCGGTATCTGTCGTATTTGCTTTAGAGAATTGGCTTACAAGGGCCAAATTCCAGGTGTCCGTAAGGCAAGCTGGTAATACGGAAGGGAGGTAAACACCTATGATGATCACAGATCCAATTGCAGATATGCTTACGCGTATCAGAAATGGCAACATGGTTCGTCACGCATCGGTTGATGTTCCAGCATCAAACACTAAAAAGCGTCTTGCTGAGATTCTTCTAGTTGAAGGTTTCATCAAGAGCTATGACGTCATCGACGATGGCAAGCAAGGTATCATCCGTGTTCAATTGAAGTACGGTGAAAATAGAGAACGAGTTATTACTGGTCTAAAAAGAATTTCTAAGCCAGGTCTACGTGTTTACGCTAAGAGAAACGAGATTCCAAAGGTACTAGGCGGTCTTGGTATTGCCATCGTATCTACATCTAACGGTATTATTACTGATAAGGAAGCTCGTAAACTAGGCGTTGGCGGCGAAGTTCTTTGCTACGTTTGGTAATTATTGAGGAAAAGTAGGAGGTGCGACAATGTCACGAGTTGGTAAATTGCCGATCACGATTCCTCAGGGGGTTGAAGTTAAGGTTGCAGAAAATAATCTGGTAACTGTAAAAGGCCCTCTTGGAGAACTGAACGAGCAAATCGATAAAGACATTACGATTTCTATCGATGGTGACACTCTGACTGTAGAGCGTCCATCGGACCTAAAGCGATTTAGAGCTCTACACGGTCTGTCTAGAGCACTTATCTTCAACATGGTTGAAGGTGTTACTAAGGGATATGAAAAGAAACTTCAAATTGTTGGTGTTGGTTACAGAGCTACTAAGAAGGGCAACGTGCTTGACCTTCAGCTAGGTTTCTCACATCCAGTTGAAATGGAAGATCCTGAAGGCATTACGACTGAGTGCCCATCAAATACAGAGATCGTTGTAAAAGGTATCAACAAGCAGCTTGTTGGTAACTATGCAGCGAAAATCCGTGACTGGAGAAAGCCAGAGCCTTACAAAGGTAAAGGTATCCGCTACGTTGATGAGTATGTAAGACGTAAAGAAGGTAAAGCTGGTAAGTAATTAAGAAGGGAGTGACATAGGATGATCAATAAGCAAACTAAAAACAGCATGCGTCAGGCACGTCAGCGACGTGTTAGATCAAAAGTTGCTGGAACTGCTGAACGTCCACGTCTGAATGTTTACAGAAGTCTGAACAACATGTACGCACAGATCATCGATGACACGACAGGTACTACGCTGGTTTCTGCCTCTACTCTTGAAGCGGACATTAAGAGCCAAGTTTCAGGCACAGGCAATAAAGAAGCAGCGAAAGTTGTCGGAGAAACTGTTGCAAAAAGAGCAATTGAAAAAGGAATAGATACTGTTGTATTTGACAGAGCTGGTTATCTGTACCATGGTCGTGTTAAGGAATTAGCAGACGGTGCACGTGCAGCTGGTCTGAAATTCTAAGAGGGAGGTACAATAATGGCGCAATATAGAATTGATGCGAATAAACTTGACCTCAAAGAGCAGGTTATCAATATTAACCGTGTTACGAAAGTTGTTAAAGGCGGTCGTAACTTCCGCTTTAGCGCTCTCGTGGTTGTTGGTGATGAAAACGGCCATGTAGGTGTTGGTACTGGTAAAGCTCTTGAAGTACCAGAAGCAATTCGTAAAGCTATCGAAAACGCAAAGAAGAACATGATCTTCGTCCCACGTGTAGGTACTACAGTACCTCATACAATCAAGGGCGAGTTTGACGGCGGTAAAGTACTAATCATGCCTGCGCATGAAGGTACTGGTGTCATCGCTGGTGGTCCAGTTCGTGCGGTCCTAGAGCTTGCAGGCGTAAAGGACGTACGTGCTAAATCCCTAGGTTCAAACAATCCAAAGAACATGGTTAATGCAGCTCTTGAAGGTATCAAGCAAATGAAGACTGTTGAAGAGGTTGCTAAACTTCGTGGTAAGACGGTAGAAGAGATTCTTGGATAGGGGGAGAACACCTTGGCTACAATCAAGATCAAACTCGTAAAGAGTACTATCGGTGCAAAGCCTAAGCATAGATTGACTGTTCAGGCTCTTGGCCTGAGAAAAATTGGTCAAGTGGTTGAGAAGCAAGACAATCCTCAAATGAGAGGCATGGTTGCTCAAATTAACCACTTGGTAGAAGTAGAAGAAGCTTAATAATAAGGAGGTGTCAACATGAAGCTACATGAACTGAGACCTGCTGCAGGTTCTACTAAGAACCGTAAGCGTGTTGGTCGTGGTACAGGTTCAGGTCTGGGCACAACTGCTGGCCGTGGTATGAACGGTCAGAACTCTCGTTCAGGCGGCGGTGTTCGTCCTGGTTTCGAGGGTGGCCAGATGCCACTTTTCAGACGTCTTCCAAAGCGCGGTTTCAAGAACTTTACGAGAAAGAACTGGACTATCGTAAATGTTGAAACACTAAATAAATTTGAAGACGGAACAGAGATCACTCCAGAAATGCTACTGGAAGCTGGCGTACTTAGCAAAATCGAGTACGGCGTTAAAATCCTTGGCGATGGTGAGCTGACTAAAAAGCTTACAGTTAAGGCAAACAAATTCACTCAGTCAGCTATCACTAAGATTGAAGCTGCAGGAGGAAAGGCAGAGGTGATCTAACTTGTTCGCAACGCTGAGAAATGCTTGGAAAATACCTGATTTACAAAAACGAATGATCTACACATTGATGATGATTGTCGTATTCAGATTAGGTGCCCACGTTCCGGTACCTGGTGTAGACGCTAACAAACTTGCTACACTATTTGCAAACGAAGATGGACTATTTGGATTCTTCAACCTGTTATCAGGTGGCGCATTTAAACAGTTCTCAATATTTGCTCTGGGTATATCACCATACATCACAGCGTCGATCATTGTTAACTTGCTTCAGATTGCCATTCCGTCTCTTGAGCAACTTGCGAAAGAGGGCGAAGAGGGTCGTAAGAAATTGGCACAGATGACTCGCTACGGCACAGTTATTCTAGCGCTGATCCAAGCGATTGGTATGAGTGTTGGTATTTTCAGACCTGCGTTTATACAATTTAATGCTATGTCAGTAGCTATTTCAGTTATGACTCTGACTGCTGGTACTGCATTCCTCATGTACTTGGGCGAAAAGATCACAGAAAACGGCATTGGTAACGGTATTTCAATCTTTATCTTTGCCGGTATCATATCAAGACTTCCGATTGCTATTCAGACAACCGTGTTCAAGGTTATCAACAACGAGATTTCGATCTTCGCTGTAATCCTGTTCACAGTCATTGCAATCGGCGTTATCATGGGTGTTATATACATTCAGCAGGGACAAAGAAAGATTCCTGTTCAGTACGCGAAGCGTGTGGTTGGCCGCAAGCAATACGGTGGTCACAGCACACACATTCCACTGAAGGTGAATCAGGCAGGTGTTATTCCAGTAATCTTCGCCATGTCACTTCTGATGTTCCCGATGACGATTGCGCAATTCATGCCACAAAGCAGTTTCTATGCTTTTATGAGTGCGCACTTTAACACAAGCAGCTTACTATATAACTTCTTATACGCGCTGCTAATCATTGCATTCACATACTTCTACACTTCAGTAACTTTCAATCCATTTGATGTTGCTGAAAACATGAAGAAGAATGGTGGCTTCGTACCTGGTATTCGTCCTGGTAAGCCAACTGCTGAATACCTAATGCGTACACTGAACCGAATTACGTTTGCAGGCGCGGTTTTCCTGGCGATTATCGCTGTAATGCCTAACCTGTTGACTTCTTTGGCAGGAACATCATTCCGTTTTGGTGGCACATCGCTGCTCATCGCAGTAGGCGTTTCAATTGAAACAATGAAGCAGATTGAATCGCAAATGATTATGCGTCACTACCAAGGTTTCCTTAAGTAGAGCGAACAGGAGTGATAAGCATGAGATTAATTTTACTCGGACCTCCAGGGGCCGGAAAAGGAACACAAGCTGCAAGTATTGTTGAGAAGTATAGCATCCCGCACATTTCTACGGGTGATATCTTCCGCGCCAACATCAAAGGTGGCACGGAGCTCGGCAAGAAAGCAAAGGCATATATAGACCGTGGAGAATTGGTTCCAGATGAAATCACTGTTGCAATTGTCGAAGACAGACTTGCACAGGATGACACAAAGGACGGTTTTCTACTAGACGGATTCCCAAGAACCGTTGAGCAGGCAGAGGCACTCGACAGAGCGCTTTCAGGAATGAACTGCTCACTTGATTGCGTTCTGAACATCCAAGTTGATCCTAGCGTTTTAGTAGAACGTGCAGTGGGTAGAAGAATCTGTAAGGCATGCGGCGCGACGTATCATATCGCTTTCAATCCTTCAAAGGAAGAAGGCGTGTGCGACAAGTGCGGCGGAGAGCTTTACCAACGAGCGGATGACAACGAAGAAACTGTTTCAAACAGAATCCAAGTTTACATGGACCAAACATCACCACTTATTGACTATTATTCAAAGCAAGATATTCTTGCAACTGTAGACGGTCAAAGAGACATTGATGTTGTGTTTGAAGACATTGCCTCTACGTTGGGGAGTCTGTAATAATGATTATCCTGAAGTCAAAGCGCGAAATTGAGACGATGCGCGAGTCTGGAAAGATTGTCGCGCACGTCCACGACGTGCTGAAGTCTCATATAAGACCGGGAATCACAACCAAGGAATTGGATGAAATTGCTGAAAAGGAAATTCGAAAGCACGGTGCTATAGCAGCATTTAAAGGTTATGGCGGATTTCCGGGAAGCATATGTGCCTCCATTAACGAAGAGGTCGTTCACGGGATTCCCAGTGCCAGTCGAGAGTTAATGGATGGCGATATTATCAGTGTTGATATTGGAGCCTTAAAAAATGGGTATTATGGAGATGCTGCGAAAACATTCGCAGTGGGCCAGGTATCTGAAGAGGCTGCAAGACTGATCGACGTGACAAGACAAAGCTTTTATGAAGGGCTTAAGTTCTGTCGTGTCGGATACAGGTTATCTGATGTGTCACATGCCATTCAAAACTACGTTGAGTCTCATGGTTTTTCCGTCGTTCGAGATTTCGTCGGACACGGCATAGGAACCAATTTGCATGAAGATCCTCAAATTCCGAATTACGGACCGCCAGGCAAAGGTCCAAGACTCGCAGAAGGCATGGTCCTTGCTGTTGAGCCCATGGTCAATGCCGGTGGCTATTCAGTCAAAATCTTGAATGATCAGTGGACCGTTGTCACACTGGACCGCAAAATGTCAGCTCACTATGAGCATACGCTTGCGATTACAGATGGCGACCCGCTGCTTCTGACAAGTCTTGATTAAGTGAGGTGGCGAATTTGGAAACAACGAAGGACGTAACGGTCGGACAATATGTCAGATCGAAGGCCGGACGTGACAGAGACAGAGTGTTCATCGTAACGCAAGTTGTTGATGAAAAATATGTTCTCATAGCGGATGGAGATCTTCGGAGAATCGAAAAGCCGAAAAAGAAGAAGATCAGACACCTTGCCGTTCTGGCGCAGGTGAGTGAAACCCTGAAAGAAAAGCTTTCGGGTGACGGAAAGATCAATAACGCACTTGTGCGTCGTGAGATAGAAAAACTGGGATTAAACTGATCTAGAACTCTGTAGGAGGGATATGTCTTAATGGCTAAGAAAGACGCTATTGAAGTCAAGGGAACCGTAGTAGAAGCCCTGCCTAATGCAACGTTCAAAGTCAAGCTCGAAAACGATCATATCGTATTGGCACATATATCTGGTAAACTTCGTATGAATTTTATCCGGATTCTGCCAGGCGATACAGTGACGCTTGAGCTTTCACCGTACGATTTGACAAAAGGCAGAATTACTTGGCGCGGTAAGTGATTTAAGGAGGGACAAGAATGAAGGTTCGCCCATCTGTAAAACCGATTTGCGAAAAATGCAAAATCATCAAGCGTAAGGGTAGAGTCATGGTTATCTGTGAGAACCCTAAGCATAAACAAAAGCAAGGCTAGTTAACTTGATATATACGCCAGCTTTTAGGCGCGGCTGATGTAATGTTCTTTCAGCTGGCGTGGTTACAATATATATCTCCAAATCATCTATTTTTATGATTCACTAATGAAGTTGTAAAATGGGAGGTGCACTAAATGGCACGTATCGCAGGTGTTGACTTGCCAAGAGATAAGCGAGTTATTGTCGGCCTAACATATATTTATGGTATTGGTCGCAACATCTCAGCTGATATTCTTGCATCGGCAGGTATCAACGAAAGCACGCGAATTAAGGATCTTACTGAAGAAGAAGTTGCAAAACTTCGTGCGATCATCGAAGACGACTACAGAGTTGAAGGTGATCTACGACGTGAGATTGCTTTGAATATTAAGCGTCTACAAGAAATTGGATGCCAACGTGGTATCCGTCATAGAAAAGGACTTCCAGTACGTGGTCAAAAGACTAAGACGAATGCTCGTACACGTAAGGGTCCAGCTAAGACTGTAGCTAAAAAGAAAAAGTAATAAAAGGAGGTTAGACGCATGGCGGCTAAAAAAGCTCGTAATACGCGTGGCAGAAAAAAAGTCCGCAAGAATATTGACCGTGGTCAAGCACATATTCAAGCGACTTTCAACAATACAATCGTTACGCTTACAGACAATAGCGGCAACGTTATTTCATGGTCAAGCGCAGGCGCTCTAGGCTTCAAAGGCTCTAGAAAGTCTACACCATTCGCTGCACAAATGTGCGCGGAAGCTGCAGCTAAAGCAGGCATGGAACATGGCCTGAAAGCAGTTCAAGTATTCGTAAAGGGTCCTGGATCCGGTCGTGAAGCAGCTATCCGTTCTCTGCAAGCAGCAGGTTTGGAAATCAGCTCGATCCAAGACGTAACACCAATTCCTCACAATGGTTGTCGACCACCTAAGAGAAGAAGAGTATAATACAGGAGGTGCAAGACTAGATGGCAAGATATACTGGACCTAGTTGTCGACTGTGCCGCCGCGAGGGACAAAAACTGTACCTTAAAGGCGACAGATGTTATTCAGATAAATGTGCTATGAACAAGCGTGAAAGCGCTCCTGGTCAGCACGGCGCTCGTAGAAGCAAGCAATCAAACTACGGCGTTCAGCTTCGTGAGAAGCAAAAAGTTAAGCGTTTCTACGGCCTAATTGAGAGCCAATTCAGAACTACATTTGATAAAGCAGCAAAGATGGAAGGTAAAACTGGCGAAAACATGCTAAAACTTCTTGAACTGCGTTTTGACAATGTTGTTTACCGTCTTGGCCTAGCGTCTTCTAGAAAAGAAGCACGTCAACTTGTTGTTCACGGTCACTTTACTCTGAACGGCAAAAAGGCTGATATCCCTTCAATGAGACTGAGCATTGGCGACGTTATTGAAGTTAAAGAAAGAAGCAAGTCTTCTGCGAAATTCAAAGAAGCTGCTGAAAAAGACTACACTGCTCCTGCATGGCTACAAGCTAGCGAAATGGGTGGCAAGATTGTAGCAGAGCCTTCGAGAGAAGACATCGATCTACCAATCGAAGAGCATCTTATCATCGAGCTTTACTCCAGATAATTGAATGGATTTTAACTGTCCTCAAAGTATTGGATAACAGCGAAAGGGAGGGTTCGATTCATGATCGAAATTGAAAAGCCGAAAATAGAATGTGTTGAACTGAGCGACGACTTCACGTATGGTAAGTTTGTTGTTGAGCCTCTAGAGAGAGGCTATGGCATTACGCTTGGCAACAGCCTGCGCCGTATCATGCTTTCTTCCTTGCCAGGCACTGCTGTTAAATGGATAAAAATCGAGAACGTTCTTCATGAGTTCTCTACCATTCCTGGTGTAAAGGAAGATGTGGTTGAGATTATTCTTAACCTAAAAAACCTGGCTGCTAAGATCAACTCAGATGACGATACGAAGATTCTTCGTATTGAAGCGAGCGAGCAAGGCCCAATTACTGCTGGTGACATCATTGCTGATGCAGATGTTGAAATTCTGGATACAGACCTTCACATTTGTACACTGGAGTCAGACGCAGCACTAAATATGGAAATTGCACTTGCAAAAGGTCGTGGATATATTCCAGCGGACCAAAACAAGGACGCTGGCCTTCCAATTGGTATTATTCCTGTTGACTCTATTTTCACGCCAGTAAAGAAAGTTAATTTTGCCGTGGACAAGACGCGTGTCGGACAAGTCGCGGACTATGATAAACTAACTCTGGACATTTGGACTGATGGTACGATCAAGCCAGACGAAGCGGCATCTCTTGGTGCTAAGGTTATGTCTGAACACCTTAACCTGTTCATTAATATGACTGATGCGACTGCTGGTGTTGAAATCATGGTTGAAAAAGAAGAGGACAAGAAGGAGAAAGTTCTAGAGATGACTATCGAAGAACTTGATCTTTCTGTGCGTTCTTACAACTGCCTTAAGCGTGCTGGCATCAACACTGTTGAGGAACTGACAGACCGCTCTGAAGAGGACATGATGAAAGTTCGTAACCTTGGTAAGAAGTCTCTGGAAGAAGTTAAACATAAGCTACATGACCTTGGTCTTGGCTTAAAAGAAGAAGAAGAATAAGACGCGTTAGGAGGATATGATATGGCTAGATATAGAAAGCTTGGCCGTACCTCGTCTCACCGTGATCTGATGCTAAGAAACCTGACTACAAGCCTGCTTGAGAAGGGTCGCATCGAAACAACTGAAACACGTGCTAAAGAAGCACGTCGTCAAGTTGAGAAAATGATCACACTTGCTAAGCGCGGCGACTTGCATGCACGTCGTCAAGCTGCATCTTACGTGACGAGCCCAGCTGTTGTACAGTCGCTGTTCAACGAAATCGGACCTAAATACGCTGACAAGAACGGTGGTTACACTCGTATGTATAAACTTGGCCCTCGTCGTGGCGATGCTGCAATGATGGTTATCATCGAACTTGTGTAATCGACGCTAAAGACTTACATTGTCTTAAGCGCTGGATGCGTTATAGAAATTAAAGAGCCTGATGAACACTTTGTGTTTATCAGGCTTTTTTACTTGGCAGAGTCTCATATTACAATAGTGTTGAAATGAATCATGAACCTTGCGTGCGGTTGCCGAAGCATGTAGTTGGAAAGGACAGGCAGAGGGCTGTTTTTTCCACTTATCTGCTCCAAACAATTAAATTAATCAAAAATTAATATAACTATTGACTTATGTGATACAAAAAGTTAGTATTTAACCATAAATTAATCAAAAATTAATTTAAGTCGACGAATCTGAAAACGTTTTCGTATTAACCAACAACTATGGAGGGACTATGAAAAAAATAATTGCAATGATACTTTTGGTGACACTCGCAATTTCAGCAGCTGGATGTGCACCTAAGCAGGAGACAACATCTGCACCGGCCCAATCATCAAGCAGCACTTCAGAAGCAGCTGAGGCTGTGGGAAGTGATTTTCCAAGTAAGCCAATAGAAGTAGTCGTAGCATACAAGGCTGGCGGCGGTACAGACAGAGGGGCACGCGTACTGGCTGCAGAAGCGGATAAGCATCTTGAGCAGCCACTCGTAATTATCAACAAGCCAGGTGCAGATGGTGAACTTGGATTTACTGAGTTGTCAAAGGCAAAGCCTGATGGCTATACAATCGGTTTTATCAATCTACCAACATTCGTAAGTCTGACACTTAACCGTGAAACAGGCTACGATGTGAACGGTGTGGAGCCAATTCTGAATTACGTTTACGATCCAGGCGTACTGGTTGTGCGTGGCGATTCTGAATGGTCAACAGTAGAAGAATTTATTGACTTTGCCAAGAGCAATCCTGAAAAAGTAACGATTTCAAACAATGGTACAGGGGCGTCGAACCACATCGGTGCAGCCCATCTTGAGTATGAGGCAGGCATCAAAGTGACACATGTTCCATTCGGTGGAAGCTCAGACATGCTTGCAGCACTACGCGGCAGCCATGTAGACGCTACGGTTGCAAAGCTAAGTGAAGTGGCACAGCTTCATGAAAGTGGAGAGCTGCGCATCATTGCTTCCTTCACAGAAGACAGACTGGGCAATTTTGAAGAGGTTCCAACACTTGAAGAAAAGGGCTACAAAATCTACTTTGGTTCTGCACGTGCAATCGTTGCACCTGCTGGCACACCAAAGGAGATTGTTCAAAAGCTGCACGATATGCTGAAGACAGTAATCGACACACCTGAGCATATGGAAGCAGCAGCAAATGTGGATCTTTCAATTGAGTACATGTCTCCAGAAGAACTTAGAGATTACATCACTAAGACGGAAGAGTACTTGAAGGATGTTTCTACAAAACTAGACCTGTAAGCAAAAGAGGGCCATATGAAAAAGAATGAAATCAAATTCGGTTTGTTCATTATGGCGGCATCGGTATTCTACTACGCGGTTTCTAGCTCGCTTCCCAAGGAGGCGGGCTATTATCCCAAATTCATAGGTGTAGTAGCGTTGGTGCTTTCAGCCATCTATCTGATACAAACAGCAAAAACAGAAAACAATCAGGCGTCACCCTTTTCAGGCGTTAATTGGAATCAGCTGTTTCTAATTTTGGGACTGTCGCTTGTATACATCATATTGTTAAAACCAGTAGGCTATTTCATGTCTACATTCCTATATCTTGTCATTGCCCTGATTGGGCTAAAGACGACAGTAAGAAATTCATTGCTTGTTGCAGTGGGAACAGGACTCTTTATGTTCATCGTATTTAAGACGTTTTTATCTGTACCACTTCCAATGGGCATTTTTTATTAGCGAACTAGGACTGCATCTATAAGGAGTAAACAATGCAAGATATCATATATGGATTTATTAATGCAGTTGCCCCTGTGAACTTGCTTGCAGCGTTTCTGAGTGTTGCAGCAGGTATTGTTGTTGGAGGTCTACCCGGTCTATCAGCCGCTATGGGTGTTGCACTTCTGATTCCGATGACATTTACCATGCCAGCTGAAACCGGACTCATTGCACTGGCTGGTGTCTACTGCGGGGCGATTTTTGGAGGCTCTATTTCAGCCATTCTCATTCATACGCCGGGGACTCCGGCTGCTGCTGCAACAGCCATTGACGGGTACCAGATGACTCTCAAGGGCAAGGCGGGTAAAGCACTGGGAACAGCAGCAACCTCTTCTTTCGGGGGTGCAATGATCAGTGCCGTGGCACTTTATTTCTTCTCACCGCTGCTTGCAAAGCTAGCACTTAAATTTGGCCCGGCGGAGTATTTCTGGTTGTCGATTTTCGGACTAACCATCATTGCAGGTGTAAGTTCAAAATCACTTGTGAAAGGACTCCTATCTGGTGCCATTGGTCTCATGATCTCCACAGTGGGTATGGACCCGATGATGGGAAGACCAAGATTCACCATGGATATTGTCAACCTGATTTCAGGCGTACCCTTCACAGCAACCCTGATTGGACTATTCAGCATGTCGCAGGTTCTGATGCTTGCGGAATCATACATCAAGGGCAAAAAGGAAGTGCACGATTTTGATGATAAGGTGACGCTTTCAAGAAAAGAAATCAAGAGTCTGACGCCAATTATTGCGCGTTCAGGTGTACTTGGAAGTATAATTGGAATTCTGCCGGGTGCAGGTGCGACAATTGCCGCATTTGTCGGCTATAACGAAGCAAGACGTTTCTCAAAAGACAAAGAGTCCTTCGGAAAGGGCTCCATTGAAGGTGTGTGTGGAGCAGAGGCAGCAAACAATGCCGTAACTGGCGGGTCGCTTATTCCAACACTGACACTGGGAATACCGGGTAACAGTGTAACGGCGGTACTGCTCGGGGGACTTCTGATCAAGGGGCTGCAACCGGGACCAGACCTATTTACACTGCATGCAAAAACAACCTATACATTCTTTGCAGGTTTTATTATTGTAAACTGCTTCATGCTATTGCTGGGCCTATACGGCGCCAAGTACTTTGCAAAGATTTCCCTTGTTAAGGATACCTATCTGATTCCAGTCATATTCGCACTCAGTGTGATTGGATCCTATGCTATCAACAACCAGGTATTTGACGTTTGGGTCATGTTCCTCTTTGGTCTTGTCGGCTATCTGTTCAAAAAGTTTGGTCTGAATCCAGCGGCAGTGGTTCTGGCACTTATTCTCGGTCCGATTGGCGAGACAGGCCTTAAACGAACGCTAATCTTAAGTGGCGGTTCTTACGGTGCCTTATTTACAAGTCCGCTGAGCCTGCTGCTTGTGACACTCAGCCTTGTGTCAGTGCTTTCGCCATTCATCATGCAGGCGATTTCGGCGAGAAAGGATGCTGCACCAGAGGTCGCAGCACAGAATAACTGATGACCTTTGAGCAAGAAATTGTATTTAAGTTTTCCCTGGCAATCCTATGCGGCGGTATTATCGGATTTGAGCGTGAAAAGCGCAAGAAGATGGGCGGTTTCAGAACCCATATTCTGATTGCGCTGGGATCAGCCCTTGTCATGATGGTTTCACAGTATGGTGTATTTGAACTGGATCCAGCGCGTCTTGCAGCTCAGGTTGTAAGTGGCGTAGGGTTTCTGGGCACTGGAACCATATTAAGAGACAAAGGGGGAATCAGTGGTCTGACGACTGCGGCGAGTTTATGGGTTACTGCAGGCATTGGACTGGCAGTTGGGCATGAATTCTATTTTGGGGCGATTGCAGCTACGTGCGCGGTGATGTTCTCCCTGGCACCGCTCTCCTTCTTCAGTAATCGCGCCGCACGAAGTTCTACCCGTTTACTCATTGAAGCCGAAAATCGCCGCGGACTCATCAATGAAATCACAAAAATCTATGTGGCATATGAAATTGATATACACGACATCCGATTCAAGCATATTGAGCAGGAAGACATATCGAATCTTCTAATAACGATTGTTTCGGAAACGATTTGTCCAGAGGACATTGATTCAATCGTACAGGCCATTGAATCCATAAAGTCAGTAGAACAAAGCAAGATTATCATTTAATTTCTCCTTCTCCATAAGTAAGGTGCCAAATGGGAAACCATAGGCACCTTATTTTTACGCAGGGTGTGTGTGTGCCTTGAAAATACGATATAATGGTGAGAGAAGCTAAATTCAGGAGGTTCACATGGCAAAAAAAATACTCGTCGTCGATGACGAACCCAATATACTGACACTCTTAAAAATGAATCTTGAAATGAACCGGTATGAGGTCATAACTGCAGAAACAGGACATGAAGCCATTGAGTTGGCGACACAGGAACATCCGGATCTGATTCTGCTTGACCTCATGCTTCCCGATATGGATGGCACCAGTGTTTGTCAGCGCATAAGAACAGTGCCTCAGACGCGGGTGATTCCAATTATCATGCTGACTGCCAAGACCGATGAAACGGATATGATTATTGGACTTGAAGTTGGAGCAGATGACTACATAACAAAACCCTTCAGTATTCGCGAGGTTGTGACACGTATCAAAGTGCTTTTCAGAAGGATTGACGAGTTCGTAAACGAGGCGTCCGCTGAAACCACCTCAGATAAGTCAGAGGTGTCTATACATGATATGACCATTGATAAGAAAGCACTGGAAATCAGAATCAAGGGCACACTTGTTGACCTGACACGGATGGAGTACAAAATTATATTGTATTTGGCTGAAAATCGGCAGCGTGTGGTTTCGCGCCATGAGCTTGTTGAGGCGCTCATTGAAAAGGACAAAAAACCAGACGAGAAAAGCCTGAATGTCCACATATGGAATATCAGAAAAAAGCTTGACCAATACAGAGCGGGTATGGATTATATTGAAACCATACGCGGTGTAGGATATAGGATGCCTTAAATTATGAAAAAGAAACTCATTCGATTGATTCTCTGGATTATTACCATTCAAATTATCGTCTCCGGGGTGCTCATCGCCTATGTATCGTGGGATTCCAACATGAAAGAGCTCAGTCGTGACCACAGCATGAAAATGAGTTATATAGCTGAGGCGCTCGACATCACACAGTCCAATGGGACCTTTATCAACTATCATCATTTTGTGCAGAAAATGAGTGCGTTGAAAAACGTGCGCGTCACCCTCTATGACGCCACCGGCTATTTCCTTGCCGATTCACTAAACAACACCCTTCTTTTTCAAAAGGAAATAGAGCCTGAAATCAAACGCGTCCTTTCTGGAGAAACAGGGGATGCGACCCGCATCGACAAGTTCACAAAGCAGCTGTCGTATTATACGGCCAGTCACATATACAGCAATGGACAAAACTACATTCTCGTTCTGTCCAGTTCCATCGAGGTCCTAAGATCAGAACTGATGCTGCTTGTCAGGCATATTACCCTGGCAATCATCATTGGAATCCTGATTGCACTTTCTACAGGTTACCGGTTTATAAACCAGTATACGGAACCTATTATACGTTTAAAGGAGTCTGCCAACACCATAGCTGATGGACAATATGAATACGAACTTGATACATCTGCAAAGGATGAGGTGGGAGAGCTGGCTTATGCCTTTGGGAAAATGACAGACTCAGTCAGGTCCGCTGTAACAGAGCTTAGTGAAAGCAATGCCCACATGAATGCCATCATTCATGAAATGTTCGGGGGACTTATCGGCATCGATCTCGATGACCGCGTCTTCCTGATCAATCCCATCGCAGAAAAGCTGCTGGAGCTCAGACATAACAAGTCTGTAGAAAAAGACTACAAAGGACTTGGTCTGCCACCGGCAATTCTTGAGTCCATTGATGAAGTGAAGTACAAGCAGCATGAGACAAGGCACCGAATGACCCTTGATAACGGCATGGTGATGATTGTTCAAAACGCCCCGATTCGAAAGGAAAGTGGTGATCTGATTGGTTATGTCATCGTCATGTTTGATATAACCGAAAAGACACAGCTCGCTGAAATGCAAAGAGCTTTCTTTACGAATGTCTCCCATGAAATCCGAACGCCGCTCACTTCCATACAAGGCTTTATTGAAACCCTTGAAAGCTACAGAAACTTGTCTGATGAAAACATGGATGCAATATTGAAAATCATGCAGGCGGAGTCACAGCGCCTGAGTGGTCTTCTTGATACAATCATGGATATAGCGCGCTTTGATACAAAGCAGGAAGCTCCTGAGAAAAGGGCTTTTGATTTGGAGGCGGCAGTTCATAGTGTCGTTGAGGATCATAAGCATCTTGCCCAGACAAGGCAGATGACCATTGAAATAAGTCGTGAAAACTTTGAGACAGGTAGCGCTGGTCAAGGGGTTCAGAATCGTGAGTATGTTGAAATCATTCTGTCGAACCTGCTGAGCAATGCCATTAAGTACGGGGAAGCTGGAAGCTGTATTGACCTGATTATACGCTCAGAAAGTGCGGGAATAGTGATTTCCGTTTCTGATAAGGGGCCGGGTATAGCCTGTGATGATCTTGAAAAGATTTTCCATAGATTTTATCGGTGCGATTTGTCTCGCAACTCAAGAACGCCAGGATATGGTTTGGGTCTCTATATTGCCAAGACCCTCAGCGAGGCGTCTGGAATGCAGCTCGATGTCGTGTCAGAGCTTGGGGTTGGTACAAGCTTTACACTTAGGTACATTGAGCGTGTGCAGGCGTGAGGTGGAAATGCCTGTGGAGAGCCTTAAAGAGAAGTCTGTGAGCAGATAAAGAACACCCAGCAATCTTGCGATTGCTGTGGTCGCTGACGCGGCAGGTACTACAATGAATAGAAGCTCCAAAATGAATTCAGATTCGTTTGGGAGCTTTTTTCATTGTAGTGCTGTTCTTTGTTTTCACGAAAAAAAAAACACATTTGCGAGGAAATGTGTTTTAGAGTTTCTACTACTATTTAACAAGAAGAGCTGTATATAAATTTGATAGATTAAGAAATAAGCTGAATTTCCAGATCCAATCGGGCAAATTGTTCTGGAAGCTTTTTTGATACTCTTATTCTATAGCATAGAGGTCAAGAAATATTATCATAGCGGTTACAAAGAAGTTACTAAAAGGTAACAAGACCGATCTTTTTTGAGCCTGCGACTATTGTCCAGTGTTTAAATAAATGTGAACAAAACCGGCAAGGACGTTGTTCCTATTTCATATTAAAGGTATAATGGGTTGATGAGAATAAGAGAAAGTGTGGTACTCACATGATTAGAAGTGAAAACCTTAAATTTCAATATAAGAGAGAGAACCATGAGACCATAGCACTTGATGGCTTGAACCTTGATATAGAGAAGGGAAGCTTTACGGTGATCATTGGTCACAATGGCTCCGGGAAGTCAACGTTCGCAAAACTCGCAAACGGAATCCTCTTGCCGAGTGGGGGATCAATATATGTAAATGGCATGGATACAAAAGACCATGAAAAAATATGGGATATTCGAAAGACAGCAGGTATGGTTTTTCAAAATCCAGACAATCAGATTGTCGCGACCATCGTCGAAGAAGATGTAGCTTTTGGTCCTGAAAACCTTGGAATTCCGTCGGATGGCATTAGGCAGCGTGTGGATGAAGCACTGAGTGCTGTCGGCATGTATGAGCATCGACAAAAGCCGCCGCATCTCCTTTCGGGTGGACAGAAACAGCGTATTGCCATTGCAGGCATACTCGCCATGAAACCGGACTGCATCATTCTGGATGAACCGACTGCAATGCTTGATCCATCAGGACGAAAAGAAGTTGTTGAGACCATCAAGCGCCTGAACAAGGAAGAAAATATGACTATTATCCATATCACCCACTACATGGACGAGGCTGTCGATGCAGATCGAGTCATTGTTATGGAGCGTGGGGTGAAACTTCTTGAGGGCACACCAGGACAAGTGTTCTCCAATGTAGAGGCACTTCAGGAGATGGGGCTGGATGTACCGCAGGTAACCCTTCTTGCCCATGAACTGAGAAAAGCCGGCGTAGACATACGCGAAGATATTTTAACGGTAGAAGAGATGGAGAAAGAGCTATGTCAATTCTTGTAGAAAACTTAAATCATATATACGACATAGGAAGTCCTTATGAAACAGCAGCCCTAAAAGATGTGACCCTGCAGATTGAAGCAGGTGAGTTCATAGGCCTGATTGGGCATACTGGCTCTGGAAAATCGACACTTATTCAGCATCTGAATGGTCTCTTAAAGCCGACAGGTGGTCGAATTGTTATAAATGGTCTTGATTTGACAGCAAAGGGAACCAAACTCAACGAGATTCGAAAAAAAGTTGGTTTGGTGTTCCAGTATCCGGAATATCAGCTTTTCGAAGAAACAGTTGAAAAGGACGTTGCATTTGGACCGACAAATCTGGGTCTTTCACAGGAAGTCGTTGCACAGCGTGTGAAGGAAGCCATTGAGCTGGTAGGTCTTGATTATGATGAAATCAGACACAAGTCGCCATTTGAACTTTCAGGGGGTCAGAAAAGACGTGTCGCCATTGCTGGCGTGCTCTCCATGAATCCTGAAGTCCTCATACTTGACGAGCCCACGGCAGGACTTGACCCGAGAGGCCGTGACGAGATACTGGGTCAAATCAAGAAGCTTCATGCAGAAAGAAACATAACCGTTATTCTTGTTTCACATAGCATGGAAGATGTGGCCCGTATGGCGAATCGACTGATTGTTATGGACAAAGGGCAGATTTCACTCGAGGGTCCGCCAAGTCAAGTCTTTCTGTACGATGACAAACTGGAGGCCATTGGTCTTGGCGTTCCGCAGATTACAAAGCTGACACGTGCACTTAGAGAAAGCGGCTTCAGCATACCGAGTGGCATCATCACCGTCGAGGAAGCAAGAGTTGCCCTCCTTAAGCTCATAAAGGAGAAGAAAAATGCTTAGAGATATTACAGTCGGCCAGTATTATCCAACAACCTCGTTTGTGCATAAGCTGGACCCGAGATTTAAAATACTATGCGCCTTCGCCTATATCACAACACTGTTTATGGTCGATGCGTTGACGAGCTATCTTATTGTCCTGGGCTTTCTTGGTGTGGCGGTCCACTTTTCAAAGGTACCCGTACGCTATATGCTCAGAGGTCTTAAACCGATTATGTTCATCATCATATTCGCGTTTACAATCAATATATTCCTCACACCGGGTGAGATTCTTGTGCAGTTTGGCTTTATAAAAATAACGCTACAAGGCGTTTTACAAGCTCTGTTCATGGCATTCAGACTGATATTTTTAATTCTGGGAACATCACTCTTGACGCTCACAACCTCACCGATAGAGCTTACAGACGGACTGGAGAGACTGCTGGGTCCATTTAAGAAAATCGGTGTGCCGGCACATGAACTGGCAATGATGATGACAATTGCCCTTCGATTCATTCCAACCCTGCTTGAAGAGACCGATAAGATCATGAAAGCTCAGATGGCGCGTGGTGCTGACTTTGAAAGTGGCAACATAGTGGCGCGGGCAAAAAGCCTGATTCCACTGCTGGTGCCCCTTTTTATCAGTGCTTTCAGACGTGCCGATGAACTGGCAATGGCCATGGAAGCCAGATGCTACCGCGGCGGTGAGAATCGTACACGACTCAAGGTACTCAAGTATACGCATAGAGACGTGATTGGACTCGCGAGCTTTGTAGTATACATCGCAGTGATGGTCAGCGTGCAGATTGTATTTTAGGAGGCAGCATGAACATCAAAATCACAATAGAATATGATGGCGGCGAGTTCTATGGATGGCAAACTCAGCCCAAGTTCAGAACGGTACAGGGAGAGATCACACGTGTGCTGAGCCGGATGGCCGGACAGGAAGTTCTGATAGAAGGATCTGGACGGACAGACGGAGGTGTGCATGCCTTTGGTCAGGTCGCATCCTTTGACTGGACAGGAAAAATTCCGGTCAAGAAGCTGCAGTATGTTCTCAATCACAGATTGCCGGGTGATATTTATATTAAATCCTTAGAGCCCGTTCCGTCTGATTTTCATGCGCGTTTTTCTGCAATAGGAAAGAGCTATACTTATAAGCTCTTCAAATCGGACCGCAGAAAGCCTATGCGACGTAGACACGCCTATCGTGTTCCAGAAAATATCGATGTCGATAAAATGCGGGAAGCTGCGCAGCATGTTGTAGGAAAGCATGATTTCAAGGCATTTATGGCAAGTGGCAGCTTTGTGACCAATACAGTGCGCACTATTTACAAAGTGGACATTAAGGAAATAGACGATGAAATCCATCTTGTTTTCTATGGAAATGGCTTCCTTTATAATATGGTACGCATTCTAGCGGGAATGTTTGTGGATATAGGTGTTGGCAAAAAATCGCCAGCGGATGTTCCGGATATCATTAAAGAGGAAGATCGTACACGCGTTAAGCATACTGCAGCAGCGGAAGGCTTATACCTGAGCGAGGTATACTATTCAAAGGAAGCACTTGATAAGGCGCTAAGGAATGCATAGCTCGAAGTTGTGCGTCTTGAGAAGGCAGTAGAACTGGCTCCAGTGAGCACTACGCAAAAAAGTCAAATTTAATCACGAAATTACTTGACGAAAATAACAGCGTGTATTAGAATATATATGTTCTGTGTCCACATGGAAAAGTTAATTAAAACCCTTTATGCCCCGGGTTTTGACAAATAGACGAAACGGTGAAATAATTCGCAAGGAGGAACTTCCATGAAGTCGTACATCGCTAAGCCACATGAAGTGGAAAGAAAATGGTACGTAGTAGATGCTGAAGGTAAAACTTTAGGTCGTATGGCATCTGAAGTAGCATCAGTACTAAGAGGTAAGCACAAGCCAACATATACACCACACGTAGATACAGGTGATTATGTAATCATCATTAATGCAGATAAGGTTGTATTGACTGGTAAAAAACTAGACCAGAAAATGTTCAGATGGCACACAGGTTACGTTGGCCATATGAAAGAGAGAACATACCGTCAAATGATGGATACTAAGCCTCAAAAGGTAGTATTCGAAGCAGTTAAAGGTATGCTTCCACATAACTCTCTTGGTCGTTCAATGGTTAAGAAACTTAGAGTATACGCTGGTACTGAGCACGGTCACGAAGCTCAAGTTCCAGAAGTACTGGAAATATAGTCGTAGGGAGGGAATAGACAATGGCAAACCAATATCAAGGTACTGGTAGAAGAAAAAAATCTATCGCTCGAGTAAGACTAGTTCCAGGTACAGGTAACTTTACTGTTAATGGTCGTACTCTTGAAGATTACGTTGTATACGAGACTCTAAGAGAAGACATCAAGCGTCCTCTTAAAGTTACTGAAACAGAAGGTAAATTTGACGTTATCGTTCGTGTTAACGGCGGTGGCTTCACTGGCCAATCAGGCGCAATCCGTCACGGTATTGCTCGTGCACTGATTCAAGCTGATGCAGAACTTCGTCCTGCACTTAAAGCTGAAGGCTTCCTGACTCGTGATGCACGTATGAAGGAAAGAAAGAAATACGGTCTTAAAAAAGCAAGAAGAGCGCCTCAGTTCTCAAAGCGTTAATTTCAGCTTTTACCGGATTATTGCAAAAAACAAACACCACAGTTTATACTGTGGTGTTTTCTTTTGCACAAAATAAAGCCACAGCATTTCATAAATGCTGTGGCTTATTTTCATTTAGCCTGGTTTACTGGTCGTGTTTGAACAAATTGACATCAAGCTTGTTGTAAGGAATTTCGATGTCTTCTTCATCGAATTTCTGTTTGATCATTTCAAGCAGATCAAAGTTGACTGTCCAGTAGTCAGGTGCATTCACCCAGACACGAACGTTGTAGTCAAGAGAGCTGGCGTTGTGTGCCGCAAGGCGGATTTGCCAAGCTGGATCCTTGAGAACAAGATCATGCGATGAAACGACAGCTTCGATAGCTGCTTTTGCCTTTTCAATCGGCACATCATAGGCAGTACCTATAATAAGATCGACACGGCGTGTTTCCTTAATGCTGTAGTTGGTAATGGTTGAGTTGGCAAGAGAGCCGTTTGGTGCAGTAATCACCTTGTTGTCAGGTGTTGTCAATGTCGTATAGACAATGCCTATTTCCTGAACTGTGCCTTTTACACCGTCGCCTTCAATAAAGTCACCGACTTTGTAAGGGCGAAGGACAAGGAGCAGTACGCCACCTGCAAAGTTCGAGAGAGATCCCTGGAAGGCAAGGCCGACAGCGAAGCCTGCAGCGCCGATAATTGCGACGAAAGAGGTCGTTTCAACCCCTGCAACAGATGCGGCTGAAATTGCGACAAGGACCTTAAGAATCATGCCGATAACCTGCTTCATAAAAGTGTTCAGAGACGGATCAACAGAATGTCGATCCATGATTTTCCGAATCAGCCGGCTTATGTAATTGGCAGCGGGAAACCCGATGGCAAGTACCGCTAGCGCACCCAGCAGCTTAAAAGCATACATCTGTATAATGGCAAAATTAATCATCATAAATATACCTCCAAATAGTTTAAGTTTGCACTATATAGATTATACCAATTCTGGAGAAATTATAATCTATAAATCAAAATTAAGTAACGAAAAAATTAAAATTTGTAAGTTGTATCTTTGGATCATTGTTTATGCGATATAATATATTAAAGACATGGAGGGACATTATGAAAAAAGGAATATATAAGCAAATCAGCTTGCCTAAGCTGAATAACCTGAAGCCTGGGCTGGAATCCACATGCCTTAAGCTGATGGAGGAAGCTGGAGAACTGGCTCAGGTCATCGGCAAATTTCGTGGTTTGAATGGAGAAAATACAGCGCTCCATGACACAGAAGTTGTTGAACGTATCAGCATGGAGCTGCTCGATGTTGCACAGGTAGCAGTGTCTATGATGTTTGTTCTGGAAGAGCAGTATGGAATCAACATTGATGAGAAGGTAGATGAGCACGTGGAAAAGCTGCTCAAAAAGGGATACATGGTAGTGTCAGACTCAGAGGAGTGATTTGAATGAGCATTTGTGGTGGATTTCTAATGCCGCATCCTCCAATTATTGTTGATGCAGTTGGAGGCGCACGTGCACTTGAAGGCAGTACGACAATTGACGGCATGAAGCGGGCCGCGCAAAAAATTGCGGAGCTTGAACCTGAAACCATTGTGCTTATCACACCCCATGGCCCGACGTTCACAGATGCAGTGGCAATCTATGATGATAACCCTCTCAGTGGCAATCTCGGGAAGTTTGGTGCACCGGGGGCGGGTATAAGCAAAGAAGCTGATGAGGCGTTGACCGATGAAATTGTTTTTACCTGCTATGAGAAAAACATGCCTATGGTTCGAATTGATGATGAGCTGGTTGAGCGATTCGATATATCTAGGAATCTGGATCACGGTGCCGTAGTGCCTCTGCATTTTGTGGACAAGGCCTATGCTTCCTATAGATTGGTATGTATCAGTTATGGATTTCTGGACCATACAATGCTATATCGTCTGGGTCAGATCATTCAAAAGGCCGCGGAACATCTTGGCAGAAAAACGCTGGTTATTGCCAGTGGTGATTTATCACACCGATTGTCAGATGAGGGGCCCTATACCTATCATGAAGACGGGAAGGTCTTCGACGATACCCTGTTGAAACTTCTGCGGGAAAGCCGGTTTGAAGACGTCATACTCATGGACGGCAGCTTGTGCGAAAATGCTGGTGAATGCGGCAAACGTTCAGTTGATATTCTCTTGGGTGCACTGAATGGGTTCAAGCCACGAGTAGAGGTTTATAGCTACGAGGGTCCCTTTGGAGTTGGCTATGGTGTTGTTGGTTTTACCGATTTGGAATCTGATCCAAGCCATTTGTTGCTTGAACGCATTGAGCAGGGTAAAAAAGAAGCCTACTTGCGTCGACTTGAAAATGAGGATGCCTATGTACGTTTGGCACGGCAATCGATAGAAGCTTATGTACGTACAAAGGAAAGACTATGTGTGCCTGAGTTGCTCCCTAAAGCCATGCTTGAAAATCGCGGTGGAACATTTGTTTCTATAAAGACAGATGCCGGGCTGCGTGGGTGTATGGGGACCATTGCAGGTACGCGGATTAATGTTGCTGAGGAAATTATTGAGAATGCCGTGAAGGCAGCTGCATTTGATCCCAGATTTCCTGAAATTGAGCCTCATGAACTCATTGGCCTTCATATTTCGGTTGATATACTCGGAAAAGCAGAGCCCATAGAGGACACGCAGCTTCTTGATCCAATCAAGTATGGTGTCATCGTGACATCCGGATACAAGAGGGGGCTGCTTTTGCCGCGCCTGAAAGGGATCGATACGGTTGATGAGCAACTGAAGATTGCGCTTAACAAGGCGGGTATTGAAAACGACGAAGCCTATACCATAGAACGTTTTGAAGTCATACGACATGAATAAAGTCCGCGGAGCCATAAGATATCAATCGGCTCCGTTTTTTTACACGAGTCATGAGGCACAGATGCTGTGATTACAGATAAAGATTCAAGACTTATGCACAAAATCTGTGGATAAGTTGTGGATAAAACATATAATCTGTGCAAAAAATGTGAATGACTCTTGCGAATACGTGTATAGAATGTGTGTAATTCTTAAGTGTGAATAATTGAAATTGAAGAGACGTGGTGGGTTATCAAGTAATTCACATAAATTGTTGGAATAAGTGTGGAAAAACTGTGGGAAATACGCAGTTTTTGTAGATAGATTGTGGGTAAGTCTGTGGAGTTTTGAAGAAAGACCAGCCTATTATCCACAAGGGAAGGAGACTGCAATGAAGCCAGGAAGAATTTTAGCATTTTTAATTCTAGTAGCCATGTTGCTGTCGGCAGGATATCACTATGTATCAAAAAATAAGGTTGAAACTGAACCGAATGACGTTTCTCAGCTTGTTGTAATCACAGAGAAAGGTATCTATGCGCAGGCATACCCTGAAATTGATGCGGAGTGGCTTGTTAAGGGATATTGGATTCCTCAATCGCTACTGGAATACTATTCGATTTTCGCAGATTATGACGAAGAGGATGGACTGGTTACCCTTTCTGATGGATACCACACCATTCGTTATGATTTGATTTACGGGGATGCATGGCTTGACAATCAGACCTTCACCATGAAAGCGCCTGTCTATGATTTGGGACAAATATGGGTGTCGGCTTCAGATATTGCGTCGGTATTCAACCTTGAATACGATATGAAGGCAGCACGAAAGACCCTGTTTTTAAAAAACAGGGCTGTATCTTACAACCTTGCCTCACTGAATGACAAGGCCCTTCTCTTCATGCAGACAGATGAAGTGCGCGTGTTGGAGCAACTCAAAAAAGATGCGTCGGTCGTCGTGTTTGAAGCTGAGCCGGGATACAAGCATGTCATGACCGCAGATTATCAGGTCGGATATATCAAATCAGACCTGCTGGGCGAAGCGACCTATGTTGATAAAAGCGATGAAGCGAAGGTGCCCCTTACGCGGGAAACACCGGTATTTCTAACCTGGGAGATTTATGGCAGAGGGTATGATACAGCGAAGATTGGGCCACTGACGGGTGTGAATGTAATATCGCCCACATGGTATGCGCTTTCAGATTCAAAGGGTAATTTTGATAACAAGTCCAGTGAGGCATATATTGATTGGGCCAAGTCGCGCGGCTATGAGCTTTGGACCCTTGTTTCCAATGATTTTGACGTGGATAGGACAAGTGCATTTTTGCATAGTGCACAGGCGCGGACCGATTTCATTGAAAATTTGCTGGGTGAATATCTGGCAAAGGATTACGAAGGTGTGAATATTGATTTTGAGAATATCTATAAAGAAGACAAAAGAGCCCTAACGCAATTTGTCGCAGAGCTGACAGCGGCATTCAGGGCAAAGGGGCTTGTGGTCAGCATGGATGTTACCGTACCTGGTGGAAGTGATACCTGGTCAAAATGCTATGACAGGGAATCCCTTGGACAGATTGTCGACTATCTTGCTATAATGACATACGACGAGCACTGGGCGAGCAGTCCCATCAGTGGTTCCGTGGCATCCTACAAGTGGGTGCGGGAAAACATGATAAAAATCAGTGAAATGGTTCCCTCTGAAAAATTGCTCCTAGGCATACCCTATTACATGCGTGTATGGACTGAAGTGCCGTCTCAGACTTTTGCCAACCAGATGGATGTCAAATCTGGCGTTCTCAATATGCCGAACGCTGAAAAATTCATCATGGAAAAGAATCTCAACCTGATTTGGGATGAAAACGCCAGACAACATTATGCGGGATATTTCGAAGATGGTGCACTTAAGAAAATATGGTTTGAAAATGCCAGATCGATAAAAGAAAAAGCAGCTCTGGTCAATGAACTGGATCTTGGTGGTGCAGCGGTGTGGCGGCGTGGTTTTGAGACTGAAGACATTTGGGGCATCATCTCTGAGGCGCTGTATAAGGAATAGAACAAGGGGGTGTACCGATGGAATACAATATGAAAAAACTCATCCGATATGGTGTACTTCTAATGCTGGGGCTATCCTTTGTGGTATATGGCATGATTGATCTTGCAGTATCAAAGTATTCACCAGAACCTCTGTCGGATGCTCAAATCATTGAACGAGCCAAAGACCTAGGGCTGGTTGATGTCAAAGAGCAGTGGATAGAATCTACAGATAAGAATGAAAATAGGGATTAAATCTGATCTGGTATGGTATTAATTAGAAAAAGGAGGCGGATACCATGAAAGAGCAATCCCTCGTAATCATAAAACCGGATGCGGTAAAGAAAAAACTGATCGGCAGAATCATATCTGCTTATGAAGAAAACGGCCTTGAAATTGAAGCGGCTTATACTACGGTGCCATCGGAAGAATTGCTTGCAAAGCATTATGAAGAGCACGTGGGAAGAGATTTCTATGAACCCCTTCTAGAGTTTATGGGAAGTGGTCTTGTGGTTGTCATGGTTGTTTCTGGAGAAAATGCAGTTGAGATTGTCCGGGAAATCAATGGAGCAACAAATCCTGCCAAGGCACGGCCATGTACTCTGAGATACAAGTATGGAACGAATGTTCAGAAGAATGTGGTACACGGTGCGGCAACACTGGAAGACGCTAAAAGAGAGATTTCAATCTGGTTTTCAAAAGAGTAGCTTGATTTTGAAATAAGGCTCATGTATTCTTATAAAGGCTATGGCAGAGATCATAGCCTTTTTTGATTGTACTATTCGCAGCCGTGCTCATTGAAGGGCAGGTGCGTATGCATAAGGATAAACCATTAAACCGAAGTGAGGTAAAAAATGATTAGAATATCTCAAATCAAGCTGGATGTGAATGAGAATGTGGAGGCAGTCGCTTCAAAAATTGCAAAACAGCTGCGCCTGAAAAGGGAAGAGATACTGAGTTATGCCATATATAAGGAATCTATCGATGCAAGACGAGGCACCGTAAAAAAGGTTTATACGGTCGATTTTGAAGTTGCAAATGAGAACAAGCTCCTAGGGAAGTACAAGAATCTTTCAAAGGCCCCCGATCTTGAATACCATCAGGTTTCGAGCGGTGAAAAGAAACTGACGGACAGACCGGTTATCGTAGGCTTTGGACCGGCAGGGATATTTGCTGGCCTGACACTCGCGGAAGCGGGATACGCGCCGATCATACTGGAACGGGGTGAAGCCGTAGAGGAACGCACACATACGGTTGAGTCATTTTGGAGCTCTGGAGTGCTAAGTACAGAGTCTAATGTCCAGTTCGGTGAAGGCGGCGCAGGGACCTTTTCAGATGGTAAGCTGACAACGCGCATTAAGGATTTGAGGTGCAGGAAAGTATTGAAGGCGCTTGTAGATGCAGGTGCACCGGCAGAAATACTCTATAAAAATAAACCCCACGTTGGGACAGACAAGCTCAAACCAACGGTTATGGGTATTCGTGAAAAAATTATTGCTCTTGGCGGTGAAATCAGGTTCAGCACAAGGGTGGATGAACTGATTATTCAAGAGGATGCAGTCAAGGGTGTCAAAACCTCTTCAGACGATGTCGTTACGTCTGAAATTGTAATTATGGCCATGGGACACAGCGCGAGAGACACATTTGAAATGCTCCATGACAAGAAGGTTGCAATGCAGGCCAAGCCATTTGCCGTAGGGGTTCGTATCGAGCATCCCCAAGCGCTTGTTGATCGTGTTCAGTACTCGAGCGAAAAGCGCCCTGAGGGGCTTGGCGCTGCAGAATACAGGCTGACCCATCAGACTGAGGATGGAAGGGGCGTGTACACCTTCTGCATGTGCCCTGGCGGCTTGGTCGTGGCATCCTCTTCTGAGGAAGGACGTCTTGTCGTCAATGGTATGAGTGAGTATGCGCGTGACGCTGTGAATGCAAACAGTGCCCTGCTTGTTACCGTGACACCGGAAGACTATGAAGACCTAGGGCCTCTATCAGGTGTTCGCTTCCAGCGGATGCTGGAGGAAAAGGCCTTTAAGGCAGGTGGGGAAAATTATGCCGCACCGGTTCAACGCGTTGGTGATTTCCTAAAGGGTCAGAAGACGGTTTTTGAAAAGACATGGAGTGTCCAGCCGAGCTATAGACCGAGGGTCATGGGCACAGATTTTTCAGAAATATTTCCGCAGTTCATTTTGGATGCGCTCAGGGAAGCTATACCCGCTATGGATAAGAAGCTGCATGGATTTGCAAGAGAAGATGCGGTTCTTACGGCGATTGAGTCACGCAGCTCGTCACCCCTTCGAATTCATAGGAATGAGGAGACCCTTGAAAGTACCAGCACCCGAGGCTTATTCCCATGTGGCGAAGGGGCTGGCTATGCAGGCGGAATCATGTCGTCAGCTGTTGATGGCATAAGAGTTGCCGAGCGTATTATCATGGAATATCAAAAAATACAAAAAAATGGCGATTGCTGATAAAAAGAGCTGGGTATTTGTTATAACAGTGGCAAAACCCGGCTCATTATTTTGCATAAATATTAACAAAACGTAATATATACATTGTTAAATTTCAAACAATTCAGAATAATGAATTCCAAAACTTGAAAAGGAATAAGCGATGTGCTAAAATTTTAGTAAGGGTTATGAAAATATTTGAATAGAAAGAATCAGTTATAGCAACATATACAACTGGATAAGCCATCAAAAAAACGCAATGAAAAGTTATGTGAAATTTGGGGGATTCTATTGTCATACTTTCATCGGTGTGCTAGAATCATATACGATTGTTACAAAATTGTTAATACTCAAAAAAGTGTATTAACTTTGTAAAACGATATTTGGATGGATTGGCCATCTAGATATAGAAATCATTGTGTAAGGGGGAAATTTCATGGAGAACAATAATGTTCAACGTGACGGCTTTTCGTCGAAACTGGGGATTATCGCAGCTGCTGCTGGATCTGCTATCGGTCTAGGTAACATCTGGAAATTCCCATACATCACTGGGGTATTTGGTGGTGCTGCATTTATTCTTGTTTATCTGATTTGTATTGCAATGATTGGCTTACCTGTAATGCTATCAGAATTTCTGATCGGTCGTCGCGCTCAGAGAAATGCAATTGGCTCGTTCAAGCAACTGAAGCCAAACACACCTTGGTTTATGACTGGCTGGATGGGCTTCCTGTCGGCATTCATGATCCTATCGTTCTACGGCGTTGTTGCAGGCTGGTGCCTCGACTACATCGTAAAGGCTGCAATGAACTCATTCAGCGGCATGAGCCCTGATGACATCGGGAATACGTTTGGCGGTCTGATTTCGTCTACTTGGACTCCAATCATCTGGCAGCTTGTTTTTATGGCATTAACAGCTGGCGTTCTTATGGGTGGTGTAAAAGATGGTATCGAGAAATATGCAAAAATCCTGATGCCGCTTCTACTGGTTATCATTGTTGTACTTGATATCCGTGCAATCACACTTCCTGGTGCAAGTGAAGGTATCGCATTCCTTCTAAAGCCTGACTTCAGCAAACTCAGCGGTGCTGCAGTTCTTTCTGCACTCGGTCATGCATTTTTCTCCTTATCACTTGGTATGGGTACGATGATTACATACGGCTCATATATTGGTAAGAAGGAAAATCTAGCTGAGACAGCACTTCAAGTTACAATCGCAGATACTGCAATCGCACTTCTTGCAGGTCTTGCAATCTTCCCAGCTGTATTCGCGTTCGGTATCGAACCAGCAGCGGGCCCAGGTCTTGTATTCGTTACACTACCTAACGTATTCAACCAAATGCCTGGTGGCTACTTCTTCGGAATCCTATTCTTCGTACTGCTGACAGTAGCGGCGCTGACGTCTTCAATCTCAATCCTAGAGGTTGTTGTTGCCTACTTCACTGAAGACCTGAAGATGAACCGTCATAAAGCGACAGTGATTGCAACAGTAGCTATTTCTGTTGTGGGTATCTTCTGTTCGCTTTCTATGGGACCTATGGCTGGCGTGAAGTTCCCAATCATCGGTGGATCAGTTAACTTCTTTGACTGGTTGGACTGGATTTCTGCCAACCTGCTTCTACCACTTGGCGGTCTGTTCATTTCGCTGTTTGTTGGTTTTGGTATGGTTAAAGATGACGTTAAAGACGAAGTTACGAATAGTGGAACTTTGAAGTTCGGTCTATTTGATACCTTTATCTTCGCGTCTAAGTTTATCGCACCACTTGGAATCCTAATCGTATTCCTATACAACCTAGGATTTATCAAGTTCTAAAACGCGATCAAAATGTACTCATTCAACCCTCGGCATTATGCCGGGGGTTTATTGCGTCCAAATAGGGAATGGGTGTATTTGAAATGGGATGAACAGCACTGTGCAATCTTCAATTGCCCAAGTCGTTAGGGTGACTAACAGTGAAGAAGAATGAGGTTGTACGAACAGCACTGTGCAATCTTCAATTGCCCAAGTCGCTAGACGCGACTAATAGATTTAAATGATAAGAGGGTCTGATGCATGTGAACATGTATCAGACCCTCTTATCATTTAAATCTGCTGTTCTTTGTCTTTTTCGGACAAAGAGAAGAAGGACTGACTAAAAGTCAGTCCCCCTTCAGGGTAAATATATAATGAGTATTAGGGTTAGCGAATTTTGTGCCCGAAGGCGTGAATAGATTTGAATACTTTGTTTATAGGTTTTTATTAAAGCTTGAACTTTGTGATTTCTTCACAGTAGCTGCAAGCATATTCAAGCTCACCGTTTTGAGAAACAAGCTCAAAAGTCGGTTCGCAATGACTGTCGTGGTTCGTAATACAACGTGGATTCTCACATTCGAAAAGACCTGTAATTGTCTTAGGAATGTTGACCACTTTCTTTTCACCAAGCTTACCGTTTCGAATAATGTTCACAGTAATCTTTTCATCTATCAGTCCAAGTGCGTCAAGGTCCACATCAAATCTGTTTTCGATTTTGATGATGTCCTTGCGGCCAAGCAGACCACTTTCAACATTCATGAGCAGAACAACTGGATAATCCGTTTGCTCAGAGAAAAGCATATTGAAGACCTTGATGCCGTTTCCAGCAGTGATATGGTCAAGCACGATGCCATTTTCTATACCTTTAACCTCTAGCATATGGGCCCACCTCCAGTAGTTTTGTAATCAGCGCCATTCTTACAAACACGCCCATGCGTGACTGTTCGAAGTAGACAGCACGTGCATCGTCATCCACATCGTATGCGATTTCATTTACACGAGGCAGCGGATGCATGACAATCATGTCTTTCTTGGCAGTAGCCAGTTTGCTCTTCGTGAAGATGTAGGAATTTTTTAGCTTCAGATAATCTTCCTCGTTGAAGAAGCGTTCTTTCTGAATGCGTGTCAAATAAAGGATATCAACCTCTTCGATGACTTCCTCGACATAGCGCACTTCCTGGAACTCTATATCAGAATAGAGACGTTTAAGTTGTTTTTTCAGTGCTTCAGGGAGCTGAAGCTCTTCTGGAGATATAAGAATAAATTTCTTTGTTCCAAAGCGTGCAAGCGTACGGATTAGTGAGTGGACAGTACGTCCATATTTGAGGTCGCCGCAGAATGCAACGGTATGACCTTCAATCTGGCCCTTGTAACGCTTGATGGTAATCAGGTCCGTCAGCGTTTGTGTAGGATGCTGATGTCCCCCGTCACCGCCGTTGATAATTGGAACTTCAGAGTATTGAGATGCAAGTTTTGGAGCACCCTCTTTTGGATGGCGCATTACGATGATGTCAGAGTAGAAGCCCATGACACGGATTGTGTCTGCAAGACTTTCGCCCTTTTGAGCTGAGCTGGTGTTTGCATCGGCAAAACCGATGACCTGACCGCCAAGCCGGCACATTGCGGAATCAAAGCTGAACTTAGTACGTGTACTAGGCTCAAAGAACAATGACGCCATAATTTTTCCCTGACATGCAGCAGAATAGTTGGAAGGGTTCTCCCACATTTTCAGACCTAGATCAACAAGTTCGTTGATTTCATCAATTGTAAGATCTTCCGGTTCGATAAGATGACGAATCGATTTCATTCAGTTTTCCTCCTTTTTGACTTCACAGAATCAATTTAAAGGTATAAAAAAGCCTTCTTCCCGCACGCAGAAAGAAGGCATATGACCTTTACACATATACTACAACCTTCTTAACCTCTCGGGTCAAGTTAAAGGGCTTATATCATTTGGTCCATAGTAACACAAAAGAATTTGAACAGCAAGACAAATATTTGCACGAATTTGAGAAGTTCGTCGGAAAAGAAGCTCGGAAATAAAATAGCTTCATATTAAGGAATCAAACTTACTTGGGATTTCCAATGCGAAAATATTTTACTTATCGGAAAAGTCGCTGAGATGGTGCGTCCGCTTTGTGGATAGGATGAAAATTCGCTTGACACGTGTGGTTAAGTTATGATACCTTTATGAAAACTTATATGAACGCCTTTAAACTGGGTACGAGAGACCTGTAAGGCTTGAACAGACGGAAAGACCATTGCTGCGGCTATGGGAAATCCGTGCATTTATTGTGTAAACAAGCCATTACGAAATCATCGTAATGGCTTTTTTTATGAGTATAGGGTGATCTGGAGGGAAAACATGCGTACGCTTATCAGGAATGGTCATATAGTCGATCCGTCTCAGGGAATAAATGACGTGATGGATATTCTGATTGAAGACAAGAAAATCATATCTGTTGAAAAGCAAATCGATGCAAAACAGGTACAGCAGATCGTCGATGCGAAAGGTATGCTGGTTACACCAGGATTTGTTGACGCACACGTTCATCTGAGAGAACCTGGATTTACAGATAAAGAGGATTTGACAACAGGAACGCGCGGTGCACTTAAAGGCGGCGTGACCTCACTCGTATGCATGCCAAATACAAATCCAGTCATGGATTCACTGGAGGCAGTCAATCAGCTTAAAAAGAGTATTGAAGAAAAGGCTTTTGTAAAGGTATATGTTTCGGGAGCAATATCGCGCGGTTTGCAGGGCCTTGAGGCGGCAGAGTCTGATGAGATTCTCAAGGCGGGTGCTGTAGCCCTTACAGATGACGGTCGTACAACCCTCGATACCAAGCTGATGACAAGAGCCTTTTCACTTGCAAAGGAACACGGTGCTCTGGTCATGACACACAGTGAAGACCATGAAATGACATCCAAGGATAAGACGGTGCCAAGTCCGGTTATTGCCGAGTCGGAAATCGTTAAAAGAGATATCGCACTTGCTGCAGAAGTGCATGGACCACTGCATGTATCGCATGTGAGTACAAAGGAAGCTCTGGATGCGATTCAAGAAGCCAAAGAGCGCGGGGAAGATGTGACCTGCGAGGTTGAACCCCACCACTTGGTTCTGTCAGACAAGAACTGTGATCCGGGGGCTGCCGCATACAAGGTGAATCCGCCAATAAGAAGCGAAGCAGACAGACGCGCGATGATTGAAGGCCTTAAATCAGGTGCGGTGGACATGATTGCGACAGATCATGCGCCTCATGAAATGCACACAAAGGTCGGCGCCTACGAAGAGGCTTCATACGGCTTTAGCGGTATAGAAACAGCATTTCCACTCTGCTATACGAATCTTGTGAAGACGGGTGAGATTGACCTGGACCTTCTAGTCGCGCTAATGACATGCAAGCCGGCAGCACGTCTGGGCCTTGAGAGTGGAACGCTGAAAGTAGGAGCACCGGCAGATATCAACATTATCGATATCGATGCTTCTTATAAGATAGATCCGGATCAGTTCGAGACTAAAGGAAAAAATACGCCGTTTAAAGGCTGGGAAGTATATGGAAAAGTAAAACATGTGTTCGTGGATGGTAACTGGCGCGTAAAGGGAGGCGTAATCAATGATTAATCTAATATCAGAAATCAAAAGAAAGAAGAGTGCGGTAGTAGTCGGACTGGATCCTAGGGTAGATCAGCTTCCTGAGGAAATTAAAGCCAAGCATAATCTAAGCGGAGAGTATAGCACGCAGGATGCAGCGGCAGGAATACTCGAGTTTAATAAGGGTATCATTGATGCAGTATGTGATTTTGTGCCTGCAGTCAAGCCACAGATCGCATTCTATGAAGTATACGGTTCAGCAGGTTACGCAGCATATGAAGAAACCGTTAAGTATGCACAGGAAAAAGGCCTCTATGTTGTTGGAGATATTAAGCGTGGAGATATAGGGTCGACATGTGATGCGTACGCAAAAGCGCATTTTGAGCAAATTCCAACAGATTCGGTGACTGTGAATGCCTATCTGGGTGAAGATGGCGTGAAACCTTTCCTGAAATACACAGAGAAAAGCGGGAAAGGCATGTTCATACTCGTAAAGACGTCAAACCCTTCATCGGGACAGCTTCAAGACAGACATATCGACTCAGAGCCGGTCTACATGCAAATGGCCAAACTCGTCAATGAATGGGGCAAGGCCTATGTGGATGCTTCAGGCTATACACCAGTGGGTGCAGTTGTAGGCGCAACATATCCTGAGGAACTGGAAGCCATCAGAAAAGTGATTCCTAACGCTTACTTCCTGATTCCTGGATACGGTGCACAAGGTGGTGGCGGCAAAGATGTTGTTGGAGGATTCAATGCTGATGGACTTGGCGCACTTGTAAATTCATCAAGAGGCATCATCTTCGCATATCAGAAGCGCGGCGGTAATTATATGGAAGCCGCAGCGGCAGCTGTGCACGAAATGAATTCAGACATCAATACTGCACTTGAAGAAGCGGGTAAAAAATACTGGTAAATAGGATAAAAGGGGTTAGACTATGAAAAAATATGCATCTGATACATGGATTCTCTCATGCGACATGATTGCACCGGATATCTGCAAACTTGTTGTGGAAAATCCGTATCCGGAAGTTGAAGTCAAGGAAGGGCAGTTTTTCAGCATCAAGCCATCTGGATCTTCAAATAAGCTTCTTAGAAGGCCAATCAGTGTCTGTGAAGTGAATGAAAAAGAAATGACTTTCCTTATAAAGACGCTTGGCGAGGGCACACAGGAACTTGCAGCCCTAACACGCGGTGAAAAACTAGATGTAATGGGTCCCCTTGGAAATGGCTTTGAAGTTCAAGAGGGGAAAAAGGCACTTGTCATCGGCGGTGGCATCGGTGTGGCGCCACTGGTTCAGCTGCTAAGCGTACTGAAGGCACAGGGACAGGACAATGTAAAAACACTGCTGGGCTATAGGGAAAGACCCTATGGACTTGAGTTGTTCGAGAAACATACAAATGATATTGTGACAGCTTCAGAGCTCTACGAAGCGCCGCATAAGGGCTATGTCACATCATTCTTAGAAGAGGCCTTGGAGACAGGTGAATATGAAATCGTTTATTCATGCGGTCCTGAACCAATGCTTGCAAGTATCCAGGAAATTTGTAGAAAAGCTGATGTGCCAGTCCAGCTATCTATAGAAGAAAGAATGGCATGCGGCATAGGTGCATGTCTGGTTTGTACATGCAAGGTGAAAGATGAGAAAGACACAGAAGGCTTTAAGAACGTACGTACATGTAAGGAAGGTCCCGTATTTTACGGAAACGAGGTGATGCTGCATGTCTAATGTGAATCTGAAAGTGAATCTGAATGGCCTGGAGCTCCACAATCCAATCACTGTTGCGTCGGGAACCTTTGGTTTTGGACGAGAATATGCAGATTTCATCGATCTGAATGATATTGGTGCAATTTCTGTAAAGGGACTGACACTCAGAAACAAGAAAGGGAATCCTTCGCCAAGGCTTGCCGAAACACCTATGGGAATCATTAACTCCGTAGGACTTCAGAACCCGGGTGTTGAAACCTTTATTAAAGAAGAAATACCATTCCTTAGACAGTTTGATGCAAAGATCATTGCCAATGCCAATGGCAACAGTATAGAAGAATATATTGAAATAGTAGAAATCCTCAGCGATGCTGACGTGGATTCTATTGAGCTAAACATTTCCTGTCCGAATGTAAAACAGGGTGGTATGGCATTTGGTACGAATCCAGATATGGTCAAGCGGGTTGTATCAGAAGTAAGAAAGGTGTGCAAGAAACATCTGATTGTCAAACTCAGCCCGAATGTGACAAGTATTTCAGATATAGCAAAGATTGCCGAAGCGGAAGGTGCCGATGCGGTCTCTCTCATTAATACACTGACAGGTATGGCTATCGACATACATAGCTTCAAGCCGATCATAGCCAACAGAATTGGTGGCGTATCGGGTCCAGCAGTAAAACCTGTAGCCCTGAAAATGGTTCATGATGTTGCCCATAGCGTAAAAATACCCGTACTTGGCATGGGTGGAATATCTAGCGCAAGCGATGCCGCAGAGTTTTTCCTTGCAGGGGCAACGGCAATTGCAATTGGAACTGCAAACTTCACGAATCCTTATGCAACGAAAGAAGTGCTGGAGGGTCTTAAACAGTACATGGATTCCAAAGGTTTTGCTACTATTGAAGAAATCAATAAAGCATTTAAGTAGAAATAGAGGCGTGTTTGACTTCAATTTCAAAATAAAAGCGGCTTAATAATATATATTGGGGCTGTTGCAAAATAGAATCGAAGATTCTATAAGCAACGCCCCTTCTTCATGTCAAAAAAAGCTTACAGGCGGGTTCAAAAGAACCCGCCTGAGTTGTATTATAAAGTTATGTCCAGTAACAAAATAACACAAAAAAAGTATAGCAGTGAAACGGTAGAAGAACAAGTCATTTTACCATTTGATCTAGGAAGAGTTATTCCAGAAGATGATAGTGTGCGACTGCTAAATCGAGTTCTAAAGGAGGTAGATTACAAGGAGCTGAACTCGATGTACTCCTCATATGGGAGAAAACCAGTAGTCGAACCAAAAACTCTGTTCAAGATTATAGTATACGGATACATGAATAACATCTACTCTTCTCGAATGCTCGAAAGGGCATGTAAAAGAGATATCAACTTCATGTGGTTGCTCGGAGAGGAAACAGTGCCTGACCATAGTACAATCAGTAGATTTAAATCGGAGAAACTCAGTGAAGTTATTGATGAACTGTTCGCTCAGTTTGTGAAAAAACTGAAAGAACTGAATGAAGTTGCCTATGAAAATATATTTATAGATGGAACGAAGATTGAGTCATCAGCTAACAAATACACTTTTGTATGGAGAAAGGCTGTCACTAAAAACGAAATGAAGCTCCAGGCAAAACTTAGAAGTAAACTTAATGAGATTGGCTCCACTTACGGTCTTAAAGATAAAAGCTATGATGAGAAAATTGAAGTACAGCAGGTAAACGAGATTCTGAATACGCTCTATGCACAAAAGCAGGCGCAGGAAATTGAGTTTGTATCCGGAAAAGGCAAGCGAAAAACACAGCTCCAACGAGATATAGAATCACTTGAAGAAATGCGTGACAGGCAGCTGAAATATGATGGTTACAATGATCAGTTCGGCATGCGAAATAGCTTTTCAAAAACCGATCCCGATGCCACTTTCATGCGTATGAAAGATGATCATATGCGAAATGGTCAGCTCAAGCCAGCGTACAACATACAGATTGGTGTTGAAGGTGAATACGTTGTAGGTGTAGACGTATCAGACAAGTGTACAGATCAGCTGACTCTGTGGCCATTTCTTGAAAAAAGCGAAAAGCTTCTGGGAGCAAAATATAAGAACATCGTTGCCGATGCTGGCTATGAAAGTGAAGAGAATTACACAAGGCTTGAAGAAAACAATCAAACTTCTTACATCAAGCCAAGCAATTATGAACAGCAAAAGAAGAGAAGTTTCAAGAACAAAATCGGCAGACATGAAAATATGATTTTTGATAGTGAAGCCAACACATATACTTGTACTGAGGGCAAAGAGCTTCACTATAAAGGGTTCAAAAAAAGAACATCAAAGTCGGGGTTTGAATCAAAGGTAAGCGTATACGAATGCGAGGATTGCAGCGCATGTCCTGTAAAATCAAAGTGTACACGAGCTGCTGGAAATAAAATTCTAGAAGTATCGCATGAGTTCGTCAGGCTTAGGAAACAGTCTCAGAAAAACATTACAACTGAGATGGGAACTATACTTAGAATGAACAGATCCATCCAAGTCGAAGGAGTCTTTGGGATTTTGAAACAGAACTATGGTTTCAGGAGATTTCTCTCAAAGGGAAAGGCGAACGTCAAAACAGAGTTCACGCTGTTATGCCTCGGTTATAACTTTAATAAGTTACATAGAAATATCCAAACTGGCAAGAACGGTACTATTTTACATGCTCAATAAGTAGCGTAACAGATAAGTTTCAAAATACGTCGAGCGAGGGTCTGCACCTTCTTTTTGTCGTGGCACAATCTGTATATCCATAATTATCCATACAGTGTATCCTCGCTCTATACCTTAAAAAACAATGGCATTCTCTCAAAAACTAAAAAAAGAGTGTCACAGAATGACTTTCGTTAGAAAGTCATTCTGCAACAGCTCCTTTGTATTTTGCTATCTATAACGCTGAGAAACTGTCTTGAATCATTGGAATAGTCAGAATACGTCACGTTTAGCATGTTTAAAAACACAAGATATAGTATGTTGATACGAGCCAAAAACCGATTGCGGAAAAAATCAAAAAAGATATGCAAAAAGCGTTGACACTATTGGGTCAGGATGATAGTATATACGAGTCGCCAATGCGACGCACGATTTCAAGAAAACACTCAGGACACTGATGGCTGCTTAATTGCATGAGCATTGCACGACCATCACCTGAAAGAGAAACTTGAAAAAAGTGCTTGACACGAAACACTGAAAAGTGTTATGATAATTGAGTCGCCGGTTCAACGCGACACAGCAAAATCAATACATTTCAACATAATGAAAATTGATTTTCCGGTCTTTGAAAATTAAACAGTATAGAATTAACACGTTCAATTCTTTTACCGCATCAAGACAAGGTCTAGATGCACCAAAGATTCGTAACGGATGATAATGATTAATTAGTCAGATTCATCTGAGCGATCAAAAACATTTGAAACATTTTTTCAAAGAGTTTGATCCTGGCTCAGGATGAACGCTGGCGGCGTGCTTAACACATGCAAGTCGAGCGAGAAGACTTTGATAGATCCTTCGGGTGATGGATAAGTTGGAAAGCGGCGGACGGGTGAGTAACGCGTGGGCAACCTGCCCCATACAGAGGGATAGCCACTGGAAACGGTGATTAATACCTCATAAGACCACAGTAACACATGTTACAGAGGTAAAAACTCCGGTGGTATGGGATGGGCCCGCGTCAGATTAGCTAGTTGGTGAGGTAATGGCTCACCAAGGCGACGATCTGTAGCCGACCTGAGAGGGTGATCGGCCACACTGGAACTGAGACACGGTCCAGACTCCTACGGGAGGCAGCAGTGGGGAATATTGCACAATGGGCGAAAGCCTGATGCAGCAACGCCGCGTGAACGATGAAGGCCTTCGGGTTGTAAAGTTCTTTTCTTGGAGAAGAATAAATGACGGTATCCAAGGAATAAGCCCCGGCTAACTACGTGCCAGCAGCCGCGGTAATACGTAGGGGGCAAGCGTTATCCGGAATCACTGGGCGTAAAGGGAGTGTAGGCGGTCAAGCAAGTCAGGGGTGAAAGGCATCGGCTCAACCGATGTAAGCCTTTGAAACTGTTTGACTTGAGTGCAGGAGAGGTAAGTGGAATTCCTAGTGTAGCGGTGAAATGCGTAGATATTAGGAGGAACACCAGTGGCGAAGGCGACTTACTGGACTGTAACTGACGCTGAGGCTCGAAAGCGTGGGGAGCGAACAGGATTAGATACCCTGGTAGTCCACGCCGTAAACGATGAATACTAGGTGTCTGGGGTCGAACCCAGGTGCCGCAGCTAACGCATTAAGTATTCCGCCTGGGGAGTACGCACGCAAGTGTGAAACTCAAAGGAATTGACGGGGACCCGCACAAGCAGCGGAGCATGTGGTTTAATTCGAAGCAACGCGAAGAACCTTACCAGGTCTTGACATACAGATGACCGGTCCTTAATCGGACCTTTCCTTCGGGACATCTGATACAGGTGGTGCATGGTTGTCGTCAGCTCGTGTCGTGAGATGTTGGGTTAAGTCCCGCAACGAGCGCAACCCTTATCGTTAGTTGCCATCAGGTAATGCTGGGCACTCTAGCGAGACTGCCGTGGACAACACGGAGGAAGGTGGGGATGACGTCAAATCATCATGCCCCTTATGATCTGGGCTACACACGTGCTACAATGGTCGGTACAACGGGCAGCGAAAGAGTGATCTGGAGCTAATCCTCTAAAGCCGATCTCAGTTCGGATTGTAGGCTGCAACTCGCCTACATGAAGTTGGAGTTGCTAGTAATCGTGGATCAGAATGCCGCGGTGAATGCGTTCCCGGGTCTTGTACACACCGCCCGTCACACCATGGAAGCTGGGGGCGCCCGAAGCCTGTGATCCAACCCCTTGTGGGAGGAAGCAGTCGAAGGTGAAATCAGTGACTAGGGTGAAGTCGTAACAAGGTAGCCGTATCGGAAGGTGCGGCTGGATCACCTCCTTTCTAAGGAGAACGTACTCTATACTGTTTAATTTTGAGAGACCGAAAGTCTCCTATATTGTGGAACGCAAACGGGGGTATAGCTCAGCTGGGAGAGCACCTGCCTTGCACGCAGGGGGTCGCAAGTTCGAATCTTGTTACCTCCACCATTTTCGCTCATTTGAGCGCGAACGTTTCGCAATGCTTACATTCACCTTAAAATGTGTGTAAGTGATAGTATTGCACCTTGAAAACTGCATATGAATTAGAAGACGAAAACGTATCAAACCAAAAATTTAGAGTTAACTAAGTTTGCGGCTTCGAACTTTGCAGTTCGAAGTAAGGAGTGTTACCGAAATCAAAGATTTCGAACACATCCATTAATGATACAGTTTCACTGAGGTAAACAAAACTCAAACTCGAATTATAAATACTCATTGATTAATAATCAGAGAACAGTTATTAGCGTTCAAGATGCAAGTGAATCGAGGCGCACGGGTGAGTGAAGGAAGGCGCGTATAACATACGCAACTGACTGAGCGAAGTCGAGCAACGACGAGTCACGCAGCAGATTGTACGATAAAAATTGGTCAAGTTAATAAGAGCATAGGGTGGATGCCTTGGCACTAAGAGCCGAAGAAGGACGTGGTAAGCTGCGAAAAGTCCTGGGGAGCTGCAAGCAAGCGTTGATCCAGGAATGTCCGAATGGGGGAACCCGGCTGTCGTAATAGGCAGTCACCGTGCACTGAATACATAGGTGTACGGAGGGATACTCGGGGAACTGAAACATCTAAGTACCCGAAGGAGAAGAAAACAAAAGTGATTTCCTAAGTAGCGGCGAGCGAACGGGAAAGAGGCCAAACCAGAGACTACGGTTTCTGGGGTTGTGGACGCATCATAAGTGATGGCGGTATTCTAGTCGAAGAGGTTTGGAAAGACCCACCGAAGAAGGTGACAGTCCTGTAGACGAAAGAAGAAGGCCCACGATGCGCACCAGAGTACCACGGGGCACGTGAAACCTTGTGGGAAGCCGGGAGGACCATCTCCCAAGCCTAAATACTCCTTAGTGACCGATAGCGCATAGTACCGTGAGGGAAAGGTGAAAAGAACCCCTGTCGGGGAGTGAAATAGAACCTGAAACCCTATGTTTACAAGCAGTCGAAGAACTTTATATGTTCGACGGCGTACTTTTTGTAGAACGGGCCAACGAGTTACGTTATGCAGCAAGGTTAAGGTGTTCAGCACCGGAGCCATAGCGAAAGCGAGTCTGAAGAGGGCGTATAGTTGTATAGCGTAGACCCGAAACCGGGTGACCTATCCATGAGCAGGGTGAAGCTGAAGTAAAATTCAGTGGAGGCCCGAACCCATATCTGTTGAAAAAGGTTGGGATGACTTGTGGATAGCGGAGAAATTCCAATCGAACTCGGAGATAGCTGGTTCTCCCCGAAATAGCTTTAGGGCTAGCCTTGATGTGAGTGATGCGGGGGTAGAGCACTGACTGTCCTAGGGGGCTTCACCGCCTACCGAAGACTATCAAACTCCGAATACCGCAATCATATAATCAGGAGTCAGACTATGTGTGATAAGATTCATGGTCGAGAGGGAAACAGCCCAGACCGTCAGCTAAGGTCCCAAAGTCCAAGTTAAGTGGGAAAGGATGTGGGGTTGCTTAGACAACTAGGATGTTGGCTTAGAAGCAGCCATTCATTTAAAGAGTGCGTAATAGCTCACTAGTCGAGTGACCCTGCGCCGAAAATTACCGGGGCTCAAACTTGGCACCGAAGCTACGGCAGTACATTGTACTGGGTAGGGGAGCATTGTATGCGGGCAGAAGCTATACCGTAAGGAGTGGTGGACTGCATACAAGAGAGAATGTTGGCATGAGTAGCGAGAGGCAGGTGAGAATCCTGCCCGCCGAAAACCTAAGGTTTCCTGGGGAAGGTTCGTCCGCCCAGGGTTAGTCAGGGCCTAAGCCGAGGACGAGAGTCGTAGGCGATGGACAACTGGTTAAGATTCCAGTACCACCGAAAGTCGTTTGAGAGATGGAGTGACAGGGAATGCAAAGCGATCGCACTGATGGATGTGCGTCCAAGCGTCAAGTGAGAAGAATCAGGCAAATCCGGTTCTTTAATTGCAAGGCGTGATGGGGAGTGAAAAATAAGTAGCGAAGTCGCCGGAGAGTCCTTCAAGAAAAGCTTCTATCGAGATTGTAGGTGCCTGTACCGTAAACCGACACAGGTAGGTGAGTAGAGAATACTAAGGCGAGCGAGATAACCATTGTTAAGGAACTCGGCAAAATGACCCCGTAACTTCGGGAGAAGGGGTGCCGCATTAGGGTGTTAAAGCCCGAAGCGGCCGCAGAGAACAGGCCCAAGCAACTGTTTACCAAAAACACAGGTCTCTGCTAAGTCGAAAGACGATGTATAGGGGCTGACGCCTGCCCGGTGCTGGAAGGTTATGAGGAGAGGTTAGCGTAAGCGAAGCTTTGAATCGAAGCCCCAGTAAACGGCGGCCGTAACTATAACGGTCCTAAGGTAGCGAAATTCCTTGTCGGGTAAGTTCCGACCCGCACGAAAGGCGTAATGATTTGGGCACTGTCTCAACAATGGACTCGGTGAAATTGTAGTACCGGTAAAGATGCCGGTTACCCGCAGCAGGACGGAAAGACCCCGTGGAGCTTTACTGTAGCTTGGCACTGGACTTTGGTATAGCATGTACAGGATAGGTGGGAGGCTAAGAAGCGTGTACGCTAGTATGCGTGGAGCCACTGTTGGGATACCACTCTTGCTATATCAGTGTCCTAACCGTGCGCTGTTATCCAGCGTCGGGACAATGTCAGGTGGGCAGTTTGACTGGGGCGGTCGCCTCCTAAAGAGTAACGGAGGCGCTCAAAGGTTCCCTCAGTGCGGTTGGAAATCGCGCGAAGAGTGCAAAGGCAGAAGGGAGCTTGACTGCGAGACATACAGGTCGAGCAGGGACGAAAGTCGGACTTAGTGATCCGGCGGTACCGAATGGAAGGGCCGTCGCTCAACGGATAAAAGCTACCCCGGGGATAACAGGCTTATCTCCCCCAAGAGTCCACATCGACGGGGAGGTTTGGCACCTCGATGTCGGCTCGTCTCATCCTGGGGCTGTAGTCGGTCCCAAGGGTTGGGCTGTTCGCCCATTAAAGAGGCACGCGAGCTGGGTTCAGAACGTCGTGAGACAGTTCGGTCCCTATCCGCTGTGGGCGCAGGAAATTTGAGAGGAGCTGTCCTTAGTACGAGAGGACCGGGATGGACAAACCTCTGGTGTATCTGTTGTTCCGCCAGGAGCACTGCAGAGTAGCTACGTTTGGACGGGATAAGCGCTGAAGGCATCTAAGCGCGAAGCCCCCCTCAAGATAAGATTTCCCATCCTTTATGGAGTAAGACCCCTGATAGACTAACAGGTTGATAGGTCCAAGGTGTAAGTGCAGCAATGTACTCAGCTGATGGATACTAATAGGTCGAGGACTTGACCAATAAGAATTTGGGTCAAACCAAAGTGAAACAACGTCTTTTAAGATCATGTGCAGTTTTGAAGGAGCAATTCTTCATAAATGAAATCCAGTGATGATGGCAAAGAGGTCACACCTGTTCCCATTCCGAACACAGCAGTTAAGCTCTTTAGCGCCGATGGTACTTGGGGGGAAGCCCCCTGGGAGAGTAGGTCGTCGCTGGTTTCTTTATTTATTTTAGCATGGCCCCTTGGTCAAGCGGTTAAGACACCGCCCTTTCACGGCGGTAACGGGGGTTCGATTCCCCCAGGGGTCACCATTTAACCATTTTTAGGCCCAGTAGTTCAGTTGGTTAGAACGCCAGCCTGTCACGCTGGAGGTCGACGGTTCGAGTCCGTTCTGGGTCGCCATTTTAATAGTGCCGGTGTAGCTCAATTGGTAGAGCAACTGACTTGTAATCAGTAGGTCGCGGGTTCGAGTCCCATCACCGGCTCCATTACTTCGGGGTGTAGCGCAGTTTGGTAGCGCATCTGGTTTGGGACCAGAGGGTCGCGGGTTCAAATCCTGCCACCCCGACCATTGAAATCATTATTCATTAGAATAGTGATTTTTTTTATGTTCATTTTGTAGGCTCAAAAAAGTAAGATTAGGGGTTCATATCACCATAAAAGATGTTAATATAGACACGAAGTGTTTAAACTAAGTAGATTTTTTAACAAACCTGGGTGAGGTTATATATGCAGATGGACAAAACATTCAATAAGCAAAACAGAAAGCTGCGAATTCAGGCAATGGGATTGACCTTTATATCAATCTGCTGGGTGGCAGGTATGCTGGGTATTCTTTTGCATGCACTGAGCGATCATGAGAAGGTAGACTTGTTCAGAGATTCATTGACTGAAGTGAATATGTCAATTGGAGCGCTCTACGAATCAGCTGTTTATGACTCTGAGGCATTAGGTCCGATAATGGACACCGATGAGGCCACGGATAAAGAGGTGGAAAGTTATCTTGCGTATGTGGATAAGTTTGCTGAGCTAAGACAAGATATCCACATATCCCTTGAAAACTCAAATAATGTTCTGAAAAATACTGCAGTGCCTCATAGTATGGCAACACACATAGAGACACTAGGAAAAATCGCAGATATTGTGGACGCAAAAACATTAGGGCTGGACGGCGAAGATGAATCTGCCGATATCCTGCAGGTGTTTTCAGTCCTGAAAGAAATTCGGACTATAAATATGGGTCTAATTTCTGACTTGAGTGCATATCAGCATGCTCAGACTGTAAAGCTATACAGAGAAATGATATTTGGGACCGTTTGTGTTGCAGCGCTTTTTGCCATATCCAACCTATGGCTGATGATTGCAAAAACACTTAATCCAATATCGCAAATCAAACGTGCGCTGGAAAAAAGCAAAACGGACTATCAGATAGAGTCCGTAGAAATTGAAGACAATAACGAAATCGGAGATCTTGTCACGTCGTATAATCAAATGCGCCTGCGCGCACAGATGATTGAAAGCCTGATCGAAAAATTGTATGGCCATACACACTTTGAGCAGATTCTGGATTTTGTATTTGAACAGTTTCAGAGTTTTCTGCCATACAACCGCATAGGAATCGCCATATTATCTTCTGACAGAAAGAAGATACGTGCCTTAAGTGCGCGTTCGGACAGAGCGGTCAGTCTTAAGAAGAATTATGAAGCAATCCTTGAAAGCACGAGCCTGGAAGAAATCATTGAGTCAGGTGAACCAAGAATCATCAATGATCTGGAAGCCTACTACCTGGAGAATCCAGACTCGGACTCAACACGCCTAATGGTGAAAGAAGGCATGTATTCCAGTGTGACGCTCCCTTTGAATGTGAGAGAAAATTGTGTGGGGGTTGTCTTCTTTTCATCAGAACTGAAAAAAGCCTATACGAGTGAGCACACAGGCTTTCTAAAAACGATAGCCTTGTCTCTTGCAGCTGCGTTTGATCAGAGTTTTCTGAGTGATCAGCTCGTGGTCTCCACCATAGAAGGGTTTTCAAAACTTGTGGAGTCCAAAGATTCAGATACGGGAAACCATATAGAACGTATGCAGCGGTATTCCGTCATGCTTGCGGAGATGACAGCCGCAAAGGGATACTACGCCGATCAGATAGATGAGGCTTTCATTAAACAGATTGAAGATTTCAGTCCCTTGCATGATATAGGAAAAGTCTCTATTCCCGACTATGTACTGATGAAACCTGGTAAACTGACGACCGAAGAGTTTGAACTTATGAAAGAACATACTCTTGTTGGGGCAGATATTCTTACAAAGATGAATGATCGGATTGAAGGTGAAAACCGTGCTTTCTATAAAGTAGGGATAGAAATTGTACGTCATCACCATGAAAAGTTTGACGGAACAGGATATCCGGATGGGTTGAACGGTCATGCAATTCCACTTTCTGCTCGAATTGTGGCAGTTGCAGATGTGCTGGACGCAATCACCAGTAAGAGACCCTACAAGAATGCTTTTGGCATGGAGACGAGTCGACGTATTATGGTAGAAGGGCGTGGAAAACATTTTGATCCACTGCTGATTGACGTCCTTTTGGAGAATTGGGAACGTTTTGAACATCAGATTGATGCATTCAAATCGATTAGCGAGGTATCTGGATACGCACTGAGTTCATAGAAATACGGGCTTATGACTTGATAAAGTTGTGTAATTACAATGGTTTAGAGGTTTAAGGGCGGTTATTCGAAAGGGTAAAACACCAATCGAGAACCGCCCATTTTAACAGCTTATATTTTCAGAATACTTTTTTATTTATTATTCCGTTGACACAGGCCTCAGAAGGTGCTATTATATACAAGTCGCCAAGAGATAACGGTGTTGAAAACACAGCATTATCAACGGTTTCAAGAACTACTTCAAAGAAAAATCTTTGAAAAAAGTGCTTGACAAACCAGAGTGACACTGGTAAGATAATAGAGTCGCTGGAACACGGCGGTTAACGAAAAATCAATAAGAATTTTACATAAATTTAGTTGATTTCCGGTCTTTGAAAATTAAACAGTATAGAATTAACACGTTCAATTCTTTTACCGCATCAAGACAAGGTCTAGATGCACCAAAGATTCGTAACGGATGATAATGATTAATTAGTCAGATTCATCTGAGCGATCAAAAACATTTGAAACATTTTTTCAAAGAGTTTGATCCTGGCTCAGGATGAACGCTGGCGGCGTGCTTAACACATGCAAGTCGAGCGAGAAGACTTTGACAGATCCTTCGGGTGATGGATAAGTTGGAAAGCGGCGGACGGGTGAGTAACGCGTGGGCAACCTGCCCCATACAGAGGGATAGCCACTGGAAACGGTGATTAATACCTCATAAGACCACAGTAACACATGTTACAGAGGTAAAAACTCCGGTGGTATGGGATGGGCCCGCGTCAGATTAGCTAGTTGGTGAGGTAATGGCTCACCAAGGCGACGATCTGTAGCCGACCTGAGAGGGTGATCGGCCACACTGGAACTGAGACACGGTCCAGACTCCTACGGGAGGCAGCAGTGGGGAATATTGCACAATGGGCGAAAGCCTGATGCAGCAACGCCGCGTGAACGATGAAGGCCTTCGGGTTGTAAAGTTCTTTTCTTGGAGAAGAATAAATGACGGTATCCAAGGAATAAGCCCCGGCTAACTACGTGCCAGCAGCCGCGGTAATACGTAGGGGGCAAGCGTTATCCGGAATCACTGGGCGTAAAGGGAGTGTAGGCGGTCAAGCAAGTCAGGGGTGAAAGGCATCGGCTCAACCGATGTAAGCCTTTGAAACTGTTTGACTTGAGTGCAGGAGAGGTAAGTGGAATTCCTAGTGTAGCGGTGAAATGCGTAGATATTAGGAGGAACACCAGTGGCGAAGGCGACTTACTGGACTGTAACTGACGCTGAGGCTCGAAAGCGTGGGGAGCGAACAGGATTAGATACCCTGGTAGTCCACGCCGTAAACGATGAATACTAGGTGTCTGGGGTCGAACCCAGGTGCCGCAGCTAACGCATTAAGTATTCCGCCTGGGGAGTACGCACGCAAGTGTGAAACTCAAAGGAATTGACGGGGACCCGCACAAGCAGCGGAGCATGTGGTTTAATTCGAAGCAACGCGAAGAACCTTACCAGGTCTTGACATACAGATGACCGGTCCTTAATCGGACCTTTCCTTCGGGACATCTGATACAGGTGGTGCATGGTTGTCGTCAGCTCGTGTCGTGAGATGTTGGGTTAAGTCCCGCAACGAGCGCAACCCTTATCGTTAGTTGCCATCAGGTAATGCTGGGCACTCTAGCGAGACTGCCGTGGACAACACGGAGGAAGGTGGGGATGACGTCAAATCATCATGCCCCTTATGATCTGGGCTACACACGTGCTACAATGGTCGGTACAACGGGCAGCGAAAGAGTGATCTGGAGCTAATCCTCTAAAGCCGATCTCAGTTCGGATTGTAGGCTGCAACTCGCCTACATGAAGTTGGAGTTGCTAGTAATCGTGGATCAGAATGCCGCGGTGAATGCGTTCCCGGGTCTTGTACACACCGCCCGTCACACCATGGAAGCTGGGGGCGCCCGAAGCCTGTGATCCAACCCCTTGTGGGAGGAAGCAGTCGAAGGTGAAATCAGTGACTAGGGTGAAGTCGTAACAAGGTAGCCGTATCGGAAGGTGCGGCTGGATCACCTCCTTTCTAAGGAGAACGTACTCTATACTGTTTAATTTTGAGAGACCGAAAGGTTTATCAAACAACTAAAAAGTGGGCGTATAGCTCAGTTGGTTAGAGCGCACGCCTGATAAGCGTGAGGTCGGTGGTTCGAATCCACCTATGCCCACCACTTATTAGTATTGCACCTTGAAAACTGCATATGAATTAGAAGACGAAAACGTATCAAACCAAAAATTTAGAGTTAACTAAGTTTGCGGCTTCGAACTTTGCAGTTCGAAGTAAGGAGTGTTACCGAAATCAAAGATTTCGAACACATCCATTAATGATACAGTTTCACTGAGGTAAACAAAACTCAAACTCGAATTATAAATACTCATTGATTAATAATCAGAGAACAGTTTATCAAAGTAATCTAGGTTACTTTTAAATTGGTCAAGTTAATAAGAGCATAGGGTGGATGCCTTGGCACTAAGAGCCGAAGAAGGACGTGGTAAGCTGCGAAAAGTCCTGGGGAGCTGCAAGCAAGCGTTGATCCAGGAATGTCCGAATGGGGGAACCCGGCTGTCGTAATAGGCAGTCACCGTGCACTGAATACATAGGTGTACGGAGGGATACTCGGGGAACTGAAACATCTAAGTACCCGAAGGAGAAGAAAACAAAAGTGATTTCCTAAGTAGCGGCGAGCGAACGGGAAAGAGGCCAAACCAGAGACTACGGTTTCTGGGGTTGTGGACGCATCATAAGTGATGGCGGTATTCTAGTCGAAGAGGTTTGGAAAGACCCACCGAAGAAGGTGACAGTCCTGTAGACGAAAGAAGAAGGCCCACGATGCGCACCAGAGTACCACGGGGCACGTGAAACCTTGTGGGAAGCCGGGAGGACCATCTCCCAAGCCTAAATACTCCTTAGTGACCGATAGCGCATAGTACCGTGAGGGAAAGGTGAAAAGAACCCCTGTCGGGGAGTGAAATAGAACCTGAAACCCTATGTTTACAAGCAGTCGAAGAACTTTATATGTTCGACGGCGTACTTTTTGTAGAACGGGCCAACGAGTTACGTTATGCAGCAAGGTTAAGGTGTTCAGCACCGGAGCCATAGCGAAAGCGAGTCTGAAGAGGGCGTATAGTTGTATAGCGTAGACCCGAAACCGGGTGACCTATCCATGAGCAGGGTGAAGCTGAAGTAAAATTCAGTGGAGGCCCGAACCCATATCTGTTGAAAAAGGTTGGGATGACTTGTGGATAGCGGAGAAATTCCAATCGAACTCGGAGATAGCTGGTTCTCCCCGAAATAGCTTTAGGGCTAGCCTTGATGTGAGTGATGCGGGGGTAGAGCACTGACTGTCCTAGGGGGCTTCACCGCCTACCGAAGACTATCAAACTCCGAATACCGCAATCATATAATCAGGAGTCAGACTATGTGTGATAAGATTCATGGTCGAGAGGGAAACAGCCCAGACCGTCAGCTAAGGTCCCAAAGTCCAAGTTAAGTGGGAAAGGATGTGGGGTTGCTTAGACAACTAGGATGTTGGCTTAGAAGCAGCCATTCATTTAAAGAGTGCGTAATAGCTCACTAGTCGAGTGACCCTGCGCCGAAAATTACCGGGGCTCAAACTTGGCACCGAAGCTACGGCAGTACATTGTACTGGGTAGGGGAGCATTGTATGCGGGCAGAAGCTATACCGTAAGGAGTGGTGGACTGCATACAAGAGAGAATGTTGGCATGAGTAGCGAGAGGCAGGTGAGAATCCTGCCCGCCGAAAACCTAAGGTTTCCTGGGGAAGGTTCGTCCGCCCAGGGTTAGTCAGGGCCTAAGCCGAGGACGAGAGTCGTAGGCGATGGACAACTGGTTAAGATTCCAGTACCACCGAAAGTCGTTTGAGAGATGGAGTGACAGGGAATGCAAAGCGATCGCACTGATGGATGTGCGTCCAAGCGTCAAGTGAGAAGAATCAGGCAAATCCGGTTCTTTAATTGCAAGGCGTGATGGGGAGTGAAAAATAAGTAGCGAAGTCGCCGGAGAGTCCTTCAAGAAAAGCTTCTATCGAGATTGTAGGTGCCTGTACCGTAAACCGACACAGGTAGGTGAGTAGAGAATACTAAGGCGAGCGAGATAACCATTGTTAAGGAACTCGGCAAAATGACCCCGTAACTTCGGGAGAAGGGGTGCCGCATTAGGGTGTTAAAGCCCGAAGCGGCCGCAGAGAACAGGCCCAAGCAACTGTTTACCAAAAACACAGGTCTCTGCTAAGTCGAAAGACGATGTATAGGGGCTGACGCCTGCCCGGTGCTGGAAGGTTATGAGGAGAGGTTAGCGTAAGCGAAGCTTTGAATCGAAGCCCCAGTAAACGGCGGCCGTAACTATAACGGTCCTAAGGTAGCGAAATTCCTTGTCGGGTAAGTTCCGACCCGCACGAAAGGCGTAATGATTTGGGCACTGTCTCAACAATGGACTCGGTGAAATTGTAGTACCGGTAAAGATGCCGGTTACCCGCAGCAGGACGGAAAGACCCCGTGGAGCTTTACTGTAGCTTGGCACTGGACTTTGGTATAGCATGTACAGGATAGGTGGGAGGCTAAGAAGCGTGTACGCTAGTATGCGTGGAGCCACTGTTGGGATACCACTCTTGCTATATCAGTGTCCTAACCGTGCGCTGTTATCCAGCGTCGGGACAATGTCAGGTGGGCAGTTTGACTGGGGCGGTCGCCTCCTAAAGAGTAACGGAGGCGCTCAAAGGTTCCCTCAGTGCGGTTGGAAATCGCGCGAAGAGTGCAAAGGCAGAAGGGAGCTTGACTGCGAGACATACAGGTCGAGCAGGGACGAAAGTCGGACTTAGTGATCCGGCGGTACCGAATGGAAGGGCCGTCGCTCAACGGATAAAAGCTACCCCGGGGATAACAGGCTTATCTCCCCCAAGAGTCCACATCGACGGGGAGGTTTGGCACCTCGATGTCGGCTCGTCTCATCCTGGGGCTGTAGTCGGTCCCAAGGGTTGGGCTGTTCGCCCATTAAAGAGGCACGCGAGCTGGGTTCAGAACGTCGTGAGACAGTTCGGTCCCTATCCGCTGTGGGCGCAGGAAATTTGAGAGGAGCTGTCCTTAGTACGAGAGGACCGGGATGGACAAACCTCTGGTGTATCTGTTGTTCCGCCAGGAGCACTGCAGAGTAGCTACGTTTGGACGGGATAAGCGCTGAAGGCATCTAAGCGCGAAGCCCCCCTCAAGATAAGATTTCCCATCCTTTATGGAGTAAGACCCCTGATAGACTAACAGGTTGATAGGTCCAAGGTGTAAGTGCAGCAATGTACTCAGCTGATGGATACTAATAGGTCGAGGACTTGACCAATAAGAATTTGGGTCAAACCAAAGTGAAACAACGTCTTTTAAGATCATGTGCAGTTTTGAAGGAGCAATTCTTCATAAATGAAATCCAGTGATGATGGCAAAGAGGTCACACCTGTTCCCATTCCGAACACAGCAGTTAAGCTCTTTAGCGCCGATGGTACTTGGGGGGAAGCCCCCTGGGAGAGTAGGTCGTCGCTGGTTTCGAAATGTTCCAAGGTAGCTCAATGGTGGAGCAACCGGCTGTTAACCGGTAGGCTGTGGGTTCGAGTCCCACCCTTGGAGCCATTTGAATGCTAGGCCCCTTGGTCAAGCGGTTAAGACACCGCCCTTTCACGGCGGTAACGGGGGTTCGATTCCCCCAGGGGTCACCATTACTTATTTTAATAAGTTCCAGATGAAGGCTTTAAGTCTTCGAAAAGTGGGAGTATAGCTCAGCTGGGAGAGCATCTGCCTTACAAGCAGAGGGTCATAGGTTCGAGCCCTATTACTCCCACCATATGCGGGTGTGGCGGAATTGGCAGACGCGCCAGATTTAGGTTCTGGTGTCAATAGACGTGGGGGTTCAAGTCCCTCCACCCGCACCACATTTTGCGGAAGTGGCTCAGTGGTAGAGCATCGCCTTGCCAAGGCGAGGGTCGCGAGTTCGAATCTCGTCTTCCGCTCCAATAAAAAACGGAGAGGTACCGAAGTGGTCATAACGGGGCGGTCTTGAAAACCGTTAGGGGGCAACCCCACGTGGGTTCGAATCCCACCCTCTCCGCCATTTTATTTAAGTTGAAAGACTTGCCCAGATAGCTCAGTCGGTAGAGCAGGGGACTGAAAATCCCCGTGTCGGTGGTTCGATTCCGCCTCTGGGCACCAAATCAAAAGCTGTTTACAGATATATGCTGTAGACAGCTTTATTTGCATATGTGGATATTCGAATTTTTTTTTAAACTTTAAAAATAGTAATGATTCAAAATATCGGATAATCCAGTCATTTATCATTGTGGACATGTGATTTTATGCTAAAATAAATAAAATGTTCATAATTATACTCGAATTTGATAAGAAAAGGGCTAGGAGGGGTTTAAATGCATATAGTAGATGTAAATTTACCCAATTCACCGTATAAAATACATATTGAAGAAGGGTTGCTCGACACACTGGGACGTCATGTGGAGGCGTATTACTCGGGAAAACGCATTTCAGTCATAACCGATGAAACGGTCGCAGGCTATTATCTGGAAACCGTTACAAATACACTTGCTGGATCAGGTTATGAGGTAACACCTTTCATTGTCAAGCCAGGTGAGTCCAGTAAGAGCTTCAAGGTGTTTGAAAAACTGACTGAAGACCTTGCGCAGTCAGGTCATCAAAGAACGGATCTCATACTTGCTCTGGGCGGCGGTGTTGTTGGCGATCTTGCAGGATTTACAGCGGCAAGCTATTTGCGCGGTGTACCATTCATACAGGTTCCTACGAGTCTACTTGCCCAAATTGACAGCAGTGTCGGCGGCAAAACGGGAATCAATATCAGTGCAGGCAAGAATCTGGTGGGGGCAATCTATCAGCCGAAAGCGGTGCTGATTGACCCTAAAACACTGGATACACTTTCCAAGAAATATCTGCGGGATGGCATTGGTGAGGCCTTGAAATATGGTTTTATAGACAGGCCGGACCTGCTTGATTTATTTGAAAGCATTGCTGCTGAAGCACAGAGGACCGATTCGAGTTCTCAGGTGGCTTTTGATAAGGTTCTTGAAAAAAGAAGCAATCTTATTCGAATCTGCTGTGAATCCAAACGAGATTTTGTTATGGAAGATGAGCGCGACTTTGGAAGAAGAATGATTTTGAATTATGGACATACCTTGGGACATGCCATTGAAAGACAGTATGGCTATAAGAAATATACACATGGTGAAGCCGTGGCCATGGGCATGTATTTCATGCAACAAATCAGCGAACATCATGGGATGACAGATGCCGGACTTACAGACAAGATAAAGAATCTGCTTCTGGCGTTTGAACTCTTTAACATGGACATGAAAGATGGTTACGAGAACTGGATAGATGCCGTTGCCAAGGACAAGAAAAACTTGAACAGCAGGCTTAATATTATACTTGTGAAAAAGCCGGGGTCTCCGCTTGTACACGGGACGACTGCCGAGGCATTTCAAACGATGCTGAAAGAGGGTTTAAAATGAGTCAAATAACAATAGAATCGGCAAAACTGGGCGGTGTAGTCATCGCACCACCTTCAAAAAGCCTGAGTCATAGGGTTATGATAGCCGCTGCACTTAGCGGCGGGGAGTCAGAAATATGCGGTATGAAGGAATCTGTCGATATTCGGGCAACAAAAACATGCCTTGAAACACTGGGGGCGAAAATAGCACTCAACAACGGTTGCATGACGGTTACGGGTATTGGGCGTCCTACAGATTTGCTTGATACGACCATGTTCTGCGAGGAATCGGGATCAACACTCCGATTCATGATCCCGATAGCGGCACTCACAGGTAAGTTTGTACGTTTTGAAGGAAAGGGAAAGCTTGTAACACGTCCAATAGATCCATATTTTGATGTGTTTGAGAAGTCTGAGATTTCCTATGAGTACGATAACGCGCTGCCACTGATTATCAAGGGTGCCTTAAAATCCGGAAGCTATGAACTTCCTGGCCATATCAGCTCGCAGTTTGTGACAGGTCTTCTAATGTCCTTACCCCTGCTTGAAGGCGCGTCTGAACTCAAGATGACGTCAAAACTTGAATCCAGAGATTATGTGGATTTGACGCTTGATGTCATGAAGGATTTTGGCGTTGAAGTGGTCAACAATGACTACCTTTCATTTAGAATTGAAGGCAATCAGAAATACCAGGCGAAAAATACAGTCGTTGAGGGGGATTACTCTCAGATGGCGTTTTGGGCAGTTGCAGGTACAATCGGTTCCAATCCGATTATCATAGAGAATGCCGGAAAAAATACGAATCAGGGAGATGCAAGAATCTTTGAAATCATTTCTGAAATGGGTGGGTCTGTAGAGTATGGCGAACACAGCATTCGGGTATCTCCTGCCAAAACACAGAACGTTGAGATTAATGTGAGTGAAATCCCAGATTTGGTGCCTATACTCGCTGTACTGGGTACTTTCAGCGAAGGAATCATGCGCATAACTGGTGGCGAGCGTGTTAGACTTAAGGAATCCGATAGACTTAAGGCGATTGCAACAGAGCTCAATAAGCTGGGTGCTCAAATTGAAGAAACGCCAGACGGTCTGATCATTCAAGGTGTTGCGTCGCTGCGCGGCGGTAATGTAGAAGGCTGGAATGATCACCGAATTGTTATGGCAGCTTCCATTGCTGCAATTAGATGCGACAGTCCTCTTTCTATAGAAGGCTGGAAGGCGATCAACAAATCGTATCCAGAGTTCTTTAAGGATTATCAGAATTTGGGAGGTGTTGTCAATGAACGGAACTTGGGGTAGCGCACTCGGACTGACGATTTACGGAGAATCTCATGGAAGTGGCCTGGGCGTGGTCATAAACAATTTGCCGCCTGGAATCAAGCTTGACATGGACCGTATCCGAATGGAAATGGATCGACGAAAACCCGGGACCTCGAAAATGGCGACACCGAGAAAAGAAGCAGACGCCTTTGAAATTTTGAGTGGTTACTTTGAGGAGCACACAACGGGTGCCCCGCTGGCCATCCTGATCAGAAATACGAATCAGAGGTCCAAGGATTACTCAAAGGTCAAGAACATTCTTAGACCAGGACATGCCGACTGGACTGCATATGAAAAGTACAATGGTTTCCAGGATTATAGGGGCGGCGGACACTTTAGTGGCAGACTTACTGCTGGGATTGTCTTTGCAGGCGCGGTCGCACAGCAAATTCTCCTTAAGAAAGGTATTGTTGTGGGTGCTGCAGTCAAGGCTATTGGTCCGATCGAGGCAGATCCGCTTTCTCTGAAAGATGTTATGGCATTTGATTTTGAAAACTGGAAAAGGGAAAAGCTGCCGGTTATTAATGCAGATAAGACACAAGCCATGATGGATGCGATTGAGGCTGCGCGTATGCGTCAGGATTCCATTGGCGGGAAAATCTACGCTGCTGCAAAGGGTGTTCCTGCAGGTTTGGGTCAACCATTTTTCCATTCGGTTGAAAGCAAAATTGCTCATATCATGTTTTCAGTACCTGCAGTAAAAGGGATTGAATTTGGTGCAGGCTTTGAACTCGCACATATGCTCGGTAGTGAAGCCAATGACCCTATTTATGAAGAAAAGGGTCAGGTGTTGTCGAAGACCAATAATAACGGCGGAATCCTTGGTGGAATCACCAACGGCATGCCACTGGAACTGAGTGTTGTCATAAAGCCGACACCATCCATAGGTATTTCCCAGGAAACAATCGATATCGAAACAAAAGGGCCTATCATGCATAGCGTTGAAGGACGACACGATCCGTGTATTTTGCCAAGAGCGGTACCGGTGATAGAGTCTGTACTGGCGATTGCCCTGCTGGATCTTCTGATGGAGGATGGCCAAAAGTTTGATGCGTCTGAACCGGGCATTATTTGATTAGACGAAGCTGTTATGAAGAAAAATGAGAAAGATAAGGTGGTTCCATTGAATTTGGAAACATTCAGAAAAGAAATCGATAGAATAGATACAGAGCTGGTGGCGCTCCTTTTGGAACGCATGAAGCTCTCTGAAGATATTGCAGCCTTAAAGATTGAGGAAGGGATGGCCGTGCGAGATGAAACGCGGGAGAAAGCTCTTCTTGAGAGCCGCTCGAGCCATGCCGATTCAGAAGTGAAAAAGCAGGCAGTCAGAGAGGTGTTTGAAGCCATTCTGAAAGCAAGCCGCAATGTACAGCATACTTTTATGGGGACAGATGAGGCGTAGTTGTCAAATCTTCATTTTCGGATGACATATAAGTTTGCATGAAGATTAAAAGCAGCCTGAAATCAGGCTGCTTTTTTTGTACGCTTATTTTTCCGCTGTGGCATGTTGACCAGGAGTATGCCTGAAGAAACCAGTAGCAGTGATAAGAGGGTTTCAGAGCTGAGGGTCTCGCCAGGAATGAAGAAGGCGGAAAGCATGGATCCCCAGATTGGAATTTGAAACTTGTAAATGGACACCTTGCTGATGGCATTGTTTTTCAGAAGGGTGAACCATATGCCGAATCCAGCGGATGAAATCAGAGCAAGATGGAGAAAAATCGGCACAATATCCCCAGTCATGTGGATGACATTACCGCCAAGCTTCAGCCAGGAAAAAGCAATCATTGTACTTGATCCAATAAACATCTGATAACAGGTCATGAGGACGGTGTCGAGCTTTCCGGAGAGCTCCTTCGCCATGATGGACGAGACAGCACCCGTGAGTGCGGCCAGTACAAGCAGGCCTTCACCCCAGAAGGAAAATCCACCATCAATCGGCCCTTTTGCAAGATTGATGTAGATGACCCCTAAGAAGCCTAAGGAGAGTCCTGCCCACTTCTGCTTGGTCATTTTGTCATTAGCATAGTAGAAATGGGGTAAGACTATGGAGAAGAAGGTCCCCAGTGAGGTCATGATAGATCCTTTCACACCGGTTGTATTTGAGAGTCCGTTATAGAAAAATAAATACTGCAGTGATGTCTGGACCAGACCCAGTGCAATTAAGGGCAGTATGACCGATTTGTCGATTCTTAACGAGCGCTTTGTGGCTAGAATAAAGACGAGCAGGTAAGTTGCGGCCAAGAAGAAGCGGTAACCTGCAAACTGGAGCTTTACGGCAAAGCCCGCACTGCCGATATCGAGAGCTGCATAGCTTACTTTCAGGGCTGGAAATGCACTGCCCCAAAGGATGCAAGAAAATGTTGCGAGTATGAAAATCGCGGCAGGATGCCTGTAGAATTTTTCTGACATAAGTACCATCCTTTTTCAATAAAACTGTAACTATTGTGATGTTGTTTTCACAATGCCTTTAATGTAACATTAAAATTATACTACAATTAGTACGACTTGCTCCAAGAATTAACAAAATGTAGTATACTATTGTGACGATAGAATATAATGAGGTGTATGTGCGTTGGAAACAATTATGAATATTTTCTTGAATATACGTATTCTAGATATAGTGGACATTTTCATAGTGGCATTTGTATTTTATAAGCTTCTTTCGCTCATACGTGAGACGCGTGCTGAGCAGCTTATAAAGGGTATTATCATCCTGCTGGTTGTATCAAAGGTCAGTGAGTGGGCAAAGCTCTACGTTGTGCACTTCATACTTCAGAACACATTGACACTTGGGGTTGTTGCGCTGCTGATCGTATTTCAGCCGGAAATGCGACGTGCGCTTGAATACATAGGAAGAAGCAAGCTGCTCTCCAAGTCCTTTGCAGAGGTTGACCGCGAAATCATGCAAGAATCAGTTGATCAGGTGGTTTCAGCTGTCACAACGCTCTCAAGAGACAGGATCGGTGCACTCATCGTTCTGGAACGTGACACAGGAATCAACGATATTGTTGAGACAGGCGTTAAAATTGACGGCCACATTTCTAGCGGATTGCTTATTAACATTTTCATTCCCAACACACCACTGCATGATGGGGCTGTTATTGTAAGAAAAGATAAAATACTTGCAGCGGGCTGTTTTCTGCCGCTGTCTGAAAATCAGAGTTTGAGCAAAGAAATTGGAACACGGCACAGAGCAGCACTTGGAATCTGTGAACAGTCCGATGCTGTAGTCGTCATTGTATCTGAGGAAACAGGCGCAATTTCCATTGCAATGGATGGAAAACTGTCTCGCTTCCTTGATCCAAAGACGCTGTCCAATAAAATTATGGATGCCTACCACTCTGAAAATGGAAAAGCACTCTTGACGAAAAAATGGAGAATTGCAAAATGACAAAGCCGAAATGGATGAATCGTCTTGCGGAAGTTTTCAACAGCAGTCGGCTCTCCAGAAATACAGGACAAAAAATCATATCGCTCCTATTTGCCATATTGTTCTGGCTGTATGTTATGGACCAGGTCAACCCGGAAATGGTCAAGGAACTCGCAAATGTACAGGTGGAGTTCTTAAATGCGGCAAGTGTCACGCAAAATGGGCTAGTCATTATGGATGAACAGGAATTTTTTGTGGATGTCAAAGTCAAAGGTAGAAGAAACGATTTGTTTGATGTCACAAATGAAGATGTACGTGTTACTGCGGATTTGAGTGGCTACGGCAAGGGAACAAACAGCGTCCCACTTGAGACGCGCACATTCAATGGCAGTTTTACCGTAAACGATCTGTCACAGAAGGAAATCAAGATATTTTTGGATAAGGTTGTAGAAATTTCAAAACCGGTGAACATAACAGTATCTGGAGAAATTAAGGGTGGTTATGTCAAAGGAGACTTGGAATATGCGCCAGTAGAAATTTCAGTTCGGGGACCAGAATCCTATGTCAACACCGTTGCTATGATACAGGGCGAAATGAAAATAGACAATGCGACAGGTGCCATTGAAAAGGAACTGCCGGTAATGCCAGTAGACAATGACGGCAATGTCGTGAATGGGGTTACACTGGGACGGGATTACGTACGCGCGTCTATTGGAATTGACAAGCTGAAAACACTTGCTGTCAATGAACGTCTCAGTGGTCAGGTCGCATCGGGCTATGAGCTTGTACGCGTTCAGATTGCACCAGCTGCGGTCACAATCAGAGGCAGTGAAAGTGATGTCGATGCCATTGAACGTCTCTATACAAAAGCAATAGACATTTCTGGAATCAGAAATACGGAAGATATTGAAGTGGGACTGGATTTGCCGGAAGGCATCACAGCACCCTATCTCAACGAGCCGGTGACGGCATCGGTGTTTGTTGAAGCCTATGAAACGAAAACATTCATCATTCCGGGCTCTGATATTCCAATTCGCAATATGGATGATGCCTTTATTGTCACACAGCGGGACATTTCTGGAACTGTAGAAGTGACCGTTCGAGATATTGAGTCGGTTATGAAGAATGTTGATGTTGATTCGCTGAATCTTTACTATGATGGATCAAACCTCAAGCCAGGTATCGCCAATGAGGCTGTTGTCAAATTCGAGCTTGAAAACACGGTGCGCAACATCAGCATAGACTCGGATAAGGTCAGAATCCCGGTGCGGCTGAAAGAGCTGATCAACAACGGTGGTTCAGACACTCAAAGTGGGACGGATCAGCCTGAGGAAAGTCCGGCAACAACAGACCCACCGACTGACGGTGAGAATCCAACCGGGTCAGACTCAACGGGCAATGCGGAAACTCAATAAAGATGTAATAAAAAGACTGCAAAAATTTGCAGTCTTTTTTGTTTGAAGAGTCTCAAAAATGCTAAAATACATCTATGAGAGGCGAGGTGAAACATGAAACGGGAAATCGAACTCATATTGGATTCTACCCATGATGCCATGATTGCAGTGGATACAGACGGGATTATTACCCTCTATAATGCTGCAGCGGGTAAATTGACAAATAAATCATCAGAAGATGTTATTGGAAAACACATAAGTGAAGTTGTCGAAACAACAAGACTACCCTATATTCTAAAGACAGGAGAGTCGGAGCTGAACCGAAAGCAGATGCTTGGAGACACTGAAATTGTGACCAACAGGATGCCCGTCCGAAATGAACAAGGGGAAATCATCGGTGCGATTGCAGTATTTAGAGACATTACGGAAGTACATGCCCTTGCTGAGGAAATCACGAATCTCAGAGAGATGCAGTCCATGCTCGAGGCTATTCTCAATGCAACTCAGGATGCTATTTCCGTTGTGAACCAGGATGGCGTTGGCTGGCTCATTAATCCAGCATACACACGGCTGACAGGCTATACCGAAAAGGATATCATCGGAATGCCTTCTACGGTTGACCTTGCTGAAGGGGATAGTGTGCACTTGAAGGTGCTTGAAACACGTGAGCCTGTAAAAGGTATGTATCATAGAGTCGGTCCGAATCGTAAGGAAGTCATGACGGAGGCGGCGCCCATTATTGTAGGCGGTGAGCTTCGTGGCAGTGTTGCAGTCATTCATGACCTCTCTGAAATCAATAAGCTTATTTCAGAGCTGAATCAGGCAAAGCAAATCATACGTAATCTGGAAGCAAAATATACCTTTGAAGATATCATCGGGACCAGTGAAATCATGGAAGCTACCGTGGCCAAGGCAAAGCTTGCAGCGCATACCCCTGCCACCGTCATTCTACGGGGTGAAAGCGGGACGGGCAAGGAACTCTTTGCCCATGCCATCCACAATGCCTCAGATAGAAAATTCAACCAGTTTGTGCGGGTCAATTGTGCCGCCATTTCTGAAAACATTCTTGAGAGTGAGCTTTTCGGATATGTGGAAGGCGCATTTACGGGCGCTGCAAAAGGCGGCAAGATCGGGCTCTTTGAACAGGCCGATGGTGGGACCATATTTCTTGATGAGATAGGTGAAATCAGTTTGACCATGCAGGCAAAGCTCCTACGTGTTCTTCAGGAGAAGGAGATCGTGCGCGTTGGGGGGACCAAGCCAATCAGTGTGAATGTCCGCGTGATTTCTGCGACCAATGTGGATCTTGAAAAGGCAGTATCAGAGCGTCAGTTTAGAAAAGACCTCTACTACAGACTGAACGTTTTTCCAATACAGATTCCGGCCTTGAGAAGTCATAAGGATGATATCGAAGCCCTGATTGATTTTCTTATCAGCAAATACAATCAGGAATATGGACGGCATGTAACCGGCATCAGCCGGACGGCTATGGAGCATATTAAATCCTATGACTGGCCAGGGAATGTACGGGAACTTGAAAACTATATCGGCCGGTCCATGATCAATATGAGAATGAGTGAGCGGATGCTTGAGCGCTACCATATGCCTTCCTTTTCTGCGGGAAAAAACGACGGTGTAGATTATGAAACGGTAGATCAGTTTATTCTCCCCGAACTTCCCGAAGATGACCGCAAGTTGTCCAGCCATTTGGAAGCAGCGGAAAAGCGTCATTTGATGCATATTCTGAGGGTCAATGATGATAATCGGGAAATGACAGCGAAGGATTTGGGAATTTCACTCAGAGCCCTGTATTACAAGCTGAAAAAATATGGCATTCATTAGCGGGTGTTTTGAATAAAATATTTAGAGGATATACCATCTCTGAATAGTTTTCCGGGCAACCAGTAAAGATTCCTGGGGGACATGGGAATACGACGGCTTTCGAACGTTCATACATTTTGTATGGACGTTTTTTTATACGAAGGATTTATCGTATTCACGGTGCGTAACAGGGCGCTTGAAAATGAAGTTGTAGGCTTCTTTAGTATGATCGGTGCAATATATGTACAAGTTGACAGGTGTGAACTTGCAAAATGTTGATAATGATTATCGACAGACTGCAAGTTTGTGCATGAAGAAAAGGTAAAGTGCAAAATGTTACATGCAAAATATTGCACTTAAATATTTTCTGACTTTTATTACGAAAAATGGAATTGCTGAAAACGTGTATTTGCAGTGTGTTTGGTGGTTTTATAAATAAGGGAGCAAAATATTCAAATTGGCACATGTCTTGCGTTAATATAGTGCGTTAGTGCCTTTCCTAAAAGGTGGGCAAAGAACTTCTGCAGTTAATGACATTATGCCGAAGTGTCGGCAAAGTATTGATAGAAAACACAGCCCCTTTAGCAGTAAGCCACGCTTTTCGGTGTAGGCTGCATACCGGGGAAAGCCTGTGTGTCAAATGGCGTAAATCCAAAGGATTATTTGAGAACGAGGTGACGTAAGTTGATCACGAATTTTGAAGATCTACTGAAAATTGCAAAGGAAAGAGGTCCTAAAACCATATCGGTTGCATGTGCGCAGGACTCAGATGTCATGCTTGCAGTGGAAGCTGCAAGATCTAAGGGCATTGCAGAGGCGATTCTTGTGGGCGATAAGGAAGCTATTGAAGCCATTGCTGGAGAACATAGCATTGATCCTGGAAATTATGAAATCATTGATATCAAGGACCTTGCTGAAGCATCTCTTAAGGCAGTCGAACTCGTTTCTTCGGGCAAGGCCCACATGGTCATGAAAGGTCTCGTAGACACAGCAATCATTCTTAAGGCGGTGCTGAACAAAGAAGTGGGTCTGCGTACAGGCAATGTACTGAGTCATGTTGCAGTCTTCGACGTACCGACTTATCCTAGAATTCTCATGGTAACAGACGCGGCGATGAATATTGCTCCAGATGTACAAGCTAAGAAGCAGATTATTGAGAATTCACTTGTTGTAGCAAATGCACTGGACATCGAAGTGCCGAATGTTGGTGTGATTTGTGCAAAAGAAAAAGTGAACGAAAAAATGCCAGCGACTGTAGATGCAGCAGAACTTGTACGTATGAACGAGTCTGGAGAATTGACAGGTTGTGTCGTAGGTGGACCGTTTGCTCTGGATAATGCTGTCTCTGAAGAAGCTGCAAAAATTAAGAAAATCAATCATCCTGCTGCCGGCAAGTGCGATGTTCTTCTTGCACCGACCATTGAAGCGGGAAATGTGCTTTACAAGGCACTCAACTTCCTGTGTACTGCACAAAGTGCGGGTATTATCGTAGGCGCTAAGGCACCTGTTGTTCTGACATCACGTGCGGACAGCGACGCATCGAAGTTGAACTCCATCGCGCTTGGCGTGCTGATGGCAGCAAAAATGTAGAACATAAGAAATGCATATATAGAGAAGCTGATTGCAAGCGCTGATTGAAAGACAAATAGATACAACAGGGCATTGCGGCTGAAAAGAGAATTTCACATAAACCCCGAAACATAAAGTGTAGCCTTACCGCCATTAGGCAGCTTATAGGACATAAGGGGACAAAAAATAGAGAACCTTGGATACACCAATTCAAGGCAAATAGGAAAGTTCCGTTTGGGAGAGTTAAAAACATATTTTGAATATAAAAGGCAGGTGCACAAATGCAAGAGTATCGTATATTAGCGATTAACCCTGGTTCAACATCAACTAAAATCGCAATCTTTGATAATGACAAATCTGTATTTGAGGAGACGCTTCGTCATCCGTCCGAGGAAATCGGAAAATACGACACAATCTTTGACCAGTATGATTTCAGGAAGCAAGTGATTCTGGATACGCTTGAAGAAAAAGGCATCAACCTTACAAAACTGTCGGCAGTTGTAGGACGTGGTGGTCTTCTTAAACCAATCCAAGGTGGCACATACAACGTTTCAGACAATATGATTGAAGACCTGAAGGTTGGCGTTCTTGGCGAGCATGCTTCAAACCTTGGCGGTATTCTGGCGCACGAAATCGCATCTTCGCTGAACATCCCTTCATTCATTGTTGACCCTGTTGTCGTTGATGAACTTCAAGATGTGGCAAGAATTTCAGGCATGCCTGAGCTGGACAGAAAATCAATTTTCCACGCACTGAACCAAAAAGCGGTTGCACGTCGTGCTGCTGCAGAAATGGACCGTGCGTATGATGACTGTAATTTCATCGTGGCACATATGGGTGGCGGCGTTTCAGTTGGCGCACACATGAAAGGTCATGTTGTCGATGTAAACAATGCCCTTGACGGCGAGGGACCATTCAGTCCTGAACGTGCGGGCGGTCTACCTGTAGGTGATCTTGCAAAGCTCTGCTTCTCAGGCAAGTACACACATGGCGAAATCAAGAAAATGATCAAGGGCAGCGGTGGTCTGGTTGCCTACCTGAATACAAATGACGGTCGTGAAGTTGTTAAAATGATCGAATCCGGCAATAAGGAAGCTGAAACAATCTACAAGGCGATGGCATACCAGATTTCAAAGGAAATCGGTGCTTGCGCAGCTGTACTGAAGGGTCGCATTGATGGCATTATCCTAACAGGCGGCATCGCGTACGATAAGAAATTTGTGAAGTGGATCAGCGATAGCGTAGAGTTCATGGGCAAAGTAATCGTATACCCTGGTGAAGATGAAATGAAGGCGCTTGCTGAAGGTGGCCTGCGTGTTCTAAAGGGTGAAGAGAAAGCTCAGGAATACCTTTAAGAGCATAGGATAGGTGAATATGAACATGTTAAAGGATAACCGCATTCGTCTTATTATTGGTCACTACGGGAGTGGTAAAACTGAATTTGCAGTCAACTATACCATGCGTCTTGCTGCGCTTGGAAAGAAAACTGCAATTGCTGATATGGATATCGTGAATCCGTACTTCCGTTCCCGAGAAAAAGCAGAAATGATGGAAGAAAAGGGAATCCGCGTTATCAGTGGTGCACGCGGTCATCATGCCAATCTGGATATTCCCATGATGACAGCAGAGGTACAGGCGCCGCTACAGGATACAACCTACGATCTCGTACTCGATGTCGGTGGCGATGCAGTTGGGGCAAGAGCTCTCGCTCAGTATAGACGCTATTTTATCGAGGGCGAGTATGACATGTTCTGTGTCATCAATCGCTATAGAGAACAAACGTCAACCTTGGAAGGGTGCCTGTATCATATCAAGACCATAGAAGCGACACTTGGTGCACGCGTGACCGGTCTGATCAACAACACCCATCTGCTTAGAGATACAACTGTTGAAGATGTCCTTTATGGACAGGAACTCGTGGAGGAAGTGTCAAAGGAACTGGACATTCCGGTGCGCTATATATCAACACTTGAGAAGGTTGCCAAAGACCTGCCTGAAGGTCTCGACGGCGAAATTTTCCCAATTCAGATGTATATGAGACCAGAATGGTTATAGACTTTGTGCTTTAAATCTGGAATACTCCAGGCGGTATACCGGAATTATAAGGAGGGTATGAAAGTGGCAGCAAAAGGTAAAGTTACGATTAACGAAGATATTTGCAAGGGCTGTGGTCTTTGTACAACAGCTTGCCCGGTTAAAATCATGACGCTTGATACGGCGCGTATCAACGTAAAAGGGTATCACCCAGCATCTGTAACAGATATGGATAAATGTATTGGATGTGCAAACTGCGCAATGATGTGCCCAGATTGCGTTATCACTGTTGAGCGAGAAATGGTATAAGGATAGCAGGGAGGGAAATTTAAAATGGCTAAAGTCCTAATGAAAGGTAACGAAGCGATTGGTGCAGCTGCTATCAAAGCGGGATGTAAGTACTTCTTCGGTTACCCAATTACACCACAGAATGAACTTCCGGAGTATATGTCACGTGAAATGCCTAAGAATGACGGCGTATTTCTACAGGCTGAGTCTGAAGTTTCTGCAATTAACATGGTATACGGCGCAGCGGGTGCCGGTGCCAGAGTAATGACATCATCATCTTCTCCAGGGATTGCCCTGAAACAAGAAGGTATCACATATATCGCAGGTGCTGAACTGCCTGCAGTTATCGTAAACATCGTTCGTGGCGGTCCTGGTCTTGGTGGTATCCAGCCAGCGCAATCTGACTACAATCAGGTTACTCGTGGCGGTGGAAACGGCGACTATAAGCTTCTGACTTATGCACCGGCAAACCTGCAGGAAATGGTTGACCTGGTTCAAGAAGCATTCGATCTTGCAGACTACTACCGTAACCCGGTTATGGTTGTTGGTGACGGCATGATCGGTCAAATGATGGAGCCAATCGAATTCAAGGATATCCACTCAGGCAAGACACTTCCTGTGAAGGACTGGGCGACAGTTGGTACGGAGGGTGAAAGAAATCCTAACATCATCAACTCACTGGCGCTTGATCCTCAAGACCTTGAAAACCACAATCTGAAGCTTAAAGCTAAATATGACGCAATGCGTAGAGACGAAGTGCGTTACGAAGCATACAATATGGAAAATGCGGAGATTGTCTGTGTCGCTTACGGTACGACATCACGTATTGTTAAGAATGCAATTGCAGCACTGAAAGAAGAAGGCATCAACGTTGGTCTTATCCGTCCAATCACACTATGGCCATTCCCAGAGCAGCCATTCAGAGATATTCCTGAAACTGCTAAGGGTATCCTGACAGTTGAAATGTCACTGGGTCAGATGATTGATGACGTTAAGATTGCTAACGAAGGTCGTCTGCCAGTTGACTTCTACGGTCGTGTTGGTGGTATGATTCCTGAACCGGAAGCGATTATGGATAAGATTAAAGAAATGATCGGAGGTGCGAAATAATGGCAGTTGTATTTGAAAAAACTAAAGGCCTGGTAGAAGGTAAGCAAACGCACTACTGTCCAGGTTGTACGCACGGTATTATTCACCGTCTGGTGGCAGAGGTTCTTGAAGAGCTTGGCGTGCTGGGCGATACAATTGGTGTAGCACCAGTTGGATGTTCAGTACTTGCATATGAGTATTTCAATTGTGACATGCATGAAGCGTCTCACGGACGTGCACCAGCTGTAGCTACTGGTATCAAGCGTGTTCATCCAGATAAAGTCGTTTTCACATACCAGGGCGATGGTGACCTTGCTTCAATTGGTACAGCAGAAGCAGTTCACGTAGCGCACAGAGGCGAAAAAATCACAACGATTTTCGTAAACAATGCTATTTACGGTATGACAGGCGGACAGATGGCACCTACGACTCTAATCGGTCAAAAGGCAACAACTGCACCACTTGGACGTACAGTAGAGCACTCAGGTATGCCGCTTAAGATTTCTGAAATGTTCGCGACAATCCATGGCGCTGCATTTATTGAGCGTGTATCCGTAGATACACCTGCAAACGTTCGTAAGGCTAAAAAAGCAATCAAGGAAGCGTTCCAGTGCCAAATCGACGGCAAAGGCTTCTCAATGGTAGAAGTACTATCTACATGTCCAACAAACTGGGGTATGACACCTATCGATTCTCTAGGCTGGTTGCGTGAGAACATGATGCCGTACTACCCACTTGGCAACTTCAGAAGACCAGAAGAGGGGGACAAGTAAAATGGTAAACGAAAAAATAATTTGCGCAGGTTTCGGTGGCCAAGGCGTTATGTCTATGGGCCAGCTGATCACATATTCAGGTATGCTTGAAGGTAAAGAGGTTTCTTGGTTGCCGTCATACGGTCCAGAAATGCGTGGCGGTACTGCAAACTGTAACGTTATGGTTTCTGATAAGATGATTGGTTCACCAATCATTACAAACGATGCAACTTGTGCAATTGTTATGAACCTGCCTTCACTTGACAAATTCGAAGCTGACGTTAAAGCGGGTGGCCTGGTGCTGGTTAACAGTTCTCTAATCGAGAAAAAGGTTTCACGTTCTGACGTTAAGGCAGTTTACATTCCAGCTAATGAAGCAGCAAATGAGCTAGGCAACGCACGTGTTGCAAACATGATCATGCTGGGTGCTTACATTGAGCTGAATGGCCCAGTTAAGCTTGAAACAGTGAAGAAGACGCTTCAAAAGCTTTTTGCTTCAAAAGCGAATCTGATTCCTGTAAATGAAGAGGCACTTGATAAGGGTGCTGAGCTTGCACGCCAATTCAAATAGAATTTGGCAGAATTAATTTGGTATAGACAAATCCTTTTAAAAGGTTTGTTTTCATACTCCTAATTTTCATCACCTTCAGAGTGTGTTACTCTGAGCGGAAGTATTCCAACTTCCAAATTCGCTACGTTGCCATTTTGCAACTGAGCGTCTCACTTACCAATTACTCATTCTCTTGTTGTTGCGGTGGCCCCGAAAGGGGCGTGCCGCTTTTTTTATACGAAAAAGACAAAGAAATGCAGTTTTAGATATAAGAGTCAAGCTATCGTGCGCGCACGAATAGCTTGATTCTTATATCTAAAACTATATGGCGCGACTAGCGACATGAGCAGCCGCAGGTTGCTCTGGCGTTTCTGCAATAGCAAAGTGTGGATTAGAAAGTGCGACTAGCGACCAGAGCAGCCGCAGGTTGCTCTGGCATTTCTGACATAATAAGGAGTAGATTAGAAGCGCGTCTATCGACCAAGGCCATCTATATTTCACGGTGCTGTTCTCTATCTAAAATAGCAAGTGAATAAAAATTCACCCACTGAATAACTATGCATATTCCGAATTTACTTGAGCTAGGATTAGCCTTAGAATCCAATTCCTAGGATAATAGATCGAAAGCAGAAAAATAGAAAACGTTTTACCAGAATATTATGTTAACTTTATGCACGACAAGGTATAAATTTAGTATAGAGGGAACAGCAATTTCGGGTTGTAAAACGAAGTAGACACCTTTTCTCAAAGGGTGGAGACAAAGGTAGGTGATAGGGATGAATATCGGACTTAAAAAGAGGTTCTTCGCGTGGGTGATTGATTTTCTGATAACGAGTTCAGTGGGCGTGATACTCGCATTTAGTGTTGCGGCTTTGATTGGCATTGAAATTGGTTCTGAGCTCCTTGGCAGCAAGCCCATGCTGATGGTAATGGTCTATTTCTTTCTCCCTGTCCTGGTTGACTGGCTCTATTTTGCAGGTCTTCACAGCAGCCGTGCTCAGGCTACTCTAGGTAAGCGCATACAAAAGATAGTCGTCATATCTGAAAGCGGAGAGAGAATTACCTTTGGACGTGCCACACTTCGTTATATTGCGAAGACCATATGTTTCCTGACACTTGGACTTGGATTCATACCGATCCGGTTCACCAGAAGGAAGCAGGGACTCCATGACTTCTTTGCATCTACGGTCGTTGTTGAAGAGTCCAGCAGGGTGCAGGAGAACATTTCCGACCTTGAGGCATACCGAGATGCCTTGAATCAGAAAAAAGCGAAATAGGGGCATTTATATGCTATGGGGATAACGTTGCATATTTTGATGCGAATAGCTGAGGCTATTCGCATTTTTATGTGTTAAAAAACAATAACAAATCCTTAAAACAGATTTTGTTTCCATAAATTAGTCGTATAATTTATATGGGAAGTGGTGCAATAAAGTGAATTGGAGGAGGACACTGATATGCGCGAGCTGGATATGAAAAGCATGCAAGCGGTATTGATTTTGAGTGTGTTGTCAATGAGTCTCATGATAGGATGCACACTACAAGAGGATTCTAAGGTAATCGCACCTGATTCTGAAGCTCTGCCGACAGTTGAACAAGCAGGTGGAACAGCTGTAGGTGACAGCAATACTGAAGAGGTTACAGGTCGTGCAAGAACAGACTATTACGATGCACTGCGTCTTGAAATGGAGGCTGTGGCGGAACATGTTGCAGAACGTCTTGAAACACAGGGCTCTGTCCTCGACAAGCGAGCCTGCATGCAGATTATTGAAATGGAAAAAACAGAGGATGTTGAATACATATATTTAGGATTTTCAGATGATACCTTTATGGTCGTGCCTTCTTTAGAGATGCCTGAAGACTATGCGCCAAGCCAGCGCTCGTGGTTCAAAGGTGCACTCGATGGCCAGGTGTTTACAGATATATATCAGGACGCTTTTACATCGGCATACATTTGCACGACCTCTGTCAGGGTCTGTGATGATCAAGCGCAGCCGGTTGTTTTGGGAATGGACTTTGTACTGGAAGACAATCCGGAATATTTTGAGGCGGCACACCAGTACATGACTGCCCTGAACCCACCTCAAGCGGAGACACTATCAATGACGGGCTCAAAAGAGGAAGAGGGCCAGGCATTAGGTGAAGAAGAAATGGATGCGTGGACAGAAGCACTTGAAAGTCTTGGTGCGGCATTGTCTCCATATGAAGCCGCCCAGGATATGCGTCAGGTATTCTATGATTTCATGCAGGAGAATCCCCAGGTGGGCGCGGTGTATCTGGCCGCGCCGGATGGACGTCTTATCGCTTCTGATGACATGGAGCTGCCGGAGGGCTATGATCCGCGAATGCGCCCTTGGTATCAGGCTGCACTGGGCACGGAAGATGTATATGTCGCGGCGCCTTATTTCGATATAATCTCAGAAGCCTACATACATTCAATTTTCATAGAAATCGAATCTGCACCGGAACCAGGATGGGTATTGGGTGTAGATATAATCAAGGAGTAACTTCCTGAAAGCGGGGGAATCCATGGAAGGTGCAATCGGAAAGATTATTAAGTTGTCCTGGCCGGTAATGGTGGGGACGATTCTGCAGTCACTGGTTTATACGTGTGATCTGTTTTTTGTTTCTAAACTGGGGACGGTCTATGCATCGGCTGCAGCACTTGGCACCTCGGCTGCTGGCGTTGTGTTCATCATGTCTTCACTTGTGGGTGCCGGCGCGATTGCAATTGCCTCAAGAGGCTATGGCGAGTCGGACTGGGGAAAAATCCGTTCAGCGACAAGCAATGCGCTGATACTTTCAATTTTGATTGGAACCCTGGTTGGCGGTCTAGGGCACCTGGCATCGGACTTTATCATTGTGAATATCTATGGCGCCAAGGATCCGAGCACAATCCAGTTCACATCAGAGTACTTGAAAATTGTGCTGTGGGGAACGCCTTTTGTATTTGTCAATTTTGCAATGCGCAATGTTCTTCAGGGAACAGGCGATACCAAGAGCCCACTTGTTATTTTTGGGATGACCAATGTCTTGAATATCATTCTCGATCCGATTTTGATTTTTAAGGCAGGGATGGGTATCCGAGGGGCAGCACTTGCAACGGTGGCTGCCATGGCGTGTGGAAGCCTGCTTATTGTCATGCGTGTCATAAAGAACATCTATGGAAACCATATGGGACAGTTCCTAAAAGGTCTTCGGATTGAACGGGAGAGAACCGGTCAAATTATGCGTGTCGGTTTTTGGGCATGCATCCAGCAGATTTCCAGACCTGTAACGGGTATGCTTATGTTTGCCATTGTGCTCCGTGCTGGCGGGAATGCTGGAACAGCTGCATTTGGAATTGGTGGACAGCTTTTTAGCTATACCTTCATATTTCTATCAGGGCTTTCTGTGGCCATGTCAATCATGGTTGGTCAGGCACTCGGGCGAAAGGACGATTCGGCACTTGATGAACTGATTAGGCAGGGGCTAAGGCTTGGTGCGGTCAACATGGTCGTGTTTGCTGTACCTTATGTGATTTTTCCGGAGTTTTTCATGAAACTTTTTCTGAAAGATCCAGAGGTGGTGACCATTGGTGTGCATTATCTCAGAATTGTCTATATTGGGATTGTGGCAGTCATATTTCCCGTAATCTACGGTGGTGTGTTCCAAGGGGCTGGCGATACACGCCCAGCTATGATATCATCACTAGTGGCGAATATGGTCTTCAAGGTGCCTGCTGCATGGATTCTGGTAACTCTCTTTCACTGGGGAACGGATGGTGTCTGGTGGGCTGTAGCGGGGTCTGTATTTGTTGAGGCTGCAATTGGGCAGTATTATATAAGGAAAGGTAAATGGAAGACATTCCAGTTGGATTAGGTTGGATTATGGATTTTTTAAAAGCGCTCATCCTCATTTTCATTGCTGAAATGGGGGATAAAACTCAAATAGTTGCCATGGCATTTGCGACAAAGTATAAGCTGCATCAGATTCTTGTCGGGGTCGCACTTGGCTCGGCTGCCAATCATGGACTGGCAATTCTCTTAGGATCCATGCTGGCTAAATCTCTGGATATGCGTATCATTCACAGTATATCGGGCCTTCTCTTTCTCGTGTTTGCCTATTTGTCTCTGGATTATGAAGAACCAGAGGACGAGGCGGAGAGCAAGGAGAAGTTTGGACCTCTCATAACCGTGGCAATAGCATTTTTTCTAGGCGAACTTGGCGATAAGACGCAGCTGACAGCGCTGTCCCTTTCAACGAGTTCTGCGTATCCGCTCTTGACATTGCTAGGTACTGTCAGTGGCATGGTTTTAACCAGTCTCATCGGCATCTTGATTGCACAGCGTTTTGGCGAGCGCATTCCTGAAGAAATCATGAAGGTTCTTGCGGCTACGGCATTCCTTATTTTTGGTATTCAAAAAGTGGTCGCTGCCTCAGCATTAATGGGTCTGAGCACGGGAACCGTATTGTCTCTGGTTCTGATAATTGCGGCAATTATGGCCTTTCGTTTCAAAACGTATCACAGTGAAGTGCAGACTGTACGGGAGACGCAGTTCAAGCGAAAGGCGGCACAGCTGTACAGGATGATTCATGTTGTGAAACTGGGGCTGGATGACATGTGCCGAGGCGAGAAGCACTGTGGTAAATGCCAGGGAAATGGTTGCCTGATTGGCTACATGAAGATGATCATCAATCTTATTGAACAGGACAAGCCTATTCCGTCTGATATGATAAAAGCGGTAAACAGACTGATTCGCAGGGATGTTAACCGCCAAACACTCAAGTATACATTGGATTCGCTCCTTGACTTCTATGGGAGTCATCCGGAAGAGTTTAAGAAAAATGTGGCGCTTCGACAGCTGAGATTGGCGCTTGAAGCCCTTATGTATGATGAGACAGTTCCAGAGTGCAAATCCTTCGAGGAATATGCACAGTGGTTGAAGGAACATCAGCCGCCTGGGGCGTTATAAGTAAAATCTTACGGCAGATAAGCAAGGGGTTTACGGTTATACGCGCACTTTTTTCGCTTAAATGGTGGTGTATGCTAGAATAGAATCTGTGGGATCAATATATTTTCAGGAGGCATGGACTTGGGTAAATTATTTGGAACAGACGGTGTAAGAGGCATTGCGAATGTTGAACTGACAAATGAGTTGGCATATAAGCTGGGACGCTTCGGCGCATTCGTCCTGACTGAAAATAAAGAGAAGAACGATAAGGCGAAAATTCTCATTGCAAAGGATACGCGCGTCTCTGGGGACATGCTTGAGTCGGCCATGATTTCAGGGATTCTCTCTGCCGGTTGCGATGTTATCAAGATTGGGGTTCTGCCAACTCCGGCTGTTGCGCATCTTGTGAGACATCTTGATGTGGACGCGGGCGTTATGATTTCCGCTTCGCATAATCCTGTAGAGTACAATGGCATTAAATTTTTCGACAAAGAGGGCTTCAAGCTGCCCGATGAAGTGGAGGCGGAAATTGAAGCCTTCATTTTAGAGGACAAGGACATTCCTTACAATCCATCAGGTACGGAGCTGGGCCGCAAGACGGAGGTTTTCAGAGCGCGTGATATGTACTCCGAGTATGTAAAGTCGACGGTTGAAACAGACTTTGAGGGGCTTAAGGTTATCATAGACGCGGCGAATGGCGCTGCCTTTGAGGTCGCGCGAAAGACACTCAAAGACATGGGTGCTAAGGTTTCCTGTATTCATGCAGAGCCGGATGGCTACAATATCAACCAGGAATGCGGGTCGACGCATCCTGAAAAGGTAGCTGCAGAGGTTATTTTAAATAAAGCCAATATTGGTCTTGCCTTTGATGGTGATGCAGACCGCCTCATCGCAGTGGATGAAAAGGGGCGCGTTATTGATGGTGACCGGATTATGGCAATCTGCGGCGCACACATGAAGCGCAGCGGAAAGCTTAACAACGATACGATAGTCGCAACGGTTATGAGCAATCTGGGACTTGATATCGCCATGAAGGAAGCGGGAATAAGCCTTGAAAAGACAAAGGTTGGTGACCGTTATGTCCTTGAGGCGATGCGTGCCGGAAAGCACAGCTTGGGTGGAGAACAGTCCGGACATATCATTTTTCTGGACCACAATACGACAGGGGATGGGCTGCTGACGGCAGTGCAGCTTCTTAACGTTATGAAAGAGACTGGAAAGAAGCTTTCGGAGCTTGCAGACATCATGGACACGTATCCTCAGGTGCTTAAAAATGCACGGGTGTCCAACGTGAAGAAGCATGCTTATGGTGAAGACGAAGCAATCGTCAAGCGCATTGCTGAAGTGGAAGACTTTTTCCACGGACAGGGCCGTGTGCTCATTCGTCCTTCTGGGACAGAACCCCTCGTACGCGTAATGATCGAAGGAAAAAATCAGGATGAGCTGAACCGGTTTGCAGAAGAGCTCGTCGAACTCATAGAGCATAGACTGGGACAGTGACTCCACCATACCGGGTAGAAATGAAACCGGCAAGAATAGAGTGGTATAGGAATCAATTCAACAAAAATATGAAAAAGAAGGCTGCGTAAGCAAGCCTTCTTTTTTTATTCGTGATAAGCAATCGAAATTGCTCTCGTTCTCTTACTCACCCTGTGTGGGTTCTTCTTTTGGTTTCATGGTTTCCAACCAGTCGGACAGACGGTCGGCAACCCGTTCGAAATCATCCACCATAAAGGTACTGTCGAAATCATGCTTTTTAATGCTGTGATCATACATGGGATCGTAGTAGTTGACCATGAGCTCCTCGGCAACCTTTACAAACTCGCCCTGCTTGACGAGTTCCTGAAGGGCTTCAACAGGCGCATTGCCCATGTAACGTCTGATCTTATCAATTGCTTCGAGAAGCTCCACATTGCCAGGCTCGAGATCCGTGTATTCCGAAATCAAGTGCTCTGCTCTGAAGTGGACATCCGCATCAATCAGGAGCTGGTAGCCTTCGGACATATGTTCTTTGATGCAGGTTGGTACGAACAGTTTTCCAATGCGTCTGCTCTCGGCTTCGACAAAGACATAGTCAGACTTACGGTTTTTCAGTGTATGGTAAATGGTGGTTTCAAAGGCTTTGGTAGAGGGCTGGTCCCCAAGACCGACGCCGCCAAGCAATGAGCCGCGGTGATTTGCTGCACCTTCAAGGTCCAGTACATCAAGACCCTTTTCAACCAGATGGTCCAGTATTTTTGTTTTTCCGACACCCGTTCTGCCGTGCAGGACGATATAAGTGATTTTGGCGTTCTCTTCTTCAATCCCCTTTACAACCGCTTTTCTATACCCCTTGTATCCGTCCTTGATATAATAGACATTCTCCCCCAGGCCGTTTAGAAGCAGGGCGATAGAGGTGCTTCGCATACCGCCGCGAGCACAGAAGAAAACGATGCGCTTTCCAGTTTCTCTTTTTAGATCAGAAACCGTCTTATAGAGCTCAGGCAGCTTTCGGGACACAATTTCAACACCAAGTTGCTTCGCCTCCGCAGGAGAATTGTGTTTGTACATGGTTCCGATGATCTTGCGCTCCTCGTTTGTGAAAAGTGCCAGATTTATTGCGCCATAAATTGTCGACTCAGCGTACTCTGCTGGACTGCGCACATCTATGAAGAGGCAGTTTTTGTCCTCTAGTTTTTCGTACTCAATAGGTAATAGCATAGGGGTTCCTCCATCCTTGCAAATAACATTACTATAATAATGTTTGTTAAGGAATTATTCAAGCGCAACTGTGAATTTAGCAAAAATATCCTACGAAATAGGTTTTTTTAGGACTCGGCAGGGTATATTAGGCGTAGGTAGAGCATAAGGAGGACGTATATGGCAAACATTCTCATTGCCGATGACTCGGTAGTGATTAGGAAGACACTGCGGAGACTCTTGATAAAAGGGGGGCATGAAATTATCTGCGAGGCATCCAATGGACAGGAGGCGTTTAACGCTTACAAGATGAATCAGCCGGATATTGTAACCATGGATATTACAATGCCGCTCGTAGATGGAATTGCAGCACTTCATAAGATCATTGAGAGTTTTCCAGATGCTCGCGTAATCATGATAAGTGCAATTGACCAGAAAAAGCTAGTGTTTGAAGCACTGGAAGCAGGTGCCAAACACTATATCATCAAGCCCTTTGATGAAAAGAATGTTCTGGAAATCATAAGGCTCGTCCTTGAAGAATAGAAATCAGGTATTTCAATATGTATTGAGATACCTGATTTTTATTGGAAATGAATTTCATATACGAATTCAAGTTGTCTTTTATAGTCCAGTTCAACAAAGTCCGTGGGTTTGACACTGGTCTCTTTCTTGTTGAAGTATTGCAGGTCAGCAAGCTTGAGCATCTTGTAGACAAACTGGGAACAAAACATGATGTTGGGCTTGTGAGAATACCTGAAAACAAGTCCGAGCAAATTGTAGGCACTGCCCTCAGCATTGATCTTTTTGATCTCATCAATGAGGAGACGTTTCTTTTCAGGCGCAATGCGCATTTTGTAGACCATGATGGAAGCATCATTTTTCTTATTGAAGTATTCCACCATCTCAGCATTGAGTCCAGGCGGATATACATTTTCGCCGCCGTTGTAACTGATGATGGTCTTTAAGTCATGGTCAAATGAAAGAGAGGCGTGATTGTACTCCTTGCTCGTGAAGAGGGAGATGACCTCACTTGCCGCACTTCCCGTGTTGGAAATGATGATATACAGATGCGGATCGCTCAGACTTTCATAGGCCTGATTGAAGTAAGCCTCGGTGAGGCTGCCGTTGTTTATGTATTTTCTGGAACTGTGCCGCGGGATATCCCTGAGTATTTCATCGATATTGTCTCGGGAAATACTTTTACGTGCTCTACTGACGACATGCATCTTACTGAAGATGAGCTCCTTGTTATTTCTGAACTGATGGAAACTGAAGGAAGCAATCTCTTCCATGGATGGGAAGAAGAACTGCGTATAACGTTTGAAAGTCACAAGATAATCAATTAAAAAAGGCACGTAAATTAGCGTCACACCAATGAGCTTGGCGGCGGATTTTGGAATGCCGAATAGACCCTTTCCAAAAATGCCGACATTGCTGAATGCAAGCTTCAAGGCGAGAACGCTTATGTATAAAATGACCAGTATTGCCCGCGTCTTGCTTTCCTCCTCAATTCTGAATGTATGACCAATCATGAGCAGGGTGATTAGAATATAGGCAAGAGCGAAGAGGGTTGTATCACCGTAGAACAGAAGGACAACCATGAGAAAGGCTGCCAGAAGATTTAACAAACTGCGAAGTTGTTTAATACGGTACATGCTGAGACTCAACTTTCTATATGGTTTATGTATAGTATAAACTCAAGATGTGAACAGAGTTTGAATTAGCCTGAAATTGATTTGGTCTTAAAAATGACCTGACCGTTTTTTTCGGTGGCAAGAAGCTCGGAACGGAAGACATTGTTCTTGGGATTTTGCTGAATGATATCGAGAATTTCGAGAAGTTTTGTGGCGAAATCTCTGAATGTCAGGCCTTTCAAGTCTGCGCCCTCCTTATGATAGGAAAGCAGGACCCAGTTTTTCAGCGAATCAGTGCTGATTTTCAGTTCAACATCGTATTGTGCCTTATATATGCCATATAGGGCATCTGTAAACTCTCCATATGCCGCATGACCAAGTGGACTGAGCCAAATGACAGGCTGTCTGAGGTCTCCCATGTTTTTGCGAAGGGGGTCAATGGCGTGTCCGAGACGCTGAGCCAGTGCACCATAAGAGCTGACGCCCTTCTCATCGTGCAAGAGACGTGGTGTCCCCGAAAGTATGAAGAAGGTCTGCTTGAGCTCGCCTGTGCTTATGAGGTCTATGAGCTGTCGTATGTTTGCATAGGCGCTATGACGGATGTCGCTGCGTTCATCCACAATGAGATCAAGCTCGTCAACCAGAACGATAAACCCTTTGTAGCCGAGCAGGGTGATCAAGTGGGTAAAGGCGCGCATGAAATCCATCATATTGAACTTGTCTACTGCACCCACAATGCCAAACTGTTTTTTCAGTGCAAGTGGAATGTTCTTTTCGCCGGTAATCCATGCGGCTACAGCTTCAGAAACAGCTGTATCCTTCTTGATACGAGCCCGGATATAGGTGAGAAAAGACCTTGAAAAAGCGTTGTTGAAACGATTTAAAGTTTCAATGACGCGGTTTATCTCCTCAGCCGATTGGGCGCGGTTGGGTGTGTTTTGAAGATTTTCTATCCATATATCGAAAAGGTCATCAAAACTGCATTTTCTGTCGACAACGCTTTTTACAAAAATATTATGCATTATTTTATAATACATTTGTTCAAGGTTGTTGAATCTGAAGGTCTTGTCAATTTGTATATGAGAGACGATGAAATCATCCTCAAGGGCTTCTGCCTTGGCGTGGTTGAGCAGAAAGGTCTTGCCTGCGCCATATTCGCCGACAATCCACTTGAAGCAGCTGATGCCATCTGCTGTATTGCTGAAGCATCGTTTCAGTTCACCGGACTCATCTTTTCTTCCAACCATTAGAGCGTTTGGGATGTGGGTAGGCGCAACGCCGTTTTTATATGCGTTCAGCACCGAACGATAATCTTTTGTCTGCAACACGCTCACCTCCAGAATCAGAAATAGCGAGCAAGAAATCACTTGCCCGCTATAGATTATAGTATTCATTTTATCCGATTTCATATGAGTTTTCAAACCAGAATATCCAGTTCGTGGATTGAACTTACACCGCCACTCTCCTTCATGTATATGCTGCTCTCGCGCAGTTGACCATTTTGTTCGTAAGCTTCATCGATCAAGGTGTATTCTGTGGAAACAGAGGACAGATAAATAGCACCGACATCTGCTTCGAGAAGCCCGCTGAGTTCCATCTCACCAGATCTGTTCATAGACCAGATCTGAAGCTTGTCAAAAGCCACATCATTCTCATCAAGCCAGCCGTTATGGTCATCGTCCAGCTCGCGGAGCTCTGAAAATCCATTGTTTGTGGAAGGCCCGAAAAGTTCGGAGCCATCATCGATGATCCCGTTGCCGTTTCTGTCAAAAACCAGGAAGCCACTGCCGTCACGGGGGACGCTGACATCGTCCAGCTCACCGTCCAGATCAAGGTCGAATCGGATTTTGCGGTCTGAAAGCCCAGGTGGAATGTGGTCTGTCTGCACAACGATAGGGTCAATCAGTGTCTGCCCAGCATTGATTTCAATACTGGATTTTTCGTACGTTTCTCTTTTCATCATCAAATTGAGGTCAAAGGACACTTCTTTGCCGCTACTGTCCTTGACGGTTCCCGAAGCCGAGAAAGTCATTTTTTCTGACTCGTGCTTGGTTTTTGTTTGCCTGTAGCTGAAGCCCCACCCGGTAATGGCAGGCTGGGTGTTGCGCTGTTGTGCTGAGTTGCTGCCGTGTTTTCCATTTCTGACCCGGCGCAGGCCAATCAGAGAAAACTTGAATGGTTTGCCGGTCAAGTAGGAAATCAAATTTTCAAGCAGACGGATTTTGAGTCTATCCTCGTCTGAGAGATATGCGTCCAGTTCATCCTCGGTACTTGAAAGATCGTCGACTGCGTCTGTGTTTTGTGAATGGGATGTGTCATTTTCTGCAAGGCTGATCCCTTCAGGTGATAGTTTCAGGGCATCCTGCTGCAGCTGCACTGCCTGAGCATGCCAGAACTGGAGTCTTGTGCTTGAGGTTTCCGTCTTTTTGAATTCTCGACTTGCCTCCATGCTTATCGAAGAATTCTCAATCCTCATATGTCTCACCTCCATGTAGACGTACACTATGCTCCTATATCAATAATATCGTTCGAAAATTCAAAAAAATTAGCGCGTTTTCAAAAATAGGTCAAACGTCTGTAATAGGGCTTGAGCTGTATGGGTATAATAAAAGTACAGAAGGGAGAGCTGACATGAATCATTTAGTACTGTTCGACGAAAAAGCGTTTATACGAAATAGAGTAAAGGGTCTTCTCAGCATGACGGACATTCGTGTACATGAAGCGATGAGTTATGGGCAGCTGATTAGTCTCGTTGATCATGACACCTTCCAGGTTGACTGTATTATGGCAGATATCAATTTTGATGATCCAGTTTTGGTAGAGCGCATGGAGGAGTTTAGGCAGCTGCACTCGACAATTCCCCTGGTTATTTTTACATCCTCGTCCTCTAGAAAAGGATTTATCAGTGCCATGAAGCTTGGGGCAAACGACTATATTCTCAAATCGGTGGAAGATAGCATGCTTGTGAGCCGCATTAAACGTAATATTGGGCTTACGATGCCGATACAGGCTGCCACAAATGCCGGTGAAAAGATTGCTCTGGATATTACAAAGTACCTGGCAGGTGAAATACGAAAGGCGCAAAAAGGCGCCTATGGGCTGACCATCTGTTTCAGCAGTGTGCTTCGCCATGACGGAAGCGACGCCAATGTGCGCGTGTCCCCAAGATTTCTTTCCCAGCTCCAGGGAACCTACTGGGAAACCGATGCCCTTGTATCCCTTGGACTCAACCATTTTGTGAGCTTTTTTCCCTTCTGCGGGGAAAAGGGACGGATTATTGTTGAATCTAAGCTACAATCTATTTTTGAAACCCTGAAAACGGCTGATTCCAACCTTGTGGACTGTTCTCTTGTCAATGATTATGTAACATTTCCCGAAGATGGCTTGACTAAAGAGGAAATTTTGACAAAAATGATAGAAGAGATGAACAACAAATAAGGCTTTGGAGGCAGGTATGAAATTAGGTGTAATTGGATATGGAAACATTGCCCGGGCACTTGTGGGCGGTGTAGTGAAGTCAGGATACATTGAAGCTGGCGATATTTATATATCGACACTGTCAGTTGAATCCGTTAAGGAAGAGATTGAAGCGGCTGGTTGCAATCCGCTGCGTTCAAATCAGGAAGTGGCACAGGCAGCGGACTATTTGGTTCTTGCAGTGAAACCCTATCAGTACGAATCGGTAATCAAGGAAATAAGCCCGGTTTTGCGTGAACAAACGGTATTTATTTCTGTAGCAGCTGGTGTGACAATAAGCATGGTGACGGACTGGATGGGTAAGGCGAGTAAAATCATCAGAACCATGCCCAATACACCAATGCAGGTAGGTCTAGGCATGACTGCCATAACGCCAAATCCGCTTGTTGAGTCAGAGGAAATAGACTTTGTGAAAGGGCTGTTCTCAAGTGTGGGCAAATCGATTGTCATCGATGAGGATAAGATGGAAGCAGTCATTGGCGCGTGCGGTTCTTCGCCGGCCTTCGTCTACATGATGATAGAAGCGCTGGCTGACGGTGCTGTCCTCAAGGGACTTCCTAGAAATCAGGCCATGGAACTGGCAGCGCAGGCAGTTAAGGGTGCTGCGGAGATGGTGCTTGAAACAGGTCGACATCCGGGTGTGCTAAAGGACCAGGTCTGTTCACCGGGAGGAACGACCATTGAAGGTGTTGCAGTACTTGAAGCGGCTGGATTTAGAACAGCGGTCATTGAAGCGGTGCGTAAAACTGTCGAAAAGGCAGAAGCCCTTAAAAAGTAATAGAAAATACTGTCTGATAAAGACCTTATACAAGGTCTTTTTTAGATTTATCACATAGGTAAGGTGGGTGTCGAAATGGTCTATGATTGTATAATAATTGGTGCGGGACCTGCTGGTCTCATGGCAGGCTGTTTTCTCGATGGCATGAAAACGCTCATACTTGAGGGTGAGGCAAAGGCGGCCCAGAAGCTGCTGCTATCCGGTTCAGGTCAGTGCAATTTCACCCATGACGGTTCCATAAGAGAATTTTTTGAAAAATACGGTGCGCATGGCAGGTTTGTGCGAAAGGCACTGTCCGCATTTGATAATGCAGCGGTCATGGATTTTTTCAAATCCCGTGGGGTGGAGGTCTTCGTGCGGACGGATGAAAAAGTGTTTCCGAAAAGTCTCGACGCATGGGACATCTTTCGTGCTTTGAGGGACGGCTGCACTGCAGGCGGCGCTGAAATCAGAACAGACGCAAAGGTGATAGGCCTTACTGTGGAAAAGGACGGCTTTGTTGTGCACGGAAAACATGAAAGATGGAAAGCGAAAACGGTGGTAATTGCAGCCGGGGGTGCATCTTATCCCATGACGGGTTCCGACGGTAGCGGTATTGAAATTGCGAGGACCTTGGGCCACGCAATCGAAACCCTGCATCCGGCACTTACCCCTGCCTATATGGAAGATTTTTCTTTGACACCGCTTGCTGGAACAACATATGTTGACGGCAGATTTCACCATTATAGAGACTCAAAAAAAATAGGCAGCTACAGGGGAGATATTCTTGTGACGCACACGGGGCTCAGTGGGCCCTGCATCCTTGACAACAGCAGAGATTTCAGGTCAGGTGATCAAATCGAGCTTTGCATGCTGGGACCCGGAGAAAGTCGAAAAAGTCTTGAAGACAAGCTCTTGAGCGGCAACAAGAAGCTTGTACGGACGGTTCTGGGTGAAAGCATGACAAGGAAAAGTGCTGATTTACTGGTCGAGCTGGCGCCTGAAGTGACAAAGGATACCATTTGTGCAGAATTGGGAAAGAGCTCTAGGAAATGGCTGCTGAGTCATGCAGAAGGCTTTAGAATGACAATTCGCACACTGGGCAGCATGAAAAGCGCCATGGCAACAGCGGGTGGGGTTGCGCTAAAGGGCGTATCTCAGTCGACCATGGAATCGAAAGTCGTAGAGGGACTGTATTTTGCAGGGGAAGTGCTCGATGTGGATGGCGACTCCGGTGGCTACAATATTCAGTGGGCCTTCTCAAGTGGCAGGATGGCGGCTGACTCAATACGTAAAAGACTTCATGGCTAAAGTGGCCTTAAACAAGGAAGAAAACCTGAAGGAGTGGAAAGATGAAGAGATGCGCTTGGTGTGGGGACGATCCCCTGTATGTCAAATACCACGATGAGGAATGGGGAAAGCCGGTACATGATGACCGGGTCCATTTTGAATTTCTAATATTGGAATCTGCTCAGGCAGGACTGAGCTGGATTACCATCCTCAGGAAGAGGGAAGCATATAGACTGGCTTTTGCAGGGTTTGATCCTGAAAAGGTGGCACAGTTCACCCAGGCGGATGTAGAGCGTCTCATGGCGGACAGCGGTATTGTGCGCAACCTGAGAAAAATTGAAGCGGCCATAAACAACGCACGTATATTCTTGGACATTCAGAAAGAACATGGGAGCTTTGATACCTATCTGTGGGATTATGTTCAGGGAGAGCAGATTGTCGGTGTCTATGAGAAGGTCGAAGATCTGCCGGCAAAAACTGACTTGTCAGACCGCATCAGCAAGGACCTGAAAAAAAGAGGCATGAAGTTTCTTGGACCTGTCATTATGTATTCTCATCTTCAGGCTGTTGGGCTTGTCAATGACCATGTTCTTTCCTGTGATTTCAGGCATGCATGCAGTGAAAAGTGATCGCAAGTGCTGGAATGAGTACAATTGTGGACTTATGTCATTGTGAAGAAATAGTTCAATTGTATTGACAATGAATATCATTCATACTACAATTAGAGTGTAAATGATAATCGATTTCATGATGGAGGTATTCATATGCCGCTAATGATGGCGAAGCCTGGAAATAAAGTAGTTCTAAAAGAAATTGCATGGGGACAAAAACTGCGCAAGAAGCTTCAGGATATGGGACTTACACCGGGTGTACGCTTTGATGTCGTATCTGCAACATCAAATGGTCCTGTCATTATAGAAGTTCGAGGTACACGTCTTGCACTTGGTCGTGGCGTGCTATCAAAGATTATTGTGGAACAGATATAAAACAAGCCGTTACAAGGGATATCGAAATTATATATTTAAACTCGCTGACGTTAGACGGATGGCGAGTTTTGCTGTGTTTAAGCAAATGAATGTGTTTATATGAAATAATTAGAAAAAATTGACTTATAGAATATAGGTGGAAGTATGAAAAAGCACACTATGGCGTTGGCGGGAAATCCAAACTGCGGGAAAACAACCCTGCTCAATGGACTGACAGGCGCAAGACATTATGTTGGAAACTGGGCGGGTGTCACTGTCGAGAAGAAGGAAGGCACCCTGAAATACAAGAATGAAGAGATTACTGTGGTGGATTTGCCGGGAATCTATTCTCTGTCACCCTTTTCGCTTGAAGAACGCATTTCCAGACAGTATATTCTGGAGGAGTCACCGGATATTATCGTCAATATCGTTGATGCCAGTGCCCTTGAGCGAAATCTTTTTCTGACGCTTCAGCTTATGGAGCTCGGAAGACCGGTGGTCATTGCACTGAACATGATGGATGAAGCCAAGAAGCGGGGCATCGAGATCGATGTGGATGGACTCTCTCTAGCGCTGGGCGTTCCAATTGTTCCAATTGTCGCAAGGCGCGAACATGGGCTGGATAGCTTGCTCGACAAGATACTGGAGATTTCGGGTCAGGGCAGTTCGGAAGCGCATGCGCACATTGTGTATTCAGATGAACTTGAGCAGGCCATTGGAAAAATGGAAACAGCCTTGCCGAAGTTGCCGGAGTTTATGAACCTGAGGTGGGCAAGTATCAAGGCGCTGGACCGTGATGAGATGCTTCTCGAAAACATTGAAATCCCTGGACTGGATACATTCCCAGTGCTCGACGAGCTTATTGCTAATGAAAAATACCGTGTGATCAACACGCTTATGGAGGCCCATGTTGTGCGGCCTGAAGAAAGCTATGACAAGCTTTCTGCAAAACTGGACAAGCACTTGCTCAATCAGTGGTTTGGCATTCCAATATTTGCAGCGATTATGTATGCGGTTTTCAATATGACCTTCACCTTGGGAGGCTATGGTGTCGATCTGCTGGACGTCTTCTTTTCCGAGTACGTGTCGGGATGGACGCTCGCGCTGCTGCAGGCAGCGGGTGTTGCTGAGTGGATGCAGTCCCTGGTTGTCGATGGTATCATTGGGGGTGTCGGTGGTGTACTGACCTTTGTACCTAATATTGCAATCATGTTCTTTTTTATATCAATACTTGAAGACAGCGGGTATATGGCACGTGTGGCATTTATCATGGACCGCTGGATGACCAAGGTCGGTCTTAATGGAAAGACCTTCATTCCCATGATTCTCGGATTCGGATGTAACGTGCCGGCCATTATGGGAACAAGAACCTTGGAAAATGAGAATGACAGACTTATAGCGATTCTGATCAATCCTTTCATGTCCTGCAGTGCGAGACTGCCGGTATATATTCTGTTTTCATCGGTCTTCTTTAGGGGCTATGAATCGGTTGTGACATATTCCCTGTATGTGTTTGGAATTCTTGTGGCCCTTCTTGTGGCTTATGTTTTCAGACGCTTCCTGTTTAAAAGTGAAGACACGCCTTTTATTATGGAACTGCCCACTTACAGGTTGCCGGTTCCAAAAGCGCTCCTCATACACGTATGGGAACGTGTGCGTGGCTACATTGTTAAGGCTGGTACCGTAATATTTGCGGCATCTGTACTGCTTTGGGTCATAACCAACTACAATATGTCAGGCCCTGCACCGATTACTGAAAGCTTTGGCGCAGGCATAGGCAAGATGATTGCGCCGGTGTTCTCACCAATGGGATACGGAACATGGCAGGCTGCGCTGTCTTTACTGACGGGGATTGCAGCCAAGGAAATTGTTGTCTCAAACATGGCTATTGTTTATGGTTTTGCAGATCCTGAAGCAACGGTAGAGTTCGCAAATATACTTAGAAGCCAGTTTACAGCACTGTCGGCCTATGCTTTCATGGTCTTTGTGCTTCTGTATACGCCATGTGTTGCAGTGATTGGTGTCATAAAACGTGAAACGAATTCATGGAAATGGACGGGTTTTTCTGTTACGTACCAAATCGTCGTTGCGTGGATATTCTCTTTTCTGGTGTTTCAGATTGGGAGTCTGCTCGGATTTTAAAAGCGAGGTGATCGGATGGGCACAGTTATAACGCTTATTCTGGCAGGATTGATATTTGGATATGGTGGGTATCAGGCATACCAGACCTTTAAGAAGGGGTCAAATGGCGAGTGCCAGGGATGCAGCTGCGATAGCTGTGATAAGGGTTCTTGCAATGTGAATTTTGGTTATGTGGACTTGTCTGAAGAACTTGACGAAACGGAAGAGGACAGTGATAAGTAAAGCTCTTGATCTGTGTGTCTTGGTTGACACAGAAAACTGAATCATAAGATTGAAGGTCCTCAGTAAAGACTGGGGACCTTTATTTATATCTGAGGTGTGGTGTGACTAGAAGGTATAGTCGTCGAACTCCGGTTGCAGCATCAAGTCGCCGGCATAGCGCCTCAGTCCCTCTGGGTTCAGAATGCGTATGGATTTTCTGGACTTCTCAATCAGGCCTTCATCGACAAACTTGTTCATGACACGGGCCAGATGCCTGTAGCTCGTTCCAAGGAGTTCTGCCATATCGGAATAGGTTTCGTTGAGCTGGACCTGGCTCAAATTGGGGGCGAGCGCAAGAATGTAGGCTGCCAGCCTGCTTTCCAGGGTGTAGAGCAGATTGATGGAGCTGTCTACAGATTCATTGAAGGTCTTGATGGCAAGGCTTCGCCCGATTGCGCGCAGAAAGGTGTTGTCATCCATGTATTTGCCTGCGACGACATCCATGGGAATGGCAATGCATTCACAGGGTGTCAGCGCTTCAACGTGACAATTGCAGCCCATTGCGGGATCGTTCATAAGCTCGACATCGCCTATTACCTGTACAGGTTCGTAAAAGGAGAGCAAATAGGATTTTCCGTTGTGCATGACGGTATAGACCTTGGCGCGTCCCTTCACGAAAAACTTGAAGTAATCAAGGGGTTCGCCGCTGCGGGCCATGTATTCACCCTGATCGTACAGCAGGATTTTCACATCGTCCATGGACAGGGTATTGAACCAGCGTGTTATATGATATTTATTTACATATTGCTTAATTGTATGGACATCATGGATAATATGCATAGAACCTCCTTTTGCAAATACTGATTTTACAGATTTGCATACTTTAATATTACTGGAGCCGCTTGACTCTGTAAAGGACAAGGACGCATGCAGCGTGCGCGTTTCAAAAACAAGTGGAATAAGAGAAGACGAACGGTAGAGGTGTTTGCATGAGATACGAAGGAAGAATTTTCAGGCCTCCAAGTGAAGGCAGAAGTTATATTTTACAGGCGACCATAGGCTGCAGGCACAATGCATGTGCATTTTGCGACATGTACAAGGAAAAGCGGTTTAGAGTTCGGACTGAAAAGGAAATAGTTGAAGACCTGCAGATGGCCGCTGCTGCTGGATATCGACCCAAGCGGGTTTTTATCGCGGATGGTGATGCCCTCTCAATCGGCACGCAGGGCCTGTTGAGAATCCTGCAGGCCATAGACGCCATTTTTCCACAATGTGAGCGGATTGGAATCTATGGAACAGCGCAGGACATTCTTGAAAAAGGTGAAGGTCAGTTACGGATGCTTAAAGATGCAGGGCTGGGGATTGTTTATCTGGGCCTTGAATCCGGTTCAGACAAGATCCTTAAGAAAATGCGAAAAGGTGTCAGCTCAAGTGAGATGATTGAAGCGGCAATGCTTGCAAAGCGCGCAGGGATGCCTCTCTCAGTTACGGCAATTTCTGGACTGGGCGGAACTTCTGACCTTGAAGAGCATGCGCAGATGACTGGAAGCGTGCTGTCGGCCATGGATCCGGATTATATTGGTCTACTGACACTCATGCTTGAACCAGGTACTGAGGTCTATAAATGGACCCGTGAGGGATCTTTTATTGTACCGGGTCCCCGGGACGTGCTTTTTGAAACGAAGCTGCTTGTGGAGCAGCTGGAGGTGAGCGACTGCACTTTCAGGAGCAACCACGCGTCAAACTACGTGAGTTTAAAGGCCCAGCTTCCCTACGAGAAGGATGTGCTTCTCCAACAGATAGATCGAGCGCTTCAGGGACACCACTTCAAGCCAGAAGGACATCGCATGCTCTAAAAAAATTGCTAAAGAAAGCAATCAGGACGCCTACAATCTGTTTGACCGTATGTGGCATGGGTATTTAAAAAGCATCCTACTAATGGCGGCGGGGAACTGCCGGTGGTAAAGGAGGCGCAAATAATGGATTTCTTATTTGAGACGATGTCTGAACAGTATGCGGATAAAATTGTTAGATGGAAGGAATCTGAAGGCTACGCCTGCTACGATGCACAAGGGAATGAAACTGAACTTGAAGAAATGCTGCTTTCGGGGGAATTTGAATTTTTTATTGTAAAATCAGAAGCAGGGGAGCTTATTGGATTTATAGAATGTACCTTCGATGACGAAGGCATTATGGAGGTTGGTTGCGCACTTGTTCCCGAATATCTGGGTCAAGGAATGGGCTGTGATTTCATATCGGCTTGTATGGAGTTTGTGATTGACTACTATGGTTATGGACAACGCGTCCTCAAATCACTGCTGAAGCCGGGAGATGTCCATGGTGTCAAGGTTTATGAACGCGTCGGGTTCTCCATTGTGGATGAATCGGACGAGTGGATTGAACTCAATCTCGAGGTTTAGGCACCATTAATGAAATGAATGAAAAAGGGGGACAGGGGTTCCTCTTTTTTGTGTGAACAGGAAACCCTATGGGAGAAACGTGTCTAATTTGGTAAAATATAAGAAAATTCTTAGAAAGAAGGTAGTGTATGAACCCGACAATCAATTTGCTTAAAAACCATAGATCCATTCGAAAATATACAGACAAGCCTGTTGGTGATGCCTTATTGAAAGAGCTTGTTGAGGCAGGACAGTGGGCTTCAACCTCGAGCTTTGTGCAGGCCTATTCCATTGTTCGTGTCAAGGACCGTGACAACAGGGAACAGATAGCAGCACTTTCCGGAGGTCAGAAAAATGTGCTGACAGCTCCCGAGTTTCTCGTATTCTGTGCGGACCTGAACAAGCTGGCACGGGCGTGTGAAATGCATGAAATTGACATGGAAGAAGGCTATATTGAACTGATGCTGATTGCCTCTCTGGACGCGGCACTGGTTGCGCAGAATGTTATGGTGGCAGCGGAAAGTGTTGGGCTAGGCGGTGTTTATGTGGGCGGTATCAGGAATGATCCTCAAAAAATGAGTGCGATTTTAGGGCTTCCAGACCAGGTGTATCCTGTATTTGGTCTTTGCCTTGGATGGCCGGACCAGAACCCGGATCAGAAGCCTCGAATGCCTCAGGAACTGGTGCTGTTTGAAGACCGTTACGAGGAAATGGATCAGGATAGACTGAACAGCTATGATGCGCACGTCAAAGAATATTATATCAATCGTACAAAGGGCCGTCTGACCCACTCGTGGACAGAGCAGATGTCTGAAAAACTCAGCAAGGAAACCAGACCGCATATGATGGACTATTTGAACAGCAGAAAATTTGCAACAAAATAAACCGGGGGCGTATGCGGATATTGTCTGAGCGCGAGCGGCTATCAGACAATGATAGGGTGACAAGATGATACTTTATGACTTGATATTATTTATACTACCACTGCTTATGATTGCGCATAGGCGTGTACTTGATTTTATGACAGAGAAAAAAAGCATCCTGCTTGGGGCTTCGTTGGCACCGCCTCTGGTCCACGTACTTGTATCCGGATTCAGGTGGCAGGTTGGACTTTTGTACCTTGTACACTTTGTGCTTGCTGTTTTAGCACTTTATTTGAGTGCGAAAAAAAAGCATTACCGGATGAACTACAGAGGCGTGCGTAAAATCTGTTCCGGTGTGATGGCGACTGTTCTGCTTCTGGCTGTCGTGTTTCCTGTAGGGGTTCTTGTAAGGCCACAAGGACCTTATAAGGTTGGGACTGCCCGTATGACGCTGAACAGCGAAAGTGGCTTTGAACCGGCTGTTGGAGGTCTTGGACGCAGCATTGTCCTTCAGTTCCATTATCCGTCTGATTGGATGGGCTTGGAACGGGCGCCGGTGTTTGAAAATGGAGATGAAATTGAAAGGGTTCTTCAGAAGACTTTTGGCGTGCCCAGACTCTTTATCAGTCACCTGAACATGTTGAAATCAAGTGCCTGGTATGGTGCCAAGGTGAGTGACAGTAAAACCAAATATCCGGTGGTGGTCATGTCCCACGGCTGGAAGGGTGCCAAAAACCTCCATGAGAACCTGGTGGAGGAAATGGCGTCAAACGGATACGTGGTGGTGAGTATCGACCATTCATATGGAAGTCTTGCTACGGTACTGGATGACGGCACGTGCCTGGAGTTCGACGAGAACCTGACTTTTGAAAGCAGGGCGGATACCCCTTCGGCGGCAGATGGCCAAGAAATCGTAGAAATGTACAGGGGCGATATAGAAGAGACTCTGGACGCACTTTATGAAATGAACGAAGTTGGCGCCAACTATATATTTTCTGGAAAGATGGATTTAGGCAAAATAGCGCTTATCGGATATTCCGCAGGCGGCGGAGCGTCGGTACTGCAGGCCTTTTCTGACTCGAGGATTACAGCTGTAGCCGGTCTTGATGCATGGCTTGAACCACTGGACTGGAAGCTCATGCTGGGTGGTCTCAGTGTACCCTATCTGCACCTTGAAAGCGGAGAGTGGCAAGGTGGGCCAAATGAGCGGAACTTGAACATGCTCCTGACCCAATCCACAGAGGACCGGTGGTGTGTTCTCCTTGAAGGCACAAAGCATACAGATTTCACAGTGCTTGGAGACATTTTTCCTTTTAGTGGTTTTACAGGCCTCACGGGTCCTGATGTCAAAACCTCTCAGGCCATGCAGGAGGATCTGATTTTGGCCTTTCTTGATTTCTATGCAAATGGAAAGAATACAAAAAAAGCCTTGGCCGGCGTCATAAGCAAGTATGATAGGGCAAAGGCTGAAGCTGTTTATATGAAGTAAGTTTGTAGGGTCTAAAGGATGTGTTTAAGACCCATGAGTACAAGAATATGGACTGGATAAAACCAGTATCCCACGGCCTTTGGAAGCCGAATGGAAAAGTTTGGTTCAAAGAGGATGGGAACAAGTGCCATAACGCTGCAGGCCTGTACCCAGTTGGATGTGATGTAAAGATACATCAGGCTCAGAGACAGATATAGGGCAGCCGTGTGGGGTCTGTCTCCATAGGACATGTGGAAGAGATAAATCATCACAAGTCCATAAACGCCATAGCTCATAGGCGGATAGAAGCCTGTCAGGAATAGAACAGGCATCAGCAGCCTGTATTTTGATTCCGAAAGTTGGATAATCACCAGACCGATGAGGAGGGTGAACATGATGTTCAGCTTTCCGGGGACGAAGTAGTGATAGGGTATTTGCGATATGATGCCGAACACAAAAAGGCGAAGCATATATTTCCTCTTGTCTGAGGTATACCGATATCCTCTGGCGATGAGAAAGGCAAAGATTGGAAAGGCCAGTCTGCCAATTATTCTAAGCCATAAGGCAGAGGGATAGTACAAAAATCCCACATGGTCAATGAGCATGGTAAGCATTGCAAGTATTTTGAGAAAATCACCTTTTCTGTTCATAAAATCCGTCCTTTTATTGTGGTATAATACCATAGTAGCACATATTGAAAGGAAATTCTGAATGGAAAAGAAGTCCTATGTATACATTTTGCGCTGTGCGGACGGGACCCTCTATACAGGCTATACGACAGACCTGAACAGACGCTTCGAGGAGCATCAGCAGGGGAGTAGAAAGTGCAAATACACAATGCCAAAATCGCGTAGACCAGTTGAAATTGCATGTGCTTGGGCAGTTGAAGCCCCAAGGGGCAATGCACTTCGCGTGGAAGCCTTCATCAAAAGCCTCACACGGGCTCAGAAAATGAAGCTGATTAGGGATGGAAAAACCCTTGCGCGTCAGTATGCTGAAAAGAAGGCACACGTCATAACCTGTGCACTGCTGGACTGCTATGATTTCGGCTGAAGCGTGATATAGGGCGTGTCCCTGATTCTGTCAATGGAGGCACAGATTGTCCATTTAAGGGTTCATATAGAAATAGGAGGGTATATATGCGACAAAGTACAAAAAAATTTATTGCGATTGCGATTGTGGGAATTATGATTATTTCATCGGTTCTGACGATTGTTACAGCTGGGCTTTATTTCTAAGCATATGAAGGTGCATTCAAAAGCACATCAAATATAAGGAACTAAAGGAGGTCGAAAGCGTGTCGGTATTTTTTCGGCGGCTCATCGTACTGGTCCTTTTCGTAGCCCTCGTAGGCACATTCTACTATTTCCAATTTGTTGAAGGTGAGCCGGAAGCTGCAAGCTATACCTTTAGGGATGATTTCAAGGGTATTAACCGAGACTTCTGGTATATTGGCGAATGGCAGACCTTGTTTACGGCATATGATAAGGTTTCAATCAGAAATGACATCTTAACAGCGGAAGTTACGGAGACCGATCGGGGGCCATTCCTGCTTTCAAAGCCCATACCTGTGGCAGAGGGCGATGTCATTACAATCAAAAGACGTGCCAAGCTGCATTATGCCAACGACAACTTTACTGGCGGGCTGGCGATTGTTCAGACCTCCGATGAGGAGCTAAAGCCGGTAGTCATGGAAAATGACTGGGGCAGGAGTATTGGCGACGGTGTTGCCCTCGTTGAGTATGTGCATAGCTATAACGAGGATTCAGAGAGACCTGGACGAGATATTTTCCGTGTAATGGGTCCAGGATGGAAGACAGAAAACGCATACGCTGTGCTCGAACCGACCTTTGATGATTGGTTTGAGGAAGAACTGGTCTTTGACACAAGAACCAACCAGATCCTTTATAAAATCGGCGGCAAGGAGTACAGGGTGAATGGCGAGGCGATCACACGTCCCTATATCCGTGTCTTCATGCACGCCTACGGCTGGGAAACAGGACACTACATGAAACTGGACTGGTTCGAAATAAAGGTTGAAAATATGCGTTTACGCAGATAAAGACTACAACAACCCGTTAGCGAGGACATCTGCGACGGGTTTCTTTGTGAGAAGAGGTGAAAACATGCTTGAGATATTTGATAAATCCACACAGCGTGTTCCAATCAAAGTATGGCTGGGCAGTCAAAGTGATATTGAACATGGATGCCTGCATCAGGCCAAGAACTTGAGCATGCTGGACTTTGTCCACAAATGGGTGGCGCTCATGCCTGACACGCATCAGGGCTATGGCATGCCCATCGGTGGTGTTGTTGCGCTCATCGACCATGTGATTCCCAATGCAGTGGGGGTGGATATCGGCTGTGGCATGGTCTTCACACAGACAAACATACCACTTGAGCAGCTGACGGATGAAGCAGCGGATAAACTGATTTCAAGAATCATGGAAGAAATTCCCCTGGGGTTCGCCCATCATAAGGTTCGTCAGGAAAACCCGGTGCTCACCCAGTACCTGGAGGAAAGCACCTATGATTACGGACGTATTGGACACCTTTTTCCTGAAGTTGAAGCGGCGTGGTATCAGCTTGGAACGCTTGGTGGCGGCAATCATTTCATTGAAATTCAAGCGGATGAGCATGACATGCTGGGCATCATGATCCATTCAGGCAGTCGTAATTTTGGCTACAAAATTGCCAACTACTTCAACGAGAAGGCACGGTCCTACTCGCGCAAGCACGGAGGCAATCAGGCGGTCAAGCATCAGCTGGCCTATCTGCCGGCAGACTCTGTTTCGGGTATGGACTATCTTGAGTGGATGCAGCTGGCACTGACCTTTGCAAGGGAAAACCGACACATCATGATGGAAAAGGTTAAGTCTATTGTGAGGGAGACCTTTACCGATGCGGTGTTTGGCGAATCCATTAATGCCCATCACAACTACGCTTCTTTCGAAACCCATTACGGCAAGGGGGTCTGGGTTCACAGAAAGGGTGCTATTCGTGCCGAAAAAGGCATGTTGGGCATCATTCCTGGAGCCATGGGCAATCCGTCATATATTGTTGAAGGGCTGGGCTCGGAAGAGAGTTTCAAGTCATGCTCCCATGGTGCAGGACGGCATATGAGCAGAAAGGCTGCCATGAAAGCCTTCAAAAAGGATGATGTGATACAGGATTTGATGGACAAGGGCATTCATGTCGGTGCACCGAAGCAAAGCATTCTCACAGACGAGGCGCGCTTTGCCTATAAGGATATTGAAGAGGTTATGAAGCAGCAGACGGATCTTGCAAAGATTGTGAAATCCTTGAGGACACGGCTGGTCGTAAAGGGGTAAAAAGCTATTGGCACTTATAACGAAAATTGAGGCGCAAAAGAACAATAAGGACCGCTACTCTATATTCATAGATGACGTATTCGCGTTTGGTGTCCATGTGGATGTTCTCGTGGCCCACGGGCTGCGCAAGGGCATGGACCTGACCCAGGATGACATTGAGGGGCTTGTATACGATGAAGCCACGAAAAAGGCAGTCCTGGCAGGCATAAAGCATATCAGCTACAAGCAGAGAACCACTAAAGAAGTTGCAGACAAGTTAAAACTGCTGGAATATGAAGAAAGCCAGGTAGAACTGGCACTTGAAAAGCTTAAGGAAATGGGATTTCTCGACGATTTACGCTATGCACAGGAGTTTGTAGACACTCGTAAAATCAGATATGGGAGAAAACGCATTTTTCTCGAGCTCAGAAAGCGGGGCATTTGTGAACAGGTAGCAGACCAGGTTCTGGACCAGCAGATTGATCAGGACGACACATACGCTCAGGCTCTTGAAATGGGCAGGAAAAAGTATGGTCAGTGCGGCGGTTTGGAAGCGGCAAAAGCCGCGGCGAGAGTTCAAGGCATGCTGCTTAGAAAAGGCTACAGCTATGATGTGGTCAACAGAGTCATTAAGGAACTTGGAGTGTTTTCTTAAGAAGAAAATGACAAATAAAAGAGCAGGTAACCAGAAGAAAGTTGGTTACCTGCTCTTTGCTTTTTAGGAAAATCAGTCATTGAGATGTGTCAGAAATCCGCGTTCAAGGCAAATAGGAAGCGAAAGCTCTTTCAGACCGCTTTCAAAGGCAATTCGAATGATATGGGGGTTGACCTCTTCAACTTGGCCTTCTCCAAATCGTGCGTGACGAACCATGTCACCCGCCTTGAAGTGCGTTGAATGCGCACTGGCCTGCGTGGCCTTAAAATCGACCTGCTCAAGGAGCTTTGCCGATTCGAGCTCTTGAATGAACTGAGAGGGGCGCACGTATTTTCCACTGCTGAATTTGGAAGACAGGATTTCCAGGCGGTGTCGTGCCCGGCTCATGCCGACATAGAAGAGCCTGCGTTCTTCTTCTAGAAGGTCTGTGTCATTCTGGTCAGCCATCTCTGTCGATTTTTTTGAAGGAAAGACCCCGTAATCGGTATCGACGATGAAGACACTGTCGTATTCCAGTCCCTTCGATGCGTGAATGGTTGACAGGCGTAGGTCTGAAGTCGTACTGGCAGCCTCCTGCATGATGCGGTTCAGTGATTTCAGTCGGTCCATGAAATCCACAATGGACGACGTGTGGCGTGCAATCGATTTAAGCACGGTGAGGACGCTCCTCAGGTTTTCAAAGTGATAGCCAAGACGCTTGGCATTGCCTTCAAGGTATTCCAGGTATCCCAGTTCCGTTTCTATATAGTGTATGGCAACGCTGGGCTGCATATGCGCAAGGTTATCAAGGCGGTCCGCAATGCCTTGCCATGTGGTGCGCTGAATCGGCTTGATTGTGGGAATGCTGAGCAGGGTGTCAAAAACACCGCGCCCACGCTGGTTCAGCTGGACATAGCGGAGTGCGTCGCGCGAAATGTATCCGTTCATTTTGAAGCAAATCCGTTCAAAGGCCTCACTATCCTGAGGGACGAGAGCAAGGTTCATGAAGGCATAGACGTCCTTGACAAGCCAGTGTCTGCTCAGACTATGTCCGGGGTCTTTTACCGTGAAGCTTTTTCCGGCGCGTTCAAGGGTGTCCGCTATGGAAAATGCAGAAATATTGTTCCTGTATAGAATGGCACGGGTGCCTTCGAAGGTGTCCTGGGCAATGTAATGGTTTCTTGAGTCGATGGACTCAAAAGTTTTATGGACTACGGGAATGCCGTGACTTTCGCCCGCTGTGATGTCCTTCTTATAACGCTGTGTATTCTGGTTGATTATGGCCGTGCATCCTGCGACAATTTCAGGGCTGCATCTGTAGTTGCGTGAAAGATAGTAGAGTTTCCCCTGTGGAAATATGCGGTTGAAGTTCAACAGGTACTCTGGATAGGCACCTCTGAAGCCGTAAATACTCTGATCGTCGTCTGCAACCATGAAGATGTTGGCGTCCTGTCCAGCAATGAGACGGATAATTTCGTGCTGAATAAGAGACGTGTCCTGTGTTTCATCCACCTGAACAAAGGGATACTTTTTCTGATAGTAGATACGCGTTTTCTCATGCTTTTTCAGAATCTGATAAGCCATGGTGAGCATGTCGTCAAAATCAATCAGGTTCTTATCCAATTTTTCGTTTTCGTATGCGCGAAAGAGGTCAGCGAACTTCTGAATGGAAATGCCGTGCTTGTTCGCCTCTTCGGGCCTCAGCATCATGTTTTTCGCATAACCAATGGCACTGCTGAGCTCTTCAAACTTATCATCGCTGAGGTATTCTCCAGTAAGCCTGGAATAGAGCTCGGTAAGAATTCTGCGCTTTGAAAGAGGGCCGCCGTAATCCTCTATGAGTTGATAGGTCTTGTTGAAGTGCTTGCCGTAGGCACGGACAATACCATAGGCAAAGCCGTGAATGGTCGAAAAAGAAACCCTGTGGGGGTAGTGTCTATAAAAAACATTCTGGTATCGCAGTTTCATATCTCCTGCTGCGGCACGGGAAAAGGTGACGGTCAGAATCTTGTCAGCCGGAATGTTTAGCGATTCAATCAGATATACGGTGCGGCACAGCAGGAGGGTTGTTTTTCCGCTGCCGGGGACGGCAAGTGTCAGTGCGGGGCCCTTGCCGTGTGTTGCTGCACTTTTCTGTTCATCGCTGAGTTTCAGATTTGTTTTTTCAATAAAGGTGTTCATAAAGTTATCTGTGGTTTTCATATGAATCCTCCGCTAATAAAGTATATCATGCATGTCAATAAAATGGAAAATTTATACATACGAATATCGTTTCAGGTTCTCGCAAAGAAATTGTTTCGACTTCGTAACTGACTTCTTAACTTTTAATAATATCTGCCCACACAAGAGTGTCTTGTGCTATAATCGTCGTGACTAAAACAGGATGCAAGATATTATATTTGGCGAAAGAATATTCTGATAAATTAATCAATTGAGAATTATTATGTACACTATGAGGAGGTACTGGTCATATGCGTACATTTACAAAAGGCATTTATGCCGGAATTGCTATTGCAGTTCTACTGGGATTTTTAGCCGCGACGTTCATGTCAGAACTACCGGCAGAAGGTGCAAGTTCTCTGGTTTACGAGCCGGTTGAAATGAGCATGCACTATAAGGAACTTGTCGCTTATGATGAGGCAATCGTCGTTGACGGCAAGGTCTTCATTGACGCGGATCAGATGGGAAGGCTGCTTGAGAAGGACGTAAACTGGAATCAGGCCAAGAACAGACTCCTGATCAACGACCGTCCTGAAGATGTTGTGAAGAACAATTATCTGAAGGATTATCCTTGGCCGGGCAATGATCAAATCGGGGACGCGTTCTCCAACCATTTTTTCAGTGCGGAATGGCTGTATGGTGAATACGGGGCAGTGCAGACTGTAACCTTTACCGGAAGAGACATGGAAAACCGACTTCATGAGTTCCGATTTGCCCTTTTTGAGGATGGTTCCATTGAAATTGAAAACTACCGGGTAGACGGTCAGGATATGCCGAACACCACCTTGGTCAAGACGCTTATGGAAGTGTATCATATTAAGTAGGAATAAGTAGAAAACAGGTGTTTACAACTTATTTATATTGTAATAATATAATTGAAGGATATTGACAATAAGCCAATGGTGTATTCCATTGGTTTTTCCTTGTCTTGTGGCTATAACCCGTTCGGGTATGATAGAGCTCGTGGTTTAAAAGTACGGGTTGAGAAGTTCGGTTGTTTACCAGTTAAAAGTGGGTACGAACGGAACGAATACGATTTATTAATTTGTAGGAGGAATAAAATGAGTTACGAATTGTTGAAAAGTGAAAAGAATGTTGCTACAATCAGCATCACTGTTCCGGCGAAGGATTTTGACGAAGCGGTGCAAAAAACTTATATGAAGGAACGCGGCAAGTTCAACATTCAAGGTTTCAGAAAAGGTAAGGCACCTAGAAAAATCATTGAAATGAACTACGGCGAAGGCGTTTTCTATGATGGCGCTCTGGACGTTGCACTTTCACCTGCATATGCTGCAGCTGTTGACGGTCTTGAAATCGAGCCTGTTGCACGCCCTGATATCGACATCAAGGAAATCGGCAAAGGCAAAGACCTTGTATTCGAAGCTGTTGTAGCTGTTAAGCCAGAAGTTGAACTTGGTGAGTACAAAGGTGTAGAAGTTGAAAAGGTTTCTGCTGAAGTAACAGAAGACGCTGTTGAAGGCGAACTGAAAAAGCAGCAGGAAATGAACAGTCGTCTGGTAAATGTTGAAGACAGAGCTGTAGCTGAAGGCGATACTGCTGTAATCGACTTTGAAGGCTTTGTTGACGGCGTTGCTTTTGAAGGCGGAAAAGGTGAAAACCACAACCTTGTAATCGGTTCTGGTCAATTCATCCCAGGTTTTGAAGAGCAGCTGATCGGCAAAAATCTTGACGAAGCAGTTGAAGTAAACGTTACCTTCCCAGAAGCTTACCAAGCTCCTGAACTAGCAGGTAAAGACGCAGTGTTTAAAGTAGCAATTAAGGGTATAAAAGTAAAAGAACTTCCAGAACTAGATGACGAATTCGCTAAAGATACATCAGAATTCGATACGCTTGAAGAGATGAAAGCAGACATTAAGGCGAAGCTTGAGGAATCAGCTAAGTCTCAGTCTGAAACAGCTACACGCGACAAGGTAATCGACGCTGTTGTTGCTACAATGACTGCTGAAATTCCAGACCAAATGGTTGAAGCGGAAATTGACGGCATGCTGCAAGATTTCGAGTACCAGCTGCGTTACCAAGGTCTAGAGCTTGATCAGTATCTTCAGTTCTCAGGTACAACAATGCAGGAGATGCGTGAAAAAATGCAAGATGACGCGCTTGTACGTGTAAGAACTTCTCTAACTCTGGAAACAGTATCTAAAAAGGAAAACATCGAAGTTACAGAAGAAGATCTAGAGAAAGAATTTGAAAGACTTGCTGAAATGCAAGGCCAATCAGTTGAAGATGTTAAGAAGCTATTCGGTTCTCAAACTGAGTACATGAAAGCATCAATCGAAACTAGAAAAACTGTAGACTTCCTTGTTGAAAACGCAAAACTAGTATAACGATTGGAGGGAGCGCGCATGGCTTTAGTGCCTTATGTAGTTGAGCAAACGAGTCGTGGCGAGAGGTCATACGACATTTATTCAAGACTCCTAAAAGACAGAATCATCTTCATTGGAGATGAAATCAATGACCAGACAGCCAGTGTTGTAGTCGCACAGCTTCTATTCCTGGAAGCGGATGATCCTGAAAGGGATATCAGTGTTTATATTAACAGTCCAGGTGGATCAATTACAGCTGGAATGGCGATTTATGACACAATGCAGTATATCAAGCCGGATGTATCAACAATCTGTGTAGGAATGGCAGCAAGCATGGGTGCTTTCCTGTTAACAGCAGGTGCAAAGGGAAAAAGATATGCACTTCCAAATGCAGAAGTTATGATTCATCAACCACTGGGTGGAACTAGAGGTCAGGCCACTGACATCAAAATCCATGCAGAGCGCATTCTGAAAATGCGAGACAAGCTGAATCGCATTATGAGTGAAGCGTCAGGTCAGCCTCTTGAAGTGATTGAGAAGGACACTGACCGCGACAACTTCATGAGTGCTGATGAAGCAGTGGAATATGGTCTGATTGACAAGGTGATCGCTTCCCGTAAATAGAAACGAGGTAGGATATGTCCAAATACGATGACAAAAGACAACTCCAGTGTTCCTTCTGCGGTAAGTCGCAGGATCAGGTCAAACGGCTGATCGCTGGCCCGAATGTCTATATCTGCGATGAGTGCGTTGCCCTGTGTAACGAAATCATTTCAGAAGAGATTCATGATCATCATGATTTGGATCTGACTGACCTGCCAAAGCCGGCAGAGATTTACGCGATTCTGAACGATTATGTAATCGGTCAGGACCGCGCTAAGAAGACGCTTTCTGTAGCGGTGTACAACCATTACAAGCGTATTCATACAGATGCACATCATGACGACGACATTGAACTTCAAAAATCAAATATTCTCATGATGGGTCCTACTGGCTCGGGTAAGACCTTGCTTGCTCAAACGCTCGCAAAAATTCTCAATGTACCGTTTGCTATTGCAGATGCAACTGCACTGACAGAAGCCGGTTACGTTGGTGAAGATGTTGAGAACATTCTACTCAAGCTGATTCAAGCAGCGGATTATGATATTGAGCGGGCTCAAAAGGGCATCATCTATATCGATGAAATTGATAAGATTGCCCGTAAGTCTGACAACCCATCTATAACAAGGGACGTAAGCGGTGAGGGTGTGCAGCAGGCACTTCTGAAAATTATCGAAGGCACTGTTGCAAGTGTTCCGCCACAAGGTGGAAGAAAACACCCGCATCAGGAGTTCCTGCAGATCGATACGAAGAATGTACTGTTTATTTGTGGCGGCGCGTTTGACGGCATCGATAAAATTATTGCAAAGCGTACTGGCAAAAAAGCGATGGGCTTTGGCGCTGAGCTTCAGACAAAGGAAAAAATGGAGATTGGCGTGCTTCTAGAAAGACTTGAAACACAAGATCTTCTCAAGTTTGGACTTATTCCTGAGTTTGTAGGTCGTGTACCGGTAAATGTATCTCTGCATGAGCTGGATGAAGAAGCCCTTGTGAAAATTCTCAGCGAGCCGAAAAATGCCCTTGTCAAGCAGTACAAGCGACTGTTTGAGATTGACGGCGTTGAACTTGAGTTCGAGGAAGAATCCCTTCAGTCTGTTGCTAAGCTTGCAATAGAACGTAAGACTGGTGCGCGAGGTCTTCGAAGCATCATCGAGGGCACAATGCTTGAAATCATGTTCGACATTCCGTCGCGTGAAGATATCAAGAAATGCATTGTGACTAAGGAAACGATTGAAAGAAGACAACAGCCGACCCTGGTTTTACAGGACACCAAAAAGTCCAAAAAGAAGAAAAATGATGTCGAAGAAGAAACGGCATCTTAAATATTCAACATGAAAGAAGCCGAGAAATCGGCTTCTTTTAGATTTCTGAAAAAATAGGGAAGTGACCAGTTCGGAGAAAAAATCCCCATATTCAATTGTTTTTCGCGGCTAAAGGCCCAATATGACTAGGTAATCTGTCAGAATATGCGGGATGTGTGTTGAATTAATGGGTCCAATTGTGAAATTTCCTTGAACATTGCATGAAATATGGGGGTTATGCTTGCAGATAGGGGATGGAATGAGTATAATTTAGCTAGTTTCAGTCGAAATTAAGCAAAATTTAGCTTAAAGTCCAGCGAATTGAGTATCTATTTAGGTATAAGCCTTCATTTACTCGGCATTAACCGAACGTGCATTTGGTGTGCGTTTCAGGTTTTACACATAAAAGGAGATGAAAGATATGGGTCAAGAGATTAGAAAATACGTAGAAATGCCCTTGATTCCTTTGAGAGGACTGTCTGTCTTCCCGTATATGGTGCTTCATTTTGATGTGGGCAGGGATAGATCGATCAAAGCCCTTGAAGAAGCGATGATTAAGGATCAGAAAATATTTCTGACAACACAGAAAGACATTGATGTAGACCTTCCAGAGGAAGGCGATTTTTACACGATAGGTACAATCTGCAAAATCAAACAGATGCTCAAGCTTCCGGGAGATGCCATTCGCGTTCTCGTAGAGGGTCTGAGCAGGGCAAGTATTGAGGAAATACTCTACGACGAGCCCTATTTTAAAGCCTCAATCCTCGTTTACGATGAAGAGGATGAAAAGGACAAGGAAACAGAAGCGCTCATGAGAGCCTGCGTCAATGCGTTTGAACGCTATATCTCAGTAAGCAATCGCGTTTCTCCAGATGTAATGGTATCTGTATCGACGATTGAGCAGCCGGGGCGATTTGCCGACACCCTTGCCTCTCACATGGTACTGAAGACAGACCAGAAGCAGCAGATTATTGAAGCGATTACTGCAAAAGAGCGCCTGGAAGTCATTTATGAAATGCTTCTGAGTGAAATCGAAATCCTTGAAGTTGAAAAGGATATCAATGATAAGGTGCGCAGCCAGATCAACCAGCTCCAAAAGGAATACTACCTCAGAGAACAGCTTAAGGTGATTCGTGAAGAGCTTGGGGAAGACCATTCCGGCGACTCAGAGGTTGAGGAGATGCGCGCTTCCCTGAAGAAACTCAAAGCTTCCAAGAAGGTTAAGGAAAAAATCGAGAAGGAAATCGACAGGCTTTCAAAAATGTCACCTTCTTCGGCAGAGTCCAATGTCATCAGGACCTATGTGAATACAATTCTGGAACTGCCATGGAACAAGCAGACGAAAGATACACTGGATCTTGGCAAGGCGCGTCAGATTCTTGACGAGGACCATCATGGACTGAAGTCAGTCAAAGAGCGTGTTCTGGAGTATCTGGCAATCCGTGAGCTGACACAGAGCATGAAAGGCCCGATTATTTGTCTGATAGGCCCTCCAGGTGTTGGTAAGACATCCATTGCCAAGTCTATTGCAAGATCACTCAACAGGAAATTTGTGCGTATGTCACTTGGCGGCGTGCGTGATGAGGCTGAAATCAGAGGTCACAGGAGAACGTACATCGGTGCGATTCCAGGCCGTATCATCAATGGTATCAAGGAAGCCGGCACAAAGAATCCGGTTATTCTATTCGATGAAATTGACAAGCTTGCAAGTGATTTCAGGGGCGATCCTGCTTCCGCACTTCTTGAGGTGCTGGATCCGGAACAGAACAAGGACTTTACAGACCACTATCTTGAAGTGCCATTTGATTTGTCAAAGGTTCTGTTCGTAACAACAGCAAACAGCCTGAGCACAATTCCAAGACCGCTGCTTGACCGTATGGAAGTCATTCGTATCAGTGGCTACACAGAAGAAGAAAAGCTTCAGATTGCTATCAAATATCTTGTGCCTAAACAGCTCAAGGAGCATGGCCTTACTGCGGACAATCTGAAACTCTCAGAAAATACACTGCGGGAAATTATCAACAGCTATACACGAGAGTCTGGTGTACGTGAACTGGAAAGACAGATTGCCTCTGTTTGCAGGAAAGCTGCAACACGCATTGTCGAAGAGAAGGTTTCAGCGGTAAGAATCAATGCCTCGAACTTGAACAAGGTGCTGGGAATCCCTAAGTACCGTCATGATGTTATCGACGAAGAGAACCAAGTGGGTATCGTGACAGGCCTTGCATGGACAGCTGTTGGCGGTGAGACCCTTTCAATCGAGGTTACGCCGATGAAAGGCAAGGGCAAGCTTGTCCTGACTGGCCAGATGGGCGATGTGATGAAGGAATCGGCACAGGCTGGAATCAGCTACCTGAGATCGATTTCTGACAAGTTTGACATGCCTGAGGATTTCCATGAGACACGTGATATTCATATCCATATCCCGGAAGGCGCAATACCAAAGGATGGCCCTTCAGCAGGGATTACGATGGCAACTGCAGTGCTTTCCGCACTTACAGGCATTCCGGTGAATAGAGAAGTCGCAATGACGGGTGAAATCACCCTGCGCGGTCGCGTGCTTCCAATTGGAGGCCTTAAAGAAAAGGCTCTGGCAGCAAAACGTGCCGGCATTAAGAAAGTTCTTTTCCCGTTTGACAATATCAAGGATCTTGAAGACATCGACGAGAAAGTGAAGAAAGTAATGGAGTTTATCCCTGTTAGGAACATGGATGAAGTTCTTGAGAACGCACTAGTCAAGCCTAAGCAGACGGCTGGGCGTCGCAAGTCTGCCAAGGGGAAATCGGAAGACAAATAAAGGATAAGTGAAATGAAAATACATGAGAGCACGTTTGTAATCAGTGCGGTAAATCCAAGTCAGTACCCTGAGGATGAAATGCCGGAAATCGCAATGGCGGGTCGGTCGAATGTTGGAAAATCATCTTTGATCAACATGCTGATTAACCGGAAGAACCTGGCAAGGACAAGTTCAACACCGGGTAAGACACAGACCATCAACTTCTATGACATAGATGGCAAGTTCAGATTTGTCGATCTGCCTGGATACGGTTATGCCAAGGTTTCCAAATCGCAGAAGGCGACATGGGGTAAAATTATGGAGACCTACCTCAACAACAGGAAGAATCTGCTTGAGGTCATTCAGCTGGTCGACATACGTCACAAGCCAACTGAGCAGGATGTGCAAATGTATCAGTGGATTTTGAAATACGGATTCAACGGGATCGTCATCGCAACCAAGCATGACAAGGTCAAGGGCAGCCAGCTGGAAAAGCAGAAGAAAATCATCCGAAAGACCCTGGGCATGCCTGACAATGTACCGATTTATACAGCTTCTGCGACAAATCGCTTTGGCAAGTATGAAGTATGGGACCTGTTCAATCACCTGTTTGAGCTCAATGGATACGATGTGCGCATTGAAAGACAGGAAAAATCAGAATAACTTGATGGTCCAAGAGTTAAAATAAGGCTCTGGAGCGATTGATCGCATCCAGAGCTTTTTATGTGAAAAAATCTGATTTATGGGCATATATTGGGCGCAGATGCCCTGTTTCTCACATAATCTTGTCCCTGAAAGCAGGTGTGCATGATATAATGTGAGAGTACACAAAAGAGGAGGTCGACGTATGCGGTACGGAAGCTTTTATCGGAATAGAACCATTACCATGCTGATTGCGTTGACGGGAATCCTTTTTTTTGCGTTCATTATTTTTGCGAGAGTACTGATTACAAATCAAATTGAAGGGCGTGTCAGGGACAGCATTCAGTTTCAGGCTGTAGAAAGCGCTGAAATTCTGGAGGACCTTGAAGATGGCATGCAGCTTATTGATGAAAGCTATATTGCAAATGCCAAGCTCTCCCTCAGGCGGCATGTGAATCTTGCCCTTGAGATGATTGAAGTGGAGCGGCGAGAGCACGCCAAGCAGCTTGATCATCTGGCGGTCGAAGAGCTTACCCTGCAAAGGCTTGAAGCATACAGAGATCACATGGATGGAAGTCTTGCTGTATTCAGCCTAGAGGAGGGCATGCTTCTCTACCCGACTGAAAACAATACCCATATGAATATTTATTTCAATGCTCGAAATAGAAGGATGCTGGATGACGCTATTTCCAAAGGGTCCATGTATGGCGAACTCATCACTTCGGACATTATGGGCGAGGAATACGCTCTCGATGGCTATTTTGAGTTCTATCGTGAGTGGAACTGGCTTGTTTTTGCAGTCAGACCCAAGGAGACGGGTTCCAAATACCGGGCGTATGGCGAGAGTATCACAATACATGACGGCATTGCCAGAGCAAGGGAATATGATATAGTCGATGCGGCATATGTAATGGATGCCCAGTATTTCTACGAATTTGGCGTTGCGCCAACAGAGGTCGGGCGAAAGATGTCCACAGTGGATGTCGAGACCAACAGGAATCTGAGTGAAATCTTTGAAAACCATATGAACGGCTTTGTGGAGTACATCGTTGCCGACCCTCATATCGGTGATACGCAAACACGACTCGCATACATACTTAAGAGTGAAGACGCCCGCCATATCGTGGTCGTAGAAGCGGTGACGGGAAGCTACAAGCAGCTGATTGACAAAATCATGATGAAAATAGAGGGATGCACATTGATTGCGGTGCTCACGCTGACTGGGGTCCTCTTTATTCTCTATGAGAACTTTGTGACCTTTACAGATCCGGTGGCAGAGCGTGGAGAAGTGTCCTTCCTCAATGAAAAAATGCGGAATATCATGAATACGTACGGCATAATCATGGTTCCAGTGCTGCTTCTTCTGGTGGTAATTACAGTTAAGGTCGTCGATATATACCACAGCAATGCAGCGGAGAACATTCTTGAGAAGCGGGTTGTTCAGCTCGAAGCACTTTTCACAAGCTATATGGACGCGGGAAACACTTTGAAGCAGTTAAATGACGAATATGTTGACAGTGCCTTGAAGGATCGACTTGAAGCCATTCTTGCATCGTCAGATGCGGTGGAGACCGACGCGCTTGCGCACCACCTTAAGCATGCTTTCAAAACCGGAGAAATCCGTTTCGACCAGGTTGCGACTTCGGATTACAGTAGGTTTATGAATGAGACCTATGGCCTGAATATTGAAGGTTATGATACAAAGCCTATTTTCTATGGTGCAACCGCGGACAGCAAACACTACAGAATTGTCTCAAAGTATATGGAATCGAATGACAGCGTCGCGGTGTATGCTGAAGATATTTCTGAAATTGACAATAAGCGAAAAGCATACATCCTGGGGATTGAACAGCGTATTGAAGAACATATCGATAGGACACCGAAGGCGGTGCATGTTTTGCTCGTTTCAGAAGATGGCCGCATAGAGTACAGTTCCTATAAGGACATGTATGCGGAAGACCTTGAAATGCATGATATGGTCACGGGACAGCGGCTTATGGATATGATCCGGCATGCGGACAATGAAAAGTTTGAATTCCAGAGCAGGCGTGGAATGACCTATACTTCTTATCTGTATCTTGTTAAAAACAGCCCGCAATACGGCGCCTACCTGGTGATGGGACTTGAAAAGGAAAATTTCGCATCCAGTCTGGGTGCAAATGGGAAGCGTTTTTTCAGACTGATTCAGCTGATTATGGTGGTCGTTTTCGTCTGGACACTCTACCGGTTTAAAAGGCTTCTTAGAGGGACCGGATTAAGGCGCGACAGGACGCGGGATGAAGAAGGCTCCATATTCTAAAGGGCCATAGCATGCAACAAATTGATAAGATATTCCAATGAGTGAATTCTCAATGAATGTATACAAGTAAATTTTAGGAGGAAAATAAATTATGTCTAAGAATCCAGTAGTAACAATTAAGATGTCTAGCGGTAAGGTCATCAAAGCTGAACTCTATCCAGAGGTAGCTCCAAATACGGTGAATAACTTCATTTCACTGGTTGGCAAGGGCTACTACGATGGTCTTGTTTTCCACAGAGTCATCCGCGGCTTCATGATTCAGGGCGGCTGTCCTGAAGGCTCAGGCATGGGTGGTCCAGGATACGGTATCAAGGGTGAGTTCAAAATCAATGGCTTCTCAAATGATTTGGATCATACAGAGGGTGTCCTTTCAATGGCGCGTTCTCAGCATCCTAATTCTGCAGGCTCACAGTTTTTCATCATGCACAAGAATTCACCACACCTAAACGGATCCTATGCCGCATTTGGCAAGGTTGTTGAAGGTCTTGACGTTGTTGATGAAATTGCCAACCAATACACAGATCATTTCGATAGACCTGTGGAAGAGCAAAAAATGGAAACCGTGACTGTGGATACGTTCGGTGTGGAGTATCCAGAGCCAGAAACAGTATAGACTGAATCAAACTGCCGGTCAGGTTCTTTGCCAAGTGTGCATATGAACCTGTCCGGCTAATATTTATGACTGTGTGGAGGTACGAAATGCAAAAAAAGTTGAAAATAGACAATCTTGCAGGTATTGTACTGGTCGTCATTTTGAGTATGATTGTTCTTGAATTCCTTTTCATTTTCAATGTTGTAAGTAGAAACTTTGAAGAGCAGCAAAAGCAGGAACTTTCCAGATATGTGTCCTTTATCAGCCAGTCTCTTGAGGAATCAATGGCTGTCACTCAAGATTACGATGCGCTTCAGAATTCAAACCTGTATGAAAAAGCGAAAAATATAAGAAATGATCTTGAGGGTGTCGCTGCAATAGATATCAGCTATGAAGATCTTGAAGCACTGAAGGAAAAACATGGCTTCACAGGTGTTGCGGTTTTTGCGCCTTCAGATGGCGACGTAATCATACTCAGCTCGACCAATAAGGATGAGGTCGGTTTATCGACCAAATCGTGGACATACTGGAATACGGCTTTCAAGCAGTTGTTGAATGAGGAACCGGTGGATGTTGGTCGTGGTCAGTACTTCCCAGATTTCTGGGTTGGTCCCAAGACCAAATCCCATACCCTGGCAGGTTATTTCAAGTTCGGTTATATTTACAACCGTTCTGGAGACTACCTGATCAATGTCTATGTCCAGAGTGATGAAATGATTGCTGACCGTGCTGCGGGCAGTGTCAACAATACGCTGGATGATATTCGGGAGAACATTGATTATGTGGATCACATCGGCATCGTCAAGGCAGACATCCTAAAAGCCTACAGGGAGACAGAATATGAAGGTTCGAGGAAAGAGCCGCTGATCCTGTATGGTGACATCAAGAATACGGGATTTACAAAAATCGACTATGACGTTGATAATCTCATGCTTTCTGGCAATATGCTGTTTGAGGAGCTGGGACGAAACAATCAGAAGCTCGTGCTTAAAAAACTCAATGACAGCGAGATGCTGGTTATTATTATCAACAGCAATAAAATGGACTATTTCCTGAATTCAATGCTTAAGTTCACCGTAGGTCTGTCTCTGTTAGCGGGCGCGATGATCCTGCTCGTGAATTTCTGGATGATTCGCAAGTATGGCGCTTTGCTTGGCGTTGAAAGAAAAAGGCTTAACCTGGTCAGGTCCTTCCAGAAGACGATTCAAAGCATGCCTGCCATGCTCTTCCATTGCTATCAGAATGAAATGGGCGAGGTCGTCTTGTCCTATAATGATGGCAGGTATTTCTCGCAGGATGAGCTCGTGCTTTCGAATTCCGATCATATCAAGATGGATAAGCTCTATTCTGAAGAATTTATGGAAGTGGCATCTGAACATATAGAAAAGGCCTTCAATCATACGAAAAGCAGATTTGAAGCTGAGTACGGTGGGCGGGTCTTCGATGTCATCGTATCCCCGGTGTATGATACAACGGCTGGAGACAGCGAGAAAATCATTAAGGAAATCATCGGGTTTGGCTCAGAGATCTCTGACCGGGTAAACCGTGAAAAAGAAGCGGCTTATCTGGCGACCCATGATCTGCTTACAGGCTTGCCGAACCGGATGGCGTTTATTGAGGCGCTTGAAGACAAGCTCGAGGTTGAGGAAGAGGTCTTTGTCATCTACTTTGATCTTGATAAGTTCAAGGAAATCAATGACACCTATGGCCACCATATCGGCGATGAGGTGCTGAAAGTCATTGCCGGCAGATTGAAGCTCTACACCAACAATGCATTCAGGGTAGCGCGCATGGGTGGTGACGAGTTTGTAGCCTGCTGCAGCGAACTCGATATTGAGGATGTCAAGCTGATGACGAAACGGATTATTGACACACTTGGCACACCTATTGAGGTCGAGGATATTACGTGTCGTGTGGGTGCGAGTGCGGGAATCGCTGCCTATCCAGAAAATGGCGAAACAGCTGAAGTACTGATTTCAAAAGCTGATAAGGCGATGTACTCAAGTAAGCGCGATGGCGGAAACGCCTACCATATAGGCTAAAACTTAAGGCTGCGAAAAACCACAATGGGTTTTTCGCAGCCTTTTTATTGCTTGAAAGTGTCTCTTAAAGGGACGATGCATGACACGGGGGCATCAAGACCAACAAGTAAAAAGAACCGGCAGACGCCGGTTCTTCTGAATGCAGATTTTTTTAAGCCTTATTTGCACAACCAAGTACGTTTTCGATTTTGTGCTTAACCATTTCCTTGATTGCTTGACGCCCAGGACCCAGGTACTTTCTAGGGTCAAACTCAGATGGGTTCTTAGCGAAGTTCTCACGGATGGAAGCTGTCATTGCGAGACGCAGGTCCGTATCGATGTTGATTTTACATACGCCGTATTTTGAAGCCTTGCTCAGCATGTCTTCAGGAACACCTTGAGCGCCTGGGATCTCGCCGCCAAAGTCGTTGCATTTGTCCACGAACTCTCTGATAACCGTTGAAGCGCCGTGCAGAACCAGTGGGTAGTCTGGAAGGAGCTCTGTGATTTTAGCAAGACGGTCGTAGTCCAGTTTAGGCTCGCCCTTGAACTTGTAAGCACCATGGCTCGTACCGATTGCAATTGCAAGAGAGTCACAGCCTGAACGCTTAACAAAGTCAACTGCCTGATCAGGATTTGTATAAGTCGCGTCTTCTGCGCTCACGTTGACGTCATCTTCAACGCCTGCAAGTTTGCCGAGCTCAGCTTCAACCACAACACCGCGAGGATGTGCGTATTCTACGACCTGCTTAGTTAGGGCGATGTTTTCTTCGTAAGACAGAGCAGAACCGTCAATCATTACTGATGTAAAACCGTCATCAATACACTGCTTACAAATTTCAAAGCTGTCACCATGGTCCAGGTGAAGGGCAATGTCGATGCCAGTGTCTTCGATTGCAGCAAGAACCAGGTGCTTCAGATATGCAGGCTTAGCGTATTTTCTAGCGCCGGCAGAAACTTGAAGAATAAGTGGAGCCTTTGTTTCCTGAGCTGCTTCAACGATACCTTGGATAATTTCCATGTTGTTTACATTGAATGCGCCAACTGCATAGCCGCCTTCGTATGCTTTTTTGAACATTTCTTTAGTGGTAACGAGTGCCATAGGGTATCCTCCTTGATATGTATACGTTTGATCTGATCGATCATTTAGGGCAATGTCATGTAGAGATAATCCCGTACATGTCCAGTAAATTGAAAATTTTCCCGTTATAGTGTAGCACATTTCAGGTTGTTCGGGTTGCTGATACCCAAATTATGAAGCAAATAACAAAAAAAGCTGTCCGAAATACCTGCATGCAGGTCTTCCGGACAGCCTCTGTGTGTATAATGTATTACAGCTTATCGCTGCTGCCGAATACATTCATGATTTTGTGGTAAACAACATCAGTGATTGCTTCACGAGCTGGGCCTAGGTATTTTCTAGGGTCGAACTCGCCAGGTTTTTCAGTGAACACCTTACGGATATTGCCTGTTACGGCAATACGCAGGTCAGTGTCCACATTGATTTTGCAAACGCCTAGACGGTTTGCTTCACGCAGCATTTCGTCAGGAACACCTTGAGCGCCTTTTAGGGCACCACCGTTGTCGTTGCAAAGTGCAACCGCTTCAGCATATACAGAAGATGCGCCGTGCAGCACTAGAGGGAAACCAGGCAGCAGAGTCATGATTTCTTTCAGACGATCGAAATCAAGCTTTGGTTCGCCTTCGAACTTGTTTGCACCGTGGCTAGTACCAATTGCAATTGCAAGAGAATCGATGCCGGTTCTTTCAACAAACTCTTTGGCTTGCTGAGGATCAGTGTAAGTTGCGTCTTCAGCACTTACATCAACGTCGTCTTCAACGCCTGCAAGCTGACCCAGCTCTGCTTCAACAACAACACCACGTGCGTGTGCGTACTCAACAACCTTTTTTGTTACAGCGATGTTTTCTTCGAAAGAGTGGTGAGAACCATCGATCATAACAGATGTGAATCCTAAATCGATTGCAGTCTTACAAGCTTCGAAATCAGCACCGTGATCAAGGTGAAGTGCCAGATCAACGCCAGTGTCTTCAACTGCAGCTTCAACCAGCTTCAGTAGATATGCAGGGCGCATGTACTTAAGCGCTCCAGAAGATACCTGTAGCATTACAGGGGATTTAGCCTTTGCTGCTGCGTCAACAATACCTTGAACAATTTCCATGTTGTTGATGTTGAATGCGCCGATTGCGTAACCGCCTTCGTATGCCTTCTTGAACATTTCTTTCGTTGTAACCAATGCCATCGTTACACCCTCCTAGGTTTCTTTTCCACTTACATGAATGTATATATATTATGATTTACATTTAAGTCGTTTGAATATGGTTTTACCCATCAATGTGCTATCATAATCCATATGACATAAAGAATATATTTAAGATAGGAATCTTTGTCAAGGCGGGAAAACGATTCGCTGAAAAATTAGGTAAACATTCGTGAAAAATGACAAAGAAATGATGAAAACTTGCAATAAATAAATGCATAAATGGAAAAAAACAACATGTGTCCCGCGGGATGCGGGACGTCCTTTGACCCGCCAAAACATTGGAAATAGAGCGTTTGAAAGAATAAATATAAGTCACTGGGAGGATATATGCGACTAGATAAATATTTGGGAAATATGGGATGTGGATCGAGAAAAGACCTCAAAATTCTAATCAAAAAAGGGCGTGCTTCCATCAATGGAAAGGTGGAAAAGGACCCTGGTAAGCATGTGGATCCAGACCAGGATGAAGTTGAGTTCAATGGGGCCCGTGTAGGGTACAAACCCCAGGTCTACATCATGCTCCATAAACCGGACGGATATTTGTCCGCAACCGAAGATGCGCGGGATAAGACGGTTCTCGACCTTATTAAGGGATATGAGCATTATGAGCTCTTCCCGGTCGGCAGACTGGATAAGGACACGGAAGGGCTCCTCGTTCTGACAAATGACGGTCAGCTGGCCCACCGCGTATTGTCACCGAAGAGCCATGTTCCGAAGCGGTATTATGCCGTTATTGACGGAAAGGTTACCCAAGCGGATATAAGAGCATTTGAGGAGGGCGTAGCACTTGATGACGGCTATAAGACGCTCCCGGCACACCTGGAGATCTTAGAGAGTGATTGGACTTCAAAGATAGAGCTGACCATTGTAGAAGGAAAGTTCCATCAGGTCAAACGGATGTTTGAATCGGTCGGTAAGCAGGTGACCTATCTGAAAAGGATAAAGATGGGTGGCGTGTGGCTCGACGATACTCTTGAAAAGGGAGATTACAGGGAGCTCACAGAGGAAGAAGTGGCCTTGCTTGAGGACCGGTCATGAAAAGTGTTTTCACAGAACCATAAAAGAAAACCATAAAAGAGAATCATAAAAAAACGTGCCGGCATATGCCTGGCACGTTTTGCAGTTTTAGCGCAATTGGATTTATTGTCCGGAAATCTTGTAGATGATTTCGTCAAGGGACATGTCTGTGGACAGCTTGAAGGTACCGCTTCTGAGTTTGGCACCCAGACCCAGCTCTTCGACGCGTTTGATGAAGGTCTGTGTGTCTGACACAAGCCCTTCTTCCGACAGAAGCTTGCCTATGGAATAACCAGAAGAGCCTGGCTCAATGACGATTTCTTTTGTGCTGCCGACCAAATTCACATTGGTTCCGCCTGGCTTGGCCTCGCCGGATGATGTGGTTTGGCTCTGGTTATTTGTTTCAGGGAGCGCTGCCTGTGTGCTTGAATCAGGAACGGCAGGTGTCGTGTCGCCAGACACAGTGTCCTGAGGCTGGGCGTCCACTTCTTCGATTTCAATAAGCGCAGGATCCTCAACACTTGTGACTTCCGTAAGTGTTTTGTCTGGAATCTTCACATCGAATGCGAGCGAGTCCGATATTTTCCAGGAAACAACGGTGAAAATGAGTGCAACAATCAGCAGTGAAAACAGTATGTCACTTACGTCATAAAATATATCTTTAAGTTTATCAAACATAGTCAGCTCTCCTATTCTTTTTCTTTCATAAGCATACCACAATAATGTCTTTATTCCAATGGTTGAGTAGGTTTCAAAATAGTAAAAAGCGTGATACAATTTATCTAGCATAATAACCCGCATGGGAGAGCAGGGGGCTGCAATGGAAGCGTTTTTTGAACTGAAGAACAACCATATAGACCATATGATTGAGTACATTGAAAGACATGGGTATGCTTCCCAGGGGTTTTACTACGGCTTGAAGCGTATTGATGGAAAGTGGCAGATCCGGAATGGGACGACCTTTTATGGGTATGTGAAAGATAAGCGATTGCTGGGAATGGTCTCATTCTCGTCAACACAGCTGATGACTTGCCATTTTGAGTCCCGTGATGTCTACAGCAAGCTTGATTTTCTGAAAACCTTGAGAAAAGAGGCGCCAGGTATTATCAAGGCCCAGTACGACGACCTGGTTCGTATTGCCAAGGTAGTGGAACGTGTCGCAATATGCCACGAAATCAAGCTGTGTTCTGTCATGACGGCAAATCAGGCAAGCTTTATAGCGGATGAAGAGGTTCACGGCATGATTGTGGACGCATCCCTGATTCCTGTCAGTGACGCCGTACCCTTTCTGCTGGAGGTTGAAAAGGCATTTGGCAGAAATCCGCTGACGATTAACCAGTTAAAGGATAAAATGGACACCATAGAGAACTATATTTATTATATAGAGAAGAGTCATATCGCTGGACAGGCGGTTATAGAGTTCGAGACGGATACATTCGCACAGCTGGGCGGTGTATTCACTGAAGTCAAGTACAGGAGCAGGGGCGTGGGAAAACGTTTGACCTCGGTGCTGACCGAGAGAATGCTGCGTAAGGGGCTGTATGTCAATCTTCTTGTTATGAACGATAATGAACCCGCAGTCAGAGCATACAGAACTCTGGGATATGCGCCAGTCTGTGAACTGGGCATGATGGAAATCGATATGATTTAATGGAGTGAAAGCAATGAAAAAAGTAACCATTGGAAACAACGAAGCAGGCCAGAGACTGGACCGCTTTTTATTGAAATACCTGAACAATTCTTCGCGGACCAACATCTACAAGCTAATCCGAAAGAAGGTTTTCAAGGTCAACGGTGTTCGTGTCAAGGAAGACTATTTTTTCGAGCTGGGAGACGAGCTTGAAATCTACCTGAGTGACGAGTCCTTCGACAAGCTTGTAAAACCGGTTGAAGAGGTTGAAGCGAGTGCTGTGGGGCTGAAGATTGTCTATGAGGATGATGACATTCTTATCGTGGACAAACCCAAGGGGATGTTGACGCATCCAGACAAGACGGAGTTTAAAAATACCCTTTCATCAAAGGTGCAGGTCTATCTGAAGCATCTTTCAACACGCACTTTTAAACCCGCATCCATCCAGCGTCTGGACAAGAACACCAGCGGACTGGTCATATTCGGGAAGAATTATCAGTCTCTTAAGGCATACAATGAGAAAATGCGTAAGCGTGAAATCAAGAAGTTCTATCAGTGCGTGGTTGAAGGTGCCGTGCGTGAACCGGGAACCGTTAAGGGATGGCTCGTCAAGGACGAGGTCAAAAACAAGGTGCGCCTTTCAAGCAAGGAACAGGGCGGGGCGTCCAAGTTCTGTCATACGGACTACAGACCTCTTGAAATAAAGGGGGCCTATACTCTGCTTGAGGTCGAGCTCCATACTGGAAGAAGCCATCAGATCAGAGAATCCATGCGTTTTATTGGACATCCGATTGTGGGCGATAAAAAATATGGTGCATCGAAGGAGAAAAATGTAAATTCTCAACTGCTCCATGGGTATAAATTGATTATAGAAGGCAATGCATTCATCAGTGAATCCGAAGAAATCAAGCAGTTCATGGATTCAATAAAAAAACAGTAGCCGGAGGAATTGGTATATGATTAGATCCTACAATGTGATCGTAAAGCTGATTGACCGGTATGACTATGGTGGTGCTCTGGAATTGCTTTCTGAAATTGGACTGGAGAATACAGATGCCGCGGTGCTGATGGATTCCTGCAGGTATGCGGTCAACTTCGACTTTAAGACAGCAAGGCACTTGCTTTACAATCTTACAGACGAGTTTGAGGAATCCAAGGATATAAAGGCACTGAAAAAAAACCTGCAGTCTCTCATGGATGGCGATGCGGACGCAATTTTCACAGAGCTCCTTGAAAACACAAAATTTCAGATTGTAAATGAGGAGTACATCGATTTTCTTAGCCGGGTATATCGATTTAAAGAAGCGATTTTCAAGTACATGTTTGTCATGAGCCATCTGAATCGAACTCGGTTCACATTTCTCCAGCCCATGATGCAGAAGAGGCAGATTCTGAAAACACTTCGCAAGAAGTACAAGATATTCAATTCAAATCTGATTTTCGGCATTACGACTTATTTCAACAGGTACCATAAGGATGAAATGACACGTATTGACGTCGTTCACATTATGAACTCAGAGAAAATGATGAACCTGATTGAGCTGAGGAACGATTCAATTGTTGGACACGGGTTTTCCAGTGTCAGCATTGAAGACATTTATAAGTACTACGGCAATCCTTACAACGTGCTGGATGACTTCAGACTTTGTCTGGAAAAGCTGGATATAGAAATCAACAGATACAAGTATTCAAAGATAAACGACATGATTCGCGAGCAGCTTGAGCAGCTGAATAGAACATATATTCCAAATTATACGGGGAAAGAGTATCGATTTGAATAGGGATGATATTAATGCTGAGGGAAATACTTGAATGGGTACGCACCATAGCAATCGCTTGTATTATTGGCCTGATTCTGACAATTTTAATTCGTCCAATCCTTGTGAAGGGACATTCCATGGAACCGACGCTTGGTGACAACAATTACCTGCTGATTGAGCAAATGAGCTATTTCATTGAGCAGCCCCACTTTGGGGATATTATTGTCTTTGAGTCTGAAATGACAGACCCAAACGGTGCCCATAGGGACCTGATCAAAAGAGTGATCGGCTGTGAAGGAGACCACATCATAATCAGAGGTGGAAATGTCTACGTCAACGATGTTTGCATCGATGAAAACTATGTCAAGGAAGACTGGACAGCCGGCAATCTGGATTTGACAGTTCCTGAAGACGCCGTCTTCGTACTGGGTGACAACAGAGGCAACAGCATGGACAGCAGAAGTGACAAAGTCGGTATAATCAGTGAGAGTAAGATACGCGGACGTGTTCTTATTCGAATTTTGCCGCTAAGTCGCTTCGGAGCGATAGACTAACGGACTGGAACGGGGGAGACGCAAATGACTGATAAAAATATCAAAGTGGTTATTGCAGGCAGGCAGGACCAGGAAGTGCCTCATGAGACACGCCTTGAAGATTTGGTTAAAGCATATGCAGCTGAAACGAGTATGCCAGAGATTGTGGCAGCAAAAGTGAACAACAAGCTCAGAGAGCTGACCTTTCATATTGAAGAAGATTCAGAAGTTGAATTCGTAGATGTAACCACATTGGACGGTGTCCGCATTTATCAGCGGTCCTTGTCCTTTTTGTTCATCAGAGCCGCAATGGAACTTTACAAGGATATTCATGTCCGTGTCGAGCATTCCCTCAGCGGCGGGCTTTTCTGTGAGTTCGACTATGAGAGAAAGCTCAACGCTGAAGATATAGAAAAAATTCAGGACCGTATGCAGGAAATCGTCAAGGCCGATGAACCCTTTTACAAGGAAGCGGTTCCCAAAGAGGAAGCCATTCAAATTTTCGAGAAATTCAACATGCAGTCGAAAATACACCTGCTCAAGTATCGTGAGCATGATACCATCAATCTCTATACCTGTGGCTGGTTAAGAAATTACTTTTACGGATACATGGTGCCAAGTACGGGCTATCTGAAAGTTTTTGACCTGATGCCTTACGATGAAGGGGTCATTCTGCGCCATCCAAACAAAACCACCCCATTTGACCTGCCGGAATTTGAAGAGCATCCAAAGCTGGCTCAGATTTTCAAGGAAGCGGAACGCTGGGGCGAAATCATCGGTGTAGACTACGTTGCCAAGCTCAATGACTGTATAGCAGATGGATGCGCCTTCAATGTCATCAAGATATCTGAAGCCCTCCACGAAAAGAAAATAGCCCACATTGCCGATATGATCGCCGATAGCGGAAAACGGCTTGTGCTCATTGCCGGACCATCTTCTTCTGGAAAGACCACTTTTGCAAACCGGTTGATGATCCAGCTTCAGGTAAATGGCCTGCGTCCAATCACGGTGTCGACAGACGACTACTTTGTGGACCGGGACAAGACACCGCTTGATGAAGACGGCAAGCTCGACTTTGAAAGCATCGATTCAGTAGATACAAAGCAGTTCAACCTCGACCTGGAAAGGCTTCTTGCTGGTGAGGAAGTGGAACTGCCTGTATTCAACTTCCAGACAGGAAAACGCGAGTATACGGGACACATGCTTAAAATCAATGAAAATCAGCCAATCATCATTGAAGGCATCCATGGACTCAATGAAAAGCTGACGCAGCGCATTCCCAAGAAGGACAAGTTCAAGATTTACATCAGTGCACTGACACAGCTGAACATAGATGATCACAACCGTATACCGACAACAGATATCAGGCTGCTCCGAAGAATCGTGAGAGACAGCAGATACAGAGGTCACAGCGCCCAGCGGACCATTGACATGTGGCCGTCTGTCAGACGCGGTGAACAACGCAACATCTTTCCTTTCCAAGAGGATGCAGATGTCATGTTCAACTCTGCACTGGTTTATGAGCTCGCAGTGCTTAAAAAGCATGCTGAACCACTTCTTGAGGCCATTTCAGAGGATGAACAGGAATACATTGAGGCAAAGAGACTGCTTAAATTCTTAAGCTATTTTGAGTCGATTGACAACGACAAGCTCGTGCCTTATGCGAGTATTTTGAAGGAATTTATAGGTGGAAGCGGCTTTAGAAAGGCTGAAACCATTGAATAGAAAGAGGCATGAAATGCAGTATGAACTCCTCATTTTCGACGCAGACGAGACCCTGTTCGATTTTAAGAAATCACAGGCCTATGCCCTTGAAGAAAGTGTTAAGCATTATGCGATTGATTTTCCATATGATATGCTCCGAAAAACCTATGAGAGAATCAACACGCATATATGGCAAGAGTTTGAAAAGGGTCAAATCGATGTTGCGAAGTTGAAAGTGGCGCGGTTTGAAAGACTTTTTGAAGAAATTGGCGCAGCTGTAAGCGCTTCAGACTTTGCAGGAACCTATCAGGCGAATCTGGCATCGGCATCTTTTATTTACTCGGGTGTCAAACCCCTGCTTGAGAGACTCTATGAAGACTACAGACTCGCCATAATAACAAACGGACTCTACTCAGTACAGAAAAAGCGCATTTCAGAGTCTGAAGTGAGCATGTATTTTGATGAAATCATTATTTCGGAAGAAGTGGGACTCGTTAAACCAGATCCCAAGATTTTTGAATTTGCGCTGAAAAGACTGGGTCATGCCAATAAGGAAACGGCCCTGATGATCGGTGACAACCTGAAATCTGATATTCTCGGGGGTATCAAGTCAGGCATTGACACTTGCTGGTTGAACCCCAAGGGTCTTGCCAATGAAACGGATATAAGACCCACCTTCGAGCTCCAATCAGTAACGGAACTCGAATCCATATTATAAGACAATGCGCAAATGGGTGGCTCATAGCAGTCACCCATTTGTTTGGGTGGAGGGAAAGTCGTCTGCTTTCAGGTGCATATAGAAATTTCAAATCTTAAGTGAACTATGTGCGAAATTTATAAATGTAAAAGGAAATCAAGCAGATATGTCGAAATGAATACAAGGTGTGGGTGTAGAAAATACACACTCTTGGCGATATAGAGAGGTCGATATGAACAGACTGGACCGTGACCAAGTTGAAATGATAAAAAACTTCATAATGCCATTTACAGTAGCTGTCGTTTCTATGGTTTTTCTTATGTCGGTGATTTTATGGGAACCGATGATACGGGGCCTCATGCTGAATGTAAATTTTGGGACACTGATTACCCTGCTTGAATTTGGGTGTATCGTGGCCCTATTTCTCATATTCAATACGACATATTTTGCCTATTTGGGAACCAAACGGATTCGTATGTTTGTCTACTCTGTTGCCTTTCTAACCGGCGCCTGTCTGGAATTTATCATGATCATCCATTTGAGTGGAACGCTCTCAACCATTAAGGTTTCCCAACTGCCGCTGCTCCTCTTGTATACAGGGGTAGGCAGGTTTATTATGGCGGCGGGTATGTTCGTTGCCGTACTCGTACCGCGAGAGCACACCATGAAGCGTAATTCGCAGTTCATGCTGAAATCCCTGCCGGTTCTGCTCTTCATTGGTCTGATATACGTGGAACAGAAAACGGAACACTATATTCTAGAAGTTCTGTCCGATATGAATCTGGCTGTAACATCGATCATGATAGAGTTTACGAGTATTTTGCTGCTTATTATTGTCGCCATGTATTATTTGAGAATCTATTTGCTGGAACAGAATCGAAACGTTGTCGTGGCGATTTCCAGTGTTATCCTACTGTGCTTTTCACACGCTGCCCGCATTGTGTACCCGGCGTCTGATCAGCTCTCAATCATGTTGTTTGACGCATTCCGGCTCATGGGATACGTTCTTTTTCTCCAGGCCGTATTCAAGCTGAATCTGGGCGAGCCTTCAGTAAAGAAGGAAACCTCCGAGGAGCAAATCAAGCTCTATGCGGAGAATCTGGAAAAGATTATTGAAAAGAGAACGCGCGAAATCCGCGAGGTGAACGCACGTCTGATAAAGGAACTTGAGTACGCAAAGAGCATTCAGCAGTCCCTGCTTCCGCTCAAGCGTCTCAATTTCAAGAATACGACATTCATTTCTGAGTATTTTCCCTGTGAACGTCTGTCAGGGGACTTCTATGACATTTACAGAATCGATGAAGACAACGTGGGCATGTATGTGCTGGACGTATCCGGACATGGTATCTCTGCGGCCCTCATGACGATGTTCTGCAACAACTTTATTAAATCCACCGAGCGACTGATCAAGCGTTACAGAGGACTGAAGCCGCATCGTAACTTGAAGCATTTTTACGAGGAGTTCAACAAGATGAACTTCCCTGAAGAAATGCACATGGTTATTTTCTTCGCATCCTACAACATCAGTACGCGGACGCTGACTTACTGCACGGGCGGTATGAACTGCTATCCCATACTTGTTAGAAAATCAGGAGAGGCTGAGTTTCTCAATCAGAGTCAAGGCTTCCCAATATGTCAAATGAGCGAATTTTTCACACCGGAATATAAGAGTGCAAGAATTGACCTCATGCCTGGAGATCGGATTGTCTTCTATACAGATGGTCTGATTGATAAGTTTAAAAACGCTGTTATGGACCAGGACGAGCTGGTTGAAGCAATTATAGAAAGCAGACATGACTCACTCAAGAATCTGAACAGCAAGATTGTCAGGATGATAGAGCCAAACAGTGACCATCTTGAAGATGATATCACGTATTTCATCATGGAGGCCTAGGCACTTTGTGGATCCGGAGTGATGTGTGCACGAAAAGTAAAGTTGGAATGAAGGAAAGAATAAAGGAGTAGTGGAAATGAAAGAGGTACTGGTCGTTGATGATCTGAGTATGCTAAAAGCACTTTCTAACAGCTATAGAATCAAAATAATTGATGCCTTTGAAGGAAAACCGGCGACAGCAAAGCAGATCTCAATGAAGCTTGGTGAACCTCATTCGAAAGTCAATTATCATATTAAGTCCCTTGCTAAGGTAGGGATTATTGAACTGATAGAGGAAGTGCCCAAGTACGGTGTCATTGAGAAATATTATATGCCGGTGGCAAAGACATATGTGCTGGATTCAAAAACCGTACAGGGAGATGACACAGCGTCTGACTCCATGAGTAAGGCGGTTACGGCTCTTTTTGAACGGATTTCTAAGGATTTCTATCATGCCCAGCAAAGTACGAAGAACTTCCCTAAGGGGGAGGCGCCGCAGAAATTTGTGAACTATAATGGGGATTACTATCTGACACAGGAAGAGGCCAATGCGCTTAATGATCAGGTCAATGCCCTGATTTCAGATTTTCTGGATGACAAGGCTGAAAAACGGGAAAATACAGTTCGGTATTCAACAGCGACCGTGATTGTTCCGCTCGATGCCGGACCTAAATAAGCAGATTTCTAGCCGCATTCCGCAGAATGCGGCATTCTATTGCCATAATATTGTATTTGTTTCATATTTGAATTAATTACAGAACGGTGATAAAATAATGTAAAGGAGGAGGTACTGCCATGAACATGGGTTGTCATATATCTATAGCAAAGGGTTTTAAGAAAGCGGGAGAAACGGCTGTACAAATCGGCGGAAATACCTTTCAGTTCTTTACGCGCAATCCGCGTGGCGGGAATGCGAAAGCGCTGGATGAAAACGACATTCAAGCTCTTAAGACACTTATGGAAAAGCACGCATTTGGTCCTCTGCTAGCACATGCCCCTTATACACTGAACATGGCTTCAAATAAGCCGGAGGTACGTGCTTTTGCAGAAGAGGCGTTTCGTGAGGACTTGGACCGTCTTGAGAAAATCCCGTGCAGCCTCTACAATTTTCATCCGGGTTCACATCTGAAAGACGGCGTCGATATAGGTATAAGCCGCATTGTGGAAATACTGAATCGTGTTCTGACAGGTAGAGAAAGTACCCTTGTTCTTCTTGAAGGCATGTCGGGAAAAGGATCAGAGGTCGGGTCTAGGTTTGAGGAGCTAAGGGACATTATTGACGGCGTGGACCAGAAACACCTTATGGGTGTGTGTCTGGATACCTGCCACTTGTACTCAGCCGGATACGACATTGTGAATGATCTTGAGGGTGTAATTGATGCTTTTGACCAAATTGTCGGACTGGATAGACTGAGGGCAATTCACCTGAATGATTCAAAAATGCCATTTGACTCAAAAAAAGACAGACATGAGAAGGTTGGACAAGGAACAATTGGCAACAAAGCGCTCCTGCGACTGGTTTCGCATCCAAAACTGAAGCACCTGCCCTTCTTTCTTGAAACGCCAAATGAGCTGGAAGGATATGCCTCAGAAATAGCGTATTTCAAAGAAAATGTATAAATTGTATTGATTTATGTACAATTTTAAAGGAAATATCACTTTTATATCGAACTATTAAGACTAGGAAAGAGATGAGGATTCTGAAGATTTGGGAGGGAAACATTCGATGCTTGAATGGAGAAATGTAACGGATGGCCCAGACCTGGAGCTGGTTCGAAGACTCTTTAGAGAGTATGCGGACTGGCTGGGCATTGATTTATGCTTCCAAGGGTTTGAACAGGAACTGCAGACTTTACCAGATCCATATGCACCACCGAACGGCGCGCTCTTCTTGGTTGTTGAAGACGAAGAACCCGTAGGCTGTGTTGCACTAAAAAAACTGTCTTGCAGTGTTGCAGAAATGAAAAGACTCTATGTGAAACCAAGACTTCGGAGCAAGGGGCTTGGAAAAAGTCTCTCCATGAAAGCGATTGATGTTGCTGAAGCGCTTGGATACGATGCCATACGCCTTGACATCTTAAGACGAATGGACCAAGCAGTAAAGCTTTATGAGTATTTGGGGTTCGAAGAAATTGCCCCATACTGTACCAATCCTGAGCCGGATGTCATATTCATGGAGAAAAAATTGTAGTTAAGACAACAAAGAAGCGAAATGAAACGATTAAGGACATATAAAGAGAAGGTGCGTCCGTTGCTGTTGCAGAATGGATGCGCCTTCTTTTTTTCTATCTGTGGATGTGTACGATTACAAGGCATGCAGCCCAATCTATAAATGCATGATCTTTTCAAGCGGCATGGGTTTTCCGAAATAGAAGCCCTGAAGATTTTGGCATTCGATGACTTTTAGAAATTCAATCTGCTGATCGACTTCAACGCCTTCAGCAATGATATCGATATCGATGTCCATACCCAGATTGACCAAATTCTTGATGATGGCCTCCTTCTTATGGTCATGGCCGATGCCCTCGACGAAGGTTCTATCGATTTTAACCGCATCGACTGTGAGTGTCCCCAGGTGGTTGAGGGATGAAAAACCAGTACAGAAATCGTCGAGACATACTTTTGCGCCCAGTTGTCGGAGGGCATTGATGTTGTCGGTGGTAATATCGTAGTTTTCAATAATGGCCGTTTCGGTGATTTCGAAGTTCAGCGCTGAAAATGGAATATCATGTTTTGAGATAATCGATTGAATAGTCTTAACGATTTCCGGCTGGATGATTGTTCTGGCCGAAAGGTTAATTGAAATATAGCGGATTCCCAGTGTATTGAGCTTTTTAAAATCAGAACAGACCAGGCCGAGTACGTGCAGGTCAATCGCCTGAATATGGTCGTAGTACTCTGCAACCCCAAGGAAATCAAGCGGTGGTATGAGTGTGCCCTTGCGTCTCCACCGAATCAGGGCTTCCAGGGCGATGAGCTTGCTGTCTTTTCCAGACATAATGGGCTGATAGTGGACTTCGTACTCGCCGTTTTCAATCCCCTTCAAAATTTCAATTTGAAGACCGTGTGGGTCATGGCTCTTTTCAATATCATTATAGAAGACCCGGTAACCGTTCTTGCCGAGTCTCTTCTGCTCATAGAGGGCCATGTCGGCTTTTTTCATAATTTCAATCAGGTCAGTGCCGTCATCCGGATATTTTGCTATGCCAATGCTGACTTTTAAGTTGATGGTTTTCTGGGAAACCTGATGCAGGCGATTAAAGTGCTTAACAATGCGTTCAGCGACATTTGCAGCGTTTTTTTCAATGCACTGGGGGCAGTAAATATAGAATTCATCGCCGCCAAGACGTCCGAGTGTGACCCCTTCAGGCAGGAGACTTTTGACTTCTGCAGTGAAATGTTTCAGGACTTCATCTCCGAAGTTGTGGCCATAGGTGTCATTCAGATTCTTGAAATTGTCCAGGTCAAGCATTAAAAAAGCGCCAGAACGTTGTTCGGAAGTAATTAGTGCAGCAATCTCATCATAAAGAACCCTTCTATTGGGAAGACCGGTCAGTGAATCTGTTTCTGCCAGACTTCGAATGGTTTCCAGAGTTTTTTCACTGTTTCTCACGATTCGTGCAATGCCGACAGATATTAAAATGAGGGCCATGTTCAAGCTGGAAAAAAAGAGGATGGCATGGTTTGTTGTCTTGAACATTTTTAGGACAAAATCCGTAATCATGAAAAAGCCAATTGAAACAATCAGAACATTAATGCCCACCGCAAGAAAGGCGCTTTTGATTTTTACAGATGCATATACCCAAAATCCAAGGAGCAATATGGTGGTCAGCTGAAGGCCGAGAAGCAGGATGGCTCCCGGTGTGCCGATGCGAAGATGGCTTGCAATCAATAGTATAAAAGCGAATATTGGTGGAATCAGTGCTGGATATTTTGAGGTTTTCATTTGCGCTCCTCTCGTAAAGCGTGTGTCTATAATAGAAAAGCTCACAGATAAGCCCTAGAAATTATTATGATTGAAATCAAGGTATCGTCATTATATCACTTATACCCAGCCTGGGAATCAAAAAATCAGACGAGATATGGTATGGGGGCTTAGGCGGATAATCTTGGTCGAAATTACTTGATTTTTTGTAAGTCCAAAGAGGGCATTTCCATGGAGATGTTTCATTTGTTTTGAACTATATCGATGAGTTTTATGTGAATAGTTTGACAATTCAGAATAAAGAAATCGCTGAATGCATTGGAATCAGAAGCAATTATCCGATTTAGGCATATCATTAAACATGTTAAGAAATTTTATTATTTTCGCTTTTCTTACAATATTATTTGTGATAAGCTGTCGGTGCTGATAAATTATTCGTAATATTTACAATTTTATTTTAAGCCGGGGGGCAAAAAATAGAAGGTGTGACTTACGTCTATCGGCAAGAAGGCATTATATTATCGATTAATTAAGGGGTAACGAATTATGGGAAATTTACTAAGTAAGTGGAACAAAATGAGTTTGGTAAAGAGAATCATCATCGGCCTGATTGTAGGCATTATGCTTGCAATAATGATTCCAGAGTATGCGCAGCCAATTGGCATATTCGGGGCACTTTTCGTAGGCGCACTTAAATCTGTAGCACCTATCCTGGTTTTCTTCCTGGTTATGTCTGCAATTTCTCAGCATAAGACAGGGCAAAAGACAAATATGAAGTCCATCGTGGTGCTCTATTTGTTTGGTACTTTTATGGCAGGTCTTTCGGCAGTCGTTGTGAGCTTCATGTTCCCAGTAACATTGACACTTGGAGCAGGCGTTGACAGCATTACACCTCCAGGCGGGGTAACTGAAGTCCTTAAGGCACTTCTTATGAATGTTGTTGATAATCCAGTTCACGCACTGACAAACGCAAATTATATCGGCATTCTGACTTGGGCGATTCTATTGGGTATGGCACTCAAGAACGTTCCAGAGACAACAAAAACAATGGTTGTCAATTTCTCAGATGCCCTGTCTCAGGTTGTACGCTGGGTAATCAGCCTTGCACCACTGGGCATTATGGGTCTGGTTTTTAACACAATCGCTGAAAATGGTATTGAGTCACTTCTAAGCTACGGACACCTGTTGGTGGTACTTGTCGGCACAATGGCCTTTATTGCACTGGTTGTAAATCCAATCATCGCATTTGTCATGATTCGCCAGAATCCATATCCGCTGGTATTCAAGTGTCTTAAAGACAGTGGAATTACAGCATTCTTCACACGTTCATCTGCAGCGAATATTCCTGTAAACATGAACCTTTGTGCTGAGCTGGGTCTCGATAAAGACAACTATTCAGTTTCAATCCCTCTAGGTGCGACAGTTAACATGGCGGGTGCTGCAATCACGATTTCGGTACTTACACTTGCGGCTGTTCATACGCTGGGAATTCAGGTTGATATGGGTACGGCAATTATCCTTTCAGTCCTGTCTGCAGTAAGTGCATGTGGTGCATCAGGTGTTGCTGGCGGTTCCCTGCTGCTGATTCCGCTTGCATGTTCACTTTTCGGTATTCCAAACGATGTGGCAATGCAGGTTGTTGGTGTTGGTTTTGTAGTCGGTGTCATTCAGGATTCATGCGAGACTGCACTGAATTCTTCAACAGACGTTCTTTTCACAGCGGTTTCTGAAATGGCACAGTGGAAGAAGGCTGGCAAAGAAATTGTCATCAACTCATCTAAGCAGACTGCCTAATCAAAAGCTGCACATGTTTTGAGAACAGTGTATGTGAGACGGTATAAAAAGCATAAAAAAGAGGCTGATTATCAGCCTCTTTTCTTTTTGTTTTTATAACGCGTTTTATAATATGCCCAGTTTGTCTTTTGCCTCAGCAATACGTGCGTCGAAGACGGAGTAAAAGTCTGTGTCTTCAGTAGTCATGTTGAAGAAGCTTTCATGCAGGTAGGCATTGATTTCGTCAATTTCAGCAGAATCTTTTATGAATTTCAGTCTGAACTGAAGTGCCTTGATAAAATGGTGCCAAGTCAGGATAAAGGCCTTGTTCGCTTCATAGTTTGCAATGCCAATCCATTTTTTGACCTTAACCTTGCCAAGCTTCTGTTTCGTACAGGCATTGACTTGCAGGAAGTATTTGAAGTCATCCTTCTGGTAGACCCTTCCCAGGGGAAAGAGCCTGCATATGTTCGGCCTGTGTGCATGGATGCTGCAGCGCCCCTCGGAGTCGAGAAAGCTGCACTTGTCACTTTCAGTATGCATTTTCAAATGGGGCAGTTGGACCTTCTTGTGATCGTATAGCGAGATTTTATCACCAAGCAGGTCTGTAAAAGCGCTGCCTGTGCATTTTGAAATCTCATACACGTCAAATGGGGTGAGTTCAACAAGGTTTCCAACGCTTTCGCAGCAGGCTGAGCATCCATCGCAGCCCCCAGTATCCGCTTTTACCATATCGCGTATATCATAAATTTTGCCGTCTGATATTTCATCAAGGGATTCTAATGTTCTCATAGTTTTATCCTATTTTTCTGTAGATTCCAAATTGCATCGTCACAGGCCTGCTTGTGAAGACCAGATCTATTATATCCTGATCTGACCAACCTGAGAATATGCAATATCAGTTTGCCAATCGCGCCTTTTTGACATGCGCATATTCCTTCTTGGCAAATATATAGCCCAGAAGAGACAGGAACATGGTGAAGGGAACGAGATAGAAGGTGTTCTGAACCCCTAAGAGGTCGTTAAAGTAGCCGAAAATCAAGTTCATTGCAAATACGCCAGAAGCCGTACCAATTGCAGTGAGGCCAATGAAATAGGCGCCGTCATTACCATAAGTGTCAATGATGACAGTCATGGTTGTTGGATAAATAACCGAATAAAATATGCCTGAAATACCAATGGCAATCAGCATGGACCCGCCGACCACCTGTCCAATAAGGAGGGTGGCAACTGCTAATGCACTGAAAGCAATGATTCCATTGAGTCGGGGGATGCGGTGGAAAATAAAACCGCCCAACAGCCTGCCGACAGTAAAGGTTCCAAAAAAGAGGGTGGAATAGAAGGAGGCTCTTGAAGGCGTATAGCCATAGCCCTCCTGAAAATAATTGATGACCCAGGTTCCGAGCAGGAACTCACTTGTCACATAGAATGTCAGGGCAAAGAGAATTGCATAGCTGAGCTTCTTATGAATAAGCGAACTCTTGTGGCTTCGGTGATCATCGGTTGGTTCACCCGGTGAAAACCAGACCATTACAGCACTGGCCAAAAATATGAAGATGGACCCCATAAAGAGCAGGCGCCAGTTTAGTTCATTGGTCAAATACCAGCCCAGGCCCTTCTGATAAAGGGTAGAGCCAAATCCGAAAATGCCATGACCGAAGTTCATAATGACTGCCTGTGAAAAAATAGTGACCGTAGGTAGCATGTTGTTAAGGGCGAGTACCATGAGCGCGGTACCGCTGCTCATGCCGCAGTAGCCTATAAAGAGGAGCGGCCAGCTGTTTGCCGTGATGACAAGGGCAATTGCCCCTGCATTCATCAGGTATCCGAGTGCGATGAGCCGCTTGGGACCGATGCGAAGACAGTACTTTCCCCCAAAATATGAGAAAATCATGGAGGAAATCTGGGCGATACTGATGATCATGCCCATGTGCGTATTTGTAATACCGAATTCCATTTTGTATGTTGGAACAAAAAATCCTCTGTAGCTCGTGCTGAGCGCTGCGAGCATCATGCCTAGGAAGCACATGAAGAATACATAGTACTGCTGAGATTTTTTCATAATATCACCATAATATAATAAGCTTATACCTGCTTTTACTTTGATCGATAAATAGAGTCGCGTTCATTATAAGCCAGATTGGGTTAAAAGGAAACATCCTTTTATAGATTTTGGAAACTGTGTCATATGAAAAGGGGATTTATGGTAAGATTAGCTTACGAATGGAGGGGATGACCATGCAGGCGTCACATGTTTACAGTGGCAAAATCGGTCGATTCAAGACCGGTGAACGCAATAAAATAACAGATGTTCCAGGGGTTACGGTTGGGCATGTCACACTTGATCAAAACGGAGCGCAGACAGGTGTCACCGCCATATTGCCGACTAAGGACAATGTCTTTGACAAGAAATTGATTGGCTGTGCCCATGTAATCAATGGCTTTGGGAAGAGTACGGGACTTGTGCAGGTAGAAGAGCTCGGCATGATAGAAACACCCATCATACTTACAAATACACTCAGCGTTGGGGACGCATTAAGGGGACTTGTGGAATACAAGCTCAGCCGCAACCCTAAAATCGGACTTGACTACGGTACGGTGAATGGCCTTGTATGCGAGTGTAATGACGGTTATCTCAATGAAATCCGAGCCTTTCACGTAAAGCCAGCACAAGTGCATGAAGCCATCGAAAGGGCTTCGGAAGATTTCGAGCAGGGTGCTGTCGGGGCCGGGCGAGGCATGAGCGCATATGGACTTAAGGGTGGCATTGGCAGTGCCTCAAGAGTGGTTGAGGTTGAAGGTGTGACCTATACGGTTGGCGTGCTTGTCCTGACCAATATGGGCAAACTTGAGAACTTCACCATGGCGGGAAGTCCTGTAGGAAAATACATAGCGGAACTATCAAAGCAGGAAGAAATGCCAGACAAGGGCTCGATTATTATGGTTGTGGGTACAGACCTGCCCGTGAGCACCTTGCAAATGAAGCGTATTTCAAAGCGTGCCGTTGCAGGCTTGAGCAGAACCGGTTCCAATATGGGGCATGGCAGCGGTGAGATTGTCATCGGTTTTTCAACAGCCAACAGAATCACCCATGAAAACACAGGACCAATAAGCTTGAGCATTGTTCATGATGACCATATGGACATCGCCTTTGAAGCGGTGGCAGAAGCGACAGAAGAGGCCATTTTAAACTCCATGCTCCATGCGGACACCGTTATAGGCAGAGATGGCAATACACGAAAATCGCTGAAATCATATCTGCAAATCCTGGAGGAGAAGCAGAACCGATAAAACTAGAAAAGAGCGGTTAGCACAGGGGCTGACAGCTCTTTCATTATGCACAGGACTCTCAGGTTTTGAAATGATGATTTATGCCTTTACAGACACTTATTCAAGCGCATCTTCAAAGGCTTCAAATATTTCAAGGTGTTCTGGAAATCTGAATGCTTCTTTTTTTGAGAAGACAAGTGTCTCATTGACCATGACTTCAAATACACCACCAGAAGAAGGCATAAGTGTGAGGGATCCGATATCGTTCTTATAGTTTTTCAGCAGAGCCTCTGCCAAACCTAAGGCTTTTGGGCGGTAACCTCACGATGTGCAGTATTCAATGGAAAGTACCGGTTTCATATGATCTCCTTTCTATATTCGTAGTTTATTTGCTTGTTTTGATTATACACCTGATCAGGGTCAAATTAACAAAAAATATTGTGACCGGCACAGCAGAGACTTGACGGCGAGAGCCTTGAAAACCGGGATTATTTAAACTATAATGAAACCATTCAAGGAAGTGCCAAAACCTAAAAACATGGGAGCTGTTGTAAACGGCTGAGAGTGAAGATAAATCTTCAGACCATTTAACCTGATCTGGATAATGCCAGCGTAGGAAGCATATTATGCACACCGTGCTAATAAAAAACCACGTTATCAAAACACCTTCAGGTTATGAGGGTGTTTTTTTACGTTCAAGACAAAGAAATGCACTTGAGTACACCAGCAGTCTTATTTGTGCTCGCACAAAAATAAGACTGCTGGTGTACTCAAGTATATGGCGCGCCTAGCGACATGAGCAATCGATAGATTGCTCTGTGCATTTCGTTGAGTATGCAGATTGAAGAAATTCAGAGCGGTCTTATTTGTGCTCGCACAAAAATAAGACCGCTGGTGTACTCAAGTATATGGCGCGCCTAGCGACATGAGCAATCGATAGATTGCTCCAGACTGTTGACAAACTCCGAAATCCTGCGTTGCTGGATGTAATCCACCCTAGTCACGTACACAGAGTACGCTCCTAGAGCGGATTACATCCACTCCTTGACTTTCGAAGTTTTCAACAGTCTGAAGTTTGTATACTTTGTCAATAAACTCAGCAATCGCCAGATTGCTCTGTATTTAAGGATAAAATCCAAAACCCACCAAACCAAAGGAGCCTGCTATGAATATAAAAGAAGCAATGAAGCTGTATCTGGTCACAGATGCTTCATGGAGTACGGAAGACACCTTTCTGACACATGTGGAAGAAGCGCTAAGGGGAGGGGTGACCTGCCTGCAGCTGCGGGAGAAATCAATGGCGTTTGAGGCGTTTGTCAAGCGGGCTGGGGAAGTCAAGACACTAGCAGACAAGTACAAGGTACCCCTGATTATCAATGACAATGTGGAGGTGGCACTGGCATCAGGTGCAGATGGCGTTCACATAGGACAGGGAGATACCTCGGTAAAGGAAGCGCGTGCACGGCTGGGACGTGGGAAGTTCATAGGTGTGACCTGCAAGACTGTTGACCAGGCGCGTATGGCACAAGAGGACGGGGCCGACTATATTGGGTCAGGGGCGGTATTCGGTTCAAGAACTAAACTGGACACCAATAAGATGGACCATAAGACGTTGAAGCAGATTTGCCAAGCTGTAAGCATTCCCATAGTCGCCATTGGCGGCATCACAGAAGAGAACATTCTGGAGCTGAGCAGAACGGGCGTTGCGGGTGTTGCGGTGGTATCGTCCATTCTGGCAAAGGCAGACAAGAAGGCTGCTGCTGAAAATCTGTCAAGGCACAGTGCGCGAATCATCAGAAATGATATTCCAAAGGTTTTGACCATAGCCGGCTCTGACTGCAGCGGCGGTGCGGGTATCCAGGCCGACCTTAAGACATTTGCCGCCCATGGCTGCTATGGCATGAGTGTCATTACGGCGCTGACATCGCAAAATACGACTGGGGTATTTGAAGTTGAGAGCTGCAGGGGGGAATTTGTGAAAAGCCAGATTCAGGCTGTCTTTTCAGATATCATGCCTGATGCTGTGAAAATTGGCATGGTGTCTTCTAAGGAGATCATCCTGGCAATCGCTAAAATGCTGGAAAGCTATCAGGATAAGGGTGCAGAGCCACTGAATCTTGTACTCGATCCGGTTATGATTTCAACAAGTGGGAGCAAACTGCTGGAGGACGATGCCATCGAAACTCTTATAGGGCATCTCATACCGCTGGCGACCGTCATTACGCCAAATATCTCTGAGGCAGAGCTGCTTTCTGGTGTTCGCATTAAGACAACTAAGGATATGATACGGGCTGCAGAGGCCATTGCTGCAAATTTTAATGGAAGCATACTCATAAAAGGCGGGCACATGGAGGCCCATGCCAATGATCTCCTGTACACAAATGGCAAAATCATTTGGTTTGAGGGCATGCGGGTAGACAATCCCAATACCCACGGAACCGGATGCACGCTGTCATCGGCCATAGCGAGCAATCTGGCCATGGGATACGACTTGCCGCTGAGCATTAAGAAGAGCAAGGCCTATCTGACGGGCGCAATTTCGGACCAGCTTGATATCGGAAAGGGTAGAGGCCCGTTAAACCATATGTACAGGCGCTAATTGATTAAGAGGATGCAGTTAAAAGCAGATAATCCTAGACAAGCGTAGGGCTGCTTGTTAAAGCAGGGAAGCAATCGGCACCTGAAAAAGGGGCAGCCACCAAGTTCAATTTGATGAACTGGCGGCTGCCCCTTGGAATTTATGCTGCCTTGAAAATTATTTATAGTTGAGTATACGTTCATCGATTTCTTTACGAACCAGCTTGACGAAGTCGTCCTGTGACATGGAGCCCAGGTCGCCCTCGATGCGCGATCGTGCTGAAACCGATTGTTCTTCTTCTTCCTTCTGTCCGATAATCAGCATGTGCGGTGCCTTGCTGAGCTGTGCTTCACGGATTTTATAGCCGATTTTTTCGGCGCGTTCGTCGATTTCAACGCGGATACCGTTAGAACGGAGCTTTTGCACGACTTCATGCGCATAGTCGTGGTACTTTTCTGAGATTGGAAGTACCTTGACCTGAACAGGTGCAAGCCATGTTGGGAAAGCGCCTGCGTATTTCTCAATCAGCATGGCAAGGGTTCTTTCATAGCAGCCGATAGACGTTCTGTGAATGATGACCGGGTGCTTCTTCTGTCCGTCCTTGTCGATGTATGTCATGTCAAAACGCTCTGCAAGGGCGAAGTCAATCTGTACTGTAATAATGGTATCTTCCTTGCCGTGGACGTTTTTGAACTGGAGGTCCAGCTTAGGGCCGTAGAAGGCCGCTTCGCCTTCAGCTTCCTTATAATCCAGTCCAAGATGGTCCAGAATCTCACGCATTTGGTTTTGTGTGCTTTCCCATACTTCTTCTGAACCGATGTATTTTTCCTTGTTGTTGGGATCCCACTTGGAGAACTGGTATGTGATATCTTCACGAATCCCCAGGGTATCCATCATGTAGTTGATCAGGTCCACACAGCCACGGAATTCCGCTTCAAGCTGTTCAGGCGTCACGACAAGGTGTCCTTCCGATATTGTGAACTGACGTACACGAATCAGGCCGTGCATCTCACCTGAAGATTCATTTCTGAAAAGTGTGGATGTTTCACCGTAACGAATTGGAAGATCCCTGTAGCTCTTTTGGTCTGCCTTGTATACTGAAAACTGGAATGGGCAAGTCATGGGGCGCAGGGCCATAGCATTGTCAATATCGCCAGATTCACCCGCTTCACCAGCCTCAGGAATAATGAACATGCCGTCGCGGTATTTGTCCCAGTGACCTGAAAGCTTGTAGAGGTCAGACTTTGCCATAAGCGGCGTCTTTGTCAGCTGGTAGCCTCTGCGCTCTTCCTCGTCTTCAACAAAACGCTGGAGGGTCTGTACAATTTTCGCACCCTTTGGCATGAGCAGGGGAAGGCCTTGTCCAATGACCTCAGACGTTGTGAATAGGCCCATTTCACGGCCGATTTTATTGTGGTCCCGTTTCTTGATTTCCTCAAGCCATTCCAGATGCTCTTCCAGCAGCTTGGCTTTTGGAAATGAAACGCCGTAAATTCTTTGAAGCATCTTGTTTTTTTCGTCGCCTCGCCAGTAGGCACCTGCGATGCTGAGCAGTTTAGAAGCCTTCAGGTGACCTGTGTTTGGCACATGTGGTCCCATGCAGAGGTCAATGAACTCACCCTGCTTGTAGAATGTGATGACTTCATCTTCAGGCAGATCTGTAATCAGTTCAACCTTATAGGATTCACCCATTTCAGTGCACATTTTCAGGGCTTCATCTCTTGAAACAACCATGCGTTCAATCGGCAGCTTTTCAGAAGAGATCTTCTTCATTTCCTTTTCAATGGCAGCCAGATCTTCCTGTTTCAGCTTCACATCCAGGTCGAAATCATAGTAGTATCCGCGTTCGATTGACGGACCAATGGCCAGCTTCACATCTTTATAAAGGCGTTTAACAGCATGGGCAAGAAGATGCGCTGCCGAATGCTTGAATACCTCTACGCCGGCCTCATCCTTGTAGGTGATAATGCTTACGCTGTCGCCCTCTTCAAGTACGTGGGTCACATCCACAAGCTTTCCGTTCACCTCACCGGCGAGCGCTTCCTTGGCCAGACGTCCGCTGATTGCTTTTGCAAGATCAAGGACACTTGCGCCTGATTCAATTTCCTTCTTTGAGCCATCCTTCAGCAAAATATTCATGCTTTTCCTCCATACATCGTTAAACTTTTAGTTGCAAAAAATATAAAAAACCCGTCCTCCATAATACGAAGGACGAGTATATCGCGGTTCCACCTTTATTGCCTTTCGGCCACTCCGTCAGCTTGCCTGTAAGCGGTACTGACTTCGCACTTTAACGGGGTGCAGCCGTCAAGCTTTCAGCACAGGGCCTAATCACATGAAGCTCAGGAGTAGTATTCACAAAGTCGTGCCTGCTTGCGCTTTCAGCCGGTGGCGCATGCTCTCTTTCAGCCGGTGCTCTGCTGTTTGTCTCCATCAACGCTCTATTTAGAGTTGATAATATAATATATGGATTGGACAAGGCTGTCAACAGAGAATTGTTCACAGGCCGTGATGGGACTTAAATGGCACTATGGTAGGTTCTCGAGATAACCTCTTCCTGCTGTGCACGGCTGAGGCGGTTGAAGTTTACGGCGTATCCGGAAACACGAATGGTCAGGTTCGGATATTTGCCAGGGTTGTTCATTGCGTCAACGAGCTTCTCCTTGTTGAGAACATTCACATTGAGATGGTGGGCCGACTGAAGGAAGTAGCCATCGAGTATGCCAACCAGATTGGCAATCTGTGTATTGTCCGATTTTCCAAGCGCCTTGGGTGTGATGGAGAAGGTGCAGGAAATTCCGTCACGACAAGCGCCGAATGGTATTTTAGCCACAGAGTTGAGGGAGGCAAGTGCGCCTGAACTATCTCTGCCATGCATCGGATTAGCGCCTGGTGCAAAGGCTTCACCGCTTTTTCTGCCATCAGGGGTACTGCCTGTCTTTAGACCGTATACCACATTTGATGTGATTGTAAGAATCGAGAGTGTATGCTCTGCGTTTCTATAAGCCGGGTACTTGCGAAGCTTTTCAATAAACGTCGTGGCAACCTGTACAGCAAGTGCATCGGCGGAACTGTCATCGTTTCCGTATTTCGGGAAGTCGCCTTCCGTGATGAAATCGGTGATGTAGCCGTCTTCATTGACCACGGGCTTGACGTCAGCAAACTTGATGGCTGAAAGAGAGTCGGCGATCACGGAAAGACCCGCAATGCCAAATGCCATGTATCGGTGTACAGAGGTGTCGTGCAGGGCCATCTGTGTCTTTTCATAGGCGTATTTGTCATGCATGTAGTGGATGATATTCATTGCGTTGACGTATTGTTCGCAGAGCCAGTCAAGGTAGAGGTCAAAGCGTTTCCAGACTGCATGATAGTCCAGGATGCCACTGGCCATGACATCCATTTTAGGGCCTATCTGCATATTTGTTTTTGCATCGTATCCGCCATTCAATGCAAGGAGTAGGGTTTTCGGCAGATTGCTTCTTGCACCGAAGAACTGCATTTCCTTGCCTATGCGCATTGCAGAGACACAGCAGGCAATACCGTAGTCATCGCCATAATCACTGCGCATAAGATCGTCGTTTTCGTATTGAATGGCATCGGTTTCGATGGACATTTTAGAGCAGTATTTCTTGAAATTCTCTGGAAGTGATTTTGACCAGAGAACGGTCATGTTTGGTTCCGGTGCAGCGCCCAGATTTGTCAGGGTGTGCAGGAATCGGAAGCTCGATTTTGTAACCAGGGTTTCTCCGTCTTGGCCCATACCGCCAATGGCTTCTGTTACCCAGAGTGGGTCTCCGGCAAAGAGGTCGTTGTAGTCAGGGGTACGCAGCTGGCGTGCCATTCTGAGCTTGATGACAAAATCGTCAATAATCTCCTGAATGTCACTTTCGCAGTAGACCCCATTCATCAAATCGCGCTGTGCGTAAATATCTATGAAGGTGCTGACGCGTCCAAGGGACATGGCAGCGCCGTTTTGCTCCTTGATGGCGCCTAGGTAGCCATAATAAGTCCACTGAACGGCTTCAAGCGTATTTTCGGCTGGACGTGATATATCATGACCGTAAGCTGCAGCCATGTCTTTGAGCTTTTTCAGAAAGTCAATCTGACGGTAGAGCTCTTCACTGAGGCGGATGCTCTCGTCAAGCATGGCCTGCGTGGACAGTTGTTTTTTATCTTTGATTTTATCTTCAATCAAGCGGTCAATGCCGTAGAGGGCAATCCTTCTGTAGTCGCCTATGATACGGCCTCTGCCGTAGGCGTCTGGAAGACCTGTAATGACGCCCGCGCTTCTGAGTTTTTTGATTTCATCGGAATAGACCCTGAAAACACCGTCATTGTGTGTTGTCTTGTATTTGAAATGTTCTTCAATGTTGTCTGAAAGCTTGTAGCCATAAGATTCACAGGCCTGTCTGGCCATACGGATTCCACCGAATGGATTGACACCTCTTTTAAGCGGCGCATCAGTCTGAAGCCCGAAGATGACTTCCTTGTGGCCCTTGATTTGACCTTTCGCATAGCTAAGCAGAGATGAAACACGCTCAGTGTCAATATCGAGGACGCCACCGTTTTCAAGCTCCTCTTTCAGAAGCGTGTTAAAGTAGTCCATCAGATCTCTTGTTCTTTGCGTCGGCAAGGCCAAAAATTGGTCGTCACCGTGATAGGGTGCGCGATTTGACACGATAAAGTCACGTACATCTATCTCACGGCACCAGTTTCCCTCTTTAAAATCTTTCCAAGCAGAACCTTTCATGATTTACCTCCTGTAGGGTTGCCAGGTGGTCAAAAAAATAAAAACCGACACACCTGGGCTGTTGACGCCCAGGCGGTCGGCTAATTTCGAAATTCATTTCACTTCCTCGTGGTTATCTCCACTGTTTTCCGCCAGTCATGAAATGTTAGTCAGATTATAACGTGAATAGGCGGTCTTGTAAAGTCGTAATCGTATATTAATTCAAAAATACATCTTATTGTTCGCATTTGTCCGACGGGGTCATAAAGGGCCCCATTCCCTTAGAGCAGGGCTTCGATAGAGGAAACAACCTTATCAAGAGAGTGGTTGCGCGATATGTATTCCATCTCCGTTTTCATGCCTTGAAGACGTATTGGATGATCCATGAGATAAGATACAATTTTGCTGACGCGTTTAACGTCGCGCACCTCTACAGCAATGTTCACGAGGGTTAGGAAATCCAGGTTCTCTGCCTCCTGCCCAGGGATGAAATACGGTACAATCATGGGCAGCTTCTTAATCAGCGATTCAGAGACGGTCAGACCACCCGGTTTGGTTATGATCACATCAGATACATCCATGAGCTCATCGACACGGTCAGTGAAACCGAGCACTTCAATTTCTAGAGCGCTGTCCAGCGTTTCTACCATCTTGTCGAGTTCGGCCTTGAGGGTCTTGTTGGTGCCGCATACGACATAAAGTTTGAAGGTGCGTTCCATACTGAGCAGGTTCTCAAATGCCTTTTTCATGGGATCAAGGCCCATGCTGCCGCCCATGAGGAGGACGGTAAAGGGTGCGTCTTCGGTTTTTCTTATGCCGGAATCCTTGTAGAACTTTGGATGCACTGGAATGCCGAGATTGTTTATGCGGTCTGGGTCGACCCCCTTCTCCGAGAGACTGTCATTGGTGAAATCGCTGCCTGTAATATAGAGATCAACCTCTTTTGAAATGTATGCGTAATGGGCCTCGAAATCTGTAACCACAGAAATGAAGGGTCCCTTGTAGTGGCCTTTTGCCTTGAGTCTGCTAAAGGCGCTGACTGCAAATGTGTGGGTACCAATAATCAAGTCGGGCTCATAGCTCAGGACCAGCTGCTTAACCCGTCTGTATTCAGCTGCGACAACCATCTTGGCGAACCTGCCGTTGATCCATTCGCGATTGCTCATATTGTAGAGTCGTCCATAGGTTTCAGGGAACTTGCTGGCAAGCACGTCGTAGCCATCTTCGACGAGTATTTCAAGAACCTTGCTCTGCTCTCTGATAAAATCAACACGCTTAACGTCGTGCCCCTTGGCAGAGAGTTCATTTTCAAGTGTTTTGGCAACCTGATTGTGGCCAGCGCCTGTTGATGCTGTCAGTATCATTATCTTTTTCATAGTGTTCTCCCAAATAAATAGGTAATATGTATTTATTTTACACCCAAACTGCACATTATCCTAGTCTATATGAAGGCATACCCGTATTATGCCCCTTGAAATCAGCATTACAAGTGTGATGTACAGAAAATATTTAGTATAATGGAAGAAACGGGTAAAAGGGGTATGTAATTTATGCCAAAGGCAGTTATGGGGAAGGTATTATGAAATATCAGTCAGTGGAACATATTATGGATCTTCTAGATATTGATGTCTTTTCAGTATCGGAGGTTGGAAATCTTTCAGAGCTGCTGCCGGTTTATGAAGCGCGAATGGCGCAAGGACTTCTGACGGGGTTTGAACCCCAGTCTCCCCTGCGGACCGCACCGGATGCTGTGTTTGCAGAGGCGAAATCCGCTATAGCCATTGCGGTGCCGTTTGGCATTAAGAATGGTTTGACTTCTGGAGTTCCCCGCGGGTTTATCACCAATATGGCCTGGGAGTTTGACTATCACGAAACTGTGAGGACAAGGCTGGAAATGGTAGGGGAAGCCCTGCTTCAGTATCATCCGGATGCTGAGCTGTTCTATGCTGTGGATACAGGTCCAGTCAACGACCGCATGACCGCATACGGGGCTGGACTTGGTTGGCGGGGGCGGAATCAATTCCTCATCGATGATCAGCTGGGGACAGGATTTTATATTGGCATTCTCATAACGAATTTTGAAATAGAAAACAGTCCTAAATGGCGCAGTGAAGTCGTTTCAAAATGTGGCGACTGCAGAAAGTGTCAGATTGCATGTCCAAGTGGTGCCCTGGGCGGGGACTTTGATTTTGACGGACAGAAATGTATTTCGGCACTCACACAGTTTAAAAGGGACTTGAGTTTCAATGAACGCTATGCCATTGGCAGGAGCCTTTATGGATGTGATATCTGTCAGTGGGTCTGTCCGCACAACAGCCAGAATTTGGAGGTGCCCAGCACCCTTTCCAGAAAGACCATGAACCAGATTGAACCCTTCGAGCTTCTTGGGCACAGCAACAAGTCCTTTAAACGGACGTTTGGAAAAATGGGATTTGCATGGCGCGGTCTTCGTGTTCTGAAGCGTAACGCACTCATTGTGATTGGAAATGACAGACGCAGGGAAGATTATCCACGTCTGCTCGAAATATTTGAAGAACTTCCAGAGGACCTACAAAAATACGCTGTATATGCTATGATGTTAGTTAATATGGAATCGGCGCTGGCGTATTTCAGAAAGTTGCATTTAGAGGCGTCTGGGTCAGACAATGCGGCTAAGGCAGAAGGTCTTTACACTGAAGCGCGTGAAGTTGAAAAATGGATTTACAGTCGGTTCCGATATGAAAAATAGGCGCAGTGGCCCTATCGGCATAGGACATACACCTAGTAACTTGGATATGAGGTAAATGATGATGAAAGATGTAAATTTGCTGCTTGCGGCAAACTTGAGAAAAATAAGAGAAGAACGTAACCTTTCACTGGGACAGCTTGCTGATTTGTCAGGCGTGAGCAAATCCATGCTTGGACAGATTGAGCGTGGTGAGGCCAATCCTTCAATAGGCACCATCTGGAAGATTGCCAATGGACTGCGGGTTTCCTTCACGTCACTTCTGAATGAGGAAAATCAGTCGGTCAAAATAATGCACAAGTCAGATGCCCATATGGTGGCACAGGAGGACGACAAGTTCAGGCTGTATTCCTATGTTCCCTTTGACTCTAAGCACAAGTTTGAACTCTACACAGTCGAACTTGAAGTAGGGTGCGTACATGAGTCAGATGCCCACGTAACGGGTGTGGATGAGTATTTGCTGGTTCACGAAGGGCAGATTGAGGTAGAAATAAATGGGCAAACTTATAGACTTAAGGCGGGCGATGCCATAACCTTTGTTTCAGATGCCATTCATACTTATAGAAATGTAGGGGACGTATTTGCGAGCGCAACCATTGTTCTTTACTATCCTGAGTAGGTTTCAAGCAGAACCTGTCGTATGCATGCCATAAGTCTAAAAAGTAATAATTCACGTGTGTACAGTATAGTGCACTTGTGGTACAATATAGGCGAATATTTAGGAAAACGTTACGAAACCGGCGGCATCGCGCTTCTGGCTTCTGACATGAAATATGTGTATACGTAGTGTACTCTTTTAATCGAATGGAGGATGAACCATGAAGAATATTCATGATCTGCCTTATCTGCAAGGGCAAGTACAGGAACTTAAGGACCAAGGTGTTTTTAGAAAGCTTCCTGTTCTGAACGGACCAAACGAAGCGGTTTGCATGTTGAACGGCAAAGAGGTCATCAACCTGTCATCAAACAACTACCTGGGTTTTGCAAATCATCCGCGTACTAAAAAAGCGGCGATTGAAGCGGTAGAAAAATACGGTGTAGGCGCAGGCGCTGTGCGCACAATCATCGGCAATATGGACATTCACGAGGCACTTGAAGCAAAGCTTGCTGAGTTCAAGCGTGAAGAAGCTGTAATGGTCTTCCAGTCAGGCTTCAACTGTAATGCGGGTGTTATCCAGGCTATTACAAACAAGGGTGATCTTATTATTTCTGACGCACTGAACCATGCGTCAATCATCGATGGCGTTAAGCTTTCAAAGGCTGATAAAGCTGTATTCAACCATAGTGACATGGCTGACCTTGAGCGCGTGCTGAAGGAAAAGCGTGACCAGTACAACAACGTGCTGATTATCACGGATGGTGTCTTCTCAATGGACGGCGATATTGCAAAGTTACCTGAAATCGTTGAACTTGCTGAGGCCTACAACTGTATGACATATGTTGACGATGCACATGGTTCTGGCGTTCTTGGCGAAAGCGGACGTGGGACAGTTGACCACTTCGGCCTTCATGGACGTATTGATTTCATCATCGGAACGCTTTCAAAAGCAATCGGCGTAATCGGCGGTTACTGTGCAGGACGTCAGGTGATGCAGGACTGGCTGGTACACAGAGGTCGTCCAATTCTGTTTTCGACAGCACTGCCTCCAGCAGCTGTTGGTGCAATCACGGAAGCGGTTGACATGCTTATTGAATCCACTGAGTTCACAGATTCACTGTGGTCAAATGCCAAATACTTCAAGGAGAATCTGGGTAAGCTAGGATTTGACACAGGCGCAAGCGAAACGCCTATTACACCGGTAATCATCGGTGATGAAGCGAAGACAGTTGCTTTCTCAAAAGCACTCATGGAAAACGGCGTTTACGTTTCTCCAATCGTCTTCCCAACAGTGCCTAAGGGTACTGGCCGTGTTCGCTGCATGGTTACGGCTGCACATACTGAAGCTCAGCTTGCAAAAGCAGTTGAGGTATTTGAAAAAGTCGGTAAGGAAATGGGCATTCTATAATATTGCTAAGGAATTATCCCCCCTGGTATGAATCAGGGGGGATTTTTATGTTTTGCACACCGATTTTCTGGATACAAAAACCTTGAAGTCGTGTAAAGGGATTTCCCTATCTTATGTCAAATAATGCTATAATAGGATAAGATATGTGAAGCGTATTACATCGAACTGTGAATTAAATGAGGAATATGATAGATATATTGGCTGAAAACAGGGTATATAGTGGTTGATAAAGCCTAATACGATTGGGAGGTCTGGACATGAATAAAGATGAAGGAATCTTGCTGGAAAGTGGAACGGGCGAGGTGGAAATACTCGAGTTTACGGTCAAAGGGGAACACTATGCAATCAATGTCGTAAAGGTCAAGGAAATCCTCCATATCGACAATATTGCAAAGGTTCCAAATGCACATCCGGCAGTTCCGGGGATTTCGCTCATTCGTGGTGAAGTCATCACTGTTATTGATATGCGACAAGTGCTTGAGAACGAGAAAAATGAAAACGTAAGCAAGAGCATGACTCTGGTGTGTGAATTCAACCAAATGAAGGTCGCATTTGCCATTGATGAAGTTCTTGGTATTACACGAATCGGCTGGAGCGATATTAAAAAGCCGTCGTCAATCACAAGCTCAAGCCTGGTTATTGGTAATATCAGTCTGAATGAGAGACTGCTTATGCTGCTTGACTTTGAAAAAATCGTAATGGATATCAGCCCATCCTCAGGAATCACAACAGATAGAATCAAAGATATTGCAGAGAAGGACAGAACGGGATACAAACTCGTTTTGGCCGACGACTCTCCAATGATTCGTACCGTTTTGAAAGATACACTGGAAACAGCTGGCTTCAGAAACATGCGATTCTATGACGATGGTCAGCAGGTGCTGGATTATCTTATGAATCTGGTAGAAGGAAAGGGTGAGGATTTCAAAAATGAAATCGACCTGCTCATCACAGATATTGAAATGCCGCAGCTTGATGGACATACGCTGACAAGACGCGTGAAAGAGCATAAGCTGCTTAAGAAACTGCCTGTCATCATCTTCTCATCCCTGATTACAGGAGACCTCAAGCATAAGGGTGAAGCGGTTGGTGCAGACGCTCAGATGTCTAAGCCAGAGGTTGACAGACTGGTTGCCCTGATTGACTCACTGCTCGTTCAGTACGAATATAAATAATAAGCGCTGGATATACTGCGTTTAAAAGCCAAGACAGTTGTCTTGGCTTTTTATTTGTCGACAAAGTCGACAAGATGACAGACTGTAAAGGCCCCAAAGTGCAAACTTTGGATATTTCAGAGTACTTTGTTTTCAGATTGAAAGGTGCGTATGACAGGGGCGTGTGCTTTTTCTAAGACCATGTTAAGAAAATCTTAATAAAGTTCTCACACAGGATTAATATGGAATCTATAAAATGAACCTGAATAGAATGAGAATTCGTGCAGGAGGTTCATTATGAAGAAAGTCATGATTCTGACCGCATCAACTGGAGAAGGACATAATCAGGCAGCGAAATCCCTTCAGGAGCAATATGAAGAGAAAGGTTACCTCACCTATAAAATAGATTTTCTAAAGGAAGCATCCGCAGTGATGAATACCCTTGTCTCAGACGGCTACCGTGTAATGGCCCAGAATTTTCCGGGTGTATACGGCAGACTTTACGAAACTGCAGACAAAAAGGGCTTTAACAAGGTGACCCGTGGGGGGTACTTTGCCATAGAAAGAAAAATCGGAAGACGATTCAGGGAAATTCAGCCGGATGTTGTCGTAGCCACACATCCCTTTGCAGTGGGGCTGGTGGAACGGCTCAAAAGCAGGATGGATTTGAATTTCACCTTCATTTCTGTTGTGACGGACTTTAAGGCGCATTACAGCTATGTCTCGCCAAGCGTTGACGCCTACATCACAGGCAGCGAGTATACCAAACGTACACTAGTGGAGCGCAGCATTCCAGCTGACCGCGTTTACTCCTACGGTATTCCCGTCAAACGTGATTTTCAGCAGCACTGCGACCCGCCTTATATTCATCCCGGACACCTTCGAAAGTTCCGTGTGCTTATTATGGGCGGCAGTATGGGGTCGAAGGATATCTTTAAGGTGGTAACGCACCTGGTGGAAGAATCCAATGACTATTTTCTCGATGTCGTCTGCGGCAATAACAAGGTCCTCCAAGATGGACTTAAAAAGCGATTTGCAAGCTTTGAAGTCATGGGGAAAATGAAAATACACGGGTATGCGCGAAATGTGCCAGACCTTATGGATGCGGCAAATCTGATTGTGACAAAACCGGGTGGGCTGACAACCACAGAAGCCCTCTTCAAGAAGCTTCCAATGATGATTCCATTTGCGATTCCCGGACAGGAAATTGAAAATGCAGAGTTTCTCGTACGCGAGGGGGTCGCGGTTTTTGTAGATGATATCGCCACCCTGTCAAAAAGGATTGAAAAGCTGAAGAACAACCCGCGGCTTTATAATCGGATGGTCTCCAATATGAAAAGAATATCTGACACCTATTCCATGGAAAAAATCATCGACCTTTCAGACCGTCTGATCGTTGACCGTAGCGCTTATGGTTTGCTTTCAACACATAAGGGAGGCGCCTAAGATGAAATGCGATGTTCTGATACTTACAAGTGCATTTGGAAACGGCCATAACAGCGTGGCAACAGCCATTCAGGAACAGCTCCTTGAAGAAGAGCCGGGATTGACGGTAGCGGTGGAAGATATCATGTCCATTTCCACCCCAAAGGTCAAGCATCTCTTTTTTGGAATGTACCACCTGCTGACGAGAAAGCATCCTTCCCTGTACAACTTCTTCTATAAGATAAAAAAGGATGTGCCAGACAACAAAATGGACGAAATCCTTTACAACATATACTTGAACCGTGTCGGGAATTTTATAGAAGCAAGTGCGCCCAAGCTGATCGTGTCCACATTTCCCCTTTGCAGCGGCTTTGTTTCAAAGGTCAAGGAGCGCTTTGGCATCGATGTGCCCCTGATTACAGCAATTACAGATGTCGTTGACAGCTGGGAATGGATTCACAAGGAGACCGATCTTTACTTTGTGCCCTGCAGGCATATTGGTGACAAGCTCATGCTGAAGGGCATCTCTCAGAAGAAAATCAGAGTGACGGGCATACCGGTCAAAAAGGAATTTTTGAAATCCACCACCCAGAATAAGCCCTACCGACAGGTACTGATCATGGGCGGTGCTATGGACAAGCTGGGGCTGAACGGACGTGTGCTCAGACAATTCGATGCCATGGAAAACACGAGAACCATTGTTGTAACAGGTAGAAACCGCAGTCTTTACGAGCGGCTGAAAGCAGAGGGTCGTTTTGACAACGTGCGTATTTTAGGATATACAAAAAACATCGCCGAGCTCATGGATGCGTCAGACCTTGTCGTGACAAAACCGGGTGGTGTGACGCTCTTTGAAGCCATCAACAAGGAAATTCCAGTTATTCTGAAGGCCTCCATGGTGGGTCAGGAAGAAGAAAACGTCAACTTCATTCGTTCGACTGGCATCGGTATTTTGATTGAAGAGCAGATGACACTCTATGATCAGGTGGCACATGCGCTCAACAGTCCCTCAAGTCTGATGGATTTAAAGAGAAAGATCAATGAGGTCAAAACGGAAATAGAGCCGCAAAAGCTAGGAGCTTATGCACTTGAGCTCATTTAGGTGGTGAAGCATTTGAAAGAAATGTTGAAAAAATACGGAAATATGCTGCTTCTGATTGTGCTTATGGGGGCAACCCTTTTTGTCATTTTCAGCAAGACGGATTATAAGTACTTTATAAATGTCGTGGAAACGAGTGATCCAAAATTTTTACTGGCTGGGCTTGGGTGCATGATTGCCTTCTGGGCAATAGAGGCAGGCATACTGGACATACTTCTGAAACGTGTTTATCCAGAAACCAAGTTCTTTACCGCACTGAAAATAACCCTTGTAGGCCAGTATTACAGCCTGCTGACGCCCTTTGCAAGCGGTGGCCAGCCAGCCCAGCTTTATGAAATGAAGCGGGATGACATTCCTGTTACCGGCGCAACAGCTGTGCTGGTGAGCAAGTTCATTTTGTTTCAGGTGACAGTGACCGTTTACGCTCTGGCCTTGGCGCTCTTTCGCCTGCCGCTAATCATCGGTGATTTGAAGGTTGCGTCTACCTTTGTCTTTATTGGTCTGGTGATTAACACGGTGGGCCTTCTGTTCATTGTCATGACCGCACTGAGTCCAGACAAGCTCAAACGGCTTGTTGGAAAGCTGCTGTATCTGCTTGGGGGGCTTGGGGTGGTGAAAAAACCAGACAAGCATGTCCATAAGCTTGATAGATTTGTAAGGGAATACGCCCAGTGCATTCACACCTATTTAAAGGACATGAAGCTTACAGCCGGTCTTTTCGTGGTTTCAGCCTTACAGGTGACAGCCTTCTTCTCGATTACTTTTTTCATATACAAGGCGCTTGGACTGAACGGTGTCTCAATATACAAGATCATTACCCTACAGGCCTTTCTCTACATGGCAATCGCCTTTATTCCGTCACCGGGGACAGTCGGGGCTGCAGAAGCCGGATTTGCCCTGCTGCTGGGCTCTGTATTCTCATCCAACATCATCGCGGTTGCCCTCCTGCTTTGGCGCGGCATCAGCTACTACTTCGGGCTTGTCATATGTGGCGGATTCACATTTGCCCTGTATTTGCTCGACAAGACAAGGCGACCAAATTTTGAACGCGCCGGTTAAAGTGAATAGGCAAATATCCTCAGACGCAGGACTTGAAAAAAGAGTCCTGTGTTCTTTGTTTTTTGTGGCATCACACCTATATTTCAGATAATTTTGAATACGAATGGAGAAATTTTTAGAAAAATTTAGCGTAAAACAGGGTTTTCTTGTGTAGGAATCAGATGGGTCACAGCCTTGTTTGAACAAATTCAAATCACACTATATTGAATTTGAAAAATAGTATTGACTTCACTAATAAGTATACCTATAATAAATCGAGTGAAAGTTTAGTAACAATAAACAAGCGCGCATATAATAGTGAGGTGCGCAACCAGGAAAAGATGGGAGACGACATGAGAATCGGTGAAAAAATCAAACGATTACGACTCGAGAACGGACTAACCCAGGAAGAACTGGCAAATCGCTGTGAGCTTTCGAAAGGCTTCATTTCACAGGTGGAACGAGATATGACTTCACCTTCGATTGCAAGTCTCGTGGACATACTTGAAAGCCTCGGTACAAATTTGAATGAATTCTTTAGTGAGAATGAAGACGAAAAAATCGTTTTTACGCCTGAAGATGCTTTTGAAAATATTGACGAAGAGCTGGGGTACGGACTTAATTGGGTTATTCCAAACGCACAAAAAAATTCAATGGAACCCATATTACTGCAAATTGAGCCAGGTGGAAGCTATGCGGAAGACACGCCACACCAGGGGGAAGAATTCGGTTATGTGCTTCAAGGTCTGGTCCAGGTAAAACACGGCAATAGAAAGTTCAAGGCAAAAAAAGGCGATAGCTTCTATTATAAATGTAATGCAAACCATAATGTGGTCAACATCGGCAAGTCTGTGGCGAAAATAATTATGGTTGGTTCTCCGCCTAATTTCTAATCACACACTACGTTCCAGTAATATGAAGAGGGAGAAGAAAGATATGAGTTCAAAAATCATCCATGGTGTGAATGTCGTAAAAGAATTTGACAACACACGTGTCGTCGATGGAATAGATTTCTGGGTGAAACCGGAAGAATTTCTGACGATTCTTGGTCCGAGTGGGTGTGGTAAAACTACTACGCTTAGGATGATTGGCGGCTTCGAGACGCCAACTTCTGGACAAATTCTTTTCGATGGCAAGGATATAACTGCAATACCGCCTTACCAGAGACAAATCAATACAGTTTTCCAGAGATATGCACTGTTTCCGCATATGGATATTTACGAAAACATCGCATTCGGTCTGCGTATCAAAAAGATGTCGGAATCTGAAATCAAAGACCGCGTGGAGCGTATGCTCAAGCTTGTAGACCTGAATGGATATCAGAAGCGCTCTGTTCGATCTCTTTCGGGTGGCCAGCAGCAGCGTATTGCCATTGCGAGAGCACTCGTAAATGAACCAAAGGTTCTTCTGCTGGACGAACCCCTGGGTGCGCTCGATCTCAAGCTTAGAAAAGAGATGCAGTACGAGCTTAAGTCCATGCAGCAGGAACTGGGCATTACATTTATTTACGTAACCCATGATCAGGAAGAAGCCCTGACCATGTCAGACAAGATTATCATCATGAACGAGGGTAAAATTCAGCAGATCGGTTCGCCAATCGATATTTACAATGAACCTGAAAATGCCTTCGTTGCAGATTTTATTGGAGAAAGCAATATTGTGGACGGCATCATGCATGAGGATTATCTCGTATCCTTTGCCGGCGGAAAATTTGAATGCGTCGATTCGGGTTTTTCAAGGAATGAGCCGGTAGATGTCGTAATCAGACCGGAGGACATTGTCTTTACAAGCCCTGAAGAGGGCATGATTGCCGGTGTTGTAGATACGGTCATCTTCAAGGGTGTACACTACGAAATGATCGTTATGCAGGGCGAAACGGAATGGATGGTCCATTCAACAGATATGGTCGCTGAAGGTTCGGACGTCGGTATGCGGTTTGATCCGGATGAGATACATATTATGAAGAAGGTGGGCGCCGATGCTTAGAAGACTCAGTGCAATTCCATACGTTTTTTGGAGCGCCGTGTTTATCGTAATCCCTCTCTTTCTTGTAGCGGGATACTCCTTTACCGCCAAAGATCCCGAAACGGGCAGAGTTTTCCTTACGGCGATCAACTATGAGAAATTCATGGATCCGCTTTATTTGAAAGTTCTCTGGCGCTCAATAAGTCTGGCTGGAGAGGCAACCATCATCTGTCTCTTGCTGGGATACCCAATGGCGATGATTCTTGCCAAAATGCCAGCGAAGACACAGCGTATCGCTGCGCTGCTGTTTGTACTCCCAATGTGGATGAACTTCCTGCTGCGGACATATGCATGGATGTTCATACTCGGAAAATCTGGCATTATCAACAAAGTGCTGACACTGCTTCATCTTCCAACCGGAAATTTTCTCTATAATGAAGGTGCAGTCCTGCTCGGTATGGTCTATAACTTCCTGCCCTTTATGGTACTGCCCATATATACTGTCCTGACCCGGATCGATCCATCGCTCATTGAGGCGGCAGAGGACCTGGGAGCCAACACCATGACGGTTTTCAGACGTGTCATCGTACCGCTTTCGGTTCCTGGCATCATTTCTGGAATTACCATGGTTTTCATGCCTGCCGTTTCAACATTTGTTATTTCGGCACTGCTTGGCGGCGGCCAGTTCATGCTGATCGGCAACATGGTGGAGCAGCAGTTCCTCCTTGTCAACAACTGGCATTTCGGCTCAGCCATTTCCATGATTCTCATGGTTCTGATCCTGATTTCCATGGCTGTGCTCAACCGATATGACACTTCAGAAGCAGATGAAGGCGGGGTGGGTATCATATGAACAAGTGGGTTAAAAGGGTGTATTCCGCACTCATATTCCTCTTCTTGTACGCCCCTATTATCGTACTCATTGTATTTTCCTTCAACGCAGGAAAGTACAGCGGCAATTGGGAAGGCTTTTCCCTGCGGTGGTACAAGGCGCTTTTGGAAGATAGAAGCATTATGAAGGCCCTGTACTACACCATGCTGATTGCGGTGTCGAGTTCTTTGATTGCAACGGTTATTGGGACCTTTGCCGCATTTGGGATTCATCACATGCGTCCGGTAAAACGCACGCTGATGATGAATGTCAACAACATTCCGGTTCTAAACCCGGATATCGTTACAGGTGTTGCGCTTATGACCCTGTTCGGATTTGTGAAGATGCACTTTGGGGTCAGCACACTGCTGATTGCCCATATTACATTTAATATACCTTATGTCATTCTGTCGGTTCTGCCCAAGCTCAAGCAACTTCCAAAGGATGCGCTTGAAGCGGCAATGGACCTCGGTGCGACGCCTTGGTATGCGTTTGTCAAAGTGATTTTCCCAGAAATCCTTCCGGGAATCATCACAGGTGCGCTGATTGCATTTACCCTGTCTGTTGATGACTTTGTCATCAGCTTCTTTACAACAGGCAACGGGGTGACAAACCTGTCCATTGCAATATTTGCCATGGCGAGACGTGGAATCAAGCCGGTTATCAACGCGCTTTCCACACTGATGTTTGGTACAGTACTCGGTCTGCTTCTGATTATCAATGCACGTTCTTCAGATGTAACCGACCTGGATATATAAGAGCTATGAAATTGGAGGGAAGATATGAAAAAGTATACTGCACTGCTGGTTGTATTTGTTCTTGTAGCATCCATGCTGTCAGGATGTTCTGGAAGCAAAGAGGAGCAAGTGACACTTAATGTCTACAACTGGGGCGATTACATTGATGAGAGCATTCTGGACGACTTTGAGTCGGAAACAGGCATCAAGGTCAACTATGAAATGTTTGCCACAAACGAAGACATGTATGTAAAGCTGAAGCAAGGCGGCACAAAGTATGATGTTGCTTTTCCATCTGATTACATGATTGAAAAGATGATCAAAGAAGACATGCTTCAGGAAATCGACATGTCGAAAATTACGAACTACAACCTGATCATGGATGAGTTCAAGGGACTTGACTACGATCCAGATGAAAAATATTCAGTGCCTTACATGTGGGGTACTGTAGGAATTCTTTACAACGAGAGCATGGTGTCTGACCCTGTAGATTCTTGGGATATCCTCTGGAATGAAAAATATGCAGGCAACATTCTCATGATGGACTCTCAAAGGGATACCCTCATGGTTGCCCTTAAGAAGCTGGGTTACTCAATGAATACGCGCAGCGTCGAAGAACTTGAAGCAGCTAAGCAGGCACTTGTTGAGCAAAAGCCTCTGGTACTGGCATATGTCGGCGACAACGTTGTGGACATGATGCTTTCAGGTGAAGCGGCAATGTCTGTGGTTTGGTCAGGTCAAGCCATTCAGGTTATGATGGAGCAGGAAGGCTTTGAATATGCTTATCCGAAGGAAGGAACAAACCTTTGGTTCGACAGTGTGGTCATTCCAAAGACCTCAGAGCATGTTGAAGAAGCACACCTTTTCATCGACTTCCTGAATAGAGAAGACATCGCATTTAGAAATGCAGACTACATCGGGTACTCTTCACCGAATACAGGTGCGGTGGAGCAGCTTGACGACGAAATCAAGTCACTTAGCGCTGCGTATCCAGAGATGGATAAACTGAACAATTCTGAAGTATTCTACGATCCAGGCAACTTCATTGAAGAATACAACCGTATTTGGACTGAACTGAAAGCTGAATAGTCAAAGCGAGAAGACAAGCCCTCTTCAATCGGTATAGACCGATTTGAAGGGGGCTTTTTATGTTGAATATACACTATAGTTATGGCACCTTGTTGTTGGTATAATTAGATGAAATGAAGTAAAAACTATAAAATTCTGAAAATTTAGCTTGACCTGAATCTCGTTATTATAGTAATATACATAAAAAGGTGGTTAACCGAATGAATATCGTCGATGTTATTAAAGTAAACACTTTAGAAATGAGCAAGAAACAACGTATTATCGGAGACTACATGGTTCATAATCAAGGAAATATTCCATTTATGAGTCTGAACGAACTGAGCAGAGAGCTGGAAGTGTCAGAAGTAACCATTCTGAACTTTTGCAAGCAGATTGGGCTGGAGTCCTTTACCGAACTCAAGAAGGCCTTTCAGGACCTGATCAAGGAAAAGCTGCGCATACCTGTCAAAATGAAGACCTCGCTTGAGGAGCTTGAAAGCACGAAAGATGCCTATACCAATGCGATCAACATTCAGAAAATGAACTTTGACCGTCTGGTGCAGAACAATGGACTGCAAAAATTTGAAGAGGCTAGCGCAGCAATCAAAAATGCAAGAAAGGTGTACTTGTGCGGAATGGGTGTCTCCCAGTTTATCAGTCAGTATCTGATGAGCAGGTTCCGCTCCATAGGAATAGATACAGTTGCAATGGACCTTGAAGACTTTAGCCTGTACGGACATGATCTTGTCAATGCAGGTCAGGAAGATCTGTTCATTCTCATTGCCTTTCCTGACTATTCCGTGGAAACCATCCGCCTGCATGATTATCTTGTCAAAGAGAACATGCGGTTCATGGCCATAACAAATTCAGAGGAATCGGAGATTGCGCCAGGTGCAGAGCTCGTTCTCATGGCTGAGAACAAGTCCCTGGTATTCTACAATTTTCTCTCCAACACTTTTACGCTGCTTGAAATTCTCCTAACAGTACTCAGCTATGCAATCAAGGACGACTTGATGGACAACCTGAACAAGATCTTCGACACTCAGGGATTCTTTGAGGACCACAAACTAGAATAAGCTATGGAATAAGGGGTGTGTCATTTGAAAAAGTTTTTATCTGTAATCATGGTCATAATGCTTATGACGGCGGCGCTTTCAGGGTGTTCGTCACCACAGGACAAGCCCGCTGAAGTGCAAACACAGGCGGCGACAGAATCAGAGACAGAAGCGGCTCCAGCAGAAACATCAGAAAGCAGTGAAGCCGATACATTAAAGGTACTGAATTACAACCTGGGTGCTGACCCGAAAACGCTTGATCCGGGACTGAACTCGGCCATTGACGGAAGTCATATTCTCAACAACACATTTGAAGCACTTACACGTGAAATCGGCGGAGAAATCAAACCTGCCATGGCAGAGCGTTATGAGGTTTCTGAAGACGGCATGGTGTACACCTTCCATCTTCGTGACGCGAAGTGGTCTGACGGCGAGCCGGTGACTGCACAGGACTTTGAGTTTGCTTGGCAGCGTGCCATCAAGGTAGAAACAGCTGCACCGTATGCGTCGCATTTCTTCTACATCAAGAATGCACAGAACTTCTATGAAGGAAATGGCAGTCTGGAAGACGTCGGAATCAAGGCTGTGGATGAAAAGACATTCCAGGTTACCCTTGAAGCACCTACGCCGTACTTCCTGTCCCTGATAACACGTCCGGCATTTATGCCAGTTAGAAAGGAAATCATCGAAAGCGGAGATGAGTCCTGGTTCTTCAAGAAGGAAACAGCGATCTCAAATGGTCCCTTTGTGCTTGAGTCTTACGCGACAGGTGACAAGATCGTTCTGAAAAAGAACCCGAATTACTGGAATGCCGATTCTGTGCAGATTGACCAGATCAATTGTCTGATGATTGTAGAGTCATCGACATCACTGACGGCCTTCCAGGCAGGCAATCTCGACATTATCAACAACATTCCAACACAGGAAATCACACGACTGCTTTCTGAAGATGACAGCTTTTACATACTCCCTAAAATGGGTACATACTATCTGCAGTTCAATATGAATGTAGATGCACTTAAAGATGTTCGTGTCAGAAAGGCCCTGTCTCTCGCGCTGGATAGAAAAGCCATCACTGAAAATGTCATGAAGGGTGGCGAAATCCCTGCGACAGGCTTCAACCCAGTCGGACTGAAAGACTCTCAGGGAAATGATTTCAACACGACAGCCGGTGACTACTACATCAATGTGGATGGCGGCAACGTGGAAGAAGCGCAGAAGCTCCTAGCCGAGGCCGGCTATCCAAACGGAGAAGGCTTCCCGCAGCTGACAGCGCTTTACAATACAAGCGAAAGCCATAAGGCTGTATTTGAAGTTATTCAAGAGGCATGGAAGCAGAACCTGGGCATCAACATTGAGCTTGCAAACCAAGAATGGGCTGTCTTCCAGTCCAACCGTGTGGCACACAACTTTGAAATTGCACGCGGCGGTTATATTGGGGACTATCCAGACCCAGTCGGCCTCCTGGAGCTCCTGGCGGAAGACTCGTCAAACAACCACCCAGACTGGCACAACCAGGAGTTCAACGAACTCATTAACAAATCAAGATTCGCCAGCGGCAGCGAGCGTGACGCGTATATTTACCGCGCAGAAGAGATTCTGATGGAGGATGCGCCAATTGCACCAATCTTCTACTATACGGACCCACTCATGGTAAATGAGCGTGTGAGCGGTTGGGAGAAGAACAGCATGAGCTACTGGTATTTTGGAAACGTGGACATAATGTAAGATGAAAATAGTGGGCCCGTCTGCAAATGCATTCGGGCTCACCCTATTGATTGAGTGGTCACAGGGCCATAAGGCGTGGAGTAAAGGGGACGATGTACATGAAAGATTCAATAAAGCTGCTTAAAGCACTGAGTGATGCCAGTGGCATTTCAGGGTTTGAAGACGATGTGATCGAGGTTATACGCAGCGTCGAACCAGACCGGTTCACCGTTGAAGAAGACAAGATGCGCAATGCTTATATCCGGTTTGCAGATGCGGAACTTACGGATAATGAATTGACCATCATGCTGGATGCCCATTCCGATGAGGTGGGTTTTATTGTGCAAAGCATTCAGAACAATGGCCTGCTCAGATTTCTTCCAGTAGGCGGTTGGATACCGGCCAATGCCTCTGCACAAAAGGTAAGGGTAGGTACGCGAGACGGCAATGAAATTTCAGGAATCATTTCGTCCAAACCACCGCATTTCATGTCGGAAGAGGAACGGCAGAAACCGCCGTCATTTGATAGCCTTTTTATAGACGTCGGCGCATCGAGCCGGGCTGAGGCTGAAGAAACTTTTGGTATAGAAGTGGGCGCACCGGTTGTACCGGATGTGGCGCTTGAATATATTGAACAGAATGACCGTGTCATAGGCAAGGCCTTTGACAATCGAATGGGTTGTGCCTGTGTGCTCGAAACCATGAAGCGTTTAGGGGGTGCTCCAAAGGGCACGAACGTTGTCGGAGCCATTGCCAGCCAGGAGGAAGTCGGAACTCGCGGCGCAGTCCTGACAGCAAGAAAGGTGAAGCCGGATGTTGCCATTGTCTTTGAAGGCACACCCGCTGATGACAGCTTCAGAGGGGAAGATGCAGCACAGGCGGTTCTTGGGAAAGGACCGCAGATCAGACACATGGACAAAAGCATGATTACGAGTCCGCGGTTTGTTAAATTTGCAAGAGCCGTCGCTAAAGCGGAAAAGATCCCCTTCCAAGATGCGGTAAGAAAAGGCGGCGGAACAAACGGCGGACCGATTCATTTGTCAGAAGAGGGCATTCCAACCATCGTCCTCGGTGTGCCGGTTCGCTATGTGCATACCCACTATGGAATTGCCTCAGTCTTTGATTATGACGCCTGCGTGGACTGGGCGGTTAAAATCATAAAGACGCTGACACGGGAAGATTACGACGCGTTTTAAGGTCTAAGCGTATAACATGCCAAATGTATTCATAAGCTGCTGCTGCAGGGCTGGTTTTCCAGCCCATGCCGCAGTAGCTTTTTTTTTTGGAGATTTTTGGCAGAGGAGTTTGCGCCGTGCGGTTCACAATTGTCTGGAAAATGTTAAAATGATAGTGTACGCAGCATAGACATAGCCCTTTTGAAATTAAACTGAAATGTTACCCATTCAACAAGGGAAAATCATATGATGTAGTTAGTACAAATGACAGGCATTAGAATACTGGAGGCAAATTTGAATAGGATAAGAATGCTGATTCTTTGTATGGCGCTCGCAGTCATGACAACAGGATGTATCGGGATGAACACATCGGTTCAGGATCTTCTCAGTCCGCCTGAACTGCCAGTGCAGCTGGAGGAAATCCGTCAGGTGCTCGATGCGCGCTATGAAGAAGAACTGGAATACATAAATCCCATCAAGGGAAAGAATACCAACGCAACCCAGTTTGTGGACCTCAATCAGGATGGCACCGATGAAGTGCTCATTTTCCACAAGCTTGAAAGCGCGACCGATCCCCTGCGTGTGACCGTGCTTTACAAGATGGAAAGCGGATGGCACGTTGACGAATCCATACATGGCATAGGATTTGACATCAGTCAGGTCGAATACAGTGACCTTGACAATGACGGCAATATGGAAATCCTCGTCGGATGGCAGGGGGGCAACACGACAAACAAGGGCCTGTCGGTCTATTCCTTTGATGATGGAAACATCACCTCGGAGTTTGAAACGTCCTATACGGAATTTGCTGTGGGCGATTTGACAGCCAACGGCAAGCTGGAACTCATCATTATTGAGCTTGACAGAACTGAAGGCGTATCCATGGCGACCATTTATGACGCCAATTATACCTATCTGGACGAAGTTCAAATGGAAGGCTTCATCAACGGCTACTACAATACCGTCGTGGGCATGGCGTCTTCTGACAAGCTGGGCTTTTTCATAGACGCGTCAACGGGTGCTCACTCGGCGTTTACGGATTTGCTGGTTTATGAAGACGGACAGCTTACCAACGTCTTCTACGATTCCAAGTGGCGACGGGTAGACAAGACCTATAAGGCCTATCCGGCCAAATCTGCCGATGTAGATTCAGACGGCATTGTGGAGATTCCACTCCTGCGGTCTCCCTTCGGATATGAAGGCAGCTCCATGGCGGAAACAGAATGGATTACAACATGGTATAAATGGGATGGCAACACTGGGCTCATATTCAGCTCTGAAAGCTATACCAACGGACGGCTGGGCTTCGAGTTTCACTTTCCTTTCAAATGGAAGCAGAATATGACTGTCGGACTGTCCGGCGATGAGCTCAACCATGTGACACTCTACTACGTGGACTCATACTCAAAGCATCAGACACCGATTATTGACTTTGTTGTCGCAGACCGTATCCGCGTCGAAAGCGGACAGGAAACCTATGTTGAAGAAGGTTACGTTGAAATCACAAGAACACTGGACAGAATCTATTATGCGCAGGTTTACGACTTGTCTGAAGCGGACAATCTGGAGCGCATGCAGGTCACACTGGATGAAGTGCGGGCCGGGTTCAGGCTCGAGCAATAGAACCGTCGCAGAATGAATAAAACAAAAGAGGTGGAATCATGGCAAACATACTAATACTCGAAGACCAGATTGAAATCAGGGATTTTGTAGTCATAAACGTAAAGCGTGCAGGACATAAGGTCTTTGAGGCTGAGACAGGAGAACAGGCACTTGAAATCTTCAATGACAACGACATAGATGTGGCAGTTCTCGATGTCATGCTCCCTGGAATAACCGGATATGAGGTATGCGAACGCATGCGTCTGAAGAACAAGTACGTGGGCATTATCATGCTGACTGCAAAGTCCCAGGAGCAGGACAAGCTGACGGGTCTCATGAGCGGCGCTGACGACTACATGACCAAGCCTTTCAGTCCAAAGGAACTGGTGGCACGTGTTGAATCGCTCCTAAGACGGGTGAATCTGCTCAAAGAGGACAAGTCAGAAACCTTTGAAGGCGGCCCGTATCAAATCGACTTTGAAGCGCGGCAGGTTTTCAAGAATGGTGTGGAAGTCGATTTGACACAGCTTGAATTTGCCATTGTCAGCCTTTTGGTAAAAAATGCGGGCAAGAGCCTCAGCCGTGAGTTCATCCTCGACAATGTCTGGGGAGAGAACTTCTTTGGTAGCTTCAAGATTGTTGATGTGAACATAAGACGTCTTCGTCAGAAGCTTGAAGACGACGCATCCAATCCGGAATACATACTGACTGTCTGGGGTTATGGATACAGATGGCGAAAGGAAGACTAGCATGTCGGGAATCAAAAGGCGATGGGTTAGAAACTATATCCTGATCATTCTGCTTATCGCAATCGCTGTGATGGGAATCTTTCTTTTTACAATCCAGCGTTTCTATTATAATCTCGCCTATGAAAACCTCTATAACAGAATGAATGTTTCCGCCGGATTTTACACCAAGTATACGGAAACAGACAAGCTCAGTCTCGATGAGATTGCGCAGCTCATTCTGAGAGATTATCAGGACCGGGATGTGGCAGAACTTCAGATACTGAGTCCAGAAGGCATTGTCCTGTATTCTTCAACAGGCTTTGCTTCAAATAACCGGATTACAAGCAAGGATTTTGTAGATGCGACCTACGGTTTTCAGGGAAACTGGGTCGGCAAGAATGACATGACCCATGAACGGGTCATGGGTGTAAGTACACCCATGAAGGATGACCATGGAAACGTGATTGGTGTGCTGCGCTATGTGTCCTCCATGCAGCAGATTGACCTCCTTCTTTACCGGTTTTTCCTCTACTCCGCCCTGATATTGACTGGAATTATTATTGTGCTGCTGATATTGAGTGTAACCTTCAGCCGGTCTATTCTGACACCGATCAATGAAATCACCCTTGCGTCCAGGAAAATGGCAGAAGGCAATTTTGATGAAAAGGTACCCGTCATCTACAAGGATGAGCTGGGCGTACTCGCCCAGACCCTCAACTCAATGGCGGATGATATTCAAAAGACAGAAAAGCTTAAGAATGAGTTCATCTCTTCCATTTCCCATGAAATCAGAACGCCGCTGACGGCGGTGGCCGGATGGGCTGAAACCATTCTGACCGGGGATCTCAGTGACCGGGATGAAGTCGAAAAGGGCCTTCAGGTCATCATGCGTGAAACGGGTAGACTGTCAGACATGGTTGAGGAGCTTCTTGACTTTTCAAGAATTGAAAGCGGGCGCATGACCCTGCACAACGAACTCTTTGACTTGAGAAGGGAATTATCGGATATTGTTGAAATATATCGGGCAAAGGCAGACAAGCACGGCGTTGCCATCTCCATGACTCAAACTGAGGAGCCCACACTTGTGACAGGAGATACAAACCGTATTCGCCAGGTCATCATCAATATCATTGATAATGCAGTAAAGTTTTCCGGTGAAAACGACGTGATTGACATTCGGCTTGATATGGATGAATGGATTGTGCTGGATGTGCAGGACTACGGTGCGGGAATTTCAGAAGAGGATCTTGAGAATGTCACCAAAAAATTCTATAAGGGATCTTCCAAACGGTCTGGGAGCGGTCTTGGACTGGCAATTTCCGATGAAATCGTCAGATTGCACGGCGGCGAACTGCGCATAAAGAGCAAACTCGATGAAGGAACGACAATACAGGTTGTACTCCCAAAGGGCAAGGCTGAAGACCTGGAACCACAAGAGGTCTTTTAGATGTATATAGAGAATAAACGTGCAAGAGCTGTGATATTCGATTTATATAGCTGGGTATAGTTATATAAATTGGATGGGCATAAATAGGGATCCTGCTCGACAAGGGGGAAACAGTATGAACGCACTATTTCTAATTCTAAACGATGTGTATTTGCTCGAAGAAGTCCATGAAATCATGTATGAATGCGGTGTGGGTGCTACGACTGTAGACAGCCGCGGTATGGGAAAGGTCCTCGTAGACAACGAGGTGAATATTACCATGTTTACAAGCATGCGCAAACTCCTCGAAGGAGACAAGCCATACAACAAGCTCATCATCAGTGTGATTCGCGACGATGACAAGCTGAAGACAGTCATAGAGACATTGCAGGAGAAGATAACCAATATTTACGAAAAGGGAATAGGCTTCATGTTTGTAGTACCCGTAACGCACTGCTACGGCTATAAGCTTGAGGAAGACAAAACGCGGACACAGATTTCCACATAGCCGCACCCAAAACATAGTAGACATGAAAACCGTTCTGGCTGATACAGGACGGTTTTTTATTTGTAGAGATAATGGAAAACTAAATTTATTGGAAGCGCGATTGACAGAAGTCATTTTAGAGAGTATACTGACCGTGAGTCAATAAACAGAATGAACATTCGGTCGGTATGGAATTTGACATGATAAAGTGGTGAAAGAGACGAGGAGGCGTATTATGCAGTACAGGACTATTCCCAAAACAGGTGACAGGATTTCAGCTGTCGGATATGGATGTATGCGACTGCCAACACGGGCTGGACGCATAGATGAGGCAAAAGCGGAAGCACAGATGCTCTATGCCCTGGACCAGGGCATCAACTACTTTGATACGGCACTGCCCTACCATAACGGCGAAAGCGAGAAGGTACTGGGCAGGATTTTCGAGAAGAACAAGCTGCGCGACAAGGTGAAGTTTGCCACAAAGCTGCCGCCTTTCAGAGTAAAGACCAGAGAAGACATGGACCGGATTCTTGACGGACAGCTCAAGAGTCTGCGCACGTCTTACATAGACTATTATCTTGTCCACGGCATTCAGTCGCAGGAGGAATGGGACCGCATGATGGGGCTGGGCATTCTGGATTTTCTTACAGAGGCCAAAGCGTCGGGAAAAATCAGAAATGTGGGCTTTTCCTATCATGCGGACAGAAACAGCTTCAAGGGTATAATCGATGCTTACGACTGGGAGTTTTGCCAAATCCAGTACAGCTATCTTGACGAGAACAACCAGGCAGGCAAGGCGGGACTCGAGTACGCAGCCTCAAAGGATATTGCCGTTTTCATTATGGAACCCCTTCGCGGCGGCATGCTCGTAGGCAAGCTGCCTAAAAAAGTCCAGGAGATTTATGACAAAGAGGGTCGGCGAAGTGCTGCAGATTGGGCTTTCAGCTGGGTTCTCAACCACAAGGAGGTCACATGTGTCCTCTCAGGAATGAATGTGGATGCGCATATAAAAGAAAATATTGAAATCGCAAAAAAGGCCTTGCCAGGCAGCATGCCTGAAAAGGACATGGCAGTTATTGAAAGGGTCAAGAACCAGTTTGAAACCATGATGAAGGTGCCGTGTACGGGCTGCGCCTATTGCATGCCATGTCCGGCCGGTGTAAATATTCCAGCCTGCTTTGAGCAGCTCAACAACAAATCCTACTTTGGACTTCTGATGGCAAAAGGCATGTACATCATGCAGACTGGTGGGCTGATGTCGGAATCTACAGCCAAAGCCTCCCAGTGCATCAACTGCGGAAAATGTGAAAAGCACTGTCCTCAGCATATTGAAATTAGAAAAGAGCTCAAGCAAGTCTCCAAGGAGCTGGAGTCCTTTTACGATCCGGCGCTGATTTGGGTGGCTAAGCGGGTCATGCGCGGCAAAAATTAGGATGAACGCATGTGAAGCCGCATCTTGACAAGTTCCGGCCTCTTGGATACCCTGTTAGGGATAAAGAAAAAGGGATGATTCAAATGCAGGAAGAACAAATGGATAAACGACAAAAGGTGTTGAATACGACACTTCATATGATTCTAGAGAACGGCATACAGGCAACTTCCATGGCCAAGGTGTCCAAGCGGTCGGGTGTGGCGGTCGGAACAATCTACCATCATTTTCCCAGCAAAGAGGCGCTGATCACCGAGCTCTACAGAAGTATCAAGCTTGGCATTGCGGCGGTTGTTTTTGAAGGTGTCGATACGGGGCATGGTACTCAGGAAAGTTTTGAAAGAATTGTTCGGAACATGATTGCCTATGCCAGAGAAAACCCTGAGGCATACGCCTTTGTAGAAGGCTACTGCACGTCTCCGGAAATTGACCCTCAGGTCAAATCGGAACTCTTCAACACCTTTCAACAGCAAATTTCTGATCTGTATGACAAGTGGTCAGAGGGCAAACGTGGAAGGCATATATCCGTTGAAATGCTGAACTTGTATTTGAACGGGGCCTTGTCATTTCTAATTCGCGCGTGCATCTCGGAAGAAATTGACTGGGAAGACCCGCAAATTGAAACCTATATTCACATGATCTGGCAGGGGATGAGCAACGTATAAAGCTGCACTTGCCCAGGGTCAGATTCACCCTGTGTCTACAAATCCTGTAGAGCGGAAGATGGTAAACGCCATCCTTTGTTCTACAGGATTTTTTCGTGCATGAAAACAAAATATGCACACATTTTGAAAGCATCCCAATTTTAAGGAAATTACAAATCCTGTGGTGATATGGTCTACAATCGGGGTAAAAACTCCATAGTGCACAGGAAAAGGGGGATATGATGGAAACTTTGAAAAAAACACCATTATATGATGTACATGTCGGTGCAGGCGCCAAAATGGTTCCTTTCGCCGGCTGGGACATGCCCGTACAGTACAAGGGGCTTGTCACGGAACACGAAGCGGTTAGAAATCAAGCAGGACTCTTTGACGTTTCCCATATGGGAGAGGTGGATGTAGATGGTCCTGAGGCAACCCGATTCGTCAATTATCTGGTTGTCGGAAATGTGGCAGACCTGCCGCCCGGAAAGGTGCTTTACAGCCTCATGTGCTATGAGGATGGCGGTGTCGTGGATGATCTTCTGGTATACAGGAAGTCAGAAGACTCTTATCTCCTGGTCATCAATGCAGGCAACGTCGACAAGGACGATGCATGGATCCGTGAAAAGGCCAAGGCCTTTGATGTTTATGCGAGAAATCGGTCAGACGAATACGCACAGTTGGCGCTCCAGGGACCTAAGGCACAGGATATCCTGCAAAAGCTTATGGAACTTGACCTAAATGAAATTGGTTTTTTTGAGTTTAAGGAAAATGTTCAGGTAGCACAATGTCCAGCGCTGGTATCGCGGACAGGTTATACAGGCGAAGACGGATTCGAAATCTACTGTGCCCCTGAAGAGGCTGAAAAAATCTGGCGTGCCATTGAAAAAGCCGGTGCTGGGTCCGGACTGGAGCCGGCTGGACTCGGTGCGAGAGATACCCTGCGCTTTGAGGCGACACTGCCCCTGTATGGACATGAAATCAACAAGGAAATCACGCCGCTTGAAGCGGGACTGGGCTATTTTGTAGACCTTGAGGGTGACGACTTTATTGGGAAATCGGCACTTGTAAAACAGAAAAAGGAAGGCCTTGAGCTTAAGCTCGTAGGCTTTGAAATGATAGACAAGGGCATACCGCGTGAAGGCTACAGCGTCATAAGAAGCGGTGATGTTATTGGCACGGTTACAACAGGCTATAAGGCGCCAACTGTAGGAAAGACAATCGGACTTGCCCATGTAGACATCGAGTATACCAAGCTGGGTACTGAGCTCGAAATAGACATTCGCGGCAAGAGCAGAAAAGCGGTTGTTGTGAGCAAGCGGTTCTATACGAAAAAGTATAAAAAATAGAAACTATTAAAAGGGAATCAAGAGGGTTTCAATTTAAAGGAGGAAATGCTATGAAAGTGGAAAAAGGCCTGTACTATTCGGACGATCATGAGTGGGTGCGTGTGGAAGGGAACATGGCATACATAGGGATCAGTGATTATGCTCAGCATGAAATGGGCGATATCGTCTTCGTCGAGCTTCCAGATGAAGATGATGAGTTCGACAAGGGAGACGCCCTGGGTGCCATTGAATCGGTTAAGGCGGCGTCCGATGTGCTCATGCCGGTTTCGGGCCGTATTGTTGAAGTCAATGAGGACTTGGAGGACGCACCGGAAAAGGTGAATGAAGATGCCTTTGGTGCTTGGATTGTTAAAGTCGAGCTTTCAGACACCGACGAAATTGACGCACTCATGGACAGTGAAGCTTACGAGGCATTTGTGAACAAATAGAACTTGACCTGAGTATGGGAGGTAGCAGTATGCATAGGTATATACCAAACTCTGAGCAAGATAGAAAAGATATGCTTAAGGTCCTTGGAAAGGACAGTTTAGAGGCACTTTTTACGGACATTCCAGAGGCGTTCAGATTAGGAAGAGACCTGGATCTTGATCCTTCAAAGAGTGAAATGGAAATTCACCGCCTTCTAAAGGCGATTTCTGACAAAAACAAGAATCTGGACGACCTGGTGTGCTTTCTGGGGGCTGGAGCCTACGACCATTTCATTCCAACGGTTGTGAATCATTTGGCGGGACGGTCTGAATTCTATACGGCATATACGCCGTATCAGCCTGAAATCAGCCAGGGCACCCTGCAGAATATTTTTGAATATCAGTCGCTCATCTGTGAGCTGACCGGCATGGATGTGTCCAATGCGTCTGTATATGATGGTGCACATGCGGCTGCAGAAGCAGCAATCATGGCATGTGCCGCAAGAAAGAAAAATAAGATTCTTGTTTCAGCAGGCGTGCACCCTGAAATTAGACAAGTTGTAAAGACTTACTTCAGGTTCAGAGACTATGAAATCGTTGAAGTGCCCCTCGATGGCGGCGAAACGGATTATACCGCTCTTCAGGGGGCGGCAGATAAAGATGCGGCGGGCGTTTTAGTGCAGTCGCCGAATTTCTTTGGCATTGTTGAAGATGTGGCAAAAATCTCAGAAACCATGAAAGGGATCAAGGGACTTACAATCGTATCTGCTGATCCCATAGCGCTTGCCCTTCTTGAACCGCCGGGAAAACTTGGCGCTGATATCGTTGTAGGCGAGGGACAGGTGCTGGGCAACGACCTTGCGCTTGGAGGTCCTTACTTTGGATTCATGGCAGTGACCGACAAGCTTGTAAGAAAGCTTCCGGGAAGGGTTTGCGGACAGTCCCTGGATGAAGATGGAAAACGGGCCTTTGTCTTGACACTCCAGGCCAGAGAGCAGCATATACGCCGCTTTAAGGCCACATCCAACATTTGTACCAATCAGGGCCTTATGATTTTAAAGGCTGCAATTTATATGAATACGGTTGGCCGGGAAGGCTTAAAAGAGGTTGCGGACCACTGTCTTCAAAAATCCCATTACCTCTATGACCAGCTCATTTCACGCGGTATTGCAAAGCCTGCTTTTGACAGGCCATTCTTCAAGGAGTTTGCAGTAACCCTTGAAAAGCCGGTTGCTGAAGTCAACAAGGCGCTGCTGGAAGCAGGGTTTATCGGCGGGTATGATGTAAATGCATCTTATCCCATGCCAAACACCATGCTTATTGCAGTAACCGAAAAGAGAACAAAGGCTGAAATGGATGCTTTTGTAAAGGCATTGGAGGTGACTTTATGAAGCATTATGAAAAGCTGATATTTGAAGTCTCAAAGTCGGGCAGACGTGCATTTCATTTGCCAAAGCTGGATGTTGAAAACAAACCGCTGGAAGAAATGATCCCTCAAGCATTTTTGAGGAAAGAAGACGCAGAACTGCCAGAAGTAAGTGAAATGGACATTGTCCGCCACTATACCAACATATCAGACAAGAACTATTCCATTGACAAAGGCTTCTATCCACTGGGGTCTTGTACTATGAAATACAATCCGAAGGTCAACGAGGATGCTGCGGCTTTTAATGGTCTGAAGCATCTGCATCCATATCAGCCGGAGGAAACCCTTCAAGGCGCACTTGGACTCATGCATGAGCTTGCTGAAATGCTGGCTGAAATCTCAGGTATGGATCAGGTAACCCTTCAGCCTGCGGCAGGGGCACAAGGCGAACTGACTGGACTTATGCTGATTAAGGCCTATCATGAAAATCGCGGTGACCATCAGCGCAACAAGATTATTGTACCGGACTCTGCACATGGAACCAATCCTGCAACGGCAGCGGTCGTGGGCATGGAAATCATAGAGATTCCGTCCGATGCTTTTGGAAATGTGGACCTGGATGCCCTAAGTCAGGCAGTTGGCGAAGATACGGCTGGACTTATGCTCACGAATCCGTCTACCCTGGGGCTATTCGAAAAGAACATCGGCGAGATTGCACGTATCGTACATGCAGCCGGTGGCCTACTCTATTATGATGGCGCAAACATGAATGCCATCATGGGTCAATGCAGACCGGGAGACATGGGCTTTGATGTCATGCACTACAATCTGCACAAGACATTTTCAACGCCGCATGGAGGCGGTGGTCCGGGTGCGGGTCCTGTTGGTGTCAAGGAAAGTCTGGCCCCGTTTTTACCGGTACCAATGATTTCAAAGGAAGATGAGACCTATGCCTTTGACTATGCACGGCCACTCACGATTGGAAAGGTGAAAAGCTTCTACGGCAATTTCAGTATCCTTGTCAGAGCCTACACCTACATCAAGGCCATGGGCTATGACGGCATTAAGGAAGCGGGAGAAACGGCTGTTCTGAATGCAAATTACCTGATGCATAAGATGAAGGATGACTATCAGATTCCAGAAGATATGCTCTGCAAGCATGAGTTTGTGGCAGCTGGGCTGAAAAATAAGGCAGAGGGTATTTCCACGCTCGATGTTGCAAAACGGATTATCGACTATGGCTATCATCCACCTACAGTCTATTTCCCGCTGATTGTACCCGAGGCGCTTATGATTGAACCTACGGAAACAGAAAGCATGGAGACGCTGGATGACTTTGCGGCCGTGATGAAACAGATTGCCCATGAGGCAGTCAATGAGCCAGACCTCCTTAAGAATGCACCGCACAAGACACCGGTTCGTCGTATTGATGAGGTGCGTGCTGCAAGAGTTCTGATTCTCAAATATAAAGACAGCTTGAAAGAGCAAAAAGAATAAGGTCGAGCTTTCGACACTCTAAGGCTGCCACTATGGCAGCCTTTAGACTGCAAAGAAAACCAGCAAAGACACCAGGTCAGGAAACTGACAGGATAAAGCGGGATTGTGAAATATTGATAAGTTAAAGCGGCGCAAAACGTGTTAGACTATAATCAACCAAGTAAGCAGAGCACATACATATGGAGGCATTATGGAACGATTAGAAGGCAAGACGGTAGCACAAAAAATGAGAGCCGACATGGCAATGGATCTTGAAAAACTGACTGAAGCGGGAGTGACCCCTGGACTCAGAGTGATTCTCATTGGTAAGGACCCTGCTGCGGCGTCCTACGTGAGAATGGTTGAAAAGCGCTGTCACAAGGATGGTCTTGATGCACAGGTTATTTACATGGATGAAGGCATAACAGAAGAAGCACTTCTTGAAGAAATTGAAAAGCTGAATGCAGACAAGGCTGTACATGGCATACTCGTACAGATGCCTCTGCCGCGTCATATAGATAAGAACAAGGTGGTTGAGAAGATTGCACCGAGCAAGGATGTGGACGGATTCCATATTCTCAATGCGGGTAAACTCTATGCTGGCGCGAAGGGGCTTTATCCATGTACACCTTATGGTGTTATTCATATGCTCGAGTACAGCGGTATAGATATTGAAGGAAAGCATGCCGTTGTAATCGGCAGAAGCAATGTTGTGGGCAAGCCGGTTGCCATGCTTCTTCTTGAACGCAACGCGACTGTGACGATTTGTCATTCAAGAACCCAGAATCTGGCCGAGATGACAAAGCAGGCAGATATTCTTGTGGCAGCAGCAGGCAGACCGCATATGGTCACTGCCGAAATGGTAAAAGAGGGTGCGGTTGTCATAGATGTAGGGATTCATGAGGTTGATGGTAAAATAACGGGTGATGTGGATTACGATTCCGTGAGCCAAAAAGCAGGATGGCTTACACCTGTACCAGGTGGTGTGGGAACTACAACCATTGCAACACTCTCGTGGAATACCATCAAGGCAGCACTGGATACGCTATAAACCTATAAGCAGGTCAGGCAAGAACACACGCACAGCGAAGGACACAGCTTGGATTTTCAAAATCTAAAGTCTGTAGGACTTCGCTGTTTTTATGTTTATGCATCCATGGGCACCGGGTATGAATTCATAATGCAATAGAAATGTGTCTTCGGCAAAAACTTGTACGACTTTCTTGGAATGAATTTGAATTTAACACGAATCCGATCGAGTCTCCATGAGGAAATAGTGTATAATATCATATGTAACGCAATGGGGGATGAATTTGATGTTACAGAATACCGTACAAGGAGATACAGCTTTGAATTTACTATTTGGTGGTGTAGGTGTGGCACTTGCGGCAGTTGCAGTGCTGGTGCTCAAAAAAACAAGCAGCCACGAAGAAATCGATATAGACGAGATAATCAACGATTTCAGAGTGCTGCGCTCAGCTTTTGTACAATTCAAGAAAGAAGAAAAAGGCTTGTGCGAGGACCTGAAAATTCTTGTCAAGTATATGCGTGAGCCCCGTGAAATCGCATGGGAGCGTTATGGCATATCCATTGATCAAAAGTTTCTGATTGTAAGGAATGCCAAGCATATGAATGCCGATTTGATTTTAAAGCGCGTCGGCGGCGCATCTTATGTGCAGAACAATAAACTCTACCTGAGTTTTTCAAGTGTCAACGCAATCAGTAAGATCGAACCGGTGGCTTCATTCAGGGTGATTCCTGCAGAAGGCATCACGACGACGACCCAGCTTGAGTTTGATTACTCCGAGTCGGTGGCTGAAGACAACGAAATCAATGATGTGAAGTGGGAAAATATGAGCCCGCGTTATTCTGAACCGGGTATTAAAAAGATACGACTGCGCATTCAGGACAAGAATGGAAATTGGTCCGAGTGGGTGGAACGGCAAATTGTCGTAAAGGAGTTAAAGGGAATACGGGAAATTGCTTCTGGCCAGGACAGTGTCTTCATTGTGCATAACAATGGAAAAGTGGACGCCCTCGGGCGCAATGATTTTGGACAGCTTGCCATGGGGGATACAGAGTCTCTTGCGCGGCGAAAGACTGTAAAAATGATTGAGAACGTCAGATCTGTCGATGGCGGCGGATTCCATACGGTATTTTTGACCAATGACGGCAAGGTCTTTACATGCGGTAGAAACCACTTTGGTCAGCTGGGTCAGGGGAATCGAACAGATATTATCACACCTAAACAGATGTGGGGGCTTGAAAGCGTGAAGCAGGTTTCAGCCGGAGAAAGCTTCGGCGCTGCACTGACGACCTCGGGTCATGTCTATGCCTGGGGCAATAATGAATACGGTCAGCTGGGTTTTGAGCCGTCCTATTTCAAAGAGACCCCCCAGCGTGTTGAAGGTATCGAGAACATTAAGGAAATTTCGTGCGGGAGCACACATATGCTCGCTCTAGGCTTTGACGGCAATGTTTATAGCTGGGGTGATAACCGCTATGGTCAGCTCGGTCATGGCTTTAAGGGTAAATACAACGAACCGGGCCTTTCGTCGGTTTCTGGTATTAAGAGTATTTGCGCAGGCAAAGGATTCAGCCTTGCCATAATGGAGTCTGGAAAAGTCAAAGGCTGGGGCCTGAATACCAAGTCCCAGGTCGGTATCGTCGGAGAGTCCGAGCTGCTTTTTCCTCAAGATATTCTTGAAATCAAGGAAATTGTGCAGATCAGCACCAAGGAGAACTTTGCCGTCGCACTGGACAGTATTGGTCAGGTCTATACCTGGGGACACTACAGCGGTGTCGATGACGACTACCCGACAAAGCCAAGACGTGTTGGCGACCTGAAATATATCAAATCCGTCGCGGCAACATCAGATGCTGGATACGCTGTCGATGAAAAGGGCAGTATCGTGCGCTGGGATAGATATATCGATAAAATCGAAAATGTTCTGTTTTTTGAAGATGAGCAAACAGGTGTCCACGGTACGAAGACGAAGGATGAAAAGCCATCTGGAAAGAACAACGAAAGTGCAAATGGGGCAAAATAACTGTAATAAGCTGGATTAGAGCGCTAATCCAGCTTTTCCTTTTTTTGAAACACACGAGAAGAACACGAAAAAACTTTACGAAGACTTCACAATAATATGAACGTTTTGTAATATAAAATGTTGAAATTTCGTAAAATTCCTGTTATATTAATGAGAATAGATTTGAATGATGAGAGTAAATATACGAGTGAGTGAATATTAATAAGAAGAGGTGGTATTTTTGAAGAAATTCAAGCGCGTATTAGTAGCAAATCGCGGCGAAATTGCCATTCGCGTCTTCCGTGCATGTCATGAGCTCGGAATTCGTACAGTGGCCATTTATTCTAAAGAAGATAAAAATGCGCTGTTTAGAACCAAAGCGGACGAATCGTATCTAATTGGGAAATCAAAGGGGCCTATCGAGGCGTACTTGAATATCAATGAGATTGTAAAGCTTGCGAAGAAAAAAGGCGTTGACGCAATCCACCCAGGTTATGGTTTTCTGTCGGAGAATCCTGAGCTGGCTGAGAAATGTGAAGAAGCCGGCATTGCATTCATCGGTCCAGATCCGGACATGATGATTCGCATGGGTGACAAAATCAAGTCAAAGAAGGTTGCATCGTCCGTAGGCGTGCCAACAATTCCTGGATTTGAGAAGCCCCTTCTAACAGATCAGGAAGCCCTTGAAGCTGCACGCTTCTGTGGCTACCCTATTATTCTGAAAGCTTCTGCAGGCGGCGGCGGTCGCGGTATGCGAATCGTGCGTGAGGAATCACAGCTTGTAGCAGAATACAGAAGTGCAAAGAATGAAGCAAAGAAAGCATTTGGTATTGAGGATGTCTTCATTGAGAAATTCCTTGAGAATCCAAAGCATATTGAAGTGCAGATTCTGGGTGACGCCCATGGAAACGTAGTCCACCTCTTTGAGCGTGACTGTTCCATTCAAAGACGCCATCAGAAGCTCATCGAGTTCACACCTTCCCTAGCGCTGACTGAGGAGAAGCGTCAGGCAATCTGTGACGATGCTGTACGCATTTCAAAGGCAGTAAACTACAAAAATGCCGGTACGGTTGAATTCCTTGTAGACAAGGAAGGCAATCACTATTTTATAGAAATGAATCCGCGTATTCAGGTTGAGCATACGGTTACTGAAATGGTAACAGGCATTGACCTAGTGCAGTCGCAGATCCTTGTAGCTCAAGGCTACGCACTGGATTCGGAAGAAGTGGGTATCGGTTCACAGGAAAATATCAAGGTTAACGGTTACTCAATCCAGTGCCGTGTAACGACAGAAGATCCTGCAAACAACTTCGCACCAGATACAGGCCTCATCGACGTTTACCGGTCAGCTTCCGGCTTCGGTATTCGACTTGACGGCGGCAACGGCTATACGGGATCCATGATCAGCCCTTACTACGACAGTCTTCTCGTTAAGTGTACATCGTGGTCAAGAACATTCGATGACGCAATCAGAAAGTCTGTACGTGCAATTAAGGAAATGAGTGTCCATGGTGTCAAAACCAACATTCCGTTTCTGATCAATGTGCTCCTGCATGATGAGTTCAGAAGAGGTGCCTGCGATACAAACTTCATCGCAAACAACCCTGACCTGTTTGACTTTACGGCCAAGCAGGACGTGGAGCTGAAACTGCTGAGCTTCATCGGTGACATTGTTGTCAATGAGACAGGTGGAACAAAGCCAAGCTTTGACGTTCCAGTTGTTCCGTCTTTTGACAAGGCAGACATGATGTCCGGCACGAAGCAGATTCTGGACGAAAAAGGCCCTGAAGGTCTTGTTGAGTGGATTCATGGGCAGAACAAGCTTCTGCTTACAGATACAACGATGCGTGATGCGCATCAGTCTCTCATGGCGACACGTGTTCGTACTCAGGACATTAAGAAAATCGCAAAGGCGACTTCTGCCCTGGGCAAGGACCTGTTCTCAGTAGAGATGTGGGGCGGTGCGACATTTGATGTTGCCTACCGTTTCCTGAACGAATCTCCATGGGAGCGTCTTGATATCTTAAGAGAGCGTATGCCGAATGTCCTTCTGCAAATGCTGATCAGGGGATCAAATGGTGTTGGTTACAAGAACTACCCGGACAATGTCATCCGTGAGCTGATTCAGGAATCGGCAAAGCGCGGCATTGATGTGTTCAGGATTTTCGATTCCCTCAACTGGTTCAAGGGCATGGAAGTTGCAATCGATGAAGTCCTGAAAACAGGCAAGGTTGCAGAGGCATGCATTTGCTACACAGGGGATATACTGGATACGACACGTGACAAGTACACGCTTGAATACTATGTGAATCTTGCCAAGCAGATTGAAGCTTCCGGCGCGCACATACTTGGTATCAAGGATATGTCAGGTCTTCTGAAGCCATACGCTGCATTCAAGCTGGTGAAGGCACTCAAGGAAGAAATTTCGATTCCTGTTCACCTGCATACGCATGATACGACAGGTAACGGGGTTGCATCCCTGCTGCTTGCTGCTGAAGCCGGTGTGGATATTGTTGATACGGCGTTTAACGCAATGTCAGGTCTGACTTCTCAGCCAGCCCTCAACTCCATTGTTGCAGCGCTTGAAAATACGGACCGTGCAACAGGCTTTGACCTTGACGCAATCCAGAAAATTTCTGATTACTGGTCAAGTGTTCGTCCTGTATATGCACAGTTTGAGTCTGATCTGAAGTCGACAAGTGCTGAAATTTACAAGTACGAGATTCCAGGTGGTCAGTACTCAAACCTGAAGCCACAGGTTGAGAGTTTTGGCCTTGGCCACAGATTCAACGAAGTTAAGGAAATGTACAGAGATGTCAACACCATGTTTGGAGATATTGTCAAGGTAACACCTTCTTCCAAAGCGGTTGGCGACATGGCCATCTTCATGATTCAGAACGATCTGACACCGGAGAACATTATGGCAAATGGTAAGGATCTTGCTTACCCTGACTCGGTTGTCGCTTACTTCGGCGGCATGATGGGACAGCCTGCACATGGTTTCCCTAAAGATCTGCAAAAGCTTGTGCTTAAGAATGAGAAGCCGATAACGGTACGACCTGGAGAGCTTCTTGAAGCCGAAGACTTTGATGCGATTGCACAAATGCTTCAGGACAAGCACGGCATTCAAGCGACAAAATCAGATGTCATCAGTTCTGCCCTTTATCCAAAGGTATTTGACGATTACCTCAAGTACGTCGCAGAGCATGGCGACCTAAGCCGTATGGGCTCAGATGTCTACTTCCACGGCCTTGAAGAAGGCGAAACATGTGAGGTTGACATCGATGAGGGCAAGACGCTTGTCATCAAGCTGCTTGAAATCGGCAAGGTTGACAATGAAGGCATGAGAAGACTTGCGTTTGAAGTGAACGGCAACAGACGTGATGTCATGATTGAAGATAAGTCTTCTAAGACTGCAGGTGGCGGGGGCGGCAGCCGCAAGGTGATGGCAGACCCTGAAAATCCACTAGAAATCGGATCGTCAATTCCTGGCAAGGTTGTTAAGGTTCTTGTCAAAGAAGGCGATGCAGTAGAAGCAGGCGATACGGTTGCAATTGTTGAAGCCATGAAAATGGAGACCAATGTGACTGCGTCATGCTCCGGTCTTGTAGAGCACGTTTATGTTCAGGCGGATCAAATGGTTGAAGCCACAGAACTGCTCCTTGCAATGACAGAGTGTACTGCTTAATCAGTAAATCATTTAAGCCTGGTAGTGAAATTTCACTGCCAGGCTTTTAAATTAGTAGGTAGCAGTCCGTGCTAGAATCAGGGCGTTTGAATTACCTAATGGCATTATGATTATTCCCTATATTCAGATGTACAAATGCGATGTGATTTTTTTCGAAATACGTAAAGATTGGTAGAGGGTTTTACAGAATTATATCGAAGTAATTGTATAGCGAAAATTCAATATGCTGCGAAGGTTTTTTATGATACTTTCGTCAAAAAGTGCATATAAAGAATCTAATTCGGGTATGAATATCGTGATAATATACAATGAAACGAGGGGGTCTCATGACAACTATGCAAGATATGCTATTTCAATCCGATCAAAAACTTGATAATGAGCATGATGACACCATCCTATTTGCAGACGATCGCCTAGGCGGTGATGAAGTAACAGAAAGCGCCCCTTGGAAAATTATCATCGCAGATGACGAAGAAGAAGTTCACGCAATGACCCGAATGGTTATGAAGAAGTTCGAATTTGAAGGGCGTGCGGTAGAGTTGATAAGTGCGTATTCTGGCAGGGAAACCATAGAAATTATGGAGAAACAGCCTGAAGTAGCGATTATTCTTCTGGATGTGGTCATGGAAAATGAAAACTCTGGCCTTGAAGTGGTTAAGAAAATACGCGATGAGCTCAGAAATCCGTTCGTTCGTATCATTTTAAGAACAGGCCAGCCAGGTCAGGCACCAGAAGAAGATGTAATCAGAAATTACGACATCAATGACTATAAATCAAAAACAGAATTGACCGTACAAAAGCTCTATACGGCGGTAATCGCATCACTGCGTGCATATCAGGGCATGCGAATTATTGAAACGAATCGAATTGGTCTTGAACGTATCATCAATACGTCGAGAGAACTTTTCGAAATGCAGTCCCTGAGATCCTTTAGCAAGAACGCCATACAGAGCATGTGTGACATGATTTCCAATGGTAACGCTCTTTCTGAAGGTCTGAGCGGTTTGGCTGCATCACTTTCTCACGAACAGCTCATCGCCATTGGCGGGACAGGTGTTTTTGAGGAGTACAGTGGTTATCTGATTAAGGACATTCCAAATGCGGAGCTGCGTGAAGACATTGAGAAGGCGCTCACGGTAAGTGGCTGCTACTTCAGGGACAATATCTTCATCAGCCATTTCAAGTCATCCAATAATAATGAAAGTATATTCTACATTAAAGGAAAGCGACCTTTTGAGGATTTCGAGATGAATCTTTTGAAAATACTTTCCTCCAATGTATCTGTAGCCATCGACAATATATATTTAAATAATGAAATTGTCGATACACAAAAAGAAGTCATTTTCACCCTGGGTGAGATTGTTGAGACCCGTTCCAAGGAAACTGCCAACCACGTACGCCGTGTTGCGGAGTACTCATGGCTTCTGGCGCGTGCTTTGGGAATCAGCAGTGATGAGGCCAACATACTCAGATTGGCTTCTCCGATGCATGATATCGGTAAAATCGGTATTCCGGACCTGATTCTCAATAAACCTGGAAAGCTTACGCCTGAAGAGTTTGAAGTCATCAAGAATCATACAACCATAGGGTATGAGGTTCTCAAGCAATCAAACCGACGTATTATGAAAATGGCAGCGACCATTGCCTTACAGCATCACGAGCGTTGGGACGGCACAGGGTATCCAAATGGCATAAGCGGCGAGAACATTGACATATTCGCCCGCATTACAAGCGTCTGCGACGTATATGATGCACTTAGCCATAAGCGTATTTACAAGGATGCATGGCCGGAAGATGAGGTTCACGCTTATTTCAAGGATATGCGGACGAAAATGTTTGATCCGGTAATCGTCGATAAACTCTTTGAGCACATTGACGATATCATCGCCATTAAGGAGAAATATCCTGATTAAACGTAAGGAAGCATGTTATAATGAAAAAAAGACGAACCGAAGGAGCGTGGAAAGTTTGAAGGAAAGAAGACGTTTTAAGAGATTGCCGGTAGAGATCAAATTGACGATTGAATCACTGTACCGTCAGAATAACGAGTCACTTGACGAACTCAATGAGTCCATTGTTGTGACGGATATATCAAGAACAGGTTTAGGTTTCATGTCTTCAGCAGAACTGCCTATGGATTACTACTTCAACGCTAGAATAGAAATTGACGAAGAACGGAAGTTCTACGGTGTCATGAAGATAATCCGTAAGGTTCAAGACGATGACGGTGCTTTCCATTTTGGCTGTGAATTCGTTGGAATGGCAGATATTCTGACCGGTTGCATAGACGACTATCAAGATGAATTAGGACTATAACCCTCAGCCCTCTCTGGAGAAATCCGAGAGGGTTGTTTTGCGAAAAAGGCAAAGAAATGCACATTTTAGTAGAAGGGAAGCTATTTGTGCCCGCACAAAAATAGCTTCCATTCTACTAAAATGTATATGGCGTGACTAACGACATGAGCAACCGCAGGTTGCTCCGTGCGCAACAAAGCATACTAACGACATGTGCAACCGTAAGGTTGCTCCGTGCGCAACAAAGCGTGACTAACGACATGAGCAACCGCAAGGTTGCTCCGTGCGCAGCAAAGCGTGACTAACGACATGAGCAACCGAAGGTTGCTCCGTGCGCAGCAAAGTGTGACTAACGACATGAGCAACCGCAGGTTGCTCCGTGCGCAGCAGAGTTCATCCGCGCCTTGACTTTCAAAGATTTCACCAGTCTGAAAGTTGCAGCATTTTTAAAGAAACGTTCACCCCAAGCCAAGGAGGAAAACATGAAAGCTGTATTTACATATGACTATGGAAAGACACAACTGGACCGTATCCGTGCACTCGGCTACGAAATCACGCTGATTCATGAAAAAGAAATTGAAAATTCACCTGCTGTTAATGAAGCGGAAATACTTGTTTGCTATAATCCATTTGATAGAATAGACATACGGAAAATGACAGGTCTGAAATGGATCCAGCTTTCAAGTGTCGGATTTGACCAGCTTCCATCTGAGGCAGCTCAGGAAAAGAACATCATGGTAACAAATAATCGGGGCGGCTATTCAAAGCCCATGGGAGAATGGATCGTCATGAACATTCTTGAAGTGTATAAGAAAAGAAAACTGCAGATGCGGGACCAGCAAAACAGACGCTGGCATCTCGATTCATCCATACTGGAAATTGTCGGACGGAAAATTGCCTTTCTTGGAACCGGTACCATTGCCCAAGAGGCGGCCAAGCGCCTACAGGGGTTTGAGGCAGAAATAGTCGGCTTTAATACCAGCGGGCACGAAAGTCCATATTTTGATGTGTGCTATCCAATGGATCAGCTTGAAGAGAGGCTGTCTGATATGGATGTGGTCGTTGTGACCCTGCCGCATACGGAAGAGACACATCATTTCGTAAACAAGAAGCGCATGGCCCATATGAAAGATGACAGTGTCCTGATTAATGTGTCAAGAGGGTCGAATATTGACGAAAAGGCCTTGATTGAAGCCCTTGAAAATGATAAATTCTTAGGCGTTGCAGTAGATGTTTTTGAAGAGGAGCCGCTGCCGCAGGACAGTCCTCTTTGGCACATCGACAGGGTATATTTTTCACCGCATAACTCGTGGGTCTCTGAAATGAAGAATACACGGCGGTTTGAACTGATATACCGGAACATGAAAAACTATATTGAGAATAAGCCACTTGAAAATGTGGTAGACATACAGCGTGGATATTAGGAGGTTTTATGAAACTAGTGTTAGATACCCATATGCATACGCTGGCAAGCGGTCATGCTTACAGCACCCTTGCGGAGTATGTGGATGAAGCCAAGAAAAAAGGTTTTGAACTGATTGCCCAAACAGATCATGGTCCAGCTATGCCGGGTGGGCCCCATGTATTTCATATCATGAATCAGCGTGTTATTCCCGATGTAATTGACGGTGTACGTGTTTTGAAGGGCGTTGAGGTCAATATCATTGATTTTGAGGGCAACCTGGACATTGAGGACCGCAATTTAGAGACACTGGACCTGGTCCTTGCGAGCCTTCACGATGTTTGCATGGAGCCTGGCGACAGGGAGCAGAATACGAGGGCCCTGATCGGCGCCATGAAAAACAAAAATGTTGATGTAATTGGTCACTCTGGAAACCCGGCGTTTCCCATTGATATCGATGCATTTTTAAAGGCTGCAAAGGAATATGACATTATGGTGGAAATCAATAATTCATCCTTTGGAAAAAGTCGAGTGGGCAGCCGAGAAAACTGTGAGTGCATTGCAAAAAAAGCGAAGGCGTACGGCGTCAAGCTCATAGCTGGCAGTGATGCCCATGTGCGTTTTGATCTAGGAAATTTCAAGTACGCCATGGAAGTTTTTGAAAAGTATGAAATTCCTGAATCACTCATTATGAATACGTCGGTTGATAAGTTTCTGAGCCATCTCAGAGGCAGAGGAAAGAATGTATAGAACAGGTGAAAGTATGAAAAAACAATTGCGCGGTTATGATCCGGGTGCACTGAAAGCCTGGCTATCTGAGCAAGGTGAGAAACCCTTCAGAGCAGGCCAGATCTTTTCCTGGGTTCAAAAGGGCATCAGTTCCTTCGATGAAATGTCCAATATTTCAAAGGGACTTCGTCAGACCCTTGCCCAAGCCTTTATTCTGGACAATGTAAAAATCATCAAGCGTCTTGATTCTCAGGACAAGACAAGAAAGTATCTTCTGTCCATGCATGATGGTGAAATCATTGAGGCTGTCCTCATGCGGTACAAGCATGGAAACAGTATTTGCGTGTCCACCCAGGTGGGATGCAGAATGGGCTGTTCCTTCTGTGCATCCACTCTTGGAGGCATGACACGAAATTTAGAGGCCGCAGAAATATTGGGACAGATCATGGTTATTCAAAATGACATTGGAGAGCGTATCAGCAACATTGTGCTGATGGGCAGCGGTGAGCCACTGGATAATTATGATGAGGTCATGCAGTTTCTGCGACTTGTCAATCATGCCGATGGACTCAACATAAGCATGCGCCATATCACCCTTTCCACATGTGGTCTTGTGGACCAGATCAAACGCCTTGCAGATGAAAAGCTTCAGTTGACCCTGGCGATTTCACTCCATGCGGTTTCCGATGAGAAACGCAACAGCCTTATGCCAGTCAATAAAAAATACAATCTGGACAGCCTTCTGGAGGCTTGCAGGTATTATACAAAGCAGACCGGACGCAGAATTACCTTTGAATACGCCCTCATACAGGGTGAAAATGACCATGCGTCAGAAGCGAAAGCTCTGGCTAAACGACTCAGGGGACTTCTTTGTCATGTGAATCTCATACCGATTAATCCGGTTGAAGAGCGGGGCTACAAGGCGTCAAGCAATGCGAGTATTTCCAGCTTCCAAAAAGTACTCAAGGACGCGGGTATTGAGACGACCATTCGCCGTGAGCTCGGATCCGATATCAACGCCGCGTGTGGTCAGTTGCGCGCCCAGCATATTGAAAGTGTCTCTGAGGATGCCTGATAGGATTTTTTAGCTAGTAAAATTCCTGTAAGAAACGCGTCAAAAATAGTTTTAAAAAAAGCAGATTCAAGCCAATATTTCCTTTGTACGGATTTTAGGGCTTGAGTCTTTTTTTTTGCGTGTACACACCGGAGCGTTTTCTTTGAGGCAAACGTTTTAGGCGGCTAAATCCGAATGTTTTCAAATAGAAAAAAATTATTGTTTTTGAAGGGGAACAATATCTTAACATAGAATTAATATTCATAAGAAAGTTGTGAATAATCTGATAATAATGAGGTATATGTATCTCATAGAAAACTTTCTTTGTAAAACGTAAGGAGGAGATTCGTATGGTGAAAATCATTGCAGGAGAAAAAGGTACTGGAAAAACAAAGCGCATGATCCGCATGGCCAATGACGATGTAAAATCGCTCAATGGTCATGTTGTGTTTATTGACGATGACAAACGTCATATTTACGATTTGAACCACGATTTGAGATTCATGTGCATGGAAGAGTTTCCGGTTAAAACAGCGGAAGAATTTTTCGGATTCCTATGCGGTGTGATTTCAAATGATTATGACATTGAAAAGGTTTACATTGACGGACTGCTCAAGATTGCGGGGATTACCGAATCGGATCTTGTGAGCTTTGTACCGCGTCTTGAAGATTTAACAAAAGAGTATAAGTTCAACGTCGTGTTTACCCTCAGTGGTGACAAGACGCTCCTTCCTAACGAAATTTCTCCTTATTATATTGAATAGCATAAATTGATGAATACGAAATAAAAAAGAGACCGCAGACTTGTCTGCGGTCTTTGCATGTTGTTAAAGCGCACGATAACATATGATGCATTTAAATATTTTAAGTAAAAAGTCATTTTGGAGAATCAATCATGTCTCCGAGTAATGAAGCTCTTTTTCATGTTTACCTCAGATGCAATTAGCTTTAGTGTGAATTCAATCGGTAGCCGACTCCCCAGAGTGTTTCAATCAGGGGCGAGCTGCTTTTCTTTATGCCGAGCTTTTCCCGGATTTTTTTAACATGTACAGCAACCGTTCCAATATCTCCATAGAAATCTACACCCCATATTTGATCATAGATATCTTCTTTGCTGAACACGCGGTCTGGATGGGAGGCCAAGAGGACTAGAACATCAAACTCCTTTGAGGAAAGGTGTATGTGCTCGTTATTGTAAAACACTTTATGACCACCAATATCAATGTTTAGAAGTCCAACGCTGATTTCCTGCGATGACTTATCTCCCAATTGTTTTTCATGGAATTTATCATATCGTTTAATATGTGCTTTGACTCTGGCAACCAGTTCACTTGGACTGAAGGGTTTAGTAATATAGTCATCCGCTCCAATTCCCAGACCGCGAATCTTGTCAATATCGCTGTCCTTTGCCGTAACGAGGAAGAGTGGAATATCCAATTCGTCACGTAGAGCTCTTACAATTTCATAGCCATTCATTTCAGGAAGCATAACGTCAATGAGGATAAGATCATATTGCCCTGCTCTCCCCATTTGAAGTCCTTTTAGGCCAGTGTGGACGATGTCAACATCGTACCCTTCAATTTCCAGATAATCTTTTTCCAGTGTTGCAATGTTGAGGTCGTCTTCAATAATCAGTATTTTCTTCATATGTTCACCTCTTCGTTAGATGCGGTATTTTGTGCAGTATCCATCAGCGGAAGGGAGATTTCAATTGTGAGTCCGCCGTATTTTGAAGGCAAGGCACGAATGGTACCTTCATGCTTTTCGACAATTTCTTTGCAGATGGCTAGTCCCAGGCCAGAGCCAGGCTTTTCATTCCGTGATTTGTCAAGACGCGTAAATCGATTAAAGATATTTTGCAGTTCTGTCTCAGGAATGCCCAGTCCGTTGTCGCTGATTGAAAAGATAGCTTGTCCATCGCGAATGATAAAAGAGAAGTCGAGTTTTTTTGAATCATAGTCATTATATTTTATAGCATTTTCAACAATGTTTTTAAACACACGGCGCAGTTTCATGGTATCGCCTGAAATAAATTGCTTACCCGTACTACGATCGTCATTGACTATTTGGATTTCAACATCTTCCAACTGATCGAGCATTTCATCAGTTAGATCGTCAAAAAACGAACCGAGTTCAATTCTGGAAATGCTGAAAACTTCTTCATCTAGATTCAGGCGTGAATATAGGAAGAGGTCTTTTATGAGTTCTTCTGTGTACTTAATTGTTTCATGTGATATGCGTATATAGTGTTCCTGTTTATCTGGTGTATCTGCGATCCCATCCAGAATGCCTTCCAGATATCCGCGAACAGTCATAATTGGAGTTTTTAGGTCATGACTGAGACTTGATATAAGGAAGCGCCTGTTTTCGTCCAGTTCTTTTTCCTTTTCGAGCGTCATATCCAACCGTGCCTTCATCTCATTGAAGGCGACGAGTAAATCTCCAATTTCATCGTTTGGAACATAGTCACTGATTTCCTTCAGGTTATTTTTATCTGAAGATTTAATTTCCTTGTGAACATGTTGTACCGATTGTCGAATCCTTCTGTAGAACAGTACAATACCAATTAAGGATATGGCTAGGATATTAACAAAAATGAGTCCGCTAACCATGAGCCCGCGGCGCGTTTCGGCGACGAGTGAATCGGAGACGCTGATCAGGGCGTAAATATCGAACCCGTCTGCGGAGCCGTCATTGATATGCTGATGTGCCAACGGCACATAATTGGTGGCTTGCATGAAAGGGCCATAGTCCTCCGGAGAAGATGGGGCTGGCCATGGCAGAATACCTTCTGCGAAACTGGGCAAATTTGTATAGCGCTTATCAGAGGTTTGGATGGTGTAGCCCAGCTGTATTGGATTGTTTTCAGTGGGGTGGAGCGTGTTGTTCAGCTGTTCGGAAAGTTGCGCTGCACTTAAACCGGATTTTTCAGCTGAAATGACCGTTTCGTTAAACTCAAACAAGCGTTCTGCATATCTGTACTGCTGTGTTGTTCCGCTATTTATGAACATCTGGTCATTCCAGAAAAGTATGCTCTGAAATCCATATTGTATGAAAAATATTATGGTCAGACTTAATAGTGTGATTATCATGAAAACTGACCACATACGCCGTTTGATTTGCACGATACGCCCTCCTAGTAGGAAATGATTTTTTCACCTTCGAACAGCTTGTGCTGTCCCTCTACGACAAGTCTTTCGCCATCCTGCAGTGTGCCGCGGACGATTGTGTTGCTGCCCTCATATTTCAAGATTTCAATGGTGCGTGCTTCCGCAGTGTCATCATTTGCTACGAAAACCATGTCAAATTCACCGCTGTGAATGATGGTGTCATTTGGGACGGCGTATACATTTTCGAGAAGTTCATACGGAATGGAAACCTCCGCAAATACGCCACTCCTCAGGGTCCCGTTATCTGATGACGCTACACGCATCTGAGCGCCAAGGCCGTTCGTCTCGAAGTTTATATGTTGAATGGTTCCATCAAATGTACCCATTTCAGTCTCAATTGTTACGTGGTCTCCTTTTTCAACAACATTTGCCACACGAAGGGGCACGCTGAACTCAATAGTTTTCAAAGAGCTTTTTGCTATGGAAATATCGCTGCCAGAACTTTTCTCACCGACAAGACTTGTGATGTCTGCGATAACACCATCCGTAGGTGATACAACGCGTAGGTACGCATTGAACTCTTCCTGCTGAGCCAGCAGAGTTTCTAGGTTATTGTTAGCACTCTTGAGATCATTTTGTGCCTGACTCAGATTGAGATCGGATGCGTTTACATCGTATTCTGATACGGCTCCAGCATCGTAAAGCACATGTGCAGAAGCATTGCTTTCCAAGCGCTGTACGTAAATCTGTTGGGCTATATTTGCTGCGTTTTGTGCACTTGAAATCTGATTGCTGAGTTGTGTTTCAGATGCGCTATACGTGAGTGTCATCAGGACATCACCAGTGTGTACTTCATCACCGACAGAGACATATAGAGCATCAATGGTTGCACCGCTTTGTCCACCTACTTCAATTATACCTTCTGATTGGGTATATCCAAATACATGATAATCATTTTCGCGCGTTATATGTTCAATCAGTTGTGTTTTAATAGGGGTTCCCTGAATTTCCTGCGCATCCGCTTCTTTTGCGGACAGTGTGCATCCCATCATCAGGCTAGAGAGTGCTAGGGTTAGTATACCCAGTTTAATGATTCGCATATTCAACTTCTCCTTCTTTTGTGTCTTGAGCAGTTTTAAATTGATTGACGAGTTTCGTGACAAGCTCAGTCGCCACGTCCAGTTCCTTGTAGAAAATTGGAATGAGGATTAGCGTCAGCAGCGTTGCTATTGAAAGGCCAAATACCAGCGTATATCCGATTTCAGAGTAAAACTCGCTGCCTATTGCCAGTGGCAGAATACCGCCGACTGTAGTCATGGTTGCTACGAAAACCGGAATCATTCTGCTTTCGCAAGCTGACAGGAGGGCTTCATCAGTGGACATTTTGTTTTTGTTCTGATTGGCAAATTCAATAAGTACAATTGAGTCGTTTACGACAATACCCACCAGTGAGATCAATCCGATGAAGGCAAAGAGGCCGAAGGTTTTTCCCATAATGGCTAGACCAAAGCATGCGCCAGCAACACCAAACGGAACAGACAGCAGAATAACAAAAGGCTGTGTGAAGGAATTGAACTGGAATGCAAGAACCATGTAAACCAGGAATACGGCCAGAATCATATTTCTCTTCAGTTCATCAAAAGATTCCTGCAGGTCTTCCATCGTTCCGCCAACGCTTAATGAAACATCTGAGTCGCCGTAGTTTTCGTGGAAAAGATCCGTAAGTGCGCTGTAAAGCTGTGCACTGTCCGCCTGCGGCGTATAGCTGAATGACATATTGACCTGATAGTCTCCATTTTCTCTAAGAATTTCAGATGCACCCTGTTGTACCTTTAACTCAGCGATTGTACCCAGCTGAATGATTGAGTCGCCCGATACGGAAACCGGGAGCATTTTCAATTGCTCAATATCGCTGCTTCTGCTGTCGGCAGGGCGCAGGACGATATCGGTATCCTCGACGATCTCTGTGTCCAGTATTGTTTCGAAAAGCATACTGTTTATTGTCTCACTGATTGTGCTTTCGTTCAGTCCAAGCGCTTCAATCTTGTTGCTGTTCAGGTCGATAATCACTTCCTGAGGGCCATCCATATAATCTGAAGTAACGGACTGTATGCCTTCAATTTCATGCGCGGCTTCAGCAAAGGCGCTGTATACCTGTGTAAGTTCTGAGCGGTCGTCAGAAGTCAGTTTAATATCAATCGTGCTGCTGTTTTGCGGTGACAGTGTCGTCAGCGAAATATCAAAGTCAGCGCCTGGAATGCTTTGGAGTTCTGTACTCAGCAGTTCTGTAAACTCAGTTGAGTGCAAGCTGCGCTGATCTTTGTTTACCAGGTTAAAACCAATATTTGCCTCATTGTCGCCGTCATTCAGGTCAAAAACGTAATTTTTGATTTCATCGTGTGCAGCCAGAACAACTTGAACACGCTGAAGGATTTCATTTGTTGCAGCTCGGGTTTGTTCAGCAGGTAGCTGAACGCTGATTTCATAGTTTGTTTCGTCAGTAGACGGCATCATTTGAATGCCGACGATGCCTGTCGCAACCAGCATGAAAGCGCTGAGCAGTACTGCGAAGGCAACCACAACCACGATAATACGCTTTGCGCGGCTTTTGAGCAGTGCAGTCATGAACTGGACATAGTGGCGCTTTAAGCCTTTTTCACTGCCGCGCTCTGCTTTAAAGAGTTTGTAGTACATGATGCCTGTAAACAACAGGGTTGCAATGAAGGTTACAAGACGGATCTCACCTGAAACGCGGAATGCGAAGAGGGAAAGGATCGCCACTGCAGCCACGGAGAGTTGTTTTGCCAGCTTTGTGGGTTCGTTCTTCACTGCGCCAGTGTGCATGAAGACCTTGCAGAGTGCTGGTGTAAAAAGCACTGAGGTTACGAACGACGAAAGGATGGCAATAATGACCGTCTGAGGCAGAACCTTCAGGAATTCCCCTAGAATACCTGCCGGTTGCAGCAGGGGAACAAAGGCTGAAACGGTAGTCATGGTTGCAGCGAATACAGCAAGAGCAACCTGGTTGGTGCCTTCCAAAATGCTGTCGTCCAGATTGCCGGAATGTTTCATTTTATCTACAATGTTTTCAATGACCACAATGGTGCTGTCTACCAGCATGCCGAGAGAAATAATCAGTGCAGCAAGTGAAATCGTATTAAAGGTCATGTCCAGTGCATTCATGGCGAAAATACTGATCATCAGAGAAATCGGAATAGCCAGGGATGCAATGAAGGATTCGCGCAATCCAATGAAAATGAACAGGACTACGATAACAATAGCAAGGCCGGAAGAGGCGTTGTTCAGAACTTCCTGCAGCTTAAACTCGACTTCGACGCCGCGGTCCTTGAAAATATCGAGCTGAATCTGGCTGTTTTCCAGGCTTATGGCAGCTTCGTCGAGATAGGTGCGCGCAGTAGATGCCGTTTTTGAAATATCGGCGTCTTCTGCAGCATTGACCACCAGCTTCAACGCTGCATGCATGGTGTCGTCTGAGCCAGAAATATAGTTTTCTCCTTCAAGGTAGTTTTTTTCAATATAGATATCTGCGACATCCGAAAGATATACCGTTCCAGAATTGGATGTGAGTTCGATGTTTTTAATTTCATCCAGACTGGCATCACGCGCCGCTGTTCGGACACGCACGTTCAGGTTTCCGATTTCCTTTGTGCCAAGGGGTGTAGTGCTGAATGTGTTTTCAATAATGCGCTCAAAGCTGGTGAATGAAACACCTGCAAGCTGAAGCTGTGTGGGGTCGAATTCAATGATAATCTGGTCTTCAAGACCGCCGTATACATCGACAGTTTCAACACCGTCAAGATCCTCAAGATCATTTTGAAGATCCTCTGCAACAGACTGGAGTGCATCCAGTGACTGGGGGCCGCTCAAATAGGCAATGACGGCTGTTGTATCTTCGATTGAAGCGATAGATACAACTGGTGATTGGGCATCTTCTGGCAAATTGGATGCGGCAGCATTGACAGCATCTTCAACGTCCTTTAGTTTCTCATCCTCGTCAACCTGCATATTGAACTCTAGGGTAATCAAACCGTAGCTTTCCATAGCACTGGCGGAATAGGTCTGTATGCCACTAACATTGCGAATGCTTGGCTCCAGAATGTCAATAATCTGTTTGTCCACTTCTTGCGGTGATGCGCCTGGATAGGTGACCCCAACCGTGATGGTTTTCAGGCTAACCTGAGGCTGGTCCTCGCGGTGCATGCTGTTATAAGCTGAAGAACTAAGCAGTGTCAGCAGCATGAGCAGAAGGAGTGCCAGTTTGACGCGTTTCATAATATATCCTGCGAGTTTTCCAAAGATATTTAGCTTCATGTATTTGATTTCCTTTCCTTTGCGTTTGCCCATACTATATCAAGTGAATTTTAAAATATCCGGCAAACTCTTTTAACAAAGTCGGTAGAGATTATTAAGAAAAAATGAACACCGTGTATTGCGACGGTCATACGCTTTAAAAAAGGAATAAAAAAAACAGCAAGGGAATATTTAATTCCATCGCTGCTTATAATGAGTTTACATTATCAGTGCAGGTGTTGCTTTAGTGCGTTAAGACTGGAATGTCTTAAATGATTGCGTATGTTGTATACAAATAGATAACAAATTCTTAACAAAGTTGAATTGTTCAAATATTTGTAACAAAAGGCTGTTATAATTACTTTGGAAGAAAACCTTTTCCTAGGTATTTACGGATATCTTCCGGATCACTGAAGCTATCAATAAGCATTTCCTTATCTGTTTCTTCAAAGTAGACGAGGATTTCGGCTTTTCCTTCTAGGAAGGCCTTTTGGACAGTCGATTCCTTCACCTCTCGAATCTTGTCCTTGTGATGCTTGATTTTTTGAAAAGTCTTCGTATAGTAGCTGCCGAACAGGCTGATAACTTTTGTATATTGGTTCATGTTGTACACCTCCGATTAAAACACTGATTGGCTGTAACCAGTATAACATGGGAAAGGACTTAAACTAAAGCCATATGAGAATTTTCATTGAGGTTCTGTTCCGCGGGAATTGACATCGATATGACTATACGGTAATATATTGACTTGTACGGGTCTAAATGTGGAGATCGCACTGAAAGGGGATCGGTCATGGACAGCAGCAAGAAAATAATGGTTTGCGTAACTCAGCAGAAGTCATGCGAACGTCTAATAGAAAAAGGAATGGAGTTCATTACGAGCGAAGAGGATGAACTGCATGTCATCCATGTTGTTAAGGAAAACTGGAAGTATTTCGGTCAGCTCAAGGAAGCAGATGCATTAGAGTACCTGTTTGAGGTTTCCAAAACGCATGGCGCAAGCCTGACAGTAAAGAAGGCAACGGATATTGATGAGAGCCTAAGCGATTTTGCACAAAAAAATGATATCGATACGATCGTCATGGGTGAATCGCTGGAACCGTCAGCACAGCAAAATATGATAAAGCGGCTCCAGAAAAAAACTTCAAAGCGCGTGCGTTTCAACATCGTTCCTTTTGAAGATATGACGGATAAAGTCGGTTAGAAAATAGAGCCTGTCGATGCTATTGGCAACCTGTAACCCCAGTATTTATACTGGGGTTTTATAGTGAACAATTTTATGGGGTATGATATGATATACGAGGAACAGAAAGCGTTAGTAAGGAGTAATATGTGAGATACAACACCTATGCAAATTACCTTAAAACCAAGTATGGTGAAAAGGTCTATAAAATACCGGTCAACCTGCCGCTGACTTGTCCCAATAGGGATGGCAGTGCAGGCAGTGGCGGCTGTACATTCTGCGGAGATGTGGGAACAGGATTTGAAGCCCAGTGCAACACCCTGTCCATAAGGGCGCAGATGGAAAAGAATATTGCACATATACAGAAGCGCTATAAGGCCAATAAGTATATTGCCTACTTTCAGAATTTCACCAACACCTACATGCCCCTTGATCAGTTCAAAGAGAGCCTTGAAGAGGCCTGTATAGACAATGTGGTGGAAATCAGTGTGTCAACCCGCCCAGACTGTGTCAATGAGGCTTATCTGGATGTTCTTGACGAGATTTCGAAGACCTTCGGCCTTGAAATATCTGTAGAACTGGGTCTGCAATCAGTGAATCCTATTTCGCTCAGAGAAATCAATCGGGGCCATTCACTCGCCGAGTGGGTCGATGCGGTCAGAAGGATTCAGGCAAGAGGATTCGAGTGTTGTACGCACCTGATTCTCAATCTGCCCTGGGATGACACCATCCATACCGATGAAGCCGCACGCCTTATGACTGCCATGGGTGTGAAGCATGTCAAATTGCATTCGCTTTATATTTTGAGGGAAACGGTGATGGGCCATGCCTATGAAGCTGGTGAGATAAAGCTCATTGGATTTGATGCGTACGTAGAACGTGTCGTGCGTTTTATCAGACTGCTTGGTGATGATGTGATCATTCACCGAATAGCAGGACGCGCGCCAGAGGAAGAAACACTCTTCTGCAACTGGAACAAGTCGTGGTGGCTCATAAAGGAAGCCATAGAATCCGAACTGGATGCACTTGATGCCAAGCAGGGGGACATGTGTGACTACTTAAACGGAAAAGCTGTGCAGAAATTTGTTCAGAGTTAATGGAGAATATTGTATAATAGAGGTGAAGCTCTTGAATATACTGCTGATTTGGGATATTGACGGAACACTTATAAATTGCAAGGGTGTAGGCAGAAAGGCAATGAATGCTGCCTTCGAACGCATCTATGGTGTGAAAAGCGGATTTGACCGTGTATCCATGGCTGGACGTCTTGATGAATGTATTGTGAAAGACGCCATGGAACAGCATAATGTACAAAATAGAGATATGGACAATTTCTATAACACATATGCAAGCACCCTGCTCGAGCAGATGGAGATTCATAAGCCATATGTCCACGAGGGCGTGATTGAAGTTCTGGAAGAAACCGCAAGGTCGGGTCGTGTAATCAACGCAGTCGGTACGGGAAACTGTAAGGTCGGTGCCGATATGAAGCTTGAGTTTACAGGACTGAACCACTTCATGAAACTTGGCGGGTACGGCAGCGACCATACTCTGCGCGCAGAGCTTATACGCGATGTCATTGGAAAATCTGAAAGCATGCTGGGAAGGGCACTCGACCCAGATCAAATATTTGTTGTAGGGGATACCCCGCGGGATGTCCGCGCTGGAAAAGACAACGGTGTGAAGACCATTGCACTGCTTACCGGCGGCTACACGCGCGAGGAGCTTGAAATGTATGGACCAGACTTTGTGCTGACTTCCTTACAGGATAAGAACGCGTTCTATAGGGCGATAAGACTTAAATAATCTGTATAAGGGCATTGCAGGACATGTCATATCAGGGGGAATCATTGTGAATCAAATCAGAGAGTGGAAAAAGGTACTTATACCTTATGAACAAGCTGTTGAGGAACTTAAGATAAAATTTAAGGCAATTCGTAAGCAGTACAGGGATGTCAGCGAGTATTCGCCTATTGAGTTTGTAACAGGCAGGGTAAAAAAGATATCCAGTATTCTTGAAAAATCAAAGAGACGCAGTATTCCTGAGGACAAAATTGAAGAGCTTATGGAGGATATTGCAGGGATTCGCATCATGTGTCAGTTCCGGGACGATATCTACAAGGTGGTAGAGCTGATACGCGCCCGTGACGGCAAAGATTTGAATATTGTCTACGAAAAGGACTATATTTCAAACCCAAAGGTGAGTGGCTATAAAAGCTATCATATCATTATTCAGTATCCTGTCCAAACAGCGCTTGGAAACCAGACCATACTGGCTGAAATCCAGATACGTACCCTGGCAATGAACTTCTGGGCAACCATAGAGCATTCACTCAATTACAAATATAAAGACAACATTCCTGAGAATGTTAAAAATAGACTTAGAAAATCAGCAGAAGCCGCTTCGAATCTTGATGAGGAGATGTGTGAAATCAGAAATGAAATCATCAATGCTCAGCTCATGTTCGAAGAGAAGTCAAACATTGTGTTTGATATTACCAACAACATTCAGCTGCTTCATATTGCAGGACAGCAGGAGTTGGCTTATGTATTCCAGGAACGTTTCGACCAGATTTGGGATTCTTCATCTGTGGACGATCTTGCAAATCTTCTGGCAGACATAAAGGCAGAGATGCCTAGATATCAGATTTTCGGCCCCGACGAGGCTGAATAGACATCAATGAGAGATGAGCCCGGTGGATTCAAACACCGGGTTGTTTTATGAATGTATTTGAAAGTAAAGAGGTAGAGTATGGCGTTATTTGCAATCGGCGATTTGCACCTGAGCTTCTCATCCAATAAGCCAATGGACGTATTTGGAGAGAATTGGTCTGATTATGAAAATAAAATAAAGGAAAGCTGGCTTGAACTTGTCAGCCCTGAAGACACGGTGCTCATACCGGGAGATATTTCCTGGGCCATGCATTTGGAACAGGCAAAAATCGACCTGGAATGGATTCACAATCTGCCGGGACGCAAAATCCTGCTCAGGGGCAACCATGATTACTGGTGGAGTTCGCTCAAGAAGCTGCAGGTTCTTTATGAAGACATGGATTTCCTGCAAAACAATCATTTTGAATACGTGTCTGAAGGCATGACTTATGCCATATGCGGCACACGTGGTTGGCTTTGCCCAAATCCCAATAAGTTTGATGATAACGACCTGAAAATATACAATCGTGAGCTGCTGCGGCTGCGCCTTTCCCTAGACAGTGCAAAGCAGGCTGGACATACACGGTTCATTGTGATGACCCACTATCCGCCGACAAATGACATGCAGGCCGACTCAGGATTCAATGAAATCTATGAGGAATACGGCGTCGAGCGCGTGGTTTACGGACACTTGCATTCCGAGCATGCATTTCATACAGGTCTTCAAGGCGATCGGCGCGGCGTAACATATCAGCTTGTCTCCTCGGACTATTTGGATTTCGCGCTTACGAAGATCTTGAAATAGATTCGCAGAATCATTAATTTTGCAGTTTTATACAATAAATGAATAATCGCAATCAAAATTGTGTACATATATAATATACAAAGGTTGATTGCAGGCATGGAATCCTACTGATTAACCAGCCTTTGAAACTATTAGAAAAGGCGGTGATTTGATGATTCAAACTCCACATTTCAAAGTTGGTGAATCGTTCACTATTCAGAAACATGTGACTGAAGCTGACACGGCATTGAATTATGGAAGCGGGCAACTGGAAAATCTATTGGCTACACCAAGCCTCGTGGCAATGATGATTGAGGCAAGTGCAAGACTATTGGATCAGCAGCTGCCTGAAGGTTACATCACTGTAGGCAAATCTGTCCACGCCGATCATGAAAAACCAACAACACTTGGTGAAACAGTGACGGTGAAGGTTACGATTAATGAAGCTACCGACAGTATGGTGAAACTTTCAATGGAAGCTTTTGATGAAGTAGGCCAAATTGGCACAGGCGAACATGTACGTTTCGTTGTTAACAAGAGAAGTCTTCTTGGAAGAGCAAACAAAAGAGAAGAAGCACTTGAGAACCATGATTATTAAGTATAAGAAAGCCCCATGCGAATGCATGGGGTTTTCAGACTCTTGAAAACTCCAAAATCCTGCGTTGCTGGATGAAATCCACTCTAGTCACGTACGCGAGTACGCTCCTAGAGTGGATTTCATCCGCGCCTTGACTTTCGAAGTTTTCAAGAGTCTGGCTTTGTTGACTTCGGCAACAACCTCAAAGCCCCATGCATCTGCATGGGGCTTTAACTTTTGTGTGGAAGCCCTATAGGCCACTTATGTGTAGGAGACCGGGAAGCGTATGTCAAACCGTACGCCTTCACCAGTCTTGCTTTTGACTTCAATCTGACCGCTGAGCTGGTCTACGATTAAGGCATAGATGATATGGAGTCCAAGACCGGTGCCGCCCTGGTGGCGTTTTGTCGTGAAGTAGGGCTTAAAGACATTTTTAAGGTTCTCTTCAGGGATGCCAACACCATTATCCTTATAGATAATGTGAAGCTCAGACTCGTTCTTCTCAAAGATAAGCTCAATAGTGCCCTGGTCTATGTTTTCAAATCCATGAATCAGAGAGTTGATGATCAGATTGGTGATAATCTGTGACAGAATACCCGGTGTGGTGATGACCTGAAGGTTTTTATCACATTGAACAAGGACTTTATGCTGAGTAACCTTCAGCTTGGGTTTAAGGCTGAGCAGGATTTCATCAACGTACTGTTTCAAGTGAATTCGACGCATTTCAAGGGTCGCCTGATCCATGTTAAGAACTCTGAAGGTTTCAATATTTGTAATGGCCTTGTTCAAGTTGGTCTCGGTGATCTTATGGGCCTCGCTGTATGGGGTAGTCTCAAGCTGCTCAGCTGTGAGCGTATGTCTGACCACACTGTCAAGATAGCTGAGTGAGGTGACCGCACTGCCAATAGGTGTGTTCAGCTCGTGCATAAGCCCACCTACCAGCTCGCCCAGTGCGGCGAGGGTTTCCCTTCGCACAAACTGGTCCTGTACCCGCTTTTGCTCTTTTAGGGCTGCTTTAAGAGATTCATTGGACTTTTCAAGGTCTATCTGATATTTTTCCACCTCGTTGACAGAGGTTACGACGATGCGCCAAATTGCTGAAATCATAATAAGGGACATGGAAAAGATAATCAGGAAGACGATGGATAAAAGCTTGTTAAGGGGCTGGTTGAGAATTTGCTTTGGAATCGTGTTCAAAATGTACCACTGGGTACCTTCAACGGGAATCAGAGACATAAGGTTGACATCATCTTCAAGGAGGAGTCCACGAGGATCCATTTCATCAGGGGTGATATCTTCCGCGAGCCTGCTGAAGCTGGAAAAGCTATAGTAGTTGTCACTGAAGTTGATGATTTCAAAGAATGTCTTGTCATAGCCTACAAGCTGGAGATTGTCCTGATTGCCCAGTTTTTCGCTGAGATGATGAACAAGCGGGTCGAGTGAGAAATAGACAAGGTTGAAGCCAATGCTGGTATGGTCAGTTGCATAAATACGCGTGATAACCAGAACCGAAGGTTGATTGTCAATTATGACAGGTCTGCTGCTATAGACGTAATCACCCGGCACAATTTTGTCTATGTTTTCAAAACGTGTTATTTTTTCAGTTTTTCCTACGCTTACAATTGGCGCGCCTTCATTGTTGACCCATATGACACCATGAACATTTTCAGAGGCGACCACGGCATCTGCAAGCTTGGGATAAATATAATCCTCTGCATCTGATGCACTGATTTCGTCCCTGTACAGCTTCTGCATCTGCAAGCGGATTTGCGTGCGGCTGCCAATTTGAAGTGCTGTGGTCTTGAGCGTAGACAGATGAGTGTCAATGACGGCACTGTAAATTTGACCATAGTCAAAAAAGGCTTCTTCAGCCCTATGGTACATGGTTTTATGCAGAACCCCTCTAAAGGAAATCGCGAAAATTGAAGCAGCGATAATCAATGAGATTATGAGCGGCAATGTCAGTTTATAAAAGAATTTCGTCTTCCACATGGCGTGCACCTCGACAGATGTTGTTTACATAAAAAAAGCAGTTTGTGATATGATATAGTAGTTACTTACCCAATTAGAGTAGCCTTAAAGTACCGGAGGAAATAATTGTGCACAAAGAAGAAAAAATATTTAATCCGAAGATGATCAGCAAGTTGGAGCATCCCGACAGATACAGGGAAATACCGCCAGTGGACATTCTCAAGCTCTTAGGACTGCGCGAAGGAGATACCTTTGCTGACTTTGGGTGCGGTGTCGGTTTTTTCAGCATACCAGCAGCGGAGATGGTCGGTTCGTCTGGAAAGGTTTTTGCCAGTGACATCAGTTCTGAAATGCTAAATGGGTTGAAAGAGAGACTCAGCGAAGACCTGATACCGAGGGTTCATGTCTGTCATGTTGGTCCTGACGCGGTTGGGGACAGTGTGGAGATTGCACCCCAGTCCGTTGATGTGGGCATGGTTTCGACGGTCTTGCATGAAGTCGACGATGCACTGCATTTTCTGAAGGAAGTGGCTCTGACATTGAAGCCCGGCGCACGCCTAGGCATTGTGGAGTGGCATAAGCAGTCCATGGAAAAGGGGCCACGGCTTGAAATTCGCATATCAGAGAAAGAGCTGGAACACATGCTGGAAATCTCAGGCATGGTCCTGGAAGGTACAAAAAAATTATCGGACCGCTTCTATCTTGCTCTTGCAAGAAAACTGTAAGAGAAATCGGGACATTCGATAAGCGTTAAAATATATGGAGGCAATATGCTTAAAGATATTAAGGCAGTCATTTTCGATCTGGATGGCACCCTCGTGGATTCCATGTGGATTTGGAAACAGGTCGATATTGATTATTTGGAGAAACACGGATATCCGCTGCCGGACGACCTGCAGAAGGATATTGAGGGAATGAGCTTTACAGAAACAGCGCAATATTTCAAAAATCGTTTCAGCATTCAGGACAGCATTGATGAAATCAAGGCAGAATGGAATGCTATGGCGCTTGGCCTTTATGAAAATGAGATCAAGCTTAAACCCCATGTTTGGAGTATGCTTGAGGCGTTTGAAAAGATGGGCCTGCCAATGGGTATAGGTACATCAAACTCACCTGAGCTGGCAAGTGCTGTCGTGAAGGCGAGAGGTATTGACCGCTTCATTCGTGTGCTGAGAACATCTTGTCAGGTGGATAAGGGCAAGCCGGCACCGGATATTTTCCTGAGTGTCGCAGAGGCCCTGGGCGTAGCGCCTGAGGCGTGTCTTGTATTTGAAGATACCCACGCGGGGGTCCTCGCTGGAAAAAGAGCCGGTATGAAAGTCGTTGCCATATACGATCCGCTGTCTGCACCATTTCGAGATGATATTGAAAAGGATGCTGACCTCTATGTGGAGTGCTACAGCACAATCTTAGACCAGCTGTCATAAAACTGTAACAGCAGTTCCAGATAAAAAATGTTAAAATAAATTTAATGATAAAGTTAATTGAATGTCCGGGTATCTATCCGGACATTTCTAATGATAGGGATTAAATATGAACAGCATCAGGAGGCACTGGTATGATTGTACTGAGCATTGAACACCTAAAAAAGACATATGGCGCGGAGTGCGTTCTTGAAGATGTTCATTTCGAACTGCATACCGGAGAGCGTATTGGACTGGTCGGTCGCAATGGTGCGGGAAAAACCACAGTTTTCAAGGTAATCTGTGGATATGAGCAGCCATCTGAAGGTTTTATCCACAAGAGCAAAGGCATACGTATTGGCTATCTTGAACAGATTCCAAATTATCCTGAAAACATCACAGTGGAAGGCGTGCTGATGCAAGCCTTCGAATCACTCTCGAACCTGCAGAAAGACTTGCGCGAACTGGAAATGAAGATGGCTCAAGTAACTGGCGCGGATCTCGAACGTGTCATGGAGGACTACAGTGCTGTTCAGAGGACCTACGAAGTTGAAGGCGGCTACGAGGTCACGGAAAAGCTAGGACGAATTGTGACTGGCCTAAAGCTCGAAGCCTTCCTGAATCAGTCTTTTGAAACATTGAGTGGCGGTGAGAAGACCCGGTCTCTGCTTGCCAAGCTCCTTCTGGAATCGCCAGATGTTTTGCTTCTCGACGAGCCGACCAACCATCTTGATGTCGACTCCGTGGAGTGGCTAGAGACATTTTTATGGGATTACAGCGGTGCGGTGGTCATCGTTTCCCATGACAGATACTTTCTCGATAGAACCGTGCAGCGCATTGTGGAAATTGAAATGAAACACAGCCGCCTATGGCATGGAAATTATAGTGCCTATATGCAGCAAAAGGACGAATGGCTTCGTCAGCAGCTGAAAGCCTATGAGAACCAGCAGCGGAAGGTTCGCGCCATGGAAGAGGCGGTTGCCCGTTTCAGACAGTGGGGAACCAATGGCGATAATGAAGCCATGTTTGTAAAAGCAAAAAATATGGAAAAACGCATTGAGCGTATGGATAAAGTAGACAAGCCCTTTGAGGACAAATCAAACATCAAGGTCGCCTTCAAATCGAGTGGGCGTTCTGGCAAGGAAGTCCTTGTGCTGGACGCCGTATCTGCGGGTTATGACGGCAGGCCCCTCTTTGAATCTGTAAATCTTGACCTGCGCTACAGGGACCGGGTTGCCCTGGTTGGCAAGAACGGCATTGGCAAGTCAACGCTCCTAAATGTGGTTCTGGGCACTATGGAACCCTTGTCTGGCAGTCTTAAGCTGGGGGCGAAGGTCAAAATCGGATTTCTCGAGCAGGATATTAGCTTCGAGGCACCTGATCGCAGTGTTCTGGCCTTCTTCAATGCTGAAACCGGGCTCTCGGAAGGCATATGCAGAAGTAAGCTCGCAAGATTCCTGTTCATGGGTGAAGACGTTTTCAAGACAGTGGCCCATCTTTCCGGTGGCGAGAAGGTCCGTCTGAAGCTGGCACTTATGATGGAAGAGGGCATAAACCTGCTGATTATGGATGAACCGACAAACCATGTGGACATTTCATCGCGTGAGATGCTGGAGCTGGCACTGGACAATTTTGACGGAACGGTCCTTTTCATCTCCCATGACCGCTACCTGATCAACAGGCTGGCAACCCGTATTGCCGATTTAAGTCCAAGTGGCATTGAAATGTTCGACTCTACTTATGAGGCCTACAGGACCCAAAAGAAGAAGCGGGAAGCCGAAATGACCACGGCTGAAAACGCAGAGAAGAATAAGAACTATAGAAATGCAGATGAGCGCAGACTGCAAAATGCAGAACGCAAGCGGGCAAAACGTATTTCTGAAATAGAATTTGAACTGGCAAGGATTGAAGTTGAGATAGAAGATGTGGAAGCACAGCTTGAGATTTCCACGCTTCCCTACGAGTCAATCGCCAAGCGTTATGACAAGCTTGCCGATTTGAAGTCGGCATACGACACGTTAATGGAAGAATGGATGGCACTTCAGGAATAGCAAATCGTACACAACCGCCTGCCAGGCAAGATATCCTGGCAGGCGGTTTTTTCATGGAATCAATAATTGGAGCTATGTAAAATGCCTATATGATAAAGATGATTTTATGTGTAAGGAATACGGGTAAGTATATAAGCAAGCTTTAAGTTAGGCAAGTGTGATTGTGATTGGATTTAAGCGCGGCTGAGTGGTTGGGAGGCGAAATAATGAATTCCTTTGAGCATTTGAATTTTTTAGATGAACTCAATAATCTAATATTTGTATTGTCGCCTGAAATGACCGTGCAATACGCAAATCGAGCACTACTCGAGTTTTTGGACCTTGAAGCAGAGGCGATACTTGGAATGCCTGCGTGGGAGTTGCCCATGTGGAAGGACAGTCCAGAAGCCCAGAACGACCTGATGTTTGCCTGTGGACATGTCTTTAGCTCAGAAGAAGCGAAACGCCTTGAAATGACGCCTGTAAACAGCTTAGGTGAAATAATTGAGTTGGATTTGTACATTAAGCCTGTACTAAGGGAGGGTAATGTGGTGAGCATGATTGCCACCGGTTACAATATTACAGAACTGGTAGAGGCAAAGACCGTACTGACAAAGCGCGAAAGGCAAATTGCCGCCTTTTTTAAGAATTCAACGGAAGGCTACTTTTTTCAGATGCTGCCCGAAGCGGCACTGCTTCCACAAATCATTGATGATGAATTCATCGGACAGGTATATGAGGCTCAGCGGCTGGAATCCGTAAGCAGTAGGGTGTTTGAATATTTGGGATTGGATGAAGAAGACGTGGTGCTGGGGTCATCTGAAATGCTCATGCAGTATTTTGAAATAAGAGAGGATGAGCGCACGGCAGTTTGGCGCGAGATGCTGGAAAAAGGCGTATCCATTCTCAAACGTGAACTGCTCAATCGGAAAAGCAGGAAACGTGTTTATCTTGAACTGAAATTTGTGGGTGTGTTTATCGACGCATGCACATTCGAAGGGAATTTCTGTATCGTGTCCAATATTACACAGCAGTATGTGTATGAGCGGGAGTTGAATTTTCTCGCCAATAAGGATCCTTTGACCGGATTGAACAATCGACGCTGCTTTGACCAGCTTGCAAATGATATGCTGACTTCAATGAAAACGCCATTTGTAGCTGCCATGATGGATATTGATAAGTTTAAAAATGTAAACGACGCTTATGGACATGAAGTTGGCGATATTGTTATTCGCAAAGTCGCAGACGTCATCAACGCTGTAGTTCCCGAGTGTGGCGTTGTCGGACGTTATGGCGGTGAGGAATTTGTCATACTCATGGCCTGTGATGCAAAGCAGGCCGTAGGTGTCCTTGAAGAGATAAGAAAGACTGTGGAAAATGCGCAGATACACTACGGGTCAGGGTATTTGAAAGTGACCATCAGTGGTGGTGCACATATATTTGAGGAGGCAGGAAACAGTGATTTCAATCATGCCATTATTTTAGCGGACCGTGCACTGTATGAAGCGAAAGAAACCGGAAGAAACCGTGTAATTGTCTACAATGACGCGCTTCATGGCCTTCAAGCCATTGATAAGCTGACAGGCGTTTATACGCAGTCTGCTTTTCAGTACAAGCATAATCTCTTCCATGACAATCTCAGAAAATTTGAAATTGCTTATGGCATCGTTGCAATAAACCTGAACACACTGCTCGATGACAAGTCGGAACTACGGAGTCAATTCATAAAGCAGTGTGTTGCCATATTGCATGATCTGCTGCGGGATACAGATATTATTGGCCGATATGACACCATGACCTTTACAATACTTTTAAGCAATGTTAACGATGAGATTGTAGAAAAAGTTGGAAGACGCATTAGTAGCGCTATCGATAACTTGAGCAGTAAATTTGACAATCTGCTGGACGGAAGGGTTAAATACTATACGGTTTCAAACTGGATGGTACAGCAGGAGGAGATTTATGACCATATTTTGAATCCTTGATACCCATCAGGGCATAGGATATAATAAGGTCTGGCTTATTAACAGAGCGTTTACCAAGAGAGTGACTTTCTTGTAAAATATTCAGATGGGTGTTGGAGGTACAAATGAAACGCGGTGAAGTAATCGAATTCATCATTGATGAAGTTCAGTTTCCGGGCAAAGCCATTGGAACATATGAAGGCAGTAAGATTCAACTAAAGGGCGGTCTGCCGGGTCAAAGGGTAAGAGCGCGCATTAAGAAGAAAAAGCAGAACCGAGTGGATGCGACACTCCTTGAAGTGCTTGAATCGGCATCCAATGAGGTGGATTCATTCTGTCCGCACTTTGGAAGATGCGGGGGATGTGCAAGACAAACCCTACCATATGAAGAGCAGGTTAAGCTTAAAGGAGACCAGGTAAAGCAGCTCCTTGAAGATGCGGGTATTACAGGCTATGAATGGAACGGTGTCGTGTCATCGCCTGAAATCTATCATTACAGAAATAAGATGGAGTACTCTTTTGGAGATGAGGAAAAGGGCGGACCCCTGACGCTGGGCATGCACAAAAAAGGCAGGTTTCATGACGTGGTTACAGTAGACCAGTGTAAAATCGCCGATGAAGACTTTAATGTGATCCTCGCTGCAAGCCATAGGCATTTCGTAGAGCGCGGAATTCCAAAGTACGACGGTGTGCGTCATACAGGCGGATACTTGAGAAACCTCAATGTGCGCAAGGGTAAAAAGACAGGCGAAATTCTGATTGGACTTTCGACTTCATCCCATGAAGAGCATGATCTGAAGCCTTATGTCGACATGCTTTTGGGCCTTGAGCTGTCAGGCAGTATTGTCGGCATTCTGCATATTGTCAATAATGACGTAGCACAGGTTGTGCGTGGTGATTATAATGTCCTTTACGGGCGTGACTACTATATGGAAGAGCTCTTTGACCTCAAATTCAAAGTGTCATTCTACTCATTCTTCCAGACCAATACACTTGGGGCTGAGCTTCTTTATGATACAGCGATGAACTACATGGACCATATCGAGTCGAGAAATGTATTTGACCTCTTCAGTGGTACGGGTACCATTGCTCAAATCATGGCAGAGCGTGCGGACCACGTGACAGGCATTGAAATTATTGCCGATGCCGTTGAAGCCGCAAAGGAAAATGCAAAGCTTAATGGTCTGGAAAACTGTGATTTCCTGGCAGGCGATGTCTTTATAAAGCTTGACGAAGTAACGAAAAAGCCAGATGTCATTGTTGTTGACCCGCCGCGTGCAGGCATTCAGGAAAAGACCCTGGCAAAGATTATCGAATACGGTGTGAACGGCATTACCTATGTGTCGTGCAACCCGGTTTCACTGGCTGACAATCTCAAGCAGATGCAGAAGGCCGGATATTCAGTAAAGAAGATTTGCTGTGTGGACATGTTCCCGCATACGCCGCATGTGGAGACGGTGGTAGAGCTATCTAAGAAATAATATATAATATATAAATAAGCAGTATCCAAATTATTTGGATAGGGTGCTTGTGTAGGTGGTCAGGAAATTACTAATACTGGAGGCATGGATAGATGGCATCAAAAAAAACCATAGAAGTATATGAAGCGCTTCTTAAAAAGGGGTTTTCTGATGAGTTTTGTAAAGAAGTCGCATATAAGTATATGAATACTGATTTCACTTCAAAACGAATGCTGGGCTATCTGAACGGGGTTACTCAACTGAGTGTTGAAGAAGTTGTCGATGAAATGTTTGCCATTATCAGCGACAGAGATCAAATAGTTGAAAAACATACATCGGAGCATGCTCAAGCAAGGTTAAACGAGGTATATCGCAATGGTTTATTGTGAGTCATAGGACAATCCGGATTTGAGTGTCAGGCACTGCTTTAGAGTAAGCCTAAATGTGAGTCGGTGGTAGAGCTTGTGAAAGTTTAGAACTATACAATAATACTGAAATGATTACATTAAGAATGAAGCAAATAAAAATCCCACACGTTGTGGGATTTTTATTATTTAATCATAGTGTACTTGCTCACCATCATATTGTATGAATTTAGAATTATGATGAAGGTTGTCTAACTTGAGTTTTAGCAATGAATAGAAGTTTGAGTTATTTGTAGTCAGGATTATTTGTCTCGAGTTAGATTCACAAGTGATAATACTTCTAATTAGGTCGATGAATGAAAGTATATTAATTGAGTCAAGATGTTGTACGGGATCGTTAATAAATAGAGGTTTTATATTTGTGTTGTACTTTAATGAGTTTGAAAGGAATATACTGAGAGCCATTAAACTTGTTTGAGCAGCACTGAAGAATAATACTGGTGGAATTCTGTCACCATCTTGATTTTCAGACACTATCTCAATAGTTGTTTGTTTAGGTGGTATGTGAAATTGTATTGAAAGAAATACTCTTATCTTAAATCAGAAACAGAATAGACATCATGCCTACGGTGGGCGAGAAGCGGAAGTTGGGTTCTTATGGCCTTGACTTGATTTAAATTTAGTTCAGTAACAATCTTATCCTCTTCGTGGTCAAGTTGATGTAAAATATCTCCCCATGGAGATACAACAAGAGAGTGACCCCATGAAGAATACCCTGTGGCGGGATTGCGTGCAGCTGCAACACCTATTGTAAAAACTTGATTATCCAAGGCTCTTGTTCTGAATAAAATGTCCCAGTGACTTGGACCAGTTGTCATATTAAATGCTGCTGGAACTATGATGATTTCTGCTCCCTGATCAACCATAAGTCGTGAGAGTTCGGGGAATCGGAAGTCATAACAAATACAAAGACCGATTTTGCCAAATTCAGTACAAAAAACAGTTGGTTCGTACCCGACAGAGAGGACATCGGATTCCTTAAACGTTTGGCCGTTTTCAATATCAATATCAAACAGGTGCATTTTTCTGTGTTTCGCAATTTGTTTTCCACTGCGGTCAAACACGTAAGAAGTGTTATAAATCAGGTTATCCTTACTTTCTGGTACTGAACCTGCTACAAGATAAATATTATATGTAGCAGCCATCCTTGATAACTGCCTCCATGTACGTTCGCCCTCTTGTTCGGAGTAATCTCTAAATACGCTAGTCTGATAAGGGCAAATGAACATTTCAGGAAGAATAACCATATCAATTTGTTCATTTTTTAGTTTTTGAATTATGTGTTCAATTTTGTCTAAATTTTCTTGTTTATCTCTTGACACGTCTATTTGTAAAGCGGCAATTTTCATTGTTATCAACCCCTATTATTTAAGTTTTCCTCTGCATTCCACAAGAATTTCATCAATGACTTTTCCATTGGTGGTCAAGTAAGCGGTTTCGTGAAGATTAACAACGGGACAGATATGGTTTGGTATGATTTCGACTTTATCACCAATTGATACAGCTTTAGAAAATGCTTTGTTATAAATAATTGCATGTTCATCGAAAACATCAAAAATATTTACATTATCATAGCCCTTAATTATCCCAAGGCCTTCAGTTGTACACAGTCCTTTGCTTCGAGTTTGTGTAGTCAGTCCTTTCGCACCTACATCAAGAATTACGCGTTCATCAGTGGGTTTGCTCATTACAGTAGCTAAAACTGTAGCGGCGCATCGGTTGTGATCTCCATAGGAGTTTCCTTGTGATGCATCCATGAATATATAAGTTCCAGGTCGAATTTCAGTAATTCCTTGTAGAATTTCGAAATCATGCATAAGTGAAGGGGTAGAACCTATACTAACTGTTTCTATTTCAAACCCCATATTTTTTGCTAAGTCGACAAACTCTAAAGTACGCTTTTGACTTACAAGATGAATATTTTCAAGCTCTTTTAAGTTTTTAGCACCATATGAGTGACCATCGTGAGAAAAAATTCCTTTTAGATGAATGTGTTCACATTTCTTAAGATGCAGAAGGAGTTTCTTGTATTGCTCTTTTGTGACTATGCCAGAACGCTCTTCTCCGACTTCGATTTCAATGAGTACATGTGCTGTGAGGTTCTCTTTAGAAAACACGTTTTCAATCATTTCAGCCTGTTCAATGCTATCTAGTCCGAAAGAGATATGAATGCGTTTACTTAACTGAGCAATGCGTTCAAGTTTCTTTGTCCCAATAATTTCATTTGCAATAAAAATATCGTCAATACCATGAGAAGCCATAACTTCTGCTTCTCCAACCTTTGCTACTGCAATTCCCTGTGCTCCAATTTCAATCTGCTTAAGTGCAAGTTTTGGCATTTTATGCGTTTTTGTGTGTGGCCTAAGAGTAACCCTTTGGCTATTAGCATAGTTTTGCATTTTAGTACAGTTATCAATAACCAAATCATAATCAATAACAAGTGAAGGGCTTTCCAATTGAGGATAGATCATTACTTTTCCTCCTTACATATAGCAACAGCTTCAATTTCAACAAGACAATCGCCATGGAGTGTGTTTGAAGGTACAACAACGCGTGAAGGCTTGTGATTACCGAAAAACTCTGCATATACTTTGTTGATTTCTGGCCAATACGCCACATCTGGAGTATATAGACGGCACTGAATTACATCATTTTTAGTTGAACCAGCAGCTTTAAGAATACGTTCAAGATTCTCAAGTGCTTGCCAAGTTTCATCAACTACATTATTTGCACGCGTACCGGTCTTCGGATTCACTGATAGTTGACCAGAGATATAGAGAAGTCCATTATAGACAACACCAGGTGAGTAATGACCTCCGTCTTTTGATGTGAATTCTGTAGTTATTTTTTTCATAGTATTTTCTCCTTTGAATTGAGTATTTTGTTGCCAATCTATATTGCAAGTAGGATGCCAAAACTTTTGGAGTACGGAAAAAATAATGACCACAGAAGCTGATTATCTGAAAGGGGAAGGGTTATAAGCGTATAAACAGAGTTTGAGAGATTATTTCATGCCAAGTTGAAATTCAGAAGTCAGTCGTTTAAAATTGATTTAAATGGGATATGCACCATTATAAAACGGGTGTCGCCCACAAGTGGAGGTCTTATGAAATATAATTTAAGTATAATAACACGTTTCTCGTGGAGCTGTGATTTTTTACAAAAACAGCTTACATATTTATTTGGTGACATATTTAAAATTACATGTCATTCAGTAAACACGAAACCTGTGAAACCCATATTCAATGCAGATTTAATTCTACTACATGAGCCATCAGCGCTTGTAGAAATGCAAAAGTATATAAAAAGTGATTGCCCATTGATACTTATGAGAAGAACAATTACGGCTGAAGCAGTAGAGAAGTTGAAGCAGATCCCTGATGGTGTTAGTACAGTTGTTGTAAATGCAACAGATTATATGGCTCATGAGACGATGACCAATATTTATCAGCTTGGAATAAAAAATGTGGAGTTAATCCCTTGGGCACCAGACAGTAACCGACCATTCCCTGAGGTGGACTATATACTGACACATAGAATATATGATTTTTTGCCTGAAACGGGAAAACCGACAGTGATTTTAGGTAGCAGAGTCATTAATGCAGATGTAATTATGGATGTATTAAGCTATTTTAATGTGGATTTTGACATTATTGATGCCGTATTTGGCAGATATATTTCAATTGTTCCTAGTTATGTAAAGGGTGTTCATTCTTTGCTAGAGAATAATCGGTTTCTATCCGCACAATGGAATCTACTTTACGATAAAATTAATCAAAGCGTTGCTGTAATTTCATCTGATAATCATATAACTTCATATAATAGTCATTTTTCGAGACTAATTGAGCCACTAACGATAGACAAGAAGATTATTAAAATAAATGAACTTGTACAGAGCAAACCACATCTTAGTTTTTTAGAAATAGATGGAGAAATTGAGAACGAGATTGTTGAAGTTAATGACAATAAGCTAATTATGAGTGTAGACTATCTAGATGCAGAAAACATTAGCTTAGGTAGAATTATTCGATTAGAACCCTATAGTCAAATAGTTTCAACGCACCAAAATGTTCACAAGAAGATTGTCGGAGATGGACATGTTGCTAAATATGGATTTGAGGACATCATTGGTGAAAGTCGAATAATTAAAGATGTTAAGTCACTTGGAAGAAAGTTCGCAACTTCCGACATGCCTGTACTCATATATGGAGAGAGTGGTACTGGTAAGGAACTTATGTCCAGTGCCATACACAATGAATCTCATCGATCCAAGGCTCCATTTATTGCAGTCAACTGTGCGGGTATTCCAGATACATTACTGGAATCAGAATTCTTTGGATATGAAGGGTCTGCTTTTACTGGGGCAAAAAAGTCAGGGGCTATTGGATTATTCGAAAAAGCCCATGGTGGAACATTGTTTTTAGATGAAATTTCTGAACTGCCATTTGCATTACAGGGGAAACTTTTAAGAGCAATACAGGAAAAAGAGATAAGAAAAGTAGGATCAACGCAGACAATTACTGTTGATGTAAGAATTATTGCGGCATCAAACAAAAACCTTGAGGAGATGATTGAAAACGGTGCTTTTAGAAACGATTTATATTTCAGACTGAATGTTTTTTCATTGACACTCCCACCACTCAGGGAAAGGGCTGGAGACATAAAACTACTTTGTAAGCAATATATGGATCAGCGAAATAGAGTTGGTTCAATACAGTTCTATAAATTCATTGAGTCGTATGACTGGCCTGGGAATATTCGGGAGTTGCAAAATGTAATTGAGTATATGAGTGTAGTTTGTGAAGAAGAGTTTGAGGTAAAATGTTTACCAAGGTATATTAAGGATAAAAGCATCCTACGCAAGCTATTCGATTCTGAATCTGAGTATGCTAATGACTTACTGGTTCTCAAAGCAATTGATGAATGTAAGAAGCTTGGAAACGGAACTGGACGCAGAAATTTAACTGTATATATTTCTACTCATTATTATTCTATATCTGAAGCAGAAGTTAGAAAGAATTTGCGTTCATTAGCGGATCAAGGTTTGATAATTGTTAGTAAAGGTCGTACAGGATGTTCTTTAACAAGTGATGGCATGGAGCGATTACAGTTAAATACAGTTCAAATCTAGCCAACTTTATAATAAGCTGTAGAGTGTAGACAAACAGCTTCAACATGAAACGCTGGAGTTGTTTTTTATCTTTTGAGTTCTTAATGCAAAAAAGATGAGCTATCTCAAGCTCAACGACACTTCTATGTTGCTATCTTTTTCATATTCATACACACAAATAGAAGTAAGGCGTGATCAGTTACTTTGTAATTACAGAGTGTATTTATGAGTCTTTGCATGAATATACATGGGGATTTATATAGCGAAAAATGCGAATGGATATTATTGCATATAATGGATTCTTTTGGTGTGAATGATGAGTGTATATCAGATGATATTTATGCAAGAAATATCATTTTGAGTTTTAACACGACATTGCAAACACTCGAATCAAGGAATGTAATTCCGATTCCCTATCCAGTTTATAATTGACTGCAATTGAGGATTGAGTTCTGTATTCATCAGGACTCAGTCTTTTTTGCGTTAAAAAAGTCAGAATGATTGTCTTATGAACTGCATAAATATTTAAGGTTTATATTGACAACGTTTTAGGATAAGAGTATATTGAGTTAGTCAAATATATTAGAATATACTAATATAGTTATATAATAATATGTATCGTGTCTACATATCATGCTCTGGATATTTGAAACTAAGATTGGACGGTGAACTCTATGGATGAAAAAAGAAAAAAACTGATTGTAATACTAGGCTTTATGGCTTTTCTAGCCAATGGAGACAACTATGCGGCTGCACCCTTAATCATTAATATTGCGAGCGACTTAAACTTAGAAATAAGTACCGCAGCATTATCAGTCACAGCGTATATGTTGTCCTTTGGTGTTTTTACCTTGTTGTTTGGCCCTTTGTCAGATCGATTTGGAAAAGTGAGAATAATTAATATCGCTGCCCTAGGTACTTCGATTTTTAGTATTTTAGGAGCGACAGCGTTCAATTTGCCTTCGCTTATATTTTTTAGAGCGATGAATGGTGCCTTTGGAGCAGGTATATTTCCGGTCACAATGGCACTTGTCGGACAAAGCTTTGACGATGAAAACCGTCATAAGGCTTTGGGTAAAGTTATGGGACTCATGTTTTTGGGCGGTGCAACAGCAACTGCATTCGGAGGTGCCTTGGCGTATTTCGGTTCATGGCGCACGGTTTACTTAGTTTATGGCATAGGTGAGTTTATACTCGCAATAGTCATGCTTAAAACCTTGGAGCGAGATCAACCATCTGTAAATCAGTTCAGTTTGATAAAAGCATATAAGGCGCCGATAAAGAATTATCGGTTCATGCGTCTTGTGACAATAATATTCTTTGTAGGCTATAGTGTGTTTGGAAGTTTTACTTACACGGGTAAGCATCTTCAAGAAATCACGGGATACAATCTTTTAATAGTGGGTCTGCTCTTATCACTCTTCGGTGTTGGCACGGTTGTTGGTGGTAGAATTGCTCCTAAGCTTAAACTGAAACTTAAAGAAAGATTTTTACTTTTAGCTGGCGTTATTGGCTTCGGTTCCTTATGGCTACTTGCAAATACAATGCACACAGCCTTATTGGCTCTGGGTCTTCTAGGCTTTGGGATTGCGTTTATTTTTCTTCAGTCAACGCTTATTGCAATGGCACAGGAAAAACTTCCTGAAATGCGTGGGACGGCAATGTCACTGGCATCTTTTAACATGTTTGTTGGTGGTGCAATTGGTACAAGCATGAATGGAAAAATAATATCTGGCTTGGGTACTGCAAAAATTTTCGAAAACACATCCTACATTATCCTTATAGTTGGAATTGTTGCTTCGGTCATAATAGCTAAGCATGAAACGCGAAAGCGTCAAAAGCAGTTTTCAAAAGCAAGCTAAGTGAAGTTCTTTCTTCTAATATATGACTACTTCCGCTTGAAAAAATACAATGGATTCATGATTTGAATGTACTTCTACGGCTTAAAAAATATGATGTGTAATGGTATAATCATTGGTGGGAGAGATAGAAGCAAAATCAGCTTGTGTGAAAAGCTTTTGATAATGAAATTGGATTATCATGTACTTTGAACTGTATATTCACTGAACGAATCATACCGCGGGGGACTAGATGAAGCAGACTAAAAGAATGAGTATGCTCTTTGTGCTTTTGATATTGATAGGAGCGCTGCTTGCAGGATGTCAGTCGACTGGCACAGCAGATGTCGATTACAAGTATTACTCTCAGGATCAACTGCACAGCACCATTGAAAATGCGTCACCAGTTGTGATATTTGATGTTCAAGTCGAAGCGGATTATAATGCGCACCATATTGATGGGGCTGTAGCTACTTATGCATTTCCGGTGAAAAGCGATGCGGACAAGGCAAAAATTGATGCTCAGTTCCAAGTGCTTGAGGAAACAGACAGTGATATCGTAATTATATGTCCTATGGGCCGCATTGGAGCCGAAAGAACCTATGTGTATTTGCTTGAAAAGGGGATTGCTCCAGAAAGGCTATTCATTTTAGAGGGCGGTCAGGCTGGATGGACAAGTAATACTGAAGAGACGAACACCCCAGATAATCAGAATGATTCCGAAGATAGTGATTCATCTGCCGATACATGAGGGGCCTGATACAATTGTAGGTTTACAATTATAATGGATTCGTATAAAATCAGAAAGCCATCCCATAAGCTAAAGGATGGCTTTCTTTAAGTCTTTGAGCGATATTTGCGCGATTTAAAAGACCTGTTGGTTATTTGAAAAGAATGAAAGTGGGTTGCATATGCCTGGAACAAAACGATCAAACATCAGACCGGGGTTGTCGGTAAAGGTGGTTCAGAAACAGGACCAGCGTACAGGCAAGCTGACAGACGGTGTTGTCTAGCGTCTCCTTACAAAATCTCCGAATCATCCGCATGGCATTAAGGTCATGCTTGAAAGCGGGATTGTGGGGCGTGTAAAGGAAATAAGTGAACAGTAAATAGTAATCAGAAGCATCTGACTGAAAAGGTTGGATGCTTTTTATTGTTTTTTACCAAAACTGTTTTAGTGGTGCAATCAACATAATATAATGGGTTTGAACAGAATGATATGTTGAAATAGGGCTTTGAGAATAATTTTTCTACTTTAGGAGCGTAAAACATGATTAATATACTTACCATTTTTATGTTCGTTTCGATTTGTGTAGGTGCATTTTTACTCGCTTATATATTGATTAACGGTAATGTACATTATATGAAGTATCTGGCTGCAATGCTGGCGTGTGTGGTCATATACATATTTGGCTATATGATTGAACTCCACAGTAATAGTTTGAGAACTGCGTTATTATGGAATGGACTTCAGTATTTTGCAATCCCAGTAATTTCGACGCTGTGGTTGATTATGGTATTGCTTTATGTTGGCATTGTAAAAAGAGTGCGTTCATGGATTGTTTTGGCCTTGTTCATTATACCGGCAATCACCTATGTTATGAGGTTGACGAATAGTAGTCATTTTCTTTACTATACAGGTTATGCGTTTAATATGTATGGTGAAGTCGGAATATTAGAGCTTTGGAAAGGGCCGTGGTATTATGTTCAGCAAATTTATGGATGCATAGAAACCCTTCTAGTTATACTGATCTTTTGGATTCGCAGTTACATGGTAAGTGGTGCTGAAAGACGAAGTTACCGCATATTATCTCTAATCAGTGCCTCAACGACACTCAGTATATTGCTGATATTGTTCGATCCAACAAATTTGGGGTTGGATTATACTGCAGTTTTATTTCCAATTCCACTTTTTCTGTTGGCATATGTCATTGCCAAACAGGACTTTTTTGAAATTCGTTCAACGGCAAGGAATCAAATATTCTATCAAAGCAAGGAAGCAATGATTATTTTAAATGACAAGCATAGGGTGATTGATTACAATTTAAAAGCTGTTGAGTTTTTTGAGGAAAATGGTATTAAGCTGACAGTTACTGATCTGAATATGTTCTATGATGAGAATGTTACCTTGATAGAGACCCTATATAGTGAGCGTGTAGAAATATTTCAAGATACGTTTAATGACGGTCTTCGGTACTGGGAAATCAGTTCCAATATGATCTTTGCCAAGAAAGGGATTCGTCACGGAATAATAAAAATCATCAGAGACATAACTGTAGAATATACAGAAAGGCAACATTTAGAGAAGATTGCTAAGGTTGATGAATTGACACAGTTGTTTAACCGAAGAGAATTCAACGAGCGTGCAGCGATACTGATAAAACAATCGAAGGACAAGGATATGCCGCTTATAATGCTGATGTTTGATATAGATCATTTTAAGCGAGTCAACGATACCTTTGGCCATCAGGCGGGTGATAAGGTTCTTAAAAAGATAGCCGATGAAGCAAGTGTTAGTTTCAGAAATGATGATTTATTGGCTCGAGTTGGTGGTGAAGAGTTTGCGGTCATTTTACCGGGAATTTCTGATTCAAAAGCACGGCTGCGTGCTGATAGATACAGGGAGAAAATAGCCGCTATGCACTTCATTGAGTCAGATCCGAGTTATCAGATTACAATCAGTTTTGGAATGGCAGTACTTGGTAATCAAATGTCCTTGGAAGAATTAATGGGTAATGCAGATAAAGCTTTGTATGAAGCGAAAAATTCAGGTAGAAATAAAGTCGTCAAATATTCATAGACCAATAAATGAAGAGGTGCTTGTATGCTTTGCAATATTGAATGACAAAATAGTGCAATATAATGCAAAAACAAATAATATAATGAGCATTATTCGTAAAATTGTATTGATTCGACTCAGTCCATGCTGTAAAATAATCAAGTTGTGAAAAGTAAATATTGTGATTGAAGATTGTTGGAGAGTCAAGCCGAGTGCTTGCGCCGAAGAGGAAAAATGATTATCTTGCTGGAGAGGTCATTGAAGCTTTCAGGTATTATACAATAATTGGACACACCCCTGGAGAGATCACTTAAATGTGGCATCAAAGGAGCAAACCGAGTCAAAAGCTTGGTGAAACTTTCAGATAAAAGGACAGGGCGCATGCAGCATTTTTTTGTGCTATACTGCGTTCTTTTTTTATGTGCATTTTCTCTTTTTCACAGCAAAGCACATTACCGCAGGGAGGATAAAATGAAGGAAACAACTTTAAAAAAGGAAATTGGTTTACTGGAAGCAATGACAATGGTGGTGGGGGTTGTTATTGGTTCGGGAATATTTTTCAAAGCGTCTACGGTATTAAGCCAGGCTGGTAGTCCGTTTATGGGAATTCTCGCATGGATTTTGGGCGGTCTGATCACGATGGCTTCCGCATTAACCGTGACTGAAATTGCAACAACCATTCCCAAGACAGGGGGCATTTTTGCTTACCTGAATGAACTGTATGGCGGAAAAACGGCCTTTCTATTTGGCTGGATGCAAAGTCTTATTTATGTTCCGGGCGTTGTAGCGGCCCTATCTATTGTACTTATTTCTCAAGCTACCTTTTTTGTTGAAATATCACCAGTTATGCAAAAGCTACTCGCCATTGCATTCATCTTCTTTATTATTTTTATCAACGTATTGTCAACAAAGCTCGGCAGTCGGGTTCAGCTTGTTTCAACAATAGCTAAGCTAATTCCGATTATTGCAATTATCGGCTACGGTCTTGTAAATGGTACTGCCCAGGGATTTGATGCGATTTTAAGTGGTATCTCCAGTTCTGGAAATCAGGCTGTCAACTACACGGGTCTTGGTGCTGCGATTCTGGGTACGCTTTGGGCCTATGACGGCTGGGTTGGCGTTGGTAACATGGCTGGCGAAATGCGAAACCCAACAAAAGACCTGCCAAAAGCGATTATCCTGGGTCTATTAGCGATTATTCTTGTCTATATTGCCATAAATACAGCACTTATCAATGTCATGCCTATTGAAGCAGTTGTTGCTTCATCGCAGGTGACATCAGATGCAGCGGTTATTCTATTTGGAAAGATTGGTGCGAGTATTATTGCTGGGGGCATTATCATTTCCATATTTGGTGCACTCAACGGATACCTGATGACGGGCGTACGTGTTCCGTTTGCCATGGCTCAAAGTGGTCTTATGCCATTCTCAAAGACAATTGGAAAAGTAGATTCACGTTTCGGAACGCCGACCAATGCCTTCCTGTTTGAAGGAACGCTGGCTTCCATTTATGTCTTGAGCGGGTCATTTGAAATGCTCACCAATTTGGCCATGTTCATGGTATGGGCATTCTTTGTAATGACAGTCGCAGGTATCTTCAGACTCAGAAAAATGAATGCTGGCAAGGAACGCAGCTACAGTGTGCCACTTTACCCAATTATTCCGCTTGTGGGGATTTTTGGGGGCGTGTACGTCATTGTCAGCACGCTCATGACCAACTTCAGCAGCTCAATCATTGGGATTGCAATCACAGCAACGGGTCTTCCTGTATATATGTTCTTGACGAAGAAAGAGGAAGAGAAACTGGAAGTTCGTATTGATTAGGGTGTATGCATAAAGGTTTCAGTAGATATTGATTGGTTATTTAAAATTAAAACGGCGAGCGTGCACTGCGTTACAAGCTTGTCTGTTTGTTGAAATATATTATCATCGTGTCGACGTTGTCGACGCCCAGATCCTCTGACTTTGACAGTCAGGGGATTTTTTATTGTCTAGGAAATTTCATTTCCTAGACAATAAAAAAAGTGGGGATTGACAAGGGGTTCCCCTTGTCCGATTTAAGGAGGGTGCTCAGCTGGCTTTGCCAGCGTCGAAGGGAACCATAGGGTTCACTAGCGAAATGCCGAAGGCGTCTTTTTATGATTTAAATATAGGATTCAAAGTTTTGCTCGGGTAGGAAAGTTTTGTTCAGAGAGGAATAAGACTTAATATAAAATGCTTCCGCTTTTTTAAAGTCCATAATTATGTATAAAATTGAGGATATTTTGCATAATAGCCTGCATTTTTTAATATAATAGATAGTATAATCGAAGCTAAATGAGCCTATAGCATTGGAATGCTTGTTTCATTATTGGTTCTGTCTCAAAAGATGAGGCAAGTTGTCTATTAAAACATTAAAAAAGGGGTCATGGTCTATGCATAAAAAAAAGAGTAGAGGTATGAAAGTATTCTTGATTCTCCTAGGCATTCTTGCAACCGTGTTTATTGGATTTATAATTTTCGTGGCAGTTGTAGCCAAGGATATGTTCCGAGATATTTCTGAAGATGAACTCGATATGTTGGACATTCTTGTCCTAAGTGAGACGCATAAGGTGGGAGAACCCATCGGCATAGAGTTTGTAAATAATGGCGTAGAGGGTCTTTTTGACGCACAGCTCGATGTAGCCTATGTCGGGGAAGATGGGAAGAGGGAATACGCATCTGATCTTTTCATGACCAATATTACCTTGTCTGAAGCCTATTCAAAAGAGGAAATCATGGGTATTTTCCCAGAGGTGGCTGAAGCGGATTTGTTTTGGTATACCGATGAAAATGAGCGGGTAGTCAGTGCACCGTATGGTGTCTTTGTGCCTGATAAACCCGGTGATTACGAAATTGAGGCGGTACTCTACTATAAATCGACGTCTCCATCGACAGCGATTACTCAGCGTATCACCGTTAAGGAATAGAGCAGTTGCAGTATTAGCAGTCCGAGGCTGTGACGTGATATGGGGGATTTGATTTAGGGTACTTAGGCTACCTGTAGGGATCTGATGGAGGTGACCATGGATTTAAAGAAGTATGAGCAGAAATATTATGAACTGAAAGGAAAGCACGGTTGTAACGTTATTTCCGATGCGGAATATGAGAAGGAAATCAAAGCGCTCAAAATAAAAGACAGTAACGGAGACTGGTGTAGGATTGATGAGGCAACAGGCCAGTGGCAGGTGTTTAATGGAGATGAATGGGTAAAAAAGCAGCCTTTCCTTGGGCCGGTAAGTCAAGACGATGTAAGAAGCGACAGTGAGCCTGCTAGTGAGACGCGTGTTGCTGATGAAGAGTCTGAAATCGATTATGAAGACCTCGTCGAATACGTGGAGACTTATGAGGATGATCCTGACGACTATTTGACAGACCCGAACGAGCTGCAGGGTAAGATGAAGGAACTGGCTGAGGTGGACTTTTCAGAAGAGGTTAGAGCCTTGATGGTCAATGCGTCGGACAAAAGCATATTTGATGATGAAGATCTTTCAACCTATGAAATCAGCAGAAATCCAAACTTTTATGATGACCAGACACAGATGATGAAGACCGACGCGCTTACAGAAGCGGACGAAACAGCAAAGCAGTCTATTTCGGGCTCAGGACCAAAAACCATCATACCGACAGTGACAGGCAAACCGCCGGAGATTACTTCGGAAATGCTGTCCATGTTTGGTGCAGCGAAAGCTGTCAAATCAACCGTGACAGCAGCAAAAAAAGTGAAAAAGGCCTATACGGAAAACACTGTCAAAAGAGCCAGGACTGAAGAATCAGCTGCTCAAAATATCTGTAGCAAGTGTAGCACCCCTCTTAAGCCGGGACAAAAATTCTGTACCAAATGCGGTACGTCTGTAGAGCAAAAACCGCCAAAAGGACAGTGCCACAAATGTGGTGCTGAAAATAGAGAAAACAGTAAGTTCTGCAAGATGTGCGGTACCAAGCTTAATGGATAAACGGGTAGATTAGGAGGGCGTATGTTTAAGAAATATATGACATTAGTCATTTTACTAACCATGACCATTATGTTTCAATCGGTTCCAGTCTATGGTTCAGATGAAGCTGGCATCATGGTCACTGTTCGGCATCTGAATTTACCAGAGGCGTTTCAGATCAATCTTTCACAAAGTGAAATCGAGAATAGTCCATATGTACTGCATGATTCAGTCTCTGATAGGGGAGATTACCTTTACTTTGATAACAGTAGAGTTGATATGGATATCGAAATTGACTTCCCAAGGGTTAAGGTGAATACATATTATGCATCATGGAACGACCCATCAGAGTATTTTCTAATCTCCAGTGCTTTCTCAGGTGTGTTTACTGAAGAGAATGGCAAGATGATCTTAGCGGGTCAGCAGTATATGGTAACATCTAGCTCAGATGTTGACAGTTCAGACACGGTTGACATACTTGATGTCAAATATCGAAAGGTATCAGAAGAAGCTGTGGCAGGAATGTCCAATGAAGAGTGGTTAGATGAGCTTCCGGAACTTGAAAGCGAGTTGCAAGCGTTATTTGGGACTTATCCCAAATCTGACGGATCACCCTATATTGGTGTTTGGTCACCTTATGATATAAGTGTTTCAAGTACTGGAGAGAAAATTGAAGTTCTGCAGTTTCCCTATGCTAGAATTTTTGCATTCAGATACAAAAATGAGGACTTTTCAAACACAGGTAGCACTGGGGGAACAGAATTCGTACCTGATGGCGGAAGCACTACGAGTGGAAATACGGGCGGCGGTACCAGCGATTGGGATGATGATGGCGGAAGTCCATTATCTGGCCTGCTTGGTTTAGGGGTTGGTGTAGCAGCTATAGCTGGAATCATGCGAGCCCGAAAAAATAGAAAGCAGAAGAAAGGTCTGAAAAAAGCTAAGAAGAAGACTAAGAAACAAAAAAGTAAGGTGCCAACGACAGATAAAGAAATCCTCGATGCCTGGAACACTTCGGATATCAATGAGGATGCCAGCCTTATCACCGATAGCGATGTTCGGGATTACGAGGCTTGGGAGAAGGGGGAAGAAATCGATTCTGATGAGACAGAGACACATCCTGACTTCCAGAATGACTCAAGTGAAGCCCCTTCTACCGATGATGTATCTGAAGACGCGTATGAGGAAGAAGATACGGATGACGATGACGACAAGGAAAAGCCAAAACTGATTTTAAGTGACAGCAATGTACTCTTAGTGAAAGGAAAGAAGAACCAGGTACGTGTTAGAGCATCGGTGATTCGTACAAAACTGGATTATGATTTTGAACTGGCAATGGATACGGGTACCACAGCGAGAGCGAATATTGAAGTCATTGATGGCAGACAGATTTATCTGCACTTCGAGGTAGCCGACGCCAACCTTGGATTTGCAGAAACGTGCAGAGAATTCAGCGGTCAAGTTATAGCCACAAGTGGTGAAAATGCCTACAGCAGGGATATTTCCCTTGTGGTTGGACAGGAAGGATTATTCTTAGATTCAGAAGACCCTGTCAAGATTATTGCAGATGCAGAGACGGTCACTGATTTGAGATTCACGGCGACAAGGGTACATGACAATCACTTGATTACAGACTTCAGGAAGCTGGATGCCAACAGCTTTAAATTTGAATTCAAAGCCGATGACCCGATTTCGGCAAATGCCTTTGAAGCTGCAGATATCAATTTTGAAGTGATTCCTGAGCTTGAGGGTCTGGGTAGAGCGGCAGACAACTATGACCGCAATAACACCTTTGTCACTTTGAATTATAGCCTGAAAACAAAAAATCCACTGCCGTCTGGTAAGAACAAGGACAGTGCCTATAATAGCTACAAAGGCACCTTGACGGTGACTTCCTTGGAAGACTCAGACATTCAGGAATGGGTGGATGTTGAACTCCTCTTGCCGGCTGAACCGCCAGAATCACAGAAGATTGAAGACGAGTACATATTCACCAAGAAATTCATTAATAAATATGTGCCAGAGAAAACGGGCTACAGAGAGAAATTCTTAGACCTCTTAGAGAAGAACAAAATGGTCTGGGGCTCAAAAGGTATTTATGAGTTCCGCCATAAAATGTGGCGTACAGCTCAGAAGTTATGGGAAGCTGAAGGCCTTCAGGGTTATGTGGATATGCAGAAGCAGATTGAAAGGTACGATGAAATCCGCAGCTGGGTAGAATGGATGGGCGATATTGCCCTCTCTGTTGTCTTGAATGTCTATACGAGTCCAGGGGTTGGTGGCGCGGCCACTCAAATGGTTATTGAGATGTTCAAGGATACCTTGAAATCATTAATCAATCACTACAAAGATACCGTAGAAATGAAAGGGAAGTTTACCAAAAAAGATATTGAAGTGTGGCAGGATCAGCAGCTGGAACAATTGCTATTCTCTTCACCGGACCGATTGGTGTCTGTAGCCTCTATGAAGGGCATTATCAAGGGACCAAAAATGTTCATGTATATGCTGGGGGTCATGTTCCTTAGAGGCCTCTTTACAGACAAAGGCCTGTGGCAAAAATGGGGAGAACTTTCAGTTGCAGATGATGGAGAAGGTGAAGTGGTAACGGACTTGTTTACAGCGCTATATCGTGCTACAAAAGAGTTTGCCAAAGGTATGAGCACGACCCTAATTGTCATGTTCCTAACCAAACACACCATCAAGTCTGCCATTCGACATAACCAGTATATCCATGAAGGGCATACAACACAGAAACCCATCAAGGTTGACCGGGATGTGCAAAAGCAGTTTATGGTCGATGAATACAAGCGCAAGAATATTCCTGTGAAGCAGAACAGAACATTTGTCATTGATGAACTTCCATCTACCGTGAAAGCACTGGTGAGCAATGCCAAAAACGGTGCTGCGAGCTTGGATGATGTTATCAAATGCCTCAAGGACACAGAGTACAATACCATGCGTTCTCTGAAAAATGCGCCAAAGAGCATTCAGAAACTTTTCACGAAAACCTATAAGGAAAAACTTCTAAAGCCGCATGACCAGCATATTATCAAACATCTTCAGAAGCAAACCGATGTACCTTGGGGGACTAAAATCATCGATGGCAAGCCAACCAAGGCTCTGATAAAGATATTTGAAACCTCTGGATCAGATTTCAGCCAGGACAGAGACTATGTCCCTAAATATCTGGATCAGCATGGCAACTGGCGTGAAATCAAAACATCCGCTTGGCTGTCTGAATCGAACGGCTGGTGGAAGAAGAACACGGGATTTGACGCAGAAACCCTGCAGCAGATGGGAATGACGAAAAATGGCAGTGAAGCCTTCAGTGGCTATGCAACAGAAGGATATAACAGTAAGACGGGTAAATACGAAACCTTCGATCCCCATATGAAAAAGGTCTATGAGGGAAAAGCCAAGCTGAAGGATGGCATTGGCTATGGTGCTTGTACAATGAACAAGGTCAAAGGGGCCAACTGTCCGGCAGAAGCCATTGCTCAATTGAAAAAAGGCGTTATCAGCTATGAGAAGGTAGAGAAGAGTCATATTAAGCAGGGCTACAATGTGCCGAAGAAAGACCTTAAGGTAAGTCTGGCAATGGAAGCAATCAAGCTTGCACCAGACGACCATATGGCAACGCCAGAAGTGATTGGCAAAATCAACGGCTTGCTTTCGGAGCACACAGGTTTTACGGATTACATGGACTTTGCCAGAGAGCTTCAGGCCATGTGCGGAAAGTTATAAAAGCAAGAGCATAGTGACATGTTTAAATCCCCTGACTGTATGGTCAGGGGATTTCAGATTGTAGACAGAATGTCGTCGAATGTGTAATCAAATCAGAACTGGGAATATACTATCATACAGTTATTTTGTTTTAGTATTTTTTAGTAGAAGACGAGACTCAAATTAAGACAGTTTCTTATACAGAATCTTAGAGGAGGAATTAGATGACAGAACACACCAGGCTAAGATCATCAAGAAGGACTATGGTAGCGATTGCCCTGCTTTTAATTGCGGCGATTTCAGCTTTTGTAATCTCAGAAGCAGTTTCTGCACCAGCTTTTAGTGCATCTACAATTGCGTCACTAGATGAAAAGAAAGATACAGTCATGAAGCTTGCGGTGGCTGCAGCTGCATCTTCAACAGTCATTACCCTGATTCCTGGAGATACGGCGATGCCAATTGCAGATGAAATCGCAGAGCTGTCTTCGTATTTTATTCTAATACTGTCTGCAATCCTGCTGGAAAAGATGCTGGTGACGGTAGTGGGGTATGTGTCGTTTACCTATATCATTCCCTTTGCCTGCCTCTTAGGTGTGGCTTACTTGTATCTTCAGAAGGACTTTTTACTGAGCATTGCAATCAAGCTGGCGATATTTGGAGTCATCTTGTTCTTAGCAATTCCTGCTAGTATTAAGGTGAGTGAAATGATCGATGCATCCTATCAGGAGTCGATTGCACAGGCACTGGAGACCGTTGAAGTAAACAGTGGATACATTGAAGAAAATAGCAGCACAGCAGCCACAGAGGAAGAAAACCTGATTGGAAAAATTGGAGACTATTTGTCGGATGCAGTGGCTAAGATAGAAAACAATCTATCAGATATGGTCCATAAGGGAGAAGAAATGCTCGCCGCGTTTATGGACGCCATAGCGGTTTTAATCATAACCTCCTGTGTCGTTCCTCTTGTGGTGATTCTAATTTTTGTTTGGGTCATCAAAATCCTATTTGGCTTTGACATCAAGGGCTATGGGCATTCGGATAAAAATTTGAAGTAGTATTTTGAATCATGTATCAGGCGTCTAACCGGACTGGGTTAGACGCCTTTTTAAGTACGAATATTTTGAGGGTGCCCATGAAGGTGTAGCGGCATCCCCGAATAAGAGAAAACCCGTTTGGAAAAACAAGTAGCTCCTTAAGGGGTATATTTGTTTTATGATATGCCACAAAAATCAATGCGCTTCATAAAGGCTATTGATTATGAGCGCTTCAAATTGAATATATTACGATAAGTTAAAAAAATTTTAGTGTTATGGCTGATTTGGGGAAATCGGCAATTCTGCTGATTTGGAGAGATATTTATGCTATAATTTCACAATATATTTGATTGGGGCACGTTTAAAAACGTGGGTGACCTATGACTACGAGACGGTAAATATAGGAGAAATAATATGAGACTAGCATTTATCGGAATGATGGCATCTGGAAAGTCAACCATTAGTAAGCGGATTGCAAATGACTTGAATATTGAGCATGTCAGCATCGATAGCGCAATTGAAGAACGTGCAGGCATGGCGATTACTGAGATTTTCAACGAGCATGGAGAAGGCTATTTCAGAGAGCTTGAAACAGCTGTACTTGACGAGCTTCTGAAAAAAGATTCCGCAGTCATTGATTGTGGCGGGGGTATTATCCTGAATGAGTTCAATGTCCGCTTGATGAAAAATCGCGATTACGAAGTCGTATTTCTAAATAGAAGTCTGGAAGATACCTTCAAAGATATTGATTATGATACACGACCACTTCTAAAGGACGGTCCAGAGCGTTTTATTCAGATTTATAATGACAGAATAGATAAGTATTTCAAGCACGCAGATACCATTATTGACAATAGTGGTGAACTGGAACCCGTGTATTATGATATTGTGCGCTATTTTCAGTATAGAGACTTTAAGAGTGATCGGATTGTCGGCAAGCAGCAGTGGCTTGTACAGAATGAAGCTCTTGAGCAAAAATAAGTTCTTGAATAAGTATGGAAAATCGCTGGTTTGTCCGCTTGAGACTATTTGCAATATATGAGATATACTATGCAGAGGAATAAATTCGCTTTGGCAACGTAAGTTGATTATGTTGCAGAGCGGATTTTTATTTTTTGGGTACGAAATAAATGATTGAAATCGAAGTTGCAGGAAAACCTATTGCACACGCATCAAATCCATGCTCTCCTGCTGGGGACCGCTGAGAGCTGTGGGTATACGTAAGGATATATAAACGGACTAAAAATCTGAAATTTATGGCCTGGTTAAGTGTAGGTTATGTATTGGTTAAGTGTATTGTAGCAGGCATTTCAAAGGCGCATAATATTGCCAAGAGGTGATGGTTATGATGAATCTGTTCATTGTATTGGCACTGATCGGCTATTTGAATTATCGGGCGGTACAGGAAAGAGGCAACTCAATGTATCTGGAATATAGCAGGTTGCTTCCAAAAGACAAGTAATCCACAATAAAAGGGACTGCAAAATGCAGTGCCTTTTTTATTGTAACAAAACCACATTATTGCTCTTTGTTGAAACTCATTGTCCTGTAATTTCTTCATTATGTTATACTCTTTTAGAACAACAATAATTGTATAAGCAGACCATTTTATATAGATATATTTTCAACCAGCATAGGAAGTATGCGCAGCAGATGATGATTGAAACGATACATATCAGAAAAGGAGCCGCAGATGTTTGACTATAGTGCCTTATCAATCAATAAAAAATTAAGGATATCATTCTTAGGAATTGGTGTAATTCCACTGGTGATTTTTGCAGTCGTTGGCCTGATCAGCATGCATAATTCAACTATTGATGAAGCGTTCGATCAGCTGGAAAGTGTTCGAAACGCCAAAGCCTCCCAGTTGGAAACCTATTTTAACGATGAAAAAACGCAGGGTGAGTTGGTTGCTAAAATTGTGGACACCCTGAAGACGGAGGGAGAGCAAAAGCTGGAACTCACGCAGCACAACAACAAACTTGCAGTGGAAAACTATTTGGATAAGCTTGCCCTGCTTTTGAAGAGTGAAGCGGATTCAACAGGTGCTGCAGCCGTTCTGAGGGCGCCAGGTTCGGATGCTGTGATTAAGGGATATGAAGCATCTCTTGCAGAGAAAAGTCTAGCCACCCATATTGAAGATATCTATATTCTTTCCAATCAGGGCAAGGTGCTTTATGCCAGCAAACGCAAGAGCGATGTTGGCATGCAGCTGAGTGAAAGTACATATCAGGACTTCGGTCTTTCTAAAGTCTGGAGCGAGGTAAAGGAGAATGGGGAACTGCGTTTTGCCAACTTCTCTCAGAGCTCGGTAACAGGTGATGACTATCTGGCCTATTTGGCTGAGGATATCATTGTTGATGGCAAAACCGCCGGTATGGTTGCTATCAGCTTTACAAATGAAACGATCAATACGCTCATACACAGTTCAAATGAACTGGGTGCATCTGCTGAAACCTATATAGCTACGAGTAAAGAGGGCGGTCTCCGTTTTGTGTCAGATATGCAGACCATGGGGAATGGCCTCTACAAGGTTGGCTATGAAATGGAAAACCCGCCTGAATACGTGACAGCAACCTTTATGGGCGACAGCATCAATGAGATATTTAAAGACAGCAGCGGAAACATGGTAGTCGTTTCTACTGACCCCATACAGGTTATAGATCAGCAGTGGATCATGGTCACAAAGGTTGATCTTGAAGACCTGATCAATCAAGTGGATGATGAAGGTAATGATTTCTACTCAAGCTATGTCAGCAATAATCAGTATGATGATATTTTTCTCATTCATCCAGATGGCTATGTGTTCTACTCAGTACAAGAAGGTTATGAGTTTAAAGCCAATCTTCTTCAAGGGGAGCTGGCAAATACAAATCATGCTGACCTTGTGCGTCAGGTGAAGGAAAGAAAATCTGTTGTCTTTGTCGATTATGAAGCCAACGCGTTTAACGATTATGAGCCGAGAGCATTTCTAGGTATACCTGTGTTTGACTCGGAAAACAAGGTTGAGTTCATCATGTCCTTTGAAGTGTCATCCGATGCCATCAATGCCATCATGCTTGATCGAACGGGGCTTGGAGAATACGGTGAAGCCTATCTGATAGGCTCGGACTACAGACTCCGGTCTGACACCTTCCTTGAACCGCTCGTCAAGAATGTTTCGAATTCCTTCATCAATCCAAGTGAAGGCGGCATATACTCAGAAGCGGCACATGCCGTCGTTTCAGGGAAAAGCGATACGCGGATTCTGGATGATTATCGTGGTGAGGCGTCGCTAGTTTCCTATGAACCCGTTCATGTGAGCGGAAGTCAATGGGGCCTAGTGGTCAAGCAGGACAAGAGTGAACGCCTGAGCAGCATGAACAGACTGATCTTTTTCATTGTTCTACTGGGGGCTGCGACAATTGGTATTGTCATGTTCCTTGCCCATTACATAGCAACAGGTATTTCAAGACCCATCATCCGCATATCGGAGTGGGCGAAGGATGTTGCATTTGGAAAGCTGGAGTTTAATGAAATCAAAACTTCAAATGATGAGATTGGTGAACTTAAAAACAGCATTACCAAGGTGGTAGAGTCCTTTTCCGATGTCTCTGAAATTTGTGAAGACATTGCTATTGGAAAGCTGGACCACGACTTTCAGATTAGAAGCGAAGATGATGTTCTTGGCAATGCCATCAACAGAATGCGGGCCAATTTCATAGAAGTCATCGATCAGGCCAATGCTATTTCTGAGAAGGATTATGCTGTAACCATTGAGAAGCGGTCTGAAGATGATGAGCTTGGGGCGGCGCTGATTAACATGGTTACCCAGCTGAAGACGGCTAATGAATTTGCCAAGAGTCAGAACTGGATGAAGAGCGGTCAGTCTGAGCTCAATGAAATCATCCAGGAGACTTCGACAAATCAGGAACTGAGCAAACGCATCACCGCATTTGTCAGCCAGTATTTGGAGGCGCACGTTTCCAGCATGTATGTCAAGGCGGGAGACTGCTACAACATGCTTGGCAGCTATGCCATGAAAACGCGGACAAGCAACCAGTTCAAGATTACAGAGGGAGACGGTGTTCTTGGACAGGCAATCCTTGAGAAAGAGCTTATCTATTTGAAGGATATTCCATCGGAAAAAATGATCCTATCGACTTCGTCGGCTCAGGTCGAAATCAAACACGTGATTATCATGCCGTGCATATTTGAAGGGGACGTAAAAGGAATTATTGAAATAGGGGCCTATACACCGTTCAGTGACCTCCATCTTGAATTCCTAGAAAAGATACAGGAGAATATAGCAATAGCAATACATTCAAATATTACAAAGCAGGAGCTGCAGGACCTTCTGGACCGTACGCTTTTGCAGTCTGAAACGCTGAAGAAAAATGAAGAAATTCTTAAAGAAAAGAATGAAGAGCTTTCTCAGCAGACAGATGCCCTGAGAGCCTCTGAAAGCAAGCTGCAACAGCAGCAGGAAGAGCTTAGACAATCCAACGAGGAGCTTGAAGCCCAGACCATGGAGCTTAAGGCCTCTGAAAGCAAGCTCCAGCAGCAGCAGGAAGAGCTTCGCGTTACCAATGAAGAGCTTGAAGAAAAGACAATCAATCTGCAAAAGCAAACGGATGAGGTTGCCAAGAAGAACGAGGAGCTGGAACGAACTCAAAATCTCATTGAGGAAAAGGCCAAGGAGATCGAAGTATCCAGCAAGTACAAGTCCGAGTTTCTGGCGAATATGTCTCATGAGCTCAGGACTCCGCTGAACAGTATTCTGATTTTATCGGGTCTGCTTCATGAAGATAAGAAAGGTGTACTTACTGACGAGGAAAAAGAATATGTCAAAGTCATCAACTCAGCTGGAAAAGACCTGCTTGAGCTGATCAATGATATTCTGGATCTGTCCAAAATAGAGTCAGGAAAAATGGAACTCAATATTGAAAACTTCAACCTGAGAAGTGCGCTCGATACAATTCATCATCTCTTTAAGCCATTAACAGATGAAAAAGGTATTGCCCTTGTAAGTCATGTAGAGGCGGCTGTACCTGAAATGGTGCGTTCAGACGAAATGAAAGTCATGCAGGTTGTCAAAAACCTTGTTTCCAATGCGGTGAAATTCACAGAAGAAGGTCAAATCAGTATCACGACAAGCCTTGAAGGCAAGGATATGCTTAAAATATCCATTCAAGATACGGGTATCGGCATTCCTAAGGAGAAACTGCTCCATATATTCGGTGCATTCCAACAGGTGGATGGAAGTACAAGCAGAAATTATGGCGGTACTGGCCTTGGACTTTCCATATCAAAAGAACTGATACAACTGGTGGGTGGCAGAATCACAGTTGAAAGTGAAGAGCAAAGAGGCAGTATTTTCAACATTCTGATTCCGATTGAAATCACTAAGCCTCACAGCGCTGTAGAGACAGCACCGCTTGTTTCATCAGGCAGCATTGATGACAAGATTAAAGCGATTTCAGCAGGTGCGGTCGGCACTCGGGAAACTGGGAAAGACCCAGTGCGCGACTTGAGTCTGGATGAAGTTAAGTCCGCTGCCCAGGGCGAAGCTGTCATCCTCATTGTTGAAGATGATCAGAGCTTTGCAGGTGTACTGGCTAAAATTGCCAAGGAAAGAGGACACCATGTCTTTTGTGTAGAGAGCGGCGAACGTGCACTCCTTGCAGCCGAAGAACTGGATATTTCTGCGATTATTCTCGATTTGGGTCTGCCTGGCATGGGCGGATGGGAAGTCCTGCACAGACTGAAGAAGTGGGACAGGACAAAGGACATTCCAGTCCATATTATTTCGGGCCGTGAACTGGACCATCAGCATGAGAACCAGGGCTTTATCGACTATCTGCAAAAACCTGTGAGCTTTGAAAAGCTGGCAGGCGCATTTGACAAAATCGAAGAGCTGATCAATACAGATATTAAAAAGCTCCTGCTTGTCACATCGGATGTAGCATCGACAAAGCAGATCAAAGACCAGTTTGAAGAAGTGATTGAAGACCTGAAGCTTGACTGTGCCTATTCAGGAGAAGAGGCACTTGAAATCCTCAAAAAGCATACCTTTGACTGTATGGTCATGGTGGACGATCTGGAGGACATCAGCATTGGTGAGCTTGCAAAACGCATTCGTGTAAATGACCTGTCGCAAACACCGATTATCCTCTATACGGATAGTGAAAAGACGAGTGATATCTCAGAAGAGCTTGCCAGATATATTGAATCCATCATCCTCAAGGGTGAAAAATCCATGGATCGCCTAATTGATGAAACAACACTTTTCCTCAATCATATTGAGGAAAGCAACAAGGTGAAGTCTGGGGAGTATATGCGCACCAACAAAGAGAAAGAGGCAATTCTTAGGGGTAAGAAGGTCTTGATTGTCGACGATGACATGCGCAACACCTTTGCCCTGTCGAGTGCCCTTGAAGAAGAAGGCATTGATATTGCCATTGCAAAAAATGGGCAGATAGCCATAGAAAAGCTTGAAGAAAGTCCAGATATTGATATTGTCCTCATGGATATCATGATGCCTGTCATGGATGGTTATACCGCCATGCGAAAGATCAGAAGCATGAAGGCATCCTTCTCAGGTGTACCGATAATCGCACTGACCGCAAAGGCCATGCGTGAAGATAAGGAAAAATGTATTTCAGCGGGTGCAAGCGATTATCTTGCAAAACCAATCAAGTTTGATGAGCTGCTGACACTGATGAAAGTGTGGATATACTAATGTCACCAAGTTTAGAACATCAGGAAATACTTGAAAACGAAGATATTGAAATAAAACTGTTCATTGATATGCTGTTTTATAAGTATGGCTATGATTTCAGAGAGTACTCGCGCGCCCATATGAAACGGCGCATCAAGCACCGTATTGAGATTGAACCCAATATGAAGACGGTGAGTGATTTCATTCATGAAGTGTTGTGGAATGAAGCCTACTTTCGAAAAATTGTGTCTGACTTCTCAATCAATGTCACTGAAATGTTTAGAGATCCGTCTTTTTATAAGAAAATCCGGGAAGAGGTTGTGCCCATTTTAAAGACGTATCCTTTCATAAAAATCTGGCACGCGGGCTGTTCTACAGGGCAGGAGGTCTACTCCATGGCAATTCTGCTGGAGGAAGAGGGCTTGTTGAGCAGAACCCAGATATATGCTACGGATTTCAATGACATCGTTCTTAAAAAGGCGAGAGAAGGCATTTATTCTACAGATTATATCAAGGATTATGAGCGTAATTACAAGCATTCGGGAGGCCGTCATTCCTTGTCGGATTACTACCACGAAGCCTATAATTCATTAATCTTTGATCAGAGATTAAAAGAGAAAATACTCTTTTCCAATCATAATCTTGTGACAGATGGTGTCTTTGGTGAGATGAATATGATTATCTGCCGAAATGTTCTTATTTATTTTGAGAGAGAACTACAGAACAAGGTTTTCAGTTTGTTCAAGAACAGCCTATGCTATGGGGGCATATTAGGCATTGGTTCAAAGGAATCCATGCATTTTTCAGACGTGCGTTCGAAATTCAAGACGCTGGATGCTGAAGAAAAGATATTTGTGAAAAAGCACACTTAGATTGGATGAGGTTCAGTGGATATTGAAGCAATTGTAATTGGCGTCTCGGCGGGTGGTTTTAAGACGCTTGAAAAACTGATTCTGGGTTTGAAGGAAGATTTGCGCGTACCCATTGTTGTGGTTCAACATATTGGCGCATCCTCTGAGAACTACATTGTCACATATTTGAACGAAAAATCAGGGCTCACCATAAAAGAAGTGGAAGAAAAGGAAGCGGTTTTAGGCGGTACGGTATACTTTGCGCCTTCTAACTACCATGTTTTGATTGAAAGAAACAGAAGCTTTTCATTGACAGTGGGCGAAAAGGTGTGCTTTGCGCGCCCTTCTATAGACGTTTTGTTCGAATCTGCGGCAGAAGCTTACCCAGACCAGTTGCTGGGGATTGTTTTAACGGGGGCAAATTCCGACGGTACGAATGGTTGTCGGGACATTAAAGCGTGTGGTGGTATTGTAATTGTGCAGGATCCTGACGAGGCAGAGTTTAAAGAGATGCCTTTATCTGTGATTAACCGAGATTATCAGGATGCTGTGCTGACTATCGATGAAATGATTAAGGTCATTAACGAAATACGGTAATTAGATAAGTAGGTGATTGTTATGGAAAACAGAATGAAAGTACTGATGGTTGATGACAGACCGGAGAATCTGTTTGTACTTGAGACCATCTTAAAAGATGAGGATGTGACATTTGACAAGGCGACTTCTGGAAACGAAGCCCTATCCATGCTTCTTGAAAAGGACTATGCCTTGGTTTTAATGGATGTTCAAATGCCGGATATTGACGGATTTGAAACCGCAAAGCTTATGAAGGGCATGAACAAGACAAAATATATTCCGATTATTTTTGTGACTGCAATCAGCAAAGAGGAGTATTATGCATTTAAAGGCTATGATATTGGCGCGATCGATTATATCTACAAGCCGATTGAACCCATTGTTCTGAAAAGCAAGGTTCGGGTCTTTGCAGAACTTCATAGGCAAAAGATGATGTACAAGGACCAGAGCGACCTGCTCAATTTAAAGGTTAAGGAGCTTGAGGAAGTCAAGCAGCAGCTGATTGCGCTCAACAGCGAACTCGTCCAGATTTCAAATATGGATTCCCTGACTCAAATTGCAAATCGCAGGGCCTTTGACGAAACAATCAAAGTGGAAATTGACAGGGCAAACCGGGATAAGACTGAGCTGGCAGTGCTTATGCTGGATATAGATTTTTTCAAGCAGTATAATGATCATTATGGTCATGTCAAGGGGGATGAAGTTCTTCAAAAGGTTGCAGAAGAGGTTAAAAAATCGGTTTGCAGACCTGCCGATCTGGTGGCGCGCTATGGCGGTGAAGAGTTCACGGTCATCTTACCGGACACATGCACTGAAGGGGCCATTCATGTTGCCGATACCATTCGTAAAAATGTTGAGGCACTTGAAATTCCAAACGCAGGTTCAGATGTGAGCGACTGGCTGACGGTGAGTATTGGTATTGTCCTTAAAAATACCGAAACAAATACCCAGGACATATTGCTAAGACGGGCGGACAAGGCGCTGTACGAAGCAAAAAGGCGTGGCAGAAATCAAGTTGTGGATTACAACGTGCATATGTAATACATATTATTAGTTGTCGACAGTCTGTCATCTTGTCGACTTTGTCGACAACCTGAGCTCTCCAAATACATGGAGAGCTTTTTTAAATTACATATGGCAAGAAATGTCATGCGTTTAAATGAAGGATGCACTAAAATTTTCTCAGAGCAATCAGTGTCGAGAAAACGTGAAGAGGTGTATTGGACATGAAAACATTAAGCGGTAAAATTGCAGTTGTTACAGGTGGAAGCCGAGGTGTGATGATTTGATTGCAACAGATGAAAGCATTATTGATATTGCACTGAAATGGGGGCTTCACCTATTCGGGATATTTCTGACAGGGCATTCGTTAATCGAAGCGGAAAGGTAGAACTGAACGTCAGCATCTGGAGAAAAAGACCCTCTATTCCTTGGTCAAGTGTGAAGATGACGGCGACGACCTCTACGGCGTCTACATAGGCCGTTGTGTAATCGATAAGCATTGTAATTTGCAAGGGATGCAAGGCCGTGTCATACCGGAAGGCCTTTATGCTTCCTTTGAATACACAGGAAGAACCGACAGGGTCTACGAAGACTTTGAAAGAGATTTCTACACCTGGATTGTTGAAACGGAAGTCGTTCTAAAAAATGTAGGCATCAATATGATCAGCAAGCACACCTATAAGGACAAGGTGCTGGTCTTGGACGAAATTTTAGTGCCTGTCATGTCAATGTCCCTATAAGTAGAAAAAGACCGAGGACTTTTGTTCATCGGTCTTTTGTGTATCTATGTATTCTGCTCTTTCATCCCATCTAGCTCTCTTTGAAAATATTTTGCATATACCCAAAATCATGAGCTTGCCCTGCGTTATGGGAACCATAATTGGATAAACAAAGTATAGACACATGCGTTTTTATGGATTTTTGATGGAAGCTCCATATGCTTTAGATAGATGCACGCAGCTTGTGAATCAATTAACGCACTGTTTTGGTATACATTCACATGTCATTTTGACCAGTGCGGGTGTATACTAAAATAGATTGGTGGTATGTATGCAAGTTTATTGGAAATTCGGGGGGAAAGTTTATGGAAAGAATTTTAACGACTTGCGGCTATTGCGGATGTGGTTGCAATTATTTTTTCAATGTCGAACAAGGTGAAATTGTTGGCGTTGCACCACAGAATAGCCATGTGGTAAGTCAGGGCAAACTCTGCATCAAGGGTTGGCAAGGTTATGGCTTTGTCAACAGTGGTGACCGGCTGAAAAAACCGCTTCAGAAAAGTTCAGGGGAGAATTTTTCTGAGATTTCTTGGGATGAAGCCATAGAAACGGTCCACAGCCGTTTGCAGCATATTGTGGATACTTACGGCCCTGAGTCTGTGGGTATTTTTGCCTCGGCCAGGTGTACGAACGAAGAAAATTATCTCATTAAGAAATTTGCAAATTCAGTGCTTAAAACGGCAAATATAGACCACTGCGCACGCCTCTGACATAGCCCCACAGTGGCTAGTTTAGCTGCAGCGTTTGGCAGTGGTGCCATGACCAATTCCATTGAGGAGCTCACAGATTCAGATGTGATATTGGTCATAGGCTCCAATACCACAGAGCAACATCCTATGGTTGCCATGAAAATTATAGAAGCGGTAAAAAAGGGTGCCAAGCTGATTGTAGCCGACCCTCGAAAAATACCGCTGACTTACTATGGCCAAATTTACGCACCGCTTATACCAGGTAGCAATCTGGCATTTATCAACGGTCTGCTCAATGTGATCGTGAGCGAAGGACTTGTCAATGAGGCATTTATTGAAGCGCGAACAGAGGGATACCCGGAATTTGTAAACTCGGTCGCTGAATATACACCTGAAGTCGTGTCTAAAATCACGGGTGTTTCGGAAGATAGCATCCGTGAGATTGCGCGTAGCTATGCTGGTGCTAAAAATGCATCCATCATCTATGCAATGGGAATCACGCAGCATACCAGTGGAACAAAAAACGTGGCAGCGCTTACAAATCTGGCCCTTATGACTGGTCAAATAGGACGTCCTTCCACGGGCATCAATCCGCTCAGGGGTCAAAGCAATGTTCAAGGCGCATGTGATATGGGCGCACTTCCAGACACCTTCCCAGGCTATCAGAAGCTGAACAACCCAGGGGTACTTGAAAAGTTCAAGCGTTTCTGGGGCGATGGTTTTGCACAGGAAAAAGGCATGACATCCGGCGAAATGCTTCATGCAGCAATGGATGGGAGGCTGAAGGCGCTCTATATTATCGGTGAAAACCCCATGTTGACCGATCCCAACCTGGACCATGTCAAAGAAGCCTTCGAGGCTCTGGACTTCCTTGTGGTACAGGATATTTTCATGACGGAAACATCCGTTCACGCGGACATCGTGCTTCCGGCTGCCAGCTTCATTGAAAAGGATGGCACCTTTACCAATACGGAGCGACGTGTTCAGCGCCTGAGAAAGGCTCTTGAACCTGTTGGCGACAGCCTTGCCGACTGGGAAATCCTCAGTCGTATCATGCATGCCTTTGATTCAAGCATTCAGTATGATTCACCAAAGGCAGTCATGGATGAAATCAGGGGACTTGTGCCATCCTACGGTGGTATCAGCTATGACCGTCTTGAAAATGGCGGACTTCAGTGGCCGTGTCCGGATCTTGATCATCCGGGAACGCCGTATCTGCACAAGGGAAAGTTTACAAGGGGACTTGGCAAGTTTTCCGTTAACAATTATGAGCCTACAACGCAGCAGGCGACTGCTGAATACCCATTCATCCTGACAACAGGCAGAATGGGACACCACTATCACTCAGGCACCATGACGCGAAGGTCATGGGCACTGGACAGGGAGCATCCAAACGGATTTGTGGAGATTCACCCATGGGACGCGGAAAAGCTGGGAATAACGGCAAGAAGCAAGGTCAGAGTGAGCTCGGAACATGGGTCCTTGACCTGTGGCGTTCATATTACCAAGAACATTGTGGCTGGCGTCGTGTTTATTCCTTTCCATTTCAGTGAAATACCTGTTAATGCACTCATCGGAGAAAATGTGGATCCTGTTGTACAAATACCTGAGTTTAAGGTTTGTCCTGTTAAAATAGAGGTGATATAGATATGTGGCTACTCGAAAAAGATAAACTTGAATCCGTGCTGGCGGCTTGGCATGCGCACCATGAAGTCTATATCCCAAGTCGGAGTTATGGAGAATCCGTCCTGCTGCCCTTTGAAGAAGGGGCGCTCGACCTCAATTATATTAATTTTTCACAACCTATAAAGGAGTTCCTTTTCAAGGGGCGTGAAGTCCTCTTTCGCTGGGAGATGTCAGAGGGTGATATCAATTTCCATATGGCTGATCCAAAGGAGGGCACACAGGTACTTTTCGGCCTCAGATCATGTGACATCAATGGCATAGAGTATATGGACCGGTTTTATGAAGGGGAATACTGTGACGGTGTCTACAAGGAGAACAGGGCACGGACCCTTCTGGTTGCGCTCAACTGTGTCGATGCAGGGGAACGCTGCTTCTGTGATTCCGTTTCGGCGGGTCCCTTTGTAAAGAGCGGCTATGATTTGCTGTTTACGCCAATTGACGACATGTACCTTATAGAATCTGGATCGGACAAGGGAGAAATGCTCATTGGCCAAGTTGCGTCATACTTGAAGCCGGCATCTCAGGCAGATCTGGAAGAGAAGGATTCCATCGAAGTGGACGTCAAGAGTCTGTTCACAAATGTCATGTGGCCCAAAGACCCCAAAGCCATTTTAGCGGAGAGCTTTGACAATGCAATCTGGGATGAACTCGCTGCGAAATGCATTCGCTGTGGAGGCTGTACCAATGTCTGTCCAACGTGTACCTGCTACAACGTCGTTGAGGAAAAAACATCAGAGACAGAAGGGACCCGAATCCGGTCGTGGGACTCCTGTCAGAGCTGTTCCTTTACAAAAAATGCAGGGGACCACAGACCAAGGAGTCCGGTTTCCAGAGTTCGCTACCGCATATATGACAAGCTTGCTTATATTGAGGAGCGCTTTGGACATAAGGGCTGTACTGGTTGCGGACGGTGTATTGATACCTGTCCTGTAGATATCGATATTGTTGATATTATCAACCGGCTTGACCTTGAACGCACAGAGGCTACGCCTTCGAGAGGCGAAGTGGAAACCGGACACAAGCCAGTATTCGATATGAATGCGGTTGTCGCACCGAACAACAACTTCCACCAGAGCTGCGAAACGACCTATATGCCACAGGTTGCAGTGATTACAGATATCGTGGATGAAACGCGAAATATCAAACGCTTTTATTTGAAATACGAGAACAAGGCCCTGCATGACAACTTCGAGTTCAGAGGTCAGTTCTTTGAAATTACAGTATTTGGGGTAGGTGAAATCGCAATTTCCATACCTTTTGCCTCAGAACAGCGCGAGGTCTTCGATTTTTGCGTGAAGAAGACCGGCAAAGTGACTGGTGTCCTTCACGATATGAAAGTAGGAGACAAGGTAGGTCTGCGTGGTCCGTTCGGAAAGGGCTTCCCCATGTCAGACATGGAAGGCCGAGACCTGCTGATCATAGGCAGCGGTGTGGGTGTGGCACCAATTCGTACCGCGGTCCTTCAGGCACTTGAGAATAGAAAGGCCTACGGAAAGATTGTCGTTATTGGAAGTGCCATGACCTATGAAGACCTGATTTACAAGGAAGATTTCATAAAATGGGCACAAGAAGGCGGTATAGAGGTTGCGTACGCTTTTACAAAAGCCACAGACCTTGTGCCGGCGACTGTGGGCAGAATCAATGACCTGCTCCCTAACTTGAGCAATGACTGGAACAATACCTCAGCTATTATCTGTGCGTCTCCAAACCGGATTCGACTGGTTGCGAAAGACCTGATGGATCTGGGCATGGATAACAGGGAAATCTATACCAGCCTCGAAACCCACATGCGGTGCGGTCTTGGAAAATGCGGACACTGTAAGGTTGGTGACAAATATATGTGTGTAGATGGCCCGGTATTCAACTACGAAGAAATGCTGAAGCTGCCACCGGAGTTTTAAGATGAGAAAAGAACGTTTTGGCACTGCCATTGTTCTGTGCGGGGGCAAGAGCTCCCGCATGGGGTTTGATAAAAGTACAATCAGAATCAATCAAGCACCTATTTATGATTACATCGCAAATCAGCTGGCCCAAATTTTTCAGGAGGTATTGCTGGTAACGGGAAGCAGCAATCCTGTTACAAGGAGCGAGTACAGAGTCATGCTCGATCAAGTGCCTCAGTGCGGTCCCATGGGCGGCATTTTGACAGGGCTGCGGGCCGCTTCCTCTGACTACGTGTTTTTCACAGCCAGTGATATGCCTTTTGTGGATCTGGACCTGATCCGGCACATGCGGTCTGGTCTTTCAGATGAAGCGCAGATGGGCGCCGTATGCATGAATGGAAAGTTTATTGAGCCGCTTTACAGCTACTACTCAAAAGCCCTGATAGAGCCCATGCAGGACCAGCTCGACCAGGGTGACTTTCAAATCAGTCACCTGATACGCAGGAAACCCTTCCTGTATATTGAAGATGCCCAGTGGCACAAGCCACACGGCCCGAGTGTTTTCAGCAATATCAATTATGCGGAGGACCTTGAGCTCTTAGAGACTTACTTCGGAGAGGATTATGGTGTGGAATCAAAGAATAGAGCGGTAAAAAGTCTTGGAATCAAGCGCTATAAGAAGGATCAGATTCTTGAAGTGGAGGACCAGGTGGTCCGGGAAGAGATTCTCAGTATCTATATCAACGAAGTGCATCGTGTATCTATGAATTATTCACCTGGAGATGAAATGAACCTGGCAGTGGGATATCTTGTCAGCCAGGGGGTCTTAAAAAGTCGACAGGACCTGCTCTCCCTCGAAATGCCTTCATCGCAAATTGTAAAAATGACCTTGAAGCCCCACGTTATGAAGCAGATAGAAGGCAGAATGGCCCTTTCTTCCGGATGTGGGGGAGGCCGTGCACGCATGTGCCTTTATGAAAAGGAGAACATCACGCCCATAAAGGAATCAGTGAAAGTCGATAGGGACCGGATTACAGGCTACATGAAGGATTTCATGAACCGGTCGGAACTTTTTCAGAAAACAGGCGGTGTACATAGCTGTGCCCTGTATGATGCACAGGGACTTGTGGTCATGAAGGAGGACATAGGAAGACATAATGCAGCCGATAAGGTAATTGGCGCATGTTTTCTAAACGGAATCCCCATGAATGCACACATGCTCCTTACAAGTGGCCGGGTGTCGAGCGATATTATGGCTAAGGCGATTTCGGCTGGAATTCCCATGGTGGTTTCCCATTCGGCGCCAACAGATATGGCAATACAAATGGCCCAGTGGGCGAATTTGACCTTGGTCGGATTTGTGAGAGGCGAGCGCATGAACCTCTATTTTGAGGGCGAGGCCTTATAAAACAAAAAGCGTGTCATCCATTCCCCGAAACAATAGGGAAGGTGACACGCTTTATTTTTTAAAACATTTTTGTCAAATCAGCCTAGGCTTTCAAGTAAGGCTTGAAGCATTCAGGGGTATCGCCTGAGTGGCTGATGCTGATTTCAAACAGGATATTGTATTTGTCGGCAATCAGCTTTATTCGGTCCAGCCAAGCGCAAATTTCCTCTGGTGTCATGATGTAAATATTGAGCACACCGTCAATATAAATGGTTTGGATGTCATAATCATTGCTGACAAGGCCATGCAGAAATCCAATAAATTCATTGGATGACTCAATCGGGAATTCAGAAATGTTGATATAACGGATTTTTCGATGTACTTTCAGTACGGCTTCATTTGATTCGTCGATAAATACGATGTGTCCTTTAGCTGTTTCGACAGCTGAGTTTGCATGTTTGATCATATCTTTTGTCTTACCGCTGCCAGGTTGTCCAAGTAGTAATTTAATCATATGAATGCCTCCTCGTGGGTCAAATATTGATGTGTGCCTACGCATATATTGTACCCTCTTTCATGAGAAATTCCCAAGTATTCACAAAAAAATAATGTTCGCCTCCTGTAAGTTTCTTGAGGATTGAATCATAGCCATTATTTAGGGTAATTACTTTGTATTAAAGCCTTAGAGGGGGGAAGGGTCATGAAATTCAAGCATTTACGTACAAAATTGATCACGACTTATATTTCTGTTTTTATGATTGTTATCATGACTTTTGCGGGGATGCTCTACCCCTTGATGAAAAGGACCATAGAAAAGTCAGTGGATGAAACCCTGACAATGCAGATAGAACTTATAAAAACAGGTATTGAGTCAAGCTTCAATGCAGCGATAACAAGCTATTTCAGGGCATCTGCAAATCTGGGGGTCGAGCTGGCAGATGACTACTATAAGAAGGCCCTAGCGCTGGGCACGCCCATGGAGGAAGCGAGGGCAGAGTTCTTTCATGAAATTCAGTCTTTGAAGATTGGTGAAGCCGGATATTTTGCGGTTATGGATACGCAGAATGTTGTGCTGGCCCATCCATTTGACAACATAGTGGGAAGCAACTCAGAAGGCGTTGAGTTCGTAAAGAATTTCAGAAAAGACAAGGAAGTTTATTTTTCCTATCTGTGGCAGAATACAACGGATGCTTCCGAACGCAAGAAAGTCATGTACGCCATATACTATGCGCCTTGGGAATTTTATGTCTTGGCGACAGGGTATGAAGATGACTTCAAGTATCTTGTCAACATTGAAGATTTCGAGGACCAGATCCTGTCCATCAAGTTTGGGGAGACAGGGTATCCCATTGTTTTTGATTTGGAAGGAAACTATGTTGTCCATCCTTCCTTTAAGGGTGTGAACATGATGGACCGTGACGATGCAATGGGAGATATCACCCGCAAGGCAATCGCCCTTCGAAACGGCAAGGCGGACTATTTGTGGAAGAACATTGGCGAGGATACCTATAAAAAGAAAGTTACCGTCTTTTCAGAAATAGAAGGCTTTGACATGATTGTCGCAACAACTGCTTATGAGTCCGAATTCATGCAGCCTCTGAATGATTTGACAAAACTCCTGCTGACAATGCTGGTGGTTTCCTTACTGGTTGTGTTCCTCCTGTCCTTCAAGGTGAGTGATAATATCACAAGACCGATCATAGAGACGAAAGAGCTTATGGATGCGGCAGAGCTGGGGGATTTGTCTGTAAGATCACAAATCGCGTCTACAGATGAGGTGGGGTCCATTGCCGTGCATTTCAATCACTTTATGGAGTCGCTTGAAAGAACTCAGGACCAGCTCATAGAAGAAGAACGCTTTTCAAATGTAGGCCGCATTGTCACCCGCGTTTCCCACCATTTGAACACACCGGTCGGCAATGCCATGATGGCACATTCATTTATGGAAAAGAGTATCACAGACATCAGAGAAAACACAGAAAGCAGGCGGTCAATCAATGCCCTCATGCGTTCTGTCACAGAAGTTGAAGAATCGTCAGACTCCATCAAACGCTCCCTTGAAGCGGTGTCGAAGATTATCAATTCATTTAACCGCCTCAACACAGGGCTCTATTCAGGTCACAAGCAGGATATTAATTTGAAGGAGTTTTTAGAGCTGCGCTATTTGGGACGCTGGGAGAAAGGCCTGCCGAGTCATGTCTCCATTAAAATTGACTGTGCAGACCAGATCCATCTTGATACCTATCCCAATATGCTTGAAGTTGTCCTGGACCATCTTACGGAAAATGCAGTCAGTCATGGCCTGCGTGAAAAAGAGGACGGCATTATTAAAATCACAGCCGGACAAGTGGGTAGCCGGGTGCGCATTGTTTTTGAGGACAATGGAAAGGGCATTCCAGAGGAACGTGCCGAACATGTATTTGAGCCGTTTTTCGATCCGGGTGACAACCTGAACAATCTGGGACTGGGATTAAATATTGTTTACAACGCAGTACGGATCAGCATGGAAGGCAGTATTAAATATGAAACACTTCAGCCTTCTGGGGCACGCTTTACAATACTTTTGTAAAAAAAAACAGGTGCATGGAGGGTGCTCAGCTGGCTTTGCCAGCGCCAAAGGCGTCTTTTTAAAGGATTTACTTTTTAAATCGGAGATATTCTGTTATAATTACGCAATAGAAATATTAAATTATCGTAATCTATTGAGTGTTATTATAATTTGTTCAAACACTGGATTAGGGTATCAAATTCATAAATTTTGATGAATGACCATCATTTATATTTTCTGATGGTCTTTTTATATGCAGAAGAATGGTTGGAAAGTGACGAGAGGATGTAGGAGATATGGGATTCAAACTTAAATCATATACCGCACCGGACTTTACAGAGGCGCGGTTTGAGGAGGCGCCAAATGCAGTGTGTGCTGAAGTTCTTAAGGACGGCGTAGCACCTGTGAACTTTCATGCAATGAGTATTTTTCCGGAGTACTTCAAAATAGATGGACATTGGTATTTGGCCAAAGAGAGCCGAATGGACTGTGTACCGGTGGTAGAAGGTACAGAAATCGCCATTCGGGAGTTTCGACACCTTAAGAAGGGGGATGTCGTTGTGACTGGCAGAACCGAAGATGCCAGCGAAGGGATCTTTGTGCACCACGACGGATTTGGCAAGGAGGAAAAAGCCCAGGACCTATTTGCCTTTAGGTCTGGACGTTCACGGGAAACATCTTTTTCAAAGGACTACGACGAGCTTTATGATCTTTTGAAGCATGAGAAGGAACATGGGAAAATCGTGTGGGTCATGGGACCGGCATTCTCCTTTGATCATGACGCGCGCAACGCATTTTCTCAGCTGATTGCAAATGGGTATGTCGATGCCATATTGGCAGGAAATGCACTGGCGACACATGACCTGGAAGGCGCCTATCTCAGAACGGCTCTGGGCCAGGACATCTATACACAGGAGAGCCGTCCGAATGGACATTACAACCACCTTGCGACAATCAATCGGGTCAAGCATCATGGAAGTATAGAGGCCTTCGTTGAAAATGAGAACATAAGCGATGGCATCATGTATCACTGCGTAAAGCACAAGGTGCCTTATGTGCTTGCTGGCTCCATCCGAGATGACGGACCGCTTCCATCGGTATACAGTGATGCCTATGAAGCTCAGGACGCCATGCGTCATGAAGTCAAGGATGCAACGACAGTCATCTGTATGGCGACCATGCTCCATACCATTGCGACCGGGAACATGACGCCATCCTACCGAATGCTCGAAGATGGTAGTGTAAGAGAAATTTATTTCTACTGCGTGGATATATCAGAGTTTACAGTAAACAAGCTGAGTGACCGTGGCAGCTTGTCCGCACACGGTATTGTGACCAATGTCCAGGATTTCATTTGCAACGTCTGCAAGGGGCTGGGCATGCCGCTTGAAAAAGACCTTGTTGAGGTTGAGCATATAAACATTGAAAATGTATAGGTAAAAGAGGTGCCTGGTCCCGTGAGGGGAAGGCACCTTTTTTGTCTAGGAAAAGAAATGTTGTTTTGTAGGTCTCTGTGGGAGAATTACAGGCTAAGCATTTTGCCTGTGTCATGATGCACTGGAAATTTGTTATAATTTATTAAGACATAATTGAGCACAATACAATGGATAAAACAGTGGGGGAAAAATGGCACATTTGACTGGAAGAACAGGCTATAAGAATCTGATAGACCGTTACAATAAATTTCCGCAGGGGGCACCAGAGTCGGAGTCCTTATATGAAATCTTAAAGGTGATGTTTACCCATGAGGAGGCGTCGCTGGTATCCCTTCTGCCCATTAAGCCATTTGGCGTTAAGGATGCTGCACGCATATGGAAGAAATCTGAGGACGAGGCCTATGAAATTCTGAACAACTTGGCAGAAAAGGCCCTCCTACTCGACATGAATGACAAGACAGAGCAGAAATATGTCGTGCCGCCACCTATGATTGGATTTTTCGAGTTTGCCCTCATGCGCACTGGAGGACATTTTGACCAGAAGCTTCTGAGTGAGCTCTTTCATCAGTATCTGGAAACAGAAGAAGACTTCATGCGCAAGCTTCTATCGCTGAAAACGCCGATCGGCAGAGTTCTCGTCAATGAAAAATCGGTACAGGAAGCAGATATGGCATATGTTCTCGACTACGAAAAGGCGACACGTATTATTGAAAAGGCTGAGAGTGTTGGGGTAAGCCGCTGCTACTGCAGACATAAGGCAGAGCATTTGGGTGAGCACTGCGATGCGCCTCAGGAGGTTTGTCTTTCCATCAACAACCTGTCGCATTCCCTGTCAAAGCATGGCTACGCCAGACTGATTTCAAAGGAAGAGGCCATTGAAATACTTGAGTTGGCTTATGCACATAATCTGATACAGTTCGCGGAGAATGTGCAGGACGATGTGGGATTCATCTGTAACTGCTGTGCGTGCTGCTGTCTTGCCCTTAAAGGTGCAAAAAAGATGGGGGTTCCACAGGCCATCAGCTCTTCAAACTTCATTGCAGTTAAAAACGACACGTGTGTGAACTGCAGGAAATGTGTTCCGGTTTGCCCGGTAGGCTGTTTTTCTGTGGAAGAGAAAAATGGAAAGGCACATGTGACATTCGACGCAACCCTTTGTCTGGGGTGTGGTGTATGCGAACGTGTTTGCAAGCCCGGTGCAATTCAGATGGAAAAGCGGGAAAAAAGAATTTTCACACCGGTCAATACAGTTCATAAGCTGGTCCTTGAGGCCATTGAAACCGATACGCTGCACAATCTGATTTTTGACAATCAGGCAATGGCAAGTCATCGGTTCATGGCGGCGTTTACGGGTGCGTTTTTGAAGCTGCCACCTGTAAAGCAAATGCTGGTAAGTGAGAAGTTTCAGTCCAAGTATCTGCTGCGATTGATTGCAAAGCAAGACCACTCCTACTAAAGGGTGGTATAGACTGCAGAAAAATTCTATTACCCTATAATGATGCGTAAAATCCACTCTAAGTACGTACGCATAGTACGCGGATAGAGTGGATTTTTTTGTTGGTACTCGTTTTACAAGCATCTCGATACTTTAGAATCAAGTGCTAGAGACGCGCCATTTTTATCATTTCAAGATATAGCCCGAGTGAATCAAGGAAGACAATATCTCCTTTTCGATTTGATTCACGTATAAAATCATGGAGGCTCTTGCTGGAATATTTATCGAATGACCCGATAACAGCCATTTTGATATTGTAGTTGGTCAACTTTTGGAGCATCTCACCAGCATAGCGTGTTTTCAGGTCAAAAAAGTCTTCATGTAGACTTTCTTTGTATAAGGCGACATAGACCTTTTCATTGTTTTCTTCATATACCGTACTTGCTACAATATCGATTAGATCATGGTAGCTGTTAACCATGGTATGTTTATTCATTTCGATAAGGATTTTATCATGCACTCTATGTTTTAACATTTCCATCTTCTCCTTGTTTATTTATCACTCAAAAACGCCATTACATGGTCAACTGAGTTCGCAATTACATGACCTGTGTCAGTGAGTAGCTTTATATGCGTATTACTGGAATATTTCTTGATTCTGCGCAGGCTTTCTTCAGCGTTAAGAATCTGATCCTTGTCACCGAAAAGAACAAGTGTGGGCATGGTGAGTTTTTCAAGCACATTTCCCGGAAAAACAGGGAGCTTATCCATGCGCGGATTGAAGTTCTTGCTGATCAATGATGTGTATTCAAGAGCCTTTTTCAATCCGTCGTTAGGGTTCTCATCTGTTTTTCCACCACTCACAAGGTTTATGATTTGCTTTTTACCCCATTTGCCAAGCAAGCTGAAGCCGATGACCTTCCACATGAAGCTCTTTCTTTCAGGATACAATCCACCCGGGCATACTAGCATCAAGTTGTCCACTTTATTTGGATAGTTCACGGCATAGCTGAGCGCCATCCATCCACCAAGGGAAATGCCGACAAGAGAGACACGACTGAGTCCAAGCGCTTCAGTAACATTGTCCAGCCACTCTGGGTAGGCACCACTTTGGTACTTGGGTCTGTTTTCATCAGAATATCCTGCTTCACCTATCATATCTATTGCGTATACATTGTAAGCTTCACTCAAACGTTTAACATCACCAAACCAGCAGAATGAGTTGGATACACTTCCATGTATGAGAATAAGCGGCGGGTTCTCCCTTGATCCGGATTCTATGACAAATGTCCTTCCATGTAGTGTATCCACCGTGTACTGTCTGTTCTCAACTGGCCATGCATTCAATATTTCCTGATACTTTTCAAGCACAATACGTCTTCCTGATTCTGATTTATAAATACTTTTCATCACATCCAACTCCTTATTGTTTCTTTTTAATCCTTTTACAGAACTTTAAAGTAATAATAAGGAATAACGAATCATATGTCAAGTAACTTTTAGGATGATTATTTAAAGAATAGGGGAGTCCATAAGAGTTTGAGCCCTAAAATGCAGATGTTTGAGCACCTGTAAGATGTGTGTTGTATTATTTCTTATTGTTCTTTATAATAACTAATAAGACCACTTAAGGAGATTAATATGGATAATAAATTCTATTCTGTTGATGAAATATCAAATTTACTTGATATGCATCCCAAAACAGTACAGCGCTATATACGAGAAGGAAAAATACGAGCTACAAAGGTTGGTAAGGCGTGGCGTGTCCATGAAAATGATTTTAGGACCTTCATGAATGCGGTAGACCAATCAGCGGATGTGCCATCTTCTAAATCAAATGACACCGCGAATGTACAGTACGATGCCATCAAGGTTTCGTCTGTTGTGGATATTTCAGTGAAAAGTTCTGAGGACGCCATCAACATTGCCAATATGTTAACTGCAACCATGCAAGGACAGCATGTCGATTATGGCAAAACATCTCTCAATATACAGTTTATAGAACCGGAAAGAAAAGTGCGTATTATGTTATGGGGAAACGTCAAGTTTATGGAAACAATGATGAGTTTTTTAGCGTCACATCTTGATAATTATATTTGATCGTAACCCGCTAAGGACAAAATAGAGGGGCAGTCAAGGGTTTCAATATAGGAAAGGATGGTATTATGGGGACAGAAATACAGATCGATTTTGTTGAGAATGTGGATTCACGAAATACAGAGGCAGAAAAAGCAGATACCGCTCTATTAAGTAGGGCTGAACTTGAAAATGTCTACAGGTTCCACAAGAGCTTTCCCGAATATGAAGAGACTCCACTGCATGAACTCGGTGAACTGGCTCGACATATGGGGGTTGGGAACATACTGGTCAAAGACGAGTCCTACCGGTTTGGACTCAATGCGTTCAAGGTGCTTGGCGGGTCCTATGCCATTGCGCGGTATATCGCACAGGTGTTAGGTCTGAGCAACGATGAAATGACGTTTGATATGTTGAAATCAGAGGAAGTCAAAGCACGCCTGGGAGACGTTACATTTGTGACCGCAACAGATGGAAACCATGGCCGGGGTGTTGCCTGGGCGGCAAGTCAGCTTGGACAGAAGTCCGTGGTCTTCATGCCAAAGGGGTCTTCACAAATCAGACTTGAAAACATAAAGAAAGAAGGCGCCCAAGCCTCTATTCTCGATGTGAATTATGATGACGCAGTGCGGTTCGCAACACAATATGCTGATGACAACAAGGGGATTTTCGTACAAGATACAGCGTGGGACGGCTATGAAGAGATCCCAACATGGATTATGCAGGGCTATACAACCCTTGCGCAGGAAGCCCTGGAGCAAATGCAAGCCAAGGCCATTCACAAGCCAACACATATTTTTCTACAGGCAGGTGTGGGCTCGTTCGCAAGCAGCGTTCTAGGCTACTTTGCAGATATCTTTAAAGAAGACCGCCCGGTTTGTGCCATTCTTGAACCAGATCAGGCGGCATGCATCTATGAATCAGCGCGCCTTGGCGATGGCCAACCCCATGCTGTAAAAGGCGATTTGAACACGATTATGGCTGGACTTGCATGTGGTGAACCGAGCACGATATCATGGTGGATTCTACGGGACTATGCTGACCTGTATGCATCCTGTTCAGATGCGGTGGCAGAGCTGGGGATGCGTGTTTTAGGAAACCCGCTGCGCGGTGATTCACAGATTATTTCCGGGGAGTCCGGCGCTGTCGGCATGGGCTTCTTGAAGGCTGTAATGGAAGATGTGCGGTATGAAAGCATCAAAGAAAAGCTAGATCTGAATGCGGATTCTGTCATTCTTATAATCAGTACAGAAGGCGATACCGATGCGGATCATTACCGTAAGGTTGTCTGGTAAGCAGCCTAGGCAAAGCGGGTTTCTTATTTTCAGTAAAGACAGATTAATTTGAAAGAAAATCCTTTTGAGGAGGATGGACCATGACCTATAAGAAAGTATGGGCTGTATATTTCAGTCCCTGTGGAAGTACACGGCGTATTGCGGAAAGCATTGCGAAGTCTCTAGGTGACCGCTTGTGTCTACCCTTTGAGGGCCTTGATTGGACCCTGCCCGTAAAGAGAGAAACTACATATGCATTTGAGAAATCAGATATCGTGATTTGGGGTTCCCCTGTCTACGCAGGACGTCTGCCTAACAAACTGCTGCCCTTTTTAATTGACGGGTTTAGTGGAAATGGAGCACTTGCCGTTCCGATTACAGTATTCGGAAACAGGCATTTTGACGATGCCCTCTTTGAGTTTGACACCCTTTTAAGGGGAAATGGTTTCAAGGTTGTCGCAGGGGCGGCTTTTGCCGCAAAGCATGCTTTTTCTAGTGTAATTGCCCCTGAGCGTCCGGATGCACTGGACATGGAAGCCGTCGACGGCTTCGCAGAGCGTCTTGCTGAAAAAGCCGGTGACGGGACATTGGCTCTCAACCAGCCTGTTTTTCCAAAAACAAATGACCCCATACGCTACTACGCACCAAAGGGGGCTGATGGGGAACCGACCCACTTTCTAAAAGCAAAGCCCCTTACAGATGTAGACAAATGCAGTCGGTGTGGTCTATGTGCCAGTCTATGCCCTATGGGGAGCATTGACAGAGACAGTCCCGCGCAGGTTACCGGAATTTGCATCAAGTGCCATGCCTGTGTGAACGGATGCAAGGTCCAGGCAAAGATATTTACCGATCCGGCCTTTCTGTCCCATAAGCAAATGCTGGAGCAGCATTACAGAGAGAGAAAGCAGTCGTGTATTTTCATATAAAAAAGACCTGCTCTGAATAGTATAAAATAAGAAGCCGATGAATCACGTGCTAGCTGCACGTGATTCATCGGCTTCTCTACTTTAATTTTATCATATTTTGAAACAGGATTGCAGACTGTTCATTTTTGAAGATTTTCCAGGTCTACTCTCCAATGGAGTACTGGTTTTTCCCATGACTTTTTGCAAGGTACATTCTTTCATCACATTTGCTGAGCAGCGATTCAACAGTGTGGCCATCATCTGGGTAGAAACTGATGCCGATGCTGACACTGATGTGTACGGATTCACCTGAAATCTGAATGGGCTCAACAATATGATTGAGCAGTCGCTGGGCTATTTCGCGTGCGTCCTCCAGCTTGGTGTTATGAAGCCATACAACAAACTCATCGCCGCCAAATCGGCTGGCGATGTCAGAATAGCGAAGTGAACGGATAATGCGTTCTGCGCTAGTAATAATGACTTCGTCGCCTGAATCGTGTCCATAGGTATCGTTGATATTTTTGAAGTTGTCAATATCTATAAACATCATGCCATGATGACCAAATGTGGAGTTCTGCTCTAAAATATCCGCAACAAGGGTGTTGAAATGGTCTTTTTTATAAAGGTGGGTCATGTCGTCCCGAGTTGCAATATAGCTAAGTTGCTTATTTTGCTCCATAATATGTGCATAGTTTTCTGCAATGACCAAGGACTGGAAAATTAGAAATACAAAAATCCCAATGGAAATGACATTGGTGCCTGCAGGAAGAATAACATCCAAAACAACCGAGCCGATTATAAATGCAATTCCAACAAATGAGAATATGCTTCCCTGAACATTTCTTCGAATGGCGCGAATCAGGAGGGTCGTAATATAGATAAAGTAAATCATGGATACAGTTAGAAAAAAGTAGTCCAATGGTTCAAGCTTATGCATAGGTAAAATGAATACACTAACAGCAAAGAGGGGGACAAGCGACAGATAGACAAGAACAATCCAGAGTTTGTGCTCATTTTTAAAGAGGCTATACATGAAGAGGACAAAGGTTGCAAGCATAGCGGCACCAGTTATGAATTGCCATTTTAAAAGCAGGTCCCAGTTGGGGCTCGATATCCATGTATTAATGACTCTGTCTCCAATGAGAGGTATGCGTGCGGCTACAATAAAGTTAAAGAATGCAAAATAGAGTCCTGACCGTTCGTTGGGGTTCAGTACAAAAAGACTGAAATTATACAGTCCAATCATGAGAATACCACCGAATAAAATCATTTGATTGCCAACATTGCGTCTGAGTTCTTGTTGGATATTTGAAAGGGTACCCAGTTTCATTTCGCGTATGAAGCCGCCTGGATACATATGAAAATTTGAAATCTGCAGTACGATGTCAGTGGACGTATCAGAAGCTGTAAACCCTGCAATTTGAGGTTGCCAGTGGATGAACTCAGAAGCTTCATCTTGACCCACTATTCCATTTGTTGCAATGAGCTGGTGATCCACGTATAGAGAATAGGCAGAGGGCTGATCATAAATATAGAGGCCATAAGAGGTACCTGGAATCAGACCGGAAACCCGGAGCGTATAGGTTCCGTATCCCATATGGTTCCAAGTGTGTGGAACGGTCACATACTCTGCGCTGTGAAAATCTTTATCAGATCCTGTCAGGAACACTTCATCATGAAATGCCCATTCACCAATCAAGGGGATGTTGTAGTTGAAATCACTGGCCGAAAGCGCCAAGTTTCCTTGTTCGGCGGCAAAGACTTTGGAATAGTCTTCGTTTCCGCTCAGGAGGAAGAGGAAAAGGAATAGCGCAACAATAACGAAAACCATAGCTATGAATATGATCCCATTAATTTTTACCTTCCAAGTCATAGAGACGCCCTTTCTGTTTGCAGGAGTATAAATTGCCCAATCTAAATTCTTTATATTTAGATTGCTTTACTTTATTGATGCCCTAATTTTATGGTACTTATGCACCAATGCCTTATTTACGCACTCCTGAAAGAAAGTCGTGAATAAAGTCAATCAGGTCCATATTTCTTCTTGTATCTGCATTTGCCTCGTTTTGAACAATGCAAATGTCGTATAAGACGTCGTGGGAGAGTGGTATGGCGCGGATGCCTGGTGTGCTGAAGTGTTCGCAGACATCCCGTGTGGCGAAGGTCACACCGAAGTCGTTTTTGACCAGATTCATAATCATGTCCATGTTGTAGTAATTGATGTAGGTGTGTACCTCAAGGTTAATGTCAGCCTCTCGCAGGAGTGCTTCAGTCATCTTGTAGGGGTATTCATCCTTTGTGCTGGTAATGAGTTTGTTTCCAATCAGTTCCGCAATGTCGACAGAAGATTTTTGTGCGAGGGGATTGGAAGCGCTAATCAGCACATGGAGTTTTTCCTGAAAGAGAAGCGTATAGGTGAGCTGGGGATTTCGTTTGTGAAGCGGTGTATATTTTATGATTGCCAAATCAAGCTGGCAATCCAACAGCATTTTTTCCAGATCGTCAATACTTTCAACCTTCAGAATATAATTGTCTTCGCTGTAACTGGCAAGAAAGTTCATGAGTGCGTTGTTGATGGGCGTTGTGTGCGAAAGCTTGTAGAGTCCTATGAAATGTGTTTGAGCACCGCGTTTGTTATGCTGTGTCTTCGATAGGAATGCATTATACTCTTTGAGAACATTTGCAGAGTCTGCGATGAACTGCTGACCCGCTTGCGTCAGTGTGACACCGCGTCTTGACCGGTTGAAGAGCTGTACACCCAAGCGGTGTTCGATTGACTGAATGCTTTGCGAAAGGCTGGGCTGCGTTATGTGCAGCACCTTAGCCGCATGCGTTAGGTTCTTTAGCTCGGCAACCTTATTGACATATATAATCTCACGTATTTCCATGATGTCACCTCTTTCTAGTACTAATTTATCATAGGTTCTACTTATGATAAACATTGGAAAGGTTGATTTTATCATGACATAAGAAGGGCGTATAATAGAGCATAAGAAGGTAATGGTCTGAGGGAGGGAACCGATATGGATAGTATCACTTATAAAGCATTAGAAAGCGGGAATATTCAATTTTTGAAGACCCTATGCAACGGACTGATGAAATTTCAAGCAGAGGGTGCGGCCATTCGTCCGGACGTCATGGCGAGTATGAATTTCGAGAATCGCCTAGTACCAGACTTTGAAAATGCCAAGTGCAAGCATATTGTAGTAGCATATGACGAAAACCACCCTGTGGGATTTGCCTTTGCAACGGTGACGACTGTCGATGCACCTGCGGTGACCGAAAAGCCGGTGTGGGCTGATGAAATTGACGGAGTTGGCTTTTACCCGACTGACTATGCGGTGCCAAAGACTGTTGGGACCTTCAAGCTTCTCTATGTAGATTCAGCTTACAGAGATCGCCATATTGGTGCTGAACTATCAGACAGGATCATGACTTGGCTGAAAGGTCATGAGACGGTTGAAGACCTTTGGGTTTTTGTTGCAAATGGAAATGAAGATGTTGGCAAGTTCTATGAAAGATATGGATTCAGGCATAGTCATGCCGTTTTCGGTGGATTTGTCCAGGCTTATTGTCAGACTTTAAAGTCTGATAGTACCCGATAAGATTCAGGCAGGAAAAGAGAAAAAAGCAGTTGAGTGTCATGAGGCGCTCCAACTGCTTTTTTGATTAAGACTCAGCTGCTGTGGCCATTCCGCCGCCCCTGGATTTGGAGATATACATGGCATCGTCTGCCTTACGCAGGATTTCACTGGGGGACTTAGTCCTTTCACTAATGGTGGAAATACCTATACTGATGGAAGGCTTCCAAAATTCAAGTGCAGGACCGGATTTATCTGAAGAGAAACGATTGAGCTTCTCTCCGATTGCCAATGCGCCCTTTGCGTCTGTGTGTGAGCAAATAATGACGAATTCGTCTCCCCCAAGACGACATACAAAATCTGTCTTTCGTGTATTGCTGGTCAGATGCTGTGCAATCCACATCAGAACCTTGTCGCCATTTTCATGACCATAGGTGTCATTTACCGATTTGAACTTATCGACATCGACGAAAAGGAGGGAAAAGGGCACCTTGTACCTTTCCCAGTCGTTGAAGAGTCTTTGGATTTCCTCCATCACAAAACGTCTGTTTGGAAGCCCTGTCAGAACATCATGCAGCAGCATTTGACTAAGTTTTTCGTTGGCCTCAGACAGCTCGGCCATGCGTTGTCTTACCTTGTTTTCAAGATCGATATTTTTACGTTCTATTTCTCGGTTTTTCTTAGAAACCAATAGATAGAGGACCTTTAGGGCTTTAAGAAGCGGTTCTGTTGACTGCTCAGTAACCTGCTCTTCTTTTTCAAAGGCCTGTGAAGGTGAGAGATCCTCATTTGAGATATAGCTGATTTGGCGGACCAGGCTCTTATCGGTGTTGAGGATGTGGTAGGCAAGCCAGCGGATCAGATATTCAACCACTTCATTCAGATTTTCAGGGGACTGGAGCTTAATGGGGTCAGCAAAGAGGCCCGTAACCACCCTGACGAAATCATTATGGGCCTGATTGTGGTCTTCTGCATGCCGAGGGTCGATTGCATAAGCTTCCATGAGTGCTTTTTCGGTTGAAAAGTGTTCAGAGACATATTGGGTCAATTGCATATGCGTTGCTTCAATAGCCTTAATTTCAATAGTTTTGTTGTTAATACTGAACTCGAGAAGTTTGTTGACCATATCAACCAAAGCAAAATGCTGTGAATCGACTTTAATATTTCCTGTGTTGAAATCGTCATCCCATTTGAAAAAACTGCTGGACATGGTGTGGCCTCCTATATGTAATATGAGCCTATGATGGCTTTTAGGCTCTGAAGTTCTTTGGAATTTAATGTGAACACCTCATTCATACCCAAAATACACTGAAATAGAGAAGTATTTTAGGGAGGCGATTCAAAGAAATGTTCTCCTGTACAGCAATCAAGCCCCAGAAATCGAATGGCATTCGAACTCTGGGGCTTATTTTGTCTGGTATCCATTTTATGAATTTGTGAACGAACTTATTCAAATGCAAAGCCAACATATTTCTTTATGAGTTTTCCAGAACCAAGGGCAACAATCAGAAATGAAGCGTTAAGGGCAATCCATATGCCTGTGAGTCCCCAGACCCGTGAAAGAAGTAGGGCAATCGGTACATAAAGGACAAAGAGTCGGACCATGGCGATCACAGCGGAGTGCATGGGTTTATTCAGCACGTTGAGAGCACTGGTGTGAATGAGGAAGATTCCCTGCAGTCCGTAACCGATTGGGATGATATAAAGATATGTTTTTACTGTTTCAATAACGAGGGCATTGTCTGTAAAGAGGCTTGCAACCATGCCGCCGGCAAAGAAGAATATCACAAGTGTCAGAACCCCGTATACCAATGAGAAAAACTCTGATTTCTTTATGATTTCATTGACGCGGTCATGCTTTTTCGCACCCAGGTTCTGGCCGAGAATGGGAACGAAGATGGAGGCAAGGGCGTTGATGACAAGCATTGCAAACATTTCAATACGTGTTGCGATGCCAAACCCGGCAGTCGCTTCAGTTCCAAAGGTTGCTACGAGAGAGGTGATAATGCCCACAGCCAGAGGCGTCATGATTCTTGTAAGTGCATTAGGCAGGCCAATGAAAAGCAGGTCCTTGATCGAGGCCATGATATCACCTAGGTGTGCATTTTTCAGAGAGACAATCTTTTGTCGGTAAACGAGAACGTATAGGGAAACGATCATTGTAATCATTCTGGAAATGACTGTCGCCAGAGCGGCGCCTTTGATTCCCATTGCAGGGAATGGGCCGAAGCCGAAAATCAGCATGGGATCGAAAATCATATTGACGACAGCCGCTACGGTCATGATGACAGCGGGCGTCTTGGTATCACCAAGCGCTCGAATACCAGCATTGCCAATCATTGGAATAATCAGGAACATGACACCGGCGTACCAGATCTTCATATAGTCCACAATATAAGGGAGGGTCTGTGCATCAGCACCCAGGAGTGTGAAGAGGGGTTCTATGGTAAGCATGCCCGCAATGACGAATACGAGTACGAGTAAGAGTCCCAGTGTCAGGCTGTCTGTCGTATAGCGTACGACCTTGTCGTGGTTGTTCTCACCCACTGCTCTGGAAATGAGTGAAGCCGCACCAATGCCAACACCTTGGGCGAGGGCGCCTATAACCATGACAACAGGGAAAGTCAGGGTCATGGCAGCCATGGGAATCAACCCCAGCTTACTGACAAAGTAGGTGTCGACCATATTGAAAGCGACCAGTCCCAGCATACCGAAAATCATGGGGAAAGTCATGCGCAGGAGCAGCGGTGTTACGGGCGCGTTTGTAATATCAGATGTTTTTGAGTTCATATAGGTTCCTTTCTATTTCCTAAAGTAAGTGCTTGGTTGCCCGGTCTATTTAAGCCGGTCCACTTCTTTAATTGCGTTTTCAAGCATCTTATCCAGCAGCTCTTTGGACTGATCAATTTCAGACGCAGTCATTTCTGTACTGAGGGTCGAGGTGAGTGTTTGAAGAATGGCTCTCAGCGTAGGTATGAAAGCCTCACCTTTATCCGATAGGAAAATCTTGTAGTTGCGACGGTCCGCCTCATCTTTCTGGCGTTCAATGTAGCCGAGCGATTCCAATTTGCTGAGGGCCTTTGCCGTTGTGGCTTTGTCGTTCATCATTTGAGCGGTCAGTTCTTTCTGATTGATTCCGGGGGACTTTGCAATGGCAATAAGAAAGAGATATTGACCACTGCCAAGACCATATTCCTTTAACTGATGGTTGATAATTATTTGAGTATATCGATAGAGGACGCTGATATATTTTCCAAAACTAATGTCGTTCATGGGAACCTCCTTAAATAAGAAAAAGCAAATAGGATGCTATTGCAACTATATGATATCACAGATAGAACGCTATTGCAACTAATTTCAAAAAGACGGTTTTGCGGGTGTGACCCAGACCCTATGCAATTGCTTGTGAAAATATAAAATGTCTCATAATTATAAGAATAAGGTGTGAACTTATATTCTGATTGATTTCTGTCAGACGTATAATAGGCATGTAAACAAGGATGTATGGAAATGTGGTGCAAATGTTTCCAATGAAGTTGATTTGAATGTTAGATCAATATTATAAGAATAGGGTGGAGGTAAAACTATGAAGAAGTACTTAATTCTGACTTGGGTGCTCTTGTTGATGGTGAGTCTGTCATCGGTGGCGTTTGCAGGTGAGTATCTTGTTAAGCCGGGCGATGTCTTATGGAAAATTGCGTCTGATAACGGCAAGTCTGTAAAAGAACTAGCTGCGATCAACCGCATAAAAAATCCCAATCGCATTTTTCCTGGTCAGGTCATTCGATTTCAAGTGGCGCAAGGCGCATTAGAAGAAACAGAAGGTGAGGTTTTAGAAATGACAAATGCACAAAAGGCAGTATCGGTAATTGAAAGTCTAGGGACCAGCAACGCAGAGCCTGTGGCTTATATCAATCCCGACAAGTATATCCAGCACAATCTGGGCGTCAAGGATGGTTTGGCAGGATTTGGAGAGCTGGTCCAGATTCTCCCTGAAGGCACATGGGCCAAAAACATACGGGTTATTGAAGATGGCGATTTTGTGGTCATGCATAATGAATACAATTTCTTCGGTCCAAAAGTCGGATTTGATATTTTCAGGTTTGAAGACGGACAAATTGTGGAACACTGGGACAACCTTGGGGAAATCACACCGCCAAATCCAAGTGGACATACGCAGCTGGACGGTCCGGTAGATGTAAGTGACTTAGATAAGACCGAAGTCAACAAGGCGCTTGTCAAAGGTTTTGTAGACGATGTGCTCATGGGCGCATCGCCTGAAAAAATCACCGAATATGTGAGTACAGAAGAGTACATTCAACACAACAGCGCCGTTGCCGACGGGCTAGACGGACTGGGTACAGCACTCCAGGCCCTCGCTGAAGCTGGAACGCCGATGATTTACACTGAAAACCATAGGGTTCTCGGTGAAGGCAACTTTGTAGTCGCAGTAAGTGAAGGACAGTTTCTTGGTGGACATGTAGCCTTTTATGATCTGTTCAGACTAGAAGACGGAAAGATTGTAGAGCACTGGGATGTTATTGAGGAAATTCCTGCGGAAGACAAGTGGATGAATACAAACGGGAAATTTTAACGTGTAAAATTTTCATTTTAATGTTAAGAGATATCCATAAAAGCCGACTGATACAGTCGGCTTTTTTGTTACAATTAAGGGGATGGAAATAGCCGGTTTATACAATGAACAGGATATGGAAGGGATGCATATGAAAACAATCGAACGCATTGATTATAAGAATCCCATGAAAGAAGCCTATGATTTCGAAATTGTAGATTTGCAGCAGTTTTTCTCAACCCGTTCCCACAAGCACCTGAGCTGTGATTTTCGATTGAATTTCTGGGTTCTCATATACATCTACGAAGGCGCAGGGCATCATGTCGTTGATTTTGAAAAATACCGATATGAAGCGGGAAATATGGTCCTAATGCAGAAAAATCAGGTTCAGCATTTCGAAGTTAACCATCATGCATCGGGCTATGTGATGCATATCAATGAGCCCTTTTTTCTTGAGGGCATGGGACTCAGCATATCGAGCTTCCTTGATTTTTTTGACAGGCCCTTCAAGTCGCCCATAATAGCCGTTGACACGTCCAGTCATGCTGCCAATCGAGTCTTAATGGACCTTATTTACAAGACATATGTTTCGCCGGGTAATTTGAATGACGAAAACCTCTTAAGAGCTCTATTTCAGAGCTTTATACTTTCAGTTGAAAATGAAACAGGGGGTGAAAACAGCTTTCACGAATCCAAGGTGTTTGGTAACTATAATGCCTTTAGAAAGCTCGTAGAAGCAAATTTTCACGAAGTGAAAACGGTTGAGGCCTATGCTGCCATGATGAATACCTCGAAAAAGGTCATCAATTATGCAACGCGAAATGTTGTGGGCTTGTCTGCTAAAGCCTTCATTGTCGACCGAATCATATTGGAAATCAAGCGGTATTTGAGTCAGGGGGAGCTCATGAATTATGAGATATCTGACTTGCTGGGATTTGACGAGCCGGCCAATATGACAAAATTTTTCAAACGGTACGCAGGCCTTTCGCCAAAGGACTTCAGAAAACAGTATGAAAATCCGTGATCTTGCATTCGGAGATTTTACACATCATTGGCAGGGCCTTTTTTTAATGTCTTTCAAATAGGTGCATTTACAGTGGTGGTTTCAGGGGTATTAAGAGTGTATATGAAATAATCGCTATACTGATATTGGGTAAGGAGAGGAGGTCCTATGAACAAGAACGCCTTAAAGAGAAGAAAAATCCTGCGAAATGTCGTCCTAACAGTCCTACTTGCACTCTGCGTCTTGAGCTTAGGAACTTATCAGTTTAACAGTCAGCTCGACAAGCTTAAGGGACAGGATGAGGACATTTATCACCTCCGTGCCAGTCTGATGCAAAATTATGTTCGACTGATATCCAGCAACAATGTTTCGATGAAAGCTGTCTTTGAATCGGCATACAGATCCTCTGTTCATGGAAAGCTCAGTCACGTTGAGCTTGATGCGTTCGTGCACTATCCCCAGTATGGTGTTAACGCCCTTGCGCCGCTTGAAAATCCAAAGCTGGCGCATATGAATGCCAATTTGACCTTGCTTGATACCCTTGATTTAAGTGATCCTCAACTGCGCAGTGAGATAAATGCATGCCTTTCCATCGACCCCTATGTGGGTGCGCTCAAGGAAGAGGTCAATGAAACAATCTGGAGCTACTATACATCCCAAAAAGGGTTTATGTATATTGGTCCTTCCCATGCCGTCGCTGATTTTTATTTCACTGAAGACTTGTTCGAGAAGGCCTTTTGGACGGAAGCTGTACCGAGTGTGAACCCCCAGGCGAAGCAGATTATTACAAGCCTATACGAAGACGCCGCAGGCCAGGGCATGATGATTTCGATTTCCAATCCAGTTTACGCAGAAGGCCAGTTCATTGGTGTCATGTCCTATGATCTGGGCATTGATTTGATGCAGCGGCTGCTTGCTGCAGGTCCCAGTCTTGGAAAGACCATTCTTTTCGACGAAAAGGGTCTGCTGGCTGCTGGCTTAGACGTGACGCATCCTGGTGATAAGGTCACACTGCCGGAAGAATATATAGAAGACACCTGGATGCAGTACGAGGGTAAACTCATTGAAGTTTCAACAGTTGTTCCCGATCAGCTCTATTGCATGCATCAAATTGACCAGTCAGTCCTGCGCTTGGCGGCGCTTAAGTCAAGCCAGCTCTTGTGGATGCTTGAGGGAATCATTGCAGTGGTCATCATCATGCTGGTCAGAAACAGGCGGCTGGCCATTGAACGGAAGAATCTCATGCTCATAGATCCCATGACCAAGCTGTATAACCGCCGTGGTCTAGAGGAAATTGTCATGAAGTTCGATGCGCTTTCAAGTCGTGAAAATATTCCTTGTGCAGTGCTTTTAGTGGATATCGACAAGTTCAAGCGGGTCAATGACGAATATGGCCATACCATAGGGGATGAAGTCATAAAGTCAGTGGCAGATGTGCTTGTTGAGTACAGCCGGTCCTATACTACTGTGGCACGCTGGGGCGGCGAAGAATTTCTAGTGTTTATTCCAGACGTGGACACATCAAAAATCTTTTCCATTGCAGAACGTCTGCGGACTGCTGTAGAAGAACGTGTCCACAGTGTTCGCCATTTGTCGGTGACCATAAGCATTGGTGTGCACTTTGAGGCGCCGATATCAGATTTTGAAGAAATGGTAAAAAAAGCGGATAAGGCCCTCTATCACGCAAAGGAGACAGGGCGTAATCGGACCGTGATATACACGAAGATGTAACTGGACACATTAAAATTCAGATATGAGAGATGCAGCATCTTAATCTCCGTTTTACGATATTATTGTCTATTCCTAACACTTCATTTTCTTGATAGACTAAAAGAATAATATAAATAGTCTTACAGGGGGTGTTGAAATGGGGATTGGGCTATATGCACTGCGACCATTGATTGAAAATGATGTTGCGCCAATGATGGAATGGTTGGGATTTGACTACTATGTTACAGACGAGAATCTTTTAAGAATAGCCGGTACGGGGACATACAAGAAATTTGTTGGATTCAATTTGCCGTTTGGCTCTGCAACGGAATATGTAATGAGAACGCAAGAAATATTTGTAATGCAAGAGCCCTTTAGTCATGAAATTTGTAAAGCCTGCCCAGCGCAGTGCTCTTGTCTAGGTGAATCCATGATTATCTATCCAATTCTAATGGGTGGAGAATCGATTGGGACAATTGCTATTGGAGCATTTGATGAAGAAAAGAAGGCGATTTTAAAGTCAAATGAAGGCAAAATTCTCAAATATGTGAAAACCATGACTGAGTTTATAGTGGCAAAAGTCGGAGAAATGAAATTGAATACACGGATGCGTGCCGTAATGGATAATACTTCAGAAGGCATAGTCTTAACCGACGGTGTTGGGCGCATTTTATATAAGAATAAGGTCAGTACAGATTTGTTCCTCTTGGGTAACAGGGAAATCAACCATATCAATGACATGTTGCCAGATTACGATATGGGCAAATTGGTCAACAAGCAGGAGATTCAGGAGAAAGGCGAATATAAACTATGCATCAATTATGTAGATAAAAAAATATATATGGATGTGAAGTCACTTGAACCTGATGAAATCAATTCTGAAATTCTATTTTTATTCAACACAGAGAGTAAGCTTCGAACCAGCGAAGGGACTATTCATGCAGAAGCAGATGTATCCTCGGACGTGATTTCTGGAATCATAGGAAATGGAAATCAGATCAATCGTGTCAAAAACTTTATAATCAGTGCATCACAACATGATTCAAATGTTTTGATCCGTGGGGAAAGTGGAACAGGAAAAGAATTGTTTGCCAGAGCCATTCATCAGCTGAGTGTCAGAAAGAATGAACCATTTGTTGCTGTAAACTGTGCTGCAATTCCTGAACACTTACTCGAAAGTGAGTTGTTTGGCTATGAGGCCGGGGCCTTTACAGGTGCACAAAAAAGCGGCAAGAAGGGGAAGTTTGAACTGGCGAATAAAGGGACACTTTTTTTGGATGAAATCGGAGATATGGCAGTTCATCTTCAGCCTAAACTGCTTCGTGCAATTGAATATGGAGAAATTGAAAAAGTTGGCGGTACGGCAGCAGTCAGTTTGAATTTAAGGATTATTGCAGCAACAAATAGAAACCTTGAAGAAATGGTGAAGGAAGGAAAGTTCAGAGAAGACCTTTACTACAGACTAAATGTTATTCCGATATTTATTCCACCACTCAGAAGTCGTCGTGAAGATATTCTAACCCTGGCACGCTTCTTTTTAGGGCGCTACAATAATAGATTCTCAAAGCGTATTGTTGATTTCACAGAGCAGGTGGAACGTGAACTCTTGCTTTATGATTGGCCTGGAAATGTCAGGGAACTTGAAAATGCAATTGAGTGTGCTGTTTTGACAGAGCGGACTGAGCGTATTACGCTCTCCAGTTTGTCGGATAAAGTCAAAATCCATGGCGGTTCAAATTCGAAAGCCTCAAAAATTGCAAGTGTTCGAGAGCTTGAATCAAATTTGATCGAGCAACTGGCAGAAAAACATGGTCTCAGTAGTGAGGGCAAGCGGAAAATCGCACTAGAGATGGGCATTAGTTTATCGACTCTTTACAGAAGGCTTAGAAGTAACTAAAAACATATTTTTCTCAAAATGAATGCAGATATGTCAAAATGACATATCTGCATTTTGCTTATCTAAAATGGAATTGTTTAGGTTTGAGTCATAATGACATGTCAAAATGACTCAAATAGATGAAGAATGTGTAAAAAAATAGCATTTGTTCAAATTTTATCACAAAGACCGGCTTGAACGCTAAATACAGACATAAATTATGAAAAGCCTGCCCATAGCATAATGACTTGAGTTAAGACATTTGCTGGTGTGAAATTTGACTGAAAATTTCGAGATTGGCACGTGCTTTGCTTTATAGACTCACAGATGCGAACGTTGAATAAACGAGTGCCGTTGATGAAGGGGGGCAGATAAGGCCTGAATTTGTATGCGCATACAGTGATTAATGGCATAATCGCAAAATAACATCAGACAGTGAAAGAAGGGGCAGTAAAATGAAGCCAATTATTGGGATTTGCACAAATTATTCATCAAAAGATGATCATGGACTAATTACAAAGCTCGGTTTGCCAGGACAAGAATGGCAGCTTGTTGCGGATGACTACGTAAAAGCGGTGGAAAGGGCTGGTGGTGTTCCGGTAATTTTGCCGATTACGCGGGATATAAACAATATTTTACCAATCCTCGACATATTGGATGGCATTCTGTTTACAGGAGGTTCAGATATTGATCCTCTCAAATATGGCGACATGCCACAACATAACCTTGGATCGATTTGTCCGGAACGTGATGTACAGGAATTGACACTTGCCCAAAAAGCACTTTATGAAATGGAAATTCCTATTTTAGGCATTTGCAGAGGACACCAATTGATTAACGTGGCATCTGGCGGGACACTCTATTATGATTTGAACACCCAGTTGCCGGATGTGATGTGCCATACATCTTTTCATGCACCTAAATATCATACAGCACATGATGCGCAGATAATAGCAGGTACGAAAATGCATGAGATTTTTTCTCGAGAAGTGATTGGTGTAAACAGCTATCATCATCAGTCCATTGATGTGCTTGGGAAAGATTTTATCGTTTCAATGGCTGCAAAGGACGGCATAATTGAGGCCATGGAAAAGCCGGGGGACCGGTTTGTTGTATCGGTTCAATGGCATCCGGAAATGATGATCGACAGAAATCCCAATTATATTCAATTGTTCAAAGCGTTTATCGAAAGTTGTTCAAAGGCGTAAAAACAAGAATCTGTGAAATTAGGGGAGGTATAAGATGCAATCATTCATAAATCAGGTTAACGGTATGTTGTGGAGTCCGGCAATTATCGTTTTACTTTTGGGGGCTGGAATCTATTTTTCAGTGGCAACACGATTTGTACAAATACGACGCATAGGTGACATGACTCGGTTGCTATTGAACGGTAAGGCATCAAATCAAGGTGTATCTTCATTTCAAGCATTCGCCATGGCGATTGCAGCGCGTGTTGGTACTGGGAATATAGCAGGTGTGGCAGCTGCAATCGCAGTGGGCGGCCCAGGTGCAGTATTTTGGATGTGGGTCCTGGGCATTATTGGCGCTGCGACATCCTTTGTAGAATGTACATTGGCCCAAACCTTCAAATCCAAGGTTGACGGTGAATACCGCGGTGGTCCGGCATACTATATTCAAAAAACACTAGGTTTGAAGTGGTATTCAGCAATTTTCGCCTTTGCATGCGCGATTTCAACAACAATATTGCTGCCAGGTATTCAATCGAACAGTATTAGCTCGAGTTTGAACGAAGCTTTTGGCATTCAGCCGATTGTCAGCGGCGGAATTCTTATTGCAGTCCTTGCTGTTGTTATCTTTGGTGGCGCGAAACGCATTGGTAAAACAGCTGAACTAATTGTGCCAATTATGGCAGGGTGCTACATACTCACAGCTATTATTGTGATGGTTATCAATATTACAGAAATTCCAAGTATGTTTATGTTGATTATAAAAAGTGCATTTGGAGCAGAACAAGCATTTGCAGGGATTGTAGGTACAGCTGTTTCTATGGGAATCAAACGTGGAATCTACTCCAATGAATCCGGTATGGGTACTGCACCTCAGGCTGCAGCAGCAGCTGAAGTTTCGCATCCGGCAAAACAAGGTCTTGTTCAAGCATTTTCTGTTTATGTAGACACATTATTTGTCTGTACTGCGACTGCATTTATGATTTTGATTACTGGACAGTATCACGTTGTTGACCCGGCTGGGGGCTTTTTAGTGAACAATGTAGGCACAACAGAGATGGGACCGGCATTTACACAAAGAGCCATTGAGACAATTTTCCCAGCATTCGGAAGTCCTTTTGTAGCAATATCACTGCTTTTCTTCGCTTTTACAACACTCATTGCATCTTACTACTTTGGTGAAACAAACTTTGCTTATATTTTCAGAGGCAAGAACAGTAAGACAGCCCTAATAGGACTTCGCGTATTCTTCCTAGTTGCAACATTCTATGGATCGATCAGAACCGCAAGCATGGCATGGTCCTTGGCAGATGTTGGGGTAGGTGTTATGTCTTGGCTCAATGTCATCGCACTCGTCATTATTGCGAAAACAGCATTTAAAGTACTCAAAGACTATGAAGAGCAGAAAGCAGCTGGCAAGGATCCTGTATTTAACCCTGAAAAGCTGGGCATAAAAAATGCCGATATTTGGATGGAAATCAATAAAGAACACATTGAAGATAGGCGTTCTGCAGTGAACGAATAGGTTCTGTAAACGGCTATTTGCACAAGAATTGGGGATGTTCAGTCTGAAATTAAAGTGCTGGACATCCTTTATTTGATAGCATGTGCACTTGAAGGAAATGAGATGAGCTTATGTCAGATCACAAACAGCGTGTTATACAGGAATATGTTCCAGGGAAACAGATAACACTTGCCCATGTTATCGCTAATCCGACAGTGGAATTGTATGAACGAATGGGACTGCGGGAAACGGGCGCAATTGGTATTGTAACATTGACGCCGAGTGAAACAGCAATAATTGCAGGTGATATAGCGACCAAAGCCGCAAGTATCGAGATTGGTTTTTTAGATCGTTTCACGGGTTCGCTCATAATTACAGGTGATGTGATGTCCGTATCTACAGCCTTGCAAGAGATTAATGCGACGCTTGAAAGTTTGCTGCGCTTTTCTCCCTGCAGCATCACCAAGACATGAAAAGAGAGAAGCGCGTCATGACAATAGGCGCAGTTGATGTGGGCAAATCATCGCTGCTTCTCGCACTTAAGAATTCAGGGATGAAGGCAACCAAAACGCAGGCGGTCAATTATACGGATACAGGTGTGGATATTCCAGGAGAATACATTGAAAATCCCCAATTTTACAAACATGTCATTGCACTTGCACAAGAGGCGGCATGCGTGATTTTAGTTCAGGATGCAACCCATAAAAGCTGCCGATTTCCACCAGGATTCTGTTCATGTATAGCTGTTCCAGTAATGGGGGTTATCACTAAAGTAGATCGTTCTGATTGTGATGTTGAAATAGCAAGACGGTTATTGAAACAGTCAGGTTTGGTAAAACCTATTTTCGAAACATCGGCAGAAACAGGTGAAGGTATTCAGCAGCTTAGGCAGTATTTGAAAGATTATTTTGGCATCGAGGCGGTATCGGCTGGGGAGGAAAAAAGATGAAACTGGACTCTTTGAGAGCGACTGTGCTCGCAGTACGGATATTGCCCAATGTGGATATTGAACTCAGAAAAACCTTGAAATTGAGTGATGAACAGAGAAGTCTTGGCATTATTACAGTTGATTGTGATGATGTCGCTTATTCAGCGCTTGATGATGCCACAAAGCGGGCAGAGGTAGAGGTTGTTTATGCAAAATCCATGTATGCAGGTGCAAGCAATGCTTCTACAAAACTTGCAGGTGAATTTGTGGGTATGATTGCTGGAAGAAATCCGGCAGAGGTGAAAAGCGGTCTTGAGGCAGCTATTGAGTTTATTGAGCACGGTCCATCATTTATAAGTGCCAACGACGAGGATAGCATTTCATATTTTGCACATACCATTTCCCGCACAGGCCGATATTTAGCATCTGTTTCAGGAATTCCAGAAGGTGCGCCACTTGCCTACTGCATCGCACCACCGCTTGAAGCCATGTGTGCACTGGATGAAGCGCTTAAGGCTGCTGATGTCAGGCTGGTTGCATTTTATGGACCTCCGTCGGAAACGAATTTTGGAGGCGGGTTGTTAACGGGAAGTCAAATGGCTTGCCAAGCGGCATGCGAAGCTTTTGAAAAAACAGTACTTGATATTGCAGCGCTGCCAATCAAATTATAGCCGAAGGCCACAATGCGAGGTATGAAGGACTGGGTGTCGAGTTTTGAAAATAATAACTGAAATTGAGTTAAGAGAAGATTTAAAGACAGAAAATCTGAAAAAATACAGGCTGAATGAACATGAAAGGCTTACACCTGCGGCGCGCCAATATTTACAGGATAGAAAAATTGAAATCGTTCAGCATGAATATGGTATTCAAGTTAAGGCATCTTCTACCGGTAAAACCGCAGTAAATCAGATGACGGATCTAAGTTCTAAAGAGCAGGTTTGCAAGCATCATCCACGCATAAAACTGCGCGGACAAATTGATTCGTTGCATGCATTTCTGCTGGAACTTGAACTGTTGATAGAAGCGCATCAATTGGAAGTCTTGCTGGAGGAGGTCAAGCAGGTTACGCGTTACGTCAGAGGGCTTATCAAATCTGAAGCATCGGGGGAGAAGCTCGCGTTCATCGATTATTATGGGTGGACAGCGGAAGCGATACAGCGCCGATCGCATTATCCTAAGAAATATTTTGGAATAGGTCATTTTAGAGCACATTATACAGATGGATATGTGATGGTTGCGCTAAATCGTTTACGAACATATGTCAGGGAAGTCGAGTTGACCGCATCTGAGGCGTTTGCGAATGCGTATGAGCAGCATATGGATATATTGCTCGGATTGAACAGGTTGAGTAGTGTTGCATACATTATGATGTGCAAGCTTAAAGCCGGACAGTATGAGTAGATGCTAGCTGCGATTAAATGATGATGTCGGAGGGTGTTATGGAATACAGAATTATAAAATCGCCATCTGCCGGGACGCTTAAAATACTCAATAGCCGGAGAAGGAGTACGCGGATAAAGGCATTAACTGAATGTGATGCGATTGGACTTATCCAAGGCAAGCTGCTGGACATGCTGGCAGCTGCAGATCTAGCTGAAAAAGCAGCGGATGTACAAGTTGAAGAAATTCGGGGCGTATGCCCACAGCAGTTTTCCCTAATTGCTATTTTTGGAGATACAGCATCTGTAGAAGCCGCAGTACAGGATGTGATGCACTTGGAAAAAGAAGAAAGGCGGCTATTCTAATGTTGGCGGGGAAAGTAGTCGATACAATCTGGGCAACACGTAAAGAAGAAGCGTTAAAAGGGTTGAAATTCCTAAGAGTAAAACTCCTTGACGGAAATGGCGGATACGTCATTTCTGCTGATACGATTGGAGCGGGAATTGGGGAACGCGTCATTTTATGCAGTGGAAGTTCAGCGCGGAAATTAATGGGATTGGAAGGCGTACCGATTGATTCGGTGGTCATAGGAATTATAGATGAAGATTGCAATTTTGATTAGTACAGGAAATAGAGGTGAAGGATCATGAATATTGTGCAGCTGGTTCGGGAGGCCGGAGTTGTAGGCGCAGGCGGTGCAGGATTTCCTTCTCATTTGAAACTGGATGCAAAGGTAACTTGGTTCATACTTAACGCGGCTGAATGCGAGCCACTGCTCAGAGTCGATCAGCAGCTGTGTGAGAAAAGAGCTGCCGAGATTGTGCAGTTGATGGAAGATGTTGCAGAACATTTGAAGGCTGAGCATGCGGTCATTGCGATTAAGGGAAAACATAAGAAAGCCATAGCGGCAATGCAGAAACGCTGTAATTTGACTCAGCGTGTATCCATATTTGAGCTGGATGACTTCTATCCGGCGGGCGATGAGCAAGTACTTGTTGCAGAAGTAACTGGTATGGTCGTTCCAGAAATGTCTATTCCTTTGCATGTTGGATGCGCTGTCATGAACGTTGAAACGCTTTTGAATGTTGGGGAAGCTATTCAGGGACGGTCAGTCATAAGAACATTTGTCACATTGGCGGGTCAAGTCAAAACGCCTGTTACACTCCAGCTCCCCATAGGAATAACATATGGAGAAGCATTGAAGTATTCAGGCGTTCAGTCATTTGACAAGATGGTGGCAATAGATGGTGGCCCGATGATGGGGCATGTTGTTAGAGATTTTTCTGAGCCGATTACAAAGATGACGAAAGGCATTATACTGCTTTCGCAAGATCATCCATTAATCAAGCGGAAGACTCTGACGTCGAATCAAGCAAAACGCATATCGAAAACTGCCTGTGAGCAGTGTCGGATGTGTACGGATTTATGCCCGAGATTTTTGTTGGGACACAATATGCAGCCCCATAAAATGATGCGGAAATTGAATTATCATTACACGTGTTTAGACGATGCGACGATCGCACAGCTATGCTGCGAGTGTAATCTTTGTCAGCTTTTTGCATGTCCTGTCAATCTGACACCGAAAAGTATTAATTTTTTGTATAAGGAACAGCTTCGGGAGAAGGGCATGCGCCATCAGCCCTGTGGAGAAAGTAAAATGCGCCCGATGAGAGCATACAGGAAAACCCCGGTAAAAAGATTGATTGCAAAGCTGGGTATTCAAAAATATGATACTGCGGCACCACTAAAAAGTACCAGCGTAGAGCCGAAAGAAGTGAAAATTCTTTTAAAACAGCACATTGGGGTGCCGGCTATCCCCCTTGTAAGCGTCAGTGACTTGGTGGAACTGGGACAAAAGATAGCAGAGATACCTAATAATCAGATGGGCGCACATGTGCATGCAAGCATAAGTGGGACGGTTACATATATTGACGACACAGTAATTGTGATAAGTGCAAAGTAGAGGTGTATCATGCACAACGCATTAGGAATGATTGAATTATCAAGTATGGCAAAAGGATTTGAAGTGTCTGATATCATGCTGAAAACATCAACGGTTGAACTGGTGGCTGCCACTTCCGTTTGTCCGGGAAAATACTTTGTAATTGTTCATGGTGATGTTGCGGCTGTTGACAGCGCTGTAAGGGCTGGTCGTGAAATTGCAGATACGTATATTGTCGATGATTTTGTCTTGGCAAATGTGCATCCGGAAGTTTTTCCAGCGATTACGGCAACAACGCAACCAATGTCAATAAAGGCGCTGGGGGTGCTTGAAGCCTTTTCAATTGCAACGATGATTATCGCCGCAGATGCAGCCCTAAAATCCGCTGATATTGATGCGATTGAACTTAGACTGGGCAGTGGAATGGGTGGAAAATCCTATTTCACAATGACAGGGGATGTTTCTGCGGTCAATGAAGCTGTTGAAATTGGAAGTCAAATTTTGGCTGAGAGTGGAATGATGGTTGAAAAAGTCGTTATTCCAAGACCTGCACCAGATTTATTGGAAGCGCTCTTGTAATTTGATAGTCAAGGAGGTGAAGCTTTGAAAGAACTCATTACGGCAAGTGATGTTCAGCGGTGTAGAGAAAAAGAAGAAAAAATTATGTATACGGACAGTAAAGCATTGGTGACACCTGCAGCAAGAGACTTGGCCAGTGAAATGGGCATTAGAATCATTCATAGAAGTCAGATGGTTGAAACTGAACCTGAGAAAGAGCATACCAGCTCAGTACCAGAAAGGATTTCTGGGAACATCGATATTGCTCAAATTTCGAAACTGGTCATTGAAGCATTGGCAGTCAACGCCATTCAAAGTTCAGCACCAGTGTTTGTCAAAGAATCTGATTCGAGCGGACTGAGACTCATTCGTGGGAATACAGTCAAATGTGCGCCCTTTGATACGGGAAATCAGGATGCAAAGGTTGGACTGACTGACATATTGAACACAAGAGAATCTCGAAATTTGGGTGCAGGTTTTATGACAATTGAGCAGTCGGAGTTCGAGTGGTTTCTAGGCTATGAAGAAGTGGACGTCATTCTAGAAGGCACGCTTGAAATCACGATTGACGGAAAAACGTATAGAGGGTATGCCGGTGATGTTTTTTACATTCCCAAAGGGAAAAAAATCACATGGCGTTCTCCCGACAGGGCGCGTTTTTTCTATGCGACTTACCCAGCAAACTGGAGTGAACTAGCTTGATTTTAAATGCAGTTCAGGCTATGCGGGAAATTATAACTGAAATAAAGGAGGTCTTAGCGTGGCTCTTCAGGACAAAGATTTAATATCTGTTCAAGAAGTAAGGATACTGGCACGAAAAAGTAAAAAGGCACAAGAAAAGCTTGCGCAAATGGACGAAGCCCAAATTGACAAGATTGTTAGAAGCATGGTGCAAAGTGCAGAAAATAATGCAAAACGGCTCGCCGAAATGGCAGTTGAGGAAACTGGATTCGGTAGGGTCGCTGATAAAACCTTCAAAAATATTTTTGCATCAAAGGTGCTCTATGATTCTATTAAGAATATGCAAACAGCAGGCGTCATTCGCCGGGATACAGTGAATAAAGTAATTGAAATTGCAGAGCCGGTTGGTGTGCTGATGGGCATTATTCCATCAACAAATCCCACATCGACGGCTATATTTAAGTCGATTATTGCAATCAAATCAAGAAATTCCATTGTAATGTCTCCGCATCCTTCTGCGCTGCGTTGCACACTTGAAGCAACACAGCTCATGCACGACGCAGCGGTTAGTGCGGGCGCACCTGTGGACTGTATTACCAGCATATCTAAGACTTCAATGGAAGCTACCAATGCGTTAATGCGTGTACCTGAAGTTGCGATGATTATCGCAACAGGTGGCGCGGGAATGGTAAAAGCATCTTATAGCGTAGGAAAGCCTGCACTTGGCGTGGGTCCGGGTAATGTTCCGGCTTTCATTGAACGGACAGCGGACATTCCGAGTGCGGTACGGAGTATTATAGCGAGCAAAACATTTGACAATGGAACAATTTGTGCGTCAGAACAGTCCGTCGTTGTTGAAGATTGCATTCGGGAACTGGTTATGGCAGAGTTCAAGCGCCAAGGTGGATATTTTATGACACCTGACCAGACTGAAAAAGTTTCACGTGTATTGTTTACAGGAAATGGACATGCTATGAATGCAGCTTATGTGGGGCGGTCCGCTGAAGTGATTGCTGAGAAAGCTGGGTTGCAAGTTCCCCCTGGCACAAAAGTACTATTAGGTGAACAAGAGGGCGTTGGAAAAGCGTGGCCCTTGTCTTTTGAAAAGTTGACAACGGTGCTTGGATTCTATTCAGTGCCCGACTGGAAAACTGCCTGTGAATTATGCATCGCACTTATTAATAATGGCGGTGTTGGGCATAGTTTATCTATTCATACTGAAAATGAGGATATGGTCATGAAGTTTGCTGCCAAGCCCGTTTTTAGGATTCTTGTAAATGGACCTTCCAGCCAAGGCGGTGTAGGTGCGACAACGGGTTTGCACCCGAGTTTTACCCTTGGAAGCGGTACTTGGGGTGGCAGTAGCACATCCGATAATGTAACGCCCATGCATCTGATAAACAGGAAGCGTATAGCCTACGGAATTTTGGACCCGGAACAGGTTTTGGACAAGGCAAGTGCTTCGAGAAAAACGAGGTGTTCAGAAGCTTCTGGGGATATAGATCAGGCACTTGTCGCTGAAATCGTCAAACGGGTTGTTGTTAATTTAGAATCACAGGTGGGGAACGATGGATATTGAAGCGGTAGTCTTACAGGTAGTAGAGCGTATGCGTCAGTTAGATGCAGATGAAATGGGCAGTTTGCCTATTCCGGTAGGTGTTTCAAACCGGCATGTACATCTGTCTAGAGAGATAGCAGATATCATTTTTGGACGAGAATATACATTTAAGAAAATGAAAGCGTTGAGACAGTCAGGTCAATATGCATATGCGGAAACCATTACACTGGTAGGCCCCAAAGGTGTACTGGAACAAGTGCGTATTCTAGGGCCCGAACGTGCACAGACACAGGTGGAAGTCATGCGTTCAGACTGCAGGCGTCTAGGTATTAAGCCTGTGATAAGGCCATCGGGAAAACTGGAGGATACACCAGGAATTACACTTTGTGGTCCGAAGGGGAGCGTATACATTGAAAGCGGCGTGATTGTTGCAAAGCGTCATATTCATATGTCCCCTGCAGATGCTGAATTGCTGAATTGCAATAATGGTGATCTGGTTACAGTTGGAGTTGAGGGCGAACGGGGTGGCACACTCAATGAAGTGACAGTTCGTATATCTGAAAACGGAAAACTGGAAATGCATTTGGATATTGATGAAGCCAATTGCATGAGTATAAATAACAATCAACATGTTCAAATTATTTAATTTAAGGGAAAACAAACTTTAGGAGGAAAAATCAAATGGCTACAGAAGCGTTGGGAATGGTTGAAACAAAAGGTTTGGTGGGTGCGATCGAAGCGGCGGATGCCATGGTTAAGGCAGCGAATGTTACGCTGATTGGAAAAGAACTTGTAGGTGGAGGTTTGGTAACGGTTATGGTGCGCGGTGATGTCGGTGCAGTCAAAGCGGCTACAGATGCAGGTGCGGCAGCGGCTCAACGTGTAGGTGAACTTTTGTCCATTCACGTTATACCACGTCCACACAATGATGTTGAAACCATCTTGCCAGCTGGCAAGCAAAAATAAGTATGCAAGATGTCACAATGACCAGTGCTGGAATTGATATAGGGACAACAACAACGCAATTGACTGTTAGCAGGCTTACACTGAGGAATACCATGCCTGGGTCGTATATACCTAGAATAGAAGTCGCGGAGATAGAAGTGCTCTATTGCAGTCAAATGCACTTTACGCCTATTATCGATCATGCGCGCGTAGATACTTATAAGTTAAAAAAACTGCTGGAATCTGAATATGACAGAGCAGGAATTTCCAGTGACCAGATAGAGACAGGCGCGGTCATCATTACAGGTGAAACTGCAAAAAAGGAAAATGCAGAATTAATACTTCATATGATGTCGGAGTTGGCAGGTGATTTTGTTGTTGCTGTGGCGGGTCCGGATATCGAATCTGCTATTGCGGGAAAAGGTTCGGGTGCGCTGGAATACTCCAAGCGCACCCATGGTCGAATCATTAATCTTGATATTGGTGGCGGAACTACCAATATTGCTGTTTTTAACGATGGAAAGTTAGAAGAAACAGCCTGCTTGAATGTTGGTGGAAGACTTATTGAAGTATGTCCTGAGTCAGGGCGTGTACAATATGTATCTGAAGTTTGCGATGCACTTTTGCAGGTGCATGATATCTCACTTAGTCAGGGGATTTCAGCCTATGAAAAGTTGTGCGAAGCAATGGTGACATTTGTTGATGACTGTGTTCTTCATAGAAAGCTCAACGCAATTGGACGAACATTTCTGATGACAGAACCGTTAAAGAGTGCGTGTACGCTGGCGAGAAAGCGAGACGGTGTTCCAGTTTATGATGGAGTCATGTTTTCGGGTGGGGTTGCAGAGTGTTTTTATGACCAGTCTACCTGGGACCAGCCATTTAAACATGGAGATTTGGGACCCATTTTAGCGGATGCATTTCGACGCAGTGAATTGGCTAGAACATTCCATGTGATTGAGCCGAAAGAAAAAATACGAGCCACTGTGATTGGAGCAGGCAATAATACCATAGATGTGAGTGGAAGTACAATTCAAACAGAGTGGATGACCCTTCCGGTGAAAAATATTCCTGTGGCAGTGGTAGTTTTGTCACTTGATGATTTAAATCAAACGTGTGCGGAACAGCGACTGGGTCAGGCTTTTAATCGTTTCAAGGAATACGCAGGAAATCAGGCGTTAGGTCTTAGTATAAGTATTGACACGATGCCTAAATACAGTGAAATACAGTTGCTTGCAAAGGCACTATTTTTCTCCTGGCATAGGCAGAGTGCGTGTGAAACACCACTTGTCATTTTACTTGAACATGATTTTGGAAAAGCTTTAGGACAGGCGCTTAGGGGAATGACGACATCACAAGCAAGATTTGCTTGTATTGACTCCGTGCATGTTAAGGACGGCGATTATATTGATATTGGAAAGCCAGTTTATGAAGGAGGTGCGGTCATACTTGTTGTCAAAACACTGGTTTTTCAGTCTGGAGGAAGTTGAAAATGAGATTAAAAGCTAAAATCTTTGGCAGAACCTATGCATTCAAGAATATTAAAGAGGTTCTGGCAAAAGCAAACGAAGAAAAATCCGGTGATCAATTGGCAGGGGTTGCGGCAGAGTCAAATGCCGAACGTGTGGCGGCAAAGCATGTATTAAGTGAGTTGACACTTGGCGAACTGAGAGAAAACCCTGTAGTTCCATATGAAGAAGATGAAGTTACACGGATTATAGATGATAATTTGAATAGGCCGATTTTTAATGAAATCAAAAATTTATCAGTTGCGCAGTTTCGTGAAAAATTACTGTCAAATGATACCAGTGGTCAAGATATTGCGCGCATGAGCCGCGGGTTGACCTCTGAAATGGTGGCAGCAGTAACGAAACTGATGACAAATTTAGACTTGATAGCAGCAGCGAAAAAAATCACCGTTACAGCCAAATGTAATACAACGATTGGGGTGCCTGGATGTTTGGGGGTAAGACTTCAGCCAAATCATCCGACGGATAGCGTGGAGGGTGTGCTCAGCTCCCTTAGGGAAGGATTGACATACGGTGTAGGAGATGCAGTAATAGGAATCAATCCGGTTCAAGATGATGTTGAAGGTACTGCGCGCTTGCTGCATGCAACACATGATTTCATCCGAACATGGAATATACCGACGCAGAACTGCATACTCGCCCATGTAACCACTCAGATGAAAGCCATTGAGAAAGGCGCACCGGCAGACTTAATATTTCAGAGTATAGCAGGCTCAGAGAAGGGAAATCGTGCTTTTGGATTTGATTTGTCCATTTTGAAAGAAGCCCACGAAATGGGGCTGAAATATGGAAGTGCAAGTGGTCCAAATGTTATGTATTTTGAAACGGGTCAAGGTTCGGAGTTATCTTCTAATTCGCATTTTGGTGCGGATCAGCTCACTATGGAAGCTCGTTGCTATGGGCTTGCAAAGCAGTTCAATCCGTTTTTAGTCAATACAGTAGTTGGCTTTATAGGTCCTGAATATTTATATGACAGTCGTCAAGTTATTCGAGCGGGTTTGGAAGACCATTTTATGGGGAAACTGACGGGTGTTCCAATGGGTGTGGATGTTTGTTACACAAATCATATGAAGGCAGATCAGAATGATATTGAAAATCTGTCAGTACTATTGTCCACTGCAGGCTGCAACTATTTTATGGCCATACCGATGGGCGATGATGTCATGTTGAATTATCAGTCTGCAAGTTTTCATGACATTGCAACGCTTAGGTCTGTGCTGAATTTGGAACCACTTCCAGAATTCAAGGCGTGGATGGAGCAAATGGGGTTGATTGAAAATGGAAGATTATCAAACCTTGCCGGCGATGCGTCATTCTTTACGGTTTAGGAGGTGGTGCAATGTTAGATGAGCAAATACTTAAAGATACCATAATGAATGTGCTGTTCGAAATGAGACAGCAAGAATTTGCAGCGGCAAATCAAACACATGAGGATGAAAGCTGTGCTACATTAAAGTGCATCAATCATGCTGGATGTGGCAGTGGAAATTGTGCGTGTTGCAATGAAATTCAAGAAATTACTTCTGAAGAACAAAAAAGTAAGATATTGGTGCCAAATCCTATAGATGAAAAATCGTATAGGTTTATGAAAGAAACCACTCCAGCCAGGATTGGAGTCTGGCGTGCGGGGGACAGACCACTCACTGAAACTGTTATTCGGTTCAGGGCAGACCATGCTCTCGCGATGGATTCGGTTTTTAGTCTTGTAGATGAAGCCTATGTCAGAAACATGAACTGGCTTCCCCTTAAAACACGTGTAGAAGATAAAGATCAGTATTTGACGCGACCAGACATGGGGAGGGAACTGTGTGTTGATGCTGAGGTGCAGTTAAAAGAAAAATGTATGAAAAATCCTCAGCTTCAAATCATCATATCGGATGGATTGAGTTCAAAAGCAGTGGAAGCCAATATGGAAGACTTGATGCCGGCTTTTGTTCAAGGACTGGAGCTTGAAGGAATTAAGTACGGAACGCCTGTCTTTGTTAAGTTTGGCAGGGTTGGCATTATGGATGCAATTGGAGAGGATTTGAACGCTGAAGCAGCAATCATTTTCATTGGCGAGCGCCCTGGCTTGATGACAGCAGAGTCACTCAGTGCATATATGTTGTATAATCCAAGACGCGGGGTTGCAGAATCCGAACGTACAGTTTTGTCGAACATCCACAGATGTGGGACGCCTCCGCCGGAAGCCGGAGCACACCTGGCGACTCTGGTAAAACAAATGTTGACTGAAAAATCGAGTGGTGTAGTTTTTAAAGGCTAATTCTTGTGAAATTAAATAAATTTTATAATTACAACATGAGCGCTGCTGATGAAATTAAATTCATCAAGCAGCGTTTTGCTGTCGTGTATAAAGCGAAAAATTAATGTTATAATATGACAAGACGTTGTGGCGTAAAAAAGCTGTGTGTCGAATTCGTTGTGACCTGTTTAACTGACAATTGAGAATGAATTGAGGAAAATACCTTATGAAAAAATACATATCCATTTTAATGGTCTGCATTTGCCTAATGGTTTTTATCGCACCGCAGTCCTTTGCGCAGACAGGCGTTCAAAATGAGCCCCGTGTTCTCAGTGAACAGCAGATGCAGAACGTTCAAGCGGCATGGATGGCGACGGTCTACAATATTGATTTTCCAAGCGTGCGAAATGACGCCTATGCTCAGATGAAAGAGTTTGATGAGAAACTGGATAAGCTGAAGGCTCTGGGGATCAACACCATTGTGGTTCAGGTGCGTCCATCGGGAGATGCCCTGTATGAATCCATTTACAATCCCTGGTCGGCTGTGCTTACAGGGACACAGGGGAAGGATCCGGGCTACGACCCGCTTGCCCATATGATCGAATCGGCACATACGCGGGGGATGGCCCTTCACGCATGGCTGAATCCCTACCGTGTGACGACTTCTGGAACGGATGTCAGTCAACTTGCCAGAACGCATTCAGCCAGACTGAATCCGGATTGGCTGATTACCGCCAATGATGCCCTTTATTATAATCCGGAAAAGTCTGCCGTCAAAAACCACATCGTTAATACGGTATACGAAATCATATCCAATTATGATGTGGATGGGATTGTATTTGATGATTATTTTTATCCGTCACACTATCCGCTTCCAGAAGGCGAAGATCGGGACGGTCCAACAGCGAATGCGCGTCGTGCGCATGTCAATGACATGATTATGCGTGTACATACGATTATTGAAATGACCCATCCGGATATTTTGTTTGGTGTCAGTCCGGCGGGGATTTGGAAGAACGCCTCATCTGACACGACGGGTTCTGCGACTGCAGGCAATGAAGCCTACTACTCAGTTTGTGCAGATGCGCGTACCTGGATACAGAATGAATGGATTGACTATATCTCGCCGCAGATTTACTGGAGTATCGGGACGTCTGCCGCCGACTATGAAACCCTGGTGAAGTGGTGGTCGAATGAGGTTTCAGACACATCCGTCAAGCTGTGGATCAGTCAGGCTGTCTACCGGGAGTCTGTTGCAAGTGAGATTGACAAGCAGCTTGAAATCAATCAGAAGTATGATGCAGTAACTGGGAGTATGTACTACAATGTGAGTCATCTACTTGGAAATACGGGATCATGTCAGTCTAAAATTGCGACATTCAATAGCGCCAAGGTTGTTGAGAACAGTTCAGAATACGAGAAATGATAAAGCTACCACACTGGGGAATCGGGCAATGCCGGATTCCTGGTGTGGTATTTTCTATTTCAGGAATTCTGTCGAGAGAATTATGGAACTGTTCTGAAAAAAGTTTGGACATGTCTTGTTTTTATACACCGTATAGTATAAAATTACGAAAATGCTTGGCAAGAATGTACGCATTCCAATAAGTCGAGTTGGAATGGGAACAGTCTGATTTACATAAGAGAAAAGGAATAAGGAAGGATTTATCGTCCAATGGAACAAGGAATTTTATCAAGGATTGAAAATGGTGTGGGTTGGATTGTGTTGAACCGGCCTGAAAAACTCAACGCACTTTCTGTACCAATGATTGACCAGCTCTATGCGCTTGTAAGTGCATGGAAAAAGAGTTCAGAGGTAAAACTCGTCGTCATTGAAGGTGCAGGTGAAAAGGCATTTTCAGCAGGTGGCGACGTGCGGCATCTATACGATCAGAAGAAATCAGAAGTTCACGAGGTTGCAGCCTCATTCTTCGGTACAGAATATAAGATGAATATGGTTTTGCATACATTTGGAAAGCCAGTAGTGACATTGGCAAGCGGAATCGTACTTGGTGGCGGTGTTGGAATTGCGGTTACGGGAACACACCGAATTGTGACAGAGTCTACGAAGTGGGCTATGCCTGAAATGAATATCGGACTTTACCCGGATGTAGGCGGCAGTTATTTTTTAAATAAAATGCCCCATGCCCTTGGACGGTATCTGGCCTTGACATCTTCCATGATTAAGGCTGCCGATGTGCTTTATGCAGGTGCTGCAGATTATTATATGCCTTCAGCAAAGCTGGAAGCCCTTCGAAAGGAAATCGCTTCTGAAGTCTGGACGGATGGGTGTGCTGAAAAGCTTGAAATGCTTATTGGAAAGTATGAAGAAGTATGTCCGGAAACCGCATCCTTCGAGGCACTTTATGGTACAATTGAAGAGCATTTCAAACACGATAGTCTAGAGGCCATCGTCGAGGCATTAAGTATTTCCGAAAGTGCAGGAGATGCTTGGGCTGGGTCTGTAAAAGCGCTTATTCTGGAAAAATCTCCAACTTCTTTGAAGGTTACCCTTGAACAGCTTGTCAGGGGTGATGGTTTGCCGCTGAAGGATTGCTTTGTAATGGAACTGAATATGAGCATGAATTTTATGGACAGCCATGATTTTTTTGAAGGGGTTCGTTCGGTACTTGTCGAAAAGGATAAGCATCCAAATTGGAAACCTGCAAGCCTGGATGCGGTAACACGAGATCAGGTTGAAGCATTTTTTACATATGCTTGGGAAAGGGTACATCCACTTTCGGACTTTGAAATCTAATCAAAACAAATAGAAGATAGACATTGAGTAAAAGTAAGGTTGAGACAAAGTAAAATACATAGCATATACGAATAGGGCGAAGGAGTGATTAACATGGTAGTTTCAGAGCAAATGTATGGATTTGGATCTAACAGTTCAGTAATCCGCGAGCTGTTTGAGTATGGTAAGAAGCAGGAAGCCATTGTTGGGAAGGAAAATGTCTTCGATTTCAGTATTGGAAATCCGACGGTTCCAGCACCACAGTGTGTGAAAAATGCAATTCTTGAACTTCTGGAGACACCGAATACTTCAGAAATTCACGGATACACGTCTGCGCAGGGTGACTTGGAAGTGAGAAAAGGTCTAGCTGACTACATGAGTAAAAAATATGCGTGCACTCTGAGTGCTCAAAATTTTTATATGACTTGTGGTGCGGCAGCTTCATTGACCATTACTCTAAAAGCGCTGACACAGACACCTGAAGATGAATTTATTATTATTGCACCATATTTTCCTGAATATCAGGTATTTATAAAAAATGCCGGCGCTAAAATTGTTGTCATAGAGCCTGATACAGCACATTTCCAAATTGATTTGGCTGCCCTTAAAGAGGCAATCACGCCAAATACAAAAGGTGTGATTATCAACTCGCCGAATAATCCATCAGGTGTTGTCTATTCAAAAGAGACCCTTGAGGAACTGGCTGAAGTGCTTAAGGAGAAGTCGCAAGCATACGGAAAACCAATCTACATACTTGCTGACGAGCCTTATCGTGAAATCGTCTATGATGGTGTGGATGTGCCGTACCTGCCGCATATATACAATAATACAGTCATTTGCTATTCCTTCAGTAAATCGCTGTCGCTGCCAGGTGAACGTATTGGATACATACTGGTTCCTGATGAAGTGGAAAATGGCAGAGAAATCTATACGGCTGCATGTGGTGCAGGTCGTGCCCAGGGGTATGTATGCGCACCGAGTCTCTTCCAGAAGGTCATTTTGAAATGTCTTGGCGAGACAGGAGACATCAGCCTATATGACACGAATCGCAAAATGCTCTACGATAGACTCACAGAAATGGGCTATGATTGTGTTCGTCCTGATGGGGCCTTTTATCTCTTTGTTAAGGCCATGGAAGAGGATGCCAACAAGTTCTCTGAAAATGCAAAGCAGTTCAACCTGCTGATTGTTCCAGCTGATGATTTCGGCTGTCCGGGTTATGTGCGTATTTCTTACTGTGTTGCTCCTGAAATGATTGAGCGCTCTTTTGCGGCGTTTGAAAAGCTGAAGGACCTTTATCTTTAAGGCTAATCAGGATCAAAACATGCTTGCTTAAGCTGGCGGATCATACCGCTGAAAAATTCGAAATAATGGCTGTAAAGCCCTTTGAAATGGATTTCATGCTTTTGAAATCCATTTCATTTTTTTTGACTGGATTAGAGGATGAAGGGTCAAAAATGCTATAATGAGTGAAACAAAAAACCACTTAGAGGGGTAACACATGGAAAATAAAGAAAAAATGCAAGATGTAAAACAGAATCAAGACCAGAATCAAGACCAGAATCAAGACCAGAACCAGACACCAGAGAAGAAGCATAAGCGGCGTGTTCGTTACAAGGGGACACATCCTAAATCATATAAAGAGAAGTACAAGGAACATCAGCCTGATAAATATGCAGATACTGTTGCCAAGGTCATCAAGAAGGGTGGCACACCTGCTGGGATGCATATTTCTATTTGTGTGGAAGAAATACTGGAATTTTTGGATATCAAGCCAGGGCAGAAGGGACTTGATGCAACGCTTGGATACGGTGGTCATTCATCCAAAATGCTGGAGTGCCTCCAGCATGAAGGACACCTCTATGCGCTTGACATTGATCCGATAGAGCTGCCTAAAACCAGAGAAAGACTTAGAGAGAAGGGTTTTGGAGAAGACATACTCACAATTAAGCAGCTGAATTTTGCAAATATCGACCAGGTGGTGGCAGAATCGGGTCCGCTTGATTTCATACTCGCAGACCTGGGGGTATCCTCCATGCAGATTGACGATCCGGAGCGTGGATTTTCTTATAAAACAGAAGGGCCTTTGGATTTAAGACTGAATCCTAAAAAGGGTGTTTCTGCGGCTGAAAGACTGCAAAACATTAGCCAGCCAGAACTTGAGGGCATGCTGATTGAAAATGCAGATGAACCCCATGCGGCTGAGATTTCAAAGGCCATCATCGCAGAAATCAGAAAGAAGGGCGTGATCAAGACAACACGTCACCTGTACGAGGTCATCGAAGGTGCCCTTGATTTCATCCCTGAGAAGAAGCGCAAGCAGGAAGTCAAAAAGTCGTGTCAGCGTTCCTTCCAAGCACTTCGTATTGATGTGAACGAGGAGTTTGAAGTCCTATATGAATTCCTTGAAAAGCTGCCAGATGCCCTTGCACCAGGTGGCCGTGTGGCAATTCTTTCATTCCACTCCGGTGAGGACAGACTCGTCAAAAAATCATTCAAGCGATTCTACCGTGAAGGCGTCTATCAGGAAATTGCAAAGGATATCATCCGCCCATCGGCAAAAGAGTGCTTTGAGAACAGTCGTGCCAAGTCGACAAAAATGCGCTGGGCAATTAAGGCCTAAAGGCTCTTAAGTGAGTTATAAGACCATATGTATTTAAATATATTCAGGTGCTGCGTTTGCAGCACCTTTTTGCGTGCTCGAAAAATGAAACACTACAGAAAGCTACCCATGAGTCATGTTTCGGCATTTTAGGGGTAGGAATACCCTAGAGGACTTATTCAGGAAATCCCAGTTTATAAGGATCTTGTACCATGCAGGAAACGAGGAGGAAGAAAAATGAAAAGAAATCGGTTCATGCTGTTCATGCTCATTTTGATTATGATTTTTTCCCTACACGTTCAGTTTAGCTTTGCAGAAACTTTTGATGCGTCTGTACGGAGTCTGAATTCATGGGTAGCCAGCCGTGATGACGAAGACGATGACGAAGATGAAGACGAAGATGAAGATGAAGACGAAGATGAGGACGAAGATGAAGATGAAGATGAAGATGAAGATAAAGACAAAGACGAAGATGGAATGAATGAAACAGTGAAGGATATCAACTATAACCCCGTGATTAAGTCATCAAACTTCACACAAGGCATCTCGCATCCGTATTTTATGGAAAAAGGGAAGGTACTGGTGTTTGAAGGTGAGACTGAGGATGGAACAGAACACATAGAGGTAGAAGTCTTGTCCACTACGAAGGAGATTCTCGGTATCGAATGCACCGTGGTACGAGATATTGTTTATCTGGATGGAATCGTTTTAGAAGATACGTTTGATTTCTATGCAGAAGACAAGGACGGAAATGTATGGTATATGGGCGAGTACGTGAGCAACTATGAAGACGGCATTTTAGTCGATCATGAAGGCGCTTTTGAGGCTGGTAAGGATGGCGCACTTCCAGGAATCGTACTCTTTGCAAATCCTGTCATTGAAATGCCATTCAGACAGGAATACTATCCTGGTCAGGCTGAAGACTGGGGAAAAGTCATTGCAAAAGGACAGACCGTGACTGTGCCTTATGGAACTTTTAATGAGGTCATGGTGACCATGGACTGGAATCCGCTGGATGAAGACAGCGATATTGAATACAAGTACTATGCCAAAGGCCTGGGTGCTGTCAAGGAAGTGGATTCAGGCTCTGATGAGACGGTGGCATTAATTGACGTCATTATGAAGTAGGCATAAGGGCGGCTGTTGTGTGACTAACGCGCATAAGCATATTGCAAATAAGAAAAGAGCCGTAATTTCGGCTCTTTTGCTATGGTCAAACTGTTATGGAGTACGCCACGGGCCAGTCAAATGCTAATTGCTGAAAACACGCTCCTGGATGGTTTGAATTTCATCGCGGATGCCCTGAAAATCGCCCGGTGAAAAAAGACCTTCAATGATGAGTGGGGCCTTTAGGTACTTTACTTTCTCAAGCAGGTGTTGCTGACCGCTTTCTGCAATAGGGGTTCGACCAAGGTCATCTATGTATCCGCTTACATGAACAGCTTTTACTGTGTCACTGTGTTCTTCGAGGTACTGGTCAACGTAATCATCGAACCGTGTTGCGCGGTTTATATCAAGAACACTCTCAAAGCCGTGCTGTTTCATTGAGGCACTGAAAGATTCCAGAGAATGATGGCTGGGATTTTTGATGTAATAGGTAAACGTACACTCCTGAAGCCACTTGAAGTCATCTATGCAGTCATAGTGGAATATAACAGAGCTGATGTTGACTCGATACATGATATCCTTCAGACATTCTATAATCTCGCGCGTCGCCTTATTTTCCTTGTAACGCACACCGCGCCAAGGTGAATGAATGGTGACTGATTTGAAATCTTTAAGCAGACGGCATAAATCATCAGATTTTGAAAATTGCTTAAGCATTTTTAGGGTGCTGAATGCAATCACTATATGCTCAAAACCAAAGTCCTTACATATTTCAAGCTTCCGCTTTGGTCCTATGTCCCATAAGCAGAAGGCTGCAGTCGAAATGGCAATATTTTTCATGTAAAATTCCCCCGTTTCCTAGTGCTCTCTAATTCCATTATCGTCATAAAGGGCTCTATGTGTCTAATTGAATGTTCTTATGTTTTTTTATCAGTGCATAAAAAGACTCAATGGGAATTTGGATATTAACATTTGAAAAAATGATAATTACAATATTTTGAAATTTCTCAAAATTATCCTCCCATCTTCTCCTGACTTAATGTAAAATAGGTACAAAATACAGTGTAAGGAGGTGGTGATATGAACGCAGACCATGGAGAAACTTTAAATATGAAGGAAATACTCAAGTTTGCAGGAGCTTTTATTGCGTGGGTCATCGGGTCGGGATTTGCTACAGGACAGGAAGTCCTTCGGTTTTTCACGAGCTACGGCTTTGGCAGTTATGCGATTGTCATCATAAACCTTCTGGGGTTTCTTTTGCTGGGACAAACCCTTATGGTTACAGGGTATGCGCATAGAAATGACCAGGATTTCAGGCATTTTGAATATTACTGCGGGAAGAGAATTGGAAAAATATATTTCTGGGCGACACCTGTGATTCTCTTTTTAATCATGTCGGTGCTGCTTTCGGCTGCCGGGTCTATGTTTTTGCAGTATTATGGGATCAATCATTATGTGGGCGCAGGCTTAATGGCTTCAATCGTTTTGGCTACCTATCTCATAGGATTTGAGAATTTCATACATATTGTCTCTAAAATCGGACCTGTAGTCATTATCTTCTGCCTGCTGGTTGGCATAATCTCTGTACTTCGCGATTTTCACTTCATTGAGGTGGTTCCAACTTACGAAAACACCCTGTCTGCTTACAGGGCGTCATCAAACTGGGCCCTTGGGGCCGTACTGTATCTGTCCCTTGATTTTCTGACGGGTGGAACATATTACACCAGGTTGGGGGCTTCTGCGAAAAGTCGGTCATCAGCAAAGTGGGGGGCGATTTTAGGATCTGTCGTTTTGGTGCTTTCCATTGCAATCATGAGCTCTGCGATTCTCTTAAATGCAAAAGACGCAGCATCGCTTGACATACCGACGCTCTTTCTTGCAAGTAAAATCAGTCCTGTGTTTGGAACGGCCTTTTCAGTCATCTTGATGCTGGGGATGTTCTCCTCCTGTTCTGCAACCATGTGGAGTGTCTGCAGCTGCATGTTTACAGTCGGAAGCAAGAAGAACAAAATCATGTCAGCTGTCGTGATTTCATGCGCCTTGATGCTGGGGCTCTTGCCCTTCGGCAAGCTGGTAGGGGTATTGTTTCCGCTTATTGGATACTACGGACTGTTCTATATCGGAGGTGTTGCCTATAAGGGGATAAGACGCGCTTCTTGAATGCCAGTGCCAGGATTCATGCTATATGGATATATTTTTTATTGACAACTTATGCGCTTAATAATATACTTTGTACATAATTGAGAAAGACCTAGAAGAGAAGAGTAACTCGTTGGAAAATTTGAGAGAGTGCCTGTTTGCTGGAAATGGTGCATTGAAAAATGAGTGAAAAAAGTCTTGGAGTCGCCTGATGGATGAGTTGATATCAGGACGGACGCTCCCGTTATAGAGCTAGAGTATGATAACGTACTTGAAGAGGTTAATGCGGTAACGTATTAATAAATTGAGGTGGTAACACGAACAACTTTCGTCCTCAAGACATGTGTCTTGATGCGGGGGTTTTTTTTGCGTTAAGACAAAGAAATGCACGATTGTGTAGATAAATGTTGAATTGTGCTCGCACAAAATTCAACATTTATCTACACAATCGTATATGGCGCGGCTAGCGACATGAGCAATCGCAGATTGCTCTGTGCATCGCTGATTTGAAAAGACTAAGTTCGAAAGAGCGGCTAGCGACATGAGCAATCATAGATTGCTCTGTGCATTACTGCTCTAGAAAGACTAAGTCAGAAAAGCCCAGCGACATGAGCAATCGCAGATTGCTCAGACTGTTGAAAAACTCCGAAATACTGCGTTGCTGGATGTAATCCACTCCAGTCACGTACGCAAAGTACGCTCCTGGAGCGGATTACATCCGCGCCTTGTCTTTCGAAGTTTTCAACAGTCTGGATTTTGTTGACTATGTCAACAACTTCAGCAATCGCAGATTGCTCTGTGCACTCCTAATCAAGCCAGCATTTCACTGAAAGGTTCAAAACACCGGTATAACTCTTTAAGCTTCAGTAACCCATTTGTTGAAAGGAAGAGATGAGAATGAGCAACCAAGAAAATCCAAGTACACCAAGAATCAATGAACAGGAAATGATTCGTGTCCAAAAACTGGACAAGCTTAGAGAAATGGGTGTCGATCCATTTGGTAAGAAGTTTGCACCAGCTGACCACTCTGAATCGCTAAAGGAAAAATACGGCGAGGTTTCTAAAGACGAGCTAGCAGAACAGAACTATCAGACGACTGTAGCTGGCAGAATCATGAGTAAAAGAGGCAAGGGCAAAGCTGGTTTCATGCATATTCAGGACAACGACGGACTTATCCAAATTTACCTGCGTCAAGATGCACTGCCTGAGCTAGATTTTGAGCTCTATGACATGGCAGATATCGGCGATATTGTCGGTATCGAAGGTACAGTGTTCAAAACTAAGACAGGTGAAGTTACGGTTAAGGCAACACGCTATCACCACCTGACTAAGGCGCTTAAGCCACTTCCTGAGAAGTTCCATGGTATCGCAGATGATGAAATCAAGTTCAGAAAGCGCTACCTTGACATTATCATGGACCGCGAAGTTAAGGAAATCTTCCTGAAAAAGCAAAAATTCTGGAGCACAATCAGAAACTTCCTAATCGAACATGACTTCCTGGAGGTTGAAACGCCAATTCTTGAAACATCAGCCGGCGGCGCGGCAGCAACACCATTTACTTCACACCATAACGCTCTGGACATCGATGTTGTTCTGAGAATTTCAATGGGTGAGCTATGGCAGAAAAAGCTTCTTGTAGCAGGCTTTGAAAAGACGTTTGAAATCGGACGTCAGTTCAGAAACGAAGGCATGAGCCCTGAGCATCTTCAGGACTACACGCAAATGGAATTCTACTGGGCATACGCAGATTTCAAAGACGGAATGGAGCTTACAAAAGAGCTTTACCGCAAGGTTACAAAAGCCGTAATGGGCTCATCAAAGTTCACAGCAAGAGGCTTTGAAATTGATATGGACAAGGAATGGGAAATCTACGATTTCGAAACAATCATTGAAGAGAAGACAGGCATCAATATTTTCAATACTACAAAAGAAGAAATCGAAGCCAAACTGGATTCCCTTGGGGTTCCGTACGATACAAACATCGGCTTCTGGCGTATGGTGGATGTTCTGTGGAAAGTTGTTCGTAAGAACCTTTCTGGTCCAGGCTTCCTTGTGGGTCAGCCAGTACAGCTGAATCCACTGCCAAAGAGACTTGAAGAAGACAACCGTAAAGTGGCTCAGATGCAGATTATCCTAGCCGGTTCTGAAATGGGCAATGGCTATACGGAGCTGAACGATCCAATTGACCTTGAAGAGCGCTTCAAGGAGCAAAGAGTCATGGGTGAGGAAGGCGACGAAGAGGCGCATGATCACGATGAGTCATTCATCGAAGCACTGCGTTACGGCATGCCTCCAGCATACGGATTCGGTGTTTCTGAGAGACTGTTCTCTGTAATGATGGATAGACCAATCAGAGAATGTGTTCTTTTCCCACTGATGAAGCCAAAAAACTAGATTTCAATTTGGGTTAAAGCCAGTCACTAGTTGATGCGCTGTGCTTAAAACTGATTAAGGAAAATGAAGAAGGACAGTGACCTGCATCTCTTTAGAAAATGCAGATCGCTGTCCTTTTTAAGTTCCCAGTTAAAGTTTGAAGTCTTCAACGCATTCTGCGTGAAAGCGTGTGTCTATTTTACACCACGTGTACATAATCCATTTCAACCACAGCTTCATACCCAAACTGTTTTTTAAAGTAATCAATGACTTGGTTGTTGACCTGGTCAAAATCTACAGGGGAGTCCAGCAGGCTTTCGAGGGAGGCTACGCCCCGGTCCTGAATACCACAAGGTACGATGAGTCCAAAATGTGCCATGTTCGGGCAGACGTTAAAGGCAAAACCGTGCATGGTGACACCTCTGCGAACGGCGAGACCAATGGCTGTAATCTTGGACTGTCCAACCCAGACACCGGTATGTTCATCATCTTTGCCTGCGTCGATACCATACTCATGCTTGAGCAGGTCAATGAATATTTGCTCAAGACCCCCAACAAACTTGCGTATGCCAATACCGCTGCGCTTTATATCCACAATGGGATAACCTACAATTTGACCATAGCCGTGATAGGTGACCAGACCGCCGCGGTCTGTCTGGAAAACAGATATGCCATGCTGTCCCAGAACTTCTTCAGATGCGAGAATCAGCCCTTCTGCTGAGCGCTTTCCCAGTGTGAGAACCGGTGGGTGTTCTACAAGAATCAGCGTGTCTCCAATTTCTCCAGACTGCCTCTTTTTAAGCAAATCAAGTTGAACCTCAAGTGCAGCCACATACTCTAAGCGTCCTAATCTTACTATGTTCAGAACCATATATAATCCCCCTGTTAGAATACCCCTATGTATCTGTTCACAGATGTTTACCCAGCATGTTAATAATTCAATTCTACTTCGATTTTACTGGAATTTGGGCAAGAAGTAAAAGTCGTAATTGCGGGTGCGCTGAATGATACATGCTTCCTTGGGTAGTAAATGAATGGCTGTTAAGTGTTGCGGTCAGTTAAGCAGGCTTGTCTGAGCGAGAAGACAGGACTCTAGTTGACTGAAAACACTGGAATCTGAACAATTGAACCTGGAGGGAAAAGAAATGGAAAGATATTATTGTACGGTTTGCGGCTATGTTCACGAGGGACCACTACCTGAAGATTTTATTTGTCCACGATGCGGAAAGCCGGCGTCCTATTTTGAAGTGCTTGAAGAAAATGCTACTGCAGTGAACAAATACGAAGGCACAAAAACAGCGCAAAATCTCATGGAAGCTTTTGCAGGTGAAAGTCAGGCGAGAAATAAATATACATATTTTGCGGACATTGCCCAGCGTGAAGGTTATGACCAAATCTCTGCAATATTTCTTCAAACTGCGAGAAATGAGCAGGAGCATGCCCGTATTTGGTTCGAAGAGCTTGGACATATGGGAAGTACCGCGGAAAATCTGCTCAAGGCCGCTGAAGGCGAGAACTATGAATGGACAGATATGTACGACCGGTTTGCAAAAGAAGCTGAAGAAGAAGGTTTTCCGGAACTGGCTGAACGCTTCCGCCGTGTCGGTGAAATTGAGAAAGCCCATGAAGCGCGCTATCGCTATCTGCTGAACAATATTGAAATGCAGAAGGTCTTTGAGAAAAGCGATGAAGTCATGTGGGAATGCCGCGTGTGCGGCCATCTGGTTATGGGTAAGAAGGCGCCGGAAATGTGTCCGGTATGCCACTACTCCAAAGTCTATTTCGAGGTTAGAAAAGAGAATTATTAGTCAGGTGCAAGAGAAAGTTCAAGCAGTGTGATTTTGTAACAACCATTAAGGCCCCGCCAAATTTTGGTGGGGCACAGACTGTAGAAAAACTACGAAATACTGCGTTGCTGGATAAAATTCGCTCTAGTCACGTACGCTAGTACGCTCATAGAGCGGATTTTATCCGCGCCTTGCTTTTCGAAGTTTTCTACAGTCTACCATCTTGTCGACTTTGTCGACAATCTAGGACCAGCCAAATTTTGGCGGGTCCTTTTCAATTGTCTAGGATTTTCCCGCATCCTAGTCCCAGGTTTCTGCCATGTCTTTAACGAGGTCGATGAAGCTTTCCATAGCAGGGAAGGTGTGTTTGTCCTTATGATAGATAATCTGCGAGTATAGAGAAACATCTGTCTCAAAAGGGAGAATTGTCAGTCTCTCCTGTTCACTTTTATCTCTGACTGTGACCTCTGGAAGCAGTGAAAATCCAAGGCCATATGAAACATACTGCTTGATCAGATCTACTGAACTGGTTTCAGTAACAGACTGCGGATTTATTTTTTGTGCCGTCAGATAGCGTTCGAATATTTTACGGTAGGAGCAGACTTTTTCAGTCTGATAAACTGCGAGATTTTCACTGTGGAGTACGCTCAAATCAGAATTTGGCGGGAGGACCAGACAGAGCTTTTCCTCAATGAGGGAAATGCTCTTCAACTGGGAAAACTCAGTTTCGTTTTCAAGCTGAAATGCGATGTCAAGGGCGCCATCACGGACCATTTGCCGAAGCTCGGCGCAGTTGCCGTAGTAGATTGAAAGATTGACATTGGGATGCAGCCTTGAAAAGTTCTTTACAAGGTCATAGAGTCTGTATTTGAGGATAGACTCATAGCCCCCGATGCGGATTGTTTTAACAGGCAAAGTGGTTTCCCTGAGTGCCAAGATATCCTGGTAGTCCTTTTCGAGGTGGGTGGTCCTCTGGTAGAGTTCCCTGCCAAATTCGGTAAGCATTATCTTTTTCCCAATTCTGTCAAACAAGGGCTCATCATAGTGTTTCTCGAGTTCCTTTATATGCAGGGTCACAGTGGACTGGGCATAGCTGAGTGCCTTTGCCGCCTTGGTGAAGCTGGAGTAGGAGACGATGGCATTGAAGGTGATAAAGTTGCGAATATCCATATGCTAGACCTTTCTTCAAGTTGAGACGAAACTGTCGTTTGTTCATTCATCAGTCAGGCTGAACGTAATCATCAAAACCTTCAATTTGACTGAAACTTGCTATTGCATTAATCTTAGCTAAAAGAAAAGGTGGTGTAAAGATGGAGAGAAAAATTAATGGCTTGGCTTTAAGCGGACTTATGATTGGCCCCATACTTGGGAGTGGGATTATTCTGCTGCCGCCGCTTGTATTTGACAAAATTGGCCATACTGCAATTTATGGCTGGAGTATTATACTGATACTCGGTGTGCTATTCGCAATGATCTTCGCACGCCTGTCCATGGCATACCCTGGAGAAGGTGGCATGACCATTGCAGTTGAAAAGGTGTTCGGGCTAAATGGACGCCTTCTTTCCTCATTTGCGCTCATGTCCGCGGTCATGTTTGGGCCGGTGGCAGTGCTTCTGACGGCGGCTCAGTATTTGAACAATCTTGCCCCTTTGGCGGGGCTAGACAAGGAAATCATTGCCCTGGTGCTGGTTGTGTCTGCATTTTTGATACTCCTGAACAACATAGGCATGGTCTCCAAAATCAGTCTGGCGATTTCCTCTGTGATTACACTGATTCTGATTGTGAGCAGTATCAATGTCCTGTCTGGGAACAGCATCCATATTTCTGGCATTGAGGAGATCAATCCCATGGAGTTTGGACGGGCCCTACTCCTGCTCTTCTGGGCGATTATCGGGTGGGAGGTTGTTGGAAGCTATTCAAGTGAAGTCAAGAATGGAAAGGCAACCATACTATTTGCGACAGTCCTCAGTCTGATTGTAGTGTCTTTGACCTACTTTTCAGTAGCACTCGCCGTACAAAGCCTGTCTGTGGAAAACATATCCTTGAATGAAGTCCTTTATCCGCTGTTTGGAAACGCAAGCGGTTTGATTCTGGCATTTGCAGTGGCCGGGCTTTGTGTGACGACTTATCTGACCATTGTGGGTGCCATGGGAAGACTGGCGCATGCCCTAGCTCTTGACCACTATCTGCCTAAGATATTCACTTTGAAGACTGCCAAGGGCATACCCGTGACAGGAATAGGCTGCTTTAGCGGAATTCATCTTATGGTTTTGGCATTGTCCATGCTGGAGATTGTGGATATGGAGCGTCTAGTGATGATTGCAAACGGGTTTTTCATAGCCAATGCAATTCTTGGTTTGGCGGCTTCGGTACAAATTCTGCGCCACTGGGTGTATAAGGTTGGCGCCTTGGTCTTACTTATCGCCTTCAGCATTATGCTTGTCTTCCTTGAGCCGGTAACACTGATCGGATACGGCCTTGTAGTCTTTGCTGTATTCGCTGCGAAGAAGCGGCAAAGGGCCTTCTGTGATTTACAGGTCACCGAGTAAGAGCCCTTATCAGGCTTGAAGTCTTAGTACTTTAAAAAGCCCCTTGTGTGTGCTGATCTGAGGGTCAACACATGCAAGGGGCTTTCTTTTTTTGTTAGAGCTTCTGTTCTATTTTGAAGTAGCTTTCAAATGAGATTCAATGATTTTAGCCACACCGAATTCTGTGTTCAGGGGGGCGATATTTTTTGCATATGATTTGACGGCATCAGAGGCATTGTCCATGGCATAGGATTTGCCTGCCATCTGCAGCATGGATATATCGTTGTGGCTGTCACCAAAAGCGAAAACATGGTCCAGTGAGATTCCAAGATGTTCGCTCAGTGTTTTTACTGCCAAGCCCTTGGTTGCATCCCTGCGTGAAAGAATCAGGTTTTCAAAGGATGAGCTATAGATGCTCATATCGTACTTCTTAAAGCAATTGCGAATCCGTTCACGTTTTTCTGCAGAAAAGGAAGCGGCCAGTATGTTCAGAGCACCGAACCGGGTATGCATCATCATGGCCTTTGTAGAGACCGATGTCCAAGTGCTCTGACTGAGCTGACGGTCAATGATGCTTTCGTGGAAACGTTCATCTTCCGGGGGGCATGCTTCTTCGTGGGCCTCGCTTTTCAGTTCTGAAAAAAGTGCGTCTACACTGAGCACATATTCATCAAAAAGCAACTCAAAATAGATGTTTTCAGTAATCAGAAATCGGATCATCCGGTCTGTCACATGTGCAGGGAGGGACAAATCCAGGTGTAGTGCACCGTCTGGTCTGCGGATTGAAGCGCCATTTGAACTGATGATCCAGGGGGATAGCCCTGCGTCGTGGCACAGCTTTGCCGCGTCTTTCCATGTCCGGCCTGTGGCAATTGCAATGGCGTGTCCAGAATTGCTAGCTTCCTTTAATGCCGTTGCATTTTTTTCGGGGATTGTGTGTGTGTCATCAAGGAGGGTGCCATCGAGGTCTGAGACAAATAGGCTCTTCATTTACAGGTCCTTCAGGCACTTATGGATGTCAGCCGACCTGCTGAGGGAGAGGACCTGCTGAGCGATTTCACGCGTCCTCTCAAGGGTCATCTCGCTGACCAGCTTTCTAATTGGCAAAATGGACAGGGGACTCATGGAGAATTCATCCAGGCCCAGACCAAGGAGCAGTGGCGTAAGAACCGGGTCGCCTGCGAGCTCGCCGCACATGCCCACCCAAATCCCTGCTTGGTGGCCGTTGTCAATGACTGTCTTGATCAGTCTTATAAGTGCCGGGTTATAGGGATTGTAAAGGTCTGAAATCTTTTCATTCATCCTGTCAACGGCACAGGTATACTGAATCAGATCGTTGGTGCCGATGCTGAAGAAATCGACATGCTCAGCGAGAATGTCACTGCAGATTGCCGCAGCAGGGATTTCAATCATCATACCAACCTCTATGGCATTGGAATAAGCAATCCCCTCAGAGTCGAGCTGAGCTTTTACTTCTTCAAGAATTGATCTTGCACTCTGGAGCTCTTCCAGACAGGAGATCATTGGAAACATGATTCTGAGCTTGCCATATACACTGGCTCTTAGCAGTGCGCGAAGCTGTGTTTCGAAAATCGCCCTCTCCCTGAGACAAATACGGATGGCGCGGTAACCGAGGAAGGGATTCATTTCCTTTCCAATGTCAAAGTAGCTAAGCTCCTTGTCACCGCCGATATCAAGTGTTCGGATAACAACCGGTTTGCCGTCCATGCCTTCTAGAACCTGCTTGTAAGCTTCAAACTGTTCGTCTTCGGTTGGAAACTTTGAACGATTCATATAGAGGAACTCGGTGCGGAAAAGACCAACGCCCTCAGCATCGTTTCGGTGCAGCCCTTCAAGGTCCGATGAGGATCCAATGTTCCCTGCAAGCTCAATATGCTTTCCATCCAGTGTCACAGAAGGTTTTCCAGTATACTCTTTAAGCATGGCCTTATACTGGTCATACTGGTTCTGTGCATCTTTAAAGGCTTCAATTTTTTCTGAGTCGGGACACACCGTGATTTCCCCGGTACTTCCGTTAAGTAGAACAAGGTCGCCGGATTTAATGCTTTGTGTGGCGCTGTTAAGGCCTACAATGGCGGGAATTTCAAGTGTACGCGCCATGATCGCGGTATGTGAAGTGCGTCCGCCGATATCTGTCGCAAACCCGAAAACGCGGTTCTTATCCATTGTGGCAGTTTCACTTGGCGTCAGGTCATGGGCAATCAGGATTGTATCTTCAGAAAGCATGCTGAGATCAATGGTTTCAATCCCCATCAGGGCATTGAGGACACGTATTCTCACATCGCGAATATCTGCGGCGCGTTCCTGCATGTACACATTGTCCATGCCTTCAAACATTTGAATATATCTGTCTGTGACAGTCAGGAAGGCGTGGGGCGCGTTGACCATGTCGCCTTTGATCATTTGCTCAGTTTGAGATAGAATTTCCGGGTCCTGAAGAATCATGAGGTGTGCGTCGAAAATCATCGCATGCTCATTACCCAGTTTTTCCTCAGTTGTGGCGCGGATTACCTTGAGTGCTGTGGTGCTTTTGTCGACGGCATTCTGAAGTCGTGCGATCTCAGTTCCAGAATCCTTGACTGTACTAGCATCAATATTCAGTTCCCTGTGCTCCAGTACCAGTGCTGTAGCCATGGCCAGACCGGGTGAAGCGGCAATTCCTTTTAACATGTCATTGCCTCCTATAGCTCGCCAAAGCCACTGTCTACCAGCTCAGCAAGTTTATCAACCGCTATTTGGGCGTCGTCTCCAGAAGCTTCTATTGTGAACTCAGCATCTTTGGCCAGACCAAGGCTCATAATATTCATGATGGATTTTGCGTTAAGGCGCATTTCTTCATGACAGACAAACACATCTGATTTGAATTGTGCCGCAGCTTGAACAAGCAAACTTGCAGGACGTGCATGCAGGCCTTCGTTATTTAGAACCTTTACTGTTTTTTGTATAGTCATTGTATTTCCTCCATTATATTTACTGTACTTTAAAACCAAAATCATGAATACATTCAGTGATGCCTTCAGGCGTTGATGGGAACTTTATGCCTAGGGAAGACAGCTTTTCAGTAGACAGGCGAACATCGCGCCTTGCATTATCGCTGTCTGCAGCAAGGAGTTCATCTATACGATTCTCAAGGCCAAGTGCTTTGAAGATTTCACAGACAACATCATAGCGTCCAAGTGGGTTGGACGATCCGATATGGTAGAGTCCGTAAGGCAGCTCGAAAACATTTGGGAAGTGATTCAGCATGTACTTGACGTTTGTCATGCCACGGTATTCTTCAGTTGGAACAGTAGTTTTTTCTCCCTTTAGAATGTTCTGAACCGTGTTCCACAGGATGTTGGGACTCATGCCGCAGCCTGCTTCCGGCAGTCCAAACTGCCAAGTGAAGCGCAGTACCCAGACTTCGTCAAGAATCTCACGGATAAGCCCTTCTGCTTCAAGCTTGTTCTTGCCATACATGGTGTTTGGGACAGGCTGTGTCTCTTCTGAGTACGGACCGGGCCCAGTATTGCCGTTGAAGACCTGCTCGGTACTGATAAAGAGAAGAGATGCATTCGTTGACTTGCAGGCCTTTGCGACATTGAGGGCACCATCGACGTTGATTTTTCTGGCAAGATCGGGATGTGCGTCGCAGAACTCCGTACTCGCTATGGCTGCTGCATGAATGACAATATCGGGATTAAAAGCTTTAATCGACGCCATAACCAGTTGGGCATCCGTAATATCCAAGTCCTCTTTATCGGTTGATTTGATAACATACTCGTCCTGATAGCGTTTGGTGAAGCGTGAGCAGAAAAAGCCGTTTCCGCCTGTAATAAATATTCTTTTCATCTTATTCACTCCTTAGTTCCAATCAATACTGACTTCATCGTCTATGTCGAGTTCTAGGGAAGGGTCATCCTGTGGGGAATCCGATTTTGCATCTTGCCTGAAGGTGTTAAGTTCCAAGGATTTTTTCTGCAAGTCGTCTGCAATATGCATGAGTTTTTCCATTGAGGCATGCTGAGCGTTGGTTTCAGATAGAATGGAAGCCACTGCATGGTTGGTTTCATTCTGGTCTTCAATGATCTCACCTGCTGATGCGGCAAGTGAACGTGTAGATTCAACCTGGTCGTGTGTAGCCAGCTGAATGGCATCCAGCGACTTTTCAACTTCGGTAGAAGAATCAGCAAGCTCGGTCGCCGTCAAATCAACCTGACGGCTGATATCTTTCATATGCTGCATTTTGACCTTCGATTCGGACGTGGTGTGCTCAACACTGCTGATTTTCTTGAGTATGTTGACAATGGTACTGTTGATTTGCGTTGATGCCTCTTCGGAGTTGCCGGCAAGCTTCTTGATTTCGCCGGCGACAATTCCGAAACCAGCACCGTGCTCGCCGGCTCTGGCAGCTTCAATACTCGCATTCAGCGAAAGCAGGTTGATGCTGCTTGCAATCTTGCTGATTGTGTCCGTAATGTCAGTGATGGCATTGACGGTGTCAATAAGCTCGGAGAGCTCGTTTTCAAGAAGATTGTGAGTCTGTTCTACAGAGGCAAGTGAATTTGAGAAGTCCTCCATATGACAGGCAATCGTTTTGATTTGAGCGGCGCTGTGATTGTAAATACCCGAAATCCGTTCAGTCTGGGCATATATGTCCATTGAATTTTCCTGCATGAGCTGAACCTGAGAAGCACTGTTTTCTGAATTGGTCGTGTTCCGTTCAGACATTGAAGTCAATCGCTGAACATTTTCTCGAATTGTATTAACTGCGCCAGTATTCTTGCGGATTTCAGAGCTGAGAAAATCCGATGTATATCCAACAGTCTCTGTAAATTGAAGCAGTGCCATATTTGTCTGTGGTGACTGACTGGATGGAAGTTCATGGATTGCTGCCTGGTCGTGTTTGGCTTCTGTACCGCGCAACCACTGAAACACAAATTCACCCTCTCTCGTTTTCTATTGATTGTTATTATTGTTTATTATTCTTTTTTATCATTGTATAGCGTGTTTTGACAAAATTCAATGGTTTTTTTCATTTTTGCAGGGAGTACTTATCGAAACACCTTGAAAACAATATGAAACAAAACATGTACGGCGTGTTCCATCTTGTTGTATAATGAAATCAGGATAAAACAGGAGGGTCATATGTTCGTAGAAGAAAGAGTATCTTTAATTATTCAACAGTTGAATACAGAGGGGAAAGTCATCGTAAAGGAGCTGGCCAAGCGCTTCGAAGTAACAGAAGACTGCATTCGCAAGGACTTGAAGAATCTTGAGAATGATGGCGTCATCAAACGAACCTATGGTGGTGCGGTGCTCGCTAGAAAATCGGCTGTCAACATTCCGGTTTCCAGTAGAAAGGACAAGCACGCTGAAGCCAAGCATAAAATTGCTGTGAAGGCAGTGGCGCTTATAGAAAGAAACCAGACCGTTTTTCTGGATATTTCATCGACCAATGAGCAGATTGCAGAACAACTCATTGACTTTGACAAACCCATCACTGTACTGACCAACATGGTGTCCATCATTCAGATACTGAAAGTGGCTCGTAATGTTAAGGTTATTGGTATAGGCGGTGTGTACAACAGCAATCTGGACGGATTTGTCGGCGCTATGGCTATGGACAGCATTAAAAGGTTCAGGCCCGATATAGCCTTTATAGGCAGCAGTGGTGTCAGTCTGGACAACCTTGGTATTTCCACTTTTGACGTTGAAGATGGAAACACAAAGCAAAAGGTGATTGAGGTGAGCAAGCAGGTATACCTGGCTATGGATCATTCCAAGTTCTATCAGGACGGTGTTTACACATTTTCAACCCTGCATGATATTGATGGTGTCATTACGGATAGAGACCTTGAAAAAAGTGTGGCAAAAGCGCTCAGTGGCGTTGAAATCACAGTGCTTTAGAATAGATTATTGGCGTATGGACATATGGCTTAGGGTGAGGAATACAAAGTGTATTCCTCTTTTTTATGGGAAATTAAACTTGTTTTTTATTGTTGATTATTGTTTGTTATTGATGTATATTGTAATCGACAAGAGAAACTCTGAATGACAAGAAGGAGGAATGTGAAGTGAGCCTTGATGTACGTATTCAAGAGGAGCAAAAATTGATATTTGAACGATTCGACACAGCGGTTCAATGGGAGATTGGCGCAATGTTTGCAAATCGCATTCAATCACAAGCCCTTCCTGTGGCGGTTCAAATCAGGATAAATGGTAAGCAGGTCTTTTATTTTTCAGGGCATGGCGCAACAAGCGACCAGCGGTCTTGGATACGCAGAAAATCAAATGTTACTGAGCGTTTCGAATGCAGCTCAATGCACTTTAAGGAGAAGCTTGAGGCAAAGGGCAAGGTTTTATCTGATTATAATCTTGAAGCAGGGGACTACGCACCTTATGGCGGAAGCTTCCCAGTTACAGTCAAAGGGGTTGGGACCATCGGCGCCATTACGGTTTCAGGGCTGAGTCAAATGGAAGATCATGAACTGATTGTTTCCGTTTTGTCGGCATATATGGGCGCATAAGAGAAGCTTGAACAAAAATAGATGTCAATTCAATACTGTAAAAGCGACAAACTGCTTTTATACTTTTGCTGGTAGAGAGGAGAATTAATATGATTTATATGCTGGACACTGCAAATCTGGAGGATATTAGACAAGTCAATGACCGCTATCCAATTGCAGGTGTGACGACGAATCCAACGATCATCGCGGCTGAGAAGAGACCCTTCCTTGATATTGTCAGGGATATACGCGAAATCATCGGTGAAGAAAAGATGCTGCATGTTCAAGTTCTTGCAACACGTGCTGAGGATATGATCGAAGAGGCGCTATATCTGAAAAGTCAAATTGGCGGTAACCTTTACATCAAGGTGCCTGTTATTCCTGAAGGAATCAAAGCAATTAGGAAGCTTTCCGAAATGGGCATCAATACAACGGCGACTGCCTGCTGTTCTGCACCGCAGGCGCTGATGGCCGCAACGGCCGGCGCAAAATTCGTAGCGCCATATATCAATAGGGCAGATGATACCAATGTTGATGGTGTCGCGCTGGTAGAAGACATTCAGAAGCTGTTTGCCATAAGTAAGCTGGATACAAAGGTGCTTGCAGCATCCTTCAAGAATGTGCGTCAGGTTCACGAAGTAACACTGGCGGGCGCAGAGTCTATCACAATTCAGAAGGATCTGATGGACAGACTGCTTAAAAACGCTTTAACAGACTGGTCTGTAAACCGATTCATAGAGGACTGGAAAAGTGTGTATGGAACTGAGAGGCTCATCCAGGACTAGGGATGACAAGACGAGACGGGAGGTCTATTATGCTTGATCCAAGATTCGACAGCGTGAAAATGGATCTGTTTGAGAACAGACGCGAAGTGACACTTGAAAGAGCAATCCTGTATACGGAGTCCTGGAAAGGGTCAGAGGGCGAGTCAGCAGTCATCAGACGGGCGAAAGCACTTGAAGAAATACTTACAAAATCAAAAGTTGTCATTGGCAAGCGGGATCTTCTCGTGGGTGGCCGGTCTGAGAAACCGCGTTCTGGTGTGGTTTCGCCGGAAATGTCCCCTTACTGGATCCATGATGAGCTTGACAGTCTTGCGACAAGACCACAGGATCAGTTCGATATTTCTGACCATGACAAGTTCCAATACCGGGAAAACCTGTATTCATACTGGAAAGGCAAATCCTTAAAGGACGAGGTGGAGTCACGCATACCTGAGGATATCAACAAGCTCAGAAAAAGCAATATCGTTAAGCTGAACCAGACGGACAAGGGACAGGGACATATTATCCCCAATTTTGAAGGTCTGCTCAGCAAGGGTCTGGGTGCGGCGCTGGAAGAGATTGAAGCAAAGCGTGCAGAACATAAGCACAATGATTTCTTAAGGGCGGCGTCCATTTCGGTAAGAGCGGTGCAGACCTATGTTCAAAGGCTCTATGACGCAGTGCTGGAACACAAGCAGACTGCGACAGAAGAACGCTTGGAAGAAGCGGAGAGACTCCTGACCATACTGAACCATATTAAGACAGAGGCGCCGATTCAGTTCGATGAAGCGGTACAGCTCTTTTGGATTTTAAATGTGGTGCTTCAGCAGGAATCCAATGCCAGCTCAATTTCACCGGGCAGATTTGACCAGTATATGTATCCTTTCTATGAAACCTCTTTGAAGAATGGTGTATCTGAAAGCTACATGGACGACATTCTGCGTGATCTCATGCTTAAGTTCAATACAATTATTGCCATACGCAGTGAGGAAAGCGCGCGTTTCTTTGCAGGATTTCCAATCGGATTCAATATCGTTTTAGGCGGTGTGGACAGATATGGCAAGGACGCCACCAACAGATTGAGTTATAAGATGCTGGATGTTTTTTCAGAAATCCGCCTCCCTCAGCCTAATATGGGCATACGGATTCATGAGAAGACTCCGGAGGCGTTCCTGATTAAAACGGCAGAGGTGATCCGACTGGGCACAGGCATGCCGCAGGTATTCAATGATGAGGTGATTGTGCCTGCCTATCTGAATCGGGGCGTATCCCTTGAAGACGCGAGAAATTATGCTGTTGTTGGCTGTGTTGAAGTATCCATACCAGGCAAGACCTATGGTCTCCATGACATTGCACTTTTCAATCTGCTGAGACTCATGGAGGTGACGCTTAAGGAGGAACACCAGCGTCTAAATACATTTGAAGCGCTGATGGAACGCATTTATAAGAGAATTGACCACGATGTCGATATGATGGTCAAGGGATCCAATATCATCGATAAGGCACATGGGGATCTTGCGCCAACGCCATTTCTATCAGTCATGATTGATGGCTGTGTTGACAGGGGCGTGGATGTGACAAAGGGCGGGGCACATTATAACTTCTCAGGTGTACAGGGCATTGGCATTGCCAACCTTGCAGACTCTCTGCATGTCATCCGAAAGCTGGTCTTTGAAGACCGGGAAATGACATTGACAGAGCTTGTTGAAATTCTTGACAGCAATTTTGAAGGCAATGAAGTCTTGCGTCAAAGGCTGATTCATAAGTTTGACAAGTACGGAAACGATATTGACCATGTGGACGAGCTTGGACGCAATGTTCTGGCACATTACTGCGATGCAGTGGAAAAACACAGGAACATAAGAGGCGGCGTGTTTAGTCCAGGTTCCTATACGGTTTCCGCACATATTCCCTTGGGAGAAGCTGTTGGGGCCACACCTGACGGCAGGCTTGCCAAGGAACAGCTTGCTGACGGGGGGCTTTCCCCAATGGTGGGACGAGATCAAAAGGGACCGACAGCCAGTTTGAAGAGTGTATCAAAGCTAGACCATATCAGACTTTCTAATGGCAGTCTGCTCAATGTTAAGTTCAGTCCTGAGGCCCTTGAAGATGAAATTGGAATACGTAAGCTGGTAGCCTACTTGAAAGCTTTCATGCGGCTGAAGATACAGCATGTTCAGTTCAATGTGGTTTCTGTTGACATGCTGCGAGACGCTCAGCAAAATCCAGAAAGGTACCGCAATCTTGTTGTGCGTGTTGCGGGATATTCGGCAATGTTCACAGAACTTAACAAATCCATCCAGGATGATATCATCATGCGCCGAGAGCATGCATTGTAGGTGATGTCATGATAGGAACAGTTTTTAACATTCAGCGTTATAGCCTTCATGATGGCGGTGGAATACGAACAATGGTATTTTTGAAGGGCTGCCCCCTGCGTTGTCCCTGGTGTTCAAATCCAGAGTCACTTGAGTTTGGACAGACCCTGCTGCGCAAGTCTGAGCTGTGTATAAAATGCCGGGCAAAAGATGTTTATGCCTGTGAGCTTGACGTGGGTCAATGCCCGACAAATGCCATTCAAGAAATTGGAACGCCCATGTCTGTAGACCAGGTCATGGAGGCGGTTGAGCGTGATAGGCTCTTCTACGAAGCTTCTGGAGGCGGTGTGACAATCAGCGGGGGAGAACCCCTGAGTCAGTGGCGCTTTGCACTCGAGGTGGCACAATCGGCCAAACGCAGCAACATACATGTGGCGATGGAAACCTCAGGCATGGGAAGCTGGGAAGGACTTGAAGCACTCCGAAAGCATGTGGACATCCTCCTATTCGATTTGAAAATCATGCATCACGCCAAGGCCAAAGCGATTCTAAATGCGGACAATAATCTGATACAGAGCAATTTCAAAAAGCTGGTGGACTTAGGCGTCAATGTGGTGCCACGTCTTCCAATTATTCCTGGGTATACGGATACACAGGACAATATTGAGTCGGTAGCGGATTTTTTGAAATCCTGCGGTGTGAATCGGGTGGATTTACTGCCCTTTCACCAGTACGGAAGTGGAAAATACGAGCAGCTTCAGCTGGAGTACAAATTGAAAGACATGACTCAAGTACAGGGCGGAGATTTGGAGCGTATCAATGATTTTTTCAGGGATGCTGGATTCAGAACCTGTATTGGTGGAGAATAAATGACGGTGTCGCAGAATGATTTTCTTAATGAAAGTCATTTTGCGGCACTTTTTTCTTGTTTCCATTTATAAATAGGGCGTTTTTCACTTTTGCCGTATTAATGTGGCAGGAAAACGTTATTTTGATTTATAGACAGTCTGGTCTGACTGATGATAAGATTTAATCGAACAAAGCAATAACAAATAATAATAAACAATAACGAAACAATACAGGATGTAATGAGAAAGGAACTGAAAATGGGCATTGTTGCAAAAGAGATAATTGTACTGGATCTTGAAGCGAACTCAAAGAGCGAAGCCATTAAGGCAATATCAGGCATCATGAATAAAGCAAATCGTTTGGTGTCACAAAATAAATTTGAAGAGGCGATTTTCGATCGGGAAAATACCTTTCCAACATCTATCGGATTTCAGTTTGCCATACCGCATGGTAAGACAGATGCTGTTTCTAAAACGACCGTGGCATTTGCTCGCTTGAAGAATCCAGTTCAGTGGTCGGAAGAGGAAGAGGCAAAATTCATTTTTATGATTGGTGTATCTGAAAGTCAGGCTGGCAATGAACACCTTCAGATATTGGCAAAGCTGTCCCGCATGATTATGCGTGAAGAGTTCAGGGCGTCTGTTGCAGCGGCGCAGTCTGAAAGCGAAATGCTGGCGCTGCTTCAGCTTTAGAAAAGGCTCAACTTGTTACTAACAGCCTTCGGGCTGCAATTATTTTAAAGGGGGTATCATAATGTCAGATTTAAAAGCAATTCTTAAGGACACACGTCAGCATTTGATGACAGGCGTATCGTACATGATTCCATTTGTCGTAGCGGGCGGTATTCTACTTGCGCTGTCAGTCGTAATGTATGGTCAAGGTGCAGTGCCACCAGAGGGAACTTGGCTGTATGATCTCTTCTTCATTGGCGTACGCGGCTTCACACTCATGATTCCAATTCTTGCCGGATTCATCGCTTACTCAATCGCGGAACGTCCTGGTATTGCACCAGCAGCGATAGCGGCATACGTGGGCAATGAAATGGGCGCAGGCTTCTTCGGAGCCATTATTGCGGGTCTTATTGCAGGTATTGTTGTTTTTTACCTGAAAAAAATCAAGGTACCGGCAGTATTCCGTTCAATCATGCCAATTTTCGTCATTCCAATTGTCGGAACTTTTGTCACTGCAGGCTTGATGCAGTGGGTTATCGGTGCCCCAATAGCCGCTTTCTCATCAGCACTGACTGCATGGCTTGAAGGCGTTTCGACAGGCTCTATCGTCATCCTGGCTATCATTATGGGCGCTATGGACGCGTTTGACATGGGTGGTCCTGTGAACAAGGTTGCCTACGCATTTACAATTATGGCAGTGTCTGAAGGGTTATACCACATTGGTGGCATCAACGCTGTAGGCGTATGTGTTCCACCAATCGGAATGGGTCTTGCAACCCTACTGGCACCGAAGAAATACACAGAAGCTGAACGTGAAGCAGGCAAGGCATCTATCCTTATGGGTGCAGTAGGCATTACAGAAGGTGCAATTCCTTTTGCAGCAGCTGACCCGCTGCGTGTTATCCCATCCATAATGATCGGTTCTGCAATCGGCTGTTCTGTAGCAGCGATTGCTGGTGCACAAAACATGGTTGCATGGGGTGGTCTGATTGTTCTTCCAGCAGTTACTGGAAAACTGGGATATCTGGCGGCAATTGTAATCGGTTCAGTATCTACAGCGCTGATTGTAAATCTGGTTAAAAAGCCTGTGGAAGCACGTGAAGCGCAAGCGGTACAGGCTGGAAGCGGCGACGTAGAGTTGTCATTTGATTGATTCTTAGGAGGAAAGTATGAAAATAGTAGCGGTAACGGCATGTCCATCAGGCGTGGCGCACACATATATGTCTGCTGAAGCGCTTGAACGTTCGGCAAAGGCAAAAGGCATTGAGGTCAAGGTTGAAACACAAGGGTCGATCGGCATTGAGAATAAGTTGACACCCTCGGATATTGAAGCGGCAGACATAGTTGTTCTGGCTAAGGACATTGGACTTAAGGAGACTGAGCGCTTTAACGGCAAGAAAATTGTTCGTGTGGGCGTCAGCGATCTGGTTAAAAAGTCAGACCAGATCGTAGACAAGATTGTGAGCCACCTGCAGGCGCAGTAAGCAGCACCCATGTGCCTGAAATCATAGAAATCTCTCCGGGAAGAGCCCTAAAGCGTATCCTAGGGGAGATTTCTCTATTTGGACAAAAATGACTTGAAATGATGTCATGAACGGAGTGAAAAATGAGAACATTGAAATTTGGAATTGTTGGATTTGGTGCAATCGCAAGAACCCATGCGCTGGCGGCAGCAGATGCCAGTCTTCGTCAGGACCTGCCATTTAATCTGGAACTGGCAGCTGTTGTAACGCGCAGTCCTGAAAAGGTGAAGCTGCAAGGTGTTCAGACCTTTGAAACCCTGAAAGAAGCCATAGAAACCTGCCAACTGGACTTCATCAGTATCTGCACGCCAAATCATCTGCACCAGGAATCTGTCGAAATCGCTGCTGCAATGAAGGTGCCGGTATATTGTGAGAAGCCTCTGGCGCCGGATGATTCAGACGCAGCGCTCATGTGCAGCCTCGTTGAGCAAAGCAGCGTTCAAAACGGTGCAGCACTTATGTACAGATTCATGCCAGCGCTGACGCTTCTTAAAAAATGCATTGATAAGAATCGAATTGGACGCCTGATCAGCTTTGAGGCGGTGACATATCACAGCAGCTATCTGAGCGCATCAAAAAAAGGTGTATGGCGCACAAAAGCCGCATCGGGCGGTGGCGCGCTACTCGATTTGGGTGTTCATCTGATGGATATGCTTTTATGGTCACTCGGCCCCCTTAAGGTGGAGAGCGCATCCAGCCGTGTGCACTTTCGTGAACGTACCGATGTGGATGAAATCAGCAAGGTCTATTTGAAATCTGAAGAGGGTTTTGCTGGAACACTTGAGGTATCACGTGTCTATGCAGAGCACCTGCAGAGAGATGGCATAGAAATATTTGGTGAAAAGGGAAGCCTTAAAATGTCTTCATCCGATCCATACCGTATTGAATATCATAGCTTTGAAACAGGCGAGACCGTGTTTCTCACAGCTGAAGGAGATTCTGATGCAATGCGCTATTATCCTGCCAGACGCGCTGCACTGGGATTCTTCCAAAGCTGCCATACTGCAAGTCTTGTTGAATTTGCCCACTGTGTGTTTGCACCCCAGGCAGACAGAAAGGGTGCCGATTTCAAACAGGCCTTTGAGGCACAGAAGCGTATTAGTGAAGCCTACCGTATTTCTAAAAGAGAGGTGAAGGAATGAACAAGTTGATTCCAGTATTCGTTGTAGCTGTAATTCTTTTTAAAAGAATCGCACTCACAAAATCATGGCCTAAGTGGGCAGATCGGCTCTTTGGGGCTGGAATGCTCCTTTTGCTCCTGCCCTATTTGCTGATAAACCACCCTGCGGACATGAGTCTGAATGCGATTTATGCCAACGCTGCTGTGATTGTTGGATTCTTTCTTCTCTCATGCTGGAAAAGCTATAAGGTTTACCTAGCGGAAAAGCGGGTGATGTGATGCTGTATCCACTGAAACTCAGAGGACAGAATGTGGAAAAGGTATGGGGCGGAAAGCGGCTGATAAATACGGCGAATCAGTCAGCAGAGTCGGTGGGTGAACGCTGGGACGTGACAGATCATCCGACGATGGAAAGCCAGGTCTTAAACGGCAAGTTCAGAGGCAGGTCATTTCAGGACCTGCTCAGGGAAAATCTGACAGAAATGCTTGGTGCAAAGCAAGGTGCAGAGGGTCTGCCGCTGATGCTCAAGTTTCTGGAGATAGATCAGGGACATCTTTCGGTTCAGGTTCATCCGGACGACACGACAGCGCAGGCGCTTGGGTATGCGCGCGGCAAGGATGAAATCTGGTACATACTCCATGCTGGTGCAGGTTCCAGAATGATTGCCGGCTATAAGGAAATGGACACGGTTTCTTTAGATAATACAGACTTGAATCAGTTCAATGAAGTTCCCCTTTATGCCGGCGATGTCATCTACATCCCTGCGGGACTTGTACATGCCTTAGAGGGGGAGATATTCTTGATTGAGGTTCAACAGAATTCAGATGCCACATTCAGAATCTATGACTTTGACCAAAATAGGGAACTCCATCTTGATCAAGCTGCGCGTTCGCTGAAGAAATATGGTGTTCCGCCAAAGCGAAATGGTGTCGGAATTGAAGAAGGCATTTTCAAAAGGAACATCCTCATGGCTTCAAAAAGCTTTTTGCTTGAAGAAGTGCTGTTCAGGGGAAGCGGAATCTGGCCAAAGCGTAAAGCGGCATTTGAAATTCTTGTTTGTCTGGAAGGGCACTGTACATTCCAGTCGGACACCTTTTCAGTGGAACTCCAGCCCTATGATGTGGTCTTTATACCTGCTGGCATAGGGGACATGGAAACAAGGGGACACAGCAAGCTCCTCAGAAGCTTTGTGCCTGATTTGGAGCAACTGCATCTTGAAATACTGGACCGAATCAGCTAAGTCGGTCTGTCAACCGGTCTTAAATGGAGCGATGACACATAGTATGATTTTTTTATCCCAAGGCTGGTGCATGATGCATCAGCCTTTCAATATGCGGTAATATTCAGTATTTACCGCATTTATTGGGTAAATAAGTGGATATCCTTCCTTTGAATCCGGCGGCCCTGAGTGGTAGGATGTGATTATAGAAATGTTTTGGGAGGACTTCTATGCGCCAACGTGATAAAGCCATATATAAAAAGAGAATATTGCTTAAACTCATTGAGTCGGATAAACCGCTCACTACGGAGATTCTGGCAGAAGCTGTTCAGGTTTCTCCTAAAAGCATTCGAAATTATTTAAAAGAGATTGAATCGGAGTTTACGTCTGAGAAGCTGGTGCTTGTCAAAAAACCCAGAGTAGGGGTTTACATTGATAAGAAGCATTCAAATATGGATGTGCTGACGCGTGCGGTTGAAGGCGTTCGACTCGGCACCATGAGAAGTGACGCGGAATCGCGTCGCCACTATATCCTGCAGACACTCTTCAATAATAAAACGACCTATACCTTGCAGCTCTTTGCAGATGAGCTCTATTGCAGTAAGACAACCATAGCCAATGACCTGGTTATTGTTGATGAATGGCTGAAGGATAGAGGACTGACACTCAACAAGAAGCAGGGACAGGGTATTTGGATTGAGGGCCTTGAATCCGATATTCGAAAATCCATGATGGACATGTATTTCGAAGCGGAGAGTGTAGTGAATGAAAAACAGGGTGCACTAGAGACAGATTATCGCATGAGTCCGGTCAATTACCGGAAAATCATGAGCTTGTTTCCGAAAGTGGACCTGGTGTCTGTTCAGAAGATAGTTCAAGATGCAGAGGTCGAACTTGGCTATACCTTTACCGATGGCGGTTTCACAAACCTGATTGCCCATCTTGCCATTGCAGCACAGCGGGTCAAGATGCGAAGAGAAATCGGTGCGCATACCATGGAGTTCAAAGATCTGAGAGAGACACGAGAGTACGGTATTGCTGTAAAGATGGTTGAGAAACTCGAAACGCTTTTTTCGAAATCATTTGCTGAAGAAGAAAGCGTCTATATAACACTACACCTGCTGGGTGCAAAAATCCAGGCAGGAAGCAGGCTGGAGACAATGCAGCGTTTTGACAGCCTCTTTGCTGACTTAGACGAACATGTGACGAGCCTGATTAAACTTGTTGGGGACATTCTAGAAATGGACTTTCAAAACGATCTGCATTTGAGGCAGTCTCTGATGCTCCATTTGAGACCAACCCTCGTACGTCTAAAATATGGGCTTGCCCTGCGCAACCCATTGCTTGATCGTATTAAAGAAGAATACACAAGCTATTTTGCAGCAGCTTGGGCGACGAACGCCCTCTTTGAAAGACGGTATGGTTTTTCGATCAATGAAGATGAAGTCGCCTATTTGACCATGCATATCGCAGGGGCTGTTGGACGTCTTGAAAAGCAGTTCAGTGCATTGGTCGTATGTGCCAGTGGCATTGGAACTTCAGAGCTTGTTGCGGTTCGGCTAAAGCGGGTCTTTCCATCCTTTAAACGTGTCGAGGTGGTTCCATATGCAAAACTCACACCTGGACTGATAGAAACATTCAATCTGGTGATTACAACCATTGCCCTTCGTGATTATCCGGAAGCGATTTATGTGACACCTATGTTTGATTTGAATGACCAGCGCAAGGTACGGCTCAAAATGGACGAGGCAGATCCTCGGGAGAATGAAGAAAACAAACTTTTTTCAAACATATTTGACAGACAGTACATGTATGTGGTTGAACGTGCCGAAAGCTTCCGCCACCTGCTGAGCACATATTCACGCATTCTTATTGAGAATGGAGTTGCTGATGAAGGCTTTACAGAATCGGTTCTGAACCGCGAAAAGGTTGGGACGACCATAATAGGAAACGGCATCAGTATTCCCCACGGGAATCAGGATTATGTCAATCAATCGAAAATCGTGACAATCAAATTGCTGGAGCCCATCGTGTATCGGGATACCGAGGTAGATCTGGTACTGCTGTTTGCACTAAAACTGGAAGATAAGGAACAATCGGAAGCTTTCTTTTCGACGCTGTATAGATTCCTCGATGATCAGAGCTGGCTTGCACAGAAACATGCGGTGAAATCCAAAGAGGACCTGGTGCGATTGTTTCATAATGATATTTAGAAGGGCGTAAGAGGGGAATTGTAATGAAGGGTATTATTGATGAAGATCTTCTGTTCGTCGACCTTGAATTTGAGAATCAGAAGGCATTGTTCGAGTTTTGCGGCTCAGAGCTTGAAGCAATCGGACGGATTGATGATAAGGACGCGTTTGTAGAAGCGCTTGAAGAAAGAGAGTCCTTTTCGACAACTGCAATTGGAGACGGTTTCGCAATTCCGCACTGCAATTCAGTGCATGTGCAGAACCCGACAATCCTGTTTATAAGGCTGCGTGAGCCTATGTCCTGGACGGAGGGGGAAGCAGTGACAAGAGTATGTATGATTGCAGTGTCAGGCAGTGACGCGTCACGTGTGCATTTGGAGCTCCTGTCCAATTTGTCTAAGAAATTTATGGACACAGATTTTAAGGACAATCTGAAGCAGGCTAAAAACAAGCATGAACTATTTCAACTCTTTCAATAGGTCTAGGGTTCGATCAATATATCAGGGGGAACTATGAACGTGTGGAGAGCTACAGGCAGTCAGTTTCGAAAACACCTGATGACAGGTGTTTCCTATATGATGCCATTTGTCATTGCCGGGGGCATAATGATGGCGATTGGCATTTCTGTGAAAGACTTCAAGCAGGAATGGATTATGTGGATATCTTCTGTGCTGATTCGGATTGGCATGGCTGGGTTCAAACTGATGATTCCTGTATTTGCAGCGTATATTGGCTATTCAATAGCAGACCGGCCGGCAATTGCCCCATCGGCCATAGCTGCATGGATCGGCAACGAGATTGGTGCAGGTTTTCTCGGGGCCATATTTGCAGGCTTTCTTGGTGGGCACGTCGTTAGGCAGTTAAAGAAAGTCGACATACCAAAGGAGCTTCGATCAGCCAAGGCAATTGTCCTTGTTCCCGTACTCTCGACATTCATAACAACAATGATCATGGTTCTCTGGATTGGCGGTCCGATTTCAAATCTATCTGCCAAGCTTTCTGAGTATCTGACGATCCTTGAAGGTGAGAATATGATTTTACTGGCAATACTCCTTGGATTCATGATTGCCTTTGACCTGGGCGGTCCCATTAACAAAACGGCCTATGCCTTTGTCATCATGGCAATTTCAGAGGGATTATACCATATTGCAGGGATTTCTTCGGTTGCAGTGTGTGTGCCCTCCATTGGTGTGGGCATTGCCGTATTTACAATGCCGAGCAAGTATAATGAAGCTGAAAAGACAGCGGGGAAGGCGGCTCTGCTCATGGGACTGGTAGGCATAACCGAAGGGGCCATACCCTTTGCCGTGTCTTCACCACTTAAGACCATCCCCATCATGATGGTCGGTACGGCGGTTGGTGCAGTATCTGCAGCACTGCTGAATGTGAAGAGTATGGCAGCCTGGGGCGGGCCGCTGGTACTGCCTGCGGTGACCGGAAGCATGGCATTTCTGTTTTCAATCCTGCTCGGGTCCGGTGTGGTTGCCTTTTTGATGAATATGTTTTGGAGAAGAAGACTCGATATAAATGCTGATCTCAAAACAAATATCCAAATGGATGTTATAGAAATCGATTTGAATGACTAGAGGTGAACTATGAAATTTATTGCTGTATTGGCGTGCCCTTCCGGGGTGGCGCATACCTATCTGGCTTCAGAAGCCTTAAAAAAGTACAGTGCCCTTCACAGTGTTGAAATATTTGTGGAAACGCAGGGGGCGCTTGGAATCAACAACGAGCTGGAGCAATCAAATATAGATGAAGCGGACATTGTCATATTGTCAAAGGACATTGGCATTGTCGGTCTGGACAGGTTTGAAGGGAAGAAAGTTGTCTATTTCGGAATCAATGACATCGTGACCAAATCAGAGAAAATCATCTTGAAGCTGAAAGCGTATCTTTCAGAGAGCCTTTAGACACATAAAAATGCCACAACCCCCAACACGGGTTGTGGCATTTGCTTTTATTGGCTGTGGGACTGGAGTCAATCGACAAAAATGTATTTCAGGGTGTTGCGACCGCTGTTTTTGGCTTCGTAGAGAGCCCTGTCGGCTCGAATGAAGCCGTCCTGAATCTGGTTTGGTGTTTTAGGAATGTCTGAAATGCCCATGCTGATGGTCAGTCGTATGCCTTGTATAAATGTGGTGTCCTGTGTTTCAGCACGAAGCCCTTCCAGTTTCTCAAGCAAGGCCTGTCTTTCGTGATGGCTCACGAGAAGGAATTCTTCCCCGCCCCACCGATAGGCAGTCGTATCCTTAGAAACATATTTTGCAAGAAGCTCAGAGAACTGAATCAGCACCGCATCTCCAACAGGATGACCATAGGTATCGTTGACGCTTTTGAAATGGTCGAGATCAATAAGCGCAATAAGTGTCGTGTTGTTTCCCATTCTGTGGCGCAGATTGTTTTCAAAATGACGCCGGTTGGGCAGCCCTGTCAGAACATCGGTCTCCTGCACATGCTTAAGGGCAATGGCGGCTTCGATTTCTGAGGTGAATCCCTGCTTGAAATTGTAGAGAATGTAGCTGGTGAAGAGCAGGCTTGCAATGACGAAAACGAAGTAGTGCATGTCCATATCCAGCCAAGCTCTCATGAGTACGAGGGGGCCAATGACGAGAAAGGTGAGTGCATACTGATAGCCTTTGCGATATCCGATGATGGTAATAATGAGTACCACCATGAGCTGCATGTAAAAGCGCATGGATATTTGCTCAAAGAAGATAATCAGGGTGAAAAGCACACCGTAAAGTCCGGTGATGGATATGGCAAGATCCATTTTCCCCTTATACCATATATAGAATACAAGTCCCATGGCAAGGGTCATGATAGCGACCTCAGCAAGGACGAACATGAGACGCCTTGTAATGATAAGGTCAGCCAGGAACATGCCCAGGGAGTAAATGTAGACAAAAACCATCAGATTGAAGATGTTGTTGGATTCCTTTTTTTCAATGAAGGATCTGTTTCTGTAATTTTTTGAAGGTGGGCGGTCAAGCAGGTTCAAGACAAAACACCTCCTCGCGTTAACTTGTTGCGACCTGTTTGCTTGGCATGGTAAAGGGCCTTGTCACAGTTTGAAAAGGCCTGCGTGAAGGATTCCGACTCAGGAACATGGTAACTGCCAATGCTGATGGTAAGGTTGATTTTTGAGCCTGTGAAGGACTTCTGAACCAGCTTTCGAAAGCTTTCCAGCCTCAAGTCGAAGGCGGAAGCAGCTTCACTGTGACAGATGACTACAAATTCTTCTCCCCCCCAGCGGTAGACGTAAAAATCAGGCGGCTGGAAGTGTTCACGTATGAGTGCTGAAAGCTCCTGAAGCATATGGTCTCCAGCATTATGTCCATAAGTGTCGTTGACAGTCTTGAAGAAATCAATATCCATGATTGCGAGCTCATAGGCGCTATCCGTCAGGATGCCTGTGTCTGCATGAAGTTTTTGACGTGTGTAGAGCTTTGTGAGCAAGTCGATGTCGGCAGATGTTGACAGCTCAATTTTTTCCTGAATGCCCCGGCGGATCATTTTTTCCAGGTAGAGTGACATGAGCATGAGTGTGAAAGCGCTAATGACCATAAATATGGTGTCTTCAGCAACAAGGGTACAGAAAGGGGATTCGGCTCCGCATTCGAGTGCGAGTATAAGCCGGTAAAGGAGCAGCCCGACGGCAGATATGTAGACCACAATAATCTGCCATGCTTCTATACATACAATCACAGTTATGAATACAAACATGACTAAATTTGAAAAGAAATGGAATGTGGTGAGATGATTAACTGTAATAAGGAGAATTTGGGTACCTGCGAAGAAGAGACTCAGCTGTGAAGGTATGATTTTTCCAGCATAGAGCAGATAACCGGACAAGAGGAGCAGCATAATGATTGCGTAGCCTGCAAGGCCATGATAGAACCAGGGAAAATACAGGCATGTTGTCAAGAGAATGTATAAGGATGTCACGATAAAGATATTTTGATAATAGAGGACTTTCTTCTGCACATAGGGCGTTTTATTTTCATAGTTTTTCTGAAAATAGGGCTTGAAAAAATCCATTGGAACACCCGCCTTTCATAAATATGGGTTGAATTCCATTCGGTCTTGGATTCCCCCCCTGGAAAAACGCTTGGGTCCCGGGGAAGGCTTACTATATTTATATGAGCAATCATAAGACTTTAAACACGTTTTCGAATGTACAAAGGTCATACATGTGTTTTGGGACCATCATACACCATGTCAATTAGCGTGTCAAAAATTATTAGTCTTTGTAATTTCATATAGTTTTCATACATCTTCCGCAAACTTTCCTTATATTTGTCCGATAAGCTGTACCTGATAAAACCCCCAGCAGTTATTGCATATAAGTTTAAGAATGAACAAGGAGGCAGGATGATGAATAAGAAAATTATCGTAGGAACACTGGCAGCGACATTGATGCTGTCGACATGCGCAAGTGGGCTGTCCTTTGCAAATGCAACAGGACAAAGCGGACAAGGGAATCAGCCACCTGTTGGCTGGACCATGCAGGGCGTAAACACGGCACGACAAATGCCTTTTCAGCAGTCTGCAACAACGACAGAAGACACTACGAATATGCCGCCTATGGCAGGTGGCATGGGTAATTTCTCACAGGGTCAAATGGGACAGCCGGGGCAGCAAATGGCGACAGGCATCTATGAAAGTGACGAGATTTTGGAAATCATCGATGAATATTATGAAGATATCAGTGATGACTGGAGTGACGCTCTAACGAGTCTTGAAGAGATTTACGCAGACATTCAGGAAGCCATGGAAGATGAGCAGGAGACAAGTTCAACAACGCTTCAGGATATCATCGAGGATGTTCTGGATGACGCGCTTGACGACGATGTCACATATGATGACCTTTTGGAAGCCATAGAAGATATGGATGATGATGAAACAGACGACCTGAAGGATGCCCTGCTTGACGCAATTTTAGAGGGTGATCTGATGCTTGGCGGATTTGGCGGTGCCAACAGTGCCATGAGCGAAGTCACAGATAGCGCAAGGGAAGACATGGAAGAGGCTTACGAGCTTTACCAGGACCTTCTGACAGCAGTGGATGACGAAGATGATGACGAGATTGAAGAAATTCTCGATACGCTTCTTGAAATGCTGGAAGCACGCGTGGATGAAGCGCAAGAAATTCTGGACGATATGGAGTAGAAATCACCTGTGATCAGCCGTAAGGCAGATTACAAAAAAATTAAATCCCCAGTCAAGTGGTATGCACTGAATAAGTGCTTATCCCACTTGGCTGGGGATTTTTTGTTCTAGGTTTGTCATGACACAAGGGAATCAGTTCACACGGTCAAGCAGCAGCATTTCAGCATCGTATAGCTCAGCGGGGTCACTGTCGTTGTTCCAGATATTGTTGTCTGACCATTTCAGTGTACCTGTGCCCCCTTTTGCATAGACCGTAACCGTTTGGCCGGCTTCAAGGGTAAAGGCTGGGAAGACGTATTTCTGGTCTCCCTTGACACTGATGAGGGTATAGCCTTTAAGTTGAATGGGTTGACTTCCTGTGTTCTCAATGTCAACTTCCTCTTTTTGTCGGTCAACCCGAGAGAGTTTCAGATTGCTGATGACCACAAGGTCAGACTGTGGGTCACAAGCGCCCTGATTACTGCCGGAACCGGTCAGTCCCAGGGAAGCATTCACTTCATCCGGGTTGAGATTATCGAATTCATCATGGACTGTACGTCCCTTTAGCGTATAGGTATAGCTGTAGTGATTTGGGATCTGTGTATCTGTATCAGGATAGGTGATGACAGCGATGAAGTCCGTACATCCCCCGGCATCACGAATGGCCTTTTCCATATAGGCCTGGTCACCGTGGCGGTTCAGTGTACTATCCTGCGGGGTTATATTGTAGGCGTTTGAAACACCACCGAGAGAATCTGCAATGACATGTCCTTCATCGAGCACAGGACTTTCAGTGCCAGGGACCTTGGCTTCGTCAGCATAATATCGGCCAGTGGAAAGGACGGGTTCCGTGTCCTCATTTTGAAGGACGATTTCAGCTGCTCTTACCATGACCAGCTGACCATATTCATTGGTATAGGCCCAGTACTCTCTATCGCCATACCCAATATCCACCTTTGCATGGGGCTGACGAAGGCCTGACCGGTCCCCGCCATCAACGATGATTTGCGTGTTGTTTTCATATTTTTCTGCCAGATCCAGTGCATCTGTGTCAAGAGGTGCGGAACATGCACCCAGTGCCAAAACAGCTGCAGCGAGACAGAACAGGTGTGTCGCTTTTCCAAGTTTCATAGTTTTTCCTTCCTTAAGCTCAGATAATTCGTGAAAGTATTGCCATTATAGCACTATGTGTATGCAAAGAGAATTCTGAAATCATCAGGCCCCGCATAAAACACAAAAATTTTCGAACAGCAGGCAAAAAATCGTTCTAATATGCATATTTATTGGTATATATGAATAAAAGAGGTGTGTTCTATTGAAATCGGCGTCGATTCATACAATCTGAAGAGGCGCTATTGTTATATTTGCTACGTTAAGGGATTTGACTTCATGGGAAGAGGAGTGTGATGGTGTGAAGATGAAAAGAACAGCAGATTTTAGGGGTCTGCTCATGGTATTGCTGCTGATTGCAGCATTCACCGGATGCAGCAGTGAGACGGTTGAAGACAATACGGGCGGCGCTCCAGCAGTCGGCAGTGAGAGCGCGGCAGCTGAAGTATCCATCACAGGTGCTGAAAATACCACAATCAATGAGCTCTCAGAGTTTGATCCCATGGCAGGGGTAGAGGCAGTGCGTGCAGACGGAACAGATCAGACTTCAGATATAGAAGTGGAAGGCACTGTGAATGTATTGAAGTCTGGAGACTATACGCTGACCTATAGCATTAAGGGAACGGATACAAGGCTTACAAGAGTCGTGACGGTCACAAGTGTCGACGCGCGACCGGCAAACGGAACCTATAATTTCAAATTTGCCTCAGCCGATATGCGTCACACCTTTATGGCAGCTGCAGAGGACTACCTGCTGCATAATCAATATGCTGGCGTGCCGCTTATTGCAAACGCAGGCTTCAATCTCTATTCCAGCAGAATGCAGCTCCTGAGCGAGACCTATCTGCCGGTCGTGCAGTTTGGTACGGAGTTCTCGACCATGGCCGTCGATGACAGCCATGTGCTTATGGAGGATGGCGACAAGGGCAAGGTCGGGGCGTACACACTGCGGACTGCGCTTTCTGACAATCCGACCCAATGGAATCAATGGAAATACGACGACAATATTAGCGGCGGTCTTATGGGGAACTATTTGGATGCGCCTTACGTATACGAATTCAATGAGGACAAGACAGGCTATGTACTGGCACCGTCCATGGCTTCGGGCGAGCCGGTTGCGGTAGGCGGCAGAGAACTGCCAAGCGGCAAGGTCGTATCCAACAAGTGGCAGTTCAGTATCAAGGATGGGCTGGTCTGGAAGTTCAATGACCATACCGACACATCCATGATTACAGATCCGGCGATTACTGCGGTCGATTTCTACGATACTTACAAGCTGGCACTTGAAGAAAAATGGTTCAGAGCCATCAGCGGCGGTGGAGACTTCTGTACAAGCTCAAGTAAAATTGTCAATGCGCAGGAATTTGTAGATGGTACTGCAAACTGGGAGTCTGTAGGTATCAAGCTGATAGATGACTCGACCATTGAGTTTGAATTTGTCGACGAGCAGTCCGGATGGAATGTGAAATACTTCCTGGGCTCCTTTGTCATGTCACCAATCAATTTGGAGATGTATGCAGTGCTGGGTGACCAGTACGGTGTAGATGAGAATACCATAGGCTACCATGGTGTCTACTATGTAGATTATTTTGAAAGTGACAAGATCATACGTATGGTTAAGAATGACCTCTACCATGATAAGGACAAGTACTTTTATACGGGCAGAGTCATGACCATCATAGACGATGCGGAAATGCGGTTCCAGGAGTTCCTTGCAGGCAAGCTTGATGCAGTTACACTGCCGTCGCCGCATTATGAGGAGTACAGCAGTCATCCTGGACTCAAGCGTGTGCCGGGTACAACAACCTTTAGAATGATGATCAATGGCACAGGCTCTGTCGAAGGCCAGGTTGCCCAGTTCCCTGAAAGCACGTGGGTGCCTGAGCCGATTCTCGCCAATCAGGACTTTAAAATGGGTATGTATCACGCTATGGACAGGAAAAAACTCGCAGAGGAAGTCATGAAGACTTCTCAAACACAAATGTATCTGTTTACAGATGCCTATGTGGTTGAAGCGGAGACCGGCATTCCATACAGGAGCACGCCGCAGGGGCAAAGTGTGGGTCTTGACCTGTCTCCATCGACTTACGGATATAATATCGACGCGGCCAGAGCCTATTTTGAAAAGGCGCTGGATACACTAGTCGATACAGGTGTTTACAGTGACGGCGATGAAATCGGATTTGAATTCTATTACTTCAGCGGCAGTGAAACCCAGGAGCTCATGGCAACCTATATCAAGGACGCTCTCGAAGAAGCCCTTCAGAGTGACAGGCATAACATCAAGGTTACCGTAGAGATTATGCCGAAAGAGTTTCCGGGCATCTACTATGACCATATGATGATTGGTGAGTTTGATACCGCAGTGGGTGGCATAAGCGGATCGACCCTTGATGCGGCCTCATTCCTCGACACTTTCTGTTCCGACAACAGGAGTGGATTCTCCCTCAACTGGGGTGTCGACACATCTGAACCTGAAATTGAAGTATCTTATTTTGATGATGAAGGTCAGCCGATTAAAGAGCTTTGGTCCTACGATGGCATCGTATCGGCTCTAAATGGACAAGTGAAAATTTCAGACGGCATGGAAGTGAAGTCAAATGAAGAATAAGTGATGGCTGAAAGAAGATTAGAGGAAAGGGAAAGGCGGCGGTGTGAAATATGCTGAGATATATACTGATCAGAACCATGTGGATTTTCATATTGCTGGCAACCATTCTGACGCTGAACTTCACCCTGCTTAAACTGGCTCCTTCCTATCCGCCGACGACCAAGGAAGCCAAAAGCATCTATTTCAACAAGCAGGTCGCCGACGGATACATGGCATTCAGGCTGGTGACAAGCCCAGAGGAAATGATGGAAATCAGAAAGAAAATGGCGAGCGGAGAGACTGCGCGAAGTGCCTATTACGAAGACAAGGGGGATGTCATCCGTGCATTCGAGCCGATTCCCATTAACCGCCAGTATTTGTCATGGGTCAAGAACGTGGTGACCAAGTGGGATTGGGGACTTTCTACGAAGGTGGAAGTGGGCAGACCGGCATTTGACATCATTAAAGAGCGCATACCGACGACCATGACACTGAATGTGATTGCCCTCATATTCTATATCCCCATCGGACTGACACTGGGAATCATCGCTGCGCTTGAGAAGAACCGGCCAGTGGATAATTTCATTTCCATAGCAGTCATGATTATGATTTCCATTCCAAGCTTTGTCGTTATGATTATGCTTGTCATGGTATTCGGATACCATCTGGACCTTGTTCCAACCATATTTCCAGCCAAGGACGCCCTGACGGCAATACGCATACGGGGTCTCGTCCTTCCTGTTCTGGCACTGACCTTTGGTCCTGTCGCAATGCTGACAAGAATGACACGGGCAGAACTCACTGAAGTCCTTACATCAGACTTTCTTCTGCTTGCCAGAACAAAAGGACTGACGCGAAGGCAGGCAGTCATAAGGCATGCAATGCGCAATTCCATGGTGCCATTGGTTCCAAGTATCATTTATTCCTTTGTGGGCATCTTGTCGGGCTCCGTCATTATTGAAAAGATCTATTCCATACCAGGAACCGGCCAGATATTCCTAAGAGCACTCACCAAGAACGCATATGACTACAATCTGCTACTCAGTGCAACCGCATTTTATACGGCTATTGGGCTATTTGCAGTACTCATTGTAGATATCACCTACGGTGTCATTGACCCGAGAATTCGAATGGGAGCCAGGAAATGATGTATGAAGACGACGATAGGGTGAATCGAAAAATTGAAAAGGAAAGATTCGAGTTTGTCCAGAAAGGCCAGCGCATCTATGACCAGAAATTTGAAGGCAAGCCCATCGGCTACATGAAAGATGTCTGGATGCGTTTCAGAAAGAACCCGACAAATCTGCTTGCATCTACGATCCTGCTCATTCTCATTGTGAGCTCAATCATCCTGCCGGGGATTTCTGGCAAGGAGTACAACAAGCTGGATGAGAAGCTGTCCTTTCTGCCGCCCCGTGTGCCTGTGCTTGAAAAGTTTGGCATCATGGACGGCACGGTCTTTGTCGAGAATATACCGGTCGACCTGACACGGGTGGATGACGCGTCGGGGCTCTACATGCCTGCCAACTACAACGTGAAGGCTATAGATTTGGCATCGCTGACCAACAGCGGTGTGCCAAGTGCTGAAAAATCGCCCTCTGTCATTAACGGGCAGTCTGTCCTGCGGCTCGACTACGATTCAAAGTACCTCACCGTTGAGTCTGAAGATTTTTACACGCTATCCATACAAAACAATGGCTATTTGGAAGTGGATGTGTACGACCTGGACAATCGCCAAGGCGGCCGTATTGAGGTCCTGCTTCAGACCGACTTCGGCGATGCCTACGATGTGGTGGCTACCCTGACGGAAGCGGGAAAGCACCGAATCATGGTCTTTGAAACCCAAGACGGACGCTACGCAGATATCACATCTAAAGTACAACTCAGATATATCACTGAGAACAAGGGGGCATCTGCGGCTGTGTCAAGTCTTGCCCTCTATGATGAACGCAGCCGTGAGCCCATTCGATTTGATGAGGGATACAAGCTTTCCAGTTACAGAATTGTCGCGGGAAAGGGCTCCTATCAGAGGCAGAACGGGACGATGATTACGGCCTCGTTCAGATACAACCGCTACATTGCCGCCTTTGATCTGACCCATGAAATCGCCTTTTCTTCAGTGGCCTATGACCAGCTGCTTGAAGCGTGGGGAGACACTGTGGAAATCATTCCAAATCCAGATAACCCTGACGGCTGGTATTTCAGTGAGGGCTTTCCCATTCGCGAAGTCATCAAAAAGAACGATTCAATCATTGTAGACGGCAAGTCCTATTCATCCTATGAAGTCTATCTGGACTATGCCGCCTATTTGGGCTACAAGGACCTGCCCTATTTCCTCTTTGGAACCTCCCAAGCGGGACGGGATATGTTCTCTCTGGTTTGGATCGGGCTTCGAACATCCCTTTATATTGGTATTGTGGTCACGCTGATCAATGTCAGTGTGGGCATTCTTTTCGGATCCATTTCCGGCTATTACGGCGGGACGGTAGACCTCTTAATGCAGCGTTTCGCTGAACTGATGGGCAGGATACCATGGCTTGTGGTCCTCTCTATCATGGTGGTTCTATTTGATCCGGGTATCAAGACTCTGATTATGACGCTGGTCATATCTGGCTGGATAGGAACCGCCAGTGTGACACGGATGCAGTTTTACAGGTATAAGGGCAGGGAGTATGTGTTGGCGTCCCGCACCATGGGTGCCAAGGATGCCAGACTCATTTTCAGGCATATTCTGCCCAATGGCATAGGGACCATCATTACCTCGAGCATTCTTTCAATACCAAGTGTTATTTTTACAGAAGCGGCACTTTCCTATTTGGGATATGGCATTGGACACGGACAGTCATTCAGCATCCTTGGACTCCACTTTTCCGGGGTATCCATTGGTGTACTCCTTTCTGACGCAAGGAATTACCTATTCAATTATCCCTATTTGACCGTGTTTCCAGCCGTAATCGTCTCGGTGCTGATGATTACTTTCAACATGTTTGGCAATGCCCTGCGTGATGCCTTTAATCCATCACTCAGGGGCATTGAATAGGGCTTATGGCAAAATAGATGGGTTGAGACAAGGGACTGGGGTTTATGGACAAGAAACTGACTGTTAAAAATTTAAGCATTTCCTTCAGAACCGTTACGGGGATGGTGAAGGCAGTTCGAAATGTGAGCTTTGACCTCTATAAGGGCGAAACCCTTGCCATTGTCGGAGAGTCCGGTTCAGGAAAATCGGTGACCGCACGGGCTGTCATGGGCATTCTGGCAGGCAACAGCCTTGTGGAAAATGGGGAAATCCATTATGACGGAGAAGATTTGCTCAAGATCTCAGAGGCGCAGTTTCACGAAATCCGTGGCAGTAAGATCGGGATGATTTATCAGGATCCGATGTCGAGCCTGAATCCGATTATGAGAATAGGCCAGCAAATCACGGAGGCTATGATGCTGAACGGGCATCATTTGGAAAACAGAATTGAAGCGCTTTATAAGACGGAAAGACTTGCCTATCAGGAGCTGACACGTGAAATTAGCCAGCTTAGGCAATTGATTCGAAATAAGAGCGATGGCAATCCTGCGCATCATGATGCAAGGGAGAGACTCAAGTCACTCAAGCAGGAAGTGGCGGAAGTCAAGCGTAAGATGATTGCAGCAAAGAAGGATGCGACAGCAGCGGTTATGGCGGAGTATAAGCAAACAAAGGCAGACTGCCTTGAAGAAATTAGAGAAATACGCAGGAATAGACAGGGTCATCCCCAAAAGGTCGTTAAGGCACGTGTTGAAGAGAAGAAGGAAGCGCTGAGACGCATTAAATCTGTGACAAAGCGCGAGGCCAGGGAAAGGGCCATTGAAGTCATGCGGGAAGTGGGAATCCCAGAGCCGGAAAAGCGATTCAAGCAATATCCCTTCCAATTTTCAGGGGGGATGCGTCAGCGTATTGTCATTGCCATTGTCCTGACGGCCAATCCGGACATACTTATTTGTGACGAACCGACCACAGCCCTTGATGTGACCATACAGTCCCAAATTCTTGAGCTCATCAAGAAGCTGAAAGAGGAGCGTGGGCTGACCGTTGTCTTCATTACCCATGACCTGGGTGTTGTCGCCAATGTGGCAGACCGTATTGCCGTGATGTATGCGGGGAAGATACAGGAAATAGGCACCAGCGAAGAGGTCTTTTATGACCCCAGACATCCCTATACGTGGGCCCTGCTTGGGTCCATGCCCGATTTGACATCCAAGGACGAACTCATAGCCATTCCAGGGACGCCGCCCGATATGCGGTTTCCACCAGCGGGAGATGCCTTTGCCCTTCGGAGTGACTACGCCATGAAAATTGATTTTGAAGAAGAGCCACCTATGTTTAAGATTTCAGAGACCCATTATGCGGCGACCTGGCTGCTCCACAAGGACAGTCCCAATATTCGAAAGCCAGCGATCCTCCAGGAGCGTATAGGGAGGATGCAGGAAATGACAAAGGAGCTTTTAGACGATGCAAGCATATAAGCCAGACGGGAATACAGGAAAAAAGAATGAAAACACAAACATGACGGCGCCTGTTCTCAAAGTCACAAATCTGAAGAAGCACTTTGAATCAGGATTTGGGAAGAACAAACTGGTTGTGAAGGCCGTAGACGGCATCAGCTTTCAAATATTCAGAGGAGAGGTCTTTGGACTTGTCGGTGAATCGGGCTGTGGAAAGACGACAACCGGCAGAACCCTTGTGAGACTTCACGAACCGACGGATGGCGCGGTGGAGTTTCTTGGAGAGACGGTCGCAGAAGGCTTTAAATCCAATGTGGATGCCGTGCAAGCTGCGAAGCGGGTGCTTAAATCCTCTGCTGGAAGTGCAGAAAAGCTGGCTGCTAAGGCTTCCATAAAATACAATCGTCAGGAAATTCGTCGAATCAAGCGGGCGCAAAGTGAAGACCATGCAGATGTCATGGTGAAAATGCAAATGATTTTTCAGGACCCCATCGCATCTCTTGACCCGAGGATGACAGTCAAGGAAATCATTGCAGAGGGCCTGAAAATTGCGGGAGAAAAGAAGGAGGAAGTCATTCGCAGGCGGGTGGACGAGGTACTTGATACTGTCGGGTTGGTGCCCGAACATGCCAACCGGTATCCGCATGAGTTCAGTGGGGGTCAGCGCCAGCGGATTGGTATTGCAAGGTCACTGGTCATGAGTCCGGAGTTTCTTATTGCAGATGAACCCATCAGTGCCCTGGATGTATCCATACAGGCACAGATCATTAACCTTCTCAACAGGCTGCGTAAGGAGTTTGGGATTACCATTCTTTTCATTGCCCACAACCTGTCAGTCATCAAGTATATAAGTGACAGGGTAGGTGTCATGCACTTTGGGCACCTGGTGGAAATGGCTCAGGCAGACAGGCTTTTCGACAAGCCCTTGCATCCATATACCAAATCGCTCCTATCGGCTGTACCGCTGCCGGACCCTATTTATGAGAAGCATAGAAGGCGCATTACCTACGATGCCCAGCAGGCCCATGATTATACCCATGAGGCGCCTGTTTTTCAGGAAATTGAACCGGGACATTTTGTGCTTGCAAACAGCACAGAAATGACAAAATACAGAAGAGAGCTGATGGAGTCATGATACTGGTAAAACTGTTAAAGACAATAGGGGTGACCCTTCTTGCAGTTGTGGTCATATTGAATTTTACCTATGATTTTGACCTGAGCTGGATACACGTCTCAAATGCGTTTTTTCTGGTGGGAATCCTATGTTTTTTTTCGGGGATCATTACAGCGACGCATGCACTTGACCTGTTTTACAGCATCAGATATCTGACGGGTAAAATTTTTTCAGCCACCTCAGCAAATGATTTCAAGTCATACGGTGCATACAGGGAGTACAGGGCCTTAAATAGGACGGGAAAGGGTAGACGCCAGTATGGTATCCTGCTCATCACTGGCCTGGTATATCTGACACTCTCCTTTATTATGAGTATGTCATGGGGCGCATGATATGCTTTTCCACTATGGAATTGATTTTGAGAATGAATCAAGGGAATGGATCGTGGAAAAATTTCAGAATAAGTGACAGAAAAAAGTCCGGAAAAACGAATACCGTTTTCCTGGGCTTTTTCTTTTGACAGGGGCCTTCGGGTGTGTTAATATCCTTAAGTCAAATAGTTAGATTTAAAACTATATTTTGGATTGTATAGATATCTATTTTCATATTTTTTGCTATTCGTTTTGAAATACAGAAGATTTAAGTGAGACAAGGAGTCCTTATGAAAGAGACAAAAGATTTAGGCGTAAAACCCATTCCACAGCTGATTGCGAAATTTTCCATTCCAGCAGTTGTGGCAATGCTGATCAATGCCATTTATAACGTAGTAGATAGAATATTCATTGGAAAGCTGGTCGGCGAGTCTGCGCTTGCAGGTCTTACCATCTCATTTCCAATGATGATGATGATTTTTGCTGTAGCCAACCTCATTGGAATTGGCGGTGCGGCACTGCTTTCCATTCGACTTGGCGAGAAAGACTACAAGGGCGCCAGTCATGTGTTCGGAAACACAATATCCTTCGGTATCCTGTTCGTGGTCATTATTCTGGCATCCATATTCTTTAACCTTAACGGGATTCTACATGCCTTCAACGCTGAAGGCGATGTCTTGATTTATGCCAAGGCCTATATGGAAATAATCCTCCTGGGCTTCATTTTTCAGATGATGGGATTCATACTGAGCAATTTCGTACGTACGGAAGGCAAGCCCTTCCTGTCCATGGTTGCCATGATTGCTGCCGCGGGTACAAATATCATTCTTGATTATGTTTTTATCAGCCTCATGGGTCTTGGTGTCGAAGGCGCTGCCTATGGAACCATTATTGGACAGTTTGTCGGGCTGGTCATTTACCTCAATTACTATTTCAGGGGCAGAAGCAATATTCATATTGCCTCGGCGGATTTTATCCCTGATTTCAAGCTGCTTGGAAAAATTATCGGAATTGGCATGTCGACCTTTGCCATGACGGTTGGAACGAGCGTTTCCATGATGTTTATCAATGCTTATTTGCAGGTTTACGGCGGTAATGAGGCCGTTACATCCATGGGTGCGATCAACAGTCTCTATACCTTCTTCATTATGCCAATCATGGGTGTGACACAAGGGGTGCAGCCGATTATCGGATTCAACTATGGCGCCAAGCAGATGCACCGGTCCTATGAAACCCTGCGACAGAGCATTATTATCGGCATGGCATTTTCAACACTTGTATTTGTTGTCTTTGAACTCTTTGCACCGACCTTTGTCATGATGTTCCTCAATGAGGGGTCAGCGACAATCGGGATTGCGACAAAGGGGCTTCGAATTTTCATTGCCATGCTGCCGCTGCTGAGCATCAACCTGATGGGTATTGCCTTTTTCCAGTCCATAGACAGAGGCCGTGTATCTCTGATGCTAGGTATGCTAAGACAGTTCCTATGTCTTATTCCCCTGCTCTTAGTGCTTCCGAAATTCATGGGCCTTAACGGTGTGTGGATTGCGACGCCAATTGCAGACGGTCTGGCTATTCTGATTACAGGAAGCGTTCTTATGGTAAGATATCAGAAGGATAAGCCGGAACTCGAGCGTAAAGCAAAACTTGTAATGGGGGAAGCATAATGGAACTGAATGCGACGATTAACCAAGTCTTCAGAATGAAGGGCAAATATGAACAGACCTTCTTCAAAAGCTTTTTCAACGTCTTTGATTCACCGGACGGGCTGACACATAACCATATTCTCAGCATGATCATTCTGGATTTGGATGGACCATCGCGCATGTCTTATATCAGCGAAAAGCTGAGTCTTGAAAAGGGATCCTTCACACCGGTGGCCTGTCGTCTTATTGAACTGGGCTATGTGGAAAAGGTACGCGATGAAAAGGACAAGCGTGTTTATATTCTCACATTGACGGAAAAAGGTAGAAACTTCAGTCAGAAGTTCAGAACGGAGCACTATGAATTTGTAGAGATGATGCTTCAGCAGCTCAGTGAAGCGGATCAGACCATCTTCATCCATGCCATTTCGGAAATCTCCAGAATCATTGATAGCCTGGACGTATAGGGTCATAAGATGCGTGTGCTGAAATGATGCATACTTTTCAAGCAACAAAGAAGCGGCAAAAGTACATTTGGCCATGGGTTATGATTCTTTAACCATCAGCATGGATGTACAAATGATCATTGAGACCTACCGAAGGACCTTGAAGGCTATTAGGGCAGAAATTGAGTGATATACACATAGTAGGTGTTTTATAGATATGCAGACCATACATTATTTAGGTAAGAAATACCCCATCAAGGCAGTTCTTGATGAAAGCAGAAAGCGCATTTCCATTTCATTAAGAGAGGATCATGTGCTCATAGAGACAAATAAGGCCGAAGCTTATGACTATCAGGCAGATATTGCCCGCTTTTATAAGAAGCAGGCCAAGAAATACATTGAAGGCAGGCTGCGGCATTTTCAGCCAGGTATAAAGAAAAAGTACAAGACCTTCAAGATTGAGTCCAGTGACAAGCGGTGGGGAAGCTGTAACAGCAAAGGTGAACTGACCTTCAACTGGAAGCTCATGCTCTTTCCTGCAGAGGCCATAGACTATGTTGTGGTGCACGAGCTCTGCCATCTTGAGCATCTTAACCATGACCGGTCCTTCTGGCGGCTAGTTGGCAAGCTGTGTCCGGACTACAAAGCCATTATGCCCATACTCGGGACATCGAAAACGCGCGACTTATAGCGCGTCAGACTGTAGAAAAACTCCGAAATACTGCGTTGCTGGATAAAATCCGCTCTAATCACGTACCTTAGTACGCTCACAGAGCGGATTTTATCCGCGCCTTGTCTTTCGAAATTTTATACAGTCTGTCATCTTGTCGACAAGCTAACGCGCCATGAATAGCGCGTTTTTTTCATAAACTTCATATATTTTCAACACAGTTCTCTAAAAAGTTTTGCGTATTATAGGTATGTGAAAAGGAAATCTGTACATTGCGGCGCCATAGAAAGGGCTGTCGTGGTGGCAGGTGGGTGACTTAAGGATGATACTCAAGAAAATATATGACAGGAATGGTGATTTAGGTGAATAAGAAATATGTGATGGCCCTGCTCTGTGCCGGTGTTTTGACGGGCGCACTGATGACAGGCTGTGCTGCCTCTGATGAAGCGGAAAAGAGTAGTGGTGTTCAAAATGAAAGTGCGATAGTTCAAGAAGAGTCTGATGCTGATAAGACGGTTCAGCCTGAGGCGCAAGGTGATGCTGATGGCAATACGGCCATGGAGCCGCCGCAAGGTGCAGAAGGCGGTACGCCACCTGAAATGCCTGAAGGTGCAGATGGTGGTACGCCACCGGAACGTCCAGATGGAGAAGGTGGGGCTCCCCCAGACCTGCCAGATGGAGAAAATGGCGGCATGCCTCCAGGACAACCAGGTGGCGAGAACGGCGGCACACCGCCAGAGCGTCCTGATGGAGAAAGTGGTGGGATGCCCCCAGGTCAATTTGATACAGGCAGTATAGATCATGGCACCTGTGCTGCTGTACTGACTGAAAATGTGGCAGGAGAGACATTTGTTTCAACTGCCGACCAGGAAAATGCGGTACGTATTGAAGGGGATGTTGAGGTCTCTTTGGAAGCTGCCGTAATCAACAAGACCGGCGGAGAAGCTGGGTCGGGAGATGCCAGCAACTTTTACGGCGTCAACGCGGGGCTGCTGGCTCTAGATGGTGCAGAAGCAAGCATTGAGAATTCCACGATCACAACGACGGTAAATGGCGCAAACGGTATTTTCTCCTATGGTGAAGGAACTGTGGTACGTGTAAGCGACTCTGAAATTGCGACAGACGGAGACCAGGCGGGTGGCATTATGGTTGCTGGCGGCGGCACTATGTATGTTACTGATTGTGACATAGAAACACAGGGGCAGTCTTCAGCAGCACTTCGCACAGACAGAGGCGGCGGAACGCTCGTTGTAGACGGCGGAACCTATGTGGCCCACGGTGTTGGCTCACCTGCAATTTACTGTACAGCAGATATTGATGTGGAAAGTGCAGTCTTGACTGCTACCGGTTCAGAGGGCATTGTTGTTGAAGGCAAGAACTCCGTAGCTCTAGTGGACTGTGATGTGACTGGAAACATGCAAAATAACAGTTCTGAAAATCTGCAAAATGTTATGATTTATCAAAGCATGTCAGGCGATGCTGATGTTGGAAAGAGCGCCTTCTCAATGACCGGTGGATCTATGGTTGCCAACAGTGGTGATATGTTTTATATAACAAACACATCGAGTGAAGTCTATTTGTCGTCGGTGGCATTTACGCCATACAACGATGTTTTCATGCGTATTGCAGGAAACAGTTCAACTCGAAACTGGGGCACACCGGGTGAAAACGGCGGTACATGTGATTTGACTGCTGAAAACCAAAGCATTGATGGGATCTTCATTGTCGATGAAATTTCATCGTTGACACTCCGTTTGGAAGCGAAATCGGTTCTGACAGGTGCGATAAATCTTGAGAATGAAGGTGGCGCGGTTTCTGTAACCCTGGATGAAAACAGTGTCTGGAAGCTGACGGGTGATTCCTATATCACGGAGCTTGGCGGACACACTGAAAATATTGAAACGAATGGCTATACCCTTTACGTGAATGGATCTGTCTTTGAGGGTTAAGTCGAAACTGCATAAGTGATTGATAAAAGAAAACAGGCATTCGAAATGTATCGGGTGCCTGTTTATTTCTGTGCTTGCTCCTTATATGCTACAGTGATATTATAAGGTTTCAGATAAGCGTGATCGGAAATATGAATAGAGGTGACGGTATTGCGTCAGAAATCAAGTGGCGGTAAAAAGAAGAAGTCCGGAAGCAGCGGAAAATCCAATTACTTTGAAAGAAGTAAGGAAAGCAATAATGAAAGCAATCATGAAAGAAATCAAGGAAACAATAAAGATAAAACCAAGGGAAGTAGTAAAGAAAAGAATAAAAGAAGTGCGCAAAGTACAATTGGTGGACCTAAGCAAAACAAGTATGGAAAGCCTGGAAATAGCGCTTCTGGCCGAAACTCACACGGAAAAAACGATAAATTCAAAGGTGGCGGTCGCATAGCTGAAGGTCTGGTGTGTAAGGGCCTTTCAGAAGCGTGCAAAGGCATTGTTGGCTGGAAAAATGGAACACTAGAAATACCTGGCCTTATTCCGGGAGAAAAGGCGGACATCCAGCTCCATAGGAGTCGTCAGGGTGAATACGCAACCCTTGCGCGTGTGACGAAGCCTTCAAAGGACAGAGTGACACCGAAATGTCCTTACTTCGATGCCTGCGGAGGATGTCAACTCCAGCATATGAGCACGGAAGCACAGAAGCGGGTTAAGGAAGACACCGTAGGCAAACTGATCGGACACCACTGCAAAGTGGAGCCAATTATTACTATGGATCATCCATATGACTACCGAAATAAGATCCATGCCACTTTCGGATATGACAGCAAGCGTCAGATTATTTCTGGCATGTATGCAGAAAGCTCTCATAAACTCATAGACATTGACCGGTGTATTATTCAGGACCCGAGAGCAGACGCCATCATAGCCACTGTAAAGAAACTGGCCAAATCCTTTAAAATGGACCCCTATGATGAGGATTCGCGCTACGGTTTTCTGAGACATGTCCTTGTGCGTGTCGGGAAAAAGAGTGGTCAGATTATGGTGGTCATTGTTGGCGGCAGCCCCGTCTTCAAGGGCAAGAAAAACTTTGTTAAGGCCCTTAGGGAGGCACATCCTGAAATTACGACCATTGTATTCAATATAAACGACAAGAAGACCAGCATGGTTCTCGGCGAACGAGAAACAGTCCTTTATGGAAGCGGAAAGATTATGGACACCCTCTGTGGGCTTGATTTTGAAATATCGCCAAAGTCTTTTTACCAGATCAATCACGAGCAGACGGAAAAGCTTTATGCTCTAGCCATAGACATGGCGGGGCTGACTGGAAAAGAAACCGTTCTCGATGCTTACTGCGGAACAGGAACCATCGGACTCATAGCAAGCAAAAGGGCAGGGAAGGTCATTGGCATTGAGCTGAATGCGGATGCTGTCCGAGACGCCGTAAAAAATGCCAAGCGCAATCATGCGGACAATGTCGACTTCCATAAGGGGGACGCGAGTGACTTCATGGTTCGTATGGCAAACAAAAAGCAGAAGGCAGACGTGGTCATTATGGACCCGCCGCGAAGTGGCAGTACGGAGGTCTTCATAGAAAGCGTGGCCAAACTTGCACCAGAGAAAGTGGTCTATGTTTCATGCAATCCCGTAACACTTGCACGTGATCTCGACCAGTTCAGCAAAAAAGGCTATAAGGTTCAGCGCATTGTACCGGTAGATATGTTTGCACAGACTTATCATGTGGAGACGGTGGTATCACTCTACAAAAAAGACTAATTATATTTGCCCATATACCGCTAGAAACCAAGCTTTTTATGTTTAAGACAGATATCTTAAATTATTGCAATAAGGAACTGAAAGACGAGATTGTCGTAAGGCTGGGTTTTTGGATGTGAAATGTAGGGACATAAGAAACTGAATAAAAAATGTGAATCCACTGGTTTGATATCGGTGGATTTTTATTTGGTATAATTTTCAAATTGAGGTAGGTATATATTATAACATTTGTTATAATATAAAGTGATGAGCTGGAGGTGAAATGATGCCATATGAAAAAAGTGGAAGAGCGGATAAAAGTGGAAATAGATTTGAAATTAGAGTTGTTGTGTACCATTTGTTGAAGTTGTTAGAAGAAAAAATTGATTATATTATTCTTGAAGCAATTGGTGATGAGGAGCAAGGTGTCGACCTGTGGGTTGGAAATAAAGATGCAACCCAAGAAGGTATTCAATGTAAAGGTAGAAATGGAAGTAAAGAATATTGGGATTTTGGAACTGCTAATGCAAAGAGCATATTTACAAATTGGAAGTTACAATTAGATCGAGAGCCATTTATCTACGTTTCATTAGCTTCACCACTAGCGTTTACATTTCTTGAAGATTTAACAGATAGGGCAATTAAGTCTAATATTAATGGACGTGATTTTTATGAGCATCAAATCAAACCTGCGAGCAAAGAATTTGTTTCGTTTACTAATAATATTTGCAGAGTAATGGAAATTAATCATGAATCAGATCACGATTTAATTCGTTTAGTTGGATATTTAAAGAGGATTAGATATCGCCAGTTTTCTGATTACGAGCTTAAAGAGACGATTTTATCGAAGATTGATTACTTGTTTTTAGGAAAGTCTAAGGAGGTATATGACTCTTTAGTTTCATGGATCATTGATGGAGATATACTTGGTAAGAGTATAAATCTTTCGATGTTATATCAATTTTTTGATGATAATAGAATCAAGTTAAAAAACTTGGCGTTAGATAATAAAATTTTTCCACGAATAATAGACTTAAATAGAGAATATAAGATGCTTTTTCAACCTTTAAATTATGGAATGATAATTCGTGAAGAATTTGAGGAATGTAGGGAAGCTATAAAAATGGGTAAATCTTTGATTATTCATGGAAAAGCTGGTAGAGGAAAGAGCGGTTGTACAGAAAATATTATAAGTTATTGTGAAGAGGAAGGTGTTCGTTATCTAGCAATTAAACTTGATAAACGCATCCCTTCAGGTACAGCAGAGAAATGGGGCATGGATTTAGGATTACCAGCCTCAATTGTTCACTGTATCCATAGTATAGCAAAAGATGAAATGGCTGTTGTTATTCTTGATCAGCTTGATGCTCTACGATGGACGCAAGCTCATTCACGAGATGCCTTACTTGTTTGCGCTCAAATCATTGAACAAGTGAAAATACTGAATCTTGAGAGAAAACATAATATTTCTGTGGTTTTTGTTTCTAGAACATATGATTTAGAGAACGATAATAACATAAAAGGAATTTTTAAGTTCAATAATAATGAACAGAATGAACTAGAATGGCAAAAGGTCTATATTGGTGAACTGGATGATGAGCGAGTAAAAGATGTCATAGGTGAAAAATATTTAGGATTAACTGATAAGCTAAGAGAACTGTTAAAAAGCCCTAGTAACCTTTATATTTGGCAACATTTAGATCAAAAGAATGAATATAATGAATGTTCCACAACAAATCATTTGGTACACAAATGGTGGAAGCAACTATCAAAAGACTACTTTAATTTAGGTTATAGTGAGAGTAGCTTAACTAATACGAAGGAAAATCTTGTAGATCAGTTTGATAAACTAGGGAGGATATGTATTCCACTTAATATTGTCTCTTCAAATATTTCTGATCTTGAATATTTATCATCGAATGGATTTTTAATCATACAGGATAATAAAATTTCATTTACGCACCAATCAGTGTTGGATTGCTTGTTAGCTGATAAAATGCTTTTACAATATTATTCTGGTCAAAGCATTGTAGATATAATAGGAAGTAGAGAAAAGCAAACACCGGGGAAAAGATATCAACTTCAAATGTTTATGCAAACTTTAAGTGAATATGAAAGTCAGGATTTTCTTAATGCAGGTCTTCTACTTCTTGAAAGTAAAACTATACGTTTTAGTAATAAATTTGTTTTTTTTGAGGTGTTAAATCAAATTGAGTTAATAGATTCCAATATTTATAGTTTTATAATCGAAAACTGCGAAAACAGGATTTGGAGTAGTCATCTTCTCAATAATGTTATATATTCAAGAGTTGTTTTCTATAGAGTATTGAGGGATGCAGGCGTATTAGGCAGATGGTTTAATGATGCAGAAAAAAAGGATATTGTGTTAAATTTATTAACGAGTGTTCGGCCTAATTATGACTCGAAAGATGTAGAATTTATAAAAAAATATGCATTTAATAATGAAGAAGATGCTAATAGATTTGCACAGTGTTTTTATCGTGATGTTAATGAAGACAGTGATGAAATGTTTGAACTAAGGATGCAGTTTTATCACAAATATCCTAAGTATGCAGATAACTATATTGATTTTAAATCCATGTTAAAAAACTGTGAGCTGAGAACGATTAGATATTTTGCATTTTTATTAGAGAATAAGATAAAAAATAGAGAGAAAATGATTCATAGATATGAAAATGAGTTTTTACATGATGATACTGAATTCCTAATTCAAAATGGTGAACAGGTTCTCAAATTACTACTATCATATCTGCCGGTAACTTCAGAAGAAGTTCATTCATTTAGTGATTGGTCAGGGAGGTATTACAAAAATAGTATTGAGAGGGTCTGTATTAATATAATTAAAAAGGCTAATGCAGCAGTAATTTCATCGAATCCTGAATTGATTTGGGACTTATTCAGAAGTTTAGAGGGAAATAATAATGACCTTTTGAACGAGATTTTATTAGATGCATTTGTAAAGTTACCGACATCCTATAGTGATCATATAATTTCTTTTATATCTGATGATTTTAACAAAATTATATTCGATAAAACCAGTGGTAACGGCGACGAATTAAATTTAGTTAAACAAGTGATTAGCAAGCATGGAGATTTTTGTACAAACGAATCTTTTTTAAAACTTGAAAGTTTGATTATTCATTATGTATCTCCAAGAGCAAAAGATATTTATAAGAGGAGGATAGAATATAATAAGCAAAACAATAAATATACTGCTTATTGGAGTTTTTGGGGTGATTTACAATATGAACTATTTAAAGTTCTGCCAATTGACAGATTAAGTAATCAGGCTAAACAATTACTGCAGGTTTTAGAACGTAAATTTACGAATGGATCAAGAATGTATCAATATTCTTCTGGAGGCGGTGGTTGGGTTAGTTCTCCGGTGTCTGGTAAGAAGTTGTCTGATAATAATTGGAAAGGAATACTTCTTAGTAAAAGGCTGAAAAACAAAAATGAGTCAAGTTGGAAGGATGTTCCTGGTGGAATTATTGAAAGTTCTCGTGAAGAGTTTTCAAGGAGTTTCAATTCTGCAGTTACAGAAAATCCTGAGAATATGCTAAAACTAGTGCTTTCAATGGAAAAAAGTATTGATGATATTTTTATTGACGCGTTATTTAGTGGAATTGCTCATAGTAACTCATTGATGAATGTTGACCAAGTTTTGATTGAAAAGGCAATATTGAGGTATCGTTGTAGTAATGATTCTTATAGAGCTGGCTCAATTTGTACCATTGTAGAGAAGAAAAGGCATACATTTTGGTCTCAGGAAATCATAGATTTACTTCTGGATATTGCAGTTAATCATCAAAATCCTGAAGTTGGAAGCCCAAATGTAACAAATACAAATGATAAAGAAATGAAAAGCTTCAATATGCTTTTTAGTAATGCAATTAACTGCGTAAGAGGGCAAGCAGCAGAAGCGATAGGAGCTTTATTATGGGAGAATTCAAGTTGTTTTCATCAATTTAAAGGTACCATAGAGCACATAATTAATGATGATAATCCGGCTGTAAGACTTTCTTCAATGTTTATTCTCTGGCCAGTTTATAATATCGAAAGAGATTGGGCAGCTGACAAAATTCTTAAACTTATTGAAGATGATTATAGATTTGCTGGTTTCCATGGCATGAAGAACATGTTTTTCTTATTATACTCAAAATACAGAGATCGTATTATTCGAGTTATAGAAAAATGCTATAAATCAGATGATGAAGATTTAGTAAAAATGGGAGCACATTGTTTGGCAGAAATGTATATTCTAAAAAGTGAATTTGTAGCTGAGATGACTGATGTAGATACGATGAGTATGATGCAAGCAGAAGAAATATTGATGATGGTAATGTTGTATTTTAATAAAGATGAATACAATGAATTGGCAAAAAATATTATTTGTAGATTTCGAAATAGTGAACTAGACTTAGAAATGCCAATTTCTAGATTGTTTTATGATGACTTGATTAACCTAGAGAGGGATGAAGAATTCTTACTACAAGTAATGAACTCAAAACTAAGTCGCAGAACAGTTCATGCCTTTATTCATTACCTTGAAGAAGAATCTCGATCTCTAATAGCATTTAAAAACATTATATTCGCGATGAGTCAGAGTTTAATTACAGGAAATATTAGTTCAGAAGAAAGATCATGGGGAATTGATGATTCAGTTTCAAAATTGATAATAGGTTTATATGATGAGGTATCTAGTAGCCAACAATATGAACACAAAGAAATATCTGCAAAATGTCTTGATGTGTGGGACTTGATGTTCGAACATCAAATTGGATCGGCAAGAACACTGAGTCAAGAAATGATGCAACGGTAAAGATTTTCAAAAGTCATTACTGTTGTAATGGAGGTGTATGGAATGGATTTTGCCCAAACAGTAAAAGAGATTAGAACAAAACTGAATATGAGTCAGGAACAACTGGCAAGAGAGCTTCACGTCAGTTTTGCCACGGTGAATCGGTGGGAAAATGGCAAGAACAGTCCCAACATGCTTGCTAAGAATGCTCTATATGACTTTTGCAAGGAAAAAGGACTAGAAGAGGCGTTGATTAAGCAGTTACTGGATTACTAAACTGAAATATATGAACTTCAGTGAGTCAATGATATAAGACGATTATAAGTAAATAAATTTGTTGAAATCGTTTCTGAAAAATAAAAAAGGTTAGGAGGAGAGAGTTCTGTGACAATACCATAATATCATGAATTTATGAAACCCTTATTGGAATTGTTGAAAGATAATCAGATTCATAAATATGTGGATATGTATAAGCTTTTAGCAATGTAGTTTCAATTTATCTGAGGAAGAACTTGAAGAGTGGCTGCCAAGTGGTAAACAATTGGTTTATAAAAATAGAATAGGCTGGGCACTCCCAGATTTGCTGGATAGAGCTATAAATGGTGTAGGGATAACCCTACACCATTTTTTATATGCTTCATGCACTTCGCATTCCATGTGATGAAATTATGATAAATGTTTCAAAGACTTCAGTCTACCGACAACCGCTTATAATGAGCCCAAGGATTTAGACAGACTCATCACTGAAAATAAGTTAAAATGTAATTATGAAAAAGAGACGAACATTTACCCCAGAACAGAAAACAAAAATTGTCCTCGAATTATTAAGCGAGGAATACTCACTAACTGAAATTGCTGCCAAGTACGAAATCCAACCGGCTCAAATCACACGTTGGAAATCTGAATTCTTAAAGAATGCCTCACGTGCTTTCAGTAAAGAAAAAGACGAAAGCGAAGACCTCAAAAAAGAATATGAAGCAGAAGTTGATGAATTACATCGTCAACTAGGTCAGTTAACCGTTGAGAATAACTGGCTCAAAAAAAAATCTAAAGAAGCTGGTCTCTCCACTGAACCGCCGAAACCTAGTGGAAAAAAATAATGAGAAATTATCTGTAGTCAAGCAGTGTAAACTGTTAGGGCTTAATAGAAGTACGCTCTATTACAAAGCAAAACCTATTAATAAGACAGAAGAATATCAAATCAAATGGCTTATTGACCGACTCTACACAGATCATCCTAACTTTGGATATCGCACAATGACAACGGTTTTAAAGCGCGATTTCGGTATCTCGATTAACAAGAAACGTACACGCCGTTATATGCGCGATATGGCGATACACGGACTCTGTCCAGGACCTAATTTGAGCAAGCGCGAACACGCAAAATATTTGTATCCATATCTATTGAGAAAGCTGCATATCAATCGTCCAAATCAAGTTTGGTCTATTGATATAACATACTTAAGAATGCCTAAAGGACACATGTATCTATGTGCCATAATCGATTGGCATTCACGTTTTATCGTGTCCTATGAGCTATCAACCACTATGGACAAAGCATTTGTCCTGAGCACAGTGCAAAAAGCTATTCAGGCCCATGGAAAACCTGAAATCATTAATAGTGATCAGGGCTCGCAATTCACCTGTGAAGCTTATATAGAACTCCTAAAAGAGAACGATATCAAAATATCCATGGACGGCCGTGGCAAAGCACTAGACAACATTCGCATTGAACGATTCTGGAGAACTTTGAAGTGGGAAAAGACGTATATTGAGGAATATTCCACTCCAAAACAGCTCCGAAAAATTGTTAATGAATACATGCAATACTATAATTACAGTCGCCCGCATCAATCGCTTGACGGACGCACACCTGGCGAAATCTATAACAAGACACAAGTACAGAAACTAGTGGCTTAGCTTGTCATACCTAGAGAAAGGAGTATTAACTTATTTTTCTTAAACTCCTGTCTTGACAATGGGGAGCATTATAGCTTGGCCCACTGGTAAACATTATTGTAATAGCCGGTATTGATTGGATTAATGTGAACCTGATGGCCATTTGAAGAAGACGATGAAGCGTGAATAAACTCACCATTTCCAATATAGATTCCTGCATGGTTCACAGTCGCACTTCCTAGTGTCGCAAAGAAGACTATATCTCCAGGCTGGAGGTCTTCTTTTGAAATGGTCGTGCCCTTTTGACTGATTGCGCTTGCACTGTGGGGCAGTTCAATGCCATAAGCCTGTTTAAAGCAGTATTTCACAAAGCCGGAACAATCGAAGGAATTTGGTCCCTCCTGAGCCCAAGCATAGGGAGAACCCAGTTTTGACTTGGCAATATCTAGTAGATTACTTGCGTCCGTACTGATTGGCGGGATAATCTCATCGGCAGCTTCACTTTGCGGGCTTACGGGCGCGGCAGTATTCTCAAGGCTGATGAAGTCAGCAAATACGTAGCCTTCAATGCCATCTTGTGTTGTGATGCTATACCAATCGTCCTGCTTTGCATGAACTTTGATTTCCGCATTTGACAGCTGACTTAAAACCCTGCCTTCTTCAACAGAAGGGGTATCGCGCAGATTCACATTCTGCCCGAGGACATAGCCTGGGCTAAAGGGATCAACCACTTGTGCGTAGTCAGCTGATATATAAGCCGTTTGTCCAAGATAGCTTGTTTTATACCAGCCATCTGCCAGGTCAGAAGTCATAATCACGGTCTCGTGATCAAGCTTGCCTAAAATAGATGCGTTCAGGCTCATGTCCTGTCTGACATTGAGCGTATTTGCTGTAATCTTTACCGACTGATAGGTTTCTGCAAATCCTAAGTTGCCTGTCAGTAAGAAGGCGATTAAACATACTGCGAGTGTTTTTTTGTTTTTCATGACCTAACCTCGTCTATTATTCGAAATGCGTCGTATCCTACCTAATCATTATATATGATGTTACCGCAAATGCAATTTACAGTGTGGTATCAGTTTGACTTAAGGGGGTGCTGCAATTATAGGATTTCAACATAGCCTTCCGATCCATTTACCCGAATACGCTGTCCATCTTTAATCAGTTGTGTTGCATTTTCTACACCAACGACAGCAGGAAGTCCGTATTCACGGGTGATAACAGCACCATGCGTATTCATGCCGCCAATCTCAGTAACGAGGCCTTTTATGGACACAAAAAGGGGTGTCCAGCTGGGGTCGGTAAATGAAGTGACTAAAATATCCCCCTCTTCAATTTGGGCGTCTGACATCTTTAATATTACGCGTGCTCGACCCTCTATGACGCCAGATGAAACAGGTATGCCTGCCAGTGCATTTTGGGGCATGTTCGTTTTGCTGTATTCACCGACAACAACCTCACCGTCAGAAGTCATTATACGCGGGGGTGTCATTTTTTCAAATATAGCGTAATCCGCTTTTCTTGAGGTGATCAGACCATAATCCAGGTGATTTTCTCTTACAGCATCTCGAAACTCATCAAAAGAAAGATAATAGACATCTTCCTTATTGTGGATGACACCTTTGTGGACCAGTCTCACAGCTTCAGACATCAGTGCGGTTTTGTAAATTTGAAAGCGCTTCATAACAGCGTATTTGGGGTATTCTCGATAGCCGGAAAAATTGCGCAATACCCGAATCATTCGTCTTGTTTTTTTCGCTTTACTCTTGCCCCTCGGCAATTGTTTCAAACGTTGCAGCAAATCTTGCTCTTTTGACAGTGCTTCCAACCGTCCTTGCTCGAATTTTATACTGCGTGCATTGGGACCAACACTTTTAATGTTGCCAAGAATCGCAGGAATAAGCGCGGTGGGGTTTTCATGCCATCGCGACTGGGTTATATCGATTTCTCCAGGGCAACGCATACCGTACTTTTTAAGATAGGCCTTAATGGAATCGCTGACTTCCTTGCCACCTTCCAGTTTCTCAAGGTCTTCGAAAAATGTTTCAGCACTGGCATGAGGCAAATACATAATCACTGCAGGGTATTTCCGGACGATATCGGCTACATCTAAGAGTTCAAGCCCCATTTCTGAAGTAATATTTTTTTCAACAGATTGTGAAAGCGTACCGACCGCATTTTTCTCATCCAGCCATTTTTCCATTTTTCTATTGATCCAATCAGAAGCATAGAACCAGACTGTAAATACACCCACATTCGTGGGATCTACAAAGGCGTTTTTCAATTCTTCGGTGTCTTGTAAAATAAACTCAAACAAGGCATCGCCAGTGACATTTGAAATCCTTTGTGCCATATTTTCAATCAGCAGTTCATTGCGAGCAATCAAGTCTTCAACAATGGCCATATCATTTTTACGATAGATATTTACGGCTTTAAGCACGCCAGACATCCCCTCGGAGTTCTGAGAAAGGGTGCCTTTTCCATGAGGCAATGACTTGATGAATGATTTGCGTTGCAGAATATTTTGAAGGGCATTTCCCATGAGAACATCATTTTTTCCAATGCTGTTAACAATCATTTTTCGTAGGGGTGAAGCCATATCGTAGGTGAGGTCTTTAAAGAACCGGCCACCAGCAACCTGTAAATTTTCACCCCACCAAAATGAGAGGAAGTGAAGAAAGGACATGCCAAGTGGACGTATGGCCTCAGTCATCATCTGATGATGTCCCACAGACATATATATGCGATTTTTCCCATCGCCTTCTGGAATCGGGTATAGAGTGGTGATTGGGCGACTTTGAACAATGTAAACAGCATCATTGCTAATACACCATTCAATATCCTGGGGACATCCAAAATGCGCTTCAATTTTTCTTCCGATTTGTTCAAGACTTAAAATCTGATCGTCTGTGAGGGCTTGTACTCTTTGCCTTTTTGAATCGATTTCGAGTTCTTCAGTGCCTCCATTTTTGATTGCATAGATGGCCAGTTTTTTTTCCGATATCTTTTTATCTATGATTTTATGGTTTTGAACCTTGTAGTTATCAGCATTCACAAGCCCCGATACCAGCGCTTCACCAAGTCCAAAGCTCGCGTCGATGGAGAGAACTTTTCTGTTCGAAGTGACCGGGTCTGCAGTAAACATAATTCCCGATGACTGCGGAAAAACCATCCGTTGAATGACCACTGACAGATAGACTTTACGATGGTCAAAGCCATTTTGGATACGATAGATTACAGCCCGTTCAGTAAAGAGTGATGCCCAGCACTTACTGATGTGCTTTAGAATCATATTTTTTCCCTGTATGTTTAGGTAGGTATCCTGTTGACCCGCAAAAGAAGCCAGGGGGAGGTCTTCGGCTGTAGCACTTGAACGAATTGCATAGGCATTTTCTTCGCCAAACTTCTCAACATAGCGAAATACTGCATTCCTAATTTCATCCTCAATGACACTGTGTTCGATGAGTTCACGAATTTTTTCGCATATTAACCCAATGTTCCTTCTATCATCAATTTTGAATTGTGATAGTTCATCAAGCAATGCGTTTAAATCTTTGCTGTGGCAAATTGTACGCTTATACGCTTCAGTGGTGACGCAAAATCCTGCGGGTAGATTAACACCTTCAACATTTGATAATGCTCCTAGGTTGGCACCTTTGCCACCTACATCACTGAGCATATGTTTATCAATCTCTTGAAATTCTAATACATATGGATTCAAATGTGCATCCTCCTGACCTGTACTTAAATCTGGGACTTATAATGCGACTGTATACGGTTAATAAGAAGCTCTTAAAATAATGTCACATGCATGTTTTGAAATATTATCTATCTTATATTTCATTTTATATACGTTTTTCATATACGTCAAGAAGTTTTGAAATTATAGATTTGTAATATTACAAAACACTTGCTATAATTATGGGGGTGATACTATGAATGGATATGAAAAGAGAACCAAAGAAAAGAAAGAGGCCATTGTGGCCGTAGCAAAAAAATTATTTTTTCAGCAAGGTGTGACACAAACCAGCATTGCAGATATAGCAAAGGAAGCAAAGGTTTCACAGGTTACCATCTATAACTATTTTGGCAGTAAAAATGCACTTTTGATAAATGTGATGCGGCAATATATGACCAGTGCGCTTCAGTCTGATGAAGCCTTATTCCTTGAAGACATCCCATTTAGAGAGAAAATGGAAAAGGCAATCGAGAGGAAACAAAGCAAAGCTGCTGAAATGAGCGCAGAATTCTTTGCTACGATTCCGTGGAGTGATCCCGACATGCAGAGCTTATATCAGGAGATGAGATCAAAGTCGCATGACTTCTCCAAAAAGATGTTTGATCAGGGAATTGAAGAAGGCGTTTTTCATCACTCGATAACCTTCGAAGCCTACTTGGACTATATTTCTGCAATAGACAGTATTATTACGAGTCCAGAATTTATAAAACGTGGTGACGTGTACCGGGCAGGTATTGAAAGGCTAGTTTGGTACGGGCTATTGGGTAAATAATCCATCAATAACATATTGAGCTTATAGAGATATGAAATTCCCAGGAACTGCGTTTATAGAAAAAGAGATTATCAAAAAGAAAATGTTGGTGAGTAATATGGAATGGACTAGAGCATTAAAAGAGTCAATAGCGTTTATTGAGTTGAACCTGCTTTCTGACCTGTCACTAGAGCGGCTTTCTAAACATGTTCATATCTCTGAGTTCTACTTTCAAAAGGCCTTTGGTATTATGACTGGATATACCATTGGGGAATATATTCGAAACAGGCGACTGTATTTGGCGGCCCTTGATCTTATTGAGAAAGATGAGAAAGTTATTGATTTAGCTTATAAATATGGCTATGAAACACCGGAAAGCTTCTCAAAAGCCTTTGGCCGTTTTCATGGCCTGTCACCGATGAAATTAAAAAAACAGCCCTTCAGAATCAAGGTCTTTCTTCCAATTGAAATCAGCATTTCAGTAAAAGGCGGGCATCAGTTGGAGTATAAGGTTGAAGAGCTGACATCTTTCAAAGTCATTGGTATAGGCAGACGTTTCTCCTATGAGAATGCCTTCGATGAAATTCCTGAATTTTGGAAGTCGTGGAAAGAAAAACGCCCAGTAAAAGCAGATGGGCGAATAGAATCTGATCTCAACATTGGAAAGTACGGCATCAGCATTGATATTATCAAGAACAGCCACGCATTTGATTATTACATAGCAGGAGATTTTGATGAAAATCAGGCTGGTAGGCCCTATGAGGTTATCGATATTCCAGCACTTAAGTGGGTGAAGTTCTATTGTACGGGGCCAATGCCTACAGCGCTGCAGGCTCTAAATACACGAATCTTCAATGAATGGCTTCCAGAAAATGAAAAGTATGAAATAAGTGCAGGTTACAACATTGAGGTATATCATAGTGGAAACATTAATGCCTCTGACTACAAGAGTGAGATTTGGATACCTGTTAAGGAAATTGAAAACACTTCAAAATAAAAGCTGACAAACTAAAACATAAAATGACAGGATAAGATATGAATTTCCCTATAGGATGTACTCAGAAAAAGAAAGGAGTCTTCTATGGAAGCGAAAAGCATATCTTATTTTACCTTAGAGGGAAGTTATAAAGAAATGGGTCAGCAGATGGCACTAAAGACAAAATTGGGTGTTCTAAAAGCGCCAAAGCATTTTACGGACCATGAAATTAATGAAGCTTTAGAATTATATGAAGAGCACTGTCCGGGAATCGTGCGCGAACTGGAAGGTTATGCTGAGGCATGCAACGTTTCGGTGCATGACATTGCTTTTACCTGGATGACCTATTTGATTCCAAGATGTTCAGGTCTTATTGTCGAAGGCGGATTAATACAGGACGGTTCAACCAGACTTATAAGGAATTACGAGTTTGATTTAGACCATGAAGATTTAATGCTATGCGAGACCAGGCCCGAAGGAAAATATGCGCACATTGGAGGCAGTGTTGCTCTTTTCGGAAGAACCGAGGGGATCAACGAATGCGGTCTTGCTGTATCGATGTCCTCCTGCGGGTTGCCGGTAAGCAATTTGGATGGAATGCGCCCACCGAAAATTAAGGGTTTACAGTTTTGGGCGGTTATAAGAAGTCTGCTGGAGAACTGCAAAGATGTAGACGACGCATTGAGACGGGTTAAAGAGATGCCTATTGCATATAATATTAACTTATTTTTAGCAGATGCAAATGGAAATGGCTGTATAGTTGAGACAATGGACGGCGCTTTTGCATATGAAATGATTTCGACTGAAAGCGAGAAAAAGTATTTGTGTGCTACAAATCATATCGTGATTCCTGCATTTGAAAAATTTGAGCCCTATGCCATGAGAAATTCTGTTGTACGTATGCAAACACTCGAAAAGTTCATGGAAGATAAAAGGGGTCTCATGGAAAGCGACATCACAGATGTTTTTTTGAAAACATACCCTGAAGGCTTGGCGTCACGATATTATGATGACTTTTTCGGAACTGTCAAAACGGTTGTAATGGACACAAAAGCGCGTACCTTTAAAATCCGTTGGCTTCTTGAAGATGAAAACGGATGGGAAATTTATGCGTTACACGGTCGTCATACGGAACATAATCTTGAGAAGATTTTTGTTAGGGAAAGCGCAGAACCGGCATTTTTTGAAGTGGTAGAATTGTAGTTTGAAATCTTGTTGACAAATTTCATATTTACCAGTAAAATACTAGAAATTATATTTTTTATGTAACTGAGCAGGCGATGCATCTTTTGAAGATCATGGGGCCGGGTCACCAGTGCGTGACAGCAGATCGAGCGTAAGCACATCTGTGGGACAGTAATGTTCCGCAGGTGTGTTTTTTTTATTGTTCAAATATGTAAAAGAAGGGGGCTGTTGAAGCACCGGTATGTTCATTTGTATTCTAAAACTTTCAAATGGAGGCGTGTAGATATGTATTGTTATGAAATGACCGAAGAAAATAGAAGTAATGAAGCAAGAAAAGCAACTTGGGTAGGCTTTGTTTTGAATTTCATATTAGCGAGTATAAAGATATTGACGGGTATATTCGGGACAAGCAACGCCATGCTTGCAGATGGCATCCATTCATTGACAGATTTTTTTACGGACATTGTCGTTTTGCTAGGCTTTAGATTTACAGAGAAACCTGCTGATGAAAACCATAATTTTGGCCATGGAAAATTCGAGACTTTTGCAACACTGATTATCGGACTGACCTTACTTTTTGCTGGCTTCAGCATTATGAAAAATGGTTTGATAACGGTTTACCAAGTTCTAATAAAGGACATAATCATATTACAGCCGAGCAAGAGTGCTTTGATCGCGGCTGTAGTATCAATCCTAGTGAAGGAAGCCTTATATCGTTATACCAAAAGTGTGGGTGAAAGAATTAAATCACCAGCGGTAATTGCAAATGGCTGGCACCATCGATCTGATGCCTTCTCCTCAATCGGTACCCTGATTGGAATAAGTTTTGCATATTTTTTGGGGGATAAATGGACTATTTTCGATCCGCTAGCGGCCATCGTGGTGAGTATGTTTATAATCAAGGTAGCTTTTGAAATCATGATGCCTGCAGCAAATGAACTGCTGGAAGCCTCTCTTGAAGAAGAGGACTTGAATCATGTACTGCATATATTGAATGATAGGCACGACCTTCAGGCATTTCATCAGTTGCGCACGAGACGCATAGGGTCGTGTGTGGCTATTGAGTCCCATCTAGTATTTGATGAGTCAATTTCACTTCAAAGTGCACATGCAGTTTCCGAATCTATTGAAGAAGCCTTGAGACACTATTTTGGTAAAGAAAGCATTATTACTTTTCATTTAGAGCCATATAGGGCGGTGTCGTGAAGCGAATTCTCTGAACAGACTTTATTCCAAAAAGTAAAAATTGCCTTGTGTGAAAAATTTCTATTCACTATGATAGAATAAAATGATAAGCTAGAACCTTAATTGTTCGTATATAAACTTTAGGTAAATCAATAATCAGATGCCTTCTTAAAGTGTAATGAATAGATAAATTGGTGAACCCCCTGCGCTGAATCCACTGCGCTGAACACGAAATGAGATGACTACATGAATAGAAAATTTAAAGATTTCGAGCTGTCGGATGAGATTTTGAAGTCGCTGCATTTGCTTGGATATGAAAAACCGACAAAAGTACAGAACCGTGTATTGAACGATATTTTGGACCACAAGGACATTATTGTAAAATCGCAAACTGGAAGCGGAAAAACAGCTGCGTTTGCAATTCCAGTTTGTGAACTCGTCGACTGGGAAGAAAACAAGCCGCAAGCACTGGTCATAACACCAACACGAGAACTGGCCATGCAGGTACGCGATGAAGTTTTCAATATTGGCCGGTTTAAGAGAGTGAAAACATGTGCGGTCTTCGGCAAGGCGCCATTTGAAGTGCAGGCCAGAGAACTCAAGCAGAAAATGCATATCGTTGTGGGCACTCCAGGTCGATTGATTGACCATCTGGACCAAGGGACATTTGACCCTTCGATGATCAAATACCTGATTATCGACGAAGCGGATGAACTCATGAACATGGGCTTTATCGAACAGCTTGAAGAGATCCTTGAGCATCTCCCAACAGACCGGGTAACCCTCTTGTTTTCAGCAACCATTCCGGAGGATATCAAGCATCTTTGCGACAGCTATATGAAAGATCCTGATCTGATAGAGATTGAGAGTGAAAGCAGGGCCCTCGATAGAATCGAGCAGCAGGTCTATTTCGCAAGAAACAAGGAAAAGACCGCCCTTGTCAACGACATTCTTGTTGTTGAAAATCCTGATACATGTATGATTTTCTGTAATACAAGGATCGCGGTAGATGAACTCTATGACGATTTCAAAGATATGGGGTATCCGTGCGGACGCATTCACGGCGGTATGAATCAGAGGGACAGAATGCGTGAAATGGACAGCTTCAAGAAGGGGAAATTCAGGTATCTCATTGCCACGGGTGTTGCGGCACGCGGTATAGATGTGGACGATGTTTCCCTGGTGGTGAACTATGATTTCCCAGAGGATGAGGAAAGCTATGTGCATAGAGTAGGCCGTACTGGCCGGAAGGACCGCATGGGCAAAGCGGTTTCCTTTGTGACAGATAAGGACAAGGAAGCGCTTCATGCAGTGGAGCAATTCGTTGAACTCAGCCTTGCGGTCATGGAGGCTCCAGAGGAATCAGTTGTGGAAGCGGCAGAGCCTGCATTTATGGAAAAGCTCAACAAACGTCCGAAAATGAAAGAAAACAAGGCGGCCAAGCTCAATGATGGAATTTTAAAAATTCATATCAATGCGGGTAAGAAGCAGAAAATGCGGGCTGCAGATATTGTTGGGACCCTGTGCAGCATTGAGGGCATGACAAAGGATGATATTGGCATTATAACCATTATGGATATTTCAACATATGTTGAGGTGCTGAATGGAAAAGGGGACAAGGTTCTGAAGACGCTCCAGAAGAAGACCCTAAAAGGGCGTATCAGGAGGGTAAGTCGTGCGGATGAGGAGCTATTCCCGGGTGAGCGCAACGCGCGCAGAAGACACAACTGATATTGAGTGAATCCATAGAGATAGAAGTGTGAAAAAATCAAAAAAGGTTGCAGGGACAGGGGGGCTGTCCTTGCAACCTTTTTATATTCCGAGAGAGGGTATTACTGGGTCAAAAAGCAGGTATGCGCATTTTTAAAGGGGGCTGGTATTACAGGGTCTTGTGGCACAACCACCAGTCTTTGCATGTAAACTTGCCGGCCTTGGCATCTTCAAGACGCTCAGCCTTGAGCGCTTCAGTTCCAGCAGGTGGAATGATGACATCAGAGCCAAGCCAATCGTTGTTGGGATAATTTTCAGGAGCGGCTACGCCGTTTGCATCAGTTACCTGAAGGGCGTTGAGTGCGCGAAGCACTTCGTTAACGCTTCTGCCGATTTCCTGTGGGTAGTACATCATCAGACGCAGAATCCCTTTTGGATCGACGATGAATACAGCCCTTACTGTATTTGTTCCCTTACCTGGATGCAGCATGCCCAGCGTGTTCGAAACGAGGCCAAGTTCGTCTGCAATAACTGGAAATGGAATTGTTGTATCTGTATTTTCATTGATCCATTCAACCCATTTTATATGTGAGAAGACCTGGTCTACAGAAAGTCCAATCAGTTCGGCATTCAGTTTCTTGAATTCATCAGCCTTTTTCGCAAATGATACGAACTCAGTTGTGCACACTGGTGTGAAATCGCCTGGATGGCTGAAAAGAACGAACCATTTTCCGCTGTAATCGTCAGGGAGATTCTTGACACCATGTGTCGTTTTGACTTCCAGTTGAGGGAATTGATCACCGAGTAGGGGCAGTTTTGCTGTTTCCATTTTTGTCCTCCTTAGTTATTCATAGATTGAAGTCTATATCTGGGGTTCATTTGATATGTAGAGATAAGACTTTTGTTATCGCTTTCGATTTGTATTGATTACAAACTAATAATAACAACAGAAAAAGCATATGTCAATAACTATTCTGATTTTTTTCAATATAAAAAGACAAGCGCCGCAGGGCACTTGTCTTTAAAATCGTGTCATATGTGGGGGATTTCTTTATTCGGCGAGGGTAAACACCGGCCGAATTTCACCAACCTTCTCATTCTTTGTATTGATATTTTCTCTAATATGGAATGATTCAAGGGCTTTCATTTCAGCCGCATCAAGGGCGTCGAGCTGCTTTAATACTTCCATGACAACGCTGGAGAGAACCTTCATGTTGCCGTCTTCAATCTTGACGGCGATCCCGATGCCTTTTTCAAGGAGGCCGACACAATAGACTGCTTCGGCGCCGAGCTTTCCGATGATTTTTCCGTTGGACTGCGCCATGAGTTCAGAGCAGAATCCGCCAGTGCCTGCAACCATTTGGGGATGGCTCTGCATGGACTCTACAACAAGGTCTGCAGCATTTTTGCGGCTGCCTTCAAGTGCAGATGTGTTGGCAAGCTTCGCATATGAGAGTGCCATATTGAACAGGGGCAGCTCAAAGACAGGGACACCGCAGCCATCGGTTCCAATACCGATATCGTCTGCTTTAATCTCACTGAGGTCGGCGACCGTTTCAAGCATCATTTGCTGTACCGGATGGTCTAGAAGGTCGTATGTTTTCAAATCATACTTCTTATGTTCAGAAATTGCGAGCATGCCAGCATGTTTTCCCGAGCAGTTGTTGAAAATGCGCTGCTTGTTTTTTCCTGCCCTGCAGAGGGTCTGTGTGACTTCCTCGTTAAGTGAGTATGTCTTACCAAGGAGAAGGGATTCTTCAGTGAGCCCGATCTTTGAGAAAACTGAGCTTACAGCGTCAATATGGAAGGGCTCGGCATAGTGCGACGAACACATGACAGCGAGTTCAGACGGGTTTAGCCCATAAGCCTCATAAGCGCCAGATTCTACAACGGCCATGGCTTGAAGCGGTTTTGCCGATGAGCGTATAAAGGTTCTTTTATATGGATTGCCCACATACTTGATAAGTTTCTTGTTGTAATCAACAACGGCAATATCACCACGGTGGATGTTTTCAGTACGCCCCCCGCGTGTCACCTTCAACAAAATTTCAGACATTTTATGTCCCCCTTTTTTATATGCACTACCTCATGAATTTTATTGCGCTCTAGTTTCTAAATGTGTATACTAAAGGAAAAATACAGTCACTATTGAATACTTATGTTAACGATAGTATACAATAGAATACGATAGCATACAATGGGTAGGGAAAAAATAATGGATGATCTAGTCATAATAATTGGTGCGAACTTAGCACAAATAAGAAGAGAACGGGGACTCAGCCTCGACAATGTCGCCGAACTGACAGGTGTCAGCAAGGGTATGCTTGCTCAAATTGAAAAGGGACAGAAAACACCGAGTGTAACGATTCTGTGGAAGATTGCCAATGGCCTGAAAGTATCTATGTCAGCGCTTATGAAGAACAGCCAGTCCACTGTATCGGTTTTGTCGCTGAGCAAGTCGAGTATGCTCAGTGAGGACGATGGCAAGTATAGGACAGGGTCACTGCTTCCCTTTGATGTGGAAACAAAATTCGAGGTCCTTAGAATGGAGCTCGAGCCAGGGGGCATTCATGAATCCAGTGCCCATACCAATGATGTCATGGAGTATGTGCTTGTCGCAACCGGACAGCTTGAAATTGAAATCCAGGACAAGACTTATAGGGCCAACAGTGGCGATGCCATCATGTTCCAGGGCGATGTAGACCATAAATACATCAATCGTGGTGAGGAACCTGTAAGTACCTTTATTGTCATCTATTACGGTGGATAGCTGTAAAAATATTGCTGAATTTTCAATAAAATTGCAATAAGGTATTTTTTATAATGCAATTTTGCGTTATAATAGCCTTACACACGGGGCTATGGCGCAGTTGGGAGCGCGTCTGACTGGCAGTCAGAAGGCCAGGGGTTCAAGTCCCCTTAGCTCCACCAAGGCGCTGCTTCATGCAGATGCCTTTTGCCAGGACAATTAACTCAGCTGGTAGAGTGTCTCCTTGACGTGGAGGAAGTCACAGGTTCGAGTCCTGTATTGTCCACCAATACCAAAAACATTCCAGGCGGTGCCGCTGTCAGGAATGTTTTTTTTTGAGAAGAGAAAATTCAGGCATATGATTTGATAGGGAAGGAGAAGTAGATGGAAGATAAACTGATCATGGAAGTGTTTGTCGTAGTGGACGGCAAGGAACGTTCGCAGCTGGATACGCCCCTAGGCAGTGTGATCATGATTCCTTTTGGAGGAACAGTTTCGGGTGAGCTCTTTGAAGGAAAGGTGCTGCCGGGTGGTGTGGACCGCCAGATTATTGATGCCAATAATGTAAAGCATATGTCTGCGCGTTACATGCTGGAAGGTGTCGACCATACAGGTGAAAGCTGCAGAATATATGTGGAAAACAACGGCTATTTTGACAAGGATGCGCCAAGACCCTTCAAGACCATTCCAACATTTTATACGGACAGCAAGGCACTGGCGCCCTATCTGCATACCAACAAATTTCGCGGAGAAGGTCATCCGACTTCAGCGGGTGTTACAATCAAATTTTTTGAAATTCTTTAATTTGAAAAAGAGATGCGATTCACTTGTATATGAATCGCATCTCTTTTTTGGATGTAAGGGGAGTACATCACTTATCCAGCATGAAGTGCAGTGTACATAAATCGCGTAGTGCATCGATCTGTATGGTTTTGAGTTTGACTGAGTCTTGATGAAGCGCTTGCTTGGTGAGTTGCTCTATGGTGTGAACTCTATTTTGGAAAAAGATACTTCGATTATATTCGACCAGAGTGCGATTTGTGTCGTTTTTAATGAGGGACAGTTCGTATTGTGTCAAGAATGATTTGAGCACAATAGACAAGCTCGTATAGTCAATTTGGATACGAATTTCAAATGCTCCTTTTCCAGCTTCTTCTTTCAAAAATGTATTGAAGCGGCATTTGAGCATGTGAAGATTATGGGTAAGCTGTTGAGTGACATCATTTGATGAATGAGTCATATATTGTTGAGATATAGAACTTAACATAAAACTTGACATAGATATCCACTCCTAAAATAAGGTTTTAAATGTGATTGTTTAGTTCTACCTTTTTCAGCTTGAATTCTTCTTGTATAGCAAGTAATAGGTTTTTATCTCTAATCAGGTCATAGCAGGTTGCAGCTAGAATCTTAGATGCTGTGACAATTGCATTGTGTGCATCTTCTGACTTGCCATTTAAAAGATATGTTTCAGAATGAGGTGGTGTACCTTCTGGTACAAAAGCTACACGAATACATGAACCAGGCATTCGATACATCAGGTTTCCGAAGTCTGTAGATCCGGTTTTAATGCGAGGTGGACGAATCGTTGGAGCATTCACATGGTGCGCGTTATTTATTAATAGATCATTAAGTGCGTTTACAGGAATTTTGCTGTCAAATGGTAGATCGCTTTCAATTTCATATTCTGTTTCAGTCATTAGGGCAGCGCCGTCAAGAATTTTTATAAATCGCTTTACAACGGTGTCAAGGTAAGATCGATTGTAGGAGCGTAGATTGAAGGTTGCTACAGATTCTGAAGGAACGATATTGTCAGGTCCACCAGCACTTAATACTGTGTAGTGCATACGTGTATCCTCTTTGACATGTTCACGCAAGTACTCTATAGCATTAAATGCAAGGAGCAGTGCATCGAATGAGCTTCGACCTTTCTCCGGTGCAATAGCGGCATGGGAGGAAATACCTCTAAACGTCACTTTGAATGAAGACAGTGCCAAACTGCGAACGTCGACAGTTGTTGTTGGTGCTGGGTGGAACATGAGTGCGACATCAATATCATCGAAGCACCCATTCTCAATCATAATGATTTTACCGCCACTGGTTTCTTCGGCAGGTGTTCCATAAATGACAAGTTTGAAGTTTTCTTTTGTACAAAGTTGTTTCAGGGCAAGTGCAGCCCCTAGAATAGCTGGACCTTGCATGTGATGTCCACAAGCATGACCAATATTTTCAAGAGCATCATATTCACACAAGAGTCCAATAGAGGGTCCATCAGATCCGCATGAGTATGTTGCTCGAAAAGCAGTATCAAGTCCGCCAATACCGAGTTCTACACTAAAACCATGTTGTTTTAAATAGTTACAAAGTGCTTCAGATGCCTTGTATTCCTTGCAGTCTGCTTCTGGATGGTCAAAAATATAATCTGATAGATCTAAGAGTTGCTTATGGTTTTTATCTAAGTAATTAAATATTTCTTTTTTCACTTTATGCTCCTTATTGTAAATGACAGCGACAATGATGTGCTGGAAGCCAAAGGCATCCAGCACATTTTTTTAGTACTGAATTGCAGTTGCAATAATCAAGAATACTGCACCAACTAGAATCCATATGGACATAAGTGGCAGTATGAACTTCAACCACTTTTCATAGCTTATTTTTGAGACGGCTAGAAAGCCCATTAATGCTGAAGATGTAGGCAATAACGAATTTGTAAATCCGTCTCCCAGTTGGAAGGCAAGAACTGCAGTCTGTCTTGTGAGGCCTAACAAATCGGCAATAGGAGTCATGATAGGCATAGTCGTAGCCGCTTGACCACTTCCAGATGTGATAAAAGTATTAATGATAATTTGGATAGAGTACATACCAAGAGCAGCAACGGAATGAGGGAGCATAGCGACTGCGTTTGATAATGATTTCACTACTGTATCAATAATGCTTGCATCCTGCATAATGACCAGTGCAGCACGTGCGATTCCAACTATGAGGGCACCAAATATGATGGATCGTGCACCATTTACGAACTCACGTGCTATTTGACTTGGACCATAACGTGCGACTAATCCACTTGCAATGCCCATTGTTAGAAAAGCAGTTGCCAGTTCTTCAATCCACCATCCAGACTGTGAAACACCCCACATAATGGTAGAGAATCCAATGATAAGAACGAGAAGTACCAGTATGTTTTGCGGTGTCATGTCTTTTAGATTATTCAAATCCAGTGAAGATGAATTTTTTTCTTCTAGTTCCAAGTCATAAACGATGCTATTTTTGGGGTCCTTTTTTACTTTCCTGGCATAACGGATTATATATATGCTTGTTGTAGTAAGGAGACAGACAAGTAGGATTGCGCGTAGCCATAGCCCTGAAAACAAAGGAACTTCTGCAATGCTTTGAGCAACCCCAACATTAAATGGGTTTAGAAGGCCGGCAGTGAAACCATTTGCAGCGCCTAGAGCAATCATGGCAGTTCCTGTCATTGCATCAAGACCTAAAGTTCGAGCAATGGCGATTCCTAATGGAACGAAGATCATAACTTCAGTGGACATGCCCATAGTAAATCCAAATATGGAAAATAGAATCAGAAATATGGGAATTATAATTTCATCCTTACCTAAGAATTTCTTTGCAATTCGACCTGTAAGGGCTTCGATAGTTCCTGTAGATGAGATGATTTGAAATGCACCGCCAACAATGAAAATGAAAAAAACGATGCTCGAAGCGCTATTGAGACCTTTAACAAAAGAACTCATTATATCTACAAAAGTAGCTGGGTTGGGGTCGACATAATGAAAAGACTCTACTAGTATTACGGTTTTACCAGATACGGGATCTTTTGCACGGTCAAAACTACCTGCTGGAATTAGGTAAGTAAGTGCAGACACAGCAAGAACAATATAGAAAATAATGACATAGGTGTGAGGAACTTTAAAGCGTTTAGTCTTTTCTGTTGTTGAGATAGGGTTATCTGATTTCATTATTACCTCCAAATATTTTTTATGATATTGATTTTGAAAAAACAATGATTCAACTCTGAATCGAATTGAAGTATAGTATTGGAAATGCAGTAAATATAAATGATGTTCGAACTATCATAATATTTGGATATTTGCTATACTCATTATAATTTAGAATATTAAATTTTTGAAATAGTCTTTATCTATTTCATTGGTATAAAAAACATTTATATCTAGGAGGTCCAATGGACACTAAAGATGTCAGTATACTTATATATCTGGATCAGTTGAAAAGCTTATCAAGAACATCAAAGAAGCTCTTTATGTCACAACCCGCAATAACGTATCGACTAAATAGAATGGAAGAGGAGTTCGGTATAAAGATTGCTAATCGTTATGCAAATGGAATAACATTTACCGAAAGCGGAAAGCAATTGCTTGATTTTGCAAAGGAAATGGAACTGTCCTATAAGAAAATTAGAACATCGTTTGAAACGCCGCCAGATAAAATCGAGGGAAAAGTACGTGTAGATGTAGCGACTGTGTTTTCAAAATACTATTTAGCACCTATGCTGAGGCGTTTTTCAAGTGAATATCCCAAAGTTGATGTTATAGTGAATACAGTTCCAAGCAGTGAACTGGATTCGTCACTCCTTACAGACGGAAAATCTGATATTATCATCAGAAGGAGAGATGTGCCGACACCTTATCAAAAAATGGTCTTATTGGAAGAACCTTATGGTATTATTACAGATCAGTATGTTCCGATTGAGCAGCTTTCAAGGCTTCCAAGAATCAAATATAAATTACCACCTCAGCTCGATCCCGATACGATTTTTTGGAACTGGTGGCAGGAGCACTGTAATGGCACAGAGATTGAAAGAACAATAAAAGTGGATTCTATTGAAGCTGCCCTCGATTTTGTATCAAATGGACTAGGGTGGACAATGCTGCCTCAAATACACTTGAAAAGGTATTCGCATCTTACGTTTACACCTTTGACCAGCTCTGACAAACTGTTTAATTTGAAAACAATTATGCTATATAATGAAGCCTATTTTACAAACAATGCAATACGCAGTTTTGCTCAATTTGTCAGATATTATTTTAAAGGTGAAAAAAGTGACAAATAAGTTATGATAAACTGATTATCGTTATGTATAAATAATATTCATAAAAAATGGATTCACAAGTTGTACTTAAGATTAATTAAGGTACAAAAATGTGAATCCATTTTTATTGCTTTCAGTTGTCCTTATTCTTCTGAGTCAGCCCATCATTATAATAGACCACTTGATTTCTACCATTTTCCTTGGCTGTATAAAGGGCGTAGTCCGCTTCAAGGAGAAGATTGTCAAAGGCACTTTCCTCCTGTGCCATAGAGACCCCAAAGCTGCTTGTCACGGTTTGGTCTATTCCAAAGTGGGTCTTTTCAAGCAGTAGCCTAAGCTTTTCAGCCAGGTGCTTTGCATGACTTCCCGGCGTGTTTGGACATATGACAAGGAATTCCTCGCCGCCCCACCTGCCGATGGTATCGGTTGAGCGGATCCCCTGTTTCAGTGTCTCCGCAAATTTAATCAGAACGGCATCGCCGGTAATATGACCGAACCTGTCGTTGATATGCTTGAAGTGGTCAATGTCGAGCAGAATTACAGAAAGCGGTTCTGAACTCCTGTTCAAACGGTTGAGTTCCGTTTTGAGCACCTCGTCAAGCTTGCGCCTGTTGTATATTTTGGTCAGCTGGTCATGAATGGAGAGTCTGTAGTACTCGTTGGTCATTTCGTTGAGTTCGTGGGTTCTCTTTCTGACCTTGTTTTCCATTTCCTCATAGAGGCGTGCATTTTCATAGGATATGGCAAGCTGTCCTACAATCACTTGAATTGCGGCGAGGCGGTCCTCGCTGAAAACGGCATTGGTGAGGCTGTTTTCCAGATATAGAACGCCGATGCATTTACCCTTCAGAAGAATCGGGATGGACATGATGGAGTCCGTTGGGTAATTCTTGAAATAAGGGTCGTCGACATAAGCTGCACTTTTTGCATCACGGTCATAAATGATGACCTTTTTTACCCGCCATGCATAGTTGATGAAATCATAGGGCAGAAGGTCTGGATGCTGATTTCTAAAGTACTCAATGTCCTTCTTGTCTTCAAACTGTTTTGCAGATACATTGTCACCTTCATCGATGGACCACTTTGACCGCATGCAAATATTGTGTTCACACTCAATGAAGAGGGCACCGGTAGTTGCACCGGCATTTTTAATAATGTGTTCATTGAAGGCATTCAGCAGACCATTCAGTTCCATTTGCTCTGAGAGCGACTGGGTGGTTTTGATCAGGCTCGTAAAGTCAATGGACTGGGTTTCGGAAATCGAATGCATTGTCTCACCGGAAAATCTGTCGGACGGGCTTTTGAAGGAAAGCGTCTCGGCGTGTTCCCGTTGCATTTGAATGAGTTTCTTTGTCGCACCCCAGTTTTTATAGAGCACATAGGCCTGTTTGATATGTTGTCTGCTGGAAAAATCCATGCCTTTCATATCAGCATATTCCGAAGCCAGTTCGTGCGCAAGCGCTTCATAATGAAGGGCATTCTGACGTCGTGCCATGCTGATGGCAGCTTCGAAGGCAGGCAGCTGGTCATCTTTTTCGAGCAGTATGCCTGCGTAGGCAGCCTGTGCAATTTGGTACATGCATCCAGAGGCATCCGGTGCGTGTGCGGCCCAACGCTTCAATTCCTTAAGGCGCTTATTCAGCGTTTTTCTTTCTTCGTGACTCAAGTGTCTCTTTCTTATGAAAATCAAAATGCTGTAGAAATAACTGATGGGGTTGCATACGGTTGAAATTACAGAGCCGATATACTTGAACGCCGCCTCCGCATACTGATCTGCCATGAGGTTGTCTTTGAGCAGATAGGCATGAATCATATTGTTGAAATTTGAGTAAAAGGCGATGGATGGATCATCGGTTTCGTTCTGCAGGTAATCGGACTGGGAAAAAGTCCACAGGTTCACCGATTCCATGAAGATTTCAGCAAAGGTCATCTGCGTCTGCTGACTTGCATTTCTGCAAATCTCTATGGCTGAGCGGAGCTCCTTGAGTACCGTCTCAAGCGGCAGTCCCATGAAATAGGCATATTCAGCATAGCCGAAGATTGCCCAGCCCACATATTCAAGGTCTCCGTTTTCAAGCGCTGTCTTATAGCTGTCAAAGAAGCACTGTCGTCCTTGTTCAAGAGAGACCTTCCAGTGGAGCGTGAACAGGCTCATGTGCGTATTTGTCCGTGCTATGACGCTGCCACTGCCACTCGACAGAGCGAGTTCTCTTGCAATAAGACCGATATTATAGCCATCTTCGTATTTTTTTAAAATGGCACAGAGAATAAGGCTGTAATTTGAAAGCGCTATGCCTGTGGCTTCGCTGACGCCGTATTTGAAAGCGAGCTGCGTCTGCCTCAGTGCGACGACCAGATACAGGTTAGGATTCGCAAGATAACAGGCAGATGAAACCGCAGACAGGATGTCCATGACTGCAAGGATACGTGGGTCCTGTGCAGGGGCGTTGGTTTTCAGCCTGTCAAAGCGTGAACTTGGCAAAATGACCTGTGTCTTCATGACCTCATAGAGGATGGCGGCAGTTGAAACAGTGGAAGGGAGCTTGTAACCAAGCTGATCCAGCAGTTCAATCCCTTTTTCAATTGCGGTTTCTGGAGTATCCCTTCCAAGAAAGCTGCTGATTTCCGTAAGGCCCACAGAGACCAGTTCAAGAGGGTTGCGTGTCAGAGAACGTGCTTTTTCAATCCACTGATCCATCATTCCATAATGACCGCACAGCATGGCACATTGGGCGGCAAAGGTATAATGCTTGTGTTCAGGTTCATAGTCCATGGCGAAGAGCATGTAATCATAAGCGAGATTAAATGCGGATACGCTAAGTGCAGCAGTGGCCGCCTTAAAATTTATATTTCGGAGCATAGTCCTGCCATCATCCGCTTCAAGCAGGTCGCTTGAACTTTGAAAATGATTGGCTATGTCAAATATATGCTTGTTTTCATCCTCTGTATTCAGGTGCTTGAGAAGCTCTGATCCGATTGTATAGTGCAGTTGAGCAGGTTCTATGATATTGAGCTGTGAAGCTGTTTTTTGTATTTGATCATGAATGAAGTGGTAGCGGTCTTCTTCAAAAATATCCTTCATAATAAGACTGTGTTTTTCAGCGACCCCCAGACTGTAGAGGATACTTTCCCGCTCGCTCCCATCAACGAGTTCAATGGTGGTCACTTTAAATGTGGTACCGATGAATGCCGCAATTTGAAGATGCTTCTGTACATGAACCGGGAGCCGCTTGATATAGGTGCTAATAAGCTTCATGATGTCAGAGACGTCGACATCAATTGAAAAATTCTGCGGGTTGTATGCCCATTTCTGATAGCCGCCTGCAGGGGTAAGCACACCGATGGACTTATAGTATTCAAGCAGTGTGATTGTAAACAGCGGGTTTCCCTGCGTTAAATCAGCAAGGTTGTCTATCAGGCTGGGTGCATTCTCAAGACGCCCTTTGAAAAGGTCATCGATGAGATTCATAATATCTTTTCGTGTGAATGGCTTTGTTTCGACCTGCGTGACAGGGCAATCCGTACTTTCGAAAGCACGCGTAAGACGATTGATGTTCTTCATGTTTACATAGGTTTCAGACCGGTGTGCGCACAGGAGAATGAAGGGTGATCCAGTGCTTTTCTCAACGAGGTATTCCAGAAGCTCAATACTGTCGTTGTCTATCCACTGAATATCGTCGAGGAAAAGAACGAACTTGTCCACATGGTCTGTGATACAGTTTACCAGGTCGGAAAAAATGATTTTCAGACGTGCCTTGGATTCAACGGGCGTGAGTTCCGGTGCCGCGTCAATCGGGCCTGTGATGTGCTCAAGCTCGGGAATGTAGGGCTTGAGGACATTAAGTCCTGACCCTAGAGAGGTCTCCAGACGGCGTTTCCATATGTGTGCCTCAACATCCCCCTTTATCATGATTTTCTGAATGAAGTTCTGAAAACTCATGACCAGGGCCATATAAGGGATATTGCGCCTGTACTGGTCGCATTTTCCGCTGATGTTGAAGAGGGCAATGTCAGAACGAATCATATTGATGGTATATGTTTTTCCGGAACCTGACAGGCCGGAAACCAGTATGAGTGAAGGTCGATGGGAAAGCGGACGGGTCATGGCCTGTGTAAGTTCGGCGATGCCATCTGAATTGCCATAGAGCTTTCTTGGAATTTTAAACACGATGTCCTTTTCGCCCAGGTCGAAGACCGCATCAAAGTCGTTACTTTCAACATGGGAAAGTGCTGTCAGAAGGTCTTCGCGGAGGCTCTCACAGGACTGATATCTGTCGGACATATTCTTGCTGAGACATTTCATAATGATGTCAGAAAGTGCTCTTGGCAGACTCGGATTCATGGCAACCGGCGCCTCAGGCAGTTTTGTAAGGTGCTGATGGATCAGGTCAAGGGGGGCTAAATACTCAGGAAACATAACATTTCCCGTTACCAGCATGTACATGGTAGCGCCAAAGGAGTAGATGTCCGAGCGGTGGTCAACGCGGACGTTCATTCTGCCGCTCTGCTCTGGTGAAATGTACTGAAGTGTGCCTTCAAGCTGTTCATCAGCAGTCTGTGACTGCCCATTTGAAGCAAGGCCAAAATCAATGATGGTAACCTCCTGCGTGATGTCGTTCCATAAAATATTGGAGGGATTGATATCCCGATGCACATAACCAAAAGCGTGAATTTCCTCTAGAATTCCCGCAGTTTCAATAAATATGGACATAAGCTGTTGGAGGTTCAAAGATGGGGAAAAGGTGTTGAGCGACTTGGCCTTATTGTCTTCAAGAAGGATGCCGCATTTATTTTCCTCTCGAATGAAAGAAATGGCTTTGATAATGCCTTTGTTTTCAGTAGACATGGATTCCATGGTTTTTAAACAGGTGAACTCATCTTCGAGTCTTTTTAAGGCATCATATGAAGGATGATCGTCACTGAGCATTTTCAGTATATATGACGTCCCATCCTCTATTGAAGTACAGCGATATATGATCGTCGATGGACTTTCATGAAGTGTCTCTTGTATTTTCAGCGATTGCAGTTTCATAGACATACCTTCTTACATGAGAATTGTTAATGAATCGCCCCATATTTTGCTGAAAGCATTAGACTTGCATTTGGAATATTGACTACACCGAAATGCAATTTATAGCTTTAAATAGAATATACCCGCTGTTCGCGTGGTCAATTAAAAATCTAATGTGTCAGCATATTATTTCAAGGTGTAGTCCCGCTGAACTATATAGTAGGTAGTTTGGGCGGAAAATACACTTTTAGTAGGACATTGTTCTCATTATACAACATTGTACTGCGTAATGCGTATTAAAGTAAGGTGGAATTTGAACTTGGGAGGCCTATTTCAAGCGAATGAAAATAGGGGTGAATTTTGGAGCGATATCAATATGATACGACTTTAGGCGATTGAGATAATAGTCGGCGCTGTTCGTATCCAGCTTAAAGTAGTGAAGCTGCTGCTCCAAGTAGTATTTCAGGTAGGTTTCAGGCGGCGCCTGGTCGGGATTCTTGAGAACGTGGCGCACAATTGCCGGTTTGACTGCGGCAGCGCTGACTGCGGAAAGTGCTGGATAAAGCGGATCTGAAAAGCTGCCATAGGTCTCTATTTTGCTCTGAACAAAGTCGACCAGGCGCTCATGAACCGGCTCCTTTTGAATGATTTCATAGTAGAAAAGTCCAAAGTTTGGATTTGACAGGCACAATGACAGCTCTACAGCACTGGAAAAGAAAAACTGTTCAAGGTCTGTAAAATCAGGCTCATAGTTTGAAATCAACTCATTATATTCGTTACGTATTTCGAGGTAAATAAGCTTGCCGAGCTCAATCTTTCCATCGAAATGGTAATTGAGAAGTCCCAGATTCGTACCAGCACGTTTTGAGATCATACGTGCAGAGGTATTGTTGTATCCATTCTCAAAAAACAATTCCCGGCATGCGTCGATAATTTGATTTCTTGTTTCCTCACCTTTTGTAATTTTTGCCATATTAGGTATCCTTTCGAAATCGTACTACTAATTAATAGAATATCACAAATTGAAAAAATGAAAAGATTTTACGTCAATAAAATTACACGCGTGTAATTTTATTTTCTTTAGGAAAACGAAACCAATGGCTATTTTGTAATATATTATACTTTTAGACTGTATGCATGGCAGGTGTTCGGCTCTAAAAATGAATAATCGAAATTTTCAAAAAACTATTGACTTTAAAATTATACAGTGTACAATTGCATATAAATAGAAACACCGCTTCAAAAAAGGAATCAATAATTTGGCCACGGAGAAGACACAGGCGTCTTGATGACAAGACGAATGTGTCTTCTCTTTTTATTTTCTGTGCACAGCAGTCAGTAGCGTTTAATCAAAGCATGTTCTAGCACTTTATAGGGGCAAAAGAGAAGGAGGAGGCAGGTATGAAAAGATTTATGGGTTATAAGAAGATGGCGGCAGTCATGTTGGCAGGTGCACTCGTTTTGAGTGTTGCAGGATGTTCCAAGGAAGAGACCGCAGCGGCGAAAACAGATACGGCATCTCCCAGTGCTTCAACTGAAGACGCTGTAACCATTGTCAAGGTAGGAACAGGAAATGGCGCAGCACCATTCTGCTATTTGGATGAGGATGGAAACTCAGTGGGTTATGACTTGGATGTACTCCACGAACTGGACACACGCCTGGACGATTACGATTTTGACATTGAGGCGATGGACTTCTCGACACTGATTGTATCCATTGACTCAGGAAATATAGATATGCTGTCACACCAGCTTGTTAAGAGCAGTGCCAGAAAAGAAAAGTACCTGTTCCCTGACCAGTACTACAGTCTGTCTCCTATGAGCCTGTGCGTTAAGGAAGACAGTGGCATTGCAGGTATGTCTGATATGGCAGGCAAGTCAATTGAGCAGAATCCAAGTGCTTATGAGTACGGCATGCTGCTGGCATACAACGAAGCGCATCCAGGTGGCGAGCTTGAAATCAGAGCGGTAAGCGACCAGACAACTGCCGATGGTTATAAGAAGGTTTCAAACGGTCAAGTCGATGCGGCACTGACTTACCAGGCTACTTACGCAACTGTAGTAGATCAGATTGGTATCAGTAACCTTGAGTTGACAGATGTTGTTATGGTTGAAGACACATACATGATGCTTCCACAAGGCAACGAAGATCTTCGTGATGCGGTTGATGCCGGACTGAAATCCATGATTGATGATGGTACACTCTCTGAGATTTCTCAAAAATGGTTTGATGAAGACGTGTTTACAAATTATGCGGACATGGTGACAATCGTCGCTGAGTAGGCACCCAAACATTCTGACACTATGTTGAAAGATGGGCATGGCTGGCTGATAGCCAGCCTGCCATTAATCTAAGGAGGGATTCTCATGGAATATACGTACGATCTCGGTTCAATTCCCAGCTATATTCCGAAAGTACTGAAAGCTTTTCCAGTGACAATGCATATTTTAGGTGTTTCCCTCATTTTGAGTTTGACGCTTGGACTTCTCGTCACGCTGGGATCGCTTAGCAAGAATAAAATACTTCAGGTGGTATCAAAGGGCTACATTTCATTTATGCGCGGTATTCCGACGCTGGTTCTCATTTTTCTCATTTATCTGGGACTGCCTCAGGTTATGCGTGGAGTGGGCGTAGACATGTCTGATGTGAGCAAAATCACCTACATCATTGCATGTCTGGGTCTTAGCACATCGGCAAATATGGCTGAAATGATGCGGACCTCCTATCTGGCAGTTGACAAAGGACAGCGCGAAGCAGCATACAGTGTTGGTATGACAAGCTTTGCAGCTTTCAGACGCATCATATTTCCACAAGCCCTTGGCATTGCGCTGCCAACGGTTGGAAACAATATCATCTTACTTTTCAAGGAAACATCCCTTGCATTTACAGTAGGTGTCATAGACCTGCTGGGCAAAGCGCGTGCAATAAGTGCCGCGAACTATGGAACAAACAAGCTAGAGGTTTATGTTACAGCGGGACTTGTCTTCTGGGCGCTATGTTTTGTTTTGGAAAACACCTTCAAATATCTTGAAGTTATCTATACAAAGGGCCGCAAGCAGGCTGCAAGTTAGGAGGCCAGACATGATAGACATAAAATTCATAATGGAAGCCATTCCCAACATTATTAAAGCCATTCCGGTAACCGTGCTTTTGGCACTGTTCTCCGCAGCAGTCGGCTGGGCAATTGGACTCTTCATTGCACTTATTCGAAAAGCAAATACCCCCGTAATCTCACAGTTGTGTGCTGTATTCGTTTCCTTCATGCGCGGTGTACCCATTGTCATCTTGCTCTATATTTCATATTTTGCAATTCCAATTATGATTTACAGCTATGGGCTTCACATTGGGGTCACGATTGACCTGACAGCCATACCGGCAATCGTCTATGCCTTTATCGCCCTGAGTCTTGATCAGGCGGCTTATTCATCGGAAGTTTTCAGATCTGCACTTTCAGCCGTCGATGAAGGGCAAATGGAAGCGTCCTATAGTGTTGGCATGACAAAGGCACAGGCACTGGTACACATTGTGCTGCCACAGGCAATGGCAATCGCCGTGCCGAACTTGAGCGGACTTTTCCTAGGTCTGGTCAAGGGAACTGCGCTGGCCTACTACGTCGGCGTTTATGAAATTACTGCAACAGCAAATCTACTGGCACTGCCGGCACTTAACTTTATTGAAGCATATGTCATGACAACAGCAATCTACGAACTCATCAGCATCGTCATCAACAAGACCTTCAATGTTGTTGAGGGCAGACTGAAGAAATTCAGAACCGGAGTCGCTGTATAACCTGATTAGAGGGACAGGAGGCGTATTAAATGGATTATATGGTCAAATTGAGCAATATTCATAAATCGTTTGGAAAAAATCACATTTTGAAGGGTGTAGACCTGAATGTAAAAAAGGGCGAGGTTGTCGTTATTTTGGGACCCAGTGGGTCTGGAAAAACCACGCTGCTCCGCACAATCAACTTTCTGGACTGTGCAGATGACGGCAGCATTTCGGTGAATGACTTTTCTCTGAAATGCAATAAGCACTCAAAGTCGGATGTCATCGAGCTGAGAAGAAAAACGGCAATGGTCTTTCAGAACTACAACCTGTTTCAAAATAAGACGATTCTTCAAAATGTCATGGAAGGCCTTGTGACTGTGAAGAAGTTCAGCAAGGCTGACGCAGAGAAGAGAAGCAGAGCGATTCTTGAAAAGGTCGGTCTCTCAGAACGATGCGATTTTTATCCGGCACAGCTGTCCGGTGGCCAGCAGCAGCGTGCAGGTATTGCACGGGCACTGATTCTTGACCCGGATGTCATTTTGTTTGATGAACCGACATCTGCCCTTGATCCCGAACTCGTCGGGGAGGTGCTCAACACCATCAAGGCAGTTGCCCAGACGGGCATCACCATGATTGTCGTGACCCACGAAATTTCCTTTGCCAGGGAAGTGGCAAGCCGCATCATCTTCATGGAGGGCGGCAGAGTTGTTGAGGAAGGCGCACCGAATGAGATTCTGAGCCATCCCAAGGAGCCGCGTACGCAGCAGTTCCTTAAGCGTATCACCAACCCAAGCAGCTGGAGTGCATAAAAGAAGGAGGAGATATTATGTCAGCAGTCAATACGACCTGGGTGCTGGTAGGCGCCATACTTGTGTTCTTCATGCAGGCTGGATTTGCAATGGTAGAAGCAGGCTTTACACGTGCTAAAAATGCCGGAAACATCATCATGAAGAACCTGCTCGATTTGAGCATAGGGACGATTCTCTACTGGTTCTTGGGCTTTGGCATAATGTTCGGAACGAGTACGGCATTTATCGGCAATTTTGATTTGTTTATTCACGGAGACTATTCGGCAGTTTTGCCGAGCGGCGTGCCCCTGTGGTCCTTCGTGATCTTCCAGACGGTCTTCTGCGCAACAGCAGCGACCATCGTGTCTGGAGCCATGGCGGAACGTACAAAGTTTTCAGCCTACTGCATTTACAGTGCCATCATTTCCCTGATTATTTATCCGATTTCAGGACACTGGATCTGGGGCGGCGGATTTCTTTCAGAGATGGGCTTTCATGATTTTGCGGGGTCGACAGCCGTACACATGGTTGGCGGTGCGGTTGCATTCATAGGTGCGGCAATCATCGGTCCGCGTATTGGAAAATATGAGGATGGAAAAGTAAAAGCGATTCCCGGTCACAGCATAACCCTTGGCGCCCTTGGCGTGTTCATACTCTGGTTCTGCTGGTTCGGATTCAACGGAGGCTCGACCCTGGGCATAGAGGGTGACAACATTGAGCTTGCAGGCAAAATATTGATGAATACCAATCTTGCAGCAGCGGTTGCCGTTGTCGCAACCATGGCACTGACCTGGGTCAAGTTCAAAAAACCCGATGTTTCCATGACACTCAATGGGGCACTTGTCGGACTTGTTGCCATCACGGCAGGCTGTGATGCGGTTTCCCCTCTTGGGGCAGCCATGATCGGTATGATTGCCGGTGTCGTAAATGTATACGCCATAGAGTTCATAGATATGCGACTTAAGGTAGATGACCCCGTGGGCGCAGTCAGTGTTCACGGCATCGGTGGGGCCCTAGGTACAATTCTGACAGGTGTTTTCGCCACTGAAGGCGGACTTATGTATGGTGGCGGAATAGCCTTTTTCGGAGTACAGGTTGCAGGTGTTCTGGCTGTCCTTGCATGGGTTGTATCCACAGCTTTTATCACTTTCAAAGTCATAGACAAAACAGTGGGGCTCCGTGTTACGAGACGTGAAGAGATTGAGGGTCTTGATACCAATGAACACGGTCTTCTCAATGCCTACGCAGACTTCCTGCCTACAGTGCCAGTCGAAAGCATGCTGCCGTCAATCCATTCTGTTTCCGGCGTGGGGGATACCGTGAAGGATATAGATCCGGACAAGGTCATTTCAATCCGTGAGGCGGGTAAGGCAAGACAGGGCACATCAAGTGTGCTGACCAAAGTGGATATTATTATGAAGCAGTCAAAGTTTGAAGAACTCAAGGCTGCCATGAATGAAATAGGCGTTACTGGCATGACCATTACACAGGTTCTTGGCTGCGGCATTCAAAAGGGTGCTGTGGATTATTACAGGGGCATACCGGTCGATGTTCAGCTGCTGCCAAAAGTGAGGGTGGAGATCGTCGTGGCAAAGGTACCTGTGGAGGATGTCGTTTCAACGGCAAGAAAGGTACTGTACACAGGCCATATTGGCGATGGAAAGATATTTGTTTACAACGTACAGGACGCTGTTAAGGTCAGAACCGGCGAAACCGGCTATGATGCAATGCAGGGTGTGGATTAGAACGGGGGGATTGTATGAAAGTTGTGATTTGCCAGGGGGAGCCTGGTGGAGATGTAGTAACAAGGGATAGTTTGATTGACTGCTGGAAATCAGAGCTGCGCACCTTTGAAGGTGTGGATGAAGTTGTTTTCAAAGAACGCTTCGAAATTGAAACGGTGGGAGAAATCGTTGAAGACGCAGATGCCGTCATTGGCGCGTGGATACGTGATGATTTCTTCAACGATGATTTCTTTAAGAAATATCCCAATCTGAAATATGTGGCGACCTATGCACACGGTTTTGGACGGGTGGATAGAGAAGCTGCAAAGAAACACGGCGTGACCTTTACCAATACCATTTACGGAGATGTGACCATTGCGCAGTTTACCATGGCACTGCTCCTTGAAATATGCCACAATGTGCGGCTTCAGGAGAACTATTATGTTTCATCCCTGAGGAAGAATCAGAGCATTGGTATTGGGAGCATGCTCAAGGCGCAGTCGCGCCAGATTGAGCTCTATGAAAAGACCATGGGTATTATTGGTCTTGGAAACATCGGCCTGTGGGTTGCGAAAATGGCTGCCGGATTCGGCATGAAGGTCATTGCCTACAACAGAAGCAGGAAGGAAGGACCGGAGTACGACTTTGTCGAGCAGGTTTCCCTCGATGAACTGCTTGAAAGAAGTGATGTGATTTCAGTCCACTGTCCGCTGACAGATGCGACCAGAAATCTGATTAACAGCACGACCATAGAACAGATGAAGGACGGTGTCATCATATTAAACACCGCGCGCGGTGCAATTATCAACGAAGAGGATTTGGCAGAAGCGCTGAAATCAGGAAAAATCTACGCAGCAGGGTTGGATGTTCTAAGCAACGAACCGCTCAGTGCCTGCAACGAGCTGATGGAGCTTGAAAATACGGTGATCACACCGCATATTGCATGGACACCGGAAGAAGCAAGGTATAGAACGGTCAGAATTGCAGCTGAAAACTTCAGAAACTGGATGCGGGGTGAGCCTACCAGCCTTATTGTCTGAAAGGAAGGCAACTATGAAAGCTAAGGCGAGTACACTGCGTATGGGGACGGACCCAGTCTTTCCAATGCTGCTATCAATGACCATACCTGGACTCATGGGCGCCATGACATCCTATCTTTATAGAACGGTAGATCAGATTTTTGTTGGCAACTTTGTCGGTCGAAATGCCCTGGGTGGCATATCAGTTCTCATGCCCTTTAACAATGTAACAATAGCCCTCATGCTGTTTCTGACAGTTGGGGGCGCTTCACAGCTGTCTCTGGCCATGGGAAGAAAAGACTATGGGCGGGCCAATACACTCTTTACCAACATCATTGCCCAGGCGGTGCTCATGGCAGCCGTGTCCACAACCCTATTTTTCTTCTTTGCTGAGCCTTTTGTAAGGCTATGCGGTGTCAGGGAAGGAACAGAAGTTTACGGATACGCCCTTTCCTACTTGAAAGTGGTCGTATTTGGACAGGTCTTTCTCATGCTCAATCAGGGGCTTGCGGCCATAATACGGTGTGAAGGCAGTGCAAAATACGCTATGGCTGCCAATATGGTCGGGGCTGCATGCAATATATTCCTGGATTGGCTGCTGATTGTAATCTTTGACATGGGCATTCAAGGCGCGGCAATTGCGACCATAGGCAGTCAGTTCTTTGGTGCGGTATTCAGTGCAGCATACTTTGGAACAGGAAAGAGCGCCCTTAAGTGGCTGGGGACCAAGGTCTTGAAAATAAAAGACATGATTCTCATCACAAAAATGGGCATTGCGCCATCCATCTTTCAAATGCTCGCCTTTTTCGCAAATATTGTTCTGAACAAGTCCTTGCAGTATTATGGGGACCTCGATCCCATATACAGCCTTGTGGGCGGTGGGGAATTGTGCATTGCAGCAATAGCCGTCGTCAATACGGTGGATGGTTTTATCGTATCTGCCACAGCAGGGGTCAACCAGGCGGTATCTCCGCTCATTGGCTACAATTACGGTGCAAAGCTTTACAGCCGCGTGAAGGAATCGACATTGAAATCACAGGCCATGGCGTTCTCAATGGCCATTGTGGTCTGGGCCTTCATGATGCTCCTGCCCGAATTTGTCGTAAGGCTCTTCAACGATGATGCTGTGTTTGTAGAATACGGAGCCATGGCAATGCGGACGGCGAAGATTTTCGCACTTTTTACAGGATATCAGATGCTCATCAGCATGTATTTTTCAGCTATAGGTAAGCCACATATTGCAACACTTGTCTCGCTCTCAAGAAATGGCGTCTTTCTCATACCGGCCCTCCTCATTTTGCCGAAAATGTACGGACTTATGGGTGTGCTGTATGCCAATGCTGTTTCAGATGGGTGTTCGCTGATTGTTGTAACAATAATGTATATGAAGGAAATGGTGCGTCTTGACAAACTAGACCGGAGAAAAGCGTTGTTGAAAGAGGTGTAAAATATGAAGTTTAAAGGATTATACAGTCAAGCAGTAGCAAATAAAGAAGATACAAGAAGGGCGAGCAGAATTGCACTGGCAGGATTTGATATGTCAAAGCTGGCCCGCATGGGTTTCAACGAGCACCCCTATGGCATGAGTCCAAATGTCATCAAGGCAATTCAGGATATGGATGTGACTTCGAACTTCTATGGCGATTTTTTTGCAAATGGCCTGAAAGCGGAGCTGGGTGCGATGTATGGACTACAAGCCCATAATGTTTTAACCGGATCGGGTTCAAGCGCCCTGATCACCACGGTAGGAACCACGTTTCTTGATAAGGATGACGAAGTCCTCATGTGCCCGACCTTTGCAGCCTTTTTGGATATGGCTGGTATCCGTCAAGCAAAGCCTGTCATTGTCCCGTTAAGAGAGGACATGACCTATGATTTGGACGGAATCCTGGAAGCCATTACAGAGAAGACAAAAATGATTGTTGTCTGTAACCCAAACAATCCTACGGGTACATACATTGAAGAGCAGGCACTCATAGACTTCGCGAGAAAGGTACCCGATGACATCGTTCTTCTCTTTGACGAGGCCTACATTGAGTTTGCGACTGCAACAGACTGCAAGAGCATGTATCCATTGATTGCAGAGCTGCCGGACAAGCCGATTGTCGTTCTCAGGACATTCTCCAAGTACTATGGCATGGCAGGCATTCGTATTGGCTATGCCCTGGCAAGTGAAGAAATCATAGCAGCCATGGCAAAATGCCCGGGCAGCGCCATCAGCAGGTCGGGACAGGCGGGTGCCATTGCGGCACTCAAAGACGTCGACTACTACGAAGACGCCAAGGCCAAGGTCGTACGCGACATCAACTATCTGGAGAAGGAACTGTCCGACATGGGATGTACCGTCTATCATACACAAACCAACTTCATCATGTTCGATCCCCATGTCGATTGTCAGGAGCTAAGAATGGAAATCATCAAGCGCGGCATCCTCATTAATACGCCAATGCTTTGCCGGGTATCGGTCGGCAGAGAAGAAGAAAATCAGCTTTTCATTGAACAGATGAAGGGTGCGCTTGAAAAACTTAAGAGACCGAATTAATTGAAGACAATCCGGCATTCTAGCCCCCTCAGATGCCGGATTGTTTATTTTTTGCATTTTGGACCTCTTTTGCTAAAAATTCATGCCCAAATATTTTGAGCTTCGAAATATATGGTATTCTTAAAGTCAGAAGACAGGATACAGGAGGCAAAGCGTATGAAAATCGCAATAAATGCACGAAATTTCACATCTGCTGACAAAGCAGCAGTGCAAATGCTTATAGATGCAGGACATGAGGTTGTGGACTTTGGTGACCTGGGCATGGGCATTGGGACGGATGAGGCCAAAGTGATTGAAACGCTTGGCGATGCGGACATTGTTATAGCAGGACTTGAACCCTATACGGAAAATGTGTTCAAAGCTTGTCCCAACCTCAAGATGATATCGCGAAGAGGGATCGGTTATGATTCCATAGACATAGAGGCCTGTAAGGGCAATGGCATTACCCTGGCGCGCACCTTCGGGAGTGTGGAAGGGGCTGTAGCGGAACATGTCATGGCCTACATTCTTTATTTTTCCAGACGGATTGATCTTCAGAATGAGAGCATGCACAAGAAGCTATGGGAAAGAACGCTCATGCCTGGTGCCAAGGGGCGGACACTGGGGCTGCTAGGATTTGGCGGCATCGGCAAGGAAATTGCAAAACGTGCTTCTGCATTTGGCATGCAGGTCTATTATCATTGCAGGAATCCCAAACCCGAGTGGACGGCTCAATATGGTGTGAAGTATGCCCCACTCGACGATATGCTGGCTATGTCGGACTATGTTTCGGTCAACGTTCCCTTGACACAAAGCACACGTGGTTTATGTGATGAAGCCTTCTTTTCAAAAATGAAAGAGGGTAGTGTCTTTATCAACATAGCGCGGGGACAGGTCATGAATGTTCAAGACCTGAAATCGGCGCTGGAATCTGGACGCTTGTCAGGGGCTGGAATAGACGTATTTGACACGGAACCCTGCACAGACTCGCCGCTGGCAGGATGTCAAAACGCAGTATTGACACCGCATACGGCACCCTATACAAGTGAGAATTTCATAGAGATGAACAGGGTGGCGGCAAGCAATGTGATTGCCTTTGTAAATGGGGACCTCCCCGAGTGCAACCGGGTTGTCTAGTGAAGGGGAATCTCAGGATTTCTGCAATCTCTCAAAATATGTACAAAAAAAGCTGGACGTGGTTCGCGTTCAGCTTTTATATGTCCTGTGAAAGCATCTGTGTTTCTTCAATATATATAGTCCTGATCTATTTGTGTTAGAATATGAGTTAAGGATAGTAAGATAAAAAAGGATATGATAGACCATGAAAAGACTGACAGTCGGCATACTGGCGCATGTAGATGCAGGAAAGACGACACTTTCTGAAAGTATGCTGTTTCTAAGCGGAAAAATACGTACACTTGGACGTGTAGACAATAAGGATGCCTATTTGGACACCTATGCACTTGAACGTTCAAGGGGTATAACCATATTTTCAAAACAGGCAGTGATGGATTTTGACGATACAGAGGTGACGCTTCTGGACACGCCGGGTCACGTCGATTTCTCAGCTGAAATGGAGCGGACCCTGCAGGTCCTTGATTATGCCATTTTGGTCATTAGCGGCGCAGATGGCGTCCAAAGTCATACGCGAACCGTATGGGATCTCCTGAAGATTTATGACGTTCCGACTTTTATTTTTGTGAACAAGATGGATCAGACGGGGACTGACCGGGAGACGGTCCTTAAATTGCTGCACCAGGACCTGAGTGAGAGGTGCATCCCTTTTGATGGTGATGACACAGAAGAGCAGATGGAAGTCCTTGCGTTGTGCGATGAAGGCGCAATGGACATTTATAGTGCCCAGGGCAGTCTGTCTGACACAGATATAAGCGGGTTGGTGGCTGACCGAAAGGCATTTCCCGTTTATTTTGGTTCTGCCCTGCGTCAGCTGGGGACTGAGCAGTTTGTAGAGGACTTTATAAAATACGCAGTGGCAAGGAAGTACGACAAAGCCTTCGGTGCGAAGGTTTTCAAAATCACGCGCGATCCCCAGGGAAATCGCCTGACCCATATGAAAATCACCGGTGGCGCACTTAAAATAAAGGATGTTTTGCAAACACATGATCTGGAGGAAAAGGTCAATCAGATTCGAATCTATTCAGGGGAAAAATTTCAGACGACATCTGTGGCTGAAGCTGGAACCGTCTGTGCCGTAACGGGACTGACCAAGTCTCTTCCGGGAGAAGGTCTGGGGACGGAGCGAGCCACAAATCCGCCACAGCTTGAACCGGTCTTGTCCTATCAGCTGCGCCTGCCTGAAGGTGTTGATGAAAGACAGATCATGCCCAAGCTCAGAGAGCTTGAAGAGGAAGAACCGACACTCAGAATCCTATGGGACGAAATCAAGCAGGCTATCCATATACAGGTTATGGGGGTTGTACAGCTGGAAATTCTGCAGTCGGTCATTGAAGAACGCTTTGATGTCCTGGTTTCCTTTGGTCAGGGTGAGATTGTCTACAAGGAAACCATAACAGGGACCTGTGAAGGTGTCGGGCACTTTGAGCCGCTCAGACATTATGCGGAAGTCCATTTGATATTGGAGCCTGCACCGCGAGGGACTGGCATGCATTTTGACACGCGCTGCAGTGAAGACATACTGGACCGGAACTGGCAAAACCTTGTGCTGACCCATTTGAGGGAGAAGCAGCATGCAGGCGTTCTTACGGGGTCCTACATTACAGACATGAAGGTGACCCTTGTCGCAGGACGGGCCCACAATAAGCATACAGTTGGCGGAGATTTCAGAGAGGCGACTTTCAGGGCTCTGCGTCAGGGGCTTAAGGAGACGACATCTGTTCTCCTTGAACCCTATTACAGTTTTAAGCTGGTTCTTCCCGAAACCATGGTTGGCAGGGCGATGACAGATATCGATGCCATGCATGGCAAGTGCGTGCTGGATACCATGGATGGAAAGATGGCCGTTTTGACAGGATCAGGTCCAGTATCGACCCTGCGCAACTATCAGCAGGAGGTCAATGCCTATACCCGAGGCGAGGGGCGTGTGGCCCTGTCTCTAAGGGGCTACGATCTCTGTCACAATGCAGATGAGGTCATAGAACAGATCGGATACGATTCAGAGCTTGATCCCTATAATCCCACAGGCTCTGTTTTCTGTGCAAAAGGTTCTGGATACCTGGTTCCGTGGGATGAAGTCAAAAAACATATGCATGTAGAGAGTGTTCTTAAGCCCAGTCGTACAACCGTGCCTGAACAAGAGGCACAGTTTACGCAGGCGTATGAAGAGGATTTTATCAGCCTTGAGGAAATCGACGAGATCATCAACAGTACGCATTTTGCCAATAAGGGCAGGAAAAATGTGTGGAAGAGAAAGAGTGGAGCAAAGGAAAGCTACTACACATCATTGAGTGGATCAAGCGGTACGCGTTCAGCCCTGAGCAGCGGACATTTGGCTGAAGAGTACCTTCTCGTCGATGGCTATAATATCATTCATGCATGGCCTGAGCTGGAGGGACTTGCAAATGAGAATATGGAGTTTGCCCGCGGCAAGCTCATGGATATTTTGAGCAACTACCAGCCCATCCGGCGCTGCAAGATCATGCTCGTCTTCGATGCTTACCGGGTGGAAGGCAGAAAGGAATCTGTTGAAGCCTATCACAACATCCGCGTTGTCTACACGGGAGAAGCGCAAACTGCAGACCATTTTATCGAAAAGTTCGCCCATGACAACAAAAGGAAGTACAGGGTGACGGTAGCTACATCAGACGGTCTTCAACAGATTATCATTCGTGGTGCAGGCGCAGGTCTAATTTCGGCCCGTGAACTGCGTGAGACCATACTTGAGGCCGAAGCGACTGTGGCAGAACGCTATCTGACCAAGCGGGGACCGGAAGGCAGCAAGCTTGAAGACGCGCTGCCGAAGGAAGCCGTAGAAAAACTGAAAAAATCAGTAGATTAGAAAAAAACATGGGTATATATTGTGAGACCAAGTAGTGAAAGGAGTTTGAAAATGATTTTACTGCACTATCCTTCCTGAACAAGCAGCAGAAAGGCCAAGGCTTGGCTGGATGATAAGGGAATTTCTTATACTTTGAGACTGCTCCATAAGGACAATCCGAAAGCGGATGAAGTGAAAGTCTGGATGAAAGTTGGCGACTTGGAGTTGAAACGATTCTTCAACACCAATGGAAAGCTTTTTAAGGAAAGCAATCTGAAAGAACGCTGGGATACCCTGTCGGAGGGTGAACTCCTAGAAATCCTTGAAAGTGACTGGCTGTATCATAAAAGACCGGTTCTTATCGGGGACAGCTTTGTCCTAACCGGATTCAAGCAAAAGGAATGGGAAGAGAAATACGAAAAAATGATAGAGGCTTAAGTGCCAATTAGAAACACCTTGCCAGTCAGCGATAGACATAGCAAGGTGTTTTTTTGCACATCAGGTCAATCGGACCTTAAAAGTACTTTTTCCCGTAAGTGTTGAAATGAACCTTTTCCAGCTGAAGACTTTCTTCAGGGTGGGGCGTCTTGATTTCATCCGGATAACCAAATGGAAGTATGCCAACGATACGCATTTTTTCTTCCATATGGAGCAGGTCGCGTATGTATTGTTCTGTGGGTGCACCCTCCGCAGTGGTCTTGTCACGCATCTGAATCCAGCAGGATCCAAGACCTAGAGATGCGGCAGCAAGATGGGCGATGGTCAGGGCAATGGAGCCGTTTTCAATCCAGAGCGCAGTCTTTGTTGTATCCACCATGACGACCAGAGCCTGAGGCGCCTCTGCGATTGGCTGAGCGCCGCCGGGCTTTGCCTGAGATAGGCTCTTTAGAAGAGCGGGGTCATCGACATAGATGAATTCCCATGGATTGATTCCCCTGCCGGATGGAGAACGCAGTACGGATTTGATAAGCAGTTCGACCGTTTCAGCATCTACTTTTTCAGATTTGAATTTACGGATGCTTCTTCTTTGACTGAGTAGTGTGTACAAGTTAAGTGCCTCCTTTTCCTAAGTGCTGCAGACGTTCTGCAGACGCATTTTTTATATTCTATCTTCAATGGGACTGGGCGTCAATGCTGTAAGTTGAAGCCTTTTATCAGGCGTGGAATAACAAATTGTGCTTCATTTTCAATTGGTAGCTTTGAAAATGGGTATGAATTGTGCACAGTTGAGAAAAATTTGGGTACGTTTTGGGGCATATTTGGACAGTGAGGGCGATTAAATGGGCAATATCATGTTAATAAGTAGGGGAGACTGGCAATTAGACTTGCCCTATGTGCAAATAAATATCCATGACGAACAAGACATTGAAAACAGGATTCAAGATGTAGATCTGATTGTCATACATTCAACATTCGATTTGTCGGAAAAAGGTAGCCAGGTCTTAAATGAGAGGTCAGAGCGGGATTTGGTTCCAATTGTAATTTACGGGGTGTCTTCTGGAGACCTCGAGCGATTTGATACTGTAAACTATGTGAGTTTTGTCATGGAAGAAAACAGCAGGCTGCTGGCACCGACCATAGAAAATCTGATGAAATACCGGGCGCGTTACAATGAAATAGCTGTTGACAGCGAACTTCTGGAACTCTTCTTGAAATACAATACAAGCTATGTGTTTTTCAAGGACGAAAATGCACGGGTGGTCAGGCTTTCCGACAATTATTCGGGCATGCTGGGCTTCCCAGCAAGAAAGGCCATAGGAAAAAGTATGGCAGATATTTTTCCGTCTGAGCTTGCAGAGAAAATGGTTAAGGACGACTTGAAAATCCTGAATGAGCTCAAGCCTGTTGAAGTCATTGAGGCACTGAACGGAAAGTATTATAAAACAAGCAAGTTTCCTGTAGTTCAGGAAAATGGAAAAGCCATTCTGGCAGGATTCACCATTGATATTTCCGACCTCAAGGAAATCGAAAAGGAGCTCATCGAATCTAAAAAGCAGGTAGAAATGCTGACTGTGACAGATGAAATGCTAAATATCAGCAACCGGAGAGGATTTTTGAGCAACCTCGAAAAGGAAATTCACCGGATTGGGCGATATGGCGGGAAGTCGGCGCTGATCATTTTCGATATTGATAAGTTCAAGAGCTTTAATGACACGCTGGGACACTTCAAGGCAGACTATTTCCTGAAGGACATCGCTGAAAAGGTGAAGGGATTGCTCCGTGAAGATGACACATTTGGCAGACTCGGCGGCGATGAGTTTGCAGTTCTGTGTATCAATACGCCGCTTGACAAGGGTATCCGAGTTGCCGAGCGCATACAGGAATGTCTGGCTGCAAAGCCCCTGATACTGGATGGAGAGACCTATCATTACACGGTGAGTATTGGTGTTTCAGAGGTCAATGAAGGCAGCGGCGAAATGTCTCAGCTCCTTCATAAGACAGACCTTGCGCTGTATACTGCCAAAGAAAACGGTAGAAACCGCATTGAAGTTTCAAGATAAGGCACCTGAAATCCAAAAATTTTTACAGTCAAAAATGGGGCTGTTGCTTTCTAAAGCAGCAGCCCCGTTTTCTTTTAACTAAGGGAGATGTTATATGTTATAGGCGGCGTGATGCCCCTGATAAACAGCAGTAGTAATTGTAGATGGCTTAACGCAGTCGCCAACGAATTTGACGATTGGTGCGCTGTCCAGGAGGGTTTCAACAACATCTCTTCTAGATCTTTGACCTAGAGCGAGAAGGACTGTTTGGCCTTCAACCAGGACAGATTCGCCTTCTGCATTCAGACAAGTGACACCATCGCATGTAATCTTGGTACCCTTATGGTTCATACATACCTTGATTCCGCACTTTTCAATTTCCTGAAGAAGAAGTGGACGGTGTCTGATGTTTGCATCTGGAGACAGAGCGTCATTCATTTCAACAAGGCTGACTTTTTTGCCTTCGCGGGCAAAGTGGATTGCAGCTTCACAGCCGGCAAGACCGCCACCCAGAACAACAACAGAGTCCTTAACTTCGTCTGTATGGTGATGATAGTCATTGATCAGGATGACATTGTCACCGTCAATGCCTGGAATTGGAGGAACGATTGGCGATGATCCTGCGGCGATAATCACCACGTCAGCATTCTCATTTTCAGCATAGGCTGCATCCACCTTCGTGTTCAGACGGATATCAACGCCTTCCTTTTCAGCGATTCGGCCAAGAGAGCCGCCCAGCATGTACATTTCGTTCTTGAAAGGAATAGCCTGCTCACCAATAAGGATACCGCCAACCTCGTCATTCATCTCACAAAGCACAACCTCATGACCACGACGTGCAGCAGTGATTGAAGCCTGAAGACCGCCAGGGCCTGCACCAACTACCAGGACCTTTTTCTTGTCGCGTGCCTGCGGCACTTCCAGACCGTCGATTTCACGACCAATCATTGGGTTGACTGTACAGCGACGTGTGCCTGTCATAGCACGCTCTGCCATACATACGTAGCATCTTAGGCAGTGCACGATTTCATCATCACGGTTTGTAACGACCTTTGATGGCAGTTCTGGATCAGCGAGAAGGGCACGTGCCATTTCAACGATGTCCGCTTTGCCGGATGCGATGATTTCTTCCATCATTTCAGGATCATTCAGAGCGCCGATTGTTGCAACTGGAACGGAAACATGCTTCTTGATCGCTTCAGCAAGATAAACGTTCGGACCATGCTCTAGGAACATTGAAGGGTGTGTCACACCGAATCCCTTTTGGTAAGTGCCAGCTGAAACGTGAAGAATGTCGATTTTATTTTCAATAAGTTTTGCAATTTCAATACCGTCTTCAAGTGTATAACCACCGTCAAAGAGTTCTGAACCGCTCATTCTAAATTCGATTGGGAAACCAGGACCTACGGCTTCACGAATGCTGTCAAGCACTTCGCATGCAAAGCGTACACGATTTTCTAGGCTGCCGCCGTATTCGTCCGTTCTCTTGTTGAAGTGCGGTGAAAGGAACTGGTTGATCAGCCAACCGTGACCGCCGTGAACCATAAGCATTTCAAAACCGGCTTTTTTAGCCAGTGCAGCCTTTTCGCCGTATGATGCTACTATTTCCTGGATCAGGTCTTTTGTAAGCTCCTTAACAGGTCTTCCGTCAGGGCGTGTGCCTGGGCTTGGACCCCACTGTGCCATAGATTCCTTCTTGTCCTTGTCAACCAGGTAGGTGCCAGCATATTGACCGGAGTGTGAAAGCTCAACACTTGGAATCGCACCGTGACGACGAATGGCATCAGCTGTATAGGTGAAGCTTGCCAGGGAGTCTACTGTCTCAAGATCAAGGTGGTACATATGTGATGCTTCTGTTTTAGGATGAACAACAAGCTCACTAACTGTAACATTTGCAGCGCCGCCTTTTGCGCGGTTTTCATAAAATGCAGTGGATTTTGGACCGATTGTACAGTCCTTTGTGATATCCGTGCCACCCATTGGTGCACCGAACATTCTGTTTCTAAAAAATACATTGCCTATTTGAATAGGTTTTGACAGGTTAGGATACTTTCTAGTCATGGGTATCTCCTTTATATTAGTTAGATGTTTGTAGTTTAGATGAAGCCTTCTTTGTCGCGAATCGGTATACGAAAGTCAGCAGAAGACCTGTAAGTGAGAAGCCAATTGCTACAACAAAAGCGTTCGTATACTGTCCTGTTGCACCGAAAATCTTGTTCAGGATTGTTGGACCAAAGTAGCCAGCTACTGCGAAACCAATGAACATGATACCAAAGTTCACACTGTTGTTCTTTGGGCCGAACTGGTCAGCTGTGAATCCAGGGAAAACACCCATGAAAGCACCAAAGCAAACGCCCACGATTGAAATGCCCGCGTAGAACATTGGAACACTGCCGCTTGCTGATTGAATCAGGCTGAGCAGACCAGCTACTGAAAGAAGACAAGCCAGTGCAAGTGTGTTGATGCGGCCGATCTTGTCAGAAATAAGGCCTGCAAGAACCCTGCCCAGTACGTTAAAAAGTGCAAGTGTTGAAACAGCTGCAGTTGCACCGGCAACAGACATGCCCATCATGTTCTTAGCCATTGGTGAAACCATAGGAATAAACATGAGTGCTGCAAACGCACCACAAGTCAGGAGTGTGATCATGATGTAGAAGATTGGCTCTTGAATCATGGATTTCCAGTCTTTGTTTACAACAGCATTGCCACCGCTCTGTACGGGTGGTGTCCAGCCGTCAGGGATGAAGTTTTCAGGACATTTCTCTACAAGGAATGCGCTCGCGCAGATTGCTACTGTAAAGAATGCACCGATGATTTTAAATGCTGCTGTTGGACCTGCAGATGCGATAATGCCAGCTGCGATTGGTGGAATGATAACGGAGCTGATACCGAAAGTCGCTGTTGTAAGACCGCCGACCATCCCTCTTTTGTCCGGGAAGAATTTGATTGCTGTACTGATTGTTGCGCCGTAAACCATACCCAGACCTAAACCAAGCAGGATACTGTAGGTGAAAATCAGGAAGCCGACGCTTTTGGCAAAGCCCGAAAGGAACATGCCGCCGCCGAACATAAGACCACCGATTAGGATGACCATTCTTGGGCCGAGGGTATCATTGATCTTTCCGCCGGTAATCATCGTAATCGGTCCAACGGAGTTGGCGATGATAAATACGATTGAAAGGTCACGTGGTGTAAGGTTGATGTTATTGAGTTGGCTCAGGTACTCGGCCATAGGACCTGCCAGAACGCTCCACGCGTAAAGCGAGCCAACACAAAGGTTGATGATACAGCTGGCTAGTAGAATTAGCCATCTCTTTTTAGATAAGTTCATAATGATCTCCTTGTTGTTATATTTGTAACAATGTTATACCAAAGTTATATCATCTATTTTTGAACATGTCAATATATACATGTTTAATAAATTATGTTTTTGAATACACGTTTTTGATTTGTTATAATGACTTATAAATCAAAACTCAAGTCATTTGAATGGGGAAAAGCGATGAGAACACTCAAATATGCGATATTAGGTCTGCTTAACAGAAAACCGATGACTGGATACGAGCTAGCCAAGGAGTTTAATTACGAACTGGCTGAGTTCTGGTATGCCAACCACAGTCAGATTTATCCGGAGCTAAAAAAGCTGCATAACGAAGGTCTGGTGGAGTTTGACGTTGAAATCAGCGGGGACATACTGGAGGCAAAGAGGTACCATATTACTGAAGAAGGCAAAGATGACTTCATAAAATGGCTGCATAAGGATGTCAAGATTTCAAAGACACCCAAGGACAAGTTCAGACTCCGCATGTATTTTTCAAATGAACTGGATTTGACAACACGTGTGCAGATGATGGAAAATCAGAGGCTTCAGCATGTGAAGAGACTCAACACGTTGATGAAAACATGTGAACAGTATCCGGAGGTTCCTGAACGGGATTCCGACCGGTTCGGCGATTTTATCGTTCTGAGAGGTGCGATCATGCGCCAGGAAATGATTGTCGCATGGCTGGATGAATGCATGGGCTATTGCAAGGTGCCTGATTTGAAGGAAAAAGAATAAATGTGTTTTGCCTGTATCGAAGGGCCTGTTCCATATTTTGGACAGGTCTTTTCTATTGCATAGGAAACTTTGAAGTACAAGTCATTTTTCCCCTGAAAAACGCAAAATGTTGCATATATTCTGGGTTGGAAAGGGTATTAGTTCAGTATGTGAACAATTTTAAAAAGGAATCATGCATATGTGTCGCAGTACTTGTGAATAGGAGTGCAACTACATGAATCAGCAACTGGACCTCAAGATAAATGAAATAAGGTCAAGGCTCACAGATCTCTCCCTACTGACCCTGTCAATATTCTTCCTGCCCAACGTGGTCATAGGAATCATGCGCAGTCTTCATTACCAGTATGGTGTAACGGACGCCATCACCATTACAGTAATGGTCATCTATCTGCTTACTTTCTTTTTTAGAAAGCGCATTGAAACGAAAATAAAAGGCGTCATACTCATTGGAGGCATTTTTTTCATTGTCAATGGAGCCTTCTATTCCTATGGTTTACTAAGTTTAGGAATGAGCCTTAGCCTAATAAGTGCAGTTCTCGCATCACTTCTTTTTGAGAGAAAAGAACAGATGGTGGTCTTTGGTGTTATTGTGTCTGTTGTGTCTCTGTATGGTTTTCTATCCGTACGTGGAAACGTTGAAGTCAGCCTGGATGTTGAAAAGTATATGACCAGCAGTTTTGCATGGATTACACAGAGTGTAGGCATCATGACCATGGTCCTGATGGTTTTTTTGGCAGTCACTTTTGTGTTTAGATCTCTTGTAAGTACATCAAGTCAGGTCATCGAAGCACAACTGGAAATGGAAAGGCTGATAGAGGGTCTCCCAGATGTCATGTATAGCATCAATGAGAATAGGGAATTTGTTCTTGTTAACAGCAGTATGCTGAATGTCTTAGGCAAGCGTGTAGATGATTTGGTCGGCAAGCACTATACGGCTGCCTTTGAATCATCCATTTTTGACACGGATACCAAGAAGGACCTTTGGTCGGAAAAATTAGAGCAGACCTACACCTTAAAGAAACCATTAAGCTTTCAATTTGAGTACTTTATAGATCAGGAAAAAAGGATATCCGATGTAAAACTGATTCCAGTAATTGATGAAGAGGGCAATGTGAAAAGCGTGATCGGTAACAACAGGGACATTTCAGCTCTTGTGGATGCTGAAAAGAAAATACAGCTGATTCTGGAAACAGAAAACGAGAGGTTGGATTTGCTCGTCAAGTCTAAAACAGATGAACTTGAAGCCACAATGAAGGAACTCATGCATTCAGAAAGACTGGCTTCTCTAGGCAGCCTCGTTGCAGGCGTATCCCATGAAATCAATACCCCGCTCGGAGTAGCCGTGTCCGCAACCAGCTACCTGCATGAAAACAACGACAAGGTTTACAACAAGATGGTTGAAGGGGCGCTAAGTGCCGATGATCTGGTTGCCTATTTGAAGAAGACAGATGAAACAAGCGGCATCATCGCGACGAATCTGGCACGGGCAGCGGAGCTTGTGAAAAGCTTCAAGGAAATATCCGTGAATCAGAGCAGTGAAATGATCAGCCTTTTCAACTTGTGTCAGTACATAGACTCCGTGCTTTTAACCTTAAAGCACGAATACAAGAATATGAACATTGACATTGCAGTGGAGTGCCCTGGCGACATGGAAATCAGGAGTTATCCAAGTGCATTTTCCCAGGTGCTCACCAACCTGGTCATGAATGCCATCACCCATGCATTTGAAGGCGAAGAGCGTGGCAACATAAGGATTACAGCAAATAGGTTAAGGCATGAGCTGGTTCTCAAGGTAGTTGACGATGGTGTGGGAATTGACGCCGACCACCTTGGCAGGGTTTTCGATCCCTTTTTTACGACAAAACGCGGTGCAGGGGGTTCAGGACTTGGACTTAACATCGTGTACAATCTCGTTACCGACAAGCTTGGCGGCACGATTACATGTACAAGTACCCCAGGAAAGGGTGCAGTATTTACAATAAACATTCCAGACGTTGTTGAAGTGGAGGAGGGCGCGTGATGAAAAACTGGGACATTGATACGGACAAAATTTCATTTTTAGGCAGGTCTGAGACGGAAAAGGAAGAGCAGGTCATAAAAGATACCTATAAGGTAATCATCGCTGATGATGATGACGAGGTACATAAGATTACCAAGATGCTGCTCGGGGATTTTACCTTCAACAGCAGGAAACTGGAGTTCATAGATACCTACAGCGGAAGTGAAACCATGGAGGTCCTAGCGTCAAGAGATGACATTGCCATTTTATTTCTAGATGTGGTCATGGAGAAGAAGAATTCCGGGTTTGAGGTGGTAGAGTACTTACGAAATGATCTGCACAATTACATGACCAGGGTTATTTTAAGAACCGGTCAGCCTGATGAAGCGCCCCAGGAGAAGGTTATTGAAAAGTATGATATCAATGATTATCGACTGAAAACCGAGCTGACTGTGAAAAGACTCTATACATCTGTTTATACGGCTGTAAGAAGCTATAGGGATTTATCCAAACTGCAAAGTCACAAGGCAGGTCTTGAAAAAATAATACGTGCCAGTGCCAACCTGTTCAACAAGGATTCCCTCAACGATTTTTTGGTGAGTGTGCTTCAGGAGCTGGCTTCATTTCACGATCAGTCTAGGGGCGTCGTCTACCTGCGCCAGGACCAGGTATCGAATGGTCTTGTCTCGGTGACACGTGACAATCGGAATTATATCATTGCAGCAACAGGAAGCTATGAAATGTATATAGGACGGGAAATGGATGAGGTGCCAGAGCTCAGCCATGTGCTCAGATATCTTAACGGTCCCATGGACGATGAAATGGGCTTTGTCCGCAAAATCGAGAATGGATTCCTAGTCATCGGAAAAGACAATATGCATTCGACCAATTACATATTCATAGAAGGGGAGCATCAGCGGTTTGACTTTGACCTTCTCAATCTTTTCCTCTCAAATTTTTCAGTCACACTGGACAACTTCATTCTGAACAACATGCTAAAGGATACCCAGCGTGAGATCGTGTTTGCCCTCGCCGAAACAGTTGAATCGCATTTTGAGGAGACAGGAAACCATATCAAAAGAATTTCGAGTATGATGTACGAGTTTGCCCTCCTGCACCGCATGAGCTATCAGGAGGCGGAAATGCTCAGACTGGCGAGTACCATGCACGATTTAGGGAAGATTGCCATACCCGATGCCATACTCAAGAAGCCGGGAAAGCTGACTGCTGCAGAGTTCGATATCATCAAGACCCATACCGTGCATGGCTACAAGATATTAAATGGTTCTGACCTGCCAATTTTACAAATGGCAGCAGGCATTGCCCTCAACCACCATGAAAAATATGACGGGTCAGGATACCCGGGTGGAAAGAAAGACAGCGCTATTCCGCTTTCGGCGAGAATGATGGCAATTGTCGACGTCTTCGATGCCCTTACGCATAAGCGGGTCTACAAAGATGCCTACAGTAGAGAAGACGCCATAAATATGGTGATGGAAGGAAGAGGCACCCATTTTGATCCCTATCTGCTGGATTTGTTTATGGCAAACCTGGATGGAATCCTTAAGAATGCTGGTAATTAAATAGTAATGAAATGCTGAGTGATCGCTAGGTGCTCAGTATTTTTTTGCAAATATTCAAAATAATCTACAAAAACTGCATAGAACATAGTTGAGCTTACAGCTGCTGTAACGTTTATTATTTAAAATAAGAAAAGCTTTTAAGGAGAGAAATTTATGGAATTCTTAGTGATTAATTAATGAAGGCACTGATTGAGGGCATAGAGCGTGCTTTGAAGGGAGAAGAACCTGTACGTAGCTTTGACGATACGATTTAAATATATGTTCTGAGGAAAACAGAAGACAGGAGGAAGATTATGAAGGAACTGATGACTGGGAATGAAGCCATGGCCCGTGGGGCCTATGAGGCGGGCGTCCATTTTGCGGCCGCTTATCCGGGAACACCAAGTACGGAAATTATGGAAAATGTGGCAACATACAAAGATTCAATCTATGCGGAGTGGGCACCCAATGAAAAGGTTGCACTTGAATCTGCAATTGGAGCATCGATTGCCGGAGGACGCGCCCTGGCTTCTATGAAGCATGTAGGGGTGAATGTTGCGGCAGACCCGCTATTCACCTTCTCATACATTGGTGTCAACGGTGGCATGGTCCTGATCACGGCCGATGAGCCGGGCATGCACTCTTCCCAGAATGAACAGGACAATCGAAACTATGCGCGGTTTGCCAAACTGCCAATGTTTGAACCAGCAGATTCCCAAGAAGCAAAAGATATGCTCAAGGAAGCATTTGAACTGAGCGAGGCCTATGATACGCCAGTGCTGTATAGGGTGACAACACGAATTTGCCATTCCAAGGGGATTGTTGAATGCTCTGAACGTGTGGAAGTGCCTTTAAAGAAATACGTCAAAAATAGCGCAAAGACGAGCCCTGTTCCTATGAATAGCCGACTAATGCGGCATCGTATTGAAGAGAGGTTGAATAAGCTGTCTGATTGGTCAGAGCAGACACCGCTTAATTATGTTGTGGACCATGGTTCACAGGTGGGGGTCATTGCCTCAGGTGCCGCCTTTGCTTTTGCAGAAGAGGTTTTTGGCGAGGATGTTTCCTATATGAAGCTGGGATTCACTTATCCGTTGCCCCTCGAAAAACTGAGACACTTTGCAGAAGGTAAGGAAAAGATATATGTCATTGAAGAAAATGATCCGCTTATAGAGGATGCCATGAAGCAGATGGGCATTGAGGTTGTGGGCAAGGACTGCTTCCCTTACTACGGAGAGATGACCTCAGATGTGATTCGTCAGTCGGTTTACGGTAAAACCATGGACACCATTGCCTATGACCAGGACAAGGTCGTGCCAAGACCACCGACACTTTGTGCGGGCTGTCCGCATAGAGGCTTCTTCTATGAAGTCGGCAAGCGAAAAAACACGATGATATCAGGAGATATAGGCTGTTATGGCCTTGCATATGCAGCGCCTTACAATGCCATGGACATTTCAGTCTGTATGGGTGCGTCCATGAGCATTGGCCATGGCGCGCAGAAAATCTTCAATATGAAAGAGGATCAGAAAATGCGGGTAGTCAGCGTGCTGGGAGATTCCACCTTCCTTCATACAGGCATGAACTCACTGCTTAATGTTGCCTACAATAACAGCAACAGCATCAATGTGATTCTCGATAACAGAATTACAGGCATGACGGGACACCAGGAAAACCCGGGTACCGGATTCACACTTCAGGGAGATCCCGCAAGGGAAGCGGACCTGGAAGGTATTGCACGGGCTATGGGCATTGAGCTGATTCGTACGGTGAATCCCAATGACCTTACAGCGGTAAACCAAGCCCTGGACTGGGCCTATGACCAGACTGAGCCGACACTGATCATCACGCGCTACCCGTGTGTGCTTAAAAAGTTCTCAAATGCGGACAAGGAAGAGTTTTCCGGTGCCTTCCAGTCAAAATGCACAGTCGATACGGAGGCCTGCAGGGGCTGCAAACTGTGTTTGAAGGCAGGTTGTCCAGCAATTTCATTTGATAAGGCCGCAGGAAAGGCGCAAATAGACAGCGCACAGTGTGTGGGATGTGAAGTCTGTCTTCAGGTTTGTCCGTTTGATGCGATTGCAAAGGAGGCAGAATAATGACACAAAGCATTTTACTTGTCGGCGTTGGTGGCCAAGGAACCATACTGGCAAGCAAGCTTCTGACGATTGGACTCATGGAAGCGGGATACGATGTAAAAATGAGCGAAATTCATGGTATGTCACAAAGAGGCGGTTCGGTGTCTTCCCATGTTCGGTACGGTAAGAAGGTTTCCTCTCCTGTTATTGAAAAGGGGGGTGCAGATGTGCTCGTTGCATTTGAAAAAATGGAAGGCCTGCGCTGGCTGGATCATTTAAACCCTCAGGGAAAGGCTGTGATCAATGACTTCCAGATAGACTCCATGCCGATTCTTACTGGTGCCTTTGAGTATCCTGAGGGCATTCTCAAAGAGATTGAAGATGTGGTTGATACAAAAGTCATCGATGCTGCTTCGAAGGCTGTAATGCTCGGAAATTCAAAAGTCATGAACGTCATTCTCCTTGGCGCGCTCATCAAGAGTATGGGACTGGATGAAATTGACTGGAACAGCATATTAGAAAAGAATGTGAAAGCAAAGTTTGTGGAACTCAACAAACAGGCCCTTGAGGCAGGTATGGCCCTGGTGGTGTCATCGTGATCACCTGTTTTGCACAACTGGAAAATCAGGACTAGGCGGGGCAAAGGCACCCATCATACTGTGCGCGCAGGACATGTAAGAAGTTCTGCGCGCAGTTTTTTTCAAAAAACCAAGACGAGCCATAGATGACATTTGCGGGGTGTCACCTGTGGCTCGTCTTCTATAAAGGTGGGGAAACTATCAATGGGTCTGGTTAGAACCTATTGACAGGTAATGCACTCAATTAGTTGGACATAGTTGAAATAACTTCATCCATAACTTCATCGCCGCATACAGCGCGTGCGTCGTCATAAACAGGCGCAGCAAGCTCTTTCATCTTTGCGAAATCCGCATCTGTGAAATCAATGAATTCAACGCCTTCAGCCTCAAGCTTGGCACGAAGTTCCACTCTTGCAGTATCAGCAGCTTCACGGTGGAATGCTTCAACCTCTGTCATTGTGTCCATAATCAGGTCCTGGTAGCTTTCAGGCATGCTTGCCCAGATGTCTTTGTTGATTGTGTAAGCGTTGTAGAACATAACGTGGTGTGAGTTTACAACATACTTTTGCTGTTCCCAAATCTTACTGTTCCAGATTGTGTCCAGTGGGTTTTCCTGTGCATCTACCAGACCCTGCTGCAGGGCAATGTATAGCTCACTGAAAGGCAGTGGTGTAGGATTTGCGCCTACAGCTTGCCAGAATTTCATGTGCAGAGGATTCTCCATTGTACGGATGTCAAGGCCATTAAACTCATCAACATTATGTACAGCTACGTTTGTGCTGACTTCACGGTAGTCGATTGGCATGATGCTAAGAACCTTCGTGTTTACAGTGCCGTATTCCTGATCGATCAAAGCGCGTGCTTTTGTACCTTCTTGAACGACAGCAGTTGCCTTCTCAATATCGTCATACATTGCAGGAAGATCAAGGAAGGAAAGTGCTCTTGATGTAGAGCCACCGGCTGTTCCCATTGTAATTGCAATTTGTCCGGATTTTTGGTTTTGAATCAGTTCAGCAACGCTTCCAAGCTGGAATGCTGGGTATGAGTCCACCGTGATTTTTCCACCTGAACGCGCTTCAATAAGCTCTTTAAAAAGGAGTGTTGCCTTGTCACCGTCTGAACCTTCTGGCGCACCATGCGCTAGAATCAGGTTAAAGCTAGGGCCATCGGCAGGCAGTACAGATTCAGATACTTCAGTGGATGCAGCTTCCCCCCCCGAAGGCTGCGAAGTCGTTGATTCTGGTTTGCTGCAGCCTACTGCAGAAAGGCCAAGAAACAAAGCTAGTGCTAAACTTAGAACACTTTTCATTTTCATAGATTTTCCTCCCATTTACACATACGTCATATATTTTGTGATTCATCGTGCACCTTTTTGTCGTTCCTACTAAGAAAGTACAAACAGTGTGATTTGCGGTATGAAAGTCAGCATCATGAGTGCAACCAGGTAGACTGCACAGAATGCAAGAGCCTTCTTTCCGATCTGACTTACTGAAGCCCCTGAAATCGGGCTGGCTACAAAGAGATTAAGACCAAACGGTGGTGAAATGAAGCCGATTGCAAGGTTGAATACCATTACGACACCGAACTGTACCGGATTGATTCCAAAACGTGTCAGTACAGCCATAAGCATTGGCGAAATAATTGCAACCGCCGGACCTGCATCCATAAACATACCGACAATCAGTAGAATGAAGTTGAAGATCAATAGGAATGCCACACCGCTTGAGAAAGTCGATGTGAAGAACTCTGCTAGCATCGCTGGCGCTTTAAGCAGTGTAAGCACTCTTGAAAAAGCTATGGCAAAACCGAGCAGGAGCGCGATTGGCGCGTAGGCACGAATTGCACCATCAAGGAAGCTTGGAATGTCTTTGAACTTAACATTCTTGTAGACAAAGAGGCTGACAATCAGTGCGTAGAATACTGAAAGCACAGCAGCTTCGGTTGGTGTAACAATACCTGAGTAAATGCCGCCTAGAATGATAACCGGTGTCATCAGGGCCCAGAAACCTTCTTTAAGAATTGCGGCAAGGCCTTTTGCCTTTAACCGTTCATGGTTTGCAGCAATTTTTTCCTTGTCTTCTCCTTTGATTTTGCAGTAGAAGTAGACGTAAATCATGAGCATCGAGGCAATCATGGCACCTGGCACAAAACCTGCTGTAAACAGGGCGCCAACAGAAGTGCCTGTCATCATGCCGTACATGATGAAGGGAATGCTCGGTGGAATGATAATCCCAATACCACCCGCTGCAGCAACAAGTGCAGCTGAGAAGACCACATCATATCCAAGCGATACGAGAATGGGAATCGTCATGGCACCCACTGCGGCAGTTGTTGCAGGGCCGGAACCACTGATTGCACCATAGAACATGGCTGTGATGACAACCGCAATTGGCATACCTGCTGTACGCTTTCCAATGAAGTAGGCAAATACGTTGAAGAGCTTCTCCGAAATACCGCCTTGCGCCATGATGATACCTGAAAGCATGAACAGCGGGATTGCCAGGATTGGTGTACTGTCTACGCCACTTTGCATGGCACGAAGCACATAGAGGGCATTTGCCGGAAACATGGGATTGATGATGCCAGGCAGGAAAGTGGCGAAGCCGATGCCCATGGCAATGGGAAAACCGATGATCAGACATCCAATGAATATTAATAGTACGGTGATTAACATGATTTAGCGCCCTCCTCAACGATGGTTGTTTCTGTAGTGGTGTCCGTTGACTTAACAGAAGCGATTACTTTAACAAGACGCTGAGCAATTCGAATATCTGCAAGTACAAATCCGAGTGTTCCAACTATAAACAACCAGTATGTTGGCATTGCCATTGCAGGACTTACTGTTTTTGACTCTTGAGCCAGCAGTGTGACTGTCACTGAGTTTTTTGTACAGTATAGGAAGAATGCCAGTGAAACGCTCCACATGAGAATATCCAGAGCTTTCTGGAGCTTTTTCGGCAGTGCGGTGAATAGAGCATCAATTCTAAAGAGCAGGTCTTCTTTTATGCAGTATCCAATACAAATGTAAGCCGATGTTACAAATGCGTATCTTGCAAGCTCTTCTGCCCAGGGAAGCGCACTGCTGAAGCAGTATCGCATGATGATCTGGAACATGAGCAAACATGAGATCATAGCAAGAAGCAGCATCAGTGCAACGCGCTCAAAGTTTTTATCCAACCATTTCAGTGTTTTCATATTTTATGCCTCCTTTTGCAAGCAGTCCAAATTCACGCTTATACATGCGGTAAACCGCTTCACGGATCCAGTCTGTAAGTGGCTCTGGAACAAGGTCAAAGCCATGTGGGACACGCGGCAGGCTGTAGAGTTCAGTAGGAACAGCGAATTCCATCAGGCGTTTTGCATAGTCAATCCCCTCAGTTCTCAGGGGGTCGTATTCGTTGACAATCATGCATGTGGCAGGCAGGCCAGCCAGGTCGCGTGCCAGCGCTGGAACTGCGTAGTAAGATGGATCAACACCTTTGAAGCCGCCTAGGTAAAGCTTCCAGACCCCCGCTAGACCATCGCCAGATACAAGGGGTGCACCTGTGAAGTTTTGCTGTGCTGAAACCGATGATTGCAGATAATCCAGTGCAGGGAAGTTAAGAACCTGCGCTTTGACTTTTGGACCATTGTTGTCTCGCAGGTAAAGACAAAGACCTGCTGCAATACAGCCACCGGCGCTTGTACCAAATACGCCAATGTTTTCCGGGTCAATGCCAAGCGTCTCTGCATTATCAACCGCATAGTTGAGTGCAGCCAGACAATCGTGGAGCTGTGCCGGAAAGATGCTTTCAGGTGCGAGTCTGTATTCCACAGAGACGACTGTACAAGGTACATGTTTTGCGATTAGGGATGCTCTGGTGTTGTCATTGTCAAGATCGCCAGAAACAAAACCGCCGCCGTGAATGTTCAGAACAAGCGGTACGTTTTTAGCACCCTTATTTCTGTAGACACGAATTTTCACATTAGGCTCTCCATCAAATCCGGGTACTTCCAGATCGAACATTTCCATACCTTCTGGAAGCGTAAAATTCAGCATAAGGTCCCGGATCATTTCGCCGGGTCCTTTTTTTTCACTGTCATCGCCGGAATTGAAGCCCAAATCTATACCGAACAGCATTTCATAACCTGGATGTGGATTGTATTTCATGGTGTGTCTCCTCCTGTAATAGTTTCGTCTGCTATCTATGTTTCAAAAAACGATTAAGTAGAAATGAATAATAGCTATAATGATATTGCAGTTTTCTAAAACATACCCTAAGTATGTTTTTATATTACCGTGGGTATGCAAACGTTGTCAAGGAAAAAATCAGAGTGTCTTGACAACAAATGCTCTTTTTGTAGATAATGGTGTAGGATTTGACTATTAAGGAGCGCTTGAAATGAGTAGAACTGCGAAGACAAAATACGCAAAGGGAAATAAAACGAAAAATAAAGTGTTAAAGGCAGCCATGACATTGATTTCTGAAAAAGGGTATCAGAATGTGACCATTGATGAAATCTGCGCAGAGTGCAGTGTTACAAAGGGTGCCTTTTATCATCACTTCAAATCGAAGGAATCCATGCTTGACCAGCTTCACCTGGATACGGATGCACAGATAGAGGAGAAGATTCCAAAACTGCTTGAGAAGACCCCTTCACTGGACCGCTTTATGGAGCTGTCCTATCTGTACGCTCAGATGACAGAGGGCAGAGGCGTGGAAATTATGAAGCAGAAAATAAGGAACAACCTGGATTCAAACAACCGTCAAGTAGATATCAGTGAGTTCTACGATCCGGATAGTCGTCCGCTGCTTAATTTGTTTGAAGAGATTTATATTGAGCTTCAGAACATGGGGAAGGTTCGAAAAGACTATGATTTCAAGTATTTCTTCCATTTTCTGATTGTAACCTACGATGGGGTTGTACTCGACTGGTGCTATAACAACGGGGAGTATGATTTACCTGAGGCGGTTCGTGAAGCAACCAAAAGATATCTGCTTGGATTCAGGGTCGATATATGTGAACATATTCTTTCTTAGATAATGAAAAATCGAATACCAAGACAAAAAACAAAACACTTCAAGATTTTGATTGCAAGGCTATTGCAATTGTAATTTTGAGGTGTTTTTTATTTTGAGTTGCAAAAAAACAATTTTACCGATACAATACATACTCATAGTATGTTTTTATACAAACATGAATTGGGAGGTTGTGAATCAGATGAGAAACAAGAAAAGTGCTTTATTTGGGGATGTAGTTTGGGGCGTGTTGCTTTTTAGTGCGATACTCATGCTGGCGATTCCAGCAAGTCGGGAAGCTTTTATTAAAGCAACAGAGGCGCATCCCTATATGGGCGGTTTTGCAAAGTTTGCAGTCTTGGCGTCCATGGGGGATTTGCTGGGTGTACGCATACTGAATGGCCAGTGGCATGTGCCGTCAAACATCATTCAGAAAGCATTTGTATGGGGTGTGCTTGGTATGGTAATCACACTGGTATTCTCTGTTTACATGGGCGGTGTTGCCATAGCGCAGTCGGCTGGGAAGCTACCCTTTGAGGGGGTTACCCTGGCACAGGCATTCTTCGGCAGTTCAGTCATGAATCTGACCTTCGGCCCCATGATGTATGTCTATCATTTTACGGGAGACAAGCTCATGGAAGTGCTTTTCATGAGAAAGGAAGACAGGCCGACACTGAAAGAGGTTGTGGATGCCATGGACTGGTACACCCTGGTGAGTTTTTCCTGGCTAAAGACGTGTCTTTTCGTTTGGATTCCCCTGCATACACTGGTGTTTCTGCTTCCAGGTCAGTACAGGGTATTGGCATCAGCCTTTTTATCCATACTGCTGGGTGTGATTATTGCGTTTTCTAAAAAGAATAAGCAAGTTATGGAACAAGCTGCTTAGTTGGAAAATCATGAATATACGGGGATTGGCGTCATAAATAGAGCCCTCAGAAGTGTAGTGACCCCAATAAGTTAGACTTTATAGCGTAACAGCGAAGCTGTTGCGCTATTTTTATGCAGCTAAAATGTTAAGCCTGTATTCAACAGGACTCATCCAGTTCAGCTTTTCTTTTATTCTTTGCTCATTATAGTACTTTATGTATTCTTCTATTGCTGACTTCAATTCATCATAACTCTTGTAAATAACACCATAGTACATTTCCTGCTTCATTATGCCAAAGAAGTTCTCCATTACAGAGTTATCATGACAATTTCCTTTGCGCGACATACTTTGAAATATACGGTGTGATTTAAGTGTGTTTGTGTAGCTTTTCATCTGATATGCCCATCCTTGATCAGAATGGAATATCCGTCTAAATTTGCAGTCAGATGTCACCTCTATAGCTCTATTTAATGCCTCCATTATGCTTTGAGCAGAAGGGCGTTGTGAAATCCCGTAGCTTATTATTTCGCGGTTTGAAAGATCCATGAAAGGATCAAAATAGAGTTTTTTAATCACCAAGGAACCCTGAACATTGATCTCATAATACTTAAACTCAGTGGTGTCTGTCGTAATCTTTTGATGCGTGACATTTGTATCAAATCTACGGCGAATTCTATTCGGAGCAGTTGATCCTACTTTACCTTTGTAAGAAGAGTATTTTCTACTCTTTCTGATAAACGAAACCACTTGAATGCCAAGTTTTTGTACTATCCGCTGAACTTTTTTCTTGTTTATGAGAATACCAAGTTTACGTAGTGCACCACAAATTCTACGATATCCAAAGTCTTTGTGTTTATTACGGATTTCCAGGATAGCTTCTTCAACCTCCCGATCTGGGTTTTCGCAATCAAATCTCTTTTGCCAGTACATATACGTGGCTTTTGGAAATCCAGTAAATGCGAGAATGTCTTTTAGTTTGAATTCTCCTCGGAGGCTATGAATTATTCTCGCTTTTTCTTTGGAGGATTTCCCTCCAGACGCAGCCTCCTCAGTTCTTTTAAATAGGCATTCTCGATTCTAAGTTTTAAGTTCTCTTCTTCAAGTCTTTTTAGATAATCAGTATCAGCATTAACTTCAACTTCATTTGTGTTCTTGTTTATACTCGGTTTTTTCATTTTAGGGAGACGCCCCTTTCGTTTTGGTTTCAAAGCGTCAGGACCTGCAATTCGATAATCATTTACCCATTTAGATAACGTTGGTGGATTACTTATACCTACTTGTAGAGCCAGTTCCTGATACGAAACTTCTGTTGTTAAATATAACTCTACTACATGAAGCTTAAAACCAGAAGTATATGTTTGCTTCTTTCGACTTCTTAAAAGCCCATCTTCACCAAACTCTTTATAGGCCGCTACCCAACATCTTAGAGATTTAGTATCAGGAATGTTGAGCTCATTGCATAGAATTCTGTATCCACCTTCATTATTTAAGTATGCACGAACAGCTTTCAGCTTAAACTCAAAGCTATATTTTGCCATAAGAAAACCGACCTCCTAATCGTTAGAGTTTTGGTCTAACTTTTAGGGGTCGGTTCAAAGTTTAACTTCTGAGGGCTTTCTTACTTTTTACGACCATCCAATCATGACACCAATGATGATTGACAAGGTTCCTATCAGACACCATATGCCGAAAAGCGGCAGCATGAACTTCAGCCATTTTTCATATGGAATTTTCGCGACACCCAGCGCTGCCATAAGAACCCCTGAAGTGGGAATGACGGTGTTTGAAAAACCATCGCCATATTGGTAGGCAGAAACGGCTATTTGTCTTGTAACACCAACCACATCAGCCATAGGCGCCATGAGTGGCATAACGACCATAGCCTGGCCTGAACCTGATGGTACGAAGAAATTGAAAACCAGATTGATATAGAACATCAGTACGCCTGAAAGGACTGCCCCCACTTTTGAAAGTGGCAGGGACATGAAGTAAATCAGGGAGTGGATAATCTGACCCTCTGTAAGGACGATGGTGATTGCCTTAGCAAATCCGATTACAAGTGCGCCGTAAACCATACTTTTACATCCTGCGATAAAAGACTTGGCCATATCGTCCGGGTGCATGCGTCCGATGGTACCGCTGATCAGTGCAACAGCCATCATAATTGCACTCAGATAGTTCAGGCTCCAGCCCAGTTTGAATGAGCCGTAGGCGTAGAGAGCAAATCCGCCAAAAAGAATCGTGAGAATCAGGACATGACTCACCTTGAATTCTGTCGAAGGTTTTGCCGTATCCGACGGATCGGCCCATTCAATCTTATCCAGAACCGTATGATTCAGATCTGATTTGACCTTGTTTGAATAACGCATCACATACCATAATGAAGCGGCAAACAGGAAAGCCCAGACAACGGAACGGAAGAGAAAACCTGACATGAGGGGTATGCCTGCAATGGTTTGTCCTAGGACAGTATTGAAGGGTCCCATAGGTGAGGTTGTGAAGCCGGAGTAGGCTCCAACGTACATGATTGCCATACCTGCGACTGGGTCAAGCTTGAGTTTTTTTGCCAGGATGACCCCGATTGGAATAAATGCAATAACGGCATTCACAATAATACCAAGCGCTCCCAAGATGGACATGGTAGCCATGATGATGGGAATGACAAGGAGCGCTTTTTTCTCGAACTTCTGAATCGCTGCACTGATGGCACTGTCTATAGCACCTGTATCGTTGATGATTTGAAAAAAACCACCCACTAGGAAGACGAGAAAGATAATGCCTGCTGCACCGTTCATACCATCGACGATTGAGAGCAGAAAATCCATAATGCCAACAGGTGTTCTTTCAATAAACTCGAATGAATTCGGGTCGATTAGGGTTTTTCCAGTTGTGGCATCTTGAATCATGTTATAGTGACCAGCTGGCACAATATAGGTCAGGAGTGCTGCAACAATTACAAATAGTGTGATGAGTGTGTAGGTATTCGGTATTTTAAAACCTTTCTTTTTCGCTTGCTTGTGTTCCGGCTCTCGTTTCTGAGCCGTGGCTTGATTACTCATAAGTTCCCCCTTAGTATTTATTTACCCCAATCTGCTTGTAATGATATGCGTGAGAATATCGCAGCCGTAAGAAAGCGCTCTCTTATCGAAGTGCATATCGGGATGGTGCAGATAGGGCTCCAAGTTTGCGCCCAAACCAATGTAGGCTGTTTTAATATCTTGAATCTGATTGAAAAAATGAAAGTCCTCACTTCCAGGTGTAATGATAGGTTCAAGTGCGCTTCCAAGAACATTTTCAATGGCCGTTTTCGCCGTTTCAATGAGTGCATCATCGTATTCGGCTGCAGGGCATCCCGCGGTGATTTTCACTTCGGCGGAGGCGCCCAGGCTCTTTGCGGAATGCTCTATAGCGACTGTGGCACGCTGAATGAGCTCGGACATTATGGCATTGGTCTGTGCACGAACATCAAAAACCAGATGGACTGTGTCGGGAATGATATTGTGTGCGGTACCATCCGAGTTGAACTGTGTAACCTTGATGCTATGCGGTACCCGTGGGTCAATATCCAGTGTGTTGATTGCGTTGACAATCAGTACGCCCGCTTCTATGGCATTGATCCCCAGGTGCGGTCGTGCACCGTGAGCAGATAAGCCTTTTACACGAATCTCCATTTTTTTTGAAGCACCATGATAAAGTGCAGGAGATGCTTGACCGAGTTTTGCTTCCTGGATAGGCCGCAAGTGGATTCCGACAATTTCAGTCAGGTCATTGAGCAGACCTGATTCAGTCACTGCCAAAGCACCAACGCCAAGTTCTTCAGCCGGTTGAAAAATGAATTTGATCTGACCGCAACCTATGCCTTTTTCTGCAATGTTTTGCGCTGCCCCAAGCACCATTGTTGAGTGTGCATCATGCCCGCAGGCATGAATTGCTTGACTGACTTCGTCAATTGCAAATGGCAGGGCATCCATGTCGGCGCGAATACCCAGGCAGGGACCAGGTTGACCACTTTGCAATGAGGCAATAATCCCTGTTCCACCGACGCCGCGTTGAACCGTATATCCCAACGTTTCCAGTAAATCTGCAATATATGCGGATGTACGTGTCTCCTGAAATCCCAGCTCTGGAATACAGTGTAAAGCTTCAAATATTTTTTCCAAATGGTGAATCTTGATAAAATCACTCCCTTTGATGTTGACCCCTTGCGCAAGGTTAACTATGAAGTCATATCTATAATTTGCAAATGATGTGCCAAAAAAATTCAAAAGGATGCATATTTATCAAAAAAAGTGTGAAGGTATTCTCTTTGGCGGGGAAAGCCCGGTGATATTTTATATTTGGGCAAGAGGAGTGGTGTATGGAAAAGAGAAAACGGGCGACAATTGGGTTGTGTCATAACAAATAAACCCAATTGTCGCCCGATATTTTCCCGATATGCCATAATCCTGTGAGATTACGATTTATAGAGTTTAAGGCATGTGTTTCTCTACAATTTGATACCCGTTGATGCCCTGTGACTGTTCAATACGTTTGTGTATTTCAAGGTGCTTCATAATCTTTCGAACACGGTATTCGGAAGTGTCATAACCGGACTTCAGGGCTGCTTGAAAAAGGCTGCGCCGGCCAGCTGGTTTAAGATGGAGCTGGTCCAGGATAAAGCAGGCAATCTCAATTTCGGCCGCACTCAGACCATAGAGATGGGGTGCTTGAACTTGGGCTGGCACATGGGCTTCTTCCAAATCATTCACGGGTGCTTTCTCTGCGTGTTGACCTAGAAAATCAGGAGGAAGATCAAAGGGGGAGAGTCTGGTTCCGCCCAGATAATACATATGGTCGATGACATTCTTCAGTTCCCTAATATTGCCTTCCCAGGAAGCTTCCATGAGAATTTTCATTAATTCGGGCGAAATGCTCTTTTCAGGCACTGAGTGGACCTTTGCAATATCTCGAATGAGAAGAGGCAGGTCATCAATGCGATTTCTAAGAGGCGGCAGTTTCAAATTGAGCACATTCAGGCGGTAATAAAGATCATGGCGGAAAAGCTTCTGTGCAGCCAGTATCTTGAGGTCCTGATTGGTCGCAGAAAGAATACGGACGTCTACAGGGATAATGCGTGTTCCGCCAATACGCATGATTTCCTTTTCCTGAAGAACACGCAGGAGCTTGACTTGCGTATTCAGAGGCAGTTCTCCAACTTCATCTAGAAAGAGGCTACCCCCGTCTGCCATTTCAAATAGGCCTTTTTTTCCGCCTTTGACAGCACCGGTGAAAGCGCCTTCCTCGTAACCGAAAAGTTCGCTTTCCAGGAGATTGGTAGAGAGTGTTGCACAGTTAATTCCTAGAAAGGGACTGTTTCTGCGCTGGGAATTATTATGGATGGATTGTGCGAACATTTCCTTACCGGTACCACTCTCACCGGTTATGAGTACAGGTGCATCGATACGGCTCATCTTTTTCGCAATTTCCTTGCAGTGGAGGATTGTCTGACTTATGCCAATGATGTCATCAAAATCATATTTTGCAACATGGCCCATACGTTTGGCTTCGTAGCGCATGTCCTGCTCCAGCTTTTGAAGATTGGACCGGTCTTTGATGACGTACATGTCCGCAAAAATATCGGCATCATCATGGATGGGTCTTTTTGAAACAATCAGGCTCTTATGAATTTGTGGACAGTCAATGAGCCTGTTATCTGTGTATTCCAGACCTATGAGGTGTTCTAAAAAATCATCCGGAAGTCTGAAAAATGACTTGGCGCCACTGGGTGGATCAGCTTCTTCAAGAGCGAGGATTTCTTTAAGGGTGGTATTGCAGTGGAGTATGGAGTTGTCACTGGAAAGAATCATGACGCCGTCATCAATGACATCGAGGACGACGCGCAGTTCGTTCTGGATTTGATTGGTATTGTTGTATAAGTGATGAAACCCATAACTGATTGGGATGATATCCTGCATGTATTGTTTGAGCTTTTTATCGATGTAAGGACTTTGAATCTGCAGTTTGGTCACGATGCTCATGAGGGTTGAAATGTCAATCACACGCCAGCCGACATCAATGATTTGCTCAACATGGTCAGGAACGAACTGTACCTGTGCGGGAGTGACCGCCGTTTTAAGCTTAGGGATATTTTTCATGCCTGGAAAGACCGGTACGAAATCAATATGCATATAGCCCATTTCATAGAGGAGTGAAATGGTGTCTGATGCCGATAGACTCGCATTGTTTACCAGCATGACCTGGGTGTTTTCCGGGAGTGCCATCAGGGGGTCCAGGCTTCCTTTTTTGAAAGTACGTTTGATTTGCGTAATCGTGACATCGTCCGGTAAATATTTTTTCGCGATTGTCGCCAGGCTGGACAGGGTTATGAGTGCCAAGTCTGCATGGGTATGCTGCATGCGTCCTTCCTGCATGCTGTAAGCTTCTATGAGTATTTCTCCTTCAAAAAATGCATTGAGTTCTTCCAGATACCTTTGCTTGGGTTCAGGTCCGTCGGTATAGAGCACGAGCTTCTTACGCATGAGAGTCTCCCTTATTGTTGAGTCAATTTGAATGTGATACCATACAGTTGACAAAATTATAATTTATACTACAAAATCTTACAAGCGAGGGCTTATTCAAACAAGCGGGGGGCTGAATGAAAAACCGGATACTTTTGATACTTATAGGACTCATTTTATTGAGTTTTCAAGCAGAAGGCACTTGGGCGGCGCAGGCAAAAGACTATTCCAACCAGACCATTGTCGTTGGGGGCGATATGTATTTTCCACCCTTTGAGTACCTTGATGACAGCGGTACTTACAAAGGCTTCAATATTGACATCATGTATGCCATCGCCATTGAAATGGGTCTTGATATTGAAATCAGGCCCATGACCTGGAAGGATGCTGCGGAAAGTCTTCAAAGAGGGACCATTGATGTGATCCAGGGCATTAAGTACTCAAAAAACAGAGAAGAGATATACACCTTTTCTGAGCCCTATCTTGAGTCTTCCCTAGCCATATTCATTGCGGCAGACAACACCTACATCAAATCCATGGAGGATCTTTCGGGACATGTCGTATCGGTACAGGAATATGATGTTGCTTATGACGCGATCAAGTCATTAAAAGGCATACGGATTGTCTCCGAGCCCAGTCAGCTGGAAGCCTTGCGGGCCCTTGTAAATGGGGAGGTTGAAGCTTTTGTCGGAAACAGGCAGACGGGCCTGTATTCCCTGCAAAAGTATAAATACAGCGATGCGGTCAAGGTCATTGGCGACCCTATCAACCCACAGCCCTACGGACTGGCTGTTAAGAAGGGGAATGAAGCGCTGCTGGATATTCTCAATGAAGGGCTGCGCATTATTAAGCGTAACGGAACCTATGACAAAATCCATGACAAGTGGTTTGGCGTGGAAATCTATTCGACAAGAGAGGCCTTGAGAAATTACATATATGTCTTTCTGACTGTGGCGGGCCTTTTGGGTCTGTATGCATTTTCTAAGGCACACATGAACAGAAAGCTTCAAAAGGAAGTAGACCGACAAGTTCGCGAAGTGGAGCAGTCCAATCTCTTTAAGGAAAATATCATCAACAGCATTTTCAGTGGGCTGATGACCTTCAGCACTGAGGGTGTCATCTTGAGTGTCAATGATAATGTGGAGAAAATCTGTAAATGCAATGCACAGACTTTTGTGGGCAAAACCCTTTATGAAGTGCCCATGTGCGCCTTTATCAACAGGGATCTGTTTGAATCCATTCCCAAAACCCACGGACGTGTCTTCAATCAGGAGTCCATGCTTGAAATTGATGGAAACATGCGGGTGATCGAGTACAACATGAGTCCGATTATTAATAAATCGGAGAACCTGTGCGGTGTTACAATCACTTTCTTGGATATTACCCTGCGGCGCAGAAATGAAGAGCAGATCCGGCGCAAGGACAAGATGGAATCCCTTGGCAAGCTTACTGCGAATATTGCACACGAAATCAGAAATCCGCTGACTTCCATCAAAACCTATATTGAACTGCTACCGAAAAAAATTGACAATGCAGCTTTTCGAAATCAACTGATAAAGGATGTTCCCGACGTAATCGGTCGGTTGAACGACCTGATTACAGAGCTCCTCGAGTATGCAAAGCCACGGGTTCCAAACAGAGAGACATTTTCGCTTGTTAGGCCGATTGAAGAAGTCATGCACCTCATTGAAGGCGAACTCATAAAACACCGTGTCGCCTATTCAGTGGATCTGGATTCTGATCTTAAGGTCTATTTTGACGTACAGCAGCTCAAGCAGGTGCTGATCAATCTCTTAATCAACAGTATTGATGCTGTAAAGACAAAGGAAGATGCCAGAATACAGCTGCACGCATTTGTTGAGGCGCCTTATGTGCTTCTTGAGGTGGTGGACAATGGCATGGGCATATCAGATGAAGACCTGAAGCATATATTTGAACCCTTTTTTACAAACAGACAGAATGGGACAGGGCTCGGACTGTCCATTGCCCAGCAAATGATAGAAGAGAACGGCGGAATGATCACTGCAAGAAGTATCCTGGGAGAGACCACAACCATGACTCTGCATCTGCCTATTGACCAGAACGTATCCACGGAGGCAATATCATGAAGAAACTACTCATTATTGATGATGAAAAGACCATATGTACGTCATTGATGTTTGCGTTTGAAGATGACTATGAAATCACCACTGCAAGCAATATTTATGAGGTGGAGTCTGCGCTGAACGCGGTCGATTTTGATGTTGTCCTGCTTGATTTGAAGTTTGGAGAAATAAGCGGACTCGACCTGCTGCCCATGATCAAGCAGAAGAATAAGGACACTCCGGTGATTATGATGACGGCTTATGCCAGTGTAAAATCTTCAATCGACGCCATGAAAATGGGCGTCTACGATTACATCATGAAGCCAATCGACATGGACAAACTGCGTTTTTTCATACTGAAAGCGGTAGAATACAAGTGTCTCAATGAAAAAATCAGCAGACTTGAGAACGCAGTCAAGCACCACCATAAAATACATAAGATTATTGGTAGCTCCAAGAAGCTTCAGGATGTTTTTCATATTATCGATAAGGTGAAAAACATCAATATGAGTGTTCTCATAGAAGGGCAAAGTGGTACGGGAAAAGAACTTGTCGCCCGTGAGATTCACTGTCAGGGAAACCGTAAAGACCAAGCCTTCGAGGTTGTAAATTGTGGCGCAATACCGAGCACCCTGATTGAAAGCGAACTGTTCGGTTATGAAAAAGGCGCATTTACCGGGGCCGATACGCGTAAAAAGGGACTCTTTGAGCTGGCTGACAAGGGGACTCTCTTTCTAGACGAAATTGGAGAAATGGATTTGCATGCACAGGTCAAGCTGCTTAGGGTCCTGCAGTCCAAGGAAATATTTCCACTAGGCTCTGAAGGCAGTAAGAAGGTAGATGTGCGCATTATTGCGGCAACCAACAGGGATTTGAAAGAGCAGGTTGAAAATGGACATTTCAGAGAGGACTTGTATTTCAGACTGAATGTCGTTCGAATCAATATGCCGCCGCTTAAGAATCGCCACGGAGACATCCCTATGCTGATAGAGCATTTCATTAAGCAGACTGCAGAAAATTATGGTATGTCAGCAAAGCGCATAAGTCGTGACGCCCTTGCGGCGCTTGAAACCTACAGTTTTCCTGGGAACGTAAGAGAGCTTCAGAATATCATTGAACGGGCATTGGTTTTTGCAGGCGGCGATATGATTCAGCTGGAAGATCTTCCAGAGAGTGTGACAGGTCAAACCATGCATGCTCTGGGCAGGCAATCAGGCATCATTCCTGTGGCGATTGGGACAAGACTCAAAGATGCAGAGCGTCTTTTGATAGAAAGAACCCTGGAATATCATGAGGGCAATCGGCGAAAAACGGCCGAGACTCTTGGAATGAGTGAAAGAAATCTGCGCTACAAAATCAAGGAGTATATGGAAGGGTAATGCTTTTAGCCTTCAAGACATATAAGACATGCAAAAATTTCTAAACCGGCAAAATTTGCCGGTTTTTTTGTGCGCTCCAGTGCGTGCTTTGATTGTATTAGGGTGTTTAAGTCCTTGCAATAGGAGGCTTGTAGGGGGAAGTGTAAAATTTCAGAAAATTGGCACGAAGCTTGCGTTATATAGGGTTGAGCAATAAATAAGGGGCGTGCAGTAAGCACAGGAATGACTAGGGAGGATGTAAGTATGATAATGAAACGCTTTGGAGCGATTTTGCTGGCGGCAGTAATGATGTTTTCTAGTGCTGGGTGTTCAAATACAGCTCAGGACACGGGTTCAGGTGAAAAGGCACCTGAAAAGCAATTTGTCACTGTTGTTACGGGTTCAACAGGCGGCACATATTATCCTGTAGGAACTATTTTTTCAACGCTTTGGAACGAAAAACTGGGTGCAGACGGCATTGTGGCATCTGTTCAGTCATCGGGCGGATCGGTAGAAAACCTCAATATGCTTAAAAACGGTGAAGCACAAATGGGCATTGCCATGGCCAACCTAACCCTGTTTGCCTACGAGGGGTCGGGTAAGTTTGAAGGCAACCAGTTTGAAGATGTTCGCTTTGTTACGGCACTTTGGCCGGATGTGACCCAATTTGTCGTGACTGAAGACTCAGGAATCAATTCCGTATCGGACCTGAAGGGCAAGTCCTTCAATGTCGGTGGAGCGGGTTCTGGTACTGAGTATTCAAGTAAAGTCATTCTTGAGGCAGTAGCTGGTATTTCCTTTGATGACATCACAGCGGAACACTTAGGCTATTTCGAAGCGTCAAGTGCCATGCAAAATGCACAAATCGACGGTATGAACGCAGAAGGCGGGATTCCACTGTCGGCTGTTTCTGAAGTGGCAGCGAGTAAAACAGCTGTTAAGCTCCTTGAGTTCACAGACGAAGAGTACGCAAAAATCAAGAATGTAGCCCCATACTATGGTCAGTTTGTCGTACCTGCAAATCTCTATGCAGGCATTGACAAGGATATACAGACAGTGGGCATCAAATCGACACTTATAACGAGTGCGGAGATGGATGAAGAGGTTGTCTATAATCTCGTTAAGGAAATCTATGAAAACCATGAAGCGATTAAGGGAGATCATAAGGCCCTTGAAGTTGTAACACTTGAAGAAGCACTTAATGGTTTGCCGCCAGTGCCCCTGCATAAAGGCGCAATCAGATACTACGAAGAAAAAGGAATCACTGTACCGGATCATTTGAAATAGGTCCCGCAGATTGAATTTCTAGAGTCTGGCATTTTGCCGATACCCTGTGGCCGCCTCTATGGCGGCCCTTCTTAGTATTTTAATTGCGTTTATTCAGGCAGATTGGAGGTAACATGAACATATTCAAATTGCGCGGCAAGGAAAAGAAGGCGCGGGCTGAAGAAACCAGTGAGTCCAGAAAACTCTATGGTCGCGCTGCAGCAATCGTCATGATTTTTGCGGTGTTCACATCAGTGTTTCATATATGGATGAACAGTGCGAGCCTGATGATTGCAATCAAGAAAAATGCAATTCACCTGGGACTCATTCTGGGACTGACCTTTCTCATGTATCCGGCAACTTCAAAGTCGCCAAAAGATAGACCATCAAAGCTTGACTGGGTTTTGAGTGTTCTGGGTGTTGCAGTTGGCGTATATATATTATTCACCTATGACGCGCTGATTGAGCGGTCTCTGGTGCCAAACACAGTAGATCTGGTTTTTGCAGTCATAGCCATACTCTTAACCTTGGAAGCGGGCCGAAGAACCGTAGGGTGGATACTTCCAGTGCTTTCAGTCGCATTCATCTTCTATGCTAAATTCGGATATCTCTTTCCGGGCATGCTGGCACATCAAGGCTTTACCTGGAATAGAATCCTGACCCGCATGTATTTGACGGACAACGGGATTTTCGGGGTCACTTTAATGGTCTCGGCATCCTATGTTTTCATGTTTATACTATTTGGATCATTCCTGAACAAAACAGGCGCTGCAAAGTTCTTCAATGACTTTGCCTTGGCCTTTGCAGGAGGATTAAGAGGCGGTCCTGCTCAGGTTGCAGTTATCGCCAGTGGACTTATGGGAACCATCAGCGGCAGTTCACAGGCCAATGTGGCAACGACGGGTAGCTTTACTATTCCGCTTATGAAAGAAGTGGGTTACAAGCCGAAGTTCGCAGGGGCTGTAGAGGCTGCCGCATCGACAGGGGGCATTCTCATGCCACCGATCATGGGAGCTGCATCCTTTATGATGGCATCTTTCCTGGGCATTCCTTACTTGAAAGTTATGGCTGCCGGAATCATTCCGGCAATATTCTACTATTTTGCAATCATGATTATGGTTAATTTTGAAGCCAAAAAATACGACCTGAAGGGCATCCCGGCAGAAAGGCTGCCAAAGCTCAAAGAAGTCATGAAATATCAGGGACATATGATGCTTCCGATTGTCATGATTCTATTCTTGCTGGTTAAAGGACTGACGCCAATCTATGCGGCTTTCTTTGGCCTGATCACAACTATTTTGACAAGTATGCTCAGAAAATCCACACGCATGAATCTTCAGCGTTTCCTTGAAGCCCTTGAGGAGGGTGCGAAAAGTGCCGTGCCTGTTGCCACAGCATGTGCAGTGGTGGGCTTCATCGTAGGCGTTGTATCCATGACCGGACTTGGTCAGGCTGTTGCGCACAACATCATGAAGCTATCAGGGGGACAGCTATGGCTGGCACTCATTCTGGTTATGGTGGCATCCATTTTCCTTGGCATGGGTCTTCCTGCAACAGCCTGCTATATTATAACAGCCAGCATTGCCGCACCGGCACTGGTGAAAATGGGAGTCAATCCTCTAGCGGCCCACTTCTTTGCCTTCTATTATGGAACCTTGTCGGCAGTGGTTCCACCTGTTGCGCTGACATCCTATACCGCAGCAGGTATTGCAGGTGCCAACCCGACGGACGTTGCCTTTAATGGTTTCAAGCTGGCCTTTGCAGGCATTATCATCCCCTTCATGTTTGTATACTCGCCTATTTTGCTCATGCAAAATGTCACATTGGCCAAGCTGGTTACAGTGATTGTGACAGGCATTATAGGCATTGTCTGCCTGGGTGCATCGGCTGAAGCCTATATGCGGACAAACATGAATATGGTCGAGCGCGTAGCGGCCTTTGCTGCAGCCATTCTCATGGTAAAGCCGGGTATGCTTACAGACCTTGCAGGTGTCGCACTTTTGATTGGTGTGCTTGTTTTCCAAACAGCTAAGGTAAAAAAAGAGAAGCTGTCGCTGGACAAGTGCGTGGTGGAAGAAGGATAAGTGAATGTATGAGGGCATCACAATACAGTACAGGCAGGCTCAAAAGAGCCTGCCTGTACTGTATTGTATTTTAGTTTTATGATTCCAGCTTCAAGCCATTCAGTTCAGGTGGAAACCAATGTTCTATTCCATCAACCTTGCCTTGAATGTATCTCTTTAAAACGCTGACCTATAATATTCATGAGTATGTTAAAACTGATGAAATCCTGCTCCGTGCCATTGCCATCAAAACACAAATGGACATTTCCCTTCATTTGAGGCTGCGAGGTATTTGAAATCACAATCAATTGGCATGTGTCTTTCAAATTCTGCCGAATTGCGTTCTCGTAATGATTGGCGAGTGACTTAAAGTAGTCAAAGTAGAAGAGCACACTGCCATCTTCAAGGCTCTCAAGGGCTTCAAACTGGTCGTTAGGCGATAAAAAGGCCTTGGTTTGACACATGTGCATGACCAGATCAACTTGTAATCGCCAAGCCTCCTGAGGGATTGGACACCCTAAGAAGATGACCTGTGAGGCCTGGGTAAGGCTGGTGGCCACACGGTCGATCTGTGCCTGATCAATACTCCTTTTAAGTTGATCCAGGTTGAGCGTTAAATGACCGATATAATCCGAGAGTGTGTCTCCAGAATTTTCATCAGCAGGCATATAGGCACTTTCATAATAATAGGCCATTTTAGTGTGGTTAAAGATTTCAGGCAGTTTTGATACCGTCATGGGATAGTTCATTTTTTTGAAAAAACGCTGCAATGTGGAGGGTGAGATATTACAGAGGTCCGCAATTTCTGCTGCAGTCATCTTTTCAAGTTTATCAAAATGTGTCAGCAGACATGCTGCAACATCATGATACACCGTTTGAGTATTATAGGTATTATACATTTCAATTAGGCCAAGTAAATTTATCATTTTTCCCTCACATCATTTTCGTAATTGCTTACTGTAGGATTCATCCATAGTATATCAAAATTCACTTTGGATTGTTTCAGGTACTGCCTTATTCCTGTGCAGTGAATTCGGCTGCGTTAATGCCTGCCAATCTGCCTGATGTGTAGGCAAATCCCAAAGTACCGCCTTCAAAATCGACATAGGACATACCATACATGCCGCCTGCATCTGCACCGGCAACGTATAACCCACTGATCGGCATCATGTTTTCATCAACAGCCTGAATTTTTTCGTTGATTTTAACACCGCCGAGTGTTGTTAAATTGCGAGTCGTATATTTCACAGCATAATAGGGACCTGACTGAAGTGGAATCAGATGTGCTGTATCGGCAAAGAAAAGTGTATCCTGTCCAGCTTCAATTGCGCCATTATACTGGTTGACTGAAGCTGTAAAAGTATCTTTGTCAGCTCCAATCGCTTCAGCCAGTGCTTCTAGCGTTTCACCTTTGAAGACTATATCTGTTTCAAGGGCCGCTTCAAGCAAAGGTCTATAGTCTGTCGGTGTGTTCTCTTGCTGAATCAGGAATTCTGTGTCATTGGGTTCGTTGAATTCCATGTAGAACTGGCGGTTGTCTTTCCATAGACCATAATGGTCTTCGATGGATGCATACCCCTCCTGAGCAACCTGATCCAGAACACTCTTATCCAAAATAATGTATTCTAGCTGATGTGGCTGCATATGAATCTGAGCACCGTGGATTGCATAGTCAGAGGCTGTTGTCTCATCTGAAAAACGTTGACCGAATGCATTGACCCTTAGATGCGGATAGAAGGTAAATGCATTCAGAGCAAACCAATCCCTGCCTAAAGTTTCGATTAAGGGACCAAAGGATTCAGCAGGGAAGGTCTGCCAGAAGTATTGGCTGGTGTGAATGCCGTACTCATCAGCGCCGGCATCCCAAGCCATGTTAATACCGTCTCCCACATTGGTTGCTATTTCACCCATTGCGTAATTGGAGCCTAGGTATTGCCTTAGCATTTTTTCATTTCCGCCATATCCACCTGTTGCCAAAATGACGGCTTTTGCATTGATTTTGAGCTGTGTGCCATCTTCTTTTCTTGCCATAACACCTACGACTGCACCCGCATCATCCTTGAGCAGATCAGTTGCAGGTGTAGAAAACATGACTGTACCCCCATTTTCTTTGTAGGACTCTATCAGCTTCTCAATAGCTACAGCACCCCCTTCTGCATAGCCATGAAGTGTTGCGGGCATGCCTATATGCGCGTAGCTTCCGCCAGTTCCAGCGTCCACCAGATTTAATGCACACCCGTTTGCAATGAGCCAGTTGACAGTTTCGCTAGATTCATCGATGATGGTCCTTACTAGAAGGGGATTCATGAATCCAGAAGAAGAAGCCATGTATTCGTCATATAGCCACTCCTTGCTCACAGTCTTACCTGCCTGAATCTGCAGGTCGCTTTCAGCAGCAAAAAGTCCGCCGGCAAGTGTTGCTGCACCCATAGGTTTAGCTGTTTTCTCAAGAAGCAGTACATTTTGATTCCTCTCACTTGCAGCCAGGGCGGCAGCTGTACCGGCGCCCCCAGCACCTACGACGACGATATCGTAAGAGCATTCTTCAATACGTGCATCTTGCCCATCACTCTTGCTGATCTTAAGTGAGTCCACATCGCCACCAGCCTGTTTTACACAGTCTTCAACCGCTGTCAGTATCGCTTCACTGGATAGGGATGCGCCGCTTACTACGTCAATGGCGAGACTTTGCTTCGCTACGATTTTATCTGGAATGGATGCGAGTGCGCCGTCTGAGATCCCTTCCGTTTCATTTTGACCATTTACGGTTACGGTCTCAATTTTATCATCTGAGAAAACAACTTCGACCTCTATTGGTCCATTTTTGCCATTTGCACTGGCTGTATAGGTTCCAGCTTGAAAAATTGGATGATTGTCCACTTGCCCCGATTGTCCCTTGTCTGATTGGAAGCTTGTACCTTGACATGCTGTTATGCTCATGACTAGGGTTAAGCATATGAACAGACTCAGTATTTTTTTTAAGTTTACTTTCATTTTTATCTACCCCTTTATATTGTAATCCAGAGTTTCTTATGTGAGCTCATCGTTAACTTTATCACAAGTGAATTTGCGCGGTTTATCTCTCTCAGACAATAGAAGTCTGTTTCAGATGTTTTTTACAATTTATAGGATAAACGCTTTGCTTTAGGCAAAAAAAGAAACAGGATTCGCCATTGTCTATGTGCGAATCCTGTTCTATTTGTTTTAAGCCCACCTAGTAGAGGCTGTCCTTATCAAGGTAGTCAACCAGCTTTGAAATGGCCTCTGTTGAACCCTGGAGTTTTTCTTTAAGTGTCTCCATGCCCTTGAGCTCCAGTCGCGATTTCGGCCCGCTGATGCTGAGTGCGGCAACGATGCTGCCGTGGTGCCTTATGGGTGAACTGATACATGTCAGCCCATATTCATACTCCTCATTGTCAAAGGCGATGTCTGTTTCTTTGATCTTTTTACGTGCATCCAAGTAGGTATCGGCGTCAATGATGGATTCAGCCGTTCTCTTTTCAAAGGTCGTTCCGTCGAAATAGACTCGAACCTCGTCGTCCGTTTTGGTGCTCAAGAATATTTTTCCTGAGGCAGAGCAGTTTAAGCTGCTCATGGGAATGAGGCGCGAGGCGAGGATAGAGTTCGTATTGTGGGATCTGTAGAGGGTCAGTGAGTAGCCCAGATGTTCAACAGAGAGGCTGATGCTTTCACCGATTTCCTTGGAGAAACGGTCTATGATTGGGGCTGAGAGTTCCACAAGATTCAGCTTGGCAGAGACTTTTGCACCATATTTAATAAGGATCATTCCAAGCTTGTATCTGTCAGAATCGTATTGTTTTTCGACAATCCCCCATTTTTCAAGTGTGGTAAGAATTCTAAAAGCAGTCGCTTTTGGCAAATCGAGATCGGATGCCAGCTTGCTGACGCCTACGGCATCATCAGCCCTATACAGGTAATCTAAAATTTCGCCTGTTCGATCAACCATTGTGTTAATATTGGACATACCGTTACCTCTCATCATTGTAATGGACATTCACATGCAGTAGTTTATAGGTTGATTATATCATATTAGATAGGCGTGAGCATTGCAAACAAATATGAAACATCGTTTCAAAAATACTTGTCAAGCATTTTGGCGGGTGCTATAATGAAGTTGTAATGAAACGGCGTTTCAAAAATTAATCAAGGGAGGATGCTATGTCTTTAAATGAAGTATCAGTAAAGAGTGAATACACATTAAGTCAGAAAATGAAGTTTGCCATACCGTCGATTATTGGTTTGTTGCTGTTTGTAATTCCTTTGCCGTGGGGTGGCGGAGATTTGACCATAGGGGTTGGGTATATGGCGTCCATGTTCAAGGGGGCTTTTGGAAGCTATCTGCCTGCAATGATGGTTTATGTGGTTATTTTAAGCGCTGTTCTTTCCAGTTTGGCACTTGCCTTTAAACCGGCATTCGTCAAGGACAACACGTTTCTTAGGAACCTTTTTCTCGTTTCGCCTGTGAATTTGGCAATACGGATTGTCTCAGCTGTATTCGGATATGCTGTCCTGAATACGGTCCAGACAATGGGCCTCGACAAAATATCCAGTCCCTATACAGGCGGTGTTGTCGTCAATGACCTGTTTCCAGTTCTGGCAACATGGTTCTTTTTCTCAGGGTTCTTTTTGCCGCTTCTTATGGAGTTTGGATCGATGGACTATCTGGGAACACTTATACGCAAGTTCATGAGACCCCTGTTCAAGGTGCCGGGTCGTTCTGCCATCGATGCCATAGCGTCGTGGATCGGATCAGGACCTGTGGGGGTTGTCATCACCGATAAGCAGTATCAGGAAGGCTACTATACACAGCAGGAGGCTGCAATCATTTCAGTCTGTTTTTCATTGGTATCATTGCCCTTTGCCGTGTTTATCGCAGAATTCCTGAATATTACCACAAGCTTTATAGCCTTCTATGGGGCCATCAGTATCGCTTCCTTCACAGCTGCACTGATTTTACCGAGAATTTACCCTTTAAATCGAAAACCAACAGACTACATGCCGGGTGTTGAAGTCAAAATCAACGAGGATGTGCCAGCCGGAAGAACCATCCACGACTGGGCCGTTGAACGGGGTGTGCTCCGTGCCGAGCAGGCACCGAATATTCAGGGACTTGCGCTTTCAGGACTGAAGACCGTTGTTGATGTATACTTCAGCTTAATGCCGATTGTACTTCTTTTGGGAACCATTTCGCTGGTGGTCGCAGAGTACACACCGGTGTTCGGCATTATTTCGACGCCGCTTGTACCGCTGTTTGAACTCATGAAGGTACCGGATGCAGCAATAGCTGCTTCGGCGACACTTGTCGGATTTGCAGACATGTTCCTTCCTGCAATCTTCGTCAAGGGTTCCACATTTGAAATCACGCGATTTATCATTGGGGCGATGTCCTTCACACAGCTGATTTACATGACTGAAACAGGCGCCATCATTCTGCGGACGAAGATTCCTGTGAATTTTATGGACCTGTTCATCATATTCATTCAGAGAACGGTCATCACTTTGCCGATTGTGGTATTTATCGCTCATTTGATTTATTAGGGGGAGATGAAGCATGAAGCATAGATTTATTGCAAAGCGTTACTGGAAAGACAAATCAACACCTATGGGCGCAGTGGACGAACTCGCAAAAGGTTATTCGGATGTAATTGACCTGAGCCTGGGCGATCCCGATCAGACAACTGATGAAGGCATTATTGAGTTCGCCTTCAATGAGGCCAGAAATGGCCATACCAAGTATACGGATTTCAGAGGTGACCCGGAACTGAGGGACGAAATCAGAACCTATTACAAGTCAGAGTTTGGTGTGCGAATACAGGACGAGGAAATCATGATATCCACCAGTGCCTGTCTGGGCATGTATCTGGCACTGGAGTCCATCTTGGACCCAGGCGATGAGGTCATCATCCATGCCCCTTATTTTACGCCTTATTATCAGCAAATCGAGCTGGCAGGCGGTGTGCCAGTCGAGCTCAGCACTTATGAGGCGGACGGCTTCCAAATCAATGTCAGTCTGCTTGAAAAGGCCCTGACAGAGCGTTCACGAGCTATAGTCATCAACTCGCCAAACAATCCTACAGGTGCTGTTTTCACTCAAAATACCCTGAATGAAATCGCCAGGATTGCAGTGGAACACGATCTGGTGATTATTGCAGATGAAATTTATGGTGCCTATATTTTCGGGGGCGAATTCACCTCCATGATCACTATGGATGCGATTCGGGACCGTCTGATTGTCCTGAACAGCTTTTCCAAGGACTACACCATGACAGGATGGCGGATCGGGAACATTATCGCACCAAAAGAAATCATCAAGACCTGTCAGATTGTCAATGAAAACGTTGTGTTCACAGCGCCGTCCATCTCCCAGCGTGGTGCCCTTTATGCCCTGCGCAATCGTGAAGCCATACAGCCGCCTGCTGTCAAGCTTTACAAGGACAGGGTTCTCTATGCTGCAAAGCGCATTGGAATGATTCCGTGGATGCACATTCTCAAGCCCCAGGGAACCTTTTATCTCTTTATAAACATTGAGAAAACAGGTCTATCCTCAGCTGAGGTCAGCCGCCGGATCCTGGAAGAGGCTCAGGTTCTGACCATCCCTGGAAATGCTTTTGGGGCCTGCGGAGAAGGCTATATCAGAATCGCATGCACTGTTGATCAGTCTGTTCTGAAAACGGCATTTGACCGCATTGAAAAAATTACACTGGAAGACAAGCCCTTAAGTGCCGAAGGCATTGACCGGCGAAAAATCGTATAAAACATTTTGAGTATTTGCAAGAATTAAAAGCCGACTCCGCTGGAGCCGGCTTTTTTGCGTGCGCAATATAAAGGTGTAAAGGAAAAACCATCCAAGCCTGTGAGTACAGGGTTTCTGTTATGGAATTTAGCTAGAAACAGTATTTCTACCTAAATTGGACTGGTATTTAATTGCGCAGTAGTGTATGATTATACTTGTTTTTTTGAAGTGATGTTAAAGTGGCAATTATTGAAAGGAAGTATGCGCGTGCAATATTTGAAACAGTTCACACTCATACTGACCTTCACCTTTCTGGGTGAGGCAGTATCAGATATATTCAATCTGAGTTTTCCAGGAAGCATCATTGGGATGCTTCTGCTCTTTTCAGCCTTAAAGCTCAAATGGATACGCCTTGAAGCCATTCGAGACGCCGGGAACTACCTTTTGGGTATCTTACCGGTTCTATTTGTGCCCCTAGGGGTTGGCATCATAGCCTATGTAGATGTCATTCGGGACCAGGCACTTGTTCTGACAGGGATTCTTACTGCAACAACACTACTGGTTATGGCTGTTTCCGGATGGACCGTTCAATCCATAAAAGCACTGGAAGGGGGAAAAAGAAATGTTTAGCACACCATTATTTGTCGTTCTTCTTACCATAGGCATGTTTCTAGGTGCAGACCTGCTCAGCAAGAGACTGAAAATGTCCTTTCTCAATCCGCTCATGGTATCCATTGTCCTGATCATAGGCATACTCCATCTCTTGGCGATTCCGCTTGAAATCTATCAGGCAGGCACGGACTGGATGAGCCTCTTAATCAAGCCTGCGACAGTTGCCATGGCCATTCCCCTATACAATTATCATGAAGTTCTGATGCGAAACATTAAATCAGTCGGCATGGGCATTCTTGCAGGGACGCTTGTGGCACTGGGATCTCTTGGATTCCTTGGCGTTGCATTCGACTTAACAAGAGACCTGCGGGCATCAATTATGAGCAAGTCCATAACGACCCCCATTGGCATTGAGGTGACACAGCAGATCGGCGGGATTGTCCCTATTGCAATCGCTGCAATCATTTTTACTGGGATTGTAGGTGCAGCCCTTGGACCTTCGGTGCTCAAGCTGCTGGGTATTTCAGATAAAACGGCACAGGGAATCGCGCTGGGGGCTTCCGCACATGTGATTGGAACTGCAAAGGCAATCGAGATGGATGAAGAGATTGGTGCCATGAGTGCTATCGCCATTCCTCTAACGGGTATCCTTACGGTGATTCTGACGCCGATTGTTTTTCCACTTTTCTAAAAAAATCATAATTCCGACACAATTCATCACTAAACTGAGGTCATAGGATATGGAGGTGACGTGATGATGTTTATAGGCTGGATTGCAATAGCTGTCATTTTTTATTATCTGTTTGCGAACAAAGGTGAAGCACCGAATAGGACCTATTCGAAATCACCAAGAGAAATACTGGATGAAAGATTCGTAAGTGGCGAAATAGATGAACAGACCTATCAGCGTATGAGAAGTGTTCTGGAAGAAAGGTGATTTAAATGATGCGATTTAACGGTTTCGGACATGGTTTCGGCAACGGTTTCGGATGCCCGTTTTTCGGGATGCAGGGCTATGGATTCTGGGGTATGGGGCTGTTTTTACTGGCAGTCGCTGTACTGGTTATTATTCTTGTGAAAAAGAACAGAAACCAATCAGGACACAAGATTGCAGCAGATGCCCTCGACATGCGGTTTGCTAAAGGTGAAATCTCGGAAGACGAATATTTGCAGAAGAAACGCATTCTGCAGGGTAAATAGAGGTATAATGAAAATAGATCGGAAACGGTCTATTTTCGTTTTTAATGAAGAAATGTTTTAGAAGACACAGGGCTATAAAGGCGGTCGAATATGGTTTATAAAATCATGATTGTTGAAGATGAAGCAAGTATTCGTGATGTTGTTTCGAAATATATGGAAAATGCAGGATTTGAAGTCATTGAGGCAAAGGATGGATTTGAAGGCCTTGCCTTATTTGAGGAGAAAGCACCGCATCTGCTTGTTCTGGATGTCATGATGCCAGGCATATCCGGTTTTGATGTTCTGCGTGAGATTCGCCATGTTTCCAAAGTGCCAGTCATCATGCTGACTGCAAAGCAGGAGGAAATAGACCGTTTGGGCGGCTTTGATCTGGGGGCGGACGATTATGTTGGAAAGCCCTTCAGTCCCAGAGAACTCATCAAGCGCATTGAAGCGATCATGAGGCGGACCTATGGGGATCTGGAAGCTGAAAGATACCTGGTCTGCGGTTCGCTTACCCTTGATATGGCCAAGCAGACACTTGTAAAAGATGGCGCTGAAGTGGAGATTACTTCAAAAGAGTTTGAACTTCTGAGAGTCTTCTTTTCCAATCAGAACCAGCTTTTGACTCGGGACCAACTCATTCAGGACGCATTCGGGTCCCAGTATGACGGTTTTGACAGAAATATTGATTCCTATATAAAAAAGATCCGTCAGAAGATAGAAGAGAACACACGACAACCAAAGTATCTGCGCACCAAATACGGGGCCGGATATATTTTTGGAGGCGATTCCAGTGACGATTAGAAAACAACTCAGTATTATGATGGTTCTGATTATCATTGCGTCCATAGCAGTGAATTCTTTCATTTCGACCAAATACATCGATCGGTATTTCAGAGGATACGTGAGTGAGCAATACGACAAGAATGTTGAAGACGTCATGATGTTTTCGGAAAACCTGCTGAAGGAAGGCATTCAAAATCGGTCGAGTGCACTTTCTGAACTGAATAATTTTGTGGATGACCCCATAGTCGGCATTGTAATTCTTGATGCAGAGGGCAATGAAATTGCTTCAGCACAGGACGCCATGTTCAGCATGCACAGGAATATGATGATGGGTAGGCGGTTTGATGTTGAAACAGATACCTATGCTCTTGCGGATGGACTCAGTGAAATCGGTCAACTGCAGATTACGCGTAATAATGATGTTCAGAGTTCAGAAACCGTACGATTGTTTAAGATGGCCATGCTTACAGGCACCTTTATTTCAGCCTTGGTCGTTTTTGCACTCTCCTGGATTTTGATTCTGATTTCAAGCAAGCGTCTGACCAAAGGCATAACAGACACCGCAAATTATGCCAAATCCATAGAAATGGGCGGAGATCCCCCTGCTGAGAAATCTGGGGTTGTGGAAATCGAGAGTCTTCAGATGAGTCTGGAGAATCTGGCAAACAGACTGAAGCTTCAAAAGGCAGCTCGAAAGCAGAAGACAGACCAGCTGGCACATGAGACGAGAACACCGTTGACAATCTTGAAAACGCACTGCGAAGGCGCTCTTGATGGCGTTATTGAACTGGACAGGACGCGACTTGAAAGCTGTATCAATGAAATTGAAAACCTGTCAGGACTCATTGAAAATATGAACGATGTCATAGAGTACGATGTCGAGATGAAGCCGCTTCAGCGTGCTGATTATGACCTGGTTTCTGAAGTCAGAAAGGTTATGAAGGGCCTTGGACTCCAGTTTCGAAACAAGGGGCTTTCTCTCGAATATTTAGGGCCGGAGGCCTTCAAAGTATATGAGGATGTCAATCTGTTGAATCAGGCCCTTTACAATCTCCTGACCAATGCCTATAAGTTTACACAAAATGGCGGGGTTGAGGTGCTTTTAAGTACTGGCCCTGATAATGCCTGGACCCTATCTGTAAAAGACACTGGGCTTGGCATTGCACCGGATGAAATCCAGAGAATCGATGAAGCCTATTACAGAAGCCCGTCTGCTAAGGAAACGGAGGGGGATGGACTGGGGCTTTATCTGACGCGGAAAAACATTGAACGCCTTGGCGGTCAGCTGAAGATTGCATCTGTTTTAGGGCAGGGGTCGGAATTTTCCATGATCTTTGGAAAAAATCCGCAAAATCATAATTGAGTCATAATTGCCACTTATACTAAAGCTGTAAACAAGGATATGGAGGCGAAAATGATGAAAAAAATGAAAATTTTAGTATTTGTTCTACTCGCTGCGGCTTTTGCTGCAGGTACTGCATCTTATGCGGATGCTGACGACGCACAGTATGGCAGATTTGGATACGGCAGAGGCTGTGCTGGCGGCGCAGCAGGCTATGGCATGGTTCAGGGATATGGCGCAGGCCAAGGATACGGCATGGGTCCTGGATACATGATGGGATACGGTTACAATGGTCAGTGGGGACAGAGTACCACTTTCGATGCTGAAGACTTGAAGTCTATCGATGCGCTGACTGAAAATGTTGAAGCCTACCTTGATAATTTTGATGGCAATTTTGAAGTTCGTGAGATGATTGCCTTTTCAAACACCAGTTATTATGTGGCGGTTCTTGATGCGGACACAGGCGCGGGTGCCATGGAGCTTCTGGTCAACCCGGTCACAGGTGTGGTCTATCCAGAACATGGACCAGGCATGATGTGGAATACTGAATACGATATGCATGGATTCCTCGATGACGATGACACCTATTTCCACAGAGGTATGGGAAGCTATTATTTTGCTTCTGATTATGATGAAGAAGATGCCATTGCAGAGACAGCTGCCTTAGAAAAGGCAAATGCCTATCTTGAAACCGCAAATACTGGTTGGGAAGCTGAAGAAGGCGCTTATGCCTTTCCGGGATACTATACTTTCCATGTGCGTGAGGATGGCGAAGTCATTGGACTAATCAGCGTATTTGCCTATACGGGAGATGTCTGGTATCACAACTGGAATGGGACACTTCAGGAAATACATGAAATTGATTAGCTTCTTACATGAACGATAATTAATCAAGTCTCTTGACAGACTGTCTGAAAACCTCGGTTTTCAGACAGTCTTTTCTAATGTCTTCAAGTCCAGTCAACAGCAAGGAAAAATCATTGTATAATAGAGTAAATACTGTACTAAAGGGAGGCAGAGATGTATCGGAAACTGGTGTGGCTGCAAGTACTGGTACTGCTTGTGATTTCAATGACGCTACCCTCATTTGCTGAAGGGGATTCAAATCTCATAGGCGATGAGCAAAATGGCTATATGATTCCTACGGGAAGCTATGAAGCAATTAGTTTTACATCAGAGGAGGTCCCTGGACTCATCGTGGAATATCAGGGAATTATTGAGGCGAAGATTGAAAAATACAAGACGCGATTGGCCGCAATGACAGAGCATTTTGATTTTGAAACGGCTGGCGAACAGGGACAAGAGCTTGAATACCATAAATGGCAGCGTGATGTTTATTATCCGTGGTTCATTAGCCTGCTTGAAAGCTATAAGACAACAGGGGTTTATGTGGGTTCAGCAAGTGGTCAGGCTGTACACGACGAATTCTACAATATGAGATTTACCCAAGAGGTATCAATTTATGGTGGCTATGATCAAGGCATAGTAGATACCTATATTCAGCTGGAAGCACTCGGAGAACTGACACACTTTCAGAAGGCACGGGATGGCGGCCTTGATGGTGAAGGCGGTTTTGGAGGCGCAGTAATAGGCGGTGTCGCTGCACTTATTGGCCTTGGGGTCATAGGGAAAATCCGAGGTGGCGGCAAGAAGAAAAAGAAAGTCAAAAAGCCTAAGAAGAAGGGCAAAGTTACTGAAGACCCTCCTAACATAGAAGAGGATGCTTCTGATGATTCAGAGGAAGACCAGGATGAAACTTCAAAGCTTACCCTGAGTAAGACCATGCTGCCACTTGTTAGTGGAAGCGGCCAAACGGTGGAGCTGGTTGCCCGTGTTCTTGGAAATGGGGAAGACCAGTCCTGGATTTTCGACTATGAGAAGCTACCTGAGTTCATGGTGGTTATGTCTGCTGAAGGCAACAAGGCCAAGTTCAACATTGCAGAAAAGCGCCCTCTCCTTGGTGAAGATGAGCATATCAAAGAATACATAATGGAAATCCGGGCCAAGCGCGGCGAAGTTTCACACAGCCGTATTTTCAAAATAGTCGTTGGAAAAGAGGGTATGTTCCTGAGAACGGAAACACCACTGAAAATATATGCCGACATGGAAACGGAAACCGACCTGCGTGTTGGGGCAGTATGGTGTGTGGAAAATCAGTTTCAGACAGACTATACCCTGCTTGATAAAATTGAGTTTAAGTTTGTTGCAGATGATTATCCTTCAATTCAGATGTTTAAGGCTGCAAAAGTAGACTTCAATGTTCAGCCCCATTTTGTAGATGAGAATTTTGGTGTTGAGGGGGATTTTCACAGCATCTCATACAGGCTCAAAACAGAGCATGCCTTGCCATCGCTTAAAGAGGGGGGCGACAGTACTGTCCATACGGGTCAGCTGCTTATTTCGTCGCGGGCGCACGGGCGTGAAGATTCCATTGAAATTTCAGTAGAGCTTCATCCCCCTGCTGAGCCTTCAAGAAGTCAGCGCATTGAGGAAGAATACAAGAACTGCATTTATATCATAGACCACTACGTCAAGAGTCCAAGACATCAGGAAATATTTAAAAATGAACTCAACCAGTGGAAAGAGCTGTGGGGACCGGAGCAGATTTTCAAGTTCCGCCATGAAGTCTGGGCGATCGCCCAGAAACTGATTCTCGCAGAAGGTGCAGAGGGCTATGACAAGATGGCGGACTATTATGACCGCATCGCTTTCACAAAGAAATGGACCATGTGGGCTGGTGATATCGCCTTTGAGGTTGTACTCAATGCCTATACCGGACTTGGACCACAAGGCGTATTGATTCAGACGTCGGCGAGTCTTTTCAAGGACACGGTCATTTCAGCAATTGAGTATATCCGTGACTGTTGGGTGGACGAAGAAAAATTCAGTGCCGAAGCCTGGTTTGATATGGAAATAGAAAAGTTTATCATGAGCGCACCAGGGCACATGATTACGGCAGGAACCCTTAAAGGTGCCATCAGTGGCGGCAGGGCCATTGTCTATATGATCGTTTATACTGCGCTTATGGCTTTTGTAAACAGCATCAACTGGAGTAAGTGGGGTGCAAACTGGGAAAACGGAGAGATGGATTTATCCGATCTTGCCCTCGACTTAAAGCATGCTTTTGAAGTTGCCTTTGAAGAGATGGGAAAAGCCCTGCTCAAAATGGGTCTGATTATGATGTTCTCTGCAGCCGCTATGAAATCGGCCCTTAGAAACGGAGAATACGTTCATCCCGATCATGTGCAGGCAAATGCACAGCAGAAGGCCATCACCGATGCACCTCAGACAAAGAAGGTTAACTTGCCTGAAAAACCGATGGACAGTGATTCCGTACAAAATGCATGCATGGGCATATTCAAGGAAAATGATCTTGAAATTGTAACAGGAAAACCGGCTTATTCTGAAGCAGAACTGCCAGATATTATCACACGTATGGAAGCCAATTCTAAAAATGGGGTTGCGCGGCCGGAAGATGTACTGGCGATTCTGTCCGATACAGATGTCAACGCCAGCCGAACCATGAAGGGTGCACCAGAACGTCTTCAGAGAATATATGACCGCGGCAGAAGGGCTATTTACAAGGAACACGACCAGCACCTCATCGCCGAAATTTCAAAAATTAAAAACGATGCATGGTGTGACCGGGCACCGGATGGAAGACTCATGCCGCCTGAGTTCAGAATTCATGAGACATCGGGAGCATCCCTTTCACAGGACCGTGATTTTGGTATTCAGTACATGAAACAGGGTGAATGGTTTGAAGTGACGGACTCTTACTGGAAGAAACTTTCTGATGACTGGTGGTTCAAAAGGACCGGCAAGACCGCAGAACAGCACAACCAAATGGGCATGACACGCCATGGAGAGGAAGCATCTCTTGACTATGCTACGCAAAAATTCATAAATGGCAGACTCAAAAAGGTCACACCGAACATGAACAAGGTCTACAAGGGTGAAACCATACTTATAGACAGTATTTCACTTTCATCCATGTGGATTAACAAGACCAAGAATGCCAACTGTAAAGCCGAGGCCATCGCACAGATCAAAAAGCTTCTGACTTCTCACGATAAAATCGTTAACAGCTATAAAAAGCAAGGTGTAGAAGTGCCCAAAACGACAACTAGAATGGATGCACTTATGGGCTTCATGAGAATGGCGGCAGACGATATGCGTGCGACACCTGAGTATATTGGAAAGCTTGAAAGTATTCTATCAAAGTATACGGACTGTGCATCGATAGAAGAAGCAGGCCGCGCCCTGTCGCTTCATATGGGCAACTTCAAATGTCAGAATAGGATGTGATGATGTGGACATTAAAAATATAGAAAGCAAGTTTTGGGAACTTAAAGGCAAGCTTATGAGTGGCGTCATAGACCAGTCCACATTTGAAGCGGAAGTAAAGGAACTGAAAATTCGTGATGGCAGTGGTGACTGGTGGCGCCTGAATGAAACAAACGGAAAATGGACCCACTTTGACGGAGACAGCTGGGTAGAGGGCGGTATGCCTGAAGTGCCAGAAATACAGCCAGAAGCAGCGGTTCAGAGTGCTGTGTCCGAAAGCGCTGAAGTGCAGTACCACTTTGAGGCGCCTATTGATGAGGATGACTTTGACTTTGGCATTGAAGCGGACCACTTGTATGGTACGCTGAAAGAACTTGAGAATGTCCGTCTTCCTGATGGATTCGAAGAAGCGCTGGCGTCTGGCAAGCAGCGGAAGTACGTGAAGCTCGAAGACGCTACAAAGAAGGAAAATATCAAAAAGAGCTGGAAACGCTATTTTGCAGATAAAAAAGATATTGAAATCCATGACGATGCGATTGATATGGAACCGGCGTCCGGCGTTGACACAGGCAGTTCAAACCTTGAAATGCAGCCTGCAGTAACAGGAACAAAGCCTCCAGTGCCTGTTGAAAAACTGGCCTTGGGTGGACTTGGAACGGCTGCAGCGGCTAAGATGACCTCTGCTGCCACAAGAAAAGTCAAGCAGAAGGCGGCTTCTGAGATTAAAGATGCTGTGAAGAAAAAACGCATAGACAAGCAAGCGGGTGAGCAAGCCCTGCCTGAAGCCCCTATGCGAGATGGCGGCGAACCAGAGCTGCGACGTTGTGCCCACTGTGGCAGCGTATTGAAGCCTGGCCTGAAATTCTGTACGTCATGTGGAGAGAAAGTGGCGGAAGAGGCGGTTGAAGCTAGGAAGCTTGAGATGCCGGCAGTTGAAGCGGGAACTTGCCCAGCGTGTGGTTTTAAGAACAAGGAAAATGCCAAGTTCTGTATTAAGTGCGGCAGTAAGATGATGCAGAAGTAGCATACGGATATCTGGATGGAAGAGGTGGCTTATGACAGGTAAGGTCGCGGTTGTTACAGGCGGTGCGCAGGGGATTGGAAAGGCCATATGTGAAGCCTTTACAGCTGCTGGCGCCCATGTGTGTGTGATTGATATGCAGGATAACCCATATTTCACAGGAGATATTGCCTGTGAAAAAAACCTTGAGGCTTTCTGCCAAAAGGTCATACAGGAGTATGGACATATCGATTATCTGATCAACAATGCCATGCTCTCAAGGGGTGGCATAGAAACCTGCTCCTATGCGGATTTCAATTATGTTATGAAGGTTGGCGTAAGTGCGCCCTATTACCTAAGCAAGCTCTTCAAGGACAAGTTTAATGAAGGCGGCTCTATTGTGAACATTTCATCCTCCAGATACATCATGAGCCAGGCCAATACGGAAAGCTATACTGCGGCAAAAGGGGCGATTACTTCAATGACGCATGCCCTGGCTGTATCCCTTTCTGGCAAGGTCAGAGTCAACGCCATTGCACCTGGGTGGATTGATACGACAGGCACTACCTTCAGTCCTGCAGATGAAAGACAGCACCCTGCTGGTCGTGTGGGTCGTCCTGACGATATCGCAAATGCAGTCCTTTTTCTCTGTAGTGATAAAAGCAGCTTTATGACTGGACAGGTCCTCGCCATAGATGGTGGAATGACGAAGCAAATGATTTACCATGACGACGGTGGGTGGACATATTGTGTTTAGTATTTAACGTTCACTGGATATTTCCATAAAACCTATAAGAGTAAACACGATTTACGGGTCTGTTTATTGAATAAGGTACACAAAAAGAAAAGATTATTTGAAATCCTATACACTGAATAGCCAATATGGTGTACAATAGGCATCGTTGGTTTGGACAAAAAACGTCCCGGTTAATAGGAGGTAGTGTCATGAGTAATGTAAAACAGCTTGGTATCAACGGTTTAGGCCGTATTGGAAAACTTACACTTTGGAACTTTTTAAACAGCGACAGATTCGATGGCTTTGTAATCAATGCAGGTCGAGAGGTTGGTCAGTCTTTTGAAGACATGCTGGATTTCATACTTACTGATAGTACATACGGGTCTCTGGAGCGTTTCCTATATGGATATACAGGTGGAAAATGTGCAGTGGAAATCATTAATGAAGATACCTGCGAAGCCATGATTAATGGAAAGCACGTCAAGGTGCTGACTTCTGCGAGAAATCCCAAGGAAATCGGATGGGATTCGGAAAATGTTGATATTGTTGTAGACTGCACAGGCGTGTTTCTTGATCCAAACAAGGATGCAGACGCCAAGGGCGGCAGTGTGAAGGGGCATCTCAAGAGTGGTGCAAAGAAGGTTATCTGCAGTGCGCCATTCAAGCTTTCTGACGATAAAGACATCCCTGAAGATGCCATCATGACAGTCTTTGGCATCAATCACGAGACATATGACCATGACAAGCACCATGTTCTTTCTTCTGCAAGCTGCACAACGACAGCACTTTCGCATATGATGAAGCCACTGCTTGACCATACGCAGACAAATCGCATCATTACGGCGAGCATGTCTACAATCCATGCTTCAACGAACAATCAGACCATTCTGGATGGTGTTCCGAAGTCAGGTGCAAAGGACCTGCGCAGAAACCGTTCTGTTTTCAATAACATTATCCTGACATCGACGGGTGCTGCAAAAGCCCTTGAAGTGGTTATGCCAGGTATCAAAGACATAGGCTTCATGGCGGATTCCGTTAGAATTCCAGCCAATACGGTTTCGCTTGTTTCTTTAAACATTACATTCCGCTCCGCACTTGACTCGAAAGGCGAGCCGGTAATAGACAAGGAATTTCTGAATAACCTCTATAAAAATGCAGCGGAAGATGACTCACACGGACTTCTGGAGTTTTCGGACCGCCAAAATGTCTCTTCGGACATTCGAGGCAGAAAGGCTTCAGTAGTCATTGAAGGCTTTGAGACACATACAAAGACAGGCTTCATTGCCCTGCCAAAGGAAATTTTATTTGATTATGGCTGCGCAGGTGAAATCAAGTTGCCTGTAACCCATGCGAAAATATTCGGATGGTATGACAATGAGTTTGGCAATTACGTAAACTCTTTGTCGAACTTGGTTTGTCACGTTGACGACCAGATGAAATAACAAAAAAAATTGAAAATCAAGCTATTGTCTATAATAGGGAGTTAACTTTCAACAAAGTTGACTCTCTTTTTGTATGAAAAATTTTGAAGGAGAGTACGAATCATAATAATTACTTTTTACAGCCAAATATGAAATTGCGAACTTCGCAGAAATCCACTAATATTAAATGGTAATTGAATTTTAGAAAAGCTAGTCGGAGGAATTCGAAATAGGTTTTACAGAGGAAACTCTAGGGGGTGCAATGAGCAACGAGATAATTATCATATCAACGACCTCAGCGGTGACTAAAAAAGTGGAAGAAGTGCTTCGGAAAAGAGAGCTTGATTATCCAGTGTTTGAAGCCACTATGGCAAGAGCACTTGCAGTTTCAAAACGAGAAATCGAAAAAGGCACTAAGGTAATAGTTTGTAGAGGGGGAACAACAGACTATTTAAGAAGTCGGGTGGATGTTCCAGTTGTAGATATTCGACATGGTTTCATTGATGTTCATATTACAATTGAAAAAGCAAAGACAATTTCCAAAAATATTGGTGTGATTGCTTACAGTAACTTTTGTGAAGCTGTTATGGATTATCAAGCAATTATGAATGAAGACATTCCCATTGCAGAATTGAACAATGACCAAGAGATTGATACGCATATGCGTATTTTCAAGAAAAATGGAATTGATGTCATTATAGGCGGTTTTCAAGTTTCGGAGTATTCTCATCGATATGGCCTATATCACATAATGGGAGATGCAGATTTCACTTCCATAGATCAGTCTCTTAATGAGGCAATACACGATTTGAAAGTAGAACAGGAACGCGAGGCGAAGTACCAAACAATCAATGCCATTCTAGACTGTACCTCTGAAGGTATTATTGCAATCGAGCGAAATGGAGAAATTATTCATATTAATGAAATTGCCAAGCAGATACTAGGATATCAGTCTGAGTTGCATATTAATCAAATCTTACCTGAATCAAAACTCTTGGATAGTGCACTGTCTGGAAAAGAGTATTTCAGCGATTTCATGAAAATTGGATCGAACTCAATTATCGTAAGCAGTGTTCCTATTAAAATTGAAGATCACACAATTGGAGCTGTAGCGACAATTCAAGAAGAAGATAAAATCCAACATATTGATAGTGAAATTAGAAAGAAAAATTTGGGGAATGGCTATTTCGCTAAAAAACGGTTCAGGGATATCATTGGAAACTCGCCTGAAATTAATGCTGTCATCAATCGAGCAGCCAAGTATGCCAAGGCAGACAGCACAATTTTAATTCATGGTGAAACAGGTACAGGAAAGGAAGTGTTCGCGCAAAGCATTCATAATTATAGTAAAAGAAAGAATCAACCCTTTGTTGCAGTGAACTGTGCGGCTCTGCCTGAAAATGTGTTGGAAAGTGAACTGTTTGGCTACGTCAAAGGTGCATTCACAGGTGCAAATGTTGAGGGAAAATCAGGCATCTTTGAACTCGCCCATAAAGGCACGGTTTTCCTAGATGAAATTGGCGAAATTTCTACAGCTGTTCAGGTGAAATTGTTACGTGTATTACAAGAAAAGGAAGTTTCTAGGATTGGTGATGATAAAGTCATTCCGATTGATGTACGAGTTCTGGCAGCGACAAACAAGAATCTGATTGAAGAAATACAGCATAACCGATTTAGAGAAGATCTATACTTTAGACTCAATGTTCTTGAACTTGAAATTCCTCCTTTAAGGGAACGGAAAACGGATATTGTGGACCTTATTGACCATTTCATTAAGGAAAAGACAAATCGAAGAATGATCATTCCAGAAGAGGCAATACATGTATTTGAACAGTATGATTGGCCTGGAAATGTGCGACAGCTTTCAAATGTGATGGAGCGGTTGGTTGTACTGTGTGATGACGGCGTCATAGATACGGAAATGGCACATGTTGTTCTTAAAGATATGCGTTTCAAAAAAGAAGTATCTTTAGAAGTTAAACAAAAGGCAACGACAGAGGTTGAACTGAAGCTTATCAGTATTATTGAAGAAATGTTGAGCGGAAAAGATCGCTACTTCTTCCCAGAGCGTGTAGAAGACCAAAGTACTCAGCCAATTGAGAAAATGGACTTCGAAGGCATTTCAGATACAGCCTTTGATATGAGTATTTATCTTAATGGACTTGAAAAGCAAATTATTGAAGATACATTGATTAAGCATGGTGGAAATCGTGAGGAAACTGCTAATTTTTTGGGAATGAGCAAGGCAACCTTGTGGAGGAAAATGAAAAAGTTAGAAATTGATGATCTTTAACGTATTAAAATTTAACTTAAATGTATGATAATTAAAAAATTCACAGTGTAAAACTGTTCGCGTTTCAATAATGAAACAAAAACGTTTCAACAAACGTTTTCCGAATTCGAATTTGAAATACATTGAGTATTCTTTAACAACAAATTGCACGCACACATTGAAAAGTAGCAATTTTTGCACGATATCCAAAATTGGCACGCTGCTTGCGTTATTAGATGGCAACGTTAATCATGAAAGGAGTGAAATCGTGTGAAGGTTGCATTGGTTGGAATTTTTCCGACAGGAACACATGACATGTTTAAGGAGATGCTTCCCAAAGAACTTTTTGAAGTTGAAATTATAGATACTGACGAAAAGTATAAGAATCTGACAGATGCAGACATTATGGTGCTGAGGCTGTTTAAGATCACGCGGGAAGACATTGAACGAAACAGAAATTTGAAGATGATTCAGAAGTGGGGGGCTGGATACGATACGATTGATATTGAAGCTGCGGGTCAGTATGGCGTGTATGTTAGTAACTCACCTGGTGCAAACTCCTATGCTGTTGCAGAAATCGCAGTGCTTCAAATGCTGTCTGTATATCGAAACTTGATTATTCAAGACAGTGCTATGCGAAGTGGGGAATGGACTAAAACAAAATATGTTGATCGGTCTTATTGCATCTTGGACAAAGTTGTCGGGCTTGTTGGATGTGGGAATATTGGCAGGGATGTCGCAAAGCGTGTACAGGCTTTTGGAGCATCGGTTCAGTATTACGACATGTTTAGAATGTCAGAAGAAGATGAAAAAGCACTTGATATGAAATATGTGGAGATGGATGAGCTTTTTAAGAGTTCAGATATCATCAGTTTACATCTACCATTAAATGAAAGTACAAGGAACATAGTTGACAAAGAGAAGATTGCTTTAATGAAACCTACGGCTATTATTATTAATACTTCAAGAGGCGGAACAATCAACGAATCTGATTTGATTGACGCACTGAACGAAAATCGAATTCTTGGCGCGGGGTTGGATTGTATTGAAAGGGAACCTGTTGAAGCGGACGACCCAATACTTAAAGCACCTAACGTGACACTCACACCGCATATAGGGGGAACATCGGCTGACTTACTAGGTCATATGGTTCCACTAATGGCAGAAAACATCATTAGATTTAAAAAGGGCAAAGAAGCAAAATATGTTGTTAATAGAGAGTATTTGGTGCAATAATTGGAGGAAAATATGCCAGTAGGAAATAGAGTATTTATGAAGCGAGAATTACCAGATCAAAAAATCATCAATGGGTTCAAGGGAATCCCGGCAGCAAATATCGAAGATTGTATGAATCGTATTTATGGATTAAATCCAGAAATTCGATTGATGTCCAATCCAAAAGAAAGCATGGTGGGTGTTGCTGTTACCGTTAAAACACGACCAGGCGACAATCTAATGATTCACCAAGCACTTGAAATGGCAGGACCTGGCGATATCATCATTGTTTCAAATGAAGGTGACCATAGTCGCGCTCTCATTGGAGAAGTAATGGCGTGTTATGCGCAGTATACACGCAAATTGGCAGGACTGGTTTTCGATGGTGCAATTCGTGACATTGATGAAATCTCTCAAATGGAGTTGCCTGTATATGCGACAGGGTTTACGCCGAGCGGCCCTTTTAAAGAGGGGCCAGGTGAAGTAAATGTACCGATTGCAATTGGTGGTGTACCTGTGAACCCGGGTGATATTTTGGTAGGGGATGGCGATGGCATTATCGTTATACCAAGATGTGATGCTGAAGCAGTTCTTGCTGAAGCCGTACTTGTCGCTGAAAAGGATAGCGCCAAAGTAAAAGCTGCTAAAGATGGAACTGCAGATAAAAAGTGGGTTGTAGAGAAGCTTGAAAGCAAAGAATGCGAGTTTATAGAAGCGGTCTATAAATAATTAATCAAAATGGGAGGATGAAAATGAGAAAAGATTTTTTCAAAAAGGGGATATTATTAATGTTGGCGGTACTGATGGTGTTCGGAACTGCCTGTAGTAAGGGTGAAGAGCCTGCGGCAAGTTCAGAACAAGCAACAGCAACTTCGGCACCGGAAAAAGATAAAGATGCGTGGCCAAACAAGACGATTCAAATTACAGTTCCGTATAATGCAGGTGGGGATACGGACTTATATTGCCGTACCGTGGCAGAATACCTTCAAGAGGAACTTGGAGAAACAATGATTGTTGTCAATACATCGGGTGCAAGTGGCATGAATGCGGCACATGCAGTTATGGATACAAAGCCGGATGGTTATAATGTGCTATTCAGACATACCGCACAGCTGATCACTGAAGCAACGGGACTTGCTGATCTGTCTTACACAGATGACATGGAACTTGCTGGTACAGCGATTGAGGACAGTACATACACACTTGTAGTACGTAAGGATTCGGGCTTTAAAACTGCAAAAGATTTGGTTGATTTCGCAAAAGCAAATCCAAACAAACTCACTTTCTCAAATGTACACGGTTCAGTAACACATTATGTAAGCGTACAAATGAAAGAAGCTATGGGTATCGAGTTTAAAGATCTGGATGTAGGATCATCAAGTGCTGACAGAACAGCTGCATTCATGGGTGGTCAAGTCGACATGCTTGTTGCGAATTATGCGATGCTTGAAGACTATGTTGCAACAGGTGAGTTTGTAGTAATGGGTATTTTAGCGGATGAGCGCATTGAATCTTTGCCAGATGTTCCAACACTGAAAGAACAGGGGTATGATGTCGTTTCACAAAAAATTTATACCTTTGCTTTTCCTAAGGGAACAGACAAGGCAATCACTGAAAAATTCAACGCAGCTTTAGAAACAGTTTCAAAGAATCCTGAGTTCAAGGAAAAGATCAATGCCTTTTATGGAACAGTAAAATTCAGAGGTATCGATGAAACTTATAACCTTGAGAAAGAACTTGTAGAAAAAATGAAGGTTGCAATGGAACCTGTTCTGTAAACAAATTGTATCTGGTCAAGTGTTGTCAATGGAGTCTGAGATGAGTGCTTCAGGCTCCATTGAACAATATATTAGATATTTCTTTTGAAAGGTATGGTTAACAAGATAATGAATAAGAAAAAGGAATTGGCAGTAGGGGTAGTTTTTTTAATGCTGGGTTTGGGCATGTTCTTTATGTCATTTGCCATGCAACCTGTAATCGCTAATGATATCGGTCCAGGTTTTCTACCGAAAATAGTAGGTATTGGCTTTATCGTTCTGTCAGTAATCAAGCTGATAATGACCTTCAGTCTTTCGTCTGAAAAATCGGTTCCATCTGGAGAAAGACCAGCTTATGGAAAAGGATTTTTGACAGTGTTGGTATTTACCCTGTATGTATTGACTTTTAAGAGCGTTGGATTTCTGATTTCCTCAATGTTGTATCTTTTTATTGAGATTACACTCCTAAAATATGACGGAGGAGATGTAAAGAAAGGAATTAAAAGCACGGCACTCATAGCATTGCTCGTACCGTCCATTGTATATTTCTTCTTTACGGGTATATTGGATTTAGTGCTTCCGGCGGGACTTTTAGGATAAATTATGGGAAAGGTTAATGCTTATGATTATTGAAGGGATACTATCGGTAATAATGTCTCCGGTGTGTTTATCGCTTATTGCACTTGGGGTCATTGTAGGAATTATTTTTGGATCAATTCCGGGGCTGTCTGCAACGATGGCAGTCGTATTATTTTTACCAATGTCTTTTGGAATGCAACCCGTTAATGGCATATCGCTACTGATTGGTTTATATATAGGCGGAATATCAGGGGGACTTATTTCTGCGATTCTTCTTCGAATACCAGGGACACCGTCATCTATTGCAACCACTTTTGATGGGTCACCAATGGCGAAACGTGGGGAAGCGGGAAAGGCACTCGGAGTTGGAATTCTTTACTCGTTCTTAGGTGGCATGCTAAGTATTGGCGCATTGATTTTTATATCACCGCTGCTCGCGAAATTTGCACTTAAGTTTACGCCTGTAGAGTATTGCTCAATTGCTCTGCTTTCCTTAACGATTATTGCGAGTCTTTCTGGGGATTCCATGATTAATGGACTAATTAGTGGTCTGATCGGAATAACAGCCGCTATGATTGGGATGGCACCACTGGACGGTTATCGAAGATTTACATTTGGAGTAGGTGAATTGGGATCAGGTCTGATGATTTTGACTGTACTCATTGGATTATTTGCAATTGCAGATATTTTTGATTACGCTTTTACGAAAAAAGAAGAGGATTTGGGTGAAATTAGAGATTATGAAATCCATGGATTTGGAGTTTCGTTAAAAGAGTTTAAGGAACAGTTTGTGAATTTTATCAGATCTTCACTTCTTGGACTCGGTATTGGAATACTTCCAGGTGTGGGGGGGTCAACAGCAAGTATCCTGTCATACTCAGCTGCTAAAAACGCATCCAAGCATCCAGAGAAGTTTGGTACAGGTATTATTGATGGCATTATTGCCTCAGAATCATCCAATAATGCGATGACAGGTGGTTCACTGATTCCACTGTTGACACTTGGAATCCCTGGTAATACAGTAACAGCAATGCTTCTAGGGGGGTTGATGATTCATGGTATTTCACCTGGTCCACTAATTTTTATTAAAAGTGGAAATGTTATGTATGCAATTTTCACTGCGCTTATTGTAGCGAATATAGTAATGCTGGTGGTTGAATACTGGGGTATTAGGTATTTTGTCAAACTGCTTGATGTGCATAAGGGGATACTCTTTCCAATCATTACAGTTTTGTGTGCTGTAGGTGCATTTGCAAGCAATAGCAGAATGTTTGATATTTACTGTATATTGGCTTTTGGTGTACTTGGTTTCATATTCAATAAAGTGAATATCCCTAAAACACCATTCATTATTGGATTCATTATTGGTCCGATTGCCGAAGTTAACCTGAGACGTGCCCTGATGGCCAGTGAAGGCAGCCTACTTCCCTTCATCACGCGTCCGATATCGGCGGTATTTATTGCATTAACAGTGATTTCGCTGTTCTTGACGCTAAAAAAGAAAGTTGACGACAATAGAGAAAAAGCAAATGATGTGTCAGTTGCTGGAAAAGCTTCCTAGATAGTTTTTTAAAGAAAGGTTTTTACCATGGATATCGTTATTAAAAATGGTAGAGTCATTGACCCGTATAATCAAATTGACAAAGTTTGTGATGTTGCAGTTGATTCAGGCAGGATATTCGGTATAGGTACATTCGAGATTTCGGATTTCGACAAAGTCATCGATGCACATGGGTGTATTGTTACACCGGGAATCATTGATTTTCATGCGCATGTATATCCGCTTACAGAAATTGGAATACCTGCAGAGGTGACGTGTTTTTCATCGGGGATTACCACAATTGTGGATGCTGGGAGCTCTGGCGCGGCAAATTATGAGCACTATCGTGGATTTCTCGCTTCAAGCAAGGTGCGTATAAAATGTGACCTAAATGTCTGTTCTGCCGGACTGGTTACGACACAGTATCACGAGAACATTGATCCTGCATATTATGATAGAAAGAAAATTAGGCAACTTTTTGAAAAATATCCTGATGAGTTACTAGGCCTTAAAGTGCGATTGTCACAAGAATTAACGGGCGATTTAGGAATAACCCCTTTGATTGAAACCGTAAAGTTGGCAGAAGAAATAGGAACAAGCGTCGTTGTACATACGACAAATACGCCTGTGAGTATGTCAGATCTTATCAGTCATTTGAGGCCAGGTGATGTTGTTACGCATGCATTTCACAATTATGGAAATACAATTATCAATGATGAGGGTAAGGTTTTTGATGTCGTCAAAAAAGCTCAGGAAGATGGTGTTCTATTTGATGTGGCAAATGCCAGATTTCATTTTTCTTTCAAAGTTGCTAGGGCAGCTATTGGTGATGGATTCTTACCAGACATTATCAGTACAGACCTGACCATTAAAAGTTTGTATAAGAAACCCCAAATATTCAATATGATGTTCTTACTTTCAAAGTATCTGAATATGGGGTTGGACCTAACTGAAATTATTGAGAGATGTACATCAAGACCAGCGAAAGCCATGAGGATGGAAGGGGAAATTGGATGTTTGTCTCCAGGTGCATGTGCAGATGTCGCAATTATTAGGATTATGGATAGAAATGTTCATTTTGAAGACTGGGATGGTGAGTTCTTAGAGGGTCAAAAGCTTCTAAAAGCAATGTGCACTATTCGTGATGGACAAATTGTTTACTGTGATATTGAAGCATAAGTATAAACAGACTATTTATTAACAAGCTATGTTTGAGTTTCAACATTTTGATATTGCTTAATGAGGTAAATGTGCAATGATGTCAATCCTCTCCAATCGTTATGTTTAGCCAAGTGATATCATTGCAACAGTCATCGATCTATCAAAGTGTTGTTTCAAATAATTGTTGCTGATTTTCAATTGCAACTCCTCCATAATGAAGTGTATCCTACATTTGCTAACTGTTGAAATGTATGCTCCCCGCATTAATTTGACAGCAGCAGATGTAGTGCATTTCATAAGGTCAGATACAAAACATTAAGGTGATGAAATGCTAGGACATAAGATGCATGGCAGTACTATCCCATTAACTGAACAGATATTGAATGTATTGAGAGAAGATATTTTATGTAATAACTACAAAATTGGAGACAAACTCAACGAGTCCATTTTGTCAAAATCATTTAGTGTAAGTCGCACGCCGGTAAGAGAAGCCCTCAAGCAATTGTGTGTTGAGGGGTTAGTAGAAAGTGTCCCAAATATTGGCGTTTTTGTTACGGGCGTTTCAAGTCAAGATGCCAAAGATATTGCTGAAATAATGGTGGCTATTGAGTTGGAAGCCATCGAGAGAGCCGTTACGAATTGTAATGAGAATGACTTGAATGAACTACGAGATATTTTTGATTTGATGAAGTTCTATTATGAAAAGGAAGATGTATCAAAAGTGCTTGAGTTAGATACACGCTTTCATTGGAAAATTTTCGAGTTGAGTCAGAGTCGTCTCATTGAAAAGCTACTTAGGGAATTTCATGTGCTGATGAAATCGTATAGAAAGTTCTCTTTGAATATTGGAAATCGAATTGATACTGTTATGACTGAGCATGAGAATATTCTCATCGCACTTGAAAAAAAGGACTTGGAGACATTGAAAGAACAGGTGGGGACCCACCGCGAATCATTCAGAAATATTTTGACATTGTAATAAACGACCCGGCGACTGTGGAAAGTTTTTTCGGACACATCCGAAAACAGACCATAAGTCCCGGGTTTTTTGATGTAAACATGGGGGAAGCACATGTGAATTATGATACAATTTAGTTTAAGTATGCATGTATGAGCATAAATAGACATATGAAGTAAGAGAGGAAGTATACAATGCCAATAGGAGTAACAATCAATTGTTTGGCAGTTCTTCTGGGCGGTCTCATTGGCGCGAAGCTGAAGAGCCGTATTCCGGAAAATCTAATCGAAAAGCTGCCGACTGTATTCGGGCTATCAGCTTTGACCATAGGTGTTTTTCTGATTGCCAAACTTGAAAATCTAGCACCCGTCATACTCGCAATCATACTGGGTACAATTATTGGAGAACTTTTTCAGATAGAAGAAAATCTGAAAAAACGCATCCATAAGCTTCTTGAGAAGGTAGGCGGTGCCGACCCGCACCGGATTGATATTCTGGTCATCGTCATAACCCTGTTCTGTTTCAGTGGAACAGGTCTCTTTGGCGCTCTGAACGAGGGGTTCACCGGGAATGGGAGCATCCTGGTTGCCAAGGCAATCATGGATTTTTTTACGGCCATGATTTTTGGTGCATCAACGGGATATATGGTGTCGGTAACCTCCATCCCCCAGTTCGGACTATACTTGGTCTTCTTTTACAGCGCGGGTTTCATAGTTCCCTTGCTTAACAGCGCAATGCTGAGTGATTTCAAGGCGTGTGGGGGAATCATAACACTCGCTGCAGGGCTTAAACTCGCCAAGGTTGTTGACATCAACCTTGTAAATATGCTCCCGGCCCTGGCGGTCGTTATGAGTTTCACCTATTGCTGGGACCTCTTGGGTCTCTAAAATCGCCTTGAAAGACTTGCACAGTTTTGGGGCTGAATTTCTGAACGCCAGCACACAAATGAATGAAAAATCAGAGAATTGAAATAAATTTCAGGAAAATTGAAATTTATTTCAATTTTTTTATGCATTTTGAGTGACAATCCGCTATTTTACCCACTTAATAATTGGCATGAAGATTGCGTTTATAAATTACAGGTCTATTGTTGGGTGAGTAGAGGAGGAATTATGAAAGTAAGGTCACCTTATTTAATCGAAGCAATTTCAACTTTTGCAATGCTGATTTTAGTAATGGGCGTCGGCATTGCGGTCTTTGGGGCAGATCCACACATTCCTATGCTGATTGGTACAGCGATTGCTGCTGTCATGGCACTTAAAATCGGTCACAAATGGAATGACGTGGAGCAATTTATGTTTGACGGTATCAGACAGGCGCTTCAAGCAATTATTATTCTTGCAATCATCGGTGTTCTAATTGGTGTCTGGATACTGGCTGGTGTAGTACCATCTATGATTTACTTCGGACTTAATATTCTATCTCCTAAAATCTTCCTGGTTGCTACGGTACTGATCAGTTCAGTAACCTCTCTGGCTACAGGTACATCTTGGGGTACTGCCGGTACAATCGGTATCGCACTGATGGGCATCGCACACGGTCTTGGGATCCCTGCACCGATTGCAGCAGGCGCAGTAATCTCCGGTGCTTATTTTGGAGACAAAATGTCGCCGCTTTCTGACACCACAAATCTTGCACCTGCAATGGCGGGTACAGATGTTTTTACACACGTTAAGTTTATGATGCGTCCGACACTGGTAGCCTACGCAATCACATTGACCGTATTTGGTGTAGTCGGCATGCGATTTGCAGGTGCAAACGTGGATTTGACAACAATTGAAACCATGCGTTCCGGTCTTGAGGGTGCCTTTACACTTTCGCCGCTTCTGCTGTTGCCGCCACTGACAGTCATCATACTTATATCGAGAAAAATGCCGGCCATTCCTGGCATATTCATCGGAATCCTGATGGGTGCAATCATGGCACCGCTTTTCCAGGGCGTGAGCTTTGGGGATATTCTAAACGTAAGCTACGGCGGTTATGAATCGGCTACAGGGATTGAGTCTGTAGACAGCCTGCTTTCGTCGGGCGGGCTCATGAATATGATGTACTCCATTTCCCTGACAATCATCGCCATGATGTTTGGCGGTATTATGGAAAAGACAGGTCAGCTGGATGTAATTGTTGAGCGTCTTCTTAAGCTTGTAAAGAGTACAACGGGACTCATTACAATGACAATTCTCACATGTATCGGTTCCAATATGACCATGCCTGAGCAGTACATTTCTATCGTTGTTCCAGGCCGTATGTATGCCAAGGCTTACCATGACAGGGGTCTTCATCCGAAAACCCTGTCCAACGCGCTGGAATCATCAGGCACACTTACTTCAGCACTCATTCCTTGGAACACCTGCGGTGTCTTCCTAATGGGCGTCCTGGGTGTACCGACGATGCAGTATCTGCCATGGGCAGTTTTCAACTATACCATGCCAATCGTCGTAATCGCACTGAGCTTTGTGGGTGTGACGGTTGCCAAAATGGATCCGGAAAAAGATTCAGAACAAGCGGCATAGTCTCATTACCACATATGCAATATATGTTACACTTAAAGCCGGAGCATGCTCCGGCTTTAAGTGCTGTTTGCGTAAGGGATCTTGATTGGGTGCGGGTGAAATGATGAAAAAGGAACTGATGATTTCCGGGCTGATTATGTTCTTCAGCGGTGTGTTTTTTATGAATGCAATGGTTCAGATTGACTACAACCTGAATCTGATGGAATATATTTCGATGTCGGCAGATTTTTCGGAACGTGAGAGGGAAATCCTCGAATCTTATGGAACACTGACCTATGGCGGGAACATCACGGAACCGCCCCTTGGCAAGTATTATGAAGACACCGGTCAGTATCTGGGGCTTGTCACCGACATGATATATGCCCTTGCAATCGAGCTGGAAACTGATATTGTCATGCAGCCCCTCGTTTGGGATGATGCGCTTATGGCGCTTAAGGACGGCACAATAGACCTGTGTGATTTGACCCCTTCAGACCAGCGTGAAAAGTATTATGTTTTTACCGATAGAATATATGATTTGAATGGTGTTGCGCTTATTAACGCGGGCCTATCGGAAGCACTCTCCACGTTGTCAGACCTGCACGGCATGAAGGTCGGGGTTCAGCGGGGGGACTATGTGATTGAGAGCCTTGATGAACAGGGTGTTTTTCCAGATTACGTTTATGCAGATAATCTGACATCGGCCATGCAGCTTCTTGAAAGTGGTGCCGTCGATGTGATTGTAGGAGATGAACCGGTCATCAAGAATCATCTGAATGATGCGCGCAATGTCAACCGGTATGAAATCCTGCCGGATAAAATCTATGAGTCCTATGTTGTGCTGGGCATGCCGAAAACGCATAGAGAACTTCTCCCGATTATTAACAAGGCCATTTTCAGAATGAAAAAATCCGGCGTCCTGCAAAAAATTCAAGGCAAGTGGCTTGGGACAGATACAGCTGCAGATGAGCGCCGTATGAATGAGAAGATGAAAAGCGCAGGCATTATTTTGACCATAATGTTTGGGCTGCTCATATACCTGATTTATGCTTGGAACAGAAATCTTAAGAAGCTGGTCGATGAAAGGACACAGGAAATCAGGCGAATTACAGATGAGCTTGAAGTGATCCTCGCCAATATACGGGCCACCATATTTTTGGTGGATGAAAGGGGATACATCCGAAAGCTCAAGGGCGCACTCCCAAGCGACTGGCACGCAGAAAACATGGGGCGTGTTGACTCAAATGACAATCCAGCTCTCGTCAGGGCCATGAATGAAGCTGGGGAAAAGACCCTAGGCCTGCCGCTATACCGTGTGGAAAACCAGAATATGTTCGATTTCAACTATTTGAACCGGATTTATCACTGTTATGTTACACCAATTGTCTCCAAGGACCCGCTTGTGCTGATCATTCTTTCTGATGAGACACTCGAACGCATCCAGAAGGCGCAGATTTTTCAGTCTGACAAGATGGCAGCCGTTGGAAGGCTGGCTGCGGGCATCGCCCATGAGCTCCGTAATCCCCTGGGAACCGTTCGCAACTCAACATACATCCTCAAGGATTTTGAGGGACATACAGATGAAGAGGCGGTTGCGGTACAGTCTATAGAACGTTCGGTTTCAAGGGCCAGTGAAATCATTGAGAGTCTGCTCAAATATTCCCGTATTGACGATGCGCCCAGCAAAACCGTCGACCTCTGTGCGGTGTTGGAGGAAGTCATGAACTATTACAAAAAGAGCCCTGATAACCGCAGTGTCACTTTTTCTCTTAACTGCGACAAGGGGCGTCATATATATACCAATGAAACGGCAATTCGCCATATTGTGACCAATCTTATGGGGAACGGCCTAGAAGCCATGGACCACAGCGGTGAGCTGAGTGTGGCCGTTGTCAACAAGGATGCTGAAATAGAAATCAGCATTGCCGACACGGGACAGGGTATTGAAAAGGAATACCTGAACAGGATATTTGACCCTTTTTTCACGACAAAACCTGTCGGCAAGGGAACGGGGCTAGGACTTTATATTGTCTATTCCCAAATTGAGAAAATTGGTGCGGCAATAGAGGTTGAAAGCCAGGTGGGTGTAGGGAGCGTCTTCAAAGTACGCATACCGGTTTAGGAGATGAAGCTATGCTGAACATACTGATTGTTGATGACGAGCGGGATTTTAGAAGTCTGCTCGGAATCATACTGAAGCGAAAAGGGTACCGGATTACGGAAGCGGAAAACGGCGAAGAAGCCATTGAAATACTCAGCAGAGCCTGCTTTGATGTGCTTATAACTGACCTTGTCATGGACAGATGTGATGGTCTTGAGCTGCTGAAATATGCTGGTCAGAACCACCCGGCTATGGAAACCATCATCATGACGGCGTTTGGAAGCATTGAAAATGCAGTTGAGGCTATGAAGCTGGGTGCCTTTTCATACTTTATCAAAAGCAATGATCCCCAGGAGATTGTGTTTGATCTTGAGAAAATAAAGAAAATCAAGCTGCTCGATGCAGAGAACAGACTTCTACGCGATGCGGTAGTAGACAACAGCGTCATGCTTGAGTCAAAGAGCGAAGTCTTTAGGCGTGCCGTAGATATTGCACGAAGAGCTGCGGACTCCAACTCCAATATTCTCATACTTGGAGAATCAGGTGTTGGCAAGGAGGTCTTTGCCAAGTTTATTCATATGAACAGTCCAAGACGTAATGAAATATTTATGCCGGTCAATTGCTACAGTTTTTCCGACACCCTTATTGAGAGTGAGCTGTATGGACATGAAAACGGGGCCTTTACGGGGTCTTCAGGTCTTCGAATAGGGCGGTTCGAAGCGGCAAATCACGGGACCCTTTTTCTTGACGAAATCGGCGATTTGCCAGAGTCGACGCAAATCAAGATTCTGCGCAACATTGAAACCAGAGAAATCACGCGCATTGGCAGCAATACACCCATTAAATCCGATTTCAGACTTGTTGCCGCAACCAATAAGGACTTGAGCAAATCCATTGAGAGTATGGACTTTCGTGAAGATCTCTTTTATAGGCTGAGCACGGTGATTATTAGAATTCCCTCTCTAAGGGAGCGGCGGGAGGACATTCCCATCCTGCTGGATTACTTTATCAAGAAATCATCCGATGAACTCAAGAAGAGTTTTCATGGGATTGAAAACAAGCTGCAGAACCTGCTCTATACCTATGAGTATCCAGGCAATGTCCGTGAAATGAAAAATATCGTGGAACGGCTGGTGGTGCTCTCACCTGAAGGTCTTCTGCAAATGGATGAAGGTTTCAGCATCAACCCCCTTCGCCCCAGCGCAGTACAGGATAAAACGAATCAGAGTCTGAAGGCAGTTCGAAGCAAGGCGGAAAAGGAACACATACAGGCCGTGCTTGCAGCCTGTGATTTCGACTACAACAGGGCTTCGGAGATTCTTGAAATCAGCTCACGCCAGCTCTACAACAAGTGCCATGAGTATGGCATCAGAAAATAGGCCTTCCGGTGAAATTATTGAAATTCCATCAGATTAAGTATATAAAGGATCAGTCCGAGATTTTGGACTGATCCTATTTTTCTGAAAATATTCAATTTTCGTAACCCTTTAGACCGCAATTTGTGCTTTTCAAGTACCAAATAGAGTAACTCAACATGAAATCGATTGCAGGAGAATTGGACTGAACTATAATTAGCATGGGGGGGGAGTATATGAATTTTGAAGACAAATTACGCGAAAAATTCGGCAGATTTTATGATGTTCAAGGCCCTGTCGTTATTGGCAATATGAATTTTCAGTTTATTGCCAAGTTCAATCAGAGAAATGCGCGATATATTCTTAAGAAAACCAACGAATACTATGCGTTTGAGAACAACGAGTTTGTTCTGTATAAGCGCTTGGACGGTCCTATCAATGAAAACATTATGACAAGCATTGAGCAGTTTTTCAACGACCATGCCGAGTCACTCATACAGATCGACGATGAACACATGTCCAGTGCTGTAGTCTTGATTCTTGAAACAGAGTCTGAAATCGATCCGGCCCTTGCTGGAAAAATTCAGAAATTCAAGTACTACAAGAGCTTCATGTTCGGCCTGAAAGGCTGGATCAATGGCGGACTAATGCTGATAAATCCTTTAGACAATAGGGGATTGTCAAATAAATATTCTAAGAGGGAACTTGAAAAGATTTTATCTTAGAGAGGGGAGTTATTATGAGTTCATTATTACTTATTCTTATCGCAGCTGCCGTTTTTTTGGTAGGATACGTTACTTACGGTGCGTACTTGGCAAAAACATGGGGCATTGACCCGAACAGGAAAACGCCTGCACACACAATCAACGATGGTGTTGATTATGTTCCTGCAAAAGCGCCTGTACTGCTCGGTCACCACTTTTCATCCATCGCGGGTGCCGGACCTATCGTAGGACCTATTGGTGCTGCAATCTTCGGTTGGGTTCCAGTATTCCTATGGATCGTTGTCGGATCGCTGTTCTTTGGCGGCGTTCATGACATGGGTGCACTTTTCGCATCAGTTCGCCATGACGGTAAATCACTTGGCGAAGTTATTGGCCACACAATGGGTAAGAGCGGCAAAAAACTATTTGCGGTATTTGCTTGGCTGACACTGCTTCTCGTAGTTGCAGCATTTACAAATATCGTGGCAAACACATTTGTAGCTGTACCTGAAGCAGCAACGGCATCATGTTTATTTATTCTTGTAGCAATCGGCTTTGGTGTGTTTGTTTATCGTAGAGGCGTAAGCCTTACAATCGGTAGTGTGATCGGTGTTGCACTTCTAATTCTAAGTATTTATCTTGGAACACTGTTCCCTATCTCACTGAGCAAGACAGCTTGGATGCTTATTCTTATCGGTTATATCTTCGTTGCCAGCGTTACGCCAGTTTGGATTCTGCTGCAGCCAAGGGATTACCTGAATTCATTCCTGCTTTACGCAATGTTGATCGGTGGTTTCGTAGGCGTTATCTTCATGAATCCTAAGCTGGAGCTTGCTCCAGTGACAGCATTCAAGATCAACAATGCGACACTCTTCCCGATGCTGTTCGTAACTGTAGCCTGTGGCGCGATTTCAGGCTTCCACTCACTTGTTGGTTCTGGTACGACTTCGAAGCAGATGGACAACGAGAAGGACATCCGACTTGTTGGTTACGGCTCAATGCTGATTGAGGGTGTTCTTGCAACACTGGCAATCATTACAGCTGGTTACATCGGCGCAGACAAGCTGAGCGCACTTCTTGCTGATGGAGGTCCTGTAAATGTATTCTCAAACGGTCTTGGTGAATTCATGACAGCATTCGGTCTGCCACTTGCAACAGGTAAGAGCTTTACAGCACTTGCAATTTCAGCATTTGCACTTACAAGTCTTGACACGGCAACACGTCTAGCACGTTTTATCTTCCAAGAGTTCTTCGACGCAGAAGGTGAAGCTGAGTCATCATTCATTACAAACAGATATGTATCGACACTGATTACAGTTGTTCTTGGTGGCGGTCTTGCATTTAAAGGCTGGACATCAATTTGGCCATTATTCGGTTCTGCAAACCAGCTGTTGGCAGCACTTGCACTTCTAGCGCTTTCAGTATGGCTCAAGCAGGCAGGTAAGGCTTACAAGATGACAAGCATTCCTATGGTATTCATGTTTGCTGTTACACTTGTAGCGCTTGTACAGCTTATGATGGCTAACGTAGGCAACTATATCCTCTTTGGTTTTGCAGTGGCACTGTTTGTTCTTGCACTGATTCTGATTGTTCAGGCAAGAAAAGCATTTGCTAGCATCGACGCAGGCAGCGGCGGTGCAAGAAAAACTTCTTAATCAAGCGGTGTGTTATAATAGTATAAACGTGGGTTCCTTTTGGGATTCTTAAATGAGAAGGGAAGCGATGCTTCCCTTCTTAGTTTTTCGATAAAGTCGACAAGGCAACAATTGTTGAATAGATTACTGGTGGTGAATAAATGAACTACTTGGCGAATTTTCTAAAAAACCTTGGACTCTTCTTTGAAGGTGCCCTCGACATGCAACAGAAATCAAGAGGCCATATTGAGAACGAGGCCAACGAGCTCATGGATCAGTTTATGATTCTCTGTTTTGGCGATTATTTGGGAATTGACCTCCCAACGAGCTATTACGCACTGGAACTTCTGCCCTTTCTTGCCGATGACCTTGAGCAGTGGCAGGGACGTATGACATCGAAAAAGTCTATCTGGGAAGAAAAGGCTGGAAAATTGGATATCGATCCATGATTGAATAGGAGAAAGTATGGGGAAAATTATATTTTTTGGTGGCAAGGGCGGTGTTGGAAAGACAAGCTGCTCAACGGCTTATGCCATAGCACAGAGCAATAAGGGCCTGAAGACACTTCTGGTTTCGACTGACCCGGCGCACTCCATATCTGATTTATTCCATGAGTCCATTGGTTCTGAGGTTAAACAGCTCTCTGAGAATTTGTTCGGGATTGAAATCAACCCAGAGATGGAAAGCCAACTGTATATCAACAAGGTCCGCAAGGACTTGAAGAAAATTTTGAGTCCCATCATTATGGAGGACTTGAACAAGCAGCTTGACGCGGCTATTGTGTCGCCAGGCAGCCATGAGTCCGCACTCTTTGACAAAATGGTAGAGTTCATCATACACTTCAGCGAAGTCTACGACTGTATCATATTTGATACGGCGCCAACGGGACACACGGTGCGCCTGCTGTCGCTTCCAGAGCTTCTTGGCGGCTGGATTGAGAGTCTCATGTCAAAACGCAAAAAGACCATCTCGCTGAAAAATATGATAGGCCGAGACCGCAATGAGAAAGATCCCATTTTGGAGATTCTCTCGCGCCGCAAAGACAACTTGGAATGTGCGCGTCGCATTATGATGGATGAAAACATGCTGGAGTTTGCATTTGTATTGAATGCAGAGCGTATGCCCATTGAGGAGACAAAAAAGGCTGTGGTTTTGCTCAGAGATTACGGTATCAATGTGTCTACCCTGGTGGTCAATAAGATTCTTCCAGAGGATGCAACCGATCCTTTCTGGGTGAAGAAAAAGGAAAGCGAAGGAATGTACCTGGATGAAATCAAGACGGGCATCAAAGCCAAGCATATTTTTGAAATCCCGCTATTTCAGGAGGATATGACGCCGGATACCATTGCTCAAATGGCCACATTCTTTAATATTTAATAGGCAAGACAAATATGAAATCCAAACGCCGGAGCGGCATGCTGCTCCGGCGTTTTTTATTGCAAGAAAGCAGCCATATCTTTTGCTGGTCCTTTGCAATATGAATGCCATTGTCATATTGGACACAGGGGCTGTCATATTAAGACGATACAATCCAGGTATAAAGTGAGGTGATCTGTATGAACGGAACAGTACTGATAGTTGATGATATCCCTGGTAATATTCATGTCTTAAGAGAAGCGCTAAAGGACATGTACCATATAAAAGCGGCGATTAACGGACAGAGCGCGCTGGACATACTGAGCGGCAGTGGTGACGTTGACATTGTCCTCCTCGATATCATGATGCCTGAAATGGACGGCTACGAAGTATGTCGACAAATACGCATGAATCCGCGGACAGAGGACATACCCGTCATATTTGTGACTGCGATGGGTGAAATGGAAGACGAAGTCAAAGGCTTTCAGGTGGGTGGAAATGATTACATCACCAAACCCATACAGCCTATTCTGGTACGGGAACGGGTGAAAAATCATATGTCGCTCTACAAGCAGCGTATGCATCTGGAGACCCTGGTTCGGGAACGCACGGAAGCCATTGAAAAAAACCGCAGGGAGATACTCAAACGACTGAGTGTCGCTGGTGAGTACAAGGACAACGATACTGGAGAACACGTTGAGCGCGTGGGGCTTTACAGTGAAATCCTTGGACGGGCCATGGGCATGGATGAAAAAAGCCTCTTCTATCTGAGACTGACTGCGCCTATGCATGACATCGGGAAGATTGGAATTTCAGACACCATCATACGTAAGGCCGGTGCCTTGAATGAAGAAGAACGCGCCTGTATCAATACACATCCTCAAATTGGTGCAGAAATCATTGGACAACACGATGATCCGCTCCTCAACATGGCAAGGACCATTGCCTTGACCCACCATGAAAAATGGGATGGGACCGGGTATCCTAAGGGATTGAAAGAGGAAGCCATACCACTGGAAGGCAGAATTGTCTGCATGGCAGATATTTTTGATGCCCTCATGAGCAAGCGGCCATACAAGGAGCCTTGGACCTATGAGGATGTTGTGGCCTATATTGAAGCAGAGCGGGGCAAGACCTTTGATCCAAAGCTGGTAGATGCGTTCATGGCGCATGTGGATGAGATTGCTGAAGTCTTTAGAAGCATGCGGGACTAGAGATGGGGGAAATGAAATGAGTAAAGCTATAAGAGGATCCCTCCTGTTTGTGGATGACGATCCCCAAAGTCTGATTCTATATAAAAGAAAATTTGAAGAAACATTTCGAGTCTATACAGCTGCGAATGGTCATGATGCCCTTGAAATCATGCAGGATGAAGTGGTAGATGTCATCATCAGTGATTTGAGAATGCCTGAAATGGACGGCATAGAACTCCTGAATCGAATTCAGGATGACTACCCTCAAACACTGCGGGTGATTATTACAGCCTTTGATGATTATGAGCGCATTATCGACAGTCTCAATAGCGGCGGCATCAATCACAGCTTCAAGAAACCGGTCAATTTCAAATATCTAAAGCTGGTGCTGGTGGATTTTCTTGAAAAGGAAAAAATGAAAATTCACAACAGGGAGTTCATGGATTCCTTCAAAGAGTATTCCAAGGAACTTTCAGACAAGCTCAAGGCGCGGACCGAGGAGCTGAGAGAAGCCTATAGACTGCTTGACGAAAGTGACAGACGCTACAAATATGCAGTCAAGGCAGCTAAGCAGGGCATTATCGACTGGGGCATTTCAGATGACGCATTGGTGCTCAACGATGTATTTTTTGAAAACCTGGGCTATGACAGATACAACATGAATATCAGAAATCTTGAAGACCTCAAGTATTATATTCACCCTGAGCACCGGGCGACCTTCTTCAACAAGCTCAAGAAATACATGAGGTCGGGCGGCACAATGGAAATGCGCCTTCAACTCCTGAGTAAATCCGGCGTCTATGTGTGGCACAATTTTGTGGGGCTGGTCGTGGAGTGGGACAGCAAGAACAGACCGGTTCGTTTCATAGGTGCCTGCATTGATATCTCCAGGCAGCTGACCCTTGAAGAGAAGCTGAGGGAAGCCAATGAAGAGCTGCGAATCATCAATGAGGTAAAACACAACTTCATAGCGAATGTAAGCCATGAGCTCAGAACACCGATGAATTCAATCCTGGGCTTTGCCAGTCTCTATGATGGCGCTGCAGACGAGGGGCAAAAGACAAGGTATGTTCAGCAAATCAAATCTTCGGCGCATGCGCTCAATCAGGTAATCGACAACATGATTGCCTTTGCTTCTGTGAAGCAGGAGGAGGCACTGGAAAAGGCAAGCAACTTCAAACTCGACAAGCTGCTGCAGGATGTCGGCTCACGAGTGTCTGAAATGCTGAGTGGAAAAAATGTTGAGTACACTGTTGAAATTGGAGAGAACATTCCCATCTTCCTCATGGGAAATGAAGTGCGGCTCAAGAAAACCCTTCTGGCGGTACTTGATAATGCTGCCAAATTCACAAAATCTGGACGCATTGATTTGCGCGTTTCAGCAGTAGGACAAGAAAATGGCATGATCAATCTGGAGTTCGGCATAAGGGACACAGGAATCGGCATGGAGACCAGCCAACTCGAGAATATCCATATTGCCTTTAAACAGGCAGATGATTCATCGAGCAGGTCCTATGACGGTCTGGGGCTGGGAATCAATCTTGCTGTTGAAAATGTGCGGAAAATGAATGGACAGTTTCGAATTGAGAGTCAAAAGGATATGGGTACACGTGTTACCATTTGCATTCCATTTCGAATGGCCTATGAAGTGCGCCGTATCAGAACCAATCTGATAGATGTCGGCAAGTTCAATGTGCTTCTCTATAAGGAAAGCGGGGCTCAGCGGGAAGAACTTGTGCGTATGCTCAAGGGCTTTGGATTTGCCATTCGTGAGGCGGCGGATATTGACACCTTCCGCGACATGATACAAAAGGGCACAGGCATCCAGTTCATTCTGGGATGTGCCAAAGAGCTGGATGACATAAGACAGATGGTGTCACTGAATCAGCATATTGTCATCGCCATTGAGGATTATTCCAACGATTTTATCCAAGGCTGGATTAACGCATCCATTAAGAAACCGATTATTTCCTCTGAGCTTTACAACGCTTTTATTGAGTCGCTGGTAAAATTCCATCCCAAGCTTGCAAAGCAGGAAATCGAGCTGGATGTGCCGGGTAGAACAATTGAGCGCATCGAAGAAATGCGTGTTCTTGTCGTGGAAGATAGCCTAACCAATCGCCACATTATGAAGAATATTCTGGACTCCATCAAGGTTCAAGTAGAATTTGCAGAAGATGGGGAGCGTGTTCTGGAAATGGATGCCCTTGAAGCCTATGACCTGATATTTATGGATATCAATCTCCCGGGCATGAATGGCGATGAGGTATGTGAAGTTTTAAGACAGCGTCCAGAACTTGAAAATATTGCCATACTGGGACTGACAGCAAATATGGATGCGGCCAGTCTCAATAAGTATCGCCAGGCCGGGATGAATGATATTCTTCATAAGCCTTACAATGTAGACCAGATTTTCAGCGCGATTGAAGACTATGCAGGTGTTTTGGAGTCTGAAAGACACGGACACACAATTTTGACAAGTACTGATGCTGAGGATGAACACTGCGTTGATGAAAAAGATATTTTTGCCAAGCTCTATGCCTATGGTGTGGATGTTGAGGGGGCTATGAAGCGTCTTGGAGGCAACAAGCAGGCATATATTGAACTTCTGAGTGATTTTGAAAGAGAGTACTCAAATCTGGAATGTGCAAAGCTCACAAAAGACGGAGACCTTTATGCGTCATGTCATGCAATAAGGGGGATCGCTTCGAATCTTGGCGCAGTCGAGCTGGGGGAAGCGGCAGGCAATCTTGAAAAGCTTGGAGACCATGTATCTGAAGACGAAATCGCACACTATGCGGATGCCCTTGAAAACAATCTGTCCAGTTTTATTGAAGGCATCAAAGCAGTCCTGTCCCAGCGTGATTCTACCGCGGCTGAAAAAGCTGGTAACAAGTTCACATGGGAAGAAACTGAGCGATTTTTGACGGATGCAGCAAGTGAGCTTCACAGCTTTGATACCGCTGTAATCGACAGGTTCAGAGAAACAGATCTGGACAGATTTGAGTCAGAAATCTCACAAGCACTGAAAAAGGCATATGCGTCCATACAGGGATTCGATTTTGAGTCAGCACTTGCAATCATTGAAAAAATTGAATCTGAGTACGGTGGGAAGGGGCGTGAATAGGATGAAATACATTGAATATATCGATCGGGAGTTCGAATCCTTAATACCAGGCTATTTGGAGACAAAGAAAAAAGAGCAGGAAGAAATATGGCATGCTGTGGACTGTGAGGATTTTGATCGGGTCATGTATCTGTGTGAACGCCTTTATTATTCTTCTGCAAGTTATGCATTTACCTTTATAGAAAAGTTCAGTGCGGAAATGCGCTACTGGGTTACGCTTAAGCAGCAGGATCAGATGAAGGAGCTGTTGGAGGAGTATGCGGATTATTTTAATAATCTGGAGATTATTTATATTGAAAAGTGAATTTATGGAGTAACGTCATACTAAAATGGGAAAAAGTACTTATAAGAGGATTTGTCGTATTTGAAATCAGACGCATCCCGCATAGGAAACGGGAACATACAGGAAAATGTCCTGCTCAACCCATGAATGGAGATAATGGCGTGAAAGACATAAATGAAGTAGAAGACTATGATACCATGGTTAGAAAGTGGCTGGAGTACGATCCGACCGTATCAGACCTGGTTGTCTCCGTAATACAGACCCTGCCGCAGCGGTATGAAAAAATGATGGAGGCTGTAACGGCAGGGGATGCAGTCGAACTTGAAGGCCTTGTTCACAGTTTAAAGGGAACATCAGGCAATTTTCATATGGAATCGATTTATAATATCGCTCTTGAACTGGACCTTGACCTCAAGGCGCGCTGGACCATCGATAGGGAAATTCGGGCGCGTCTGGTGGCACTCAACCGGATTATTGAAGGCATCCCGCCCGTATATTATGAAACAGAAGTCTTTGAAGAACCGCTGAACAGCAAATCATCGGGTCTGCTAAAGGTTCTTCTTGCCGACGATGTCTTTGAAAACCGGGAACTGATAAGGTATATGCTGCTTGGATATCCCATTGAGCTTGCGTTTGCTGAGAACGGTCAGGAAGTGCTTGAGAAAATTTCCGAAGAAAACTATGATGTCCTTCTTTTAGACATTCAAATGCCGGTGCTGGATGGGGAGTCGGTGCTCCTGAAGCTGCGCGATGAAAATCTGGCCCAGGCCATGTACATTGTCGTAATGACAGCCCACGCCTGGCATGATGATATGAAGCGTTACATGGACATGGGTGCGGATTTGTGTATCTCTAAGCCCGTAGATAAGAAAGTGATACGAGAAAAAATGACGGAACTGTTGAATATGAAGGGTATAAGCTAATGGTGCATCAAGAGTACATAGACATGGAATTCGAGAGTCTGATTCCTTCTTTCATGCAAAGACAGCGTGAGGAGCTTGTTCGACTTAAAGAGGCCTGCAGGGCTGCAGATGGCGCAAGACTTGAGCTTTTAGGGCACCGGATAAAAGGCACGGGAAGAAACTACGGCTTTACCTATATTGGCAGGACCGGGGAAGAGATTGAAGCCTTGGCAAAAGAAGAGGCCTACAAGGATATTCTGGAACTCGTAAAGGGACTGGAGCGCTATTTGGACACAGTCCATATTGTGTATGTTGAAATTGATGATGAGGGGGACGACGCGCATGCATAAGATTCTAGTAGTCGATGACGATAAATCCATGCTTGACCTCGTCAGATTCCTTCTTGAAAAGAACCATTTTCATGTGTTCACCGCAGATTCCTATGACAGTGCCCTGAAAATTGTCGATGAAGTCGGTGTCGACGCAGCGATTCTGGATATAGTACTGCCGGATAAAAGCGGCTTTTCCCTGCTTCAATACATTCGGACGAAAACAGCAAACAAGCACATCCCCATTATCATGCTCACTGGAAAGACCGAGGAAATAGATACTATACTTGGCCTTGAACTGGGCGCCGATGATTATATTTACAAGCCGTTCAGAAAGCGGGAGCTGATCGCCAGAATCAATGTCCTCTTCAGACGCATTGAAATGGACAGGCTGTCCTCTGGACGCCGGATGGTTCTTGGAGACATCGCCATTGATATGGAGTCAAAGCGGGTTACTTACCGAAACGAGGAATTGAGTTTGAGTCCAAAGGAGTTTGAACTCCTAATCCTGCTGGCCAAGTCTCCGGACCGTATTTTTTCACGGGATGAAATTCTGGACAGGCTATGGGACCAGGATGTTGCATATGACATGCGCACGGTAGATGTCTATATCCGGCGCATACGGGAGCATTTCAGGCGGGCAGGTATAACAGAGGACTGCATTGAGACGGTCCGTGGATATGGATACAGGTTTTATTCAGACCGCAGCTAAGTACAGAGCAGAAAAGGGAAAAAACCTTGGTAAATGGTTTGATTCATTTAAGAATCTTGGGATTCAAAAATGAATCACCTTGTATTGATTGATATATCAGAGGTTTGTAGAATTTTATAGGCTAGGCGTTAAAAGTTTTGATTCATTTAGGAATCAGAACTTTTTTTATTGTTCATTTATGAGTCAATGAAAAAAACCGCTCCATACCAAAATTTGAGACATGTATATGTTGCAAATACAGAGTTTTTGAAAAACATCTCAAAAAAAATCCCTTTGCCAGTTCAAGTTGGCATACGCATTGCGTTATATAGGGCAAGAGCCAAATGCAAAATGTATGTGATACGTACTGGTATATGAGAATTGGGAGGCAATGAGAATGACACACGAACAATATGTTGTTGAACTGATGGGCAGAGCAAATGCAGCACAAGCGGTGCTTGAAAGCTATTCACAGGAGCAGGTGGATACCCTGTGTGCTTCAATTGTCTATAATGCGACAAGACCGGAATTTGCCAAGCGTCTTGCTGAGTTTGCAGTTGAGGAGTCCGGCATGGGCAGAGCTGACCATAAGTACGGAAAGATTATGGTCAAGGGAAAGGGCACGCTTCGAGACATGAAGGGTGAAAAATCTGTCGGCATCGTTGAGGTGGACGATGCGAAAGGTATGATCAAAATTGCAAAGCCGATGGGGTCATTGCGGCACTGGTTCCTGTGACAAACTGTGAAGCGACGCCAATTGTAAAGGCGATTGCAGCAATTAAAGGCAGAAATGCCATTATCATGGCACCGCATCCAAGAACAAAGAACACAAACGTCATGGTCATCGACAATATTAGGGAAACCCTCAAGCGACATGGGGCACCTGAGGATCTGGTCATTGCCATTGCACCTGATCAGGTTTCCATTGAAACCAGCAATATGTTAATGGAAAAAGCTGACTTTGTACTTGCAACAGGTGGTTCTGGTATGGTCCATGCTGCCTACAGCTCTGGAACACCAGCGATTGGAGTTGGTGTGGGCAATGCATCTACAATCGTTGATGGAACGACATCCCTGTCTGAAGCAGCAGATAAAATCATGCGTTCAAAGATATTTGACCATGCTACAAGCTGTTCTGCTGAAAACAGCTGTATCGTCCATGAAGATGTATATGACGCCTTTATAAAAGAACTTCAAAACACTGGCGCAAAGGTGATCAGAGATGGTTCAGAAGACAAGGAAAAGCTGATCAACACGATTTGGGTAGACGGTCATCTGAATAGGGATATCGTGGCGCAGTCTCCTGAAAAAATTGGAAACCTTGCAGGTTTTGAAGACGCTTCAGAAGTGAAGTACTTTGTGGTTGAGGAAACAGGTATCGGTGCGGACTATCCCCTATCTGGCGAAAAACTGTCAGTGGTTATGACGCTCTACAAGTACAAGCGATTTGAAGATGCAGTGGGCATGGTCAACGACATCATGCACTATCAGGGCCTTGGACATTCATGCGGCATCCATACAACAGACCAGTCAAAGGTGCTGCTTCTGTCTAAAAACGTTAAGGCGTCAAGAATTATGGTAAATCAACCTCAGTGTCTTGCCAACAGTGGTGCTTGGACTAATGGCATGCCAATGACAATGTCGCTTGGCTGCTCAACTTGGGGTGGAAATAGTGTTTCGCATAATGTTACTTGGAAAGATCTTGTGAATTTCACATATGTATCACACGAGATTCCTTCAACAGAACCGACAGACGAAGAGCTGTTCGGCGCTGATATCATTGCGGCTAATGCATAGGAGGTCATGTTCATGTCAAAGATTAGAGAAATGGATCTGGAGTACAATCTGCATTCATGGAGTGCACAGGCAAATCTGAAACCTGAAGTCATTACAAAGGCAGATGGCATTTACATCTGGAACGAAGAAGGGAAACGATTTTATGATATGTCCTCACAGCTGGTCAATATGAATGTTGGGCATGGTCATAAGAAAGTCATCAAAGCAATTCAGGATCAGGTCGAGAAGCTGGCTTTTGTCGGACCGGCGCATACATGCGATGTACGTGCTGAGGCGGCAAGAAAAGTCGTTGAGGTCGCACCTGACAATATGAGCAAGGTCTTCTTCACAAATGCTGGTGCAGAAGCCAATGAAAATGCAATCAAGATTGCCCGCATGGTGACTGGACGTTCGAAAATTTTCTCTGCCTACAGGTCTTATCACGGTGCTACACACGGAGCTGCAAACCTGACGGGTGAGCCAAGAAGATTTCCGGCAGAACCTCAAATGCCTGGTTTTGTAAAATTTGTCGGTCCGTATGCATATCGTGCACCTGTGGAATTTGAAACGGAAGAAGAGGTGTCGGCATTCTATCTTTCCCTTCTTAGAGATCAGGTTCTTTATGAAGGTCCCGATAATGTTGCGGCAATCATTCAGGAATCCGTCGTTGGAAGCAACGGCATACTCATACCGCCGAAAGGCTGGATGAAGGGTGTAAGAGACATCTGTGACGAATTTGGTATCCTGATGATCTGTGATGAGGTCATGAGCGGTTGGGGACGTACCGGTGAATGGTTTGCAGTGAACAACTGGAATGTCGAGCCGGATATGATTACCTTTGCAAAAGGGGTCACTTGCGGATATGTACAGCTTGGTGGTGTCATTGTAAGCGAGCGCATTGCACGTCACTTTGACTATAACGTTTTAAACACAGGTCTTACATACAGTGCACATCCTATGGGCTGTGCAGCTGCGATTGCAACAATAGATACCTATATTGAAGAAGACCTGATCAACCGGTCCAAAGAGATGGGCAAGCTTCTCGGTGAGCGACTTGAAAAAATCTACATGAATCATCCATCTGTAGGTGAGGTGCGTTATATCGGTCTGTTCTCAGCGGTGGAAATAGTCAAGGACAGAAATACGCGCGAAGCCCTTGTGCCATATGGAAAGGATCCTCAGGGAACCATGAAACGCATCCTTGGCATGCTAAAGCAGGAAGGCTTCCTGACATATAGCCATGAGAACATCATCATCATTGCACCGCCGCTTACGATTGACGCAAATGAGCTGAATGCTGCAATGGATATTTTCGACAAGGTCATGTACGCAGTCGATAATATCGCCATTTGCAGAAACGAAACAGAAGAAACTGCTTAAATACTTGGAATCCGCTTTTGGACGAAAGCCTGAGAGCGGGTTCTAATTTTATAACAGGGGGTGCATGATGGATAAAGTCAATATACTTCAGGAAAAGAGAAACAAAATTGAAGCAGCAGGCGGAGAAAAGCGTGTTGAAAAACAACATAAAATCGGCAAGCTGACGGCCCGAGAAAGACTGAACCTGCTCTTTGACGAGGGGTCGTTTGTAGAGCTGGATGCCTTTGTGAAGCACCGGTGTACAAACTTCGGCATGGAAAAAATGGACGCACCGGCTGACGGTGTTGTGACAGGCTACGGCCAGGTGGATGGCCGCATCGTATACGCATTTGCACAGGACTTTACCGTTGTCGGCGGGTCACTGGGTGAAATGCACGCTGCGAAAATCTGCAAGGTTCTGGACAATGCGCTTAAGGTAGGCGCACCTGTGGTGGGTCTCAATGACTCTGGGGGTGCCCGCATCCAGGAAGGTATAGATGCCCTGGCTGGCTACGGCGACATATTCTTCAGAAACACCATGGCTTCAGGCGTGATTCCGCAAATCACCGCAATCATGGGGCCGTGTGCAGGTGGTGCGGTCTATTCACCGGCTCTTAACGATTTCATTTTCATGGTGGACAAGACATCACAAATGTTTATCACAGGCCCGCAGGTCATCAAGACAGTGACTGGAGAAGAGGTTTCAGCAGAAGCCCTTGGGGGTGCCATGACCCACAACCAGACATCCGGTGTGGCCCAGTACATCGCTTCGACAGATGAAGAATGCATTCTGCAAATCAGAAGACTGCTCAGCTTCTTGCCGTCCAACAACATGGAAACTGCACCGGTCTATGATACTGCAGACGACATAAACAAGCGCATCGATGCGCTGAACACAATCATTCCGCCAAATCCCAACAAGCCTTATGACATGAAGGATATCATTGAAGCCCTTGTGGATGCGGGTGATTTTCTGGAGTACCAGCCATACTTTGCAAAGAATATTCTAACAGGCTTTGCCCGCCTTGGTGGAAAATCCGTAGGCATTATCGCAAACCAGCCTAAGGTGCTTGCAGGGTGTATGGACCTCAACACGGGGGATAAGACAGCGCGTTTCATCAGAACATGCGACGCCTTCAACATCCCCATACTGACACTGGTGGACACACCGGGCTTTCTGCCTGGCACAACCCAGGAATACGGCGGCATTATCCGTCACGGTGCAAAAATACTCTATGCCTACAGTGAGGCGACTGTGCCCCTGGTAACGCTGATTGTACGCAAGGCATACGGCGGCGCCTACATCGCCATGTCCTCCAAGCACCTTGGCTCGGATATGGTCCTTGCATGGCCATCGGCAGAGATTGCCGTAATGGGTCCGCAGGGGGCGGCAAACATCATCTTCCGTAAGGACATTGCAGACGCAGACAACCCTGCAGCGGTACGCCAGCAGAAGGTCGACGCATACACAGCTGAGTTTGCAACACCTTACAAGGCAGCCGAGCGCGGGTATGTGGATGATGTCATCGAACCTGCACAGACACGGCCAAGACTGATTGCGGCATTTGACATGCTTGCAGGAAAGCGTGAAGACAGACCTGCCAAGAAGCATGGCAACATTCCGCTTTAAATGAAAAAGTCTCATTATAAATGGAAAATCTTTTAAAGAGGAAGAGGTGAGACCATGGATTTAATGACAAGGTTCGCAGATCCGACATTGATACAGCAAATGAGTACAGGTGAGAAAGTCTACGCATCGCTGTTTACGACAGCACTGGGCATGCTGATTACCTTCTGTGCCCTGATTGTCCTTTGGGGGCTGACAGCCTTCTACTCAAAGCTGGTTCAGAATGCAGAAGCCAAGCGTGCTGAGAGCGTCCTGATACCGTCAAAGCCACTGGAAAAAGCAGCGCCACCAGCGTCTGCTGCGGTTCAGGAGGATGAAGAAGAACTTGTAGCAGTCATATCAGCGGCTATTGCAGCCACACTGGGCACATCGGTGCAAAACATTGTGGTTAGAAATATTGTGCGTGTTCCAGATCAGACACCTGCTTGGGGTCAGTCTGGCCGTGTGAATCAGATGCACGCGCGGTTCTAGGAAAGTGGAAATAGTATATTCGGGATGATCAGCTTAGACGATTCAAACACGCTGGTCATGACTCAAAAAATCTGATGTTGAGAACTTTCGGAGGATGGATGATGAAGAAATATAACATAAGCGTAAACGGCAAGACCTATGAAGTAGAAGTAGAAGAAATCGGCGGCGCGGCAAGTGCACCCGTAGCAAGACCAGCAGCAGCGCCTCGCACACCAGCGCCAGCGCCTGCAGCGGCACCTAAGGCAGCACCAGCGCCTGCCGCACCGGCGCCATCAGCTGCACCAGCAGGCGGCAGCACCGTTTCTGCGCCAATGCCTGGTACCGTTCTAGACATCAAGGTGGCCTCTGGAGATTCGGTTGCAGAAGGTCAGGTGCTTCTGGTTCTTGAAGCCATGAAAATGGAAAATGAAATCATGGCACCAGCCAGTGGCAAGGTTGTCAGCATCAATGTCAACAAAGGCGCATCTGTAAACTCTGGAGACGTTATGATTGTCATATCATAACAAATGAAAGGAGCGAAACAGATGATTCAAGCAATAATAGACTTTTGGGGGTCTACTGGTTTCAGTGCTCTGTACGAAAACATGCTGTGGGGCAACGTGCTGATGATTGCCGTATCCTGTGTCCTGCTGTATCTGGCAATCGCAAAGGGATTTGAGCCCCTGCTGCTTATACCGATCGCATTCGGTATGCTGCTGACCAACCTGCCTCTTGCAGGTCTGATGGCAAACCCGACGTCACACCTTGGAATGGTCCATGAGTCGGCTCACGGTTTTTCCAAAATTGTTGTGGACCCTGAAATAATGAAAAACATGCCTGACCTGGCGCTTTCCATAAGCGAGCCGGGCGGTCTTCTGTACTACCTCTACCAAGGGGATGCGCTGGGTATCTTCCCACCAATCATCTTCATGGGCGTTGGCGCGATGACAGACTTCGGTCCACTGATTGCCAACCCAAGATCTCTGCTGCTGGGTGCAGCGGCACAGTTCGGTATCTTTACAACATTTATCGGCGCAATCGCTTCTGGTCTGTTCAACGCCCAGGAAGCAGCGTCAATCGGTATCATCGGTGGTGCTGACGGTCCTACTGCAATCTTCCTAACATCCAAGCTTGCACCGCACCTTCTTGGCCCGATCGCCGTAGCGGCATACTCATACATGGCGCTAGTACCGGTAATCCAGCCACCAATCATGAAAGCACTTACGACTAAAGAAGAGCGTATGATCAAGATGGACCAGCTTCGTCCTGTATCTAAACTAGAAAAAATACTCTTCCCAATCCTTGTAACAATCCTTGTTACACTGATTGTACCACCAGCGGGTACCCTGGTAGGCATGCTGATGCTGGGTAACCTATTCAAGGAATCTGGCATGGTGGCACGTCTTGAAGATACAGCTAAGAATGCCCTGATCAACATCATCACAATCTTCCTGGGTCTATCTGTTGGCGCGACTGCAACAGCAGAGCAGTTCCTTAAGATTGAGACACTGGCGATCATCTGCCTGGGTGTCATCGCATTCGGTATCGGAACAGGCGCAGGCGTTCTGCTTGCAAAAATCATGAACAAGCTCTCAGGTGGTAAAATCAATCCGCTTATTGGTTCGGCAGGCGTATCTGCAGTACCGATGGCAGCCCGTGTATCACAGGTAGTGGGTCAGAAAGAGAACCCATCCAACTTCCTACTGATGCATGCCATGGGACCAAACGTTGCCGGTGTTATCGGCTCGGCGGTTTCTGCGGGCGTTCTGCTATCACTGTTTGGATAGTAATGTTTGGGGCTACTGTTTGGGGAGTGGTGCTTGTTTGGTTGGCAGACATATGGAGAAAGACAAGTTTATTGAGATAGGATATGGATTATGACAAATACAAAGTACTGGATTGATAACGGCATAGGGTGGATTCAGCTCAATCGCCGTGAGAAGCACAATGCGCTTTCTCCAGAAATGATTGTTGCACTGCACAGTTTGTTCACCCTTTGGAAGAATAATAATGAGGTTTGCCTAATTTGCCTGGAAGGGGTGGGCGATCGTGCGTTTTGCTCTGGGGGCGATGTGAAACATCTTTATGATGTGCGTGATGAAAATCTTGAAGACGTGGCCCTGGAGTTTTTTAAGACGGAGTATGAACTCAATATGATGATGCATACCTATGAGAAGCCTATTGTGACTTATATGAATGGCATTGTCATGGGGGGTGGCGTTGGACTTGGCATTTCGGGTTCCCACCGCATTGTTACAGAGAAGACAAAATGGGCCATGCCAGAAATGAATATTGGACTTTATCCAGATGTGGGAGGCAGCTATTTCCTCAATAAGATGCCGGGTGAAATCGGCAAATATCTGGCACTGACATCTGTGATTGTACGCGGCGAAGATGCCCTCTACAGCGGTGTCGCGGATTATTTCATCGCACAGGATTCCTGGGACCAGCTCAAAGACGCACTGGGCAGAATCGCCTGGCGTGAAGTTGCAAATTTTGAGAGTCTGAATGAAATCATCGGGAAATTCAGTATGCAGGAGATCCCGATTTCAGAGCTTGAGCAGAATCGCGGCAAAATCGACAGTCATTTTTCAAGGGCAAGCATGGAAGAGATCATGCAGAGCTTGGGGCTGGAAAGTGAGAAGGGGGATCTGTGGTGTGCTCGGGCACTTGGTGCGCTGGGAAAAATGTCGCCGACATCCTTGAAGGTGACCTTGGAGCAGCTTGTAAGAGGGCGTACGCTTGATATCAACGCATGCTTTGAAATGGAACTCGAGATGAGTATGAATTTTATGAAGGGGCATGATTTCTTTGAGGGAGTCAGAGCTGTTTTGGTAGATAAGGATAGAAATCCATCTTGGAGTCCACCGTCTCTTCCAGAGGTTACGAGAGACCATGTAGACCAATATTTTGAGTATGGCTGGCCGGGCGAAAGGAACCCCCTAATCGGGTATTTGAAAAGAGAATAGAAGTATACAGAAATGCAATTTTAGAATTTCAAATTGCAGCACGAATGCCTCATCAGAATATTGATGAGGTATTTTTGGATGAATATACAAGAATGAAAATAATAATCATAAAATTTTGACTTTATGGGAAGAAGTCTTGTAAAATGATGTATAAACAAAAGTTTACACATAAAATGGGGTGATTGTTTGGATTTCGAAAAAAATATTCAGCACATACTGGAAAGTATTGAGGGCATGCTTGTCCTGGACATGGATGCCAATATTGTCTATATGGCAGACCACCTGGCTAGGGAAGTCGGCTATGACACCGGAAGAATGGCGGTTGGGAGAAGCATAAAGGAAGTTATTCCAACAAACACAGCATACAAGGTGATTGAAACAGGAAAAAAGAAAATCGGTGAAGTGTATTTTGTACAGGGAAAAACCATTGTAAGCAACGCAATCCCCATTATGAGTGGCGATGAAATGCTCGGTGTCCTCGAGTACGATGTCTTTGAAAATGCGCACATGCTGCAGAATTTTCTCGACAAAATTGAAGAGCTTTCTGAAGAGCTCAGATACTATAAGCAGGAAGTTCGGAGAATAAGAGGTGCGAAGTACTCCATCGATAACATCGTTGGTATAAGTCCGGAAATTGAAAAACTCAGAGAACAGATATTCAACTCCTCGCGATCGACTTCAATGGTTCTGATACAGGGCGAAACAGGCTCGGGTAAAGAGCTGGTAGCACATTCCATTCACAGGCTGAGTCCCCGCGGACTGGGCAGCTTTGTAAAAGTGAACTGTTCAGCCATACCACCTGAACTCTTCGAGTCAGAGCTGTTTGGCTATGATGAAGGGACTTTTACAGGTGCGCTCAAGGGCGGCAAGAAAGGTAAAATTGAAATCGCCCAAGGGGGGACGCTTTTTCTTGACGAGATCAACCAGATGCCCCTGGTGGCACAGCCGAAGCTACTGCGGTTCTTGCAGGAGAAAGAGATCCATAGAATCGGAGGCGAGTTTCCCATTCCAGTGGATGTGCGAATTATCGTCGCCTCCAATCAGAGTCTCAGGAATCTGGTGCAGGAAAACAAGTTCAGAGAAGACCTCTATTTCAGGCTCAATGTACTGCAAATAGATATTCCGCCACTTCGAGAACGCAAGGTGGATATCCCCTATATATCGGAACATATTATTAATGAACTCAATGAAACCTTTCAGATGACACACCCTGTTAAAAAGATCAATGCGGATGTGCTCAAGGTTCTTGATGGATACAACTGGCCCGGTAACGTAAGAGAATTGCATAATGTGCTTGAACGGGCCATGAACAATATTCCCTTCATGAGGAAAACGCTGGAGCTGCAGGATGTGGGATTTCTTTCCGGTGAAATCATGCGCAGCAAGATGAGCGCGTCCATTATCGGACAAACGGATTTCACGCTGAAGAATGTCAAAGCGGTTGCTGAGAAAATGGCAATTGAGCATGTACTGGAGGTTTGTGGGGGGAATAAAAGCAAGGCTGCAGAGATCCTGGGTATATCGCGGCAGATGTTTCATAGAAAACTGTCCAAAATGTAAATATTAATTTACACCTACTGTAAATTAAAGTTTACTTGTAAACTTTTGAATTATAAATAGTCAGAGAATTTGAAATAAATAAAAAATGCAGGAATACGTTTACAATATTGCAATATCTGACCTGTGTGATCTGAAAATCTATTTTGAAAAAATGGCATGCATATTGCGTTTATTTAGAGCAAGTGATTGCGCAATCATGTAAAAGCATCAAGCACAGCATTTATTGATTTTTAGTTGGAGTCATTTTTCGAAGTACGATTGGGGGAAATACAATGTCTAATCAAGTAGACGGAAATTTAGCGGTGAAAGAAACCGCAACTGTAAGGTCTGCATCAGTTTCACTTAAAACGAAGCTTTTTTATGGAATTGGTCAGATGGGAGATTCTATCCCTTACAATGTGTTCTATATTTACTTTTTGTACTTCCTGACGGATATTGCAGGCGTCAACCCTGCAGTTGCCGGGGTTGTGTCCTTGATTGCCGTATTGTGGGATGCCATTACAGATCCGATTATCGGCCACTTCTCAGATAATTTGAAGTCTAAGTACGGACGCCGTCGTCCGGTCATGCTGATTTCGGCAATACCATTGGGGCTGGCACTATTCATGCTCTTTAGGACGGTCGGTGTGGCAGGCAGTGCCAAGAATGCGTATTACATAATCACGTCCATGGTGTTTTGGACAGCCTATACGGCCTATGTCATTCCCTACTTTGCACTTGGGGCGGAAATTACCCAGGATTTCGATGAAAGAAACAGCCTGAGATCCTATGCAAGTGTCTTTATGTATGGTGCGGTACTTATTGCAAGTGCGGGTCCTATGGTTATTGTCGGCAAAGTTGTTGAAGGTGGCGGAACGGCCCAGGAAGGCTGGGCCATGGTTGGTCAGGTGTTTGCCGTAACGGTTGTACTGATTATCATGACCTGCTGGAGAAATACAAAGGGCACTGAGCTCGAGCTTACTGAAACAGAGGCTGATGGGGTAAATATCTTCAAGACCTATGCTGAAACACTTAAAAATAGGCCTTATCGCATTATTGTTGCCTCAGTATTTCTCTACGCTTTGGGTTTTGCAATTGCCAGCGGCTCGTTCATTTATCTCATGAGCTACAACATGGGACTGGATGAAGGCACACAGTCGATGTTCTGGGTAGCAGTCAGTGTATTTTCTGCAATCTGGCTTCCGCTGATTAACTGGATGAGCAATAAGTACGACAAGAAAGTGGTCTATATCAGTATGCTATCCCTACTTGCGGCAACATCCTTCCTATTCTATTTTATCGGATTTGCAAGCTTTACAATGCTGCTTGTCTTTACACTCTTCTTTGCAGCTGGAAACTCGACATTCTGGACAATCAGCTATTCTATGATTTACGACTGCAGTGAGGTTGACGAGTTCAAGTTTGGAAAGAGACGCGAAGGCGCGATTACTTCTCTGGTATCATTCTTTCAAAAAGCGGGCTCGGCAGTGGGCATGTGGCTCATTGGCATTATCCTTGCGACAACGGGTTACAATGCTGAGCTCATGGAGCAGACAGCACGTGCGACAAGGGGCATTTTATCATTGTCGACTCTGATTCCTGGCATTGTAATAATTGTAAGTGCCCTGATCGTAGTCAAATACCCTTTGAATCGTTCAAGATTCAAGGCGCTTCAGACAGCGATAGAAGCAAAGAAAAATGGGGAAAACTATACGACAGAAGGCTTCGAAGAGGTTCTTTGAAGCGGATTTAAAGCAGGTAATTGACAGAAGACAAAATAGATAGAGTGCGCGAGAAGGAGAAGTACGAGATGGGAAGATATTTAAATGTGGGTATTATTCAGCAGCCCATATCAGAGGATACTGCTGAGAATATGAAATATATTGAAAAGAGAGTTGACGAAATGATGGCAGGTGTTCATGCACCGGAGCTGATTGTCGGTGTAGAGGGCGGAATAGGCTATTACACGCCGCAGCCCATACCGGGGCCAATCACAGATTTTTTCTGTGCAATTGCGAAGAAGCATGGGATCTATCTTATACCGGGTACCATGTATGAGGATGCACCGGAGCTGGATGGAACCTACTATAACTCGGCGCCGGTGATCAACCCTAAGGGGGAAATCATTGCAGTGTACAGGAAAATGGCACCGTGGAGACCGGCAGAAGCGTATACGGAGCCTGGAAAGGAATATGTGGTATTTGATATACCGGAGAAGAACACAAAAGTCGGCGTTCAAATATGCTATGATTTGAATTTTCCTGAAATATCACGAAACCTGACACTCATGGGCGCTGAAGTGTTGCTGAAGCTGACGCAGGACCCAGAGGAACTGATCAATCTGAACAAACCCATCCATTTTGCCCGTGCCCTTGAAAATCAGGCCTATCTTGTTTCGACAAATACCTGTGGCAGATTTGGAAACTTTGGTCTATATGGCAATTCACTGATTGTCAGCCCGGAAGGTCAGCTGCTTTGGGAGGCCGGCAGTACGGAGACAACCCATACGATTACCCTGGATCTTGACAAGGTTCGTACAGCCAGGGAGTATGGCACGATTTTCATGGATCACTACTTGAAGCATCTGAAACAGTATGATTTCCCAATGCCGTTTGCGGGGCGCATTGGCGATGCGCCGCTCTACAAGAACCTGACACCGCCACCCAATAATCCTGCTGAATACGCTGAGAAGATGAAAGAAATCGGCGTGGGAACAATTGGAAATACAGAGAAAGAGGAAGAGGACAGTGCAGCGCTGTTTGCGCGTTGTGAAGAAAACCTCACCGCATTTTTAAAACCTGAAACAGGGGCAGATGCGGCAGAGCAGCAGCTTGAAAGTATTAAGACAAACTAATGAGCATTGCCGGTCTTTGGCCGGCAATGTTTTCCACGTTAGCTTGAAGCAGGAGGTCCGCATGTTTATTAGCGAAGAAATACGCAGTCTTATGAATTCGGTTGAAGCCGCCATTTTCATCGATGATGGCAATGGAGACACCGTATGGATCAATGATGCCTGTGCTGACTTGTATCTCATTGACCAGGAAGACATTCAGGGACGGAATATCGAAGACCTGGAGAGCAGTGGGATTTTTTCCCCATCGGTGGCCAAGAAAGTCTTTATGGAGAAGAGAAAAACAAGCATATTGCACACAAACCGTCAGGGAAAAGAACTTTTGACAACGGGTGTGCCCCTATTTGCCAGTGATGGAAAAATCGATATGGTTGTGAGTACGTCGCGTGACATCACTGAACTGGTCAACCTCAAGAGCCAGCTTGAAAATATCACCTGCGAGCTTGAAGAACTCAAGGAGCAGCATAGCGGGAAGAACCATATAATTGCGAAAAGCAAGAGCCTGAAGGATGTCTACACATTGGCAGACAGGCTTGCACTTATAGATACAACGATCCTGATTACTGGAGAATCCGGCGTGGGAAAGGGTGTGCTTGCAAAGTATATCCACGATTCAGGCGTTCGAGCAGAGGAGGCATTCGTTAAGGTGAACTGTGGAGCGATTCCAGAAACACTTCTGGAGTCTGAGCTCTTCGGATATGCACCAGGGGCCTTTACAGGGTCGCTTAAGAACGGAAAAAAAGGTATGTTTGAACTGGCTCACAAGGGGACAATATTTCTCGATGAAATCGGTGAGCTGCCATTGCATCTTCAAGTTAAAATCCTTCAGGTCATACAGGACAAGGAGATCATCCGTGTAGGCGGGACTGAGAAGACCCCGGTTGATGTACGCATTATTACTGCAACACATCGGGATTTGACAAAGATGATAGCGCAGAATCTGTTTCGGGAAGACCTCTATTATCGGCTCAATGTCATTCCTATCCACATTCCGCCGCTTCGGGAGCGGGAAGAGGATATAGCAGGCATGATTTTGGTGAGTCTTGAAATGAACAATTTGAAATATGGCATGAAAAGAAAGCTTGATACCCATGCAATGGAGGCGCTGATACGCTACGACTGGCCTGGAAATACACGGGAGCTTGAAAATATGATAGAGCGTCTTGTCATCACGGTCGATCAGAACATGATTAGCACAGCACTGCTTCCAAAGTATCTTGTCGATGATGAAGTGGAGCCGACCCGTGTTGAAGGCAAAACCCTCAAAGAAGTGATGGAGCATACGGAGCGCATTGTCTTTGAAAACGCCGTATCCATTTACAGAACCACACGACAGCTGGCTCAAGGATTGAATATCAGCCAGTCTACAGCGGTGCGGAAATTGCAGAAATACGGCCTGACCTGCATGGGCGACCTTTAGCTTTTGAGTGCCTATTCGGGCATGTTCTCTATTCCCCATTTGCACATGGCAGTGAGTGTAGGGATAAAGCTGCGTCCCTTTTCAGTAAGGGAGTACTCGACTTTTGGGGGCACCTGGGGATATTCATTTCTGAAAACCAGGCCGTCTCTTTCAAGCTCCTTAAGCTGGTTGCTGAGGGTCTTGTGTGACACTTTTCCAAGAGCGCGTTTGATTTCACCGTATCTGAGCACTGGATTGTTTGCAAGGTGCCAAAGGATGACCGCCTTCCATTTTCCACCGATGATCTGGAGGGTGTATTCAACAGGACACAAGTAAGTTTCATTGACTTTACAGTTCATTATTGACCTCTATACTTTCTTATAGGTAAGTACCTAACGCTTATGTGCGTACTTTACAGATTGAACATATGAATTATAATTCAAGTATAGCAAATTTGACAAGTCAGGCAATAATAGAAGGAGTTAAAAATGAACCAGACAATCCAGGATATGTTGAGCAGAAGAAGCACGCGTGCTTTTGGTGGCGGAAAAGTTGAAAAGGAAAAGCTTGAAAAGATCATTGAGGCAGGGCTTTATGCACCGAGTGCCCACAATCATCAGCCATGGCATTTCACGGTAATCAGTGATCAGGACCTGCTCGATGAGCTTAATAGAGAGTCAAAGGCATTTGCCAAGACCTTTGATGACGAAATGATACAGCGAATGGCAAGCAACGACAAGCTGAATATTTTTTACGGTGCGCCAACAGCGATTCTTGTTTCAGGTGAAAAAGCAGCAATGATGCCAGAGGTAGACTGTGCGGCAGCAACACAAAACATGCTGGTCGCAGCGGAGTCCCTGGGTGTAGGGTCCTGCTGGATTGGTTTTGTAACCTTCCTGTTCAAGAGTGAAAAAGGGGCATACTATAAAGAAAAACTGGGTATTCCAGAAGGTTACGAACCTTATTACGCGGTTTCTCTGGGCGAGAAAAAACAGGCGCACTCAGCGGCACCGAAGAGACGCGAGGGCACAGTGACTTATGTTTAGAAGAGAAAGCTTAGTCTAAGTAGACTGAGCTTTTTTTGTTATTAAGACAATAACAGTGTAAATAATTCTATTGCAAATAGCAATTTATGTGATACTATATGGAAAACGTTTGACTCAAATTGATACAGTGTGTCAATTTGAGTCAAATTTTAAGTCGATTTGAATGCAATAATACAGGTATGGGAGGGTAGCATGCGACTAGAATTGAGCAAAAACGAATTTTTTATTCGCGGAGGTGTACTTGACAAGTTGCTGGACACGACCTTTGACCGTGCTCTCATTGTAGATGCAGATGGCCAAGTGATTTTCTTTTCCGAGAACAGCCAAAAAGCTTCTGGGAAGAGTAAAGAATCCGTTTTGGGAAGCGCAATCAGCGAAATATTGCCCAATGCAGGATTTGCTACAGTCCTTGCGACAGGAGAATCAGACGAAGGAATCATGACACTTATGGATGGCCGTATGGGCATCGCTACACATATTCCGGTATTTGAAGGAGATGAACTTCTCGGAGCTATTGGTATTGTTTATTTCAATAATATAGCGAGTATTAAACGTCTGCTTGCACAGATGCCGGCGAAGGATAACCAAGTTTTTGAAGATGTGTACCATAGTGTTTCCAGACAGTTCAGTACATATACTTTTAAAGATTATATCGGAAGTTCTAGTATTGTAAAAAATTTGATTGAAAAAACAAAGCATGCAGCAGCGTCAAAATATCCAGTGTTGCTCATAGGTGAAACGGGGACGGGAAAAGAAATCTTGGCGAATGCCATACACAGTTACAATACGCAGACTTTTACAAACCCATTTGTCAAAATTAACTGTAGTGCAATTCCTGGTGAACTCCTTGAATCCGAGCTTTTTGGTCATGAAAAGGGCGCATTTACAGGTGCGACTGCAAAGAAAAACGGAAAATTTGAAATGGCAAATAACGGATCCATACTGCTTGACGAAATCGGAGATATGAGTTTCCATATGCAGACGAAACTGCTTCGTGTACTTGAAGAAAAGGAGTTTGAGCGTGTTGGAGGGAATAAGCTGATCGCGACTAATGCCCGAATCATTGCTTCAACAAACGTGGATCTTCGTGCGCTGAGTGCTCAGAAGAAATTCAGAGAAGACCTGTACTACCGTTTGAATATCCTCGAAATCAGGGTTCCATCCTTGCGCGAGCGTATAGAGGATCTACCAGAATTAGTAGAGAGGTTTGTGCGTAAAAACCGGTTGAACATTGAATTTGAGCAGGAAGCATTGGAATATATGATGACCTACAGATGGCCGGGAAATGTGCGTCAACTCAGGAATGTTGTCAATCGATTTGGCGTCATGAATAGTGGTACGCGTATAACGCAGGCGGATGTGCGCGAAATTTTAAAGCATTATGATGGACATGAATATCAGGTCGCAACTGCGAATACTGTGCAGCCGATTCTTGATTCAAATAGCATTATCCCTATGGAAAAGGCTGAAAAACACCTGATAGAAAGAGCACTGAAAATCTGCGGTGGAAACAAGAGTTTGGCTGCTTCAAGGCTTGAAATTTCGCGGTCTACCTTAAATAGAAAAGTGAGCAAGTATAATTTAGATGCACATGCGACCGAAGCCGAGTGATTTGCGCTTGACTCAGGGAGCCTACAAATAGCCAATAGGCACAAGGACAGATACAGGTAAACAGATACGGATACCCGTATCTGTTTTTTTGTGTATAAAAGACAAGGAAATTACTCTGGTATTTAGTTTTATGCGTGAAAATAAATTTCCTAACGTGGTTGTTAAAAAAATGGCACGCAAATTGCGTTTAAGAACTATGACGCATGCAGTAAATGTTTGCATTTGCGAATTATATTCAATTAAACGAAGAGGAGATACGTTATGAAGGTTTTAGGATTAAGCTTTGGCAGACCGATGAGCAATACTGAAATTCTGGTTAAAGAGGCGCTGATGGGTGCACAGGCTTCTGGCGCAGAGGTTGAGTTTATTAGAATGCAGAATCTTACACTCAAGCCATGTACAGGTTGTAACGCTTGTGTTGTCAATCTATTCAGAGACTCAGGTTCGGGAGACTGTGTCATAAAAGGTGATGATTTTCCATTCATCGATGACAAAATTCTTGAAGCAGACGGTCTGGTAATCGGTGCGCCAATTTATGAGAAGTCACCTCCAGGACAACTGAAAACACTTTCTGACCGTATGGGTCCATCCCATGACTTGGCATTCAGAACAATCGCAGCGGAAACACGTGCTGAACAGGGCATTACAGAAGGCAAAGGGCCAGATGAGAGAAGCTTCAAGCAGAGAGCTGTATCTCTAATTGCAGTAGGCGGCAGTGAATGGGATAATCTTGCACTTCCAATCATGCATGTATTTACACTTTCTTGGGGTGCGCATGTTGTTGACAAGAAACTGTTCAACTGGGTCGCACTGCCAGGCATGGCAGCACTGCATGACGACAAGCTGAAAGACGCGTACCAGTCAGGCGAGCATGTTGTCAACGCACTAAAGGGAGATGCGAGCCAAGCAGAATACATTGGCGACAAAGGCGTATGTCCGCTGTGCCACTCAAAGTTGTTTGAAATCCGCAATGCTGAGAATGGTCAAGGTGCAATCTGTGGCATTTGCGGTGTGAAGGGTACGCTTACAACAACAGAAGACAGTGTGCAATTTGACATCACGCCAGAAGAAAAGGCGCATGCACACATCTACATGAGCGGAAAATTCAACCATGCACGCGAGCTGAAAGAAGTATCTTTGGTACCACATCCAGACGCACACCTGCTTAAGGATAAGCTTGAGAAATACAAGACATTTATCCAGCCAACAAAGCCGCAAAGATAATTGTGCGCCAAGCAACAGTAATTTTAAAAAAGAGATTTAGTTAGATGGATGTAAATATACAGGAGAAAAAAATGAGCTATATTCCAGAGTACCGCCCAATGAGAAGTTTTATTCTGAACAACGTACGTTCAGACAACGATAGACCGAAAGCCTTCAGATGGCTATATAAGCAGCATATTCCAGAGAGTATTTCCCAGTTCAAGCCGTACTGTACAAAGTATGCGACGTACCATGCCCTTCCGCTTCCTCAGAATGCTGAAAACTATGGTACGTACAACTGGATCATGACAGAGCACTACTGGAACATCAACATTTTCCAAGACAAGAACACAGGTCACGGCAGAGGTCTGGCGTTTACTGAAGCTTATCCAGACAATTTCATGGAAATCACGTGCCAGCCGCCAAGTGATGTCCTGCGTCAAGCGGGATGGCAGGGCAGCAAGGACGGCTATCATCCAATCGTTTTCTGTTTCGCACCAATCTTCTGGGAAGATGACTTCAAGGGCGCAGAGAGAATGACTGATGATGGCGCCAACTTCAGATGGCTATTCTTCCTTAATTACCCTGATGGCGTAACGCAAGAAGAGGGTGATACGTGGTTCAAGGAAGTGTTTGCAAAGGAAGCGGCAGAAATGCCAGAGGTTATTCGATTCATGTCGAGTAAGGTTCTGGACGAGCCAAGAATCAACCCATTCAACCGAGTGGTGGAGCTATGGTTCGACGACAGCAACGCTTGGCACCGTGCAATGGTTGAAAATGCACATAAATTTACAAAACCAGCATGGGCGACTGAGGATCAGTTCCCATTCATGGAGGCGTATAAAAACATTACAGGCATCTTCATCATGGATCGTCCAGACTCAGATCACCTAGAACAGTGGAGAGGTTATATCACGACACGTTAATTTGCAGTAAAGGCTTTTAAAGTATTATAGGGCGCGGATAGCGCATGTCAAATTTGAGTTTACAGGGGGCTTGTGTTACCACGCCACCTGTAAACTCGCTATTTATGGCATAAAATGCATGGGCACATGGCGCGGACTCGGAGTTGTATAGGTCTATTTTTTATTTAGATATGGAAAATACCCCTATTGAGCTTACAGTGACTGTAATGTTTAGAATGAGATTAACGAATTGAATTAGAAAATTAAACGAGGAGAAGATTTATGAAATTTCTAGTGATTAATCCAGGGTCAACGTCTACAAAGATTGCTCTGTTTGAAGATGGTGTTTCCCAACATGAAGAAAATATTGTACATTCGACAGAAGAACTGAAGCCTTTCAAGCACGTGAATGATCAGCTTTCGTACAGAAAAGAGCTGATAGAAGGCAAAATGAAAGAGTGGGGCGTTGCGATTACTGAACTGGATGCCGTTATTGGCCGTGGCGGACTACTGCCTCCAGTTCATGCAGGTGCCTACGAAGTAAACGACAAAATGGTCGCACGACTTAATGCACCAACAACAGTGGAGCATGCATCAAATCTAGGTGCAATCATCGCCTTTGAAATGGGCAAGCCGTATGGCATTAAGGGCTATATCTACGATTCTGTTGCAACAGACGAACTGACGGACGTTGCACGCCTGTCTGGATCACCGCTGCTGCCAAGAAAGAGTTTCACGCATACATTGAATACCCGTGCCATGGCGCATGCTGTAGCGGCATCAAAGGGCAAAGACTATGCTGAAATGAATTTCATCGTTGCGCACCTCGGTGGTGGCATTTCTGTAAATGCACACAAGAAAGGGCAGCTTGTAGACGTTATTCCAGACGACGAAGGCCCATTTTCACCAGAGCGTACAGGACGTGTACAGTGTAATGCGCTGATTGAACTGTGCTATAGCGGAAAATTCGAGAAAGCTGATTTGAAGAAACAGATGCGCGGCAAGGGCGGGATGACTGCATACCTTGGAACAAATAACGCAAAAGAAATCATCGAGAAGGCAGAAGCTGGCGATGCAGAGTACAAGCTTGTTGTCGATGCTATGGCATACCAAATTGCCAAAGGCATTGGTGAAATGGCGACCGTTCTCGAAGGGGATGTGGACGCGATTATTTTAACGGGCGGCATTGCGTATTCGAAATACCTGATGGAGCTAATTTCAAAGCGTGTGGCATTTATTGGAGAAGTTGCGGTAATGCCAGGCGAAAATGAGATGAAAGCACTGGCGGAAGGTATTGAACGTGCCCTAAACGGCAAAGAAGCGATTCATACGTTTGAAGATGCACAGTAGGTTTTATGCATTTTGTCGAATGAAATAAAAAGATGTTTGAAATAGAAACGGAATGGTGGTAGAGCAATGATTACGAAATTTGAACAAATGGAAAGCCAAAATTTAGAAAGCAAGCGTGTTGCGGTAGTATGGCCTTCCGATGCGAATACAATAAAGGCAATTTTAAAAGCCAATGCGCAGGTGGGTATTTCTGCTGTGTTTATAGGGAACGTTGAGGCCATAAAAGCGGAAGTTGAAAAGCAAGGCGCCTCAGTGGATGCATACGAATTCGTCGAAGCTTCAACAGACGAAGAAGCAGCAAACAAAGCCGTTGAGCTTGCACGAGAGAATAAGGCCGATGCTATTATGAAGGGCAAAGTGGACACGGCAGTTTTACTAAAAGCTGTTGTGAACAAGGAAAATGGCATTCGTACAGGTGGCGTTATGTCACACTTCGTTGTCCATGAACTGGATAACTATCCGAAACTGCTTGCAATGAGCGATGGCGGCATGAACCTGTATCCCGATATGGAAACCAAGGTGGAAATCCTGAAAAATTCAGTTGCTGCAATGCATGGTATGGGTATTGAAACACCGAATGTTGCTGTGCTTGCAGCGGTTGAAAAGGTGAATCCGAAAATGCAGGAAACCTTGGACGCGCATGTGTTAAAGGAAATGAATGAAAGTGGTAAAATCACAGGCTGTTATGTTGAAGGACCAATTTCCTATGATCTTGCGATGAGCAGAAAATCTGCTGAAATCAAAGGCTATGACAGTCCTGTAACAGGAAATGTGGACTTGCTGCTGGTACCGAACATTACAGTGGGCAATATTTTGGGCAAATCACTCGTCTATTCGGCAGGCGCAAAGATGGCAGGTGTTGTCGTTGGTGCCAAAGCGCCAATCATTCTGACATCCCGCGGGTCAAGCTTTGAGGAGAAATATTACTCAATTCTTCTGGCTGGTGTAATCAGCGAATAAATCAGCTGCACAGCACCAGATATATAGGAAAAGAATAAAGGCATTGAAAAACACAGCAGAAAGCTAGAGCAGTTTCAATGCCTCTTTTATGACAGATAATTACAAGTTAGACAAGTGCGCCTGCAGAAGGCGGATAAAGGCATCTACCTCTGGCGCGGTATTGCTTTTGAGTTTGAACGCGGAAATGTTGTGTTTTCCGCCAATTTCAATATAGCCAAGTGTAGGATTGTGCTTGTAGCGAATCCACTCATCGAAAATGGCGACGCCGCCTCCCGCTTCGACTTCAAAAATCATGGACTCAATATTCGGGACGATTCGCACCTTTGGTTGGAAGCCATACGGCGCACAAAAGTCCATAACGAGCTTCCGTGTGTCAATGAATTCGCCTTCAAAGACAATAAAAGTCTCGTCTTTGAAATCAGAAAGCGTGAGGTTGCCGTTCGAAGCAAGTACGTGTGTATTGTCGAAAAAAAGCAGGTTCACAATGGATGCGATGGTTCTGCCTTCGAGCTCTTTTGTGTTGAACAGACTGGTTGATATGGCAAGTGCAATGTCAATTTCGCCTTCAAGGAGAAGTTTTTCAAGATCATTGATAGAACAACTGATGAATTGTGTGGTCGTTTCGAGTGCGCCTTGCGTCTTGAAAGTGTTGATGACAGGGACGAGGTGTGCCAGATTCCATCCCTCCTGATAGCCGATTTTCAGTGGTCGTTGTTCCTTGCTGTTGAGTTTTTTTGCCTGTAGCAGGGTTTCGTTAAAGGCAGCGAGGCTGTTCTTGAAATAGTCGTAAAAAAGTTTTCCTGTAGGTGTAAGAACAACGCCAGAAGGTGTACGCTGCACGAGTAAAAATCCCAGTTCCTTCTCAAGCGCAGCAATTTGTTTGCTGACAGCGGGTTGGGAGACATAAAGCTTATGAGCAGTTTTTGTGAAGTTAAGTGTTTCGGCTAATGTAATGAAATAATTGATTTGCAAGCTGTTCATATAAGCCTCCTTTTCGACCTATTTTATCAGAAAATACAGGGGATAACCAGAGTATTTCCAATAGGTATAACCAAATGGTTATGAGAATATGCGAATTGGATATTTTACCCGGAATGCCCTGCGTATTAAAATTAATTTGTAAATAGTCATTGATTTGTTGAAATTGGCCCTCGACCCTTTGCTTTAAAAGCGCGTTTCTTCTTGGATATGCGTGACCTCCGACCCTTATTTGGAATACACACATGTAAATCTCATTAAGTGTTTCAGGGCCAATCAGCAAACCATGATACATTTGAAAGTTTAATCAGTTTGCAAAGCAAAACTTGATTCTAATTTTATAGGGATGATGAAAATTGAGGAGTGAAAATAATGAAAAGCGTATTAAGCTATGATGGAAAGGCAACACATCTGGACTGGGAGCATGAAAGCATTACACCAAAAATGATCGACTGGTTCTGGAGTAATATGGAAAAAGGATTCCTGCTGTGGCATCCCGACCAACATGAGCCGCTGGAATGGGCAATTGCACCAAAGCATGGCAATCCAATCGGCTCAATTCACATTGCACCGCAAACTTGGAATGACGGTACAAGACAAAATCTGTACATTCGATTTGAAGATCCTGCAGATGTGCCTGAATGGGTGAAAGACTATGTCATCTATGAGCACTGCGTTATTGTAGCAGGTCTTGGTCTTGGCGATGAAGCACTTGAAAATCCAAATCCAATGGGCTACCGAATTCACCAGTGGGAAAAGACAGATTACGGTGTTATCGGAAAATCTACTGCAATTGGCACGCGTAAGCCTGAAAACGAAGAAGATGGTAAGGTTTGGGCAGCACATTGCGGCGAAGAGATTGGCAACTGGGGTGCATTCCTTGCACCGCTTTATGATTTATACAAAGTAGTTGAGAACACAGATTACAATCCGTATGCTGACCTGACTGTAGAAGGCAGTGGAGCGGGACTGAAGTACAAGTACATCAATCTGTAAGACAACACGAATAAGCACCATGAATAAGAAAACAGTGCCCAGACGTAAACTTGTCTAGGGCACTTAATTTTACCCTAAATGAAACCCTTGTTTAATAGAGTACGTTTATTTAGGTGTAAGAAGTGATAAAAGGGATTCAAAAGGAGAGCAATGATGAAAAAAGGCGATTTTATTTGGGGACTGGTGTTTGCGGCATTTGTGGCATTCATTGTTTGGCCGAAGACACACCTCATTTTTGTAAGTCTAACGGCAACGCATCCATATTTTGTTGGGTTTGTGAAATTTGCCATTTTAGCAACGATGGGTGAACTTCTGGCAATCAGATTATCATCAAAGGAATGGGATATTCCGTACGGTATTATTGCACGCGCGGTCGTCTGGGGTCTAATCGGTATGCTGGTTACATTGATTTTCCAGATTTTTGCAGGCGGTATCACAGCAAGTATGGCGAAAGGATATCTGCCGGGAGGCGATTCTAAGATCTTATTTGCATTCTACGTGGGTTCAATTATGAACCTGACATTTGGACCAACCTTTATGGCAGCACACCGTTTTTCAGACACGTATATCGACATGAAGGGTGAAGGCATTCAGGATATTACGGTGACTAAAATTGTGAACAGAATTGACTGGAACAGTTTCATTTCTTTTGTAGTTATGAAGACAGTCCCATTTTTCTGGATACCGGCACATACAATCACATTCCTTCTACCAGGAGAATACAGAGTTCTTGCTGCAGCATTTCTTTCAATAGCACTGGGCATTCTGTTGGCACTTGGAAAAAGAAAATAAGCATTCGTTTTAGCAAATCAGTAAAGAGCATCAACCATAGTGCTGGAAAAGCTTACTGCAGTTGATGCTCTTTGATCTTAGAAATTAGAGTTGTCTATGGGCACACATCACGATTACTTCAAGGTAATAGAGCTAAAGCATATAGGGAATAAGCTGTATAGAAGAATTGGAGATCTCGATGGAATTTATCAAAAAAATCACGGAACAAAATAGAAAGAATTTTGTTTTTTTAGGTGAGGGCGGAAGCGGTAAAAGTGAGATCGCACTCAATTTTGCAATGCATCTGGTTAAGTTGAACGATAAGAAAGTTCACTTTTTCGATATGGATATGACCAAGCCGCTTTTCAGGTCTAGAACAGCACTAGCAGAGATGGAGGCGGAGGGTGTCAAATTCCACTATGAAGAGCAGTTTATGGACGCACCGACACTGGTTGGCGGGGTTAACAGACTGATGCGAGATGCGGACTCTTATGTAGTCATGGATGTTGGCGGCGATCATATTGGCGCAAGAGCTGTGGGTGGGTTTGCAGCTGAGCTCAATAAAGGCTACACAAATGTTTTTTATGTGCTGAATGCTTTTAGACCGTGGTCTTATGATATTGATCATATTGATAGAACCCTTGTCGACATCATGGGTGTATCTAGTGTTCTGCTGGATAATATTAAAATGATCAACAACCCAAATTTGGGACCAGAGACATCTGTAGATGATTTTATTGAAGGCTGTAGAAAAATGGATGCTATGGTCAACCCCTATAAGAAAATTGAGTTTGCTTGCGTTAGAGAGGCCATCTATGAAGAGGTGAAAAATCAGGTGGATGTGGACCTAATGCCCCTGCACTTGTTTTTACAGTATCCATGGTAGTCATTCAGTAGAAAAATTAATAGAAATGCATTCGTTAAGACCAGAAGAATGATCTTTGAAAGTGTTTGCGACATATTAGAATAACAAGAATGTAGATAGGAAAGGAGTACAAAATGGCAGAGGTAAAAATCATTTCAGAGCGTTGCAAGAGCTGTGGCTATTGTGTCAAGTTTTGTCCCAAAAATGTTCTAGAAATTGGAAAAGAAGTGAACTCAAAGGGATATGAATACATCGTACCTGCCAAAATGGAAGATTGTGTTGCATGTTTAATGTGTGCGCGCATTTGTCCAGATGGCGCTATTGAAATTTATAAATAGGAGGAAAGTTATGTCTAGAGTATTTATGAAAGGCTGTGAAGCGATTGCTGAAGCCGCTGTTAGAGCTGGATGTCGTTTTTTTGCCGGTTATCCGATAACGCCACAAAATGAGATTCCAGAATATTTTTCAAGAAGATTGCCTGAAGTGGAGAGGGGCGTTTTCCTCCAAGCAGAATCAGAAGTGGCAGCAATCAATATGGTTTATGGCGCCGCTTCAGGTGGCACGCGTTCAATGACATCTTCTTCAAGCCCGGGAATATCACTCAAGAGTGAAGGAATTTCCTATTGTGCCGCTGCGAGAATACCGATGGTCTATGCAAATATTGCTCGTGGTGGCCCAGGTGTAGGGTCAATACAACCAGCTCAGATGGATTACTTGCAGGCAACAAAAGCAGCCGGAAACGGTGGTTTTCAGATGATGGTTCTTGCGCCTGCAACAGTACAGGAAGCAGTGGATTTGACATACAAGGCATTTGAGTTGGCAGACAGAGACCGCAATCCTGTTCTTATCCTGTCTGATGGTGTTATAGGAGCTATGATGGAACCGGTTGAACTTCCTGAAATGATTAGCGATGAAAAGGTGGAAGTGATTAAGGAATCCAAGAGATCTTGGTCCTGTATTGGTCACTCTCTGGATGAACCTAGAGCATGGATTCAACCTGGACAATGGCAGACTGATGAAATGGAGCAAGTCAATCTTGAGGCTGATGCGTTGTACAAGTCTTGGGAAAGGGACGCCATGGCTGAAAATTACATGACAGAAGATGCAGAAGTAATACTGACAGGTTACGGCATTTCAGCTCGTATTGCAAAGTCTGCAGTTGATGCACTTAGAAAAGAAGGTATTAAGGCTGGATTGATTCGACCGATTACTGTCAATCCATTTCCAAATTACGCATATGATGCTCTTGACTACAGTCAGGTGAAATATATTCTGGACGTGGAAATGTCCATACCAGCCCTTATGATTGCCGATGTGGAAACAGCCGTTAAAGACCGTTGTCAGATTAGAACATGCCTGCGTTCAGGTGGTAATATAATGACGCGTGATTTGATTGTCAGCACGGTAAAGGGCTATGAGGAGGTGCATGAATAATGGAACTGATGTATGCAAGAACTAAAACCATTCAGGAAGACAAGGTATCTGGATTTTGTCCTGGATGCATGCATAGTACAATTATGAAATTGATTGGAGAAGTCCTTGAGGAGATGAATATTGTCGACAAGGCAGCCTGTGTTCTTGGTATCGGATGCTGTGGTCTACATATGAATTATATGGCATATGATAATATAACAGCACCACACGGACGTGCAGCAGCGGTAGCGTCTGGACTTAAAAGAACCAATGAGGATAGCTTGATATTCACGTATCAGGGCGATGGCGACTTTGCTTCCATAGGTCTGGCAGAATCTGTTTCTGCCGCCAACCGTGGGGAAAATATTAGTATTATTTTTGTTAATAACGGGATATATGGAATGACAGGCGGTCAAATGTCACCGACAACACTCATGGGGATGAAAGCTTCTACTGCACCCAAAGGAAGACTTGCTGAAGAACATGGCTATCCAATGCATATGTGCGAAGTGCTGAACGAACTGACGGCACCGGCTTATCTTGAAAGAACAAGCTGTAATACACCTCAAAATGTCATCAAGACGAAGAAAGCCATAAAAAAAGTTTTTCAAAATCAGTTGGATGGCAAAGGTTTCTCGCTTGTAGAAATCATTTCAAATTGTCCGACAAACTGGGGCTGTGATGCACTGCAGTCTTTAGAGTTCATTCAAGAAAAAATGCTGCCTGAGTACCCGTTGGGTGTCTACAGAGATAAATAGGAGGTCAGATATGGAGACGAATATATGTGTTGCCGGATTCGGTGGACAGGGTGTTATGACACTAGGAAAGTTCCTAGCGTCAGCAACCTGCGATTCTACCGACAAGAATGTCACGTTCTTCCCGTCTTATGGCGCTGAACAGCGCGGTGGAACAGCCAACTGCTTTGTGGTCATTTCGGATGACTTTATTGGTGCACCACTCATGGATACCATGGATGATCTCATTGTTATGAATGATCCATCTATGAATAAGTTTCTTGGAAAGCTGAAGCGCGGGGGTACACTTTTCATTAACAGTTCAATTGTAGATGAGAACATAGACCGTGATGATGTGACCCTCGTCAAAGCGCCCGTGACCGATCTTGCCCTAGAAATGGGCAATGCAAAAGTCCTGAATGTCATTATGCTAGGCGTCTATGTGGGGTACACGAACGTTATAGCGCCTGAAATCGTATGGGATACCATCGAGAAAAAGCTGGCAAGCAAAGCAAAATTGCTTCCACTTAATAAAAAGGCCTTTGAAAAGGGGCTGGAACTGGGGAGAGCACAAGCGAATTAAAAGGCTAAAATTGTGCAGTTTACTGCATGTAGATACACTCTCGCAAACACAAAAGAGGACTGCGCTTCAGCAGTCCTTTTTGTGTTTGAAATATGTAGTGCAACCGTTACTTCAAATCCTCAGAATAGGTAAGCTCACCTGTATATTCTAAAATCTTGAAGGAAAGGTACAGACTAAAAAACGTGTCTGCATCATTGAGGTCGCACGCCGTAATCTCTTCAATTTTCTTGAGCCTGTAGTAAAGCGTATTTCGATGCAGGTGCATTTCTGAAATGAGTGTGCTGTTGCTCTTAAGCGCAGAGATATAGGCTTTTAAAAGGGCTACATAATCTGTGTCATAGGTTTGATCGTAATCAATTAGACCAAGGAGTGCGGGATGACATAAATCCTTTAAGACAGCATATCTGTCGCAGATATCAATAATATGGAGCAGAACCGATTCGCTGTAGAAGGAATAGTTTCCCTGCGTGTGTGCGCAGGCTCGGAGGGCTGCCAGAGACTGGCTGTAGTGCTTTTTCAAATCGGAAAACTGCTCGAAAGGCTTGCTGATACCACAGAGTGCCTTTGAGTCGCTAAGAAAGCTGTCGAGCGTTTGAAGGGCCACATCCGGTAACTGCTTTTTTGCCCGAACAATGCTGACGATATGGTTGTCAACTAGAATACAGCTCAGCGTCGTAAATACCTCGGAGAAGAAGCCTTTAAAATAATTCAGCGTCACATTGGTGATTTTATTGGACGGATGACTGAGAGCAAAGACATATTTTTGACCGCGGGTGTCCTGATCGACGAATTTCAACTTTTCTAGGACTGCGGATGTGTCCCTTGTATTTGTGTTCAAAAGATCCTTAATTATGGCATCAATAAAGCTGGATTCAACGTGGAATCTTTCCCAATTGGTTTGAATATGCTGTGCAATGGCCTCTGAGAGGGCTTCAATATAGAGGATGTCGTATTCGTTAAAGCTTCTGAATGCTTCGATGACTACAACCTGTCCAATAATTCGATTTTTAATAAAGATATTGTCATAGAGTCTCGGATGATAGGTCTTTGAGTTGGGATCGAAGTAGGTGCGCAAATGGTATTGTTTTCGTGGATTGATAGAGAGGGTTATGAGCTCATCGCTTGTATTATCGTGCTCTGTTTCTGCTTTGAAATAAACAGGAATATGTGTATTTTCAGTTCGAGTGATGAGTCCGTTTCTCTCCAGATATTTAAATGTCTCATAAGGTTGATAAGACTTGCCATTTATTTGCGTGTTCCAGATAAAGTCATCCACATCTGGACTATTTGTGTGCCCAAGAATCTTAAAATATTGATCCCGTACAAAAAAAGGGTTTTCAAGAATGCCATAGGCAGCATTGAGGATGGGCTGCAGCGAGGTGCTGGTCTTTGCCACGTGATAGATTTCCAGAATATTGTTCTGTACCTGCTGATATTCAGACAAAACGAGCAGGCAAGCATTTAGAATGTCAACTTTTGATTCATTCTCAACGAGAATCACATTGTGGTGCAGCGCACTGTATCTCTGAAGATCACTATCAGAAATTTTATGATTGTGCAAAAGCACAAGGTTTAGCGGCAGTGCATTTGCGAGCATATTGTTTTCAATCCTGCTGTTGTCGACAATATAGAGAATATGCGAATTCAGGATTCGCACAGAATCTGTATAAAGTTGAACAGATTTGATTTCAAGCGCAGTTTGATTGTTGCAGATGGCATGGGTTCGATAGGTGCTCAGAACGTTCATAAAATAGGTGAAGGTTAACATAATGGACATCCTTTCTATGTGCAAATGCATATGAATGAAAAAATACTATCGTGCAAATGCACATTGATAAATCTTCGTCATAAGATTAACATTTTAATTATAAGATGTACATAATAATTTTCAGGGGGAAAACATGACAAAGCGAAAACGATTTGGAAAAGACCTTGCGAAAAAAGTAGTCGCACTTGGATCGGTGCTGACTCTATCGTCAGGTGCAGCACTTTGGTCGCATGCGGAAACTGTACCCGTTACAAAAACGGACACTACGGGTTTAAATGCAGGTAGTGTCCGTGAAACAGTTGGAAATAGCGAAAAGACGAATATCATCTACATCACACTGGATGATATTGGTTATTCAGACTTGGGTGCTTACGGTTCTGAAATCAAGACACCGAATATTGATAAGTTGGCAGCAGAGGGACTACGGTACACGAATTTTCAGGCATGCCCTTTCTCTTCTGCAACACGTGCATCCCTGCTTTCAGGCAGAGAGCACAACTCAGTAGGCATGGGTCACGTGGCAAGTGTCAGCCTTGCTGATGAGCGAAAAAATGTGCAGGGACTTGTTAGAGATGAAGCAGGTTTGGTTTCTGAGATTCTAGGGGAAAACGCTTACAGCTCTTATGCAATAGGAAAATGGCATATTGCACCAACACATACGGTGACACCAGCAGGTCCATTCGATTACTGGCCGCTAGAGAAAGGCTTTGACAGATTCTATGGCTTCATGGACGGAGAAACAGACCAGTACCGTCCGCAGCTTGTGAGCGGCAATGAATTTCTGCAGGCATTTGATGCTGAAGACTATATTTTGAATGATGATATGGTTGAGCGTGCAATGACATTTATAACAGACCACGTATCGGTTTATCCAGAGAAAGCATTCTTTATGAATTATGCATTCGGAACAGGACACTCACCACAGCAGGTGCCTGAGTCCTACATTGAGATGTATGAAGGCAAGTACGATGTGGGGTGGGATGCAATTCGCCTTGCTCGATTTGAGAAACAGAAGACATTGGGCGTTGTTCCAATGGATGCACAGCTTCCTGATTCAGATGAGACGGTTAAGAGCTGGGCCAGCCTGAGCGCTGACGAAAAGAAAGTATATACGCGTTTCATGGAAACCTATGCTGGATATATTACGCAGGCGGATGAGGAAATCGGGAAATTGATTGATCATTTGAAAGCCGTTGGAGAATATGACAACACGCTGATTGTTCTAATCGGTGACAACGGAGCGAGTCCGGATGGTGGTTCAGATGGATCGGATAACTTTATTGGTTCTATGTCCGGTGCATACCAGCCAACGGCTGAACTGCTCATGCCAAAGTACAACTTGATTGGTACAGAGCACTTCCAAGCACTGTATCCAAAAGGTTGGGCACAGGTTTCGAACACACCGTTTGCAGGTTACAAAGGTAGCACAATGCTTGGTGCACTACGCAACCCTATGATTGTAAGCTGGCCAGCAGGTATAACAGATGGCGGTGGGATACGAAACCAGTACATCCACGTTGCTGACATTACACCGACGGTTCTGGATGCTGTGGGTGCTGAAATCCCAGAAGTAATTAATGGAGTTAAGCAAATGCCATTCTATGGCACAAGCTTCCTGAGCACATTTGAGAACAAGGACGCAAAAGAAATACGAAATGAAGCGATTTATTACATTTCGGGTGACCGTTCTATGTACGCAGATGGATGGCGAGCGGTTGGCAAATTTAATAAGCAAACATTGGAACTGACATGGAGCCTATATCACCCTGCAGAAGATTACACAGAGAGCACAGAGCTTTCAGCAGTGTATCCAGAAAAGCTTGAAGAACTGAAAGCACTCTTTATGAAGCGCGCAGAAGACATCGATATTCTACCACTTAAAAACGTAACGGTTCGTGATATGGCTTATGTTAAGCCTGGAACTGCAGCAGATAGAAAGACTTTCAAGTACTACAGCGGCCTATCCGGCATCCTGAATCTCAAGGCAGCCCCAGCAGTTGAGACAAATAGTTACTCAATTACGGTGCCACTGACATATACAGCAGGTGATGAAGGCGTTCTGGCAGCAATGGGCGATATTGTAGGCGGACATACCTTGTATGTGCTGGACGGCAAGCCAGTTTTCCAGTACAACCGGTACCAAGAGTATTTCACTGTCGAATCTTCAGTTAAGCTTGTCGAAGGTGAGAACGTCATCAAATTTGAATTTGAGCGTACAAGCATGGGTACAGGTCATGGAAAACTCTATGTGAATGGTGTTCTGACAGGCGAGTCGGACATCCGTACTGCAATACTGGTAACACTGGAAGGTCTAAGTATTGGGAGCGACCTATACCACCCTGTTTCACCAGTTTATGCAGACAAGGGTACATTCCCCTACAGCGGTGAATTCGAGTACGTTCAATATGACATGAAACCATTCATTCCAACTGGAAATGGACATGGACACTAAGTTTTAATGGCAGACTGAAATAAGCTGCATATGTGTTCGTAAATAATTGGGCGAAAGCATTGTACAAGGTTTAAGTGCCGAGTTCTAAATGACTCGGCACATTTTTATGGTTTTGGAAATTTCGTTTCCAAGATCATAAAAATGTTTTGTAGATATTAAGGAGCTGCGAAATGATGAACAAGCGATTTGGAACCGGATTTCATATGCTGGCAAAGCCTATTGGTCCAGCATGTAATTTGAACTGCACTTACTGCTTCTATACAGAAAAGGCAGCACTATTTAAAAAGCAAGCGCATTTCAAAATGGAAGAAGATGTCCTGGAAGCTTTTATCCAACAATATATTGAACACCAGGACATTCCAGAAATTCAATTCGTTTGGCAGGGAGGGGAGCCCACACTGATGGGGCTTGATTATTTCAAGAAAATTCGAATTCTGCAAAAAAAATATGCGGGTGGAAAGCGAATTGTAAACAGCATCCAGACTAATGGGACTTTACTTGACGCAGAATGGTGTGCCTTCTTAAAAGAAGAAGACTTTCTTGTAGGTGTGAGTCTGGATGGACCGCAGGAAATACATGATGTTTTCCGAAGAGATCACCGCGGGGACTCGACTTTTAGGCAGGTAGTAGCTGGTATAAAAATGCTTCAGGCATATGGTGTTGAATACAATGTACTCGCCTGTGTTTCACGTGCTTCAAAAGGATATGGGGGAGTAGTCTATAAATTTTTAAGGAATTTGGGCGTCAAGCACATTCAATTCAGTCCTGTAGTTGAGCGGCACCCCAATCACCGGGCATTGGAGTTGGGACTCAAGCACGCGGCACCCCAGCAAGACTGGACACCATGGACAGAGTCACCTGTAACTGATTTCAGTACTGCGCAGGGGGATTACGGAAGCTTTCTCTGTGATGTGTTTGACATATGGATCAGGGAGGATGTTGGACATATATTCGTTTCCAATTTTGAATGGGCACTGCAGTCCTGGATGGGGTTGCCGTCAACGGTGTGTGTCTTTTCAAAGACGTGCGGGCGCGCAATGGCCATTGAACACAATGGGGATATTTTCACCTGTGATCACTATGTCTATCCAGAATATAAGCTTGGAAATATTTTGACGGATTCGCCAGCAGAACTCGTTGAAGGGGACACTCTAAAGCAGTTTGGAAAGAGTAAGCGGGATATGCTGCATGAACAGTGCCAGCAGTGTGAAGTGCTGTTCGCCTGCAATGGAGAATGTCCGAGACATAGATTCGTGTTAGAGGAGGAATCAGAGGTGGGCATCAGCTATCTTTGTGGGGATTACCAAAAGTATTTCAGACACATTCACCGCTATATGAAAGTTATGGTACAGCTAATCGACAATGGGCTTGATGCTTCAAAAGTGATGGATGTCATTAAAGGGCCGATTGCAGTAGTCCTAGACTGATAAAAATATTATTGGATGGAATAAACAAATTTTAGATAGCAAGTGGCAATGAAAAGTAAGTGCAATGCAAATATGCATCGATGCAATGCAATAATGCATTGCAATGAAAGGCTCTTCATACAGGAAAGAGTATTATGATTAATGCAATACTGCATTGGTTGATTTGAAGTATTTTGATATACCCCTTGAAAATGCTTGATAAAAAATTGGCATGCCTTTTGCTTTATATGCTTATGAGCAAATGAACAAGGGGGGTGACGAAATGATTAAAAAGACCGTCGACCAAGTAACCCCATACATACCAGACGCAGGTGACCACTTCAATATGGTGGCACTGAAGCTTCATGGAATTGAAACAGGGGTCGAGGATTTTTGGGTAGGTCTATCACATTTTCTCCCTACTGGTGGTGCTGGACTGGATGATTCACCATTTGAAAAAGTCTATTACTGTCTTGAAGGACAGCTTCAGATTCTTGATGTGGACAACAATCAGAAAATAACACTTGAAAAAAATGATTCCATTGCGATTGGACCAGGTGAAAGAAGAACAATCATTAATGAATCTAAAACGCCTGCAAGCATGTTGGTGATCTACAGTACAAACAGAAAGTAATTGATGGAGGACAATATGAAAATTAAAAAGGTCGCAATTTTTGGCTCGGGCATGATGGGAAGCGGTATTGCACAAATTTTTGCCAGCAATGGCATCGAAGTGAGTATCTCTTCAAGAAATCCTGAGAAAAGCAATGCACTGGATGTGGTTAAAGAAAATCTGCTATTGATGAGTGAATATGACTTGGTTAAAGCAGAGTCGATTGATGACATTCTTGGTCGCATCAAGATTTCAGCAGACAAGACTGAAGTTATGAAAGACACCGATGTTGTATTTGAATGCATTCCTGAAGTTATGGAGCTGAAACAAAATCTGTTTAGGGATCTAGAAGACCTGGCGCGTGAAGACACAATCTTCTGTTCCAATACTTCTGTAATGAGCATTACTGAAATTGCTTCAAAGTGCAGAAATAAAAGCCGGGTTGTTGGAACGCATTTCTGGAACCCACCGTTTCTTATTCCGCTTGTCGAAGTGGTTCGAACTGAAGATGCGAGCGACGAAGTGGTTGACACGGTATTCAATCTGCTTGAGCAAGTTGGCAGAAAACCAATTAAATGCAACAAAGATGTTCCTGGATTTGTTGCAAACAGACTTCAGCATGCTTTGTGGCGTGAAGCGATTTCAATTGTTGAACGTGGGATTGCAGATGCTGAAACTGTAGATGAGGCTATCCGTTATAGCTTTGGATTCAGACTTCCGATTCTGGCACCAATTGAGAATGCAGATATGGTTGGCATTGACCTGACTTACAACATTCACAATTACATTCTTGAACATCTGGAAGACAGCCACGAGCCGTCACCACTCCTACAGGAAATGCTGGATAAAGGCGATCTTGGCTTTAAATCAGGAAAAGGCTTCAGAACCTGGAGTGAGGAAGATGCAAAAGCATCAAAACGACAGCTGCTGACATACCTGCTTAAAATGCAGGGTTCTAATAATAAATAAACATAGTCGGAATGAAATGATGGAGGAAGAAAAAATGGGAAAGAAAGTATTTGTTGACCTGACACATCCGTTTTCAGCGGATATACCGGTATGGCCATATTTTGCAAAACCACAGATTGATACGATGCACAATCTGGCAAAGAGTGGCGTGCTTACTCAAAAAATCGATGTCGTGATGCACTGCGGAACACATGCCGACGCACCACGTCACGTTATGGAGTATGAGTTCGATGGCAAAAGAGCAAGATACACAGATGAAATGCCAGTAGATGCATACTGTGGTGATGCGGTTTGTCTGGATATTCAGGTAGACCGATGGGGTCTGATCACAGGTGAACACTTGGAAGATGCTTGCGAAAGAGCAGGCATTAAGCCAGAAGAACTTGAAGGCATGGTAGTTTGCCTGCGTACAGGCATGCACCTGAAGTTTGATGATTCAAAGGAATACTACCACTACTCATGCGGAACAGGCATTGAGGCAGGCAAGTGGTTTGCGAAGTATAAGCCAAAGTGTGTTGCAATGGATATGCAGGCCCTTGACCACCCGCTCCATACGACAATGGGCAAGAATGGCGGCCCTCTCGGTATGAATCTTAATGGAAACTCTGGAAAGCCAATTACAGAAGAGTACATCGAAAAGTTTGGTGTTGAATCTTATGCAGAGTTCAATAAGCCAACCTACCTTGAGGTATTTGGCAAGGAAGCATATGATGAAAAATTCGGTTTCCTTGAGGAAAATGGCCTGGAAGGCACATGGGAGCCATGCCACAAATACATGCTGGGCAATGGCATTGTAGGTATTGAGAACCTTGGTGGCGATCTGGATAAGGTTGTAGGCAAGCGTTTTAGATTCATGGCATTCCCGATTCGCTGGTACATGGGTGACGGATCAATGGTACGCTGCGTAGCGGAGATTGATGAAGCTGATTTGAATGATGTGCCAACACGTGAATATAGATACGGAAGCATTTAAAACATTGCAAATTCCATTAGTTATGGTATATCGCGTCCCTACGCGCTTTTGATATACACCTTATTATGATGCCGATGCGAATATATGTATCGGCATCCCCTTAAATTGAGAAAGGAATGGATAATATGTCCAATCTAAATGATAAAGTTATTCTAACAGTTGCTCCTACGGGTGCGTGGCCAACAAAAAACGAAACACCATATGTGCCGCTGCAGCCTGAAGAAATTGCTAAAGAAATTTACGATTGTTGGAAAGCCGGTGCTTCTGTAGCACATATTCATGTTCGTGATGATGAAGACAAGTCTTCGATGAGTCTTGAGAAATTTAGAGAAACGGTGAAACACATTCGTGCTACAGATTGCGATATTGTATTAAACCTTACAACATCTGGAGAACTGGGTCTTTCTGATGACGAGCGTATGCAGCATCTCATCGAGCTGAGACCGGAAATGGGTTCATATGACTGTGGTTCTATGAACTGGCAGCATACAACTGTTTTTGAAAACAGTCCGAAGTTCCTTGAAAAGCTAGGTACAACCATGCAGGAAATCAATGTGAAACCAGAAATCGAAATATTTGATGGCGGTATGATTGCCAATGCTAAGTATTACTTGAAAAAAGGATTCCTAAAAGGTCCGCTGCATTTCCAGTTTGTACTAGGTGCTGCAGGCGGTATGGAAGCTACAGTTGAGAACCTTGTGTTCCTGAAAAACCAGCTTCCTGAAGGTTCAACTTGGGGTGCACTGGGCATTGGCAAGGGCCACCTGCCTGTAATGTATGCAGCACTTGCACTTGGCGGTCATGTCCGTGTCGGCATGGAAGACAATATCATGTATGACAAAGGCGTTCTGGCAAAATCAAATGTTGAGTTTGTTGAAAGAACCAAGCGTATTGTTAAAGAAATGAATAAAGAGATTGCGACGCCAAACGAAGCGCGTCAAATTCTTGGTCTTAAAAAAGCATAATTAATCTGAATTGCATCATCGAAACAAGATCAGTTGCACTTACTGTCTCATTGAGGCGTGAGACAGTAAGTATCAACTGTTAAAGCAATAAATGAGGGTTGGTAACAAATATACTGTAGTTTATTCTTTATGATCAGGGGGATGTTTTAGATGAATCAAGTACGCAAAGAACAAATCAAAAACTTTTTTGTAAGTGGTGTTATTAGTGCAGTAATCTGTTTTGCTATTGTATTTTTCCTAGTGCCAATGCCGGGAACTGTTGTGGATCATGCTATAGGAAATGCAATCAGCGGATTTATCAGTGGAAGTATCTCAGCGGCGATTACCGTTGCACTAATGGCAAAGCTGTGGGCACCACAAGTCTAAGATTAATACTTTTAGAAGTCGGTATATACTAGTATAATAGTATAAAGAAAATTTATTTTGACCAATTTTATCTTGTGAGAAGTACCCGTACGGCTATGGTCAGTAGTATAAAGATGGTCGGACAGTTAAGCCTGTTTCTGATGCATGTTGGAAACAGGCTTAATTTATGTACGAAAATCTGAAATTATATAAGTGACCGACATACATGCGTAATCGATGTATGCAAAGCAATAAACTAGGGATATGAAGGTGCCGCTATGAAACCAAATGCAATGTCAACTGAAAATATTCATGTGGAAGCTCTGACTCAAATAATCGGCGACGAACAGCAATCACTGGCACAAAAGGTCAATGCTTTGATTGAAAAATATAAGGTTCTTGAAGTGGAACTCGAAAAGAAGAGCAACCTGCACCTTACGGCTTTTCACATCGGAAACGCAATTAATGATGGCATCTACCTTATTGATTTGGATGGGATAATCATCGATGCAAATCAGAGTTATACAAATTTGACGGGCCTGCACCGAAGTGAAATCATCGGACATCATGCTCAAAAAATTGCTCAGATGTATTTTGATGTGAATGAAGCAGTTTCCGTGCAATCACTGAAAACTCTAAGCAAACGCTCTCAGATGACGCGTGCCAGAAAGACAAAGAAGGAACTGCTTGTAACATCAACACCACTTTTCAACGAAAAGGGACAGCTTATTAGCGTGCTAACGGTCATTCGTGACATAACTGAAATTAATGCACTGCGAGATCAATTATCCACAAATGAAGAACTCAATGTACGCTATAAGGAAGAAGTGGCTTTCCTAAGACAAAATCAAATTGGACATATAACCATGATTGGTCAAAGTGTTTCTATGCAAAGTCTTCGAGAACAGATCCAGCAAATTGGTCAGGTGAATGCTACAGTTCTTATCACTGGAGAAACCGGCGTAGGTAAAGAAGTTGTTGCGCGAGAAATTCATAAAGTGAGCACTCGAAAAGATGGCCCTTACATAAAGGTGAACTGTGCGGCAATACCGGAAAATCTTATTGAAAGTGAGCTTTTTGGATATGAGAAAGGTGCGTTTACTGGTGCCGACCAAAAGCAAAAGGTAGGTATGTTTGAAATGGCTGATGGTGGGACCATTTTACTTGATGAAATTGGAGAACTTCCATTACGTGTTCAGTCAAAATTGCTCAGAGTCCTTCAGGAGAAAGAGTATTTTCGGGTGGGTGGAACCACTTCTGTAAAAGTGGATGTACGCGTTGTAGCGGCTACGAACAGAGATTTGAAGCAGGAAGTCTTGAATGGTAGATTTCGAGACGACTTGTATTACAGGTTGCATGTCATCCCTCTTATAGTCCCGCCGCTTCGCGAAAGAGGTGAGGATATACGTCTGCTCAGTGAGTACTTTCTTGAAAAGTACAATCGCAAGTATGGCGTACGCAGGTTTTTTGGACGCAATACTATGCAGGTGTTCAGTGCGTATGATTGGCCAGGTAATGTACGGGAGCTCGAAAATGTTATAGAAAGACTTGCGGTCATTGCAAGAAGTGATGAGATTTTGAGCAGTGAAGCTATGAGTATAATCGGTTCCTACGTCACTGCAGACATGCAGGAACAGGAGAAGACACCATTGAAGGTCGCTGTAGCAGCACTTGAAAGACAGATGATTGAAGATGCCCTACAGGAAACTGGAAGCACTTACAAAGCAGCAAAGAGACTGGGTGTCAATCAGTCAACAGTGGTTCGCAAAGCCCAGCAGCATGGTATTGATCGTTGGGGAGAGCGTAAAGAATAGAATTTCGTGATAGGAGAAACCGTGATGGATGATAAGCTAAAAGCAATAATTGGGGCGGTTCCGGTCATTATGTCTACATACCCCTATGATTGCATGGTTTCAATCGCTGATAGAGAGCACTTTGTTCATTATGTACCAGGACGGAAAACACGACATGAAAATCCGGTGGGTAAGAAACTGGAGTGCGGCGATGGTTTATGGGAAGCCCAGCGTAAAAAGACAGTTGTTCAGACGATTGTTCCGAAAGATGTCTGGGGATTTGAATTTAAAAGTATTGCATCACCAGTCCTTGATGAAAAGGGGAGAGTGGTAGGTGCGATAGGCGTCGGCTATAACTTGGAGCTTCAGAATTTTCTATTGGACTCCTCGCAGATGATTGTTGCAGCAGCAGATGAAATAGCCGCGTCCAGTCAGGAGGTTCTCAGTTCAGCGATTAGCCTGGATGGGAAATTTGCCGATATGGAATCAGGTGGCATACAGATTCAAAAGAGCATTCAAAAGACGGATCATATTATAAAAGGCATGAGCGAAATAGCATCTCAGACAAATCTTCTGGGGCTTAATGCTGCCATAGAAGCAGCACGTGCAGGTGAATTTGGCAGAGGCTTTGGTGTGGTTGCAGAAGAAGTCCGTAAACTTGCTCATACAAGCACTGAGTCCTTGAATCATACAAAGCATATTTTGGAGGAAGTCAAGAAGGGGATGGCTGGAATCCATGGTACTGTTTCAACATTGAGTGCTTTAAGTGCAAATCAAGTGGCTGTAACAGATGAAATCGCAAAGTCCATTGAGGCAATGAATGCCCTGGCAAAACAAGTGCAGGAAGCTGCACAAAGTATATAATTCTTGGAGATGAACAATGAGCTATAAAGGGATTACTTTGCAGCAAATTGAATATTTTTTGGCAGTGGCTGAATACCTGAGCTTCACAGAGGCGGCTAAGAAAATGTATACCAGTCAGCCCTCCCTCAGCAGGCAGATTTCCAGAATGGAGGACCAGCTGGATGTCAGCCTGTTTGTGAGATCAAAAAAGGCTGTGTATATGACAGCGGAAGGGATTAATCTTTACAACAGCCTAAGGGGAATTACGCGAAAGATAGATCAGGCCCTAGAATCCTGTAATTCAATTTCGGAGGAGACGGGTCTTTCAATTCGTATCGGATGTTATGATGCTATGGATGCCGGAATATACCTCAATGATGCCATACGGGATTTTAAGCAAAGACATCCGAGTGTGAATATCCTGCTGGAAAGACATAGTTTCAAGGTTCTAAGGAATAAGCTCAAGAAGGGTGATATTGATGCACTTTTTACCTTTGAGTTCGAGATGTCTGGAATGGACGATATTATTTATGAGCCAATCTATTCACATGAGGCTTCAATCATTATGTCGGTTGATCATCCCTTGGCATTCAAAGAAGATCTGGACTTACATGATTTTAAAGATGAAACTTTTATCATGCTCAATCCTGATGAATCACCAAATGGATATACTGGAATTATCGACTTGTTCAAATATGCGGGATTTACACCAAAGCGAATTAAACACGTTTCAAATGCCGAGTCCATTGTATTAACCGTAGAATCTGGGGAAGGTGTAGCGCTTATGGATAATACAGTTCGACTATACAGAACTGAAAAGTTCCGCAAGTATGAGGTGGAAAATGGAAGAGTCAGCAGTGTGATTGCCTGGAAAGACGATAATCGAAACCCAGCATTGGCTCTCTTTTATGATTATGTAATCAGCAATTACAAGCATGCGATTGAAGCTGGAAAATAGAAGATGACACTGATATCTTTATAATTGAATAGTTCTAAAAACTGAAAGAGCACAGGTTCGTGGATCATTAAACGACCTGTGCCATTTTTGTTTTTTGAATGGAATAAAAGCGCATAAACATGAGTGTTGTTGAGGATATTATACATGCTTTGTTGTTATACCCCTCATGTATTCAAAGCATTTAACGAAAAGCAAATAACCGACTAGAATATAAGGTGTGAAAACGTTAACAAGCGTCAACAAAGGAAATGCGGCAGCAATAGTATATTTTATGCACGCGATGTAGGAGGAAGCATGAATAATAGAAAAGGGGACATCATATGGGTGGCACTGCTTGCTATGGCAATTACATTTCTTGTGATTCCAAGCACACGAGAAACGTTTATACACTTCACGGAAATACATCCATATGCAGGTGGATTCGTAAAGTTTGCACTATTGGCATCCATGGGCGATCAGCTTGGTGTTCGGATTTCAAGTGGTGCGTGGCGACTTGAGAAAGGTTTTCTACTGAAAGCTTTTGTATGGGGCATTTTAGGTATGGCAATCACGCTCGTCTTTTCAGTTTTCATGGGTGGCGTTGGTGTAGCACAAGCATCTGGGAAATTGCCATTTGAAGGTGTAAGGATAGCACAAGCATTCTTTGGCAGCTTTGTCATGAATGTGACCTTTGGACCTATGATGTACATATACCATAAGTTTGGCGACCTCTGTGTGGATCATTTCATTGAGCATGGAAATGTGCGGTTTGTACTGGATGAAATGATTGAAAAGATCGACTGGAAGACGATTGTAAAGTTCTCATGGTTGACAACGTGCCTGTTTGTTTGGGTGCCACTGCACACCGTTGTATTTCTTCTTCCAAAGGCATATCAAGTATTGGCATCTGCCTTCTTATCCATTTTACTGGGCGTTTTGATTGCCTTTTCGAAAAAATCAAAGATGAAAATCGAAGAAGTGATGCAATTGAAGCAGTTATAGGGTTTAAATCGTTTAAAGCAATGAATGGACAGTCTATTGTCCTGATATAAGAAAAGGAAGGTGTAAGTAATGGCACAAGGAAATGCTCAGGGTATACGTGTACCTGTAACAGATGCAGACAAGGAGAAAAGCTATTTCAAGTACTATCACGAAGATATGGTGGCGCCTCCGAAAGAACATATCGAGTTGGCCTTAAAGGGACCGATTCTCCCGAGTCAAGCACTCAGATTCCAAGACAGAAACAAGCTGTTTGATTCTGGATACTTCGATACAGAAGTTGGATACTGTGTCATGGAAGATGGTACGGGCTACGTGTCAAATCTGCTCAAAATGCCAGGGGTTACAGTAGAGATGTTCGACTGGTGGTTTGCATGGCATGGCCTAGATAACCTGCGTTATACAGTTTGGGACCCAGAAGATCATTACAAAGCGGAATCCATGCAAAAGAGAAAGGCACTTGACCCGGATTTGACGCTTCAGGAAAAATACTGGGATACAACGCATGAGGTTTTAGAAGATACTGGACTAGGTCCAGAGGGTCTTTACATTAACTTCAAGAACCCTGGTGATTTAGGCTTTGATATGAGCAAGGTCGGTACAGAGGCATGCGGTACGATTGTATGTGCAAAAGGCTACGGGAAAGGTCAACCACCATTCGCAAGCCCAGATACAATCATGTGCCACTTTGTTCGTGAAATTGAAGGCGGTATTGAACTGAGAACGCGATTCTGGATGGGCTGGACAATTGAGAACGGAAGAGAAGTGAAGGCGCTTCCAGACGGTATTCGTATGCCGCCTATGGGTCCAATGGCATTGCTGCTGCACAATATAAAAGAGTTTACAAATCTTGCTGCACTGCTGCCACGTATCTATGCTGAAGAGAAGGATAACTTTTAGTGCCGGATGGAGGGTATCATGGTAAATCATAAAATTAATGTAGATCTTGAAAAATGCGTTGGATGCAAAATTTGCTATAAATCTTGCTTTGTTGATGTTATCCGCTGGGATGAAGAAAATAAAAAGCCTGTGATTGCATATCCAAAGGACTGTGTACACTGTACTTACTGTGAAGCGCTTTGTCCAAAAGAGTGTATAGAAGTAGTCATAGATTTCGAAGGCGAACGCATGTATCAAAGCTTCGACCAGTACCGATAGGCTTCGTGAAAGGGGAAAGAACATGAAACAGTGTACGATAGAAGAAAAAAGACTGTCTACTGACGTCCTGATCGTTGGCGGCGGTATTGCAGGATTGACAGCAGCGGTTCGCATTAAGGAACTCAATGCAGAAACAAAGGTTCTCGTTATGGAGAAAAATACAGCAGGCTACAGTGGTAAGGCGAATCGTGGCGGTGGTGTACTTCAATATTTCGATTTCAACAAGTGTACGCCTGAGCAGTTCGTTGGCTATCATGTACACAACGTGGGCTGCTACCTGGGTGATCAGGAAATGCTGCACAAATATGTAAGCATGAATAATGAAATGATCGACAAGCTGAGCGATTGGGGTGTAAAAGTACCTTATAACGAAGATGGTTCGCTGAAGGTCATCCCAACGGGCCCAATGGTAGGTATCATCGGTGTTGACCTTGACATTACCCTGCAAGTTAGAAGACGCGCGGAGAAGCTTGGCGTAGAGTTCGTGGACAAGGTGACGATGTCAGACGTACTTCTGAATGGTGATCGTGCAACTGGCGCACTAGGCTACAGCCTGCTTGACGGAACGGCATATGTGGTTGAAGCGAAATCTGTCATCATGGCAACAGGGAGTCAAAACTACAAGATCATGCCAATGTGGAATGGCCGTGGCGATGGTATTGCAGCTGCTTACCGTGCTGGTGTAGAAATGCGTAATGCGGAGTTCGGCAACTTTGCACAGCAGTACAAAGTAAATAGTCATCATGACTGCGTATTTGCAGAGAACGTCATGTACAATGCGCTGGGTGAAAGCATCACAAAGAACTTCAGAAGATTCCCAGAGGCAGATGTATCCTCTTCGGCTGTCGCAGAGTGGTATAAGCAAATGTCAGCAGGCCGCGGTCCAGTATCTATTCACATTGACGAATATGAAGTAACGGCACACGGTGACAAGATGTTTACAACACCATATGTATGGAACAGACCCTATGGTATTAAAATTTGGAAAAAAATCTATGGAAAAGCAGCACAAGCGGACGGAGATTGTAAAGAAATCCTAATGGGCTTTGTGGGCGAGCAGTCACCGGTTAAAATTGGACATGACATGCAGACGACTGTACCTGGTCTGTATGCAATTGGTGATTTGAGCTATTCAGGATCGGCTTCACCAGGTGCTGTACCTGCACCTCCAGGCCGTAACAGAGGTTCCGGTATCCTAAATGCAGTTTTCAATGGTTTGATTGCAGCTGAGTCATGTATTGAAGATGCATCGGTAGAGCGTCTATCAATTGACGAAGCGCAGCTGAAAGCATGTATGGATAGAACATATGCACCGCTTCACAGAGAAACAGGTGAAGATGCACACGATATCATCGAAGCAATCCGTGAAATTGTTGGTCCAGTAGAGCAAAGCGTTTACATGAGCCAGCATAGAATGGATGTTGCACTGCGTAAAGTTGAGAAGCTCAAGAAGCGTGTTCCAAATATGAAAGCGGAAGATTATCATGATCTTTGTAACTGCCATGAGGCGGAAGCCATGGTTCTATGTGCAGAGATGCAGTTCCGTGCAGCATCAATGCGTAAGGAGTCACGTGGCTGGTTCCTTAGAGAAGATTATCCAAGAATGGACAATGAAAACTGGCTGAAGTATGTCATCGTTAAGAATGAGAACGATGCAATGACGCTTTCTACAGAAGATGTGCCATATGAAAAATGGCCAATAAAGCCACCAACTCATTAATTAGAATCGCCAATGCAGCTACGCATTATATGATGCATGGCTGCATTGGTTTTAAAGTGGCTAATTACAATGTGTATCAAAGTGATTTCAACAGACTGAATTACGCATGATTCGGCTATGGATAAAAAGTGATGCCATTTTGCATCGTACCATGGTGGAAGCTTGAAACAGTACAAGGGAGTACTTGGCTATAGCCCTGATATTTCAAGGGTCGGACAGATTCTAATAAGATTAGCTACAAGGCATAAAACTGGCATGTCATTTGCGTTATATATTTGTGGAGGTGGAACAAATGAAAAAAGTAAGATTAGCAGATGTAAAGGCGTATAATGCGCCACTTCACTTTGATATGAAAGCAATGAAACTACATGGCTCTGATGTAACGGGTACGGAGAAATTCTGGATGGGAATGTCACATTTTCTTCCGGGTGGCGGCGCAGAATGGGCTTATGAGGATTCACCAACAGAGAAAGTATACTTTGTACTAGAAGGTGAAATCACTGTGAAATCAAAAGATGAAGAGTTTGTCCTTCAGAAGGGTGATTCGATTTTTATTGAGCCGAATGAAGGCAGGGAAATGATTAACAATACCAATGACGTTGCAACTTGTCTTGTTGTAATCAGTTATGAATAGGAGGAAGACCGTGAAAAAGGATTTTGTGCAAAACATGTTTGATATGAGCGGAAAAGTCGTAGTCATTACGGGTGCAACAGGTTCGCTCGGTAAAGCGCTTAGCTATGGCTACGGTCATGCGGGTGCAAAGGTCATGCTTAACGGAAGAAAAGAAGCAACTTTAGCGCCTGTGTACGAAGAGATGAAAGCAGCTGGTATAGATTGTGCATATTGTGCAGCTGATCCAAGCAGTGAAGAAGATGTGAAGCGCCTTGTAAAAGAGACGGTAGACACTTTTGGTGAAGTAAATGTACTCGTAACGGCAGCTGGATTTAATAATCCAAAATCGATTGTAGATCACACGCTGGAAGATTGGCAACAAATCATTGATGCTAATGTCAAGGGCACATGGCTATGCTGCAAGTACTTTGGAGAGCAAATGATCGATCAAGGCAAAGGCGGCAAAGTGGTCCTGGTTTCATCTGCAAGAAGTAAAATTGGTATGAGAAATTATACAGGATACTGCACTGCAAAGGGCGGAATTGACTTGATGGCTCAATCGCTGGCCTGCGAGTGGGGCGAGCATAATATCAATGTGAATACCTTTAATCCAACTGTATTCAGATCGCCACTTACAGAATGGATGTTTGAAGATGATACAGCTAGAACCAAGTTCTTGTCACGTATTCCAATGGGCAGACTGGGTGAACCGGAAGATTTTGTCGGTGTAGCGCTGTTCCTTTCGTCAAGTGCAAGTGACTTCATTACGGGAGCAAACATTGCAGCCGATGGCGGATATTGGGCAAATTAGTACCTTCAAAGAAATCATTGAAAAGGAGAACTCAAATGGCTAAAAAAGTAATCGTGGATTTGACACATCCATTTTCAGCAGATATACCGGTATGGCCTTATTTTGCAAAACCACAGATTGATACAATGCATAATTTAGCGAAAAGCGGCGTGTTAACGCAAAAGATTGATGTGGTTATGCACTGTGGAACACATGCAGATGCGCCCCGTCACGTCATGGAGTACGAGTTTAATGGCAAGCGTGCGCGTTATACACATGAGATGCCAGTAGACGCATACTGTGGTGATGCAGTTTGTCTGGATATTCAAGTGGAAAAATGGGGACTCATCACAGGGGCACACCTTGAAGATGCCTGCAAACGTGCAGATATCAAGCCAGAAGAGCTTGAAGGCATGGTGGTTTGCCTACGCACAGGTATGCACCTGAAGTTTGATGACTCAAAAGACTACTACCACTACTCATGTGGTACAGGCATCGAGGCGGGCAAGTGGTTTGCCAAGTATAAGCCAAAATGCGTTGCCATGGATATGCAGGCTCTTGATCATCCGCTGCATACGACAATGGGTAAAAACGGTGGTCCGCTTGGCATGAATCTTAATGGCAGCTCAGGCAAACCGATTACTGAGGAATACATTGAAAAGTTCGGTCTTGAAGCATATGCAGAGTTTAACAAGGAAACTTATATTGAAGTTCATGGTCAGGAAAAGTATGATGAAAAATTCGGTTTCCTAGAGGAAAACGGTCTAGAAGGTACTTGGGAACCATGTCATAAGTATATGCTTGGTAATGGTATTGTTGGGATTGAAAATCTTGGTGGTGACCTCGATAAAGTTGTGAATAGAAAGTTCAGATTTATGGCCTTCCCATTGCGTTGGTACATGGGTGATGGTTCAATGGTACGTTGTGTAGCTGAAATTGATGAAGATCAGCTTAATGACGTTGAAGATAGAAAATACCTATACGGCTCAATTTAATGATGCCTTTGTTGACAATGTTATAATTAAGGAAAATGTCCAGCAACTTATTTCTGAAAAGGTGCTGGACATTTTTCTTTTAAGATTGTTAAAAAATTATTCAGTTAAGTGTATGAATGCTGTAGAATGATAGTGTCGCATTTAAAACACGGTTAATAAAGAAATGGAAGATAGAAAAATGATTAAGAACGCAAGAACGGTTGACCAAAATATTGTTGTCCTGCTTATACATCAGGCGATTGGTGATCTGGTGAATATTTTTACGGCATCATGGGATATGAAAAAGGCTTTGGCAGTCATGACAGACCTCTATAAGACTGAAGAGACCAGATTCAGCATGGCCTACAGCAATGTGATGATTCGTGATGATATTGTGGTCGGTCAGGTCATGGCATATCCCGCGGAGAAAATGAAAGTGCTTAACGAGAATATGCTCCGCCATGTTGAAACCCTGTATGAGGGACCTGAAGATGAGCTTTACCTGCTCCAGCATCAGATTCTGAACTCTCAGGAAGCCTTTGAAGGGGAGTACTACATTGATAACCTGGCAGTCATGCCTGCTTTTAGGGGACAGGGCATTGGAAGTCTTCTGATTGAACATGTGGAAGAAGAGGCGAGAAGCAAGGGGTATGAAAAGCTCTCCATACTTGCCGAAAAGAATAATACTAAGGCATATGCACTTTATGAAAAAATGGGATTTGTGGAAGACTGCAGCCTTCATGTTCTCGGACATGACTACCGTCATATGGTGAAGTCCATATAAAAAGACCCCTTAAAACACTATTGACACTGTAAATCTACTCCTGTATACTCCAATTTGTATAGCATGTGCATTTATTCACAAATGCGGTGAAGTACCGTAGGGTCAGAACGGATCTGATCATTGTAGCGACGCGCGGCGTCAAGCACCTGTAGAATGATATGGAAAAGGTGGAGCGAAGCTTTGAAGCTGAGTTTTACCAGACAGTGTAGTATGGCAGAATAGTGGAATCAGTAGACGTTTATAAGGGGATTTGTATTTAAAATCAAATCTTGCTATAGGCTTATTTGTCGATTCAACTCCATGCACATGGAGTTTTTTTATTGCATAAAAATACGCACTGTGCAAGAATATTCATTCACATACCTTGATTTGCCGTGTATCCAAGTAGAAATCACTATAAAGTAGAGATCGTAAAAGATCAAAGAGAGAAGTATACGGAGGATAGTAGTATGTTGAAGCGTTTTATGAAAATTGGCATGGCAGGACTTATTGCTGCCGCACTTGCAACTGGGTGTGCTGCAGGCACATCGGAAAAGGAAACTGCACCAGATGCTGCACCTGATCAAGCGGCAGTAGAGCAGAAGGTAAAAATTGGCATTACGCAGATTGTAGAGCATCCCGCACTGGATTCGGCACGTGAAGGCTTTGTGGAAGCGCTGGCTGAAGCGGGATACACAGAAGGCGAGAATGTAGAATATATTATTGAAAATGCTCAAGGAGATATGCCGACGGCACAAGTCATCGCACAGAGCTTTGTCGATGAGCAGGTGGACATGATTTATGCAATCGCGACACCAACAGCGCAAGCGGCACTCAATGCGACTAAGGATATTCCGATTATGATTTCAGCTGTAACAGATCCTGTTGCGGCAGGTCTGGTTGAAAGCAATGAAGCGCCAAATACAAATGTTTCAGGAACGAGTGATGAAGCGCCGATTGATCTTCAACTGGCACTTTTTAAGGAACTGGGTGTCGAAATGAACACCATTGGCTTCATTTACAATACCAGTGAGAAGAACTCAGAGGTTCAGCTGGCAATGCTTGAGTCAGAGGCTGAAAAGGCAGGACTTCAGGTTGAAGCGCTGGGCATCACATCCTTGACTGAACTGGAGCAGGGAATTGACGTCCTCCTTGATAAGATCGATGTTCTTTATACACCTGCAGATAACATGATTGCTTCAGGCATTCACCTTGTAACAAATAAGGCCCTGAATAAGAAGGTTCCTGTACTGGGTGCAGAAGCGGCACATGTTGAAGCTGGCGCACTTGCAACTTGTGGTGTGGATTACTTTGCCCTTGGCAGACAAACGGGTGTCATGGCGGCAAAGGTTCTTGAGGGAGAGGCTGTCTCTGAAATGTCTGTACAAAAGGCACTCAGCCCTGAAATCACGATTAATGCTGAAACAGCAAAGGCACTGGGTCTGACCCTGAGTGAAGACATGATTCAAAAGAGCGTGCTTGTCGGTCAACTGTAAGGACAAGATTTGGAGTGAAATAAAATGAATGCATTAATACTTTCAACCCTTTCACAGGGGCTGATATTTGCCATAGCTGCTGTAGGCATTTACATCACCTTCAGAATACTGGACTTCCCAGACCTTTCTGTAGATGGGACCTTCACCCTGGGTGCTGCAATTGCTGCCATTCTGGTTAAAAGTGGGTTCAACCCTTATGTGGCCCTATTTGCCGCAGTTCTTGGAGGCCTTGCTGCAGGCTGTGTAACCGGTCTTCTACATGTTAAGCTTAAAATCACAAACATCCTTTCCGGAATTATTGTCATGATTGGCCTGTACTCAATCAACCTGCGTGTCATGGGAAAAAGCAATATCCACCTTTTTGACAGTGTCCATATGTTTACACAGGTCAGTCCTGTCATGAAGCTGGGGATCATTTTGGTCTTTGCGCTTATAGTGAAAGTGCTTCATGACCTGTTTTTCAAAACACAGATGGGTTATGTCCTCAAGGCTCTGGGTGAAAATGAACGTTTTGTGACCTCGCTTGGCTACAATCCGGATTTTTATAAGATACTGGGTCTGGCCCTGGCCAATGGGTGCGTTGCACTTGCTGGTGGTATGTATGCACAGTATCAGGGCTTCGCGGATATCAGCATGGGTACGGGGATTATTGTCAGCGGACTGGCAGCTATTGTCATCGGTGAAATACTCTTCAAGGGTGCCATTCTCAAAACGACTACTGTTGTTATTTTGGGGTCAATAGGCTATCGGATTATTCTATCAGCAGCACTTAAGTTGGGTCTTAATGCATCAGATTTAAAGTTGATTACAGCAGGGATTATGGTACTCATTCTTTCTGGTGTTATTGAAAAGATACGTGAAAAGGTCTCGTTTGCATCTGGCGCCATGAAACAGGGCAAGCATGCTGACCAGCACAAGGAGGTGAACAGCCATGCTTAAAATAGACAATCTAAGAAAGACTTTTAACATGGGTACACCTTATGAGAAAGAGCTGTACAGGGGTCTCAGTCTGAATATTGAAGAGGGCGAGTTCGTAACGGTCATCGGCAGTAATGGTGCGGGTAAGAGTACCCTTTTCAAGCTTATCTCCAATGAACTGCGTGCGGATCATGGCGATGTGCATATTTCAGGCCAATGTGTCACGCGCAACAGGCCCTTTGAAACCTTTAAAAATATCGCCTGCGTGGTTCAAGATCCAAAGCTGGGAACCATTGGCGGTATGACCGTCCATGAAAACCTTGCAATGGCGCAGATGAAAGGGAAGTCTGCAGGTCTTGGCTTCTGTGTAAGAAAGAATAAGACCGGTGATTTCAGTCAAAAGCTGGCCCAGTTTGAGCTGGGCCTTGAAGATAAGCTGGATATAAAGACCGAGCTCCTGAGTGGCGGTCAACGGCAGGTCCTAAGTATACTGATGGCCACCATGCGCATACCTGAGCTTTTGCTGCTTGACGAACACACGGCTGCACTCGACCCCAAGACATCGGAAAAAGTCATGGAAATTACAGATACAGTGGTTCGTGAGAATAGAATCACATGCATGATGATTACGCACAAGCTAGAAGATGCCATCCGATATGGCAACAGACTCATCATGATTCATGAAGGCCAGATCCTGCTGGACATATCCGGCAAGGAAAAAGACCAGCTGGATGTGGACACGCTTATGCGCAAGTACAGTGAGGCCAAAGGTACACTGAGTGACCGTCAAATATTCAGTTAGGAAAGAATGAGATGTGCTTTACCGCATTATAGGGCGCATGATACCATAGTGTTAATAAAACTAACTGTGAAGGATTGTGTGATGAATGATGAATAATAGCACAGATGTCGCGAAGCTGGCAATTAGGCTTGCCATGTCTACGCGTGAAGAAGAAAAAAAGCTTAAGGAAGATGCCTTGAAAGAGGGCTTTAAAGCTGCAGCTGTAGATATTGGCGGCAAGCTTCCTGACATAACAACAAAGGTACTGGAAAGAGCACTTGTAGCCGCCAAGAAGAATGGCATTATCCAGGATATTCATGTTCATGACGGTGCTGTTGCGGGCGCCGCTCGGGAGGCTTTTGCCCAGGTGTCTGACAAGGCATATGGACTGAGTACAGGCGGAAAGATTGGCATTGCACGAAGTGGCGAACATCTTTCCGTGGCAATATTCATGAGTATCGGACTCCTCCATCTCAATGATATAGTCATTGGACTGGGCCACCGTGCTATTGTGGATTTTGATGAAGAATAAGCAAGTTCCCTCGATTCTATGAATTGAGGGGATTTTTTTTATCTACATATCTTGACATCAAGATAAAACGGGTGTAGAATAATCTTGACATCAAGATAAATCACAAGATGTCCTATGAAATGTAATTTATACTGCAGTAAGAGTTAGGGTGTAAACGCAGTGGGGGAAATGAAATGGAAGAAAATGTGGATTTGAAACTGGTTATAGCACTCGCAAGAGCCCACAGTGCACTGTTTGGGAAAATCGAGAAGAGTATGAAGGCTTATGATCTGACCATCAGCGAGTTTGGCGTTCTAGAGCTCCTTTATCATAAGGGAACGCAGCCAGTTCAGCAGATAGCTGAGAAGATACTGGTAACCAGCGGAACCATTACTTATATTGTGAACAAGCTCCAGGAAAAGGAACTTGTATCAAGAAAAAAATGTGAGAAAGACAAAAGAATATTTTATGTAGAACTTACGAGAACCGGAGAAACACTAATATCTAAGGTTTTTCCGGAACACGAGATGTATCTGGGCAGTTTACTTGAACAGATTGACCCAGAAATAAAAAACAGGTTGGTGACAGATCTGTTCAGCATGAAAGCCTGTGTTGAAAAACAGAAGTGACTTCTGAACGGATATATCCGACTGTCGAACAAGGAGGCAACGATTATGAAAGTTGATTTTTATGATGCTATAGAAAAAAGAAGAAGTGTTTATGCACTTAAGAAAGAATCCCTAATCAGTGATGAGAAAATTCAAGAAATCATAGCCTATGCGCTCAAGCATACACCGACAGCATTCAATTCTCAAACGGGACGTGTCCTGCTACTTCTAGGTGATGGACATGAAAGACTCTGGAACATTGCAGAGGACGCACTGCGAGAAATTGTACCGGAGGACAGCTTTGACCAGACACAGGAGAAGCTCAGTGGTTTTAGGAATGCATATGGAACCGTGGTCTATTTTGAGGACTACGAAGTGGTTGAAGGTCTACAGGAACAGTTTGCCCTCTATAAGGACAATTTCCCTGTATGGTCCAATCAGGCTTCTGGTATTCTTCAAAACAACATCTGGACAGCCTTTGCAGTGGAAGGCCTTGGAGCTTCCCTGCAGCACTATAACGAGATTGTTGAAGATCAGGTCAAGGCAGCATGGAAAATCCCAGACAAGTGGAAGCTTGTCGCACAGATGCCATTTGGAAATATTGCTGAGGCACCAGATGAAAAAGCCTATAATGCAGTAGAAGAGCGACTCAAAGTCTACACTGCATAATTTACAGGTTAAGCATTAAGTGTCTACAGTCAAGTCGGTCTATAAGAGAATAAAGCCCCCTGCAATTGACCTGCAGGGGGCAATTTTTATTTATAGCCTTCTTCTTCAGCAATTCTGTTGCAGATGTCCTGAGAAAGCGCCAGTGCCTCGTCAAGGGTCAGGTTGCCTGCCAAATAATCCGCAATATACTGGGAAACTTGCTCGCCAAGCTCAATGAAGCGGGGGATGGACAAATACTGAATGCCTGTATAAGGAACGTCTTCAATCGTTGGAGTTGTGTAATCAACCGACTGAATCGCTTTTAAAACCAAATCACTGAATGGCGCGATTTCCCGGTAGGAAGGATTCAGATAAGTGGATTTTCGAGTGCCTGCCGGAACATACTGCCAGCCTTTTTCCTTGGCAACAAGGTGGGTGTAATCGGTGTGCGTGGCCCAGATCAGAAAGTCAAATGCCTGTTCCTTATGGATGGAGGAGGATTCTATGGCAAGCACCCATGCCCAGAGCCATCCTGTGTCCTTCTTACGATATGTAGGAGCCAAACGATACCCAACATTGCCTGAAATCTCAGAATCCTCTCCTTCAAGAAAACCGGCTGCTATGCTGGCGTCATACCACATGGCCGCCTTACCGGACTGCATGAGCTTCAGGCTTTCCAGATACCCATAGTTTTCAGGAAAGGGTTGACCGCCATCTATCAGGATACCTTTATAGAATTCCAGTGCTTCGCGCATTTCTGCAGAGTCAAACTGTGCTTGCCAGTCCATGTCGTACCATCGTCCGCCAAAAGCGTTGGCAATAGTGTTAAAGACCGTCATGTTCATGCCCCACCCCTTCTTGCCCCGGAGAATAATACCGTATTGGCCTGAGTCGGGCATATTGAGCTGTGAGGCGAGCCTGTAGACATCCTGCCATGTCGGATTGTCTGGCATGGTCAGGTGAGCTTCTTCGAAGAGGTCTGTCCTGTAGTAGAGGATGCTTGTCTCCCCATAAAAGGGCAAAGCATAGAGATCGTCCATGTAGGTCATGGCTGGTTCCACATAGTCAAGAAAATCGCTGCGGTCATAGGTGCTTTGATCTGCTTCAGACATGTTGTCGAAATAGGGTTCAAGTGATGCAATCCAGTGATTTTCGGCCCAGAAGGGGACGTCGTAGGTACCAATTGTAACGATATCAAAAGCGCTTGCGCCAATGGCGAGATCCTCAATGACACGGTTTCTCAGGTCATTTTCGGAGAAGAAGACAAACTCAACCTCGACACCTGTTTGCTGCGTATAGTATTTTGAGAGCTCTTCCATAATGACCATATCAGGATTGTTGACAGTGGCAATCCGCAGTTTGCTGTAACCGTGCGCCTGCTCTGGTGCTTCGGATTTGGCACAGGCGGCGCACACTCCGAGGGCAAACACAAGCAGTAGGGTAAGAAAGCGTATTGAACGCGTTGAGTATTTCATAAGAACCTCCGGTAATTGAATAAAGTTCAATTGATATAGGCGCGATTATCCGTAATTGTCAGGTAACTCGATCGTAAAGCTGGTACCATCGCCAGGGCTGCTGTCCACTGTGACAGACCCACCTAGCTTCTGTGTGATGATGTTGTAGAGGACGGACAGCCCAATACCGACGCTACCCTGTCCACGTTTGGTTGTGAAGAATGGCGAGAAAATATCTTTAAGAATATTTTCGGGCATTCCAATACCATTGTCAGAGAAATACAGACGTATGCCTGTGTTTGAAGATTCGGCCACAAGTTTGATTTGCTTTGATTTAATGTCTTCGGGTACAGGAATGTCCTGAGAGGCTGTGAAACCATGAAGGACAGCATTTTCAGACAAACTGGTGATAATCTGCTCTATGGCGCTTGGATAGCTGTAATGGATGAGTGTAGGAGAACAGTCCACCTGGATTGAAATATCCAGATCCTCCAGATGCAGGTCGATTTTTCCCAGGGTGTCATTAATGAACGAAAGCATGTGAATTCTCTCAACTGACTCATCAATATGTCCAACAGAGAATTTTTTAAAGCTTTGGATGAGTGTGTCCGTACGGTTAAGGCCGGTTTTGATTGTTCGTATGGAATTGTTTGATTCCTCGAGAAACTCATTGAACTGTGCGGTACCGAGCGTATTGGCCTTGAAGGACGCTTCGATAGCAAAGGTGATTTTCTCAAGATACGAGAGCGAGGTGATGCATATTCCAACAGGTGTATTGAGTTCATGGGCAACACCGATGACCAGGTTGCCTAGAGCGGCCATTTTTTCCTGTATGATGAGTTTCGATTGTGTAGACTTTAAAGCTTCCAGTGTAAGCTTGAGCTGCTTGTTTGTCTCTTCAAGCTCTGCATCGATTTTGAGTCGCGCTTCAATTTCCGCAGCCAATATGTTGTTTGCCTTTGACAGGTTCAAATTGCTGGACTTGAGCTCAGCATTTGTGTCTACGAGGGCAGTGGTGCGGTCTCTGACGCGTTCTTCGAGCATTTCGTTGTTTCTTTTGAGCGTGGCGCTGATTTTATCTCTTTCAGCTATCATGATTTCAAGTCGAAAAGCCATAAAGTTGAATTTTTCAGCTAGTTTTTTAAACTCCTCAGAACTGTTGTTGATATTGATGCGCCAGTCCAGCTGGCCTTCCCCAAGCTGCACGCTACCGGTCTGAAGCTGTTTGAGTGGTGTGAGAATCTGATGCGTTATGGCATAAAAGAGCAAGGCAATCTCCGTAGTGACGATGACAAGGGTTAAGAAGATGGAGTTGAACTTCAGGGCCTGTATGCTTTCTGTGATTTCTTCAACAGAAATGGAAGCAGCGACAGACCATTTTCCATCTAGAATTGGCATATATGCTGCTGTCTTTTGCGTATTTCCAACCGTGTAGTAAGCAAGTCCGGACTCTCCGTTTTCCATACTTCTCAAAGTCTCCTGAAGACTGGGACTTGCATTTCTATAATAATTCTCCTGAAGCTGTGATAGGGCAGCGAGTTTGTTCGAATCGTCAGAAGGATAGGCAATGAAGAGACCGCTAGAGCTGATCATATAGGCATAACCCGTTTCTGAAAAAGACGCTGCGTTAATGATGTCGGAGATTTGACGCAGCTCTATTGCACCGCCAATAACACCGATGACCTTGTCTGAGGTGTCATAAACAGGTGCACTGATTGTAATGACTGGCGTGATGATGGTCCCGAAAATAGTGGGGTTGGAAACGGTAGAATTGCCGGATAGCGCCTCCTTGAAATAGGGCTTGTCTGCAATGTTGAGTCTGGCGCCCTTTGTTGCCATGACATTCCCTGATGTGTCTGCGAGATAGAGGAGCATAAAGTCGCTGTAAAGCACCTGGCGCTGGCCTACGAATGTTGTCAGCTCTGAAATGTCCATGGCCTTGGCAGGGGCACTATAAGCGAGGGATTCAATGAGGCTTGACCATAGGTCAAACTTGCTGTCAACAGAAACCGAGAGCTTTTCAACCTTGCTGGTAAGGACGCTCTCGTTGTCGTTTTCAATGATGTACTTTGCAAGATAATACTGTGCGAATACCATGACAAGAAGCCCTATCAGGGTTGTTGCGAGAATAGGAATGAGCAGTTTCATTTTTAAGTTGTTTATTTGAGGCCTTTTAAAGAACTTAATCATGGCAAGCTCCTGTGACGAATGGTTTGAGTTGTCGATTCAAGTACTTTATACCCATAATGAGATGAACTGAATATAAACACGGTAAAATTAAGGTTTGAGGCGATTTGAAGGCTTTAAGATGGGCTTGGTTGCTTTGCTAAAAAATAAGAATTCCTCAAAAAAAAGAGCGCTTCTAAAAAAACACCTGAATAAGGCGCATTTCATAAATATTCAGAATAATATATTGACACAAGGTGCTGTATACCCTAAAATACTACCAACGACCGTTATTACATGCGGTTTTTAGCCGAAGGAATCGGCTGACTTATTGACTGGAGTTGGATGTTATGTTGAATTTATTAAATTGCATGAATGAAAACTTTTATTATTTCTTCTTTTTCTGGGGCTTCTTCTTTTTTAGCGCTGGATATTTTGCATACAATAAATTCATATATGAGACCAACCCGTCTTAAAGAAAATCTTACGAACGAAAATGAAAATGATGCTAGAATCATGAAGAGTTTCTTTAAACAAAGGAACTCTTTTTTATTTTCGAAAAAACAAAGAAATGCACGATTCCGCTCGAACGGGTTGGTCAAATCCGGATTAGAACAAATCCGTTCGAGCGGAATCGTATATGGCGTGTAAACGACATGAGCAATCGAAGATTGCTCAGCGTTTAAAGTAGAGCTGAAAGGCGACATGAGCAATCGAAGATTGCTCAGCATTTTGAGGGTGAAATGGCAGATGAGCGCTCAAAGATGCGTGTAAAGAGATATGAGCAATCTGAAGTAATTGATGTTAAAATGGGAAACGGCTAAATTATCAGGAATAGAGAGAGCTATCAAATAGGAGGATAACACAATGAAAATACTAGTTTTGAACGGACCGAATCTAAATATGCTGGGTAAACGCGAGCCACATATCTACGGATACGAAACACTGGACGACATCACTAAAAAAATTCAAGCCTGTGCTCAGGAAATGGGCGCTAGCTGTCGCGTACTGCAGTCAAATCATGAAGGTGTACTCGTAGATCAGATTTGCGAAGCAGATGAGAAGTACGATGGTATCATCATGAACCCAGCTGCACTGACACATTACAGCTACGCAATTCTCGATGCAGTGAAAGCCATCTCAATTCCTGTTATCGAAGTGCATATTTCAAACATTCATGCAAGAGAAGAGTTCAGAAGACATTCTGTGACAGCAGCAGCGGCTTCAGGGATTATCGCTGGGTTCGGTTCAGACGGTTACATTGTTGCAATGCGTGCACTCGGAAACATGATTGAAGCTGCAGATGAAAGCGTGGAACTGAATGTCGTTTAGAAATGAAAAAAGTCAAAAAAGGAAATGCGCCTAAAAGGAGTTTCCGTGGAGGAGGGTTTTAGGCGCGTTGAGTGATACAGAATATATTATCAGAAGGCAGTACTGCAAGTATTTTCAGTGGCATGAGAACAGCAGCCTGCTTTCTGATATTATTGTGTTTGTGTCTTATGCGATATTGTGTTTCAGGTCGAGGTGGTTTCTCAGATAATTCTGAGCTGTCTCGATACAGCGTCTCGCATGTTCAGCATATCCAAGCTCTTTTGCACGAGCGATATGCGGCAGTTCAAGTGAGTAAACGATATCTTGCGGAAGATGCGATACGATATCTGCGATGTTGATACCGCCTTCGCCCAGGTAAAGACGCTCATCTCTGCCTGTATGAATCAGACCTTCCTTAGTAGTAGGAATTTCAGCAGGACCATCACAAAGGTGTGCGAAATGGAACCATTCCTTAGGAATTTCATCTAGCTCAGAGAGCTGAACTCGAGAGCGGTTAAAGTGCAGTGTGTCAATCATGACGCCTGCATTGTCTTTGTCTACAGCTTTTAGAACTTCAACGGCTTGTTTCAGATTGCCGACATCAGCCCACGATACAAACTCAAGCTCAACATTGAGATTGTATTTTTTTGCCAGATCACAGAGTTCTGCAAACTTTTCAATGTAGAAGGCTTTGTCAGGTGTCCAGATGCTGCTCAGAACACTTTTTGCGCCAAGCTCAGCAGCAACTTCAAAAGCAGGCTCGTAGCTGGCAATATCAACACCGTCATAAACACGTGCAAGCTCGATGTCATGAACTTTAACGCCAGTGTCTTTAAGGGCGCGTTTTGTATGTTTGAACATTTCCTTGTTTGCAGCAAGATCATAGTTGGGTTCGTTTGGCAGTCCCATGTAAATTGGGCGGATACTGATGTAGTCATAGCCTGTCATCGCTGCGATGTAAGCCATCTCAGAAGGGGAACAACCTAAGACAGTAAGGTGAGCTAGTGAAAATTGTCTTTTCATTATGAGTCTCCTTTTTATAAGTATTGGGATTAATTGTTTTGTTTCTCAGGTTGCTTAAGGCTAAGATCACTTACTTTACCGGCGCGGAGCATGAAACTGTCTGTTTTATGTCCTACCAGAGTTTCCACCTGGCGTGCGATTGAAATTGCTTTGTCAAGGTCAACACCTGTTTCAATGCCAATTTCTTCACACATGTGGATCAGGTCTTCGGAGCAAAGATTTCCAGACGCACCTGGTGCGTATGGACAACCGCCAAGACCGGAGAATGCTGCGTCAAAGTATTCCATACCAGCACTCATCGCTGCAAGGGCATTAGACAAACCCATATCTCTTGTATTATGGAAGTGAAGGACCCACTTGACTTCTGGATACTTGTTTTTAAAGTAAGAACATTTTTCGAAGACTTCTCTTGGATTTCCCATACCCGTCGTATCAGACAGGGAAAGTTCATTGATGCCAAGCTTTTGGAACTCAATTACCAGGTTCTCTACAGCTTCAATACTGATAGGGCCTTCGAATGGGCATCCAAATGCTGTAGAAATGGCACCAGAGACTTCGATACCGTTTTCTCGAGCGAGATCACAACACTCTGAGAAATTTTTAACAGTCTCCTCAGGGCGTCTGTTGAAATTGCTCATATTGTGTGAAGCACTTGCAGAAACAGTTAGCTTCACTTTTTTTATGCCTGCATCAATGGCGCGTTGAACACCACGCAGGTTTGTAATAAGAACACGAAGCTCAACATCAGGCGATTGGTTGATTTTAGCGAATACATCTTCAGTATCAGCTAGGGCCGGAATCGCTTTAGGGTGAACGAGTGAACCAATTTCAATAGTTTTATAACCAGCGTCGATACAACCGTTGATCAGGTTGGCTTTATCTGTGCTGGAAAGAATTGTTTTTTCATTTTGAAGGCCATCACGGGGGCCAACTTCGTTAATATGAACGCGTTTTGGAAAATTCATGAGAACACCTCCAGTGTTCAAGAGTGTTGTAGGCGTAAGGGTTATCTAGGCTCAGTGCTTGTAAACACAGGGTCGAATCGTAATAGTTAAATAAATAACGAATCGATTCGCTACTGTAAATAAAATATAGCTCTTATCAAGTTGTAAGTAGCAGAGGAGTGTCTAGATAAGTTTTTAACAATGTTTTGCTAAGATTTGAATTAAAGTGTGCTATAATGATATTCAACAGATAGCGAATCGATTCGCTGTACTTCAAAAAAAACGTTTGCTTTGCAAAATGATTGTAAGGTCTCAAATTAATTTTGTCAAGGGTTAAGTTTAAAAAACATGTAAAGACGGTATGCATAAATTGACATAAAAGAAAGCGTTTTGTTATACTGTGTACAAATCAGGTATTACGGATGGAGAGTGTCATGAGTAATAAAAAAAAGAATTCAATTACATTGAAAGATGTTGCACAGCATGCGGGTGTATCAAGGACAACAGCATCAGTAGCGCTGAGTGGCTCATCTGCATATGTGTCAGACGAAACAAAAAAGAAAGTCATTGCTTCAGCCAAGGAACTTGGCTATATATACAATAGAGCTGCAGCAAGTCTAAGATCACAGTCATCATCAACAATTGGACTTATTATACCGAATCTGGACAATTCATTTTATACAGAACTTCTAAAGGGCGCCTATCAGGAAGCCAATAATTCAAAGAAAACAATTCTGATTGGTTGTACTTTTGGTATTAAAGAAGAACAGGATCGGCTCATCTCTTCTATGATAGAAAATAGAGTTTGTGGAATCATCATTTATGCTGTACCAGGTACGACAGATGACACGATTATGATGATTAAGAATATCGGCATCCCCGTTGTGTCCATTAATAGAAATTTACCCGAATACCTGTGTGACTATATTGGTGTAAACGAGTTCAGAGCAGGACAGATTGCTGCGGAGCATTTTGTGAAACTGGGACATACGAATATTGCATTTGTTGGAGGCTATGAGGAAATTGTTGCTTACCGTGAGCGTAAGGCAGGATACCTCAGTGTGCTGAGTGCCAATGGAATCAACATCAATATGTCTGTGGTCATTCAGTGCAAGCTTACTCAAGAGGCAGGATATGACACGGCGCGTGATTTGATGTCGAGAGAGTCCAGACCGACAGCTATTGTCTGCTTCAATGATGTTGTCGCCCTAGGCGTTATGAATGCCCTTGATGATTTGGGGATTGTAGTTGGTGAAGACATTGCAGTATCAGGGATTGACAACATTCGCGAAACAGAGCTCGTAAAACCGAAGATGACGACAATCTCAAGTTTTCCAACACTTCGAGGCGGCAAGGCAGTAGAACTGCTGGTCAATAGGATTGAATCCGACCAGGACAATCCGGAGTCCATAATTTTAGAACCTGAGATTCATGTAAGAGGATCAAGCAAGTGCAAGGGATTTGGCAATATTTAAAACCTGCATAATGCAAGTCTGTTCCCATCAAATTTCAAAAAAATCTGAAGTTGCTATTGACTTATTGATCGAAGTAAATATAATGGATATTAGCAGATGGAACTTCAGATTTTTTTTATTGAACAAGTAACGAATCGATTCGCTAAAAAGTTCGGCAACGAATTTATTATGGAAATTTCCATAAATAATGGCGAAGTTTTATTTTCAAACAACAACGAATCGATTCGGCAAAATAAAATTTAGAGCCATCTAATAATTTGGTTTTAATGGAAAACGTTTCGCTTTGCAGCAGGTTAAAACAGAATATCTCAGCAATGAATAGGGATGCATGAGATCGCGTTAAGTCAAGGAGGAAATACTATTATGTCTAAGCCACTTACAGACGTACAACAGCAAGAACTTCAAGATGCTCTTGAACGAGCAAGAAAAGCACAGGCAATCGTTGAAACATACGATCAGGAAAGAGTAGACAAGCTTATCCAAGCGGTAGCATGGTCGATTGCTAACAAGACTACTTTCGAAGGTCTTGTAAATAAAGGTATTGAAGAAAGTCAGCTTGGCGACTACGCAAGCCGCATGAACAAGCGTTTCAAAATCAGAGGTATCCTTCGTGATTCCCTAAGACAAAAAAGTGTTGGCATCATTGAAGAAGATAAGGAAAAGGGCATCACAAAATACGCGAAGCCAGTTGGCGTAATCGGCTCAGTTATTCCTACTACAAACCCTGTACTTACTCCAGCAGGTACTGCTGTATACGGTATCAAGGCAAGAAATGCAATTATCTTCTCGCCGCATCCACGTTCTAAGAAGACAGCTTACGAAGCAGTAGAAATCATGCGTCAAGCACTTGTAGAGCAAGGCGCTCCAGCTGACCTGCTAATCTGTCTGCAAAATGTAAATATGACAATGACACAAACACTTATGGCGGAAGTTGACTTGGTAATCGCAACAGGCGGCCAAGGCCTTGTAAGAGCAGCATATAGCTCTGGTACACCAGCATACGGTGTTGGTGCGGGTAACTCTACTATGGTTATCGACGAAACTGCTGATATTGAAGAAGCAGCACGCAACACAATGCTAAGTAAGACATCTGACTTCGGTTCAGGATGTTCTGCAGATGGTAACCTGATCATTTCTGAAGAAATCTTCGACAAGTTCGTTGAGCAACTTCAAAAAGAAGGCGGCTACCTAGCAAACGAAGACGAAAAAGAGAAACTTAAAAATATCATGTGGGATGCTGAAGGACACCGTCTACCAGACTCAGTTGCATCGGCTCCTCAAAAAATGGCGAAGCTTGCTGGATTTGAAATTCCAGAAGATCGCAAGTTCATCATCGTAATGGGCGACGGCATCGGACAAGAACATTTCTTCTCTCATGAGAAGCTGACCACTCTTCTGGCAGTTTACAAGTATGAGGGAGAATTTGAAAACGCGCTTGATATGATGCGTGCAATCTACGAAGTTGGCGGTAAAGGCCACTCATGCGGTATCTACTCATTCAACGACGAGCATATCCATAGACATGCACTGGCTGCACCAGTTAGTAGAATCATGGTACGTCAGCCTCAGTCAAAAGCGAATGCAGGTTCATTCACAAACGGTATGCCTATGACATCTAGCCTTGGCTGTGGTATTTGGGGCGGTAACGTTACAAACGAAAACGTTAATCTTAAGCACTACATGAACATCACTTGGGTAGCACGTCCAATCAAAGAAGACAGACCTTCTGACGAAGAGCTATTCGGTGAGTTTTACGATCCATCACTAGAAGCATAATCCATGTACTTCAATTAGTAATTGATACATCAGAGGTGCGCTTGATATACTAAGAACTTTAAGGAGTGAATGATATTGAAGAAGTTGGTTTCCTACCAGTTGGTAGATTATTTGGAAAGAAGGGGTATTGAACACGTATTTGGTCTTTGCGGTCATACTGTAATCGCAATGCTGGATGCACTTCAGTCACAGGAGAAGGTTAAATACATCTCAGTAAGACACGAACAAATCGCAGCACACGCTGCTGACGGATATGCAAGAATCACACAAAAGGCAAGTGTTGTCCTTTGCCACCTGGGCCCTGGCCTGACAAATGCAGCTACAGGTGTTGCCAATGCCGCACTTGATAACATCCCTATGGTTGTTATCGCAGGTGATGTTCCAAGCTTCTACTATGGAAAGCATCCACACCAGGAAGTTAACCTGCACTGTGACGGCTCACAATACGATATCTACAAGCCTTTTGTTAAGAGAGCTTGGAGAATTGACAAGCCTGAGCTGTTCCCGGAGATTCTTGACAAAGCATTCAGACTTGCAGAGTCTGGCCGTCCAGGTCCTGTACTGATTTCAGTACCAATGGATATGTTCTCAAGAGAAATTGAAGAATCTTACTTTGAAAGAACTTACAAGGATTCACACGTTACTGAAAAGCCAGCGCTTTCTGAAGAAACTGCTGAGCGTATCGCGAAGGCACTTATCGAAGCTGACAGCCCAGTAATCCACATTGGTGGTCAAGTTGTTCAGACAAGTGCATCTGAGGAACTGGCAGCACTTATCGAGTTCCTTGATATTCCTGTAACACGTTCTCTGATGGGTCAAGGTGCAATTCCAGATACACATCCACTACATGTTGGCATGACAGGTTTCTGGGGTACAGATTTTGTAAATGGTGTAACGAAGAATGCAGATCTTATTCTGGGTGTCGGTACGCGTTTTGCAGAAGCTGATTCAAGCTCTTGGTACAAAGATGTTACATTTAACCAGTCAAATACGACTTTCATGCAAATTGATCTAGAGCCAGCTGAAGTGGGCCGTAACTTCCCAGTAAGCATTGGCGCAGTTGCTGATCCTAAACAAGCACTGGCTGCAATCCTGAAAGCTGCTAAAAAGCTTAAGCCGGAAGGCGTTGACAAGCCTGCTCTAAGAGCTGCAATCGACACATACAAGAAGGAATTCAAAGCTTCTAACGTTGAAATCTCAGAAGACGGCAGATTCCCAATGACACCACAGCGTATTCTGAAGGATGTACGTGAAGTCTTCCCAGAAGACGGTATCATCGCAACAGATGTGGGTTGGAACAAGAATGGTGTTGGACAGCAGTTTGACATTACGAAGCCAAGAACAATTCTTCATCCGGGCGGTCTTGCGACAATGGGCTTCGGACCATCTGCAATTCTAGGTGCCAAGCTGGCAGCTCCAGATAAGAAAGTTATCACACTAGTAGGCGACGGCGGATTTGGCGCTGCAAACCCTTCAGTGATTGCAACAGCTGTTGAGCAGAACATCCCAGTAGTTTGGGTAGTCATGAACAATGGCGCATTCGGTACGATTGCAGGCCTAACTGCATCGCACTATGACCATTCATTTGGTACAATTTTTAAAAGCGCTGAAGGTGCACCATACAGCCCGAACTGGGCAGAGGTCGCTAAAGGCTACGGCATCAAGGCGAAGCGCATTGAATCAGCTGATGAATTCAAAGGGGTACTTCAGGAAGCACTTGAGTCGAACGAACCATACCTGATCGACGTACCAATGGAGAACATCCCAGTACCTACAGATGGTATCTGGAATATCAATGATATTTACACTCCAAAGGAAAATGTTGTTGAAGGTAAGCTGATGTTTGGAGAAGCAACAAAGTCCAAGCATGCAACAACTTAAATAAACTCAGTAAATCTTCTGAGACTGATTTCGACAGATTTTGCGCTGTCGAAATCGGTTCCAGAATAAGGAAAACGTTTACTGGACGTGCGTGGTAAAAGTCTTATGACTTAATATTTTAGGGGGGGAAACGTTGAAAATCATTAAATGGTTGGATGAAAATTTTGAGGAGTACATACTAATGACACTCCTTGTAATGATTGCATCGATTATGATGCTTCAAATCGTAATGCGATATGTATTCAATGCGTCGCTGTCTTGGCCGGAAGAACTGACAAGATACTGTTTTGTTTGGTCAACATTCATTGGTATCAGTTATTCGATCAAAAAGGGAAGCATGCTCAGAATTGACGCAATATTAGGAGTAATGCCTAAGAAAGTACAGAAACTCATTGATATTACGACACAAGTTATCGTACTTGCTTTTTTCGGTTTTCTACTTTCAAATGCTTTTGAAGTGGTTAAGGGCATTTATGCAAGTGGACAGAAAAGTCCGGCAATCGGAATTCCAATGTATCTGATCTACAGCTGTACAATCGTTGGTTTTTCACTTGCAATTCTAAGAGGTTTTCAAGTACTTGCAGTTACAGTGAAGCAGACTTTCGCAGGCGAAAAGCATAGCGAATCCAAGGCAGAGTCTGATTCAGTCGTTGCAGAAAGGGGTTAAATAAGTGGTTGCTCAAATACTAATAATTTTTGCTGTAGCGCTGGTTTTTAGTGTACCTATCGCTATCGCACTCGGATTGGCTTCCATTTTACCTTCTTTGCTGAATCCGACATTCGTAGCTAATGTACCGTATGTTATAAGAGGTATGGTTAGTGGAATCGACAATACACCGATTCTTGCCATTCCCCTATTTATCCTGTCAGGTGCCATCATGGCACGTGGTGGAATTTCAAAGAAACTTTTCGATGTATTCGCTTACATCGTTGGTAAAAGAACTGCCGGAATGCCTATCGCAGTTATCATCACATGTCTGTTCTACGGTGCAATTTCCGGTTCGGGCATCGCGACAACAGCTGCTGTTGGCGGTATGACTATTCCGATTCTGGTATCACTTGGTTATGACAAGGTATTTGCAGCTGCGCTTGTTGCAACTGCCGGTGGTCTGGGTGTAATCATCCCTCCAAGTATTCCGTTTATCATGTACGGCCTGACGACAGGAACATCAGTTGGTGCACTTTTCAGTGCAGGTGTTCTTCCAGGTTTTCTAATCGCATTCTCGCTGATGGCTTATGCTTATATCTACTGTAAGATCAAAGGCGAGGACAGAGAAGCTATAGATAACAACCTTAAAGACCTGAGAGCAAAAGGTTTTGTAGGCGTTTTCAAAGAAAGTTTCTGGGCGCTGATGGCTCCAGTTATCATCCTTGGCGGTATCTACAGCGGTATTGTTACACCGACTGAAGCAGCAAGTGTTTCCGTATTCTACGCACTTTTCGTATGTCTATTCATTTACAAGACAATGGTTATGCCTGACCTGCCAAAAATTCTTCGTGAGACAGTGCGTTCATATGCACCACTGACGATGCTACTTGCACTTGCAACAGTATTTGGCCGTGTTCTAACGCTAATGCGTGCTCCAGACATGATCGGTAACTACCTGACATCATCATTCTCACAGACGTTTACGCTGCTCCTTGCAATTAACATTGTATTCCTTATTTTGGGTATGTTCCTGGACGTTGGTCCTGCGATCGTTATCCTTGCGCCAATCCTTCTGCCTGCAGTTGTTAAGATGGGTGTAAATCCGGTTCACTTCGGTATCATCATGACCGTTAACCTTGCAGTTGGTATGGTAACGCCTCCATTTGGCGTAAACCTGTTTGTCGCGAGTCCTTTGATAGAGACGCCGGTTATGGCTTTAGGTAAGAAAGTCATTCCATTTGTAATATCCTTTATTATTGCTTTGATGTTCATTACATTTGTACCGCAAATCAGTCTACTTCTTGTTAACTAGCCAGAAGAGACAAAGAACGTCTGACAATTAGGTAACATGCAACAAAATATATAAATGCAACGTTTACAGACAAAGGGAGGAAACAAAATGAGAAAGTCGAAATTTTTGAGTATTTTACTTGCTGGCGCGCTGATGATGAATCTAGCTGGTTGCAGCGGTGGTTCAGATGCACCTGCACAAACAGGTGGATCAGACGCAGATGCTGGTGCGGCAGAAGAGCAAGTTTATACTCTACAGTTGGCTTACAGTGCTGCTGAGTCTAGTCCTGCAGGTATTGCTGCAGCGAAAACTGAAGAACTGCTTGAAGAAAAATCAGGTGGAAGACTTCAAGTGGATGTTTATCCAAACGCTCAGCTTGGTGGCGACCGTGAACTGATTGAATCTTCTCAGGCGGGCAACCTTGCAATGGTAACGCTGACAACTGCTCCAATGGTTAACTTCATTCCTGAACTTGCAGTATTCGATATGCCAGCTGCACTTACAGATATTGAAGTTGCTATGAATGTACTGAATGGCGACGGCGAATTCAGACAAAAAATCAACAAGAAGTACGAAGATGCTGGCTTTGAGCTTGTAATGATGGCTCCAGTTGGCTACAGACAAATGAGCTCGAACGTTCCTGTACGCAGCATGTCTGACTTCGGCGGCATCAAAATCAGAACAATGGAAAACAAATACCACCTTGCATTCTGGAAGGCTCTAGGCGCAAACCCATCTCCACTAGCATTCAGTGAGCTTTACATCGCACTGCAGCAGGGTCTTGTAGATGCACAGGAAAATCCATATGCAACTGTAGTTTCTGCGAAACTATACGAGCAGCAAGATTACATCATCAACACAAACCATATCATGTTCATCAACACAACTGTAATGAACAAAGGCGTATATGAAAGTCTTCCAGAAGATCTTCGTGCAGTTGTAGACGAAGTATTCGCTGAAATCGCTCAATACTCTTACGATATCGGTATGTCAGAAGATGCAAAAGCACTTGAGCTTCTTAAGAGTGAAGGTCTTGAAATCATCGATCTGTCAGCAGACCAATTTGCAGAGATCCAAGAGCTTGCAAAGCCTGTTTACGATATGATCCGTGAAGACATAGGCACAGAACTTGTTGACTCACTACTATCAGAAATCGATGCAGCAAAATAATAGTTAGTCTCCTCCAACTCCAAAGAGATTATAAGCCGCTTCACGGCGGCTTATAATCCACTTTTGGAAAGCGGTACTGGCTCTTAATCTGACAGCAGTGAACTGAAAGCAGAGGATTTGCTGGAGCGTATCCGGCTGAACATTCAACTAAATAACGAGGTGAACAGATAATGATAACACTTAAGACAAAAATGATTGGCCTGCTGGGAGAACCGCTTACTTTTACATTCTCTCCTCAAATGCACAATGCGACTTTTGAGGCGCTGGGGCTGGACTATTTCTACAGACCAATTGAAGTGGGCAAGGAAGAGCTGTACAACGTTGTTAAGGGTCTGAAGCATATGAACTACGCAGGCTTCAACGTTACAAAGCCAAACAAGGTTCGTATTCTACGTTACCTGGACGAAGTAGATGAACTGGCTGCAAAGATTGGCTCTGTAAACACAGTTAAAATCGTTGATGGCAGACTGATCGGATACAACACGGACGGCGAAGGCTATGTTGCTTCACTTAAAGAAGAACTTGATTTCGATCCAAAGGGGAAGACATTTACAATCCTAGGTGCTGGTGGTGCGGGTAGAGCGATCGCCTTTACACTTGGCTTCTACGGTGCAGAGAAAATTTACATTACAGACCGTATGATTAACTGTTCTGAAATCGTAGCATCAGAAATCAATGCAAACCTGAGAACCTGTGCAGAAGTATTTGAACTGAGTGATGCGAACCTTAAAGCATGTATCGATAAGAGTGATGTAGTGATCAATGCATCAGGTATCGGCATGATGCCACAGGTTGACAGAACACCTTTCAGCAAGGAACTGCTGAACAAAGACATTATCGTAAGTGATATTACTTACAACCCACTGAAGACTAAATTCATTCAGGAAGCAGAAGAAATTGGATGTAGAACACATAATGGTGTAGGCATGCTGATCCACCAGGGTGCAAAAGCATTTGAAATTTGGACAGGTGTTCAGGCACCAATCAAAGAGATGACAAAAACAGTTGTTGACATCGTCAGTAACTTGAACAAATAATTTCATTTATATAAGACGAAGAGTTGACCGAAAAGGGGAGCTCTTTTCGTCGTTGGAAGACCACCCGGGAGGTGGTATTTTTGTGCGAAAAAGACTAAGAAATGCACGTAAATTCAAGAGCTGATCATTCAAATCAGCATTTGAAATGATCAGCTCTTGAATTTGCGTATATGGCGTGACTAACGACATGAGCGACCGTTAGGTTGCTCTGTGCATTTCCTTACATTTGTGGCGTTTCTCTTATCCTATGGGCGGGCACATTCCCCATCTAGCTCTAGTAAAATATCCAACCCGTGACCGAGAATAGGAAGTAAAAATCCAATGTGCTCAGTTGCCGCCTTTGGACTGCCAGGCATGTTGATGATCAGAGATTTTCCGCGTATACCTGCAGCAGCTCTTGAAAGCGCTGCTTTTGGTGTGATTTTGAGACTCTCCTGACGCGTGTACTCGACGAGCCCTGGTGTTCTTCTCTCAACAACGGACTCGGTCGCTTCCGGGGTAATATCCCGAGGTGAGAATCCGGTTCCGCCAGTGGTTAGAATTAGATTTGCACCAAGTTCATCAGAACTGTAGGTGAGCGCTTTAGCAATAATATGAAATTCATCAGGAATAATTTCCGTATGTATTACCGTGTATCCGGCGTTTGTGAGAGCTTCAACAAGTGCTGGGCCGCTTTTATCCACCCGTTCACCACGGCTACCCTTGTCGCTGATTGTCAGTACAGATGCTGTATAAGCCATAATTCCACTCCTTATATGTGTTTTACCCTATTTTAGCATATTTCACATAGGAAGATAACGCTTGTGGAAATCAGAAAATGTTTCACTATCCGAAATTTATTCGGATTTGGCTTGACTTGGAGTACACTCCAAGTGCTACGATTAATAGAGTAGAAATGAAGGAGGTACCAATGGAAAATATTAAAGGAAAACTGGGATTTGGATGTATGCGTCTTCCACTGCTGGACACGTCTGATGGTGCGAGTGTAGATACCGAGCAGCTGAATAAGATGGTGGACGCCTTCCTTGAAAAAGGGTTTAACTATTTTGACACTGCTTACATGTATCACAACTTTACAAGTGAAACCTATATCCGTGAAGCACTGGTTAAAAGATACGACAGAAATGATTATCTGCTTGCTACAAAACTGCCAACCATGTTTCTAAAGAAAAAGGAAGACATGGAGCGCATTTTCAATGAACAGCTGGAAAAGTGCGGTGTTGAGTATTTTGATTATTATCTGCTCCATAACCTGAATACGTTCAACTATGAGATTGCAGAGCGACTGGATGCCTTTGAATTCATTCGCGAGAAGAAGGCCCAGGGCAAGGTTAGGAAGATTGGTTTCTCCTTCCATGACAGCGCAGCCCTGCTGGAAGAAATTCTGGACAAGCATGAAGGCATGGATTTTGTCCAGCTTCAAATCAATTACATGGACTGGGAAAACAAGAGCATCCAGTCACGCAAGTGCTATGAGGTAGCTGTTTCAAATGGACTGCCGGTTCTTGTTATGGAGCCAGTTAAGGGCGGGACGCTTGCGCAGGTTCCAGGTGCGGTTGAGTCGCATTTCAAGGCCTTCGCGCCAGACCAGTCTGTAGCGTCTTGGGCTGTACGCTATGCAGCAAGCCTTGACAATGTTGCACTCGTTCTCAGCGGTATGTCCAATTATGAGCAGCTCGAGGACAATACAGAGTATATGAAGGCCTTCAAGCCCCTTGACCAGAAAGAGACCGAAGTTGTAGAAAAAGCGGTTGAACTCCTACACGAGGCAATTACGGTCCCATGTACAGCCTGTGGCTATTGTGTTGAGGGATGTCCTAAAGATATTGCTATACCAGAGTATTTTGCATTGTATAATACAGATAAGCAGAGCTTGAATCAGGGCTTCTCAGTACAGTGCTTTTACTATGCAAACCTGGCTAAAACCAGAGGGAAGGCGTCGGAATGCATAGCATGCGGCCTGTGTGAGAAGAGCTGTCCTCAGCATATTGAAATCGTCAAGCATCTAGAGGATGTTGCAGACCATTTTGAAGCGAAAAAATAGACTTGTGACCTGTCCTCAGCTTAGGCAATACAGGCAGGCCCTTTGAAGCGAGGTGAAACATGACCGTATCAGAAGTTAGTGAACAGTATGATTTAAGTCCGGACACGCTACGGTATTATGAGCGAATTGGATTGATACCACCCGTCAGGCGAAAAGCTTCAGGCGTAAGAGATTACAGCGAAGAGGACTGCAAGTGGGTGGGATTTATAAAGTGTATGCGTAGTGCGGGGCTTCCAATCGAGCAGCTAATCGAATATGTTGACTTGTTTCAGCAGGGTGAGGAAACCTCGGATGCACGCAAGAACATATTGGTAGAACAGCGTGCCCACCTTGTAGAGAAAATGGAAGAGATTGCGGAGAGCATTGCACGTCTTGACCGGAAAATCGCTGGGTATGACAATATCAAGAAAAAAGAGAGAAAGCTCCGAAAAGATTTCAGCAAGTGAAATAAGAAAGCTGCGCCATCGTATAGGAAGGTGCAGCTTCTTTTATTGTCTTCGGATATATTTTGAAGCAGAACTTAAGGATTTGCCTGCGTATCTAAATATTTTCGATGAACAGACTATTCGAAATTTTATTAGGTATATTATTTACAAAGAGACCGACGAATTCTACTGAAAACGCACGAAAATGAGGTGTTCTCATGATTCGAAAAGACTACAACACCATGATACTCAACCGAATAGAAGAGCAGTTTAATCGTGTATTGCCGCTGGGAAGCATAGTTTCGTGGGCATCGTCACTGGCAATTTACTTAAGTCCCATAGACAATCGATTTGCGCTCTATGACGCGCTTATTGGGATGCTTTTCATATTGCTGTGCATTTTTAAGAATCGATTGACTGCTGAACTGAAAATCAGCATAACCATACTCATTCCAATTGTTATAGGTGTCCTTTCCTTTATGGATGGCGGCTTTGACAGTGCGGCAATACAGTTGATCATGCTGAGCAATGTGGTCGCAGTGCTCTTTCTCAGTCGGCAAAAAAGCGCAGTTGTGGCAGTCGTATCCATTGGGGTCTTCATTTGGCTCTACTACTATTCCCATGGACATCCTGTAGATATTCCTGTAAAATCCGGCGTCGCACTCTGGTTTATTCAGTTTATAGTCTTTGTGTTCTATCTGGCAGTTCTACATACGGTGGTCTATTCGATCCGGGGTTATCTGCTCGAAAGCATAGAGGAGCTTCAGGATAGTATGGAAAGGGTTTTCAAACTGGCCTATTATGACCAGCTTACTGGAATTCCAAATCACTTCTATTTGGACAAGATGCTTCTTGAAAGAAGGCAGCAATATAAGCGTGGATATCTGATGATTGCCAACATCAAGAATCTCAATGTGATCAATTCGGTTTACGGAGAAGACGCTGGAGACGAAGTCCTTAAAGAGATTGCAAGAATTTTTGAAATGGAAGTGCAAAAGGATGAACTGCTTTCAAGAATCAGTGGTAACGAATTTGCACTCTGGTTTTTTGCACCTGATGATGAGGGTTTGTTAAGGCGGTTAGACGCCTTAAGAATGCTGCTTGACACAGAGTTTTACCTGCCGAGGGTATCCAATAAAATTGAGTTCAATATTGGCTTCAAGAGTCATGATGGAACGTGTACTCTCGAAGAAACCCTCCACCATGCAAAATTGGCACTGACCTATGCCAAGACAACCGATACCGTAAGTGTTGTATCCTATGACGCGACAATGGAAGAAAATCTGAAAAAGGACAGTTTTCTGCGCAAAAGGCTGGATGATGCCCTTGAAGATGATGTATTTGAGGTTTATTATCAGACCAAGGTCGATACCCTGACGGGGAAGGTGATCAGTGTTGAGGCCCTAAGCAGGTGGAATGACACAGCCCTTGGGTCAATAAGCCCCAATGAGTTTGTGCCCATGCTGGAAGGGATGAACAGAGCCGATAAGTTTGGTGAAATTGTCTTGAGACGCGTTTTAAATGAGTATGGACGCTTATGTGACAAGTACGGGAGCCATATCAGTGTGTCTGTCAATATTTCGCCCTCCCATCTGATATCCGCAGGGTTTGTAGATTTTGTCCACGGTGCAGTCGCAGCTAGTGGGGTGACACCGCATAAGATCATTTTTGAGATAACTGAAGCCGTGATGATTGAAAATTTTGACCAGGTACTGAGTATTTTCCATACCCTTCGAGACATCGGCATCAAGATATCCCTTGATGATTTCGGTTCTGGATATTCTTCACTGAACTATCTTGCGAAGCTGGAAATAGATGAGCTTAAAATCGACAAGTCATTTGTTGATCAAATTGAAATTAACAGCAGAATTGACAGTATGCTGGATGCAATCATGCGTCTTGCATCAGATTACAAGTTGAATGTTGTCGCCGAAGGCGTTGAAACAAAGCTTCAGTATGACAAGCTGCTTGAAGTTGGATGCAATGAAATTCAAGGGTATTACTTTTCGAAACCAGAACCCTTGTAAAGTGTAAATAGTGTTGCAGATAAACAGTGGATTTAAACGAAAGTGCATGTTGACCGCAGTAAAGCCAATTTCACCGGTTTTACTGCGGTTTTATTTTTGCGTGAATTACAGTGAGTAAATATGCATACAAAATTAATGATTACAAAAAGTTTTTAATATAAATACATAAAAATGTATTTTAATTTATATAGAAATCGATTATAATGAATCAGAGAAAACACAGAGAGATAAAAGATAGCTCTTAAATGATGTGGTATTGCGGCTTGCGCAGCATTCGGGTCTACATGTATGCAGTTGAATAAATATGATTGTATATTCATGCGAATTGTGATTTTACATAAGCGTGAGGTGAATGCCAGACATTCGAGCTGAATCTAATGGAGGAATAGTTGAGATGAAAAAAACACTTATAGGATTGATGATTACACTGATGGTGCTTATGGCAGGCTGTTCGGCAGCGCCAGCAGAACAAGCTGAGAAGAGCACACTGGTTCTTGGAACTTCTGCAGACTACCCGCCTTTTGAGTTTATTGTACTCAATGATGCTGGTGAGAAGGAGTATGCAGGTATTGATATTGCTTTTGCCAATAAGCTTGCTGAGGACAAGGGCCTTGAACTTGAAATTGTAAACATGAGTTTTGACAATCTGATGGCATCGCTTCAAAAGGGTGAAATCGACATGGTCATCGCTGCGATAGAAGCCAACGAAGAACGTGCGAAGGTTGCAGACTTTTCAGATGACTACTATACAGACCTGCCGCCTATGGTACTTGTAAAGGCGGAAAATGCTGAGACATTTACAACACTGGAAAGCTTTGCTGGAAAGTCAGTGGGCGCACAGATGGGAACATCAAAAGCTGAGCTTGTTATGAGCGATATGGCTGATGCGACACTTGTAACAATGTCAACAGTAACAGACCTTGTCAACAATGTGGTTTACGGTAAGTGTGACGCGATTGTTCTGGATGGGGCTGTAGCAGTGCAATATGCAAAAAATGATGAAGGTCTTGAGATTGCGCCAGTTAGTCTTGGAGAAGCTTATCCATATGCAGTAGCTGTTCAAAAGAATGATCCACTGGGACTGCTGGAGTCATTCAATGGAACAATTGCTGAAATCACTGAAGACGGCTCAATAGATGCTTGGATCGCAGAAGCGAACGCGCAAAGTGATAATGCAATAGAATAACATAAGTTTGGGATTAAGAGCGTGATAAAGGACACCTACCCTTAATTACGCTCTTTTCTATTTATCGAAAAATGAGGACTGTGCTTTATTGCATCAAGTCTTTGAAGGCGCATGGGAAGTGATGCTGGCCTTCATCGGGGAGAGGAATATTATGTCACCAACGAGTTTTTTTAACTTTACATTTTTGCCGAAATACGTTTCACTGTTCATACAAGGCGTGGAATACACCCTGCTCATTTCCGTTGTATCGGTACTGATTGCAGTTGTTCCAGCCCTGCTACTTGCACTTATGCGATTGAGCAAGTCAGTGGTTGTAAGAAGTATTTCAGGCATGTATATTGCCGTGTTCAGATCAACACCGCTTCTGGTCCAGCTGGCTCTGGTTTACTATGGTCTGTTCAATTTTATTAGAATACCCACATTCTATCTGTTTGGATTTATAAATACATCCATGTTTATTCCAGGTGTCGTGGCACTGGCGCTTAACAGCGCAGCTTACGTCGCTGAGATTTTCCGTGCGGGCATTCTCGCTGTGGATTCTGGACAGAATGAAGCGGCAAGAAGTCTTGGTTTATCGGCTACAGAGGCTATGATGCTTGTTGTTTTACCGCAGGCGATCAAGAACATACTTCCAGCACTTGCCAATGAAATGATTACCATGGTCAAGGAATCGTCCATTCTGTCAACGCTGGGTATGGCGGAGCTGATGTGGGCTGCTAAGACGGTGTCTTCAACAACCTATATCACAATAGGTCCATATGTGCTTGCAGCACTTGTTTACTTCTGTATCAACTATCCTGCAAGCAAGGCAGTTGAAGTCATTGAAAGGAGAATGAGACGTGGCGACAAAAGATAAGCTGATTTCTGTAAAGAATCTGCATAAGGAATATAATAAAGGTGAAGTCGTTGCGCTCAACAGCTGCAGCATCGACATTGAAAAAGGTGAAGTTGTTGTGATCATCGGACCTTCTGGTTCTGGTAAGTCAACACTCTTAAGAAGCTTGAACCTGCTTGAAGTACCGACAAGCGGCGAAATTGTATTTGAAGGTGTAAATCTGGCAGACAAAAATGTGAACATTGACTTGCACAGACGTAAGATGGGCATGGTTTTTCAGCATTTTAACCTGTTTCCACATAAGACAGTACTACAGAACATAACTATGGCACCTGTGAGACTCAAGCTCATGACTAAGGAAGAGGCCAATAAAAAGGCGATGGTCCTGTTGAAGCGCATTGGTCTGTCTGATAAGGCAAATGAATTTCCAGCCATGCTTTCCGGTGGACAGAAGCAGAGGATTGCGATTGTCCGTTCACTGGCGATGAACCCGGATGTCATGTTGTTTGATGAACCAACATCTGCCCTTGATCCGGAAATGGTTGGTGAAGTGCTGAGTCTTATTAAGGATTTGGCCAACGAGGGAATGACCATGGTTGTCGTAACCCACGAAATGGGCTTTGCAAAAGAGGTCGCAACAAGAGCTGTTTTTATGGCAGATGGTGCGATTCTGGAGGAAAATGCTCCTAAGGACCTGTTTGAGTCTCCTCAGGACCCTCGACTCAAGGATTTTCTTTCGAAAGTACTTTAGTTCAGGCTGTTCTGATCTGCATATAAGTGTACTGGTGCATGGATTATTTTGTAAGAGCGTGAGTTCGTTTGGAAGCGTCGTTTTCCAGTCGGATTCACGCTCTTTTTACTTGATTGTACGAAAAGGATTGAATTGCTTACAAAGCTTGGAAATGCTTGTGTTTATGATTTCTTGTGCTGGTATCTCAAGTGTCAAAAAGGTATAATGATACTAGGAGTATGAAAGTATAAAACAGAAGAGGTGCTACTGTGAACCGTTCATCTTTTTTAAAAACACCGAGCTATTTACTCGATATATTTTCCGATATGAACGAGTCCGTTTACGTTATCAATCTGGATTACGATATCATTTATTTGAATGCCTCTGCAGAGGGCAATGTCTTTGGCAGAGAAAGCGTATTGTATAGAAACCTGTTTGACGTTTTCCCAAGCCTTACAAAAGAAAACAGTGCCTTTATCAAGGTTATCAAAACCCAGCGGCCTGTGAAAGGCAGCATTTGCACTTTTATAACATCGAGAGGGGAGCGCAAGACAACACTGACGTCGACCTATCCTCTTTTTGAAGATGGGCGCATTATTGGGGCTTACGAAATCGGTGAGGATATCACTGGAATCAATCTGGCTTCCGAAGAGTTTATTGTCGGTCAGGCAATCAATAGAAAAGATGATATTCACAAGGTTTCTCCTCAGGATGATGGCGCCTTCTACACCCTCGATTCCATAATTGGAAGCGATCCGACCATTATAAACTTGAAAAAGCAAATCCGGTTGGCTGCGGCCAATCAGTCCAATGTTCTGATATATGGCGAAACGGGTACCGGAAAGGAGATGATTGCACAAGCAATTCATTCCCTCAGGAAAGAGGAGAATACGCCCTTCATTGCACAGAACTGTGCGGCCATACCGGAGTCGCTTCTTGAGGGCATACTTTTTGGTACGGTGAAAGGCGCCTTTACTGGGGCTGAAACCAGACCGGGCCTTTTTGAACTTGCACATGGCGGGATTTTATTTCTCGACGAGATCAACTCAATGCAGATGAACCTGCAAGCTAAAATTCTAAGAGTCATTCAAGAAGGCAAAATACGACGTATTGGCGGTCACGAAGAAATCGCAGTAGATTTCAAGCTGATTGCATCGACCAATGTACATCCCAAAACCCTCATAGAAACTGGCGAAATGCGCCGGGACTTATATTACAGACTGAATGTATTCTATTTGGAGCTTCCGCCGCTTTCGGCTAGAAAAAATGATATTCCACTCTTGGTTCAGAGCTTTATTAAGGAGTATAGTGAGCGTCTTGACAAGAAGGTTGTCGCTGTCGACCAGAAGACCATGGACTTCTTCATGAATTATCCTTGGCCCGGCAATATCAGAGAGTTGAAGAATGTAATTGAACGCCTTGTAGCCATATCGACAGACATGCTGATTCGCTTTGAAGACACCGACTTGAATGCATCCATGTCAATTGTAAAAACAGAGGCGCCGGGTCAGACGCTGCAAGTGAGCGGTGACCGTGTCCGGCTCAAGGAAGCTGTGCGCGCGCTTGAAATAAACCTCATCAAGGATGCGCTCATTAAAACCCAGGGCAATATTTCAAAAGCTTCACGTGACCTTGATTTGCCGCAGCAAACTTTAAGCAATAAGATCAAGCGGTACGAGCTGGGGCATTTTATTGATCAGTTGAAATAGAGTCGCCTTTGTCAACAACCTAAGCAATCTGCGATTGCTCTGGTCGCTTACGCGCCCAATATAAAAATATGAAGCGCTATAAGCTCTGATGTGAACATCAGGACTTATAGCGCTTCATATTTTTATGCTGGGCTTTGTTTATGTCGCAAAAAAAGAGACCTCCCAAAGGGAGGCCTTAAAATCATAATATAAACGGGTTTAAGCTTAGGATTGTTAGTGAGTGAGTTAGAGCTTAGTCAAGCATGTGTGCATACTTGAACTCGGTTGGCGGTACTAGGTTTTCCTTGATTGTACGCATGTTGATGAATCGGTACAGATTCACCTTGCTTCCCGCCTTGTCGTTTGTGCCGGACTTTCTTGCGCCGCCGAATGGCTGCTGACCAACAACTGCGCCTGTAGGCTTGTCGTTGATATAGAAGTTACCAGCACAGAATTTCAGGGCTTCATCCATACGCTGGATGACGGCCTTGTCCTGTGCGAAGACTGCGCCAGTCAGAGCGTAAGGCGAAGTCTCATCACAGATTTTCAGAGTTTCTTCAAATGAAGTGTCCTCATAAACGTAAAGTGTCAGGACAGGCCCGAAGATTTCTTCGCACATGCTCTTGTAGGTTGGTGTCTTTGCCTGAATGACTGTTGGTTCAACAAAGTAGCCTTTGCGGCAATCGTACCCGCCGCCGAAGATGACATCGGCGTCTTTAGAATTCTTCGCTGCATCAATATAAGAAGTGATTTTGTCATAGGCACGATGGTCAATGACAGCCCCCATGAATGCCGAGAACTCGGAAACATCGCCAGGCTCGAACTGGGCCAGATTGGCTCCCAGCTTTTCCTTCACTTCAGGCCAGATGCTTTCAGGGATGTAAGCTCTTGAGGCAGCGGAGCATTTCTGTCCCTGATATTCAAAGGCGCCACGTGTAAGTGCAGTAACAAGTGCATCAACATCACATGAATTGTGTGCAAAGATGAAGTCCTTGCCGCCAGTTTCGCCGACAAGACGCGGATAATCCTTATATGTGCCAATATGCTTGCCAATGTTGTTCCATATTTTTTCGAACACAGCAGTTGAGCCTGTGAAGTTCACGCCGCCCAGGTTAGGATGCGGAATAAGTGTATCGCTCGCCTGCTCGCCTGTACACGGCAGGAAGTTGATAACGCCGTCAGGCAGTCCAGCTTCCTGAAGGAGTTTCATGAAGAAGTAATTCGAGTAAACGGCTGTATCAGATGGCTTCCAGTTCACGACATTTCCGAGCATAGCAGGCGAGGTTGCTAGATTGCCGCCGATTGCTGTGAAATTGAATGGTGTGATCGCAAGCACGAATCCTTCAAGCGGTCTGTATTCGATGCGGTTAAGTTCTGTGTTGAGTGAGATTGGCTGCTCTTCAAATATCTCCTGCATGTAGAATACATTGAATCTTAGGAAATCAATCAGTTCACATGCTGAATCGATTTCTGCTTGATGTGCTGTTTTGCTTTGTCCCAACATAGTTGCTGCATTGAGTGTTGCACGCCATGGTCCGGCAAGAAGTTCTGCCGCCTTTAAGAAGATTGCAGCTCTATTGTCCCAGCTGAGGCTCGCCCATGCTTGTCTTGCTTCCAGTGAAGCTTCAACAGCCATATTGAGCTCTTTTTCAGTAGGGAGATGGTACTTGGCAAGAATGTGCCCGTGGTCATGCGGCATTACGATGTCTCTTGTAATCCCAGTGCGCACTTCTTTTCCACCGATAATCAGTGGAATTTCGATTACTTCAGCACTAAGTTCCTTGAGTTTTCCCTCGAGTGCCGTACGCTCTGCACTTCCTCTTAAATAGCTCTTAACAGGTTCGTTTGCAGGCTGTCTAACCAATAGTTTTCCGTTACTCATTTCTTTTTCCTCCATACGGTTGTTCGATTGTGCTGATTAGTTTGCTTTCTCTAGCTGTTCAACAGCGATGCCCATTTGCTGGGCTTTCTTGATTTCCTGAAGCTTCTTATAAGTAAAGACAGTCAGGAAACCAATTGAGAAGATCATAAAGAGCAGCATGCCTAGTGATGTCCAGTTCTGAGCCTGATAGAACTTGGCGAACTGGCTCACGATAGCTGCGATGGCACTCGGGTAGACGAAAGCAGTTGGAAGTATGACAAAAATAATGTACTTCAGGTCAACTGGCTTCTGTGCTTCCTGATGTCTGATCATCATGAGTGCCAGTGGTACGAGCAGAAGGGTTAGGGAACCGATGGCGATTCCAGACCACAGCTGCATGTAAGGGATTGTAAGCATTACTACAATTACAATAGCCATGTAAACAAGGCTAGCTACCCATACGTTCTTAGCGACGATACTCTTTTCAGGCATGAGCTCCTGCATGATGTATCGTCCTGCACGTGCCCATGAGTCAAGCGTTGTAAGCAGGAGTGCACTAAATGTCAGTGCGCCGATTGTCGTTGCCCATACAGGGTTGACACCCAGCATGCTCAGACAGTTGCCCATTGCTTCAGAAAAGGCCGCACCAGCGTTTGAATAGGCCTTGTCAAGAAACTGGTCATAAGTGAAGAGAACCATAATCATTGCCGCAGAGATGCCAGCCATGAAGGTTTCACCCTGCATACCGCCAAAGGCTACGAGCCAGCCATCTTTTTGGTTGGCAAGCTGTCTTGACGTTGTTCCTGATGAGATAAGACCATGCGAACCGCTGGCAGCACCACATGTAATGGTTGCCATAAGCATAGGCCATAGCGGTCCTCGAATACTGTGGAAACCGACAAATGCAGGCATAAGGATCGGCGGTCTTACAATAATAAGTGCGATTGCTGCAAAAGTCATACCGCCGATTACAAGTGCTGTGTTGAGGTAGTCACGCGGTGCAAGCAGAAGCCATACTGGCAGCGTCATTGCACACATTGTATAAACGACAAAGATAATGACCCATGTGTTATAGGAAAGAACCAGTGGGTGCAGGGCACCGAAATAACACATTACAATAATGCCGACGATGAACATTGCTGTTGTTGGAAGGAGCGGGAAGCCCTTCTTGAGGCAGAGGCCAAACAGCATGGCTGTCGGTATGAGCATGAGTACCGGTACTGCAGACTCAGGTACGCCCACTACAGTGTTTGACATAATAACAACGAACATTGCGGTAACAAGGATACTTGCTACAAAATAAAGTGCACTCAGCATTTTACCGGTGTTCTTGTGAATTTTTTCAGATGCGAGCTGCCCAAGGCTCTTTGCATCATTCTGGGTTGAGAGCATCAAACTGAAATAGTCCGTACTGGCTCCGATGAAGTGTACACCGAGAAGCATCCAGAGTAAGGATGGAAGCCAGCCCCAAACGAGACCGATAATAGAAGCAACAATGGCCGTCGTACCTGCTACTGACATCCAGTGGTGTCCAAAAAGTATGAACTTGTTCGTTGGTGTGAAGTCGACACCATCCTCTTTTGCTGTGGCTGGTGTGATTGCGTTTGGGTCGACCTCTGCAAGATCTTCCAGAGGTTTTCTAAGTGCAGCGTGCCCGACGCCAAGACTTGCCCATGATCCAATAAGATAAGCAACAATACTCAAGTAGTACCCCTCCAATTCGTTAAGTAGATTTGTGAATTGTAAAAAATCTGTCCCCCTTTCGACTGTGACGATACTTGTAATGTCGCAACTTCCGTGCCAAGTTTGAAAAGTCTGTATTTTCAGCATTTTAGTAATGGAACATACAAAATTACTAAAAAATGTACCCGAAAAAATACCCAAAAACGAGTAAAAACTGCATTTTACTTATCAATATTTAAAATATTAAACCGGAAATCAATTTGACATGAAAAAATTTAAATGCTAGTATAATTTCAATTTTCGGGGTCAGTCTTTTACTAAAGGAGGATGTATGGGAAAAAGAATTGGTTTCATAGGGTGCGGAAGCATCACTTCTGCCATGCTAAACGGACTTTTTCGGTCTAAGGCATTTGATATGGCATCATTCACGGTCTATGATGTAAACCGCTATAAGGCTAAAGCGCTTCAAGAAGCGTATGGTGTGGTATGTGCCACTTGCGTGAGTGAACTCACCGAGCACGCTGATATGATTGTGGTTGCGCTTCATAAGAAGGACATGGACGAAGCCCTCAAGAGCATGGGTGACGATCTGGACCAGAATACGATTGTCATGTCCACTGCGGTGGGGTATCAGGTTGAGCGCATACGAGAAATGTGCGGACAGGCCCAGTGCGTTCGTATAATGCCAACCATATCTGCGCATGTTGGAGAGAGCATGACTGCATATACGATGCAGGGTGATATTACTGAGGAATCAGGCAGTCTCATTGCTGGATTTTTGGGGGCTATTGGAAAGCTAAAGCAGATGGAAGAAGATAAACTGGATGCCTATGCCTCGATATTCAGTACAAGTCCAGCATTTTTCTCCATATATCTGGAATCCATGATGGATGCAGCGCGTGCAGTCGGTTTTGACAAGACGCCTGAAAATTACGCACTTGCAGCCAATGTCATTTGTGGGACTGCTCAGATGCTCATTGAAGAAGGCATGCATCCCGGTGCGATTAAGGACCGAATCTGCACTCCTGCCAGCATATCCATTGAAGGAATCCTCGAGCTTGAGAGAGAAAAGATGCGCAGTCATCTGCTTGAGGCCTATAAAAGCGTTTACAGACGCGTTGAGCAGATCTGATGCAATCAGATGGTTTAAGGCGACCGATTGAGGTACAATAGATGTATCAATCGGGGGGTGTAAGAATGGAAAGTACATTGAATTTCATAGCGCATTGTGCAGTGAAGTCTTTACTATATGAGGTCAGTGCCTCGCCAAAGCCAGGTCTGGTAGACCGCTTCGGGACAGGTGCCCACAAGGATATGGACTATTTCACTTTTTTAGACAGTGCGCTGGTTCTTAAAGATATGTTCTATGACTGTGCAAAAGCGGGCTACGAGTTTGAAGGTGACAGTGCGCAAGTGCTCTTTCAGCAGCTCCGGCCCATTGGCATTATGGGTGAAAGAAGAATGCTGCAAGCAACGGGTGGCGTCAACACCCACAAGGGCGCGATTTTCTCCCTCGGCATCCTCTGTGCGGCAGGTGGCATGCTTAAGAAAAGGGGTTACGAGTCCATACCTGTGTCCATTCTCAGTGATACCGTCAAGGCTATGACCAGAGGGGTCACCGGCGAGCTCAAGGCACCAAAAGGGCAGAGACGCACGAAGAAGACGAGTGGAGAAAGGCAATATGATGAACATGGTGTTCTCGGCATACGGGGTGAAGTCGAACGGGGATTTCCATCCGTTATGGAGCATGGCTTACCCATGCTTGAAGCAGAGCTTATGGGTGGCGTTCTCAACAAGAATGACTGTATGCTTCAGGTTCTGCTGAATCTGCTTATCCATGTCGATGATACGAATGTACTTGCACGCTTCGGGCTCGAAGGCATAGAAATCGTCCGATCCATGACCAGAAAGGCTCTATCACTGGGCGGCATGCACACTGAAGAGGGACGTGCCGAAGTTCATAAAATGGACGAGGTCTTTGTAGAGAAAAATATAAGTCCGGGCGGGACGGCGGATCTTCTTGCTGTAACACTGATGTTTCATTTTCTTGAGCAGAATGATACGGTTTGTCTGGGACTGAAGGGGCAGCATCAGTATGAGTAGAAATGGATTGAACATTAAACTTAAGAAGACCACCGGCACTCCCTATTATGTTCAAATAGAAAACCAGATTATCAGCGCAATCAGAGCGGAAAGTCTACTCAAAAATGACCGACTGCCTCCAGAGCGTGAACTTGCAGATATGTTGGGGGTTAGCAGAAAGACAGTGAGTCGCGCTTATGGCAATCTTGTTGAACAGGGCGTGCTCAGCTGTGAACAGGGAAGGGGCACCTTCGTCCTTGAAAGACCTGCAGATCAGGGACACTCTGGGGCGCTTGAAGAAATGGAAGCGCATATGATCAGCGCAATTGAGCTGGCACTGCAATCGGGAATTGACGAGAAAAGCCTGCTACGTACTTTTACACGGGTGGTACACAGGCAGTATAAAAATGTTAAGCGGATTGACGCTGTGTTCATTGAGTGTAATGTGGAGCAGGCGCGCAGCTTTTCAAAGCAGCTTGAATCGGCTTCGGGCAAGACAATCCATCCCTACACGCTTTCTGAAATCGAGGCGATGGATCCACGGGCTCAAAAGCAGATTGCCCAGGCGGGTATGGTGATTACAACCTTCAATCATATGGGTACGGTCAAAGAGCTTCTGCAGTATCTCAAAATCGACAAGAGAGTCATCGGTGTGGCAATAACGCCGAATCTGGAAAGCTTGATACGTATTGCCAAGTATCCTGCCAGCAAAAAAATCGGACTCATCAGCCTGTCGGAAGAATTTTTTTTCAGCGTCAGATCAGCCCTGAAAATGGCGGGGCTTGACCATGTTGAAATGGCATTTACAACGACATATGACCCAAAATCCATAGTGGCCTTTGTGCAGGATTTAGATGTGCTTGTTGTATCGCCGGGGCGCATGGAGGATGTTGTGAAAACGATTTCAAAGCCAGTGGATATAATTGAGTTTGAGTACCAGCTGGATCAGGGGTCACTCGAGGTTGTCCTGTCAAAACTGACAGATTCAAATGACTGACATGGCATCTGCGCTGCGGGCAGATAGAGCCCATGAAAAGAATAATTGTACTAAAATGCGAACAGTCCAAATGGACTGTTTTTTTTATACAAAAGAGTCCAATGCTGAATGGGTATGCAATTCAGCAGTCAGCATTGTGTACAATTATGCAAGACTTAAGTATACAGTATGCTGTATAGCTCTATTTTCAACGTTTATAGCGGTTGTTACCATGGCGTTGAAAACCTCGGAATTATCAGAAAATGGATTTGACTTGTTTAAAAAACGGTGCTATCATCACCCAAAATAGAGAATGTTGAGGAGTCCAATTACAAAAATGGAGGATGTAGTATGAGCACAACAATAGTATTGGGAGTAATCGGTGCCGACTGCCACTCAGTCGGAAACAAAATTCTTGAACATGCCTTTACAGAAGCGGGTTTGAATGTGGTCAATATCGGTGTATTGAGTTCTCAGGAAGACTTCATAAACGCTGCTGTTGAAACGGACGCAAGGGTTATGGTGGTGTCATCCCTTTACGGTCATGGGGAAATCGACTGCAGGGGACTCAAGGGAAAATGTGTAGAAGCAGGACTGGATGACATGCTCTTGTATGTTGGGGGAAATCTGGTCGTTGGAAAACAGAATTGGGAAGAGGTTCATGAGAAGTTTATGGATATGGGCTTCAATCGGGTTTATCCACCTGGGACACTGCCACATATTACCATTGCCGACATTGAGCAGGACCTTGGAAAAATGCGGTGATATGCATGGATCATATCATGCTTGTGGATTTCGGGAGTACCTATACAAAATTGACACTTGTTTCAAAAAGCCTTGAGGACGTCGTTTATACAGCCTGCAGTCACACAACAGTGCGTCAGGGTGTTATGAAAGGGTTCAGAAGGGCTGAAAAAAAGCTCTATGTTGACATGAAGCGACTGGGTATGGAAATACCGCAATCGGTTGAGTATATGGTGTGCAGCAGTGCTGCAGGCGGTCTGAAAATGGTCGCATCAGGTCTTGTCAGAGAGCTGACTGCTGAAGCGGCAAAGCTGGCCTGTCTGGGATCAGGTGCAAAAGTCATTCAAGTCTTCAGCAACAAGATGACACCCCGGAGCTTTTCGGAGGTTTTTAAGAAGGAGCCGGATATGATTCTTCTGTCCGGCGGAACCGATGGCGGAAATTTGGAATGCATCTTGCATAATACTGATATCATTGCAGCGTCTGGTCACAAGGTTCCAGTAATCGTCGCAGGCAATAATCAGGCAGAGCTTGAAATTGAAGAACGCTTTAGGGCGGCATCCGTTCCGCATGTGATTACAGACAATGTCATGCCCCATTTTAACAGAATCAGCATTGAACCAGCTAGAAATGCAATCAGAAAGCTGTTTATGGAGCGCATTATTGATGCCAAGGGACTGGGCGATGTCCGTCAGCTCCTGAGTGCGGAAGTCATTCCAACACCGCTGGCAGTACTCAATGCTGCCTATCTCCTATCGAAGGGAACCCGGACCATTAAAGGGTGGGGTGACCTCGTCATTGTAGACATTGGCGGTGCCACTACCGATGTCCACAGTATATGTGACGGCAAGCCCAGCAAGCCTTATGTGGTTCAAATGGGGCTTGAAGAACCCATGGTCAAGCGCACCGTAGAAGGAGATTTGGGCATGCGGGTCAGTGCGGAGTCTCTTCTTGAAGCAGTTGGGCATCAGCGCCTCGCAGCGGTTTCCGGATTTGATGAGAAGACCATCTCTCAAAACTGTGAAACACGTACAGGCAATACCGCCTATATGCCTAAAAACGAGGCTGAGGTCAAGTTCGACAAGAGTATGGCATGCTGTGCTGTCGAGCTTGCAGTGGAGAGACATGCCGGGAAAATCGAAACAGTTTTTTCACCCATGGGAACCCTCTACTATCAACGAGGGAAAGACCTTTCAGGGGTCAAGCATATTATTGGGACGGGCGGGGTTCTGGTACACAGCGCACATTCAAAGGAAATTCTGACCTATGCAATCCGAGAAGAGGGGGAGGGACAGTGTCTGAAGCCGCTAGCATCAAATCTGCATCTTGACGCTTCTTACATTCTTTCCTGTGCGGGTCTGCTCGCAAAATCCTATCCGGAATTGGCGATGAAAATCATGGTGAAACATATTATACAGGTAAGCGAGGGGAAAATATGAAACTTCAAAACAAACGATTATCAGATGAAGCGTTTTTTGAAATACGTAAAGAGGTCCTGGGCCAGTGGTCAACAGGAAAGGGCATTGATCTTGACGAGGCGGTGTCATACCTGAAAGCCCTGCCGGAATCGATGAATTTTGCAAAGAGACTTTCGAGTGCAAAGGAAAACAATGAGACGCTGCTTCAGCCCAGGGCTGGTGTTGCCCTGCTCGATGAGCACATTGAACTGCTTCGGTATCTGACAGAAGAAGGTCATGCCGACCTGCTGCCATCCACAATTGACAGCTATACGCGTCAGAACAGGTATGAGGAGTGCCAGACCGGCATTGAAGAAAGTCGCAAGGCGGGTCGGTCCATGCTGAATGGATTTCCGGCAGTAAATCACGGTGTTTCAGGCTGCAGAAAGGTTATAGAATCAGTCAGTCTGCCCCTGCAGGCGCGTCATGGCACACCAGACGCAAGGCTTCTTTCTGAAATCATCCACGCAGGCGGCTGGACCTCCAATGAAGGGGGCGGAATTTCCTATAACATTCCTTACGCAAAGAATGTTTCCCTTGAAAAGACCATTATGGACTGGCAGTACTGTGACCGGCTTGCAGGGTATTATCAGGAACAGGGTGTAGATATCAACAGAGAACCCTTCGGACCGCTTACCGGTACACTGGTGCCGCCAAGCATTTCAAACACCGTTGCAATTATTGAAGGGCTGCTGGCCGCTGAGCAAGGCGTGAAGCATATCACATTGGGATACGGACAGTGTGGAAATCTGGTCCAGGACGTCGCTGCCATCAAAGCACTTGAACAACAGGCCAGTGCCTATTTCAAAGCCTTTGGTTACGACGTCCACCTTACAACCGTTCTGCATCAGTGGATGGGTGGCTTTCCAGAAGACGAGTCAAAGGCATTCGGTGTGATTTCATGGGGGGCAGCAACGGCGGCTCTGTCAGGTGCCACAAAGGTTATCGTCAAGACACCCCATGAGGCGCTGGGGATTCCAACCAAGGAAGCCAATGCCCAAGGCATGAAGGCGACGAGACAGGTCCTGAATCTGCTCAAGGAGCAGAAGCTATCCCTGTCCAAGGATGTGGCTTCTGAGGTTCTCCTAATCAAGGCGGAGGTCAAGTGTCTCATGGATGCCGTTCTTGAGGCAGGTGACGGTGATCTGGCAATTGGTACGGTTAAGGCATTTGAAGCTGGAATTTTAGACATTCCTTTTGCGCCAAGCCTCTATAATGCGGGCAAGATACTGCCGGCCAGAGATGCCAATGGTGCTGTACGCTTCTTGTCATACGGTAATTTGCCGATTGATAAGACACTTAGAGAGTATAACAATGACCTGCTGGAGCAAAGGGCGGTTCGCGAAGAAAGAGATGTCAGCTTCCAGCTGGTTGTTGATGATATCTTCGCAGTATCTGCAGGCCGACTCGTTGGGAATTCCAGTGTGAAAAAATAGGAGGAAGACATGAATATTATTGACGTAATTTGTTCAGAAGGACGTACGGGTTTCTATTTTGACGATCAGCGCGCTATTAAATCCGGCGCGAAATCAGATGGATTCAGATATCAAGGCAAGCCCATAACGAATGGTTTTACTGAAATCAGACAAGCCGGAGAATCCATTTCCGTAATGCTTGTCCTTGAGGATGGTCAAATTGCCTATGGGGATTGTGCGGCGGTTCAGTACTCTGGCGCAGGGGGTCGTGACCCGCTCTTTCTGGCAAAGGATTTCATTCCGGTCATTGAAGGACAAATCAAGGACATGCTGGTTGGACAGGATGCCGGGGCATTCAAGACCCTTGCTGAGCGTGTCGATTCCGTCAAAGTCGGCGGCAGAAATCTGCATACGGCAATCCGTTACGGTGTGACTCAGGCCCTGCTGGATGCTGCGGCAAAATCGGAGAAAATCACCATGGCTGAAGTGGTATCACGCCAGTATGACATAGAGGGCCCCATTGTCTCCGTGCCTATTTTCACCCAGTCTGGTGACGACCGGTATTCCAATGCTGACAAAATGATCATAAAGGGTGCAGATGTACTGCCCCACGCACTTATAAACCATGTGGACACCAAGCTGGGCAGAGACGGCGAAAAACTACTGGAGTATGTGGAGTGGCTTAGGGATAGAATTCTGGCTGCAAAAAAAGCAGAGGTTTCCAGCGATTACATGCCTGTTCTGCATATTGATGTCTATGGTACCATTGGCCAGCTTTTCGAGAACGATGTTGAGAAGATGGCAAACTATATATTGACCCTTGAGAAAGCGGCAAGACCCTTTACTTTGAGAATCGAGGGTCCGATGGATGTGGAGGATAGAGAACTTCAGGCCATCGCCCTTCGGGTCTTGCGCCAGTCTCTGAGAGAAAAGGGATCTGCGGTGGAACTTGTGGCAGATGAATGGTGCAACACACTGGAAGATATCAAACTCTTCGTGGACCAGCAGGCAGCGGATATGATTCAGATCAAGACCCCTGACCTGGGCGGTGTCAACAACATTATTGAGGCAATTCTATACTGCAAGCAGAATGGTGTGGGCGCATACTGCGGCGGCACCTGCAATGAGACCGACCGGTCCGCACAGATCTGCACGAATATCGCCATGGCATGCGGTGCTGACCAGTGTCTGGCAAAGCCAGGCATGGGTGTGGATGAAGGCTTCATGATCGTATTCAATGAAATGAACCGCGTTCTGGCCCTTGTCAACAGTCGCCTGAAATGAGGTGAAAGCCATGCGGACAGTAGAAGGATACAAAATTGTTCAGAAGGTTAAGCAAATGTGCATCCAGGCCAACCGCCACCTTCCTGACGACGTCTACGCGGCACTGGAAAGGTGTGCCCAGGCGGACTGTGAAGATGCGCGCGACATTCTAAAGGTCATTGTCAACAATGCGGACACTGCAGCGCGAGAAGAGGTAGCCATGTGTCAGGATACGGGCATGGCAGTTGTCTTTGTCGAACTTGGACAAGCGGTTGAGATTACAGGAGGAAGCCTGGAAGCGCTCATCAACGAAGGCGTCAGGCAGGGATACCGCGATGGCCATCTGAGAAAATCGGTGGTAAGTGATCCGCTCGGTCGTCAGAACACATCTGACAATACCCCTGCAGTCATCCATTATGAACTTGTCCCTGGAGAAAGGCTCAAAATCACCCTTGCACCCAAGGGCTTCGGAAGTGAAAACATGAGCCGGATCTATATGCTTAAGCCGTCAGAAGGTAGGGAAGGCATTGAAGAGGCAGTTCTTGAAACGGTCAGACTTGCAGGTCCCAATCCATGTCCGCCTATTGTAATCGGTGTTGGACTTGGCGGTACTTTTGAAAAGGCGGCGTTTCTTTCAAAAAAGGCCCTTATGAGAAGCCTGGACACACCGCATTCAGAGCCTGTTTATGCAGACCTGGAAAAAGATCTGCTTGATAAGGTGAACGCTTTGGGAATCGGACCTCAGGGCTTCGGAGGAAGAACCACTGCCCTGGGCGTCAACATAGAAACTTACGCAACACATATCGCTGGACTTCCTGTAGCTGTAAACATAGGCTGTCATGCATCACGACATGTCAGCTGTGAGATTTGATGGAGGTGTCTTATGAAAAGACTTGAATTGCCACTTGGGGCAGAAGCGCTGGCAGGTCTTAGAGCTGGCGACAAGGTGCTTGTAAGCGGCATACTCTATACAGCCAGAGATGCAGCGCACAAACGACTGGCTGAATCGATCGTCAAGGGGGAGCCCCTTGTACTTGATTTGAAAGATCAAGCCATATACTATGTAGGCCCTGCACCTGCGAAAGACGGTGCAGTCATTGGGCCGGCGGGTCCGACGACGAGTGGACGCATGGACGCTTTTACACCCATGCTGCTTCAGAATGGCCTGAAAATCATGATTGGAAAGGGTCGACGAAGTCAAGCGGTCAGAGCAGCCATCAAAGCGCATGGTGCTGTCTACTTTGCAGCCATCGGGGGTGCAGCAGCGATTATGATGAAATCCATCGAATCAGCCTGTGTTGTAGCCTATGCAGATTTGGGAACGGAGGCGATTCGCAGACTTGAAGTCAAGGACATGCCGCTCATTGTCGCCATTGATTCAGCTGGCAATGATTATTACGACATAGGACCTGCAAACTACCTGTACCAGAGCACGTTTGGAGAGGATGTTGAATAAATGGACATAGAAAGACCATCACGAGCCGGTTCGGTTGAGTCGAACGATATTCTGATTATGCTTCACCCCGCTGAAGACCATGTAGAGGTTGATTTGGAAAGCAAGGTGTTTGCCCAGTTCGGCGCACACATCGAGGCACTGATTGTAGAGACACTTTATGAATGCGGCGTGACAGGTGCAGTAGTAGTTGCACGAGATAGCGGCGCGCTTGACTATACAATCAGGTCTCGGGTTAAAACGGCAGTCAAAAGAGCGAAGGGAGCAGAAAATGAATAGACGACGCAGTTTGCTTTTTATTCCTGGAAACAGTCCAGGCATGATACAAAACGCCGATCTGTTCGATGCGGACGGCGTCATTTTTGATCTGGAGGATGCGGTCAGTGTGGATGAAAAGGATGCTGCACGCGACCTTGTCGTATCTGCTCTGGAAACCTTCGACTTTGATGCGATGGAATGTGTCGTGCGCATAAATCCCATGGATACGCCGCAGGGCGCAGTTGATTTGAGAGCTTTAAAGCAGGCGCTGCCCGATACGATCCTCGTTCCCAAGGCAGACGAGGATGCCATACGCAGGTGTGATCACATCTTGAGTGAAATTGAAACAGAACTGGGAATGGACCTGTACACTGTGGGCATAATTGCCTTGATTGAAACCGCCTACGGCATTGAGTTTGCCTCAAGCATAGTCCGAACATCCAGGCGTGTTAACGGCATTCTTCTTGGAGGAGAAGACTTTACATCCGATATGGAGGTGGAGAGAACAAAGGGCGGCATGGAGCTGGACTACGCACGCAACAGACTTGCAACCCTATCAAGAGCAATGGGGATGACGTTTTTTGATACGCCGTTTGTGGATGTGGACGATACCCTGGGACTCCTTGAGGACTGCAAGAAGGCATGCAGTATCGGTGCGACGGGCAAGGCTGCCATCAATCCACGTCAGGTCCGGACCATTCATGAAGCATTCACACCAGACGCTCAGACAATAGGATGGGCCAAAGAAGTGCTGGATGCCTGGAAGCGCGCTGAGGCAGAAAACAGGGGCGTCTTCTCGCTTCGGGGAAAAATGGTGGACGCACCTGTCAAGAACAGGGCGGAGAAAATACTCATAAGAGCTGGCATAAATGCAGGGGGGAATCAGGATGCTTAACGGAATAGGCCGTGAAATACCAGAATATTTGGATGGCTATGGCAGATGTAAGCCTTATCCCTGTTCAGAACCCGGTGCGGGTGGTCCGGGACTGGCAGGCTGCAATGAAAAAGGCTCGCAACATGGAGAAAAATACCGTACTGATCTCAAGGTCCTCCTTGATGAAATAGGCATTGAAAACGGCATGACACTCTCCTTTCACCATCATCTTCGAAATGGCGACCATGTGATGAACGTGGTTCTGGACGCCGTTGAAGCCATGGGTGTCACGGATATCAGGGTTGCAGCAAGCTCTGTGTTTCCGGTCCATACTTCGCTGGCACGCCTGATCGAGCGCGGTGTGGTGACGCAGGTTCGGGCAAATTACATTTCAGGTCCGGTTGCAGACCTCATTTCTTCTGGAAAAATGAAGTACCCGGCCGTTATGTATACCCATGGCGGCCGTGCCAGAGCCATTGAGGCCGGGGATCTGAAAATCGATGTGGCATTTATCGCAGCGCCTTTATGCGATAAGGCGGGTAACATATCAGGGGCAGATGGCCCTGCAGCATGCGGCACCCTTGGCTATGCGGTTCCAGATGCCCAGTACGCCAAGCGGGTTGTCGCCATAACCGATACCCTTGTATCTTATCCGACGCCTATGACGGAAATCAGTGAGATGTTTGTGGACTACGTGCTTGAGATAGGCTGTATTGGTGATCCGGCGGGCATTGTCAGCGGAACGACCCAAATAACCAGAGACCCGATTGGCCTCAAGATAGCTTCCCTTGCAGCAGATGTCATCGGGCATTCAGGTCTTCTCAAGGAGGGGATGTCCTTTCAAACAGGGGCTGGGGGCGTTTCGCTTGCAGTGGCGCATTTTGTTTCAGAGAAGATGAAAGCATGCGGAATCCGCGGCAGCTTTGCTTCAGGGGGCATCACAGGCTACTTGGTTGACATGTTTGAAGAGGGATTGTTCGAAAGTCTGCTGGATGTGCAGTGCTTTGACCATAAGGCGGTTCGTTCCTTCAGGGACAACAGGGAGCATCAGGCCATGTCTGCATCCAGGTATGGAAATCCCCATAACAAGGGATGCGTGGTCAACCAGCTGGATATCATGATTCTGGGCGCGACGGAAATCGATCTGGACTTCAATGTAAATGTGACCACGGGTTCCGATGGACGCATCATGGGGGGCTCAGGCGGCCATAGCGATACCGCTTACGGTTCCAAACTCGCCATTGTAGTGACCCAGCTTGTCAAAGGCAGGCTGCCTATTGTCAGGGAGCGGATTACGACCGTTACAACACCGGGAGAAAGTGTTGATGTCCTCGTTACAGAACGGGGTATTGCAGTGAATCCAAACCGACCTGAGCTCAAGGTGCTCCTGGAAGATGCGGGACTCCCGGTCGTAGATATCCGTAGACTTTATGAAAAAGCCTGCAGTCTGACCGGATATCCCAAAGACCTTGAAACAGAAGCTGAGATTGTCGCTGTAGTCGAATACAGGGACGGGTCTGTGATTGATGTTGTTCGAAAGGTATGATGCATGTGCTTGGAATTCATATAGAACCGCTTAAGAATGACCAGATGTATGCCTTTATGGAACTTCTTCATAGGCATCATCTGGCCTACGAGCCAACAGTAGAGGAAACCTTGGTCATGCTCCACGAGGGCCGAATGATTGGGACATGCTCGTCTGAGGGAAAAATCATCAAGATGTTTGCGGTGGACAGGTGTTATCAGGGTGGCGGGTATGCAAGTGCCCTGCTGACTCAAATGCTGAATCTCTTATTTGACAAGGGCCATTTTACAGTTCTGGCATACACACTTTCAAAAAATAGGTGCATATTTGAGGCAATGCAGTTTCGCTGCATTTACGACACCATGAATGTGGCGCTGCTCTCGATCGGCGTCAGAGAACTGGAGCGGTCTCTGAACCAGCTTGAAATGACGCTTCCTAGGATGGTGAAGCATCGAGGGGCAATTGTCATGAATGGAAATCCCTTCACGAAGGGACATGCATATCTCATAGAAGAAGCCTGCAAGCAGTGCGATGAACTGATTGTTTTTGTAGTCGAAACCGACAAATCAAGCTTTAACACAGCTGAACGTCTTCAAATGATTCAGCTGGGCACGGCGCATTTAAAGAATGTGAAGGTTGTTTTAGGGGGGGCCTATATTGTCTCCAGTGCAACCTTTCCGCAGTACTTTGAAAGAAGCGAGGAGAAAATAGCCCAGTGGAGTGCAGAACTTGATGCAGGCATCTTTTGCAGTATTTATGCCAAGGCACTGGAAATTGAGTCGCGTTTCGTTGGGACGGAGCCCTATTGTCAGCTGACTGCAAAATATAATACGGCACTGAAGCGAATCTGTGCGGCGTCAAAAATGACACTCAAACAAATCGAGCGGCTTCAAATAGATGGAATGCCGGTGAGTGCGTCCCTGGTCAGAAATCTGATTCGGGCTCGGGACTGGGTTTCAGTTAAGGCGCTTGTACCTGCGACGACCTATGCCTTTTTGAGGTCTGAAGATACAAAGACCAGTATCGAGGGCATTCAGGCCGGCCGACCTGGAAAGCATTGAAGCAAATTTTAAAATGAAACAAGCTTTAAAATAAAACAAGCTTTAAAATAAAACAAGCGTTGAAAATGAAACACATAAGAGAGAGGGTGAAGGTGATGGAGCGTGAAAGTGTCCCTGCTGACATAGCAGTAAAGATTGAAGCTGTGCTGGCGGACCGGGAAAGACGCGGCCAGCTGGCGCTTGAACTGGCAGAGCAAATGAAGTTGACTGTGGTATGTGCCCGCATCAATTATCCGGGACTTCACAAAAACACGACTTTGGCAATCGCAGGATTTGCGGTTTTGCGTGAAGAGATCCAGGACAATTTTAAAAATGAAATCATGTATACCACCCTTCATGAGGGCGCCGATGGCCATGCACTGATTCTTGCTTTAGGGGGACGGGCCGAGGACATAAAAAAAAGAGCCGTCCTAATGGAGGAAGACCATCCCATAGGCAGACTCTTTGATCTTGATGTGATTTCTTCGCAGGGCACGGGTCTAGGCAGAAGTGACCTGGACCTTCCAGAGCGAAAATGTTATATGTGTGGACAGGCCGCGCGTGCATGTGCCTCAAGGCAAAAACATGACTTAGAGTGTCTTGTTGACCACTGCAATCGGCAAATCAGTTCGTTTATACAGCCTTCTTCTGCAGGATGGAGTCATGAGAAACTGCCCCCACCTCGAAGCTGAAATATCTGAAAGTCATCTGAATGATCGGTCCCATGCAAAATGCGAGGAGCACAGTGCCAATACCGATTTTCGCACCGAGCAGATAGCCTAGGAAGAGCACGGTGAGTTCGATGCTTCCTCGAATCAGGCCGACGGGTTTTCCAGTCACCCGGGTAAGGGCAACCATCAGACCATCTCTTGGTCCAGCACCATATCGCGATCCGATATAGAAATAGCTTGCAAATGCAATCATGAACATGCCCGCAAAAATCATAAGGACACCCAGAAAAAAGTTGCTCGGGGTCTTGATAAGGTCAATGTGAAAGATGTAATCGATAAAGAGACCGATAAGTACGGTGTTTAGAATCGTTCCAACGCCGATGGCCTCATGAAATTGGTAGGTGACTGCCACGACGGCAATACCAACGAGGATGCTGATTTGACCGAAGGATATTCCAAAGGTCTGGCTTAGGCCTGAATGGAGGGCGTCCCAAGGGGAAAGTCCCAGATTCGCCTGTATGGTTAAAACAATGCCCACCGCGTAAAGCATGAGCCCCAGCAAGAGGCGGCCGATGCGCGTGTATGTCATGATAAGCTCCTAACCGAACGCGTGATGTTCTGATCTTGAATCAGTCTGCAGAAGCTGCAGATCATTTGAGTGAAGATATTAAGCCTATTATACTTATAAGTTGAAGTGAATACAATTGCAAATGGAAATATCCCGCAATTCTACCCATATCAAGGGGTGAATGCGGGATGTTTTCTTTGTAGCGATTGATTTAACAATGTAAGATTTCCTGCTTCTACCGTGTCAGGAAGAAGCAGAGGAAGGTGATGAACGTTGGAAACAGTGCATATTTAAAAAGTGATACAGAAGATATACCCGATTTGAAATGTTGCTTGAGTATGGATTGTCCCACTGGGTTGGGGGCATTGGCGATGACGGTCAGTCCGCCGCCGGTGATTGCGCCTGAAACCACGGCGTACTTCATGGTATCTGGCAAGTTAGGAACAAGGGTACTCAAATAGGTAATGGCAGCATTGTCATTAAAGGCAGTCAGGAAGATGGACGTGATATTGAGCCCCGTCGACGGCAGGTGCTCAAGCAGTGGGCCAATCCACCAGGACTGAAGGGTGCCGTGAATCACCAGACCTGCTATGAAAAAGGCAACAAGCAGGGCAGGCTTTAAGTCAATGCGGTTCTGATAGAATACAGTGACTTGAAAAAAACCAAGGAAGAAGAGAAAACCGGACATGAAGAGTACCGGGTCGTGTGCATTCACAACGGTCCAGATCAGGAAGGCGACGTGGACCGAAATAATCCAGGCAGGAACAGCGGCTTCCCTAGTATTCCAATTGGGGTCGCGGTAGGTTGGACGCAATTCTTCAGGGAGGAGCCCAGGAAGAATTTTTTTCATTTCATCCAGCTGTATGCCTTCAAATTTTTCATCAATGGCATTTTTCACATCGTAGTCTTCAATTTCTTGGGCAGTCAGTCTTTTCATGGCCAGGTCTTCAAGATTTCCTTTGAGGATGTCCGAATAAGCATTGAGTTCACTGGTAAAACCGACAGATCGGTCTACGATCTTAGCGAGCTCAGTGAAGCTGTTTTCCAGCTCGCTGGCACTGACAAAGCGTGACTGGATTTTTTTCTTGTAGAGATAATGCTGATAATCAACCTCCAGGGCATTGATGTCCTTTCGAAATACCACATAGTAGCCAAATGTCGAAATGATAATGGCTAGAAGCGCCTTCCATCCAAAGGTGTTGAACATGAATGGGGTGGTCCATTGCCATGGTCCGGCAACCATGAGAATAGGCGGTGCCGCAAAATTCGTCAGGGATCCACCAATGGAGACATTGACAAAAAGCAGGGCCAGGGTGGCATATCTGAGCTTGCGTGTCGGCTGGAGCTGATAGAATTTTTCTGAAAGCAGCATGGCGGCAATCGTCATGGCCGCAGGCTCTGTTATGACAGAGCCAAGTATTGGCGTCAGGGTCAGGATGACAAACCACCATACCTCGATTCTGTCACCGAACAGCTTGACAATGTGCCAGGTGATAAACTCAAAAAACTTGAGAATTGGCCTGCTTGAGGCAATGGTCATGATGACGATGATAAAAAGCGGCTCTGTATAGTGCAGGCTGTCAACATATGTGACAAAGGTCTCCCAGCTGTAAAAAGCAGATATGGCAATGGCGAGGGCAATGGCCCATATTCCGAAAACCACTTCGACCTCTCCGAGAAGATGAAAGACTGCTGCACTGATGGAATGGCTGTGCTTGTCCACCTTTCCTGCTTCTATCAAACCCTTGTAAAGTTTCTCTCGTTTATGGGAAAGCTTTATGAAGAAACTGCTGAGCAGGGTGTGAATGATTGCGCAGATGAAAATAAGCAGAGCAACGATGTTGAAGGGCTCTTTATGAATTCTTTGCGCAAGGATCTCCAGCAAATCTGTCTGGTCTTCATCTGCATAGCTTTCTTCTGATCTTGGAAAATCACCTGAAGAAACTTCAGAATGTGCCATTGAAGGTAAAGCGAATGCGCAAAAAAGTGTTATTATTAGGAATAGGAGTATGAATGGTTTGAATTTAATTGTCAATTGAATCCCCCTCCTCTGTTTTGCATATTTTTACCCTTTTTCAAGATAAATGAACAGGGTTGGTGTAAAATAGTGTGAAGAAATGGGATAAGGAGAAATACATGATAGATATTACAGCACTTATTCAAAACAGTGGATTTCAGCTGGACTCAATACGATACGATAAGAAGTGCAGGCATGCCGTGCATGGGGTCTCATCAGATCGCGGGCCTGTCGTGGCATGGAATATAACCAAGAGATGTAATTTCAAGTGCAGGCATTGTTATTCTGAATCGACTGAAGCCACAGACATGCATGAGCTTTCCCTTGATGAAATCAAGGTGGCTATAGACCAGATGCGGGATATCAAAGTGCCTGTCATTCTGCTTTCCGGGGGTGAACCCCTCATGCATGACCATATTTTTGAAATTATTGCGTATATCCGAAATGCTGGAATCCGTGTGAGCTTATCGACCAATGGCAGCCTGATTACCAAGGCGTGTGCTGAAAAGCTCAAGGACCTGGGCGTCAGTTATGTGGGAATCAGCCTGGATGGCATCGGCTCCGTCAACGATGCGTTTCGAGGCGTGAAGGGTGCCTTCGATGCGGCTGTAAGCGGGATTCGAAACTGCACGGAAGCGGGTCAGAAGGTGGGGCTGCGCATGACAGTCCACGGTGAAAATGTCTATCAGGTTCCCAAGGTGCTGGAATTTATGGAGAAGGAGCATATCAACAGAATCTGCTTCTATCATCTTGTTCCATCGGGCAGGGGCAATGAAATAAAGGAACAAATGATGAACCGCACTCAGGCGCGTACATTTGTCAGCGATCTGCTGGATTATGCCGTACAAATGCAGGCGCAGGGCATTCACAAGGAAATACTGACGGTGACAAACCATACTGACGGCCCTTACTTGTATTTGCTTATGAAAGAGAGAGATGCAGGGCTTGCGGGTCAAATGCTTGAAAAGCTGTCCAACAATAGGGGCAACCGGTCGGGAATCGCCATGATGAATATGGACTGGAATGGTCAAGTGTATCCGGACCAGTTTTCAAAATTCATGCCTCTTGGAAGCATCCGTGAAAAAACGCTGGAAGAAATCTGGATAGAGGGCAGCCAGCCCCTGAACACGTTGCGCAATAAACGGGACTTTCTGAATGAAAGGTGCAAATCCTGCAAATGGCTGGATATTTGCGGGGGCAATTTGAGGGCGAGAGCCTTTATGACTACGGGCGATTTATGGGCTATGGACCCGGGATGCTATTTAGAGGATGATGAAATATGATACTTTCTTGGAATACGACAAAACGTTGCAATCTGTTCTGCAAGCACTGCTACAGGGAGTCCGACGCAGAAGCGGCAGCAAATGAGCTGTCTCTGGAAGAGGGCAAGAAGCTCATTGAAGAAATTAGAGATACAGGTAAATTCAAAATCATGATTCTGAGTGGTGGTGAACCGCTTTTGCGCGATGATCTTGAAGACCTTGCAAGGCATGTGCGCGCATGTGGCATGATTCCGGTTCTTGGGACAAACGGCACCCTGATGACCCAGGCGCGTGCAAAATCACTCAAGGAAGCGGGTGTGGCGGCTGTAGGCATTAGCATTGACTCGATTTCAGATGAGAAGCACGATGATTTCAGACAGACCCCCGGGGCTTTTGTGGGTGCGAGACAAGGCATACAAAATGCCATTGACGCCGGCATGCGTGTTCAAATCAACCCGACAATCACGAAAGACAACTACAATGAGATAGAAGCAATTATAACAAGTGCAGAAGGCTGGGGTGCTTCCTCGGTACATCCTTTTTTCCTGGTCGAGGCAGGTCGGGGAAAATGCATCAAGGAAAACGCACTTTCCGACGAAGATTATTTCAAAGCCCTTGAGACGGTTCTGAAATTTCAGGCTAAGACCAAGGTTGAACTTAAACCGACATGTGCACCGCAGTTTATGAGTCTGGCAAAGGAAATGGAAATTTCCATGCGCTTTACAAGAGGGTGTCTGGCCGGGATGAGTTACTGCTGCATTCTACCTGACGGCAAGGTGCATGTTTGTCCGTATTTACCCATTGAAGCCGGTGATGTGCGTAAGAATACCTTTGATAAGATATGGGCAGAGAGCCCAGTTTTCCATGCCCTTCGCGATTTTTCAAATTATGAGGGCAATTGCAGTGCGTGTTCCAATCTGGACATTTGCGGTGGCTGCAGGGCAAGGGCATTTTATCAGACTGGGAACTACCTCGGTGAGGATCCCATGTCGGCACACTGCTTCAGAGGACCTATGGAGGAATCATGAATCCAATTGAAAAAGAGTTGATGAATATATTACAGGAAGGGATACCGCTTGTAAAAAGGCCTTTTCAGGAAATTGGACAGGCCCTTGAACTTACGGAACAGGAAGTCATTGAAATGATTGCGTCCTTGAAGGCGCGGGGACTGATCAGACGTTTTGGCGGTATTGTCAATATTTCGGAAATGGGAATTTCCAGCACCCTGGTTGGACTTCGGGTAAGGGAAGAAAAGCTCAGGCAGGTCGCCGAAGCGGTAAGTGCCTACCCGGGCGTGACCCATAATTATGAACGGGACGACGCGTATAATTTATGGTTCACCCTGATGGAGCCATCTGCAGGGCAGCTGCGTGCGCATATTGAAAAAATTCGGGCACTGGAGGGCGTAGACGCTCTGATCAACCTGCCTTCGAAAAACAAATACAAGACAAAAGTCATTTTGAAACTATAGAGGTGGACCTTGGACAATACGGACATTAAAATTCTTCTGGAAATCTCAGGCGATATGGCGCTTAATCCCCAACCCTTCAAGGGTGTGGCTGAAGCAGTGGGAATCAGTGAAGATGAGGTTCTTTATAGAATCAAGAACCTTGTTGATAAGGGCATTGTAAAGCGTATTGCCCCGATTCTCTATCATCAGAAGACAACATTTACAAAAAATGCCCTTACAATATGGGCGATTGAAGAAGCGCGCGTGAAAGAAATCGCTGAATTTTTTGCGGATTATACCCACATCAGCCATGTCTATGAACGTGCAACCGATGCAGAGTGGCCATACAACCTTTACGGAATGATTCATGCAAAGAGTACCCAAGAGATTGACGCGATTCTCGAGGGAATTCTTGAGCGGACAGGGCCTGTGCCGCATAAGGTCGTTTACACGGTTCGGGAGTGGAAGAAAACAAGCCCTAATCTGGAATACTTGCTGGACGAAAAAATGTAGTCCATAGAAATCCGCCGCTGGTCGTTTTGAAAATCAGTCGGCGGATTTTTGAGTGTTGACAAATAGTTTGAAAAAAGTTAATATGATAATGAAATTGATTGAGCGCAATTAAATTTGCTCAAATTATTAAGTTGAATTGTTAAGTCAAATTGTTAAAAAGGAGGGGATGCATTTTGGATAAATATGATGCACTTAAGCTGGATAACCAAGTCTGTTTTCCCTTGTATGCTCTGTCGAGAAAAATCATCAAGCTCTACAAACCCCTTCTCGATGAACACAAGCTCACGTATACGCAGTACATCACAATGCTTGTCATCTGGGAAGAGGAGAAAATCATTTTTAAAGACTTGGGCCGCAGGCTTCAGCTGGACTCTGGAACGCTGACACCAGTACTGAAAAAGCTGGAAGCGATGGGGCATATCATCAAGTATAGAAATGAAGACGATGACAGGCAGGTGACTGTTGAGCTCACTGAAAAGGGCAGGGAACTGAAAGACGCTGTCGCAGACATTCCCTATAAGCTTTATGGCATGTTTGAGGGCAACGAAGACCAGCTTATGGCCTTAAAGCAAATACTCGACGCTGTTCTAAATACTTTTGAAGACTAGTCAAATTCAAAAATGCCCATTGGGTAGAATTTGATTTCTTTATACCCAAACCGATTGAGCGCAATTAAATTTAACAAAATACAAATGATGCAAATGTATGCAGATAAAAGGTCTGGTGAAGAGGCAGAAAGCCTGTATGCAGAGAGGAGATAAACATGCAGTTTTATGATTTGAACGCAAGAGGCATGTACGGAGAAGACATCAGCATGAATGCCTATGAAGGAAAAGTGGTACTGGTGGTAAATACGGCCAGCAAATGTGGGTTGACACCCCAGTTCAAAGAGCTTGAGGAAATTTACGGCGATTATAAGGAGGCGGGCTTTGAAATTCTTGGTTTTCCCTGTAATCAGTTTGCCAATCAGGATGCTGGCAGCAACGAAGAAATTCAAAGCTTTTGCCAGCTGAACTACGGCGTGACTTTTCAGATGTTTGAAAAGATCGATGTGAACGGTGCACAGGCACATCCGATTTTCAACTTTCTGAAGAAAGAAAAGGGAGGACTCTTTGGAAGCAATATCAAATGGAATTTTACAAAGTTTCTGATCGACAGCAAAGGCAAGGTCCTTAAGCGCTATGCCCCGGCAACCACACCTGAGAAAATCAGAAAAGATATCGAGAAACTGCTTGCCATTTAAGATGCTTGACTCGATCGGCAAGCTCAGCCTGCAATTTATAATAAGGTAACTGTATACACACTCTAGGAAATAAGAATAAGGAGAAAAAAATGAGATTATATGACTTTACAGCAAGGGATATCGATGGCAATGAAGTATCTTTAGAAGCATACAAGGACAAGGTCCTTCTTGTAGTAAATACGGCAAGCAAGTGTGGCTTCACACCTCAGTATGAAGATCTTCAAAGACTCTACACATCCTACAAGGACCGGGGTCTTGAAATTTTAGGCTTCCCGAGCGGGCAGTTTATGGATCAGGAGTTTGATGAGCGCAGTGCAATCAAATCATTTTGTGCACTGAATTATGGCGTGGCGTTCCCAATTTTCGAGAAGATTGATGTGAACGGGTCAAAAGCACACCCGATATTTGAATATCTTAAAGACCAGGCTCCATTTGAAGGCTTTGACATGAGCAATCCGACGAATAAAGTGGTTGATTCGATTCTAAATGAAAAGTTCCCTGAGTTTGCCGTTGGCGATGCAATCAGATGGAACTTTACGAAATTCCTTGTTGATCGAGAAGGCAATGTCATTCAGCGTTTTGAGTCCTCTGTCTCACCACTGGACATTGAATCCCATATAGAAGCCCTCCTGTAAATACAAGCAAAGAGTGCTTTTAAAGCTGAAAGACAATAAAATCCAGAGCGGCTGCTCTGGATTTTTTATGCATAGATTATGCAATTTCCTATGCAAAAAAAATGGGGATTGACAAGGGGATTCCCCTTGTCCGATTTAAGGAAGGTGCTCAGCTGGCTGGTTTTGCCAGCGTCGAAGGAAACCATAGGGTTTCCTAGCGAAACGCCGAAGGCGTCTTTTTATTGCATAGGAGTCAAGCTTTCAATAAGGCATTTCCTATCCTATATGAGATGTATTAGACCGTAGCTAACACAAGATACAGTTAGGAATACAAGGATCCCAAGGACTAAGGACTTTAGGGCTTCGTGTTCGAATTTTTTTAAATTTACCCTCAAGCCCATAGCCACCATGGACATCAATATGAACATGTTGCTTGATTTTATGAGTAAGTCGATTACGTCTATTCCAGCTATTACAGTTGGGATGATAGAATACTCCATATTTATGGAGTTTATTACGCCCATAATCAAAAAGAGGATCACATACATTGGGAAAGGGGATCTCTTACTTGCATTTCCCTTATTTGCAAGGCTGCCAAGAACTAATGCTACAGGTCCCAGCATTGCAACTCTAGCCATCTTAACTAAAACGCCTACATCAAAACCTATGGATTCAGTCCCCCTGGCTCCTGCTGCAGCTATAGCATGCGCTACTCCCTGCAAAGAAGTTCCTGCCCACACACCATATTGCAGATCAGTGATAGGAAGACTTTTTGAAAGTGCGGAAAAGGCAATAACGCCAAGTGCACCTAGAATACTTATTACAGCAACAGAGGTAGTGACGTCTTCCTCGTCAGCGTTTATGACTGGTCCCATGGCCACTATTGCTGATGCTCCGCAAACTGAAGAGCCTACGCCAACAAGCAAGGAAGCATTTCTCTTAATACCGAGTTTTTTTCCTAGCGCATATGCAAGTGTTAGAGCAAGTGAAATAATGGTGACAATGATTCCTGCGATGACGGGTCCGAGTTCGAAAATGAGTTTAAAGTTAAGTTTTAGTCCCAGTAAAACAATGCCCCATTTTAAAATGGTTTTGTAAGAAAATTTTACGCCGTCTTCGAGCTTTTCGTTGACTCCCAAAATATTGCCATAAAGCATTCCCAGCACGATTCCTATGGTGAGGGATTCTATAGTGGGAAATATCTTGCTGCTTAATAGCATTGATATTGACGACAATACAAAAGTAAAAAGTATACCTAATAAGTTTTTCTTCATTGTATGAGCCTCCATGTCTGTTCAAATTGATTTTAGCATGGTTGGTTGATAAAATATAATAATCAATAATGATTAATTAATAAGCAAAATTTATTAATGTTATTTATCTACCCACCAATAAGGAGACATCATGCTGGATTATAGGGTTAATACATTTCTAAAGCTCTGTGAGACGATGCATTATCACAGGACGGCTGAACTGCTGCATATGACACAGCCAGCAGTTTCGCAGCATATCAGATACCTCGAAAAGGTGTATGGATGCAAACTCTTCATCTATGACAGGAAGACACTTGTCATGACAGAGGAGGCCAAGCGTCTTGAAGCCTATGCGCGTTCCGCTGCCTACAACGATGCCCAGCTTCGCAGGGCTTTGAAGCAGGAAAAGACATTACAGCTTCGAATCGGTGCCACAAAAACCATTGGAGAGTTTGTAATACAGGACAGAATTACGGCGCTGACGTCCAGGCGTGACATGACGCTCGAGCTGATTATAGACAATACGGAAACTCTTCTGGCCTTGCTTGAAAAGGGTAAAATTGACTTTGCCCTGATTGAGGGCCATTTTGACAAGTCGAAATATGCCTGCAAGCTATTTAGACGCGACCGGTTTTCGGGACTCTGTGGGTATCAGCATAGGTTTGCAGGCAAGTCCATCAGTTTCGAAGCCCTTTTTGATGAGGCCCTAGTGGTCCGGGAAAGCGGGTCTGGCACGCGGGCAATCTTTGAGCAGTACCTGCATGAACACGGCTTTGGTCTGGAACATTTCAGCAGGCGCATATCCATTAGCAGCTTCAAGCTGATTAAGGACATCATTTCAGAAGGAGAGGCCGTGACCTTTGCCTATGAAGCAATCGCAAAAGGAGACGACCGAATTGCTTCCTTTGATATTGAAGGGGAGGCAATTTATCGTGACTTCAACTATGTCCATTTGAAGAATACAGATGCAGACAAGCTGATTGATGTTTTCTCAGATGACGCAAGTACCTTCTAAGGCCCCATTTCCATGCTGAGTCATGAAAATGGCAGCTACCTTTGTAACAAAAACGGAAAAAGGAACTCGGGAGAGTTCCTTTCAGACTGTAGACAAACTCCGAAACCCTGCGTTGCTGGATGCAATCCGCTCCAGTCACGTACGCAAAGTACGATCCTAAAGCAGATTACATCCGTACCTGGTCTTTCGAAGTTTTCAACAGTCTGGAGTTTGTCGACAAAGTCGACAAGTTGACAGATTCCCTTGAGTCTAAGCTCCATAAATGGAATCTGCTTATCTGATTCTGGCCAATCAAATATGAAAACATGAATATGCAATATTGGGTGATGCGCCTTAGACAAAAAAGCATGCGCATGATATTATGAGTATATGACCAGAATAGCATTTCGGCAAGAAGTTGTCAAAGCTTAAACGACAAAATGGTATAAAGTACCTAATTTGGGTGAAGTAAATACTGACCAAAGATGGAGGGGAGAAGATGAAAGCAACCGTTCTTTACGACAACAATGCACCGGAAGGCCAATTGTTGGGCGGCCATGGATTTTCAGTGTTCCTAGAATCCACAGGCAGAAAAATCCTGATGGATACAGGGGTGAATCCTGATTTTCTAAGCAATGCCATGCAGCTTGGCATTGACCTGGAAGCGGTGGAGTATGTAGTTATATCTCATGGTCATTATGACCATACCGGTGGACTGAAGGCCTTTCTGGCCTTGAACAGCAAGGCGAAGGTCATTATACATAAGAAGGCATTTGGTGAATTCATGAGTACAAAAAATGGGGCGCCTGAGTTTATTGGCATGGATTCTGAGCTTGAAATCGACTCGCGCTTCGTTCTGATTGACGAGACATATGATATTGCCCCGGACATCAGGGTTTTCCCAGGAAAAATCGGAGCTGATCTTCTTCCAAAGGGAAATGACAAGCTCTACATCAATACAACATCGGGACTGCGTCATGATGATTTCAGGCATGAAATTTCATTGATCTTAAATGTGGGAGACAGGACCCTGCTCGTCAGTGGCTGTTCCCATGGGGGCATTGTGAATATCGTAAATAAGGCGAATCGCTTAAGTTCAAATCCGGTCACCCATGTTTTGGCAGGTCTGCATCTGAAGGGGATGGATGCCTCTGTCAAAGAGGACAGGGAATTCTTTGACGGACTCGCAGCCGCGCTGGAGGGACTGGGTATTGAAGACATTTATACCTGTCACTGTACAGGTGGACCTGCAACGGCGTATCTGGTGCAGTATAAGAACTTCCATGAGACTCAAGTAGGCACGGTCATTTCCATATGACCCCGGACGCAAATTGACATAGGTTAAAGCAGGTTGACTTCAAGGGCCTGCGACATATATAAAGACCCTATAAACTTAGACACTTTTTGCGGTGTCCAGTCTATAGGGTCTATTTTAATACTTGATCTTATTTTCTTTATTATACGACTGAATGGGTACGGCTGCGTTTGAAAGGCTTTCGTACCTTATATGTTCCTGAAGTTTCCTTTTCGGAGCGGCAAATGTGCTCTATGGCCTCCTGATCGGTTTCAAAGAAGCTGTCTGGTCCGATTTTATCCACCAGACCGCTGTTGACCATAACCTTATGGGGCTGTTCGTTCACACCACATATGAGAATATCAATGCTTTTGCGACCACACATATCAACCATGCGACTGAAGGCATGGAGGGCTGTCGCGTCCATTGAAGGAACGTTCTGCATTCTTACAAGCAGCGTGTCTGTTTCATGGTGGATTTGACCTAAGGCGTTGAGGAACTTGTCTGCAGCGCCAAAGAAGAAAGGTCCGTTGATATCATAAACCTGTACACCAGGCAGGGCTTTAAGCTTCGTGTCTTCATTCAGGCGAACTGTGTCCCCTTCCGAGGCATCCAAAATACAGACGTCCACATTGGAGACGTCGCTCATACGCTTCATAAAGAGGAAGGCAGCGAGAATCATACCAATTTCAATGGCTTTGACAAGATCAACCATGACAGTTACTGCAAAGGTAACCAGAAGCACAATCATGTCACTCTTTGGTGATTTGAAAAGCTTGACGAACTCACGCCATTCGCTCATGTTGTAGGCCACAACTATGAGGACAGCTGCCAGTGCCGTTAATGGAATCAGCTTGGCATAAGGCATAAAGACCACGAGAATCAGGAGCAGGGTCATCGCATGTACGATTCCCGCAACAGGCGTCCGTCCGCCGTTCTTTATATTGGCAACGGTTCGTGCAATGGCTCCGGTGGCAGGAATGCCGCCAAAAAGTCCTGAAGCTGTATTGGCAACACCTTGTGCGATCAGCTCCATGTTGGAACGATGCTTTGCGCCAATCATGGCATCTGAAACGACTGCAGACAAGAGGGATTCTATACTGCCGAGAACCGCGATGGTAAATGCAGGACCAATCAGCCCTGTCACCTTGTCCAGTGTAATGTTAGGTAAAATGAACTGTGGTGGTTTTGATGAAAGTGTGCCAAACTTACTGCCGATTGTCTCAACAGGCAGGTTGAGTACTTTCACGAGAACCGCTGTGACGATGAGTGCGACAAATGCACCAGGAACCTTGCTTGTGACCTTGGGCCAGAGCAGTATGATGGCAAGGGCAATACTTCCAATTGCCAGTGTTTCCATACTGATCGTATCGATATGTTCGATGTAGCTATGCCACTTTTCAATGAATTCCGACGGAACTGCCCCCATGGAAAGACCGAGAAAATCCTTGATTTGTGAAGAAAAGATAACGAGTGCGATACCGCTTGTAAATCCTGTTGTAATAGGATAAGGAATAAATTTAATTATGCTTCCCATTTTGAGGAAGCCCATGACAATCATCATCAGACCGGCCATGATGGTGGCTATGGTCAGACCTTCAACACCATATGATGCGACGATAGAGTAGACAATGACCATGAAAGCGCCCGTAGGTCCGCCAATTTGAACTCGACTTCCCCCGAGGAGGGAAATAAGAAAACCGGCAACAATAGCAGTATAGAGTCCTTTTTCAGGGGAAACTCCCGAAGCGATTGCAAGGGCGATTGAAAGAGGCAGTGCGATGATTGCGACAATAATGCCGGCAGTAACATCCTTGAAGAACTGCTCTTTGGTATAATCCGTCAATGTCGATGCCAATTTTGGCTTAAGTACAGACATTTAAACACTTCTTTCTTTAATTTTGAACATGCAATACCTATTGACGATGCGGTCATATTTTGACCAATGTATATGGTACGCCTCCTTGGGTCAAAATACAATGTTTTTATTTATGTACACTTGTGTAAGTGTGTAAAATAGCGCACGGCAGATGACATACAAATGTAATCTGAGAGTTGAAAAACATAGGGGACATTCGGGTAGAAATCAGTTAGAATGATGCTAAGATTGAGAAAAGGCAGGTGAAGCCATGAAATTGAAAGAATTGAAGCGTCTATACAAATACAACAAGGAGATGGATGCCTTCATTGTCGATGTGCAGCTTGAAGATTATCGTGATGCATACAGCGAGTGGGATTTCTCTCCATTTAACAACCGGGATCTTGACGATGACCTGACGGAGTATTTACTTGAGTGTTCCTATGAAATTCCCATAAAAATGCCATTCATTATAAGTTTTCATATATTGAACCAGGAAAAAAATGCCTCAAGGGAGAAGAAAAGCATAAAGGGCATGTATAATTATTTTGAGTACGAAATCAGGAAATTGAAGAACCATCGCATGCGACTGATTCGGGACACGATTGCTTTCTTTCTCATTGGAAGTATTCTCCTTGTCTCGGGCGCACTTCTTGAGGAGTACCTTTCAAAGGGCATACTGACCAAGGTGATTTCAGAAGGCTTCTCCATAGGCGGCTGGGTCATGATTTGGGAAATGTTCTACGCCTGGTTTTTCGACATTAAGAAGATTTCCTATAAAATACGGCATTTTGGCAAGTTGAAGGATTCTGAAATTGAGTATACGTACACATAAGGTGGTGCAGGCATGGCGGATTTTTTTGAAGCGCTGATGGAAAGTGCTGTGGGGCTGAAGCTGTTCTGGTCTGTTCTGGTTGTGTTGGTGATTGTTTATATTTCCAAGCTGATCAAGAACATTTTTTACAGGACCATAAAAGATAACAAGAGGTATTATCCTATAAAAAGGCGCATTACCTATATCGCCACATTTGTTGCGATTCTTTGCATCGTGGTTATTTGGATGGACTCCGTATCCAATCTGACAACCTATATTGGTCTGTTGTCAGCGGGTATTGCCATAGCGCTTAAGGAAATCTTCGTCAATATAGCAGGCTGGATGTTCATAGAGTCCAGAAAGCCCTTTGATGTGGGACACCGCATTTCCATAGGCTCTGAAAAGGGGGACGTCATTGACAAAAGACTCTTCCAGTTTACCCTTATGGAAGTGAGTGCTTTTGAAGAAGGCGAACAAAGCACGGGACGCATCATTGATGTTCCAAATGCCTATGTTTTTGCCTATCCGACTATTAACTACACGAAGGGGTTTGAATACGTCTGGAACGAAATCAAGGTGCTCGTCACCTTTGAAAGCGACTGGAAAAAAGCGAAGAAGCACCTCTTTGAAATCATCAATAAGGATACACATACGACCATAGAAAAGGCAAAGGGTCAAATTCAAACGGCGTCCAAGAAATATATGATCTACTACAACAATCTGACACCTATTGTGTATACGGATGTCAAGGAAAGCGGCGTTCAGCTCACCATTCGTTATTTGTGCAGCACCAAGCATCGGCGAACCACGGCCAACCGGGTCTGGGAGGATATTCTTGTTATGATTGATGAGAACCCGGACATTGAACTTGCCTATCCAACGCGGCGTCATGTTATCGATAGGGATAAGGCATAGGTAATCATGCATGAAATTGGTAAAGATTTGACAGAGCCTCGATGTGATGATATAGTAAGCCTGTTGCACTAAAAAATTAAACTTAGTGAAGTAGCTTGCAGCAGTAATTTGGATTATAAGTATCGGTACGTTGGATTTCCGACAGATTGGTATAAATTTTCCGCATGAAAAATGAAACTGTGAGCGAAAAACCAATTTTTAGAACTGGGGTCTGCGCAGGTCCAAACTGGAGATGCGCTATACTATCATCTTGGTGGTATAATGTGAGTCTTTAATGGCGAAACTTAGGCACTCTAACTCTTTATATAAAGAGTTAGAGTGCCTTTTTATATACGCAAAAGCACCCTGGACAATGAAAATGAATTGCAAGCATGTGCATGGTGACGAAATTCGAGTATGAGAAAGAGATGAAAGGCCTATTTTGAGGCAAGTAAATGCGTAAAGGAGAGCTGATTGAATGCAGAGTAACATGAACAAGATTATGGAAGAGAAGTTATACAGCCGTAACTTCAAGGGATGGGGTATGGATATGAATCCAGTCGTTTCCTTGGGTGCGGGTCTGATTGTACTTATATTTTCAGCCTTTGCGCTGTTTAATTTGGAAGTGGCAAATCAGGTGTTTGTCAGTGTGAAAAGTGCCATTGTAAGCAATTTTGACTGGCTGTTCATACTTTCCAGCAATTTCTTTATTGGCGTATCCCTCTTTGTCGCATTTTCAAAGCTTGGAAATGTACGCATTGGCGGTGTGGATGCAAGGCCTGATTTCTCAAACTTTGCCTGGTATTCCATGCTGATATCCGCAGGAATGGGAATTGGACTCATGTTCTGGGCAGTAGGAGAGCCGCTCTACCACAGTGAGTTCGCACCACCAGTCTTTACGGGTACGGACAGTGCGACACAAGCACTCGCAACAACATTCTTCCACTGGGGTTTCCACCCTTGGGGTATTTATGCGCTGATTTCCCTGGCGCTTGCATTTTTCGCCTACAACAAGAAACTGCCGCTTTCACTGCGTTCGGTTTTCTATCCCCTATTGAAGGACAAGATCTTCGGTATTTGGGGTGACATCATTGATATCCTTGCAGTTGTGGCATGTCTGTTTGGTCTGGCGACTTCCCTCGGGCTGGGCGTACAGCAGATCAACAGTGGCCTTAACTATCTGTTTGGCATTCAAATCAGTGTCTTCGTGCAGGTTGTCCTCATCGCGGCAATTACAGCAATTGCAACACTGAGTGTTGTGTCCGGTATTGATAAGGGCGTAAAATTTCTTTCTGAAATGAATATCAAAATGGCATTTGTCTTTATGGCAGTGGTCTTTATTCTAGGGCCAACCGCGTTTATAATAAAAACTTTCAGCAACAGTCTTGGGCTCTACCTGAACAACTTCATCCAGGCCTCTTTCTTTATTGAAAGAGGCAATGAAGGCTGGCAGGCAAGCTGGTCAGTATTCTACCTTGCATGGTGGATTTCCTGGTCACCATTTGTCGGCATGTTCATTGCACGCGTATCAAAGGGAAGAACCATTCGGGAGTTTGTTCTGGCTGTACTGATTGTCCCATCGCTTCTGTCATTCCTATGGCTGTCAGTTTTCGGTGGAACAGCAATCTACCTCAATCAGATGTTTGACGGACAGCTTTTTGCGACGGTGCAGAACAACCTGCCGGTTGCACTTTTTGAAATGATTCAGTACCTGGACATGCCGCTGCTGGAAGGCGTTTTAAGAACAGGTCTTTCCATTTTAGGTACCCTGTTGGTCATTTCCTTCTTTGTCACTTCGAGCGACTCGGGGTCTTTGGTTGTCGACAATATCACTTCAGGGGGTAAGCTGGATTCACCTGTGCCACAGCGTGTGTTCTGGGCAGCTATGGAAGGCTTTATTGCAGCAGTACTGCTTTTGATTGGTGGTACAGAAGCGCTTTCAGCGCTTCAAACAGCAGTTATCAGTACAGGTCTGCCATTCGCGATCATACTGACACTCATGTCCTTCCTGCTTCTTGACAGTGTGCGTAAGGCTTATAAGAAGCAAAAGGAAATCAGACAAAGAGATCATTTCGAGGAAATGATAGATGTGTTTGATATTGTAACAGATGAGTCGGATGAGTCCGGCGTAGCCTAATAAGTTCAAAGGATGTCAGAGCGTTTTTAATGCTCTGGCATTTTTTTTGCAGATGGCCAAGACCTGTTTTCACAAATATTCATAGGGGCGATTATTTCTAAAAAAATGAGCTATAATAGTATCAAAGGAAAGGAGCACACTATGGAAATCACATCTGAACTCAAGGAAAACCTTCTGCTGGAACAGCAGGATGAAATAACGGCACATCATTTGTACAAGCGTATTGCCAAGGTTACAAAGGATACGCGCAATCGACAGATTCTTGAACGGATATCTGAGGACGAGTTAAAGCACTATAAACGTCTTGAGATGCTTACCGGGACCTCGCGCAAGCCCCAGCGCCTCAAGGTGTTTGTCTTCTTTTGGCTGGCGCGGATATTCGGGATTACCTTTGGTATTAAGCTTCTTGAGCGCTCGGAGAGCCAAGCCATTGATACATATAAGGAAACCAGTGACGCCCTTCCTGAAATTACGGAAATCATGCTGGACGAGGAACGTCACGAAACTGAGCTGATCGATATGATTGATGAGGAACACCTCAACTATATGGGGTCTGTTGTCCTCGGGCTCAATGATGCACTTGTTGAGCTGACCGGCGCCCTTGCAGGCTATACCTTTGCCTTTCAGAATACGCGGCTTATTGCGCTCACAGGTCTGATTACAGGGATCAGTGCATCATTTTCCATGGCGGCAAGCGAGTATCTTTCCTCCAGGCAGGAGGGCGGAGACGACGCGCTCAAGTCATCCATGTATACGGGTGCAGCCTATGTGTTCACGGTCATTGCCTTAGTGCTGCCATTTCTCATTCTTAAAAATCCATTTATCAGTCTGGTGGTGACCCTGGCCATTGCCGTCCTGATCATTTTCGTATTCAACTACTATATATCTGTTGCCAAGGATTATGATTTCAAAAAACGTTTCGTTGAAATGGCATCAATTTCCATGGGGGTTGCAGGCATCTCCTTTCTCATCGGGGTACTGATCAAGAAGTATATCGGCGTCGACATATAGGATGCTGCATTTTTAAGTTGTTGGAAACTGAGTTGACTTAACAGGCGAAGCCGGCTCAGAACTATAGACTAGACATATGGAGGGGAAATATGCAAACAAACAGAGACAAGGTCATTCAACACGGTGTACAGGGCAAAGTGGCGCATCCAAGATTTGGCGGCTACCGTGTGGACACAGAGGGCAATCCCAGGGTCATTCCTGGAACAGGTGGCATCAACTATAATGTGAAGGTTGGTGACAGTGCATTCGGACTTGCCGGTGACCACATTGAACCTGGTGTTACAATCAAGAACCCTGAATCGGCTGAAAATGCGGCTCTAAACATTTTTGCGTGTATTGGCAATACGGCAAGGGTTGTTTCGGGCGATGCAAAGGGTGCGGTTGGCTTTGTAACCGGTTCTCACGGCGGGGTAGAGCATCTTCTGGTACATTTCGATGCTGAGACACTGGAAAAGCTGAACTATGACGATAAAATCCTTATCAAGGGGTATGGACAAGGGCTTGAGATGACCCAGTATCCTGAAATCAAACTCATGAGCATTGATCCTGACCTGTTTGAAAAATGGGGCATTGTGGACAAGGAAGGCGTGCTGGAAGTTCCCGTCGCGGCTAGGATTCCCCATGGACTCATGGGATCAGGGGTAGGATCGGGTTTTTCTCAAAAGGGAGACTATGATCTGATCACATCTGACAAGGCAGAGCTTGAAAGACTGGGTCTTGATCAGCTTCGCTTTGGAGATTTTGTCCTGATAGAGAATACAGACTGTGCCTTTGGACTGGGCGGCTATTTGCCAGGAGCTGTTTCCATTGGTGTTGTGGTGCATTCTGACTGTATTAAGAATGGACATGGTCCTGGTATTTCGATTGTGATGACATCGAAAAAGCCAGTAATTGAAGGCAAAATAAATAAAAAGGCCAATATCGCCGATTTACTGGGTGTGTAATTGCCTTAACTAGAGTAGACTGGGAGGCTGGTATGAAAATTGATAAGCTGAAAGCACTTGAAGACGCATTTTTAAGGGTTTATCCCGAGGGGTTCGACTCAGAGGAAATGCAGGCTATTAAGAAAAAACACAAGATGGACAAGATGCATGATTTTGTTGATCTTCACTTTTCTGAGGACAAGTTTGAGGATCCCCTTGAGGTTTTCGACCAGTTTACAAAGCTGATATCCAAGTCCTCTCTCGTTTCTGTCTTTGAAAAAACACAGTTTAGGAATGACGCGAAAATCATGTCTGAAATGGAGAAAAAGGCAATTTCACAAGGGATCTATGACTTTCTTTATGGAAATCAAGGTGCCGGTTTTGAGACCATTGCAGAGATTCTTGCATCCTATAAGCTTGCAAAGTGGCCAATTTTAACCGTTCTGGGTGTTTATAAAGACCCAGGATACGAGGTGCTCGTCAAGCCTACGACGGTTAAGGGTATACTTAAGTATTTCGAAGTGGAAGACTTCGCCTATACAAGCAAGCCAAACTATGCCTTCTATACAAGTTATCGAGATTTTATCAACATGATCAAGTCCCGTGCAGAGGCACATCTGAATGTGGATAATGCCGCATTTTGTGGATTTCTAATGATGACTATAAAAAAATAAGTATTAAGTCGGGAGCCCGTAAAGCAGATGGTCGGGCTCCTTTTGGCGACTTGATTGAGAAAAAAATAACGAATATCGGATAATAAATAGGAGACAAGACCTAATAAATATTGTATCATTGGTATTAAAGGTATATGTTTGGTAGGAAAGTGGGCGTATGAATGAGAAGACATTTCTCCAAAATGCAAATTATGACAGTGGAGCATCGAATCCTGTTCATTATAGCTCTGGTCGGATGTTTACTGTCAATCATATCCGTGTTCAGCAATATTTATCTGAAGCTGGGCTGGATACCTACGCTGGCGGCGGTATCCATGTCGGCAGTAGCTCTTTATTCACTGCATCTGATCTATAACAAAATGCAGTATAGAGGTCCGGCGTATGGTGCCTTGATATTCTTTAATTGTATCGCCCTGCCGGTTCTCTGGTTTTCAAACGGCGGAATTACGGGGTCAATCCCCTATTATTTCATATTTGGCGTGGCCCTCACAGCACTTCTGTTCAACAAATTGTGCTACCGGATTGTTTTGACACTTCAGGTAATCACCCTCTTGATTCTAGTGACTGCAGGCTACCATTATCCGCATCTTATTGTTGGGTATCCGTCTAGATTTTCCATGTATATGGATATCACCATAACGGTGGTTATCATTGGCTTTTTCATGTTCTTCATGCTTCTTGCGATCATGCGGGAGTATCATCGGGCCATCGATGAAATTCAACTGGCCCACGATGCACTTCAGGAAACCAATGAGGCCCTGTATAGAAGCACTATTACAGATGAACTGACCGGACTTTACAACAGGCGATTCATGCTGAAGTCCATTGAATCAAGGTTTGAAAATGGAACGTTGGACTTTGCCCTGCTGATGATCGACATAGACCATTTCAAAAAAGTCAACGACACCTATGGACATATAAAGGGTGACAATGTTCTGGTGGGTGTTGGTGCTGCTCTTACCAAGGTCATTGGAGAAAAGGGGCGGGTTGCACGCTATGGCGGTGAGGAATTTCTCATGTGTGTCACTGCCAAATCGGTACAGGATGCGGTTGACATCGGGGAAGACATTCGACAGGCTGTGAACGAACTGACCTTTGACAGCGTGACATTGCCAGTGACCATAAGCTGCGGTGTTCAAATGGCTGCCGGCTGCAGTACACTGGATGAAGCGCTTGGAAAGGCTGATATGGCTCTCTACCAGGCCAAAAGAAGTGGGCGAAACCGTGTAGAGGTTCTTGAGGAACGCATTGCATGATTTGGCGCCCTGCTGACAAATTTATAAAGTAAACCACAAGATGCGCTCAGCGCATCTTTTTTTATTATCCCTTACATCGTGGAAATTCAGCAAAATAGAGACTTGACGGACTTGTCAAAAAATAGATACCATAGTATGGAAGGAGGTGGTCACATTGGAATCTCAAAGAATCATCAATGAGCTTGAAGGGTTGGACATTCCATTTCTGACACATCGGCATCCGCCGCTGTTTACTGTGGCAGAGGCGAAAGAATTTGACGAGAAAATGCCGGGTGGGCACTGCAAGAACATGCTTCTTACGAACAAAAAGCGAACGTCCTACTATTTGATCATACTTCAGGCCAACAAGCGAATGGATTTCAAGCGGATCGGACAACTGATCGGTGTAAAAGGCCTTAAGTTTGCAAAAGAGGAAACCCTAAATCGCTTCGATACCTTTTCGGGGTCGGTTTCTCCCTTTATTGTCTTGGAAGATAATAAAGGCGAAATCGATGTATTTGTCGATCGTGAGCTCCTGTCCTATGACAAACTGAATTTTCATCCTAATATCAATACCATGACACTGGGCATTGATACACAGTCATTTACAGACTATATGCGGCTTAAGGGGCATGAAATGCAGCCCATTGACTATGAATAGAGGGAATTATGCATCTGAAGTCAATTATTGAAGATATGAAACAGCTGGGGTTCAGCGAATATGAGATAAAGGCATATCTGAGCCTGCTGGAGGGCTATCCGGTGAACGGGTATGTGCTCAGCAAATCATCGGGTGTTCCAAGGTCAAGAATATACGAAGTACTGAGCAGCCTTGAAGACAAGCGCATTGTTTTTAGGGAGGTCAAGGATGACGGCAACATATACTATCCCCTTGAACCGGAACTGCTGATAGAAAAACTAAGAAAAGACATGACAAAGATTTTGAGCCATGTAGAAAAATATACGCATGAGCTGTATGCTGCCAAAAAAGAAGATCAGAGAATGATTGCCATCACGGGCTATGATGAAATCATTGCCTTTGTTGAGCTTCTGATTGAGAAGGCAAAAAAGCGCATAGCCGTATCAATCTGGGAAACGGAGGCTGACCTGCTTTCTAAGGCACTTCTCGAAGCGAAAGGCCGCGGTGTTTCCATAAAGGGCATCTATTTTGGAAGGAATGCACCTGTAGAGGGCCTTGTCTATCACAGGCGCATTAAGCGGTATCTGGTAGAGAAGAAGGAACGCCATATCAACATTATCATTGATGGAGAGCAGGTTGTTTCAGGTGTCATTTCGCGGGGGACAGAAAGCCGGGTTTCATGGATCAAGGATTCAGGCTTTGTAGAGATGAGTGAAGACTTTATTTCCCACGATGTAATGATCAATGCCTATTCCAGTAAAATTAGCGGAGAAGAGAAAGCGGCCTTTGAACGCTTTTCAGATGAATCCCGCAGGGACTATTTCGAGTACAGCAAAGAGGCGTTCGACTCCTGGAAATATAACGAAAGCTAAAACTGAGTGATGAAAGGGTGGTCAGCATGAAAGCCATAAGACTTATGGGTGAAAAACTGTATTTTGGCAGTGGCGCTTTGGAGGCGCTTGGAAAGCTTCAAGGAAAAAAAGTATTTGTAGTGGTGGGGGGCAAGTCTGTTTTTGCCAACGGTACCATGGACAAGGTCACTGACATCTTAAAAGAGACCGGCAAGGAATTTGAAGTGTTCTCCGGTATTCAGGCAAATCCGGATACGGAAGTTGTCCTGGAGGGTGTTTTCAAAATGCGGGCATTTGAGCCGGATGTCATTCTTGCAATTGGTGGTGGTTCTCCCATTGATGCGGCAAAGGTCATGGCCCTCTTTTACGAGTATCCTGAACTGAATTTCAACCTTGATTTCGGAGCTTATGTGTTGCCGGAAACCAGGAAAAAGGTTCAGTTTGTAGCAGTTCCGACAACCTCGGGTACTGGAACCGAGGTCACAAAGGCATCTGTAATCACATTTAAGGAAAAGAACATCAAAATCGGACTTAAGTCAGGTGCCTTCATCCCGGATTGGGCGATTCTTGATTCAGATGTCACGCTGTCAATGCCGCCGGCAATAGCGGCTCAGACAGGACTGGATGCAATGACCCATGCGGTGGAGTGCTATATCAATCATAATCTGGATGATTTTACAGAGCCCCTTGCTTACAGTGCCATTGAGGGTATACTCAAGTATCTGCCAGAATCCTGCGAGAAGAATACAGCCCTCAGCAGGGAAAAGGTCCATTATTATCAGTGTATTGCAGGAATGGCTTTTACAAATGTCGGGCTGGGCATGGCACATGGGATCGCCCATGCCTTTGGCGGACGTTACGATTATGGTCACGGTCTCTTGAATGGAACCCTGCTGCCTTATGTGATGACCTTTAACAGCAGAGATGCAGCCGTTAAGGAAAAGCTGGATACAATCAGCCGCCGACTGGGCGTGGACTGTGTTATTGAGGAGATCAAGAAGCTGAATGCAAGACTGGGGATTCCCAAAGGATTTTCGGGTATTGGCCTGGACCGCGAAACCTTCGATAGGGATATTGAGGATCTTGTGAAGGACAGTATGAAGGGATCGACACGGGGCAATCCGGTCAAAATAACAGAAGACGAAATGCGGACCTTCCTTATTGAAATGATGGAACGCATTTAAAAAATTGCACGAAGTCGGGCGCAGACATCTTTATGTTTGCGCCCGATTTTTTTGTTTCGCGCCTTATTTTGGAAGGTAAATCATAGACGAGACACATAATGGAAGTGTTAAAAAGTTAACTAGCGAATTTTTTTGATTTTTCTAAAATTTAATTGAGTTCTGGGACAAAAAGCTCAAAAAAGGGTAGACAAGGACCGTGTGAGCAAGTAATATCAATGTATATGCAATATACATCGGATTTGCATAAAATAACAATTATTGGTAAGTGTTGATCGGGGGACAAAAAATGAAGCCAACAATTAATGAAAAACTGTCTTTGGTAGGTGTATCTATGGATTTGGGTGCGGGAACAGCAGGCGTTAGCCTGGGACCAGCAGCACTAAGATATGCCGGTGTGGTTGAGCGTCTGCAGAACATCGGATATGATGTTAAAGATGAAGGCGACATCGTTGCGAACAAGCATGCCAATGCAGTAACTGAAGGAACGCATCTTAAAAATCTGGGTGAAGTTGCCCGTGTAAACGGTCTTCTTTGTGAGCGCGTAGACGCGGTGATGAAAGAAGGGCGTTTCCCACTGGTTATCGGTGGAGACCACAGTATTGCAATCGGAACAATTTCAGGTGTGCTTCAGCACAAAAAGAATCTGGGTGTGATCTGGTTTGACGCACATGGCGATATCAATACTGCTGAAACATCACCATCTGGTAATATCCATGGTATGCCTGTTGCTGTACTGCTGGGACATGGTCATGAGTCATTGACATCAATCGGCGGTGTAGATGCTAAAATCAAGCCGGAAAACATTGTGTTCATCGGTTGTCGTGATCTGGACGGCGGTGAAAGAAAAATGCTGAAAGAGTTTGGCATCACAGTTTTCACAATGCATGAAATCGACAGATACGGCATGACTGAAGTAATGAACCGCGCAATCAAGATCGCTTCAGAAGGCACAGACGGCATCCATGTCAGCTTTGACGTTGACAGCATGGATCCAGTGCATGCAATTGGTACAGGCACACGTGTACCGGGCGGTATGACTTACCGTGAAAGCCACCTGGCACTTGAAATGATCGCTGAAACAGGCAAGGTTGTAAGTGCTGAGTTCGTTGAAGTAAACCCAATCATCGACGTTAAGAACCAAACAGCTAAAACAACGGTAGAGCTAATGGGCTCACTTATGGGTGAATGGCTGATTTAGTACCCAAAAAACAGACAATAATTGAATTGACATAAAACAAAGAGAGGGTGTTGCTGTGGCAACACCCTCTCTTTGTTTTATGGTTATCATTTCTATTTTTTTAGTACGTTCAAAATTACCTGATCCAGGTCATCCTTGTCGCAAATGTCGCTGTGTCGAACCGGACGCTTGTCGATGTCTTTGATTGGCGCTGGAATTTCAATATTTGCCTTAGCTGAGAGAAGCTCTACAAGCTCGAAATCATTGTAGGTGTCAACCGCTTGGCCCAGACCTTCAAGAACGCTTCTTGGGAATTTGAAAGGACTTGCTGTCGAAGCAATCAGTGTTTGTGCATCATCGCCAGTCGCCTTCACATAATCAGCATATACCTGGTAGGCTACAGCCGTATGTGTGTCGACCGTATAGCCGTATTTGCCATACAGGGACTCAATGGCTTCGACGGTTTTCTGGTCATCTGCATAGCCACCGTAGAAGCAGGACATGTTTTCCTTCATCTCTGGTGTGATTTCGTATTTGCCATTTTCCTTCAGGCTGTTCATGAGCGCTGCAATTCTTGTGTCACTTTGACCGCTCACTGCGTAGAGGAAGCGCTCAAGATTGCTTGAAATAAGAATATCCATTGAAGGCGATACCGTCGGAATGAAAGAACGGTCCAAGTCGTAAACGCCTGTATTAAAGAAGTCTGTCAGGACATTGTTTGTATTGGATGCGCAAATGAACTTCTTAATAGGAAGGCCCATTTGCTTGGCATAGTATGCTGCAAGAATGTTGCCGAAGTTGCCTGTAGGGACAACCACGTTGATTTCGTCACCTGCTTTGATTGTGCCGTCCTTCATCAGACCGTAGTAGGCGTAGATATAGTAAACAATCTGAGGGACAAGGCGGCCTATGTTGATGGAGTTTGCAGAGGATAGAATGTATCCGCTCTCCTTAAGCTGTGCCTTGTAGTCTTCGTCAGTGAAGATCTTCTTAACGCCGCTTTGAGCATCGTCAAAGTTGCCGTTGATACCGAATACGTGCGTGTTGTCGCCTTCCTGAGTGATCATTTGGCGCTTTTGAACATCGCTGACACCGTCTGTTGGATAGAAGACAATAATCTCAACACCGTCTATATTTGCGAAGCCCTCAAGTGCGGCCTTTCCGGTATCCCCGGATGTCGCTGCCAGAATGACGATGTCTTCCTTAGTACCAAGCTTGTTGGCGCTGGTCTTCATGAAGTGGGGCAGGATGGACAGTGCCATATCCTTAAAGGCAAGTGTTTTGCCGTGGTAAAGCTCGATGAAGCTCGCCTTGTCACAGGTATGGAGCGGTGCAATCTTGGCATCTCTGAATTTTGCATCATAAGCGTTAGCGATGCAGTTCTTAAGCTCTTCTTCAGTGAAGTCGGTCGCGAAACGGCTTAGAACTTCTTCAGCAAGTTCCTGATATGTAAGCTTTGCATATTTGGGGTCCATGAAATCCATTGTTGGTATTTCCATTGGAACGAACAATCCGCCATCAGATGCAATTCCCTTTACGACTGCCTGGGAAAATGTTAGCTTTTCAGCTCCTGATCTTGTTGACTTGAAAAATAATGTAGACATGGTTCCTCCTATTTATATATTAATTATATGAATTTCTCTTAATAACTTAACCGTTACATATATACTATAGATTTTCTTTCAGATTTCAACCTTTTTGTTAAAAGTGATTCATTTTTATAAGAGAAATTTAGCATTTGTGTTATTTGTTGAATCGTCCAGGCAATATATTGATATGAAGGGTAACAGTATTTTACAGGGGATGAATCGTTAGGAAAATAACGATAAATCATTGGGAAAAACGGTTTTCAAGCCCATGCAAACATGATAAACTTAGAACTCATATCGGTATATTGTATACAAAACCTTGGCAAGCACAAGGGGTTCAGGTGTCCAAATAAGTTTTAAATATCCAACTGAGCGATGTTAGGAGTGAAATTATGGCACAGCACGTTATCGAGGAAGCCAAGCGTTGTCTTCAATGTAAGAAACCGCTTTGCAAAGAGGGGTGTCCAGTAAGCACACCTGTCAATGAAGCGATAGAGCTTCTGCTTGACGGTGAAATCAAGAAGGCAGGCAAGCTTCTTTTTGAAAACAATCCCCTTTCAATAATCTGTTCTCTGGTTTGTCCCCATGAACGCTTCTGTGAAGGCAGCTGCGTCTTGGGCAGAAAAGGCAACGCAATCCACTGGAGCACCATAGAGCACTATATTTCAGAGTATTACCTGAACATGATGGATTTCAAACCGAAAATCGATCCGAATAGGAAGGTCGCAATTATCGGCTCGGGCCCTGCGGGAATTACACTGGCCTTCATACTCGCGGCAAAGGGATATGATATTACCATTTTTGAGCTTAGAGACAAGATAGGCGGCGTGCTGCAGTATGGCATTCCGGCATTCAGACTTCCAAAGGATATTCTTGAACGCATTAAGAACCAGCTGGTCAGCATGGATGTGAAAATCAGACCCAATACCTTGGTGGGGCCAATCATTACCATAGAGGACCTTTTCAGAGACGGTTACAAGGCAGCCTTTATCGGAACCGGTGTCTGGAATCCCAAGCCCATGCGCATAAAAGGCGAAAGCCTTGGCCATGTTCACTATGCCATAGACTATCTGAAGAACCCTTCGAGCTTTAGCCTGGGACATAAGGTCTGCATCATTGGCGCCGGCAATGTGGCGATGGATGTCGCCCGTACTGCAATCAGACGCGGTGCAAAGGAAGTTACAATCATGTACAGACGTGATGAGGCCGATATGCCGGCAAGCCAGCATGAAATCAAGTATGCCAAGCTGGATGGCGTAAAGTTTGAATTCTTCAAGTCCCCTGTGGAAATCACAGATGACGGCGTGCTTTACTACCACACCCAAAAGGAAATGGATGGCGATGTGGAACGCCTGAAGGTGCTTGATGAAACAGAGGGCGCTTCGGCCCAGCTCTTTGAGGCAGATTCAGTCATTATCGCTGTCAGCCAGGGGCCAATGTCAAATATCGTTTCAAATACACGCGGAATTGAAATTGGAAACACGGGTCTGGTTGCAACGGATGACTGCGGCAGAACGACACTGGATGGTGTTTTTGCATCGGGTGATGTGGTAACAGGGGCAAAGACAGTGGTGGAGGCAGTCGCCTTTTCAAAACGTGTCGCTGAAGCCATCGATGCATATGTAAATGGAAACCTCTGTGCGTCGGAACAAGAATAAACCATGTATTTGCAACCTGTCTCGGCATGGTTCTGGGCGCATGTTCAAATGAAGTGAATAGAGTCAATCAAAGAGCTGTTTGGGATGAAATGTCCAGACGGCTCTTTTCTTATACCGCATTTCGTATTTATAAGATTTCTAAATACTCGAATTCTAAGTAGTGGAATATTTAATTGGTACACTCGCGGCAGATATGACATATTTAAAGGGTGTAACGACTGATAATACTTACGTAGGAGGTAATTATGGAAATCAAAAAGGAACTGCCTGAAATTTTCGAAGAATTTTCTGAAGCAAGAAGAAACGGATTTATCGCAGCAAAAGCATTTAAGGATCAGAATAAGCCGATGATCGGTACGTTCTGTACTTTCATGCCACAGGAAATCGCCCTGGCCATGGGTGCTGCTACGGTGTCTCTGTGTGCCACATCGGATGAGACAGTAGGTGCGGCGGAAGAGGATCTGCCAAGAAACCTCTGCCCACTTATCAAATCGAGCTATGGTTTTGGCAAGACAGACAAATGCCCATACTTCTTCTTCAGTGATCTTGTTGTAGGCGAAACAACTTGTGACGGCAAAAAGAAAATGTTTGAGCTTATGGGTGATTACAAGCCTGTTCATATTATGCAGCTGCCAAACAATCCGACTACAGTGGAAGCCCACGATATGTGGAAGGCTGAAATTGTAAAATTCAAGGAAACGCTTGAAAAGCAGTTCAATACGACAATCTCTGAGGCGGACATCAAGCAGGCCATCAACCTTAAGAACAGAGAAAGACAGACACTTAAGGATTTCTATGCCCTTGGAAAACTCAACCCGCCGGCAATCACGGGCTCTGATATTCTGAAGGTACTTTACGGAAGCACATTCAAGTTTGACCGTGAAGAGACAATCAAGGATGTTGCTGCGCTGACTGAAAAGGTTCAGGCTGAGTATGATGGCGGCAGCAAACTGGAAGCTAAACCAAGAGTCCTGATCACAGGATGTCCGATCGGTGGCGTTACAGAGAAGGTTGTTAAGGCTATTGAAGACAATGGTGCAACAGTCGTATTCTTTGAAAACTGCATGGGTGCAAAAGCCATTGAAGATAATGTAGATGAAAGCATGGATGATGTGTTTGAGGCACTGGCACAAAAGTACCTTAAAATAGGATGTTCATGCATGTCGCCGAATGAAAACCGCTTTAAGCTTCTGGAAAGAGCTATAGATGAATACCAGGTCGATGCGGTTGTAGATGTTATTCTACAGGCATGTCATACATATGCTGTTGAAACAATGAATGTTAAGCGCTTTGTTAACGATAAAAAAGGCAAGCCTTATATCAGTGTTGAAACTGACTATTCTACATCAGATATCGGTCAGCTGAACACACGTATGGCTGCCTTCATCGAAATGCTGTAGGATCAGATCATGTTGAGTATTGGTATCGATTCGGGTTCGTCTACAACCAAGGGTGTTCTGTATGGCAGCGATGGTGTGGTCAAGACAGTGCTTGTTCCAACGGGTGCAAATCCGAAGCGTACGCTGAAGCATGTTTATGAAACACTCAAGGAAACGGCGGATCATCAAAACAAATCCGTCTACACAGTCACGACGGGCTACGGAAGAGACCTGCTTCCAGAAGCGGATAAGCGCGTTACGGAAATAACCTGTCATGGCAAAGGGGCTGCCGTCCTTGCTAAGGAAGTGTCTGCAGTCATTGATATTGGGGGTCAGGACAGCAAGGTCATTCTCCTTGACCGGGACTCCAATATCAAGGATTTTCTCATGAATGACAAGTGTGCAGCGGGAACAGGCCGATTTGTTGAAGTTATCATGCGACTCCTCCATCAGGACCTGTCGGACCTGGATACCTATGTTGAAAAGGCGGAACCCACAAAAATCAGCAGCATGTGTACGGTTTTTGCGGAAAGCGAAGTCATCAGCCTCTTGGCAAATGATATAGGTGGCGACAGTATCGCAAAGGGGGTCATTGCCTCCATTTGCGACCGGACTGCCATTTTTGCAAGACGCTTACCGCTCAGTGGAAAAATTTTCTTCAGCGGCGGCTTGGCGCAATTCGAAATTATGAAGTCTGAGCTGGAAAAATGTCTCGGGCTTGAAGTGGTCACACATGAAATGTCCCAGTTCGCAGGCGCCATCGGTGCTGCGCGTATCGGATACGCCAAAGCAAACGGTGACTATTAATTAAATTGAAATAAGGACAGGAGGGCTCTGCATCAAATTATATTTGACCGGGCTCTCCTGACTTTTTTGGCATATATTCGTGTATAATAAGAAGTATAAATCATGAACGGAGGGGTAATATGCTAGAGACAAAATTTACATTTTTGAATGAATCCGGATTCCATGCACGACCGGCAAGCAATTTTGCAATGACTGCGTCAAACTTTGAATCCAAGATATTCATTTTGAAGGGCAATAAGACATACAGCGGCAAATCTGTCCTTGGAATCCTTGGCATGGGTGCAAAAAAGGGGACTGAAATTACGCTGCATGTTGACGGTACGGACGAGGCCGAAGCAACAGAGGTTTTACTGGGCCTATTAAATAACTTGGAGTAAAAACCTAAAAGCGTACTGCACAGAGAAAACAGATAGAGCGCGGGCATGCGCAAGTGGGAGGTTTCTGAGTGGAAAACAGAAAAATACTTTCAAAGGATTTGGAAAGCTGGATACAGGACTATCCGCTGATAAAGGATATGATAGACCTCAAAGAGGTCTTCTGGACCAATCCAGACCTTCAATCAGCTGAAAAGGCTTTTAAGGAGCTAAGTGTCACAGAGATGGACATCAAGGATGCGCAGGCGCGTCTGGAAAGATTCGCACCCTATATCCGCAGTGTCTTTCCAGAAACGGAAGCGACAGGGGGCATTATAGAATCGCCTGTGAAGGCAATTCCAAATATGAAAAACTGGATGTCTGACCATTATGGCGTGGATATTGCCGGGAAGGTACTGCTGAAATGTGACAGTCACCTGGCGATTTCGGGGTCCATTAAAGCGCGCGGCGGTATTTATGAGGTTTTGAAGCATGCTGAGGACCTGGCTATGGAAGCGGGCATGCTCACATGGGATGACGATTACACGCTTATCGACAGTGAAGCCTTCAGAACCTTCTATTCAGGCTATTCCATTGCCGTCGGGTCCACGGGGAACTTAGGTCTGAGTATTGGGATCATGAGCGCCAAACTTGGCTTCAAGGTCTTTGTACATATGTCTGCTGACGCCAAGCAGTGGAAAAAGGATTTGCTGCGCCAAAAGGGTGTGACAGTTGTAGAGTATGCCTCGGATTACAGCAAAGCTGTTGAAGAAGGCAGAAAGCAGTCTGACGCAGATCCCAACAGTTATTTTGTGGATGATGAAAATTCAAAGAATCTCTTTCTCGGTTATGCGGTTGCTGCCTATCGTTTGAAAGCCCAGTTTGATGCCCAGGGCACGGTCGTCGACGGAGATCATCCTCTGATTGCCTACCTGCCATGTGGCGTCGGTGGCGGTCCGGGTGGTGTTGCTTATGGGCTGAAAATGGTATTTGGTGACAATGTCCACTGTTTTTTTGCGGAACCGACCCATTCACCCTGCATGCTGCTGGGTCTGATGACTGGCGCACATGACCGTGTTTCAGTGCAGGACTTTGGTCTTGATAATGTCACAGAGGCAGATGGACTCGCTGTTGGAAGAGCCTCTGGATTTGTCGGAAAGACCCTTGAAAATCTTATCAGCGGTGATTTCTCAATTGATGACGACAAGCTTTTCGTTCTTTTGAAAGCGCTGCAGGACCAAGAAGAAATCTTTATGGAACCTTCAGCTTTTGCAGGACTAGCGGGAATACCTGCACTGTTTTCAAGTGAAAGCGGAAAATCATACTTGAAGGAAGAGGCTTTGGTTGGTAAAATGGACCAGGCGACCCATCTGGCATGGGGGACTGGCGGCAGTATGGTGCCTCAGGAAGAAAGGGATAAATACTACGCTAAGGGGCGTTTTCTCCTTGGAAAATAAATGGAAATAGGTGTTATCAAAATGATAATTCTCCTATCGATATGATAATGAAGTGAAAAACTGCAGTTTTATCAAATTTTCAGATAAATGAAAAGGCTTATGCCGAATATTTCATTATCAATTTGATAACTACAGTTTTTTTATGTGTGTATTTTAGCGGTTTTCAATCTGGCACAGGACTTGCGTATTATTAAGGTGGCACTCAGAGGGGGGATGCATGGACCACGATTCACCCATGCGCGGAGTGTACCTGTTATTGGGGCAGGAAGTGAACGTGTATATTGAGGAGGCGGCTATGAGTATAAGTCTAAACGAAAGTGACTATAAATGTCTGATTCGATTCCATTATGCTATGAATGATATGGAAATGACGGATTTTGGACAAAAGATGGTACAAGTTGTAAAGGACATTTTTACTGCAGATACGGTGAGCTTCATTGATCCGCAGACCTATCCTGTCGTCCGGGAACTCTACTATGACAGGGAGGAGCATCTGATTTCGGATTATATGATGCGCTTCAAGAAATTTGACCATGCCTATGATTATCTGAGAGACAATGCCTTTAATCTGGATTATGAGAACATTATTGCCCTGTCAGACGCCGACCGTGGATTCAGGGAGAGAAACAGCAGATACTTTGAATTTCATCAGCGTCATGAGATCAGTGATGAGCTTTCGATTATTGTTTGTACATTCGGAACGCAAATAAAAGTATTTAGGACAAACGGCGACATTTTCACAGAACGTGAGAAAAACATCGCATCCTATATTGGGAAAATCATTCAGTCCAAATACCACCTCATTCGTGAAAACAGGGAAATGGAAAAACAGCTTGCCCTGTTCAACAAGTCAATCAAGAGTCTTACCTATGGGTATATGCTCATCAGCAGAGACTACAAGATGATTGAAAGCAACGAGCTTGTTTTAAGCTATGGCTATGAAATCACAAACACCTATTACGTGGACAGTATGCTGAAGGCGCTTCGAGGTATCATCGAAGGCAATCAGGAGGCTATAGCCAAGCTGAGCAGGAACGAAGCAGCTGAAATGACAGTTGGGTCCTATTTGGTGGAGGTGATGCCCACAGTCATGGTAACCGCAAACAACAGCATAGAAACCTATTTTACCATTCAGATTTTCAGCAAGTCCTGGCTCAAGAAGAATACACAGATGACCAATCACAATTTTGAGAAATACAATCTGACAACACGTGAAAGTGAAACCGTCAAGCTACTCAGCAAGGGGCTCAGCAACAAGGAGATTGCAGCGCGTCTGGGGATCAGTATCTACACGGTTAAAGAGCATATGAAAAACATTTCAAGGAAAATGAATGTAAGCAGCAGGACAGCTATTGTCTCAAAGCTTGCCATTTAAGCAATACATATAGAGAGAGGAACTGAGTTGATGAAAATAGTAATAGCAGATGCAAGCTGGGGGGATGTATCGGTAGAGCTCAGTTTTTTACCTGAAGATGCTGAGCTTGTATACGGGAACTGCAAGACGGAAGAGGAAGTCATCGCCCTGTGTCATGATGCAGATGGGATTATGGCAGAGTATGCCCCCATTACAGAGAGGGTTATCAAGGCACTTGAGCGCTGTCAAGTCATTTCAAATTCTGCAACGGGCTATGACAATATTGATGTTGAAAGTGCAAAGGCACATGGCATTGCGGTTGCAAATGTGAAGCACTACTGTACGGAAGAGGTAGCGACACATGCTATGAGTCTGCTTCTGAGCCACAATCAGAAGCTCTTTGCTGCAGCCGCGGCAGGTCAGAAAATCGGATGGCCGGGAACTGAAAATCTGACCATTTCCCGACTCTCTGAGCAAACACTTGGCCTGATTGGCTATGGCAGCATTGCGCAGGCAGTAGCAAAACGTGCTGGGGCCTTCGGCATGCGGATTCTGGTAAACACCTCTGTGGCGGCGTCTGTGCTCGAACAGCATGGGGTTGAGCCGGCCAGCCTGGAACGGATCTATGCAGAATCAGATGTGATTTCCCTCCATAGGCCCCTCAGTGATCAGTCGCGCAATATGGTTGATCAAGGGGCTTTTGCGTCCATGGAGAAAAGACCTTATATCATCAATACGTCCCGGGGTGGGCTCATTGATGAAGATGCTCTGGCGCAGGCCCTTGACTTGGGACTGGTACGCGGCGCCGCGCTGGATGTCATTTGTACAGAACCCCTGTCACAAGCGTGTGTTCTCAGAAACCGCGAGAACGTGGTCATTACCCCGCATATAGCTTTCTATTCCACAGAAGCCCTTTACGAGGTCAGAATGCGTTCTGCACTGAATATAACAAACTTTCTTGCCGGAAACAGAGAAGCTGTTTCCCTTGTCTGAGATAGGGGACGTCTTATGTGCACCAAACTGAACTTAAAAGAAATAAGGATGACTGTTCTGCATGATGTTTCAGCGGGACAGTTTTTTATTGTTCAAAAACGTCAATATATGACCTCGGAAAAACGCCATAAACTCCCCGTTTGAGGGGGTGTATTACACAGTACGAGGAATAGCAGACCCTCTGGTTTGTATGGATAATTGAAGTATAAAAACGAAGCCAAGTGCGTAAATATGAACTGAAAAGCAAGCGGGAGGTAGAAAATGAAAAAGTTTAGGGTAGCGATTGTCGGTGCTACAGGTATGGTGGGTACGACGTTTCTAAAGGTATTGGCAGAAAAAGATTTTCCAATCAGCGAACTTCATTTGTTTGCACATCCCGACGAAGCGGGAAAGGTCATTGAATATAGAGGTACATCTTATACGGTTGAAGGTCTGGATGCCCATTCATTTGATCGCGGCATAGATATTGCGCTGTTTTCAGCTGGAGGGTCGGTTAGCGAGAAATTTGCGCCAATTGCAGCTTCAAAGGGCACCGTGGTCATTGACAACAGCAGTGCGTGGCGTATGGACCCTACAGTTCCCCTGGTTGTGCCTGAAGTGAATCCTCAGGACATCAACTGGCATAGAGGCATTATTGCAAATCCAAACTGCTCGACCATTCAGGCAGTTGTCGCACTCAAGCCGCTCTATGACAAGTATGGCATCAAGCGAATCGTGTATTCGACATATCAGGCGGTTTCTGGTTCAGGCATCAATGGCATTAAGGAAATTGAATCTGGCATGAAGGGGAAGGACCTGATGAAGGTTTATCCATATCCGATTGTGGACAATTGTCTGCCACACATAGATGTTTTCATGCCGAATGATTATACAAAAGAAGAAATGAAGATGATTGACGAAACAAAGAAAATACTTGGCGATGATACGCTCAAGATCACAGCGACAGCTGTACGTGTTCCTGTCAAGTTTAGCCATAGTGAAAGCATCAATGTCGAGTTCAAGGACACTTATGACATCAGCGATCTCAAGAAAACGCTTGAGGGCTCAAAGGGCATTATTGTTCAGGACGACGTATCGAGACCACTTTATCCGGTTGCAAGAAACGCCGTAGGGACAAATGATGTGTATATCGGCCGTATCAGACGTGATTTCAGTCTGGAAAGCGGTCTCAATATGTGGGTTGTCGCTGACAATGTAAGAAAAGGCGCGGCAGCAAACGCGGTTCAAATTGCTGAACTGCTTATAGATAAACTTTAATCATATAACGAGGGAGGTTATATAAATGTTAGGAAAAAAATTGCCTCAAATTAATACGGCTTTGCCAGGTCCCCTGTCAAAGGCTGTCATTGAAAAAAGAGAAAAAGTGTTGCCACGTGGCGTTGGCTGTAGTGCACCAACGGTTATCAAGCGCGGCGAAGGTGCCATGTTTGAAGATCTTGACGGCAACATTTTCATGGACTGGGTTGGCGGAATCGGCGTTTTGAATGTCGGCCACTGCCATCCGGAAGTTGTGGAAGCTGCAAAAAATCAACTGGACAAATACTTCCATGCTCAAATCAATGTTGTGCATTATCCTGAGTATATTGAGCTTTCCGAGAAAATCAGCGAGATTGCGCCTGTCAAAGGTGACAACAAGAAAACTTTCTTTGCAAACTCTGGTGCGGAATGTCTTGAAAATGCTGTGAAATTTGCACGCCGTTTCACTGGCAGAAGCCAAATTGTCACTTTCAATAACGGCTTCCACGGCAGAACCCTATTCACACTAGCTATGACTTCCAAGGTTGAGCCCTATAAAACAGGTATAGGTCCATTCCCGGGTGGCGTGTCAAAAATGGAGTTTCCATACATGTACCGACGTCCTCTAGGTCTGGATGAAGACCAGGCTATGACTTATTACAAAGAGAAGATGAACATATTCTTTACAGAGCACTGTGCTGCCGATGATATTGCAGCGATCGTAGTGGAGCCCGTTCTAGGTGAGGGTGGATTCGTGCCTGTGCCAATCGAGTATGTTAAGGAGCTCAGAAAAGTATGTGATGACCACGGCATTATGCTGATTGCAGACGAAGTGCAAAGTGGTTACTGCAGAACCGGCAAGATGTTCGCCAGCAACTACTGGGCTGAAGCGGGTGCTGCGCCAGATATCATGACCAGTGCAAAGTCGATTGCAGCAGGTCTGCCGCTGAGTGCTGTTACAGCACGTGCTGAAATTATGGATGCCTGCAACCCAGGTGAAGTGGGTGGAACATACTGCGGCAATCCAGTTGCTGCGGCTGCCTCTCTAAAGACCATAGAAGTCATGGAACGCGACAAGCTTGCAGACCGTGCAATGGAAATCAATGCAATCTGTATGGAGCGCTTTGAGGCTTGGAAAAACAACTACGAAATGGTGGGCGATGTGCGCGGACTGGGCGCAATGCTGGCAATCGAGTTTGTTGAAGACAAGGTATCAAAGAAGCCTGCTAAAAAAGAAAACAGAGCCATTATAGACGCATGTGCGAAGAAGGGGCTCATTCTTCAGGAAGCAGCCATTCGCGGGAATGCAATCCGATTCCTCATGCCGCTTGTACTTACCGATGAGCAGCTTGTAGCAGGACTTGATATCATTGAGAGTTCAATGGACCAGTTCATCAAGTAGGCTCAAACGAATTTACGAATACCCTTTGCGTATAGATATACAAAAACAGAATGAACCACACGCAAGTAAAGGCGGCGCCTCCTCGAACCCTCATTCGACGGCGCTGCCTTTATTTGCATATGCGGTGCAGGGGGGGCAGTAAGAGCTCATAAGGTCGGCCCCCTATTTTGAGGGGGGAAAATACAGTGATTTAGGAATTATATAAAAGCGTCACTGCTGAGAAAATCAAGATAAGAGAAAATCCACAGCATGACAAGACTAAGAAAGAAGGTGCAGCATATGACTTTGAAAGTATGTAAGTTTGGCGGAACATCCCTGGCAGATGCGTCGCAGATGAAGAAGGTTAAGGAAATTATTGAATCGGATGAGAATCGCCGGATCATCGTTCCTTCGGCGCCGGGCAAGCGTAGCGATGACGATACGAAAATTACGGATTTGCTTCTGATGAGCAGAGAGCTCATTCATGATAAAGGCAGTTTTGAAAGCCTCTTTGACAAGGTCAAGATGCGATTTGAAGATATGATCCAAGCCCTTGAGATGAATTTTGACCTTGAGGACGCGTTTATGGATATCAGGTACAACCTTCTTAAGGGTGTTTCTGATGATTATATCGTAAGCCGAGGGGAGTATCTGAATGGCATGCTTCTGGCAAATTATCTGGGATATGACTTCATTGATCCAGTTCAGGTGATTCGATTTGACGAAATGGGCGTGTACGACGATGCAGCGACACAGGAGCTTCTGGAGGAGGCGTTGAAGGATGTGGATAGGGCAGTCATTCCAGGATTCTATGGCGGAACAGAAAAAGGCGATGTCCGTATCTTTTCAAGAGGTGGATCGGACATTACAGGAGCTATTGTCGCACGAGCCTGTCAGGCTGATGTCTATGAAAACTGGACAGACGTATCCGGCCTGCTCATGACGGATCCGAGAATCGTTAAAGGGGCAAAGCCGATTAAGAGTATTAGCTATCAGGAGCTGCGTGAGCTGTCGTCCATGGGGGCAACAGTCATTCACGAAGACGCCGTTTATCCGGCGCAAGTGGCGGCAATTCCCATCAATATCAGAAATACCAATCGCCCTGCGGATCCTGGCACATTCATTGAATCACACAACCGCAGTCTGGATGACTCCAGCATAACCGGCATTGCAGGGAAAAAGGACTATGCCATACTGAAGGTGATGAAGAACGGACTCAGCAAGGATAAGGCGCTGGTGGACTCACTCTTCCAGACAGCCAGCAGGCACGGCATCAACTACGAGCATATGCCGAGCACGGTGGATTCAATTTCACTGGTTCTGCCTAAGCTTAACAAGGTGAAGACCCTCAACACGCTTATCGATGAAATCTATACCAGCGTGAATCCTGATGAAATCAAGATAGTGGATAATATTGCACTCATAGGTGTTGTCGCGTCAAACCTTTCAAACAAGCCTAAGATCATCTCGACACTCTTTGGTGTTCTCAGTACGCTGGGAATCGGTGTGAAGATGATTGATTTGGGCTCAAATGACATTAACATCATCATAGGCGTCGACAATGAAGACTACGAATATGCCATTAAAGGCATTTACAATGCTTACAATTAAAAACTACTCAATATGACCTCCAAGTAAGAAGTGTATTAATAAGAAACTACTTTAAAGGGCAGATATTCTAAGCCAGTGTGCGCGGTATATCGGCCCTTTATTGTCAGGTTGGGGAAAGGGATACTGCAAAGGTGAGAAGAAAACTATGAAGCTGAAAACACGACTGATGCTGCTGAATTTTACGATTATACTGCTTATTCTTGTGACAACTGTGGGGTTTGTTCTTGTGAAAAGCTACAGGTCAATTCAAGGGCTGACTGCTGAAAAAATAAGTGAAGAGGCCAAGTGGGTCTCCTCGGAAATGGCCTCCATTCTCAACCTGGCGGAGCGTGATGCCAGTCAGCTGGGAAAGGCAATTCTGTATCTGAAACGGACGGAATCCGGCCGACGGGATTTGGTTTCAGACATGCTTAAGGAAACACTGATGCAAAACGAAAACTATGTCTACACCTGGGCGGCCTTTAAGAAAGACGGTTTTGATGCCAATGACCCCCTTTATATCAATGCGGAAGGCAGTGACGAAAGGGGCCGTTTTGCACCTTTTTGGGGAAAAAGTGCTGAGGGACCTATTCAGGGCGTATGCCTGAATCTGGAGGAGAAGGCCTTCTATACCCAACCGAGGGAAACTGGCCACTTCTATATTGACAAGCCTGTGACCTATACCCTAGAGGGCAAGGAAATCACCGTGGTAAGCTTTTGTCAGCCCATGTTTGAAAACGGCGAATTTGTCGGGGTGGCAGGCATTGATATTTCCCTGGAACGCCTTCGGGAACTCAATGAAGAAGTTCGTTTTTTCGAAAACGGGTATGGCCGCATTATTTCTCAGACGGGGACCGTGCTGGCACATCCGGACAATGCCATTTTGGGGGCAGATGCTCAGGAGCTTGCAAGTGGAAGCTATGAAACAGTCCTTGCGGAAATTGCAAAGGGTGGAGTCTATGCGCAAACCGTGAAGGGCGGCGAATCGGAGGCGAACTATTTGAACCTGTATCTGCCAATCCGATTCAATGAATCCGCGACCTTCTGGACCTACGGAATCGTGGTTCCTGAAGATGAGATGATGGCGGATATGAACCGGTTGACCCAAATGATGGTGGGGGTCTGCATCATGGGCGCACTCGTCTCTGGCGGCATCATGTACTGGAACAGCAGCTATATCCTGCGGACGGTTCTGTTTGAGAAGAATGGACTTGAGAAAATCGCAAGATTCGACCTGACAGATCGTGAAAAGAAGGTGAAAGCAGGGAAGGATGAAATGGGAGATATGTCTCGTGCCCTTGAGACTGTCAGAATGAATCTGTCAAATCTCATCGGTTCTGTCTCTGGCATGACAGACCGGTTTTCCCAAAAGACAGAGACACTTAACGCGAGTACGGCCAATGTGATTAGAGGAATTGATGAAGCCACACGCACATCGGAGGTGCTTGCCACAAGTGCTTCAGACCAGGCGCGGGCCACTGAGTCTGGTGCGCTCCAAATCAGTTCGCTTGGAAAACGTCTCGAGGAAAACGAAGGGCTGATTGCGTCTGTGGTCCATGCTTCTGCCCGGGCACAGCAGAATATTGAAGATGGCCTTGCGGTTGTCGCGGAGCTTACTCAGAAAACGCAAAAAAGTGGAGATTCTGCCTCCGAAGCATTTGACCTGATTTATCAGACCAGTCAAAGCGCAGATAAGATCAGGTCTGCAAGTGATGTGATCGCTTCCATCTCTGAGCAGACAAACCTCTTGGCCCTCAATGCGGCAATAGAGGCAGCACGCGCAGGTGACGCCGGCAGAGGCTTTGCTGTTGTCGCCGAAGAAATTAGGAAACTGGCAGAGCAATCGACAGCCTCCACAAAGGAAATCGATGTGGTAGTTGAGGAGCTTACAGGCAATGCGCTGGGGGCCGTGAAGCGCATGGAGACCGTTTCGGAAATAGTCCGCCAGCAAGCGGGAAGTGTTGAGAAGACAGAAATGACCTATATGGAAATATCAAATGCGGTGGAAAACTCCGTGCAGGCCATCGGAGAAATGCGGGACTACTCCAGCCAAATACAGGCTTACAAGGTAAAACTCATGGAAGTGGTGGAGTCCCTTGCAGCGGTTGCTGAGGAAAATGCCGCAAGCTCACAGGAGGTTTCGGCCAATATGCAGATGCAGCTGATGTCTACACAGGAAATTGAAAAAGCTATAAGTGAGTTATCACAAATCGCAGATGATTTGAAAGTTCAAATTGACCAGTTCACGTTGTAGGCACTTTGAAGGAGTCGTGATACACTTAGGGGAGTACCGTGTAGTTTTGGGAGAGGTTACGCTGGTACACATCGAAGTGTAAAGTCTTGGGGGAAGATATGATCCGAAATTTAAAGAAAATGGAACAGATCCTAATGGACTACTCGGTTGCCTTGTCAAAGGTTTTGAAGGTGGATGTGGACATTGTGTCCAGGGACTTCATTAGGATTGCAGGAACAGGAATTTATGAAGGACAGTTGGGACAGGATATAACCGGTGAGGGATTCATTTACCGAAAAGCAATTGAGTCGAAGGAGATGCAGGTTGTGAGCACACCGCGTGAGCATGAACTCTGTGAGAACTGCCCTCAGAAAGATGAGTGCGAGGAACTTTTTGAAATGTGTGCACCCATTATTTTTGACGGAGAAGTGTTGGGCGTCATTGGACTGGTCTGTTTTACGGAAGAACAGAAGGACCATATTGTAGGCAATCTGGAGACCTATATCGATTTTATAAAGCACTATTCAGACCTGATTGCTGCAAAGGTTCACGAGTTCAATAAGAACCAGGAGAATATTCAGATTATTAAGGTTTTAAATGAAATTGTGGATAAAATTGAAGAAGGTGTCCTGATTGTCAACAGGGACAGTACGGCTGCGGCAATGAATGGCATTGCAAAGAGCATTTTAAATGTTTCAGAGTCCCAGCTCAGCATCAGTCTGACAAAGCTTGAAAAGACTGAGAACAGAATCTTTAACCGGTGCGAGTATTTGCTGGATTTTAACAACAAGACATTTTTGCTGGCTGGAAAAATATATGATCTCAACATCGGTGAGTTCAGTAAGCTCTTCATATTCAAAGATGCCAACCGGCTCAAGGATGAAATATTCACTCTGGCATCTATGAAAAACTCAAAGGGCATTGATAAGATCATAGGCAATTCGAGTCTGATCACGGAAGTGAAGAACAACGCCAAGTCTGTCGCAAGGCTTGGATCTACAGTTTTCATAGGCGGGGAAAGTGGTACGGGCAAGGAGCTCTTTGCCAAGGCCCTTCATGAGGAGAGCGACCGGTCCGACAAGCCCTTTGTGGCAATAAATTGCGGGGCGATTCCTGAGAACCTTATCGAGAGTGAGCTCTTTGGATATGTGGGCGGCGCGTTTTCAGGCGCACATCCTGATGGAAAGGTCGGAAAGTTCGAGCTGGCAAACCAAGGAACGGTCTTTTTAGACGAAATAGGAGATTTGCCCCTTTACCTGCAGGTGAAGCTTTTGCGGGTCATAGAGAGCAGGGAGATTGTAAGGCTTGGCTCCAATAAGACCGTGGAGATAGACGTACGCCTGATTACAGCGACAAATAAGGACCTCGGGAAGATGATTGAAGACGGTCTCTTCCGTGAAGACTTATACTACCGCCTGCATGTCATTCCACTCGAACTGCCGCCGCTCAGGGACCGCGGGTATGATATCCGAATTCTGGCAAACCATTTTATTGAAAGATACGCTCAGATTTTCTGCAAAAAGGTGAATCGCATTGACGAGGAATTTTGGAACGTTATGATGGCTTACGACTGGCCTGGAAATGTGCGTGAGCTCAAAAATACCGTGGAGTTCATTTTGAGTCTGCTTGACCCTAAGGGTGTCATTGGCTGTGAACATTTGCCATCGCGCATTCTGCACGCCAAGAACAACCAGCATGATTTTAAAATTGACTCCTTTGATTTGGCGCATATGGAACGCAGGATGATTACAGCTGCGCTCGATAGCTTTGGTACCAACCAGAAGAGTAAGGAACGTGTCGCGAAAGAATTGGGTGTGGGTATTGCAACCTTGTATCGAAAGATCAAGAAATACAATATTGAGGCCTAGTGTGACCGTCTAATCCCATTGTGAATAACTATACAAAAAGCACCCCCTTGAAAGAGGGGGTGCTTTACATATTTTGAGGAATGGTTTACTGATGCTCAAGCGCATATCATTAGTGTAGAAAGAGGGGGTGTGTATATGGATATCAGAGAGGACATCTTGAACCTTAAAGATGAGCTGATAGAACTGAGAAGGGATTTCCATAAGTATCCTGAACTCGGGTTTGAAGAGTTTCGCACATCAGGTATTATTTCAGATTATTTAAAAGGCCTTGGCTTAGACGTTCAGACCGGCGTGGCGCAAACAGGCGTTGTTGGGGTTCTGAAGGGTGGTAAGCCGGGCAAAACGATTTTACTCAGAGCAGACATGGACGGTCTTCCTGTCAAAGAGGAAAACACAGTGGACTATGCGTCGCTGAATGCAGGCAAAAGCCACGCTTGCGGTCACGACGGCCACGTAGCCATGCTGCTGGTTGCTGCAAAAATTCTCTCCAGGCACAAGGCGTCATTGGCAGGGAGTGTGAAGTTTGTTTTTCAGCCCAATGAGGAAGACGCGGGCGCCAAGTTCATGATTGAAGAGGGCGTGCTGGAAAATCCCAAAGTAGATGCTGCCCATGCGATTCACCTGTGGACACCGATTTCTACGGGCAATGTTGGTCTTCGGGAAGGACCGGTCATGGGCGCGCATGACAACTTTAAGGTCACAATAACTGGGAAAGGCGGTCATACGTCCGCACCTCAGGATTCCATCGACCCGATTATCGCTGCAGCTGCTCTGATTCAGTCTGCGCAGACGATACAGTCTCGTGAAATCAATGTTTTGAAACCGACATCACTGCTGTTCGGAAAGATATCAGGAGGATCGGCTCCGAATATAATTCCTGAAACCGTCGAGCTGGAAGGCTCCATCCGCTATCTGTATGCAGGCGATGAAGGCAGTGAGGAGCGCCCAAGGGTGCGCCTGACACGCATGGTTGAAAACATCTGCAATGTCTATCGTACAAGAGGAGAGCTTCAGTTCTTTCCAAGCAGTCTGGCTGTACATAATGATCCGGAGCTGACAAAGACAGTTCAAAGACAGGTAACAGAGGTGATCGCCCCGTTTGGCGGCATGGTTGAACCCTATGTCTGCATGGCTGGTGAAGATTTCTCTGAGTTTGGAAACCGGGTGCCGAGTGTGCTCACCTTTGTAGGTGCAGGCAATCCTGCTAAGGAGTCCCACTATCCGCATCATCATCCTCGATTCAATATCGATGAGGATGCACTGGCTATCGGCGTGGAAATACACGTACGTTGTGTTTTGAGCTACTTAAGGTAACCGAGGGTAGCTGAAATTTTTAATTCAAATTGTCGGAAGATTATAAAAACAAATCGAGGGGGAAATGAAATATGATGCCATTTGAACGGTCAGAATACGTTCAGCGTATGAAAAATGTCCAAAAGAGCATGAGTGAAAAAGGAATTGACGTTCTGCTGATTACAGATCCTGCAAACATGTGTTATCTTTCCGGACATAACGCTTGGTCCTTCTATGTGCACCAGATGCTCATGGTGACACTTGATGATGAAATGCCAATTTTCATAGGCAGATACATGGATGCATTCAGCGGCGTTGTTAAAACGACTTGGCTCGACGAAGCCCATGTTCGCGCTTATCCGGACTACCTGGTTCATAATCCGCCAAGGCATCCAATGGAAGTCGTGTGTGATGTGTTGAAGGAAAGCGGGCTTGACAAGAAGACCATCGGCCTAGAAATGGACAACTACTATTTTACAGCAGCAGCCTTTGAAAGTCTCAAGGCTGGACTGCCTAACGCGAAATTTGCAAATGGAGACCTTATTGTAAACTGGGTGCGCATTATCAAGTCAGATGCAGAGATTGCCCTTCAAATGAAGGCGGGAAAAATCGCAGATTTGGCTATGCAGGCGGCTGTCGATGCGCTAAAGCCTGGTGCGCGTCAATGTGATGTCGCAGCGGCAATTCAGCAGGCGCAGGTTCTTGGTACAGAGGAGTTCGGCGGGGACTACTGCAGCATCGTGCCCCTGCTTCCATCGGGTGAAACGGCTGGCGCGCCGCATCTGACATGGAATGACGACCGCTATCCCAACAACACGATAGTTGCTGTTGAACTGGCAGGCTGCCACCAGCGTTATCATGCACCGAAGGCGCGAACCGTATCAATCGGCAAGCCAAGCCAGAAGGTCATCGATACGGCTAAAATCACGGTTGAGGGTCTGAATGCGGCACTTGAAATGGCCAAGCCGGGCAATACCTGTGAAGACATTGAAGGCGCTTGGAGAAAGGTCATTTCAAAGTATGGTATTGAGAAGGAGTCAAGAATCGGCTACTCAACAGGCCTGAATTATCCTCCGGATTGGGGCGAGCACACAATCAGCCTGAGACCGGGAGACAAGACAGTGCTTCAGCCTAACATGGCATTCCACTGTATTCCGGGCATGTATTTTGACGATTTCGGTGTCTCTATCAGTGAGTCATTCGTTATAACAGAAAAAGGGGCCGTACCGTTTGGGAGTTTTGAAAGAAAGCTAATCATTAACGATTAAGCAGACTGAGTGTACGAAGGAGGCCTGTTGTGGGACTTTTGAATAAAATTAACAAATACATAGGCATGTTTGAAGTGTTTGTGCTTATTTCGTGTGTCATTACGATGGCAGTCATACTCATTGGGAACGTATTCAGCAGACAGCTTTTCAACAACAGCTGGAAGTTTGCTGAAGAAGTTGGACAGTTCCTGGTCGTCATCATCACATTCATTGGAACGAGTTATGCAGCCCGCAAGGGAAAGCATATTCGTATGTCGGCGCTATATGACATACTGCCTCAAAAAGGGAAAAAGATTCTGACACTGCTCGTGTCATCAGTCACGTCGATTTCAATGTTTTATGTGACATACTTATCCTTCAGGTACGCCATGAGCATGAAGCATCTTGGACGGGTAAGTCCCGCGCTTCAAATGCCCATGTATCTGATCATACTCCTTGTCACGCTGGGATTCTTCCTGACTGCACTGCAGTATCTGATCATATTTATCACCAATATCAGTGAAAAGGAAGTTCATCTCGGATCGGAAGTGGAAGAATGGTCAGACACGAAATGCGCAAGCTGACGGCGTCTGACACTGAAAGGAGAAAAAGATGGTAGTGCTATTGCTGGGTGTTATGACCGTCTTCATGCTGCTTGGATTTCCAATGCTCATGTCTATGATTATTGCACCGATTCTGACGCTCTTGGTATTCTTTCCAAACGTCGATCCGCTGCTGATGATTCAGCAGCTTGTAAATGGAGTATCCGTATTTGTGCTGATTGCCGTGCCGATGTTTATTTTTGCAGCGGACATAATGACAGCGGGACATACGGCAAATAGGCTGATTGATCTGGTGCGTGCCTTCTTTGGCCACATCCATGGCGGTCTTGCGATTACGGTTGCAGGCGCGTGTACATTATTCGGCGCCATGTCCGGATCAACCCAGGCAACGGTTGTTGCAATCGGTAAGCCAACCCGAAACAACATGCTTAAGCTCGGTTATAAGGAGGAAGATGTGACAGGGCTGATTATCAGTTCGGCCAATATCGCACTGCTCATTCCGCCGAGTGTGGTCATGATTATGTACTGTGTGGTAACTGGCGTTTCTGTGGGGGAAATGTTTATCGCAGGCGTCGGACCAGGACTTCTCATATTTGCAGCCTTTGGAGCTTGGAGCTATGTATCTGCACGCAAGCAGAACATTCCGCGTTCACCAAAGACAACTTGGGCTGAAAAAATGGAAGCAATCAGAAAGGGCCTGTTGCCCATGGGCTTTCCAGCCCTGATTGTAGGGGGAATCTACTCGGGTCTCTTCAGTCCCACTGAAGCGGCTGCTGCGTCGGTGCTTTATGCAATCATACTTGAAATGATCATTTATAAAACAGTATCTGTGAAAGATTTAGGACATATTGCACTGTCAACAGGTGCGGTAACGGCGACGGTCTTCATACTTGTTGCTGGCGGGCAGGCGCTGTCGTGGGTCATCACCTTTGCGAAGCTGCCTCAAATGCTGACTTCCGCACTGCTTGGACCAAATCCTTCGGCAACAATGATTCTTGGACTGGTAACACTATTCTTCTTTATTGGATGTATGTTCGTCGACCAGTTGGTGGTAATCGTCGTATTGGCGCCGATTTTCTATCCTGTTGCCATTCAGGCAGGCATCGACCCCATTCATCTTGGAATTATAGTTTCGCTTCAAGCGGCCATCGGTTCAATCACACCGCCGTTCGGATGTAATATATTCACAGCTTCAGCCATATTCGATCAGTCATTTACCAAGGTAGTCAAAGGGTTGCCGCCTTATCTGGTGATTCTGGGAATTATCTCGATTGTCATGATCTTTGTACCTGAGGTTGCATTGTTCTTTAGAGATTTGGCTTATCACTAAGAGGGAAACAAACAGGAGGGGAATTATGAGAAATAAGTGGATGCTGCTGGTGCTGGTATTTGTTCTGGCGGTCGCAGTGACAGGATGCGGTGGAAGTACAGCATCAGAAGAAGGCGCAGCAGAGAAGTCGGTCACTTACAGACTGGCGCATGAAGAGGTCGATGGCAGCATGCAGGACCTGTACGCTAAGAAGTTCAAGGAACTGGTCGAAGCAAAATCTGACGGCCGAATCACCATTGAGGTTTATCCTGTTGGACAGCTGGGCGATGGCCCTGCACAGGTAGAACTGCTCCAAAATGGCGGCATTGAGTTTGGTATTAACAATCCAGGTTCGACAGCGACAGTTGTTCCGGAAAACCAGCTGTTCTCCCTCCATTTCATGTTCTCAGACGACATGAAGGTAAACCAGGATATCCTCCAGCAGGGCAGTGGTATTCAAAAGCTGAATGAGCTTTATGAAGCAAAAAACATGAAGGTTCTTGACTGGTTTACAGAAGGCTACAACATGTGGACCGCCAACAAGCCGATCACTTCTCCAGCTGACATGGAGGGTGTGAAAATCAGAACCATGGCATCGCCTATGATTGTAAAGGCCTATTCGGTGTACGGCGCAAACCCGACGCCGGTTCCATATATGGAAGTATACAGCAGTTTGCAGCTTAAAATGATTGACGCGCAGATCAACCCGCTGTTTGCGATTCAGGAAATGAAATTCTATGAGGTTCAGTCCAATCTCATGCTTTCTAAGCAGGACATCTTCTTCGGCACCATGACAGCAAATACTAACTTCTGGAATGGCCTGTCAGCAGAAGATCAGGAACTCTTTACATCGGTTATTCCGGAAGTGAACGACTATATCTTTGATGTTGAAGCTTCTATGAACAATGAGCGTCTGGAATTGATCAAGGAAGATTCAGATATTGAAATCATTGAACTGACGACCGATCAGAGAGCGGTATTTAAAGAAGCATCAATGGGTGCCCGAGATTACTATGTGGATGAAGTCGGCGATATCGGCAAGGAACTTCTTACACTGTTTGAAGGCGACCTGCAGGATTTCAGCAACTAATTAAAATCCCCTAGTTATTCATAAACATAAAGAAAGTCGAGTGCCTACTGGAGCCCTCGACTTTCTTTATGTTTATAGGTGGTAGCAAAACGAAGGACAAAAAACAGGAAGCCCCAGGAGGCTTCCTTAATTTTCGTCATATTCAAAGGCGTTTATAATCTGATTGGTAATGACATGGATATAATCGAGCTCATTTTCATACCGTTTTTTCACAGAGTTCAGTTCTGCGGTCATTGAAGGACTGATATAGGGATGGCTTAAATGGAATTTGAGCTCCTCGATATGTTTTCTTACAGTCTTCTGCCTTTTGCTCAGACGCTCGACCATGTAAGTGCTTTGATTCTTGTTAAGCTGTAACGTAAGCATATGCACCCTCCTAACAATTCGTGGCGATGTGCCCAAATGGGCCAAGTTCCTATCTCTATTATCGAAGAGGCAGGGTGGGTCTTCAACCCCTCGTAGACCTGTGCGGACCCCCTCAAAAGAGGGTAGTGGGATATTCAAAAGAAAGCATCGATAGCAAATTTCAAAATGGTGGCCATCAGTTTCCTACATAAATAATTATAAAAATTACAGGAAATCGGTATGAAATCTGTGATTTGTGTGATTGTTTGTGATTGTTTTGTGACGAATTAGGGTATAAACGAAAATAAATAATCAAGAAAACGTTGACATACAATCAAAAACGGAATACAATGATTAACAACAAAACAAAATGATCATTTTCGTTCGTGATCGAATCATTTATAATGATAATATAGAGATAAAACGATCATGGAGGATGCATATGTTTGTAGAAGAGAGACAAAGGGAAATATTAAAAATATTAAGGGATAAAGGCAAGGTTAAGACACTGGAGCTGGCAGAAATGCTGGGTGTGTCCGAACCGACCATCAGAAGGGATATTTCTGATCTTGATAAGCGCGGGGAGCTCATACGCACACACGGGGGTGCGCTTCCAATAGAAGAGAATGCGGCAGAACCCACATTTATGGAGAAGGCTGACAAGTATCTGGCTGAAAAAATTCAGATTGGAAGGGTCGCAGCATCGCTTATTAAGAATGGAAGCACCGTTGTTCTTGACGGTGGAACAACAACCCTTCAAGTGGCTAAGCACATTCAGGCGAACGACGTAACGGTCATCACCAATGCCCTGGATATTGCTGAAGCGCTTGAAGACCACAGTGGGGTCGATGTCATTTTGACAGGCGGTACCATCCGGTGGAACACAAGGGCGCTTGTGGGACCTATTACGGAAACTGTGCTGAATCAGTTCAGAGTGGACATGGCCTTCATTGGCATTAATGGAATCAGTACCGTAGATGGCATTACGACGCCGAATGTTGTTGAAGCAAGCTCCAAGAAGGCAATGATTAAAATTGCCCACCGTGCTTTTGTTGTTGCAGATCATAGCAAGTTCGACAGAAAAGAATTTTGCAAAGTGGCTGATTTTAGTGACCTGGCAGGCATCATTACAGATGCGGGCATAGACGAGCGCATTATTGATGCGTATGAGTCTATAGATGTTGAGCTGATATTAAAGGAAGGTGATTTTGTTGATTCTAACAGTCACCCTGAATCCAGCAGTTGACAAAACAATTCAAGTGGACGACTTCACCATGAATCAGGTGAATCGGGTACGCGAAGCACGATCAGACGCTGGTGGCAAAGGGATAAACGTGTCACATGCAATTAAAGCCATGGGGCATGAAAGTACATCTTACGCCATAATAGGCGGGAGAATGGGTAAGTATATTAAGAACACCATGGATGCTGAAGGCATTGCCTTTAAGTATCTCGAGGTAGATCAGGAAACAAGAACCAACCTCAAGGTCGTCGATCCGGTGAATGGGACGCATACAGATATCAATGAGGCGGGCCCTGAAGTAGACGCCGATTTTGAGCAGAAGGTTGTCGAACTCATAGCGGGAGATATCAAATCTGGAGATATCCTGGTTCTGAGTGGCAGTATTCTACCGGGAATGAGCTTATCGCTGTATCCTGACTTAATACGGGTTGCGGTCTCAGCGGGTGCAGTTGTCATTTTCGATGCAGACGGGAGCCAGCTCAACGAGGGTCTTAATGCATCTCCAAATATCATCAAGCCAAATATTGATGAGTTATCCAGGTTGACTGGGAAAACGTTCGGTTCGGATAGTGAAGTAATTGAGTATATTCGCAGTCTGATTCAAAACGGTAAGCTGAAAGACGGCGCCCTGGTTTCCATGGGAGAGGCGGGTGCGCTCTGGGTTACTGAAAAGACCGCCATACGGGTGAAAGCAATCAAAACAGAGGTCAAATCCACAGTTGGTGCTGGTGACTCAATGGTTGCGGCACTTGCCATAGCCCTTGAAAGTGGACTGTCAGAGGCAGCAATGCTTAAACTAGCTACAGCGGCTGCCGTGGCAAGAATTTCAACTGAAGGACCCATCCAGTGCAGTGCGGAAAAGATAGATGAGATATCAAAACGGGTTGTTATAGAAACACTGTAGCCAAGTCGTGAAAAAACCTATTTGGAATAGAAGTATTGGAGGAAGAATATGATTAATGAGCTATTTACGGAAGACCTGATGATAGATGCACTGAGCGCGACATCGAAAGAAGATGCAATCAAGGAAATGGTTGAACAGCTTGACACTGCAGGCAAGCTTATCAATAAACAGGCGTTCCTCGACGCTGTTCTTGCAAGGGAAGCAGAATACTCAACAGGTATTGGAATGGGTATTGCAATTCCTCATGGAAAAAGCAGCGGCGTAAAAGAGCCGGCACTCGTATTTGCGCGCAGCGAGGCAGGTGTTGACTATGAAAGTATGGACGGAGCGCCAGCACATCTTTTCTTTATGGTCGCTGTACCGGAATCGGCAAATGAAGAGCATTTGAAGATCCTTGGACTGCTTTCGAGAAAGCTGATGCACAAGGAAGTCAGAGAAAAGCTGATGGCGGCAGCAGGTTATGATGAAATCATGGAAATCATTGGTTAGAATCGGCATTATACTTAATTTTGTGTGATTGACTAGGGAATTGTGAGTATGTGAAAAAGGGAGGTATCCTGATGAAGATTGTTGCAGTTACAGCGTGTCCTACGGGTATTGCTCATACTTATATGGCTGCTGAAGCACTTCAGATTGCAGCAGGTGAAATGGGCATTTCGCTTAAAGTAGAGACAAGAGGTTCTGTTGGTGCTGAGAATGAACTGACTGCTGAAGACATTAAGGAAGCAGATGCGGTTATCGTTGCAGCAGATACGAATGTTCCAAAAGAAAGGTTTGCAGGAAAGAAAGTAGTAGAAGTCCCTGTTGCTGATGCAATCAAGGACGCTGCAGGTCTTATAGAAAAAGCAAAAAATGCAAATGTCATGCAGGGAAATCTGTCCGATGATGTTTCCGACATCAAGGCTGAAAGAAGTGCCGAGCGCAAGGGTGCCTACAAGCACCTTATGACAGGCGTTTCCTTTATGATTCCATTTGTTGTCGCAGGTGGTATTCTAATTGCACTTTCCTTTGTATTTGGTATTGAAGCTTTTAAGGAAGAAGGCACCCTCGCAGCTGCACTGATGCAGATTGGCGGCGGTTCGGCGTTTGCGCTGATGGTTCCAATTCTTTCGGGGTATATTGCATTCTCCATTGCTGACCGTCCTGGCCTTGTTCCTGGTATGGTTGGTGGTATGTTGGCAAGCTCTGTCGGTTCAGGCTTCCTCGGTGGCCTGATCGCTGGTTTCCTTGCAGGCTATACTGTAGAAATGCTTAAAAAGACAATCAAATTGCCGAAGTCGCTTGCAGGACTTATGCCTGTACTGGTACTTCCGGTATTCTCTACCCTGATTACAGGGCTTGCTATGATTTACGTCATCGGAAAACCTGTAGCGGCTATTAACACAGCAATGAACAACTTCCTCAACGGTATGAGCGGTACAAACTCAATTGTACTGGGTCTGATCATTGGTCTTATGATGGCATTTGACATGGGTGGTCCGGTTAACAAAGCGGCTTATGCCTTTGGTGTAGGTACACTTGTTGCGGGTCAGACATCTATGATCATGGCGGCTGTTATGGCAGCTGGTATGGTACCGCCGCTGGGTATTGCACTGGCGACTGTGGTTGCTAAGAATAAGTTTACGGCACAGGAAATTGAAGCGGGTAAAGCGGCATGGGCAATGGGTATTTCCTTCATTACGGAAGGTGCAATTCCATTTGCAGCAGCAGACCCTGCACGCGTCATCCCATCGATTATGGCTGGCTCTGCAGCGACTGGCGCACTTTCAATGCTGTTCAAGTGCGGTCTTGCCGTGCCACATGGTGGCATCTTCGTACTGGTTATTCCAAATGCAGTAAGCAATCTGTTAATGTACATTGTCAGTATTGCTGTAGGTACAGCTGTAACGGCTGGCCTGTTGGCAACAATCAAAAAGGAAATTGCGTAAGGAACCTACAATCAAAGAATAGAAGCATTATGCAGCATGACCCGTGGTCATGCTGCATATCCCTTTGCACATCCTTAAGGAGGGAAACAAATGAGAGGTATACCGGCATCGGAAGGTATTGCAATAGGTCCTGTACTACTATGGGGGCAGGATGAAGTTAAAATTGAGAAAAAGACAATCGACAGTGTCGAGGCCGAACTAGAGAAATTTGAGGCCGCAGTTGAGCATTCGAAAATTCAGCTGGAGGAAATCCGGCTAAAAGCACTTGAAACAATGGGTGAAGAAGAAGCGCAGGTTTTTGACGCACATATTCTTCTTATGGAAGACCCGGAATGGATTGGAAAGATAAAATCTCAGATCGAAAGTGATCTGATTTGTTCAGAATATATAGTGCAGTCTGTAACCGATGAGTTTGTGGCAATTTTTGAGGTTATGGACAATGAGTATCTTGCAGCGAGAGCGGCAGATCTGAAAGATGTGGCAATGCGGCTGATTCGCAATATTCTAGGTGTATCATCAGGCATTGAAGACATGGGTGCAAGCCCTGTCATTATTGTAGCTGAGGATTTGACACCCTCAGACACAGCACAGCTAAGCAAGGACACCGTACTTGGTTTTATAACCGAACAGGGTAACAAGACTTCTCATTCGGCAATCATTGCAAGAACCATGGGGATACCGGCGCTTGTTGGTGCAGAAGGTCTTCGTGGACGCATTCATGAGGCACTGGAGACGAAGGATACCTTAACACTGGCTTTTGACGGCTCAACCGGAGAAATTTTCATCTCTCCAGAGGAAGATATTGTCCTCCAGTTCGAAGAAAAGAAAAAGCGAATTGAGGCAGAGCATGAAGCGGATGAAGCTGTCAGGGGCAAGGAAAGCATTACACTTGACGGCAAAAAGGTTGAAATTGCCTGCAATATTGCCAAGCCCGATGAGGCGGATTATGTTGTTGAGCATGACGGTGAGGGTGTGGGTCTTTTCAGAAGCGAGTTCCTCTTTATGGAGCGCAGCGAAGCCCCTTCAGAGGAAGAACAGTTTGAGGCCTATAAGCGGGCAGTCATCAAGCTTAAGGGCAGACCGCTGATCGTTCGTACCCTTGATGCGGGTGGCGACAAGCACATTCCTTATTTGAACGTGAGTGAGGAAATGAATCCTTTCCTTGGCTACAGGGCAATCAGAATATGTCTTGACGATACGGTCCTCTTCAGAACACAGCTTAGAGCCATCCTTCGAGCGAGCGATTTCGGTAAAATCAAAGTCATGTTCCCAATGATCGCAGCCGTAGATGAGTTTCTTGAAGCCAAGGCATTGGTCCTGGATGAAATGAAGAATCTAAGGGCAAATGGTGTTTCTTTTGATGAAAACATTGAGCTGGGGATTATGGTCGAAATACCATCGACGGCTGTCCTTGCAGACCTGTTTGCAAATCATGTGGACTTCTTCAGTATTGGAACCAACGACCTGACCCAGTATACCCTGGCGGCAGACCGCATGAACTCCAAGCTTAAGAAGCTCTACAATCACAGAAATCCAGCTGTCCTGCGTCTGATAAAAATGGTTATCGACGCGGCACATAAAAAGGGAAAATGGGTTGGCATGTGCGGTGAAGCGGCAGGCGACACTTACATGACGCCAATTCTCATAGGTTTGGGACTTGATGAGTTCAGCATGGCACCGTCTTCTGTACTCAAGGTCCGCAGACTTGTCAGAAAGCTATCGCAAGAGACCTGCAGTGCTTTTGCCCAGGACTTGCTGGCTATGGATGATGTCGTTCAAATAGAAGAGAAAATCGAGGCGTTTATCAAAGCCGTTTAAGGAGGCACACGATGTTAGAAACAAAATTTACACTTATGAATGAAACTGGATTTCATGCAAGACCGGCAAGTATCTTTGTGAAGGCGGCTACTGGGTTCAAGTCTGAGGTTTTCATTTTAAAGGACAACGAAAAGTACAATGCCAAGTCCATTATGGGACTGCTGAGCATGGGCGCGACAAAGGGTACTGAAATCCTTCTTCAGGTTGATGGAGAGGATGAAGCTGAAGCGACAGAAGTTCTGCTTGAAATCCTGCGTACAATGGATTAGCGGAATCGGTTTTCCTTGATTCTTCTCTTGGAATGAGGAACCAAGCCGTGAATCCCAGCAAAGCATAGACTGGTGTTTTGAATCAAACAATAAACAAGGGGTTGCTTCTATATTATAGAGGCAACCCCTTTTGCTGTTTCTAAATCGTTTGTCTTGTCTGACTGGCTTCGTATTCGGACTGGAGCATGGACATGATATTCATGGAAGCGTAGCCTGTGTCTCTTTTCTTGCACTGTCTTAGGGTACCTTCAAAGAGAAAGTCCATGGTTTCGTAGAGGTGAATGGCTATGGCATTGTCTGAGTATACGTCGAGCCATAAGCGATTACATCCAAGTTTTTCAAAGCAAAGCTGTTTCAAGGCTTCAATTGATTTTTTGCCGTAGCCCTGTCCCTTCTTCTCAATAGCTATACGTGTAAGCTCTATACAGTCATGTGGACTTTTTATGCCGTCCAGCATGACATAGCCCACGGTTTCCTTCGTCTGGGAATCCATAATCAGCAAATGGTACCAATTGTCTGAGTCGATGATTTCAATATGCTGGTCTTTGGTCCACTTATAGACGAAGTCCTTGTTTGCAGGATCCCATTCCATTCGAATGACATCATCCAAATTGCGCTCTGCTGTAGGTGTCAGTATGATTCCTTCATATTCCATGATGATTTCCATAGGGGTTGCCTCCTGTAAAGTACCGCCTGTGTGATGCGCTGGTTTTTAATCAGAAGTTGCTGAAAGTTCTACCACTTTCATTTTACCATATTTGGATGTAATCATCATGCTCATTAGAATGAGCGAAGCGCCCAAGTAAATATTGGCTGAAATGTGTTCGCCAAGCATGAACCAGCCGAAAAAGGATGCGAACAGCGGTTCAAGTGTATAGATGATTGTCACCTTGAGAGCAGGCAAACTTTGTTGGCTCATATTTGCGATGACATATGCAAGCCCAGTCATTCCAATACCCATAATAAGGATACTCACTGTGTCTGTTGGTGAATGCGGCAGTGCAGGCGCTTCGAATACCAGCATGGAGACAAAACTGAGAGCGCCAACGGTTAAGAGCTGTACTGCTGTGAACACGAGTGGCTTATGACTTTTGATCCTAGCTTCTACAAACAGTGTATAGTAGGCAAAGATAAGGGTGCCGCCCAGTGTGACAATATCTCCGAAGTTCAGGGCGCCGCTTGCACCATTTAGAGTGATCAGCGCAAGGCCTCCAGCGGCAAGCAGTGCTTGAAGCCACTGGGAGACCCCTTGCTTAACCCTATAGACAGCGATCTTTAAAAAGGGGATAAAGATAACAACACTGCCTACGATAAAGGCATTTTTTGAAATGCTTGTATATTTCAGACCAAGTGTATGCAGCACAAATGCTGCAAAGAGCAGGATGCCTGCCAGAGTGCCCTCTGCCACCAGCGTTCGAGACAGAGCGAATCTGCGTCGGACTATTAAAAAGGCAAGCAGGGAAATACCGCCTATGACAAATCTGTAGGACAGGAAGGTAAATACACCCATGTATTCAAGCAGGGGTTTTGTCAGGCTGAATGACAGTCCCCAAAATAGTACGACAGTAATAAGTGCGATTGTTGGCCAATTCTTTTTCATTTGTGCCACCTCTTTTCTTTTTGTATTTGCTTTCGAATTTGACTGTAAGCAAAGTCTACCGCAAAAGAGGGGGATATGTCATTTCAGTTTATACAATAAAACCTCCAAGTAGTTGTGTTTTTGACAACCACTTGGAGGTTTTTCATTACATTGCTTAAGTATAAGTATTCATCTTGTACAAATGAATGGCTAGAGCAAGTGTTTCATGCATCATGCCTTCAAAGGCATCAAGACCGAGGACTTCCTTGATTTTACGAATACGATAGCGAATGGTGTTCACGTGCTGATAGAGTTTTGCTGCGGTTTCCTGAATGTTGGTGTCGCAATCGATATAGGCTGTAGCTGTTTTCAGCAGCTCGGTGTCGTGCTTCTCATCGTAGTCGATTAGTTTGCCTATGATTTCGTGGTAGTAAGCGTGAAACCACTTGTTTTCCCTATTGGGCAGGAGAATCTGATAAAGCCCAAGCGTATCGAAGCTGCTGATGTCTTTGTCCATTAATTGGACATACTCTGCGGCATAACCGCTTTCGAGGATGGCGCGGCCCATGTCGCCAAGGCTGTCCTTGAAGCAGCTGATGCCCATTTTGACTTCCGACCGGTTAAGACCACAGCCTTCAAGGGTTTGGAGAAGGTACTCCACCATGGCTTCGTGGGTGTGCGGGCGCTTCTCATAGCTGGTGATCAGAAGAATACTATCCGCGTAGGTCATCGCCCAGCTCCGTTTACCCAGAAGCTGGTTCAGTGAGGAAATGACCTGTGCCTCAGAGAGGGTGTCATCAACTGGCTTGATTCGCGCGCAGATGAAGTGGTTTGTAAACTGACTGTTGAGTCTGAGAGCTATGGCCCGAACCTTGAGGCTGTCGCTTTCATTTAATACCATGTCATCGACAAAGCCACTGAGCTTGGCAATCTGACTGTGCATGTTAAGCGCCTGATCGATGTCGAGAATAATATCTTCTATATAGGTCTTGTTGAAGGTGAAGAGAGGAAACTTATGCTTGTTGGCATATTCAATGACCTCGTCTGGAAATTCCTCAAAGAAGATTGTTTTAAGGGCAAAGCAGGAAGACTTTGTCTCAATGATGGCCTTGATGTAATCCAGCATGTGCTCCGGATGATCCTTAATCATGATCATATTGCTGAAAAGAAACTCGCCCGGATAGATGATTTCCTTGAGAACGTCTGCGCTTTCGTGGTCAATAAGACCGACACGGCTGATTTTGTTGTTGAGTCCGCCGACGCCGGCTACAAGTTTGAAGCGTTCAAGAGCCTTTAGGCTCAGAGCCTCGTGTACAGTCAGTGCCATTTATGATCAACTCCAATTTAATATGCATATAAAAGGGGTGTATACCAATTTAAGTATATGTCATTTCACAAAAATTGCACAGGGCAGAAGCGAGGCAGGTGGCGATTAAAGTGTCCAAAAAAGATACATGTACAGTGCACAAAACAGAAAAAATCCGGGGTGATTGCAATCTGAAAAACACTTGGAAAGCTGTAGGTGTTGCAAACACACAATAGTTAGAGAAGAACAAAAGTTGGCATACAACTTGCGTTAAAGAATTACAAATCAAATTTGTCCAAACAATTTTACAGACATACAGGAGGAAACGTATGAGAGAAGTTGTAATTGTCAGTGCGGCAAGGACACCGATTGGTAACTTCGGTGGCGCACTTGCGCCAATGAGCGCTGTCGATTTAGGGGTTGTAGCTGTGAAGGCGGCTTTAGAACGGGGAAATGTAAAGCCTGAAATGGTGGATGAGGTCCTGATAGGAAATGTCCTTCAAGCAGGTCTGGGACAGAATGTTGCGCGTCAGATCGCTGTGAAGGCGGGCCTTCCTGAAGAGGTTCCTGCTATTGCAATCAACAAGCTTTGTGGTTCAGGTCTGCGTACAGTCAGCATGGCTGCGCAGTTCATCATGCTTGGAGACGCAAAGGTTGTGCTTGCAGGCGGTACTGAAAGCATGTCCAATGCACCTTATATTATGGACAAGGCACGTTGGGGTATGAGAATGGGCAATGCCTCCGTTGAGGACACGATGATCAAGGATGGTCTTTGGGATGCTTTCAACGATTATCATATGGGCATTACAGCTGAAAACATTGCTGAAAGGTGGTCAATCACCCGTGAGGAACAGGATGCATTCGCACTCCATAGTCAGATGAAGGCTGCTGCAGCAATAACAGAAGGCAAGTTTAAAGATGAAATTGTGCCTGTGACTGTCAAGCAAAGACGTAAGGAAATCCTGGTAGATACAGATGAGTTTCCAAGACTTGACGCAACACTGGAATCGTTGCAGAAGCTGCGACCAGCTTTCAAAAAGGAAGGCACGGTTACTGCGGGCAATGCTTCTGGCATAAATGATGGCGCGGCAATGCTTATTCTGGCTGACAAGGAATACGCGCTGGAAAACAATTTGGAAATACTTGCTGAGTTCAAGTCCTACGGTTCTGCGGCACTTGACCCGGCAATTATGGGATACGGCCCTGTGCCGGCTACTCGCATTGCACTTGAGAGAGCTGGACTTACAGCGGCTGACCTGGGACTGGTTGAAGCAAATGAAGCCTTTGCGGCACAGTCCATAGCAGTTGTAAGAGATTTGGAACTTGATGCGAGCCGTGTCAATGTCAACGGGGGAGCCATTGCACTTGGACACCCGATTGGCGCAAGCGGTGCAAGAATTCTGACGACACTCCTTTATGAAATGAAAAAGCAAAATACAAAGTACGGCCTGGCGACCTTATGTATAGGCGGTGGACAAGGTACATCTGTAATTGTTGAAAACTATCAGGCAAAGTAGTGTGTTGAAATATCGCGTAAAAGACCAAAATGCTAAGCATATGAGCACCACAAAATAAAGCAGAAAAATCAAATATATATTCTGACCAAATATATATGGAGACCAAAAGTTCTAAAGACTAAAAGGCCAATTGACCAAATGACCTTTGAAATTTATATGTGTGTATAGCCAAAAGGCGACTTATTGGAGGTAAAACATGAGACTACAGGATAAGGTAGCAATCGTAACAGGTGCTGCACGTGGCATCGGACTTGAAACAGCAAAGCGTTTTGCTGAAGAAGGTGCGACAGTCGTAATCTGCGATTTGAATGAAGAGGGTGTTGCTGCGGCAGCTCAGGAAATTATTGATGCTGGCGGCCAGGCAATGGGGATTGCTGTTAACGTTACAGACCAGGCCCAAGTTGAAGAAGCTGTACAAAAGACAGTGGCGGCTTACGGCAAACTGGACTGCCTGGTAAACAACGCTGGTATTACTGCGGATAACACACTTGTGAAAATGTCAGAAGATGAGTGGGACCGTGTAATCAATGTTAACCTGAAGGGCGTTTACAACTTCGGTCAGGCAGCAGCTAAGGCTATGGCTGAAAATGGTGGCGCAATCCTGAACACATCAAGTGTTGTAGGTATTTATGGAAACTTTGGTCAAACAAATTACGCAGCAGCCAAATGGGGCGTAATCGGTATGACCAAGACTTGGGCAAAAGAGCTTGGTAAAAAAGGCATTCGTGTAAATGCCGTTGCTCCAGGTTTCATTTTGACACCAATGACAGAAAAGATGCCTGAAAAGGTACTGGATATGATGAAAGGCAAATCTCCACTAAGGGACCTTGGCCGCCCTTCGGATATTGCCAATGCATTTCTGTTCCTGGCATCAGATGAAGCCCGTTTTATTACAGGCACAGTACTAAGCGTTGATGGCGGCGTAGTTCTTTAATAAATGCTTCAAAATCTCCCTTATAAAATTTGAACACTTATGGAAAAAACGCCAATCCAACATATGGACATGTCTAATAATTAGACATGTCCTTTCTTCGTGAAAGGCAAAAGAAATGCGAAGGGATAGAGGGTGGTGGATATTTGTGCTCGCACAAAGATATCCACCACCCTCTATCCCTTCATATGGCGCGCCTCGCGACATGAGCAATCTTCGATTGCTCAGACTGTTGAAAACTCGGAAATTCTGCGTTGCTGGATGAGGCCCATTCTGCGCCCTGCCAAATGACGCTTATGGGTTCGGATCTTACCGCAAGTTCAGTTGAAAGCCCCTTTTAAAATGCCCCCAAAAGCAAAAGTGACAAATATTTAGACACATGATAAGCTTGAACTAGATAAAAAATGGCTGAAAACCGCTAAAAATGTACAAAAAATAGATGGTATGAATCTTGCATTACTATTTTATAGACGCACGAACGTTTAAATGAGTCCGATTTGGCGCGGTGTTGCCAAAAACAAACAGAAACCGGAGTTCGATGCGAACATACTATTTTGGAGGGACACATGAAAAATACAAAGATTCATGGGCTGGATGCATTAATGGAGCATGTAAGGGAAGGGATTGTCTGCGTACGTGAAAACGGCTCAGTCATACTTGCAAACAGCAGGGCCTGCATGCTGCTCGGCATGACGGAGCTGGAACTTGAGGAAGTGAACCTGAAATACAAAGCGCCGTTTCTCAAACTGAATGAAGCGCTTGAAACCAATCGCTTTATCAGTGAGGAGCATGTTACCTACGGAAGCGACATATTTGTGGTATCCACATTCCCAATGCGGATGATGGAGGAGGAACCGGTGGTTTGCTGTGTCTTCAACAACCTGGTTGCCCATCAGAAGCTAAAGGCCAAGGTCTATGAAGACTCCAGGGACTATGACGTGCTTGATGTCCTGATGAACACACTGGACGAATGGGTTGTTGTCGTCGATAAGAATGGCATTATCACCCGTATGAGCAAGGCTTATAAAGACTTCAACCAGGACAATGATCCCGAAGGAAAGCATGTTACCGACGTTATTGAAAATACACGAATGCATAAGGTTATTGAATCCGGTCTTCCTGAGCTGAACGATGTACAGTACATCAGAGGCAACAAAATGGTGGCGAGCCGGGTACCAATCATCCGAAGCGGAAAGGTCATCGGGGCTGTAGGCAAGGTTATTTTCAAGGATCTTAAGGATTTCTATACACTCAGCAATAAGATTTCAACACTACAGAGCGAGGTCGCCTATTATAAAGAGGAACTGGGGCGGGCAAGGGCTGCCAAGTATTCCTTCGATATGATCATTGGCGGATCTGAAGCGACTGAAAAGACAAAGGCCATGGCAAAACGCGCGGCTAGGACAGACTCCAATGTTCTGATCATTGGAGAAAGCGGAACGGGTAAGGAACTCTTTGCCCATGCCATTCATAACGAAAGTTCAAGGCGGTTCGGTCCTTTTGTAAAGGTCAACTGTGCCGCAATTCCAGGAGAGCTGCTGGAATCCGAGCTCTTCGGTTATGAAAGTGGAGCCTTTACAGGGGCGCGCAAGGATGGGAAAAAGGGTAAGTTTGAGCTTGCAAACAAGGGAACCATTCTTCTCGATGAGATTGGGGAAATGCCGATTGAAATGCAGGTCAAGCTTCTAAGAGCCCTTCAGGAACGGGAAATAGACCGGGTTGGCGGTCAGGAACCCATTAAAATAGACGTGCGGATTATTGCTTCAACCAACAAGGTGCTGGAAGACCTGGTTGAGCAAGGTCTGTTCAGGGAGGATCTTTTCTACCGATTGAACGTCATGCGCATTAATCTCACACCAATCCGGGAGCGTATTGAGGAAATCCCAGATATCGTCAACGCCCTTGTTTCCAAGCTGACGGAAAGGCTGGGGATCTATGTCTCGGGAATCACACCGGAAGCGATGAATATCATGATGCGCTACGAGTGGCCGGGGAACATAAGGGAGCTGGAAAATGCGCTTGAAAGGGCCATCAACCTGCTTGACGACGACATGCTCATTAAGGCGGCACACCTGCCGGACAAGCTGATCAAGAACAAGTACAAGGTGCGCCTGCATAAAGGAAAGCTGCTTCAAAACATTATTGAAGAGGTTGAAAAAGAGATTATTGAGCAGACTTTGGACGAAAATGACTTCAATAAAAATAAAACGGCGAAAATTTTAGGCATTTCCCGTGCTGGTTTATACAATAAAATAGCCCAATACCACATCAAGGTGTCGAAAAATTAGACATGAACACAAAGAAATCATAAGGATGTCAAGTTGGTAATAGCAGTGCTTTTGAGAGGCCTGTCCATTCTGTGGACAGGTCTTTTTGCGTCCAGAATTTCAGGCCTTCTGAAAGCCTTGAAATTACACGGTTCATCTTGTGAAAAAATTGGCACGTTGCTTGCGATATATAGATTCGAATTGAAAAAACGTATTCACAGATGTGTATCTATATTCGGGAGGAAAATATGAGAGTGAAATTTCTAAGTGCTGAGGAAGCAATCGACCAGGTACATGACGGCGCACATATCGTGACAGGTGGTTTCGTTGGTCTCGGTGTGCCGGAAGAAATTGAAATTGCGCTGAAGGAGAAATTCCTTAATAAGGGATGTCCAAAAGACCTGACGCTTATTTACGCAGCGGGCCAAGGGGATGGCGGTGAACGCGGACTGAACCATCTTGGACATGAGGGACTGGTTAAAAAGGTCATCGGGGGACACTGGGGCCTAGCGCCAAAACTCGGAAAGCTTGCGATTGAAGACAAGATTGAAGCTTATAATCTTCCGCAAGGTGTCATTTCACATATGTTTAGAGATATTGCTGCTGGAAAACCGGGAACGATAACCCATGTTGGTCTCAAAACATTTGTTGACCCGCGTCTTGAAGGCGGACGAATCAATACCAAAACAAAAGAAGACATTGTCGAGGTTATCGAACTGGACAGCAAAGAGTACCTGCGCTACAAGCACTTCGACATCGACTTTGCCTTCCTAAGAGGCAGCTATGCGGATGAAAACGGCAACATCGTCCTCAGTGAAGAAGCAGTTCCACTGGAGTCTACAGCAATTGCCGCAGCGTGCAAGAACAGTGGCGGAAAGGTCATTGTGCAGGTTAAGGAAGTTGTTAAGAGCGGATCTCTTGATCCTAAGCTCGTAAAGATTCCTGGAATCTATGTGGACACAATTGTAGTTGCCAAATCAGAAGAAAACCACATGCAGACATATGTGGAGCAGTACAATGCGTCCTTTGCAGGCAATCTGACTGCACCTGACAACTCCTTCAAGGCGCTGGGTCTGAATGAAAGAAAAATCATTGGACGCCGCGCTGCCATGGAGCTTGAGTCAAACTCAATTGTAAACCTTGGTATTGGTGTGCCGGAAGCCGTAGCGAATGTCGCTAAGGAAGAAGGGGTTATCGAAGCCATGGTTCTTACAGTGGAAGCGGGCCCAATTGGTGGTATTCCGGCAAGCGGCATGAATTTCGGCGCTTCTACAAATCCTGAAGCAATCATTGACCAGCCATATCAGTTTGACTTCTACGATGGCGGCGGACTTGATCTGGCATTTCTTGGACTGGCGCAGTGTGATCAGGAAGGCAACATCAATGTTTCAAAATTCGGTCCAAAGGTTGCAGGATGTGGCGGCTTCATCAATATCACGCAAAACGCGAAAAAGGTTATTTACTGTGGAACCTTCACAGCGGGTGGTCTAAAGGTTGAGGCAGACAACGGCACGCTTAAAATCCTGAATGAAGGCAAAATCAAGAAGATGATCTCCAAGGTTGAGCAGGTTACGTTCAGTGGTGCCCATGCGGCAGAACTCGGACAGCCGGTTCTTTACATTACAGAACGCGCGGTGTTTGAACTGACAAAGGATGGCATGGTTCTCAAGGAAATTGCACCAGGTGTACGTCTTGAGGAAGATGTTCTTGCTCATATGGAATTTGCACCAATCGTTCCGGAAAATCTACCGCTTATGGATGAAAGAATTTTCAAAGACGAGCCAATGGGACTTGTCATCGAATAGAGAGTGAGGTTGAAGACATGATAGGAAAATCAATTCAAGAAATGCAAATTGGTGAAAAGGCAAGTTTTCAGAAGACCATAACTGAATCCGATGTTTACCTTTATGCAGGCATTACGGGAGATCTGAACCCTGTACACATAAATGCAGAGCATGCCGAACAGTCCATGTTCAAGGAGCGTATTGCCCATGGCATGCTTACAGCGGGTTTCATATCGGCGGTTCTGGGACTACAGCTTCCAGGCCCTGGAACCATCTATTTATCTCAATCCATCAAGTTCACAGCTCCTGTTCGCATTGGCGATACCGTTAAGGCAGAGGCAGAAGTTATAGAAAAAATTGAAGAGAAGAACCGCATTAAGTTAAGAACAATCTGTACAAACCAGCGCGGTGAGCAGGTGCTTGTCGGTGAGGCGATGGTAATGCCTCCTAAAAAATAACCAGCTTGAATAGAAGCAATGAAATGATGTCATCTGGAGTATTGAGCCTTGGGGTATGGCAAGTATTTTCAAACGTGTGTAATAGAGAAAACGAGAATGTAACAGTAGGAGGTCAACATGAATTTTGAACTCGGAAAAGAGTATGTCCTTCTTCGCCAGATGTACCGTGCTTTTGCGGAAAATGAGGTAAAGCCTCTGGCAGAAGAGGTCGATGAAGAAGAACGCTTCCCTGTGGAAACGGTTGAGAAAATGAAGAAATTCGGTTTCTTCGGTATTCCATTTCCTAAGGCGTACGGCGGTGCAGGTGCAGACAACCTGGCATACGCAATGGCAGTAGAGGAACTTTCTAAGGCTTGTGGCACGACAGGTGTTATCGTGTCTGCCCATACTTCTCTCTGCGCAGCGCCAATCTATGAGTTTGGCACAGAAGAGCAAAAACAAAAGTACCTTGTTCCACTTGCAAAGGGTCAAAAGCTGGGTGCTTTTGGTCTTACTGAGCCAGGCGCAGGTACAGACGCTGCTGGACAGCAGACAAGAGCTGTTCTTGACGGCGACCACTATATACTGGATGGATCTAAGATCTTCATCACAAATGCAGGCTATGCAGATGTTTACATCATCATGGCTATGACAGACAAGTCAAAGGGTACACGCGGCATTTCAGCGTTTATCGTTGACGGCGACACACCAGGCTTCACAGTCGGCAAAAAAGAAAAGAAAATGGGCATCCGCGGTTCTGCAACTTGCGAGCTCATCTTTGAAAACTGCCGCATTCCAAAGGAAAACCTTCTAGGCAAGGAAGGCATGGGCTTCAAGATTGCAATGAAAACCCTTGATGGCGGCCGTATCGGCATCGCTTCACAGGCACTGGGTCTGGCTCAGGGCGCAATCGACGAAACAGTGGCTTATGTCAAAGAAAGAAAACAGTTCGGCCGTCCAATCGCCAAGTTCCAGAACACACAGTTCCAGCTGGCAGATATGGAAACACGCACAGAGGCAGCGCGTCTTCTTGTATACAAGGCAGCCCGCGCGAAAGATGCGAAGGTACCTTACTCAAACGAAGCGGCAATGGCTAAACTGTTTGCAGCAGAAGCAGCAATGGACGTCACTACAAAGGCTGTACAGCTTCACGGCGGCTACGGCTACACAAGAGAGTACCCAGTTGAGCGCATGATGCGCGATGCCAAGATCACAGAGATCTATGAAGGTACAAGTGAAGTTCAGCGTATGGTTGTTGCAGCAAACTTGCTCAAGTAGGAGGTAAAAAGATGAATATCATCGTTTGCATAAAGCAGGTTCCAGATACAACAGAAGTGCGTCTGGACCCTAAGACAGGTACGCTGATTCGTGATGGCGTGCCAAGTATCATCAACCCTGACGACAAGGCTGGCCTGGAGGCTGCCCTGCGTCTGAAGGACGAACACGGCGCTCATGTAACAGTGCTTACAATGGGTCCCCCACAAGCAGACAACGCGCTCAGAGAAGCCCTTGCAATGGGTGCTGACCGCGCGATTCTACTGACAGATAGAGTATTTGCAGGCGCAGACACATGGGCAACATCCATGACGCTTGCAGCAGCGATTAGAAACCTGGAGTACGATCTGATCATCGCTGGCCGTCAGGCTATCGACGGTGACACGGCTCAGGTTGGTCCTCAAATCGCAGAGAAGCTTTCCCTGCCACAGGTAAGTTATGTTGAAGACCTGAAGAAAGACGGCGACAAGCTGGTTGTTAAGCGTGTGTTTGAAGACGGCTACCACATGATCGAAGTGAAAATGCCATGTCTGATCACAACACTGAGCGAAATGAACGAAGCGCGTTACATGTCTGTTCAAGGTATCTTCGATGCATACCGTGAAAAGGAAGTGGAAACGTGGACATACGACAACATCGAAGTTGAGCAGGAATTCCTTGGCCTGAAGGGCTCGCCTACGCGCGTTAAGAAGTCTTTCACAAAATCAGTCAAGGCACCTGGCAAGAAGTACGATGTGGATCCACAGCAGGCTGCGAAAATCATCCTTGATAACCTCAAGGAAAAGTACATTATCGATTAGGAGGACTTTCACATGAACCGTACAGACTACAAAGACGTTATGGTCTTTTGCGAACAGCGTGAAGGCCACATAGAAAAGGTATCAAAGGAGCTTGTGTCTAAAGGTCGCGAGCTTGCAAACGAGCTGGGCTGCGCCGTGCGTGCCCTGGTTCTTGGCTACGAAATGAAGGATGACCTGAACAGCCTGATTCACCTGGGTGCTGACGAAGTCATTCTTATAGATGAAAAAGAGCTTGAAGTCTATATGACAGAGCCTTATGCAAAGGCAATGGTTGCAGCAGTTGAAGACAGAAAGCCTGAGATCATTCTCGTAGGCGCTTCAACAATCGGCCGTGACCTTGCACCGCGTGTATCGGCACGAATCAATACAGGTCTGACAGCAGACTGTACAAAGCTTGAAGTGGATGAAGAGACAAGCAATCTTCTGATGACACGTCCTGCATTTGGCGGCAACATCATGGCGACAATCATCTGTCCTGAGCACAGACCGCAAATGTCGACAGTACGCCCTGGCGTTATGCCGATGGCAGACGCCGACACAGCAAGAACAGGTCAAATCACACCATTCAAGGTGGCTTTTGAAACGGCAGACATGAACGTGAAAATTCTTGAAGTCGTTAAGGAAACCAAGCACAAGGTGAACATTGAAGACGCAAACATCCTGATTTCAGGTGGCCGTGGTATTGGCAAGCCTGAGAACATGAAGACGCTTGAAGGTCTTGCAGACAAGCTTGGCGGTACGGTTTCAGCATCGCGTGCTGTAGTTGACGCTGGCTGGATTGATAGAAATAACCAAGTTGGACAGACTGGCAAGACAGTACGTCCTGACCTCTACTTCGCATGCGGTATCTCTGGAGCCATCCAGCATCTTGCCGGCATGGAGGAGTCTGAGTTCATCGTAGCCATCAACAAGGATGAAACTGCTCCAATCTTCGACTCTGCTGACCTTGGTATTGTTGGAGATGTGCACAAAATCATTCCTGAGCTGATGAAGCTGCTGCCTGAAATGCACAAATAAGTGTAAATAAAATAGACATGTCAACTTTCGAAAAAACCGCTGTAAGAGACTGAAAATGCAAGGTTTCAGGCTAGTGTACAAAAGATTGGCACTGGAGATGGAATTGGTTTTAGAGTAAAATATCCCCAGGCGTTGATTTGACGCGAACTGGCCTGGACGAAAGTTGGCATGACTATTGCAATATATTATGATGTGTCGGGAAAACGTTATTTAACATCCTGACTCAAAAGGTCTATAAAGCGCACTGCAGCTGGCCACTGCGGATTTTGTGTGCTGGAATAGAGAAAAAAGAAAATATGTACAAACATTAGACATGTCTACGAGTTTTACACTTTTGTCTGCAAGGAGGAATGGATTGTGACTTTGAAGCACCCTTCAGTAATGAAAGGACTCTACTGGTTAACCGGAGCGACTGTAGCCGGGCAGCTGATCTATACTTATAACGAAAGAATTGGATGGCTTTATGCAGTATATTTCGTGACAAATTTGATTTTAACAGATCTGTTTGCCTTTGATTACCGAAAGCCGGAAATTGAGACCCTGGTTCTTCTGAATTATTGCGTAATCGCTGGTGGGGTTGCCATGGGAACGATTGCAAGTCCTATTGCAATGACAATACTCCTGATTCCTGCGGGCGCATACAATGTATGGCTGGCCTTTAGAGGGTATAGCGTTTTTAAAAATCCTGACCTATTCAAGTATGTCAGTGAAAGAAATCATGCAATCGTTGAAAAACAAACGGTATTTATGAATGTATTTTTTAGTCTCATAGGATTACTCAGCATTACAGGACTTATTATGGGACTGTTACAGTAATGTATAATGTATTTATATCAAGGGGGATATAATATGGACGTATTTGCGGTAATATTGTCGCTTGTGCTACTCATGTTCCTGGCATACAGAGGAATCACAGTACTTGTACTGGCTCCACTACTGGCTATGCTGGCAGCACTGCTAACAGGCGAAATTCCGGCACTGAGTGCCTGGACAGGTTATTTTATGCCTGCAGCAGCAGGGTATTTGCAGAAGTACTTCCCGGTCTTCTTGGCAGGTGCTATTTTTGGTAAACTCATGGGTACTTCCGGTGCGGCGCGTTCTATTGCGCATTTCATCGCTGATAAAGCGGGTAAGAAGCGTGCTATCGCTGCAGTTATCACAGCAACTGGCCTACTGGTATACGGTGGCGTTTCTCTATTCGTAGTTGTATTTGCCGTATATCCAATCGGCGCAATGCTGTTCAGAGAAGGCGATATTCCAAAGCGACTGCTTCCGGCAGCAATCGCAGCAGGAGCCTTCACATTTGCAATGACAGCACTTCCTGGTACACCACAATATATCAATACAATGCCAATTCCTTACTTTGGAACAGACATTTACGCAGCACCTATACTTGGTATTGCAGGCTCCCTGGTAATGTATTTCGGTTCAATCACTTGGCTGAACTATCGTTCAAATAAGATGAAGGCAAGCGGCATGGGTTATGGCGATCATCCAAATGAGAACCTGAACCTTGAAGGTGATGTGCCATCATTCGGCGTATCGATTTCACCGGTAATTCTTGTGTTCATCATCAACTTCATTTTGACGAACATGTACTTCAAGAGTCCATCGGTTATTGCTAAGTATGAAGCATTTGGCGGTGTTAACGGTATCTGGAGCGTTGTTATAGCCCTATCTGTAGCAATCGTTCTATCACTCTTCCTATTTAAGAACTACCTGACAACACCGAATAAGGATGTATTTGATGGTGCAGTAGGTTCCCTTCTGCCAATCTTCAACACAGCATCAGAAGTTGGTTACGGTGGCGTAATCAAGTCTCTGAGCGTGTTCGGTGTAATCAAGGCTGCAATCGTAAGCATTCCTGGACCGCCACTGCTGTCTATCGCAATCTCTACGACTGCTCTAGCTGGTATTGTTGGTTCGTCTTCAGGTGGTACTGCGATGGCGCTTGAGGCACTGGGTTCGGACTTCCTTCAAATTGCGACAGCAAACGGCATCAATCCGGCTGTTGTACATAGAATTATGATTATGGCTGCCGGTGGTCTTGATACTTTCCCACATTGTGGTGCTGTTATCACGCTTCTTGCAGTTACAGGTCTTGACCACAAGCGTTCTTACCTTGATATTGCAGTGTGTACAATGGCAATTCCGCTTCTGGCAACATTTGTAGCAATTATTCTGGCAATGATCGGTCTTGTTTAAACCATAGATTCATTGGCTGAAATTTGGCCCCATGAAACATTCCGTTTCATGGGGCCTTATCCTGTTATGGTTAAAGTTACAGGTGCGCTTCATAGAGATACGAAGGGGGCAAAATGATGCAGTTTACAATAAAGAGAAAAATGACGATTTTAGGATTGGTTCTGCTGTCCATCCCAATGGCGGTCATTGCGGTGATGAGCTATACGCAAACGAAACAGGCGCTGGACCAGAAGGGGGAGGTCATCCTCAAAAATGCGGTGGAGCAGGCTCTGGTGCTTATAGAAGTGCAGCAGGAGGCGGTTGAACGTGGAGAAATCAGCCTTGATGAGGCGCAGGAAATCGTAAAGGTTGAGTTGCTCGGGCCCAAGGATGCCGAGGGTAAACGCAGTATTTCAAAGCGTGTCGCACTAGGGGAGAACGGGTACTTTGTAGTCTATTCGCCAGATGGTGTGGAAATAATGCACCCCACCCTTGAAGGTCAAAATGTGTGGGATGTTGAAGATAAAGGCGGCAATGGCTTTAAGCTTGTTCAAGAGCAGATTAAAGCCGCAAGGTCTGGTGGAGGCATTGTGCGCTATAACTGGAATTATCCCAACTCAGACCGTATAGGGACCAAGACCTCCTATCAGAAATATGATGAAAAGTGGGCGTGGGTTGTTTCGGTGGGGGCCTATGAGACGGACTTCAACGCTTCCGCCTCGTCCATACTGTATAAGACCATGACCCTTGCAGCCCTCACTCTGGTACTGGGAACGACCTTGATTCTGATTATAGCCGGACAGATTTCAAAACCGATTTCCGTAATGACCACATCACTTGAAAAGTTGGCCCATGGAGATCTGACAGAACCACCCGTACATGTGGACACAAGGGATGAGGTTGCAATACTTGCAAAGAGCTTCAATACCATGCAGGGCAGTCTTCATAATGTTATTGAAACCATGGGCACTTCATCAAATGCCCTGTCAGGCTTTACAAGGGTCCTTACAGATGCGACCGATGCATCGGAGCAGTCAGTGAAGCGTATCAATACAACCTTCGACGAAATAAACAAGGCGGTTTCTATGGAAGCACAAGCTGTCGAGGGGGCGGCAGACCGTATGAACACCCTGTCGGTCAGTATTGAGGAAATGCTTAAGCAAATGACCCTGATGCAGGATTCCGTCTCTGCAGTCAAGCGCGAGAATGAAAAGGGAACAGGGGTCATAGAGGAGCTCCAGGAAGCAACCCGTGAAACGCTGGAGGCGTCAGAGGAAATTAAAATTGTTATTGACGGTGTTGCAAATGCCAATGGAAACATTGTTTCGCTCATAGACGGTATTACAAAAATATCCGAGCAGACCAATTTGCTGGCTCTGAATGCTTCAATCGAGGCAGCGCGTGCGGGGGATGCAGGGCGCGGATTTTCAGTAGTTGCAGAGCAAATCCGTGCGCTCTCAGATGAGACGACCCAGCTTGTTATCCATATCAAGGCTTCCATTGATGAAATCAACAACCATACACATGCCTCTATAGATAAGGTGTCTCTTGTAAACACGGTCATCGGAAGACAGTCAAGTCATGTTGCAGAGACGCGTCAACAGTTTCATCAAATATCCAATGAAGTGGCAGCCTTCATGCGCGGGATGACATCAATGAAAAACAGTCTGGATGTCATTGATGAAATGCGTACAGATGTCCTCAACCAGCTGATGGATATTACGGCGTCCACTGAAGAAACATCAGCCTCTATGGATGCTGTTCTTGGAAATGCACAGACCCAGCTTGAGTCCATTTACGATTTGAAAGACAAGGTTGAGGAACTGACCTCAATCAGTGATGATTTGTCTGAAGAGGTATCAAAGTTCAAAGTCTAATCCATAAAGCGCGGTGCCTGCATATTTTGTAAGGGGTCGCGTTTTTTTTAGTGCCCTGGGCAGGCACATTAATTTATTAAGCCAAGGGAACTTGACTTTGTTGCTTCCGTTAAAAATTTAAGCAAATTATCTATTAACCGAAAAATCTATTGACTTTAGTGACGCGTGTTTACAGATTGAAGGCAAATGCATAAAATATATTTAATAAATACTGGGAGGTAGCCTATGCTGGATAGTATTGACTTGAATATACTGAAGGTGCTCAATCAAAATTCCCGTGCGACGGTTTCGGAAATCAGCAAGCAGGTTGGTTTATCGATTCCGGCTGTTTCAGAGCGTCTTAGAAAACTGGATGAATCAGATGTTATTGAAAAGTTTGATCTCAAGATCAATCGGCGCAAAATGAACTATAGACTTCTAGCAATTGTGTTTGTGAACATTGACCATTCCAATCATATTGACGATTTTCGCAATCAAATCGTGCAGTTTCCAGAAGTGCTGGAATGCCATCATATGGCGGGTGAATACGATTATATGCTCAAAGTGCTTCTTGAAGATACAGAGGAGCTTGAACGTTTTATCAGCAGCAAGCTGAAAGCCATAAATGGCGTTCAGAAGTCCAATACACTGATATCGCTGTCCACACTCAAGGAAGAACGCAACAGGATAAGGGAGCAGAATCATGATTTTTAAGGGATTTAAGTTTGGCATGCTCTTACAGCTTGCCATTGGACCGGTCTGCATATTCATATTCCAGACGGCCCTTACATCGGGCGTGCTCGCCGCACTCCTTGGTGTAATGGGGGTTGCTGTTGTTGACGGGCTTTTTATCCTTGCTGCAATACTGGGACTGGGCACGATCCTGAATAAGAATAGGACATCCAGAGTGATTTTAGGGTATTTCGGTGCCCTGGTTCTTGTTCTTTTCGGTTTCGGTACGCTGGCAGGTGCTTTTGGCCGATCGGTTATCCCCAGCCTGAGTCTTGGCGGTGTACAGAGTGTGGAAAATGTGTTTGCCAAGACCTTGTTATTAACATTGTCAAATCCAATGACAATCCTCTTTTGGACAGGTGTGTTTTCCACACGTGTCATAGAAGAGAAGATGAGCCGCAGGGACATGTATGGGTTTGGTGGTGGGGCAGTGCTGTCAACACTGGCCTTTCTCTCTGCAGTAAGTGTGACAGGCGACCTCTTGGGTGTTTTCATCAGTGGGCAGATAATGCGCATGCTCAATATGGTGGTTGGCTGCGTGCTAATTCTGTTTGGTATGCGGTCCATGCAAAAAGCGACGGGGGAACGTGTGGGATAGTTTCCTCAAATCAGTGGCATACATTGTAAAATCAAAAGCCCTGTGCGGTATCTACTTTGAAGGCTGGTCAAAGAGGTTACCACACAGGGCTTGTTATGTTTCTGTTTTAAATGAAGACATACCGGAGCCTATTGCAGGACTAAGCGTTAAGAATGGTCTGCATACGCACCATATCCTTGTCACCGCGACCTGAAAGGTTTACAATGACAATCTTATCTGAATCCAGTGTTTTCGCAAGTTTCACGCCGTAGCTTACCGCATGGGAGCTCTCTATTGCTGGAATGATCCCTTCTGTCTGAGCGAGCAGCTGGAATGCGTCAATTGCGTCCTGGTCGGAAGCACTCACGTATTCGCAGCGTTTTGTGTCTTTGAAGTGACTGTGCTCAGGACCGACGCCAGGGTAGTCAAGACCTGCTGCAATTGAATGTACCGGAAGGGGTTCGCCAGCCTCGTCCTGAAGGTTGTAGCATTTGAAGCCGTGAATGATTCCCGGTGTACCGTAAGTCATGGTTGCTGCGTGTTCGCCAATCTTTGTACCAATGCCAGCGGGTTCCACACCGATCATCTTAACGTCTTGATCCTCGTAGAATGCATGGAATAGGCCCATGGCATTGCTGCCGCCGCCAACACATGCCACAAGGTAATCTGGAAGGCGTCCTTCCTTGGCTTGGATCTGTTCTCTGGCCTCGGAGCCGATGATGCCTTGGAATTCACGAACCATAACTGGGTACGGATGTGGTCCTACGACAGAACCCAGGAGGTAGAATGTGTTCTCACAGTTGACAACATAGTCGTTGAGGGCCTCGTCTACGGCTTCTTTGAGGGTTTTCTGACCGGATTGCGCAGGAACGACCTTTGCGCCAAGGAGCTCCATCTTGAATACATTGAGCGCCTGTCTTTCCATATCGGTTTCACCCATATAGATGGTGCAGTCCATATTGAATAGGGCACACACGGTTGCCGTTGCAACGCCGTGCTGTCCAGCGCCGGTTTCAGCGATAATTCTGTTCTTGCCCATACGCTTTGCAAGAAGCACTTGGCCAATCGTGTTGTTTATTTTGTGAGCGCCTGTATGGTTGAGGTCTTCACGCTTAAGATATATTTTTGCACCACCGACTTTGCGGGTCAGGTTTTCTGCGAAATAGAGCGGGTTTGAGCGGCCGATGTACTCCTGATGGTAGTATTTGAGCTCCTTCTGAAAATCCGCGTCATGGATGTACTTGAAAAACGCGTTTTCGAGTTCCTTTAAAACCGCTTTTAGAGGTTCTGGAACAAATGCGCCGCCGTATTCACCAAAGTTGCCGTTTGCGTTTCGAATTGCTGATGCTGAAGTTGTCATAAGTGTATCCTCCTCGATGGTTGGGTGTGCTGAACGCCTGCGAGCCTGCACGACGTTTGATTTGACCTGATAGTGCCATTTGTGTTTTGAATATTGTTTCATCGACAGTTCATGTATATGTACAGTTCAACATGCGCCCTCCTTTCGAGTTGGTATTGATTAAAATAAAAAAGCCCTCTATACGCGTTTTGCGTATAGAGGGCGAATAATTGATTTCGCGGTGCCACCTCAATTTGATAGATTTGCTGCGCATCGGCTCTTTGCCTTGTACAGTTTTCTATCCTCATCAGATACGGAATGTGGATTCGATACCTTATCTCTGTAACGGGAGAGCCCGGGTCACCTACTCGTATTACTTTCAGATTCCACTCCTGAGTCCATTCAGCTAAACTTCCCATACTGGATTTCCACCTTCACCAGCTCTCTATAAGGAGTCCTTTAACTTACTTACTCTCAGTCAACGTTTTGATTTTGATGTTGTTTGCACAACTGATTTATTAATATGCAGTTTATAGGGAATTTGTTGAGGTGTCAACCATAAAATTTCACTTCGGTGTATTTATTTGAGACTCTACAAAATTACAGGAATTTGAATTTCTGTAATGTAATAATCTGGATCAGTGGAAATATAATGGTCGATGATGGTCCGCTCAAGTGCGAAGTTTCCAAGGCTTAGGTTTTGATCTTCAGCATAGGCCAAAAGACGTGCGTACTCCTTGCTGGCAGCGGTATGGTCGCCGCGAATATAGAGTGTCAGCCAGGTTCCCGCTGGTAGCTCGGTCAGATTTTTTGCGGTCTTGTAGTAGGGTTCGTCGGCGAGCAGAAAAAGACCTGTAAATTCTTCTGGACCGCGATTTTCGACCTGTGACAGATCTACAAAAAAGCCAACATCACCGATGAACATACTTGGTGGGAGACTATGGCGATTCTCGATGTTGGTCAAAATCATTTCCCAGTCCTCCTGCTTGCGGAAGGCTTCCTTGAGTTCAATGATTTTGCGTGAATTGAGCCTTTGCAGAACGATATTTCCAATAGGGGGCAGGTTGCGTATGTACTCCAATGAATGGATTCGCCGGTGAATTCTCTTTTCGATGTTCTGCATACGGGTGATTTCCTGCTGAACCTTGAAAAGCTGCTCTTGAAGAATGGATTCATAAGCTTCAATATTTCGGTTGGACAGATGTTTTTTGATTTCCTTGATGGGAACCCCAACATGGCGCAAGTAATTGATGAAGTGGATTTCTTCAATTTTGTCAATTGTGTAATAGCGATACCCGTTGGGAAGCACGCCTGTCGGGCTGAAAAGACCGATAGAATCGTAGTATCTCAGTGTGCGCGAAGAGACGCCGGTAATGTGTTCCATTTCCTTGACTGTGTATTTTAGATTCATGGGAAGCTCCTATTTGTTCCTTAAGTCTTGACCTTACATCCACTGTAAGGTCTATTATATCAAAAAAAGACTGCAATCGGAAAAGGGAGGGTATATGAAATATTCAGTAGATCAATGGGTGTTTGAGAAAAATCCAAATGTCTGTTTTGGGATTATCGTTGGAAAAGGTTTGAAGAACACGCCAAGCACGGCACAGGACTCCAAGGACCTTGAAACAGCAGAGCACTTTGTACGTGAGACAATTGAACCGAGTGAACTGAAGACATTTCCTCAAATCGCGCAGTATCGCGACGCGCTGAAGAATGCAGATATCAATCCCAATAAGTTTATGAATTCGGTTGAAGCCATGAGCAAACGCGTAGTCAAAAGCGGGTCTCTTCCAAGAATCAATGCCATCGTAGATTTGTGCAATGCCATTGCCCTGAAAGAAATCATTTCTCTGGGTGCCCACGACCTGAGAGATATTGACGCCGATTTGGCGGTTCGCTTGAGTGCGGAGGGGGATATATTCAGACCCTTCGGTTCGGAAGAATTTGAAGATGTGCCTTCTGGTGAACTTGTTTTTACCAGTGGCAATAAAATTCAGACGCGTCAGTGGCTGTGGCGTCAGAGCGAATTGGGTAAGATTACACTGGAAAGTTCAGATATCATTTTCCAGCTCGTCGGATTTAAGGGTGAGAACTACACGAGCTTTACAGGTGCGATGGAAGCGGTGGAAAACTTGGTTGTCGAGCGCTTCGGCGGCAGTTGTAAAGCCTATGTTGTAGATGCAGACCAGCGTGCCATCGAGTTCGAAGGTTAGTGTCTTGGAAAATAGAATCATACTGGCAATGGGTGAAGGCGTCACTTCGAATGTGAATTCGAAATGGCGCTTTTTGTGTATTGTGGAAGTTTGGGTTCAAGAAGAAAACAGGCAAAATTTACTAGGCATCCCAGATGTTCATACACTTAATAAGGTGATAAACTTAGGAAAAGATAAAAAACAATTCGGAGGTGTTGTATGGATCCAAAGTATGTAGTAATTATTCAGTGTGAAATTGCAAAAAACAGGTGCAGCGGATATGCCTGCACATCATCATTCTATGACAGGACGGGAACCTTTGAGCACTATGATGGCGATACAAAATACATCTCATTTACCTGTGGAGGATGCTGTGGAAAAGGAACCGCTGCAAAGCTTGAGCATTTTTCCAGAAGAATGCTCAAGGCTGGCGAAGCAAAAAAACACGATGTGGTTATACATTTGTCCTCATGCATGGTCACAGACAACCATCACTATGACCGGTGTCCCCATGTAGACTACATCAAGGGCATTATCAAAAAGCACGGCTTCGACAATATTGTCGAAGGGACTTATATCAGCAAGGGTGCTGCACGCAAGAGGGAACTGGGAATATACAATACATATGAATGTGAGTAAATGCTTATGCTGAAGAAGGGCATAAGGTGAGAAACGCCTGTCGGACATGGTTCGACAGGCGTTTTTTAATCTGTATGGATGTGTGGTGCCTGGCCCATGCTCAATTACATGGGAATTTCCTGGTTTTTCAGGCGTTTTATGAGGTCCTCAACCTTATCTTTAATGAGGTCGCGTGTGACTCTGAACCCTTCGATTGGACCACCGGACGGATCATCCAGTCCCCAGTCTTCTGAGTGCTTGTTTGGTACGAATGGACACTGAACATTGCAGCCCATTGTAATAAGAAGATCCAGTTCCTCTGGGATGTCGCTAAGAAGCTTGGGTTTGTGCTCGGACATGTCTATACCTGCTTCTTCCATGACCTCGACTGCAAGCGGCTTCACTTCAGGATAATTCTCAGTGCCCGCTGAATAAGCTTCAAAAATATCACTGCCCAAGGCCTTTGCCCATCCTTCAGCCATTTGGCTTCTACATGAGTTGTGAACGCAGACAAATGCAACTTTATATTTCATATCATTCTCCTCTCATCATATCTGACCATTATACTACGAATTTGGTTTGAATGTGTTAATTTCAATTTAAAAATCAAGTAATTGAAGGCCGTAATACAAATGCGAGCAGGTTTTCCCATCGAAATCTGCAACATGGGGGAGCTCGCCCCACTTCTCAAATTTGAATTTTTCAAGGAGACCAATACTGGCTTGATTAAATCCCAGCAGAATGGCGACAAGATGCCTGTATTTCAGGTCTTTAGCCTTCTCTATGGCAAATTGCAGGAGTTCGCTGCCAATGCCCTGGCGCTGGAAGTCCTTGTGAAGATAGTAGCTGACCTCTGCGAGAAAGCGCATGGCTTTGCGTCCAGGCCTGTAGGGACTTAAGTAGACATAGCCCACAACCCTTCCCGCCTTTTCATAAACATAAAGCGGATAAGCTTCGTTCATATGTGCGTCAAACCAGCCCTGACGCATTTCAACTGAAAAAGGTTCTGTGTCGGCAGTGCATCGACCAGCCACAATCGCCTGGTTGTAGATTTCAGTAAGCTGGGCCAGATCACTCTGTTTTGCAAGTCGTATGGACATTCTCTTCCTCCTGGATGCGATTCTTTGTGCTAAGAACATTTTAGCACAAAAAAATACTGGGAATTTATAAATAGATTCGGTCTACTTGGCGTGAAATTTGGCGGGACACATTGACAGTGTTATGGGCATTTGTTATTATGTGCTTGTTAAATGATAATTATTATCAATTTGCAAGGCCTTCAATTAGAGTTCTTGTATTCAGAAACAGAATGTAAAGGAGCATACATATGAAAAATATTACGATTGTCTATGGTTCAACGACAGGTTCGACCCAAACGGTAGCTCAGTGGATAGAGGATGTCCTTTCCGAAAAGGGAGCATCCGTGAAGCTGCTCGATGCATCAGGGACCAAGGTGGATGCGACACAGGATGCGGACCTGATCCTGCTCGGTGCATCCACTTGGGGAGAGGGCGATATTCAGGATGATTTTGTCAGCTTTTATGATGCGATGGACAAGGTGCATTTCGAGGGCAGGCAGGTCGCTGTATTCGGTTGTGGAGACAGTGCCATGTTCCCGCATGTATTCTGTGAGGCGGTTACTCAAATTGAGCAGAAGGCTTCAGAATGCGGCGCACATGTGGTCGCGGAAAGTCTCCGGGTAGACGGTCTTGTCGATGACTATGAATCTGCGGTGAAACAGTGGGCAGAAGCTTTGCTGTAAAAATGAAGAGGTGGAAATGAGAAATTTGAATGCCGCTGCGGGTTTTGAATCCGTGGCGGCATTTTTCTTTATTTCACAAATTTGAAGACCTGTTTTTAGGGTATGCAGTCTAGGGTATAATAAAAAAATAAAATCGGAGCACTTTGGTTGATCAAAGTGAAAGGGAGGGTTCCATGCAGACGTATATCGGACTGGACATCGGTGGTACTAAAATATTGGGTTCGCTCTACAATTCGGACGGCGAATCGTTAAAACGTGTTAAGAAGAAAACGAAAGCATCAGAGGGAATAGAGGCTGTTCTGAGTCAGATTTTCAAAGTGGTGGATGAGCTTATTGAAGATGAAGAGATAGAGCTGGTCGGGATCGGTGCCGGATCACCTGGCATTGTGAAGAAGGAAAGTATAATAGAGTTTTCACCCAACATCCCTTTTAGAAATTTCAATTTGGGAGAAAAGATGCGCACGCGTTACAATGTGCCGTTTGTGCTCGGCAATGATGTGAATGTGGCCATGTTCGGCGAATGGAAGGTTGCAGAGCACAAGCAGGCGAAAAATGTCCTGGGCCTATTCATTGGCACAGGTGTCGGGGGTGCCATTATCATTGATGGAGAGCTTTATACAGGCCAGGGCGGTGCTGCGGAGTTCGGACACATGGTTGTGAACCCTGAGGGGGCTAACTGTGGGTGCGGGTCTCAGGGATGTCTTGAAGCCTATGCCTCGAAAACAGGAATTCGCAATGCGCTGAAGGGCCAGATAAAAAAAGGGCGTGTTTCCCTCATTGAACCATTTTTGAAATCAGACGGCGCTGTGCTTAAAAGCTCCAGTATCAAAAGTGCTTATGAGCAAAAGGATGCCCTGGTTACTGAAGTGCTGAAACGGTCTGTATACTATTTGGGGATTGCCGTTGGGAATCTTGTGAATATGTTCCACCCTGACCTGATTATTTTAGGCGGTGGGGTCATGGAGTCCATGGGCGGGGATATGATTGGAGATATTGTTGAGGAAGCCATGCGCCACAGCATGCCGGGTATGTTGGATGACGTTGCTTTCGAGTTGTCTCATTTAAGTGATGATGCGGGCATATATGGTGCCTACGCCCTCATAAAGGATAAGCTTGAAAAGGAAAAAAAGCATTTAGTACGATTTTCATGAAAATTGATTGCAAACAATCTTCAAGGGTAAAACCTATCACGAGGAGGTTTGTATGAGTGTAAATGACATTTTGTTCTGGGAGCGTGTCGAAGCCTATATTTCGAAGCTGACACAGAGCGATTACGAAGTGGAACATGCTCTGCGCGCAGCCGTTTTGAGATTTGACGTGACAATGGATGAAATTCTGCAGTACTGTAATTTTGATGGATCACAGGGTTTAAAATAAAAAAGGCACCTCTCATTCTGTATCAGACCGATACGGAAGGCGAGGTGCTGTTTTACTATGATAATCAATTCTTGCATGCCCCTTTGCTGGCTAAGATGATAAAAACAGGACCGATCAGTGTCCCCAGCATGGACGCGATGTACATGCCCCTGATTGTATGACTTGCAAAAAGGAACTTGTAGACCTCCAGGCTGTAGAACTCACATGTAAAGAAGGATGCAACGATGCATGCCGTAAAGAGGATGAGATTGAGGATCTGCTTTGGGGTTTTAACCTCAAAAAGCTCAATGGCGACGATGATGATTGCAAGATACATATAGTGAAATCCGGCTTCCTTGGGCAAATAGATGAACATTTGCGTGGTGACAGCTGTATAAGATGAAGCAAGTGATAGAAGTTTTGAGACGTGGATGTAGCCGTAGTGGAGAGCAAGTCGGGCACCAACCAGGCCAAGGACACAGAAGAACTGGGTGAGTCCCGCCCAAAGAGCACCATGATAGAGAAAGATGACTGGAAAAATGACGCAGTAAAGGATGCTCAGATCAATATATGTTCGAAGCAGCAGCTGCTTTGGATTTGATTTCAATTCCGTTTCTGATTGCATGTTTGATCCTCCGTAAAGTTGCATATTACTATTAGTATAATCTCTAATTACAGAAATCGTAACAGTTTTCGAAGAATTTTCTATAAAAATATTAAGAAATTGTCGTATTTTTTATGCATTTCGCATTATTGTATGCAATTATACATTGAAACGTGCATTTTGATGTGGTATCATGAATTAAAATTCACACGAGCATCCGTGCATCGTTCACAAGGAGGTTACAATGGTTCAACTAATAGCAGACGGGGTTTTTATCGAGAATGGATTAAACATACTGCAAACGGACGCAGTTTCCATTTCAGCGGATGATGCGAAAAAGAACACGATTTCTTACGGCATTCTGACAAAGCACAATACAAATCATAATAATATTTCTTTGCAGATGAAATTTGATGCCATGGCTTCCCATGACATTACCTATGTGGGGATTATTCAGACGGCAAAGGCGAGTGGCATGAAGGCCTTCCCAATTCCCTACGTACTTACAAACTGCCACAACAGCCTGTGTGCGGTTGGGGGCACCATCAATGAGGACGACCATCTGTACGGTCTGGCAGCGGCAAAAAAATATGGTGGCATTTATGTTCCAGCACACCATGCGGTAATCCATCAGTATATGCGTGAAGAGATGACCAAGTGCGGTGGCATGATTTTAGGGTCTGACTCACATACACGTTATGGTGCCTTGGGGACTATGGCAATCGGTGAGGGCGGTCCGGAACTGGTCAAGCAGCTGATGAACAGAACCTATGATATCAAATATCCGGATGTTGTCGCAGTCTATCTGGAGGGGACGCCGAAGACAGGTGTAGGCCCTCAGGATGTGGCGCTCAGCATTATCGCCAGTGTTTTCAAAAGCGGTTTTGTCAAGAATAAGGTGCTGGAGTTCGTGGGCCCGGGAATTGAAGACCTGTCCATTGACTACAGAAACGGTATCGATGTCATGACGACGGAAACGACATGCCTGAGTTCAATCTGGTGTACGGACGGGCGTGTAAAAGACTTCTATGATAGAGCGGGAAGACCAGAAGATTTCAAAACCCTGAAGCCTACTGGCACTGCCTACTATGACGCAATGGTTCGAGTGAACCTGTCAGATATAGAACCTATGATTGCACTGCCTTTCCACCCAAGCAACGTCTATACGATTGCTGAAGTGAAGGAGAATGCAAAAGAGATATTCGAGAAAATTGATGCGAAGTTTAAAGAAGACAATCCGCACTTGGAATTCGATTTGGGACTTGCGAAGAAGGTCACATCACGTGGTGTTCAGGTCGATCAGGGCATTATTGCGGGATGTGCAGGAGGGACCTATGAAAACATCTTCAAGGCTGCCGACATTTTGACAAGCGGTAAGGGTCAGCCGGGATTTTTCAATATCAGTGTCTATCCTGCAAGCGAAGCCATCCACTACGAACTCCTAAACAGCGGTGCGGCATCGAAACTGGTGGAATCGGGCATAACCCTGAAAACAGCATTTTGCGGACCTTGCTTTGGTGCCGGCGATGTGCCAAGTCATCAGGGCCTCAGTATCAGACATACAACCCGTAATTTCCCCAATAGAGAGGGTTCAAAGCCTGCTGAAGGACAAATTGCTTCAGTTGCACTGATGGATGCCATGTCCATTGCTGCAACAGCCCTAAACGGCGGTGTTCTCACATCGGCGGCAGAGCTTGGGATTGCATTTGAAACGGTGGATTATGGTTTTAAGGCATCCATCAACAAGAGTAAAATCTACAATGGATTTGGAAATCCAGATGCATCGGTCGAACTTGTCTATGGACCAAATATTACAGATTGGCCAGAAATACGTCCTCTGTCAGACCACATTGCCCTCAAGGTGGCATCGGTCATTCACGACGAAGTAACAACAACCGATGAACTGATTCCATCAGGAGATACGTCCTCATACAGATCGAATCCACTTAAGCTTGCGGAGTTCACATTGTCTAGAAAAGATCCGCATTATGTTGGGCGTGCCAAAGACATACAGGCCCTTGAGGACGAACGTCGTGCCTTCGTAGACGGAAAGACGCTCACGGTTTCACAGGAGCTGAAGACGCTGATAACAGATGCATATGGGCTGGGAAGTGACGCAGATTACAAACAGATTCTAAGACAGACAGGCATTGGCAGCGTGATCTTTGCAAACAAGCCGGGAGATGGATCTGCCAGGGAACAGGCGGCATCGTGTCAGCGTGTTCTCGGTGCGCTTGGAAACATTGCAGCTGATTATGCGACAAAACGCTATAGAAGCAATGTCATTAACTGGGGTATGCTGCCCTTTACCTGTGATATGGATGATTTCAGAACAGATGATATTCTTCTCGTGAAGGATGTACGTCAAGCCGTTGAAACAGGCGCTGAAAAGGTCAAGGCTGTTCTTGTGAGGGAAGGCTTGTCCAAAGCAATAGAGCTCAAGCTTGAGAACCTTTCAGAAAAGGAAAGAGAGGTCATCCTGAGTGGTTGCCTCATGAATTATTATGCAAGCGAAAATGCCTAGAATGGGCACGTGAGTTGAGCGGGTATTTCCCGTCATGCAAAGTTTAAAATTTTATGCAATCTGAAAGGGACAGCTGTGAGTAGCTGTCCCTTTGATTTTGTTATGAGATTGTATAGGCGCTTTTGCCAGGTTTGTTTGAAGAGACAAGTGTGAAGGCCTGTTCATCTTCAAGTAACATGTCAACAAATACGTCGACGACATCAGGATCGAACTGGGTGGCTTTACCCTTTATGAGTTCGGCAATGGCGCCGTCAATGGCCATAGGATTTGTTCTGTAAGGTCTGTCGCTGGTCATGGCGTCATAGGCATCTGCAACAGTGAGGATGCGTGCAGGCAGTTCAATGCCTTCACCCTCCAGATTGTTGGGGTATCCCTTGCCGTCAAAGCGTTCGTGGTGCTGAACGATGATGCGGTTACAGCTCTCAAGGAAATCGACATCCTTTAGTATATCAAAACCGATCATAGGGTGTTTTTTCACAAGGTGGTACTCTTCGAAATTAAGTGCGCCCTTCTTGTTGAGGATGCTGCTTGGAATGCCAATCTTGCCAATGTCGTGGAGCAAGCATGCAAACTCAAGGTCGTTTTGGTCTGACAGGGGAAGGTCCATGCGTTTTGCAATGCTGAGTGAGATATCTCGAACCCGGTCACAATGTCCCCGCGTGTATTCATCTTTAGCTTCGATGGCATTGGCAAGCACACGGACTGTTGAAACGTAGTTCTTTCGAATCTCCCCAATCAGTTGGGTGAGTTCCTCATTGAGGGCAATGGTCTCCTCGGAATACTGCATGATTTCCTGTTGCTGTCTTGTGATTTCAATATTCTTTTCAGTGAGAATCCGAACATGACTGTCCCGTTCGCTGAGAAGTGACTCCGTATGTCGAATCAATTTGTTGAAATGCGTACTGAGTTCCTGGAACTCATCCTTTGACCCGACGGAGGCCGAAACCTTATAGTCTCCTGCTGTTGCTTTCTGAATGGCACTGAGGATCACTTCTGCTGGTTCTGTCAGATTTCTTGCAAGAAGGGAACCGACAAAAAAAGTGATAATCAAGGCGAAAACGCCGACTGAAACCGTCTGGTTTTTGATTGGAGCAAGTACGGCTGCAGTGTTCACTGGCGATATGCCAACGAGCTTCCAGTCGGTATTGGGCACGGACAGATAGGACACAATGTTCTCTTTTCCCATATAGGTTGTCGTATAGGAGCCTTCAGGACTGCTGAGAACAGCATCGGCCCAGGAGGCGTCTGTAAGTGTGGTGCTGACCATGCGCTTGTCTGGATGGGCGAATATGTAGCCGTCGTTTCCGATGAGCATGAGGGCTCCGCCTTCTACAAACTCAAGGTCCTGTATGATATCTGAGAACTTCGAAAGCTTAAGGTCAATTCCAAAAACGCCGACGAGCGCGTCCTTATTGAATACCGCTTTTGCAACGGTTACAATTATTTCTCCTGAATCGCCTGCGTCGAGGTAGGGCTCTGTCCAGATTACGCGGCCGCGGTTGTTCACAGCGCTCTGATACCAGTCCCTGACCCGGCAGTCATAATCAAGCGGCATGGTCGGATCGAGTGGTGCAAGATAGAGAGAGCCGTCGGCTTCGCTTCCGAAGTACATCCAGGCCACATCGGGATTGGTGGTTATGGTCCCGTACCAGGTATCGGTCACTGGCCTAAAATGGAAGGGCACATCGCGCACCGTCTTTTCCTGGCCGGGCACAGGCTTGAAATGAACCAGATTCTGGTCGGAGGCCCACCGGTTAACGATGTATTCCATATCATTCATAAAATTGCTTAAAAAATAGCTGTTGATATTGCTCACCTGCGTGAAGCCCTGTGCTTCGGTGCTTTTGAGCACTGACCGTTCAACGCCTTTGAAAGAGAGATAGCCAAGCGTTAAAAGAGAGATGGAGATTAGAAAGAATGTCATCATGATTATTTTTCTGCGAATTGTCGTTTTCATAGGTCTCCTCATGCGTGGTATTTTAAGACATCTAGTTCGAAGTATTCTGAATAAGAAAGTGCTATCTCTACTATTTTCGCCATTATTTGCTGAAATCCTTCATAAAATTTAAAGGTAAATGGAATCCGCTGGACGAATATAGATTACTGGATACCCATAGGAGAATCAGAGTTGGAAAGACATTTAGATAGATGGAGGCAAGGATGTACGGACTGGTTTTGCAAGGTGGCGGAACAAAAGGAAGCTATCATATCGGCGTATGGAAAGCGCTAAGGGAGCTTGATATAGAAATTGGCGCGGTGACAGGCACATCGATTGGCGCACTGAATGGCGCATTCATTGCCCAGGGCACATTCGATCAGGCACTTGATGTCTGGGAAAATATTAAGGTTAATGATGTGATTGACGCGGAGTCGGAGGTCTTTCATGATGTCATGCGTCTGGAGCTTGATCCCAGTCGTGTAGACAAATATCTCGACTACTTCAAGCGTGTTGTCAGAGATAAGGGGCTGGATACAAGTCCGCTACGGACCCTGATCGAAAACAACCTCGATGAGCAGCGCATTCGGGAGAGTGCCGTCGATTTTGGGCTCGTTACCGTGTCCCTCACAGACATGAAACCACTGGAGCTCTTCGTGGAGGATATTCCAGAGGGGAAACTGGTGGAGTACTTGCTGGCCTCGTCATTCCTGCCTGGTTTTAAGCCGCAGCATCTTGATGGAAAGCGCTTTGTAGACGGTGGTGTATATGACAATCTGCCTATCAATCTGATTATGAGAAAAGGCTATACAGATATCATCGCGGTTGAAATGGACTCAATTGGCCTCAAACAGCGGGTTGATGAAAAAAATCTGAATATACTCAGAATTTCTCCATCCGACAAGGTTGGACGCATGCTGCAGTTTGACCGTGAAACGGCACTTCGAAACATAAAAATGGGCTATCTTGATACTATGAAGGCATTTGGTGCCTATCAGGGTATCAACTACTATTTTACTGAGCTGCCGTCAGAAGCATATTTCTTCAGTTCAATGCTTCAGATTTCAGCAGAGTACATTATGTCAATGGCCAAGGACCTTGGATACAGTGAAGGGGAACCTCGGCGTATTCTCTTTGAAAAGCTGATTCCAGAACTGGCGGACATGTTTGATCTGAGTCTGAATGACGGGTACAGGGAAATAACATTGACACTCCTTGAATACCTTGCAAAGGTATTGGACATGGACCGGCTGAAGGTCTATGACTATGAAGCCTTTGAGCAGGAGGTGCTTGAAAAGGCCAAATCCCATCAGGCATCCTCGCATTTCTATAAGGAATTGCCGGCATTCATACGAAAGGTCTCCCTTGTGAAGCATACCTTGAAAGATGAAATACTGGTTCGCTGGGCGGGCATTTTAACAGATGCTTATCTTTCCCAGGTGCATGAGGCGCAAAAGAAAGCTTAAACTTCAAATATCCCGTGAGATCAAGCTGCTGCAGGCTGTTTGAAACCCACGGGATATTTTTATGTTAAAAATGTATGAAAATTTACCCTGAATTTTCGAAACATTAATCAATACTTAAGGAATATTTTAAGTTTTATCCAAACTTTGTTCACAATTTAGGCGTAATATTTTCATTATCGAACAAAAGTAGAATGCGCATGGAAATACACTCGTAGGAGGCAATGGGAAGATGGAAAATAGGAAAAGACGGTCCGTCAAGCATATCATCATAGGTGTGGTGATCGTGACATTTCTTGTTGGAATCAGCTTTATCACAGCAAGGAATCTGATGGTCGTAAAAGATGAAATCGACAGTCAAATGGAAAACCATGGTGAGATCATGGTTGGGGAAGTAATCAGCAATCTTTCCAATGTCTATCACAGTGAGCTCATTATGGATGATCTTATGAACGACCAGATAGAAATTGCGCTGGAATCCCTGCAGCTCATGGATATTCAAAGTCTCGAAGGGATTCTCGAAAGCGGGACAGATACCCAGCAGTCAGATGCTGACGGCGCACTCGATGAAATCAACTTCATTTCGTCAAGTGGCGAAATCATCTATTCCAACCTGAGTGGCAATATCGGTGAATATCTGGATGCAAACCATCCTGTCATGGAAATGCTGAAATCGGGTGAGGATAAAATCATTGAAGAGGTTAGACAAAGTACGACTGACAGCAGCTACTATAAATACGGCGCAGTAAGAATTGGAGACTTGGCAGTTCAGGTTGGCATCAATGCAGATGCCTATATGGACTTCAAAGGCGCCACAAGCATGCAGCAGGTTCTCTCGGATGTTGCTTCAAGAGATGATGTGCGCTATGCACAGTTTGTGGGCAGTGATGCCATTGTATCCGCTGACTCGACAAATCTTGAGCTGGGCACCAAGGTGGTGGATGACAAGATTACCAAGGCCCTGACGGGTGAAACTGTAACTGGGCTTGAGGAAGATGATAATTATGGGCTTACCTATGAAGTGAACATGCCGATTGTGAGCGACACGGGCGAGGTGATTGGTGTAGCGCGTCTGGGTCTTTCAATGGATGAAACCACACAGGCGTTTTCAGAAATACTAAAGGGAACCCTGGTGCAGCTTATTCTCACATTGGTAGCTGTAAGCGCACTTCTGTCCTTCATAATCAGTAAGCTTCTCGGCCCTTTAAAGAGTGCGGAGTTGGCGCTTGTGACCATGGAAAAAGGCGACTTCTCGGTGACGCTTTCCGAAAAGGACCTGAATAGACCGGACGAGTTTGGAAGCATGATGCGTGCGCTCAACGCTATGAAAGCAAATCTTCAAGAGCTTATAAGGCAAGTCAAGGTGAGCGGAGACACAATGATGCATTCGTCCCATGCTCTTTCAGAGTCGACTGCAAGTGCGACTGACGCGGGTATGAATGTTGCTCAGGCAACGGATCAAATTGCGCAAATGGCGTCAGAACAGGCGCAGGGCATGACACGACTCGTTGAAGACGCCCATGTCTTAGGTGAAGAAATTCAAACCAACAGCACGCTTGCAATGGAAGCTTATGGACTGGGAGACCAGGCGCGGGATAAGAGTGATGAAGGGCTGGTCATCGTGCGACAGCTGCTGAACCACAATTTGATCAACAATGAAAAATCAGAACAGGTCACAGATGTTATTGGACAGGTTCAGAACTATGTTGCAGAAGCTGAATCCATTATAGAAATCATCAACAATATCGCAAGTCAGACAAATCTCCTGGCGCTCAATGCTTCCATAGAGGCGGCGCGTGCTGGAGAATCAGGGCGTGGGTTCGCAGTGGTTGCCGATGAAATCAGAAAGCTTTCAGACGAGACTTCAAAGGCGACAATGGATATTGAACAGCTGATCAAGAACATTCAGGGGCATACGAATGAAGCCGTGAAAACTATCGATGACATGAATGAAATCGTAAAGACGCAGAATCTGTCCATTGAGGATACAAGTGCGATCTTCACCGCGACTTCAGAAGCGGTAAACAGCTTGATTGAAAAGCTTTCAGCTGTTGAAAACCGAATGACACACCTGTCTGAAAGCAAGGACGGCATGGTTGTTGCAATGGATAGCATCTCTTCGACAATCCAGGAAACATCAGCAAGTACACAGGAAGTGTCCTCATCCATGGAGGAACAGATGGCTATGATTGAAGAAGTGGATGCCCATGCTGAAAGTGCACGGGTGCTGTCAGAGGAACTGGACAAACTTTTAAGCAAATTCAAGATAGACTAAAATCAGGGCACCGTTCAGACGGTCTTTATGGCATAATATTCTCAAGATGAGGAAAAAGCATTCGAGGAGAATATATGAAAATCGATTTTATGGAACGGCTGTATGAAAACAAAATCATGCATGCGTATGTCATAAAGGCCGTTGAAGGCAAGCTTAAGAATTTTGAACTTCGAAAAGGTCCGATTGAGCCCCTAACCTACGGCGCAATTTGGCATGAGGAGAACATAGTGACCCTGACGGGGAATTATGACTGGTGCAAGGAACTTTTTGACCAGTATTATGGCACATACAACTTTTATGACATAGCACCGGATCTGATGGCAAAGCTGAAGCGGGAGGACGGTTCCTACCTGCACGAGCGGCATCATTTGATGAAGCTGAGTGCGAGCCGGTTTGAGACTTGGATCAAAAGCTACACCCGGTCTGGTGAGGGACTGATCATAAAGCCCCTCAAGGAGGTTAAACAGGCCTGTCGCTATCAGCTGCTTGAGGAAGGCGGTCGTGTCTTGGGATCAGTGCTCATTGAAAAGGCTACGGATAATGTGGTCATTATCTCTGAGTTCATTATTCGTAAACCCTATAGGAAGAATGGTCTGGCAACCTACTTTGTGACAAGGCTGATTGAGCAGATTGCAGGACTGAGCCCTCAAGCCGGTCCAGAAATCATACTTTATGTGGATGAAGACAATACGGCGGCGAGAAGACTCTACGACAAGGTGGGCTTTGAAACACTGGGCATGTTTGAAAATCTGGTCATTGACGAATAGGGCATAAGGCAACAATAAAGCCGCAGGTGCATGTGGAATGCTGCCTGCGGCTCTTTTACTGCACTAATATGAAGTCAATCGATGGAAATATCCAGATTCATCAGGGTAGAGAGGGAATTGACCAGTGCAAAAATCAGGACTGCGGCCAGATTGGCAGTCGTGCTGTCCTGGTCGAATCGTGGAGAGACCTCCGCTATGTCAAAGCTCACTGTCTTACCGCTAAGAACGATGTATTTCAGTATTTTAAGAACCTGCTCCGGATGCAGGCCTACTGCTTGGGCAGCACTGACACCTGGGGCAAAGGCTGCTGAGAAGACATCTGCACATACGGTAATGTAAATCTGGTCATGTCTTTTAATGAACTTGTCGACCTTTTCAAAAATCGGCCAGATGTCCTGATCGACCATGTCTTTGGCAAGGATGTATTCGACACCGAGGTCCCTGGCACTTTTAAAGAGCGCGAGTGTGTTGCTTCGCTTTTGAATTCCCAGGCACATGTAGCCGTAATGGCTGCCCTGGTCTGCGCATACATCAGCTATTTGTCTGAACATGGTGCCGGAGCTTCCGCCATTTGGGTATGGTCGTAAATCAAAATGGGCATCGAAGTTTATAATGCCAAGCGACTGTGTATCTTGGACTTCATGCTTATAGCGTGACAAGCCGCTGTAATGACCAAATGCGATTTCGTGTCCGCCGCCGAGCACAATCGGATATAAGTTGAGGGACAAAATCTTGCTGACACATTCACCGAGAATGTCCTGACCTTTTTCAAGGGGGATATCTGCACAGTAGATGTTGCCTGCGTCAAAGAGTCTGACATCCTGCTTGAACTGACAGGGAAGATTGGAAAGCTCTTTTCGGATGCTGCGCGGTCCCTTTGCGGCACCGGCACGTCCCTTGTTCCGTGTCACACCGTCATCACAGCAGAAGCCGATGAAGCAAATGCCCAGTTTTCCATCAAAAGGCGGTGTGGTAGAATCAGTGAGGTCGATGGGTTTTACCCATTGATGCCATCTGAAGGCGTCATAATCCTCGTGGCTGTCTACACGACCTTGCCATACGTGGGAATCTATTGGTCTATAATGCGTATGCATAACGCACCTCCAAACTTTTATGCGGATAGATATGGTGAATACTCAAGGCCACTATACTAACCCAGCGTCTTTGGATAGTCAATGAATTCTGCTTAGATTACATGGAAATACTTTTGGGAGAATAATATGGATACACAAATGTGCATTGTTTTCAGAACGAGAACTGAAGGCATGGCAATAGAAAAGAAACTGAAGGCTGGTGAAATCGACTATGAAGTCATCCCAACGCCAAGGGCCTTCTCGGTAGGCTGTAGCATATCCATTCGGATTTCAGAGTCAGATTTGGAGGCCGTTCAGGTAATTTTAGCCTATAGCCCCAATGTCAAATCCGCAGGGATTCACAGGATGCAGCAGAAACGCGGATTCTTTGGATTTGTGAAAAAGTAAGAGAAATTGCATAAAAACAAAAAATTGGGATGAAAATCTTCGGTAATCGTGGTATCATACCTATAGTGTTCGCATTCAATCAAACACAAAACTAATTTAGACCATAAAAAAGGGGCATGAATTCTGATAAAAACACTATGGATTGTTGAAAAGTTTGTTTTTTTTAATGGAATGATTATCTAAAAGTGTTGCGTTTGAATGGATGCAGATAAATATTGGTGTGAACGTTATAATGATGAAATGGTAATGACGTAATATGAACAGTAGAGATGAATGTTAGAGTTAATTTAAATATAATTACAGTAAATGACATTCTAAGATACATAATTAATCGATATAAATCCATTTCGTCTGTACAAAGGCAAAAAGTCACAGGGGGTTTTTTAGAATGACTTATGCAAAACAACTGAACGAACTTACATATGAAATGAATAATTTTATTAAGAGACATTATCGTCGGTTTGACAAAGACGATTACAAGCTGTCTGATATTGAGAGAGAAATCATTCTCCACATGTATTATCGACCTGAGATTTCACTTAAAGAAGTCAGTGCCCACCTGGATGTGCCAGGAAGCACACTCACAAGCGCCCTTGACAGACTAGAGAGAAAAGGGCTTATGACGCGGGTCAAGAAGGACGAGGACAAACGGTCATTCAAATTGGTTCCTACCGACGAGGGCCGCGATATGCTCGATAGAAAAGACATCCTGCATGAACGCGTTTTTACAGATATTTTAAGTGTGCTGACAATTGAAGAACAGTCTCAGTTCGTTGAACTCATGGGAACGGTTCGTGAAAGACTCAACGACAGATTTCCTTACTAAGGGACTCTAGGGCATGTCGTCAGAACTGAAAATGAAATAGACGAAAATAAAAACCGCTTGATTCTTTGAAATCAAGCGGTTTTTGATATTTGTACAAATTAATGGGAATAAATAGAAGAGATTATTTTCCCCTATGTCTCCCGTGACCGCCACGCTTGTCATGTCTTGAACATTTAGGACAAGGGGACTGATCTATAAATTCACAGAGCTCGTAGTTGCCGCCTTCGATGTGCAAGGTATAGCCTTCAATAAGACTTTGAGCCACTTTTTTCTTTGCATCGTTATAGAGACGCTGAAAGGTTGAACGGCTTACGCCCATTTTTTCGGCACCTTCATGCTGCGTGTGGTCTTCCAAATCCATCAGTCGGAGCGTTTCAAGTTCCTCAAGGGTCATATGAATGGTGGTATCCGTTGCCGATTCGAAATCTCCAGCAGGCTGGAATTCCCTGTATTCGGGCATTTGGCAAATGCGGCGTGGTTTTGTAGGTCTAGCCATATTACGTACCTCCTTCCTTACATAGTATCAGAATTACCACATCAAGAAAAGAGATACATGACCAGATTAGTGAAATATGAGCTTCAATAGGGTTACAAAGCCAGCAAGAACGAGACCAGCTATGCAAATTGGCAGGAATAGGGCAAATGAAATTGGAATGATTGCTAAAACAAGGATTAGGCCCCCTAGACCTAGAAGTATTCTTAATATTCCGAAACCGAGTGCAAAGGTGATTTTTAAAACTGCGAATAGCAAGAATAGGGCGATGAGCATTTCCAACATGATATTTTCCTCCTTCGGACAAATCGTATGTCTATGTCCATAGACTACAGGAGGTGGATTAGATTGTCCTTCAGCGCAGATTAGAATTCCATTAAAAGAATAGGGCTTGCACACTTAACAAGGCCTTAATACAAGACGCCATCAGATGTATTAGAATTTATAGGAAAGAGGTGAACAAGATGAGTCAAAACATGGCCGCAGTAGGATACATAGGATCACGCATTTTGCAGTTCCGCATTACTGAAATAACGAAAAATGGCATGAACGAGCTGGAATATATAGAGGTTTCTTCTGATCTTGGGCATCAGACTTTCTCAATGGGCCGCATCTCATATGAGTCCATAGAGGCACTTTGTGATCGCATCAACGATTTCAAGCAGCTGGCAGAGGGGTATGGACTGGACACGATCCATATGTTCGCAACCACCGCACTCAGAGATGCCATAAACCGATACTACATCCTTGACCAGATTATGATTAGAACGGGTCTGGACGTTGAAATCGTAGAGGACGCAGAAGAGAAAAGAATGTTCTACGACCGCATTATTCAGTACGTGGAAACGGAAGCGCCACTTAAAGACAAGAACGCCATCATATCATACATAGGGACAGGCAGCATTGGGGCAACCTATTATGATTCCAAGTACATAGTCCATACTCAGAATATTCCCCTGGGAACCCTTAAGCTGCGTGAATCACTTGGAGACCAGTACCGGGAATCTCTCGACTTTTATGTCTTTATGGAAGAGTATCTCAGAAATCCGCTCCAGCTCTTCAACAGGCAGCTGCCCGACGGGGACATAGAGAACATGATTGTTTCAGGCAAACAGACAGACCTGCTCGCAGACCTGTTCGAGCTTAACAGAAACAGTGATATCGACTATATTGACCGGGAAATTTTCATGGAGAAATACAATCAAATCAAAAATGAAACACCGGAGCAGATTGCCTATACTATGGACATACGGCTTGCGGAAGCTGAGGTCCTCCTTCCGGCGCTGAGCATATACAAGACCATATTTGACATGACCACAGCCAAGACCATGGCGGTCATTCAGCTGCGATTCTCGGATATCCTATCATGGAGAATCCATTATGAAACGGACTATAAGAGCCGTGTGCTGGTCTTCAGAGACCATACCATAGAATCGAGCAGGTATATGGCAAAACAGTACAATTACGACGATCGGCATTCCTGCAGTGTTGAATCTGTTTCGCTGATGATTTTTGACCTGATCAGAAAAATACATGGACTTGGGAAAAAGGACCGGCTTACGCTCCAGGTTGCTGCAATCATGCACAGTATTGGAGAGTTCGAAGGGACAGAAGTCTATCATCAGATTGTCTATGACATGCTGAAGAGTTTCAATATTGTTGGGTTGAGAAGCAGAGACATGATAATTATTGCTGAAGCTGTCTATAAGGCAATGCACGGTACAGACGAAGGAGAGTTCATTGACCAGACATTATCAAAAGGACAACAAATCAAAATTACCAAGATGGCAGCAATTCTTAAACTGGCTGAATCCATCGACATCAGTCGAAAACAAAAGCTCGGAAACGTTGATATCAAGCTCGACAAAAAAACACTCAGAATTGACGCCGAGTGCAGACAAAACTTCATCCTCGAGGAATGGGGACACGCACGTGCCGCAATCTACTTCAGACGCGTCTTCGGTATCGAGTCAAAGCTTTCAGTCAAGAGGTGTTACGATGGAATATAAGAATGGTTCAAAAAAGTTCATAAACCGAGAGGTTTCCTGGCTGGATTTCAACTACCGTGTGCTTGATGAAGCCAAGAATCAATCCCTCCCTGTGATGGACCGGCTCAAGTTTCTGTCGATAACGGCGTCCAATCTGGATGAGTTCTTCATGGTGCGTATTGCCGGTATTCTGGACCAGATAGAGGTTGGCTATACCAAATCGGATGCGGCTGGCCTTGCGCCCAAGGAACAGATTGGCCTGCTTTCTGAAATCTGTCATGACATGGTAAAGCAGCAGTATGACTGCCTGAATCATGACCTGTTCAAAGTCATGAAGAAGCACGGTGTGGATTTTGTCAGCTACAAGCATCTGGATGACAAGCAGAAGCAATACCTTTCGGATTACTTCAACGAAGTCGTTTTCCCTGTCATCACACCGATGGCGGTCGATAACAGCAGACCCTTCCCCTTGCTTGCCAATAACAGTTTGAACCTGGCAGTCAAGCTCATGGTCGATGAGGAAATCAAAATGGCAGTGCTTCAGGTTCCGGCACTCCTTGACCGCTATATGCGCCTTCCGGGAGACGAACGGCATTATATTCTGCTGGAAGAGGTTATCAAACAAAATGTCTGTGAGCTTTTTAAGGGACATGAGGTGCAGTCGGTCTATGCTTTTCGTCTGACGCGCAACGGAGACCTTGCCATTGACGAGGATGAGGCTGAAGACCTGCTCATCGAAATTGAAAAATCCATCAAGAAGCGTAAGTGGGGCGCCCCTGTGCGCCTGGAGTATGAAAAGAAAATGGATTCAGATATTCTAGACTTTCTCACCGAGAAGCTGGAACTTCATGAAGATGACCTATATAAAATCGACGGACCGATTGATCCGACCTTCTGGATCAAGTTTTCATTTGAAGATGAGCTTTCAGATATGCGTTCTCAGGCCATGCTGCCGCAACCGGCTGAGGATTTCGTCGGCTATGATCAGAATGTCTTCGAGGCAATCCGAAACCACGACTGTCTCATGCATCATCCATATGAGAGCTTTGATCCTGTTGTCGCATTTGTAAGTCAGGCGGCGGTTGATCCGAGTGTCCTTGCCATAAAGCAGACCCTATACAGGGTAAGTGCTGATTCGCCAATTATCAAAGCCCTGATCCGCGCTGCGGAGAATGGAAAGCAGGTTACGGTGCTCGTTGAGCTGAAGGCACGGTTTGATGAGGAAAACAACATCATATGGGCCAAACGGCTCGAGCATGCAGGGTGTCACGTCATTTACGGTCTGGTAGGCCTTAAGATTCACTGCAAGACCATACTTGTTGTACGCCGGGAGGAAGATCAGATCCGTAGATATGTGCATCTTGGAACGGGCAATTACAATGACTCCACGGCCAAACTCTATACGGATTATGGATATTTCACCTGCAGAGACGCATTTGGTGCGGACGTTTCAGCCCTGTTCAATCTGCTTACAGGTTATGCGAAAGAACCAAAGTGGAAGAAGCTGGCTGTCGCTCCGGGGAATTTGCGGCAGTTCTTTGAAAAGTCCATTGACAATGAAATCAAAATGGCCAAGAAGGGACATTCTGCGAAAATCATAGCCAAGATGAATTCCCTTGTTGATGAGACCATTATTGAAAAACTCTATGAGGCTTCTGAAGCAGGGGTTGAAATCACCCTGATTGTGCGGGGCATGTGCTGTCTGAGACCGGGTGTTGCAGGACAGAGTGAGAATATCAAGGTCTACAGCGTTGTTGGAACCTTCCTTGAGCATACACGCATCTACTATTTCCATGATGGTGGAGAAGGCCGGTATTACCTGTCCAGTGCGGACTGGATGCCGCGTAATCTGGACAGACGTGTGGAGACGCTCTTCCCAATCGGTGCGGAACACCTCAAGGAACGTTTGAGCGATATGATTGAACTCACATTGAAGGATACGCTTAAAATGAGAATTCAAAACCCGGACGGTTCATACAGCAGGGTCAGCAAAGACGGAAAGGGACTGGAATCACAGGTCGAGTTCTACAGGCGTGCAAAGCAGACCGCAAAAGAAAAAAAGGAAGCCCTTGTTCATCTGGGCTAGCTTGACACTAGTATTAAAAGGCGAATGTGCTCCGGCATATTGGCCTTTTATATTAAATGAAATAGAGTCCTGATTAGATACTCTTTTGTAACTTTTTACAGGGTTTTGTCATTCTTTTGTTACTCTATGTTGATTTCATGACGAAAAGGTTATTATTTGTTTACAATACAGCGCTAATAATTGATATGAGCGGCAGAGGCGTGCTACTATGAGGTGGAAAGCAAGTAAACCATATTCAAGGAGGGTATTATGCTAGATTTATTCTTTAATTTGAATCCAGTTGCTACTGGAATAGTCATTACGATTTTATCCATATTGGTGTTGACAATAATCCTGACATTCTCAATCAGAAGGAAATACAATGCACTTGTTGCTGATTTGGAGAATACGGAGAATCGTAAAAACGGCGTATTTGAAAATCCAGCACTGAACAAGATGGTCGACGACTATCAGCGTGCTGTGGAAAATCAGGTGGAGGAAATCAACACACCTGCTATTGTAGAAAAGCATATGACAGGAAGCTTTGCCGGTTATGCCGCAGCTGAACGTGTAGCGGCACGCTCTGTGTCACTGATGGTGATTTTAGGTCTGCTGGGAACGTTCTACGGACTGACCCTATCCATTGGTGAGATTGTAACCCTTCTGGCTTCAACGAAGGGCAGTCTGGTAAACGACATGACGCCAATCATCGATGGCCTTATGAACTCACTGCAGGGCATGTCCGTGGCATTTGTCACATCCCTTTGCGGTATTGGCGGCTCCATCATCATCACACTGCTCAATATGGTCTTCAGTATCCAAAGCTCGAAAGACCGTGTACTGGTGTGTGCTGAAGAGTATCTTGACCATAGCACCCCAGGTCGCAAGCGTTCAGGCGCATCTGTCGGTCAGCTTGACCTGAATCTTGATCAGTTTGGTGACAAGCTGGAAGAAAACCTGAAAGACCTGACGAGCGCTCTAAGCTACAGACTGGGTACCGTTGCGACTGAAATGGCAAACACAGCGGAATCTCTCAACGGTTCCATTGCCAAGTTCGATCAGAGCATAAATACCTTTGCTGACAATACGAGAGATTTTTCAGAGTTCAACCATGAGCTTAGAACGAACATTCAGCGTATGAATGTAACCTTTGACGATTTTTCAAATCAGATGAAGGTGAGTACCAAGGAACTTAAAAATGGACATATGGTCCTTTCAAACACACTCGAGGTAATTGGTCAGGAAAAAGCAAAATAGGAGGCGGTCTTCATGGCAAGAATAAGACGAAGACGTAGCGCGGTTGAGGTTGAACAGGAAAACTTCTGGCCTGCGTTTACGGATATCATGTCTACCATTGCGCTGATTCTGTTTTTCTTGATTCTGATTTCCTATCTGAGCAACATCATTGTCAGCAAGGATCTTGATCTTAAGAAGAATGAGCTGGCGCAGGCAAAAGCTGAAATCACCAGCGCACAGGACAGACTTGATCTGCTGCTTGATCAGGTTGAGGAAACAAAGGCCGAAGTCGAGCGCGGTAAACAGGCGCTGAAGCTTTCGGAAGACGAGATAGAAAAGCAACAGCAAATCATTGCAAACAGCAATAAGGAACTAGGTGATCTGCGTGACAAGCTTCACGGCATCGCGGTACTGAGACTGGATGTCCTTGACAAGGTTAAGGTTTCCATGGAAGACAGCCTGTCGGCGAGCAATGTTTCAGGCAAAGACCTGGTTCGTATATCTGATACAGGGAACATCATCATCAATGAAGGGTTTGTATTCGATACGAACTCATACACCATCAAGGAAGAAGGCAAGATTCTTCTGGACAAGCTGGCGCTTGCCTTTGAAAATGTGCTGTCAGATAATGAGGTAAGAGGCTTCATTGATGCCATAGCCATTCAGGGACATACTGATGAGCGCGGAAGCAGCGACTACAACAGAGAACTTTCTGCAAATCGTGCGGCAGCCGTAGTCAATTATCTGATGAGTTCAAACGCAACCCTGGAAGAAGCATACGGTGCCTACTTTACAGCCAGTGCGTATTCTGAGTACAGACCGGTCGACTCGGGAACAAGTGAAGAGGCTTATGCCAAGAACAGACGTATTGAAATTTCCATTATTCTAAGGGACGCTCAGATTCAGGATGTCATCAATGACTATCTGGAGGAATCAATCGAGATATTTGAAGAGTAATGCCCTCAAATGTAAAATACATGCACGATGAAATCCCCTTCACGCTTTCGTGAAGGGGATTTTAGCTTGTCGACAAAGTCGACAAGATGACAGACTGTAGAAAACTTCGAAAGACCAGGCGCGGATGAAATCCGCTCTATGAGCGTACAAGCGTACGTGATCAGAGCGGATTTCATCCAGCAACGCAGTATTTCGGAGCTTTTCTATAGTCTGAAATCCCCTTTCACGCTTTCGTGAAGGGGATTTTTAATCGCTTTTTTTAAGCGGAGAGGGGTTTAAACGTGTATAATTAGGATAGAAAACAATAAATTGGAATTGATAATACACTGAATTGGTATAAATCCTTGCATCCTAGAGGAAATGTGGGAGCAAACAGAGAATAAATAGCATATGCAGATAGTTGGAATGGGTTGGATTGGGGTGAGACAATGAGAAACAAGGGAGTTCAGTTTCGCTTTTTCATAGGGTTGATTGTGGTTGCTGTCATACCGCTGCTTTTTTTTGGAATGTATGGGTATCAGTCATCCGCTGGTTTTGCTGAACGCGTCGAAATGGAAAAGATAAACTCTTATCATAAGGAAATTGGAAATGACATCAATGCCTATTTTAGAACGTCCATTTCGGATGTGCAGTATATCAAGGAGCTGCTTGAGCTTGGCAGTGCGCTGCATCCGCAGCATGAAAATGAGGCCTTCTTCGATTACGCCGCCATGAGCTTTTCCACATTTATAAAAACCCATAAGAATTATGACCATGTCAGAATCATGGATGAGAATGGCATGGAGATTGTACGCATAAATAATGTGGCAGGGAATCCTGTGCAGATACCGGCCGACAGACTTCAGGACAAGTCCGACCGCAATTATTACAAGGCTTCAATGGACCTGCTCAACGGAGAAATCTATATTTCTCCAATTGATTTGAATATTGAAAACGACACCTACGAAAAACCCTATAAGGCGGTGGTGCGCTACGTCACACCCATCAATGTCCAGGTTAACGATCATTTGGAACGCTATTTTCTTGTCGCAAACCTGAATGTGTCCTATCTCTTATCCGAGTTGCGGGGGGATATCCTGACGAGTGCCTTCAAGGAAACTTATATCATCGATGGAGATGGCTATTATCTATTGAATGAGGAAAGTGAAAAGGAATGGGGCTTTGCCGAAGCAGGTGACGAACAGGAATCCTGGTACAAGGATGTAAAGAACTCTGAAAAGTGGCTTTCGATGGAGCTTGGCTCTCAGGTGGTCACGAGTGCTGCAGATGGCAGTGTCAATGACGGCAGTTTTTTTATCAACTGGCATCCCGTACGGATAGAATGTGTGGATGACACAAGGTGGACCATTATTACGGTCATTCCAGACGAAAAGTACCTTTTGCCTGTGTTTGTCTATATGCGTTCCTACATAGGACTGGTTGCAACAACCTTGGTCCTTCTCTTTATTCTGAGCACGACCATTGCGAGTCGTCTTTCGAAACCGATCCGCGACATATCAAAGGCTGTATCCGAAATAGGCAAGGGCAATTTCCAGACGCCGCTTGATGTACGCGGTGGTGCAGAAATTGATGTTCTGGCCTACGAAATCAAAAAAATGTCCTTTGAGCTTGAAAACAGCTACAAGGATATGGAGCAGCGTGTAGAAGAACGGACAGAAGCGCTTCAGCGAGCGCATGACAGAATGAAGGAAATGGCAAATACAGATCCCCTCACCGGGATTTTCAACAGACACTATTTCAACAACTATATTGAAGACCTTAAAAAAGACAAGCGTGTCAGTGCCTTGGCCCTCATCATGCTGGATGTTGACCGGTTCAAGTATATTAATGACCATTATGGGCACAATGTTGGAGATGAAGTCCTCGTTGAGGTTGCGAAAATGCTCGAGGAAAATGCCCGTGGCAGTGATTTTGTTGTCAGATATGGTGGTGACGAGTTCCTGATTGTGCTCATTGACAGCAATGAAAAGGCTATTGAGGCCTATGTGGATCGGATTAAGACGTCTCTGGATACATGGAATAAGACAACGGATATTCTAGACCATGAAATGGAATTCAGTATAGGCTATGATGTCTATACGGGGTCAAATCATATTATTGAAGTCATCAACTCAGCCGATGACAGGATGTACGCCGAGAAAATGGCGCGCAGGAAAGAACGCGGACAGGTGGGGCGTGTTTAATCGGACGGCAGTGCAGGTTAAAGACAGAATGAAGTGATGGGAGAAATCAAATGAAAATAGCACTTGGCATATCGCAGTGGGTGACGGGGCTGGTCGTTTCCCTGCTCATACTGACAATCAGTATTGGTTTTTTTGCATATAATCATGATTTGTATATGAAACTTTATATGGATAATGATGTCTTGAGTGCTGCGGGAATGGATGAAGAAAACATATCGACAGTAACGGATGGACTGATCGCCTACATGAAAGATGACGCAGAAACACTGGACATGCAGGCTGTCATACGTGGGGAAATGCGTGAAGTCTTTGGTGCGCGCGAAAAGGCACATATGGTGGATGTGAAGAAGCTCTTTCAGTTCAATGACGCTATGCGCGGCATGCTGGGCGGCTTGGTACTCTTTCTCATAGGGATTTCCATGTGGCGCGGATATCCGGAGCTGATCTATGGTGTTGCCATAAAACAGTTTGCAGTGAGCATACTGCTTTCGGGAAGCCTCATGGTCGTGTCTGTAACGAATTTTAACAAGGCCTTTATCAAATTCCATCATCTCCTGTTCACAAACGACTTGTGGCTCCTGGACCCCAAGACCGATACGCTGATTCAAATGCTTCCCGAACCATTTTTCAGAAGCATGGCAATCTTCATGTTCGGAACGTGGTTCGGCGGGAGTATGCTGGTTGCCATTGTAGGGGTCTTACTGCGGCAGAGAACCGCATAAACCAATCATCAGAAACATCGAATGCCAGAGCAAAAGAAGATTGCTCTGGCATTTTATTATGCTTTTATGCACCTGCACAGCGGCTGCCTTATTCAGTGAAATAAGGCTTGGATCCGTATTTTTCAATCAAGGCCGCCTTGTTGCAGCACTCGGATTTTTTCAAGATGCTCTGCATGTGTTTTTTTACGGTTGACTCAGCGATAAAGAGCTTATCACCAATGTCTTTGTTGGAAAGGTCAAGCAGTGCCAAATCGAAGACTTCCCTTTCGCGTCGGGTGAGCAGGGGGAGTGCTGTTAAGTCAAGCCCGCCTTCATGAGGCTCTGGGATAGTTGTGTTTAAGGCAGATAGAATATTAACCCCAGGCAGATAGACAACCAGGGAGAATAGGAGCGGCTTGAAGCACTTTAATGCGCCGCCCGGGTGCATGAGACTTTGAATATCATGAACTGCAGTGCTGAATAACATGAGTAAAGACATGAGTATTCCCGTGAGGAATAGGTTGAAGCGAAACAGAGCGGTGTATCTCTCGCTGTCTGGGCGCACACCACTCCCAAGCAAGACAAGAATTCCTGTACAGGACATCAGAATGGCGAGTGTACGCAAATCTGTTCCGTTGAACAATCTGAAACTCACAGTCCAATTGATCAAAATTACAAAGAGTATGACAAGTCCCAGCTTATAGATAATACGACGCACTGACCCTTTCATGACGTATGCTCTCGATAAATGAGTTCCTTTTCAACTTTGGCGAAAATACCATAGTGAAGCATATTGAATACCATGGAGTAGAGCAGTGTTAAAGAGCCAATCGCCATGGATTGACCAACCGAATTGATTGAGTCCAGATTTGACAGGATCAGGACGAATCCAATGAGTGTTCCTATAATTCCAGACATCCAAAAAAGGCGAATGCTTAGTTGCAGGGCGTTTCTGCTGGCCTTGTACTCCTTTGATGTAAATTCCGTGTTCCCCATTGCTATGGAAATGGCACGCAAATAGTCAGGCCACTGGTCTGCAAAAGACAATACAGAACATGGAATCAAAATTACAATCACGAGACTGGGAAAATCTATGACAGCACGCAAGGAAGTGCTGCCAATCATCGTTGTTGAAATGAGAACACCGAGGAGAATGCCTATATACAAAATACGTCGCGCTCTATAGGTTTTACGTTTTTTGTTCATCTTGTTCACTCCTTAATATTGAGTCGTTTCAATAGCAATGCGGCCGCATCATTTCCTGCTTTAAGCATAGCAGACCAAATGGAAAACCCAAAGCGCAATATGGGCGTAAAGGGGGCGTATTATAGTGGTAAATCCGCTTTTTGGAGTGTATATCCATGGGCTTGTTATTTTAATTACCCCCTTAATTCCCCAAGCAAACCGAACATCTGTATGGTACAATTTAGATATGCCCAGAAGGGCAATTCATACAAAATATGGAAGGCGTAATACCCCCTAACAATAGAATTTGAGGTGAAGAATATGATTGAATTCATCTTGGGGAAATGCGGTTCGGGTAAGAGCCACCGTGTTTTACAGGAGATGTCGCACGCCTATGACAAGAATAGAACAGACCATTTGATACTTATAATTCCAGAGCAGTATTCCCTTGAAGCCAGTGCGGACTTCATGGACAAAATGGGAAATGAAGGCCACATACATCTGGACGTACTCAGCTTTAAACGGCTAGCACACCGTGTTTTTGAGCAGACGGGCATGACGGACCGCGTTCAGATCAACGACCTTGGCAAGACCATGCTTCTGAGACATATTTTTTCAAAGCATGCCGAATCACTGAAGGTTTACGGCAAGATGGCTGGTCGGAATGGCTTTATGGAGTCGTTCAATGGCCTTATAGGCGAGCTGAAACGTGCCCAGATTTCGGAGGAAAGCCTTCGGCGGCAGATTGAAGGCATGGAAGACAGTCTGATTCGAAGGAAGCTGGAAGACATTGTCCTCCTCTATAGTGCTTTTGAAGGTCAGATGCAGCTTTCCTACTTCGATGACGAAGATGTGCTTAATCTGCTTATAGAAAAAATGGATGAAGCCCATTTTCTCAAAGGAGCAAAGGTGTGGATCGATGGCTTCAACGGATTTACCCAGCAGGAATATGCTGTTCTTAGAAAGCTGATGGCACATGTGCCGGAAGTGACCTTTGCCTTTACCTATGCGGAAGATGCACTGGGTCAACCGCTGGATGTTTTTGAATCTACAGCCAAGACACTCAGGACCCTTGAGCATGCGGCTGAAGCGCTTGAAGTGAAAACAAACAGGTCCTTTATGAAAGAACGGGCGGAAGTTGGAGCCCGCGCTAAAGTGATTGAAGCCGTTTCCAGAGCACTTTTTACATATCCGCTGGAGACCTTTGAGCGAACCGGTGGCTGTATTGAGCTTGCGGCCTGTCAATCGCGCCATATTGAAATCGAGCGCGTTGGCAGAGGCATTGTTCAGCTTGCAAGGGAAAAGGGGTATGAATGGCGTGACATAGCAGTTGTTACACCTCAAATCGGGGACTATGCAATGCATGTAAAACGCATATTTACAGCAATGAACATTCCCTTTTTCCTCGATGAGAAGCGCAGTGTCATGAATCATCCCCTTGTCCAGTATCTGATGGGGATTCTAAAGTTTTTTGCCTATGGGTACAGATATGAAGATGCTTTCAGAATACTCAAGTCCGGACTCACGCTTCTCGATGATGGAAAGGTCCAGGTTCTTGAAAACTATGTTCTTGGCTATGGCATTAAGCACGGCGCCTGGTGGAAACCATTTTACAAGGGTCCCGAGGATGTGGTGGCTGAAGCAGAAGCTATTCGACTCGAATGGATTGAGACGCTTGAAGGATTTCGCAAGGGCTTGAAGAAATCGAAGACGGTTGAGGGCCTTGCTAAAAATCTCTTCGAGCATATTGAAGGTGTAAAGCTGCACGAGCGGCTGACCGTGCACACTGAAATGCTGTTTGAGCGGGGTCTCCTTGATCAGGCAAATGAGTCCGCTCAGGTTTGGAATGCGACGCTTGAAATTCTGGACCAGCTTGTCGAGCTGATTGGTGGGGATGAAACGGATATCAAAGCTTTCGTCAAGCTAATGGAAACAGGTTTTGCGTCAACAGAAGTCGGCATCATACCACCAGCCAAGGACAGAGTGCTCATTGGAAGTATGGAGCGGAGCCGAAGCCATGACATCAAGGCACTTTTTGTAGTGGGTGTGAATGATGGAAATCTTCCCATGACAGGGGACAACGGCGGTATTTTAAGCGACGCGGACAAAGTGCTTTTGAAGGCGTCCGGCCTTGCGCTGAAATCTGATTACGAGACACTTTCTCTGGAAGAACAGCTTTCCGTCTATCAGGCCCTGTGTAAACCGTCAGAAAGACTTTACATAAGCTACGCAATGAGTGATGCAGATGGAAAGGCACTGCGTCCATCTGTCTATTTCGAACGTCTGAAGTCCATTTTAAGGGGTGCCAAGGTGCAGATGGAGCTGGCAATATCGGACAAGGAGCCTATGCGTTATGTTGCTACCCCGGAATCAACGATGCAGGCACTTATCGAACATAAGCGGAATATGCTGGACGGCGGCAAGACAGACGTCTTCTGGGACACGCTTGAAAAGTGGTATAAGCAGGACGAGACCTACGGGCCACGCTACAGGTCAATTGAGTCGGGTTATTTTCATAAGAATCAGGTTGCTTCAATTGGAAAATCCCTTGCGGGCAAGCTCTATGGCGCACCCCTTAGAAGCAGCGTCAGCCGATTTGAAAAATACGTGCAGTGTCCGTTTGCGCACTTTGTTTCCTATGGACTCAAACCTGAAGAACGCAAGCTCTATCAGATTGAACTGCCAGACCTTGGAACCATTTATCATGAATCGGTGGAGCGGTTCAGTCATATGCTGGACAAGGAGAAACTTGACTGGCGTACCCTTGATAAAGGTGACAGCGATAGGATCATTGAGGGGATTATTGATGAGGTGGCGCAGACCTATGGGCATGATATTTTTAAGGCATCCAGCAGGTATGCATATTTGATCAAGCGGATCAAGCGGGTTGGGAGACGGGCCGCCTGGACTATGACCCGCCAAATCAAGTCGGGGAGCTTCATGCCATCGGCTTATGAGCTGGCTTTTCGTGAAAATGGCGGTGCGGAGAGTGTTCCACCAATTCTGCTTGAGCTGCCTGGCGGCGATACGATTCTTCTTGAAGGACGCATTGACAGAATCGACGTTTTTGAGGATGGCAAGACCAAGTCGGTCAAGATTGTGGATTACAAATCGGGCAGCCGGCGCTTTCATCTTTCAGACGTCTTCTACGGTCTTCAAATACAGCTTGTGGTTTATCTGGACGCAGTCATTCAAAATGCCCACTATCTCAAGATGGACGGCCTAGTTCCCGGGGGAATATTTTACTTCAAGATTGATGACCCCATGGTAGAATCCGATGCCTATGATCCTGAAAGCATTGAGACGCAAATCAGTCAGGCGCTGAAGATGGACGGTCTGGTTGTGAAAGACATCAATGTCATGCGTGCCATGGATGCAGAGCTTGCACCCGGTACAAAATCTGATGTGATTCCAGCTGAAATCAAGCAGGATGGAACGGTGTCTTCGCGTTCTTCAGCTATTGAAGCGGATGATTTCAAGCTGCTGATGGACCATGTGCGCAAGCTGATGACTGAAATCGGACAGGAAATCGTAGGCGGAAAAATCAAGATAGATCCGTGCAAATACAGTGGAATGACCTCTTGTGATTATTGTCCTTACAGGGGCATCTGTCAGTTTGACCAGCTGTTTGAAAACAACAGGTATCGCTATATGAAGAAAAAGAAGAACGATGAAGTACTTGAAGCGTTGCGTGAGAATGCGGGTGAAAGCGGAAAGGTGGATGAAGATGCCAAAGTGGACAGCTGAGCAGCAAGAGGCAATTGAGAGTCGCGGTTCGAATCTGCTGGTTTCAGCCGCTGCGGGTTCTGGAAAGACAGCAGTGCTCGTCGAACGTATTATCAAGCTTGTCATTGAAGATGGCATCGATATAGACAGACTTCTCGTTGTGACCTTCACCAATGCGGCGGCGGGGGAAATGCGAGACCGTGTTATGGGCGCGCTCTCTGACAAGCTTAAGGATAAGTCGGTTGATGAAGCTTTCATCAGAAGGCAGATCAGTCTGGTGCACAGAGCGCATATTACAACGGTGCATGCCTTCTGCATTCACGTAGTCAGACATTATTTCTACGAAATAGATCTGGACCCGTCGTTCAGAATCGGGGACACTGCAGAGCTGAGACTCATGCTTGAGTCAGCCCTCGAAGATGTGATGGAAGAAGCCTACGATGCCCAGAGCGACACATTTTACAATCTGGTGGAGTCTTATGGCACCAATAGGTCTGATGAAGGCCTCAAAGAACTTGTCATGAAACTGTACTTTTTCATACAGAGTCAGCCGGAGCCGCTGGCTTGGTTGAATGGACAATCAGATAACTATACAGAAAGCGAAAAGCTCGAAGGCAGCATGTGGATGCAGGCCTTCCTGGACATCGTTAAAGACGATTTGAACATGGCATTAGAGGTTGTTTATGAAGGCATGCGCCTCTGTCAGCTGCCGGATGGTCCTGGGGCCTACATGCCTGCATTCGAAGCGGACATGCAGGTCGTAAGAGTCCTTCAGCTTGCTGCTGACGAAGGCTTCGCTGCCCTCTACACGGCATTCGATGAAATAAGCTATGCGCGTCTTCCGAGAATGAAGAAAGAGGAAAAGGCCACAGCCAATCCGGATCTCGTCGATGCTGCGAAGGAAATGCGGGACTTCTTTAAGAAAAAGTTGGTCACTCCAGTGCGGGATATGGTGCTGAGAAAAGACCTGAAGCGGCATGGCGAGGAGCTGGAAACACTGAATCCTGTCATGCGTTCTCTCGCAGAAATTGTGGGCAGGCTCCACCATAGATTTATGGCGGAAAAGCGTGAAAAGAATCTTCTCGATTTCAATGACCTGGAGCATTTTACAATAGCCATACTCAAAAATAAGGATATAGCTGCGGATTTCAGAAGCCAGTTCAAGTACATTTTTCTTGATGAATATCAGGACTCCAATATTGTTCAAGAGACTATCATCAACAGTATCAGACGTGATGACAACCTCTTCCTGGTGGGAGATGTGAAGCAGAGTATCTATCGGTTCAGACTTGCTGATCCAACCCTGTTTTTAGACAAGTACCGGACCTACACCAAGGAATCCGGGGTTCAAAACAGGCGTATTGACCTTGCGCGAAACTTCCGTTCCAGACCCCAGATCCTTCACGGAATCAACTATATTTTTGAAAGACTCATGTCTGAAAGATTTGGTGAAATGGCCTATGACGAAGACGCAAAACTAAATCCAGGATTTGAGTTTATGGAAACGGGCGGTGCGCCGCTTGAAGTCATTGCAATAGATTCAGGCGCTGAGGATGCACTGGATGACCCTGATCTTCTGGAAATGAAAAAGGTGGAGCTGGAGGCTCATGCGGTTGCTCAGAAGGCTAAGCAATTAATTGGAACACAAATTTATGACCCCAAAAAGAACCTGGTGCGCACGGCGCGGTTCAAGGATATTGTCGTTCTGCTTCGTGCGACGCGTGCGTGGTCGGGGGTGTTTTCAGATGTCTTTTCAGAATATGGCCTGCCACTTTTTACAGATATGGGCGGTGGGTATTTTGAGTCTCTTGAAGTGGAAATCTTCATGGCGCTCCTTAAAATCATTGATAACAGCTATCAGGATTTGCCGCTGATTACCGTGCTGCGTTCGCCACTAGGAGGATTTTCTGTAGATGAACTGATTCAGATTCGTCTGTATGAGAAGGATAAGGCCTATTATGAGGCCTTGTTTGCCGTGGCTCAGGAAGAGAGCGCACTTGGCATGAAGGCCCGCACATTCATTGAAAAAATAAAGGTATGGCGCGAAAATGAGCGCATTTGGTCTCTTGATACCTTCCTGTGGAATGTCATGACCGAGTCAGGCTTCTATTACTACGCCGGTGCCATGCAAGGCGGTACGTCAAGACAGGCCAATCTTCGACTGATGGTCGATAAGGCAGGTCAGTTTGAGACCCTGGGTTCGGGCGGTCTCTTTGAGTTCATTGCCTTCTTTGAAAAACTCAAGGATTCAAGCTCTGACATGGGAACCGCTTCGATCATAAGTGAAGGGGAAGATGTCATTCGCCTAATGAGTATTCATAAGTCAAAGGGCCTTGAGTTCCCAATCGTCATTCTGGCGGGTGCTGGAAAGCAGTTCAATTTGAGAGACACCTACGATAAGGTCCTGCTTCATAAGACCTATGGTGTCGGGCTTAAGTTTATCGATCCAGACAAGCGCTACTATAGCGAAAGCCTTCCTCAAATGGTCATGAAGCGCCAACTGAAGCTTGAAAGTCTTGCGGAGGAAATGCGCATACTTTATGTTGCGCTCACACGTGCGGTGGACAGGCTGGTTATTGTAGGGTCAACAGGGCGTTTTGACTCTGACAGCAAGCGCTGGTGCAGGGGGCCATCCGTATTCAATCTTTCTTCGGGCAAGTCCTACCTTGACTGGATCATGTCTGTTCTGAGCAGACATCCGGATGGCGCGGCAATTCGCGCATACAGTGCGGCGCCGATTTTTGGAGATGCAAAGGATGGGGACTGCAGCTGGATGATTCAGTTTGCCAGAAAGGACACACTTCTGACAGCAGGCTTGTCAGATCCTCTGATTTCCCCTGAGCTGGAAGCGCATGAAAGCAGTGAGCGCATGTCTGTTTCAGATGCAAAGGCGAGCATACCTGAATGGACTGTGGAAATTGACAGGCGACTCAACTGGGAATATCCGCTGGCTGACTATGTGAACATGCCGTTTAAAGTGTCTGTTTCTGATCTGAAAAGAGCAGCAGCAACCAGTATTGAGACTTCTAGTGTTCATATTCCAGCACTTGTTCCAAAGCCGAAGTTTCTAACTGAAAAAACCAGAAAGTCAGGTGCGGAAATTGGAACACTCCACCACTTTGTCATGCAGCATATTGATTTTAATGGGGATTTGACTGAGACTGGCATTCAGGCTCAGGTCAGCCAAATGGTTCTGTTGAATCTGATAGATGCCGATGATGAAAAGTACATTAAGTCTCTTGATATCGCCCGGTTCTTTGAAACAGAACTCGGTAGGCGACTGCTGGCTTCGAAATACGTTTACCGGGAAGTGCCTTTCATACTCAGCAAGGAAATCGGCGGGAGCCGCACGATGGTTCAGGGGATCATCGACTGTTATTTTGAAGAAGAGGATGGGCTGGTTGTTCTTGACTATAAGACGGACTACACGGGAAGAGCAGGCCTTGAGGCAATCGCAGCGAACTACCGGGTCCAGGTTGAGATTTATACAGAAGCGCTTCAGAAATTGATTGGAAAACCCGTTAAGGGGACGTATCTCTATTTCTTTGACGCAGGTGAAAGTGTGATGATAGAATAATTCGTGTAAAAATCGAATTTTTTCACAGAAGAAACATAAATGCCTGTTATACTGTATATGTGAAGTTGCAGTGTGAATGTCAACGGAGGACGTCATGAAGAGACTAATTATTGCCCTTGTTCTCCTTGGGTTAATGGCGACAGGCTGCGTGCCGGCTCAGAAGGAAGAACCGGAAAACTCAAGGGAACAGATTGATGTTGAAATAGATGTACCAAAAGAAGAGGATGCAACGCCGGCCATTCAGGATGAAAAGGCGGTGATGGAGGCTTTCAACACCCTTGTTGAAGACTCTGTTGTTCCAAAGGAACTGGACGCATTTTTAAATAAGCATATCAGCAATCTTGGTATTGAAAGTGCAAATAAGGCCCTGGTCTCCTATTTGGATGCCGTTCTGCAGTTTGCTGGACGGGAGGATACCGGTGTTTTCGAGAAAAACTATCAGGCTTATTTGCGTAAGCTGGAAGACAATGAAATAACGCGTGAAACCATTGCGGACCTCGGAAATGAGCCGTTGTCAGAAGAAGCGAGCTGGCTGTATGACAACGGGCTGTGCATAGAGCCTGCTGGAGACCGTTTTGTTGTTGCAATAGATTTCGAGACGCTTCTGAAGAAGTATGGAAATGAAATTGGAGAAGATATCAAATCCTATATTGAGCTGGAAGCCCAAATGCTGAAGTCTCGGCAGGATTGCAAATCACTGGATGGTTTGAATCATATTGCACAGCTCATTGTTGAACATGATCGCTATCTGAAGGATTTTCCAAACAGTATGGTGAGAAATCAAATATATGCCCATAGAAACTGGCTGCGCGATCTCTATTTCGTACGCAGTGCAGAGGGGGGCGGCACTCTTGGTGCTTCTGGGGAAATCCCTGTATTTGAGAGTTTTGCCGATGTTGTTGAATTTTACCCAGGCTCAGTGCTTGAGGCGATGACGCAGCGCTATATGGAAATGTGGGGCACAGACAAGACCGTGCCTTCTGAACTGCGCACTGCCTATGTCGCCTTTTATGATTTGGCCTTCAAGGATACGGCAATTACCCTTGATCAAGGTGTCACCTTGAAGGGGATGGTCTATCCAAAGCTTGGGAATGTTGCGTCGGCGGACCTGCTCAATCAGAAGATGCAGTCAGAGGTTGATGGCTTGTTTGAAGCCTATAGCGCACCTGACATGATAGACTGGGAAATTCTCCAAAGTTATGATGTGGTCTATCTGGATCAGAGCCGAATTTCAGTCGTTTTTGTTATTGACCTGATCAATCCCAAATACCCGCGTCTATCCATGCGTGACATGAAGGCTTCTACATATGACCTTGAGACGGGAGACAAGCATCTGTTGGTGGATATCCTACCGACAGAGGAGGAATCAGAGGTACACCTTCTTGCAGATGTTAAGGCCTTTGCAGATGCACAAGGCTATGGTCTCGGCGCTCTCGACAACACATTTGAAAATGCATATCAGGTGGAAGACGGCATTGTGGTGTATACACCAAACAATCATCTTGGAAACAGCGCAAGCAAACTCTTTATTCCGTCTGAGCAAATTGAGGACTGGATTGACGAATAGAAGCGCCTGAATCAGACATGCAATATCAATACTTAATCAATGTCCCACGATAACTTGCGGCAAGCAAACCATTCGTGGGATTATTTTATGCGTATCTGCTGAACGGGGCTCCAAATCAGTGCAGGCGTTATCAAACTTTATGGACATTCTAAAGAAATCAAAAGGGCATTTCGTACAGCGTATCGAAATAGTTCTATATGGAACAGAAAAACGGATTGCAGTGCCATGCGTGAAATCTTAAAAGAGGAAGGAATAACTCGAATGAAGGTACTTCACACTTCGGACTGGCACCTTGGAAAGCATCTTGAAGGGTTCAGCCGATTAGAGGAACAGAAATTTTTTCTGGAAGAGTTATGTGCAATATGCACAGAGCGGGAGATTGATATGGTCATCATTGCCGGTGACGTTTTTGATACGAGCAATCCTCCAGCTCAAGCGGAAAAACTCTACTATGAATATATAAAGAAGCTCTCAGACAATGGAAGGCGTCCTGTGATTGCCATTGCCGGGAATCATGACAGTCCTGACCGCATACAGGCAGCTTGGCCCCTTGCACGGGAGCAGGCCATCCTGCTTGCTGGCAATCCTAAAATTGAGGGATACAGCGGTCCATTTGGACAGCACACCATAAAATGGCTAGGAAGCAATGTCTATGAAATCCTGATAGACGGTTCAGCCGTGCGTGTGGGGCTTCTGCCGTATCCATCTGAAAGACGGCTGGGAGAAATCATGGGTGATACTGATGATGAAACACTGAAACAGGCAAGCTACACAGAGCGGTTAAGGCATATTTTTTCAGAAATGGATGAGAAGTTCGATGCATCAATGCTCAATATTGCCGTCAGTCACATATTTGTCATGGGTGGTCAGACTTCAGAGTCTGAACGTCCGATTCAAATTGGAGGGACTCTGGTTGTTGACCCTCAAGATTTGGCGCACAAGGCGGATTACATTGCTCTTGGGCATCTTCATAGACCGCAGCAGGTCAAGCACGCACCGGTGCCTACAATTTATTCGGGAGCGCCACTGCAGTACAGCAGAAGTGAGTTGGCCTATTCTAAGTCTGTGCATGTGATTGAGAAAACAGAGGGTGTTCTTGAAATGGAAGAGGTCATGCTCTCGCTGAGAAAACCCATTGAAGTGTGGCGCTGTGAGGGTGTCCAGGAGGCATTTGAAAAATGTGAGAAGAACAGAGACAGAAATGTATGGGTTTACCTTGAGGTTAAAACCAGCGAAATCATTTCACAGTCAGATATAAAAGCCCTTAAGGAACTTCGACCAGATCTTTTGAGCATTATGCCCATCATCGACAATCAAAAGGAGACACTTGTCGACGAGAAACCGGAGGAGAAGAGCTTTGAGCATTTATTCGGAGAATACTACGAACAGGTACGTGGCATAAAGCCAGGTGAAGATGTGCTGAAGCTCCTAGGCAGCATATTGAATGAAGAGGTGGAAGATGAAGCCGATAAAGCTGACCATAGCTGGGTTGAACAGCTATATAGAGAAACAGACAATTGATTTCAAAAAGCTCACCGGCAGAGGCTTGTTTGGTATATTCGGACCTACAGGCTGTGGGAAGTCGACAATTCTCGATGCCATGATATTGAGTCTATATGGCCACAAGGGACAAAAGGGCATACCGAGGAGCACCAGTGAATTTATCAATACTGCGGTCGATACGGCATCTATCAGTTATCAGTTCAGTCTTGAAACAGATTTGGGATATCGCGAAGCCCTTGTGGAAAGAAAGTTCAAACGTACAAACACAGGTGTCGCAACAGCTTCCTCCAGGCTCCAGCTGACAAACGAAGCGGGCGTTTTGGTTGAGGTCTGGGACAAGACCAATGATGTTACCAATCAGATCGTTGAGCTTATTGGACTGACACGTGAGGATTTCATGCGGTCGGTGGTCCTGCCTCAGGGCAGGTTCAGCGAATTTCTGACCCTGGAGGGGAAAGAGCGGCGTGACATGCTGGAGCGACTGCTTGACTTAAAGGTGTATGGCAGCCAGCTTCAGTTTAAAATCAAACGCCGTGGAGATTATGTTAAAGAAAATATGCTTCAGATGGAAGGTGAAATGAAGCGTTATTCAGACCTATCACCTGAAATGCTCGATGAAAAACGCAAGGAGCTGGAGGCTGCGATTGCCGTGCTGACCTCGCAGGAAGAGGCCTTTAAAAAGACGGAAGTGGAAAAAGCGGAAGGTGAGCAGCTTTATAAATCTTCCCGGGCCCTTGAAGAGAATCGATTGAAGATGCAGCAGCTCACTGAAGAGGAGGCTCAGATTGCTCTTATGCGCCGCGTTCTTAAAAAAGGCGTGCTGGCGCAGAAGGTTTGGGCCTATTACATGCAGTTTGTTGAGCTCAAGCAGAATAGAGACAAACTGAGTCATGAAGAAAAGCACTTGAGAGATAAACTTGAAGCTGAGAAAGTGCGATTTGAAGAAATCAGTGAAACATACGAAGCCTTTGTCAAAGATTATAGCCATGAAAAAGAGCTGCTCACAATTCGAAAGAACGAGCTTGAGAAGGCGAGTGAGTTTCATGAAAAAGCCCAGCAGCTTATTGGGCAACGAAATGAACTGATTGCGGAGTACCGCACTGTGCAGGCTGAAACAGAAAAGTGCAAGGCAGACATCAATCAGCTTGAAAATGAAATCGACGAGAGTGAGAAGAAACTTGAAAGACTTCGGGTCGAGAAGGAAAAAAATCTCGTAGGGCAGGATGAGCGTGAACGTGCACAGGTAGGTCTGGCAGAGGAAAAACGACATAAAGAAAGTCTGGCGCGCATTACGCTTTTGAGGCAGGAAATTGAAAAGCTGACAGAGACGGCTGTAGAAAAAACCAACCTGACTGCTGAGCTGCAGGCTGAAATCAGTGACATGAAGAAAGCCATAGAAAGGGCAGAAGAAGAAAAGGAAGGCTGCAGAAGAGAAATCAAGACGCTTTCATCTGTTTTTTTTGAAGAAGAGAAGCACCTTACGGGTCTTAAGCATCGTTTGATCCATGACCGGGAAAAACATGGAGAGAAAAAGAGCCTGGAAGAAGCCCTTGAGAAATGTGATAAGGAGCTTGCCGGTCTGATCGAGGAAGAAAGCATACTGTTAAAAGAGCTGGAGGCTGTTCAGAAGCAATATGATCAGGTTGAAGAGGAAAAGGAACGCTACTGGAAACAGCGTATACTTACCGGGCTTTCTCAATCCCTAAGTGATGGAGAAGCCTGCCCGCTCTGCGGGAGCGTGGACCATCCAAAATTGCATGAGGCCTCAGACGTTCTGCTGAGCCGTGATGAGGATGTCTCTATCCAGCTGCGGTCTGCAGAAATGGCCTATGAGAAAAAAAGGATGGCGTGTGACGCTTTAAAACAGGAAATGCATCGAATCAAATCCAGTCTGGAAGCCTATGGACACTACACTGACAAGGCGCTTGATGAGAGGACTACAGATATTGCAGGTCTTGAAAAGAAGCTTGAAGCGTCGAAACACATGATAGAAGAGCTTGAAAAGGAATCGGACAAGCAAGAAGCGCGCTTGAAGGATTTAAAGCCTAAATACGATATGCGCCTAAAAGCGATGGAGTTGGGAAAGAACGAAGGCGTTGCAATCGAAACCCAAATCAGCATTAAGGACAAACAGGTCCGTGATTTGACTGCCGAGGTAAATGCAATTGAAGCTGCATACGCATTTGCAGGCAGGGGCTATCGTTTTGAAGCGCTTAATGGGGACATTCGATCCAAGGATATGAAACGCAAAAATCTGGATGACCAAGAAGCGGAACTCGGTGATTTCATACGAAAGACGCGTGTGACTGAATCGTTTAAGAAAGAAAAATTCAATGCACTCAAGGTCCGCGGCGAGACGACTGTTGAAAAGGGAAGCGGTCTGAAGGACCGTATTGAAGAATATGAGAAGCAGGTACGCGCTGTTGTGGCAGATGGCGATATCATTGCTGAAATGAAGCGCATTAACGAAAGTCTGAAAAAAAGCGGTGCTGATTACGAAGCGCTTACGGTGAAGCTGAAGCAGACTGAAAAGAGTTTTACCGAAAATCGTTCAGCTTACGAGGGCGTACGGGCAAAAGCAGAGCAAACTGCATTACAATATGAGGAAATCAGCGCACAGTATGAAAAAATCAGAATTTCAAGTGGTTTTGAGACAACAGAAGTTCTTATTGAATCCCATGTGGACGAGGTGGAACTTGAAAGCATACAGCGGCGATTGACAGACTATGAGAAGCAGAAGAGTATCCTGGAAGATAGAATCCGGCAGCTTGAAAGGGAGACGGCAGGGCGTGCTGTTGACGAGGCCCAGTGGGAGCAGATTCTGGGCGCATATGAAATGGCAAGAAAAGAGCTTGCGAAGACACGGGAGCTCAAAACACAGCTGCAGGAAAGATTCAAGCAGCTGGAACAGGACTTTGAAGCCCACAAGCAGACCTTGTTGCGCTATCGTAAATTTGAGAAAGCGCAGGATGTGGTGTCTGATCTGCTGGACCTGGTAAGGGGAAACAAATTTGTAGAGTATGTTTCTCTAGCCCACCTGCGATATATAGCGCTGGATGCATCTGAGCGGCTTATGGATATTACAAATCACCGCTATAGTTTAGAGCTCGATGCGAAGGGTAATTTCATAATATGCGATCACTTCAACGGTGGTGTGAAGCGGGACACCAAGACCCTGTCAGGGGGAGAGACATTCCTGACAGCCCTGTCTCTATCGCTGGCCTTGTCATCGCAGATTCAACTTAAAGGAAAAATCAATTTGGAATTCTTCTTCCTTGACGAAGGATTTGGAACGCTTGACGGTGACCTTTTGGACACGGTAATGACATCTCTTGAGAAGCTTTTTGAGGAGAAGCTGACGGTGGGGATTATCTCACATGTGGATGAACTTAAGAACCGGGTTCCGATCAAGCTGATTGTCGAGCCGGCTGAGGCCGGTGTTCGAGGAACACAAACGAGGATAGAAGTGACATAGTAAAGGTGGGGTCAAAATGATGAAGCTTGACAAAGAGCTTGAGGTGGCAATAGAAGCTGCAAAAGCTGCGGGAAAGGAAATCCTGAAGGTCTATCAGAAAGGATTTCTCGTGAATTACAAGGATGACAATTCACCGCTTACCGAAGCCGATTTGAATGCACATCATACTATTATCCGTATGCTTCAGGAATCATTTCCAAAGTATCCCATTCTCTCAGAGGAGTCGGCGGATGACTTTATTCCTGAAAAGCATCCATGGTGCTGGATTGTTGATCCGCTTGATGGTACAAAGGAATTTGTCAAAAGAAATGATGAGTTTACGGTCAACATAGCTCTGACGTATGAGAAGCTGGTGGTAATGGGCGTAGTCTATGCACCTGTTTTCGATGAACTGTATTATGCTGTTAAGGGACATGGGGCATTTTATGAATGCGGTGATGAAAAGAAAGAGATTCATGTCTCTGGCAGAACAAAGGATTTGAACGTACTGCAGAGCAGATCGCATCAATCAAAGCGGTGCATGCAGTATATTGAGGAAAACGAGGAACAGATCGCCTGCGTTGCACGCATGGGCAGTTCGCTCAAGGGCTGTCGGATTGCACGCGGAGAATTCGACGTCTATTACAACTGCGGACGTACCATGATCTGGGATACAGGCGCAATGGAGATCATCATCGAAGAGGCTGGCGGCATCTTGAATCAGCTGGACGATGAACCCATTCATTATAATTTGAAAAAGCTTGTAAACGACAAAGGGTTCTATATTCTCAATGACATAAGGAACAAGTTCAAGTAGGTGACTGAAATGAACAAGGGATATTTTCAAGTATACACAGGCAATGGAAAAGGGAAGTCGACGGCAGCGTTTGGTCTGGCGCTCAGAGGGCTGTGCGCCGGAAAGCGTGTCTTCATTGGCCAGTTTGTCAAGAATATGAAGTACAGTGAAACAGGCATAGAGGATGTTATGGATGGCATTCGCATTGTGCAGTTCGGAAAGGACTGCTGTATAGATCGAAAACCGGATGCTGAGGATGCGGCACTGGCAAAACGCGGGCTGTCAGAATGCGCGGAAATATTGAAGAGCGGCACGTATGACATCGTCGTGCTCGATGAAATCACGATTGCAACCTATCTCAAGTTTCTTGAACCGGCGGAAGTTCTGGCGGCTGTAGACGGGCGGGCAGAGCATGTTGAAGTGATTGTGACGGGCAGATACTGTCCGGACCTGCTTATTGAGCATGCTGACCTCGTGACCGAAATGAAGGAAATCAAACACTACTATACACAGGGTGTTTTGTCACGAAAGGGGATTGATTGCTGATGTCGCAATTCAATTTTGATGAAATCATCAATCGCAAGGGTACCAACTCGATTAAATGGGATCACTTGGATGATGCATTTGGAAATTCAGACCTCTTGCCCCTATGGGTAGCGGACATGGATTTCAAATCACCTCCAGCAATTCTTGAAGCGATGAAAGAAGTCGCCGAGCATGGCGTCTACGGGTATGTCAAACCCAAGTCAGACTATTTTGACGCCGTCAGAGGGTGGATGAAGAGGCAATTCGACTGGAATGTAGAAGCGGAATGGATACATTTCGTACCAGGTATTGTGCCTGCCATAGCGCTGGCAGTCAACACCTTTACTGAGCCTGGGGATGGGGTTATCATACAGCAGCCGGTCTATCATCCCTTTATAAATGTCACGAAGGACGCTGGACGCCAGGTCATTAATAACAGACTTATAGAGATGGAAGACGGCTATGTGATTGACTTTGAAGATCTGGATCAGAAGGCGGCAAAGCCTGAAGCAAAGATGATGATCCTTTGCTCTCCGCATAATCCTGTTGGACGGGTCTGGCGCAAAGAGGAGCTTCAGCGTATTGTGGAAATCTGCGACAGGCACGATATCCTACTTATTTCTGATGAAATCCATCAGGATCTGGTCTATTCAGGTCATGAACATACACCGATTGCCAAGCTGGGAACAGAGAACTCAAAGATTGTGACCTGCACAGCACCGAGCAAGACCTTTAATATCGCCGGTCTGTTTGCATCCAACATTATCATATCAAATGCACAGGTGGGCAAGACCTTTGCAGAAGCGCTTGAAAAAATGCACCTGATGCCTTCGCCCTTTGCCATTAGAGGTGTCATTGCCGCTTATGAAGAAGGTGAGCCGTGGCTGAAGGCGCTGATGGCATATCTAACAGACAATGTGGATTTTGTAGAAGCCTATCTGAAAAAACATCTGCCGAAGGTGCGTTTTTTCAGACCTGGGGCGACCTTCCTCTTATGGCTTGATTTCAGAGAGTATGCATTTACTGCAGATGAACTGGAGCGCATCATTACAGAAGAGGCGCAGCTGGCGCTGAACAAGGGATGGATGTTTGGCAAGGAGGGCGCAGGCCATATGCGTCTGAATATTGGGTGTCCACGTGATATCCTTAAGGAGGCGCTGGACAGGCTCGCACAGGCGCTAAATCGCAACGAGTAAGACCTATGAATCCCATGAACCTGAGAATCAGGACATGGGATTTTTTATATTTCAAGAAAAGTAAACACATGTTGACAAAATAAACAACTGTTCGTATAATTGTTTTAGGATTAAGTTTGAGGTGAGGATATGACGAATAGAGAACGGGAAATATACAATCTGCTTCGGGAGAACCCCATGATCAGTCAGAAGGAAATTGCTGACCTATTGGGTATTCAACGCTCGAGCGTGGCGGTACATATATTGAATCTGACAAAAAAAGGCGTTGTAAAAGGGAAGGGCTATATTCTCAGTGAAGGGGAATATGTACTCGTAATCGGTGGGTCCAATGTCGATATTACCGGTTTCCCAAAAACGACACTGAAAATGGAGGACTCAAATCCTGGGGCGGTCAGAATGTCTCTTGGTGGTGTTGGGAGAAACATTGCCGAGAATCTGGCGCGGCTTGGGGTAATGACCAAAATGATGACTGCAGTTGGCAAGGATGTCTACGGTCAAAAGATTCTTGAGGAGAGCAGACGTATTGATTTGGATATGAGTCCTGCGCTCGTTGTCGAAAATGAATCTACATCCATTTATTTAAGCATTATGAATGAGGACGGTGATATGAAGCTTGCTTTGTCCGATATGGACATTGTGGATCGAATTGATACGGACTATATCAACCGACATGGAAAGCTGATTCGAAATGCAGCGGCCGTCGTGGTGGATACCAACCTCAGTCAGGCTGTGCTGGAATATCTCTTCAGCAATTTCAAGGAAGTGGATTTTTTTGTCGATACCGTATCGGCGACTAAGGCCCTTAAGGTGAAAAATCTCCTGGAGTACGTTCATACGCTCAAGCCCAACAGAATTGAAACAGAGGCACTTACGGGCATTGTCATCGAAACCCTTGAAGATGCCTATGACGCTGTGGACAGGCTTCTTGACCAAGGTGTAAAGCAGGCTTATATCAGTATGGGGACTGCGGGGGTTGTCTTTGGAAATGCAAATGAGAAGAAACTCTTCACACCGAAGACCGTGGAAATGGTTAACGCAACAGGTGCTGGCGATGCTTTTATGGCTGGGATTGTTTTCAGTTGGATGAATGATTTCACACCTGAAAAGGCACTGGCCTTCTCAAGCTGTGCTTCTGCACTTGCGATTGAATGTGAATCAACAATAAATCCTGAAATGAGCGAGGCAAGAGTGGTTGCACTCATGTCAGAGCTTTACGGGCTTTAAATGGGTTTATATATAGGAAAGGAAGAATAGGATGGATCTTAAAGAATATTTGGATATAACGCCTGAGGTAATGGATGCTCTAGAGAGTGGAAAGCCAGTTGTAGCACTGGAATCAACAATTATTTCCCATGGCATGCCTTATCCGCAAAACGTTGAGACTGCACGCCGTGTTGAAGAAATAGTACGCGAGAACGGCGCCGTACCAGCGACCATTGCCATTATTGGCGGAAGACTGAAGGCAGGTCTTTCGGATGAAGAGCTTGAGTATTTTGGCAAGACAGGTATGGCAATCAAGAAGGCTTCAAGAAGAGACATTCCTTTTATTGTAGCAAAAGGCATTGATGGGGCGACAACTGTGGCTTCAACAATGATTATAGCAGAACTGGCTGGTATTAAGCTGTTTGTAACTGGCGGTATCGGTGGTGTGCACCGTGGCGCGGAAAAGACCTTTGACATTTCCGCAGACCTGCAGGAACTTGCAAATACCAATGTGGCTGTAGTATGCGCCGGCGCCAAGTCAATTCTTGATATCAACCTGACGCTTGAGTATCTTGAAACGTTTGGTGTACCGGTTGTCGGCTTTGGAACAGACGAGTTCCCGGCATTCTATACGCCGAACAGCGGTTTTGGTGTGGACTATCGTGTTGATGATCCGGCAGAGGTTGCTAAGGCAATCCGAGCCAAGTGGGATCTGGGACTGGATGGTGGAATGGTGATTGCAAATCCAATCCCGGCAGAGTATGCCATGGATCACAAGACCATCACTGAGGCCATTGAGTCGGCACTCGCAGAGGCTGAGGAAAAAGGCATCAAGGGCAAGGAATCAACGCCATTTTTGCTGGGCAAGGTCAAGGAACTGACAGGTGGAAGCAGCTTGGAGTCAAACATTGAACTGGTCTATAACAATGCCCGTGTCGGAACGAAAATTGCCGTTGAGCTGTCAAAACTCTAGAGTGCAGGTTTATGGGGCAATATGCACCATGTTTAGAATATAAAACATAAAATTTGGCATCATTCATCTACTATCATAGGTGAATGGTGCCTTTTTATTGGGCAAAAATCGTTAACAAACATGCAAAATCGAACTAAAAAAATCAAAAAAAATGACAAAAGTTGATCAAAATTCTCTGATTCCAGTAAAAATTATCAAAATAAATCGTTTTCCTACGATACTCAAACTGTTGAAAATTCTGACTATTAATTAATGTCACCAAGTGACACCGACACTACTTTTGTAAGTGCCCATTTCAGATTTGATTTTTATAGCGCATAATGATATCACGAATTCGAGTCGTAAATGCTATGCATAGCGGAAAAACGTTTTCAAGGAGGGGGACAAATTGTTACAAACTACTTCCGTAGCAAATCAAAATCAGTCCATGTCTTTTAAGGACAAAGTTCAGAAGTTCGGTCGTGTACTATCAGGCATGGTAATGCCAAACATTGGTGCTTTTATTGCGTGGGGTCTCATTACAGCGTTATTCATACCTACTGGTTGGACGCCTAATGAAAACCTGGCAGCTTTAGTTGGCCCAATGATTACTTACATGCTTCCTTTACTTATCGGTTACACAGCAGGTAAGAACGTAGCTGGCGCACGTGGTGGTGTATTGGGTGCTATCGCAACAATGGGTGTTGTTGTTGGTGCTGATATTCCAATGTTCCTGGGTGCGATGGTAATGGGTCCTATTGGCGGTATTGTTATTAAGAAATTCGACGAAGCAGTCGAAGGTAAAATTCCAAGCGGTTTCGAGATGCTTGTTAACAACTTTTCTGCAGGAATTATCGGTACTATTCTAGCACTTGCAGCTTATCTTGGAATTGGTCCAGTTGTTCTGGGCATTAATAACGTACTGGCTGGCGGCGTTAACGCAATCGTAAACGCAGGTCTGCTGCCACTGGCATCTGTATTCATTGAACCAGGAAAAATCCTGTTCATGAACAACGCAATCAACCATGGTGTTCTAGGTCCTTTGGGAATCGCACAATCAGCAGAGCTTGGAAAATCTGTTTTCTTCCTGCTTGAAGCAAACCCAGGTCCTGGTCTTGGTATCCTGCTTGCTTACTGGATGTTCGGCAAGGGAAATGCAAAGCAATCAGCACCAGGTGCTGTAATCATTCACTTCCTGGGTGGTATTCATGAAATCTACTTCCCATACGTACTCATGAACCCTGCACTTCTTCTAGCGGTTATCGCTGGTGGCGCGAGTGGTGTATTCACATTCTCGCTTCTGGGTGCTGGTCTTGTTGCAACACCATCTCCAGGTTCAATCTTTGCTGTTCTGGCGATGACACCAAAAGGTGGGTTCCTGCCTGTAATTCTAGGTGTTGTTGTATCAGCAACGGTTTCATTCCTGGTAGCATCAGTCTTTGTAAAGACGGCTAAGGAAGAAGTAACAGAGAATCTGGCTGAAGCACAAGCTAAGGTTAAAGATCTTAAAGGTCTTAAAAAAGGCAAAGTATCTCTGATCATCTTTGCATGTGATGCAGGTATGGGCTCAAGTGCGATGGGTGCCTCTTCACTGAGAGCAAAAATCAAGAATGCTGGACTGGCTATTGAAGTCAAGCACAGTGCTGTTGACAATGTTCCAGAAAATGCAGACATTATTCTGAGTCATGAAAGTTTGACGCCGCGTGCAAGAGCCAAGGCGCCAAATGCAGAGCATATCTCCATAAAAGATTTTGTTAACAACCCAGTTTATGACCAACTGGTTGAAAGACTTAAATAAGGCATAACTCACAAATCACATACTTCTAATTCCTGATCAGCGTCAATCTTATACAAGGTTGGCGCTGATTCTCTAGGAGGCAATATTCAGTTTTGTCACTAGTTGATATGGCCAAATATGAACCTCTTTAGTGCATAAAAGTGCCGAATGTCGGATATAATATAGATGAATATTCAAATATGTCACTAATGTATTTTTAATCGGGGGATTAAAATGGCTGGTCAAATTTCAAAGCGTACCAAACTTATCATTGATTTGCTGGTTCAGCAAAAGGACTTTGTTTCGGGAAGCTGGATTGCAAAGCAGCTTGGCGTCAGTAAACGGACAGTGCTTCGTGAAATGGACGAGGTTGAAAGACAAGTCAGGGAAAATGGCGCAGTATTAGAACGCGTTCCTGGCAAGGGTGTGAAAATTGAATTGCCGCTTGAATCTGCAGGCGAGTTTTTACTTCAAATGAACAACACATCAGTGGAAGAGCATTTCAATCCAGAAGAAAGACAAAGAAGTCTGATCATTGAGTTGATTGGAAGCAAAGAAATTCAAAAGCTCTATTATTTCGCTTCGAAGTTCAAAATATCAGAGGCAACTGTGAGCAATGATCTTGATCGTATTGAACCGTGGCTGAAAAGTAGGAACTTGAAGCTCATTAGAAAGCCGGGCTATGGTGTTCGTGTGGAAGGTCATGAAACGGACATTCGGAAAACGATTGTAGAGCTGGTGTATGACAATTTCAGCAGAGATGAGTTGATGGACTTTCTTAGAAAGCAGTATTCAGATACACCATTCGCTGGACTGCGTACAGATATTAAGAAAAGGCTTCTGAATATTATTGGCGACAGTACCCTGCATGGTATCGAGTCTGCCATAGAGAGTTCAGGAATACTTCGGGCATATGCCCTTGCAGACAATGCCTATGTGGCACTGGTGGTTCATTTATCTCTTGCGGTTCAGCGTATTCTGGCAGGTGAGAAAATTCACTTCGATCCTGTACTCCTTGATGAATTGAAGGAGTCTACGGAATATGGCATGGCCGAGAAGCTTATCAACGTTACATCAGACAACCTGAACATTTCTATCCCAACAGATGAAATAGGCTATGTGACCATGCATCTCCAGGGGGCAAAGTTCAGATCGACCAAGGATAAGGATGCATCATTCAGGATTCATGACTATGAAATCATCCATCTGGCAGAACAGCTGGTACAGATTGTTGAACGTAAGGCAGGCATGATTCTCAGTGATAACAAGCGACTTCTCACAGACCTTGTCAATCATATGGGGCCGGCACTTACAAGAATTCGAATGGGTATGATTATCCGAAATCCCCTGCTTGAGCAGATCAAAACACAGTATATGACATATTACAAGTGGACGGAAGAAGCAGTCGTAGATATTGAAGAAAGACTTGGAAACAAGATTCCGGAAGATGAAATCGGATACCTGACCATGCATTTTGGTGCTGCGATAGAATCTTCCATTAAAAGAAGAAATCTTGTATGGCGCGTCATTATTGCGTGCAATACGGGAATCGGCTCCTCAAAGCTTCTGGAATCGAGAGTCGGAAAACTCTATAAGAACATAAAAATTGTTTCAGTGCGGTCAACGCTAAGTATTGAAAAGGCAATTCAGGATGAAGATGTGGATTTTGTCATTTCGACAGTACGGCTGAAACAGACACTGGTTCCCACCGTGGTTGTCAGTCCTCTGCTTTTGGATGAAGACGCCAAAAGAATTGAGGAAATGCTATCAGCCATCAAGCCCAAGCATGTTCAAAAGACAGATGGGAAAGAACAGGGTTTAGTATCGATTCTGGCGCAGCTCAACATGTTTTCAGCTGCGGGAGAATCTGTTTTACAGCATTATTTTCACACTTCAACAAGTGGCGTATCGGAAGAACAGATTATAGAAGATGCTGCTTCAATCATAAAGGCTACGGACAGAAACCAGCTTGTTAGAGACTTGAAAAAACGTGAAGACTTAGGACGGACACCAATCGGAAATGAAGGCATACTATTGCACTGTCGGACCAAGGCTGTCGACTTTGAACAGTTCGGATTCCTGAGAGTGGAAAGCACGGGCCTGGGACTGTCCTATGTGGTCGTCATGGTTGTTCCGGAAAAGGTTTCTGAGGTTTCCAGAAGTCTTCTTGGAACACTCACACAAAAGGTTGTTGAATTGGATAATTGGGTGCAAGAGGTAAAGGAAGACAGCTTCGAAAAATCATATGCTACCCTCGAGCAAATTATAAGCGAAGAGCTTAAGGCAATGCTACAAATTTTGGAGGATACAAATGAGTAATCAAAATGGCGTTCAACAAAAAATTCAAAAGTTTGGTCGTGTCATGAGTGGCATGGTAATGCCAAACATTGGTGCATTTATTGCATGGGGTCTTATTACTGCAATGTTCATTCCTACAGGGTGGACACCAAATGAGAATCTGTCGGCACTGGTAGGTCCGATGATTACCTATCTTCTGCCATTGCTGATCGGTTATACCGGCGGTAACACATTCGGTGGTGCACGCGGTGGTGTAATCGGTGCGATTGCAACGATGGGTGTCATTATCGGTTCTGATATTCCCATGTTCCTTGGCGCAATGATCATGGGCCCACTCGGTGGCGCTGTTATCAGAAGGTTTGATGACGCGATAGAAGGTAAAGTTCCAAGCGGATTTGAGATGCTTGTGAACAATTTCTCTGCTGGTATCATCGGTACGATTCTGGCTCTTGCAGCATATCTGGGCATTGGTCCGGTCGTACTTGCACTGAACAATGTGCTGTCAGCAGGCGTTAACGCAATTGTGAATGCAGGGCTTCTGCCGCTTGCATCTATGTTTATCGAACCAGGAAAGATTCTTTTCCTCAACAATGCTATGAACCACGGTATTCTTGGACCTCTTGGAATTGCAGAATCTGCACAAACAGGCAAGTCAATTTTCTTCCTGCTGGAGACAAATCCAGGTCCTGGTCTAGGTATCCTTCTTGCCTACATGCTGTTTGGCAAGGGAACTGCAAAGCAATCTGCGCCAGGTGCGGTGATCATTCACTTCCTTGGCGGGATTCATGAAATCTATTTCCCGTATGTGCTGATGAATCCGGTGCTGGTTTTAGCTGTAATTGCTGGCGGTATCAGTGGTGTGTTCACATTCTCCCTGCTTGGAGCAGGTCTTGTTGCAACACCATCTCCAGGATCAATTTTCGCCTTGATTGCAATGACACCAAAAGGACATCTTTTGAGCGTGCTTGCAGGCGTGGCGGTATCGGCTACGGTCAGCTGCCTGGTTGCAATGGTGATTATCAAGTTCAGTGCTGAAAAGAATGATTCTCTTGACGAAGCACAGGAAGCGACGAAGGCAATGAAGGCTCAAAGCAAGGGCCAAAGTGAAAAGAGTGCAGAAGCAGCTCCAGCTGAGCCTGTGGCACTTGACGGAAAAAAAGTGGATATGATCGTATTTGCCTGTGATGCGGGTATGGGATCAAGCGCAATGGGCGCTACGGCATTCTCTAAAAAGCTTAAGGCTGCCGGCAAGGACATTCCGGTAAAATACTATCCGGTAGATGAAGTGCCTGAAGGTGCGGACGTTGTTGTAACAAACATCAGTCTGACGGGTCGTGCACGTTCTAGAAGACCTGAAGCAGTTCATGTTTCAATCAAGGACTTCTTCAATGATCCAGCACTGGACCAGCTTCTTGTAGCCTTATCCGGAAATGGAAATGCGGTTGAAGAAGAAATGACAGCAGCTATGGACGTTCTCATGCTCAACGCAGTAGAAGTTGGTGTGAAATCAGAATCCAAGGAAGATGCAATCAAGAGAGCTGGACGACGCCTTGTTGAGCTGGGCTACGCAGATGAAGCTTATGTCAGCGGCATGCTAAAGCGTGAAGAGGTGACAACGACTTATATAGGTTCGAATGTGGCTATTCCCCATGGAACCAATGATACTAAATCACATGTGAGACAAACGGGTCTGGTTATACTTCAGTATCCTGATGGTGTGGACTTTGGCGATGGAAACGTGGCCAATCTGGTAATCGGCATTGCTGCAATCGGCGACGAACACATGATGATCCTTGCAAACATTGCAGAATCCATTGGCAATGAAGAAGTTCTTGAAACGCTGAAAGCAACAAAAGATCCAGCAGTGATCTATAACCAGTTCTCAAATATTGGATAGGAGAAACATATGATTATAACACTGACAATGAATCCTGCGATTGATAAAACAGTTGTTATTGAAAACTTTGGTATTGATAAAGTGAATAGAATTGCTAAATCCAGGCTCGACGCTGCAGGCAAGGGAATCAATGTCTCTAAAGTTGTTCGAGAACTGGGTGGAAGAACCAAGACAATCGCCTTTCTTGGGGGCGCCAGTGGTGAGTTTATAAAGTCTGAGCTGGAAAAAGAAAGAATAAGCATTGTAGATGTGCAAATTGAGGGAGAGACACGTACCAATCTTAAAATTGTCGATCCTGCAACCCAGGCTTACACGGACATTAACGATTCTGGTTCTGCGGTAAATGACGAACAGCTTGGCGTTTTCGAAAAGAAGCTGATGAACTATGTCAGCAGCCAGAGCGTGGTTGTTTTTACAGGCAGTGTCCCACCGGGGATTTCTAAAGATATCTACAAAACACTGATTGAACGTGTTCAGGCCATTGGAGCGACAGCGGTGCTAGACGCGGATGGTGAGCTCTTGCAGCACGGCGTGAAAGCCGGGCCTAAAATCGTCAAGCCAAATATTGACGAACTTGAACGGTACGCTGGACGCAGCCTTGCTAGTGAAGCTGAAATCATTGATGTTGCCAAGGAACTGATTGAATACGGTTCTGAGCTGATTGCCGTTTCGCTTGGAAAAGACGGTGCCCTATTTGTAACGAAGGAAAAGACCTATAAGGCACACGGTCTCAAGGTTGATGTAAAAGGGACAGTTGGCGCGGGCGATTCAATGCTGGGCGCAATTTGCTACGGGATTGACAAGAATCTTCCTTTTGAGGAAATCATGTGTCTGGGCATCGGCGCATCCGCTGCAAAAGTATGTATGGAAGGGACTCAGCCACCAAAGCTGAATCAAGTATATGACTTGTCTAAACAAGTGAACTATGAGGAACTCTAGGAGGATACCATGTTAGTAAAAGGCGTTAGAATGCACGGACCGCTTAAGGTCTCAATGGATGAATTCGAAATTCCAGAAATCAAGGATGACGAGATTCTGGCATCGGTTGTAACAAACAGCCTGTGCATGTCAACATATAAAGCAGCAAAGCTGGGCGAAGGCCACAGACGTGTTCCAAACAATATTTCAACAAATCCAATCATTACAGGTCATGAGTTTGCCGGTGAAATCGTCAAGGTCGGCAAAAAATGGGCTGACCAGTTCAAACCTGGAGACAAGTACGCAATCCAGCCTGCACTCAACTGGCAGGGCAAACCGGATTCTCCGGGATACTCTTATGAGTTCTTTGGCGGAAACATGACATACACAGTCATCCCCAACGAAGTTATGGAGCTGGGTTGTCTTCTGAAATACGATGGTGAAGGCTTCTTCAATGCATCGCTTGCTGAGCCCATGTCTTGCATCATTGGTGCCTACAACGCACAGTACCATAGGGAGTTCGGCGTATACCAGCACAAAATGGGTATCGAAGATGGCGGAAACCTTGCCATTCTAGCAGGGACTGGTCCGATGGGACTTGGCGCGATCGATTACATTATCAATAACGACAAGCGACCTAAGAAGCTGGCTGTTGTTGATATCAACCAGGAAAGACTTACACGTGCTGCGGAAATCATTTCGCCTGAAGAAGCAGCTGAAAAGGGTGTGGAACTGATTTATGTCGACGGTTCTGAAGTGGATACCTACGAAGCCCTAATGGCGTTCACGGACCAGGAAGGCTATGATGATGTGTTTGTTTACGCACCTGTGAAGCCACTGCTTGAAACGGCAGACAGACTTCTGCGCTTTGACGGCTGCCTGAACTTCTTTGCGGGTCCGACAGACGAGACTTTCAGCGCTGAGTTCAACTACTACAACGTGCATTACAAGCAAACGCACATTGTTGGTACGACAGGTGGAAACACAGATGACATGATTGAGTCGCTTGATAAGACAGCGCAAAAGCTAATCAATCCTGCAGTTATGGTTACACATATCGGCGGTCTGAACTCTGCAGCCGATGCCATCGTGAACATGCCGAACCTGACCGGCGGCAAAAAGCTCATATATACGACAATCGATATGCCACTGACAGCAATAGATGATTTTGCAAAACTTGGAGAAACAGAACCTATATACAAAGCGCTTGCAGAAATTGTTGCCAAAACAAGCGGTCTATGGAATCTTGAAGCTGAAAACTATCTGCTCGAGAATATGAAGCGTATTTAAGGAGAATGAAAAATGGTAAAAAGAACAGTTAAAGTAGGAAACGGTCATGGAATCCACGCAAGACCAGCGAGTCTGATTACTAAGTCTGCTACAAAATACAAATCAAAAGTCGAAATGGTTTATGGCACAAAGACAATTGACTGCAAGAGCGTCATAGGCGTTCTTAGCCTTGGTGCCAAAGGCGGCACGGAGCTTGTCCTTCAAGCTGATGGACCAGATGCAGACGCTGCGGTTAATGAGATTCAGCAGCTGTTTGAAAGCAACTTTGGCGAGTAGGTGATATTTTGAGTGGGCAAGTTGTTCAAACGGGTATAGCAATAGGTCGAGTGAGATGGGTAGCTGAACTCGGTCAAGTCGGTGTGGTGAAAGCTGAAAATCCAGCTTTTGAACTTGAAAGCTTGAGAGATGCTGTCAGTACTGCGCAGCGTCAGCTTGAAAAGTTAAAAGAAAAAACTGAGGCTGAAGCTGGAAAGCATGAAGCTGAGATATTCGAAGCGCATCTGATGATGTTGAGCGACCCAAGCATCCTAGATCCGATTAAGGACCTCATTCAGGAGGAGTCACGTACGGCGCTTTCAGCTAGTGAGAGTGTGTATGATCAGACAATCTCCATGTTTGAATCGCTTGATGATGCATATTTAAAGCAAAGAGCACTGGATGTTCGAGATATAAAGAAAAGGGTTATGGGAATTCTGTCAGGTGATCTGAAGGCTAAAGCCAATGCAGACAGCGATGATAAGATCATTCTTGTAGCCGAAGAGATTACGCCGTCTGACACGCTTGAGGTTGAGCGAAAAAAGTTGGCTGGTATGCTTATGATGACAGGTGGCGAGACATCGCATACCGCAATTCTTGCGCAGTCCCTGAGTATCCCTGCGATAGTCGGCTGCGGTCAAGGACTGAATGCACTTGAAGAAGGCGATATGATTGTCATTGATGGTATGGAGGGCAAAATTATTTCCAGACCATCTGAGGCGGTCATTGCTGAATATGAAGAGAAGAAGGCGGCATATGAGGCAGAGCGTGATGCGCTTCGCGCGTTTGTCGGTATGCCGTCATCGACTCAATCAGGCAGAACCGTGGAAATTGCGGCGAACATAGCCGGTCCAGAAGATATTGAAGCAGTACTGCTTAACGATGCTGAAGGTGTTGGCCTCTTCCGTACCGAGTTCATCTATATGAACAGGACGGAGCCGCCGACAGAGGAAGATCAGATTGCAATTTACACAAAAATCCTCAAAGGACTTGGAGACAAGCCTGTTATATTCAGAACCATGGATATTGGTGGAGATAAGGAAGTCAGCTATCTGAACATTGGAAACGAAGCCAATCCCTTCCTGGGTTACCGTGCCATCAGGTATTGCCTGAGGGAACCTGAAATATTCAAAACACAAATTTCAGCAATCCTCCAGGCGGCGGTCCATGGAAATGCGAAAATCATGTTCCCAATGATATCTTCTGTAAAGGAGTTCCTAAAGGCTAAGGCATTTGTTGAAGAGGTGAAGGAAGCATTAAAGGCTGCCGGTAAGGCATTTGCCGATGATGTCGCCCTAGGTATCATGGTTGAGATTCCTTCCGCTGCAATTCTTGCAGATACATTTGCTGATTATGTGGACTTTTTCAGTATTGGCACGAACGACCTGACACAGTATACGCTGGCTGTAGACAGACAAAACAGCGAAATTGCCGATTTGTATGATTACATGCACCCGGCAGTGCTCAGTCTTGTTGAGCGCGTTGTGAAGACAGGCCGTGAGAAAGGCGTTTGGGTTGGCATGTGCGGTAATGCGGCTGCTGACCCTAGAATGATTGAAAAGCTTATGGCGTGGGGGATTGATGAGATTTCTATGTCGCCTACAAAAGTTCTTGAATCACGTAAATTTGTTAGATCCTTGGCTTAATGATAATAAATATGGCTTGAGAAAGTCCCAAAGGCATCCTATTCTGCCTTGGGGCTTTTTCATTGCAGGGGCAAAGACACCTGTGTAAATGTTTTACGATTACGCAAAACTTTTGCTCCTTCTATAACAAAACCTTAACCTAAGGTTCATACTTTTGTAATGGCATAACCATAGGGGATTTGTTAATATATCAGTGTTGAGTGTTGCAAAAAACATAAGCTTGAAAAAGATTATTTAATTCCCCCTTTATCATAATTCAAGCCCCTTAAAACGTCGTGCCCGAGCACGGCGTTTCTTTTCGTGAAAAGGCAAAGAAATGCAAAAAAATTGCAGGGAAGCCCTCCATTTGTGCTCGCACAAAATGGAGGGCTTCCCTGCAAATTTTTATATGGCGCGACTAGCGACATGAGCAATCGCAGATTGCTCAGTTCGGTTCAATGATTCATTAAAGAAAATAGAAAGAATTGACTAGCGACATGAGCAATCGCAGATTGCTCAGTTCGGTTCAATGATTCATTAAAGAAAATAGAAAGAATTGACTAGCGACATGAGCAATCGCAGATTGCTCAGTTCGGTTCAATGATTCATTAAAGAAAATAGAAAGAATTGACTAGCGACATGAGCAATCGCAGATTGCTCAGTTCGGTTCAATGATTCATTAATGAAAATAGAAAGAACTGACTAGCGACATGAGCAATCGCAGCTCTAGCCAAACACAAGCTTCAAGTAATGACAGTACTCCTCATAAATCGCCAGTCCTGTCAGTTCCCGCAGGGCGCGGCACATCTCGGTGCTGTACCACATCTGTTCCTCGTAGCCTGCATTGAATTTATCCCAAAGGGCATCACCCATGGTCTCAAGATTCCTGTAAATACTCCTGATGTTGCTGAGCTTGTCGGCAAGAATGATGAGCTTGGTATCATAATCGGCCTTGTTCTCGACATAGTCCAGCATGTATTCCTTTCGCGTTCTCCATGACAGGCTCTTGTCAGGCTCTGAGCAGCCCTTCACCAGTCTGGAAACATGCCTTCCGAACTGCATCTCAATATCCTCGAGGGTTACATCCGTATCCTCCACAGTATCGTGAAGAATCCCTGCGATAACAATGTCATCGCTGACATTGAGCTTGAGCAGAATCATCCCCACTTCAATAGGATGCGCGGCATAAATATCTCCATCCAGTTTTCTCACTTGCTTGTCATGTGCATTCAGTGCCATTTGTATTGCTTCATAGAGTCTCATATCATCACATCCTTTAGGTGCAGTTTCATATGGTATATATGCCCAAATACATGGGAAACTACCATAAATGTGTGCCAGCGTTTGTGTTAGATGGGTCTCAAAAGGGTATATGCACCATGGAGGGAAAAAATCCCTATTAGACAGTTTATTATGGAGGTGGCACATGAAAACAATAGATCAAAAAACAGTAGAAACCATAAGATTTCTCGCTGCAGATGGTGTTCAGAAGGCAAACTCCGGGCATCCGGGACTGCCCCTTGGCGCAGCGCCGATGGCCTATGTGCTCTGGAAGAACTTTTTGAAGGGCAGTGCGACAGATCCGACATGGGAGAATCGGGACAGGTTTGTCCTTTCTGCCGGACACGGGTCCATGTTGATTTACACATTGCTACATCTATTCGGATACGATGTAAAGATGGATGATTTAAAGCAGTTCCGTCAGCTTGGTTCCATTACGCCGGGGCATCCCGAATATGGCATGACTGCAGGTGTTGAGATGACCACAGGGCCACTGGGACAAGGTATTTCAACTGCAGTGGGCATGGCAATTGCAGAAAGGCATTTGGCCGCAGTTTTCAATAAAACGGAGCACCGTATTGTCGACCACTACACCTACGTCATAGCTGGTGACGGTGACCTCATGGAAGGTGTTGCGAGTGAAGCGAGCTCTCTAGCTGGTCATTTGAAGCTCGGTAAGCTGATTGTACTCTATGATGACAATGGGATCACCATAGACGGCGGTACGGACCGGTCTTTTACTGAAGATGTAGGCATGCGTTTCAAAGCCTATGGATGGGATGTTATGACGGTTCATGACGGCAATGATCTGGACGGCATTTACAGTGCCATTGAGAAGGCGCGTATTGATACGACAAAACCAACCCTTATCAAGGTGAAGAATGTCATTGGCTACGGCAGTCCTAACAAGGCAGGCACATCAGGTGTACATGGCGCACCGCTGGGTAAAGACGAAGTTGAAATGATGAAGGAGCTTATGGGCTGGGACCCAGAAGAGAGCTTTGTCGTACCGGATGATGTGACAGACCATATGAAATCAGTTACAGACAAACGGGAAATTGACCGCTTCGTATGGGAGGAAAAGCTGGAATCCTATTTTGAGCAGTATCCGGAAATGAAGAAAAAATGGGAAGCGTGGCATGAGTACGAAATGCCGGAATCCCTGCTGAAGCATCCCAATCTTTGGGAACTCTTTAAGGAAAAAGAAGCGACCCGTGTCAGCGGCGGAAGAATGATCAATATTGTCAAGGAGCACGTGCCGAACCTTATCGGAGGCTCTGCTGACCTGAATGAATCCACCAAGACTTACTTGAAAGGCTATGGAGATTTCGACTGGGATAATCCAGAGGGATCGAATATATTCTTTGGCGTTCGGGAGCATGCAATGGGCGCGATTATGAATGGCATTTCATTGCATGGGGGGCTCAGGGCATTCGGTTCAACCTTCCTTGTCTTCTCTGATTATATGAAGCCTTCAATTCGTCTTGCAGCTCTAATGGGTCAACCTGTAGTCTATGTGTTCACCCATGACAGCATAGGCGTTGGGGAAGACGGACCAACCCATCAGCCGATTGAACATGTCATGATGCTGCGCAGCATACCTAACCTGCATGTCTTCAGACCTGGTGACAGTAAAGAGACTGCAGTGGCTTGGATAGAAGCCCTTAGAAGGAGTCAGGGGCCGTCGGCCATTATTTTGACCAGACAGGCGCTCCCACCTCAGGAAGGGGTTCATAGAGGCGCACACCATGGTGCATATACCCTGCTCAAGGAAGATGGAGACCATCCTGAAGTGATTCTGATGGCTTCCGGATCAGAAGTGGCACTTGCGGTTAAGGCAGCTAAGCTTCTGAAAAGCTCGGGGGTAGATACACGCGTGGTCAGCATGCTGTGCATGGATCAGTTCGATGAACAGACTGACCTGTACAAGGAGGACGTTCTGCCACCATCGGTACGGAACAGGGTATCGATAGAAGCTGGAATAACAGCGGGATGGGCACGTTATACGGGTCTTGACGGATTGAATATCGGGCTGGACAGGTTCGGTGAGTCAGCGCCTGGTGATACGCTTATGAAGCATTTTGGATTTGAAGCTGAAAAGATTGCTGAAAAGGTCAAGGCATATCTTTCTGTATAGGGATATGATTTGAAAATTGTCTTAAACAAAGAGGATGGTGTAATAAGCATAGCGCCATCCTCCTTATTGATTTGAAAGTTAAAAGAGGCTTAACTCAAGCATTTTTATAAGTTTGTTGAGGCGTTATTGGCATGGCTATTGTATAAAAGTACAGTGGTTTTGTATGAAATTATGTACTAGGGACTATATACCTTGTATAAATATCACAATTGGTAGACAATGCGCCGAATGTCGAAAAAAGTCGTTTATCTTTACATCCAAGCAATATGAAGGGCATTGGAATTTAAACAAAAATCTTTTGAAGGATACAATTTCATAAGAACTCTTAAAATCAATATTTATTGGCTGCGTAAACTTGTTAGGCCAATACGTATTTGCTACAATTAAATAGTAGAAATGAAACAGCATTTTAAAACACCTACTCGGAACAGGGAGGTGGATTTTTTAGTGCTTCCTAATCTATATGTTGTGTTTGCTTGAACTCAACATACTATATATTGTGGGGAGGAAGGTCATGTTAAGCAGAGTAGAAAAGCGCAATGGCAGTGTTGCAGAGTTCGATCGCCTAAAGGTTGAAGAAGCGATTTTCAAAGCGCTCGTTGCGACGCATGAGAGCAAATCACGCAAATCACTCAGGAAACTTGCTGAGGTTGCAACTGACTACACAATTGAGCTTTTGACAGAAAATAAGCTTAAGGGTCAAGTTCCACGTGTGGAGGAAATCCAAGATGGCGTGGAAGATGTTCTTATGAAGATGGGCGAATATGAAACAGCAAAAAAATATATCAAATACAGATACGAGCATAAGCGCATGCGCGAGACCAAAAAGACTGCTATGGATATCATGGGCATTTTCGATGAATACATCGGCCAGAGCGATTGGACGGTAAGAGAGAATTCCAATATGTCCTACAGCCTACAGGGACTCAACAATCATGTCATCGCAAAGGCGACAAAAACATTCTGGCTTCACACGGTATACGATGAAAGCATCCGAGATAGCCATGAGAACGGTGATTTACATATACATGACCTGGGCCTTCTATCGACATACTGCTGCGGCTGGAGTCTGGAAGATTTGCTTATGACGGGTTTTGCAGGTGTTGCAGGAAAGATTGAATCTTCCCCTGCCAGACACTTCGAGGCTGCGCTCATGCAACTGGTCAATTTCATTTATACCCTACAGGGAGAGGCTGCTGGTGCACAGGCTGTTTCTAACTTCGACACACTCTTGGCTCCGTTTGTGCATTTTGACAATCTTGATTATGCCAAAGTGAAGCAGATCATTCAGACCTTTGTTTTCAATATGAATATCGCGACGCGAGTGGGCTTCCAAACGCCATTTTTCAACATTACCATGGACAAGGAAGTACCTGGCACACACCGGGAACTGCCAATCATCATAGGTGGAAAGCGTCATTTCGACCATACATATAAAGCGTTCCAAAAGGAAATGGACATGATCAACAAGGCTTTCTGTGAGGTCATGATGGAGGGGGATGCACGCGGCAGAGTCTTTACATTCCCGATTCCGACTTATAACATTACTGAAGACTGGGACTGGAACAGCGATGTGACCAACAAAATCATGGAAATGACAGGTAAGTTCGGCATACCGTATTTCAGCAATTTTGTCAATTCAGACCTTGATCCGGAAGATGTAAGGTCCATGTGCTGCAGACTAAGACTGGACAATACAGAGCTCAGAAGACGGGGCGGCGGTCTGTTTGGGGCAAATCCAAAAACAGGATCAATTGGCGTTGTAACCATTAACCTGGCAAGAATGGGATATACTTCTGAAACACTGGAGTCGTTGTTCGACAAGCTTGAGCGCCTGATGGAAATCGCAAAGAATTCCCTTGAAATCAAGCGCAAGATTCTTGAGGAAAATATGATGCGCGGACTGTATCCGTACTCAAAGCATTATCTTCAGGATGTATATGAAGCGAATGGCGAGTACTGGCACAATCATTTTGCGACAATTGGGCCAAATGGTCTGAATGAGTGCATCATCAACTTTACAAAGGGCACTGAAGACATAACAACACCAGCTGGTAAAGAGTTTGCTGAAGAGGTTCTGGATTTCATGAATGAAGTCCTCATCAGATTCCAAGAGGAAACAGGCCATCTATACAACCTGGAAGCGAGTCCGGCAGAAGGCACGGCACATCGTTTTGCCAAACTGGATCTGGACAGATATCCTGAAATCGCAGTATCTGGAGAAGCGTCTCCTTATTACACAAACAGCTCCCAGCTTCCGGTTGGATTTACTGAGGATATTTTCGATGCTTTAGACCACCAAGACAGCCTTCAGGTCAAATATACTGGTGGAACGGTCTTCCACGGCTTCATACCGGAGCGCATTGATAATATTGAAACGCTGAAGAAACTGATTCAAAGCATCAGCAACGGTTACAGACTGCCTTATTTTACAATAACACCTACATTCAGTATTTGTCCGGTGCATAAGTACATCGCCGGCGAAGAGCCAATATGTCCTGAGTGCGGTGCGCAGACAGAGGTTTGGACGCGTGTTGTTGGATACCATAGACCGGTTCAAAACTGGAATGATGGCAAACAGGCTGAATTTAACGACCGTTTGGAATTTGAAGTCTGTTCGTAAATAAATTTATGGAAATATACAGAAAAATACAATAAAATGTAAATGAATCGGGGACTTTCATGGGTGACGCTTAAAATACTTCAGTTTAGGTAGGTGCATCGGGGAAGTCCCCTTTATATTAGGAAAAAGTCAGTGTGATTAATGGAGGCAACAATGCAAATCAAGGGATTTCAGAAGACAACGTTCATCGATTATCCAGGAAAGGTTGCGTCACTCGTATTTACCGGGGGATGCAATTTCAGGTGCCCCTATTGTCATAACGGCGGTCTTGTTCTAACGCCGAACAGGTATCCAACCGTTATGAAAGATACTGTACTCAGCCATCTTGAAAAGAGAAAGAATGTGATAGAAGGGCTCGTTATAACCGGGGGAGAGCCGACGCTGTCAGATGGGCTGGAAACATTTGTAAGAAGTGTTAAGGAAATCGGAATTTCTGTAAAACTCGATACCAATGGAACCAATCCGGACCTTTTAAAAAGACTGATAGATGAAAATCTGCTCGACTATATCGCAATGGATATTAAGCACGCTTTTACGGCATATGAAACCATAATCGGTGTTCGCGATTTTGATATTGATAAAATCAAAACATCTGTTCATCACATCATTCATTCTGGAGTAGGGCACGAGTTTAGAACAACTGTCATTAAAGGGGTACATGACAGGGTGGCAATTGATGAAATTGCCCGTTCTATCGAGGGATCAAATGCTTATGTACTTCAGCAATATATCAAGACCGAGGGGGAAATCATGCCCAATACTTTTCAGACATATTTTATGGAAGAGCTTGAAGAAATCATGGGTGAAATCCAAGCAAAATATGCTATTGAAAAATGTTCAGTAAGGGGAAAGTATTAGGGCTTGAATATTTATAAATTGGGTATGATAAATAAGTATCGATTATCGTACAAAATGTAAAAATATAGAAAAATGCAGACAATTTTGTTAAAATGTCGAATGAGTGAGAACAATCAGCAAACTAGGTCATATCAGAAGTGTAAAGAGAACAGCAGGTTGAAGAACAGGTTGCGACAATCGGCTCAAAAAGAGGTAAGGAGAAGTAAGAAAAAAGGGTAAGCAAAGTCTTAAAAAGAGGTTTGAAAGCGGTTAAAAGAAGGCTAAAAGAAAGCTAAAAAAGAGGCTATGAAAGGACGTTAAAAGTCTGAAGCAAACAAGGGGGTTGTGAATGATGAAAATGAAAGTACGCTCATTCATTGTGTCAGTGTTGATTTTGACACTGGTAGTAGCGGGTATACCGATGTCGGCGCCAGCATATGCTGAGCTTGTGGGAAGCTTTGACGCTGACTCTGTATATGATGTTTCAGTGGGGTATTCCCCTGAAATAAATGGATATCTTCTAGCGGCACTTGAAACCGATTCAAACGGTTATATGAATGTCGTAGCACAGTTTTTGGATTATTCCGGTGCGACTTCAGGTTCTGCAATTACGATTGCGACGGATGTTGTCGGAGATGAATCCATTGACATGGCTTATGACAGTGCTGCTGATCAGTTTATGATCGTGTGGACAGAAGACCCGTATGTCATGGGCGCCATTATTGATTCTGGTGGAAATATTGTAAGAAGTGCAGGCGCTGTGAGCGACGGCAATAATTATCCACTGGAGCCGCAGGTGGAGTACGATGGCATGAGCGAAATGTTCAATGTGCTATGGAAAGCGGATAACACCTTCCAGTCCTACATGTACGAAGGTGTAGAGGTTTCGGTGGACTATCTGTCAACAGAGTCGTATTTCATTAGTATGCTGGGAGGTATTTTTGGTTTAGCATACAATCAGGCCTATGGTTACATTGATGTGGCGTATGAGAATGATGGAACGACAATTCAACATGCGACAATCGCATCTGGCGGGGCCATAACATATGATGAAATGTCCATTTCACAAAATGCGACACCAGCGTATTTCCCTGCAATTGGATTCAGTTCAATGAATGAGAATTTCTATACAGTATGGCAGGACTACAATGCGTCACCTACTGAGATAGTCGGTCAAGTGGGAACTAACAAGACTTCTGAAACAGTCCTTTATACATCAGATGCAACAGAAGGACTGGGTGATCTGCAAATTCTTTCGTTAGGAGATATCGATGCGACTCAGTTTGTTTACTGGGAAAGTACAGTGCTTTCTGATACAGACATCTACGGTATGTTTGTAGATTACAATGGTGCTGTCATTGGTTCAGAATTCCAGGCAACCTCGGGAAGCAACACCTACAAATCTCCGACAGCTGCATACAACCCAGCTGATCAGGTCATTTTGCTAGCCTACATCTCATCACTGAGTGAAGTTACAGGTTCTACCGTTGAGCTTGTTCTATTCGATGAAAGCATGGCTGCAGGCGATGCCGGTGAGTTAAATTTCGCCTCAACAGACTTCGGTGCGGAAGAAGGTCAGGATATCACTGTAGAAATAGTCAGAACCGGTGGTGATTACGGTGAAGTGACAGTAGATATTGACACATATATGTATACCGCTGATGAAACAGATTACACGCCTGTATCTGAGACAGTCGTCTTTGCAGATGGGGAGACAACAAAGACGGTTACAATTGCAACAATAGAAGATACAGAGGTTGAATACGACGAATATGATGAGGACGAGTATTTCACAGTTCAACTGAGCAATGTGTCCGGGGCAACACTTGGCGAGATAAGTAGTGCTTATGCGACAATTTATGACAATGATACGACGTTCTATTTGGAAACAGAAACATGCACCATTACAGAGGGGGGCGATGTATACGTAAGTATCATCCGTGATGGACTTCTAGACTATGAAGAGTCTGTTGTAGTGACCATCACGACGGGGACAGCAATAGATGCCGATCTGGACTTGACGTCCTATACGAAAACAGTCAGCTTCCTCTTTGACGAAGACATTAAATCCATTACAATTCCAACCGTTGACGATACGGATGCTGAAAGTGATGAAACCTTTGATGTGACGATTACGACCATTCCATCAGGAACAACACTTTCCTCTCCTGAGACCTTGACGTTTACAATTGTCGATAACGATTCAACGAGTGCAGGAACACTGAACCTATGCAGCACCGCATACAGTGTTGATGAAAATGATGCAACGGGAATGGCGCCAATTACGATTTTAAGAACAGGCGGAACATATGGCGATGTCAGTGTGGAACTTACAGTAACTGAAATGACGGCAACAACGGATGATATTGATTTTTCACCACTAACACAAACCGTTTATTTTGCGGATGGATCAGCCAGTGAAACGGTATATATTCCAATCGTTGATGACAGTCTGGTTGAGGGCACTGAAACTTTAGGGCTTTCACTAGATAATGTAACGAGTGGCGCCTCAATTGGCACAAATTATATGGGTGAACTCACGATTTATGATGATGACACTGAATCAGCAGGTGAGTTCAACTTCGCACTTACCGACTATACAGCTGATGAAGGCACCAGTGCGGCAATTGCCGTTACAAGGAGCGGCGGATCCTATGGTGAAGTCAGTGTGGATGTTTCGGTAGTTCAGGCGACTGGCGTGTCCGGACTGGCAGATTCCAGTGACTATACCTTTACTGCAACGGAGACGGTGACCTTCGCTGATGGTGAAACGACGCCGCAAACAATAAGCATACCGATTACCAAGGATTCCATCTTGGAAGGCGATGAGTATTTTGCAGTTGAGCTTTCCAATCCGACAAACAATGCGACACTGGGAAGTAATTTCTCGGTTAATGTCCTGATTGTAGATACAGATACTGAGTTCAATTTCTATCAGACAAGCCTATCTGTCACTGAAGGCAATACAGTAAGTGCAGAAATCAGACGTTCCGGAAAACTTGACTCAGCTATGGATGTGGATGTCACCCTGACCCCAGTATCTACAGATTCGAGCGATTACGATTTGAGTGCATTGACGCAGACCATCAGCTTCCTGAGTGGAGAGGATACAGGATATGCGGTTGTTCCAACACTTGATGATTCAACGGTTGAAAGTGATGAGACCTTTACACTGACCATCACAAATGTGCCGACAGATGCAATCATCGGCACAGACGACAGCATGCTGGTAACTATTCAGGACAATGATACGGAATCAGCAGGGGCGTTCAACTTTGCACTTACAAGCCATACGGTTGATGAAGGTGGAAGCTTTGAAGCGGAGATCACAAGAACGGGTGGTTCCTATGGTCAGGTTACTGTGGATGTAACCGTAGTGCCCGATTCAGCAAGCACCAGCGACTATACCGTATCTTCAAGCACGCAGACACTGACATTTGCTAATGGCGACAGCGCATCACAGTATGTCTATATTGAAGCCGTGGATGATACAGCTGTTGAGTACGAAGAGTACTTTACAATTACATTGAGTTCACCAACGGGTGACGCGGTTCTTGGCCAGTATGATACGATGTATGTCGCTATTTCAGATGATGACACTTCGTTTGAATTTGGATCTTCAACGCTGTCCTACGGCGAAGAGAATACGGCTTATGTGAATCTTGTAAGATCAGGTGATGTGAGTACTGTACAGACCGTTGATGTCACATTGACACCAGGAACTGCAGGTTCAAGTGACTATACGTTTACACCACTGACAACAACACTGACATTCCCAGTGAATTCAGACGTTCAGACAATAGAGGTTCCATTTGTCGATGATGAGGATGTTGAAGGCAACGAAACCTTCACACTGGCAATCACTTCAGTGCCGACTGGAACAACAAAAGGCACAAAAGACAGCGTGGTCGTTACAATCGTCGACAATGATGTAGAGGGACCGGGCGAAATCAACTTTGATCAGTCATCTTTAGGCATTGTGGAAGGGGATGACGTTTACGTAGATATTTACAGAACTGGCGGTGCGTCAGGGACTGTATCTGTAGATATAACCCTAACACCATCTTCGGCTGATTCAAGCGACTATGATTTCGAGCCTGTAACACAGACGGTAACCTTCGAGGATGGCGTGACATACAAGATGGTCACAGTAGCAACTGTAGATGACTCGAAATATGAATATCCTGAATATTTTATGATGAGTCTTTCAAACCCTGCAGGTGGTGCGTCAGTGGGTGCGTCAGATACGGTAAGTGTGACTATCACCGATAATGATGAATACGTAGCACCAGTAATCAACTGGTCTGCAAGCGCATATTCTGTTGTTGAAGGTCAGGAGCTTACACTTAGTGTAGACTATACCCTTGCTGAGGGCAGCGAAATGGATTCAAGCGTATACTATCTTGTTGAGTTTGAAGTGACGCCAAACACGGCAACGGCAGATGATTTCAGTATTCAAACAGGTCAGGACATATGGTATGAAGAATACTCGGATGTCTATATGACAGAACTGAGTGCGGAGAAGGACAGTCTTGATATTGTCGTTTCAACGGTGGATGACAGCCTGATTGAAGGGTCGCATAGCTTCACAGTTACGCTGGTGGATAACTCGGAGGTTGATTTAGGCACAATACCAACTGCAACCATTACCATTGTTGATAATGATAAGAGTTCAAGCAGCAGTAGCAGTGATAAGAAAACAAGTTCGTCAACGACGACAAATACAGATACAACAACAAGCACAACAACTACAACAACAACTACTACAACGACAACACCAACTGCAGATGATGCAACGGGCGCTGTTGATACAGCGGCAAGTGATGAAGAGGTTTCAACTGCGAATACAGTCAAGGACCTCACGACTGCAGTGACTACGAAAATCACTTCAGAAGAGACCACAACTGAAGAAGCGGATGAAGCCCTAAAGGAAATCGAAGATAATCTCGACAATATTCAAAACGATGAAGTGCTCTCAGAGGCCCTTGACAGTTACATTGGGACTATTGAAACCCTTGGTGACGCGGCAACGCAGGAAACCAAAACGGTTTGGGCAACTGCAAAAATCATCGAAATGAATGCGACGGTATCCAAGGCGCTTCAAAAAATCGAAGACAGTGAGACGCTCATTGCGACGACAACAAAAATGGTTGAGTCACTGAAGACCATTGAAGCAGAAGGCAAAGTCGCCAAGACAGCAGATATGAAAAAGGCTGTTGAAGTCCTTGCAAAAGGTGCCATGAACAAACTGGGTACTGTAAAGACGGCCACAGTCACTCAAGAGGTAGATGGTGTGACGGAAGTCTCCTTTGCCGACGCAGACCTGGAGACGAAAATTGCCAAGTCAGTTGAAAACATCAATAAGGTCAAAGAGACATTCAATGACTACTATGGTGGAGAGAACATTCGTGGTTTCGGTGTTGAAGTTACTCTCGAAACTGAAAAAACTGCGGATGTTGTAAAGGTCAAAGTGGACCAAAAGACACTCGAGTCTCTTGAAAAAGCAGGTGTCGATACAGTCGGTATCAAAGTAGGCGGTGCAAAACTCCTGCTGGACAAAGACCTGTATCTGGCCGGTGGCGATGCCGCAGGTGAAACGCCGGAAGCAGGTTCTGACACAGGAAGCCCAGAGGGTGAAAATCAGCCGGAAGCAGGTACAAGGGCACGAGAACTGTCAATCGATATGAAATTTGACAGTAGAACCAATGGTGCGGGTACTGCAACTGCCAACTTCAGAAAAGGTTACATGGCAGATGTCAATGTATCTGTAGATGGTGAGAAGAAGGACGTTCTTGAAAAACCGGCAAGACTGAGCTTTGACCTTGATGAGTTCGAATTCTTTAACGATACAGCAGGACCATCGAGCCTGTCTGTATACAGATTGAATGAGGAAACGGGTGAATGGAAGCCGGTTGGGGGTGTATACGATCCTGTTACGAACAGCATTTCAACAAGACGTATTTCCTTTAGTCAGTACACGGTCATGCAGTCGAACAAGTCATTTAACGACGTGGAAGACTCATGGGCCAAGAGTGAAATCAATGAACTCCTGAACAAGGGGATTATTGATGAGGAAGTTGCCTTCAATCCTGAAGAGTCTATTACCAGAGAAGAGTTCACGACTTGGGTTACAAGAGCCTATGGCCTGACAAACGAAGATGCTGAAGCGCCGTTCTCAGACATTGCGCAGGACAGCGCGCATTATGTGGAGGTTGCATCTGCATTCAATGCGGGAATCGTATCTGGAAGCTCAGGTTCATTCAATCCTGACAAGGCGGTAACCAAGGAAGAAATGTCGGCAATTCTGGCAAATGCAATGACGAGTTATGACCAGAAAGTGCTGAGTGAAGGCATTGACAGTCAGCTGGCACAGGTAGGTGACGGAGACCTGATTTCCGACTGGGCTGGCGACGATGTGGCACTGCTCATGGAACTGGGTGTTCTTGAACTTGAGGAAGGCAATTTGAATCCGAAAGAGACCATGACCAAGGAGCAGGCTGCAGCAATTCTTAAAAAGATTTACGGTTAATCAAGCGACATCTAATCTAAATCCCTTAGGTCGACTGTTCAACAGTTGACCTAAGGGATTTTTGATTTCGTAAATAAACCTTAATGTTAATACGGTGAAAACCGTGGAATAAATAGAATATGTTCCGTTGGGTAGGGGTGGATATGGAAATTACTTCTTTGAAAGGGGGCAACACGTAATGAAGAGGCGATTCAATCGTTTGCTTGCAACAGTACTGATGTTACTTTTGACGTTTTCTGGTATTCCAACCGCAGGATTTGCACAATCATATGTACCAAGTGTCAATCCGGTGTACATACCAGTAGAAGGGGAAACTGAAAATGGAACTCTGGATATCTATCTGCATCAAGGAGATGCTTGGAATCTGATCGGACAAATCGGGTATTCGAAATGGTTCAGAGAGGGAAACTTGTCTCTTGAGAACATGAATCCTACAGGTGCACCGATTGAAGTGAAAATTGTTAAAAATGCAGTTGGGCTTGCACATATGGATGCGGTACTCGTAGATGGGACTGCGCCCATAGAAGTGGAAAATGGGGATTCCAAGCTCAAAGACAAGGTTTCGGCGGTAGATAATGATGTTGTGGAGATCGATGAGGACGGTCTTCTTTTCTTATTTGAAACAGACGCTGCGCCATTGGAGCTGATGATTAGTGCGCGTATAGAACCGGAGAATATTGGAGAAATACCATTTGCATTTCCAGAAACAAACGAAAATGGAACAATAGATATGGGTTCAAATTTCTATACGTATACTTGGAATGATAATTGTAATGTTGGAACTATGGATGGAACTTTGGATGAAACAGTTGGCATTGAACCTCTATTTGAGGATTATACCATTCCGGGTTCTGGTCATCCGGCTGGATTTACATACGGATGGGTGATGAACGATGAGGACTATCTGTATGCTACAGTGGATTTCTCACCTGACAACACTGTGGATGGTGACAAAGACTATACTGCCATGCACATACGTACTGAAAATGGCATAAAGGTTTTTAAAGTATCAGAAGAGAACACAGAGTGGGGTCAGCCCTTCTTCACCTATACAGATAATGTGAATTACGAGCACAAGGTTTACGAGTTCAAGATTCCAAAAACGGAACTGGACCTGGATGAAAATGGTGCGCTGAACTTGGCCTTTACAGCTTACGGTACGGCTGCACCGGATTATCTTTATGATATGGACATTGCCTTCTCGCCAGTAACCAATCAATATATGCTTGCATATGTTATGACGGACAGTGAAGCGATAATGCACTTATATATGCAGCTGTTAGATTATAGCGGTGCGCCCATAGGTGAACCTGTCGTTCTATCTGATGTAACCTATGGATCGACTGCTCTATCTATGGCATATAATGCTTTGCAGGATGAGTTCATGATTGTCTGTACAAACATTGTCAGTGATTACAGAAACATTTCTGCAATGATACTGGATTCAAGTGGCGGCGTGGTAAAGAGTGAGTTTGTGCTGCATGAAGAGCTGGTGAATCAGTATGATCCAGTCATTGATTACAATAAGGACCACGACAGTTATTATGTTTTATGGAAGACCTCCACAAGTGATGATTACTCTTGGGATCTTAGCGGAGTAGAGGTTACTTCAGAGTGGACTTCGGATGTCTTTACCATTGATACGAATGGCTATTATTACGATACAGCCTATAATCCAGTGAATGAGAACTTGGAAGTTGTATACAATTACAACCAAAGTCCTTATCAGCAGCTTGCATATGCAGAAGTTGCATCTGGAGGCGCCATACTGGTTCAGGATGAACTTCTGAATGTCGCAACAGATTATCAGACGATGGAGAACGTCGTTTTTGATCCGGCACAAAGCACCTTTGTCACAGCCTGGGTCGATGAAACCTCTGGAAGCTCTATCCTTATACAATACGATACGACAACGGCTTCAGCGATTACAGTCTATGAAACGAGTCTTCCCAATAATAATATTGGAGATGTGAGCATCGTGCCGCGCGGAGACACAGGCGAATTTCTACTTGTATGGTCGAATGATTACAACCGGGAAGTATATGATGTTTACGGAGCATATATAGATTCCACAGGCAATGTGGCAATCAGCGCTTACGATATATATGATGATGTAGATTACAAGTACAATCCATGTGTAGCCTATAACAGCAACAACGACACCTTCCTGGTTGCATATGAATCACGTATCAGTGCCAGTGATCCATCCACTATCGCCACTCAGCTTATCGGCGACCCATCATACGGTACAATCGGTTTTCAATCTTCAACAATCTCTGTTGCAGAAGGAGAGAGCCTGACACTGACACTTGACCGTCTTGATGGCATTGATGGAGAAACGATTATTGCATATGAGACGGTCACGGGGACGGCTATTTCGACAGACTTTACCGTGGCATCGGGTACGCTCACCTATAAGGACGGCGACAAAACAAACCAGATTGTCGTTCAAACTACAGCGGACAATGTGGAAGAGGGCGATGAGACATTCACTGTTGAGCTGAGTCTAACGAGCGGTGATGTCACACTTGGAACATCTGTAATCACAGTGACAATAGCTGATGATGATATTGCGGGCACACTGGATTTTGACCAGTTTGCATATGAAACCCAAGAAGGTACGAGCGTTGATTTGACAATAGTCCGTTCGGGTGGTTCAGATGGCGATATTACGGTTGATGTAGCAACTGCGACAGGAACAGCGAGTTCTTCGGATTTCACTGAAAAATCGGGAACACTCACTATAGCACATGGTGTATCGACTAAGACAGTTACAATTGATACAAGTGCGGATATATTACCTGAGCAGGATGAAAATTTCACAGTCACACTCAGTAATCCAACAGGTGGCGCAAGTTTAGGCAGTGTGACCACCTCAACGGTCACCATACGCGATGATGATGCAGCAGGAACACTTCAGCTGGCGTCACCAGGGCCATCTGTTACAGAAGGAGAAGACGCCGTCTTCACAGTTTACAGATCAGATGGCACAGCTGGTGAAATTACCGTAGATTATACAAGCAGCACGGGAACAGCAACATCTGGAGCTGACTTTACTGCTGCATCCGGTACGCTTACTTTCCCTGCGGGTGTAACAGAGAAGACGATCACTGTTTCAACAGCAGATGATACAGACACTGAGTCAACGGAGTACTTTACAGTGACCATCAGCAATCCGACCGGTGAAGCGTCGCTAGGTGCTGTAGCATCCAGCATGGCTACAATTTATGACAATGAAAGTTCAGCTGCAGGCGAGTTCAATTTTGCACTTACAACGAAAACGGTTGATGAGAGCGGAAGCTTTGAAGCTGAAATCACAAGAACTGGCGAAGCCGTGGGAGCGGTCAGCGTTGTCGTGACGGTAGCACCAGACACGGCAGACACTAGCGACTATACGGTATCTTCCAGCACACAAACCTTGACCTTCGCAGATGGCGATACAACATCGCAAAAAATTCTCATTGCGACTGTAGATGATACCGACGTTGAATATGATGAGTACTTTACTGTGACCTTAAGCAGTCCGACAGGAGATGCGGTACTTGGATCAGATTCTACAATGTATATCGTCATAGCAGACAATGACACAGCCTTTGCCTTCGCGTCTCCAACACTATCCTACAGTGAAGGGACTACAGCCTATGCGTATCTGGTTCGTTCTGGAGATCTGAGTATGGAGCAGACCGTCGAGGTCACACTTCAGCCGGGTACGGCAGATGCAGAGGACTATGTGTTCACACCTGTGACCACAAGTCTGACTTTCCCTGCAAACACAGACATTCAGACAATATCTGTTCCGATTACAGATGATGCGTCGGTTGAGGGCAGTGAGACATTCACGCTTGCAATTACGTCCATTCCAAGTGGTACATCAAAAGGAACCAATGACAGTGTGGTCATTACGATAATGGACAATGACAGCATGGCATACGACACGCCGGTAATCAACTGGTCATCGAGCACTTACTCAGTTGTAGAAGGACAAGATGTGACACTGACGGTGGACTATAAACTCGAGGTGGATGGGGTGTATGATTCAAGCGCCTACTACTTTGTAGAGTTTGAAGTGACGTCGAATACGGCTACTGTAGATGATTTCAGTGTTGAGACGGGTCAAGACCTCTGGTACGACGAGTATGCAGATGTCTATATGACTGAACTCAGTACTGAAAAGGGCAGTCTTGATATTGTCATATCAACAGTGGATGACAGCCTTGTAGAAGGAACACATGCATTCACAGTGACGCTGGTCGACAATGCAGATATTGATCTTGGCACAATACCAGTAGCAACCATCTCGATTGTGGACAACGATAGAAGCTCCAGCAGTAGCAGCAGCGACAAGAAAACAAGTTCGAACACAAATACAGATACAACAGCAAGCACAACTACACCAACAACAACCACATCGGCGGCAGATGATGCAACAGGCGCTGTTGACACTGTAGCCAGTGCCGAGGAGCTTACTAGCGTCAATACCGTCAAAAGCCTGACAACAGCTGTAACAACAGCAATAGCTTCAGTAGAGACGACAACTGAAGAGGCTGACGAGGCCCTTAAGGGAATTGAAGACAGTCTGGATGCCATTCAAAATGACGAAGTGTTATCCGAAGCGCTGGACAGCTACATTGGCACCATTGAAACTCTAGGTGATGCCGCGACACAGGAAGCCAAAACAGAATGGGCAACCACAAAAATTCTTGAAATGAATGCGACAGTATCGAAAGCGCTTCAAAAAATTGAAGACAGCGAGACGCTTATTGCGACGACGACCAAGATGGTCGAGTCACTCAAGACCATTGAAGCAGAAGGCAAGGTGGCCAAGACAGCAGATATGAAAAAGGCTGTTGAAGTCCTTGCAAAAGGCGCCATGAACAAACTGGGTACTGTAAAGACCACCACAGTCACACAAGAGGTGGATGGTGTGACCGAAGTCTCTTTTGCCGACGCAGACCTAGAGACAAAAATAGCCAAGTCTGTTGAGAACATCAACAAGGTTAAAGAGACCTTCAACGCATACTATGGAGGCGAAAACATCCGTAATTTCGGTGTGGAAGTCACTCTTGAGACTGAAAAGACAGCAGATGCAGTTAAAGTAAAAGTAGACCAGAAAACCATAGAGTCTCTTGAAAAAGCAGGGGTTGATACGGTGGGTATTAAGGTCGGCGGAACAAAGCTGCTTCTTGATAAGGAAATGTATCAGCCACAAGAGGGCGCTGCAGGCAGAGAAATGGACATCGACATGAAATTTGACAACAAGACCAATGGTGCGGGCACATCGACAGCCAATTTTAAGAAAGGCTATATGGCAGATGTCAATGTATCCATGAATGGCGAGAAGCGTGAAGTCTTAGAAAAACCGGCACGCCTTAGCTTTGATCTGGATGAGTTTGAGTTCTTTAACGATACTGCAGGTCCATCAAGCCTGTCTGTATTCAAATTGAATGAAGCGACCGGTGAATGGAATCCGGTTGGCGGCGTATACGATCCTGTTACAAACAGTATTTCAACAAGACGTATTTCCTTCAGTCAGTACACAGTCATGCAGTCAAACAAGTCCTTCAATGATGTGGATGATTCTTGGGCCAAGAGTGAAATCAACGAACTCCTGAACAAGGGGATCATCGACGAGGAGGTCGCCTTCAACCCTCAGGAAGCCATTACACGTGAAGAGTTCACGACCTGGGTTACAAGAGCCTATGGCCTGACAAATGAAGATGCTGAGGCGCCGTTCTCGGACATTGCACAGGACAGCGAACACTATGTTGAGGTTGCATCTGCGTTCAGTGCAGGTATCGTATCTGGAAGCTCAGGTTCGTTCAATCCTGACAAGGCAGTGACCAAGGAGGAAATGTCGGCAATTCTGGCGAATGCAATGACAAATTATGACCAAAAAATGCTGAGCGAAGGCATTGAAAGCCAGCTGGCACAGGTGGATGATGGAGACCTGATTTCAGACTGGGCCGGCGACGATGTGGCACTGCTCATGGAACTGGGTGTTCTTGATCTTGAGGAAGGAAATCTGAATCCGAAAGACACCATGACCAAGGAGCAGGCTGCGGCAATTCTCAAAAAGATTTACGGGTAATATGGTTTATAGAAAATTGCATATCTGTTAAACTTAAGGGGAGCGAGGGATACTTGCTCCCTTTATTAGCATAATAATCATTTTAATAAATAAACCAGAGATGAGGGATAGAATGAAGCGTGTTTTAGTAACAAGAGATATTCCTGAGAGCGGTATTGAAATGCTGCAGGAAAAATATGAAGTTGTCGTAAATCGGGCTGACATAGCAATGACACGTGAGCAGATGCTCGAGGAATTTCCCAAGTACGATGGTATCGTGAGCGCTCTGACCGATCAGATTGATGCTGAAATAATCGAGGCTTGTAAAAATGTGAAGATCTTTGCAAACTATGCAGTTGGCTTCAATAACTTCGATGTTGAAGCTGCCAAAGCGCAGGGAATCCTACTTTCAAACACACCGGATGTACTTTCTGACTCGACGGCTGAAACGGCTTGGTCTCTCTTGTTTGCAGTAAGCAGAAGAATCGTTGAGGCCGACAGATATGTTCGTGAAGGAAAGTGGAAGAATTTTTCCGCCAAGCTGATGCTGGGGCAGGATGTCCACGGAAAAACTCTGGGAATCATTGGTGCTGGTCGTATTGGCGAACGCTTTGCAGAGAAAGCGCGGGGCTACCATATGCGAATCTTGTACCATAACCGGACGCGCCGTCTTGATTTTGAAAAACGGTTCAACGCAACATATGTTGAGCTTGACGAACTCTACGCAGAAAGTGATTTTATTTCACTCCACTGTCCTTTGACTGAAGAAACACGTCATCTTCTGGATGCGGATGCGTTTAGAAAAATGAAGTTTTCAGCAATTGTCGTAAACACATCACGTGGTCCTGTCATAGATGAGGTTGCCTTGGTTGAAGCCTTGAAAATGAATGAGATATGGGGTGCAGGTCTCGATGTTTATGAGAATGAACCTGAAATTCATCCTGACCTCCTCGAAATGGATAATGTTGTACTGCTTCCGCACATAGGCAGTGCTACAACGGAAACACGGGAAAAGATGAGTCAGATGGCTGCACGGAATATTATAGAAGTGCTTGAAGGCAGAGAACCTGTAAATCCTGTTTACTAGGGACTGCAAGGCGCTTGAATAGCGAATATCATAAAGCAATAAAGTAAATCCGCCAATGCATATTGGCGGATTTATTTTGTGAATAAGTGGTATATTTATTATAGACAGGTGAGGGGGGAATTCATGAATACCTATGATCTGATTGTGATTGGCGCAGGTTCTGGAGGCTTGTCTGCGGCGTATACCGCAGTGGGGTTTGGAAAGCGCGTTCTGCTTATTGATAAAGAGCTTCCAGGTGGAGAATGCACCTGGTCAGGATGTATGCCCAGCAAAGCCTTCATCCATGAAGCAAGTCAGTTTTACAGCGCGAAGAAGCTGGCACCAGGTATTTTGTGTGATACCACACGTGTCATGAACAATGTGCGCAGTGCAATCGCCAGAATCTATGAAGGTGAGTCGCCGAAAAAACTGTCAAGAGACGGGATTGTCTTTAAGACTGGACACGCCAGCCTTGTAGACAGCCACACTGTTAGTTTGGACAAGGAGCGGTTTCATGGAGCCAAGATCATCATAGCGACAGGATCGAGTCCCCGAAAACTGACGATTGAGGGTATGGATCAAATCAAGTGCCATGACAATACGACCCTGTTCAAGCTGAAAAAGCTGCCACAAAGCATGGTTGTTGTCGGCGGGGGTCCAATAGGGATTGAGATGGCCCAGGCACTCAATCGGCTTGGCGTGCAGGTGGACCTTGTTGTCAAGCATGACCGGATTCTTCAGAAGGAGGATGAGGCGCACGCTCTGACACTTCAGCAGGTTCTTCAAGCAGAAGGACTTGTGATTCATTTGAATGCCCTTCCTGACAAGGTACGCCCTAGCGGCGATGAGATGGTAATGACAATCAGGCAGGATGGAAAACTGAAAGAACTCAAAGCCGCCGCAGTATTTACTGCAATAGGCCGCGTTCCCAACAGTCGTGGAATGGGGCTTGAAAAGCTCGGTATCCTTGATAAAAGCGGCAGAGTCAGCGTCAATGATTTTATGGAGACGCCCATTAAGGGCATATATGCTGTTGGTGATGTGGCAGGTCCCTATCTCTTTTCACATATGGCAAATGCTCAGGCAATTCAAGCAGTGCAAAATGCCTTTCTCCCCATACGAAGAAAAGTGGATTACAGACATGTTGTATGGACTACCTTTACAGATCCCGAGATCTCTCAAGCGGGCTATTTGGAAAGGGATGTCAAAGCAGATTATGGCAAGGACATAGGCGTTTTCAAATGTGACTATTCGGAACTGGATAGGGCAGTTGCACAGGGAAATGATACAGGCTCTGTAAAAATTGTAACGGATAGAAAAGGCCGGATTCTTGGGGCTTCTGTTCTTGGAGACAGAAGTGGTGAAATCATTTCAGAAATTCAGGTTCTTAAGACCCTGGGAATTCCACTCCATAAAATTTCGAGAGTGGTACACCCCTATCCGACTTATTCAGAGGTGCTGATTAAGCTTGGGAAAAGAGCTGCTGTTGAGCGGTTGAAAAGCAATCCACTGGTCAAGCTGCTGAGGAAGTAGGCGCATATGAGAAAACTGATAATCGTAATGCTGGGATTTTTGGTCCTGACGGGACTGGCTGTTCATATCAACAATAAGATTCCTGAAAACATCGGACTTGAAGGGACTGTGTTCAAGCCACTGAAGAATACGCCAAATGGCGTAAGCACGCAGGCTGTCGATGCGGCTTTCCTAATTGAACCACTGGAAATGGCTGGCGGTCTGGAAAATGCGAGGAATGGACTTTTTGCAGCATTTGAAAAATATGGCGGTTATAAAATCGTAAAGGATAATGGGGCCTATCTTCATGTGATATTTGTGACCGATGGGTTCAGGTTCAAGGACGATGTTGAAATATTTTTTGACATGGAAAGCAATCTGATTCATTACAAATCTCAAAGTCGTTTGGGATATTCGGATATGGGATTGAATCGGGAACGCTATGAGGCAATCAAGACCTACTATTTTGAAGGGATTACAAAGGAATAACTTGACATAATGAGGTGAGAAATGGACAGATTGCTGGAACTGTTTAGAAAATTCCCTGAGATTGAAAGTGAACGTCTGCTGTTTAGAGATATTTTGCATAGTGATTCCAATGACTTATTTGAAATCTACAGAAACAGGAAAGCACTTAAATTTCAAGTAATCTCACCATTCAGATCAATGGCTGAAGTTAAACGCTATGTAGATGTGGTTCACGATGGATATCAGAACCGCTATTTCATCAGATGGGGACTCGTTGAAAAGCAAACAGGTAAACTCATAGGACTCATTTCACTCCATCATTTGGAGCTTTGGAATTACAAAGCAGAAATAGGCTACATGTTCAATGAGGCCTATTGGAACATGGGATATGCGACAGAAGCAGTCGATAAGCTTCTGGAAATGGGCCTTGTGAAATGGGGCCTTCATAAGGTTGAAGCCGAGATTCATCCAGGCAATGCTGCTTCCATGCGCGTTGTGGAGAAACTGGGCTTTGTAAAGGATGGCTATAAGCGCGAAGCGGCCTTTGACAGGGAGAAAAAGTCCTACCAGGATCGGATTCTCTATTCCCTTTTAGCGGATGAGTATAAGAAAAAATGAAATGTGAAGGCAGACAAAACCACTGGGTTCTCTTCAGTGGTTTTAATATTTAAAAAATATATTAACATATACGAAAATATTCAGTAATATATAGGTAAAGGTTTTCATGGTTAGAAAAGGCGTACTTTATTGAGAGACGAAAGGGGAATATCTGTGATTAATGAGAGGATTTCCAGGCTTCGGCAGGAAATGAAAAACAAAGGCATTGATGTGTACATTATACCAAGTGCTGACCCGCATCAATCGGAATATGTACCTGAACGTTGGAAAGCCAGAGCGTGGATAACTGGATTTACAGGTTCAGCAGGTATTGCGGTAGTGACGCAGGAAAAGGCACTGCTTTGGGCAGATGGACGCTACCATATTCAAGCGGCTGGTGAAATCGCGGGCAGCGCGTTTGAACTTGTTAAGTGGGGGCTTGAAGGTGTGCCTGAGGTTCCGGAATGGCTCAATCAAAATGTAGCCAGCGGCGAGACTGTCGGCTTTGATGGAAAGGTCATTTCCCTCAGTACCAAACGCGCTTATGAAAAGGCGGCTGGACCTAAAAAATATACGTTCGCCATGGCGCACGACCTAATTGATGCAATCTGGACAGACCGTCCGTCCGTTCCAGAAGACAAGATCATGATCCATGAGATGCCATATGCGGCCAATCCTGTGGATGACAAGCTAAAGCGTATTCGAAAAGCCATGCTTGAAAGTGGGGCGGACTATTTGGTAGTCTCAACACTTGATGACATAGCCTGGATGTACAATTTTAGAGGAAACGACATTCATTACAGTCCTGTTGCGCTGTCTTATGCGGTTATTGGCAAAAATGACGCATGGCTTTTCATGGATTCAAATAAAATGGATGGAAGTGCCTTGGGACATTTTGAAAAATATGGTGTCAGTCTGATGCCTTATGAAGGGATTACAGCCTTCTTAGGGGACTTGCCGTCTGGATCCAAGGTGAGCATTGATCCTCAGACAATCTCAGCGGCGAATTATGATGCACTGAGTGATGCTGTAACGATCATTGAAGAGACCAACCCTGTAGCCCTCATCAAATCGATGAAGACTGAGGAAGAAATAAGGAATATCAGAAACAGTCAGGTTCGAGATGGTGTAGCCATGGTCAAGTTCCATATCTGGCTGGAAGAGGCTGTCAGACTGGAAACTGCAACAGAACTCGGTGTAGAAGAGATGCTCAGGACCTTCAGAGCTGAGCAGCCCCATTTTGTCGCAGAAAGCTTCCACACAATTGCTGCATACATGGAACATGCAGCCATGATGCATTACAGTGCCACTGAAATATCGAACAGCAAAATTCAGGCAAAAGGACTCTTGCTGGTTGATTCAGGTGGCAACTATTATGACGGCACAACAGATATCACACGTACCATTGCTGTCGGAGAACTGACAGAAGAGATGTGCAGAGATTATACACTGACGCTCAAAAGTCACATCGCCCTGGCACGGCTGCGGTTTTTACATGGAGCGACCGGTTCAAAGGTCGAAATGGTGGCAAGACAGCCGATGTGGGCTGAAGGCATGGACTACAAGTGCGGCACTGGGCATGGCGTGGGGTATTTCATGAATGTGCATGAAGGACCGCAGACGATGAAGATGGCACCCAACGATGTGAAACTCCAGCCAGGCATGATTCTGACGAATGAACCAGGTGTCTACCGAGAAGGAAAGCACGGTATACGTATTGAAAACACTTTGGTTGTAAGAGCAGATATTGAAACAGAGTTCGGACAGTTTTTGAACTTCGAAACGGTTTCGTTCTGTCCAGTAGATACGAGACCAGTTCTTGTATCCATGCTGAGCTCAGAGGAAATCCAGTGGTTGAATGATTATCATAAGGCTGTTTATGAAAAACTGTCCCCACTGCTGAGCTCAGATGAAAAGGCATGGCTTGAAAAGGCGACACAGGCGATATAGCATATCCAATGAAAAAAGGACTGGGAACTGACTTGTTGTGGTCACTACAATAAGTGCAGTTCTGCAGTCCTTTTACTTTTCATGGGTCTGTAGGGCAATGCGTCTTGCAAATGCATGCTGGTCTTCCTCTTTGAAGGCCAGATTGGGTTCAAAGAGTTTATTGAAGAGGTTGTTCATTTCAGGGTGGAAGCGGAGTCCGCCCCAAGCCTCCTTGCCGCACTTGCTGCAATAGGCATAGACGGCGTTTGTCGAGGAATCTTTCTCAGATTTATAAAATTCATCATAATGCGCGTTGCCGCCACATTCCTTACATTTGTATTTTGACATGGTTGACCTCCTTCTGATATTCAGCTTGCGGTTTTTCTATGTTATAATGGTACAACGGTTGCTCAAGGGATGCAACTGGCAGAGCATTGGACCAGGAGTGCAAAAATGGTTAAAGGAATCGGTATCGATATCATCGAACTGGATAGGATAGACCGGGCTATTAAAAAGTCGGGTCGTTTTTTGGAGCGGTTGTTCACCGATGCCGAAATCGCGTATTTCAGATCGAAGAACATGCGGGTTGAATCCATTGCAGGGAATTTTGCTGCAAAGGAGGCCATTGTGAAGTCCCTTGGAACTGGAATTAGAGGATTCGCTTGGAAAGATATCGAAGTTTTAAGAGATGAAATGGGAAAACCAGTTGTTTTTCTGTATAATGGTGCTGAAGATATTGCCAATCAGCGCGATATCAAAGAAATCATGGTATCAATATCCCATTGCAAGACATATGCGGTGGCTAATAGTATAGCAGTATAAGGGGTTGAACTGTATGAAACTTGCCTTGAATGAAGAAATGCGTGAAGTGGACCGGATCTCAATAGAAAAGTATGGCATTCCAGGTGTTGTGCTAATGGAAAATGCCGGCAGTGCTGTTGTGGATGAAATCATGAAAACTGAAAAGCCGGTCGAAAGTGTACTCATCTTATGTGGAACAGGCAACAATGGCGGAGATGGTTTTGTAATTGCGCGACATCTTCATAACGCAAATGTGAAAATCAGGGTCTTCATTGTAGGTCAACCGAAAGATATCAGCGGTGATGCAGAGTTGAATTATCAGGTGCTGAGAAAACTGGATATTCAAATTGACAATGTCAACGACCATGGTGGACTCATGAAACTTGAAAAGCTGATTCCGGCACAAGATGCCGTTGTCGACGCAATATTTGGAACGGGACTTGTTGACGCGGTTCAGGGCATCCACGAAGGTGTCATTGAGATCGTTAATCGTCTGAGCAAATATACAGTTTCGGTGGATGTACCATCAGGTGTAAGTGGGAATACGGGAAAAATTATGGGTGTTGCAGTCAAAGCCCATAAAACAGTGACGTTTGCACTTCCCAAAATTGGAAACATACTGTATCCTGGTGCAGACTACAATGGTCAGCTGGTCATACGCCAAATCGGCCTTCCCATTAAGGCAATCCAGGAAGTTGGCATGAAGCACCATATTGTAACGCGTGAGCATATTCTGAAACTGCTTCCTGAGCGCCCTCAGAATTCCCACAAGGGCACATATGGAAAAGCCAATATTATTGCTGGAAGTTCCGGCATGACGGGTGCGGCGATTTTGACATGCAAGGCAGCCCTCAGAAGTGGTCTGGGCTTGTTGAAGCTCTATATTCCAGAAAGCCTGAATCTACTGATTACAACAAGTGTTCCCGAAGTCGTGACAATACCGCTCAACGAAATGCGCCGTGGTGTCATCAATATCAATCAGATTTCGAAAATCATTGAGGAGTCTGAAGGCGTGGATGTTGTTGCAATCGGTCCAGGGTGTGGAACGGCAAGTGAAATGTCTGAACTTGTGCGTCAAATGATAGACCGCGTCAGCTGCCCTATGGTCATCGATGCGGATGGACTCAATGTGCTCTCCAAAAATGTTTCATGGCTAGAAAACAAGAAGTCGGAGATTGTCCTGACGCCGCATCCGGGTGAAATGGCAAGACTGGCAGGCATTACCATTGATGAGGTGACTGAGAATCCAATCGACACAGCTCTAAAATTCGCAACAGCATATGGTGTCGTTGTCGTTCTGAAGAGTTCGAGAACGATTATTGCAACACCTCAGGGTGAAATTTTCGTCAACCTGACTGGAAATAGCGGCATGGCGACTGCGGGAAGCGGAGATGTCCTGACTGGAATCATCACAGGCTTTATCGCACAAGGGATGGCACCGCGTGAAGCAAGTATTCTGAGCGTATATATACATGGGCGCGCTGGAGACATCATGGCAGGCAAAAAGGGTGAGTTCGGGCTCCTTGCAGGCGATATTGTCAGCGGTCTGACACATACGCTTATGGAAATCGTAAATTAAGTGTGTAACTGCTTTTAAGCAGAGGAAATATTATGACGTATGATTTAACCGGGGGGTAAAATTATGCAACATCAACTAAGGAGACCTGTTTGGGCTGAAATCAACCTTGACAATCTTGCGCACAACATAAAGGAAGTGCGTCGTGTTACAAAACCGGATGCTATGGTAACCGCAGTTATAAAAGCAGATGGTTACGGACATGGTGCGGCTGAAATCGGCAAGACACTGCTAGAAAATGGTGCGGACCGTTTTGCTGTGGCAACACTCACAGAAGCTATTCAGCTGAGAAAGGTCTATAAGGACACACCGATACTGGTTCTTGGCTACACGCCTGAAGAAGACAGCGATGAAGTGGTTCGCAATGGTCTGATTCAGACGGTGTATGCTTTTGAGCAGGCTCAAGCACTGGATAAGGTCGCTAAAGAGTACAAGGTGAAAACAAAGGTCCATATCAAGCTGGACACAGGAATGGGCAGATTGGGTCTCGTTCCGGAAAAGGACGCTGTTCTTGTCATCGAGTACATTTCAAAACTTGAAAATGTAGAAATCGAAGGCATATATACGCACTTTGCCGTTGCAGACGAAGTGGACAAGACCTACACAATGAACCAGGTCAAGCGTTATAATGGCGTCATCGAGGCGCTTGAGGCGAAAAACATTCATATTCCAATCAAGCATGTTTCAAATTCCGCAGCAATCATCGACCTGCCAGAGCTCAACTATAACATGGTACGTGCCGGCATAATGCTGTATGGTCTTTATCCGTCGCATGATGTTTCTCATGAAAATGTGAAATTAAAAGAGGTTATGAGCCTTCGAGCTAGAATAGGTCATGTAAAGGAAGTTGGAGAAGGTGTTGGCGTAAGCTATGGCTTGCTCTACAAAACCAACGAGGAGACAAAAATCGGTACAGTGCCAATTGGGTACGCGGATGGCTACACAAGACTCTATACAGGCAGTGCCAAGGCAATTGTCGGCGGAGAAATCCGTCCGATCATCGGTCGAATCTGTATGGATCAGTGCATGGTGGACCTGACGGGACTTGAAGTCCAGCGCGGTGATGAAATCATCCTCTTTGGCCAATCGGGTTCTGATGAAATCAGCATCGATGAGGTTGCAAGCTGGATCAATACGATTAATTATGAAGTCGTTTGCATGATTAGCAAAAGAGTACCTAGGGTATATAAGTCTCAGGGTGAAATCATCCAGATAAAGGATACCCTGCTGATGATTTAAGTTTACAGCTTTATTAAAGTGAAATTTCAGTATATTTCAAAAATACCATTTCGCTTTACAATTATGCTGACGGTGATATAATGACTTTGTCCCTTCATACATACTGGCTAAAATTTGGAGGTGTCCTAATGAAAAGAATAAAGCAAGTAAAAATTGACTTGCCAGATGAATTAATTGCTGAATTGAATATTGGCAACAACCCCGATATGATAAAACAAAATCTGAATCGGGAATTTCATTTCAAAGCACCTGTAAAGATGGATGGTGTCATGGAAGCGTTGCGTTCGGGTTATGAACGCATGGCGGACATCAATTTGAACATGGCTGAAATGGGCCTGTGTTCAGATGTCGGATGCCTAGAGTCCTACGAAAGCCAGCTGGAAAGCGAGGATGACCTTGATCGTTAAACGTGGTGAGGTATACTTTGCAGACTTAAATCCAGTCGTAGGTTCAGAACAAGGGGGACAAAGACCCATACTCATTGTGCAAAATGATGTCGGAAACCGGTACAGTCCTACAGTGATTTGCGCAGCAATCACCGCCAAGATTTCAAAGGCGAAGCTGCCAACACATGTGGAGGTTCCAAAGGATGAAGTTGGTCTATTAAAGGATTCCGTCATACTGCTCGAACAAATCAGAACCATCGATAAGCGCAGACTCATTCAGAAGATTGGTGCATTGCCATCAGAACTCATGAATGACGTTGACCGTGGCTTGATGATTTCTCTCGGCTTGTTCGAGGTTACATAGACGCTTGCTCGCGTCACATATGACATTACTTATATGATATTTCAAGGGCTGCTTTTAGAAGGCAGCTCTTTTATATTCTCAAGAAATTCAGATATCTGAAAAAAGTATTACGATGTGGTTTCAATGATTATGACACTTTGTATTGGGTGACAATTTATAGTAAAATAGACAGGAATACTGGGCGTATTGTGCCCGTGTCATAAGGAGGATAAAATGCGTGCATTTAAAAATATAGGCATATTGGCCATTGGCGTAGCTGTTGGATTTTTTATCTCTGGCATGATGGAGATCAGTGAGGCGACACCCGGTTCTGAGTCTGATCCCTTGGTTACCCTAAGTTATGTGGATAAGCGGTTTGAAGAACTGGATACATATATTGAATCGAAACTCGAAGAGAAATCAGATGTGTCCGAAAGTCAAAATGCAGCAGCCCTTTTTGAAATTGTGGAAGTCAATGCAGGCAGTATGGTCTATTTGGGAGACAGTACGGAAGTCATTGTTCGATCGGGTGAAGCACTTGCCATCGCATCTTCCAATGGTGGTCTTGCAGATCTCACAGAAGGGTACAATATCGAACATGGTAAGAAGATTACAAACAATCATCATATATTGAATCCTCAAAATGATGGCAGGGGAATCGCAATCACCCAGTATGGCTGGATAATGGTCAAGGGCCCCTATACCATTGTGGAGAACTGATGGTGCAAATGCACATGAATGGCAAAAGTGTATCCGTTTTACCGGCGCTTTTGCCTTAGCTTTGAATGAATACATAACAAGTCTGGAGAAATCAATATGCTAAAAAAACTCTATATTATAATCCTGGTCATCAGTCTGGCAGTTGTCGGTGTTGTGGCCTTCAAAAGAATAAATATTGAAGCGCAGCATAAATCTGTCGAAATGGTCCTTGACTACGATGAGGCCAAGCTATTGGCAGAACAGTCCGATGAATCGCTGCAGTGGTGGATGCAGTTCTTCAAATCCATAGGATTCGCCAGCGTAGCCGTGAAGGAATCCACGATTGAGAATCTGATTGCAGATGGTCAGGACTTGGAATACACGGTTGTCGAGGAACTCAAGAAAGATACATACTGGAAAACACGATTTGCAGATGACGTGACAGCTTACATTGAAAACAAGACTGACCGTTACGATGTGGTTTTAAGGACGCCGTCGACAGACTTGTTCAAGTTCATTTCAGAAGGCTTGTCTAAGCGATACCCATCAGAATTCTACACGTTGTTTGAAGGGGACATGAATGTCGTAATCCTTGATGGCGAGGCGGAAGATGCCCTTTATTCCGAAACGGGTTTTCTTGTAGATGAGGATGGAAAGAATAAGCGCACACTGCGCAGCCAGACCGATTCCAAACTTGCATGGATTGGCCTTGGATTCGACCCGGAAATCATTGAAACTGTTCAAAAATCAAGTCTGGATGTTCTTCCAAGACCCTCGAACTTTCACAGGTATCCAGAAAAACTCGTAGAGGCTTTTGCCGATGAAATGGATAAGTACGGCATTGAACCCAAGTATTTCATTTTCCAGGGGGAAGAGGTTCTGGGCTACGACCTGGAAACCGAAAATCTGGATGCTCTCTATGCCTATATGCACGAACATGATATTTCCACAGGTCTGATTGAATCCGGTGTACAGCGGTCACAGACGAAGCAGGAAGGTCTTGTAGAACTGACCAAGATGCTGGACTACGATGCTGTACGCGTTTTTCCAATCGTAGGATATATTCAGGAGCGCTTTCAGTGGTATGGGTACAAGGGCGCGGAAGAGATTGAAAATACAATCTACCGTGCGGTCACTGAACGTAATATCCGAAGCGTCTATTTCAGACCTTTTAAAAAGAAAGACAATGAAATTCTGTATGTGACAGATTCAGATATGTACAAGGAATCATTTGACAATCTCCAGAAACGTCTTGCTGAACACCATATTCAGTTGGGGTCTGCATCCAAGCTGCAGTATAACGAACCAGGTGTTCTGAACCTGATTGTGATCGGATACGGATTGGTGGTTCTTTCCATTATTGCGCTGAACAGTGTCATTCCAATTCGTGAGAGACATCAGGCCTTGCTCTTGTCGGTAGGGGTACTGGGGGTTACTGCGGCAAATCTGGTTGTTCCAAACTTTGCTGTGGTACTGATGGCCCTGGGTACATCCATTTTGTTCCCAGTTCTTGCAGCAATTGCGATACTGGATATACTCAAGCAATTTCTTATCAATAGGCAGATTGACAAAATACATGGAATCATCCTCAAAGGCTTCACCCTTGTGATTATTTCAGCTGCAATTGCAATGGTGGGCGGCATATTCATCGGTAGCATACTCTCAAGCTCGAGTTATCTGCTTGAAATGGAGTATTTCAGAGGTGTCAAAATAAGTCAGCTTGCACCACTGGTCCTGTTCTGCGTGATTTACATCATCAGATTCGGATACGGCAGGTCTGTCAATGCAATCGAGGAAGACTCAAACTATGTTTTTGATCTGAAAAGGCTTTTGAATGAGCGTATAAAGGTCTTGCATGTGCTGATTGTCGGTGCGGTTGGGATTGTAGGTATCATCTATATCGCACGAACGGGTCACGAGACCTCTATCCAGCCGACTAATATCGAAATGATCTTCAGGAACTTCCTCGAATACAATTTCATTGCACGACCAAGGTCAAAGGAGCTTCTGCTGGCATTTCCATCCGTAATGGTTGCGGTATACATGGCTTCAAAGGGCTGGAAGGCGTCAATATTTCCAATGACAGCGGTTATCATGATTGGCGTTACATCTGTTGTGAACACATTCAGTCATCTGCGTGCACCGATGTACCTGTCCATTGCAAGAACCATATATGGTGCTGGACTTGGCGCGCTGATCGGTGCCGTACTTGTCCTGATTCTCAATCTGCTTGTACATGCTGCTATCAACCTCAGAGGGAGACACGCGGATGAATAAGGCGCTGATATCGGGCTATTATGGGTTTAACAACCTGGGGGATGAAGCCATACTTGAAACGATGATTCGATCAATCAAACGCATGGACAGCGCGATTGAACTCACTGTTTTAACGGCAACACCCGAAAGAACGGCACAGAGATTAAATGTAAAAACCGTACCGCGTGCCAACGTGTTTTCCGTTTTGAAGGCGGTTATGAAAACCGACGTGCTTATTTCAGGTGGTGGAAGTCTGCTTCAGGACACTACCAGCAAGAGAAGCATACATTATTATCTTGCTATCATCATATTCGGTCTCATGTTCAACAAGCCTGTCATGCTGTACTCTCATGGAATCGGGCCTGTTCACAAGGGCATGAACCGAAAAATCATGAAATGGGTGCTCAGCCGGGTGGATGCCATTACGGTAAGAGAAAAGAATTCGAAAATCGATCTGGTCAGCATGGGCATTTCACCGGAAAAAATCCACGTGACTGCCGACCCTGTCGTGGATATGGAAAAAATTGAAACAAAGACAGGCCGTAAGATTCTTGAAATCGCATTTGACGGTAAAATTGATGCACGTCCAATTGTGGGTCTTTCAATGCGCACAAAGGATTTTAAAACGGATCAGAATAGACAAAAACTGAAAAAACTGATACAATCACTCTCGCAATCGCATAATGTGGTGATGATTCCTTTTCACCGAAGGGAAGATCTCGAAATATGCAGGTGGGCTAAAGCTGAAGGTGCCGCAGTTATCGAAGATGAATATGCTGCCGATGAAATCATGAGCGTCGTGGAGAATCTGGACGCGCTCATTGGTGTTCGGCTGCATTCGCTGATATTCGCCGCGGTTGCGGAGGTTCCTCTGCTTGGAATTTCCTATGATCCAAAGATTGATTACTTCTTGGAAACCCTTGGACTTGAGGCCGTTGGATCCATTGAATCCATACGTCCTGACGATATACTGACAGCCCTTGAGGCGCTCCTGTCAGAACGTGAAGATGCCGTAGGCAATTTGAAAAATCATGTCAAACAGCTGCAGAAGAAGTTCAAAAAGAATGAAGAGATTCTTGGAACGTTATTGCAAAAGGGGAAATAAGCATGGAAATAAAATCCGTTAAAATACTAGGCGTTCGAATAGACAATCTAGATGCAGATGAAGCGTATAACAGGTTTCTCTCCCTCTTCAAGAAGGGATCCTTCAGCGCAATCTATACACCCAATCCGGAGATCATCATGATGGCCCAGGATGATAGACCGCTTAAGGAAGCGCTACTCGATGCCGATTTGGTCATACCGGATGGCATCGGTGTCATATATGCTTCAAGGATTCATAAGCTTGGCCTTGAAGAGCGCATACCCGGGATTGAATTCATGGAGCGCATGCTCAAATTCTGCAACAACACAAAGGGATCCATATTCATTTTGGGCGGCAAGCCGGGTGTTCCTGAGAAGGCCTGTGAAAAAATCAAGGACAAATATCCCAATATTGAGATCAAGGGATGTCAGGATGGGTATTTCACGGCTGAAGAAGAACTCAAGGTTGTTGACAAGATCAACGAAGTTAAGCCAGATATTCTTTTTGTTGCACTGGGGTGCCCCAAGCAGGAAAAGTGGATACATGAGCACCGAAAAATTTTAAATACAAAGGTGGCAATGGGCGTTGGCGGCAGCGTTGATGTTTGGGCGGGACATTCCAAACGTGCACCTAAACTCTTCATAAAACTCAATTTGGAATGGCTGTACAGACTCCTGCGCGAGCCGAGTCGAGTTGGGCGCATGATGTCGCTGCCAAAGTTTTTACTGCGTGTCATATTATCAAGAGATATTTCAAAGTAGAAGAAAAGCTGTAATTTATTACAGCTTTTTCTCGTGTTTACATGAAATTGCTGAGAAATTTACAGTAAATGTATGAGGAGTTCGTATTGTAAAAATGTACATTTGCAGGAACCGCAATCTGTGTTATAATCGGATACTGTGAGCTGATTAAACACTGAGAAATCATAAATCAGCTTGAGATGAAGACATTATGAGGCTGTAAGCATTTAGACAGCCTTTCTAAAAGAAAATAAACGTTTCACTTGCAAATCAAGTCTTTATAAAAGGATATGGAGACAAGGCATCCATCAATGAAGGGAGAAACACACATGAAACAGAACGTTGCTGAGCTAAAAGCTACGGCAAATATCATGCGTCAGGATATCGTACGCATGGTTAATGCTGCAGGTTCAGGTCACCCTGGCGGTTCACTGTCAGCTGCAGATATTGTAGCGGCACTTTACTTTAATGTTATGGATATCGATCCGGAAAACCCTAAGAAAGCAGACAGAGACAAATTTGTACTTTCAAAGGGCCACGCTGCACCAGTGCTGTACGCAGCACTTGCAAACAGAGGTTACTTCGCGAAAGAAGAACTGATGAAGCTTCGTAAGTTCGGTGCTATGCTGCAGGGACATCCTGACATGAAGGGCACACCAGGCGTTGACATGTCTACGGGTTCTCTAGGTCAAGGGGTTTCAACTGCTGTTGGAATGGCACTTGCGAACAAGATTGACAACCGTTCAAGCCGTGTTTACACACTTCTTGGAGATGGTGAAATCAATGAAGGTCTTGTATGGGAAGCGCTGATGTCAGCTGCACACTACAAGCTGAGCAATCTGACTGCAATTCTTGATTACAATGGACTTCAAATTGACGGTGCTAACGATGTTGTTATGGGTATCAAGCCTGTCGACAAGAAATTTGCATCATTTGGATGGAATGTTATAGAAATTGACGGACATGATATGGAAGCCATTCTTGCTGCTTTTGAAGAAGCTAAGAAAGTGACTGACAAGCCGTCTGTTATTCTTGCAAATACAATCAAAGGTAAAGGCGTTTCCTTTATGGAAGGCGACTACGGATGGCATGGACAGGCTCCAAACGATGAGCAGCTTGCTAAGGCCCTATCTGATCTTGGAGGTGCTCTATAATGTCTAAGAATATTGCTACTCGTGAATCTTATGGGAATGCACTCAAGCGTCTTGGCGCTGAGAACGAGAACCTGGTAGTTCTTGACGCAGACCTTTCAAAATCAACAAAAACAGCTGTTTTTGGCGCAGAGTTCCCGGAGAGACATTTCAATATGGGTATTGCTGAGCAAAACATGGTTGGCGTAGCTGCAGGTCTAGCTGCTTCAGGCAAAATTCCGGTTGCTTCATCGTTTGCGATGTTCGCTGCAGGACGTGCCTTTGAAATTATCAGAAATTCAGTTTGCTACCCTAAGCTGAATGTGAAAATCTGTGCGACACATGCTGGCGTTACAGTAGGTGATGACGGCGCTTCTCACCAGGCAATCGAAGATCTTTCCCTAATGCGTTCACTTCCGAATATGGTCGTTTTGAATCCTGGCGATGACGTAACAGCTCAAAAGGCTGTAGAAGCAATGATCGTATACAATGGACCTGTTTACGCGCGCTTTGGACGTGCAGCGGTTCCTGTTGTTCACTCGGAAGATGTGGCCTTTGAAATTGGAAAAGGTATCTTGATGTCTGAAGGTACAGATGTTACAATTATAGCTACAGGAATTCTTGTTGCAGAAGCTGTTGAAGCGAAAGCAGCTCTAGAAGCAGAAGGATACTCAGTTCGTCTGATTGACATGCATACAATCAAGCCAATCGACGCTGACCTGATCATCAAGGCGGCAAATGAAACGAAAGCAATTGTTACAGCTGAAGAACACAGCATTATTGGTGGTCTTGGTTCAGCGGTTGCAGAAGTTGTTGCTGAAAATGCACCCGTTAAGGTTGTTCGAGTTGGTGTTAAGGATACATTTGGTGAGTCTGGCAAGCCAGATGAGCTGATGGAAGCATATGGGCTAAAGGCAAAGAATATTATAGAAGCCGTTAAAGCAGCTCTTAAGTAATGCATGATTTAAAACTGAAGTAATATGGGGGATGTCGACAAGAAGTAATTCTTGGCGGTATCCCCTTTTTTGATTTATTGAAGGATTCCATAGTTGGATGTTTTAGATAGTAGGGTATGAAACAATTAGAGGAGTTTTATATCCCAACAACGAATAGTTAACACGGTTAATCATTTGAACCCAGTTGTTGATGGTGGATAAAATGGAAAGGATGCAATATGCGTATAGTACCTACAGAACATATCCCAGAAAACGCAATATTAGCCGATACACTCTATACACTTGATGGAAGAATTTTGTTAAAAGAGGGTGCAAAGCTCACAGCGAACTTGATTGGCAAAATCAATCAGAACAGTATCTTTACCGTTTATATCCACGACGAGCACAGCGATGCGGAGATAAACAAGCTGGTGGATCCCCACCTGCGTCATCAGGGGATGATGCTGATAAAGGACATATTCGATGCAGCTGGTCATAGAGATGGTCAGGGAGATTGGGCCCCAAAATCCATATTTGAGTTTATGGACCCGCTCAACAAGCTGACAGAGGATATTCTATATGACCTGAACTCTGCAAGAGATGCCCAGCTTGAGTATATCGACATTAAAAACGTTGACAATTACCTATACAGTTCTGCGCTGAATACAGCCATTCTTTCAGTGCTTATCGGCTGGGAGGTTGGTCTGAATCAGGAAATGATCAAGCATCTTTTCATTGGTGCCATTTTCCACGATATTGGGATGGCCCTGCTTGATCCCAAAGTCACATACAAGCGTGAACCCCTTGATAACGAAGAAAAGCTTCAGGTGCTTATGCACTCAAAGAAGGGGCATGCCTATTTGAAGGAGCATGCATTCCTGAGTGCATACGTCAAAGCGATCACCCTTCAGCACCATGAGCACCTGGACGGCTCAGGCTATCCAAATAGGGTTTCAGGAGCAGAAATCCACCGGTTGGCACAAATCGTTGGTATTGCGGACATTTATGACGCAATGACGTCTGACAGGCCCTACAGACGTGCTTTGGCGCCTACAGAGGCCATTGAGTATATCATGGGTGGTGCAGGCCGTTATTACGAGATGGATCTGGTAAACGTCTTTGTGAAGAAGATCAATCCATATCCTACGGGTGCGCTTGTGAAGCTCAACACAGGTCAGATTGCGGTTGTTGATAAGGTCCCAGTAGGCTTTCCGCTACGACCGGATATTAGAATCATCAAGGGGACAAAGGGGGCTTATACCTATGAGCCTGTCAGCTTGAGAGAAAATAATACACTAACCATTACAGAGATCCACTACGCAGCTGTATAGCTGAAGGTTGATTGAGCCTTTAGCGTATAAGTGTAAGAAGGATGGATGTCAGCACACATTCCGAGAAGTGTTGACATTTATAAAAAGCATTGTTAGAATGGATTGGAACTGAATAATGCGCTTTATGGTATCGACTTATTCGATTTAATAGGGAAGCTGGTGAAAATCCAGCGCGGTCCCGCCACTGTAAAGTCTGTGTTTTATCTAAATGCCACTGTCTTGGATGGGAAGGCAGATAAAACAATACAGGCTAAGTCAGGAGACCTGCCATGAAGAACAATGCCGTATGGCCCACGAGGATGGGTGGTGTTACGATCGATACTGTAAAGTTGAATTGTACATACACCCCTTCATGTCTTTTGAAGGGGATTTTTATTTTGAAGTCAGAATAATGTATGTACAAGTCTGATTGAATATTGTTTGCGTCGTAATCCGTCTGCCCTGTGGCAGTCTTTTTTTTATCCTTTTTCATGCATGAAGCAAGGAGTATGACAATGACTAAAAATAATCGAGTAATAGAAAATGTTGAAAATAGAATACGCTGTGAAGAGCTGCTTGGTAAAGTGGTCAAGGCAGATGAGGCGGTGTGGCTGATTGAAGATGGCATGACGGTAGCCACTTCAGGCTTTACACCTTCTGGATATCCCAAATCGGTTCCCCTTGCGCTCGCAAGAAGAAAAAGCAATGAGGGGCTTGATATTAAGGTGAATCTGATGACGGGTGCATCCGTCGGTGATGAGCTGGATGGTGCCTGGGCGCGTGCTGATTTGATAGACAAACGTCTTCCATATCAGACAAATGAATCACTGAGAAATCATACGAATAATGGCAAATGCAACTATTTGGACATGCATCTCAGCCATGTTCCCAACTATGCAAAACAAGGATTCCTTGGAGCTATTGATATTGCGATTGTAGAAGCGGTAGCAATAACGGAGGACGGCAGCATTGTGCCATCGACATCTGTCGGTGCCACACCAACGTATGTGGATCTTGCAGAAAAAGTGATCATAGAGATCAATACCACTCAACCCGTTGAGCTGGAAGGTATGCATGACATCTATATGCCAAATAAACCACCCTACAAAGCTCCAATTCCAATTTTTAAAACGGAAGACCGTATCGGCGATACGTGTATCTGGTGCAGTCCGGACAAGATTGCAGCCATTGTGTTTTCAGATATTGGAGATGGTGTAAGACCTCTGGCGTCAGTCGATGATGTTTCCAGGAAGATATCTGAGAATCTTATCGGATTTTTACGACAGGAGGTGGAAGAGGGCAGGTTGCCTGAAAACTTGCTGCCTCTGCAGTCTGGAGTGGGCAGTGTAGCAAATGCAGTGCTTTCTGGGCTCAATGCATCGGAGTTTCAAGATATGGTGTGTTATACGGAAGTTATTCAGGATTCCATGCTGGACCTGCTTGACAGCGGCAAGGTGAAATTTGCCTCTGGGACATCCATTACACCTTCTGAAGCCGGACTTTCCCGATTTAAAGACAAAATAGACTATTACAAGGATAAGATCATCCTGCGCCCGCAGGAGATTTCAAATCATCCGGAAGTCATACGCAGACTCGGTGTGATTGCAATCAATACAGCAATAGAAGTAGATATCTATGGCAATGTGAATTCAACCAACATCATGGGATCGCGCATGATGAACGGAATTGGTGGCTCCGGGGATTTTACCCGAAATGGGTACATTTCCATATTTACCACACCATCCATTGCAAAGGGTGGCGATATTTCCGCCATCGTCCCCATGGTTTCACATCACGATCATACAGAGCACGATGTCATGGTTGTCGTTACAGAACAAGGGGTTGCAGATTTGCGCGGGCTCAGTCCCAAGGAAAGGGCGTGGGTAATCATTCAGAACTGCGCGCATCCAATGTACCGCGGGGCTTTGCTTGAATACTTTGAAGCGGCTAGAGGCGGCAAGCACAAGCATACACCGCATTTGATCGGTGAAGCACTCAGCTGGCATCTGAGATTTGTTGAAAGCGGTACGATGAAAAAATCAGATAGCCTATAAGATTCAATTTGCAATAGATCGCTACAAATTATGTAGCACCCTCTTCCCAGTGGGAAAACTGCTGGTATTCAACGATATCGGGTTTGGCCAGACGATGCGGTCCCCTAGCCGCATCGTCATTGCCTGATATCCTGGCGTAAGAGGATTGTACAGAAAGCGTTCTAATTAACTGAAGATCGGAGGCGTGGTATATGTGCGGTAAAACTTATCAGATGAAAGTGTCCTTGAAGGGCGTCAAGCCAAAAGTCTGGAGAAGAATTCTTGTTGAAGATGACGTGTCATTTTTCAAGCTGCAAAAGTCGATTGCAGTTGCTTTTGACTGGCCATTCTCCAAGTTTAGCGAGTTTAAGGTTCGGGGTGTTACGGTCTGTCAACGCCACTCGAAAATTGATTTTCTCAAGGAATGTCTGGACAGTGTGACAACCAGACTTCGGGTTTTTAATTTGGAGCCGGGTGAGAATGTGGTCATGCGCCATGATCTTGTCGATAAATGGATGTTTGATATTGAGGTAGAAGCCTACGTGAGAAAAGACCCACAAATCACTTACCCGGTTTGTGTTGAATATTCTGGACAGGCACCGCCGATTGAACTGGGAAGTCCCCAGGATTTTGCAGTATATCAGAAGGCGATTGAGGACTGTGAGCATATTGCACACGAATTTTACACGCATCAGTATTCAGAATATAAAAATTCTTTTGCAAGTGATTTGGAAAAGATGAACAAGAAAATGCGCTGTATATGAAAACGTTACCAATGAGTAGGGTAGTGGTCTTTAGCATGAGAGAACAATGCGCAGAATTATTCAACTCAAATTATAAGGATTCAAATTATTTAATTTTTTTCACATTTGGTGTTGACACTTGCTTTTGGGACTCGTATAATCAGTATCAATAAAACGACGAACTTTGATTCGTTTTTAAGTTGCCCATATTAAAAAGGCATCGATGGAGAGAAAGATTTCTGATTCATACGAATCCCAGAGAGTTAGCGGTGGTGAGATGCTAGCATTGTACAGAAATCGATTGATCACTCCTGAGCTGTCAGGTCAAAAACTCGTGAGTAGACCTGAACGTTTGTCCCCGTTATCGGACTAGAATTCGCTAATTGACAATCACTTAGCCGATTTGAAGAAAGAGGTGCTCCCAATGAAACGGAGTACAACTAGGGTGGTAACGCGATTTAGTGCAAATCGTCCCTAGAAAGACGAACGCTGAAGGTATAATTATAAACCCGATTATGAACGCATTGAAGAAGAGGAAAGTTGAGTCACTCACATTTAGAGAGTCGGTGCTGGTGGAAATCCGATAGTGAAACTGGACGTATAGTAGCTTCTGAGCGGTACTTCTGAAAAACGAGTAGGAAGTGACGGCTGTCCCCGTTACAGGACTAGGATTCGCTTTTATGAGCCGATCTGAAACAAGAGGTATTCCCAGCAACGGAATGCAATTAGGGTGGTAACGCGAAAAACCATTTCGTCCCTAAAGACGAGACGGACATATAAATTTTAAAAAAAGCTTTGACGAAGAGAAAAGGTTCAGTCCCTGCTGATAGAGAGTTGGTGATGGTGGAAATCCAACAGTTAAACTTGAACTATACTAGCTTCCGAGCTTCTTTGCCGAAATTGCAATTAGAGTAGGTGAAGACGGGCTCTCCCGTTACAGAGATAGGATTCGCTTAAACAGCCGATCTGATCAAGGCAGGTATACCTGTAAAGTAGAGTGGTACCATGTGGGAAGGCTCCCTCATCTCTACGAACGTTAGCGTTCGTGGCGATGAGGGAGCTTTTTATGTACTCATAAAAAAACAAAAGAGACGTAAAAGGCTTAATGGGAGAATGAGTAAACTTGGTAAGTGAGACGCGTTTGTTCCCAGAACTGTCCGAAGGGCCAAAAGCACAGACAAAACAAAGCTCAAAAGACAGAAAATTGTGTGAACTTTTAGGAATGTACATGAGACAGAATTGTACATCTCCGCTTCACCTGAGAAAAGGAGGAATTCGATGAGGACTCAGGTTACTGCGAAACTGGACGATGGCGTAAATACGATGCTCAGAGTGGTTGGTACACTCAGAAGAAAGGAATTTGGAATTCTCGATCTTGAGTTAAAAGAGCTTGAGGACAGGGCACAGTCGGAGCTCACGATTACCTTAAGCGGTGATGGCGAACTGACAAGAAAAGCAATGTATCAAATGGAAAAAGTCTACGGTGTGAACAATATCAGAATGCTGTAGCAGATCTCAAAAACTTTAGTAACTTTGATGAAAATGTTTTGGTAATGTGAATCCAGTGAGGTTCACAGCGAAATTTAGGAGGGTATGAAAATGAAGATGTATTACGATCAGGATAGTTCTATGAAGGCACTTGAAGGCAAGACCGTGGCAATCATTGGCTATGGTAGCCAGGGTCATGCACATGCAAAGAATCTTAAGGATTCAGGCGTAAAGGTCATTGTTGGTCTTTACGAAGGATCTAAGTCGGTTGATAAGGCACTGAATGACGGATTTACTGTTACATCTGTTGAGGAAGCTGCGAAGCGCTCAGATGTTGTTATGGTACTTATTCCAGATGAAAGACAAGGCGATGTGTACAACAACTCAATCAAGCCAGGTCTTGAGCCAGGCAATGCACTTGCATTTGCACACGGCTTCAACATCCACTTCGATCAGATCCAACCACCAGCTGATGTTGACGTATTCATGGTAGCGCCTAAGGGACCAGGTCACCTTGTACGCCGTGTTTATGAAGACGGTAAAGGTGTTCCAGCACTGTTTGCAGTTCACCAGGACTACAGCGGTCAGGCAAGAGATATGGCGATGGCTTACGCAAAAGGTATTGGCGCAACACGTGCCGGTCTTCTTGAGACAACGTTCAAAGAAGAGACTGAGACGGACCTATTCGGTGAGCAGGCTGTACTTTGCGGTGGTGCTACTGAACTTATCAAAGCTGGCTTCGATACGCTTGTAGCAGCAGGCTACCAGCCAGAAGTTGCATATTTTGAGTGTCTACACGAAATGAAACTGATTGTTGATCTGCTTTATGAAGGCGGATTCGAGAAGATGCGTTACTCTATCAGTGATACTGCTGAATACGGCGACTTCATGGTAGGCAAGCGCATCATCACAAAAGATACACGTCAGGAAATGAAGAACGTGCTTTCGGAAATCCAAGATGGTACTTTTGCAAGAGAATGGTTGACTGAAAACAAGAATGGCAGACCGCTATACAATAGAATCAAGGAAGATGAGCTTTCTCACCCAATGGTGGAAGTAGGCAAGAATCTTCGTAGAATGATGAGCTGGATCAAAGAGTAGGCTCACGTTAGGAGTGAAGGCTAATGAGAAGCAATAACATAAAAAAGGGTGTAGAAAAAGCACCGCACAGATCACTTCTAAAAGCCCTTGGAATGACTGACCGTGAAATTGAAAAACCAATCGTTGCTGTAGTGAGCGGGTACAATGAGATTGTACCCGGTCACATTGGCCTAAAGCCAATTGTTGAAGCCGTAAAGCATGGAATTCTGGCGGCAGGCGGAACACCTGTTGAGTTTCCAATGATAGCGGTTTGTGACGGTATAGCAATGAATCATGAAGGTATGAAATATTCACTTGCAAGCCGTGAAATCATCTGTGACTCCATTGAAGTCATGATGACAGCACATTCGCTTGACGGTATGGTTATCGTACCCAACTGTGACAAGACGGTTCCTGCGTCTCTTATGGCAGCTGCACGTCTTAACCTTCCAAGCCTCATCGTATCGGGTGGTCCAATGCTGGCTGGCCGAAATACGCATGGCAAGTCAGACCTGATTACGGTCTTTGAAGGTGTTGGTGCAGTAACTGCAGGTAAAATGTCTGTTTCAGACCTTTCGGTCTTGGAATCAGAAGCTTGTCCAAGTTGTGGGTCCTGCGCCGGCATGTTTACTGCAAACTCAATGAACTGCATGACTGAGGTTCTGGGTATGGGTCTTTCAGGAAATGGTACGATTCCATCTGTGTTTGCTGAAAGAATCAGACTGGCTAAGGAAGCGGGACATCAGGTCATGCGCATGATTGAAGACGGCGACACGCCGGAAATGATCATGACAAGAGAGGCATTTGAGAATGCCCTGACTGTGGACATGGCACTGGGCTGTTCGACAAATACAGTCCTTCATCTTACTGCGATTGCAAGAGAGATGGGCGTGGACATTCCTCTGGAGTGGATTGACAAGGTGAGCGGCCAAACGCCAAACCTTTGCAAGCTTTCACCAGCGGGTAAGGATCATATAGAAGACCTCTACTATGCAGGCGGAATCAGCGCTGTTATGAATGAGCTTTCTAAGAGAGACCTCATGAATAAGGATTGCCTGACTGTTGACGGTCGAGCCATTGGCGCACGTTTCATTGAAAAAAGAAGCGACGTTATTCGCAGCATTGACAAGCCATACAGTGAAGAAGGCGGCATCAAGGTACTTAAAGGCAACATTGCGCCAAATGGTGCGGTTGTAAAGCAGTCAGCTGTACTTCCAGAAATGATGCAGCATAAGGGACCAGCGAGGGTATTTGATTGTGAAGAAACGTGTTATGAAGCAATTCTTGGTGGAAAAATCAAGGAAGGCGATGTAATCGTTGTAAGATATGAAGGACCAAAGGGTGGGCCTGGTATGCGTGAAATGCTTTCACCTACAGCCGCACTTGGCGGAATGGGTCTTGACAGCAGCGTAGCGCTGATCACAGATGGTCGTTTTTCAGGCGGCAGCAGAGGCGCGGCAATTGGTCACGTTTCTCCTGAAGCATGGGAAGGTGGTCCAATCGGACTGATTCAGGAAGGCGACATTGTCGATATTGACATCCCAGCAGGCAAGCTTCACGTAGAACTTACTGAAAGCGAGCTTGAAGACAGACAGAAATCATGGCAGCAGCCAGATAAGCCGACAAAGGGATACTTGAAGAGATACAGACAGCTGGTCTCGTCAGCAGACCTTGGAGCGACATACAGGTAACGAGGGGGAAATGAAATGCAGTTAACGGGGGCGCAAATTGTACTTGAGTGTTTAAAGGCCCATGATGTAGATACAATATTCGGGTATCCTGGTGGTGCGGTAATTCCACTCTATGATGCACTTTATGATCAGATGGACGCATTCACCCACATTCGCTCTGCTCACGAACAAGGCGCTGTCCACGCTGCAGACGGATACGCGCGTTCGACGGGCAAGCTCGGGGTTTGTTTTGCAACATCCGGACCTGGAGCGACGAACACAGTAACCGGCATTGCTACCGCCTATATGGATTCGGTACCGATGGTTGTTATCACTGGACAGGTTCCAAGCATGCTGCTGGGACGTGATTCATTTCAGGAAATCGACATTACAGGTATGACGCTTCCAATAACAAAGCACAGCTATCTTGTACGCGACGCAGCAGAAATTGCCAAGGTGCTGGATGAAGCTATGAGTATAGCTGTTTCTGGAAGACCAGGCCCTGTACTTGTGGATATTACAAAGGATGCTTTCATAGCGTCTACAGAGTATGAGCCATTTGCGGACGGAATGAAAACCGTCCAGGACAGCCCTAAAATGGAGGGTGATCTGGATTTGGCCGTACAGTGGATCAATGAGGCTGAGCGTCCGGTTATTTACGCCGGTGGCGGTGTCGTTCTCGGCAGTGCTGAGCAAGGTTTGGCTGAACTGGCGCAAAAAGGTGATATTCCTGTAGTGAATACGCTTATGGGATTGGGTACGATTCCAAGACAAGATCCACTTTCCTTTGGACTGGTGGGCATGCATGGATTTTCAGAAACCAATATGGCTGTTATGGAGAGTGATCTCGTCATAGCTATAGGCGCACGTTTCAGTGACCGTGTTATCGGTAATCCAGATAAGTTTGCCAGCGGTGCGAAAATCATTCATATCGACATTGACAAGACAGAATTTGACAAGAATATGACTGCCGATTTGAGGTTGTGCGGCGATTTGAATGTCTGGATGAAGTCGCTGACATACGCTATTGAAAAGAAAGATCGCAGTGCGTGGCATACAGCCATCAACAAGGAGAAGCAAGATTCACGCTTCCTTAACGAAGACATTAATCCTAAGAAAATACTGGAGTCGGTGCATGCGCATATCGGTGATGCCATTGTGGCTACAGATGTAGGACAGCATCAGATGTGGACTGCACAGTACTGGCCTTTTGAAAGGACCAGACAGTTCATGACATCCGGCGGACTTGGCACAATGGGCTATGGTCTGGGCGCAGCAATGGGGGCAAAGGTAGGTAATCCTGAAACACCGGTCGTACTCATCACGGGTGACGGCAGTTTCAGAATGAACTGCAACGAATTGTCCACACTCGCAGCCGACAACATTCCAGTTACAATCATCTTGATGAACAATGGCGCCCTGGGCATGGTAAGACAGTGGCAGAAGCTGTTCCAGAAGGAGCGTTACTCACAGACGTGCATTGGTGAGGAAATCAACTATGTCAAACTGGCAGACGCCTACGGCATAAAAGGATTTAAAGTAACAAGCGCAAAAGAGCTTGAAACGGCACTCGCATGGGAAGGGCACGGAAAAGAGCCCGTTCTCATAGACTGCCATATTGAAAAGGATGAAGATGTATATCCGATCGTCCCACCAGGACGACCGATATCGGAATTTATTCTCGGTTAGCCTCGAGAATACATCTTAACTTCATACAAACAACTTTCCTTAACCCGCTGCATGTGCAGCGGGTTCTTTTTTGCGAAAGAGACAAAGAACTGCAGCTTAGAATCAGCAAATGCCTTCATCATGTTCGCATGAATGAAGGCATTTGCTGATTCTAAGCTATTGGTCGTGACTAACGACCAGGGCAATCGGAGATTGCACAGGCACACACCGGGGAAATAATCCAAACTGTAAGCCTTACCGATAATGTAATCCCTAAAACGAAATATCCATAATCTTATCTCCAAAATTCGATTTTTTTCGATTACTATTCAATTACAATAGCATTTAACGTCTTGATACACCTTGCCATAAAATGTATATTTCTAATTAATGGATTAATATGAATTATATTCATTTATTCGAAATTCAAAATAGTGAATAATCACTATTTCAAAGGGGGGAGTTTCATGACTAGGTTCATTAAAGTGCTGGCATCTGCATTGCTGTTTGCTGTTGAATATTTCTTTGTGGCAATCTACTACCCAAAGGAACACGCGCGTCTTGCTCTGCATCAGGGTGAAAGCATGGAGGTGTTCGAAAACCTTCAAACGCTACGTTTCGTCTATAGCTACTTGTGGATTGTGCTTCTTGCGATCCTCTTCATTATTTGGCGGAGGGAACTTCAAGAGTTAGTAAAGACAGCTATGTCAGGGAGGGAATAATGTCAGAAGAAAGAGAGTATCAACAGGGATCGGACACACAAACAACTTTGGCCCAACCAACCAATAAGGAGAGCGCTTCAAGGAAGGCGTCAAGGTTACGATCAAAGCTCGGTGCACCAAAAATGCCGTCTGGCGGCGGTGGCGGGAAAAACATGAAGACGATTGTCATAGCGGCAGTGGTTCTGCTTATTGCTTTTATGATATTCACATCATTCAGAAGGCCATACGACAGACCGGAAATCATTACAATCCAGTCCAATGAAACAGCTTTTCTTGTTCCTGTAATCAGCAAATCAGAAGACCAAAAGCAGTTTTTAAGTGAAGATGACATGCTTCGCCAGCTGGTCAATGAAAAGGATATACGTATTTCTCATTACTGGCTGCAGACTGGCCGTCTTCCAAGTCATGGAGAATGGCGTGCCAGTGAGCGCCTGCTGATTGTAGACAGAACACCCATCACACGAGAGTGGGTCAATGGTCCAAATGGAACGAATCCCAATGCGGATGAAGCCATAAAGGTCGAAGCGAAAGACTCCATTACCTTTTATAGCGGGATGAACTGTACTGCTATGATTAAGGAATCCGACGCCGTTAAATACCGTTACAACTATGGGGAACGCTCGCTCGCGTCGATTATGGACACGGAAATCAGACCCATGGTCGAAGCACTTTATGCTGAAATTGCTGGAACAATGCCTTATGAACAGGTCATATCGAGCAAGGATCAGATCATCAGTTACATCCGCTTAGGTAGAAGTGAAACCGACTATGTTGCAGCTATACCAGCTGAGTTTGATGAAAATGGCAATGAAATCGCACCCTATCAGCCTTCAGTACCTGCGCAAAAGGACGTCATTGGTGTCATTCAATATTTCAAGGATAGGGGAATTACAATTTCCGTACTGGGTATGAAAGGCGGTCTCGCACCGGAAAATGCCGAGATTCAAAAAGCGATAGACGATAAGTTCAAAGCTGAAAAAGAATACCAGACACAACAGGCGATAAATAAGAAGAATGTTGAAAAGTCTCAATCTGAAGCACAGGCCAAGCTAGAAGCTCAAAGAGCTTTAAATCAGCTCAAAATCGAACAGGCCCAGGCTGAAGCAGATGCTGTACAAATCAAGGCATCTGTTATAGAACAGGAAATGGCTCTCAAGAAAATTGAAGTCATGATCATGAATGCCGAAGCTGAACTGCAGCGTGCAAAGAACTGGCAAGGTCAGTATCCCAGCACACTTGTTACAGATTCAGAAAATGCAAATATGTTTCTTGGCTTGCCTGGTCTGACAGGTGGATCAACGTCGCAAGAGTAAATACATAGAGGGATGAGAAAAGCTTAGAGTCCAAGTCACTCTAAGCTTTTCTTATTGTGAGGACCTAGGATTTGCAAGTTTTCTCAGCTAAGAAACCAAATTTGCTAAATTTGTCCAAATATCGTAACATAGTCTTAACGTTATCATGGCGTTATAATGAAATATTGTACAATTTTATAATCGGAATTATCTGATTATTTGTTATAATAATAGAGATGAATACCAATAAGGAGAGTGAACTATGTCAGACATGAATGAGTTCATGGACGAAATTGACAAGTCCATGACGAAACTGGAAAAGGGTACCGTTCTAAAGGGTACAGTAATGACAGTCTCAGATGAGGATGTCATTGTTAATATTGGACATATGTCGGATGGCATCATATCCAAGAATGAAATCAGTGCTGAAAGTGGAAAAGCCCCTTCAGAAGTCGTGGCAGAAGGCGATGTTATCGATGTCTATGTCATGAAGGCGGACGATGGAGAGGGCAATGTTGTTCTTTCCAAGAAGCGTGCGGACCAAATTCTCGTTTGGGACGAGCTTCAGGCAGCGCAAGAAGCAGGAAAAGCCATTGCAGTAACGGTAAAAGAAGCTGTTAAGGGTGGTGTTGTTGCATTTGTAAAGGGTGTGAGAGCATTTATTCCGGCATCACAGCTTTCTGTTGATTATGTTGAAGACCTTGAGGCATTTGTGGGTAAGACAATGGATGCAAAAGTCATTGAGCTGAACCTGGAAAAGAAAAATGTCGTTCTGTCAGGCAAGGAAGTTGAGCTTGAAGCACTCAAGGAGAAACGTAAGGAGCTATGGGCGTCGCTTATGCCTGGCCAAATGATGAAGGGACAAGTCAAGCGTCTTGAAAAGTTTGGTGCATTCATTGATATCGGTGGTCTTGATGGTCTTGCACACGTTTCACAGCTTAGCTGGAAACGCGTGAAGCATCCGAGCGAAGTCGTAAGCATTGGCGATGTGGTGGATGTTGAAATTCTTGAGGCCAACAAGGACAAGAATCGTATATCCCTGAAGGTACATGGCGTACAGGAAAACCCATGGGACAATATTTCTGATTTCCACTCAGTAAATGATGTTGTTAAAGGCACAGTTGTACGTGTTGCTGATTTTGGTGCTTTTGTACAGCTTGAATCAGGTGTTGAAGGTCTGGTTCACATATCTGAGATTTCAAATGAGCACATCAAGCATCCGAAGGATGTACTTCAGACAGGCCAAGAGGTAGAGGTGCGCATTTTGGGTATAAAGCCTTCTGAAGAGAGAATGAGCCTTTCGATCAAGGCGGTAGATGATGAGAGCGCTGAAATTGAAGAGGCAATCGAGGAATTTGCACAGGAAGGCGATGCGTCAGCAACACTGGCCGATGTTCTTGCTGATAAACTAAAGGATTTCTTTAAGGAGTAGTCACTATGAGAGATAAGCCGAGCAGAAGAGTGGTGCTGTGTTCTGGAAATAACAACAGACCGGAGGTTCAGTTCAAGTTCAGTTTCATTCATCTTGAAATAAACAGGCGTCCATTCCTGTTTCTGATGCGGTTTCTGCTGGGAACAATCTTGCTGCTGTGCTGGCTTAGAAAGCGTAGAGATACTTTAAATACCGATTTGGATTAAGACTTAGAGCTGTCACAAGGTCGAATAGACTTTTTCGTGACAGCTCTTTTATTTATATTTCGCGTACGAAAGACCATCATGAGCATCTTTGCTATAATATTCATAAAGACAGTTTTTAAGGTTGAACCCGGATTGTATTCGGAATGTATTGATGCGGGGAGACGTCCATTAGAGATGTGTACAGCAGCCGTGTATTCCATGAATACCAGGGTTAAAGAAATTGATGTGAGGATAATATGGATTTTGTCGTACTGGATTTTGAAACAACGGGATTACGAAATGAAGATACAATAATCGAAATAGGGTACGTCTGGATAAAGGATGGCACTGTCAAGGATATGAGAAGCACACTTGTGAACCCTGGACGCAGTATTTCCAGACGCATAACGCAGATTACCGGGATTACCAATGCCATGGTCAAAGATGCCCCGGAAATCGCTGAAATTATTGAGAAATTTTCAAAGTTTCTCAGGGGAAAAATCATTGTAGCCCATAATGCCGGATTTGATATGCGTTTTTTAAACAATGCGCTTGAACATGCAGGTTTGGAGCGGATCAATGAATACATCTGCACCATGCGCATGTTCCGTGGATATAAGAAAAAACTTGGTGTAACGGACTCCGGAGCAAAACTCTCAGATTTGACGGCTTATTTTGGACTTCATAACGATAATGCCCATAGGGCGCTGGATGATGCCAAGGTCACGGCAGATGCATTTCTTCAAATGAATGAGGTTGTCAAGTGGGAGGACTGGGTATCTGGAAAGCCAGTGAAGAAGCAGAGTGCTCGGGCAGCGGCCTACATGGAGCATCTGGATGCTGAAATGGCAATTGAGGACATTGCGTCTGAAATGAATGTCAAAGTCTCTACTGTCATGAAGTATTTTCTCGAATGGATAAACGAAAACAATTACAATAGCTATCGCACATTTCTATTAACTGCCCTTCCAAGTGCGCAGCTGTGCAGGGCTGTCAGTGAGCAAGCCCGTCACGAGGGCAGGGTGAAAAGACTTTATCAGCTGTTTGAAGGTCAGATTGAGTTCGCGCAGGTGCAACTCATACTAAGACTCAAACAGCTTGAAGTATTGGATGCATTCATGGAGGAACTACAATGAGAAAGAAAGCCTTAAAGCTCGATGATCAAAGGAAAAAGAGAATGATAGAGGATATCCGTGTCTTCTTTGACGAAGAGCGCGGTGAGGATATTGGGGATTTGGCAGCTATGCTGGTTCTTGATTTTTTCATGGATAATTTGGGCGCTGAAGTATACAATCAAGGCGTTCGTGATGCACTTCGTTATATGAGCGAGCGCATAGAAGACGGCTATAGTCTAGAAAAATAGAGGATGACAACAGGAGGGCGCACATGAATGCTTCTGAAGCAAAAATTACAGACGCACAGGCGATATTTGAATTTTGTCAGAGTTTGAAAGAGGAAGAGGCAGAGATGTCATTCGCTGAAATCAAGTCCATAGATGAAGTCGAATCATGGCTAGAGGATTCCAGAGAGCATCTGTTCATTTTACGGGAATCAAACCGTGTTATCGCATTGCTTAAGGCCAGACAGGGCGGTTACGGGCGTGAACACAGCGCGTTCATGTCGGCGGCAGTCATCAAATCCAGACGCGGGAAAGGTCTTGTGAAAAGCATCAGCGACTTTGCTTACCCTCAACTGCGCGAACGCGGTATGTGCATACTGCGTGCCTATGTATACAGTAACAATCATGCGTCAATCAGCGCAGTCCTGAAAGAGGGCTTCAGCTGTACGGGTGCGGTTCACATGCACCATAAGCATCCTGAGACGGGTACCTGGATAGACGATATGATTTTTCAGAAACTGATATAAAAGGGGAGACTGGAATGAGGAAGAAAATAGTATTCTTTTGCGCAGTCGCTCTACTTCTGCTGACTGCGGCAGGGTGCTCCGGCGGTCAAGGCGTGGACTATTCAAGGCAGATTGAAGACATGGACCTCGTTGTGACAGCACAGCAGGGACGCATACAGAATCTTGAAAAAGAGCTGGCAGACTTGAAATTGTCACTCGCAAGCCTAGAGGGTAAAGTGTCCGATATGCCGGTTGAATCCGCTATGGACACTGGTCTTATGGAAAATCTGAAAAAGGAGAACGAAGAACTGGTCAGAATGCTTTTTCAGGCCATGGCAGCAGGTATCCAGCGTGAGACACTTGAGGCATTCATAGAAGGACATGAGGCGGTATACGCATTTGGACAAGGCCAGAGCAATGGCCAATTGCCATTTTGGGTGACTGATGGATCTGAAAGTGGGGACCTCTATATGCACAGCTCTGAACTGGGAAGTATTCAGCGCGTAGATGTCTTTGAAAACATTGAGGCACTGAGCTGGGCAGAGGATGATGCGCACTTCCTGGTGGAGACAAAGTCCGATGCGCTGGGGACAGGGTACATCTATGATTCAAAGGCGCTGAAGAAGCTTGGAAGCTTTGAATATAAAGGGATGCCTGTTTGGGGGAACACCTTCATTGTCTACCTGAACGAAAATCCATCGGTTCTGTTTACAGGGACCCAGACAAGCCAAATGCACGCAACGGGTGTGTTTTTCTATTCTTTCTCAAACCATAAATTTGCAGTCATCGATGCCGGCGGGAACGATTACAACTGTTCAGAGCTAAGTGTTGATGAAGATGGAGGAATTAACTATATTCAAATCAATAAGGATGGAACACAGTCCTTTGTGCGTTATCAAATGAACTAGAAAGGGAGTCTCTATGAAAATATGGCCTTTGGGAGTCGGCGGCTGGATTCCTGCCTATAATCGGCAGACATCCGCATTTCTTATAGAGTATAAGGAAAGACTCATACTGATTGATGCAGGCACGGGCATCGCAAATCTCTCCGGTTTTGCATCCCTATTGTCAAAGTACAAAGAGATGGATCTGATTCTGACGCATTATCATCAGGATCATGTCAATGGCATGTTCTATTTGCCCAAATATCTTGAAGGCTACACCTTGACCATCTGGGGACCTGGTGCGCCGTATTATCCAGACGGATGCCAAGGTGCAATGGAAACGCTCTTCGCCCAGCCCCTTGCGACAACGGGCTATGAAACACTGGCTGAAAGTGTTGTGTGCAAAGACTATGGGGAAGCGGGATTCAAATTGGGCGATGTTGAAATTGGCATACATCCTCAGAAACACACGCTTCCGTCATTTGGTATAACCCTTGGCGACAAGCTACACATTGCAACGGATACCAAGCCCGAGAAGGCAGTGTTCCACAAGCCGGTTCAACTTTTATTGCACGAATGTTGGGTAAAAGAGGAAATTGATGCAGGAGAACACACAAGCTTGGAAGAAATATTAAAAGTACACGAATTCCATGGACATATAAAGCATATTGGTCTCATACACAGAAATCCGACATACTCCGATACGCATTATGCAAGCTGGTCAAAAGCACCGGTGTTTGTGGTCATGGAGAATCAGCTGATAGAAGTTTAATTGCCTCAATTTTCGAAATAGTATGGTTATAATGATAAAACAGGCATTAAACCCCTAACAAAGGGGTATAAATCAGCTGAAATCACAAACCGCACAGAATGGGGGAATACATATGGCAGAAAAAAATATTAATTTGGATAAGTTCAAATTGTCACTGGATAGATTGACTGCTCCTTGTGAAATGGACTGCCTGAGTTTTGGATCAACAGAGGAACTGGCACCGCTTCACGGCATTATCGGACAGGATAGAGCATCCAAGGCAATGGATTTCGGACTCTCAATACGTAAACGCGGATATAATATTTACGTATCGGGTTCATGGGGTACTGGGCGAAACAGCTATGTGCGGCTGTTGACTGAAGAACAGGCCATCAAGCGCCCTGTTCCAAATGACTGGATATACGTGAACAATTTTAAGGATTTTCACAATCCCATAGCTTTGAGCTTTGATCCTGGACAGGGCAAGGAGTTCATAAAAATATTCGAAAGGACAATTGAGTTCCTGAAGAAGGAAATCAAAAATGTCTTTAACAGCAAGGATTATGAAAACACAAAGGCCATGGTCCTGCAGGAGTATACGCGCAACAGTGAAAAAATCATCGATGAGCTCAATGTCATTGGCGAAAAATATGGTTTCATGTTTACACAGAATGAACGCGGTCTGGTAAGCATTCCACTGCGCGAAGGCGAGCCTATGAGTGAAGAGGAGTACAGGAGCATTACAGATGATGAGTATGAAAAGCTCCGTTCCAATTCCAACAAGCTGAGTCTTGAAACTGTTGAGTTATTCAATAAGCTCAAACAGGAAGAGGAAGATTACAGACAGAAAGTGAAGAACCTTGATGAGCAAATGACACGACGTGTCGCAAGCTATCATTTGATGAATATTCGAGACCGATTCAAGGCAAACGAACGGGTGAAGACCTACCTCGATTCTGTTGTTGATGATATTGTCGAGAATGTGGACCATTTCAGATCGGAAAACGAGAACACGCAGCAGCAAAATCCGCTGATGATGTTTCAGGCGCGCAACACAGAAGCTTTCTTTGACCGCTATAAGCTGAACATGTTCATTGACAACTCTGATAAGAAGCATGCGCCGATTGTATTCGCATCAAACCCGACCTATTACAATCTTTTGGGCCGAATTGAATACAAAAATGAGCTTGGGGTTATGAAAACAGACTTCACGATGGTCAAACCAGGTGCCCTGCATGAGTCAAACGGCGGGTATCTCATCGTACTAGCCAAGGATATTCTAGTGAATCCCCTGGCGTGGATGAGCCTGAAGCGTGCTCTGCTTGATGAAAAAATCCAGATTGAATCCATTGGAAGTCTTACAGGATCTATCGTTTCTACGACACTGAAACCGGAGCCGATTCCACTGGATATCAAAATTATTGTGATTGGCGATCCGAGAACATACCAGCTTCTCTACGCGTACGACGAGGAGTTTAGAAAGCTTTTCAAGATTATGGCGGACTTTGAGACAACACTCGACCGCGACAAGGACACCATTGAGAAAATATCCAGATTCATTGCACGCCATGTGCACAAGGACAATCTGCGTCACTTCAGCAAGAGCGCTGTTGGGAAAATCATAGAGTTCAGTTCAAGGGAAGCCGATGACCAAAACAAGCTGAGTTCACATCTGAACAAGCTTGTCGATGTCTTGTATGAAGCGGACAGCTGGGCAGAGTACTATGGTGATGAGTACGTTGAAGCAGAGCATGTGGACAAGGCCCTTAAGGAACTGGAACACAGAAATAACAAGATCGAAGAAAAAGTGCTTGAAATGTTTGAGACGGGAGACTATCTCATCGACGTAGAAGGCAGAAAAGTTGGTGAAATCAACGGACTTGCTGTTATGGGCACTGGACAGTACCGATTTGGAAAGCCAAGCAAAATCACGGTTTCCACTTACAAGGGCAGAGCTGGTATTGTCAATATTGAAAGAGAAGTACGAGCATCGGGCTCCAGTCATGATAAGGGCATCATGATTCTTACAGGATACCTTGGACAGAAATTTGCCCAGAAGAAGCCTTTGGCACTTACTGCCCAGGTTGTCTTTGAGCAGTTGTATTCGGGGGTCGATGGCGATTCAGCATCCAGTACGGAGCTCTATGCTATCTTGTCCAGCCTTTCAGGTGTTCCAATCAAGCAGCATATTGCCGTAACAGGTTCTGTGAATCAGCGTGGTGAAATTCAGCCGATTGGTGGCGTGAATGAGAAAATTGAAGGTTTCTTCAAGGTCTGCAAAATGAAAGGCCTTACTGGTGAACAGGGTGTTATGATTCCGCATCAGAACGAGAAGAATCTCATGTTGTCCAGGGAAGTCCTAGAAGCAGTTGAGAGTGGACAGTTCCATATTTATTCTGTACACACAATCGATGAGGGCATTGAGGTTCTCATGGACATGAAGGCTGGAGAACGTACACGCAATGGCAGATTTGCCAAGGGCACACTGTACAATCTTGTAGACAAGCGTTTGGAAGAGTTGGCTGAGCCGGTTGCCAAGCGTGCTTCAGATGCCAAGAAAGAAAAAAAATCTGAGTCTGAAGAGGCTGCAGACAAGGAAGATACAAAAGAAGACCCAAAGAAAACAGATGACAAGAAAAAGAAGTAAAGCCATGATGGCATAAAGAATACAACCAAGACTCTGAAAGTATAGGATCATGCTTTCGGAGTCTTTTTTTGCAAAAAAAAGGATAAAACTTGACATTAAAAATATTTTAATGAATAATAAAGTTGAACGTTGCTGAGAAATGAGGTGATGACCGCAACAATATTAATGGAAAATATCACATTTGCCTATGACGGTGCTTTGAATCCGGTGTTGAAAGATGTTACGCTGGCCATAGACAGCGCGTGGCGCCTGGGAATCGTCGGCAGGAATGGGGTTGGAAAATCAACCTTTTTGGCTATTGTAGCAGGCACATTGAAACCGCAATCCGGTTTTGTCAAGCTTCCGGACCATGTTTCACAGTTTCCTGTGACCCTTGATAGGCCAAATGAAAGTGTACGGGATGTCATCAAGGCGCTCATTGGTCCCATCAAGGACATTGAGGTTGAAATGGAAACCTTGGCTGGGCAGACGGACGCAAAGAGCCTGAGTCGATATGGCGATCTCATGGACATGTTTGAATTCTATAGAGGCTATGAGATTGACGCGCTCATAGAAAAAGAAATTGCGCAGCTCTATTTGGACCAAGCGCTGCTTGACAGAGTCTATGAGAGTCTTTCAGGCGGTGAGCGGACTAAGGTTCAGTTGGCCGCTCTGTTTTTACGACCACAGCATTACCTGCTTATCGATGAGCCGACAAATCATCTGGATATAAGTGGGCGGGCCGAAGTTGCGGACTATTTGAGAAAGAAGACCGGTTTTTCTCTGGTATCGCATGATCAGGCTTTCATAGACGAATGCTGTAATCGAATTCTTGAAATCAGCAAGACTGGTGTTCGTATTGAAAAAGGGAATTACAGCAGCTGGTATCTGAATAAAAGGCAGTTGGAAAATTTCGAACAGAACAAGAAAGAAAAGCTTGAGAAAGAAATCGTTCAGATGGAGCGTGCATCCAGACAGGCAAGAAACTTTTCTTTTGCAAAAGAGCAGGAAAAAAAAGGTGGGCTAGACAAGGGCTATATCGGTGCCCGTGCCGCACGGCTCATGAAACGTGCCAGGAATATTGAGAATAGAAGGGAAGAGAAGATTGAGGCGGCAAAGGCCTTGCTTCAGACCTATGAACCCATTCGTGCTCTTGAGCTCAAACAGGCAGATTTGGATGTTCAAAGTTATATGCGAGTACAGGATCTTAGGTTCTCCTATGTGGGAACCCAGATTTTGAATGAAGTGACGTTCGAAATAGATAAAGGTGACCGCATATGGATACGTGGCGGAAACGGGTGCGGGAAAACAACCTTGCTCCACCTCTTGAATGGGTCCCTGACTCCGGACGGCGGTTTTGTGCATCGGGCAATTGATATGGAAATTGCGACAGCCTATCAGGAAATGCCAGTCAGTGAGGGTCTTGTGAAATCCTATTTGGAAGCGTGCGGCACTTCACTGACAGCCTTTGTGCGCATGCTTGACTATTTCAGTATGGGCACGGATTATTTGGACAGAAGCATTGAGACTTTGAGTGAAGGGGAGAAAAAGAAGCTTGATCTCGCACGGGCATTCTCATCGAGTGCACCACTCTACATTTGGGACGAGCCGCTCAATTACATGGACTATCACTTCAGAATCCAACTTGAGGAGGCCGTTCTAAAGTATGAACCGACCGTGGTATTTGTTGAACACGATCGGTCCTTTGCTCAAAAAATTGCAACCAAAATCATTGAACTTTAGGCGGGCTATTTACAGGAGATGAATCTGCTCTCTGTAAAGATGCCATCAATCCTTATATCATGAGATTCCACGGGAATATCCGAGATGATTTGCAAATCAAAGGCAAGTGCAATCTTGGGTACGGCATTTTGCATGAGCGGAATGAGCTGATCGTAGTATCCGCCGCCGTACCCAAGGCGCTTGCCGTCTTCGGTGAAGGCGACGCCAGGCATAAAGACAAAATCTATATCCCCTGCATTCGCAAAATCTTCGTGTGTTTCCTTTGGCTCTAGAATTCCAAGAGGGGAAAGTTGCATATCCTCAAAACTATGAATAATACAGAGTTCTAAGATAGCGCTGCCTTTTTTGACACGTGGAATGACAACCGTTTTTCCCTTGTTCCAGAGCCACTCAATAATTGGCTGTGTCTGGACTTCTTTTCTGAAATCCATAAAAATCATAACTGTATCAAAATCATTCAAACGCGCAGAAGCCATGATTCTATCCAGAATAGCATGGCTTTTTTCTTTCATCACATCTTCGCTTAAAGCCGTCCTTGCTTGTATCATTTCTTTACGAAGAGCTCTTTTCATAATGCATCCTCCAAAATTGTAATCATTATTTAATCAAAAACGTTTCGTAATCAAGGCTATACCTATTATAATAAATAGTAGAGGCTTTTAGATGAAAAATCCAGAATATTATCCATAAGCTTATATAAAGACTGCTATATTGTCATGAGTTGGTCATAAGACAGATGAGCCGGTATTAATGAGAGGTGTTGTAATGATACGATTGCTTGGTGTATCAAAAAGATATTCTAACGGCATGTTGGCCGTTTCAGATATAAACCTTCATGTGAACAGAGGAGACTTTGTATTCTTGGTTGGAACAAGTGGTGCGGGAAAATCGACCATTATCAAGATGCTATTGAAGGAGGAAAACTGCACGAAAGGTAAAATTGTTGTAGACGACATAGAAATTACAAAACTGCACAGACGTAAGGTTCCATTCTTGCGCAGGAAGATGGGCGTGGTATTCCAGGACTACAGGCTGCTGCCCAACAAAACGGTATTTGAGAATGTCGCCTTTGCCATGGAAATAACCGGCGCGTCGCAGAGAGAAATCCGTAAAAATGTTCCAATGATTCTGTCTGTCGTCGGACTTGCAGACAAGCAGAAGTGCTATCCCAATCAGCTTTCGGGCGGGGAGCAGCAGCGTGTTTCGATTGCGCGGGCTATGATCAATAATCCGCCGATTCTCATTGCAGATGAGCCGACCGGCAACCTTGATCCGGAAACATCCTGGGAAATCATGAAAATCCTAAAACAAATCAATAGACGTGGAACCACTATCGTTATGGCCACCCATGATAGAGAAATTGTAGATGTTATGCAACAGCGTGTTGTTGCGCTGGAAAACGGAAGAATTGTCCGTGATGAAATGGGAGGGCAGTACGGTTATGAAGATTAGTCAGTTCAGTTATACAATTCGCGAGAGTATTAAGAACCTCTGGAGGAACAGGCTGATGTCGTTTGCCTCCATGTCATCGGTTGCAGCAACGCTCATGATTCTAGGCATCATATTCATACTGATTCTCAATATTTCAAGTTTGGCACAAGGTGCCAAGGATCAGTTTGATACCATTCAGGTCTATCTGGTTGATGATTTGGATGGTCAGCAGGTGGATCAGCTGGGTGAAGAGCTTTACAAGCTGGAAGGCGTCAAGGAAATTTACTTTGAGACCAAACAGGACGCACTGAATAAGATGAAACTGGAATGGGAGGACAACGCCTATCTTCTGGAGGGACTTGAAGAGAATCCCCTTCCCAACTCATACATTGTCACGCTCTACGATATAGGCTATGCCGAATACGTCGTAGATGAAATCAGGCAGATGTCAGGTGTGGAAGAAGTCAAGTTCTATCAGGATGTTGTTCTCAAAATCCTCGAAATTACAAATTACATAAAGAATATTGGCATGATAATCATATTCATACTGGTTGCGATTTCAACGTTTATCATTCATAACACAATCAAGCTGGCTGTCAATGCAAGACGGCGCGAAATTGGCATTATGAAGTATGTAGGCGCTACGAGCTGGTTTGTAAGATGGCCATTTCTGCTTGAGGGCACGCTCCTTGGCATCTTTGGGGCCCTTATCGCAATTGGCATACTCTATGTTGGGTACTCCTATACTTATGCCATGTTCACGTCGAAATTCTATGTGCTGATAGCAGCCTATCTTGTAACCGCAAAGTCTGTAATATCAGACCTGCTGGTCATTTTTGTCGTGATAGGCGCTGGAATCGGCGCGCTAGGCAGTCTGTTGTCAATGAGAAGATATCTGCATGTTTAGGAGGGTCACATATGCTGGCAAATGAGAAAAGAAAAGGCATTCTGTTTCTACTGTGCCTGCTTCTGCTGCTTCCTGCGCTGCATCAGGATATCGCTTTTGGAAATGACGAAGTTCAGAATACAAACGATGAGCTCAACAAGATTGAAGACGAGCTTAAGGCGATCGATAAAGAGCGGTCCAATAAGACCTATGAGCAAAACAAGGTGCTTCGAAACATTCGGGATCTTGAAACGAATGTCAAGAAGCTTGAGTCAGAAATGACACGCTTAGGGGATGAGGTCGCGGCAACGGAAACCAAAATCTACGAAACAGAAGAGAAACTCAAGGTGGCAGAAGAAGGCATCAGCATCAAGAAGGATCTCCTGAATTCAAGGCTACGCGTCATGTATAAGACGGGCAAGGTCGGGTACTTGGAAGTGCTCCTTGGAGCATCGGATTTTTCAGATCTTATGACACGGGTGGACATGCTTCAGAAGGTTTATACCCATGACATGAATCTGATTGATTATATGTCAGAGCAAAAGGACCTTGTGGTTGAGCGGAAGACGCAGCTTGAGCAGTATAAAGATGAACGACAGGTTCAAATGAATGAGCTCAATGGCAAGAAAAGGCTTCTTGAGGGAGATATGTCTCAGCTTGAAGGCGCTAAAGTTGCCCTTTCAAAAGACTTGAAGGCACTTGAAGCAAAAGAGGATGAACTCGAAGAAGATGCGAGAAAGCTGACAGAAATTCTTAAGCAGCTTACGTTAAAGGAAACTTATGTAGGGGGCGAGATGATCTGGCCGACGCCGGGGTATACGCGTGTATCGTCGCCATTTGGATATCGTATTCACCCTATTTACAAGACTAGAAAACTGCATACCGGTATAGATATTGCCATACCGACTGGTGGCGGCATTGTAGCAGCACAGTCGGGAACAGTCATTTATGCGGACTGGTATGGCGGTTACGGCAAGTGCATCATGATCGACCATGGTGGGGGAATTGTCACACTTTACGCACATAACTCAAAAATTAAGGTAAAAGTGGGTCAACAGGTGACTGTTGGGGAATCAATATCAGAAGCAGGTGCAACAGGAAATGTAACTGGCGCACATCTGCACTTTGAAATACGTGTAAATGGAGAAATGACAGATCCACTGGAACGTGTCCAACCGTAGACGAAATTGAGGTGTCAAAATGTTTAATAAGAAAACGATGATTATATGGGCAGTCGTATTGCTGTTGCTTACGAATACTGCAACAGGAACGGTTGTATACTTTGGAACGAGCATGTCGCAGTTGTCTTCACTGGAATCGGGAAATGGCGTGACCATTTCGAAAGAAGATTATGAGTATTATCAGTCCCTTCACAATGATACAAAGGAAGCCATAGAGCTTGGGGACAAGCTTCTCATTACAAAGGATGAGTACAATACTCTCCTTGACGACCAGAAGACATTCAGCAAGGTCATTGAACTCAAAAATTTCATTATGGAGAACTACTATAAGGATTTTGACGAGACCCTGTTCATAGATGGCATTCTTAAAGGCCTTTTCATGTCACTGGACGATCCTTACTCAATCTACATGAACGAAGATGAGTTTTCACAGTTCAATGAGGACAATGAAGGTACCTACGGTGGTATCGGTGTGATTGTGGCACCAACAGATGACGGAATGATTACTGTCGTAGCGCCGATTGAAGATACACCTGGTGAAGCCGCAGGCCTTAAATCAGGTGACAAAATCATCAAGGTTGAAGATATGGATGTCAATGCACAGCTTATGGATGAAGCCGTGAGCCGCATGAGAGGTGAACCGGGCACACCGGTGAACATTACGATTTTCAGAGAGTCTCTTGATGACCCATTTGAAGTATCGATCATGCGTGAGGAAATCAGATTGAAAACTGTGAAGTCCAGAATGCTTAACGACGAACTTGGCTATATTAGAATTTCTATGTTTGACCAGATTACAGCTGAAGACTTCAAAACCAATCTGGAAGAGCTTAAGAAGAATGACCTGAAGGGTCTGGTAATTGACCTGAGAAACAACCCAGGCGGGTCTTTGAGTGAAGTTGTTGAAATCGCTGATGAACTGCTTGGAAGTCAGATGATTGTCTATACGGAAAATCGTGTTGGACAGACACATGAGTACAAGTCAGGCTTTATGAAGCTTGATGTACCAATGGTTGTACTTGTAAATGGCGGATCGGCAAGTGCTTCGGAAATTCTGTCCGGTGCGATTCAAGATTCCAACTCAGGACAAATCATTGGAGAGACAACATTTGGTAAAGGTATCGTGCAGACCGTTATCCCACTAGATGACGGTACGGGCTTCAAGCTTACAACCTCACAGTACTTCACACCGAATGGAAGAAATATTCACGGCATCGGTATCGAGCCAGATGTAGCAATCGCCATGCCGGAAAGCTACTATGACATTGAAGAGCCAACTGACGCAGATGATGTTCAGCTTCAGAAAGCAATCGAGGTTTTACAAACTGAAATTGGAGAATAATTTATGAATAGAATTCCCTATATTGCGTATTTGCCAATAGTCATATTCTCGATAATCGCTTTTAAGCTCATCGATCGAATTGAATCGGTAGGTATTTTCATCCATCTGATTGTCAATATACTCGTACCCTTCATATGGGCTTTTGTAATTGCATATCTGGCGAATCCGCTGCTCAGAAAAATTGAGACCAAACTTCGACTTGGACGTGGAATCAGTGTGGCTATTGTTTATTTGGTCATTATCAGTGTGATTGGTTTGTTTTTCATCATGGTCATTCCAAGTCTGGTGCAAAGTATCACGGACATCCTAAAGAACGTACCGGGATATGTGAATACGGCTGAGGCATGGGGAACAAGGCAGTATGAAGAGCTTGAGCGTCTTGGATTCATCGAATCCCTCGAAAACTTCGATTTGACGTCGGTACAGGAATTGTTCAACAAGGCAAGCGCCTATTCCAATTCGATTTTGACGGGTCTTTTGACAGGCGTTCTGGGTGTGACATCCGGTGTGTTCAAAATGTTCATTGGACTGATCATATCCATATACATGCTGAAGGACAAGGAAGCCTTCATCGATGGCATTCGCAGGGCAAATTATGCGCTGTTGAGGAAGGAACAGGCTGTTTCCATGGTTAAATTTATCCATGAAGCAGATGCGATATTCTCAAAGTACATTATTGGAAAGATGATAGACTCACTGATTGTCGGCTTGATCTGTTTTGCCGGCATGTGGGCGATGAAAGCTCCTTATGCGCTGCTGATGTCAATCATTATCGGTGTGACGAACATGATTCCGTATTTCGGTCCCTTTATTGGTGCTGTGCCGGCCATATTCATCACACTTTTCACAAGTCCCATTACGGCGCTTTGGGTAGGCCTTTTTATATTGGTCCTTCAACAGCTGGACGGATATATCATAGGTCCATACATTCTAGGGGATTCCGTAGGCCTTTCTCCATTTTGGATCATACTCGCCATCCTGATTGGCGGCGGCTTGTTTGGTGTTCTCGGCATGTTGATTTGTGTACCTGTTATGGCTATTGTGAGAAATCAGTTCAACCGGTTTATCAACAAACGTCTTGAAGAAAAGCATTTGAAGGCAGCTGAGCTTGCCCGAACTGAAAACTAAGATTAATACAAATGCCCCGGAGAAGAATAAATATTGACTCCGGGGTATAAATTTAGAATTTCATCACATTTTCATCACAATTTCATGTAAATTTACCCACATTCACGTGCTTTAATGAGAATAACAATACCCCCATATCCCACAAGAAAGATTCGGAGGTGTAAGAATGATTAGTGGTATTTCTAGTAGCAGCTGGCAATTGCAATCGATGCAAGCTCAGAACGCAAGTCCAAGTGATAAGTTCGCGGACACTGATATTAACGGCGATAACGCTGTTGACATGGATGAATTCCTAGAAGCGACTGAGAGTGATGAAAAAAGTGAAGAGTTGTTTTCTAAAATTGACTCGGATGGTGACGGCAGTCTGACTGAATCTGAAATGAAATCCTTCGATGATGAAATGAAGGAAAACATGGAGATGATGATGTCACAAGTCATGGGTCAAATGGCAGGCATGCAAATGGGTGGGCAACCACCAGCAGGCGGTCAGCCACCGTCAGGACCTCCACCAGCTGGTGGCCCAGGTGGTTCAGGCTCAATCGATGGTTCGTCCATACTTAGTGAAATGCTTTCCGCAACTGATGAGTCGGAAGACAGTTCTGAAACAACTGACGCTGAAGAACTGCTTCAAGAGATTCTTGAACAGATTCAAGAAGCAAGCACTTCAAATGCAAGCGGTGACGAAGATGCAGTAAACTCACTGTTTGAAAAGCTCCAAACGTATTTGTAAAAAATTACACCGTCTTTCTAAAAATTAGGGAAAGAACCTCCGAATGGGTTGAGAGGTTCTCTTCTTTTTTTGCGGAAAAACAAAGAACAGCAGTCAAAAACGGCCATAAGGACACATCATGCGCGCATGAATGTGTCCTTATGGCCGTTTTTGACTATTGGGCGCGTTAAGCGACCAGGGAAACCGGAGGTTGCCCGGTGCTGTTCTGCTAATCCTTATAGTCAGTCTCACTCAAATGAAATTTGAAAGGGGGCTTTCTGCATTTACGTATATGGCGCGACTAGCGACATGAGCAATCGACAGATTGCTCTGTGCATTTCAAAAGACAAATGAAAAAGCGCGACCAGGGAAACCGGAGGTTGCCCGGTGCTGTTCTGCTAATCCTTATAGTCAGTCTCACTCAAATGAAATTTGAATAGGGGGCTTTCTGCATTTACGTATATGGCGCGACTAGCGACGTGAGCGACCGAAGGTTGCTCTGTGCATTTCAAAAGACAAATAAAAATGGCGCGACTAGCGACATGGGCAATTGAAAATTGCCCTGGCATTTCACACACATCATGCGCGCATGAATGTGTTCTTATGGCCGTTTTTGACTATTGGGCGCGTTAAGCGACCAGGGAAATCGTAGGTTGCCCGGTGCGCCCACAATGACATCTTTAAAGTGGATTGAAATTGTGATATATTAAAACCGCATATGGCTTATTAATGATACTTCTTTGGAATGTGGGTAAGTTTACAAATAAGGTCCCATAGAAATTGACTCCTGTTGGTGAGTATCATATAATGATAAAGTAAATCGAACAAACGTTTGGCATGAGGTGGACTATGAATGAGTTTAAGGTAATTTCAGAATTTGAGCCGATGGGCGATCAGCCTCAGGCGATAGAACAGCTATCTGCTAGTATTGAGAAGGGCAAGAAGTGTCAGACACTTCTTGGTGTTACAGGATCGGGCAAGACCTATACCGTTGCGAAGGTGATTGAAAAGGTACAGAAACCAACACTTGTCATCGCACATAACAAGACACTTGCAGCACAGCTCTGCAGTGAGTTTCGCGAGTTCTTTCCAGAAAATGCAGTAGAGTACTTCGTTTCATATTACGATTATTACCAGCCTGAAGCATACGTTGTTCATTCGGACACATTTATTGAAAAGGATTCATCCATTAATGATGAAATAGACAAGCTGCGCCACTCCGCGACGGCATCGCTCTATGAACGGCGGGATGTCATCATTGTTGCATCCGTGTCCTGTATCTATGGACTTGGCGCGCCTGTGGACTACAAGAATTTGGTGCTGTCTCTCAGACCGGGAATGGAGAAATCGAGAGAGGAAATCTTATCGAAGCTTGTCGACATACAGTATTCACGCAATGACATCAACTTTGTCCGCAACACCTTCCGTGTACGTGGCGATGTCATAGAAATATTTCCGGCAGCGGCATCTGAGAACGTTGTACGCATTGAACTTTTTGGTGATGAAATAGACAGAATCACAGAGGTGAACGCCCTCACGGGTGAGATTATCGGCTTGCGTGAGCATGTCTCAATTTTCCCGGCATCCCATTATGTAACGAGCAAGGAAAATATAGAACGCGCAGTTGTTGCAATCGAAGAAGAGCTTGAAGAACGCATTGCATATTTCAAAAATGAAGGTAAGCTCGTTGAAGCCCAGCGTATTGAACAGCGCACCCGCTATGATATTGAAATGCTTCGCGAAATGGGATTTTGTCAGGGTATTGAAAACTATTCGAGACATATCAATAATTTGCCTGCTGGGAGAAGACCCTATACACTCATGGACTATTTCCCTGAAGATTTTCTCGTTGTGGTCGATGAGTCCCATGTAAGTCTTCCCCAAATACGCGGTATGTTTGGCGGAGACCGGTCGAGAAAACAGAATCTGGTGGATTATGGCTTCCGACTTCCGTCAGCGCTTGACAACCGTCCGCTTAACTTCGAAGAATTTGAGGAAATCATGCCTCAGGGACTCTTTGTAAGTGCCACACCTGGACCGTATGAGAAGGATCATAGTGCTGAAATCGTGCAGCAGATCATCCGACCGACGGGTCTGCTCGATCCCCTTATTGATGTGCGTCCTGTTTCAGGACAGATTGATGATTTGTATTCAGAAATCATCAAGCGTATCGAGAAAAAGGAGCGGGTGCTGGTTACAACACTCACAAAAAAAATGTCAGAGGATTTGACTGACTATTTCAAGGAAATGGACCTGAAGGTCAAGTATCTGCACTCTGATATCGATACCTTGGAGCGTATGAAAATCATTAAGGAGCTGAGATCCGGTACCTTTGACATACTCATTGGAATCAACCTGCTCAGAGAGGGACTGGACTTGCCGGAAGTTTCCCTAGTGGCAATACTCGACGCAGATAAGGAAGGCTTCCTACGGTCAGAGACCTCCATGGTTCAGACAATTGGACGTGCTGCGAGAAATGCCAATGGTTTTGTCATCATGTATGCCGATAAAATCACTCGGTCCATGCGTGTTGCAATTGATGAAACGAACCGTAGACGTGAGCTTCAAAATGCCTACAATGAAGAACACGGGATCATTCCTATGACGATTAAGAAGAATATCCACTCTGTCATCGAGGCGACGAGAGCGGCAGAGGATGAGGCGGAGTATCAAGCGGTTCTGGATGAAGATGTTCTTGAAGTGGAATCTATTGAAGAGTATATTCAAGAACTTGAACAGGAAATGATAGCGGCTTCCCAGGCACTTCAGTTTGAACGCGCCGCAGAGCTTCGTGACAGGATTATAGAACTCAAGTCAAAACTGGAAGGAAAATAGAAACAGTTTTTATGGATACCAGAGGTGAAGCATGAATAAAAATTATATTGAAGTAAAAGGTGCCAAGGAGCACAATCTTAAAAATATTGATATTAAGTTGCCCCGTGACCAGATGATTGTCGTTACAGGTCTGAGTGGTTCGGGAAAATCATCGCTTGCGTTTGACACAATCTATGCTGAGGGACAGCGGCGCTATGTTGAAAGTCTTTCTGCATATGCAAGGCAGTTCCTGGGACAGATGGAAAAACCGAATGTCGAGTATATTGAAGGTTTGTCGCCTGCAATTTCCATAGATCAGAAAACAACAAGCAAGAACCCTAGATCTACGGTTGGAACGGTTACGGAAATTTATGACTATCTCCGTTTGCTTTACGCGCGTGCAGGCATTCCGCATTGTCCAGTTTGTGGAGAAGAAATTTCCCAGCAATCAGTAGACCAGATTGTTGACCAGGTTATGGCCCTTGAAGAGCGGACAAAGATTCAGATTTTAAGCCCGGTAGTACGTGGGAAAAAAGGTACACACAAGAAGGAGCTCAACCAGCTTAAAAAAGAAGGCTTCGTTCGTGTACGTGTCAATGGTGAGCTGCGAGAGTTTTCAGAGGAAATCACACTCGATAAGAATAAGAAGCACAACATAGAGGTCGTTATAGACCGTGTCATGATCAAGGCCGAGTCAAAGCAGCGGATTTCCGATTCAATTGAGACGGCGCTGAAGCTTTCAGACGGTCTTGTGATTGCAAATGTCATCGATGGAGATGACCTAACCTTCAACACGAATTTTTCCTGTTCGGAACATGGTCTGGGAATTGCAGAGATGGAACCAAGAATGTTCTCCTTCAATGCGCCGTATGGAGCTTGTGAATCTTGTAAGGGCCTTGGACATCTTCAGCGTGTGGATCCAGAACTTGTGGTGCCGGACATGTCACTAAGTGTGAATGAGGGGGCTATTGCACCCATTGCGTCCTCCGGAGAGGGGACCTATTACGTACAGATGGTGGAGTCTGTTCTCAACTTTCATAAGACCAGTATGGATACGCCTCTGAAGGATATGAAGAAGGGTGTCCTCAATGACATTCTGTATGGTACAGGAGACAGAATCATTGAATTCCATTATGAGAGCAAGTATGGTGGGGTCAGAAAGTACAAGGCGCCGTTTGAGGGGATTATTGGAAACCTTGAACGCCGTTACAAGGAAACAAATTCAGACTATATGCGACAAAAAATTGAGGAGTTCATGAGCCTGACGCCTTGCAGTGCGTGCGGTGGCAAGCGTTTGAAGCCTGAGACCCTTGCGGTGACATTCAGCGGGAAGAATATTATTGAAGTCACTGAAATGTCTGTGAAGAATTCCCTTGAGTTTTTTACAAATCCGACTATGACGGAAAAACAGGAAAAGATTTCAGAACAGATTCTAAAAGAAGTGGTCGCACGACTGTCTTTTCTTAAGAATGTTGGACTTGAGTACCTGACACTTGCGCGGGCAGCTGGGACACTATCTGGTGGGGAGTCGCAGCGGATTCGTCTTGCAACCCAGATTGGTTCAGGACTTGTGGGCGTACTCTATATTCTTGACGAACCGAGTATTGGTTTGCATCAGCGGGATAATGCACGTCTTCTGACAACACTTAGAAGACTGACCAACATTGGCAATACACTGATAGTCGTTGAACATGATGAAGAGACCATAGAGTCTGCAGATTATATTGTAGATATCGGTCCTGGCGCGGGTGAGCATGGCGGTTATATCACCGCTGAGGGAACCCTGGAGGATATTCTCAACAATGAAAATTCCCTGACTGGGAAATATCTGTCTGGAAAACTTTCGGTAGATGTACCTGAAAAGCGCAGAGAGCCAAAAGAAAACTGGATTCGAATCAAGGGTGCAGAGGAAAACAATCTGAAGAAGGTCAATGCCGATATTCCAACCGGTGTGTTTACATGCGTGACCGGTGTATCGGGTTCAGGCAAGAGCTCCCTTGTAAATGAAATCCTTTATAAGGCAGCTGCGGCGACACTTTACAGAACACGTACACGGCCTGGCAAACACAAGAGCATAGAAGGCCTTGAGCACATCGATAAGGTCATTGATATTGATCAGTCGCCTATTGGCAGAACACCAAGGTCCAATCCGGCAACCTACACTGGTGTTTTCGATCATATTCGAAATCTCTTTGCGGCGACAAATGAAGCGAAAATAAGAGGTTATCAGAAAGGCCGATTCAGTTTTAATGTTAAAGGTGGACGCTGCGAATCCTGCAAGGGTGATGGCATTATCAAAATCGAAATGCACTTTTTGCCGGATGTTTATGTACAGTGTGATGTCTGCAAGGGCAAACGCTACAATCGGGAGACCCTTCAGGTCAAGTATAAGGGCAAAACCATATCGGATGTCCTGGATATGACGGTTGAAGAAGCTCTCGTCTTTTTTGAAAATGTCCCTGCAATCAAGCGTAAACTTCAGACACTGCATGACGTGGGTCTCGATTATATCAGACTTGGACAGCCATCGACACAGCTCTCTGGTGGTGAGGCCCAGCGTATTAAGCTGGCATCTGAACTATCCAAGAGAAGTACTGGCAAGACACTTTATATTCTTGATGAACCGACAACTGGTCTGCACATGCACGACGTGAGCAACCTGATCAAAGTCTTGCAAAGACTTGTTGAAGGCGGAAACACTGTCGTGGTTATCGAGCATAATCTCGATATGATCAAATGCAGTGACTACATTATTGACATTGGACCTGAAGGCGGTGACGGCGGCGGTACCATCGTGGCACAGGGGACGCCAGAAGATATTGTGAAAGTTGACAAGTCTCACACCGGTGCATTTTTGAAACGTATTTTATAAGACGTATTCTTTAAAAAACAGGACCATGCCGTACATTTTGCTGTACGCATGGTCCTTGATAATTCTGTATATACTTGTTTCGCTGAGTGTATCAGTACTGACTGAGCTCATGAATTTGCAGACGCTTGACTTCCTTGCTCAGTAAAAAGGCAATGATGTGCTGGACCTTGTCCTTTGGCAGGTCTGCGGTGATTTTCCCGTTATTGTCCTTGAGGAAAAGCTGAAGTAAGTTGCCTTCAATATAAAATCCTCTGAAATCACGGAAGGTGTATATGCCCGAATTGCTCCTTATGGGATCGTTCATTGGAAACTCAAGCCTTAAGTCGATACCTTTTATGATGATGCCATCATTCATAAAGTTCACGAATGTTCTTTTCTGTGTAATGTAGAGCATGAGCACCGAAACGATCATCCAGCACACGGCGCTGGTCACCAGGTCAAAAAGATTCATACTGGCACTGCCGCGCAGATAGGGCACGACGAGCAGAACAAGGATGAGAATTCCATAATAGAATCCCTGTCTATAATATTTTTCACGCATGGGAACAGCGAAAAAGAATTTTCCAGGGTCATATGATTTTGTGACAAGGATGGTGCGCATAAGTGCTTCCAGTACTGGAAAGAGAATGATTATAAGTGCCAGGGTCCCATTGATCAGATTCAAATCACTTGAATAGAAAAAATCAAAATAAGGCATTATAAATGAAAAGACAGTAATACAGCCCATGAAGGCGACAACCGGTATAAATATGCGATGCTTAAACATTTTCGTCCTCCTAACGCAGATAGAATGATATCTGCTATTTTATTATACCGTTTGTCATAGTGGATTTAAATGCCCCTTATTGAAAGCATATATTTCAATTTTGAAATATATGTTTTCAACAAGGGGGGATTCAAGTCATAAAGTCGCCCTCTTAGATATATACAAGAGGTATGTTTGATGAATCTTGTCTAACGGCGTAAATAAATATATAATTTTATATGAGGTGGCGTTGTGAACATTAAAGATCAGTTGAAAAAACTGCCCGAAAAGCCGGGCGTTTACTTAATGAAGGATAAGAACAATCATATAATATATGTCGGCAAATCCAAGAATCTAAAGAACCGGGTGTCTTCCTATTTCAGAGGGTTTAACTCTCATGGGACAAAGGTTCAGACGATGGTTGTGAATATTGCTGAATTTGAGTACATTATCACGGATACGGAAATGGAAGCCCTGATACTTGAAGCAAACCTGATCAAAAAGCATCAGCCGCGCTTTAACATCCTTCTTCGTGATGACAAGACTTATCCTTATATCAAAGTAACACTGAACGAAAAATATCCACGGGTCATTAAGACACGGCGGCTTCTAAAAGACAAGGCCAAGTATTTTGGACCTTATACGGATGTCGATGCTGTCAACAGGACAATTGATACCATAAATCGTGTATATCCGATACGAAAATGCAATAAGAATCTTGAAAAGAACACGGAACGGCCTTGCCTCAACTTCCATATAGGAAAGTGCCTTGGTCCGTGTCAGGGAGAGGTGCATCACGAAGAGTACATGGAGATCATTGATGAGATTCTCCAGATTCTCAGCGGAAAGTATGAAATGCTCATTCCCAAAATTGAAAGCAAGATGCATAGCGCCGCAGAGACACTGAATTTTGAAAAGGCGGCCATGTACCGTAATCAGCTTGAAGCGATTCAGCGTCTTCAGGTCAAGCAGCGTGTGGTGACGACTTCCGATGTGAATCAGGATATTATATCTTGGGCTCGGGAAATGGGCCAAACCTGCATCATGCTCTTCTTTGTCAGAAACGGAAAACTGCTCGGCAATGAGAAGTTCATTCTCGATGATACCGAAACAGAGTCAATCGATGATATCTTATCGAGTTTTCTCATCCAGCACTACAGTGGAACACCTTTCATTCCAAAGGAAGTCATCTTGTCCGATCCGCCGAGTGACCACCAGCTTATTGAAGACTGGCTGACCCATAAGGCAGACCACAAGGTCAAGGTTATTGTGCCCCAACGTGGTGAGAAGAAGAAGGTCGCTGATCTTGTCAGAAAAAATGCTCAGGAATATATAGATAAGTTCAAGGAGCAGATTGAAGTCGATAAATATAAGCGTCAGCTTATTAGAACCGGTCTTGAGGATATCCTTCAGACAGGTAAGCCAATCAGGCGTATAGAAGCATATGATATTTCCAATATTTACGGCGTGCTGTCGGTGGGGTCGATGGTCGTCTTTGAGGATGGAAAGAAGAAGAGGAGTGATTACAGAAGATTTAAAGTGAAGACAATTGAAGGTGCCAATGACTATGGGTCCATGATGGAAATACTCTTCAGACGCTTCAGACGGGGGCTTGAAGAACAAGAAGAGCTTAAAAGGACCGGCGTTGACAATGGAAGGTTCTCTGTATTTCCTGATCTGCTGCTCATCGACGGCGGCAAGGGTCATGTGAACAGCGTGCTTGATGTTTTAAATGCCCTTGGACTGGATATACCAGTTGCAGGCATGGTCAAAGATGATAAGCATAGAACGGATCGGTTGTACTATGCCGGTGAAATGGTTGAAATAAAATCAAATCACGAAATATACAGATATGTAGCATCTATACAGGAAGAAGTGCACCGATTTGCAATAGAATACCACAGAGCGCTTAGAAATAAACAGATGACGTACTCTGTGCTTGACGATATACCGGGGATAGGAAAGACAAGACGTACAAGTTTGATGAAGCATTTCAAATCCATAGATAGCATTAGGCAGGCAACTGTCGATGAGCTGCAGGAAGTTGACGGCATCAATAGAAAAGTCGCCGAAGCCATTTTTGATTACTTCAATACAAAGTATGTACAGGATGAAGCATATTAGAAAGAAACACTAAAAAATAGAGAGCTTATGTTCCGACATGATTGTGACGGATTGTCGGGGCGTGAAAGGAGATCATATGTCAAATTTGTATCAGGTTTTAGAAAGGGGTTACCCAATGAGAGTTGTAAAGGTTCAGCAATTAATTAATGATCTCGGGCTTGAAATTGTGAAAGATGTTGAATGTAATCCGGAAATAAAAACTCTGGAAGTGAACAGATGTGGACTGCAGCTGGCAAACTTCTACGCACATTTTGTTTATGAGCGTATTCAAATTGTAGGTAAGAACGAATGGGCATATTTTGATACCCTCGCACCTGAGCAGAAGCATGAAATTGCTGATCGGCTCATGTCATACGACATCCCTCTGCTTATATTCACAAGACAGCAGGAAGTGTTCCCAGAGTTTATAGAGGCTGCTGAGAAGTATGGCCGTATTATTGTTAGAACGACAATGGCAACGACTTCATTCGTGAGTCGACTTCTTGAATATCTGGAGGAGCAAATGGCACCAACGGTAACACTGCATGGCGTTCTTGTCGACGTCTATGGTGTTGGTATTCTGATTCTTGGAAAATCTGGCATTGGTAAATCGGAAACAGCGCTTGAACTGGTAAAGCGTGGCCACCGTTTTGTTGCAGATGACGCTATTGAAATCAAAAAAATGCCGGACAGTACACTGGTAGGCAGGGCGCCTGCACTTATCAGAAACTTCCTTGAAATCAGAGGCATCGGTATTCTGGATGTAGCCAAGTTGTATGGTCTGGCATCCATTCGTCATCATAAGATCATCGATATGGTCATTCAGCTGGAAGACTGGGAAGAGGGCAAGGCTTACGATCGCTTGGGCATTGAAGACAAGCATATAGATATTCTCGATACAGAAGTTGCAGCTATTTACCTCCCGGTTAAGCCTGGTAGAAACCTGGCGGTAATCCTGGAAGCGGCAGCAACAAATCACAGACAGAAGTCTGAGGGATACAACGCTGCCAAAGAGCTAGATAGAAGGCTGCGTGAAACTTATCAGTAAAAGGGACTTGAGCTTGTCCTGACATGCAGACAATTTATAATTGTATAATTATGAGGATACGGCTAGTTTGACATAAGGTCGTATCCTTTTTATATATAATCGTTCTCAGTATAAATGTGAAAAATATGTCGATTTTATTAGAAAGTATATTTACAGTTGATATACTTGTGATATAATAGTGCTTGTACGACATTGTATAATTTTTAACTATCCTAGAACTCGCCAATACAAACGGTTTCAGCCGATTGCATTGGCGATATTAGTATAAGGTATATCCTACTAGAAAGCTTGGGATTATTATTTATGCCTGTAATGTTTGCATACAATATACTTAAATGAGAAATAATGGAATACGTATATTAATTTAGTCGGCCTTACGAGGCTCTTTTATATGGCCGATTTAGGGAAAAGTTGTAAAAATGCACGTCGTTTGCTAGAATTTTCTGATAATTTATAAATCAAACTGCATAACAAATTGTTTTCGGACAAGCGGGAAGATTGCTTCTATTGAGAAGAAAAGGTTTTCCTTGTTTGTGCGTTTTACAAAGTTAAAGGTTTAACAAAGTGACTGACAAATGCAAGTTTCTTATCGGAAATATTCAAAATCAACCTGTTAGGTAATGCATGGATTCCACGCCTCAATAGCTATGCTATTAAACGGATATCCATAAGTTCAAATAAAGGGAGGAAAGAAAGACCATGGCCAAAGATCTTCTATCACAAGAGAAATTTGCCAAACTCGATGAAGCAATTGCTAAGCACAAGGGAACTAATGGTGCCCTTATGCCAGTTCTTCACGAAGGCCAGCACATTTTCGGATGTCTTCCAATGGAAGTTCAAAAACACATTTCAAAAGGTTTGAGCGTTCCAATGGCAGAAATCTACGGTGTTGTTACATTCTACTCACAGTTTTCACTGGAGCCAAAAGGCGAGTACCATATTGGTGTTTGTCTGGGTACGGCTTGCTACGTTAAAGGCGCACAATCACTGATTGACAGAATCAAGCGTGAACTGAACCTTGAAGTTGACAAGACTTCAGCTGACGGCAAATACTCGCTTGAAGCAACACGTTGCATCGGTGCATGCGGTCTTGCACCAGTTCTTACAGTAAACGAAGACGTTTACGGTCGTCTTGTAGAAGCTGACATTCCAGGTATCCTGGAAAAGTACAAGGGCTAATTTAAGTTGATAACTGAGGAGGTAGCTTCATGAAATCACTAGCTGAACTCGCTAAAATTAGAGAAGAAGCACTTAAGAAAGTAGATATTCGTAAAGAAAGAAAAGGTACGCGTATTGTTGTTGGTATGGCAACTTGCGGTATCTCAGCAGGCGCACGTCCTGTCCTGACTGCAATGGTTGAAGAAGTACAAAAAAGAAACCTTGCAAGTGTTGAAGTAACTCAAACTGGTTGCATCGGCGTATGTCGTCTTGAGCCAATCGTTGAAGTTTACAAAGAAGGCGAAGACAAAGTAACTTACGTTGAGATGGATGCTGAGAAAGCTAAGCGTGTAATCGCTGAGCACATCGTAAACGGCCAGGTTGTTTCTGAGTATACAATCGGCGCAGCTGATAAGTAAAACCAAAGTTTGAGGAGGTTAACACATGGATTTTTATAGATCACATGTCCTAGTCTGTGGCGGTACTGGATGTACGTCTTCAGGCTCACTGGATATTGAAGCTAAATTTGCAGAAGAGCTTGCAAAGCATAATCTGGAAAGTGAAGTAAAAGTTGTACGTACAGGCTGCTTCGGTCTTTGTGAAGCTGGTCCTATCGTAATCATCTACCCAGAAGGTTCATTCTACAGCCGTGTATCTGCTGATGATATCGCGCGCATCACTGAAGAACACCTTCTAAAGGGTCGTATCGTAACAGATCTTCTTTATGCAGAATCTGTTAAAGAAGACGAGATTCAGTCAATCGACGAGGTTGGATTCTACAAGAAGCAACAGCGTATTGCGCTTCGTAACTGTGGTGTAATCAACCCTGAGCAAATTGACGAATACATCGCAATGGATGGTTACAGAGCTCTTGGTAAGGCACTTACTGAAATGTCAAGAGAAGATGTAATCGACGAAATGAAAAAATCAGGTCTTCGTGGCCGTGGTGGCGGTGGTTTCCCAACTGGTCTGAAATGGCAGTTTACTTACCAGGCTGAAGGCGACCAAAAGTACGTTGCATGTAATGCCGATGAGGGTGACCCAGGTGCATTCATGGACCGTTCTGTTCTTGAAGGTGACCCACATGCACTAATCGAAGCTATGGCAATTGCTGCTTACGCTGTTGGTGCTGATCGTGGTTACGTATATATCCGTGCTGAGTACCCAATCGCTGTACACAGACTTGAGATTGCTATCGAGCAAGCTAAAGAGTACGGCCTGCTAGGCGATGACATTTTCGGAACTGGATTCAATTTCGATCTTGAAATCCGTCTGGGTGCTGGCGCATTCGTATGTGGTGAGGAAACAGCGCTTATCGCTTCAATCGAAGGCGAAAGAGGTATGCCTCGTCCACGTCCTCCGTTCCCTGCACAAAAGGGTATCTGGGGCAAACCAACACTTCTGAACAACGTTGAAACTTATGCTAACGTTGCTCAAATCATTCTGAACGGTGCTGAGTGGTATGCTGGCATCGGTACAGAAAAATCAAAAGGTACTAAAGTATTTGCACTGGGCGGCAAAATCAACAATACTGGTCTTCTTGAAATCCCAATGGGTACAACGCTACGTGAAGTTATCTTCGAAGTTGGCGGCGGTATTCCAAACGGTAAGAAGTTCAAAGCTGTACAGACTGGCGGTCCATCAGGTGGTTGTCTGATTGATGAGCATCTTGATACGCCAATCGATTACGATAACCTTGTATCACTTGGCTCTATGATGGGTTCTGGTGGTATGATCGTAATGGATGAAGACAACTGTATGGTTGACGTTGCGCGCTTCTTCCTTGACTTTACTGTTGATGAGTCTTGTGGTAAGTGTACACCTTGTCGTGAAGGTACAAAGCGTATGCTTGAAATGCTGAACAAAATCTGTGAAGGCAAAGGCACACTAGAAGATATCGATAAGCTAGAGTCCCTATGCTACTCAATCAAGGATTCAGCACTTTGCGGTCTTGGACAAACAGCTCCAAACCCTGTACTTTCTACACTGAAGCACTTCAAAGACGAGTACATCGCGCACGTTGTTGACAAGAAATGTCCAGCTGGCGTTTGTACAGATCTGCTTCAAATCGTTATCGGTGACGGTTGTATCGGTTGTACAGCTTGTACACGTGTATGTCCAGTTGACGCGATTGTTGGTGAGAGAAAACAGCCTCACGTAATCGATCAGGACAAGTGTATCAAGTGTGGTGCTTGTATCGACAAGTGTCCAGTAAAAGTTATCGTTAAACAGTAATTTGTAAAGGGAAGAGGTGTAATACAGTGGAAATGGTAAAGCTGACTATGAACGGCATGGAAATGGAAGTGCCGTCAAACTATACAGTACTGGAAGCAGCTCGTGAAGCTGGTATCCATATTCCAACACTATGCTACCTGAAAGATCTTAACGAAGTGGGCGCTTGCCGTGTCTGTGTCGTTGAAGTTGAAGGTGCTCGTACACTTCAGGCATCATGTGTGCTGCCTGTACGTGAAGGCATGGTTGTTAAAACTAATACGAAGCGTGTTCGTGAGTCTCAAAAGACAACAACTGAACTGCTTCTTGCTAACCACAATAGAGAGTGTCTGACTTGTGCTCGTAACAAGAACTGTGAACTTCAAAGCCTTTCTGAAGAGCTGGGAATTGAAGAAGTAACATTTGAAGGCGCTAAGCGTGAAGCAAAGATTGACAACAAGTCATTCTCAATCATTCGTGACGCAAGCAAGTGTATCCTTTGTGGTCGCTGTGTTGCTGCATGTAAGAAATCTCAAGGTCTTGGTATCCTAGACTTCCAAAACAGAGGTTTCGAAACTACAGTAGGTCCAGCATTTGACGTTTCTATGGCAGATGCACCATGTATCTACTGCGGTCAGTGTATGATCGTATGTCCAGTTGCTGCACTTCGCGAGAAGTCTGACATCGAGCGCGTTTGGGATGCAATCGAAAACCCAGATGTACATGTTGTTGCTCAAACTGCACCTGCTGTTCGTGCTGGCCTTGGTGAAGAATTCGGTCTTCCAATCGGTACACGTGTTACTGGTAAAATGGTTGCAGCAATCCGTCGTCTTGGCGTAGACAAGGTTTACGACACTGACTTCTCTGCTGACCTTACAATCATGGAAGAGGGTACCGAGCTTCTGAACAGAATTAAGAACGGCGGCAAATTGCCAATGATCACTTCTTGTTCTCCAGGCTGGGTACGTCATGCGGAATTCAACTACCCTGATTTCCTTGAAAACCTATCTACATGTAAGTCTCCACAGCAGATGTTTGGTGCTGTAGCTAAGACTTACTACGCAGAAAAGCACGGTGTTGATCCTTCGAAAATCTTCGTAGTATCATTCATGCCTTGTACATCTAAGAAGACTGAGTCTGCTCGTGAAGAAATGAACGATTCAGGCTACCGTGATGTAGATGCGGTAATCACAACTCGTGAGCTTGGCAAGATGATCAAGCAAGCGCGTCTTGATTTCAACCAACTTCCAGACGAGAAGTACGACCAAGACTTCCTAGGCGAGTACACTGGTGCTGGCGTAATCTTCGGTGCTACTGGCGGCGTTATGGAAGCTGCACTTCGTACAGTTGCTGACGTTCTGACAGGTCAAGACCTACAAGACATCGAGTACGATGCTGTACGTGGTATTGAAGGTATCAAGGAAGCTACAGTTACAATCGGCGAGCTTGATGTTAAGGTTGCTGTTGCGCACTCTACTGCAGAAGCATCTAAGCTTCTTGATATGGTAAGAGCAGGCGAAAAAGATTACCACTTTATCGAGATCATGGGCTGTTCAGGCGGCTGTGTATGCGGCGGTGGCCAGCCACAGGTTCCATCACAAATCCTGAACACGGGTATCGATGTTCGTGTTGAGCGTGCTAAGGCACTTTACGAAGAGGATACAGTAATGCCTCTGAGAAAGTCTCACCAGAATCCACAGATCCAAAAGATCTACGAAGATTTCTTCGGCGAGCCAAACAGCCACAAGGCACACGACCTTCTACACACGCATTACCATGCGCGTGAGAAGTTCGAAATTAAGTAAGAACGCTCATAGATCAAGCGATAATGCCCTGACCGGCAAAATAACAGAACATAATGAGAGCGTTGCAGAAGACTCAGGTCTTTTGCAGCGCTCTTTCTAGTATCGTGATATCCCTATGCAATATTTACAGAAAATGTTATAGTAGAGTGTGACTACGAAGAAATGGAGATTTGTAAATGACTATAGGAATATTGGGAATTGTTTTGGCCTGTATAGCAGGCTTTTTTGGCGCCATGGTAGATGCGATCGTCGGCGGTGGCGGTCTTATAACAACACCAGCCCTGCTTGCTATTGGAATGCCGACGCACCTGGCGCTCGGAACCAATAAGTTTGCATCAGCGATGGGGACCATATCCAGTTCCTATCACTTTTATAAGAGTGGAAACGTAAATTTCAAAATGCTCAAGTATCTGTTGCCTTTTTCACTTGTCGGATCTGCACTGGGTGTTCTTGCAGTTCTTGCAATCGAGCCGGATTTTTTAAGGGTACTCATTATAGTGCTGGTCATTTTTATCGGAGCCTATACTTTCTTTAAGAAGGATCTTGGACTGCATGACCACTTTGCGGGTATAGATAAAAGAAAAATTGGGCTAGGAATAGCTTTGGCGCTGATTCTTGGTTTCTATGACGGTTTTTTTGGACCGGGTACGGGATCCTTTCTGATTTTTGGACTCATACATATATTTGGATATGATTTTAAAAAGGCATCGGCAAATTCTAAGCTGATGAACCTGTTGAGTAATTTTACAGCCTTTGTACTTTTTCTTATCAACAAAAAAATTCTGTTTGCAGTAGCCATACCAATGAGCATATCTATGATTATTGGTGCAAGGGTTGGCGCAAGGCTGGCCATCACGAAGGGAGCCACCTTCATCAAGCCTGTATTTGTTATTGTATCCTTCTCACTGGTTGCGAAAATGGTGATGGATCTGCTTTAGGAGAGATGGGGGCACTGATGGCTGTTGCGAAGAAACATGTACAAAAACTGGAAGGAGTATTGAAACGTGAAAAGAAAAATGCCTGTGATTTCAATTGAAGGTGGAGACGGTACGGGTAAGACGACTGCACTTGAAAAACTGATATCCTATTTAAATACAAGAAATATCGATTTTATGGTGACGCGGGAGCCTGGTGGTGTGCGGATCGCTGAACTCATTAGGGAGGTCATTCATAATCCTGATCACACGGAAATGGATGCTAAGACGGAAGCGCTTCTATATGCGGCGGCACGCAGGCAGCATCTTGTTGAAAAGGTGATTCCAGCAGTTGAAGCTGGCAAGCTCGTCATTTTTGACCGCTATGTGGACTCATCGATGGTGTATCAGGGCTATGTGCGCGGGCTTGGTGTAGAGTCTGTCTATGAGATGAACCGGTTTGCCACAGAGGATTTCATGCCGGACAAGACCCTGCTCTTTGATTTGGATCCTATTGTGGGTCAGGAGAGAATCAGAACATCCGGTGAGCGCGAAATCAACAGGCTTGACAATGAAGGACTTGCTTTTCATAAGAAGGTGCGCGAAGGATATCTCATGCTGGCTGAAGCGCATTCAGAGAGAATCGTATGTATTGATGCCTCGGGAACGGAGGACGCGGTGTTTGAAATCGTGCTTGAGACCGTTCAGAAGCTTATCGATAGTTGGGAAAAGTAAATATTGATCAATTTATCATAAAACTCAAGGCCTTTACGCCTTGAGTTTTATAAATTTTTACAGTTTGGTAAGTCGAAACTGCATCATTTGGGTATACATATCATATACCTGTATGTGAATAATTAGGAGGAGAGACTATGAGTGTAAAGCACAAATTAATCCTATCATCCATAATATCCATATTAATGGTGGGTGTAGTTGGCATTGTATCTAGCCTGTATATTGCGAACACGCTTAAGAGTGCCCTTGTAGATGTGGAGGATTTCGGCATTCAGTCAAGCACTCTGGTGCTCAATGCCGATCGTGATTATTATCAGGCTGTAGACGCACTGCATCAGATGCTCAACCTGGATCCAAGCAGCGAAGAGTATGCTGGTGCCAAGGCGAGCTTTGAGGAAAACACAGCGCAGGCTTATGATAGGACCAATGAGTCCATTGATTTGGTCATGACTTATTTGGAAGCTGAAGATGCGCGCAGCGAAGAGGTACAGGCGTTTGTAACTTACAAGACAGAGTTTGATGCGGCGTTTAAAGCGTGGCGTAGTGATGTGGACGCAAAAATTGAGACCTACGAGCAAGACAATGGCTTTATTGACCTTCCGGGTGCAAGCTATTTTGAAAATGCTCGAAATGCCGTAGATGCAATTGGAGAGATGATTGATGGTCTATCTGAGTCTGCCAATTATAGTGCTGTAAAGGCAGGTATGGAGAGCATCTCCCTGGTGCTGAACGCAGATCGTGATTACTATCAGGCGATAGCGGCACTTCAGAATATGCTGAAGAAGGACCCGAGAACAGATGGCTTCCGCTCGGATATGGAAAGCTATGAAGAAAATGCGGATCAGGCAAGAACACGAACACTTGAAGGTGCGACGAAGTACCTTGACCTCATGCGCGTTCAAAGTCCTGAAAGTATGAAAATTGAGGAAATGGACAAGCAGATTGAAAGCTTTACAGAAAACTATGCAAGCTGGAAACAGGAAGCCGACAGGTATATCGCGCAATATGTAAGCCAGGTTGGATTCATTGAGTTTGCAGGACAGGTGCATTTTGACGAGTCGCGGAATATCATTGATCAGATTGGCGAGAAAATTGGAATCATAATCGATCAGGCTGTTCAGGAACACACTGAAAAAGTTGAGTACATGCAGTGGGTTCAGGAAATCTTCATTGCTATAGTTGTTCTTGGTAGCGTCGGGGTAGTCTATAGAATCAGTTCAAGTATTTCAGGCGGAATTTCTGAAATCTCAGATCTCGTCAAGGCTTTGGCAGCAGGGAATCTGGATGTTCATGTAAAAGAGTCATATAAGCGCCGCAAGGATGAAATCGGAAGCCTCAGCAGAGACTTCGACAAAATGGTCCATGACCTGACAGCGCTCATAAGCGATGTCGTTGGTATCAGCACAAGAGTCCTTGAGAGCTTTAATAAGATGAACAAGGACATATCCTATATTTCGAGTTCAAGCCAAGAAATCACCATTTCTGTGACGGAAATGGCAGAAGGTGCGACGTCACAGTCTCAAGAGGCTGTGAGCATACTGGAAACCACCACACACCTTTCCGCACAAATAGAAGGTGTTGACCAGAGCGCAGGCAGTCTGGTCATGTCGGCGAATCGTGTGAAGGAAAAGAATCAGCTTGGTGTGAATGCCATGCTGGAGCTTGAACGTCGTTTTGAACAAAACACCAGCGAAAACGCCGTCCTGGGCAGAAAGGTCATAGACTTGACTGGAAAATCGGAATCCATCAATGAGATCGTTGATACCATTCAGAACATATCTGAGCAGACCAACCTGCTTGCTCTTAATGCAGCCATCGAGGCGGCTCGGGCAGGAGAGCAGGGGCGTGGGTTTGCGGTTGTTGCTGATGAAGTGAGAGTGTTGGCGGAGCAATCCAAAAATGCAAGTCAGGAAATTCAAAGCATTATTCAGGAAATCATCTTCGTCATTGATGAAGCTAAAGACTCCATGTCAAAGGTGGATACAATCAATCGCGAGGCAAATGAAAACATGCGCAACACCAAGGAATCGTTTGACGAAATCATCAGCTACAATGATTCCATGATAGACAACATTGCCAGTCTGACAGATGCGATAAATGAAATGAGTATCCTCAAAGATACGGTGCTCGGTGCGGTAGAACACATTTCCGCCATATCGGAGGAATCGGCGGCATCTACCGAGGAAGTCAATGCAAGTGTGGATGAGCAGGACTCCAAGCTAAAAGATGTGGTCAGTGTATTTGAGAAGACAGTTACAAGTATTGAGCATCTGAAGGCGTCCACAGAACGGTTTAGGTTTAAAGCTTAGAGTATTGGATAAAAAGACGGTATGGAGCAGCTGCGTGAGACATTCATGCAGCTGCTTTTTATAGTAAAAAACACCTGGGCAGAGACAGAATGAAGCGGGAAATAAAATTTGCCTAAATGTCTTAAAGAAATGTCGAATAGAAGCGACATCAAATTGTTTTGTGGTATAATGAGATGGTAGAATTGTGAAAATTATAACCAATTTTGAGTGATGAAACAGATTAGAGAAACTGATAGAATAAGAGGGAGGTACGCATGATTATCCGTAAAATTGCAGACCTGATTGAAGGCGAAGTGATTATCGGTCATGAGTATCTGGAGCGGGATGTTAAAGCGGCGTTTGGGTCGGATCTAATGAGTGATGTTTTGGCATATGTGAGTGATGAGACGGTATTGCTTACCGGACTTACGAATCATCAGGTGGTGAGAACTGCAGAAATGCTGGATCTCAAGGCTATTATATTCGTCAGAGGGAAGTATCCTTCTGAAGATGTCGTAACACTTGCCAAAGAACACAAAATCGTTTTAATCGCAACAAAGCACACGCTTTATACCGCATCTGGAATACTTTACTGTAACGGGCTGCAAGGTATAAGCAAGTAAGGGGAAGAAAATGGAGCAGGCATTTGTAAAGAACGATGTCGATGCTGCAATGAAGCTTGAATATGACATCGAGCAAGATGATTTTTCTAGAGCGGGGGAAGCCTCTAGCAAAATTAAAAAGTTATTGAAACAATTGGGAATTGACTCAGGTATTATCCGGAAGATTGCCATTGCAAGTTATGAGGCAGAAATCAATGTGGTCATTCATTCAAACGGCGGGAAAATCACAGTCTTTGTAAAATCTGACTGCATAGAGGTTTTCGTTGAGGATGAAGGTCCCGGTATTGAAAACATTGAACTTGCGATGACAGAAGGATTTTCAACTGCAACAAGCGCAATACGTGAGCTTGGTTTTGGAGCGGGCATGGGCCTTCCGAACATGAAACGCTGCAGCGATGGATTTGCTATCGATTCAAAACCGGGTGAATACACAAGACTTAAAATGGTCTGGAACTTGTAGACTTTGTGACTATTATGACAAAGTAATCGGGGGAGCAATAGATGAAAGAGTATTGGCATTCCGTCATACTTGAAAAAGACTTTTGCAACGGATGCACCTACTGCCTGGATCGGTGTCCGACCCAGGCGATACGTGTCAAAGACGGAAAGGCACAGATTATAAATGAAAGATGCATCGATTGCGGCGAATGTTTGAAGGTATGCCCATTTCACGCAAAGGGCGCCCAAACAGATACGCTCGAAATGCTCAACAATTATAAATTCAACATTGCCCTGCCAGCAATATCGCTCTATGGACAATTTGAGTTTGAATACGACATGAACAAGGTTATGAATGGCCTGTATGAGCTTGGATTTGACTATGTGTATGATGTTGCATACGCAGCGGACATACTCACTGCGTATCAGCTGGATAAAATCAAAACATCCGATCAGCCAAGACCCCTCATATCTACTTTTTGTCCTGCAGTGACGAGACTGATTCAAATTCGTTACCCATCCCTGATAGACCATATCATCAGGTTGGAGTCACCGATGCAGGTATCAGCTTGGCTGGCAAAACAGAAAATCATGGAAACAACGGGTCTCAAGGCAGAGGAAATTGGGGTGTTTTACATCACACAGTGTCCCGCCAAGATTACCAGCATCAAAGACCCGCTGGGAATTGACGATTCGCATATCGATGGCGCAATTTCCATTGAATCCATATATTCAAAGCTTATACGGATCTATAATGATGTTGAAGTGAAGACTCAGGTTCAAAAGGCATCGGCAGGCGGCATTGTCTGGGGTATGGTTGGCGGACAGAGCTTTGCTATGAACATCGAGAGCTATATGGCTGTAGATGGGATAGAAGAGGTTATCAAGGTGCTTGACCGGCTGGAGATGGGCAAGCTTACCGAAGTGGATTTTCTTGAAGCATATGCATGTGTTACTGGGTGTGTTGGCGGTCCTCTGAATGTCGAGAATCCTTTTATTGCAAAGACGCGCATTCGGATGCGCTCAAAGCAGACACCGCGTATCAGTGACCTTGATACACTAAAAATATATGACAAGAAGCTGCTTGAATGGAATAAGGACATTGAACCAGTACCGGCACTGAAGCTGGATACGGATATAAGAAAAGCTTTGGAAAAGATGTCTAAAATCGAAGAACTCTTTCAAATGCTGCCGGGAATTGACTGTGGTGCCTGTGGTGCGCCCACGTGTCGCGCCTTAGCCGAAGACATTGTTCTCGGTAAGGCGAGCATTGAGAGCTGCCTGGTACGGAAGAGTTCGTCAAATGATTAGGAGGGTGTCTGTTGAACGTAAAGGACTTAATTGAAAAACATGGCTTCAAACTTCTGAATGAGGTGGATGCAGACAGAGAAATAACAGGACTTCAGTGCTGTGATCTTCTGAGCTGGGTGATGGCCAACGGCAAGGCAGACAATGCCTGGATAACAGTGATGACCCATAATAACATTGTCGCTGTAGCCTCACTTCTTGATTTTGCCTGTGTAATCGTACCAGAGGGGATTGACGTGCCTGGGGCTGTAATCAGTAAGGCCAACCAGGAAGAAATTTTGCTTCTGGGTACCGATATGGGGGCTTATGAGATTTTCAAAACGCTCTATGAAGCGGGACTGAAGTAATGAAAATATACTATGATCTGCATATTCATACCTGTCTTTCACCATGTGGACATGAAGACATGACGCCTAATAATATTGTGGGGATGAGTCAGCTTAAGGGTTTGAATATTATTGCCATTACAGACCACAATACAACACTGAATTGTGAAGCGGCAATAAAAGCAGCAGAAGGTACAGGACTAATTGTCGTTCCGGGTATGGAACTGGAGACGCTTGAAGGCGTTCATCTGGTGTGCTTGTTTCCAGAACTCAAGGTGGCGAAAAGTTTTCAGCGAATCGTAGATTTGCACCGGTTACCGGTTAGAAACAGGGTTGAGAAGTTTGGCGAACAGCATATATTGAATGAGAATGATGAGCTTATAGGCAGTGAACCCAATTCGCTGATGGCGTCTACGTATCTGGATATTGATACGGCCATAGAACGCGTCAATGAGCTGGGCGGCATAGCTTTTCCTGCGCACATCGACAGACCTTCATATAGTGTTATTTCCAATCTAGGATTCATACCGCCGTTTTGGGAAATTACGACTGTAGAAATATCGACATATCCAACTGCTGAAGCTTTTGAAAATAATCCGCAGTATACGGAAAAATACCATGTACTTAGAAATTCAGACGCCCATGACCTGGTGCGCATATCTGAACCGGAACATTTTTTGGAGCTTGAAACATGCAGTGCGAGAGCACTCTTCTCATACTTGAAGAGTCCATTATAATTTGCAGGGAGAAAGGGATTGAACATGAGAGAATTGTCTTTGCATATTTTAGATATCGCGCACAATTCAATCGCCGCAAAAGCGGAGACACTGAGGATTGCCATAATTGAAGATTTGGAAGACGACCTGCTGATCATCAAAATCAAGGATGATGGCAAGGGTATGGATGAAGACACTTTGATGAAAGTGGTCGATCCGTTCTATACAACCAGGACCACGCGCAAGGTTGGGCTTGGTATTCCAATGTTCAAAGCTGCTGCAGAGCAATGCGGCGGAGAATTCGCAATCAAGTCTCAATTAGGGGTTGGGACTGAAATCGATGCGACCTTCAAGCATAGTCATATTGACCGTGTACCACTGGGAAATATGACAGAAACAATCATAACGATTATTATGGCAAACACAGAAATGGATTTGATATACACACATGATATCAACGGCAAGAAGTTCACGTTGAATACGCGAGATATCAAGAAGACACTTGGTGAACTGCCGATTAACAACATGGATGTCGTTATTTGGCTGAAGGGATATATCCATGAGAACCTTGTTGATCTGTCGAATGGACAAGGTCTGGAGGTTGGTTCCCATTGAATCTGAAGCGAATCGGTCAACTGATCCTTATTGCGACATTTGTCATTTTGATAGTAACAGGTTATCTGAATATCACAGGCTTATGGAAACTGACACTGGGCGCCTTTGGTTTTGGCGCAGCATCGGTTCTCATATTTTTCGGAGGCGTCCAGCCACCGGATGAGTAAAACGATAGAGTTTGTTTGGGTAAAAGACCGCATGGAAGTGTGGTCTTTTTTTTTGCGTTGCTATTTACATTAATTTCCATTAGAATATATGGTATATAATTCCAAATACAAGGAGATTAACGTGATTAAGAATAATGTGCTTAAGAATAAAAACGGCATGTTTACCATAGAAGCCGTATTCATAGTGTGGATTGTCATGGCATTCGTCATAGTGTTTCTAATCGGTCTAAGCTGGGTCTATCAGCAGGCAAGAGTAACAGGCATGGTCCATCAGCAGTTGGCCCGGGGGCAAGAAAAGCGAATTGAAGTTGAGCATGAAATGGATGCTGGGTCCGCAGGTGCCTTTAAAGAGGTAATTTCGGGAGAACGTTCGGACGTCAACATGCAGTGGCATCTATTTGTCATGCGAAAAATCTATGCGATTTATGAAGAGGTGGAAGCCTATGAATGAGAAAGGGAGCGTAACCCTATTTCTAATTATTGTGATGATGGGGATTATTGGTGCTTTCACCCTGTTTTTTAACGATCTTGTTCAGGCGCAGTGTGGGAATACGGCACTTTATTCCATACGGAATGCATCGAGAAATATTGAAGCGTCTTATAATCAGGCACTTTATGCGGACTATGGCCTTTTGGCGTATGACGAAGAAACACTTAAAGGTGAGTTTGATCTGAGTATGTCTCAGCGCCAGAAATCATTTTACAAGCTCGCTTTTCAAAACCTGTATGCATACCATACAGACTATACGGTGGATCTTACGCTTGAAAATGCAGGTGAGACAGCAAAACAGATGATGGCACAGGCAGGCTACAATGCTCCAGTAAAGATGCTTGAGAATGCTGAAGCCTATCAGGGCATGGTGGAAAAACTAAAGCATGCAAGAGACAAGGTTCGCAGTATTGAGGGAATGAACGCAGGACTGGAACGAATTCACATGTTGAATGAAAACCTGGGAGAAGGCCTTGACGCCCTAAAGAATCTCTCTGAGTCATGCTCTGTGCGTGTGAGTAGTCACGGCAATATAAGCGTGAAGGACAAGCCGCTTGTATCCTTGCAAGAGAATATACTGGACACGATTGCAGGGGTTGATAGGGAACGCACAGCATACTTGCAAGCAATGGACGCAGCGAGGCGCGATGTCGAAGCGCACTATGACACTTATCCTGCTGAATTTGCAGAGTCACTGCTGAAGCAGTTCTCAGAAGCTGATGGAAAAACAGGAGAGCTCTTCACACTTGCACCCTACATATCTGGCTATTCGGTCAGCAGCACATACACCGAAAAAGCACTTGAGGAAATTGAGCACCTGAATCTGTCGGCAGATATGGAAGAAGAAGCAAAGATCCTTTACAGAACGGCGCTTGGAGGCCTATTGGAAATTGAAGATGCCCTAGAGGATTTCGAAGAAGATATGACAGAGCGATATGAAGATGAACTGGATGCGCTGGAAGTACTTGATAGCAGGGAGAGACGCCAAGTACGCCATGATATTCAAGAGAAAATTGAAAGAAGGCTCGAGAACGACCTCGAAGATGTTAGGGTCGGCTTTGATGAAATTAATATGAACCTTGGAAATTCAGAGCTTGCGACTTTGGCACAATCCATCATGACACATCATCTGTCAGATGACAACACACCACTTTCCTTTGACGAAATTCAAGAACTTTCTTCAGAAATCATAAGTCCGCAGATTGCAAAACAGCTCCCATCAAGTCGCGTTAAGGAAACAAATGCCGAGTATGCATTTTATGAGCGTGCGGCGCTGGCAGAATATATCATGGGTACATTCAGGCATAGAAACAGTCAGCGTTATGGAGATGCGTGGGATTTCTACGGCAAACTGGAAAGAAAGGCCTACTTTGAAGATGGTGAGGTCGAATATATCATCGCAGGAAATCGCTCGGAAAAAATGAACAGAATTTTGGTGGCTGGTGAAATATATGTGGTGAGGGAAGCGTCAAACATTGTCCATGCCTATACCTGTAAGGAAAAGCGGGACTATGCAGTTGAGGTTGCTGGATACTTTCCCGGTCCACCTTATTTGAAACCCCTGGTCTTTAACGGCCTTCTTATAGGATGGGCAAGCATTGAAAGTGGGGTGGACCTGAACAGACTCCTGAACAATGAGACGGTGCCTCTCATGAAGGTTTCCGATGATGACTGGTATACGGATATAGGATTGAAGAAGAAGAGTGATGATGAAACCGCCCTTCCGGCGGATGAGGATAAAAGCGAAAAGGATTTGGTCGTTCAGGACTATGCCTTTTATTTAAGGGTCCTGCTCAATGGGGATTTGCTGGTGGGGGAAGAGACTATGACGCTTCGTGCCCTGGACTTGATAGCGCTGAATATGGGCGCTGAATCGAATCCTGCGCAGCTGGATACTTATGTTACAGGACATACCCTGCATGTGCTATGGGGAGGCAAAGATGAAACGTATTCATCCGCTTATTAAATCAGAAAAAGGGTCCCTCTCGATTGAAGCAATTCTATCTTTAACCTTGTTTCTCATACTTGTCGCAGTTATGGCGCAGTGCCTGAATGCTGTAAAGATATTTGACACGGTTGAACACTGCATGTACTCAGCCGCAGATGAGCTAGCAGTCAATGAAGCCTATGCCCTCCTCAGTCATTCGAGTGGCGCCGTGGAAATGTCGGTGCGACCGGGCATTTTCAGAGGCTATTTGAAAGAGAACATGGATAGAAATGGCCTCAACTATGATGATTCAGGAGACATACAGAATCTGATCATACAGGAACTGAGCGGCTTTGATGCGGTAAATGGCGCTGGAAACTATAAAATTGCTTATGAGATTCCGGTTGGATTTGGACTTCCTGCACTCAAACTGACCCATGAGGTTCGACTCAAAAGTATCTGGCAGGGGGAAATAGAGACTGACCAATCAGCCACATATGTCTATACGACGACAAGTGGGCGTAAAAGTAAGATTTATCATACCAATCCTGACTGTATTTCGCTGGTGAGAAGCTGGAACACAAAGGGGAGTATAGAAGTGATGGTCCTCGAAGAGCTGGAAGGGTTTCGAGAGTGCATTCACTGTGTTCGAGAACGCGGTGAAGCGCAGGAATAGCCCTGTATAAATTAAAAAAATGTCATATTTGGACTGAGTTGCCGATAGGGTCGAAATATTCGGTATAATATGTATAGTGAATATTGTACATGAAAATTATTTTAAAGGAGTTTGCTATGGACCCAAGAATACAAAAATTAGCTGAGAACCTGGTAAATTACTCAGTTAAACTAAAAAAAGACGAGAACGTTCTGATCAATTGTGTTGGAGATGCGCCAAAGCCATTGGTTAAGGCCATTATCAAGGAAGTTCATAAGGCAGGCGGAAACCCTTTTGTAGATATTGTAGACCAGAGCATCGAACGTGAACTGACAGTGCAGGCTACAGAAAAGCAGCTGGCTCTGCGTCTTGAACGCGATTTGAACTTTATGAAAAACATGGATGCCTATATTGGTATCCGAGGCTCGGAAAATGTTAACGAGCTTTCAGATGTCCCGGGTGATAAAATGCAGGCGTATATGAGCCAGTTCCTATCAAAGGTAACAGATGAGCGCGTATCGAATACAAAGTGGGTTGTGCTGCGTTATCCTAATAATGCCATGGCTCAGCTGGCGAATACGAGTCTTGAGAACTTTGAGAATTTCTATTTTGATGTCTGCAATTTGGACTATTCTAAAATGTCAAAGGCCATGGACAGTCTGGTTGATCTGATGGATAAGACGGATCAGGTGAGAATTACAGGTTCAGGAACGGACCTGACTTTCTCAATTAAGGATATCAAGGCCATCAAGTGTGATGGGGAAATCAACATTCCAGACGGCGAGGTCTTTACTGCACCTGTCAAGGATTCAGTAAATGGTGTCTTGTCTTATAATACACCTGCGGTATATCAAGGATTCACATTCGAGAATGTCATACTGGAATTTGAAAATGGAAAGATTGTCAAGGCGACTGCCAATGATTCTGAAAGAATCAACAAGGTCTTTGACACGGATGCTGGGGCAAGATATGTTGGAGAGTTTGCCATTGGCGTAAATCCTTATATTCTCAAGCCCATGAAGGATACGCTCTTTGATGAAAAAATCATGGGAAGTTTCCACTTTACACCAGGCGCTGCTTACGACGAAGCCTATAATGGAAATGATTCCAGTGTGCATTGGGACTTGGTTTGCATTCAAACGCCTGAATACGGCGGTGGGGAAATCTATTTTGACGATGTTCTGATTCGAAAGGACGGCATGTTTGTCATTCCAGAGCTGGAAGCACTTAATCCTGAAAACTTGAAATAAGCATTTTGGCAAGCCCCGGGAATCATCTGGGGCTTGTATTGCATTTATGGGATTGGAAACGGACTGTTTTCAAAACTTTACAACTTAACTAGAGCGTTATGGTAGAATATACAAATAGAAGGCATAGGATAAGCAGATGAAGATGGAGTGAAGGCATGTCAACACTTACCGAAATGTTCCTTATATTTTTCAAAATCGGCGCGTTGACCCTGGGTGGGGGATACGTCATGATTCCTATTATGGAGGATGAAATTGTTCATAAGCGAAAATGGATATCAGAAAAGGACTTTATTGATATCCTCGCAGTGGCGCAGTCCTTTCCAGGAGCGATTGCAATAAACACATCCATATACGTCGGATATAAGATGCGCAGACATGTCGGCGCAATTACGGCCTGTCTGGGGCTCATTTTACCGCCGTTTTTCATCATATCCAGTGCGGCGGCCCTGATTCTCAGCTATGGTGAGCTGCCTGTAGTCAAGAAAGTTTTTATGGGAATACGTCCTGCGGTTGCCGGCCTTATTGCGGCGGCTGTCGTTCGACTTTCTAGCAAGCTCGATAGAAATGTATTCAATATAACACTGGGGATCCTTGCATTCCTTCTTGTTTCATTTCTTGGTGTGCACCCCATTGGCGTCATCATAGGGTCTGGTCTTATTGGCTATGGAACCATTCGCTGGATTGCAGGTGAGGGAAAATGATGACACTTATCAAGGTTTTTCTCACATTTGTAAAGATCGGCGCCTTCAGCTTTGGTGGCGGCTATGCCGTTTTAGCCTTTATAGAAAGAGAAATCGTGGGACAGCACGGGTGGCTTAAACCGAGGAGTTCATCGATTTGGTGGCGCTGTCTCAGATCACGCCAGGGCCCATAGCCATCAATTCGTCGACCTATGCGGGGTTCAAAGCGGCGGGAATGCTTGGTGCGGCAGCTGGAACCATAGGCGTGTCATGTGTGTCATACATTCTTGTTGTAGCTACAGCCTCAAGACTTGAAAAAATGAAGGATGCGGCTTGGGTGCAGTGGGTCTTTTCCGGACTAAGACCTGCGGTAATCGGACTTATCGCTTCTGCGGCTTTCTCCATTGCCAATTCTGCAGTTTCTAACTTTAAAGGTGCATTTATTGGATTGGTTTCGTTTCTACTGATAATAAAAATGAAGTGGCATCCTATACTGGTCATTGCCATTTCTGGCGTGCTGGGCATATTGCTGTATTAATGAGGGAACGTTGACTTCAATAGATTAGGCGGATATGGAGGCAAAATTTATGAGAAAATATCTTATTCCAGTTCTTATTGCCATGATTGTCATTTTAGGGGGTACATCACTCTATTTTTATAAGTTGTACGCTGAGAGTAAATTGCTGCTGGTAGGAGACTACTATAAAGGCATGAGTCTGATTGGATCAGTGCCTATTGAAGATGAGATTTATAAGCTTGAGAACGGAAAATGGTGGATAAAGGCCGATGCCGCTATCCAGTATATAGATACAGGTCTGTATTACTCAGGCAGCGGCAAACGTGTCTACGTTCCCCTTGACTCGGCAGATATCCTGCTGGAGAGCCGGGCGCTGACCCAGTATTTGAATACCAATGTTGATGTTTTCAATATTCCGCTTCACACCATTGATGGAATTCGGTATTTGGATGTTGAAATGATGGAGTCCATTTATCCCATTAGACATTCCTATTATGAGAATACAGGTGTTCATGTCCTCTTGAAGGGGCAGGAAAGACTTGAGCAGGGGATCGCCACGGACCGGCTTGTGGTTCATGATCGCGTGGACGGCATCCAGCTTGAGGTGGGTCAAGTGGTAAAAAATGAACTTCTTACAGTTCTTTCTGACAATGGCAAGGATGCGAAAGTCATAACGTCTGAGGGCGAGGTTGGATTTGTAAAAAGCGGAGAAATCACTTCGCGCCAGGCGGTCAAGATTACAAATGCCCCTATTCGCGAGCGTGTTGAGCCGAAGACCTATGACCGCTTCAGGCTTGCATGGCATCAGATTCACGACTATAAGTTTTACACAGGAACCATGAAATACGGTCCGGAAGACGGACTGGATATTATTTCGCCAACGTGGTTCAGTTTAAATGTAGATGGCATCATCCTCAATCTTGCGGACCAGTCGTATGTTAAAGCTGCCAAGGATAAAGGATTGGATGTATGGGCGCTTTTCAGCAACAGCTTCGACCCGGACTGGACACATGAAATGCTCTCCAGTTTAGAACTGCGCAAGAAGGTCATTGGACAGCTGGCCTTGTACGCGAGTCTCTATGACTTGGATGGCATCAATATAGACTTTGAAAATGTATACTTGGACGACAAGGCTCTCTTTACTGAGTTTGTTGCTGAGTTTGCCCAGGTACTGCATCAGCAGAACATGACTGTAAGTATCGATGTGACTGTACCCTGGGGAAGTGAGCGTTATTCCTTATTTGCAGACAGAGAGGCGCTTTCAAAATCAGTGGATTACGTTATGCTCATGGCCTACGATGAACACTGGGCATCCATTCAGACACCTGGCTCTGTGGCTTCCCGCGACTGGGTGGAAAAAGGCATAGCTGAGAGTCTGAAACTCATTCCTAAAGACAAGCTGATTTTGGGGATTCCATTCTATTCTAGGGTATGGAGTCAGATAGGAAATGGCAAAGTATCCTCCAAGGCACTTGGCTTTGAAGGACAGGGAAACTGGCTGTCAAGTACAAGTGCTAAGGCTGTTTATGATTCGGATACAGGTCAGAATTATGCTGAAGCCATGGTGGAGGGAAGCAGACAGAGAATTTGGCTTGAAGACGCCACGTCGCTGTCAATGCGACTCCAGTTGGCAGATAAATATGACTTGCCAGGTATTGCAGGTTGGAGTTTGTTGTTTACAACTGAGGAAGTATGGTCTCAAATCCAGTCAGAGTATCCGCCCGGAGGTGGTGAGCAGTGACTTTCTACAAAGAGCTTAGCCGATACTACGATATTATTTTCAAAACAGGGAAAAGTCAGATGGCCCTGATTCAGTCGCTCCTGATATCAGGTAGTCGGATTCTGGACATTGGCAGCGGGACGGGAACCTATTCAATTCCCCTTGCACGCCTGGGATACCGTATGGTTGCCCTTGACAATGACCAAGACATGATAGAAAGACTTCGAGAAAAAGCCAAGGCACACAATTTGGACATTGAGAGCTTTGCGCGGGACATGATGGGACTCGACGATCTGATTGAAGACAAGTATGATGGAATTCTGTGCATTGGAAACACCCTACCGCATTTGAGCAGTATTTCTGAGGTGCAGGCATTTCTTAAAGTTGTATTTAACAAGCTGGATACTGACGGGATTCTTATTCTGCAAACCGTGAATTATGACCGAATTTATAAGGAAAACATTACATCGCTTCCTTTGATTGACCGACCGGAAAACGGCATTCGATTTGAGCGAAGCTATAGGCTGCTGGACGAAGCAAGCCTTGAGTTCGAAGGGACCCTCAGTATGCCCGATGGAAGAGTCAAGAAGGCGACAACAAGGCTGCTGGGGCTCAAGCTTGATATGCTGGAAACGGCACTTGCCAAAGCGGGCTTCACAAAATTGCGTGTTTATGGAAATTTTGATGAGGATGAGTGGGATGAAGAGAGTCCTGCGACAGTTATCCTTGCCTATCGGAATTGATACGAAGCGTAGATTCTTTTGAATTGAGAAGAGCAGTTGAATTTAAGTCCAACTGCTCTTTTAATGTTTGTATTACTCTGACACCCATTAGAGAGACAGGATCTCGCGAGCCTCATCCGGTGTGGCAATGTCACGTCCGGTAGCATGGGCTATTTGGGCAATTCTTTCAACGAGCGCTTCATTGCTAGCAGGTATGTTGCCATCCATGAAGACCACATCCTCAATGCCGGTACGGACATGTCCGCCCATGGCTATGGCCATGGTTGCCATCTGGACATGGGAACGTCCAATGCCGGAAACAGTCCACGTGCTGTCGGCTGGAAGGCTGTCAACCAGAAACATGAGGTTTCTAGGTGTTCCAGGAAGCGAACCGGGCACATTCATAACAAGATTGAAGTGCAGTGGTCCCTTCAATATGCCTTTCTTGTGCATGTAAATGGCGTTGTGCAGCATAGAACCGTCAAAGACTTCGATTTCAGGCTTTATATTGTTGCTTCGCATTTTTTCTGCAAGGGCTTGAATCAGTTCTGGGCTATTGGCATTAACGCTGGTTGGAAAATTGGATGAACCGGTTGAAAGGCTTGCCATTTCAACATTAAGATCAAGCATTTGACCTCGCCAGTCTGCTGAACTGGCTTTACCGCCACGCGCGCCGGTTGAAACCTGTCTTATGACATCAGCATTCATCGCGTCCAACTGATCGAGAACTTCCTTGAACAGTGCACGATCGCTGGTCGGCTGAAACATCGCGTCTCGAACGTGGATATGTGCGACAGAAGCGCCTAGCTTGCTGCAGCTCATTATGCTCTGTGCGATTTCCTCTGATGTAAGGGGGACATGGGGCGTCATTTCCTTTGTGGGCACATTTCCCGTTGGGGCCACCGTGATGATGAGTTTGTTCATGGACAATTCTCCTTTCGCTTTCAAGCGTATTCAGTACCTTGTCTATACCTGCCGTGAGTTTTTCTACTAGAAGATCGACTTCGTGTCGTGTAATATTAATTGGAGGCGCGAGCAGTATATGGTCGCCTTTATAGCCAATGAAGCAGCCCCCACCAGGATAAATGACCAGACCTTCTTCAAGGCAGGCCTCAGTAATCAGTCCCTGAAGGCGCTCGTCGTGTTCAAATGGCTGTCTTGTCTTTTGATTGGAGACGAATTCGATGCCGATCATGAGGCCAATCCCTCTGATTTCACCGACAATTGGGCGTGTGTAGAGCCCCTGGAGTTTTTGCATGAGATACTTGCCTTGCTCTTCAGCGTTTTTCACCCAGTTTTCTCTTTCGATGATGGTCATGACCTTATCGGCGATTGCACATGAGAGTGGATTTCCAGCATAGGTATGCCCGTGTACAAAGTGGCCGCTGCCCGTAATCATGATGGTATTGAAGATCTCATCGTTGACGAGTGCGGCACCAATCGGCGTATAGCCGGAGCTCATGCCTTTTGCAACGGTCATGATATCTGGAATGACGCCGAAATGCTCAATGGCAAAGTTTTTTCCGGTACGACCGAATCCGGACATGACCTCATCCACAATAAGGAGGATGTCGTATTTAGTACAGATTTCACGTACCATTTTAAAATATATTGGGTGTGGATGGACGCCGGGAGCTGCAGAACCGACAATAGGCTCTGTGATAAACGCAGCGACATTTTCCGGTCCCTGACGCAGGATTTCCTCTTCTAATGCTTCAGCAGCATAGACACTTGTATCGTGGAGCGTAACTGAGTGCCATGGGTTTCTATAGTGATAGAACTGTGGAATTTTGGGAAAGTTAAGCAAAATCGGATCATACATTTTGCGGCGCCCAGTAATGCCTGTCATAGACAGTGCGCCAAGTGTATTCCCGTGGAAAGAGTTCCATTTGGAAATGATTTTCCATTTCGAGCTGCCCTTGCCATCGCGTTCAACATAGTATTGACGCGCCATTTTGATGGCTGTTTCCGTGGCTTCTGATCCGCCAGAAACAAAATATACATGATCAAGCCCTTCAGGTGCCCAATTGGCGACGCGTTCAGCGCAGCGTTCGATAGGGTCAGCCGTCCAGCGGGAGAGGTGTGTGAATGCAATGGTCTTGATTTGTTCAGCAGCAAAATCTGCAACCTCCTCGTTGCCGTGACCAATATTTGCGACTGCGGACCCGGAACATCCGTCCATATAGGATTTTCCGTTTTCATCATACAGATAGATCCCCTTGCCATGTGAAATTTTAGGATAATACCATTTCTGATTTCTGTAAAATACATGGTTTTGAGGTGCGGTTTTGCCTTTCATCGTTCTCCTCCTTGATGCTTTACATTTGGATAGTTCTGTTTGGGCATGAATATAAAAAAATCCAGTACAAAATAAGCTTGCGCTTATTAGTACTGGATTTTATTTGCTAGGTCAAGATGGGTTACATCATTTCCGCAAACAAAGCAGTTGTATGCATGCTGCTAGGCCTTATTCATTTTTTCGCTTCTCCACTGCTGGTAACGCTCTGCAGTTTGCTTGACAGCAACACAGATGGCTTTTTGGGAATGACCGTGGTAGCGGAAGCTGACAGCATCGATTAAATCCTGAATGGGGTCATCATGAAGGTTGAACCCAACTATGATATCCTTCAAGAACATCTTTGCTTCTTCCGTTAAGAGCGTACAGGACATATCTGTCACTGAACCGGACTTATAATTGATTACAAGTCCAACGCCCACCGTCTCCATAAGCTGGCCCGCGGCCATGTTACTCGGTAGTTTAGCGTATGAAATGAAGTAAACCGTTTCACTGTCATAGTGTTTCATTTGTTCCACACTCCATTTCTACCACCGATTATACACGAAAGATTCAGTTTTTCAATAATATTTTTAAAATTTATGTTAAAATTTTAGAGAGATTTGATGTGTGGAAGAAAACGTTTTTCTACACTGGACTGGTTGAGGAAATGGAAGGTTCTATGGGAATTGGCTTAATGAAGAGGGATAGAAGTGTTGAGATTCTATTTATTGCCTCTGCAACTGCCTTAATGGGGCAGGTATATATCCATCCATTCAACTCATCATTCAGGATATCGCTGGGGATTGTAGCGATGACGCTCCTGATGCTTAAGTTTGAGAAGGTTTCCATCAACTTGACGGGGATTGCGTCTGGATTTGCCATATTTGGATTTCGTGTCTTTCTGGACTATCTAGGGAGTGCGGGGGATGTCTTTACCATTATGAACAGGCATCTTCCAGCAGCGATTTTTTATGTCATCGTTGCAGTCATGTATTCCCAGTTTAAAATCAGGAGTTATCGTGATTTTCCCGTTCAGCTTGTATTCATGGTCGGGATTTCAGATATCATGGCAAATCTCATGGAGGTTGTCATAAGGCAGGAGTTCGATGCCACCTCTGCAGATGTGGTTTTGCTGGGTCTTTTTTTGGCGGGTCTTATACGCGCCATTCTCATATTGATTCTATATTCTGGTCTGCGCTTCTACAGCGTTCTACTGCTCAGGGAAGAACAAAATGAGAAGTATAAGGAACTGCTACTTATGAGTGCGAAAATGAAGGCTGAAATTTTCTTTCTCAACAAGTCGATGGGAGATATTGAATCGGCAATGAACAGAAGCTATTCCATATACTCTGAACTGAAAAACGATGTTGTGGTGATTGAAGGTGAAGAAATCACACGTCTTCGCAACAGACTGCTTAATCTTTCAAAAGACATACACGAAATCAAGAAAGATTCGCAGCGCGTCATATCAGGCATGGAGCGCCTGCTGCCTGATTATAGAAATAAGGAGAGCATGCTGCTGGGAGAAATTCTTGAAATCATTCAGGAGAATACCCGGCGTTATCTGCAGTCCTTGAACAAGGACATTGAAATTATTCTGGATATTGGAAACGACAGCATTATCAGTGACTATCACTCCCTGATAAGCATTCTGAACAACCTGATCAACAATGCTATAGAATCTATTGATAAAACGGGCTATATCCATATAGGACAGCGTATGGAAGGTCCCAGCATTGTCTTTGAAGTAACGGACAACGGAAGCGGCATCAAGCCAAAGGACCTTCAGGCGATCTTTACGCCGGGTTTCTCCACGAAGTTCGACAAGAGCACCGGACGCATGTCCACGGGCATCGGACTGACGCATGTCAAAGAACTGGTAGAAAGCTATTATGATGGACAGATTTACGTAGAATCTGATTTGGGCAAGGGCACAATCTTTAAAGTGTATTTGCCTAAGAAACGACTTGAAAACATGCTTTAATTTGGGAGGCGTTCGCGTGAAACCTAGAATATATTTGGTTGATGATGATATGGGAATACGGACAATACTTTCCAATATCATTGAAGATTATGACCTGGGCATACTTATTGGAGAATCAGCTGACGGCGAGCAGGCACTGGGAGATATTGTGCGCCTGAAGCCGGATATTGTCTATGTGGACCTGCTTTTGCCCAGTATAGATGGGATAGAAATCATCAGACGTATTACAGACACGGATAAGGATACCCAGTTCATAATGATATCAGAGGTGACTTCACAGGATATGATCAGTGAGGCTTATAAGTCAGGCATTGAGTTCTATATCAACAAACCCATTAATGTTGTAGAAGTGGTCAGCATTACCAATAAGGCCATTGAGAATCAGAGAATAAGACGTACCTTGAGTCAGATTAACCAAACCTTAAACGCGACAGCCGGTCTTACACAGAGTCAGGGACAAAAGGTTTCATATAAGCATAAGGAGACGCCGAGAGAGCTTGCGCATCAGATTTTTGTTGATCTTGGCATCAGCAGCGAGGCCGGGGCATCCGACCTGTTAAACATGATTGATATGATTCTCGAAGAGCAGGCAGTCAAAGGACTTAGACAGGTTTCCATCAACATGTCGCGCCTTTATGAAAAACTCAGTCAGTATTATAAGCGCGAAGGGGTCAAAAAATCAGTCTCCATGAAAGCAATAGAGCAGCGTGTCAGACGATCCATACATAGCGGGCTCCAAAATATTGCGACCCTGGGTCTTGAGGATTTCAGCAACCTTAAGTTTGAGAAGTATTCGAATATGCTGTATGACTTCAAAGACGTCAAGGCGGAAATGGATTTTATCAGAAGGAAATCGGAGTACCACGGCAAGGTAAGTGCTAAAGGCTTCCTCGAAGGGATGCTGAGCATAATAGAAAAGCATTAAGGATGTTTATCAATGAGAAAAAACACATTATCAAGATTCTTTCTTGGTTTCATATTGGGTGGAATGGCGGGCCTGGTTGCCTACGCGCTGGATGTTCCCTATGTTTTTCAGCATATTCTCAACAATATTGCTGGAACAGGGATTGCGGTGTTTAACGGGCTCATCGGAGTTATCATTTGGCCGCTGAGCGTTTTTGCCTTCATGGATGCCTTTCGAATTATGTGGAGTATGATCCGCGGGCATTATGGCGGAAGCGACTCGGTAAGGGTTTATATTGCCACAACGCTGATGGCTGTTGTGATTGCACTGCTCCTAGGGGATATGATTATCAATCGGATGTATGCCTTTATGGATTTCACATCATGGATTGATGCTAGGCAGGATGTCGTGGTACTGATGTCATTTGTCGACAATCTTCCGGTATTGCCACAAATAGAATGGCTGTGCATAGCTTCAGCGGTTGCAGGGGTCATTTTTGCCGAATGGGACATTGCGCAGTACGGAATGAGACTGAGAAAGCAGGATTTTTTCGAACAGCTCTATGAACGATTAATTGAACAGATCTATAAGCTGTATGGCGGACTTCCAATACTGATTTTTCTGGTGAGTTTTGCCATAACGGCTTATGCCGGGATATCGATATTTGTCTTTGTTTTCATATATGGACTCTTGGTGTTTGCCCTGATTTTTCTGCACGCACTCCTTGTCTACAGTGGGATAATCGGTATTATGCTTCGTCTTTCACCGGTTCGTTTCTTTAAGAAATGTGCACCGCTTATCCGGGTTGCGGGCTGGACAATCAACAGCAAGGAAACAGAACCTATTACCATGCGTACTGCGACTGTAAAGCTTGGTGTACCGGAAGGCATTGCCAAAAATGTGGTGCAGGGAGGAACGACTCTCAATATGGATGGTACGGCGATCATGCAGACGATTGCAGTTCTCATTACGGCTAAGGTATACGGCATTCCTTTCATTGCATCTGATTTTATGCCACTGGCCATCATGCTGGTTACCATTGCGGTTGTCACTACTGCTGGAACCTTGACTGGCATGTTTACCCTTGGAATTGCCTTCTATGCTTTTGGTATTCCTTTTGAGATGCTGGCAGTGATTATTTCAATCAGTCATGTTGTCAGTTCGGTGGTTACACCCGTAAATATACTGGGGGATTTGGTCGCAGCCATGAGTGTTGCTGATGAATATGGCAAGTTAGACCGTAAAATTTACAATAGTTAAAAATAGCCAAAAAGCGATTTTGCAAGAAGGAAATTCAAACTTGCAAAATCGCTTTTTTAGGTTTATTGTTAAGAACAAGTAAAGAAAGTCCGTCTTTTAATGTGAAAAGGCATGAAGAAGTATGTATTTAACCTAAAATCAATGATTAAACAAGGTGCTTATGGGAATAATACTGTATATAGTTCGTGTTCTTATGCAGATTGTACTCACAAAAAAACATTTGAAAGTACTTGTATTATGAATAAAAGTATCCTATAATATGCATATAGAATAAATTGTATACGATTATTCAAAAATGGAGGTATGGCAATGGACAAGAATGTACAAAACAACTACGTAAAAGTTGGCGTATGTAAGAGATGTGAAGAAGAGAAAAAAGTAAATCGTTTTGGTCTCTGCAAAAACTGTAACCAAGATGTTGACCGCGAATACACTATGCTGTATGGCTTCAAAACAATGGAATACTAATAACCAAAGGATGAAAACCAATGGAAGGTCATCAAACGTAAACGACGTTGCCCAGTATGCAGGTAACGTCGTTTTATTGTGCGGAAAAAACAAAGAAATGCACAAAGTAATGAGTAGAGCCTCAGCTTTGCTCGCAAAGAGCTGAGGCTCTACTCATTACTTTGTATATGGCGCGTTTCAGCGACATGAGCAATCAAAGATTGCTCTGGTGGTTTTAAAACTGCCCTCATATTTCAATAGACACATATGCCCTATAGGAAAAAACTCCAGGTTTTTTTTACCTTTGCTTGTAGTAATCAGGGAGTAAGATTATAATGTAATGTATGAAAAAACGATAATTGAAAGAAATTTATGACTATAACAGATTCGTAGTCATTGCTCATATAAAAGTAGGAGAGGACAGCGTTATGAGAATTCATAAAGAAGGTACCGGAATCCATTTGGATGGATTTGAAGTAGAAAGAATTACAGTTGAGAATAGTCGCGGTCTGGAAATTCGTTTTTTGTCTGTGGGCTGTGTCATAGAAGCAATCATGGTTGCTGACAAAGAAGGCAATAGGGAAAACATCGTACTTCACTACGATCAGGTTAAAACATATCTGGAAAATCCAGATTATTTTGGCAGCATAGTTGGCAGAACCGCCGGTAGAATTTCTGAGGGTCGTTTTGTACTGGACGGTATTGCTTATGATCTTGAAAGAAATGACCAGAATTATAACCTTCACGGTGAAAGCTCGGGTCTTCATATACGCAACTGGAAGCCGGAACTCATTGAGCAAGAAAACGCAGCAGGCGTTTCATTCTCACTTTCGAGTCCAGATGGTGCTGGCGGTTACCCGGGTAATGTGGATTTACAGGTGTCCTATCTTCTGGATGAAGAGAACACGCTTCATATGACCTATGAAGGCAAGACCGATAAGAAGACGGTTCTGAACATGACAAACCACTCTTACTTCAACCTAAGCGGGAACCTGAACAAGCAGGTATTTGACCATAGGCTCTGGATTGATGCCCAGCAGTTTGTTCCAATACAGGAAAATGGCTGTCCGGTTGGACTTCTTGCAGGTGTTGACGGCACCGCCTTCGATTTCAGAACTGAAAAGAGTGTTGGGCAGGATATTGGCGCGAACGAAACCCAGGTTCTTAGAGGCAGTGGCTTTGACCATCCCTTCTTACTTGAGAAGAAGGGGCCTTTCCAAATCAAAATGACGCATCCGGCTTCGGGTCGCTTTATGAAGGTCTGGACAGATCAGGATGCTGTGGTTCTTTATACTGCCAATCATTTAGACCATAAGGCAGTCTGTCTGGAAACACAGAACCTGCCGGACCACGTCAACAAGAGAGGCTTCCCATTTGAGCCAGTAACAGCAGAAGCACCTTACAAGGCACAGACAAGAATCACATTTGGCACCCTATAAAGTGCTCGAATATGAACACAGCATATTATGTACGATGGCATAACATAAAAAAGGGGCATCCATGAAATGATTGTTTAACGAATCATTCCAAGGATGCCCCTTATTGTTTGTTATAGACGATACTTCTTGAGTTCGGTTCTCAGGTTAACAGAGAGCTTTTCAAGTTCAACGATATAATCTGCGAAATCTTGAAGCTGATCTGTAAACTGCTGTACATTGGCGCTCATTTCCTGACTTGAAGCCGAGTTCTCTTCAGCAATGGCAGCAAGTGTGTGCATGTTTTCAAATACTTCACTGACCTTGTGGGTTTCAGACTGGAGCCGCGCGGAAAGTTCAACAATGCCATCTGCAACTTCAGAAATCTGATCGGTTGCAACACGGTTGTTTTCAGCAACGTTATGCAGCTTCTTGTTGCCTTCTTCTAGGGCAACGAACTGGTCTGCCACTTCAGTAACCATTCGGTTAACCTCTTCTGTAAAGAGGTTGAGATTTGAGTTGATTGTATTTACAGCGTCTTTTGAATCCTCAGCAAGCTTACGGACCTCTTCGGCAACAACAGCAAAGCCACGACCGTGCTCTCCGGCTCTGGCAGCTTCAATGGAAGCATTGAGCGCAAGCAGGTTTGTCTGTTCTGCAATAGACTCTACTGTAGAAACAATGGCGATGATATCCTGTACCTTTTCAGAAAGATCTTGACCCAGCTGGTTTACACCAGAGAATTTTTCTCGAATCTCATTGAGGTTGAGCGCAACATTTTGCAGCTCAAGGAACGATTTTTCAATATTATCAACTGCAGACTCAAGATTGTCCTTGCGTTCGATTTCCTCAGTGGAGAGGGTGTTGAGCATTTCTATATTGCCGCTCAAAATATTTACAGAACGTTCAGTCTCGGTTGCCTGATGCGTTGCGCCTTCCGCAACTTCCTGAACATTTGTAGCGATGATTTCTGAGACTTCGGTCATTTTATCAGAAACATCCTTAAACTTATTGTTAAAGTTGTGGATGTCATCCACACCGCCCTTGAAGAGAATGAAGTCTTCGCGAAGCTTGTCTTTAACACCGCTGATGTTCTTGAAAATCTCTTCGTACATGTCTCCTGTTGACAGTCTTGTATCGCCATCGAACTTAAGCGCTTTCATCTCGTCGAGCTCTTCAACGGTTGCCAGGGTTGGCCTGATGACAATTCGAGAGGCCACAATGCCCATCAGAAGCGTGAGCGAACCTGTTATACCTGCAACCATCCAGTCACCAGATGCAAAGCCAGTTGCGACCAGTGCTGTAAGCGCAGGTGGTATGGCGATTTTTGCAGGAATATATCGGACAAATCCAAATGACAGCAACTTGCTCATTCGATATGTCTTATATACATGTGTACCTTTTTCAACCTTGATTTTCATAACCATCTGGTGGCGGCCGTCGGAAAGCTTGGACTGCTCAAGAATTTCTACGTCCATTTTCTCATTGAAATATTCAGCCGCGCCTTCTAGAAGACCCAGCAGATAATCGAACATGCCGCGAGATGACTGGTATGTGATCTTGAATGTTGTATTATCAATTTCTTCAGGAATCAGTCTTGGTGGCTTGGCACCTTTGATCATACGCGTAAGCTGTGCATGGACCGTATCCATCATCATAAGGAATGCTTTAAGAGAAGACCTTTCAAAGAAAGACGGGAACCATTTGCTGAAGCTGTATATATTATTTCTACCTAGGGTTTTCCAAACCTCTGATGTAGAGATGCCAGCTTGTGATGCAACGTTGTCCATCAGACTAAAAATTCTTTTGTCTTCAATGTCATCGAGTGGAGAAATCATCTTATCAGCTGACCAACCGATAGAATCCATAGCTTGATATTTTATGGATTGTCCCCACACATTTTCTATGGTGTTCAGCCATACTGAAACAACGGAACCTTTCATGTAAACCTCCTTAGGAAAGTTGACTCTATTAGTGCAATTATAACAGATTTGTTGCGAAAAGGTGTATATATTATTACTTTAAATTCGTCAAAAATCACAAAGAGCCGCAATATGACACTTCATAATTACCCATTTGCATGAAAAACTAGCGTAGCTTGAAAGAAAAATGGCATTTTATTAGCTAAAAGTATTGAAAATATACGGATTGTGAAGTTTTTCATATCTTACAAGCCATGCAATATGCATCACATATATGTGCCAATGTTAAGCCGGGGCATGCGGGGATGAATAAGGGGTAAAAAAAGAAGCTGTTGCCAGGCAACAGCTTCTTTCTGATATTGATTGTGTTCTTATTATACTCAAAAGTATTTGAGTTACTTATTTGCCATGTAAGCGTCGTATTCCTGACGAATACTTTCAATCACTTCATGCACTGTCGAGATTCCGGTGATTTTCGAAGCGTTTTGTCCAACGAAAACCAGACCATTTTCAACATCCCCTTCAACGGAGGCAACAAGGGCATCTGTAATGCAATAAGGTGTTGTCGCCGGATTACATCCCTTGAGACAGTTGTAGCAACGTGTCACCTTGAGCGCGCCTTCCTTGGCCATCTCAGTGAATTTGTTGTGAATTGCACGACCTGGCATGCCAACTGGACTCACGATGATTTCAATATCCTCTTCGCTTGCGTCAACATAGGCCTGCTTGAAGTTTTCATGTGCGTCACATTCTTCAGTCGCAACAAAACGAGTAGACATTTGAACGCCAGCAGCACCGGCTTCCAGCATTTCAGCCATGTCTTCACCGGAATATACGCCACCAGCGGCAATGACAGCAACTTTTCTTCCGTATTTTTCTTCATATGGCTTAAGGGCTTCAACAACCTCTGTGACGATGTCCTTCAGCTTTGGCCAAGTACCTTCTTTTAGCATTTCTGGTGAAAAACCAAGGTGTCCACCTGCAAGAGGACCTTCAACAATCACTGCATCGGGAAGGAAGTCATACTTTCTATCCCAGATTTTCGCGATTGTCGCTGCCGCCTTGCCTGAGGAAACAATCGGCGCAATTTTTGTCGTAGAACCCTTAACGAGTTCAGGTAAAGACTTAGGCAGTCCTGCACCTGAAATGATGAGGTCGGCCTTTTCTTTAACAGCGGTCATGACCAGCTCTGTATAGTTTTTAGAAGCGGCAAGAAAGTTAACACCAATAATGCCATTTGGCGCAAGTTCCTTTGCTTTTCTAATTTCCTTAATAAGACCTTGTACATTTGCTGCTGCATTGTCGATTCTGAAATTTTCTTCTTTGTAGCCTGGCTGCGCACCGGAAATGATGCCGATACCGCCTTCATTTGCAACGGCTGCTGCAAGTTTAGACATTGAAACGCCAATACCCATGCCGCCTTGAATTATGGGAAGCTTGACGTTCAAATCTCTTATTTTCAAAGTTGGAAACATCTTTCTTCACTCCTGACTGAGTTTGTTAAGAGACGCTATTGCAACGGTTATACGAATAAACCGCCAATTTCAAACAGTTAATCTCCAATTCATTGTATATCAAAATGGAAGGACAAGTCAACACTAGATGTTAGCACCTGATACTAATGATTCGAAGGGGGTCACCAGGTTCAATCTCAAATCTCAACTTGAATTTTTAAGGGACTATTGATAGAATGTCCATGGATGGTATCCTTGGAACCATACCATGTGCAGATGATTTATTAAAAATCCCATATGCTTATTCCGAATTAATCGGAATGTATTCTGCTCGGAGCCTATGGACGGAGACAGACTATATGAATGAAGCAATCATTCTATTCGTACGCCTGCCCATAAAGCAGGTTTTTGTGATTTTTGGGAGGGATTATTTTGAAAATGGGCTTTGTTGGAGCGGGAAAGGTCGGAAAAGGATTCGGCGCTTACTTGAAGTCGAATGACATTACTTTATCCGGCTATTTCAGTCGTTCAGAAAAGTCAGCGAAGGAAGCTGCAAGCCTGACCGAGAGCGGGTATTACAGCGACATAATGAGTTTGGTCAGGTCATCTGACTGTATTTTCATCACGACACCCGATGCGGTGATCGAGACTCTTGCAGGTCAAATTGCATCTGATTCAGAAAATACCCAGGGACTTGAAGGCAATTTGCAAGGCAAAATTTTTGTGCATATGAGCGGGGCGCATTCGAGCGCACGACTTGAAGTACTTAAGGCACGCGGCGCAGATATCTGTTCTGTCCATCCCATACAATCGATTGCGGATGTCAGAACTGCGGTGGATCAGTTGAAAACCACTGTGTTTTCCGTAGAAGGAACACCGGGCGCTGTCAAAGCCATGAGTGAACTGCTTGAGAGCATGCACAATACTTACTTCATTATCGAAGAAGAGCAGAAAACCCTGTATCATATGGCGGCCTGTACGGTTTCGAATTACTTGGTGACCCTGGTTGATTATGGTCTTGCCATGTATGAAGCCATTGGAATAGACAGACAGGTTGCATATCAGGCATTATATCCTCTGATACGTGGTACGGTGGAAAACTTAAAGCACATGGATACTAAGGAAGCCCTTACGGGACCCATCTCTCGTGGCGATATTGACACGGTGAAGGCGCACCTCCAAGCTGTAGACAACCAGGATATTGAAGCTTTTTACCGCTATTTGGGTAAAGCAACAGTAAGGATGGCGAGAAATAAGTCTGGAACAGATTTGGAGAGGTTAGGGAAACTGGAAGAGTTGTTAAATGATGAGGTGAAATCATGAACAAGGGCAAGTTTACAGTATCTTCTTTTATTGAATCGAAAGAACAAGGTACAAAAATATCGATGCTGACAGCATATGATTATTCTACTGCAAAGCTGCTGGATGAAGCCGGTGTGGATTCCGTTTTGGTAGGCGATTCGCTGGGAATGACAATGCTGGGCTATGATGATACATTGAAAGTGACTATGGCAGATATGATTCACCACACAAGCGCAGTGGCACGCGGCGTCAAGAATGCATTTGTTGTGGGTGACATGCCATTTATGAGTTATCACGTAAGTGTTGAAGATGCGGTGCGAAATGCCGGGCGCTTTATTAAGGAAGCTGGAGCGGACGCTGTAAAGCTAGAAGGCGGCTCAGACGTGGTTGATGTGATCAAGGCCATTGTAAGAGCACAAATTCCTGTTGTAGGGCATCTTGGGCTGACACCGCAATCGGTGAACATGTTTGGTGGTTTCAAGGTTCAAGGCAAGAGCGAGGCACAGGCCAAGAAGCTGATTGACGAAGCACTCTTACTTGAAGAGGCAGGATGCTGCGCGATTGTGCTTGAATGCGTTCCTGAGAAGCTTGCTAAAATTGTAAGTGAAAAGCTGACCATACCTACAATTGGTATTGGTGCCGGTAAATATTGTGATGGACAGGTGCTTGTAATTCAGGACATGCTGGGCATGTACTCTGATTTTACACCGAAGTTTGTGAAGAAATTTGCCGATGTGGGCACAGCGATGAAACAGGCTGTGGCCGATTACAAGACGGAAATACAGGCGATGACTTTCCCAGAGGAAAAGCATACCTTCAAGATAAAGGACGAAGTGCTCGACAAGCTGTATTAATGAGCCAGGAGGCAGCTATGGAACTATTTAAAAGTGGCAAGGAACTGCGAGAAGTAATCAAGGGCTTGAAAAGACAAGGAAAGTCGGTTGGCTTTGTACCAACCATGGGCTTTCTTCATGAGGGACATAAATCACTAATGGATCGTGCGCGCAAGGAAAATGACATCCTTGTTGCAAGCGTGTTTGTAAATCCGACACAGTTCGGTCCGGGTGAAGATTTGGAATCCTATCCGCGTGACATCGATAGGGACAAGGCGCTTATGGCTTCTGCGGGAGTGGATTATGTTTTCTACCCTGGTGTGGATGAAATGTATCCACAGGGCTACTGCACCTATGTTGAAGTTGAAGGAACAATAACCAAGCGTCTTTGCGGCGCAAGTCGTGAAGGACACTTTAGAGGTGTTGCGACGGTTGTGACCAAGCTTTTCAATCTGTGTGTACCAGACCGGGCGTATTTTGGAATGAAGGATGCCCAGCAGGTCTCTGTCATACAGCGTATGGTTGAGGATATGAATATTGATATAGAAATCGTACCCTGTCCGATTGTTCGTGAAGCTGACGGACTTGCCCTGAGTTCACGCAATACGTATTTGGATGAAAGACAAAGAAAAGATGCGCTTGTGCTCTCAAAATCACTGGCACACGCAAAGGACCTAATCGCATCCGGTGAGCGCGACGCCCAAAGGGTCTATCAGTCAATGAAAAAAATGATTGACGCAGTTGAGTATGCGAAGATTGACTATATCGAAATCGTGGATGGCCGTACACTTGAACCTGTAGAGCTAATAGCAGGCGATACGTTGATTGCGCTTGCGGTATGGATTGGAAAACCGAAATTGATTGATAACATCAGGTTGGAGGTTGAGTAGATGTTGGTGAATATGTTTAAAGGCAAGATCCACAGGGCTGTCATTACTGAGGCAAACCTGAACTATGTCGGATCAATTACAATAGACAAGACCCTTATGGACGCAGCAGGTATTCTGCCTGGTGAAAGAGTTCAAATTGTTGACAACAACAATGGTTCAAGACTTGAGACATACGTCATTGAGGGTGAGCCGGACAGTGGAATCATTTGCTTGAATGGTGCAGCAGCACGTATGGTACAGCCTGGCGATGTCTGCATTATTATCGCTTACTGCTGGATTGAGCAGGAAAAGGCACTTGATTTTGAGCCGAAGGTCGTGTTCTGTGATGAGAACAACCGCATTGTGGAAATGGCTTCAAAGGAAACGCACGGCGATATCAAATAGACATGCGGCTAAGTAATCGTCAAATTTGAAGGCGGAGTGTCTTCTGAATCAATTGAAATCTGAAATCCCGAATTTTCACTAGGGTGCGCCTCCAGACTGGTCAAGGCGCATAATTCTATTGGAAGTTCGGGATTTTTCATTTTGAAGCATGGAATCTGCTATAATGAAATCAACTTTTATGTGTGAACAGAGATAAGGGCAGGGGGCGCTCGCTTTGAAACTATACACAAAACTGGCTGTGATGACCATCATCCTCATCATGCTGACACTGACAATCAGTGGTGTCTTGGTTGGCAAGTGGGAGTTCAGAAGATTTGAAGCATCCATGGAAAAGGATCTGATGAATGTTTCTCGGACACTTTCAGAAAGTGAAATTGTACAAGATGGGCTCAAAAGTGGAAGGTCGGAAGAAATTCAGGCCTATGTGAAGCGGCTCTTGAATACGCTTGATGAAGTGGACATCATCACTGTTGCGGACATGGATTCCATACGGTATGGGCATCCCAACGACAGTCGCATCGGCCAGCGCTTCGTCGGTGGAGATGAAGTGCGTGTCATTGAAGAGGGTGTGAGCTATGTTTCAGTGGCAACAGGCACGCTAGGGCGGTCGCTGCGTGCATTTGCGCCAGTTTATTCCGGTGACGAACAGGTTGGCTTTGTCATGACCGGACACATGTACAATTCGGTTCTTGCCCAGAGGCGACAGATGGAAAAGAACTTTGCAATCTATGCATTTTGGGGAACCTTTCTTGGCAGTATTGGTGCATTTTTCATATCACGGTCCATCAAGAAGAGTCTGCTCAATCTTGAACCCAGTGAAATTGCGCGCCTTTATAGAAACCAGGAAGGCATACTATCTGCAGCCAGGGAAGGGATTATCGCCATAGACGCCAAAAAGAACATTACCTTGGTCAATCAGTCTGCCATAGAAATACTGGGTGGTGCAGGTGAAAATGTTGTTGGCAGGCCTGTGCAGGAAGTCTTTCCAGACACGGGGCTGGTGCGTGTCATGGAAACCGGTGAAGCGGAAATTGGGCGAGAACGGGCTTTTGCAGGGACACATATTCTGGCCAACAGGATTCCCATCCTTGAAGAGGGGCGTATTGTAGGAGCTATGGCAACTTTTCTTGACCGTACGGAGTTTACAAAGATGGCTGAAGAGGTGACGGGGGTAAATATCATTCTTGATGCCCTCCGGGCCAATGCCCATGAGTTTAGAAACAAAATGCATGTACTCCTTGGCCTGCTTCAGCTTGAAGAGTACGACCGCGCCAGAGCATATATCAGGGATGTTGAATCGGACAATGAAAACATCCGGCGCATGGTCTCAGGTAAAATCAAGAATGCAACAATGGGGGCCCTGCTCCTAGGAAAGTACAATCGAGCCAAGGAAGAGGGCATAGAGCTTCATTTGACTGAAGACAGCAGACTTGAAGCGGATTGCGGTGTACCGGATGATGCCCTAATTGTCGTTCTTGGCAATTTGATTGAAAACGCCATTGAAGCGATTTCAAGAGCGGAAATCGAATCGGGAGAGGTACAGGTTTACATCAGCTCCATCGAAGATGAAGTGGTTTGCCAGGTGCGGGATAATGGTCCGGGAATGTCGAGAGATCAGATTGAATGTTCCTTTGACAGAGGTGTCACGACAAAGCCTGGATCTACAGGCATAGGCCTTGACCTGGTTGCAAAGACGCTTGAACTCTATGAGGGCACAATTACCCTTGAGAGTGAGCTCGGTCAGGGGATTGAGGCGACGGCAGTTTTTAAAAGGGGGAAGTGAAATGTGGAAGGTTCTGGTTGTAGAAGACGATCCCATGCTTGCGGAAATTCATAAGCGCTATATAGAAAGCAATCCGGATTTTTCCTGTGTTGCCATTGCGCACGATGCCAAAGAGGCATTCCATCAAATTGAAAAGACAAATCCGGATTTGATTTTTCTCGATGTCTACCTTCCGCAAATGACTGGACTTGATTTTCTGAAGGCGCTGAGGGCGAGCGAAAAGCAGATCGATGTCATTCTCATAACCGCTGCACGTGCGCCGGAACAGGTGGAGACAGCCTATCGCTACGGTGCTGTCGACTATCTGATCAAGCCCTTTGAGTTCAGCAGGCTCAATGAAGCCCTAGAAGCCTATAAGCACCGTAAGAGGCTTGCGGGTAAGGAAGAGATCCTTGATCAGAAATCGCTGGATGAAATCTACAGACACATATCAATAAAAGCAGATGCAGTTCTTCCAAAGGGCCTTCATGAGCGTACGCTTGAGAGAGTGCGAAAATGTATAGACCAGTTCAGCAAACCCGTTACCATTGAGGAGATTGCTGAAGTCATGGAAATGTCGAAGGTCACACTGCGTAGGTACTTGGAGTACATGGAAAAAGCGGGTGATATAGATATTCAGATGTCATACGGCCTGCGTGGACGACCCTCTTATACCTACATGAAGAAAGGTTTTGATAAATAGTTATCAAAACCTTTTTTATTTGCATTAATGGTTTGAATATTTAGAAAAACAGACGGCAAAGGTTTTCAGAGGTAATATAAAAGCGAAATAGAGCGGATTAAGCAGTTCGAAAAGCACCAAGTGGTGCGGGCAGCGTTTGGTCGCTGTCAGGGGAAACCGCTGTACAATCAAGGGGGAGTAAAAATGAGCACAAATCTTGCCGCAGAAGAACGTCTGGAGACCAAACCGGCTTTTGAACTGATGGGTATGTCTGTTGGCGTCTTCGGTGTGTTGACCGCAATTACGCTGGCTGCAGTCTATCTGAATGCCTTGCCGAAGGGGATGATTGGCGCACTGCCGCTCATGATGATCATCGGTGCGGCGCTCAATGAGCTGGGGAATAGGACGCCGGGCGTGAAGGATTATCTTGGTGGTGGTCCCATTGTCATCATTTTCGCATCTGCAGCACTTGTGACTTATGGTGTCATTCCGGAATATGCAAAAGATATCATGGTCAATTTTATGAAGGGTGAAGGCTTTCTGAATTTTTACATTGCAGCACTTATAACAGGTTCTATTTTAGGAATGAGTCGAGACCTTCTCATTAAAGCAGCCGTAAGATATTTGCCAGTAATTATTGCAGGCGTTGCAACATCACTTCTGCTTGTAGGCCTTGCAGGCATGCTTCTCGGATACGGTTTCTCTGAAGCCGTAATGTACGTTGGTATTCCAATTATGGGCGGCGGCATGGGTGCAGGCGCGGTTCCGCTTTCACAAATATTCGGAGATGCACTCAATGTAGATCCTGCGCTTCTGATGTCGAAGATGGTCCCAGCCCTTGCGTTAGGGAATGCTACAGCAATTGTAATCGGCGGTATGCTCAACAGAATCGGCAAGAAGCAGAAAGCCCTTTCTGGAAATGGACGCCTTATGAAGAATCAGGATATTGTACCGATTGAAGAGGAAGAGAGCAAGGCGCTGTCCATTGAAAAAATGGGTCAGGGGATCCTGATGGCAACCACCTTCTTTGCACTTGGAAAAATTCTTGCCAACTATGTACCTGTCCATTCATATGCCCTTATGATTATTTCAGTGGCAGCTGTCAAAGTTGCAGGCATTATTCCTGAAAAATATGAGCAGTCAGCACATCAGTGGTTCCGATTTGTAATGAAAAACTTTACGCCGGCACTCCTGGTTGGTATTGGTGTTGCCTATACAGACCTCAATGCAGTTATAGAATCATTCAGTCTGATTTATGTGGTGCTTGTATTTGTAACGGTTGCCGGAGCGGTAATTGGCTCAGGCATCGCGGGTCATTTCCTGGGCTTCTATCCAATTGAAGCTGCGATTACAGCGGGTCTTTGCATGGCAAACATGGGTGGCACAGGCGATGTCGCAGTGCTGTCTGCGTCTGAACGTATGGAACTTATGCCATTTGCCCAGATTTCATCCCGTATTGGGGGCGCATTCATGCTCATTGTAGCAACGAGCTTACTGGGGATGTTCTTCTAGAAGGGCATCAATCAACCTGTAAAATTTTAAAGAAGCTGTCGAAGAAAATGTTCTTCGGCAGCTTCTTGATTTTTTTTGAGAGAGGTGTATACTAATGAGTGAGTACTCACTCATTAAAGGTGAGCAGCGAAATTCAGTGGCTTATAAAGGCTATTATAATATTAAGGAGGGTGAAGTTATGTCAAAACCGAGCATGCGTGATAAGGTTATTGCGTCAGCAATTTTGCTGTTTGCAAAGCATGGCTATACAGGGACATCAACCGCACAGATTGCAAAGGAAGCAGGTTGTGCAGAGGGAACTATTTTCAGGTATTTCCCCAAAAAAATTGATCTGCTGAGGTTTGTGGCTTCCGAGTTCATACGCCAGTTCGGAGGGGGAATTGCAACGAAGACCCTGTATGAAATCGTGGAGAGTTCAGAGGACATGACTGCGGTGGAATTTATTGAAGCCCTGATGTATGACCGAATGAAGCTGCTTAGAGACAACTCGGAAATTCTCAAAATTGTTGTTTATGAAATCAATTTTCATGATGAACTGAAGGCGCAGTTTTTCAATGAATTCATGACCAATTTAAAGGGTGTTGGCAGCATGGTTTCGGATGTTCTGGCAGACAAGCTCGAAATGGACCAGATTGATTTTATGCTGGCTCTGCGCGGGCTTATGGGTCAGATTTTCGCCATACTATTCCAACTCAATTTTTTGGAGCCTGACCAGGTGCCTGATGACGATCAAAAGCTCCATGAACTTGTACATGCATCTGCACAGCTATTAATTAACGGACTAAAGGGGATGTAGCAATGATTATAAGAGGAAAAGTTAGAATTTTGGCAGTGGCGTTCACACTGATGATCATGCTTGCTGGCTGCCGCGTGGAAAAAGTAGATTACTATACTGGAACTGTGGAGGGCGATAAATACGCAGTCATGACCTCGGTTTCAGGGGAAATTGAGGCCGTTTATGTCAAAGAGGGAGACCGTGTGGAAGAGGGGCAAAAAATCGCACAGCTGGATACGGACGCTCTGGAAATTGAAAAAATGCGTCTTGAAGCGGTGCTCGAAGGTGCACAGGCAGACCTTAGAAATATTGCCAATGGTGCACGCGAGGAAGAAATCAATCAGATTTATCAACAGATCGCCCAGCAGGAGGATCAAATTGGTATTCTAAAGGACCAGTACAATCATGTTGAGGATGCGTATGTCAAGATGACACGCCTGTTTGAAAGCGGCGCGGCGTCGCAGCAGCAAAAGGATGATGCCAAGCTTGCAAAAGGCAATGCGGCCCTCATGCTGGAGCAGGCACGTGCGCAGAAAAAACTTCTCGATGAAAACCTGGCGCTGGTTCTAGAAGGAGCTACAGAGGAAGAACTGCTTTCTGCTAAGAGCCGTGTTGAAAGTGCAAAATGGGCGGTTGCGGCTGTTGAAGACAAGATTCAAAGCGCCACGATTACCGCGAAACACAGCGGGACCATAGAAACGGTCTATCTAAATGCTGGAGAGCAGTACGCGGTTTCTGCGAAGATTGCCGACATTGTTGACTTGCAGGTGCTGAACATTCGCATTTATGTTGAGGAGAAAAACCTCCAGCATGTCAAAGTGGGAGATGCTGTGCTCGTAAAGGTAGACTATGATTCGACCTTTGAGACATCTGGAATTGTCGAGTTTATCGCTTCAGAGGGCGAGTTTACGCCTAAAAACCTTGAGACCAAGGAAAACAGGCAGGAGGTCGTTTATGAAGTGCGGATCAGGCTGGAGGATACCAGTCAGGTCTTAAAGCCGGGAATGCTTGTAGATGCGTATCTGGGAGATGATGACAATGAATGAAGCATCAGGACAGGAAACACTCATTCAAATTCGGGATTTGCACAAGTCTTTTGGAAAGCTTGAAGCTGTGGGTGGCATTGATCTGGATATTCCAAGAGGCAAGATATTTGGTCTTCTCGGTCCCAACGGCGCGGGAAAATCCACACTCATACGCATGCTGTGCGGTGTGCTTCGCCCGACATCTGGAAGTGGAACGGTTTTCGGATACGATATCGTCAAGGACGCAGAACTGATCAAGCAAAATATCGGATACATGTCTCAAAAGTTCAGTCTCTATGAGGATTTGACCGTCTATGAGAACCTGAAGTTCTATACGGAAATTTACAATGTGAACCGAAAAGAGGTGGATCAGCGTATAGAGCAGATTGTCAATATGGCTGGGCTATCCGGACGGAAGAACCAGATAACCGGCACCCTGTCCGGAGGGTGGAAGCAGCGTTTAGCGCTGGGGTGCACCCTGATTCATAGACCCAAACTCCTCATTCTGGATGAACCTACAGCAGGTGTTGACCCGGTTTCAAGAAGAATCTTCTGGGAAATCATCTACAGGCTCTCGCGTCAGGGCATCAGCATTCTTGTGACAACCCATTATATGGATGAGGCTGAAAGCTGTGATGAAGTTGCCTTTATATTTCGGGGAAACCTTATTGGTAGGGGAACGCCAAGTGAAATTATCAGCGAACTGGGTGTGAAGACCCTGGAAGATGTATTCATCAAGTATGAGGAAGAGGTAACTGGCAACAAGGTCATGAGTTCCTATGACGAGCTGAAATTCCTTCTGAGAGAGGGGGATGAAAATTGAGCCTTGCACGCTTATTTTCTGTTGTTAAAAAAGAGTTCATACACATTCGAAGAGATAAACCAAGTCTTATTATTGCCATACTCATGCCTGTGATTTTTACACTCCTATTTGGCTACGCGGTCAATACCGATGTTGAAACCATTGACATGGTCGTCCTGGACATGGATAAGACCCCGCAGAGCAGAGAGCTTATTGACAAGTTTGATGCCACACGGTATTTCAGTCCGACAAAATACCTGAAGAACACGGGTGAAATCAGGCGTGCCATAATGGATGATTCAGCGGATGTCGCCCTGGTAATTCCAGCTGGCTTTGGGAAAAAAATAGAAGAAGGCGAAAAGTCCACTACCCAGCTGATTATAAATGGCGTCGATCCGACAACGGCAAGAACGGCGCTTCAAAGCAGTGTCATGCTGTCTAGAACTTATGTTTTTGAGCTGATTGAGTCATCGGGGTTTGACTTGTCATCGAACATGGACAGATTGGATATACGGACCAAGGTCTGGTTCAATCCAGACATGGAGAGTTCCAAGTTTATCATACCGGCGCTGATTGGCTTGGTCATGCAGAACATTACGGTAATTCTCACCGCCTTTTCCCTTGTACGTGAAAAGGAACGCGGAACCATAGAGCTCCTTATTGTCACGCCAATAAAAAGTGTAGAGCTCATTGTGGGTAAAATGGCACCTTACGTCATTATAGGCACCATCGATTTTCTTATAGCGCTTTTTCTGGGGACCTGGTGGTTTGAGGTACCCATTGTGGGGTCGCTGCCCCTGCTCATTATCCTGGGAATTCTCTTTGTCATGTGTGCCCTGGCCATAGGCATGCTGATATCAACCATAGCCAGCAATCAGGCCCAGGCCATGCAAATGGCACTTCTCTTCCTGCTACCAAGTGTAATCCTTTCAGGATTCATGTTTCCGCGCGAGGCCATGCCCATGCCCATATATATGGCGGGGTATGCACTGCCGGTAACCTATTTCATCAACATTTTAAGGGATATCATACTCAAGGGTGCTGATTTCACCTATCTGATTCATGATACCATTGCCCTTGGCATACTGACGGTCATTCTGCTTGCTGTTGCATCGACACAGTTCAAGAAAAGACTGGACTAAACTAAAACCTGAGAAAGGACCCTGTGGAAAGACGCACCTTATGTGCGGCCTGTCCATAGGGTCCTTTTTAGATGGATGCTTTGTGTACGTCCTGTGGACAAAGAGTTAAGAAAGCATTAAACATGCTCAAAACAGGCGTTTTCGACCTGTTTTTTAAGTTAATTTTAAGACTTGTCTGTTAGGTTTTATGATGAATGAGTGTTGAATTTGAAAAACCATAAGGGGGTATATATGAAAATACTCATAAAGTATACATTTCGCAATATCAAGGAGCATAAGTTCAGGACATTTCTCATTTTGATCTCCATCATGCTTTCTGTAGGCCTGTTTTTTGGTTCTCTTTCGGTATCCGATGCCCTTGTAGAGCTCGTCATGGACAATATTAAAAGCTTTATCGGCAGTGCGGAAGTCTACGTTGGTCCAGGTCCTGCCAGTGAGACATACACAATCAAGATGAAGGACCTGGGAGATGTTGAAAGTCAGGTCGAGTATGCGGTCGGGGTTGTTGAAAACGGAGCCGATTATCGGTCGGTAGACGGCAAGGACACACCAATTTCCATAAAAGGTTTCAGACTGGAAGATTTGGAGCTTATGAATCCAGTTCGCTTCGAATCATTTATGGGGCAAGAGGCGTTTACAGGAAAAACGGTCATTATTGGAAAGGGTTTCGCTGAAAGCCAGGGCCTCGAACTTGGCGATACCCTAAGATTGAAGTTTTCTGATGATGACATAAAGATGTTCAAGATTGCGGGTATAGCGGCAAATGAAGGCTTTTTTAAGAAAAGTATGGCATTTTCGGATGACACGGTCACCGTAATTGTGCCGCGAGAAACCTTGAGTCGGTTTTTAGGCTCACCAAATCTGGTCAATACGATTTATATAAAAACAGCTGATGACAGTAAGGTAGATGAGACCATTGAAGCCTTAAAGACCATTTACAAAACTGAATCGGTTGAAAAGATGATTACAAAGAGTGAACTTGAGGCTGAGGTGAGGCCGATTCGGATTCCCTTCATGTTCATGCTCATTCTCGTTGTGATTATCAGTACATTCATCATATATACATCTTTCAAGGTCATAACCCTCGAGAGACTCCCTATGCTGGGAACCTTCCGAAGCATTGGGGCAACGAAGAAAATGACCGATGCGGTCATGATTTCTGAGGCCTTCACATACGGGACCCTGGGAAGCCTTCTTGGGTGCGGCATCGGGCACGTCTTTCTCAAGTTCATAATTCAAATGATGGCAGGAGAATTCGGGGTGGACAAGGTTGTCTATCCGGTGAAGAACCTGTTTGCTGCCCTTACTTTTGGCGTGGTCCTTTCCATTGGAAGTGCACTGATCCCAATTGTGAAGGTATCACGGATTCCTGTAAAGGAAGTACTTCTGAACATCATTGATGGAACAAGACGCAAGAGAAGGTATTTGCGCTATGTGACTGGTGCGGTGCTTGGACTGAGTTCCTTCCTATTGCCGGTCGTGTTCGCTGAGGGAACTATGGCGGCGGTTTCGGGCGGCCTGGGCATAGTCTTGCTCATTGCCTCTCTGGTTTGCTTCGTTCCCCTTCTGACAGACACCTTTATCCGTCTTTCAGAGGGCCTGTTTGCAAGGGTGTTTGGGAATATCGGTCTTCTGGCTGTCAAGAATATGCGCGGCAATAAAAGCACCTATGACAATGTCATTCTGCTGACCATAGGACTTGCAAGCATGCTGACCATCAGCGTCATGGGTATGGGTATACAGAATGAGACCCTCTCTGCATTTGAAATGCAGACCTATGACATACATGTCTATGCGTCAGAAGCGACACCGACAACGACACAGCGGATTCTATCCATTGAAGGGATTGCAGACAGTATTTTGTATCAGGAATCCTGGGATGCCTACAAGTATGAGGGGGAAGAAAAGGCCTTTCTCAAGAAATTGATCGGTGTGGACAATGCAAGGTATCTGGACTTTTTTAAATATGACATTCTAAATCATGAGGATGACAAGGTGGTCTTTGAGAAACTCTTCCATGGCAGGAACCTCATACTGGGTACAACTGTACGCGACAAGTATGGGCTTCAAGAAGGACAAGTGCTGTCTCTCGACACGGGTGAGGGCATAAGAGACTATAAAATCATTGGATTTGTCAACACAAAGGTTGCAAACGGCATAGTCGGTATAACGAGCAGGTCCAATCTCAAAAATGATCTGAAGCAGAGCTGGGGACTTCGGATGGCCATGAAAATCCTGCCGGGCTATGATGGCGATGCCATGGTCATGAAAATCGAAGACAAACTGAAAAATATGAGCTGGTATGAAGTGCGTACGCTGGAAAGCCAGAAGAAGGATTATATTGAAGAGAACAAGAAAATCATCATGGTATTGTCAGCCTTTTCAGCAGCAACGGCGCTGATTGGTTCAATAGGGGTTATGAATAATTTTCTGGTCAGCTTTCTTGCCCGAAAAAAGGCACTGGCCATTTACGCTTCGGTGGGTATGAGCAGGGAACAGAAAAAATCCATGCTTCTCATTGAAGCGGTTTCTGGTGGTTTGATTGGGGCTGTCTTTGGCATTGCCGTTACCCTGCTGATTATTTTCCGCGTGGGTGCACTGCTTGCTAAGATAGACGTTACACTGGTTATGGAGCTGACCCTTCAGACGGCAATTTTAGGACTTTCCGGTTCGGTGCTGGTATGCCTGCTGTCATCGATTGGTGTATTGAGGCGCTCGAAAAAAGTAAGTATTATAGAAGAATTGAGATATGAATAGGAGTTGGGCTAATGTCAGCAATTGTAGATGTAAGAGAAGTATGCAAAAACTTCGTGCTGGGGGATGAAGAGGTCAAGGTGCTTAAAACCCTTGATTTTAAAATAGAAAAGGGCGAGTTTGTTTCCCTGATGGGCCCGTCGGGTTCGGGCAAGTCAACCCTCCTTTATCTGATTGGTGGACTGGACTGCCCATCCTCGGGTCAGGTGCTTGTTAACGGGAAAGAACTGAAGCTTATGAAGGATAAAGAAGAAAGCATCATGCGCAGAAGGGAAATTGGCTTTGTGTTTCAGTTCTACAACCTGATTCCAAATTTGAATGTAGAGGAAAATGTACTCTTGCCAATTTTGTTGGATGGAAAAAATCCCAAGAAGCATCAAGGGAAACTGGATGAAATACTGGAGCTCGTGGGACTTTCCGATAGGAAACGGCATACGCCCCGTGAACTCTCTGGAGGCCAACAGCAGCGTGTAGCTATTGCGCGCGCCCTGATTGGTGAACCGGACCTCATATTGGCAGATGAGCCCATAGGAAATCTTGACAGTGTGACAGGTACAGAAATTATGGCGCTCTTTCAGAGAATCAATAAGGAAAAAGGAAAGACGATTGTACAGGTAACGCATTCTGAGCATGCAGCAAACTACGGTACACGTGTCATCAGGCTAAAAGACGGGAGGATTATCTAATGAAAAGGGGATATTTATATGCTGTGGTTCTTGCAGCGGGGGTGTTTCTTGTAGGGTGTGGCGCTGCAGAGGTGCCTGAGTCTGCTGAGGCTGCAGATATGACAGAGGCAATTGAGGTGCCTGCCATTGAATCGGTAGAAGCTTACGGTATTGTGGAAGCAACAGATGAGCAGGGAATCAGCGTGGATTTTGACGCACGTATCAATAAGATATATGTAAAGGCGGGGGAACGTATTTCCAGTGGCGATAAGCTGGTAGATTTTGATATCAGTGTTCTGGAGGATGAGATAGCCAGTCAGGAAATGGAAATTGAAGAGACTGAATTCGAAATAAGAAATGGAGACTATTCGGTAGAGCGCCTTGAGCTGGATGTGGAGAACTCGAGTGCTGAACTGGAGGACTTGAAAAAGCGCCTTGCTAGAAATGAGGAACTCTTCAGCGTTGGCGCCATATCACAGGAGACCTACGATACTCTAACAGAAGAAGTTGGGCAGAAGAAAAGAGAACACGCAAAGCTTGTACTGAATCTGAAAAGCACCAGAGCACAGGTGGAGGGCGAGCAGAACGCGCTGAGAAACAAGCTGGAACGCCTGAACGATGAGCTCCAGAGGCTCAATGAGAAATACTCAAAGGCCAATTTTGTAAACGGCAATCAAATTGTCTCTAAAATTGACAAGGGCGTTGTCTCTGAGGTCAGTGCCAAAGAGGGCGATTATGTTGACCGTGAAATCAGTGTCATGACCATTGTCGATCTGGATTCCAGAATCGTCCGCGCAGATATTGCGGAGGAGTTCATCAGCCGGATCTATGAGGGCCAGAAAGCCGAAGTGTCATCGCAGGCTGTGCCTGACAAGGTCTACTCAGGACACGTGGTTCGTATTTGGGGCACATCGGTCAAAAAAGGTGGGGAGACCATTGTTCCAATAGAGATTGCCCTGGATGATATGGACGACGAGCTCTTCCTCAACTTCAATGTGGACGTGAAAATCCTTCTTGAAGACAAGTAAAAAGTATTTATGACTAAATAAGCACAATTGACGAAAGCGGATGCTGTCAATTGTGCTTTTCTAATTTTTTATTCTTTTTTGATGCGAATCTGGTAGGATTTTATAAAGACCTTATACAATTTCAAGCCATGGTCTTGAGAAATTGTCAGGATTTAATAATGGACATTTTGAACATATGATGTAAACTTAATCATGCGTAAATGTAAGTGTAGAGAAGTGAGTGAGGGCAGGCAATTGGAAATTATTAAAAAGACACCGGTACGTGAGGCGCTCCAGTGTGCCCTTGATGCATTTGGGACGGTGGGGCGTTTTAAGGAAGTGCATATCAGCGATTCTCTGGGACATATTCTGGCTGAGGATGCCTTTGTGAACATGGATTTGCCGCCGTTTACAAAATCGACAGTCGATGGATATGCAGTATGCCATAGGGATATTGAAGCTGCAAGTGAAGAAACACCGGTTCTACTCACGGTGACTGGCGAAAGCCATATGGGAAGAATTACGGGGACGACTCTTGAGCCTGGTAAAACGCAATACGTTCCAACAGGCGGGATGCTGCCTGGAGGTGCGGATGCGGTGGTCATGATTGAAGATACTGTGGTCGATGGGGATGCGCTGAAGGTCTTCAAGGCCCTGTCTGTAAATGAAAATCTGATTTTGAAGGGTCAGGACCTGCGCTGTGGCGCTCTGGGCCTGAAAAGTGGTACCAAAATGTACCCGCGACATATCGGTCTCCTTGCTTCTATGGGGATCGAACGTGTCAAGGTATATGGCAAGCCGGTTGTTTCAATCATCATAACCGGAGATGAAATCATTCCCCTGGGGACAGCGCTGAAGGAAGGTCAGATTTATGACATCAATTCCTATAGCCTGAAGGCGCTTTGCGAAAGCTATGGCCTAGAAGTGTGCATGACTTCAATTGTTGTAGATGACTATGACGCCATGTGCAGGAAAATTGATGAATCCCTGTCCAGGTCTGATGTACTTCTCATTTCAGGCGGGAGCTCGGTCGGCAAGAAGGACTATACAGTGGAGGCAGTGAAGTCGCGTGCAGGCACAGAGGTGCTTGTGCATGGTCTTGCCTTTAAGCCGGGGAAGCCGACACTTATTGCCAAGCAGGCAGACAAACTCATTTTGGGTCTGCCCGGGCATCCGGTATCTTCGATTATGGTCATGGACATTGTGGGCCGCAGATTGCTCGATGGCATTTGGAACATGGCGCTGGCAAAGCGACACAGGATTCAAGCCGTTCTTACCGACGTGGTTGAACCGGCATTCGAACGCGACAGCTGTCAAATGGTCCGTGTTGAAAGCCATGGAGATACTTTCCTGGCAAAACCCATTTATGGAAAGTCAGGCATGATTTCCTGGATAGGGCACTCAGATGGCTATATTGTAGCGGAATACAAGGATGGACCACTCCCTAAAGGCAGTCTTGTGGAAGTATTTTTGTGGGATAATCATAGTAGTTATATCGGAAATGACTGGGTGTAATTGTAGAAAACTTACAATAGCTAAAAATAGGGTATTTTCAACTTATTGACGATTATTGACGTTTTGATGACGTCAAATCGTTAAAAAATTAATAAATCGCCTAGAAATCTCGTAGTATTTCCGCATTGGTTTATGACGCTGTTTCCTTTAGACTGTATCATGGAATTGTAGTTTTATCATAAAGGGAGGAAACAATGACTAAAAACTTACTGACTCCAGCAGAAATTACGGGTAAAATGCTGGAGGTCTCTGAGAAAAAAGCGAACAATACTTTTGGAAACATCCTTCTGCTTGGAATCATGGCAGGCATGTTTATCGCACTTGGCAGCGTCTCGGCAACCGTGATGTGGGCGACGACTAATGATTTGGGCATATCCAAGTTCCTCGGTGCGGCAATATTTCCAGTAGGGATTATTCTTGTCGTTATTGCCGGTGCTGAGCTCTTCACTGGAAACAACCTGATTTCTCTTGGTTTTATCAACAAAAGAATTACCCTGGGTGGTCTGTTGAAAAACTGGACTGCGGTTTTCATAGGTAATTTCATCGGCTCTGTATTTATTGCTTATCTTGTTTATAAGGGACAGCTATGGGGCACGGTCGGAAATTTGAACCATATTGGTGAAAAAGCGGTTGCGGTTGCCCAGGCAAAGGCGGGGCTGACTTTCTCCGTGGCATTTTTCAGGGGCATTCTATGCAACCTGGTTGTGGCGCTTTCTGTATGGATGGCCATGGGTGCAAATACGGTTTCGGGAAAGGTGCTGACACTGTGGTTCCCGGTAACAGCATTCGTTATGGCAAGCTATGAGCACGTGGTTGCCAACATGTTCTTCATTCCTGTGGGAATCCTGCATGGTGCTGCAGTAACGTGGTCGCATATGGCAGTTACCTTCATTCCTGTGGCGCTTGGCAACATTGTCGGAGGTGGCGTGATTATTCCAGTTGCCTATCACCTGATTTATCTTAAAGGGAAAAATAAATAGTCAGCTATTCTGATGTTTAATGCTATCCGCTCTGTTTGCGTACGTGATGTACGCTGTCAGAGCGGGTTTTTACTATACTTGGTTTTCTTGAATTATGTCAACCACTCGTGTATACTGTTAAGGTCTTTTATTTACATCAAATCGTTACACCCTTTGGGTGCAAAAACGATATAATAGAAGCATTCGTTAGTTGTAATAGAAGCATTCATTAACTGAAACAGGAAATAAGCGGAAAGGACCCGAGAGGGTTCTATTTCGGCATAAGAATAAGGAGTTCAATTTGATTAAGACTACAGTGAAAATGCTACGCGAAAAACTCAGTCCAGAAATGATATATATAGATGAACCCATGAACAGACATACATCCTTTAAGATTGGGGGACCGGCAGATGTGCTGGTCATGCCGAAGTCAGTTGATGACTTGAAAGTGGTTGTGGAAACCTGTCAAGCCAATACCTGCCCAGTTCATATAGTGGGAAACTGCAGCAATCTGCTCGTAGGCGATGATGGCGTTCGCGGTGTCGTTGTAAAGCTTTCTGAGAACTTCAGTGGTGTGGAAATAGACGGAAACAGGGTCAAGGCACAGTCTGGCATTCTCTTATCCCAGCTCTCCAGCAAAGTAGTTGAAAAATCACTGGGTGGTTTTGAGTTTGCATCGGGTATTCCCGGTACAATTGGTGGTGCGGTTTTCATGAATGCCGGTGCATATGGTGGCGAAATGAAGGATGTCGTGCGTGAGGTAACCGTTCTGACACGTCATGGGGAAGTTCTAAGCCTTTCGAATGAAGAACTTGAATTCGGGTATAGAATGAGTGCGGTACAAAGGGAAAAACATATTGTACTAGAGGTTTTAATGGAACTTGAAGAAAAGCCGTACGGAGAAATCAAGCAGCTTATTGATGATCTCACAGAGAAGAGAACATCAAAGCAGCCACTACATTTGCCAAGTGCGGGTTCAACTTTTAAAAGACCTGAAGGACATTTTGCAGGCAAGCTCATTGATGACGCAGGTCTGCGTGGTGTACGCCATGGAGACGCTCAGGTTTCTGAAAAGCACTGCGGATTCATTGTGAATCGCGGGAATGCGACCAGTGCAGATGTCCTTAGACTCATTGGTCTGGTTCAAAAGGTTGTTTACGACCAGTTTGGCGTGTTGCTTGAACCCGAAGTGCGACTATTCGGGAAGGAATAGCTATGAGAATTCTTTCAGATTATCATACACATACAACATTCAGTCATGGTGAGGGCAGTATTGAAGACAATGTCATTGCTGCACGTAAGGTCGGGCTGAAAATCATCGCAATCAGCGATCATGGTCCTGGACATATGGGATTTGGAATCAAACGGAAGAAATATGCGGAGATGCGTTCTATCATTGATGCACTCAACGAAAAATATGACGATATTGAAATTCTGCTGGGCCTGGAAGCGAATGTGCTCGATGTCGACGGCAATTTGGATGTCGATGAGGCCCTGCTTGAAATGAATGACATATTGCTGGCTGGCTATCATTTCGGCAGCAAACCAGTCCGCTTTGTGCGGGATATGCTCCATCATGCTGGCAACTATTTCAGCAAGTACAATGGTGGAACAGAACAGCTTCGCGAGGCAAACACGGTCTCGCTGATCAATGCGATGCACAAATACCATATTGACATATTGACCCATCCGGGTGCCAAAGGCCCAATAGATATAAAACGTGTGGCACAGGCTGCTGAGAAAACCGGAACGGCGCTAGAAATCAATGCAAGCCACGGTTTTCTGACGCTTGAGCAAATCCTTGAAGTCAAGGACTACAAGATAAAATTTTCAATAAACAGCGACGCCCATCATCCAAGAGATGTAGGGAATTTCAAAAAGGCGCTGGACAGGGCACAGCAAGCTGGCCTTACAAGTGACAGGATATTAAGTGCAGAAGCGGAATAGGAGCTAATTATGGAACTGGTGATCATTACAGGCATGTCCGGTGCAGGGCGAAGCCAAGCAATGAAAGTACTTGAGGATTTCGGATATTACTGCGTGGATAATCTGCCGCCGGTGCTTATTCACCAGTTTGTCGTGCTTTGTAACCAGAATACCGAGGATATAAGAAAGCTGGCTCTTGTAACAGATATCAGGGGCGGCATCTTTTTTGAAGACTTGGAGAAGGAGCTTGAAGCTTTAAAGCATGAAGGCTATGCCTATAAGGTCATTTTTCTAGATTCTTCGGATGAGGTCCTTATAAAACGCTTCAAGGAGGCGCGTCGATCACATCCGATGAATCCGAGCGGCTCGATTGAAGACGGCATTGCAAATGAGCGCAAGCGTCTGTCAAAGCTTCGTGCCGCATCTGATACAATCATCGACACAAGCGGTTACAACCTGAGTCAGTTCAAAAATGAGATGTCCAAGATTTTTAGAGAAAATACATCGACATCCAATATGTCGATTTCAATCATGTCCTTTGGGTTCAAAAAGGGGGTTCCGCGAGACGCGGATTTTGTTTTCGATGCCCGTTTTCTTCCGAATCCTTTTTACATTGAAGAGCTTAGATCGCTTACAGGAAACGACAGTGCGGTACAGAACTATGTTATGTCTTTTGAAGAGAGTCATGCCTTTTTCAACCAGATTTTGAGCATGGTCAATACCATTTTGCCTCTTTGCGAGCGGGAAGGACGTGCACAACTGATTATTGCCATTGGGTGCACAGGCGGACAGCACCGGTCTGTTACGCTGGCAAACAGACTGCACGGCGAACTGCAGGGCGGAACCTACACTGTTGGCATTTCTCATAGAGAGCTGCGGTAAGTGGGACCTGCATGTAAAAGAGAAGTATGCAAAATCTTATCAGATGGGGAGACTCAAAAATGGATACAGATATAAAAATTGTTGCACTCGGCGGGGGGACGGGCCTGTCCATACTTTTAAGGGGTCTGAAACGCATCACATCCGAGGTGACGGCAATTGTTTCAGTCGCCGATGACGGCGGAGGCTCTGGTGTGCTCAGGGAAGACCTTGGCATGCTGCCGCCTGGAGATATAAGGAGCTGTATTTTGTCACTCGCAAATACAGAGCCCATTATGGAGGAACTGATCCGCTACAGGTTTACAGAGGGTGGTCTAAAGGGTCAGAATTTCGGAAACCTGCTGATAGCAGCCCTTGTGGGCATATCGGGAAGCTTTGAAAAGGCAGTTGAAAAGATCAGTGACATCGTTGCGATAACAGGGCGTGTCCTTCCGGTCACCCCTTCAGAAATGACCCTCCTTGCCAGGCTTGGAGATGGCACTTATGTTGAAGGTGAGTCCTACATACCTGTGAAGGTGCTTGAAACGGGTCAGCGCATTGAGTCGATATCCGTAAAGGAAAAGAACGTGAGGGCATTGCCGGATGCCATTGAGGCCATTGCAGATGCCGACGTGATTGTTCTTGGCCCTGGAAGCCTTTATACGAGCATCATTCCTAATCTTCTGGTGGAGGGGATTGTGGAGGCGATCTGCAAATCAAGCGCCAAGAAGATATACATCCCCAACATTATGACGCAGCCTGGGGAAACGGATGCCTACACGGTCGCTGAACATACGCAGGCACTCATCGATCACAGCTGCAGGAATATGGTTGACCTGCTTCTTGTCAACAATGCGGTTATTCCGGAGAAGACTCTGGAAAAATATGAAGCGGAGGGATCTGAACAGGTTCTGCTCCTTCCGGAAGATGAGGCGTTTCTCATGGATATGGGCATTGGTTACGTAGCAGATGATTTCATGCAGATTGAAAAGGGCTATGTCAAGCATGATGCTTCGAAAATCGCAGATGTGATTTTAAGTCTGGTGGACACGAAAATATACCACAAGAATATGGAACTTGACGTTCTGGCGGAATAAAGAGCGGATGTTATCCGCGCCTGGTCTTTCGAAGTTTTCTACAGTCTGTCATCTTGTCGACTTTGTCGACAATCTAAAGGGGCTGTTGCTTATAGAATCGAAGATTCTATAAGCAACGCCCCTTCTTCATGTCAAAAAAAGCTTACAGGCGGGTTCAAAAGAACCCGCCTGAGTTGTATTATAAAGTTATGTCCAGTAACAAAATAACACAAAAAAAGTATAGCAGTGAAACGGTAGAAGAACAAGTCATTTTACCATTTGATCTAGGAAGAGTTATTCCAGAAGATGATAGTGTGCGACTGCTAAATCGAGTTCTAAAGGAGGTAGATTACAAGGAGCTGAACTCGATGTACTCCTCATATGGGAGAAAACCAGTAGTCGAACCAAAAACTCTGTTCAAGATTATAGTATACGGATACATGAATAACATCTACTCTTCTCGAATGCTCGAAAGGGCATGTAAAAGAGATATCAACTTCATGTGGTTGCTCGGAGAGGAAACAGTGCCTGACCATAGTACAATCAGTAGATTTAAATCGGAGAAACTCAGTGAAGTTATTGATGAACTGTTCGCTCAGTTTGTGAAAAAACTGAAAGAACTGAATGAAGTTGCCTATGAAAATATATTTATAGATGGAACGAAGATTGAGTCATCAGCTAACAAATACACTTTTGTATGGAGAAAGGCTGTCACTAAAAACGAAATGAAGCTCCAGGCAAAACTTAGAAGTAAACTTAATGAGATTGGCTCCACTTACGGTCTTAAAGATAAAAGCTATGATGAGAAAATTGAAGTACAGCAGGTAAACGAGATTCTGAATACGCTCTATGCACAAAAGCAGGCGCAGGAAATCGAGTTTGTATCCGGAAAAGGCAAGCGAAAAACACAGCTCCAGCGAGATATAGAATCACTTGAAGAAATGCGTGACAGGCAGCTGAAATATGATGGTTACAATGATCAGTTCGGCATGCGAAATAGCTTTTCAAAAACCGATCCCGATGCCACTTTCATGCGTATGAAAGATGATCATATGCGAAATGGTCAGCTCAAGCCAGCGTACAACATACAGATTGGTGTTGAAGGTGAATACGTTGTAGGTGTAGACGTATCAGACAAGTGTACAGATCAGCTGACTCTGTGGCCATTTCTTGAAAAAAGCGAAAAGCTTCTGGGAGCAAAATATAAGAACATCGTTGCCGATGCTGGCTATGAAAGTGAAGAGAATTACACAAGGCTTGAAGAAAACAATCAAACTTCTTACATCAAGCCAAGCAATTATGAACAGCAAAAGAAGAGAAGTTTCAAGAACAAAATCGGCAGACATGAAAATATGATTTTTGATAGTGAAGCCAACACATATACTTGTACTGAGGGCAAAGAGCTTCACTATAAAGGGTTCAAAAAAAGAACATCAAAGTCGGGGTTTGAATCAAAGGTAAGCGTATACGAATGCGAGGATTGCAGCGCATGTCCTGTAAAATCAAAGTGTACACGAGCTGCTGGAAATAAAATTCTAGAAGTATCGCATGAGTTCGTCAGGCTTAGGAAACAGTCTCAGAAAAACATTACAACTGAGATGGGAACTATACTTAGAATGAACAGATCCATCCAAGTCGAAGGAGTCTTTGGGATTTTGAAACAGAACTATGGTTTCAGGAGATTTCTCTCAAAGGGAAAGGCGAACGTCAAAACAGAGTTCACGCTGTTATGCCTCGGTTATAACTTTAATAAGTTACATAGAAATATCCAAACTGGCAAGAACGGTACTATTTTACATGCTCAATAAGTAGCGTAACAGATAAGTTTCAAAATACGTCAAGCGAGGGTCTGCACCCTCTTTTTGTCGTGGCACAATATGCATATCCATAATTATCCATATAGTGTATCCTCGCTCTATACCTTAAAAAACAATGGCATTCTCTCAAAAACTAAAAAAAGAGTGTCACAGAGTGACTTTCGTTAGAAAGTCATTCTGCAACAGCTCCTTTCAAATTGTCCCTTCTGAAAAGATTTCATAAAAATGTGACTTTAGACTTCAAGTATTCTTAACAAAGTTATGATATAATGCTCTAACTGGGGAAATCACGCTGTATTAATACGTTTCGCGTGTTTGAAAATACTTCTTTATATGATATACTAATTAGATAAAAGCATCTATGAAGCTATAAGGAAGTGAAGCCTTGTGAAAACTATCACGAGCGCAGGTGGTGTCGTTTTTTTGGGGAACTCCGTTCTCATGCTTCGGAAGATTAATGGAGATTGGGTGCTTCCGAAGGGGAAGCTGGAGGTTGATGAGACTGCTGCACAAGCCGCGCTTCGAGAAGTGAGAGAAGAAACTGGCGTAAAGGGACGAATTATCGATTTTCTTGGTGAGACGACGTACCGGTTTAAGAATTGCTGGAGTCACAATGAGGTAATCGAGAAGCACGTCAAATGGTATGTGATGGAGGCCAAAACCACCAACACAGTACCACAGCGTGAAGAAGGATTCGTTGAAGCCAAATTTATTCATTTCAACAGGATCGATGAAACTGTTCGATATGAAGATGAAAAAAATATGATTGAAAAAGCAATCTATTTATATCAAGACGTGAAAGAGTGATGCTGTATGTCGTTTTCGTCAACGACAAAAAATGAGCTTTCGCGGATTCGCTCGGAGGATCCCTGCTGTCAGCTGGCGGAGTTATCTGCCCTTATACGCACAAGCGGATCAATCAAGCTGAAGGGTCGTTCAAGGACTGACCTGAATGTCTTGACTGAGAATCCGGCAATCGCGCGGCTTATATTTACTTTTTTTAAAAAGAACTTCAATATCCACACAGAGGTTATTGTTCAGAAGAACAAGACCCTGAAAAAGGGCAATGCGTACCTTATTCAAATAGAAAACGCAGGCGATATACTTAAGAAACTGGGAATTCTAATTGAAAATGGTGGATTTTACAGCATCAATGACAGCGTACCTGAGTTCATAGTCAGGGACACCTGCTGCAAGCGCGCATATATAAGAGGTGCGTTTCTAGGTGGTGGCTCTGTGAGTGATCCTGAAAAGGGGTATCACCTTGAGTTCATTACGCATAATGAAGAGTATGGCGATTCGCTGAAAGATTTGATCAATGGCTTTGGGCTTGAATCCAAGCTGATTGACCGCAAATCGAATTATATCGTCTATCTCAAAGAAGGCGACCAGATTGTAGATCTGCTCAATATCATCGGTGCTCATCGTGCGCTACTTGATTTTGAAAATGTCCGGATTGTCAAGCAGATGAGAAATGATGTTAATCGCCTTGTTAACTGTGAAACTGCGAACCTGAATAAAACGGTAAATGCAGCTATGAGACAGGTTCAAGATATAGAGCTTATTGAAACAAGGGTTGGTCTGGGCGTACTTCCAGATGGGCTGGCGCAGTTGGCGCAGCTCAGAATGGAGCAGCCTGAGGCGAGCCTGAAAGAACTAGGAGAATTGCTTGACCCTCCTGTGGGGAAATCGGGGGTCAATCATAGGTTTAAGAAAATACACAAATTCGCGGAGAGTCTCGGTAATTAGGAAGGTGGATCGAAATGATCAAAAAAACACTTAACATCACGAATGATTCCGGCCTTCATGCAAGAGCTGCTGGAAAATTCGTAGAAATGACAAATCAATTCAGTTCGGAAATTTATGTTTCGAAGGAACACATCATGATTGATGGAAAGAGCATTATGGGCATTATCTCCATGGGTGTGCATAAAGGTGATGAAATAGAGGTTACTATTGAAGGCGTTGACGAGCGTGAGGCTATGGAAGCCATTGAAAATCTGATCGTGAACGAACTGTCGAAGCTTTAGTTTTACCAGAGATTGTGCTAGTGTTTATGGTTACAGGAAATCACAAACCATAATTGAGCAGCATATGGAGGTCCTGAATCGATGAAGAGAATACCGAAGGGGATTGAAACTCTAAAATCCGGGATGATACTTGGTGAAACGATTTTTGATTCATCAGGTAACACGCTTTTGTCGGACGGTATAATTTTGCGACAAGCATACATTGATAAAATAAGAGAGCTTGGTTATGTATCTGTACATATTCAAGCTGACGCAGAAAAATCGGTTGAGGAGAAGTTGACTGGTCAGACCGTAAATGTAGAAGCAGAGAAGGACATGATTGTTCGCAGTACCCGTGAAGAAGCGGCACACCTCGTAGGTGAGTGTATGGCGAATATTTCTTCAAACGCAGAGGTAGATGCGGACAAGCTATATCTTGTTGTGAATACAATTATTGATGAGATCTTTTCTAATGAGGACATAACGTTTAGCCTGTCCAATTTGAGATCCATAGATGAGTATGTGTTCCAGCATTCTGTGAATGTTTGTGTGATGGCAATAATCTGCGGTATCTATATGGGCTTTAATAAAGTGCGCCTTGTTGAATTGGGGATAGGGGCACTGCTTCATGATGTGGGGAAACGTCTGATATCACAGGACGTGCTCAATAAGCCCGGTGCGCTGGACGACAATGAAATGGACCATGTCAGAAAGCATACGATTTTGGGTTACGAGGCCCTAAAGCGTATCCCGAATATCACGGAAACATCAGCGTGTGTTGCCCTGTATCACCACGAGCGATTTGATGGGACTGGGTATCCAACCGGGAAGAATGCACAAAACATCCATATCTACGCGAAAATTGTTGCGGTTGCAGATGTTTTTGACGCCATTACTTCGGACCGTGTTTATTGCGCAAAAGAAGATCCATACAGAGCAATGGACCGCATTCTAAAAGAAAGTGATGCGCAGTTCGACAAGGAAATTGTGCGCGTTTTTCTAAAAGTCGTTGGCTATTATCCGATGGGACTCAATATTATCCTGAGTACGGGTGAATATGCAATGATTACGCGTAAGAACCGCGATGTGCCTGTTGTTCGTGTCTTGATAGACAAGTACCTGAATCCGGTAAAAGGCTATTATGAAATTGATTTGAAGAAGAATCCGAAGGTGCGTATCTATGATATAGATCCGCATAGAAAACAGCTAGGATACACACATTACAGCCAGGAGTTTTCAGGCTGATTGGTGTTACGGCGGTTAGAATCCATAAATTCATGGGCACCTCAGTAGAGGTGCCTGTTTTTTTCCCCTATATCCTCAGGAAATAATGCGGTATAATTTTAGTAAGACTGAAAGACTTTGGGAGGCTGACATATGAAAGGGCGATTGTGTATATTTCTGTTGATATTCCTGGTGCTTTTTACAGGTTGTCAACAGGAGGAAATAGTTGAAAATCCATCGATTACATCGAGAGAGTGGAATTTGCTGCTAGAAAGTGCTACAGGAACAACTGTCACACTGTATTATACCTCTTCTGACGAGAATCTGGAGAAGTGGCTGACGCGGTCAGTACAGCCTGATGTGCTTGCGAATTATGGTGTTGATCTGCAGCTGATTCGTAAACCCATGTCCGATATTTTTGAAAAGCTTAGAGATGAAAAGACAAATGAGGTTGCTACAGGCTCCATCGACTTGATTTATATTGAAGATGATTCATTTAAGCGTTTTATGAATGCCGCTCTGCTTTATGGACCATTTCTTGAAAAGCTGCCGAATTATTATACGAATGTCAATCCTGAAGATTATGAGTTTATGTATGAGCAGGGCATCCCTACACAAGGAAATTTCATTCCGGTCGGAAGAGAACAGCTCGTCCTTATATACGATGAAGATATGATTCTAGACCCACCGGAAACAATGGATAATTTCCTGGAGACACTTAGGAGTGCGCCGGGACAGTTTACCTTCCCAATGCCGCCTGAGAAGTCCGGGGAGTTGTTTATGGAGACCTTCATAGCGGCCTATGTGGATTATGAAAAGCTCTATCAGGCAGATGCGACGCGTGAGGCGATTGAACCCCTGCTTGCACCGGCGATTGACGCTGTGAAAATACTACGCCCAAAACTGTGGAAGGAAGGGGCTATTTATCCAGATGATGAGCGTCATCTTGATCAATTGTTCTATGACGGAAAAGTGAGCTTTTCCCTGTCAACCGATCCCAACAAGGCATCAAAGTATGCTAAAGCTGAAGTGTATCCCTATGCGGCACGTGCTTTTATAATCGATGAAGGTACTGCAGGAACCAATGATGGCGTCGTTATTGCACATAATGCTCCAAACAAGTCGGGGGCGATGATTGTTGCCAACTATATGCTTTCAGCTGAGGCACAGGCATTTAAATACCTTCCTGCAAATGGCGGGAGCATTCCAGTTGTAGATACATCGATTATGCCAGAAGCAGAAGCCAAGCTGATCAAAAGTGTTACTGTAAAAAGAAGTGACATGAAGCAGGATATGCTCAACAGCCACCGAATACCGCCTATGCCGGATGCCATTAAGAAGGTCGTATCCCAAATTTGGAAAGAGGCACTTGAATATCAAGTTGAACAGTAAAAGGAGTTTGAGATGAGTACTCAATTTGTGCATCTGCATCTTCATACAGAATACAGTCTGTTGGATGGATTCACACGTATATCAAAACTCTTTGAAAAAGCAAAGGCGCTAAATATGGACGCCGTGGCCATTACGGATCACGGCGTCATGTTTGGCGTCGTTGATTTTTATAAAGAAGCCAAGAAGCACGGTATCAAGCCCATTATAGGCTGTGAAGTCTATATGGCCCCGCGCTCCATGAAGGACAAGGACGGAAGAGCAGATCGAGATCAGGGGCATCTTGTACTCCTGGTCGAAAATGAAACAGGCTACCAGAACCTGATACATCTTGTTTCCATGGGTTTTGTAGATGGATTTTACTATAAACCGAGAATTGATTATGACATCCTCAGCAAGCACAGTGAGGGTCTTATTTGCCTGAGCGCATGTCTGGCTGGAGATATACAGCAGTTGCTCATGGAAGACCGCTACGAAGAAGCCAAACAGCTTGCACTGAGACTCCATGGTATTTTTGGTGAAGACCGTTTTTATTTGGAGCTTCAGGACCATGGCATAGAAATTCAAAGGAAGGTGAACCTGCAGCTCGTGAGGCTGAGCAAGGATACAGGCATACCTCTGGTTGCCACGAACGACGTTCACTATGTCAACAAGGATGATCATGATGTTCATGACATTCTCCTCTGCATTCAGACGGGAAAGCTTCTTGAAGAAGTGGATCGTCTGAGATTTCCGACGAGAGAGTTTTATCTGAAATCTCAGAAGGAGATGGAGGACCTATTCCCTTATGCGCCTGAAGCGATTACAAACACAGCAAAAATTGCAAAGCGATGTCAGTTTGAGTTTGATTTCAGCACACTCCATTTACCGGCGTATCCGCTTGAGGAAGGCCACAGTGCAGGTGTTGAGCTGCGCAGACTTTGTATGGAGGGTCTTGAAGCACGGTACAGTGTCGTTGATGACACCCTGCTCGAACGCCTTGAGTTTGAACTGGATATTATCGGTGAGATGGGTTACGAAGACTATTTCCTGATCACATGGGATTTTATTAAGTATGCAAAGGATAATGGCATAATTGTCGGTCCGGGCAGGGGCAGCTGCGGGGGCAGCCTTGTAGCGTATGTGCTCTATATTACAGATGTGGACCCGATTAAGTACGACCTGATCTTCGAACGTTTTCTCAACCCGGAGCGTATTACCATGCCGGATATCGACATCGATTTTGAAGATGACAGGCGACAGGAGGTCATAGACTATGTTGTCGACAAGTACGGCAAGGACCATGTCGCACAGATCATAACATTTGGAACCATGGCAGCACGCGCTGCCGTTCGTGATGTTGGGCGTGTTGTAAACCTGTCTTATCAGGATACGGACCGGATTGCAAAGGCCATCCCTTTTCAGCTGGGAATGACCATAGAAAAAGCGCTCAAAATGAACCCGAAGCTTCAGGAGCTATATGATACCAACGAAGATGCGCGACGGGTCATTTCAGCTGCCAAACAGGTTGAAGGCATGCCGAGACATGCGTCTACCCATGCTGCAGGTGTCGTGATTTCAAGAGATACCGTTGACCACTATGTGCCGCTTTATGTGCATGACAGCAACATTTCCACCCAGTACAACATGGTGCTGCTGGAAGAGCTGGGTCTTCTCAAGATGGATTTTCTCGGACTTCGAAACCTGACCGTCATTAAGGATGCCCTCAAGCTGATTGAACTCAGCGGTAAAAGCGTTCCGGATTTCAACAAGATGGAATTTGATGACCAGGCCGTTTATGACATGATTGGAACAGGAGAAAATCTTGGCGTATTCCAGCTTGAATCAAGCGGCATGAGGCGGTTTATGCGTGATCTCAAGCCCAGGGAGCTGGAAGACCTGATCGCCGGAATATCGCTCTATCGTCCCGGCCCCATGGATTCCATACCTAAGTACATTTACAACAAAAACCATCCGGATGAAATCACCTATGCGCATCCAATGCTCAAAAAAATCCTGAGCGTATCTTATGGATGCCTGGTCTATCAGGAACAGGTCATGCAGATTGTACGTGATCTGGGCGGATACTCCTATGGGCGGTCTGATCTGGTGCGTCGTGCCATGTCCAAGAAAAAGATGGATGTCATGGAGCAGGAACGTAAGTTTTTCATTTACGGTAAGGAAGATGCAGCGGGAAATGTGGAGATTGAAGGCTGCCTGAGAAAAGGTGTACCTGAACCTGTGGCCAATGCAGTATTCGACGATATGATCGATTTTGCAAAATACGCATTCAATAAGTCCCATGCGGCAGGCTATGCCATAATAGCCTACCAGACAGCTTATCTTAAAACCCATTATCCTGTGGAATTCATGGCGGCCCTTATGACCAGTGTCATGGGGCATCAGGCAAAGCTGGCGCAGTATATTCAGGACTGTAAGCGTATGGGCATTGAAGTTTTGCCTCCGAGTGTCAACGAGTCCTACGGTAAGTTTTCCGTGTCGGGCGGCAAAATACGCTACGGACTCCAGGCGGTCAAGAATGTGGGAAATGGTATTATACGCAGTATCGTCGAAAACAGGGGTGTTGACGGCTACTCGAGCTTTCTCGAGTTCTGCGAGTCCGTTGAGACCAAGGAACTCAACAGAAAAGCGATAGAGAGTCTGATAAAGGCCGGGGCCTTCGACGATCAGGGGGAGTTCAGATCGCAGCTTCTTGCCGTATATGAAAAGATTGTAGACGGCGTCCAGCAGGAGAGCAGGCGAAATGTTGCCGGTCAGGTATCCTTGTTTTCCGGTATGGAAGCTGAGGTCCCAGATGTTTTCAGAGCCTACCGTCTTCCTGATATAAACGAATTTCAGCTTAAGGTAAAATTAGCTTTTGAAAAGGAAATGTTGGGTATCTATTTAAGTGGACATCCCCTGCTCGAATATGCAGCCTGGGTTGAGCGGGTCAGTACGACAAATCTGTCTGAACTCAAGGATGCGCAGGAAGATGGAACAATCCATCTTAAAGACAATGCACAGGTAACCTTGGCAGGTATGATTGAAGGCAAAGTTGAGAAAATGACCCGGACAGGATCAAAAATGGCCTTCATAACTCTTGAAGATCTCTATGGTCAAATCGAGGCGATTGTTTTTCCAAAGACCTACCAGCGGTTTTCTGATCAGCTGAAGGAAGAGAATTTTGTCATCCTTACCGGGCGCTTGAATGTGAAGGAAGATGAAGAGCCCAAGATCGTAGTGGATCAGATTTATCCCCTTGACGAAGCGCACGTTCAGCGTATTTCTGAAAGCAATGCTTCAAAATCATATGCATATGGAAGACGACATGGTCAAAATCTTGGAGGACAGGACAGGAATGCGAAAGTTAATGCGGGTCAACTTTCTCGAAACGCAAGTGGACAAAATGCGTCCCGCGGGATAAAAAGCGGGCTAGAGCCCTCTCGATTGGAAGGTAGAAAGCTCTATTTGAAAGTTTCTGAACTTGATGATGCAATTTTCAGACAATTGAAAGAGATATTGCTAGTCTCTCCCGGGGATACACCTGTGGTTTTATACGTGGAAAATCAGAAGAAAAAGCTTACAACATCTTCAAAACTCTGGGTTAGAGTCAATGATGAACTCCTTGAAACAGTAAAACGTTTTCTTGGAGAGGATGCTGTTATTCTGCAATAAATTGCAAGCGATTTCTTGACATTTTGCATGAATTTTAGTGCATTGTGTTGATATTCATACCCAAATACATTACAATTAGATTTGTATGTGAGCTTAAAATTATATTCTAGAGAAAAAGAAGTATAACTTCTTATCATTTATATATAGTTGGGAATTGTGAATCGGCACATTTATTCCAGAATGTTGAACAGGGGATAATCTTATTTTGGTATGAGGTGTTTTGAGAGCAGTTCTTGTTATGTAGATTCTTGAATAGGAATTAGGAGTGATCTGATGAAGAGAATTGGTGTACTTACAAGTGGCGGCGATGCGCCAGGTATGAACGCTGCACTGCGTGCTGTCGTGCGTGTGGCAATCTATAACGGTCTTAAGGTTTCGGGAATCAAGCGTGGTTATCAGGGACTTATTGAAGGCGATATAGAAGATTTGGACGTTTCGTCTGTAGGTGACATTATTCACCGTGGCGGGACAAAACTTCGAACGGCAAGATGTGAAGAGTTTAAAACACAAGAAGGTCTTGAAAGAGGTCTTGAAGTGCTTCGTATGTTCAACATTGACGGACTTGTTGTCATTGGAGGAGATGGTTCTTTCCAAGGTGCTAAGAAGCTATCAAACGCAGGCTTCCCTACAATCGGGATTCCAGCGACAATCGACAACGATCTGGAATATACAGATTATACAATTGGATTTGATACAGCCCTGAATACAGTGGTCGATGCAATTTCAAAAGTAAGAGATACATCGACTTCACATGACCGAGCTTCTATACTTGAAGTTATGGGAAGAAATTGTGGTGATATTGCCCTTTACGCTGGTCTTGCAGGCGGTGCAGAGAGCATTATTATTCCGGAGCTTGAAAACGATTGCGATGATATCTGCAGAAAGCTGATTCAAGGGCGTAATCGCGGCAAGCTGCACAACATCATTCTACTTGCGGAAGGTGTTGGAAAGCCATATGAATGGGCAGATAAAATCAGAGAGAAGACAGGCGTTGAAGTTAGAGTATCTGTAATTGGATACCTTCAAAGAGGCGGAACGCCAACAGCATTTGATAGAATTCTTGCGAGCCGTATGGGCGCTGCAGCCATAGAACTTCTTTTAGAGGGCAAAGCTGGACGTGCGCTGGGCATCAGGGGCAATGACATTGTTGATCTTGATATTGACGATGCGCTTGAAATGCATAAGTCTATCGACAAGAAAATGCTTGAGACTGCAAACCAGTTGTCTATTTAATGAATTTGTTTAATTGCGCGTGCATGTGCATTCATAAGGGAAAAAAGGAGTGTCTTGATGAAGAAAACTAAAATCGTATGTACGATTGGTCCAGCGAGTGAAAAGAAAGAAATTTTTACAGAACTTGTAAAAAACGGTCTTAATGTAGCAAGAATGAACTTTTCGCACGGAGATCACGCTGAACACCTTGCTAGAATTGAAACAGTGAAAGAAGTTCGTGAAGAGCTGGATGTTCCTGTATCAATTCTGCTGGACACAAAAGGTCCGGAAATCCGTACAGGTAAGTTCAGTGTACCAGTTGTTGATCTAGTAGAAGGTCAAGAATTCACACTGACAACAGAAGAATACATGGGTGACCAGAATAAGTGTCAGATTTCTTACGAGGGACTTCCAAAAGACGTTGTTCCAGGAAACATGATTCTTATTGATGATGGCCTTGTTGGTCTTGAAGTTGTTGAAGTAAAAGGCAACGACATTGTTACAAAGGTTCTGAATGGCGGTCCTGTAAAGAACCATAAGGGTGTAAACGTACCGGGCGTTTCAATCAACCTGCCTGCAGTAACACCTAAGGACGAAGCGGATATCAAGTTCGGTATTGAAAATGGTATTGACTTCATTGCAGCTTCTTTCATCAGAAAGGCTGCTGACGTTCTTGAAATCAGAAAGATTCTTGAAGAAAACAATGCACATGATGTGCATATTATTTCTAAAATTGAAAACCAGGAAGGTCTTGACAATCTAGAAGAAATTCTTGAAGTTTCAGATGGCCTCATGGTAGCACGTGGTGACCTTGGTGTTGAAATTCCAACAGAGCAGGTGCCACTGGCTCAAAAGCTTATGATCAAGCGCTGCAACGAAATGGGCAAGCCGGTTATTACAGCTACACAAATGCTTGACTCTATGATCCGTAACCCGCGTCCTACACGTGCGGAAACTACAGACGTTGCAAATGCAATCTTTGATGGTACAGATGCAATCATGCTTTCTGGTGAGACTGCTGCGGGTAAATACCCTGTTGAAGCGGTTAAGACAATGGCCGTAATCGCGACGGCTGCAGAAGGTTCTCTTGATTACGAGTCAGTGCTTAAGAATGTTCAAGCTTCAAAAACAGATGATACTGTGACTTATGCAGTTTCTCACGCAACTGTGAACACGGCAATGGACCTGAACGCATCTGCGATTATTACTGCAACTGCATCTGGATTTACGGCTAGAAAAATCTCAAGATTCCGTCCGAGTGCGCCTGTTATTGCTGCAACATCATCTGACAAGGTAAGAAGAAAAATGAACCTTGTTTGGGGTGTACAGACAGTTAAAATTGAAAACGCAACAAGCACAGATGAAGTTTTCGACCTGGCTCTTGAAGCATCACGTGACGCTGGCTATGTTAAGAAGGGCGACCTGGTTGTTATGTCTGCTGGTGTTCCAGTAGGCGTTGCCGGTGCTACAAACCTTATGAAGGTTCACCTTGTAGGTGAAGTTCTGATTAAAGGAACTGGCGTTGGCAAAGATTCTCTAGCAGGCAGGGTTGCGATTGTCCGTTCACCAGAAGAAGCGGCAGCCAAGTTCAATGATGGTGATATCCTTGTTACAAACGCTACAGACAAAGACCTGATGCCATTTGTTGAAAAAGCATCAGCACTGATTGTTGAAGAAGGTGGATACACATCACATGCTGCAATCGTTGCACTTTCACTGAAAATCCCAGCTGTTGTAGGCGCTAAAAAAGCTACAGAGCTTCTAAAAGACGGGGAAACAGTGACAATCGATGCACAAAAGGGCATTGTTTACGAAGGTGAAGCTAGAATCCTTTAATGGATGGGTGAAACCATAAAATTGAAAACTTCAGAGCCAGTTCGCAGGCTCTGGACAATATAAATCCAGCGGGTGCTGCATATGATAACATATGCGCATTCGCTGGATTTTTTCATTCTGGGAGTTCTATCTCCAAGGTACTAAAATCGCGGAGATAGACAAGGACAGAGGGGGCACTCTCATTTTTCTGATATGGATTCATTCTTCGGGTATAAAATGCATTAACCCAGACCCTAGAGGGTATATATTGAGAAATAAGGAAATGGAGGTTATTCTATGAGCTGGTCCCTAAAAGAGATATTTAAGAAACTTCTGCCGTGCTTTCTAATCTGTTTTCTCTTAATAGGGGCGCTTATAGGCTGTGCTGCCAATACAGGTACAGAAGAAGCAACATTTCCACCAGCAGACACCGCGGCAGAAAATGATTCTGACAATAATGACGGAAACAGCGCTCCAGAAAAAAATCCTGATGAACCACATCAAGATGATTTTCTGTCACACCTTACTGAAACGGAAATAAAATACGTGGAGGCAGTTGGAGGTACAGGTGTGATCAGCTTCGGAACGGGCATCAACAGTTCAATTTATGAAGTGCTCGACGATGGCAGCAAGGCTGGATTCCATTACAAGCTGGCACTTTCATTTGCTGAAGCCTTGGGACTGGAAGCTGAATTTGTCATTGTGCCCTTTGAAGATTACTTCAAGGTGGACGGCGAGTTTCCGGTGGGGGTAAAGACCATCGAAGATGAATTTTATACCCCGGATATATTTGAGGAAGTCCACATTATTGCAGACAACTTGACCATGACACCCTGGCGAAAACGCATGATGTCCTTTTCTGAGATAATTCCGGTGGGGGTGGTCGTACTTACATCCGGTGAATACTATGTGGATACCCTCGATGACTTGAAATCCAAAACCATTGCAGTTGTCGCCAAGACAACCTATGAGCAAATCGCACTTGATTTGAGTGTGTCAGAGAATCTGGACCTGAAATTCATTTTTGTAGAGTCCAGTGATCTCGCCTTAGAAAAGCTGATGGCAGGAGAAGCCGATTTTACATTAAAGGACAGCAATACTGCCTTTCATGACTTGAAAAACCACCCTGAGCTGAATGTAAACATGGCTGTTGGTCCAGTAGGACAGGCCGCTTGGGCAGTAAAACGCGACAATGTTGTGCTTCAAGGCATTATTGATAAGTACATGGACTATGCACTGGAAACTGGCATTATGGATGACATCTGGGAAGAGGAAATGGGCATATCCCTGCTGTCATATTCGAAGTTTTTAAATGTGCTTGAGAAGGACAGTGAATGAACATATTGCAGGTGATCGTATGAGATATCGTGTGCGTCTTCAAATGAATATGGTGCCGATTTTGCTGCTTTCTGTGCTCATTGTGACATTGAGCTTCATTACACTTCTGACAACGCGAACCGACGCATTTCAGGAGAATATCATGCGGTATCGGTTGCGTGTTGTGTATGAGTTTTCAAAGGCGGAGTACGATACGCTTGAGCGTGTCAATTTGCTGGAATCAGCACGTTATGTCAATGAATCAAAAGAACGGATCTTTGATTTTATTGAGGGAACAGAAATTCCAGGTGGTCACTTTCGGATTTTTGATTCTGAAGGGAAGGCTGTATACACGGCGGGTGGAGAGCAGCTCGTTCCTGAACAGGACTCTGCGCGCCAGGGGCTAACCTCTGGACGCAATTTGGAAAACACACTGATACGCTATCAAGTCGGTTCTAAAGACTACCTTATTATGTATGACTATCTGGAATCCTGGGACTGGTATATAGTTGTCGTTGCAGATCGGAGCATTGTCTACAAGGATGTTGACAGGGCGGTTCTGCTTTCGGTCCTCTATGGGTTCAGTGCAGTTGCGGTAGCGCTTTTTTCCATCCATCTGATTACACGGAGCATTTCAAAGCCTGTTGAAAATATGACCCAGACTGCACTTGCAATGCGCGATGGCGAGTACAGTGCACGGGTAAGCATAGAGAGCGAAGACGAGCTTGGAGAGCTGGCGCAAGCCTTTAACAGCATGGCACAGGACATAGAGGGGAACTTCACACAAATCAGGGCCAAGTCAGAGAGCCTGTCGCTGCTGGCTTCCTTTGCAGCAGGTATGGCCCATGATCTGAAAACACCGCTGGGAAATTCAAATACCGTGATTTCCTATATGGACAAGGAGCTTAATGCGCTCATGCGGGCATATGAAGATGGCAAGCTTTCAAATATGATGATGAAAGAGTATTTTAAAGAGGCCACAGATGCCATTTCCATTTTGACAAAAAATATGAACCAGGCCACAGAGCTTGTTTCTGGATATAAAACGGTTTCTGTAGACCAGTTGAACCGTGAAAAGAGATGGGTGGACCTTTATGAATATGTCGATGAGATTATTCACACCTTGAAACCGAGAATCAGAAAGGCAAATGTCATAGTTGAAAACAGGGTAGATGAGGATATTCACATTTGGACCTACCCCGGGGCCATATCACAAATTGTTACCAACCTGATTCTCAATTCCATCGTCCACGGGTTCGAAAACACCCAGTCTGGAAAAATCGAAATTGAGGCGAGGCGGGAAGACCCTTACATTGTCATTATATACAGCGATGATGGGAGTGGGATTTCCGAAGAGAATATTCAGCATATCTATGATGCCTTTTTCACAACCAAACACGATAAGGGCGGCAGCGGCCTTGGCATGCACATTATCTACAATCTGGTAAAATCCCTTCTTGGTGGCACAGTCAAGTGTGAGAGCAAGCTAGGTGAAGGGGTTAAGTTTACAATAGTTTTCCCGGATGAATCACACATTTCATGATAAAATAGTCTCTGAGATTATGTTAGGAGTGAAATGAATGTACAAGCATGATGCGGTTATTAGACCGAGATATGAAGAAACAGATCAGATGGGTGTAATTTATCACGGGAATTACTATACATGGTTTGAGGTGGGACGGTCGGCTTTTTTCAGGTCCCTTGGATACACCTATAAACGTCTTGAGGCGGAAGGGATCATTTTGCCGGTTGTCGAAAGCGGATGCAGGCATATCAAACCCGCTCTTTACGATGAGGAGGTTCTGATAAGAACCCATGTGGCATCACAAAAAGGTGTACGCATCGAGTTTAAGTACGAAGTACTCAGAAAGGAAGACGAGGTGCTTCTGGCAGAGGGCAGAACACTGCACGCCTTTGTTGGCAGAGATTTGAAGCCGCTGAGAATCCGTGCCTTGAGTGAGGAATTCAGGGCCGTGCTCGAACGTATAAAATAGCCATAAGAAAAGCGCTGTCATCAGAAAAGTTGATGACAGCGCTTTGTTTGTATTTTGTTACTGCTCCATATTGATGTAGCGGTCCGGTTTAAATGTTTCACCCAGTGTATAGGAGAACAGCATGCCGTCCTGTGAAGACGCAGTTTGCAGTTGTATCTGTTCGACACCAGGCAGGGAGCACATGGACTGGACAATACTGTCCATCATCAGCTGACCCATCTTGGCGTTGCCCTCATAAGCCTCAAATACAGAATCACTGAGTGTAAGCGTGAGAACATCATTTTCAAGTCTTGCCCCTTCAAGCTCAACCTCAGGTGGGACAGGACTGAGTAAAGCGTCTTGACCCATCGTGCTGCGTTGAAGCTCTTTGAAGAGGTCTGGAGCAGTTACAGCAGCGTCAGACTCAAGAGGAACGAGATACATGTGTGCAGATTCTGTGAGCAGTCCCATATAAACCTTTGCGCTTTCTGGTCTTGGATAGGTCTTTCTCAGATCGAAACCGTTCAGTGGTGTTGTATCCTTGTTGTCCACTGAGAACTTGACGTATGAGACATTCTCAATATGTGTCATGGTATTGATGAGAGAATGCATCATAAGGAAAGTGTCATCCTCATTCGATGTAAACGGCCCATTCTCATAGCTGTTTGTTTCAAGACGGACCACTTCTGTTTCCGTAGAAAAACGGGCAGCAGGCACATAAGGCGCCGGTGATACAGGATCAAGACCGCTATTTTCTCCGGGTCCATCGCGAAGGGCGTTGAGGGTTGTGCGGATAAGATTGCCTGAATAATTGATTTCACGGGATACAGGAACGAGATATTCGCGTGTTGTATCGGTGAAATAAAGGGTAAGTATCTTATTGCGATTATCCGGTTTTGCTTTGCTACTGTTATATGTAAAACTATCACTATAGTAACTTGCGTTTGCAGTCATTTCAAAATCGCTTTTCAGCTGGTCGCTTCCTGATTGAATTGACAGCTGATAATGCCCAGTATTCAATTCAAGTGCTTCTTTGGAAATGGATACATTTAAATTGAGGGTGTCATCGGTGATTGTGTAAGTACATAAGGTTTTAAAGTCTTCAGCATCAATCTTCTTTGCAATGCTGCCGGTAGCGTCGCCGGTGTTTGTATAGATGTCGATTTCAAAGGTGTCGAGAATCTTGAGAAGGGTCTCGGTTTCCAGTCCGCGTGCGCCTGTAAAGGGAATATCAATCGCCTCAGGGTTGTATAAATAGTTTTCAGATACACCCACGTAAGCAAGCTGATATGTCTTTTCGTTTTCTGTTTCATCAGGAACGGTCTCTTGGGGTTCATCAGCTTCAGGGAAACTGATGTTCAGGTTGAGAATATCTGTGTTAATGGGTACGGCTGATGCTGTGAATGCAATGATGAGTATTAGAAGCACATTGGCTAATATTCGCGACATAAAATCCTCCCTGTGTATTTTCCCGATTCAAAGCATATTTGCCAGATCCTATCGGGTAACGATGTCTAAGACTATTATAAAATAATTATTGAATTAATGCCATTGGTGATATATATTTTATGTTGAGCTTTTAATAGCTCAAAGAATTGAAAAAGCTTAGCTTGAGAAAATTCAGGCTGGAGGGAAGATAAATGAGCATACCAGTAGAAAAAAATCAGGAAATCAAAATCGATATTACAAGTATGGGAGAAGCTGGAGAAGGCATAGGGAAGATTGATGGCTTTACCGTCTTTGTTCAGGATGCCATAGTGGGTGACCACGTTCTTGCAAAGCTCATAAAGGTTAAGAAGGCCTATGCAGTTGGAAAGCTTCTGAGGATACTTGAGCCCTCTGATGATAGAACCCAGCCTCCTTGTCCATATGCGGAAAAATGCGGCGGCTGCCAGATACAGCATATGACCTACCATGCTCAGCTGAGACAGAAACATGATTTTGTACAGTCCGCACTTGATCGGATTGCGAAGATAGATGTAGAGGCCCAACCTGTCATTGGGATGGATGAGCCATTCAGATACAGAAACAAGGGACAGTATCCGGTGGGCGGCGATGAAACAAGGCCGCTGATTGGTTTTTACAGGGCGAGAAGCCATGATGTCATCGATGTAAAAGCCTGTCTGCTTCAAAGCGAGGCGGCAGATGGGGTTGTTGAACTGATTCGTAAGGCGATTGTCGTCAACAAATGGAAGATTTATGATGAAAAAACGCGCAAGGGTCTTTTAAGACATGTTCTTATACGTTCAGCTTACAAGACGGGTGATATCATGATTGTCTTCGTGGTGAATGGCAGTAAGCTGCCAGGCATGAAAAACCTGATAGACGCACTGACAAACGCCTATGATGAGGTTAAAAGCGTCATTATCAATGAGAACAAAAGTACTGGCAATCGCGTGTTGGGGTATAAGAACAAGACCATCTGGGGTGCCGATAAGATAACAGACTATATTGGGGATCTGAGCTTCGAGATTTCTCCGCTGTCATTCTTCCAGGTCAATCCTGTTCAGACGGAAAAGCTCTATGGAAAAGCCCTGGAGTTTGCTGAATTGACGGGTGAAGAAACGGTTTTTGACATTTACTGCGGCATTGGTTCGATTTCGCTCTTTCTTGCCCAGAAAGCAAAGCGGGTTATTGGTGTCGAAATTGTGGAAGACGCCATACTGGATGCACGCGCCAATGCACTAAGAAATGGACTGGACAATACCGAGTTCCACGTTGGGGCAGCTGAAACCCTTATTCCTGAGCTCTATGAAAAGGGCTACAAGGCGGACGTTGTGGTGGTCGACCCACCAAGAAAGGGTTGCGAGCAGATCGTCCTCGAGACCATTGCCAACATGAAGCCAAAGCGTATTGTCTATGTTTCATGCAAGCCATCAACGCTGGCAAGAGACCTAAGAATTCTTGAAGACCTGGGCTACAAAACGCAGCAGGTTCAGCCGGTTGACATGTTCCCGCATACGGGGCATGTGGAATGTGTGGTAGAGCTCGTTAAACCAGATTAAGCACAATGGTTCAAATATATTGCACTTATTTTTAATGAGTGTGGAAACGCATCAATTAGGGGTGGATAATCGAATTATCCACCCCTTAATTTTTGACTATTTTCCTTTCTTACGCCTAACCCACCTTTTTTTACGCAAACTCTTCTTAATATAAGCGTTTAATTAGCGTTACTATTAAGGACGTATCCGAATGAAGACCAAAGGCAATCGGTATGATAAAATTGGTTTAAGATCAGTAATTAGTTTAATCTATATCAATGTTGAGAGGTACTATGAAGAAAACTGATGAAATGTATATTTGGGCAATTGGCATTGTGGTTACTATAATTATAATAGTTAATTTTTCTTCGTTTATGGAGATGAATGTATCTGGAACATTCCAATATTTAGAAGATTTTGAGGGGACATATACATTTGACGAAATTAAAAATGGACAGTACGATAATCTGTTCATTACACAGGATGATGATGTGTTTTCTTTTGGGAAAAATCATTCGACGCATTGGATTCATGTATCGGTACATGCGTTGGATTATGCTTTAGACCACATTTTGATTTTTAATCCGACAGTATCAGATGTGGAATTGTATTATCCGATAAATGGAAATTATATTAAAAAAACTTCTGGGTGGAACAGCAAAATGAATGATTCTGATTATTTTTTCTTTCCCTCATTTGAAATACAAGATCCAGCCGCCTATGAAGATATGTATATCAGGGTCTATTCTCCATTTACTCAAAACTACACATTAATGTTTATGTCAGATCAAGATTATTCGATTTTTAGGGTGAAAAATTTTATGATGATAGGGATACTGTTTGGAGTTTTTATCAGTATCATTATTTATAACGTGATTGCTTTTATAGAATTAAAAGAAGAAAGCTATATATACTATTTACTATATGTAGTTACAGCTTTGGTTTATCAGTTTAATTTAGCGGGGCTGTATACGGTGTTTAGAGTTCCAGGTGTTCGTTTTATTATGGAAAATACGATTACGCTATCCTTCCTAAGCATGTTTTTCAGTCTTCTATTTTTCAGGAAATTCTTTAATACAAAGACTTTGCACCCTCGCGCACATATCATAAGTAGATTTTTCTCGGTAGTGGCATTGCTAGGTCTGCTAACACACTTATTTGAGACATATATTTTAGGTTATCCTTTGTTTGTTAACACCTTTGCGCATATGTACATTATTGTCATGACAATGTTTCAGCTGACTGTAGCCGCCTACTTATATGGGAAGGGTGAGAAACAGGCAAAATTTTATTTAATTGGTTGGGGTGTAATCTTCATTGGGCTGGTCATTAGTGTGATGCGACATTCAGGAACTCTACCGAATAATGAAGTTACACTGAATGTCTTGCTTTTTACAGCCGCGATTGAAGCCATGTTTATTTCAGCTGCGATATTTGTAAAAGTGAAGTACTTGATTGATAAGAAAATAAAGGCTGAGGAAATGGCTCAAGCTGCAGAGAAAATGGCACTTTCCAGCGAACTGTCATTCTACCAAGCACAGATAAAACCGCACTTTCTATTTAATGCACTCAATGTGATTGCATCGATAGCCATTACGGATAACCAGAAGACAAGACAGCTTATTTTGGACCTATCCCAGTTTCTGCGTAAATCATTTGATTTTAATCATTTGTCCAAGTTAGTTTCTTTAGACGAGGAAATTGATTTTGTAGAAGCTTATTTTAGAATTGAGCAGACCCGATTTAAAGGGCAACTTCACTTGGAAATAGATCTAGAAGACTATGATTATATACTTTTACCTCGGTTGGTTTTACAACCTTTGGTAGAAAATGCAGTCATACATGGGATTTTGAAGAATTCAAATCAAGGAATTATCACAATTGTAGGTAGAAAAGAACCAGAATGCTATCGCATTAAAATTATCGATAATGGAACGGGCATTCAAAAAGAAGAAATTGATCGGATTTTAAATGAACAGATTTCTGATAGCGGTGTTGGAATTAAAAATATCAATGAACGACTTCGAAGAATGTTTGGTACTGGGCTAATTATTAAATCAGAAAAAGATAAGGGCACACAGGTCGAAATTTGTATTCCTTATAACGCCAATAAGTAATCTGAGAGGAGTATATTTATGAAAGCAATCATTATTGATGATGAATTTTATGCAATAGAGGCTCTTAAATATGAGCTGATGCAAATTGGCGGCGTTGAAATTAGAGGAACATATGAGTCTGGCAAGACCGCTATTGAGAGCGCAGATTGGAATGATGTAGAGCTTGTGTTTCTTGATATTGAAATGCAGGGAACCAGTGGTATTGAATGTTTTGGACGCTTGATGGAAATTAACCGAAATCTTAATATTGTATTTGTAACGGCGTATGAAAACTATGCGATAAAAGCGTTTGAATTGAATGCAATGGATTACATTCTGAAACCTGTGACACAAAAGAGACTTCGAAAGACTTTGGAGCGTTTGAGTTCTGTGGAAGAAGACTATGAGGCGCAAAAGCCATATATACAATGCTTCAAAAATTTTTCCATATATATGAATAATAAAGTGCTTGATATCGAATGGAGAACTAAAAAAGCAGAAGAGTTAATTGCCTATTTAATGAATGAGAGTGGTCATTATGTCACAAAAGAGAAGTTAGCAGATGTATTGTGGCCAGAATTGAGTGCAGATAGGGGCTTGTCAAACCTGTATCTGTCTTTACACTATATTAGAAAGCAAGAAAAAAAGTATGGAATGGATCTTCATATCGATTCAAAGCGCGGGAAGATGCGTATCGACTTTGATCAAATAGATAGTGATGTAAAAAAAATGGATGATTATTATAATACTTTTAAAACGACAGGTGAATTAACTGACCGGGATAGAGTATTGATTAAGGAACTTTATAAAGGAAATTTGTTTGAAGATAAGTACTATGATTGGGTGACGCTAAATATAATGAGCCCAAGGATTTAGACAGACTCATCACTGAAAATAAGTTAAAATGTAATTATGAAAAAGAGACGAACATTTACCCCAGAACAGAAAACAAAAATTGTCCTCGAATTATTAAGCGAGGAATACTCACTAACTGAAATTGCTGCCAAGTACGAAATCCAACCGGCTCAAATCACACGTTGGAAATCTGAATTCTTAAAGAATGCCTCACGTGCTTTCAGTAAAGAAAAAGACGAAAGCGAAGACCTCAAAAAAGAATATGAAGCAGAAGTTGATGAATTACATCGTCAACTAGGTCAGTTAACCGTTGAGAATAACTGGCTCAAAAAAAAATCTAAAGAAGCTGGTCTCTCCACTGAACCGCCGAAACCTAGTGGAAAAAAATAATGAGAAATTATCTGTAGTCAAGCAGTGTAAACTGTTAGGGCTTAATAGAAGTACGCTCTATTACAAAGCAAAACCTATTAATAAGACAGAAGAATATCAAATCAAATGGCTTATTGACCGACTCTACACAGATCATCCTAACTTTGGATATCGCACAATGACAACGGTTTTAAAGCGCGATTTCGGTATCTCGATTAACAAGAAACGTACACGCCGTTATATGCGCGATATGGCGATACACGGACTCTGTCCAGGACCTAATTTGAGCAAGCGCGAACACGCAAAATATTTGTATCCATATCTATTGAGAAAGCTGCATATCAATCGTCCAAATCAAGTTTGGTCTATTGATATAACATACTTAAGAATGCCTAAAGGACACATGTATCTATGTGCCATAATCGATTGGCATTCACGTTTTATCGTGTCCTATGAGCTATCAACCACTATGGACAAAGCATTTGTCCTGAGCACAGTGCAAAAAGCTATTCAGGCCCATGGAAAACCTGAAATCATTAATAGTGATCAGGGCTCGCAATTCACCTGTGAAGCTTATATAGAACTCCTAAAAGAGAACGATATCAAAATATCCATGGACGGCCGTGGCAAAGCACTAGACAACATTCGCATTGAACGATTCTGGAGAACTTTGAAGTGGGAAAAGACGTATATTGAGGAATATTCCACTCCAAAACAGCTCCGAAAAATTGTTAATGAATACATGCAATACTATAATTACAGTCGCCCGCATCAATCGCTTGACGGACGCACACCTGGCGAAATCTATAACAAGACACAAGTACAGAAACTAGTGGCTTAGCTTGTCATACCTAGAGAAAGGAGTATTAACTTATTTTTCTTAAACTCCTGTCTTGACAATGGGGAGCATTATAAAAAGCTATAATATATCAGCAAATTTTTGAAGAACTAATGTATTAAGGACATTTATGTCAAGTGTGGGGGTAGATTGAATATTCAATCTACCCCCATTATTATTTTAGAGCCTTATTTTAGAGTCAATATTAAGACGGTTGTTATTTGATTCATAGCGCTATTCTTAATTGAGATTAGCTGTGCGCATGTAAAGCTTTGCAAAGATTATGTAAAGGCTTTATGTGATAAATTAAAACTTGAGAATTGCCAAATCCAAAATGGATAGTACGGGAAAATTGGAGGGGTGTAACTATAGCAAGTGATGTGGATAAATAGTTACAAAGTTCAGGATTGTTGATAGCTGTTAAATAAGTTTCAAGCTGTATTATGTTGCAATAAGCATAAGAGAGGCTATTCGCTCCAATACAGATATTAAGTAGGTATGGGCTTGTTATGTTTAAAAAACAGTTACGGAAATGGGGGTTGTACGTGTGAGAAACACAAAATGGAAATATGTCATGTTAAGCATCATATTATTATGCGTCTGCTTCAGCAACGTCACTTTTGCAGAGCGTATTACGGGATGGGAATACATAACTGGCAGTGAGAGCGGCCTAAATGTTGACCCAGGACACAAAGCTTCGCGTGTTTCAACTTATACAAAAGATGGCATTCTATACGTCGCTTGGGTTGAGGAAAATTCAGAGGGGAAAGATCAAATACGCGTAAGTAAGTTTGAAAATGAAGTATGGACTTCACTGGATGGTGGTGGAGAGACTGGAATCAATTACAGTCAGGATGAAGAAATCTATGGTGCATTTGCACCTGCGCTAACCGTTACAGATTCGGGTGCAGTCTATGTTGCTTGGGATGAAACGAAAAGCGGGGAGATTTTCTCAACCATGCATGTGAAGAAGTATGAATCTGGTATGTGGCAACACGTGATTTCAAAGCATTCGATGGATTTTGATGACTCAACAATTACAGCTAGGTTTCCGAGTTTGGCAGCTGATGGAGAAGTTGTTTATTTGGCATGTGTTGAGAATTTTGACTATAACAGATACCGGATTAATGTACAGACCAATAAAACAGGTATTTGGAGAGATACAAATGCACTTTTAGGCCTGCAGGGCTTCTTTGACAATATGTCAGATGTACCGATGTACCCGCCTAAGCTTGTATCGAAAAATGGGGAAGTGTACATTGCCTACAGACTTGAAGAGAAACTTCAGAAGGAAGAATACAGCATCATAAATGTTGGACGGTATACAGAAGCTGACGGATGGAGTCGTGTAGACTATACGGAAGGGAATGTGCCGGGTCTAAATATTGACTGGACGAAAGCTGCTTATGACTTTGACCTGTATATTTCTGATAGTGGCAAGCTATATGTGACATGGACACAAGATGATCAAGAAGGTGTCCTTGACCTTATTGGCGATCTGCAACAACAGGATGTTGTAAGAGTCTTCTCAAAAGAAGTTTATCAAGGTGAAGTAAACACAATCAGTTCGAATTTTGGTGTCAATTATGGTCAGGCGTCCGGCGAGTTTAATGCCTCATCTCCAAGCATAGTTGAACTGGACAATATTGTAACAATGGGATGGTCTCAGTCTGAAGGCGGTAACCAATTCCGAATTAAAAAGAATTTTACAGATGACCGACGTGAACGTACATGGTTTTCCGGTGATGGAGATGACCTGTTAAAAGGCATCAATAAAGAAGACGGCGGTGCCTTATATCCTCAACTGGAAGCTATGAATGGATATGTATACGGAATTTGGGTTGAGAATAGCCAAGTTCAAGTTGCTAGAAAAGAAAACAAGATTGAACCAGCCTTGTATCTTCTAACAGACGATCCAGCTGTCGAAGGCAATGATATCAAATTGACGGTTCAGCTCGAAGACGCGCGGTATGAAGAAATCTTTGACGAAATATACAGAAATGATATCTATTTTGTGTTGAGTGAGAATATTAAACCTTATTATAAAATTGATAGAGTCATGAAGACGGGACAAGCAACGGTAGATGTGTATTTGGAGCACACAAATCTTGATTTTGATGAAGACATTGAGATCAGTCTAACCGTTCGGTCTAGAGTTCTAGAGCAGGACACAGATCTTTCATCAGAAGAACCACTGGTTATTTCTGCAGTAAAAGATGAAGAAAAATTGCTTATTACCAGTGCATTTGACTATGATACACAAGCACCAAAGAAAATATATATGGGTGAAGAAAGCAGTGAACGGATTATTGTTACCCTTGAGGGCGGAATTTTTTCTGACAAAATCAATTCAGATAACTGGACGGTAGACAATTTGCCAGACGGTGTTGAAGCGGGAACAATTTTAAAGACCAACGATCATCAAGTTGCTATTTATTTAAATGGAAACAGCCGCTACAAAGCACTTGAGGATATTACAAACATCACTGTAAAGTGCACGGCCTCAGAGTATGATGAAGGTGATACAGACCTTGTTTCAGATTCAGGCTTTATCATTTATGCAGTCGAAAGAGAAGCGCTTACTGTTGAAACGCTTGAAGGTGCGATGCCAGGCATCTTTGTGGGCAAACTGCAGGGCCAGGCATCCATTGAAACAGGCGGACGCATTGGTGAACGTGGTTTCTATTTCTCAAGAACAGATAAAAATTTGATAGAAGACACTGAAAAGCTGGCAACAGAAAAGTATGGTAACTTTGAGGTAAATGTAAGAGATTTAGAATTGAATCAAGAATGTTATTATGCGGCCTATGCGGTCGATGGTTATGGCAAAGAAGTTGTTGGCGAAGTTAAGACACTTAAGCCGGTGGAACTAATCGCAACGCCAGCAGAAGCGCTCACAGAAGAGAATATTGCAGGCAATAAAATTACCCTTGCCTTAACGGGTGGTAAGTTTGACGACCTGGCTTATAACGCAAATGCGTATTATACAGCAAGAGAATTTAATCCGTTTTATATAGAAATTGTAAATGGGCCTGAACAGCTCAGTGTAAAGAATGCAGAAAAAATTGATGATCAGACCTATGAACTTACACTGACATCAAACCCTGCAGACTTTGATCAGGATATTGATGACCTTAAAATCAGTATTGAGTATGAAGACGGATTTATGTACTCGACATCTATGTTGGTAACAGCTACAAGGGAATTTGAAACGCTAACTGCCGAGTCTGCTGATTATTTTGGAAATCCAGACCGAATAGAAGAGGGGCTTGAGAATAATCAAACGATTAGACTTATACTTGAAGGCGGTACCTTCAGCAGACAATTAAAGCCTGAATATTTTACGCTTAAAAATGCGCCTCAAGGTGTAAAAATTGGTTCTGTCAGTCGCGCGGATGACCAAACGGTTTCTGTGGGCTTATCAGGAAATTCAACACAAGCCTATGCAGGAGACATTACTAATATTTCTGTAATTGCCTTAACGCAGGCTCTTTCTGGTGGCGGTGCAGCCCTAGAGTCAAATGAAATTACATTCTATGATCTTGAAAACGTAGCGGTTGTGACGGATGATGCGAGCGGTGTATCTGTTAAGAGTGCAACCTTTACAGGCAGTGTCAATATTGCGGAATTAGTAACGAATATGGGTGTGAAAATTTCGTCGACATCTGACTTCAGTGGATACACATCGACCCTTGTTCAGTCTAACACTTACAATAATATAAGTGATCATTTTGAACTTACAACTGCGTGGTTATGGCCTGGAACAACTTACTATTACTATGCTTACGCAGAAACTGCGCAGGGTACGGTAACAGGTGAAGTGAAATCCTTTACGACAAGTGGTTTTACTGTTACGGCAAGTTCTGAAATGGCAGAAGAAACACTTGAGACAACGCCAGTGCGTGTAACTTTTTTAGATGATACTTTCCGCACTATGGCAACATCGCATAACACTGTCATAATGGATTCTTTAAACAGCTCAGGTGCTGAAGACTGGTACTCGGTGGGTAAAGGCACATGGACAAAGTATGGTTCCTATATAAGCGGATACAGCAGTGGCATGAGTATGAAAACAATTGGTGATACAAGTTGGACCGACTACACCTATCAGCTTGATGTTGACTATGATTCATTTGGAATGCCTGATGCGGGTGCGGTATTTAGATGTTCAGATACCAATAACTACTATCAGTTAAAACAAAGCTACAATAAAATCGAACTGTGGAAAGTGGTGAATGGAGCCGCTGAAATGATCATAAGTCGGTCAGCAGGAGATTTCGTGGATGAAGGATTCACGTACAGCGATTTTACAGATTCAGATCGAACACTGCTGATTAAAGTAGAGGGTGAAAATATTGTTGTTTCAGTAAATAAGTTTGAAATTATGAATGTACAGGACGCCGCACATTCAAATGGCAATGTTGGATTCTATGTTAACGGTTCTCAGGGAAGGTTTATAAAAGCCGCTGTAAAACTGCTTAATATGGATGATGAACCAACCTTGAATGCGGATCAAATTTCAATTTTCAATGGCGTAGAAGCTTTAAGTGTTGCCAGTGTAGCGCCGGTTGATGCCTATAATTATGATGTGACCCTTGCCTATGATGGTGATTTTGATACAGATATTGAAAATCTGCATTTGCAAATTCTTGCAAGCGGTGAATCGTTTGTGAGTACAGAGGCGTTTACAATTAAAGCCCTTGATGATGTAGAAACTATTACCATTTCAAATGGCAGCGATATTGTTGTTGGCTCTGAAGATGGGAAATCAATTATTGTTGAAATTACAGGCGGTGAATTCAGCAAATACTTGAACGTAAATAATTGGTTTGCTCAGAATTTGCCTTATGGTGTGCGTATTAATAGCGTTTTTAGAATGTCTGATACGAAAGTGGCTCTTGTTTTGGGCGGTAATGCATATATAACTTCGGATGAAGACATCACAAACGTGAAAATTCTTGTGAGCAGATCGGAATTTTCAGATTCCAGTAATCCGGTGTATCTTTCAGCCGATTCTGGTGTAACGCTTCTTGCGACAGGTACGCCAGTTGAAGAGACTGAAGCGATTTTTGCGACACAGATTATTCCAATAACCAGTGATGTGGTGGCAGATGCTGTGATAAGTGCAAGTGTTACGAAAAATCAATTTTACCCGGTACCGACAGTGCTTAAAGGGGAACAGTTCGAAGTGATGCTTGCTGGAGGAGACAGCATTGCAAATAATAAGAAAATCAATTCCCTCACAGTCGTAAATATGAATAAGGGTGATGGATACATTTTGGTTCGTGGTGTTCTAAGCAAACCTGGACTCAATGTAGTGGATGTTGATGGATTCAAAATCATTATTAATGTGGTTGAACCAGGAACACCAATTATTGAGAACGTTGATTTTAATTAGAAGTTGAGTCTGGAAAGGAGAATTTTATGCTTAAGCATATACGAATAAGAAAATGGTTGGCGACCATGATGCTGATGGTTATGGTTTTGTCTTCGGTTAATTTTACCTTTGCTGCTGATGGTCCTGTCAATACTGATTTGCCAGATATGACATATGCAACTTTTGGAGCAGAATCGGTCTCGTTAAGTGATGGCAGAGTTATGGTTTTGGGAGGCGAAAGTTCATTAACTGACAAGTTGGCCACTACATCAATATTTGATCCAGACACAGGAACATGGTCTGCGGGTCCATCTTTAAATGTGGCCCGATCGGATTTTGCAGTTGTTCAGATGGACGACGGACGTGTGGTGGTCATTGGAGGCAGAGTAGCTGGCGATGAAATTACTGCATCGACTGAGATATGGGACCTAGGTGAAGGTGGATTTGTTGCAGGACCGGATTTAAATATGGCTAGGTCCTTTACCAGCGCTGTGGTACTCAACGATGGACGTGTAATGGTAATGGGGGCGAACAATAGAGAACCAGGAGAAAGTCCTTATATTACATCCATATCAACCGATGAACTAACGGATACAACAGAGTTCTTGGATTTAGACAATGGCGAGTGGATATACGGGCCAAGTATGCCTTACTCGTTTGGTAGTGCTGGAGCAGCGGTTATGGCCGATGGCCGAGTTCTGATTGCTGGTGGTTATGGTGTTTATAATCAAGTGCTCTCAAAGAGGTATACATTTATATTTGATCCAGAAACCAATGAATGGACTAAAGTTGCAGACATGAGCGAAGATTCATGTGATGGAAATCTATCTCTTCTAAGTGACGGCACGTTTTTATATTATAATAACTATAAAAATTTTAATGCGCGCATAGCTCGCTATATACCTGATTTGGGCAGTATAGCGAATCATTTGGGTAGATGGGAATCGGGTGGTAGCTTACCGGATAATCAAATTAAAAACTATGCAATGACTGCAATGCTTTATGATGATTTTACACTTTTTTATGCAGGTGGATACACATCTGCATATGGGGAAGATGATGTTGTTCATGCAACAGCACAAAAACAAGTCATAACATTACCTGTTGCAGCGGATTTAGATGTTGGTACTGGCGAATTGCAACCTGCGTTTGATCCTTCAACTATGTCGTATACGGTTTCCGTTGGCAATGCCACATATTTTGACTTTGGTATAACGTCCGTAGATGGCAGCAATGTCGAAATAAACGGATATGGAAAAACATCAGGTTCCACTAAAAGTTTTTCGTTAACCTCTGCGGTAACTGAACTATGGGCAAATGTGAGAGGCGAGAGTGGGATCAAAAATTACTACTATTTGGAAGTCAATAGAAATGGGTATAATCTGACCTATGATGGCAATGGTGCGGAATCGGGAAGTGTACCGAGCGATGTGGTCAAATACCTTCCAACAGAGACAATAACAGTTCTCGGTAATAGTGGGGACTATATAAAATCTGGATTTAAGTTTATGGGCTGGAACACCGCTGCGGATGGTTCGGGAACAACCTATTCTGCTGATGATACCCTGACCATTAGTGAAGATACAACGCTCTATGCAAAATGGACGCCATCGTACAGTTTGTCATATGACGGTAATGGTGCCGGCAGCGGAAGTGCGCCAGTTTCTTTACAAGAGTATTTGTCTACAGATCAGATAACCGTGTTAGACAATGCAGGGAACTATGAAAAAGACAATTATCAGTTTGTAGGCTGGAATACGGCGGCAGATGGTTCGGGAACCAATTATGTTTCTACAGATACCTTGTATCTTAGTGCAAATACTGTGTTTTACGCACAATGGACACCTCTTTATACGTTGACCTATGACGGAAATGGTGCAGAGAGTGGTGCGGTTCCGAGTGCCGCTCAAAGTTACTTAGCGACTGATGAAATTACGGTGCTTGATAACAGTGGGAATTTTGAAAGAGCTAATTACAGATTTGCAGGTTGGAATACTTCTGCAGATGGTTCTGGTACAGACTATGCAGCCGCAAATACCCTGTCAATTAACACAGACACAGTGCTCTATGCACAGTGGGCACCGCTGTATACTCTGACCTATGACGGGAATAGTGCGGATAGTGGTGCTGTTCCGGGTGCTGCTCAAAGTTATATTGCAACTGATGAAATCACTGTACTTGATAACAGTGGGAACTTTGAAAGAACGGGTTACAGGTTTACTGGTTGGAATACGGCAGCCGATGGTTCTGGTACAGACTATGCATCTGCGGATACGCTATCAATTAGCACAGACACAGTGCTCTATGCACAGTGGGCACCGCTGTATACGCTGACTTATGACGGGAATAGCGCGGATAGTGGTGATGTTCCGAGTGCCGCACAATCCTATATTAGTACAGACCGGATTATCGCCTTAAGCAATAGTGGAAGCTTTGTAAAAGCAGACTATCAATTTACAGGTTGGAATACGGCTGCAGATGGTACTGGATTGAATTATTCAATTGGTGATACTTTTTCAATTAGTGAAGACACGGTATTGTATGTGAATTGGAGTCTAGAGACTTGTAAAGTAACCTATTATGGAAATGGATTAACAAGCGGCAGTGCTCCAACGGATGTTAATGAATATGCAGTTCAAGCAGATGCGACAGTCCTTAACAATACAAATATGACCAAAGTAGGCTATACATTTATTGGTTGGAACACAGAGGCAGATGGTCAAGGACAAGACTATGATCCAGGAGATACCCTCGAATCACTAACAAGTGACGTTGCTTTGTATGCACAGTGGAAACAAGACGAATACAAGGTAACCTACGATGGGAATGGGAATACATCTGGTTCTGTTCCGGTAGATTCTAAAGACTATGTATATGGTGATACGGCAATTGTACGTGAAAACTCTGGCGATTTAGCAAAGACATATAGTACGTTCGGTGGCTGGAATACAAGTGCTGACGGTTTTGGCACAAGTGTATCGTCAGGGAGTGCGATCACTATTAATGGAGATACAACACTTTATGCTAAATGGATGATGAATTCTTCTCAGGTAACCTATAATGGCAATGGCAATACATCAGGCAGTGTGCCGGTGGATAACAATGCTTATACCTATGAAGATACTTTGATTATTCAAGGAAATCCAGGAAATCTTAAGAAAACGGGTTACGCATTTACAGGGTGGAATACTCTGGAAAATGGAAGTGGAACCCAGCTGACGTCAGATTCAAGTATTAAAATTACAACAGATCTGATGCTTTATGCAGATTGGGGCGATGAAGATGAACTGCTGGAAGATACACTCCAAAATCTGACGCTGAGTGACGTGTTTGACTTCGCAAGTGGTGACACATGGGAATGTGTAACCGAAGATTTCGGAATGATTTCTGAAGCAGATAATGATGTACAAATCACTTGGACATCAGATCACACAGAAACTATTTCAGTAGATGACTCCGGTTCAAGAGTCGTTGGTGAGGTGACACGTTCTGAAGATGGAGACATTAAAGTAATTATGACAGCGAAGCTTTCGCTGGGAGATGCTGAGCCGCAGTCTAAAGACTTCCTGCTGATTGTTAAAGTGGATTCTGTGGATAAAGAACCAGCATCGACACGTGTCGATACGGGACGCGATGCGGATAGTACGGTAGAGACGTCTTCGGGTGAAGTGTCAGCATCATTTAACATTCTTCGTACTGAGCTCAATGATGGTACACTAATCGATACAACTGTGGTAACAGACACCTCTATTGCAGCGGTTGCAAACTCAATCAGTACGCTTGACAGTGACGAAGAGCGTACGGTGAAAATTGAGCTAAGTCAGTCCAGTGGAGACGAAGCAGACGAGCTTGCCATTGAAATTGAAGCGGCGGCAATTACAAGTCTTGCAAATAAGAATGCCTTATTAAACATTGAAACCGATGAAGGATCTGTTCAGATTCAAGCGTCAACGCTTCAGTCTCTTTCGTCAGTAGGTTCAGACCTATACTTCAGAATTGTACCGGTGAAAGTAGATGCGGAGCAAGAGGACTTTGAAGATTTGATTGAGACGGATGCTGCAATTGTTACAGCAATGGCATCAAAAGACTTGAGTGTCCTAGGGATCCCAAGAAAAATCGAAACGAACCTTTCAGGATATTCAACACGTGTGGTCATTCCCTTTGGAGATATTACAGTGCCATCTACAAATACATCGGATTTCCTAGACGATTTGCAAGTCTTTGTGGAACATGATGGTGGTTCAACGGAACTTCTAACAGGCACGATTGTATACGAAAGTGGCGTGCCAAGTGCTATTGGTATTGATATTACTCAGTTTAGTCAGTTCCAAATCGTCAAATTGACGACTATGATTTCGACATCCTCGACAACGACAAGCAGTTCAAGCTCTAAGAAATCTAAGAAAGAATTTTTCAAGGGAATCAATGGCGGTAAATTAGATGGCATTACCATCGAATTGGGCGGCATAGAGAACTATGGTAGCTACGAGTATGCAGGTATTGAAGTGGCAGTACTTGAAGATGAAAATTCAGATGGCAAGTATGAAATCATGACAGGGAAGTCAAAAAAGATAAACACGACTGCACATATAGCAGAGATTTCTTTTGGCGATTTAGACGATTACAAGCGTAACAAGGAATACAAACTGGCTTATAGAGTGTTTTTCAAGAATAGCGAAGACTCAACTGATATTGTTTATGGTAATGCCAATAATGGTGCAGATGGATGGGAAAACATTCAAATCGGCAGAATGGATTTTTGGTTCATGAAAGTTAAGGAGTAGCTTATGATATCATTAAAGACTAGAGTTGCACTGGTCATGATGCTTGTGCTGGGGATGGTATGTCAAACTGCAACTTTTGCCGTTGACAGTGCTGTTGTGCGGCAAATTTATACAATTCCGCAGATTGAAGCTGGTCAGGAATTTGACATTATGTTTGTTGGCGGTGACATGTTACCGGAGCAGACAGTAATTGATACAGTGACGGTGATCAATGAGAACGTGTATGATGGGATAATAGAGGTAACGGGCATTCTAAACGAAGCTGGTTTACAAATGATTAGAATCGGAGAGTATAACATTCTGATTGAAGTTATGGAGCCTACATCGAGTGACATCGTGCGTATCAATTTCTAGGCGGAATCACTGATGAAGGTTTTAAGGCTGGTTCTAAGTAAATATGTGGGTTGCGATCTTAACAGATCTATACTACAAATCAGGCGGGTTCTCATGAACCCGCCTGTAAGCTTTTTTTATGATAGAACGACTTACTTATCCGCCCTGATTTCACCAATTTCTCGCTTGAAGCCATTCATGAATACATTGGCGTCAAGACTATAGGCAACACTGTCAAAACCTTTGCTGTATGCATCTTTTGCAGCTTCAATACTGCCTGCATAAATAAAAGCGGGTTTTCCTGACGTCTTGCAAGCATTTAATATTCGATCAATAGCTTCAAGGAATACGGGATGATCGAACTGAAGGGGAATGCCTATGGAAATTGATAAATCAAAGGGGCCCACAAAGATACCGTCAATGCCATCCATTTCAAGAACGGCTTCAATGTTGTTAAGGGCTTGAGCCGTTTCGCACTGGGGCAGGACTAAAACTTCATCGTTGCACTTTTTCATAAAATCATCTATGCCATCTGCCAAGCCTTCATCATAGCCATAATTGTTTGACCTTACCCCTGCAAATCCGCGATTGCCTACGGGCTTGTACTTGGCGAGGCCCACCACTTTTTTAAAGTCGTCCAGACTGTTTAGCATGGGTACAATAAGTCCTTTGGCACCTTGGTCAAGACAGCGTTGAATTTCCTTATGGTCTGCATTTGCGACGCGAACAAATGGGGTTATATGGGCATGCTCTGCACCCCGAATCAAGTTAACTACCTGTTCTGTATCAAATGGGCCATGCTCTGTATCAATAATAATATAATCCAGTCCGACACCTTTAAGACACTCTATATGACTTTGGTTTGCCATGACGATGAAAGTGCCCAGCGGCTTGCCGCCGCCTTTGATATTTTCTTTAACTGCGTTCATGAATGCCTCCTATTTCAAAGTTTAGATTTAAAACAGTTTCCTAGAACTTTCATATTTTTTTCAATAACGGCTTCTTCTATGCCTGCGAATGAGAATCTTAAAAACTCCCCACCTTCATGGTTTTCCTCCACAAAGAAGTCGCTTCCCGAACAATAGGTTATTTTAACTTCTTTTATAGCCTCATCAAGGAGGACTCTGCCATCTAACCCGTCTGGCAAAGTAACCCACACATAGTAACCGCCATCAGGAGATGTGCGCTTTGTTCCTGGGGGAAAATAGGCGTCAATGCCCTTTTGCATGGCATCTCTTCTAGACCTGTACAGATCACATAAATTGCTCAGATGAGATTCGTAGTGACCTCCATTGAAGAACTCGGCACAAATGGATTGAGTCAAACCGTTTGTACAGGTGTCAGTGGCCAGTTTCATTTCGCCCAGTTCCTTCATAATCGTCGCATCTGCCACAAGATACCCGAGCCTTGCGCCAGGTGAAAATATTTTTGAAAGACTGTTGGCGTAAATAACATTGGGGATTTTTGTACGTGCTTTTATAGGTTTTAATTTATCGCCGCTGTATCTGATTTCACTGTAGGGATCGTCTTCAAGAATCATGACATCATATTTTTCAGCCAGCTTTGCCAAGCCTTCCCGCTTGTCTTCAGACATGGATATGCCCGTAGGATTATGAAATGTTGGCATGGTGTAGATGATTTTGGGTTGATGCTTTATAATTTTATCTTCTAAATCGTCCAGATTCAGACCATCGATATCCATCTTGCAGGAAACACACTTTGCCTCAAAGCTGTCAAAAAGCATTTTAGCATGTATAAAGGTCGGTGCTTCAACGAGGACCACATCGCCAGGATCAAGATAAAGCTTGCAGACCAAGTAAAGCCCCTGAATCCCGCCAGCGGTAATCATGACTTCGTCAAGGCTCGACTCAATGCCGTTTGGCTTTAAAAGGTAGTTTTGTACGGCTTCTCGAAGTGACGGGAGACCAAGTGTTGGCCCATAAGCAAGCGCTTGATAGGCTTTTTCATCGTTTTCAAAAACTTCCTGAGTCAATTGACGGATCAGGCTGATAGGATAAGCTGCATTTGCAGGCGCACCACCGCCGAAAGAGACTAAGTCTTTGTTTGTAAGGGACTCCATTATTTTATTCATGGCGTCGATAATATACCCCATAGATTGTCGTCGTTTCGCATACTGAACCAATATAAAACCACCTTTCTTAGAATGAAGTGAATATGTTAAGTACATATTTGTAAAGAATTGTAATCTATACCGTAAGTATATCATTCCTAGTTTTAGAGTACAGTGAAGGTTTGAAATAGGCTTTTGAATAAAATTCATAGGTCATTTCATGTTACAATTGTTTAAATGAGTTTATGATAGGGGGCAATATGGAAAAACTGTCTATTAACGCATGTGAAATCATAGTCGCAGTGCTTGAAAGCAATAGTTTCACAAAAGCGGGTCAAAGACTTAATCTTACACCGTCAGCGGTCAGTCATACGGTCAAAAAAATCGAAAATACCCTAGGCTATGCACTCTTTTACAGATATAAAAATGGCGTTTTTATGACAGAGAGTGGCAAGCAGCTTATACCTTATATAAAGGTCCTTCTTGAAGCGAGTCGAATTTTAGACAATGAAGTTACAAGAATCGGCAACTCTGAGTCTGGGATCGTGAAAATAGGAACCTTTTTTAGTTGCGCGGCATATTGGATGCCTGGCATCATAATGGCTTTCAATGAAATACACCCCGATATTACCGTGCAGCTCTTCCAATCGGGTGATTCTCAGATTATTGAGTGGATTAGAAACTTTGATGTGGATTTGGCCATTCTTTCATCGGATACCTTTGAGGATGATATACCCTATACTTTTCTGCACAGGTCCAAAATGATGTGCTTGACCCCAAGTGGGTTTACCCCTTTAGATGGCAAAAACATGACGCCTGCGGACTTTGAAAATACCCCTTTAATTTTGCAGTATGAGGGTTTTGATACGGAGATTACATCCTATCTGAAAAGATATGATTTGAACGCCCCAACCAACATATGGGTCGAAAGCGATCATGCAGGTTTTTCACTTGTGCGGGCTGGGCTTGGATGTTATATATCGCCTCAGATGGCTCTTGAAGAAGTTGCGAATGATTTTAACATCTATCCCCTGCATCCGGAAACCTATAGGAATATTGGCATAACTTGCGTTGTGCCCGATAGAATGTCCCCAGCAACAAAACTTCTCCACGATTTTATCGTAGGGTGGTCTGGCAGTCATTTTCACGATGTAAGCATATAATACCCTCAAAAAAGAAAACAAAAGTGAACCGTGCAATCCTTTTTTAAGGTGAAAGAATCGGTTAAGTGTAGGTGTTCATTACAGTTTTCGTTACCCCAAAGCATGGTGTTGAACATTCTGGGTAAACAAAGGAAGAAGGAGTGTGAAAAACATGTCTGGAAAATTATTTCTTTGTTTATTGAGTCTTTTTTTGACATTAACTGGCTGTGATTTTCAAACCAATGAAGAGACATCTAAAGCGCCTTTGGAGCAGAATTCTGTTCAAGTTCAAGAAAATAAGGCCGATAGCGATAAAGACGTCTATTATCTTGCTAAAAGTTGGTATCGGAGTGGCCTTACCGTGTCAGATGTTATTGAACTACTTGATGGTGGGGCATACACGCCTGAAGAGGCAACTCAAAGTCTTGACGCGGTTTTTTCAATATCCACGAAAGTAAAAAACACATATCCGTACGATATGGGCAGTTTAACCGAAGCTCAAAGTGAATCCATTTTAAACAATAAACTGCTGCCACTTCGTTTTGACGGACACACTCAGTTATTCGAAGACTACAAAAAGCTTGAAGACGAGATGGGTCCGCATTTAAACCCATTTGGAAGACGGTTTATGTTTGTAGGCAGTTTGGTTCAGGAAATGTTTGAGACGGATTTCGATCCAGATCATTACTTGAGAACATTAGATGAACTTTTAAAGTTGCAAAAAGAAGCTCGGGATACCACATTGAATGAGCGGGTAAAGCAGCTTCAGGGAACCTTTCTCATTTCAAGTATTGGAAATCGTGAATCGCATGTGTATGCCGAAGGAAATAAGGTGGACGGTCTATTTCAAGAGAAATTTGAAAGCTATGTTGTAGAATCAGAGGGTGAAACTTACCATGATTTTGTTTTATGGCTAAGAGACCGTTTTGAAGACAACCATTACGCATATAGCTCTGAAAATCAAGCAGACATGCGTATGCTAAGTGTCTTTGGCAGTGATTTTGACCAGTATAAGGTGAGTAGAACAAGTCAGGTCCTTGATAACGAGATTAAAGTCTATTATACCTTTGAAAATGCACCTCATGAATCAAGTGCTCTACTGAACGGCTTGAATGAACGCGTAGAGTCTGAGGTGAAAAGGCAAATGGGATTTAATAAAGACGTTGATAAAAGTTTCTATATGAGCCAATCTGTTGGTTTGGCAACAGACAAGCTTTTAAGTGTAATCTACCACTGTGAAGTGCTAACAAAGAACAATGAGAAGGTGATTGAGAAAATAAGCTATCTTATTGATCTTGAGGAAAAAGCATTTCTTAGCTTAGATGATGTTTTCTCGAACGAGTATGCTCGATTCAGTGAGAAGTTAAATGATGCATTTATGAGTCGGTACTCAGGAAAACTCCTAGACGGACAGTCCGTGAATATAACCAGCGAAGTGCCATTCTATTTGTCTGGAGATTATGTATATTTTGACTTGCCAGAACGGATTTTAAACGAGAATTTTAAGTATGAAACGCGTTTTATTGTGAACTTGTATGATTATATTGAACATGTTGATTTGGAGCGGATAGGCCTTCAGAAATAAGTCGAGTATGAAATCTAATGGCAAGAGTTTCAACGCGCATATGTTATTAAGAGCATCTGACGCGTTACAGATGCAGCAAGGGGGAAGCGTACTCTTCAAGTTTCTCAATACATAGAATTTCAATGTGGGATCTTGATGTGGCGATAATTTCCAAATCGCGGAGTTCCTTGAGGATTTTGACAACACTTTCACGCTTGGAACCAATTATGGAAGCGAGTTCGCCTTGCGTAAGAGCAAAACTTTTATTTCCAGAGTTGTAATTATAAATAAAAAGCATATTGCAGACGCGCGTTTTGATATCTTCATAGGTCTGAGTCGTCGCGCAGAAGAAAAGAAGATTTGTAAATTTACAATAATGATCAATCATCTCGAAAGAAATTTCAGGATGGTCGGTCATTATTTTTTTTGTGGTTTCGATGTCAAAGCATAGCGTATCCATATCCGACATTGCAGTGACAATGATGGAGTTTTCTAAAATAAACTGCTGTTCATTGCAAATAATGGGATAGATACTGCCATTTCCCCAATAGCCAATGACTTTTTCTTCGCCTGAATCGTGGATGACAGAAACCTTGCAGAAACCGTTGACAATAAAGTAGTTATTACGAAATAGGTCCGTGGGCGCTTTAAGTTGGTCGCCTTTATGAAAATGCTCCTTTTTGTGTGGATACTTCGCAAAAATTGGGAAAAATTTTTGAAACTCTTCTCTGAAAAAATAGCGTGTTTGAAGCATGATCTTCTCCCTATCTTGGATAAATAAAATTTTAACAAATGGATTCTAGGCTTCACAGAATTTCGCAGATCTCTTGTTAAAATGACTATAACATATTAAGGAGGTAGTTGAAAATGAAATTTAAGCACTTATCAAAACCGGGGAAAATTGGAAAGATGCCCTTGAAAAACCGCATGATTCAGCCGGCTATGGAAACGTGGTCAGCAGGGCCTGACGGAACGGTTACAGAATCGACAATTAACCATTATGCAAGACGCGCAGAGGGTGGTGTTGGTCTAGTTATAACAGAAATGGTAAATCCAACGCCGGGGTGTATGGTTTTCCCAGGGGAACTTGAGATCAGTGAGGACAGATTTATGCCGGGCATGAGCAAGATTGCAGATGCGATCCATGCGGGCGGGTCCAGAGCATGTATCCAGTTATGCCATGGGGGTGTATTTGCAAGAAATTCTACTTCTAATCTTCCTGCCTTCACGCCGTCTGGAATCGGAACCTTTTCACTCCCAGGAGCTGATCTGAAGGTAATGACCAAAGAGGATATTGCTCAGGAGGTAGAAGACTTTGCGAAATCAGCGCTACGGTCAAAAGCCATTGGTTTTGATGCTGTAGAACTTCATGGTGGACATGGTTATCTTTTGGTGGAATTCCTTTCTGCTTACTATAACCGAAGAACAGATGAATATGGTGGAAGTGTTTATAACAGAACCCGATTCTCAATTGAAGTTATCAAGAAAATTAAGGAATACTGTGGTGCGGATTTCCCAGTTATCTATAAATTATCTACGGAAGACTTTGTTCCAAATGGAATTACAATGGACCAATCTATTGAAATTTCAAAATATCTGGAAGAAGCAGGTGCGGATGCAATCGTGGTGTCAGGTGGAACACTTGATTCCAGAATTCCCGACTTCTTTGATGTAATGCATGAGAAAAAAGAGGCAGATGAATCTGAAATGGGCCTAACTAAAGGCATTAGTACAGCTACATGGATTCCTTCAACCTATTGCCCAAGAGATTTGTATACAGTTAATGCAGCAGAGATTAAGAAACATGTCAATATTCCTGTAATCACAATCTGTGCGGTAAGACCGGAAACAGCAGAAGAGATGATTGAAGCTGGACAGGCGGATTTCGCAGCGCTTGGCAGACAGATTCTGGCTGATCCAGACTATCCGGCTAAGATTATGGAAGACCGTATTGAAGACATGCGCCAGTGTCTGCGCTGCAATGAATGTCTGGGCGGCGGCAACAAGAACAGAACGCTGCACTGTGCAGTCAATCCAGATCTGGGGCATGATTATACTGTAGCTTCAATGATTTATCCGACAAACAATAAAAAGAGAATCGCTATTGTCGGTTCAGGACCTGCAGGCATGAATGCTGCTATTGCGGCAAAGGAAAAAGGGCATGAGGTCGTGCTGTTTGAAAAGAGTGAAATGCTGGGTGGTCTTATGTATTATGTAGGAAAGCCTGATTTCAAAATTGACTACAAAAAATATACGGATTACTTGATTCATACAGTGGGAAAACTGGGTGTGGATGTGCGTCTAAATACGGAGTTCACAGTAGAAACAGCTGAAAAAGAGAAGTTTGACAAGATTATTGCAGCAACGGGGTCGGAGTGGTTCATTCCAAACATTGAGGGTGCAAAGGATGGCGGCGTACTCAATCCGTTGGATGTGCTTGATGACAAATACCCTGAGGGTGAGCATTTTATTGTTTGTGGAGCAGGTCTGGTAGGTTGCGAAGTATCCATGCACTTGGCTGAGCAGGGAAAGAAAGTGACAATGATTGATATTGTATCGAACAGCAATCCTGCAAACCTATACGGCGTTGACTGGAATATCAATGCACGTCTAGCAGTGGACAAGATAGATGTGCAGCTGGAGAAGAAGATTTTGAAAATGTCAGGGACAGAAGTCATCTGTGACACCAAGAAAGAAAAGACACCACACAATCCAAATACAGGAAAAGGAACAGAACGTCCTCATGATTTCTCGGGTCCATTTGATGGCGGACAAGTAACCTTCAAAGGCGACGCTGTAATCTGTGCATTGGGGATGCGGTCTGTGAATAGTCTTTCAAATGAACTGATTGAAAAAGGGTATCCTGTAGAAGTTATTGGTGATGCATACCAAGCAAGAAAGATACTTGATGCAGTTCACGAAGGTTATAGCGCTGGAAGAAGAAGCTGATAGGTAAATACTATGGAAGCAAATAAAAAAATCATAATGGAAGCAAACGAAAAAATCGCAGTAGAGTCTTCAAGGGTTGTAGCAGATGCATCCCCAACGATTCTGTTTACATTTACCATGCTGACCATGATGTTTCTGGCTCTGGGTACGGGGTATTTGAACGGGAGTGCACTACTGCTACTAGGCTGTATTCAGATTGGGGTTTATCCAGTCTATATATACTGTGCAGCAAATGCCATTAATCGCAAAGATCCAATTTCGGGCAATTGTTTCTTGATATTTGCAAGCTTGTTCGGCGGTGCAGCAGGTTTGTGTAATCTGGCATTTTATTTTGCAGGGATATTCAATTGGCCAGTTGACGGCAGAATCATGGGTATTGTCTGGATTTGGTCTGGGGTAATGCTTATACCGATTGTAGCTGCTATGAGAAAGGGTCCATCGCTACCTTTCGCTGTATTCGGCAGCGCGGCTCTAATGCTCGTACTATTTGGCGTATCATCATTTGGATATTTTAGTGGGGTCCTTAGTCCCCTTGTGTCAGTATTGCAGGCATTTGTAGGGATTGGCGGTTTCTATATATGTCTGGCTAGTCTTTTTGCTATGGCAGAAATACCCTTGCCTTTAGGAAAACCCTTTTATTAGGTCTTGGGTAAAATAGAATTAAATAATGTCTGATGAAACAGAAGTGGCTGTCAAGAGTTGTGAACAGCCACTTTTTTTGCGGAAAATACAAAAAATGCAGTTTTAGAAATGAGCAACCTATCGGTTGAAGATATTTTCAGTTTATGCGTTCTGATAGTGTTTTAAAATAATGACCTTGTACTGAGGAATTCGCAGTCATTTTGCCGGGAATTTCTGAATCAAATGCACAACTACGTGCTGAAAAATACAGGAAAAAAATTGAAGCAATGCGCATTGTCAGGTTAGATCCGAATTATCAGGTGACGATCAGTTTTGGAATGGCAGTACATACAAAGAAATGGAAGACCTTGAATACCAGAAAGCCCTGGATTTGACGAATAATCATTTTGCAACACTTTGTACCACAGAGGATGCACACGAGGGTGTAGAGGCATTCCTGAATAAGAGAGAGTCGGTTTGGAAAAACAAATAGCAAGATGTATTTACATATAGGTTTTACAAAAAAAAACCACCTGCTATGCGGGTGGTTCTAAATCGCTACTAACCTTGAATAGGCAAGATAAAAGACAATATAAGAAAAATCTTAATACAGAGTGTTAAGTTGCTCTTCTCCACAGTTTGAATCTTTTAAAATTGCTCTGCCAATGCCAATGCCAATGCCAATGCCAATGCCAATGCCAATGCCAATGCCAATGCCAATGCCAATGCCAATCATATCGGTTTTATTTTCTTCAAGCAGGGTTTCGGTTTCAAGGGCTGTGGGAACACCCCCTGTAAGCATAACTGGAATAGAAACATGTTTTTTTATTTCTTGAGTCATTTGCGCCTGATTCATTTCGATAGACATTTCGTCGTCGAACTTCTTGTTGGGTAGAGCGCTGGCACTAACCGGTGCCAGGCCTGTTATTGTTTGGCTGGTAGCGCCTCCGGCGTGACTGATTTGTGCAATGACTTTAGTTCCATTTTGGTGAATCTTAAAGCCTCTGTGACTTTTCCATCAGGCGTCTTACCAGATGCCATAGGGGGTAAGACGATTCTGTTTTTCAGTTTGAGTTGATTGAGGGCAATCGGCTCATAAATATATTTCATTTCAGTGACCTCCTTAGCTTTATACAAGAATATTGAATGCAGTATACAACTGTTTCGGATAAAAATACAATGGGTGTTGAGTTTTGCCGTTTAACATATAGAGGAAATTGCAACCATTGTGTATGGAAATTGACAATCCCAATCGTATATGATAGTTATTAAATAGATAAATACAGTAAACTGTTATTGTATTTCAATACTTTTAGGAGAGCATAAATGAATAGTGATACAGATAATAAAACATTATTTAGGCAGCTTTATGACAGAGCTAGGTGTCTTTATAGTTTTACGAGCCTCATGAATAAGCATATGAAGCATACAAACTGCAGCACGATTGCGCCTGAAATTACGATGATGGAAACACACACATTGATTGATATAATGGAAAATCCAAATATTTCGCTCGTTGAATTGGGGAGATTGAATAATAAGTCCAAGGGGGCAATATCGCAGACCATAAAAAAGCTCGAGGGGAAAGGGCTGCTTGTCAAGAATGGCAGTGAAACCAATAAGAAAGTCATTAAGTTGAACCTAACAGAGACGGGGCGAATGGCTGCTGAAGAGCATGCAAAAAGTGACGCCAAGGATCTTACATCAAGTTTAAATGCATTAGTGAATAAATATGACTGCACAATTGAGGAAATAGATAGTTTTTATAAGGTGTTGGATTGTTACATAAAAGTCCTGAATGATTTTGAATCGAATAGAAAATAGAGATGCGTTGCAGAATAGCTTTTAGAAAGAAGTTATCCTGCAACGTATTTTTTTGCGATTGTTTAGAAAAATATAGTTTACATTAAGAACAAAAAATACATAAATCGCTAATAGCGAGTGAAAAATGAATGGGATTAAAACTTTATACCATGCTGAATTTATTAATATGTCAGGGATTTGTGTTGGAATTTTCATTGACTTCGGCATGTTAGATTGAATTTTCAGAAAATATTGCAAATCGAGAAAAGATGTGATATAAATGTAAAAGGTTTAGCAACTAAACTATGGTGACTGAAATAATAGGAGCGCAGAAATGTTTAGAAACGAAGATAAAAGGTATGATTTTGAGACGTTACTTTCTAGAGAGAATACGGGATCCTTTAAATGGGATGGGATGCTAGACGCAAATCCAGATGTACCGAGTGGGATTGTTCCATTTTCTGTAGCGGATATGGAGTTTAAGAATGCGCCTGAAATTGCAGAAGGCTTATATGAATATCTTCAAAACAGCATTCTTGGTTATACACTTCCTACGGACGGTTTCCTTGATGCGATAACTGCATGGATGAAACGCAGACATGGCTGGGAAGTAAAAAAAGAATGGCTGGTAGACTATCCTGGTGTAGTGCCATCTTTGTATCACCTGGTTAAGCTGCTTACGGAAGAAGATGAAGGCGTAATTATATTTACACCGGTTTACTATCCGTTTTACAATGCGATTGATAAGGGAAAAAGAAGAATGGTTCAAAGTCCGCTCGTTAGAAATGACAATAGATATGAGATCGATTATGCGGATTTTGAGAGAAAAGCAAAAGAAGCCAGAAATAAACTATGTATTTTATGCAATCCACATAATCCTGTTGGTAGAGTCTGGACAGAAGAAGAATTAGAAAAGGTGGGAAGGATTTGCATCGATAATGGTGTGACTGTAATCTCAGATGAAATTCATGCAGATCTGATTATGCCAGGACATAAGCATACTGTATTTGGAAGTATTTCAGAGGAATTTGCCAATAACAGTATAATCTGTACAGCGCCGAGTAAGACTTTCAATATTGCAGGTATGCTGACATCCAGTCTGATTATTCCAAATGCCGAACTCAAGGAACGCGTATATAACTACAGAGAAGATAATGCAATATACTTCTGTAATCAACTGGGCTATAAGACCTGTGAAATTGTGTATAATCAATGCGAACAGTGGCTGGAAGAACTTCTTGAGGTACTGGACACCAATAGAAAATTCATCAAGGAATTCATGCGTGAGAAATTTCCTGAAGTCACAGTCTTTGATTTAGAGGGAACGTATCTGCAGTGGCTTGATTTCAACGGACTCGGTCTGACTTATCAGGAACTTGAAAAATTCATGGTTGAAGAAGCATTTATGTTTACCGATGAAGGTCATATCTTTGGAAAGCTTGGAGAAGGATATGAGAGAATTAATCTGGCTTGTCCGACTTGGGTTCTGAAAGAGGGCTTGGAGCGCATGTATGAAGCATGGTGGAACAGATAAAGCGTGTCTAATGATAATAAAATGCAAGAAAGAGCTTCCTGTTTGGTAATAGGAAGCTCTTTTAAATGCAGTAAATGAATAGAAAATTAAACAGAGATTATGCGATATAATCCGAAGCCATTCTCGCAAAGTTGCAAGACAGGTCAGAAACACGTTCCAGATTGTTGATGATTTCAAGATAGTAAATACCGGATTGAGAATCACACTGGTTGTTATGAAGTCTTGTAAAGTGATCTTGTCTTGCATTCCGCTCAAGCATATCCATTTCCTTTTCCAGTTCATAGACCTGAGCAATTTTTGCTTCATCTGGTGCTTCAATGACTTCAAGCGCAAGTGTAAGCGTTTTTGAAGTGATTGCATGCATCTCTTGAAGTGAAGCGCGTGACATTTCGCTGAAAGTAATTTTGAATTCATCAATTGACGTAATGAGTTCGGCGATGTTGTCCGCATGGTCGCCAATGCGTTCTATGTCATTCACTGTATTGAATAAGCTATTCACATAGGTTCTGTCTTCAACCTTTAGATCACAATTTGAAAGCTTAACCAGATATTCTGTAATTTCCTTTTCAAAAGCGTTGACTTCTTTTTCAATTCGGAATGTTTCTGCAACATTTTCATACTTACCTGAAAAGAGTGTGTCCATAGCAGCATTCAAACTCTGCTGTGCTCGTTGGCCCATGTGTACAGTCTCTTGAACCGTACTGTTTAGAGCGATACTTGGTGTTTCAAGAATACGCTCATCGATATATTTTGTAAGCTTTTCCTTTTGCTCATCGCCCTTGTCAGGAACAAGGAACATGGCAATCTTAATTAAGATAAATGCAAATGGGAACTGAATGATTACGTTGGCAATATTGAAAATAGTATGCGCATTTGCAATTTGACGGCCTACATCGGTTGGATCCCAGCTTGTAACAACATGCGTGATCGGTGTGGATAGGAATACCACAAAGAGGATTGTACCCACCAAGTTGAAGGCCATATGGATGATGGCTGCACGCTTTGCGTTTTTGCTGGCACCAATACTTGAAAGCAGGGCTGTTGTACATGTACCCATGTTATCGCCGTAAAGGATTGGCAGTGCTGCTGCAAGCGGCAGGATACCTTGTGATGCAAGGGCAATAAGCATACCAATCGAAGCACTCGAAGACTGTACAACAAATGTCAGCGTCAAGCCGATGAGTACGCCAAGTATTGGATTATGACTCAGGTTGGCCATCAGCACATTGAAAGTTTCTAGCTCGCGAAGCGGCTTTAAAGAATCCTTCAGGAACTCCATACCGATGAATAGGATACCGAGACCAATCAGGATTTCAGCAAAGTTCTTTTGCTTGTCCTTTTTAGCAGTCATCCATAGGATCATACCAATGCCTACAGAAACAGGTGCGATTTTGTCAATCGACAATGAAACAATCTGGCCTGTGATAGTTGTACCAACATTTGCACCCATGATAACGCCTACCGCTTGAGTCAGCTTCATCATGCCTGCATTTACAAAACCTACGACCATAACGGTTGTAGCACTGGAGCTCTGAATAACACCAGTAACGACTGTACCAACGATAACACCCATCAAACGATTGCGTGTGAGCAGCTCGATGATCTTTTCCATTTTGCGACCCGCAGATTTCTGAAGGCCAGCACTCATGACTTGCATTCCGAAAAGGAATAGTCCTAAACCACCTATAACACCAATTAATACTTCCAAAAGTCCACCTCGTTAATATTAAAATTATAACCTTGTCTACAATTGTCTCGTTAATTCTAATTTACAGGCGTTGATTTTATGTTATAGACATGTTAATTCTATGTTAAGTGGTCTTGGAGTCCGTTTGATATCTCAAGTGTTTTGTCGTCCTTGCATAAGCTGAGGCTGATATCCCACAATTTATCCTGTAGGGCTTCATCTAAGGCGAAGTCCTTTTCATCTATTTCAATAAAAGCCCCCTTTTTCCAAGTCATGAGTTTACCGGACTTTTCTAGGCTGTGACGGGCATCTTCTGTAAATAGGGGCGCCATAATCTTTCCGCAGGTTTCCATAGAAATAAAAGTACCAAACAGTTTCATAAGAGAAGCTGCAATCCGCATGGGGGCAGGAATGATGTTGAGTTGATTGGTCCAGACTGTCTTACTGATATGAAATCCCACAAAGGATATGGAGACATTTGGCTTGTTCTGATAGAGCCGATGAAGCCTATATAGGAACATACGCTTGGCAACCATTGCCTGACCGATAGCTTGTTCATAGTTCCACTTGTCAGCCATTTGCAGATCGTCCCAGTGCATTTCGCCAAAGGAAGCTGCGTTAAATATGATTCTTCCGCCTGTCTCAGATTTTTCAATCAGGTCGAGTAGATTCAAAACCAGCATGTACTGAGACAGGTAATTGACCTGGAAATGTGCATCGAGCCCATCTTCAGTCTCAACACGCTGCGGAGCATATCCGATGCCGGCATTGATAAATATGCCATCTAAGCTGTCGTGGTTTTCATGCAGTTCATGAATAGCCCTTTTAACATCGCTGAATTTTGTTAAATCGCATAGAACCATGGAAACTTTCGTATTGGAGCATTCCTTTCTAAATTCTTCTATGACTTCCAGACCCAGTGCTTTTGACCGACATAAAATAATAATTTCATGTTCATTCTGACCACTGGACGCCAGTACTTTTGCAACACCTTTCCCCATGCCGTGGGTGCCGCCAGTAATAAGTATTTTCATAAATCATTCACCGCTTTCAAAGACTGATTCCCCAAAATCACAAATCGTATATTTAATAAATACAATTCTATAGATGAAATCTTAGAGTTCCCTGAGAAGCGGATTAATTCTGGCTATATAGGTCTTTGGGTGCTAAACTTGAGTCTTCTGTGTTATGATAAATTTACATGGAAGAAACAGTAAACCATGTATGCAGGTGGCTGATATGGGAGGTGCGCTACTGGCGTGGCCGCCCCATATTGAAAAACACTTGCGTATGGAATGCAGAATAAGCGTAAACATATAGTGAAGAACATTGTGAATTTCAAAATATGGGCTTGAGTGGAGTGGCCTAGACAAGCCTTGTTTTGAGTGTATTAATAGTTTGAGACTTTACTGAGGATGATGTTGTGGAGGCGGTCATGGATAAGTTTATTGATATGTTTAAAAAGGGAACGCAGTTTGTAAATATTGTGTCGGCAGTAAGCTCAGAAGAGCTGACTTTCAGTGATCACATAAGTACGGCCTATACCAGTGAGGAATGCATAAAGTTCATTCCGGCATCCGGTGCAGCCACTAGAATGTTCAAAAATCTATATGAGTTCTTAGACAACCAGGTAGAAACGGATTTCGTGAATGTTTTCTTCGACAACTTGGAAAAGTTTGCGTTTTACAAGCTGCTAGACCTAAGCGGACTCGACAAGAACCGTCTTGAAGATAGAGTTCAGATAGTGAACAAGGTACTTAACACAGATCTGAACTATGGGCAGTTGCCGAAAGCGCTTATCAAAATGCATACCTATGAAAGTGTGGCAACGACACCCATTGATGAGCACATTTATGAAGGTGAGAGCTACTTGGACTCAGAATCAGTCAATCTGCACTTTACAATATCCAAAGAGCACGAAGCGCTGTTTAATACATATGTAGAAAACGCACTGAAAGACAAGCAAAATATTGGCATTACATACTCGTTTCAAAAGAAGGAAACAGATACCCTGGCGGTAGATATGAATAACGTGCCATTTGTACTTGAGAGTGGACAAGTTCTATACCGGGCAGGGGGTCATGGTGCTCTCATTGAGAATCTGAACGACCTGAACGGTGATATTATCTTTATCAAGAACATTGACAATGTATGTCATAAGGATCATTCCAAAGAAACCATTGACTCAAAAAAAATGCTTGCTTCCATAGGTCTTGAAGTTAAGGCACAAGTAGATGGACACATTAAGTCAATACTTGAGAATGACTTTGATCTTGCCAAAATTCAGGCCTTTATCAATTCAGTCCTGAATATCAGATTTAAAGATGAGCTTACAAAAGAAAAAGCCCTGGAAATACTAGATAGACCTCTAAGAGTCTGTGGTGTGGTAAAGAATCAGGGAGAGCCCGGTGGAGGTCCCTTTATTGTAGATAACGGTGACTATTTTGATTTGCAAATCTGTGAAAAGGCAGAAATCGATTTGGAAAACCCAGAGCATTTGGAAATACTAAATGCATCAAAGTATTTCAACCCGGTAGACTTGGTATGCTTCGTCAGAAACCATAGAGGTGAAAAGTTCAATCTGCTTGATTATATCAATAAGGACAGATACTTCATCAGTGAGAAAACCTATAAGGGAAGGAAGCTAAAGGCACTTGAGCATCCAGGCCTCTGGAATGGCGCCATGCATCACTGGAACACGCTTTTTGTGGAAGTGCCGCTTTCAACATTTAACCCGGTAAAGACGGTGAATGACCTTTTAAGACAAGGACATAGAGCCAAGGTGTAAAAGTGTTCTAACCAAAAAATGAAAATGAAAAACAGGTGTGCTAATATCGAAGTAGGCGAGCCTCTTGAGGCAGATTTCAAGCATTAGAGTAACCTGATAAATCGATAATTTGAATAGCCAGGTGAAGTCAAAGGATGGTGGATAAGATGATTTACGATAAAATTGCAAACATAAATGATTATGATTTGAAGCATGCGCATTTGAAGCGTGCACTTGAAAGCATTGCGAGTGGAGAATACTTGAATTTTGAATCTGGAAAAAATGAGATAGAGGGTGACAATCTGTATGCAATCAGAGTGAAATTGTCACTTGGTGATTATGAGGAAGGTCTCTTTGAAGCCCACAAAAAATATGTCGATATACATGTACCTGTTACAAACAGTGAAGATGTAGGAATTGCATTTGTAGAGGATATTAGGGTCACATCTGATTATGATGCAGCAGGTGATTGTCTTTTAGGAAAATCCGACGCCTGTATGGATGTAAGGCTTTCAGAAGGTGAGTTTTTGCTTGTATTCCCTCAAGATGCACATAAGGTTGGTGTTTCAAAGGCCAACATCGGCAAGATATACGAGAAGGTCATCTATAAAGTACTTCTATAATGATAAAAAGACGCGTAAGTCCTTCGTGGGACCTGCGCGTTTTTTGAGTAAAGAGATTTGGGATGATGGCGTGATAAAGGCACATTTGCAAATCCGCTGTACAGGTGAAGTCCATATGGGGTACAAGTTAAGTATATGATTTAAGTGTACTTTTGATATCCGAGGAGATTCTATCATGGAAAAAATCAAATGGACCAGCTTCTTAAAAGATGTCTTTACCTGTTCATTGGGTGCTTATGGTGGTCCGGAAGCGCATTATGGTGTCTTTACAGATCAATTGGTGATAAAAAAGAAGTATTTGACGGAAGAGGAGTTACTTGAGCTGATGGCTTTAACGGGGATTTTACCCGGACCAAGCAGTACGCAGACTATTGTATCTATAGGTTATAAGACAGGTGGTCCCTTGCTGGCTGTTCTAACCATGCTGGTCTGGGCCTTGCCAGTCCTTAGTCTCATGACACTTCTATCGTTTCTAAGTGGATTCTTGCTGAAAATGAACATATCGCAGGATGGACTGCGGTATATTGGGCCCATGGCGGTGGGGTTTATTGTAGTCGCGGCATACAGATTGGGGAATAAGGTTGTAACAGATCGGTTTACCTTCCTGCTTTTCGTTTTAGGTGGTGTAATAACTTACTTCATACGTACACCATGGGTATATCCCCTAGTCCTAATTTTGGGTGGTGCATCGAGCGTTGCGCTTTCAGATGAAAAGGCGCTTTGGAATCATGTGCGTCTGAATCCCCCTTGGCGATATCTCATTGCTTTTGCCTGTATAGCCATTATGGGCATTGTCCTGACGCTTTCATGGGACAATAGAATCATTCATCTGTTTGAAAGCTTCTATCGTTACGGATACACGGTTATTGGTGGAGGACAGGTCGTTGTTCCACTCATGTACAGTGAGCTTGTAGACGTAAATCAGTATATGACAAACCAAGAGTTCCTAACCGGTTTTGGACTTGTGCAAGGTTTGCCAGGCCCCATGTTCAGCTTTAGTGCATACGCGGGGGGAATGGCGGCACGAGGCAGCTCGGCGATTTATCAGATGATCGGTGCTATGGCAGGTGGCATCGGTATATTCCTGCCGGGACTTCTTCTTATCTTCTTTGTGTATCCCGTTTGGGAGAAGTTAAAGAAAGTGCGCGGAATAAAGGTTTCATTAAGAGGTATTACAGCTGTTGCCGGGGGACTTATTACGGTTTCAGCACTCATCTTGATGCAGAAGAATGGATTTACTGCAGACAATATCCTAGTGGTCCTTCTTACGGCTGTCCTGCTGATTTCAAAAAAGATACCCGCGCCCCTGATTGTGCTTTTAGCATTAGGTTTTGGGTTTTTAATGTAGCGGTATAGTTTATACAGACTTTTAAGAAGGTTCTGCACACCCAGGTGTGCAGAACCTTCTTTTTTAATCATATCGGCTTTGACAAAGCTGCTGTCCTTGTGAAATTCTGGTTGAAAGACGTTCTTCGGATTATATCTTCTTTAGTCGCTTTAAACGTGATTTGAAGCGTATTCTGGATATAAATAGAACATATATGATTTTAGGAATGGAAGTGACATAATGAATAAAAGAATGGCGGAGTATAAAAAAATATTGCACCTTCCATACAAGTTCATTCCAATTATGATGATTGCCTATTTATCTATAAATATTCTTGGGCTGGCATTGCCACTGACCATGAAAAAGATCTATAGCAGCGTCCTTGCGAATAAGTCCTATAATGAGCTTCGTTTGCTTGTTATAGGGTGTCTTCTTGCGCTTTTCTTGGAATCAGTTCTTAGAAACGTGAGGGATTCATCAAGTAAGTGGATTGCATCCAAATATGAGTATCAGCTCTCAAATCACATTATTAAGGCTATTTTGAATTCATATGCTGCGAATGATCGAGACAGTTATCATTCGGACTTACAGAAGATCAATTCTATTAGACAAATTACAGCGTTTTACTCGGCTAGAATATATCAGCTGTATATTGATATTCCATTTATTGCAATTTTTCTATACTTTATATATACACTGGGAAGGTCTCTGGTGCTTGTTCCCTTAATTTTGTCCGTTATTTATGTCATATCAATAGGCATCATATCTAAATCATATTTCCGTATTCGAAAAGAACAAGTCGATATATCAAACAATATTTTGTCACTTTTGACTGAAACGCTGGATAAGATTCATCTTGTAAAAGCATCTGGTCTTGAAGAGGTGCATATTGCAAAGTTTAATAGGGCAGTGAAGGCAAGCAGCGAAAAAGAGTTCAAGTGCAATATCTATCAAAGCATTCCCAGTCTCATATCTGCGAATTTTTCTCAGCTAAACCTGTTCACATTGCTTTTATATGGCGGGCATCTGATTCTAAAGGATGAGCTCACCTTTGCTGAGATTACGGCTTGCGTCATGCTGGGTGGAAGGGCAATTGCACCCGTTAAAAGCATCATGAGTCTATATCTTCAGAGAAAGGATATACAAATACTCATTGAAAAAATCGATGATATATTGAGTCGTGAATATCGATTTGCTGAAAATGCACCGTCATTTCCAGATGATGTGGAAGGGACCATTGAACTCATTGATCTTGAGTACAGCAATATTCAGTCACATAAAACAGAGCATATTTCATGCAGTATTCAAGCTGGTGAAATGATTTATATTAACCCGAGTGTCTTTTTATCCTACAAGGAAATCATTTATAGAATTATCGGTAAGGAAAAAATCCAGAATGGTAAAGTCTTAATTGACAATTTGAACATACAGAAATGGAATTTGAACACACTCTCTGGCAAGGTTGAATACCTGTCTGATGAAGTCGGTTTGTATAAAGGCAGTATTATGGACAATATTACCTATTTCAACAGAGAAAAAACGAATCAGGCTTATGAAGCTGCAGCCCTCACAGGGCTTGATAAGATTGTGGGTGAAATGTCAGATGGTTTTGAAACACAAATTGAAGGGCATTCAAAGAACTACTTGTCCTCTGCATTCTTGCAGAGACTGAATTTGACACGCGCCCTTGTCGTGAGACCCCGCATACTTATTCTTGATCGTATAGATGAAAGCATGGATCAGGATACTTATGAAATGTTTATTTGGTTACTTGAGAAATTCAGAAACACTATGACTGTGATTGTTATCTCTCGCGAAGCGCAAATATTTGAAATGGCAACAGATAATTTCATGGATTTGATTTCATGATTGTAGCTTTAAATGAAATTTATCTAGGTATGTTCGTGTCCGGCTTGGGGGAATGGTAGATGAATGAAGAAAAATGGGTTGCATGGGCCATGCAGACGTCAAAGAGCTGGTCTGATGTTGAGGATGTTTTGAGGTTTACGCATATTGATTTTATTGACAACGACCATAGGATATTGATTGAGCATGCACTGGAGTTGAATCATGTAATATCAAAGGCGCAGAGATACTACTCTATGGAGTTGATTCATGAGACGAAAGATGTCTTGAATCGATTCTACACCTATGCAGTTGAGCATTTCAATCATGAGGAAGTATTCATGGACAAATACGATCTGCCCGATGCAGATGCACACAAAAGAGAACATAAACGGATTCTAGATATTTTAAGCGCCGCGCTTAAGGACTTTGAATCAGGCAAGATCAAGGTGAGTATTAAACTTAAAATGCAAGTTATGGACTGGCTGATTAAGCACGTGAATATTGTCGACTATAATTTTTTTAAGATTGAAAAATGGAGTGATAATTTGCTGAAGGCGACCCGCATTGAAGATGTGAAGCCGATTATACATCTGACAGGTATCGGGGAGATTGATAAGCAGCATATGAAATTGACAGCTCAATCCATTGAAATGATGAATGCCTTATCAAGGGATATTGACGTTGAAGAGGTCAATGACATAATTGACAGCTTTATAGATTATACGCGATATCATTTTGAGTTTGAACACCAGTTTATGTTGAAATACAAAATTGAGGATGTTGAAAGTCATTTGAATGAACATGCCTATTTCATCAATAAAATGAAAACATTTAAACATGATGTCATAGATGGACAAGCGGATATTCATGAAATCAAAACATGGTTACTGACTTGGTGGATCAATCATATCAACCTAACGGATAAATCCTATTTTGACTATTCAAATTGGGCATCAGAGGTCATTCTAAATGCAACTGCCATTGAGGATATAGAAGTTGTTTTGTCTAGAACTGGGATAGCAGAAGTGGATCAGGATCATCTTGGACTGATGGAAATCATGATTCATCTTTATAACGAAATCAACGCCCATTCAGAAGGAAAAAAACCTGTTCTAAGTACCGGTAATGGAAATCGAATTGCAGATCTTAAACAGTTCATGGATACAAGAATGTCTGATTCTGAGATGGAATATCGTGAGCGTGTATTAAAGTATCTTGATGACGCATATGCGCTTGCAAAAAATCATTTTTTGAGAGAAGAGCGAATTATGTCCGAGATTGGGGCACATGACATTGTCAGTCATAAAAATGAACATCAGCATATTTTGGAAAAGTTGGAGAAGATAAAATACAACCTTGAACATGACCTGCTTGATGTGTCTGCCAATATAAAAACAATGATTTTGAAATGGTGGATAGAACACACGAATACAACTGATTTCAGGACATTTGTACTCAGAAATGATGAGATATTCAAGTAAAGGGGGGACACATATGGAAGTCTCAGATTTATTGATACTGGATGAGAGCAAGAGTACACAAGACAAGACTTCAGCCGCACGTGTCATGCCCCCCTTACTCGATGCTCTTAATTGGCAGGGCGATAGAAATCGTGTGCTGGAGGCTTTAACAGAACCAGAGAGTCTTATGACAACAGAGGGTCTCATTGAAGCTATGGCAAATCTCCAGTTCAAATATGAAATGGTACAGAGAGTCAAAGGAAAAGATATTGGACCTGATATTTTGCCTGTGTTGATAGTGAATGATAATCATCACTTTCTGATTCTTAACATTAATGAAAAGGAGATTTTGGTTTTCGATGGCCAAGATGGGGCGTATAAATCAATGCAATCGAAGGATATACATGGTGATTTATACCTGTTCCAGTATGCCGACGATTTGAGTACTACCTTAGTTCGTCAGCAAAAGAACTGGTTCAGTAAAATGATGCTTCGATTTAAGGGGTCAATAAAGATTATCGTCCTTATCAGTTTCTTAATGACCTGTCTTGATCTGCTGATTCCAGTACTGATTGTGCTTGTCTACGACCAGTTGGCCTCACAGGAATCTACGCGTGCTCTGATCATAACATACGCTGGTGTTATTTTGTATTTGAGTTCCTCCTACTTCCTAGGCTATTATCGCGCCAAGCTGCTCAATTATGTAAGCACAAGAATGGGCGTTATTATCTCGTCGCAGACATATACAAGACTGCTGTATTTAAGTCCCTCATATACGGAAACAGCTTCTATAAACTCACAGATAAATAGAATCAAGGACTTTGAGAACTTGAAGCGATTTATAACGAGCGATTTGTTTGTCGATCTGTTGGAATTGTTGTTTTCAATAGTCTATGTGATTGCCATATTTGTGCTTGCAGGTTGGATTGGATTTATACCCATTATAACTTTTGTAGTTGTGACATGCTTAGGTCTTATTATGAATCCATTTCACAGGGTTAAGATGGAACGCACATCAGATGCCTCTGGAAAAAGACAGCAAAAGTTGATTGAAATACTGAAGAACTCAGAAGAGATTAAGGCTATTGGCTTAAGTGATGAATGGATTGAACGGTATAAAGATGTGTCTACAGAAAGCATTTTAAGCAGTTATGAACTTTCAGATTACGTGAACACTTCAAAATCAATTTCATATTTTATCACCAATGCATCTGTCTTAGCGGTTGTATATTTTGGGATACTCAGGATTATGAACGGCGATATGACCATGGGTGTGCTTATTGGCGTTATTATGCTTTACTGGAAAGTGCTGAGCTCTATACGGGGTTCCTTTACACTTTCAGTTCAAATCAGCAGTTTGTCGAGGAGCATTGCTCAAATAAATCGATTTATGAATCTGCCTCAAGATACGAATTTTAAATCCAATATGATTGCAACACGAAAAATCAAAGGATTTGTCAGATTTAAAGATGTGTCTATGGTCTATTCTAAAAAAACGAGTCCTGTGATATCAAAGCTCAGCTTTGAAACCGCTCCTGGAACAATACTGGGTATAACTGGACATGATGGGGCGGGCAAGACAACGATATTGAAAATGATACTTGGCATGTATATTCCTCAAGCGGGAAGGATATTTATTGATAATAGCAATATTAAGCAATTGGAACCACTGTCACTTAGAAAATCCATAGGATATGCACCACAAAAGGATATCTTGTTTTCTGGAACAATCCGTGAGAATTTTACAATATTCAATGCACAAATATCAGACGCACAAATCGAAAACATATCTGAACTGACTGGCTTAAGCAATTATATGAAGTCGCTAGATTATACACTGGATACCCTATTGACCGAAAAAGAAATAAGCAAAGCATCCATGTCTTTTAAAAAACTGTTTAGCATAACGCGCGCTTTTTGCAGAGGCGTAAATTTGTTTCTATTGGATGAGCCAGAAAATTATTTACGAGAAGATGAAATTCAAAAAATTATTGAGTTGATAATGGATAGAGCAAAAATGGAAAGTGCAAGTGTAATTATTTCAACGAAGAACGCAGAAATTCTCAGTATTTGCGACGAAGTAATTAGGCTGAATCAGGGTCGAAGAGTAAGGCGGTGAGGGTATGAAAAAAAACTTGCAGCATTTATCAAGGTCGGTCCTGTTAGAAGAAATGGGCCTGCCAAAGGTGAACCGAAATATCATCCTGATAGTATTTTTCCTGATTGTCTTATTTGTTGTATGGGCAAGCATGATGACCATTAATGATTCCGTGTCAATTTCAGGAGAGGTAAGAATGGCTGGGAATCAAGCTGGATACTATATTGATGCGAAAGTCTATTCAGGACAAGTGGGCATTGTTTCAGAAGGCTTGAAAGCAAATATCAATATTGCTGGTGTGACCGAGAAGAAAAAAATCTCCGCTACAATTGAACGGGTTGTTAAGGTGCCTCAGAAAGACAATTATGGAAGAACCTATTATGAGGTTAGGGTAGTACCAAGTGCCATACAGGAAGAGCGCGAGCATTTTAGGGTTAAACTGATTAAGGGAATGGACGCACGTGTTGAAGTTGTGACAGGAACACGAAATTTACTTCAATACTACTTCAGTCGTGTATGGGATGCTAGAGAAACATCTGGAAATTAATTTGAGAAAGGATACGCCTTATGAGTGATAAAAATGATGAAAAACCTAGAGTCAATTCACCTGATGGCGGGCAAGACGAAAATCAAAGCAATGCGACAGATGCGAAGGAGTATGGTGGTGTAGATACGACTACATCAACACCGGGACTGCTCGTAGATGAAGAAAAAAAGAAACAGACTGATGATATCGCAAATAATATTGAAACATCGGTTGATTCAACGCAGACAGAGTCGGAAGATGCGGAAGAAGTAGCTGAAGAGAATCAAAATACACAGGATACACCTTCGACAGACTCAGAGAATGCAGGAGCACCTGAGTCTCTTGGTCGTGACACAGAACTCAGTTCAGATCGTGAATTAAATACGAATACCAGTGCCGATACAGATACCAATGCCAATATGAATACCAATGAAGGCAGCGGAACCATACCGGGTAAAAGTGCACCAAGCTTGGATACAGCTGAAAGCAGTGAAGTTGAGGCGGAAAGTGCAGTAAACATTGAATCCGCTGGAGAAGTTGAGGTACAAGCAGAACCTGAAGGTGTATCTATTGAAGCTGTATCAGATACAGAACCAGTAGTAACGACTGAACCAGAAGCTGAAACTGTTGAAATTACTGAGGAAGTTGGACCTGTTGAAGAACCGGTGACTGAATCAGAGCCAGAAAGCATATCAGCTGGGCCTGTACCAGAAATAGATGCTCCACCTGAGCCAGAAGCTGAAACAGCAGCCGTTACCGATGACACTGAAACTGTAGAGCAACCTGTCATAGAAGAGGTTGCTGAACCTGAAATAGAACCAGAAGTTGAGTCTGTTGAAGAACCTGTAACTGATGCGGAATCAGAGATTGAAGTAGAACCTGAAATAGAAGAAGTTAGTATTGAACCTGAGGCGGATCTTGAACCAGAGACAGAAATTGAACCTGCTGCAGAAATCGAACCAGAAACTGAGTCTGTTGAAATCCCTGAGGAAGTTGAGCCTATTGAAGAACCAGTAACTGAAACAGAGCCAGAAAGCATATCTGCTGGGCCTGAACCAGAAGCAGTTGCTCCACCTGAGCCAGAGGCCGAAACAGCAGCCGTTGCCGATGACGCTGAAATTGAAGAGAAACCTGTCATAGAAGAGGTTGCTGAATCTGAAATTGAACCAGAAGTTGAGTCTATTGAAGAACCTGTAACTGATGCAGAATCAGAGATTGAAGTAGAACCTGAAATAGAAGAAGTTAGTATTGAACCCGAGGTAGATCTTGAACCTGAGACTGATATTGAACCTGAGGCGGATCTTGAACCTGAGGCAGATATTGAACCTGAGACTGATTTTGAACCAGAGACAAAAATTGAACCTGCTGCAGAAATCGAATCGGATATAGCACCTGAAGTTGAAGTTCAAGCAGAACCAGAAGTTGCGTCCACTGAAGCTGCATCAGAAACAGAACCATTTGTAACGACTGAACTAGAAACTGAAACTGTTGAAATCCCTGAGGAAGTTGAGCCTATTGAAGAACCAGTAACTGAAACAGAGCCAGAAAGCATATCTGCTGGGCCTGAACCAGAAGCAGTTACTCCACCTGAGCCAGAGGCCGAAACAGCAGCCGTTACTGATGACGCTGAAACTGTAGAACAACCTGTCATAGAAGAGGTTGCTGAATCTGAATTAGAACCCGAAATAGAACCAGAGGTTAGTATTGAACCTGAGGCAGATTTTGAACTTGAGACTGATATTGAAGCTGAGGCGGATCTTGAACCTGAGACTGATCTTGAACCAGAGACAGAAATTGAACCTGCTGCAGAAATCGAACCGGAAATAGAACCTGAAGTTGAAGTTCAAGCAGAACCTGAAGTTGTGTCCACTGAAGCTGCATCAGAAACAGAACCAGGAGTAACGACTGAACCAGAAACTGAAACTGTTGAAATCACTGAGGAAGTTGAACCTGTTGAAGAACCGGTAACTGAAACAGAGCCAGAAAGCATATCTGCTGGGCCTGTACCAGAAACAGTTACTCCACCTGAGCCAGAGGCCGAAACAGCAGCCGTTACTGATGACGCTGAAACTGTAGAACAACCTGTCATAGAAGAGGTTGCTGAATCTGAATTAGAACCCGAAATAGAACCAGAGGTTAGTATTGAACCTGAGGCAGATTTTGAACTTGAGACTGATATTGAAGCTGAGGCGGATCTTGAACCTGAGACTGATCTTGAACCAGAGACAGAAATTGAACCTGCTGCAGAAATCGAACCGGAAATAGAACCTGAAGTTGAAGTTCAAGCAGAACCTGAAGTTGTGTCCACTGAAGCTACATCAGAAACAGAACCAGTTGTAACGACTGAACTAGAAACTGAAACTGTTGAAATCACTGAGGAAGTTGAAGAAGCGGTAACTGAAACAGATCCAGAAAGCATATCTGCTGCGCCTGTACCAGAAGCAGTTGCTCCACCTGAGCCAGAAGCTGAAACAGCAGCCCTTGCTGATGACGCTGAAACTCTAGAGCAACCTGTCATAGAAGAAGTTGTTGAACCTGAATTAGAACCCGAAATAGAACCCGAGGTTAGTATTGAACCTGAGGCAGAAATCGAATCTGAAGTTGACTTGGAGTCGGATATAGAAGTTTCGCTAGAACCAGAATCTGAATATATATCAGATGAATCTGATATTGATACTGCCAAATCCAATATGGGGCATGGGACACAAGAAGACGGTGTCAATGAGAACAATCCTGGCTATCAGAGACAAATGGATTTGGATGATCAAAATCAAATTGATGAAACCGAGGATCCATCTTTAAAAGTGAAAGGCAATATGGGTCACGGGACGCAGGATGATGGCGTCAACGAGGATAACCCAGCGTATCAAAAAAGCATTGGTGAGAATGACGCATTTGATGAAGACGCGGATGACTATGTAAATGAAAGCGAGCCAATTGAATCTCAACCAATGGAAGAGATTGAACCAGAAGAAATGTATTCCTTCACTCAGGATGCGGCTGAAGATGATTTTGAGGAAGATACCTTTGAATCTGATGAAGACATGGAATCGGATTATGGCGATTCATTTGATTCAGATACCGACGACCTGAAAGGGAATATGGGTCATGGTACGCAAGATGATGGCGTCAATGAGGACAATCCAGGATATCAGAACAATCTGGAGCGTTTCGAGGACCAAGACAGCTACGGAAATCAATTAGATGAGGATACGCTTGATAATGACAGTGTAGAATCTGATGAGATAGAAGTTGAAGATAATCTTGTTGAAGTAGATGAAGATTTTGAGGATGCGGATACGCTTGAAGATTCAGATTATGATGACGATCTGGACTTTGATGGTGATGATGATCTGGAGCTAGGTGAGGAAACAAATGAGGAAGAAGTAAGTGATGATCAGGCGTATTCAGGTGATAGAAATGAGATTGCGGATCGTTCTGATCGTGATATGAAAAACGATGAAAACGAGAATCGAGGTAAAGGTGGATTCAAGGACAGAGATGATTCTGATGTGAAAGGTGAATCGGATGATTCCAACGATGATGAAATTGATGACGAAATGGACAATGAAATCGATGACGATTTTGATGACGATTTAGATTTGTTCAATGATGAAGATGTAGATTATGATAACGACTGGACAGATGAGATTGAAGATGATGATGATTACGACGATGAAGATGATGATTTTGACGATGATTATGATGATGACGTAGATGATGATATGTTCGATGATGATGACGATGATCTGGATGATGATGATGCAGACGATGATATTGACGACACGCCGGACATATGATGAAATCAGATTTCTAAGAGACTGTCCCAAATTTTGTGTAAATAATCTGCCACGAAAGCAGCGAATATGAACTTTTTAGGAACTCTCGATTACGAATGGATAATCGAGAGTTCGTTTATTATCTGATCCCAGTTTCGTTGACGCTGGGACCATTTCTTTGTTGCATTTTCAGTTGCTAAGTAAAGGGACTTCATCAGTGACATGTCTGTTGGATAGACTGGTTTTCCCTTAGTTACTTTGCGGTATTGTCTGTTCAGATTTTCAATTATATTGGTCGTATACATGATCTTTCTGATGTTCGCTGAGTATGCAAAAAACGGAGATATAACACCCCAGTTATCTTTCCAGGATTTTATGCAGCGCGGATAATGCGAACCCCACTTTTCTTCAAACTCAAGAAGCATCTGATAACCTGATTCCTCATTTGGAGCTTGATAAACAGACTTAAGATCTTTCATCAGTTCTTTGACATGTTTGTAGCTGACATATCGCGTAGATGAGCGAATTTGATGAATGATGCAGCGCTGTACAATAGACTCTGGATATGTCGCTTTGATTGCTTGCTCAAAGCCTGAAAGTCCATCAACACTGAAGATTGTAACTCTCTGAACACCACGATTCTTTAAGTCTGTCAGAACCTTTAGCCAGAATTTACTCGTCTCATTTTCACCTATCCAGATACCTAAGACATCCTTCATACCATCTGTATTTATGCCAACAACAACGTATGCAGCTTTAGATACAATGCGGTTATTCTGTTTTACTTTGTAATGAATAGCATCCATGAAAACAAACGGATACTCTGTTTCAAGTGGTCTGTGTTGCCACTCTTCGATGTGAGGGATGATTTTATCAGTCATACGTGAGATTGACTGTGCTGAGAGTGGCATCCCGTAGAGGTCTTCTATATGTTCTGAGATATCTCTTTGAGACATTCCTTTACCATACATAGAGATCACTTTGTCTTCAATCGCTGAAATATCACTGGAGTGTTTTGGTACAATTTGTGGATCAAACTCACCGTTACGATCTCTTGGAATCTCTAGTTCAACTTCGCCAAGATCAGTCTTTACACGCTTTGTTGATTTCCCGTTTCTGTAGTTCGTTTTCTCAACTTGGCGATCGTATGGCTCATAACCAAGCTCTTCATCCAGTTCTGCTTCAAGTAGTTTCTCAACGCCAGTCTTAAGCATTTCCTTCAGCACGCTCTGTAGGTCTGCCACATCGGTGATATCCTTGTCCTGCATAAGGGCTTCTGTCAGTTCTGATATCTTGTTGTTTTTCTTCTTTCGACTCATAAAAAAATCCTCCACTCTGTAATCTAGTTTATAACACTAACTACTTTCGTGGAAGATTTCTTGTTTTTACACTAAATTTGTTTCAGTACCATTTCTAAGGGTACTTTGAGTTGCATTAACTTCTATCCGTCCATGAACCAACAAACCCTCGTAAAATCAAGACACGATTTTACGAGGGTTTTATGCATGTCTATTAGGTCTATTTCTTTTCAATCAAGGCCGTGCAGGCAGAAATGATTTTTGTGATATGCGAGCTGACAGCTTTTTCGATGGCCTTTTTGTCCTTGTTTTCAATCGCCATAATAATCTGGATGTGATCATTGTGTCTGATTTCCTTTGAAAACGAGTTGGTATCAAGTGCGGTATAATTCAATTTCCACAACTCATTGATTTTCTTATGAAAATCCAGTAAGAAGGGGTTTCCATAGATTTTAGTAATGAGTATTTCAAACTCCAGATTTACATAGGGCTTTTCAACATCATTTTCATCCATAAGCTGTAAATTTAAATTCTCACTCGATTCATGGTCATAAAGTTCTTTGATTTGCTGTGGTGTAGCGACTTTACTGGCTTCAATAGCGGCAAAGGTCTCAAGCATGAGCCGTGATTCGGCGAGTTCTTTTAGTCTCAAAAGCAAGGCCTTTTCATCATCATCGGCCAGGTACCTGCTGAAAAACATGGGGTCCAGCTTATTTACAAAAATTCCGCTGCCATGTTTGATTTTAATGATCTCATTGGCTTCAAGTATTTTGAGAGCCTCACGTACAATGGGTCTGCTCACGTTCAAAAAAGAGGCGAGGTTTCTTTCTGTTGGAAGCTTATCGCCTTCTTTTAATGCATTTGATTGGATATATGAAATGATTTCTGATACCACAGCATTGTGGAGTAGGACTTTTTTTATGGGTTTCATTGTATTCCTGCAGTAAACTGCGCACCTTTCTGTAATTTCTAATAAAAGGATATCATAATCTAAACCGTTTGAATACCCGTGCAAGACAGGGCTTTCAAACGGTTTTGTATTTATATGGAAATGGAATTTTCAGAAAATGATGTGGAAATTCGTTGACAGTCAAAAGATATTGCACTTATAATGAAATTGGTAATAGGTATGACCAATTTTACAAAAGAGAGGTATGTTATGAGAATTACAGACGTAAAAGTCATCAAAGTGAATCGCTTCATGTACGTCAAAGTCTTTACGGACGAAGGTATCGAAGGTATTGGAGAGTGTGGCGCTTGGGGGTTTCTAGATGCGGCGGCTGAAGCAGTCGAAACATTTAAGACCTATTTGATTGGACAGGATCCTCTTAACATTGAGCAGCACTTCCAGTACATGTATCGATGCTTTCATTTCAGAGGCGCGGCGGTCATGGGCGCAATCAGCGCCATAGACATTGCACTTTGGGACATTGCAGGAAAACATTTCGATACACCAATTTACAATCTGATTGGGGGGGCTTGCAGAGATAAGATTCGGGTGTATTACCATGTTTCCGGTGAGACAACACAAGAGTTGGTTGAGAACTGTGTCAAGGCCAAAGAACTCGGATACACAGCAATTGGTCATCTGTCACCATTCCTGGATGAGCCAAGAAGTAAACCCTACTATGAGTCCTATGCCAATATGATTGACAGAGCAGCGGATCGGGTTAGGCAGATCAGAGAAGCCGTGGGCAATGACATGGATCTTTGTCTTGAAATGCACAGACGACTTAAGCCATCTGAAGCTATTGCGTTTTCAAGAGCGGTAGAAAAGTATCTGCCATTTTTCCTTGAAGACCCGATTGTACCTGACAATTTTGACGGTATGGTTACCATTGCAGAACGCACACATATTCCGATTGCAACCGGAGAACGCTTCCATTCGCTTCAGGATTTTCAAATGTTGCTATCAAGACATGCTATGGGATATGCTAGAACCAGCGTTTGTGTTTGCGGCGGTATTACAGGTACTAAAAAAATTGCAGCCATTGCAGAAGCCTATGGCGTTAAGATTGTACCGCATAACCCGCTCAGCCCAGTAAGTTCAGTTGCTTGCATGCATCTTGCCACAGCAATTGACAACTTTGCGCTTATGGAACTGCCAGACCACGATGGCCTGTCTGCAACGGAGCGGTATACGAGCTCCGGTTCTGTGGATCAGAAATCCTTTACGCAGCGGGATATTGTTGACTGGATTCCAGTTGCTGAAAATGGCTATGTGAAATTAGAGGGAAAACCAGGCCTTGGAATCGAGCTAAAGCCTGATGTCGATAAGTTATATCCATATGAAAGACGAAAAATCAATACACGACTTAATGTGGATGGTTCAGTTGTTGATCAATAGTATATGGGAGGGATAGCTATGATTGAAAATAGAAATTCTAATGTGGAAGAAGTGACTGAAAACAAGAATTCGAAATTGAATCAAATCGTAATGGGATTCATTCCCTTAAAATATTTTGTAATGTTCTTCATCATCACAATTGCAGGGGTCTATTTTGAAGCGACACCCAAAGGCTTTTTAGGCGGGTTTATGCTTTGTACCATCTTTGGAATTACCCTTGAGAAATTAGGCGACAACATTCCGATTGTGAAAGACTACTTTGGCGGTGGACCTTTTGTAGCTATTTTCGCAGCTGCTGCAATCGTTTACTTTGGATGGATGCCAGAGGCTGCGGTGAATCAGATTCGGGATTTTATCAAACCGATGGATTATATCGGCCTGATTGTCGGCGCTCTTATTTGTGGTAGCATTCTCACAATGGATAAGAAGCTGCTTATTAAAGCGGGCAGTTTATATGTCATTCCAATATTCGGTGCCATTATCTGTGCCTTTGGACTGACGGGTGTGATTGGCATGGCAATGGGCTTTGGCTGGAAAGAGGCAATTATGTTTGTTTCATTGCCTATCATGGGCGGTGGCACATCGGCAGGCGCAGTGCCACTTTCGCAGATGTATGGCTCCGTACTTTCACAGGACAGCTCCTATTATCTGTCTCTGATTATGCCAGCGGTAGGCATCGGCAACGCCCTTGCCATTGTTGTCGCAGGCTTCCTTGACAGAGTTGGAAAGAAAGCACCTGCACTGACTGGCAATGGCGTCCTGATGCACGGCTTTGAGGTTGAAACCAAGGCAGATGCAAAAGAGAGACATGATTATGGTGAAATGGGCGTTGGTTTTCTCATAACAGCTATGTTTTTCACACTCGGTATTATTCTAAGCAAGTTTGTACCAATGATTCACTATTATGCATGGACAATCATCTGTGTTGCAGTCGCAAAAATATCAGGCGCATTTCCCAGAGAACTGGAAGGTTCGATTAAGCAGTGGTATCAGTTCCTTCAGAAGATATCAATTCCAGCGGTACTCTTTGGCATTGGTTTTGTCTATACAGACTTAAATGTTGTGTTTTCTGCGCTGACGCCAACATATTTCATACTTGTTCTTGCGACAATCGTTGGTGCTGTAGTTGGTGCCGGTGTTCTTGGAAAGGTTGTTGGATTCTTCCCGATTGAAGCAGCCATCACGGCTGGTCTGTGTATGGCAAACATGGGTGGTTCTGGTGACCTCGCAACACTGGGTGCAGCGAAAAGAATGGAACTGATGCCGTTTTCGCAAATTTCAAGTCGTATAGGCGGTGCGATTATTCTGGTCATTTCAAGTATTTTGGCAGGCATCTTGGGTGCTGGGCTTTAAATGAAGGAGTAGGCAATGCATGCAATAGAAAAAATTCTGGCGAGAAATGCTGGGAAGGACAAGGTTGCTGCAGGTGAGATCGTCAACTGCAAGATTGATTTCGCGGAAATAAATGACCTCTACCTGCAAACCCTCTTTTCCTTTGAAGAAATGGGCGGCAAACAGGTGTGGGATCCGGAGAAAATTGCCTTTGTGTTTGATCATTACTCACCGGCACCAACCATTCAGACAGCAGCTATTCATAAGCAAATGCGGTCCTTTAAAGATATGCAGTGTTTAACACACCATTTTGATATCAATAAGGGCGTATGTCATCAGGTTATGCCGGAGGCAGGAATTGTATGGCCCGGAATGATCCTTGTCGCAACCGATTCGCACTCAACAACCCACGGCGCTTTTGGTGCATTTGGGACAGGGGTTGGCGCGACAGACCTGGCAACGATTTTACTCAGTGGTGAATTATGGTTCAGGGTACCTGAGATTATAAAAATTGTACTCGATGGAGCCCTGCAGCCTGGCGTGTTTGCCAAAGATGTCATTCTTAAAATATTAGGAACTCTTAAAGCCGATGCAGCGGTCTACAAGGCAATTGAGTTTTCTGGGAGCTATGTTGACAAGATTGGTGTGGCAGACAGAATGACAATTTGCAATATGGCGGTTGAAATGGGCGCTAAAACGGCATACATGAAGCCCAATGAAGCAGTCTTGGCATATGTCAGAAGTCGCACTGATAAAGAATTCATAATTGACGAGACTGATGATGATTATGTCTACGATTGCACTTACTATTTTGATGTGGATACGATTAAGCCCCAAGTCGCTAAGCCCCATAGCGTGGATAATGTAGAAGATCTGGATGCAGTGATTGCAAAAGATGCAATTAGAGTAGATCAGGCCTTTATTGGTTCATGTACGGGTGGAAGACTTGAAGACATTGAAGCCGCATATCGTGTTTTAGATGGAAAGTCCATAAGCGATCATACACGGCTGGTGGTTATTCCTGCATCCGCTGAAGTGTATCAAAAGGCAATGGACAAAGGCTACGTTCAAAGCCTGATGACATCTGGTGCTACATTTGCATCACCTGGATGTGGCCCCTGTCTTGGAACACATGCCGGACTGCTTGGGCCAGGCGAGGTTTGCGTCTCTGCAACGAACCGGAATTTTCCTGGTCGGATGGGCAGTACGGAAGGGTCTATTTATTTGACATCGCCAGCGACCGTTGCAGCATCAGCTTTGAGTGGCTATTTGCAAAGTCCGGCAGGATTTTTTGTTGGAGGTGACGCATAATGGAATGTGTCAGAGGCAAGGCCTTTAAGTTCGGTGAAAATATTGATACCGACCAGATATATCCAGGTCGCTATTTGGAGCTAGTAGAGCCTGAAGACATAGCTAAGCACTGCATGGAGGGCGCTGATCCGTCCTTTGTTACTAGAATGAGGAAGGGCGATATTATTGTGGCGGGCAAGAATTTCGGCTGCGGATCCAGCAGGGAACATGCACCGATAGCACTCATTAGTGCAGGTGTTGGTGCAGTAGTTGCAGAATCTTTTGCGAGAATCTTCTTCAGAAATGCCATCAATCTTGCACTACCCCTCATGGTGTGTCCCGGAATTGGTGACAAAGTGCATGACCATGACTTGATTGAGGTGAACGTTCAAGAAGGCTGTATTCATAATCTCACCAGTGGAGAGCGAATTCAGGGTGAGCTTCTATCAGACTATGTACTCCAAATTCTGGAGAGCGGTGGCATTAAGCCTATGCTCTTAGAGCGTTTTAAGAAGTAGCAGACTAAGCGTTTAGCAAAAATAGATTTGATTATGATTTGAAATCTCCCAGTCCTATGGCTGGGAGATTTTCATATGCGTGGAATTATGGAAATGTCCGTTTGAAGATAAAATAGAAAAAATCAAAAATAACCTTGACCTAAAGTTAACTTCAGTATGTATGATTGTTTTATGAGGTCGATAAAATTAAGTTGAATGGTGGTGCGCATGGATGAAAAGGGCAGCCTTGTATGTCGTATTGATATTTATTGTGATTGTTTCAGTGGCCTGTACCGTGAATCTATCTGAAGGAAGTGTCGTTTTAACACCTGCTGAAAATGATGGAGAGATAGAGACGCGTATCAGTGCTGGGGAAAACACACTGTTTGAAGAAGAGACATCAATTGAAGCGCAAATAGGTATTGGAGAAAAAACATCTGATGAAGACAAGGAGTTGAATGAATCCGTGAAAATCAAATTAACCGTAAGAGATCAGGTTATGGAAGCAGTGCTTGCTGAAAACACAAGCGCAGATGCTTTGCTTGATAAGCTCAAGGAAGGGCCAGTGACCATAGACATGCGCGACTATGCTTCTATGGAAAAAGTAGGTGATTTTCCATGGCATTTGCCAAGAAACGATCAGCAGATTACCACTGAGGCGGGCGATCTGATCTTATACCAGGGAAAGGCTTTTGTGATTTATTATGCGCCAAATTCCTGGAATTTCACTAGAATTGGGAAAATTGGAGGCATGACAGGGGCTGAACTCAAATCACTACTGGGGAGTGGGAATGTGTCCGTAACACTGAGTATTGAATAGTCTCACGATTAGAATAGAAATGAAAAAAATCCCTTGACCTAAAGCTAGCTTTAGCTGTTAAGGTGGTCTTATAGATGAAGTCAATCGAAAGGAGACCGACAGAAGGTCTCGAAGAAAGGTAGGTAGAAGAAAATGGAAAAGAGCAAATTGGAATTGACACAGGCGTGGGACAAAGTATTTCCACAAAGCGACAAAGTAAATCATAGAAAAATCACATTCCATAACCGCTATGGTGTAACCCTTGCAGCAGATATGTATGAACCAAAGGATGCTGCGGGCAAAATACCGGCCATTGCAGTATCAGGACCGTTTGGTGCCGTAAAGGAGCAGTCTTCAGGTCTTTATGCGCAAACACTGGCAGAACGTGGATTTATAGCAATTGCATTTGATCCTTCCTTCACTGGTGAAAGTGGTGGATTCCCGCGTGATGTTGCTTCGCCGGATATCAATACAGAAGATTTTTCAGCAGCAGTTGATTTCCTATCCACTCAGGAAAATGTCGATCCTGAACGTATTGGTATTGTTGGAATCTGTGGATGGGGTGGACTGGCTCTGAATGCGGCAGCAAATGATACACGAATTAAGGCAACACTCACAGCAACCATGTATGACATGACACGCGTTACAGCAAATGGCTACTTTGACTCGATGGATGCAGATGGACGTTATGCAATGCGCAAGCAGCTCAATGCTCAAAGAACAGCAGATTACAGGAATGGTTCATATGGAAAGGCCGGCGGTGTACCAGGACAGTTACCAGAAGAAGCGCCTTTCTTTGTAAAAGACTATCACACATATTATAAGCAGGCACGCGGTTATCATGCACGTTCTCTGAACTCAAATGGTGGCTGGAATCTGACTTCGGCTCTTTCCTTTGCGAACATGCCGATCCTTCAGTACAGCGATGAAATCCGCAGTGCCGTACTTATGATTCACGGTGAAAAGGCCCACTCTGTCTACTTCAGTCAAGACGCTTTCAAAAAGTTGACTGGAGACAACAAAGAGCTGATGATCATTCCGGGTGCAAGCCATATTGACCTTTATGATCAAATGGACCTTATTCCACTGGAAAAAATGATAGATTTTTTCGCCAAGTACTTGGTTGCGTAATTGCAGCTTAAGTGAATGTGGCAAGCTAGGCAGCGTTTATAACCTAATGAACTTATAGTTGAATGAAGAGTGGGAGAGACAAGCTGCACAGAAAGGCAGTCAAGTCACTCCCACTTTTTCAATTTCATAAAACTATGACAATAAGTTGGGTATTAAGTTGATGACGAAAGAATCTGCTGTATACTATAGGCATAATTAAAAATTATACATACTGACAATTAGATAGCCGAGGCCTACGTATGAAGAAAACAAAATTAATGACATTGGGATTCCTCCTTTTGATAAGCATGTTCATTGCCCATTATTATAGTTCAATCAAATACACATCCTATGTTTCAGAGGGTGCCATAGATGTGGGGGCTTATCTGAATAACGGTGAAGTCATTGCACTGGACGGTATGTGGACCTTTTATCCAGATGAACTTCTAGAGCCTTCCGACTTCAGGGGTGAAGGTCAAAGCGGCACGGATTCGCTTCAGGTGCCCTTGGCTTGGGGAAAGGCTGAAAATGCCAAGAGTAGAGGCTGCGGCACATACAGACTTGTCCTTAACAACTTGGAACCCAATACCCAGTATGGTCTTATTAAAAAAAATATTCGTATAGCCAGCAAAATATTCATCGATGGCAGACTCCTGTTTCAGGATGGGGTTCCGGCGGTCAATGAGCATGGTGAGACGATGGGTAACATGCCTGGTCTTGTCGGTTTTGAATCGATGGATTCCACAGCTGAAATCATCATTCAAACGTCAAACTTCAAATATTACTCCGGTGGGATTGTTGAATCGATACGACTGGGCAGCATTGTCGATGCAGAGCAGGAATGCCGTGAAAACATTATTTTCGATACCATGATTTTGACCATAATCATGGTGATTGGTGTCTTGCTGACAATTTTAGTCGTTTTCTTTCGTGAGTTCAGGAAAGAAGAACCGGAAGGCTATTATCTGCCTATAACGGTATTGTCATTTGGAGTCGTCAATGGTGCACTCGGTGAGAGAGTCATCAAGCTCATTGTTCCAGGTATTTCAACGGAATTGCTCATAAGGATTGAGTATGTTGCTGTAAGCCTCATGCTTATTTCATTATTTCTGGCCATTCATGTGATGGAGAAAAGACTGCTTTCAAAAATTGGGGTCTATATCTTGTCCCTGATATATGGCGTCTTTCTCATTGCGGCGATTTTTTCGCCTATGCGGTATCACCTGCTGTGGACCTTGGTATCGGCAGCAACGATTCTTGTATTGCCGCTCTTGCTCGTTTGGGTTGTCTACCAGTTTGTTGCCGGACGAAATTTGGCGATTGATGTAAACGAACACGCTATGCTGATTGGTGTACTTTATTTCATGAATGTATATAATTTAGATGTTTTACTGTTCACCATGGGACTGAAGGACAATATGAAACTGGCCTATCTGTCCTCTGTATTCTATGGATTCATCTGGTTTGTTTTGATTGCAGTTCGCGTAAATGCGACAAATCGAAAGCTTATTGAGACCGAACAGGAGCTGAAAATGACCAATGATGAGCTTGAAGTGCATAGGAATCAGATTCTGGCTGCCTACGAACATTTGGAAATACAGGTTATGGAACGTACACAGGAATTAACACAGTCCAATGCCATGCTTCAGATAGAAGTTGAACAGCGTCAGAAAAATGAAGAGCAGATTGAAAAACTGGCTTTTTACGACCAGCTGACCAACCTGCCCAATCGACGTTATTTTTATGACTACATGAATAAGGAAATAGAAAACGGCCTTCGATATGGGGCGGTGTTTACACTCTTATTTCTTGATTTAGATGGATTCAAAGCTGTGAATGATACTTTCGGACATGATGTAGGTGACCTGCTGCTCCAGCTTGTCGGCGAAAACCTGAAAGATATGGTGCGCGCAGGAGATTTTGTTGCGCGTCTTGGCGGTGATGAGTTTGTCATTCTGCTAAGCAATGTAGCCGACGATGCATCGTGCAAAAAAATATGCGACAAGATTATCACGACCCTATCGGAGCCGACTTCTGTAAAGGACCACACCGTGAATATTGGAGTGAGCATTGGCGTTGCATATTTCCCCACTCATGGCAAGACGAGCAATGCACTGGTCAAAAGTGCTGATAATGCCATGTATCTCGCTAAGGAGAATGGCAAGAACAGGTATGTATTTGCGGCCTTATAGGCCTGTCAAAACACAGTGCAAATTCAGGGAGGGATCCATATGAGACAATACGTTTTTGGTCCAGTACCATCAAGACGACTTGGAAGTTCATTGGGAGTAAGTCCGATTCCCAACAAAACCTGCAACTATTCCTGTATCTATTGTCAGCTGGGCAGAACGAATGCTCTGATGATAGATCGAAAGGACTTTTATCCACTAGATGAAATCATGGAGGAAATGAAATCGGTCTTAGAATCAGGGGTATCTTTTGATGTGATTACCCTTGTTGGGGAGGGCGAGCCCACACTCTATTCGGAACTTGGGGATCTGATTCTTTCACTGAAAAGGCTGACAGAGAAACCGGTCGTGGTAATTACAAATGGGGCTTTACTGGCAGATGCAGGTGTGAGAAATGAGCTTATGAATGCTGATATTGTCATGCCGTCCCTCGATGCCACAAGTCCAGATCAGTTCAAAAAAATAAACAGGCCCCATAAGAAAATTGATTTCAATGAAGTCGTTCAAGGCCTTATTGCCTTTTCAAAGGTTTATGAAGGACATTTATGGATGGAAATCATGTTTGTAGAAGGCTACAATGATGACGAGAAGACACTTGAAGCATACAAGAAAATCTTGAGCCAGATTACCTATGAACGCTTGTATTTGAACGCTCCAGTGAGACCGCCTGCCGAAGAGGATGTTCGTGAAGTTTCAGCGGCATTTATGAAAAGAGCTGAAGCCTATTTAGGCGGCATATCGATTGATCTCTTGTACTCGGAAGAGTTTTTCAGTGAGATTGCCGATGATTTTGATGCAATTTTGAGTATCATCCGGCGACACCCGATGACAGAATTTGAAATTACAGAATTTCTAAAGTCGCGTAACTGCGGCGATATTGAAAGGATTTTCACACAGCTGAGTCATAGTCATGTCGTTCAGTGCATTGATTATAAGGGCTATAGGACCTATCGGCTCAACAACTGATGAATTGTTGAAAGCAAATAAAGCGCAGTCTCCCGTGGTGGAGTGACTGCGCTTTTACTGTCTATTCAATAGGTTCACTTTGCAGGATCTGAAGCTGCTGTGGCACGTAGCTGATTGCACAGAAATCAACATCTTCGAATTGAGCCCCGTGTGCGAACATGTTCAGCGCTTCAAACGGGAAAGCCGTGGAGAAAAAAACGCTGTCTACAGCATGGCGAACTCAGTTGACGGCCAGGTGGCTTTCGTTTCCGCATATATTTAGATATAATGGTTGAAAATAGATAAAGAAAGTGTAGTGGTCAAATGATACGAATAGGTGTTGTCGGTCCTCAGGACACCGTTGAAAAGATATTGAGCCTAAAAGCGCATTTTGAAAACGAAGCGGAATTCGTTGCAGAAGTCTATGCGGACAATACGGACATTGCCCATGGGGTAGAGCAAATCAAGCATCAGGTTGACTGCCTGCTCTTTTCCGGGGAAGCCCCTTATGTCATTGCAAGGAATGCCGGTGTACTCGATGTTCCAACCATATACATACCCAGGGAGGGCACGAGCTTTTACCGAACCCTTTGGGAAATTAAGCAGACGGGCAAAGAATTTTCGAGAATCAGTTCCGATGTGGTGTCTCTTGAGGTCATGCGGGAAACGATTCAGGAGCTGGGTGAAGAATTTGAAACAGGCTATTACCTGAAATTTGATGGCGAAATGGAGCTTGAATCCTTCACGAAATTCCATAAAGATCTCTACGAAGCTGGAAAGACCGACGTTGCAATAACGGGTTTTACAAAGGTATACCAAGAGCTCGTGGAAAGCAATATACCGGCATTTAAGATTTATCCGACCCAGCTTCTCATTCGAGATACCATCAATAAACTCATATTGATGGGGCAGGTCAAAAAGGAAAATGAAGGCAGAATTGCAGTTCAGGTTATAAAAATCAGGGAAAAGAATATTTCAGCCTACTCAGATTATCAGTTCCTGCTCATGCGAAATCATCTTGAACAGAATCTCATTCAGTACGCGAAGGATACCTTTGGGACCATATTTCCACTTGGAAGAGATGAGTATATCATTTTTACAAATCGGAGTGGAATTGATACGGTAGAAAGTGTACTGCCCAAGCAGCTGGACACAGTAGCACAAAAATATCCTCAGTTTATCTTTGCTTCGGGAATTGGCCTGGGTCACACGGTATACGGTTCAGAAAGTCTGGCACGCACAGCGCTTTCTTATGCAGTAAAGGAAAACGATCATGCCCTATTTGTTCTGGACGAATCCAACAATATTCGAGGGCCTTATAAAAATGAGGATCAGTCGATACTTGATTTCAAGCTTTCTTCTTCTGAAAATGAGCTTATAAGAAAAATCAGTCTCGAAACACATTTGAGCATCGCCAATATAACCAAGCTTCTTTCCGTAACCACGAAGTTGAACAGCGATATTGTTGAAGCCAATGTCGTGGCACAGTACTTAGGCCTTGCACCGCGAAGTGCAAGAAGAATACTCAATCAGCTGCTTGAACATGGCTATGCAGAAATTGTGGACACTGTTCAACGTGCAAAAAACGGAAGACCAAGCAAGCAGTTCAGATTGAAGCTGCATGATCAGTAATTTCAGATTTTGTTTAAAAAGTCTTGAAATGTGTAAATACATACACATTTCAAGACTTTTTTTTCATTTTGCACTTGAATGAAAATAAAGTAATGAAGGGATTTTGACCACAATAGCAGGTGAAAATGCAGTCGTCTGAATTGCCTAAAAATTAAAAAAGTATTTATTGTTCATAAATAATCTGATATAATGCATTTATATTATTCGGACATGACCATATATAGTCCGTAATGTATTTAAACGGTGTATGAGAAAGGGAGGGCTAGGATTTTGAAAGAAAAAGAAAAGAAATCATTACTGATGCGAATGATGAAGGGGGTTGAATCAGCCGGCAACAAGATGCCACACCCATTTATCATGTTTTTAGGACTTATTATCATTGTTATCGCATTGTCAGCTGTTTTTCAGGCATTGCATGTGAGTGTGACACACCCGACTTCTGGTGAGGCTGTTGAGATCAAAAGTTTGCTCTCTAAAGACGGCATTCAGTATATTCTGCTGAATCTGGTTAAAAACTTCTCTGGCTTCAGACCTCTTGGGCTCGTACTGTCCATGATGCTGGGGATTGGTCTGGCTGAGCAATCGGGTCTGATGAACGCCTTTATGAAAAAGTTCATTTTAGGTGCGCCGGAAAGACTGCTCATTTTCGCTGTATTCCTCATTGGAATTTGTGGCAATATCGCGTCTGATGCGGCTGCTGTAATCGTACCGGGACTTGCAGGGGCAATTTTCTATGGGGCTAAGAAAAACCCGCTGGTAGGTATTATTGCGGGTTTTGCAGCGGCAAATGCAGGCTTTAGTGCCAATATCGTCATTGCGGGAACCGATGTCCTGCTTGCGAGCATTACTTCAGAAACTGCGAAAATTATTGATCCAGCCATTGAGGTTTCGCCGCTGGTAAATTACTATTTTATGGCGATTTCAACCATACTTCTGGCGCTTGTAGGAACCTTTGTTACAACGCGAATCGTCGAAAAGATTGCAGGCGATTATGAAAGGCCCCTGGAAGAAATTTCAGAGGAATCCCAGTTTGGCGTTTCTGAAATAGAAAGCAAAGGGCTTAGGGGCGCAGGTATTTTTTCTATCATTTACTGGGGACTCATCATTCTGGCCCTAATCCCAACCGCTTCACCACTTAGAGGTGCAGGGGGCTCCATTATCAGTTCGCCATTTATCAAGGGCATTGTGCCTCTAATTCTATTCTGGTTTATCGGACTCGGAACAATCTATGGTAAAGCTGTAGGCGTCATCAAAAACAGCGCCGATGTACCCAAGCTTATGAGCAAGGCAATTGAAGGCATGTCAGGTTATATCGTGCTGGTATTTGTCATGGCGCAGTTTATCAGCTTCTTCAACTGGACCAATATGGGACTCATCTTATCGGTTAAACTGGCTGACCTGCTTAAAGCGGCAAACTTCACAGGCTACGGTATGGTTGTAGCAGTCATATTCATAACAATGATCGTCAATATCTTTATTGGCAGCGGGTCTGCAAAATGGGCCCTGCTTGCACCGGTTTTCGTACCCATGTTTATGATGCTTGATTACTCACCTGCCTTTTCACAGGTTGCATATCGTATTGGCGACTCTACAACAAATGCGATTACACCCCTGAGTCCATATTTTGCAATCGCCTTGGGCTTCATGCAAAAGTACAAGAAAGATGTGGGCATTGGTAACTTCTTCGCACTGGCTCTGCCTTATTCCATTGCATTTGCCCTGCTTTGGATTGTTCTCCTAGGCATTTGGTTTGCCTTTAACATACCACTTGGTCCCGGTGCTGGAATCTACATGTAGCAGAAGATAGAACTGAAATGAGTTGGCAATGAATCTTTTATAAAGGTGGAAGGTGGTCTGTCCCTTTTTAAGCATGCGGACAGTCTGCCTTTTACAGCCTTTTAGAAAGTTGATGTCTATAAAGAGGAACCAGTCGTCTGAAGAGAGAATAAAAAGACGGTGAGTAGTTAAATGAAAGGAGCGTATGACCTTCACTTAATTGAAGCCATACAAACATAACAATGGATAAAATCAATCAGCTTGCACAAGCCCTGAGTGATGATGTTATTGCACTTAGAAGAAGTTTTCATAAGTATCCGGAACTTGGGTGGTGCGAGTACCGAACCGCTTCGATTATTACTGAAGAGTTGATTCAGCTGGGCTATGAGGTTACTGTAGGAAAACCCAATTTCAAAGCAGAGGCTAGAATGGGCCTGCCAAGTGAGAATGAGATGGACAAGGCTTATGCCTGGGCACTTGAGAACGGTGGACATGAGCAGCATATGAAGGCTATGAAAGGCGGATTCACCGGCGTTACAGCAAGTCTTAAAATTGGAAAGGGACCGAATGTCGCATTTCGGTTTGATATAGATGCACTACGAATAAATGAGAGTAGTGCACAGTCCCATTTGCCGGCCGCAAATGGATTCGTCTCAGACATCAAGGGGCAGATGCATGCCTGTGGACATGACGCCCACGCTGCGATTGGACTTGGTGTTGCACGAATAATTACAGACCTTAAACCTGACCTGGAAGGACTTGGAACCATTAAGCTCATATTCCAACCATCAGAAGAAGGTGTACGCGGCGCGAAGGCGATGGTTGAAGCAGGTGTGCTTGATGACGTGGACTACGTGGCGGCTGCCCATATAATGGCCAACGAGCCTTCTGGATTAATGATCTGCAGTGCCAAAGGCTTTATGGCAACAAATAAAATTGACGCAGTCTTTAAAGGTGCGCCAGCACATGCTGGTGCTGCACCAAGTGACGGGAAGAATGCCATGCTGGCAGCCTGCACCGCAGTCATGAACATTCATGCCATCCCACGGCATAAGCACGGTGCGAGCCGGGTCAATGTCGGACAGCTGGTTGCGGGAACTGACCGAAATATTATTACCGAAGAAGCGCGCCTCAAAATCGAAACACGTGGTCAGAATACTGAAATCAACAGCTTTACCTATGGCTATGTGATGCGGATTCTGGAGGGTGCAGCCCAAATGCACGATGTGGAATTAGAGGTGGCAAATGTGGGAGCGTCTATTGGCGGAAACCCAACAGAGGCTTTTGTGAACCGTATAGAGCACATTGGCGAGACCCTTGAATGCTTTACAAGAATTGAGCACGAATCGACAAAGCCTGCCGGAAGTGAAGATTTTGCTTATATGATGGAGCGCGTTCAGGAAAACGGAGGCCAAGCAGTGTATTTCATGATTGGATCAAAGGGTGCACATGGCCACCATACTGCTGCATTTGATATTGATGAAGCGGATATGATGAATGCAGTAAAAATGTTTGCGGGCATACTGATTGACATAGCAGGACGTAACTGAAGCAATATGGCGAAAGTAAGACAGAGGTGATTATATGAGCAAGAGCGCATGGTTAAATTCAAAATATCTTACCTATCGTAAGACCTGCAATGATTTGAGCGATGCAATTTGGGAAGATGCAGAACTGAAGTTTCAGGAGTTCAAGTCTTCACAGAGGCTGATTCAGGCACTTCAAGTCAATGGATTCGATGTGGAGGAAGGGCTTGCAGGTATTGAGACAGCCTTCCTTGGGCGGTTTAAGGTGGGAGATGGAGGACTGCGCATCGGTATACTGGGAGAATTTGATGCCCTGTCTGGACTGAGTCAGCTGGCAGGTGAAACAGATCGAAAGGCATTGATTGAAGGCGGATCAGGGCACGGCTGCGGGCATAATATTCTGGGGTCTGCTGCGCTTGGCGCCGCGCTGCTTATAAAAGACTATCTTGAAGAGAACAGGATACCGGGTGAGGTGATTTATTACGGTTGCCCAGGTGAAGAAGGCGGTTCCGGCAAGGCATTTATGGCAAAAGCAGGGTGCTTTGACGAACTCGATATGGCGCTGACATGGCATCCAGGCAACCACAATGGGGTACTCTCCATGACCTCACTTGCAAATTATCAGGTTGTCTTCCACTTCGAAGGCAAGGGCGCGCATGCTGCAGCATGTCCGCATTTGGGAAGAAGTGCCCTTGATGCAGTTGAACTGATGAATGTCGGTGTCAATTATTTGAGAGAGCACATGCCACCGGCTGCACGGGTACATTATGCAATGGTTGATGGCGGGGGTCTTTCGCCGAATGTGGTCCAGCCTAAGGCGTCTGTCAGATACCTTGTAAGAGCACCGCATCTTGATGAAGTTAAGACCCTCTATGAGCGTGTGGTTAAAATTGCATCTGGAGCAGCGCTGATGACAGAGACCCAAATGCATGTGGTTTTTGAAAAAGCATGTTCAAACTACTTCCCTAACAATGCCATTGAAAGTGTTCTGTACGAAGCATTTACGGAAGTCGGCGCCCCAGATTTTTCAGCTGAAGACATGGCATTTGCAAAAGACATGCAAAAGACATTTTCAGAAGAGGATATGGCTGCAGATTTTGAAATGGCCTGTGGTTTTGTTGGTCCCACTGTTGAGCTTGAAGAGACCTACATGGACTTAAGTCTCTCAACCCAGGTACTGCCCTTCACGAAACATACATTGACACTTCATGGCTCTACGGATGTGGGGGATGTATGCCAGGTTGTTCCAACAGGACAGATTTATGTGGCTGCTTCTGCACTTGGAACACCAGGACATTCATGGCAGCTCGTATCACAGGGAAAAACAGAAATTGCCCATAAGGGACTTGAAACCGCGGCGAAGGTTCTTGCGCGGACAGCGATCCGGTATTTTGACAATCCTGCTCTGATTGCAGCGGCAAAAGCGGAATGGACAAAGCGTACAAAGGGTAAGCAGTATGTCTCTCCGATTCCAGATGGAACGAACCCGACTTTCTAATTTTAGAATATCTCTGGATAAATGTATGAATATGCATTAGAATGATGTAGGCAAGTATTACAGAGATAAAATAGAAAGTTGTGGTAAGCATGTTTGAATACAAAACAGAGCAGGTATGCTCAAGAAAAATCAGATTCAGTGTTGAAGAGGGTATTGTGAGAAATGTAGCCTTTACAAGCGGTTGTGATGGCAATCTGCAGGGAATCAGCAGCCTTGTTGAAGGGATGAATGTCGACGAGGTTATTTCCAGACTCGAAAATATCAGATGTGGCAGCAAAAGCACATCCTGTCCTGCACAATTGGCAAAAGCCCTGAAGGCCTACAGTGAGACAGCCTGATAGTCAGAACGTGGTGGCTGCGGGTTCCTTAAACGGAAATATGAATAGAGACACTCACATATGATATGAAAAAAGAGCAGAAAACCAGTCTGCTCTTTTCTTATGCAGTTTTTTAAGCGATTCCTTGCTTTCTTCAATACCAAGCATATAACCTTGTTTGATAACTTTCCGAGCTCTGTCGTGTGTGATAACAGGTGAACTGTATAGCACAAATATATGATAAAAAGCATTTAGATGATATGTAATTGATATCTGCAGTGATAGAATTTGTATATAAATGAGCGGCTTGGGGTACTAAGGAAATGGCATGTATATTTGAAAATGAGGTGGAAGCTATGAACCGAGCATACTTGAATGCATCACTGTCACCAGATGCACGTACTGAAATTCTTCTATCAGAAATGACGGTGGAAGAAAAGGTCGGACAACTCATGCAGATTTCCTGCATGAAAGCAGATCCGAAATTTGAAGATGGGAAAGCGACTGGCTGGATATATGGAAGAATGGACGATACAGATCGAAACAGCTGGGTACTGGAGAAGTTTGCGGGCTCCTTCCTCCACGTTCTCGGTGATGAGATAGATGCAATACAGGAAATGGCCCTAAAGACGCGTCTCGGAATTCCAGTACTGTTTGGCATTGATGCCATACATGGGCATGCGCTGCATAACGGTGCAACGATTTTTCCCTCACAGCTTGCGATGTCATGCAGCTGGGATCGGAATATGATTGAGCAAATGGGTCGGGTGACTGCAAGGGAAGTTGCGGCAGATGGAATCCACTGGACTTTTTCACCAGTGCTGTGTATTGCGAGAGATTTAAGATGGGGCAGGGTGAACGAGACATTTGGAGAAGATCCATACTTGATCGGGGAGCTTGGAATGTCAATCATTAAGGGATATCAAGGCCGGACCCTATCAGATCCAGACAGTATTTTAGCTTGTGCAAAGCATTATCTTGCCTACGGAGAATCTACGGGAGGTCGAGATGCTTATGATGCGCAAATCAGTATGCGAAAGGCTCGGGAAGTTTTTCTTCCACCTTTTGAAAAGGCAGTTGAAGCGGGTTGTGCAACCTTTATGACTGGATATCAGTCTGTCGACGGCAGGCCAGTGACAATCCATGAGAAACTCATTAAGGATGTGTTGAAAGCCGAGCTGGGATTTGATGGTTTCGTGGTGACAGACTGGAACAATACAGAGAGTCTGATAACCCAGCAGAGGGTCGTGGCGGGTATGGATGAGGCAGCCACGCAGACGCTTCTTGCAGGCAATGACATGATCATGAACACGCCTGCCTTTTATGAGACCATGGTGAGACTTGTAAAGAATCATTCGGTAAAAGAAGAGGCACTCGATGAGGCTGTCCGCCGAATCCTGCGCATCAAATTCAGAATGGGACTCTTTGAAAAGGCGGCCAAGCATGTTGACGCTGTTCAAGCGGATGTATCAGGAGCACCTGATATGGAAAAGGAAAATGCTGTTTACGCATGTGAGAAACATCTGAATGTCAATCTTGAGTTAACTCGAAAATCGGTCGTACTGCTTGAAAACAAGAAAAATCTACTTCCGCTGACTGAAAACAGTCAGTTCGGCAATTTGAAAAAAATTGCTGTAATCGGGCCAAATGCGGATGATATTGCAGCCCAGTATGGTGACTGGACATACTTCACACACCCCTATCCCAAAGATGAAAAGCCACAAGAGCCCTTCTACACCATGCTTAGGGGGATACGAGAGATTTCCTCCAAATACGGAATCCAGGTTGACTATAGTAGAGGCTGTCACCTGATGCATGCAGATGATGCCCAGATTGAAGACGCTGTTTCTGCAGCAGAAAATGCTGATCTCGTTGTTGCTGTAGTTGGAGACTGCATTGAACAGAATGGCGAGTTCAAAGACCGTGCAAATTTAGACTTGTCCGGTGCGCAGCAGCATCTTCTTGAACGCCTGAAGGAGACAGGCAGGCCCCTGGTGGTCGTAATGGTAAACGGTAAACCATTGACTGTTCCATGGATAAAGGAATATGCAGATGCCGTGATTGAAACCTTCAACGCAGGCATGTTTGGCGGTAAGGTTGTCGGCGAAATTCTATTTGGTGAAACATGCCCGACGGGTAAACTGTCCATATCCTTTGCACAGCACACCGGTCAGCTTCCGGTTTATTACAATCAGCTGCCGGGATGGCACGGCAGCAAGTATATGGATCTTCCTATGGAGCCGCTGTATCCGTTTGGCTATGGATTGTCTTTCACAGAATTTGAGTATGCCAATTTGAAACTGTCAAAGCATCGATGCAGTCCAGAGGAGACCATTATGGTTTCCGTAGATGTTACAAATACAGGCAGTGTGGATTCGGAAGAAATTGTTCAGCTGTATGTCAACGATGCAATCAGCAGTGTGATGACGCCGTTCATGGAGCTAAAAGGTTTTGAACGGGTTGCAATCAGAGCGGGCGAAACGATAACTGTCAATATGAAACTCTCTGTTTCTGATCTGTATGTCATAGACCTGAATGAAGAGAAAACAGTAGAAGCGGGAACCTTTGAAATTATGGTCGGACCGGATTCGCGACAAGCGGTGCTTCTAAAATCGAACTTGACAGTCGCGTAAAAAGCCTTCATGCTTCAATAAAATGAAGCAGATATTTTTGGCATTTGCCAAAAATATCTGCTTTGAACCTCCCTAAAAGAGATATAATAAAAGTGGAGGTGATTAGATTGAAAAAAATTGGTATTGTCATCTGCGACCGCTACAGTACATGTGCGGGCGGGAAATGCTTCAGGGCCCTAAAAGAAAGGGTTGGCGGTTTTGAAAGATACAAGGATGAAGATGTAGAACTGGTAGGTTACACGACCTGTGGCGGTTGTCCTGGGGGCAACATTGAATATGCACCTGAGGAAATGAAAAAGAACGGTGCGGAAATCCTGCATCTGGCGACGGGCTTTGTTGTTGGGTATCCACCCTGTCCGCATCTTTTTGAGTTTATGAAGTTCGTTCCAGAAAAGTATGGCATGGACCTTGTTGTTGGAACACATCCGATACCTGAAAAGTATTATACAACCCATGTTGAGCTTGGAACCTGGAAAGAGGAGAAATGGCAGGAAGCCATTAAGGATGTCTTGCCAGTTAAAGATATCAGGCTGGCGTATGATTAAATACATAAATGTAAGTTGCTGAAGTTTAGCCGCACCACATCCAGAATGTCTGAGGGACAGGATGTGTGTGCGGCTTTTGCTATTTTTTTATGTGGATACCACGAACCCCTTTTCTTCACGAATTTTAACTTTACACGCGGTTGAAACTGGTATAGAATGTTGTCGCTGTAGAGGCTATTTTGGATTTTTTGAGCCAAAGAACAGGATGCACAATTAAGTGATTTACATGTTTCACATGCAAGTGAAGTGTTTTTTAGTCAAGGAAATGAGTGAAGCAATGAAGTATTTGATCGGTTATATACCATCAGAAGTAGACGCGTCCAGGGATATTCTGCCCTTTGTTTTGAGCTCTAAGGAAATTGAGGGGATTGAAGTCAATTTTTCGGAGTATGAGTCGACAGAGTGGCTGGAGTATAATATTGACCTGGCAAGAAAACTGACAGCAAAGGGAAAGACATATCAGATACATTTACCGGAAATGACAAGTGATAGCCTGCATATACTGGATAAACTGGAGCATATCATACCGGAAGTAGGTGGGCAAATCAACGTTGTTCTCCACCATGCGCTGGGAAAAACACTTGAAGAGGATATCGCTCTGACATTCGAAATGCTCGACATGATCTACAAATATCTTGAGGAACGCAATTTGAATGTCATCATCCATTTGGAAAATCTTAATGTTATTCGTTCGCTGGATATTTTTCCAAAGGAGAGGCATGAAGCCATGCGCCATATAGTGGGACGTGAAAGAATAAACATCAATCGAATTGATGAAATTCTTCAGGAATATCCTGCGCTGAAACTCTGTCTAGATTGCGGCCATGTGATTTCAGACAAGCTTGAGTTTGGATTGACACCCCTGCAAAAGCAGCGGGTTGGCAATATTCACATACATGACGCGGACGAGCATTCAGACCACAAATTGAATGGTAGCTGTACAGATATTCGATTGACAGATGCATTTGTGAAAAGTGTTTTCAATCTGGAAAGTTACAGCGGCTATGGCGTTATTGAAGTTGCAAAGGTGAACCTTGGTTCAAACACAGAAGAAACCATCAAGATACTTGAAAAGGAGATACAACTCATGAAGGGTCAGCATTACACAGATATCGTATTCACAGACGGCGAGAAAATGCCAAGAGATAGAGCAACAGAGGACTGTGCCAAGTGCGGTTCGAAGAAGGGGGAATTCCACCAGTCTTACTGTGAGGCAGAAATATGTCCAATGTGTGGAAAATACCTATCGGAGTGCAATCATATGGAAGGCTATGAAATTGTGGGTGACCACAGTCTGAGCACTGCGCCCGTAGAGCTTTCTGCATAAAACCAAGTTTGCATGTTAAAGGTGCTGTCGATAAGATTTTCAGCTTGAGAATCTTATCGACAGCACCTTTTTTTATTTTCCGAAGCCACATATGGTTAGACTTTTTTTAGCAGTTTTTCAAGTTCTTCAGGTGGCATGGGCTTATAGTAATAATAGCCCTGGATTTCATCACACCTGTTCTCCTGAAGATAGTTCAACTGATTCTTGTATTCCACGCCTTCGGCAATTACCTTGATTTTGAGGTTTTTGGAGAGGTCCACAATGGAACGGATGATGGCGCGGTCCTTATCACTCGTCTCGATGCCGTCAATGAACTGTTTGTCAATTTTAATCTTGTCGATTGGCAGCATCTTGAGGCGACTTAGTGAGGAATAGTCTGTTCCAAAATCGTCTATGGAAATGAGTACGCCTCTGTCCTTTATACTTCCAAGCAGGTTGAGCACGGGTTCGATATCACCCATTGCAACACTTTCTGTGATTTCAAGCTCAAGGAGCGTCGACTGCATTCCAGTTTTCTGCAAAATATCTTGAACCTGATTTGGAAAGTTGACCAGGTTGAGCTGTTTGGTGGAAACATTGACAGCCATGAGCAGGGACTGGTACCCAGCCTCCTGCCATTGTTTATTTTGAGTACAGGCCGTTTTGAGAACCCATTTTCCAATTTCATTGATGATACCGATTTTTTCAGCAAGCGGGATGAAAACAGCCGGTGAAATAAAGCCGAGTTCCGGATGCTGCCAGCGAATCGGGGCTTCAACACCAATGATTTCTTCAGTGCGTGCATCCACCTGGGGCTGGTAATGCAGATAGAATTCTTCCCGTTCAAGGGCCTTATACAAGCCTTTAACGATTCTGTTGATATCTCGCTGCTCGTTCTTCAGCGCTTCAGAGCAGAGGTAAATTTGGTTCCTGCCAAGGTGCTTGGCCTTATACATTGCAGCATTTGCATTTTTCACAAGACTGGCCGTCGTATCGCCATCGGAAGGATACACCGAAATGCCAATGCTTACAGTTGGCTGAAACTCCTGATCATTTATGGAGAGGGGTTCGCGCAGGACCGCACTGAGCAGCTGCGCAGCACTCGTGATTTCAAGGTCGTTTGCAGTATTTTTCAAAATGCAAATGAACTCGTTTCCGGCATACCGGCCTACTGTACAGGTGTTTTTTGAGTTTTCGAGCAGCTTGTTGGAAAGCGTCTTGATGAGGGTATCACCGCCATCGTGGCCCAAAGTATCATTGACAAGTCTGAGAGAGTCAATCTCAATGAAGATAACGCCGATTTTTGATTCTGACTTCTTGGCGTCTTCAATGGCCTGATCCAGTTCACTGGTCAGAGCCCGGCGATTGAGCAGGTTTGTCAGGTAATCGTGGTTGGCAGTGTACAAAATGTCATTTCCCATGTCCACTCTTTTGATGGTATGCGACAGCAGGTTGAATATGATATTCAAGAGGTCAACATTTTTAAGCGCAGCCAGACCTGCTCCACCAATGTTTTCTATGCAGAATAAGGATAGTGTACCGTTGCTTCTTGAAATTGGAATGAAGATGATATTGTAGATGTCATAGTCATTCAGAACGGCTTTTAAAACATGTGCTGCTTCAGGAAGTTCGGAAGTGCTCTTAATAAAGACTGGTTTATTGCTAGAGAGCTGCTGGGTAAGCCACATTTCTCCTGTAAGTACGATGCTGTCATGACTGTTACGGTTCACGGTCTCAGGTGTAAACCATTTTCCCGTGCTGTGAAGTGGTGATTTTACATCCTTCTGGGAGAAATAGATTACCCTATTTGCATCCAGAATCGCGCCTAGGTTGGGAAGCATTTGATTAATACGTTCATTAAGATTTACATGGGTTACAGATATCAAGTCTGTAGATATGCAGGAAATCAGCTTTTGGACCTTAAGCTGCTGCAGGTTCTCCTGCCAGCGTTTTCGGTAGATATCATTCACAAATTTAGCCATTAGGAATACAAGAATGATAATCAGAATACGCTGCAGGTATTCATGCCCGGTTATAGGAATGGTTACACGCGGCATTTGCCCCCAGGCAACAAGCTGTGTGAGAATCATTGCGGCAGCAATCACATAGAGGTTGAGACGTGTGTTGAATGCCAGGGAGAAGATAATCAGAACAAAGGGAAAGGCCCAGATGGTTGTTGTTGAAGTATCGGCAGCAGAGAGGGTTATCAGAAATATTGAGGCAGCGAGAATGCTTAAGCTGACAGTGTCCTTCTTATCCTCTTTGAGGGGCGAATGCTGAATCCACAGAACAACAAGCCCTATGCCGGCAACCAGCAAAGATATTGAGAAAGCTAGAAGCATGGATTGCTGGTGAATGACAAACTTATGGAAAAAGTTCATAAGTGCGCCCAAAATGAAAATGAAGGCAACATAATGATAAAGCTTGATGCGCGTACTTCTGTTGAAAATCAGATTTGAGTTTTCATTGCTTTCAGGGACCATGAGTCCATATTGCTTGATGGTATAGTAAATGGCAAGTGTGGGAACGAGTACGAAAATAGGCCCGAGCTGTGGCAAGGGATAAAAGAGTGGAAGCAGCTGATCCACAATGGTTCCTCCAATCAGGGTGAAGGCAAAGGACAAGAGGATGATAAAGGACTTCTTCTTATCAGATGCCGTCTTGGAGGCTTTGCCCCATTTCCACATAATAAAGAGCCCAATCAAAGTATAGGCAATGTAGTAGGCCTTGAAGAATAGGGAGGCAAAATTGATTTCAGCTATGGATAGCCAGCCATACTTTGTGAGCTCGTAGGACCCGTTATTGCTGAAGCTTCCTGGTGCGATGGAAAACATATAGACGGTAAAAAGGGCAGGCAGATAGAGAAGAACATAATGCCATCGAGTTTTGAGTTTTGAATCCTGCTGCGTGATTAATAAGAAAAAATGCAGGAGCAAACTGTAGAGCATTCCCCATCCCAGTGCGGCGAAACGGTTCCAAAATATGCTATATTCAACTTGAGGCGCTTGCATGCTCATGGCGAAGCCAAGAGACCATATGGACATGGCGGTGCATATGAGAAAGAAAATAATATTGGTTTTCTTTTTATAGTTCATATATAAACCGTATATTCCCAGTATGCTATAGAATAGAAACGTCAGATAAAAAGCTGTTGATACGCCGATTCCTAAAGACATGATGCGCCTCCTGCAGATAATGTTGTAGCCATAATAATGATAGACTATAGGTATATAAAATTATACCCAGTTTCTTCTTGTATTACTAACCTAGCGGCAAGTTTTCACCGAAACTATTCGCTAGATGCCCTGTATTTGATATAATACAGAATAAATATAAAGTGGTTGGTCAGGCAGAATACAGGAGGGGGAGAGTATTATGCATAATGACGCAGTCAAATCTTATATAAAAACCTCGCATAAGCGATGTCGTGAATACCAGATTGATGAAGACAGAATGGTCAGCCGGAAGTTTGTCCGTGGCCATGAGTTGAATCAGCTGCTTGTAGATAATAGTGAACTGATTATTACGGCACGGCCCTTTATTGAGCAGATTGTTGATTTTGTACGTGGTTCGGGCTTTTTTGTCATGCTGACAGATGCAGAAGGATGTATTCTCTACGTGTCAGGCGATGATGAGATCGTCAAGAAGTCCATCAGCTATGAAATGGTTCCAGGGGCCTATATGTCAGAAGCCTGTATTGGGACCAATGCCATGGGAACGGCAATCGCTGAAGACAGACCTGTTCAGATATCAGGAAAAGAGCATTTTATTAAGGCTTATCATTCGTGGACCTGCTCCGGTGCACCGATTCATGATGAAAATGGAAAAATTATCGGATCCCTTGACCTGACGGGCAACTATGACTGTGTAAATTGTCATACCCTGGGCATGGTCGTTTCAGCGGTCAAGGCAATCGAGTATTCCATGAGTCTTACAAAGAAGAATCAACTCCTGAAAAATTCACATGCTCTGGTTAGGTCCCTTATTGATTCCATTCGTGAGGGCATTGTCTACATAGACAAGCTGGGCAATATTGTGAGCTGCAATGACCAGGCCTGTAAAATGCTTGGATACAGTAAAAACATCTTGGAATCCATGCATGTGCAAAATCTTGTAGAAGACTGGGAAAGCTATAGAAGTGCAGTGGTCAACTCCGACATATTCAATGAAGAAGTACGCATACATTCAAAGACGAACAGAATGTATTTCAATATGAGTCTTTACCGCATCCAGGACCAGGGCGATGTCCAAGGCTGCATTCTTATGATTGAAGATGCAAAGAAGGTACGAAAGCTTGCAAATAAGATACTAGGTCGAAAGGCGATTTACACCTTTAACGATATCATCGGTGATTCTGAAGCCATGCGGGAAACTGTAGCCTTTGCAAAAAAGGTTGCAGACAGCAGATCGACAGTCTTGATTACTGGAGAAAGCGGATGTGGCAAAGAACTCTTTGCCCAGTCCATTCACAATTTCAGTCCAAGAAAAGACGAGCCCTTTGTTGCGATAAACTCAGGTGCCATTCCCAGAACCCTTATTGAGTCAGAACTCTTCGGCTATGACGAGGGCGCCTTTACTGGTGCCAAGCGTGGAGGACAGGTCGGAAAATTTGAAATTGCAGATGGCGGCACCTTATTCCTTGATGAGATTGGTGAACTGCCCCTTGAAATGCAGCCGAAACTCCTTCGTGTGATTGAGGAAGGGACCCTGGTGCGTGTTGGCGGTACCGAGGAGTTTCGAGTCAATGTGCGTATTATTGCCGCGACGAATAAGGATTTGAAAGCAGAAGTTGAAAAGGGCAATTTCAGGCGTGACCTATATTACAGGCTCAATGTCATCCCCATTGAGCTGCCATCGCTCCGAGAGCGAAAAGCGGATATTCCACTCCTTGTAGATCACTTCATGAAAGTCATTTCTGAGAGAATCAATAAACGGCCGGTTGGGATTACTGATTATGATATGCGAAGGCTTATGACCCATGACTGGCCAGGAAATGTCCGTGAGCTGGAAAACTATATTGAGCTTGCCATAAACAAGGAACGCCTTGATATGGAACATCTTGCAGAGGACCAGGTGTGTTCGGATGTCACACCTCTACCTGAGGTTAGTCCAGGTACGCTTGATGATATGGAAAAGTACCACATAATGAATGTATTAAAATCTGTGGCGTATAATATTACGACAGCTGCAAAAATACTGGGTATAGGGAGAAATACCTTGTATAGGAAACTTGAAAAGCATGACATATTGTTAGAAAAATCATAATTTACAAAATAATAGCGTTCCACTTTAGAACACTGCTCTAAAATGGAACGCTATTTCCAACTAAGTGTGTTCTGAAATGGAACGATTTAATTGGAGTCAAATAGTCTGAATTTGCTGTATACATTGAAATAGAGGTCTTTAGGAAACTGGCATGACAATTGCGTTATTGTATACTGTTAATAGATAATATTGGCATATCTCTATTGCGAAGAACATGAAAGTGGTGTTTGAATGCGCTATGAAAAAAATGGAATTTTTACAGCTGAAGATATGCAACGAATTAGAAGCGCACATGTATGTGTTGTCGGATGTGGTGGCCTTGGTGGTTACATCATAGAGATGCTGGCAAGAGCAGGCATTGGCCATTTGACTGTCGTTGACGGTGATGTGTTCGATGAAAGCAATCTGAACCGGCAGCTGCTGTCAGAGGAATCCAATATAGGATGTTCAAAGGCAGTCGCGGCGGCTGAGCGTGTGAGGCGCATCAATTCAGAGGTATCTATAACAGTAGTACCCAAGTTCCTGACTGTGGAGAATGCAAAAGACATGCTGAATGGCTATGATCTGATTATGGATGCTTTAGATACCATAGAAATCAGGCGCATACTTGAAAAGGTCTGTGCAAAAAATGGAACGCCGTTTGTTCATGGTGCCATAGCAGGATGGTACGGTCAGGTATGCACAATCCTGCCTGGTGATGCAACACTTGAAAATATTTATCCGGAGGGTCTTGAAAAGGGTGTGGAGCAAAAGCTGGGAAATCCATCCTTCACACCGGCACTCGTGGCATCTATTCAAGTGTCAGAAGCTCTTAAACTTCTCACAGAAAATGTAAATCTGCTTCGAAGCAAGCTGCTTCTTATTGATTTGATGAGAAATACCTTTGAAACAGTGGATCTTTAAAATTGAAAATACGATATTGTTCCGAGCTCACTTATCTAAGGGATACTACGGTATTTGAGCCATTGGGTTGTACGAGAAATTGTCCAGCCTCCCGTGTTTGGAAAGGAAGAATGAACAGAGGGTTCTTTCTTGCTATGGAAAGAATTTTCTTTTTATTTAAATAAAGTAAATCAATAGACAGAGAGAAAGTGTCATCTCCAGGGGGATGAACAACAAGGAGGAGAAAATGAAAAAGGTAATGAGTTTGATTCTGGTACTGCTTCTGGCAGTCGGAATGATGGCGGGATGTTCAAAAGCACCAGAGCCAGTTGAAGAGAAGGCAACGGAACAGGCTGAGGTAGAGGCGCCAGCACAGGAGGCTGAAGCTGAAGAACCTGCCCAGGAAGAAGCTGTAGTTGAAGGGACAAGCATCATTCTTTCAACGACAACATCAACAGAAAACAGTGGTCTTCTTGCCTATATTCTACCTGATTTTACTGAAAAAACAGGGATTGAAGTCAAGGTTGTGGCTGTAGGTACAGGTAAGGCGCTTCAAATGGGTCGTGACGGTGAGGCGGATGTGCTTCTTGTTCATGCAAAGCCATCTGAAGAGGAATTCGTGGCTGAAGGTCACAGTGCCGCACGCTTTGACGTTATGTACAATGACTTTGTAATTCTTGGTCCAAAAGATGACCCAGCAGGTCTAAAGGAAGATGCGTCTGAAATCGTACCTGCATTTGAAAAGCTGTATGCTTCTGAGTTTTCATTTGTTTCACGTGGGGACGATTCAGGTACACATAAGAAAGAGAAGAGCTTATGGGCAGCAGCTGGCATTGAACCACAAGGCGACAAATACATATCTGCAGGCAAGGGTATGGGTGATGTAATCCAAATGACTGACGAGCTTCAAGCCTACACAATGTCTGACAGAGCCACTTATCTGAGCATGAGTGATAATCTTGACCTGAATGTTATTGTTGAGGGCGATCCGATTCTCTTCAACCAATATGGCGTTATGGCGGTTAATCCTGATAAAAACGATGCAATCAACAGTGCTGGCGCACAGGCCTTCATTGACTGGATACTTTCATCTGAAACCCAAGAGCTGATTAGCGGCTTTGGTGTGGAAAAGTTCGGTCAGCCACTGTTCGTACCAAATGCGAATTTATAAGATATCAAAGAGTTTGAAAACAAGTCGGAGCTGGTCCTGCCTGCTCCGACCGGTTTTCAGGATGGAGTGATCAGATGCAGTATATTGCCGATGGATTTATAGAAGCATTTAAACTGCTCATTTCTTTTGATGCTGAAATATACCGGATTATTGGGTTGTCCATAATCGTTTCTATGACTTCAACCATAATTGCCTCTGTTGTAGGAATCATTCTGGGCATCGCACTGGGGCTTGGAGACTTCAAGGGAAAACACCGTTTGTTGCGTTTTGTTTATGCCATGATGGCACTTCCACCGGTTGTAATCGGGCTGCTGACTGCAATCGTTATTTCCCGTCGTGGTCCACTAGGCTTTATGGGGCTCATGTTTACGCCGACCGCCATGGTTGTCGCTCAGACTATTCTGATTACGCCAATCATAACGGGAATTGTAGCAAGTGCAGCAAAAGAAAATGGTAAGGAAATCAGTGAGACATCAAAGTTGCTTGGCGGATCACGCCTTGACAGGGCACTGCTCGTTGTCAGCGAGCTGAAAAGGGCTATTGCTGTTGCAGTCTCATCAGGCTTTGGCAGGGGTATTTCAGAAGTGGGCGCGGTTATGATTGTCGGTGGCAATATTCAAGGCCATACCCGGGTCATGACAACCTTTATCACAATGAACAACTCAATGGGGAATTATTCTAAATCCCTTGCAATGGGTCTGGTGCTCATTGGAATAGCAGTTTTTACCAACGCAGTGATTCACATGAATGCTGAGGAACGCATATGAAAATTGAAATGGAAGGTCTTGAAAAGCGGTTTGACAACATGCTTTTCAAAATAGAAAAATGCACATTGGAATCTGGACACATTCACGGAATCATTGGCCACAATGGTGTTGGTAAGACAACGCTCTTGAGGATGATATCTGGAGTCGATAAGGCTTACAATGGACGTATCCTCTACAACGGAAAGGCATTTGATGAAAAGCTTTCCGAAACCATAAGTTTCATGGCACAAAAGCCCTACATGCTTTCCAGAAGTGTGCAGGATAACATTGTATATCCCTTAAAGCTAAGACATGTTGGGAAAGAAATTCAGAATGAACTGACACAAATCTGGCTTAGGAACTTGGGCATAGAGACTATCAGCACCAGAAAGGCTACGGTTCTTTCTGGGGGGGAAAGGCAGAAGGTTTCCCTTGCAAGAGGGCTGGTTTACAGTCCTGACCTTGTGCTGCTGGATGAACCGACAGCCAATATCGATCCAGATACGGTTGAGGTTTTAGAACGTGTTCTGCTGGATTATAGAAATAGAACTGGGGCAACGATTCTTCTGATCACACACGACTTATCTCAGGCCATTCGACTTTGTGACGATTTGTTTGTACTCGATAAACAGGGCCTGAAGGCTGTTGGTAAGGAAGAGATTGTAAAAAGGGTGATGGATCTTCAGAAACCGGAGAAGTTTCTTGACTTGGATTATATGGCATTGGGAGTGTAGAGATGGAAATGTTTACGGTTATGAAAAAGGAAGCGGTACTCAGTCTTCTTGAGGACGAATTTGGACATGTGAATCTTGAGACTGAAGTTGTAAGTATATATGATACCCTTGGGCGCATACTGGCTGAACCGGTTGTTGCCCGGGAAAACATTCCTGACTTTGTCAGGTCAACAGTAGATGGCTATGCAGTAAAATCAAAAAACACCATAGGGGCTTCCGAGGCCCTGCCTGCTTTTCTTGATTTTATCGGGTCCGTTGAAATGGGCCAGGATACGAAGTTGACAGTGGGTGAAAATCAAACTGTGTATGTGCCAACTGGCGGTATGGTACCTGAGGGAGCAGACGCCATGGTCATGATAGAGTACACGGACTCCTTTGGCGATGAAATCGCAGTCAATAAGCCCTGTGCAGTACTTGAGAACATCATCGGCATTGGGGATGATGTGAAGGTGGGGGAAGTTGTCCTTGAAGCGGGAACATATTTGTCGACGCAGCATATTGGAGCGCTTGCATCACTTGGCTATGCAAATGTGCATGTAAAGCGGCGCCCAAGAGTTTCCATTATCTCTACGGGAGACGAGTTGGTTTCTGTAGCATCTGTACCCAAAATCGGACAGATCCGGGACGTCAACACCTACAGTCTCCTCGCCATGGTTGACGATTTGGGGTGTGAGGTCGTCACAAACCAGCACTTGAAGGATGATTTTGAAACCCTGAAGAAGGCACTGCTTGAAGCAGAAGAAAGCAGTGATATTGTCTTTCTCTCGGGTGGAAGCTCTGTTGGAAACCATGATATGACCTCAGATATCATTAATGCGACAGGTGAACCGGGCGTTTTGGTTCACGGTGTTGCGATTAAACCAGGCAAGCCAACTATAGTGGCACGCGTGGGCAACACGGCCGTCTTTGGACTTCCTGGCCATCCTGCCTCCTGCATTATAGCCTTCAAGGCTATTGTTGAGCCCTTTATTCAGAGTCAGCTCATGAATAACAATCAGGTAAAGAACCGTATTGAAGCTGTTTCTGCATTTCAAATGCATGTTTCATCGGGAAGAGACGTTTTTTTTATGGTAAAGATAGAAAATAAGAATGGCGTCCAGTCCGTTTATCCTGTCAATGGGAAATCCGGTATGGTATCCATGTTTGCCAAGGCAGACGGATACATTGAAATTCCAATGGAAAAAGAGGGTCTTGAAATAGGCGAAAAAGTTGTGGTGACACTTTTTAGATAGACGGGGTGCAAAATGAAAAGAAACACATACTTGAATGTAATAGATTTAAATGAGGCGAAAGCCATAATTGACCGTGTCTTTGTGAGTCCTCTAAGAGCTGCCATCGAAAGGGTTTCAGTTGAGGCTGCACTGGGTCGTGTGACTGCAGGCCCTGTATTTGCAAAAGTCTCCAATCCCCATTATAATGCCGCGGCTATGGATGGAATATCTTTGAATGCAAAAGTGACATTTGGGGCCCACGAAAAAAACCCTGTGACTTTGAAAGAAGCCGTAGATTTTAAGTACGTAGATACCGGCGATTGTATCCTTTCTGAGCACAATTCAGTCGTCATGATCGAGGATGTATACCATCAGGAAGATGGCACTGTACAGGTTATGAAATCAACATTTCCCTGGGAACATATCCGCGTTGTAGGAGAAGACATTGCAGTGGGGGATATGATATTGCCCTCCATGCATAAGGTTAAGCCTGTAGATATTGGTGCCCTCTTAAGCGGCGGTGTTCTTGAAGTGGAGGTTATCAAGAAAAAACGCGTGGGAATTATTCCTACTGGAACAGAAATAGTGAATCCGGGGACCGATTTAAGTCCTGGAGATATTATCGATTCAAACTCCAGAGTATTCGAAGCTATGGTGCTAGAAGCTGGTGGAATACCTGACCGAATAGATCCGGTGCCTGATGACAGAGAAAGGCTTCGAAAGGCCATTTTGGACTCTGTGCAGAAAAATGATATTGTGGTGATCAATGCCGGATCATCTGCAGGCAGCGAAGATTATACAGTGGGTCTGGTGCGTGAGCTGGGTGAGGTATTTGTACACGGCATCGCAATCAAACCTGGAAAACCCACTATTATTGGACAAATAGACGGTAAAGCTGTCATTGGAATTCCCGGCTATCCAGTATCGGCATTCATATCTTTTAGAGAATTTGTGGTGCCGCTCATTTCTATGTGTGGTGAAGTAAAACCGAAAACTGCGGAGGTGCAGCTCTCAAAGCGTGTGGTGTCTTCTTTGAAGCATCGGGAGTATGTCAGAATGAAAATCGGACGTGTGGGTGAACGATTGATTGCTACACCGCTTTCAAGGGGTGCAGGCGTGACCATGTCCCTGGTCAAGGCAGACGGCATTTTGGAAGTGCCGCAAAATGTCGAAGGCTATGAGTCGGGTCAGATTGTTCCTGTCACACTGCTGAAATCGGAAAAAAGCATAGACAAGTCTCTCGTATCAATTGGGAGTCATGATATAATTATGGACTACCTCAATGACATGATGACAAAGGATGAAAGAGGTTTTACACTTTCTTCTGCACATGTTGGCAGTCTTGGGGGAATTATGGCTGTAAAGCGTGGAGAAACCCATCTTGCCCCGACCCACCTTCTTGATGAGAAGACGGGTGTTTACAATGTGCCCTTTATTAAGAAGTACCTTAAGGGAGAAACGGTATATCTGATTAAAGGTATCAAGCGCTGGCAGGGATTCTATGTTGAAAAGGGCAATCCGCACGGTGTAAGATCCCTGAAAGACCTGATTGAAAAGAATCTGATCCTTGCCAACAGGCAAAGGGGGTCTGGAACAAGGGCACTCCTGGATTATCAGCTTAAACAGGAAGGCTACAGCGGTGATGCAATCACCGGTTACCAGAAAGAATACACCACGCATACAAATGTGGCGCTTGCAGTGCAGTCTGGCAATTCAGATGTTGGACTTGGAATCAAGTCTGTAGCAAACATGATGAATTTGGACTTTGTTCCTCTGGCACTGGAAGACTACGATTTTATGATTCCTGAAAAGTACTTGGATGATGCAAGAACGAAAAGATTTGTTGAGCTGCTACAGACAGAAGCGTTTAGGGTAATGCTTGAGCAGCTGGGTGGCTACGAGTTTGAGAATATTGTTTGGCAGGTGATCCAGAATGATTGATGGTTATAATCGAAAAATACATTATGTCCGTTTGTCGGTGACAGACCTATGCAATTTGAAATGTCAGTACTGTATGCCTGAGAAAGGCATATGCAAGAAGGACCATGCTGAAGTACTGCGTCTTGAGGAGGCTTACAGTATTGTTAAAGCCCTTACTGAGCTTGGCGTTGATAAAGTGCGACTTACTGGCGGGGAACCGCTTGTCCGCAATGGGATAATGACCTTGGTCGAAAGAATTGCGGCACTACCTGAAATTAAGGATTTTTCAATGACGACAAATGGCATTTTGCTGGAGCACTATGCCAAGTCTTTGAAAGAGGCGGGGATGAACCGCATCAATATCAGTCTGGACACACTGGATTCCGAAAAGTTTTCAGAAATTACAAGAGGTGGTGATCTGGAGGCCGTCCTCAGGGGGATACAGGCTGCCAGGGATGCCGGTCTAACACCAATTAAACTCAATGTTGTTGTAATCAACGGCTTCAACACCGATGAAGTTGAAGCTTTTATCGACATGGCCGACGAAGACATGGAGATACGCTTTATTGAACTCATGCCGATTGGTGAAGCTGCTGCGTGGAGCAGTGAACAGTTCATATCGAACAATGCCCTTATTCGGGAGTATGGGTATTTGTTTGAAGAAGAGGAAGCGGCCCATAGCGGACCAGCAAGATACTATAGAAAGAAAAACGGTAAGGGGCGAGTTGGGTTTATTAACCCTATATCAGAGCATTTCTGCAGTGCATGCAACAGGATTCGTGTCACACCAGATGGTTTTTTAAAGACCTGTCTTCATTCAAATGAAGAAGTTGCTCTCAGACCTTCTGTGGATAACCCTGATGCACTGAAGGCGGTAATTCGTCAAGCTGTGCATGAGAAGCCTTTAAGACACTCCATAAATGAAACGCAATTCGTACCCATTACAAGAAGTATGCATCGCATTGGAGGATAAGACTGTGGAAATGACACATTTTAATGAATATGGCAGGGCCCGTATGGTTTCTGTCGATGGAAAAGATGATACCAGACGTACGGCAATCGCTCGTGGGAAGATTCGGATGAATCCGCAAACCCTGAAAATGATTGTGGAAAAGGGCCATAAGAAAGGTGATGTGCTTTCTGTAGCGCAAATTGCAGGTGTCATGGGAGCTAAGAAGACCAGTGACCTTGTCCCAATGTGCCATAATATATTTCTTACAGGTGCGGACATAGCCTTTGAAATCGATGAAGAGAACAGTGAAATTCATATTGCCTCAACGGTGACAACTGTTGGAAAGACAGGTGTCGAAATGGAGGCGCTTACAGCGGTTTCTGCGGCAGCGCTTACAATTTATGATATGTGCAAGGCGGTCGATAAGGACATGGTGATTCTGGACATAAAGGTTATGGAAAAAATCGGCGGAAAGTCCGGGCATTATATTCGGGAGGACGCATAGAATGATAAAAGGTAAGGTTCTTGCAATTAACATCAGTGATAAGAAAGGTGTTGTAAAAAAGCCGATTTCACAGGGGTATTTTAGGGTAAATCATGGACTGGAAGAGGATGCGCATGCAGGCAATTGGCATCGGCAGGTCAGCCTTCTGGCAGACGAAAGTGTGGAGACCATGCGTGCACTGGGCGTCAAGGATCTGACAGTGGGAAAATTCGCTGAAAACATCACGACTGAAGGCATAGAACTCTGGAAACTGCCTGTAGGTACAAAAATGCGCATTGGTGAAACACTGATGGAGGTTTCACAAATTGGAAAGAAGTGTCACCACGGCTGTGCAATCAAACAGCAGGTGGGAGAATGCATCATGCCAACACAAGGCATATTCACTATTGTTCTGGAATCAGGCCTGATCCGTACTGGCGATGAAATTCAGATTCTTGAGGCTTATTGAAGATGGGTGCAGGGAAGTCAGGACGCATTTCTTCCATAAAAATCAGTATTTCAAAGGGACAGCCGCGAAAAGCGGTTCAGTCAGCCAAGTGCATTGAGGCGTTTGGAATTGAAGGGGACCGGTTCAGTGGAAAAGGTCTACGTCAAGTAAGCCTGCTTGCGGCCGAAAGTTTGCCCTTCAGAAATGACACGGGCTGGTGTACACAGCGGTTTGCAGAGAACATTCTCACAAAGGGTGCTGAGATTTGGAACATGAAGGCTGGGGACAGACTGCTTGTTGGAGAAGCACACTTTGAGATTGTCCAGGTTGGAAACGCTTGTCATGAAGGTTGTCCTCTACGTCGTGAAGGTCTTTCGTGCCTTATGCCGGGGGAAGTGGTTTTTGCCAAGGTAGTTAAAGGCGCTGAGATAAGCATTGGAGACAAAATACAGATAGCTCCATAAGTGTGAGAGACTGGATTTTTGCATTTGAAGTGATACAATTAAGGTAATACGAGCTGTCTGTCCTGTTTTGAGACTTAGCAGCTCATAAAATTACATAAAGCCAATCCGAGTTGTGTGTTCTACGGGGGAAACCCTAAGAAGCCCAACCAATGGGTAGAATGGGAAACCATGCTGCCTCCCGCTATTTGGAAAGGATTTGGTATGACTTTGTTATAACACTGTTATCCATGATTGCTGACTCTTTATGCAGCAATCGCCGAGCCAAAAAGAAGGAGGTATTTTTTGTGAACAAATTTATCAGAATCAACATGACAGACCTAACATCAACTGTTGGAGATGTGCCTGAGAAGTATGCAGGACTGGGTGGCCGTGCGCTGACATCAAATTTTGTCAATGATGAAGTGTTGCCAACATGTCATCCGCTGGGCAAGAACAACAAACTTGTATTTGCGCCTGGACTTCTGAGTGGATCTACAGCACCCAACTCAGGAAGACTTTCTGTTGGTTCAAAGAGTCCGCTAACTGGTGGTATCAAGGAATCAAACACGGGTGGTTCTTCTTCGCAAATGCTTGCAAAAATGGGCATTCGTGCTTTCGTAATTGAAGGCATGCCAGAAGGCGATGATTTCTATGTTCTTAAACTGTCTATGGACGGTGTTGAAATTGAGAAAGCACCAGATGAAATCATAGGCGGCTGCGGCAACTATGAAGCAATCCGCATTCTAGGCGAAAAATACGGTGCGCATGTGGGGATCGCACTTGCTGGTCCTGCTGGTGAGTACGGCTTGCCGTCGGCAAATATTTCTTTCAAGGACCCTGAGGGCAACATCAGAAGTGCTGGCCGTGGCGGTTTGGGTGCAGTTCTAGGATCAAAAAAGGTCAAAGCAATCGTCATTGATGATGCTGGTGCACCTAAGTCTGTTGAAATTGCAGACCCAGAGAAATTTAGAGCGGCTTCTAAAGTATTTACAAAAGCAATCCTGGATCATCCTGTTGCAGGACAAGGTCTGGCTGCCTACGGTACTGATGTACTTGTCAATATTCTTAACGAAGCAGGCGGACTGCCATCTTACAACTTTACTGAAGGTAGAATTGACCACAATGACATTATCTCAGGCGAGACAATGAATGCGACTATCACTGAGCGTGGCGGCGAAGGCAAGGTTTCGCATGGCTGTCATAGAGGCTGTATCATCAGATGTTCTCAGTGGTATCCTGACAAGCAGGGCAAGTACATAACAAGTGGATTTGAATACGAAACAATTTGGGGACTTGGTGCTGATGCAGGCATTAAGGACCTTGATGCAATTGCATACATTGACAGAGCCATGGATGATGTGGGTGTCGACAGTATCGAGACTGCTGTTGCGGTTGCAACTGCAATGGATGGTGGTCTTCTGCCTTGGGGCGATGGTCAAAAGGTGCTTGAAGTGGTTAAGGATATTGCCAAGCCAACACCGCTTGCCCGCATTATCGCTGGTGGTACTGCTGCAGTCGGTAAACTATGTGGTATGTACAGAGTGCCTGTGGTTAAGGATCAGGCAATCCCAGCATACGATCCGCGTTCAGTCAAAGGTATTGGCCTGACTTATGCGACAACGCCAATGGGTGCTGACCATACTGCGGGTTACTGTATTTCCGGTAACATTCTAAAAGTTGGCGCTGATATTGATCCGCTGAAGAAAGATGGTCAGATTGAGTATGCGCGTGCAATGCAAATCGGTACTGCTGCAATCGACAGTACAGGCATGTGTCTGTTCGTTTACTTCGGTATTGCTGACAGTCCAGAGGGCTATCAGGCACTGATTGATATGATTAATGCACAGTATGGCATTAATCTGACAGCTGACGATGTTGACGAGCTTGGCAAGTCGGTTCTGAAGGTAGAAAGAGCCTTCAATGCACGTGCAGGTTTCACAAACCATCATGACAGACTTCCAGAGTTCATGGAATACGAAAAACTGCCACCTCATGATGAAGTATGGAACTTCACACCAGAAGAAATTGATGAAGTATTCAACTTCTAAAGTGTGATTTCTAAGTAGGTAAAATGGACGGGGCCTGTAAACAGAAAGGCTCCGTCCATAATTTGAATGGTGATGCATTGTGGGGTCTATAGAATCCGCTTGCACATTAAGGGGGCTTAAATGAATAAAGCACCGATAAATTCAAAGGATGAGGACAAGACAACACCTGAAATCAGGAAGCATCAGATTGAAATTAGAGGTTTTTTAAAGCTGGACAGTTATTTGAGGAAGAAGTATGGCGGCATGCCTGTTTTCATAGACCAAAATGAACCCCTGACCGGATTTGAACTGGCGGAGAAGCTGGGAATCAACCCGAGAGATGTGGAGGTAATCTTTGTCAATGGATTTGTGCAGGCGCTTGACTATGTAATCAACCCTGGAGATCGGATGGCATTTCTTCCGCCAGGATGTCCTGGACCCTATAGAATTGCTCTTGGCTTCTACGGAAAGAATCAGGATAACGAAGCAAATTTCAAGCTTCAACGTGATACATCAGAGGATGATGGAGGCGATCAATAATGGATCGGAAGACATTATCGCTGGATTTGAAGCTGTATGAATATGGTGAGCTTGTCTCTGGTTTCAGCGTGAATGCATCTGACGAGGACCGCTTGAGCCACAAGGCAGGATGTACGGCGTGTGATGCGCCTATGCTGCTTACCCATGTTAAAGAGGGGTACCGGCTGACCTATCTGAAGCCTGATGTGAAGCGCATTTACATTGAAGTGACAACCCGATGCAACTTTGATTGTATCACCTGCATTAGGAGCTCTTGGAAGTGTGAGCAAGGCTATATGGAGATGGAAACCTTCAATAAGCTCCTAGAGGGGCTTCGAAACCTCCCGGAGCTTGAAAGTGTTCATTTTGGAGGCTTTGGTGAACCGATGATGCATCCGCACATCTTTGAAATGCTGGATGCCGTCAAGAAGCTGGGTGTTCGGGTTGAAATGATCAGCAATGGCTCCTATCTGTCAGCTGAGAATGCGGAAAAACTTATCGACATAGGCCTGGACATACTTTTCACATCTATTGACAGTCCTGAAGAAACTGCCTACAGTGCCATTCGGATTGGTGCAGAGCTGGGGAACATAACCGGGAATATCAGCACACTTCAGAAAATCAAAGCTGAGAGAGGCGCAAGTAAGCCTGAGCTGGGCATTGAGTTTGTAGCCATGAAAAAGAACTTCAGACAGCTTCCGGCACTCATTGAGTTGGCACATGGCCTGAAGGCATCACAGATAATTGTAAGCAATCTGATTCCCTATCATGCATCCATGAAAGATGAAATTGTCTATGATATGGAAGACACCGGAACCATGTTTGGAATGGATTCCCTTAAGGCGACAATCTGGGCACAGATATCAAATATGAAGCTACGTACGGAACGTACATGCAGATTTGTTGAGAATAAGAGTCTCTGTGTGAATGCTGACGGGAATATCAGTCCCTGTTATGCACTTATGCATGAGTATGACTGCTACGTGTACGACCTCAAGAAACATGTATATCCCTGCTATGTAGGGAATGTCAACGATGATGATTTGGCGGAGAACTGGATGCAGCGTGGCTATGTGAATTTCAGAAATGCTGTGACTGAAAACAGATTTCCCTCCTGTACAGATTGCAAATCCCGTGACGGCTGTACCTACACTGACAGTAATGAAATGGATTGCTGGGGAAATAGCCCATCCTGCGGGGATTGCCTCTGGGCAAGGCGGATTATTGCCTGTCCTTAGTTTGTTTGCAGTGGATTTTAGAGAGGAAGAAAAATGAAGGTAACTGTCAAATTATTCGCCACACTGAGAGAGTATGGTGATAATATTAGGACCTTGGTCTTTGATGAGGGCACATCGGTTCTTCAAGTGATTCAGGCACTTGATTTACCTGAAGGTGATATTGCAATTATCATGATAAATGGACGACATGCAAAACCTGAAACCGAGCTGAAAGATAATGATGTGCTCGCACTTTTTCCACCCGTTGGTGGAGGATGATATGCACAAAATATTGTATACTTATAGAAGGCATTGACTGTGGTTATGAATAAGGTCAATGCCTTCTGTATGTTTATTATGACTGTACGATTTAGGCGGCAGTTAATCCTATGAAGGAGTTCCTATGAAAGTAAATGCGAATATGCATATAGAATGCGTCCCAATGGAAGAACTGAGGACCTGTCACAAGCTCAGTGAAGTTCTGGGGTACTGCACGCAGTGCAGCAATTACAGGTCCAACCATAGCTGTCCAGACTTTGACTTTGAAGTGGAAGCGTTGCTGGACACCTACGCGCATGCTGTGATTATTATGACGCGTATTGATACAGGTGAAATAAGGGCGCAGCTGGACCTGCTGAAAAAGAGGTCATTTGATTCGGCTGTTTATGACAGGTATGCAAGTGATCTGGAGACCGCCGATGGAGGCTGGAAGACGAAACTCTCAATGTATGTGTTTGAAGCTGTGAAGGACCAGATGACAGAGAAACTGCTCGCAGTAGAGCGCCAAGTGCCAGAGAGCCTGAGTCTGCCACCAGGAGCATGTACACGTTGTAAAACCTGCTTGAAAACACGGGGCCTGCCGTGCACTGAACCCAACAAGCTCAGATATTCTCTTGAAGCACTGGGATTCTTGGTTTCAGACATCTATCACAAGATATATGGCTTTGAACTTCAGTGGTCTGCCAACGACATTCCAGAGTCATTTGACACATGCAGTGCGCTACTTGTAAAGACGCCCTTAGAGACCGACTACATAAATGCGCTTATTGGTGAGGTCTATATTGAACTATAAGGCACGACCATTAAATTGATTTCATTGTTGCTTTAACCATATGTCGTGGGTATAATTTCAATACTCATGGTGTATGAAAAAACTTTTAAAGCACAGATGAAGTGACAGGAAAGTCGTAAAAAATGAGGGAGTGCTTCAGTATGAAAGATAAAAGCAAGGGGGAAGACCCCATTTCAAAGAGCAATGAAATTACCACAATAGCAATGGGTGTGGCCACCCTTATTGGCGGTGGAATGGGCATCTACTTTCTAAGTGCTTTTTTTGCACTGCCTGGATCCAAGTATTTGCTGATGGCACCCTATCTGTCCACCATATTTTATGTCATGCAGTACAAGCTGACCTCGAAATACACCCTGCTTAAAATTGGGACCGTCTTTGCACTCATTATGACAGTCATCAATATTTTTATGGGTATTGCGATCCTGCTCACAACACTGCTGACATACTTGACCGTTTTACCGTTAAAATCACTGGATTTGAGAGCCTTTTGGGGTAGTGTGATCTTCTCCGGATACACAGGCGGTTGCGCCCTCATGATTACAAAGTACTTCATTGGCGGGCTAGAATCCGTTTCAAACTTATGGATTGCAGGGATTGCACTGATATGTGCAGGTTTTGGCGTTCTGGGCACTTCAGTGGCTAAGCGCGTACTCAATAATATGGGCATTCGCAAGCTGAAAACCAACTGAGAATGCATAAAGTTTGCATAAAGGATGCATAAATCGTAAATTTATGTTATAATATGCACTGTTGGTGAAGTAAATGTCCTGAGTAACTAAGTTTGAGAGTATCTATATGCACTGGAGTTTCAGTGACGGATAGATATAATCCTGCTGCACCGTGTGAATGGGCACAGAAAAATCATTTTGCAAGTAAAGAACTGGGGTCTGCATTAGTCAACTACTGACTTGTGCTGGATAATCATAAATGATTGTTCAATGTGAGACATAAAGTCGAAGCTTAGGCACTCTAACTCTTTTTAAAAAAGAGTTAGAGTGCCTTTTTTGCGTAAAAGACAAAGAAATGCACGCCGGTTGAGATAAAGAACCACTTGTGCTCGCACAAAAGTGGAGCTTTATCTCAACCGGCGTATATGGCGCGACTAGCGACAAGAGCATAATGAAAACATGGCTAAAAATGCCGCCTCGCACAAATCCGAGGCCATAGGCATTCAATATAAACAAAGCATAGTATTTAAAAGGAGTGGTAGGAAAATGGAAACCGATGACTTGAGTATGAAGAAGGACATTTTGAAAACAGTGGAAGAAGAGAAAATTGACCTGATACGGCTTCAGTTTGTAGATATTTTCGGGTTTTCAAAAAATGTGACCATCACATCGGAGGAATTGCCGGGAGCGCTTAACGGGGAGCATATGTTTGACGGGTCATCTGTCGATGGCTTTGGAAGAATTGAAGAGTCTGACATGTATCTTGTTCCTGACCTGAGCACATTCAGGTCGGACTCATGGAATCCGAAGCAAAAAGGCGTAGCACATATTATGTGTGACGTCCACGGCCCTGACGGAAAGCCCTTCATAGGCTGTCCAAGGGTTATTTTAAAAAATGCCATTGAAGAAGCCGAAGAACTGGGTTATACGTTGAACGTCGGCCCTGAGGGCGAATTCTTTCTCTTTGAGCGCGATAAAGATGGAAAACCAACTTTTGAAATACATGATGAAGCAGGCTATTTTGACTTGTCTCCTATAGATTTGGGAGAAGAAGCAAGGCGAGACATGATTGTTACCATGAAAAACTTAGGATTTTCAATTGAGGCCTCCCATCATGAAGTTGCTCCGGGACAGCATGAAATAGATTTCAAATATGGAGAAGCACTGCATACGGCTGACCAGTGGATGATTTTCAAGCAGATTGTCAAAGCAACCGCACACATGCATGGCCTGTATGCCTCTTTCCTGGCAAAGCCATTCTCAGGTGAAAATGCCAATGCAATGCACTGTAACCAGTCGCTCAGCATTAATGGGAAAAATGCCTTCTATGATCCGGATGACGCCTTGAAGCTAAGTCAGACAGCACGATATTACATAGGGGGACTTATTAAACATGCCAAGGGGATTGCAGCGATTTGCAATCCGACAGTGAACTCCTATAAACGACTGGTGCCGGGGTATGAGGCACCTACGAACATTGCGTGGTCATACTGTAACCGTTCAGCACTCATTCGCATTCCACTGGCTGGTGAAGAAAGAACACGTGTCGAACTTCGAACTCCAGATCCTATGGCAAATCCATATCTGGTTTATGCAGTCATGTTAAGGTCGGGCCTGGACGGCATAAAAAACAGGATTGAGCCACCGGCTGCAATCGACAAGAACATATACGACGCCGAAGACGGCGCCGTGAAATGCTATCCGAGAAGCCTATTTGAAGCCCTTGAGGAAATGAAGGCAGACCCTCTGATTAAGGAAACACTCGGACAACATACCTTTGACATATTCTTGAACGCGAAACTTAAGGAGTGGCAGCGCTATGAGCAGACCGTTCACGAGTGGGAAATAGACACCTATTTCAGTCAGTATTAGGTAAAGGCACCCCCCTGGAATGACTGCACATTTCGGATAAATGATAAAAGCCTGAATCCATCATATTTATGGATTCAGGCTTATTTTATGATTTAACTTAGTTGTGAAGTCCCTCAAGCTCTGGGTCATCGAGTATTTCTTCAGCAATCATGCGAAGTATGAAAGTTTCTCGTTGGATGGAAAGACCCATTGAGTCTTCCTTGGTATCCATAACTTTCTGATTGTGGCGAATTGCTTCGTAAATATTGACCCAAACAGGCTCGGAACCATTTTTGATTTCATACGCTTCAGGATGTGCCTGACCCAGCTCGCGATCCGCAGTACAAACATAGAAATACGACATCATGTGTGTAACGTCGTAACCGTCATAAGTTGAGGGTCTATACTCCTCGTACGCACCAAAGGTGCCATTGACAGTCACATTCTGTGCGCCTGTTTCTTCACTGAGTTCTCTAATGAGACCGTGAATCAGATCTTCGTCAGGGTTGACGCCGCCACCGGGAAAACTGTAATCATTATAGCGCTTTGTGTAGATGAGAAGAATGTCTTCACCATCCATGATGATACCGCGTGCAGCTGCACGCTCATATACAACGGGTTCATTCAATTCAGATACAGCTTCGTTCGTATGGGTTTGAATAAGTCTCATTGCATTAGCTCCATTTGTTTTCTTACTACATTGATAAGACAATCAATTTATTATAGCAGATAATAATATGTCGTAAAGTAGAACTTTGTTTTTTTATAGCTAATTAAAATATTTATTTATAGCCTAGAATTTCAAAAGACATTTAACAAATACCAAAATAAACATGTTATCGTGAGCTTGTCACGGCACTGCCAGTAATGAAATAGGGTGCTGTTCAAACGAACAGCACCCTGTGGTGGTGTTGAGCAGTTTGGGGGTCTGCTCAAAGCATCCATGACTTATCTCATGGGGGTTGGCCTATACAAACAGGTTCATGAAACCTGTGATAATAGCTGCATTGAAGAAATCAATGAAGAGGCTGCCTACAAGTGGCAGAATGAAAAATGCTGCAGGCGCAATTTTGTATCTTTGAGTAAGTGCGCTCATATTTGCCATTGCGTTTGGTGTAGCACCCATTCCGAATCCACAGTGACCACAGGCCATAACCGCAGCTTCGTAATCGCGTCCCATAACGTTGAACGTTACAAAGTATGCGAATCCAGCCATTAGGAGTGTTTGTGCAATGAGCATGATCAGCATAGGACCAGCAAGGTCGGCCAGCTGCCATAGCTTTAGGCTCATCAGTGCCATAGCAAGGAAGATAGAAAGTGAAGTTTCGCCAATCACATCGATTTCCAGGCTGTTGATGCTCACTTTTGATGATGCATCTGAAATATTTCGAATAATTGCTGCAGCAAACATGGCGCCAATGTATGGTGGGAAAGTCATGCCAGTTTTAGTAAGGGCGGCAGAAATCAGTGTGCCCAGACCCATTGCGATTACAATTTGGCATGTTGCAGCAAGAAAACGTGAAGAACTCACTTTGTCTACTGTCTCTGTTGTGTCTTGCAGTTCTGAAATGCTTTCTGAGTGCGTGTCTAATGAAAGCAGGTTGTGCTTGTCAATCAGGCGTTTGCCAAGTGGGCCGCCGATTAGGGAGCCAGCAATCAGGCCAAATGTTGCCGATGCCATTGCAACGGCGCTTGCGCCTGCAGCTCCTGCGCTTTCAAAGATTGGTGCGTATGCACCTGATGTACCGTGACCGCCTGTCATTGGTACAGAACCCGTCGAAAGACCGATTAGCGGGTTGATTCCGAAAACCTTAGCAAAAGCGACACCGATTACATTTTGCATCGATACAAGAACGATTGCTAGAAGCAGGAAGATCATTACTTGCTTGCCACCCTTTTTAAGGAGTTTAAAGCTAGCAGTAAAACCCACTGTCGTAAAAAAAGCCGTCATGAATACCTTTTGAAGTGTAGCATCAAATTGGAATTCAAGAATTCCGGCCTGCTTCATAGCAAGTGTGAATAGCGCAAAAATAATACCGCCGATAACAGGTGCTGGAATACAGAATTTCTCAAGTACGGATACGCGGCGTCTTATGGCTTGACCACCCATAAGAATGACAACCGCCAGTGCCATAGACTGAATCATGTCTAGTGTCAAAGTCATTTGTAACATCCCCTTCTACATAAATAATAAGACTGAATAATTCCTTTTTATTGTATGGAGACGCTACAAGATTCGACTGTGTTCGACAAAAAAACATAGAAAACGTTTGCAAATAATTTCTGAAAAATGATTTTAATGCATTTTAAGCTTGCTTATTACACCTTCAATGAATCGCTTGACACTGATTTTACCCCGAATTGTAGAGGCGTTTTCGATATATCGGATTTCCTGTCTGATTTGCCCCAAATCGAATAGAACCGTTGCGTAGTCTGTGAACTTGAGGTTTTCAAAGTCATCACGACCCATTTCTGCAAGCGTTGTCATCGCTTTTAAGATAATTCTTCGAATACGCTGTTCGATGGAACGAACGTTGACAGAATCATTCGCATTTCTTGCTTTTTCATCAGCAAGCGCCAAATACATATCCTGCATCTTGTAGCTTGCTGTAGGATTCTTAAGTCGCATCCTTACAATTTTCATAATAATGGCACGTAAATCGTCTGTTCCATTTTCACTGATGATTCCAAGATCTGAAAAGATTTGATCAAGCTGTGCACTGACCGCGGGCTTTGTGCTTCCAGAAAGCCGGGAGGCCGCTGGTACTGCAGCTTCGTTTCGGTCCATTCCAATGACTGTATTTTTTATGAGGTTGAAAGACGTCTCCAGATCAAGCGTGTTACTGACCGTGCGAATGACACTGGTCGCCTCTATGGCGTTAATGGGCTTGTTCAGAAAAAACACACAGCCGGCTTCATAAGCTTTAGAAATCATGTATTGGTCTTCTACCTGTGAAATCATGATGAACTTGCCCTTATAGCCGTTTTCAACAGCGGATTTGACAATGTTGATGCCATCTATGCCTGGGAGCAGCAAATCCACAATAATAATGTCGGGATTGATAAAATCAATTTCGTCTGTAGCGTGGCGACCATCTTCAACTTCACCTACAACAGTGCCAAGGTTGTTGGACTGAATAAGGCTTATGATCATTTTGCGAATGACAATGTCATCATCAATTACAAGAATTCTTTTCATAGACTTTACCTCCTCATTATATCTCAGCTGAATTAAGCGGAAGCGTAATTATGAAACGGGTGCCATTTTCCTTGTCAGTAGAAACTGAAATTTCACCATGCATTTCATTTACAAGATTTTTTACATGAGACAGACCGATTCCGGTACTTGCCTTGCCGGTACGCTCATCGAATTTTGTTGTAAAGCCGGGATTGAATATGACTTCACTCATGCCATCTGGTATACCGCACCCTTGGTCTTGCACAAGGAGAGTAAGCTGATGATCTCTTACAGATGCATCGACCATGATTTTACCCGTTTCATAGGAAGCGGAAATACTGTTGTCAATGAGGTTGTTCAGTATTGTGAAGATGTTCAGATATTGCTTGATCATGGCGTCCCCATTTTGGGAAAGACTAAGATCAATTTTCTTCTCTGAATGTATAATGCTCTTTTCAGAGCTGGACCGCACGATCGTCAATATTTCAGTCAAACTGAGAACTTCGATGTTCTCAAGCTTTCTCATGAAATCTTCAAAGCCGGAAAGAACTCTCAAATAATCTTTTTTGATTTCGTGAATTTCACGGGCTATTTCCAGTGCGTTGTTTTTTGAGGGCAGATCTTGCGGTAATTCATCGTAGAGGCGATAGGACTGGCGCATGACCGATTCAATCTGGTTTGAGGATTTTCTAAGGTAAAAAAGTTCAGTTTCAACATCGGCAGCCAGACTTGTAAGCTGTACGTACCGTTTCTGATGTTCTTGGTGCTGAATGAAAAGGCTTTGCTGTTCCCAGATTGCAAAGAATATGTAGGCGATGGAAGCTCTCAAAATACCTGCAAATATGACAATTTGAATAAGCTGTAGGTTCAAATCCTGCCTAAGGATCGCTTCGACACTGTTGCTGATCGCGTCAACGGATGCCATGACGGTAATGCAACTGAACATACGTGTCCTATAATGCCTGAGGTTGACAATCAGATGAAGTGCTGCAAAACAGCCGTAGTAGAGCAGTGCCGGACGCACAAAGGCGTAAGCAGCCAGGGGCGTTTGATGCAGTATCGTGGTCTGTGTAAAATAGCGCTCGGCGCCAATAATGGCTCCTGACAGCAGTGTGAGTGAAGGTAAGTGAATATCATCCCGGACGAGCCCTGCCAAGTGAATGAGTACAATTCCCAGTGAAAGTCTCAGCGTCCCATTTAACGGATAGAAGTGAATTTCACTGAAAAGAGCCACGAGGAGGGACAAGGGAAGATAACGTTTGATTAAGGTTTGCATACGCGTCTCCTTGTATTCAAGTGCACAATTGTTAATTAATTAACACAAATACTAACATATTATATGCCTATGTTGAAAATGTGTCCAGCATCCTATTTGAAAATTAACTTAGTAATGAACGAAATACGTACTTCTATGTGCTAAGTTTATCCTATTTTGATAGAATTGAAAGGAAGAAGAAAGAGAGGGTGATCCGCTTGAACTTACTTGCTCCAAAAACAATTTCGGAAGGGAAGATCTGCCTGAGACCAATTGAAGCAGGGGATGCAAACTTAGTTTTTGCACTGCGCTCCTGTGATGAGGTCATTGCCTATACAGGCATTAACAAAATGCAGGACAGGAGTGAGGCAACGACGTTTATACATCGGCGCATAGAGGACATGAATGCAAGAGAAGCCTATTTCTATGTACTGGAGCTAGGGTCAGAAAAGAAAGCCATTGGTACGCTCTGCCTGTGGCAGATAAACAAAGAAAAGAGGTCAGCACATATTGGCTACGAGCTGCTTCCAGAGTTTCAGGGCCAGGGATATATGCACTCAGCCTGTCGGGCTCTGCTTTCACATAGCTTTGACTGCTTGGGTTTCTTGGCTATTTGGGCAGAAATCCATAGGAATAATAAAGCATCCATACGACTTGTTGAAAAGCTGGGCTTTGCCCTGGTATCAGAGGATGGCTCTTTCGAGTGCTATGTGCTTTATGCAAGTGCGACCGCTACTATATAAAGAAGATCCTCTTATGATAGACTCTTTTCTTGTATTATTTTCTAAATATTTGCAAAACACCACTTGGTATAAAGAAGACTATTTAGGTATAATAAGTAAAAAGAGGTGATACATGATGAATAATAAATATGATGTGATCATTGTTGGCGCCGGTGTGATTGGGTGCGCCATTGCAAGAGAGCTTTCAAAGTACAAGCTCAGAATACTGGTTCTCGAGAAGGACAATGATGTAAGTAATGGCGCTTCAAAAGCCAACAGTGGCATAGTGCACGGGGGGTATGATGCAAAACACGGGACCCTCAAGGGGTATTTTTCAAGAAAAGGAAACCGTATGTTTGAAAATTTGAACAAGGAGCTGCAGTTCGGCTACTTGGAATGCGGGTCACTTGTGCTTGGATTTGATGATGCAGACCTTGTTACACTAAAAAGGCTCATGGAAAATGGCGTAAAAAATGGTGTCGATGACTTGAGAATCATTGAGCGAGATGAAATCTTGAAGCTTGAGCCACATGTCAATCCAGAAGTCAAATATGCGCTTTACTGCAAATCGGCAGGTGTGACTTCTCCGTACGAACTGACCATAGCCCTTGCTGAAAATGCCATACAGAATGGTGTTGACCTGAAACTCAACAACGAAGTGACTGCAATAGAAAAGAATGAAGATTTTACGGTTCATATAGAGGGCGAACGCTTTCAGGCTAAATATGTTGTCAATGCTGCAGGACTCTACAGCGATAAAATAGCAGGTATGATCGGCGCGGATACCTTCAGTATCCATCCTAGAAAAGGCGAGTACATATTGTTGAATAAGAATCAGGGACATCTTGCCAAAGGTGTTATATTCCAGACGCCTTCTGAGAAGGGCAAGGGGATTTTAGTGACACGTACCTATCATGGCAACCTCATGCTCGGTCCCAATGCTCAGGAAGTTCAGGATGTCGAAGCTGTCGGAACAGGTATTGACGCCTTGAAGCACATTGTGGAAACAGCAAGAAAGTCCATAGCTGATTTTGATGTGCGTTTTACATTGACCTCCTTTGCAGGTCTTCGTGCATCAAGCAGCCTGAAGGATTTTATCATTGAGGAAAGTGCAGTTAAGGGATTTGTCAATGTTGCAGGCATAGAGTCGCCGGGGATAACATCGAGTCCTGCCATAGCTGCGTATGTATCTGAAATTCTTGAAAAGGCTGGTCTTGAACTCGAAGTGAATCCTGACTTCAATCCCATAAGAAAACCCATCATTATTCCAAAGGATGATGGGTTCGAGGGTCAAATTGATGATCCCGATCCTGCAAAAAACATAATTTGCCGGTGTGAACGGGTGACAGAGGCTGAAATTGTGGATGCGCTGCATCGAGGTATTCAGATTAATCATATAGATGGCATAAAGAGAAGAACCCGGTGCACTATGGGACCGTGTCAGGGAAATTTCTGTACACCGCGTGTCAGAAAAATTATTGCCCGCGAAATGGAGATGGATGAATCGGAAGTGACACGCCGCGGGAAAGGTTCGTCAAGCCTGCCGGATCGCGAAGATAGACTCTTCTGGAAGAAACTCGAAAAGTAAAAAGTCGAAACTTTTTACGCAAAGGTGTGGTTTAAATCAGAGTTCGGGTAATAAAAGAAGGATAGAGAACAGGTTTTTTCAGCTGAACAGAACTCAGTTTGGATAATATAGCACGTGGAAAAAGGGGGATTACGCATGTCTATTGGGAAACGTATTGAAGATACAATGAACTTTATGATGGAAATATCAAACTATATAGCTGATCAGACAAGTGAAATCAAAAGGCTGAATAAGTCCTTGAACATGTACAGCACATTATTCGATGTCAATAAGTATATGAACAAGAGTTTGGAGCTTAAGGTCCTCTTGCCGATTGTTGAAGATGCGATGAAGGCGACGGTTGGCGTGAATCATGCCATTGTGCTCATCAGCAGGCACGATACTGCATGTGATATTGAGGGAGCACATATTGATTTTGAGAAAATAGATGCTCTGAACATTGAGGAGTACACCTATGTGGAAGACCTGTCCAAAACACCTGAAATCAATCTGAATCAGGGGTGTCTGTTTATTCAGAAGCTTGAACTGATAAATGGCTACAATGGCTATCTTCTGGGCTATTGGCATAGGGCCTGCTCTGTTGATGATGACAAGCTTGCCTTTCTTAAAATACTCGGGATCCAAACCGCACTTTCAGTTAAGAGTTCACTCCTGATGGAAGGCTTGACACTCAAGGCTGACGGGAAAGCATTATAAAAGGAATATTTACTGCAAATATAAGTGTAGTCTGGGGCCAGGGAAATGTTATTCTCTGGCCCATTTTATGACCTAATTCGAAATTCGTTGTTGACCACTTTGGTCATAAATAGTAAACTTGTATTGACCGAAGTGGTCAGTTTTTTATTGTTTAGGAGATTTCATTTCCTAAACAATAAAAAAGCGGGGATTGGAAAGGGGATTCCCCTTGTCCGGTTTAAGGAGGGTGCTGAGCTGGCTTTGCCAGCGTCGAAGGGAACCATAGGGTTCACTAGCGAAACGCCGAAGGCGTCTTTTTTATTTTGTTGATCTTAGAGGTCAAAAGGGGGCAGTCATGTTTCAAAAGTTCGAAGTTTTGGACGAGGCGAAGAAAAAGCATATCATAAATGCCGCAATGACGGAGTTTGTAAGAGGCGGGTATGAAAAAGCGTCAATGAATACTGTCGTTGAAGCCGCAGGTATTTCCAAGGGGTCGCTCTTCTATTATTTTGGAAATAAGAAGCAGCTCTACCTGTATCTTTTTGAAAACTGTGAAGAACTGATTATTGATAATGCACACCGGCATCTTGACCATAAGGAGTCTGATTTCTTGAAGCGTATGGAGCACGTAATTCGCTGCAATGCGTCTCTTCTAAAGGACTATCCACTGGTATATGCTTTTGTTAAGGGCTGTAAGAATGAAAAAAGCGAAAAGGTCCGTCATGAAATCGGAAAACTGAAAATCAAGCATACAGAGGAACTTTTCAGTAGAGTCTATAAGGACATTGACGAGAGTCTTTTCAAAGAAGGCATAGATATCAGGATGGCGCAGTTTGCTGTAAAATCCACAATGTTTCAGATTATGCATGAAGCAATGCAACAGTCAGAATTTGAACTGGACAATGTCCTGAAAAAGGTTGAAGACTGCAGGCGTTTTTTTGAAATGACACTTTACAAGTAAAGGACATGCAATTAAGGAGGCATATTATGCATATGAGTGATGCGCTGATCAGTCCCGTAGTTGGCGGGGCCATGTGGGCTGTAAGCGCTGGTATGGTGGCACATGCATCAAAACGTGTCGAAGATTCAATCATAGAAAATCGACTTGCCTATATGGGGGTAGCTGGCGCCTTTGTTTTCGCGTCTCAAATGATCAATTTTGCGATTCCTGGAACAGGCTCCAGCGGACATATTGGTGGCGGTATACTCCTAGCCATCTTACTTGGACCACATGCCGGTTTTTTGACTATGGCAAGTATTTTATTTGTGCAGGCCCTGTTTTTTGCAGATGGTGGGCTCTTGGCATATGGAAGTAATTTGTTCAACATGGGGGTGTTGACCTCTTATGTGGCTTATCCCCTGATCTACTTGCCAATCAGCCGGATTGGAAAATCAAATCCTGATAAAAGAAAGGTCTACATAATGATAGGGGCAGTACTGGCTGCAACACTTGGGCTGCAAATGGGGGCGTTTGGCGTTGTTTTGGAAACGCTATTGTCAGGGAGAACGGAACTTCCCTTTTCAACATTTGTCATGTTCATGCAACCCATACATCTGGCAATCGGTCTGATAGAGGGGGCAGTCACGGCAGCTGTGGCAGGATATCTTTTTAATCAGAGGGAAGACATGCATTTTGAGATATTCAGTGCGTCTTCTGATGCCACTGAGCATGTAACAAAATCAAAGAAAACAAAAAAGCTGGTTCTTTCCATGGCTTTGGCGGCAATCCTTATTGGGGGAGGCATGTCTCAATTTGCCTCTGGCAGTCCAGATGGGCTGGAATGGTCCATTGAAAAGGTTGAAGCGCTGGAATCGGTGCCGGAAGTATCGAGCAGCCACATCCATGAACTGATGGCATCCTTGCAGGAAAGCGCAGCACTGCTCCCGGACTATGATTTCAAATCAGATACTGGAGTGGAGGGGACCGCTATCGGAACCAGCACTTCGGGTGTTGTTGGAAGTGTATTGACATTGCTTCTGGCGGGACTGCTTGGAATGTCTGCCAAATGGGCTAGAACCCAGCATTTGAAACGACAGAAGATTTAGAGGTCAATTATGAACAAAGCTGTGGACACGCTATTCAACTTGTGTCATTTAGAAGAACTTGCCAGGAGAGACACTTGGCTCAATCGCTTACATCCACTGTCCAAGCTGGCAGTGACATTCATTTATATCATTGCGGTGGCAAGTGCTGGGAACTACGCACTTGAAACAGTTATTCTTTATGGCATTTACCCTGTGGCAATTTTGACTTGTTTTGATCTGCCGCTTAAGCCACTTGCCGGAAAAATGATCATTCCTGTTCTCATGGCAACTGGAATAGGGATACTGAATCCGTTTTTTGACTCAAATCATATTGTGCTTGCAGGCGGATACAGCATTTCTGCAGGATGGATTTCGCTGCTCGTGCTCTTTTTAAAATCTGTCATGACAATTTTTGCAGCCATTGCCCTTGTGGCAACCACAAAGATTGAAGAAATTGCCTATGCACTCACATGCATTAAAGTGCCGCGGGTCATGACGGTACACTTCCTTCTCATGTATAGATACATCACTGTTCTGATCAATGAGGTCGACAGGGTTATAACAGCCTACAGCATGCGGTCTGGTGGCAAGCGGTCAATTGACTACCGTGCCTGGGGATCGCTTATCGGGCAATTGTTTATAAGGACATCAAATCGTGCAGTGGAAATTCACGAAGCTATGAGACTCAGAGGGTTTGATGGACATTTCCATCATGGCAAAAATGCGGAGATTACAAGCAGGGATATTGCATATGTAAGTGTATGCTGTGCTCTAATCCTTGGGATACTGTTTTTCCTTTAAGGACATGATGTGTTTGAAAGAACAAGGGGTTAATATGAAAACAAGTGTTGTTGATGTCAGTCAACTGAACTTTGGATTTGATAAGGGGAAACTGCTTTTTTCAAATGTTGATTTCAGCCTTTTCAGGGGTGAAACAGTGGGTCTGGTCGGTGCCAATGGCGCAGGAAAATCCACACTGCTAAAGCTCTTGGTTGGTCTTCATGAAAAAAACAGTGGAAAAATTCAGGTCTGTGGTGTTGAGCAAAGTAAAAAGACACTGAGTGCCATCCGGCAAAAAGTAGGATTTGCATTTCAAGACACAGACAGTCAGCTCTTTATGACAACCGTATATGAAGATGTAGCCTTTGGCCCCAGGAATATGGGCGTTTCTGAAGAATCTGTTCATGAAATGACACAGGCTGCTCTTGGCGCTGTAAAAGCTGAACATTTGTCACAACGGCCTCCGTATAAGCTGTCTGGTGGTGAAAAGAGGCTGGTTGCTCTAGCGACCGTCTTGGCCATGGAACCAGAAATTATTGTGCTTGATGAGCCGACGACAGGACTCGATCCTCGTGCCAGAAGAAATCTCATTGGCTTGCTTGAAGGGCTGTCACAGACAAAGCTGATTGCAACACATGATATGGATATGGCTCTGGAAATTTGCGACCGGATAATTGTTTTGAATCAGGGTGAAATTGTTGAAAGCGGTTTGCCGCTGGAGATATTTAAAAATAGGAAACTCATGGAAAAATGTCATTTGGAACAGCCGCTATGCATGCAGGCTTGTCCCGTATGTAAGAGTCAGGAGGCATAAGATGCGTGTTTTATATTATGATTTGTTTTGCGGAATCAGTGGAGATATGAATCTGGGCGCTATGATCGATTTGGGTGTGGAGCCTGAATACCTCAAACGCGAACTGTCAAAACTGAATATTGATGAAGAGTTTAAACTTGAAATAAAACGGGATTCCAAGCAGGGGATCAGTGGAACAAAAGTTGATGTGGTACTTGAAAATTCCAAGCCCCATCATCACGACCACGACCATGAACATGACCACCATCACCACGACCACGACCATGAACATGACCACCATCACCACGACCACGACCATGAACATGACCACCATCACCACGACCACGACCATGAACATGACCACCATCATCATGACCACGGTCATGGTCATGGACACACCCATTCCCATGATAGAAACTATGAAGTCATTCGGGCGATGATTGAAAGCAGTAATCTGAGTGATTCTGTGAAGGCACTGAGTATAAAAATGTTCTACGAAATCGCAGTGGCTGAAGCAAAGGTCCATGGAAAGTCAGTGGAAGAGGTGCATTTTCATGAAGTCGGTGCAGTAGACTCAATTGTGGATATTGTGGGTGCTGCCATTTGCTTCGACGCACTGGGTGTTGACCTGGTCATGGCTTCGCCAGTACAGGTTGGTGGAGGCTTCGTCATGTGTGATCATGGCAAAATGCCTGTCCCTGCCCCTGCAACGGCGGAAATACTCAAGGAAGTACCGTTTAGGACAGGTCTTGTCCAAAAAGAAACAACAACACCGACTGGTGCTGCAATCATAAAAGTCCTAGCTGGGTCATTTACTGAGAATCCCAACATGATTATTGAAAAAACGGGCTATGGTCTGGGGACCCGAAATTTGGAAGTACCCAATGTAACCAGAGTATATTTGGGGCATTTGGAAACACAATCGGAAAAATCGTATGAAAGCATTGAGAAGACGGGTCAGTATTTGCTTGAAACCAATATTGACGATATGAATGCTGAGCTCTTTGGACATGTGGAGATGCGACTCTTTGAAGCGGGTGCACTTGATGTGTTCAAAACGCCTATTATTATGAAAAAAGGGCGTCCTGCAGTCAAGCTTTCTGTCTTGATTAAAGAAGAAGACCGAGATGCGATTTTAGACATTATTTTTCTGGAAACAACATCAGGTGGTGTGCGCGAATTTGCAGTGACAAAGCATATGATGAAGAAAAAATACCGTATGGTTGAGACGGAGTATGGCGCGGTTCAAGTGAAAGATTTCTATCATAAGGGCGAGTGTCTGAAGAGCAAAGCCGAATATGAAGACTGCGCACGTCTTGCCAGGGAACATAAGGTTTCAATCAAAGCGATTTACGATGCAGTTCAATCTGCAAATCAATAGGAACTTGGTAGTACCAAGCAGGAGAAGATGATGAAGAACGAAACAATCGACATGAAATTTGACAAGCTGCTTGAAGCAATACGAAAACTTGAAAGTGTGGCAATCGCATTTTCTGGGGGTGTCGACAGCACATTTCTGGCTTACGCTGCAAAGGTGGCCTTAGGTGATCGTGCAATTGCCATTACCGTTGAGTCGCCTTATATTCCAAAATGGGAACTGGAAGAGGCAAAGGATTTGGCAAAGTCCATAGGCATCAGACACCATATTGTCAAGCTGGACCATATCCCACAAAGCATTGAGATGAATCCGGAGAACCGATGCTATCTATGCAAGAAAAGCGTGTTTGACATTATTAAGCGACAAGCTGAGGCAATGGATTTGAGCTTTGTCATGGATGGGTCGAACCATGATGATACCAAGGACTACAGACCGGGCATGGTGGCTCTGAAAGAGCTTGAGATTATGAGTCCGCTTTTGACAGAAATCTGGTCCAAGGCAGAGATCCGTCAGGCATCAAAGCAGTTCGGACTCCCGACACATGACAAGCCTGCTTATGCCTGCCTGCTTACGCGCATTCCCTACAATACTGAAGTGCTGACAGAAGACCTTGAAAGAATTGAAAAATCTGAAGTCTATATGATGTCCAGAGGTTTCAGAGCTGTCCGGGTACGCAGTCATGGGAATCTGGCAAGGATTGAAGTCAACCGTGATGACAGGAGAAAGCTCTTTGATGAAGTCCTGCTTGACGACATATCAGAGACATTAAAGACTTATGGCTACACATATGTCACCCTTGAAATTGGCGGCTATGAGATGGGAAGTTTCAATAAGACCTTGACGGGAAAACACTAGCACGGAATTTTGGAATGGAAGAGGTATACAATGAATACAAGACGCCTTGAAAAACTGCTTTCAGATGTTAAAAACAATGACATGAGCATTGAAAGTGCGATGAATGAACTGGAAAAACTCCCTTTCAGCGATCTTGACTTTGTAAAGATCGATCACCATAGAGAGCTGAGAGTTGGATACCCAGAAGTCATATACGGGGAAGGGAAAACTGTGGACCAGGTGGTGCGTATCGTGAAGCATATGCATGAGCATGGCAGCAACATACTCCTCACCCGCTGTACACAAGAAATGGCAAGTGGCGTCATGGAAATCATCCAAGAGGCCCATTACAATCCGCTTGCACGCACCGTGAGTATTGTCAATGCACCAGTTGCACAGACAGAGTCCTATATAGCCATAGTTGCTGCTGGAACATCAGACCTGCCTGTTGTTGAAGAAGCCTATGAAACAGCACGTATTATGGGCAATCAGGTTCGAAAGATTACGGATGTGGGGGTAGCAGGCATACATAGGCTGTTTGCGAATCTTGAGGAAATCCAGAACGCGAAAGTGGTCATTGTTGTTGCCGGTATGGAAGGCGCCCTGGCAAGTGTTGTCGGGGGACTTGTGAAAAAGCCCATCATTGCCGTGCCTACAAGTGTTGGATACGGTGCAAACCTGGGCGGGATTGCAGCGCTGCTTTCCATGTTGAATAGCTGTGCCAGCGGTGTCAGTGTGGTGAACATAGATAACGGATACGGTGCCGCCTATAATGCAAGTATTATCAATCAGCTGTAATTAGCCAATAAAAAAGGGCTCGCCATGTCTGCTAGAAAATCTAGCGGTTGTGGACGGGCCCTTTGATTATTATGTTCTATCAGTTTGCTTGTCAGGCAAATACCAGGTTCTAGAAAATTTTTGCTGCTTCTGCCTCTTGCTTTGCTTTAGCGTGCTTTTCCTTTTCCCAAGTCAGGTAATCGTTGAAGAAAACAAGAGCCTTCTTCATATCCTTGTCCTGAACGTTGTCTTTGTCCTTAAGGACTTTTGACATTTGCATCATTTGGATGTTCAGGTACTTAGGGTTGTTGAGTCGGTCGATATTTGAAAGTCCCCGTTTTTTTGCTCGGAATTTGGAGGACATGACAGTCTCTTTGAACATAAGCAGCAGGAAACTGTGCTTTTTCTGCTTTGGTACTTGTCTAGCTGACATGTAAACTTGGTTGAAAAGCTGTTCTCTGTTTTTCTTTCTGAAGTGAAATAGAGCGTATGTTGCGCCTATTCCCAAAGAAATGACTACACCTGCAGTCAAAATACTCGTAAAATCCATTCAGTTCACTCCTTTAGCGATATGCTATATATTTAATCATATTTTGAATAGAATTGCACGCGTTTTAGAATATTTGACACGGAATGTTTACAATACATGACTCTATTATGTAAACAAAATTACAAACCAGTAAGGATATGGAACGTGAATGTCAGAAATGGTATAATTGTAGAGATATCAACGAGAATGGAAGTAAATGGAGGATTGAATATGATGCGCAGATTTCTGATGATGCTGGCAGTGCTCAGTCTGGTCCTTTCGGGGTGTTCTGCACCTGCTGACAAGCAGGCAGATAGCACGGAAGGCCAGAATGTTGAGCAAGAGCAGACACAAAGTGAAGACCAGGGTGCGGTTGAAAATGGGGATTTAACTGAGCCAAAAGAGGAAAGTGCTGAGACTGCGGACTTGCATGATGAAGCCGCACTGAAGGACTATTTTTACCAGTACTTCAGTAAATCAGCTGATAATGGATTCAATTCGGATGAAGACTTCATCAAATCAAACCTACAGTTTGTCTATGCGGATTTTGACAACGATGGTACAGAAGATGTTGTATGCTTCTCGGATGGTCCTAAGTATGCCTTTGATCAGTTCCTTTTTGTAGGGCTTGAAGAGGGGGCTTACAGGGTCATTGAAACGACAATGGAACCGGTATTTGCATCGTCTCAAAAATTCTATAAGGAGGGGGACTTTGTCATTCGCGAACTTACGGGTGGGGGCACCGGCATTGGAGAAACCTACCTGGAACTCAGCTGTGTAGAGGATGGAAAGATTATCTATACAGGAACTTCGCTGATCAAGGATGGGTATGTAAGCATTCCACCTAGTGAAAAGAATCCTGATGGAATCAGCATTACATATTTAAGTGAAATTATGGATATGTCATACAAAGTCGGAACCGATGATGACAGATGGCTGATGTTCCAGTATAAATACTTTGAGACCGATGATTTTACAGGTGAGGTAGTTTCTGCAAAAGAAGAGATATACACATTTAATGCGGAAAAGATGAATTATTATGTAGACCTGCTTAGTGAAAGTGCCAAAGCGGGGACTCAGGGAAATGCTGTAGTCAATGAGGCTGGTGTGTACGAGCTCAAAAACTTGAAACCGGGCCAGACGCTTGAAGGCTTTGATGTTGAGGAAGCCTATTATGTTGAAGAGGATCGTGCAGGCTACAAGCTTGTAGGTGAAGCAGTTCTGGAAGGAACAATCACAGTCGATGAAATGTATGACGAGTACATCTTCACAAGTGATCAGGCCCTGCTTGAGCATCCTGTGAGACTGTCCATAGATGGTATGGATTTCGATACAGACAGACCGGGTGGTGCCTATTTTGATCCAGCGGCGCTAGACATGCTCAGTGACCTGGACCGTACCTATTTGAAAGACCAGCAGTCTCTTGCTGTACGTGTGACAATCACATCCTATGCAAATGCGGTCAAGTTCTATTCGGAGGGTGGTCAGGCCATAGAAATCAAGACCATCGAGTCACTGCAAAATATAGATCCAAACTATGGAAATTCAGAGCACTACGAGAGCACTGAAGGTGACAAGCTGGTCCAGTTTGCCCCTGAAATGTTCACCACGGCAAGTCAGGGTGAGCTGCAGCTTGATTATTCCAAATACCGACTCGCGGTACTTCCAATGTTCGATTCAATGAACGCAGATCAGCTGGGAGAAACGCATGTTGCGTTTGAAGGTGCTTATATCAATCAACTCAAGTTTACTGTTATGGGTAGGCTTGAGGATGTCAAGATCAACAATTACGTGGCAATGGGTGATGAAGGTGAATGGGAGTACTTAGGCGATGTGGAGAATGCCATAGTTTCCATAGATGCAAATCTGCCGAATGACATGTCTGGTGTCAAGGTTTACGGTAAATTTTACGATGGCGAAGGCATGTATCTGGATGTAGAGTTCGCACTGGATAACATGCGTGCGCTTGAAGAGTATAAAATCATTCTAATTGAGTAGACGCACGACGTGTAAATCAAATGGGGCTGTAGAGACAGCCTCATTTTTGTGCTTCTTGTAAAGCACACAAAAACAGTGTATAATTTATTGACAATTTACTACGCAATTGGGAAAGGAACGACTATGTTTTACGAAGATCATTTGGAAGCAAGATTTGATGAAGCTTATGATAAAATCTATTATTCAATTAAAGACCAGCTTCAGAGTGACCCGAACTACACGTATGCACATCTGAAGGCATTTGCAGAGTCACTTTATATTCATGAAGGGCATGACTGGTATGGACGCGGTGAACTTTTTCAGGTAAAGATCAACGCCCAGATTGCAGCAGCAGAGACGTTGCTTGAAGAGTTTAAACACCTTGAAACGGTGGACACTGAAGAAAAATAAGTGCATTTTATTGAAAACCAGTTGATATTCATGCAGGAATTGATAGAATAATACAAAAGTTCTTGTAATTGGACTCAGACAAAAAGACAGCTCTGGGTGAGTGATTGAATAATCAGAAAGCGCTGGTGATGAAATTGAGTATTGAAAGCGTAAAGACACATTTTACTGAAGAAAGACTGCCGCTTGAGGTCATTGAAATGAAGACCAGTACGGCAACCGTAGAACTTGCAGCGGCGGCACTTGGTGTTGAGCCTGCTAGAATAGCAAAGACCATGGCTTTTCGACTCAAGGATGAGGACATACTCGTAGTGGCAAAGGGTGATGTTCGCGTCGACAATAAGAAGTTCAAGACCGTTTTTGAACAGAAGGCTAAGTTCATTAAGGCGGAAGAGGTTATGGAAGCGACAGGGCACCCGGTCGGCGGTGTATGCCCCTTTGGACTTTCAAGACCTATGCGGATTTATTTGGATGAGTCATTGAAAGTGTTTGACTATGTTTATCCTGCTGGCGGCGGTGCCAATACTGCTGTAAAAATTGAAGTGGACTATCTGGCTGAGGTGACACAGGGCACCTGGGTCAATGTCTGCAATTAAAAAATGGTTTAATACGGATATACATGTGAATGGGGCTGCTTGGCAGCCCTGTTTTTTATTGCATGGGAAATGCACTGACTAAGCACTTCAAAATGGGGATGGCGTACTTCATGAGAAGGAGCATGCTATTGAGACTGGAAGTGAATATGAATGTTACGGATATGTTATAATTACTGGGTACACTTATGAAAACTGTACAGGGGCATGACTGCTTTCTACCGAAATTTGATACAGATTGTGGTCATATGGGAATAAATATGAGATAGAGGGCTGCTGCATAATCAAGAAGGATATTGTCAGGGGGACATTATGAGAAAATGGAATGTATTCATAGTGGTTTTGATTGTACTATTGACAGTGACAGGGTGTGGAAAAGCTGAAGATGCAGGACCACTCAATCCAGATAAACCCATAACCGTCACAGTGTGGCATTATTATAACGGAGGTGCCAAGGAAGCCTTCGACAATCTGGTAACCGAGTTCAATGAAACAGTGGGCATGGAAGAGGGGATTGTCATAGATGCGCAGAGTCAGGGCTCTGTAACTCAACTGGCTGAAGCTGTTTTTGATGCAGCAAACGAGTCTATCGGAGCAGCGCCACTGCCTAACATTTTTGCGTCCTATCCGGACAATGCCATTCGCGTGCATCAGATTGCGCCGCTTGTGAGTCTCGATACTTACTTTTCAGAGGAAGAGCTGGGCCAGTACCGTCAGGAGTTCCTTGACGAAGGGCGCTTCATAACAGATGATAAGGCCTATATCATGCCGATTGCAAAATCGTCAGAGAATCTTTACATGAACAAGACATTTTGGGACCCCTTTGCAGAAGCACATGGCTTTACTGCAAGTAACCTTGAAACATGGGAAGGGATATATGATGTCGCAAAAACTTACTATGAAGAAACCGGGAAGAGCTTTTTCAGTCTTGATGCAAACGCAAATTTCTTCATCATAACGTCCATGCAGCTAGGTGGGGAATTGTACGAGTATTCAAAAGATGCCACTGCACACTTCAAGATGAGCGAGGAGCATGCAAAGTATCTTTGGGATTACTATTATAGACCATCCATCAAGGGTTATTTTACAAAGAGTGGACGTTTCAGTTCGGACGATGCAAAGTCTGGAAGCGTGCTTTCCTATACAGGATCTACTGCAGGTGCGGCGTATTTTCCCAATGTTGTTGCCTTAAGTGATACCGAATCATACAACATTGAACCCATGGTTCTGCCATACCCGTATTTTGAAGGACGGAAAAAAGTTTCAATCCAGCAGGGCGCAGGCATGTGCATTACTCAAAGCGACGAACCCCATGAATACGGCGCGGCAGTATTTCTAAAGTGGTTTACAGATACATCTCAGAACTTGAAGTTTGCCGTATCTACAGGCTATTTCCCTGTTAAGGAGGAAGCACTGAGTGAGTCATTGATGCTCAGTGAAGCAGAAAAAAGAGAGGTGCCTGTGAAGGCAATCATGGAATCCATCAAGGCCTCAAATATCATGTTCAATGAGTATGAGCTGTATAACAGCAAATCCTTCAAGGGCAGTTATGAAATTCGAGTGATGCTGGAATCCAATATACTGGACAAGGTGAGTGCAGACCGAATTGAACTCGATAGCCGAATTGCGTCTGGAGACGCCAGACAAGCGGTTATTGATGAATTCCTTTCAGATGAGGCGTTTGACAAATGGTATGCAGACCTTCAGGAAGAGGCTGAGTTGATTCTTACGAATGCAGGAAAGGAATAACATGTTGCATAGAAAAAGAAAACAATCGTCAATTGTAAATCGATTGACATGGTTGATTCTTGGCATAATTATCCTGCAGACGGTCTTGTATGGAATAATGCTTGTTTATGGAGGGGTGCTTGAGCAATCAGAGCTCAATGCCTATCAGCTTTTTCATGACAAGGTACAGAGCAGAAAAGATTATGTTCAGCGTGAAATGAAGAACAAGTGGATTAATTTCGACTCATATCTATCGAATATTAAGAAACTGCTTCACGGCAAAGAGGGTGAAGCGGGATATTTTGATGAAGATATCATGTCGGAGCTCATAGCCATGCTCAGGACGACAGAAGCCACTGGCGCATATATCATCATGGTTCCAGATGGGGAAATCCAGCAGGATTTGCCTGCGCTTTACATAAGAGATTATGACCCGCTCACCAACTCAAATGGCAATGAGGATTTATATATGGTCGTAGGACCGGCGGTACTGGCGCGTAATGCCAAGATGCCCATGGATCAGATTTGGAGACATAATCTCAGGATCAATGATGAAAATGCAGATTTTGTAAGAAAGCCTTATGAAAGCACTGAGATAACGAGCAAGGCGACCTATCTGGGCTACTGGAGCCGGCCGTTCAAGCTCGATACCGGCGATGTGGACATCATGACCTATTCCATGCCTCTATATGACCAGCTGGGCAAGCTTCAGGGCATTATTGGGATTGATGTAACCATCAACTATCTGACGGACTATATGCCTGCCGCAGAACTGCAGCCTCAGGATTCTGTCGGATATCTAGTGGCATTCAGGGACACGCCAGAGGCGGATTTAAAGCCCATTATTATGGGCGGACCACTGCAGCGGCGCATGATAGACGCTGAAGCTCCGCTGGCCTTAAGCATGGTCAATGAAGACATGTCGCTTTATAAAATCGAGAATCATAAAGGTAAGGAAATTTTATTTGCGTCAGTTGAAAAGGTAGGACTCTATCAGTACAATACACCTTTTGAAAACGAGGAGTGGTTCTTGGTAGGTATTATGCGGGGAGATTACCTGCTGAGCTATACCAGTAGAATTCAGCAAACCCTGTGGGTGTCCCTGCTGATTGCAGTTCTGCTCGGCGCAATCGGCGGCCTGCTGACGAGTTTTTACATGACGCGACCGATTGTTTCACTCATGAATCAGATTCAAAATATGGATTTGAAAAAGAAGCTGGTTTTTGAAAGAACAGGCTATACAGAACTCGACGAGCTGTCCCATTCTGTTGAGGTTGCCAATGAAATGATGCTTGAATCGGCATCCAGACTCTCAAAGATTGTGAACATGTTTGATTGGCCAATTGGTGCTTTTGAAATCATAAGAAAATCCCAGCGCTATTACGTGACGGATAACTTCTGGAAGATACTCGGCAAGACAAATACGGCAGCATATGACGCCATGACCTATGTGGAATTTGAAGAGGCTTTGACGGCCATATTCAGTGAGCCAGAAGAAGATGAAGTCGATGTGTTTTGTATAGATACCGAGCCCAAGCGCTGGATTCGTGTCAACAAGACCGAAACGGCAGATTCCCTTATTGGAGCCATTGTGGATGTAACAGAGGAAATTCTTGAGAAACGGCAGATTTTACATGAACGTGACCACGATCCGCTGACACATCTGCTCAATCGGAAAGGTTTCCAGTGGCAGTTTGAGAAATGGTATGAAGAAGACGTTGAAGGGATTGGAGCCATGGTCATGTTTGACCTGGACAATCTCAAAAAGGTCAATGATTCATATGGTCACCAGTGGGGAGACAAGTATATTATTCGGGCTGTTGAGCATTTGAAAAGAATTGACGATGAAGGCCATTGTGTGGTGGGGAGACGTTCAGGGGACGAGTTTGTTGTTTTGCTTCATGGATACACCCATCGTGATGAAGTACGTGAACGAATGCAAGCTTTCTATAAAGGCCTTTTGGAATCACCGATTGAACTGCCCGATGGAGAACCACAATATGTACAAATATCTGCGGGTGTCATGTGGATTGTGTCAAATGAAATGACCTATGACGAATTCCTGAATTACGCCGATGAAGCCCTCTATGTGGCAAAAAGAAGCGGCAAAGGCATTTTTGTGGAGAGTAGCTGGAATCAGTTTTAAATATTGGACATTAGAAAAGCTTACAGGTGAATTCTTTTGAACCCGCCTGTAAGCTTTTTTGATGGTTTTGGGACTGAATGTAAAATTCACACTTATTATGAAAATAAGGATTCGCATGTTCACACTGGAAAATCAGAGGACTATGATGAAACTCAGCATTTCAAATTTCAGGCATAGAAAAATCCCGGGCGCTGTTTGAGCGTAGCGAGTTTGTCCGGGATCTATGGCTGAAATTTTGAAATCGCATGAGTTTCACAGAGTTCTATGCTTCGTAAGTGTGAATTTTCGTATCTTTGTTTTGCATTAAAAAAGGGGCTGTGAAAACAGCCCCCTTTGTTTTTTGCAATGTAATGAAATTATGCCGCAATAAGCATTTGAATCAGCATGCTTACTTGATCAGCAATATCCATGATTCTACCTGTTACAGGCGCTTTATCGAAGCCGACATTGTTCATGTAGTCTGTTAGGACTTCGTCCATTGCACCATACTCGCCAATGACTTTTTTGCCAGTGAACATTGTATAGCCGTCGCCGCCAGCTACAAGGAAGTCATTTGTTGCCATAGAATATGTCTTTTCAAGGTCGAGCGGCTCGCCGCCAACTTTGATTTCTACAACTCTGCTGCCTGCAGGTTGAGAAGAATCGAATTGAACTGTCATACCAGCGATGTGCGGGAATGCACCCTTTGTTTCAGGGTAGCTGTCGATACCGTTTTCAATTGCAGCAAGAATGTCTGAACCTTGAAGTTCAATGACACGTACTGTGTTGCCAAATGGAAGAACAGATAGGACTTCGCCTCTTGTAACTTCGCCAACATCGATTGATGTTCTGATGCCGCCGCCATTTGTAAGTGCAACGTCAGCGCCACTGATATCCAGAAGTGCTTCAGTAATCATATTGCCCATATTTGTTTCGCCAGTTCTTACGTCACCTTTTACACCATTCAGTTCGATTGGTGAATTGGCAACAACCTGCTCAGTGATTTGCTCATTCAGAGTTTGGATGTCTGCAACAACCTTCGCGATTGCAGGGTCGTCAGCTACCATAACTGAAACGTCTTTTGTGAACATTTTAGGAGTTACAGAAACAACATCGTTGCCCGCAACTTGAATGTCTACACGACCAACATTTTTCGTTTTTTCGCCAGCTGAAACAATTGTAGTCCCATTGACAACAACGCCTTCTTCAAGTGTTGTATGGCTGTGTCCGTCAATGATCAGGTCGATGCCAGTAACTGCGTTGGCAACTTCAACGCTTGTTGGTGCGCCTTCATCATAACCAAGGTGAACCAGTGCGATCACCACGTCAACTTGAGGTGCCAGCATGTCTGCCATTTCCTGAGCTCTAGCTACAGGATCTTCAAACGTCAGGCCCTTTGTGTTGTCAGGGTGTGATTTGAAAAGTGTTTCAGGTGTAGTAAGGCCGAAGATACCGACTTTGAGGTCGCCGACTTCTTTGATGACGTATTCTGGCAGGAAGCTAGAACCGTCAGCATTTTTGATGTTTGCGCTCAGAATAGGGAAATCTGCCATTCCAGCAAGCTCAAGCAGTCTTTCTGAACCATAATCGAACTCATGGTTACCAGCTGTCATTGCATCGTAACCCAGTTCATTAAGAATTTCTACAGCGTATTCGCCTTTAGAAAGTGTTGCGATGCTGTAACCTTGAAGGGCATCACCAGCATCTAGGAGCAGAACGTTCTTGTTAAAGAGTCTGACACCATTTATGTATCTAGCCATTTTTGCTGCACCCATGCCATCATATTTTCCTTCAAGGAAGAAACCGTGCATGTCATTTGTGTGCATAATCACCAATTTTTCAGCACCTTCGGCTGATGTTTGAACCCCACTTGCTTCTGCTGAAACCGGAATAGACATCAGCAGCATTAGCATTACGAGCAGTACGCTAATTTTTTTCTTCACAATAGACCCTCCTTCATTTCTTCTGTTGAAAACCAAACTGCTTTACCTTTATACCCGTTTGGAATTGAAAGACTAACAATAAATATCAGGAAAGCCGTATTCCCGTAAATTTCGAGTGCATTTTAGAAAAAGCATTCGCCCACTCCCAGAAATTCATTGTCTGAACCCATATCCCAGCATATTATTGCCCGGATGAATCCTGAGACTCAATATCAGACTATGACGCACCATCATATAGTCTGAAGATTTGCAGCTTGCTAGTACTGCAGCATGGTCAAGGAAGCATTCCATCAGCGATAATATTAAATAGGTATATATTAATTATAAAATATATGGCCCTATATTTAAATTGTATATTATTAACATGTTTTATAAATAATATTGGACTATATGCTCATGAGTTAGATGATTTTACTGAACTGTGCAAAGGTTGACCAAAACATGAGATATATAAAGGGATTCAGACTCTGTTAACCGAAGAGGTCATTGTTAACCTCTTTGTTAACTTCGGATTACATTTAAGTTGACAATGCCTTTCTTATCCTTTAAACTGTTTATGATGGAACGTAAAGGGGGCCACATGAACACAGAGTTTGCAAAATGGGTATCACGCATTCTGGAGAATCTGAAGGAAGATGATCAGGACGCATATGTGATTGCTGAAATAGATGTAAGCGCACAGGCGCCCTTGATGCATTTGAGCGCAGATGATGCCTGCGATGATTATGATTATTCTGTGTCAAGAAAGTCCTCTGGTAGAGTCAGCATCCAGTACTTGGAAGCGTCATACAGGTCCCCTGAAAGGCCTGTCAGGATCATGTGCAAGCTGACGAAAAAGCAGGAAGTCGGCTCAGTGAAGGACAAGCCGGATTCAAGGCAAGTACACTTGACAGATGACCTGGTTGAAGAAGAACCACCAATGGACATGAAGGATCCAGACCCATCCATTAGGGCAGTATCCATGGATGCAATCAGGACCTATATCACAACCACCGGTGATTTAAACAGCATTCACCAGGGGAATCGGGCAATAGTCCCAGCGGTCGTCCTCATCGATGAAGTTCTTTCTTTCGATGACAGGTTGCTTGAGAATAGGGCGCTGAAATTCAAGTTCAAGAAACCTTTACGTGTAAATGAATTGTGGATGTATGACTATGAGAATCACCGCGGAAAACGGGCGGATGAAACTCTTTTTACAGTGCGTGGCACTAAGTGAAACGATAGAAAATGTATGGAATATGGGAGATTTGATATGAGACAGAGTAAAACGCGTGAAATGACGATGATAGGCATGTTTGCAGCCCTTATAAGTGTTATGGGGTATATATCGGTACCGATTCCGCCTGTGCCAATAACTGGACAGACACTTGCGGTTATGCTTGCGGGCATGGTGCTTTCACCTGCGGCTGCGGGTATGAGTGTGGGCGTATTTATGCTCCTTGGCGCCATTGGTGTCCCTGTCTTTTCAAATGGGCGTGCTGGAATTGAAGTTATTCTTGGCCCAAGCGGCGGCTATATTGTCGGTTTCCTGGTAGCGGCAATCGTAATCAGTCTCTTAAAGGGAAATGGACGCGATATCAAACGTGCGCTTCTTGCATGTGTTATCGGCGGATTTGGAGTCGTGTATGCAATCGGTCTGCCGTGGCTTGCAGGAATCCTCAGCCTGGATATGAACAGTGCGCTGGCAGCTGGTCTATATCCATTCATTATTGGTGATGCCCTAAAAATTGTTCTGGCTGCCTATATTGGTGTACGTATCAATAAAGCTCTTGGTTTGGTGGCACAATGATAAAAACATATATATGCAACAGCCTCAGAACACCCATCGGTAAAACCGGTGGGTGTTTCAAGTCATTGCCCGTAGAAGCCTTAGCAGCACATTTGATTGAAGGGATTTTAGGTCGGGCAAAAATTCCCGCGTCAGCCATAGAGAAGGTTTTACTTGCGAATACAGTGGGCCAAGGCGGCAACATCGCCAACTTTGCGTGCCTCAGCGCCTTGGGTTTAAAATGTCCACCTGCAGTTACCCTTGATTATCAGTGCGGTGGAAGCCTGATGGCGCTTGAACTGGGCATGTCACTTGTCGCAAGCGGTATACATGATGTGGTTCTTGTTGGCGGTGCTGAGAGTACGAGCCTAGAACCTGTCAAATATCTGCATGGTTCAGATCCCAAGTGCGAACACTATCCGGCGCCTTTGAAGCGTGCGCCATTTACACCGCTTTCCCTGAAAGACCAGGATATGCTGACCGGTGCGGAAAATACGGCCAGGCTGTTTGGTGTTGAGAGAAAGACACTTGATGAAATCGCGCTTTACTCGCATCAACGCGCAGCAGATGAAAACATAAGGGCTTGCCTCAGAGAGAGAATTCTGCCTGTTCAGGCAGGTGGGAAGGAAATCACTGCAGATGAATCCATTCGCAAAGGGATGCGTATGCGTCTTCTCGAAAGAATGCCTTCACTGGTTATGAAGGAAGGGCTTATAACAGCAGGAAATGCCTGTCTTACCCATGATGGTGCTGCAGGCATGCTTATCGCTTCTGAAGCGGCAGTTAAAGTCCTGGGCCTGGTTCCAGAAGCAGAAATATTATGTTCAAAAACAGTACGTGTCAATCCCTCCTTTTCACCGCTGGGTGCACTAAGTGCTGTAAAGGGCATATTAAAAAGCATGGACCTTCCAGCGGAAGACGTGGATTATTACGAGGTGAACGAAGCATTTGCTGTTAAGACATATAGTTTGATGAGACATTTGAATCTGCCGAGAGAAAAAGTCAATCCCCTGGGAGGCACACTGGCATATGGGCATCCTTATGGCGCCACGGGCGCACTCCTTATAACCCATCTCATTTCGGCCATGAAATCGGGAGAAACGGGAATAGCTGCTATGGGGGTTGCGGGTGGACTTGGTATTGCGACTGCAATAAGAAGGGTTTAGGTGATCAAGGTGTATTATGACAGATTGTGTTACTGGGCGAAAGCAAATCCGAATTCGGTAGCCGTTTATACAGAGAATGGTACCATGACCTATCGTACATTTTGCAGCAAGGTCATGGAGATGCGTCTGTGGGTGAAAAGGGCCTTTGACTTGAAGGGGCGGGAAGCGGTTCTCTTGAATCTGAAGTCATACGAGGAAACCCTATGCGGCCTTTATGCACTGCTGAGTATGGGCATATCGACAGGCGTTGTTTCTAAGGATCAGGCACCGCTGGACGACTACATAAGAAGCTTGAAAAAGGACTGGGGTATGTCTGATATCCGCGTCATGACAGATTTGCCTCCCATGAAAGATTATGAAGTGAAAGAGGACACTGAAAGCATGCCTGGCGGAAGACACATTGTCTTTTCAAGCGGCAGCAGCGCATATTGCAAAATGGCGGTTCGAACACCTGCAAGCTGGTCAGAGGCATTCGAGACTCAAAACGCCATCTTTAGTATTGCACCGGAAACCCGTGTTATGGTTGCCGGGTCTCTTGCCTATACGGGAAATCTGAATTTTGTCCTCGGTGCACTCTATGAAGGGGCGACTGTATGCATATCGGAGTCGGTCAACCCGGCTGCTATGGAAAAATACGTGTCTTCCTATAAGCCTGAGGTTATGTATTTGGTTCCGACTGTGCTGGGTCTCTTTCTGAGAAGGTATGGGAATGTGCCATCATCCTTGAAAACCTTAGTGACGGCAGGGGAGAAACTGAGAGAATCCGTACTTGAAATGCTCTTGAATAAAAATGGGCATTTGAATATTGTCGAGTTTTATGGGACATCTGAACTCAGCTATATTTCTGCTGTAGGGAGAACGGCTCAATGTCCATCGCCAACGACGGTAGGGGCACCTTTTCCAGGTGTCGAAATTGATATTAGAAACGGTGATGTATGGGTCAAGACCCCTTATGCGGCATGTGGCTACGAAGGCTGGCAATTTACCGGTGACACAGGTTTTCTTAAAGAGAATGCCCTCTGTCTGAATGGCAGAAAGGGGCATGTGATCAGCAAATCGGGAAAGATGGTCGACCTGAGTGAAATCGAAGGGAAAGCTGAAACACATCCAGATATCCTGCGTGCTGCCGCAATTAGAATTGAAGATGGAAAACGGGGTGAAAACTACATACTCGCAGCTGAGTGTCATGCTGAAAAAATCAAGCACCAGCAGATTCGCGCCTACCTGACCCACCTATTTACTGGTGTTATGAAACCCCATAAAATTGTTCTGATGGAGAATTTTCCGGCTAAGGAAGGTGGAAAATTAGATAAAAATGAAATTCTATCCAGTATTTATTAAACCACTAAAATAAATAACATTAATTTTGTATACTTCCCTAAAGATATGAAATAATGCTCAATACTTGGGTATATTTATCAAAAGGGAGGTGTGGGTTTATGAAGCACAAAAAAATATCAGCTAAGATTATGCGTGCAATTATTGTAGTGAATTTGATTTCCTTGCTGATAGTCGGTTCGGTCATGGGCGTTCAGCTGAACAACAATGTTGGTATGGAAGCCAAGGCGGCAGCAGGATTGAAGGTTGAGTCCATAATCAATGAATTTGAACAGGATTTTTCCAATGTGCAGTCCGCCGTGTCAGTTATGGAAAATGACATTCGGGCAGACATTGATGTCAACAGGGCGATGGCAGATAAGACCTATCTTCAGAATTACAGAAAGGAACTCATAAAGAGAATTACGACTTTGGGTGAGAACTCTGATATTTCCAGATCCATTTATGTGTATTTCAATGTTGAAAAATTTGGACAGGAAGTGGATGCATGGGTCTATCAGGCTGAAGAAGACGGCAATTATGAACTCCAAGCGCCATTCGGTCTGGACTATTACAAAGAGTATCAGGCGTGGTATCATGATCCTTTGGAAAAGAAAATGGCACTGTGGACACCTCCATACGAATCCGCTACAGGTGGAATAATTTCTTCCTATGTAACACCGGTAATCGTCAATGGTGAGTCCATTGCAATTGCAGGCATGGACTTGTACCTGGATGACATTCAAAAGACCCTTCAAGAGGCCGTGCTCTTCGATACAGGTTACCTCTACATGATGGATTCTGAAGGAAATATTCTTGTACATCCGAGCATTGCCTTTAATGAATCCATTAAGACTCAGAGCCATGGTGAAGAACTGGTCGCTGAAATGAATGCCAACGATTCTGGATTTACCCGCTATAAACGTGATGATGGCAAAAATGTCATTGCGGCTTATGGGCATCTTGACAATGGCTGGATTGTGGCGTCAAGTATTCCAGAAAGTGAAGTTATTGGCTTTATCTTAAGAGCCATGTACATTCTACTCGGAATCATAGTAGGATCGATGATTCTGGCGGTTGTCGTTTCAATCGTGATGAGCAACAGCATTACCAAACCTATCAAGACCATTGTGGGTGTGATTGAAAAGATTAAAGACGGTGATTTTACCGTTACAGTAGATGTCAACACTAAAGATGAAACAAAACTGCTCGCTGACGGCATCAATGATATGGCGGCTTCTGTCAAAGAACTAATCCGTGAAGCCAAGCATGCATCCCATGATATGGTGGACTCGGCTTCCAACCTGGCAGCCATGAGTGAAGAGACAAATGCAACTGTCGATCAGGTGGCCATGACCATTCAGGAAATTACAAGAGGGTCTCAGGAAACAGCTGAGAATGCTGAGAACGGTGCTCAGATTGCCGCAGATATTGACAATCAGTTTGTCGTTCTGATGGACAATTCCACTGCAATGCGTGACAACGCAGAAACCGCAATGGAAATAAATAAAACAGGACTGAGTGCTTTGAGTAAACTTAAGGATAAATCGAGACAGGCCAACAGTTCTAATGGTAGAATTAAAGAAGCCATTACCAGCCTGGATCATAAGGCCAATGCCATTACGGATATCATACAGGCCATAACCTCAATTTCTGAGCAGACAAACCTGCTAGCGCTCAATGCAAGTATTGAAGCGGCACGTGCAGGGGAGGCCGGCAGAGGATTTGCAGTTGTTGCAGATGAAATTCGTAAGCTTGCCGAAAGTTCAAGCGAGGCTGCCGAGGAAATTAGAACAATCATTATCGACATTCAGGACGAAAGTAAGGAAACTGTACTTGTTATGAATGAAGTGAATGAAATGAACGACCAGCAAAATGAAGCGCTTGTGGAAGTCAATGAAGCCTTTGGACAGATATTTGAGTCTGTAGAAAGAATATCAGGTCAAATTGAGAATGTTACGAAGGAGCTTGATGGACTGGATGGAAGCAAGAATCAGCTTATTGGCGCTGTAAACAATATTTCCGCAGTTTCCGAACAGACTGCTGCTGCAACTGAAGAAGTTGAGCGCTCCATGGACGAGCAGACCAAGGCGGTAGAGCAGGTAGCGGTCAACGCAGAGCACTTGAACAGACTTTCCGCGGAATTGAATGGCAAAATCAATTTCTTTAAAGTCGATTAGTGCAGAAGGATTACTCTTGTTTGAGAAGGGCTGTCTCCTACGAGACAGCCCTTTTTTAGAATAATCATATGGAGGAAAGCCGATGAACTTTCATGACTCATTTAAGTCCTTGAATAAGAGAATAACATTCACTGAGCCACCGGGAACAATCAAGTATACAGGTGTCTATAAGAATGTGCCGGTTACAATTGAATGTATCCGCTACAACAAGAACCGGATGGAAGTGGAAACCGGCGCATCATTCAAGAAGCCTGAGTCTGATGACCATGTTTATTGGTACAATATTACGGGACTTCACGACATAGAACTGGTCAAAGAGGTCACAGGGTATCTTGGCATGCATTCCATGGATGTCGAAGATATCGTCCACGTTTCTCAGTGGAGCAAAATTGAATATGCAAAGGACTACTTGTTTTCAATTATGAAAATGATTTATGTAAAGGACGATGCCGTTGTCCATGAGCATATTACAATTATTCGAAAAGACAATATTCTGGTGACCTTCCAGGAAACCAGCGGCGATGTTTTTGATGAAATCAGAGAGAGACTGCATGAAGAGGGCGGACGCATAAGGAAAATGGGGGCTGGATATTTGTACTATGCCCTGCTGGATGCCCTAGTTGACAACTATTATCTTGCGGTGGGCAAAGTTTCAGATGCCTTTCTGCAAGCAGAGACCCTTGTTCTTGACAACAGTCGGGCCAGTGGAGATGCTGTCTACTCTATTCGTAAGGAACTGCATTACCTTCAAAATGCCATAACCCCTGTCCAGACGGCAATCAATGCTTTCGCCCAGCGGGATGACAACATACTTTTTGACAATATGAAGCCTTATTTTGATGACTTGAATGAACACGTGAATCATGTTTCGGAAACACTTTTTACATATAAGGAAATGGTCAAGAGCCTTCATGACATGCATATGGCGAATGCAAGCAACGATATGAACAAGATCATGACCACCCTCACTATCTTTTCAGCAGTCTTTATTCCTTTGTCATTCCTCTCGGGTGTATTTGGAATGAACTTTGTAAGCATGCCTGTTCTGGAATACCAATATGGATTTCCTGTTTTCGGAGCGGCTTGCCTTGCAATTGCAGCGCTCATGCTTGCTTTCTTCAAAAAACAGGGCTGGATCTGATGTACGAAGTTTCATATTGAATCCTTAACAGCTGAATTTTTCAAGACTTAAAACCGCATTTGCGGTTTTTTTTTATTTGTTCACATTTTGTTTACAATTCTGTGAGATTTCTATTAAGTCCTGGATTTAACATGTAGTTAACAAAGAAACAGGAGGCGAACAAAATGACTGAATATAGAAATGAAATGAAATATATAATCGATCCACAAACGGCACATGTCATTCAAAGAAGACTTCAAATGTGCTGCTCGTTTGACAGAAACTCAAATACTGACGGTTTTTATAAAGTGACAAGCCTGTACTTCGATGATTTCAACAACAGCTATTTGAATGATAACATTGTCGGACAGATCAAGAGAAAAAAATATCGAATCCGCGTGTACAACCATAAGGACGATTTCATCAGGCTCGAGAAGAAAATCAAGCATAACCAGGGCGGTATGAAAACATACTGTATGCTCACACGAGAACAGTACAACGAAATCCTTGATGGAAATTATGCAGCGGTTAGAGAGCAGACGGACAACGCACTTTTAAAAGAGTTCTGCAATGAAGCTCTTAACAGAAGACTCAAACCAAAGGTGATTGTCGAATATGACAGACAGACTTATGTTTATGATTATGGAACAGTCCGAGTAACCATGGACTACAATGTAAGGTTCAATGCAACAGGTACAAACATATTCAGTGAAGATTCCATATACGCACCAGCCGTTGAAGAGGATCAGGTGGTTATGGAAGTAAAATATACAGGTTTTCTGCCTGGACATATCAAGGCACTGGTTCAACAAGGCGTGGCATCGAGACAGGGTGTCTCAAAATATACACTATGCCGCACAAGATGTTATTAGATTAGAGGAGCGATTGAGATGACAATTAATGATATTTTTAAGAATGATTTTATAGAACAGGCGACTGGCGCCCTGTCTACACTGGAAATACTTATTACACTGGGAATTGCTTTTCTGATTGGTGCAGGCATATTCTTCGTTTATAAAAAAACCTTCCAGGGTGTGATGTACTCAAAGACATTCAACATTTCACTGGTGGTACTCAGTCTGATTTCGGCAACAATCATCATTGGCGTGACCAACAACATCGTATTGTCCCTTGGCATGGTTGGTGCACTTTCGATTGTGCGGTTTAGGACATCCATAAAAGATCCGATTGATGTGGTTTATATGTTTTGGGCTATTGGATCAGGAATTATTGCAGGTGCGGGACTCTATCTCCTGTCTCTTATATCCTTCCTCTTCATAGCAGCTGTGCTCTACACATTTACAAATATGGACATCAGACTTGAACCTTACCTGCTGATTATGGGGTATGAAAATAAAGAAGCAGAAGATAAGATTTTTGAACTGCTGGATCGCGCACTTGACGGTTACAAGGTAAAATCTAAAACAAAAGTACCAAACCAGTATGAGTTGACAATAGAAATCAGAACAAAATCAGATAGAAGCAGCATCATCAATGAAATCGATGAAATTGAAGGCGTAAAAAACGTTGCGATGCTAAGCTATGATGGTGACTACGCAGCGTAGGCCATAAATCTGGAAGATAATGCGTATAATAAGGCAAGCAGATAAGGAGATTATCATGAAAAAGATATTGAGCATACTGCTGATCGGAGCAGTCGTAATTGGAATATTCACTTCGGCACTGGGTGTAAGCACAAGCGTTACAAGTGCGGATGATACATCGAAAACAACATCAACTTCTGTGGTTGAGCAGGAAGACAATGCGGATGAAGCCACTGAAGCTGTCACGGACACATCGGGTGAATCGGTAGCGTCAAATGCAACTTCAGAGTATCTGGAAGCTGTTGAGAAGGCAACAAGTAAAGACTACCCGGATGAATCAGCTTCAATAGATACAATCATTAGCTTTGAGAACAATGCGGCGAAAATCAATGGTGATGGTGTTGAAACATCAAGTGAAGGTATCACCATCACTGAAGGCGGCACATACAGCCTATCGGGTGCGTTTGACGGGCAAATCAAAGTAGATGCAGGGGATGATGACGTTCAGCTGATCCTTGCAGGTCTTGTGCTGAATAACAGCTCGGCCTCTCCAATTGTGGTTGAGCAGGCAGATGAAACAACCATCACACTGAAAAGCGGAACTGTGAATACAATCTATGACGGCAGTGCATATGTGGAGGAAGACACAGAGGATAAGACCAATGCGGCGATTTACAGCAAAGACGACCTGGCAATTAACGGTTCAGGCACTCTGCAGATCGACGCACCCAACAAAAGTGGTATTATCTCCAAAGATGATCTGGTCATCCTGTCAGGAAACATTGTTGTAAGTGCAGAGCATAACGGTATCAAAGGCAAGGATCTTCTGTATGTTGGCGGCGGTTCTTTAGAAATCGAAGCAGGAACAGACGGCCTTGAGTCCGAAATAGTAGTATATATTGAAGATGGAAACGTACTTGTGACAGATAGCTATGAAGGTATTGAAGCGCTGGACATCGTAATCGAAGGCGGCGTGATTGAAGTGCATGCTTCTGATGACGGTGTGAATGTATCTGGTGAAGTGGAAACGACTGAGACAACTGAAACGGAAACACAGACTGGTTTTAGAGGACCAGGTGGTCCCGGTGGAAGTGAAAATCTTGAAGGGCATGGTCTTACAATCAACGGCGGCGAACTGACAATTTACAGCGACGGTGATGGACTTGACTCAAATGGAAGTGTATGGATGAACGGCGGTACAGTTAACGTATATGGACCAACTATGAATGGAAATGGCAGTATTGATTACAATGGTACATTTGTGATGGATGGCGGCACACTCGTAGCAGTAGGCAGCATCGGCATGGTGCAGACACCGGGTTCGGATTCGGCTGTGAATACGCTGTCAATTGGTCTTTCGACCACTTACGACGCAGGTACATCTGTACAGATTATTGATGAATCTGGAAACGTGATTCTTGATTATGTCTCAGAGAAGACATTCCAAAGTATTGTTTTCTCAAGTGAAGAGATTGAACTTGGCGGCAGCTATACAGTAACAGTAAATGGTGAAACTGTCGAAACAGCTACAGTAGCAGATACAGTTACATCTGTGGGCACAAGTGGTTCCATGGGTGGCGGTCACGGCCAAGGCGGTTTTGGTGATCGACCACAGGGCGAACGTGGTGAGAGACCTGAGCGCAACGGTGCGTTTCCAGAAGGCGAACAGCCTCCAGAAGGTGGAGAGCCACCAATGGAAATGCCTACGCAAGTGGACTCAGAGACAGAAAGTGAATAATCCGAATAAGGAGTGAAAGATATGAAGGGCAAGATACGCATACTTGTGGTTGACGATGATTCCAGACTGCGCGAAATGATTACAATGATACTTAAGAACAGAGAGTATGAGGTCATACAGGCGGAAAATGGTTTGGAGGCAGTGAAAAAGGTTGAACACGAGAAGCCGGATCTTGTCCTTCTTGATGTTATGATGCCGGTTATGGATGGCTTTGAAGCCTGTGAGAAAATACGTGAGATCAGTACCAGCAGAATCATCATGCTGACTGCAAAGGGTGAGGATTACGATCAGGTCAAAGGCCTGACACTCGGCGCAGATGACTACGTGGTAAAACCCTTTACCCCCATGGTGCTTGTCGCAAGAATTGAAGCAGTGCTCAGGCGCTTAAAAGATACGGAAGGTTCCGATGCAAATGCAGACGTGTTGAAAATTGGCGATATAGAAGTGGATATTCCTGCCCATACCTTCAAGCTGGAAGGCATGACTGTCGAACTCAAGCGAAAGGAGTTCGACCTGCTGGTCTATCTCATGCGCAACAAGGGCATATCACTGAGCAGGGAACAGATTCTCGAGAAGGTCTGGGGCTATGATTACCTGGGGTCTGACAGTACGGTGGATTCTCATGTCAACAGACTTCGAAATAAGCTCGGAAGCTGTAGTGGCTACTTGAAAACAGTGCGCGGCTACGGCTATAAGTTAGGAGACGAAGATGAAATTTAAGACAATTTCAAGGCGGCTCGCTTTCCAGATAACGCTTCTGATGATGAGTTTTTCCATCATTCTGCTCATAGCGAATTCTCTTTTGCTTAAGCCGCTTTATGACTATTCAATCAAGAAGGACATGCTGGAAGGTGTGGAGTACCTTGAGGCCTTGGATTATGAAGTGAGTGCGAGTGACTGGTCCGATCAGATCTCTGAACTGGATCCCGGACATGCTTATGACATCATTATAGAAAAAGATGGCGTGGTCATGTACTCTTCATCTATGGATGTTGGTATAAGAGGACCAGGAGAGTTCAAGGAAACGGATGAGGAAAAGGTAGGAAATCGGGTAAAGCCGCTTCATCCAACCTTTCCTGCAGATAAGATTTCAAACTGGGAGGACATAGACAATCATGTTTCAGCAGGTGTTCTCAGTGAACCCAATAGAAGTGGTGAACTCTATGTGGTCAAGTCGTCAATGGACAACGGCGTGACCATTTATTTGACCCAGGGTGTGGAACCCATTCGCAAAAGCGTTTTTCAGGCCAACATACTCCTTGGGATGGTCACATCCGCATTTTTACTCATTGCAATTTATGTGGCCATGCGTATATCAAGGAACTTCACCAAGCCAATCCAGGACATGCAGGGACACGTAAACAAGCTTAGCCAGCTGGAATTTGACTCTGGCATTGAAGTGCATACTGGCGATGAACTGGAGGACCTGAATAAGGATATCGAAACCTTGTCAAAGGCACTGCAAAGTGCGCTTCAGACTTTGGAAGCACAGAACAGACAGCTTGAGAAGGATATAGAGTCCCAGCGCAAGTTCATATCCAATGCATCGCATGAACTGCGTACGCCATTGTCGCTTATAAAGGGATATGCGGATGAAATTGCCCAGGGATTTGTGCCGAGCCCTGAGCAGCAAAAGATTTATATTGAATACATTGCTGAAGAATCTGTAAAAATGAAGCGACTTCTCAATGAAATCCTGGAATTGTCCAGACTGGAAAGCGGTCGCCTTGAACTGGTGCCTTCAAGAAACAGTACAAAGGATTCTGTAGAAGCCTTTCTTGATAAGTATGCAGGATTTGTTGAAGAGAGCAATTTACATGTAGAGGTAGATCTGGAGCCAGACATGGGCTGGTTTGATATGGTTCGATTTGAACAGGTTCTTGCCAATTATATAAGCAATGCCGGCAAGTATTGTGATGCGAAACGTCTGGTCAAAATCGACTCAAAGAGAATTGGAAAGAGCATTCGTATAACTGTAACCAACTCAGGCGGGCCCATAACAGATGATGTTATGACCTATATTTGGGATGGATTCTATAAGGCCGATACATCCAGGTCTTATGATGAAAACAGTTATGGACTGGGACTCTCCATTGTAAAGGCAATTCAGGAAATCGCCGGACAGAAATTTGGATGCTATAACAAAAATGGTTATGTTTCATTCTGGTTTGACGTTGAGGCTGCTGAAGAATAAAATAGTATCTGTAAGTAATGAATCAATGTACAGACTAGGAGGCACATGACTTGAGCAAAGTAGATAAAATGTATATAGACAATATCATAGAAATCATGGAAGAAGGCAGCGATGATTTCGATGGAGATGTCCGGCCGGTTTATAAGGACGGCACGCCTTCACATACACGCTTCATTACCCAGAACTTTGAAAAGTACAATATCGCAAAGGGTGAGTTTCCAATCACCGGACTCAGATCTATTGGGTGGAAGTCGGGCATAAAGGAAATCTTCTGGATTTACCAGGACCAGTCCAACGCCCTCGAGATGCTCAAGGAAAAATACAAGATCCATTGGTGGGATGAATGGGCAGTTGGCGACGGAAAGACCATTGGAATGCGCTACGGTGCCACTGTGAAAAAATATGACCTCATGCAGGGCCTTCTGGATGGAATCACGAATCAGCCCTACGGTAGAAGACATATCATCAGCCTGTGGCAGGAAAATGACTTCAAGGAAACAGATGGACTCAATCCATGCGCTTTTATGACCATGTGGAGTGTCAGACCGGTGAAAAGTGCAGATGGTGAAACGGTAAGATACTTGGATATGACATTGATACAGCGTTCCAATGATTATCTGGTGGCGGGTCACATCAATAAAATCCAGTACGTGGCTTTCATGATGATGGTTGCCAAGCACTGTGGACTTACGCCGGGGGTGTTTGCGCATTATACCCATAACCTTCATATTTATGACAGACATTTTGAACAGGCAAGGGAACTGATCAAGCGATTTGAAAGCAATCCCGACCTGCCGCAGGCAAGACTTGTTCTTGATACGGATAAGACAGATTTCTTTGAGTTTACAATCGATGACTTCAGAATGGAAGCCTATAATCCCCTGAAGCCACAGCTGAAATTCGACCTAGGAATTTAGGAGGCATTATGTTCATAAATCTGATTGCCGCAATTGGTCTTCATAATGAAATTGGCCAGTCAAACGCACTCTTGTGCCATATAAGTCCCGACTTGAAATATTTCAACAAGATAACGGCGGGGCATATTCTGATTATGGGGAGAAAGACATTTCTGTCATTGCCAGGCGGACCGCTGAGAGGGCGGGAGAATATTGTCATTACCCGGCAGGATGATTTTGAACATGCGGGTGCAATTATAGCACGCAGCATTGATGAGAGCCTCAAAATAGCTGAGCGGTTGAACGGACAGGGTGAAAAGGAAATTTTCGTCATTGGTGGGGGTTCAATCTATGAACAGTTCATGCCCTTGGCAGATAAGCTTTATATTACCCATATCTTTCAGGACTTTGACGCGAATGTCTATTTTCCAAAGATCTCACAGGAATGGGAGATTGAATCGATTCAGGCCCAGCGTGAGAATATTGAGCATATGCATCCCCATGTTTTTGCGGTGTATGCCCGAAGTAAAACCAGATCGTAATCCTATATGCCTGAGGCTATAACAAAAAGATACAAAAAGGACTTTGAATTGCAGACTCGAAAGAGATGCAACTCAAGGTCCTTTTTTCATGCGCAGTGAAAAAATAAGTTCATGTCCTACTCCACTTCCCGGAAGTGATCAAACAACATGGTATGATGTGCTCTTCCCTGAGATTTGGACCGGATGTCTGTGGCGTAACCAAACAGCTTTGAAAGCGGAATCATGGCACGTATCTTTTGTACTGCACCAAAAAGCTCCATGCCCTGCATGATGCCACTGCGCATATTGATGTCGCTGACAATGTCGCCCACATAGTCGTCGGGAACTGTGATTTCAACCTTGAAAATGGGTTCAAGAAGCTTGGATTTTCCGAGATCGAGTCCCTCCTTCACGGCGCGGGACGCTGCCGTGATGAAAGCGACTTCTGAGGAATCCATTTCATCGAAATCGGCTGAGGTGAGTTCGACGTGAACATCCACCACCTCGTAGCCGCCAATGACACCAGACTCAAGTGCTGTCTTGAAGCCATCCATGCAGGCATGCAGATAGTTTTTTGGGAGGCTGGCGCTCTTGATTGCAGTAGCATAGGTATTGCCAGTTCCTCGGGGGTTGGGACGCATTTCAATGCCAATTCTGGCGTACATGTCGTGTCCAAAATTTTCCCGTGTGATTTCCGATGTCACATTTATAGACCGGCTGATGGTCTCCTTAAATGAAACCTGAGGTCTTCCGACATTGGCACTGACGTGGAATTCACGCAGGAGTCTATCGACAATGACTTCCAGATGCAGTTCACCCATTCCCTGGATAATGGTTTGTCCAGTTTCAGGATGCGTGTAAGTCTTGAAGGTAGGATCTTCCTCTGCCAAGCGGTCGAGTGAAGTCAGGAGCTTATCGTGATCTCCGGGTGTTTTCGGTTCAATGGCTACGGATATGACCGGTGTCGGAAATTCCATGGATTCCAGAATGACGGGCGCATGCTGCGCGCACAGGGTATCACCAGTTGTTGTATATTTTAGTCCGATTACAGCAGCAATATCGCCAGTATAGGCTGCCGGAATTTCAGTACGTTTGTTGGCATGGACCTGAAGCAGCTTTGAAACCTTTTCCTTCTTTTCTTTTCCAGAATTGAAAACACTGCTGCCAGTGTTGAGTGTACCTGAATAAACTCTAAAGTAGGCAAGCTTTCCAACGTAGGGATCCGTCATGATTTTGAATACGAGTGCTGAAAAGGGATCTTTGTCATTGGCGTGTCGCTGGGTTGTTTCGCCACTTGGTTTGACGCCTTCAACGGGAGGAATATCCAGAGGCGAAGGCAGGTAGTCGATAACAGCGTCAAGCAGAGGCTGTATTCCTTTGTTTCTGTAGGCTGCGCCGCAGAGCACAGGGACGGTTTGACACTTTATGGTTGCTTGTCGTATCGCATTCATAAGCATAAGCGTGGTGATTTCACGTTCTTCCAAATAAGCACGCATAAGATTGTCGTCCGTATCGGCAAGTGCTTCTATGAGCTGTAGGCGCGCGTCACGGGCAACTTCCATCATATTTTCAGGAATTTCGGAAACGACCAGCGTCTCGCCATGATCGCCTTCGTTGTAAAAGGCCTTCATGTGAACCAGTGAAATCATACCAGAAAAGTCATTTTCTGAACCGATGGGAACTTGAATTGGAACAGCATTTGCCCCCAGTCTGTCGCGCATCATATGGACAGCTTGATCGAAATTTGCTCCAACAATATCCATTTTGTTGACAAAGGCGATGCGAGGAATATGGTAGTGGTCTGCCTGATGCCAAACAGCTTCCGTTTGGGGTTCGACACCGCCCTTTGCATCAAGAAGCACTACTGCACCATCCAGAATGCGAAGGGCACGCTCGACTTCTACGGTAAAATCCACATGGCCTGGGGTATCGATGATGTTCACACGCCGGTCGTCCCAGTAGCAGGTTGTGGCTGCCGAGGTGATGGTGATTCCCCGTTCCTGCTCCTGCTCCATCCAGTCCATGACCGCTGAACCGTCATGAACCTCACCGATTTTATGGGTGAGGCCCGTATAGAAAAGAATCCGTTCAGTTGTAGTGGTTTTTCCTGCATCGATATGAGCCATGATGCCGATGTTTCTTATGTTTTCAAGTGCGTGAGTTCTGCTCATATTCTATCTCCTTATCCAAGTATAGTTATTTTTACTCATTTACCCAGATTTAGGCATAAATATCTAGGGTCTATCATTTCCTAGTGTCATTGAAACGTGTTATGATACAATTCGATAATTACTATGGAATGACTTTTGACGTAAAGTTGACGAAAAGGGTATATGCTCAATTTGCAGCTGCAATTCTGCACGAAAAGTAGTATCCTAGAAGAAGTAGTGTATCAAAATTTGAAGGGTGTATGCAGTATAGGAGGAAAGCATGGATCGTGGTGTTTTAAGAAGATTGAAAAACATGGGAATGGATATGCGGCCTATTGCGCTCATTTCTTATGGGGTTTGTATCATCTTCATACTGCTTCCGCTTTTGAGTCTGGTTTTTTCAGGGGATGTAGAGGGTCAGGTCTTGCGTAATAAAGCCTTGGCAGAAGCTTTAGCGGTGAGTGCGAAGTCGACCGTACTCATGATGCTTACTGTGATTTTGCTTGGCACGCCGGCTGCCTATGCCTATGCCCGTGTACCTTTTAAAGGGAAAAGCCTTGTAAATGTGGTTATGGACATCCCCTTGGTTCTTCCGCCTGCTGTTGCGGGCCTGCTCTTGCTTATGACCTTTGGAAGAAGGGGACTGGCGGGTGCGATGCTCTATGATTACGGGATTCAGCTGCCCTTCAGCCTGGCTGCGGTCATAGTGGCACAAGTTTTTGTTGGACTGCCCATATATATAAAAACGGTCGCTGAGGGATTTGCTGCGGTGGATGAACACCTGGAACTTACAGCAATGACGCTTGGAGACAGTCGTTTCAAGGCCTTTAGAAGGATAACCCTGCCGCTTTCGTCAGGGAGTATATATACTGGTGCCATCATGGCCTGGGCACGTGGCCTGGCGGAGTTTGGCGCAACCATCATGTTTGCCGGAAACCTTAGAGGCCGGACACAGACATTGCCGCTGGCAATTTATTCAGCCATGGAATCGGATATGGGTGTGGCGCTTGGGATTGCTCAAATCATGGTAGGGTTATCAGTCGGATTGCTTCTGATTGTACATTTGGTTGTCAAAGGCAGGCGAGAATATGTTTAGCTGCAGGCTGGAAAAGAAAATTGGCATGCTTGAACTCAGATGCGAACTCGAGGTGCCCTATGGAGAGCTTTTGGTGGTTTTTGGTCCTTCTGGATGCGGCAAAACCACGCTTATGAATCTGATTACGGGTATATTGCGTCCTGACGCGGGGTACATTCGAGTGGATGACAGAGTCCTATACAGTGGTGAGGGCAAGCTAGAAATGCCGATTAACCAGCGGCATATTGGCTATATTCAGCAGGGGGGCTACCTGTTTCCGCATATGTCTGTTAAGCAGAACATACTGTATGGTGTTCGTGGTAGACCCAAGCTGGAAGATGAAAAGCTATATCATGAACTGATTGAAACGATGGGTTTGAAAGCACATGAGAATACCTATCCCAAGGTGCTTTCAGGCGGCCAGCGCCAACGCGTTGCCATTGCCCGTGCCTTAATGATGCGACCGGCGCTTCTCTTATGGGATGAACCCTTTAGCGCACTGGATCATAACATCAGATCCCAGATGCGTATCCTTGTAAGGCAAATTAAGGAAAGTTTTGAAACGCCCATGGTCTTTGTAACCCATGATATAGATGAAGCTCTGGAACTTGCAGATAGAATTGCGCTTATGGATGCTGGAAAGTTCATTCAGAAGGCATCTCCTTCAGACTTGTTTTCGCAGTGTCTTTCAGGACGTGCCGGACAAATTATCGGTCTTGATAGAAAAAATGGAAATGGTGAAGCACTGGAATCACTTGCGGTGTCACTTGAAAATCTAAGAAGTTCCGCGGCAGCGGATAAGGTGATACAAGTTCTGAAGGACTCAGGCTTCAGCGTGCAGCGCACAGGCGATAAGGGGCTGTCTGTTTCTGAGGCGTGTCAATCAGAAAGTGAAGTGAAGACTAAAGATAAGGACACTGTGGACAATCGCTAGCTGTGTGCTGCGATGTTACATATTATAAGGAGATAAGATGAGCAATAGATATTTAATGAGGCGATTTGGAGGTCTGCTAGTTATAATGCTGGCGGTAATCTTTCTGAGTGCAGGGTGTGCTACATCGTCTTCGGAGTCGATGGAAAGTGAATCTTCAATTATGATATTTGCGGCAGCATCCATGACTGATGCCGTATCTGAAATTGTAGAGGCCTATCATGCGATTTATCCTGATGTTGAAATCCTGACAAATTATGCGGGATCGAAAACCCTGCGCAGTCAAATTGAGAACGGCGCAGATGCAGATATTTTTATTTCAGCAAATGAAAAGCATTACCAGGCCCTGCTTGAGCAAAATCTGGTAGAACCCGGTGAAAAAATTCTTGAGAATGCCATGGTGATTGCCGTTTCAAATGACAGTGATGCCGTGATTGACGACCTGGGAGATTTGAGCGGCTCTTGTCAGCTGGTGCTTGCTGAAAGCGGTGTGCCTGCCGGAGACTATGCACGAAGGATTTTACAGAAGTATTCAGAGGCCAACGCTGATACTTACTTTGAATCGGCAATGTCCAATGTGGTTTCTGAAGAGAGCAATGTCAGACAGGTTCTGATGAAGGTTGCACTTGGAGAAGCTGACGCTGCGCTTGTTTACAGAACTGATATTACAGATGCGGTTCGTGACAAGGTTCGCGTTATCGAAATCAGTGACGCCTATAATGTCATTGGTTCCTACTATATGGCTGTTCTTCCTGAAGCTAAAGAGGGGACCAGTGCATTGTACGACTTTATAAAGGGCGAAGCGGGAGATGCTGTGCTTGAAAAGTATGGCTTCAAACCTGTCACTGCAGAATAATAGAAGTTCAATAGCGTATAAACTCGATACCCATTTCATGCAGATTTGTGTGATGTGGGTATTTTTTTATTGTCTAGGAAATCTCATTTCGTTAGAGAATCATGAAACTTACAAAAATAGTCTTTTAAAGGTATCGGATGAATAAGTATACAAAGTGTAAAAAATTGCAAAAAATCAAAAAACCCGTAATAGGAAATCGTTTTACCTTAAAAAAATCGAATATATCCAAAAAAGTTTAAAAAAACTCTTGAAATGAAAAAAATAGTATAGTATAGTTAGTGAAAATTATGAATAATAATACAACTGTATTATGGTGGAGGGGTTAATATGAAAAAATGGTTTTCGATTTTAATGATGATGGTTTTGGCGATTTCCATGGTTGCCTGTGCGGCACCGGCTGAAGAAAAAGCGCCAGCAGAAGCACCAGCTGAAACTTCGACAGAGGCACCTGCCGAAGAACCGGCTAAAGAAGAAAAAATGGTAATTAGAGTAGGTCTTGATGACGCATACCCGCCTTTCGAGTATCATGATGAAGCAACAAATGACCTAATCGGTTTTGATATTGATTTTGGCGTTGCACTTGCAGAGCAGATGAATGCTGAAATCGAGTATGTACCAACGGCTTGGGACGGCATTTTCAATGGTGTGAACACTGGACAATATGACATGATTATTTCATGTGTAAGTATTACACCAGACCGTATGGAAGCATTCTCAATGACGCAGCCTTACCTGGCTAATGGTATTGTTATTGTGTCTGCCGCGGACGGTACAGCAGCGACAAGCATTGAAGAGCTGGCTGGCAAAAAAGTAGGTGTTCAGCTTGAGACAACTGCGGATATCGCAGCTAAGAAATTTATCGCTGATGGTTATGATCTGTCCCTGTCTCAGTTTGACACTGTAATGGAAGCTTTTGCCGCACTTAAGGGCGGTTCAATCGAGTACATTCTGGTTGACAGTTCTGTAGGTGGTTTCTACATTGCCAATGATCCTGAATCATTTGTAATTACTTCTGGTCTTCTTTCAAATGAGCCAATTGGTATTTGTATGGCTAAAGAGAACACAGAACTTGCAGCTTCAGTCGATGAAGCGATCGCAGCACTTCAGGCTTCTGGTAAAATGACAGAAATCTCTAAGAAGTGGTTCTCAGAAGACTTTGCAACAGGTATTGACGCAGAAATCAAGGTTATCGAATAATAAAGCACGAAAATACGGCACTCCAAGAGTGGTATTGCTAAGTTGGATGACCTGTCATCAAGATGGGTCATCTTTTCGTTGATAAATCCACAGTAAACAGACAGAGTATGGTAAGGGGAATTGAGTATGTTAAACCCGGTTCAAATACAGGCAATATTAAAGGGAACAGGATACACAATAGCGATAGCTACAGTAGCGATTCTAATCGGTATCGTTTTGGGCATGCTGGTGGCTGTCGGCAGGATTTCCAAGAATAAGGTGATTGGAAAAATCACTTGGATCTATGTATGGTTTTTCAGGGGCACACCGCTTCTGCTTCAGCTTTTTATGATTTTTTACGCAATGCCGCTTATTATGAAGGATGTATTTGGAAGACCATTTCCAATTGATCCCTTAATGGCTTGTTTCATTGCCTTTGCACTAAACTCGACTGCTTATCTGGCTGAGTTTTTCAGAGCGGGCATTGAATCTATTGACAAGGGACAGCTTGAAGCGTCAAAAGCCTTGGGCATGAGTTATAAGCAGTCTATGTTCCATATTATAATTCCCCAGTCCTTTAAACGTCTGCTTCCATCTGTTGGCAATGAGTTCATCATGCTGATCAAGGATACATCCCTTGCTTCGACAGTGGCGATATCAGACCTTCTCAGAACGACAAAGACAATGAGCAGTTCGTCCGGAAAATGGATCTATTATGTCTATGCGGCTGCTATATATCTGGTTTTGACGACATTCATACAAATAGGTTTTGAGAAGCTTGAGAAGAAGGTGGGCGCTTATGAGTAATACATCAAAAAAAGAAATGGTAAGAGTTGAAAATGTCCACAAGTATTTTGGAAATCTCGAAGTGCTCAAAGGCATCAACTTTGCAGTCAAGGAAAATGAAGTGGTCTGTGTACTGGGTGCGAGCGGCTCGGGAAAGTCTACCCTGTTGAGATGCTTGAATCATTTGGAGCGCATCACGTCAGGTGAAGTCTATATCGATGGAGAGCTTGTTGACAAGAGGGAAAACGACAAGGATCTGATTCACGTGAGCCCTGAACATTCTCAGGCACTTTGTATGGAACTGGGGATGGTATTTCAGAGGTTTAATCTTTTCCCGCACCTGACAGCGCTTGAAAATGTCATGAAGGCGCCCATGCTTGTGAGAAGCGTGCCGGAAGAAGATGCGCGCAAAGAGGCAAAAGAGCTGCTTCAGGCAGTTGGGCTTGCTGACAAGGCCCAGGAGTATCCTTCAAGACTTTCGGGTGGTCAGCAGCAGCGTGTGGCAATTGCACGTGCGCTTGCGATGAAGCCTAAGATCATGCTCTTTGACGAGCCGACATCTGCACTCGACCCAGAGCTTGTTGGTGAGGTTCTGGCAGTCATGAAGAAGCTGGCTAAAGACGGCATGACCATGATTGTTGTAACCCATGAGGTGGGCTTTGCACGTGAAGTAAGCGACCGTGTCGTTTTTATGGATGCAGGCGTTATCTGCGAAGAGGGGCCGGCGTCTGAGGTTATTGACAATCCAAAAGAAGAAAGAACAAAATCATTCTTCAGCAAAATTCTTTAGAAAACTTGTAGAATTTGAAAACACTAGCTTTCAGACTTTGTGTTTCGAAAATTTTCAATTGATTCTTGAAAATTCGACAAAATTCGCATATACTTTGTTTAGAGATTGTTGAGATTGGGTATACACTCATATTCAAATTCGAGCAGTAACGACGAAGCACTAGATGCAGCTTAAATACAGCAGATATCACAGCATTATTCATCCTATACGCAGTAGTGGTTGCAGCATCCAATTTCAGCGATTGATATCAGATAATCATAAAAGAAAGACTTTTAAAACCCGTTCCCCTGGAACGGGTTTATTTTTCGTGAAAGACAAAGGAGAGCAGCGGGAAAAAAGCAAAGTTACCATAACGACTTGTAGGCAACCAATGTGTGAGGGGAAGTTTAAATGTCACGCATCATTTGCAATTTCAGATGTGAAATAAGCCATGAAGCTGCTACTTTGAAGTTACTTGGGGTATGTATACGGTATATGTGTTTTAAGAAGCAAATGTACAGGCTCCAACATGGGCTGACGTTAGGAGTGAGTTTATGAAACACCGTGTGTGGTCACTCAGGACAGCGGTTATGCTCCCCATAGTAATCATTACATTTTTAGTTCTTATAGTGTCTGTTTATTTCAGTGCGCGTGATTACGATTTTTTAGCTAAGGAACAAGGCTCAAAAATTCTTGATGCGCTCTATGAAAATACAGAAATGCGTCTGAGCACCCTGCTTATGGATTCCCAGGATGTCAACAGCTTCTATGAGTATTATATTGCCAATACAGGTATGTACGACTACGATACCATGTATGATATTGAACGGTTCACACTGGAGTTTATGAAGCAGGCACAGGCAGACACGCCGCAGATCAGTGCTATGAGCTATGGAGATGAAAAAGGAAATTTCGCAGGTTACAGGCACAATGACGACCAGTCATACGGTCTGATGCTGAAGGATACAAGAACGGACTTCAACTTGAACATTTATGCGGGCGAAAATCAGAAATCAGAACTACTGGCATCTTTTGAGGAATACGACCCGACAACGCGGCCCTGGTATGCCCCTGTAAAGAAAAACAGACAAGTTCAATGGTCTGAGGTTTATGTGAACTACGATGAAAAGATGGAGCTTACCATTACATCCCTAGTCCCTGTTTTTGACAAGCTCAATATCTTCAGGGGCGTGGCAGGTGCGGATGTGAAGCTCAATATGATCAATGATTTCCTGCTCGATGAAGAAATGAAGGGCAATGGTGTCATCTATATAGTAGACAGCGATTTTAACATCATAGCCCACTCCATTGATGCGGATTATGTAAAGATTACGGAGACCGACCCGCCAACAGCTGTTATGCTGCCGGCCTATGAAGCGGAAAATCAAATGATTCAAATGTCTGCAAAGCATATTCAGGAAGAAGAGACAGCAAGCGGCGAGGTTGAACAGATTATGATTGACAACGCACGCTATTTTTCCATGTATTCACCTCTCAAGAGCCCGGCGGCGCTTAACTGGAGCATTGTGGCAGTCATCCCTGAATCGGACCTGATGGGTGCGGTTAAGCACAGACAGGACACAACCTTTCAGTTTACGGCAGTCATACTTGTCTTCAGTATGTTTATGGCCATGTATGCCCTCTCAAGGGTCACAAAACCTATATTAGAAAGCTCTGAAGCGGCACTGAAGCTTTCCGGAGGTGACTTCGACACCAAGCTTGAAATCGGTAACGTTCAGCTCTTTGAAACGCGGGAACTTGTCATGGCCTTCAACAATATGGCTGAAAAGCTTCAAGGCTCTTTTACCAAGCTCCAGGAGAGTGAGGAAAAGTACCGTACACTTATTGAAAATGTCGACAATATGATTTATAGCATTTCCACAGATGGAAAATTCATTTCCATGAACAACAGCTTTGCAAGCGCCATGCCCTATAGCAAGGAATACATGATTGGAAAGCCTTACGAAATCATCATTGAAAGCCATAAGATGCGCAGAATATGCGATGAGAGCTTTAACAATGTCCTTAAAACGAATACAAAACAGGATTTCCAATACGAGTATTTGGATTTGAGTGGAGATCGGAAAATTCAGAGTGTCAAGCTGGTACCTCAGTTTGATGAGAATGGGAACCTGGCCTCGATTCTCGGTGCCAGCACGGATATTACGGACCTCGTACTTGCCCAGGAACGTATTCAGAGCCTGCTGAAAGCTGAGAAACAGGAGCTTGAGAGCATGGTCAGGGAAAGAACTGAAGAACTTGAAGCGACAATGCAGGAGCTTATTGACCGCGAACGCCTGGCGTCCCTTGGAAGCCTCGTGGCAGGCATTGCCCATGAAGTCAATACACCACTGGGCGTTGCCGTAACGGCAGGTTCCTATATGGATAAGATCAATACAACCATGTTTAGGAAGCTGCGGGAAGGTAAGCTTTCCAAAAAAGATCTTACAGAATATATGAAGAGTATCGATGAAAGTGCTGAAATCATCAATACCAACTTGGGAAGGGCGTCTGAACTCATCCGAAGCTTCAAAGAGATTTCTGTAAATCAGAGTGTTGAGAACATTACGGATTTCAAGGTGGCTGACACAATTCACGATGTGCTCCTTGCCTTGAAGCACGAATATAAAAATACCAAGCACACATTTGAAATTGATTGTGACGAGGCACTTCAAATCAGAAGTTACCCGGGGGCCTTATCTCAAATACTCACGAATCTGATTATGAACTCACTCATCCATGGTTTTGAACAGGTTGAAGAGGGGCATATTCATATAAGAGCCTACCGCGAAGATGACACCTTCATATTTGATTATTGGGATGACGGCGCAGGGATTTCAGAGGAAAATCTGTCACGGATTTTCGACCCCTTCTTTACGACGAATCGAAAACGTGGTGGCAGTGGCCTTGGATTGAATATCGTGTATAACATAGTGACAGGAAAACTTAATGGCAAAATTCAATGTATCAGTGAAGAGGGCAAGGGCACAAGATTTGTCATCAGAACACCGCTTGATAAGTAGGTGGACATAGATGAGGATAATGTGTCAGGACCCATATCATATTTGAGGTGATCACATGGAGAAATGGGACGCAGATGATTTTGAACTGGATTTTTTAAATGAAGATGATGATGAAGAACAAAGCATGAATAGGGGAACCTATAAGGTTGTCATTGCCGATGACGATGAAGAAATTCATAAAGTGACAAAAATGATTCTCAGGGACTTTGATTTTGAAGGGAAGAAACTGGAGTTCTTTGACACATACTCCGGCAAGGAAACCATTGAAATTCTTGAGCAGCATCCCGACACGGCAATACTGTTTCTCGATGTGGTTATGGAAAGCAGTCATGCAGGTCTTGAAGTCGTTGAGCATCTCAGGCATGTTCTCAAGAATGGGATGACACGTATTGTCCTTAGAACCGGTCAACCGGGTGAAGCGCCAGAGGAGCAGATCATTCGAGACTTTGACATCAACGACTACCGCCTTAAGACGGAGCTGACGGTCAAGAGACTGAATACGACTCTCTACTCAGCCCTTCGAAACTTCAGGGATCTTAACAAACTCGAGAAGCACAGAAGTGGTCTGGAAAAGATTATAAAATCAAGTGCCAGACTCTTTGAGCATAATTCCCTGAAGGACTTTCTAACCAGTATTCTTGACGAGCTCTCCAATCTGCATACAGACCAACCTGATATGGTCTACATTAGAAACAGCGACAAGACAGCTGATGGCTTTGTAACCATGGAGAAGAAAAATAAGAATATCATCGTGGCCGCTACAGGAAAATACGAAAATTATATTGATCAGGAGGTCGAATCCATTCCGGACTTAAACTTCCTGCATGAGTGGATGCGCAGCGACAAGGAAAACGACAAAATCGTGGACCGTATCGATAAGGGTGTGGTAATACAAAGCAGTGGAAACAGCAATTTGAGCAACTTCATCTTTATTGAGGGTGACAAGATGGGCCTTGATATGGAACTGATTCAGCTCTTTCTTTCCAATTACTCCATTGCTCTGGATAACTATATCTTGAACAATATGATCAATACGACACAGAAGGAAATCGTCTTTGCCCTTGGTGAAATTGTAGACAGTCATCATGAGGAAACCGGAAGCCATGTCAAACGCATGTCGGAAATGATGTATCAGTTTGCCCTCTGCAATCATTTTTCCTATACAGAGGCGGAGATGATTCGGGTTGCAAGCACCATGCATGACCTTGGAAAAATCGCCATACCGGATAAAATACTCAAAAAGCCTGGCAGCCTTGATGAAGAGGAGTTCGATACCATCAAGACCCACACGCTGCATGGCTATAAGATTCTTAACAGCTCGGATCTTGAAGTGCTCAAGATGGCAGCTGAAATCGCACTCAATCACCATGAAAAGTATGATGGAAGCGGGTATCCGAGCGGGAAGAAAGACCGCGAAATTCCGCTGAGTGCCAGAATGCTTGCCATTATTGATGTGTTTGATGCCATGACGCATAGGCGTGTTTACAAAGAAGCCTGTTCAGTTGAAGAATCCTTGGATTATATAAAGGCACAGAGCGGCCGCCATTTCGATCCCAATATGGTAAGTGTTTTTCTGGATAATTTGGAAACAATTGTTGGCGGTGACCAAGTGTGCAGTGCAAGTGTATAAAAACATGTATCCTAAATGCATTCTGAATGATAAAATAGTATCGTTCAGAATGTTTTTTTGTTCATAAAACCATAACATTTGGTTTATATAATAAACTGTCATCGTGCTAAAAACATGTAGAATATCGGATGAAAATCTCAAATTAACAAGAGAGGTATAGGGCTATGCAGAATCAGTTGAAAAAATGGATGCCTTGGGGCATTGCATTCATTATAGTGATGACAGCAGTTATGATACAAAATGCGGCAATAGACGCAAGTGAAGTCTATATGGGAGACGCATATCTCGGAACGACCGCAGATACGGATGCTGTTGGCGCCTACTATGAAGCGCTGCAGGCGGATATTTCTGCAAGTGGCTATTATGAGACACAATTTGAAAGTGTCCTTCGCTTTGAGGCTGTAAAATGCAAGGAAGACGCATTGACGCAGACTGCCGATCTGAACAAGCTAATCGAAGACCACATGGCGTATGCTACTTACGGTTATGCCTTGTATGTGGATGGTGAGGAATTTGTCGCCTTCAGAACCCAGGCTGATGCAGATGCATTTCTAAAGCGGGTTAAGAATCTGTACGTAGACTCAGCGGAGAACGCCGAGTTTTATGAAAACGTAGCTGTTGAAAGAGTGCAGGTCCTTCCCAAGGAAGTTGAGACCGTTGACTTTGCCATTGAAAAGGTGCTTGGTGGAAAAGAGGAGCTGGAAACCTACGTTGTTGAAAAAGGGGATACAACTTGGGATATCGCAAATCGTTTTGGTTTGAGTGTGGAAGAGCTTGCAGGGGCAAACGGCGAGGTGGATCTGACACGACTTCAGATTGGACAGACAATCAGTCTGAATACACCAAAGCCATGGTTCCAAGTGGTTACAACCGAAACGGTAGAGGAAGAGCAGCCTATAATCGGAACAACATACTATGAAAAGAATGCTGACATGTATGTGGGCGAACAGAAAATAAAGACGCAGGGCAAGGACGGTCTTAAAAATGTCGTGATTGAAAAGACATATATCAATGGGAGACTGGAGCAGGAGCAGGTGGTTTCGGAAGAGGTGGTCCTAGAACCGGTTCATACCGTTATGCTGACTGGTTCAAAATGGAGAGAGGTGGCCGCCTCAGGAGAGTTTGTAAATCCAGCGAGCGGTATCTTGACTTCACGATTTGGTACGCGATGGGGCCGCATGCACGAAGGTATTGATATTGGCGCACCTACTGGAACGCCAATTAGGGCTGCTGATGCAGGTGTCGTAACGGCATCACGCTACATCACCGGCTATGGCTATACTGTGATTTTGGATCATGGAAATGGCATCAACACCTTATATGGACATGCAAGTGCTCTTCTTGTAGAAGTTGGTCAGACCGTCGAAAAAAATGAAACAATTGCCCGAGTTGGAACGTCAGGATCAACGACAGGTTCATGTCTGCATTTCGAGGTGCGACTGAATGGAGAACCGATTGATCCACTGCCTTATGTGAATTATGAATAATGAAAGACAAACCAGCAGCAGGGCAGAAAGTAAAAGCTCGTCTGCTGGTTTTTTAATTGAAAAAGCATTCGAAAACAAGACAGAAAGAGGCGTTTGACATGACAAAGAAAATGGAAGCAAAACAAGTGAATGGCCTGAGTGTCGAAAAGGTCAGCGAAATCGACAAGCTGTCATATCTCAATACATTTCATATTGAATACAAAACCAAGTCTGGGAAGGATAGAGTCTGGGAACTGGTTTCTCGGCAGAGTAAGAGCCGACTTGAAAATGAGATTTTCAGTGGTCAGTCCTATACGGACGGGGCTATGATTTTTGCGACCGATGAGACCGGTGATAAAGTTGTTATTCTCCGAGAGTTCAGGGTCAGTGCAGGACAGTATGTATATATGTTCCCGGCAGGCCTGATCGAGGAGGGAGAATCGATTGAAAAGGCAAGTGTTCGGGAGTTCAAGGAGGAAACGGGAATGACGCTCATGCCAGAGTATATTGAGCGTGAACGCTATGTCTCTGTGGGTATTATTAATGAGAGGGTGAATATCGTATACGGAAAGTTCGGGGGTCTCCCTTCAAAAGCCTTTCAGGAGGACAATGAAGACGCTGAAATTCTTATAATAGGGAGGTCGGAAGCCCTTGATATTCTGAACAATGAAGAGGTATCCATAAGAACAGCTATGCTGTTGCAGAGTTATTTCAAAATTCATCCTTATTTTGACCGGTAAATACATTAAATTTCATTTTCAAAGGCGTTATAAGAAGCTGCACGGCATACCGCCAACAGCTGTGCGCAGGGGCAATCATGAATTGCAGGCAATTCCGCCACTGTCTTTTCAACTTACCGTGAAAGGAGAAAAAAGGATGAATTATCAGATTATCGACCGAGAGGCATTTGAGCTGACTGGATTTAAAAAGCGGGTCACAACAAAAAACAATGAGAACTTCAAAATCATACCTGAGTTCTGGGAGGTCTTGAGTAAGCAGGGTAAAGTGGATAAGCTCTATCGTCAGTCGGCAGATGGCGATGTGATTGGTGCAGCCATTAATTTTGATGGCAATGAGAACTTTGACTATCTGGTTGCCATACGTTCTACGGCCCTAGAGTCATTTGGAGAAGAGACCATAACGGTGACCATTCCTGCAAGCAAATGGGCCGTCTTTACTGGTGTTGGAGAAATGCCAATGGCTATTCAGGAAACATGGAAGCGGATTTACCATGAGTGGTTTCCTGCAACATCCTATGAGCATGCCGGAACTGCTGAGCTGGAGATTTATCCGGCTGACTGTGAAACCGATGAAGGCATGCGCTATGAAGTGTGGATTCCCATCGTTGAAGGACAAAAGTAAAAAGCATAGGCAGACCATAAGAGGAGGCTCTGAGGTCCAGTTTGAGCAATGAAACTGGATTTCAGAGTTTTTCTATATTAAAATGATAGGTGAAGGTGGTGGCTGTGTGAATGCGTTAGATCTAGGAACGATAATGAAGAATACCCCAAAGCGAAATGGGGATGACAAGCCTGTTGGAAGATTTGCACCCAGTCCAACAGGTTACATACATTTGGGAAATGTTTGGGCAGCCCTGCTTGCCTGGCTGCCTGTAAGGCAAAAGTCTGGAACCATGATACTCCGTATTGAGGACCTCGATCCAGACAGGTCCAAGCCTGAATATGTTGAGCGTCTTGTCCATGATATGAAATGGATAGGACTGGATTGGGATGAAGACCCGTGGACTGGTGGTGCATTCGGTCCTTATTCTCAAAGCGACAGAAGAGAAATCTATGAGGCGGCACTTGAGGCCCTCAAAGACTGTGGAAAGGTATATCCATGCTTCTGTACCCGAAAGGAGCTTAGAGAAGCCAGTGCACCCCATGAGGAAGATGGCATTTTCATATATAACGGAAAATGCAGGCGCCTTTCCGGTGATGTGAGACGTAAGCGCCTGGAGGCTGGTGATCGGCATGCGTGGCGGCTCGAGGTGCCTAATCGGGATTACGGATTTCATGACTTGAATTATGGGGCCTACATGCAGAATCTGGCCAGGGACTGCGGTGATTTTCTCCTGACGCGGACAGATGGAGTACATGCGTATCAGCTGGCGGTAGTCGTCGATGATGGCCTTATGGGCGTAGATATGGTTGTACGCGGCTCAGACCTTATGGACTCAACTCCGCGGCAGATTTATTTGCATGAGCTTTTAGGGTTTGATATTCCAAGTTTTGGACACGTGCCTCTCCTAAAGGGCGAGAATGCAGCACGCTTGTCAAAGCGACACAAGTCACTCGACCTGGGATCCCTTAGAAATGCTGGCTGGGCAGCTGAGGAGATTCTGGGACTTCTTGCGGTAAAGGCAGGGCTCATTGACAGGTTTGAGCCCGTAAAAGCCAAGGACCTTATCGATGTATTCAGTTGGAGCAAGCTACCCAAGACGGATATTTCAATTTTAGACAGTGAACTCATAAAACCCTGATTGGCACTTTGTTATGTTGTCAGGATACGCTATAATAGACCAAGTGTAATAAAGAACGATTAAGGAGCCATAAATGCGCAGTATAAAAAAAGGGGCTAAAGTTGCAGTCGCCTTGAGTGGCGGCGTTGATAGCACAGCTGCAGCCATAAGGTTAATGGATGAAGGCTATGAATGCTTCGGTATTACCATGTACCTTTTTGACTTATATGATGAAACGGGGCGTCTTGGACCGCCTGAGTTTTTAGAGGAAGCCAGACGTGTTGCAGATGCACTGGGCATAGAGCATCATATTCTGGACTTGAGAGAGTATTTCAAAGACAAGGTCATAGAGGCCTTTGCGAAGAGTTATCTGGCTGGAGAGACCCCGAATCCATGCGTCCTCTGCAATAAGGCGGTGAAATATGGAAAGTTGCTTGATGAAGCCTTGAGACTGGGTGCTGATTATATGGCGACCGGTCACTATGCCCGCGTCATTGAAAATGAAGAGACAGGTTGTCTGGAGCTGCATAAGGGCTGTGCTGACAGAAAGGATCAGGCCTATGTAATGTATGGTCTTTCCCAGCGTCAGCTCAATCGGATTCTTTTTCCAAACGGCACCTATACGACCAAGCAGGTCGTCAGAGACCTTGTCGCCGAGCGCGACATTTTCACAGCAGAGAAAAAGGACTCCATGGGAATCTGTTTCGCGCCAGATGGCAGATACGATACAGTGATTGATGCCTTATATCCGGGTCAAATACGACCGGGAAAATTTGTGGACATCCAGGGCAGAACGCTCGGAACCCATAGGGGACATGTCCACTATACTATTGGTCAAAAAAGAGGCCTTGGTGTCGACAGTGAAGCGCCCCTGTTCGTGACGGCAATTTGTCCCAAGAAAAATGAAATTGTCCTTGGGAGGGATGCAGATACTTACGCAGAGCGCATTATCATAGATGATGTCAATGTGATTTGTGACAGCGATGCGCCGATTGAAGGCTTGGTTCAGCTCAAGATGTTCAACTGGGGACTTGTGCTGGAAGCCAATGCCCATGTTCTTGAAGATGGACGTGTGGAACTTGCTTTTTTAAAGCCTGAAAGAGCGCCTGTTACAGGTCAGCATGCGGTTATATACGAAGGCCAGCGGATTTTGGGCGGCGGTAAGATTGTTAAGGTAATCAAGTAAGATGAGGAGGGACACATGTCCATTGAATCAAAGAAACTGATTTTCTCGTTTGATATAGAGTCCGATGGTCTATATGGAGAAGGATTTGCTGTAGGAGCCGTGATAATTGACGTTGAAACGGGTAGAATTATAAATGAGTTTTCAGGATGTGTTGAAAGCTATAAGGTTACAGATAAATTCACCAAGGACAATATTGTGAAGTACCTGAAGGAAATGCCGAGATATGGATCGGTTCAGGCGCTTCGTGAGGCATTTTGGCAGTTTTATATGAAGTACAGGACCGGTGAAGAGCGTCAGAATCGCGAGATTGTTTTTCTGGCAGATAACTGTGCGCCTGTGGAAGCAAGATTCCTGCGAGACTGTGTGATGGACGACCATCGAAATCGAAAGTTCCAGGCACCATTTCCCCTGATTGACCTGGCGACAGTTCTCTTTATGAAAGGCTATGAGAACCATTTGAACAGGCGTGCATTCAGCAACTGTCCAGGAAGAAAGCACCATCCGCTGGACGACGCAGCAGCAAGTGGGTTGACATTTTGGAAACTGGTGTATGCAGCTAAAGCTTAAGCCTGAAAGATTAGCCTTGCAACATGTCTCTTCAAAGGTTTTCATGACAGTACTGGAGTGTGTGAATTATGGACAAAAAATTCAGCGTCTTATTCAAAGATATTCGCTATGACAACTTACAATTGGAAAACAGACCTTGGAGACCCGCGCTTGCATATATTATTTTTGGCGTATTGTGGATTGTATTTTCTGACAAAATTCTTTCTCTGCTCGTGACGGACCTTGAGACCTATGGTCGCATGCAGACTTATAAAGGCTGGTTTTATGTACTTGTTACCGGACTTTTGCTTTATGTGCTGGTCAAGCTGGATAACCGTAGATTATTTGAAATGACACGACTCATCGCGAAAAAGAATGAAGATCTGGTGTCCTTTTCGGAGGAGCTTATCGCCATGGAGGAAGAGCTTGAGAAGAAACTGCATGAGCTAAACGCCATAACATCGGATCTTAAGCACCAGAGCGAGTTTAACGATGAACTGTTTAACTCGAGCAATACAGCCATATGGGTGTATAAGTTCACAGGTGAAAATGTGAACTGCAACAGGTTCTGTACTGAAAAATTGGGATGGAAACCCAATGAGAAAGATGTGTACTGGGCAAACTATCTCAGTGACAAAGACGCAGTGGAGCTTGAGGACATCTTGAATACCGTTTCAGATTTCGGTGCTGTGATTGGCATGGAACTGGAATTTCAAGGCATTGATGGAGAAAGCATGATTCTTCTGTGCAATATGACGAAAATCGTCGATCCGGCTACAAGGGAAGTCGTTATCGTATCCTTCGGTACGGATATCACGACTGAAAGGATGAATGAAAAGCGTCTTTTGGAACTTGCGACAACGGACCCTCTTACGAAGCTTACAAACAGAGCTGCGTTCATGAATGATGTCATCGGGTATTTTGAATCTGGAAAACGGATTGCCTTTTTTCTGATTGGACTGGATAATTTCAAATATTTGAATGATCTATACGGTCACGGCTATGGGGATGCACTTCTGGTCAAGCTTTCAGAAGCCTTGAAATCGAATTTTGACAAGGCCTGCATCTACCGGTGGAGCGGTGACGAGTTTCTTGTCATGCGAGAGGCAAAGAGTGACCAGGATGTTGATGATATGGCACGGGACATTTTGGCCCTTGCAAAAAAGAAATGGGAAATCCGGGACATCATATACAGATCCTCGGCAAGTGTCGGTGTTGTTCTATATCCGGATAATGGAGATGATCCCAAGCAGATTGTTGCCAATCTTGATTTGGCACTGAGTTACGCGAAACGCAGTGGAAAAGGCCAGTATCAGTATGTGACGGACAAGTTTGTTGAGGCCTTGCAGTACGAGGCGACAATGGAAAAGGCACTTAAGGAAGCCATTGCCGACGACCGGCTGAAGCTGGTTGGTCAACCGATTGTCAATATGCTTACCGGTGAACTTGAATCCGTGGAGATACTGCTCAGATGGCCAAACAATCCACTTTCTGAAAATAATATTGGAAAGGTCATCAGTTTGGCTGAAAAAACGGGGCTCATTATTTCCGTTGACAAGTGGGTCATTGAAGATACCTTCAAGACTATGAGACAGTATGCAGGACAGATGAAATCCCTGAAGTTTGCTGTGAATATTTCTGTGCAGTCCTTTCATTCCAGAGGCTTTATAGATTTTCTTCAAAGTCGCCTGCAGCTCTATAAAATAGATCCCAAGCAGGTTGAACTTGAGATCACAGAGTATTCTCTAGTCAAGGATATTGACAAGTCCCTAGAGATCATAGACCAGATCAAAGCGCTGGGGGTCAGTATTGCACTAGACGACTTTGGCACAAAGTTTTCCTCACTGAACTATTTGAGCAAACTGCCCTTTGATGTGCTGAAAATAGACAAATCCTACATCGATCAGATTATCAACGAACCCAAGGACAAGGCCATTGTAAAGAGTCTGGTCAATCTATCCAAGGATCTTGGGCTAAGCACTGTTGTCGAGGGTATTGAAATTATGGAACAGCGCGACATGGTAGTTGAAATGGGCTGTGTGTATGGACAGGGATATCTTTTTTCAAAGCCAAAGCCCATAGAGTCAATTTTTACCGAATTCAATATTTAGTGCATAGGTGTTCGTTAAAACAGATGCATGCAGAAACGCCCGTCAACCGGCTATGCCAGTGACGGGCGTTTTATTTTTGCTATCGCTTATCATATTAAATCTGAACTATGATTTCACAAAAGATTTCCAGTCCACGTATTTTTCAAGTGTAGCAACGATGCGCTCAAGCCCTGCGCGGTCTTCTTCATCGAATCGGCCGGTTGTAGGACTGTCAATATCAAGTACGGCAAGGACTTCTCCGTCTATGACGATTGGAAGGACAATTTCAGAATTGGAAGCGCTGTCGCAGGCAATATGCCCGGGAAAAGCGTGCACATCTTTAACGAGCTGGATATCCTTTGTCATTGCAGCTGTGCCGCAAACACCTTTGCCAACCTCGATGCTGACGCAAGCCGGTTTTCCTTGAAAGGGACCAAGCACGAGCTTGCCGCCGGTCATGATATAAAAGCCGACCCAGTTGATATCATCAAGCAGCAGGTTTAGCAGTGCGGAAGCATTTGAGAGATTTGCAAGCCAGTTTTCCTCATCTCCAATAAGCCCTGTCAGCTTGATGTTCATAAACTTGTAGAGTTTTTCCTTCGTGTCGAAGTGGATCTTATCAATTTGTTTCATTGTGAGGCTCCTTCTTTTCATCTTTGAACATTTCAAATAAGTTCCATGGTGCTGCATTTGGCGGCGCGTCGAAGAGACTTACACGTTCCTTTGTAAAGGGATGGGTAAAGTCGAGTCGGTATGACCAGAGTGCAATTTGGGTCCAGTTGCGTTTTCTGCGCGCGTTTGGATGGTATTTTGCATCGCCCCAGAGTGGCATGTCTGCAGCAGACATCTGCACACGGATCTGGTGATGGCGCCCAGTGTGCAGGGTGATTTCCATAAGTGACAGAACCTCGCGTCTTATGGGTGTGCTCTCGAGGCATGTGTAATCAAGACGCGCCTCCTTGGCGCCGTCATTGTTGGCATGAACTGCCACGCTGACATTCTGGCCAGCCTTCTTTTTCAGGTGGTGTATCAGTTGGCCGTGGTCCTTGGGCGGCTTTCCATCGGTGACACAGATGTACTTTTTATCAATATCGTGTGCACTTATGATTTTGGAGAAGGCTCCGGCTGCTTCAGCGCTTTTTGCATAGACAATAATGCCGCCAACAGGTCTGTCGAGCCTGTGAACAACAAAAAGCGCGGTTCTTTTGCCATCGCGTCTTGAAACATAAGCAGCAGCAGCGGTACACAGGTCCTCGTCACCCGTTTGGTCTTTTTGGCTGGGTACGCCCTGCGGTTTAGATAGAATTATAAAATGTGTATCTTCAAATAGTATTTTCATTGTATTCCTTTACTCAAAACAAGCATGTAGGTCCGTCTGGACTTGACTCACCTTAAGTATACACGGTTTCAGAAGCCGTTGAAAGACAAGCTCTGCCCCTTAAGCTGGAAATTGTTTTCTGATTCATACAATTTATTCAATGCGTGCGTTAACGTTTTTTTTAGCTGGGTATAAAACTAACAAACCAATAGCTGAGAGGGGGAAGGACGATGTCAGTACATTTCTTCTATAACTATCGTGATGAACTTGTTAAAAAGCTTAAGGAACATTATTCTGAAGATGTTCGTGACTGGAAAAAACTTCAGGCTGAAGCACGTCAGATTGACGAGGCTGAAGAGATGGTCAAAAAATATTTCAGAGCACTGGAAAAAGAGCTTGAGGATGTGATTGAGGCTTCGAAAGAAGAAATCGGTCTATCGGTCAAGGAGGATGTCATTGAATTCAGGATTAAACGTAATTTCGTCCGATTCAAAAGACGGGAAAGAGCGATGCAAGTGAAGGTTGGATACTATGTCAGCGAAAATGACATGGTGGAAACAGCAATTCTCGGTTATGTGGTTCCAGGCGATAAACGTGCTGTACTTAAGAAAGTCGGTAAAATTCACGATGGAAGCACATTCGATGACAACACACTCAATTACTATTTGCGCAAGGCATTCAGTGATTGGCTCGAACACCTCGATGAATCCCATGAGGAAATTGTATAGAACAGATTGTTTGCATATGAAAGGAGCTGCTCCGGCAGCTCCTTTTTATCGTGGTTTTATGCCTTGCGGTCCATGAACAGGCCCTGATACCATGCCAGCTGGTCTTCGTCCAGCGTCGTAGGCGGTTGAATGGCTTTGAGGCTGTGATAAAAATCAAAGAGTTTTTTGAGAAAGCCATCACGCTGTGTCAAAAAATCGAAATACCGGGGATTGAGTCGGAAGTTTTCTCTGATTTTTCTATGCTTTATCTTGAGCCTTCCATCGGGTTCGAGGATGACAGGCAGCTTGAGCAGCTTTTCTTCATAAAGGGAAAGGAATGCCGTGAGGGATTTGCTGTGGTGGGTTTCGAAAATCCTATCAAACTCAGCAAGCGCTTCCAGCACATGATTGTGGGCTTCCAGAATTTCAATCAGGTGGTCAAGGAAGTGTTCAGGATCATCGAGGAGGCTGTGCCAAGCGCCTTCGAAATTCTGTTCCTCGCCATAGAACTGCTTATATTCATCCTTCATGCCCTGGAGTTTTTCATAGACGATATCAATGGAAAGATCTCTGTTGGTACCTTGGTCGTCAGACTTCAGCTGAGCGGATTTCGATTTGTCGAGTTTTTCCACGAAGGGTTTTTGACCTTTGGAACCATACCCCTGTTTAACATGATTTATAGGTCGGCTGGATTTTGAAGTTTTACTGATTTTCATAATTTCACCACCTTTTGGGTTCTTACATGAATTATCGGCATAAAAATGTATATGTTTCACACACAACATGAAAAATGTGGATATTGACCAATTATTTTTGGGGATGAGGCGGCTTATGGAATCGTTTTCATCATTCTATGTTAAAATGTACATAGACATCCAAATTGAAGAAAGGGAGGCGGTCACATGTCAACAAGATTTGAAGAAATGAGAAGAATAATTGCAGATACGCTGCTCGAAAGCAAATTTTTAAATGCGTATAGTCTTGACGAAGAAAAAATCCACCGTTTTCTATACAGCGACCATTTCCATACGTCTCTGATGCGTATGATTGAAGAGAAAAATTATCATTCAAGAGCACTTTATGAGGCCATGCTTCCACTTTTAGAGGAAATTATGCCTCAGGACCATCCTGAAAACGTTCTTGATTTCATCTATAAATTTGCACTCCGACTTGCTTTTCCCGATGCCATGACGTTCGATATCCGCCCTGAGATGGACGCAGTATGTCATATGTATCTGAGAGCGCTGAGAATGGTGTCTGAGTTTCAGAAAACATCCGGGGATGACTCTTGGCAGAGTACGTATGCAATGATCATGCTTCAGGAGCATGAAATAGAACAGCTGGAAGATGACTACGAATACAGACGCTTCCTGCGTGCCTTCCATGAGGAATACACCTATGAACTCATGAAGCTCAATCAAGAGGTCGTTGGCTACTCTACCCTAGATCACGTATGTGGGGTGCATCACCTTGCGATGAAAGTGGCAAGACAGCTTAAGAAAGCTGGAATCCCCCTTGATATGGGCAGGGTTTCGGGTGCGGCAGCAGGACATGATGTCGGCAAGTACGGTTGCAAGAAAGAAGAGCAGAAGCGTGTTGCCTACTACCATTACTATTATACGGGCGAATGGTTCAAAAGACGTGACATAGTCTATATCCGTAATGTTGCCATCAATCATTCGACGTGGGACCTTGAGCTTGAAAACCTGCCAATTGAGGCGTTGGTGCTCATCTACAGTGATTTTCGCGTGAAGTCCGATGAAAACCGCATGATGAAGTTCTATACCTTGGATGATTCCTTCCAGGTGATTCTTGATAAACTGGACAATGTCGATGAGGTCAAGGAGCTCAGATATCGTCGTGTCTATAGAAAGCTTAAAGATTTTGAAGAGTATATGCTGCATTTGGGCGTGGACGTCGATCCAGATTCAGATGAAGAAATCAGTGACGAAATCATAGAGTTTGAGCATTATTCACTGCTCCAGGGAAAGCAGATCATACAGAATGCAAAGTATGCTTCCATAGCGCATAACATCAAACTCATGCATCACCTGCGTGATGAGAACTCCCTGAACAAGATGCTTGAGAGTGCACGGGACCTGGGTGACTTGAGCGGTCTGAGAGGCTATATAGAAGTTCTTGAGGAATACCATCCCTATCTGACACAGAAGCAGAAGCTTATTGTGACAAAGTTCCTCTATGACCAGCTGATCATGCCTGAAGAGGACATACGCAAGCAATGCGCCGCACTGCTCGGCGTTGTTATCGGTACTTATGACGAGGAATTGAGAAAGGAACTGCCAAAGGATGTCGCCCTGGACACACCTGAGGTCATGTCCCTTGACCTGTTTAAGAAATATCTGGATGCATTCTTCTATCCAGACCAGAAAATCATTGGAAAGCATAGAGACTGGATCAGCTATGCGTCACGCAGCATGGTGCGGGCATATTTCGCCGCCCAGTCCAATATGGACAAGAAGGCTGTCGCAATCGAAGTCATGCTGGACTACCTGCGCAAACCTTCAGATACCAATGACATACGTTATTACCTTCTGGCATCTGTTCCTGGCATTCCATTTGATGTTTGTACAGAGGAACAGAAAAATGAAGTCATCGACTATGTTTACAGAATGGTGGTCGATAAGCACCTCAATACCAAGCTTGCGGCATTCAGGGCTCTCGATGAGATGATTGACTATGCCAAGGACCGTCTCAAGCACAAGTATCATGTGGGGGAAACGCTCATACAAGGGCTGGATGCTTCACCAAGTCCTGCGCTGAACTTCGCGCGTCTCAAACTGGTGGAGAGTCTCGAGCTGGGTGAAGATATTCAGAAGCAGTATGCCGAACCGTGCAAAGAAGATATCAAGGAGGTTTCAAGCCTCTTCCTGAGCAATCTCAAGTCGGCAACCCACTTTATTGCCAAGCGCTTTCAGGTGGATCTGCTGGTACAGCACACACTCGAAGACCAGTACGACAACGCCTTCTACACAGCCATGCATTTCTGCAACCTTCTAAAGGTAAGTGCCGTTGAGACCGTACGCAACAGAGCAGGTGTGGGTCTGATAGAGCTTGTGCCCAACCTTTCCTTTGAACAGAGAAATGATATTGTGGTCGAGCTGCTCCGTGCCCTCGAAATGGAATCGTATCAGTTCACCAGATATATACCGCAGTACCTTGGCCGAATTCTGATGTATATCAAGCCAGGTGAGCTGGATGAAATCCTGGATAGCTTCCAGGAAAAGGTGAAGAGCGCCAATGCCCAGATCACAACACTGATGATCCAGACAGTTGGCTTCGCACTGAGCCATTACTCAAGCTACAAATCCATGTGTGAAGAGGACGAGGAAGAGTATAACAAGCGGCTGGTTGTCATGCTTGGAATACTTTTCAATGGATTTGTGAACTATAATCCAGTGGTGAATCAAGTGGCGTTTCGTGTCATTGGGCAGCGCATATTCGAGTCCAGACATATGGACCGTCAAATGAAACTTGAGATTTTCAAAATATCCATCAAGAAGATCATGGCACTCATGGTCGATACGGATGAAAGCATTGAACTGGTCTTCTTCAACAACGCAGCAGGTCTGAAGAATATTTACAGATTCATATCAGATTATGTTTTTGAAGAGGGAACTCTGGACCTGCCTGAAAACAGGAAGGTTGCTTTCTTCCCGGGTGCTTTTGACCCCTTCAGCCTGAGTCACAAGGAAATCGCCAAGGCCATTCGCGATCTTGGCTTCGAGGTTTATCTGGCTGTAGATGAATTCTCCTGGTCAAAACGGACACAGCCGAATCTGATTCGTCGAGACATCATCAAAATGTCTGTGGCGGATGAAATAGATATTTATACGTATCCGAGATATTTGCCGACCAACATTGCGAATGCCAAGGATCTGGAAGAACTAAAATACAAGTTCAAGGAATCGGACGTGCATATTGTTGTGGGCGGGGATGTAATCGTTAACGCCTCCGCATACAGAAAACCACAGGAAGATACCGGCATAACAAGCTTCAAGCATATCGTATTCGACAGAAAGATTGCAAATGCCCCTGATCGTGATGCCGCGTTCTTTGAAGCCTTTGACAGGCTGCCCGAGGGTTCGGTACGCCTTCAGCTGCCGGAGCAGTTTTCAAACATCAGTTCAACACAGATTCGTAATTATATTGATGATAACCGGGATATTTCAGAGCTTGTAGATCCGCTTGCCCAGCGCTTTATTTATGAGCGCGGCCTCTATCAGCGAGAGCCGATGTACAAGGAAGTTCTGACCACCAAATCCCTCACACTTGAAATTGTGGAGGAACCGACGCCAACGCTCCTTGAAGAGCTGGCGACAGTTGTGAAGTACGACTTCAGCAAGGCCTATACGACTTTCAAGGAGTTCTCAAGCAAAAAAAGCTTCAGGCTCCTTGTACTCAGAAGTGTCGATGACAATAGACGCATTATTGGCTTTTCTGCCTTCCACTGGCTGAGAACCATTGACATTTATGTGGAGTTTGAAGATGAGTACCTTTCTGACTATATTCGAGATCACTCTGTAGGACGTCTTGTGGTTATTGATGGTATATACAGAAATGCCAGGGACGGGTCGCCCAATGTCGAGCAGAGACTGCTGACTGAAACACTGGCATTCTGCCTTGCAAAGGACTACAGCTATGCAATTTATAAGGACATGGTTTCAGACCGGGTTGACACCAAGCTCAACAATGTACTTCGCATGCAGGGATTCCTGAATGTTCTCGGCAAGGAGTCGGGTGAGTCGGTTTATGTTGTGAACATGTCAACACCATGTACTCTGAATATGGATGCAAGAGCCATGCTCAAGGCACCATTCAGAAATTCAGAAGGTGTGCTTAAGGCGCTGAGTCGAAGTCGAATCAGGCTTCAGAAGGCGCTGACAAAGCTCTATCCGGGGAACTTGGTGCTTTCTTTCGATAGAACGATGATTTATGAGCATCTTATCAAGAAGATTTGTGATGAAAACAACATGCCGACAACGCCGCTAACGCCAAAGACCAGTGGTGATGCCATGTGTGTGCCATTTGGTCAGATATTCAACAGGTGGCGTCTGCCGAATACGGTGACAAAATCACTGCATACTGAGAAATATTTCACTTCGGATCTCAGAAAGCATGAGATCATGGCAGCACCTTACTATTTGGATTTGGAAAATCAGGTGAAAACGATAAAATCATTTGATCGTCCGGTCATGCTGGTTGATGACCTGCTGAACAAGGGCTACAGAATCAATGTGCTGGAACCCCTCTTCAAACAGGAGAAGGTTGAAATCAAAAAATTCTTCGTAGGCATACTTTCAGGCCGTGGCAAGGCAATCATGGAACGCGCCAATATTGAAGTCGATTCAGCTTACTTCATTCCGCGTCTGAAAGTTTGGTTCACGGAAAGTAAAATGTATCCATTTATTGGTGGAGACATACTTTGGAGAGGTGTCACACCTGAACGAAGCCTGATTCCATCCATTAACCTCATATTGCCATACACCTATCCTTCTTATATAAGAGATGCGTCAAAACATGCAGTTTATAAGGTTTCTGAAATAGCGCTCATCAATGCAATCGATATTCTTGAGACTATTGAGGAGGAATATCAGACAGAGCATGAACGGATGCTGACGGTTTCGCAGCTGGGAGAGGCGATTCTTTCTCCGCGCATACCTGACAAGGGTTCAAATATTGACTATGATATGAACCAGAAGGCCTCGGAGTATTTGAAAAACGAACTTGAGCATTTGAGAAGATTGCGCAGTGTGTTTCAGTAGGTGCATTACGGAGGGAAGCTATGAGAGTATATGACTTAAAAACCGCTTATGGTCTGAGTGACCATGTGCTTGACATCGCCTTTGATGAAGTGGCGCTTTCGGTACTGCTGGAAGTACTTGAGAATAATAGGACACAAGTTGTTTGGTTGACGGATGACACTCGCCAGAATGCAAAGGGCATTCAGGCAATCACCAATTCGAATGGTTTGATGCGGGATATGGAAACCGTAGGATTTCTGGATACACGTTCGGACGAAAAATGTGAACTTCCAGATGCCCTTGAAAAGCAGATTCGCAAAAATGGCATAAGCGTGATCAATGTTGCGCGCGAGGGCTGGACAGACCTGCTTTCACAAGCTGGCACGAAAAAATGGAAAGTAAATGTGCTGGGGCTTGGAGATGTGGGAGGCACCCTGCTGACAGGTCTGCGCCTGCTCGGTTATGATGTGGTTGAGCAAATAGGCATATTTGATCTGGACCCCAAACGCAAGCGGAGATGGATGTTGGAGCTCAGTCAGATTCTGGACCCGAATGTTGCAGCGTATCCTAAAATCGTTGAACTTGAAATGGAGGCGCTTTTTGACTGCGATATGTTTGTATTCTGTGCCAGTCGGTCCGTACCTGAAGTAGGTTCAAAGATAAAAGACGTTCGAATGGTTCAGTATGAAAGCAATGCGAAAATTATTGAGCCCTATGCAAAAATGGCTAGAAACTGCGGGTTTAAAGGTGTTTTTGCCGTAGTGTCCGACCCGGTTGATCAACTCTGCTATAAAGTCTACAGGAGTTCAAATGAAAATGATGAGGGTATTTTTGACGGTCTTGGACTCAGACCCGAACAGGTAAGAGGATATGGTTTGGGCGTTATGTTTGCGCGCGCCAGCTACTACGCAGACCAGTACGGCGTCTTCTTTGAAAAGGGACGGGCCTTTGGTCCCCATGGGAAAGAACTTATTGTCGCCAATGACCCTCAGGACTACGATCCAACAGTCTCAAGACAGCTTACCAAGCTTACTGTAGAGGCAAATCTGGAAGTGCGAGAAGCCGGGTATAAACCATTTATCGCACCTGCGCTCTCATCAGGCGCCCTATCGCTTCTTAATACAATGCGGGGCACGTGGAATGACAGTACGGTTATGCTCGACGGCGTCTATATCGGCTGCAGGAACAGACTGACCTCAAAAGGCGTTGAAGTGGAACGGCATGAAATGTCTGACCTGCTGGTGAAAAAGCTGGAGGATGTCGTTGCGGTTTTGAAGGCTTATGTGTAGGCCGGGCGATGAAATCCAGGTGCTAAAATTCCCTGCACAGATGGATGGAGAGAACAAAAGACTAAATGACATGGTTGCGGCTGCTTCAGGTGCGGCGGGTTCATATCGCCATATTGATGTAAACGCAGAAGCGGCTGTGTCAAAGGGTAAACTGCTCCTTGCAGTGGAATGTGATGAAATTGGTGGCAACGAGGGCGTATACAGGTGGCTCAGAGGTCTGATCGACCTCTACTCAAAGACAAAGCGTCTGCCGCTTATGGGGTGTACGGCTGCAGTGCTTGTCGACTCCAAGAACAGGTACTACACAAAACGGCTTGCCCAGTATCTGATTTTTCATTTGAATCGCTTGGGATGCCGGTTTATTGGTCAGCCGGTCGTTGAAGCTGTCGACAGGCTGCAGAACTTTAAGACCTGGCAAAAGGTTGTCGATAAGCCGCTCCACGAGATCTTGATGGAGAAGTCTGCAATCCTTGGCGAGCGCCTTGCCAAGTTTGAGCTAACCTACCCGCAAACGCCAAAACTTCTGGTATTGCATTCCAGTTCTCAAAACACATCGAACACATTGAAGCTTTGGGAACTCGTCGCCGAGCACCTGGAAGACTTTGAAATCAAGGAATATAAAATAAAAGATGACAAGATTGCCGAGTGCAAGGGCTGCAGCTTCAAGACATGCATGCATTATTCAGAAATCAAGAGCTGCTACTATGGCGGCATGATGGTGGATGAAATTCTGCCGGCCATGGAGTGGGCAGATGCGGTAATATGGGTATGTCCAAATTACAACGACGCAATTTCAGCCAAGCTTATGGCTGTAATCAATAGGATGACCGTGCTGTATAGGCGGATTACCTTCTACGACAAGCGTGTCTTTGGAATAGTCGTATCAGGGAATTCTGGAAGTGATCTTGTAATAACGCAGCTGCTTGGCGCGGTGAGTATCAATAAAGGATACATGCTGCCCCCGCAATTCGGATTTTCTGCAATAGCCAATGACCCCTTGAGCATATTGGCTGTAGAGGACATTGGTGAACGGACCAAGGCCTTTGCTCAGAACATCATCAATGAGTTTGACCCAGACTGCATTCGGGATGCTGAAAAGCAGATTACATAAGTGTGTATAATTATAAATCTACATGTAAAAACATGTAGATTTATTTATGTCATGAAATTGTAATGAAAATAAATATTGAATTTTCTAAAAATTCTGTTATAATAAATATATCAAATAAACAAAGTGAATTCACAAACTTGAAAAGTAAGTAATTGGAAGGGGTGAGACCGCCAGGTTATCATCGGAAATAGAAAGTTTTAAAGATGTAGATTCTAGTTCTATGGTGTACATAGAAGGGGTTGGTGCCACCATTCGAAAAGTAGGTAATAGCTAAGTGAATCAATATGATTTTATGAATATACAAATAATGTGAGCAACTTTCCGGAAGAACGGGGGGTTGCTCATTATCGTGAAAGGCAAAGTCCTGCACAAAATAAGGGAGAAAGCACAAAATCGTGTTCACACGAATTTTGTGCTTTCTCCCTTATTTTGTATAGGACGCGCCAGCGTCCTGGACAACCGCTAGGTTGTACAGGCAGGACATGGTTGAAAAAAGCGCCAGCGTCCTGGACAACCGCTAGGTTGTACAGGCAGGACATGGTTAAAATAAAGCGCCAGCGTCCTGGACAAGATAAAAAACCCCCGTAAAAACTTCACGGGGGTCCTTGTTTCTATTTGAATGAACTGATGTCAATATCGTCAATCCAGATTGTGCTTGTGCCTGAGAAGCTGATTGAGAGGCTATCGGCATTGTTGCCATTGACTTTGGCTTCAACCATTTCCCAAATGTTTGCCGCACGCGGTACATGCGTCATTTCCTTGGTAAACACGAGCTGTCCATCCTTGTAGCCTTTGAACGTGATCGCTACAGGTGCTGTGTCGTCAGCAAGCATCCACATGGAAATAATGGAGTTGTCTTCAATTTGAAGGTCTTTAAGCGTGATTTGAGCATCGCCTTCTGAAAGATCCATTTTAATGGATTCAGTACCGCTTCTGTATATGTCTGTATCCTTCGATACATTTGAACTGTCATATTCAATAAGATACTTCTCCAGCTTCTCCTGTGGTGAGGCTGTTCCGTCGCCCGAATCCAAATCCATGTCGTTGACAACATAGTTGAACTCCTCACTCGCAGGTTGACTCCACTGCTTATTGCTGTCTTGAACTTTCAGTTCAACCTTGTAAGTACCAGAATTCTTAATGATGAGATCCAGGTGATGGTCATCGGCTGTCTTCAGCTTTTTGTCACCGTTTTCAGTGACGGCATATACGTCCCATTCTGAAAGTAGAATGCTGTTGTCTTTGCCGTATGCCGTACTCGTATTCTCAAAATGAAGTTTTCCGTCAATTTCCTGTCGTACAAAGGATGCTTCCGGTAACTTGATTTCGTCCTTGGCGAATGGATTGGCAAAAGCGAAAAATGCAGCGATAACGGCAATGGCGATAAGAATCAAGGCAATTGGGCCGCCGTTCCTTTTCTTCTCATCCTGATTTGCATCTTCATCGAACATATCGTCTACAACACCAAGTCCATCGAGTTCAATTTCCTTCTGGTGTGCTTTGTCCTGAAGGTCATCAGGGGTCTCCGCTTCGGGTTCGCTCGGCGTCTGGTCCACAGGTGGTGGTACAGGGACAACAGAATCACTGCTGCCTGAGACTTCAAAAATGAAGGTTTTCTTATAGGCTTCATTCAGGTCTTCCAGTGTTTTGTACATGCCGGCATTGACTGCGAGGCTGCTTAGGAAGGCTGCAGCGCGGTCTTTCAAATCCTGTGATTCGTCAGATGATTTTCCACTGTTGAAAATGGTATCCAGTGTTGCACTCACTTTTGAGACAACGGCGTCAAATCCAAGACTCTGCTCGATCTGACCATCGACGATAATGAGTTCATTCATGAGAAGCTTGTCATCTTGAACGATAATTTGATTATCATCGAGAAAAATTGTTTTAAAGTAACTATTGAATTTGGAATAGGCAAGAACCTTATCCATATATGTATCAGCAAGCTTTGCGCGTTTGTCCATATCAATGGCAGCACCGTCAAGGTAGTTGTGCAGTGACATGCCTTCCTGATAATCCGTCACCAGAACGATTTCAGAATCATTTTCCTCTGCGTGAATCAGATTGCCCAGCGCAGATTTTGCAGTTTCAAAAAAATCGGCTGATAGGAATGCGCCCTTTGTGAATATGTTTATTACAACTACGTCATCTGGATTGTCCGCATGTGCCCCCATCATAATCTTCTGATAAGGATTCTGCTCAAAGACCTCGAGTACATTAAATTTTTCATTGTAAGATGAACTCATAGGAAAACCACCTTTACTTTTGTATTCGCACAAGAGAATAAGTGTATGAATCTCCTGTTTTTAGTATAATTCCCGCTTTTATATATTATATAATAAGTATACGCTTGTTTAAAGGTTGAAAGTGCGCTTTTTCAGCAGGTTTAATATACATGTAACATTATTTGCAGTACAAAAATCTGGTAAAATGGATGTAGGTAAAGAGGTGGTCAAAAAATGCTGAAACTCCTTCATATTTCGGATATTCACTTTGATGCCATTTATGGCAGATATTCAGATAAATTACAGAATAGTTTGAGGGAAAGTCTGGTTGTGGCGTTCAAACGCGCCATAGATTTTGCGTGTGAAAACGAGGTCGATATTGTTATAATTGCCGGTGACGTTCTAGACAGGGGCACACTGGGATTTTCAACGGAACAGGTGGTTAGAAACCAGATTTCCAGGCTGCAGGCCTCTGGTATTCCCCTGGTCATGCTTCATGGAAATCATGATCCGTCAAGCATGGTGACATGGCCTGAAATGGGCAATCTGGTCCATATAGGCAGGTGTCCAGAGCCGGAGACGGTTTCCTTTACGACAGGGAATGGAGAAACCCTTCATGTTTCATACAATGGTTTCATGGAAAAGGCAGAGCCAAGCGCCTGTATGGAAGCTTTTCCAACCCATATGGGTGAGGGCTACCATCTTGGCGTGCTTCACGGGTTTATTGCAGCAGGTCAGGCAAAGCAGGACCATGATCCATATATGATGACGACGCTCGATTCAATTGCGCGTAAGGGGTACGACTACTGGGCGCTGGGGCACATTCATCAAAGAAGTGTTTTCCAAGCTTACAAAGCGGCATACCCAGGGAGCTTGCAGGGTGTACATATAAATGACAGCGGCCTCAAGGGCGGTCTGTATGTCACCCTGGAAAAACCTGGAGCCCATCCGACCATTGACTTTGTCCCTTTTTCCCCAGTTGTATTCGAGACCCTCGAGCTTGACATCACTGAAGTTGAGGACACCCTTCACAAGGTTTCAGCACATTGCAGCAAGGTCGCCTGTGATGCGGCGCAAAATAGTGGGGCATTCACAGCGGACAAGCATATTTACAGATTCATTTTGACAGGTATGAATGATGTGTATGAAAGACTGCGTGAAGACCGGTTTCTGAAGGACCTGGAACTGGATATTCAAGAAGAGACCCGGGCAGAACATGTGGAAATCAAAATTCATGCCCTTGCACCAAGAATCGACAGGAAGCGTTTGCTGGAGAGTTCCCCGTTTGCAGCCTTTATAGCAGAACTGCTCGAATCGGAAGCGGGGCGGGAAGAAATACTAGACTATGCGCGAAGTGCTGAATTTGTGCAAATGCCAGACGATGCGGTCCAGGCAAAATGCTGGTTGGAGGATTTGCTGTCCGAAGTAGGCGATCAGTGGCTTTTGAAAATGGTGAGAATGAATGAAGATTAATAGTATTGAGTTAAGCAACTACGGCATCTTTGGTGAAGTTCCTAAGCAAATTGACTTCAAGAGCGGCCTTAATGTGATATTTGGAAAGAATGAAGCTGGGAAATCCACGCTGCGCTATGCCATTGGCGAAATGCTCTATGGCTTTCAGCACAAGAAGGTGGGCCGTCATCCTTATGGAAATGGGCTGCCCATGAACCTTGTTGCGGCATTTGAATCAGATTCCGCAGTGGCGTTGACTATTCAAAGAAGTCTGGGTGATGATGCGCAGTATAAGCGGATTCTGAACGATTCAGTTCAGGACATGCCTGAAGCGCCGCTCTCATATGTACAAGATGTGCCTTATCCCTTGTATAAGGGGCTCTTTGAGTTGGATCTTTCAGATTTGGCAAAGCTCGATTCTAAAAAATGGCACGCGATTGAAGAGCAGATTTCAATGCAGTTTGGCCTTGAAAGGATTAAGCCGCCAAGAAGTGTGCTATTGGAACTTGAAGAAGAAATGTATGGAATATGGCGCCCGCACAATAGAGGAAAATATGTGGTCAAGGAAATAGATGAGGCCCTTCTTGAGCTTGGAAAGAGGCAACGGGAACTTCAGGAAATCACGGCGGGATTTGATGCGGATTCAAAGCAGGTGGCGGCTCTTTCTGATCGTCTTGATGCTGTAAAGGGCCGTATTTCTGAACTGGATAAACTGCAAAAGAAGGCAGAAGCGCAGATGGAACCCTATAGGGCTCTCAAGGAAGCCGAGGAACTTCGAGAAAGCTTGGAACGCGTTGAAGCCATGCAATTACCAGCACCTGAAGCGATAGCCTATCTGGTGAATGAAATCGATATGCTTGCCAGCGAAAAGGCACAGCTCGACCTTGAAATTAAGACACTTGAACAGTCTGAAACGGTGCTGAGTGACTGGGAAAATGCATTCTTAGAGAGTGGAGAGGCCTTTGAAGCACGCTTTGAAACCTATAAGCAGGTTAAGGCAAAATACGAAGATGAACGGTCTGAAGTTGAACAGATAAAACGCCTGCTTGAGTCAAAATCCAAGGACCTGACGAGTGATCCCTACAATGATGCGCTCTTAAACTACTGGTCCGTGCTCGATATTGGAAAGCTCAAGAGAAAGGTCCGGTTTCACGGCTATAAGCGTGCAGTCTTCTCTTTAATGATGCTTTTGGGACTGGCAGCCGCAGGTAGTGGCTATGCGCTGTCTCGCAGTGAATTGATTTATCCGGGTGCGGGACTGGGATTTGCAGGCCTTCTCGGCCTGCTAGTCAACCTGAAATCGAGACCGCTTGATTTTGGGGATATACGGTTTCGAGAAAATATTTGGAACAAGAACAAGGTGTTTTTATCTGCCTGCATGTCTGTTCAGTCAGATAGCCAGCGGCTGATGGCACTCCAGAAAGCCTATTCTGACACAAAGAGAAGGCTGGAAGCAGTACAGACAAGTCTGGATGAAGACCTCCTACATTATGTGCCGGATGCGGCACAGGAAAGCATTGAAAGCAGGCTATCAGCCTATAAGCGGGGGCTGGTCGCACTTCGAACACGACGACAGGCTGCCGAAATTTCAAAGTCCAAACTGGATGCTTTAAGGGGTCAAAAGAGAAAACTGGGTCTTAAAGTGATGATGCAACAGCAGAAATTACAGGCAATCAAGACGCGGCTGCTGCCCCTGGCGGATGACTTTGAACAGGCAGTGAAAGAGCTTGAACTTGCCAAGGCGGGTGCGCATCGCAAAGCTTTACTTGAAGGGTATTTGCGTGATTTTGACATGAACCATCCAGACCTGGATGATTACAGGCAGGAAGCTGATTTCATGGAGCAGATCAACCAGATCAAGACAGAAAGCGACGGTTTGAAAGAGGAGAAGGAAGTCTTAAGTGTCAAGTTGAAAGAACTCGAAAGGACCCAGGAGCGGTCCAGCCACTTCTATGCAGTACAGGCTCTGGAACGGAAAATAAGCAAGTATGAGCTGGAAAGAAAGCAGGCAATCGAGCAGTACAATAAAACCCGAATCGTCCATTCTATTATTGCCTATGCGGACAAGGTGTTCAGAGAGCGCTATCAGCCAGATATTTTAATGCGTGCATCTGCGTATCTTAAGCAGTTCACCTGCGGGGGATACGACAAGCTCATTTTGGATGATCAAAAGAATCTGAATATAAGAAGTACGTCTAATGGGAGCTTTATTGGTGTACATGATACTCTGAGCCGTGGTACACTTGAACAGATTTATCTCTCCATACGCATTGCGGTTGCAGAAGGCATAGACCGCCGTTCAGGCAGCCTGCCCTTTGTTTTCGATGAGATCCTTGTCAACTGGGACAGGGACCGCATGGAGGGGGCCGTGAACACACTGAAGATACTGTCCCAAAAGCGGCAGATTTTGTACATGACATGTCATGAGTGGATGCGAGATATGTTGAAAGAGGCATTTGACGCCAATGTAATAGACTTGTCCTAAGGTCGCGGGTTTTCTATTGAACCTAAATGGGTAATAATCCAGTAATGATACGAGGTGGTGCTGAAGTGGCAAATGAAGAAGGTCAAAAATTTGCATGGGAAATAGAATTGGAGCAGTATCGACGTAGAAAAAGAGTAGACAGACTGCTGATTGCAGGGGCCTTATGTGGGATAGTATCCCTTGCTGTAAGCGTATATATCCTTATAGTACTGCTCTAGAATGTATGACACAAATGAGGTGACTTATGAAATCTGAAGAAAGACTATCCGTAGCCTATCGCATTTCCAAGGTTTCAATAGCGATAAACGTACTGCTTTCAGTCGTTAAGATATTTATTGGTATTGTAGCCCGGTCTGGGGCACTTGTCGCGGATGGCATCCATTCGGTCTCAGATGTACTGACGACGATTATGGCCATGCTTGGCGTATACATATCCGGCCAAAGCAGTGACGAGGAGCATCCTTATGGCCATGAAAAATATGAGCCTGTCTTTGGGAAGCTCATGGCGACGTTTCTTTGCGTAACTGGTGTTCTGATTGCATTTAACGCCATTAAGAACATACAGAACGGTGTTGTGGAAGTTCCCACAGGCACAGCCATTTATGCCGCGCTGCTATCCATAATTGTAAAAGAGGGCATGTATCATTATACCATGCGCGGCGCCAAGCTTATTGAGAGTTCTGTGCTCAAAGCAGATGCCTGGCATCATAGGACCGATGCCATTTCATCGGTGGGATCCTTCATTGGTATCTGGGGCGCGATGCATGGCTGGGTCATTATGGAGCCTATTGCCGCGATCGCCATTGGTGTTCTGATTATCAAAGTGTCGGTGGACATTTATATGCAGTCCATTCGGGAACTTATTGATACAGCGGCTGATTCAGCCACAATTGAAGATATCAACGAGATTATCCTGGAAACAGCGGGTGTTATTGAGATTGATGATCTGAAGACACGTATTCACGTGAATCGGCTTTTTGTCGATGTTGAAATTGCTGTAAACGCGGATTTGACGCTCAGAGAGGCGCATCGCATTGCAGAAAACGTACATGACAGAATAGAGGATATGGTACCCAAGGTCAAGCACTGCATGGTACACGTAAATCCTTACGGAGAAGGAGAATAGCACAGTGATGAATATTGTAATTGCAGACGCCCTTAAGCGTGTGGCGCCAGACTTACGACTGGGTATACTGACGGCGGAAGTGCAGGTAACAGCACACAGTGAAAGTCTCTGGCTTGAAATAGAAAAGTTCACGAATGATTTTTCTCTTGAAATGACGGATATAGCACAGCTGAGTCAAATCAGTGAAGCCCGCAAGGCATACCGCGCACTGGGAAAGGACCCGACACGCTATCGCCTTTCCTCAGATTCGCTTATGCGCCGTATTGTAAAGTCGAAGGGACTCTACCAGGTCAATGACATCGTTGACATGAACAATCTGCTATCCCTGGAGTCAGGCCATTCCATAGGAACCTACGATTTAGGCAAGATTTCAGGTAATGTGGAATATGGTATCGGTACTGCTGATGAAGAATATGTGGGCATTGGCAGAGGTGTACTGAACATTGAAGGGCTTCCTGTTTTGAAGGATGATAGGGGAAGCTTTGGGAGTGCGACTTCTGATTCTGAACGTACCATGATAACCCTCGATACCAAGCGTATTCTAATGAATATTATTGCTTTTGATGGGGATGAAAAACTGGAGAGGTGGATGGACCGCGCCGAGGCTCTGCTGAAGGCACACGTTCAGGGCGCAGCTGTAGAAAAATGGATCGTTGATTGATTCAGAGCTTGCTTTGATCAATTAATAAGTTCGCAAATCTTCTTGATTGGGTATGAATAACCTGATAGGAGGGGCCGATGAATAAGTTGAGCAATAGAATCGTCCTAATTATAACAATCCTCACAGTACTCATTTCATTTTCGATTGGCTTTTTGATCATTCATCGATCTACCCAGATTGTAGAAATGGAATCAAAGCAAAAGCTCGTTGAGATGGCGCGTCGAATCGGCAGCGAGTTCGATTTTGAGGTCAGAGAGGTTGAAAAGGTCAGACAGCAGGTCAATGAGCTGGTTGAGTCGACCTTTGATTTGCATGCTCTCAATACGGACCCGGATTATATGATTAAGTACAAGGAGCAGATTGCACCTGTTATTCAGAGGATGGCCCAAGATGCGCGGATTTCCAGATCGGTGTATGTTTTCTTTGCCCCGGAAGTGACCGGTGGGGCCCATGATGTATGGTACACCGATATCAACAACAGTGGTACCGTATCTAGACAAGAGGAGTTTGACATTTCCTTCTACGAGGAAGAGACACCCGAAAAGGACTGGTACTTTGAGACGAAGGCTCAAGGGCGTCCCTACTGGACGGCGCCTTATCAAGGCAATGTGTATTTTGACAATCATCTGACTTACATTTCCCATACGGCGCCCATCTATATCGACGGTGTTTTCATAGGTGTTGCAGGCGCAGACTATTATTTTGAAACCTTACGTGACAGGATTATGGACATAAGGCTTTACGATACGGGCTATGCGGTGCTTTTCAATGGCGATATGGAGGCCCTCATCCATCCGACCCTTGAGGAGGGTGTTTCCCTCAGGGAAATCGATGATGGGAAGTATGCTGAACTTGCAGATGCCATTGAGACCGCAGAGGGCGTTACGGAGTTTACATGGATTGACGGAAAGGTGCATCTGATTGCTTCCAAAAAGCTTTTGAACGACTGGATTATTGCAGTTGTGCCCTACAAGGAGGAAGTCTTTAAGTCTGTGAACCAGACCCGTTCGCTTATGTATCTGATCATAGGGATTGGCGGCATGCTGGCTGCTCTGATCGGTATTGTAACTGGCAAAAAAGTGGTGCAGCCAATAGAGCAGATTGTCATCGATATCAACAAAATCGGTCTAGGAGATTATGAGAACGAGATTGCCAAGAAGTTCAGAATGCGAAATGATGAAGTCGGTATACTCGCCAATTCTGTAGAGAGCATGCGTCAAACTCAAAAGACCTCATTTGAAGAGATAAATGCAGTAAACGCCCAGCTTGAGAAGCGGGTGAAGGAGCGTACACAGGAGCTCATTCAGACCAATGAGTACTTAGAAGAATCCATGGCTCAGCTCGAAGAGAAGCAGGCTGAAATGATTTTGACCAATGAAGCACTCGAAGACGCCCTGGAAATGACACGTGTGACGCAGCGTCAGCTTATTGAGTCTGAAAAGATTGCGTCTTTGGGTTATCTGGTAGGGGGCATAGCGCATGAAATCAATACACCAGTCGGAAACAGCGTTACTTTGGTGACCTTCATCCAGAAGGAATCCGGTCTTGTTTCAAATAAGGTGGAGCGCGGAAAGATAACTAAAAAAGAGCTTTCGGAGTATATACGAAATGTGCTTGAAGCTTCGGAAACAATCTATAGAAACCTGAAGACGACAGGTGACCTCGTCAGCAGATTCAAGCAGATTGCCGCATCTGAATCCAAGGAGAGCATCATCCATTTCAATGTGGGCGATTATTTGCAGCTCATTGTGAAGAGTATGGGACTTCTCGGAGAACATGCTGGTATTCATGTGGAGATTCTGGGAGATCCGAATGTTGAGGTTTTTTCCGATGCAGGCAAGTTTTCGCAGATTTTCACCAATCTGATTTCGAATTCGCTGATGCACGGTTTCGAAAATCATGATGTGGGAACCATTCAGATTCAATATGAAACCGTATCCGACGGACTCTTCATAAAGTATGAGGATAATGGAGCAGGCATTGAACAGGCGCACCTGGACAGTATTTATACGCCATTCTTTACGACGAAATTCAGTGGAGAAACCAAAGGGCTTGGTCTCAATATTGTCTATAATGTGGTTACAAAGCTTTTTGGAGGCACAATCAAATGTGAGTCTGAACTGGGCAAGGGAACCCTATTCTTCATTAATCTAAAAATGAAAGTCAGCGACAAAAAAACGCAGGTTTAGCTGAAAAACAAGGCTGTCACCTCTATTTAAGAGTGTGACAGCCTTTTGTATTGCGCTCTATTTTTCAAATGCTGAAAGATCAAGGTTTTCGAAATGAACAAGGTGCTGATGCAGCGCGTCTGCAATAAGTGCAACACCACCTTCGACATCAGATTCAATGTTGATTGGCAGAACTGGGTCATGAAGGGAAAGACGCACAAGGAACCATCCGCGAGACGCTTCATCTGTGCATGAAAGACGGATGCCCTCATGGCTGTCAGGTACAATTGAGTAACCTTTGTGTTCCGCAGCAAAGGCTTCAAGACTGTCTATGACCGATTGACCATAGTCTTTAAAATCAGCCAGATTGATTTTAACCCTGAATTCAGATGCCTCACATGGCTCGCGCAATGAGGCGATGATTTCTGATAAGCTTTTGTTTTCCTGTCTCAGCTGTGAAAGTTTGATAAGAATTTTGGTTACAATGAAAGCGCCGTCATCAAGGAAATAGTTCTCCTTTAGAGCACCATGGCCTGATGTTTCAATGGCTAGGGCACTGTGTACACCTGCATTGTTCAGACGTACAGATTCGTTGATAACGTTCTTGTAGCCGCGCTTGAAGCGAAGATGCTTTCCACCCAGAGAAGGAATGAACTCGGCAAGACCGTCAGAAGTTACAGAGTCTGTAACAATGGTTGTACCAGGTGTATCTTCAAGCACAATGGCGCTCATTAAGGCAATGAGCCGGTTTCTATTGATGATTTTTCCACCCTTGTCAACGATGGCCGCACGGTCAACATCCGTATCGAAAATGATGCCAAGGTCAGCATCTTGTTCAATTGTAGCCTGCTGAACCGATGTCATGGCATCGTCGTCCTCAGGGTTTGGCACGTGGTTCGGGAACATGCCATCTGGATCGAGGAACTGGCTGCCTGCAGTATCAGCTCCAAGAGGAAGCAGAACCTTCTCTGCAAAGAAACCGCCAGCGCCATTGCCGGCATCGACAAGTATGTTTAGGCCTTCTAGGGGGCGTTCGTAATTATCAGGATGATTTACCTGGTTACGGATATAATCTACCAGGTGCGCACTGTAAAGATCGATGAGACTACAGGAATCCACCTGACCCTTTTCAGATGCAGGTGCTTGGTATGCAGCTGCTGCTGTAAGTATTTCCTTGATGTCAGGCTTGTCGAGTCCGCCGTCTTTTGTAAAGAATTTCATACCATTGCGGTTAAACGGCAAATGGCTTGCAGTAATCATAATTGCGCCATCGCAATCTGTTGGGTCGAAAATCGTTGACATGAACATGGATGGTGTAGAAGCAAGTCCGCAGTCAAGGGCCTTTGCGCCTGTCCCACTCAGACCTTCAAGCACACCCTTCATCAGGTCAGGGCCACTGAGTCTGGAGTCGCGCCCCACAGCAATTCGGATGTCCTCTGGTGTCTTTCCAACCTTGCGTGCTACCCAGTTTGAAAAGGCGCCTGCAATACATTTAACTTCGTCTTCAGTGAGATTGACATTTTCGCCTTCGATGCCCTCAAGTGCGACACCGCGAATGTCAGAACCGTTTTGAAGCTTCAACCATTTCTCCAGCATATTTGCCTCCTATATAGAACATTCATCTGAATATGTGACTCGAATATCATATCCAATTTCAAGTTGGATAGTATGCGTAAAAAAATCATACTAAATCATTATACCTAAATTGCAAAAAAAGAAAAATAAAAATTAGGGAAATCCATATTTTTAAGAGAGACTTTGGTATCATAATAATGTCTTTAAAATAATGATTTGCAATTTGAGGAAAGCAGATGAGGTGGATGACATGCGACTCATTGATATGCACTGTGACACGTTTTATAGAATGAAGGAATGCTCTACAAGGCAGAATATTATAAGAAACCAGCTGCATGTAGATTTGGAAAAATTGAAAGAGGCAAGGTCTTTCATACAGTGCTTTGCGCTGTACTCGGATTTAAAGGCCTGCGAAGACAAGGGGCAGGATCCCTGGGGATATATGCTGGAGCTCTACAGCCTGATAAAGGATGAAATTGACAATGCCAATGGACTCTTGAAACTGGTTACACGTGTTGATGAAGCAGAGACAGTGCATGGTGAAGGTAAACTGGCAGCGCTGCTTACTGTTGAAGAGGGCGGCATCGTCTATGAGGATATGAAGCGGTTGGATACATTGTATCGGATGGGCATTCGGATGATGTCCCTGACCTGGGACTATTCAAACAGCCTTGGACACCCTAATCTGCCTGAGACGACCCATCTTGGTCTGACGCCATTTGGGCATGATGTCATTGACAGAATGAATGAACTGGGCATGCTGATTGATGTATCGCATTTGTCAGACAAGGGATTCTGGGAAGTGATTGAGCAGACCCAAAGTCCGATCGTCGCATCGCATTCAAATGCCAGGAGTGTTATGGCGCATAGAAGAAACCTGTCTGATGGCATGCTGCGGGCACTAGGGAACAACGGCGGCGTGACAGGGCTTAACTTCTGCCCATACTTTGTTGCAGATAAGGACGAAAAGCTGTATATAGATGATCTGGTTGATCATGTAAAGCATGTAATCAACCATGGTGGCATGGAGTGTGCTGCGATTGGAACGGATTTTGACGGTATGAATGGCGACCTTGAAATCAAGCATATTGGAGAAATGGAAAAACTTTATGCAGGACTGCTGCGTGCAGGTTTTACAGGCGCACAGGCAGATAAGGTGTTTTACGAGAATGCCCAGCGTGTTTTTAAGGAAGTCATTGGCTAATACGGGAGACATACATGAAAAATATTGAGTGGTTGCTTGAAGAACTAAAGGCGCATTTTGAAAAGGAAGCAACGGGCCATGATTTTTGGCATGCCCAGCGTGTATACAAGAGTGCGCTCCATATAGGAAACATAGAAAATGCAAATCTGCGTATTGTTGAAGCCGCAGCGCTCCTTCACGACGTGGCAGACTGGAAGCTTGAAGAAGATAGAAGGGCAGCTGGCCAAAGGCAGATGGAAGCCTGGCTGGATCGCCTTTGTTTTACTGAAGCTGAAAAAAAGGCTGTTTACCATATTACAGAAAACATGTCTTATAAAGGGGGAACAAATGCCGACAAGGCATTGTCGCTTGAAGGCAAGGTGGTCCAAGATGCTGACCGGTTAGATGCGCTGGGCGCAATCGGTATTGCCAGAACCTTTGCATACGGAGGGTCCAAGGGGCGTCCTATACACGACCCTGACAATGGACCTGTCGATGCCTTTGAAGATTTTGAGGCTTATAAGAATAATGAAGGTGCCAGTCTCAATCATTTTTATGAGAAGCTTCTCAAGTTGAAGGTACTTATGAATACTGAAACCGGCAGGGAAATGGCTGAAGAACGCGACGCCTACATGCGCGCGTTTCTGAGCCGATTTTTCAAGGAGTGGGAGGGTGAACTTTGATATACGCATTCAGCCCGGTTTGTGGGGAGACACCGCGGATACTGATTTTGGGCTCAATGCCCAGTGTGAAGTCCCTGGAAGAGAAGATGTACTATGGTCATCCTAGAAATCAGTTTTGGCCAATTCTTTTTGCTTTGCTGGGTGAAGAAGTGTCAGGTATACATACTGAAATCGCTTATGATGACAAGCTTGAGAAACTGCGCTGCAGTGGGATTGCACTTTGGGACGTTTACAAGGAATGCGACCGGGATGGCAGCCTCGATGCAAATATTGTGAACGGGCAATACAATGACTTGTCGGGTTTTGTCGATGCGCATCCATCGTTGTGTCTTATTGTCTTCAATGGCGGGAAGGCTGCTGAGGCGCTGAAGAAAAACAAGGCACTTGCTCAAACTCTAAAGCTGAAAGGCATTGAAACGCGCATTATGCCCTCAACGAGTCCTGCATATACTCTTGGCTTTGAAAAGAAGCTTGAGGCATGGCGGGAAATAATTGACTTCTTATAAAAAAGCCTGTGAAAACGCGCCTTGCAGCGTGTCTTCACAGGTTTTTTTAAAAGAGAGCAAGCGCATGGCGTGCCTGCGCTTACTCGTAAATTGTAATAACATCATAAAGTGCGTCGAGATCCTCATGGGCAAGATGGGCTGTAAATGGGTAGCGATATGCTTCAGGCATCTCGCTCGCGTTGAACTGAAGCATGAGACCGTATTCATCAATGAGGAAATCCTGATTTTTGGGCAGGGCTTCAAGACTGTCAACAAAAGTGTTCTGGTTTGCATACCTGCTCTTCAGAATGCTCAGTAGGATGGGTGCGTACTCTTCGTAGCTCTTGCCTAAAAATTCTTCAAGACAGAGAGGGGCACCGGTGTCCATGTCAAATACAAGGGGCTTTTCTTTAAAAAGATGCTTTCCCGTAGAATCGGACAGGCTGGCATAAAGGGAAATGCTCAGATACTTGGAGTTTGAAAGACTCAGGTAAGTGCTCTCCCACAGGCTTGAAGAAGCAGATGAATCCGCTTTTATTTCCGATTCAAGCTGGTCCATTTCACGCAGAATGGCCGTGTTGATACGTTCGCCGATTTCAGGGTCAAGTGCGCTGGAAACCAGTGTCATGTTCTGGGTATAGTTGTCTTCCAGTCTAATAGAAGTTGAAAGCGTAAAGGGACTCTGAAGTCCAAAGGCATTATAGCTTGTGATCATGTTTCTAAGAATGTTGTTCTTGTTATCTGGAGAGACTGGACGTCTGGACTGGGTGTAAAAGGCCTTGCACAGTTGAGCGAACTCCGTATCTGGATGCTGGTCAAAAACGCCTTTTATCGCCTGATAAAAAGGACTTTCAGGATCATTCCAGTAGTCCATAGTTGCACCTTCTGGGCCATAGAAGAGCTTTGCAATCAGCCTGTTGTAGGTTTTGTTCATCCTATAGGACAAATAATCCGATTGCCTATGTTTGATTGGGGTTTCGAGAAGCAGAATATCTTGAATCAGTGCAGTATAGTCATTATCCCTATAATAATTTGAAGGACTTTGGAGTTTGGCGCTTACTTCAATCAGCGCTTGTGCATCCTGTGAAAAGTATTTTTCAAAATCCTTCAGCCGATCCCAGTGGGTTTCAACAATAGGGGTCTCCTCGTAAGTGACCATATGCAGGTAACAGTCTGATAAATTCTGATACGCACTTCGAATATCTTGATTCTCTATATTCTGAATGGCCGCATCAGACCAGGTATTGTTCATTTGCCAAAAGCCTTCAATGCGACCATCAAAGAGCATGTTGGTCCAGTCCTTTGCAATTTCCGCCTGAGACAGAAGCAACCTTGAAAGTACGATGTCAGCTTCATCAGGGGCGGCGCTTGGTAGACTTGACTGCATGAATGCAATCATATCATGAGCCGTCGGATGTGCGGTGATCATTTCAGAAAAGTCTTGTATAAAAAATCTATTTTCACATATAGCCTCACTTGTTGCGGAAGTATCCGAGTGCTCTGATTCATGGACAGATACCTGACTCGAACTGCCTTTAGAATCTGTCGGACGCATAGTATCATCAGCTGACTGCGCCGAACTGCATCCCATCAGCAATATGCTGCAGGCACATGCGGTCATGATGACCTTACCGATTTTCATATGATTAGCTCCTTTCGACATCCTATAAATTGTAAGAAAAAGATGTGTCCTTTGTGTGTAGAAAGGATTAAAATAACATATCTAAATACGAATATTCGTCCATTTTTTACTGTTAAAACGCTTTAGGATGACTGTACAGAATATCACAAATGAAAGGATTTCAGCAATCCATATGCCTGCAATGCCCATATTCAGCCAGACGATTGAGGCGTATGATAAGGGCACAAATATAATCCAAAGTCTCATAATGGTAATATACATGACAGTTTTTGTATCTCCAGCACCGCGCAGCGCACCCGAAATTCCAATCATAAAGTTAAGAAGGGGTTGATTCACAGCCATGAGGAGCATGGTCATAATTGAGGCATCAATCACTGTTGAATCGGTTGTGAATACATGTAAAATGGGAACTCTGAAAACCAGAAACAGAAATCCGGCGATGAAACCCCAGGCAACAGCAAGACCGTATGAGACTGTTCCGACTTCGATTGCCTTTTCCTTATCCTGCTCACCGAGGGATTTCCCAACCAGAGTTGCAGCAGCAATAGATATGCCAACAGCAGGCATAAAGGAGATGGATTCGATATTGATCAGTATTCTGAAAGCTGCTTCGGAAGTCGTTTCCAGCTTGGAAATGAAAACACCAATGACCAGAAATGCTGTTTGCATGAGCCCCTGCTCCATGGCTCCGGGCAGGCTGATGCGTATGAGTGGCTTCAATATGTCGCTTTGAAATGCCATCAGGCGGAGTTTCAGTTTCACGCGGTCATGGAGCTTAAAGCAGATGAAGGCATAAGCGATGACTGCAAGGATCCTAGATAGTGTTGTTGAAAGTGCAGCGCCTGCGATGCCCATTTCAGGGAAAATCCAAACCCCTTTAATGAGGACGTAATTGCCTATGATGTTCAAGATGTTCGCTATACCCGTAATAATCATAGGGGTCATTGTATCTCCTGCACCTCTGAGAATGGATGCAAATGAAAATGACAGGAACATGGCCAGCATGCCGTAGGCAATTATGGAGAAGTAGGCATCAATCATTTGAGAGACTTCTGGTGTTGTGTCGAATATCATGAAAATATTCCCTTTAAATAGTAGGGATAAAATCATGATGACAAGTCCTATGATACCGTTTAGGAGAACTGTCTGGCTCCCGGCGCGATTGAGGCGGTCAAAATTATGTTCACCGAAGCTTCTTGACACCAGAGCCGTAGCACCTGTGTTGAAGGATGTGAATACAAAGATCAGAGTGTACATGATGCTGTTGGCAAATCCAGCAGCAGCGAGACCTGAGTCCCCGATGAAACGGCTGATCATAATTGTATCAGCAACGCCAAGCAGTGTATTGAGCGCCATTTCCATGATGGCGGGCATTGCCATTGTCAAAATGCTGAGAATGAGCATGCGTTTGTCTTTAAAGGTCTTAAACATGATGAGCTCCTTGTGAGGTCGACAACGTCGGAACGTTTGTTCGTTAAAAATATTTTTACGTATGCCTAATTATAAGTGCAAAGCTTAAAAATATCAACTGTGAAATAAAAATATACTACATTTATTGAAGTATCCAAAATATGTTACCAGTCTGTGATAAAATATGAGTAGCATAGCCTAAATTAAGTAAGTTGTTGATACATTTTACCAACGGAGTGTGAATTTTCAGAAAATTCGTTGGTAATAAGTATCAGGAAAACCTTTTGTTATCCCAAAAAGCTGGGATAATAGCGGTTTTCGAAACTTGGCACGCTAATTGCTTTATAAAAAGGCAGGAGGAGATTCAGTGGGAAATTTGTTAACGCAGCGTTTAATTGAGAATCCTATCATAGCAGCAATAAAATCAGTTGATAAACTGGATGATGCACTGGGGTCCAGTGTCGAAATCATTTTTTTACTTACTGGTGATGTATTCAATTTGAAAGACATGGTCGAGCGCATTCATAAGCGTAGAAAGAAAGCGTTTATCCATATTGATCTGATTGAAGGAATCACCGCAGATGCTGTAGGTCTTCGATACATATGCGAAAAGGTACAGCCTGATGGTATTATTACGACTAAAGGTCATCTGATTAAAACTGCTAAGAAGATGAAAGTGGTTACAGTTCAACGTCTGTTTTTACTGGATTCGCTGAGTCTTGACACCGGTATTCAATCTATCAAAACCCATGATCCTGATGCAGTTGAGATTTTGCCAGGCGTCATGCACAAGGTTACCCGTGAAATTGTTGAGAGCAGTAATAAGCCAATCATCGCGGGTGGTCTGATCAAGGACAAAGAAGATGTCATTCAGAGTCTGAAGGCAGGCGCCATGGGTATATCTACAAGTGCGGCAGAGATCTGGGAACTCTAATGGAGGTGTAGAATTTGAAGCATGTAGGGACAATTATTGGTACGGCTATCGCAGGTATGTTCGTAATGAGCGTTTGGGGGGCATTTGCAGGCGCTTACGGTATTGGTGGTGGATGGTTCGCAGGATTTATCATCATCGGTACAATGTGGTTCATGAATCACTGGGTTGGAATCATCAACAATGACGGTGCTTTCGTCGATATGGCGACTGGTATCGGCATGGCTGGCTTTATGCGTGGCGTGTTTGAAGGCGGCGCTGGTGCTGGTGCAGCATCTCTTCCAACGCTTCTTGTTGTTCTTCTAGGTGGAGCAACTGGCGGATTGATGGCTGTTCAGATGGAAAAAATGCTGGCAGCTAAAAAAGCTGAAGAAGAAGAAGTTTCAGTAGAAGCGAAGGGGGCATAATACAATGGCAGTTAACGCAATGATTACAACTTTTGCAGGTGCATTCATTTTCCCATTCCTAATTCGCCTACTTTGGGGCCCAATGTGTGACGCTTGGGGAGCTATCGGCGGTTGGATGGCAGCAGGATTTATCGTTGGTACGACTTGGTCGCTTAACCACGGCGTTGGCTTGATATTCCAATCGGGTCCAGCTTGGGTTGATATGGCATTCGCTGCATCAATTGGCCTGTTCGTTGCATCGGCGCTTTCTGGCGACAACTTCTCAAAGGGTCTTGTAAATGTATTCTTTGCACTAGTTGGCGGTACACTTGGCGGATTCATTCTATCTTGCCTGTAAAATTGAAAAGCTCGAATTTGACAGCATTACGCGGTTAATTATATGACATCGTATGGGGCAGCACAGTCTGTCCCATTTAAAAGAAGAATATTAATAGGAGGCATGCAACGTGGAAAAGAAATATATCTTAGCGCTTGACCAAGGAACTACAAGCTCGAGGGCAATCATCTTTGATAAGGCTGGTAACATCATTAAGACAGCACAAAAAGAGTTCACACAGTATTACCCTAAAGCTGGTTGGGTTGAGCATGATCCTATGGAAATTTGGGGAACACAATCAGGTGTTGCTCGTGAAGTACTTGAAACTGCTGGCGTTTCTCCACAGGAAATTGCAGCAATCGGTATTACAAATCAACGTGAAACGACTGTAGTTTGGGATAAGAACACTGGAAAACCTGTATATAACGCTATCGTGTGGCAATGCCGCCGAACTGCTTCAATCTGTGATGGTATCAAAGCTGGCGGACATGAGCAATACATCAAAGACAATACAGGTCTTGTAGTGGATGCTTACTTCTCAGGCACAAAAGTTAAGTGGATTCTAGATAACGTTGAAGGCGCTCGTGAAAAGGCTGAAGCTGGCGATTTGATCTTTGGTACTGTTGACTCTTGGCTAGTTTGGAACCTGACTCGCGGTGCAAAACACGTTACTGACTATACAAACGCTTCAAGAACAATGCTATACAATATCAAGGACCTTAAGTGGGACGACAAGATTCTGGACATCATGGGCGTTCCTGCTTCAATGCTTCCAGAAGTTAAGCCTTCTTCAGAAGTATATGGCGTTACTGATCCAGCTACTTTCGGTGGTGCTCAGATTCCAATCGCAGGTATCGCAGGTGACCAGCAGGCAGCTCTATTTGGTCAAGCTTGCTACGGCGAAGGTATGGTTAAAAACACATACGGAACTGGTTGCTTCATGCTTATGAACACTGGTGAAAAGATGGTTCCATCTCAAAATGGCCTTCTGACAACAATCGCTTGGGGACTTGATGGTAAAGTTAACTACGCACTTGAAGGTTCAATCTTCATCGCAGGCGCATCTGTACAGTGGCTGCGTGACGAGCTTAAGCTAATTACTGACGCAGCTGATTCTGAGTACTTTGCGACTAAAGTTGACGATACAAACGGTGTATACGTAGTACCTGCATTTGCTGGTCTTGGTGCACCTTACTGGGATATGTACGCACGTGGCGCAATGGTAGGCCTGACGCGTGGTGCTAACAAAAACCACATTATCCGTGCGACACTTGAGTCTATCGCATACCAGACTCGTGACGTTATCGACGCTATGCAAGCTGACTCTGGTATTAAGCTAAGCACACTTAAGGTTGACGGCGGCGCAACTGCAAACAACTTCTTGATGCAGTTCCAGTCTGACATTCTTGGCGTTGATGTTGCACGTCCGGTTGTTGCTGAGACTACAGCTCTTGGTGCGGCTTACCTGGCTGGTCTGGCAGTTGATTTCTGGTCTTCCAAAGAAGAAATCGCTAAGAACTGGGCAGTTGACAGAACATTCAAGAACGAGATTCCTGAAGTTAAGCGTACTGAGCTTTATGATGGTTGGAAGCGTGCCGTTGAAAGAGCTAAGGAATGGGAATCTTAAGTATTTGTAAAAACTGAGTATTTGTATTATACTAGTAAGTAACAATTACAAATGATTGGCAAGAGTATGAGAGCCACGACAAATTCGTCTGCGGGAGCAGGCCAGATTTGCTGTGGCTCTTTTTAGTTGGGATTTTAGGACATTCAAAATGGAAAACGCGATTTGCAGCATGGGATGTGTGAGGGACGCGCGACGCTTTGTATACCTGAAATAGATATAGAATAAGGCTTTCGGGGCTGGGGTTTCTGTGAGCTGATAGCACGGTATTGAGATTTATTATGAAGCAGATAATGTGTGTGTGCTGTTTAAATGATTAGGAGGAATAGTATCCATGTACGATGTAGCAGTCATTGGAGCAGGTGTCATCGGCGCAGCGGTGGCACGGGAATTAAGCCGTTATGACATTTCGGTTGTAATGCTTGAGAGAGAGAACGATGTAGCATGTGGAACGACAAAGGCAAACAGTGCGATTGTCCATGCGGGGTATGATGCATCAGCATCATCCATGAAGGGTCAAATGAATGCCAAAGGCAATGCTATGTTTGGTGATGTCTGTAGGGATCTGGATGTGCCATTTGAACGTATTGGGTCATTGGTTGTGGCATTTACAGATGAAGATATGGAAACCATTCAGGGACTGCTTGAAAATGGAATTAAACTGGGTGTGCCCGGTATTGAAATAATAGACAGTAAAGCCGTATATGAAATGGAGCCTAACCTGAACCCGGGAGTACGCGGAGCGCTATGGGCACCAAGTGCGGGAATTACAGAACCTTGGGAACTTGCTATTGCATACGCGGAAAACGCTTGCGAGAATGGCGCTGAGCTGAAGCTGAACTTCAATGTACAAGCCATTGAAAAAACGGTAGACGGCTTCACTGTGAAGGGTGAAGATCAAGAGATCAATGCAAAATTTGTTATCAACTGTGCAGGTGTATACGCTGACAAGGTTCATGACATGGTGGCAAGTGTACCAGAGTTCAAGATCCATCCAAGACGGGGACAGTATTTCCTACTGGATAAGACGACAGAAGGCTTTGTAAATCACGTTGTCTTCCCATGTCCGACAAAAATGGGTAAAGGCACACTGGTTGTACCTACAGTTGACAAGAACATTCTGGTTGGTCCTGATTCTCAAGATCTTGGCATGGAAGACAAGGAAGCGGTTCAGACAACGGCAGACAGACTGCAGCATGTACGTGACCTTGTTTCTAACCTAACAACAAAGGTGCCTTTCAGAGAGCAGATTACTGAGTTCTCAGGTCTTCGTGCAGAACCGGACACAGGTGATTTCATCATAGACTGGTCAATGGGTGTCGAGGGATTTTACAACGTGGCAGGCATTAAGTCACCAGGACTTTCTTCAGCACCAGCTATTGCAGAGCGTGTTAAGGACGCAGTCGTTGAAGCCCTTGGCGAAGTTGAAGAGAAAGCAGCATTTAATCCTGTCAGAAGACCACGTATAAAAATGGAGCACCTTTCAGATGAAGAGAAACAGGCGCTCATTGAGAAGGATCCAAGGTATGGTCGTATTATCTGCCGATGTGAAATGATTTCCGAAGGCGAGATTGTAGATGCAATCCATCGTGCGGCTGGCGGTCGAACAATCAATGGCATCAAGCGTCGTGTAAGACCTGGCGCTGGACGCTGCCAAGGCGGCTTCTGCGGTCCTAGAGTACTTGAAATCCTTTCAAGGGAACTGGGCGTTGAAGCAACAGAAATCAGACATGAAGGCAAAGAGGCAAGAGTATTGATTGGCGAAACAAAGGCCTAAGGAGGGGAAGTCATGAAACAGGTTGATATCGTTGTAATAGGTGGCGGTCCTGCAGGTCTGGCAGCAGCCATTGAAGCGAAGAAAAATGGTGTGAAGGATGTTTTGGTAATAGAGCGGGACAGAGAGCTTGGCGGTATTCTGATGCAGTGCATCCATAACGGCTTTGGCCTCCATGTTTTCAAGGAAGAGCTCACTGGACCAGAGTATGCGGAGCGTTTTATCAAGGAACTGAGCGAGATGGGCATTGAGTACAAGCTGGACACCATGGTAACAGACATTAGTCCAGAGAAGGTTGTAAAGGCAATGAATACAACAGATGGACTCATGAACATTCAAGCAAAGGCAGTCATTCTGGCAATGGGCTGTAGAGAACGTACCCGAGGTGCAATCGCTATTCCGGGAACGAGACCGGCGGGCGTGATGAATGCAGGTACGGCTCAAAGATACATCAACATGGAAGGCTACATGGTAGGTAAGCGTGTGGTTATTCTGGGTTCTGGCGACATTGGTCTGATCATGGCAAGACGTATGACCCTAGAAGGGGCAGAGGTACTTGCAGTTGCAGAACTGATGCCATTCTCAGGCGGTCTGACAAGAAACATTGTCCAGTGTCTTGACGATTTTGACATTCCACTCATGCTGTCACACACTGTTTCTGAAATCAAGGGAAGAGACAGAGTTGAAGGCGTTGTCATCAGTCAGGTCGATGGAAACATGAAGGCTATTCCAGGCACTGAGAAAGAATACGAATGCGATACGCTGCTTCTTTCAGTAGGTCTCATCCCTGAAAATGAACTGAGCAGAAGTGCAGGTATAGAAATTGACAGAGTTACCAGCGGACCAATCGTCAACGAAGCCATGGAAACATCCGTACCTGGCATCTTTGCAAGCGGAAATGTTGTTCACGTACATGATCTTGTGGACTTCGTAACGGCAGAGAGTAGACGTGCAGGCGCCAATGCGGCGAAATACGTTCTGGGTGAGCTGGAGAATGCTGGTCCTGTTCAGTCAACGCAAGCAGGCGAAGGTGTAAACTACATCGTTCCACATGTGATTCGCAAGACGAACATTGAAAAAGATGTGACCCTCTTCATGCGTGTAGGAAATGTCTATCACAATGCAGAGCTGGTTGTCAAAGCAGATGATGAAATCATCATGACAAAGAAGAGAAGACACATGGCGCCGGGCGAAATGGAAAGTTTGGTTATTCCATCCGACAAGCTTCCGGATACAAATGCAGTTATCAGTGTTGAAGTCGTTCAGGAGGTTGTTAAAGATGAAAAAGCATCATGATCTAGTATGTATTGTGTGCCCGATGGGATGTCGGCTTACTTTGACAAAGGATGAGAGCACACCAAAGGGATATGTCGTAGAAGGAAACATTTGTAAAAGAGGCGAGGATTACGCGATTAAAGAAATGACCAATCCAACGCGTATGCTGCCGACGACAGTTAAGATAAAAGACGGTTTCATCAGTAGATTGCCTGTCCGTACAACAGAGGCGATTCCTAAGGAACTCATTTTCAAGGCAATGGAAGAGATCAATTCCAAAGAAGTTCAAGCACCAGTAAGCTGTGGGGATGTCATCATCAAAAATATTCTAGATACTGGAGCAGACATTATAGCGACACGTAGTATGAGGAGACGATAAAACAGGTCTGGGGGGGTTCGGTTGAGATTAAGTAGCATACCCATCCATAGGATTAGGGAACGGGGCATAAAGACGCCAGAAGACTATGACATCTTCTTCGGTTCTTGGCACCAGGGCGTCTGCATTATCGATCGAGCTGGGATCGTTCAATATGTAAATCCAGCTTATGGACAAATATTCAGGCAGAGCAGGGCAGCAATCATTCATTCGAATGTATATAATCACTTGGATGATGAACTGGCAATTGATGCCCTTAAGAGAAAGAAGCATGTGGAAGGTTTTCTTCAGATGCATATTGGGGACAGAAAAATTTATGCAGAAGCGTCTCCCATGCTAGATGAAGGCGATTTTTGCGGCGTGCTCATAAAATATGAAGACCGCTCAGAGAAGAGCAATCAGGTCGTGGATATCAGCGGTCTATTTAAGACTGCCGAGAAAAAACGACAGGAAAATCCGTTTCCAGAGATTGTGACGCAGGATGAAAAGTTTATTGGCGTGCTCACTATGGCGAGCAAGGCCGCTAAAACAAATGCAACCATTATGATACAGGGCGAAAGCGGAACGGGTAAGGAATTGGTCGCACGCGCAATTCACAAATACAGCAAGAGAAGTGCTGGACCGTTTGTAGCCGTAAACTGTGGTGCAATTCCTGCAAATCTCATTGAATCGGAGTTGTTCGGATATGAGGCAGGCGCATTTACAGGCGCAGCAAGACAGAAAAAAGGTAAGTTTGAACTTGCGCACGGAGGCACCCTCTTTCTTGATGAAATAGGGGACTTGCCGCTTGAACTGCAGGTGAAACTGCTAAGAGCCTTGCAGGAACGAGAAATCGAACGTGTAGGTGGGATGCAGACGATCCCTGTAGACGTGCGCATTTTGACAGCGACACATTGTCATTTGGAAGAAATGGTTGAAGAGGGCAATTTCCGAGAAGACTTGTTCTATAGACTGAATGTCGTTCCAATTGAATTGCCTTCACTTCGGGAACGTACTGTGGATTTCCCACTGCTTGTGAATCATTTCTCAAAGATATCTGCCAACAATTTTGGAATAGAGCAACCAGTAATGACCTCCGAGGCGATGGAATATCTCCAGTCCTATGAATGGCCTGGAAATATCCGCGAGCTCGAAAATGTAATGGAACGTGTTATGATATTTGTTGATGACGGATACATTGATGTGAATGATTTGCCCCGAAATATTTCAAAGCATTACACTATGAAAAAAATATCTCAACCTTCAGCCGGACTGGTAAATCTATCGGCATTCAATGATGTCGCATCGTTTGACAGCTATGAACGCGAAATCATTGAGCTCGCCCTCAAAAAGCACGGTAGCTTCAACGCTGCTGGTAAAGCACTTGGACTGACACATAAGACTGTTGCGGCGAAGGCCAGAAAATATGGTTTGCGCGATTAGATCCCCCATATAACGCAGCAGACAAAAATGCATAAGATAGAAATGCATAACAAATGGAAGACCATTTATTCGAAAAATTCGACATAAACGGTCTTCCTTTTCTTTTAGGGCACTTGGGAATCAGATAGACTTGAATTCAATCCATAAGGGGACCAACTGTAATAGATGCCGTGTAGGGGGGGGTGAGTGCATCTTGTCCGTTTTCCTCTTTTAGAATCTCTGCATGGAGGGCAGTGCCATAATAGAGTGTGGAAATCTGGTGGAGGTCCTGGCGGCTCGTTCTTGGAATACTGAATACGGGAAGTCGTACAGTCTGCATTTCGGGGCGGGCCCATTGCAGCTCGGGATTCATGAACTCAATGATATCCCGCTGGGCATCGGTATCATAATACTTTTTTGACAAACTCAAAAACAAGTCAGGTGCTTCCGAGCCAAACACGCTATAGGGATCAATCTCTAGTGACGTGTAATCTGATAGATGCAGGTGGTTCCATCGCAGACGGGCTTGAGTGATTATTTCATAAGGGCTCATAACGGCTGATGCGTCAGGAGATTCGCTTATGACACTTTCAGACAAGTCGGGGATGATGTCAAGTGCATCGGTAATATCCGTATCCACAATCGTCACATAGGAAGTAATCGGCGGTGTTGAAAAAGTGTGTACAGGCGTGTAATCCTCCTCGAACTCCCTGTCGTAAATCAGGGGAATCAGCAGTGTGAGCAAGAGGAGCAGGTAACTGATGATCCCCTTTGGTGTATTGAAGAAGGCATAGCGAACCGTCTGCTGCACTTCCTGAACTTCTGAAAAGGTAAATATGGACCACGCATAATTAGGTGTTTTAGGCAGCTTGCTCATGCTTATGAGCTTAAGGAGGGCCTTGCTGTCGATAACGTGCTCATAGAGGTTGACATGTACACGCAGGGTGGGGATGTTCACGCTGTTTTCAGTGAGGACAACAAGCATATCATCCTTGAGAAGTCTGTGTGAAAGTTTGAAGAGGGTCATAATCTGCTTTGACTCAAAGGTTGCTTCACCCAGGGGCGGCACCTCTTCTTTAAACAGCATGTATTCTGTACGTCCAGCCTGTCCGGTGTTTAAACTGTAATGTATTTCGCTGTCGAGGCGGGGACCGTTGAAGCCAGCAAGGTCACCATCCCTATACATATATATAATGTTTTGGCCAAAATTTAAAAGAATCAGATGATCGCCATAGACAAAGACAATCGTCAGGTTCAGATAAAGCGGTTCTTCATCGGAATGTGCCGCGTTCCAGCGAAGGATGGCCTTGTTGAGGGAAAACACCGTATACTTTATCAGGTTTATAATACGTGTTCTGTCCTGGTTCAAGTTGAGATTCTGAACACTTTTATGAAAGGAAAGGATGGCTTCAGACAGGTCTTCGGGAATTGATGCTCTCTTATGGGGACTGATCAGCATGAAAAACTGCGTATATTTTTTTGACGACTGCAGGACGATGTGGTCTGAGCGCATAAACTGCAGTGTGTTGTTTTGAAGATAGGTGAGAAATGGACAGCCCCATATGCAGCCATGAGACCGCTGTGCATGGATGTCAAGATTCATGGTTGTAATACGTTTCATGGTTTTCCCTCCTTTCCAACGTCTTATGTGCACGCTTTTGCATCATTTGATTGAGTCTGTTTGCCAGCCAGGTGAAAAAATGCTCATGCTTTTCTACGAAAAGAGGTTGCCTGCCAAAGGTAATGTAATCAATATTTCGAATGAAGTGAAAGGCAATTACGAGGGCAATTACAAAGGTCGCAATTGAGCTGGTCATGAAACCGAAGCCGTAGTATTCCAGGCCAGATGGCAGGAAAATAAGCGTGAACAGGAGGTTTGTCAAAAAGAAGCACGCTGTGATGGCGACTGCTTCAAGGCGCGCTTCAAAATACAGCATGACCAAAATCAGCACGAATACGAAAATGTTGAAAAGTGCCCCGATGGAGCAAACTTGAAAAATCTTTCTGACGATGATTGATCCCTTGAAAAAGTGGAAAATCTGTGGTGCGGTTAGAATGGCTGTCAGTGACAGCAGTGATTGAATTTCAAAGGTGTAGGCAATCTGCCTGTAGAGGGAGCGGCGCATTTCCTTGTTAGCAAGGAGGATTTCCTTGTAGGTTCCGGCACCGTTGACCAGCCTGTAATAGCCCTTGTAAGAATCATAGAATTCGGTTTCGATGGATACGATAAATAGAACCATGGTTGGGATAATTGTCAAATAAGCCAGGAAAATTGCGTTGTCGTAAAGGGGCGCATACAGGTAGGTGTCGTAAATGCTCACGCCAACATAGCTGAACCACATGAGAATGTCATCAATCCAAAGCCCAAGCGTGTAGAGGAGTCCAATAAAAAATAGGGACGGATACTTGTCGAGTATGCGCAGGAAGTCATACTGCAGGTTGTTGCCGTGCTTGAAATTTCCAAAAAAAGTGTAGGACAGAATGACAAGCGTCAAGGTCATACCGGATAAGTAAGCGAAAAGGAGGTTGCTGCCTTCCTGATATGCATGGAAGGGCAGGGGATATCTTGAAAAAAGAATGCCAAGTCCAATTGTAAGTGTACCTCCGAAAATGTAGGCTTTGGAAATGAGTCCATAGTCTTTTACAGCACTCAAATAAACCATGATGATCCAAACCATGGATAGCAGGAAGAAAAGGATAATAGCCATTATTTTATAATGGATGGGCAGCGTTTTGTTTGCAAAGAACATAATGGCACAGACCGTATTGATAGTACCGACAATTTTGGAGAGGCCAAGCGCAGAGGGACGGATATAGTCGTATTCCTTCAAATAGAGCCGGTCGGATATATACCGTGTGATAATGAGTTGCCAGGGCGCCGTCAGAATCTGTGAAAACACAAAGGCATAAACAATAGTTCCCATGAACAAATCACGCTGTACATCTGCTTCAATAATCCATTCAGAAAGGATAACGAGCAGGTTGACGGCTATGACCGAAGTAATCCATGGACCTGCGGCCACAAGCGCAGAATACATGTATGCTTTGGTGCGCTCCGTAAAAGTCTGTTCCTGAAAAAGTTTTTTCAAAGTAAAGCCAATACCAGCCATAGAATCACCTGTACTTGTCGTAGATTTCCTTATAGGACTTAGTCAGTCTTTCGTTGCTGTACAAAGCTGAAACACGTTTAATGCCATTTTGTGAATAGGTCTTCCTGAGCTCCGGGTCTCTTAGGAGTTTAAGAATGGCTTCTGCTGTCGCATTAGGCGACACCGGAGGGACAATGATTCCAGCATGACCCAATGTGTCCCCTGAGCCTTCAAGCAGCTCCCGACAGCTGCCGACATTGGTTGCAACAAAGGGAATACCGCTTGCAAGTCCTTCTAGGATTACCAATGGCATGCCCTCTGATATTGAAGTCAGGGTCAGAACATCAATGTCAGGCAGAATTGAATGAATGTTAACACGTCCAGTAAAGGTGATATCGTCTTCAAGGTTCAAAATGGATATCAGGTTCTGGCACTGCTCATAATAGTCCTCATCTTCATCGGTTGGACCAATAAGTGATAGATGCGCCTCTGGTTCCGCGTCATGGACGAGCTTGAAAGCGCGTATGAGGGTCAGAACGTCTTTGATTGGCACCACGCGCAATATGGATGCGACATGCATTCTGCCAGGGTGTACGGGGATGGTCCTGTATTCAAGCGGGTCTATTCCGTTTGCAATAATGGCACATTTCTCAGCAGGTGCACCCAATTCAATCTGAATTTCCTGATTGCGGTTAAAGAGGGTGACGATTTCATCGGCTGTTGCATAAACACCTTTTGAAATGAAATAGAAAAACTCAATCCAGAGCTTCTTGTAGCTGGCAAGCAGCCAGCGCGATTTCAAAATGTCCTCTTCTCGCTCCCGCGCATAAATACCATGCTCGGTCAAAATGAGCGGTTTTCCATAACGGGCCTTTGCCATGAGCCCCAGAAGCCCTGCGTAACCGGTTGAGACACAGTGATACAGGTCGGCCTCGGGAATCGGCTGTTGCATGAGGTGAATAACTGGAAGAAGCATGGACCGTATGGTCCAGAAAAACGCGTTGAATTCATGTGTGTTGTATTCCTCCAGATATTTTTTTCGAATAAGTTCCCAAAAAAGCTTGGACTGGAGGAAGTTGAGGGTGTTTCCAATCTTATGTGTATTGGAAATGATCTTTGCGAACTCCTGCCAGTCAATATTGTCGTTGAAGAAAATGAAATCATTGATGGCGGCCTTTTGCTGAGTCGGGATGAGGGGTTCGCTGAGGCGGTGCTTGTGTTTCAGATCCAAATAGGTATTGAGATAGTTCGTAGTGACGCTTGTGACCATAGATGGCGGTTCGTATTTGAATTTCTTGTATTCCTTTGGACTGGGCATGATGGATAGAATTTCAAATTCGTGTTCGGGCATTTCCTGAACGAACCGGTGGATCCAAGTCGATACGCCTCCGGGGATATATGGGTAGGACCCTTCAGCAATGATACATATGCGCATCATACCACTTCCTTCTTGCTCCAGAACAGAACGTGTGCTGCGATTCTTTCTGGGAGCTGGGTGTACTTTTTATTGAGATAGTCTGAATACATGGATAGCTTTTCCTTCTGCTTTGTCTTATACAGATAGCTCATAATGACATAGTGGCCCTCGATGTTGCCCGGATAGAGCTGGAAAAAAGTCTTCACGGCTTTAAGCAGATCGTCGTAATGATTTAATCCTAGAAGAGAATGCATGAGTTTGATATGACTCTCTTTCGCTGTAGGATCCGCATTTATTTGCTGTCTGAGCAAGGTTATGTAGTCCTTGCGCAGGATTTTTTCAACAGCGGGGTCTGGCAATTTAGACTTCAGGTATTTTTCAAGCGCGTTCAGATAGTGCATCAGGTTTTGTGCTGAAGGCTTGGCGAGATATGCCTTGCGGGAAACACTTATATTCTTTTCAAATTCATTCTCAAAAGCGTTAAGAGCGGTAGCGGCATAATGTGTCACTTCCATGTCGTCATCGTTGAGGCTGTCCTTGAGCAGGTATGAGTAATCAGATTCTTCGCCGCTGAGCATGGATGAAATCATGTCTTTTTTAGTATCGTGCTGGGAGTAGAGGAACTTGTCCTGCAGGCTTATGGTCTTTACGTCTGTGGTGAAAGATACCTGTGATTCAATATCGAGGACTCTTTCATAGAAAATATATTTTTCATATTCGAAGATGAGCGTTTGATTGTACTCAAAGTAAATGATGGAAAACTGGATCAGTCCATATGCCAAGGGACCGAATCCTGGCATGATCCAAAACAGCAAGTAGGGATAGATTCTGTAGCGGGAGCGGATCATATGGACAGCGGCAAGGGAGACTGCGCCTATGGATAAATGCTGGATCAGTAGAATCATCAGTCCGTGGGACATGTTGAAGTATTGAACGAAAAATATGAAATCCGCTGCGCCAAGGAGCACAAGTAGGCTGGATGCAACATAGTTCATAATGGCCTCCTTTACGCGTATATGTTGCCTGAAAGGCGCACTTGATAATCCAGCGCCTTTAAAATCCGTTCGTTAATCATTTCAAATGCTGAGTACGGCGTTGCCGGAAGCAGGATGTGAACAGTTCTTGAAACTTCATCGTAGCTGTAGACGTCGACAGACCTGAGCACCTTTGCGATTTTGCTGTGCAGGGTTTCGAAATCGATGTCGACAAGGGTGTACTGCAGATAGAGGTAGCCCAGGTCGAACTCTGTTTTTCTCCGTTTTTCCTGGTCAAGACGTGCGTTGAACTCTGCGTACTGAAGAAACTGCGTGTCTGCAATATATTTATCTTCGTTGATTTGCTGGTCAACATAGACAGCCTGAGCCAGGGATTTGCTGACCCATTCGACAATCACTTTGAAGAGATTAAAGGCATACTCTGAAAGCACGTCAAAGTCCATATCTTCAATATTGATGACAGCCATGACCTGGTCATCCAGCATAACTGGTGCAGACATCAGTGGAAATGAAGCGTCATCAGTGTCATTCCATTTGAGAATGGTCTTATCGTGAACAACACGTGCGTAGGCCTCCGATTTCAGAACATCAATTGTACGGATATCCTTTCCAACAAGGTTGCCCATTCGGATTTTGAGTCGGAGCAAATCATGGTTTTTCTTATCGACGGTGTAAATGGATACCGCAGTGGCGTTTATGAATTTTTTCAGAATGCCCATCGTATCGGTGAAAACATCCTCCGGATCCAGGGAATCCAGTCTGGAAGCAATTTCGTACAAGGACAGAATACTGTGCTCCGCACCAATGATCTGTTTCTTCAGGTCCTTGTTTACTGCAAGGGATTCTTCGTACCTTCTTCCAAGTCTTTCAAGACCGGTTTCAAGGAGCAGAATACGGTTATTGAGTCTCAGGGTTACAATGTCGTAGTTGTCCTTGAAAATTCCAAGGATTACTGCGGACCAGTAAATCGAAAGAATATACTTGTAATAGCCAATTTCACCTAAAATTTCAATGAAAGGACCTATCTGGTGCGCATAGACAGCACTGTAGTAAATGCTGTAGAGGGTAGCGCCCATAATGCCAATGTAGTTTCCATACCTGAGTCCAATAACTGCCGAAAGGACAATATAAGGGTGAGGACTCGCAGTCAGGATATTTGATGGCGATTGGGAAACCAGGTAAAAATATGCAATTACAGCCAGAGCGGATGCATTGATTTCTAGCAGTCCGTAAAGCAATTTTTTACGTGTCATAGGAAACTCCTATTCATTCAAGCTGCCGTTGTAGGTAATGAGTGTGGCGTCGTTCACACCATAGACTTGAGAAAGTTTATCTACAAATTTTGTATCTGCGCCGAGCAGGGATATTTCCAGCGTGAGCTCAATCTGCCCCGAAGAGGCGGTTTTGGATTTTATGCTGTAGTCCAGTGAACTGATGATTTTGAAGACTTCATCCTTTGCATCTTCCGAGTAATGGATAATCAGCATGAAAACATTGTTCGTATTTCTGTATCTTTTAAGAAGAACAATCATGAAACCTATGAAAACTGAGCCGGTGATGGCAATCATGAAGAGGCTTGCGCCACATGAAATCCCCACTGCGATGGCCCAAAACATGAACACGATATCCATAGGGTCTTTGACGGCAGTACGAAATCTGACGATGGAAAGCGCGCCGACCATGCCGAGGGACAGGACGAGGTTGGAGTTGATCGTCATAATGACCAAAGAAGTGATCATGGACATCATGACCAGGGAAATATTGTAGTCATGGGAATAGAGCGGTCCGCTATAGCTTTTCTTGTAAATGTAGAAAATGAACATGCTTACAGCGAATGAAAATGACAGGCCTACAACAATATCGACAAAGGAGACTGTGCCGAAAAAATCGGATTTACTCAAGCTGTTGCGGAGCAAGTCTGTAAATGTAAACTGATTTGAAAGTGTCAAAAGTCCCATGTTAACCTCTTTTCCAACTATCTGCTATGCTTGTGGTTTCTTTCAAGGGTGAGTCTGGACAAGCTGTACTTTGAAAATGCAGTATGTGTCGTATCAATCTGTTCGATGATTTCGCGAATGTAGTTTGGCAGAAAGCGTCTGTACTTAACCTCAAACACGATTTTTCCGGGTTCAAGGACCGGGTAGACAGGCTGGCTGGCGCTGAATCCGGAACTTGAAGGAAGTGAAGCCTTGATGTTGCTGTCAAAGCAGATTCTGATGCCTTCGTAGTTCAGTAGATAGGCTTCGCGGTCATACCCGACAATGACTTTGGGAAGCAGGCGCTTGGTCTTGCAGGCGACTACAAACTCCCTGTAGAGCGGTATATCGTAGCGGTTGAGCAGGAGCTGGTCTGGACGTGTCAGTGCGGTTTCCATAGTGGTTTTGTCGATAGACATGTCCGCTTTGAATGTCAGACCGCCACGTTTCTCCTTTTTCTCAAGCTTGAGAAAGGTATCGGAGAAATCATAAAAGCGGATTCTGAACTTCTTTCGCTCGAAAACACCGTTGATTTTTTCGTAGTAGGCACTGTCAAAGGGATCATCGTAATAATAGCTGCGCACATTATAGGCATTTTTAGGTCCCGTGTGCGGATCCTTTGACAGCACGAGAGGGAGAAGCCTTTTCAGAAGCTGATAATCCTTCTGGTCGATGATGAACTTGTATTCATAGCGTCCCTGTTCCTGTGTCATGACCTCACCGCCGTTCTTCCAGTTCATATTTCTTGATCCCAAAATACAGGTTTCCGAAATCATCTTCATACTCATCCATGGCGTACTGCAAGTGCCCCTTTGAATCGATGACCGTCACGCGCCAGAAATATGTTCCTGTGCCAAGATTCTTTATGGAAACTTCATTATAAGGCGTGACTTCATTATGGATAACGGTATCAAAACCGGGTGTTTTGCTGATTTCAAAATGATAGGTTATGTCGTCGTTTTGAAAATCGTAGGACTGGTCCCAGTTGAAGAGACTGAACTCGCCAAGCGGTGTCGCGTCGCCCAGAAAAATAGGCATCGGCTTTTCCAAGCTGCTGTAATACCGTTTCAGATTCAGGTCGATTACGGTTTTGAGCCGTTCCACTTCTTCGTTTCTCTGTTCTAGAGATCCTCTCAGACCGAGTATGTCTGGTCCTCTGGACACGAATGGCATCACAACCTGATTGTATGAGTCGATGGTGTTTTCCAAGTGCATGGCGCTCAGCTTGTAATAAATTTCGTCAATTTTGTCGTTTAAAAGCTTGATGTTGTTTGGGTCTTTAAAGAACCTGCTGTGCAGCGGCACACTCCAGTAGTTGGCAAGTCCAACGCGCCAAGGGGCCAGGTAATTGGCTGAATAGGTCTGTACCTGGTCGTAAAAGTCAAATGCGCCATCATAGTCCCAAGGCAGGAAATAAAAGGTCTCATGGTCCTTTGGCTTGTAAAGGAAGAAGTTTTGTGTGTTGGTGTCGCGGTTGTCAAGCAGGATATTCACTGCCAGCCAGGTTATATAGTTGTCCACCTGCAGGTGCTGGTTAACGGTTGTGTTGATATTGACCAGATAATTGTTTACTGAAGAAACCAGTTCAATGATTTCTTCGTGATCGCCACCGTTTTCAATACTGAGGATTTCTTCGAACTTGTCCTTGTCGAATTTATTGTCTGATTTAAGGCGCAGGTCCTTGCTCTTTTGGAAAAAGAAGTTCTCAGCCTTATAGAGAAGACCGTCCTTATCAAGTCCGTGGGCCCTGAGATAATCGTCGTCAACAGATTCGACATGGGTGAAGAGACCGTAGTCGACAAAATCTCCATCAATATCACCGCGGCTCAGGTCCTTGACGAATACATGAATGAACTTAGTTCTTAGACTCGGTAAATGATCGATTTTCTGTATGATGTCAAAAGCGAGCTTATTACGGAAACGGGTAATATCATAGGGATGCTTGTTCAGATTGATTTTGTCGAATCCCAGCCATGTTCCGAATTGCCTGTCTAGATTGATGCGATAAGACTTCTGGTCGGCGCTGCGCGTCGACTGCCCTCTGAGTTTGATGGTGCCGTTTGGGGCGTGAATGCCATAGCCGTAGTAACCCGCTAGGGTACCGTTCAGATTGCCTTCCTGAAAAAGGACTGGTAGCTCGGGGTCATCCCCGTCCTTTGAGTTTCTGTCATCGTTGATGTCAGAGAAGGTGTAGGTCCTAAGTGAACCCGGATTTGATGGGTATACGGTCAAGTAGACAACGTGAACCTGGAGCGGATCGTCGTGCTCGTAGAGGGTCTGGTCGTCTTCGATGGAAGGTGCATTCCCTTCATAATCAATCTTTTCGGTCTCTATGTCATAGCTTTCACAGCCGGAAAGCATAAGAATGACACAACTGGTAAACAGAAAAATGAGTTTTTTCATAATTTATTCACACCCCACTAATCAGAACGGTTATATAAGGAATGAATACCCACTTCACTGTACAAATATCAAGAACTATACATATATGTAAATTGTTTTTCGACTTTATTCGACATTCGTGTTTTCAAGTGTTCATATTTTGTAAAAAAGTGTGTGTTATAATTTACAAGAGACACCGCATTAAAAATCACTTATGTCAAAATTGGAAAGAGGGAATAATATGTCACACTTAAGAGAAAGAACGGAAATTCCTGAAAACTATAAATGGGATATTGCATCGCTTTATAACGATGAAGCATTATGGGAAAGTGACTTTGAGCATGCGCAGGTTCTGATTGAAGAGGTTGCGGGATTGCAGGGATCAGTCCTAGGGTCACCGGAGTCTCTGCTCAAGACTCTTGAAACCGAGCACCAGCTGGACCGAGTGCTTTCAAATCTATATACATTTGCGAAAATGAAGCAGGATGAGAATACAAAAGAGGCCCACTATCAGGGACTAACTTCACGTGCAGAGTCTCTGGCGGTCAAGGCTGCTGGCGCAAGTGCCTATATTGTTCCGGAAATTTTGGAGGCAGAAGACGGTCTTGTAGCGACCTTCGTATCGAAACTGGACAGTCTGAAGCTCTACGAACAGTATCTTGACAACATCATCAGAAACAAGCCGCATGTGCTCACTGCTGGAGAAGAAGGCATTCTGGCTCAGGCTGGTGAACTGGCGTCTGCACCATCCAATATATTTGGCATGCTCAACGCTGCGGATCTCAAGTTCCCGGTTGTTAAGGATTCAGAAGGAGCAGACCTGCAGCTTTCGCACGGCAACTTTGTACCGACGCTTGAATCGCGTGACAGACGATTGCGAAAGGATGCATTTGAAGCATATTACAGCATTTATGAGGGGCATAAGAATGCCCTCGCCATGATGGTGCAGTCTGAAATCAAGAAGAACATTTTCTTTTCAAGAACGAGAAAGCATGAATCGGCACGCCATGCATCCCTATTCAAAAACAATGTCGATGTGCAGGTGTATGACAGCCTGATCAGTGCGGTTAATGAATATTTGCCATCCATGCATAAATATATGGCTCTTAGAAAGAAAGCCCTTGGTGTCGACGAACTCCATATGTATGATGTATATACGCCGATTGTCAAGGATGTGGACATGAAGATTCCTTATGAAGAGGCGACTGAGACAGTCCTTGAAGCCTTGAAGCCGCTTGGCCAGGATTACTGCAGTATCGTGGATGGCGCCTTCAAGGAGCGCTGGATAGATGTCTATGAGAATGTTGGCAAACGCAGTGGGGCCTATTCATGGGGAACCTACGACTCAAAGCCTTTCATTCTACTGAACTATCATGATACCCTTGATAACATGTTTACTTTGGCCCATGAAATGGGACATTCGGTGCACAGCTACCTGACACATAAGAATCAGCCTTATGTTTACGGCAACTACAGCATTTTCCTTGCAGAGGTTGCTTCGACGACAAATGAGGTGCTGCTGACAAATCATTTGCTGGACAAGCTCGATGACGGGGCTGAAAAGCTCTATGTGCTGAATCATTACCTGGAGTCATTCAGGGGTACCGTATTCAGACAAACCATGTTTGCTGAGTATGAAAGAGATATTCATGAAATGGTCGAACGCGGAGAGGCGTTGACACCTGAAACGCTCTGCAATCACTATCGTGCGCTGAATGAAAAATACTATGGTCCAGAGATGGTCATAGACAGCCAAATCGATATGGAATGGGCGCGCATACCGCATTTCTACTACAATTTCTATGTTTTCCAATATGCAACTGGATTTTCTGCAGCTGTGGCTCTGGCTGAAGGCATCATGAAAGACAAGCAGCCTGCAGTAGACAAGTATCTGGGATTCCTTGGCGCAGGCAGTTCCAAGTATCCACTTGAGATCCTGAGCGGTGCAGGTGCGGATATGTTGTCTGGCATGCCGGTTCGCAACGCGCTTGAGAAATTTGATCAGCTGGTCGACGAAATGGATAAGCTGATGTTTTAAAGGAGGCACGACGAGATGGAAAATGCATTCATGAGACGGCTGGCGGCATTAACACTCATTTGTGTCCTTGGGATTTTTGGATTTGCGCCTGCGACATATGCTGCGGCGGAAGATGAAACAAATGCATACAATCTCTATTATGCATTCGACTCAAACAAGCAGTTTAAGAGTTTTATTTCAAGAGGTGTCTCCGACCAGGTTGAAAGCATCACCTTTGGGTGGGCGAGTATACAGCAGGACGAGGACGGGACCCTGAAGCTTGAGTATGAAGCAGGTGACTTCCGTATTCCTGTCGGATATGAGGAAGTAATCGATCAGGCTAGGGAGGCCGGTTTAAAGGTATACCTGAACATTTACTCTGCAGGTCCCTACGATAAACTGCTTGAATCCACGCCAAAGCTGTTGCCGCAAATTAAGGACCTTGTGACAGGACGAAGTGTCGAAGGCGCAGAGTTTGATGGAATCGTCCTCGACATGGAGGGGCTCAGTGCCTCTGTTCAGAAGAATTATTCGGCATTTGCCTGGATTGTAAGCGACGCCATAGGAACCCGAGACAAAACTACAATTCTTGCCCTGCAGCCTGCTCGAGGCGCAGATTATGGTATCTTGAACCAGTTTGCAGACGGCTACATTCTTATGCTGCATGATTATGAACCCAAGTATTACAGCCTGCCGGTCAGCGAATCAAAACCGGTGGTGACACCACTCGCGCCTACAGACAGGATGCTGTCTGACCTTGGCGCTGAGCTTGAGGCCATTGGTCAGGAAAAGCTTGACAGTGTGTGGCTTCAGCTCAATCTTGCAACTGCCCAGTGGAAGGTCAAGGGGGGCTGGATTACAGGGCCAGGTGGAGAACGGTATCCTTACCGACCAACCTACGAGACCCTGGTGCAGCGTATGGCAGTCATTGAAAGAGAAGACGATTCAGGCTTCAAGCGCTTTGAGGATGGGTCACCCTATCTGCATTATTACGATAGCGCTGACGAAACCTGGAATACCATATGGTATGAGGATGAAACCAGCTTCGCTGTAAAAATGAAGGGTGCCAAAGATTTGGGAATCGGCAGATTTTCTGTATGGCGCATGGGGAATCTTCCGGAGATTGGACGGTATAACCTCGATATGCCGACAGCACTCGGTTTGATTGAATAGTTAAAGCTGTGGAACGCAATGCGTTCCACAGCTTTCTTTACGAAAAGGCGAAGAAAGCCGCTCTGTATTTCTTTAATAGAAGAAGATATGATATTTCTTTCATGAAACCGTTGGGGAGTCTATGTGCATTTGTTATAATAATTACAAATGGTTATTTGGGAGGCAGCATATGAATCAGAATTTTTTTAAAAGAAACCGAGAGGCTCTTGTCAAAAAGCTGCAAGAGGGCTCTATAGCAATACTTTTTTCTGGAAGTGCACCATATTATTCTGGCGATGGTCAGTATCCATATACACCGAATAAGAACTTTTACTATCTGACGGGGCTTGAACGCGAGAATTTTATCCTCCAGTTTGTCAAGAAAAACGGACAGGTTAAAACGACGCTTTTCATAGAAAGACCAAATCCGGACATTGAAAAATGGACCGGAATCAAGATGAAGCGGGATCAAGCTATTTCAGTGAGTGGTATCGAAGCGGTGGAGTATGTGGAGGCTTTTGAGACCCAGCTTAACCGTGTGCTCATCGACGGAGACGTTGACCGCATGTATCTGGACATTGAGCGTCAGGCCTTCAATAGTCCTGAAACCTATCCGATGGCATTTGCGAGAACAATCGGTTCAAAGTATGCATTTGTTGACATCAAGACACTCCATAAGCAAATGGCAGAACTGCGTGTCATAAAGAGCGCCGAGGAAGTTGACGCGCTAAAACGTGCCAACCTTCATACCAAGCAAGGCTACGATGCGATCTTAAGAGAAATCGCCCCTGGCAAAAAAGAATACGAAATGGCAGCGCTGTTTGAATACAAGACAAAATGCGCCGGCTCACCGGGGCTCGGCTTTCCGACCATAGCTGCTTCAGGGGCAAATGCAGTGATTCTGCATTATGTTGAAAACGACTGCACAATGCAGGCTGGCGACTTGCTGTTGCTGGATTTTGGGGCTCTGGAGCACAACTACAGCGCAGATGTCAGCAGAACCATTCCGGTAAGTGGCAAATTCACCGACCGTCAAAAGCAGATATACAATATTGTACTTAAGGCACAGCAGGCTGTAATCGATGCCATAGAGCCCGGCATAGCCTATTCAAGACTGAATGAGATCTGCAAGGAAGTTCTTTGTGCAGAGTGCAGGGCGATTGGTCTCATCGAAAAGGATGAGGATCTTTCAAAATACTACTATCACGGCGTAGGGCATTATCTGGGGCTTGATACGCACGACGTGGGCAGCCGTGAGCAGAAGCTGAAGGCGGGTATGGTGGTAACTGTGGAACCTGGCCTGTACATTGCTGAGGAAGCCATTGGTATTCGTATTGAAGATGATATTCTTGTAACGCTGGATGGACATGAAAACCTCACACTGGATATGCCAAAGGACGCCGATGAAATTGAGCGTGTCATGGCTGGCAGATAAAAAATTAAGATGGAGCAGTAATTATATGACAGGATTGGTCTGAAATGCGGGATAGAATTGATTTTGATTTGGTTGATTCGCCCAAGTTCGGCTATAATGATAATGACGAAAATCTGTTTTGACAAGACCAGTCAACGCGGATGATTTGTAGATGGGAAATGGTGTGTGTCGTGGCAAAAAGAAAATATTTGAAACCCGATGAAGTTGAATTTGTAATTCAGGAACTGGAAAAAATGTATCCTGACGCAAAAGCCGAGCTGGATTTTACAAATGCATTCGAGTTGCTCATCGCAACCATACTATCCGCGCAGTGTACTGATGTGCGTGTGAATAAGGTCACTGCAGAGCTTTTCAAAATAGTGAAGGCACCAAAGGACATTGTTGATATGCCTGTGAAGGAACTTGAAGAGCATATTCGGACATGCGGACTTTTTCAGTCAAAAGCAAAGAATATCAAGGCGACCTGTGAGATGCTAATGAATGACTACGCCTCTGAGGTTCCAAGTGACCGTGAAGTCCTTATAAAGCTTCCGGGTGTTGGCAGGAAGACCGCAAATGTCGTTGTGAGCAATGCCTTCAATCAGGCTGCGATTGCAGTGGATACCCATGTGTTTAGGGTTTCAAACAGATTGGGTCTTGCGCATAGTGACAATGTTTTAGAAACTGAAAGACAGCTGATGAAGAGGCTGCCGGAAGAAATCTGGTCCAAAACGCACCATACTTTGATTTTCCATGGCAGAAGAATGTGCAAGTCTAGAAAGCCGGATTGTGACAATTGTCCGGTGAACTCAGTATGCTTATATCATAAATACAATTCGAAGTAAGATGGCAGATGCCCATAGAACCAAGTGATGAGTGTGAAAGGTAAAATGGTGGAGCAGATGATTTCAATGCCGCTGAATCAGCAGAATTTGATTTTTTCTTTGGATATAGGAACACGAAATGTTGTCGGTAGTATTGCTGAAAAAGTAGAAGACACATATATCGTGCATGATTATGAAATAATGGAGCATCCCGACCGAGCCATGCTCGATGGTCAAATCCATGATATAGACAAGGTTACCCGTGTGGTTGAAAAAGTGAAAGCCGCGCTTGAAGAACGCAATGAAATTCACCTCAAGCAGGTTGCCATTGCGGCTGCAGGTCGAGCGCTGAAGACACAGTCCATTCATGTTGAAAGGACGCTGGATTACACTCAGGAAATTGAAAAGTCTATGATGGACAGTGTGGAGATGGAAGGCATACAGCTTGCCCAGCATAAGCTTGGCGAAACGGACCCCCTTGCTGAAACACGCTACTACTGTGTAGGTTATTCCGTAATCAATTATTATCTGGACGGAAGCATGATTATCAATCCCAAGGGACATCGCGGAGCGGTACTTTCTGCTGAAATCATTGCAACCTTCCTACCGCATATTGTTGTGGACAGCCTTTATACGGTAATGTCTCGTGCAGAACTGGAAGTCATCAGTCTGACCCTGGAGCCTATTGCTGCAATCAACATTGCCATACCGCAGAAGCTTAGACTACTCAATCTGGCCCTTGTTGATGTTGGCGCAGGTACATCCGATATTGCCATTACAAAGGATGGATCCATAGTCTCCTATGGCATGGTCGACATGGCTGGTGACGAAATAACAGAAGTGCTTGCAAGGGAATTCCTGCTTGATTTCGACGCGGCAGAAAACCTGAAGCTCAGACTCATGAAGGAAGAGCAGCTCAGCTTCAGCGACATAGTGGGCATTCCTTACAATATGCATAGGGATGAGATACTCAGCCGTATTGAAGGCACAATAGACAAAATTACAAATAGCATTTCTGAACGCATACATGAAGTGAATGACAGGCCGCCAAGTGCCATATTCTGTATTGGTGGCGGATGCCAGGTGCCGGGTTTCACAGAGAAACTCGCCAAAGCCCTTGAACTGCCGAAGGAACGTGTCGTTATCAAGGGAACGGAGATGCTTGAAAATGTCGAGTTTAGACCAGATCCGCTCCACGGTCCGGAATACATTACACCACTTGGAATCGGCTTTACTGCATTTAATGACAAGGAGCATGACTTCCTTCAGGTGTCTGTTAACGAAAAGCCAATCAGGCTTTTTAATTCAAAGCAGCTGACCGTTTCAGACGCACTCATTCTTGTGGGTTTCAATGCAAGAAAGCTTCTAGCTGAACGCGGAGAATCCTTTCAGGTAGTGCTCAATGAAGAAAGAAGGACTGTGCTGGGCGACTACGGTGAGCCGGCACGTATTTTCATAAATGGTGCACCAGCGAGTCTGGATACGCGTCTTAGAAATAAGGATGCGATTCATATTCAGCCTGCCGTACCAGGGAAAAAGCGTGAAATGCAGTTGGACGAGCTTGTTGACATGCATGCGAAAATTCGCGTGAATGGGCATGAAATCATCATGGTCCGTGGCGTCCGTGTCAATGGTGAGCTCAAAAATGAGAAGTATATTCTAGCGACCAACGATCAGGTCGAGGTGATTGACATTAAGACCGTTGCTGATTTGGCTGCGCATCTTGATCTGACTACGGAACTGATTGGGTTTGAAGTGAATGGAAAGTCGGTTTCAGAAGATTGGCTTCTCAAGAGAAATGACGAGGTCAACTGGATCAGAAAGACACGTGATAGCAGGGATATGCTTACCGTTGAAGACGTGGTAGATGAAATCGACATGAATAGGGATGAAGCTGTTGCTGAAGGCATCATTGCCATGGACGAGCAGGACGATGCACAGGCAGATGAAGCAGTGAGTCAGCCGGTCTCAGAAGAGCCCGTCGTGCAGACCTATTATTTTAGTGTAAATGGAAAGCAGATAGAGGTCTCGAACACCAAAAGCATGATGGTGTTTGTAGATATTTTTGAGCATATTGATTTTGATATCAGCACCCCGAAAGGCATACTGGATTTAAAGCTGAACGGAGTAAGGGCGCGGTACACAGATGTTCTCAAAAGTGGGGATGTCATTGAAATAGGCTGGAGGTAACCATGTCAGACGGGTTGTTTGATAAGGACGTCAAGTGTCCAGTGTGTGGACATAAGTTTAAAACGAAGAAAGTAAAGACAGCTTCTATCAAGGTTGTCAAAAGAGATACAGATTTCTGTGCATATTATGGCGGAGAAAACCCAACCTTCTACGGTGTTTATGTATGCCCAAAATGCGGATACACTTCCTTTGAAAGCATCTATATGGAAATCAGCAACGCACAGAAGGAATTTGTCAGACAGAAAATTATGGCCAACTGGAGCGGACGGGATTACTGCGGTCCGAGAACCGTTGAAGATGCCATTGAGGTGCACAAGCTTGCACTTCTTAACTTCAATGTCATGAGCGCGAGCAAATTCTCCATCGCAAAAGCATGTCTGCGACTGGCTTGGTTCTATAGACTTCAGGAAGACGAAGAAAAGGAAATAGCCTTCATAAAGCATGCTGCGCAAAACTATGAGTTTGCCTTTTCAAATGAAGAATTTGAGAATGCGGGTGAGAAGGAGTATGTCATCTATTTTCTCCTGGGAGAGTTGAACAGACGGCTCGGAGAGTTTAGAAAAGCGACGACCTTCTATGACATGGCAATCAGGCATCCTGAAATAGATACACAGAAGCAAATCAAGCAAATGGCTCAGGAACAGCGCATGGCTGCATCCGAGGAGTATAGGAAACACAAGGAAGCAATGAAAAAAGGGGAAGCTGATGAAGTCTAGCATCATAATGGTCACAGGTGGCGCACGAAGCGGAAAGAGCGGTTTTGCCGAACAGCTGTGCATGGAGCGTGGAGATAGAGTTGGATACGTGGCAACAGCCGAAGCTATGGATGATGGCATGATAGAACGAATCAAGCGACATCAGGAAAGGCGACCAGACAGCTGGATGACTTTTGAGAAACAGCGCGATTTGGATCTTCTTTTCAGTGCGCCTGAAATGAAGGCGTATGATGTGTTTTTGCTGGACTGCCTCACGGTTCTGACGACCAACCTCATGCTTGAAGACTTTAGTATTGACTGGGACACTGTGCCAAGAGATAAAATCAACGCCATAGAAGCATCTGTTCTCGAACAGATCGAAAGCATGCTGCGCGCTGTAACAGAAAGCGGCCTGCGTGTTATAATCGTAACCAATGAGGTGGGTCTGGGTATTGTACCGGAAAACAGACTTGCCAGAGTATTTAGGGACATTGCCGGAAAAGTGAACGAAATGGTGGCAGCCGCTGCTGAAGAGGTTTATTTTGTTGTGTCTGGCATCCCAATGAAGATAAAGGGGTAATGGTATGAATCAGCTCATACTCATGATACAATTCTTTACGAGAGTACCGATAAGCATTCAGGTACCTGCATCGGATTCCGATTTCGCCAAGGGGGTCAAGTGGCTGCCTTTGGTTGGACTCTTGATAGGGGGTATACTTGCGGGGAGTCACATGTTGTGTGCCCCGTATTTTAATGCCTTCACACTGGCTGTGGGCATGGTCTTTCTTGAAGTCTTTCTGTCTGGCGGACTGCACTTGGATGGACTCGCAGACAGCTTTGACGGCCTTTACTCCAACAGAGGCAAAGAACGTATTCTTGAAATAATGAAGGATAGCAGAATTGGTTCAAATGGTGCTTTGGCACTGATTGCCGTCCTGCTGTTCAAAATTGCCTTATTGACCAACTTGGAAGCTGACCAGAGAACAATTGCCCTACTGCTTATGCCAGTCATATCCCGATTTGGTATTGCATTTGGATCATACATATCGGTTTATGCAAGGGAAAATGGCATGGGTCAGTTTTTTATTGGAAATATCAGCACACCGCAAATTTTGGCGACGACATGCATGACGGTACTTGTTCTCATGATCTATGTGAAAAGTCTCATCGTATTTGCAGTCGCCCTTGTCTTTAACATATTCTATGTAAGACATGTGAAACGCATTATAGGCGGTATGACAGGAGATACACTGGGGGCAATGATCGAATTGACAGAATTGGTGCAGCTTCCGGTCTGGATATTGCTGTTCAACAGATTATAGAAGGTGGCGACAAATATGAAGTTTATACTCGTGAGACACGGGGAGACCGAATGGAATTCCACGGGTAAATTTGGCGGATTCGCTGATGTGCCTCTAAATGAAACCGGTCTTCATCAAGCGCAGTGTGCAGGCGAAAAACTGCGCAATGAATCAATTGATGCAGTGTATTGCAGCACATTGTCCCGTGCGGTTAAAACAGCAGATGAAATTCTGAAATATCATGATTTACCCGTTACATACTGTGATTCAATTCGCGAGATGAATTTTGGAAAATGGGAAGGGCTGACCTACAAGGAAATCCATGCAATCTATCCTGTCGAGGCACAAGCGTGGATTGAGAATTATACGAATGTACCTTGTCTTGGCGGTGAGTCGCTAAAAATGTTCTATGAGCGCATTGCAAAGGCGTTTGAAGTCATTCGCAGTGAAGTGAAAGCCCATGATACAGTTCTCATTGTCGCACATTCAGGTGTTGTAAAAGGGATTTTGGCCCACGAAATCGTTGGGTCAGTAGAAGGTTTTTGGAAGTTCAAGGTTCAAAATGGAAGCATTGCCATTCTTGAATATGATCAGGACTTCCCAATTTTATGCGAGCTTAATGGTTAATGAGGTGATAATATGCAGCCGCGAATTGTGATAGCAGGCACCCATAGCGGTGCTGGAAAAACAACTCTGACAACGGGCGTACTGCGCGCGTTATACAATCGTGGACTTAAAGTTCAACCCTTTAAAAGCGGACCGGATTATATTGACCCGGCATTTCATACCTTTGTAGCCGGCAGAAAGTCGAGAAATCTCGATGTCTGGATGCTTGGTGAGGCAAAGGTGCGCCAGCTGTTTATCAAGAATGCAGCTGATGCGGATATCTCCGTTATAGAAGGCGTGATGGGTCTTTACGATGGTCTGGGAACGAAAAAGGACAGTGGAAGCACGGCGCACCTGTCCAAGGTTCTAGATGCACCTGTCATTCTGGTTGTCGATGCACGAGGCATGTCTGCCAGTGCCGCAGCTATGGTTACAGGTTATGTGAAGTACGATGAAGCTGTCAGAATTTCTGGCGTTATTCTTAACAATATCCATGGAGACAAGCATTACAACCTGTTAAGAGAAGCCATTGAGCGCGACACGGATATTCCGTGTGTCGGTTATCTGAATACCAATAAGGCTATTTCGCTTGAAAGCAGGCATTTGGGCCTGGTACCTTCTGTTGAGGTAGAAGCGCTTGGTGAGAAACTGGATGAGGTAGGCCGCATGGTGGCGGAAACTGTGGATATTGACAAGATTCTTGAAATTGCCCATGGTGCAAAACCCTTTGAAGAGACATATGTGCAAGCTGAACCAGTCGTTGAAAGACCTGTGAAAATTGCCATTGCAAAGGATAGTGCCTTTAATTTTTATTATCAGGACGCCCTTGACCTGCTTGAGGAATGTGGTGCAGAACTTGTGGACTTCAGTCCGGTTTCAGATGAGAGCATTCCGCAAGGCGTGTCGGGTATTTTTCTCGGTGGCGGTTTTCCGGAAGTGTTTGGAGCGGCCATTGAGTCAAACAGACAAATGCGTGAGGCGATTAAGTCGGCCATTGAGTCTGGCATGCCGGTCTATGCAGAGTGCGGGGGGCTGATGTACCTTTGTGACAGTATAGAGGATCTGGAGGGTCAGGTCTTTGAAATGTGCAAAATCTTCCCTTATCCTTCAAAAATGACAAAGCGTCTTCAGCGCTTTGGTTATGTGGATGTGGCACTTGAGCCGGGTACGGTTCTGTCAGAGGAAACTGAGCATGTTCATGCCCATGAGTTCCACCGTTCACTTGTAGAACATGATGGTGCATGGACATTCAAATATCAGGTGAACAGAGCGCGTGAAGGCGAAACGCACAAGGTGTGGCAGTGTGGTCTGCAGTATAAGAACTGTCTGGCTGCATATGCCCATATCCATTTTCATGCGAATCCAAATTTGGCCAAAAACTTTGTAAAGAGCTGCAGTATATATCAAGAAGGAAAGGAAATATAGTCATGGATAAATTCTCAGGCAAGTCGATTATGATACAGGGAACAGGTTCTTCTGTAGGAAAAAGCATCATCACTGCGGGCCTTTGCCGCGTATTCTATCAGGACGGTCATGAACCGGCACCTTTCAAATCTCAAAATATGGCATTGAACTCCTTCATTACAAAACAGGGTGGTGAAATGGGCCGTGCGCAGGTTGTTCAGGCTGAAGCGGCAGGTATTGAGCCTACGGTTCTAATGAATCCGATTCTGCTTAAGCCATCTACAGACAAAAAGGCACAGGTCATACTCAATGGCAAGGTGCATGGAAACATGTCTGCTACGGAATATCACGCATACAAGCCACAACTGCGCGATATGGTGGGCGATACATATCAGGAACTGCTTAAGGATCATGGCGTGGTCGTGATTGAAGGCGCAGGAAGTCCTGCTGAGATTAACCTGCGAGAAAATGATTTGGTGAACATGGGCATGGCTGAAATTTCGGATTCTCCAGTCCTTCTTGTTGGCGATATTGACAGAGGCGGCGTATTCGCATCGCTTTATGGTACTGTCATGCTTCTTACAGAAGAAGAAAGAAAACGCGTCAAGGGATTTGTCATCAATAAGTTCAGAGGCGATGTGGAAATCCTCAAGCCGGGTCTTAAAATGCTTGAAGACCTGACAGACATTCCTGTTTTGGGTGTTGTGCCGTACTCGGACATTCGTGTTGAGGATGAAGATTCGCTTGCAGAGCGTTTCAATCACAAGCAGAACTACGGTGCGCAGATTCAGATAGAAGTGCTTTACCTGCCACACGTTTCAAACTTTACAGATTTTGATGTTTTCGAAACACAACCGGACGTTAACGTACGTTATGTCATGCGCGGTGAAGCGATTGGTGATCCGGATGTCCTGATCATACCAGGTTCGAAGAATACCATTGAAGACCTTATTTACCTGAGAAATTCAGGCCTGGATGAGCAGATCCTTCGACTTGCAAGAAAAGGAAGACGCATCGTGGGTATTTGCGGTGGCTATCAGATTCTGGGAAGAACACTTAGAGACCCTAAGCACACAGAGAGCAGTGTAGCTGAAACAAACGGTCTAGGACTTCTAGGCATAGATACGGAGTTTGCCGTAGAAAAGACAACCACTCAGGTGGATGCGGTAATTGGTACGGACCTTTGTGGAGAGTTCAAGGCAGTTCAAGGCATGCCGGTAAAAGGCTACGAGATCCATATGGGCCAGTCTGAACGTGATGCGGACGTTAAACCTTTTGTGCATATTCAGACGCGACTCGGCGAAAAAGTGGATGTGTGGGATGGCGCTGTCAATACAGAAGGAAATGTCATGGGTACTTATATCCACGGTATTTTTGACGACGTGAAGTTCTGTAGAGCCTATCTAAACGAAATAAGAAAATCAAAGGGACTTGATGCAGTAGAAAGTGATTTGGAGAGTTTTGCAGCATTCAAGGAAAAGGAATACAATAAACTGGCAGATCTCATGCGTGCGCATTTGAATATGGACGAGATTTACAAGATAATTCAGGAGTGGTAAAATGCTGGCCTTTTGGATAGGATATTTTGCTGATCTCATATTCGGAGATCCATACTGGATGCCGCACCCCATTCGTTTGATCGGAAAGCTCATAGAGGCTATGGAAAAGCTTCTGAGACGAAAGGATTCAAGTTCGTCTGCCCTTAAATTTTCGGGTGTGATTTTACTGGTTGGTGTTGTGGGAACCACGTATCTGGCTTCCTTTGGCATTCTGAAAATGGCTGGCCTGATATCGCCTTATTTGAGAATTGCCATTGAAGCGCTTATGATCTATCAGATTTTAGCGACCAAGTGTCTGGATGTTGAAACGGCGAAGGTTGCGTCAAACCTTGAAAAAGGTGATATAGAAGGTGCAAGACACGCCATTTCCATGCTGGTCAGCAGGGACACAGAGCATATGGAAGCTGAGGACATGGTGCGTGCAGCAGTCGAAACCCTGACTGAAAATATTGTTGATGGCATCATCTCGCCAATGTTTTTTATTGCACTTGGGGGGGCGCCGCTTGGCTTTGCCTTCAAGGCGGTGAATACCCTGGATTCCATGGTTGGCTATAAGAATGAGAGATATTTGGATTTTGGGTGGGCGAGTGCCAAGTTCGATGATGTGGTGAACTACATTCCAGCACGCCTTACAGGAATTCTTGTGGTTTTTTCCGCATTTCTGCTGGGCATGGATTATAAGAACGCGGCGCGCATTTTGGTTCGAGACAGAAACAACCACAGCAGCCCCAACAGTCCTTATTCTGAGGCGCCTGCTGCAGGTGCTCTTCGAATTCAGCTGGGTGGCAGAGCGTGGTATTTTGGAGAGATGTCCATAAAGCCAACAATGGGTGATCCCTTAGAATCACCCGCAACAGAGCATATTGGAAAGGCGAGCAGGCTCATGTACCTGACCAGTTTTCTGGGCATAGCGTGTGCTTCACTCAAACTTTTGTTTTAGAGTAGTATGAGGATGTGTAATATGATTAAGGAACATGGCGGCAACATTTATAAAATCAGCAGGGACTATGGCTATGCATTGAATGACATTCTCGATTTCAGTGCAAACATCAATCCGTTGGGCGTCCCTGAAAAGGGGCGGGCGGCAATTGCGGCGTCGGTAGACAGTTTGGTGAATTATCCTGATCCTGATTATTATGACTTTTGCACTGCGGTTGCCAAGCACCATAATTTGGACGCGTCAATGGTTTTTCCGGGAAACGGCGCAATTGACAGCTTGTACTCTGCCGTGCGGGCAGTAAGCCCTAAGAAAGTCCTTGTCAGCGTACCCAGCTTTGTCGAATACGAAAAAGCGGTTGCCAAGGCAGATGCCCTCTATGTGCCTGTCTACAGGAAGGAAGAAGGCGGATACAGATTTGACGTCGAAACCTTTCTTGACCAGATAACCGAGGATGTTGATCTGGCAATTTTGTGCAATCCAAACAATCCGACAGGAGATTTGGTTTCCCGTGCATCCATTATAAGAATTCTTGAGAAATGCAGAAGTGTGGGTGCCTGCCTTCTTCTCGATGAAGCATTTATGGAATTTGCGGAACACTTGGGTGCAGAGTCTTCTGTTGACCTGCTTGCAAGTCATAAAGAACTGATTGTTTCTAGATCCCTGACCAAGTACTATGCGGTACCCGGACTTCGGGCCGGATATCTTCTGGTGTCAGACGTCCGCATTATGGACGCTTTGCGGGCAAATGCGGAGCCGTGGAAACTGAACGCACTGGCAGATGCCTTTTCAAGGGCAGTACTGACAGATAAGGCTTACGATAAGGCTACGGGAGAATGGATCCGAACCGAAAGTGCCCAGCTGCTGAGTGCCCTGAATGCGCTTGAAGATATTTCTGCATACGCGACTTATGGCAATTATATCTTTTTCAGATATTCAGGAAAGCTGGATCTTAAAAAAGAAATGCTTGGCAGAGGCATCGCAATTCGATCCTGTGACAATTACGATGGCATTGGCAAGGGGTATTACAGGGTGGCGGTGAAGGACAAAATCTCCAACGGAACCCTGATAGAAATTTTAGGTGAAGTGCTGGCGGGTTAGGTGATGATTATGAAAAAAGTGACAGTTAAAGTACCTGGCAGCTGCGGTGAACTCATTCAGGGATTTTACGGTGGCGATGAAGCACTTGTTTCATATGCCATCGATTGCTATTCAGAAGTGGTTTTAACAGAATCCTCGCACTATCATTTGAGCATCAATCATCATAATGAGAAAGCTATGGTGGCACTTCGAAAGGCTTGTGAGGTTTTTGGTCTGGATTACAACCATTTGAATATTGAGATTTCATCAGATATACCGGTTGGAAAGGGCATGGCATCCTCGACGGCGGATATTGTGGGTGTTCTTAGCGCTGTTGCAGCGTATGTAGGACACACGCCAGACCCCGTATGGCTTGGAAAGCTTGCCGCTGAAATTGAACCGACAGACAACATCATGTTCAAGGACTGGGTTCTGTTCGATCATCTGAGAGGCTGTGTGATTGAGTCACTCAGTCGGATGGAGGGACTAAAGGTTCTTGTGCTTGAAATGGATGAGACAATCGATACAAAGGCCCTTCGAGAGACAGGGGCATTTTCAAAATCAAAAAAACCAAATCCATCAGAGGCATTTTCGCTTTTGAAAGATGCACTTGTGAACAGGTCGCTTTCCAAGCTTGGACAGGCCATGAATCTGAGTGCGATTGAAAATCAGGTCGTGCTTGAAAAGCCCTTTTTAGAGGAGCTTATTGGCCTAGCGGCTAGGACTGGAGTTCTCGGTGTAAACGCCGCACATAGCGGAACGGTTCTGGGTGTGGTTTTTACAGACGATAGACACATGGAGACATTTGTAGAAGAGGCAGGTCGTCTCGGCTATCTGGCGCCTTATGTTAAAAGATACGTACATAATATTATTGAAGGTGGACCAAGAATAAAAATAGACTAGAATTCTGGTTTGCTGCGGAGGCTAGAAATGGAAATGATACTTAAAGCGATAATTCTTGGAATTATCGAGGGCTTGACTGAGTTTCTGCCAGTTTCATCAACAGGACACTTGATTCTGGCAAATGATTACTTGAAGTTTGAAGGCGAGTTTGCGAATCTCTTTGCAATTGTCATTCAAAGTGGTGCGATTTTAGCAGTCCTGATTTATTTTAGAAGCAAGGTTTTTCCGAGCTTTAAAAGTGCAGAAGGCTTGAAATCATATATCAGCCTATGGCTTAAGGTTATTGTAGGCATTATTCCTGCAGGTTTTCTGGGGGTGGTGCTTGGCCTTGACGAGCTCATTGAAAACTATCTGTTTAAGCCGGTTCCGGTAGCGCTTGCACTTATTGCTGGTGCATTTCTCATTATTGCTGCTGAAAACGGCCAGAAACGAATACGGGTTCATGATGAGAACGATATTACATATGCACAGGCATTTATTGTCGGTTGTGCACAGTGTATGGCCCTTATTCCCGGTATGTCCCGTTCGGCATCTACCATAATCGGAGGGCTCTTCCTAGGTTTTTCAAGACCGGTAGCGGCTGAATTCTCATTCTTTCTTGCAATACCCACTTTGCTGGGAGCAAGCTTGATCAAACTTCTTAAGGCAGGATTTGATTTTAGCTCATTTGAATGGTTAGTCTTGGGTGTAGGGACCTTTGTGTCTTTCATTGTGGCCTATGTTGTAATTGCTTTCTTTATGAATTATATCAAGAAACATGATTTCAAAGCCTTCGCTTACTATAGAATCGTTCTTGGTGCGATTGTGCTGATCAGCTTCTTGTTCAAATAACAGACTAATTGTGTTTACAGGGTGATAGCGGGGTGTAGGTATGGATAAGGTAGTCATAAAGGCATGTGACAGTTATGATGTAGGCTTGATCAGGCAAAGACTCTCAGAATCAATCGATCTCATTGGTGGACTTGAGCCTTTTGTCAAAAGAGGAGAACGGGTTCTTCTCAAAGTGAACCTGCTCATGAAAAAGAGACCAGAAGAAGCAACGACCACGCATCCGGCATTTGTAGAAGCCCTTGCTGAAATCCTTCTTGACCATGGCTGTCGTGTCGTTATAGGGGATAGCCCCGGAGGCCCCTTTACCCAGCATGCCCTTCATGGCATATACAAGGCGTGTGGATATGAAGAACTTGCTTCGCGCCTGCCTGTCGAACTCAATTATAATACGGCCTCGCAAGAAGTGGACGGAAAGGACTGTAAGCTTCTCCACCGCTTGAGTGTCATAGAGGTGCTTGGTAAAGTGGATAAAGTCATATCGGTCTCCAAGCTGAAAACCCACGGCATGATGCGCTTTACGGGTGCCGTCAAAAATATGTTTGGGACCATACCTGGACTGACAAAAGCTGAATATCATTTTAAAATGCCTGGTATAGACGAGTTTTCAGATATGCTGGTGGATGTATGCAGGAATGCGGCACCTGTGCTTTCCTTTATGGATGGCATTGTTGGTATGGAAGGTGCCGGCCCGTCGGCAGGAGAGCCTCGGCAGATTGGGGTGATTTTGGTGTCTGAGAGCCCCTACGCACTCGATCTGGCGGCCATAGACATTGTGGGGATGTCCCCGGAATCTGTACCCACTGTTATGCGGTGCATTGAACGCGGTCTGATTCCAGAGACACATAATGAAATAACTTTGCTGGGAGACGCGCTTGAACAATTTAGAATCAATGATTTTAGGATTCCGAAAATTGGCAATCCTGAGTTTTTGAGAAATGCGCCTGCGCCAGTGAAGCGTTTTGCAGACATGCTTCTTAAGCCAAGGCCAGTCTTTGACCTTAGAACCTGCATAGGCTGCGGAGAATGTGTAAGGAGCTGCCCGCCTGAAGCGATTGTCATGAATCAGAAACGGCCGGTCGTGAATCTGGACAAGTGCATACGCTGTTACTGTTGTCAGGAGCTATGCCCGGCAAAGGCTGTGGATATATACAAACCCCTGATTAACAGATTGTTTTTCAGGTATTAGTGTTTTGTGTAATGATAATGTGAAATTTTCATCTAGTGTGGGTATATAAAAATGGAATATGCTATAATAGAGTAAGTCTCAATCAGGAGGGGAATAAGATGAAGGTTGAATACATTAATCCGTTTATCAAAGCGACAACTGAAGTTTTTAAGACAATGCTCAATATGGAAATCACTACTGGTAAGCCTTACATAAAAGCGAGCCCCTATGTGGCAGACACACTCATGATTATGGTCGGAATAACTGGCGAAATCCGCGGTCAAGCTACATTAAGCATGAGCGAAGATTTAGCAAAGCGTACTGCATCTACAATGATGATGGGAATGCCTGTGGAAGAACTCGATGAGCTTTCTAAAAGTGCCCTGTCGGAGCTTGCAAATATGATTATGGGAAATTCTGCAACGCTATTGTTCAATGCGGGTGTCAATATTGATATTACACCGCCAACCCTGATGATGGGTGAAAATATGCAGATTTCAGCAGGTTCGATGAGAACGGTCTGTGTACCACTGATCAGTGACCTTGGTGAAGTCATGCTGGATGTATCAGTTAAGGAGTAATTGTGTCAGTAAATATTGTATTGTTTGAACCGGAAATTCCGCCAAACACAGGAAATATAGCACGAACCTGCGCGGTTTCAGGATGCAGACTGCATCTGATTGAACCGCTTGGATTCTCAATTGATGAGAAATCGGTGAGGCGTGCGGGCCTGGATTACTGGAATTCTGTGAATATTGAGGTACATAAGAATTTTGAGGCCTTTTATGAAAAATATGGTGACAAGCCCCTCTATTTCTGCTCTACAAAAGGAGAAAAGCTTTACTCCGATGTAGCTTATGAAGAGGAGTGCTATCTCATATTTGGACGTGAGACATCTGGTCTTCCAAAGGAATTCTATGAACGATTCAAGGACCGACTTATCAAGATTCCTCTGATGAACCTTGAAAGTGCAAGGTCGCTTAATCTTTCAAACGCCGCTGCGATTATTACTTATGAAGTTTTAAGGCAGCACGGGTTTAAAGGGCTAATTTAAGATAATGAATAGATAATTTAGAGCAGCTGCCGAGGGGCAGCTGTTTTGATTTTGCCCATATACGGGCAGATTCATATTTTTTTCATTTCGGTTAACATCGATTTAACGGGTTTAATATAAAATCAAATTAAAATTAACAAAATTAACATAGACTTAACACAAATACGTGGGTAATGGTGTACTATATTATGGGCTGCTTATGGGACATGATTATGCGGCTTCAAATTTGCACAGCCGTGTGCATTGATGTATAACAGGAGGATATAATGAGTGAAATGATGTCAAGCTTTATCGAACTGTTTGGCGGACTGGGGCTGTTCCTTTACGGAATGTCTGTCATGTCAGAGGGGTTAGAAAAAGCAGCGGGTTCCAAAATGAAGCGTTTTATCGAGATTCTGACAACGAACAGATTTACTGCTGTAATTGTCGGCGCCTTCGTAACAATGATTGTACAGTCATCATCTGCGACTACAGTTATGGTGGTTGGTTTTGTAAACGCAGGCATAATGAATCTAACACAGGCTATTGGTGTAATCATGGGTGCAAATATCGGTACAACGATTACTGCGCAGCTTGTTGCATTCAAACTGACAGCACTGGCGCCGGTAGCAATCGGACTTGGTGTGGGCCTGAAGCTATTCAGCAAGGATCCTAAGACTAAAAAATACGCAGAAATCCTGCTTGGATTCGGTATTCTATTCATGGGCATGGATGTTATGAAGCATTCAATGAAGCCGCTTAGAAACTACCAGGGATTTACTGATTTACTTATGAGTTTCGGCAGTGGACGTATTCTGGACACGGTTCTGGCAATCTTCACTGGTTTTGCAGTTACTGCAATTATTCAATCTTCTTCAGCAACGACAGGTATCATGGTAGCCCTTGCAAGCCAGGGTATGCTTCCTATCGATGCGGCATTCCCGATTCTATTGGGTACAAACATCGGTACATGTGTTACTGCGATGATTTCTTCAATCGGTGCCAACAAGACAGCCAAAAGAGCTGCAATCATGCATATGATGTTCAATGTAATCGGTACAGCGATTTTCGCAATCCTGCTTGCCCAGCCTTCCTTATGGCTTGTTAAGCACTTCTGGACATCGCCTGAACGTCAGCTTGCCATGATGCATACGACGTTCAATATAGCTACAACAGTCATGCTGGTAGGCTTTGCACCAGTCATTGTTAAGCTTGCAGAGCGTATGATTCCTGTTTCTGACAGCGAAATGCGCCAGCTTAAAGGTGCGACAAAATATGTGGATGACCGTATTCTTGAAACACCATCCATTGCAATTGTTCAGCTTATGAAAGAAGTGCTTCATATGGGTAACGTGGCAAGTGATACACTGAAGCTTGCTGGTGAAGCACTCATTGAAGGTAATGAAGAAAAGGCCAAAGAGGCATTTGAAAAAGAAAAGAGTGTCAACGCGCTGGAGCATGCTATCATGGAGTATCTGGTCAAACTTTCAAACTCCGATATTTCACCTCAGCAGAGGGTTACGGTAGATGGTCTTTTCAGTACGGTAAATGACATCGAGCGAGTTGCCGACCATGCGGACAACATCGCTGAACTTGCAATCGAGCGTGTGAGTCAAGACCTTGAGTTCAGTGAAAAGGCGATTTCTGAGCTGGATTCCATGATGAATGATTGTATTACGGCATTTTCAGAGTCGCTGAATGCGCTTCATTCATATGACAAGTCTTCAGCACAGCGTGTAATTGAGCGTGAAGGCTATATTGATTTGCTTGAGAAGAATCTGAGAAAGAAACATATCGAACGTCTGAACGGCGGAAGATGTCAACCTGCATCGGGTGTACTTTTCCTTGACGCAATCAGTAACCTTGAGCGTGTGGGTGACCATTCCTCTAATATTGCACTTGCAGTTCTTGACCAACCAGAGAGGGAATCTGCTTAAAGCCAATTGCATAATAAGAATTTCAAGGACTGTTTTGAAGCGCGGCAAAGTTTGTCGCTTCAAAGCAGTCCTTTTATATTATGGGCAAGCTGCATAAGGACTGTAGGCTGTGGTATGTATGCAATAAGTACTTTTGTTTTGGAATTGAAATTGGGAAATTCATAACTTTATATTGCAATGGGACCTGAAAATGCCATACTATAGTATGTATCTCAATAAAAAGGAGTTTGTTATGAGTTTGAAAATATTGGCCGACAGCGTTTCGGATATCCCGAAAGAACTGCGTGAAAAACTGGATATTGAAATTGTGCCCCTTGAAGTCAATTTCAAGGAACGTTCATATAAGGATCAGGTTGAGCTGGAATCCAAGAAGTTTTATGAAATGCTGAGTGCATCAGAAGATGTTCCAACCACGTCACAGGTGAATCCTGGTGAGTTCATGAAAGTGTTCGAAAAGCATCTGAAAAGTTGTGATGAAATCTTGCTCTTCACCCTTTCGTCAAAGCTAAGTGGCACCTATAGTGCTGCTGTGACTGCCAAAGACCTGCTGGAAGCAGGTGATGAAATAACCATTATCGACAGCCGGTCGGTGAGTCTGGGCTATGGACTGATGGTCATAGAAGCTGCTGAAATGAATAGGCAGGGCGTGGACAAATCCCAGATCTTAGATCAGATCAAGAACCGTATTGACGCCGTTGAGAACATATTCATATTTGACACGCTCAAGTACCTGCATAAGGGTGGACGACTTTCTAAGGGCGAAGCGGTCATCGGCGGACTGCTGAACATCAAGCCTGTTTTGACGGTTGCAGATGGTGTCTTGAAGCCTGTCGACAAGGTGCGTGGACGCAAGAAAACCATACAGTGGGTCGTGGACAAGATGAAGGACAGTGGAATTGATTTCACAAAACAGCGTGTTGCCATATACCACGGTGATGATTATGCCTATATGATGGAGTTTAAAACATCCATAGAAGAGGCGTTGGGTGTTCGTGACTGGATTATTGGTGAAGTCGGTGCGGTTGTAGGCACACACGGGGGTCCGGGATGCATTGGCGTCAGCTATGTTAGCAAGTAGTAACACGGAATGTGGAAGCCTTGATAAAATTTTCGCAAACATGGTTGCTAAATAGAGAAACTTTATATATAATGAGGGAGCAATAATAAATCTTAATACAAAGTGATTCATCAACACAGTTATGGGTACACTTTGATTCTGGAAGAAAAGACCGGGAGAGAATCCACGCGATCGCCGAAGGGCCAAGCTTGTACTTGCCAAGTATAAGTGAATTTCTCAGGCAAAAGGACCGGTTTTGGACAGAACTCTGAAGAGTCGTGGCAACACGACACCGACGGGGCAATTCTGATTTTTATGGTCAGAAGAATCTCTCAGGTTAGAAACAGAGAAGGGCGGCAAATTTTATTTGTCGTGCCTTCTTTTTTTTATTTCTCGCGAAATCGTTTTCCTGGAGGTCTTTGATATGAAATATGTTCTGATAACCAACAATTCATTAGTGAATCGGAAGTATGCAGAGCCGGAAAACAGTCGTAATCTCGACAAGCTGCTTTACAATCCCGACGAGAGTTTCATTGAAACACTTAAACGTGTGCGTAACATGGTACATGAGGGACATACGCTTTTGACACATCCCCTTACGGGCAGCGTGAAGCCGTATGAAACACCTTATAAGTCCATTGCGGTTAGCGCTGAGAAGAGTGGGCTGGACATGGACTCGCTGACAATAATCGAAGACGCAATTGTGCTTACACAGAAGTTCCTGGACGAGTACCAGCATAGGGAGTTTCCAGAACGCGTTTACGATGATTTCAGGTTCATAGATTTGAATCTGATTACGAGTGGCATTGAAAGCTTGAACCAGTTTTATTAATGGAGATTCACACTTAATTCATGCGTAACTGGTATACTATAATCGTGTTCAATTACTAACATCATTATACGATTACGAGGAGGAAGAAACATGAGTACAGCTTATGACGTTGTGGTCATCGGAGCGGGTCCAGCAGGCCTTGCTGCGGGACTTTACGCAGCGAGAGCAAAAATGTCAGTATTGATCCTTGAAAAGGACAAGACAGGCGGACAAATTGTAACTACAGATGAGGTTGCAAACTACCCTGGCTCGATTCCAGAAGCTACAGGTCCAAGTCTGATTGCACGTATGGTCGAGCAGTGTGAAGAATTTGGAGCAAAGACTGAAAGAGACGCAGTGGAAACACTTGAACTTGATGGTGACATTAAGGTGATTAAGACTGCAAGCGGTAAGGAAATTCAAGCTAAGACAGTAATTGTTGCAACTGGCGCTTCTCCAAGAAAACTGGATTGCCCAGGTGAAAAAGAGCTTACTGGTAAAGGTGTATCGTACTGTGCTACATGCGACGCTGATTTCTTTACAGATCTTGAAATTTTCTGTATCGGTGGTGGCGATACTGCAGTTGAGGAAGCAATATTCCTGACTAAGTTTGCTAGAAAAGTTACTCTGGTTCACCGTCGCGATCAGCTTAGAGCTGCAAAATCAATTGTTGAAAAGGCTGAGAAAAATGAAAAGATCGATTTCATCTGGAACTCAGTTGTTAAAGAAATAAAAGGTGAAGGCATCGTTGAATCGATTGTCCTTCTAAACCGTGAAACGGGAGAAGAAACAGAGCATTTTGCTCATGAAGATGATGGCACATTCGGTGTATTTGTCTTCGTAGGATATCTTCCGCAGACAAGCCTGTTCGAAGGCAAGCTTGAAATGGAAAACGGCTACATAGTAACTGACCCTGATATGAAAACGGATGTTCCTGGTGTCTTTGCAGCAGGCGATGTACGTGTCAAGTCACTGCGTCAGGTAGTAACTGCGACTGCAGACGGTGCAATAGCGGCTGTACAAGCAGAAAAATACATTGAAGATAAATTCCACGCATAGTATAGGAGGTACCTAATATGATCGAATTGACTAAAGATAATTTTCAAGAAGAAGTACTAGACGCTTCTGGATTCGTACTGGTTGATTACTGGAGTGACGGCTGTGAGCCTTGTAAGGCGCTGATGCCTGATGTAATGGCACTATCAGAAGAGTTTACTTCTGTGAAGTTCGGAAAGCTGAATACTTCAAAAGCAAGAAGACTTGCTATTTCTCAGCGTGTACTAGGTCTGCCAACAATCATTCTTTACAAAGATGGCGAAAAAGTGGGCGAAGTTACAAAAGACGACGCTAACAAAGACGGCATCAAAAAGATGATTGAAGCAAATATCTAATTAACTAAGTTGTCAACGTTTCATGCACAGCGTATGGAACTGTTACAATAAACCAGGAGGTGAACCCTTTGCGATTAGAACTTGGTGAAATCCTTATTAAGGATGTTCAGTTCGGCGATGCTTCCAAAGTGGAGAACGGCGTTCTGTATGTAAACAAGGATGAAGTCATCAAAATGGTTAGCGAAGACGACCACATCAAAAGTGTGTCGGTTGAACTTGCTAAACCGGGTGAATCAGTTAGAATCACGCCAGTAAAGGATGTCATCGAACCACGTGTGAAGGTCGATGGCAAAGGCGGTATTTTCCCAGGCGTAGTTTCAAAAGTTACTACAGTTGGTGAAGGCCGCACGCATGTGCTAAAAGGTGCTGCGGTTGTAACTTGCGGCAAAATCGTAGGTTTCCAAGAAGGAATCATTGATATGCAAGGGCCTGGCGCAGAGTATACGCCATTCTCAAAGCTAAACAATGTATGCCTTGTAATCGAACCTGCTGATGGTCTTAAGCAGCCTGAGTATGAAGCTGCAGTGCGCAAGGCCGGTCTAAAGATTGCCACTTACTTTGGCGAGTTGGGCCGTGACGTTGAGCCTGATTCAGTTCAGACTTTTGAGACAAAGCCTATGTTTGAGCAGGCTGCAGAGTATCCTGAGCTACCTAAGGTAGGTTACGTGTACATGCTTCAAACGCAGGGACTTCTTCATGACACATACGTTTATGGTGTCGATGCGAAGAAAATCGTTCCAACTGTACTTTATCCAACAGAAATCATGGATGGTGCAATCCTAAGCGGAAATTGTGTGTCCGCTTGTGATAAGAATACAACTTATCATCACTTGAACAACCCTATTATCAAGAACCTTTATGCAAAGCATGGCAAAGAAATCAACTTCATGGGTGTTATCATCACAAATGAAAATGTTTACCTTGCTGACAAAGAGCGTTCATCAAACTGGACTGCGAAGTTCACAAAATACCTAGGTCTTGACGGTGTTATCGTATCTCAGGAAGGCTTTGGAAATCCTGATACGGACCTGATCATGAACTGTAAGAAGATTGAAGCGGAAGGTGTTAAGACAGTTATTGTTACTGACGAGTACGCTGGCCGTGACGGTTCTTCTCAATCGCTTGCCGATGCTGACCCTGCTGCAGATGCAGTTGTAACGGGTGGTAACGCAAACGAAGTGATTGTTCTACCTCCAATGGAAAAAGTTATTGGCATGCTAGACTATACAGATCGTATTGCTGGCGGCTTTGACGGATCCCTTAGACCAGATGGTAGTATCGAAGCTGAAATCCAGGTAATTACTGGAGCAACAAATGAGCTTGGTTTTAACAAACTGACAGCTCGTACTTTCTAAAATGTCTTTTTGTGTGTGAACAAAGACGAACTGAACGTAAGACTGAACTGAACGTAAGAATGAACTGATTATAAAGAACGAACTGATTGTAAGAACATGTGAACCTAGAAAATTTATGAATACGAAGAGAGGATGTCACGAATGAATATTCTTGAAAACAAGAAAGTCATCATCATTGGTGACCGTGACGGCGTACCTGGTCAAGCGATCGAAGAGTGCGTTAAAACGGTTGCAAGTGCTGAGGTCGTGTACTCTGCTACAGAGTGCTTTGTCTGAACGGCTGCAGGCGCAATGGATCTAGAAAACCAAAATCGAGTAAAAAACCTTGCTGAAGAGCACGGTGCTGAAAATGTAGTTGTAATCTTTGGCGCAGCTGAAGCTGAGTCTGCTGGTCTTTCGGCAGAAACAGTAACTGCTGGTGACCCAACATTTGCTGGACCTCTTGCTGGTGTGGATCTTGGTCTTTCGACTTACCACGCTGTAGAGGAAGAATTCAAGAGCGCTGTTGATGCTGATGTATTTGAAGATCAAATCGGCATGATGGAAATGGTTCTTGAATGTGACGAAATCGCTGACGAGATGAAGAACATCCGTAGCGAATTCTGCAAGTACCTGTAATACCTAAGAATTACAAAACATTTCACTAAAAAACTCGATTAAAATTTTCAGACATTGCATTACGAGGCACGGGTCGTGCTTCAAACCGCTGACCAGACATCAGCACAAAATCATAGCATTAAAATTTAAGACAAAACGAAAGTTTCGATATTATTATCTTCGGTCCTGTTCGATTAGGACAGTACGACTAAAAACAAAGTCCGAAGGGAGGGATCCTCGTCTGTCTATGGAAAATCCATTAGACTAGAGGCTAGATATGAGCATAAAAGTTGTGCATTATATCAACCAATTCTTTGCAGGTATCGGTGGCGAAGAAAAGGCAGATATTAAACCAGAAGCTCGCGACGGATTTGTCGGTCCGGGTATGGCGCTAAATAAAGCGCTTCCAGAAGAAATGGAGATTGTCGGTACAATTATTTGTGGTGACTCTTACTTCAACGAAAACCTTGAGGAAGCAAAAACTGAAATCCTTGAGATGGTAAAAAAATACGAGCCAGATATGTTTATCGCAGGTCCTGCATTTAACGCGGGTCGTTACGGTGCTGCATGTGGTTCTATCGCTAAGCACGTTCAAGATGCGCTGGATATACCAGTTGTTACAGCAATGTACGAAGAGAACCCTGGTGTGGATATGTTCCGCAAGGATCTTTACATTGTACAAACAGGCAACTCTGCTGCAGCAATGCGTAAAGCGGTTCCTGCACTTGCAAAGTTTGCTGTTAAGCTTGCAAATGGTGAAGAAATCGGCACGCCTGCCGAAGAGGGATACCATGCACGCGGTCTTCGCAAGAACATTTTCGTTGAGAAAATCGGTGCAGAGCGTGCGGTTGAAATGCTTGCTGCCAAGCTGACTGGCAAAGAGTTTGTTACTGAATACCCAATGCCTGAGTTTGATAATGTTGCTCCAGGAGCAGCAATCAAAGATATGTCAAAAGCAAAAATTGCTCTAGTTACATCAGGTGGCGTGGTACCTAAGAATAACCCAGATCATATTGAGTCTTCATCTGCTTCCAAATATGGCAAGTATGACATCGAGGGCGTAATGGATCTGACAGAAGCTACTTACGAGACTGCTCACGGCGGTTACGATCCAATCTACTGTAATGAAGATCCGGATAACGTACTTCCTGTTGACGTACTTCGCGATATGGAGAAGGAAGGCCGCATTGGCGAGCTTTACAGATACTTCTACACAACTACTGGTAATGGTACGTCAGTAAAGAACTCAAAGGCGTTTGCAACTGAGTTCGCCCAAGACTTCATTAACGATGGTGTGGATGCTGTTATTCTAACCTCTACATGAGGTACCTGTACTCGTTGCGGTGCAACGATGGTTAAAGCAATTGAAGCAACTGGTATTCCAGTAGTTCATATTTGTACAGTAGTACCTATCTCACTGACAGTTGGTGCGAATAGAATCGTTCCTGCGATTGCTATTCCTCATCCACTGGGTAACCCTGCTCTAGAGGCGGCTGAAGAGAAAAAGCTGCGTCGAAGTATCGTTGAAAAAGCGCTTGTAGCTCTTGAAACGGAAGTTGATGAGCAAACAGTATTTGAAGGTTAATTCACAGGGGAAGGGGCGCTCGGTCGCCTCTCCCTTTTTTAAAAGATAATTGGAGGTGTAAGGAATGAATCATGCAGTTGTTAAAGCAGCAGGCTACGTTCTGGTTCATACGCCGGACATGATTCTTCACAACGGTACTACACAGACTGTTGAGAAACTAACAAATCCGGACTCGGAATACCTGAAAAAAGTGCCTGAGCACTTGAGAACCTTTGAAGAGGTTGTTAATTACGGACCAAATCAAACTTACATTGGCAATATGACACCATCTGAACTTGACGCTCTTGGAATGCCATGGGTTGGCAAAGATGTTCCGGGTGCAGACCGTTATGGTCGTTTTGGCGAAATCATGCCGCAGATTGAGTTCATTGGTCTGCTTAAAATGTCAGATGTATTCGACCTTGTTCAGCTTGAGGAAGGTTTCAGCAAGAAAGTTCATGAAGCATACAGTGGGCATAAGCTGGCAACAGAGGCTGAGCTGAAGAGGCTCGAAGGCGGGGCGACACTTACTCATATTGAAGACCTCGTTCAAAATCATCACGCAGAAGCAATTTACCATGAAGGACAGCTTATAGGCTGTGTTAAAAAGGCGCATGACGTTGACGTAAACCTGAACGCACATGTTATGTACGAAAACCTTGTTGTCAAGGCCTCTGGCGTACTTGCATTCAAGCATCTGCTTGCATGCAACGATATTGATGCGTCAGTCGTTGATTACGTTATTGAGTGTTCTGAAGAAGCTTGTGGCGATATGAACCAGCGTGGCGGCGGTAACTTTGCAAAGTCAATCGCTGAAATGGTTGGCGCAGTCAATGCAACAGGCTCTGACACGAGAGGATTCTGTGCAGCGCCTACACATGCGCTGATTAATGCAGCATCACTTGTAAAGGCTGGAACTTACGATAACGTGGTAATCGTTGCAGGTGGTGCTACAGCAAAGCTGGGCATGAACGGCAAGGATCATGTGAAAAAAGAGCTTCCAATTCTTGAAGACGTTCTTGGCGGATTTGCAATTCTTATCAGCAAGAATGACGGTGTGAATCCAGTTATCAGAACGGATCTTGTAGGACGCCATACAGTAGGTACAGGCTCGTCTCCACAGGCAGTAATCAATTCGCTGATCACAGCGCCGCTTGATAAAGCTGGACTGAAAATCACAGATGTTGATACATTCTCAGTGGAAATGCAGAACCCTGATGTTACAAAGCCAGCAGGCGCAGGCAATGTAGCTGAGGCAAACTATAAGATGATCGGTGCAATCGGCGTTAAGCGCGGTGAAATCGAAAAGAAAGAAATGAAATCATTTGTTGAGCAGATCGGCATGCCAGGCTGGGCACCAACGCAAGGTCATATTCCTTCAGGTGTTCCTTATCTTGGTTTCGCAATCGATGAACTCTCAACAGGAAGCAAGAATAGAGCAATGATCGTTGGTAAGGGATCGCTATTCCTAGGTCGAATGACTAACCTGTTTGACGGTGTTTCTGTAATTCTTGAGAGAAACCCAGGTAAGGTTGAAGAAGCTGGTTCAGTTTCTAAGGAAGAAATCAATTCAATGATCGCTGAGGCTATGCGTGGTTTTGCACAGCATTTGCTGAGCGAATAAAGGAGTGAAACCATGTCAGAGAATACAGCTGTGAAGAAAATTCTAGGGAGTGCTTTCCTTGAAATAGCGACTGCAATTGAAACTGGACAGTTCGGCAGCCGTATCAAGGTTGGTATTACTACCCTTGGAAGTGAACATGGAACGGATAACCTTGTTAAAGGTGCTGAACTTGCAGCGAAAGACGGCAGCTTTGATATCGTCCTGATTGGGCCTAAAGTGGAGACTGACCTTGAGGTTGTTGAAGCGAATACGGAAGATGAGGCACACAAAAAGATGGAAGAGCTGTTGGACAGTGACTACATCAAGGCTTGTGTGACAATGCACTACAACTTCCCAATCGGGGTATCGACTGTTGGCAGAGTTGTGACACCTGCAATGGGTAAGGACATGTTCATTGCTACGACTACGGGAACATCGGCAACATCACGTTCAGAAGCCATGCTGAAGAATGCTCTATACGGTATTTCTACTGCAAAGGCCATGGGTGTTAAAGACCCTACGGTAGGTATTTTGAATGTAGACAATGCCCGTGGTGTAGAACGTGCGCTTAGACAGCTTGACGAAAATGGCTACAAAATCAATTTCGGCGAGTCTGGAAGAGCTGACGGCGGTTCAGTCATGAGAGGTAACGATCTTCTGATGGGATCAGTTGACGTGATGGTTACAGACACCCTCACAGGCAATATTCTTATGAAGATGTTCTCTTCTTATGCAACAGGCGGTTCTTACGAAGCGACAGGCTTCGGTTACGGACCAGGTATTGGCTTCGATTATGACAGAGCCATTCTGATTCTTTCACGTGCATCAGGTGTACCCGTTGTTGCGAACGCATTGAGATATGCGGCACAGCTCGCAAAAGGGGACCTGCGCAATGTGGTTAAGTCAGAATATGAAAAAGTTAAGGCTGCGGGCCTTGATGCTGTTGTAGCAAGTCTGGCACCGAAAAAGGAATCAAGCGCTTCTGAAGGAACGCCAGTAACGGCACCTCCTAAAGAAGTTGTAACTGGCTCGATTTCAGGTATAGATATTATGGATCTTGAAGACGCAGTTGAAAAGCTATGGCGTTCAGGTATCTATGCAGAAAGTGGCATGGGCTGTACAGGTCCAATTGTCATGGTAAGCGAAGCCAAAGAGCAAGAAGCAATAAAAGTCCTCGCAGAAGCAGGATTTGTAGCTAAGGAGGCTGCACCTTGTTAAACCAGTAACACCAATGACGCAAGATGTTTTCAGACCCCTGAAAAGGGGTCTTCTTTTTGCGGAAAGGGCAAAGAAATGCAGTCAGAAGAAAGAGGGACCTATTCGAATGTAATTCGAAATAGGTCCCTCTTTCTTCTGACTATATGGCGCGCCAAGCGACATGAGCGATCGCAGATTGCTCTGGCATTTCTGATTAAAAAGTATGATAGAGTGGCGCGACTAGCGACCAGAGCAACCGTAGGTTGCACGGTGCTGTTCAATGGAGCTAATTAGTAGAAGACCTATTCGAATGTAATTCGAAATAGGTCCCTCTTTCTTCTGACTATATGGCGCGCCAAGCGACATGAGCGATCGCAGATTGCTCTGGCATTTCTGACAAATAATAGGCTAGAAGTGCCAATGGGATCAGAGGCTGAATTATACATCATTTTACATTTTTTGTAGTCCTTTTAATGAAATAATATGCAAGATATTTTCGAAATACTCTGACTTTAGTTAATGTTTTACGTGTTCAAAAACGTTTAGAATCATGAAAAAACAATCGAAAATCGTAGTTAAATCAAGGTGTTTAGAGGTGCGAACTGTTTTAAATATTTAGACAAATAACAGTGTGGTTACAGATGCTCCTAAATGCATAATTATATATTGTGTTTTTATTGTTCACTCCATATAATAGCATTTGTGGCTAAGACACAATGGAGTTTTTAGGAGGAGAAAAATGAAAAAGTTTTTAGCATTTATGATGGCAATGACACTAACGGTAGTACCTCTTGCAGGTTGTGCAAAAGAAGCTGCTGAGGCTGCAGAAGATACAACAGTAGCGGCAGAAGAAGTAGAAGCGGCAGAAGAAGTAGAAGCTACAGAAGAAGTAGAAGCTACAGAAGAAGTAGAAGCTACAGAAGAAGTAGAAGCTACAGAAGAAGCAGCAGCAACAGAAGAAGTAGAAGCAACAGAAGAAGCAGCAACAGAAGAAGTAGAAGCTACAGAAGAAGTAGAAGCTACAGAAGAAGTAGAAGCTACAGAAGAAACAGAAGCTACTGAAACAACTGAAGCGGCGGACGAAAGCAAGTAGAATCTGCATAATCAGTGGAACATAATGAAAATTCAATAAATAAACTTTTGTTAAGTTTATGTAAAGGGACGATGAATCTAGAAAAATCGTCCCTTTTTGCATTCTTGGATTTTGGAAGGAAATTTGAACAATACCGCATAGTTCCAATGTTTTAGAGGGACTTCACACAAAATGGATAAATAGTTTTCTGAATCCCCAGAAAACTCCTGAGAAAACGTTTTGTAGAAAAAACATAAATTAATGACCTACTTATTGATTCTTACGATGAATTATGGATATAATATTAGTGTTTCTTATTATATTAAAGTTTTGGGGGCAATCATCAAAATGCAGTTGTCGCTGTATTCTTTTAAGTTATAAAACGATTACAGTTATTAGTAGGCTACAAATGTAATACATACCGGTACTAGTTTTATCATTTGTGTACTATCTACTATAATTAAAAAGAATTAAAGGAATTCAGCGGGTTATTGTAGAAGCATTTTATTGCCAGACAAAACAAGTATTTGGAGGAGGAAGTTTTAATGAAAAAGGCACTCTCATTGCTTCTTGTTGTTCTTCTAGTTGGTTCTATGCTAGCTGGTTGCGGCGCAAAAGAAGAAGAAAAAGCTGTAGTAGGTATGATCACGGATACTGGTGGACTAGGCGATCAGTCATTCAATGACTCCGCATGGGCAGGTATGACACAAGCAGAAGAAGAATTCGGTATTACTAAAAAAGTACTTGAATCAGAAACTGCTGATGACTACTTCCCTAACCTTGTATCATTCGCTGAAGAAAAAACTGACCTGGTAGTGGGTGTTGGTTTCCTTTTCAACGAAGCTATGACTCAAGCAGCTGAAAAATTCCCAGAGCAGAAATTTGCACTGATCGACTCAGTTGTTGAAGCTGACAATGTTGCTTCACTTACTTTCGCAGAGAACGAAGGTTCTTTCCTAGTAGGCGTTATCGCTGGTCTTCAAACTGAAACTGACAAAGTTGGTTTCATCGGCGGTATGAAGTTCCCTCTTATCGAGAAATTTGAGTACGGTTTCCGTGCAGGCGTTAAAGCGGTTAATCCTGAAGCAGAAGTATTTGTAAACTATGCAGATTCTTTTGAAGATGCTGCTAAAGGTAAGGAAATTGCACTTGTTCAACACCAAAAAGGTGCTGACGTAATCTACCACGCTGCTGGCGGCGTTGGTGTTGGTCTTATCCAGGCTGCTGAAGAAGAAGGCTTCTGGGCAATTGGTGTTGACCAGGATCAATCAGGTCTATCTCCAGAGCACGTACTTTGCTCTATGATCAAGCGTGTTGACAATGCTGTTTACCAAACTATCAAAGCAGTTCAAGACGGTACATACGCTGGTGGCGTAACTGTATTTGACCTTAAAGTTGATGGCGTTGGCTACTCAGATAACGCTGGTAACCTAAGTGATGACCTTAAAGCTGCTGCTGACAAGTATGCAGATGCAATCAAAGCAGGTACATTTGCTGTTCCAGCAACTCAAGACGAGTTTGACGCTTTCGAAGCACCAGCTCTTTAATGAGTACTATGCTCCTTAGCGGGCACTTGATTAATTCATAACAGATAGTTATAATTAGTAGTCGGGTGTCTAATGACATCCGACTCTATTTTATTATCGCAAAAGAATGAACTGCACACCGCCTCGGGCATTCATACCATCTGCAGGTTACAGGTGATATGAATACGCGAGACGGTGTATGGGACGCTGTCTCGTTCTGGATGAATGATAATCATCCAAGCAGTTCGACTCTAGGTAATGGAGGGAAAAGAATGCCAAATGTAGTAGAGATGCGGAACATCACTAAAGCGTTTCCGGGAGTTGTGGCAAATGATAATGTGAATTTCTCCCTCGAAAAAGGTGAAATTCATGTACTTCTTGGTGAAAACGGTGCAGGCAAGACAACACTGATGAACCAGCTGTACGGACTTTATCAGCCAACCTCAGGCGAGATCTACATTAATGGTAAGCTTGTCGATGTAAAAGATCCAAATGTTGCAATCGGTTTTGGCGTAGGCATGGTGCATCAACACTTCATGCTCGTGGAACCATTCACGGTTGCGGAAAACATTATCTTGGGTACAGAACCTAAGGATGGACTTAAGCTAGACATGGCTACCGCGGTCGCAGATGTTCAGAAAATATCTGAGCAGTACGGTCTTTCTGTTGATCCAAACGCGAAGATCCAAGACATTTCTGTTGGCATGCAACAAAGGGTTGAGATTTTAAAAGCTCTATACCGTGGCGCAGAAATCCTGATTCTCGATGAGCCTACGGCGGTACTTACACCGCAGGAGATCGAAGAACTAGGTGTTATTTTGCGTGAACTTGCAAGTCAAGGAAAGTCTATCATCCTCATTACGCATAAGCTCAAAGAGGTTATGGCAATGAGCGACAGAGTCACTGTTATCCGTCGTGGCAAGGTTATCGACACGCTGGATACAGAAACAACAGACACAGATGGTCTGGCTGAACTTATGGTAGGACGTAAGGTTAAACTTGTTGTCGACAAAGACGAGAAGGAAGCTGGCGACGTCGTACTAAGCGTTGAGAATTTACAAGCTCTAGATAACCGAAATATTCCAGCACTGAAAGGTGTAAGCTTTGATGTAAAGCACGGTGAGATTTTTGCTATTGCTGGCGTAGATGGCAATGGTCAATCAGAACTCATCGAAGTAATCACAGGTCTCCGTAAAGCAACAAATGGTAAGATTCTACTGAAGGGCAATGATATTACCAGTGCTCCTACTCGAAATATCATTGATGCAGGCGTATCTCACATTCCAGAGGACAGACACAAGCGCGGTCTTGTTCTGACACATACTCTGGCCGAAAATTCTGTTTTGGGTGACCACCTAAAAGAGCCTTACAGTAGAAAAGGAATATTGGATTATGAGCTAATTCACAAACACTGTCTTGAACTGATCGAAGAGTTTGATGTAAGAACACCAAACGAAAAAGTCGAAGCACGTTCATTGTCAGGCGGTAATCAGCAGAAGCTGATTGTTGCAAGAGAACTTGTACGTAATCCTGAGCTGTTGATCGCATCGCAACCTACAAGGGGTGTTGATGTTGGTGCGATTGAATTCATTCACAAGCGTCTTGTTGAACAACGCGATCAAGGTAAAGCAGTACTTCTGGTTTCACTGGAACTTGACGAAGTTATGGCTTTGGCAGATCGTATCGCTGTTATCTATGATGGCCAGATTGTTGGTATCGTCAAAGGTGAAAGCGCAACAGAAAAAGAGCTTGGCATTATGATGGCTGGCGGCAAAGTCGAAAGTAAGGACGCAAAATAGCGAGGTGAGGACATGGAAAATAAGAAAGAGAGTAAACTGCAACTGTTACTTGACAGCATAAAGTTTCCACTCATGGCAATTATCTTGTCATTCCTCGTGGGTTCATTGTTTATAATTTGGACTGGAAATAATCCTTTGGTAGCCTATGGCGCTCTATTTGGGGGCAGCCTTGGCAGCATGAGCCGCTTTGGTGAAACGCTGCTAAAGACAACACCACTTGTATTTACAGGACTATCTATTGCATTTGCATTTCGTACCGGTCTTTTCAACATCGGTGCTGAGGGTCAGTATGTAATGGGTGCACTCTTCACTGTAATTGGCGCATGGGTGTTCAGAGGCCTTCCAGGATTTATGCTGGTACCTGCCATTCTGATTTCTGGTGCAATTGGCGGTGCGTTTTGGGCAATCATTCCAGGCATTCTGAAAGCTAAACTGGGAATTCACGAAGTAATTGTTACAATAATGCTGAACTACACAGGTTTGTTTGTTGCAAACTTCTTTATACGTACTGCGCTGAATCCATCAACACTGCTGGGTACAGAGCAGAAAGCATACACAGTACTGGTACCAGAACACGGAAGACTGACTCAGCTTACTGATATCTTCCCTGTCTTTGGAACATCAAGCGTCAACACAGGCATTCTGCTTGCAATTGTCGTTGCGGTTCTGACTTGGTATGTACTGTTCAAAACAACACTTGGTTATGAAATCCGTTCGGTAGGCAGTAACCCATACGCTGCTGAGTACGGTGGAATCAATATTTCAAAGAATATGATTCTTGCATTCGCGATTTCAGGTATGATGGCTGGTCTTGCAGGCGCAACTGTTGTTGCGGGTCTGACTTATAAGATTGACCAGGCTTCACACTCACCAGGTTATGGCTTTACAGGGATTGCAGTTGCCCTAGTGGGTAAAAACCACCCTATTGGCGTTCTAGCATCAGCCCTGCTCTTTGGCATCCTGTCAAATGGCGCGAGAAAGATGCAGATTGCAGGTATTCCTAAAGAAATCGTAGATATCATTCAAGGTCTGATTATTATATTTATTGCTGCAGAAGCGATTCTTAAATACATGCCTGAAATCAAGGAAAAGCTAACTGGCAAAAAAAATAAGGAGGTGGCGTAGATGGGATCAATGGTACTTGTAATGGCCGTTATTGCATCGGCACTCCGTCTGGCGACGCCACTGATATTCTCGGCACTTGGCGGTACGTTCAGCGAACGTTCAGGTGTTGTAAATATTGCACTTGAAGGTATTATGATCATGGGTGCGTTCTTTGCCATCCTGGTTACAGATTTTACGGGTTCACCTTGGCTTGGAATCATTGCAGCAATTATTGCGGGTATTCTAACGTCATTGATACTTGGCGTACTTGCCATTCATCTAAGAGCAAATCAGGTTGTTGCTGGCGTTGCAATTAATATGCTTACTGCTGCACTTGCTGCCTTCCTGCTCGAAATGGTATGGCACAGATCTGGTCAGACTGATCCGGTTGCAAATGCGCTGACACGTAATCCATTTGAATTTTTAGAGAAAATTCCAGTCGTGGGATCCCTCTTTGGAGGATTGAATCCTTTTGTTTACCTATCATTCCTAGCTGTATTTGTTGCATTCTATGTATTGTTTAGAACACCATTCGGTCTGCGCCTACGCGCAGTTGGTGAGCATCCCAAAGCAGCAGACACTGTAGGTATCAGCGTTTACAAAATCAGATACATCGCTGTAATGATTTCCGGAGCATTGGCCGGTATCTCGGGTGCATCCCTTTCACTGGGTACTGTAAATCTATTCCGTGAAGGTATGACATCTGGTAAAGGCTTCATCGCACTGGCAGCGATGATCTTCGGTAAGTGGCATCCAATTGGTGCTTTTCTGGCGTGTCTGTTCTTTGGACTTATGGAAGCAATACAGATTCAAGCCTCATCGCTTGGCCTGGACTGGATTCCATCTGAGTTCCTTCAGGCAGTTCCATATGTTGCAACAATTCTAGCACTTGCTGGTGTTGTTGGACGAGCAGTTGGACCAGCTGCAAGTGGTGAGCCTTACGAAAAGGGACACCGTTAAGAAATATAAAACAATCACTTCATGTAATTTTGACGACCTCGTTTGGGGTCGTCTTTTTGTATAAGCGCTTAAGGTTGAGCTCGCAAGTATGCTGACGCTCTATTCATTCTTAAATTAGCATATGGCAGGAAGTTACAATATGACATTTGTCATGTCTTGTATAAACAAAATGAAATTTATTGTAGTTTGTTTTTTTATTATTTTTTTATTATGGAAAAGTACAATTGGCGCATCGGGTGCATGGTTATATAATAGTAAGTATGATTATTACTGGTTGTAGAAAAGGGGGAAGTCATGGACTTGTTCAAAATAGCAGATAAGTGGATGCGTGAAGACTTTGGTTTTGCTGTAGCCACCATAATAGAGTCAAAGGGGTCTACACCAAGACATCATGCAAAAATGCTCATAAGAGAAGATAAGACGCTGCATGGTACAATCGGCGGTGGTCCAGGAGAATTCCTTGTAATCAATGATGCGCTAGAGGCACTTAGAACATCGCAAAATATAATCAAGGACTATATTTTTGACAAATCTGTACCCGGTGGCTTGCCAACACAGTGCGGTGGCAGTATGAAGGTTCTAATCGAAGTATTTCCAAAGAAAAAGCGAATAATCCTCATTGGTGCAGGATATGTGAATCAGGCCGTGCTGGATATTGGTAGCAAGCTCGGATACCGTTGCGTTGTCATAGATGACCGCCCGGAGTACGCAACAGAAGAACTGCTGCCGCAGGCAGACACCATATATGCAGCTGATGAGATTGAAGCAGCCATTGCAAGGGTGGAACTAACCTCTGATGATATTTGTGTCATAGCGACTAAGGATTGCGACTATGAGGCGCTTCGACAAGTTGTCCAAGTCGATTTTCGCTACCTTGGTATGATAGGAAGCAAGCGCAAGGTCAAGAAGATCTTTGAGCAGTTACTTGCTGAAGGCGTTAATCTGAGTCAGCTCGACAGGGTACATGCGCCAATCGGGCTTGATATAGGTGCTGAACTGCCTTATGAAATTGCCCTAAGCATAACAAGTGAGATACTGGCTGTGATTAATGATAAAGACGGAATACGTTTAAAGAACAGGAGATGACCATATGAGAGCACCACTGGCAATAGTACGGGGCGGTGGAGATTTGGCCACAGGGACGATAAACAGGCTGTTCAAATCAGGCTTTAATATTATTGTTCTTGAAATAGAGTGTCCGACAGTTATCCGCAGAACCGTTTCAGGTGCAACTGCAATTTTTGACGGAGAGATTGAAGTTGAAGGCGTTCGGTATGTTCATTATCAAGATGTACAAGATGCAGTTGCCGCACTGGATCAGAACCATGTACCAGTACTCGTCGATCCAGACATGAAAACCATGGCGCACGTTGAGGCAGACTTGTTTGTCGATGCTACAATTGCGAAAAGAAATATGGGGGTGCATGCCGCGCTAGCCAAACGTGTTATTGGCCTTGGTCCAGGATTTACAGCGCCTGAGGACTGTCATGCAGTAATAGAGACCAGCAGGGGTCATAATCTTGGCGTCATCTTTTATAGTGGTTCTGCAAAAGCAAACACAGGCGTTCCTGGTGTCATCATGGGATTCAGCGAAGAGCGCATCGTGCGTGCCCCGGAAGATGGGGCGTTTTCAGCGGTGAGGAAAATCAGTGACTCTGTAAAAAAGGGTGAAATTCTTGGGTATGCAGGTGGCAAAGCGGTGATAGCTCCACTTGATGGTGTCTTAAGAGGGCTCATTCATGAGCGGTGTGTGGTACATAGGGGTATGAAAATTGGCGATGTCGATCCAAGGGGCAATGCTGAAGCATGCTGGTCGATTTCAGACAAGGCCAGGGCTCTTGGTGGCTCGGTGCTTGAGGCTTATCTGCATTTGAGTGGTGGCCTGCGTGTCTAAAATCCATATTCACCTAGAGTTAACATAAAACTTCCTAACCCGAACGAATACTGTTATAATAGGTATGTGTTCTTGTAACAGATGATGCATCAATAAGGAATGGGGTTGGGGTTTGTTATGAAGATGAACTTTAATTTGAATTTGGTTCAAACCCAAAAACTAATCATGACGCCTGAGTTGAAACAGGCGATAGAAATATTACAGTATACGTCTCTTGAGTTGAATGAGTTTATCCAGGAAGAACTTCTCAATAATCCAGTGCTGCAAAATTCACCAACTGGCAGTGATGATGCGATGAGCGAACCGGAGCCAGAGCCTGAAAAATCCACGAGTGAGGACGACATTTACGAGAACATTGATTGGAAGGCTATAGCCGGTGAGTTTGAGGATGGCCGTTCGCGTCAGACGAACTATGAAGTGAAGGATGACGTGAATTACGATAACTTTGTCGCATCTGAAGAGTCTCTGACGGAACACCTTCAGTTTCAGCTTCAATTGACGACGCTTTCTGAAGCGGAAATCAAGGCTGCTCTATTTGCAATTGAGAATATCAATGAAAATGGGTATCTTGAAGTGGATTATGAGGAAATCAGCAGGTATGCGGGTGTTGATTTCGATACCGCCGAAACTGTGATACAGACAATACAGACATTTGATCCACCTGGTATTGGGGCCAGATCACTGGAAGAGTGTCTGCTGATTCAACTGTCGCATTTTGACGACAATATCAACATTGAAAGTAGAATTGTAGCTTCTTATCTGGATGATCTTGCATCAAACAGATTGCAGAAGATTGCCAAAGCACTGAATGTTTCCCTTGAGGAAACACAGACTGCATGCGACCGAATTAGAAAGCTTGAGCCGAAACCGGGTCGTGAGTTCGCATCACTTAGGGAAGTCCGTTATGTGACACCCGATGTATATGTAGATAAGATTGATGGCAAGTATGTCATTCGCGTCAGCGAGAACTCGGCGCCAAAGTTGTACATCAATGCCTATTACAGAAGTCTGCTCAGACAGGAGTCTGTAAATGAAAATGCAATTGGCTATATTAACAAGAAACTGACGTCTGCGCTAAAGCTGATCAAAAGCATCGAGCAAAGGCGAAATACGATTTATAGAGTTGTAGAGTCCATTATCAATTTTCAGTACGATTTCTTTGAAAAAGGACCCATGTATCTGAAACCCTTGAATCTAAAGGATATTGCAGATGAAATTGGTGTTCATGAATCTACAGTAAGTCGTGCTGTTAATGGCAAGTATCTGCAGTGTGGACAAGGCCTGTTTGAAATCAAGCACTTTTTCCAGAGTGGTGTACAGGGTGCATTTGGTGAGGGAGTATCAGCTGAAAGTATCAAAGTACTCATTAAGGATTTGGTGAATTCGGAGAATCCTAAAAAGCCGCTTTCAGACCAGAAAATATCCAATGAACTGGACAAGGCGGGCATTAAGGTTTCAAGAAGAACCATTGCCAAGTATCGCGATGAGTTGAACATACCATCCACATCAAAGAGAAAGCGGTTCTGATTCGGCACAATTTCGAATGAGAGGTGCGATTATGAAAATGCGTGAAGGCACGGGGGAATCCGGCGTTTTGAGGGATGCCTTTCATGTGCGCAGAAAAGTATTCATAGAGGAGCAAAATGTTCCTGAGTCCATCGAGCACGATGAAATAGATGCAGGTGCCTGGCATGTTGTATACTATCTTGACGGTCATCCGGTTGCGACAGGCAGACTCTTTCAAATTGAAGGAAAAGCTTATGGCATAGGTCGTGTGGCTGTAATGAAATCCTGTCGTGGGACGGGAACGGGTAAGCGCGTCATGCATGCACTTCTTAAAAAAGCATGGCAGCTGGGTGCGGCATATGTTGAAATACATGCGCAGGCTCACGCGTGTGCATTTTATGAAGGACTGGGCTTTGAAAAAGTAGGCAATACTTTTATGGAAGCTGGTATTGAGCACGTCACCATGCGTGTGAAAAGTTAAAACTTAAGCTATTCAGACCATTACCTCGCCAAATGTGCAGTGCGGATGGTCTGTTTTGTTTTTGAAGGGCATCTTGAGCTGAGAGCCTGATATGAGAAGGGCTTGAAATGGTAGGCAGAATCATATGATTGTAAGGCGCATTGGGAAAAGAAAGGAAAACGTTGTCAAGTTATGGATTTTTCTTGGATTCATCGGTGGCTTATGGTATTATTAGACCAACGGATATATTTTTTTATGCCGGATGGGACATAAAAGATACTAGCGGACGCAAAACGTCCCGGGAGGCTTTCAAGATGGAAAGAAATCCTTTGTGTATTGACTGTGTCAAGATCAATGAAATTTCATCGGTGCTGCACATGGTGGCGCCGGAAGCAGTGGAAATCCTGGAGGACCGCTACAATATCCTCAAGATGGTGAGCTACCTTCAGCCAGTTGGTCGACGCAGTTTATCGACAAAATTGAATATGACTGAACGCGTTATACGTAAAGAAGCCAATCGCCTTAAGGACCAAGGCCTCGTTGAATTTTCACTTGAAGGCATGGCGATAACGGAAGAAGGGCAAGTTGCTCTGGACATGCTTATGATGTTCTTCCATGACCTTAGAGGTCTTAAGGATCTTGAACTTGATCTGGCGAAGAAGCTGCAGATCAAAAAGGTGATCATCGGATCTTCGGGTATTATGGAAGAAGACCTGACGCTGCGAGAACTTGGCAAGAGCGCAGCTGATTATCTCAAGTCAATTCTGAGGGATGATTCTGTAATCGGTATTACTGGCGGCACGTCAGTCTACAGTATTATTGATGGGTACCGTAAAGAAAAGATACCTTTTGAAAATGCGATTGTGGTACCTGCACGTGGCGGTCTTGGAAAGAAGACAGAATACCAGGCCAATACCCTTGCTGAGAAATTGGCAGACAAGCTGGGCAGCCATTACAGAATGCTCTATACGCCAGATAACCTGTCACAGGCTGCAATTGAGAGCCTGAAAAAAGAACCGGAAATTGACGAAATCATTCAGGTGCTGAACAGAATCAATGTTTTGGCGTTTGGAATTGGTAAAGCTCAGAAAATGGCTGAAAGAAGAAGTTTAGACGACGCAGAAATTGGTAAAATTATCGATAAGGGCGCAGTTTCGGAAGCATTCGGCTACTACTTCAACAAGACAGGCGAAAAAGTGCATGAAATCAGTACCATTGGTATTGATCTCGATAAATTTAAAGCAATTGAAGACTTGATTGCTGTAGCGAGCGGAGACGAAAAGATTGAAGCAATCGTATCGATCTGCAAGCTGAATAAGAATCTGGTCCTTGTGACCGACGAAAATGTGGCTAAGATTATATTGAATAAAGAGGTTTAAGGAGGATTTTTTAATGAAAACTAAAGTAGCAATCAACGGATTTGGTAGAATCGGCAGACTGGCATTCAGACTTATGTTCGGTACAGAGGAATTTGACATCGTTGCAATCAACGACCTTACAAATGCTGAAGACCTAGCTTACCTTCTAAAGTATGACACTGCTCAAGGTGGCTACAAGCAAGACGCTATCTCTGCTGGTGACAGCTCAATCATCGTTGATGGTAAAGAAATCAAAATCTACGCTGAGAGAGATGCTAAGAATCTTCCTTGGGGCGAGCTTGACGTAGACGTTGTTCTTGAGTGTACTGGTTTCTACGTTTCAAAAGAAAAGTCTCAAGCACATATCGACGCTGGCGCTAAGAAAGTTGTAATCTCAGCTCCTGCTAAAGGCGATCTGAAGACAGTTGTATTCAATGTTAATGATGATGTTCTTGACGGTTCTGAAACAATCCTTTCAGGTGCTTCTTGTACAACAAACTGTCTAGCACCAGTTGCAAAGGTTCTTAACGATAGCTTTGGTCTGGTTAAAGGCTTCATGACTACAGTTCATGCTTACACAAATGACCAGAACACACTTGACGGTCCTCACGCTAAGCCTATCTCAGCTAGAAGAGGTAGAGCGGCTGCTGCGAATATCGTTCCTACATCTACAGGTGCTGCTGTAGCAGTTGGTAAGGTTCTTCCTGAACTTGCTGGTAAGCTTGACGGTATGGCACTTCGTGTACCTACAGTAACTGGTTCAGTTGTTGACCTGGTTGTTGAACTTGGCAAGAACGTAACTGCTGAAGAAGTTAACGCTGCTGTTAAGGCTGCTGCCAACGAGACGCTTGGCTACACTGAAGATCCAATCGTTTCTTCTGACGTAATCGGCTGCCGTTTCGGTTCACTTTTCGACGCACAATCTACAAGCGTTATGGAAGTGGAAGGCAAGCAACTTGTTAAGATCATTACATGGTACGACAATGAAATGTCTTACACTGCACAGCTTGTTAGACTAGCTAAGAAAATCGCTACAATGTAGTATCTGACTACCACGTAGTTATAGAAAAGCAACATATGAATCCATGCCCTGAACATCCGAGCGGTGTTCAGGGCTTATACAGGTTAATCCCTAAAATGTATACAATACGCTTCAGGAGGATACTTCATTATGAGCATGTTTGATAAGAAATCAATTGAGGATATTCAAGTACAGGGAAAACGTGTACTTGTTCGCTGTGACTTCAATGTTCCACTAGACGGAGCAAAAATCACAGATGAAAGTAGAATTGTTGGCGCTATGCCGACTATCAAATACCTTAAGGAAAATGGCGCTAAACTGATTCTGTGCTCGCACATGGGCAAACCAAAAGGTGAGTACAAGCCTGAGCTTTCGCTTGCACCTGTAGCTAAGAGACTTTCAGAATTGCTGGGAACAGAAGTTGTTTTTAACTCAGAAGCTGAAGTTGTTGGCGAAAAAACAAAAGCGGCAGTTGACGCAATGAAGGATGGCGACATTGTTCTTCTTGAAAACACGCGTTTCAGAAAAGGCGAAACAAAAAATGATGAAGGTCTTTCAAAGGATCTTGCTTCACTAGCTGATTTGTTCGTTAATGACGCATTCGGGACAGCGCATAGAGCGCATTCATCTACAGTTGGTGTGACAGAGTTCCTTGACACAGCTGCTTGCGGTTACCTAATCCAGAAAGAACTTAAGTTCCTGGGTGAAGCGGTAGAGACGCCAGTTCGTCCTTTCGCTGCAATTCTTGGCGGTGCTAAGGTTTCTGACAAAATCAAGGTTATCAATAACCTGCTCGAAAAGGTAGACACACTTGTAATCGGCGGTGGTATGGCATATACATTCCTTAAAGCACAAGGATTCAAAATTGGTACTTCTCTTGTTGAGGAAGACAAGGTTGAATACGCTAAAGAAATGATTGCTAAGGCTGAAGCAAAAGGCGTTAAGCTGCTTCTTCCAGTTGACAACGTGACGGCTGACAAGTTTTCTGCGGATGCAGCACCAGTTGTTACGGCTGACCAGAACATTGAAGACGGTTTCATGGGTTTGGATATCGGGCCAAAGTCTGCTGAGCTTTATGCAAATGCTGTTAAAGAAGCTAAAACAGTTGTTTGGAATGGTCCAATGGGCGTATTTGAATTTGAAAACTTTGCCAAGGGTACAATTGCTGTAGCAAAAGCGCTAGCTGATTCAGATGCTACGACAATCATCGGCGGCGGCGATAGTGCTGCAGCTGTAAACATTCTTGGTTTCGGCGATAAAATGACACATATTTCAACTGGTGGCGGTGCTTCTCTTGAGTTCCTAGAAGGAAAAGAGCTTCCAGGAATCGTAGCACTTAACGATAAGTAATCGCGAAAAGGAGACTATGATAATGAGAAAGCCAATCATTGCAGGTAACTGGAAAATGAACAAGACAATCAAAGAAGGTCTTGCGTTCGTTGAAGCTATTAAAGATCAAGTCAAAGATACAGATGTAGAAGTAGTGATTTGTGCGCCAGCAACACTTCTTAAGGACCTAAAGCTTGCAGCTGAAGGTACTAACATTAAAATTGGTGCACAAAACATGCATTTCGAAGAGAGTGGCGCCTTCACTGGCGAGATTGCTCCGGCAATGCTTAAGGAAATCGATGTGGACTTTGTAATCATTGGCCACTCTGAAAGAAGACAATACTTCGCAGAGACAGACGAAACGGTGAACAAGAAGGTTCTAAAGGCGCTAGAAGTGGGCATTGGTCCAATCCTATGCGTTGGTGAGACGCTTGAAGAACGCGAGTCCGGAAAAATGAAGGATGTTGTTAAAGTTCAAATTGAGAAGGCATTTGCAGGCGTTTCTGCTGAAAGAGCAGCGGAAGTTGTTGTAGCATATGAACCAATTTGGGCAATCGGTACAGGCAAGACAGCAAGCAGTGCTGATGCTAACGATATGATTGCGTTCATCCGTACAGAGGTTGCTGGACTATACAATGATGCGGTTTCTGAAGAAGTCCGCATTCAGTACGGTGGTAGTGTGAAGCCTGCAAACGTTGAAGAAATCATGAACCAATCAGATATCGACGGCGCACTTGTTGGTGGTGCTAGCCTTGAGCCGGACAGCTTCGTAGAACTTGTTAACTTTTAAGGAGATGTCAAAATGAAAAAGCCAGTAGCAATTGTCATACTGGACGGTTGGGGTATTAACAAGGCAGAAATGGGAAATGCCATTGAACATGCCGCTACACCAAACTTTGATCGTTTTATGGCAACATATCCAAATACGAAAGTAGCAGCGAGTGGACTTGATGTCGGTCTTCCAGACGGGCAAATGGGCAACTCTGAAGTGGGACATTTGAACATCGGCGCTGGCCGTGTCGTGTATCAGGAACTGACACGTATCACGAAATCCATTAAGGATGGAGACTTCTTTGAAAACGAATCGCTTCTGAAGGCTGTTCGAAATTCGAAAGAAGGCGGCCACAAGCTTCATGTCATGGGACTACTTTCCGATGGTGGTGTGCACAGTCATATCAATCATCTTAAGGGTCTAGTAGACCTGGCAAAGAAGAATGGTCTTGATAACATTTATGTCCATGCATTTTTAGATGGTAGAGATACGCCTCCTAAAAGCGCAATTGAGTACATTCAAGAGCTTGAAGCCTATATGACTGAACAAGGCATTGGCCAGATTGCAACTATTTCAGGCAGATATTACGCGATGGACCGCGATAAGCGCTGGGAACGTGTTGAAAAGGCATATGATATCGTTGTAAAAGCAGAGGGTCAAACGGCTGCTTCTGCAGTTGAAGCTGTTCAGAATTCATATGAGAAGGGTGAAAACGACGAGTTCGTATTGCCTACTGCGATTATGAAGGATGGCGCTCCGGTTGCGACTATTGGAGAAAATGATTCTGTAATTTTCTTCAACTTCAGACCAGATCGTGCTCGCGAATTGACACGTGCACTCGTAGACGTTGACTTTGATGGTTTTGAAAGAACGCGTTTCGACCTTGACTATGTGTGCTTCACGCAGTACGATGCAACAATTGAAGGCGTAGATGTTGCTTTCAAGCCACAGACGATTACAAATACACTTGGAGAATATGTAAGCAGCAAGGGTCTGAATCAGCTGAGAATTGCTGAAACAGAGAAATATGCCCATGTAACATTCTTCTTCAACGGTGGTGTGGAAGAACCAAATCTTGGCGAGGACAGAGAGCTGATTCCATCTCCAAAGGTGGCAACTTATGATCTTCAGCCGGAAATGTCCGCTTATGAAGTGACAGACAGACTTCTTTCAAAGCTGGATGAAGACAAATATGATTTCATCGTGCTGAACTTTGCAAACCCTGACATGGTAGGTCATACCGGTGTATTTGAGGCAGCAGTCAAAGCTGTTGAGGTTATTGACGAATGCTTCGCAAAGGTTTGCGACAAAATCGTAGACTTGGGTGGCAATGTGATTATCACAGCTGACCATGGCAACGCCGAAGTGATGGTTGATCCAAAGACAAACAAGCCAATGACAGCACACACGACCAATGTCGTACCTTGCATTCTTGCAGGTGCTGGTGATGTCAAGTTGAGAGAAGATGGAAAGCTATGCGATTTCGCACCGACACTTCTTGAGCTGATGGGTCTTGAGCAACCGACTGAAATGACGGGTACAAGTCTGATTGAAAAGTAGAAATACAGTGCCTTTGATAAGGTTCTGACAATGAATATATAATAGGAATATAAACCGTCATGGGGCGGTTTATGGATAAAACTATAGGCTAATGGAGGTATTAGTATGTCAACAATCGTTGGTGTTTACGGTAGAGAAATTCTTGACTCACGCGGCAATCCTACAGTAGAGGTAGAAGTTTATCTTGAAGACGGCACTATGGGCCGTGCAGCAGTACCATCAGGTGCTTCTACAGGAGCTTTCGAAGCTGTTGAACTTCGTGATGGTGACAAGGAAAGATTCCTTGGCAAAGGCGTTTCTAAAGCAGTGGAAAATGTAAATGATATCATTGCTCCAGAAATCATCGGCATGGACGCTTTCGACCAAATCGGTATCGATAAGGCTATGATCGCTCTTGATGGTACGCCAAACAAAGGTAAACTAGGTGCTAATGCGATTCTAGGTGTATCTCTGGCTACAGCTAAAGCTGCTGCTAACACACTGAATCTTCCTCTATATCAATATATCGGCGGCGTTAACGCTAAGCAGCTTCCAGTTCCAATGATGAACATCCTAAATGGTGGCTCACATGCTGACAACAACGTTGACATTCAGGAATTCATGGTAATGCCTGTTGCTGCAGAAAGCTTCAAGGAAGCACTTCGTACAGGTGCTGAGATTTACCACAACCTGAAAAAAGTACTTACATCTAAAGGTCTTGCTACAGGTGTAGGTGACGAAGGTGGTTTCGCACCTAACCTATCTTCAAACGAAGAAGCACTTCAAGTTATCATTGAAGCAATCGAAGCAGCTGGTTACAAGCCAGGTGAAGAAGTTATGCTTGCAATGGACGTTGCAGCTTCAGAAATCTTTGACAAAGAGACTGGCAAATACAACCTTGCTGGCGAAGGCATCGTAATGACTTCAGCTGAAATGGTTGACTTCTACGCTAACCTTGTAGAGAAGTACCCAATCATCTCTATCGAAGATGGTCTTGACGAAGAAGACTGGGATGGCTGGAAGCTAATGACTGACAAGCTGGGCAGCAAAATCCAAATCGTTGGTGATGACCTGTTCGTTACAAACGTTGAAAGACTATCTAGAGGTATTGAAGCTGGCAGCGGTAACTCAATCCTGATCAAGCTGAACCAAATCGGTTCTCTTACAGAGACGCTGGATACAATCCAAATGGCTAACCGTGCGGGTTACACTTGCGTTATCTCACACCGTTCTGGCGAAACTGCTGATTCTACAATTGCAGACGTTGCAGTTGCAGTAAATGCAGGTCAAATCAAGACGGGTGCTCCAGCACGTACTGACCGTGTTGCTAAGTACAACCAACTTCTAAGAATTGAAGATGAACTGGATTACCTATCAGAGTATCCAGGTATGAAGGCATTCTTCAACCTTAAGTAAGCTAAAAACAAGCTGAATATCGAAGCCAATCATGCGCGGTTTTGTATGATTGGCTTCTTTAAATAGGAAGGAAGTTTTTTACATACTTCAATTATTGAAGCGTCTATGAGGATCAGCTGTAATTTGGATGATAATAACAAATTGTTAGAAAGTTAACGTAGGCTGAAAATCAATGATATCAAAGTGTGGAATGTAGAAATAGGAAAAGGTTTTCAGGTTCTTAAGTGCTTGAAATCTTGTTGATTTCTATATTTCCCTGTGATAAAATGTGCTTGTTAACGAAGAACAGAGGAGGAGTTGCAATGACTATGCTAGTCACTGCAGTCTTTGTTGTCGCATGCTTAGTGCTGATAGCAAGTATTCTACTTCAGTCGGGTAAGCGTGCCGGTCTATCGGGTTCAATCGGTGGCGGCGCTGAACAGATCTGGGGTAAGAAACAAGCTAGTGGCATGGAAGCAATGTTTGATAAAATGACAAAGATTGCTGCAATCGTCTTTATTGCAGGCGCGCTAATGCTCGTTGTCTTGCAATAATTTTTTATGTTTGGAAGAAGTTACACCATTGCGTTAGAGATAAAAGATGTAATGGGGTTTACCGCTCTGGTGGAGAACGCTTTCAAACAATTGAATAAGTTTCGAGAATCCAAAGCCCACTTGTGGGCTTTGAGTATGTCGAATCCTATTTTTTACGTGATACTTCAATGTGTGAAGGTCACTGGTGTCAACCCAATAGTAGGGAACTATAATTTAATCGTAGGTTAAGGAGGATCAGCAATGAACTTCGACATGAGTCTAATTGCTGCTGGCATTGGCGTTATAGCACTTATTTTTGCTTTCTATCTAGCGTCTAGTAAAATCAACACTGTCAGCGCAGGTTCAAAGAGAATGGAAGAGATTTCAACGTATATTCAAGAGGGTGCTATGGCATTCATGAGACGTGAATACAAATCTCTTGTAATCTTTGCAGGTGTTGTCGCAGCTGTTATCTTTGTAGGTATCGGTTGGGAAACAGGAATTTCATTTATTTTCGGTGCATCTTTCTCAGCACTGGCTGGCTTCATCGGTATGCGTGTTGCTACTAAGGCAAATGTGCGTACTGCGAATGCAGCTAAAGAGAGCGGAATGAACAGAGCACTTTCTGTTGCATTCTCAGGTGGCGCAGTAATGGGTATGTCCGTTGTAGGTCTTGGCCTGTTGGGCGTAGGTACATTATTCGCTATCTTCGGTAAACCAGAACTAATTACAGGTTTCGGCCTGGGTGCTTCTTCTATCGCACTGTTTGCACGTGTTGGTGGTGGTATCTACACTAAAGCTGCTGACGTTGGTGCTGACCTTGTTGGTAAAGTAGAAGCAGGCATTCCAGAGGATGATCCTCGTAACCCTGCAGTTATTGCTGATAACGTTGGTGACAACGTTGGTGACGTTGCGGGTATGGGGGCTGACCTGTTTGAATCATATGTTGGCTCAATCATCGCTGCACTGACACTTGGTGTTCTAGCGTACGGTACAGAAGGCGCTATGTTCCCACTTGCACTTTCAGCAATTGGTATCGTAGCTTCAATCATCGGTACATTCTTCGTTAAAGGTGAAGAAGGTTCAGATCCTCACAAGGCCCTAAAGATGTCTACATACGTAGCTGGTGGCATTGTAGTGATCGCTGCATTCTTCCTGTCAAAAATGTACTTCGGAAATATCAACGCATTCTGGGCAATCGCATCTGGTCTTGCGGCTGGTATGCTGATTGGTTACATCACTGAGGTTTACACTTCAGGCGAATATAAGCACGTTAAGAAAATTGCAAAGCAATCTGAAACAGGTCCAGCGACAACGATTATCTCTGGTCTTGCAGTAGGTATGGAGTCAACAGCTATGCCAATTATCTTTATCGCGGCTGCTACACTCATCGCATTTAAATTCATGGGTCTTTATGGCATCTCACTTGCTGCTGTTGGTATGCTTTCTACAGCTGGTATCACAGTTGCGGTTGATGCTTACGGTCCAATCGCTGACAACGCTGGCGGTATTGCAGAGATGTGTGAACTTCCAAGTGAAGTACGTGGCATTACTGACAAGCTTGACGCTGTTGGTAACACTACAGCTGCAATCGGTAAAGGTTTTGCTATCGGTTCTGCTGCACTGACTGCTCTATCTCTGTTTGCTTCATACTCACAAGCAGTTGGTCTTGAAACAATTTCAGTACTTAAACCAACAGTAGTTGTTGGTCTGTTTATCGGTGGTATGCTACCATTCCTATTCTCGGCAATGACTATGGAGTCAGTTGGTAAAGCTGCATTCCAAATGATCGAGGAAGTTCGTCGTCAGTTCAGAGAAATCCCTGGCGTTATGGAAGGTACAACGACTCCAGAGTACGCTAAGTGTGTAGATATCTCTACTGCTGCTGCTCTAAAAGAAATGATGGTTCCTGGTCTTATGGCGGTACTGGCTCCAATCGTAGTTGGTCTGCTTCTAGGTGCTGAGGCTCTTGGTGGAATGCTTTCAGGCGCACTTGTAACAGGTGTTCTAATGGCAATCTTTATGTCAAATGCTGGTGGTGCTTGGGATAACGCTAAGAAGTACATCGAAGAAGGTCACTTCGGCGGTAAAGGCAGCGAGCCACACAAGGCTGCTGTTGTTGGTGATACAGTAGGTGACCCATTCAAGGATACTTCTGGTCCATCAATCAACATCCTAATCAAGCTGATGACAATCGTTGCGCTTGTATTTGCGCCTCTGTTCTCATCATTCGGTCCTCTTCTGTAAGATTTGGACAACAATTAATTGAGACTTTAAGGGACAAGCGATGCTTGTCCCTTTTTGCGCCATAAGCAAGGCTGGGAGTGGCGGTCAAAGAGAGCTGGTAATGATGCTCACATCAATTACCAGCTCTCTTTGACTGTCTCTTAGGTGGCATTAGAAATACAGACTATAGGACAAGCTATGTTATAGATCTATAAATCGATTACATAAATATAACGAATAAGAAGTCACAGAGGAGTTTCCGACAAACTTGCTGTGGTATAATATAGCTATACAAAAGAAAGGGGTATTCCCATGAACATCCAAGAAAAAATTCTCGCGTATTTATCAGAACAGAATCGCCCCATTGCCGATATTGACATAGCGGCAGATTTTGAAATTGAAAAGTCGCAATATAACACCTTCTTCGAAATTCTCGAAAAGATGGAAGAACAGGGTCTTGTTATAAAAACTAAAAAGAAGAAATATGGTTTACCAGAAGTCTTTGGCATGGTTACCGGTAAAGTTCAGAGTACACTTAAGGGGTTTGCGTTTCTTATTCCCGATGACAAGTCTGCAACAGATGTTTTCATTCCTGCCTCAGAGCTGGAAGGCGCCATGCATGACGACCGGGTCTTGATAAAACTGACTCAGAAATCTGAAGGCTCACGACGTGCTGAAGGTACTGTCATCAAGATTCTTGAGCGTGCCAACAGTGAAATCGTCGGTACCTTTGAGCAAAGTAAGGACTTTGGCTTTGTACTGCCTGACATTAGAAAAATCAATATGGATATTTATGTTCCAGGTCCCTTCAGTGCAGGTGCGCAAAATGGCGACAAGGTCGTAGTTAAAATTACAAAGTGGCCAAAAGGCAGAAGAAATCCTGAAGGGAAGGTCATTGAAATTCTGGGTAAGAAGGGAGATCCAGGAACGGATATTCTTTCTGTTATCAGGAAGTACCATTTGCCCGAGGAGTTTCCAAAGAAAGTACTTGCTGAAGCTGACCAGGTACCACAGGAGGTTTCAGACGATGAAATCAAGCGTCGTAAGGATTTAAGGGATCTGACCATTGTAACCATTGATGGGGCAGATGCCAAGGACCTTGATGATGCCATCTCCATAGAAAGGCTTGAAAACGGAAACTTTAGGCTTGGCGTCCACATTGCCGATGTGACGCACTACGTACGTGAAGGTGCGCCGTTGGATAAGGAAGCGCTCAAGCGCGCGACGAGTGTTTACTTGGTAGACCGTGTTATTCCAATGCTTCCAAGAAGACTTTCCAATGGTATTTGCAGTTTGAATCCACGCGTTGACAGACTGACAATGACTTGCATGATGGAAGTTGACATGAATGGTGGCGTTGTAGACCACGAAATCTTTGAATCGGTTATTAAGACCAATGAGCGAATGGTATATACCGATGTCTCTGATATTTTAGAGGGTATTGATCGCCCTGAACTCAAGCAGTATGCGTATTTGTTTGAAACCTTCAAACACATGGAGGAACTTGCAAAAATCCTTCGTAAGAAGCGTGAACGCCGCGGTGCAATAGATTTCAACTTCCCAGAATCGAAAATTATTGTTGATGAAAATGGACACCCGGTAGAAATCAAAAAGGCAGAACGCCGCATTGCAAATAGAATGATTGAAGAGTTCATGCTTGCAGCCAATGAAACAGTTGCAGAGCACATGCACTGGATGGAGCTGCCTTTTGTTTACCGTATTCACGAAATGCCGGATGAAGAAAAAATTGTCACTTTCAATAAGTTCATCCATAACTTCGGGTTCTTTGTGAAGGGTGCTCAGGGTGAAGTTCATCCGAAGGCTGTGCAAAACCTGCTTGAAAAAGTAGAGGGCAGACCTGAAGAACATATCGTCAGCAAAATGATGTTGCGTTCGCTTAAGCAGGCCAAGTACTCTCCAACCAATGAAGGACACTTTGGCCTCGCAGCCAACTACTATTGTCATTTCACTTCACCAATACGACGATACCCAGACCTTCAAATCCACAGGATAATCAAAGAAATGCTGCAGAGTAAGTTGAGCCCGGGTAGAATTGAAAGGCTTAATGATATCGTGCTTTACGCATCAGAGCAGTCGTCAGAACAGGAGCGTATTGCGGAAAAAGCTGAACGTGAAACCGATGACATCAAAATGTGTGAGTACATGCTTGACTATGTTGGTGAAAGTTTTGAGGGTATGATTTCATCTGTGACAAGCTTTGGTGTCTTTATAGAGCTGGAAAACACCGTTGAGGGCTTGACACGTATGAATCTGCTTGATGACGATTACTATTATTACGACGAAGAAAATCTGCAGCTTGTAGGTGAACGCAGTGGCAACACTTATAGAATCGGAGACAAGGTGCTGGTAAGAGTAGAGCGTGTTGATGTCGATTTGAGAGAGATAGACTTCTTCATTCTGGAGAAGCTAAGTTCAGCCTATTAGTAGGGATTAATGAACTTGAGTAATATAGATATATAATATGAATGCGCCGTAAACACGACAAAAGAAGAGGATTTTCCTCTTCTTTTTATTTCTGCCTCTGATATAATGTTCTTATCGTAAATGGATTGCCCAATAAACATAAAAGAGGGTGCTTCAAATGCTTGAAGACAAAATCTATAGAATCATACTGATAACGTCCTGCACACTGTCGATATTCAGTATTGCAGGTAATGTGCTGGCAGGATTCGCGCCAATAATAAGCTTGAAATGGATTGTTCTGTTTTTGATTTCAGGTCTTGCAATCTATTTTCAAAGAAAAAAACGTGTAGAATGGTGGAAGTTTGCCTATTTCATATTTTTGATAGTCGCATTTCTGCCCTTTGCATTCTTTGATTCTGGTGGGAGCGAAAACAACGCGATTGCGTATGTCTTTCTCGTATTGATTTGTGTGGCTTATCTCTTTGAAGGTAAACAGCGAATGACGCTGATTGTCTTGCTTCTAGTCATGTTTCCCGTTCTTATTGCAGTGGAGTTTTACTATCCTGAAGCTGTAAAGACCCATCCGCCGATTACGCAGTTCATTGACCGGATGATTCAGATTCCCCTGATTATGACCGGGGCTTATGTACTTGTAAGTCGTTTTGCAAATGCCTATGAAGCTCAAAAAAAGCATGAGGCGTCCTATAGTCGAAGACTTGAAATTCTCAATGCAAAATTAGAGTTTCAGGCATATCATGATACATTGACCCGTCTCAAAAACAGACGGGCATTTGACTTGGCGCTTAAGCAGATAAAAACTTCTGGAACAGAAAGTGTCTATGTGGTCATTTTCGATATAGACAAGTTTAAGCAAATCAACGACACTCTGGGTCACTTGGCTGGTGATGAGATATTGGTCGCCTTTTCAAAGAAGCTCTTAGGCTTGTGCTCAGACACTGTGCTGATAAGTCGTTGGGGTGGTGATGAGTTTGGAATGATTATCAATCAAGAGAAAAATGAAGTGCTGGATCTGCTGAGTGGAGTCCAACAGGACTATGCAGACGTCGTGAAACCGCTAGGTGTAACAACACATTTAAGCTTTGGAGTGGCCATGTGGAAGTCTGGGCTTTCTGAAGATGAAATATTGACACGTGCAGATAATGCACTGTATAAGGCAAAACAGACGGGGCGCGGCAAAATGGTTTTTGCGCCGTGTCAAACTGGTAGTTAGAAGGATGTGATGAAATGATAAAGCTTGTGGTAAGCGATATGGACGGCACACTGCTGGGCAAGGACAGTAAGATAAGTCCAGTTAACGAAAAGGCAATACTGGAAATTCAAAAAATGGGTGTTCCTTTTGTGCTGTGTACAGGACGAATATATTCAGCAGTTGAGCCCTATGCGGATTATCTGGGCCTAACAGGGCCTGTGATTGGGTGCAATGGTGCAATTATTAAGAATCATGGTACTGGAGAGGTGCTTTTTTCAAATGCCATGAAGCCGGATGTCGTTAATCGTGTGGTTGACATATTCAGAAAGTATGACCACTATTTCCATTTCTATGATGAAGACACAGTATACGCAGAAAAACGCGGTCCACTTTTCGAGTATATAGAAATGATGGCTCAGAAGATGGGCGATACACGTATCAAGACAAAGCTCGTTGAAGATGTGAAAGTCCTGATCGGCAATTCTGTCGATGTTCTGAAAATGGGCTTCAATCTGGTCGACGAAGAGGTGTCTCCACGCATTGTCGAAGAGGTACGCGAAATCAAGGGACTGACAGTTGTTCAATCGGCGCCATCCCTAATGGATGTCATGAATGAGGGCGTTAGCAAAGGCGAAGCCATTAAGGCACTCGCGGAGCTTTTCAAGCTGTCTACAGATGAAATCATGGCTATGGGCGACAATGACAACGATATTGAAATGCTGAAAACAGCGGGTGTTGGTGTTGCCATGGGAAATGCAGGCGATCACGTAAAAGCGATTGCGGACGACGTGGCAGTTCATCATGAAGAGGACGGCGTTGCCTGGGCGCTTGAAAAGTATGTATTGTCAAAAAAAGAGCTCTATAAGTAGAGGTTCTTTATAAAATGAATTAAGGGGCTGTTGCAGGAATATGTGCTTCCGATCAAAGCTGTATGTAAAATACGTCTTTGATGGAAGCGCCTAATTGCTGCAGTAGCCCTTTTGTCTTATGCCTGTTTAAGGCGATTTAGTTTTTGTTGATAAATGTATCGATGAAGAACTCAAGCATGCGTGTATCATCTGTCAGTTCAGGGTGAAATGCAGTTACAAGCATATTGTCTTGGCGTGCACACACGATTTTGTCATCGACAAGGGATAAGACTTCCACTGAATTGTCACATTTTGATATATAAGGTGCTCTTATAAACACAGCAGGGAAGTCAGAAATGACATTGCCAATGGATGTACTGGTTTTGAAGCTTCCAAGCTGCCTGCCATATGCGTTGCGAACTGCAGTTACATCCATTGCGGCCAAGTGTACTGTGGAATCATTCTCAATATTTTTTGCAAGAAGGATGAGTCCCGCACAGGTGCCCCAGACAGGGAGGCCGCTGGATATGCGTTCCTTCAGGGGCACAAGCATTTCAAAATCATTTAGCAGCTTGCCCATTGTCGTGCTCTCACCGCCGGGAATAATCAAGCCATCGATTTCGCTGAGTGCCTTGACGCTTCGTACTTCTACGGGCTGGTGTCCCAGACGCTCAATATGGTCGACGTGCTCTCGAAAGGCACCTTGAAGTGCCAAAACTCCGATGTGCAGGTGTCTTTTTTCGGCTATACAGGTCATTTTAGTATCCTCTGTGTGCCATCAGATCAGTGTGTTCAATAGAATAAACATTGATGCCAACCATAGCTTCACCCAGGTTTTCTGAAATTTCAGCAAGAATCTGAGGGTTATTGTAGTGTGTAACCGCTTTAACAATGGCAGCTGCACGCTTGCGTGGGTCTCCTGATTTAAAAATGCCTGATCCGACAAAGACACCGTCGCATCCAAGCTGCATCATCATCGCCGCGTCAGCTGGTGTTGCAACGCCGCCTGCTGCAAAGTTCACAACGGGAAGCTTTCCGTTTTCGTGAATATACTTCACAAGGTCAATAGGGGCCTGAAGTTCTTTCGCTGCATTGTAAAGCGCATCTGCAGTGAGACCTTCAATTCGTCTGATTTCACTGTTCATAAGGCGCATGTGACGTACTGCTTCAATGACATCACCCGTCCCAGGTTCGCCTTTTGTACGGATCATGGATGCACCTTCAGCGATACGGCGAAGCGCTTCGCCAAGATTCTTGGCTCCACATACAAAGGGCGCCTTAAACTGTGACTTGTCGATATGAAGTGCTGGATCGGCAGGCGTCAGGACTTCGCTCTCATCAATGTAATCTATATCAAGCGCTTCTAGGATTTGCGCTTCAACAAAATGTCCAATCCGAACTTTTGCCATAACCGGAATGGAAACAGCGGCCTGTATTTCCTTAATCATTTGCGGGTCGGAGGCACGGGCAACACCGCCATCCTTACGGATGTCAGCAGGTACACGCTCAAGTGCCATTACTGCGCAAGCACCTGCCTCTTCAGCAATGATTGCCTCTTCGGGTGTTGTTACATCCATAATGACGCCACCTTTTAGCATTTGTGCCAAATTTTTGTTGAGTTCATGTCTTTCTCTCATATGTATCCCTCCGTTTGATTGTATGTGTAATTGTATCTTTGAATAAAATATTAAACAACACAATACTTTGTGTCAAACCTAAAAATAGCAAATTGTAACGATACAATTATGGGGTTTGTCACTAAGTGTCATGCTTTGGGTATAAAAACGAATGTATTATGGCAGGTGTATCAGGGTATATGACGAGGATTCAGAAATATTACGTATCCCTTACAGATAGCGGCTTTCAGTTGACGAATAAACTTCAATCTGCTACAATTCAGAAGTACGCTCAAGTAAGAAAGGAGTGCTTCCATGGCTATCGGAAAATTGATTGCAAACAATAAAAAGGCATATCATGAGTATTTCATTGAAGATAAACTGGAAGCGGGAATCGTTTTGACAGGAACTGAAGTGAAATCCATCAGAATGGGACGAGTCAACATCAAAGAGTCTTATGCTCAAGTTAAAGATGGTGAGGTCTTCATTACGGGTATGCATATCAGTCCTTATGAGATGGGTAACCGGTTCAACCGCGATCCGCTCAGAACGAGGAAACTTCTGTTGCACAAAAGGGAAATCAACCGCCTTGTTGGATACATTCAGCAAAAGGGTTTGACACTTGTTCCCCTAAAGGTCTATATAAACCCAAAGGGACTTGTTAAGGTTGAGCTCGGTGTGGCAAAGGGTAAAAAGCTCCATGACAAGCGTGATTCTATGGCCAAGCGTGATTCTGACAGAAGAATCCAGCAAGCGATCAAAGAATCATCGCGTTACTAGACTGACGTCACTTATACACGGGGGTGTACAGGTTTCGACAGGGGTGTGGAACTTAGGTAAGCGAGCCGTGTTTCTTTTTCCTGGGGTACACGTTAAAGAACTGGGATACTAAATATAATTGCTAATAACAATTACGCACTAGCAGCTTAATGCTGCTATCCTGATCAGGCGCCTTTCATCCTTGTCGCGTCTGGCAACATAGGATCACTCTTACAAGGGTCAAAGTCTAACGGTGTCTCCCGTTAGAGGGGTATTTTAGAGGCTTTGCCTGACTCTTTGTGGGTTACTGCACGTTGACGATGGCGAGACTTTAATCAGTAACTGCGCTCGGAGAAAGCTTTTGAGAAATGCTTTTGGACGCGGGTTCGATTCCCGCCACCTCCACCAATTAAAAAGACCACCCAATAGGGTGGTTTTTTATTGTTTAGAAAAGGAATCGAATGGTAGGATTCCCGCCATCAATGAAATTTTCGTTCTTCTTCTGTTCAAAGTCAATAGAAATGCAGACAAACGCATGCAGTTGTGTTATTTCAACACCGGGAACAGGTTCCCATCAGGCATGATATAAGTTTTTAAATCGCGTGTGCCTTTAATCTTATAGGCAGTCTCAAAGGCTTCTTCAATGGTCTTTACAACAGTAATATCCGCATTGTCCATATTGGATGCGTCTATGTCCGATACATAGATAATATTGTATTTGGTTGCATACCAGCATGCCAAGTATCCAATATACTTTGAAATGGTATAGTTTGTGTTCAGTTCCTGTTCTCTTTCAACATTGTTGCTGAAGTTCTGGATAATATGCTGAACTTCTGGATGTCCAAATCCTTCTGAACAGCTCGCAAGGATAATAAGAACGCCGTTTTCGTCAATAGCACGCATGGCGTTGTAGATTACCTTTGTAGACTGATAGAAATTTAAGTCTTTAGGGAAACCACCACCAGAGGCGATGATCATATCTGCTCTTTCTGAAATTTCCACATCATTAAATTCTGAGACCATTTCACAGCCGCGTTTATGCGCTTTAATAATGTCACCGCTTACAGCAGCGATGATTTCGCCACCACCTAAAATAACGTTAAACATGAATGTTGGGTTAAACATTTCTGCTGCTTCAATCATATCGAGGTTAAGGGGATTATTGTCATAGAGTGCACAGTCGCAAAGTGGATTTGGGCCAGAACCAAGCTCACCCGGATTATCCATGGAAATAGAGTGGTTCATCATAATACTCTTGCGAGATGCAATACCGGGTAAAACGGATTTTCGACCGCCACCCCAGCCAGCCATTACATGGTATACAACTGCGCCAGTCATAATGACTTTGTCAGCTTCCGCGGCCTTTTTATTAACCTCTACAAGTGTACCGCGAGAAGTTGTTCCAATTTCAATAAGGTTGTCTTGATCATTGCAATCATGGTCTTCGATATGGAAGCGACCATAAAGCGTGTCACCAAGAAGTTTTCGGTGCTCTTCTTCGGTATGTTTTCTGTGTGAACCAAGTGCTGAAATAAAGAATATATTCTCTTCTTTTGCGCCTGCGCCAAGGAGCTCTTCGACGATAATCGGCAAAAAGACATGAGGTCGTTGGTACATCCGAGTTACATCTGAAATGACAATGCAAATTTTATCATCGGCAGTAACAAGTTTGCTAAGTGGATCTGAGCCGATTGGATTATTAAGGCTTTCTCTGATGATGCTTTCTTCGGTCATTTGAGTGTCTTCATTGCTGAGTTTAATTTCGTCCATGAAGTTTTTATCTTCAATGGAAACATCTATTTTTCCTTGTCCGAATTTTAGTTTATATTGCTTCATTTGCGTACTCCTTTTCGTCATCTACAGTGATGTGTCTTTTATCAATGATTGATGTTAATAGGAAAACGATCATACACACAACCCATTCCATATAAATTGGGTGCGACACTATACGAATACTTGGTACAGCTTGCCATAAAACCAGAACAATAACCCCTGCAATCGTTGTGTTGACCGCTGAACTCTTTCTGCAGAGTGACGGTTTAAGAATCGTAAAGAAAAATGTAAGTGTGAAGGCTGTCATTAAGCTGAGTGCAATTGTAAGTGTCTTAAGAATACCAACAACTGTGAGAGATAGGAAGAATGTGAGTACCCCTATAACGATAACAGTAAGCTTAGTAATTAGAGCAAACTTTGCATCATCAACACTTGGGTTGATGTATCTCTTATAAATATCTTGAGAAAACAATGTCGAAGTACCTAGGAGCAGGTTACATGCTGTAGAAACATCTGCAGCCCAAAGTGCGGCAAGCGTAACACCTGCAAGTGCTGGGTGTAACGACATAATCATTTTTGGCAGTGCCATCGTTGCATTGATATCTGGAAAAGCCGATTTTGCGGCTATTCCCATTATAGCGGAAAGGAAACCAATTGGAAGCATAATTAGTCCACCCATGATAAAACCATTACGTGCATGCTTTTCATCTTTAGCGCTGAAAGAAATTTGAACAACAGCTTGAAGGGATTGGGACTGCGTAACCATAACGGCAATCCATGCCATAATAATACCCCATCCAAGACCGTCAACAAGGTCCATATATGGAATGTCCATTGGTAGGCTCATCTGAATTGCCTGTATGCCCCCAAGGGACTTTACTGAACTGATACTTGCCACAATTATTCCAAAATAGATAAGTGCGACATTGAGTACATTTGATAGACCGGCAGACCACATGCCACCGATAAATGTTATGCCAACGAATACAACAGCACTCATAATCATGCCGGTCTTCATAGTGAAGATGCCTGGGAGTAGTGATGTAAGAATTGCGCCACCAGCAAGATATTGAAGTGATGCGATAACAATCATAACGACGATTTGAATGATAACAGTGAGTACCCTTGCTTCTTTACCGTAGTATCTTTCAAAAAGCTCTGGAATTGTTGTTACATTAAGGCTTCGGTACTTTTTAGCTGAAATGAGACCAACCAAGATTGCACCAAGACCCCATGCAACATTGTACCATCCAGCGGATAGGCCAGCCTTGTAGGCATTTTCAGCAACCCCAATTGTGGATGCGCCACCTATTGCTAATCCAGTTACTGTTACGGCTACAAGCGGTGAGGTAAGTTGGCGCCCTGCAAGAATAAAACTTTCAGCATTGCCGCCTTTAGTTAGCCTTTGTGCATATGCACTAATACCAAAAAGTGCTGCAATGTATAAAACTACGATGATTAATTGTAAGCTCATAAATCCTCCCTAAGATGCGATGAATAATAACATTAGAATTCCAAATGAAAATTGTTTGTTCAGTACGTGTGAGCCTTTGAAATAAGCGATTTAGCAAAGTATAGCATACTCATAGTTGAAATATTAATGAACAGTAATATTTAAGTCTAAAATTTGTAAATGCTCTTAAAAATTATAAATATGAATTAAAATAAAAATGTATGCATTTATTGAATACGCAAATAGCAATTGGGAATATTATGTTATGAAAAGTTGAAATATTGCAGAAAATGTCTTCTTAATGTTAAAAACAGTCATATGAGGATTGTGTGTAAGAGATTGCTTTGTGGGATGATTTCGCCTACGATGGTCCACCTCCACCAATAAAAACTGACGCATCCAAACGGATGCGTCAGTTCAATTTTTTTATGTATTACATGCAAATCTATATAACTGGCTTGTCTATGAAATACATATTACATTCGCCTTTCCCCTTAACAAGTATGGTACCGCGATTTATGGTAGTGTAGTGGGCTTTCACAAGTTCATACACATCTTCAGATACATTGATTTGCATGGGCTCAGAGTTGCTTTCCATACGAGACGCAATGTTGACTGTATCTCCAAAAACATCATATATGAACTTAGTCTCACCGACTATACCACCAACTACACTACCAGTATGAAGCCCTATACGTACATCCCACTGCAAAATCCATTTTTCGTTTCTTTTCTTAAGAAATTCACGCATTTTCAAAGCTGCATCAACAGCACGAAGGGCGTGATCATCCATCGGTTTGTGCATGCCCCATACTGCAAAAAATGCATCCCCGATTGTCTTCACACGTTCACCGCCTGAATCAGATACGATATGATCAAACTCTTTAAAAATACTGTTGAGTTCATCAATGAGCGTAACGGGGTCGATAATTCCAGATTGTTTTGTAAAACCAACAAAATCAGAAAAGAAAACAGTGACATTATCAAAGCTGCGGGGGGCACTATACCCCTGCGTATTGAGTTCTTCGATTACCGTTTCAGGCAAGATGTTCTGCAATAGGTCCTGAATTTTCTCCTTGTCCCTTCGGATCAGCGCATTGGCATCTTGAAGCTCTTTGTTCTGTACCTGAATGATCTCAAAAGACTCCTTCAATTGGCGAGTCATTTCGTTGAAAGCAATCGAAAAATCTCCCATGAAGTCAACAGTATGGCTGAAGTCACCACCAGCTATTTGCTGGGTCACCCAGGTCAGGTGCTTTAAACTCGCCTGAAGACTTTTGAAGGACTGGAGAATAATCATTTTACCGGCTGGCGCGGTATAATCAAGTTCACCTCGCGACATGGAATAGCTGAAGTCAGATACTTTGTTGAACTCGTCAATCATTCGGTTGAAGTAGGTGTAAAGCTGACGGAGCTCGTTTTCAGGCAGTTCAGATGGGATATCGAGGGGCTGGGTTTTAGTGCCGTTTATAAATAGATAGACGGCTTCAGTCAGTTGATCAATGTATTTTTCTTCAATATTCAACATGGTCTATGCCTCTAATTCGGGTTTTATATCGAAGCGACAGACACGGTCCCCAGAACACCAGCAGTCAATTTCATTAACAGAAAAATGGATGCCGGTTTGTTCCAGAAGCATACCCGCTATAAATCCTTCATCATATACACAGATTTCTTCATCAATCATGGGCATACCAGAACAGTCCAAGTCTTCAGCGACAGTAAGCGTAAGTTCCAGAGAATCCATATTTACCTTTTCAACGCGCAGAATTCCAATTTTCAAGTCTCTGAGTGTGGCTTGCATACTTTCTATGAACTCATTTAGCGAATCTCTTTTACGGACAATATTTTTCACGAACTCGATCCCTGCTTTTTTACCAGCATTGAAAAAGACTTCATCTGCACACTGGACACCGAATTTACAAATCAGTTCGTCGCGTAAGGTGAACTGCATGAGCCGGTAGACGTCTACTGGTACAAGTTCGCCTAAATTCGGTCTACCAAGTTTTACATCACCAATCATATTCCATTCAAATATTGGATCTTTTCTCTCTTCCTTGAACACTATGTAGCCTCCTTTTATTCACAACCTCAGTTTGTGTAATATGTCCGCATCTATTCCATATATTGCTACCCTGAAATCTCGTGTTTATTGAGTAAAATAAAAAGAAATGCATTAAATGGAAAAAAAATCTAAAAAGTCCAACAAAACCAGCGTGTGCATGATAAAATATACATATATTTACAATTGCTCTGTGGAGGATAACATGAAAATTTGGATAGAAAAGGATTGCGTAATCGTCAGAATTGCATATGACAAGAATCATATTGCAGAGCTCAAGAAAATAGGTCAAGGTCGGTGGGAGCCTAATAGGCAGGTATGGATATTCCCGGAATCAAAATACAGTCATTTGCTCGCGTATCAGGCCAGAATCAGTGCGTATGAAAGATCAAAGCCATCTTATGTAAAACCGGGTAAGCTCAAAGCCTATCAGGGTGAAGGCGATACCGTTTCTAGAATGAAACAGTTTATGACACAGTCTGGCTATAGTCCCAAAACTATAAAAGCCTATGTAAATCATATTAATAGATACTTGCAGTTCTCAGAAGGGGCCATTGAAGAGGCGAACATCAACAACTATATGGTCGATCTCCTGGAGAATAAGGCTTGTAGCCATACATACTGCAATCAGGCGATAAATGCGATTAAGCTCTATATCCATCAGCTTGGTATAGATCATGATGGCATTTTAAAGATTGTACGGCCCAAGAAGGAGAAGAAGCTACCAAAGGTTCTGAGCAAGGAGGAGATTAAAAGGCTATTTGCTGCTACGGACAATATCAAGCACAAGACAGCACTTATGCTTGGGTATTCCTGCGGCATGCGTGTGGGTGAGGTGTCGGAGCTTAAAGTGAATGACATACACTTTGAACGAAATGTCATTCATATTGTACAGGGAAAAGGTCGAAAGGATCGTCAGATCCCCCTGTCTATAAAGATGGCACAGCAGCTGCATGTGTATATGAAGGTCTACAGACCGCAAATTTGGCTATTTGAGAACCCAGCACATGATGGTCCCTTGTCTGCTCGAAGTTTGCAAAAGGTATTTGTCCGGAAAGCGGCAGATGCAAAGATAAGACGTCATGCGACCTTTCACAGCTTAAGGCATAGCTATGCCACACATTTGATGGAAAGTGGCGTAGACATACGCATAATACAGGAGCTCCTAGGACACGCAAGCAGTAAAACTACTGAAATATACACGCATGTGTCACAAGTCGCCATGCAAAATATAGTCAACCCGCTGGATGATATGTAGCGTGTGCGGGAGGATGGGGTGATTATTATAGCAAAAAAGAGTGACTGCTTGCATACAATAGGAATGCAGCAGATCTTGATGCGTATACAACTGGACAAAGTTGAATAAGATGTTAACGCAATGGAAACAAGCAAATACATAGCTGCAATTATTGCTAATAGTATAAAGGCGGTATGTCTATGGAATGAACTGCGGGTCAAATTTCTAAAAAAATTAAGTAAATTTTCAAAATATCTTGCATTATATAAGGAATGGTGTTATTATACTTAAGTACCTTAAATAAAAAGTGAAAAACATTTAAATAAAGTATTATTAATGAAACTAATGTCGTTTTATTCGAATCTGTGTCATTTCTGAAATTTTATCTAATTGGAACAATCTCGTTCTTAAATGAATTTTTTACATGTATCTAAGGACTATAAAATTTTGGAGGAAACAAATTATGATGAACGGAACAGTAAAATGGTTTAACGCAGACAAAGGTTTTGGTTTTATTACAGGAGAAGACGGTAAAGATGTATTTGCTCACTTCTCACAAATCAACAAAGATGGTTACAAGACACTTGAAGAAGGTGAAGCTGTAACATTTACTCTAGCTGAAGGTCCAAAAGGCCCACAAGCAGAGAATATTACATCTAAGTAATTTAATAAAACACATTAGAGCTGATCAATCGAGAATTGATTGGCTCTTATTTTTTTTTGAGAAATTACCTTTCTCAAAATGTGATTTTGTGCTTAAGTAGAGATAGATATTGAAACTTTAGTAAAGAACTATGGGATGATTGGTGGAGTCAAGATAGGGCTTATCTTATTTTGGGGGTGACGCATGGGCACTTTTGTGAACCTAATTACAATTTTAAGAATTCCCTTATCACTTTATTTACTGATTACAGTTCCATTGAGCCTGGATTTTTATATTGTCTATGCGCTATGTGGGTTGACAGATATTTTAGATGGCGCAATAGCCAGAAAGACAAACACGGTGAGTGAACTGGGAGGACGGTTGGATTCATTGGCAGATTTCATTATGGTCTTTGTTGTCCTATATATACTGGTTCCAGTCATTGAAGTGAAAACAATTCACATTATTCTTGCAGGTGTAATAATCTTAATAAGGTTCATTTCTATCGTAGCAGTGGCTTATAAGTTTAAAACGTTTGGCGTACTGCATACAAGACTGAATAAAGCAACTGGACTGATCCTGTTTGTCTATCCGTTTTCAATGACTTTGAAATTTGGGAACATACTTGCACTTCTAGTCTGTCTTGTAGGACTGATATCGGCACTTGAAGAACTGATCATCCATTTGACTTCAGACCAATTGGATCTTAATAGAAAGGGATTTGTACGCAGGCCATGAAATACCCTTTATGCTTGAAAATACGAAACACTTATTGATTGAATACTGGAGAAGGTCTAACCCCCAGTGCCCAGTGCGCTTTTAAACAAGATAGATTATAGCAATTGCCGACATGCCCTTCTGAAAAATCAGAAGGGTTTTTCTATTGAATTTCATGGTAAAATATAACTAATGTACCATCTAACGTCGACGCATGTTCAGAGGATTATCTAGAATCAGGAGGTACTTATGTCAGTCGTGATTACAACAGAACGATTAATTATTCGATCGCCTGAGTTAGGGGATTTTGAAGCAATTTGGAAAATGAAGAACGATCCTTCTGTAGTCGCATATACAGGTGGTGTTTCCAAGTTCACGAAGGCAGAAGCCTTTGAACAGCATCGGCAGAGGTGCTTGGGTTTTGAAAACAGCGAGGACAAAGTTTTCACCGTGGCACTAAAGACCTCGAACGCGTTTATAGGCTATTGTGGTTTGAAGTATTGCGAAATTTTGGAGGGCCTTGAAATTCTATATGGGTATTCTAAGGACCAATGGGGCAAGGGGTACGCAAAAGAAGCAGCACAAGCAGTTTTGAAATATGGTCTCGAGAACATATCATCAGTGATTGTAGCAGCTGTACATCCAGATAATATTGGTTCAGAGCGTGTATTGCAAAGTATCGGAATGGTGTATGACGGCAAAATTGAATGGCCGCAGCAAGGTTTGGTTAATAAATACAAAGTGAGCATCTGAAATAAGGCAAAGTCTTTGAAAGGAAGTCATATGGAGTTTATTCAGGGCAAGCGTCGGAGCTTGGCAGTTACTTGCTCATAGGCTACAAGGACCAGGTTGTTGGGAGCATAAGCTATGCCTGTGAGTATGAGAAGTACGCCTATGCTGAACTCGATATATGGATGCATCATGTAAGTAGCACAGGCAAGGGCTTAGGTGTTGAAGCAATCAATCTTTTGCTTGCCTTCATAAATCATAAATACGGTATAAGAAATTTTCTAATTCGTCCTTGGATTAAAAACACGAATGCCATTAAGGCATATAAGAAATGTGGATTTGAAGAAGTGACACTTGAGAGAATCTTTGAGTTTTATAGCGAAAAAAATATCGAAAAAAACGGACAAGGGGACTATGGCGAAAAAGAGACTGTAAATCTGTACAGGTATATATGAAATAGAGTTTATAGGACAGAGGGAGACTACATGATAGCGGGAGATTACATGACGCCACTGCTTAAATTAAGACTCGAAAGTCTTGTGGACTGCCTGAAGCGCATTCTCGGACAAAATCTTGTGGGGATTTATCTGCACGGTTCTCTGGCTATGGCGTGCTACAATCCAAATTCCAGCGACATTGATTTTATCGTCATTGTCAGGCATGATTTTGATGACCTTCAAAAACGACATATTATTAAAGGTTTGATTAAATTGGAAAATGACTTTGACAACATTACGTTTGAAATGTCAGTAGTCCGACAAGATGTTGTAAATGCAGGTTCACATCCTTTGGATTTTATACTGCATTACTCAAAACTGCATAAAAGGAACTTTACTGAAGCGGGTCTCTTATGTGAGAATGCAAAAGACCCAGACCTTGTAACGCATCTGGCCTTTATAAAAGAACGGGGAAAGTGTCTTTATGGAAAGCCCATAGGTGATCTTGGGATTGAGTATTCAAAATCAGATTATATAGATTCAATACTCAATGATATTAAAGACACCAGGCAAGTGGCGCCCGCAGATCCCGTATCTGCTGTCCTGAACCTTTGTAGGACGTTGGAGTTCTTAGAAAAAGGGACTCTGAGTTCAAAACGTGAAGGTGGCGATTGGTATGTGGAGTGTTTGACAGGAGAAGACAGACAGGCGCTCGTGGCGGTCATGGCTGCATATTCTGGAAAATCACCTGTAGGGGCAATTGAGACAAGGTGTATAGAGCGTTTGATAGACACACTCATGGCGCAGATTGAAGCCACGCTTAGCAAGCATACAGATATTGATAAAGAAAAGTATGGGGAATAATATGACTGAAAACGATATGAAGTTCAAAATGGCGCTTGAAAAACGTGATCGAACAGCACTGGGACAAGTTCCTAAGTCAGACCTCCATAATCATGCGGGCAGAGGCGGGAAGGCAGAGGATATTTCTTTGCATATCAAGCCTCGTAGAGATCCCTTTGACTCACTGAATGAAATGCAGGTCTGGTTTGAAAATAGTGTGAAAGTACATATTCCATCTGGCGCTGAAGGCTTCCTTCGCCGGGTGGAAGCAGCATTTATTCAGGCAAGAAGAGATAATATTAAAAGGCTTTCTTTGAGTTTTGGCCTTGGAGATATAGTGGCATTGAAGGGGCTGGTAGGCTTTTCGAAGACAATCGATGCTTTAAAAAGAAAATACATACCAGAAGCAGAGTTTTTACCCGAACTGGCATTGTTACGATCGGAAATAAGCGAAGAGGAAGTCGATGTGGTTAAAGACATTATTTCCTTTGGATACTTTAAATCAATAGATATATGTGGAAATGAGAAGGCAGGCAGCCTTGAACGGTATGTTGACCTGTATAGATTCGCACGTGGAAAACACTTGATTTTGAAAGCACATGTTGGCGAGTTCGGAACAGCTAGAGATGTACTTGAGGCGGTGGAAAAGCTTGAGCTTGATGAAGTGCATCACGGTATTGCGGCAGCAAGCACACTGGAAGCCATGCGCTTTTTGAGCGACAACAAGATTATTCTGAATGTGTGTCCAACAAGCAATATCATGCTCAAAAGAGTGGAGAACTATAGATGTCATCCCATAAGAAAACTATTTGACCATGGTGTACCAGTCACAATTAACACCGATGACCTGTTGATTTTTAACGCATCGGTATCCGATGAGTATCTGAATTTGTATGACAGTAATGTGTTCTCAACTGAAGAGCTGAATCATATCAGGAGCAATGGTTTGAACGCATATGGTAAATACCAGGACCTTGTGTTATAACGATGAGTGCTAAAGCCAATATTTGAGGCAAAAGGGTGCAATAAAAGCGTCCACGTTTATGGTAGAATATAACATATATGCGCTGTTGTATGTAGGTGGAAGTTTGCGAATGCAGCATGTTTTTGCTCTAAAATCCATATAAGTAGAGGAAATCCTATTGAAGGCAAATCGATATGAAAAGAAAATCAAGAAAATCAGACGAGAAAAGCGAGAGCGCAGGAAAGCCTACAGGTGGATTTCCAGACTTTTTGGCCTGATTGTCGGACTGACTTTTGTCAGTTTCACATTAGCAATTCTTACTAAGAATCCAGGACTCCTGTTTGGCTATGCAGTGGAGCTGCATTTTACACTTTTTGGGCTATTGGGTTTTCTGGTTTTATTGGAGCAGATATTTTCTCAGGAAAAAAGCATAAAGGTACTTGGAATCAGTGTTCTGTTTACCATTGTAGGTGTAATGTCCATATCGACAAGCTGGAATCTGACGTTAGATATTCCGAAATATGTACTGTTCGATGCCTATGAGACAAAATCAGTTCGTGTGGAGTCTCTTAATTACAGAAAGTATGAAACCATTCTGATTACGCCAGATGAAACATACGTGTTCCATTCAAGTTCCAAGGCAATACCCGACGCGGATATACTGGAAATAGACTATTTGCCAAAATCTAAGATTGTACTTGATGCACGGGCTGTTGAATAGCGGTGTGCGATAGGGTGAAAAATGATAAGATCAATGAAATTTCGAGGTGGGATATGAAGACAATTTTTCCGGAAGCAATTACGAATCTGCCATTAGCAGATATTCCGATTAAGGGGTTAACGGCATACATTTCACAGGGCAAGGGGCATCAGATACTTTACATGGCGTTTGAAGAGGATGTTGATTTGCTCGAACATGCCCATGATGCGCAATATGGCGTGGTGTTAAACGGTCAGATAGATCTTTTCATTGATGGCGTTGAGACGAGCTTTGTAAAAGGGGACCAGTATTACATACCTGCTGGTATACCGCATTCTGGAAAAATCCATGCGGGATATGCGGATATAACCTTTTTTAATGAGGAAAATCGCTATGGTGTGAAAGAAGCAGATACAGAAAATGACTAATATAACAGCCCCTAAGCATATAGAAGGGGTTGTTTTGCATAGACGCGGGAATGCATGCATTTGAGAAAATCAGCCTGGCAACATAAGCGTGGTGAGCTCTGCTGTTCCTTTCCTGTATAGCTATGCAGATGGGCATTCAATGAGGAAGGGAATAGGCGTGCAATTGTCTATAAAGGAGAAGGCTATGGATTACAGTATTGACCCTATGCAAAAGGAAGATTGGGAAGAGGTCGGAAGAATATATCTTGAAGGCATAAGGACGGGCAACGCAACCTTTCAGACTGAAATTCCAACCTGGCAAGCATGGGATGAGGGGCATTGTCAAGCGTGCAGACTGGTTGTAAAATCAGATGGGAAAGTTGCTGGCTGGGCTGCACTGAGCAAGATTTCAAACCGAGCGGTTTACGCAGGTGTTGCAGAAGTGAGTATTTATATGGACCCGGTGTACAAGGGGCGAGGCTTTGGACAGAAGCTGCTGAGTGCAATGGTTGACCTCTCTGAAGAAAAGGGCTACTGGACTTTGCAGGCAGGGATATTTCCGGAGAATATCGCGAGTATTAGAATTCATGAGAAGTGTGGGTTCCAAGTTCTTGGCGTTCGAAAAAAACTTGGTAAAATGACGTGTGGAAAGTGGCGCGATGTGGCTTTTCTGGAACGCCGGAGCACAACCGTTGGAATAGATTCATCCGACTGATAGTAAGGCATTTTCTTTCATAGTAGGGGTGAACCGTCTCGTCTGGAAAAGGAGAATTGAATGAAGCGAATTGGCATGTTAGGTGGTATGAGCTGGGAGTCATCCCTTGAATACTATAAGAATATCAATGAAGGTGTAAAGGCGCGGCTGGGCGGATCGCATTCGGCAAACTGCCTCATGTATTCTTTTGACTTTGAAGAGATTGAGACGCTCCAAAGTGCAGGCAAGTGGCGCGAGCTTACGGAAATAATGGTCTCTGAAGCGCAAAATCTTAAAAAAGCTGGCGCGGCGTTTATCGTGATTTGCACCAACACAATGCATCTTATGTCAGATGCAATCGAGCAGGAGACAGGCTTGAAGGTTCTGCACATCGCAGAAGCGTCTGCAGAAGAAATCTTAAGACGTAAAGTCAATAAAGTACTGCTTCTTGGAACGAAATATACCATGGAAGGTGACTTTTATAGAAATCGGCTTGAAGCCCGAGGCATTTGTGTCGAAATACCAGAGGCATCAGACCGTCAAATTGTCCATGATATTATTTTTAAGGAACTTGTACGCGGTGAGATTAATGATGAAAGCAAACGGAAGTATGTTGAAATCATTGAGAAATCTGCTCAAAGTGGTGTTCAAGGGGTGGTGCTGGGTTGCACTGAAATACCCCTTCTTATATCGGAAGCAGATGTGTCATGCCATGTTTTTGACACCACAGCAATTCATTCAGAAGCCGCAGTCGACTATGCCTTCAGTGAAGAAGGGCTATAGTCAGGGCACAGGGTTACATATATCCAGATATGATTTGAGATTTAAATAGAAGGAAGCTGATGGAAGAATGGACCTGAGAAAAGCAAAACGCAAGGAGTCGGACCTATTGAACCACATTGCCTTTGAGTCAGAAGGCATTTGGGGTGAAGACGCAAATTATATGGAACGCTTCAGTAAGGAATACAAAGTAACCGAGAAGATGATTGAGACCGATTATGTCCGCATTATGGAGTCAGGTGAAGATATTATCGGTTTCTTTGTGGTGCTTAAGGAAGATCCCGTGCCGGAACTTGAGATGTTTTATATAGCCAAACCCTTTATTGGAAAAGGCTTTGGAACCATTCTTTGGACATTGATGGTCGAGTTTTGTCGTCAAGCGGGGTTGAAGAAAATTGCACTGGTTGGGAGTCAGGACGTTGTGGACTTTTATAGGAAAATGGGGGCCCAGGAAGTCGAGAAAATCGAATCGCTTTTGAAAACGGGAAGAATCGTGACGAAATTTGAATACAGGGTACAATAAATCTTAAAATGCTTGAGTCTCTCATTAGACAGAAAAGAAAGGGAGCGCGATATGGAAAGAGAATTTGACATACTCATGGGAATTGAAGAAGATAAATCAATGCCTGTAATGAAGCGAATCGCAGTACGCGCAGTCATTGTTGAAAATGAGAAAATATTAATGCTAAAAAGCAATCGAGGCGACTACAAGCTGCCGGGAGGCGGTGTTGAAAAGAACGAAGACTTCAGCAGTGCCCTGGTTCGGGAAATCAAAGAGGAGACCGGCTATGCAAATGCATCTGTAAAACATGAAATCGGTAGGGTGATAGAACGCAGAGTTGACAGTTATGATGACAGCAAACTGTTTGAAATGCACTCCTACTATTATGTCTGCACTCTCAAAGAAGAAAAGTCAGAGCAGGACCTTGATCCCTATGAAAAAGCCTTGGGATTTGAACCTGTCTGGCTGTCCATGGAAGAAGCCATCAGACTGAATGGTATGTATATGAAAAGGCATCCGGAATCAGTCGGATGGACAAAACGTGAAAATCTTGTCCTTAGAAGCCTGTTGGAGTCTGAAGGTCTGTAAGACTTGCTTGACATCTGAATTAGGCAAGTTGTAAAACAACCGTGAAAGTGTTAGAATAAAACCCTTGTATGGACTTGGGAATGCTAATGAAGCCCATACGATTTGAGTTCAAAGCACCAGTTTGAGTGGAGGGTTAAGTGACAAGTCGAAAGTTTATTTATAACGTAAATTACGCTGAATATGAGCAGACGCTTTGTGCAATCGAAAAGAGGGCCTTGTTCAATTCAGATTTGAAAGAGAAAGTCTTCTTTTCTGATATTGAAGTGGATCCTTCCACAAGCTCATACATAAAAAACAGACTTAGTCTTCTTCATCATGCTTCAAAATATGAGGACTTACTGATGAAGATAAAGCAGGATGAGACGTTCGAATCGGGATTCAATATAAAATACATCAAACTCGTTAGCGGCGATCCCTACGCACAAAAGAGAAATTCACTGTGCAAGGAGATTATTGCTTTACGAAGCGAGACACCGGACTATAAGTCAAAAGGGCTTGTTTACGGTGTAACCCATTTTCAGGACCAGTGGTATTTCGGGGTGCTGATGAAAAACAGCAGGACTTGGCGCGTTCACGACAATAGGCCATATACCTATTCGAATTCTTTAAAAATGAACATGGCAAAGGTTTTGATAAATCTCGCTGGAAAGGGTGATTTGTCAAAAACGATTGTCGACCCGTGCTGTGGTGCGGGGACGGTGCTGCTTGAGGGGTGCTTTGCCGGATATGCCATGACCGGAGCGGACATTAGCTGGAAGACCGCAAAAAATGCGCGTGAGAACTTGGCGCACTTTGGATATGATGCTCCGGTGTATCACCGGGCCATTCAAAACATTAGCGCTGAGTTTGATTGTTCGGTTGTCGATTTGCCCTATGGGCTCTACTCTCAGACCACTCCAGAGGAACAGCAGGATATTATCAGAAATGCAAAGCGGATTTCCAGACGATTGGTGGTGATTTCATCGGAAGATATCAGTACCATGCTGCGTGCGGAGAAGCTGAAGGTGGTTGACAGCTGCCAGTATATCAAAAGTATCAACAGAAGGTTCACGAGGTACATCTATGTCTGTGAGCATGATGTATAGATCCTGCAGGAAGATTATGAATTTGAATCAAGGCACTGACCAAATTGTCTTTTAGCCTCCGTTCACTTATATTCAAGCCATATTTTAAGCCGCCTTGTAAAATCCAAAGCGGCTTTCTAATTGTCTAGGGGTTCCCCTTGTCCGGTTTAAAGAGGGTGCTCAGCTGGCATTGCCAGCGTCGAAGGGAACCGTAGGAAAACGTATACGTTTCACATAGCGAAGCGCTGAAAGCGCCTTTTTTAGGCTATTCTTTCTTGTCCCTTTTATTCTTGCCCTTTTTCTTATCTTTCTTATACGCTTTTGCAATTTCAGAGGCAACATCAGGCACGTGCTTCATGGATTCGATGGGTGGTCTCACATAGCCCGTATTGACTTGTCGCTCTGGGAGCACAAGCTTTTTCTTTTTAACCTCATTGTAAGGAATCATGGAGAGCAAATGGCTGATGCAGTTAACGCGCGCATTTCTTTTGACATCGGATTCGATGACGTACCAGGGTGAACTTTCCGTGTCGGTATACTGGAACATGATATCCTTGGCTTTTGAGTAATCAACCCATTTTGAACGTGCTTCAAGATCCATGTCGCTGAGTTTCCACCGCTTGGTCTTGTCGTTGATCCTTTGCTGGAATCGTCGTTCCTGTTCTTCATCACTTACTGAGAACCAATACTTGATCAGAATGATGCCTGATCGAATGAGCATGTCTTCAAATTCGGGGACGGATTTTAGAAACTCCCAGTATTCTTCGTCACTGCAAAAGCCCATGACCCGTTCAACGCCAGCTCGGTTGTACCAGCTTCTGTCAAAGAGCACCATTTCGCCTGCGCTTGGCAGGTGGGGGACATAGCGCTGGAAATACCACTGTGTACGTTCCTTTTCAGTCGGCTTTGCCAGGGCGACGACTCTGCATGATCTGGGATTGAGGCTTTCTGTAATCCGTTTTATGGCACCGCCTTTGCCGGCTGCGTCTCTGCCTTCGAAAAGGACAACAACCTTCAAGCCTTCATGTACAATCCACTCCTGCAGCTTTACCAGTTCTATTTGGAGCTCGGCGAGTCTTTGTTCATATGTTTCCCTCGATAGTTTCATGGTGTACCCCTCCTGTGCTATTTTCTATATTCATACCCAATGTGAATTGATATTCTCAGTCTGGTTTGATACAGTCATATGGAGTTCATAAAAGAGGAGTGAAAAGAATGGAATGTATTTATTTGGCGGGTGGATGTCTATGGGGTGTGCAAGCCTTCTTGAGGACTCTTCCAGGAGTCGTGGAGACAGAAGCGGGGCGTGCCAATGGAAGCACTTGTGTACTTGAAGGGCCCTACGACGGCTATGCAGAGTGTGTAAAGACTATTTTTGATCCCAAGAGGGTTACCGTTGAAGAGCTCATGGGCTACCTGTTTGAAATAATTGATCCTTACAGCATAGACCGTCAGGGTCAGGATGTGGGCAAAAAATACAGAACCGGTGTATACAGCGAAAATCCGGATCATTTGGAGCGGGCGAGCGCGTTCATAAACGAAAGAAGCGACAGGGACCGTATAGTTGTCGAGGTCCTGTCGCTTGATAATTATGTAAGAAGTGCTGATGCGCATCAGGACCGTCTTGAAAGATGTCCCGGAGACTACTGTCATATTCCCGTTGAACTGCTCAGTAAGTATAAATGACATGAATCAGATTGAACAGGTCTTTCGCGCATAAGAAAGGGCGTTCTGAATACACAGCGATACCTTGGTGGGAGATCCGATACGTTCCCAGTTCATGAGGATATGCTCAGCCATAAGTATGGTCATGCACTGTGCTGTTGCAAGTTTATCGGGACAATCAATGCGTTTCATGTCAAAACAAAGGGACATGTCAAAGAGTCTGCATATGGAGGTGCAAGCAGCCATGCCGAGCCCTTCCTTGATGGCGTCTTTTAGGAAGCGGTCACGGATGTTCAGATATCCATTCACATGACTGTTCCAGCTGCAGATGAACTGATTTGAAAAATGCTCCAGAATATCTTCTGTCATCTGGATCAGATACTGCTGGTAATCACTGCGGGCGCTGCTGTCTGAAGGGTCTCCGACCTGAAGTGATGCAATGTTGAGCAGAATGTTTCCTACGAGTCGGCCGATATCAAAGGAAATCGGTCCGTAGCCAGCGTACTCGGAGTCGTAGATGCAGACCTCCTTATCTGAAATAAAGATGTTGGACGTATGGAGGTCCTTATGAATGAGGCATTCCTTTTTGTCGTTGAATCGGGATCTGAGAATCTGGACTTCCTTGCGCACCTTGAAGTTGGTTGCAAATTTGTGCATAGCTTCCTTGGCGCCAGGATTAATAGGCAGCTCTGTCGCGTCGTGGAGAATTCGATCAAAGATAATTGAGTTCCAAAAGCTGTCTGTATCCATATGTGTCAGGTGGTCTTCCAGAACGAGCTTTTCTTTCCTGTCCAGGTAATAGCGTGATGTATAGAAGGATGCCCGTCCCAGAAGCTGTCCGATCTGCTTTGGGAAGTTCGGGTATCTTTTTCGTTTGATGAGTTCGGACCGGAGTGTTTTCATATCTTTTAAATCTTCCATCAGGATGATGTAGTTTTCATCATCAAAATTATATATCCTTGGTGCAGCACCGGGTTGTATATTGTTCCATATGTTGAGAGAGTAGACTTCCGTATAGATCCTATTTTGATCGAGGGGCATGTCGATCCCGTTTTCTTTGGCAGCACGCACGTAAGGAAGCACATGCTTGAGTATTACCGATGGATTTCCGGCATCCGAGGTAATTCGCATTACAATATTTGCAAGGCTGTCAACACTCTGCTGGCTACTGTTCAGGTAGTGGGCCTGCAAGGTGTTGTCTTCCTTATATTCGGGCATATGTGTCTTGAGATAGTCAATCGCTTCTTCAGGACTGAGTATGCATTCATTTCCCATTGTACATCCTCCGTTTCATGATTTTCCAAAGAAAATTATAAGACAGATGGCCCTGCAGGAGGTAACACTCAGTCGTGTTATATTGGTAAATCTTTGTCATCAGCGGCTTCATCGTCAGAAGCATACTTTTCAGAAAACCGTACTTTGATGTCTATAAACTCCTTCAGATCGGTCAGGTACTGGAATAGGGCAGCTCGACTTTCGAACTCCATCCGTGAAGCTGGAAGCGGTGCACTCTGGAAGTTCCTGCGTATTTCCTGAAGACGTTCAATCAGGGCAAGACCGTTGTTTTCCGTATCGAACTCATAGGCAAGCCTGCCTGTAAAGTGACTGAGCGTATAGGCCTCATCTTGATTGATAAAGACCATATCAAGATGCTCGCGCATGTATTTCAGTCGATATACCTGGTCTTGACGCATTTTGAAATAATCAAGGAAATAGCGGTCATCGCTCAAATAGGAATTGTTCAGATAAAGATTGGCCTTTCTTTGAGCCGTCTTGATTTCATCGGAAAGTGCCTTTATCGAAGGTTCTTCATCGTGAATGGTACATAGGTTACGCATGTTCATGCTTGCAGTCCAGAGTAGGGCGCGGATCTTTTTGTCGATTTCCTCCTGGGCTTTCAAAAGGTCCTTCTTATAGTTTGGCATATGAAGATTCATGAGCACCGAGACACCTGCGCCAATAATGACAAGGCTGATTTCATTGAGTAGAATAGCCATTGAAATTTGCTGATCGGCCAGCAGGTGGGATGCGAGAACCGTGTTGACAATAATACCTTCAGATGCGTTCAGTCGCAGGGTTATTGGAATGAATAGAAGCAGGAAAAGACCCAGATGGAATATTGTGAAACCCAAAATTGAGAAGACGGTTGCGGCAAGTACCAAACCGATGGCCGCGGAGTAGAATCTGCGCCACGCCGCACGCGCGGATGCGACCTTGGATTCCTGCAGGTTCAGCATGGTGATGACACCGGCAGATACAATAAAGTCAAGATTCAGCACCGTAGCAATGATGATTGCAACCGTGAAGCCTATACTCATTTTTATGGTTTTATATACAGTTTTGTTCATATTATCACCTCCGTGTTACATAAAGGGTAGCGGCTTACCTTAAAAGTGTCAAGATAATACACCAAATTAGTCCATGAAAGGGTTTTCTTTTTTTCATCTTTTAGCGTCAAAATAAATGATAGAATGATAATGCAGTGACTTGTAGCGGGAAAGGATGTTTTAAATGGGAAAGGTCAAGGTTGTAAAGCCTTCAATCAAACCAAGTGTTGAATATAATCAGGTGTCTTTGCAGCGTGTTGACGATGAGGAAATCTATGAGAACTTTATGTGTCAGCATTTGAGCATCTCCAGGCAAAGTGCGCGCCATGCGCGAATCAAGGGGGCCATTTTCAGAGCCGTTACCTTTGAGAAGTGGGATGTAGAGGCACTGGATTTCATAGATGTGCGTTTCGAGGAATGCGATCTGTCTTCGTGCAGATTCATCGCTTCACGATTCGAACGAGTAAGCTTTTCAAATTGCAGGCTATCAGGGGCGGTTTTCAGTGATACCCAGTTCAAGGACTGCAAAATGGAAAACACCAAGGCGGAGTATGCAATATTTGGATTTACTGCAATGAAGAACTCGGTTTTCACAGGTGTGCAATTTGATAATGGGAACTTCCAAAATGCCAGCTTCAAGCAAGTTGAATTTTCAAACTGCTCTATGAGAGGGGCGCAGCTCTCCGGTGCAAAGCTTTCGGGCATGGATCTTAGAGGCGTCGATCTTGATGGTGCGGGCGTGCGGATTGAAGACCTTAAAAATGTAAAGGTTTCTTCCGTTCAGGCTGTTGGATTATCAAGACTCCTTGGTGTTATTGTTGAAGATTAAGGACAGGAGGCACAGATGAAGGTACTTGGAATTGTAGGAAGCAGAAGAAAAGGTGGCAATACATCCAGACTTGTAGAACGTGCTCTTGAAGCCTGTGTGCAAGGCGGAGCTGAAACGCAGTCCATCTACCTGTCTGACTATAAATACATAGGGTGCACGGGCTGTGAAGGCTGTAGGAAGACATATAAATGCGTCATTCAGGATGGCATGCAGGAAATTTATACAGCGCTTGAATCGGCAGATGCCATAGTACTGGGTTCTCCAACTTATTTTTACAATGTCACAGCCGACGTGAAGGCCTTTATAGAGCGGCTCTACTGTCAGGAGATTTTCCATGATGCAGACCGGTCGGTTTGGACCAGTATGAACGAAGTCCTTGGCGGTAAGTATGCGGTGTCCATCGCTGTCTGTGAGCAGGAAGACGAACGGGACATGGGCGTTACGTCAAAGGTGATGGATATGTCGCTTGCGGCACTTGGCTACCGGGTGGTGGACTCGGTCAAGGCACTCAGATTATATGAGAAGAATGATGTGCTGGAAAATGAGGTCTATCTGGACCAGGCCTATAAAGCGGGCTTGAAGCTTGTGAGAAGTCTTGAACTGCGTTCGAGCGTCCTCGGTGTATTGAAGGGATGACCGAAGAAGTGTCTTATGATTATTGAAAATTAAAAGAAGTGATCATCCGGTTCTGGACGATCACTTCTTTTTTTTTTATGAGCAGGCGCGCTTGCCTGTTCAAGTACATTCAATGTATGCTACTCAATAATGCCAGCTTCCTTAAGGAAGTCTTCTGCAACTTTGCGCTCTGGAAGGCCTTCTTCGTCAACCAGGAAGTTCATTTGCTGCATTGCGTCTTCAGTAATTGTACCTTCAAGAAGTCTGAGTGCCTCAACGGCTTCAGGGTACTTTTCAAATGCTTCGTCATTGAGAATGCTCATAACATAGTATGGTGGGAAGAACTGCTTGTCATCTTCAAGGATGACTAGATCGTATTCTTTGATCTTACCATCTGTCGAAAAGGCGTCAATCAGGTCAACTTCACCGCTTTCAATTGCCGTGTAACGGATGCCTGGGTCAAGTCCAACCTCTTCTTTGAACTCAATGCCGTAAAGGTCTTTAACACCCGGCATGCCATCGGGTCTTTCAAGAAATTCCATAGTCGCACCCAGGGTCAGTTCTGGACCTGCTTCTTTCAGATCAGACATGGTCTTCAGATTGTACTGGCTGGCAATGTCCTTGTCGACACTTAGTGTGTATGTGTTGTTGAATCCAAGCGGTTCAAGCAGGTGAAGCGGGTAGTCTGCTTCAATTTTTTCTGTTACGATTTCCTGAACCTTGTCCGGGTCTGTTTCACCGCTCATACCAAGCATGGCTGTATAAAGCGTTCCCGTGTAGTCACCATAGAGGTCAATTTCATTGTTGGTAATGGCTTCAAACAGAAGCTGAGTGCCTCCAAATTCCTTAACGTCAGTTTTGTAGTCGGTTTTCGCCTCGATGACTGCTGCAAACATTTGGCCCAGAATACGCTGTTCTGTAAAGTTCTTATGACCAATACGCAGTGTCACCTCATCATCGCTTGACGTGGCGCATGCTGTGAGCATGACCAGCGAAAGCACCATTGTAAGTGTTAAGAACCATTTCATAAATTTTTTCATAATTTATCCCCTTTCATTCATGTCTATTTCTTACCTCGTCATGAGGAATTATTGTAAACCGCGTGGTACGAGCTTTTGCTCAACGCGCCCAAGCAGCGCATCAACAGATAAGGCAAGCAGGGCAGTTGGAATGGCGCCTGCAAGAATCATGTTGGAGTTGTTAAGCGAAATGCCTTTGAATATCATATCGCCAAGGCCACCTGCACCAATCAGGGCTGCAAGAGTGGCAGTACCGATATTGATAACGGTAGAAATACGAATGCCTCCCATAATGACAGGGAGCGAGAGTGGCACTTCCACCATTCTCAGTATTTGAAAGTCCGTCATGCCCATGCCTTTTCCAGCATCGATGACTGCAGGGTCTACGCCAGTAATGCCCAAGTAGGTGTTCTTTATGATGGGGAGCAGGGCATAGAGGAAGAGTACGAAAACGCTGGGCTTGTATCCAATGCCGAGTATTGGAATTATGAGTCCAAACAGGGCAAGGGAAGGCAGGGTCTGAAAGACGTTGGCAAATCCTAAAATAAGGTTGGCAATGTTCTTCTTCCGTGTAATGAAAATGCCGATTGGCACACCAATGAGCACTGCAAAACTGATGGACATGGCTGTGATTTGTAAATGCTCAAGTCCGAGTTTTCCAATATCGCCAATGCGGTAAGATAGAAATTCTAGAAATTCTCCCATATTAGACCTCCTCTGTTGATGGTACGGTTTCTTCGTATTCTACGTCCGGCATGACATCCGTAATGACATTGAGAATACTGCTTCGATTAATGTAGCCAACAACACAGTGATCCCGGTTCAGTACGGGTACACGTTTGAAATTTTGTGCTTGCATGATGGAAAGAACCTCCATCATATTTGTATGCTCATAGACAAATGGTGCGTCTGTTGCCATAATGTCGGCCATTTTTTCATCGTGGGCGCCGCGTCTCTTAAGCTGTTGCATGGAGACTTCACCGAGGAACTTTCTTGGCGGAGTGGATTCTGTGTCAACAATATAGCCGACATAAGTATCCTTGCTCTTCATCATCTCGATTGCCTGTGCCGGTGAGCGTTTCTTACTGATGATTGCCATGTTTTTTCGCATGATGTCCTTGGCATATAGGAACTCCGGTGACTGCCATAGTCTGTCGTTGCCTACAAATTCCCGAACGTAATCGTTGACCGGGTGCTTTAGAATTTCTTCTGGTGTGTCGTATTGAATGATTTCACCGTCTTTAAGCACGGCAATTCGGTCTGCGATTTTTAAGGCCTCATCCATATCGTGGGTAACAAAGACGATTGTCTTGTGAAGTTCATCCTGCAGTTTCAGGACTTCCTGCTGAAGCTGGTCGCGTGTAATGGGGTCGAGTGCGCTGAAGGGTTCGTCCATTAGAATAATCTCAGGATTGACAGCGAGGGCACGTGCAACGCCAATACGCTGTTGCTGACCACCGCTCAATTCAGAAGGGTAACGATTGTAGTATTCCTTAGGAGGGAGATCCACGAGCTCGAGGAGTTCCTTGGCACGTTTTTTTCGATCCGCCGGGGTCCATCCTTCAAGCTGGGGTACGAGCTCAATGTTCTGTCCAACAGTCATGTGCGGCATAAGGCCGATTTTCTGAATGACATAGCCGATTTTACGTCTTAGTTTGATGGAGTCCTGATTCTTGATGCTTTCGCCTCCAATCAGGATGTCGCCGTCGGATATCTTAATGAGTCTGTTGATCATCCGAAGGGTGGTACTCTTGCCGCTGCCGCTCTTGCCGATGAGTACGACCAGTTCGCCTTTTTCGATGTGCATGTTGAGTCCATCGACGACATTGATTTTACCATCATATGATTTTGTAAGATTTACAAGTTCTATCAATATATCACCTCTCATATTGTTTTCATTCACATAAAGAAAGTGCCTATAAAAAAAGCACTCTAACTCCATAATATATATAGAGTTAGAGTGCCTACACTTCGCTTTAACACATAAGATTACATGTGGTTAAACTCGCATTATACCACCGGGCGGTAGTATAGTTTGAACCTTAAGATCCAAATCAAGCCCCAGTTCTAAGAACGTTTTTCGAATGCTGTTTCACCACTTTTCCGGTAATCTTAAAGAAATCTGCCAAACTACAGCATATCTGTTCTCGAGAACCCGGTTACTCACAGCAACTACTTCACTTATTCATTGGGTATTCAGTTGTTATAAAATTTTACAGCTCCATTATAATCATACATGATTGACGAAACCATGTCAAATCAAGGGATTCAGAGACTAGGAAGGAAATGGTTTTCCAAAAGGGTGCCTTTTGGTCCTGAGAATATGTATAAACTGGGCTTTGGGCATTTTGAAAACAGAGTAGGTTTTTTATGTTTTCATTGCGAAAAATTAGAAGCTAAGTCAATGAATATGTCTGCTTTGAGGCTCCTTATCTATAGCTTGATATCTGATTAAAACGGAAAAGTTTGGGAATAAACAAAATGTACTTGCAAATGGTTTGCATTTGCAGCATAATTAAAGAAAAGCTAATTGAGGAGGATTCTCATTTATGAAAAAATATACTTTCCGTTTTCTACTACTCTCACTGATTCTGACGATAGCGCTGGCTACAGGGTGCTCAGCAGATCAAAGCACAGAAACAGCATCTGCAAGTGACAAGGTGCAAATTGTGACAACCCTGTTTCCCCAATATGATTTTGTCAAACAGATTGCAGGTGACACTGTTGAAGTGACGCTTTTGCTTCCACCAGGGGTTGAAGCGCATGCATATGAACCGACACCGCATGATATTGTTAAAATTCAAAACTCTGATGTCTTCATATACACTGGGGAAGAAATGGAGCCTTGGGCACACAAGGTGATTGAAACAGTGGGTGAGGATCATATCGTCGTAATTGAAGCAGGGCAAGGCTTATTTGACCTCGCGGCAGAAGAATATGACAGTGACGACCATGACCATGACAGCGAAGACCATGATCAGGATGCTGAAGACCACGATAATGAAGCTGAAGACCACGATCATGATCACAGTGGTGCTGACACCCATATCTGGCTTGATCCGGTTAAGGCACAGGTAATGCTGCAAAACATTGAAGCGGGTCTTGTGAAGGTGATACCTGAGAATGCGGCCCTATACAGTGAAAACAGCAGGGCCTACCAAAATGAAATCGAAATGCTGAACACGGCTTTTAAAGAAGTGTTTTCAAAAACTGAAAGTAAAACCATTGTTTCTGGCGGACACTTTGCTTTTGGACATTTCATCAAACGCTACGGACTGGAATATAAGTCCCCCTATGTGGGATTTGCGCCAGATGCAGAACCGACGCCAAAACGCATTGCGGAGCTGATTGATTTCATCAGGGAATCGCATGTCCGAGCAATATTCTATGAAGAGCTGGTTGACCCAAGGGTTGCAACAGTTATTGCTGATGAGACAGATGCACAGATGCTGATGCTTCACGCGGTACATAATGTATCAAAAGAGGAACTGGAGTCCGGTGCTTCATATGTTGAAATAATGAAGCAGAATCTCGAGAATCTAAAAATAGGCCTAGGTTATAAAGAAGGTGAGTAAATGCATGGTACAGACCGGGAAATACTTAAGGCACACAAGATAAAGTACTCCAAGCAGCGCTGTGTCATATTACATGCTTTGATGGAGTCTGAGCTTCCACAGACTGCAGACCAGATTTATGCCTACAGCAGGTCGCGACTTGAAAACATGAGTTTTTCAACCGTCTATAGAATTCTCAATGCATTTGTGGGTGCAGGACTTGCATCCAAAACCAATTTGGAGCTTGAAAGCAAGGCGCTCTTTGAACTTGACAGACACGAGCACAAACATCATCTTCTATGCATTGGCTGTAACAAGATCATGCAGATTTCCAGCTGTCCGGTTGCAGAGTACGAAAAGGAAATTCAAAGGCAGTTTGGCTACAGTGTACTGTCACATAAACTGGAAATATACGGATACTGTCCCCAGTGCCAAAAGAAAATGGCAGGGAATATCCGTGAAAAGGAGGGTCATCATCATGAGTAATGTACTAGAGGTTGAAAATTTGAATGTTGCCTATGGCAGGCAGCGTGTTCTTGAAGACATATCCTTCAAAGTTCAAAAGGGTGACTATGTAGGCGTGGTTGGTCCCAATGGCTCTGGCAAGACGACACTTATGAAAGCCATACTGGGTCTGGTTGAGGCAGAATCGGGGCGTGTGCACTTTGGAAACGGAATTGAAATTGCGAGAAGCAAAATAGGATACCTTCCCCAGATTGCCATAACAACAGACAGTCTCTTTCCTGCAAAGGTTGGCGAAATAATTGAAATGGGACTGCTCGTTCAGAAGAAGTTTCCTAAAATTCTCTCATCCGATGAGAAAGTGAAAGTGGACAAAATCCTGAACGAACTCAGCATATATGAGCTCAAAGATAAAAAAATCGGACAGCTTTCAGGCGGACAGCAGCAGCGTGTGCTCCTGGCACGTGCCATGGTCGGAGAACCGGAAATCCTCATACTGGATGAACCGACGAGTGCCCTTGACCCCAAAATCAGAAATGAGTTTTATGAGCTGATCAAAGAGCTCAATGAGAAGAGACAGGTTACAATTCTGCTCGTTTCACATGATATTGGTTCTGTTGGAAAGTATACGAGTAAAATGCTCTATCTGGACCACAAGCTGGTCTTCTATGGGGATTACAAGGCGTTTTGCCATTCGCCGGACATGACCAACTACTTTGGCTATGAAACGCAGCATAAAATGTGCTGGCAGCACGGCGCCAGAACGAATAAACCTCTGCAGGTCGTGGACAGTTCTCAGGTGGCAGGAGGTAGAAAATGATATTCGAAGCCATTCAGTATGCCTTTATTCAAAAGGCCATCATCGCAGGAAGTCTTATAGCCTTGTCCTGCGCATTTTTAGGTGTTTTCCTTGTTTTGAGAAAGTTTTCCATGATTGGTGACGGGCTTGCACATGTGAGCTTTGCCACAGTGGCACTTGCACTCCTGCTGTCCGTATCTCCCCTTCTTTTGTCCATACCCCTTGTGATTATGAGCTCCTTTGTCATACTCAAGCTCAACGAAAAGGCAAATCTCCATGGTGATGCAGCCATTGGCCTGGTTTCGTCGTTTTCAGTGGCCTTGGGTATCGTGATTGCATCTATGGCAAAGGGATTCAACGTCGACCTGTTCAGCTACCTGTTCGGAAGCATTCTTGTCATCAGTGATCTCGATGTGTATCTCAGCATTGGCCTTTCTCTGGTTGTCATTGGAGGCGTTGTCCTTTACTATCATGATTTGTTTGCAATTACCTACGACGAAAACTTTGCAAAAGTGAGCGGCATAGAAGTGGAGAAGCTGAACTATATGATTGCAGTCATGACTTCAATCACTATTGTTCTTGGTATACGCGTTGTGGGAACAATGCTGGTTTCAAGCCTTATTGTATTCCCGGCGGTTACGGCACTTCAGATATCCAAAAGTTTTAAAGGGGCCATGACAATTGCGGCGCTCACAGCTGTAATCTGTGTAATTCTTGGTGTGTTCACGTCTTTCCAGTTCAATCTGCCTACAGGCGGTACAATCGTCATATTCAACGCAATTTGCTTCATGGGCGCATTCGGCTACAAGCTGGCAGTTAGAAACTGATGGTGTGAGAAATGCGGTTTAACCTTATGGTATTGCGGGGTAATAATAAGTACAGCAGTCATTAAACTGATGAAGTGGGGTTCTCATTATGACGAATGGACGACTAAGTACTTATACAATTACACTCCTGATTATATTTACACTTATATTTCATGTGTCTAGAAAAGAGAATCGGTACCGAGGCTCCTATGAATATTTTCGGGCGATTCTCATTGCTACGGGCGCCCTCACAACACTGGAAATGATCAGCTGGATGTTTGATGGCGTGTTGACTGATTTCGCGCGTACGTTCAATATAATCTCCAATTATTTGGTTTTGTACGCCAGTGCTCTGCCAGTTACATTCTGGTTCATGTACTTTGACTACAGAAGTTATTTTGAAGATGAAAAGTTAAAGCTGCGCAGACTCTACTATCTGGTCATGAATCTGATTATTGCGACTGCGGTAACCATGAATTTCAAAATCCAGTATCTGTTTGAGATATCGGCTGAAAATCATTATGTGGGGCATTATGGTGCATCTATACTGGGGGGGGATACAAGTTCTCTTCATTCTGACATACATAATGGACAGTCTTAAAAACCGTAAGATCATTCATCCGAAGATTATGCGCAATATAGCTCTGCTCGCCATATTGCCGGTAATTGGTATTGCCCTTCAAACACTGTTTTATGGCGGTGTATTCATTTGGCCAATGATGACCTATGTCTGTCTATACACTTTCTTGCTTATTGAGCGTGAAGAAATGACAAAGGACCCTTTGACAGGCCTTGCCCTTCGAAGTCAGATGGAGACACGAATCAACAACAGAATCCGAAAAAACAGGCCGTTTTCATTGATCATGCTGGATCTTGACGGGTTCAAATCGATTAATGATTCCTATGGGCATGTGACTGGAGACCGTATTTTGGTGGACTTTTCCGCCATTCTGACCCATGCCATCCGAAAAATTGATACAGCCTACAGATACGCAGGAGATGAGTTTATTTTACTCATAGAAACAGATGAAACAGGTGTGGCTCAGCGCGTGGTAGATCGAGTTCTTGAGGAAATCACCAAGTATAACAGCCTATCCAGTATGACACTGCCTCTGGGAACAAGTTTTGGTGTGCTGGAGTTGATTGATACGCAGGGGCTGGATATAAATCAGATACTGGGACGTGTGGATGAACTCATGTACTCCAACAAGCGTGAAAAGAAAGGCTAAGCGTACGAAACGTTTGGGGACCTATAAGATATGATTGACTGAATGCACTTAGGAGGCCGTTATGAAATTTATATCATCAGTTCAAGAGATCATAAGAGCAAGAAAATCTATTAGAAGCTATACCGATGATCCAATCGGATTGCACGACAAGGATATTCTGGAACAGCTGATGTCTGCACTGAACACAGACCGGTTCAGATTCGTCATGATTGATTTCGCTTTTGAAGAGAACACAAAAGTTGGAACATACGGCATGGTTCGAGGGGCAAGTGCCTATCTGGTCGGAATTATGAAAAGAACCTGTGCAATCGACCCCTATGTATCCTTTGATTTTGGTTACAACTTTGAAAAGATAATCCTCAAGGCAACTGACCTTGGGCTCTCGACCTGCTGGCTTGCAGGAACCTTCAGCGCAAAGGATGTGGAAAAGCTGGTTTCGCTGGGGGCGGATGAGCAGATTGTCATTGTTTCGCCCATAGGACATTCTGCAGAAGCGGGACTGCGTGAGAAGCTGACGCGGTTCCTATCTAAGGCAGATAATCGCAAGCCTTGGAAAGAACTCTTCTTCATTGATGACCTGAGTACACCGCTGGGGGCGTCTGAGGCGGGCTCCTATGCAGATGTTCTCGAAATGGTCAGACTGGCTCCTTCGGCACGTAATGTTCAGCCCTGGCGGATTGTCAGGAAAAATGACAGATTTGATTTCTATGCATTTAAGGCCATGAGTAAAAAGTCGACTGTACATAGACTCAATTTGACTTATAACGACATGGGCATTGCCAAAGCCCACTTCGAGCTTGCTGCAACGGAACTCGGACTTAAGGGCCATTGGGACTTTGAGAGTGAGCAGATGGAAGTGATGGATGATTTGAAGCCCATCGGGTCATGGGTCTGTGAAATGAATGAATAAGATAAGGCCCGTAAAACAAACAGGTCAGGCGCTAGGCGCCTGACCTGTTTATATGTCCTTGAGCAATGTTTTGATCATATCCAGCTTAGAGTGAATATCTTGTGATGTCGAAGACGTATCACTCCCAGTAAGATATTTTTCAATCGCTGAAAGCTCGTTTACAATAAATCCTGCACTTGAGATTTCAGGCGATTTATTCAGAATGTCCACAGCTTGCTTTGTCCAAACAAGGCACATGGAAATCTGGCTATGTACTGTAAAGTTTGATTCAATGAATTCCATACAGAAATTTAAAGTATCTTTAGAAGACTGATCCATAAAATTCCCTCCATTTGTTTATTACATTATATCCATTTATAGCAAGGAACACTCAATTATAGCATTTAAAGCAGTATGAATACAAAGAAATGATAAAGCACACTGAAATGGGGTATATATAAACAGGTGATGTTTATGAGAAAAATTTTTGCATGGACGCTTGCGGTGCTCCTTATTGTAATTGGAGCAGCAAGCTTGATTCGAACGGAGAACCCTCCTGCGCAGATGGCTGTAGATAACACAAGCAGCTTGGTTATTGGTGAAGGGGAGGTGTGCGCACCCTATGTGCCACAGGGAACTGTTGAATACGACGCAAGCTGGACTGGGGTCTATCCTGAAATTGAAGCATATGAGAAGCCCTATTCAACTGCGACCTTTGCCCTTGGCTGATTTTGGGGTCCGGCTGCAAGGTATGCAGTTATTGACGGTGTTCTTAGAACCCGTGTAGGCTATGCTGGCGGTGGTGCCGCGGCACCGAACTATAAGGATACGGGTCTTCATAGCGAGGTTGTTGAAATAGACTATGATCCTGAGATTATATCCTATGAAGTCTTGATAGATATTTTTTTCGCCGCCCATAATGAAACACTTCGACCCTACGACCAGCGAGTAAAAAGCATCATATTTTACAGGTCGGAGGCAGAAAGGCGTTTGGCCCAAAAGAAGCTTGAGGAAATCAGAGAAATGACAGATCCCAAGGAATCGGTCTATACGGAAGTAAAACCCCTTGAAGTCTTCTATTTGGCTGAGCCGGAGCATCAGAACCGCTCTTTGAAGCTTGAGACGTCCCTTTATGGGGAGCTGGAAGAAATCTTTAAAACAGATGCGCAGATGATGCGCTCAATTCTGGCTTCAAAACTGAATGGATATATTTATGGCTATGGCACGATGGAAGGCGCACGGGCTATTCTGGAACAATCGGGACTCTCAGAGGCCTCGAGGAATCGCGTCATTGAAGTTATCGAAAACAGACCATATATTCTTGAATAACTACCTAAAGGAACAGGCCGTATCGAGTTGACTCGCTGCGGCCTGTTCCTTTTATACTTCTATCTACATAGCCCGTGAATAGTATTCAACAACAAGGTGGTCGTTGATCTCTACCGGAATTTCTGACCGCTCTGGGTATCTGAGAAGCCTGCCTGTGAAAAGCTCTGGGCTCTTATCCAAATAAGGATAGAGACGCCGTGGCGTGCTGGAAAAGGTTGTTGAAAAATGGGCATTGCCTCTCGATTTTTCACGAAGTGAAATTACATCTCCAACAGAAACCGCATAGGAAGGAATATCTACCTTCTGGTTATTTACACGGATATGCCCGTGGACAACCATTTGGCGAGCCTGCCTAATGGATCTTGCAAAACCAAGTCGGTAGACCAGGTTGTCAAGGCGTGTCTCCAAGCTTATGACGAGCGCTGCACCGGTGGTTTCGTCGCTTTTGACAGCGCGTGAAACATAGCGTCTGAACTGCTTTTCCATAACTTCGTAGTAGGCTCTAAGTCTTTGTTTCTCAAGAAGCTGAGTACCGTATGACGACAGCTTTCCTGCGTCTCGTGCCTGGCCGTTGCCGGCACGGTTCATTGCTTTTGGGTGTCCGCAAACATTCAAATTCAACCTTCTGCATTGTTTGAAGCGCGGACCTCTCATCCTTGCCATAAATATCATCTCCATAACATAAATTTTCTGCCGCGATAATTTATGCCGTACAACGAAGGTATTGTATCATGGATGCTCTAAAATGTAAATGATAATAATTATCAACTGATAAGAACCCGCTGTACCAGACTTTATTCAGTTTGAACACCGGGTGGATAGGGGCGCCATACAGGGGGCTTCTCAAAATTCGACAACAATGTTAAGGATTCTTCAAAAAGTTGAATTGTCAGACGAATGAAATTCGGAAAAAGATTTTGGTTATTGTGAATAAATTGACGCATGTATTAATTTGGAAATAATGCGTAAAAAACCTGTCAAACAGGTTTTTTGTGACTAAAATGAAATACATTTATGAACAGGTGGCTGCAATGGCCGCAGAGAGAAAAAGTCAGGAAACTAAATGTGGAAACAAACTGAATTGACCTATAATACAGAAAATTCGATATAAGGCAAAAATCATTGAAATGGCTTTCCATGGGCGTATAATTGCTTCTGAGAGGCGCATCGTGTGCCGAAATAATAAAAATTTTCTTAGGAGGTTTCGTATATGTCTGCGAAGTCAAATAATGGGGGACAGCTTACGCTGGTCTCGCTCGTACTCATGATTTTTACTTCAGTATTCGGTTTTGCGAATATGCCGCGTTCGTTTTATCTGATGGGTTATGGTGCAATTCCTTGGTATGTGCTTTCTGCAATTACTTTCTTTGTCCCATTCGCATTTATGATGGCAGAATATGGTGCTGCATTTAAAAACGAAAAGGGAGGCATCTATTCATGGATGAATAGGTCCGTCGGTCCCAAATATGCATTTATCGGCACATTTATGTGGTATGCATCCTACATCATTTGGATGGTAAATGTGGGTTCGGCTATTTGGGTTGTACTTTCCACAGCACTTTTTGGCAGGGACTTTACAGGCACCTGGTCAATCCTTGGTCTAAATTCGACGCAAACCCTGGGTGTGCTTGGCATCCTTTGGATCCTGTTCGTTACTTTTGTTTCAACAAAGGGTCTGGACAAGATAAAAAAGATCACTTCTGTTGGGGGTACTGCAGTTGCACTGCTTAATGTGGTTCTGATTGTTGGTGGTGTAATCGTACTCGTCTCAAATGGATTTGAACTGGCTCAGCCAATCAACAGTGTTTCTGACTTTGTAATTTCTCCAAATCCGTCTTACCTGAGCCCGATTTCAATGCTGGGATTCCTGGTGTTCGCAATATTTGCCTATGGCGGTATTGAGGTTACAGGCGGTCTGGTTGACCAGACTAAAGACGCGCATATCACATTCCCTAAAGGGGTAACAATCGCTGCAATCGTCATTTCAATCGGATATGCAATCGGTATCTTCACTGTAGGGATCTTTACAAACTGGGGACAGGCTCTTGCTGGAGACGGAATCCATATGGGCAATGTCGCGTATGTGATTATGAATAATCTTGGCTATGAACTGGGTCATTCCTTTGGCTTATCAGAAGCTGTGGCAGTTTCACTTGGAAACTGGGTTGCGCGTTATGTCGGCGTATCCATGCTGCTTGCACTGACAGGCGCATTCTTTACACTGACATACTCACCGCTGAAGCAAATGATTGAAGGAACGCCAAAAGAGCTTTGGCCGGAATTCATTTCTAAAACAAAGGACGGCATCCCTCAAAACGCCATGTGGGTACAGGGCGGCATGGTTTGTATCATGATTGCCATGGTATCTTTCGGTGGAGATGCGGCAGCAGATTTCTTTGCTAAGCTTGTCCTTATGACAAACGTAGCCATGACACTGCCATACATGTTCATTTCAGGCGCTTTTATCGGATTCAAAAAGAAGTCTGAAATTGAAAAGCCATTTGTTGTCTACAAGAATGTCACGTTTGCAGTGGTTTCTACAATTATCGTTACCGTGACAGTCGGTTTTGCCAACCTGTTTACAATCATTGAGCCGGCAATGCACGGTGATTTGGAATCAACGTTGTACAGTATTGCAGGACCAATGTTCTTCACTGCGGTAGCGAGCATTCTGTATGGTAACTATGAGAAGAAACTCAAGCGTGCAGGCGAAGAAAAGAGAAAGCTTCAAAACGCATAGGCTGGGCAGCTTTTAATCTAAATATTGCAAATGAAAAGCATCTATCTGCTGGATAGGTGCTTTTTTTGTGCCTATGAAGTGTATGAATGTAATAAGAGTGAAATTGCCGTATGGCAATAACGTGTTGCATAAAGCGAGGTTCATCATGAAATACATCAAAACACTCACAAAATCAATCGTCAAATATACGGAACATCTTAATAGGAGGCAGCTATTGGCAGTACTGATAATTGTACTGCTTTTTAACTTGCTGTACTCTTATGTCTATGATTTACAGTTTGACAGCATGAAGGAGGACCTTGTTTCCGTACAGATGGATCAGGTGGACGTAATGGATTCAGTCCTGATGAGTGTATTTGAAACCATATACACTGATCTGCAAATCATATATAACTCCGATGAGTTTAGTCGTTACATTCAATCACCGGGAGATTTGGAACGCGAAGATACACAACAGCTCTTTTTTAGAATAGCATCAAGCAAGGCTGGCTTTGTCCAGATCCGTTATCTGGATGAGTCGGGCAGGGAACAAATGCGGATCAACCGACAGGGTGATCTGATTACCATTGTGCCAGAAGAAGAGCTTCAGCTCAAGAAATCAAGGTATTATTTCCAGGATGCGCTTGAAGTCGCTGAAGGAAAAATGTATATATCGGAGTTCGATTTGAATGTGGAACAGGGGAGTGTGGTAAAGCCATATGAGCCGGTCATACGATTCGCGACACCGGTTTATAATCAAGGTGTTCGCCAAGGCGTACTGGTCATCAATTACGATGGATATCGACTGCTGTCCATTTTGGAAGGCTATAACACTTTTGAGACGCGTGGGATGGAGGCAGGCATACTTGACAGCCTATACTACTGGAAGGTAGGACTGCTAAACATAGAAGGGGTCAATCATTCAAGTAAAGTGTCATTAAATGTAGAACTTAGGGATACGCCAGATAGTCTTCTGTGGCAGTTTAGAGAACAGGACGCAGGTACATTTGAAAGTGATGGTGTGAGTTATGCCTATTCGACCATTGTTTTCGACGAGAATTACCCAGCATGCTTTAGATCGCGTGACAAGCGCTGGAAAATAGTTAGCAGTCTGCCGCTTGAGACCATCATATCAGGCAATAGGAATATTATTCTGGACTATCCTGAGTTGAGGTATGTCTTCCTGATTGCAATTGCCCTGCTTCATGTCTTTCTGTTTGGCATGGTGCGGATACGTCAGGTGAATGACCTGATGCTCAAAGCATCGTCGTATATTTCATCCCATACGCATGATGGCGTTCTGATTATTGATCGTCATAAAAAAGTCGTGTTTTGCAACCGTGTGTTTGAAGGCATATTCGGATGGACTGAAAGCGAACTGGACAAGATGGACATAAGCCTGTTTTTCAAATCGGAAGATGGCGGGTTTGAGTTCCATGACGCTCTGGAAAAGGAATGGAGTGGTAATTTTTGGAGTGCAACGGCTTATGGACTGCTGGTGAACAAGCATCTGCATATTCATACTATCAGAGATGATAAAAACAAGGTGGGATTCTACGTCGGAATTTTTTCCGTACCTAAGCTGGAGCCCCATGGTCTGACTCTAGGAGTTGAGAACTCAGACATGGTGGAAGTGGTACAGAACTATGATCTAAACAAGCAGATTGAAGGAATAGATCGATTCCTAGCAGAACATGAGCGGGTGATTGGCCTTGCCATTAAGCTTACGGAATACTCAAAGATTGTCCATGCGCTTCCTGAGTACGGAGAGACCCTGCTTGTCGGAACGGTATGTGAAGAAATGAATGCACTCATGTTCAATCCATCGCTGATGCTCTCGCCGAATCCAGATGTGTTCATCGTACTTGTTGCTCTTGATGACGAGTGTAAAGATGTGGAGACGTTGACACGTAAAATTGATTTGGCACTCAGCAATGCCAATTACAAACTATCAAGCGATATTAGAATGACTTTCTACTGCGGTCTTTCTATGTATCCGCTTCAGGCTGCAAACGGCTTGGAATTTCTTAAGCAAATCTTTGTGGCTATGGACGCGAATGTAAAACTGCTGAGAATGCCATTTCTACAGTTCGATGAGAATATTCATGATATGATTTCCAGAGACCAGTCCATACAGTCAGAAATTGACAACGGATTCAGTAACGATGAGTTTTATGTGGTCTATCAGGCTCAGAATTCACTCAGAGACAATCGAATTACAGGTGTAGAAGCTTTGGTTCGTTGGCATAATAAGAAATTGGGGGACGTATCGCCCGACAAGTTCATTCCGATTATGGAGCGCAATAACAGTATTATGCGTATGGGACTCGTCGTGTTGCGGAAAATCATTGAGGATTTTGAGCGGGACCCCGTTGCACTTCCAGATGGCTTTAGAATTTCTTTCAATCTGTCCAGTGCTGAGTTCATGGATAAGCGCGTCGTATCTGAGCTGCTCTACATGATGGGTCAAAGCAAGCTGGGTCTTGAACGCTTCTGCATTGAAATTACAGAAACAACAATAGTAACCAATATCCATGCTGCAAATCAGATGATACGCTTCCTGAATGAACACGGCGTCATTGTGGCCATCGATGATTTTGGAACAGGTTTCTCATCTTTAAGCTATTTGAAGCAGCTGCAGGCCGATAAGCTGAAAATTGACCGCATGTTCATAATGGATTATCCCGAGCGGGATGACGGGTCAATTCTAAGGGCCATCATGGCCATGGCAAAAAATCTTGACATGGAAACAATTATGGAAGGCGTTGAAACAGCAGTCCAGCACGATTTTATAGCGATGCTTCAATGCGATGTGTATCAGGGCTACTATTTTGATAAGCCCAAACCTTACAGTGCATTTTCGGAAAAAATGCTGTAGACATGAATAGAGAAAAAGCCAGTTCCCTAAGTGGAATTGGCTTTTTCAACGTGTGCACTTCAAATACACTATCAGACAATACACTGTTAGAAAAGGAATCTGAAAAATTTTAATTAAGTTTAGCAGTTTTTATAGCAGAATGATGTCACTTCGCGTGGATTGGGTAAAGTTTTCTGGTATAATACTTTTGAATATTTTAGCTTTAGGAGAATGATTATGAAATATGCAATATTGAGGTATCCTCACCAAAACAGCCGTTACTATGCATCGACACAGAAGCTGCTTGAAAATGAATTTACAATCCTGTGCAGTGCATTGCAAATGAATGTTTCGAGTCTGCAGTATGAAAGCATTGGCGGGCTTGAACTCTTAACCTTTGAAACAGCGTCTCTTGAAGGCATGATGCTTGACGCTGTTCAGAGGCTTTCGTCACTATTTGCACTCTTTCGCGTTGAAGCCGGTGGCCTCGTGCCCATGAATGAAGGCAAGAAAACCTACTTCCCAAGAGATATGTCAAGCATTTTGAAATACGCTGGAAAAACCAATGAGGATTTCACAGCCATGATGATCAATGTGGGGGTGTTCGCAAGTGCTTTTGCTGACCGGTTTAGGGAAGCGCTGAATATTTTCGATCCTATGTGCGGCAGAGGAACAACCCTTTATGAAGGTCTGATCATGGGGTATAACGTCAGTGGTGTGGAAATCAAGAAAACCGAATGTCAGGAAATCGACAAGTATATGAAGCGGTATTTGAAGTATCATAAATTCAAGCACGACGCTTCCCATCAGACCATTCATACAAAAGATGGAAAAGGTATCAAATATACAATCGAAACTGCGGATACAACAGACCATTTCAAGGAAAAGGATCGAAGAAGCATTCAGTTTGCCAATGGCAATACCCTGCATGCCAATGATTTTTATAAAAAGCAGTCCTTCCACGTTATTGTCACCGATGTCCCATACGGCGTTCAGCACAGCGGCACATCGAAGTCCAAGCCGGTGGATATGCTGAAACTGCTTTCTGAGGCGGCTAATGCCTGGCATAAGGTCCTGAAAAAGGGTGGCACAGTTGTGATTTCATTCAACGCCTACACCCTGGACAAGAAGGCTCTTGGGGCTGCATTTGAGTCAGCGGGATATGAAGTCTTAAACGAAGGGGTTTACGCTGAATTTGAGCACTGGGTAGAGCAGGCAGTAAGCAGAGATATACTTGTTGCCAGAAAAAAATAAGGGGATAGCATGAGCAGTGAAAACGACATATACAATTATAAATTGCTCGTCCATCAATTGATTGATGAAGGAAGCTATATAAAGGCCGCATCTGTATATGATCGGCTTTATAAGAAGGAGAAGGGCAACGTGGACCTTCTTTATGACATAGCCATGTTCTATCATGATTTTATCAACGAGAGACAGGCGCTTGCATATTACGATGAAATCATTGAAATTGAAGAGAGTGAAGCTGGCGCCTATTATGGCAAGGCAATTATCTATGAAGAGCTGAACGATCTCGACGCTGCAGTAACGTGCTACAAAAAGGCGATTGAGTGGGACCCGGGCTATTATCTGGCACATCTTTATCTTGCCGATATTTATGACGGGATGCATAAGGATGCCTTAGCGGAAGTGCATTTGAAACAGGCAATCAAATATGCGCCAGATGAAGTGATGTGCTGGAATCATTACTGCTCGTTTTTAGAGACCAGAAGCCGTGATCAGGAAGCCATGGAATACGCTGAAAAAGCACTTGAAATTGAACCGGACCATTATTTGTCGCTCTTTAATAAGGGGGTACTCCTGGGTAAATGCGGAGATTTTGAAGGTGCGATTGCCTATTATGATAAATCTATCATAAGCAGGCAGACTTATGCCTATGCCTATCTTAATTTGGCAGTAATCTATAAGCAGGAGAAGACGTTCGAAAAGGCCTATGAGGTTCTTACAAGTGCTATTCTGCACAACGATGATGTCAGTGTGCTCTATTACAACCGGGCAATCATGCTCGTGGCGCTGGGACGACTTGAACAGGCGGAAGAGGACGCTCTTATGTCTGTGCGCCTCAGTCCGAGTCTGAAAAAATACGCACTGATCGACAGAGAACTTAAAGGTATCTCTACAGATAGAATCCGTCAGGAAGACGGCGAGTAAATAAGAATCCCCCTTGAAGGCTCATATTTCAATGAGCGCCTGCAAGGGGGATTTTCTATTCTACAGTTTTGATTTCGTAAGTGAGCTCAGATGCTTTCATAAGCATGGCACTCACGCCGCAATAGCGTTCTTGAGAAAGGTTGACAGCCTTTTCAAGTTTTTTCATTGGCAGATCTTTGCCTTTGAATGTATAAATCAGGTGGATCTTGTCATAGTATTTTGGATGTTCTTCTGTCATGCTTGCATCTACATCGATTTCGAATGTCTCGAACTCAACCTGCATCTTTTTCAGAATAGACACAACGTCCATGGCTGTACAGCCAGAAAGTGCATTGAGCAGCAGTGGTTTTGGAAGTGGTCCTCTGTTCTCGCCGCCAAAATTCGGGTCTGCATCCACAATGATTTTATGCCCGTTAAAATCAGTTTCAAAGGCCATGTTTTCAAGCCATTTAGTCGTTACCTTATGGTTCATGCATATTCTCCCTTCATATCCTTATTTATTGGAACTTCAATGTATATGATACCATAATTGGCTGAAAATAACCTTTCGTTACGCGAAATATTTAGGAAATAACTTGTTATTCCCATATGGAACATGTTACCGTAAAAATAAGAAAGTAAGTGTATTTACGGGGGGAAATATGATTATAGACTGGAAACCAGATAAGGCAAGTCCTGTGCCGCTGTTCAGGCAGATTGTGGCGCACTTCGAAGAGGAAATACGAACGGGACGTTATAAGGCAGGTACACGGCTGCCATCACAGCGCACCTTGTCAGAATGTCTTGAAGTGAACAGGAGCACCATTTCACTTGCAATGGACGAACTCAAGGCACTTGAACTCATAGAAACAAAAGGGAAGGGCGGTACACGCGTTGTCGATGGTCTTTCAGATGTGGGATCCTTTGACTGGGGACATTATGTTGAAGAAAGCGTGTATTATCCCAATCGAAAAATTATCCAGCGGATCAACGAACTGGATTTTGACAGCAGCATCATTCGGCTCAGCTCTGGTGCGGCCATGCCTGAAAGTACGGAAATCACGAAGCTCAATGACCTGATTTACCAAGCATCGCAATCGGTGGACACCCTTGATTATACCGAGCCAAAGGGGCTTTTATCTCTACGTAAGGCGCTTTGCAGCTATCTCGAGGGTATAGGCATAGCTGTTGAACCAAAGGAAATCCTCATCGTGAGTGGCGCGCTTCAGGCAATCCAGCTCATAGCGCTGGGGCTTTTGCAAAGGGGTTCCACGGCGCTCGTGGAGAAACCGTCTTACCTGTATTCTCTGAATATACTCAAGTCGCTCGACATGCGACGTCGGGGCATCCCCTGTGATGAAGGGGGACTTATCCCACAGGAGCTTTATAAGGCAAGACCGCGCAAGCACCATTCTGTGCTTTATACCATTCCCAATTACCAGAATCCTACAGGGCGTATCATGAGCCTTGAGCGCCGTGAAGAGACCCTGAAGGTCTGTGAGGAGCTCAATATTCCCATACTCGAAGACGATGTCTACAGGGAGCTCTGGCTGGACTGCCCGCCGCCACCGCCCTTAAAGGCACTGGAGTCCAAGGGACAGGTTTTATATATAGGGAGTGTTTCCAAGCATTTGAGTCCAGGGCTTCGCATCGGATGGATTGTCGGACCGGAAGCCGTTGTGGAAAGACTGAGTGATATAAAAATGCAGGTGGACTATGGGGCAAGTACCCTGTCTCAAATCGTAACAGAAAAGTGGCTGACCAGTCCATACAGGGAAACCGCCATGGACTCGATTCGTCATGCGCTGAAAAGACGAAGAGATGTCACCCTACAGGCCATGGACAAGTATATGTCAGATCTTGGTTCATGGGAAATTCCTGAGGGTGGTTTTTATATATGGATGAAAATGCATAAATCCTACTCCGAAGAGGTCCTGTTCAACCAGGCAATTGATGCAGGCGTGCTGATTTATCCCGGTCATGTTTATGGTTCAGATGATGCATGTACCATCAGAATATCCTATTCGAGTGAAAGTGAAGAACGTCTAACGCAAGGAATACGAGTGCTTTCGAAAGTTATACGAAATATGGAATGATATGGTTGGCAGGGTGTTTCAAATATGGTCCCTTTTATGGTTGGGAGTAAATAAACGATTATGGAGGGTGTATTTATTCGCAGAGTCTGTATAATCTTACACAAACAAGTGTGGGGGGAATTACGATGACTTATCCGAATTTGATCATTCGACTAGACTATATCAAACAAAATGCCAAGAGCATTTCTGGTGCCTGTGCAGATAAGGGCATTCATGTCTGCGGTATTGTAAAGGGCATGCACAGTGACCCGAAGGTTGCAAAAGCCATGCTGGAAGGCGGTGTCAGCCAAATTGGAGACGCGAGACTTATGAATCTCAAGCGCCTGAGGGAAGAAGGCGTAAGTGTGCCACTGCTGCTTACACGAATTCCAATGCTGTCAGAGGTAGAAGCCCTGGTTCAGCATGCGGATATTAGCCTGAACTCTGAAATGACAACCATTCGAGCAATCAATGCAGCGTGTCTGGCGCATAATAGGACACATCAGGTTGTTCTCATGTGTGATCTGGGAGACTTGCGTGAAGGCTATTTCGATAAGGAAGAACTCATTGCCAGTGCGGTTGAAATTGAAAATATGGAGGGCGCCAAGCTGGGCGGTGTCGGAACGAACTTGGGCTGCTACGGCTCAATCAAACCAAACAGCGAAAATCTGAATGCCCTTGTGGCCCTGGCAAATGCCATAGAAGAACGTATTGGAAGAAAGCTTGACATCGTTTCTGGAGGCGCGACATCTACACTGCCTATGGTGCTGGACGGAAGTGTGCCAAAGGGAGTTAACCACCTGCGTATTGGAGAAGCCATACTTCTGGCTAGAGATTTGCCGGATATTTGGAGGGTGGAACTTCCGAATACCCATATGGATACCATTAAGGTTGAGGCTCAAATCGTTGAAATCAAGAGAAAGCCAAGCTACCCGGTGGGAGAAATATTCATTGACGCATTTGGAAACAGACCTGAATATGAGGACAGGGGATGGGAAACGCGTGCCATTCTGGCTCTGGGCAGACAGGATTTTGCCATGATGGAACAGCTGATTCCAAGTGATACAGATGTAAAGCTTGTGGGCTGCAGCTCTGATCACTTGATTGTCTCCATTTCAGGTGGGTCTGACTATGCGGTTGGCGATGTGCTCGCCTTTGAAATGTATTATGGTCCTATGCTGTTTTTAAGTGGCGCTGATCATATTCGAAAGACTTTTGTTCATTAAGATGTCTTGGCCCTGCATCTGCTTGTTCTCAAATATGTGGTATAATGGCATAAAATAAAACGAGGAGGCAGTATATGAGCTTTTTATGGACAACACTGATGGTTAAGGATATGGACCAGTCACTCGACTTTTACACGAAAGTTGTGGGACTTCCACTCAATAGACGATTTGAGAATGGCACAATGGAACTGGCCTTTCTAGGAAATGGTGAGACAGAAGTCGAACTGATTTGCGACGTGAAATGCACACCTGAGTTTACCCACTATGCATCAATGGGATTCAAGACAGAATCTGCTTCAAAGAAGATTGCAGAGCTGAAGGAAATGGGGATTGATGTGTTCGATGGCCCCTATGCACCCAATCCTTTCATGGAGTATTTTTTCATACTGGATCCAAATGGCTTCAAAATTCAATTTGTTGAAGACAAAAGAGGGTAAACTTTTTACCAAAAGCATATGCAGCTCTTACAAGCACCTGTTTCGAAAATCGCTTCGAACGGGTGCTTTTGTTCTTTCAAGGTTTGAGAATAAATTGGTTACAAAACTATTTTCTGCACCATCTCTTGTGAATTTTATAATTCTTTAGGGTAATAATGTAAAAATGGTAAAGATTTGTGGAGGATATCTATGGTGCGTAGCTTGTTGAACTATATACTCAAATTCATAGCCTTATTCGTATTTTGGCTCATCCTGAGTGGCAACTTGGAATTTCGGAGTATTGTCATTGGTGTTCCTGCCGTTGCGTGCGTGCTTTTTGTATCAGATCTGAGCCTGCGTCATTATGCATCAAGGCATGTTTTCATTCAGTACAATTATCACCTGGTCTGGTTTTTTGCCATTGTGCTGGTCGAAATATTCCGTGCAGCCTATCAGCATATCCAGCGTGTGCTTTCCGGAGAAGATAAGTCCGTCATATTTGATGTGGACTTATGTGTGCAGGATGAGTTTGCCATCGTGCTCATTGCCAATGCGATTACCCTGACACCGGGGACACTGACAATGCAGGTTCATAATCAGACCCTGACCATACTTGGGTTTGCGGAATCGGACGAAGAAGTCATTCAGATTCGTGATACCATCATAAACAGATTTCAGAGACCCTTCATAGGAGGTGAGCCGGCATGCTTGAAATAACACTATTCGTGATTTTTGTTTCCGTGTTCTCGCTGATCTACTATATGACCAGAAGCCAGTCCATATGGGAAAGAATCATAGGCCTGAACCTGATTGTCATAAAAATTGTCCTCCTGATTACAGTGTATGCCGTCATGATTCAGTCAAATACAGTACTTGATATCGTGATTACCTATAGCATCGTCGGCTTTATTTCAGTCACACTGCTTTCCAGGTTTTTGCTGAGAGGAGGTCGGTTGAAATGATATCGGACATGCTATTTATATTTTCCTGGTTTTTCATGCTTTTCGGCATATTTGGGCTCTTTCGATTGAGAGGGGTCTATACACGCATTCTTTCAAGTTCTAAAATTGATTCGGTGACCGTAATCACCCTCTTTATAGCACTCATGCTCAGAAGCGGGTTCACAGTTATGACCCTGAAGCTTAGCGTGGTGCTCGTGTTTTATCTAATGACCAATCCGGTTACCAATCAGATCATTGCCAGCTCAGCCCTGCGCAATGGCGTGAAGGCAGACCGTTTCATCATGGATGTCGACAAGTTGGTCCAGTCAGGAGAGGAGGAGTCCGATGCTTGATACACTCCTGTTCTCGGTGATTGTCATTTTGGCAGTGGTTGTAATACGTACAAATAATAATCTTTTACTGATTATGTACTTCTCGCTATTCTCCTTCGCTTCCGCTGCGGCCTATTTCGTCATGCACGCACCGGATATTGCCCTTGCTGAGGTTGCCATAGGCTCTGCATTTATTCCACTGGTTTACCTGATAACCATTGGCAAGCAGAAGGTTTTTACAGTTGTTTTTTTCGATGGCGAAGTGGGGGAGCACGGCTCTTTGGATTTTGAGACCATTCGTAGATTCTACATTGTTCTCGATAAATTTTGCATTGACTACGGATTGAGCCTCAACCTGATCAACAGGCCAACACGCTACAATACAACTGTTCACGGGGTATTCAGACCGGGGAATATTGATCTGATCTGTGTTTTTTCACCAGAGACAGAATGTATTGAAGTACGTGGCAATGCGTCAAATATGATGCTTAACAACCTAGAGGTGCGTCTTCATGAAGATGGACACATACTGTGGAAGAGGGTGACAGATAATGAAGCCGAAATATAGAGGGTATTTGACTTGGGCGCTCATCGTCCTCATTGCCTTTTTGTTTATCTACAAGATGCTTCCAGAGCTTGATGCATACAGTTCGACAAGCTATGACTATTATTCTGTCAATACCTTCGCGGAGGTGGGATCGAAAAACATGGTCACCGGAATTTATCTGGATTACCGCCTGTTCGATTCACTGCTGGAAGCTGGAATTCTTTTCGTCGTTACAGCGGGCATTCTCTTTATGAGTAAAAAGGATGAGGAGGTGCGCTGATGACGAGAACCTATACACTGCTTAGAATTGTAAGCCGATTTATCCTGCCCTTTGTCCTCCTCTTTGGCGTATACATCGTCCTAAATGGCGATCTTTCGCCAGGGGGCGGGTTTCAGGGCGGTGTGGTCCTTGCATCCTCCTTCATCTTGCTGTACTTTATCGGTGATGTAAACAAGCTGAACACTTCAAAGATTATTCGACTTGAGAAAATGCTCTTCTTGGTGCTGGTCATATTGACTTTTCTTAGCAGGGAAAACAGCATTAATGTGCATCATGTGTTCTATCTGGTCGCGCTCAATACCATAATCGGCATCAAGGTTACGCTTGGAATTGGTGCCATTATCATGATTTTTCTAGAGGAGGGAGATTTATGACACTAAATAGCATATTGGCTTTTTCAGTCTTCCTCATCGGGTTTTACGGCCTGATTATGAGCGGTAATATCATTAAGTCCATAATTAGCTTGAACATTGTCCAGACATCGCTGATACTGCTCTTTATCAATCTTTCAAGACATGCTGGGACCGGTCTTCCAATTATCGGTTCAGGTACGGGCGTCCCCATAGACCCCTTGCCGCAGGCCCTCATGATTACGGCAATTGTCATTGGCGCATCGATCACATCGCTGAGTCTGATGCTAACAATTAAGATTTTTCACTACTACGGCACTTTGGAATGGCATGAGATTCTTGAAATGATCGAGACGATTAGATAAGGGAGGAGAATATGCTGGATTTGACATTATCACTCATTTTCATACCTATGATTCTGGCTGTCTTCATTTTCCTGATGGATAAAAGGTGGAGCAACAGATTGAGTATCATCATTCAGCCTGTGCTCATGCTCATGGTTTTGATCTTGTGCCGGGAAATCTATCAGCATGGAAACCTGATGTACATACTGGGGGGCTGGGAACAAGGTGTAGGCATTCCCATCAAGGTCGACCAGAAAAGCATTATTTTCATGATTCTGACGGCAATTGGTACGACCTACAGCATTACCTTCAGTTGGATCGAACACAGGGATGACCATAAGTATCTCTTCTTCATACTCTTTCTCGAAGGTGCGCTTATGGCGCTTTTTCAGGCGGGAGACATATTTACACTCTTCATATTGCTGGAACTTATTACTATCATCGCAGGGATTCTGATTACCTACGAAAAGGAAGGCATATCTGTAAAGGCGGGCCTTTATTATCTTTTAATCAATTCAGTAGGCATGACCATCTATTTGATGGGTGTCATCCTCATTTATAACTCAGTGGGTGTTCTGGATATGGCGCTTATGCGTGAAGCGCTTTCAAAGGCACCGCTTACGGCAATACAGCATGCTGCTCTCGGGTGTTTTATAACGGCATTCGCCGTAAAGACAGCCATGTTTCCTGTAAATAGTTGGCTGCCCTTTGCACATGGTTCCGCACCGACTCAAATGTCAGCACTCTTATCAGGACTTCTTGTTAAAATAGGCATCTATGGTCTGTTGAGGTTTATGGAGGTTTTCCCAGTTACATCCTACATGCACCTCATACTGGCCCTGGGGGTTGTGACTGCCATTTATGGTGTTGTCATGGCCATGCTGCAGAAGGACTTGAAACTGATTCTAGCCTATCATACCATCTCGCAGATGGGGCTGATCATCATGGGGCTTGCCTCCGGGAAAAAGGAAGGCTTCACTGGAAGTCTCCTACATGACGTCAACCATTTTATGTTCAAAAGCCTCTTGTTCCTGGGCGTAGGTGTTCTGATCCACCTGTACGGCACCAGGGAGGTTTCCAAAATACGTGGTGTGCTGAAGGAACAGCCTATTGTAGGCTACAGTCTTCTTGTTGGAGTTCTTGGTATAACCGGCGCGCCGCTGTTTGATGGAAGTCTGAGTAAAATACTCATAGAGGAGAGTTTTATTGGCGGTTGGAGCTACTTGATCATATTGACTGTAAACCTGGGGACCATTGTATCCTTCTTGAAATTTTCTCAGATTTTCAGGGGAAAAGCACGTGTCAGACACGCTGATAAGGTGAATGGCTGGAAGGTGTATACCGTAGCCGTGATGGCATTTCTGACATTGATCACCTATCCGCTGGAGCTCATATTCTTTGATATGCCTTGGTCGGATGTGCACTTCACAGTTAAGAATCTGTCCAAAGGGGCTGTGGAGTTTTATGGTCTGTTTGCACTGGCATATGTTATCTACAACAAGGGACTTAAGAAACTGCTTAAACGATATCCAAAGCTTGGGAAGGGGAAAATGGGCTTTCAATCAGCGAACTGCATGATTCTACTTTTCCTTGGCGGTGTTTGGGGATATTTTCTGCTCATCCTGCACTAAGGGAAGGGCATATTCATGAACCATCCAGTTTAGAAAGTCAATTGAGTTCAATGAAAAAGGGCCATGGATGGATTGGGTGACCAATCTATTCATAGCCCTTTAAAATGCTGGAAATTAATTTTTCTATTTGAAGTCTCGGTATTATATCCAGTATTTCAACATGCATTCAACAGAACGCGCCATTTCTTTTGCAAAATCTGATCCGAATTTTCTGAAGTAGAGATGCTGGCCGTAATTCTCAGCGTCTGGATGTTCAGAGAAGTTCATTTTGCTGGAATACGGATGGTACATCTGTTCGAAAGCATCGGGCCCCATACGCTGATACTTCTCATTGTAAACGATGGTCTCCTGAGGAAACCGCTGACGTGGCTGAGGCTGCGGTTCCTTAGGATGTCCCAGTGTCAACATGCCAATTGGGAAAACATAGTCTGGCAGGTCAAGCAGTTCTTTATGTATTTCATAGTTTTCCATAATATCGCCGATGTAACAAGTGCCAAGTCCCAGTGATTCAGCGGCTATAACGGCATTTTGAGCAGCAATCATGGCATCGCTGATTGCCAGCATGAGGTTGGCCGTGGAAGGCTTGTCAAAATCTAGCCCCTTTCGTTTACATGCTTCACGGACGTTCGAGTACTCAAAATAGTCATAGGTACGCTGGAGGTCTGCAAGGAAGATCAGGCTGACAGGTGCCGCAGCGATAAAGGGCTGGTCGTCACAGGTCTTGCTGAGGGTGGCTCTTGTCGAAGCGTCCTTAATGACAATGATGGAATAAAGCATCATGTTTCCTGCTGTCGGTGCACGCATTGCAGCGTGTAGAATTTGCTGAAGGTCACTCTCTGAAACCTCTTTGGATTCATAGGACCGGATTGACGTTCTGTCATTCATGAGTTCTAGGGTCTTGTTCATATTCGCCTCCACGCGGTTGAATTGAGTCCTGCTAAATACTATCACTAAGAGATTTATTCGGTATAGGCAGTCTATAATCCTTTGCCTATATGTTTTTTGCCCGTCGATACTGAATGGGTGTCTTGTTTTCGAATTTCTTGAAAATACGTGTGTAATAGCCAGCGTTGCAAAAACTGAAGAGCTCGCTGATTTCAGAAATCGACATCTTGGTCAGCTCCAGAAAGTACTTGGATTCCTCAACCTTATGGGCCTGTATGTATTCAACGACTGTATAGCCAACCTCTTTTTTGAAATAGGAAGCCAAATACTCCTTGGAAACGCCCAGATGCTTGGCAACGTGGGTCAGTGAAATATCTTCCGATATGTTTTCATGAATGAACTGGATGGCCTTGACGATATGCAGCGGATACTGCGAGGTGCGCTCCTTGCGGATGAGCTCGACAAACTCAAGGGCCATTTCGTATTCAAGGTCCTGGAGTTTTTTAATATCCATGAGCCGTTCGATTTCATATATGAAGACATCGCTGAGCGAGTAGGCGTCTTCCGGGTGGACATTGGACTCTATGGCCGCCCGCGCGAAAAGCGTACAGGAGGCAATGAGTGAGTTTTTGGTAGAGCGCAGAGGCGTATCTGCAAGTCGGGCGCGTTCCAGGGCGTTGATGGCATTGAGAATTTCGACGACATCATCCGACAGGCAGCGCTTCATTGCACTTAGAAGCTTTCTTTCAAGGTAGTAGGAAGGATGTTTGTAAAAGCTGTTCAAATGTTCCATTTTCAAATGGATATGCCTTGATGACATGCAGACCTCCTAAGCCAAAAGGAATGAATTCTGGTATATGGACAAACATAAGTATTATAAAGGATTGGAAATCATTGTTTTGGAATCGATTTCCCGGGTAGGTTAATATTGTGTATCTAACATTAAAATAATATATATGCAGTAAAAAATCAAGCCGTATAATAAGGGTGTAAAAAACAACAGTATGACTCAAGGGGGAGTTAAGAAATGAAAAAGACTTTTGCAATACTACTTGCGCTGGTTCTAATGATGTCATTCACATTAACGGGTTGTGCTTCAAAACCTGCGCCGGCTGAAGAGCCAGCTGCAGAACCTGCTGCACAGGAAGAACCGGAACAGGCTGCTGAAGAAGCAGAACCGACACCAGCTGAGAAAGTTACTGTAAACTTTGCAGTACAAGCTGACTCAACGGATGCGCTTGCACAGATCGTTGAAGCCTTCAATGCGCAAAACGACAGCTATGAAGTTGAAGCAATCATTATGACAAATGACTCAGGCAACATGCATGACCAGCTTATGAATTCACTTTCAAGCAAGTCCGGTGAGTACGATGTGATTTCTATGGACGTTGTTTGGGCTGGCGAATTTGCAGCTGCCGGTTACCTGCAACCAATCGACAGCATTATTCGTGATGCAGGCTGGAAAGTGACTGATTTCAACGCAGGCTCTATGGCTTCAGGAAAATATAAAGGCAAGAATTATGTCCTGCCTTATTTCTCTGACCTTGGATTCCTATACTACCGTACAGACATTGTTTCAGCAGAAGACGCTGCAAAGCTTCAGGCTGGAGATTACACTTGGGCTGACCTGCTCGCAATGGCTGAAGCTTATGCCGGTGAGGCGGGAACCTCTTATGGTCACGTATACCAGTCAAAGCAATACGAAGGTCTTACTTGTAACCTGAACGAATTCAGCGCCAACTGGTCAGACGTTGAGGGTGGCCTTGAAATGATGAAAGCCTTCACAGATTCAGACGCAACACCTAAGGATATTCTTACATATACTGAGGGTGAAACGCACAATGCTTTCCTAAACGGTGAGACTGTTTTTGCGAGAAACTGGCCATATATGAATGGTATGGCTGCTAGTGGCGACTACCCTGTAAAAGCTGAACAGGTAGGTTATGCACCACTGCCTAACGGCGGAACTGTCGGTGGATGGATTCTTGGTCTGAATGCAAACTCTGCAAATCAGGAAGGCGCTGTAGCGTTCCTGAAGTTTATTGCAGGTCCTGAAGGTCAAAAAATCAACGCTACTGTGGGCAGCTACCTTCCAGGCTTCAACGCACTTCTAGAAGATGAAGACGTTCTGGCTTCGAATGCACTGCTGACTGACCCTGGTTTCCAAAATGCGCTTTCGGCAACAATCGCACGTCCTGTAACTGCAAACTATGCAGCTGCTTCTGACACGATTCAGGTAAAAGCGCATGCCTTCCTTTCGGAGAACGGCGAACTTGAAAGTGCTGTTTCAGAAATTGAAGGTGTACTTGAGTAATTCTTGAGGCAAAGATTTAGTCAAAGTAAAGCTTTAGTGGCAGGGCTTGCCACTAAAGCTTTTTTAAAAGGATGCTTAGCAGTTTACATCAATCGTGCGGTTATGAAGAAGGTGATCAATTGAAAAGGTTATTAAAGTTTATTGATCAAAAATTGGGATATGTGCTTATTTTGCCAGCTATCATTTTCATTCTTTTATTTTCACTGCTCCCAATTATTGAATCGACAAAGTATGCATTCTTCGATTTTCAGCTCAACGACCAGCAGAAATCGGGATTGTATTTCAACGAAAGATACAACGTGGATTTGACATTAGAAACCTATGACTATCTGGACTACTATCTTGAAACGGAAATGGATGTAGTCAATGAGGCGTATTCCAGAGAACAGATTCGTATGGCACGTGAAGTGCTTTCAGCGCAGCTCGAGGTGCTGAAAAACGAGTTTGGAGAGTCCGCAGGAATTGTAGAACTCAGTGGTGACTTGTCAGACAGGCTCAAAGGGTATGATGAAGCGGTTTATGAAAAGCTGGACGTAGTTTACAGCTTGGAAGAACCCTTCATTCTTGAAGAAGATATTTACGCAGTTGCCTCTGAGCTGGAGACGGCATATATCAAGGCGAACTTCAGCGGTGTGGACAATTTCAAGGCAATTGGATCAGATAAACGTGTACAGGGTTCTCTTATTGTGACACTCATATTTACAATTGCCTCAGTTACGCTTGAGCTTGTGTTCGGACTTGTTCTCTCCCTTATTATGAATAAGGCAATGACAGGCCGTGGTATGATCCGTACCATCTCACTGATACCATGGGCCATTCCAACATCCGTTGCGGCACTGATCTGGGCTTATCTGTATAACGGCTCTAACGGGATTGTCGCAATGCTTCTTGCGAAGATGGGTATTCTGGAAAGCTCGGCAGACCTGCTCTTATCGGGTTCAAGTGCGCTGGGCGCTGTTATTATGGCCGATGTTTGGAAGACGACACCCTATATGGCGCTGCTCCTTCTCGCAGGCCTTCAAACGATTCCATCAAGTCTTTATGAAGCGTCATCACTTGACGGTGCGAACAAGTGGCAGCAGTTTACCAATGTGACATTGCCCCTTCTTAAACCATCAATTATGGTTGCCCTGCTCTTTAGAACGCTGGATGCATTCAGGGTATTCGACCTGATTTATGTACTTACAGGTGGGGGTCCTGGCGGCAAGACAGAATCCATTTCCATCTATGCTTATAAGACCATGTTCGCCCAAACCCGTTTTGGCTATGGGTCGGCAGTGGTACTGGTAATGGCAATTGTTGTTGGCATAATTTCCTATGCGTACATCAAGATTCTCGATGTGCAGCTTATATCGGAGGAGAGGTGATCCCATGGAAAACAATAAGACAAGAAAGCTATTCTATGCGGCCATCGCCCTATACCTGTTCATTATCATATTCCCTTTTATATGGGTCTTCATCACATCCTTTAAGCCGGAGACCGAAATATTTGGTTCAAGTGCATTTAAGCTTGTTGCGAATGAACCGACGCTTGAACACTACAGGGCACTCTTTGAAGCCAACATACTCAGAGCGCTTAAGAACAGCCTTATCATTTCGAGCATAACGACTGCCTATGTAACACTGGTCGCGGCATTTTGTGCATATGCCATTGCAAGACTTGATTTTCTCGGTAAAAGACTCCTGCTTGCCGTAGTGCTTGGAACATCGATGTTCCCGCAAATGATCGTAGTGGGTCCTATTTACAGGACTTTTGTGGAGCTTGGCTGGACAAATTCCTACTGGATTACCCTGCCGTATTCCATGATTTCCCTGCCAGTGGCCATATATATTCTTGTAACGCATTTTGCAAAGGTTCCAAAGGAAATGGAAGAGTCGGCCTTTATGGATGGTGCTTCAAAGTGGGAGACCTTTATTAAGATTATCCTGCCGCTTGCACTGCCAGGTCTGTTCACATCGGCAATCATCACCTTTATTGGCGTATGGAATGAGTTCCTGCTTTCATTGACCCTGAACTCCGATGCCAACTATCATACTGCGCCAGTTGCGATTTCATACCTGAGGGGACAGTTTGAGATATTCTGGGGACAAGTTACTGCTGCGACGGTGCTTGTAACGATTCCTACATTATTTATTGTTATTTTATTCCAGAAACAGATTATTTCCGGTTTGACATCCGGCGCGGTTAAAGAATAGGAGATATGAAGCTATGTGGCAATACCAAAACGATGCGTTAAGTGCAGATGCACTTCTCGTGGCAGAGAGCCTTTTTACCCTGGCCAACGGATATATCGGTGTTCGCGGGTGTTTTGAAGAGGGGTACGGCGGCGATGTTCAGACCATTCGTGGAACATACATCAATGGGGTGTATGATATCGTTCCGGTTACGCATCCAGAGAGACTTTGGGGGTTTGTGGAGAAGCAGGACAAGCAGCCAAACTTGGTTGACCTGCAGTCCATCCTTGTTGAACTGGATGGGGAACCCGTGAATATACATTTGGGAGAGTATACAGACTATAAGCGCAAACTGGACATGAAAAAGGGGTTTTCACACCGCACCTTCAAATATGCGACAAAAGCCGGCAAGACGGCAAGTCTGACCTTTAAGCGGCTGGTATCCTTTGAATACAGAGAGGTTTTCGCGCAGTCTGTTCATATCGAGTACGAGGGCACCATCAGGGTGTCATCCCTTATGAATACCCATGTTAGAAACTTTACGGACCACTTCGATCCGCGTGTCAGCAGTGAAGAAATGACTTTGATTGAAATGGACGAAATCGTAGGCAGTGAGAACAGGCATTTTGCCAAGTTCCATACAACACATTCGGGTATTGACCTGGCGTGTCTGTCATTACATCGTGCCTTTTCAAACGCGTCTGAAGTCAATCGCCAGCAGAGTCATTCCAGTGGCGGCATTACAGAAATCTTTACTGCGTCAGGTCAGCTGGTTCTTGAGAAGTTCAACATATTCAGTGACTCTTTAAGGGAATCGGATGTAGAAAAACATGTCAATACAATTGCAGATGCATTGGAAGGGGAAAGCTTCATGAGTCTGCTTGACCATCAGCACAACCATCTTCAAGACTTCTGGAATGCGTCAGATATAAGAATTGAGGGAAATGAAAAGGATCAGCTGTCCATCCGATTCAATCTCTACCAGCTCTTCCAATCTGTCGGCAGAGATCAGCACAGTAACATTTCTGCAAAGGGACTTTCAGGCGAAGGCTATGAGGGACACTATTTTTGGGACACAGAAATCTATGTACTCCCTACATTTCAGCTGAACCAGAAGGACATTGCCAAGCAGCTTCTTTTGTACAGACACAAGCATATTGAATCTGCAAGGCTGCGTGCAAGGGAATTGGGACATCGCAGAGGTGTGAAGTTTCCTTGGAGAACCATATCCGGCATTGAGTGTTCTGCATATTTTCCTGCTGGGACCGCGCAGTACCATATCAATGGAGATATCGCCCATGCCTTTATTCAGTATTACCTTTATACAGAGGACAAGCAGTTCATGCTGGAATACGGTGCTGAAGTTCTTCTGGAAACAGCACTGCTCTGGATCGACATGGGTCACTTTGACGAAGGAAAGTTCAAGATTGATGCGGTTACAGGTCCCGATGAGTACACAGCAGTTGTCGACAATAACTATTATACAAATGCCCTTGCAAAGCACAATCTGGAGTGGACGGTCAAGGTTTGCAATATGCTGCTTGCCTATAACCAGGCAGAGACAGAAAAACTCTTCGAGCGCCTGGGCGTGACACAGGAAGATTTACAAGTCATGCAGCGTGCCGGGGACCAGATGTATCTGCCTCATGACCCACAGCTAGGCATAGACATGCAGGACGACAGATTTTTAAGGAAGAAAATCTGGGATTTCGATAACACACCACAGTCCCATTATCCATTGTTGTTGCATTATCATCCTCTGACGCTGTACAGGTATCAGGTTTTAAAACAGCCTGATACCGTACTGGCGCATTTTCTCCTTGAGGATTACACCGACTATGAAACAATGAGACGATCTTATAATTATTATGAAGCGATTACGACACACGATTCCTCCCTTTCGCCATGTGTTTATGGCATTATGGCATCACGCTTGGGCTATAAGGAAAAGGCATATGCCTATTTTGGAGATTCGCTGAAGCTTGACCTGGAGAATACCCATGGAAACACTAAAGACGGTCTCCATATGGCAAATATGGCTGGAACAGCCTTGTCTCTGATTTATGGCTTTGCTGGTCTGCGTGTGACAGAACAGGGGCTGAAGCTGAGACCATGGCTCCCTGAAGCATGGAAATCTCTGTCCTTTACAATCAATTACCGAAGCAGGGTCATTCTTGTTACAGTTTCAGACACCCTGCAGCTTGAAATGATCGAGGGCGCACCATTGACCATTGAGGTTGAAGGTGAAGTGCACTACCTCGAAACAAAGGTTTTTCTACCTCTCAAAAGGTAAAAAAATATGGCTTGCAGCGCATGCCCTGCATTAAGAGCGAGATGCAGGGCATGACTTGCTGCGTTAGGGCTAAGTGCATGATGAAATTGAAACGCCAATCCATTTGATGGATTGGCGTTTTGTGTCTATCTCATTTTAAATGCGAGGGAAGCACATCACGACGGATGAGGTCCTCGTAAGATTCCCGTCTTTTGATGAGAAAGGCACCCTTATCTCCAACGAGTACCACGGCTGGTCTCGGCAGCAAATTATAGTTGCTCGACATGGACTCCGTATAAGCACCGGTTCCGAATACCGCAAGCAGATCCCCGCGCTCTGCTTCAGGAAGTGTAATATCTCGAATAAGGATATCACCAGACTCACAGCATTTTCCTGCTATTGTGACTGTCTTTTCAGCTGGACAGTTCATTTTGTTGGCAATTACAGCTCGGTACTTAGCCGTGTATAGAGCGGGTCTGATATTGTCAGGAATACCGCCATCTACAGCGATGTAATCGCGCACCTGCGGAATGGACTTTGAACTGCCGACTGTGTAAAGTGTAAGCCCTGCATTTGCAATCAGCCATCTGCCGGGCTCAATGATGACAAGGGGCCTTTTATGCCCCGTATCCATTGACCAGGCTTCAATTCTTTCCATGATGGGCGCTGTAAATGTTGCGAGCTGCATTTCTTCATCGATATCGGTGTATTTTACCCCGTATCCGCCACCAGTGTTGAGTTCGTAAATTGGATACCCAGATTCAATAAGCTGGGACATGAGTTTCAATATGACATCCAGGGCGTCAAGATGCGACTGGGGACTTTGCAGCTGTGACCCAACATGGAAGTGGAGTCCCATAACGGTGATATTTTCATGCTTTTTTGCAAACTCAAAAGCGGATGGAACGCTGTGGAGCGGAAATCCGAACTTGGAGTCCTTGTCCGCAGTTGAAATATAGGCGTGGGTGTCGGATTTGATACCAGGCGTTATTCTAAAGAGCAAATTTGCAGGTGTGTCCATTTGCTTTGAAAGCGCGCAGACAAGCTCAAGTTCTGAAAAATTATCGACAACAATTCTGCCAACACCGTTTTCTATGGCCTCTTTCAGTTCCGAAACAGACTTGTTGTTTCCATGGAAGATAATCTGGTCCATGGGGAAGCCGGCGTGCTGGGCGACATAGAGTTCGCCGCCTGAAACGACATCCAGTCCAAGTCCTGCGCGCTCAATGATTTTACACATGGCTGAGTTAAGAAAAGCCTTGGAAGCATATACAGCGCGTACATGGTCATATTTATCTGTAAAATCGCGATGAATTTCATCCGTTTTTTTCGCAATGGCATCTTCTGAAATGAGAATCAGCGGTGTCCCATAGGTCTTTGCAAGTTCCTGGGTGTTACAGCCGGCAAAATAGAGTATATTGTCTTGTACAGTCATGTTTTCCTCCTGAGGTAAATGAGTGATGCATCCATCGACGAGGACACAAAAAAGACTATGCGTCTGCATAGTCTTTAATACAAGTTTCGTGCCAATTTTAGTTTTTTTGAGCAAAAATGGAACCGCATGCATAGAGTTCAGCATCAAGCTTCTTGTAATATCGCGGCGCTTCTGGGTTAAGGCTGTTAAGAACAACACCGCCCTGTGAACCGGTTGAATGCACATAGTCTCCATTTTCGATATGGAGGGCGATATGGCCTGGGAAGTAGAGCAGATCTCCTGGCTGCAGATTTTCTTTGGAAATTTCATGAACTGCATAGCCAGCTTTTATGGAGGCGTCCCGGTAGATTGAAATACCGTTCATCCAGTAGGCCATAAAGGTCAGACCGGAACAGTCAATGCCAGCGGGTGATTTTCCTCCCCATTTGTAATGGGTTCCCAAATAGGAGAGGGCATCATTTATGACTGCCTGACGAATGGCGATAGAATCACCTTTTTCCGGAAAATCGGAAAAACGCCGAACCCATTCTTTGCGGCAAAATCCGCGTGTACCATCGAATAGCTCTATTTCAAGCCATCCTTCCTCGTCCGGAAATTCGGAAACGCAGTGAATGAGACTGCCTCTTGGTATGCGAATTATTGGATTTCCCTTGTAGGTTGGATTTGGAAGAACCTCAGCAAAGGGAGACTGAATAAGGGCATTTCTCCTTTTCTGCCAGTTTTGGTCTGCGTCTTCGGCAATCAGGGTTTCGTGTACCCATGCTTGGTACTTGTACTCCAGTCGCACGTATTTCCAGGTGCCTTTATCCTCAAGTATGTCAAGACTCATGCCATAAAGAGCTTCGTCGGCAAGCTCGCTGTCATGTTTTGGATGAAGCAGCAGTGGTGCATAAGCAGCGCTGATGATATGACTATGCATTTGAAACCTCCTTATAGAAGTCGTGGGAAATCTTGCCGATGAGCTCAAAGCCTTCAACTTCGTCGGGGATACCATCGAGGAAAACACCGACCATATATGTATTGCCGTTCACTTCAATAAAACCTATGTCGTGCTGAGCACCAGCATTGAGTCCTGTCTTGTTGGAGATTTTTACGTCTTCAGGCAGAAAACGTCCAAGCATTTTCTTATCCTTTTGCTTTGACAGAACATCCATGAACCACTGGGAGTGCTCCTTTGTTACAAGATTGCCGTAATAGACCTTGGAAAGCAGGGCGCCAGCGTCTTCCAGTGTCGTGTAATTATCGATCCCCTTTTTGGCAGATTCAAAATCCATCATTTTCCGCTGTAGACGGGTGCTGTTAATGCCCAGATTTTCAAGAAAAGCATTGACGGTATCTACTCTGAGCAGATCAATCAGGACATTGGTTGCCGTATTGTCGCTGAGAACGATCATAAGTGTTGCAATGTCATCAATGCGCCAGTTTTTCTGAGAAAGGTCTGTTACAAGACTGTAGGCCACTTTTTCAGAGTCTTCCACAGTGAGTATGTCTGATGGTGCGTGTGTGCCCATTTCAAATGATTCACAGAGACATCCGAGAATGAAAAGCTTGATGATGCTGGCTGAACGGACACGTCTTGAAATATTCCAGCTGTAAAGGGTTTTGCCTGTATCCATCTCCATCAATAAGACGGATGATACTTCCCTGTAACCAGATAAAAGTGCATCAATTCGGGAAAAGTCCATATATCCTCCTATAATTCAACAACAATGCGAATCTGATGCATATCAGATTATCGACCAGTACATGATGAAGTCTAGCAAGGGACATACCAACTATTTACCGTAGTATTTCGCTTTGTTTACGGTATAGTGCTTTACCGCGTCCTTGTAAGCTACGATCAGTGCGCGTTGAGAGCTGCCCCAGTAGCGTTTTTCAATATCTTCAATAATGGAATCATGAATTTTGTCAAATTTTTTTCCAACAAACAGGGAACGGACAAAAGCGTTTGTTTCATTAAGAATGACAGATGCTGCTGCGTCCACGATGATATCTGTTTCCACATTTACGGAAAAACCGATGAAAAACTGTGAGTAGACGTTCATAATGGGGTTGTCGGATTGTGTTCTTCCGTGACCGATGACATAGACTGTATTTGCGTGCATAGTCTCCTCCTAAGTCTGATATTTTATTAAGTATAGGAAGTTTCACCGTAAATTGTCAAGTTTGCATTTATTATTTTTTGTGCTATAATATAGAAAATTCAGAAAAATGAACATTTCGTTCAGTATACTCGTAAACGGCTTGTCGCCGCGCACATCAGTATATTGGGTCCGAAACCTTATGTGTTTCGGGCCTTTTTTGTTTGGGGGAATACAAAAAATGGAAAATGCTATTCTTGACGTTTTGACTGAAGGCATTATTTCAGTGGATGCCAGCGGCAGAATCAAGACGTTTAACAGAAAAGCACGTCATATTTTCGGTATAGAGGGACTAGCTTGCGTTGAGCATAACTCCGGAAAATTGGAAAAGGGTGATCTTATCATCCTTGTATCGACCGAACTGGGTGAGGACGATGGACATATGGATGGAGGCCTGCTGCGTAAAATAGGTCTGACAGAGAAAATATCGCAGGGTGCGAGCATAGCTGCCATAGGACTTTACGACGAAACGGGCATTGCACATATCAAGGTGCTGGATCAGGCGTCTGCGGGTACAAAAATTGAAATGACCCATGTCTATAGGAAAAAAAGAATTTCAGCACGACTGGATCTGAAAGCCAGATATATCGATATCCTGATTGATGGCCGCAGTTTTACCGTCCATTATGTCAAGACCTTTGGTCATATGGTGGTGCTTTCTGGAGATACCCTGGACGTCAAGTTTGTGCAGACCCATGGATACTCTTACAGAAAGGAGTCCATCGGTGAACTTCTAAGAGGCGGCGGGTATGATGAAAAGACCAAGCAGCACTCAGTAAATCTGCTGGGCAGACCCCTTGAAGAGGTTCTCAATGAACCCAGTCTCGTAAAGGCGCTTAGAAAAGCGGCGTCAGGTGCGTCAAAAGGCTTTGAGGGACGTTATATGGATATTCATGAGAGACCGGTACTCTGTTCTCTTCGTGTTGCTGAAAAGGGCAATGGCAAGAGAGAGGCCCTTCTCATCGTGGAAGATATATCGGAGCTGAATATTGTTATTGAAGAGCGAAATCAGGCCATATCAGAACTTGAGTCCATTCGGAGTCAAATGCTCAGAAAGAGAGAGCCGGACCCTATGCCGGAACTCATTGGCACAAGTATCTCCATGATGCGGGTCAAGCAGCTAGGCGCAAGCGCCGCAAAAAGCCTCTCCAATGTGCTCATTTTAGGGGAAAGTGGAACTGGAAAGAATGTCCTTGCGTCTGCAATCCATAATAGATCGAAAGTGGCGGAAGGTCCCTTTGTTCATGTGAACTGCGGTGCACTGCCGGAACATTTAATTGAAAGTGAGCTTTTTGGATACTCGGGAGGCGCTTTTACAGGTGCAAAGGATAAGGGCAAGCCAGGATTCTTCGAGCTTGCTGATAGCGGGACACTTTTTCTTGATGAAATCGGAGAACTGCCGGTACAGGTTCAGGTAAAGCTTCTCCATGCGATTCAAAGCGGTTCCTTTTATCGAGTCGGTGGAACCAAGGAAGTGCGTGTCAACGTGAGAATCATTGCAGCGACCAACCGTGATCTTCATAAGGATGTGGTTTCCGGCAGATTTCGTGAAGACCTCTACTACAGACTGAATGTTCTTAGAATAAAAATCCCGCCCCTTCGTGAACGGAGGGAAGATGTCCGGGAACTTGCTGAACGCATTATGCCGACTATAAGTTCAAAAATCCATACGGCGTCTTTTCTGATTACAGAAGATGCCTACTACGCACTTCAGAGCTACACCTTTCCTGGTAATGTAAGGGAACTTGAGAATATTCTTGAGCGGGCTGTAAACTTATCTGAAGGCGGTAAAATTGGCAAGGAGCATCTTCAAATGGAGGCGTTCTCAAAATCGGATTATCAGTCAAATGACTATGAAATAATCAGACCATTAAAGGAGGTGATTCAGGAAGCTGAGAGAAAAGAAATCATCAAGGCCATTGCACGTACGGAGGGAGATCGTGAACTGGCAATAAAAAAACTAGGTATTGGAAAATCCAGTTTCTATGAAAAGATTAAGAAGTATGACATAAAGCACTAGCGTAGCAAGTATGCAAATGGCGACGGGGGAATAGTTATGATGCTTACACATCTTGAAACATGCAGAGTGGAAATTCCACTGAATAAACCCTTCAAGACAGCACTTAGGACACTGGAGACCGTTACGAGTATTCAAGTGAAACTTACTGCTGATGATGGGTTGTCAGGTTATGGCGCTGCTTCACCTACAGTTGTGATTACAGGCGATACAGCTGATTCGATTGAGGCAGCCATTCAGGAAATCTGGCTTAGAATCAAAGGAAAATCATTGGATGACTGGGACACACTGATGACAATTGTCCAAAGAGGTATTGTGGGCAATACCAGTGCCAAGGCGGCTGTGGATATTGCACTCCATGACCTTAAGGCTAAAGCTCTGGGTGTTCCGCTGTACAAAATGCTGGGAGGCGCCAAAAGGCAGCTCAGTACGGATATGACAGTAAGTCTTGATACACCTGAGGTTATGGTGGAAGACGCAAGGCGTGCTGTAGACAAGGGATTCAAGGCTTTGAAAATCAAGTTGGGCAACGATTCTGAAATGGATCTCGTGCGTATGAAGGCAATCAACAGTGTTATTGGAAACCGTGCAGCAATCAGACTTGACGCAAATCAGGGCTGGTCCAGAAAAGAAGCGGTTACAACAATCCTGAAAATGCTAGATGCGGGGATTGAAATAGAATTAGTTGAACAACCCGTTGTTTCACATGATTTTGAGGGTATGAAATATGTGACCAATAATGTACCAATACCCATACTTGCAGATGAAAGCGTATTTTCATACAGGGACGCGGTCCGACTCGTTCAGATGGAGGCGGCAGACTATATCAACATCAAGCTGATGAAAACAGGCGGCATTGAGCCTGCTATGCGCATTGCTTCATTTGCAGAAGAATTCGGTATCAAATGCATGATTGGCTGTATGATGGAGGGTCCTATTGGAATTGCAGCTGCGACCCATTTCGGGTGTGCCCGTGCACAGGTGAGCTTTGCAGACCTGGATGTGCCTTCTATGTACAAAGCTGAACTCAACATAGGCTATAAAAGCAGTAAAGGTATAATGGTTCCGGCTGAGGGTCCTGGTCTTGGACTTGAATCCTGTAGTGATATGGACCAGATTTCAAAGATTCTATTTTGAAAGTTGTAACCGTTGGCAACTGAATCCTTAGAGGGGAGATTCAGTGCATATAAATGATTAAAGGGAGGAAGAAAACATGAAAAAACACTTAGCATGGTTATTGGTATTTGTCTTAACGTTCGGTATGTTAGCAGGTTGTTCACAGGCACCAGCTGAGCAGCCTGAGCCAGAGAAAACAGAATCAGAAGCTCCAGCCGAACAAGAAGAAGCACCCGCTGCTGAAGAACCGGCAGCAGAAGTTGAACAGACACTGATATGGAATTTAGGTTCTGAGCCTAAAACACTTGACCCAGGTCTAAATACAGCAGTTGACGGCGGTGACATCATCAACCATACATTTGAAGGTTTGATGCGTGAAGTCGGCGGTATGCTGGAGCCAGGTATGGCAGAGAGCTATTCTGTATCAGATGATAAGCTTACATATACTTTCACGCTGCGTGATGCAACATGGTCAGATGGACAGCCTGTAACAGCGCATGATTTTGAATATGCATGGGCACGTGTTCTAGACCCTGAAACAGCGTCAGAGTACTCTTGGATTTTCGATGAAGCTAATGTGGATTCGTTCCAAGCGCTGGATGACAAGACTTTCGAAGTTACACTAAGCGTACCATCGCCATACTTCCTTGGTCTGACTGCATTCTTCACATTCATGCCAGTACGTGAAGATTCAGTTGTTGCTGGTGCTGATGGCATGTGGGCAATGACACCTGAGCTTGCACTTGCAAATGGTCCTTTCATGCTTGAGAGCTATGCAACGGGTGACAAACTTGTCCTAGTTAAAAACCCTAACTACTGGAGAGCTGACGAAGTGGTTCTTGATAAGATCGAAGCCCTTATGATCGTTGACCAATCGACAGCACTTACAGGTTATGAATCAGGTCAAATCGACGTAATTGATGATATGCCTACGGCAGAGATTCCGCGTCTGTTGGCTGAAGACCCTACTTTCATGATTCTTCCGTATGATGGCGTTTACTACTACAGCCTGAATACAACACTTGAAGGTCTGGATGATGCAAATGTAAGAAAAGCCCTATCGCTTGCAATTGATAGAACAGCAATTGTTGAAACAGTTCTAAAAGGTGGACAGCTTCCAGCTAAGAACATGGTTTCACAGGCATCTCGTGATGCAAACGGCGATGTATTTGCAGATGTAGCAGGTTCATTTGGTATTCCGGAAGATGGAAGCGGCATTGCCGAAGCACAGCAACTTCTTGCTGATGCAGGCTATCCAAATGGTGAAGGTTTCCCTGAATTCACAATCCTGTACAATACATCTGAAAGCCACAAGGCTGTAGCAGAAGCTATTCAGGAAATGTGGAACAAGAACCTTGGTATTAACGTACAGCTTGCAAACCAAGAGTGGGCTGTATTCCAAGATACAAGACTAAGTCATAACTTCGATATCGCTCGTGGCGGCTGGATTGGTGACTACTCAGACCCAATGACATACCTGGGACTGTTCCTGACAGCGTCTCCAATGAACCATGCACAATGGTACAATGACGACTACGACGCAATGATTGAAGCTGCAAGAACACAGGATGGTCAAGACCGTTTCGATACACTGCAAGATGCACTTGCACTTGTAATGAACGATTACGCTTACCTTCCAATTTACTACTACACTGATCAAATCATGGTTTCAGGCGAAGTTGCAAACTGGGAAAAGACAACGCGCGGAAACTGGTGGTTCGGCTTTGCTGAAAAGGTTGAGTAGTAACTGAAATACGTTAACAAGTGTAGAACTTAATCCCCTCTACACATTGTTTATATTAGAGGTTGCCTTTATGGCAACCTCCTCTTTTACGGAAAAGACAAAGAAATGCACGTTTGCATACACATAGGACTCTTTGTGCTCGCACAAAAAGAGTCCTATGTGTATGCAAATGTATATGGCGCGTCCAGCGACATGAGCAATCGAAGATTGCTCTGTACATTTCGTCATAAAATCGAGAAATGAGTTAGAGGCAGAATGCTTTGTGCTAGCACAAAAAGAGTTCTGTGCCTGTACAAACGTATATGACGCGTCAAGCGACATGAGCAATCGAAGATTGCTCAGACTGTTGACTTTGTCAACAACCTCAGCAATCAAAGATTGCTCTGTACATTTCGTCAAAAAATCGAGAAATGAGTTAGAGGCAGGACTCTTTGTGCTAGCACAAAAAAATAGACCATAACCAAAAGGGGGATCGGCATGATATCAACAGAACTAATCAATGTACTCGAGCGTGGAGAAAGACTTGAGGAAGGCATTTATGAGCTGAAATTCGATAGAGCGGTAGAAAAGCTCCTGGTTTCATGGAACTGTGTTTTAAACGAGACCCAGTGCATAGCAATCGGCTTTCGTGTGGGTAATGATTCGGACTGGTCTGAAGAATACAAACTGGGCAACTGGGAACTTGCAGAAACCCGAATGAGCTTTGGAACGCAAAAAAGTAATTTCGGACGCTTGGCCATTGATCATTTTATTGCTGACACGGAACATCACATTGATAAAATGCGACTGTACATACGAAGTCTTTCAGGGAATAAAGCTGATTTGACGGGGCTCTATGTGTCCTGTAAGTACCGCGAGGACCCTGTGGCAGATGGTCAAGCAAAAGATGACAACCATGGATTCTATCCGTGCAGGGTAGAGGCACCTGCATTTGTTCAGCTGCCCATTGAAGAAATAGGAAATAGAATATGCAGTCCGACGACCTGCGCCATGATGATTGCCAAGCAGGGAATAGAAGCAAGCCCCCAAGTGGTGGCAAAGTTGGCCTTTGACAGTGGCTCTGAAATCTACGGTAACTGGTCATTCAATATGGCCGCCATTTCCCAGTATGGCCTTAAATCGGCGGTACGGCATTTTGACAGTCTCTATGAAATCAGCAGAATCATCTCCGAAACGATCCAGCCCATAGGGGCATCCGTGAAAACGGGAAAAGAGGAAGGTTTTACTGGAGCCCTGCAAGGGTATCCGGAAGGTCATCTGCTTTTGATTGTAGGTTTTGAGCAGTCGGGTGAACAATGGCGTGTCCTCGTTCATGACCCGGCAGATCATGATCCTGAGTCGTCCCAGCGGGCATACGACGCTAAGGAATTCGAGCGGTTTTTCAGTGGTGTGGGCTATCAGATTCAGCCTTAAAAATCATTAAAATGTTGGATATACATAAAGGACCCGGAACAAGGCTTGAAAAAGCATATGTTCCGGGTCTTTCTTTACTTGCAATATTTATGCGTCTGGTTATGTGATATTCGGATAGAAATTTATTCCAGACTTTTCACCAGGTCAGTCGCATATTTCAGTGTGTAGTCAATGGCTGCAGGTTCCAGCGGTGCAAACTGTGTATCGCTGAGACCTCTTACAATGGTGCATCTGTATGCCAGTTGTCCCACTGCTGGGGCATAGGCGTCTGAAATACTGTCCTGATCTTCAAAGAGGCCGCTCTTTGGTGGTGAAATGGCGCTGTTGACAGATTTGTCCAGGCCCTTGAGCGTTTTATAAAGCATGTAGGTCATTTCTTCACGTGTCAATGCCTCATTTGGTGAGAAGGTGCCGTTTTCGCTGAAGGGCACCAGTCCGTAGTAGTATGCCCATGTTGCGTAGGAGTCAGCTGTATCGGAAAAGACTTCGTATGGATAGCTTACAGCGCTTTCACCAGTAAAATGATTGTTGATGCCAAAGCAAATTTTCGCCATCTCAAGGCGTGTGACCGCGCGTTTGTAATTTGATTCAAATCCTGGAAGAAGCATATTTAGACCTTTTGCAGACTCCAATGCCAGAAGTGTCTCATCTGAAGGTCTGCTGCTTTCAGGAAGAGAAACATACTTGGCCTTTAATGTCTCTTTTTTCTCAGCATCTTCATTTTCAATGGATTCAAAGGCTGCAGCCTTTGCTTTTGCGGTTTCTGCTTCAAGTTCATAGTCTTCAAGAATGGTGTCGTAGTTCAATAGCGCCCCATTCAGATCGTAGACAAAGAAGTCTGCGAGTTCTCCATCGGCAAAGACAACCATGGAATCTTCATGCTCTCCGTCCGCTGTAATCAGTGCCAGCTCTGCCTTGCACACGACAGATGCATAGAATGCTTCGTTTTTTATTTCAGCAATGTCCAGTGTGTCGAAGCTTCTATCGGTCATATTGTAGTTGTCGTAGTTGACTTCGGCATAATCCTCTTTGCTGTTTGAAAGGAACATGCGAATCATGGTGTATCGGTCCTTGCTCGATTCCAGTTCGTCCTCAAGGGATTCAAGGTCGCCTGTTCCGGCTTCAATCCAGTCTTCCAGCTTTTTCTGTCTTTCCTTTTCAAAGTCACGTTCGTTTTTTAAGAAGGACTCCGGCAGGTAAAGGTGCTCAATTTCCAGCTCGTAAGAATTGTCCAACACAGTGGTGTAGCCGTAGAGCAAATCCTCCTCCAGCGTGAAGAAGGGAACAGGTTTGAAAGCCGTTTTCAGTCCGATTTCCGCATAGGAAGGCAGCTCAGCCGACTCTGACATGCCAACCACTTCAACATGGAACATCTCAGTGACGTTGTTGTCGAGTGCTTCAATCTGGACATAGGTGTCGCCAATTTCTTTTGCAAAATATTCGCCATCTGAATCTATGGTAATAATGTCGGTGTCACCGCTTGACCACTCTGCGTCCTTGAGGAGGACAGATTTTGCGGAGCTTTTTTTAATCAAGTCATAATCCAGTGTACCGGTCTGTCCCAAATAGATGGTATATCGGCCGGTATCCACATTTCTAATGAGACCATTCGAATCAATTTCAATTCCAGAAATATTGGATGAAACGTCCAGATAGGTATAATCCTTCAGTTCATTCTCGGTTTCCAAAATGAGTGTGTACCGACCCTGGTCATATGGAATGAAGGTGAAATAGCCATCGTTGTCGATCACCTCACCGTCACCGCCGTAATAGGTCAGCTCCAGACTGTCCTCTGTTGTATCGGCGGGGAGTAGTTCATATGTGAAGTTGCAGGCTTCTCCAACGCGGGCGTTTGAGATTGAGCTTGTAAAGGCAATCGACTCCGCTTCGATGTCGCTTTTCTCACCAAGCTTGATGTGAAGGGTGATGGAATCGGAATATTCCCCGTCCTTGGAGGTTGCAGTGATGATTGCATAGCCCGTTCCCTTAGCGGTCACAAGGCCATTCTTAGAAACACTGGCAATGCTGCTGCGGTTGGTTTCCCACTCAATGCCGTCTTCTATGGGTGTCTTGCCTGGATATTTCTCTTCAAGCTCAGCTGTGAGCTGATATTCTGTGCGGGTATCGTCGAGCTCGATTGGCTTGCTCGTGATCTCGATACCGCTAACCATGGACTTGACAAGGAACTTGTAGGTTGCCTTGGCATCTCCGTCATCTGCAATTGCAGTGACATAGGCGGTTCCGCCAGCTTCTGCGGTAAATGAACCGTCATCATCAATGTCAATCTGACTCGATGCGGACCATTCAAGGTCCTGATTATAGGCATCTGAGGGACTGAAAATCACATCCAGTTTGCCTTCTTCGCCAACGTAGACCTCTTCAATATCCGAATCAATCCGAATGCTCTTGACCATGTTCTTGACTGTAATTTTTTTCATGGAGGTTCGTTCGCCGTCATCCGAAATGACCTTTAGAAATGCGCTTCCAGAACCAATACCCTTCACTGTGCCGTTCTTGTCTACCGTAAAGACAGACTCGTCGGTGGACTCAAAGGTAACCTTGTCGTAAACGGGAACAGGAATACCGCTATATGGCGTAATGCTGTACTCGGCGGAGATTTCTTCGCCGACGTAGATTTCGTTTTTCTCTGGAATCAGTTCAATGGATTTCACTGTAGACTGGACGGTCAGATAGACACTGAAGGACCGTAAGCTGGACCCCTCGCTGACCGATGCGGTAATGACCGCCTGTCCTTTTGAAAGGGCTGTTATGATGCCGTCCTTGACACTTGCCACATCCGTATCTGAGCTGTACCATGTGATGCTTTCATCCACGTCAAATCCATCGTCGCCAATGACGCGAGGTTGAAGGGCATAGGTTTCGCCAACATATAAGTCCACTGATATGGAGCTGGCATAGCTGACGCCGAGTGTAAACAGCAGCATCAGAAATAATGGGACTAGAAGTTTATTTTTCATATCACACCTGCCTGTCTGAAATAAGTATTATCACACCTGAAGTTCTCTTCTATTTATATAGGTTTAAAGTATGATGTATGTCATCAATATACCATATTTATGATGGGCCATGCCAGAAGACATAGGAAATTGAAACATAATGGAAATAAATTCAAAACGTCTTGTGCCGACCCCTGTTCATATGATTTTCTGACAACAAAGTACTAGTTTTTTTATTGAATATTAGCCTCACATATTTTGCGATATTGCACATATTTTTTAACACTTGCTGTAATTCTAACAAAGTTTGAAGTCAATTATCCCATTCTTGAAGCTTAAACTGACCCTAACAATAAACAGGTGTGTTACACATGAGAAGAATGGAGGCATTTTTATGTCAGTTAGTTCGGTTTCATCAAGTATGTTGGTTGAAGCAACAAGCTCTACGGTAGACAGCAGCAGTACAACCCTGGATTCAAGTGAGTTTCTGGAACTCCTAATGGTGCAGTATCAGAATCAGGACCCGCTTGAGCCGGTGAGCGATACAGAGTCATTGGCTCAAATGGCAGAGTTTTCATCCCTTGAAATTATGAATCAGATGCTGAGCGCGGAGAGCACATCACAAATGTACAGCCTGCTTGGCAATGACATAACATATTCGGTCATAGATGACACGACAGGTTTGAGTTCGGTGTATGAAGGCACCGTCGAGTCCGTTATTACAAGCGGCGGAACGACACAGCTGGTCGTAAACGGAGATTATATTGACCTGTCAGATATTGTCCAGGTCAATGCGGTATCCACAGACACAGATACTGATACTGATTCTGAGGAGGTTGATGCGTAATGATGAGTGCACTTTACTCAGGTGTAACAGGCATGCAGACCCATCAGGTCAAGCTGGATGTTATCGGTAACAACGTTGCCAATGTAAACACAGTCGGATTCAAGTCTTCCAACGTAACCTTTTCACAGACCATCAGCCAAACCATGTCGGGCGCTTCAGCGTCAAGTGACGATGGACTGGGCGGAACCAACCCACAGCAGGTCGGTGTCGGCGTTGGAGTCGCCAATATCAGTACGGTCAATACCGTAGGCAGCCTGCAGCTCACTGGAAGTACAACTGACCTTGCCATTGATGGCGAGGGTTACTTCATTGTAAAGAGCGGTGACAGCGACCAGTATTTCTTCACACGTGCAGGCAATTTTGGCGTCGACTCAGACGGCAACCTGGTAACCAGCGACGGCTACTATGTTTGCGGATTCTTGGATGGAAGCTATGACGATGATGGCGATTATTCATTTGACACCACGACAGATCCAGAGCCGATCAATATCTTTGAATTGGGAACGGGAAGCAGTGTGACTATGGCTCCGGAAGCGACAACCCTTATAGAATTGACAGGTTCTCTTGACTCAACACTTGATGCAGTCGGAGACGCTGCAGATGACATCGGTACGGTCCCGGATGAGGCGGACTTCACGACGAGCATCTATGCGTATGATAGCCTGGGAGAGCTCCACGACTTGGATATTGAGTTTACAAAGTGCTATGTAGATGAAACTGACGCGGACAATCCCTATACGACTTACTACTATGAAATTCCAAACTCAGATGGAACGACCTCCACGAGTGGCTATTTGAAGTTTGACGGAAGCGGGAACATTGTCACAGATGACACTGATTTTCCAACCTCCATCGATGTGACACTTGAAACAGATGGCGGTACGGATACCTCCACTTTTGAACTGGATTTTTCAAATATGACCATGTACGGAGAAGATTCAGATGTGTACATGTCGTCAATGGATGGCTATGCATCGGGAGAATATTCCGATTTCAGCATCGGTTCAGACGGTATTATCACAGCGTCCTATTCCAATGGACAGTCACAGTCCATCGCTATGATTTCGCTGGCGCAGTTTTCCAATCCGGGCGGCCTTGAAAGTCTTGGGAACAACCTCTATGCGGAGACTGTGAACTCCGGTACATTCACGACAGCCTACGCGCCGGGAGCAAGTGGTACGGGCAGCCTGGTTTCAGGCTATCTTGAAATGTCCAATGTGGATCTTTCAAAGGAAATGACAGATTTGATTACAACACAAAGAGGCTATCAGGCCTGCAGCCGCATCATAACAACAGCGGATGAAATGCTTCAGGAACTGATTAATCTCAAGCGCTAGGAGGTGTGAATTGTGGCGAGTACAATGGGCAGTTATACAATTGCAACTTCTGGCATGGCTGCCATGCAGACCGCGCTCAGTGTAACGACAAACAACATTTCAAATGTTGATACTGAAGGATATACAAGGCAGCAGAGCATTCAGAACAACACCTCCTGGGCGAGTGGGTATTCTGGAGTTGAGGTTCAGGAAATTGTTCAAATCCGCGACCGGTATGTCGATGAAAAATACAGAAATGAACTGGCGGAGGCTCGTGCAGATGACGCGTTTTTGACCTATGCCAGTGAAATCGAGTCGATTATTGGCGAAGTGTCAGATTCAGGACTTGAAGAACTCATTGATCCCTTCTTCAATGCATGGGAAGAGCTGGCCAAAAGTCCTGATGACGCATCCGCACGTGTCAATGTATATGAAACGGCACTGGCGCTGACAGATGCATTAAATCAAGCCGACGATGAACTTGACGACCTGCAGGCATCCATAAATGCGGATATTGAAAGTGCTGTCGATGAAATCAATGCCTTGTCAGAGCAGATTGCAGAAATGAATGAAGTCATTTCTGCAAAGATTGCCAGCGGTGAAACGCCAACAGACCTGCTTGACCAGCGAAACCTGGTTCTCGATGAACTCTGTGCCCTAACAGGCAGCAGTTATTTTGAGTCCGATAACGGGACGGTCAATGTGTACTTTGATCATGCGCTTCTTGTTTCCGGGGATACTTACGAAAGCATAAGCTATGCTTTGGATCCAATGACGCAAACGCCGTCAATCAGCTGGGAGGAGACCGGCCAGGAAATTGAGCCGACCTCAGGTCAGATTGAAGGCATGCTTCGTGCTGGTCAGGAAGGCACCCTTCAAGAGGCAAAGAATTATCTGGACACCCTGGCCACGACAATCGCAGAAATGGTTAATGCGAGCCATGAAAGCGGTTATGATCTGGACGGAAATACAGGGACCTCATTCTTTATCACCTCAGATGGATCGGATACCTTTACTGCGGATAACATTACTGTGAACTCGGAACTTGAAAATACGGATCTTATTGTGGCATCCAGTACAACTGCAACAGGGGGCAATACCATTGCACTTGAAATCGCAGCCCTAAGAGACACTGCCGGTATTGCAGAACAGGCACAGGAAATGGTTGACTGGATTGCAAACGATATTAGTACGGCAACCACGTCACTGGAGACCCATACCCTTGTTACGGAACAGCTTCTGACACAGAAGTCGTCTACCATGGGTGTGAGTCTGGATGAGGAGATGGCCAATCTTCTCGTGTATCAGCAGGCCTATAATGCCAGCGCACAAGTCTTCCAACTATTAGATGAACTGGTGGAACTCGTGATTAACGGGATGTAAGGGGGAAATATGGCTTCAACATTTTCAGGTATTGCTGTTGCTTCCAACAGTCTTACAAACAGCCAGTACTCCATGTATGTGACAAGTACAAACATCAGCAATGCAAATACAGAAGGGTACTCAGTCCAGAGTGTGAAGCAGTACTCAGGCACTTCTGGGGTGAAGTTCAGCACAACTACGGGCGGCAGCATGTCTACAACCGTAGCAGAGCAGGTCCAGTCCTACTATATGAATACGCAGTACTGGGAATCCCAGTCTTCGTACAGTTACTGGGATACCTCAAGCACCCTGCTCAGCAATGTGGAAAATAGTTACCACGCTCTTGACGATACGGGTTTTTCTGCACTCTATGACGAGTTTGTCACCCAAATGTCCAATCTTATTACGACGCCGGATGATGAAGCTGCCCGGTCGCTTATGGCAGAGTCTGCCCAGTCCTTCTGTGACAGCTTGAATCAGACTGCGCTTGACCTTCTTGATCAGCAGAGCATGATCAATGATCAGGTGGAAACGACTGTGACAGAAATCAATGCCCTTGCAGACCAGATTGCAGAGCTGAACACAGAAATCAAAATGACTGCCCTTGAAGGTGGAAATACCAATGCCCTTCAAGACCAGCAGGATTTGCTGATAGACGAGCTTTCATCCCTGGTTGATGTGGATGTGAATATGCTTTCGGTTTCCATGGGATCATCTTCTTATGAAACGGTACAGATTTCCATTGGCGGAACAGCCCTTGTTACAGATGATGTGGTTTCTGAGCTTGAACTGGTTTCAGATGGTGAACTTTTAAACGGAGAGCCCAAGTACGATGTGGTCTGGGCGTCGAGCGGAAAGTCACTGGATTGTGAAAGCGGGGAACTGGCGGCGCTTATCGAGGTAAGAGATGGGAACAGCGCAACATCGAAGGGCATTCCTTATTATATGGAAGAACTCGATACATGGGCCCAGACTTTTGCCAAAGCCTTTAATGAAGGCCTTACAGGAGATGATGGCACGGAAATCGCGGGACACGCAGATGGATACGACCTGAATGGTGAGACCGGAACTGCATTCTTCACAAATTCAGGCATGCGTTCAGATGACTTTTACGCCCAGGACACCGATACAGATGCACTCTATGAAAATATCACAGCACTGAACATGTCTGTAAATGAGGATATTATTGAAGATCCAGACCTGATTGCCGTGTCCGATACCCAAGGGGAAGAGGGCAATGCGCAGAACCTGCAGGCTATTCTTGACATGACTGACAGCAACGCTGTCTTCGGAACATCCACGCCAAAGGAATCCATGACTGCCAAAATTTCAACCTTAAGTGCGAATGTGAGTTATGCAGAAACGAGTTATAGTTCGGCTGAAACAGACTATGAGCTCTATACGACTTGGCGCATGTCCCAGACGAGTGTCTCTATAGATGAAGAGGCTGCAAAGCTGGAATCCTATCAGCTGTCCTACAACGCATCTGCAAAAGTCATTGAAATCTGGAATGAAGTCATAGAGGCCACAATCGGGCTCGTGGGAGGTTGATAACATGCGTGTAACCAATTCAATGATGACGCAAAGCGTCATTTGGAACATATCGAGCAATTTGAACAATATGAACACGGTCTATAAGCAACTTGCCAGCGGAGAAAAATATTCTGTGGCATCGGAATCACCAGTTGAATCGGCCAAGGCCCTGCAGTATCAGGCCTACTTGACGGAATTGGAACAGTATGAGGACAATATTACAGATGCGGACAGTTGGATGAGTGTTACAGAGTCCTCGCTGGAATCCATGGTGGACATCATGCAGCGTGTCAGTGAACTTTCGGTACAGGCCAACAATGACACACTAGATGACGAAGATCGTGAAAAGATACTTGCCGAGGTGGATGAGCTCACCGAAGAACTGATTCAGCTTGGAAACACAGACTATGCCGGATCATATATCTTCGCAGGCTACGATACGTCAGAACCGCCATTTGAATCAACTTCGACCCTCTACACCGATATCATGACCTATAAGGGTATTCCCCTCAGTTTGGAAGGACCTTATTCAGATCAGGCATCTGATACGGATATTTTGGCTTATTATGCGAGTTATAGCGGTGAAAGCTTTGAAAATGAGGCCATTAAGTATCCAACATCCACCATGCAGTCCACACAGGTCAACCTGGATGGATTTGAAGTCATGGGAACGGGGTCGGACAGTGTGGCATCCGTGCTTAGTCAACTGAAAATGTGTTTGTCCGGAGAGACGACATATAAGGAAGTCGATACCAGTACCTCGCCGGCAACGGTTGTAACCAAGGAACTGGATATGGATGAAATTCTCAGTGGCATTGATACCGTGCTTGATAATCTGGTAAGTCAGCAGACGGAAATCGGCTCTCGGATGACGAGCAATGATCTTAAAGCAGACCGTGTTGCAACGGATATTGAGATGTACAACGACCTTCTCAGTGAAGCGCGAGATGCGGATATTGCGGAACTCTCGGTAGAGATGGCTGAGGCTGAAACAGTCTATGAGGCGTCGCTTGCGGCAAGTTCAAAGGTAATTTTACCGACACTTCTCAATTTCTTGTGATATTTCCCACATTTCACGACATTCGCCTAACTTTTTTCTCACATTTGTCTGTTACCATAGCTTTAACGTAGAAATCACTGTGAGATGGATCCCATGATTTCTAGTTGAGAAAGGTGGCGAAAAAATTGAATTATGACGTGTATCTAGTCGAAAACGAGATGAGCTTAAACAATGTCTTGAAAGTTTGCTTCGAAAATGAAGGCTGGCAAGTCAAATCGTTCTCGAGTGGCAGGGAAGCCGCGGACTCGATTGAAGACGATCCGAACCTATGGGTTCTCGACGTTAATTTACCTGATATACACGGATATGAGATGATTCAAAAAATTAAAAAGAAAAGTGCAAGGACGCCAGTAATCTTTATTTCCTCAAATCCAAGTATAACCGATCGTGTACTCAGCCTCGAACTTGGCGGCGATGACTATCTTGAAAAACCATTTTCACCAAGAGAGCTGCTTATACGTTCAAAAAGACTTGTCGAAAGATATATGATGATCGACAAGCAGGAGTTTATCCTTGATAAGTCGCTTAGGCTTCAGGATTACAATATTGATCTTGAAAGACGCATTGTGAAGGAGGATGATGAAATTCTGGAGCTTACCTCTAAGGAATTTGATCTTCTCATGTATTTTGCCCGCAATGCAGGGCGTGCCCTTTCAAGAGAACAGATTTTAAACCATGTATGGGGAATAACCGAATATATGAGTGATCGCGTTGTAGATGATTTAATCAGGCGACTGCGTAAACGGTTGCCAAAGCTCCGTATTGAAACCATCTATGGTTATGGGTATAGAGCTTAAGTGAAAAGGAATGAATAAGGCGGTGATTTGATGTATGTAACAGGATCAACAAGCTCCAATAGAATCACTGGGATGGTCTCAGGACTAGACGTAGACGAACTTGTGGCATCGGCAATGGAAGCTGAGATGTATGAGTATAACAAGGTTTATCAAGACAAGCAGTTGGCTGAGTGGCGGTCTGAAGCCTATCAATCTGTAATAAGCAGTGTTTCTGGTTTTGAAGACACCTACTTTAACTATTTGAACTCCGATACCAACATGCTGTCAGCTTCTACGTTCGATGTAATCCAAGCTACATCCTCATCAAGCGCCGTTAGTGTATCTGCCAGTGAGAATGCCCTGATCGGTTCTCACAGCGTGTTGGTTTCTCAGCTTGCAACCTCTGCGCAGTATGCCAGTGATTCAAGCATAAGCCAGTCGATTCAGGGAAGTGAAGCAGCAGACTTTACCGATTTGGAAGGAAGCCTTATCATCGATGTGGACGGTGTTGAGCGTGAAGTGGATTTAAGCGATGTGGACTCGGTTGGTGCACTTCAGACAGCTATCGATGATGCCGTAGGCAGTGGAAAAATTGAAGTCAGTCTGGATGCAGATGGCTATCTTCAAATGGAAACCGCTTCTGGCAGCGGCGTTACGGAAATTGATATTAGTGAAACAGATGAAAGTACACTGACACAGCTTGGTTTTGGAGAGGGCAGTGTGCTTTCCAACAGAATTAGCGGTGATATGACGCTTTCAGAAATGCAGTCATATATGAATACAGCTTTTGAGTTTAACAGCAGCGGCGAGGTTGAATTTTCCATAAACGGTGTTGAATTCGCATTTGATGAAGACACGTCCCTCGACGAAATGATTGATGAAATCAACAGCTCCTCTGACGCAGGGGTGACTGTAACCTATAAGAATTCAACTGGCGCATTTGTGATAACCTCAGATTCTACGGGTGCGGGTGAGACGCTTAGCTTTTCAGAGGACGAGAGTACCTTCCTGAGTGCCTTAAGTCTCAGCTACACCGAAGGAACAGATGCCGTCGTAGAAATTGATGGCGAGACGTATGTGCGCAGTGAAAACACATTTACACTGGATGAGATCACCTATACTCTGAGTGATGTCACCGAATCTGCAGAGACGGTTTCTGTAGAAAAGAATACAGAGGGTGCCTATGATGCCATCGTTGGGTTTGTCGATGCTTACAATTCACTGATAGACTCACTCAACAGCCTTATCAGTGAAGAATATGACAGTGATTATCCGCCGCTCACTGAAGAGCAGAAAAGCGAGATGTCAGACGATGAGATAGAAAGCTGGGAGTCGATTGCGAAAAACGGCGTTCTCGAAGACGACGAGTATATTGAAGACCTGCTTGACGAAATGCGTCTGGCCCTCTATGAGTCTGTAGAAGGACTGGATATATCTCTCCCAGATATTGGGATTTCAACGGATGACTATACCGACAAAGGAAAGCTGGTTATCGATGAAGATGTCTTGAAAGAGGCTCTTGAAGAGGATACAGATGCAGTAATCAGTCTCTTTACCCAAAGCTCAGAAACCTATCCAGGAACGACGACGGGAAGAGATTTGTCTTCAAGTGAATCCCAGGTGCGGTATCAGGAGGAAGGGCTCATGTTCCGTCTTTACGACGCGATTGAGGACAAAGTTTCACTGTCAAGAGACTCCAATGGCAATAAGGGGTCGCTTATTGAGCTGGCAGGTGCCGAAGGCGATTCTTCGGAAACGGATAATATTCTCTACGAAGAAATAGAGGAGTACAGCGAGACGCTTGTCGATCTGGAGGATTGGCTGGTTGAAAAGGAAGAAGAGCTGTACGACGACTATACGACGATGGAAACTTACTTGTCTCAAATGAACGCTGAGCTTGAAGCGCTTAGCTCCATGCTGGGAGGCTGATGATGAAAGCAGATGATCGCAGCTCAAGGTCAAAAAAGCTTGTCATATCCATAAGAACGGTTGAGAGACTTCTTGACGCAGCAGAGGCTGCGCAGATGAAGTCCATGCTTCGACAGAAATGCAGACGGATCAAACGACTCAATGATGAGGTGGCCAAGCTGAGAAACCTGATAGCCAATGAAGTGATTGACCAGGCCGGGCACGCAAAAACACTGCCCTTTGAAGGGCGTATTCGTGGCATTATGGACCGGTATGGAGACTTGTCGGGGCGTTTGGCAACTGAAGTTCAAATATCAAAGGATAAGGTGCGTAAAACAAAGGTGCATCACCGTGCTGTTGTGAAGGGGTATTTCAGACCGCATATGGCAAGACAGGGTATGCACTTTGATATGAGAAAATAGAAAAGGCAAGTCAGTGGGGCTACTCCGTTATGAAGGCACTTTCCTAGCGCGGTAGTCCTTTTATTTGGAATTCTTTTCATCACACATTCTCTCATAGTGACACACGATGTCTCAAAGACTTATCATTGTTGTCCCACATTCAGATTGCATACTGGGTGTAGGAAGTAAAAGAAGCTGTCGACAGGTGGAAGACTTCCAAAACTCAAAAGTATGGATACGATTTTTGACTAGGAGGGAACCTAAATGAGAATCAACACTAACACAATGGCACTTAACACTTACAATCAGTTGTCTATGAACAACAAAAAAGCAGAGAGCTCTATTGAAAAGCTTTCTTCCGGACTTCGCATCAACAGTGCAGCGGACGATGCTGCAGGTCTTGCGATTTCCGAGAAAATGCGTTCACAGATTCGTGGTCTTGATCAGGCGTCTGCAAACTCACAGGACGCAATTTCAATGGTTCAGACTGCGGAAGGTGCACTGACAGAAACGGAAGATATTCTTCAGCGTATGCGTGAACTATCGGTTCAAGCAACAAATGACACAAATACGGCAGATGACCGTGAAGCAATCCAGCTTGAAATTGATCAGCTCGTTGAGGAAATCGACAGAATATCAGAAACAACAGAATTCAATACAAAAACACTGCTTAACGGCAACTCTGCATCTACTGCTTCAATTGGCGCAACGAATACAGCTCTTATCGATTCGGTTGAGACATCGAATGCCGAGCTCGAGACAGGCACCTATACAGTCAACGTAACGGTAGATACGGCTATTGCAGTTGAAGACGTTGTTGATGGCGGAACTGGACTTGCAGCAGCCGAAATCCTGATTGACGGTTCGGGTGCGGCAGCAGGCAGTGACGCGGCAGACGTACAGCCGGGCAGTTACCAAATCGTCGTTGAAGAGGACAGTGACAATGCAGGCACTTATGTGGTATCGCTGGTTGACTCGGATACAGGTGAAGAGGTAGCGAGCCAGAACAATGTGGACATCGTAAATGACGATATTGCCATTGGCGGTATTGGTATTGATGCGGGTTCGATTACGGGTACAGGCACGGTTTCATTTGACATCGAGGGTGATTATACCTTTGAACTGACTGACGGCACAAACACGCTGGCAACAGTTTCTGTAGATGACTACGCGGATGACGAAATCGAAATCGGCGGTCTGACACTGGATTTTGCAGCGGATTTGACAACGGCGGGTTCAACTGAAGTCGTTGTGACAAACAACTCGTTAACCATGCAAATTGGTGCAAATGACGGTCAGACAATGAATATTGCCATGAGTGACATGTCGGCTGAAGCACTGGGTGTTGAAGATCTGGACCTGTCAACTTCTGACGGGGCAGAATCTGCAATCAGCACAATCGATGACGCTATTAAAGCGGTATCCAACGAACGTGCGAAACTTGGTGCATACCAAAACCGTCTTGAGCACACAATCAACAATCTGGAAACTTCTTCAGAAAATCTGACAGCTGCTGAATCGAGAATTCGAGACGTCGATATCGCTGAAGAAATGATGGAATATACAAAGTACAACGTATTGCAGCAATCTGCAAATGCAATGCTGGCACAAGCTAACCAACAGCCGGAGAATGTATTATCGCTGTTGAGATAGATTAATTCTCATGAATCGCATCATAATAAAAACACACCTCGGGCCTGAGCAACCCGAGGTGTGTTTTTTTTTGTTTTAATCAGCTGTATGTTCCCTGGAACCAGACAGTCGTTCCATTGTGTTCCTTTGATTCAATCCCGTATTCATACTGGTGCATAATGAGAATCTGTTTGATGATTGCCATGCCAATGCCGGATTGCGCACTGGAATCATTTTCATTGGAAGTTCTGGACTTATCGATTTTGTAGAATCTGTCCCAAACATATTTCAAGTCATTCTCACTGATGCCGCAGCCGTTGTCTGAAATTTCAAATCTGAAGCGGGAAGGCCCGTACTTGAGTTTTACATCAATTTTTGTCACACCTGAAGCGTGGGTGTTGATGTTGTCGACCAGGTTGTAGAGTACCCTTTGTATTTTTTGCTTGTCCAGAGTGACATCACGTGGTATGCCTTCTTCACTAATGCTTATTTCAATCTGAGAGGACTCAGACAAGGCGAAGAAGTTTTTGAAGATTTCCTGCGCAATATCCGTCAATGCATGGGGTTCCTTTTGGAGGCCTGCGCCCCTGGACTCGATTTTTGACAGGTAGAGCAGGTCGTCTACGATATTGCCAAGTCGCTGTGCTTCATCGTGAATGATCTGTATGGAAAACAGATCTTCCTCTGAAAGCGAGTCATTCTTGTCGATCAGGTATTCTGCATAGGTCTGAATGAGTGTGATGGGTGTTCTAAGGTCGTGGGAAGCGTTGGCGATAAAGTCCTTACGCTCCTGGTTGATTTCCTCAAGCCGGCTTGCCATGTCCATAATGTCTCGGGTCAGGTTGCCAACCTCATCTTTGGATTTGCTCGTAAGAGAAACGTCGAAGTTACCTGCAGCAATCTGATGGGTTGCCTCACGTATATTCAAAATCGGACGCGTGAACTCCCTGGATACCACGAATGCAAAAAGTGATCCCACAAGCAGGGAAAGCGCGGAGATGATAGAGAGCTGTTTCTGAAGAATTGTTGCCGACTCATCAATAGGCGCGAGGGGCATGAAAAGAACGACCTTGCCCTTATAATTATTGCCAAGAATGATGGGGGCGGTTACAAGCATGGCACCGTTGGGTGGGAACTTGTCTTCAAGAACACTGTAAGTAACCGTTGTTCTTGATCGGCTTTTTGCCCGTTCATAAATATGAAGCAAATCGATATTCATGGGCTTTGCCATTTCCATAAATTCGCGCAGGTTTTCTCCGCGTACCTGAGGCGGCGTCAATGCATCGCTGATGACGATCTGATCATCTGCACCCAGAATAACGACACGTGTGTCATAGAGTGTGAAGAGATTGCTTACAATGTGGTTGGCTTCTGAGGGCGCCTCGCTGGATTGATCCCACAATGTGAGTTCTTCTGCGAGTGTTGTGCCCATATCAAGAAGCGCTTCCTTGCGTTCGCTGATATAGAAGTTTCTTAAAAGAACAACCTGAAAGATCCAAACCATAGCAATAATGAAGAGGATGAGCATGGTTATTCCAAACCAAAGTTTTGTTCCAATGCGTCTCATTGTTAGTCTCCAACACAGAATTTATATCCTGTGCCCCATACGGTTTTCAGAAATTCCTTGTGTGTACCGAGTTTGTCGCGAAGCTGACGGATATGCGTATCGACTGTCCTGTAATCTCCGTTGAAGTCATAGCCCCATACACGTGAAAGAAGGGTGTCGCGTGTGAAGGCAATGTTTTGATTATTAATCATGAAAGCGAGCAGTTCGTACTCGCGTGGGGTGAGCTTGAGCTCGATATGGTCAACGAAAATTTGTCTCGACATTTCGTTGAGCCGAATGGGCCCGACTTGAAGCTCGGTGCTGGTGGATTCAAGTACGGTTCTTCCGCGACTGAGAACGGCTTTGACTCTTGCTGCGAGTAGTCTCAGACTAAAGGGCTTTGTGATGTAATCATCTGCGCCGAGCTCAAAGCCTAGAAGCTTGTCATATTCCTCACCACGCGCAGTGAGCATGATAACCCGTGTGTCTGTGGTGTTCCTGACTTCCTGGCAGACAGTCCATCCATCAATTTCAGGCATCATGACATCAAGTAGAATCAGATCGTATTTCTTGGATTGTACGAGCATCAGGGCATGTGCGCCGTCCTGGGCTTCATCTACCCTATAGCCTTCGTGCTCAAGATATTTGGAAACGACCCGGCGAAGCTTTGATTCGTCATCGACTACCAAAATATTTGTATTTAACATAGTGGACCTCCATTATAGCGATTCAATTGTTATAGTAACACACGTTCATTATAAATGAATTATGTCTGTGAAATTTTAATACTTGATTTATATTTCCATCATATTTCCATAACATTTTCCACATTGGAACAGGATAACAATGTCATATTCTATTTTAATGTACAGATACGTGAAAAGTATGTGAAAGATGGATTGACAAAAGAAGCAATGAGGTTCATACTATATGAGAATGATTATCATTTGACAAAAGTCGTAGTTTTCGATTCGGAAATGGAGAAAGTAATGAAAGATTGCAGCATGTGTAGTAATTGTCGAAGTGATTTTTATAATGATGTTATTCACTGCCTTGTGAATGCGCTGGACTACAGGGACCATTATACCAAGGGACATTCGGGGCGTGTCGGTGATATGGCACTGGAGCTTTCCAAGATGATGCGGTTGGATGATGAAACCAGGGAACTGATCCACATAGCCGGGCACTTGCACGATATTGGGAAAATTGGCATATCTGACTACATTCTCCTCAAGGAAGGCGGTCTTACCAATGAAGAATGGGCTGTCATGAAGACACATCCAAGCATTGGATTTGAAATTGTACAGGACAGCAGTCTCATTGAGGTTGGACAGGTGATTTTACAGCATCACGAACGCTGGGACGGATGTGGATATCCCTATGGGCTCAAAGGAGCAGAAATACATATTGCAGCAAGAATAATAGCCCTGTGTGATACGATAGATGCTATGTCTTCCAACAGGCCCTATAGAAAATGCTTCGGATGGGATGAGGTGCGCCGGGAGGTAAAAGCCTGTATGGGCTCGCAATTTGACCCTCAGCTCATGAAGTATGTGGACAGGCTCATTGCCGTATGGAGGCAGTTTGAAGAAAATGGTGAACCGACCAAGGAACACGTTAGACCGAGGACGCAGGAAGCCATATAAGCTTGAGTCACATAAATATTTATATGTCATATGACACACAACTCGAGTATAATAATAAGCGTGAACTGTATTGTGTGAACGATTATGTAAGGAGTGTTATTATGACAAGAATCAATGTGAAGCTGGATGTCATCGAAGCAATGCTGTATTTTTGGAAGGCAACCAATGAGAAGGAAAAGGTTGGCGAAGCCTATATGGCGGACATTACCTCTTATGAAGCAATGAAGCCGCTATATAAGGAAAGCTTTGATCCCGATGCAGCCAGAAAGGTGCTCAGTGCGATTTCAAATCGAGAAATGCTGAATACCCCATGTAAGATTTCACGGAAGTTCTGGAACAACAATATGTGGATGATGGAAGACCTCGAGTATACAGACATGATGGTGGCACCGCTTAAGAAACTGAACCTGGATGCACTTGCGCAGGAACTGAGCGAAGCGGGTGCGCCGGAATCCATCGAAGTCCACTTTGTACCAGGACATCATGACGTGTATTATCTGGAGGGCAACAAGGTCATTATCAACTTTTTCAGAGTCAAGCCTGACCTGATGGATGAATCGATTGTAACAATCGAAGACCAGCCGCTGTATGACTTTGTAGCTGAGAAAATAAAAGAGCTTCTGTAAAACGTATTGAAGAAAAACGAGTAAGCAAAAAAACGGCTAGCCGACATGATGTCGACGAGGCCGTTTTAATTTGCAGAAAACCAGAAACCCAAGACCCATAGAAGTCCTAAAGGGCTTTTATTGTCTGTTTATCATGCCGCGCTTGATCATACGTCCAATGGATGTTGTCGAAATGACTGCGCAGGCGATTGCTATGGCAACCAGAACGGTTTCAAGGCCTGACTGTATCGCCGCATCGTAGTTGTTTTCAACCGATTGAAGCATGGCGTAGTAAAGACCATAGCCTGGAACGAGGGGGATGATGCCCGGAACCACGAAAACCGTACCCGGTTCCTTGCAAACACGCGCAAAGATTTCGCCGACAATGCCAACCGCAAAAGCACCGGCAAATGCTGCGAATACAATAGATGCGAGCAGGGTCTGCGCGTTGATGTAGACAACCCATCCAATGGCGCCTACAATACCGGACTGTACGATGTTCTTTTTTGGAATGTTGAAAATTACAGCAAATCCCACTGTACATATGAATGCGTATAGAGCTGCTTGAAGCATTACAATACACCTCCTGTAAGAATCAGACTGGCCTGAAGTACGGCTGCCACACCCAGTGCGATTGCGAGTGCCACGCCAAAAGCTTCAGAAAGCTTGGATACACCGGAAACAAAGTCGCCGGAGATGGTGTCTCGAAGCGCGTTCGTTATGGCAACGCCAGGGACCAGCGGCATTAAAGCGCCGATGACAATGACATCTACATTCACCGGGTGTCCGAGGCTCACTGCAATCGAAGTCAGAAGCATTGCTGCCAAAGTGTTGACGATGCCGCCGCCAAGATTTTTAAGAAAGAAGGCCCGTGTTCTTTTGGAAATGGTATTGACAGTGAAGACAACCATAAAGCCTACCATAAAGGACAAGACACCTTCCAGGGTATTTCCACCATAAATCAAGGTAAAGAAACCGCTGGCCAGACCACCGGCTGCATGCTGGAGCAGCTGCGGATAATGTGGTGCTTTGCGTATGGTCTCAAGGTGCGCCATTGCAGATTCTACGGGAATGTTTCCAGCTACGAAATCACGGGAAAACTCATTGACCATGGAAATGATATGCAGGTCGATGATGTTGGCCTTCATTTTTCTAACATATGAGAAATCCTGTCCATCGTAATGATAAGACATGAATATTCCTGTAGGAATTGTGAAATTGTGTACGTCGTCCAGCCCTCTTGATCTGCAGATATGTTCAATGGTTTCTTCAACGCGATACGTTTCAGCACCATTTTCAAGCATAATCTGACCGGCGTAGAGGGCAATGTCGAGAATGTCTCGAACTTCTTGTTTGCTTAGCATGATAACCTCCTAAAAGCATGAGGGAAAATATAGTGATATCTTACCCAAACCAGTGCATTTCAGTCTAGCACAAGTTGAAATTATTGTGAACAGAAAATATCTTGTATAAGGTTAAAACTTAATTAATATTTAGAAATAATTAACATATATTCTGGGGATGTCATGAATATGAGGGTAGATAGTTACAATAACTATTATTGGCTAAGATTGAAGGCGCATTTTCTGAGGAGGTGGCTCGGTGTCCAGTACAGAAAGCTTACAAGACGCTTTATATGACCCGAGATTGGAAATTATTAATAATATTGGGGATCCTGTAATCGTTTTTGATGAGGATATTATTGTTTTTGCCAACGCAGAAGCTGTCAATCTATTTGGTTTTCTAGACGCTTTGGAAATGGTTGACTTGAAGCTGAGCGCTATTACTTCGAAGTATGAGAAGAAAAAGGAATATGCCTTTTCGAGACAGACAGACTTTCTCCATCCGACAATTGACTCCGAGTGTCAGCGCTTCAGGTGGATTCACATGAAGAAAAATGGGGAGCATTTCTATTCGGAAGTTATCAGTGTTAAGTTGCCTGAAAAGCTCAGACAACTTTGGCCCGACGCGCAGTGTGTCATCATATCTGATTTGAGTTCATGGAACCATTTGCGTTCCAGGGCTGAAATGAGCTTTGTTCCAACGAGAAACCTCATTAACAATATTGATGAGGCCATTCTGATTATCGATCCTGATACGGGACATATTTTAGAATGCAACTCCAATGCCGCAGAATTTTACGGATACTCCGTAAACGCGCTGCGTAGCATGAATATTGGGGATATCAACACATTGCCTCCAGAACATATCAAGGAGGAAATGACCAAGGCCAAGGAGGAAAAGAGAGGACACTTCAGATTCAAGCATAGGATGGCTTCGGGAGAAGTGCTCGACGTCAAGGTTCTCAGCGGCCCAGTTCACTACAGGGACAAGGTGGCGCTCTATTCCATCGTTGCACCAACACTCAACGCCTTAAAACCGGCTACTGTGGTTGAACGCAGTGTTCTGCCAGCTACAGAGCAGAACATCTTTGAAACGCTTTTCCATGCCCTTCAGCTTCCTGCGGTCATTTTCAACCCAGACATGCGCATCAGGGCGGTCAACACGGCATTTCTTAAAGAGTTTGAGTATGGCATTCAAGAGGTCATGAACCGCCACGTCACACCACTGATTTGTCCGTGGGAGTATATTGAAGAAGCGGAGTTTTTTCATGGTCTTGTTCTAAAGGGCAACAATATCTTCGAGGAGATTTTCAGAAAGTCAAAATCGGGCAGGGTGAAAAGCTACCGGGTCAACGCATTTCCGCTCATGTACAAGGGCGGGGTGTCCGCAGTTGTATCCGTATATATGGACATGGACGCTGAGAAACGTGCCTTTACCAAGCTCGACCTCATCAACAAGATTTTTGAAAGCATAGATGAAGGCATGTTGATTACCAATCAGGAAGGTCAGATTATTTGGGTGAACCATGCCTTTCAGAATATTACAGGCTTTAAGTTTTCAGACGCCATTGGCAAGAAGCCGTCAATCATGAAGTCAGAACGCCATGATGAGATGTTCTATAAGACCATGTGGCATAAGCTCAAGACTCAGGGCTACTGGGAAGGTGAGATCATAAACAGGCGCAGAACTGGTGAGTATTACCAGGAGTGGCTGACGATTGTTGCGGTGAAGGATAAAAAGGACAGGGTCACAAACTACGTAGGCGTGATGAACGACATTACCAAGTACAAGGCGCAGGAGGAAAAGATCCGCCATTTGGCAAAAACCGATGTTCTGACTGGGCTTATGAACCGTGTGACTTTTATTGAGAAAGCGACCCGTGAACTTGAGCAGACGGCGGAAGATATGAAGCATGCCTTGTTTTTCATTGACCTGGACGGATTTAAGAAAATAAATGACACCTATGGCCACGACCAAGGTGACAAGCTGCTTAAAATCATATCCTACAGACTGGAATCCACAATCAAGTCCAAGGATTTTGTGGCCCGTCTGGGGGGCGATGAGTTCATTGTGATGGTAAAAGATATTGAATCTGATCTTGTCTCTGACATCGCGAGTCGAATTCTCGATGTGGCAGGGCGGACCATTGATATTGAAGGGCATACAATCAGTATGGATGCCAGCATAGGCATTGCCATCTTTCCGGATGATGCCAGTACCTTGAAGGAGCTGATGAAGAGTGCCGACATTGCGCTCTATCATGCTAAGGAGAGTACTGGAAGCAGCTTCTCCTATTATTCAAGGGAAATCGAGAAACGTTTCAAGCACGCCAATCAGCTTGAAACGTGCCTTAAGGAAGCGCTTAAAAAGGAAGAGTTCTCAGTATATTATCAGGGAATCAAGGCGAATAACGCCAAGGGGTTTGCCTGTGCAGAAGCCCTTATACGCTGGGACAATGAGACCCTTGGAAATGTATCTCCAAGCATTTTTATTCCAATGGCTGAAAAGACAGGTATCATGACCCAGCTCGGCATGTGGGTGATTGAACGTGTGTTCAAGGACATCAGGACCTGGGATCTTGACAAGCACCTGCAGGACGGGGTTGCAGTCAATATTTCCGTCAGTCAGCTTGAAGATGAGAACTTTGCAAGGAAGGTGAAGTACCTGCTTGAAAGATATGAGATTCCGCCTGAAAAGATCGAGTTTGAGATTACAGAGAGCATTTATATACGGAATTTCGCCCAGGCCGTAGGTGTGCTGGACGAGCTCAGAGAGCTGGGAATCAGTTTGACCATGGATGATTTTGGGACCGGCTATTCCTCGCTTTCCATGATCCACAAGCTCAAGCTCAGCAAGATAAAGATTGACAGGTCGTTCATAAAGGATTTACCTGACCATGACAAGTCTATTGAACTGACCAATTCGATTATCAACCTTGCTAAAAACCTCAATTTCAAAGTGGTTGCGGAAGGCGTCGAGAACAAGCGGCAGGTCGATTTCCTGTGGGAAAGAGACTGTGATTATATACAGGGATTCTATTTTTCAAAGCCGAACAGTCCGGATAATTTCTTTTCCCTAATCAGCGAAGAAGTCTGATATAATGAAGTTCAGAATTACAAGGGAGATTGAAGGAGTTAGAATGGAAAAGAATACAGTATTAGTTTTTGGACATAAAAATCCAGATACGGATTCAATCTGTTCAGCTATTGCCATGGCAAATCTTAAAAAGCTGGAAGGCGTAAACGCTAAAGCGTGTGCACTTGGTCCGCTACCCCGCGAGGCTAAATTTGTACTCGATACTTTTGGTGTTGAGCCGCCTGAGATTATTGAAAACGTACGTACCCAGGTCAAGGACCTCAGACTCGACCGTGTTAGCCCGGTCAGACCAGGAACCTCGATTCTCGATGCCTACGACATCATGGAGAAGAATGGTGTCAGAACGTTGCCAGTCTGTGATGATGACAATCATCTGCTGGGACTTCTGACAATGAAAGATATCGCCATGAACCTGATTCGGGGAGATATTTACGCCCTCAATACGAGTACGGATAACATACTCCTGGGGCTTGGCGGCAGAAATTTAAATGGATGCGAGCGGGATATCAAGGGGCGTATACTGGTAATGGCCCTGGACTATCGCACACTTGAGCAGGAAAGTACGCTTGATGAAAGCTGCATTACCATTGTAGGAGACCGGTATGAGACCATTGAACTCGCCATAGATGCCGGCGTTCAGCTGATAGCTGTTACAGGGAATAAGGATGTTCCTGACGATTTGCTTGCAAAGGCAACGGCAAAGAATATCCCTGTCATATCTGTGGACATGGATACATATACGGTTTCGCGAAAGATGACCTCCTGTAATCAGGTGTCTTCTATTATGAGATCCAAGGGGATTGTCACTTTTGCAGTCAGAGATGAACTGAGCGATGTACAGGACAAGATGCGTACAAGCAGACATACTTATTATCCTGTCATCACGGATGACCATAAATACTTGGGCCTGATAAGCCGAAGTCACCTACTGAGACCAAGACGCAAGAAGGTCATTCTTGTTGACCACAATGAGTATGGACAAAGTGCGGTTGGTATAGAAGAAGCAAGCGTTATTGAGATTGTAGACCACCATAAGATTGGTGCCATCAGAACCAATGCGCCTATCCATTTCAAAAATGTGCCTGTGGGCAGTACGTGTACAATTCTGTACAGCATGTATTTGGAAATGGGGTATGAAATTGACCGTGTGAACGCAGGCCTTCTTATTTCAGGCATCATATCAGACACGCTGTATATGAAGTCGCCAACGACAACCAGTCAGGATATCAGAGCAATCAAAGCTTTGACAGAGCTGCTGGATATTGATTCTGAAGACTATGCCATGACGCTGTTCAGAGAAGGCAGTAAGCTGGAAGGTCAGACTGTCGATGAAATTCTCTTCAAGGACTTCAAGAGCTTTGAGGCAGAAGGTGCACATATTGGGATTGGACAGGTTTTCACACTGGATATTGAACCCATACTCATGATGAAGGATGACTTCCTCGAGAAGATGAAAATGGAGCATGAACGGTCAAGGAATGAAGTGACCCTCTTCCTTGCGACAGACATTATCCGTGAAGGCTCCTATATGCTCTACTGTGCAAATAACGACATTGTCCTAAAAACAGCCTTTTCGAAGGAACCGGAACAGGGTATGTTTATCAATTGGATTGTGTCTAGGAAAAAACAGGTTGTTCCCAATTTGATAGATGCACTTGATCAGTTGAAATTTCAGTCGTAACGTGTTTTAATTAGGGTACAACTCTATGTAACAGATACAAGTCCTGAAATAGAGAAATAAAAATATGAAACTGAGTGATATGAGTGATTTATACAATGAAAATGACCTACCAGACACGTGCCAATATGGGCATGTTGGACGTGACTGGTGATTTTGAAGCAGCTCTAAAGGCTGCCGCCTCGGAAAAGGGGATAACAAACGGCATAATTACTGGATTTACAACCGGTGGTGTTGCAGGCTTATCCATAATGGAATACGATTCAGGGCTGGTAGAGCATGATCTCAAGAATGCCCTTGATATCATTTCCCCCTACAAGGATGCGTCTGGAAACCTGATTCATTATAAGCACCATGAGTCGTGGAATGATGACAATGGTTCTGGTCACATCAAGGCCGCACTTTTGTCGCCATCTGTTACCGTACCTTTCATTGACGGTAAGATGACACTGGGACCTTGGCAGAACCTTCTGCTTGTTGAGTGCGACACGAGAAATCGTGTCAGGGAAGTGATTTTCCAAATCATCGGCGAGTAATCGGTGCCTGAAAGCAGGCACAGTAGGACTCCAAATTGATACATTTGAAAAGAGTGGGCATGGCAGTGTGTAACCTAGCACAGCCATGTCTTTTTATTTATGGCAAGCGGAGGGCGCGGATTGGAAGTCACGTGCAGTATGTTATAATGATTCAAGAAATGAGGTGATTTTATGAAGTGGAGGTTATGGCTGCCTACAGTGGTCTTGGTAGCGGCAGCACTGGCTTTGTCGCTATTTTCATCTTATCCAAAGTGGGTGGAAGTGGTCTACTCCAGAGCTTTTTACCCTGCCATCGCAAGTAAAATCGCCTGGTTTACGAGACAATTTGGCATGTCGGTTGGAGAACTGCTGATTCCTGTTCTTTTTCTGATGGCACTTTACTGCGTATATCGCATGTGGAGGTCATATTCCAAGCGACGTGCACTTAGAATATTGGTCATTGCTGTGAACTTTATGCTTTGTGTTTTCCTCCTGTTTCAAAGCTTGTGGGGACTCAATTACAGTAGGTTACCCCTTAAGGAGAGTCTGCAGCTTGATGTGCACCCAAGGCCAGCCGAGGAAGTATACGAGTTGGCAGTCTGGCATGTCACAAAGGCAAATCAGCTCTGCGCAGGACTGGATACGGAAACCTTACCGCCACAATTGGACTTATGGTCCGGTTATGAAAATCTACCCGATGCGTACGCTGTCTTTTCCCGGGTAAAAGGAAGGGCAAAGCCACTGCTCAGCTCTGTTTTTTTCAGTTATGCCGGTATTGCTGGCATCTATAATCCATTTCTGGCTGAACCAAATTACAATGCCATGCAAAGTTCCTTCATGCAGCCAGTCACAATGGCGCATGAGATGGCCCATCTTCAAGGGGTTGCGCGTGAAGACGAAGCCAATTTCATAGCAGTCATGGTTTGTTTGAATCACGAATCGGATTATGTGAAATACTCTGGTCACATGCTGGCAGTCATTCACCTGTTGAATACGTTGTATGATACAGATCCAGAGCTTTGGTTGGCGCTCAAAAATCATATCAGTCAACCTGTTATGGATGATTTGAGAGCCAACAATGATTTTTGGAATCGATACGATGGGTGGTTCGAAGATTTATCGACAGAGATGAATAACACATATCTGAAGGCAAACGGTCAGGCTGACGGCGTCAGAAGTTATGGTCGAATGGTTGATTTGCTCCTTGCCTCCTTTGAAAAATCCAAGTAAGCGCACACTTTACAATTGAAGCATTAAAAATTTCTAATTTGTATGATATCATATTGGGTAGAGTCTTTGCAGAACTTGGGGAAAGGGTATTCGTGTCCATGAATTCAAACGTTATCAAAGAGGTTGTCGACAAGACCCTCAAGGCTATTGAGAGCAGCAAGTCAGAAATCTATAAAATTGTTGAAAATGCACGTGTTCAGGTTGAAAGCATTAAGTCTGAAATCAAGGACGTACAGGCTGAAATCAGTCAGGTCATTGACGAAGTGGACAATCTTGAGCGAAAAGATAAGATTATGCGTCAAAAATTGGTTCAGGTGAGCAAACATTTTGACAAGTATAATGAAGAAGATGTAAAAAATGCCTATGAACAGGCTGCAGATATAAGGATTGCCTATAAGATGAAAGAACAGGAGGAACAAACGCTCCGTTCAAAAAGGTCATCACTAGAGGTGAATCTCAAACAGGCAGAGGAAATTCTTAAAAGTGCCGAAAAGCTTATTGGACAGGTATCGGTAGCTATGAATTTTCTATCAGGCGAACTTGGACAGGCATCAATGGTGGATGAAGACACTTCATTTGAGTTCGGTGTATCCCTGCTGGAGGCCCTAGAGGCTGAAAAAAGGAAAATATCACGTGAAATTCACGATGGTCCCGCGCAGTCCCTTGCGAATGTTGTTCTGAAAACGGATATTGCCAAAGCTGTGCTCAGACAGGATTTGAACAAAGGCTTTGCCGAGCTCGACGAACTTAAGGAAACCGTTAGGGATACCCTGAGAGAAATCCGTCACATCATCTATGAACTCAGACCTGCACCGCTGGAACACAAGTCATTGACCTTTGCCGTAGAAGGCCTCATCCAGGATTTCAAAAAATACGCGGCGTGCGAAGTCGATTTCAAAGCGACAGTGGAACGTGCTGATGTTCAAACCAGTATGCAGATTGCTGTATACAGACTGATTCAGGAGTCTCTCAACAATATCAAGAAGCATGCCCAAGCCGAGCATGTTAAGATTTTACTGGAGTATTCGCCAAATTTTGTTGTCGTAAAGATTGCCGATGATGGAAAAGGGTTTGAAGTTAGTGAAATTTTTGCCGATAATATTATGGGGAACTCTTATGGATTGAAGGGTATGAAAGAACGTATTGAACAAATTCATGGTGTTTTTAAATGTGAAAGTCAGGTGGGCAGCGGGACAAAAATCACATTTAGAGTACCTGTAAGTAAAGAGGTGATGATGGATGTGCGCCGTACCGATTAGAGTATTTATTGCAGACGATCATGCGCTTATTCGACAAGGAATCAAGCGTATTATCGAATTTGAACCAGACATAGCTGTGGTGGGCGATGCCGAGAATGGCAGCAAGGCACTCGAGCAAATCAGCCTGTTAAAGCCTGATATGATCCTTCTTGACTTCCATATGCCAGATATGACGGGACTTGAAGTCCTAAGAGCACTTACTGATCTGGACCTTGAAACCAAGGTAGTCATGCTGACTGTTGCCGATGATAAGAAGACACTTCTTGGCTGCATCGAATATGGGGCAGACGGGTATATTTTGAAGGATTCCGATACCACGGAAATCATTTCAGCAGTGAGAGAAGTCAACCGCGGTGAATCCTACATTGATAAGCGGCTGGTAAAACTCCTTGTAGAATCCTTTACGGACAGAGGCAAGGACGAAGCTGTGGGGCATAAGTTCGGACAGCTGACCGAAAGGGAACGGGATGTTCTTAAGTGCATTTCACAGGGCATGACCAATAAGGAAGTTGCGCGACAGCTCTATCTGAGTGAAAAAACCGTGAAAAACTATGCGAGCAATGTGTTTAGAAAGCTAGGTGTCAAGGACCGGGTCCAGGCGACGCTGTATGCAATCAACAATAATCTCGTCGAGTTTATGGAAAACTGAAAAGGCATCACGTATAAGCAAAATAGAAGAGAGTATGAGCGAATCGGTTAATGAAGAATAACAGATCCGCGCATGCTCTTTTTTATTTGTCTAAAACTGACACAGCGTTTAAATAATTATTATGTTATGGACTTTTAATATCGCTCTAATCTGTTTCTAATTTACAGAGGTTAAACTGAAAAGGAATTATGAGACAAACTGCACATGTGTTAGGGCATATGTGTTATTTTTCTGCTGGACTACATACATTTAGAGCGTTATGGCATTTTTATTTTCAAGGAGGGAACCATGAAAAGGGAAAAAGACTGGGAGGATATACCTGAGCTGCAGCAACCCAAGAACATATTGGGTAAGTGGGCATCGTTCTTCATAGAGAGATACAAGATTGTCTATCTGATGCTAATTGCGATTATGATTGTTGGTACGAGTGCATTTATTGGGCTACCAAGAGAGCTTCAGCCTGAAATTGTACTTCCTTATGGTCAGGTATTTACACTGTATCCGGGCGCAGCGCCGGAGGAAGTTGAAACGCTTGTTTCAAACAAGCTGGAATCAAAGCTTGAGGAAATTGAAGACTTAAAAATGATTTCATCTTATTCTTTTTCGGGTGGATCGAGTATCTGGTTGGAATTTGATCAGGGGACCGATATGGAAAAACGGATGAATGAGGTTCGTGAGAAGGTGACAGCAGCACAAAGCGAACTGCCTGCGGACGCAGAGACACCAGAGGTCAATGAGCTTCAGTCCAACAATTCACCGATTATGATTGTCAACATATCCGGCGACTTCACACAGGCTGAGCTTAAGAACTACGCAGAAGATATTGAACAGAGACTGGAAATGGAATCGGTGATCTCTGATGTTCTTGTCATTGGTGGCGTGGAAAGAGAAATCAAAGTGCACATCGATCCAAAGAAGCTTGCCATTTATAGTATGTCCATGGATCAGATCAAGAACAGCATAGAGCTTTCAAACCTCAACTATCCAGGGGGTACGGCAACGCTGGATGAGAAGAATTTCAACATCCGGACAGTCGGAGAGCTTGAGAATGTTGAAGCGCTGAATGAGGTTATCATCGGCTATTCCGGTTCGGGTCCAATAAAGATTAAGGACATGGCTTTTATTGAAGATGGCTACAAGGAAGTGGAGTCCTATTCAAGGATGTCCGTTGACCTTGGTACGGATGACCCACATATGAAACGCTCTGTCGCGCTTTCCATTAAAAAGAAAGATACGGCAGATGTCATCAGGACCAGCGCACTCGTGCGCAGTATTCTGGATGAAGGAAGAGGGAGTTTGTATCCCGATGAAATGAAAGTGCAGGTTAGTGGTGACACGGCTGAGTTCGTCGACGACCAGCTGGGGGCTGTTATGGATAACGCCTTTTCGGGACTTTATCTGGTTCTGGTGGTTCTCTTCCTCTTCATTGGTCTAAGGGAAGCGGGCATTGTTTCAATCGTAATACCGCTTGCAATCATGATGGCGCTGTCCTTCCTGAGTGCTGCTGATATGACGCTGAATAATATCACCCTATTTTCCATGGTGCTTGCAGTCGGCATGCTCGTTGACAATGGCATTGTTATTATGGAAAATGTGGACCGACTCAGAAGCAAGGGACTTGATTCAAGGCTGGCTGCGGAAGCGGGTACCAATCAGATTGCCCCAGCCATTATGGCTTCGACGCTGACAACCTTGGCTGCGTTTTTCCCGATTGCCTTGACGCCGGGTATCATGGGCGCTTTTGTAAAGCCAATTCCGATTACGGTAATGTTCGCACTGGGATCATCCTTCTTCCTGGCAATTACCATAACACCGGCACTGTGTTCAGTCTTTCTGAGAAAGCCTGTCAAAGCACCTGAGGAAATGTCAGCCCTAAGAAGAAATGCGGTCCGAATAGGATCGGTTGCAATCATTGTCGTTCTGTCCCTTCAGGCATTCAAGGGTGATAATGGATACGGGCTGCTGTCTATCGGCTTTGCAGCAATTTTCGGTGGATTCATGTTTATGAAGCAGTACATGAATCGTGATAAGGATGCCCAGCATCCGGTTATCAATATGTACGGCAGGAAACTGTATGGCATTGTAAGCAAACGATCAAGACGCTGGATGCTGATAGGTGCGCTTGTACTGGCGTTTGTAAGCAGTATGGCACTGATTCCCCTGGGTGTACTCAAGGTGGAAATGTTTGGGCAGTCAGACTATGACAGACTATACATTGATATTACAACGCCTCAGGGCTCAATACTGGATCAGACCTCTGCTGTGGCTGAGAAAGTGGAAAGACTGCTGTTTGATTATCCTGAAATTGAAACCTTTGTGTCCAATGTGGGGATAACAGGCGCGGACAGCTTTGACTCCTTCAATGGTGCATCGTCAGGCTCACCTGATATAGCAAGATTTACAATAGACCTTTACAGCGCTGATGACAGGGAACGTACTTCCATGGATATAGCTGCGGATTTGCGTGAAAAAGTAAAGCGCATTCCTGGTGCTGAAATTGAAGTGCAGGAGCTTGAAGACGGACCACCTTCAGATGCGCCGGTCTCCATCGGCATTATTGGTGAAGACCTGGTGAAAATGGAGGAGACAGCCAATGTGTTCAAGGGCATCCTTGAAGATTTGGACGGCACGCGAGATGTTGCGACATCCCTTAAAGCAGGTGGACCGGAAATTGAAATCCGCATTGATAAGGAAAAGGCCGCAATCTATGGTCTTGATGAATACACGATCGCTTCAACTATTCGAAACACGGTTACAGGACTCAAAGCGACAACATACAGAAACAACCAGGAAGAAATAGATGTGACCATTCATTCTGGTGCTGACAACATGCAGTCTATGGATGACTTGAATTCCATGTACTTCTACAATAGATCTGGACAGTCCATAAGATTTGATCAGGTTGCGCATTTTGAAGAATCACAGACATCGCCTATGATTCGACACGAGGATGGCCGACGCAGGGTGACGGTAACGGCACAGACCGTTGCGGGTGCCAATACTGTGACAATTATGGACGCCTTTAAGGCCAAGCTTGAAAACACACCACTGCCGGAAGGCATAACTGTGAAATATGGTGGTGAGCTTGGCGATATGCAGGACTCCTTTACAGACATGTTTGTAAATATGATTGTAGCAGCGATTCTTGTCTATATCATATTGGCAGTACAGTTCAACTCACTGTCGCAGCCTCTGATTATTCTTTTTGCAGTACCTCTGGGGCTGATTGGTGTCATGCCGGGCCTCGTGATTACAGGAAACAGTTTTGGCTTCCTGGCATTCATTGGCGTGGTCGCCCTTGTCGGCATAGCAGTCAATGATGCGATTGTACTTGTGGATTATATCAATTATCTTAGAAAGAATGGATATGACCTGTATGACGCTGTAGAAGAAACAGGCAAGACGCGGTTTATGCCGGTTCTTGCTACAACCATCACCACAGCGGGCGGTATACTTCCAATCACACTTAAGCAGGAATTCTTTGGTCCTATGGGCTATGCATTGATTTTCGGATTGATGATGGCCACAATACTCACTCTGGTTGCAGTTCCAACGCTGTATACTATGCTCGAAGAATTCAAGCTCAACGTTCAGGCCAAGAAACATGCAAAGTCTGAGAGAGCACAGCTACAGACAGAAACCGCAGTGGAATAGGAGGAAACATGATGAAAAGACTATTGATGATACTCATTGGAATAGTACTGCTTTCAGGGTGCGCAAACGCGTCGGCCGAGGAAGGCACACCTGAAAAAGAAGTGACAATTGAAAGAAAGGCTGTTGAAACAGCCCTGATAGATCATCAGGAGATGACGGGCGCCTTGACACTGCCGGGAAAAGTTGAAGCCAACAGCGTGAGCACGGTGACCGCGCTTGTGAGCGGCCAGCTGGAAATCCTAAATGCAGAGGTTGGCGATTTTGTTGAAGCCGGTCAAGTTCTGGCGCAAATCGATGATGAGTTCGTCCGACTTCAAAAGAATCAGGCAAGTATAGGAAACAGCCTGTATAATCTATCTCTTGAGTCAGCCAAACGGACCTATGAGAGAACATCGGCCATGTATGAAACCGGTGCAATTACGAAAGCGGATTATGATAATGTTACGGATATGCTGACCAAAGCCAAGCTTGATTATGCCATGGGTCAGAATGCAATGGATCAAATTGATTATCAGCTGAAAAATATGACAATCAAGGCACCTTTCAGCGGTCTTGTTTCAGCAAAGTACCAGGTAGTGGGCGCTTCAGTTGGACCGGGTACTCCGGTTTATGAAGTGGTCGATATTAAAGGTGTTATCGTTGAAGCGGGAGTAACCGAAAAGGACATCAACCGTCTGGAAAAGGGCCAGCAGGTAAAAGTGGCTCTTGCATCTGCAATGGCAGAGGTAGAAGGATGCGTTGAAGGTGTTGGCCCGGTTCCTGGTGAAGATGGGACTTACCCTGTACGCGTTCGTATTGAAAATGAAGACGGTAAGATCAAGCCCGGGATGTATGCAGAGCTTGTTATTGAAACCGAGGCAGCTGTGAGCGTTCCTGCCATGCCTAAAATTGCTGTTCTTCATGAAAATGGTGAAGACTATGTTTTCATAGTTGAAGGTGAGACGGTACGCAAGGCACAGATTACAAAAGGGGTTTCCTTTGGAGACTACTTTGAAGTGGTCGACGGACTTGAGTCCGGTGATCAGGTTGTTGTATCCGGACAGGCATACCTGAGCTCGGGGGACTATGTGGATGTTGTTGAGTAACAGCTTCATGCCTTTGAAAGCATGCTGTAAACGTTAGAAAATAAATAGGATTGATTTTATGCAAGCTGAACAGGAGCTGGGAGACGAAATGTTTCCCGGCTTTTTTCCAGGTGTAATGGAAAGTGCCTGTTTTCCTTTTGAAAAGCAGATTGAAAAGCAGACGCTTAGAGCTTTGTAGATGACCGGTGGCGGGTTGCATGACGACCGAAGGGTGATTTGGTCGAAAATAGTCGTAAATGCCCCTGTATTGGGTAAAAGTATAATGGGATTGATACACGGTTTTCTTCTTAAAAGGAGTTGAGAAGATTGGATCAAAGAGAACTGCTCAATAAGATTATCAATCACAAAATGGTGCTTCAGCTTTTTGAAGCTGAGCAGACACAAGGAACCAAAGCAGATCACATTTTCACGCGCAATCAGATGCATCTGATTGAGCATGCCAGGAAAGAAATGGGCTCAGATCTTTTAGTTGCTGCACTGAGGGCGCAGATTGCGTCCGAAGAGGAAATGTTTCATATTCTCAACGAGCACTGATGCAATTTGGGAGGGGTTGCAATGAATACGGACGGTCGGCTGATGCAGGCATATGAGAAAGCTAAGGAAATGGAAATTGACGACACGTCTAGGCTGATATTCATGAGTGATGTTCACAGGGGTGACAACAGTATTTCTGACGAATTTGCACATAATCAGAATATCTATTATCATGCACTGAATCATTATTTCAATGAGGGATATACTTATATCGAAGTTGGCGATGGTGACGAGCTATGGGAGCACTCAAAATTTGAACATATTCGAAGTGCCCACAGTGATATTTTCTGGTTGCTCCAGAAATTTCATTTCGCAGGCAGGCTGAAAATACTCTATGGAAATCACAACATGCATTTTAGAGACAAATCGTTTATTCAGAAGAATTTGCATAAGTACTTTGATGAATATTTGGAACAAAAAGGCGAGCTTTTCCCAGATATTGAAGTTGAGGAAAGCTTGATTTTAAAGTGCAAAAATACCGGACAAGAGATATTTGTGGTGCATGGTCATCAGGGGGATATGCTCAATGACCAGCTTTGGCGCATGTCTATGCTGTGGATGCGCTACTTCTGGAGAATCATGCACATCATTGGGTTTAGAAACCCGGCGAGTCCTGCCAAGAATCGGGCCAAACGCCATAAGATTGAAAAGAACTTTACGCGGTTCATAAACAGACATGGTGTTATTCTGATTTGTGGGCATACCCATAGGCCTAAGTTTCCAAATCCAGGAGAGGTTCCTTATTTTAATGACGGATGCTGTATACATCCAAGGTGTATAACGGGTCTGGAGATTCTGGAGGGAAATATTATGCTGGTTGACTGGCGTGTGCGACCAGATGAGAATGGGGCGCTGTTCATCAGCAAGAAAATTATTAGAGGTCCTGAAGCCTTAGAGTCCTTTTCTCTAAAATAGACAACTTGGGCTTGACAGGCAACAATCGTTCTAATATAATTAACGTGAAAATAATTTTAACGAATAAAGGGAAATATTTTGAATTGAAAGGAAGTGGGCATAATGAAAAACTCAACAATTTTGAACGGCGCCACTTCAGTGATATATATGTAACGTTATTCAAGTGAATATCGTCATGGATTCTAGAGCTGATGTGGCAACGCGTCAGCTTTTTTTAGTGCAAAATTTGATGACTAGACAATGACTTTATTCTAAGGAGAACGTTATGAAAATGAAAACAAACTGGGGCGATTTGACGCCTGAAATGATGCTGCAATTAAATAATACAGACAACCTGCCAATGCGTATCTTGCGCAGTGCCAATGGCATATATACCCTTGGGGCAGAGGAGGCACATCTTCTGGGGGTTGCTTCTGGAAAACTGGCCACCAGACTTCTTGAAGAAGACAATGCCCTTTGTGTTGGGGATTGGGTCCTCGTTGAGCCCAGTTCAGGAGATGGACAGGTTCGCATTTTGGATTTGCTCCCAAGAAAGACAACTCTGAGAAGAAGGCATGCGGGTGCGGGCGTAAAGCTCCAGTACATGGCGTCGAACATTGATACCATTTGCATATGTACATCGGCTAACAGGGACTTGAACTTGAGAAGAGTAGAACGTTTTTTGACAATTGCCCGTGGGAGTGGTGCTGATGTTCTGATTGTGCTTACAAAGGCGGATCTTGACAGCGACCCAACCGCAACAGCAAACGCTCTTCAAAGTCAGTTTGCAGATGTCCCTGTCATACCTGTTGACTACTCGGAGGGTGGCTATGACGGTTTAAGGCATATTTTGAAGCCTGGAAAAACCTATGCGCTTGCAGGGTCTTCAGGTGTTGGAAAATCAACACTCATCAATGGCCTAATCGGGACTGAGATGATGCGTACCCATGGGGTTCGTGAAGATGACAAGGGCAGACACACAACTACACACAGGGAACTGCTGAGAAGTCCTGATGGCGTCTTTTTTATAGATATGCCAGGAATACGGGAGGTTCAGCTCTACGATGACTCACAAGGGCTTGACATGGCCTTTGGTGAAATTGTTGGCTTGTCTGAGCAGTGCAAGTTCAATGACTGCAGGCATGAAAGCGAACCTGGGTGTGCGGTGCGTCGCGCCATTGAAACTGGTGAGTTGGAGGAGGAAAGACTCCTGAACTACAGAAAAATGCAACGTGAAATGGACTTGTACTGGAAGAAAAAAGGAAGAGAACGTTTTAAGAGTTCGAGGAAGAAAAACACGCACAAAAAATAGACTCTATAATTATATGAAGGAAGAAGGAAAAAGACGCACTTGGCAATATTTGCTCAAATGCGTCTTTGTTTCATTGTCGTGGAAATTCTTTTTATATTTTTTCAAAAGTACTGTCATAGAGTTTGGCAACGTGTTTCCAGTCATATTGTGCGGCATACGAAGTGAGCTCTGGCTGATGTGCGCTGGGATAGCCTTGCAGGAAATCGCGAATCTTGCCAATCAGCTCATCGTCCCGATCGTAATACAAGTTTGGAAAATCCTCTGGCGGTATGAGTTCTGGGTAGGAAAGACGCCGGGGCAGTATGGGAACCGTCCCCTGATGAATCGCTTCCATAACACTGATGCCGAAGGTCTCGTGATGAGATGTGACCGGTAGAAGCGATGCCTTTTCCAGCCAGTCCAAGTAGGCGCCACGCGTATTGGGCTTGCCAAATGCGACAATGTGTTGTGAGAGGCACTTTTCAGCTTCTTTGAAAATACCAGGCGGATTTTTGCTTGAAGCGCCCAGAACGGCAAGCTTGAAGTCATGCCCTTCGCTGGATAGGGCATATAGAGCTTTGAAAAAGGGGTCAGGGTTTTTGTCGTATTCCCACCTGTGTGACCAAAGTATGAGTGGTAGATCCTCCTTACTGGAATTTTGAGATTTTGCCGGTCGTTCGTATGAGATTCCGAGCGGCAATACAGCAGTGCGTGATTTCAAGCGTGGCAGGTTGCCTGTGCCATTGAAATCAGGAAGCGCATTCAGGAGCGATTCCAGTGCGCTGTAAAAGGCATTCATTTGTGATTTTGAGTTGAAATATACGCGGTCTGCAGCAAGTGCAGATGTGTAATTGATGAATCCGTAGTGAAAATCCCTTGACCGGCGGCTGTCAGTATCTCTATCTGTGTAAGGATAGGATAGCTGGTTCTCGTGGAAGTAGAGTGCGCATGGAAACCTTTTGTTGGTGAGAGCCTTGAAAGTTGTCAGGTCAAGCATGTCACTAACCAGAAGCAGGTCGGGTGTATAGCCTGAATCGGTGAGTGCGTTCATTTGTTCAGCCAGTTCTATTGCTGCGCCATGCATACGCCATTTCCAGTGCCTGCCGGGGAGTGTCAGCAGTCTTACTTGGTGCTGGGAGTGTCTTTGATAGTCAAGTGCCCACATTTCGTGTGAGCCAGTGAAGTAGGGTTCGATAAGGAGTATTTTCATAAGAATAGTATACCATGTGTTGAGAGAGTGGCAATCATTCGTATGCATAATAACTAAGTTTATGCAGAGGTCTATACATTATATGCAGGATTGCATAATCGTATATGCAGAATGTTGGTATGGTTGTATACATATTTGAACAAGGACGTATTTATTGTGTACTTGGGAAAATTGGCAGTGAAAAAGCATAGCGTTGCTAAATATAAGTAAGTAAAATCAATAATAATAAAGAAAACGATTGCCTGAAATATAGGAAACGTTTGCCTATTGAATCGTGGAAAAACACGTGCTATAATCAACCTCAAATATTATCAGAAAATTCTATAATATGAGAGAGTAGAGAGAGATACATGCAATAGGAGGTAGTGATATGAGTGAGAATGGACCAGTTCGACAGGGGCTCTATGATCCATCTACAGAAAAAGACAGCTGCGGCGTAGGTGCTGTAGCAGATTTAAAAGGGGTAGCAACACATGATATTGTCGCGAAAGCGATGGCAGTACTTAAGAACATGAAGCATAGAGGTGCGGTAGGCGCCGACGAGACCACAGGTGATGGTGCGGGGATTATGACACAGATACCGCATCGTTTTTTGACAGAAGAAATGAATGGAGCAGGTATTTTGCTGCCTGAAAGCGGTCAGTACGCAGTGGGGATGGTTTTTCTGCCGCGTGTACCACAGGCGCGTGTATTCTGTGAAGGTATGATCGAAAACATTATCCAGGAAGAGGGCTTGGGTTTGATCGGATGGAGAGAGGTTCCGGTAAGTGTCTTTGAGTGTGGACATTCAGCGCGTGCTACGCGTCCTGATGTCGCACAGGTTTTTATAGACAGAAATGGACTGGATCCTGTTACGTTCGAACGTAGGCTGCTTATGGTGCGAAAAAGAACGGAAAATGCTGTTAGAGAATCGGGTAATCCGTATTCGGAAGCATTCTATATATGCAGTATTTCAAGCAAGACAATCATTTACAAGGGCCAGATTCTGGGCTATAAGCTGGATGCTTACTATCCAGACCTTGAAGACCCGCGTTACGAATCGGCAATGGCCATTGTTCACGAACGCTACAGCACGAACACATTCCCTTCATGGAAGCTGGCACAGCCATTTAGATATTTGGCGCATAATGGTGAAATCAATACCATCAGAGGCAATATCAACTGGATGAATGCCCGTGAAGGCGTCATGAAATCAGGCATATTTGGTTCTGATTTTCATAAGATTCTTCCAATCATCGAACCGGGCGGCAGTGATTCCGCTTCTCTTGACAATGCGATGGAGCTGTTTGTTGCAAATGGGCATGATATGACATATACGCTGATGATGCTCATCCCAGAGCCGTGGCAGAATGACACACGCATGTCAGATGACGTAAGGGGCTTCTATGAGTATCATGCACGCATCATGGAGCCATGGGATGGACCGGCTGCGCTGATATGCTCAAATGGTGACCAGGTGCTTGCGAAACTTGACAGAAACGGGCTTCGTCCATCAAGGTGTGCGGTTACTGCGTCGGGCAAGGTGGTAATAGCTTCTGAAACCGGTGTTGTTGATTTTGAAGATGATCCTTATGTAACGAAAGATGCGCTCCAGCCAGGAAAATTCCTTTGCGTGGATATGGTTGAAGGCAGACTGGTTCCAGATGCGGAAATCAAATCTAAGATTGCAGGCGCAAAACCATTTGCAAAATGGATTGACCGCAACAGACTGACACTGAATGACATTAAGGCAAATCATGAAATTAAGCGTTCGAGACTGGAAACGCGGAAAATAAAAGAAGCGGCATTTGGCTATACCAGCCGTGAAATCAAAACGGTGCTCGAATACATGGCGACAAACGGTAAGGAGCCTATCGGTTCCATGGGAACTGACGAGCCTCTGGCAATTCTGTCAGATGAGCCGAATCTACTGTTTGACTATTTCAGACAGGCCTTTGCACAGGTGACAAATCCACCAATAGATCCTTTCAGGGAGCGTTCTGTTGTATCCCTTAGACAGTTTATCGGGTCACATGGTCGTCTCCTAGACGAAATAGAAACCAGTGTTGACGGCAAGTACCTTATGATAAAATCTCCGATTTTGTCTTCGCCTGAACTTGAAGATGTACGCCACCTCAATGGTGGAGACTTCAGAGCGGTTACGATACCGGCACTATTCCATACAGACCAGGAAAATGGGCTTAGAGATGCCCTTGATAAGCTTTGTGAACGTGCTGAAAACCTCGTGAGAATGGGACATAACATTCTGGTGATCAGCGATCGTGGCGTTGACTATTACAATGCGCCAATTCCGAGTCTGCTTGCGCTTGGTGCAGTGCACCACCACTTGATTCGCAAGAAGCTGAGAACTGCAACAGACATTATTATGGAAACAGGTGAAGCGCGTGATGTCATGCATATGGCCCTCCTAGTCGGCTATGGTGCCAAGGCTGTCAATCCCTACATTGTTTATGAAATGCTCACTGCAACAGATGGAGACGAGAAGGGATTTGAAAACTATAAAGAGGCGATTGCGGAAGGTATTTTGAAGATCATTTCAAGAATGGGTATTTCCACACTGCCGTCCTACAATGGGGCTCAGATTTTCGAGGCAGTGGGTGTACACCAGTCTGTTGTTGACTATTACTTTACTGACACGCCTTCAAGAGTTGGCGGTATCGACCTTGAACGGATCAGTGCAGATGTGCTTAAACGACATGCAATGGCATTTGATGATGATAATGAAAGAAAGACTGTCAAACAGAAGAAGATGTTTGACCCGAAAGTGGTCGCGAAGCTCCATGATGCTTGCAGAAGCGGTGATGAAGCAGTTTACAGGACCTATTCGGAAATGACTGGCTCACAAAGTATCGCAATCCGCGATTATTTGGAAATGAACTCAGAAGGCGCAATTTCTATTGATCAGGTCGAAAGCGTGGAGGACATTGTAAAGCGTTTTACAATTTCAGGCATGTCTTTTGGCTCGCTGAGCAAGGAAGCGCATGAGACGATTGCTATCGCAATGAACAGACTCGGCGCGACAAGCAACTCCGGTGAAGGGGGCGAAGATCCAAGACGCTATAAAATGCCAAAGGACGGCAATCACAGCTGCAGTGCAGTCAAACAGATTGCCTCTGGTAGATTTGGCGTTACGGCTGAGTATTTGGTGAACTGCGATGAAATTCAGATCAAGATGGCTCAAGGCGCTAAGCCGGGTGAAGGGGGTCACTTGCCAGGATCTAAGGTGACGCAGTCCATAGCTGAAATCAGATATGCTCAGCCGGGGCAGGATCTCATATCTCCACCTCCGCATCACGATATCTATTCAATCGAGGATTTGGCACAATTGATTTTCGACATGAAAAACATCAATCCGAAAGCGCGTGTAGGCGTCAAGCTTGTAGCAGGCCATGGTGTTGGTACTGTAGCTGCAGGTGTGGCAAAGGCCTATGCCGATGCTATTAAAATAAGTGGGTCAGATGGCGGCACCGGTGCTTCACCGGTAAGCTCGATGAAATACGTCGGACTCCCTTGGGAACTGGGTCTTGCAGAGGCACAGCAGACACTGCTTCTCAATGATCTGAGAAAGAGAGTACGCCTTCAAGTTGACGGCAAGCTTAGAAATGGCAAAGATGTTGTTATTGCAGCACTCTTGGGGGCTGAAGAATTTGGCTTCGGAACCCTTGCCATGCTTGCCGTTGGTTGTAAAATGTGTCGACAGTGCCATAAGGGCAGTTGTCCGGTTGGTATTGCGACACAACTTACTGAGAATAGAAAGCTCTTTAATGGTAAACCTGAGCATCTGATCAATCTAATGCGCAGCATTGCAGGTGAGGTACGTGAACATATGGCAGCGCTCGGGTTTGCGACAATGGACGAGATGATTGGACGCGTAGACCTGCTGAAAGTCAAGGACAATATCGATGGATATGCATCCTATTTCGACTTCGGGCCAATACTTCACAGACCGACCCTGCCAAAGCGCATCTGTGGCAGACAGGTTGAGAAACAGCCCCACAAAATTCAAAACGTGCTCGACTTGAAAATCATCTCCGAGATCGAGTCACGACCAAAGGGTAAAAAGTACAAGATGGAAGTTGACATCAAGAATACAGACAGAAGCTTTGGCACCATGACAAGCGGTTATCTTGTAGATACAGGTAAAGAAGCCCTTGTTGATATTGTAGCAAAGGGTTCTGCAGGTCAGAGTTTTGCAGCTTTTGCAACAAAGGGCATTACCTTGAATTTGGTGGGTGAGTGCAATGACTACATGGGTAAAGGCCTTAGTGGTGCGACAGTATCTATAAGACCGGACCAGCTTGAAGGGTATGCAACTCAGAAAAATGCCATTGTGGGCAATACGACACTTTATGGTGCAACCAGTGGTGAAGCCTTTATTGCAGGTCGTGCCGGTCAGCGTTTTGCAGTTAGAAATTCAGGCGTAAACGCAGTTGTAGAAGGCATTGGAAACCACGGCTGTGAGTATATGACAGGCGGTACGGTTCTGATTTTGAACTCAGTAGGACAGAACTTCGCTGCGGGCATGACAGGCGGCTGTGCATACGTGCTCGACCTTGACAATACCTTGTCTGAAAACCTGAACTCGACACATGTTGAGCTGATTGAAGTTCTTGAAAACAAAGACTTCAACGAAATTACAGATATGCTGAACAAGCATATCGGATATACCCAAAGTCCTTGGGGAGAGACCCTGCTTGCAGACTTCAGCAAGTACAAGAACTTCTTCAGGAAAGTATGTCCAAAACACAACTAGCTCATACTACTCATTTGAGTATGATTCCTCTTTTAGGGCACTGCAAGTACATTGCAGTGTCCTCTTTTCGTGAAAAGGCAAAGAAATGCAGGGTTGAATAGGTGGGCGGACACATCATGTACGCATGAATGTGTCCGCCTGCCTATTCAACCCTATATGGCGCGACTAGCGACATGAAGAGTTGCCAGATTGCACGGTTCCTCCTATTCAACCATTAAGTTTAGATAACGCCTAAGACAAAAATAAGACTTTTTTAATGTCTGTGTGCTACGCTTTTCATATACGGGAAACAAGAAAGGGATGCCTTTGAAATCGCTTTTGAGCGAAGCTATAGGAGGGCGTGTTATGAAATTTAAAGTATCAAAGCATTATAAGATAAGTTTAAGCAGGGAACTGGCAGAGTTCGAGAAAATGGGCGTCATTACGGGTGACCAGCGTGCTGAAATGATCGATGCCTATGAAATCACCTCTGCGATTGGTCTGACGAGAATCGTTTCTGTGGTTGGGGCGGTGCTTGTTGGCCTGGGTATCCTCACATATATTGCAGGTAACTGGGCCTTCATGAGTCCGATGATCCGCATGATTTTCATTGTAGGCGGTATGGCAGGTGCCTATTTTGGAGCAGAAGCGCTGGAAGCATCCTATCCAAAATCTGCAAAAGCCCTGCGCTACATTTCCCTGTTCATCTTTGGAGGCGGCCTTTTTCTGACAGACCAGACCTTCCATTTGAACAGGCCTGTTGCCTTTCTTTTCCTCATTTGGTCTGCAGGCTTACTTGCCGTCCTCTGGAATCACAAAGACCAGTTGCTCATGTATTTTTTTCAGCTGCTGATTGTGGCTTCTTCCCTGTCACTTTTTGATGTCTACAATATGACGGATGCAGCCTTCTACGCTTATTATCTGGTACTTGTGGCTGGCGTTTTTCTGTCGGTTCGACTCCTGCACGGGGACTACAGCTCACCTTTTTCAGTATTTCTGACTGGACTGAGTATAGTGCTTGCGGTACTGTGTCTCATGATTCAACTCGATGTTGAGTTTTTATATGGTGCAATGCTGATGTTGGGTCTTGGTTTACTCTTTATGCTCAAACCAGACATTCTGAATGGATATGAAATGATGACCAAGCAGCTGGGCCTGATGGTCATGGGATTTGCAGGATTTACCCTGACCTTCGCGGATTCATGGGAGCACGTTTTCAGTGCTGGCAGCGATGCTGCCGCAATTGGGTTTACCATCGTGATGATTCTGGGCATGCTTTATCTGGTAAAGAAAAACTACCTCGGCGGGGTGGCCTTTGTTGCCCTGATTATTTTAAGGTACTATTTCGATACCTTCTATGACTTTATGCCAAAATCGATGTTCTTCGTTATTGGAGGCGGTATATTGATTGGCTTTGGCGTATATCTGGAATCCTTGAGAAGAAAGGGGTTGAATCGCCTTGACTAGGGGAAAATGGTTGTCTTTTCTAATGCTGATGGTCCTTCTTATGATTCAGCTTGTCCCTGCGCTTTTGACCGGGATGCTGGGTGAGGAGATTGTCCTTCATGCGGAGGTTTATGACCCGAGAGACGTTTTCAGAGGAGACTATGTAGCCATTGATTTTACAGCTGAACGGGCATCGGAAGAAATGTTCAAAGGCATGGATACTGAGGGAATTCGCGATCTTTACGGAGAAAAGCTCTATGCGCAGGGGGCTGTTCGTGACGGCTTTTGGGAAATAGAGAGCATTGCTTTTGAACGCCCATCGAAGGGCACCTATATTGAGTGCACGTTGGATTATTATGATGAACGTGCGGGCATTGTCCACCTTGACTTCGGGGTAGATCGATTCTACGTTGAGCAGAATACGGGAAAAGCCATTGAGGATGCCGTGCGTGAAAACCGTCTGGATGCCCAAATGAAGGTGTGGCGGGGCAATTTGATAATGGTGGATACCATTGTTTCAGATCTCCAAAAATGATTTGAAGCTTGACAGATGCGAAGAGATTCGTTATTCTTATCACAAGTTCATAAAGTATTCCTTCAGGGCAGGGTGTAATTCCCGACCGGCGGTAAAGTCCGCGAGCCATTTGGCTGATCTGGTGCAATTCCAGAACCGACAGTATAGTCTGGATGATAGAAGGCAATGAGCAAGAGTATGTTTGCATATTAAGGTCCTGAAACTGTAATGGTTTCAGGATTTTTTGACGATATGGACCATAATATGAATGCTTATTTTTTACCCCCTGGAGTTTGATCCAGGGGGTTTTTATGTTTGCGGAGGTGTACTGTGAGAGAATCGGACATACAGGAAAAATTTATGAAACAGGCACTGGAACTGGCGCTGAAGGGAAAGGGGAACGTGGAACCCAATCCAATGGTGGGCGCGGTTTTGGTGCGTGAGGATGAGGTTATCAGTAGGGGATACCACCAGAAGTTTGGTCAGGAACATGCTGAGGTCAATCTTCTGAGCAACTTGAAAAAATCGGGGAGAGGCATCGAAGGTGAAGATGTTCTTTATGTCAGCCTCGAACCCTGCAGCCACTATGGGAAAACCCCGCCATGTGCACAGGCGATTGTTGACGCTGGTATCAGGAAGGTTGTCGTGGCAATGCAGGACCCAAATCCCCTCGTATCAGGACGGGGAATAGAAATACTCAGGTCAGCGGGTGTGTCAGTGCATGTGGGACTGCTTGAAGATGAGGCGCGGCGTCTCAACAGATATTTTATCAAACAGATGACAACAAACCTTCCATACTGCAGAGCGAAGTGGGCCATGACCCTTGATGGAAAAATGGCTGCAGATACAGGAGACAGTGCATGGATCAGCTCTAAGGCGTCCAGGGTTCTCGTTCATGTTTGGCGAAACGAGAGTGACGCAGTCCTTGTCGGTGCAGGAACAGTCGAAAGGGATGACCCGCTGTTGACGGTGCGCCATATTGATGGCGGCGTTCCCTACAGGGTTGTTCTCGACACCAACTGCAGAATTTCACTAGACGCAAAGCTGCTCAACGACGCGCATGTCATGAAGACCATTATCATAACAAGTCGCGATGCCGATGCTCGGGCCATCGATGCAGTCTCGAAAAAAGGAGCTGCAGTTCAAGTGGTGGACACTGTTCAGGGCAGAGTCGACTTGCGTGGGGCCTTTGAAAAACTGAGGGCAATGGGTATTGAATCCATTCTCTGCGAATCAGGACCCGTGCTTCAGGGTCAGCTGCTTGAAGCTGGACTAATCGATGAAGTGGCTACCTTCATATCGCCTAAGATTATTGGAGGCAGCATACATAGTCCCTTCAGCTCCATTAGGTCAGAAAGCATGACACAAGCTGTTGAACTGGACGATGTCACGGTCACATGTGTTGAGACCGATGTCATGATTACCGGCATGGTCAGAAAGGGGTAGTACAGATGTTTACAGGACTCATTGAAGAAGTTGGGACGGTCATAAGTGTGGTTAAGACAAATGGCGGCATGCAGCTGCATATTAAGGCAAACAAGATACTCCGTGATGTTGCACTGGGGGACAGCATTTCAGTAAATGGTGCATGTCTGACTGTGTCAGCATTTGAAAAGGAAAGGTTCACTGCGGATATTATGCCTGAAACACTTATGGTTACCAGATTCGGTGAAATCACACCCGGTACGTCTGTCCACCTCGAACGGGCACTGCGCGTCGGTGACCGATTGGGCGGTCATTTTGTAACAGGCCATATTGATGCCTTGGGCACTCTGGTTTCTTCCAAAAGAGAGGGCGATGCAATCAGATTGCGTATTCAGCACGGCCAGGATGTGTCTGGACAGTTTGTCTACAAGGGATCGGTGGCCATAGATGGTGTCAGCTTGACTGTGGCTGACCTGGGTCAAGACTGGATTGAAGTGAGTCTTGTTGGACACACGCAGAAGGAAACAAGGCTGCCCCACCTGATTTGTGGAGACTCTGTTCACATCGAATCGGACATGCTGTTGAAATATGTCTACCAGCTGACGGGACGCAGTGAGGCATATGGTGGTTCTAAGCGTGTTTCGACTACGAATATTTCTATGGAGACATTGTCGTCGAATGGTTTTTTATAAGGAGTTCAGATATGGAAAATATATTTTGCACTGTAAACGAAGCGGTTGAAGCAATCCGACAAGGTGAGATTGTAATTGTTGTAGACGATGAGAACCGGGAAAACGAAGGCGATTTTCTGATGGCTGCCCAAAAGGCGACACCAGAAAAGGTGAACTTCATGATGAAGTTTGGGCGCGGTCTGATCTGTACACCTCTGAGCAGGACACGTGCTGTGAAGCTGGGGCTTGAACAGATGGTTCCCAATAACGAAGATCCCCATAAAACAGCCTTTACAGTGAGCGTGGACGGTGTCGGTACGGGCACTGGCATATCAGCGAGCAACCGGTCTAAAACAATTCAAATGCTTGCAGATGGTCAAGCTGGTGCCGGAAGTTTTCAAAGACCTGGTCATATATTTCCCCTCGTCGCAAAGGATGGCGGTGTCATAGAAAGGCCAGGGCATACAGAAGCCGCAGTGGACCTGATGCGCCTTGCAGGCTTCTCTGAAGCGGGTGTCATTTGTGAAATCATCAAGGATGATGGTGAAATGGCAAGAATGCCAGACCTCAAGGAAATTGCAGATGTCCATGGTCTGAAAATCCTGACAATAGAAATGCTCATTGAGCATATGGCTTACATAAAAGACAGGTCGAAAAGTCTTGTGGAGACGGTTTTGCCGACGAAGCACGGCGTCTTCCAGCTGCATGCCTTTACAAACAAGAATGGAATAGAACCGCATCTGGCCCTTGTTATGGGAGATGTGTCTACAGGTGAACCCCTCATTAGGATTCACTCCGAATGTATGACTGGTGACGTTTTTGGATCGAGAAGATGTGACTGCGGTCAGCAGCTTGACACGTCTATGAAGGCCATTGCGGATGAGGGCAGAGGCATACTGATATACATGCGTCAGGAAGGCAGGGGCATTGGTCTTGTGGATAAGCTCAAAGCCTACAGGCTTCAAGATGGTGGGCTGGATACCGTTGAGGCGAACCTTGAGCTTGGTCGAAAAGACGATGAGAGAACCTATGATGAATCCATTGCCATATTGAGGTCCTTTGGTATTGTATCGGGTCGTCTTATGACCAACAATCCGTTGAAAATGGATGCCTTTTCTAACACCAGTATTGCCATTGCACGCTGCGACTATCTAAAGCCGGAATATCATGACGAGAACAGGTACTATCTGGATACCAAGCTTGAAAAAATGGGGCATGTGTTTTAAGGAAATCCTGTGAATTAAGTGCAAGGATTTGCATAATTATACACTTCAAACTTAACTATTATTGTATTTTAACAAGGAGAGACCTATGAGAACAATCGAAGGAAGTCTAATTGGTACAGGACACAAATACGGAATCATCGTTGGACGATTCAATGAGTTTATCGGTTCAAAGCTTAAGGACGGGGCTATAGACACACTGGTGCGACATGGTGTCAAAGAGGAAGATATTGAAATCGTCTGGATACCGGGCGCCTTTGAAATGCCGCTTGTAACCAAAAAAATGGCCAAGTCTGGAAGATATGATGGCATCATCTGTCTGGGCGCAATCATTCGCGGTGAGACAGCGCATTTTGAGTTTGTGGCTTCTGAAAACGCCAAGGGGATTGCGTCAGTTATGCTGGAGGAGGATATCCCTGTCGGGTATGGCGTACTGACAACTGAAAACTTGGAACAGGCAATTCACAGAGCAGGTACAAAAGCAGGGAACAAGGGTGCGGAAGCAGCACTGGCAACACTTGAATCCATCAATGTTCTCAATCAGTTCAAGTAGTCGGACACGTGCTTGAAACCAAAGCGCGAAAGCATAAAAATAGGCAAAACTAAGGCGCAGCTCATGGAGCTGCGCCTTAGTTTGTCGACTGAGTCGACAAGTTTTACCCAAACGATTCTTTTTGCAATGCATTATGCTTTCTTATAGTTTCATCATACTTAGGAGGTTTGTGGATTACATACCCATAAAGTAAGGAATATCACTTATATTGCACTTTTATCGCTCTTTAAGGGTTTCCTCCTGTCAGCGAGTGCCGTATATTCTACGGGATCATTAACCGTCTTGAATGCAGGACGGATAATCTTTTGATCGCTGACAATCTGTTCAATTCTGTGTGCACACCATCCAGCAACACGAGCGGTCGCGAAAAGCGGTGTGTACAGTTCGTGTGGTATGCCAAGCATTTCGTAGACGAATCCTGAGTACAGGTCCACATTGGCAGCTATACAGGCATCAGGCCCTTTCAGTTCAAAGAAGAGCTCTTTGGTAAGCATTTCAATGTTCTTGTAGAGGTTGTAGTGCTTAATGGCATTTTTTTCGAGCGCGAGCTCAAAAGCCTTTTTCTTTAAGAGTTCTGCTCTTGGGTCCGTTTTGGTATATACAGCGTGGCCCATTCCGTAAATCAGACCTTCGCCATTGTAGGCTTCCTTCTTCATGATTTTGAAGAGGTAGTCCTTAAGCGCACCTGTGTCATCCCAGTTTGGGACATTGCTTCTGATGTTTAGAATCATTTCCCTGACACGGTTGTTGGCACCTCCGTGTTTGTGTCCCTTAAGTGAACCAACTGCAGTCGCAATGGATGAGTAGGTGTCTGTTCCGCTTGACGAAACAACATGTGTTGCAAAGGTTGAGTTGTTGCCACCGCCATGCTCTGCGTGGATGACGAGGGACAAATCAAGGGTTTCAGCTTCCACTTTTGTATATTTGTTATCAGGACGAATCATGTGAAGTATGTTTTCAGCCGTCCCCACACCACGGATTGGCTTGTGGATAAAGAGGCTTTGCTTGTCAAAGTAGTGATGTTTTGCCTGATAGCCGTAAGAAATGATGGTCGGAAACTGTGCAATGAGGCGTATACTTTGCTCGAGGACATTTCTCACACTCGTATCATCAGGATTGGCATCGTGGGAATAGAGTACGAGAATGCTTCTCATAAGCTTGTTCATAATGTCCTTGCTTGGAATTTTGAGAATCATGTTCTCTGTAAAGCCGTCAGGAAGCTCGCGACAGGCATCGAGCAGATGTGTGAATGATGCCAGCTCGTCTGCGGTCGGAAGCGTTCCGAAGAGCAGGAGATATGCGGTTTCTTCAAAGCCTCGGCGGTGATCCGTTTGAAATCCGTTTACAAGATCGCTGATTTCTATACCACGATAATACAGCCTGCCGTCACAGGGAACTTTCTTATTGTCTTCCATATCGTATCCGATGACATTGCCGATTTCAGTTAGGCCTACCAGGACACCGGTACCGTTGCTGTTTCTCAGTCCGCGTTTTACGTTGTATTTTTCATAGTACTCAGAATCAATCAGATTGTTGCTGCTGGCCTTTTGAGCCAAGTCGTTCAGCAGCATTTGGCTTGCTTCGGTTTTCACTTCAATCACCTCCGTGGATTTTATTCAATGTATTTTATGATTTCTGCTGTGAGAGCCTGTGTAGTGGATGTGCCGCCCATATCCGGTGTTAGAACCTTGCCTTCAGAGAGGACTTTGTTGATTGCGCTTCGAATGTTTTCTGCCTGTGTGCTTTTGCCCATATGGTCCAGCATCATGCATCCTGATCTCAGTAGTGCGATCGGGTTTGCCTTGCCCAGCCCAGCAATGTCAGGTGCTGAACCGTGTACCGCCTCGAATATTGCAAGATCCTGTCCCACATTGGCGCCAGGTACAAGTCCTAGGCCGCCGACCAGTCCTGCACAGAGGTCGGAAAGAATGTCGCCATACAGGTTCATGGTAACAATGACATCGAACTGGCTTGGATTCATGACAAGCTGCATGCACATGTTGTCAACAATCACTTCCTTGGTTTCGATTTCAGGATACTCCTTGGCTATTTTTCTGCCTATTTCAAGGAAAAGGCCATCGGCAAGCTTGAGGATATTTGCCTTATGTACAATGGCGACGCTTTTCCTGTTCATTGCTTTAGCGTACTCGTATGCTTTTCTGATAATGCGTTCAGAGCCTTTTGGCGTAATGACCTTCTTGGCTTCCATTGTGCCATCTTCGAGGGCCTCCTCTATACCGATATAAAGACCTTCCGTATTTTCTCTGAATATGACGAGGTCGATATCTTTAAAAGGTGTGGCAAGTCCCGGCAAGGTCTGGACAGGTCTGATATTTGAATATAAGTCGTATTTCTTGCGAAGCATGACATTGATGCTTCTAAAGCCGCTTCCTATTGGGGTCGTAATGGGACCCTTGAGGGCGATTCTGTTCTTTTCAATGCTTTTATATACAGAGTCGGGAACGAGTTCACCGGTCTCGTCATAAACGTGGGCACCTGCATTTTCAATTTCCCAAGAAATATTCGCACCGCTTGCGTCGATGATTTTCTGTACTGCATCTGCAACTTCTGGGCCTATACCATCACCTGGTATGAGTGTAACTTTTGTCATTAAAATAGCCTCCTTTTATCAGTGCGTGTATTATTGTATACGATTATACAGGTATTGTTACAGGAATGTCAAGTTTATTCATAAGCATTTTTTTATATACATAAGATTGTTGAAGGCTTTGAAAATACTTGGATAAAGGACACTGAAAAGGTGTGGTTTGCGTCCGTTGATAGATAATAGACCTAAATGAGAAGAATATTGACAGATTGGGAGAAGGTCATTGAAATTTAAAGTGCTATGGTATAGAATGGGGAAGGACAATTTAATCAGTTACGAATTTGACGAAGAATGGTTCGCATTCGTAAATTAGTTGGTTCTCGTGTAAAGAGATGAAAATGGGAAGCTCGGTTGAAGTCCGGCGCAGCCCCCGCTACTGTAATCATGGATAATAGGCTCTTGAGTCCACTGGGTTGATCCCCTGGGAAGGCGAGCTTATTATAGGAAGTGAGAGCCAGGAGACCTGCCAGCTAATGTTTAATATGCTTCGGTGGGAAGTTTTATTGAATCAATAGAAAACCTGAAAAGGCTTTCCAAATTCATAAAATGAGCATCTGCCACGGCAGGTGCTTTTTCTATTTATAAAAACAAAAGTAGTACCAGGAACACATGAGGGTGAGTTCAAATGGAAATTTTGGTAGTGAGTGTCAATCATAACACGGCAGGCGCACAGGACCGGGAAAAAGTAAGTATGACAACGAGTCAGCGTATCGATCTCATGAATGATCTTTTAGATGAAGGTATTCATGAAGTAATCGCGCTGTCGACATGCAATAGGACTGAACTATATGCGGCAGTTCCACGCAGTGAGAAGAGAAAGTATCTTGAACTGCTGACGCAGGTGTTTATGAGCAAATCAAAGGATGTTGCCTTTGAAGCCTGTATTCAGAGAAGCTCAGGTGAACGCGCAGTCAAACACATATTCAGAGTGGCAGCTGGACTTGATTCAGTCGTCATAGGTGAAGATCAGATTCTAGGGCAGCTAAGAGACGCCCATGAGCTGGCGCTGGATATGGGTGCGTCCGGGAAGTTTCTCAACAGAACCGTGCGTGATGCCATTGCCACTGCAAAGCAGATTAAAACAGAAACTAAAATTTCAGAAGAACCCATTTCAGTCTGTTCCATTGGAATCAAGTTTATTGAACAGGGACTGGGCTCTTTAAAAGGAAAGCGAGCACTCATCGTCGGTACGGGAAAAATGGGCAGACAGGCCTTATCATACCTGAGTGCGATGGAACTGGAGTCGCTTACCATGACAAACCGAACACACCATAAAGGTGTGGCGGTTGCAAAAAACTATGAAAATGTAGATGTGATTCCATACGAGAATCGATACGATTATCTCGATAAGATAGATATACTGATCAGTGCAACTGGTTCGCCGCATGTGATCTTTAAGGAAGAACTTGTTCCACCGCTTCAAAACCAGCTTACTGTTCTTGACATGGCGATTCCAAGAGATGTGGAATCAACCCTGGCTAAACGTGAAGGCGTCACGGTTCATGTAGTTGACGACCTTAAGGCAGTTTCTGATGAAAATGCAAAAAAACGTAAGGAGCTTAGTCTGATAGGTGAAGAAATGGTCGACAAGGCCGTAGTCGCACATATGACATGGATGCTAACAAGTCGAGTGGATCCTGTCATCAATCAGCTTGCAGCTAAACGAGAGCATATCTGCTGTGATACGCTTGATATTCTTCACAAGAAAATCAAGCTTGACGAGAAGGAGAAGGCCCTTCTTGAGAAAATGCTTCAAAGCGCACTGAAACGCATGGTGCGAGAGCCTATCATCAACTTGAAGAAGATTGAAGATACAGATCAGCAGGACACGGCGATTGATGTTGTAGAGCACCTGTTTGATTTTAGGGAGAAAGTGCAATGACATATCCGGTTTTCTTGGAACTGAAGGATGTGAACACAGTCATAGTTGGCGGCGGACGCATTGCGTTTCGCAAAATTATAAAGCTCATGGAAGCGCAAGCGCGAATTCGTGTCATTGCACCTCATATTATTGAAGAAATCAAGGCACTCTGCGAAACATATGATAAAATTGAAATCATCGAGCGCGCGTTTTATGTCGAGGCACTTGAGGGCGCCACGCTGGTGCTTCTGACTTCAAGCTGTCAGGAGACAAACGCACTTGGAAGTACATATTGCAGAGAAAAGGGAATTCTTTTCAACGACTGCATGGACTCACAAAGAAGCACCTTTCGAAATGGTGCGGTTCTCAGACGGGGTGAGGTTGAGGTTGCCGTCGGAAGCGGCGGTAAGAGACCTGGTCTTTCAAAATGGCTCTGTGACCGTATTGAACAGGCACTGCCAGAGAATTTGGAAGAAATCCTTGCCTATTATGACCAGCTGAGAAAAACAGCAAGAGCGTCATATGACGACAGCAAGCATAGAGAAAAGTATATAAAAGAAACGTTTTCAGCATATTTGGAACAACTGGAAGGATCAAATCATGAAGATTAAAGTAGGAACACGTGGAAGCAAGCTTGCACTTACTCAGACAAACCATGTCATTGACATGCTGAAGGCTGCACATGCAGGACTGGAAGCGGAAGTGGTGATCATTAAGACCAAGGGCGACAAAATACTGGACAAGCCGCTTGATCAGATTGGTGACAAGGGTCTTTTCGTCAAGGAAATCGAAGTCGCACTGCTTGAGGGCGATATAGACATGGCTGTGCATTCCATGAAGGATATGCCGACAGAACAGCCGGAAGGTCTTCTGATTGTAGCGCCGCCAAAGCGTGAAGATGCTAGAGATGCTTTAGTGCTCAAAGAGGGTGTGAAGGGTCTGGAGCAAGTCGCACAGGGCGGCAGGATCGGCACAGGTGCCATCAGAAGAATCAGCCAGATACTCAAGCATAGACCTGATCTGAAGTTTGAACCTATACGCGGAAACGTGGAAACACGTATGAAAAAGATTGAAACTGAAAACCTTGAAGGTGTGGTTCTCGCTGCTGCAGGCCTGAAACGCCTTGGACTGGGTGAAAGAATCACAGAGGTTCTTGAACTTGACGTGGTACTTCCATCACCGGCACAGGGGATTCTGGCGATTGAGTGTCGTGAAGACGATGAAAAAATGCGTGGTCTGCTCAGGACTATTGCTGACAAAGAAGCGGGTATTCAGGCGGGTGCTGAACGGACTTTCCTTGAAGCAGTAGATGGCGGTTGCCATATACCAGTAGGCGCTTATTGTCACGTAATGGGAGAACGCGTTAAACTTGATACCATGTTAGGTGTGCCGGACGGATCCAAGCTCTTTTACGATTCGTGGGAAGGTCCTGTAGACGGTGTTGTTGAAGCAGCTGAAAAGATGGCTGCAAAGTTGAAGGAGGCAGTTCATGGGTAAGGGATATGTCTATTTGATAGGCGCGGGTCCTGGTGATCCTGAGCTGATGACACTTAAGGCCATGCGTGCTTTAAGAGAGTCAGACGTCATTGTGTACGACTATCTGTCAAACGATAGAATTCTTAGTGAATGCAAGAAGGACGCTGAGTTCATATATGTTGGAAAACAGGCGGCAAACCATGCAATGCGTCAGGAAGACATCAATGCCCTGCTCGTTGAGAAGGGCAAGGCGGGACACACGGTTGCGCGACTGAAGGGCGGAGACCCTTATGTCTTTGGCAGAGGCGGCGAAGAAGCTGCTGAACTGCGAGAAAACAGTGTGGCATTTGAAACGATTCCCGGTGTGACATCAGCAATTGCAGGACCTTCTTATGCAGGTATTCCTGTAACGCACCGCGGGGTGTCAAGATCCTTCCATGTCATGACCGGACATTTTAAAGACGACTATGCGGAGTGGGATTGGGATGCGCTTACAAGACTTGATGGAACGCTCATATTCCTCATGGGTATTGGAAACATTCCACGGATTACCCAGGCGCTTATCGAAGCGGGCAAACCTGCAGACACACCAGCCGCTGTAATCAGATGGGCTACCTATCCGGTACAGAGAACTGTAACGGGTACCCTAGAAAATTTGGCACAGCGTGTTGAAGAGGAAGGTATAAAACCACCAGGTCTGATTGTGGTCGGACCGGTAGTATCCTATAGAGAAGTACTCAGCACTTTTGAAAACAGAGTTCTGTTCGGCAAGAGAATCATTGTGACAAGAAGTCGCGCGCAGTCAGGGACGCTTTCTGGTGCCCTTGCAGATTTGGGTGCAGAGACACTTGAACTTCCAATGATTAGAATCGAAAAGGAACCGGTTGCGGCGTGGCAGGCTACCGTCGCAGAGATTAAGGGGTATTCATGGACAGTCTTCACCAGCCAGAATGCTGTGGAATCCTTCATGAACGGCCTGTTTGAAGCCGGTAAGGATGTTAGAGCGATCGGACATATGAAGATCGCTTCAATTGGATCGGGGACTAGGAAAGCCCTTGAGGCTTTTGGCATTGTACCTGATTTTATTCCATCCAGAGCCATTTCGGATGTTCTCGCCGAAGAAATAAAGCAGCATCTGACAGCAGATGACAAGATTCTGGTTCCAGCGGGAAATCTTGCATCGAAAGTACTTCAAAATGAATTGCGTTCCATTTGTAGTGTCGACATGCCGATTGTCTATAATACGGTAGTCGGGGAAGAATCATCTGATCATCTCAAGGAGGTACTGGAAGGTGGTATAGACGGCATCACTTTCACCAGTGCTTCAACGGTTAAAAACTTTAATGCGTTGATTGAAAAATCAGGACTTGAATGGCCTGACTCAAAATGTTTCTCCATTGGACCGAAAACCTCAGAAATGCTCAAAAAATTGGGGATTGAGCCTATAGAAGCTGAGCGTGCGACAATTGATTCGTTGGTTGAATGTGTTGAAAAAATTTTGAAATGAGGCGTGAAATATGAAATTAGTAAATAGGCCAAGAAGATTAAGACAAACAGCGGCAATCAGAAATATGGTCAGAGAAACGAAGTTGACAGTCGATGACTTGATTCATCCAATCTTTGTCGTTGAGGGGTATGAAGTTAAAAGTGAAATATCGTCCCTGAAGGATGTGTATCATCTTTCGGTGGATATGCTTGAAAAGGAAGTCAACGAAATTCAGGCACTGGGGATCAATGCAGTAATTCTGTTCGGTGTTCCGGCAACAAAAGATTCAGTCGGATCTTCCGCTTATGATGATAACGGCATTGTCCAAAGGGCAATTCGTGCCATCAAGGCTGCAGCGCCGGACCTATGTGTCATTACCGATGTCTGTATGTGTCAGTATACGGATCATGGACATTGCGGCATCATCAATTTTGATGAAGAAGTAGATAATGACAAGACCTTGAAATATCTTGCACAGATTGCTGTAAGTCATGCCAAGGCAGGCGCGGATATTGTGGCGCCAAGTGATATGATGGACGGACGTATTGGAGCAATGCGAGAAGGCCTTGATGAAGCCGGGTTTGAAAATACGGCAATCATGTCTTACGCAGTCAAGTATGCTTCATCTTTCTACGGACCTTTCAGAGCGGCTGCAGACTCAGCGCCAGGTTTTGGAGACAGAAAAACATATCAGATGGACATCCATAACAGGGAAGAGGCAATCCGTGAGGCTGCGCTTGATGTTGAAGAAGGCGCTGACTTCCTGATGGTTAAGCCGGCTCTCTCTTATCTGGATATTGTAAGAGAAGTCAAAGATACATTCAATCTGCCGCTTGCCGTTTATAACGTAAGTGGAGAGTATGCCATGATCCGAAGTGCTGTGGATAACGGTATTATGGATGAAGCGGTAATATATGAAATGACAATGTCAATGAAACGTGCAGGTGCTGACCTGATTATCACATATTTTGCACGTTATCTTGCACAGAACTGGTTGTAATAGTTTGGAGGCATTATGAACACATCTAAGTCAAAAGCACTTTACAGCAAGGCTGTAGAAGTAATTCCGGGTGGTGTGAACAGCCCTGTACGTGCATTCAAATCCGTAGGTCTTGACCCTATCTTCATAGATAGTGCAAAAGGCTGTAAGGTTATGGATGTAGACGGTAATGAGTATCTTGATTTCATTGGTTCATGGGGACCTATGATTCTTGGGCATTCAAATGATGAAGTCCTTGGAAACATTGGTGAGATCATAGCCAAGGGTACAAGCTATGGCGTACCATCGCCACTTGAAGTAGAAATGGCTGAAATGATTGTAGATGCATGCCCGTCTGTAGAGCGTGTGCGTATGGTAAACTCGGGTACTGAAGCGACAATGAGTGCTCTGCGTGTTGCCAGAGGCTACACTGGCCGTGACAAGATTTTGAAGTTTGAAGGCTGTTATCATGGACATGCTGACAACCTGCTTGTAAAATCAGGTTCGGGTACCATTACATTTGGCGTTCCGACAAGTCCTGGCGTTCCTGCGGGAACCGTTGCAGATACACTTGTTGCAAAGTACAATGACTTGGATTCTGTTAAGAAGCTCTTTGAAGAATACAGTTCTGAAATAGCAGCGGTCATCCTTGAACCGATTGCAGGAAACATGGGTGTGGTTGTTCCTGAAGAATCATTTATAAAGGGGCTTCGAGAACTCTGCACAGAAAACGGTACGCTGCTGATTGCAGATGAAGTCATCACAGGCTTCAGAGTGGCATATGGCGGAGCTCAGGAAACACTGGGGTTGGAAGCGGACCTCACTTGCTACGGTAAAATCATTGGTGGGGGTCTACCAGTCGGTGCATATGGCGGACGCAAGGAAATCATGGATGTCGTATCGCCTGTTGGCGGTGTATACCAGGCAGGAACTCTTTCGGGCAATCCCCTCGCCATGTATATGGGTATCCAACAGCTTAAAATCCTGAAATCGAGACCAGAAATCTATGAAAACATGGAAAAGCAGGCCATCTACCTTGAGAAGAAGCTAGGTGAGCTGATTGATAAATATGAGCTTAAAGCGCAAACTGTACGCTATAAGGGAATGCTCTGTCTCTTCTTTGCAGAGGGCAACCTAAAAGATTACGATGCCGTGATGAAGTGTGATACAGAGTTTTATGCAAGGTATTTCAAAGGTATGCTGGAGCGTGGTGTACTTCTGCCGCCAGCGCAGTTTGAAGGTATGTTCCTGTCTGCGGCACATACTTATGAAGACCTTGATGCGTATATCGCAGCAGCAGATGAAGTGTTTGGTGAGTTGGTGAAATAATGAGTGAGTTGACAAGTGGGATAGCTCTTTCAGTCAAGAAAAAGCAAAGGCTGCATATCAGCATCGGTGTAGGCTTGTTTATCCTGCTCATCGCAGTGGTTCTTCTATCCGTGGGAATGGGACGTGCAGAGCTTACGCCATCCGTTGTGGCGCGTGTAATCGCTTCACATGTAACTGGAATGGACCAGATTGCTGCTGACATACCTGCACACTTTCAGGCTATTGTCTGGGAAGTGCGCATACCGAGAATACTCAGCGCTGTATTAATTGGTGCTGGGCTAGCAGTAGCCGGTGCGATTTTTCAGTCAATCCTGAGAAATCCCTTGGCGGACCCATACACCATAGGTGTTTCCACTGGCGCCGCATTCGGAGCGACTGTGGCGATATTCTTGAACATATTTACACGGTTCTACCTGCCGGTGACCCCCTTTGCCCTTGTAGGCGCATTCCTTTCCCTGATGCTCGTCATGAACATTGCGCGTAAGAATGGGGTCATCAATGCATCGAACCTGATTATTGCGGGTATTATAGTAGGTTCCATCCTTTCAGCCGGTATCAGTTTTCTAAAAAGTGCCGCCGGTGAAAATGTTGCTGCCATTGTGCACTGGCTCATGGGTTCTCTAGCGTCACGAAGCTGGAATCACGTCATGCTGCTGCTGCCTTTTATAGTAATCGGATGTGGACTGAGCATTGAGTTTGCAAGCCGACTTGATATTATGAGCCTCGGGGAGCGTGAAGCGCGGCATTTGGGTGTCGATCCTCAGCGAACCATGCGCATGTATCTGATCATAGGGTCTTGTCTGACGGCTGTCTGTGTGTCTGTAGGGGGCATTATCGGATTTGTCGGATTGATCGTGCCGCATATGATACGATTTGGCCTGACATCCAGAAATGCGGTACTTATACCACTATCGACTATAGCTGGTGGCATATTGCTGCTTGCTGCAGATAACATATCACGGGTCATATTCAATGTTGAGATTCCCGTAGGTGTCCTCACGACACTTCTGGGGGGCCCATTCTTCATATGGCTCTTTATGAAATCGGGAAGGGGGAGTAAGCGATGATAGCTCTTGAAAGCATTCACTTCTCCTATACTGTAAGACCCTTTATAGAGGATCTGAACCTGTCCTTCAATCGTGGAGAGATGGTGTCGGTGCTCGGGCCAAATGGTTCGGGTAAGTCCACTGTTGTTAAGTTATTAACAGGCGAAATGAAGCCCAAGCACGGTCATGTCCTGTTTGAAAAAAAGGACATTCACTCTATTCCAATACGGGATCTGGCAAGGCGCATGGCGGTCATGACCCAAAATGCCAATGTTCAGTTTCCCTATACCTGTCTGGAAGTGGTTCAAATGGGCCTCTATCCGCACAAGGACCTGGGTGTGGGAATTGATTCCGATGAGGTTGACAATCTGTACCGGCTCATGGAAATGACAGAGACAGATATTTTCGCTGAAAAACTCATAACGGAGGTCAGTGGTGGCGAAGCCCAGCGCGTTCTTCTTACGCGAATACTGGCGCAGGACACACCTCTCATTGTTCTGGATGAAGCCTTCAGTGCCATGGATGTGGCGCACTGTGTCGACCTGCTTGGCATGATGAAGTCGCTCGTTCAGAAAAAAGATAAAACAGTTGTTGCAGTTATGCATGACCTGAATATGGCATACCTGTTCAGTGACAGAGTGATTCTCATGAAAAAGGGTCGAGTTGTCGCTGATGGAACAACCGATGAAGTCATGACGCCGGAAAACATACATGAAGTTTTTGGTGTTCATGTTACAAAAGTACCGGGAAAAGGATTCATCATAGATCCGCATACGGGCAGAAAATTTTAAAAAGTGTATTGGTGACACATGTCACTTAACATATCGGCAATAGGCCGGGTCAAGTAATTTTGAATCGAAGGGTTACGAATTCCTCTTTAGGCGAAAGCCATTGTATATAAATGAAAACACATCAAACAATATTTACTGTATTTTTAGGAGGATGTAACATGAAAAGAATTATCGCAATAATTATGCTTCTGACACTTGCCCTAGCAGGATGTTCTCAATCTCAGGTACCGGACACGGACAAATCTAAGCGTGCCATGCTGGTTGTAAGCTTTGGCACAAGCTATGCAGATACAAGAGAATTAACAATTGAAGCGACAGAGGAAGCTTTTGTTGAAGCTTACCCTGACTACGACGTAAGAAGAGCCTTTACTGCACAGATCATCATTGATCTTCTGGAAGAGCGAGATGGCATTGAAGTGGATAATATCACAGAAGCGCTTGAACGTCTGAAGTCAGAAAAGTATTCTGAAGTTATCATTCAGCCAACACTGGTAATGAACGGTGCTGAGTACGAAGAAATCATGGCTGCTGTAGATGAATATGAAGAAGCATTTGACAAGCTGGTAGTGGGAAGTGCGCTTTTAACAAGCCACGAAGACTATGAGCGCGTTATTGAAGCCTTAAAGCCTCAAATTGGTGAAGTCGCTGAAGATGAAGCTGTAATTTTCATGGGTCATGGTACACATCACTATGCTGATGCAACGTACGCTGCCCTTGACATGCGTTTCAAAAACGGTGGCATGGACAACGTATACATGGCAACTGTAGAAGGATATCCGCTGCTTGAAGACGTACTGCCTCAACTGGAAGCTAAGGGAATCAAGAAAATCACACTGATGCCTTTCATGCTTGTTGCAGGTGACCATGCCAACAACGATATGGCTGGTGACGAGGAAGACAGCTGGAAAATCATGCTTAAAAAAGAAGGCTATGCTGTAGACACATACCTGCATGGTCTAGGTGAACTGAAAGAAGTGCAAGAGCTATTCGTAGAACATGCTGAAGCTGCAATGCACGGAGAAGAACACGCTGAATAGGGGTGTAATTTTGAGAAATGTCAAATTTAAGACGCTGGCTTGGGCCAGCGTCCTTCTTCTACTGGTTATATTCATCGGTAGATATTGGATTGAACGGGGTCTGGACAATGTTGATTTTCTGGACACAAGAGAATATGTCATTGATTTTGTAGACGATTCAGGACGCAGGGTGAAAATGGAGAAGCCAGCGAGTCGAATCATCTCACTCTACTCTGCACATACGGAGAACCTGTTTGCGCTGGAGCTCGATGCTGAAATTATTGGTGTGGGAACGTCGGAGTCTTACCCAGTCGAGTTTCTTGACAAGAAGGTCTACGACTACAAATCGGATCCTGAAAAGGTCATAGCGGCAGATCCTGACGTGGTGCTCATCAGACCATTTATTGAAAGAAAACAGCCGGATTTTGTTGAGGCAATCAGACAATCGGGCATTACGGTTGTGTCTTTCTATCCTGAAACACAGGAAAGCTTCGATGAGTACATCATGAAGCTTGGGGTTGTGACAGGCAGGGAAAAGATGGCTGAGAGAAAGCTGAAAGCCTTCCACGAAGAGCTTGACGCCCTGGTAGAACTGACGAAGGATATCGAACCGAAGGTCAATGTGTTCTTTGAGTCTTCAGATGTGGAAATCAAGACGGTAACGAGTGATTCCATGGCTGCGCGTGCAATTGAAATTGCTGGCGGCATTAATATTGCTTCCGATGCAGAGGCGATTACTGAGGGCACTTCAATTGCTGCTTATGGACCAGAAAGAGTCCTTGAGAAGGCTGACAAGATTGATGCCTATGTAACACAGCGGGGTGTGATGGGGGCCGGCGGCAACCTGCACACGATTTCCATCAGACCGGGCTTTGATACGATTAAGGCGGTTCAGGAAGGCCGCGTTCTGGAGATCAACCAGAAAATCATTTCCTCACCAACCTTCCGACAGGTGAAAGGTGCCAATGAGCTGGCACGCTTCTTCTACCCTGAAATCTTCGATGACATTTCAAGGTTTAAGTCTTCAGAAGCTCTAAATAGGGTAGATGCAGCTGAACTCCTGGTAAGATTTGCCCATAAGCCTGTATTTGCACCGACTTCGTCCTATTATGACAGTGTGTATGAGGGCCACACTTACGGCATGTTCGAAGATGTTCCTACTTCGCATGAACGGTTTGACTTTGTGGAAACTGCCCTCCAGTCAGGATTTATGGAAGGCTTCAAACGTGAAGAGGACAATAAGGAAATTGAATACTTCGATACAGAAGGGTATCTGACCAGGGATGCGTTTGCGAAGACACTCTTCCTTTTCTACGATCTGGTACCAAAATCAGAGCATGTTGAAGTGCTTGATATAGACGATTGTGATAATGCAAGAATAGTAAATGCACTTGTGGATTACGGCATTCTTGAGCTGGAAGATGGAAATTTCAATCCAGATCGTGCTGTGACGGGTGCAGAGGTTGTTGAAGTACTGGAGAATATCAAATGATTCAAATAGATACCTTAAGAAAAGAATACGGTGATATTGTTGCGGTCAACGACCTGTCTCTGGAAATTGAGGATGGCAAGTTTTTTGGACTTCTCGGACCTAATGGTGCTGGAAAGACAACACTTATCAGACTCATGGTCGGGCTTATAGCGCCTGATTCGGGTGCGGTTCGCATAAATGGAGACCTGATTCATAGAGATGCCAATGCGCTGAAAAAGAAACTCGGCATCGTTTCTCAGCATGTCAACCTCGATAAGGAACTGACCGTATTCGAAAATATGGAGTTCTCAGGAAGAATGTACGGTCTTTCGGGCAAACAGTCCATGGCACGTGCTGAAGAGATGATTGTTTTTTTCAGTCTTGAGCGTCACCGCGATAAAATCTGCAAAAAGCTGTCAGGTGGTATGAAGCGAAAGCTTATGATTGCCAAGGCGCTGATGCACAAACCTGAAATTCTCTTTCTCGATGAACCGACGGTTGGTGTGGATGCTGTTGCAAGGCGCGATATTTGGCGTCTTCTCAAAGAAATCAATGCAGCAGGTACGACCATCCTTCTGACCACACATTATATGGAAGAAGCACATTCCTTGTGTGAGGAAATCGGACTTATGAACGCCGGAAGTATTCTGCAAAAGGATACGCCGGAAGGCCTGATTGACAGACTTGGCAATACGGCCGTAGAAACAAAGACACATACAAAGTACTTTAAGAGCATTCAAGAGGCCAAGACTTATACAGAAGGTCTGAGCGAAATGTACACCATGCGTGAAACATCCCTTGAAGATGTCTTTATTTCAGTATCGGAGGGGGCGACATTATGAGAGAGGTCATGACGATTCTCTGGCGCGAATGGGTATTTTTCAAGCACCGTTTTATTAAAATCACTTCGGCACAGATTGTGACCCCCATACTTTACCTGGTAGCTTTCGGGTGGGGTGTAGGTGAGAATCTTCAAATGGATGGCAATCAGTATATGTCATATATTATGCCGGGCGTTGTTGCACTGACATCCATGCGGACCGCATTTTCGGCCATATCCATGCGGGTCAGCGTGACGCGTCTTCATGAGCGGAGCTTTGAGTCTTATCTGGCGGCGCCGATTCAAATTCACTGGCTGGCCATAGGGCATATTTTGGCGGGTGCGCTTAGAGGGCTCTATGCATCACTTCTGATTTTACTTGTCGGTATTCCGTTTGGTGTCATCTATCAGATTGACTTTCCTTTCATTCTGATTTGCTTTATCAATGGGTTCATGTTCGCAGCACTTGGATTTTTTGCGGCCATGATGATCGATACACATTATGACATGAACCGATTTACGAGTTTTGTAATCACGCCAATGGCTTTTCTTTGCGGTACGTTTTTCTCGCTCAAGAAATTGCCATGGGCTTTAAGACATATTATTGAGCTTCTGCCACTGACTCATTCAACACGTCTTTTGCGTGCGATTGTGCTTGGTGGAAGAATAGAAATGTTCTCATTTCTGGTGATGCTTGTATACTGTGTGATCTTCACACTGCTTTCGATCAGAGCCTGCTATGAAGAGGTTGTTTAATGAAAATAACGCAGTTTGAAGGTTCGAGTGAATTTGAATGTATTGGCGGCGCTTGTATAGACAGCTGCTGTGTCGGTTGGTCTGTGGAGTTTGATAAAAAGACCTGCGATATGGTTCGGCATTCTAAAAAATTCAAGAAAATCGCACGTCAGTATGTCTATCAGAATGACCACGTGATGGATGATAAGATTGACTACTGTAGCGTGGCACTTCGAGAAGATACGAGGTGCCCATTCCTAACGGAGGTGCACTTATGCAGCATACAGGTGGAAATGGGTGAAGCTGGTCTTTCAAATATCTGCGCCCTATATCCCAGATACTATAATCGCATTGACGGGGGATACGAGAAGAATTTTTCCCTTGCCTGTATTGAAGTTGCAAAGAACATGCTGACGCGTAAAGGTGGGCTGAAGTTAGTTGAGGTAACGGGAAAACCTGAACGTGATGTCGTTATACTTGATTTGAAATCCAATACCAAGACCCTAAAAGACAGTGGGTTTAAAGACTTGTCCAAAATCAGAGGCAAAATATATCCATATTTAAATGCTTCTGACAGGTCTCTTTCAGAAAAGCTAAGTGGACTGCTTCACTTTACGCTGCTGCTTGAAAGGACTTCGCAGGACAAGCGTTTGAAGACCATAGAGGGCTTCGATTGTACTGCTTCATATAAGGACCTAATTCAATGGGAAGACCTGAAGGTCGTTCTGGCAACTACTTTAACCTCAATCGATGAAGATGCCCATCCCTATATGGATGTCATGATTGGCAAACTGAAAGCGTGTGAGGGTAAGCTGGCCTACTTTGATTCGTCTCATCTTGAGTATCTGTTTACGAACTATATGCTGATGCAGATGCAAAAAGAGGTGTATCCATTCACTTACATTGAAAGCAAAATGCTGACACATTTAGCGCTGGTAATTCGGATTAAGATGATACACCTGCTTATGGGTCTTGAAAAATCATGGAGTCAGGCAGAAACAGTACGGCTGATACAAAGCTTTTCAAAAGCCTTTGAACATCATGGCATGTTCCACCATAAGGTTTATGAACTGGCCCAGCGTCTTAGTAAAGATATCCAGAGACAATCGGAGAAGAAAGCGTAATTCCATATTTTGAAAACAAAAAGAGCCCATGGAGGCTCTTTTGATTTTGTGAGAAAAAGCATCCTATCATAAGCAGGTGTTTGCAGTTGAATAGGCAGGAAAAGGGAAAAACATAACCGCACATACGTTCGCGTCTGTGGTATAATGTCTATAGGAGGTGCGGTCATGATACGTGTTAAGGAAACAAGCCTGAAGAGCATAAAGAAGCATTATGGCAGTGTGGATACATACTTCGTTTCAAAATACGGGTTTTCACCTTATAGAGGCTGTCAGCATGGGTGTGCTTACTGTGATGGCCGTGCTGAAAAGTACTTTGTCGAGGGTGTATTTGATGAAGACATTGAAATAAGAACCAATGTAGTGGAACTTTTGGACCAGTCCTTATTCAAGATAAGAGAGCATGGCATTGTCGGGGTTGGGTCAGGGGTCAGTGACGCTTATCAGCCCATTGAAGCAAAATACGCGATCATGCCCCAGATTATTGACGTGCTTATCAGACATGAAATGTCCGCCTATGTCATGACCAAATCCGCACTTGTCCTACGCGATCTTGATAAATGGAAGCTGCTCAATGAAAAAAGTGGCGTGACCCTCTATGTTTCCCTGACGACTGCTGATGATGGCATTGGTGCCTATTTTGAACCTGGTGCTTCAAGTCCCTCTGAACGCCTTGAAATCATAAGAGCCTTTAAGGCGGCTGGCATAGGTGTCGTTGTTCTTGCTATGCCGCTCATGCCCTATATTACTGATACAGCGTCGAATGTGCGTCATCTGTTCCGCCTGCTTTCTGAAATGGAGGTCGATGCAGTCATCCCTGCTGGTATGACGCTTAGACCCGGTAGGCAGAAGGACTATTTTTTAAGTAAGCTAAAGGGCTATGACAGTCATCTTTTGAGCAAGTATGCGTATCTGTATGGTGAAAACAAGCCATCGGGTGCTCCGAGGACTACCTATGTGAAGGAAATGAATGCGAATGTGAACCGCATGAGACGCCAATCTGGAATTGACGGTTATGTTCCCCATAAATTGTATGCGGGAAGACTGCAGCTATACGATGAAATTTACGTTCTGCTTAGTCATATGCTTCATCTGTATAAAGAGAGGAATGTTGAGGTAAAACCTCTTGTAGAGGCATTAAGGGCCTATAGGACATGGTATGACGATGAAAAGGCACAGTTTGCAAAAGTGAGGTCTTTAAGTGGCAATGATCTTGACTCCAAATTGATTTTCATGCTCGAAACGGGGGCGTTCAAGGAATTGATCGACAACGATAAGCTGTATGCATTCCTGTCTCAGGTCATGCGCGAAAGAAAGATTTTTTCATATAAAAGGATGCGCCTTGAATGAGACCTAGACCTTTCTAAAGTCTGCATTATTTCAAACAAAATTCAAACAAAAATCAAAAGGGAACTCCAATCACATGTTTGGAATTCCCTTTTATACTTTACTATAGAGTTCAGTTTCAATTTCAGATTCAACGATAATATCGCCTTCCAATAGCATCACTCCATTTCACATTGGGTTTCGAAATCTGTACAGCGCTTACAGCCAGTCTGAAAATTGGCCAAGACCCATAAAGTTAACCATATTCTGCTGATTTACATTGTGCTTAACCTTTGCTTCTTCAGGCGTAGGGTAAGATACCTTTACTGAAAAGCCATGACCGCTGTCGTTCTTCGAATAGTTAGGCATTTTGTTAGATTGCATTGTTTTCATAATTGTTTCCTCCGTTTTCATCGTTTCATCACTAATTACCTTGTTTACTCATGTGCCCTTGTGGGCTGTTGAAGTCTATCTATGTGACTTCTCTGTTTTTTTGATATAAAAAAACCGTCCTTCATTATTATAGAAAGGACGGATATATCCGCGGTACCACCTTTTTTGCTCAATAGAGCCACTCAGTGCAATAATGCTGGCCGATAACGAGGCCACCGTACCTGACTACCACTTGCCTTCATCAGGTAAGCTCCGGAGTGATTTGCTTAAAGCGATTCTATCGACTTTCACCAACCGTCGACTCTCTTAAAGAACGTTGCTTTTGCCGTCTCCATCAATGCTCTTGATTTATTGAATCAAATTCTATCAGCGGTAGCATGGAATGTCAAGATAATTTTCAGAAAAAAAAGAAAATTTATTCTACTTAAATTATTTTAAAATATTGATAAAAAATTGAAGTGAGATATGAGACCACTTTGACCTGTTAGTGATTTGAAAATAAACCTGCCAAGTCATCCGATACAGGACCGGATGATGGCAGGTACGCCGTATTGGCGTGAGCGGAGCATGACTCACATCGGGTGTGAGCAGAATCATTTGATTCTATTATATTGGACGTAGGAATCCTAAGATAAGTTCCTGCTTTCCTTTTTTTACAGTTGGTTTTGCAGTAACTCGGAAATCTTAGAGCGACAAGTGAGCGGGAAAAGTGAGAAATGACAAGGTCTAATTGAGAATGCACTTGTTTTTTTGAAAAACAACAGAAGAATTCGCACACCCCTACCCGCGGGGGTTGTGGTGAAAAACGATCCTAGGAAAACGATAACTCCAAGGCTTTGGAGGGACGCAACTTGAATTACTGTCATTTTCAAGGGGTGGGCTCTGTTTTGATTATGAAAAGTCTGAAAATTACAACTCTTGATAAAGGGGTTGTAGAGCCTTGGTATGACTGGTACTATGCATGAGAAAAGAAAAAATAGGAGGAAATGATTATGAAAAACAAAACACATTCACATATGCAGTGGGCATGGATCTTTATGGTTGGATTTTTGACATTGGGTATAGTGGACTTCAGATTTGGCATCCTTGGATTTGCATGTATGGGAGCACCTATGTATCACGCCCTAAGGGGGAGGGGTAAAGTTCATTGTCAGAAATTCTGCCCTAGAGGATCTCTTCTTGGAAAATTCTTAAGTGGCATCAGCATGCAGAAGAACTTACCGAAGTATATGACTACAAAACGTTTCAAGCATGGACTGCTTATAGCAATGCTGACGGTTTTCAGCTTCTCTATGTATCATGCAGGCTGGAATTTCAAGCACATTGCCTTTAGCATGTTCAGATTTATGACAATGTCTCTTGTTATTGGAATTATCATGGGCATTGTATTCAAACCAAGAAGCTGGTGTACAGTATGTCCTATGGGTACTGGAACAGGTCTGATTCAGAAACAGGTTGGAAAGAATGATCTGTTGGGCGGATTCTCACTGCCAAAGAGTGGCCAGCCACAGACGAGCGGCCTTGTTCAAATTGTTACAAATTCAGTGTCTAAAAAGGCAGCTTAACCGTTTGTATACATTCTGAAATGGGTATTTTGAAAATAACTATTTCAGAAGAAACGGAAGGGGTGACCCTATGGACACTATTAAAACGAATAAACGCTCATTTATATTTGCTTCAATAATTGTGGTTTTCCTGATGCTGGTGGGCAGTCTCAGGACCGCAATCAATTTCATCACGGATTATCAGTGGTTTAGCAAAAATGGGTTTGTTCAGACATTTTTGGTTGAGCTGCTGACCAAATTGAAGATTTTCACGCCAATATGGATTGTGTTTTTAATTGGGCTGGGTATTTACCTCATACGCTTGAAAAAGAAATACTGCAGACATGGTCATATTGAGCTGACTGCACAGGAAGACAAGCTGTACAATCGGGTAATATGGTTTTTCTCTGCATTCTTCAGTTTGTACTTTGCGGCTATGATTAGTGGATCGGTCTGGTTGAAGGGGCTGATGTATTTCAATAATACTGCCTTTGACAAAGCAGACCCGATATTCAACCAGGATCTGGGCTTCTATTTCTTTAAATTGCCCTTATACAAGGTTACTCTTAATCTGGCAATCATTATTACCATGTGGACTGTGCTGATTACTATCGGTTTTTACTTTTTAGCATTTAATATTAAGAAACCGGAGGAAGGCAGTCTTTTCGACATGAATGAGATTTCAGGAAGACCAAACTTTTCTTCCATATTTAGAAAGAAACTGGTAATTACAGCGATTAGAAAGATTGCTGTCCTAGGTGCCATGATTTTGCTTCTCACTGCAGCCACCTACTGGATTGCAGGTTTCAACCTCGTCTACTCATCGAGGGGTGCTGCATATGGGGCAAGCTTTACTGACATCAATGTCACCCTGATTGGATACAGAATCAGCGCCATTGTTGCAGTATTGTCGGCGATTACCTTTGCCTATGGCCTGCTGTCTGGAAAACGCAGACTGACAGTTCTTGGTCCCATTGTGCTTGTTCTAGTGGCAATTATTTCTGGTATATTCGCTGGTGTTGTTCAGCAGCTTGTTGTAGAGCCGGATGAAATATCCAAGGAAAAGGAATATCTCGAATATACAATCGCCTACACACAAGACGCCTTTGGCCTTGGCGATGTTGAAATCAGGGATTTTCCATCGGAACAGAAGCTTACAAAGTCAGTTATCGAACGCAATGATGAAACCATATCAAATATACGTGTCAATGACGCAAGACCACTTAAGCAGACCTTCAACCAGATACAGGGCATCAGGCTTTACTATCAGTTCAATGATATTGACGTCGACCGCTATACTGTGGACGGCGAGTATCGTCAGGTCTTCATCGCACCGCGTGAGTTGAACTTTGAGAAGCTCAACGATGACGCCAAGACCTGGTTGAACAGACATATCAGGTATACACATGGATATGGTGTAGTCATGTCTCCGGTAAATGCTGTCACATCAGAAGGCCAGCCGGAACTTATGTTCAGAAATATTCCGCCGGTTACTGAAACAGATCTTGAAGTTGCACGCCCCGAAATATATTTTGGGGAGCTGAGCAATGACTACATCATCATTGGAACCAGTGAAGAAGAATTTGATTATCCGTCAGGCTCTGACAATGTGAACAGCAGGTATGAAGGTCAGGCAGGCGTATCCATTTCAGGCTTTAACAAGCTGCTGTATGCCTATCGCATGAGCAGTATGAAAATGCTGTTCTCATCAGCGGTTCAGGATGACAGCCGTATTGTGTTCTATAGAAATATTCACGAACGTGTAAGAAGAATTGCACCATTTCTCACTTACGACAAGAATCCCTACCTGGTTTTAAGTGAGAATGACGGCAAGTTGTACTGGATCATAGACGCCTATACATCGAGTATCTACAACCCATACTCGCAGCCCTTCAAGTTCAATGAAAAACCTGTAAATTATCTGAGAAACTCTGTCAAGGTCGTTATTGATGCCTATGAAGGAAAGACGACTTTCTATGCATTTGATGACACCGATCCAGTTCTGCAGACATACCAAGGGATTTTCAAAGACTTGTTTGTACCTATATCTGAAATGCCTGAAGACCTAAGACGTCATGTGCGTTATCCGCAAGACTATTTTAATCTTCAGTCTGAGGTCTACAGCGAGTATCACGTTGATAATCCTGTCGTTTTCTACAACGGTGAAGATATTTGGGATATAGCCAATGAAAAGTACATGGGTGGACAGCAGCAAATCGAGTCCAACTACGTTATGTTCAAGCTTCCGGATGGGCAAAAGGCTGAATTTGCTTTGATACTGCCGTTTACACCAAAGGAAAAAGCAAATATGACATCCCTCTTCGTGGCTAGAAATGATGGAGAGCATTACGGCAAGCTTTTCCTATATAAGTTTTCCAAGAATAAGACGGTACAGGGGCCGATGATGATTGAGTCCAGAATTGACCAGAACTCTGACATTTCTCCACAATTCACATTATGGGGTCAGGAAGGGTCTCAGGTTCTTAGGGGAAATGTAATTGTTGTACCCGTAGAGGATGCACTTCTATATGTGGAACCTGTTTATCTGCAGGCTGACAATGCGAACAGCCTTCCAGAAATGAAGCGTGTGATCGTGTCTTATGAAGACAAGGTTGTTATGGAAGAAACACTTGATTTGGCCCTTGCAAAGATATTTGACGTGGATGTTCCTAAGGAGTCATCTGGTGACACTGGCCCATCTATTGAATCTGGAGATGGAGAAGTGCAGGACCTTTTGAATCAGATCAATACCCTCTTTGAAGAATCGGAAGACAATATGGATGAGCTGAGAACGCTTATCCAGCAGCTGAACGGTGTACTTCAAGAGGAGCCTGAGGCGACTGAACCTGAGTAATGGCATCTGCCGCCTCGTGAAAAGCATCCCTGTAACGGGACCTATTAAAGAATAAGAAGGACCGTGACCTGCATCTCTTTTGAGAATGCAGGTCACGGTCCTTTTGATTTTCAATAAACAGTGGCTTTTATAAAACTTAGGTCTGCCAGTGCCTAACCGCGCTTGAACTGTATTTGATGTCCTGTGAGATTCAAGAGGCGCTTTGCCAGTATGTATCCGACAGGAAAACAGCCGACTGCAGAAACGACGGCCAGTGGATAAAGCCAACCATTTTCGAAGAACTGGGCAATATCCAGTGCAAGGAGTCCAAAGCAGAGTGTGAATCCGCTTATGAATATTTTCTCCGTCAGGACAAACATGCACATATTGCCATTGTACTCGAAATCGTTCATTTCAAAGATTTTTTCAGAAGCTCTGTACAGGGCGAAGCAGAGCATTGCATATACAAGCAGGAGCAGCATGTACTCTGAAAATGGAACAGACTTTAAATTGTACCAAGCGCTCGAGTATGTAATGTAGTGGGGCAGCAGGTAACGAATCAGATAATCTGCATCATAGTAAAACCCGCCGAACTGACTGATGTTGAACAAGGTTGAAAGGACAATGAAAAATGGGGCATAGAAAATGATGAACCCGCCAACACCCGCAAAAATACTGTTCCCCATAATTGTAGCAGTCAGGAAGAGGAAAGAGTACTGGAAGAGGGCGCTTAAAAAAGCAAGAGCGAACCAATGAACCAAGGGTGCAAAAGCCCCGGTAATTGGGTGTGCCGGTGAAAAATACGCAGCACTCAGAACAAGCAGATTGACGGCATAAGCAAATGCAATGCCCGATATACCTGCAAAGTACTTATATTTCATATGCTCGGCACGTGTAAATGGCATAGCTGCCATAAAACCGTAAACATTGTCCTTTCGCATATAGTAAAACTGGGAAATGATGAGCACAGGTAAGGTAAACCAGCCAAGTATATCCGCTGGAAAGTCTGTGAGAAAGTCCATGGATGTCAGATGGTAGGAGTAGGAATAACGGTCGTTCGCCTCATTCAGTATCAGGAGAATGGGGAGCAGAACCGCCACCGTCAAGAGCAGCGACGACCAGCGTATTTGTGATATTTCCCGCCTAAACAGCGGATGTTTTATGGTTTTCATATGCGTTTTCACCTGCCTCATTTGTCGTAATGAATATATCCTCAAGTCGCATGTCGAGGATTTCCCAGAAAAGAATGTCCATAGATTCAATCTGCTTGATGGTTTGGTCGATTTCGCCTGCTATGGTCAGGTATGCAACCCTGCCGATTGTCTTGATTCTAAGGACGCCTGGAAGCTCATGGAGCCCTGCTGGAACACTGTTGTTAAAGCATACCTGCACCTGTCTGAACGATGACTTGAGCAGCTCGAGCGAAGTATCGTTGAGTATGCGTCCGTCCTTAAGCATGATCACGTGGTCGCAGACCTGTTCAAGATCGTTTAAAAGGTGGGAGGAAATCAGGATGGTCGTCCCGTATTCGGCAACCTCGTTCATGAGAATTTCGAAAAGATTCTTTCGGCTGACTGGGTCAAGACCTGTTGTTGGTTCATCGAGAAGCAAAAGCTTCGGCCGGATGGAGAGCCCGATCATCAGAGAGACCTTCATGCGCATGCCCTTTGAAAGCTTCTGTATTTTTGTGTCAAGCGGGATTTGGAACCGCTGATTCAGCTGGTGGAAGACTTCTGTATCAAAGTGGGCGTAAATATCTGTCATCCACAGTAGAATATCCTGTACACGGGTGTATTTGAAAAAATCCGCCTCTTCAGATACAAATGCGATTTTGTGACGGATTTCATGTGCATCAAATACATTTTGTCCGTCGAAGGTGATAGAACCGCTTGTGGGGCGCAGGATGCCGCAAATTGATTTGAGGAGCGTGGTCTTGCCAGCGCCATTTTCGCCGATGATTCCTGTAATGCACCCTGGGTGCACCTCGAAGTTAATGTCGGATAGAATCGGTCGCCCGACAATTTTTTTAGAAAACGTGTCCACTTTGAGCATGGTCGGTCTCCTTTCTGAGTTCAGAGTAGATTTCTTTAATGGATTCAATGACGGCTTCTTCGTTGAGTCCAAGATAATGAAGCTCAATGATGATGTTTTTAAGCCTGTGCTCCATATCCTTAACTGCAGTCGTATCTGTCTTGATGTCCAGATCCTGGTTTACATAGGTCCCCCGGCCGCGCAGGGTGACAATGATATGATCCTGTTCAAGAATTTTATAAGCCTTGCTGATTGTATTGGGATTAACGCGTGTAATTTCAGCCAACTCTCTTACGGAAGGGAGTTTTTCGCCTTCTCGAAGGGCGCCGCGCAGGATGTTTTCCTTGACCTGTGCAATGACCTGCTCGTAAATGGGTTGACTGGATGATGGATTAATTATGAACATCTTATCACCTCAGTGTACTAAGTGTACTATATGTATTAATACACTAAGAGTATAGAGCTTTAAATCTTACTTGGCAAGTTACAAATATGTAACAGGGACTGTTGAGTAGAGGGCACAATAAAAGCGAAACCTCTCGGTTTCGCATCGGACTGTAGAAAAACTCCGAAATACTGCGTTGCTGAATAAAAAACCGCTCTGATTACGTACACTTAGTACGCTCGCAGAGCGGTTTTTATCCGCGCCTGGTCTTTCGAAGTTTTCTACAGCCTGTCACTTTGTTGACAAACTGAAGCGAAACCTTTCGGTTTCGCTTTTGATCATATAGTTAGCCTTGTCTAAATGCCTATGAGGTGCATGAGTCGCGTGTGTGCTGTAATCAGCTGGGCATCAATGCTTTTGAGGATGTCGTCATCCTTGCCCCAATAGGAATGTTCTCCATTTTCAATATGGTATGGAAGTTCTTCGCTGCCTCTGTCAGACAGGTTGACGGTGTAGAGCTCATAGACTGTGTCAGATACCTTTGATCCCATGCAAAGTCCAAGATGAATGAGTTCCTTTGGCCTGATATCATAACCAGTCAGCTCCATCAGTTCATCGATAATGGTTTGCTCAACATCTTCATCCTTGACGCGGGTAGAAATGGCACATGTATCAGCCGCTTCATCCCAGCATGGAATGACCTCCCGTCGCAGCAGAAACTCATGTCCGCCGATGTGCTTGCGGTATGGAAGAATCAGAACACGTCTCCCGTCTGAGTATGAATCGTGAGAATAAATGTATGCTTTTCCGTGCTTGTCAGTTTCCATAATGCTTATTGCAGGGTTTTCATAGATTAGTTTGCGAGCCATAAATCTGCCTCCTTTGCTTATCTTGTTATATATATTCCCCTTTCTAGAAGCTACAAACTCTATTAGTAACACTTTAACAGAGGTATGAAAATTTTATTTGACTGGTGTATAATGGAAGGGAATAGCAATAGTAGAGCATTTGAAGAGGAGGTGTTTAAAGTGAAGGAATCGGCACGTGCAAAAATAGCAGCAGCGTCTTTTTCAACGGACTATAACTGTGCGCAGTCTTCTTTCAAGGCACTGGCAGACTATTCAAGTCTGAGTGACCTGCAGGCTGAAGGGATTGCTGCTGGATTCGGTGGCGGCATGGGCAAGCATCAGGAAATATGTGGTGCTGTATCAGGTGCATGCATGGGACTAAGCATTGCTATCCATGAAATGTATGAAGACCATCAGGAGGGCAAGGACGCAGCCTACGAGGCTGTAAAACAGCTCATGAATCGTTTCAAAGCAGAGAAGACACATGTGCGCTGTTTGGAGTTGGCAGGCTATGACTTCAGCATTGAGGCTGAACGCGAAAAATTCCTTGAAGAAGGTCTTCGGGAATCCGTATGTGAAAATGCAGTGACGTTTGCAGTGGAACTGGCTGAAGCGCTCATAGAAGACCATAAAAAGATGAGCGGTAAGGTGTAATGAGGTTGCTTGAAAGCGCCATCATCTGGTCCTAACGGCTTGGTCACCCGCTTCAGGATAGGGGCTGAAATGGAAAAAAACCTCTCAGTTGGGGAGAGGCTTTTCCGGGTTGAGTTGATATGGGTGGAAGATTGGGGTCAGATGCATATCTGACTTGTGGGAGAACTTCCAACTTCATTGTACTTGACTGGCAAGAAATTCATAGCGATTATGCATATTCGGGCGTTTACATTACATATTCGGACATGTATAAGGCAAATGCAAGGCATTTGAATAAAAAGAGGACTGTTGCAGCGCAACAGTCCTCTTTTGACGTTCTCACATGAAAACGTCTGAAAATGAGATTATGATTAGAAGCTGCTTATGCAAGCTTGCGAATCCTTTTTTTGTTCAGGTGCTTTTCGTGTGCACCGATAACCAGACAGAACATGACTGGAATAATGACCATTGTCAGGAATGTTGAAACCACAAGTCCGGACATAAGAGATACAGCCATTGGTGCGAAAAGACTGCTGCCAGACAGTGCAAGGGGAACCAGACCCATTACAGTTGTACCCGCACTCAGGATGATTGCATTGAAACGCTTGTCTACAGCGTCAAGGCAGGCATCTTCCAGTGATGCGCCTTCAGCTCTGGCTTCGTTGATGTACTCGATAAGGAGTATGCCGTTTTTAACAACAAGACCAATGAGGGCGATAACCCCCAGAACTGCAGTCAATGACATAGGCTGACCAAGCATGAAGAGTCCAAGAATGGAACCGATCAGTGACAGCGGTATTGTCATCAAGATGATTACGGGCTGCAGGAATGAACCAAACTGAATAACCAGTGTAACGTAAATCAGTAAAATGGCCAGGACTGCAAGTGCGCCGGCAACACTAAAGTACTTCTGAATACTCTCGCGCTCGCCGTCGAAAGTGATTTGAACACCTGTCTTATCCATCGATGGCAGAATATCGTGTTCGATTACTGCAGTAATTGAAGATGGATCGGCAGTCGGAAGCGTATCAGAAAGCACGGTTGATGCGATTTTTCTATCGTAGCGGTTGATGCTGTCGATTTTCTTGCCCAGACTGATTGTGCTGAAGGCATGCATTGGGATCTTGTTCTCAGTAAGTGAGGACTTAACCATGAATGTTTCAATGTCGTCAGTGCTTTCCATATCGCCTTGGATGACGATGTTGTACTCCTTGCCATCTCTTCTGTAAACAGAGGCGTCGTAGCCGTAGAGGGCAATATTCATTTGCTTTTGAATATCATATTTTGTCATGCCGAGACTGCTCGACTTGTTTGAATCTACATCCACTTCAAACTGGAATGTGTATGGCTTGAGGTTGTTGCGGACATTGAGTGTGCCTTCAACCTCGCGTACGCGATCTGTGAGTTCTCTTGTAAACTCGTCGACGCGCTCAACGGATGTGCCGGATACACGCATGATGATTCTTGCATCCTTTGGCTCTGCATTTTGAAGGCGGTTTACGGTGCATTTGCCAGATGTGATTTTCTCATCCAAGAGGTCCTGCAGATAAGTTGCGAACTCATTTCGATCAGCAAAGCGCTGTTCGCCGTCCACGTCCAAATTGAACTTGATCAGCATTTGTGCAAAATCAGATGCTGGTGTTGCGGGTGGCATCGTGATGTAGAACTTAGGTATGCCGTCACCGACAGCAACGGTATAGCTTGAAATCTCAGGTTCTGATGAGAGCAGATCAACAACTTCGTCAGAAAGTCTTTCCGTTGCTTCCAAGTTGCCTGCAATTTCCGAACGAATGTCTATATAGAATAGGTCCTTGTCAACATATGGGAAGAACTCACTCTTAAGCTGTGGTGTTACGAAAGTAAGGACTGCACCAAGAGCGATGAAGACAGCAAGGGTCATTGCCAGTTTTTTCTTAAGGCCAAATTTCAGCATATCTGCAAAGAATGTGCGCAGACGGCCAGGCTTGTCACTTTTCTTTTTAGTCGGCTTAAAGACAAGACTGGATAGAGCAGGTGTTACAAACATGGCAACAATATAGGCTGCAATGATCGAAATAATCAATACAAGCGGTATTGCTGAGAGGAAGGAACCAGCAGCACCCGGAAGACCAAGCAGCGGTGAAAATGCCAGAACGGTTGTTATTGTGGCAGTGAACACCGGAATAGATGCCTTGTGTGTTGAAAGCTTTGCAGCGGCATCATTATCAAGTCCCTTGTCGATTTCAACCTGGATGCTGTCACTGATAACGATGGCGTTATCTACAAGTATGCCCAGGGCGATAATCAGTGCAGTCAGGGAAATCTGGTGGATCTTGAGGCCGGTCATGTACATGACGCCGAATGTCAGTAAAATGGAGAATGGTATTGCTGTTGAAACAACGGCTGCATTTCTAAGACCCATTCCAATGAACACGACTACAACGACCAGAAGAATACCCTGAAGGAGGCTGTCCATAAAGTCGCCAGTAGATTTTGCAACGGCTTCAGGCTGGTAAATGACCTCTTCAACAAGTAGGTTTTCTGGAAGGCTTGCTTTTACCTGATCCAGTGTTTCGCGTACGTCTTTACCAATGAGTACGACGTTCTTGCTATCTTCAAAATAGCCGGTAAGCAGAACTGCGTTTTCGCCATTTTGCTTGAACTTTGTCACGCCGTCTTCAACATCCATGTAGACATTGGCAATGTCCTTGAGGCGTGTTACAACACCCGTATCTGGCGATATGCTGATGATTGAGTTTTCAATGTCTTCAATGGATGTATAAATGCCAGGTGTCTTGACATTGATTTTGACGCCGTCCTGTTCGATTGAACCAGATGGAATCTCAACATTTTGGACTGCAACAAGTTTTGCAAGGTCTTCAATGGAAATGGACATCTGATTGAGCATATTGAGGTCAACGTCAATATGAACCTCTTTGTCGAGTTCGCCTTCGATTGTGAATTTACTCACACCTTCAATGTCCGTAAGTGCAGTTTTGAACTGTTCACCGAAGGATGCGAGCTGTTCGTATGTGTAGTCGTCTCCTGAAAGGCTGATGATCATGCCGGCAGTCGATACGACATCTGTATCGATAATACTGTCAAGCACACCGCTTGGCAGGTCATTTTCTGCATCTTTTACTGCGTTTCTCACTTCCTGCATTGCAGTGTCGTTATCTGTATCCATATCAAAGAACACGACCACGATGGACATGGATTCCTTGGCAAAGGATTTTAGATAGTCAAAGCCATCTATTTCGTAGAGCTTGTCTTCTATTTTAGTCGTTACAAGGTCGTTTACATCAGTTGCTGACGCACCCGGGTAGGGTGTGATGACCATGGCTGCAGGGAAGGATACATCTGGACTTTCCTGACGTGGAAGCAGATAGTATCCGAAGCATCCTAGCAGTGTCAGCAATAGTGCCAGAAACAAGGTGATGTTCTTTTTGTCAATTGCCATATCGATGAGCTTTTTCATTGCATTCACTCCTAGTTAGCGTCAGTTACTGTAATGTTTATACCATCTGTCAGGTTGTTCATGCCTGATACAACTATCATTTCGCCTGCTTCAAGTCCTTCGACCCTTACACGCATGCCGGAAGTGTCATGAGGAATAACCGTACGTTTGAATGCGCGCTCGCCATCAGTTACATATACAAAATCTTCACCTTCAGAAAGCAGTGCCTGAATTGGAATCCAAATGCCAGACTGCTGTCCGATTTCAATATCCGCTTCAGCGATTGAGCCCAGGTGGAAGTTTGAGTCTTCAACTGTGATCTCAGCCATATAAGTGCGTGTTGTTGTATCTGGGGCTTCATCAATTCGTGTTACAAGCCCTTCTGCAGCTGTCCCATCAATTGAAATGTGGGCTGTGCTGCCAACTTCAATATCGTTCAGGCTTTTCTGAGGGATGCCGACCTTGATAATCTGTGTCTCGCTGCGCTGTACTGTCACTGGGTAACCTTGCGGTACGAGCTCGCCTTCTTCATAAAGTACTTTGATAATGGTGCCATCTGCTTGTGCGTAAATATTTGCGTCGTCCAGCAGGGCGTTCTTGTAGTTGAGATCAGCCAGTGCCGCTGTCAGTTGAGAAGCAGCCTGATTATGAGTTGCTTCAGAAACTTCAGCCTTCAGTTCGACCTGGTCAAGCTGATCGGCAGAGATGCTGCCGGCAGCGTAGAGATCTTTCATGCTGCTCAGAAGGTTTTGATCATAGTTCAGGGCTTCCTTTGCCTTTTTAACGCTAAGCTGTGCAGCTGCGTAGTTTGCTTGAGCGGCATCGGCCTGGAATTTCAGGTCCTGTATATCAAGCTTGGCGATAAGCTGCCCTTTTGTAACGGCCTGCCCATCTTCAACATGTATTTCACCAAGACGACCGCTTGACTTGAAGCTGTATTCGATTTGGTCCTTTGCGTCTACAATGCCAACGTAATGCTGTGTGATTGGGTTTGACGTGTTTTCAAGCGCCTCTGCCTGAATAGAACGAACAGGGCCTGCTGCTTCTGCAGCTTTTGCTGTTGAACAGCCAGTTGTTCCAAGTGCGAGAACCGCGCATAGTCCAATTAATCCGATTGCTTTTGTGTAATGTTTCATAATTTCCCTCCTAGACTTTTTATACTCCAAATGTACTTTGAGTATAAAAACGTTCGAAAAAATTGCCCTTTCTAGGGCTAATTCTCTCTAACTAATACGCCTTCCATAATAATTATGAGAGCATTTCTCATGTTGTCTGCCATCTCTTCTGGTGTGTTGGATGTGTCGATAATCTCTTCTCGAACAAGGCGCTGCAGTTTCGTAAAGAATTTGATATCGATGTCTTTACGTACAAATCCCGCATCAAGTCCACGCTCATAGAGCTTAATAAGTGCCTGTGACATACGCTCTTCGCGTTCCTTGTATTCTTCCGAGAAGCTGGGGTATTGTACGCGCAGTTCCCGTATGGTTTCGAAGTTGAACTTGCCGAAAATCTGTGGTACAAGATCAACCAGTGCGTACATTGCTGCACGCGGGTTTTTTGATTTTGTAGATCGTTCTACAATGGCGATGTATTCATCCTGTACGGACAGGATAGTTGATGAGATCAACGCCTCCTTGCTTCCAACAATCTTATATAGGGTGTTTTTTGCGACGCCGGATAGTTTGGCGAGGTCATCCATATTCCAGCCTTTATGGCCATACTTGTTCAGCAGGACCCAAACGTTGTCGCTTATTCTCTTTTCAACGATTTCATTACCAGCCTTCATATCTCACGCTCCTTAATTCTATACTAGAATAACGGATTTAGTATAAAAAGTCTAGCGATTTTTTAATTGTTCACTTTTTGTTAATACTTCTATTATCAAATGGTAAACATTATGAGAATTGCATTTGAACCCATTATACCTTTTGTGGCCAGTTTAAGTAAAGATATTCAGGAGAGAGGGGGCGTACTGACAAAATGCATATGATTACGGGCTATTATATATGAAGAAAAAATCAAAAAAACGGTTATGGACATTTGACATGTATACATATTTAGAATATAATATATATTGTAGTATTCTACTCTAATTCATAAAGCATTTGTCTGAAATGCTTTCTTTTTCAATTCTGATTTTTATTTAATCTTTAAAATGTGACCTTCATGGTTACTCAGCAGCACGACTGAGCTCTATCAGTCGAGTACTGCACACGAGTGCAGTTATGTATCTTTGATTTAGGGATGTAAGAAAACAATTTGAGCGTGTACTCGAAGAAAATATCGCAATTTACTTGTGTTGTTTTTATTGACCCCAATATGCAACACCCTGTTTAGCGCACTCAATTTTTAGGTGATTTGAATACAGCTATTATATTTCGTGACTCTAATTATTTGTGACGCTAATGACTGTAGGTGTAATTTTTGCGCCCTAAAACAGGAAAATAATTTACTAACTACAAAATTCTAATATATCAACATACTAAGGAGGACACACAAATATGTGGAGAAAAGAATGGGGAGAAAACGTATCAACAATCGAAGGTCTGAAGCCATACATGGAGCTCAGTGATCTGGATAAGCTCGGTGAGGTGACACACAGACATCCTATGAGTATTCCCAAATACTATTTGGACTTAATAGATAAAGAAGATCCAAATGACCCAATCAAACATCTATCGGTACCTAGTGTAATGGAACTGGACATGTCTGGTGATTATGATACATCTGGCGAGGCAGAAAATACAAAGTTTGCCGGTGTACAGCATAAATATAAGAGAACAATGCTTGTACTGACAACGAATGCTTGCTTCATGTACTGTCGTCACTGCTTCAGAAAAAGAATGGTCGGATACTCAAATGACGAAATCAACAATAGACAGGATAGAACCATTGAGTACCTGAATGCCCACAAGGAAGTGAATAACGTACTTCTGTCTGGTGGCGACTCATTCTGTCTGGATACTTCAGTGATCAAGTCATACCTGGATAGACTTGTCGAAGTGGAGCACCTTGACTTCATCAGATTTGGAACCCGTTCACTGGTCGTATTTCCACAGCGCGTCTATGAAGATGTGGAGCTTCTTGAAGCTTTGAAGGAAGCCGGAAAGAAAAAACGTGTGGTGATTGTAACGCAGTTCAATCATCCGAGGGAGTTAACCGATGAAGTTGCAAAGGCCATGCGTGCACTGACAGATGCAGGTATTGCTGTTCACAATCAGACAGTACTGCTGAACGGTGTCAATGCTGATCCTGAAATTCTAGGCGAGCTGCTTAGCAAGCTTGTACGATTTGGCATCAATCCGTACTATGTATTCCAGTGCCGTCCGGTTACAGCTGTTAAGAATCAATTCCAGCTGCCCCTTGAGCAGACTTGGAAGATCGTAGAAGGTGCAAAAGCCCATTGTAACGGATTTGGTAAGCGTTTCAAGCTTGCAATGTCACATCCACGCGGTAAAATTGAAATCCTTGGTGTGGTTGAGGACGAAATGATTTTCAGGTTCCACCAAGCTAAAGCAGCGGAAGATATGGGCAAAATGTTCAAGGTTAAGCTTAATCCAAAGGGCCGATGGCTTGACCATGAACTGAACTTTGTTGAGTAGATTCTTAACTGGACTTCTGAGTCAGACAAGCATGGTTGATTAATAAATGAGAACCCCTTAGAATGAATAGCGTAAGAGCTATGGTTCTAAGGGGTTTATTTCGTGGGAGTATTAAGAAATGGATAGAGAAATCATTGAAAGATTGAACTCAAATCAGATTACGAAAAATATAGAAAACTGCATACGATGCGGTCTTCCACAACATGTTTGCATATGTGAGACAATCGAGAGGGGTAAAATATCCCTTCATAGTACCCATATACACATAGTTATGCATGAAAAGGAAGTGGGACGGAGCACCAATACCGCGCGTCTGGTCAAATATATTTTTGAAGACAATGTGCACTTGCATATCTGGAAGCGAAAGGAGCCTATCGGCTTGATCCTTCAGGCTATGGAACGTGCAGAGGCGTGTGTCATCTTGCTCTTTCCTGCCAGTGAGATTTCAGAAACTGTGGATGTCAATGCGGTCCTGAAAAGAAGAGGCGTGGACATTTTTAAGGAAATTCATCTTGTTGTCATCGATGGAACGTGGCAAGAAGCAGGCAAAATCATTCGTAAAACGCCATACCTTTCTGACTTGCCTAGACTACAACTTACAGGGGTGCTTAAAAGTTCATTTTCACTTAGAAAAAACCAGAAGGAAGGCAACCTGTGCACATCCGAGGCTGTATCGGAGGCACTTGAAACCCTAGGCGAAAAGCTTGCTGCAGACCATCTGAGGCAAGTGACGTGTAAATTTATAGAAAATTATGAAAAAGGACGCAGTGGACACGGACTTTAGTCGCGATATTGCGGTCTATACTCGATTAAAAAGCCATTGTAGTGGTATAATATGAATACAAGGATGTCATTAGCGAAGAAGGGATTCTAATGCGTATTGAAGGAGCTTCCAATCAGTCACCGCAGTATAGTGGTGAAATGAAGCAGTCGCTTGCGGGAGAGCGGGTTTTGAGGCCGGTTGATATGGCTGAGTCAAACGATTTGTTTACGAAAACACAGAATTCGGACACATTGGATTTGACTGCCTTGAAGGAAATGCCTGACGCTGCCAAAACACAGTATGAAAAAAGTGAACAGAAACGACTTGAGAAACTCGCTTTATCGGGATTTGAAAAACTCGATCCGGACCAGCAAAACATGGTGAAATTACTGGAGGTCATAGAGCGGGAAGTTGTTATGCATGAAATGGCGCACCAGGCACGAGGTGGGTCGTCTGTTGGTGCTGCAACTTATCAGTACACAATGGGACCTGATTACAAATACTATAAAACTGGCGGCAACGTTCAGTATAAGCTTCCCTATGCCGGTACGCCCGAATCCATGTTGCGCGCCTTCAAAGGACTGACAAAAGTGGCGATGGCTTCTGTGGACGCATCAGGACAAGACCGTAAAATGGCAGCTATGGCAGAAGTGAAGATACGGGAAATCAAAGATAAGATAAGTACGGACAAGGGTAAAGTGGCCTATTATGAAGAAATGCTGCGTGCAAAGCTGAGACGGGAAGACGCACAGAAGCTCAACTGATACATGCTGCAATGTAAGGGTGGGAGACTATGCAGGTTAATGCTATAGGATCCAGTCTATCCCTGCTCACACAGTCGAAGCTTCAGAATAATTTGCGGATTGACGACGGATCAAGTCAAAGTGATTTGAATACGGCAAGTATCACAGAATCGGGTGTGGAATCAAGTTCGGATTCAGTTCTTGAAGATCCTGAAGTCCTTTCTGAAGTGATGACGCTTCAAAACAACGAGGACAAGGTCATTGCCCATGAACGCGCACATAAGTCTGTAGGTGGAGAGTTTGCCGGTGCTGCGTCATATGGTTATACGACAGGACCTGACGGAAAACGGTATATTTCCAGTGGTGAAGTGAGTATCTCCATACCGGGCAGCGGGGAACCTCAAGACCTTATCAATGCACTCGAACGCGTAAAACAAGCAGCGATGGCGCCGGCAGATCCTTCGGCTCAGGACCAGCGTGTTGCGGCTTCTGCATCATCTAAAGTTTTGAGTCTTCGTGCCGATCTGGCCAAGCAGCGGGCACAGGAAGCCTATTCTGAACAGAATGGCTTATCAGAAACCGGTGACCAAAACCAGACCAGGTCAGATAGCGATAAGGCATCTGTTTTTGACATGCTGATTTAAAGTGGCTCTAATGGGATTTCTTAATGATTGCCAAATTGAATAGTACAATTTACGTCTGTTTATTCGAAATGCGAAGACAGGCGTTTTTTATGCAGGAAATATCAAAATTGTGGATGGAAAAGGCACATTTATGCATTTATAATCCAGTAAAACGGTGTATTATCATACAACTAAGTGGTAAAATAGAAACAGTTTAATGGAGGAGGTGGCTGTGTGGCATTAAGTGTGAAACAGGTGAAAAAGAATTTTGGAGCACTTGAGGTAATTCAAGGTGTGAGTCTTGAAGTCACTGAGCCTGAGATAATCTGCATTGTGGGGCCGTCTGGGTGTGGAAAGTCCACACTGCTCAATATAATCGGCGGTATAGATGCCCCCGACACGGGCAGTGTTGAAAATACATATGAAAAAGTTGGGTACGTATTTCAGGAGGACCGTCTGCTCCCGTGGAGAAACGTGGGTGAGAATATCCGTCTGGTCAATCAGAAGTTTTCTGAGGCGGACACACGGGTGCTTCTTGAGGCGCTGGAGCTTGAGGGCTTTGAAAATGCAATGCCGGATACGCTCAGCGGTGGAATGCGTCAGCGTGTGGCGATTGCCAGGGCATTTGCATATGGCCCTGATCTCATGCTCATGGATGAACCGCTTAAATCATTGGATCTGCAGCTTCGATTGAACATATTGAAGCTTTTGCAGGGGGTATGGCGGCAGCATAAGTGTGCCATTCTTTATGTAACCCATGAAATTGACGAGGCTCTTCTGCTCGGGGATCGTATTGTCGTGATGGAAAAAAGACCGTCCAAAATAAAAAGGGAGCTGGAAATCAGTGTACCCAGGGAACAACGGCAGTTTGGCTCAAGTGAGCTTGATGCATATAGACAAATAATCATTAGTGAATTGTTTAGCAATGAAAGGGAGGACAAATAGATGAGAAGAATTACATCATTGCTGCTGATACTTATGTTGGCTATGGTTACGATGGCGGGTTGCGCGCCAAAGGAGCCTGTGAATCAGGATGCCCAGGAATTTCTGGAGGAGACTGAAAATACGGTGGTACCGGAAGAAGCAAGTGAAGAAGCAGACCAGGAAGCAGATCAGGCAGTGTCTGAAGAACCTATTGTTGTCAAGGTAGGCGTGCCTGCTGGCGTAACGGCAATGAGCATGCTGGGTGCGATGCGTGAAGAGGAAAGTGGTCCAATCAACTTTGAGTTTGACATCATTCCGACACCAGATCTGATTGCTGCAAAGCTTATCAACAAAGAAGTTGATTTTATTGTGCTGCCAACGAATTTGGCATCTATTCTTTATAACAAGGGTGTGGAATACAAACTTGCCGGCTCCTCAATCTGGGGAACGCTTTATATGATTTCCAGTGAAGAAATCACAGACTGGGCTGATCTGAAGGGTAAGGAAATCTACACAATCGGCCGCGGACTGACACCTGATGTCATGCTGCGCTATCTGCTGGAGAACAAGGGCATTAATCCGGATGAAGATGTCACAATCACCTACCTGAGTGGTGCCACTGAACTTGCACCAACCTTCATTTCAGGACGCTCTACAGTTTCGGTCATTCCGGAGCCAATGCTCAGTGCGGTACTGATGAAAAAGCCTGATGCAAATGTTGTCTTCGATTTTCAGAAGGAGTGGGCAGGTATCACAGGTACTGGAGAGAGCTATCCACAGGCGTCGGTAATGGTACTGAATGCTTTTGCTGAAGCGCATCCACAAGCCGTTCAGGCTGTGCTTGCAGAGTTTGAGCGCAGTGCAAAATGGATTAATGAAGATACTGAGGCTGCAGGTGCTTTTGCAGAAACGCTGGATATGGGTCTTAAAAAGGCTATTGTAGTGAATGCGGTAGAGAGATCAAACATCAGATTCGTTGGCGTAGAAGAAGCCAAGCCGGAAATCGAAACATATCTGTCAGTTTTGATGGATGCATCGGAAAAACTAATCGGAGGCAAAATGCCAGATGAAGCTTTTTACTTCGCAAAACCACAAAAGTAAAGAACGACTATATACCATGATTTCCACGATACTGCTGATTGCAGCTTGGGCTGTCCTGGCGCAAATTGTGGATATGGAGCTGAAACTGCCGTCACCAATGAGAACCCTTGTTGCCATTTGGGGAATTATTATGAGCGACTGGTTTTGGGAGTCTGTGGGCGCGACGGTGATCAGACTGGTACAAGTCTTTGTCATATCGATGGTTTGGGGGAGCCTGCTGGGAATACTAGCAGGTTTTTTCCCTGTTATCAATTACATATTGAAGCCCATTATTTTACTGGTTCGATCCACACCCAATGTGGTTGTCATTCTCCTGGCCTTCATATGGATTGGGCAGGAGCGTTCACCGCAGCTTGTTGGCTTCATGGTGATTTTCCCTATTGTGTATTCAAATATTCTCAATGGACTGAAAAATGTGGACACCAAGCTGATTGAAATGGGGAGACTCTATAAGCTAAGTCACCTCTCAATGCTGAAGGACATATTCATTCCATCAATCAAGCCCTATGTAAGAGCTGCTATGAGTTCTGCAATTGGTCTGAACATGAAAATCATGATTGCGGCAGAGGTAATCTGTCAACCGCGATTTGGCGTTGGAACCAGATTGCAGCAGGAGCGGATGCTGGCCAACATCCCAGAACTTATTGCTTGGGGGATTATTTCCATTGTGCTGGTTGCCCTGATTGAGAAGCTGGTTGCGAAAATAAGACCGGCATAGGAACATAGATTTTGAATTAAAGGAATAAGTTGGGGTAAGTAGTCACTAGGCAGATGGAGGCGATAGAGTGACTGCAAAGTATAGAACTTCAAAGACAAAGTCGAAACAAAAAAACAAGCGAAGTATGCGACAGCGTATTAAAAAAATGATGGTGTTCAATAGTTTGCTGACCATTGTTGTTATGAGTACGCTTGTTCTTATGGTCATATATGGAACGATTGGGTCCATGGGCGCAATGATTTCTGATGTCATTGCGGGTGACATTGTGCATGAGCTTGAAAAGCCTTACAACAGAACGGTACTTTCAAGCATTAAGCAATCAGGTGAGCTCCAGGAAGGTGAAGCGCTACAGAAGTGGTATCATTCCATAGGCAACAAATTCTATTTTGATCTGAGCGAGGGTTTCACGCAAAGGTCAGAGGATGAATTCGATACAATGATAGGCGTCATGAATGATAACGCAATGGAAATGGAGTTTAGCGAGGAAGACGGACTTATGGAAATAAGTCTCGTTTTTGTGGAAATCACCAAGGGTGATGCGGTTGTTTTCTCAACCATGCCCGACGAAAGCACATCATCCATGGATATACAGAAGGCCATGAAGCATTATGAATACGAAAGTGTTCAATCCTACTATGACGTTGATGGAGTGCAAGTCGGCGATGTTCGCGTCCGATTCAATGCAATGCTTCTTGTGGGTGTGACCATTGCTTTTACGGGTCTTTTTGTCATTGCGGCAATTCTCTCGTCAATCTTCTCAATCATCATCAGTATCATTTCATCCGGTGCCATAACAAAGTCATTAGGGGAGCTGCAGCGTAAAATGCGCAGCCTGGCACAGGGAGAGCTTGAAAATGCGCTGCATTCAGAGCTCGAAGTGAGACGCCCCTTTTCTGAAATTGAAGACCTGGCATCTTCTACAAGAAGTATCATCGACCAGATGCGAACCTACTCTGAGTCCATTGAAAGTCACAGACTGGAGCTGGAAGCGCAAAACATTGAGCTGGTGGCCCAAGGTGAGGAACTCACCGATATCAATGGGAAGCTTGAAAGTGTCAATGTTCAGATGAAGGACATTCTTGACAATGTCGGACAGGGATTTCTGAGGTTTGAGTCAGATCTGATGATTCATACGGAGTACTCCAAGGAGTGCAGTACTCTTTTTGAGTTTTGTGTAGCCAATAAGAAGCTGTCAAATCTGCTGTATCCGAACGATACCCAGCAGGCAGAATTTGTGGATGATTTGCTGATTAAAATACTAACCAGCAAAGAGGAAAGTGTAGGTCTCTACTTGCCTCTATTGCCAGATGAAGTAGTCATTCATGACCGCATCATTCGAATCGATTACAAGATTTCTGATGCAAAAATTGCCATGATTGTCATTCTTACTGACATTACCGAGACCAGAGAGCTTGAAGGCAAGATGGATGCGGAAAGGCAGATTCTGAAAATGGTTGTAAAAGCCATGGTGCACAGGAGTCTGTTCGTTGGCGTTGTCGAAAGCTTTGAACAGTTCATATATGATGGCAGTGCGGCAGGATGGCGGCTTGATGGTGCGACTGAGGATGAACTTAAGTTCATCATGCGTCAGCTGCATACCTTCAAGGGCAATTTCAGTCAGTTCGACGCAATCAATTTGACGCGTGCGCTTCACAATGCCGAAACAAAGATTCTTGAGGCCCTAGATTGTGGTGATGACTGTGATTCAGCGGACATTGAAAGTCAAATTTTGATTGACCTCAAAGAGGCTTTTGCCAAGGACATGGACATCATAAGAAGCTACGTTGGCAATGAGTATTTTGTTCAGAATGACCAGTTCGTCATAGAGAAGAACCGGATTCTTGAGATTGAGAAAAAAATGCAGAATGTACTCTCTGAACAGGAATGTAAGATGCTCCTTCCAGATATAAGGAGTCTGCGTTACAAGTCGCTCAAAGCGCTTCTCAAAATGTACCCGGAATATTCGGCAAAACTCGCGGAGCGCCTTGAAAAATCCATAGCGCCATTTACCATTCAGGCAGATGAAATTCTCGTGGATGAAGAGAAGTATCAGGGGCTTGCGAATGTCATTGTACACATTTTCAGAAATGCCATTGATCATGGAATAGAAACGCCAGATGCGCGTGTTGAGTCGGGCAAGGAAATGGTCGGCAGAATTTCCTGTATCGTATCGGATTTGGGACAGGCCTTTGAGTTGAATATCACCGATGATGGTGCCGGAATAGATTTAGATAGAATAAGGGATAAGCTTAAGGAAAACGGGTATCCTGACGATGCTGTGGCAAGGCTGAGCGAACGCGAGCTTCTGGATACCATATTTGAAGACGCCTTCACAACCCACCAGGAAGCGACCCTGCTTTCCGGTAGAGGCACTGGACTGGCAGCTGTCAAAAGAGAGGTGAATGAACTTGGCGGTAAGATCAGCATAAGTTCTGCCCTAGGAAAAGGAACCACCTTCACGATACGTATTCCATACGATACCGAGCATGAGATGCGTGCGCTTAAAGCAGAAAACTTCCTAACAGAAGTGGCGCATACCGCATCGGAGTATATCAATACCCATGTTGTTAAAGACAGAAATATCAGTGCGAAGCCAATTGGGAGAACCAATCAGATCGAGCTAGGCGCAATGACTGCACTTGTAAGTCTGAAGGGCGTCATCAATGCCCTGATTCTTATTAGTGTCAATGGTGCTTTTGGCGAAAGACTCGCTTCCAGTTTTCTTTATGACCCCGTACCCGAAGATGAAATTGAGTTGTACATCGGAGATGTTCTAGCGGAAATTTCCAATACCATACTTGGGAATACCTTGGGCCATTTCGACGATGGACACGATTTTCTTCATATGGGTATTCCGGCAATTATTTCGAATAAAGGCGCATATGTCAGGTACTCTGAAGCGGAAATTTTGACATGCGAGTTTGAGTTTGATGACAGCTATATGAGTATACACATGATTCGATTAGAAGGCGATCAGATTGAGGAGGCAACACTATGGCAAGAATACTAATAGTAGATGATTCAGCGGTAATGAGGCTTAATCTGAGAAAAATCCTCACAGATTCCGGACATGAAGTTGTCGGCGAAGCACCTAATGGTAAAGTTGCACTCAATTTGTATGAGAAGCTTTTGCCGGATCTTGTCACAATGGATATAACCATGCCAATCATGTCTGGCGTAGATGCCACTGGACTAATAATTTCAAAGTATCCAGAGGCAAAAATAGTCATGATTAGTGCCCTGAATCAGAAAAAAATGGTTTACGATGCCCTTAAGAATGGTGCCAAGCACTATATCATCAAACCGATTGACAAAGAGAAGGTCATGAGTGTGCTGAATGAAGTTCTCATGTCCGAAGGTGACGATGCAAGCCCTGAAGAAGCGGAGCCTGTGAAAAAGGCTGTGGAGAGCAGGGGACCGCATTTTCATATTGAAAATGTAAGCGGTGTTTTTGTCATTCGCTTCAGACCGGGTTTTACCAACCTGGATATGGATGACATGAATACAGCCATGCAGGGGATTCTATTTATTAGCCCGCTCAAGCTCAAGTTTGATTTTGGCGATTTGACCGAGTTCAATGACGGGTACTTGAACCGCATCATGGTGTATGCAAAGAAGGCACTTGAGAGCGGTGGTGAATACGAGTTTGTTGCAGGAACTGAGGATTTGAAGGAGATAATCCTGTTTAAAGAGGAGACGTATTTGCATGAAAAACACGATTCTGCTGATTTCTAAAGGAAGACAACTCTATGAATATTTGAGCGGAATGATTGACCATAGTATATACACGTTGAACAACTCCAGTGCTGCGGAGGTCATGCAGAAAATTTTTATGACCCATCCATTTTATCTGGTCGTTGACCTGGACCGGGTGACCATGCAGACGATTCAGACAATCAAGTCAGTGCAGGATCTGGATTACACGCCGATTTTGTATGTAGGCCATGCTGAGTCTGTAGCCCAGCACAAAAAGAGTTTTTCAAAAGATCTGGCCATTGAGCTGAATAAGCTGGATCTTATGCTTGGATACCTGCTGAGTCAGGGTTTGTCATTCAAGCTGGAATACAATAAGGTCTCTGAGGCATATGAGACAATCGATACCCTGACGAGCGATGCCAAGTATGTCATGAACAGGTATTTGCTTGAGGATTATGGTGATTTCAGCTATTCCTCGGGTGAGGTCATCAACAGCATATTTGCCTCGAATCCAATTCTGCACAACAAGCCGGAGTATGTCTGGGTGGTTCATCCAGAGTATGCAGATCGCCTTGCCGTGCTCTTCAGAAAGGCGTCAAGTACGGATGAATATTTGAAAGTACATGAGACCCATCTGGGTGAAAGAGACCAGTTCGGGTTTGATGTTTATGCCGAAAATGGCTTTAAAATGAACTGTGAGCAGGAGCAGTTTTCTGATATTGACTTGAACTCACAGCATTTTCCTGACGCTATGACATGCAGACTTCCAGATTTAAAGAACTTCGCTGGCTACGGCATGGATCAGATTGTTGTCATAGGCTACAATTATGGAAATACGGTGGGAAATTACGAGTCATCTGTACTGAAATCCATGACGGTGACCCTTGACCTGCTTGAAAATATTCGACTTCAGGTACATGAGGTTGAAGGAGCCTTCAACTACACGCTCGATGCCTTGGCACGGGCTGCAGAAGCCAGTGACGATATGACAGGTCAGCATATACGCAGGGTTAATAAGTACTCAAGGTTTATTGCTGAAAATCTGGGACTTGATCGGCATTTTGTTAAGGAAATATGCAACGCGGCACAAATGCACGATGTTGGAAAAATATATGTCGACAATCAAATTCTGAAAAAGCCAGGAAAACTGACACAGGATGAATATCTGGAAATGAAGAAGCATACTGTATATGGCGAAATCATTATTGGACAATCTGAGAAGCTTACTATGGCTGCAGAAATAGCTCTGAATCACCATGAGAAAATGGATGGTACAGGCTATCCGAACGGCATCAAGGGAGAGAATATTCCTGTGAGTGCGCGGATAGTCATGCTTGCTGACATTTACGATGCACTACGAAGTGACAGGTCCTATAAATCTGGTTTCAGTCATGAAAAAACAATGGACATTATCTTGAATGGCGATGGACGGGTTGAACCGCATCATTTTGATCCGGAGGTCTGGCGTGTTTTTAAGGACCATCACGATACATTCAATAGCATATTCGATTCAATGGAAGGTTAGTGGAAACAGATTTATGAGAAACAAAGAAGAAATACAGCACGCCCTCCTGGCGTGGTACGAAAATGAAAAAAGGGATTTGCCGTGGCGAAGAACTTCCGACCCCTACAGGATTTGGATCTCTGAAGTCATGCTTCAGCAGACTCAGGTTGAAACCGTTAAGGGATATTACGAAAGGTTTTTGAAAACCTATCCGACAGTAGATACCCTGGCCTTAGGTGACGATGACACACTTATGAAGCTTTGGGAGGGGCTGGGCTATTACTCTCGGGCGAGAAATCTGAAACGTGCAGCCTATTTGCTTCATACGGAGTATGGGGGAATTATGCCGACTGAACTGGGTGAAATCCGAAAGCTGCCCGGCATAGGGCCATATACGGCAGGTGCGGTACTTTCAATAGCATATGGGAAAGCGGTGCCTGCAGTCGATGGAAATGTCATTCGTGTTTACAGCAGACTTTTCTGCGTGCTTGAGCCGGTAGATACCAAAGAAGCTAAAGAGACAATCAATCAGATTGCAGATGCCCTTGTTCATAATGGAGATCCCGGAAGCTACAATCAGGCTCTGATGGAGCTTGGCGCAATGGTTTGTACACCTAGAAATCCCAAATGTGACACTTGTCCCGTATCACACTGCTGCATGGCGCTTGAGGGTGGCATACAGGCAGAACTGCCGCGCAAGCTCCCTAAGAAGGCTAAAAAAGAAATGGACGTTTACGCCGTGGTGTTGAGAAAAGAAGATGCATTTCTTGTCGTGCGGCGTCAGTCCGGTGGCCTACTTGAAGGATTATGGAGTCTGCCGTCTGTTGAAATCGATAGGCACAATGAAAAAGCAGCGGATATGCAATCGCGCTGCTTGGACTATTTGAAAGATAATTTTGACATGGATGCTGTATTTGCTGAGGAGCTTGGGAAAGCGGCCCATGTGTTCACGCATATAAAGTGGCATATTCATGTTGTCGCATTTGAATGGGTGTCCGGTGAAATTCCTGCATTTCCTGAGTCCATGTGGATTAAGGCATCCGAAATCGGGACGTATGCATTTCCGACAGCCTATAAGAAGGCGCTGCGCAGTGCGTCGCTTTTGTAAGGACTGCTGGTGTTGAAATTGACATATAGAATTTCGGAGGCGTTGCCGTCGATGGGAATAATCTCACAGGCACTGCCTCTTATTTTTTTGACAATCTTTTTGATTTTAGCCATTTCAGCTGAAAGACGTTCCACAGATTGAAGGGCCTCTGGGTTTCCATACAGGCCCGCAATAGAAAGGGAAGTTATGCCATACTGCTTTGTTTCGCCAAATCTGTCTTCAGTTAGAATATAGCCCTTTTCACGGTCCTGTTCATTGTAGAATTCAATGATTTTCGAATCAAAGCTTGTAAGAATATCTGCTACCATCTGCTGAAGTTTCTCGGTATCGCTGGTTTCTATGACAGCAACGAAGTCATCGCCGCCGATATGTCCGACAAAGCTGTTTATGCAGTCTCTGCTCTTAATTTTGTCCTGGATGATCTGGGCTGTGGTCTTGATGATCTTGTCACCGTTGTCAAAGCCGTAGACATCGTTGTATGCCTTGAAGTTATCCAGGTCAAAGTACAAGGTGCAGCAGGGGGTACTATAGGTGATGGTGTCATTAAGAACGCGGTTGATGATGGTGTTTCCAGGCAGACCAGTAAGTGGGTTCGTCTCCCTGGCATAGTCGCGTTCAAGCTGTATAGCATACTGAAGCAGGTTTTTTACAGTGACGAGGCCATGGTATTTGGCACCAAGGGTGACAACAATGGTATCGTAAATATGGTCATTGCTCCGTGCCATGGCGAGTTCGGCAACTTTGTTGATTGCCATGTAGTAGTCAACAACAAGCGGGGATTCATCCATAAGTAGTGACACTGGACGATTCATATACAGGGCATGACCATATTGTGACGCAAGTGTCTGGTAAAAGGCCTGTTTTGTGATAAGGCCGTCTACAAAGCCCTTGCGTGTAATGCAAACGCCCTCTGTCCGATTGTCATCAAAAGCTTCAGCGAGCTTGTTGCCTTTGGTCTCTGGGGCTACACTGGGCCTTTGCTCGGCAAGGGGACCGATAAAATGATAATTTGAACTGTAATTGCCGTTGTTCTCGATTTGCTGGTGATACCTGTGCAAAGAAGTAATGAGTGTTTCTGAAAGCAAGAGAAGCTTGCTGGCAGGGCGTTGAAAGTAATAGCCCTGGCCTGCGTAGACGCCGAGACGAATCAGCGTTTTGAGTTCTTCTTTTTTTTCAATGCCTTCAGCGATAATTCGAATGTTTGTATTATTGCCAAGTTGAACAAAGCTTTTGACAATGGCCTGCTTAAAGGAATCCTTATGTATGTCCCGTACGATTTTCATGTCTATTTTGATGAAATGCGGCTTAGTCTCAACGATGGTCGTCATGCCGGAATAACCGGCGCCAGCATCATCAATTGCAATCTTGTAGCCCTGATTTGTATAGTATTTCAATATTTCGGTAAAGGCCTCATAGTCCTCAATAGCTGTTCTTTCGGTAATTTCAAAGATGATGTTATCTGGAGAAATGCCGAACTTCTCAAGGTACTCCTTGGTAAGGCCTTTTTCGAACTTGGGGTCTTTGATAACATTGGGGTCTACATTGAGAAAGAGAAACTGGTTGTCACTTAGACCGTGCGACCGTTCAATGGCAAGACTTCGCAGCAGTATTTCCAAATCCCAAAGCATATCATGGATTTCAGCTGCCGCCAGAAGCTTCTCGGGATTCTGGAAAAGTGTGTCTGAAGGGCCGCGGCTCAGGGCTTCATACCCGATGATATCCCCCTGGTCGAGTTTGACAATGGGCTGATAAACTGTGCGTATGTCTTTGTGGCGAATAATGCGTTGGATTTCGAGTGCGTGTGCTGTGTCATTCATAACTGCCTCCAAGTCAGTAAGCGTTCCGTATTTAAATAGTATAAAGATACCACGTAAAAATTAGATTGCAGTCGAGTTAAAGGCGTGTTAAGTGGGTATATATATTACGAAAAATTAATAATTTGGCATGATTTGAGGAGGAAAACCAATGAAACGCCTAAATGAAAGTGCTGAAGTCAGCCATTTGCTGGATACTTTTATTTGCCCACAGTGCAGTTCTCCTTCACTGAAGATAATTGACAATCAATATGGTCGCTGTGGCAATGATGGATGTGACTACGAGGGTCGTGTTAGAACGAGACAGCCAAAGCCGCACGAGGACCAAATGCTGTGTGTAATCGTGGACAATGAGTTATACTGTATTGAAAAGGATGATCTGGAAGCACCGCTGATCAGGGCTAGAAAAGACAAGTAAATAGCGTGCCTATATGAAAATGAGGGGCTGTCACGAAGTGACAGCCCCTCAGACTGTTGACAAACTTTGAAAGATTAGTGCTTTCTTTTAATGAGAACCTCAATTGCAGAAGGGATGATCTCAAGATTGAGTGGAAGTCTGCCCGCATACTCACCATCAAAGTCAAGCTCGATATCATCATGGTCTACCGCTCTTATGCTCAGCTTGTTTGTTCTGAAGTAGAGGACTTTGTCATGATTGATGTGCTCGCCCTTGAGTACAGCTAGAAAAAGTTCTGCTGCCTTCTGGATGTTTTCTGACGCCTTAATGAAAACACAATCAAGTAGCCCGTCCTGCATTTCGGCGAGTGGAACGAGCCGGTCAAAGCCGCCAATGGTAGGTGAGTTTGAGATGATGAAGAGGTTGAACATGCCCTCACTGATTTCACCTTCGTGTTCAATTATTAATGGGTAGGCACGCAGACCGCTTGAAGTGAGCTCGCGAAGCACCTCCAAGTAATATGCGGTTCTACCGAACATATGCTTTAGCTCGACGGGGGTCTTGTGCGCAACGGCAGTAATCATACCACCAGCTACAACGTTGAGAAAATAACGGTCCTCTGATTTGCCAATATCGATGGGCTCATAATAGAAATCATCAATCATATTGCAGAATTCAACAGGGTCATTGCTGATTCCAAGATGTTTGGCGATATCGTTCATGGTGCCCTCATGAAGCAGTGCTAAAGGGACTTGTTTCCCCGACTCATAAATGCCGCTTGCAACTTCGTTTATGGTGCCATCTCCACCTGCTGCGATAATGAGCTGCCAGGGCCCGTCAGCGGATAGCTCGGCTTCTCTTCTGCCGTCGCCTGGAGACTTTGTGGCATATTTGTTGACTGTGTAGCCGCGGTCAAGCAGTATGCGAGCAACATGGTTGACCCTGTCCTCAGCAGCACCGCGACCGGAAATCGGGTTATATATGATTTTTACGAATTTCATAAAACCACCACCTGTGTATGGTATTAATACCCAATATAAAAAGTCCTGGACAAAAATACGTATACGAATTATTAAGTATTTCTTTCAAGTATATATGAAAATAAGCCACCTGAAGAAAATCAGGTGGCTTGTTCGCACTTCAATTATAGGATTTCAAGAATCGTGATTTTTATAACGCCACCTGGAGTTTGGATATCCACTGTCTCACCAACAGTCTTGCCGATAAGACCAGCTCCGATAGGTGATTCATTGGAAAGCTTGCCTTCAAATGGATCTGCTTCGATTGTAGATACGATTTTGATTGTATCTTCTTCTTTTTCGTCAACATAAAGAATTTTCACTTCTGTGTTTAGAGAAACAGCTGTTCCATCCGCATCAGCAACAAGCTCGTAGTTTTCAAGCATTTCGCGAAGACGAAGGATTTCTGTCTCATTGTGTGATTGTGCCTCGCGCGCAGCATGATACTCTGCATTTTCAGAGAGATCACCAAATTCACGTGCTTTTTTGATTTCTTCAGAAATTTCCTTACGTTTGATAATAAGGTGGTCCATTTCTACCTGCACCTTTTCAAGTGCACTTTGTGTCATAAGAATTTTCTTTGCCATATAGTTCAACTCCTCTTTAGTGATCTTGCAGGAATTATTTTGCTAAATAGAATCAGGCTTAATCTTAAAACCTGCTGATTAATGGATTGTCAATAAATCTAGCCAATCATACAAATAGTATATTAACACATTCTTAAGGTTATTGTCTACAAACAGTGATATAATTATATGAAATATATAAATATGAAGTAAAAATTCAAATTGAGGGAGTGACACGTAGTGGCTGATGTAATTGATTACAAAATTTATGGTGATGACATGCAGCTTGTGGAAATCGAACTTGATCCACAGGAAGGTGTCCGTGCGGAAGCTGGCGCAATGACTTATATGGAAGATGGCATCGAGATGGAAACCGGCACTAAGGGCGGATTCATGAAGGGCCTGAAGAGAATGGTTACCGGTGAGTCTTTTTTTATCACAACATTTTACAATATTGGGTCGGCCAAGGCCAGCGTTGGATTTGGCGCCCCTTATCCTGGTAAAATCATTCCTATTGATTTAAGTATGTATGGCGGTCGCTTTATCTGTCAAAAGGATTCTTTCCTCTGTGCAGCAAATGGTGTGGAAGTTGAAATTGAGTTGACCAAGAAGCTAGGCGCTGGATTCTTCGGCGGCGAGGGATTTATTCTCCAGAGACTTGAAGGGGATGGACTTGCCTTTATTCATGCTGGTGGAACTATTGTTGAAAAGGATTTGAAACCAGGTGAACGCATCAAGGTAGACACGGGCTGTATTGTTGGTTTTCAAAACACTGTCGACTATGATATCCAGTTCGTGGGTGGATTTAAAAACGCCCTATTTGGAAAAGAAGGTCTTTTCCTAGCCCATTTGACAGGTCCTGGTAAAGTGTATCTGCAGTCGCTTCCAATTTCACGGTTGGCTGAGCGTCTTTATGCAAATGCGGCCATGGGTTCCAACAAAGGTGAAAGCAATGGTATTGATGTTGGTGGTGCAATACTCGGAAGTCTGTTTGGAGACAAGTAGGCAAAGTCAGGTCTGTGCGGGTGCACATGCATTAGAGGCACGCCTGGACGAAATGCATAGCGTATATCATTAAAGGGTCTGTCATATGACAGACCCTTTTCATTTTTTAGCTTAAAATGAGAATATATGGACTCCAATACTGCTTATGGAACTGCTTTTGACGAAAATGAACAAAGTTAGTTTCAAGGGCATAAATGCGTGCTGTTTTGCTTTACAAGTGTAATCGGTTAAGATACACTCATAAGGTATAAATTGTAGTGGCAATGCGAGGGGTTGTATGAAGACAATTCTTTATGTGGGAGACAACAGCATAGGCAATGTACAAGTGACATCTGCCGAAATGAATATGAAACTGGAAAGGTATGGCCTCGAAGTGATGCACTTTAAATCATTCGAAAAGGTGATGCCTTATTTAAATGCCGATTTTGTAAAGATGGTGATTTTCAATATACGCGGATTTGGGGACCTTGTAGCTGTACGCGAACAGATCGAGAAGGTCAATAAGAAATCAAACGGCGCCATTCCCATTGTCGTACTGACTGAAAATGACAATCCATGGTTCAGACAGGATTATATTGATATGAGCTATGTGTATTTTATCCAGTTTTCAGATTGCGGCACAACGCTTAAAAGAAATTTTGAGACACTCCTCACTGAAATAGAATACCGCGATCAGATGCGAAAGCTGAAATTCGCAGTGCTTGATGATGATAAACTTCAGCTTCATGCCCTTTACCGCTTGTTTGAAAAGCACGGTATCAGGAATGTGAACTACTTCAATCATCCCGATGAGTTTGAGGAAAGTGATGAGGAGTACGATATTTATCTGGTTGACCTGATTATGCCGGGTAAAAGTGGTGAAGAGGTCATATTCGAAACCCATAAGAAGTACCCGGACGCCATGGTGCTGGCGGTATCATCGCTGGAGAAGACCGATGTCATCGCGCGGGTTCTGAGCCTGGGCGCTAATGATTATATTGTGAAGCCTTATAACGAAACGATTTTTATGGCAAAAATCATGAGCAGTGCACGCCTCAAATCTCTGATGAATGCAAACCGCAAAAAGGCGGAGGCGCTTGAAGAAATTGTAGTGCGTGATCCCCTGACCAACCTCTACAACCAGAGACAGATTGAAGTTACTCTGACCGAACAGATCAAAATGAACGACAAGGGACTGAGTGCATTTTCAGTAATCATGATGGACCTTGATAAGTTCAAGGCAATCAATGACACATACGGGCATATTGTTGGCGATGAGGTTTTGCGTAAAGTGGCGAATGTCATCGACAAGTGTATTGGAACGAAAGGCATCAGTGGCAGGTACGGCGGTGAAGAGTTCATTGTCATATTGCCAGGCATTCAAGAAGCGGAAGCCTTTTTCATAGCTGAAACTGTACGCAGACAGGTTGAGAAGCTGTCCTTGCCGCAGGATATACGCGTTACGCTGAGTCTTGGTGTTGCAGAGTTTAAAACCAATGATGACAATGTCATTGAAAAAGCCGATAAGATGCTGTATGAGGCAAAAAGACGCGGACGTAACAGGGTGGTATGTACCAATCACTTGTGCTAAGTCAAATGAAAAAATCAAAATGTACAGATATGCCGGGAAGCGACCTGAAGAAAGGTTCGTTTCTCGGCTTTTTTACTTGCTGGAAGGTGGGGGACGGTGGCATTATGGGGATGAACACCTGAAGAAAATGTCAATAGCGACTTGAAATGCAATATGATGCGTCTGATTGGCAGTTCCAAATCATAAATTTTTTGAAATAGGCCGGCTGCATTTGTAATAAAACTACAACTGAAGAGCCTGGCGGGAGTTTAGATAGATGGACCACGATGCATAAAATATTGCAAATTCTGACTTTTGAGATGGGTTAAATGATTAAATTTTCAGAAAAGACAAACAGCTATGAGCTGTAAAGCCAGAGTGTTTGTAATAAAGCTACAAAGAAAACGTTTTCCGAAAGGCTTGTACTCCGCCATTGTTGACGGAATGCATATTTGAGACTACAATGAAAAAGAATTCTTTGGGAAGTGCCGAGGAATCGGGGGAGAACGCTTCGACAAAGAATTCATGTGCAGTCCACGCACCCCTGCAAGTGGACATCCATAATACGTTTTTCTCTAGAGTGAGAGGAAATCGGTTCGAATTTCAGTGCGCAGACCGCTGAAATTCATATCAGTGCATCGCCCCCTGCTGATGTAACTGAAAAAGTCTGCAAGCCCTTCAACAAATCAACCTGCTGTTATTTGTTGTCATTGATAATATTTGAGGACACCCCTCAATATTGAACGGGATTAGCCGGAGCATACGCTCCGGCTTTCTTTTTTGCGAAAAAGACAAAGAACAGCAGGGGGAAAAAGAGAGAGGGACCCATCATGCGCGCATGAATGGGTCCCTCTCTCTTTTTCCCCCTATTGGTCGTGCCTAACGACCAGAGCAACCGTAAGGTTGCTTGGTGCTGTTCGACAAGAAATTGGTCGTGCCTAACGACCAGAGCAACCGTAAGGTTGCCCAGCACAGTGCGACAGGAACATAGCCTTGCCTACGAGCTACCGGTCCTCCCACTCCACACAATTTGCGCACAATGTCACACTACTGCCATAATTTTGGTGTAGAATAGGGTTAAAGTGGTAATTGACACTGATTTCAGGGTAAATATAGCTGGACGTTTACAGGTGGTCTGGAGGCTTATATGGCACACATTTTGGTTGTGGATGATGAAAAAGAACTCAGAGATATTCTTGAAGATATTTTAACAGGCGAGAACTATAAGGTGACAAAGGCGGAAAACGGGGAGGCGGCACTGGATTTGTTATACGACAACAGCTATGATCTGGTCCTGCTAGATGTGATGATGCCGGACATGGATGGCTGGAGTGTCCTAAGAGAAATCAGAGAAATGGACTATGTGCCGGTCATTATGCTGACAGCACGAAATCTGGAAAATGACGAGGTCTTTGGATTCGAGCTTGGGGCCGATGAATATATTACAAAGCCGTTTAGAAAAGCCATTCTGCTGGCACGCATCAAATCCATACTGAAGCGTTCCGGCCAGAATGAAGCTATGGAGGCCTATGAGTTCGACGGGCTGCATGTGGACACGCGCGCTGTGAAGGTAACAATCGATGGCGCAGCGGTCAATCTGAGCAGTACGGAGTATGAGTTGCTTCTATACCTAATTGTCAATAAGGGTGTTGCCTTATCACGTGAACAGATACTCGACAAGGTATGGGGAATGGACTATTTCGGAGGTACGCGAACAGTAGATACACATATCAAACGCCTTCGGAGTAAAATTGGGAATCATGCTGAGAGAATAAGTACGGTTCGTGGTGTTGGGTATCGCTTCGAGGAGGCGCTGAATGTCAATTAGAAAGCGGTTGTTTTTAGGCATATCCACCTTCATATTGATTTTCGTCATCATTGCTTTTGGTGCCTTTGTGGTATTTATGCCAAACTTTGTCGAAAACTCAAAGCAAGAGGAAATGATTTCTGTCGCAAGACAGATAAAGAATGCGTCATCTCAGGAGGTTCTGGACCTGCTTGTATCTGACATTTCGGGCTCAACAGACATATCCGTGGTCATGGAGAATGATATGGTCTCTGGCAACATGAGTGGCAACGGTCATGGCAGAGGGGCAGGCAGAAACATCACCGAAGGTATGGGTGGCATTCTGGACGCTGCAGCCAGTGCAGGCAGCCAGGATTTTTTTGTAGTGGAGCACCGGGCTCTCAACACACCCTTCATGATTTACAAGGACTATTCGGAGCTTAGTCAGACCTTTTATGTCATGCGTCCAATGCAGTCAATTGATGACGTGGTCGGGGTGGCAAAGGAATTCTTCAGTGTGATAGCAGTCTTTGCCATACTATCCGGTCTTGGATTTTCCTACGTATACTCAAAGCGTTTTGTTAAGCCAATTCTGACACTCAATGAAATTGCGGGTCACATGGCCCAACTTGATTTTACGCATACTTACAAGGAAACAGGACAGGATGAAATCGGTGAGCTTGGAAGGAGTATCAACCACCTCTCAGAGCAGCTGGACCGTGCCCTGAAAGATCTCGAGGCTGAACTTCAGCATAAGGAGAGACTCAACCAGCTCCAAAAGCGATTTTTAGCAGATGCATCCCATGAGCTTAAGACACCGCTCGCAATTATCATGGGCAATATGGAGCAGTTAAGTGACTCCCTTTTTCAGGAACAGGGGAGGGACCGTTACTATCAGACAATTATCAATGAACTTGAGCATATGAACCGTGTGATTCATGACCTGCTCAAGTTGTCTGAACTGGAAAGTGCGCCAGACGCACTGAACATTCAAAATGAAGACATGGCTTCCATTATTGACGATGTTCTATTTGCCTATTCTGAAATCATCAGGAACAAAGAAATCGAAATTGAGTACGATATTCCAGAGACCATGCCTGTACGCTTGGATGGAAAACACATGGAAACCGTTATGAGAAATGTAATAGGAAACGCGCTCAAGCATTGTCCCGAGGGTGCAATGGTTTCAGTAGGTGCAGCTTATAATACCACAGGGTTGACCCTGCAGGTCTTCAATACCTCAAAGCCCATCCCTTCGGAAAGGCTTGCTACCCTTTTTGACAGATTCAGCAAATATGAAGGTGTTTCCAATGGACATGGTCAGAAGTCGACAGGCTTAGGTCTTGCAATTGTAAAGAGAATTTTGGATTTGCACGGCTTCAAATATGAAATGAAAAATGCGAGTGGAGGCGTTATCTTCATGGTGACACTTCCAAGTGCAAATCTAATTGAATAGAATAAGACGAAAGGAGCATCCGGCAGGATGCTCCTTAACTTTGTCTATAAAACTGTAATTACTGGTCAGCTACAGTACGAGAAGCTAGGATTTCCAGCTCCATTTCATGCAGCTCATGAATTTCCTCTTCTGTGAGCTGAGATAGCAGGTCTTGACGATAACGGTGGCTGAGGGCCTCTCGCGTATTGTGTTCCTTGTCACGCAGGGCATCCCAATGGATCTTTCTGCGTTTTAGGTAGAGGTCATAATCGACAACCCGCGTACCGTCATCTAAGAACTCAAGGCCGACAAGAATCTTCTTGATATGGATTGGGTTGTAGAATGTAAAGAAGCGAACCTTATAAATACCTACAGACAGGAAAATCGTCGCAGCATCGGTTCCCCAGGATTCACCAAGAATCAGCCCCAAATCAAGCTTCTCCAAAATATATGCCAGTCGCTTATAATGCAGGTTGAATTTGCCGTAAGCGTCATAGATCTTTATTTTGAGTTCATACCAGTCTTCATTGTGGAGTCCTGCATTGAGGTACTTGAGGTTTTGAAGGCGCAGGGACTGCATGACTTCCCGAAAATCACGCTCAGTATGCAGAGATTCAGGGTGCATGGACTCATAGGTCACGGGCTGGGCGATATTTCCCTTTGTAAAGGAAATGACTGTACCGCCTGATTTTTCATTGAGCTGCGTGAGGATTGTGGCACTCGTAGCCTGGAAGTCCTTCTTGACCATTTCAATAACCTTTTCTTCATCACCAATGAGCTTCATGATGACAATGCCCGGGCCAACACGCGTCTGAGTGATGAGTCTGTTTGTGTCTGCGTTGATGATGCGCATGAGAATTTCAAACATTTCACCGTGAATGTGTATAAGTGCGTCGACCTCACCGAAGGATAGGGTTGGTTTCATCTTAGAAACCATATAGACAATGACGTCCCGATCTGATGCCTCACCTAAGAGGGCATTCAGCTCCTTTTCCTCCGTAGGGACCGGATTGTAGACTTCAATTACATTCAAATGCTCTTTCAGGAAATCAATAGCTAAATCAAGGTCTGATATTTCTAGTAGTAATGTCTTATAACCGCTTCTCACAAGTTTTAGCATGGTTATCCTCCTTCAGATGCAGATCAAATTCCAAGTTTTCCCTTGTTCAGCCTGCTGTCATTGGTACCGGCAGGATAGTTCAGGCTGATGATGTTCTTTGTTTCCAGCTCAATGATATAGATGTGCTCCAGTGCATTCAAATAGGTGCCGTGTTCTGTTTTTTCTGAAAGCGCTGTAAGGTCATGCCCAAACAGATAAAAGGCTTCAGTTTTACTAGGTTCCGGTTCCGGAGGATAGTGTGAAATACCAAAGTCAACACCTTCAATTTCAAGATGCTCAGGACCCGATAACACCACTGCGGTTGGAAAAAGCTCCTTTACACTTGGCAGGTGGTCATGGTTGCCAAGGGCGATATAGACACTTGCTGTGCTGTGTTCAAAAATGGCGCTGAGCTTCTTCAAGCTGCGTCTGTAGTCCTTAAGTCTATTTGGGTACATTTCAAGCTTGATGTTGTCGACCAGATCACCCGTATGGATGATATAATCAGGGTTCAGCTTTTCAATGAGTTTCTTCAAATCAGAATACAGAAGTGCAGGTGTATCGGAAACATGGAGCACATTTTTCCCCTCTAAAGCAAGAACCTCATCAGGAATGTAGAGGTTTCCCAGTATGTTTTTAAGTAGTTTTTTCAGCTGAGGCATTGGACATCCTTTCGAAATAGGACTTGTTCGTTGCTGTAATCATTACTTGGTCTTATTACAATTATACCAATTTTCCAGCAGGTTATTGATAAACTTTGTCCAGGCTCTGCGTGTATATTTCAAAAACATCACAATAGTGTGTGTTGACGTTGCAATTCCAATAACATATATTTATTAATAGACACTAAAGTCAAGGGGAGAAGCATATGCAAGCATATTTGGAAAATTTGATTCTAGAGAATCGGCACTGGACATCAAGCGGTAAGGTTGCAAATTATATTCCTGAGCTTGGCAAGGCAGATGGCAGTCAGCTTGGAATTTGTATTCGCACACTTGAAGGGGACAAGTTCTGTGCGGGGGACTACAACAAGCCCTTTACAATACAAAGTGTGTCCAAGCCGCTGGTTTTGCTGTTAGCCCTAATGGATCAGGGTGAACAGAAGGTATTTGAAAAGGTGGGCATGGAACCAACGGGGGACCCATTCAATTCGATGATCAGGCTTGAAACATTCGATAACCACAAGCCCTACAATCCAATGATCAATGCCGGTGCCATAGCTGTTGCAGATATGATCAAGGGCTCAAGTGTGGAAGACAGGCTCGAACGGGTGATTAAGCTGCTTCGCAGACTTGCTGGCGGTGCGTATGTGAATTTCAACGAGGATGTATATCTGTCTGAGAAACGCACAGGAAACCGAAATCGCGCCATGGCTTATTTCATGAAGGAGTTTGGCATTATTGAAAATGATGTCGAAGAGACACTTGATCTGTATTTCAGGCAGTGTTCCATTGAAATGACTTGCGAGGGACTCGCCAATGCAGCACTTGTGCTGGCAAACAGCGGCATAGATCCGGATTCTGGGGAAGTCATCGTACCAAAGCGTTTTGCACGTATCTCAAAGACCTTTATGATGACTTGCGGTATGTATGACGCTTCAGGTGAGTTTGCCATGAACGTGGGTATTCCAGCTAAGTCAGGTGTAGGCGGCGGCATACTATGTGCTGTTCCAAAACGACTCGGTGTCGGCGTATTTGGCCCATCGCTGGATTCGAAGGGCAATTCGATTGCCGGAATAAAGATACTCGAATCCCTGTCTAAAAAATACGATTTGTCATTGTTCTAAAGAATAGTTTATAATGATATAAATAATAAAGATATGACGAAAAGGTCATATCTTTTTTTACAAGTGAGGGGTGTGAAAATGCAGCAGGGTATTGGTGAAAACATTAAAGCGCTTCGTCTGGGAAATAAGATGACACTAAAAGATCTCAGCGAGGCTACAGGCTTGTCAATCGGGTTTTTATCGCAGGTTGAACGCGGATTGACAGCACTTGCAATTACTTCACTGGAAAAGATTGCGGCTGCTCTGGAAGTTGATTTGTCATATTTTTTCCCAGTGAAAAGCAAAAGCGACAGTGAAATACTCAAGTCCTATGAGCGTGAGGTTTTTCAGGTTGAAAACAATCAGTTCATTCATTATCACCTGACAAACCAGCTCGACAAGATGGATATGATTCCTAAAATGGTGGAAATACTGCCAATGTCCGAGCTTAAGGATGTTCCGACGCATCAGCATGATGGAGAAGAGTTCGTGTATGTTCTTGAGGGTGTCTTTACACTGATACTCAATAACGAAACACATGATCTCTACCCTGGAGACTCGGCGCATTTCGCGTCTACAACAGTTCACAACTGGGCGAACTTCACAAGCAAGACCGTGAAGGTTCTGGTTGTGCATACGCCTAATGGATTCAAAGATAAGCATGTGCTTTAAGATCAAGGCTCCTGCGGGCATGGTGTATCATCTTTGAATGTCTGGCGGTCGGGTATGGCAAAAAATAAGAGGAACGATTACGCAGCACAGGTGCTGGTAATGGTTCCTCTTTTGCTTTTTATATACCGATCATTGCATGGGGACAGATGCTAGACGATCTTCTTAATGGCATAGCCCTCGCCAACAAGTGTATTCATAATATTCGTAAGGTGATCGTGTCCGTTGGTTTCAATGGTCACCTCCAGCATAACGCGCTTGAATCTGTCAGGCGTCTTGAACTGGTTGTGGTCTAGTTTGACGACGTTGGCGTTTGTCTGATACAGAAGCTGAGAAATTTTAAGGAGCTCACCTGGCTGATCCGGCAGGTCAACCGTAAAACAGCATACTCTGCCGCGGGATACAAGCCCTTTGTTGATCATTGCAGATATGTTGACAACGTCGATGTTGCCGCCGCTGATAACTGAGACAACCTTCTTGTTCTTTTCCTTGAGCTTCTTAAGGCCTGCAAGTGGGAGAACGCCAGCGGCTTCAGCGATCAGTTTGTGTCGCTCAAGAAGCATTAGGAAGGCTTCCATAACATCATAGTCATCGACAATGATGATGTCGTCCACATATTTTGGAGCGAGCTCAAAGGCAATGTCGCCCACTTTTTTTACTGCGACGCCTTCAGCAATCGTGTTTACAATATCGAGCTCAAAGAGTTCGTTTTTCTCAAGTGAGAGCTGCATAGCCCGTGCACCGACTGGTTCAACACCATAGACCTTGATATCCGGCTTGATTTGTTTTGCCGCAAAGGCAATGCCGCTGATAAGGCCACCACCGCCAACAGGAACAAGTAGGATATCCGTATCTGGGTGTTCCTCAAGGATTTCAAGTGCGATTGTACCTTGACCGGCAATGACATCGACATCGTTGAATGGGTGTACAAAAACCAGGTCACGTTCTTTTTGGAGCTCAACAGCCTTTTCATAAGCGTCGTCATAACATGTTCCATGGAGGACGACCTCAGCGCCATGTCGTCTTGTCGACTCAACCTTAATCAGTGGTGTTGTCATTGGCATGACAATTGTTGAAGGGGCACCGTTGAGTGTCGCAGCAAGTGCGACCCCTTGCGCGTGATTGCCGGCCGAACTCGCAATAAGACCACGTTTTTTTTCCGATTCGGAAAGACAGGCGATTTTGTGTGCGGCACCCCTGATTTTGAAGGCCCCGGTTTTTTGCAGATTCTCTGCTTTAATATAAACTTCATTGTCATATTCATCACTGAATACATCAGAATAGACAATGGGTGTCTCATCAATGATACCTTCCAGATTCTTTTTCGCAAGCAATACGTTTTCAAATGTCAAACTCTTCTTTTCCATTACATACCCTCCAAATTTTGAACTGCATCTACCGTCCGGTGGAGTCTTGGAAAAGTCTATCGCTTCTCTCAAAGAACAAAAAAACTCGTCCTAAACAAAGGACGAGTTACTCGCTATACCACCTTCGGTTCCAACAAACCTAAAGCCTATAACGGGGCTAACCGTTCCAACTTACTGGCAGTGCGTTCGGCTGAAATGCTCAGGAGTGATCTGTCATAAAATTTCTGTACTGATTCGCACCAACCATCAGCTCTCTTAAACAGTTTGCATTTTATTCCTGTCTCCGTCTTAGCATATTTTCTAAATCATTCCCTGTTTGTCAGGGGTCGTGAAGAAAATATTTATTAAATTAACGTAATTTTATCACGCAATACAGAATTGTCAATGAATTTTTCTGAAAAGGGCAATTCTGTTGAGGTATGTCGATTATTTTGGTAAATCAAAGTTGTTTCAGGGTAGAATACATCAAAAGGAAAAGGGGGAAGATTAATGAAGAGAAGAGAGCCGAAACGTATTTTTGAATTGTTTGATGAAATCAGCAAAATCCCCAGATGCACAGGTGATGAAGATAAGATAGCATCCTATATTGTTGCGTTTGCAGAAGGATTGAAGCTGGAAGTCAGGCGCGATACAAGCGGCAATGTCATAGTGAAAAAAGACGGAACACCTGGCTACGAGACAAGTGCGCCTATTATTCTTCAAGGACATATGGATATGTTATGTATTAAGGCAAAGGGATGTGAGCATGACTTTGCAGTTGCGGGACCAAGTGCCCATCTTTCTGGAGACCTTATTGTAGCAGATGGAACATCACTCGGGTCAGACAATGGTATTGCCCTGGCCTTTTATCTGGCCGTACTTGAAAGCCAGACCATGGCCCATCCGCCTCTTGAAGTGGTCTTTACCGTGCAGGAGCAGGCGGGGCTCATTGGGGCGCGCGACCTGGATATAAGAGGACTGCTTGGCAGATACCTGATCAACATGGATTCAGAGGCTGAAGGGGAGTTCATTATTGGCTGTGCGGGAGAAAAACGACTTCATGTTGAGTTGCCGGTTGAGCCAGTTGAGCAGGAGAATGACGTTGAGGCGGTCATCCGCATTTCAGGCCTTCGAGGTGGACATTCAGGCATGGACATCCATCTGAATCGGGGAAATGCCTGCCAGATCTTATCTGGAATGTACTATGAAATAACAGAATGTATGGATGCAGACCTGATCTCCATACGCGCAGGGGACAAGTTTAATGTAATACCCAATTCTGGTGAGCTGGTGATGGCTCTGCCCCATGACGCGGTGGTGTCTTTAAAAGAGTATTTGGGCAGGCAGCGTGAGGTGCTTGAGACCACATTAAATGAAGAAGAATTTGATATAGAGCTTGAAATTTGCCCAATAAAGGATGAAAGAACGGTTCTTTCAAAAGCATCTGCACTCCGTGCGGTTTCCCTTGCCCTGACTATGCCAAACGGGGTCATACAGTTAAGCGAGCGGGAGTCAGAGCTGATTGACACATCCCTCAATATCGGAATTTTGCACGTAGACCTTGAACGTGCTGAAATCATGGTTTCTGTACGGGGAATGACTGAAGAACGCCTTGATCAGAATGTTTCAAGAGTACGTATTCTCGCAGATCTCGCGGGGGCCACCATGGAAATCGTCAATGCCTATCCGGCCTGGAAGGATGATGGAGAAAATCACTTGAGACGGAAGTTTGAACGGGTCTACAAGGCGCTCTATGGGCAGGAACCGGTGCTGCGGTCAGTGCACGCCGGGCTGGAATGCTCAATTCTTGCGAAAAAGCTGAATGAAAGGAAACTCCAACCGAAAATTGAGATGATATCATTTGGACCGGACATATTCGATGCGCACACACCACAGGAAGCCCTAAGCGTTTCATCGGTTCAGCGAACATGGACCCTATTTCTTCAAGTCCTAAAAGAGCTCAACGAGTAATTGTCACATATGCACATAATTGATAGTCGATTTTGTGACATCTGCGAATAGTTTGTATCCGCGCGTTGTCCTATAATAAGTATAGAGAAGCAATTCAGGTCGATAATGACATTGGCTAGAGGACAATGGAGGGATATAAATGGCTGGACTGAAGTTAAACAAGATCAACAAGATTTATCCAAACGGATTTCACGCGGCAAAAGATGTCGAACTCAAAATTGAAGACAAGGAGTTTATGGTACTTGTAGGTCCTTCTGGATGCGGCAAGACAACAACGCTTAGAATGATAGCTGGACTTGAAGAGATTTCAAGCGGTGACCTATATATCGGCGATAACGTTGTGAATAACATTCCGCCAAAAGACAGAGATATTGCTATGGTATTCCAGAACTATGCGCTTTATCCGCATATGACGGTTTATGACAATATGGCATTTGGACTCAAGCTGAGAAAGCAGTCAAAGGCAGAAATCGATCAGCGTGTTAAGAACGCTGCACAAATTCTGGGTATTGAGCAGCTTCTGGACAGAAAGCCAAAGCAGCTTTCAGGTGGTCAGAGACAGCGTGTTGCCCTTGGTAGAGCAATTGTACGGAACCCTAAGGTATTCCTGATGGATGAGCCGCTTTCAAATCTTGACGCAAAACTCAGAGTACAGATGCGTTCTGAGCTGATTAAGCTGCATCACGAACTGGCAACGACTTTCATTTACGTAACGCACGATCAGACTGAAGCCATGACAATGGGTACGCGCATCTGTGTCATGAATGCAGGAGAAATTCAGCAGGTGGATAGCCCACACACGATTTATGAGAAGCCTGTGAACATGTTCGTCGCAGGATTCATTGGAGCACCTCAAATGAACTTCACAGATGCTCTAGTTAAAGAAGATGGATCAAAGGTATATCTTGAAATCAACGGCGTACCAGTTGCGCTTGCAAGTGATAAGGGAGAAGCCCTTAAGAGCAAGGGCTATGCCGGCAAGGAAATCGTCGTAGGCATCAGACCAGAGCATATCCATCTTGACGCAGAAGGGCCAAAGATGGAAGGCAAGGTAACGGTTACTGAGCTTCTGGGCGCTGAGCTGATTCTTTATATCGGAACAAGCGGCAAAGAGTTGATTGGTCGTGTCGATCCTGACGCTGGACTCAAAATTGGCGACAAGGTGGAGTACACATTTGCACCGGATAAGATGCACCTGTTTGATAAGGAAACTGAAAAATCGATTCTTTTCGGTTAGGACCTGACGGATAAATATGAATCATGTAAAATAGAATGAGAGTCAGACTTTAGGGTCTGACTCTCATCTTGTCGACAAAGTCGACAAGATGGTAGACTTTAGAAAACGTCGAAAGACCAGGTGTCAGATTGCAGACTTTGACGCCCATTTTGTCAAAGCATAGGAAAATGGAGGGATAACCAGATGGACTTGAGCATTAGACAGCGATTTTCTGAGATTCAAAACAGCATAAATTGGCCAGTCTATCTCTTTGATTATGAAGGGACCTGCATAGACTCCAACAATCCAGACAAGATTGGTGAAAAGGTCGAAGTGCCTGACATTGAGTATGGAGAGCTTCTGCGTACTGGAAAATTCCAGTGGATATCTGTGAGTTCTGGCATGGGAATGGACATCTATTATATTGCTATGCTGGGGACCGATGCGTCTGCGACTGGGGCCATGCAGCTTATTCGTCTTGTTTTTAAAGAATCAGAGGAAGTGTCTGATGCTGCGAGCATTCTACGGCATTTGCTCTTCAATTATGAAGAAGCTGCGTACACGCGCCAGGATCTTTCAGATGCAGGTGTTGAACTCACGCCCCCCCTTCAAGTTGTCCTGGTGGAGCACAAGGGTGCAGGCCCGGACGAAGTCTCGGTCGTTGTGGGAAACATTCTTGAAAATACCTATACCGTTGAAATTGACAAGCACCATCTTGCCGTGATCACATCTGAAAGCGAAAGCCTTCGGGAGGATTTAAGGACTGTAATGAGTGAGCTCAATACAGAGCTCTTGATTCCGGCGCATTTTGGCATTGGGAAGACTGTGGAATCACCTCTTGAAATAGGACATTCCTATAGAGGCGCAAAGTCGGCTTTAATGTTGGGCAAACGACTGGGACAGGAAAAGTACATATTTGATTACCGACAGATGATGATCTATCATCTGGTAAGCGAAGTGGACCAGACTGTCAGAAAGAGATATTTTTCTGACTATGGTGAGGCCTTCGAGCAGCTCGTTGATGACGAGGAACTCATTCAGACTGCCATTCGTTTCTTTGAGAATGACCTGAATATTACTGAAACCTCACGTCAGCTGTACGTGCATAGGAATACGCTCATATACAGACTCAATAAGATCGAAAAACTCACTGGACTGGATTTGAGGTCCTTTGACGATTCCATACAGTTCTATATGCTTATGCTCATTTGGCGTCTCTTTGGACAGCAAGTATAGCGGTTTCAAAATATGCTAGAAAATAGGCACAATTGATAGGCCAATAGTTAAAAGATGCACCCCTGTGGAATTCTCTTCCAAGGGGTGTTTTTCAGTGCCAGGAAACTTAAGGGGCATTGTCACAAGGGGGGCGCGCGGGGTATATTGCACAATATAATATACGATTTGCGCTATCGGTTGCACAAATATTTACTTGATTTGAGCCAGGAAATCGATTTTTACGCACAATTCGTTGACCTTATCCACATATATATGTTAGAATGAGGGTGCAGCAAGCCATATTTTTTTATCAAATTGTGCAAACGTATGCACAAACGAAGGCATTACATATGATTGCCTCGGACAATTAATTTACGGAGGGGAAGTTAATGAAAAAGTTTTTTAGTTTTCTTATGGTAATGACGCTTTCGGTTTCTATGCTTGCAGGCTGTTCATCAGCACCTGAAGCTCCAGCCGAAACTTCATCAGAGCCAGCTCCAGCAGAAACAGCAGAGCCTGCAGCTGAATCAGATGAAGAAGTTGTTGAAGTTGACATTTTCCAGTTCAAAGTGGAAATTGTTGAAGCACTTGAAAATGCAGTAGAAAAGTATGAAGCAGAAAATCCAAACGTAAAAATCAACCTGCAGACTGTTGGCGGTGGAGACGATTACGGTGCAGCACTTCGTGCACAGTTCCAGTCTGGTAACGAACCTGACATTTACAATGTTGGCGGTCCACAGGACGTATCTGACTGGATGGGCAAGCTGGAAGACCTTTCTGACGCACCATGGGCTGATAAGGTTCTAGAGGGTGTAACTTCAGGCGTTACAGTTGATGGTAAAGTATATGGTCTGCCATATAACATCGAAGGTTATGGCCTGGCTTACAACAAGGCGATCTTTGAAGCAGCTGGTATTGACGCCAGTGCAATCGACACTTTTGACGAGTTTGAAAGCGCACTGAAGACAATCAAAGCGAAAATCGATTCTGGCGAACTGGAAGCTGAGTTCCCACTTCTTGAAGCACCGATTTCATTCGCTGCTGCAGAAACTTGGGTAACTGGTCTTCACGCTTCAAACGGTGCATTCGCAAACGAGTTTGTTAGTTCTATCGAGGCCTACAATGCGGAGAGCATTGAGTTCAAATATGCAGATGCTTACAAGGCATATATTGATCTGATGGCAGATTACTCTCCAAATGCAGACAGCAAAGCTAAAATGAACTCAGTTGACTACGCAACACAAGTTGACGAAGGTATTGCAATTGAACGTGTTGCTGTAATTCAGCAAGGTAACTGGATTTATGGTGGCGTGGCTGCAATCGACGAAAACGTTGCAAGCAACCTTGGCTTCCTGCCACTGCCTATGAAGGGCGTACGTGAAGATTCAATCGCTATCGGCGTTCCAATGTACTGGTCAATCAACAGTGGTGCTCCATCTGCTGATAAAGAAGCTGCAAAAGACTTCCTGAACTGGCTGTACACATCTGATGAAGGTAAGCAAATCGTTGTAAACGAAATGTTCTTCATTCCACCGCTATCAGGTTATGATGATGTACAACCTGCTGATCCACTGGCACAAGATATCATGATGTATGCTAACGAAGGCCGCACAATGCCATGGGTATTCATGGGCTATCCTACAGACTGGGGTATGGGTGTTCTTGGTGAGCAAGTACAGAAATACTACGCTGGCGCTGCAACTTGGGAAGAAGTTGTTGAGACAGTAAAAGAAAAATGGGTTGAAATGAGATAAGAATCTTGATGAGAGGGGAGATTTTCTCCCCCCTCTTTATTCACAGCACTATTTGAACACATTCGATTCAAATTCAGAGGATCAAGGAAAAGCCATAGGTAGGGTGCACATCTTGACTTGTACAAATGGTGAAGTTTATTGACATGCCCTTAAGGGTGAAAATAATTAGGTGTATCTATATGATGGGTCTGGAACTCGCTACTTTAGACCCGATCATTCAAATAGGAAAAGAACATGTCTGTCATGGGCATGATAATGCAATCGGGATTTGCGTATATACATGAATTGGTAGTGTGGTACTCAGGAGGAAGCAATGAAAAATTCTAAGCTTTGGTTCTGGCTTTTTGTTGGACCGATCCTGCTTGCCTTTGCAACGGTGGTCATCATCCCAATGATGCGCGGCTTCTACTTTTCTTTTGCAGAGTGGAACGGCATTTCCAACGATGTTCAGTTAATTGGGTTTGACAACTATGCCAGGGCATTCAAGGATGAGGAGTTTATTAACTCATTTATATTCACAGCTAAATTCGCTGCTGTTTCAGTAGTGACAATCAACTTGTTCGGATTTGGTCTTGCACTGCTTGTAACGCAAGGAATCAAAGGCTCAAATATTCAACGAAGCATATTCTTTATGCCAAATCTGATCGGCGGACTTATTCTTGGTTTTGTATGGCAGTTTATTTTTACCAAGGCTTTTGATGCCTTCGGCGGTGCGTATGGCATTCCGTTTTTCGAAGGTTGGCTTTCAACAACGGGCACTGGATTTTGGGGTCTTGTCATCCTGATGTCGTGGCAGATGTCCGGCTATATGATGATTATTTACATTGCAGCGATTCAAAGTATTCCAGAATCACTCAATGAAGCGGCTATGATCGATGGTGCCAACGCTTGGCACAGACTGCTTAACATTACCATTCCAATGGTCATGCCTGCATTTACAATCGGCTTGTTCCTCTCTTTGTCAAACGCCTTCAAGCTCTTTGACCAGAACCTTGCACTGACAAGAGGCGGCCCGTATGGATCTACAGAAATGCTCGCACTGAACATTTATCAAACTGCATTTGCGAGAAATCAGTTTGGTTATGCGCAGGCAAAAGCGGTCTTGTTCCTGATAGCAGTTGCAGCAATTACATTGACTCAGATTTATTTCACCAAGCAAAGGGAGGTGGAGATGTAATGCCACATGAAAAAAGAAAGAAGCTCTTAGTGAGTATCGCTTCATGGATCTTGGCGGTTCTTTTCCTGTCTCCATTCTATATCGTACTGGTAAACTCACTTAAAACGCAAAAGGGTATTTTTGTAGGCATTACCAGCCTGCCATTTGGGGAGTATTTCAGTCCTCAAAACTATGTGGAGGCTTTTGACAAGCTGGATTTTGTCAAGTCATTCCTCAACTCGCTGATGATTACGGGAATCAGTACGGTGGTCATTATTATCTTCTCATCAATGGCGGCATGGATGCTTGTAAGAACACGTTCCAAGCTGTCTACAGGACTCTATTTCCTTTTCGCAGCGGCCATGCTGGTACCCTTCCAGTCCGTCATGCTCCCGCTGATTAACCTGATGGGCAAAATAGGATTCCTGAATCCGGGCGGTCTGATCTTCATGTACCTGGGCTTTGGATCAAGCCTGGCGATCATCATGTATCACGGTTTTATAAAAGGCATACCTGTAGCCCTTGAAGAGGCGGCACTCATTGATGGCTGCAACAAGCTTCAGACCTACTGGTATATTGTACTTCCTCTTTTAAAGCCGATTACCGTTACAGTGAGCATACTGAATGTCATGTGGATCTGGAACGACTTCCTGCTTCCACAGCTGGTTATCAACCGTCCCGAATGGCATACGATTCCACTGAAGATGTTCTTCTTCTTTGGACAGTTCAGCAAGAAGTGGCATCTGGCTCTTGCGGGACTGACAATCAGTATGATTCCGATTATCATCTTCTATTTCTTTGCTCAGAAACACATCGTCAAGGGTATTGCACAGGGTTCAATCAAGTAAGCGCATATTGTCTTTTACTTGGAAAGGGCAGTATGATATTATGTTATCGTCGGTCTGTCCGAATGACATCCCAACTGTTGAAGGAAGTGTTTAGAAATGGCTGTCACAATAAAAGACGTAGCAAAGCTGGCGAATGTATCACCATCTACAGTATCGCGAGTCATAGCAAATAATCCTAGAATCAGCGACGCGACAAAGCGCATCGTGTTCGATGCGATGAGTCAGCTAAATTACAGACCCAACGCAATCGCAAGAAGTCTTGCGAACCAGTCTACACAGACCTTGGGACTGATCCTTCCGAGTACGGATGAGAACCTGTTCAAGAATCCGTTCTTTATTGAAGTCATGCGTGGCATTAGCTTGTACGCCCAGAAAAAGGGGTACAGAATCATGTATACTTATAGTGCAAATCCTGATGAGGAAGTGCATTTTATAGAAGACTTCATACAGAGTAAATGGGTGGACGGCGTAGTTCTCCTTTCCGCACAGGAAAATGACAAATGCATTGAGTACTTGAAAGAATCAGCATTCCCATTTGTTGTCGTTGGACGGCCAGAGAAAACAGAGGATGTGCTCTGGGTTGACAATGATAACTTTCAGGCAACCTATAACGTGGTCAACCATCTGATTCATAAAGGGTGTGCGAAAATCGCCTTTGTAGGCGGTCCGCTCACAATGAACTTTTCAAGGGACCGTCTTGAAGGATTCATGCGTGCCATGAACGTACGTGGTCTGAGTGTTGAAAAGCACTATGTGGTTGAAATGCCAGACCTTACGATTGAGTATGGCTATGAAGCCATGAATCAGCTTTCTGGTGACCTGATTCCAGATGCTGTGGTCACTACAGACGACTTTCTTGCGATTGGTGTCAATCGCTATATCGTCGAGCATGAAATGAAAACAAAAGTCGTTGGTTTCAATAATATTCCTCTTGGAGAATACCAAACCCCGAGTCTCACGAGCGTGGATATCGATGCGGAGTCATTGGGATATCAGGCGGCCAAGCTGCTGATAAACAAACTCAAGGGAATTGAAAACAACTTGAACCATTGTATTGTGGGCACCAAACTCATTGAGAGAGAATCCACACAAAACAGCGATTAGCGCAAATTCCATCTTAAGTAAACGAAAACCCCGGAAAAGCCCTGTTGACAGACTTTTTCCGGGGTTCTTTTATTTCAGGCTTACACCTTGATGAAACAATTAGTGGTTATGATGGTCATGCAGATTTTTTACCGCGTTCTCAATAAGGTCTGACTGGATTTTCACGACGCCTTGGAAGGCTTCCTGGTCGGAATAGGGGAGTGTATAATCCATTTTTGACAGGGCTGACAAATACGTTTCCAGCATAGTGGCGAGCTGACTCTGCGGATAGAGACTCATAGACTGCTCATAGCTGCTGAGAACCGCTTCAAGCATCTTGTTTGATTCCCAATCGACGACGGGCGTATTGTTCATGCCGAGCAGATAGGCGCCACAGTAGAATCTGTAAAGGCTTTCAAGCTTCATATAGAGCGTTTCGTTGTCTATGATTTTCATAGCATTCTCCGCTTGTACAATGCGTCTTGAAAGTTCATTCCATCCGATGACAAGCCCTGCATCTGCGGCAGTGATTTCATTTGACTCAGTTGACATGACCAATATGAAAGCCATGACCTCTTCCGGTACGGACTCGTTCAGCTTCTTGAGCTGTGCGTAGTTTACAAAGGGGTAAGGTGAGCCCTCAAGCCAAATGAACTTGAAGCCGTTTTGTATGAGTGACTCAAGAATGGCCTTATGTGTTGCATTTTCAACCTTCTCAAAATCATATGTATCTGTTTCATAATCATAGGCAGCTGCCAGACTCATGTCGAGTCCCTTCATCGGCCCGTCTTCAAAGTAAATCTGATCTGTGTAGTTGAGAGACCAGTTTTCCATATATGCGTCAAATTTTGCAAATAGCATGCTTGAGTAACTTTCAGGCATTCGAGGGAGCAACTCAAGGACATCGTGATATACATCAACTGGCGATTCATGCTCAAAGCGCTCAGCCATTTCCTTGTAGGCTTCAACCGCATCATCGGCACTAAGACGTGAAATCTCTATTTCCTGCTGCACCTCAGCTTCTTCTGCTGCGTCAGAAGATACTTCTGCGACAGTTGCTTCTTCCGTACTCGTATCATCTTCTACAGGCGATTCTGGCTCACCTGCGCTATCGCGCTCTGTAGTTACTACCTCTGTTTCTGTAGAAGTGCTGTTTTCAGGACTGCTGGTTTCGCTATTTTTAAGCCCGCAGGCGGAAAGGCTTGAAATTGTTATGACCAGAACAAGTCCCAGTACTGCTTTTTTCATTTAATGACCTCCCATTTGGTATTCCTTCATTATCCACATTATACGCCATTTATATGGCTATAACATATCAAAGCGATTACAATTGGGTTAAATAGAAAAGGCTCCCATCTTCAAGCACTGGCTTGGAAGTGGGGGCCTTTATGAATGTGATTGGTCAGGCTTGAGCAGTTGCCACCTGTACAGGACCGCTTTCAGAGAGGGCGTAGGTTTGACCGTATACTTCAACATCAAGCGGTTGACCGCTTTCAAGTTTGATAGAAACCGTATCCTTAGCGATTGAGATAACGAGCAGGCGTTCTCTGAACATCATATGGAAGTTCAGGCCGTTCCAGTTTTCAGGCAGGAATGGATTGAATCTTGGAACGCCATTCTCCGTACTGAATCCACCGAAGCCGTACACGACTGACATCCATGTACCAGCCATCGAGGTAATATGCAGGCCATCATCCGTATCATTGTTGTAGTTGTCAAGATCAAGGCGTGCCGAGCGCTGATAGAGGGAATAGGCCTTATCGTGATAGCCGATTTCAGAAGCGATGATCGAGTAGACACATGGGGATAAGGACGACTCATGTACCGTACGCGGTTCGTAGAAATCGAAATTGCGCTTTTTCGTATCCTTGTCAAATCTTTCGCTCAGGAAGAAAATGCCTTGAAGCACATCGGCCTGCTTGATGAAGCATGATCTGAGAATTCTGTCCCATGACCAGTTCTGGTTAAGCGGAAGGTTTGACGGATCCAGTTCAGTGACAAGGATCTGCTCCTTGTCCAAGTAGCCATCCTGCTGAGCGAATACATCCATCTCCTCAAGCTCTGGCAAATACATTTTCTCAATGATTTGCGACCAGGTTGAGAGTTCCGCGTCGGTAAAGGCATACTTTGAAAGAACAGCTTCGGCCTTTTGCGGTGCATCAGCACGAACAGTTTCAAGTGCAGACAGGGTGTATTCCAGTGTCCATGAAGCCATCAGGTTGGTGTACCAGTTGTTGTTCACATTGTTTTCATATTCATTAGGACCTGTTACGCCAAGGATCATGTAGCAGTCCTTGTAGGTGTTGTAGTTAACTCTGTCAGCCCAGAATCTGCTGATATTGAGCAAGACGTCCAGACCATATTCTGATAGATATGCTGTATCGCCAGTGTAGCGGATATAATTGAAAATCGCATAAGCAATTGCCGCATTTCTATGGATTTCTTCGAATGTGATTTCCCATTCGTTATGGCATTCTTCGCCATTCATTGTCACCATTGGATAAAGTGCGCCCTTAAGACCGAGCTTTGCAGCATTCTCTATGGCTCTTTCAAGGTGATTGTAGCGATAAATCAATAGATTTCTTGGAATTTCAATCTGGCTTGTTGCCATATAGAAAGGCAGACAATAAGCCTCGGTATCCCAATATGTGCTACCGCCATATTTCTCGCCTGTAAAGCCCTTTGGACCAATGTTCAGTCGCGGATCTTCTCCGTTATAGGTTTGTTTCATATGGAAAATATTGAAGCGGATGCCTTGCTGTGCCCCATCGTCGCCACTGATTTCAATATCGGCTTCTTTCCATATTTCGTCCCATTTGCGCGTATGCGCTTCAAGGAGTGCATCGAAGCCCTTTTCATAGGCTGCAACAAGGGTTTCGCGGCCGTGCCTTTCAAGTGTCTTTGCATCATGGTCACGGTCTGTGGACAGTGTGAAGTACTTGTAGAGTACAGCTGTCTCGCCAGAAGTCAAATAGGCCTCAAATGTCTGTTCGACATAGTTGTCCTCTGCATTATTTGAAATGGGCTTGTCATGGACATGTTCACCCAGAATGAGTGCCGATTTCATTGCACAGTGGACCGTGAAGCCAGTTTTCTTTGTCGTCATGGTAATGGACCCTGTTTCGTCTGTAAGGCTTTGCATACAATCCTGCCAGAAAAACTCATCATAGTTTGCATCTTCATTGTGCACATTACCATCAAGATACGGCTTGAAGGTTATTTTGGCAGCATCGTTGGCTTTGATTTCATATTGTATGGCACCAATCTCGACTGCATCGTAGCTCAGAAAACGCTTAATAGAGAAATCAAATGATTTTCCGCCAATTTCGTAAGTGAAACTTCTTAGCAGACATCCGTTTTTCATATCAAGAATTCTTGTAAAGTTTATCGGTTCGATCTTTCCAAGGTCGACGGTTTGACCATCTATAGAGACATGGATACCAATAACGTTCGTTCCATTGAGCACTTTTGCAAAATACTCAGGGTAGCCGTTTTTCCACCAGCCGACGCGTGTTTTATCGGGATAGTAAACACCTGCGGCATAAGAGCCTTTAAGGGTGTCTCCGCTGTAATCCTCTTCGAAATTACCTCTATGACCCATGTGGCCATTTCCAAGACTCATCAGACTCTCATACAGTCTGTTGTCTTCTGGATGAAAACCTTCTTCTATGATTTGCCAAGGATGTTCCTTCACATATTTCAAAACAAACACCTGCTTTCTAACTTGTTTGTGCAATCGGTTGCATAATTAGATAAAAAAAATAGAACTCGCTACGTATATTATACCAGAAAATCATCAAATGGAACACATTCTCTCTGTTCTTGAACCTAAATTCGTATTTTTGTACGATATGTACAATGAACCTTGTGCAATTTTATGCCCTTTGCTTTATTTTCACCAACTTGAAGTGTGCAAGCGCTGTCTTTGATATAATGAGGACATAAAACGTATACTGCATTACAGTGCAATGATGTATGAAAGAGGAGAATGGTATGACGAAATCGTATTTAGGATATATATTCGATTTGGATGGTGTTTTGGTCGATACGGCAAAATATCATTTCCTGGCATGGAAAAGACTGGCCAATGAGCTTGAAATAGAGTTTACGGAAGTGGACAATGAGAGACTGAAAGGCGTCAGCCGTATGGCTTCTCTTGATATTATCCTGGAACTGGGTGGTGTCAAGCTTCCAGAAGAGGATAAAATTGCGCTTGCAACGCGCAAGAATGAATGGTATGTTGAATTTATATCCAAAATGGATGCCTCGGAAATCTTGCCGGGTGTTAAGACTTTGCTGGAGCTTCTGAAGGAAAAGGGATACAAATGTGCTCTGGGATCGGCAAGCAAGAATGCAGGGCTGATTCTGGAAAGAACAGATCTTAAAAAATATTTTGATGTCATTGTCGACGGAACACACGTTTCTAAAGCCAAGCCAGATCCGGAAGTCTTCACTCTGGGCGCTGAGCAGATGGAAGTGCCTTTTGAGGCATGTGTTGTATTTGAAGATAGTGTTGCAGGTCTTCAGGCCGCAAAGGCAGCGGGCATGTTTGCTGTCGGTGTTGGAGAACCCGAAGTGCTTCGGGAAGCGGATATGGTTGTGAAGGATTTATCCGAGTTCGAATTGAATATGTTATAAAGCCTTTGGCTTCACACACACATTTGTACTGCAGTCCGATTTTGAAAGTATCAGAATTGGGCTTTAGTACTTTTTTGGTAACTTTTTCAAAAGTACCGGATTGGGCTGAAATATGCTAAAATTTATGTGAGTGCATTGATAACATAGTGGAAGGGGATAAGCAATGATAAGAACTGCGTTTTGGTTTACATATATGGGGGCAAGTCTGTCCGGTTCAAGGGCCAAGCTGAAACTCGCTGAGCGCCTTCATAAAGATGGCGATATTCAGGCACGCGACAATATCGTGAACAGTGTGGTCGGTCCTTGGTCGAGAAAATTGGTTTCCTTAAGCGGTACCAAGGTTGAGGTGAAAGGGGCGGAAAATATTCCGTCAGATAGGGCTGTACTCATTGTGGCCAATCATCAAAGCAATTTTGACATACCTATACTCTTAGGTTATGTGGATACGCCAAAAGGGTTTATTGCCAAGGTTGAACTTGAGACATTTCCAGTCGTCAATCGCTGGATGCGTCTTATGGAATGTGTGTTCATGGACAGAAATGACATGCGCCAGTCGGCAAAAGCCATTATGCAGGGGATTAAGAATCTTAAGAATGGATATACCATGGTTGTTTTTCCTGAAGGAACCCGTTCTGAAAATGGAGACCTGCTTGAATTCAAGGCAGGGGCCCTCAAACTTGCGACAAAGTCCGGAGTGGATGTTCTGCCGATTACAATCAGCGGTTCCAAGGATATCATGAAGAAGGGCAGTAAACGCATCAGGCCAGCAAATGTGACAGTTACGGTATCAAGACCCATTGAAATTACAGAAGAAATGAAGCAGGATACCTTTACACTCACTGAGACAATAAAGGCTATTATTGAAAAGAATCTATAATTATTTGAATAGTGTTCAAAATAAAGAGAGCCAGACTGCTTGAATAGGCAGGCTGGTTCTCTTATGTTTTTCAGCTCCTGCATTCATTTACGAGTTCCTCCAGCTGCATTTTAGGAAACGGCTTCTGCATGTAGCCTAAAGCGCCAAGCTGCTTTGTTTCATTGACGACACGACTCGTTCTTACTGAAGAAATCATGATAACGCGGGCATTGGGATCATAGGCTCGGATTTCTCTAAGCGCCTCAATACCATTCATAAAAGGCATATTTATGTCAAGTAGAACCAAATCGGGCTGATGTAGTTTATATTGCTCAATTGCTTCGTAACCGTCTGCGGCTTCTAAGATGCTTTCGATGACCAGTTTAGACAGGGAGCATTTTATGAAATGACGCATAAACATGGAATCATCAACGATCAAAAGCTTCATAACAGCACCTCCATTGTTAAAATAAAAGGGTTTTGACGCTATGATAGGACTTTAGTCTTGTATAGTGCTATTTTACCATATCCAAAGCCGTTTAATCAAGTTTTTCATCATTTGACCTTTAGATTGCAAATTCGGTTTGGAAGCGATGAATTGACATGAAAGAAACAGATAAAAAAGAGCCCTGCGTGACGAAGCAGGGCTCTTTTTTTTGTATAAAGTTTATGTTTGAGCTTCTGTGAATTATTGATCCTTTTCAGGCAGCAGCTTCATCAGCTCAGGAATGATTTTGTGCACATCTCCAACAATACCAAGGTCAGCAGAGTCGAAGATTGGAGCAGTTTCATCCTTGTTGATGGCTACGATGAACTCAGACTCCTCCATGCCGGCAAGATGCTGGATGGCTCCAGAGATACCGCATGCGAAGTAGAGGTCAGGACGTACTGTCTTGCCAGTCTGTCCAACTTGGTTGTTTCTATCAATCCAGCCAGCGTCAACAACAGCACGCGATGCTGAAACCGTACCGCCAAGCTTGTCGGCAAGACCTTCAAGCGTCTTCATGTTCTCAGGCTTGCCAATACCACGGCCACCTGAAATCAGGATGTTTGCGTCTTCAATGTTCACCTTGTGCTTGGTTTCCTTAACGACTTCAAGAATTTTCACGTTCATGTCTGCCGTTTCAAAAGCCACCTTGAATGGTGTGATTTGACCTGTTCTTGCTGTGTCGGCGTCTGCCATCGGCATAACGCCAGGGCGTACTGTCGACATTTGCGGTCTGTGCTCAGGACAGATGATTGTCGCCATGATGTTGCCGCCAAATGCAGGCCGTGTCATCAGAAGATTGCTTGTCTCTTCATCCACTTCAAGCTTTGTACAGTCTGCTGTCAGACCTGTATTGATTCGTGCCGATACACGCGGTGCAAGGTCACGGCCAATTGTTGAAGCGCCTACGAGAATGATCTCAGGCTTTCTGTCTTCAACTGCTGCAACCATTGCCTTTGCATAAGGCTCTGTCATATAGACTTCAAGCTCTTTTTCATCTATAAGAATGACTTCGTCAGCACCCAGGTGAATCAGGCTGTTCAGGTCATCCTTCATTTCGTAGCCAAGAACCAGGGCACGCACAGCGCAGCCCAGCTCGTTTGCAAGCTCGCGACCTTTAGACACAAGCTCCTTTGATACCTTTTCTATGTGGCCTTCACGCTGTTCGCAAAAGACCATAACGTCTTTGTAGTCTGTACGGTTCATGTGAAAGTCCTCCTAATCGATAATGTACTTTTCCTTGAGGTTATCAAGGATGATTTTCGCAGCCTGCTGTGGATCCACATCGTACTTCTTGCCAGGTGCCTTGACTGATTTTGTGAAAGACTTCTTAACGCGCGTAGGCGAGCCCTTCAGGCCAAGGAATTCCTGCTCAACTTCGATGTTGTCGTATGTCCACGTTTCCACTTCCTTTTCACGGTATGCATCGAAGATACCTTGAACAGACATGTAACGCGCTTCGTTCATTTCGCTCAGTGTTGTGATCAGACATGGCATTTTCACTTCGATCATGTGGTAGCCGTCTTCAAACACACGCTTAACAACCAGCTTGTCGCCGTCTTTCTTCAGGTCTTCAACATAACTTACCTGTGGCAGGGAAAGCTTCTCTGCGATTTGAGGACCAACCTGAGCCGTGTCACCGTCGATAGCCTGACGGCCAGCGATGATCAGATCGTACTCCAGGTTTCTAATCGCTGCTGCAAGCGTCATGGATGTTGCCCATGTGTCTGCGCCTGCAAATACTCTATCTGTCAGTAGAATCGCGCGGTCAGCACCCATTGCAAGGGCTTCTCTGAGCGCGTTGTCTGCTTGTGGGGGACCCATTGTAAGCACTGTTACATGAGCGCCGTGTTCGTCCTTCAGACGCAGGGCAGCCTCCAGGCCAGCCTTGTCGTCAGGGTTGATGATACTTGGCACGCCATCACGAATCAGCGTACCTGTCTTAGGATCCAGACGTACTTCTGTTGTATCTGGAACCTGCTTTATGCAAACGATGATATTCATCTTTTTACCTCCTACTTGAGCAAGTTTGCTGCAACAACCATACGCTGAACTTCACTTGTACCTTCATAGATCTCTGTGATCTTGGCATCGCGCATCATGCGCTCAACTGGGTACTCTCTTGTGTAGCCGTAGCCGCCGTGAAGCTGTACAGCCTTTGTAGTGACGTCCATTGCTGCTTCTGCTGCAAACAGTTTAGCCATTGCCGCTTCGTTTGAGTAAGGTACCTTCGCATCTTTCGCGCGGGCTGCCTTGTACACAAGAAGACGCGCTGCCTCTGTGCGTGTTTCCATATCTGCCAGCTGGAACTGTGTGTTCTGGAACTTGGCGATTGGACGGCCGAACTGTTTTCTTTCTTTGACATAAGCCACTGTTTCGTCGATTGCGCCCTGAGCCAGACCCAGTGCCTGTGAAGCGATGCCGATACGGCCGCCATCAAGGGTTTTCATTGCAATCTTGAAGCCCATGCCTTCCTTGCCTAGAAGGTTTTCCTTTGGAATGCGGCAGTTTTCAAAGATGAGCTCGCAAGTTGCAGAACCGCGGATGCCCATTTTCTTTTCTTTTTTGCCGACTGTGAAGCCTGGTGTGTCGCCGTCAACGATAAACGCTGAAATGCCGCGTGTACCCTTTGACTTGTCTGTCATAGCCATGATGATGTAAACATCTGCATAGCCTGCGTTTGTGATGAAGATCTTAGATCCATCCAGTATATAGTGGTCGCCGTCAAGAACAGCTCTTGTCTGCTGTCCAGCAGCGTCTGTACCTGCGCCTGGCTCAGTAAGACCAAAAGCACCTAGCTTTTGACCCTTTGCAAGTGGAACAAGGTACTTTTGTTTTTGTGCTTCAGTACCAAACTCATAGATTGGCGCTGCGCAGAGAGAAGTATGGGCAGACACGATAACACCTGTCGTGCCACAAGCCTTAGAAAGTTCCTCTACTGCCATTGCGTATGCCAGGTTGTCTGCACCTGCACCGCCGTACTCCTTAGGAAAGGGAATACCGAAGAAACCGAATTTCTTCATTTTCTCAACCGTTTCCACAGGGAAGCGTTCTTCTTCATCGACCTCTTCTGCCAGAGGCTTTACCTCATTTTCCGCAAAAGCACGGTACATCTGACGAAGAAGGACATACTCTTTTCCGAGTTCAAAATTCATGTTGGACCTCCTTGTTGCCGTTAAGAAATTAACGAAAATAGACGCCTACACCGACCAAAGTTTAGCATTATTCCCGCATTCTACGGCTCAAATATAGTTAAATGGTTTTACACCGACCTGACCTGTTAAATGTTACGTTATTATTTTAACACAAGTTTCGTAGCTTTGTGTATGGAATGCATGCAAAGAAAATGGAATTCTGAAATTTGTGATTATGTTTGAGGATTTTAAATTTTTTTTGACTGTTTTGGGGCTTATTTTTTATTGTCTTGTGGAATGTTTACATACGATTACACAATATTCATGTCTCTCTGTTAAAATCATCAGGGAAGAATGTTAAAATGTTTACAATACTTGTATGATGTAGATTTAAACAGCGTATTTGAGGGAGCGGTGGGAATAGGAAGACGAAATTCGTACTGGCACAAGTGTACTGCAATTAATATAATAGGTAATAACAGGCTTAGCTTAGTGGCTTAAAACAAAAAGGCTTAAAAGAGGCGCTAAAGAACGAGCGTCAGAAATAAGAGGCATAAATAAGCATACACACAATAGGCATACATAAAGAGTGCAAAGGACATGAATGATGAACCCTATAAATAGAGTTTTTATAATGATTTTCCTCGCGGTCGTCCTGCTGGCAACGGCTGGATGTGACCGCGTTTCAATGCAGAAGGATTCCCTGGTGGAAATCCCGACCGAATACAGCAGAGCGCTGGATGCCCTACTGCCGGAAATACCCGCTACCTGGACCTATATGGGAATCGGTGAGTATGGTTCGGTCATGTCGCTGGGGGAAGTTGTTGAAATGGCTTCTCAGAAGATATACAAGGTATATGGAGAAGTTGAAGATTTGACGGGTGGTGAACTCAATAATGAAGCCTTCGTCTTTTCCATCACTTACGTGGTCTATGAGGATCGAATAGAGCAGATCAAGACAGGGCAGATGCTTCTTGATTCCGATTACGACAGGATTACACTGATAAAAGCGCCTCTTGAGGCAGGCACAACATGGACGGAAAGTGTTGAAGATGCCGACGGTCGTGCTGTCAAGCTGATAGGAACAATTACTGAAGTTTCGAAAGACAATGATACAGGTCCTATTTATACGGTATCCTACACGGTTGAAGGATCGGATTACTTTGAGAAAAGAATGATCAAAGAAGGGGAAGGGGTTATCTCCTTTGAAAAGCCCTTCTTTTACGATGGGGAATCCTTTCCCGTCCAGTATGGACTCTCCTCTTTGAATCGAGAGCAAACGCTCATTGTAAAGGACCGGGACGAAAGTGAACTGAGTGCTGTGAAAACGGATGACGACGCAACGCTGATAGAGTTGGACGTACTTCCTGAGCAGGACTCGGCGCATCAGCCGGATGAAGAGGAAGCAGCGCAGCTGGAAGCCCTGATCTATGACTTTAATGAAGCTTGGACCTACTTTGCCAATGAAAAGAATATGGGAATTCTCGATTTTGTAACAGCAAGCGGTGAAGCCAATGACATCATTCACAGATTTCCCGCAGGAACCATGGTGCTTTCTTTTGAAACCATTGATATCACAGATATTCGTGTTGAAGGTGACAATGCCAATTTATATGTGCACGAAATTATCAAGAAGGTGACAGAGGAGAAGACTGAAATGCTGGAATACTTCTGGCTTTACGATGTGAGACGAATTGATGGACAATGGAAAATCCACTCCTATATGGATCAGCGCCAGTAATGCATAGGCTCTAGGCAATGACGTATTTAGACATGAAAAAGGACCGATAACAGTGCCTCAAAACGATTTGAAGGGCGCTGTCTATCGGTCCTGTTTTGCTGTTGCGCTGAAACCTACTCTGGGCTGTCAGCGGAATCGAAGTCGTGTCCGATTTTCAAATAGCCCGTATAGGAGACTCTGTTTCGGCCAAGCTCCTTTGAACGGTACAGGCCATCATCTGCAACCTTGATCAGGTCCTTGTGGGTTTCGCCGTCCCAGGGGTATGAGGAAATACCAATTGAAATGGTGTAAGACGGCTCCGTATTTTCCTGAATGCTCTCACGGAACCTGTTGGCAATATGCATGGCCTGTGATGCCGTTTGATCAGGGAGGATGATGAAGAACTCGTCCCCGCCATACCTGCCAATGCTGTCATTTTCCCTCAGCGTTGAAAAGGCAATGGATACAAGCTGCTTCAGACATTTGTCGCCGACAATATGCCCGTATGAATCGTTGAGGTTCTTAAACTTGTCGATGTCGAACATAAGAATGGAAAACTTGCGCATTTCGTTTGAATAGATATAGGTATCTATCAAATCAAGCAGGGGCTTTTTCATGAGAGCCCCAGTCAGTGTGTCCAGCTTTGACTTTTCCTTGATCTGGTCCTGAACCCATTCCATACGTTTGGTGCGTTTTCGGACTTCACGTTCAACGGCCTGATGAAAATCACTGCGTATTTCGTTGTGCTCTTCCTGGGTTTTGATAAGCATGTACTGGTGCTCGATGTAAATCACGCGAAGTGCGAGACCGTAGGCAAACAGGTTGATGACATAGCCAGCAGGAAGCAAAGACCCAATGTTTTTGTAGGCGATGATCAGATTGCCCAGAAGTAAAATCGTGAAGATAATCCAGTCCAGGGTTCTTTTCTGTCGTCTCAGCAAAAGCAGGAGTGCGACATGAAATGCAATGAGAACCAGAAGGACCACGGGAGAATTGAGTGTTTTAACAAATAACTCTCCAAACTTGTGTACGCCTAAAAGAAGCATCAAAACAAGAACAAAGGTCGCTGTAATCATCTGCACATTGTTGTCGAAGCTGTGCTTTAGAAGTGTCAGAAGCAGGATGAGTACAGGCATTGCAAATGATGCTATGAGGATCAGGCTTTCCATTGAAACTGATGTTGTAATGTACCGCATGAATCCAATAAGAAGCAGTGGAACGAGGAACGTGTATCCGACGCGCTTGGATGCTGGAGACAGCGGGTTTAGTACAAGGGCCCCGACAAAGCAAAGTGCGGAAAATATCACAAGTGCCTGTGTGAGGACGGGAATCAAAATATCGTTCAAATTCGAACACCACCATATAATTAATCTGTACACTCTAATACCACTTCTATGATTATACCCGTAAAAGCTTGTATCAAATAAATAGAATTGAGTGCTTTATAATAAAAATTATATCGAAAAGGTGTTCAAAACTACAAGTGTTAATTTTAAATTTGACACGGAAAAAGCAATGGCATATAATTTGAATGAAATACATAGAAGTCTATGATGGGGAGAGTATCTGCTGAGAGCTGTTTTAAGCGAGTTGATGACGGTGAAAGATCAACACGGTGCAGTAGTGAAGAACCCCCCTGAGACCTTGTCCGAAATCTAAAGTAGGCACAGGCGGGTGCGACCGTTATATCGTTTGCTCTTGCAGTTAAAGTGGCTTTATGCAACGAGGGTGGTACCGCGTGAGATGTCTTTCGTCCCTTAAGGTTAGGGATGGAAGATTTTTTGTTTTTGAGCATTTTGAGTCTTATGCATGAAAGCATTTATGTAAGAAGAGATAATCATTATCCGAAATGCCGGATTAAAATAATGAGGAGGGTATGACATGGTTCAAGTACATATTAGAGATTTATTTGCAAACCCAGAAGCATATGCAAATAAACTGGTTCAGGTTAATGGATGGGTTAGAACAATTCGTGCATCGAAGGCCTTCGGCTTCATTGAACTGAATGATGGTACATATTTCAAAAATATGCAGGTGGTTTTTGAAGCGGACAAGCTTGAGAACTATGGTGAAGTTTCAAAGTACACGATTGCAAGCGCTTTGAACATTGAAGGTGAGTTTGTACTTACACCGGACTCCAAGCAGCCATTTGAGCTAAAGGCTACTAAAATTGAGCTGGAAGCAGGCAGTGACAGCGATTATCCGCTGCAAAAGAAAAGACATACCTTTGAGTACCTGAGAACAATCGCACACCTTCGTCCACGGAGCAACACATTCTCAGCCGTGTTTAGAGTGCGCTCTGTTGCAGCCTATGCAATTCATATGTTCTTCCAGGAGAGAGGCTATGTATATGTTCATACACCAATCATCACAGGCTCGGACTGTGAGGGTGCCGGTGAAATGTTCAGAGTAACAACACATGACCTTATGAATGTTCCTATGACAGAAGAAGGCGCAATCGACAACAAAAGAGATTTCTTTGGTAAAGAGACGAATCTGACTGTAAGTGGCCAGCTGAATGTTGAAGCTTTCGCACTTGCTTTTAGAGACGTATATACATTTGGCCCGACATTCAGAGCGGAAAACTCCAACACAGCCCGTCATGCATCTGAGTTCTGGATGATTGAACCTGAAATCGCATTTGCTGATCTTGCAAAGAATATGGAAGTGGCAGAAGCCATGCTCAAGTTCATCATCAAGTATGTCATGGAGCATTGTCCTGCAGAGCTTGAGTTCTTCAATCAGCGTATTGACAAAGGTCTTCTAGAGAGACTGAACCACATTGTCGAGTCTGATTTTGCAAGATGCACATATACAGAAGCGGTTGATCTGTTGCTCAAAGCGGATAGAGATTTTGAGTTCCCAGTTGAGTGGGGCATCGATCTACAGACAGAGCATGAGCGTTACCTGACTGAAGAGATCTTCAAGAAGCCTGTATTTGTTACAGATTATCCAAAAGACATTAAGGCCTTCTACATGCGAATGAATGACGACAATAAGACAGTAGCTGCTATGGACCTTCTTGTTCCAGGCGTTGGCGAGATTATTGGCGGTTCTCAACGTGAGGAAAGAATGGATGTGCTGACTTCACGTATGAAGGAAATGGACCTTAATGAGGACGATTACTGGTGGTACCTTGAACTTAGAAAGTACGGCGGCGCCAAGCATGCCGGTTTCGGACTGGGCTTTGAGAGAGCGATCATGTACCTTACAGGTATGCAGAACATCCGTGACGTTGTTCCATATCCTCGTACACCAAAGCAAGCCGAATTCTAGAAAATACAAATCCCGTGAACCTGAGTTCACGGGATTTTTTTATGCTATTCATGGGTAGTTGTTGTTTTTTCTGGGCTCTCAGAGACGTGTTCTGGATTGTCTTGAACCCGCTTTTCCGGTGGTTGAGCTGTTTCCTCTTCAGGGGGCTCTTGACCATCTGGAGGTGTCGGGCTGACCGTGGCCTGCGTTTCCATCGATAAGGCATCTGGAAGCGGCACCTGTCCTGTGTCACCAGAGCCTATGACATTCACAGAATCGCCTGTATCGGTTTTTCTAGGAACGATTGACACATTTCCGATGACCTCGTAAACGCGGTCAAGAAAGATTTCCTTTTGGATGGGTTTTTTCAAGTAACCGCGGACCTTCAGGGATCTGGCTTCTAGAATGAGCTCCTTGCTGGCATGCTCAGTGATGATGATGATGGGCAGGTTCCTGTATTTTTCGTTTTTGCGCAGGTTTCTTATTATATCCATGCCATTTTCCGTTTTAAGATGCAAGTCCATAAGGATCAAATCAACGATTTTACCGTAAGATTCTATGGACTGCATGAGTCCGAATTCGCTGCCTGCATTGAGTACCTTTACGTTTGAATTTTTCAGGATCATTTTCATATGTTCCACGACAGTTGGAGAATCTTCAACTATCAGTATTCTCTTCTGATCTTGCATGAATCACACCTCACTGTTTAAAACGAACTGTTGAAATATGTATTTATCTCTTGTCTAATCTGTACGAGCAGTTCTTTCAATGTTTGCAGGGAAGCTGCAAGGTCGAGCGGCATACCAGCTTTCAACGTACTGTACATTTCGCTTACTGGCTCAGTGATTAAGTCTAGCCGAAGGTTGGAACAGATGCCTTTGACATTATGAAGGACACGTTCATAACCAGCCGCGTCGCTACTCTTTACAGCCTCATCAAGGGCGGCAATCATTTGATCCATTTCAGTCAAATAGATCTTGTACAGGGGCATGATATCTTCTTTAGTTACGCCCATTTCCTGATAGATAAAAGTATCAAAATCAATCATAGCGCTCTCCTTAAATAACCTGCTTATAATAACCTAGTCGATGATCGCGTGTCATTCATCTTCAATTGAAATGACATCCTTAAGTGACTTAAGCTGCTCAAAAACCTGAGCTGGTTTCGTGCGTTTGTTGTAACGGACTCTGAGACTGATGGCAGCCTGATTTGTTTCATCGGTGCTTTTTACAGACATGGAAATGATTTTAAGACCCATTTTTTCAATGACGTCCCCTATTTCTCCAATGATTCCCGACCTGTCATGTACTGTAAGAACAAGTTTTATTGATTTTCTCTGACTCTGAATATGGTCCTGGAAGATAATGATGACTTCCAGTGTGAGAAAAACAAAGAGTGCGGCAGCCGTCGCCACAAGGTAGTAGCCGTGGCCAATCACCAGACCGATACAGGCAACTGTCCAAAGGCCTGCTGCGGTTGTAAGTCCCTTGACACTGGCCCCTTCCTTGATGATGGTTCCTGCTCCGAGAAAACCGATACCACTGATTACGGCTGCGCCGTATCTGGCGGGGGCAATGCCCACACCGTCGATTCCAGCCAAATCAGAAATGATTTCCGTATTTACGGCACTGACAAGGGTAGCGCCGATGGCGACAAGAATATGGGTTCTCAGTCCGGCAGGACGCTGTACGCTTTCTCTTTCAAAGCCTATGAGTCCTCCAAGGAGTCCCGCCAGAACAATTTTGATAATCCAATCATAGTCAATGCTCCACAAATTGTTATCCTCCTCTGTATGCATAAATTATTACCCGACATTGTTCAGGAGTAACGGGAAAATGGTCACCAAAACAATTTTACTAAAAATGCATAGGATGCGTCTAGATAAATATTTAATTTGTGGAAACAACAGGAAAAGAGTATGGAAAAGTGTGGGTTTATAGACCCGATGGGTAAAAATCAAATAAGGATATTCATTGACTGAGAAAGGGGAGTAGTCATGAAGAAAATACTTATTACCGGTTCAATGGGGCAGATTGGAACAGCCATAGCGGCCCACCTGCGAGACTTGTATGGGGCAGAAAATGTCATAGCAAGCGGTCTGCATATGCGTATGGACTCTCCAGTGTGCACAGAAGGTATATTTGAAATTGTTGATGTGACCAACCCGGACCAGCTTGCCAAGGTAGCGGCAAAATATAGGGTGGACACCGTTATCCATTTGGCTGCCCTGCTTTCAGCCATAGGCGAGGAAAAGCCGCAGCTCTTGTGGAATATAAACATGAACGGACTCTATAATGTCCTTGAGCTGGCACGTGACCTGAACCTCAAGGTATTCACGCCAAGCTCCATTGCGGCATTCGGTCCGACGACACCACCGGACATGACACCGCAGGATACCATCCAAAGACCATCCACCATATATGGTGTGTCGAAAGTGGCTGGGGAGCTGCTCTGTGATTACTATTTCAAAAGGTATGGCGTAGACACGCGAGGGGTTCGGTATCCTGGTCTCATTTCCAGCGAGAAGGTGCCCAGCGGCGGCACGACAGATTACGCCGTGCACATATTCTATGAAGCCATTAAGACAGGCCATTTCACTTCAAATATTGCAGCGGGCACCTTTATGGATATGATGTATATGCCAGATGCCTTGAATGCAATTGTAGACCTCCTTGAGGCAGATCCGGACAGGCTGATTCACCGCAACGCCTTTAACATAACCGCGATGAGCTTTGATCCTGAAATCATTAAAAAAGCGATTCAAAAGCATATTCCGAATTTTTCCATGGATTACAAGGTGGATCCAATCAAGCAGAAAATCGCTGAAAGCTGGCCCAACACCCTGGATGACAGCGCAGCACGCCAGGAGTGGGACTGGTCTCCAAAATACGATCTCGATGCGATGGTTGAAGATATGATTGCCAAACTTCGCATTAAACTTCAGAAGTCTTAGGACTGGGGTTCAAAGGCCTTCTGGAAAAGTGTATAATCAACAGAGTGAGCATGCGTCAATAAATATTTGGGTGCAGTGCAAGATCTGAAGGATTAATGACGATTTATTGACGTAGGTTCAATATAATAAGAGCTAGGAAATAAGGGCGTCTGTCAATTTTGACAGACGCCGAGTTATGAGAAAACGGAGCGATGTTCAATGAAAAAAGGTAGCATAATCTTAAAAAATGCTTCTGAACTGGTGACAGTAAGCGGTTTTGAAGCGCGTAATGGCGAGAAAATGAACGACCTTGGTATCATCGAGAATGGCGCAGTAGTTATAAAAGATGGCGTGATTACTCATGTTGGCACGACGGAAGAAATCATGGGCCAGATTGAAGACACAAGTGCATACGAGATGGTTGACTGTACAGGAAAAACAGTTATGCCTGGGTTTGTAGATTCACACACACACTTTGTATTTGGTGGCTATAGAGCAGACGAGTTTTCATGGAGACTGCGCGGCGATGATTACATGGATATCATGAATCGTGGTGGCGGTATTATCAATTCAGTGCGCGGTACAATGGAAGCCTCACTGGAAGAGCTGATTGCACTGGGCAAGAAGCGACTTGACTCCATGATCATGTTCGGCGTTACTACAGTTGAAGGAAAAAGTGGCTACGGCCTTGACCGCGATACTGAAATAAAGCAGCTTGAAGCTATGAAGGCGCTTCAAGATGCACATTCAATCGATATTGTGCCGACATTCCTGGGCGCCCATGCTGTGCCAAAGGATTACAAGGGCAATGAAGACGCTTTCATTGATCTGATGATTGATGAGGTTATGCCTGAGGTCGTTGAGAAAGGACTTGCAGAGTTCTGTGATATCTTCTGTGAGAAGAATGTCTTTACGGTTGACCAGTCAAGAAGACTGCTCAATAAGGCAAAAGAAATGGGCCTCAAGGCTAAAATCCATGCAGATGAGATTGTACGTCTGGGTGGTGCTGAGCTGGCGGCAGAAGTGGGTGCGGTTTCTGCGGACCATCTGCTTCAGGCTTCTGATGAAGGCATCAAGCAAATGGCAGAGGCTGGTGTGGTTGCAACGGTATTGCCTGGAACGGCCTACAGCCTGAAGGAGCCTTTTGCACGTGCGAGAGATATGATCGATATGGGTGCTGCTGTAGCGCTTGCATCGGATTTCAACCCTGGAAGCTGCTTTACAGAGTCCATTCCACTGATCTTCTCACTGGCTACAATCAAAATGGGCATGTCCATTGAAGAGACCATTACAGCGCTGACGCTTAATGGTGCAGCAGCAGTAGACAGAGCAGACAAAATCGGAAGTATCGATGTGGGCAAGTTTGGTGATGTGGTCATCCATGAGTTCCCATCATACAGATTCCTGCCATACCACATTGGTGTATCAACGGTAGAGAAGGTTGTTAAAAGCGGCCGCATGATCTTCGATAAGGAAAGTATCGAAATCAAATAGACAGTGCTTTTAAAATGTGTAAGTCAAACTTTGTAGAAGTTGAACATATTCACGCCATGATGGATTTAGTACTCTAAAGGAAAGTATCCTGGGATTGGCGCGGTGTTTGGATAAGATATTAATCAAGGGGGATCACTATGTTAATTGATCAGAATGTAAAACAGTTTGTTGAGACAACGGCTTCAAATGAGCCTGTACCAGGCGGCGGAAGTATTGCTGCACTAAGTGGCGCACTAGGAGCTGCACTGGCTGGCATGGTTGCCAACCTTACAGTGGGCAAGAAGAAATACGTTGAAGTTGAAGAGGAAATGAAGGCACTTGTTGAAGAAGCAGCTTGTCTTCAGGACAAGCTGGTTAACCTTATCGACAAGGATGCAGCATCCTTTGATGATGTTATGAAAGCGTTCAAAATGCCTAAGGAAACAGACGAAGAAAAGGCTGCAAGAACAGCTGAAGTTCAAAAGGGTATGAAGTATGCTGCAAGTGTTCCGCTTGAGACTGCTGAAACTGCTTTTGAAATCATGAAACTGGCTGAAGCGGCTGTCGTAAAGGGCAACTCAAACGCGGTTACTGACGGTGCAATTGCAGCAATGATGGGCCGTACTGCTGTCCTTGGCGCAATTCTTAATGTAAGAATCAACCTGGGTTCTATCAAGGATGAGGCATTTGTTGAAGAGCTGGCTAAGAAGTGTGATGCACTTGAAGCTGAAGTTCAAAAGAGAGAGACAGAAATTCTGGCACAGGTAAAACTGTAGTCGTCTTTCCACCTGAACCAAGAAAATATACACCATGACAATTTGCGGGTCACCCTAGGGTGACCCGTTTGTTATTGCAGTGAATTCAGTATTTGAACAGGTCAGGGAATTCGTATATACTAAGAATGAATTAATATTTTAGTACGTACTGCACAATTGTTTGAAATGTATTAAATGTAGGCGTGCGCATTTCGAAAAGAGGAGTGTATCATTTTGGATAGAATTATTGTTGCGGATAGCAGCTGCGATTTGAACCCTGAAATAGCGGATGCAGTTGATGTGAGTATTGTTCCTTTTAAGCTTTATATTGAAGGTGAAGAATATATTGATGATAAAGAGCTAAATGTTTTAAACTTTGTAAGCAAGATGATTAAGTCACCTGAGCTACCTAGGTCTGCGTGTCCTTCACCCAATGACTTTATGGAGAAGTTCCAGAAGGCCAGAGAAGTCTTTGTTATTACGATTTCTTCAATGCTGAGCGGTACCTTCAACAGTGCAGAGCTTGCAAAAAATCTTTACAAGGAAGAATATCCGGATGCAAAGGTTCACGTGTTTGACTCAAAATCTGCGTCCATTGGCGAGACGCTGATTGCCATGCGCGTGCGTGAGCTCATAAACAAGGGACTGGATTTCGAGACCATTGTCGAAAATGTCGAGACCTATATTGCGTCGCAGAAAACCCTGTTTATTGCTGAATCCCTTGAGAACCTTATGAAAAACGGCAGAATAAGCAAGTTCAAGGGCAGACTGGCAACAGCACTGAATATCAAGCCGATTATGGCTGCAACAGATGAAGGTGAGATTGTGCTGGTGGAAAAGGCACGTGGTTCCAATAAGGCTTTTAAGCGACTCGCTGAAATGGTATCTGAACGTGCGGGCAATGCCCAGGAGAGAATTTTGGCCATTTCACACTGTGACAATCCATCACGTGCGGAAATGCTCAAGGCTGAAATTGAAAAGCACTGTAAATTCAAAGATATCATTATTGTTCAGACAGCGGGTCTTTCGAGTCTCTATGTGGACAATCAGGGCATCATCCTGACATTTTAGAAAGTCAATGACACTTTAAGAACAGGAAATGAATAATAAACTTTCAAAGGACAGCCATTCGGCTGTCCTTTCAGACTGTAGAAAAACTTCGAGAAACTGTGTTGCAGGATAAAATCCGCTCTGATCACGTACGCACGAGTACGCTCTCAGAGCGGATTTTATCCGCACCTGGTCTTTCGAAGGTTTCTACAGTCTGTTTTTGCTAGATGGAGGCCGATGAAATTTCAAAAGGTAAAATACTGGAATTTTACTTGCCGTTTTGAATTTGAAATGATATTCTTCGGGAGTAGTGTTTTGCATTATATTTGCACTGAAAAAATCAAGGCAGGCAAATTTAGGTTAATAAATTTATTGAACTAGGGAGATACTATGTCTATTCAACATTTTGAGTGGGGCAGGATCGAGTGGGTCATGGACTCGCAGAAGCTGAAAACCCCCTATCCAATGAACATCGGACTGCTGACCCTGGATGTTTCTCAGCAGCAGCGCAAGCATATTCATTATGGTGAAGAACAGATTTTATATATCGTGCAGGGGGAAGGACTTCAGATTATCGAAGGCGAGGAAATCCTGTGCAAGAAGGGAGACCTCCTTTACATAGAAGCAGGAAGTGCCCATGAAACCCGAAATACGTCTGACGAGCCCCTAATCGAACTGGTGATTTCCGTACCGTCAGGCAAGGTTGTGCCATCTTCCCTTGTACAGAGAATCGAAGCCCTCTTGAGTTCATTTGAAGGTATTCATGTAGACAGCATCGATTCGGCGGTTTGTGAAAAGTATGAGGCATCCATCGCCCAGCTTCGCTTTCCGCTCAACGTGTTCGATGTCAATGACAAGCCCATCATTGTAACGGGACCTTATCCTGAAATATGTATGGAAAAGTGCAAGATTCATGAGGATATCCGAAATTGTTACATGTATTCGGACGAGCACCGCTTTACAATGGCCCAGAAGGATCCCTTTGCGGCGGTTGTCTGCAAGTATGGACTTACAGTTTTTGTCTACCCCCTTGAAGTGCGCGGCAAGATGATTGCACTGCTCCAGGGCGGGCATATACGTACCATTGACAGCGTTGGAAATCCAGAGCTCGAAAGCATGGACCGGGTCCACAGCGGCAGAATCAAGGCCATGCTTGAGCAAATACAGATAATCGGTAAAAACCTGATTAACGATACCATAACCAATAAACTGGTTCATGAGCTGGATGCAAGCCACGCATCCCTGAGACAGTCTCTCGACTCCCAGAACCACCTTGAGGCCATGATACGAGAATCCGAGGACCGGCTCTACAGCGTACAGCTTAACAATCATTTTCTCTTTAATACGCTTAACAGCCTAGCGGCTATGGCGGTTAAAGAGGATGCCTTTGATACCTATCAGGGGATCATTGATCTGGCAAATCTGTTCAGATACAATCTGCGGTCTGTGGAGAAGAATGTTCGGGTTCAGGAGGAACTGGAATTTCTCGAGAACTACATGAAGCTTCAGAAGCTTCGATTCGGCGAGCAGGTTGCCTATTTTGTACATGTAGATGAAGGTGCCCTGCAGTGTCTGATACCTTTTAACACACTTCAGCCCCTTGTAGAAAACAGCTTCAAGCATGGTTTCAAGTGTCGCAACGCATCGATGCACATACATGTGGAAATACGCATGGAGGGTTCTGATCTAAGACTGAGTGTATCAGATGATGGCTGCGGTATTGAGACAAGCTATACCAAGGATACCCTTGGCTACATCTATCAGGAGACCGTACCCAAGAATCATGGCCTGTTTATGATTAACAAGCGACTGCAGGCGCACTACGGTGACGAATACGCCTTCCACATTGGTCCACAGCGCTGTCATGGTAAGGAAAAGGGAACCTGTGTCGAGGTGAAGATGCCCCTAATTATGGGCTAGGAGGTGTAAGCGCATGAAAAGAGCGATAATAATAGATGATGAGGCCATGTGCATTGACTTGGTTGAAGGACTGATCAGGCGATACAACATGCCTATAGATGTAGTTGGAACGGGCATGAACGGAAAGACAGCCATTGAACTGGCAAAGGAATTGAGACCGGATTTGATCTATCTGGATATCGAGTTGCCGGATTTGACGGGAATAGAGGTTATGGCGGCCCTTAAGGACTCCCTTGACTATGACCCTGACATTATTGTGATCACAGCTTACGGAAGCTTTGAATACGCCCAGTCAGTCTTCAGACTGGGGGCCAAGGATATTCTCCTGAAGCCGGTGGACTACAAGAAGTTCTTTGAGACCATGGAGCGGGTGCTTGGCTTCAAATATACAGATAACTCCACATTCAATGAAATTCTTGAGTACATTCATTCGCATTATACAGAAGATGTGGACCTTGACTTCCTGTGCGACAAGTTTCATCTGAGTAAGAGCCATGTGTCACGGCTCTTTAATCAGCATCTTTCAACGACTTTTGTAAACTACAGGAACACACTGCGTGTGGAAGATGCAAAAGAGCTTCTAAAGAGCAGCGGTATGACCATTCAGCAAATATCCGAACAGGTTGGATTTGACAGCATGCACTACTTTTACAGGGTCTTCAGAAAGCTGACAGGCAAGACGCCAAAGTCCTATCAGGTCAAGTGATTTAAGACGAAATTGCATATGAAACAGGTAAAATCTCGGCGCTGAACCATTCCATATCGCTGGGATTTTTTTATGCCAAAGAGGGTCATGCAAATATAGGATAAAACAATAACAATCCGGTGAATTGCTGTGAAAACGTTTTTTTGAGATGATACTAGAGGAATAAGAGTAATACCCCATTACATCCTTAATCTACGACCGGCTTGATCCGGATCCAGAACCTGGCCTTCAGTGTTCTTGGGTGAAGAATGTTTAACTTCATTCTTCTCTTTTTTTGCATACTAGAGGCAAATGGGTGGCATATATACAAATAGTGCAAGCAAATTGTCACATTGTCTATTGTCCATCTTAAATGCCAGATGATATATTTTAAGACGGAACACATAATTGTTTAGTATGTACATATTTTAATCAGGAGGGAAACTTCATGCACAAGAGACTATTTATTCCAGGTCCAGTAGACGTTCTGGATGACGTACTTCAAAAAATGGCAACACCTCAAATTGGTCATAGAACAAAGGAAGCTTCTGTTCTACAGAGAAGCCTGTCAGAAAAAATGCAAAAGCTTTGGTTCACTGAACAAGAAATCCTTACTTCAACTTCTTCAGGTTCAGGCCTGATGGAAGGTGCTGTACGTTCTTGTACTAAGAAAAGAGCTGCAGTATTCTCAGTAGGCGCATTTGGTGACAGATGGCACAAAATGGCTGTTGCAAATGGCGTGCCTGCAGACAAATTCAAGTCAGAGCTTGGTCAGCCAACTACACCTGAAATGGTAGAAGAAGCGCTGTCTACAGGCAAGTATGACCTAGTTACAGTTACACATAACGAAACTTCAACAGGCATCATGAACCCAATTGAAGCGATTTCAGAAGTTGTTAAGAAATACCCTGAAGTGATTTTCTGTGTGGACATGGTAAGTTCAGCTGGCGGCGCAAAAGTGGAAGTTGACAAGCTTGGCATTGATATCTGTATCACTTCAACGCAAAAATGTCTTGGTCTTCCTGCTGGTCTGGCACTGTGTACTTTCTCTGAAAAAGCAGTTGAAAGAGCTAAGACAGTAGAGAACAGAGGTCTTTACTTCGACCTGCTAAGCCTCTATGACACAATCCAGAAAAAGGATTACCAATATCCATCGACACCTTCTCTGTCACACATGTTTGCTCTGGATTACCAGCTGACAAAGATTGTTGAAGAAGAAGGCATCGAAAACAGATTCAACCGTCATCTTGAAATGGCAAAATACACACGTGAGTGGGCTAACAAGCATTTCGAAATGTTTGCACCTGAAGCATATGCTTCAAACACACTTACAACTGTTAAGAATACAAAAGGGATCAGCGTTAAGGATCTGAACACTGAGCTGGGCAAGCGCGGCTACATGATTTCTAACGGTTATGGAGACCTTAAGGAAAAGACTTTCCGTATTGCCCATATGGCAGATACGACAATGGAAGAACTGAAAGAACTATTGGGGCACATTGAAGACATTCTTGGTCTTTAAGATGCTGATAAAATAAGAAACTGTGTGGAAGCTGACCAGATTCAGCTTCCACATTAGATGTATCTTGGGAGGAACGAATCATGTTAAGAATTCTTGCAAATGACGGCATGGACAAAACGGCAGTTGACTACTTAAGAGGCCTTGGTCATGAGGTTGTAACAGATCACTTTGCGGGTGAAGACCTTGAAAAGGCACTGACAGAATTTGATGTACTTGTTGTAAGATCGGCTACAAAGGTAAGAAAACCGCTTATCGACATTGCGTCTGAAGGTGGAAGATTGAAGCTGATAGTACGTGCCGGCGTTGGCATCGATAACATTGATCATGAGTACGCAGAGCAGAAGTGCATTGCTGTACGCAATACTCCGAAAGCATCGAGTGCTTCGGTTGCGGAACTGACGATTGCGCATATGTTTGCGATTTCACGTTTCATTCACATCTCAAATGTGACGATGCGAAAAGGCGAGTGGAACAAAAAAGCCTACAAGGGTGTCGAACTGATGGGTAAGACACTGGGTCTGATCGGGTTCGGACGTATTGGTCAGGAAGTTGGAAAACGTGCGCGTGCCCTGGGCATGGATGTTATTTACGCTGACCACCACGTACATCTTGACTCACCTCAGTTCAAGAAAACAGACATGGAAGAGGTTCTTGAAAAGTCAGATTTCATATCACTGCACCTGCCTTTCCTTGGACAACCTGTTCTGGGTGAAGCTGAGTTTGCAAAAATGAAAGATGGCGTTCGTATCATCAACGTTGCCCGCGGCGGTGTTGTTGATGAGGATGCACTTCTTAAAGCCCTTGAAAGCGGCAAAGTTGCTGCAGCAGCTCTTGACGTGTTTGAAGAAGAGCCTACAAAGCGCGAAGATATCTGCAATCATCCTGCAATTTCCGTAACACCTCACATTGGTGCATCTACAGAAGAGGCACAGCTGAGAATCGGTATTGAAACATATGAGACAATCCTTGATTTCTTTACGAGCAAAATCGGCTGCGCACAAGACTAATAGGACATTTGGAATATAGAATATTTGAGGCATTACAATATCTTGCCCATGATGGGATTATGGCTTGTGTGGTGCCGGCTGAGTATCTATAATTAAAGAGAGCAGTGGACGATCAAACTGCCAATAATTTAAGGAGGCCTAGAAATGGCAATAGTTAGACCTTTCAAAGCACTACGCCCTAAAGAGGACCTAGTTGAAAAAGTAGCGTCTCTTCCATATGACGTTATGAACAGAGAAGAAGCTGCACAAATGGCAGAAGGAAACCCGCATTCATTCCTTCATGTTGTACGTTCTGAAATGGATGTACCAGCTGAAATGAGCATGTATGACGAAGAAGTATACAAGACTGCGCGCAAGAATCTTGACAAGCTGCAGGCAGACGGCATTCTGGTTCAAGATGGTGCGCCTAAGTACTATATCTACAGACAATTGATGAATGGCCGTGTTCAAACTGGTATTGTTGGTTGTACTTCAATTGACGAATACATGAACGAGACAATCAAGAAGCATGAGTTTACGCGTCCGCAAAAAGAGCAGGACAGAATCAACAACTTCGATTACTGTGACGCGAATACTGCACCGATTTTCCTTACATACAGAAACAACAAGGAAATCACTCAAATTACAAATGACTGGATCAAGTTCCACATGCCAGTTTACAACTTCATCTCAGAAGATGACATTACACATATCGTATGGGTAATTGACGATGCTCAAGCAGTTGCACGCATTGAAGAGTTGTTCAAGGGTATTGAATACCTTTACATCGCAGACGGTCACCATAGATCTGCATCTTCAGTAAAAGTGGGCATGAAGCGCCGTGAAGCAAACCCTAACTTTACTGGCGACGAAGAGTTCAACTTCTTCATGTCAGTAATCTTCCCAGATGACGATCTCTTCATCATGGACTACAACCGTGTGGTTAAGGACCTGAACGGCAACAGCAAGGAAGAATTCATCGCTAAGGTTGAAGAAAACTTCACTGTAACTGCTTGCGAAGGGGATGAGCCATACAAGCCAATGTCTAAAAAGACTTTCGGCATGTACCTGGACGGCAAATGGTATGAGCTGAAGGCAAATGACGGTATCTGCGACGAGAATGATCCTGTTGACCGCCTGGACGTTTCTATCCTTCAAAAGAACGTTCTGGATCCAATCCTAGGCATTGATGACCCAAGAACAAACATGCGCATCGATTTCGTTGGCGGTATCCGTGGCCTTAAAGCGCTTGAAGGCCGTGTGAATGACGGTATGGCTGTAGCATTCAGCATGTACCCAACGACGATGGATGATCTGCTTTCGATTGCAGACGCAGGTGAAGTAATGCCTCCAAAATCGACTTGGTTCGAGCCTAAGCTTCGCTCTGGACTATTTGTTCACAAGCTGAACGACTAGGATTCCAAATCCAATAGTAAATGGTAAATTTAAGCCCGCTGGAAAGATTGATTCTTTTCAGTGGGCTTTTTAATGGCCTCAAGAAATGGGATTAAAGTACTGGTCCTTTTGCGATATAATATTCAAGGAAGATAGGAGAGAAGCATATGATAGGAATATATTTGCAGGGTGGCGGTGCGAAAGGTGCATTCCAGGCAGGTGCGATTTATGCCCTCCATGAAATGGGTGTTCGTTTTGACGTCGTCGCAGGGACCTCGATTGGTGCCATAAACGGCTATTATATTTACGCAGGCCAGTACGAGCTGTTGAAAGATACCTGGTATGATGTGGATGAGTCTGAACTGAGTTATGTAAAGGATGAGCACAACATCATAGAAAACATGAGGACGGTTGAAAGGCTTCGGCAGGTTGAACTGCTTGAGAGCCAGCTGAAGGCATTTTATGTGAACTATGTGAATGTACGTGAGTGCAAGCTTTATGAGACCTATGACAATCTGATCGGGATGGCAAAGGAAGACGCGATACTGCGCATAAGGTATTCGGCGCTTCTGCCAAAACCAAAGGGCCTCAGGCTGGACAGGGAAGCCCTGGATCAGTTTGATTCGCGCTATGTCATGGAGCGGTTCAAGGAGGATCTCATACACGGGGAGTACAATGATATGTCCCTTGACGGCGGCATACTCAACAATCACTTTCTTGAGCCCTTTGAGCATGAAAAGGTCGATAAGATCATTATGATGCCCTTTCAGCCCAACTATATGGTTCCAGACTTCATTCTGGAGGCCTACGATCCGTCCCAGCTTGTGATTATTGATCCCGTAAAGAAGTTTTTGCCGATGGATACCCTAAGGTTTGAACCTATCTTTTGCAGAAAGCAGTTTGAAGCCGGCTACAAGCGCGCAAAAGAGGTCTGGAAGGCCGTTTAGACTATTACAGGACTAACATGCATATAGAGCATTAACGGAGAGGGAAGCGCCTGTATGGCGCTTTTCTTATTGCTTGAATGTGGTCTGTACCCTTCGGGGTATTCATCGCAGGCAGCTCGTATGCTGAGGTGAAGAGAGCAGGCAATAAAAAAGCTCTGAACATAAGTTCAGAGCTTTTGAATTTAATTTTGAGGCTTAAAGATTATTCTTCAATAAGAATCAGGTTTTGCTTGTAAGCCAGGTACATTTGTACCAGGTGATTCATTTCTTCAGCCATTTTTAGCTGCATTTCAGATACGTCATCGTAGCTTGCGCTTTCAACGCCGTCACGGATTTTAGAGAACAGAGATTTTTCGCTCATGCTGTCTTTCATCAGGTAGTAACGCAGTGCGTTGATCTTTTCCCACATAACAACGTCAAGATCTGTAATGTCTTCGATGCCGTGAAGCTTGTGTAGACGACGGATCAGGTTCATATTAGAAGGAATGATTCTGTGTGTAACTTCTGTAGTCCACTGTGAAGTCATTGTCTCTTTGTAAGACTCAAGAACCTTCTCGTTGAATACGCCGCCAACTGTAAGCGTCTGAACCTTTTCAGGGTAGTTTGAAAGGTTCTTCATGTTTTCCCAAACTGTTGCAGGAGGCTTAGCGAAGAACTTGTTACGCTCTTCATCAGTGTAGTCTTCAAATACGTCTTCCTCTGAACGGTAAGCTCTGTCTTTTTCAAGGTAGAACTTTTCAACACCGTAAGGCTTAGAGAATTCTTTCTCAAGGTCAGATGCAGACAGTCCTGAAGAAACAGCAGCCTTGATACCGTCAAGCATAGTCAGGTAAACAGCTGAAACGCATAGGTAAGAGTTTGTATTTGGGTTTGGAGCACGAAGCTCGAAACGTGTAGCCAGTGGAGAACCCATGTCACGTACAAGACCAATTAGGACTGTACGGTTACGAGAAGGGTTGCCAACGCTGTGGCCTACAGAACCAACTGTACAAACAGGAGCCTCGAAACCAGGCTTCAGACGGTTGAATGCGTCATTTGTAGAAGTTACGAATGGGTTTACAACTTCGTAGTTCTTAAGAACGCCCATCAGTGCGCCCCAACCAGCTGAACTTAGGTAGTCCGCTTTCATATCAGGAGAAGCAAACAGGTTGATACGCTTGCCGCTCTTTAGAATAAGCGCTGCACCGATATGGTGATGCTCGCCGCTGCCTGCTACGCCTTCGATTGGCTTAGCTTCAAATGTAACAGCAAGACCGTTGCGCTCGTATGTGTCTTTAATAACGTTTTTAGCAAAAAGTTCGTTGTCAACTGACTGAAGTGCTGTGTCGTACTCCCAGTCAATCTCGATTTGCTCCATGATGCCAGCCCACTTGTTTGTGCCCTTAAGCTTCGATGGAACACCACCAACTTCCTTATGACCCATTTCAGGCTTCATGCCCATGTTTGAAAGTGCTTCAAGTGATTGCTCAAGCGCTGTTCTAACAGGACCTACAGTACGCTTCCAGTACTGCTCTTTAAGTGTTTGAGAAGTAGATAGCTTTTCAACATCTGAACGGTGGTCAGGTGTCTTAACCCAGAACTCCAGCTCAGTTGCAGTTGTCAGTTCAACTTTAGCAATGTCATCAGCTGATGTGAAACCTAGTGTCGCACATTGTGCAGCGTTTTTCTTGAACAGTGCGATAACTTCTTCTTCGAAAGCAGTCATAGCTTTTTTAAGGATTGCACGTGAGCCAACATATTGGCCGTCATGCTCAAGGTAAGCAGGAATCATCAGCGTGCCTACAGGCTTGCCAGTTTCCTCATCAAAATGGTTTGGATTGTAATCGATAAACCACTTAACAGTTTTATCTGGAATCAGGTCAACTTTAGCGTTGTTGATATCCGCAATTTTAGGTAGGTTAACAGATGAACCGTCTGTCTGTACACCTTTAGTCAGGAAGCCCTCGATATCGTCCTTCATGACTTCGATTGGTACTCTCTCGTCAGTGTGGTTGTTTCCTAAATCGACCGCGATTAGAGAAACGAATTTGATTTCTGGATGGCTTTCTAGTACATCCTTAAGGGTAGCTGTTTTAAAACTTTCTGGTTCTAGATAGTAAAGCATTTCGTTACCTCCTCATTAAAATGTAATATGATAAAACCTGTTGTATACAGTATACAACGAAAAATGGGCACAAAAAATCGCCTTTCATCGTGCACGCCGTTGTGCGGGATAAAAGACTAAGTTTTAATCATTATAGCATGTCCAAGTGAAATGTAAATACTCTCAAACGAAGAAGAAATCGTTTTCTCCAAAAAAATCAGTCGGTTCATGGCGAATCATTTTTCTTTTCCTCTGAATTAAGTTCGACAAATGCTGGTTTTGGCAGGATGCCGGTCTTAAATAGGGCAAGCAGAAAGATGACGGAAACAGGGCCGAGAATAATGCCCGCAACCCCGAGTGTCTTAAGGCCAATGTACATGGCAAGCAGGGTGACAAGGGGGTAGATTCCGATTTGTGTGCTCAGGATTTTAGGCTCAAGCGCTTGACGGGCCAGTGTGACAATAAGGTATAATATGAAAAGCGAAAGCGCGGTCCCGTAATTTCCTAGAATGAGCTTGCTGATGACCCAGGGAATATATATGGTTGCTGGACCGAGTATGGGCAGTGCGTCAATGAGGGCAATGGCCAGTGCGATTGGAATCGGGTATCGGATGCCAATGATCCAGAGGCCGATAGAGGACTCCACGAAGGTGAGCGACATCATGATCAGCTGAGCACGGAGGTAGCCCCAAAGCACGCCGAGTACATCCTTTCTTATGATGAGCAGTTTTTCGTTCTTAGTCCACTTGCCTTGAAAGAGGGGCTTGAGCCATCTGTCTATGCGGTGTTTGTCCTTTGTAAGAAAGAAGGCAGAGACAAAGGTTATGACAATGAAAAAGAGGACATTAGGAACGGACGTGGCCAGAGAAAGCAGCTTGGAGCCAAGAAGTGCCGTCAGGTCGCCCAGCTTTGAAAGAAAAGACTCGGCAGCTGTCGACAGATAGTCGGATATGGTTCCGGAAAGGCCATAGCTCTGCGTATCCAGCTTGCTAGACATGTTTTGTATGTAGTTCAGCACAGCGTTTGACCACAGGGAGAACTCCCTTGAGAGTCCGAGCAGCTCCCTTGAGAGTCGGCCAATAAGGGCGTAAACACCGAATCCAAGACCGAATATGACAGCGAAAATGAGCACAAGGGTAGAGAGGCCTCTTGGAACTTTAAGCCTTGCATGGAGTGTTGTTACAGCAGGGTCAATGAGCTTGGAGATCAATAGTCCGATAATAAAGGGCATGAGAATGACCAGCAGCTTTCCCAGAAACAGATAAAGTCCGGCTGCTGTTGCCAGTGTGAGAATTATGATGGCGAGTTTTGACAAAACGATGTTGTTCACAAGATCACCTCTGTCGAAATTCATGAATTTTAGTCATTTTTCAGGTTATATATATGTAGTAATTGTATACCCGCTTTAGAAGGTTCTCAACTTACTTTGATTTCTTCTTGCAGGATATGTGTAAATCGGGTATAATTTTTTATATATTAGCATCAGGTACTAATACCAGATTGTTAGGAGGAATATTATGGGCGGTATGCTAAAAGATAAAAATATAGTAGTTATGGGTGTTGCAAACAAGTGGAGCATTGCGTGGGGCATTGCAGAAATGTGTCTTGAACAAGGCGCAAATCTGATTTTCACATATTTTGGCGAAAGAAGTCTTAAGGGACTTGAAAAACTTCTGGAAGAAGCGGGGATTCCTGAATCACTTTGTGTATCCTGTGATGTGACAAGTGACGATGACATTGAGGCTGCATTTAAAGAAATCGGATTAAAGGTATCTGAAATCCATGGTGTGGCGCATTGCATCGCACACGCTAACAAGGATGAGCTGAGAGGTCTTTACATGGATACTTCCCGTGAGGGCTTCAGAATGGCACACGATATCAGTGCGTACTCACTTGTAGCAGTTACAAAGCATGCGACTGAGTTCATGTCTGACGGCGGTAGTATCATCACACTGTCATACCTGGGCGGCGAGCGTGTGGTTCTTAACTACAACGTTATGGGCGTTGCAAAAGCAGCACTTGAGTCAAGTGTAAAATACCTTGCACACGACCTGGGTCCAAAGGGAATCCGTGTAAATGCGATTTCTGCTGGTCCAATCAAGACACTTGCAGCTAAGGGTGTTGGCGAGTTTAATGAAATTGGCCGTCACTTCTTAGAAAAGGCGCCACTTAAGAGAATGGTATCACAGCGTGAAGTTGGAAGTGCGGCAGTCTTTTTCCTAAGCGACATGGGTTCTGCTGTTACTGGCGAAACAATGCATGTTGACTGTGGCTACAACATTCTGGGTTACTAGCAGGCAAACACGTATTTTATTTTGACAGACTGTCAGTGTCTCAGCTGGCGGATGTCCCTTAAATAAGTACAAGAGATTTTAAAATGAACCTTCAGATTCTGCAGTGCGCAGGGTTTGAAGGTTTTCCTGTGTACAGGAAAAGAGATGGGATATGAAAAGAATATAAAATAGGGCTTTTGATGTGTTTTAAGTAAAATGATCAGCTGCTAGAAGGTGTATGGAAACCAATGTGGAATCCTATTGTAGTACGGGTAAACATGGGTTTTCATGGAAAAGCTGTTCTGTTATAATTAATGTAATGACGGACCTCGGGGGTTTGAGTATGCACAGACAAGTACAAAGCCTTAGAAATGCAATTAGAGAAATGGAAGAATCCATGGTTGCCTTAGACCTGGAAGGCTTTCAAAGTGGCATAAAAGCAGTCAGGCGAATGCTTTCAACTATAGAGCAGGACTTCGGAAAGGCGATTATTGCGGCAGATTCTGTCGTGCTTTCTGAAGAGAACAATAAAAGGACTATGTCCAGACCATATGACATCATCAATACCATTGCCTTTCTATATAAGCCGACAAAGCGCATAGACATATTTGAGGGCAATTATCTGGAGTTCTTTGCAGAAGAGCGTACGGAGCAACTGATGAAGGCCATGGCAATCAATCAGCATAATGAGTTCTGGAAGCAGCATCAGACAATACATGGCAATATTTACGGCTCGGTTCCAAAGGAGCTGATCAAGCCTGAAAATGCCGACCAGCTTGAAAGATTCGGCTGGCATGAGGTAAATGTCAACGTGCTGGATTTCGGTGCTGAAATCGAAGATGAGCGGGAGCTGGTCCGGTACTGTAACATATCGTTTCCACATTACATTCTGATTTTGGAGGAAACCACGAGTTCGTATCTGGTACTGGAGTACCTGCTTGAATAACCATGAAAATATTACATAAGCGAATTAAAAAAAGCATAAGTTAAGTCTTATGCTTTTAAATTGCCGACAAAGCCCAGTTGAAATGCATAAATCGGATCTTGTGGGCTATATTTCTATTAAAAAAGTATTATAAATGACATTGAGGCGTATATATGGTCCCCATTAAGGGAATGATTGATACAGGAGGAACTATTTTGGAGTACAAGACACATGTCCTTGAATATACGGCAGTACAAAAGGATGCGGGCATGAAGCTCATGGACGTGCTGCATCAGAGTATGGAGCTGTCAGGTAGAATGATTAGACGCTCAAAAAAGGAAAAGGCAATCCGGCTCAATGCGCAGCGTGTATCTTTGAGCTCGCGTATTAGAACAGGCGACCTGATTACCATAGAAATGACTATGGAAAAGAACATATTTGAGCCACAGGACATTCCGGTGACTGTGGTCTATGAAGACGCTGATATTCTGGTTGTCAACAAACAGCCCTTTCTGGTTGTGCACCCAACAAAGGGACATCCGACAGGAACCCTTGCAAACGGTATAGCCAAGCTCTTTGAAAATGAAGGGCTTGATATAAAAATCCGATTTATCAACAGGCTGGACAGGGACACCTCTGGTCTGATGATGATTGCCAAAAATCCTTATGCTCAGACGGTCATTTCTGAACAGATGATTGAGGGAACCGTGGTTAAGGAGTACCTGGCTGTTGTCATGGGGTCTGTCAAAGAAGACAAGGGCACCATTGACGCGCCAATCGGTCTTGAAAACGAAGAAGACATTCAGAGAAAGGTCATGGCAGACGGTAAGGACTGTGTGACCCATTATGAGGTGGTTGAGCGCTATGGGGATCAGGCCACACTCGTTAAAATCCAGCTTGAAACGGGAAGAACCCATCAAATCCGTGTCCATTTCAGCCATATGGGGCATCCGCTCTTTGGAGACGAGCTTTATGGCGGCGACCATGAACACATCAACCGACAAGCCCTCCACTGTACACGCATGGTCTTTGAAAGACCAAGACCTAGAACACAGCTGGAGCTCAAGGCAGACCTGCCTGAAGACATCAAGGCGCTTATAGACCGCTTATAAAGTCCTTGTAAAGATACTTGGCAAATGAATCTATGAACTCTTGCCGGCAGAGATGAAAATACAGACCAAGCATTTATACGCAGACAAGTGAGGTGAAAGATATGAACCCTGAGTTTATTAGCGTTACCGGCTTGACGAAAAACTATCAGATGGGTGAGGTTCTTGTTAAGGCAATACAGAATATCACCTTTTCCATCAAGGAAGGCGAGTTTGTTGTAATCCTTGGACCGTCAGGATCAGGAAAGAGTACACTCCTCAATATCATTGGCGGAATGGACATTCCAAGCGAAGGACAAGTGATTTTCGATACCATCGATATAACGCACTTCAATGATAAGGAACTTACAGCGTATAGAAGAAATGAAGTCGGCTTTGTCTTTCAGTTCTATAACCTGATGGCCAATCTCACGGCACGTGAAAATGTGGAGCTTGCCACAGAAATTTGTTCGGAGCCCCTGGAAATAGATGAGATTATGGAAGCGGTAGGTCTCGGTGAGCGTGAAGGTCATTTTCCTGCACAGATGTCAGGTGGTGAACAGCAGCGTGTCGCCATAGCCAGAGCGGTTGCCAAGAACCCTAAAATACTGCTCTGTGATGAGCCGACAGGTGCGCTTGACTTTAAAACAGGGCTGACCATTTTGAACCTGCTCAGCAAGATCAACAAGGAAATGAAGAAGACTGTTGTCGTCATTACCCATAACGCGGCAATTGGGCAGATGGCAGACCGGGTGATCCGACTCAGATCAGGCAAAATCATTGAGGATCACTACAATGAGAATCCCATAAGTCCTGAAAGGATTGAGTGGTAATGAGAAAGATGGATAAAAGGCTTCTGCGTATGATCAGAAGCCATATCGGTCAGTTCATAGCGATATCCTTAGTCATCTCGGTTGGGCTTCTGACCTTCGTTTCATTTACCATGGCCATGTCAAACCTGGAGAATTCCCTGAACTACTATTATGATGAGGCGAATTTTGCGGATATTTATGTGGAGACACTCAAAGTCCCGAAAAAGGGTGTCGATGATGTCATGAAAATATCCGGCGTCACGCATGCCCAGGGCAGGATTCAGTACGATGTGCCCCTCAAGGTGGAAGATGAGAATGAAAAGGTCACGGTTCGTGTTGAGTCCCTTCCGAAAACAGAATACAAGATCAATGACCTGTATTTTTACGCAGGTAAGACCATAAAGGCACCCAATAAGGATGCTTACGTCTTCAATCAGTTCGCAGAGGCACGTGAGATCGCTCTTGACGATATCATCAGACCTCAGATACTCGGCGAGGAATATGCCCTGAACGTTAAGGCCTTCGTGTCGAGCCCTGAGTATGTCTACCTTATGGAAAATGAGCAGTCCATGATTCCGGCACCGGCCAAGTTCGGGGTCTTGTTTGTTTCAGAGGAGTTCGCCATGAACAGCTTTGGAATGAATGGTTACTACAATCAGATTCTCATTAAGGCAGAGCCTGGAACGAATTTGGACCTGCTTCAGGAGCGTGTTGAGAACACCCTGGACAGGTACGGCATTAAAAGAATCTATCAGAAAAAGGACCAGCTCAGTCATAGGCTGGTATCGGAAGAAATCGAGGGCGGCAAGAAAATGGCAAGTACGGTGCCCTTTATCTTTCTTATTGTTGCTGCCAGTATCATGGTAATCATGATCAGTCGTACGGTTAAGAATGACCGCGTTTCAATCGGTGTCTTCAAGTCCATGGGCTACACCAATAAGGAAATAGTCATCCATTATACAAAATACTGCCTGATCATAGGTTTTGCAGGTTCTGTCATAGGTGTTGCGCTGGGCATGCTGCTGGGTGCGGCCATGACTCAGATGTATACGGAATTCTTCTATATTCCTTATTTGAGAATTGTTTTTCATCCAGGATATCTATTCCTGGCGATTATGCTGTCTGCACTCTTTTCAGTGGGTGCAGGCCTAATGGGGGCAAGGAGTGTTCTGGGGATTCATCCTGCGGAGTCCATGCGGCCTGAACCGCCTAAGAAGGGACACAGGACAGTGCTTGAACAAACGCGGATGTGGACCTATTTGAGCTTTACTGAAAAAATCGTTGTTCGAAACCTGCTCAGGTCGAAGAAGCGATTCATTTTCATAACCCTTGGCATTGCGCTTACCTATGCCATTACCATGCTGCCGATGTTTCAGGCAAATGCCTTTGACAGGATATTCATTAGGCATTACACAGACTTTCTAAAAATGGACTACAATATCAATTTCACTGAACCTGTCAATGACTCTGCGCTCAATGACATTAAGCATTTGATCGAGTTTCAGGACATGGACCCCAAGCTGGAGTATCCGTTTGAAGTCGAACATGAATGGAAAAAGAAAGTTGTTACGGTTGTTGGCATACCGGCTGACACGAAAATGTATTATTTTAAAGATATAAAGGGAAGCCATGTGACCCTCCCACAGAAAGGACTCTTCATTACTGAAGGGCTTGCCAAGTATTTGGATGTGGATGTTGGAGAATACCTCAAAATCAACACCTTCATTCCAGGTCGTGACGATATGGAAGTTCGTATTGTATCGATCATTGATCAGAGTCTTGGCATGAACATCTATCTGGATTTGCCCTACATGCAGGATATGTTCCTGGAACGTGGACTCATTAACGGAGCCATGCTTACGACACGTTACGCCATTAAGGATGAGTTGTCGGATGTGCCCAAAATCTCTTCAGTACAGTCTAACGGCGACCTTGTTAAAATATTTAAAGAGTTTCTTAAGCTGACCCTTGCCAGTGTATCGACACTCATTGTGTTCTCTGGCATACTTGGTTTTGCCATTGTCTATAACTCGTCGGTCATGAGTCTTTTGGAACGTAAGCTGGAGTTTTCATCCCTGCGGGTCATGGGCTTTCGCAAGAACGAAATCTTTTTCATTCTCTTGAGGGAGAATGTCATTATGACCATTTTGGGCATTGTACTGGGCATTCCGCTTGGAAGAGCGCTCCTTGACCTTATGTCGGAGTCATTTAGTACGGAACTCTATACCATGAAGGTGGATGTGTCGCTCCAGGCGTATATCGTCACTGGCCTTCTGACCTTTGTATTCGTGTTCCTTGCACAGATTGCAACATATTCGAGAATACACAGACTGGATTTCATTGAAGCACTGAAGAACAGGATGACATAGGAGGGGAAACCATGAAGAGCAAAATCAAGAAAAGGAATGTTGTTCTTGCAGTCATTGCCATAGCGGTTGTGGGTGTCGTGGCAGTTGCCTTGGGCGGATCGTCTGGCGTTGAGGTGGAGTATGAAAGTACCGACCTCGGTGAAGTGCGCGATATTATCGAAGAAGAGGCGCAGGCGGCGTCACATTCAACCAGAAATGTCACAGTTCTTGTAAGCGGCACTGTACTCAAGTGGAATAAGGACGTAGGCGATACGGTAGCTGAGGGGGATAGTCTTGCTGTTGTTGACACTGAAGATATAGATAAACAGATTGCTATAGCAGATGAAGAGCTCAGCGCCCTCAAATATGCATTTGAGGATGCCCTTGAGCCGAATGACCGAGAGCTGATCAGACAATACGAAGCGGGCTACAACGCTGCAGTCATTGCAAGAGACAGCGCCAAGTCCACCTATGAAAAAAATACAAGGCTCTATGAGGAGGGGGCGGTAAGCTCCCAGGCATATGAGGACAGCAAGGATGCACTGAGTTTGGCCCAGGAAGATGTCAACAGTAAGTATCAGGCGCTGCTACAGGCGCGCAAAGGCCTTTCTGAGGCGCTTAAGAACAAGTTCGGGTCAGAAATCAAGGCAAAGGAAAGGGCGATAGAGGTCCTTAGACTTCAGCGTGACCGTCATGAAATCAAGTCGACGCAGTCGGGTGTGATTCTGAACAGATATATTGAAGCGGGAGACTATATTTCCATAGGTCAGACAACTTTTGAGATTGCTGATACTGGGCAAATCTATTTTAAATCTGATATACTAGACAGTGATATTGCTTTAATCTCGAAAGGGACACCGGTTGTCGTGTATATTGACGACAACGACACCCTGACAGGCAGTGTAGTCAAGGTGTATCCTAAGGCTGAGACGCAGATTTCAGACCTTGGTATTGAGCAAAAACGTGTAACGGTTGAAATCGATGCCGATCTGATGGACAGGACCATTCTCATTGGACAGGAGCTGGATATCGACTTTGTGGTTGAAAGTCGTGAAAACGCCCTGCGCATACGTGAAGACCTGACTTATCAGAAAGATGAAGCCTACCATGTTTTTGTCGAGAAGGACGGTAAAGCAGTTGAAACAAAAATTGATGTTGGCCTAGTCGGCGACACATATATTGAGGTTCTTGGAGGCCTTGCAGAAGGGGACCGCATAATCGTGCCGAGCGACGAAATTGAGCCCGATTCAAAGGTGAAGTTAAAAGAGTAATGAAAGTGGAGGAATAGTGTTGGAACTGAGAAATATTGAAGAAGCTAGCATTGAAAGAGCGATTGTACATGTTTTAGATAAAAACAGTGACACGCCTCTATTGACAGATTCTGAACTGGAACTTGAGCCGGCGATTACGGCATTTTTGTCTCACCATATTTTGAAATCACTGAGCAGTGAGAAAAATAGGAAGCTAAAGATGTTTAATCCTTCCGGGGTTGTCTACGGAAGTTTGCTAAAGGTTTATGAAGAAGAGGACGCATTTGTTGAGGCGTCAAAATCTATTGCGGAGTGGTTGTTCAAGTGCATGCAGGAACACCCTCTGATCCCGTCCGCTGACCTTATTGTGTGTCAGTTTGTAACGGGCGGCGACCGCTGTATTGCGGTCATGAAAATGGACTACCAGCCATCCTTTGTCCATGACATTCAGTATACGGAATCGGGTTTTCAAGTTGACCTTGTATCACAGGAAATCAGTCTTCCGTCAATGAGCCAACGGCTGAACAAGGCGGCATTTTTCAAGAAGCCAGGAGATGATATTTACGATGTGGTTGTCGTAGATACACCTGTGAAAGCTGAAGATGGCAGCCTGCTGGAGTATTTCCAGAAAACATTCATTCAGGCTGGATTTGTTGTGGATCATATGGACAAAACACGTATTGTCAGAGACCAGATGGAAAAATGGATTCGCTCCAACATGAAAGACGACATGCGCAATGCAATTGGTGCGCGTCAGGATGTTGAAAGCGTCTTTGTCAATTCAGGAGAGCTCAACCTTGCAAGAATGACAGAGGAAATCATTGATGATCCCGATAAGCGCGAAAAGTTCATTGAGAACATGGAACGCAAGGGTGTCGATACAGATGATTCCTTTACCATCGACAAGAAGTGGGTGGCAAAGAAATTCAAGACGAAAGCCATAAAGACAGACACCGGCTTTACCATTCGTGGGCCATTTGAAACATTCCACGATAATGCGAAAATCGAAATCCAGTACAATGGTGACGGTACAGTGAACTACATTATTAAGAATGTCAGGAATATCAGTGAGCGCTAGCAGCACGTAAAATGAAAGAGTCAGACCAGAGGCACTTCTCGACAGGGAGGTGCCTTTTTATGTTTTTTGATAAAGTGGTAAAATGAATTTGGGGGAAATGGGTGTGGTTTACATTATTTAGAGGATTCTATCCCCTTCGCCTAGAAATAAGTATTACCGACATACGACGCAAATCCAGAGGTGTTGGAAGAGTTGGGGACATACGGCGGGGATAGGGGAGTTATGTAACATTTAATTTTCAAGTTAGAGTATTTATTGCATATTTGATTTGAAAAGTGGTATCATATATAATACCAAAACAAAAGTGAGGCTATCATGTCAAAGAAAGAAAAGAGATTATTGAAAATCAAAAATAATCCGAAGGGTATTAGCTTCGAAGAAATTGATACTTTATTAACTTCCTTTGGATTTGAAGCAAGGAACACTGGTGGGAGCCATTATGTGTATACTCATCAAAGTCTTAATTCAGTTCAGGATTATGTCACTATACCAAGGCATAGGCCAGTTAAGCCAATCTATATAAGAAAGGCTATAGCTGCTATCGAAAAGCTAATTGGCTAAGTTAAGAGATTTATGTTCAAAAAAGTCAGGAACTGTGTAAATCAGCCCCAATTTCATAATGGGGCACATCGGGAACTGTGGGAACGTTATAAAAAACAGATATGTAAATCAGGAGTGTGACTAAAATGAATAAATTTGATATTAAGGACTATTCGTTAGAAGTCAAAAAATTATCAGATGAAGATGGTGGTGGATACATCGCGAAAATAGTTGAATTTGACTGTATTGGCGATGGAGATACTGTAGAAGATGCTATTGCGGATGTGTATGAGGTTGCAGAAGCTATCATTGAGTTAGCTAAAATTGAAGGTAAGAAAATTCCTCGTCCTATTCAGTATAAAGATGAATTAGAATACAGTGGGAAATTTACTATTAGATTGCCTAAAAAGATGCACAAGAGGTTATCTGAGGAAGCCGAAGTTGAGAATTGTAGTTTAAATAGTTTATTATTAACTTATATTTCATATGGAATGGGCAGAAGTGAAGTTGAAAAGAGTAAAGTACCAAAAAATATATTTTCAAATTATATTATTGATTCTGTTCCAGTACCAGTATCTGAAACGATGTGGAAGGACAAAAGAGGAGCAGTACTTGAGCCAATTTTATTTTCTACTGAACGATTGAGAAATTCAAAAAAATCTGAGAGGTGCTAGTAATGACTGCAGAGCAATTTGTAAAGAACATTGTACATCATGACGTTATACTGCTAAATATTAACGGGAAAAAATTGAAATCCGAACGATTAGATGAGAATACAAATATTGAATCACATGCTGTATCACAAATAAGTATTGTTGAATTTGAAGATGAATATGTAAGAGTTATAGTATCAACAGAAGTCGGATTTAAACCAAGTATGTTTTTTGAGTTTGAATTTGAACATCAAGTTTCATTAGAGTTTGAGGACTCTATAACTAAAGAATTAGTTGAGGAAAATAGAGAAGTAATATTGAATTTGCTGGGTGCAGATATAAGCTTATTAACCGGTATGCTGACTGATAAAATGATGAATAGCCCATTAATAATCCCACCAAGTTTAGAAATAAAAGAAAATTAAACATCACATAACACAGCAGTTCCCAAAATGCCCCTTTGTTTATACGAAGTGGCATTTTTTATACTAGTTCATGGTAAAATATAGTATGTGAATTATAAAAAGAGGGGCACATCGGGAACTGTGGGAACGTTACCTGAAAAACCGACAGAGGAAGGGTTCCGGAAATCCTATTTAGATGGGGTGTTCCCGACATATGGCGGAAATATTTGGACTAGGAAATATTGCGTTAACCAAAAATAAATCCAAAAGCAAATGGGTGCAGCACACAAGCATAATTGAAACATTGGAAATGAGGTTACCATTACTTGAGCTGAAATGTAACTCGTGAAATGGATTCATGTACAAGCCGAAGTATTGGGCTTTAGGTTCAACAGGTAACACGCCAGTTCCCAATATTGAAACAAGCTGAAGGTCACATCTTTTGCGCGGGCAGTTGCTCGGAAACGTAGATTCAATGCTTTGACAGTGTAGAGAAGTAAAAGAAACGGCAAAAGCTGCGCCAATAAACGTGTTTCAACATCGGGAACTGCGGGAACGTTATAGGACATGCTTTTCTAGGTATTAAAGGTCATACTTAGGAAAGTAAAAATTAGTCTAAAACTGATCAAATCCTAGGAACCATTCGTATAGAGAAACTAGAAATTCAATGTGTCATTGACATTGCCAAACGAATAACATTATGTTTCATGGGTATGTTTTTAGTAAGTATCATTTTAGAAGTTCAAGCATAATAAATCACGATATTCCGTTAGATTGATTTTGTAACATTCAATATCACAGTATTTGGAGGTGTATAAAGTGAGTAAGATGACCAAATGCAAGGCTTGTGATGGTGAAATTGCAAAGAGTGCTAAAAAATGTGTACACTGTGGAAAAGACCAACGTATTTTTTTTATGCGGCATAAAATTGTGACATTTATATTGTTTGTTTTAGTATTTATAATATTTATACCCAATACAGATACAATAGTAGTAGATGAAACTATACCAGTAGAGGAATATAAAATGCAATGTGAAAATATTCCCTATAATGATATCGCTCGAGACCCTGACAGATTTATTGACAGAAAAGTAAAATACACTGGGGAAATTGTTCAAACAAGTGAGACAGGTTCAAATATTGTCTTAAGAATCAATATTACAGAGACTGAATATGGTTATTATGAGGATACAGTATGGGTTAATTACATGTACATAGAGAATGAAAAACGTCTCTTAGAGGATGACATAGTCAAGTTTTGGGGAGAGTTCAAGGGCTTAAAGTCGTATAAATCGGTACTCGGAGCTAAAATTACAATTCCTGAAATCAATGCTCGAGTAATAGAACCCATAGAGTAATAGTTAAATTTTAGAAATTAAAATATAATATACTAAGAATCAATGGACTATGAATTAAATGAAAATATATCTTAAATTGATATATAGAAACGAAAAGCACATCCTATAACACAGCAATTCCCAACATGCCCCTTTGGTAACAGAGGGGCTGATTTATGCTCAAAATATGGTAGAATATAACATAGGAGTAATAAAGAGTAGGGGCACATCGGGAATTGTGGGAACGTTACCTGAAAAACCGACAGAGGAAGGGTTCCGGAAATCCTATTTAGATGGGGTGTTCCCGACATATGGCGGAAATATTTGGACTAGGAAATATTGCGTTAACCAAAAAAAATCCAAAAGCAAATGGGTGCAGCACACAAGCATAATTGAAACATTGGAAATGAGGTTACCATTACTTGAGCTGAAATGTAACTCGTGAATAGGATTCATGTACAAGCCGAAGTATTGGGCTTTAGGTTCAACAGGTAACACGCCAGTTCCCAATATTGAAACAAGCTGAAGGTCACATCTTTTGCGCGGGCAGTTGCTCGGAAACGTAGATTCAATGCTTTGACAGTGTAGAGAAGTAAAAGAAACGGCAAAAGCTGCGCCAATAAACGTGTTTCAACATCGGGAACTGCGGGAACGTTAGGCGGCATGAATTGCTTAGTGCATAATAATTACTAAGATGATCATTTGGGATAGGATAAGGTTCTTCAAAACATGAAAGGGCGGTGGAAGTTGTGAACAAAAAAGTACTGCGTTCCGATTACGGTGCAACGTCTGCTTTTAAGGGCTTTAGGTGTCAGACTTTATTTATAGTAAACCAATTATTTGAAAAATCTGGACAGCAGTTTGAATTTCAGCCTGAAGGCGTAGAAGATTTAGCTAAATATAAGGAGAAAAAGCTCTGTGAAATTATACAAGTTAAAAATTATTCCACCCCTTTATCTCTTTCAGACTTATCTCCAAGTAAGAGCGATTCATTTTTAAGAAGGTCGTTAGAGTATATTAAAAGTGATCCTCAAGTCAAAATAAGACTAGTATCTTTTGGTAAATTAGGATCAGAATTAGAGAATGCATTTAGCAATGTAAAAGAAGATGTAGAGCGTGTTACTGCAAAATTGAAGGACAAAGGCTATACCCAGGTAGAGATTAACCAGTTACTTTCAACTATAAAACTTGAGTCTGTAGATGAAATGACAATTGTTGATGAAACAATAAGAAAAATTGGCGAACACACTCAAATTAAAGCGGATAAATCAGTATCTTTTGATTTGCTTATGAACTGGATTTATCAATTATCCGAAACCAAAGGATTTATTAGTCGTGAAAAATTAATAGAGAAAGTAAATGAAATTGGCCTATTTTTAAATGAGAGAGTAAGTTTTCATAATCAATTTGGTACTTCAGTAATACCACTCAAAGCAACTGAAATAGATGATTTGAAGAATCAAAAACTACAAGAAGAGTTTCATAATGGTGTTTCAGCAAGGTATGAACACATTCTAGTCGGTGCTGACATTATTAGAGAATCAGTTCAAGACAAGATCACTTCTGGCTTTGACGTTTCCGACTTTGTTATTGTACATGGTGCATCCGGACAAGGAAAAAGTACGGCATGCTATAGACATTTATATTCAACTTATCCAAGTGCAACCATGTATCAGATAATTCCTATTAAAGATGAAAAGGGCATGTTAGAAATTGTAAGTACAGTAAGGGGCATGGTTAAATCGAGTGGATTTAATCTAGTTTTTTATATCGATGTAAGCTCAAATGATGAAAACTGGACTCAGTTAGGCGCTCAGCTTTCTAGAGTTGAAGGAGTTAAAGTCCTAGCTTCAATCAGAGAGGAAGACTGGAAAAGATCAGTCATTAAAAATCACATTGTTAAATTCTATGATGTTGAGTTGAATTTTGATGAAAAAGAAGCCCGCCTTGTATTCGAGAGAATTCATAATAGAAATGGAAAGACTTCTGAGTTCTTAGATTTTGAAAGTGCATGGAATCAGTTTGGTTATTCTGGACCCTTATTAGAATTTGTATACCTAGTGCAAAAAGGTGAATCTTTACATGATCGATTAAGGGGACAAATATCTAGAATTGAGGATGAAGTGCGGAGGGGCTACGATCCAGAACAATTGACATTACTTAGATTAGTTTCATTAGCGGGTAGTTTTGGTACAAGTGTAGATCTAAAAAAGTTACTAGATAAATTAAATCTTAAGTCTCCCAAACGTACTCTTGAGATATTTGAAAAGGAGTATTTAATTGCTGTAAAGGATGAGCGTTTGATTAGTTCCGTCCATCCAATTAGATCAAAACTTTTAACGGAAATCTTGTGCGATGAGTTTATTTACTCTAAATTAGAAACCGCCGTAGAGTGTGCAATGGTAACTAATGAACATGAAATATTTGAGTTTTTTACAAGCTTTGTAATAGATCAAGCCCCTTCAAAGAATCAATTTTTACAGATGTGTAATTTTAAACTTAATACTTGGGAAGGTTATCTTGGAGTCATAAGGAGTCTTCTTTGGTTTGGTGTCAAAAATTATGTAGATGAACATGTTGATGTGTTTGAAGAAGCATATGAGAAGATTGGAGAGTCATATATTTACGCACTTGGTGTAGATATAGCATCAGCTATGCATATTGACATAGAAGACTCTATTCTTAATTTGGAAGGAATTCGTCAAGAGTTTAAAGAGTTTATTTTGAGTCTTAGAAGCAGAATGGAAGATAAGAAGTGGATATTTGAGTGTTTAAAAGATTGGATTGAAAATTCAGATACTCCTGATCAAATTCATTATGAGGAATCAGAAATCACTTCATTTGGGCAAGTAATATTCTGGTTAAACAGAATGGAAATTGAAAAGGATATTAATTTCAAAAGATTACAATTGAAAGACCAAATTGAGAAACTAAGTATTTTTGCTTTATCAGATTTAACTCAAGGCTTGGCTGTGTATAATGCTGAGAGTGCGGAGTTACTAATGGCAATCCGCAAAGATATTGTAGATAAGTTTAGAGTAATTAATAAAATTGTTTACCTTAATGACACACCTGACGAAATAAGTGTTGAATCAATTATTGACTATGAAAGAAGTGAAAATGATAAGAATGTTGAGACTAAAAATTATGTTCATTCAATGACGATGAACAATGTAGAGTTATTAAGAAAAATTTATCCTGAAAAGAGCTTATACAATCACAAAGGTTTTGGGTGGAGAAATGGTCTGATTCCAGAAATGCATGATGATAGTATTAAAGGGATTCCTAAAGAAAACATACCGAACGAGTGGCTTGTTGATTTGAATAAGACCTATAATAATTTAAGTGCATTCCATTTCAGATATGATACATGGAATGAATATTTAGACCAAGTTATGAGTATTAGAGAATATGTATTAAAATATGCAGAAGAATTAATTGTTGCAATAAATGCATATTTCAGAATAAGAAAAAACACAGGAATTTTTGTAAAACGACTTCAAAGTAACTTGTTGACAGACCTTAGTAATGTTCTCAAATCTAACTCATCCTTACCGAAAAGTGAACTTGATAAGTTGGGACGCTACAGTGAATGGAATGAAAAAGAAGATCAAGACAAGAAGATAAGGCATCAATTTCTTTTTCTCCAACGGTATAAACCATTTCGAAAGAGCATGAGAGACTACCTGAGTAAATTTAGAAATTTTGCAAATCAATCTACTCAAGTTTATGAGTTTTTGGATGTGACAAAAGGTATTTCTAATAAAAGAAAAAAAGCATTAGTTGAGCATTTGAATAATAAAAATACGAATATAGAACATGTGTTGAGACTATCAATTATTAATCTTGATGATTTTATTCTGAATTTGTATGATCTTCAGAATGAGTTTGATAATCTGTTTGCTGATTACTATGATAGATCGACTTTGGAAGAATTAAGAGAAAAAGAGAGCACATTATTTATAAAACTATCATTGATGTGGAGAAAAGTAGTAAATGAGGAGTTCAGTGTTAGCCAAGATATTTCAAAAGTTGTAGATATGGAAAAAATGAGAATTACAAATAGATTCAAAGAAGATATTGACATGGTATTGGCTGAACTAAAAGATGAGGATATTGATGTAAAATCATTTAATTTAGAGTGTACTCCTAAAGGAACTGTTTATTTTACTTATGATACTAATAATCCTTACGATTTTTTAATTGGTACAGAGAGGATTCTTGAGAAAATATTTCCTTTATTTGAAAACATTGAAGTTACAAATGAAAAGAGACTGCTAATAAATACCTTATGGAAATCACTATGTTTCATACCATTGTATCGTGGCAAAATGATAAATACAATTTTCTATAGAATTGATATATGGGTTTTGCTAAACAAGAAGATTGATGAAATAAACATTATTAATTTGCATGCAGAGAATATTGACAGTAAGAGAAGACATGATCTTGGTATTGATACGTGGGCGAATATTGATAAACTCGATAGTGCACAAACTATGATTCAAAATATTAGTGAAGCTTATTTTATTTTTTGTAACATAGCTGATTTAATTGAGTTTAATGATGCAATAGATGATCTAGGAGTTTCTATATTAGAAGAACATTTGAGCAGTAAATCGAATATACTCTCAAAATCTTTAGATATTGCAGCTAAAGAGCTTATTTGCATAAAAGATTATGTTATAGAACTTAATGAAGTCAATGAAAGTGAAGAGTTGTTAGCGAGTGTTTTATCAGATGTGTTTGAATATTTTGATGTAGTTATAGGAGAGATATCATTTAATAAGGAAAGTTTAGAGAAGGTAAAGGATAACTTTTCAATGTTACTTGAAAGTTGCTCACAAGTATTAATTTTATGGGCATCGATAATTATTGATACAAAGATTGAAAGTACACAGAATAATGAATAGAAACGCAATTAAAACCGCCTAACACGACAATTACCAACATGCCCCTTTGAGAAATCAGAGGGGTTATTCTATAGAGTGTTATGGTAAAATATAACTAATGAGTAAGAAAAAGAAGGGGCACATCGGCAATTGCGGGAACGTTATATGAAAATTTTTACTAGTGTTTTGTGAAACTAACATCCTAGGGTATAATATATACATAGAAATTATTTCAAAAGAATGAGAGGTGATCAGAGATGACATTATCAGAAAAGCTAGTTAAGGAATTTGAAGAGCTAAATCCAAATCATCAAAATGAAGTAATTGATTTTGTTGAGTTTCTTAAAGCTCGTGAATCTAAGAATATTGAGAACTTAATGGATCAAGTCATTGATGATAATCTTGAGGCATTGAAGGAGCTTGCTAAATAATGAAGACAATAACACTAGAGCAAGTTCAAGTCTTTCATACAAAGCTCATAAATAGAACTGGTGGATTAGATGGTGTAAAAGATATGGGACTTGTTCAAAGTGCCTTAGAACGACACAAAGCAACTTTTGATGGAGTAGACTTATATCCTACGATAATTGATAAAATTGCTGTTACAACTGTAAGCCTAGTTAGAAATCATGGGTTTTTAGATGGAAATAAAAGAATCGGCGTTTCTGTCATGGTTCTATTAATGAAAATGAACAATATTGAGGTAGGATATACTCAAAATGAACTTATTGAACTAGGATTGGGTCTAGCAAGTAATAGTTTAGATGAACAACATGTGATAGAATGGATAAAGAATCATATAATATGAACCCGTAAAAATCATCATATAACACGCCAATTCCCAACATGCCCTTCTGAGAAATCAGTAGGGTTGTTTTGTATATAGTTATGGTAAAATATAACTAATGAGATATAAAAAAGAAATGGGCACGCTCGGGAACTGCGGGAACGTTATGTACCATAATTTACTTAGTCTAAGTTAAGACAAATAGTACATGGAGTCCTATAGAAGTATATTAGTAATTGTAAATTGTGAGGTATTAAAATGGATGGAATAATTTTAGGTGTTGCATCATCAATAGTAGCTACGATTCTTTATAAAATGTTTAGTTTTGATTCGATAGTTGAAAAAAATCATGCTCATTATTTATTATTGAAGGAAGAAAAAACGCAGATAATGATATATATTAAACCGCTTCTTCTCTCCTTAGCAGTAGGATTTTTTATTGACTTTACGCATATATTTAGATTTGATTATATGTCTTTTATTAAAAAAATGATTCAACCAATAGTAATTCACGAGCATATATCCGACTATTTATCTTTGATTATTATTATTGTTGGAGTATCGAGCGTAGTATTTTTGTTTATAAAAAAATTAGAGAGAGAAATTGAAAAAGTACGAACTACCAAAAGTGGAGAGAGTACAAATGGAATAATTATAATGTGGATAATTCTTCTTGCTAGTCATGTTGGATACACAATTAGTTTGTGGAGATCTGAGAGCATAGTTCTGTCACTGTTTATAGCTTTTACTATTTTTCAAGCATATCTTTTGATTCTTTTTAACTCAATTAAATCAAGACAAATAAGTTTAGAAAGTAAGATTTTTAAGGTGAAAAATCTCCATGATGGTAAGACATATCATTCAAAGATTAATGAAATTAGCTTTATTGGTGAGAAAGCAATAATTTGGTCAGATACCAAACTGGTAACTGTATCTAATTTTGAGTTAGAGTTAATTGAAAGTGATTTTATAAATAGTTCAAAATATAAATGCTTGTCTGAAAATGTACAAAGAATAAAATCTGCTAGAAATCAGTCCGTGTAATAGAACGCGTAAATTACAGCACATAACACAGCAATTCCCAACAAATGCCATGTTACAAATATGTTTATGATTGTTTTGAAGTTCGAGTTGTAGAAACAGCTAATGTTGTTGAAAAAGTGGGCATTCATCGGGAATTGTGGGAACGTTATGTGCAATTCAATTTTGAGGTGATTGATATGAAAGAGTACGGATTTTTAAATAATGAATCCAATGAAATAATTGCAGAGTTTATGAAGTTTTATAGTTTATCCTCGATACCTCAGTATCGCGCGGCAATTACCAGATATTGTGAATGTTTTAATGTGAAAAGTATTAGAGAGATTACTTCAGACCAATTCCTGAGCTTTAGTGATAAGAACCTTTATATAGAATGGTTTATTAAGTATCTTTACGCATATGATCGGCTATTTGAAGAGAACGGATTTCCTAGCAACTGGCATAAAGATGATATATTTGAACATTTTCAAAATAGACTAAAGCCAAAGAGAAAAGAAAGCCTTAAAGAAATAATCTTAACTACTGATTTGATTTCAAATATAGAGAATCGATTACTAGATATTGATGAAGATTCTAATGACTTTATATGGGTGTTGGCGTGGTACATGTTATTTAATACAGATATTAGAGTTGACGAATTGAAAAACACCGATTGTAAAAACTTTGACGGTGTTGATTTAATTAGTTCACAAGACAACAGATACTTTATACCACAAAAGTACCGTGTTTTTATTAGTCGTAGAATGGAGCGAAAAGAGTATACTAAGTTTCAACAGTTGAATAAATACATAAAATTAATTGGGGAAATGGTTGGAATTAACAATCTGACTCCAGGGGAAGTAAAAAGGGCTAGAGACAGAAATATGTTAATGTGTCCAAACTGTTCAAGTATTAACCCTGCAAAAGACGAATACTGGTTCATAGTAAATGGTAGAATTGTATGTACAGATTGTGCTGCTAATAACGAAAAAAAAAACTAAATAGCGTAAAATTGAGAAATTCTGAAACGGTTAAGAATAATTTTCAAATTGACTTTAAGAATTTACAAGAGCTTAAAGAAAATATTGGGAAGCTCGGAGAAGAGTATGTATATAGACACGAGTATGAAAAATTGAAAGGAACAAAATATCAATCACAAATTGATAAAAGTAAGTCTCAAGATCATACAAATGGTTACGATATATTATCATATACAAAAGCTGGTGTTGAAATTCATATTGAGGTTAAGTCTACCTTATATGATTCAGAAGTATTTTATATAACTGAAAATGAGCTGAGTGTTTCTGAAAGAATGAAAATGGAAGAGAAAGTATATAAAATATATCGAGTTATTAACTTAGCGGATTCAGACAGAACTGAAATTCATATAATAAGTGATGTCAGTAGAGAAAATTTATGTATCGAGCCAATAGTCTATAAAGCAAAATTGAACAACACATAACACAGCAGTTCCCAAAATGCCCCTTTGTTTATACGAAGTGGCATTTATTACACTAGTTTATGGTAAAATATAGTATACGAGTCATAGCGAGTGGGGCACATCGGGAACTGTGGGAACGTTATGTGCCATTGTTGAAGAGGATAGATTTCATGAAGAAATATTTGATTATAATTTTATCGCTATGCATTATCTATCTAGCTACATCAATGAGCGAGGGTGATCAGCCTTCAAATGATATACCATGTAACTTTATTTTTGAATCTGTAGAGAGTAATACCGATTATCTCGATGAGCTTGAAATTTACTTATATAAAAATTCTAAAGAAATACTAGAAGACTTACAAATAGAAACACCTGAAATCATCACAATCACCTTCTATTCATCAAAAGCTGAGTATCAAAATTCTCTTAATAGGATATTTGAAGATTATGAAATAGGACATGCAAAAAGTAGGACAGAAATCGAAATGGTAAGTCCACTTGCATCGGATATAAACATATCAAAAGAAGATATGTTTAAAGTTGTTGTTCATGAAGTAACACATTGCTACATGAATCAGAAGTATGAGAAAAGCATTAATCAAGTATGGTTGTGAGAGGGTTTAGCAGTTTATGAAGCGAGACAATTTAGTAATATTGACAAGCTTTCATATGGTGAGATACCTACGATAAGTGAATTTATGAACTCTTCTAGCAAATTGTTCTTGGCATATAAATATGGATTTGACTTATTTAGTTTTATTATTGAAGAGTATGGCAGTGGCTCAATATTAGAATTAATAGAAAGTGATGGTAATCTAGAGAAAGCATTGGGAATAAAAACAGAAGATTTCGATAGTGGCCTCAAAAGATATTTTATGAGGAACTATAAGATTGAGTAAAACTCTTCAGCAACAGCACATAACACAGCAACTCCCGACATGCCACTAGAATAAAGTATATGGGAGTTGCCAAGTAATTTGATTAGAAAAAAGCAAGTGATTTTTTAGCAGCTATAAGGCACGCTCGGGAGTTGTGGGAACGTTAAACGTAATTAAACAAAGTGTAGTGTTTCGCGAAGTCATGAGAAAAAACCGGATTACCGACATACGTCGCTAATGTCTTCTTTTATTACTATTCAAGAACCTGTCTAATGTAGCTCAGTATTCTACGAAGTAATAAAGCTAGTTTCACCTTGCACATGCCAAGCGTATTTCGGGCTAGCCATTGTCTAGTTTTCTTGATCCCAAAATTAATGAAATGCAGCAAGAGCAAGTTACTTAATAATAGGAAGCAGTTTGAGATTTACTACGTTTAACCCATCAATTCCAGACATGCCTTACCAAGTATAGAGTTAATAGAATCAACCAGTATGCTTATTTTAACAGTATACTTTTTTGAGAAAGTCTCTGCACATCTGGAATTGTGCGTCCGTTACAAGAAATTTCGAAGCAGCTTAAGTGGCGTATTTGAGGTTCCTACGGCGGTGTTCCCGACATATGTCGCTAATATTTCGACGGAGAACATTTTGGACGTACAAAGAAATAAGAATCAAACCCTGAAAAACATGCAGGGTATATTTCGAGAGCGGAATTTACCAAAATCATTGAACCATAATACGTTGGCTGAGTTACGTTACTGGAGAAAAAACATGATTTATGTAATCGCACAATCGTAAATCATTTTAAGTATGAGGTCTCACTTTCTTGAACTAAGCTTCAATAGAAGAGGTGTGAAAATCAAAATCAAAAAAGTACACAGTGAGAAAAGTCTGTGTAGAACTTCTTGTAACACAGCGTTTTCCAACATTGTGCCAGTCACACCTTTTGCGAGGTGTGTTTTTATACCATGTGCTGGGAGGTTTTACCTTTAAATTGTAGAACCGTTAAAAGTGGAGTGCAAAAGTTGCGCCTAAAAGCGTGGCTCAACATCGGAAACCGTGGGAACGTTAGGCAATATAAATTTACTAGTCAGCGTTGAGCACAAAGTTTTTCTAATACCAATTCTCAAAGTTGACGAAGTATAAAGAAGATGATAATCTTAACTTAGGAACAAACGTTCTTTTGTGAGACAATATGAGTTTTCAGACTGAGGAGATCAAAATGAGCTTAAATCCTAAAAGTATTAGAGGTAATTGGAGTGCTGGATATGTTCTTGATAAGCATACTATTTCAAGTGAGTATGTTGGAGAGAATGAGTTCGGGCATCCTATCTTTGAAACCGAAAGAAGTGATTTAGGACAGTTACTGTATGAGCTTAAGTATAGACATAATAAGTCAAAAGTCCATGAAATTATAGAAATGATACATCCATTTGTGAATCAGTGGATTGAGAGTTTAGATATTGATGGTATAATTGCTGTACCACCCTCTAATAAGAATAGAATCTACCAACCGGTAGATGTGATATCTAAGGAACTATCAAGTTCATTGGGGATATACTATTTTAAGGGGTTTCTCTCAAAAAACTCGAATGTTCAAGCGAAAAATGACACTAGTGACACAACAAATTCGATGGTTGCTAGAAAAAAGTTCAAAAGATCTGTAAATGTGTTAATATTAGATGATTTATTTAATACAGGTACTTCGTTAAAAGAAGCATCTAGAGTAGTATCTAATGATCCCAATGTAAAGAATATATATGTATTGGCATTAACACGTACTGGAAGGTGATTTAATGAAAATTTTTATTGCTGGTCCTCGTGCTATCACTAGGCTAAACCAAACTATTGCGACAAGATTGAACAGTATCATTAGTGAGAATTATACTGTTCTAGTTGGTGACGCCAACGGAGTTGATAAGGCAATACAGAAATATCTGTATGAGCATAATTTTAAAAACGTGAAAGTTTTTGCTTCAAAAGGTAAAGCAAGAAATAATCTAGGAAACTGGGACGTTGAAAATGTTGCAGTTCCAGATAATATTAAGGGTTTTGAATTTTATGCACGTAAAGATTATGCTATGGCAGAAAATGCCGATTATGGTTTCATGATATGGAATGGTAAAAGTAGAGGAACACTCAACAACATGATTAATTTGCTTAACCTTGGCAAGAATACAGTAGTATACTTCGCTCCTGAGAAGAAGTGTTATGTTATAAAATCTTTAAATGGTTTAAGTGAGTTTGTGAAGAAATGTCCATTAGAAACTCAAAAGTTGTTTAAAGAATTAGCGCTTAAAGATGAGCAGATCGAGCTTATTGTACATTAGTCCGTAAATTTAAATCGCCTAACACAGCAATTCCTAACATGCCACTTTGTTAATACGAAGTGGCTTTATTATACTGAGTTTATGGTAAAATCTAACTTAGAAGTTATAATTAGAGTGGCACATCGGGAATTGTGGGAACGTTACAAGAAATTTAGAAGCAGCTAAAGTGGCGCATTTGAGGTTTTTATAGCAGTGTTCCCGACATATGTCGCTAATATTTCGACGGAGTATATTTCAGTTGAAAAGTCAAAAGGAAAATCAAAAGCTTTAAAAGTGCAGAGGGGTATATTTCGAATGCGGAATTTACCTAAATCATTGAACTATAATACATTGGCTGAGTTGTGCAACGGTAGAAAAACATAATTTATGTAATCACACGATCGTAAAACAATATGAATATTTGGTCTCACTTTCTTGAACTAAACATCAATAGAAGAGGTGGGAAAATCAAAATCAGAAAAGTAAGCGGTGAGCAAAGTCTGTGTAGAACTTCTTGTAACACAGCGTTTTCCAACATTGAGCCAGTCACACCTTTTGCGAAGTTTGGTTTATGCTTACTGTTGGGATGTTTTACATTTAAAGTGTAGAATAGTTAAAAGTGAAGAGCAAAAGTTGCGCCTAAAAGCGTGGCTCAACATCGGAAACCGTGGGAACGTTAGATGAAAGAACTAAATCAGTTAAATAGATTTACATACTGTATATGGTATAATAGTATGGGTGATCAAAATGTTGAATAAAAAACCATCTGTGATGGAAGAGAATAATAGAATTAGTATAACTTTTAAAAGAAAAGACGATCATATCCCTACGGCATGGGAAATATCCAATTTTATTGAGAATTTCTCTAGCAATTACTTGAAAATTGGAATAATTGATCAAATAGCCGATTTGCTCAATCAAGGTGTTAGCCCTAAAGATATTTTTATCTTAGACCAATCATTTGATTTGCATCAAAAGTATAAGCGACTTGACGGATTAAAGCTTTGGCATAAAGTCATGCACTTGTATCCAATTGGTGTACCATATGGACTCATGCCGTCTGATAATGTTTTTGAATTACGAATGATTTTCACTCACTTTAGAAGGTGTAATGAGTTGCTCTTTAAGCATAGAGCAACACGAATGCGACGTAATCAGATTGATTTTTTTGCCAAATTGCATTTCCGTCAAAAGGTCGAGCTTGAAAGAGTGCTAGCAATTATATCTGAAAGTGCTATTGAAAATGTTAAAAAAGCTGCAAAGATTCCTGCAGGTGAAAAAGAGAAGTTTGCAAAAGAGTATCAAATTGTACTTGATGAGTCACGTAGCAAAATAAAAGAGTTTAACACTGACTCAGTAGTATTTGAATCTTTAGAAGAAATGCTAGGGAGTAAAAAAACTAAACTATCCAAATTATCAGGTCTTCAAAGAAATGTAATGGACAAGTACTATGGAAAGTTCTATCATTACTTATCAAAAGTTTCAAGACCTTTAGTGTGTTACATAGATCGTGAAACTAAAAATATTGAGATTTTGGGTATTGGTAATATCAATACAAATAAAAGAGATTTGACGTTTATCGATATAAAAAGTGTATCTCATAGTAGCCCTCTAATTAAAGAACTCATAACGGGTATGACTAGTGGCATAGCAACTGTTTTTGAGACGGTTAACGATGAGCAGAGAAAGCGTGAAATACATCAGAAAAAGTTAGAGCAAGAAGACAGACAAATACGACTCTTAGAGATAGAAGAAGAAATTGCAGAACAACGACTAGCACAAGAAAAGCTGAAAACAGCTAATGAAATGGTTGATTTTATTAACAAAAACAATATTGATGTAATAAAAAATATTGACAATCTTTATCTAAAGAGCAGTTTAGATGGTGCAAGAAAAGAATGTCAGAGTAGAAGTAAGAAAGTGATTTATAGTAACAACTTAGAAATAACGAATATGAAGGTGATAGAAAGTAAATTTGACAAGAAGATTTAGTTCCATCATCTAACACAGCAATTCCCAAAATGCCCCTTTGGTGACAGAGGGGCTGAATTATACTTAGTATATGGTAGAATATAACATAGGAGTAATAAAGAGTGGGGGCACATCGGGAATTGTGGGAACGTTAGTTGCAATTCTAAACTCAATTAACTTAATGATTAGTAATTAGTAATTTTTACCGTATATCGTATAAACATAAACGCGTTCTCGTGATACAATTACATATGAGCAATATATTGCATATAAACCTTGCTTAAGAATAAATGTGTTTGGGGGCGTAACATGTTAAAAGGCATTAAGGTGAAAGAATCATGCAATTCTACTGTATGTATAGTTGAAAGTTTTACTGATGAAATTAAGATAAGAATTCGTGAAAATTTGAACTCGATTTGTCATGGTAGAGGAAAAGTACATAGGAAAAGTAAGCTATACTCATATGAAAGGACTCTAAAAGATTTTTTGGATAGATATGAGAAAAAAACTAGTAAGCAGAAAACTGGAATGATTGGCGAGTTATTATCACATATAATAATTCTCGATGTATTCACAAATCTTCAATCTGTTAATCCTTATTTCAATATGGAAGAGAAAAACGTTAAAAAAGGTTTTGATCTAGTTCTTGTTGATGAAAGTGAAAATAATAAACTTTGGATAACAGAAGTTAAAGCAGGGAGACTTGGTAAACTGACAAACTCGAGAAGAAAGAATAATTCTTTACTTTCAATTGCAAAAAATGATCTAAACACTAGGCTCAATGAAAACGATCAACATTTATGGCAAAATGCAATTAATGGCGCTATGGTATCTATGAAAAATAGCAATCTTAGGTCTGAGATTGTTGATATTCTTGAGGAAAACTTGGATGATGCTTATGAAGATGAGTCGTCTAGCACTGACAAAAATGTGATTTTAACCACAGTGTTGTTCAATGACATTAGAGATGTAATCAAACTAAAAGACGTTGTCTCTTTCGCAACTAATACAGAGAATGAAAATATTTTTGCAGATATCATGGTAATCTCTGTTCAAAAGAATACTTTAGAGAAAGTGGTTGAGTTTCTACGAAGTGAGGTGAAGATATGAGTTCATTAACTTTAAGGAAACTAAAAAACACACGATTCCCAGAGCTTTATGAGAATCTTGTTATTGGCAATGAATTAAGCAATTCTGATAAACGAAAAATGCTTCAAATAGCTCTAATTTTGCTGAATACTGATGATAATGTATTACAGAAATTGGGGTATAGAATGATTTTGAAACACTCTAATACGTCAGGTGATTATATTCCACTTTATGATGTTTCAATTAATGAAGGGTATATACCAATTTCCAAGTATATTGAAATGTCTTATCTTCAGGATAGTGAGAAACGTAATAGTTTTATGTTCAACTTCATATCATCCTTTGAAGAAAACTTCCGAAAAGGCGATATCTATTTAACAGAAGAACAATTAGATTTAAATGAATTTTTTGATATGAACAACAACGCATCGATATCAGTAATTGCGCCTACTTCATATGGAAAATCGGAATTAATTATGTCGTGTATTTCTGATAACCCAAACAGTAATATATGTATCCTAGTTCCAACAAAATCTTTATTGGCACAAACAAAAAGAAGAATATTAGGACATGAAAAGTTTAACAGAAAAAGGAAAATTATTACACACCCTGAAATGTATTTAAATAAAGATGAAAACTTCATTTCTATACTAACTCAGGAACGGTTGCTGCGGTTGTTACAAAGAGACAGTAATTTGTCTTTTGATTATATCGTTGTTGATGAAGCTCATAATTTGCTTAGTTGTGACTCAAGATCAAGGTTATTAGCATCTTCAATAATTCTGTTAAACTCAAGAAATAAGAAATGTAGGTTCAAATACTTGTCACCCTTTGTTCTTGATACAGATAATCTAAATATTAGTTACACAGATATTGATAAGCATGATTTTAGAGTGTCAGAGAATATCAAGTCAGAGAATTATTATCACTATAATTTCTATGACAATAAACCATTAATATTGTACGATCAATTTATGAACTCACATTACCAATTACCTGAAATGTATTATAGTTCAGATATTGAGTTAATTCAAAAAAATGCTTCTTTGAAAAATGTGATTTACTTCAATAAGCCATCTAATATTGAAGCTTTTGCTAAAAGACTACTAAAGACCGAATCTGTTAAGTCAAATGTGGCTATTACTAAAGCTATTGAGGATATAAGATCATATATACATAGTGATTATTTAATAACGGAATGCTTAGAAAGAGGGTTTGTATACCATCATGGTTCTGTTCCGGATAATATTAGGCTTTATATAGAACATTTATTTTCTTCCGTACCTGAGTTAAAGTACATAGTGACTAGCTCAACATTATTGGAAGGTGTTAATATTCCAGCGGACAAGATGTTTTTACTTGAAAATAAAAAGGGTAGATCGACATTGAGTTATGCACAATTCAAAAATCTTGTTGGTAGAGTTTCAAGATTTGGAGACATATTCGATCCGAATTACGGCTCTTTAGAACGACTTGAACCAAATGTATACTTGATTAAATCTGAGTACATGGCAAAAAACTCAAATCTGAAAAGTTATCTTGAACGAACAGTAAAAATGGATAAAAAGTATGGAGAGACTCCTGAAAACGTGTTACTTGAAAACACTCTAATTGATGAAAATAATAAAGCAGAACTTAATGAATCTATTCAATTCCTTGAGAATCAAGAAGTAGGTTCAACCCAACTGGATAATGTTAAGTATGCAAAAACCGAAGTTGGTCAAAGTTGCTTCAAAAACAACATCTTAGAATTTGACATTCTAAGATATGAAAGCTCTATTCAATCGGCTTTGGATCATTTTAGAGATACAAGTCCAATTATAAATGATCATAATGAGATTTTGGAATTAGTCTCAGATTTATTCATCTCTAAAATTGAAAGTGATAATTATAGAAATTTAAAACGACTTGAAGAAGAGAGTGCTAGAAAATTTTACAACATGTTTTTATCATGGAAAATAAAGCAGTCATCTTACAGAGAAATGGTTTATAGTTTCGTGAAGTATTGGAAGAAGCTAGTTGATGATAAGAAAGACACTAAAGTGTATGTTGGTAAATGGGGCGATGAGACTAGAGCTAATCCAATCACAGGTGAAGACGGATATCTTGAGTTATGGACTGATCTTAAAAAGAAGAACAGAAGAGAGCTTGTTAATCTTGCTATTGTAAGGATTAAAGAGGAACAGGATTTTCTTGAGAATAACCTAATGAAGTTCGTAGAATGTCTTTACGAGTTAGAGGTTATAGAAAAATCATTATATTCAAGTATTAAATATGGAACTGACGACGAAGTTATTATCACTCTAATAAGACATGGTATTGGGCTTCAAACTTCAAAATTATTAATGTCTACCTACAGAAAATTTGTAAAAGTTGATGTAGAAAACAGTCAAATACACATCAAGAATGATATTATTCCGATGATGAAGGAAAATGGTGAAAATGAAGTAGTTATTTATGAAGTTACGTGTGCAATAGGAATTATTTAAACCGTTTAAAACAGCAACTAACACAGCAATTCCCAACATGCCCCTTTGTTATACAGAGGGGTATTTTTATTTCTAGTTTATGGTAGAATATAACATAAGAGTAAGAACGAGTGGGGCACATCGGGAATTGTGGGAACGTTATAAGAAATCTAGAAGCACCTAAAGTGGTTTCATTGTGTGAACCGGGGTGGTGTTCCCGACATACGTCGCCAATATTCCGCTGAAGTGCAATGAACAAAAAAGTCAAAAACGAAGAAGCAAAATTGGAGTATGTTTCGACAGCGTAAGTCATTTAAATCATTGAACTGCAATACATAAACTGAGTTGCAAGTTGGTTGAAAAAATCATAATTTGTGTAACGCCACATACTGAAATCATTTTGAATATGAGGTCTCACTTACTTGATCTCAGGTTCAATAGAAGAGCGTAAAAAAGAACAACCAGAGAAGGTTGTATGTAAAGAAAGGTCATGGCAGGACTTCTTATAACACATCATTTTCCGACATTGAGCCAGTCACACCTTTTGCGAGGTGTGTTTTTGTGCTTTGTATTGGGAGGTTTTGCCTTTTAAGTGTAGAACAGTTAAAAGTGGAGAGCAAAAGTTGCGCCTTAAGTACGGCTCAACATCGGAAACTGCGGGAACGTTACCTGAAAAACCGACAGAGGAAGGGTTCCGGAAATCCTATTTAGATGGGGTGTTCCCGACATATGGCGGAAATATTTGGACTAGGAAATATTGCGTTAACCAAAAATAAATCCAAAAGCAAATGGGTGCAGCACACAAGCATAATTGAAACATTGGAAATGAGGTTACCATTACTTGAGCTGAAATGTAACTTGTGAATTGGATTCATGTACAAGCCGAAGTATTGGGCTTTAGGTTCAACAGGTAACACGCCAGTTCCCAACATTGAAACAAGCTGAAGGTCACATCTTTTGCGAAGGCTGTTGCTCGGAAACGTAGATTCAATGCTTTGACAGTGTAGAGAAGCAAAAGAAACTGCAAAAGCTGCGCCAATAAACGTGTTTCAACATCGGGAACTGCGGGAACGTTATGTAAAATTCAATTAACGGAGGATTTAATGGTTGAAAATTTGATAATAAATCATACTAAATGCATTAAATACACAAGATACTACTTTGTTGTAAGTGCTGTTTTATTCCTTTTATTTGGGAATGCTGCTGGCAATATCAGAGAAAGACTATTTCTTGTATTTAGTGTTGGATTAGGATATTTGCTGTTTTTCAATTTCACAGGGTTTTATTTGCGAAAAATGAAGAAGATAAATAAGTACAATTGGGAGAAAGCAAGGAAAAAGGCTAATTTCCACTTGAACTTCTATCTAATATTTGGCGTTCTTAATCTTTCAGCAATTTTGATGGGATTATTCTCTAATCCTATGGGAGTTATAGCAGTTCTATTTGTAATCAATGTTCCAATCGGATTAATAACTGGAACTCTAAGAAGCAAGTTCTATTTAGATAGAGTTGAGAAGTAGATTATCAGTGTATGCATGTTAATTGAACTTCACATAACACGACAATTGCCAAAATGCCCCTTTGAGAAATCAGAGGGGTTATTTCATATAGTTATATGGTAAAATATAACTAATGAGTAAGAAAAAGAAGGGGCACATCGGCAATTGCGGGAACGCTAGCTGAAATACTATGAAGCATAGTATTTCTTATAAGGATATGAATTCCAATCATTACAAAGTATGTCGCAGACATATTTAGGCATTACTGTACTTCATCGTCTAAAATCTTATTTAAAACGAGTTTAGGTGTATCGCTTACTCCAAATAATCAGCGGTTAGTGATTGTCTACATGAGTTTGCTAGAGCTATCAAATCAAAAGCAAAGGTACTGCACTTATACTGATTTTACTCTGATCATTGATTGTCTACATACATTGACCGCGGATATCGGATTAAACCCAGAAGTTGCATAGCATTATCGAATGTTATATTGTTTAGTGATTGTCTGCATAAGTTAGCTAGGGCTATTAACGTAAACCAAATGGTTCTACACTCATACAGGCTTGACTCTGATCAGTGATTGTCTACATACATTGGCCGAGGATATTGGAATAAAACCAGAAGTTGAATAGCATTATCGAATGTTATTTTGTTTAGTGATTGTCTCATGGGTTTTCTTGGGCTATTGAATCAAACCAAAAGGTTCAACGCTCATACAGACTTAACTCTGATCAGTGATTGTCTACATACATTGGCCTAGGATATTGCAATAAACCCAAAAGTTCCATAGCATTATCAACTATTATCTAGTTTATGGATTATCTAGATACACTGAAAAGAACATTAAATGCAGTAGTAGGAACGAGTTTAAGAAGGTCGAGTTAGTCTGCGATTTTTGTACATCAGCTAACACGACAGTCCCCAACATGCCCTTATAGGTCTTGAAGTCATTGCAGTTGAGCAGCTTATGCTGGCTCAACACTTCGTATTTCTAAGAAAGAAGTGGGCACGTCGTGGACTGCGGGAACGTTATATGGCATTATTCAACTAGATTTTATTAATAAGGGGTTATTGATGAGGAGAAATAGGAATGACTTTATATTATTTGAACGTAGAATTGAGGAATGGAAGCAAGTTGGACTCATTTTTCTGTTAGTGAATATAGCATATTTTATAATCTTTTATTTCACTGACAAAGAGTACATTAGTATATTCACATACATAATGTTTACGGGAATGTTTACAGAAATCCCTGTGAAAATTTTTACTGGTGCCAATCGAAATGCAGGGCCTTCTGTAGCCATCAAGTATATTGTTATTGCTCTCAGTTATTTTTTTATTAGAGGATTTCTAAACAAAACTTTTGGAATCAATTTACCAATGTAGAGTTGAGAAAACGTTGAATTACACCATATAACACAGCAGTTCCCAAAATGCCCTTTGTTATACGAAGTGGCATTTATTATACATAGCTTATGGTAAAATATAGATTAGGAGTTATAAAAAGAGGGGCACATCGGGAACCGTGGGAACGTTATGCAATAGTGCGACCAGTGCCTGAAATAAAGGCATAAGCTACATCTTGGGCTGTCTAAGTCGAAAGACTTTCGGACTGCTCTATCCATTTGGAGTAACCCTACTTGTAGGTGCGCTACAGGTAACTGTTAGGTACTAAGCTGCAAGAACAACGTATGAAATCTGTGAGCCTAAAACGGATGGAGTGCTAGGGTAAATACATCACTATGATTAAACTAAATGAATCACTGTAAGCTTCGTTAAACGTGAGCAGGGAAATAAGGCTGAAACCCTGTAACCAAAAGGTGTGAGCTGTGGATGTGTGACTTTTTGTATCATATGTCAAGTGGACTAAGGCTTCGGAGTAAAGGTGGAATCTAAGGTGGTGTGAACTGGCTAAGGTGTAGAACTGGGTAAGACCGTCAGCTCCTGAAAAAGGTAGGTTTCTCGTAAGAGGAGTACAATGCTAGCGGTTATAGGAAAGCTGGAAAAAGCGAATGTTGGTTTGTAATGAATCAGATAGGGGTTCAAGATTTGCCCTAATACGAAAGTGTGCAGACTTCCAGTGGGTCATTTGAAGCGTGAATGGAATGAAACTTTATGAATACTGGAGAGCCAATGAGCATAAAAAAGCAGGCGTCAGTTAACTACGCCTTGAGGTGGGATTCGGTGGAATGGACCCGCGTCGAGGATAATGTGAATAGACTTCAAGCCAGAATCGCTAAAGCAACTCTAAGAGGCAAAAGGTATCTGGTGAAGAAATTACAGTATCTGTTAAGAAAATCATACTACGGAAGACTACTCGCTGTAAAGAGGGTAATAAGCAACAAGGGTAAGAAAACAGCAGGCGTTGATGGCAAGACATGGTCAACATCATCAAGTCGATATAAAGCTGTCCTGATGTTGGGCAATAACCGGTATAAGAGCCAGCCATTAAAACGCGTCTATATCAAGAAGAAAAACGGTAAAGACCGAGCCCTGGGAATCCCAACAATGTATGACAGAGCCATGCAAGCACTACACATGCTTTGTTTAGATCCTGTTGGTGAAGTATTGCTTGATAGAACAAGCTTTGGATTTAGAAAGCATAGAGGCACAAAAGATGCCTGTGAGTACTTATTCAAATGCCTATCGAAGAAAGACTCCGCAAAGTGGGTACTTGAAGGGGATATCAAAGGTTGCTTTGACAATATCAGACACGACTGGATGCTTGAAAATACCCTGATATGTAAACGCACTCTAAAGCAGTTTCTAAAAAGCGGTTATGTTGAGGACAGACGTCTTTATATGACAAACTCAGGAACACCACAAGGTGGGATTATCTCACCAACCTTAGCAAACTTAACGCTAAATGGTTTAGGTAGTCACCTGAAAAACAAATATTGGCGTGGTCATACGGGTCGAGTACACATGAAGTTCAATAAGCACAGACTTAACATAACTGTGTACGCTGATGATTTCGTAGTAACAGCAAACAATAAAACAGTACTGGAAGATGCAAAGACCATGATTTCAGAGTTTCTAAAAGAGCGTGGTCTAGAGTTATCACAAGAGAAAACAGTCATCACACACATAGACCGAGGATTCGATTTTTTAGGTTGGAACTTTAGAAAGTTCAGCAATAAGTTGATTATAAAACCAGCCGAAGGAAGCATCAAAAGTATTAAGTCAAAGATTCGAGAAGTGGTTAAATCAAGTATGGGGATGAGGCAAGAAGACTTAATCGGTCGACTGAATCCAGTGATTAGAGGATGGTGCAACTATCACAATCACATCTGCTCGAAAGAAACCTTTCAAAAGTTGGATTGCTACATATTCTATGAGATATGGAGATGGGCACTTCGAAGACACAGCAATAAGTCTAAGAATTGGGTCAAAGAAAAGTACTTTGGATCTGAAGAATCGAGAGACTGGATATTCAGAACGGATAGAATAAAACTATATGTGGCAAGTTCAACAAGAATCATTCGCCACAAACTAATTAAGTTAGCTGCCAATCCGTATCTATATGAATATGATGACTATTATGCGAATAGAGTAACTTGCAGGTCTTGTAGTTAGACCTGTTGCAGATGGCTTGAGCTGTATGAGGTGAAAGTCTCACGTACAGTTCTTAGGGGAGAAAGGGAGAGTAATCTCCCTGACTTACCCGACTGCTACGAAGTCATTGAAGTTAGGCAGTATTGGGTTTGTGAGTATACGAAGTATTTCGGGAATACCTTAAAGCTCCTTTTCTAAAACTAGCACCCCCAGAAGTGCGGAAGCGGTTTTACTTCTTTAACTTATTGTATTTCGGCTACTGATTGGGTACTAACATGATCTGTAGGTGTTGATTAAAACCAAAATGCTTCATTGCATTGACGAAATACATTATGATCAGTGATTGTCTACAGCACATAGACCAAAGGTGTCATGGAAAACCAATTTGGTCTAATACAGAATCCAAATATATATCGGCTACTGATTGGCTAATAACTTGAACTGAATGTATTGAATCAAAACCAAATGGGTTCAGCCCATTGACAGACTGTATTTTGATCAGCGATTGTCTACAGCACATTGACTAAAATTGTCTTGGAAACCCAATTTGGTCAATTGCAGAAGCCAAATGTCTTTCGACTATTGATTTGGCAATAACATTGGCTGCAGATATTAAATACAATTGAAGTGCGGTGGGCTAACGCTTTAGAAAGAGTCTTTGATTTTTTGCACATCATGTAACATGTCAGTTCCCAACATTGAGCCATGTCACACCTTTTGCGGGGTGTGATTTTTATTAGCACTCTATGGAAGGTATTGGCATTCAAGTATAGAATAGTTAAAGGTAATAAAGCAAAAGTTGCGTCATAAAAGCCGGCTCAACGTACGGGAACTGCAAGAACGTTACAAGAAATTTCGAAGCAGCTAAAGTGGCGCATTTGAGGTTCCTACGGCGGTGTTCCCGACATATGTCGCTAATATTTCGACGGAGAACATTTTGGACATAAAAAGAAATAAGAATCAAACCAGAAAAAACATGCAGGGTATATTTCGAGAGCGGAATTTACCAAAATCATTGAACCATAATGCGTTGGCTGAGTTACCCTACTGGAGAAAAAACATGATTTATGTAATTGCACAATCGTAAATCATTTTAAGTATGAGGTCTCACTTTCTTGAACTAAGTTTCAATAGCAGAGGTGGGAAAATCAAAATCAAAAAAGTAAGCAGTGAGCAAAGTCTGTGTAGAACTTCTTGTAACACAGCGTTTTCCAACATTGAGCCAGTCACACCTTTTGCGAGGTGTGTTTTTATGCTATGTACTGGGAGGTTTTACCTTTAAAGTGTAGAACAGTTAAAAGTGGAGTGCAAAAGTTGCGCCTATAAACGTGGCTCAACATCGGAAACCGTGGGAACGTTACCTGAAAAACCGACAGAGGAAGGGTTCCGGAAATCCTATTTAGATGGGGTGTTCCCGACATATGGCGGAAATATTTGGACTAGGAAGTATTGCGTTAACCAAAAATAAATCCAAAAGCAAATGGGTGCAGCACACAAGCATAATTGAAACATTGGAAATGAGGTTACCATTACTTGAGCTGAAATGTAACTCGTGAATAGGATTCATGTACAAGCCGAAGTATTGGGCTTTAGGTTCAACAGGTAACACGACAATTGCCAAAATGCCCCTGTGGAGACATAGGGGTTGCTTTGTATCAAAATGTGGTAAAATATAACATAAGAGTACATAAAAAGTGGGGCACGTCGGCAATTGCGGGAACGTTAGGAGACATTCTTACATGAAGTTAATTCATAGATTGCTTCAAGGCATAGAGCTAATATGTAAAAAATTAACGATTACGCTTACGATGGTAATCACTCTCAGTTAAAACTCAATTCTAATTGATATAAGTTCATTCTATTACCTAGATATTATGGTAAAATGTAGTTGGTGGTCATCAAAAAATAATTGAGGATTAAGAATTATATTAAAGTATTATCAAATATAATATGTTTGCTCATAATCCCATTTGTTAATTTAGTGAGGTAATATGAATACAGATTTTAGTAAGATTTTTCAAATAATAATAGATTCTATACAAAGTATCAATCTTTCATCAGTTTTCGCATGGGCTGGTGCGCTTGTAGCTTTATCTAGTGCTAGAAGTGCGAAAAAACAGTATCAACTAATGAAGTTGCAGGATGAACGAAGAAATCCAAATCTCAATATTAAAATTGAACAAGCTTTAAACGTATATAATAGTGATACCAATGCATTAGATTATATTTTTGATATTATGGTAAAAAACAATACTGATATCGATAATTCTGTAACGAGAATTCAGCTTTTGATTCGCTATGAGTTTAACGGGTCTAATTTATTCCATGTTGCTGATTATAGCGGAACATTTAAAGTCAATGATAAGAAGGTTACTTCCAACTTGCCTATCTCAATTGGCGCAAATCAGAGTGAAAAAATTAGCTGTCATTTTGCATTCCCAGAGGATTGGATTTTAGATAGATCAGTTATAGATTACACAATTCGAGTTTATGATACGCATGATAACACTTATCTTGATACAAATATATTTGTAATAGGAGAAATGAGACATGAAGATATTCAGTAAGCAAGACTTGAAATCAAATAGAAATAAAACTGCTGAATCTGTTCCTATTGTTAAAATCGGTAATATGAGGCAAACGCTGATGATGGAAGGTAGGGTAATTCCATGCATAGTATTAGATACTACTATTCGTAAAGATATTGAGAGTATAATTCTTAGTCATGAGGACATTAACAGTGGTTATGCACTCACAACATGGGTTCTTAACAAGAAAAACAAAAATGAAATAATACTTATAGTTGATTTCACAGAGCCTTTTGATTGCTGCTTCTCAATAGTTATGGATTTGAATAAATACGCTATGGCTATTGAAAATATAATGAGGTATAACGTTGTATATATTCAATCTAGAAACCTCGGAGAGAGCGATAATATAATGATGCTTCCCAGTGTATTGGTTGAAGTACCTTCTCAGGAGGCCAAGAAATTTTGGGATAAGCACTTAGTTATTCAGACAGAGAAGAACATTAGGAAAATGGGGTATCCGAAAAAAGTTGCAAAACGCATGGCTTTTGAACATATTAAAGAGCAGATTAACCAGTATTTCTATTTGGAGAACATGTAAAAACATCTCCTAACACAGCAGTTCCCAAAATGCCCCTTTGTTTATACGAAGTGGCATTTTTTATACTAACTTATGGTGAAATATAGTATATGAGTTATAAAAAGTGGGGCACTTCGGGAACTGTGGGAACGTTACATGAAAGCCTAAAATGAGCTTTATGGGGAATACAACAATTTGACCATATAACATATATGTTATATAATTATGATATCAGAAGAGGTGAAATATGTTTGAAGTAATCTATTATCATAGAGATGGTCAATGTCCAATTTTAAACTTTCTAGGAAAATTACCTAAGAAAGATCAAGCTAAAATTTTAAGAGAAATAGATTTGCTTCAAGAGTTTGGCTTAAAGTTGACGATGCCTCATGTAAAGAAAATGAAAGGTACCGATGATTTATGGGAGTTAAGAGTTAAGCAAGGTACGAATAATTATAGAGTGTTCTATTTTGCTTACACTGGTCAAAAGTTTATAATGCTTCATGCATTTCAAAAGAAGACACAAAAGACTCCTAAAAAAGACATTGAAATAGCAGAGTATAATGCTCCCCATTGTCAAGACAGGAGTTTAAGAAAAATAAGTTAATACTCCTTTCTCTAGGTATGACAAGCTAAGCCACTAGTTTCTGTACTTGTGTCTTGTTATAGATTTCGCCAGGTGTGCGTCCGTCAAGCGATTGATGCGGGCGACTGTAATTATAGTATTGCATGTATTCATTAACAATTTTTCGGAGCTGTTTTGGAGTGGAATATTCCTCAATATACGTCTTTTCCCACTTCAAAGTTCTCCAGAATCGTTCAATGCGAATGTTGTCTAGTGCTTTGCCACGGCCGTCCATGGATATTTTGATATCGTTCTCTTTTAGGAGTTCTATATAAGCTTCACAGGTGAATTGCGAGCCCTGATCACTATTAATGATTTCAGGTTTTCCATGGGCCTGAATAGCTTTTTGCACTGTGCTCAGGACAAATGCTTTGTCCATAGTGGTTGATAGCTCATAGGACACGATAAAACGTGAATGCCAATCGATTATGGCACATAGATACATGTGTCCTTTAGGCATTCTTAAGTATGTTATATCAATAGACCAAACTTGATTTGGACGATTGATATGCAGCTTTCTCAATAGATATGGATACAAATATTTTGCGTGTTCGCGCTTGCTCAAATTAGGTCCTGGACAGAGTCCGTGTATCGCCATATCGCGCATATAACGGCGTGTACGTTTCTTGTTAATCGAGATACCGAAATCGCGCTTTAAAACCGTTGTCATTGTGCGATATCCAAAGTTAGGATGATCTGTGTAGAGTCGGTCAATAAGCCATTTGATTTGATATTCTTCTGTCTTATTAATAGGTTTTGCTTTGTAATAGAGCGTACTTCTATTAAGCCCTAACAGTTTACACTGCTTGACTACAGATAATTTCTCATTATTTTTTTCCACTAGGTTTCGGCGGTTCAGTGGAGAGACCAGCTTCTTTAGATTTTTTTTTGAGCCAGTTATTCTCAACGGTTAACTGACCTAGTTGACGATGTAATTCATCAACTTCTGCTTCATATTCTTTTTTGAGGTCTTCGCTTTCGTCTTTTTCTTTACTGAAAGCACGTGAGGCATTCTTTAAGAATTCAGATTTCCAACGTGTGATTTGAGCCGGTTGGATTTCGTACTTGGCAGCAATTTCAGTTAGTGAGTATTCCTCGCTTAATAATTCGAGGACAATTTTTGTTTTCTGTTCTGGGGTAAATGTTCGTCTCTTTTTCATAATTACATTTTAACTTATTTTCAGTGATGAGTCTGTCTAAATCCTTGGGCTCATTATAGAGTACCGTAAATCAGATTTTATCAAGCGAGGTGAGTTATAATGCGTCATGAAGATATTAAGAAGTTGTTACTTGCTGATGAAGAGACAAAAGAAGAGTATGATGCACTAGAACCAATATACACATTGATTAGTGAAATCATTCGTCTAAGATTAGAAAGAGGACTTACTCAAAAGGATTTAGCTGAAATAGTTGGAACTAAACAGTCTGCTATTTCAAGACTGGAGAGCGGTTCATACAATCCAAGTTTTGAGTTTCTTTCAAAAGTAGCGCATGCGCTTGGCAAAGAACTTCATGTAACTTTCAGTTAGTTCAGATAGAGATACAGCGAAAATATAGTCAGAAATCTATTTAATATCATGGTGGATAAACATTTTATGCCATCATGTAACACAGCAATTCCCAAAATGCCCCTTTGGTAACAGAGGGGCTGATTTATGCTCGGAATATGGTAGAATATAACATAGAAGTAATAAAGAGTTGGGGGCACATCGGGAATTGTGGGAACGTTAGAAGACATTGAATACAGGAGGTTTAGTTTGGACAAAATAGCTTCGGAATTTGAAAATGACAACTTTGATGTAGTTATAGAATTGTGCAAAGAGCGATTAAAAAATGACTATTTTGATCCTGAAGTACATTACTATCTTGCAATGTCATATTATAGTAAATCCTATGACTCATACACCGAAAGATCAGAACTAAGAGAATTAGCAAAAAAACACTATTATAGTGTCTTAGATAATCATAAGGGTATTCCTTATATTTTTGAGAGTCTTTATGATCTAGAAAGAGATAGTGTTAAAAGAAAGAAGCTACTGAATAATGGATTAGCAAAATTTCCAGATTCAACGGAGTTACTTGTACTAAAAGCAGAAACTCTTGATCATGATTCTCGAATTACTTTTATTAGCAGTTTAGAAAAAGAGCACTATAAGAGTAATAGAATGAAGCTACTACTGTTAGAAGCATATTTAGTATCAGGACAGTTCGGAAATGCTAGGTCATTATTTAATGATGTTGAGATAGATGGACATCAGTTGAAACTATTATTGTCAGCAATAATTGACTTAGAAAACCAAGAATATGAGTCTGCTCTTAGAGTATTCACAAGCATAGTAGACACTGATTATAAGAATGATATTTATTACTTAGGACATTTTGGTGTAATTAAAGCAGCTTACTCACTGAGTCGGTTGGATATAATGGACGAGTACTATGACGAACTACCTAATGAACTTGAACTAGAAGATATAGTTGTAGATTGGTACGACATAACTAGTGATGATTATCACTCGTCAGACATTAATGTACTTTTCGAAAATCTCATTTTAGACTCATTGGAAACAATCGTTAAGAGTTATGGTAATAAAAAGAGGACAATCAAGGCTAAGGGGTTAGTAGCGTTATATAACTATTATCACAAAAGTGAGAGCAAGAAAGTTCTTAAATCTGCAATAACTCAGATTGAAAAGTGTGTAAAGGAGTTTCCTAGCTGCAAGGAGTATGTTCGATGCTTACATAGTTATTACGTAGATAATCGTCAAATTGAGAAACTTGTTGATATAGTACGTAAAGAGGATGAACTTGGAGTCTACTATGGTCTTGATCCAGATGTATACGATGAGTTTTCTTTAGATGAAAAAACTCAATTTATAGTTACATTTGATAATGCAATTAATGAATCATCTAAAGTAGGCAGCTTTAGACTTATCAATGATCTATTAGATTTGGCATTTGGCTATGAAGTTTATGAGTCTGTTGTATCAATATATAACAGATCATACTATATGGCTGAAGTACAAGAACGTAACGGTTTTTGGTATGCATTCTCTTGTGCTCAAATTGGTGAAATTGATGAGGCTATCCAAGGTTATTCATTACTTATAGAAAAGAATGCGAAGGATTCATCTTCACGTAATAATCTTGCAGTTATATACGAAGGTAAAAATGAGTTTGCTAAGGCAATAACGTTAGTAGAACAGGCACTAATGATCGATCCGAAAAAAGAGTTGTATAAAAGTAATTTACAACGTTTTCAAATGGAATGTATAAAATGTGATTTTAAAGAGCATTTAAATAATGATATAGGAATTACATATGAAGATATATTAAGTGCTGGTTTCGATTACAGACTATGGAGAAGTATCTCCTATATTCAAAGAAATGAACTAAGTGAACAGATAAAAAGAGACTGTATCGAGATAACAATTGCATTAATTAACAAATTGTATAAGGCTGTGATTGTTCTGTGTGGAAGTGTAGTAGAAGCATGTCTATTAGAACGATTGAAGCAAAGAAATATATTAGAGTATGAGCTCCCAAAAGGCAAGACTAATCGTATTGTGAAAGTTGAACGAATGAGTTTAAATGAGTTGCTTGATGTATGCTTTGAATTGGGCATACTCAAAGCGAGGATCTATCATTTTACTCATGCTATTCGATTGTACAGAAACATTATTCACCCGGGGAATGAAGTTCAATCGAATATTGAAGTCAATAAGTCAAATGCAGAGTTATCTTGGACGTTAGTAGTTAATGTATTAAACGACCTGTACTAAACATCTTCTAACACAGCGGTGTCCCGCCATTCGCCTGGTGATGATGAAATTTAAGAATGTTCCGAAGTAGACGGTTGTGAATAAGTTGAAAGCATTGCAATAGAAGGCGAACGAGCGTGAACCGTGGGAACGTTAGATGAAAGTCATAAAATCAATTGGAGGTAAACACATGGTCTTTAATATCTATTATATAAATCTATCGAAAGTTTATGAACTTGCTATGATGATAAATAATGTCATTGTGAGCACAATAAGCAAGGAATCTAGTTTGTCTTTAGAGCAAAGTTATGAAGAAGATAGTAAGTTGAGTGCTGGATACCTAGATAGTATTAAAGCAACAATTGGAGCAAATCGAAAAGTTGCAAATACTAAAAGTGAAAAACTAGTAGAAACATTAGAAGTTAAAACTACAAAATCACTAATGTTAAAGAAAGTGATTTCGAAATGTAAAGATGTAACAGATTTTAGTGGACTTCAAGAAGGCGACTTAATTTTGCTCAAAGATGTGCAACTTGAGCTTGATAATGAAATGGAGTTAAGACAGGTAAAATTTGTTGCAAATGGAGCATTAAAAGGATTTGTTGTGGAAGGTGTAGATATAAGCAATATTACAAACTCAATGTTCAAAGATTATTCGTATTTACTGAAAGGACAAAGTGGCAATGAAGATTTTATGATTAAGATTCCTCTTCAATTTGAAGGCGAGTTCGAGAATCTATATAATGTTGACGATTTGCTAATTGGTAATGTTGCCATTGTTGGAGTTTATAAGAATAGAGTAGTGAAGAAAGAAATCAAAAACACTTTTAGTTTCATGATGGAAAATGGATCAGAGAGCAATGACAGTTTAATAAAGAAGAGTACGTCAAATGAAAAAGAAAAGGCGGAATGCCAAGATAAGCAAACATATAATTTCATAGATGTTTTGTCAATTATTCAATTGCTTAATGATGATGAATTGCAAAATGATACTAAAGTGGTTTGGTACAAAAGATTGAATTACTGGATTCGAAAAAAATTAACACTAAGAAAGTATGGTGTTAAATAATGGACTTATTCACTTATAAAAAGAGTAGTTTTCAATATATAAAAAATCACATGGATGAACATAGACGTGTATTTGTAAGTGCTGCGAAACTAGATGGAAATCAGAATTTGCAAGATTCTTACGAGTATGACGAAGTCTATGTTGATATAACTACTGCTATAAAACTTTTGGATAAATCACAGGATAATTTGTATCATTTTGAAAGATTTTTTTATGCATTCGACTTTGGAGTCTGTAATTTTATAATAGTTGAGGAGTTGGCAGAGACAGCACAATCGTTGTTCCCATTTGTCATAGAAGAAGTGATTGATTATGTTGATGAACATAATATCGAAATTCCAAAAGAATTCATTGAAGATTCTATCGAACCTAAAAATGAAGGAAAATTAATTAGAATTACAGATTTAGACGAGCATAAATTTGAAGAACTCAATAGTAATTTTGCAAATGAATTATTTGGTCATGACATATTTAAAGCTGACTTAAAATGTGATCTAGAGAAGTTTCGTCTATTTAATAAATTGGGTGAACACCCAATTTATTCTGTATTTCTGCTTGGACCTAGCGGTGTTGGCAAAACGCATGTTGCTAGATTATTACACAATAATCTTACATCTAATGGAAAGCTGGCCAAAATTAATTTTGGGAACTATAGTAGCAAGGATTCACTAAATAGCCTTATAGGAAGTCCTAGAGGTTATGTAGGATCGGATAGTGGAGAAATCTTGGAAAAACTTAAAAAATCTGATACAGGTGTTTTACTTGTTGATGAGTTCGAAAAAGCTGATGACAAAGTTATGAATTTCTTCCTTGAGCTTCTTGAAGATGGTAAGTTTACAACATCTCAAGGAAAAGTTGTTGACTTAAATGGCTACATTGTAGTTTTTACTTCGAACTTAAGTGAGAACCATTTCAAAACTCAAGTTATACCAGAGCTACAGTCAAGACTTGATTGTATTTCATCTTTTGAACCTGTGTCGGAATATGAGAAGAAGAAATACATTACTTCGAGATTTGATAGTCTAGTTAAGAAATATGAGGAGCATTTTGATGTTAAATTAGATGTCTCTGCTTGCGATTTTTATTCAGACTTCGAATTAGTTCAAATTAGCAATATGAGAATGCTGAATCGAGCTATAAGAAATAAGTTCAAGGACTTTGTATATTCTACATAGTAAAAGATTTTAAGACCATCATCTAACACAGCGGTGTCCCGCCATTCGCCCAGTAGAAGCACAGTTTGAATCTGTTATCTAGTAAAATGTTTGTAATAAGTGAAAGCCTTGCAGTTAGAAGGCGAACGAGCGTGAACCGTGGGAACGTTAGGCAAAAGCACCAATGGGGCTTCTTGCTATAATAAAGTAACTTTGATTTTGAACTACAGTAATTATTAATTTTCTTACCTTGAAATATTGGAGGAATGTAATGGGAGCATTATTTCAAAACCAATCATTTATTTCGGAAGTATTAAAGCATAGATCTTTACCAGTATACAAGACATACGAGTTTGACTTTTTTAGATGTGTCAGTTTTAATGAAAACTTATATGGCAAGACGATTAGTGAATTACATTCAGGAAACTTAAGAAATAACGATAACAGAGGCAGATATTCAAAATTGTTTCCAGACGAGAAAATCTCATACTGGGCGGACAGTAAAGCTACTGCTGTTGCAGAAATTAAGAGACATAATAGTAATAATAATTATTTAACATTTTGGTCTTATGACGATGCAAGTAGCACTTTTCCAATATTAAACGCAGATGATCATTTAGTCATTATCGACGGTAGAGATTTAAACTTTCATAGCATACTATTGAAAATAGAAAAGTGCGAAGAGTTAACTCGTAATGAAAAGGCTCTCATAGAATTAATCAGTTATGAAAAACCTGATTGTCTTGCCTACAAATCAGTTGTAAAAGAAAATGGTTTAAATTTCTTATTCTTTGAGAAAGGTTTTAAGAAACTTGCATTAAGAGAAGTGAAACTATACTTAGGTGAGCTAAAAAGCAAGAATGCCAAATCAATTCCTTGTGCGACAACGAGTGATTATTCACCTTCGCTTAAAAGTTACGGAATGTACTTTGAACCAATTGTAAAGAGTAAGTATGATAAAGAGTATATAAATACCGAAGAATACAAGTTTCGTGAGAAGAACTATAGTAACTCAATAAGGAGAATAAGCAATTTTCATAAGAGTAATGGTATATAGCAGTATGAAGGGCTGCATTTTTTGTATGGGCGAAGTGATTTGATAATTAACCATTGTTGCCATCGCCTAACACAGCAGTTCCCAAAATGCCCCTTTGTTTATACGAAGTGGCATTTCTTATACTCGGTTCATGGTAAAATATAGTATATGAATTATAAAAAGTAGGGCACTTCGGGAACTGTGGGAACGTTACCTGAAAAACCGACAGAAGAAGGGTTCCGGAAATCCTATTTAGATGGGGTGTTCCCGACGTATGGCGGAAATATTTGGACTAGGAAATATTGCGTTAACCAAAAATAAATCCAAAAGCAAATGGGTGTAGCACACAAGCATAATTGAAACATTGGAAATGAGGTTACCATTACTTGAGCTGAAATGTAACTCGTGAATAGGATTCATGTACAAGCCGAAGTATTGGGCTTTAGGTTCAACAGGTAACACGCCAGTTCCCAACATTGAAACAAGCTGAAGGTCACATCTTTTGCGAAGGCTGTTGCTCGGAAACGTAGATTCAATGCTTTGACAGTGTAGAGAAGCAAAAGAAACTGCAAAAGCTGCGCCAATAAACGTGTTTCAACATCGGGAACTGCGGGAACGTTAGATGAAACTATTTTGGAAGGAGTATAGATATGCATTCGAAACTGGTAATGTCAGTTGCAGGTATTGGAGATGATACTCTAAATGTTGATAGAGAAATAAATATGTTAAAAACAGCATTATTATATGCTGATCATGTAGATTTATACAGTATGAAAGGCTCAATACTCAATTCAGTAAATGAGATTCAGAAGACTCGAGGGGAAAATCCAGAGAAATTTCTTGAGGAGCTAGCTAAGTACAAGAATTTAATGAATGACGATCAAGACAACACACTTGAATATATAAGAAAGTTTTATAGACTTGAGAGAAAGAATAGAAAAACAAAAGAAGAACTACTTACTTACATAAATATTAAAAAAGATATGAATAGTGCTATTGAGCTTTGTTACCAAGAAGTAGATAAAATGCTTTTAGAAACGGGATATGGAAAGTTTGAAAGGGCAATTCAAAATGGTGTAATGAATTTAAAGGAGCTCGGAAGCATTCATAATTATAGTGATGAATCCAAACTTGATGATTTTGTTAACAACTATTTTAATATTTTAGCTGAAGTTATTGAAAAAGGAGAATCTTACCCATATTTTGATGAGGAAGTAATGGAGTATTTTAGTGATCTAAAAAGAAAAAAGATAATTAAAACTAGCGAGGCACAAACAAGAGTTATTTCGCATGCTCAACTTGTTGGCGATCTATTTAGTAGACTACCCGATGTTACAAATATGAATATTGAAGAGATACTCTTCTTAAGGGAAGAGTTAAAGGCTCCTCTAATAAGGTTTCGCTCAGAAGTTGATAAACTATCAGAACAAGTTCACTCTGAAGTTTGGAGTAAAGATTTCACAATTGAATGTAGTGAATTGTTTTATAATCAAATTGCACCTACTGTTCTTGACATCGAGGAGTCCATTCAAGAGAATAGTTTGGTTAAGAAGACGTTATCAAATGTTGTTAATTCGGAAACTCTAAAAGTTGCTGGTGGTGGTTCTTTACTTGGTTTTGGCATCTCTCACGCAAGTGAACTTGTATCTTTTCCACCTGAGTTAATAGGTGTGACAGCTGGTGCTACAAAAGCGGTGATTGACTCATATATTCAGTGGAAAGAAGAGAAAAAGAATATAGCAAAAAACAATTTGTACTTTTACTATCGAGTTAGTTCGCGAAAACCAAAATAGCATCATCTAACACGACAATTCCCAAAACACCCCTGTGGAGACATAGGGGTTGAATTATATTAAATTGTGGTAAAATATAACATAAGAGTATATAAAAAGTGGGGCGCATCGGGAATTGCGGGAACGTTAGGAAACATATTTTTCAGGAGATGTATATGGAATATCATATGATTTATCAAATAAAAGATAAGTATTTTGGAGATGATGTTGTTTTTCATTATACAAGTCATGATACAGCCTTAAAGAAAATATTGCCGAGTATGAATCTTCGCTTTTCATCATTTAGAAACGTAAACGACCCAATGGAAAAAATCAGAAGTACGGTGTCATTATTTTGGGAAGGAAGTCCAGACTTTGATGTTGAGAATTTTGATCATGAGAAATACATGAGTGATATGGAAAAAGTCAGACTAGACGAATGTAAATTATTATGTTTTACCACTAGTGAATCTAATCTTAAATTTACTGGTAATCACATATTTGATAACGACAATTACTATAAATCTGGGTTCTTCAAACTAAGAATGTGGGCTCAATATGGAGAAAATCACCGCGGAATTTGCTTAGCATTTGATAAAGAAAGTATTCTAAATGTAATGGAAAAGAGTTATGATAATAAAATTTATCATGAAAATGTTAAATACTCAGATTCAACTTTAAATGTTCGAGGTGCATATCAAGTGCGAGCTTGTAAAGAGTTGGTAGATAATTTTAGAGATTATTTTATAGATTATCATATAGAACAAAACAAAACTCAGTTATATTTCACTAAAAATTTGGATTGGAAAGACGAAAATGAATATAGAATTTTGATGTTAAGAGAAGAAAAAGAGGATTGCTATATAGAGATTCAAAAAGCTTTAAAAGCTGTATTTTGTGGTATTGATTTTCCTGATGAAGATATATATACAATTAGAGAATTGGTTGGGAATAGAACAGTAGATGTTTATAAGTTGTCATTAAACAATGGAATACCTAGTGTTGAGAGATTCTGAAAAATACATCTCCTAACACAGCAGTTCCCAAAATGCCCCTTTGGTAACAGAGGGGCTGATTTGCATCAAGTATATGGTAGAATATAACATAGAAGTAATAAAGAGTGGGGGGCACATCGGGAACTGTGGGAACGTTATGATGCCATTATTCACGAAGTAAGTGCGAAAACCAAAGAGGTATTATGAGAAATTCTAAATTAAGTATATATAATAAAATTTTGATTTTAGGATCTGTAGCTAGTGGAAAAACGACACTTGGAAAGGCGCTTGCAGTTCATAATCAAAGTTACTTTTTTGAATTGGATAATCTGATTCACATTCGACGGAAGACTGGAGATATACGAAGAAATCAAAAGGAAATAAACGAAATATTAGACAGACTGTATAAATTGGAAGCTTGGATAGTAGAAGGTGTGTATCGTGAAGAATATAAGGACTTGCTTAATACAGCAGACTGCATATTAATTATGGACATACCTGTCTGGGTTCGTGAAGAACGAATATTCGCTAGATGGGTAAAACAATATTATGGATATGAAGCATCAAACTATACACCAACAGTTCAGATGTTGACGAGTATGCTCAAATGGAACAGAGACTATGAGGAAAAATATAGTGAATTGAAAAACAAACTAAAACCTCATGAATTTAAGGTGAAGAAATATAGTGAGTTGAATAAATAATATCAAGATTAGAGTATGTGAATAACAGCACATAACACGACAATTGCCAAAATGCCCCTGTGGAGACATAGGGGTTGGTTTGTATAAAAATGTGGTAAAATATAACATAAGAGTATATAAAAAGGGGGGGCACATCGGCAATTGCGGGAACGTTACCTGAAAAACCGACAGAGGAAGGGTTCCGGAAATCCTATTTAGATGGGGTGTTCCCGACATATGGCGGAAATATTTGGACTAGGAAATATTGCGTTAACCAAAAATAAATCCAAAAGCAAATGGGTGCAGCACACAAGCATAATTGAAACATTGGAAATGAGGTTACCATTACTTGAGCTGAAATGTAACTCGTGAATAGGATTCATGTACAAGCCGAAGTATTGGGCTTTAGGTTCAACAGGTAACACGCCAGTTCCCAACATTGAAACAAGCTGAAGGTCACATCTTTTGCGAAGGCTGTTGCTCGGAAATGTAGATTCAATGCTTTGACAGTGTAGAGAAGCAAAAGAAACGGCAAAAGCTGCGCCAATAAACGTGTTTCAACATCGGGAACTGCGGGAACGTTAGACGAAATGAATTTTGAAGGAGTTTGAGAAATGGCACGAGACTTTAAGTACACGTTTAGCAATTCTGATATATTTAAGCGAAAACGTTTTGCTGATAATTTAGTTAATGTTATCTCTAAATCTGAACATTTTAGAGATGAGTCATTTGTAATAGCAATTGACTCAGCGTGGGGAACTGGAAAAACAATATTTTTAGAGCAATTTGAACAAGAAATAAAACTCAGTGAAGAAGAGTTGTACGTTAATTTAAACGCAACAGTAATTAGATATAATGCATGGATAAATGATGATTGGGATGATGCATTTGTTCCAATTGCATATCACTTATTTCAGCAGTTCAAAGATGATATCATTAAAATGGGGTTAAAAGAAGAACTAATAAATGATTTTAAAGAGATTGTCTATTCTATAGGAAAAAATTTACTTGAAGGTTATTTGAACTCAAAAGGCATTACTGAAGAAACAATGGGCTTTATTAAGAAAGCTTTTAATCGAAACAGAGAGATTGAAGATAAATCTATGGAAGTTGACTTTTTTAAAGCATATGAGCAAAATACTGCATTGAAAAATAAACTCAAAAAAATATTGTTGGAGATTTCAAAAGGTTATGGTCATGAGCATAAACTAATTATTATTATTGATGAGCTAGATCGTTGTAAGCCAACTTATGCAATTCAAACGCTTGAAGTAGTAAAACACTTCTTTGGAATAGAAAATGTTATCTTCATCTTGGGAATAGACATGGAACAGTTAAGTCATAGTGTCTCAACAGTATATGGTCAAAATATGGATTCGTCAGGATATTTGCGTAGATTTGTAGACTTAATATTTCGTTTGCCTTTAGTTGAGTTAGATCCGTATATAAGAGAAAGAACGCAAATGAAAATTGAAGATTCAAAAATTGTACAAAACGCTATCAAGTTTTATAACCCATCAGTAAGAGATATCGTTAAAATAACTAATAGTATTTACTTTTTTTATCTCTCTCAAATGCCAGTTGACAATGCCGAAAAAAGAAGTCAGTTTAGAATATATGTCTATTTGATTTGTTTAAAACATTACTATCCGAAGGAGTACAAAGAAATACTTAGTGATAATTTTTGTAGAAAATCTGAAATTAGTTCACATGAAAATAATACTAGAGTTGTAATTGACAATAAAATACTCCCAAAGGAAATTTGGGAAAAGTCAATATATGGTTTATCGAGTGGTAGAAATATGAAAAAAATATCTGAGCTAATCGACATAGACTCAGAAACTCTAATTGGAACCAATATTGATCATCTAATTAATATCGCAGAAGTGAAGAAATACAATTTATATAATTTGACACTTGGGCAGTATATTGACAGAAAAATTGAGGTAATGCCAAATCAAAATTAACTTCGTCTAACACGACAATTGCCAAAATGCCCCTATGGAGACATAGGGGTTGATTTGTATTAATGTGTGGTAAAATATAACATAAGAGTATATAAAAAGTGGGGGCACATCGGCAATTGCGGGAACGTTATATGAAAATCTTCAGCTATAAAAAGTTGAAGATATATACATAGATATGGGATAATAGAATAAGAAATATCGATTGGAGTGATAAGCGTGAAATGGTCAGAAGTACGTTCAAAATATAGCGACTGTTGGGTTCTTATTGAAGCACTTGAGGCTCATTCTGAAAATGGTGAGAGAGTAATTGACAAGATTTCTGTATTGAACTACTTTGAAACTAGTCAAGCTGCACTCAAGGAGTACGAAGTTGAACATAAGAAAAATCCTGACAAAGAATTATATGTATATCATACTCAGAATGAAGACTTGAAAGTGAAAGAACGTGTTTGGATGGGGGTACGCAGAAAATGATACACCTCGTTGAAAAACATGGATTAATTTTTGCTGAATTGACTATAAGATTTAGAGGAAATGAGCAGAAGATTGATAACGTACTAATTGATACAGGCTCTGGTGGAACAATATTGAAGTCCGATTTGGTGTTTGAAGTTGGAGTGGAAATGGAACCAACTGACTCAATTGAAACCATAAGAGGAGTAGGTGGCTCTGAGTTTGTATTTTTAAAGAAAATTGATGAACTTGATTTAGGCGGACTACGCATGCAAGAGTTTGAGTGCGAAATTGGAGCAATGGACTATGGTTTTGATATCAATGGAATTATAGGAATGAATTTTCTAAAAGAAGTAGGAGCAATAATTGATTTAGAAAAGATGGAGATTAGGTCAGCTCACAAGTAAAGAAGCTGAAGATCATCATATAACACGACAATTGCCAAAATGCCCCTGTGGAGACATAGGGGTTGCTTTGTATCAAATTGTGGTAAAATATAACATAAGAGTATATAAAAAGTGGGGCACATCGGCAATTGCGGGAACGTTACAAGAAATTTAGAAGCAGCTAAAGTGGCGCATTTGAGGTTTTTATAGCAGTGTTCCCGACATATGTCGCTAATATTTCGACGGAGTATATTTCAGTTGAAAAGTCAAAAGGAAAATCAAAAGCTTTAAAAGTGCAGAGGGGTATATTTCGAATGCGGAATTTACCTAAATCATTGAACTATAATACATTGGCTGAGTTGTGCAACGGTAGAAAAACATAATTTATGTAATCACACGATCGTAAAACAATATGAATATTTGGTCTCACTTTCTTGAACTAAACATCAATAGAAGAGGTGGGAAAATCAAAATCAGAAAAGTAAGCGGTGAGCAAAGTCTGTGTAGAACTTCTTGTAATACAGCGTTTTCCAACATTGAGCCAGTCACACCTTTTGCGAAGTTTGGTTTATGCTTACTGTTGGGATGTTTTACATTTAAAGTGTAGAATAGTTAAAAGTGAAGAGCAAAAGTTGCGCCTAAAAGCGTGGCTCAACATCGGAAACCGTGGGAACGTTATGGAACATTTTTGTCTTAGTTTTATTATGAGTCACATTTTGGAATGAAAATGCAAAGTGCAGTTCGTTTACAGGAGGAGTACCATGGCAGAAGTTAAGGCGGTATTAGTTGGTGTAAGTAACTATTATATTTCTGGCGCAGATGATTTGCCGTTTTGCGTTAATGACATTAAAGAACTAAAGAACGCTTTGATTTCTGGATTGAATGTGAATGAAGATTGTATTACCTCAATTGGAAGTGACGGTGATGTTAAGAAAGAGGATTTTATAGATTCTCTGATTAAAGCACAGTCCGAATTGCGTACTGATGATACTTTGATTTTTTACTTTTCTGGTCATGGTACTACGATAGAAGAGAAGCATTATCTTGTACTAAGTGATGATTTAATTAGTACTAATGAAGTTTTGGAGTATTTTAAAGAAGTAGGAACGAGAAGCAAAATTATTTTCTTGGACTGCTGTTTATCAGGAAATTATAATGTAGAAAACTCAACAGAATTTGACATTAACAAGTCTGTGGAAGAGTTTCACGGAAATGGTTATGCAGTTTTATCATCAAGTAGTGCTACACAACTATCGTATGGTCACCCTGAGAAACCAGTAAGTGTTTTTACTAGTTTTCTATGTAGCGCTATAACGGATAGACATATTATAAAAGAAGGCAAGAAGTCATTATATGATATAAAAAAACTGGTTTCATTATATTTATCCATATGGAGTCGAAATAATCCTAGGCAACCTCAGTTTCCTATATACAGGTCAAGTATGGGAGGGACCGTATTTTTTGATGTTGAGCAATATACCCCATATAAAACAGATAATATTTATAAAGAATATGAAAACTACATAATATATAAAGTTGATCCTGTACATACAGGAAGTGCAAAACGGTACTCGGTAAAAGTAATTCTAAAGGAGCCATCATCATTTGAAGAAATATCCGACATATCAAAGTTGGTAGTGGATGAGATTAGGTCTGTAGAAGTATATTCAAACTCAATATCCGAACGACACTGGACTGGACGTTTGGCTAATATTGTTTGGATATATTATGGTCGGGATGAAAGCGATCATATAAACAATAATTATATATGTCATACTACTTGGATTGATAATAAGCAGGATAGTGAGTGGTGGTACAAAGTTAATGGGAATAATAAGCTTTTCATAAATGGTGTTCACTTTGATGTACACACCTATTATGAAAGTTTGAAAGCATATATAAATGATAACATCGGTAAGAAAAGTAAGTTAGTGAAGGAAATGAAGTATATTTTAGAGCAAATGCTAACACTAGCTGAAAAAGTAATCTTTACTTACAATGAGTACCTAAATGAAGATATTAGCGAAGAACACTTGATTGAAGTGTTAAAACCTTTTGAAAAGAAAATAAGCGAATATTACATGAAAAGTAATAGCTTAGAGGGTGCTGATAATGAGTTACATGATTGGGATGCAGCGTGTTTCAGTTTATTCGGAACAATACACGATCTTACACTTTTTTATAGTGCAGAGGTCTTTCTTAATAGAGATAGTGAAAATAGAAAAGCATGTATGAATATGACTATTAAAAGGTATTATGAAGATCTGAATAAAGTCATCCAGTTTGAAAAAGAATTGTCTGGAATTATTGAAACCATCTCTTAGGTAGTTTTGAGCAATAACTTAATGAATAGAACGACAAAAACATCCCATAACACAGCAATTCCCAAAATGCCCCTTTGGTAACAGAGGGGCTGATTTATATTTAGAATATGGTAGAATATAACATAGTAGTAATAAAGAGTTGGGGGCACTTCGGGAATTGTGGGAACGTTACCAGAAAAACCGACAGAGGAAGGGTTCCGGAAATCCTATTTAGATGGGGTGTTCCCGACATATGGCGGAAATATTTGGACTAGGAAATATTGCGTTAACCAAAAATAAATCCAAAAGCAAATGGGTGCAGCACACAAGCATAATTGAAACATTGGAAATGAGGTTACCATTACTTGAGCTGAAATGTAACTCGTGAATAGGATTCATGTACAAGCCGAAGTATTGGGCTTTAGGTTCAACAGGTAACACGCCAGTTCCCAATATTGAAACAAGCTGAAGGTCACATCTTTTGCGCGGGCAGTTGCTCGGAAACGTAGATTCAATGCTTTGACAGTGTAGAGAAGTAAAAGCAACGGCAAAAGCTGCGCCAATAAACGTGTTTCAACATCGGGAACTGCGGGAACGTTATATGAAATTCAAGTCCTAGTTATATATGATAGTTGCAGTTGGAGGGATGACGTAATGGAAAAAATTGAGATTCAATATTTAAGAGAAGAGATGATGATGCTCTTTGATAGAATCAAGTTCGTGCTTGTATTTTGGATTGGATCGTATGGTGGAGCTTTAGGGTACTATTTGAAGAATCCAGATTCAATTCCAGCTCCATATGCATTAGTTGGATTGCTAATTATAGTTTATGTTGGCTCAATGTATATCCTGAGGAAGCAGAGCAATATCTATAAAATAGGAACATTCATAGCAATTGAGCATGAAAAGACTAATGCCAATCGTTGGCATCGAGCGAATCGACAGTTTGATGATTATATGAGTAAGCGAAAAGTTGATTGGAAACTAAAAGTCTTACGGTTAACACTCTCATGGGGATCAGATATAACCTTTTATGGATTATTAACTTTTATCCTAACTTTTCTATCAACAATAGTCGTGCTCAATAATAATGGAACAAGCAATCCGTTTGATGTTTTCAATGGTTATCAACTCGCCTGGTGTGGAAACTTCATTTTGGGACTGTTATATTTTATGGTTATCTTAAATATTGCGTCATTTCTCATAATTCCAAAATTATATAAAGGGGATTTGAGATTTTATTGGAAAAAATATCTTGAGGATTTTAGTTCTGGTGTATTTACTGATAAATATAGCTAGTGAAGTATAAACGGACTAGAACATCATATAACACAGCAGTTCCCAAAATGCCCCTTTGTTTATACGAAGTGGCATTTCTTATACTTGGTTTATGGTAAAATATAGTATATGAGTTATAAAAGTGGGGCACTTCGGGAACTGTGGGAACGTTAGATGAAAGAATACCCTTAGATTAGGAGGAATACAATGCTGTATGCAATCAACACAAAGGGCGAAAAACTTCTTCCAGAACCACATATGGAAGCAATATGTCCAATTTGCAAAAACAAAGTAATATCAAAGTGTGGTGAGATTAATGCTTGGCATTGGGCACACAAATCTAACGTTGAATGTGATGACTGGACCGAAACTGATAGTGAATGGCATAACAGTTGGAAAAAACTTTATCCTAAAGAAAATTGTGAATTGGACATAAACGGGCGAAGAGCTGATATCTTGACAGATCATTATGAAGTGATTTTGTTAAATTCTAGTAGTCTTTCATTAGAAGATATTAGGTTAAGAGAGAGTTACTTTAAAAATATAATTTGGATTATTAAAGCAGATGACATTATAGAGAATTTTGATTTTTACGAGAAGGATAATTACTATACATTTAGGTGGAAACATGCCCGAAAATATGTAGCATATCTTACAAAACCGACTATTTTAGATTTTGGAGATGGAGAGCTATTTGTACTAAGAAAAATGTATAAAAAGTCTCCATGCGGAGGATGGGGTAAGTTCATTTCACTTGATACTTTTCTTAAAGTTAAAAAATTCAATTATAATAGAAACTTTTTTAAAGCAGTGGACAGTAGAGATGAATGGGAAAAATATGAATAGAACGGATATTCCATCATCTAACATAGCAGTTCCCAAAATGCCCCTTTGTTTACGAAGTGGCATTTCTTATACTCTGTTTATGGTAAAATATAGTATATAAATTATGAAAAAGTAGGGGCACATCGGGAACTGTGGGAACGTTACCTGAAAAACCGACAGAGGAAGGGTTCCGGAAATCCTATTTAGATGAGGTGTTCCCGACATATGGCGGAAATATTTGGACTAGGAAATATTGCGTTAACCAAAAATAAATCCAAAAGCAAATGGGTGCAGCACACAAGCATAATTGAAACATTGGAAATGAGGTTACCATTACTTGAGCTGAAATGTGACTCGTGAATTGGATTCATGTACAAGCCGAAGTATTGGGCTTTAGGTTCAACAGGTAACACGCCAGTTCCCAATATTGAAACAAGCTGAAGGTCACATCTTTTGCGCGGGCAGTTGCTCGGAAACGTAGATTCAATGCTTTGACAGTGTAGAGAAGTAAAAGAAACGGCAAAAGCTGCGCCAATAAACGTGTTTCAACATCGGGAACTGCGGGAACGTTACCTGAAAAACCGACAGAGGAAGGGTTCCGGAAATCCTATTTAGATGGGGTGTTCCCGACATATGGCGGAAATATTTGGACTAGGAAATATTGCGTTAACCAAAAATAAATCCAAAAGCAAATGGGTGCAGCACACAAGCATAATTGAAACATTGGAAATGAGACTATCATTACTTGATCTGAAGTGTAACTCGTGAGGATGGTTCATGTACAAGCCAGAGTGTTAGGCTTTAGGTTCAACAGGTAACACGCCAGTTCCCAACATTGAAACAAGCTGAAGGTCACATCTTTTGCGAAGGCAGTTGCTTGGAAACGTGGATTCAATGCTTTGACAGTGTAGAGAAGCAAAAGAAACGGCAAAAGCTGCGCCAATAAACGTGTTTCAACATCGGGAACTGCGGGAACGTTATAGGACAGTTCTCCCCTAAATCGCTGCAACTAGTGAAGCTTCTCTTACATCATATGATTATAAAAAATTTGAAAAGCCAATTTAAGATCCTTAGTAAGTAATCTAACTATTTCGCTTATTTGATGCGCAAACTTAGCTAAAAGTACTGCTGAAACAACTAAAATAGCAATATATATTGGTGTTACAAATATAATTCTTAACCAATTCCTTAGTATGTTTATATATGTTTTTTTAGTTATTGTGCGTTCGAAATAAGTCTGAGTTTTGAAATGATGAAATGTATAAGGAATAACAAAATCACTCCATTGTCTTTTTAGCCATTTTAAATCGTAAGAAATGTATTTCTCAAACCAAAATCTGTTTAATAGGTCTCTATGATCTGGTGGTAGAATGTAGAATATATCACCGTAGCATCTTCTGTTGGAAATTTTACTTGAAGAAAAATTACATGTTTGAACAAGAACATCGAACTCGTTCCAATCAAAGCCGTATTTTCTTATATTATATTCTTCGATTACTTCACCATATCCTGATTTGAGATCTCTAATGTCAAATGGAACTCGGAATTTTCTAGTTTTATGCAGATAAAAATCTACATATCCAACAGCATTCTTTAGTTCCTCATTTGAGTTGTTAAATATCGATATGCGACGAATTGGCTCAAAGCGTCTCGTGTTCTCATATACCTTTACGACTAGCAATTCGTTTTCATCAGAAGTGTATTGCTCGCTTCTAAGCTCACAAAGGTACTCTGTATCAAGGTGCTTCTTATGACTATGTCTTGCTAGTAAAGCGAATAGTGTAATAAAGCAAAAAAAGAATATTAGTGGCAATGGATCATCATAGATTATGTCAGCGATTTTTCCTAATGATTGTGATAGAATCCTTATACTCAATGGACTTACTTTGTTCAACTGGAAAAGTAAAAAACCTACTACCACAATCCAGGCGTACTTACTATTGCGAAATCTTTCGAGTAGTGATTTTGAAAAATCAATTACAAATTTGGACAAAACTTCAGTCATAAAATCTCCTTTTAGTACTAACATGAGAACGTACGTTCTTTGATTATTTTAGCATAACGCTGATAATCTGGTCAATGACTAAGAAGGGGATAACCATCCTATAACACAGCAGTTCAAGGACATGCCCTAGACATTTTGTATAATGGCGTGTTTTTCTGTATTAAGATGTTAAAATATAGAAGAGAAGGTTATTAAGGGCACGTCGTGAACTGTGGGAACGTTATACGAAAGTGCGACCAGTGCCTGAAATAAAGGCATAAGCTACATCTTGGGCTGTCTAAGTCGAAAGACTTTCGGACTGCTCTATCCATTTGGAGTAACCCTACTTGTAGGTGCGCTACAGGTAACTGTTAGGTACTAAGCTGCAAGAACAACGTATGAAATCTGTGAGCCTAAAACGGATGGAGTGCTAGGGTAAATACATCACTATGATTAAACTAAATGAATCACTGTAAGCTTCGTTAAACGTGAGCAGGGAAATAAGGCTGAAACCCTGTAACCAAAAGGTGTGAGCTGTGGATGTGTGACTTTTTGTATCATATGTCAAGTGGACTAAGGCTTCGGAGTAAAGGTGGAATCTAAGGTGGTGTGAACTGGCTAAGGTGTAGAACTGGGTAAGACCGTCAGCTCCTGAAAAAGGTAGGTTTCTCGTAAGAGGAGTACAATGCTAGCGGTTATAGGAAAGCTGGAAAAAGCGAATGTTGGTTTGTAATGAATCAGATAGGGGTTCAAGATTTGCCCTAATACGAAAGTGTGCAGACTTCCAGTGGGTCATTTGAAGCGTGAATGGAATGAAACTTTATGAATACTGGAGAGCCAATGAGCATAAAAAAGCAGGCGTCAGTTAACTACGCCTTGAGGTGGGATTCGGTGGAATGGACCCGCGTCGAGGATAATGTGAATAGACTTCAAGCCAGAATCGCTAAAGCAACTCTAAGAGGCAAAAGGTATCTGGTGAAGAAATTACAGTATCTGTTAAGAAAATCATACTACGGAAGACTACTCGCTGTAAAGAGGGTAATAAGCAACAAGGGTAAGAAAACAGCAGGCGTTGATGGCAAGACATGGTCAACATCATCAAGTCGATATAAAGCTGTCCTGATGTTGGGCAATAACCGGTATAAGAGCCAGCCATTAAAACGCGTCTATATCAAGAAGAAAAACGGTAAAGACCGAGCCCTGGGAATCCCAACAATGTATGACAGAGCCATGCAAGCACTACACATGCTTTGTTTAGATCCTGTTGGTGAAGTATTGCTTGATAGAACAAGCTTTGGATTTAGAAAGCATAGAGGCACAAAAGATGCCTGTGAGTACTTATTCAAATGCCTATCGAAGAAAGACTCCGCAAAGTGGGTACTTGAAGGGGATATCAAAGGTTGCTTTGACAATATCAGACACGACTGGATGCTTGAAAATACCCTGATATGTAAACGCACTCTAAAGCAGTTTCTAAAAAGCGGTTATGTTGAGGACAGACGTCTTTATATGACAAACTCAGGAACACCACAAGGTGGGATTATCTCACCAACCTTAGCAAACTTAACGCTAAATGGTTTAGGTAGTCACCTGAAAAACAAATATTGGCGTGGTCATACGGGTCGAGTACACATGAAGTTCAATAAGCACAGACTTAACATAACTGTGTACGCTGATGATTTCGTAGTAACAGCAAACAATAAAACAGTACTGGAAGATGCAAAGACCATGATTTCAGAGTTTCTAAAAGAGCGTGGTCTAGAGTTATCACAAGAGAAAACAGTCATCACACACATAGACCGAGGATTCGATTTTTTAGGTTGGAACTTTAGAAAGTTCAGCAATAAGTTGATTATAAAACCAGCCGAAGGAAGCATCAAAAGTATTAAGTCAAAGATTCGAGAAGTGGTTAAATCAAGTATGGGGATGAGGCAAGAAGACTTAATCGGTCGACTGAATCCAGTGATTAGAGGATGGTGCAACTATCACAATCACATCTGCTCGAAAGAAACCTTTCAAAAGTTGGATTGCTACATATTCTATGAGATATGGAGATGGGCACTTCGAAGACACAGCAATAAGTCTAAGAATTGGGTCAAAGAAAAGTACTTTGGATCTGAAGAATCGAGAGACTGGATATTCAGAACGGATAGAATAAAACTATATGTGGCAAGTTCAACAAGAATCATTCGCCACAAACTAATTAAGTTAGCTGCCAATCCGTATCTATATGAATATGATGACTATTATGCGAATAGAGTAACTTGCAGGTCTTGTAGTTAGACCTGTTGCAGATGGCTTGAGCTGTATGAGGTGAAAGTCTCACGTACAGTTCTTAGGGGAGAAAGGGAGAGTAATCTCCCTGACTTACCCGACTCAAATTCTACACGAAATAAAATAAAAGTTTTGGAGAGATAAGTAGGTGAAATATTGGCAGGGAAAAACAAACGAGTTGGACGCAGAGGTAAAAGTCGACCAAAACCAAAGTGGAAAACTATTACAAAGCCTAAGAAAGATTCGAAACGTATTACATGTAGAGATTGTGTTCACAAGTCTGGTGAAAAATGTATCATTAAGAATGCAAATTTAAAACTAGCAGGATCAATTAATGCGAAAACATGCTCAAGTTTTAAAATTAAAGAATCTTCAACATGGAAGTTAGAAGAAAATAAGTCTTTCAGTAAACCTTATTATTACAAAGGTAAACACGGTTCTGTAAAGACATCTCAACTTTCGGAAGAAGAGTTAGAAAAGTATAGGAGTCAAAGTAATAATGAGTCTAAAAAATACTTTGGAATTTGATTAAACTAGAGGTGAGATTATGATGGAAATTGCACTGTCAGGAGTTGTATCGTATTCAACAGTGGATCAGTATAGAAATAATTACTATGTACTAGCGTTTGAGAGTAACTCAAAGGAAATTCACAAAGGGAAAGTTTTTATAGGTTTTAATAGCGATCAAATGTATGACTATTTTCGCAAAAATATCGGGAACAAAATAGATATTACAGTTTTCAAGCATATATCGAGTAATAATAAGCCTTACTACACGCTTAAAAATGCGTCAGAGGTGTCAGAACTAAATGACTCTGAATTAACTGAAAATGAAGATATGTCACTTAGAGAAGATAAAGAAAAAATTATAAAAAAGTACTTTGAAAAAGGTGTAGATTTTAGTGTTGGAAATATTGTTGTTCACACTAGAACGGTCGGTAGCATTCTCAAGAAGTCAGCATATCTTGAAGTTGAATGTTGGCTTGTTATGGACATAGAGGATGGAAAAGCACTTCTTAAGAAAAGTACATATAACAAGGAAAGAACAACAAATATTAAGAATTGCAAAGATTATTACACATGCGAATCTACAAAAGTATTGAAGTTTATATCAGAGGTTAATTCTCAAAATCTCAATTTCAACCAAGATAGAATTATGGAATTACAAAAGGAGTGTGAATATAATCATACAGAGGCATTCACACCAGTACATGATCCCAATGAAGTGGTTCCAATGTTCGACTATTTCAATGACAAAGACAAGTTCCGATTAACGATCCAAATTGGTCAGTTTTTAAAAAGAAAAACTGAATCATGGGTACTTGAATGTGACAATGATTCGCTGGTAACCTATTTTAATGAGTTTGACAGGGAAAAAATAGCAAGAGAGTTTCTTGATAAATATAGTATTTCGAAATTACTAAGTTATGATTATAATTTTATCTACAAGCCTCAAGAAAGGGATCTAGTCAAAGATATCGCTAGAGAGATTGATTTTAAACTACCGAAGCATTATCATAAGCTAGTCGAGAGAGGCAAAATATTAGTTCCATATGAGATATTTCAAAATTATCACAGTATCCATCATATGAAAGGGCTACATTTTCAAAATCTGGAAAACTATATTAGAGACTATCTCCAAGGTAGTAAACTTGCTTCGTTGAATTTAGATATGAAATCTAATGTTGAAGGAGTACTAGATGACATTTTATCTGAACATGGGTATCAATTGAAACAAATGGAGTCGAAAGAGGATATGGAACTAATTTTGAAATTCTTATTCCGTGATGAGAAAATTGATAAGATATTTGAGTTAATTGAGTATGAATAGAATTTGAAATCGTATAACACAGCAGTTCCCAAAATGTCCCTTTGTTTATACGAAGTGGCATTTTTTATATTCGGTTTATGGTAAAATATAGTATATGAATCATATAAAGTGGGACACTTCGGGAACTGTGGGGTTAGTGTCAAATATTGTGCGCAAAAACCATCAGAACTCCTTAAGGTTTATGCAGCTTTAAGTTTTTCCTCATAAATCAGGGTTATGACCTTTGAGTCTATATAGCACCTTCCGGTTGACCAGTCTTCACTATACTCGATCAAGTAGGAAGTAACTAAGCGTATGTATGAATCGATCGATGGAAAGATTCCAACGACTTTGGTTCTTCTGCGGATCTCGCGGTTCAGACGCTCGATCATATTGGTAGAGGCGATCTTTCTAGAATCAATCTGTTCGAAATTGAAGAACTGAAGTGAGTCTTCAAGACCTTCTTCAAGAGTCTTGATCGCTTCTGGATACTTGTGTTCGTAATCATCCATGAAAGTGTATGCATATCTCTTGGCACTATCATAATCAGGCTGAAGCCAGATTTGCTTAAGCTTTGCACCGAAGGATTTTTTCTGTTTGGCTGGTACATGTGCAATGATATTTCTCATGAAATGCACCTTGCAGCGTTGCCAAGACGATCCTAGAAATGACTTTCGCGCTGCGCTAACAAGACCCTTATGAGCATCTGAAACAACTAACCAGACACGTTCAATGCCTCGTGCCTTCAGCTTATCAAACAGAGTTGTATAGCTGGCTTCAGATTCCTCATACATCGGCTCAACAGCAAGTATATCCCGAGTGCCATCAAGTTTAACTCCGCAAACGACATGAACAGCCATGTTTCTGACATGTCCGTTATCTCGAATCTTTTCATACAGAGCATCCACCCAAAGAACTGGATATTCTGTGTCGAGATCACGGTTTCGAAATTCTTCAACCTGTTCGTTCAGCTCTTTTGTAATGTTGCTCACATGGCCTTTTGAAATCGAATCGATACCAAGACTTTTGGCGAGCTTCTCGATTTTTCTTGTTGAAACACCGTTGACGAATGCTTCCTGAATGACGTTCATCAGAGCAGCTTCGGAACGCTTTCGTTCTGTCACAAAGAAGGGGATATAGCCGCCTTTTCGAGGTTTTGGTACCATGAGATACATAGTTCCCATGCGAGTGTCAAAGCGTCTTGGACGGTATCCTGCTCGATATCCGTTTCGAGATCCTGAACGCTCTGATTTATCTGCACCAAGCCGATTGGAGAGTTCAACCTCCATCATTTGCTCGCAGAGCCACTTAAGCATTTCAAGCATGGGATCTTCTTCAGTAACAAACTTCAGTAGCATTTTTTCAAAAGGTAAGGTAGAATTTTGGTAAGCCATCGGTTTATCAACTCCTATTCAGGTTCTCTAGACAATTACCTTTTCGGAGTTACCGGTGGCTTTTCCTTTTTCTATTAACTTTTGCGCACTTTATTTTACGCTATCCTGCGAGCCTAAAGTGGATTGACTGCAAAGGTAAATGTATCACTGTTAGCTTATTTAACGCGAGTAGGATAATAAGGCTGAACCCCCCCTAGCCAAAAGGTATGAGCTAGGGTGTATGACTTTTTATATCGTGCTTTAAATGGACAGAGAATCCGGAGTAAGTGTGGAATCTAAGGTGATATGAACTGGCTATAGTGAAGAACTAGGTAAGACCGTCAGCTCCTCATAAAGAGGTAGGCTCTTCGGAAGGAGAGAATATGTTTATGGTTAGAGAATTCTAGAAAAAGCAATCTTCCTGACTTACCCGACTTTTCTACTTGGTTATGTGGGAGGTGTAGAGATGGTAAGAACTGCAGTATACCTAATAATAGGAATAGTAATTGAATATACAACATTTAATTTTGGATTATATCGACATATTGAGTCCTTTTTCTTTGTATGGGGAGTTTTATATCTAGGGTTATTATTGTTCACATTGCTAAAAGTAGACACTTCTACATATACCATGAGGTTTAGTAGATTGGGAGTAAACTTCAAAAATAGTAAAGATATAATTGCAGAGCGAAAAACGCTTGAATCGACAAAGGCTCTATCAAGCACTTTGGCATTCTTGATATGTATGTTTCTAGGAAATGTAGTACTATTTTTTGCTCTTAAGCCATAACTTTTTATATGTAGAATGATTGTGATTCTAATGCGAAGAAAACATCACCAAACACACCAATCACCTACCACCCCCTATAGAGACACAGGGGTTGTTTTCTATTAGCATGTGGTAAAATATAACATAAGTGTATATAAACATGCGGAATACTCAGGAAGGTCAGATACGCTAAACAAAACTATTCAGGAGGTATACAGTGGGAAAGAAGTTAACGTTATATCTTATTGATGGAACCGATACTGGACCACGGACCATAGAAATTGGGAATTGGTCTGGAAAAGCAATACACACCCCAAGAGTTGGTTTGCTTACTATGATGGAAAGAACTGAGTTTGACAATCCAGGCGTATATATTCTGAAGTCAGATCCTCAAGAAGATATTTATAATGAAAGAATATACATGGGTGAATCTGAAAATGTAAAAAAACGGTTGAAACAACATTTGCGTGATAGTGATAGAGATTTCAAAGAATGTATAATATTTGTCAGTAAAGATGAATTACTGACAAAATCACATATTAAGTACATTGAGGCAAGATTAATAGATATTGCTGTTAAAGCAAGTAACTCGGAAATTGAAAATGGAAATCAGCCGAATCAGAATTCCTTATCGGAAGCTGATATTTCAGATATGGAGTATTTTATTGAGCAGATTAAGATTATACTTCCCACTGTAGGTTATAATTTCATGCTTTCAAGTACGGTTCATAAGGTAAATGAAAAGAATGAAGCCAGTGAGAACTCCGTAGTATTTAGAATTAGGGGACGGAAAGTAAATGCCAGAATGCACGAAACGGCGGAAGGCTTTGTTGTACTGAAAGGTTCTGAAGCGGTTCTAACTGCAACAAAGTCGATTCATAATGGTTGGCTCAAAATGCGGCAAAAATTAATTAAGTCTGGAACACTTATAGAAGATAATGCTGTTTACAAGTTTACCGAGGATACCATATTTAACAGCACGAGTGCAGCGGCTGCAATAATTTTAGGAAGACAAGCTGCTGGTCCAATTGAATGGATAGATGACAATCGCAAAAGTTATAAAGAATATGAAAATGAGCGATTGGAGAGCATTCCAGAAAATCCTGAATAGCATCCAACTAAAAAACACTGAGATACTTTCATAGAGGGTTCTTTTTGAGCAAGTGAGAATGGGTTCACACTAGCAAGGAAGATCGGTCGACAATATAAGTTCTGTTTTGTAAGTCTATGTGAGACGATGCCTCAATATATGCTGTTAACACTCACTGAAGTAGGAAAGTTGATCAAAAATAAGCGCACCTTGTTTCAAATCCATTTATAAAAGTACAATAAAAATCGCTTATATAAAAATTATAAAATGACTGCATATATCCGGAAGATATTTAAGTAAAGCGCGTGTGTTTGCTGAGTAGCTTTCAATTCATAGGACAAATACATGTTCAAAAGTTGCGTGAACACGTGTAGAAGCAATGAGCCACTAGTGTCAATTTGACTCGAAATTGCTCAAATCTGCAGGCAAGATAGGCTTCTTATTGAGAGGGTGATTGCCTTAGTTGTTAGAATCCGTGGAGACCAGCTATGAAAAGTCAAACATGAAATAGCATAAAGATTATACAAGCTGCACTCTGTAAAAAAGGCCGCACTGAACCAAGCATCCATTCAGATGCTTTTTGAAAATTGAAATTAAGATGTTAGTTATTCAAGGTTAAAAGGTACGTTATCAGTAAGAATTTTATGCAGAATACGTACAAGTTTACCGGCACAGTGCCCTAACGCATTGTATTGTGTTCGGCCTTGAGAAGTTTTTAGATTGTAATGCTCGCTAAAGGTCTTGTTGTTGCGTACCACATTGTGAGCAGCATTAACAAGTGCATAGCGTAAGGTTTTAGAGCCTCGTTTTGACATTCGAGTATTTCTAGCCCTAAAGTTTCCGGACTGGTAGACAATTGGGTCAAGGCCAGCAAAAGCGAGAAGCTTACCAGGGGTCTGGAATCTGTGAATATCACCGATTTCACCAAGGATCATAGTACCGTTAAGATAACCAATACCAGGTACAGTCATGATCACGGAATCTAGGGAAGTCATAATGGATTCAATGTTTTCGTGAACTTCATCAAGCTGTCTATCCAGTAGTTCGATCTGCTTGATCGTTTGGGCTACTTGCATAGAGATGGTGGTGTCATAGACGCCAACCGACTTCTGTGCTAGAACTCTTAAGTCTGTAGCCGTATCCTTCTTGAAGTGGCCTCGTGAAGCTTTATCAAGAAGGTTCGCAAGATGAGTCAAATGCATAGAAGCAATCTCGTTAGGTGCGGAGGCCTCTTTGAGCAGCGCATAGCAAGCTTTTCCGTGAATACCGGACTTGAAGAAGTATTGAAGTTCAGGAAAAATCTGATCAATATATGACGTCAGTTGAATTTTAAGTGATGACCTGGACTTGATGAGCTTACGTCTGAACCTGCAGAAGTTTCTAAGCTTCATGATTTCGATATCGCTTTGCGTAACAAATCGATGCGGTTTAAGTGCAAGTGATTTAGCAATCAGAAAAGTGTCCACCTTGTCAGTCTTTGTCTTGCGAATGTTATTTTGCGTAGAGAGGACACTTCGATAGGGTTAATGACACAAACCTTGAAATTTAAATGAAACAGATAAGATACAAGGTTGTCGCCATAGTGAGCCGTGGATTCAAGACCGATGATGAGACTGTCTTTATCGAATGATTCGATAGAAGCGATCAGTCTACAGAAGCCATCATCGTCGTTAGAGAATATAAAAGGCTCAACAAGGATTTCGCCGTCTGAAGATAGGACAGAAGCAGCGTGAGTTTTCTTGGCAATATCAATGCCAACGTAAATCATAATGCGTCTCCTTTCTTGTATTGACCTGCGATAATCCACCTAGTTTTATCATCATAGACTTGATAGACATAAGGGCTCGGTGGCACATCCAGCTATAAATGATTCAGATAAAACAGTGGCAATACACTCCATCGAGAAGTCAAGGCTTCAAGGAAAAATCAAAAGTCCACAGGTCTGAACTCATTATACGAAACAGGATCAACAAAACGAAAGGAGAGTATGGTTTTTGCTTCTGTATTAATCATACAAGGTATATATGAAAGGAAGCCTGCTTGAATTTGGGAAATACCAATTAAGATTACTGGAAGAAAAAGATGCTGAAGAGTATTATAAATGTGGTTTTGAGTCTCCAGACAGCGAGTCGGCTTATTTTACTGGAACAACAGGGCGATTCACGAAGGACCAAATCATGACTTATGTAAGTAAAGTCGTTAGAAATCCAAATCGATATGACTTTTTGATTATTAGGGAAGACGCAATAATTGGCGAAGTTGTCCTAACTGATATTGTGAGTAAAAACTGCCATTATAGAATTTGTATATTTAACAAGGCGTATTTTTCAAAAGGAATCGGATTTCATGCAACTCGAATGGTCTTGCAGTTTGCATTTCAAGAGTTAGGTCTTGAATCTGTTGAGTTGGAAGTCTTCCCCTTTAACGAACGAGGGATCGCCCTTTATAAGAAACTGGGATTTGAGATTGTTGGTGAGCTCTTAGACGAAGAAGCAGAAATACCTTATAGGACTATATATGAAATGCGGTTGACAGCAGATCGATTTCACTACCAAGAGGACTAAGACCCAAGAGAAGTAGTGACGTAATAATTTACTCTGAGTAATAATAATACAATTGGATTTGTAAATCATAACTATCCCTCTTAAACCCTATAGACGCACAAGGGTCCCTTTGTCAACAGCGGGACTATTTTAAACGTAAAACATGGTAGAATATAACATAGGTGTAATAAAGAGTGGGCACTCAACGAACTGCATAAACTTGCCTGATGATCGCGCTGGGTGAACTTGAAGATGATTGAATCCAGAAAAAAATCAGTGGGTTTTATCAATAAAGGCACAGCAGACGACAGTTCTATTAATAACAGATGACGGGGGTGTACTATGAATTTTTTAAGTATTGATGATTTGAGTCTTGAAGAAATAGATAGAATATTCAAGATGGCGGATATTCTCAGAGAAGAACGCAAATTGCTACTACAAGGTAAAACCTTCGTCTTGTTCTTTCCAGAATCAAGTATAAGAACAAGGCTGTCATTTGAAAAGGGTATCAAAGACCTTGGTGGTGAGTGTATCCTCTTTCCGCCATCTACGCTGGACAAGCGCGAAGCACTAATAGATGTGTCGAATTATATTGAAAACTGGGCAGATGGAATCATAGTCAGACACTCAGATTATGATCGGATCTGTGCCTTGGCAACGGGGTCAAACATACCTGTAATTAATGCCATGACATCCCATAACCACCCCTGTGAAATTCTCTCAGATATTTATGCCATAAGCAGACGGCGTGCGGATTATTTAAACTTGAACTATACCTTCGTAGGCGGTGGCGGCAACATTGCAAATTCATGGACTGCAGCAGCGGAAGTATTTGGCTTTACCTTAAATCACGTTTGTCGTGACAAGTATAAAATTAAAGAAAACAGCGAAACATATCATTTTACAACTTCTATAGATAATGTCCTGAAAGACAGTGATATAGTACTCACAGACCCACTGTCCAAGGATCTTAGAGAAACGTCTTATTATGATGAATATCAAATCACATTAGATAGAATGAAATCCTGCAGGCTGCATGCTTTATTAAATCCTTGCCCACCGTTTTATAGAGGGGAAGAAGTAAGTGCAGAGGTGATAGATTCCGAATACTTTGTAGGTTATAAGTTCAAAGAGAATTTGATTTATGTTCAGCAAGCGATAATACTCCATTGTCTCGGAATAGTCGTGGGCTATTAGTTTTGCACTGTGTCAAATCGGTTAAGCTAATAAGTACCGCTGCGGTTAAGTGAAGCACAGGATAAGTGGTACTTCTTATTCTGCGCTGCAGTGAAATATAGGGTGAAGGACATGGAAAGAAGGTGCAGGCATGAAAGCGATTATGGAAGCCATTAAGGCACTGAACTTGGATGTTCTCTCAATAAATCCAGTCAAAGATTCATATAGTTCGACGGTTAGAATTTTAGAGCTTAAGCAGGGTCAACGTGTTGTGCTAAAAATTCCGTTTAGTAAAGAAAAGCTATTAAGAGAAGAAAAAGCACTTGGGTTATTGGCTGCAAATCCTTTAGTTCCAAGGCTTTTGAATATGTGGTATGGAGACGATTCTAATACTGGCGCCTTACTCTTGTCCTATATTGATGGTGTGCCTATGGTTCTGCCAGCAAATGAAGAGACGATATATGAAATGGGAAAAGCCCTGGCTGAAATACATACTGTAAAACTAGATCGCTTTGAACTGGATGACTGGGAGACGGACTGGGCGATGAGTGTAAAGAACAAGATTGCATCATGGGTACTGGAAATTCAAGATTTCATATCACCATTACTGCTTGAAAGTATTGATATATTTCTAAATGAAAAGATCAAGCTGTTAAACCAGGCAGATGGACCTTGCTTGGTTCATTTTGATTATAGACCTGGAAATGTTTTGGTCCGGCATGGGAAAATAGTTGGTGTTATTGATTTTGAGACTTCACGGGGCGGCTCGGCTGAAATCGATTTTACAAAGGTCTCAAATCTGATCTGGAAAGAATCACCTGAGCATAAAAGGATGTTTTTAGAGGGCTACACATCTGTAAGAAAATTGCCCAATTTACAAGAAGTACTGCCAATATATTCTTTTTATCATGCGATAGGCGGGATGGCTTGGTGTGTTAGAAGAGGTCAGCTGGAGGATGCTTTTTTTTACGAAAATCTGAGCGCTCTGCAAGCCATTTTAAAAGCAGATGAATCGGGATCAATACTTAGGTAGGGCGATCTGAAACATTCGTCTTGAAAAACATCATAAAGAACTTGCCGTAAGGCATATGGGGGATAAATATATGATTGTTGAACTGACGAAGAAAGATTTTTCAATGATTAAACACATGCTCAATCATGACCGAATAAATTTAGAAATCAAGGCGGTCATATCTGGCTATAATCCAGGCTGGGTCTTTGTTGACAGTTTGGAAGCACCGAAAACTGCCATGGTTTGGTCAAAAGGCATCGCAGGATTTTATTTTGTTGGCCAAGAAGATAACACAAGCTTCAATTCCAGCATTAACGGGTTTATTGACAGTAAGGTTTCTCCGCGTTTAAAGCAAGAGGGGTTAAACAGCTTTGAGTTCAGCGGCACATCCAGTGAATGGGACAGGGCCTTAGACCAGATCTTTATGAATAGAAATACAAGAAAGTCAAAGCAGTTTGTGTATAAAAGCGCCAATGATACCCCCTTGAATATATATGAAAAGTTAGAGCGCGATTATTGTATCAAAAAAGTAGACCGGAGTTTGCTGGAAGATGAAACCTACGATGTGTCTTTCTTAAGAGACGCTATTTTAGAGTGGTGGATGTCTTATGAAGACTACTTAAAGCATGGAATAGGGTATGGCATATTCCATAAAAAGGTTGCCATCTGTTCATGTGTCACAAGCTTTATGAATGATGAAGAAATGGAGTCGCATATTGTCTCAAAACCTGAATACAGAAAAAAGGGTCTTGCAACGGCTGCAGTAAGCGCTTTTCTAAAGGAAGCAAAGTCAAAAAACTACAGTATTCACTGGGATTGTATGGAACGCAACTTAGGATCGCGCGCCTTGGCAGAAAAACACGGTCTGAAAAAAGCATTTGAGTACACCTTGTTTGAATTTGAACTAATCTAGTATCAAGGCTAGAAACACCATGTCTCGATTAGGAGTGTCATGATGAAAATACTGACCTATAATATATGGAACCATGATTCGAATTTTGAAAGAAGACTGGAAATGCTTGCTGAGTGCATTGCCGCTGAAAATGTGGACCTGTTGGCACTGCAGGAAGTGCGTTCTGAGTACCTGGTCCATGAGTTAATGGACAAATGCGGATTCAAGTACGTCTTTTGGAAGAAGTATCATGACTGTGAGGAAGGGCTTGCAGTTCTTACAAACTACGAAATACTGTCCACTTGGACCAATTGGGATGAATCGATAGATGTTCATAATAGTGGCTCGGTCTGCCTGGAAATTGAGTGTGGAGGAAAAAGACTCAGTGTCTCAAATGTACACCTGGATTATCGGTGTGCACTTAATCGTGAAATTGAAATAATCAAATTGACCGACTACATTCGCACACTCAATACAGACTATAATCTTTTGATGGGTGATTTCAATACAGATCCCCAGTCATCGATTCATGGATTTTTAAGTGGGCGGCAATCGCTGCATGGCAAAAGTGCCCGATGGATTGATTTGGGGGAGTCATACTCTAAGAGACAAGACCTAAGTCTTGAGGTAACGATAGATTACTTTAACAATCCAAGATGGAAAAATGAAACCATTCTTGATATCCCGGGCAGATTTGACTGGATACTCCTGGAAAACCCTTATCCCAACCCTTATCCTGCCTTGCTTGATTACAAACTTGTAGGCAAAAACATTAAGAACGGCATAACCCCAAGTGATCATTACGGTGTGCTGTGCCAAATGGGTTTTGATAACATTCTGTTATGAAAAATAGCTTGTATAAATATGTTGAGTGAAAAGAGGAAACGCATAATGTGTGAAAACAAAAATCGATCAGAACTGGATCACCTGTATCTTCAGGACTGCATAATCGATAACTTTGAGTGGGCAGGAAAAAATCTGACTTTGTATTTTGAGAGCGTAGATGTATTGTCCACGCATCCCGACAATCCTTTTGATGTTGCAAAATGTGGTGAGGGCGCAAGTCTGATATTCAAGAACTGCATTGCCACAAATGTCATCAGGCATGACTCTGACAAGCCAAAGAATGCGGATATCATCAAAATGAATTTGGAGGACCTAGTCCTTGATTTTGAAATTCTGGAAGTCAAGTATCAAAGCACCATGGACGGGAAACCCGTGTATAAGTTTCATGGCCAGTGCTCTTATGAACTGAATAGTGATTTTGGCGAGTTTACCCTTTGCTTTGAGTCTGTGAGGGCTCAGTGGACAGAGCTTGAAGCTGACTCCTGGTTTGTAATGCTCGACCAGGATGAATCCTTATAGCAATTGACTCACGGGTTTGTGCTGGCCTCTAAACAGATGCTTTAATAGATCGAAAAAGAACCATAGAAAGCAAGGGATGTGTTCGCATGAAAAGAGTGTGTTACTTTATATTTGACGGAATGACAGACTATGAAATAACATTGTCCATGCATTTGCTGGGTGCAGATGCAGGTTATGAGGTACAAACTATTTCTTATGAAGCATCTGAGATCAAGTCGAAATCAGGCGTCATTTACAAGCCGCATAAAAGAGTAATAGATGTCCAAAGTGAAGATGTTGATGGCCTGATTATCTGCGGTGGCTGGTTTGGCGAGGTAAGACCTGAACTGACTGAGCTCATACAAAGGCTAGACAATGAAGGTAAATTGCTTGCAGGAATATGCGGCGCTGGAACGTTTATGCTTGCCAGTGCAGGTGTTTTGAAAAAGAGAAGGTACACAACACCCATAACCGATTGGACGGAAAAGCATCAAGCGGTATTTGGCCTTAAAAATCCTTTTGATTATAAGACGTTTGAGCGTGAACGGGTCATAAGGCATGACAATGTGATTACAAGCTTAGGCCAAGCCTTTATCGATTTTTCAATAGAAATATGTGACTGGTTCAAGCTGTTTCAAGATGAAAGTGATAGAGAAGCCTTTGGTGCATATTTAAAAGGATAACTCGAGACTCATGACATAGTGCTTCCGAAAGCCCCTCTTATAAGAAAGGGGCTTTTCTGTATTAAATTGTGGTAAAATATAACATATAAGTATAAGAAAAGTAGGCTTGAAAACGGGTTAGGTTTGAAGGAAAGGAAATACACATGTACTATATGGGAGACTCAAAGTTTTGGAATGACAAATTTCAGTCCAGGTCAGACAGACCTCTGAAACCGGAGCGTATTTTGATAGAGCGTATTGATTTGCTATGTGGGAGTACCGTTCTGGATTTGGCATGTGGTGATGGACGGAACACCTTGTTTTTCCTTGAAAACGGGTACGATGTAACCGGTGTTGACTTTAGCCTTGAGGGCTTGAATCGGTTAAGACGATTTGCAAGCCGGTTTGGTGATCGACTGAAGACGGTCCAGGCTGATCTATCAAAGAAGGGAAGTCTTGTCGGACTGGGCACCTTTGACAACCTTATTGTTTGTCACTATAGACTGAGTGAGTACCAATTACAAACACTCGCTGATATCGTGCGTAAAGATGGAATCCTGATAATTACGGGTTTTGGCGAAAATCATACCTGTGATGAAAGAATAAGCCCTTCAGAACTGATTTACAGGAAGGATATAGAATGCCTAGGTAAAGATTTTGAGCTTCTTGAGGAGATAGAGCTGGCTGATCACAGAGGGGATTTCATTACATTTGTATTTAGAAGAAAATGAGACCATGCATGAAGGTGGTCTGAAGTGGAGGTGACAGACAAATGATCATATCACATGTTGTAGCGGTGGCAAAAAACAATGTCATTGGGAATGACAATGACATCCCTTGGAGAATCCCCGGAGAACAGCAGCAATAAAGGGCAATGTATTTTATCCGGAAATTGATGACACAAAGTACGAAAAGACATATTCAGAGCAGGTAGAAAATGCGAATATACCCTATACATATATGACTTATGAGAGAAAATAAAAGGTCTCTATCTTTGTATTGGAAGGAGCATAGGATATGGAGTACACGGACATTAAGCTGACTCAAATTGATCTCATAAGGGATCTTTGGGAGAAAAACCGCACATATCATGAGGCGCGCTCTGAGTATTTTGCCAGTGCCTATCAGGGAATCTCCTTCGAAGACCGTATGGGCAAATATCGGAATTACAAAGAAGATATGTGTAAAATAACCCTGTGTATGGAATGCGGCAGTGCGGTCGGCTACTGCATATCTGCAATAAAAGATGCTACTGGAGAAATCGAATCCCTACATGTAGATGCGTCGAAGCGCAGAAATGGGATTGGAGAGCGACTTGTAGAAATCCACCTTGAATGGATGCGGGAGATGAAGTGTGAAAAGATGGGTGTAACTGTGTCGCAGGAAAATGCGCCAACCATTGAATTCTATCAAAAACTGGGTTTTTACCCAAACACCTTATATATGCAGCAACTTTGAAAGGACTTTAACATGAAAAAAGCTTTCGTATTTGACTTGTTTGGGACACTCGTCGAGGTATTCGATAAGCACGCTTATAGAAAACCCATTGAAGACATGAGTCGTGCGCTAAATTTGGAGTACGATGTTTTCTATGCCTATTGGAACGACATAACCCATGACGGACGTATGGTGGGGACCTTTGACAGCATATTTGAAAATATTGAGTACATTTTGCGAGCGCTTGACTTAAGCCGGTCTGATCAGGTTATTCAAGAAGCTGTAGACATACGACTGGAATTTGTTAAAGCAGCCATGGGTCTAACGCGAAATGATCTGATTGAGACCTTGACCACCCTTAAAAGAAGGGGTTATAAAATTGGCCTAATCAGCGACTGTTCCCCCGACGTTCCAGTTTTATGGCCGACTGTGGAATTTTATCGTTTTTTTGACTGTGTCATTTTTTCGTGTGAGGCTGGCGTAAAAAAGCCAAATCCCAAAATCTATAAGATGGCAGCAAATGGCCTCGGCGTAGGGCTCGAAGAATGCTACTATATTGGTGATGGAGGCAGTCAGGAGCTTACAGGGGCCTTTAATGTCGGAATGCATCCTATTCTAATCAGGTCATTGGAGGATGAAAAGAAAGACATACATAGAAAATATGCTGATAGTTGGAATGGGAAACGGATATACAGTCTTTCTGCTCTGAAAACATATAAATGAAATCAGCTGCCCGATCTGGAATTTCCCAGGAAGAACAGCTGAAAATTATGCATATTGAATCAACCCTTCAAGCGGTTGATTGTCAAATCTGATGGACAGAGTGTCTCGCTCGAGACTGCATTGACAATTGTTTTTGCAACGTCATCGGGTGACATGAATGTGTGAACTGGGTATCCAGAAGCGCTGTTATCCCAAAATGGTGTGGTCATGCCCCCAGGATAAATTCTGATGATATCAATATTTTTGTCTTTCACTTCATCTTCAACGGATAATAGAAATCCCTTAGCACCGAACTTGGCTGCATTGTAGATTGTTTCAAATCCCTTGCCCTTGAGAGCGGCTGTGGAAAGTACTGAAATCACCTTGTGACGCTTGAAGGGGTGCTTGCTGAAATAGTTGATTCCGCGAATCGTAACAAGCATCAAGCTGATTAGGTTATTATTCAGAACAGTAGAGATATCTTCTTGTGAAATGTCGCTTAGTGCACCGTAATACCCACTGCCTGCGACATTGAAGATGTTGCTTAGGGTTATGGACTGATTGTTCAATGTGTCGAACATTTTTTTGACGGAGTCCTCATTCGAGAGGTCTGCACCAATAGTCAAAATAGAGGCCTTGGGATTTGTGGACTGGAGAGTTTCTTTAGCTTTCTCCAATTTTTGTTCAGAACGGCCGGTAATAATGACGGATCGACCTTGTGAAATCAATAGCTTTGCTATGGACAAACCGAGTCCTGAGCTGCCACCGGTAATCAATGAATACATATTGCCTCCTTTGTTTATGTCATTAAGTTTTGAACCAAAGTCATAAAGACCTATACAGTTTTTATGACATTTAGTATATATTTCGAATGATTTTCAGAAGTTAGAATCTATACTATATAGTATAGGGGTTTTGGAACTTTGTAGAAAGTGCAAAAATATATAGTTTCAGTAGAAAAAGACCAAATGGCGAAGATGCTTTTATAGGATAATCGGGCTTCTGATTTTGGTCCTGAATAATTAAGTCAGCTAAATATGCGTTTGAAAAAAAGGAGTACAATATGGAATCGACAGGAATAGTCCATTTTGACTGGACAATGCTTTTTCAAATAGCTAATACAGTGCTGTTAGGCGTGATAATCTACGCTGTGGTGAGATTTGTTAAGCGGATTATGGAGAATAGAAAAGAAACAAATGAGCGCTTGGAGCGTATAGAAGAAAAACTCAACAGCATGGATCATCGCAAATAGCTTGGAAGTTATGGATGAATGTGAATATTAGAAAATGAGCGTCGTCGTTTAGGAGCAAAAAAATGATAAGAGAAATGACAAAGGATGGTAGCGATATTGACGAAATAATGGCCTTATGGCTTGAATCGACAATCACTGCCCATCCCTTTTTGAGTGAGGCTTACTGGAAAGAAAACTATGACATTGTAAAGAATGCGTATCTTCCGCAAAGTGAGACCTATGTGTATGCTGAAGGACCGGAAATCGCTGGATTTATCAGTATCGTAGACAAAGAGTTCATAGGGGCTTTGTTTGTAAGTGCTAAAAGGCAGGGGTGCGGTATAGGGGCGAAGCTTACCGCGTATGCAATTGAAAAATATGACCAGCTTTCCCTAGCGGTTTATGTGGAAAATCATAACGCAGTTACCTTTTATCGAAAAATGGGGTTTTCTGTCATTGCTGAGCAGGAAAATGCGGACTCTCATGTGATGGAGTATATAATGCGCAGAGGCTAAGCGATTTCTAATGCGCGAACGACGAGGGGGACGCAGCTGGGAAATCCGTACATGGATAGAGCCCTGATCCACATCCCTATCGTGTTGTCGATAACATGCTCAGGCTTTCTGATATTATGGGCTTAGGGGAAAAAGAAGGGCAATTGTGTGAACTCATGGGTCTTTTTCATGATCTGGGACGCTTTGTCCAGTTTTCTGAGTACGGGACTTTTTCAGAATCTGTCACAGGCAGCCACGCCAGCATGAGTGTTGAAAAGCTGAAAGAGGATGCTGTTTTGAGGAAAATTCCCCCTGCGGATGATTGCTAGGAGAGAATATGATAATTCTAATTAGTGGTGCCAGCTGTACTGGTAAGACCCTGCTGTCCAAGAGAATTTTAGAAGAGCATGGTATTACCTCTTATTCGATTGATCACATTAAAATGGGCTTGTACCGTGGAACAGAGAAGTGCGGCTTTACACCAATGGATTCAGATGAGCACATTGGGACCGTCTTATGGCCCATATTGAAGGGTATTATAATGACGGCTATAGAGAACGGCCAAGACTTGATTATTGAAGGGGCATATATTTTTCCCGAGTACTTGGAGGAACTTACTGACACCTATATGAAACATATACTTCCGGTTTTTATCTGTTTCAGTGAAAGCTATGTTAGATCAAATTACATCGATGGTCTGATCAAATACCGCCACGCTGTAGAAAAGAGATCCTACGTCGAAGACCGTCCGCCGGAAGTGTTCATTCAGGATCATCTGCAGCTTATGCAAAAGTGTGAGGCATATGGCTGCGACTATTTCAAAATTGAAAAGGATTACGAAGTTGAAATTGACGAGGTCTATGGATTTATAAGTGCTTGGATAAAAAATCATAAACAGAGTGCAAAGCATGACCTGTAGTTTTAAAGCAGGTACAGAATGATACGAGGTGATTCCATGCGTGTATGGATTGAAGTTTTAAGCAAGGAAAATTTGAGGGACGTATTTGAGTTTGAACGAGACAATCGGGCCTATTTTGAAAAGGTGCTGCCGCCAAGGCCAAAAGAATACGGTACATATGAATCTTTTTTGAGGATGATGGATGCCCTCTTGCAGGAACAGGAAAACAAAATGTGCTATTTGTGTCTTGTGCGGGATAACCAGGGCAAAATGGTAGGACGGGTTAATTTGAGTACCATTACATATGAAGGGGAAATTTCTGCAGAGCTTGGATACCGATTCTCTGAAAATGAGCAGGGAAAAGGGTATGCATCTGAAGCGGTCAGATTGATTATCGAAGAGGGTGTTTCCGAGTTTGGACTCCAAGTGGTGGAAGCTGGAACAGGGACTGAAAATCATGGATCGCAGAAAGTGCTTATTAAGAACGGATTCTCCAAGATAGGTGAAGAGAAGCATGTGATGCAGATTAAGGGAAACTGGATTGATGGTGTTTTGTTTGAGAAGATTATAGAGCAATAGTGGGTTTCAGACTCGGGGTCTGATCAATGAAATTACAGAGCTAAGAAGCGGAGAAAATCGTATGGAAAAGCCAATTGATATAGCCGAGATGCTGAATATGTCAAGAGAACTATGGGAAAAGAATAAAGACAAGTGGTCACCGATGTCACCTGAGTACGGCAGAGATTTCATCCTCTACATGATAGAAGAGGTTGGAGAGGTCATTTCAATTGTCAAGAAGAAGGGGGAAGCTCAAATCATGGAGGATTCCCAAATAAGGGAACGTTTCGTAGAGGAAATGTGCGATGTCATGATGTATTATTCGGATGTGCTGAACCGGTTTGAAATCAGTCAGGAGGAATACAGCAGAATTTACCGTGATAAGTTTCGCAAGAACGTTGGCCGAGACTTTGTAAAGGACCATCAGGAAAGTTAAAATGCGTGTTAAGTAAGGTGAAACATGTTTTTGTGAAAGGAAGCATTATGAAAATTGGATTTTATCCCTTGAATTCGATAGAGAATGCAGCACTGAAATACGCTGTTATCATATCGAAAATGGGGAACGCATATATTTATGTGAAACACAGAGAACGTACGACTTGGGAACTTCCAGGTGGCAGGCGAGAGCCTGAGGAGCTGATCCAAGATACGGCAAAGCGCGAACTGATTGAAGAGACGGGTGCCAGCAGGTTTGAAATTGAGCCCATTTCAATTTATTCGGTTGAAAGAAATGGTGAAAAATCGTATGGACAACTCTTCCACGCCAAGGTAGAGGCACTTGATGGCGTGCTTGAGCATGAAATTGAAAAGGTCGCCTTGTTTGAAGAAATGCCCGAAACGCTGACGTATCCAAACATTCAGCCGCATCTCCTTAACAAGGTCAAAGAAGTCATGGGGACGCTTTAAGCGATTTCATAATCTTGCATTCAGTAGAGCCACTCTGTGACTTCGCTGACAGACTTTCTAGGCCGCGGGTAAGGTGTTTGGTCTGGATATCCAAGGGCAACTGCTGCAACCAGTTCATCGGTATTTTTTAACCAGGCGCTGATTTCGCTTTGTGCATAAAACACATCGCAAATCCAAAGTGTTCCAAGGTCAAGACTCTTGGCTGCGAGAAGAAGTGTCTGAATGGAAGCTCCAATGGACTGGGTATCGGAGAGCAGGCGGTGGTGATTGTAGTCAGCTTCTTTGTTTGAATATGGATTGAATATCAGAAGAACAGCTGAAGCTTGACGAATCGCGTTTATACTGATCATGCAGCTTCCCGTATCAAGACCTTGGGTTTTGCGCATTTCAACCCGCCGGAACATGATGTCGGCCAGTTCGAATTTGCTCTTGTCTTGAAGTACATAATAACGCCATGGTTGACGATTCTTTGCCGACGGGGCTTTTATAGCCAAATCCAGTAAACTTTCCAGTTTATCATTTGGAATTTTCCTGTCCAAAAATTTTCGAATGCTTCTACGGGTATTTATGGCGTCGATTGTATTCATAAGTGTCCTCGCTTGTCTTTTGTGGTCATCCAATTATGAGTTATCATAACATACTGGAGGAAAGAATATGACTGAATTTTTATTTATACGTCATGGAGAATCGGACTATAGTCCAGTGGATGCACGGGGCTTCATCCTGTCGGCGAGAAGAAGGTATGGGAGACCTATGAAAGCATGAAGAACCGTATGGCCAAGGTTCTTGACCGGTATATGTCATGCGGGCGCGTAATTGTTGTCTGTCATGGCATGGTCATGAGAACGCAGAAATATCAGGAGAAGATCGAGAACGGTGAAATCCTGGTTGTCAGAAAGTGACAGCTGGGTCCTGCTTGAAATAAGCAGTTTTCAGGAGTGAGAGCATGGAAGACAAACGGAATATTTTAAGAGATGAAGAGCCCTTTGCCTATAAGCTGTTGAAGGATAAAAAGGCTCAGATTTATTACCGCAACAAGATGATCAAATTACTTGTCGGAAAAGAATTTGATAAACTCCTAAAGGCCATTGAATCAGAGGATGCCTATAAGCTCCAGCTCTTCATGGCGAAGGTGACAGGTAATTTCAAGCACGGCAACGAAAGACGGACCAAATGATTTGCAGGTTATGAGTTGAGGCTGCATCAATTTCATACAAGAACCGGGACCTTAAAAGCTATATGGTTAGACCATAAGTCAAAAGGAGGTTCTTATGTTAAAAGGTTTTTCACTACCCTTATCGCCAAAAGGCAAAGCGAATTTAGTTCCAAGTCCGCCGTGGCACTATGTTGGAAATGTTATTGCTATCGAGTATGAGGCGGATAGAGCATCCATAGAAGCCTATTTGCCTGGTCCACTGACCTATGCATCGGATCGGTGCTGTGTGTATTTTATTGACTGGCAGTATGCTTCGGAAATGGGCGAGGAATATCTGAATCCTCTTGAGAGCCAGTATAAGGAGACCATCCTACTGATGTCAGCACAATACAATGGTGAGGAAATCGCCTATTGTCCCTATATTTGGGTCGATCAGGACAAGTCCCTCATGCGGGGGATTTTTCAAGGCTGGCCGAAACAGCTAGGAGAGACTCAAATGACAAAGCGTTTTGGTCTGCAGTCGAAGGCGGCGCCAAAAGACATTTGTGCAGGCACACTCTCTGTCTATGGCAAGCGTATGATTGAGGGACAGGTTCGGTTACAGGAGGCATGTGAATCGACGCCAAGGCCGGCTTTTGCTGGCGCGGCACTTCTACGCTATTTTCCCAATTTACAGAAGGGCTACCACGATCAGCCCCTTATCAATGAACTGGTGCAGCTGAAATCGAGAAATATTCAAATAGGCCAAGTTCAAAAGGGAAATGCAGCCCTGAAGTTTACAGAAAAGCTGGAGCATGAGGTCAGTGATTTCAAACCGGTAAAGGTAGGGAGTGGGTATCAGTTTGAAGTGAGCTTGATTGTGGATGATATTATGCCGCTTGAGAGCTTATAAGGATGAATGGAGGATCCCATGGGTGAGGGTTTACTAAAAACAGCAAAGCTGTATGACGTGATTGAAGTCAAACTGAACGACGCGCACCCGCATGCCTACAAGCCGCATCTTCATTCTGAGCTGGCAATAGGCGTGATTGAACGTGGCGATACAGTCCTGACCATTGATGGTGTGGATTATGAAATACATGAAGGGGATGCTGTCATCATCATGCCCTATGTAATCCATAACTGTCAGCCTGTCGACATAAACACCTGGGCATTTACCATGATCTATTTGGACGATGCTTATAAAGATGAACTTCTCGCATCCATTGGAAAAGATTTAAAAATCGGGATTTCCAAATTGGGGAGCATGGAGTATCAGCTTATAAAACGTCTTGCTGGTGTTCTGAAAAAGGAGCACGATGATTTTGTAAAAGAGGTTGAAATAATCGACTGTATCAACAGGATCATTGACGCCATTGATATCAGTGTCAAAAAGCGGATGGACGAGACCCTTGAAGAAATTCAAGGATATATTGAAGAAAATTTTCTGGAGGAATTGAGGCTGGATGCTATTGCAGCGCAGTTTGACATCAACAAGTTCTCACTGATTCGCCGATTTAAGAAAGTTTACAATATAACCCCGAGTGCCTATCAGCTTCAATTGAAGGTTGACCATGCCAAACAGCTTTTAAAACAGGAAGATGACATAGCAGCAGTATCCCTTGAAGCTGGCTTTTATGATCAGGCCCATTTTGCCCGGGAGTTTAAAAAGGCGACAGGTATGACGCCAAAGCAGTACATGGAGTCGGTTCGCTGAAAATGTTATAATGGCATATAGGTGTAAGACCAAAGTGCCATGGAGGAACAATGCTATATCTTGAGAAATTCATTTTTCCAAGCAAAGATGAAGAATTTGATTTTTTTCTTGAAATCAAAAGAAAATGCTATACATCGTTTTATCCCTTTCAAGTTTTTGCATATCATGAAAAGCTTGAACTGGATTTTGAACCCATCACCATCTTATATGGGGGGAATGGTTCAGGAAAGACAACTGCCCTTAATGTCATCGCAGAACGTCTCAAGCTTGAAAGAACCTCTGTATTTAACAGGTCTGACTTTTTTGAAGACTATCTGGACTTGTGCCAGCATAGGCTCGAAGAAGATATTCCGTCTTGCAGTACGGTTGTGACAAGCGATGATGTTTTTGATTACGCACTGAACATTCGACATATCAACTTAGGGATTGATCAAAAGAGAACGGAACTGTTCGGAGAGTATCTGGATGCCAAATACTCGGATTTTCAAATGAAGTCCCTGGACGACTATGATCGCCTGAAGCAGGTAAATGCATCAAGACGAAAGACACAGTCCAGATATGTCCGGGATAATCTGATGTCCAATGTGCGTACCAATTCAAACGGTGAAAATGCCTTTAAGTATTTTCAGGAAAAAATTACGGAAAACGGCCTGTTTTTACTTGATGAGCCTGAGAACAGCCTGTCTCCTAGAAAACAGCTGGAGCTGAAGGCATTCATTGAAGATGCAGTGAAATATTTTGGATGCCAGATTATTATGGCAACCCATTCGCCATTTCTGCTGACCATAGATGATGCAAAAATCTATGACTTTGACAAGGATCCCATAAGCGTAAGCGGATGGAGGGATTTGGAGAACCTGAGAACATATTTTGAATTTTTCAGCGGACTCGATATGTGAAGCATTAAGAATATTAAGACTGTGAATAGAAGGCCAGTGGATTGTTGACACATTAAATCCATTGGCTTTTGTATATTCTTACATATTCATTACCAAAAAACATTAGAGGGTTGCCAAATGGTATAATATGACTTAGTTGAAAGAAAAAAGGGCAATAGGCCTAAAACCTGTGGATTGGGTCATTAAATGGAGGCGTGAGGCAATGGTGTTACAGTTCAAAAAATGTACTATTGATGATTTGGAGACACTGAGAATGTTTTCAATAAAGACCTATAGGGATACTTTTGAGTATGCCAATTCAGAGGAGAACATGAAAGAATATCTGGAAAAGGCCTTCAACCATGACCAGTTGAGTTCAGAGCTTCAAAATCCAAAATCGGTCTTTTATTTTCTCTATGGTGACGAAGCCCTTGCTGGATATATCAAAGTAAATGCCTATGGCGCTCAGTCCGATATAAACGACCCTCAATCTGTGGAACTGGAAAGAATCTATGTTTCAAAGGATTTTCAAGGGCGCGGTATAGGAGAAGTACTCCTTCAAAAATCCATTGAGCTGGCAAATGAAATGAAGGGCGACTATATGTGGCTAGGTGTTTGGGAAAACAACACCAGAGCTATTGCCTTCTATACAAAGCATGAATTTCGAAAAGTGGGACAGCATTCCTTTTTTATGGGGGATGATGAGCAGTTCGACCACATTATGCGCAGGGAACTCATATAAAGCGTACTGACTTGATATAAGTGAGGGAAATACAATGAAGGCTACTTTTGTACTTTTAGCAGATCTGCCGGCTGAAAACTTGGGCAGAAAACTTATGTACAGAGCACATAAATTGGGTGGCATGGGTTTTGAAATGGCCCGATTGCCACATCATATATCCTTGAAGCAGCCCTTTGAAATCGAGTGCATAGAGGCTGTTGAAGCCTACTTTGACGATTTTGCAGCTGGCCTAAAGCCAGTCGAGGCGACGTTCAATGAGCTTGTACTTTGGCCAAGCAATGTCTTTGGTTACGAATCTGGCGTGCTAGTTGTGGGTGTCGAGAAGACCAAGGAACTCCACGACTTGCATAGAAGGCTGAATAGAGAGCTTCAAGAACGTTTTGGAAGCTGTCCTGCCGCTTTTGATGGAGATGCCTATAGTTTCCATATGACAATTGCAATCGGAGGGGCTCCATATGCAAATTATGAAAAGACCTATTGTCAAATGAGGAAGCAAGCCTTTCAATCCACCTACACTTTTAGTGAACTGGGCTTGCTGATTTATGAAGAGAATGCAATCATACCAGGGACATACTTCTGTTATAAACGCGCACGATTATAAGTTTGTATATGATGTGAAAAGGATATCGGGGGAAATACAATGAATGAAATGACAAACTTTCCTGAGCTGCAAACAGATAGGCTGCTTCTGCGGCCACTGGTTAAAAGTGATGCAAATGCACTGTTTGAGATATTTTCATCAGAAAATGTAACAAAATACTACGGCATGTTTCCTATTTCTGATATACAGCAATCTCTGGACATGATCGCGAATTTTCAAAAGGGATTTGAAGAAGAGCGTGTAATCAGATGGGGTATAGAAGAAAGGCAAAGCGGCAACATCATAGGAACCTGTGGCTACCATTGCTGGAACAGAAAGCACTTCCGGGCAGAAATCGGGTATGAGCTCGCTGAAGCGCATTGGCACAAGGGCTATGTGGTGGAGGCGGTTTCAAAGATTATTGAATATGGATTTGATGCAATGGATCTGAATAGAATAGAAGGCATCGTATATCCGCAAAATCAGGCGTCAAAAAATGCATTGAAGAAACTGGGATTCACTGAAGAGGGTCTCTTGCGTGAATACATGTGCTTTAGGGGGCAGATGACAGATTTACTCATGTTTTCACTGTTAAAACGTGAGTTTGCTGGAGTTCAGTTTGTTGAAAAAACATATGGCTCAGACGAATGCATATGACTCGGTACTGATGTTAAAGTGAAATGGAGATAAGGTGTGAAATTCATTGGAATTGATTTGGCATGGACATACAAGAATGAAACAGGCATATGCGTCATAGATGAGTCCGGTAAAGTGGAATACTTGGCGTCGAAAGTGTTTTCAGATGCTGACATCGTGGCGCTTGTTAAATCCTATGGCCATGAGCCTTTAGGCATATCCGTAGATGCGCCGTTAATGGTCCAAAATGAATCGGGCTCAAGAAGTGCTGAACGCGAACTGATGCGGGCTCGCATACACGGACATAAAATTTCGCTCTTTGTAGCAAATCGAGGTTTTCTTACTCGAACATTTGGACAAATACGCGGAGAAACCCTGATGCATCTCATTATGGCAGAAAATCCGACCGTTAGACTTGCCCAAACAAACACTACGGGGGAGAACACAATCCTAGAGACATTTCCTTCTGCGATCTGCTGCGGTCTGTTTCCTGAAATTTATCCTGTGAAATACAAAATCAAAGGGAAAATGAAATACGAAGAGACCAAGTTCCAAATGGAACGGATTTTGAAAAGAATCAGAGCAATTGAAGAAGTGGAAGAGCATGTAGATGGGATTGTATCCAAGCTGGGCCTCGATGAAATGACGCTGGACAAAGGAACACACAAACACATAGAGGATATGGTCGATGCATTTCTTTGTGCTTATGGCATGTATGCCATCCATAAAGGCGTTGCCAGAGCAGTGACTTTCGGTAGTATTGTTGAAGGGTGCATTACAGTTCCGATTGCCGAAGCACCACTGCTGCTTTCGTTGGGTAGATTGAGAATCGCTGATGCGACATATCGCTTAGGGCGGGTGACAGAAGCTGATATGAGCAAGATGCTCGATTTGTGCAGAAGCTGTGATGCCTACTACGCCCTTGATATAGGTCGTCAACCACAAGAAGAGGATGCAGTCGAAATACTTCATGAGTTACCGCCTGGAAAACATTTATGTGACAAATATGTGATTGGAATGTTTGACGCTGAGAATGTCCTTATTGGACTTATGGATATTGTAAGGGGATATCCTGAGGAAGAAACCTGGATGCTGGGACTGCTTCTGATTCATAGTCAGGAGAGAGGTAAAGGGCTGGGTAAGGCTTTTTATCAGGAAGTGGCAAGCTGGGTTAAGTCTGAAAAGGGCAAAAAAATTCGTATTGGTGTATACGAAGACAATGATACAGGGCTTGAGTTTTGGAAGTCAATGGGCTTTGAGGAAATCAAGAGAATTGAACTGGAGAGAAGCTCAGGAAGAATGAAGCCGGTCATTGTCATGACCTGTAATTTGCTTTGAGAGGAGAATGACGATGGTGAGTCAAAACCGCAGTAAGGTGTCAAATGTGGATTATAGGATTGAATACGTGCTCAAAGACAAGCAGTCTTTGACACTGCGCAGCCCGAATGTTGATGATGCAGGTGCGCTGATCGAATATATGAAGACTGTTGATACGGAAAGTCCTTTTTTGGCAAGGGAACCTGGCGAGTTCAACCTAACCGTAGAGCAGGAACGTGACTTCATAAAAAAGTCCACAGGAAATGAAAATTCATTTTTTATTCTTGGGGAGGTCGGCGGTGAGATTGCAGGAAATTGTGCTGTTGCAGTAATCCAAAACAAGAAGCGGTTCATGCACCGGGCGGTCATGGGAATTGCCGTAAAGAAAGCCTACTGGCGTTTGGGAATCGGGTCTATACTCATGCAGCAATGTGTTGACTGGTGCGCTGAAAAAGGGATTGAGCAGCTTGAACTTGATGTGGTCACTGAAAACACACGAGCCCTGTCAATGTACAAGCAATTTGGATTTGAAGTCTACGGGACAAAGAAGCATGCCATGAAATACTCAGATGGAACCTATGCAGATGAGTATTCCATGATTCTCTTTCTTGAAAAGTAGACTGATTGAAAACAGCAAATCCGTGTATGAGTATAAATAGGAAGATAAGATAAATTTTCAATCATTGCTGGAGCATTTACGCATGCATGCGCAAAGAAGGCGAAGTGGTGTCCTATGTTGAAAATGATTATGAAAATTGCAGCCTATATGCTTCTATTTTCACTCATATACAGGATTTCCGATTCATTGGGCATAGATGAGGTCTACGTAATGCCTTGGCTCATGTTCATACTCTTTTCCACGTTTCAGCCGGGCTCAAGGCAGCCTAAGCGGGTGAACGAAGATAAGGCTGTCAGGCGCTCAAGACTGAAAAGGCGTCTCAAGCGGATTCTGATCCTGTTCGCCATGATTGTAGTGATAATTCTGATTATTTACTATGTGGACACACATACGCAGGCTTTTCAATAACTGTGTCTTGAGTACTGGATATTTGGACTCAAATCGTGTATAATAGAGTTAAGCCTGGGATGTCCGTTGCCTAGTAAAATTCAACCACTGGTATAGAAAAGGGAGCATACATTCTGTGGTAGATGTCAAGCCTTGCACGATAGAGGAAGGCAGAAGTCATGGAGAGTGCACCCACTTAGAGTGGGTGTGGTGCTGAATTTTACCGTGACGGCTTTCTGGGTAAACATGATTATTAGCCTTCATAGTTCGCTATGGAGGCTTATTCATTATTATCAATTAGTGAATCATACATAAAAATAGCTGCCGAGGTGTATTTATGAATCCCTATCAGACAATTGAATTGGATCGTGAAAAAAAAGAACATCTATATTTACAGTTGTTTAAAGCCTTGGAAGTCATGATTGCCAGTGGCAGACTCAGACCGCATACAAAACTGCCGCCAATTCGAAAGCTTGCAGAAATACTAGATGTGAACAATGTGACAATTGTCAATGCATACAAGCTTCTTGAGGAGGGTGGGCTGGTTTACAAAAAGGTGGGTAGCGGAACCTTCGTAACACCGCTGGAAGAGCATGTTGAAGAAGGTGTCTCAGAAAGTCAGGGGACTGCCGAAATAAGTTTTGCGGTCACATCACCGACTGCAGACCTCTTTCCAGTCACTGATTTCAAAACAGTGCTGAATGAAGTGCTCGATCGTGACAAGGGTCTTGCCTTCAGCTACCAGGCATCTTGGGGGTATTCGCCTCTGCGCGAGTCTGTGGTCAGTTATCTGCAGGACTTTGGCGTTGAAGTGGAACCGGATGTCATACAGGTCATATCTGGAGCGCAGCAGGGGATCGATATCGTTTCAAAAGCGATTCTCAACTATGGGGACTATGTCCTTGTGGAAGCGCCGTCATACACGGGTGCCATTGCCGCCTTCAAAATGAAGGGGGCCAATATTATCGAGGTTCCCATGACCAGTGACGGAATTCATCTGGAGGCCTTTCGAGAGGCTGTGAAGCGTTATAAGCCAAAGCTTTTTTACACAATGCCCAATCTGCATAATCCTACAGGTTATACCTATTCACTGGAGAAGAAAAAGGCGGTACTTGAAATTGCTTCAGAAAACAGAATGTGGATTCTTGAAGACGACTATGCGAGCGATTTGTATTTTGACAATAACAATTGCAGAGCCCTCAAGAGCATGGACGATGTAGACCGTGTCATATATATCAAGAGTTTCTCAAAAATCTATATGCCAGGCTTAAGACTTGGTTTCATGGCAGCGCCAAAACGGCTGGGTCAGGAGCTGGTTGTTGCTAAACACGTTACGGACATATCCACATCCGGTCTGATCCAGCGGGCCTTTGACCTGTATTTGAGAAAAGGTCTATGGAAGAAGCAGATCAATGCCATGCGCCGTATTTTCAAGGAACGATATGAAGCGGCCATAGAGGCCATAGATGCTTACCTGCCCCAAGAGTGCTCCTATCATAAACCGGAAGGCGGGCTCAATTTCTGGATAGAAATGCCGAGTTCCCTTAATGCGGACAATTTTGCAAAGTTTGCGGCAGACAACGGCATTGAAATCATACCGGGAAGTGCCTTTTATTCGGCGCAGGGGAAGAGCAATTGTTTTAGAATCAGTGTTGCGGGTGTTTACCTTGAAAACATAGAGCATTGGATCATGAAGCTGATGCGCGTGCTTGACGCATATCTGGAAGCTCAGTTGAGGCTGCAAAAGGGTAGAAATGACTTTTTGCCCATACTTTAAAGCATAAAATAAACGGGATGCACTCTGTAAAGTGCATCCCGTATTTTTGTGCTTTGATTTATGGACTTACGCAGATTTCTGCTGTGCATTCTTATTTTGATTCTGATTCTTGTTCTGATTTGAAGTGTCTTCAGCTTTTGAAGCTGACTTTTGACTGTCCTTGTCTGAAGCTTCTTTCTCAACTTCTTTCTTAGGTGGCAAATCAGAAGTGTTGATGTTGCAGAGGCCTTCAAAGGCACCGCCTTCATCAATGACAAAACTCATAACCTCAATATCGCCTCTTAGAAGACCGCTTGCATGGATTTTCAGCATGCCATCGGAATGAATATTGCCCTCAATTTTGCCTGAAAGTTCAATGTTAGCTGCCCGAACATCACCGAAAACATCTGCATTGCTGCCGATGATGACATCGCCTTCAGCAGAGATATTGCCTTTGACATGGCCGTCAATTCGAACAGATCCGCCGCTTTTTAGGTCCCCTTCAATCGATGAAGATTCACCGATGATCATATCGAAGTCAACGCTTGATGTAGTCTTTTGAAACATTTGCTTCATTTCCATATCCCCCTTAGTTTATAACGGATACCGGATCGATTTGAGTGCCTTCAAAGTGTATTTCAAAGTGCACGTGCGGTCCGGTGCTTTTTCCAGTGCTGCCGATTTCGCCAATGACCTGTCCCTTGTCCACGTGGTCCCCTACGGAAACAAGATTCTTGTTGTTATGGGCATAAACTGTCTTGTAATCATATCCGTGAGATATGATGATGATTTTTCCATAACTGCCGTTATAGCCGGAGAAGGTAACCACGCCTGAGCCAGCGGCATGAATTGGTGTCCCCCTTGTGTTGGCAATATCGACACCTTTATGCATGCTTGTTCGTCCTGTAACCGGATCGCGCCGTATACCGAAGCCGGATGTGATGGTTCCGTCTGCGGGTTTCAAATCAGGCTTGCATATCAGGAAATCGAGTGTGTTTTCAACTTCGTCAATGACAGAAGAGTACTCGTCGAGCTGTTGCTCCATCAGTATGGAAATTTCATTGTCTTCAATCAGTGCAAGGAGTTGGTCGAGTTCATCATTGTCCTCAGTAGGTTGCATGTCATAATTGGCAGCTTCAGAAGCTTCGGCTTCAAGCAGTCTGTCAAAAGACCTGCTCACGGGAACGTGAACACTGACGTCGTTATCCTCATTGAGTTTTGCAATTAGAGTAATAGCTTGTGTTTCGAGACTTTCGAGTTCAGTAAGACGTGATTCATAAACCTCTGCGACACGCTGGGCCTGGGCCTTCATGTCGTCGTTGAGCTGTGCTTGGGAAGAGTTGAGTTCTTCGAGCCGTGCAATTCGGTCCTTGTGGTCGGCCATCTCGTCTGAAAGCTGTTTGTTTTCAATTGAGACGCTTCTATTATGAACAAAATAGTATACAAGAGCTGAATTGATTGTGACCGTTGAGATTAGAAGAAGGGCAAGTGCCCCATGAATTATGTATTTTGGCAGTCGAAGTTTTTTCACTTGGCCTTCTGCGCCAGGTACAACTACGAAGGTGATATCTTCCCGAAGCTTATCCATAAGATACTTCAAACGTTCCATATATCCCCCTAAATCGTTCGTTAAAGATATTCTATCAGATGTTGATGGGACCTGCAATTGTATAAAAGTCAGTATTACGAGTGAATGTATACCCATATGGATGGATTTGTAACAGGAAGAAAGTACAGTTATTTTTGTAAATGCAAATAAAATTCAAAAAATTGTGATATTTGTATATTTAAGCAGGAAAATTAGGAAAATGAGCAGGAAAATCAGTAGGAAAACGGCTCAACCTATTGTATAATGTATGTAAAGATACGAGTGGGAGGTCAATGATGACTGAAAAGAAAAGAATTGATCCAAAAATAGTAGAAATAGAAGAAAATTCTCGTTGGGTGTGTGGAAAAATAAAGAAAAAGGGGCGCGAAATTTTAACGGATTTCGAAATAACCCCACCTCAGTTCGAAGCCTTGCAGCATTTGATCAAAGAGGGAGAACTTACAATTGGGGAACTGAGCAGCAAAATGTATCTGGCATGCAGTACGGTTACCGACCTGCTTGACAGAATGGAACGCAACAGTCTTGTGGTGCGCGTGAAGGATGAACGTGACAGACGTATTGTTCGCATCAAGGTGCTGCAAAAGGGACATGATCTCATAGAAGAGGTGCTCATCACCAGACAGAAATACCTTTCTGAGGTGCTGGAAGATTGCAGCAGTGAGATGATTGAGCAGATACAGGCGTGCTTCAAAATTCTGAATGAAAAGATGGATATTTAGGCTGACCGTGGCTTATTTGGAGGCAAATTAGTGAAAATCATCAATAGACGTTATCGCATTGTCGATCTTATTGAGACGGATTCTACAGGAGATGTGTTCCACGCTGTAGATTTGATGAACAGAGAACGCGCAGTGCGACTGAAACTGTTTACAAAAGAATATTCAAAATCTGATCGTATAAAGCGGTATATTGATGAGTTTTTGTCATGGACGACAATCAACCACCCAAACATTTGCGAGACATACGCATTTGAAATGGTTCGAAACGTAGACAATAAGACTGCGTCGCGGCATCAGTATTTTTATACATCCGAGTATTTCGATGCGAGTACCCGTATTGAATACAAGCAGCTGACGCGGGATGAGATACATACCGCAATTTTTGACATGCTCAGAGCGGTGCAGTATTTGCATTTCAGGGGAATGACCTATGGATACCTGAACTTTGACAACATTCTCTTCCTGAGAACAGACAAGGGACTTGAGGTCAAACTCAATGATTTTGCACATGTGGCACAGTATAAGGACATATCGGTTTATACGACAACCGAGCTCAATTCCTTTATGGCGCCCGAATCGATTTGGTATGAGCAGTTCGATAAGAGTGCTGACCTCTATTCCCTGGGTGTGCTGATTTACCTGATCTATTATCAGGGAATAGCCGACGGCGGGGCGGTCAACCGGCTTGAAGAGACCGTGGGGAACAATCCACTTACCGAGACGCTGAAGAAGGTGACCAGCAGCAGTGCTGAGAATAGATTTACCTCTACGGATGCATTCATTAGAAAAATTGCAGACCAGCTCAGATACGATTATGGCTTTACCGATATTGACGCCTACAACAGGCTGTATAACGATATCGAACTCGTCGGAAGCAGGCGGTCAATCGATTCTATCATTCAAATCGCAGCGGACCGCATATATGACAAGAAGGGCCCGCTGGGCGTACGTATAAATGGCGATACGGGCATTGGCAAAAGTCGCCTGGTGTCTGAAATCGACTACAGGCTTAAAATTGATGGTTTCGAGGTCTTCAAGCATGAAATGACCAAGCGATCCAAGGAACCCTTTGTGGCCTTTAAAGCCATTCTCAGCAGAATCATTTTCAATGAAAAATTGAGCTGGGAGCTTATTCAAAAGTATGGACCGGAACTGGTAAAACTTTTCCCGGAGCTGAAAAACAGATGGGATGTTCAACCAACGCCAACACTCAAGGCAGAGCATGAGCATCTAAAAATGGCCAACCGTATTTTCAATTTCCTTACAGAATACGGCAGTGACAGACCCTTTGTACTGCTCATTGACAATGCAGACCTCATGAGCCCATATGAGCACACCATTATTGATTTCATCACATCCGTGCAAAAGGATATTCCAATCTTGGTAATTTGCACCCATGGACATGGTGTTAGCGAAGAGTGGTTCGGCAACAAGTCTGTCGTTGAGCATGAACTCAACGCCTTTAACTTTGAGGAAGGGGCCGAGTTTGTACGGCGCATGCTCGGCGTGGAAAAGAGTCCAATCGAGTTCAGTGCCCTTTTGGTAAAAACCTTTGAAGGGAATGCCCGCCGCATAGAAGAAATGGTGCGGACTCTGTTCCTTGAAAAGAAAATATATGTAAATAAGTCGCGTAGATGGCAGTTTATGCTGCCGAAGGACATCCAGCACCTGGAGGCCTCGACGACATCTGAAAAGTGGATAGAGTCAACAGTCGACGATTTGGGCGAGGAAGAAAAGTGTGTCCTGGAAGTTATCTCTATCTTCAATGAACCGGTAGGGACTGTCATTCTTGACAACATACTTTACGCCCTGAAAAAAGGTGCGCCGTCTGGTGATATGGACAAGATGGTTGACCGGGGCATCCTAGTGCAGAAGCTGGGTGACTGGGGCTATTCCTATGACTTGACCAGTATGCGCATGCGCAGCTATATACTCAACAACATTTCTGAAGAGACACGGGTGAATTACCACCGTATTGCAGCTGAAATCCTTGAAGATTTTTATAAGGATCAGGGGCGGCACATGTCAAATCAGCTGATCTATCATCTGATAGAGAGTCGGCAGAAAATGCGTGCGGTAAAATACTGTGTGCTTGCCGCTGAGGAAATGACCCGATTTAATATTTATACACAAGCCATTGATTTTTATGAAAAAGCCCTTGATCTGGTAGACGTCATAAATCCTGTTATAGGGGTGGCGAGTCTGCTCAATCAGATCGGCTGGCTATACTACTTGCTTGGAAAGACTACGGAGTCAGAGGAACGCTATCAGAAGGCGCTTGAAATATCAAAGTCTCTGAGTGATGACGTTTCGTGGGTGGATGCCTATACAAACCTTGTGGATATTGCCATTTTGCGGGGGGAGCTTACACGGCCAATCAAAATGCTTGACGATATTTTAAATATTGCTGGCAAAAACAACTACCTGCAGGGTCAGCTCAGGGCCATGAAGTACAAGCTCAAGCTTTGGGTCAGAACCGGGGAGTACGCAAAAATAAACGAAGAGCTGCCGGGCTTCATTAACCTGGCCATTGAGAACGACCTGCCGCACTTCACGGGCTCCTTCTACAATGAATATGGAGTCTATAAGGCGAAAATCGGCGACTATGAAGCGGCGGAGAATCATTTCAAGATCGCACTTGAAAGTTTTAGAAATGATGATGACCGTTTTGAAGAAGCGCGGGTTTACAACAATATTGGTGTGCTTTACGCAGAAGGCTTTGGCGATGTGGATGTGAGCCGTCAGTATTATCTGAAGGCACTCAGCATTGTCAATGATCTGAACATATTGGCTACACGGCCTATTTATCTCCATAATATCGGCGAGAGCTACCTGAGTGAAGACAGATTCTCAAAAGCGCTGGGATATCTCAACAAGTGTATTCAGGCAGCTGAGGAAATCGACAGCCAAATGGATATTTACGCCGCATTGCCACTGCTTTGCCAAACCTATATCAAAATGAACAACTACGAGCGCGCATATGGCATTGTCAAGAAGATGGAAGCGGAGTTCTCCAAATGCGATGATGATTTTACCAGCCTGCAGAATTACTATTCTGTCAGAATACAGTTTTACATGCAGGTCAAGAACTTTGAAAAGGCAGAGAGAATACTGGAAACCTTTGCGGAAACGGTTCAAATGTCCAGCGCCTTTCAGAAACTCAATCACGAGCTTTTGAAATTCAAAACCGCATGGTATAAGTTCAATTTCCTTAAGCTCAACAAATCCGTTGAGGTCAATGAAATCAAGGAGATTGTAGACCGGATTGAGAACTATCATTTGGCACATGACGCGCGGGAAATACTGCTTGATATCTGCCTTGAGCTATGCAACAGCAAGAAGTATGTTTATATGAACATGCTCCTCGATCTTGATCAGGGGCTGTCGAAATACTTTAACTCAGACCATTTGGCATGCAAGCGGGACCTGCTGAAAATCATGCTGTCCGACGAGCGGATTGATGGAATATCCAAGCTCATCAAAGAGGACAATGAAGTCATGAGCAAGGAGTGGCAGTGGTTTGCCTATAAGGCACTCGGAGATGAGTACTTTGTAAGCGGCGATTCCTACCTGGCCCTGACCAATTACCTCATGGCGTTGGATATCATCAAGACGCTGACTTTCAGCATACCAGACGGTCAAAGAGAAAACTACATCTTATATGATGAGGCAAAAATAGATTTAAAGGCGAGGATCAATGCGATCCGACGTAGAATAGATATGAACAGCACCTCTGATGAGAAGCTGTTCATGCATGAACTGGAGACGCTGTCGGTTGACGACTATTTCGATCTGTCAGCAATCAAATCGCTCTATTACAACGAGTCTTTTCTCAAGAAGATTTACAGCTTGTACGATCAGAAGTTCAGCATGAACCTGTCGACCCTGGAAAATCTGGTTTCGCAACTGAGAAGGGACGAAAGTGAAAATATCAGATATACCCTGATACACTGTCTGCAGATGGCTATTGCCGACAGCGGCTGTGTCCTCATAACGGATTCTCAGTCAAGGATTGTAGAGACCATAACCAGCGATGACCGCTTTGTCGTGCCGGATGTCAAAAGACTGATTGCCCAGATTGGGCCGGAGCGCAAGGGGCTCCTGATCAATAGCTTTGAAGGCGATGGACTGAGCTATCTGCTTGCTGAGCATCAGAAGGCTGTGATTCTCCTGCCTATTGTGTCAAAGGACAAAGATGAGACACTCAAGCGACGCATTGATGATGAGGAAGAAGCACACATACAAGGATATGTGTACTTGGAATCAAATCAGGTCTTCAATCGCTTTAACAAGGAAATCTTTGACAAGCTCGGTAAGCTGACCAGCCTCTTCAGTCTGGTGATTGACAATCTGAATATCAAGAAAATATCTTCAATTGATGAGCTTACGGATGTTTACCTGAGAAAATATATTGAAGACAAGTTTTCTGTACAGCTTAATCAGGCCCGACATAACAATGACAGGCTGTCTGTCATCATGTGCGACATTGATAAGTTCAAAACGGTCAATGACAGATATGGTCATAGAAGAGGCGATGAAATTCTCAAGCAGATTGGCTACCAGCTTAAAATCAGCCTGAGAGAGACCGACTTGGTCGGACGCTACGGCGGTGAAGAGTTTATTATCATTCTCCCAAACACTGGAGACGAAGAGGCTGTAGTTGTTTCTGAGAAAATCAGGAAGAATATCGAATCGTCCATTTCAATCAATGAAGATGAGCCGATTACCCTGAGCCTTGGTGTGTCGACCTATCCTGACCACGGACTCAACGAAGAGGAACTTATTGAGAAAGCTGACCAGGCCCTGTATCATTCCAAAAATTCCGGAAGGAACAGGACAACGCTCTGGAACGCCTTCATCGGCGAGGAAAAATCGCGTTTTGACAAGTTGGCGGGCATACTCACCGGTAATATCTCAAATGATACGCGAAACATTCAGGCCATTATGGATATCTTGGATCTCCTGAGACTGGGTGGACCGAAAGATGAAAAACTCTACAGCGTTCTGACGACGCTGATAGATATAACCCAGGCAACAAAGGGTGCAATACTTGAAATAGCAGACGATGAAATTGTTCATGTGTATGCAAGAGAGAAGGGTTATGACGAATGGCAGCCATTTGAGCTGGACATGGAGCTGATTGAGAACTATATGGAAAGGGATGCTGGCGACTATTTCATCAACTGGAACAAGGTTGCTGAAATCAACAGCATGGGCGGCAAGCCAAACTGGAAGTCTATGATTGTGATGCCGCTGCGTGATTTGAACCAGACAAAGGGTATGATTATACTCAGTGTACCGATCTCCATAAAGGAATTCGATTTTAGCGCATATAACTTTGTAGACTCCGTCAGCGGCGTCGTAATGAAGATAATTGGTTAAGAAGAATAAAACATAGAAGGCGAGTGATGAGAAGTGTCAGTAACGATTAAGGATGTAGCTAAGCAAGCAAACGTATCAATATCAACCGTATCGAGAGTTATTAACGATTCCAAGCCAGTAAGCGATGAAATCAAGAAGCGGGTGCTTGAGGTCATTCGTGAAACAGGGTATACACCGAATCCGGTTGCACGAAGCCTTGTAATGAAGAAGAGTCACACAATCGGTGTGATTGTACCAGATATCGCCTCATCGTATGTGGGTGAAGTTCTCAATGCAATGGAAGAAATCGCAAAGGCTTATGCCTATGAAATAATTCTCTGTAACTCTTACGGTGAGCTTGAGCAGGAGCTTAAGTATCTCAATCTGCTGAATTCAAAGCAGGTGGAAGGTATCATTTTCATAACATACCGTCTGAAGCAGGAACACAAGGATTTCATTGACATGAACAAGATGCCTGTTGTCATGGTCAACAGAAAGATGCAGGAAGATGACAACATGTATTCAGTTACAGTAGATCACTTCGATGCAGCCTACCAAATGACAAAGTATCTTCTTGAACAGGGCCACAAGAAAATTGCCCTGATCAGAAGTGGTACAACAAAGGAAACCTTCGGAATTGACCAGCTCGGCGGTTATCAGAAGGCGCTTGAGGAAAGTGGCATTTCGGTCAATGAAGACTTTGTTTTCGATGGCAATTTCAAGGCGCCAAAGGCCTATGAAGCCGTTCAGAGCATGATTGACAGCGGAAACCTGCCAACAGTAATCTTCGCAACTGCCGATGACATGGCAATCGGTGCCATGAATGCACTCTATGACAATGGATTTAAAATTCCAGAGGATGTTTCGGTTGTCGGCTTCTACGACACGAAGATGTCCAACCTGTACAGACCGAAACTGACGACAATCCGTCAGCCGATCTATGATATGGGCGCTGTCGCTATTAGACTTCTTATCAAGCTGATCAAAGGCGAAGAAGTTGCAGACAACATGATTCTGTTGCCGCATGAACTGATTGTTCGTGACAGCTGCAGGAAGATTGACGCGTAATTCGATTGTAATCTTCCTATTGATATGTGTCTCATGTTGCGATAATATAATCCATGTCGTAATGAGAGAAACAGGAGTGAACTATGATTATAAATGATTTTCTACCCGTGTCCAGAGCGGATATGGAGAGAATGGAATGGAACCAGCCGGATTTTGTCCTGGTAAGCGGAGACGCCTACGTGGACCATCCAAGCTTTGGTGTTGCCGTAATATCACGTGTTCTGACGGATGCGGGTTATAAGGTTGCCATCCTTGCACAGCCGGACTGGAATGATATTGAAGCCTTTAAGGAATTCGGAAGACCGCGTCTTGGATTTATGGTGACCGCGGGAAATATCGATTCCATGGTGAACCACTATACGGTCAGCAAGAGAAGGCGTGACAAGGAGCTCTATTCTCCGGGCGGAGAAATGGGACATCGTCCCGACCGAGCCACAATCGTATATTGCAACATGATTCGCCGTGCCTACAAGAAAATGCCGATTATCATCGGCGGTGTTGAAGCAAGTTTGCGCCGATTTGCCCATTATGACTACTGGGACAACAAGGTCAGACGTTCTATTCTTGTAGACTCGGAAGCAAACCTGCTGGTGTATGGAATGGCAGAACAGCAGATCCGTGAAATTGCCGACTGTATGAATGATGGTCTGGATATTCAGTATATCCGCCATATTCCAGGGACATGCTACCTGGTTGAAGATGAAAGTGAAGTCTATGAAGCCAAAGAAATTCCTTCGTTTGAAGCGGTTTCTGAGAGCAAGGTGGAATACGCCAAGTGCTTCAAGGTCCAGTACGATGAACAGGATCCGATTCGGGGTAAAACCCTCATGCAGAAGCACGGCAGACGGATTCTGGTTCAAAATCCGCCAGCCATGCCGCTGGAGCGGGAACGTCTTGACTGGGTATTTGACCTTTCATACCAGCGGACCTACCATCCGATGTATGAAAAGGCAGGCGGCATACCTGCCATTAGAGAAGTGAAAAATAGCATTATCAGTGAACGTGGCTGTTTTGGCAACTGTTCCTTCTGTGCGTTGGCCTTCCATCAGGGTAGAATTGTTCGCAGCCGGAGTCATGAAAGCATTCTCAAGGAAGCGCATCGCATTACAGATGACAAGGACTTTAAAGGCTATATCAACGACGTTGGCGGTCCAACGGCCAATTTCAGAAATGCAGCCTGCAAGAAGCAGCTTAAGCTTGGCGCGTGCAAAGACCGTCAGTGTCTGTACCCGGAGCCGTGTCCCAACCTTGATGTGGATCATTCCGATTACCTTGACCTGCTTAGAAAGCTTCGTAAGGTGAGAGGTGTCAAGAAGGTCTTTGTCCGTTCTGGTCTGCGTTATGACTATGTTATGGCTGACAAGGATGACACATTCTTCAAGGAACTGTGCGAGCACCATGTCAGTGGCCAGCTCAAGGTTGCGCCTGAGCATATCGATCCGGATGTGCTGAAGTATATGGGCAAACCGGGACGAAAAGTCTACGACGCCTTTACAAAGAAATATTTCAAAATATGCAAGGACATCGGCAAGGAACAGTATCTGGTGCCTTACCTCATGTCATCGCACCCGGGAAGCACGATGAAGTCTGCTGTGAAGCTGGCGGAGTATCTGAGAGACATCGGATACCAGCCGGAACAGGTGCAGGATTTCTACCCGACACCGGGTACGCTGTCGACCTGCATGTACTATACAGGCATCGATCCCATGACTATGGAAAATGTATACATTCCTAAAACTGGCGAGGAAAAGGCACTGCAGCGTGCATTGCTTCAGTATTCCCGACCAAGGAACAGGAATAAGGTCAAAGATGCCCTGAGGCTTGCTGGTCGTGAAGACCTGATCGGCTTTGGAGAGAAGGCGCTTATACGTCCTGACAAGGAAACACGTGAACCGCAAAGACGGGGAAAAACCGGGCGCAGCAATAGAAGAAAAACGCGTAAATAGCTTGGACAGTTTATGTTAGGGTATAAAATGAATCAGAAGGTAAGGAGTTAGTCTGTGTTATCAAAGGAAAAAATGGAACGTATTAACGCGCTCGCTAAGAAGGCGAAAAGCGAGGGTCTCACAGAGGCTGAAAAAAAAGAGCAAAAGGTTCTTAGGGAAGAGTATCTGAGTGTTTTCAGAAAAGGATTCAGACAAAGACTTGAAAATCTTGAAGTCACATATGTGGAAGATTTGGAGAAGAAGAAGTCTTAGAGGAGGGAGAATATGTCAGACAGACAATATGTCATCTTTAAGCTGGGTGATGAGAAATACGGGGTTGAAATTTCTAACGTAGGTGGTATTACGGAGTTTACAACGATTACCAAGGTTCCAGATGCTCCGGTGTATATCGAAGGGATTATAAATCTTCGTGGGGATATCATACCGATCATTAACCTGAAAACGCGTTTTAAGATTGTTAATACCGCTGCAAATTCAGATCCGAGAATTATTGTTTATAATACAAAAGACCGCGATATCGGATTCATTGTTGATGATGCTTCTCAGGTCCTACGTTTGGAAGATGAAAACATCGAACCTGCACCAGCAATCATTAGCGGCAAGGACCGCCAGTTTATTGACGGGGTGGGTAAGGTGGACGGTGAAATCATTGTTCTGCTTGACTTTGAAAAAATTCTCTCAGATGAAGAAACTGAAATGCTTGGAGACATGGATCTTGGGTAAAGACGTGTTGAGAGCATGAATGGCTATTATCCGCTGGACTGTTGTTCAGCGGTTTTTACTTAATGCGGATGTTGATTTTCCTATAATTAGTGTGACTTTAGTCCATAATTATGACAGTTTGGCAATAGAGTCCTAAAAAAATGGAAAGCTATGCTATAATTAAGTCACTAGAATAGATTGTACCAGAGGTGGAACAGTGGAAACTTTTGTGAGTCTTAAGCAGTTGGATCAAATTCTTGATACAACCGTTCATGCAATTGAAGAAGGAAAAAGCGAGATATTTGACTTGTCTGAAAAGGCGCACAAGGATATTTTGTCCATTGATACAGAGTACACACTCCTCCAGGCGCGGCTAAGACATCTCATACAAGAAGTGGATGATCTTGAAGCCCTTGAGCGGGATAGCAGAAGACGGCTTGCTGAGCTAAGCAAGAAGTTTGGCTCCTATTCTGAAGAGGAGGTTCGGGGTGCCTATGAGTATGCCCAGGAACTTCGTGTTCAGCTTACGCTTAAAAAGCAGGAAGAAAAAGAGCTTTTCATGATGCGCTCATCTCTGGAGCAGCGGCTTCACGATGCAAAGGAAGTCCGTGTAAAGGCTGAAAAGCTGACTTCAAAAGTGAGTTTTGCCCTTGAATACTTGAAATCGACCATTTCTGAACAGATGGAAGAGCTTAAGAACAAGAAGGATATTGGCATACGTGTCATACGGGCTCAGGAAGATGAAAGACAGCGTATGTCCAGAGAAATTCACGATGGACCTGCACAGATGATGGCCAATCTGGTTGTCAAGACGGAGTATACGGAGCGACTGATAGACAAGGATCTTGACAAGGCGCGAAACGAACTCCAGTTGCTTAAGGAAAACCTCCGGGACAGTCTCAAGGCAACGCGCAAGATAATTTATGATTTAATGCCGATGTCCCTGGATGACCTCGGATTAATTCCCACGGTTGAAAAACTCATTGACGACCATGAACGGAACAATGGGTACCGGATACATTTCATAAAAGAGATAAAGAGTGAGATTACCGTTTCAATAATCCGTCTGACCGTTTTTAGAATTATTCAGGAAGGCTTCAACAATATTGCCAAGCACGCCAAGTGCTCACTGGCGAATCTGGAGCTTAAGGTCAGCGGCCGTGAGGTTTATATACGTATTGAGGATGATGGAGTTGGGTTCGATCCTTCTGCAGTTGGTGCGAGACCGAGTGTTGACAGTGGTTTTGGACTTTATAATATTAGGGAACGAATTGATTATTTAGAAGGTGAATTTGAAGTTAAAAGCAAGAGAGGTAAGGGAACCTTGCTGATAGCCAAAATACCTTTGAAAGAGGGAGAGGTAAGGGAGTATGGAAAAAATGATTAAAATTTTGATTGCTGATGACCATGCGCTCATGCGCCAAGGCTTAAAGCAGCTTCTTGAACTTGAAGATGATATCGAAGTCATCGGCGATGCCGTTGATGGAAACGACGTGATTGAGAAGGTTGCGAAGCTTCGTCCGGACTTGGTGCTGCTGGATATCAACATGCCAAACATGAACGGCATACAGGCACTGCGAAAAATCAAGGAGCAGGGACTGGACGCAAAGATCATCATGCTGACAATTCATGATGAAAGAGAATATCTTCTTGAAACAATCAATCTGGGTGCAGATGGCTATGTCTTGAAAGACGCCGATGCCAACAGTCTTGTGAACGCAATCCGCACAGTGGACAGTGGAACGAATTATATCCATCCTACGCTGGCTTCTGAACTTGTGCGTGCTTATAAGCGAAAAGACGAGGAACCAGAGGAATCAAAGAAAAGCAACCTGACCAGAAGAGAGTTCGAAGTTCTCTGTCTTATTGCCGAAGGCAATAACAATAAGGAAATTGCGGACAAGCTCTTTATCAGTGAAAAGACCGTTAAGAACCACGTGTCGAATATATTCAAAAAAATCCATGTGAACGACAGAACACAGGCTGCAATCTATGCAATTAAGAACAATTTGAAGCCTTTGTCATAGTGCCTACAGATTCATTACGGAAACTTAAAACATTTACGCTTTGAACGGAACAGGGAAAGGGTTATCATATAAGTATAAGTCTTTAGCGTTCCGAAATAATTGACTACCATGGTGAATTGTTTCAAAATGTAACTTGTGATTTGATTCATGAGTATCACAGACCCGCTATTGGCGGGTCTTTTTTCATGGTCTGGGAGGCGTGAACTTCTGGAACTGAAATATATGAGATTGACCTGCCGTGCGGTGCGAAGGCCCCGTGGGAACTGCGGGAAAAAATTTATTGGAGGTAATGCACATGGACGAAAAGAAAACACTAATGCACACATTCAAGAACGTTTGGGAAAACTCGGACGAAGCTCAAACAAGTGCTATTTTTGCACTGGGTGAAGAATACAAGGCTTTTCTTGACAGAGGAAAGACGGAAAGAGAATGTGCTAGAGATATTGTTCGTATGGCGGAGGAAAACGGATATGTTTCTGTTGAATCGGTCATTGCAGCGGGTGAGAAGATTGCTGCAGGTCAGAAAATCTATGCGCTGAACAGAGATAAATCTGTCATCCTATTTGTCATTGGACAAGAACCCCTTGAAAAAGGCATGCATATTGTAGGAGGACATATTGACTCTCCGCGTCTTGACCTAAAGCCCTTCCCGCTATATGAAGACAGCGGTATTGCAATGTTTAAAACCCACTACTATGGTGGCGTAAGAAAGTATCAGTGGGCATCACTACCGCTTTCAATCCACGGCGTAGTTATGACAGGCAAGGGTGAGAAAATAGACATTTCAATTGGTGAGGACGCATCCGACCCAGTGCTCTTTATTACAGACCTGCTGCCGCATCTGGCCAAAGACCAAAATCAGAAAAAGCTTGCTGAAGCAATTACTGGTGAGGGCTTGAACCTATTAGTGGGAACGATTCCGGCAGCAGATTCTGAAAAAGACAAAGTGAAGCAAAATGTTATGCGCATTCTTAACGAAAAGTATGGCATTGAAGAGATTGACTTCACAACTTCAGAGCTTGAAATTGTACCAGCAGGTAAAGCGCGCGACGTCGGTTTTGACAGAAGTCTTATTTCTGCATACGGACATGATGACAGAGTGTGTTCCTTTGCAGGTGTTAAGGCAATTTTCGAGATTGAGAACCCAACAGTGACAGCTGTTGGTATGTTCATGGACAAGGAAGAAGTCGGTAGCATGGGTAACACAGGCTCGGAATCAAGATATTTTGAGAATGTCGTTGCGGAACTGATTGCCCTTCAAGCGGATAACTACAGCGATCTTTTGATTCGCAGATCCCTTTCTGCAACAAAGGTGCTTTCGGCTGACGTATGCGCTGCATTTGACCCGAACTTCCCTGAGGTTTATGACAAGAAGAACACTTCTATGATTGGAAACGGTGTTCAAATCACAAAATACACAGGTGCACGCGGAAAATCGGGCTGTAATGATGCTAATGCGGAGTTCTTGTCAGAAGTGCGCAGTGTTTTTGAGGCAGGCGAGGTAATCTGGCAGATTGGCGAGCTTGGCAAGGTAGACCAGGGTGGCGGTGGAACCATTGCTTATATTCTGGCAAATGCAGGCGCAGAAGTTGTTGACTGCGGTACGCCAATGCTCAGCATGCACGCACCTTACGAAATCGTAAGCAAGGCTGACGTTTATATGACTTACAAGGCTTATAAAGCATTTATGAACCGCTAGGTCCATAAGCCGGCTATAAGCGCATAAATGATAAAATAAAAAGGCACTGCGGGGGAGTAATCTACCTGCAGTGCCTTTTAAATTGTAGATAAACTCCGAAATACTGTGTTGCTGGATGTAATTCACTCCAGTCACGTGCGCAGAGTAAGCTCTTAGATCGGATTGCATCCGCGCCTGGTCTTTCCAAGTTTTCTACAGTCTGTCATTTTGTCGTGATAATGGATGTCTAGTTTTCAGACGCCGCTGTCGTGTCGAGAATGAACTCCTTGAATGCTTCTGAGAGAGGGCTGAGCACACGCTTTGTATGGTAAACGAAATAGAACTTGCGCGTGATTTCAAGGCCACCTACAGACAGTATTTTCAAGAGATTGTTCTGAAGCTCGTATTTTAGAGCTTTCTTTGACATGAAGCTGATGCCAAGGCCATTGGTGACCAGTTTCTTAATGGTTTCCGTGCTTTCGATTTCAGCCACCACATTGAGATCGCCATACCCGATGCCGGCGGATTTCAGTGCGTTTTCAACAACAGTTCGTGTTCCAGACCCTTCTTCTCGCATGATCACCTGGACGTCGCCAAGCTTTTTCAAGTCGATTGAGTCTGTGGCGGCAAAAGCCTCATTGTTTGGTGCAACAAGGACAATTTCGTCGTCCATGATTTCTGTATATTCCAGTTGTGGACTGTCTTTTTTGGCACCGACGATACCAAAGTCGATTTCACCTAGGTTGAGTTTGTCGATGACCTTCTTCGTGTCGTACTTCATCAGGTTGTATTTGACATCAGGATACTTTCTGCTGAACTTGCACATGACATCGGTCAGATAATACTGCTCGGGTATGGAACTCGAAGCAATTTCCAAAATACCTTCAATGCGACCCTTGTATGAATTCAGTGAAAAGAATGCATGGTCTCGCTTGTTCAAAATACTCACGGCATACTTAAAAAGAATTTCACCTGCATTTGTCAGGGTGATGTTCTTGTTGGTTCTATTGAATAGGGCCGTACCCAATTCCTTTTCGAGGTTGTGAATATGATTGCTGATGGTTGGCTGGGTGAGAAATAACTTATCAGCAGCTTTTGAAAAGCTTTTAACCTTCGCAATCATGACAAAGCTCTCGAGTTGTTTAAAATCCATAGTACCCCTCCTAAAACTCTCTATATCAATCTTAACATCAGCTATTAATATTTTCAATAGGGGGTAAAAATACTTCTATAGGAGTTTTCCATGGAGAAGATAGGGGTTTGTAAATAAAATTTGAATTTATAACCAATGACATGTTCATAGACCCAAATTCAGTCTATAATGGGTATATGAACTTGAAAAGCTGAAAATATGAGCTTTTCAGCCAGTGAGGGGGTTCTTTATGAACGATCAGAAGCTTCAATATCTTCTCTCTCAGGAGGAGGGTCCGAAGTTGGATTTCAAGGCCAGCTTGAACTTGCAGACCGCATCAGGGAAGAAAGAGCTTGCCAAAGACATCATTGCAATTGCGAACAGCACTGGAGGCAGAGGTTATCTGGTCATTGGCGTTGAGGACAAGACGAAAAACGTCGTTGGTGTTCAACCGGGAGAATACAATGAAGAGCGTATTCAGCAGGTGCTGACCCTACGGTGCGATCCGCCGGTGGACATTCGTGTGGAGTATCTGGAGGTGGACAGCAAGCATATTTGTGTACTGACCGTTTTCAGAAGCTTCAAGAAACCACATCAGATGCTTCAGACAGGTGCTTTTTACCTCAGGCGCGGATCGACTACAGATGTTGCAAGGCGTGATGAGATCGCCAGCATGCTACAGAAGGGCGGCCTGATCAACAACGAGCAGATGCCTGTTCTCAGACTCGACCTTGATGTATATGACATAGAGCTTATGAAGAAGTACCTGGGAAGAATCAATTTGGCTGACCAGTCGGACAACTATGCCCTGCTGGCAAACTTAGGATACATACACTTTGACAGGGAGACAGATTCCTTTTGCCCAACCATAGGGGGTCTTCTGCTCTTCTGTGAAAAGCCGCAGACCTACTTCCCGCATTTCGGCATTCGCGTGATCGATATGCTTGGCGGATTCAAAAAGACCACCCATTTGACGGGCAACATCTTTCAAATGATGGACGCGGTTTCAAAATATCTTGAAAACCTCGGTGTGCATTATCCGATTGCGGCAATAGAGGAAGCTGTTTTTAACGCAGTCCTTCATAGGGATTATTTTGACAATTCTCGAGACATACTTGTCTATCTGTCCCATAAGAAAGTGGTTGTGAGCAGTCCGGGTGCAATTTTTGGCCGGGAAAAGGTGAACAACATCGTGCATCAGTATGATTCCAAGCGCCGTAACAACTGGCTCTATCATCAAATGCTGACGCTGGATGACAAGAGGCGCTTTATCAAGCTTGGAACGGGTCTGCAGTTCATCAAGCAGGAAGTCAAACCTTATGGAAGAGTCCAGATACTTAATTTAAGAAAAATTGACCTCTTCAAGGTCGTTATGCCTGGAATAGAGGAACTTATAAAAATGGAGGTAGAAAATGGGCAGAAATAGAATGATTATGATCGTTGATGACGATACGAATATCTCTGAGCTGATGACGCTTTATTTGAACAAGGAAGGTTACGAGACTAAGACCTATACCAACGGCCGCACAGCACTTAAGGCTTTTGCCGAGGTGGCGCCTGACCTGCTGCTCTTAGATGTCATGATGCCGGAGATGGATGGTTATGAAATGCTGACAGAGGTACGCAAGACAAGCAAGGTGCCTGTCATTATGGTTACAGCCAAAGGGGAGACCTTTGACAAGGTTCTTGGACTGGAGCTGGGTGCAGATGACTATCTTGTAAAGCCATTTGATCCAAAGGAGCTGCTTGCTCGTGTGAAAGCTGTCATCAGACGCTACAGCGATCCGGTTGAGGAAAAGGACGCTGTCGTCGTTCCAAACCTGACCATTGACAAGTCTGACTATGTCGTGACATACCATGGCAGAAAGCTGGAACTGCCGCCTAAGGAACTGGAACTCCTGTATCACCTGGTAAGCAATCCCAACAGAGTTTATACGCGTGAGCAGCTGTTGGACAGCATATGGGGCTATGAGTACATAGGAGAGACCCGTACTGTCGATGTGCACATCAAGCGTCTGAGGGAGAAGTTCCAGGAGGATGATTCCTGGGAAATCAAGACGGTGTGGGGTGTGGGCTACAAATTCCAGATGGAGTAGGTTGGAGTGGTATGAAAAAATTATTTTCAAAGTTTACGGCAATTTATCTTGCTGTCCTCTTTATTGGTTACATCATGATTACGGTTGTCATGAATCATTTTCTTACAATATCATTGGTCAATCAGCGTGTAGATGATCTGATTGCCAATGCAAATGCCTTTCAGGAGAGCTTCTCGATCATTGAAGATGCTCAGCTGACACCTGTAGAGCGTATTTCAAATCTCAGAAAAGAGATCGTCGCACTGGACAAATACACAGGAGCGGATATTTGGCTTCTTGATGAACAGGGCAATTTTGTCGCAGTCTCAAACGATGTTCTGCAGGATATGGATTTATCCATGCTGACACAGGAAGATTTGAACAATATCTTTTCAGGCCATGTTCTGGTGAAAGAAACACGCATGCAGGACGTCTACAACGACACAATACTCATGGTGGCGTATCCTTTTAAATCTGATGATGTTGTGCATACTGCCATGTTTATGAATGTCATGATGCCGGAGATTGAAAAGGCGACATACGCCATTACAGGCAGGGTATTTATATCTATGTCTGCGATTGTCATGATTGCCGTTATTGTCCTGTTTACATTTACCCGTAAAATAAACGGTGAGTTCATGGAGCTCAACCGGGCGGTCAAGGATGTTGCGTCCGGGAATTTCGACCAGCAGATCCGGATAAATCGGGATGATGAACTGGGTGAGCTTGCGAGGAGCTTTAATTATATGTCACGGGAGCTGCGCAAGCTGGAAAACACAAAGCAGCGCTTCATATCTAATCTCTCCCATGACTTGAGGTCTCCGCTGACTTCCATCACAGGCTATATCCGCGCCATTCAGGATGGAACCATACCGCCGGAGAACCAGGAGCGGTATTTGAACATAGTCCTGTCTGAAAGCGAAAGACTCAAAAAACTTGTGAACGACATTCTTGAGCTGAGTAAGCTTCAGAGTGGCCAGATGACCGTGAACAAGACAGATTTTGACATTAACCAGATGGTGCTTCAGGAGCTGGATCGATTTGAGCACAGGATTATTGACAAGCATTTGAAGCTTCATATTAATCTGAGTGATACCAAGGTGCTTGCCCATGCGGATGAAGACGCCATGCGGCGTGTTGTATACAATCTCATTGACAATGCCATAAAGTTCATAGATATGGACGGTGAGCTTAGAGTCAAATCAGAGCTTAAAGGGAATAAGTATCTTATTGGCATACAGAACTCTGGACCGGTTATTCCAAAGGATAAGCTCGATTCCATTTGGGACCGTTTCAATAAACTGGACGATTCAAGAGGTCGCGAAAAGGACTCATCAGGACTGGGTCTTGCAATCATTCGTGAGATCATCAGGGCACATGATGAGAAGATTGAAGTCTATTCCGATGAAGAGGTTGGCGTCATGTTTGTGTTCTCTGTGGAAACGCAAATTTTCAAATCCTAGACACGCGTTTACAAATTAATTAAGATGTTTCACACTTTGTTCATAGTTTAGTCAAAATATCAGGCTACAATGTAAGCATAAGATATGACGTAAGACAGGAGGTGTGTAGGATGTTAAGACTAATTCCGAACAACAGGGACAACAGTCTAGCCAAAAAAGGCGATCCGTTTGACAAGCTTTTTGAAAGCTTTTTCAACGATTTCGACAAGGACTTCTTTTCGCCGCTTGGCAACTTGAATTCTAAATTCAACTGTTTCCAGGTTGATGTGATTGATAACGAAGAAGCCTATGTAATTCAGGCCGACTTACCCGGTATGAGAAAAGACAATGTACAAATAGAATATGACAACAATTATTTGACCATCATTGCCAAAAGGGAAGAGAAGGCTGAATCTGATAAAGATAACTATATCAGGCGGGAAAGACGCGCCGGTGAATTCAGAAGAAGCTTTTACATTGAAAATATCGATATGGAACAGGTCGATGCTTCTTTCGAAAACGGTGTTCTCACAATTAATCTTATAAAGGTTAAACCAACGGGTCAGAAGAAAATCATTCAAATTAAGTAAGTGTACTTTTGATGCGCCTTGGGTTATCCTCCATGGCGCATTTTTAAACTCTAAGCCTGAGTTGACGGAAAGGAGTCATGAAATTGGAAGACAGACATTATAGTATTTATCAAATGGATATTGTTCAGCAACCTCTGAAAAAACCAGGAAAGAAAAGACGGACCATGGCAGTTGTCATAGCTGTCATGCTCATTGTTTCGGGTGCCTTTGGCGCCGGGTATCAGTATTCACTGTCCGCTAAAGATGCAGGTCCGTATTTCTATGAAGCTTCAACGTCGGCTAAGGACTCTGTCAGTCCGGTTGGATATGACGGAACTGAAAAAAGTATCGTCGACATTGTCGAAACCGTAGGACCTTCCATAGTAGGGATAACAAGCAAGGTCCAGTATAGGGACTTTTTCAATAATCTTCAGGTAAGCGAAGGTGCTGGATCAGGCGTGATTTTCAATATTGACTCAGATGATGTCTTTATCATGACCAACAACCATGTGGTGGCAGATGCATCAGAGCTGCTTGTTGAAATAACGGATGACAAAATGGTGGATGCGGAAATTGTTGGCAAAGACGAAATGACTGACTTGGCCATCGTTAAAGTGAAGCGTTCGGATATTCCAATAGAAATCATGAGCAATCTGAGTCCGGTAGTCTTAGGGGACTCTGATCAGATTCAAGTTGGAGAGACTGCCATCGCAATCGGAAATCCCCTCGGTTACAATAAGACAGTAACCGTAGGTGTAATTAGTGCGATTGGTCGTGAGGTATCACAAAACACACTGGCTATGCTTCAGACAGATGCGGCAATCAACCCTGGAAACAGCGGTGGAGCCCTTGTAAACAGCCGTGGTGAGGTTGTTGGTATTAACTCGGTTAAAATTGCGGATACCAGCGTTGAAGGCATTGGATTTGCAATTCCAATCAATGAAGCCAAGCCAATTGTAAGCCAGATTATCCAGAAAGGCTATGTTTCAAGACCGTTCTTGGGTATTTCAGGCCAAACGGTTGATGAACAGCTGGGTGAGATTTACGGATTGCCGGTAGGCGTTTATGTTGCAAATGTGGTTCAGACATCCCCTGCCGATAAAGCGGGACTGCAGCGTGGGGACGTGATTATCGCAGTAGGAGACACCCGTACATTCAGTTGGGAAGAAATGACCGACGCACTAGGTAATTATGAAGTTGGAGATACTGTAAAAGTGACAGTTGTACGTGAAGACTTGAATAAGCTTGAGTTGAATGTCACCCTTGCGGACCGAAACGATTTTTAGACTAAAGTAGGAATCATTTGGAACTGGTATAGACGATGAGGCACGCTTCGCATTCTGTGGAGCGTGCCTTTTGTGCTCTTTCAGTTCGTTACCATATTGTAACTCCAAATAAGTTCAGCCATATGTACAATTTGCAGGCGGGAGTGATAGAATGAGATTAGCAAAGGACCAATTTGGAGGTCGTAATGAAGATAAAGATAGCCATGATGGCTTGTATGATAGCAATTATTCTTTCATCCTGCACCGTTCAGGTTGAAGATTCATATAATAATGATAAACAGACAGTTGAAACACAAGTTACAGCAAATGATGGCACAGATAACCAGGGTGAGGAAGCTGCGGTTGAAGAAAATGATCCTGGGGCACTTGCCGACTTCACAGAAATGCTCGATGACATGCAGAGTAAACGGGATTACTACGCTGAACAGGTTAGGCAGCAGGGTGTGGATGACGTTCTTTACGAAATTGGTGCGCCTGTGACTGCGGCCAAACTTGAAACAATAGATGACAGCCGTGTTCGGTCAATTCTTGAAGAAATCATAAGTAAGGGCTATTGCATTGCGGACCAGGGCGAATACTTTACTGTAAACCTGGATTACGCCTATCTGATGGAACAAAGCAGGAACCTTACAGGTGCCGTTCGTGATTACGTGGAACTCTATTATTACAATCAGCGTTTTCGAGAGCGCCTTGAAAGTTTGACAAATGTCAATATGGATGAATATGCCGCAATGATCATCCGTGCAGAAAATCATTTTTCAAAATGGCCGGAATCTGCCTATAAGGGTGCGTTGAATACCCTGTACAAGGAAGAGCTTCTCTTCTATTTTTTAGGTGATGCCAATTATCAGGTTTTTGATTACAGTACCAATAAGCTTAAAGCGGAGAGTCTGGAGCTTATGAAAAAGCATATGAAGCTTTATGAAGGGTCTGAATTTTCAAGCCTGGGTGTGAAGTATCTTCTTGCCCTCGAAGGAAAGGATTATGCTTATCATCCGGAATATATTCAGATGATTGACAACTTTAGACGTTTTGGTGTGGGTTCGGATTTGACACTAGTTGAAAACAAAATCATGGACGCCAAGCAGAGTATTTTCATCCCTGAGCTCAAGGGACATGAGAACATGACCATTCAGGAGAGCATCAATACCCTGATCAGAAACGAGGTTGAAACTGTAAAGCGTGAAACCGGCTTTACAGATGATTCTGACGGTGTCTTCTATTTCAATACCTATATCTATTTTGCAAACAGCCAACTGCTCAGTCTGGAGTGCATAGGGTCGCATAACCAAAAGGACTGGACGCGGGACGCTTCGGTGTCAAAAACCTATACCTTTGATTTGCTGACTGGAGAGCCCCTGACGCTTGAGCGTCTAATGGGACAAAACACTGCAGAAGTCGATGCGTGGCTGCTTCCACTTGTGAATGCGGAGCTCCTGAAGTATTTCGGAGACGGTTCGGAAGTGGAGACTCTGGAAGATGCGGCATATGTTCTGCAGTCAGATGCGATTCAAATAATTGGTAAAGATGCAACACATAGGGTATATATTCCTAAATGGGTGCTTTCTGAACATATTGACATCCGAAAGATATTCAGAGAATAAAGGAGGAGGCAGATATGCAGGGAGAGGACAAGCTCGTAATACTATGGACAAGCGGTGATCCGATAACAGCGGAAAAGATGGTGTTCATGTATGCGCTCAATGCTTTAAAGCATGCATGGTGGAAGGAAGTGACCATACTCATATGGGGGGCTTCCACAGCACTCGTAAAAGACTCTGAGAAGGTTGGAGAAATGCTTGCGGGTCTGGTGGAACACGGGGTGGATGTTTGTGCATGTAAAGCTTGTGCGGACAGTCTTGAGGCTACTGAGACCCTGGAGGCACTCGGAGTCAATGTGAAGTATACCGGTGAAACCCTTACAGAGTACCTGAAACTGGACTATAAGATCCTAACCGTTTAGTAAATCAAATTCATTTTTGGTGTGCTCGTGAAGAACGGCTTGGTAAGAAGACATAAAATGAGATGACTCAGGACCTTGAGTGCCTGTGTGTTGGAACAAGTTTATAAGTACGCCAGTTCAAATGCTGAAGATACCTGCTCAAACCGAGTTTTGACAGGGTGTTTTTCAGCATTTTTTATTGGTGAAATTACAGAGGTGTCCATTTGTGTACAAAAATGTCCATTTTAAGTCTTGACTGTCTAGTTGTCTAGTGATACTATTGACTTAAGAAGGGGAGCGATATGTATGGAAGAAAAGTATTATAGTGTTGATGAAGCTGCCGATAAAATTGGGGTTCATCCCAAGACAATCAGGCGATATATATTTAGTGGAAAGCTTGAAGCTCTTAAAGTTGGAGGGCAATGGCGCGTTTATGAAGAGGCGATGGGTAAATTTATGAAGCAAGGAACGCAGTGTAACCACGGCTCAGATTCGAGTCAAGTCAGCAATGATGACTTTTGTGTTTTTATGGACTCAGATTTGTTTGAATCGGACGATGTTGTACAAATATGTACAATAGTTGACTATTATGTTGAAGAGCGCCGAGAAGTCACACCCATGGTCAACGCGCTCATGGAAACGATGAATACCTTTGAAAATGACAAGAGTTCATCGCGGTTCAATTATGTTTATGACCATGTTGAGAAGAAGGCAAGATTTGTATTCTGGGGCTGTCCGTCCATGATTGAAAAAATGGTGGGGGCCCTGAAGCCATTCGAGTCATGCAAATAGGCTTGGTGCAGTAAGGAGAAGGTTATGGGAATTCAAAAGACATATCGAGTTGATGGAATGACCTGCGCTGCCTGCTCAAGTGCTGTAGAACGCATTACAGGCAAGCTTGACGGCGTGGAGTCAGTCAGTGTCAACCTCGCTACTGGAAAAATGAATGTGGAGTTTGATGCTGAAATCGTAACACAGGAAGTGATCTTCCAGAAAATTGAGAAGGCGGGCTATATGCCCAGTGAGGATGTAGAGCTCAAAGAGGTGGTCATTCCCGTGGAGGGCATGACATGAGCGTCCTGCAATTCGGCCGTGGAACGGTCGATAAAGAAACTGGACGGCATTGAATCGGTTGTCGTAAATGGTGTAACCAATAAGGCTATGGTCACATACGATTCCAAAGTGCTCCGTGTATCACAAATCAAGCAGGCAATAAAAAAGGCGGGTTATACGCCGCTCGACATAGAAAAGAACACCTCTTCAAAAACTGTTGAAGAGACACAGGCGCAGGCAGATAAGACGTGGACACGCTTCAAGGTCGCAATCGGATTTGTCATTCCCCTGCTGTATATTGCCATGGGGCATATGCTTGGACTGCCGATTCCTGAAATAATCAGGCCGGATGTGCATCCAATGAATTTCGCGCTGATTCAGCTTGTCCTGACAATTCCCATTATGATTGCTGGATCAAAGTTCTATACGATGGGCTTTAAGACTCTGTTTACGGGACATCCCAATATGGACTCCCTCATCGCTGTTGGAACCAGTGCGGCAGTTGCCTACGGACTTATTGCCATGTTTGAGATATCAATTGGAAACACGCATTGGGTCATGGATCTCTACTTTGAGACAGCGGGAACCATTATTGCGCTGATCATGCTGGGAAAATCACTTGAGTCACGCTCAAAGGGAAAAACCTCTGCCGCCATAGAGAAGCTCATGGGCATGCAGCCTAAAGAAGCGATTGTGCTCCATGGCGATGAAGAAATCCGTATTCCAATCGAAGAGGTTGAACCTGGCGATGTCGTCCTTGTTAAACCGGGTGATAGATTGCCAGTTGATGGCGAGGTCATCGATGGCAGAAGTTCTGTTGATGAATCCATGCTGACAGGTGAGAGTCTGCCGGTGGAAAAGAATATCGGTGACAGTGTTGCAGCGGCGACGGTTAACAAGAACGGTATGCTCAAGGTGAGAACTCTGGGTGTGGGTGAAGATACTGCACTGGCAAAAATTATTCATATGGTGGAACAGGCACAGGGCTCAAAGGCACCTATTGCACGTCTTGCAGATATTATATCCGGGTATTTTGTTCCGACAGTCATTGTACTTGCTCTCATTGCAGCGGGTGCTTGGTGGTTGGCAACAAAGGATATCAGTTTTACGCTTAGAATTTTCATATCAGTACTTGTTATTGCCTGCCCTTGCGCACTTGGACTTGCGACACCAACAGCCATTATGGTTGGAACAGGCAAGGGGGCAGAAAACGGCGTGCTGATCAAGAGCGGTGTTGCACTTGAAACTGCGCATAAAATCAATGCGGTTGTATTTGACAAGACTGGGACCATAACGGAAGGCAAGCCGACCGTAACAGATGTGTATTCGGTGTCTGATATGTCTGAAAGCGTTCTGCTTGGACTTTCGGCATCGGCTGAAAAAGCTTCAGAGCATCCTCTGGGAGAAGCGATTGTCGAAGCGGCTCACCAGAAAAATATCCAACTCCAAGCGGCCAGCGACTTTGAAGCTGTTCCGGGACATGGCATCAAAACGGTTGTAGGTGGAAGAGAAGTTGTCATCGGTAATGAGAAAATGATGAAAGTCTATGCCCTTGATCAACATGAAATAGACCATGCACATGAACTGGCTTCACAGGGTAAAACGCCTATGTTTGTTGTGGTTGATGGCAGTTTTGCAGGCATTGTGGCTGTTGCTGACACTGTGAAAAGTTCCAGCAAGGCTGCTGTGCAAAGACTCCATGCTATGGGAATAAAGGTAGCCATGATTACGGGCGACCATAAGACCACAGCAGCAGCAATCGGCAAGGAGGTCGGCATTGATATGGTCATGTCTGAGGTGCTCCCTGAAGACAAGGCAAATGAAGTCAGAAAGCTTCAGGAAGAAGGCATGCTTGTTGCAATGGTAGGGGACGGTATAAACGATGCGCCTGCCCTTGCCCAGTCCGATGTAGGAATTGCCATTGGGTCCGGTACAGACGTTGCGATGGAAAGTGCTGATGTGGTTCTCATGAAAAGCGACATCGCGGACGTGGTGACTGCAATTGAACTCAGCAGAGCGACCATAAGGAACATCAAGCAGAACCTATTCTGGGCATTCTTCTACAACTCGGCTGGAATTCCACTTGCTGCAGGTATCTTTTATGCACTTGGCGGACCGCTGATGAGTCCAATGTTCGCTGCGGCGGCCATGTCCTTCAGTTCTGTTTCTGTGGTAAGCAATGCGCTCAGATTGAGAAAATTCAAGCCGACCGCCTAAGGGGGGTGCCTAGAAGCAGAGCCCATTTTTGACTGTAGATAACAGCCGCCAGGCTGTTAAATAAAAAGAATATATTATCTATAAAAAAGGAGATTCTCATGAATAAGGTTATGATCATTGAAGGTATGTCTTGCAATCACTGCAAAATGCGTGTTGAAAACACGCTAAAGGAGCTTGAAGGTGTGACAGATGTTCAGGTAGACCTTGAAAAAAAATCCGCTGAGCTGGTTCTGTCAGAAGATGTGACAGACGCGGTTCTGACTGAAGCGGTTGAAGACGCGGGATATGATGTCGTTGAAATTAAAGCATAGCAAGTAAATCAATCTTTGGGGATTGGAGGCGGTAGTGTGAATGTAACTTTGGACAAGGGCGTAGTTGACTATTTGGATTCTAAAAATGTGGATTCGTTGTCACTTCTGCTAAAAAGAAGCGGCGGTGGCTGATGCGGGTCTATCGAATATCCAGAAGTGGAGTTCGGGGCACCGGAGGTGCCTGATGGGTTCAATCAGTATGAAATCGGCGGTATAAAAGTCTATGTGCACAAGCGTGTCAAAGCTTTGAACAGCGGACTGAATTTCAAAATTAAAAAAATGCTGTTTGTAAAACAAATTGTCGTTGAAGGAATTCGTACATCGGGTTTCTAGAAGCGGTACACCCCTTGCCAGTAATGTGAATGTGGCAGGGGGTGTTTTCTTGCGCTTGAAAATAGGGGGGAGACATGAGGCGACTGCGTAGTCGTGCTTGTCAGGGGTATAAATATAGAAGAGCGTTGAATGGAGGGGAAGATATGAAGGGGAGAATTCTTCTTAAAAAAGGTGACATAACAAAGCTGGATGTGGATGCGATTGTTAATGCTGCAAACAGAAAACTCATGGGTGGCGGTGGTGTGGACGGCGCAATACACGCTGCGGGTGGCCCTCAAATCCTAGAGGCATGCAGGAGTCATGTCGATGCCTATGGGGAATGTCCTACCGGCGATGCTATTGTGACTACCGGAGGGCTTTTGCCTGTAAAATATGTTATCCATACCGTAGGACCCGTTTGGCAGGGGGGCAGATTCGGTGAGAGGACCATGCTTGAAAGCTGTTATGTGAAATCGCTTCAGATGGCACAAAGCAATGGGGTAAAGACACTTGCCTTTCCGAATATCAGTACGGGAATTTATGGATACCCTAAGGAAGAAGCGGCTGAAACGGCTATTGATGCGGTTCTGAAGTTCATGGAAGGTCCACATGATTTAGAAAAAGTCATATTTATGTGCTTTAGTGATGACAACTATGACTTATACGAAAAAATACTAAAAGAGAAAAAAATCATTGATTAGGCTTGTATTATGAGCCAAACGTATATATAATGTTAACGTAAAAATAATTTTAATGATGATATGGAGTATTTTATGATTGCTTAGTTTCTTAACCAATAATTGAATCGATGCACAAAACGGATTTAACCTTAATGTATAGGGAGCAACCCGTTTATTTGTCATGTGCATATCGAGGTCGGTTGAGAAACGCAAGAATAGTATCCATATCACATCCAAAATTGAAGTCCAAAAGACTGAAGTTCTGAGAATGTTGGGTATGCTTGCGCATACCCATTTTTTGCGTGAAAGACAAAGCAATGCGTGTGTGCGGTTGCATCGCGCTCCTGTGCTTGCACAAGAAGAGCGGTGCAAGGGCAGATTGCCCTGCGGGCTCCTATCTTTCACCAGATTTCTACTCAAACACATTTTCGTGTGATCTATATAACCGAGTTCGATGAAAAGCTCCCAATTGATTGCATATTGACAGGAGGAAATGAAATTGAACACAAACACCTACACAAAACTTGAATTTATCGCCATCAGAGAAGCGCTAGCAGACTACGCGAAATCTGAAGAAGCCAAGAAAGCATTCCATGAGCTTGAGCCCATGTTGAATCCCAATGCAATCGAAGCTGCACTTGATGAAGCTGAAGATGGCTTATATCTTGCTGAAAACGGGTTCAGAGTTCCAGTGCACAGCCTGAGCGGTGTCCGCGCTGCGATGAAAATGCTCTCTAAGGAAGCGGTACTGACACCACATGCTTTTCAGGACCTGAATGCCTTTCTTGAACATGCCGCGCGCATGAAACGGTTCATGCTTGAAAAGGAGAGCTTTTTAAAGCGTATTGGTTCTTATGCCTATGGGATTGAACCCCTTGAGGAGCTTACTGACCAAATTTCAGGTGCCATTGAGAATGGGCAGGTGGCTGACAGGGCGTCAAGCAAGCTTATGAAAATAAGAAAGACACTCGGTCGCACTGAAGCAAAAATCAGAGAACGTATGGACAGATACCTGGCCTCGCCGGAAATGGCCAAATACCTTCAGGATGACAGGTATAGAATTATTGACGGCAAGTTTGCCCTGCCTGTGAAAAGAACACAGAAAAATGCTGTTGACGGTATGCTGGTAGGTCATTCGAGCAAGGGAACAACGGCCTATGTTCAGCCAGAAGCCGTGCTTAGACTTCAGGAAGAGCTTGAGACCCTAAGAGCCGATGAAAAGGCGGAAGAGTATCGAATATTGAGTGTGCTGACTGGTCAAGTGGCGGGTCACACCCTTGAAATCAATCAGAATATGGATATTATGATCAAGTATGACATAATACTTGCAAAGGGGCGCCACGGCAGACGCATAAAAGGAAACAGACCTGCCTTTAACCGCAAGGGCATCATCCGGCTCGATGCGGTCCGTCATCCGCTTCTGGGAGAAGAGGCCGTACCGCTGAATATTGAAGTGGGCAGTGAGTACAGAAGCCTCATCATTACCGGCCCAAATACAGGCGGCAAGACAGTTGCCCTCAAGACGACAGGCATATGTGCCCTCATGGCCGTATGTGGTCTTCTCATTCCTGCAGCTGCAGATTCAACCCTGCCTCTGTTTGAAGACATTCTGGTCGATATTGGAGACAATCAGAATCTTGAACAGTCCCTGAGCACATTTTCAGCGCATATTGAAAACATCATCGGCATTGTAAAATATGCCAGAAAAGGGACACTGGTCCTTCTTGATGAAATCGGTACGGGTACCGACCCGGTTGAGGGTACAGGTCTTGGAATTGCCATTCTTGAAAAGCTGCATGAACAGGGGGCCACGGTTATGGCAACAACCCATTTCAGCGAAATCAAGACCTTTGCAAAGACGCATGAGGGCTTCCAGACCGGGAGCATGGCCTTTGATGTTGAGAGCTTGAAACCCCTTTACCGGTTGGATATTGGTAAGCCGGGGGAGAGCAATGCATTTTTGATTGCCCTGCGTCTTGGACTCAATTATCAGCTTATTGAAAGGGCCCATCAAGCGTCTTATGGTGAGAAAAAGGCTTATAGGGACATTGCTGTTAAGCTTGAAAAAACAAAAGAAAAGATGGAAAATCAAAAGGATCAAGCTACCGAGGACGGTTACAATGCGGGTTCGGAAAGAACAAAGGTAAGTGCGAAGACACTGCGAAAGCAGCTCAAGGTTTCGCACAAGAAACTCGATGAACCTGAGTTCCAGGTAGGGGATGCTGTAAAAATCAGCGGACTCCCTGCTGTGGGGATTGTTTCTGATGCGCCTGATAGAAAAGGCGAGTACCAGGTCATGTATAAGAATAAGAAAATCAAAGTCAGCCATAAGAGGCTGGAAAAATATCTTGACAAGGAAGTCCTCTATCCGGAAGAATACGATATGGATATTGTTACAAAGTCCAAGGTCAGAAGGAAAAAAGAGACAAAGCTCAGAAAAGGACATAAAGACGTTGTGCTTGATGACAGCGAGTAGTGACAAACGATTGGAGGTACTTGATGGGTGGATTTACAGACCGTGTAGTAGCGGTAATTTTAGAAATACCAGAAGGCCGTGTGGCAACATACGGTCAAATAGCAGATCTGAGTGGTTATCCAAGAGCGCCGCGCCAGGTGGCAGGCGTACTGAAGCGGTATTCCGGCAAGCTTGACCTTCCCTGGCACCGTGTCATCAACAGCAAGGGCATCATCTCCATCAAGGATGTCACTGGGCGGGCAGAACAGATGCAGAGGCTCATGGATGAAGGCGTTGAAGTTGATGCTGAAGGAAGAGTTGACCTGTCTGTTTATGGTTGGAGACCGGTCCTTCGAAAGTGATTCATGTCAAAAATGAGAACCCGCAGACCGATGCATCTTGAAATTGTCACATAAAACCCTTAAAATCATGAATAAGTATTCTTTTTAGGCAGCATACATGACCAAACCGTGAACAATTCGTGAATCTTTGCACCGGAGGAATTGATTCTACGTATTTGGTGGTAAAATAATAATAGAAGCAATAAGGGTAGTTATACCTTAGCAAGAAAAGAGGTAGATAATTATGAAATTATGTTCAAGATGCAATAAGAATATCGCAATGATATATATGAATAAAATGGAGAACGGCAAGGAAACAGTAGAGCAGCTATGCATCAAATGCGCTCGAGAAGTGGGCGTTCCTGGAATTGACAACCTGCTTAAGCAGACGGGTATGGGCGAAGACGATTTGAACCATATGATGGATCACATGAATGACATGTTCGAGGGCATGGATCCTGAACAGATGAATCTATCCGATATCATGGGCATGATGAATGGAATTGAAGATTTTGACGGTCTCGATATGGAAGATGCGTTCGATGACGAAGAGCCGCTGGATCTTCTTGAAGAAGAAACTTCAGGCGATTCTGAAGCACATGGTGCCCAGACTGAACAAAAGAAGAAGAAAAAGAAGCGGTTTGGCCAGAAGAAGCATCTCGATACCTACGGGACCAATCTCACGGACAAGGCGAAAAATGGCGATATCGATTCGATAATCGGCAGACAGCGTGAAATCGACAGAATGGTTCAGATTCTTAACAGACGTACGAAAAACAATCCGGTTCTTATTGGTGAGCCAGGTGTGGGTAAAACGGCGATTGCTGAAGGGCTTGCGCTTCGAATTGCTGAGAAACAGGTGCCGGCTAAGCTTTTCAGTGCGGAAGTTTATCTGCTGGACATGACAGCCATAGTAGCAGGCACCCAGTTCAGAGGTCAGTTTGAGGGTCGTATCAAATCCATTATTGACGAAGCCAAGGAACGTGGAAACGTCATTCTTGTCATTGACGAGCTGCATAATATTGTCGGTGCAGGCGATTTGCAGGGCGGGGCCATGAACGCGGCAAACATTTTGAAACCAGCTCTTGCAAGAGGAGAGGTTCAGGTAATTGGTGCCACAACCCTTGAAGAGTACAGAAAACATATTGAAAAAGATGCGGCACTTGAGCGACGCTTTCAGCCGATTGTGGTGGATGAACCGACGCCGGAGGAATCTGTTGAAATTCTGAAGGGCATTCGCGGCTACTATGAGTCATATCATATGGTCAAAATTTCAGACCAGGTTGTTGAAGCTTGCGTAAGACTGAGTGACCGTTATATCAGAGACCGATATCTCCCGGACAAGGCCATTGATGTAATGGATGAAGCGGGTTCGAGGGCAAATCTGAAGAATAAGGGCCTTGTGGAGCTTGCTGCGCTTAAGGAAGACCTGGAAAAGGTAAGACTGGACAAGCTTCAGGCAGCAGAGCTTGAGGACTATGAAAAATCAGCGGATTTGAAAATGGCGGAGCTTTCCCTTGAAGAGAAGATTGAGCGTCTTGAAGAAGAAGCAACCCATGTTGAAATAGATATTGAAGATATTGCCTATGTCATTGAAGCCTGGACTAAAATACCGGTCCAGCGTATTACTGAAGACGAGGCAGACAGACTGCTTATTCTTGAGGACCGATTAAAGCGCCGTGTGATTGGACAAAATCCAGCTGTTGAAGCCCTTGCCAAGGCAGTGCGAAGAAATCGTTCCGGATTCAGAAAAATGAAGAAGCCGACATCGTTTATCTTTGTCGGTCCGACAGGGGTCGGAAAGACTGAGCTTGCAAAATGCCTGGCGGGTGAACTTTTTGGCAGTGATGAGAACATGATCCGTCTGGACATGTCTGAATATATGGAGAGACATACTGTAAGTAAACTGATTGGTGCGCCTCCGGGATATGTTGGATTTGATCAGGGCGGCAAGCTGACAGATGTGATCAGACGCAAGCCCTACTCTGTTATTCTGATGGACGAGATTGAAAAGGCCCATCCGGATATATTCAACATTCTGCTTCAGATACTGGATGACGGCAGACTTACTGACAGTCAGGGAAGAACCGTTTATTTCGATAACACGGTCATCATTATGACTTCCAACCTGGGAACAAGCTCCGGTGCCGCTAGAATCGGTTTTGGTTCTGACGGAACGGCTGCGGTTAAGGAGAAGGTTCGAGAAGCGCTTAGAAGCACTTTCAGACCGGAGTTCCTCAACCGTGTTGATGACATCATTACCTTCAACAAGCTGGGGCAGGATCAGTTTGGTGATATTCTTGCCCTTATGCTTAAAGAAGTTAGGGTTGAACTGCACGATAAGCATATGACAATGGATATTGAAGAAGATGCCAAGGCCTTTCTCATTGAGAAAGGGTATAGTGAAGAGTTCGGTGCGAGACCGATGCGCCGTGCGATTCAGACCTATCTGGAAGATGAGATCGCCGAAGCGTATCTGCGCGGTAAGATCAAAGAGGGTGACCACCTTCATATTTCCCTTGAAGAGGGTGCTTTGAAGGTCCTCCCAAAGGCCACAAGCGTAGATGAAATCCTGCAGTAGTCCACAAAACACATGGACCATGAAATGATTGAACAAACACAAGCCAGTGTACCCCGCAAAAGCGATGGTGCATTGGCTTTTTTGTTTGAAAAAGACTTCCTTGCAATCTGTTAGAGAAAAGGCAAATAGGGGTAAATACCAAAAAGGTATACTTTTGCCATAAAAAGTGATTGGAAACGCCAACACATTGAATAAAGGGAGCAGGTTTATGGACAAGCACATAAAAGAACTGGATATTCAGGATAACTTTATAGGGAAAATTTCCCGTTTCTTTGTAGGTCGATTTCAAATGGTCCTGCTTTTAATTGCCTTGATTATAGGGACAGGGGTGTCGGGTGCATTTGTGATGCCAAAGGAATCCCTTCCGGAAATCGTGTTTCCAGCAATCATGATTCAGACCATTTATCCCGGTGCATCACCTGAAGACGTCGAGCAGCTCATAACCGATAAGATAGAATCGAAAATGAACGACTTGGACGCCCTTGATGAAATTCAGTCAGATTCAAGCTTCAGCTTTTCTTCCGTAGCCCTCATTTTTGAGGAGGGTACGGATATGGATGAAAAGAAGGTTGAAGTGGAAAGCGCCTTGTCTGAAATTGACTTTGCACAGGGCATTGAAAAGCCCAAAACTATGACATTTTCAACCTCTGAAATCCCCCTGCTTCAAATAAGCTTATCCGGGCCATTTACGACCTTTGAGCTTACACGATACGCTAAGGATATCCAGGAGGAACTTGAGCAGATGAATGGGGTGAAGACGGTCAACCTGTATGGGGGCCTGGACCGTGAGATTCACGTTAACTTGAATCAGACACGCTTGCTCGAATATGGACTGTCCCCGTCAGATGTTCAGCAAGCCATATCGACGCTCAATATTGCAATTCCCATTGGCGACGCTACCCTGAGCAACCAGCGGGTTGGCGTGAGAATCGATGAAGAGATCGGTTCCACCGAGGCACTGGAGCACGTTCTGATCGCCACACCTAAAGGGGGGCATATATTCCTGAAGGATATTGCCCAGGTAATAGATTCAAATGAAGAAGTGGATGAGTACAGCCTGACCTATGTTCGTGGCAAGGGTGGTGAAATGGCTCAGCGGGCTGTTTTCATAGAGGTCCTCAAGAAGGATGACAGCGATGTCATTGGACTAAGCAAGGCGGTCAGAGATCAAATCGTCGACATGGCGGGTGATATCTATCCAAAGTCGGTGACTGTGAATATCTCAAACGATCTTTCAGAATACGTCAAGAAGGACCTTGACAGCATTCGATCGAGTGCTGCATCGGGTCTTATTGTGGTCGTGCTGGTGCTGTTTCTTTTTATTGGCTTCAAGGAATCGCTCATCGTTTCCCTGACAATCCCAATTACTCTAATGGCAACACTTGCAGTGCTTGATTTTTTAGGCATGAGCCTTAATGCCCTGTCCATATTGGGCATGATTGTCGCGCTGGGTCTGCTTGTGGACAACTCTATTATCGTTATGGAAAATATGGACAGACTCAATCGTTTAGGTGCCAATGCAAGGGTATCAGCTATAAAAGGCGTGAATCAGGTAGGTTTTCCGGTACTTGCTGCTACGCTCACAACAGTTGCTGCATTTTTTCCTTTGGCGATTCTGCCTGGAATCATGGGTGCTTTTATCAACACGGTTCCAAGAACCATCATTATTGCACTGGTGGCCTCCTTTGGCGTTGCCATCACCATTACACCTTCTGTATATTCGAGGCTGCTCAGAAACAGATCGCATCCACTGCTCCATAGGCTTGTGCATTTTGTGAAGCTGGATACCAGCGTTGCGACCTCCGTTGAGAAGATTCTATCTGTACTCCTAGTGGTGGTACTGGCCTATTATGCCTTTTCAGGCAGTGCGACGCAAATAAACCTGGGGATCATCGCAGCCCTGTTCTTCGGGATCCTCATGACGGTCAAGGTTTATCTCTATGGTGGGCAGGGGCTTGAAGATGCGCCAGCTATTCAGTATTACAGAAAGTTTGTCAAATACATCATACAGAAAAGACGCAGGAGGATTCTCGTCATACTTATTGGCATTTCAACACTGGCAGCCAGCTTTACACTTATTGGTGCTGGACATGTGAAAATAGCCTTTTTCCCAGACACGGAGCCAGAAAGCCTGCAGATTATTATCGATACCCCTGGGGGAACGCCCCTCGAGGAGACGGCCCGGACCGTTGAGGCTGTTGAAGCTTACTTGAAAACGGTACCAGACATTGCCGCCTACAATATCACACTCGGAGGAACTGAGGTAGATAAGGCTACAATCTCGGTCATCTTCACAAGTGACAGTGACCGACAGACAGATGGATTCACCATACTCAGTGGTGTAGAGAAAGCGGCGCTTCATATACCCGGCGCACGTATCATTGTAAATGGATCGGCGGGACAGGGACCACCTGTTGGAAAACCGGTAAGCCTGAAAATCATTGGCAGGGACTTGGGTGAAATGAGGGCCCTAGCCAATCAATACGCTCAAATCTACGATTCCATAGATGGGGTTTACAATATAGACGTGGATGCCCAAGCGGACTCACCACAGGTTCAAATCGATATACTTGAGAAGAAAATAAGCAGTTACGGACTCACTGTGGCACAAATTGCCACTCAGCTTAGAAATCAAATGGACGGTCTTGTTGCCGCAACCATCAATGTGGAAAGAGAAGAGATTGATGTGGTTGTAAAGGTCGGCCGCGAGGAAATGGCAGATATCAATGCCCTGAAGTCCCTGTATATCGTCACACCGTCTTCTGAAATGATTCCACTGTCGCATATTGCGGTGATCAAGGAATACAGCGGACTTTCCAGTATCATTCACCTTGATAGTGAACGTGTCATTACCCTGGAAGCGGATTTGGCGCCAGATGTGAATATCAACGATGTGACAGGTGCGTTTGAAAGGCTATCTGACCCTATTGATATTCCATCCGGTATTCGGACCGAGTATGGCGGTGATATTGAGGCTATACAGGAGAGCTTTACTGACCTTTTCAGAAGCATGCTCCTAGCGGTTTTTCTCGTATTTATCATATTGTCAGTCCAGTTTAATTCTGTAGCTCAGCCCTTTGCTATTCTCATGACAGTGCCTATGGCCATGATTGGTGTTCTTCTTGGTCTTGCTGTGACAGGGAATGAGTTTGGCTTCTATGCCTTTATGGGTCTGGTTGCTTTGGTTGGCATTGCAGTGAATGACGCCATTGTTCTCATTGATTTTATGAATTATTTGAGGCACAGCGGCAGCACTCTTGATGCTGCAATACTCGAGGCTGGGACCATACGCTTCAATCCGGTTCTGGCAACAACGCTGACCACCATTGGCGGCGTTCTGCCGCTTGCATTCAGAGATACCTATTATGCGCAGTTCAGTTTCTCGCTGGTCTTTGGACTGCTTGTTACAACGATTCTTACACTCGTATATATACCGGTGTTTTACCATATGATCGAGGGCGGAAAAGAAAAACGTGCCAAGCGCAAATTGCACGCTGAGAAGGAGGCGTAAGCATGGACGTGAAAAAAGGAAGATGGAAAATCATACTTGCGGTAGTGCTGCTATTGTCTGGATGCGCCCACAGGGATGAAACCGAGACCAGTGAACTGACGACTGAGTCAGTTGTACCGATTCAGGTTGTTCAAGTGGAAAAAAAGGAAATTTATGATAAAATAGAAGCGCTGGGCGAAATAGAAGCCAAGGCTGTTTATGAAATAAGTGCAGGTCTTGGCACTGTAGAAGAACTTTATGTGGTCACGGGTCAAAGCGTTGAGAAGGATCAAATGCTTTTCGAACTTGAAACAGACAGTCTGGAGAAAAACTATAAGGCCGTTGAAAGTCAGTTGAGAACCCTTCGAGACACACTTAAGATTCAAAGAGACGATCAGGAGCGCACCTATACAAGACAGACTGCTCTATTTGAAGCGGGTGCAGTCTCAAAGCGGGAACTCGAAAGTGCAAAGCTCGCCTATGACCAGCTGGAAAAGCAGTATCAGGACGCGCTTGTGGCCTATAGCAATCAAGTAACTGATTTAAAGAATGGTATTGAGGACTATCAGATCAAAAGTCCGATTCAGGGCAAGGTGGCTGCAGTGCATGTTAAAAAGGGTCAAGATGTTCAGGGTCAGACTGCTGTAGAGATTATTGATGACTCAAGTGTTAAAGCGGTCATAGGCGTGACGGCCCAACAGGTGAAGCTGATTGAATCTGGTGATGGTGCGACCGTTTACGCAAATGGAGAAAGTCATAAGGGGATGGCTGCATATGTTGATTCCATAAATGCCATTCCATCAGCGACAACCGGACTTTATGAAGTCCAGCTCATGCTTGAGGACAATACCTTTGACGTAAGAACAGGTGAGTACGTAGAAGTGGAAATTTTGATAAATGTTAGAAATGTCCTTGTTATTCCTAGAAATGCCCTTGTAATGACTGGTGAAATGAAAAAGGCATTTGTTGTGGAAAATGGTCATGCTGTTGAGAAATCACTGACGACGGGAAGTGTTGAAGGTCTCTATATCGAGGTTGAAGGTGGTCTGAATGAAGGCGAAGAAGTTGTTGTTCGCGGACAGGCATTTCTCAAGGAGGGCTCAGCAGTCGAAATCATTCAGTAAATGTTAAGAAAATGGAAGTTGCACATGTCTATCCTGATTTGGGGTATAAGACATTTGAGGTGAAGTGTTATGAAGTCTCTTCTAAGAAAAATCGGGATGTTTGGCGGTATGGGCATATTGGCCATATCGCTTGCTTCATGCGGCGAAAAAGAACCCGTTAAAGTTGGCTATACTGCGAATATGAGTGAACTGGCCTCTGATTTGGGAGTAGATGCACGTAACGGCGTTATGCTTGCCGTTGAAGAGAAAAATGATAAGGGTGGCGTCAAGGGGCATCGTGTAGACTTGGTCATCAAAGATGATAAGAATGATCCTGCTGTCGCAAGCCTTGTTCATGAAAAGTTCAAGCAGGAAGAGGTTCAGCTGGTAATCGGGCATCTTATGTCAGGTCTTGCTGACTCGATGCTTGAGAGTGAAAGCGAAAATATGCTCTTTCTGACACCGTCAATGAGCACGGAAGCTTTTACGGGAATTGATGATTATATTTTTAGGGCATGCCCCCTGATTGACGGACAAGCCAGCCTATTGGTGGAGGATGTCCTGGAACGTGGATACACTTCCATATATATTGTGTATGATGGAAGAAATGCAATGTATGCCAGAGTGCTTGAACGTATGACGCGCGAAATGTCCACAGAAGCCGGAATCGAAGTTAAAGGCCTATTTGATATTTCAAAGGCGACAGATGATTACGCAAGTGTCGCAAAAGATATCGCGCGTGCGCAGCCGGATTGTCTTTTTATGATAACCAGCTCCATTGACACGGCTTTTATGGCGCAAAGGGTCAGACAGCTTGAAGAGCAAACCATACAGCTCTATTCTGTGAGCTGGTCAATGACACGTGATATGATTGAAAATGGTGGTATCTCTGTTGAAGGCATGCGTATGATCGGCACCTACACACCTGAGACGCTCTCTGAAGAATACGCGAACTTCAAAGCGGCGTTCGAAGAGAGATTTGGCTACGAACCGACCTTTATTGCCGAGTATGGATACGACACAGCAAAAATAATGATGCAAGCCCTTGAAACAGCAGGGTCCTTTAAACCTGCAGACGTTAAAGCGGCACTAGTCAATATGGAGTATGATGGTCTATATGAGACCATAAAATTTGATCAGTATGGAGATACGAATCGACGCTATTTGATTCACGTTGTGAAAGATGGCGCCTTTGAACCTGAGTGGAAGTGATTTTTTGAAATATGGAGAAATGTCTTTGATTCGTGCCATACGTACAGCGATTATTGGCATGAGTCTGGCAGGGTTCATTTTGGTGGGACTGACCATTGGAATCACCATGAAAAGCTACATGAACAATCAAATAGAAAAGAACAACGAAATGCTTGTCGACTTGCTGCTCCCACAGATACAGCATTATTTTGTACACCCGGAAGGCATCGCGCTCGGGCTCAAGGATCTTGTAGACCAGTCTGTTGAAACGGGAGAATCAGTACCCCTTTCAGAGCTGCTGAACACGCTTTCCACAACCTATATTAGACGGGTGGAAAAGCTGGATGCGGGCGGGATTATCCAGGATGTGTATCCTGCAAATGACAACCTTCTGGGACTCGATACAAGTGGCAGAAAATATGATTTTGAGCCAGGAACAGACCGGATTTATCGGTCTGCAACCTTTGTGGATCCCATTTCCCGGGGGGCAACGATGGCATTCATCGTAGAAACCTCAGACCAGGGTCAGCTTGTCATTTATCCAGATCTGTCAGAGGTTCAGGGCTTCCTCAACGGTGTGAGACTCTCTGAACATTCCCATCTTGGTGTTGTTGACAGGACAGGTGTCTATGTGGCCCATAGCGATGAAGTATATGCCCTCGACAGATTTGTCGATCCGACTTACCATGAGTGGCTGGCATCGCCTCACCGTGATATGGGGGTTCGAACAATAGAGGGTGAACAGTACCATGTTACCGTTGAGACAATCAACGATACAGGCTGGGCACTTTTTATTTATCAGTCCATAAAGGATTTGAACAGCGGGTGGATCTGGTTTGTAAAATGGACAGGAATCATTTCCCTGTTGATCATACCAGCGCTCTATCTGATGAGTGCTTACATAAACCGAAGAATAAGCGGTGATATCAGAGTACTGAATAATGCAGTGGGCATGCTTGAGTCTGGGTCAGAACAGACTCAAGCTTTCAACCTGAAGTATAAGGAGACTGGCGTAGTGTTTAAAACCCTTCAAGAAACTGGGGGAGAGCTGCGAAAAAGAGAAAATGAGATCAAGGCGCTCAATCGGGGACTGGAAAAACGGGTTCAGGAGAGAACGCTAGATCTCGAAGCGGTAAATCAGGAACTCATAAGCACAATCGAAGATTTGCAGGAAACTCAGAACCGTTTGGTAGAATCTAGAAAAATGGCTGAAATCGGTCGGGTTGTTTCCGGTGTTGCCCATGAAATGAACACGCCGCTTGGAAACGCGTTGACAATCAGCAGTTATGTACAGGAAGAATTTATCAAAACCTCAGCTCGACTGCTTGATGGAAAAATGTCAAAAAATGAGGCAAAAGAGTGGTTTGAGTCTATTGAGACCAGTCTTGAACTGCAAATCAAGGCCATATCGAAATCCGCATTCCTGGTTCAGGAGTTTAAAAAGCTCGATTCAAATCAGCCTATAGCCAAGGACTGGTTCAATTTGAGTGATATTCTCGGCGTGATTTCTGAGACCTTTAAGGAACGTTTTGAATGTGAAAACTGCAAACTCCACATTGCTGTTTACAATGAGCAAATACACACAGATGCAGCGATTCTTAGAGATATTGTGGAACTGCTCATTGACAACATTATCGTTCATGCTTATGATACAGAAGATACCAAGGATGTCTTTATTGAAGGCAGGTTTGAGCATGATGCCTATCTGGTCTCTGTTTGGGATACAGGGCGTGGCATTGACAAGGAAAATCCCCTGTGCGCATTCAACGCATTTGAGAGCAATCGGCGCGAATATGGCAATATGGGCTTAGGCCTCTTTATTGTAGGCAATTATGTGCGAAATCTTCTGGGTGGAGATGTAGAGTGTATTTCTGGGATGAATGCCGGTACGCGAATCGTCATGCGACTTGACCAGCCGAAGGTAAAAAATGAGCAATTTGAATGAATCATTGATGAGCCGGGTATTTAAAGAATAGACGTATGAGGGTGAGTTTATGGACACAGAATTGCTTTATACAATTGGGGTAGGAAATTTTAGAAGCTATTTGAGCATCTATATCATGCAGGTCGTCATCTTTCTTTTATCTACGGATATGAATGAGCCCTTAAAGGGCGTTTTGATGGCTTTCTTTTTGGCGTCGCTGATTTCCATGGTTTCCATTGGGGTCATATTTTACTATAATGGTGAAATCGCAACCTCTGGAGGTGCGATGCGGTATATACGAAGTATAGATGACAAGCTGCGTCTGTTCAGAAAGGTGCTCATGATTTCCTATGCATGTACACTGGTTCTTCTGATTTTGATGTTCATTGCGGGCAGTGGTGTGGCCGAGTATTTTATCTTTACGGGTCCCGCAAGCCTTGTGGTGGTTTTTATCGTCATGACTGTACACGATTATCTTACAAATATGCGATATAAGCAGCTGAAAAAAGCAGATTGGGTCTTTGATTACAACAGGGAACCGTCTGTGCGAACCGTATCTACAGGAATGAATGTTGGAATTGGCATGTTCGACGAACAGAATCATTTCATAATCAGCGAGTCTCCAAAGGCCATGGAGTTAGATGAGGTCTTTGGCGAGCTGCCGCCAGGAACAAAACTGAATGGGCATAGGCTCAAGAAGCCGGAGTATCAGGAAATACGCTTTAACGGGGAATTCGAATACAGAAGCATGAATGTTTTCAAATCCATAAACCTGAAAAGAGAGTCCAAGCACGATGTGAAAATGTTCAATCTGTATATGCGCGAACTGGAAAAATATTCTAGTCTCTACCTGATTGAAGATGGTTTTGTCAAATGTCAAAAGACCACAATCGCCATCAACAAGAATAAAATAGAAAAGTACATTGAAGAGAATGATTATATCAGGCGATTTGTTGCCAGTAAAGAAGCCGAGGTCGCTTACATTTCCATGATGCTGAAACCGGAGTTTTCAAAGCAGTCAATGAAACGCTTCATGAATAAGCATACAAAGGTGATTGAAAGCTACGTGTTAAGACAAACAGGACTGGGTCTCTTCCTTGAGGACAATGATCATCCAAAGCTGCCAGAACAGGACATAAGCTACTTGCAGCAGTACATGTCTCTCAATCTCGAGGAGTACATGTGTAAACCCAAGACGGTTGAAGTGGAAGATAATTACACTTCGCTTCAGGACCGGATAGATAATTTTCCAAGGAAAAAGAAGAAAAAGGAAGACGAGTTCGGAAAGACCCTGCATCGGTTGGATGTCGGCGGTGAAAAAGTCTACTTCTTTGCTGAAGACTTGAAAACCCTTGGTGAACTCGATGAAATCATATTTTCCAAATTCATCAATCGAGATTTGAGAGCGATCAAAGAGAAGCATGATATTGATGAATGATGCCTTTTATAAACAAAGCCGTGTATGGTTATTCCATACACGGCTTTTCTTCTTCTTATTCTTCCTCTTCTTCAGGCTCCACATCAACCAGTTTTCCCATGTAGATATCCTTTACTTCGAACTCGATACCGGTCTGTTTCTGTATTTTAAGAAGCAGTTCGATTTCGCGGTCGGTCGTAAGGGTAATGGAGACTCCTGCTTTACCAGCTCGGCCAGTTCGGCCTGCGCGGTGCGTGTACTCGTTCAAATCCTCAGGGACATCCAAACTGATTACATGGCTGATATCCGTCAGATCCATACCTCTTGCAACGAGATCAGAGGCAACAAGTACATTTGTCTTTCCAGATTTGAAGTTGTCAAGAATCGCTTTTCTTTCAAGCTTGGTGGCATTTCCGAAAATGCCCTCTGCCTTTATTTTATGGTAGGCAAGCTTCAGGGCTACTTCCTGAACAAGTTCATTTCTATTGATAAAGACAATGGCTTTTGTTGGATTTATTGCGTGAATGACTTTTCTCAGTTTTGATATCTTGTCGCGTCGCTCACAGAGGATACAAATATGTGAGATGGATTCATTGACTTGAGCCTGCTCAATGTTGATGTATTCTGGCGCATCCATGACTGACTCACAGCGCTTTACAGCATCCTCTGGAATGGATGCAGAAAAAGCAAGAATTTGTCTGTCGCGCAGTGTTGTCTTGATGACTTCTGAAACCACTGTGAAGTTATCACTTGAAAGAAGCTTATCAGCTTCGTCAATTACAATGGTCTTCACCTGATGTGCTTTTATTTTTTTCATTTTGATCAGTTCAAGGACACGCCCAGGCGTGCCAACGACTATATGGGGCTTTTTCTTCAAAGACTCTACCTGACGCTTGATGTTTGCCTGTCCGATGATTGCAGTTGAACGAACCTCTGCCTTTGAGCTGTTCGAAAGGGATTTGATAACGTTGTTGATTTGAACTACCAGTTCGTGGGTCGGGGCTATTATAAGAGTGTGAAGCTCCTTTGAACTGGCATCGATTTTTTCAAATGCAGGCAAAAGGTAAGCTAATGTTTTGCCGCTTCCTGTTTCGGCCTGAGCAATAAGGTCTATACCGCGCATCGCTGCAGGAATTGCACTTTCCTGTATGGATGTTGGCTGGGTAATGTTCATTTTTTCAAGACCTTGTACAAGGTGTTTGCTTATGTTGAGTTTTTCAAAGGTGTTCATATTTATCTCCTTACAGATTGTCATCCGTAGATTGTATAGTTCATTGCAGATTTTGTCAATTGTCATTTTCGAATGAGGCTTCAACATATGCAAGCGGGATGATTCCCTCAATGATCTTACATTTTTTTAAAGTGAAGTCATGCTGAGACAGGTAATTGTGATAGGAAGATTCGTCGAATGTCCTGTAAACGGGATAACCCAGACAGCTCAAGGATTTGATAATCATTTGAGAGCGCAGCTTCTCCTTGTGCAGGAAATTTGCAGCGATAAGCTTGCCGCCCGGTTTTAGAACCCTTTTAATCTCGTGCATAACGTACTCTGGATTTTCAAGCACATGCAGTGCGTTTGATAATATGACAACATCGTATGTATCATCATCACAGGGCATTGCTTCGGCATTTGAGACCGAAAAGTTCACGTTCTGATATTTGGAAAAGGCCTTGTTATGTCTTGCTGTATCAATCATGGATTTAGAATGGTCAACAGCGTCAATGGACTTGCAATACGGACTCACAGAAAGTGAAACCACCCCGGAGCCCGTAGCAAGTTCGAGAACTTTGTCCGTATAATCAATGGTTTTTACAATATTCAGATACAAGTCTGCATAAACGGTTTCTGCAGGGGAGATGAGCCTGTCATATATCTGCGCCCATTTATTCCATCTGTGAATGTTCTTATTGGAATCCACAGTATATTCCTCCTTTAAAACACATGCGCAAAACAAATTAAACTAAACTCAAATAGTGACATATTTCAAGTATAGCCTCTTATTATCGTTTCTAAACTTATATGAAGGGATATTAATACAAACTTATTATAAGTATGGAAATAATAACTTTTGTTTAACCTGTGCATGCCCAGTATGGGATTTAGCGTCCAAACACCTTTGCAACGGTCTCCATTTTCTCAATGATAGGAAGGTTGTAAGGACAGCGTGGCAGGCATTTTCCGCATTTTATACATGCGCTTGCAGTAGCGGTCTGTCTGCTATAGTAAGTTGTTGCATAACCCGTCATGTTATAACGTGTATAATATCCCTCGGCAATAAACATGTTTGGGATGTTGATTCCGACTTCGCAAGGCGCGCAGTAGCCGCATCTTCTGCAGAAGTTGCCGTCCAGGTCACTGATGATGGCGTCAGCGGCAGCTTGTTCCTCGCTGCTAAAGCTGTAGTCCGGTCCCAGAACACTGGCGTTCTGACGCACTTCTTCAGGAGATTCCATACCTGGAATTGCAACCGATACATTAGGATTTTGGAGTATGTATTTAATACTGACAGCTGGGTTGTCAATGGCGCCGCCAGCAAGTGGCTTCATGCAAATGACACCGATGTTTCGCGCAGCAGCCTTCTCGAAAACCGCTTCGCCTTGACGTTCCACAAGGTTATATGGAAACTGAATGGTTTCAAAAGGTGTAGTGTCAATGATTTCAATCAGCAAGTCAGCGCTGTGTGCAGTTATGCCGATATGACCGATCTTACCAGCCTCCTTGGCTTCAACAAGTGCCCTGTAGGCACCGTTTTCCCCCATAATCTGCTTATAGACATCAAGGTCCTTGACGTTGTGAACCTGATAGAGCTCAATGTGGTCTGTTTTCAGATTCTTTAGGCTGGTTTCAATTTCAAGCTTCATAGCTTCGTAGTCTGTAGCCATGGATTTCGTAGCTAGAATAAATTTGTCTCTGCGCCCCTCAAGAGCGTTGCCAAGGTATTCTTCGCTGATGGTATAGCCCCTGGCAGTATCAATGAAGTTAAGCTGGCACTTTTCAAGCTCGTCTACTATTTTAAAGACCATTTCCTGATCGACACGCTGGATCGGTATTCCTCCGAATCCAATGCAGACAATTTCCAGACCTGTTTTTCCAAGTGTTCTTTTATTCATAAATATCACTCCTCGCATAATCGTATTCAGTATAGCATATTTTTCTATTTTATAAGTAACAGGTAAGTATATTAAAATTGAATGTTTAAAGAACGTAATAATTATTGTCTGAAAGTGTAATCCGTGTTAATATGACTTTCGTACAGGTGAATACTGCGTGGGTGATGGCTCGTTGAAGAAGCGTAAGCTACCGTAGGAGAAAGGTATATTTGCTTAAATATGCTGAAACTCTCAGGTCGAATACAGTGAGTCGGACACATCCCTGGAGAGAACCGAATGGTCATCGAAGAAGCAACCTGAAAAGGGAAACTTTCAGATAAAAGGACAGGGCATAAGAGCACTTTATTTAAGTGTTTTTGTGCGCTGTCCTTTTTGATGCTGAAAAAAGCCAGGCATGGGCCAGACGGATGAAAATGTACAAAAGGCACAATTTTAGGAGGAATGATAATGGAAATAATTAAAGGTATGGGGTTACTAGCGGCAACACTTGTAATTTTTTCAGTTTTCAGCTTTAAAGCGCCTAAGGGCCAAAGAGCGATGCAGGGACTGGCTGGGGCAGCCGTTGCAACGTTTTTGGTCGAGGCAATCCATAAATATATTAGCGGTGATTTCTTTGGAATGCAGTTCCTAGGAGAGGTAGGCGGTGTTTCTGGTTCCATGGGCGGCGTTGCGGCAGCGCTTCTTGTGAGCATGTACCTCGGAGCGAGTCCTGTCTATGCTGTTGCGGCGGCGGTGGCGTGTGGTGGGACTGGTATCCTGCCTGGTTTCCTTGCAGGGTATGCAGTGGGATTCATTGGACCTCAACTTGAAAAGAGACTGCCAAGCGGTCTGGATATGATTGCAGGCGTGCTGATTATTGCACCGGTAAGCAGACTGATTGCAGATGCGTCTACACCGTTTATAGATTCTACACTTGGAATGATCGGCGCAACAATTTCAGCTGCTGCGGCACAATCCCCAATTGTCATGGGATTTCTGCTTGGAGGCATTATCAAAATGCTCTGTACATCACCACTAAGCTCCATGGCACTTACAGCAATGCTGGGGCTTGATGGCCTTGCGATGGGCATAGCTTCTATTGCATGTGTTGGGGGTTCCTTTACAAACGGAACCGTATTCAAGCGTCTCAAGCTTGGCGATACAGCAAATCTTATTGGCGTAATGCTCGAACCGCTGACCCAGGCAGATGTCGTAACTGCAAATGCCTTGCCGATCTACATGAGTAATTTTATCGGAGGTGGCTTGGCAGGGATGGCTGCCAGCTCCTTAGGCATTATAAACAACGCGCCTGGAACGGCGTCACCGATCCCGGGACTGCTTGCGCCGTTTGCCTTCAATAGTCCGGTGCTAGTTCTAAAGGCAATCGGACTCGCAGTCATAGGCGGTTTGATTGGCGGTATTGTCGGCACACAGATTTATCTCTTCTTTACTAAGAGCCTTTCTGTGGTAAAAGAATCGAAGAAGCGACGCGTTACTGCTTAAAGGTATGCACCTCTTGAGCTGGCTGTCTTAGCGGTCTGCTTGGGAGGTGTTTTTATGTGGGTTGGGTTTCGGGGCATCTTGTTTCTGTCTGGTTAGCCATTTGATATAATAGGGTGTGTGCAGTCGTACATCCTGCAAATGTGTGGTGGAGGTTAGAGGTGATACATATGAAAATTGGGGTTACAACATCCATTGGGCCATCAGATAAAATGCTGGATCGTGCACAGGTGATCGCGAATCATTTTGAAGGCGTTTTTTATGAGAGAAAGAAGACGGGGCTTGGAAAACTCATGGAAGAGCATGGGTTGACATATTTATTTATTGTACAAGTGGATAGACTTGTCTTAAAGGATGGTCAAGGAGAATTTTTTTGGCATCCTGGCACGTCGGTCATAAAGATTTGGGATATTGCGCAGGGGAAAGGCAACCAGCTTGTTGATGCTTGTGGCATTGAGCCAGGGGACAAGGTGCTGGACTGCACCCTTGGGTATGGTTCTGACGCCATCGTCATGGCGAGTCAGGTCGGAGAAGACGGGGTGGTTATTGGTCTGGAGTCCAGTGCACTGATGGCATTTATGACCCGCGATGGCCTTGACCACTATGAAGACGGATCCGATTTGCTTATATCTGCAATGCGTAAAATTGAAATCTCCTGCGTGGATCATCTGGACTACTTGAAACAGCAGCCAGACAGCAGTTATGATGTTATTTACTTTGATCCCATGTTTCAAAGCTCCACAGAGGCATCGCATGCAATGCAGAGCTTAAAAATGGTTGCGGATCACTCACCGCTCAGCAATGCCTCAGTTCGTGAAGCGCTCAGAGTTTGCAGAAAGCGCGTTGTCGTTAAAGAGAAGATTGGAAGCGGCGTGTTTAAGCGCCTTGGAATCAAAAAACGTGTGGGAAATATGCGCTATGGTCAAGTCGTATATGGCATACTTGAAAAAGGGAATCATGAAAACGTGAACTGATAAGAGGTTGACAAGGCTCTTTGAAAGTAGGAAAATGACCCCGTGACTGTAATGAATATGCGTTTAACGACTGCGGGGGGATAATATGAAAATTGATGCGGCAAAATGTACCGGTTGCGGTTTGTGTAAAGAGTCGTGTGCGGTTGATGCCATTGCGTTAATTGGCGGTAAGGCGGAGCTTGATACCACAAGATGCATCAAGTGCCGTATGTGTCTGGCGGTGTGCCCGGTCAAAGCTGTTAAAATGTAGCCGGATATACTGAATACAAGAAAAGAACCAGTAAAGTGAAAAAGGACCTGAAAGTACAGTCACAAATGACTGTATTTCCAGGTCCTTTTTACTTGCAGCTTATTCTTGATTCCAGCGTCCGCCTCTGCCAGCGCCTGATCCATCTCTAAGACCGTTTCCGTTTTGAGCACCGCTGCCATCTTTAAGTCCGTAGCCGCCTTGTGCGCCAAATCCATTCCCTGCATTTCCACCGCTGTTTCTGCCAAATCCCATGTTCATTCCTTGAAGAAGACGGGCTGGATCTGTTCCGTCACACGCTTCCATTGCTGAAAGTATTTCATCAGCTTCTTCCTGAGTCATATCGCCAGAATCAACGAGTGCTTGGATTTTGTCTTCTTTTACCCCGAGAAATTGGGCTTTGAAAGCATCCCAGTATCCATTTTCTTTTGCAAGATCCCCAAATCGCTCGCCTGCGCCGCGTGCTGCATAAGCCTCTTCTACTGTAATGCCAGCCTCATCAGCATAGATTTCAGCAGGACTTTGGAGTGTATCTGCAAAACTCATTGCACCTGCACTGAGAACGAGTAAACCTGTAACCGCTAAGCTCATAACCTTTTTCATTTGTATTTCCTCCTTATGATTTGTCTTCCTTAAGTTTCCTATGTTTGTCTTACTGTGATTACATGATAACCCCGTTTTGTGACAACTGTGTGGCAGCCTTGTAACGATTTAATGCAATTTGAAAAATGCGTGGAAGCATATGTTTGCCTATTTGGCATGTGCCCTGCAAAGTTAATAAAGCGAGGACGTACACAGTGTGCACGTCCTCGCTTTAATGTAGGGTAGTAAAATGTAACTATGGGTTTATTAAAAAGTTATTTGGATGACAGTGCTTTGAGGCCCGCCTGATGCAGGATATACATATTAGGCGATGCGGTTCCCATAGGCTGTGTTCCATATAGATAACTGTAAAGGTCATGTGCTGTGGCATTGTTTTGAATGGCAATGCCGATTGCGTTGATGGTTTCAGCAACTTCCTTGTCTCCTGAAAGCTGTGCGCCGAGTAGTGTTAAGGTATCTGCAGCAAAGTAGAACACACCCTCTGTAATAACTGTATTTGGAAGTGTGGCTGGATGCTTGTTTGCTGCGCTAAGGGCAATTTCTACCCCGTCGTACTGTGTATTTTCAATTTGAGCCTTTGTCATACCGGCTGCAGCGTAGTATTTGCCGTCGATGACAGTGGAAAACAGGTTCGTAATTCCCAGAACAGATAATGGCGTATTTTGACTGGATAGGTTAATTGCAGCATTTCGACCCTCTTTAGCAGCAATTGACGCAAGACGCACATTGCTTGCATCACCTGAAAATATATCGATTTTTGAAGCGCAGTCTCCAATTGCAAAGATTGAAGGGTCTGAAGTCTGCTGGAATTCGTTGACCTTCACTGCTTTTCTAACGTCGAGTTCAAGACCGCAGCCGCTGGCAAGATCTACGTTTGGAAAAGCACCAATTGCCATGAAAACAAGATCGGTTTTGATTTCGTCACCATTGCCAAGTACAACACTTTCAACCCGATCGCTACCCTTAAAGGACTGCACACCCACGCCTGTAAGCACATTGATGCCATGCTTTGACAGCGATGCTTCGATTTGAGCAGAGTAGTTGGCTTCAAATGCCACGCTCAGTACGTGTGGTGCGAGTTCTACAAGGGTGATTTCCTTGTTCCCGAGCTTATTGATTTCATCTGCCAGTTCCACGCCAATAAAGCCGCCGCCTACGATAACGATAGACTCTGCTTTTTCCACGACAGGTCTAAGTGCTGCGATTTTATCAAGGTCCTTTTCTATTACGTGGATGCCGCATAGGTCTTTTCCGGGAAATGGCGGGAATACTGGATGTGAACCTGTTGCAAGAACAAGCTGGTCGTAGGGATAGTCTTTGCCCGAAGCCGTTCTTACACACTTTGATTCACGGTCAATATTAACAACATCATCTATAATCAGGTCTGCCCCCTTGTCAAGGAGCTTTTTATCGCTTGACTGATTCTTCATAGGGTCATCCAAGGTACCGAAGGCATATGGAATTCCGCAAGGAACAGGGCCCTTGGCATTGCTTCTGATTACAGTGAAATATGTATCCTTTTCAAAGGCGAATGCTGCGCCCAGGAAACCTTTGGCAGCCACACCGCCACCGATGATAACGACTTGTTTCATTTTTTTCTCCCCAATCTAAATAGAATACAATATGACTTTGTCAGTTAACTGACAGCGTTTATAAGCTTGCATTTTGTAGCGCATTGGCATTTTGCTGTGGTAAATTTGACTTTCTGCTGATTTTATTCAGCGTGAGAACGGTTTTGACCTGTACAAGAGTAAAGGGAAGAACCATCAGCAGGTGCAGTGCACTGAACTGTTCGACAAATCCTGTCTTAATAAAGCCGTAGTGGATGTAAAACATACCAAGAACGACAAAAGCCACACCTGGACAAATGAGCGAGAAACTTCCGACGTGAAAGGCATCGCCATGGATATATTTTTCAAAGTATCTGTTATGCTTCATAACGGCATAGCCCAAAATTCCGAATATGATCTGCACAGAAATCAGCGTAGTAAGTACCGCCATTAACAGTACTGGATTTGGGTTCTTGTCCAGAAAATGATGGTATACGCCAGAAATCAGTCTGACAAGTGTGATACCCATGAGGGTTACGATTGGAATTAGGATCCAGAATGTCGGTGAGACCTTTTCATCAACCCCTTGTCGGAGAATCGATTTGAATCCGAGAATAAGCTTCAAATTGACGAGGAAAAGGGCTAGGATAAAGAAGAAGACTGAACCGGCAAATGCAATAATGTTGGTTGCAAGTGTATGGCTCATGGCTGCGGATGCAGCAATTCCAACAGAAACCATGATGAATGCGAAGGGGGCAATCATCTGTCCCAGGTGATTGTTTTTGTCAAAATCAAAATTACCTTGAGTCAATGTGTTTTTGAAATATCGAATGAATATCTGCAGCGCGTAGGCGCCGATCAGTGCAAATGCTGCGACTGCAGCAGGAAATAGATATTCTACGTAGGTCCATAGGTTTGGAATATACACCGCACCAAGAATGAATAGAACATTCACACCCATTGCCATCGTCAGTGGAATTGCCATAAGTGAGATTTCATCATTGGTACCTAGGAGCTCTTGGTAGGCGCTGGTCTTTGCGAAGACTTGGTAACGCCTGTATTGTTTAATGAATTCAACGAAATACCTGAAAGAAAAGTACAGAATGATTATAAGTACGGCGCCTGTCATCCAAGATTGCAGTGTACCGCGGCTTAGTACGCTGTATACATCACTGAATATGGGGATCGGCGTCTTGTGCTTAATAAAAAACATCAGGTACATGAAAAAAGATACTGCGAGCCCGCCGTTCCCAAGTGCCTTTAGGAACCAGTTCGGGTTGAAACGCTTGTCATTGTTTTTGCTAATTGAAATAACATTCATAATTTCCACCTCCGAAATTCCACCCCCTACAGGTGGGGGTCGTACATTATCCTACACGGCAAAAATTCGAATGTCAATCATTTTTATTAGCATATGCCATTAAAAGAATTTTCCAATTTACAACTTGAAGGCTGAATAACACATGAAAAACAAAATTGCGCTCAAGTGAGCGCAATTGATACAGCATTTCTATTTGTTGAGCATTGCTTCAAGTTTTTGAATGCGTTCCTGCAATGATTCTATAAGTGTACTTTCTGAGTCTGCTGGTGCGCCGCATCCGAAACCTCTTCCACAGCGTCTGCCGCGTCCAGAACCTTTTCTCATACCACGGCGGCCATAGCCATACTCAGTATTGTTATCATCGTTTCCTGCACATTTTCCCAGACCACGTCCAGTCATTTCGCCTTTTCCCATTGGGCCAGTTCCATCAAATCTTGGCATTTTTCTTCCTCCTCGTAGGGTGTTAATAAGATAATCTATTCATTTTGTTATGGGCATATGCTCTTTACGCTTTTAGTATATCACCTTATGGGCATATGTCAATTAAATTCCAAAAATAGTTATGGGTATTTGACATAAAGTTCAAATTGGGTATAATTAAAATGGCATATGCCAATATGAAACTGGAGGTTGTGAAATGGAAAATTTTAAAAATGCGGACATACTTGTAATCGGGGGAAGTGCAGCGGGTCTGGTTGCGGCGATGACTGCAAAATCAAGTTATCCGGAGAAAAATGTTGTCGTAGTACGTAAAGAAGAAAAGGTAATGATTCCATGTGGCATTCCCTACATATTTGGTTCACTTGGAACATCGGACAATAATATTTTGCCTGATGCGGGTCTTAACAAATTGGGTGTCGAGATTTTAGTAGATGTGGTTCATGAAATCAACAAAGAAGAGAAGGTATGTGCCCTTGCTGGCGGTGCGCAGATCAAATATGACAAATTGATTCTTGCAACTGGTTCACAGCCATTTATGCCAAACTGGCTAAAAGGCGCACAGCTTGAGAATGTATTTACTATTCCAAAGAACAAAGTATATTTGGATGCTTTTATGGACAAGCTTGAAGGGCTTAAAAATATCGTGGTTGTCGGTGCAGGGTTCATTGGGGTTGAAACATCTGACGAACTGAACAAAAACGATAAGAACATCACCCTTGTTGAAATCCAAAATAGAATTCTTGGTGCAGCTTTCGACGAGGATGTAGCATTGAATGCTCAGGAAAAGCTTGCTGCAAGAGGTGTCGATATTCGCACAGGTGTGGGCATTGAAGAAATCAAAGGCTCTGGCAAGGTTGAATCTGTCAAGCTTTCAAATGGTGAAGAACTAAAGGCAGATGCTGTGATTCTTTCCATGGGATACAGACCGAATGTAGAACTTGCTAAAGCAGCCGGTGTAAAAATCAATGAGCTTGGTTTTATTCAAGTGGATGAATACCTGAGAACATCAGAAGCGGATATTTTTGCCGCTGGCGACTGTGCTGAAAAACGTGATTTCGCTACAGGCAAGCTTTCAACAACCATGCTGGCATCAACAGCTTGTGCTGAAGCACGCGTTGCGAGCCTGAATCTTTATAGCCTCTCTACTGTAAGATCCTTCAAGGGGACAATTGGAATTTACTCTACAAATATTGGAGAAAGTTCATATGGCGTTGCGGGACTGACTGAGAGCTCGGCTGTCAAAGAAGGATTTGACATTGTAAGCGGCTCTTTCACAGGTATGGACAGACACCCAGGCAAGCTTGCCGGCGCGCATGAGCAAATGGTCAAACTGGTTGTTTCAAGAGACAGCGGCCGTATTCTTGGCGGTGAAGTCATTGGTGGAACAAGCGTAGGTGAGCTGATTAATGTCATTGGATTTGTAATCCAGGGTGGTATGACGCTGACAGATCTACTGGTTTCACAAATCGGAACACAGCCAATGCTGACAGCTTCTCCGGCAGCTTATCCACTGATTAAAGCAGCTGAAGTGATTTCCAGAAAAATTGGATAGTAATTTGAATTGGAGGAAAATTTATGAAGATTGCTGTTACAAGTACTGCTGATTCAAAGCAGGCTATGATGGACGAACGTTTTGGTCGTTGTGCATACTTTGCTGTATATGACACAGACGCACAAACGTACGCGTTTTTAGACAACAACGCATCGGCTTCTGGGCATGGCGCAGGTATTGGTGCTGCTCAATATGTAGCTGACTTAGGTGTGGGCGTGGTCCTGACGGGTAACCTGGGACCTAAAGCAAAGCAGGTTCTTGACGCGTCTGGTGTCAAAGGCTTTAAGCTAAGCGCGTTGAATGTTGAAGATGCAATCAAGGCTTATCAAGATGGACAGGCTGAGGAAATTACAAGTGCTGGACCATCGCATCAGGGCTAGAACGTGGTGATACAATGAATATAGCAATTTTGAGCGGTAAGGGCGGTACAGGAAAAACGACGGTTTCAACCAATTTGGCTGTTACAATGGGATGCCATTATATTGATACGGACGTCGAAGAGCCAAATGGCCATATTTTCCTTAAACCAAGTTCGTGTCAGACGGCACCTGTTTCAGTCCTAGTTCCGCAGGTAGATAAAGAAATCTGCACCCTTTGTGGAAAATGTGCGCAGGTTTGTCAGTTCAATGCGCTTGCAAAAACAATAACAGGCATTATGCTGTTTGAAGATTTGTGCCATGGATGCGGCGCCTGCTCCATTGCGTGTCCTGTTCAGGCAATTACGGAAGTTGAGCGTGGAGTCGGTGTTATGATGGTCGGCAAGTTGAGCAGGCAGCTGTTCATGAATGGCACCCTGAATATCAAAGAGCCAATGGCTGGGCCGATTATCAGTAAGTTGAAAGCGTTTATTCCCAAGGAAGGCGATGCCTTGATTGACTGTTCACCGGGCACGTCGTGCAATGTGGTTAAGGGGCTTGAAGGCTCGGATTACGCGGTGCTTGTAACTGAACCCACGAAATTTGGACTTCATGATCTGAAGCTGGCTGTGAAGCTTGTACGTGACATGGACATTCGCTTTGGCATTGTCATCAACAGAAGTGATGAAAATTCTGAAATGATCAGGACTTATTGCTCTGACGAAGCGATTACGCTTCTTGGTGAAATTCCATTTTCAAGAAAGGCAGCTGAGCTGTATTCTGTGGGTCATCTTCTCATTGAGGACGAGGCGTTCAAGAAGGTCTTCGACGATATTGCCGCAGAGCTTAACAAACAAGCGGGCAGACGTCCAGAACAGGATGGTGAAGCATGCAGCTCGTAATTATTAGCGGTAAGGGTGGCACGGGAAAAACAACGATTGCCGCATCCTTTGCCTACTTGGCTGGAACAGACTTGATCAAGGTCGACTGCGATGTCGATGCATCCAATTTGCATCTTATGTTCGGTGGAACAGATTTTGAAACAAAACCATTCGAAGGTGCAAAAATTGGGATTGTTGATGAAGCAAAGTGCATTGCATGTGATGTGTGCATGAATACATGCCGTTTCGGTGCCATTGAAATGAAAGGCGCATCGGCGTGGGTGAATCCCTTGAAATGTGAAGGGTGTGGTGCCTGTGTCGTAGCCTGTCCTCAGAAAGCCATCAGGCTGGAAGATGAAGTGACGGGAAACACAATTCTGACACGCTCTCAAGAGGGGGTCATATCCAGGGCGGAAATGTCTCCTGGCGCTGAAGGCTCAGGGAAGCTGGTGACCCAGGTGCGCAAAAATGCCAAGGCCTATGCAGGCGATACGGCAGATTTCATTATTGACGGGTCACCTGGAATTGGATGTTCGGTTATGGCTTCAATAACAGGCTGTGATTACGCGATTATTGTAACAGAGCCAACCCTGTCGGGTTATGAAGATTTTAAGCGTGTTTATACACTTACAAAGCATTTTGGATTAAAGGCAGCTGCAGTTATAAACAAGTATGACATCAATCCGGAAATGTCAGGGCGCATTGAGGCGTATTGCGGTATTGAACGTGTTAAGGTAATTGGCAGAATCCCATTTGATGATCAGGTTAAGAATTCCATCAATACGGGTGTGCCTATTTCAAGCTATAAGGATTCTACAGCTGGGCAGGCCGTTGTAGATGCATGGCGTGCGTTTAAGAAAATAGCGGAGGTTTAATATGGTGAAAATAGCTGTTGCAAAAGAAGGAAACCAAGTTTCTGCACATTTTGGACATTGTGCCGGATTTGAGATTTTTGATATTGAAGGCAAGGAAATCAAAGAGAGAAGTTTCCTTGCATCCCCAGGACATACACCAGGTGCTCTACCGGTTTTCCTGGCACAGAACAATGTGAACACAATTATTGCTGGCGGTATGGGATCAATGGCCCAAGAACTGTTTGGTCAGAATGGGATTTCTGTAATCGTTGGCGCAACAGGCAGTATTGATGATGTTGTGGCATCATTTATCAGTGGCAGCATTGAGTCGACTGGCTCGGTGTGCAGCGAACACGGCCATGCTGGTTCGTGTGGCGGTCACGAGTAGGTAATGCCAATATTATAAAACTATGCTAAGATGCGAATAGCAAAGTGATTTCAACATGAACGGGAAATCCCCAATCGATTTTATTGATTGGGGATTTTTCGTTTTGACGTAATGTGTCAAATATTATTGACGTAATGTGTCAAATATTATTGACGGAATGTGTCAAATATTATTGACGGAATGTGTCAAAAACGGTATGATTTTGACAGAAGGTGTCAAATGTGTTTGGAGGTATCTTGTGAAAACTTATGACTACAGTAAAGTAGAACTTACAAATCCGCGGGTACAGGCGGTTATAAATGCTGGGTATGAAGAGTTCAGCAAAACGGGCTACAAGAAAGCTTCGACGAATCATATCGCCGCAAATGCCGGTGTGGCACGTGGCCTTATTTATTACTATTTTGGCGATAAGCAGGGACTGTTTCAATTTTTGATGGACAATGCGGTCGACAGAATCATGTGCGCCATGGAAGAGGGTGTGGACTGGAGTAATCCGGACCTGCTCTATAGAATAACCAAAACCATTTTCTTTAAGTGCAGGGTTCTTGCAGACAATCCCAAGATTTTCGATTTTCTACTGGTCAATATGGAGCACTACAGGCAGGAAAACATCAACCCCTTCTTTAAAGGCGGCGCTACGGACATTAAAAAGCTTATGCATGACTTTTACTACAGTGAAGTGGATGAATCGCTTTTTAAGGATGGACTGGATGTGGAAAAGACCATAAACACAATCCGGTGGACAATCGAACGCCTGGGAATGGACTGGACAGAAAAGGCTCAGGCGAGAGGAGGGCAAATTGATCTCAAGGCACTTTATGCCGAGGTCGATGCCTACGTGGATTATTTGAGAAAGATATTCTATAAGTAAGGTGCATTTCTCTAATCATGTGAAAGCCGACTGCTGTGTTTGGTGAAATGAGGGGGAGCTATGGTAAACAGGGATAAACCAATTCTTAAAGCGGTTAATCTGAATAAAATCTATGATAATGGACAGGTTAGGACCCATGCGGTCAAGGATGTCAACTTCAGCGTGTTTGAGGGGGAATTCATTATTATTCTTGGACCGAGCGGGTCGGGAAAAAGTACACTGATGAACCTCATAGGCGGCATGGATTCTGTAACGAGCGGAGAGCTTTACTATAACGATGTCGCCGTGCATACCTTTACAAAAAAGGAATTGTCCAGGTATCGAAGGGATGCCATTGGGTTTGTCTTTCAATTCTATAATTTGCTGCCAAGTCTCAACTGCTTCGAAAACATTGCATTGACCGCTCAGCTAAGCCGTAAGGCGCTCGATGTGTCAGAAATAATTGAAAAGGTTGGACTCAAAGGGTGGGAGAAACACTTTCCGTCTCAGCTTTCTGGAGGACAGCAGCAGCGTGTAGCGGTTGCGCGCGCAATCGTCAAATCGCCGGATATTCTGCTCTGTGATGAGCCGACCGGTGCACTCGATACGGAAACGAGCCTGCAGGTCCTTGAGCTTCTGCAGGCAATCAACAGAGACTTGAAGAAGACGGTTATTGTCATTAGTCATGATACCGAACTGCTGGGCTTTGCGGATCGTTTTTTTGAAATACGCGATGGCCTGCTGACAGAGAGGGCGATTGATGATGTTATTTAAGAAAATGCTGCGAGACTTATGGAAGCATAAGGGCGCTTATTTGGCAAGTGCACTGCTTGTTCTGATTGGAATTTTGACATATAATCTCATGTCGCTCATTTATGAGAGCTTTGACTATTCGCTGGATAATTACTATGAGACATATAATATTGGAGATGCAACACTGAAGGTCACATCCATGCCCATAGATTCTGTGAAACGTTTTATGGATATTGAAGGCATACGGTCCGCTGAGGGGAGAATCCAGAAACGGGTCAGAGTCATTGACGAAGACAAGGAAGTGCTTTTTCGCTTCATGAGTTATGACAATGAAAATGACAAAAGAATCGATGGAATAGAGCTGATGGAAGGCAGGTGGCCAGACCCTCAAAAACTTGAAGTGCTTATGGGCAACAACCATTTCGCAGCAGCGCATATGAAACTGGGAGACCAGATATCTGTGGCAATCGGTGGGAAGGCACGTAAACTGACCGTTGTTGGCACTGGAAGAAGTCCTGAGTTCATCTACATCAAGAAAAATGCAAATGAACTTATATCCGACCCCGAGACCTTCGATATGGTTTACATGCCCTATCAGAAAATGAGTGAGCTTTTCGGTATGGAAAACCAGGTCAACAACATTGCCTTTACACTGTATGACAACGACGGTTTTGAAGCCGTTCGTGCGACCATTGAAGAAAAGGCTGACAAGTATGGTATTGAGGAACTCATTCCCCTGGAAGATCAGGTGAGTCATGCCACCACCATGCAGAAGCTTGAAGGCATCGGCAGTATGACCACCGCTGTTCCTATGATGTTTCTCATGATATCTGCAACAATCATTTTTATCGTCTTGAAGCGAATCATTGAGGCTGAACGCGGCCAGATCGGTGTTCTAAAAGCATGTGGTGTCCCAGATTACATGGTGCTGATCCACTATATGTCCTATGCCCTCATTGTGGGTATAGTCGGCGGTTTGCCAGGAGCATATTTTGGAATTCGTTCTGTTCCGGGCATGATTGACCTGATGGGCATTGCGTTCAATATGCCATTTGAGACAAAAGGGCTCTTTGAGAAATACATGTTCAACAGCTTGCTCATGACAGTTTCATTTTCTGTCATGTCAGGTTATGTCGGTGCTAAACGCTGTCTTGCACTAGAGCCTGCAGAGGCCATGCGGCCACCTGTGCAGGTAGCTGGTCGCGGCGGTATGGTCGATAAAATCTACTGGCTCTTTGAAGGCACGCAAATCAAGTTCATGCTTGCCCTTAGAAACATTACAAGGAATCCGGGAAGAAGTCTGTTCATTCTCTTTGGTGTCTCAATAACGGCTGCACTGCTCACCTTTCCCCTCTCCATGAATTCCATGTACAACGCCATGCTTTTTGATCAATTTGAAAAGAAGGAAATATACGATATGAAAATTTCCTTCAATACCTATGTGACGCGTGGCGATGCTGTACGTATATTTGAAAATGAACCAGGTATTACACAGGTTGAGCCAATAACCACTATTCCAGTGGAGGTAAACAGCAAGTGGCATAAGGAGGAACTGGGGATCATCTGTTTTCCAACAGACAGTACACTCTACAATCTGTATGATTTTGATGACAAACCCATCGTTCTTTCAAGCAACGGACTTGCACTGAGTCACTGGATTGCAGAGAAAATGGAAATAGAGATTGGGGACACCGTCGAACTGGAAAGCCCCCTGTTCAGAGATGCAAAGCGCAAGAAGCTTGTCGTTACACAGATTATTCCCCAATATGTCGGTTCTGGCGGATACATGAATATTGACAATGTAGCTTCCTTGCTTGAGGGGAAAGACTACGTCAGCGCAGTCATGGTGAATGGTACAGATGAAGGTCTGAAGCGGGTAAAAGAAAAGTTTGAAAGCTCGAGTCTGATTGATACCTTCGATTACAGCGAGCAGATTGCTGCAGGCTTCAAAGAATACTTGAGTCAGACAACGGCTGTAATTGGACTGCTTGTCGTCGTAGGCATTCTCATTGGTTTTTCAGTGATCTATGTCTCAATGACCATTTCCATATCAGAGCGGTATAGGGAGCTGGCAACCATGCTGGTTGTCGGTCTTACTGAAAGTGAAGTCCATCAGGTCCTGCTGATTGAACAGGTGATTCTATCGGTGCTGGGAATTTTGGCTGGACTGCCCATGGGAAAAGCCATGCTGGTGGGATTTGCAGAGTCAAGCAGCACAGATCAGCTGATTATGCCTTCACAGGTTCCGCAGAGCGCGCTTGTCTTTAGTGTGGTATTTACTATTATTGCAATCATCCTGCCACAGTATTTTGCACGGAAGGAAATTGAGGGTATTGTTGTGACTGAAGCATTGAATGCCAGAGAATAGGAGTTTGTTATGACTAAGAAAAAGATAATGATTGCTGTAGTGGCCTTGCTTGCCATTGGGGTAACCGCATATGGTGTCATGAAACCCGCAAAAGCTGACACGATGCTGATCCATCAGAACCCATATGAGGAGTACGTTGTTGAGGAAGGTGTTGTGAATGCGATAAATGCATATAAAATCTACAGTCCTTTGTCTGGAAAGGTTGCATCTGTAGGAACCGAAGAGGGGGCTTTTGTAAAAAAGGGAGACTTGATTTTTGAAATGGAAACAGAGGACCTCCAGACCCAGCTGAATAATCTGGCGCTTGAAAAAGAAAGCATATCAGGTCTGCAGGAATCGGCGCAACCTGAGGTCACATCAGACACAGTGGGTGTTCAAAGAAACTTCGTTGAGATTGCACAGCGGAATATGAATGCTGCAAAAAAAGAAATGGAGCGTTATGGGGCACTTCTTGAGTCTGGCGCTGTCAGTCAAAATGTGTTTGAAGATATGGAAACCAGCTATGAAAACGCAAGAAGCACCTATGACCTAGAACGGCTTAGACTCGAAGATCTGGTCAGAAAAATCGGACTTGATGAGGGTACGAAGAAATATTACATCAGCAAGCTTGAGGCAATTGACAACCAAATCAAGGCCATTTCTGAAGATATTGAGGATGCTGTTGTTTTGGCACCGGCTGATGGTTTTATGGGGAGCTTTGATGTGGATGCGGGCGACTGGCTTTCAGAAAATCAAGCTGTATCCCGTGTCTTGAGTGACACAGCACTTGAAGTTGAAACCTATGTTTTAGCCAGAAACACCAGGGATATTTCCACGGGTGACCAGGTTGAAATGGAAATAGAGACAAATTATGATTACGAAACACTGGAAGGTACCATTACGTATATTGGCAAGAATGCCGTTGACGTCCAGTCACCGCTGGGCATAACAGAAAAGCGCATTCGGGTAGTTATAAAACCTGAACAGCCTGAAAAACTCATCATTGGAGAGAAAATTGACGTCATATTCATGATGTATGAAAATGAAGCAGCCTTTAATGTCAGCCGTGATTATATCTTCAATATGGATGGAAAACTTGCCGTATGGTCGCTTTCTGGTGGCGTGGCCAAGCTGTTTTACCTCGACCCGCTCTATGAAACGACAGCAAGTGTGGTTGTTGATCCTGAAGGAAATGAAGCCCTTGAAGTGATTATTCCGCCTTATCCTGAGAAAATGAAAGAGGGAATGAAGCTTCAGACATCGAATTAGTTCTATGAGATACGTACTAAAGTGCGCTATGACTAGGTTCAATTCAGGAGGAATATATGCAGTTTTTAATCAATGGGTATGACTACACAGATGATCAGGCGCTGGAACGAAGAATGGCTGCGCGCGATGCACACATGAACGGTGTTGAAGCCATGTACCAGTCTGGAAACTTTCTTTTTGCAGGAGCAATGCTTAATGAAGAAGGTCAGATGTGCGGTTCAACAATTTTTGCACAGTTTGAGAGTCGGGATGATGTGGATAAGTGGCTGGAAGAGGAAGCGTATGTTAAGGGGAAGGTATGGGACCGCATTGAGGTAATCGCGTGTAAAATACCGCCCATGTTTTTGGAAGGCAAATAGGCTTTATGAAACGGCTATTGTATAGGATTGGGTATTCGCATCGTTTGGAAGAGAAATGCAGGAGGGCTTACGCCGGGTTTGATGATATGGCTCTTAGAGCTGACCAGCGCCTTTACGAAGCAAAGAAAGCTGGCAGAGATAGAATTATCTTGGACTCAGGAGAGGTGCTCTTATAGTTAAAAAGCTTGTGGCTGTTCGAAATGAACGGTTCACAGGCTTTTTTTATTGAAAAGGACATAAGCTTCTAAATCAATATTTATAAAGCATTTAAGATTGGAAATTTAAATTGGGTTTCTCTGGGTATAGGCAAAAATGAGTGAAAAAGTTACCAAAGTTGAATATTGCAGGTAATAATTATACATATGATAGGCGTATGCAAACAGAAAAGGCATAATTGCTTGCCGGTAACTTGGGTGGAGGTGTTATGTGACACGACTTGCCATGAATGGAAAATGCATCAGATGTGAACCATGTTTTGATCGGAGGTGAAAAAATGGGCGATTTTAGGGGTACGGACCTTGAACCGATGCTCGATATGTATCTGTTTGAATCGAAACAGCTTTTGGAGCAGCTTGAAAATCTTGTTCTGACCATTGAGGAGTCTGGTGAGTTGACAGTGGAGTCAATCAATGAAATTTTCAGGATTATGCATACGCTCAAGGGTTCAGCCGCTATGATGATGATTGATTCAATAAGAGACATCGCTCATGCAGTAGAAGATGTTTTTGCAATTATTAGAAACAATCCTGAAATGGAAATGGACAACGGACAGCTTTCTGACATGATCCTCGAATCCCTGGACAAGATTCAGGGCATCATCGTACTTATTGAAAATGGCCAACCGCACGACGTTGACGTTGACGAAATCAGAGACAGAATACGTGCCATAGAAAGACAGCTTAAGGGCGGCGCACCGAATGAGGCACCATCTGCAAGTCTGGAACCTGAGAAAAAGCGTTTTTATATAACAGCCCAAAGGAACATACCTGATGGACTGACGCCTTATAAGATCTGTATTCGTTTTACAGAAGGGTGCGAAATGGAAAATGTGCGTGCTTTCTCATTGGTTCATAATCTGACTGAAATGGCAGAGGAGCTCTATCATAAGCCTGTGAACTTGATTGAGGACGCGGACAGCTCACAGAAAATAATCAATGACGGTCTGGAAGTTTATATGCTGAGTGCTGTGACCGAAGAAGAAGTAAAGACCATTGTCGACGAGTCCCTCTTTATTGAGTCATGTACCATCAGCGAAATGGATGATTTCTACGATGAAATCAAACAGTTTGTTGTCGAGAAGCAAAAGGAAGCTGAGGTGGTTAAGCCGCCAGTGTCAGAAAAACCTGCTGAGCAGGAAGCTTCCGTTGCCGGCAAGTCACAGAATATGATTTCAGTAAGCCTTGAAAAGCTCAACAGCTTGATGAATCTGGTAGGTGAAATTGTAATCACGGAGTCCATGGTCACCCAAAACCCGGATTTGATGGGGCTTGAGCTTGAAAACTTCAGCAAATCTGCCAGACAGCTTCGCAAACTGACCGACGAGCTTCAGGACATTGTCATGGATATCAGAATGGTTCCTATAACAGGACTCTTCCAGAAAATGAAGCGCATTGTAAGGGATATGAGCAAGAAGCTCGATAAAGGCGTGATGTTTGAAACGGAAGGGGAAGACACAGAAATTGACAAGAGCATTCTGGATATGCTTTCCGACCCGATGATGCATCTCATTAGAAATGCAATGGACCATGGCATAGAGAGTATGGAGGAGCGGGAGGCTTGTGATAAAAATCCAAAAGGTCGTCTATTGCTTTCAGCAAAGAATTCCGGGAGCGATGTAGTCATAAGCATTGAGGATGACGGGCGTGGCATCAATCGAGAGAAGGTCCTGGAAAAAGCAAGGAACCAGGAAATTCTCACGAAGAATGAAGAGGAAATGTCAGAACGTGAAATCAATGCGCTCATTTTGCATCCGGGCTTCTCAACGAAGGAGCAGGTTTCAGAGTTTTCGGGACGCGGTGTGGGCATGGATGTCGTTAAGAAAAACATCGAAAAAATCGGCGGCACCATTTCCATTGACAGTGAAGAAGGCAGAGGGACAGTCATTGAAATGAAAATCCCATTGACCCTGGCAATCATTGATGGCATGGAGGTTTCGGTGGGTAAGTCGCGTTATACGATTCCGACCACTTCCATTAAGGAATCCTTCAGACCTGAACATGCAAATGTTATTACGGACCCTCAAGGCAATGAGCTCATCATGGTGCGTGGGGAGTGCTATCCTGTTGTACGCATGCACAGCTTTTTCAATACCCAGCCTAAGAAGCTCGAGCTCGCTGACGGTATTGTTGTGATGGTGGAGAATGAGGAAGACGAGTTTTGCCTGTTTGCAGACGAGCTTCTTGGTGAACATCAGGTTGTCGTAAAGCCTCTGCCACCTTATATTTATAAGTTTATTGGCGAAATTAAGGGAATTAGCGGATGCACAATCATGGGCAATGGAGACATGAGTCTTATTGTGGATGTCAGCAGTTTTTAGGAGGTGAGTATGTTTGGAAGCCATTGTTGCTGATGATGTTTTTTTTGAAGATACACAGAAGGACAAATATCTTACATTCCTTGTGGATGGAGACGGTTATGGAATTGAAATTGAATACGTTACTGAGATAATTGGGCTTCAAAATATCACAGAAGTGCCAGAACTGCCGGATTTCATAGTAGGAATCATCAATCTAAGAGGACAAATCATACCGGTGATGGATGTCAGGAAACGGTTTCGTAAAGAATCAGTTCCCTATGATGACAGGACATGCATCATTGTCATAGAAGTGGAAGAAGTTGCTATTGGATTAATTGTTGATACAGTTTTAGAGGTTTTAAACATAACAGATGAAGATACAGTAGACCCGCCAAAGTCAAAAGAAGGATTTTCGAACAGGTACGTGAAGGCCATTGGAAAGCATGAAAATTCGGTGACTTTAATTCTAGATTGTGTGAAATTGATTGAAGACGAAGAAATCGATCAGAATTCACAGGTATCCTGATAGGGGAGGTACATATGTTTAAAAGTAAAAAAATCGGTTCTCAGATACTGATGGGAATAGGCGTGACCATGCTCATCGTAGCACTGGTTGTTGCGTATACAACAATTAATCTGACAGGTCTTAAAAACAGTGCTAAGGAAATGGAAGCGCGTTACCTCAAGCAGGTTAGACTTTCGACGAATCTGCTTGAAGACACCAACAAGCTTATGTATGAAATGCGGGCTTACGGGCTGACATTTGAAGAAGATTATTATACTGGTGCGCAGGCGGCTATCGTAAAAATTGAAACGGATATCGACAATCTGCGTGAGGTTGCTGAAACTTATGATTCACAAGCCCTTATTGAAATCGTCGACAGTATGGAAGGAAATTTCAACACCTATAAGGATAGAATTGCCGATACCTTGGACCAGCATACATTATCGGTGGAAATAGCTGCCACGGCAGATGCGGCAGCTGCCGAGTATATGGATACTGCAGCTGAGTTTTTAAATGGGCAGAACACAAAATTCAAAGCGGACTTGGAAGCGGGCGCATCGCTTACAACGCTCAATAGCAGACTGACAAAGATTACGCTTATCAACAATATTATTGATAGAGGCAATGGTATTCGTATTGCGAACTTCAGAAGCGATGCCAACAGGGACTATACGGAGCTTAAGAACGCACTGACTGAGTTTGATGACATTCAGGCTACGCTTGATGAAATCCGTACGATTGCCTTTTCAGCCGATGATATTGCGCGACTGGATACCATTGAATCAGCTGCAAACCAGTATCGGGATGAAATGAATGAGAAAATTGCTGTGAATGACGCTTTGACACGGCTTGGTGTGGAACGTGCCGCTGCTGGTGACAGCATGCTGGAAGATGCACTCACAACATTTGAACGTGGAGACGCGGCAGCCCAGGAAGTCGCACTGCAGACAATCGATAAAACCAATTCGGCAGTGGTCATGCTGATTTCCTTCTTTGTTGTCGCACTGATTCTTGGTGTTGCAATTAATATGGCGATTGTAAGAAGAATCACGCGAAATATCAAGCAGGTTGGTGACGCGGCTGAAAAACTCTCAGTTGGTGATATCAATGTTAAAATCGATGTGAAGTCAGAGGACGAAGTTGGTCAGATGGCGGAGTCTTTCAAGAATATGGTTGCCAGTATACAGGAACAGGTTCGTGTTGCTGAAGCCGTATCCAAGGGCGACATGAGTCAGACACTTCAGGAGAAATCAAAAGAAGATGTCCTGTCAATTTCAATCAATAGAATCGTCGGCACGCTGAGTGATGTCAGCGGTTCAATCAATACATTGGTGGAAGCCGCTGTAAGTGGCAAGCTTGGAACCAGAATTGATGCCAATACTTTTGAGGGTGAGTTCCTCACCATGACCAGCTCTGTCAACAAGCTGCTCGACGCTGTAGTGGCACCTGTCGAAGAAGCTGCAGTTGTGCTTGAGGAAATGTCACGCGGCAATCTGTCAAGCAGGGTCAAAGGGAATTATCAGGGCGATCATGCCAAAATCAAGAATTCACTTAATAAGACGCTCGATGCCCTTTCAGGCTATGTTTCAGAAATATCTTATGTCCTCAATGAAATGGCAAATTCAAATCTTGTTGTAGGTATCAACAACGATTACCTTGGCGATTTTTCAGCAATTAAAGACGCTCTGAATCTGATTGTGGAATCTCTAAATGAAGTGCTTACAGATATCAACAATGCATCTGAGGAAGTTGCTGCAGGTTCAACGCAGGTATCAGATGGTGCGCAAACCCTGTCACAGGGTGCAACTGAGCAGGCAGCCTCTGTTGAAGAGCTCACCTCGTCAATCACACAGATTGCCGCACAAACCAAGCTCAATGCAGAAAATGCCAATAAGGCAAATGATCTGGCTAATCAGGCCAAGATGAATGCGGTAAAAGGCAATGAGCATATGCAGGGCATGCTGGATTCAATGACTGCAATCAATGAATCGTCAAACAGCATTTCGAAAATCATTAAGGTTATTGATGAAATTGCTTTCCAAACCAATATACTTGCACTCAATGCGGCGGTTGAGGCTGCACGTGCAGGTCAGCACGGCAAAGGCTTTGCCGTTGTTGCTGAAGAGGTGCGCAACCTTGCGGCCCGTAGTGCCAATGCAGCTAAGGAAACGACAACCCTCATTGAAGGGTCCATTGAAAAGGTTGAAGGCGGAACAAAAATTGCCAATGAAACCGCTGAATCTCTAAATGAAATTGTAAATGGAATTGCTGAAGCGGCGAATCTGGTCGGTGAAATTGCGACTGCATCCAATGAACAGGCGACGGCGATCGCACAGGTCAACAAAGGTGTTGATCAGGTTGCCCAGGTGGTACAAAGCAACTCGGCAACTTCTGAAGAAAGTGCAGCGGCAAGTGAAGAGCTTTCCAGTCAGGCTATGCTTCTAAAAGAAATGGTTGGCAAGTTCAATCTTAAAAGCGGCAGCTTGAAAAAAGTGAAATTCCACAGTAAACCAGCCGCTAACAAGTTTGCGATTGATGACGATGTTGCTGAAATGATGGATGTCAGTCCTGAAATAAAACTGAGTTCCAGTGATTTTGGAAAATACTAATATGAGAGACAGACTAGGGACTTGAGGTTGTTGACAAAGTGAACAGTTTGAGACCATAGGTTTGTTCATAATCTGGGGGGCGGGCGTGAGCCTGCCCCTGGAATACGACACATGGGGACTGGAATATGAAAATACAAGACGATGAATTTTTACGCATGGTGAAATATGTGAAAGACAATTTTGGGGTCAACCTGATTAAAAAAAGGACCCTTATTGAAGGTCGGCTGGGGAACATTCTCAGGTCAAGGGGCTTTATAGATTATCACACTTATCTTGACGCCGTTATGAAGGATGCCAGCAAAAAGGAAGTCGTCTACCTTCTGGATGCGCTGACAACAAACCACACCTATTTTATGCGTGAAGTCGATCATTTTGACTTTTTCAAATCAGATGTGCTGACTTACCTGGAGCCAAGGGTCAAGGACAAGGACTTGCGTATTTGGAGTGCCGGATGTTCATCCGGTCAGGAACCCTATACGCTGGCCATGATCATTGATCAGTATTTCGGGTCTGAAATTCTGGACTGGGATACCGATCTGCTTGCGACTGATATATCCAGTAAAGTACTTCGCAAGGCTGTTGAAGGTGTTTATACAACAGAAGAGGTGAATGATCTTCCACCGATTTTCAAAATGAATTATCTGGACGTGATGGAGAGTGGCGATGTACGGATCTCTAAAAAAATCAGAGACCGTATCACGTTTCGGACCTTTAATCTCATGGAGAAAGAATTTCCTTTCAAAAAAAGGTTTCACGTAATATTTTGTCGAAATGTAATGATATATTTTGATGAAGAAACGAAGAAAAATCTTATAAAAAAGTTCTACGACGCACTTGTTTCAGGTGGGTACCTGTTTATTGGGCAGTCTGAGTCAATCGACAGAAGGGGATGTGCATTCAAGTACATCATGCCATCGGTATATCGGAAGGTATAGTTATGAGACAAAAACACAAAATAAAGGTTCTTATAGTAGATGATTCAATTGTTTTCAGAGAAGTACTTAAACGTGCGCTTAATTCTGATCCGGGGCTTGAAGTTGTAGCTGAGGCAGTGGACCCTTTTGATGCACGTGACAAGATATTGCAGTATAAGCCGGATGTAATGACCTTGGACGTACAGCTGCCGAAAATGAATGGCATAGAATTTCTCAAGCAACTCTTGCCGCAGTTTCCTTTGCCGGTCGTGGTAATCAGTGCGGTTGGTGACAGTGTTTTTATGGCCATGGAAGTTGGGGCCGTGGATTTCATAGACAAACCTGTGATTAACAACGAAAAGGACATAGAGAGCTTTGCGCGCAATGTGCAGTTAAAGGTGAAAATCGCTTCAATGGCCAAGGTGCATTCAAGCAGTACGGTCAGAAGAAGGGGTGTGGTCCGTGCCGCCAAGGTCCATTCACGATTTGATGTCATTGCGGTGGGCGCCTCTACGGGCGGAACAGAGGCATTTTACAAGGTGCTTGAAGCACTGCCTGAGAATATGCCGCCCATTGTCGTAGTCCAGCACATGCCGCCGGTATTTACAAAGCTCTATGCAGAACGGCTTCATAACAGCTGTGCCCTGCAGGTTTGCGAGGCGGAAAATGGCATGGCTCTAAGAAATGGATGTGTCTACATAGCGCCTGGTGATTTTCATATGAAAGTGGTCAGAGGCGGAAGCGGAAAGACCATCAGACTTCTTGAAGGTGAGAAGGTCAATGGACACAGGCCCTCCTGTGATATTTTGTTCAACTCTGTTGCGGAGATATTTAGAGACAGAGCTATTGGTGTCATCCTTACAGGAATGGGCTATGACGGTGCAAAGGGACTGCTTGAAATGCGTAAAAAGGGTGCTTATACCATTGGTCAGGACCAGGAGAGTTCTGTGGTATACGGTATGCCTATGGTAGCCTATAATATTGGTGCTGTTGAGGAACAGGCCCATATTGACAGAATTGCGCGGATTCTGGTTAAGTTGATGAGTGATTAGATGGGTGATTTATGAACAAAACAAAAAGCGTTGATATGGACTTCGTTACAAATGTACCCGATACCCCCAGATCGCTTCTTGTCAAGAATCATGAGAAGATTGCCGGTCACGGTTATATTAGAACCTTTGTTGAAGCGGTTCATTCCATTATTCTGATTATGAACGACAAGCGTGAAGTACTCTATGCCAATTCCTTTGCAGCTAAGGCTCTGGGCGAACGTAGTATTTCGGAAATAATTGGCAAAAGGCCAGGAGATATTTTTGAATGCGTCCATTCACGGGAGAGTGTCCGCGGATGCGGGTTTTCAAATGCCTGTCCTTCGTGCAGTGCGCTCAAAATATTCATCAGGGCCATTGAGGCATCTGTCGAGGTCACAGATACTGCTGATCTTCTTATAAACACAGGGAATCAGAAAGTTTTTAGAGATCTTGAAATCAAGATGACACCATTTGTGTTTGAAGATGAAAGGCTCTTCATATTGTCTGTCATAGACAATACCAACCTTAATCTGTTGAATGATTTGGAACAGACCTTTTTCCACGATGTCATAAATAAGGTGAGTGCCCTAAGAGGCTATATGCATCTCATTTATGAAGAAAACCAGATGATGTACAAGGATGATTATCAGTTTCTTGAGATTGTCCTTGAAGACCTGCTGGATATCATCAAAACCCAGCGGAAACTTGTGGACCTCAATGGTGGCAAGCAGGTGCTGCATATCAGTGACTTGAAGATGCATGACTTATTAGATTATCTGGTGCATTTTTTCAGGCTTGTCAACGAGCGTTATACGGACAAGCTGATTATGGATCAGGTGTTTGAAAATATAAGTTTTTCATCCGATGAGGTGCTTGTTAAACGCGTTCTGATAAATATAGTCAAGAATGCCCTTGAAGGCAGTTCGGTGGGGCAAAAGGTGAAAATTGGTGCACGAAAGCTGGATGCAGACGCATTTGAAATTTCGGTCAATAATAAAAAACAGATTCCAAATGAAATCCTTGAGAACCTTTTCAGTGAAATCGTTTCAACCAAAAACGGTGAGTATCATGGCTGGGGAACGAAGAGCATGAAACTGATTGGAGAAGAGTACTTAAAGGGAGCCATTGAAATCATAGCGGATGCCGAGACGGGAACGACTGTGAAAGTGAAACTCCCGTACAGATTGGAGGTCTCAACTTGAAAACCTTGATTGTTGAAGATGACATGGTCTCCAGAAAAATACTTATGCGGTTTATGAAGAAATACAGCGACGTGGAAGTTTCCGTAAATGGTGCTGAAGCGATCGAGGCATTTCTCTCCGCCCATAGGGACAAGGAGCCTTTTGACTTGGTGTATTTGGACATAATGATGCCGGTGCTTGATGGAACATCTGTCCTGAGGACCATAAGGGACTACGAAACCCAAAAGTCCATACCGGACAAGGATCGTTCTGTTGTGATTATGACAACGGCTCTAAATGATAAGAAGACTGTCATGGCGTCCTATGACATGGGGTGTAATGCATATGCTTGGAAGCCCCTTGATATTCACAAGTTAAGAGAGGTTTTGGTGAGACTGAACCTCATTAATGATGAAATATGACCTCGTGCTGGAACGCAGAACCCTATCTGCGTTCCAGACTGTAGAAAACTCCGAAATACTGCGTTGCTGGATGTAATTCACTCCAGTCCCGTACGCAGAGTACGCTCCTAGAGCGGATTACATCCGCGCCTTGCCTTTCGAAGTTTTCTACAGTCTGTCATCTTGTCGACTTTATCGACAACCTGGAACGCAGAACCCTATCTGCGTTCCTTTTTAAGTTTTATGAAGATGCAGACGCAGATTCAGTGTATGCATAAAAATACAATCCTGTGTAAAAAGTCTGTCAAACGCCTTAGTAAATGGATTAAAATGGTAAATAAGCGAATGCTAGTAAACGTTTTCCAGCTTAAAAAAATCACAGATCAACATAGGGTGTACACTAGTTGTTTGAACATGTGTAGAGAATGCGAGTCGAAATGTGCAGTGAAAATTGTATACATGTATAATATTTCTGTATACAATCTGACGAATTTGCTTGCTGACCCATTTTCTCTATGTTAATATAAACGTGGAAATTACAAGCGTTTCTGCGGGGGTAATTCAGTTAAAATAAAGTCTGGCATTGACCAGGCAGAGCTTAGGAGGAATATTATGAATAAACCAGTCCTTTCGTCTCATTTTCAGTCAAGAAAGCCATCAGCTGTAAGAATGGCTCAAATGAAATATGAGGAACGTGAAGTTAAACCTGAAGCGGTAATCAACGTGGGTATCGGTAACGTATCACTTCCAACGAACCCAGCAATGATGAAGAGAATGTTTGAACTGAACGGTGCAGGAAGCCCGTTTGCTGAAGGCGTTGTAAGATACTCTACAACTGCAGGTACTGCTGAGTGCCAGGATGCTTTCAAGAACATTCTAAAGTGTGAAGGCTTTGATACAAGCAAGCTTCATGTTCAGGTTACTGATGGTGGTTCAGCTGGTATGGAACTGATTCTGATCGGTGTGTGCGGTCCTGCAGGTGCGGATGAAAAACCGCTTATGATGATTGACCCAGCATATACGAATTACATATCTTTTGCTCAAAGAACAGGTCGCAAAACAGTTACTGTTAAGCGTCATCTTGATGAGAGTGGAAAATTCACACTTCCTGAGCTAGACAAAATTGAAGAAGCAATTAAAGCCAATAAACCAGGTGCGCTTCTTGTTATTCCTTATGACAACCCAACTGGACAGCTGTACGATCACGATACACTGAAAGATCTGGCGGCCCTATGTGTTAAGTACAACATGTGGATGATCAGTGATGAAGCTTACCGTGAGCTTTACTATGAAGAAGGCAAGCAGCTTGTAAGTGTTTGGGGTCTTACTGACGCTGAAGTACCAGGTATTGAAGGCCGTCGTGTGAGCATTGAAACAGCTTCTAAAGTATGGAATGCTTGTGGTCTGCGTATTGGTGCAGTTATTACTGACAGCCCAGAGTTCAACAACCGTTCGATTGCTGAGTATACAGCAAACCTATGTGCCAACGTTATCGGTCAGTACATCTTCGGCGCGCTTGCTCATGAGTCTGAGGCACAAATCCATGAGTGGTGCAAGGGTCTGAAAGACTACTATAAAGAGCAAATTTTCATGGTTTACAATGGCCTTAAAGAGCGTGAGCCAGGACTTATCGTTTCAAGCCCTGACGCATCAATTTACACTGTAATTGATGTTCGTAACGTTGTTAAGCCAGGATTTGACGCATCTGAGTTTGTTCTCTACTGTGCAGGTGAAGGTTCGGTTGACATCAACGGCGTTGAAACAACACTTCTGGTTGCACCGATGACTGGCTTCTACGATATTGAAGAAGGTGCTGACAACCCAGGCAAGACTCAGTTCAGAGTTTCATTTGTTGAAACGCCTGAAAAACTGGCTCAGATTCCTGAACTGTTTGTTGAGCTTCTTAGAAAATATGAAGCAACTCGCTAGTTCGAATTGTAGTTAAGTAGATTTAGATGAATACAGCCTCCAATCAATGCCTATTTGATTGGAGGCTTTTTAGTTGCCTGAAACAAAGAAATACACCAAGTGACTCAAATTGAAGTTATATGCATAAGGCAAAGTGGTATAAACATAATGATATGATTACGGCTTGATAAAGCATACAATTATGGATTTTTAAGGAGCTAGGAGCATTTTTATGGAACAGTCACTCAGCATAGAGAATATGAAGCTTATTTCCATAGATGATACACGTAACAACCTTTTGATGATAGAAGCGCTATCTGAGCGCATCGGTCTGAAGGTTTGGAGTTATGTCAATCCGGTTGAAGCACTTGAAGTCCTGAGATATGAAGCGTTTGATATTGTCATAGTAGACTATATGATGCCGGAAATGGACGGACTTGAGTTTATACGAAGGTTTCGTGAAAAGGATGGACAAACGCCGGTTATCATGATAACTGCAGCGGAGGACAATGATGATCTCCAGCTCAGGGCCCTTGATGTCGGTGCGACGGATTTTTTGAACAAGCCGATCAATGGGCCGATATTTCAAGCGAGAGTCAGCAATCTGCTCAAGCTAAAGAAGAGCATGAACCTGATTCATGACAGGGCAAAGCTTTTGAAATATGAAGTCGATGCGGCTACTAGGGAAATACATCAGCATGAGCAGGAGATTCTTCAGATATTAGGTAAATTATCTGAGTACAACGATCCAGAGACAAATCAGCACGTTACCCGCGTTGCGCATTATTGCAGAATTATCGCCAAGCAGTTTGGTCTAAGTGAAAAGGTACAGGACTATATCTATAATGCTGCGCCGCTCCATGACATTGGAAAAATAGGCATTCCGGACAGCATTTTGCTCAAGGAAGATCATTTGAACCCAGCGGAATGGGATTTTATGATGACGCATGCAGAGCTTGGATATAGACTGTTGAAGGATTCAAAAAGTCCCTATCTTCAGGTCGGTGGCGTGATTGCCTATTCGCACCATGAAAAATATGACGGAACAGGGTATCCTAACGGTCTGGAAGGCAGCATGATTCCGCTCTACGGACGTATACTCGCCATAGCAGATGTCTTTGATGCTCTATCGTCACGAAGGCCTTATAAGGACGCATGGTCCTTCGATGAAGCATTCGAGTATATTCTAAGCCAAAGCGGCAAGCATTTTGATCCAAAATGTGTGGACTGTTTTGCCAAGGGGCGGGTTGAAATAGAGAAAATATATGACATGTATAGGGAGGCATGATTGTGATAAAAAAATGGATAGCACTTGGGTTGATTATAATGATGAGTCTAGTGGGGGCGGGATGTCAGAAGGAGCCAGAGGAGAAACCACAGCTGCTCTTTTACATTGGAATAACCATGGTCAAGCCCATACATGAGCTCGTAACAGAGTTTGAAGAGGCGTATGACTGTGAAATACAAATAGTTCAGGGAGGATCGCAGGATCTTTATGATAGTTTGAAACAGAGCGGTGAAGGCGACCTCTACCTTCCGGGTTCCTATTCATACAGAGAAAAGACACTGGATGAAGGACTTCTTTTAGATGCTGTTTTTCTAGGCTACAACAAGGCGGCACTGATGGTCAAGGAAGGGAATCCGAAAGGCTTTACCAGTGATTTGACCCAGCTTGCAAATACGGAGAATCGAATCGTGCTCTGCAACCCGGATAGTGGAAGCATTGGGCGGGAAAGCAAAAAGATTCTTGATAAGTTTGGCAACTTTGATGAAGTCTTTTCAAACTCCATATATCTGACGACAGATTCCAGAAATCTTACAGATGCAATAACATCGGGCGACGCCGATATCTGTATTAACTGGTATGCGACTTCTGTCTGGAAGGAAAACAGGGATTTTGTCGATGCGATTGAAATTGACGAGACCTACGCCTCTAAAAAAATGCTGATTATGAGTCTGCTAAAGAGTTCGAAGTATCCTGAACTGTCACGCGCCTTTTTGGAATTCGCCTCATCAGAACATGGGAGAGATGTTTTTAAGGCCTATGGCTTTTTAGATGATGCGGATATCAGTGTGATTGATATGGTTGAGTTCAAATGATAAGCGAAAAACGCAGTGGTCTACGGAATATGTCGGTGCTGATGCTGGTCATCATTGTGGGATTTGGTGCTCTCGTTTTCAACCATCAAATCATAAACTCTCTTACCGACAATCTTGACGGTAAAATTGCCAATAATGAAAAGGAAATCATGATTGGGCGCTATATATTGAGTCATCTGCAGGTCATTGAAACGGACTTTTATGAAATTGCCCTAAGTAAGAATTCGCGTAATTCCCAAATAATCCGCGGAAAAATCGTTATGGAGGTTGAACATCTCAAACAGTCTTTTAGGACTTTGAAAGAGGGGGGCGAAATTGTTCACCATATCGAGTTGAATCTGGTGGAAAAAACTGAATATGTGGATACGGTTCATTATGAACCGACCGATGATTTCCTTTATTCTATTGAAGCGATTGACCTGAATCCAAAACTGGACCAGACTGTTGAAAAGCTCGATGAACTCATTGCGCTGATAGAACGCTATGAAGCAATCAGTCTTTCTGGAAACACTGAAGCAAAAATTGAAATCGACAATGAACTCGACAATTTTATGAAGGTTATACCACCCCATTTTCTAAGAATGAAGGAAAATGCGAGTCGGATTATTTATGAAAGCAAAATGCGGACAGACAAGTATGATGTCAAGGTGCTTGACCAGAAATCGAACTTCCTCCGCGTTGAAATACTCATCAGCTTCCTTCTGACGCTGGTAACCCTTCTTTACGGTTATAAGACACTCAAGGAAATGGTAAATTTGAACACGAGGCTGCAGGACTATGCCTATAGAGCGGAGCAGGCAAACATCGCAAAGAGTGTATTTGTCGCCAACATGAGTCATGAAATCAGGACGCCCCTCAATGCAATCATTGGGTTTTCTGAACTCATGAATGAATCAGAAGCTTTGCCAGAGCGTGAACGAGAGTACATAGATATCATTACCCGAAGCGGTCGGTCCCTGCTGGAAATCATCAACAACATTTTGGATCTTTCAAAAATTGAAAGTGACAATTTTGATTTGGAGTTTGTCAGCTTTGATATTTTAGATTTGTTTGAGGAGCTCATCGAGCTCTATAATATCAAGGCCAAGGAAAAACAAATTCAGATTGAGTATGCGCCAGATGTCAATATTCCAAAGTATGTATATGGAGACCCTGTGCGCCTGCGCCAGGTTATAACAAACCTGCTGTCGAATGCCATCAAATTTTCAGACCGAGGGGGACGCGTCACTTTGGCCGTGGGTGTTCGAAACCGCCAGGAAGAGCGTGTGCGCCTGGATATATCAGTCAAGGATACTGGCATTGGCATTACCCAAGAAAATCAGGAAAGAATTTTCAAATCCTTTGAACAGGCAGAGCGTGGAACAACTCGGAAATATGGGGGAACCGGGCTGGGGCTTGCCATATCGAAAAAAATTGTTGAAGCGTTTGGGTCACGTTTGGAGCTTGAAAGCGATTTTGGAAAGGGCAGTCGTTTTGGCTTTGAAATTGACCTCAAAATAGACAGTTCAAGCATTGTGGAAAATGATAAGTCACAGTGGGACATGAAATTTGGTGTATGCTGCAAGAATACCATTTATCCGGAACTTAGAGAGCGTATCGTCCATTATGTCAGTAACTGCGGCAAGACCATTGACGATTTTGCAGTGACGCATTATGAAGATCTGGATGGCATATTTGTCTTTTACAATGATGACATTATAAAACGGCTGCGTATTATCAAAGGCATTTATCCGGAGGTTCCCATCATATACGCTGGGGATATCAGCATGCTCAACAGTGTTGAAGCGTCTTATATCAGCGATGTCATCGATGAACCCCTCTATGGCTCTAAGGTTATGAAAATGCTCTCCAGATATTATTACAAGAAAGTTGAAGGCGAAGAGGACAGTCAGTATCAGTTTACCGGCAAAGTTATCGTTGCCGAAGACAATAAAATCAACCAGCACCTGATTGATATCCTTTTGAAGAAGTTTGGAATCGAAGCGATGTTTGCGGACAATGGTGAAGAGGCTGTATCCATGTATAAGCGGGAGAATCCAGACCTGATTTTTATGGATCTGCATATGCCTGTTCTCGATGGTGCAGAGGCAGTTGCTCAGATCAAAGCACTCATTGAGATTGGAGAGAAGGCTACACCGGTTGTTGCTCTGACTGCAGATGTTCTGGGACAATCCCACGAAGACATGCTCGAGCTGGGCTTTGCTGATTATATTACAAAGCCTGTCATTCTGGAGAACTTTCAGAATGTGCTTGTGAAATTTTTGGAACGGGCTAAAACAAAAACTGTCAGTCCCGCGCATGACAAGGAACGTGCACCTTCAGATCACCGCAGCCTGCAAACAGCCCCTCAGGAAACTGTGCATGGGAATAACCAGGATGCAGCGGTGGCGGCACATGACATAATCACGTCTCCTGATCAGAAGACACCGCATGCAACCAGTTCCAGTGATCAGGACCTATACGACCTCACGAAGATAGCGCGGTCCTTGGCACTTGATCCAGAAGAGCTCCTTGTGATTATCGATCAGTTCTATCTGGAGCTGAACAGTCATTTCACTGCGCTTGAAAAGGCCAAGGAAAGCGGAGACGGCAAAAAACTAAAACTTGCACTGCACAATTTGAAGGGATCATGCGGAAATCTTCGTTTTTCACAGGCCTACAAGCTGCTGGCTGAAATGGAGATAATAGCTGAGTCGGGGGCAGTCGAAAATGTGGACCTGAAACACTTGAGGCAGGTTCTGATGGAAGTCAAAGATGGTATTGACCAGGTCATGCTTGCGTAAATTTCAAACTGACACGAGGGTGTCATATATCTGTCACACTTGTCCATTATGATGGGTTTAGAAGATAAGCCAAAGGAGAAAGGATGAGAGTTATGATGAATAGAAAGATGATGCTCGTTGCAGCGGTTATGCTGATGGTGATGTTATTTGGTACAATGACAGTTTTTGCAGATGAAAGTACTTACGGAGCAACCTCTTTGCAGGAAGCAATTGACAACGGCAAAGCAATTACACTGGAAGATATGTTGAATTACGCGATTGAAGATGAATATCATGCAAAGACAGAATATGCGCTCATTATTGATGCTTATGATGCACCACGAACATTTACCAACATCATTAAAGCTGAAGAGAGACATATTCAGTGGCTGCTCCCACTTTTCCAAGCTTACGGCATTGATGTGCCGGAAGATGTCAGTGCAGATTTTGTTGTCCTTCCAGAGAGTCTGACCGCTGCATATGAAATCGGTGTAGAAGCGGAGATCTTGAACATTGATATGTACAATGTGTTCTTAGAGCAAGATTTGCCTCAGGATGTTGAACAGGTCTTTACAGCACTTCGAAACGCATCTGAAAATCACTTGAAAGCATTTGAAAGGAAAACTGGCAGCTTTGCACCGGCCGGTCAAGCTGGGCGAAATGGTGGCAATGGGTTCGGAAGAAATCGTTAAGCCAGTCTAGAGGTGCATAAAAATAATTTTTACAAGCATGCGTTTGGACTAACCAAATGCATGCTTTTTATGTACAATTGGAGTTGACAGGCAGAATAGTGGAGGGGGATTTTGATGAAAAGTGCAATGAAACGAATTAAGGAAGAAATTCCAGATGCAATTATTGACTTGCGTTATATGACGGAAAACAATTTCATGGGTGAGAAGATGTATGAAAGACCATATGATTACTTGCGCAGCGGAACACTTGATAAACTCAAGGTAGCTGCACGTCAACTACGGGATGCGGGTTACCGGGTAATCATATGGGATGCTTACAGGCCGCTTGAGGTACAATGGAGATTTTGGAATAAGATTCAGGATGAACGGTTTATTGCCCATCCCAAGAAGGGGTCGTCCCATAACCGTGGATGTGCAGTGGACCTGACCCTGGCATCCCTTGAAGGTGAGGAACTGAAAATGCCAACGGCTTTCGATGCCTTTGATGACCAGGCACGTTCGGATCGTTTTGATCCAGACGCAGGTGTGGCCCTGCGACTCAAGCTCCTGCAAAAGGCTATGAAAGATGCGGGTTTTCAAACAATACCGGACGAGTGGTGGCATTTTACAGATACAGATTGGAATTGTTATAAAATTGAATAGAATAAAAGTGCATCTTGCACTTTGAAGATGATTTTATATTTTGATTTCGCAATTTATAAAGTAAAATCAATACACGATTTCGTTTGGCAAAACGTGATATACTGGGTATGGTAATTTTTTAAACCCAGATGGCAAAAAAATATCATATTTATAGCATATGCAGAATGGGGATAACGATTTCATCGATATTCTGATAATATATTGGTTAGAGGGGGGTATTCTATGGCAAACATAAGGCTGGAGCATCTTGTTGATTCAGGCGTTTTTCAAGGTATTCTGGACAATTTTAGCAAGGTTACTGGAATTGCGGTTGTTGCTGTAAATTACAGGGGGGAACCGATTACTCAATATACAAATTTTACGGATTTTTGTTTTGAATTCAGAAAGAATGGAAACTGCAGAGCAAAATGTTTTCAGTCCGATGCCCACGGTGGCGTGGAAGCGGCAAGAAGCGGAAAACCTTACATATATAAATGTCATTCTGGACTGACGGATTTTGCAGTGCCCATCATTGACAATGGGCAGTATCTTGGAGCAATACTTGCTGGACAGGTGAAGGTTCTCGATTATGAGTATCCAGACATCAATACGACCATTGATCCTTATGTGGAAAGTGTGCTGAATCAATCGGAGCTCATGGTTCTCCATCGGAAGGTTCCGACCATAACACGAGAACAGCTTGAGAATGCGAGTGAGCTTCTTTTTCTCATGGCAAACTACATTGTAGAGAAGGCTATGCGTTCACACGTTCAAGAAGAGCTTAACGAAAAGAACGAAAGACTCATTCAGTCGATGAAGCAAAGGATGGAGCTTGAAAAGAACCTGCAGGAGTCTGAACTCAGGCTGCTTCAGTCTCAGGTGAATCCGCATTTTCTCTTTAACGTGCTCAACACGATACATAGTCTTGCAATGATTGAATCTGCGCCAAAAACCAGCGATATGGTCTGCAATCTTTCAGAAATGCTGCGCTATACCATTCAAAATAAGATGCACCATCTGGTGACACTTGAAGAGGAAGTGGAATATACGCAAAAATACATGTCAATCCAGCAGGCTCGAGTTGGTGACATGATTCAGTTCAACATAGACATACCGGAAAAGCTCTACGGAACCAAGCTGCCTTTTATGGTCATTCAGCCGTTTGTCTCGAATGCCATCAACCATGGGCTATTTGGTTATCGAGAAGAGGGTGAAATAAGGGTGTGGGCTGAAAAGAACGGAAAAGACTGTCTACTTCATATTTCTGACAATGGAGTAGGCATGTCAGAAAGCACCCTTGACCGTATAAGAAAAGGCGAGCGGTGCTCGGAGGGGTCAAAATCGACGGGCATCGGCATTTACAATACAAACAGGCGACTGGTCCATCTTTTTGGAGAAGAATATACTTTGGATGTGAACAGCAAGGCGGGTGTAGGCACTAAAATTACGATCAGACTGCCGCGGTAAGTGACAAAGGGAGGCTACGGGATTTGTACAATTTGCTTATAGTAGATGATGAACGGTTGGAAAGAATAGCGCTGAAGATGTATTTTGAAGAGAATATCGACGCTTGCCAGGTGTGTCACGAAGCGAAGAATGGTCATGAAGCCCTGGAGCTCATTGCTAAAAACGCATATGATATTGTCCTTATGGATATACGCATGCCAGGTGAAGATGGGCTTGTCATTGCCAAACAGGTCAAGAAAGACCATCCGGAAACGGCAGTGATCATGCTGACGGCTTACGCGGAGTTCGACTATGCCCAGCGTGCGGTTAAAATCCATGCCGATGACTATCTGTTAAAACCGAGCCGTCCTGAAACCATAGCAGGCACTATTTCGAATGTGCTTTCAAAGCGCAAGGCGACAGTAGAAAAGCCACAGCATTCTCCACAAGCGGAAGCCTTCGTGAAGGAACTGATTTCAGCGCATTATCTTGAATCGTGTATTTCCTTTGACAAGTACATCGAAACGAGAACTGGGAAAATGGAAGTTCAAAAGGCAGATATAAAGCTCATTCTTGAAGGTTTCTTGAGATTGGTTGAGCACTATGAGCTCGATATGAATGAAGCGAATGTGGAAAAAATAAAGAATATCAAGCATTTTTATCATGATAACGCAATTTTTTATAACTATGTTCATGAAATCATGTCTGACCTCTTTTATGAGATCATTGAAAAGAAGCTTTGTCGTCATAGCCGGGAAATCGATTTCGCCCTCGATTATATTGAATATAAGCTGAAGAACAAGCTGTCACTTGATATGATTGCAAAATACATGAATATCTCATCCCAGTACTTCAGCAGATATTTCAAGAAGGAGATTGGAATCACCTTTGTTCAGTATCTGTCTGAACGACGTATTGCACTGGCTCAAAAGGAAATCATGTACACAGACAAATCCTTCGGAGACATTGCCTTCGAGCTTTGTTTCAATGAAGCCAATTACTTTTCAAAGGTCTTCAAGAAACATACCGACATGACACCGAGCGAGTTCAAGGACAATATCCAGCTTGGACTGCGTGACACAGGCGGACAAAATCAGTATGTGGTAAGCAGGTCATGGATGATCTGATATGGGGAACACTATCAGAAGATATCAAAAAAGTATCACATGAAAAAGTACGTCCGACAAATATATATCATAATTTAAACTCTAAATATTACAGCCTTATGGGCTGTTTTTTTTATGATTATATCAGTGAGATACGTGCTTGAGTTTACCTCGGCATGATTAAAGCAAGATATTAAATACTTTTTTGAAGGAGGGTCCAAATGACACAAGAAGCACTCGGCATGATTGAAACAAAAGGTTTGGTTGGTGCTGTTGAAGGTGCTGACGCTATGGTTAAAGCGGCAAATGTCAAACTGATCGGTTATGAAAAAATCGGTTCAGGCCTTGTAACTGTAATGGTTAGAGGCGATGTTGGTGCAGTGAAGGCTGCTACTGACGCAGGTGCAGCAGCGGCTGAACGCGTTGGCGAGGTTGTTTCAGTTCACGTAATCCCAAGACCGCATCGAGATGTGGAAAACGTTTTGTTGTCTAAAGTAGTCATTGAATCGAACCAAGTGGAAGAGAAGGAGTAGGAGGTAAATCATGCAAGATAATTTGATGGAAAAGGTAATGGAAGAGGTAATGAAAAAACTGGAAGTTCCTGCTGAAACTGCTAAAGCAGATGCTCCTGCACCAAGCTTCTCTGCAGCTGGCTGCAAGATGACAGAATTTGTTGGAACAGCAATTGGGGAGACAATTGGTCTTGTAATTGCAAATGTTGACCACACGCTTCATGAGTTTATGAAATTGGATAAAAAATATCGATCAATCGGTATCGTAGGCGCACGTACAGGTGCGGGCCCTCACATTCTGGCAGCTGATGAGGCTGTTAAAGCTACAAACTCAGAAATTATCTCTATTGAGCTTCCTAGAGATACACAAGGTGGCGCAGGCCATGGTTCTTTGATCATATTTGGTGCGGAAGATGTTTCGGATGCACGTCGTGCTGTTGAAGTTTGTCTAAAAGAACTGGACAGAACTTTCGGTGACGTTTATGCGAATGCAGCGGGTCACATCGAGCTTCAATACACAGCGAGAGCTTCTTACGCTTGTAACAAAGCATGGGGCGCACCGCTAGGCAAAGCATTCGGCGTTATTGTAGGCGCACCTGCAGCGATCGGTGTCATGATTTGCGATACTGCTGTAAAAGCAGCTAATGTGGATATCATTGGATACGCTTCACCTTCTACAACATCTTACTCGAATGAATCAATCCTGTTTATCAGCGGCGATTCAGGCGCTGTAAGACAAGCGGTTCTGGCAGCAAGAGAAGTAGGCGTTAAGCTTCTTGAAGCTCTTGGCGGCGAACCTGCACCTTCAGTAACAACACCATACATTTAAGATAGAGGAGGATTCCAATGAAATCTAAAAGATTTGAAGTGCTTTCTCAGCGCGAAGTAAATAAGGATGGTTTTCTAAAAGAATGGGCTGAAGTGGGTCTGGTAGCAATGAACTCACCTTATGATCCAAAGCCATCCATCAAAATAGAGAATGGCCTTGTTGTTGAACTTGACGGCAAGAAAAGAGCAGACTTTGACTTCATCGACCAGTTCATCGCAGACTATGCAATCGATCTTGACAGAGCTGAAGATGTTATGGCAATGGATTCTGTAAAACTGGCACATATGCTGGTTGACATCAATGTGTCTAGAGACACACTTATTCCGCTGACTACGTCAATGACACCTGCAAAGGTTGTTGAAGTCGTAGGTCACATGAACGTGCTTGAGCTGATGATGGCGCTGACTAAGCTTCGCGCTAGAAAAACACCATCTAACCAGTGTCACGTTACAAACCTGAAAGACAATCCAATCCAGATCGCAGCAGATTCTGCTGAAGCGGCAATCCGTGGATTTGACGAGCATGAGACTACAGTAGGTATCGTTCGTTACGCACCATTTAACGCACTTTCACTTCTTGTAGGTTCACAGGTAGGTCGTCCTGGTATCCTGACACAATGTGCGGTTGAAGAAGCGACTGAGCTTGTTCTGGGTATGCGCGGTCTTACAGCTTACGCTGAGACTGTTTCTGTTTACGGTACAGAAAACGTATTTGTAGACGGTGACGATACGCCTTGGTCAAAATCATTCCTGGCATCTGCATATGCATCGCGCGGTCTGAAAATGCGTTATACATCTGGTACAGGTTCAGAAGTTCTTATGGGATTTGCTGAAAAACGCTCGATGCTTTATCTTGAAGCACGTTGTATCTTCATCACTAAGGGTGCTGGTGTACAGGGTCTTCAAAATGGTTCGATCTCTTGTATCGGCGTACCAGGTGCCGTACCATCAGGTATCCGTGCCGTACTTGCTGAAAACGTCATTACAACAATGCTTGACCTGGAAGTTGCTTCTGGTAACGACCAGACATTCTCGCACTCAGACATTCGTAGAACAGCACGTACACTGATGCAGATGATTCCTGGAACAGACTTCATCTTCTCGGGCTACTCTGCAACACCTAACTACGATAACATGTTCGCTGGTTCTAACTTCGATGCTGACGATTACGATGATTACAACGTACTTCAGCGTGACCTGCGTGTTGACGGCGGCCTACAGCCTGTAACTGAAGAACAGGTTGTCAAGGCTAGAAATAAAGCGGCGAAAGTGCTTCAAGCAGTATTCAGAGAGCTTGACCTTCCTGTGATTACAGACGAAGAAGTTGAAGCGGCTACATATGCTCACGGCTCAAAAGACATGCCTGACCGTAATGTGGTTGAAGACCTTAAGGCAGCTGAAGAAATGATGAAGCGCGGCATTACGGGTCTTGATGTTGTCAAAGCAATCAAGAAAGGTGGCTTTGATGATGTAGCTGAGAGTCTGCTGAGCATGATGAAACTGCGTGTATCTGGTGACCACTTACATACATCGGCAATTGTTGACCCGAATTTCCATGTCATCAGTGCTGTAAACGATAGAAATGATTATGCAGGTCCTGGTACAGGTTATCAGATTTCGGATGAGCGCTGGTCACAGATTCAGAACATTCCGAACGCACTGGAAGCATCTGATTTTAAATAAGGGAGGGACAACGATGGAAATGAATGAAAAAGTATTACGTGCCATCATCGAAGAAGTCATCCAAAGCATGGATGTAGGCTCTGCAGCAACTGCAGGCGCAACTGCAATGAGCAGTGATCTGGTACTTGAAAGTGTTAAGGAAGCTAAGCAGGGAACTGCTCCTGATGAAGTTGTCATCGGTGTTGCGCCTGCATTTAATATCGGACAGACAATGACAATTGTCAAGACACCTCACGGTGCGGTTCTAAAGGAAATCATGGCAGGTATTGAAGAGGAAGGTCTTAAACCACGTGTTATTCGTGTAAACCATACTTCTGACGTGTCCTTCATTGCTCATCATGCAGCAAGACTAAGTGGTTCAGGCATTGGCATCGGTATCCAGTCAAAGGGTACTACAGTTATCCACCAAAAGGATCTGTTCCCACTATCAAACGTTGAGCTGTTCCCACAGGCACCGCTTATCACACTTGAAGTCTACAGAGCAATTGGTAAGAATGCGGCTAAATACGCTAAAGGCGAATCTCCAAGCCCAGTTCCTCAAATGAACGATCAGATGGCGCGTCCTAAGTATCAGGCGATTGCTGCCCTGCTTCACATCAAGGAAACTGAGATGGTTGATCAAAACAAGGCGTCTGAAGAGCTTAAGGTCACTTTTAAATAGGAGGCAAAAATGGATAATGTAGCACTGGAAAAAATGATACGTGACGTGATGCTTCAAATGGCCTCAAATGGCGCTGAAGCTCCGAAAACTTGTTCAACGCCACAAGCGGGTGGAAAAGTTGACTATACAAATTATCCGCTGAGCGAAAAAATGGTAGACAGCATCAAATCGCCTACTGGTAAAGCGCTAAGCGACATTACACTAGACGCACTGATGAAAGGTCAAATCACTTCTGAGGACGTTTCAATCGCTCCAGAAACACTGGAAATGCAAGCGCAAGTTGCTGAGAGTATTGGTAGAAAGGCTTTCGCGAGAAACCTGCGCCGTGCCGCTGAACTGATTGCCATTCCAGACGACCGCGTTCTTGAAATCTATAACGCAATGCGTCCAAACCGCTCGACTAAGGCGGAGCTTCTGGCGATTGCTGACGAAGTTGAAAACAAATACAACGCATGCATCAATGGCGCTTTCATCAGAGAGTGTGCAGATGTATACGAGCGAAGAAACATTCTTAAGAAGTAAGGAAAAATGGAGGTTGTCAAATGAAATATATAGCTGGAATAGACATAGGTAATGCTACAACAGAAACAGCTATTGGTGTTTCAGATGGTGATTCCATGAAGTTTGTCTCTACTGGGATTTCAAAAACCACAGGAATAAAGGGAACGCTGGACAACATGAATGGCGTCTATGCTTCCCTGAGACAGGCACTGAAAGCGGCAGATCTTGAAATTGAAGACCTGAGCAGCATTCAAATCAATGAAGCTGCGCCTGTTATCGGCGATGTTGCCATGGAGACAATCACTGAAACTGTCATAACCGAATCGACCATGATTGGCCATAATCCTCATACGCCAGGCGGTGTAGGGATTGGATACGGTTACACAGTGGACCTAAGAGACGCCATGACTTTTGACAAGACGCCTCTCATAGTTCTGGTAAATCACGAAACGGATTTCATAGAAGCTTCAAGAGGAATTGAAGACCTATTTCAAGCTGGGAAGGATGTAAGGGGTGCCATTCTCGCCAAAGACGATGGTGTTCTTGTACAAAACCGGATTGATAAGCTTATTCCCATTGTCGATGAAGTTTGTTTGTTCGATAAGATTCCTAGAAATATGTATGCAGCGATTGAAGTTGCTCCGGTTGGCGGGGTTGTAGAAACACTGTCGAACCCGTATGGGATTGCGACGCTGTTCGAACTGACACCGGAAGAAACGAAGTTCGTTGTACCCATATCGCGTGCGTTGATTGGCAATCGATCAGCGGTAGTGATAAAAACACCTGAAGGCGATGTGAAGGCCAGAAAAATTCCGGCAGGCATCATCCGCATTGAAGGTGAAAAAAGGACGAAAGAGGTTGATGTTGACCACGGCGCTGAGACACTGATGAAGGTTCTTGAAGTTTGTGCGCCTGTCCGGGATATCAGAGGGGAAGCGGGAACCAACGCAGGGGCTATGCTTGAACGTGTTCGTCAAGTCATGGCAAAGCTGACTGGGATGAATCATGAAGATGTCAGCATCCAGGATTTACTTGCGGTGGACACCATCTCGCCTCAAAGTGTTCAAGGCGGACTCGCAGGAGAATATTCCATGGAAAGCGCTGTAGGCGTCGCTGCCATGGTAAAGGCAGACCGGCTTCAGATGCAGCGTATTGCAAATGCCCTGCATGAAAAACTGAAGGTGCCTGTTGAGGTAGGCGGCGTGGAGGCTGAAATGGCAATTTACGGCGCCCTGACAACACCGGGTACTTCAAAGCCGCTGGCTATTATCGATATGGGCGCGGGATCGACTGATGCATCGATTATGAAGCGGAGCGGTGAAATTGAACTCGTTCACTTGGCGGGTGCTGGAAACATGGTCACACTTCTAATTGATACGGAACTAGGCATTGGGGATCTTTCGCTGTCAGAAGACATTAAGAAGCATCCGCTGGCTAAAGTTGAGAGCATGCACCATATAAGGCATGAGGACGGAACGGTGGAGTTCTTCAAGACGCCCGTCGATTCTGAATGTTTTGCCAGAGTGGTCATCCTCAAACCGGAAGGCATGATACCGATTCGAAAGGAAATCTCCATCGAAAAGGTTAAACTTGTGCGTAAACTGGCGAAAGAAAAAGTATTTGTAACGAATGCTCTAAGGTCTCTTAAACAGGTGAGTCCTACGGGCAATATTCGAGATATAGACTATGTTGTACTTGTAGGCGGGTCGGCACTGGACTTTGAAGTGCCGCAGCTGGTTACTGAAGCGCTCTCCCAATACGGTATCGTCGCGGGTAGAGGTAACATCAGAGGAAGCGAAGGTCCTAGAAACGCTGTTGCGACAGGACTTGTACTTTCGGCTGGGAGGTAGCTATGAGAAATGTTGAAATCGTCATAAGTTATCCAAAAGCACTGATACACAGAAACCAGGTGTACTTTCTTGCATACGGCATAGAAGAAGAAGGCATTCCTTTTAAACTTATGGAGTCAGACGAGTCCAGTGCGCACAAAAATGCCGATAAGGCAGCACTGAACTCTGGGCTCGATATTGGAATTGGCATAGGTGAAGACTGGCAGATTGCAATAAGGCATAGTCGATTTGAAGAGGGAACATACCTGTTCGATATCAAGGTGCATAACGGAATAGACATGAAAGCCTATGGCGCGAATGCAGCGCGACTCATGAAGGGTGTTCCATTTAAAGAAATCGCAGGAGGTTGATATGCAACAAGCATTAGGATTGATTGAAACAGTTGGTCTTGCAGCTGCTTATGAAGCTGCTGATACGGCGGTTAAAACAGCCTGTGTTGAGCTGATTGGATATGAACTGTCTAAGGGTGATGGCATGGTCACTGTTAAGATAGCCGGAAATGTTGGTGCTGTTCAGGCAGGTATTAAAGCCGCCCAGCTTTCTGCAAGCCTTGTCAGCAAGGTGTTCAGTGTTCAGGTTATCCCAAGACCCAGTAGAAGTCTGGACGCCATGGTTTTCACAAAAGAGACGGTTCTGTATACGGATGAACCCGATGAACCGGCTCAGGTGGAACAGACTGAAGAACAGCTTCCGCTTCTTGAAGTGGCTGAGGAAGAAACAGAAGACCAGCCCGCAGAATCAGAATCAGAAGATCAACCGGCCGCTGGAGGAGAACTGTCCCTCGAATCAGGAGCAGATGAACCTCAAGTCGTCGAAGAGACCCAAGAAATTGTGCAAGCGCAGGTTGAAACGAAAATGGTAGGAGAAACAGATTTGAGCGAGAGCATCATCACTTGCAACATCTGTAAAGATCCTGCCTGCAACAGAAAAAAAGGTGAGCCCAAAAGAACCTGTCTGCACTATTTCAAGAGTTAAGTACATATTATGTGATGTGTGTAATGAGTCGGAGAAGGCTCTTATCAAAAATAAGTAAGGAGAGATATTATGGGTAATGCACTTGGTTTAATAGAAACGAAAGGTCTGGTAGGTTCTATTGAAGCTGCTGATGCAATGACAAAGGCAGCAAATGTTGAACTGATCGGTTACGAAAAAATCGGTTCAGGTCTTGTAACAGTTATGGTCAGAGGCGATGTAGGCGCTGTTAAGGCAGCGGTTGAAGCTGGCTGTGCTGCTGCCGAGCGTGTTGGTGAAGTCGTTTCTACACATGTAATTCCAAGACCTCATACAGACACTGAGAAAATTATCCCAAGATAATTGAGGAGGCGGCCAGGTGAATGAAGCAAAAGTGACAGCGATTGTAGAAGCTGTCAAAGACGTTTTGAACGTGCTGAACTGCAGCGTGCCGGTTGGCGTGTCCAATCGGCACGTACACCTGAGCCAGGCAGATATGGAAGTGCTGTTTGGCGAGGGACATGAGCTGGAGTTTATGAAAGAACTAAAACAGCCAGGACAGTACGCAGCTAAGGAGACTGTTACGCTCGAAGGCCCAAAAGGCAAACTTGAGCGTGTTAGGATACTCGGACCGATAAGACCGAGCACTCAAATTGAAATCAGTATTTCTGATGGATTCAAGCTGGGTGTGAGTGCTCCGGTGAGGCCTTCTGGAAAACTTGAAGGGTCTCCTGGCATAAGACTTGTCGGACCAGAAGGATACGTGGATTTGCCGGTGGGTGTGATTGTAGCGCACAGGCATATTCATATGCATACGACTGATGCAAAGAGAATGGGAATAGAAGATGGCATGTCGGTATGTGTCAAATCCAGTGGACCGCGTGCGGTGATGTTTGAGAATGTTACATGCCGCGTCAGTGAAAAATATGCACTAGAGCTCCATCTTGACATGGATGAGGCAAACGCTGGTGGCATTAGAAATGGCGATTTGTTCGAAATATTGAGGTGATGGTGCGATGATTAACAAATCAAATGCTCTGATTATGGACTTTGAATCTAAAATAGGGCAGGGAAAAAGCATAGCGCCAACTGGGGAGCTGTTCTGCGGTGTCGACCTTGGAACGGCGAATATCGTACTTGCTGTTGTAGATGAAACTGGAATGCCGATAGCGGGAAGAAGCCAACCGGCACGTGTCATCAGAGATGGTGTCGTGGTTGACTATGTTGGTGCGATTGACATAGTGAGGCGTCTGAAGGCTGAACTGGAGGAAGAGCTAGGCTGTGAACTGACACGTGCAGCGGCTGCAATTCCACCAGGTGTAGATACAGGCTGCGTAAAGGCAATTGGAAATGTTGTTGAAGCAGCCGATTTCGAACTTTCATGCATTGTGGATGAACCGACGGCTGCCTCGAGGGTGCTTGGCATAACAGATGGTGCGGTTGTCGATGTTGGTGGTGGGACTACAGGCATCAGTATCCTTGAAAAAGGGCGGGTGACCTTTACTGCCGATGAGCCGACAGGCGGGCATCACATGACGTTGGTTTTGGCAGGTGCAAAGAAACTGAGTTATGACGAAGCGGAGTTGCTGAAGCAGGACTTGGAGAGTGAGAAACGTATTTTCCCAATCATCCAGCCTGTAGTCGAGAAGATGGCATCCATAGTGAGTCGATTCCTGATTGGCAGATCTGTAAAGACACTGTATGTGGTTGGCGGTGCATGCACAATGGAGAATTACGAGTCGGTATTTGAAAAAATGCTGGGAATTTCTGTTCTAAAACCTGTGAACCCCATACTGGTTACGCCGCTTGGCATTGCATTGTCCTGCAGAGATGAGGTGATGCAGTGCAAATCGACAGCTTAGTTGAAGAAATCGTAAACAGGGTCATGAAGGCAATTTGTCTGCAGCGTTCCAAAGCGCTGATCCTCATTCCGAGAATGCGGGTGGATGTTGCTGAGGGACTTGTGAGACTGATTGGTTCCAGAGCGTATCGGCAGGCGTTCGATGTGCTTCTGCCAAAGGCAATGCCTAGTGAAATCCTAAAAGTATTTGAAAGTCACGGCCTGTATGTTGACAAACAGTTTGTTTCACAGGAATCACTGGACATGAGTCAGTATTCCGAACTGCTGGTTATTGATCTCCATGCATCGCTCATGCGTGAGGTCGTTGAAATCAGACCCATGACGGTTTTTGGAAAAGCAATCATCGAGGGTCTTGAAAAGGAAATGAAAATACAAGTGGTTTCCTGCGGATTTGATCATGAACGTTCGTTAAAGGGAAAAACGCCATTTATAGATGTCCTGTCAAAGGATATGGCAACTATGAAGTCCTGGGGCATTCGTTTCGGGCGTGCTGAAAACGGACGTGCATATATCGCGGGCAGGTTGATAACGGCTTCTGATCTTGTAGGCTATGAAAACAAGGAAGTATGCATTCAAACGGGTGCGATTTTAACGGAACTTGCCCGGGAGAGAGCTGAAAAAAATGGAATTACCATTGTAAGATAGGAGGCATTTATGATACTTGCGCAGGTACGCGGGAATGTTGTGGCCACTACAAAAGACAGTAATTTAAATGGGCAGAAACTGCTGATTGTCAAGCAGATAGAGCCTGAAAACGATAGACATGGTAAAGTGATGGTCGCAGTCGATACTGTGGGGGCCGGTTATGGTGAGACAGTTCTGGTCGCAACCGGCAGCTCGGCGCGCAAGGCTGAAGCGATTCAGCGTATGCAGTCGACCGTCGATGCTGCCATAGTGGCAATCGTGGATACATGGGAATATCAAGGTGATTGATATGGGTGTTTACACAAAAGGTGGAGACAAGGGCATGACGGATTTGTTTGGAATGCAGCGTGTTCCAAAGGATCATGTCAAAGTGGAGGCTTATGGTGTCGTTGATGAGCTGAATGCGGTTCTGGGACAGGTGCGTGCATGGCTTATGAACGGGGCTGACCAGGTGGAAATCAAATGGATTCAAAATAGATTGATTACCCTTTGCGCTCAGCTTGCGGCAACAGAAGCGGCCAAGGCTAAGATTCTGGATCCCATAGGTCCTGCTGACGTTGAAACGCTTGAGATGTGGATTGACGAGATGGATAAGGTGCTGCCAAAGTTCACGGACTGGATCATTCCAGGTGAGGACAAGGCATCGGCCTGTCTGCATCTGGCACGAACGGTCACGCGTCGTGCTGAGCGTGCTGTGACAAGCCTTTCGCATGAAGAGCCAGTATCTGAACAGGTTTGCAAATTCTTGAACCGATTAAGCGATTACCTGTTTCAGAAGGGAAGAAAGGTAGAGCATGATATGGATGTACAAGATATATTGCGAGCTGTTGAGAAAAAGTTATCTGGTGGTGAAGCGCTTGAACTTGCAGGGCGCATTGCGGACAGGGCCCAGCTGAAGGCAGGAGAAATCGATGTACCTGTAACCATTGTTGTAACAGATGCTTCAGGACACATCATACTGCTTAGGCGTATGGACGGCTGTCTGCTGGGAAGTATTGATATTGCCCAGTCAAAGGCTAAAAGCTCCGTACTGCTTAGAATGTCAACAGAAGAATTGGGCAAACTTGTTCAGCCGGGGCAGCCACTTTACGGGATTGAACACAGCAACAATGGCTTGACGCCATTTGGCGGCGGACTTCCAATCTGGAAAGATGGTGTGCTGTGGGGTGGTCTTGGAATTAGCGGTGGATCGGTTGATGAGGATATAGTCATTGCACTTGCTGGGCTTGAAGTATTGTAAGGAGGCATTTATGAACAAGGAGCAAATTGAACAGATTGCCAAACGCGTTATGACGAAGTTGGAAAGCGAGAGCGCCTCCACTCCTGAGTCTCATGTAATGGGAATCAATGGCGTATTTGAAAAGATGGAAGATGCTGTAGAGGCTGCATTTCAAGGATACAAGCACCTCAAGACATGTTCTATGGCACAGAAGCAGAAATACATAGATTCGATCCGATGTGAAATTTCACAGCATATAGATGAGCTTGCGGAGCTGGGTGTCAAGGAAACGGGCATGGGCAAAGTCGCTCACAAGAAGCTAAAGCATCAGCTGGTTATTGACAAGACACCGGGTACTGAAGACCTGCGTGCCGATGCCTACGCTGGAGATGACGGACTGACGCTTCTTGAAATGTCTGCCTTCGGCGTAATTGGTGCCATAGCGCCATCGACAAATCCATCTGAAACAGTTATCTGTAATGCAATCGGTATGATTGCCGCGGGAAATGCAGTTGTCTTTGGACCGCATCCAGGCGCTTTCAGAACATCAAACAGAGCGGTTGAACTAATCAACATCGCCATAGCAAAAGCTGGTGGACCGCTGAATATTGTAACGACTGTCAGCAATCCGACAATGGAAAAGGCTGATATCATGATGAATCATCCTAAAATCAACATGCTGTGTGCAACAGGCGGCCCTGGTGTCGTAAAGGCGGTTCTAAGCACTGGCAAGAAGGCAATCGGAGCAGGTGCGGGGAACCCCCCGGTACTGGTTGACGAGACTGCGGACATTGAACGCGCAGCGCGATCAATTATTGCAGGCTGTTCATTTGACAACAATCTGCCTTGTATTGCTGAGAAAGAATGTTTCGTTGTAGAATCTGTTGCTGATTATTTGATTTTCAACATGAAAAGCTCTGGCGGATATCTGCTGGAAGATCCAGCGAAAATAGAAAGACTGCAGAGCGTAGTGCTTAATGAAAAAGGACCATCAAGGGACTTTGTAGGAAAAGACGCCACGTACATTTTAAAGGCCATCGGAATCGATGCGCCGGAGGATACGCAGTGCATCGTCCTTGAATCAGAGTTTAAGAGTTCGTTTGTTCAGCATGAACTAATGATGCCAATCCTTCCGGTTGTTCGCGTGAAGGACGTTGAGGAAGGTATTGCACTTTGTGTCAAGGCGGAGCATGGCTTCAGACATACTGCAATGTGTCACTCTAAAAACATCGACGTACTTACAGAGTATGCACGTCGAATTCAAACAACGATATTTGTTAAAAATGCACCTTCATATGCAGGCATTGGGTTTATGGGTGAAGGCTACACAACTTTCACCATTGCCGGTCCGACTGGAGAAGGCTTGACCTCTGCTCGCAGCTTTACGAGAAAGAGAAGATGTGTTTTAGCAGAGGGATTCAACATCAAATAGGAAAGAGGTGTTGTTGTGCTTGAGGCAGTAAAAAAAGCGGGTGTTGTCGGTGCCGGCGGTGCGGGGTTTCCTACCCATGTCAAGCTGAATGCAAAAGCTGAGTACCTGCTCGTTAATGGTGCCGAATGTGAGCCTCTGCTACGCGTAGACCAGGAGCTCATGTACAAAAATGCCGAAGAAGTCCTTGAAGGGCTGCGCGCAGCGATTAAGATCACTGAAGCGAAGAAAGGCATTATTTGTCTAAAGGGAAAGTATAAAAAAGCAATAAAAGCGCTTGAAGCCGGAATTCGAGAAGATGACAACATTGAGTTGAACCTGCTGAGAAATGTCTATCCGGCAGGAGATGAGCAGTACATTGTGTACAATGCTACGGGGAGGATCGTTCCCGAAGGTGGCATACCACTGAATGTAGGTGTCGTGGTAACGAATGTTGAAACACTTCTCAATGTAGGCAATGCGATCAAGGGTCAGCCGGTGGTGGACAAATACGTCACCATCGCTGGCGCAGTAAGAGAGCCGAAGACCTTCAAAGTGCCGGTTGGAACACCTCTTTCGTGGCTGATGGCTGCATGTGGCGGCGTGACCACAGACGCGTATAGAGTGATTGACGGCGGACCGATGATGGGCAAGCTACTTGAAGGAAATGAAACCTATGTAAAAAAACAGTCCAAGGGTTATATTGTACTTCCTGAAGACGCAGGCTGGGTCAAGTCTAAGGAAAAGGACATGGCGCAAATGATGAAGGAAGCAAAAACGGCATGCTGTCACTGTAATCTGTGTACAGAAATGTGTCCGCGTAATCTTTTGGGCCACAATTTGCATCCTTCAAAGCTGATGCGGATTGCAGGCTATGGCACTCTGGGAGAGAAGAATGTCTCCCTGGATGAAGCTTACTTATGCTGCGAGTGTGGCCTTTGTGAAATTGCCTGTGTTATGAATCTGCAGCCGTGGAAGCTCAACCAGCTGCTCAAGGCACAGTTAAAGGAAGCTGGCGTTAAAAACAGCAATACCAATCAGAATCCTGAAGCAAATCCGTTTTATGAGTATCGCGAATTTCCTGTCAGCAAGCTTGTATACAGGCTGGGACTTGACAGATATGATGTTCCGGCACCTATTACGGATGAAAGCATACAACCGGATCATGTACGCATTTTCAGTGTTGAGCATATTGGTGCACCGGGAAAATGTGTAGTTTCAGAGGGTCAAGCGGTTGAAGTGGGGGATTTGGTCTATGAAGCACCTGAAAAGGCGCTGGGGGCCAATATTCATGCCAGTATTTCAGGTAAAGTTTCTCTTGTTAGTGACACTTATGTTGAAATAAGAAGATAGGGGGATATATATGGACATTATTATGCTTTTAACTGCAATTGGCGGGGGAATTTTCGGAGCTACTTTGGGTGCGCTTCCAGCATTCATTTTGACAGGCTTTGTCGCAATTGCTGGTAATGTTGTTGTTGCGTGTGGTGGAACAGCGGATATACTAGGCGGAGTGGCTTTCGGAAGCTTCCTTGGTCCACATATCGCATTTGCGGGTGGTGTTGCAGCAGCGGCATGGGCACATCGCTATGGCGAACTAGAAGCAGGTGGAGATATTCTTACGCCGCTTGCTAAGTATAGTTCAATGAAGCCAATTCTTGTTGGTGGCGTTTTTGGTGGCATCGGTTACCTGCTGAACTACCTGTTTGCAGGTGTACTTGCACTACCTACAGACACAGTGGCGCTTACGGTAGTTGTTTCTGGTTTTATTGCAAGATTTGTAATTGGTAAGACAGGCCCTATTGGAAAATGTGAAGAAAAGACACGTGCTTTCTTTCCGGAAGCAGGCATGTTTGGATTCCTAGTGGTATTCGGTCTTGGCCTTGGTGCTGTGGTTTCTCAAATTACTGTTTCTACAGGTCTGGTGACACTTGGATTTGGTATTAGTGCGGCTTCTCTTATTTTCGCACAGGCTGGTTTCCCAGCACCTGCATCACATCACATTTCACTTGTCGCAGCCCTTGCAGCAAGTGCAACAGGAAACATTTTCATAGGTGCTCTGTTTGGTGCTTTTGCAGCGGTTCTTTGCGAAGTATACCAAAGAACATTCAACAGCTACTGCGATTCACACATTGACCCGCCAGCATTCACAATCTTCACTCTGGCATTTATTATTCTTGGACTCATGTAGAGAGGGATTCATATGAAAAAATCAATTGGTCTGTTAGAATTCAAGAGTGTTGCCAAGGGAATTGAGGTGACTGATGAGGTTCTCAAGGCAGCGCATGTTGAACTTGTAATGGCTTCCCCGATTTGTCCAGGCAAATATGTGGTTCTCATAACAGGTGATGTGGGGGCAGTGAACTCTGCCATCCGTACAGGCCGAAATCTTGGAGGATTGTTTCTGGTAGAGGCGATTGTCCTGCCAAATATTCATCCGGATGTAATGCCTGCCCTAATGGGATCTGCGGGCCTAGACAAGATCAAGGACATTGGTGTGATTGAGACGATGTCTGCATTATCAAGTATTCAGGCGGCAGATATTGCTGTAAAGGCATCAAATATTAGACTTATTGAAGTACGCATAGCAAGGGGACTTGGCGGCAAAGGATTCGTGCTTTTGTCAGGTGAAATATCATCTGTCAAGAATGCAATCAAGGCATGTGAAAACGAGCTGACATCGACAGGCGAGCTCCTGTGTGCTTCTGTCATTGCTTCACCAAGCAAAGAACTCATCCCTTATTTAATGTAAGAAAGGAGAAGCTATGGAGGTTTTTAATCATCGTACGAAGATTGTCTTTGGCGATTCAGCCAGAGATTATCTGAAGCAGCTCAACTTTGAGGGTACCCTGCAAGGTGGAACCGTCAAGGCCTGCATAGCGACGGATAAGGTCGTCAGAAATCTGGGCCTCCTTGAAACTGTAACTGATATTCTTGATGAAATTGGGTATACATACCGCATTTATGATGACATACTGCCTGACCCGACTACAGAACAGATTGAGATTGGCCTGAAGCACATTATTGAAACGAAACCAGACCTGCTGATTGCAGTGGGTGGCGGTTCTGTAATTGATGCGGCTAAAGCAATCATGCACTCGTGTCTGAATTTGAAAAAGGCACTTGTGGGTCAATACTCAGTGCACAAACCCACCTTTGTCGCCATACCGACGACGAGTGGTACTGGGTCGGAAGTGACATCCTATGCCGTGGTGACCAATGCCGAAACGCATGTCAAAATTCCTATTTCAGATGAAGACATGCTTCCGGATATCGCCATACTCGACCCGATTTTCACTAAAAGTGTACCGCCTTTTGTGACGGCTGTGACTGGAATGGACGTGATGACACATGCTTTTGAAGCATTGATGTCTGAAGCGTCAACGCCATTTACGGACATGCTTGCAAAAGAAGCCTTGAACCTGTGTTTCAACCATCTGGAAAACGCGGTTCACAGGGGCGATGACATGCAAGCCCGCACGCAAATGCACATGGCTTCATGCATGGCTGGAATGGCTTTTAACTCAGCAGGTCTGGGAATTGGACATGCGCTGGCACATGCCATTGGGGGCAGGTATAGAATTGCCCATGGACATGCAAATGCCATTGTGTTGCCACACGCCTTGCAGTTTAATCTGATTGATAATGCTTCGGGGGGTGTGCGTGACAAGACACTTGCAGAAAAAATGGCAAATGTGACTAGGGGGCTGGGCCTGACGGACAGTACCCGTGACATCAATGCGATCAAATCCCTGATACGCAAAGTTGAAAGAATCAGTGAAAACATAGGTGTTAAGAAGGGAATCCGTGGTGCTGGCGTTGATCTTGAAGCGCTAAGGGCAGACATGCCTTTTCTCATTGATAACATCAAACGGGATAAGTGTCTTGAGACCACACCCGTTAAGGCAAGCGATGCTGAAATATGCAGGCTGCTTTTTGAAAGCTATTAAGAATCCTTATTTTCATACATGTGTTGAGGATTCCATAATATTTTGATCTATTGCTCTATTTTGATAGATACCCCGTGAAACCGTCCTGAGTCTGCCTTATGCTCAGGGCGGTTTTTAAGGTGCATATGGCGCGTTCAAAAGTGCATTGACGCTCTTGTGGTAGTCTGCGGCGCTGGTTGAACGCTGGATTTTTCCAATGTATCGTCCATGGGGGTCGATTGTTTCGTGTAAATACGACCAGAAGCCCTTCATTTGTGCATAAAGCTGGCGCTCGTTTTTTGCAGAGGATGCATGGTGGCTGAAAATACCATCATGAAAAGCGCGGATTTTAAGCTGGTAATCCTGATGGGTGACGGTCCTGCCTCTGATGCGTTCGGCGAGGAGCGGGTCCTTCAAGAGACCGCGGCCAAGCATGAACTTTTGAATGTCTGGGTATCTTCTCTGGATGCGCCTGAAGTCGCTGGGACTGAGTATGTCTCCGTTGTAGGTCGCCTCATGCCTGCAATGTGCATAGAGCGCGTCGAAGCCGTTCAAGTCAACCGTGCCTTCGTATTTCTGCACACCGGCTCTTGCGTGTATGGTCACACCTGCAAGTGGATACTGGTTAAGGATGGCCATGGTTTCAAGGCCCTCTTGGACAGACCTGTAGCCCAAGCGCATTTTCACACTGATTTTGTAAGCGTTTGTGCTGCATGCTGTGTCTAGAAAGGCCTGGATTTTATCAGGGCTTTCAAGAAGTCGTGAGCCCTTGTGTTTACGCGTTACTGATGGAAAGGGACAGCCTATGTTCCAGTCGATGACCGTGTAGCCCATTGCGGTAATGTAAGTTGCGAAGTCTTTAAACTGTTTCCCATCGCTGCTCAGAAGCTGGGGCAGAACATGAATGTCTTTAGTATTTGAAACTGGGTCTATATCCCTGAAAAGCACAGGGTTTGCCTGGGAGAAGTCGCTCGTGGCAATGAAGGGCGCGCCATATGCGTCAAGTCTGCCGAAAACAGATGCGTGGAGGTTTCTATAGTGTGCACTTGTAACGCCGTGCAGAGGGGCGAAAATGAGCTTCATGGTATACTCCCTTGATAAGCTGGAGCGCATGCCCCGTAATATGATTTCTCTGTATATTCTAGCATAGCTGAGGTTGTTGACAAAGTCGACGACTTCCAGACTGTGGTTCGGTCCAATTGTTAAAAGGCCCTTTGTACTTTTGAGGGGGACAATTGCCCAGTATGGGGAATGTGATTTACAGGTGCTGGAAAAGATAATATAAATGTGGATGGCGATTAATTGTCTTTCGTGATCTTGTCTGTTTCATTGTAAGAAGGGCTGAGTTCATTTTTTTAAGTATAATTATCAGAATTTTCAAAATACAATAACTTTATACAGACGCCGAGCGCATGGCGTATATAATGGAAGAGATAGTGGTCGCATTGAAGGACGATGTTTTGAAATGGACATGGGGAGGATGATCGGAGTGGATGTAAAGCGTGAAGTGGCACCGTATGAGGAAGAACTCATTCAACTGAGAAGGGATTTTCATATGCATCCGGAGCTAGGTTTCAATGAGTTCAGAACATCTGAAAAGGTTGCTGAGTATCTTGAAGGATGCGGAATAAGGGTGACTCGGGGTGTTGCACAAACAGGCGTTGTGGGTCTTTTGAGAGGGTGTGAGAAGGGTCCTACAATCATGCTGCGTTCAGATATGGATGCCTTACCTGTTGCCGAAGAGACGAATCTGCCATTCAAATCTATAGAGAATGGGGTGATGCATGCCTGTGGGCATGATGGACATATGGCCATGCTGCTTGTTGCTGCAAAGGTGCTTTCGAACAATCGAGAGAAACTGAAGGGCAATGTCAAGTTTGTGTTTCAGCCAAATGAAGAAGACGCTGGCGCAGAAGACATGATTCAAGAGGGTGTGCTGGATAATCCGAAAGTCGATGCTGCACTCGGCATTCACTTATGGTCTCCGATTGAAACGGGGAAAATCGGCATTGTTTCTGGGCCTATTATGGCATCAAGCTACTATTTCAAATTGGAGATTCGCGGTAAGGGGGGGCATGGCGGAGCGCCGCATCGGGCTATTGACCCAATCAGCTGTGCAACCAGCATCATGCATACGGTACAAACAATGCAGACAAAAGAAATCAATGCACTTGAGCCGACGGTGATTACATTTTGCAAAATAAATGCCGGGACTTCACCGATTATTGTTCCTGAAAAAATCGTGGTGGAAGGCTCGCTCAGATGCCTCCACGAAGGGACGCTTGACGTTCAAAAGCGTTTTGAAGACCTTGTAAAAGGCATTTGTTCTGTTCATAGAACTGAGTATACGCTGGATTTCAAGTGTGGAAACAGTCTCCTGAGCAACGATGGTAAAGTGGTTGAACTGGTCAAGGGCGCAGCGGTAAAGATCCTTGGAGAAGACCGGATTCAACAGGAAAATGTCCGCGTTATGCTGGGGGAGGATTATGCTGAGTTCATCAAGCATATTCCAGGCGCTTTTTATTTTGTAGGAAGCGCAAATAAGAGTAAGGGAACAGATTATCCGCATCATCATCCGAAGTTCGATATCGATGAAGATGCCCTGCTTATTGGCACGCAGATGCACGTTCAGGGCGTACTTGAATTTTTAGGTGGTGATTCATAGAGTTTGAAGGGGGGAGCGATTTAATGGAAATACTTATGAATATTACAGGTTGGATGTGGGGTTGGCCGCTAGTTGCAATTATTATAGGTACATCAGTGATTTATTCTGTCAGTCTGGACTTTTTCCAGTTCAGACGATTTGGCTTTATTATGAAGAACACCTTTGGGAAGATATTTGACCGGGAAACCAAGGGTGAAGGGAATTTGACACCCTTTCAAGCGGTCTCATCGGCACTTGCAGGTACGCTTGGGACTGGAAATATTGCAGGCGTAGGCCTGGCTGTAGGCCTTGGTGGTCCTGGTGCGCTTTTCTGGATGTGGATTGTTGCTATCTTTGCCGCAGTTGCAAAGTACGCTGAAATTGTACTCGGCATTCATTACAGGGAAAAAGATCCAGAAACAGGTGTGTTTAGAGGCGGTTTCATGTATATGGTTACCGGGGGACTTGGCAGTCAGTGGAAATGGCTTGCGGTGCTTTGGAGTTTTCTTCTTTTTCTTCAGTTTTCAATAAGCGGTGCTGTACAATCGAATTCTATCGCTGAAGTTATGAACCTGTCTTTTTCCATTGATCATTTGACAGCTGGGCTTGTGATAGCCCTTCTAGTTGCGATTGTCATGCTGGGAGGGATAACGCGTATAGGAAAAGTCGCGGAGAAGGTTGTGCCAACTATGGCGGTACTTTATGTAGCGGCGTCGCTGCTTATCCTGATTACCCATGCCGGTGCAATTCCGGGTGCGTTCAATATGATTGTAACCAGTGCGTTTACAGGTATGGCTCCAGTGGGTGGTTTTGTAGGGTCAACATTCGCGCTTGCAATACGCCACGGCTTTTCAAGAGGGGTGTATTCAAATGAAGCGGGTATGGGAACGTCGCCGATCGCCCATGCGACTGCTGCAACGGATCATCCTGCCAGACAGGGACTATGGGGTATATTTGAAGTCTTTGTCGATACGATTATTGTATGTACCATGACGGGCCTGGTCATTCTCGTGACAGGTGCTGTGGAAAGTGGCGAAGCAGGTGCGCGCTTGACGGCCCTTGCCTTCAACAAGGGTTTGCCGGGACCTGGTGATCTGATTGTGACAGTCTCAACGCTGTTCTTTGCCTATACGACAATACTGCTTGCTGGTTTCTATGCTGAGACAGGTGGACAGTATGTGTTTGGCAATAAAGTGGTGAAACCCTTCAGGTATGCATACATATTGATTGTCGTATGGGGATCTGTTGGTGGACTGCAGCTAATTTGGGGACTTCTTGACACCTTCATGGCCATAACGGTTGCAATAAACCTGATTGTCATCGTTGTCATGCGAAAAGATGTTATTCGCTTGACACGGGAGTTTTTCGAAAAGTATGTTGATGATATGGATGAAGTCGCTTAAATCGATTTTAGTATAAACTCAAATATTGGTATGGTATTAAAGTCCTGATGTGTACGCATCAGGACTTTTGCATGCAATTATTAAAGTATGCATAAACATTAAGTAAAACATGAGTAAATGTATTCTAAAAAATGAAGGATTGAAAAACAAATATTTCATGAAAGTTCATGTTTAGGAAAACGCTTCTGTAACGAAGGGGGATATTACACAAAGAGTTGAAGGCTTAAAATAGTATGGTAAAAATACTGCTATCACAGGTGTACAGAAAGTTGACAAAGGAATATGATACATACGGGAAAACGTTTGGTGTTTTAGGAAAACGTTTGACTTTTCTGAAAATTGAATTGATTATTTTACTAAAATGTCATAAAATCTTAACAAATTTAAAATATTTTTGTTCGCAGATTGCAATTGGCTGAATTTAAATACATAAACAAAGATGCCAAGGCAGGAGGACAAAACAACCAAACTTGAAGGGGGCAATACCTATGAAATCTAAGAAGTTAGCACTACTAATGGCACTGATGCTGTTACTTACAGCAGTGCTGAGCGGATGCTCAAGCGCACCAAAGGAAGCAGAAACTGTCAAGCTAGGCGTAATCGGACCACTTACAGGCGATTACAGTATGTATGGTACTGCAGTTGCAAACGCGGCTAAACTGGCTGCTGACGAAATCAACGCAGCTGGCGGTATTGACGGTAAGCAAGTTGAGATTATCGCATACGACTCAAAAGGTGACAAGACTGAAGCGGTTAACGCATACAACAGACTTCGTGACCAAGACCAGATCGTTGGTCTGATCGGCGGTACTTTCAGTGGTACAACGCTATCAATCAAAGAAATTGCTAAGGAAGACAACATGCCAGTTCTTTCACCAACAGCTACAAATGGTGAAGTTACACTGGACGCAGCAAACATCTTTAGAGCTTGCTACACTGACCCTTACCAAGGTGCGACAGCAGCAGTATTTGCAGCTAAAGAGCTAGGTGCTACTAAGGCAGCTGTTCTTTATAATATTGAAGACCCATACTCAGAAGGTCTTGCAATCGCATTTGACGAGAAGTTCGGTACACTTGGCACAGTAACAAGCTACGAAGGTTACACTAAGAACGATGCTGACTTCCGTGCAATCCTTACAAAAATCGCGGCAGAAGATCCAGACGTACTCTTCCTGCCTGACTACATCGCAAAAGTTGGTGTAATCCTGTCACAGGTAAAAGAACTTGGTCTTGACGTTGTTGCAATCGGTGGCGACGGCTGGGATGGTATCGAAGGCGACTACGCAGAAGTTGCTAACGGTCACTACTTCGCAAACCACTATGCAAAGACTGATGAAGCAGCAGTTGTTCAGGACTTCATCAGCGCATATGAAGCAGCTTACGAATCATCTCCAAATGCACTTGCTGCACTTGCATATGACTCAACATACATCATGAAGAGCGCGATTGAGAAAGCGGGTTCAACTGAATCAGAGGCAATTATCAGTGCACTTGCCGCAACAGATACTGACTGCGTAACTGGTCATGTAACATTTGATGAAAATGGCGACCCAATCAAGAGCATTTCAATTATTCAGATCGTAGACGGAGAACACGTCCTGGCAGCTAAAGTTGCTGGAAACTAGATAGGCGTAGATTAAGTGACCGGGCAATCTCCGATTGCCCGGTTATTTCTTGAATATCAAAAGAGGAATCAAATAGATAAGCTGTTCCGTAGCTGACATATTTACTTGAATGATTTGAGTGTGGTTTGGTTATAGTAAGGAGGATATCCATTTGGCATTATTTTTACAGCAAATGATAAATGGCCTTTCAGTAGGAAGTATATACGCGCTTATTGCATTGGGATATACCATGGTTTACGGCATTATCAAACTCATTAACTTTGCACATGGTGAGCTGATGATGGCTGGTGCCTACTTTGCGTTTCTTATCGCAATTTCCACTGGACTGCCTTTTCCAGCAGTAGTACTGCTGTCAATGGTGCTTGCAGCACTGTTAGGTATTTTTATTGAACGTGTGGCATACCTGCCGCTTCGTAAAGCGCCAAGGATTTCAGCGCTGATTACAGCTATTGGTGTCAGCCTTTTCCTGCAGAACTTAGCACAGGTAATTTTCAAGGCTGATCCAAAAATCATGCCTGAACTCATCGAAAAAAAGCCGATCGCAATTGGATCGATTCAAATAGGTACAGTAACGCTTGCAACACTGGCACTGTCTGTTGTCTTTATGATCCTGCTTGAGGTTTTCGTCAAGAAAACAAAGCCGGGAAAAGCCATGCGTGCGGTTTCAGAAGACAAGGACGCGGCAGTGCTTATGGGCATCAATGTGAACAGAACGATTTCGCTCACATTTGCAATCGGTTCTGCGCTGGGTGCGCTTGCAGGTGTTCTATACGGTATCACATATACACAGGTTTATCCGACAATGGGCGTTATGCCAGGTCTTAAGGCTTTCGTTGCAGCAGTTCTTGGCGGTATTGGACTTATACCTGGTGCGGTTTTTGGTGGTTTTACTATTGGTATGGTTGAAACTTTCACTAGAGCCTATATTTCGAGTCAGTGGTCAGACGCAATTGTGTTTGGTCTTCTGATAGTAGTGCTCCTCTTTAAACCTACTGGCATTTTAGGGAAGAATGAGAAGGAGAAGGTGTAGTCAGATGTCCAATAAAAAATCAATTAAAAAATTACTCTTAAACGTTGCCCTGCTTGCGTTCGTGTTTGTACTTCTAAAAGTGCTTATGGGGGCTGGCGTCATTACAAGATATCATCAAGGGATTATTATTTTCATTTTGATCAATGTCATTCTAGCAACAAGTCTTAACCTCGCGACGGGTTTCCTTGGTCAGCTGACCTTGGGACATGCCGGATTCATGGCGGTTGGTGCTTATGCGTCTGCAATTACGTCGATTGCAATCAAGTCGCAAATGCCAGATGCGCCAAAGCTGCTCATACTGATCATATCCCTGATTGTAGCAGCTGCTGTTTCGGCGGTTGTAGGTGTAATAATCGGTATTCCTGCCCTGCGTCTTCGCGGTGATTACCTGGCAATTATCACACTTGGTTTTGGTGAAGTTATTCGTGTCGTTATCAATAACATGGGGGAACTGACAGGTGGTGCTCAAGGTCTTACGGGCATCCCTAAAATTGTCACATTCGATTCGGTGTTTTGGATTGCCGCCTTTGTAGTTCTTATACTGTATCGTTTGACACATTCACGACAAGGCCGTGCAATTCTATCCATCAGAGAAGATGAAATTGCAGCGGAAGCTGTTGGGATCAAGACAACACATTTCAAGGTTATGGGCTTTGCATTTGCGGCAGGTCTGGCTGGTATCGGCGGCGGTCTCTATGCAAATTACCTGGCTTTCCTTGATCCGAATACATTTAACTTCATGCGTTCGGTTGAAATACTTGTAATCGTAGTTCTTGGCGGCATGGGCAGCCTGACTGGTTCCATCGTAGCGGCAATTGTACTTACAATCCTGCCGGAGGCGCTTAGAAGCTTTGCAGATTACAGACTCCTGCTTTACTCTTTCCTTCTTGTTGTCATGATGATTTTCAGACCGGAAGGGTTGTTCGGCACACGAGAATTCTCTATGGATGCCGCACTGGAGCGTTTTAGTCCAAAAAAGAAGAAAAATTCCGTTAGAGAAGTCGAAGCAAGAGAAATGAGCTAGGAGGGGTAAGTATGGCATTACTAGAAGCGAATAATATATGCATGCAGTTTGGTGGCCTCAGGGCAGTAGATAACTTCAACCTGAGTATCGATCAGCATGAGCTTGTAGGACTTATTGGTCCGAATGGTGCTGGTAAAACAACTGTTTTCAACATGTTGACAGGTGTTTATGTGCCAACTGAAGGCGATATAAAAATTGGTGGAAAGAGCGTTGTGGGCAGAAAGCCCTATCAGATTGTTAAGGCTGGTGCTGCACGTACTTTCCAGAACATCAGACTCTTCAAAGATCTGACAGTGCTAGACAATATCAAAATTGCATTTCACAACGAATTAAGCTACAGCACGCTATCAGGTCTGCTCAGACTTCCGAGCTACTGGAAGGAAGAAGAAAAGGCACAGAAGGAATGCATGGATTTTCTTGAGATTTTCAATATGGGTGAATATGCCAACACATTGGCTAAGAACCTACCATATGGAAAGCAGAGAAAGCTGGAAATTGCACGCGCTCTGGCAACGAATCCTAAAATTCTTCTTCTCGATGAACCAGCTGCAGGTATGAACCCGCAGGAAACGCATGAGCTTATGGAAACAATCCGATTCATTAGAGATAAATTTGACATTGCAATTCTGCTGATTGAGCATGACATGCATCTGGTTATGAATGTATGCGAGCGAATTGTGGTGCTTGACTATGGAAAAATTATTGCGAAAGGGACTCCAGAAGAGACCCGCAATAATCCGGACGTTATTCGAGTTTATTTAGGAGAGTAGGTGAGACTGTGTTAAAGGTTGATAATATTGATGTGCATTATGGCAATATCCACGCCATCAAGGGACTGAGCTTTGAAGTGAAAAAGGGCGAGGTCGTTACACTGATTGGAGCGAATGGAGCGGGGAAGACCACAATACTGAAAACGGTCTCGAAACTCATGGACCCGACAAACGGCAACATTACATTTGATGGAAAGCCACTTAGCAAGATTGCGCCCCATGATATGGTCTATGCGGGCATGGCGCACGTTCCGGAAGGAAGACGTGTATTTTCAAAGATGTCGGTTGAAGAGAACCTCCAAATGGGTGCTTTCATTCGTAAAGATAAAGAAGAAATTGAGAAAGATCTGGAAATGGTATTCAAGTACTTTCCAAGACTAAAAGAACGTATGTCGCAAGCTGCAGGTACACTCAGCGGCGGCGAACAGCAGATGCTGGCCATAGGTCGTGCTTTGATGAGCAGACCCAAGCTGCTTCTGATGGATGAGCCCTCTATGGGACTTGCACCACTTCTCGTTCAGGAAATTTTCAATATCGTGGAAACGATAAAGGAAACAGGTACGACGATTCTACTTGTTGAGCAAAATGCCAATCAAGCGCTCCAGGTAGCTGACCGTGCTTATGTTCTGGAAACGGGTAAGATTATCCAGTCTGGTTCTGCTAAAGTTCTGCTGGAAGACGACAGCATTAAAAAGGCATATCTGGGCGGGTAGGTATAGGTTCCTGCACAATAATTTCAACTAAAATGAGGTGGATGCTTTATCCACCTCATTTTAGTGTGCAGAAAAAGCAGAAAGAGAGACTATGCATAATCGGTATTTTACGATTCTGCAATTCTTCAGTATAATTTCCTCAAAACAAGGCTTCAAAGTAAAGAGGGGGGGATTGCAGTGAATATCAGGCATCTTGAAACATTTTCAGTGCTATCAAAGCATTTGAGTTTTACAAAGGCTGCAGAAGAGCTTTTTATTTCACAACCGGCAATCAGCAGGCAGATTTCTAGCCTTGAAAGTGAGTTTGGATGTACACTTTTTGAACGAAACAGGCGGGTTGTTAAGCTGACACGGCACGGAGAGGCTTTTCTGAAATATGCTGACCGCATGCTTAAGGACCACAGGGCGTGGCTCAAAAAAATTGGTGAAATCAATCGGGAAACGCAAATCTGTCTGAGTGTCGGCTTTATGAACTATTTGTGCAGCAAAGAGATTATGAAGACCGTAGAGATGTATTCAAAGGCAAACAAGGGCCTTGAAGTGAATATTGTATATAAGTCACCACCAGCACTTTTAAAAATGCTGCAAAATGAAGAACTTGACCTTGGTTTTACACTTCTGCATCCAGAAAAGCAATTTAAAGACCTTCAGGTTCACATACTTGAGCAGCATGAAATGAAGCTGGCTGTAAGTGAAGAACATCCGCTCGCCGGTTCGATTTCGCCGGTAGATCTCAACCGACTGTCTGGAGACCATCTATTCTGTATAAGCAGCGAGAGCAATAGAATGGCCTATGAACACGTTCAAATGATATTGAAGTCATCAGACTTTAAGCCAGGTAAAATCAGCTACAGCTCTACGACAGAACATGTTTTCACAAATGTGACTGACAGTGGCGGAATCACGTTCTGTGTAGATGAGCCTGGTGTTGACATTCCAAAGAACACGGTGCTCCTGCCTTTCATAAATGCGTACTCCAAAGCGAATGTAAGCATGGTATGGAATAAAAAGAGCAAGGAAGCCAAGACCTTGAACCTTATCGAAAAATTTCTGTCAAAAAACAGCATTTTGCCTTAAGGACATGGCCTTACACGCTGTTGTAAATATGCAAAATTTGGTACAATAATAAGCAGAGATATCTATATGAAAGGGAGTTTGCATCTATGCGAATAGATACTTTGCAAATGGAGTGCTTTTTATCTGTTGCAGCACATTTGAATTTTACAGTTGCAGCAAATGAAATGTTCATTTCGCAGCCTGCCATCAGTAGGAAGGTGGCAGCACTAGAGAAAGAACTGGGGGTTGTTCTCATTGACCGGTCATGTCGTGAGTTGAAATTGACAGAATCCGGTGAAGAAATGCGGGCATTTTTTTTAACGTTCATTCAGCAGCTCGACGAGATAAAATATCGACTGCTTAAAGATACCGGCTCAGTCTGTGAAGAGTTGCATATTGGAATTTTTGAAGGATGGAGCCTGTCAGCCTTCCTTAGAAAGACCCTGCGTGATTTCAAAATGATTTATGAAGGTGTCGAAATCATTATAGATGCCTGCAGTGAGAAGGACTTGATTAACGGTCTTAAAACAGGACGTTACGATGTCGTTTTTCTCCTGAAGATAAGCATAAAATGCGCACTCAACAGAGGCTACATTAACAATGTTTCTGTATATGATCTTATTGATGTCCATAAAAAGCTCTACTTTTCTTCCCATAACGCACTGGCGGGTAAGCAGGATCTGACTATGGCTGATTTTGAAAAGCAGACGCTGTATACCTTTAGAAGTGATATTGTTCCGCTCGATATCATCATGAATAAGGAGTTGTGCACTAAGTATGGAATCAAGCCAAATGTGAAAGTCTTGTCCACTTTGGATGCTGTTCTGAGTGCAATCAGCACGGGAAGCGGGTTTGCGATGTTTGATGAGTTGAACCGCATCAAGTACAATTCAGAGTTTATGAGCCTGAAGTTAAAGGATAAGCACGGAATCAGTATGGTTGTCTCAAAGGAAACGACTTCCTGCGCTCTTGAGACCTTTGTCAAATATTGTGATGAAATTGGCTATGACCATATTATCAGCGACAAGGTGTAGAAAAAATTTAGTATTAAAATTCTGATGAACTGCTCTAGGTACCATGGGATACCCTGTCTGGTAATAGAGTGGTTCTTCTTATTGTGTAAAAAAGTTGAAGTAACATCAAAAAATACTACAAGTGTTGAAATATCAGAATTATGCATAAAGTGAATAACTGTAATACAAGAATTGCATTGGGAGATACACCGCACCAGGTGATATATTTGTGGTAGAGATGCGCTAATTTTCAACAATCGGACGTATCGTAATGCATATAACGAATTATACGATGCGTGAAAGAATCGCTATAATTAAGGTGAAGTATGAAGTCACAAAACAATGAATTCGTCTCCAGGTTCAAATTTGTCCACCTGAATTTCTGCAAAGATATAAATGCAGCTGTCATGGGACAAGGGTTTGAAAATGGGTCAAGTGTGACCTGGTACATCCAAATATTACCATTTATTTTTATTTGCTCAGCCCTGCTAAACTGTGGATTGAATGGACACAAAGAGGAAGCTTGCAGGTGAACAGTACATTTTCAGGAGTAGACAGGTAAATGAAGTTTGGTTGAATTGAGGCGCTCGTGAAAACGTTTTCTATTTTTATCTGCAATTTTATTTAAGTGAATCGTAAATTTTTCCGGTTAAACCCACGATGGAATCTGATAATTTGCGGTAATTTGTATTTTACCTGCTAGGAGGAAAACAGCAATGGAATTCAAGAAAAAAAGATGGTTATATTTAGCGGCGGCGATGGTACTCGCGCTTTGCTCAGGTATTGGTTATACCTGGAGTGTCTTTCAAAAACCGCTTATGGATAATTTCGATTGGGCACTAAAAACAATTTCGTTGACATTTACGATTCAGGTCATGGTTTCGACACTGTTCCCAATAGTTATTGGTGGTCTTCAAAAGAAAATTGGTACAAAGAATTACATACGCCTAGGTATTGCAATTTATACACTGGGGCTTGTCGCAACGATGTTCACACCATCAATCGGATACCTGTACATCGTATTCGGTGTTATTGTCGGTATCGGTATCAGTATTCTATATCCTTGTCTTATTGCTTACAGCACAAGCCTTTTTCCCGATAAAACGGGCATGGCATCTGGCATGCTGGCATGCGCCTATGGTGCAGGTGCGATTCTGTGGGCGCCAACAGCGACGTTCATTATGGGCAAATACGGTATCTTGAATGTCTTCGGTTTCTTTGGTGTTCTGTTCGCAGTTGTCATGATTCCAGTTTCATTTGTTATCAAAAACATTCCAGAAGGCTACACGGTTGTAACTTCAAATGCGTCTAAGGCTTCAGGCTCACAGTATGAAGTTAAAGACTATACTTGGCGAGAAATGATCAGAACGCCTAAATACTATGTGCTTGTTCTTACGTTGACACTGGGTGCGACTGCAGGGCTTATGATCATGGCGCATTTGTCGGGCATTCTTCAGGAATCTCAGCACATGACAGCAGAAAAGGCAGCACTTCTTCTAGGTCTGACATCCATTTTCAACGCATCGGGCAGATTTCTTTTCGGATTTATCTCTGACAAGATGGGCAGATACAATGTCATGATTCTTCTGTTTGGTATTCTTTGCGGTTCGATGGTTCTGCTGACAAAAGCCAGCGGCATGCTCTTTGTTGCGGGCATATTGGCAATTGGATCTTGCTACGGCGGTTTTACATCCATGTTTTCCCCGATTTGTGCAGATAACTTCGGAATGAAAAATCTGTCTGTGAACTACGCATTTCTATATGTTGCATACGGATTCGGCGGATTTGTAGGGCCACAGCTTGCAGCACGCGTCAAGACTGCAAGTGGCGGATATGAAGCTGCATTCATGATTGTAGCAGCTATGTGTATTGCGGGAATTGGCTTAAGTGTTTATATGAAAAATCAAGTAGAAAGAAATTCGAAAAAAAATGTCGAAAGAATTGCATAGGAGTTGAACGATGAAAAAGATCACACTGCAAATTGACGGGCATACAATCGAGGCAACGCAGGGGGAGAATCTGCTGCAGGCGGCACTGGATGCGGGAATATACATTCCGCACCTTTGCTACCATCCCGACTTGACACCTCAGGGCGGGTGCAAGCTTTGCACCGTAGAAATACAGGGCAGCACAAAGCTGGTCCAGTCCTGTAAAACAATCGTTGAAGAAGGTATGGTTGTGAGCACGAAAACCGATAAGGTCAAGCATCTTAGACAGGTGGCGCTGGAACTCATGCTTGCAAGCCATCCTAAGGACTGTACTTCCTGTGACAAGTACCTGAACTGTGAACTTCAGGCACTGATGCAGTATATGGGTGTGGCGCATTCAAGGCTTAAAGAGATTGATAAGGACAACACGCGAATTTCGGTTTCTGACAACCTGATACAGAAGGAGATGTTCAGATGTATCCAGTGTGGCAGATGTGTACGTGCCTGCAGCGAGCTTCGTGGTGTAGACGCCCTTTCCTATAACAAGAAAAACGGTGAAACATATGTAGGCACAAAGGACGACCTACCGCACAATGAGACGGACTGCAGATTCTGTGGTGCATGTGTCGAAGTTTGTCCAACAGGCGCCATACAGGATGTCAAAGGTGTATTCTCAAAGGAATCTCCAAAGCACCTGTCTTATATTCCTTGCAAGGATGCCTGTCCAGCCCATACGGATATTCCGACATATGTGCGCCTGACTGGTGAAGGCAAGTATGGTGAAGCGGTATCCGTACTCAGGGAAAAACTGACCTTCCCGCATTCCCTCGGCTTTGTTTGTACGCATGTCTGTGAAACAGGGTGCAAGCGAACGCATTTGAATGAAGCGGTTTCAATTCGGGAACTGAAAAAGTTCGCAGTCGAAAATGATAAGGAAGCCCTGTGGAAAAAGAACGTTGAAATCGGCAGTAAAACAGATAAGCGTGTTGCAGTAATCGGTGGTGGGCCATCTGGTATGACGGGTGCATACTATCTTGCCAAGAAGGGACATGCTGTTACGGTTTATGAAAGACAGGCACGCGCTGGTGGCATGCTCTCATACGGAATTCCAAAATATAGACTGCCACAGGAGGTTGTGGACAGGGAAATAGACATACTGCTGGAGTCGGGTATTGAACTCAAGCTTGGTAGAGATGTGACTTCAATCAATGATTTGAAGGATCAGGGCTATGATGCCGTGCTTCTTGCAGTGGGATCTCATCAAGGTAAACGGCCACCACAGTACCGAAAGGACTGGAAGAATGTCTATAACGCAGTGGATTTCTGCCGTATGGCCAATATGCAGTCGCTGCCGGAACTGGGAGACTGTGTGACTGTATATGGTGGTGGAAATGTAGCGTTTGACTGCGCAAGGTCTGCAAAAAAGGCAGGCGTTGCAAACGTACGGGTCATATGTCTGGAAGCGCGTGAAGACATGCTTGCCGATCAGGAAGAAATAGAGTGTGCACTTGAAGAAGGTATTGACATTCTTAACAGTAAATCCATGGAAAACATGATTGAAGCGAACTCAAGGGTTGAAGCCCTGAACCTGATGGATGTAGTCAGTTTCAGCTTTGGAGCGAGTGGTCTTGAAATGGAAACCCGCGCAGGCTCTGAACAGACGCTTCAGACAGATACGCTTGTATTTGCTACAGGTCAGCAGCCTGACCTGAACGAAGCTTTCGGTGTTGCGCTTTACAGAGGTACGCACATTGTGGCCGATGATAGCCTGAAAACAAGTGCAGATGATGTATTTGCCACGGGTGATGCGGTCTATGGTACAAAATCTGTTGTTGAAGCGATTGCATCAGGCAGGAAAGCTGCTATGAATATCGACAAATATCTGGGTGGTGATGGAAGGATTGAAGATACCTTTTATGAAAGACCTGCTCAGAATTCAAATATTGGAGTAATTGAAAACTTTGCAGCCATTTCTAGGGTTGAAAGCTTCCACAATGCGTGTGATGCCAATAGAGAAGGAAGTCGTTGCCTGCAGTGTGACCTGAGACTGGACATCCAAAGTGTCAAGTACTGGGTCGATCCGCAATTCAAAAAAGTGAAGGAGGTGACAAAATGATCTGTGATGCACACAAAATTGAACTGCCTGTGTGGGAAACAGGTTCAGAAAGAGACTGTGTCGTTGATTTCTGTAAAAACCTGATGGACACGGCACGAAAGGAATCCTGCGGAAAATGCGTTCTTTGCAGGGACGGTACATGGCAGGTCTATGAAATGTTCAAGGATATAACAGAAGGCAATGCAAAGAGCGAAGATTTTGACCTCGCTGCTGAACTGCTTGAACTGATTCGTGAAAATGCTGGATGCGATATGTCTAGGGATGCTGCCGCCATGAGTCTTGAGCTCATGGAAAGGCATGCAGAAGAATGGGACAGGCATATCCGACGAAAGCGTTGTACGAACATGGTATGTAAAGCATCATACACGCTCTATGTGGACCCTGCGGTTTGCGACGGATGCGGAGCATGTCTTGCTGCGTGTCCATCTGGTGCAATTGCTGGCGGAGAAGGCATGATTCATGTCATTGATGTCGATGCGTGCAGCAAATCTTTGAACTGTGTCAGAACGTGTCCAAAGGGCGCTATCAAAAAGGCTGGACCTGTCAAACCCAAGGTGCCAGCTGAACCGATTCCAACTGGAAGCTTTGAAAGTGCTTCTGGTGGAGAGGATGATGGAACTTCTCGAAGAAGGCGTCGCAGAAGAAGCTGATACAGCTTCCTGCGTCTTAAGTTAATCTTGGTAATTTTAGGCATAAAAAAGTTGGTATGTTGAGGAGCGTTAATTATGAGCACACAAGTTTTGGAAGCAGATGTAATCGTCATTGGAGGCGGTGCGTCAGGAATTACGGCAGCGGTTGCTGCTGCTGAAAAAGATGCAAGTGTTATTGTTCTTGAAAAAGGCAGTACAACAGGTGGCGCGGCAAATATGGGTATGGGAATCTTTGCGGTCGAGTCCAAGTACCAGAAGGCCCAAATGGTTGATTTCACAAAAGAAGACGCATTCAATCTTCTGATGAACTACACACATTGGCGCGTCGATGCACGTCTTGTAAGGAAGTACATAGAACAGTCAAGCGATACCATTGACTGGATGGAAACATTGGGCGTTGAGTTTCTCGGTTCCTACAAGTATTTTGAGAAGTCAACACAAACATGGCACGTTGTAAAAACAGCGGGCAGTGACAAGCCTGCTGAGCGCGCGGCGTCAAACATGTTCAGAGCCTTGACGGAAAGAGCGGAAGAGCTTGGTGTCGAGATCATGTACCAGACAAAGGCAACTCAGATTCTAACAGAAGATGGCTATGTGACAGGCGTTGAGCTGGTTGGAGAAGACGGTGAGAAGGTTGTAGCAGAATGTAATGCTGTCATAGTTGCTACAGGCGGTTTTGGTGACAACCCGAAAATGATTCAAGACATTCTAGGATACGAATGGGGCAAGGATCTGCATTCATTCCGTATTCCAGGTGTTGAGGGCGAAGGTCTTCGAATGCTTTGGGGTGCAGGTGCAGGCAAGACGGAACCAACAATGGAACTGACATATACGACACCTGGACTAAATGACATTTACAAGACTGTCAGTGAAACCATGCGTCAGCCGAACCTGATGGTCAATCTGGATGGCCACCGTTTTATCAATGAAGAAATTATGAATAATACTGTTTATACTGGAAATGCCATCTCTCTGCAAAGAGAACGCGTTGCTTTTACAATCGTCGACGACAGCATCATCGATACATACAAGAAAACCGGACTCGATTATGTAACAGTTCACCACAATATCAAAACAATTGACAAGTGGGATCGTGAAGTGATTGCTTACTTGAATGGTGAAGCGTCAGAATCGGCTGGACTGAGCGAGCTTCATAACGCTGACCAGAAATCGCTGGTATGCTTCTTCGAGGCAGATTCCCTGGAGGAACTTTGTGAAAAGACAGGCATTAATGTTGAAAACCTCAAGGAAACGATTTCAGAGTATAATGAAGGGTGTACTGCATCAGACAGCATGTTCTTCAAGAAGCATAAGTACATGAAACCATTTAGAGGCAAGAAATATTATGCGGCGAAACACTTCCCAGCAGGTTACGGAAGTCTTGGCGGTGTTAAGACAAACGACCTGATGGAAGTTCTTAATCCGGGTGGATTGAAGATTCCTGGACTATACGCATGTGGTACAGACGCTTGTAATATTTACGGTGACAGCTACTGCTTCTTCATGCCGGGTAACACAATGAGCTTTGCCGTAAACAGTGGTCGTATGGCAGGCTATAACGCTGTAGATTTTATGGATTCAGACGAATTCTAGAGATTAGAGCGAAGGCAGAAGGAAATAAGACAGACCCGCATGTGTGAACACAGGCGCGAAAGACGACTGAGAGCTAAATAAGAAGAAGACTGGAAAGATAAGAAGACTGGAAAGATTTCAAATAGGAAAGAGCAACAATGTCCAATACGGGAAAGTTGGGCGCCATCATCAAGTTATTTTGAGGCATTTACTAAACATAGGGGAATACAGGAGGCATAGTTAATGTTCAAAAATAAAAAGTTTGCTCAATATAGTATGATATTTATGTTCTTAGGCGTCTTTTATATGTTCTTTTACTCGGGTTTGCAAAATGATCATTTAAATATACTAACACCCTACCTTCAGCAAAATTATGGATGGGATGACCTGAAAATAACCAATCCTGCAACAGTGGGAGCAACAGTTTCCATCGTCTTTTACCTGATTATCGGTGGTGCTTTCACTAAATATGGCGTTAAGAAAATACTGCTTCCAAGTATGGCGCTTCTTGGACTTGGAACAATCGGCATCAGTATGGCGGGTGAGAACTATACCATGTATTTCATCAGTCTACTGCTTGTGCGTCTGATGGTTGTTCCGCTTCAAATGGGTGGCTTCATGCTGGCAGCCAACTGGTTTATCAAGTATCGAGGCCGTGTCATGGGTGTTATTACAGCGGGTAGTCCGCTCTTCTCAATTGTAGGCATTGGCTTCCTTACATCCCTTGCGACACGTTTTGGACTCCAGTATGCATATACCTTGATCGGTGGAGCGGTCCTGGTTCTTGCAGTGGTTACAGCATTCGGCATCAAGGATACACCAGAAGAAGCGGGTCTGTTCCCAGATGGTTCATTGACACCACCACGTTCAGAAGCGGCTGGCGCTGATAACTCCATTTCTGTATCTCAGCTTCTTTCTGAATCGCGTGCATGGAAACTGATTATCTCATATGGCATTCTACAGTTTGTCATTATGGCTATGATGTCTTATATGGCTGTGCGCTATATCAGCTTGAGTACACCTGAAGATGTACCAAATCTGTTTGTCAGCAAGGCACTCGTTTGGCTTTCAATTGGAGCTGCAGCCGGCATCCCAATGAGTTATGTTCTTGGATGGATCGACGACAAGCTCGGTTCTATCAAAGCATCTCTGGTTCTAAACATTCTGTTTTTCTTTGCAGTAGTGCCTTTGGCAATCATGCCGGTCGGTGGAAATACAACATTGATGGCAATCTGGGCATTTGGTGTAGCCTGCATGACTGGCGGTGTACCAACAATGCATCCATGTGTGACTTCTTATGTTTATGGACGTAAGGATTACATGGCTGCAAATAAATGGATTATGACAATTCAAGCTATTCCTATGGCATTTGCGCTGACCTTCATGGGCGCATTCAATCAGGCTGGAAAACTGACGGAAGCCTACTATGTTCTAATAGGCCTACTTGTGGTTTCGTTTGTGACAATTATAACAATGAGAAATATCCCTGACGCAAACGCAGAAGATAGAGATTATGGCGTAAGAGAAGATATTGCATAAAAGCAGAGCTGCATGAATGAAACCTGCGCCGGAAACGTATTTCACATACGTGACCGGTGTGGGTTTTACCCAGTAATAGAGCACGAATTTTCTTGTACGTTTTAAGGTCCGAGAGGGCTGTATGCATATTAAGCAGGAGGAACATTATGGATATGAAATATTCAAGTCTTATGTCACCGGTTCGAATCGGAAAGCATTTGATTAAAAATAGAATTATTGCGGCACCGGTTACCATACACTCTGCGTCAAATGGTGAATCTTATCCGACAGAAGCTGCCATAGAATTTTTCACACAGCGGGCAAGAGCGGGTGCGGGTATTGTGGTATGTGCCGGCGCAAAGCTGCTTCCGGTTACAGATGACGGTGAGCACGCAAGCTGGGACCTCTATAAGCACAATTCCCAAAACCGAATTGCCGAGCTGGCTGAACGCATTCACTTTTATGGCGCCAAGGCGTCTATGGAGCTGATTGGCATATTTGACGATGGCTACGTGGCGTCTGACGGCGGTCTGCTTATGGATGGCCTGACACCGGGACGCGAAATTCCTGTCAGCGAAATGATGCGCTATAAGGAAGGCTATGCACACTGTGCAGAGGCGCTTATGAATCTTGGCTTTGATGGACTGCTGCTGCATTTCGGCCACAGTATCCCCATTGCTCAGTTTCTTTCTCCGCTCACGAATAAGAGAACGGATGAATACGGCGGAAGCTTTGAAAACCGCATGCGCTACATGATTGAGATACTTGAAGCAATTCGTGAACGCGTGGGAGACCGTATGTTTATTGATATCCGCATGTCGGCAGACGAGTTCAAGACAGGGGGAATAGACCTTGAAGAAGGCTTGAAAATGGCGGAAGTATTCCAGCAGTATGCGGATATTGTTCAGGCCAGCTGTGGCATGGTCACACCTGAGCTCATGTGTCGTACACACCCTTGTGATTTTCTGCCGCCTAATCCGAATGTCCATTTGGCGGAGGCATTCAAGAATTCTGGAAAGTTGAACAATGCGGCCGTAGTTGCTATTGGCGGCATTGGAAGTCTTCATGACGCGGATGAAATAATCAGAAGCGGCAAAGCGGATTTTGTTGCAATTTCAAGAGCACTTATCGCAGATCCCCAGCTGATTCCCAAAAGCATGCTTGGTAAGGCAGAGGATGTGGTTCCCTGTGTAAAGTGTATGCGCTGCCATGATAGTGCTGTATATGAAAACTTCTTCCAGTGTTCGGTAAACCCGACGATTGGTATTCAGCATGACCTTGAGAACCTGATTCTGGATTCTGATTCTATTAAAAAGGTAGCTGTTATAGGTGGGGGACCTTCGGGCATGAAAGCTGCGCTGACTGCTTCTGGGAGAGGACATGCAGTGACGCTGTATGAAAAATCGGATGCCCTTGGCGGTGCGCTGAAGTTTGCAGACAAGGTTTCCTTCAAGTACTCCCTTGCCAAGTATAAGGACTATCTGGTAGACCAGATTGCAAAGTCGGATGTTGAGGTAAGACTTTGCACAGAGGCAAAAGCGGAAGCGCTTGAAAGTGAAAAGTATGACGCTGTGATTGCAGCACTTGGAGCAAGACCGATTGTTCCACCAATCCCAGGCGTTGAGAATACAGTGTTGGCTACAGATTCATTTGAGCGTGAAGCGGAACTGGGTGAACGTCTTGTTGTAATTGGCGGGGGTCAGGTCGGTTGTGAAACTGCTCTGCACTGGGCTAGAAGGAACAAGCATGTGACAGTGGTTGAAATGAACAGTGAGCTTGCACCGGACGCGACGCGAACGCACCGTGGGGATCTCATGGCTGAAATTGAGAATACAAAGAATTTTGATGTGATAACTTCTGCAAAATGTACGGGTGTGACAGAAGCGGGCATTTCTTATCTGATGGACGGAGAAACGAAGACCCTGACGGCTGACTCGGTAATACTGGCGGCGGGAATGGCACCTCGTATTATTGAAGCGGATGCATTCATCGGCACTGCGCCTTATTACCGTAACGCAGGAGATTGCGCTGCAGCGCGTACAGTTGAAAAAGCGACACGCGAGGGCTATTTTGCAGGCATAAATCTTTAATCTGTATTATGTTGATATTGTCGACAGACTGAAAGGTGCGCAAGCACCTTTTTTTCGCATTTTGTAAAGCGTATTGGAGTGATATGATGACTGTTTCGATTGGAGATATTGAGCGTTTTGATTTGGAGAATGATCCCTACCACCATATGATAAAAATTGTGTGCAACAAATGGAAGCCTGTTCTAATTCGTGCCATTGACTTTGAAGAAGGCAACTATTCAAGATTCTCAAGGTTTACCAAGCAGCTGCCAATCACCGAAAGGGTACTTGCACGCAATTTGCGTGAGCTGGAACGCGATGGGATCCTGTATAGGACTGTTTATCCTGAAGTGCCCCTACGCGTTGAATACAGACTTACTGAGACGGGGAAGTCCCTGTGTCCGATTCTAGATGCCATGTTTAAGTGGGGGCGTGAGGACATGATACGTAAAAATATTGAAATCAACCCGATGGGAGAAATCAAGCACGGCTACAGGAAAATAGATGAATAGTAAAGTTTCCTGTAAAATGGACAAGCCTGCTTATGCAATTATGTTATAAGTAGAAAATGAAAACTTCCAAAGTGTGCAAAATCATTATTGCCTTATTCATGCTGACAAAAATGTCAGTAGAGGACATTTTTATTCGTAATTATCCGATCTGAAATTATATGATACCATTGTAAAAAATAGCGTAGTATACAATGCAAGTCTTGGTAACAGCTGCGTTGACTTACTTAAGGAGGATATCATATATGGGAAGATTAGAAAATAAAATTGTGATTGTAACAGGCGGAAATTCAGGAATTGGACGTGCCACTGCAGACCTCTTCTGCAAGGAGGGTGCAAAGGTGGTCATAGCGTCAAGACGTGCAGAAGTGAATGCTGAAACCGTTGCTGAGATTGAAGGCAAGGGCGGCGAAATCATGGCTGTACAGGCCGACGTTTCCAAAATGGAGGACTGTAAAAGGATTATTGATGAAACCGTGAACAAGTACGGCAGAATTGATGTTCTCGTAAACAATGCAGGCATTGCTGACAAACATATGCCGGTAAATCAATGTACCGAGTCCTGGTACGACACAGTCATCAAGATCGATCAGTACTCTGTATACTATATGTGCAAGTATGCACTGGAGCATATGGAAAAAGCGGGTTCAGGCTCTATTGTCAACATTTCATCCATCGGCAGTCAAGGGGTTGCAGGCATTTCCTATAGCGCGGCAAAGGCTGCTGTCAATGCCATGACCAAGAACATTGCCCTGCAGTACTCCCATACGGCAATCCGCTGCAATGCCATAGGGCCAGGACCAACGCCAACCCCGCTCAATGCGCCAGAGGCAATGAAGACCTTCAACATGGCATTTGCAGACGCGTGTGCAAAGCATATTGATATTACAGTACCGGAAGCAGATGTGTATGACCAAGCTGAAGCGATTTTATATTTCGCAAGCGATGTGTCAAAGGCAGTAACGGGTCAGATTCTTTACGTTGACCACGGTACAACACTCTATTAGAAAATAGTCGGTGTGGTTTCCTCTTGTGGGGAGATCACACTTTTTTTATGCACCAATGGCATAACCGCCTGCAATATGCGAAGAAAGCATAAGGACCGTATGCAAATACGGCATTATACAATGCAAGGCGACGCCGATAAACTATGTAGCATAGAGTGACTCTATGAAAACGTTTTTTATTTCAGGAAAACGTTTTTGTTCTTTAAATCGCTTTTCGTTCTCTGGCCCAGGACAAAGTAATTATTACTGCACATTGTTTATAACTTATATGCAAAAGTGAGGGGTTTATGAAGACAAACAAGGTAAGGTATAATTTTGGCAAGCAGGGCATCTTTACGATTGCGTATTCTGCACTTCTTGTATATTTCATGACAGGGCTAACTGTTGACGGACTGAACATCATTGTTCCTGGTTTTGCAGCGCTCAAGGGATGGAACGCTGACCAGCTCCTTGCAATAGCAACGCCGGCATCTGTGGTTGCCTTGATTCTGACATCCTTCTGGGGCAATGCGATTCAGGCATTTGGACTAAAAAAGGCAACAAGCATCTCGCTCATAGCTGGCGGTGTATCCATGTATCTGTTCGGTCAGAGTGTGAACATTCTGATGTACGGAATTATGGAAACACTGATGATTACCTTTATCAACTGTTTCTCCGTTATTTGCGGCTATGCGATGATTGCCAACTGGTTCCCAAAGAAGAAGGGTATTGTATTGGGGTTCACGACAATGGGCATGAACCTGGCATCGGCGACGATTCCTGCGCTGTTGACCTTCTTCAGCACCTTCTTTGATGCCAATGGAAATATCACACATGCACTTAATGCCTTTGCTGTGATCTTGATCATCGTTGGTATTTTGAATCAAATGTTTGCCAGGGCAACACCAGAAGAATGTGGTCTCTATCCTGACAATGAGAAACCCGCGCCAGGGATTGGCCATTCTGAGGTGACACCTCAGGGCAGCATGGGATATATGAAGGCGCTTTCTTCTGTTACGGTATGGAAGCTCGGTATCGCCTATGGTTTTGCGGGAATGGGTACAGTTGGGATTATGTCACAGCTGATCCCTTACTTGACGGGCAGCAGAGGATTTACAATCGATAAGGCACTGATGGCTATGTCGACAGCAGCGCTGATTGGTGTGGTAGGGTCCTATCTGTGGGGTTATATAGACCAGCGGTGGGGCACGCGGTTTGCATCTCAAATATTTGGTGTCTGGTATGCGCTGGCTATAGGCTTCCTGATTGCACCGGGTGGCAGCACAAGCCTGATGATTGGTATAGCAATGATTGGTCTTGGAATTGGTGGAACGGGCAACTTCCCGCCTTCAATGACGACAATGTGCTTTGGACGGGGTGATTTTGCAACGACATTTAGTATTGTGAACATGATCATGGGCGTCATCCGTTCCTCTGCATTCCTTCTCTTGGGCGTACTTAGAGGGATGACAGGGAGCACTGAGACTGCGTATTTGGTCTTCCTCGGATTGTCGCTTATGAGTTCGGTTGTCATTTCATTTGTAACACATAAAGATCTCGCGGAAGAGTCTGGATTAGCGGCGTAATATATAGGGTTAATAAGGCTTATATTGAAGACCTCCAGGGCAATTATGCATGGGGGTCTTTGAGAAGTATATTGAATGAGAAGTATATTGAATGAGAAGTATATTAAAAAGGAGACGAGTGGCATGCGTAAACTGGACAGGATAGAATCAAAGGTGGCGGTTGTGTTTGAAATTGCAGATCGTTTATTGTCGGGTGAAATCCAAAAGAATCAGGCAAAGACACAGTTAGACGGTCATATGGCGCAAAGTCGTCCTGCACAGATTGACAGAATACGAGATGTTCTGTCACAACGGATAGAAAGCGCAGCCGATGTCGGGCAAGCAGACGTGCTCGTTAAACTTATTGGCCCATATTTGCGACCGTCCTATCACATGCTTGAACCAGGTCATCCAATTCGAAATTACTTCAATGAAAACACGGTAATGCGACAAATTTTGATTGATATCGATAAACTTGACGGTGAAAGCGCTTCTGCAGATGTCTGGATGGACTACTACGAAAAGATGATGCAGTTCAACTTGCATATTGAACGTCAAGCGCAGTGCTTCTTTAAGGAAGCTGCAAAACGAAATGGGAACAAGGCAGTAGCCCAAGCTGTTGAAATGGGCAGTCGGGCAGTTCTTGAAGTTGAAAATAACCATAAAGAGCTGTGTGCGGGAAACATACTTGATTTCATTTTCAATCAAAGAATGGTTGTTCAGCAGATGACACAGTATCTTGATATGGAAGAAAAAGTACTTTACCCAGATGCAATAAAGCATTTTGAAGGCAGTGACTGGGAACGGCTAAGACGTGCTGATGATGCGTTTGGCTATGTATATCTTGAGACGCCTCCGGCATTTAATGTTGAGTTTGTCAAACGTGCTGATCCAAAGCCGTTTCAAGAGACAAGTGAAAAAACAGGTGACGTAGTCGTGAATCAGGTGGGCGCTGCTTACCTTGACACAAGTGCAAGGGTCATATCGACCTCTGGTGTCATTGACTTGGCTACAGCGTCACTGATTGACAAGGAACGCATAAAGGGCATTCTGGATGGCATGGAATCTGATACTTCTACACAAGTGAAATATGGAAATAGGACACTGACCCTGATCTATACTGCAATGACGGGGCCGTCAGGCAATCGCGATGCCGTATTGGTAACAGCTCAGGAAAGTACCTGCAAGACCTGTCCAGACAGTGTGTCTCTTGCACCGGAAATCAGCACGGGAAGGCTTGAAGTGACGCCCAAATGCATGATTGCGGACCTGTTTGAGAATTACAGTGGGTTCGAAGAAGCTTTTTACAGTATTGATCCTGAGCTGAATGGACTGCGTGGACCCATGGGTCAAATGATGCTAAAGGATACATCCATAGATATGCTTGCAAAAAGCATGCGGTGGGATGTGACTGAACTGATAGACAGAATTAGGGAGATTGTTCAGAGCTGAGGTGGATTAGAATCCATCTCAGCTCTTTTTAATTGTCTAGGAAATTTCATTTCCTAAACAATTAAAAAGCGGGGATTGGCAAGGGGATTCCCCTTGTCCGCTTTAAGGAGGGTGCTCAGCTGGCTTTCATCTTTGTCATGATATTATCTAAACGCAAAATCCATAAAACCCATAAAAAGCTGACTGTTAATTGTCAAGCACCCCTATGGCCATGCGACTTGTGTATGGTGCCTATTCCAGACCTGCATAGAAGAGGTGTTTAAAGTGGCTTTGTATTGAAATCGAGGGCATAAATGAAGCCTGTCCTGCAAAACCAAGCCCTTTTATCCACTTTTCAGACCAGATGTGAAGGTTGTCTTTCAATAGGCCTGTGAAACTTGCAACAATCCGTGTGACAAGAATAAATCAATTTTGATTGTCTTTGTTCATGTTGCTATAATCAAGTTATATCAATGGTTACGAGAATCAGGAGGGAGGTGCGCTGACATGAAAATCATGTCAGCATACATATGAAAAAGAGCTTTGAAGCATACAAGGTACTGATTGTTGGAGCTGGAACGATGGGGCGTTCCATTGCAGAGATTATTTCATCCTACGGCATCGAAACATACCTTTATGACGCCTTTGAAGAACAGGTGGACAATGCCAAAGGTCTCATTGAGGCAGATCTCAGCTATTATCTTGCTGAGGGGATCATAAGTGAAGCCGCTGTAGAGAAATCAGCCAGGTGTCTGCATTATACAAAGACCTTGCCTGAGGGTGCCAAGAACGCGGATATGGTCATTGAAGCCGTATTTGAAGACCCGAAAGTCAAGCGGGATATATACGAGAAGCTCGACAAGTACTGCGGTCCATCGTGTATTTTCTGCAGCAATACATCAGGCTCCAACATATTTGAAATTGTGAATATCAGCCATCCTGAAAGACTGGTTATCACACATTTCTTCAATCCGGCCTACATCATGCCCCTTGTGGAGATCGTTGCTGGCGCCCAGACCTCTGAGTCCACGAAGTCTCAGGTCTACGCATTTCTGGCGCATTTGGGAAAGGAACCTGTTGTCATTAATCAATATGTCCCAGGATTTATCGTTAACCGCATTGCGACGGCCATTGTCCGTGAAGCCGGATACATGATACAAAAGGGGTGGGTGAGCGGTGCGGATATTGACAAAGCCATACGCAGCACCAGCGGCATTCGCTATGCCTTTGAGGGGCCGCTGGCACTTTATGATGTAGTCGGCTGGGATTTGACGACATCCGTATCAGACACAATCCAGAAGACGCTTTGTAATGATACAGGCAAAAATGCCCTGGGTGTTGAGATGATAGAGAAGGGCATGCTGGGTCTGAAATCAGGAAAAGGCATTTACGCATATGATGCCATAAAGCCTCAGGATTATCTGCATAACAGGGCACAGCGTATTGTTGAAATGACAAAAATGCTTGGACTCCATACGTCAAGTGCCCGGTAAGAGCCTCTGATGCCAATTTGGGAAGTGGAATAATTTGAGCTGGAATATGATTTGACAGCTTGAAAGACAAAATTAAAGAACGTGAACAGCATCTCTGATTGGAGTGCGGTTCACGTTCTTTTTGGTTCGTGTGTGTATAATGTGGTAATGTCCGTGGCGTCTTTAGGGGTCTCTACTTAGCCAGCCTGGGCAATTTTTGAGAGAATGGTTTCACTGCGTGTGATAAAGGACTCCATATGCTCAAGGCTGAGTGTGCCCTGGCTCATGAGAGCCAGATCAAACAGCTGGTTTATAACAAGTGCTGCCTGGATTTCATCTTCAGTTTCCAGAACATATTTGACAGTGTCGTTGTTCAGGTTAACAAGATAGGTACTCTGTGCCTGCTTTTCTCTTAGGTGGGTATCTGTTGACTTTAAAAATCCGTATATTTCGAGCATATCTGCCATACGGCGCCCTTTTTCATCATTGATAATCAAAGATGTAATACTTTCCTGTTCAAGGTTGGTGATTTTAACCTGCATGTTGGCGATACGTTCGCCAAGGGAGTCGTGTATCTTAGTTTTGAGCGCATCGACATATGGCGTGTCGTCAGGGCTAAGTGTGCCTTCAAACAACGACTCGATGTTTGAATCGATGCGTATGAAGCCCACCTTCTGGTGGACAAGCTCCTGGCGACGCATAAATGGCTGGTCAATGACATGGTCAAAGAGAAGGGCATTAAGGCCGCATTTTTTGAATATTTCAATGTAATGTGCCTGCTCGAGTGCATCTGAGGCGTAATAAACCGTATTCTCATGTGATGCTTTAATCTGATCCAAGTATTCTGCAATGGTCAGATGGTTGCCGTAAAGGTCTTCAAAGACGACCTTGCGTGTCATGACCGATGCGAAAATACGGTCCTGCATGATGCCATATTTGACAAAGGCGTTTAGCTGTGGCCAGTAAGCTTCATAGTCGCTTCGCTTGTTTTCAAACATGCTATTCATGGCAATGGTGACTTCTTGAGACAGACACTCATAAATCAGTGCTGTAAGGTCCTTTTCGTTTTCGTCACGGATTGTGGAGCGAGAAACGACAAGCGGCAGGTCTTCGCATTCGATAATACCGCTTTGGAGATTTACAAATTTTGGAATGAGCTCTTTGATATTTTCACCGACGTAAACACCGCGGTTGTAGACCCTGATTTTGCCATCCAGCTCTTCTGTGCCGTTCTTTGTATCACGGAAGTAGAGGATGCCCTTGAGTCCTAAATCAATGCTTTCGATCTTTATCCAGAAAAGAGGATCAGAAACATCGGCATAGTATGCTTTGTAGAAATCGTGCATATCGGCGGTGTTTATTTCTGATTGCGGCTTTTTCCAAATCGGGCTGGGATCATTGACAAGTGTGTTGTCAAACTCAGGTGCATTAAGGTATATTTCTGATTTTAGAAAAATGAAATACTTCTTGATGATGTCATGAATGAGCGCTGGCTTCTTCAAATAGGGACTGTCCAGATTCAGATAAATGATGACATCGGTACCGTGTTCAGTACGTGAACCCTGCTTCATTTCGTAGGACATATCAGCATTGCAGTCCCATCTTACAGGCTCAGTGCCTTCCTTGCACGACTTCGATTCAATGGCCACATGATCCCCCAGCATGAAAGCTGAGTAAAATCCAACGCCAAAATGACCAATGATGGACCGTGTCTCTTCATTGCTGTTCTGGTTGATAAATTCAGCAGCACCGGAGAAAGCGATCTGGTTGATGAATCTGTCTACTTCATCAGCTGTCATGCCAATACCGTTGTCTGAAATAATCAGTCTATTGTCTTCAGTATCCAGCGTGACGCGTATTGTACCCTTGGAAGGGGAAAGGCATGCTTTATCATTTTGTTGGGAAGACAGCTTTTCTATAGCATCCGACGCGTTGGATATGAGTTCTCTAAATACGATGTCCTGTTCTGTATAAAGCCATTTCTTTAGAATAGAGAAAATGTTTTTGCTTTCAATCGATAGAAAGCCATTTTTATTATTCACTTTGGATCCGCCTTTCTTTATCTTTTATCTACGGGCTATTTCTCAACCGATATTCACCCGACTTATAACTTTTATGCATCATGTAGGGTCAACATAACTTGATGGTAACACTATAACGAATATCCCTTTCAAATAAAATAGGGAAAGCGTTTTTTGTTATGCAGATAACGAATTTTACGATGCATGACTGGATGGTTACTATGAGAGTGTAAAGCATCCCACGTCTGACAAGGCACTGAGACATGCAGTCGCCTGTGACTACTATAGAAGCAGTCAGATGTGTCCATTCAATCAATACTTACAATACTTAAAACAATTTTTATTTTTCTTAAGGAGGAAAACGAATGTCAGCAGTAACTAAAAGACAAACTAATGCAGGATATGTAGAGTGGCCATCATTCGAATCAATTCAGGAAATGTTCAAGGAACACTTCATTATCGATCGTCGTGAAGACGGTGTTGTAACAGTACGTATGCACTGCCAGGGTGGTCCATTGATCTGGTCAATGGAGCTTCATGATGCAATCGGTAAAATGTGGAGACTTCTTGGTACTGACCGTGATACAGAAATGATCATCTTCACAGGCACAGGCAACATCTGGGTAACTGACTTTGAAGCTGCAAGCTGGGCTCCAGAAGGTGACAGCCCTCACGAAACACGTTACAACCACATGTTCGTTGATGGTCGTCGTATGATCATTACAATGATTCAAGACGTTGAAGTTCCAACACTTGGTGTTCTTAGCGGTTCAGGTGGCCATACAGAGCTTGCGCTGATGTGTGACCTTGCAATCGCTGCAGATGATATCACAATCCTTGACCCACACATGCTTCCTGGAACAAACAACGTACCTGGCGACGGTATCCACAGCTGTTTCTTTGAGCTTATGAACGCACGTAATGCTGCATGGTACCTGATGACTGGCGACAAAATGGACGCTAGCGAGCTTGTTAACCTTGGTCTGGTTTCTGAAATCGTTCCAAGAGAGCAACTTATGGATCGTGCTTATGAAATCGCAGACATGCTGATGGCTCAAAACCGCATCGCGCGTCGTCTGACTACACAGCTAATCAGAAGAAACTGGAAAAAGCGTATCTCTGATGACCTGGATATGGCATTCGGTACAGAGCTATTCGGTATGTACTGTGCTGACGAGCTTCACTCTGAGCTTCTTTCAATGATCGGTTACCTAGGTCTTGAAGGCAAAATCAACCCACCGCTTGTAGGTAAAGTACGTTAGTTAACTGAGTCTTTAAAATTTATAACTTGATAGATGGTCTTCTTTCCTAAAGTATATGTGGAGAACGTAACACTTCTCCGCATATATTTGCATTTGGCCCGAATTACTGATGGAAATGTCTGAGGCGGCGTTTCCATGACTAATTCGGGCAGAGGAAAATTGTAAAAAGCGAGGAGGATATCGTGAAGAAGATATTTACTATTAACTGCGGGTCGACATCGACGAAGGTTGCCTATTTCGAAGATGACAAAATGGTGAGCAAAGTATCACTCGATGTTACTGCGCAGCAGCTGAAAGCAATGCCTAAAGCCCTTGATCAGCTTGAACTAAGAACTGGCCAGGTAAGAGATTTTCTAAAGGAGAACAGCCTGGACCCGAGCGCGTTTGACATTGTGGTTGCACGCGGTGGTACAATTCACGCCGTTCCTAAAGATGGTGCCTATGAGGTCAATGACCTGATGATTGCGACTGAGAAATACGCACCTGCTGCACAGCATGCATCTTCTCTTTCGTGTCTGATTGGCAATGAACTGGTGAAGGATCTTGACATACCGGTCATCATTTATGACCCAACGTGTGTGGACTCGGCAGACCCAATCGCCAAAATCACAGGCATTCCTGAAATTACAAACAAACCGGTAGCCCATCTGCTTAATACAAAGATGGCCGGGATCACATATGCAGAATCCATTGGAAAGAAATATGCAGATCTTAACCTGATCATCGTTCAGCTTGGCGGCGGTATTACACTCGGATTCCACGACCATGGCCGTATTGCTGACTGGGTATATGACGACGAAGGGGCCATGTCACCACAGCGTGCAGGCGCCATTCCGACACGTTATATGGTAGATCTGTGCTATAACAGCGATAAAAGCTATCAGGAAATGAAGATGTTTCTTGCTGGCAAGGCAGGTCTGGCAGCCCATTTTGGTACGCAGGACGTCCGTGACATAGAAAAAATGATTGAAGAAGGCGATGAAAGAGCGGAATTGGTTCTTCAATCCGTCTCTTACAATGTTGCAAAAAGCATAGGACAGCTTTCGGTTGTCAGGGGTGGAAAGGTAGACCAGATCATTTTGACAGGTGGCATTGCCTACTCTAAGCGTATTACCGACTGGATTGCCGAAAAGGTTGAATTCATTGCGCCGGTTTCTGTCATTCCAGGAGAAAAGGAAATGGAAGCGCTAGCAGCAGGCGGACTGCGCATACTGAAGGGTGAAGAAGCGGTTCAGCCATTCACATTCATGCCCCCAGGCTACAGCTCCATTGAAGAGATTATCAGTAATCCGAATGCCCTGGCAAGGTAAGATACTTGTAAGTTTTGCAAAAGCTATAAAACAATTATGAGCCTATAATCGAATCAATCAATTTTGAAAAGGAGGTCTCGAAATGGGACTGGAAAATAAGGTAATCATTACAGCCGCACTGACAGGTGCGATGACACCAAAGGAAATGAATCCAAACATTCCGCTAACACCGGAGGAAATAGCAGAAGACGCATACAAGTGCTGGAAGGCAGGCGCTGCTGTTGTCCACCTGCATATGCGTGATGATGAAGGACTGGGCACAATGGACAAAGAGAAGTTCAAGAAGACCGTTGAGCTGATCAAGGCCAAGCCTGATTGCGATGTAGTTATCAACTGCACAACTTCAGGTGACAACCGTGCATCATACGATGACCGTATGGCACATCTGCCTTATGTAAAACCTGAAATTGCGTCTTTTGACGCGGGTTCATTCAACTGGATGCCTTTTGGTATTTTCGATAACTCACCTCAGTTCCTTGAGCCACTGGGAAATACGATGAAGGAACATGGCGTAAAGCCTGAGTTTGAAATTTTCGACTCTGGATTTATGAATGTCGTAAAATACTATGCCAAAAAGGGTGTGCTTGAAGCACCATACCACTACCAGTTCGTACTTGGTGTACTGGGCGGCATGGAAGCATCGGTAAAGAACCTTCAATATCTCCATGAAATGCTTCCAGAAGGGGCAACTTGGTCAGCATTTGGTCTGGGCAAGCAGCATATGCCAATCATGTACGCGACACTGGCCCTGGGCGGACACATTCGTGTTGGACTGGAAGACAATGTATACTACAGCAAAGGTCAGCTGGCATCGAATGTAATGCTGGTTGAAAGAGCTGCACGTGTGATTAATGAGTTTGGCAAAGAGCCTGCGACACCAGAAGAGGCGCGCCAGATCCTAGGTATTAAATAGAAGCAATAGAGGCAGTAGAGTTCAAGTTCAAATAATGACAGCTATGTGCCAGTGCGAATGATCGTACTGGCACGTATACGATTAAAGGAGATGCCATGTATAGAGATTATGAAGCGCTTAAGGCGGCATGCCTGGATACGAATACGCAAATGAAGCGGATTGTGGTTGCAGGAGCGGCAGATGACCATGCACTTGAAGCCAGCTTTTTGGCACAACGACAAGGCTATGTCACACCCGTTCTGGTTGGAGAAACAGACCACATTGAGAGCTTGATAGAAAAATTGGGGTTTTCAGAGGAAAAGTATGAAATCGTAGACTGCGAAGCAGGACGCAATCCTTCTGAAGTAGCTGTTCAGCTCATTCATGAGGGCCGTGGAGATTTCATTCTTAAAGGAAAGATGGAAACAAAGGATCTTTTAAGACCGATTCTCAACAAGGAAACGGGATTGAACGATCGCGGCTTCATCACACATTTTGGACTCATGCAGGTCAAAGGATACCACAAGCTTCTTGCCATGAGTGACTGCGCAGTCATTCCATACCCAACCCTTGAAGAGAAGGCAAAAATCATAGAGGTTGGTATGGAAGCCCTAAGAAAGCTTGGATACGAAAGACCTGTAGTAGGTGCACTTTGCGCCGTTGAGACAGTCAGTCCGAAAATGCCTGAAACAGGGGATGCAGACCGTCTTCAGAAAATGTCTGAGGAAGGGGCCTTTGATAATGGTGTAGTGGTAGGTCCGATTTCTTATGACCTGGCTACGCGAAAAGAATCGGCAGAAATAAAAGGATATGACTCACCCTATGCAGGTGATGTGGATATGCTCCTGGTGCCTCAAATGGTTACAGGAAACGTCATGAGCAAAATTTGGAATGTCGATGAAGAAAATATACTAGCAGGCTGCCTCCTGGGTGCAAATGTGCCAATCGCACTTACATCCAGAAGTGCCAGCATGAATGAAAAACTCTATTCCATTCTGCTGTGCAGCCTGCTGAGCTAAATACCCCTTAGGCATTTTCTTCAGGTTTTTCAGCGTATGATTTCACAAGCTTGATGAATTCTTCTGCAAGCGCGGAGCTGTTCTCCTTATTGTAGAGCATGACCACGTTGCCCTTCGCGGAGAATTCATTGAGCGGGATATAGGTGATTTGCGTGTCTGATGACTTTGCCTTGGTCATTGAAGTGGGGACAATACTGTAGCCCAGACCAAGAGAAACCTGAAGCATAGCCGAGTCTGTGGTGTTGACATAGATCACATCGATATTCTTTCTATTTGTATAGTTCTCGAGCTCATACATGACCAGCTTGATAAATGGTGGCTGGGCATATGAAGGCAGAAGAAGCGGCAGAGCGTTTACGATTCCAGATATGTTCTCTGTCGAGCTGTCCTTGACGATTGAAGAAGCGACTGCAAGTGAGAAGGGTTCTTCGCCGACTGGAACACGGCAGAGTTGTTCTTCATCAGATGCCGCAAATTCATATGTGAAGCCTACATCATAAATGTCATAAAGTATGGCGCTTGGAATCTCGGTAAAATTGTAAGATTCAATTACAAGGGATGTGTCGGGGAAATCATTTTTGAAATGATAGAGCGATTTTTGCAGGACTGGACTGATGTTGCCCGGCGAGACCACTCTTAGAACGCCAGATTGTCCCTTGCTGGCAAATTGCGTTTTCTGGATGATGGTTTCCATGTGTTTAATAAAAAGCTCACATTCCTTGTAGAAGACTTCGCCTGCGTTGGTAAGCTCAAGTTGTTTGTTGCTCCGTTCAAAAAGAACGACATCGAGTTCCTTTTCTAGGGCCATCATCTGACGGCTCAGGGTAGACTGACTGATGTAGAAATGTCTGGCTGCCTTTGTGACGTTCTTGTATTTTGCAATGTATTGAAAGTGGTGTAATGTTTCAATATTCATAGATGGAAACCTCTCGGATTGTTTTGTTTAGTAGAAAATTACTATATATATATTTTACCATATATAGCCTGGGATGAGGTTGAATAGATGCGTAAAATAACTGGAAGTAAGGAGGAAAAGCTTTGGAGAATTGTGTTATCGTTGCTTATGGCAGATCAGCTGTCGGTAGGGCTTTCAAAGGATCACTCGCAGGGGTGAATCCGGTAGATTATGGTGCTGAAGTCTTAAAAGGTGTTCTGGCAAAGGTACCGGAACTTGATGCGAAAGAAATTGAAGATGTTATTGTTGGATGTGCAATTCCAGAGGGGACAATGGGGCTGAATCCCGCACGCAATATCGTCATTCGTGCCGGACTTCCTGACAGTGTGCCTGCACAGACGGTGAACCGCTTCTGTTCATCTGGATTGCAGACCATTGCCATTGGTGCGGCGGCCATTATGAGTGGGATGCAGGATGTTGTCGTTGCAGGCGGTGTGGAGTCCATGACGGCACCGGTTCTTTCCAGTGATCAGGAGTATTTGAATGAATGGCTGCTTAAAAATACGGAGGCTTATGTCTCTATGGGTATGACGGCAGAAAACGTGGCAAACAAATATGGTGTAACACGTGAGCGTATGGAGCAAATGGCCGTTGAGAGCCATGCGAAAGCCGCACAAGCACTGGAAGAAGGGCTGTTCGATCCTGAAATCATCCCTGTGAGAGGTCTGGATCCGGAAGGGAATGATCTTGTTCTAAAGCGTGATGAAGGTGTGCGTAAAGGAACAAATCTGGACAAGCTTGCCACACTCAAACCTTGCTTTATGGAAGACGGACTTGTGACAGCGGCAACCTCATCACAAATGAGCGATGGTGCAAGCTTCGTTGTGCTCATGTCTGAGTCTAAGGCAAAGGCACTGGGCATTAAACCGGTAGCTCGTTTTGTTTCATATGCGGTTGCAGGTCTTGAACCGGAATACATGGGAATGGGGCCGGTTCATGCCATAAATAAGCTGATGACAAAAACTGACCTTACAATTAAGGATATGGATGTTATTGAGCTCAATGAGGCATTTGCTGCCCAAGCCATAGCTACGGTAGAAGAACTTGGACTAAATACGGAAATACTCAATCCTAGAGGGGGGGCGCTGGCACTGGGCCATCCACTGGGTGCCACAGGCTCAATTCTTACATGCAAGGCAATCAACTACCTGCAGAACACAGGTGGCAGGTACGGTATGATTACCATGTGCATTGGTGGCGGCATGGGTGCGGCAGGTATTATTGAAGTGTATCCGTCATAGTGTTTTTCTATGCGTTTCCCAAGACCATAAAAGAATGACTATTTATAAAAAGCGGGCTGTTCATTTAAACAGTCCGCTTTTGCTGATTAACCGGAAAATAGGGTTTTACAGGTCGTATTTCAGTTTGAATGCTTGTGATGCCCACGTTGTGGAGGGACATTGTTGACGATGGGTTCGATGGATGTGCCACCGGCACGCACCAGCGCATCAGCAACGGCTTCCTTGATGGCCATTGAGGAGTAGGTTGCACCGGATACCGTATCTACATCTGCAGTTTGGGTACGGATGATTTCAGGAATCATGCCGTTGGTTGCCCAGCGCAGCCACTTGCGGTCGTCACGGGTCTGGGTGACTTCGATGGACGTGATGTATTCATCTTGGACAGACACGCTTACTGTCATGTCACCTCTAAAGCCTGTTCCGCTACCGGTATAGACGCCATCAGCGATGCCAAGGGCATCACCAACCAGAAGGGTTGACATGTCGAGGTTCATTTCTTCAACAGATGAAAGTGCGGTGGTTGAACCTATGCGCGCAAAGTTTTCATATGCAAACCAGGAAAGTACAGGAACAATCACCATCAGTACGGCTGCAGTTACCAGTTTCTTTTTGGGCATATTGACCGCAATTACTTTAAAATCAAGGGTGTGTTCAACCGGGCACGCACTGACACAGGACATGCAGTTTATGCACTGCAAAGACCGTACCTGTGTATGGGACTGAATGTCGACGTGCATGGGACAGACCCTGTTGCACAGGCCGCAGCTGACACATGTGGACGCTGAACGAACAATGGTGACAGGTCGCAGCGATCCCATCAGCCCGTAGCGTGCGCCTTCTGCGCACAGGAATTGACAGAAGGGACGGTCAACAAAAATGGAAATGAAAAGCATGAGACATATGACACCCCATCCAATGACAGAAAGTGCATGTCCTGCAAAGGCAGCGGCCAGATTGACACGCGGGTCCAAATGCATGAGGCTGCTGATTGCAGTGCCGCTTATGAAAAGTGAAATCACGAGCAGGGCATAACGCAGGGGCGAGAGTGCCTTAGCCAGCTTCATAGGTAGCCTATAGGGTCTGATCTTCAGCTTTTGGCGTAAACGACCAGAAAAATCCTGAAGGGTTCCAAAGGGGCAGAGCCAGCCGCAAAAGAGGGGACCAGTGAGGACCGTAACGACGACTAGGAGTATTTGAAAAAGCGGTATGCCGCTTATGAGTCCTGTTGTGGATATTGCAAGGGCCAGCACCTGTATGAGAAACCGAAGGGGCTGCAAGTGTTTTCTTATATTGAATAGCATGGGCGGTTCTCCTTCAATTTATAGGAACTTGTTTAAAGATATGTTCTATGATTTTAGCATACATTCGGGGAATCCAGTGCAAAAAAGTGATGAAAACGATATATGCATGTGTGAAGCCTGCAAATTATGGAATGAATAAGTTAAATAGTTTACGGGTTCTGGTGCAATATTATTAGAAATTGTGTATAATAATTTTAATGAAGATATGAAAATAGTACTAGACAAGTGACCCGCTGTAAAGATCTGCAATTCGGAATGCAAGAGTCTGTAAAATGATGTAATTACATTATTTTAGGATTGTGTACAGAAACTATTCATGGATTATACTTCCAATGAATGCAGTAATATGATATTAATATATAGGACTTATTATCTATTTAACACCAATTTGCTACACAATAAATAAGGATATCAGGTGGCGGATGCTGCGGCTTTTCTGGAGGTCATCGTGTTTGAACGTTTTCAATTTGTGATACTCACAACAGTGCTTTTTTCGATTACCGCCTATATGGTGCAATCGCTCAGGTTCATTAGTGACATTGAGCAGTCTCCTAGAATGGAGACGCATAAGTTCATAGAGCGTGTGATGCACATGTCCTTTTCGGTTGTCTTAGGGGCTGCGGCCATTTTGACAAAAGGGGTTATGATGCAGTCAATTTTGGGTGACAAGGTCTTTGCACAGTCAGCTTATACGGTTGCACTGGTAATTTTGCTTGTCATTTTCGCAATTACAATATTTGCATTTATAAAAAGGCATCGCTTTTGGAATTTCATTTCTAAGAAGTGGATATTTCCTGGAAGTCTGGTGTTTATTGCCATTGTGTTTCCACTTGAAATATACAGGCAGATATACTTTTTGCTCATTCTGCTACTGGCTCTTGTCATTCTTCAGTTCAATATTAAGGCCTTTAAGCACAGGCAGCTTAGAAACAATCTTGGACTTTACTATATCACCTTTGGTTACTTGGGGATTCTTTTGAGCTCCACATTGTCCACCAATTATCTTGAAACTTACTTCAATACATTCAGTCTGTCAATTATGTCTTTTCTCATGCTGGGCTTTTTCGTCTTCTTCACAACGCTCTTCATTGAGAAAATCGATGAAAGTGCCCTAACCCTTGAAAATATGGATATGATCATTCATGACAAGGATGAAGCCCTGCACCGAATGGCACTATATGATGAACTGACGGGTATACCCAATCGTACGGCATTCGAGAGAGATCTGGCATGCTACAGTCAGCCTACCTATGTCGGCCTTTTCAATGTGCATGGTTTTATGAACTACAATAAGTTGTTTGGATTTGACAGAGGCGACAAAATTCTTGAGGAGTTGGCTGAGACGCTTGTCTATATCAATTCAGAGAATGCGAGTGTTTACAGATATTACTCCGACAAATTTCTTATCATTTTCCCGCTGGATTCTAAAAAACATGTCGTGAAAACACTCAAGCGAATCTATACGACCTTGGAATCAACGAGCTTTCATGGAATAACACTCCAGGCCTATACGGGAATTGCCCTTTACGACAGGACGGAAATACAGCCGGGAACCTCTGCGGTGCTGACTGCGCTTGAAATCGCGTCCTCCATCGCCAAGAGGAGTGAGTCATCAATCTATGAGTACGCCCAAAAGGATAACCTGACCCACAACAAGAAAATCGACATAGAACTGAAGCTGAAAAGGGCGATAAGCGACAAGAGCTTCGAAGTGTATTACCAGCCTCAAGTGGATGTGAAATCAAGAGAGATAAAATCATTTGAGGCTTTGATCAGGTGGAAGTCTGGCGATGTTTATATTTCTCCGGGAGAGTTCATACCACTGGCTGAATCAAAAGGGCTTATGGCGCCTATTACGCGTATTGTGGTCGAAAATGTCTTTATGGATTCAGTCAATGAACCATATTTTAAAAACCGAAGAATATCCATCAACCTGTCTGCGGACCAGCTGGTAAGCAACGCCTTTGTGAAATTTGTACAAGACCGAATGAACTATTATAGACTCAATCCGAAGAATATTGTATTTGAAATTACGGAAACCAGTCTTTTCAATGATATGGAACGTGTCAACCAGACCCTGAAAACCATCAAGAAAATGGGTTTTGAGCTTTCACTCGATGATTTTGGGCATGGATTTTCATCCTTGTTCCGCTTTTCACGATTGGACATCGATGAAATCAAGTTCGATAAATCCTTTGTGGAGGATATCGAAAATATCAAGACCTATAGCACCATGCAGAAGACGGCCGAGCTCTTCAAGGTCTTCAATATGCGGATTGTAGTAGAAGGCGTTGAGACAGAAGCTCAGTTAAAGGCCGTTGAAAGCATGGATGTAGATATGATACAAGGGTATTACTTTGCAAAGCCTGCGCCGCTGAGTCAACTAAGAGATACACATAATTGAAGTGAATCAGTGCAATAAAAAGTCCCATGAAGAAGCTGTACTAGACAGCAGTTCATGGGACTGTTTTTTTGAAAAATCAGGACAATCACGGATTCAGCATATAAATCAGGACAGAGATGGTCAGTGCGCTTAGCAGTGTTGAAAGGAAAATGGTCTGAGAAGCATAGTCTGCATCGCCATCAAATTCAATTGCCATGAGAAGACTGTTGACTGCTGTTGGGGTTGCAGCTCCAATCACCATAACCTGAGCTGAAATGGGGTCGAGCTTCATTAGAATTGCGAGACCAAAGGCAATGATGGGTGAAACAATAAGACGTACAGCATTCCCCAGATATACCGTCGTGTCACCAAATTCAAACTTGGTTTCTGCAAGCTGGGCACCAAGCGTGAAAAGTGCCATAGGGACCACTGCTTTGGAGAAATACGTAACTGGCTCAAGAATCGTTGTTGGGACAGTTATGGCAAAGAGTTTGCAGATTGCTGCAAGTAGAATCATATAAATTGTAGGTATTTTGAAAATGCTCTGAAAGGCCTGCTTAAATGTATATTTGCCACTGCTGGCATTGTAGAGTCCGAAAGTATACATAAGAATTGTCGAAGTTGTCATGGCAATCATATGCACAGACATGGCATAAGTACTGTTAGCACCTGCGAATAAGAGGGATATGAGCGGAATACCGAAGTTTCCGGTATTGCGAAGCGTCACCGAGTTGATAAAGGATTTCTCACGCACACGCGACATTTTTAGAATACGCGCAATACCAGTTCCGAAGAAAGTCAGAACGAAAAACAGGGCTGCGGTGAAGAAAACAATGGTTGAAATCAGAGATTTGCTGAGTGTGCTGGAATAGAGATTCAGGAATACGAGGGATGGCAGCAGCACATAAATCTGAACCTTTGAAAATGAGGCGATGTGCAGCTTGAACTTCTTCTGAAGCAGAAATCCCATTCCAACCATAATGAATATTGGAAGTATGATATTCGTGAATATATAAATGAAATTGGACATATGTCTTTCTCCTTTCTTATGACCGCTTAATATTTAGGAATACGAAACAAATAGAGTGGTAATTGGTGTTAATTATAACATTAAATAATATCATTGTAATAATAAACGTTTAGGAAATCGTTCGCAAGATATAGGATTAATTAAGATATTGTGTCTATAAGGCATGATGCCCAGGCACCAAAAAAGACTCTTTGTAGCGTATTTATGAAGCCGATGTGCGGAAATGAGGTATAAATAACCATGTGAATGGTAAGCGGTTTGATTTATCTAACAAGGAGGAAGAAGAATGACAAAGCGCAAAAAATATGGATATGCGTCTTGGATGTTCCTGATAATGATGTTCATAATTATGATGCTGACAGGGTGCTCAGGGGGATCGGCGCCAAATCAGGAACCTGTTCAGACCGATGCGCAGGAGAGTTCCGAGACAGGAACACCGGCAAGTCATACTGTAAGCGGTCAGGTATTTGAAGACGCCAATGGAAACGGACAGCATGATGCTGGTGAAGCCGGTCTTGGAAATGTCACAGTACGTATTGACGGCATGCCGGCAGTAACTTCAGGCGAGGGGACCTACAGCCTAGGCACCCAAGAAGGGCACGTAGCTCTTGAAGTGGATGAGGCAACTATTCCCGAGTATTTTACACTTACTACAGGAAATGACACGCAGTCATTGAATGTGGACAGGGACACACAAGCTGCGCCCATCGGTTATATGAGAACAGGAACTGAGGGAGACGCCTATGCTTTCGGATCTTTTGTCAATAATCCGTCCCGGTTTGACAACTACTATTATGAACTGGTTATGGAAAATGCAGGACAAATGGAAAATCGCATGAAGATTTGGGTGATTGGCAACAGTATGAAAGCTGAAGCCCAGGGAACCATCACCTACTATAATCACATGAATGGTACAATGGGCGTGTATACGGCGCAGTCCAATCAGGTCATCGTCACACCAATCATGGAAATGATGTATATGCCGAATCCTTTTACGTTTGTAGATGAGCTTGATCCGGCAACCTTTGACGAAGTCATGTATAGAGGTGAAGAGTCCTTCGATGGAAAATCGGTAATGGTCTTTGAAAACACAGCCCCTGGATTTGAAGCAAGATACTATGTCTGGAAAGACTATAATCTGATTATAAAAATGGAAGCCAAGAGTGCGGGCTATCAGACCAGCTTTTACTTCAAGGACCTGGCCTTTGATGTCGTGGAAGAAGGCGATATCACCTATCCGCCAGGGGCTGAGGTCATGGACTTGAGCGGCCAGTAGTTTAGAAAAATAGTGAAGATTACCCTTGCAGCTTTACCTATAGCAAAGAAGGAAAGGGATGCCCACAGGCATCCACAAACTATAGAAAAACGCCGAAATACTGCGTTACTGGATAAAATCCGCTCTAATCACGTACGCTTGTACGCTCGCAGAGTGGATTTTTTCCACTAACATGGACAAATTCTCATATTCTTGCATATGCAGGACTTAATTGGTGTACAATGGTCATAGCAACAAGAATAGATGGATTTACGGAGGCCGGTGTGAATTATTTTCTAGAAAAATGGGGATATTCTGATGCACTTCCAGTCGATATAAAGGCGACTTATCTGATTAACATACTTTCCATGTGCATCATGTATGTCTATTCCCCTGTTTACTTCTTTGTATTTGAAAACAAGCGTTTGAGCATGGCATCTTTTTTTGTCGGGTGCTCTTTGCTTGGGGTGATTATGCTTCTTAAATCGGAAAGGCACTTTCAGGCTAAGAACATGCTGGTCATCATATTGCTATTTCAAACAGCAGTCATGTCAACCCTTTGGCTCGATAAGGACAGCGGCATGAACTATTTCTTCTTTACTTTCACGCCAGCATCGTTTGTGCTCTATGACATTAAAGTGTTCCTTGAAAAGAAAATCATCATTGCCATCAATATTGCTTCAAGCACTTTGCTTGTCATTTCCGAAATCATAACTGTTGAACCACTTGTTCAGACAAGTGCAGGTGTTCTGACAGCCATTCGAAGCAGCTGCATCCTCATTACGCTTGGAGTGATTCTCTACGTCTACAGCTTTTTTATCAACGACCTGGAGCTTCTTCACGCTAAGCTGCGGCAAAAGGCAAATACCGATGAGCTCACGGGACTTGGTAACAGAAGGGTGCTATTCGAAGCTGGAAGACGCATATTTGCACGAGGCAGCAAACAGCAATTTGCACTGCTTATTTTTGATATTGACAGGTTTAAGGCCGTAAACGATACCTATGGGCATCCTGCTGGAGATGAGGTCTTAAAGGCCTTGTCAGGGCTTGTAACTGGAAGTATCAGCCGTTCTGATATTATCACACGCTTTGGCGGAGAAGAGTTTGCAGTCATTTTAAGAAATGTTGTGGACACAGAGGCCCTTGAAATTGCGCAGCGGCTGAGACAGACCGTTGAAGCCCAGGAAATCCAAACACAGGATGGCCGATTGATCCAGATTACCATCAGCATTGGACTCACATGCTATTCAGATGAATTGCAGAGTTTCGATGAGATGATAAGACGCTCAGATATTGCTCTGTACAGAGCCAAGGACAGCGGAAGAAATAGGGTTGTTGTTTATGAATAGGAAATGCGGTCAGGTATAACAAAGGCGGAGGTGTATCGAATGAAACTTGTTTGTCTTGGAGACAGTCTAACTGAGGGGTATGACATCGATTTGAGCAAGGCGTGGTGCAATAGACTCGCGGGAAGTGCTGAGATTTCTGTTGTGAATGCAGGTATATCCGGCGATACGACGGGTGGAATGCTGGCAAGATTCATGCATGATGTGGTTGCGCAAAAGCCAACCCATGTTTTCATAATGGGCGGCACCAACGACGTCTACCTGGGCGTGCGCAACAAGGACATTCTGGCAAATATTTATGCCATGGTCCATCAGGCGAAATTTCATAACATTGCCTTCATAGTTGGAATTCCGACACGTGCCTATGTGGACCAGTCACAAATTGACGTCTACCGGGAAGAACTCATCCATTTCTGCAAGGACCATGATTATCGCTATATCGATATGGGAAGTACGCTGGAACATTCCGATTTTCTAGAGGACGGGGTACATCCCAACCTATCAGGCCACGACAAAATGTATGAGACAATACGCGTAAAGCTGGTTGCGTTTTTATAAAATCAATTTGAAAAACATAAATGGAAAAACATAACAGTTGAGAATGCGACTTTGAAGTACTAAAATGAGAATAGTGACGAAAAGGTTGGGTAAACCTTATATAGATAAAATTGAAGGGTAGTTTAAGCAGGGAGGCACCTCATGGATCAGAAGAATTTACCGTATGGTGAATTGGCGATAATTGCAATGAAAAGCTGTTCGGAAATTTCCGGACCGATTGACAAGAAGCTTTCATCAACGAGAGACAAGGATTCACACCTCATTAAAGTGGACGAAGTCAGATTTTCAAATGGCGAAGGCAAGGTTGTCATCAAGGAATCTATTCGCGGAAAAGATGTTTACATACTGTGTGATGTTGGCAACTATGGCTGTACATACAAGATGTTTGGTTTTGAAAACCATATGAGTCCAGACGACCATCTTCAGGACATCAAGCGTGTGCTGTCGGCAATTGCAGGTAAGGCAAGACGTATAACCCTTATCATGCCGCTTCTGTATGCATCGCGTCAGCATAGAAGAAAGGGACGTGAATCTCTTGACTGTGCATTGGCACTGCAGGAAATTGAAAGACTGGGCGTTAAGGACATCATCACATTTGATGCCCATGACCCTACAATTCAAAATGCTGTACCGCTGATTTCCTTTGAAAATCTGCATCCGAGCTATAAAATCATCAAGGCGCTGCTGACGGAAGAAGAGCACATGATTGTCAACGCGGATAACTTTGTTGTCATTTCGCCTGACACGGGCGCCATGGACAGGGCACTCTACTACTCAAGCAATCTGGGCGTGGATACGGGTCTCTTCTACAAGCGCCGTGACCATTCCAAGATTGTTGATGGCAAGAATCCCATTGTTCAGCATGATTATCTGGGCAGAGATGTCAAGGGCTGTAACGTTCTGATTGTCGATGATATGATTGCTTCTGGTCAGTCGGTCTTCGATATCTGTGAAGAACTGAAAAAACGTGGTGCCAACAAGGTCTTTGTAGCTGTGACCTTTGCACTTTTTACAAGCGGACCGGAGAAATTTGACAAGTATTTTGAAGAGGGACTACTAGACCGCGTATATGCGACAAATCTGTCGTATGTACCTGAAGAAATCAAGGCACGTGACTGGTACAGTGAAGTGGATATGTCAGGTTTCTATGCAAACGTGATCGAGACGCTGACATCGGATTCATCGGTTGCGCCGCTGCTGGATTCAACGCAGCTGATCAGAAAGCTTGTTGATAAGATCAACAACGATGAGGAAGTTCTCTAAGCTTCCCATTTGATAATTAAATCATTACAAAAGGATGCCGTATGGGCAGTGTGGATTGATGACACTGTTCATGCGGCCTTTTAATTGTCAAATAATTTTCTTTGTTATTTCAGGTAATTTGTTTATGATAGTAGGTAAGAATTAGATTTGAAATGGAGGGAAGGCCATGAGAGTTAACAGCATCAAGTTCAGAATTCCCCTATACATATCCATCTTTGCCTTTGCATGCGTTATTATCACAGGCATGATCTTTCAAGTCATCTTCCGCGATAAGCTTGAAGAGAACATTGAAAATAAGAACATGATTATTTCTCAAATGATATCCAGCGAGTTGAAGCTGTATATTGAAAACGCCAAGTCCACCGTTGTGACTGCTGCCAACTTTTCGACACAGAGCAATGGTAACCTGAATAAGATTGAGGATGAGATTTTCAGGATTTACGACAATTTTGAATACTTTGACCTGATCTATTTTATGAACAACAGTGCAAAAATGGTGTTTTCAAAACCACCCAATGACGTTGTTCAAAATAGGGTTTATACCGACAGGGAGTATTACTGGGAAATAACCCATGAAAAGAAGCCCTCGGTTATGAGCTCGCTCCTGATCAGCAGTGTTTTGGGACAACCCCATTTCATTATTGCCGCGCCTGTGAAGGACGGCTATGATTCCATAATTGGACTTATCGGTGCAGGTCTGCCTCTGGCAAATCTTCAAAATGTGCTTGGGGACGCAGTTTCTGACTTTGATGGCCGCATATGGATTACGGACGAGCGGGGCAGTCTGGTCATTCATCCGGACTATGTCATGTCCGATCACCTTGTGTCGGCAGATTCTCTTGGAATACGGACGCTTTCAGATGGCAAGATTTTCAGCGAAATCATCCAGGACAGAAGAGACCGGAATCTCAAGTACAGCAACAATTATGGCGAGAACTATGGGGCCATGTCCTTTGTTGACGACTATAACTGGGTTGTTGTGGTCGAACAGAACAAGAGCGTCATCAATAAGGAAATTGACGAGTCCATGAAGCAGCTCGTCCTTGTGGAAATGATTGCCCTTGCTTTCGCAATTATGATTGGCTTCTTTATAGCACGTTGGATTACAACGCCTATAGACAAGCTGGTTACAAAAGTGCGCAAGCTGCCGCGCGATATTCAAGCCGGTAAGAAGATTGTTCCAGTGGTCATTGACCAGCAGTCGGACGAAGTTGCCGAACTGAGTGCAGCCTTTTCTGTCATGAGTTCTCAGCTTCAGACAAATATCAATGAGCTTGAGAATACCCTGCGCAGGGAAAGTGAGACACAGCAATATCTGAATGACATTCTGCGCAGTGTTGTCAGCGGTATAATTGTTGCAAACGCCCAGGACAAGGTGACCATGATGAACAGTCAGGCCCTTCAGCTGACCGGATTTGACAAAACATCCAAGGCACCTGAGAACATTTATGATTTATTGCGGCTGCTGGGTATCTCCTTGAATGAGAACCTGCTGGAGCGTAGAAGTGAAAACCTGCTGGATACACGGCTTGAAACGGAAATGTCCAGCGTTGATGGGCGACAGATTATTATCAGTTATTCCTGTTCTCCTGTAAAAGACAAAAAAGGCCATTATCTGGGATTCATCTTCCAGTTCAGAGACATCACCCGGGTCAAGAAGATAGAGGAAGAACTTCGCAGAGACGACCGAATTCATACCATGGGCGAACTGTCTGCTTCAATCATCCATGACTTGGGGAATCCACTGGCTGGTATGGCCAACCTGATTGAGGTCTTGAAGGACAATGAAATCGACGCGGCGTCCAAGGAGCAGGTGCTCGACATTTTGAAAGAGGAAGTCAACGACCTGAACGTTCTTGTGATCAACTTCCTGGACTTCGCAAAGAAGGGGTCCGAAGAGAGGTATCCTACAGACCTCTTGTCCCTGGTCTGCAGTGTGGGTCAGCTTTATGACAAGGAGCTCAAGAAGAAAGACATAGAGCTTATTATCAATGGGTCCAGTGATACATGCATCGTCAATATCAATTCAAGGTCTATAAAACAGGTCATTATCAATATTATCAAGAATGCAGTCGAGGCCATTGAAGGCAGAGGGGTTATTGAGTGTAGCCTGATCTGTGACGCAGATGAGGTTATCCTTAAAATAAGTGACTCCGGCAAAGGCATGAGCTTAGAGACAAAAGAAAAACTCTTCTATCCCTTCTATACCACGAAAAAGGAAGGTACGGGGCTGGGACTCTTTATTGCATATACGGCACTTAAGGAAAACAACTGCAAAATCGAAGTTGAGTCAGAAATAAACGTTGGAACAACATTTGAGCTAACATTTCAAAAAGGATTGAAACGATGAGAGTATTAGTTGTTGATGATGAAAAGAGCATACGCCTGTCTCTCTATATGAGTATTAAGAAGTTAGGCGTTGAGGTAGATGAAGCTGCTGACGGTCTTGAGGCCGTGCGCAGGTTCAGAGAAAAGAAATACAGCATAGTGCTGCTGGATATCAAAATGCCCAACATGGATGGGATTGAAGCCCTCAAGCAAATGCGACAGATCAGTAAAAGCAGCACAATTATCATGATGACCCATCTGAGCGAGGTGCGACTGGCTGTTGAAGCCATGAAAGCTGGCGCCTCTGAGTATTTCACTAAGCCATTTTCAATTGAGGAAATGACAGAAATAGTTAAAGAGACCATGACCCTGCATCACGATGCAGATGACATGTCAGATGACAAAATCATGATTGGCCATTCAGATGCCATAAATGCCATCTATAAGAAAGTCGATAAAATCAGTGAAGTCAAAGTGAAAACGACAATTTTGGTATATGGCGAGAGTGGCACGGGCAAGGAAATGGTCGCTCGAATGATTTCTGACAAATGTGCGAGCGGAAAGCCCTATGTGGCAATTAACTGTGCTGCTATTCCCGTACACCTTCAGGAAAGTGAACTCTTTGGTCATGAACGCGGGGCCTTTTCCGACGCCAAGGAGAAAAGAATTGGCCTCTTTGAGCATGCAATGGATGGGGTCATGTTTCTTGACGAAATAGGTGAGATGAGTCTGGATTTACAGGCTAAGCTCCTGCGGGTCATTCAGGAGAGACAGTTCAGACGCATAGGTGGAAATCAGGTGATTGAGTTCAATGCCCTGCTCGTCGCGGCAACAAATAAGGACCTGAAGGAAGAAGTGGAAAAGGGTCATTTCAGAAAAGATCTTTATTACAGGTTGAACATTATTCCAATAACCATTCCGCCGCTTCGGGACCGTCGAATGGACCTGGAAGACCTGATTAAGCATTTTATATCACATTTCAACAGAGTCTTTGGAAAGACAGTCAAGTCCGTATCGCCGGAGCTCATGCAGCATTTTATTGAGTACGATTGGCCGGGGAATGTCCGGGAACTAAAAAATATCATTGAGCGTCTGATGATTTTCTCGGAGTCGGATGAGCTGACCAGTGTGGAGCTGCCCTATGAGCTTACCGACACTTCGCACAAGGACTCGGAATATACAGAGCTTGAACGTGCAGAGCAGGAAGCGGTACTCCGGGCCTTGTCTGAATATGGCTGGAATATTACACGTGCTGCCGAAAGTCTTAACATTTCGCGACTTACGCTCAGAAGAAAGATTGACAAGTACGGACTGAAAAAATAGATGAAGGCTTTAAGTGAAACAAAAGCGGTAACTTTATTATCACACAGTGGTAACAAAGTTACCGCTTTTTTATGTTCTTCCATAATGGATGTTGAAAACGCTTGCCTCAAGGCTGTTAAAAACATGGCACGGCATTTGCGTATTACATAGGCAAGCTTAGTCGTAAGGAGGAATAATATGAATTTATCACTTGAAGGACTAAAGGTACTTGACTTAACGCGAGTGCTGGCAGGTCCATACTGCACAATGGTGCTAGCCGATCTTGGCGCAGATGTTATTAAAATTGAGGCACCTGTAAAAGGCGATGACTCTAGACAATTTGGTCCTTATATTGAGGGCGAGAGCGCTTATTTCATGAGCATCAACAGAAATAAGCGTTCCATGACACTGAATTTGAAAAAAGAGTCAGCAAAAAAACTGTTTCTTGAAATGGTCAAGGAAGTTGATGTAGTTGTTGAAAACTACCGTCCAGGCACTATGGAAAAACTGGGTATTGGCTACGATGTGATTTCTCAGGTAAATCCTAAAATCATCTATGCCGCAAGCTCGGGTTTTGGTCACAGCGGTCCATACAGTACACGCCCTGCATATGACGGTGTTGTTCAGGCTATGGGCGGCATTATGAGCATCACAGGTCAAAAAGGCGGAAAGCCGACACGTGTCGGACCATCTGTAGGCGATATTACTGCAGGTCTGTTTACAGCCATTGGTATTTTAGCTGCCGTTAACCACAGAAATGCAACAGGTGAAGGTCAGAAGGTTGATGTGGCAATGCTGGATTGTCAGGTGGCCATTCTAGAAAATGCCCTGGCACGTTTCTTTGCAACAGGTGTTTCGCCAAAGCCAGCAGGCAACAGACATTCATCAATCGTACCATTTGAGCCATTCGATACAAGCGATGGCGAAATTATGGTAGCGGTGGGCAACGACAGCCTATGGAAAAAATTCTGTGCTGAAATGGAACTGGGACATCTGACAGAGGATCCAAGATTTGTTACAAATCCGGATCGCTCTGACAACTACGACGAACTGCGTCCTCTGATTGCTGAAGCAATGTCGCAGGATTCTACAATGGGTCTTTATGAAAGACTGACAAAGGCTGGAATCCCATGTGGTCCAATCAATAATATTGAAATGATTACCAAGGATGAACAAGTCGCTTCTCGAGAAATGATAGTGGATGTCGATCATCCTGTTGCTGGAAAAACAAGCATCCCTGGAATCCCAATCAAAATGAGTAAGACTATGGGTTCAATTCGAAAGGCTGCACCTCTGCTTGGTGAAAATACAGATGAAATTCTGGCAGAGCTGCTTGGTTATGATGCTGATAAGATTTCCAAACTTAAGGAAGAGGAATTATTTTAGGAGGATATTATGGAAATATATGGTCTTGGCATAGTTGCACTCTGCATGTATCTCGGATCGCTGATTGGCTACTCAATCGGTGGCGCTCTAGGAATATCAGGTAATGTAGGTGGCGTAGGCTTTGCCATGTTGATTCTGGTACTTGTGAGTAACCATGTTGAACAAAAATCCGGTGGTTTTGCTGAAAGAACACAAAAAGGCATCCTGCTTTTAAGTGCTCTGTATATACCAATTGTTGTTGCGATGGCAGCTAGACAGAATGTTGTCGCAGCCTTTAGCGGTGGAGCGGTAGCTTTCCTTGCAGGGGGTATTTCAACGATTGGCGCGATGTTCCTTGTACCTGTGATTGGTAAACTCGGTAAGAAGGAAGAGCTTATAGCTGAGGAGGAAAATGCATAATGATTGAGATTTTAACAACGATATTTTCAAAATATGCTCTAGTTGGAGCGCTTGGCACTGTAGCACTTATTATGTTGTTCTCATACGGCGTGGCAAATGCAATGGGGCAAAAGCGAATGGGATCTGCAATCGCAATTGTCATAGCACTGGCACTGGCCTATATTGCCGGTAAGGTGACTGGTGGCAAAGCGGGCATCTCCGATGTGGCTTACTTCTCTGGTTTTGGCCTACTTGGCGGTTCAATGCTTAGAGACTACGCCATTGTATCTACTGCTTTTGGCGTTAAAATTGACAATCTTAAAAAAGCTGGACTTCCAGGTATCGTAGCCCTTCTAATAGGCGTACTCTTCTCCTTCTTCGTTGGAGCAGCAGTGGCAATTGGACTGGGGTATACAAATCCTGTAGATGTTGCGACAATTGGTGGTGGCGCAGTAACATTCATCGTTGGACCTGTTACAGGTACAGCCCTCGGTGCAAGTTCTGAGGTTATCGCACTATCCATTGCTGCAGGTGTTGTCAAATCAGTTCTGACGATGATTATCACACCACTGATTGCTTCTAAGATTAAGCTCGACAACCCTACAGCGGCAATGGTATATGGTGGACTCATCGGAACGACAAGTGGTGTTGCCGGTGGCCTGGCAGCAACAGATGCAAAACTGGTTCCTTACGGCGCTATGACAGCAACCTTCTACACGGGTTTAGGCAGTCTTCTGTGTCCGTCTCTTGGATTCATGATTGTTAATATGCTGATGTAATCATTTGGATGGCCTGTCGAAGTTGAGATTGGCCATCCTTTACAGTGTTAAAGGAGGCGTTATATTTGAGTGACAAACTAAATTTGCTTCAGGAAAAGAGAAACAAAATTGAAGCAGCAGGCGGAGAAAAGCGTGTTGAAAAACAACATAAAATCGGCAAGCTGACGGCCCGAGAAAGACTGAACCTGCTCTTTGACGAGGGGTCGTTTGTCGAGCTGGATGCCTTTGTAAAGCACCGGTGTACAAACTTCGGCATGGAAAAAATGGACGCGCCGGCTGATGGTGTTGTGACAGGCTACGGCCAGGTGGATGGCCGCATCGTATACGCATTTGCACAGGACTTTACCGTTGTCGGCGGGTCACTGGGTGAAATGCACGCTGCGAAAATCTGCAAGGTTTTGGACAATGCGCTTAAGGTAGGTGCACCTGTGGTGGGTCTCAATGACTCCGGGGGTGCCCGCATCCAGGAAGGTATAGATGCCCTGGCTGGCTACGGCGACATATTCTTCAGAAACACCATGGCTTCAGGCGTGATTCCGCAAATCACCGCAATCATGGGGCCGTGTGCAGGTGGTGCGGTCTATTCACCGGCTCTTAACGATTTCATTTTCATGGTGGACAAGACATCGCAAATGTTCATCACAGGCCCGCAGGTCATCAAGACAGTGACTGGAGAAGAGGTTTCAGCAGAAGCCCTTGGCGGTGCCATGACCCACAACCAGACATCCGGTGTGGCCCAGTACATCGCTTCCACAGATGAAGAATGCATCCTGCAGATCAGAAGACTGCTCAGCTTCCTGCCGTCCAACAACATGGAAACTGCACCGGTCTATGATACGGCAAACGACATAAACAAGCGCATCGATGCGCTGAATACAATCATTCCGCCAAATCCCAACAAGCCTTATGACATGAAGGATATCATTGAAGCCCTTGTGGATGCGGGTGATTTTCTGGAGTACCAGCCATACTTTGCAAAGAATATTCTTACAGGCTTTGCCCGCCTGGGTGGAAAATCCGTAGGCATTATCGCAAACCAGCCTAAGGTGCTTGCAGGGTGTATGGACCTCAACACGGGGGATAAGACAGCGCGTTTCATCAGAACATGCGACGCCTTCAACATCCCCATACTGACACTGGTGGACACACCGGGCTTTCTGCCTGGCACAACCCAGGAATACGGCGGCATTATCCGTCACGGTGCAAAAATACTCTATGCCTACAGTGAGGCGACTGTGCCCCTGGTAACGCTGATTGTACGCAAGGCATACGGCGGCGCCTACATCGCCATGTCCTCCAAGCACCTTGGCTCGGATATGGTCCTTGCATGGCCATCGGCAGAGATTGCCGTAATGGGTCCGCAGGGGGCGGCAAACATCATCTTCCGTAAGGACATTGCAGACGCAGACAACCCTGCAGCGGTACGCCAGCAGAAGGTCGACGCATACACAGCTGAGTTTGCAACACCTTACAAGGCAGCCGAGCGCGGGTATGTGGATGATGTCATCGAACCTGCACAGACACGGCCAAGACTGATTGCGGCATTTGACATGCTTGCAGGAAAGCGTGAAGACAGACCTGCCAAGAAGCATGGCAACATTCCGCTTTAAATGAAAAAGTCTCATTATAAATGGAAAATCTTTTAAAGAGGAAGAGGTGAGACCATGGATTTAATGACAAGGTTCGCAGATCCGACATTGATACAGCAAATGAGTACAGGTGAGAAAGTCTACGCATCGCTGTTTACGACAGCACTGGGCATGCTGATTACCTTCTGTGCCCTGATTGTCCTTTGGGGGCTGACAGCCTTCTACTCAAAGCTGGTTCAGAATGCAGAAGCCAAGCGTGCTGAGAGCGTCCTGATACCGTCAAAGCCACTGGAAAAAGCAGCGCCACCAGCGTCTGCTGCGGTTCAGGAGGATGAAGAAGAACTTGTAGCAGTCATATCAGCGGCTATTGCAGCCACACTGGGCACATCGGTGCAAAACATTGTGGTCAGAAATATTGTGCGTGTTCCAGATCAGACACCTGCTTGGGGTCAGTCTGGCCGTGTGAATCAGATGCACGCGCGGTTCTAGGAAAGTGGAAATAGTATATTCGGGATGATCAGCTTACACGATTCAAAAACGCTGGTCATGACTCAAAAAATCTGATGTTGAGAACTTTCGGAGGATGGATGATGAAGAAATATAACATAAGCGTAAACAGCAAGACCTATGAAGTAGAAGTAGAAGAAATCGGCGGCGCGGCAAGTGCACCCGTAGCAAGACCAGCAGCAGCGCCTCGCACACCAGCGCCAGCGCCTGCAGCGGCACCTAAGGCAGCACCAGCGCCTGCCGCACCGGCACCATCAGCTGCACCAGCAGGCGGCAGCACCGTTTCTGCGCCAATGCCTGGTACCGTTCTAGACATCAAGGTGGCCTCTGGAGATTCGGTTGCAGAAGGTCAGGTGCTTCTGGTTCTTGAAGCCATGAAAATGGAAAATGAAATCATGGCACCAGCCAGTGGCAAGGTTGTCAGCATCAATGTCAACAAAGGCGCATCTGTAAACTCTGGAGACGTTATGATCGTTATCGGATAGTTTTCCGACTTCAGATTATACGATTATGAGCGAAAGGAGCGAAACAGATGATTCAAGCAATAATAGACTTTTGGGGGTCTACTGGTTTCAGTGCTCTGTACGAAAACATGCTGTGGGGCAACGTGCTGATGATTGCCGTATCCTGTGTCCTGCTGTATCTGGCAATCGCAAAGGGATTTGAGCCCCTGCTGCTTATACCGATCGCATTCGGTATGCTGCTGACCAACCTGCCGCTTGCAGGTCTGATGGCAAACCCGACGTCACACCTTGGAATGGTCCATGAGTCGGCTCACGGTTTTTCCAAAATTGTTGTGGACCCTGAAATAATGAAAAACATGCCTGACCTGGCGCTTTCCATAAGCGAGCCGGGCGGTCTTCTGTACTACCTCTACCAAGGGGATGCGCTGGGTATCTTCCCACCAATCATCTTCATGGGCGTTGGCGCGATGACAGACTTCGGTCCACTGATTGCCAACCCAAGATCTCTGCTGCTGGGTGCAGCGGCACAGTTCGGTATCTTTACAACATTTATCGGTGCAATCGCTTCTGGTCTGTTCAACGCCCAGGAAGCAGCGTCAATCGGTATCATCGGTGGTGCTGATGGTCCTACTGCAATCTTCCTAACATCGAAGCTTGCACCGCACCTTCTGGGCCCGATCGCCGTAGCGGCATACTCATACATGGCGCTAGTACCGGTAATCCAGCCACCAATCATGAAAGCACTTACGACTAAAGAAGAGCGTATGATCAAGATGGACCAGCTTCGTCCTGTATCTAAACTAGAAAAAATGCTCTTCCCAATCCTTGTAACAATCCTTGTTACACTGATTGTACCACCAGCGGGTACCCTGGTAGGCATGCTGATGCTGGGTAACCTATTCAAGGAATCTGGCATGGTGGCACGTCTTGAAGATACAGCTAAGAATGCCCTGATCAACATCATCACAATCTTCCTGGGTCTGTCTGTTGGCGCGACTGCAACAGCAGAGCAGTTCCTTAAGATTGAGACATTGGCAATCATCTGTCTGGGTGTCATCGCATTCGGTATCGGAACAGGCGCAGGCGTACTGCTTGCAAAAATCATGAACAAGCTCTCAGGGGGTAAAATCAATCCGCTTATTGGTTCGGCAGGCGTATCTGCAGTACCGATGGCAGCCCGTGTATCACAGGTAGTGGGTCAGAAAGAGAACCCATCCAACTTCCTGCTGATGCATGCCATGGGACCAAACGTTGCCGGTGTTATCGGCTCGGCGGTTTCCGCGGGCGTTCTGCTATCACTGTTTGGTTAATCCAGCTTTGAAGCGAGCTGGCTGTTCAAGGTAAATATCAATAGGATAGACCTCTAGTTTGTATACACACATATATGAAATCCCTATGGGAGAAACCCGGCTGAACATGTGTCTGTCATCTTATCGACTTTGTCGACAACCTGACCCGACTGAATATCAGTCGGGTTTCTTCCGTTTTGTAAAACAGTTTGATTTGGAATATGATAAGGGTAACGGGGGTTACAAGATGTGTTATGAATAAAAGTTGGAACATGCTGACGTGTTAAATAATTTTTCAGAAAATTTGGAATTGAACACGATTCGTAACACGCTGGGGGTGTAATCTTTAGTCAAGGAGGTGTTCACATGGAAAATTCAAATACCATGAAAAAGAAACCAAGTTTTGGCGCAGCGTTGTCAGTCATACTGTTTCTGTGTATCGCAATGAGTGTGCAGATATTCGTGATCAAGGAGTCTTGGGTAACGCATATCACACTTATTCTTGCTACAGTGTTTGCTGCTGTAGTTGCAATGATGAACGGCTACAAATGGGAGGACATTCAAAAGGGAATCCTCTACGGATGTGAAATTGCCATGCTGCCAATGCTGATTCTTATGCTGGTGGGTGTGCTGATTGCATCATGGATACCGGCGGGGGTTATTCCAACACTCATTTACTACGGACTCAAGATCCTATCACCAAAAATATTTCTTGTAACGGTGTGCTTCGTCTGTGCAGTTTCGTCGCTGTCGACAGGAAGCTCGTGGACTACAGGTGCAACATTTGGTGTGGCATTTATGGGAATCGGAATGGGTCTTGGCGTACCTGCACCAATGACAGCGGGGGCTGTAATTTCAGGTGCGATTTTCGGAGACAAGATGTCACCGCTTTCCGACTCAACTAATTTGGCTGCTGGTGTAGCTGAAGCGGACTTATTCGATCATATTAAGAGTATGATGTATACGACAGGACCAGCCCTGGTCATTTCCCTCGTAATTTATGCGGTAATGGGCATGCAATTTGCTGGTTCAACAATAGATACATCTCAGGTTGATGTCATTTTAAGTGGACTGAAGAACAACTACTTCATCAGCCCAATAACAATACTTCCGGCTGTGCTGGTTGTTTTCCTTGCAGTGAAACGTGTTGGTGGACTTGCAGTTATGGTTATCGCATCTCTTGTAGGTGCTGCTTTTGCAATGATCTTCCAAGGCTACAGCATAGGTGAAATGGCGAATTTCATGAACTACGGATTCGTATCTGACACAGGCATTGAAGCGGTTGATTCTCTACTGAGCCGTGGTGGACTTCAGAGTATGATGTGGACTATTTCATTGGGATTTATTGCACTTAGCATGGGTGGCGTCCTTGAGAAGACAAGAATGCTGGAAGCCTTCCTTGACAAGATATCTGGTCTTGTGAGCTCTGTCAGAGGTCTGATCATTACCCACGTCCTCTCTGCAATTGCAGTGAATATTTTCTCGGCAAGTCAGTACATGGCCATTATTATTCCATCGAGAATGCTTGTACCAGCCTACAAGGAGCAGAGAATTCTGCCACAGGTGAACTCGCGTACATCGGAAGACAGTGCGACGGTAACCTCGCCGCTGATTCCATGGGGACTATGCGGTGTTTACTTTACAGGCGTGCTGGGTGTCGGAACGATTGAGTATCTGCCATATGTATTCCTGGCATATTTGGCACCGATTATCGCAATCATTTACGGAATTACAGGAAAGTTTATCTTTAAAGAAGGCGAAATCGAGACAAGACAGTCTTACAGTGCTTAATAGTAGGGGATGAAATAAATGGGAAGTAAGTTGTTTTATAATGGATGTATCCACTCTATGGAGCATGTAGGGGATACATACAAGGCGATGCTGGTGACGGATGGGCGTATAGAGAAATTATATAAAGAAAATGAAATGCCCGAGTCACTGGATCATATTCAAGCAGTCGATCTCGGTGGAAACATGGTTCTGCCGTCATTCATAGACTCGCATGTGCATTTAACACAGACGGGCCTTAATCAAATAGGCATACCGCTTGATTGTGTAAAGAATAAAGCGGAAATGCTGCGGTCCATTCAGACCAACATGTCACGTATGGAAAATGAAGTTATTGTTTTTGGTACGGGTTATGATGAAACGAATATGGAAGCAGAAATGCTGCCCAGTATTCAGGAAATCGATGCTGTTGTCCCAGATAAATATCTGTGGCTGAGCAGGGTGGACAGCCATTCCTGTTTGGTGAATACAGCCTTTTTAGAGGCCATAGGTCTTGACCTTGCCACGCCGGGGGTTGATAAGGATGCAAGCGGCAAGCCTACAGGGGTTCTTAGAAACAGCGCCAACAGTATAGCGCGAAGAGCTGCGCTCAACTGGATCAGTGATGGCGCCCGTGAAGAAGGCATCAGTAAAGCTATTGACCAGGCCGTGATTAACGGTGTTACCACAATCCATGCACTTGAAGGCGGCCCGTTGTTTGCCGATAAGGACTTTGTATTCATCAGCGGCTACAAGGCGCGTTCGCCAATTAGAATTGAGCCGTATTTTCAGAAGATGGAAGTGGCTGCGGCTGATACCTATGCACTGGACAGACTGGGTGGCTGCATTATCTTAGATGGTTCCTTCGGTTCAAGAACTGCCGCGCTGATGGAGCCCTATACGGATGATCCGTCAACACAGGGGTCTCTCTATGTTGAGACAGAAGCGCTTGAGAAATTTGTGCTTGAAGCGACCGAGAAGAATCTGCAGCTGGCTTTCCACGCCTTGGGCGATAGAGCGATTGAGCAAATCATATGCGCTTATGAAAAGGCTGAGGCGGCATATCCAAGCCGGGCGCTAAGGCACAGAATTGAGCATTTTGAGCTGCCAAATGAATCACATATAGCACGTGCAAAATCCCTCGGTGTCATTTTGAGCATGCAGCCGGCCTTTGATTACTATTGGGGTGGCCAGGAGAGCATGTACTATGACCGCTTAGGTGAAGAACGCACAAAACGCGCGATTCCCCTAAGAAGAATTCTTGAAAGCGGCGCCATGATGATTGGTGGTTCTGATAGTGATGTAACGGCAATCAATCCTATTATTGGAATACACGGCTCTGTGAATCACTCCAACGCTGAAGAGAGTATTCCTGTATTTGAGGCAGTGCGCATGTTTACTTATAACGGCGCTTATGCCCTCAAAAGGGAAACGGAGCTGGGCACGCTTGCTGCAGGTAAATTTGCTGATTTCGTTATTCTGGACCAGGATATTTTCAGTATCTCACCTGAAAAAATTGATACAATAAATGTAATGGCCACATACTGCAATGGAAATTGCGTATTTGAAAAGTAATGTCCATTTGAACGCACTTCAAACATAGGGAAATTCTCTATGTTTTTAGTGCGTTACAGGGATACGGCAGATTGAAGAGGTGAAATCATGCAGGTGGATCTTTTGATTTATAACGGGAATGTGCAGACTATGGAAGAGGGCACAAGGGCGTGCAACTGGTTTACTGTGAAAAGTGGCAGGATTTTAGAGCTTGGTGCAGGGAATCCGACACGCGAAATGTTCGAGTCCGCATCTGAGGTTATGGATATAGGGGGCAAGTGCATTTATCCGGGTTTTTTTGATTCCCATGTGCATCTGGTTCAATCGGCGCTGAATGCCATGGCGCTGGATTTGTCACGGTGTGAATCCATTGAGGAAATCAAGATGGAAATCAAAGCCTATATTGAAAGGATGACTTGTGAACGGGACACAATCATTTATGGTTTTGGTCTTGATGAGACCAAGCTGAAGGAGAAGACGCTGCCAACGCGCAAGGATCTCGACGCATGTTCGAGAGAAATTCCCATTTGGATCAACCGCGTTGAGTATCATACCTCCATTGTAAACTCCCGCGCACTGCATATGTGCAGTATTCCATTTACACTGAAGGGGATTGAACGCGACGCGAGCGGACTGCCCACAGGGCGCTTCAATAGTGAGGCTTCAGCCTGGATTCGAAATTTCATGTTCAACAAAATCTCCGATCAGGTGCGATTGACGGGCGTGAAAATTGTCATGGAGGATATGGTCAAAAAAGGTGTGACTTCAATCAATACCATGGAGGGCGGTTATCTTTTCCATGATAAGGATGCAGAGTTTATTCATGAAAATGCAGGTCGGTTCCCGATTGATATGTACCTGTATTATCAGACTCTGGATGTCAGAAAGGTCATGGGACTGGGACTCAAGCGCATTGGCGGCTGCATTTTTATTGATGGCTCATTTGGGTCACATACCGCAGCGTTATCAGAACCCTATAGTGACAAGCCAGACTCCACAGGGTCCCTTTTCTTTGATCAGGAGACCATCAGCGAGTTTGTAGATACAGCGCACCGAAACGGGATTCAGATTGCTGTCCATGCAATTGGAGACCGTGCTATTGAGCTTATTCTAAATGCCTATGAACGCGCGTGTTCAAACTATCCGGACATCATTTTGAATCACCGAATTGAGCATTTTGAGCTGCCTTCTGACCATCAGATAGAACGGGCAAGAAAGCTGGGCATTATTATTTCCAGCCAGCCGGCCTATGAATATTACTGGGGTACAGGAAAGAACATGTACAAAATCCGCCTTGGGGAAGAACGCAGAAAAAGAACCAATCCACTTAGAAAGATGTTTGACGCAGGCCTTGTCGTGGCGGGCGGCTCTGACTGTGATGTTACCCCATGTGACCCACTGCTGGGGATTCACGCAGCGGTCAATCATCCGAATGAACCCTATGCACTCACTGTTGCAGAAGCAATCAGGATGTTTACGGTTAACGCAGCCATGGCTGTGGGCGACCTGGAAAACAAGGGTACACTTTCAAGGGGAAAACTGGCTGACTTTGTAATTCTTGATGAAAACCCTGAGTCGGCAGATGTTAAAAGGATTAAGGATATCCAGGTTCTTGCCACGTATAAGGAAGGCATAGAACTCTATCGCAAAGAGGGGGTGTAGCCGTGCCGGTAATGAAGCTGAAGGTAATGGGACGTCCCAGAGTTTGGATAGATGATACTGAAGTAACCAAGGAATTCAGTAAAAAGGCATTGGCACTCCTGATTTATGTCATCTTTTCTCCGGATTGCAGCACGTCACGAGAAAGAATTATGACCATGCTGTGGGGAGAAAGCGACGAGAAGGCTGCACGATATAATCTCAGGCATAATCTTTGGAAAATTAGGCGTGTCATGAGAAACAACGCCCTCAATGATGCTGTGCTTTGTTCTGATAACTATTCGGTGCGGTTTACAAACCTTGAATGTATTCAAGTGGATGCATTTGAATTGATCGAAATTCATGAGATGGGGAAATCAGGGGGCTGGGAACTCGAAAAGCATCAAATCGACAAGCTGCTTATTTCCTACAAGGAAAACTTCTTCGATCATTTCTACCTGAGTGACTGCGAAGAGTTCAATGACTGGCTCTACTATCAGAAGGAGGCCTTTCAAAAAATATATATTGAGAGTCTGACTGAGATTGCCGCAGTTCATGAAAAGAGAAATGCTCTGGATGTGGCGATTGAGCTCTATAAGGAACTGACTGGGTTTATGCCTTATGATGACGAGGTCCATAAGCATCTGATTTCAAACCTGATGAAGTCTGGAGATTACATCAATGCCATTCATTATTATGAGCTCCATAAGAAACGGCTGCGTGTCGACCTCAACATGAGTCCGTCGAAATCCCTGCAGGATATGATTGATAACCATAATCAGGGCAATCACGTAAAGAACGGCAAATCGAAGGGACTGGGTGACCGTATTGTGCTTGAACGATATGCCTTGAGCGATGTTCCCTATATGGCCCTTTCAACGGTGATCGACTCCATAATTGACAAGTACGAGGGGGCGGTTTTACTCAAGCTCGATCCCTATGTTTGGGGAGATTTGTGCAGAATCAATGGCAATATCAGAAAGTTTTTGAACGTCAAGCAGTATGAGTCTGGATTTCTTACAGAGTCCTCAGAGCGCATACGTCTATTCAAGGCTATGTACAGCCTTTTGAACTTTTTCCATACACATTATAATCTCGTGCTCGACTTCAAACTGCTATCTAAAATCGACAGCTGTTCAGAGGAGTTTTTCAGCAATATGTACAAGACGGACCAGGGCAATATCATGAAGAATTGGCTGTAGAAAAAAATCGAGTAGAGCGCAAGAAAAAGGCACATATCTGAAACTTATGCGTTTCAGATATGTGCCTTTGAAGTTTCTAGATTTCAACATTTCCCCAGGATTCGATAAGACAGGAATTAAAAGCGTCGAGGTCTTTGATTTTCGTTAGAAGGGTAACCGGGTGGCCTGTGTCCTGATCTCGTGCGAGTAGCCCTGTTTTCAAGTCTTCGAGCTGGGTTCCAATGGGCTTGAGTTTTGTATCAAAAAGTTCGGGATGGTCAATATATGCCGCAGCAACAGCATCCCAGTTATGGAATCCCTTCATGTCATAAATCCCGCCTATGAAATCAATCCATGGCTTGGTTTCCTTTTCGATGAATCTGAAAATTGCCTTGCTGCCAAAACGGGTCATTTCATTATAGGTGTCGTGGCTGAACACGGCATCAAGACATACATGTCCTGTGATGATGGCAGTCTTGGGTGCATTTTCCAGAATGGCTTGCATGGCCTCTGGGTCAGAAGAAAAATTGAGTTCATTCATGATTTTTCCATTTATAATGAGTGGAGACTCTATGCCGCCCATCATGACAAGGTGCTTGACCTTTGAAAAGAAGGTCTTGTCAATTTCAAAGGCACCCAGCAGGTTGGTCGGAGACCCGATGGCGAGTATGGTGAGCTCGTGGGGCTGTCTGTTAACCATATCCACGAGGGCCTCGGCAGCTTGCGAATAGCGGTTTTTAGGTGAAAGAGCACCCTTGTAAAGTGGAATATCACAGATGCCAAGGGCGTCGAGCAGGCGTTCCGTGTTTGGGTGCACTGCCTCTATTGTGCTGTTTCCAAAGGTTGTGGTAATTGCTTTTAGTTCGATGTTTTTGGAGCCAAGCAAATAGAGCAGGGCGAGTCCGTCGTCCACATCTTTTCCTGGAAGTCCCATTGTATTATCACAATCCAAAATAACAGGTATCATGGCTTTATCTCCTTAAAGTACGAAAATTACAAGATAGCAGGTGTATTCTTAACTGAATATACAATAGGTGCATCAAAGTGTCTAGCGTTATAACAAGTCTTTATGTACCATAAGGACTTATTATATAATAGACTTAAGTTATGTAGATATAATGAAACTGCACAGTGTTTGTTTAATTATTAACAGATAATTAAAGACAGAATTGAGTGGGGCGTGATACAGGTGAGTTCAAGTCGAATAGAAGAAATGAAGCGTAAGAGAGAGCTGGAGTACAAGGCGAAGAAGAGTCAAATAAAAATTGCTTGGATGACCATCGCGGTTGCACTGGTGATTCTTTTATTGATTTTAGACAAAAGCATAGCGAGCGGCTGGACATGGGGGATTGGACTTCTCATTGGATATACGCTGCAAAGATCGAAATTCTGTTTTGCGGCAAGCTTCCGAGATCCGATTTTGGTCGGAAGCACCTCTGTAATGCGAGCTATTATTGTGGCACTTATAATCATGACCCTTGGCTTTGGCGCTGTACACTTCATAACCCATACAGGCGGTGGACTGCCAGTCGGTCAGATTGAACCTGCAGGCTTTGGAACTGCAGTCGGGGCCGTACTTTTCGGTATAGGCATGGTTGTCGCAGGCGGGTGTGCATCGGGAACGCTTATGCGAATAGGGGAAGGATTCCTTCTGCAAGTAGTCGTTCTATCCGGGTTTATAATCGGAACCCTGCTGGCAGCAAATACCTTTGATACATGGGACCATCTATTGATTGAAGGCTCAAAAGTGATATACTTTCCAGACCTGATAGGCTTGCCTGCTTCTATAGGAATACAGCTCATCGTACTGTCTGTGCTGTATAAACTGCTGAACTGGTATGATAAAAAGCACAGTATGCTAATTGACTAAGGAGTATGAGTATGGGCGATGTGATTTTGGATTGCATGCATGAAACGTGTCCAATCCCACTGTTAAAAGCATTAAAAGAGCTTGAAAAAATGTCAGCCGGAGATATAGTCACCATTCAGACTGATCACAGCTGTACAATCAAGAATATTATTGAATGGGCAAAAAAGAGCGGCCATTATGTAGATTATCTTAAAGTTGGAGATGGTGAGTGGGAAATCTATATTGAGAAGGGAGAATAGCATGAATGCTTTGAAAAAATCTCTTGAAAAGCCATGGCCTTATATTAAAGGGGCAATCATACTTGCGGTTCTCAATATTATTCTACTTGTTGCAACGGGCAGACCCTGGAAAATCACAACGGGTTTTCTCTATATGGGCGCAGGCGCACTAGAGTTTTTCGGTCTGAATCCGAGGGACTGGTACTATTTTTCAGTATATGAGAATGATGCACCCGCATCCTTTTTTATGAACAGATATACAGCAATAAACGTGTCAGTAATTGTGGGGGCTGTCATCGCGTCGCTTATGACTTCTGAGTTCAAATGGAAGAAAATAAAGACGAAAAAGCAACTCCTGTTTGGATTTGTTGGGGGCATCCTCATGGGTTTTGGAACGCGACTAAGTTTTGGATGTAACATTGGCTCCTACTTCAGTGCAATACCATCATTTTCATTGCACGGATGGGTGTATGCCATTTTTATGTTCGTGGGCGCTTATATCGGTTCCAAATTGCTCATGAAGTATTTATTATAAGAAGGAGAGAATACAATGCGTAAATTTGCACGACTAGTTTTAGTGGCGATGCTTCTGATTCTATCAGTAGGCTGCCAGTCAGCACCTGAGGAAAGCAAACCTGTAGAGGCAGGCGATGTCGTTCAGGAAACTCAGACCACGCCTGAAGATGCACCTGATGCATGGGAAACAACACTTGAAAACGCCAAGGGTACAACGGTTACATTCTACGGCTGGGGCGGATCGCAGCAGACCAATGAATGGTTGGACAACACTGTGGCAGACTACCTGCTGGAAAATTACGATGTGACCCTGGAACGTGTTCCAATGAATATTGATGAAATACTCAACAAGCTCCTAGGTGAGAAGCAGCTGGGTGCTGAAGGGACCATAGATGTCGTTTGGATAAATGGGGAGAACTTCTCAACAGCAAAATCAAGCGATTTGCTCTTTGGACCTTTCACAGGCAGCCTGCCTAACTTCAATCAGTATCTGAATGCTGATTCGAGAGAAGTCCAATACGATTTTGGATTCGCAACAGATGGCTATGAAGCGCCGTACGGAAAGGCTCAATTTGTTCTAATTGCTGACAGTGCTTCAACTGAGTTCCCAAGAGACCACGAAGCCCTGCTTGCCCTTGCCAAGGCAAATCCAGGCCAGATTACATATCCTGCGCTGCCTGACTTTACGGGAAGTGCCTTTGTAAGAAATATTATTTATGATGTGCTGGGCACAGAAGCAGTTGAAAATCTGGGTACAGATAAGGAAGAAATCCGTGCAGCAATTCAACCGGCCATGGATTATCTGCTGGAGCTAAAGCCTTATCTTTGGATGGAAGGCCAGACTTACCCTGCAACAGTCGCACAGCTGGACAATATGTACTCAGATGGCGAAGTGATTCTATCTATGAGCTACAATCCAAATCATGTTGCTGGAAAGATTCACACAGGTGAATTTGCAGATACATCTGAAGCCTTTGTATTTGATAATGGTAGTGTTGGCAACACGCATTTTATGGCAATACCTGAAAATGCAGCTAACAAGGATGGTGCAATGGTGCTGATCCATTCAATCCTTTCACCGGAGCTTCAGGCATCGAAATATGATCCTGCTACTTGGGGAGACCTGCCTGTACTCGACAACGCAAAAATGTCAGACGAAGAGAAAGCACTCTTTGAAGCGATTCCTTTAGGTCAAGGCGTTCCTTCACAGGAAGAACTGCTTTCAAAGCGCGTACCTGAGATGCCTGTTCATCTGGTACCGATCATAGAAGAAATATGGATGGAAACAATTCCAGGTGAGTAGGCTTAAACCCTACATTATGCTCGCACCCGTCATGGCCCTTGTTCTGGGCGTATTCGTCGGCGGATTGATGATGGGCCTAATGCAGAGCTTGGGGTATTTTCCCGCCATAGGCATGAGGACCTTTACGCTGGATTATTATAAGCAGGTAATAACAAATCCAGATTTCATGACCTCATTGAGCTTCAGTCTTTATATCTCACTTATATCCAGTGTTCTTGCCCTTATCTTTGGTGTGGCACTGGCCTATTTGCTGATCAAGGGAAATTCAAAAAAACAGGTGGAAGAGATCTTGTACAAGCTGCCGATTATTGTACCGCATTCTGTTGCCGCGCTGCTTATCTATACGGTGTTTGCACAGAGTGGCATATTATCGCGCGTTCTATTTCATTTGGGTTTAATAGCGACACCTGCAGAGATGCCTGCCTTCCTGTTCGATAGAACGGGAAGGGGCATCATTCTTGCGTATTTGTGGAAAGAGATTCCTTTTATTGCAATGGTGGTTTACAGCGTGTTGAAAAGCGTATGCAACAGACTGGAAGATGCGGCGCGCAATCTTGGGGCAGACGAATGGCAGATATTCAGATATGTTATCCTACCACTCATCGCACCGACACTCGTGTCCAACTTCGTTATCATCTTTGCATTTTCCTTTGGGGCCTTTGAGGTGCCCTATCTGCTGGGACCAACATCGCCAAGGGCCCTGCCGATACTGGCTTTTGTTGAGTATACCAACCCTGATTTGGGCCATCGCCCCTACACCATGTCAATCAATATGATCTTGACATTCATTTCGCTCGGCTTTGTGGGTGTGATTTCGTTTCTTTTCAGGCGTATTTTCAGATATAAGATATAACCCAGATTATTCACGTGATTCACGCTGAAACTCAAGTGTCCTTGTGGCGTCTTGTCTTCATGGGTGAATTTCATGAATAGTCTGGGTTTGAGGTGATAAAATGAACAGAAGAGCACTAATGAACTTTATGCTTTACACACTTCTGATGTGTCTGGTGCTTCCCCTTATGATCATTGTCATATGGGCCTTTGCACGATCGTGGGCATGGCCAAATTTGCTGCCTGAGGACTGGGGCCTGAGAAGCTTCAAGTACCTGCTGGACCCACGTACAAAAACGTGGAAGATTGCCGTGACAAGCATCAGCATATCGGCATGGGTAATGCTGCTGACACTGGCAATCAGCATTCCGGCTGGGAAGGCTCTTGGACAGTATTCTTTCCGGGGCAAGGGACTGGTGAAGACCCTTGTGCTTGCGCCGCTTGTTGTGCCAGCCATATCAGTTGCCATGGGCATACACGTGACCTTTATCAAGCTGGGTCTTGCCAACAGGATTTCCGGTGTGGTGGTCATGCATATGCTTATTGCCATGCCCTACGGCGTTCGTATATTCACCAATTACTTTGAGGTGATGGGGAACAGGCTGGAGGAAAGTGCAAAAAACCTGGGCGCCAAGCGCCATCAGGTGTTTTTTCATGTGACCCTTCCAATGATCGCGCCCGCGGTTGCTTCGGCGGGAAGCCTGATGTTCATTGTATCCCTGAGTCAGTATCTGCTGACATTTCTCATTGGCGGCGGCAGGATCATGACCATTTCCATGGTGATGATGCCCTATATTCAAAGTGGAGATAGAATGATGGCTTCAGTATACAGCCTGACATTCATTATAATGACGCTGGTGGTTCTTCTTGCGGTTGAACGAAGTATGAAGGCGTTTTATAAAGGCGAGAATTTTTTCATAGTATAAGAGGCATTTATGAGCAGTATAAAAGTTGAAAACATAACAAAAAAATACGATGAAACACAAGTGCTTAAAAATATATCCTTTGAAGTCAATGAAGGTGAGATGGTTTCGCTGGTGGGCCCTTCGGGAAGCGGGAAGACGACAACCCTCAGACTCCTTGCAGGACTTCTCGAACCGACATCCGGGGGAATTTTCATAGACGGAAAGAACTCTGAGACTATGACGAGCAGAGCCCGGGGGACAGTCATCGTTTTTCAGGACTATGCCCTATTTCCGCATATGTCGGTTCTTGAGAATATCACATTCGGACTCAAGGTCCGTGGGGTAGCCCAAGGTGTCAGAAATGAAAAGGCCATGGCCCTCCTCGGACTCCTAAAAATGGACGGTTTTGAAAAGCGGTATCCAAGCGAGCTGTCTGGTGGACAAAAGCAAAGGATTGCCTTAGCGCGGGCGCTTGCCATTGAGCCCAATGTTCTGCTTTTGGATGAGCCGTTTTCAAGCCTTGATACACATCTGAGAAGTTCCATGCGTACGCTCATTTCGGACCTGCAGCGCAAACTCAAAATCACTACAATACTCGTAACACATGACACAGAAGAGGCACTCATGGTGTCTGATCGGGTTGCCGTTCTCCTCGATGGAAGACTTGCCCAGTTTGGAACACCAAAAGCAGTCTACAAGAAACCCCTGCGCAGAGAAATCGCACACTTCTTCGGTGACAATAATGAATTTGAATGCGATGTCGCGGACGGGTATGTTCATATGCCTGAGTCACGACTGAAAATAGATACGGATTACTCAGGCAAGGCCTATGCGGTATTCAGACGAGAATCTGTCACCATTCAGGGTGTCAGCTCTGGGCTCTGGAAAGGCAGAATTGTCGGCTGTGCTTATACAGGAAGTACAACAATTTACGAAATCGAGACAGGGCAGGGCATCATAAAGTCGGTGCAGGATGCCAATGGACCATGGGCTATCGGAGAGGACATATCTCTTTCAGTTCCAGAAAGCCAAGTGCTCGTTTACAGACACGACACAGGAGATTTACTATGATTTCCATTATTATTCCAACCTATAATGAGGAAAAGACCATAGCAGATACGCTTGATCGCGTAAAAGGCCTTGAGGGTGCATTTGAAATTATCCTTGTCGATGGTGGAAGTCGGGACAGAACCACTGAAATTTCTACCCAGCATGTAAAGGTCATCACCTCTGAAAAGGGACGTGGCAATCAGATGAACTGTGGTGCCCAGCATGCAAATGGTGATATATTGTGGTTCGTCCACTCGGATGCCCTCCTTGAAAAAGAGAGTATTTCAGCCATTGCAAATGCTGTTGCATCAGGCTGCATTGGCGGATGTCTGTCCTTATATTTTCATGATTACCCAACCCTGTTTATGAAATGGCTTGCGTGGTCTTCCAACCTTAGGGCCAAGCATCTCAAGCTCATGTTTGGAGATCAGGGCATTTTTGTCCGTAAGGACGTATTTGACAAGTTACAGGGGTTCAAGTCCATTCCGATTATGGAAGACTGGGATTTTTCAAAGCGTCTTAGCGCCCAGGGACCTGTAAGGGTGGTAAAGGCACGGATTGGAACCTCCGCTAGGCGGTTCCAATCCGGCGGACAGCTTCGAACCCTGCTAAAAATGCACAAGATAAAGTACAAATACCTGCGTGGTGTCCCACCAGAAGATTTGATTAAAGAATACAAGGAGATTCGCTGATGAATGCACTGATACTCATGACACGAATACCATATGGCGGACAAACCAAGACGAGACTCATGCCCATATTGAGCCCTGAGAACTGCCAAACACTTCATCAAGCTTTTTTAGAGGATTACTATACATGTTTTGACAAGTTAGATGTTGCTTGTGACATCTTCGTCGCCTACGCGCCTGAAAACTTTACAGGTGCTTTTCTTAATACCATTCCCCATGCCTATGGTACTTTTGTCCAGAGCGGCGACAATATAGGCGAAAGAATGTACAGGGCCTTTGAGACCCTATTTGACAGGGGCTATGACAAGATTGTTCTGGTTGGCTGCGACATACCGCATATTCAGCCCAAAACCTATGAAAGCGCCTTTGCTCAGCTGGAGAAGAGGGATATGGTCATCTGTCCCACATACGATGGCGGTTACTGTCTCATTGGACTCAATCGAAATCATAAGGCACTCTTCATGAGCGATGTGAACTGGGGCAATCAGTCGGTAGTAGAACGCACTTTTGCAGTGGCAAATCAGCTGAATCTTAATGTGGCAATGCTGGAGAAGTACCGTGACATAGACCTGTTTGAAGACTTGATGATCCTGCGGGACCAGTTTGGCAAGGAAGGTGTGGCCTATAGTCATGTGCCGGAGAATACGTTGGACTATTTGGAAAAACTCATAGAAAAGATGGTTATATAATGCAGATTCATTTGGATAAGATCAAGTCTTACCTCCTGGAAACTGACCAGGCTGAGCGGTTTGGACTTACAGAGAAAATGCGCGTAGAGTTTCTTGCGCAGGGAGAATACAATAAGAATTTCATAGTCTGTCAGGATGATTTGAAGTATGTGTTCAGAATAAATATGGGCAGTCAGCTCAATTTGGAAAATCAAATTGAATACGAGTATGAAGCTATTAAGAAACTTGAAATCAGTGGTGTTACACCTATTGGCTACTTCTGTGACAACTCAAGAACCTACTTTGATGAAGGCGTGCTCATGATGAATTATCTTGAGGGAAGGCCCCTTGACTATGCGACGGACCTTAATAAGGCAGCTGAGATTTTCTCAAACATACATCGGTTAGAGGTTGAACCCTTTGAGTCAGTCCTCATAGAAGAATCGGACTTGTGCAGGGCACGTGTCAGGGAGGGCGCGTCCTGGCTGGCGGACTTCTGGAAGTCCGATCGCCCAGGCTCTAAAACAAAGAAAATCATCACACAGCTTTATGATTTCTGTGACCAGAACGCCCAAAGGACGGATGCGTTTTTTGTGGCAGACCCCTGGCGTGCTGTTAACAACACTGAAGTGAACAGCCATAACTTCATTATTGGGTCGCAAAAGCACTATCTGATCGATTGGGAAAAACCGGTCATCAGTGATCCTGTCCAGGACATAACACAGTTTTTAGCCCCAACAACAACACTCTGGAAGGCAGACTATCTTCTGTCAGAGGATGAGGTCAAATGCTTTTACAGGACCTACGAAAAGGGGGCAGGCCGTCAAGTAGAAGAACGTGTGGAAGTCTATAAGCCTTATCTCTACCTACGGGCCCTTGGTTGGTGCGCTGGCGCCTGGATGTCCTATACGGACGCCTCAAGGGCAATTATGAACGAGACCACCTTTAAAGTCATTGAGCGCTACCTGGAGCCGGATTTTATGGAAGACCTGCTTAAAGACTATCTTTAAGTCGCCATGTCATGGGTGCTGGAAGCAGTGCCGCATATTTTTTGTGAGTCAAAAAAATAAAGGTTCAAAATCATGTACAGTCATGATTTTGAACCTTTTTTTGTAAATGGATTAGCAGAATCCGCGCTTAGAAGACATGATGAAGCTTTCAAACTCAATCTCCGGCGCACAAATCTTGTATTCCTTCAGGTGACACAGGTAGTAGTGTGCAATCAGTTCGACATCTTCAATTTCTATGGCCTTGAGCACACCGTCCTTGAGCTCGCGCTTAATTGACATTTCAGGAATAAAGGAAATGCCTTTTCCGGAGATGACGCTGGTTTTGATGGCCTCCATGGAGTTGAGCTCGTAAATAATATTGAGGTCGGTGGTTTTGATATTGTGGTTATTGAGCGTTTCAGCAATGATTGATCGGGTTCCTGAGCCTTCTTCTCTGAAAATAAGAGGGAGTTTTTTTAACTCATCAATTGTGATTTTGTCCTTAACTAGCGGTAAAGATGTAACAAGAAGTAGCCTGTCAGAAGTGATCTTCTTGGCGCAGAGTTTGCTGTTATCAGGTTTTCCGCTGGTTACTCCTATATTGACCTTTCGACTTTCAAGGGATTCTATAACGTCTTTTGTGTTGACGATTTCCATTTGGATATCAATATTTTCATTGTCATTCTTAAAAACATAGATGCTGCAGGGCAGGGCGTATTCACCAATAGCCTTGCACGAACCGACCATGAGTTTTTTCTTTTCGTCCTTGATATTTGAGATATCTCGCTCAACGTTTTCCTGGAGTGAAAGAATGGTGCTCGCATAGTCAAACAGGACCTGACCTGCTTCTGTGAGTTCGACACCCTTGTTGCTTCGTGTAAGCAGGCAGACGCCCAGATCCTTTTCTAGCGACTGCAGTTGGAGACTTAAGCCAGGCTGTGTCAAGTGCAGGGTTTTTGCAGCTTTAGAAATACTATTGCTTTTAACGGTGACATAGAATGATTTTAAATAATAAAGGTTCATAGCTACTCCTTTGTTGACTTAATAGTATTACTATACCATTTTCGTATTAATACTATCATACTATGGAATGGTTATGGACATATAAGACATTTTTTTAATGGTGATAAGGTTTCCTTATGTTTCATAATGATTGCTTATACGTTATTCACTTGAAAGATTGTTATAATTATAACATGAATAAATCCATAGGAGTATAGTCGGGATTGAAAAACTTCTAAACGATTTGAAACACCTTCTGTATTCTTCGTGGTTTTATCATTAAGGCATATTACGAAAATGCTAAGCGCTTGCATTGCAAAAGTAAATCATTCGAAAGGGGTTGTAGTGATTAGATCAAAAATGTATGGTACGAGCTCTGAAGAAAACGAAAAAGTAGACCAGCTCCTTGAGCTTGTTCGCGGATTCGCAGTTGAAACACAATTAGTTGAAAATAGCCAGGATGCGATCTATAGCTGTGTTTGGACTAAGGTGGGTCTGCGGTTCCACTTGGATATGTCCAGTATGGGAACAGGGAAGTTCATCTGCCATAAAGAGGTGCGTGACCCGGTAATCTACTTGTATGCGTTTGATCCAAGTTCGGATGATGCGATGCAGACCATTGAAAGTTTTGACATCCCAAATGGTCATCTGATGATCTATGATTCGGACGAAGATATCCAAATGTTCGCTAAAGACTTTTGGAATTTGCTGATAATGCTGAGAGCAAGCTGTGAAATACGCTCATAGGAAAAGGTTTTGTTAGATTGGACATGCACAAACTGTGCTGGAAAAGTGCCAATAAATTAACGAAAAATGACAAGTTAAGGGGAAAGAAAATGAACAAGAAACTGATAGCAATTGTTGCAGTAGTATGTATTGCTGTATTTGGATTTTTAGGCTATAAAGAGATTTTTGGTGCTGAAAAGGTTGTTGTAGACAACTCGGCTCAAGGACAGAAAATCAATGCGTATGCGCACCCGGAATCGTTTATCACCCCAGTTCAGCTGAAATCTATGATGGATGAGAAAAAAGATGTTGTAGTCATTGGTGCACTGAACCCTACAAAAGGTGACAGCCCAATTTCTGGTTCATTTACTATGTGGCGTTCAGATTACTCTGCTTCTGAAGGGGCTTACCCATACGGCGGCATGAGAAATACGACAGAAGAGATGGAAGCAATTCTATCAAGCTACGGCACAAGCCCAGAGTCTACAATCGTTGTTTATTCAGCAAACAGTCACCATGATGCTGCACGCCTATGGTGGCAAATCAAGCTTCTAGGCCATGAAGACGTAAGATACCTTGATGGTGGTCTGAACGCATGGCTTGGTGCAGAGTATCCAGTTGGCGAGGCTAACCCTGAAGTGGCAGCAACAGCTTACAAGGCACCAAACCCTTCAGAAGCGTCGATTGCATCTATGGAAGACGTTGTAAACGCACTTGAAAACGGAACGGTTATCGATACGAGAACGACAGATGAAGAAACAGGTGCAGATACGAAAAAAGGCGCATTTGGTCCTGGTAAGATTGGGGATTCTGTTTTCATCGAGTGGAAAAAATCAGTGGGTGAAGATACAACACTTCTGTCACTTGATGAGCTGAAGGCGCTTTATGGCGATATTGAGGACAAAGATGTTATCGCTTATTGCCAGTCAGGCGTTAGATCGGCACATACTTATCTGGTGTTGACACAAGCTCTGGGCTACGAAAATGTTAAAAACTACGATGGCTCTTGGATTGAATGGTCATATGAGTACTACGAAAACGGCAATAGCGAACTTCCAACGCTGAATGTTGAAAAATAATAGAGCATAGAGCAAGGTATTCCCAAGTGTGGCGTATTAACCAGGTTAATGCGCCGCTTTGGGAATAAAAAAGTATTAAAGGGATTAGCTGTTAAATCTGCATTGTGGCTTGCCTAATACGCGCATAATGTTCAGTTTTAAACTTGGAAAGAAAATATTTTGCGAAACTGGAGCAAAATGTATTGAGATAGGAGTTAAATATGGATAAAGTGATATTTAGTCCCGGTATAATAGATAATGCATCTGAAATTGTTGAAAAGTGTATGGGGCATGAAGACGCTTTTTGTACAAGTCGCTGTCCAATGAGTACAGATGCAAAGGGCTATGTAAATCTGATCGCTGAAAAGAAATATGAGGAAGCCATTGATCTGATTCGTGAGAAACTTTTCTTGCCCAATACGCTTGGCAGAATCTGCGCCCATCCTTGTGAATCGGACTGCAGAAGAAGCACAGACTACAAGCAGCCGATTGCCATAGCAGCGCTTAAGCGTTTTGCGGCTGAAAAGGCCGATCATGAAAATCGATGGAATCTTGAAGTCGGCTCAGACACAGGCAAAAAAATCGCCATTGTCGGTGCCGGACCCGCTGGCGCACAGTCTGCCATTGAGCTAAGACGCGCAGGCCATGCGGTGGTCATACTAGAAAAATTGAATGTTCTTGGTGGGATGATGCGTGTGGGTATTCCCGAGTACAGACTTCCACGAGACATTATTGACTACGAATACAGCTACCTGACAAAGCTTGGGGTTGAAATCAGACTGGGTGTAGAAGTTGGCAAGGATATCAGCTTCGATACGCTGATAAAAGACTATGACGCTGTGCTTCTGGCACATGGCGCACACAAGGGCAATATCATTCCACTGCCTGGTCATAAGGCGACAGGCGTTTTCCCAGCTACTGAATATCTCAAGGAAATCAGTCTTAAGCAGTCTTTTGACAGAGCAGGAAAGCGTGTTATGGTTATTGGTGGCGGTGACGTCGCTATGGATTGTGCGAGAAGCTCCTTTAGAATTGGCGCTGATGAAGTCTACCAGTGTTCCCTTGAAGACGAGAAGGACCTGCCTGCATCCCACGAGGAGATAGAAGAATCCGTGGAAGAAGGCGTTATTTTCAATGCTGGGTGGGGACCACTCGAGATCCTTGAAGAAGGTGGTAAAGTCACAGGCATCAAGATTCAGAAAATCAAATCCATACACGACGCAAAAGGTAATTTCAATCCTTCCTACGAAGGTGAACCAAAGATAATACCAGTGGATACGGTGGTCATGGCTACTGGCCAAGTTGTTGAAGACATCACAGGCGGCGCACTTGAGACGACAAGAGGCGGTCGTTACGTAGTTGATCATGACATTCTTTCAACTACGATAGAAAATGTGTTTGTCGCTGGTGATGCTTCTGGTGGCAACATTGTTGTTGAAGCCATGGCTTTAGGCAGAAAAGCTGCAATTACAATGGACCGCTACCTCAGGGGTGAAGATCTGAAGGCTGGTAGATGTCTGAAGACAGAGTGGGCATACCAGACTGAACTGGACGTGCCTTTGCCTGAGGGGACGGAAGATGTGCCTAGAATTCATGCGCGCATGCGTGATCCAAAGGAACGTAAGCGCGATTTCATACAGTCAGATCTGGGATTCACGGAAGAGATGGCTATAGAAGAGGCATCGAGGTGCCTTAAGTGTGAGTGTAAGCTCTGTATGCGTGAATGTGTCATGATGAATGATTTTGGAACGTGTCCAAAGGACATGATGGAAAAGATAGTAGAAGGTCAGGGTATGGATCAGCTTCTTGCATACTCATGTAACGCATGTGACAACTGTACGATTGTCTGTCCGCATGAGCTCCCTATGAAGAAGATATTTATTGGCTCTAGAAAAGATTTCGTTAAGGCAAATGATGGCGAATCACCAATCAAGGGTCACGGTGCGATCAAGATGCACCAGCTTCTTGGCTTCTCTAAGCTGTTTACTATGAAGAAAAAGGGTGGTGCGAAATAATGGAATTCAAAGTTGATCAAAAAATCAGATACGGTTTCATGCCAGGGTGCAGTCTGCCTTCATACAATCCTGAAGCGGTCATTAAGACGACAGAGTACCTCAACAAGACTTTCGAGAAATTTTCAGCAGTGCAGAAATGCTGCGGAAAGCCGACAAAAGCAGTAGGTCAGTACGATCTTTTCAAAGAGCGTTTCAAAAGTCTGCAAGATGATATGAATGAAGTAGGCATAGAAGCAATGATTGTTGCATGTCAGAGCTGTAAGCTGACATTCGATGAAGCGTCACCAACACCTACATACTCACTTTGGGAAGTACTGCCAATCATCGGACTTCCAGAAGAACTGCGGGGTAAGGCAAAGGACAGTGACATGGTATTTACAATCCATGATTCGTGCTCAACGCGTCATTTGACAGAGCTTCAGGACGGCATTCGCTGGATACTCACTGAACTTGGCTACAAGGTTGTTGAGTCAAAGCATTCAAGAGACAAGACGAGATGCTGCGGTTTCGGTGGCATGGTTGTACCTGCCAATCCCGAGGTTGCAAAGAAAGTCATGAAAAAGCGTGTTGAAACACTTGAAACAGATGATGTTGTCGTATACTGTGCAGCTTGCCGCTCATCGATTCTACAGGGGGGCGCAAAGGCTTGGCACATTTTGGACCTGATTTGGGGTCCTGTGGTTCATGCAGGTGAGGATTCACCCAAGGATGTGCTTGCATCTCCGGTATCATCATGGATGAATCGCTATAAGTCTAAACAGGGCATCAAGCGTGCTGTAAAGTAGGCGTGGAGGATAATATGAATAAGAATCTAAAAACAGTTCTGATGATTGTTGCGCTGGTCGCAGTTTTCATTCTCATGAAGATGACAGGCCTTCTAGAAATCCTGTCAGACTTTGAACAATTCCAGGCTCTAATTGAAAATGCAGGCGCAATGGGATACGTCATTTATATCCTGCTCTACATTCTTGTTGCCATCTTCTCTATTCCGGCATCGATTATCACAATTGCAGCTGGAATCATGTTTGGACCGGTGCTTGGCGGTATTCTAGCCCTGATCGGGGGCACAATTGGTGCAGCGGCAGCTTTCATCGTTGCACGCTATATTGCAAGAGATTTCATTGTCAGCAAATTTGGAAAGAACAAGATTTTCCAGAAAATCGAAGAAGGCGTTGAGAAAAACGGCAAGGACTTCCTGATTCTCACGCGACTTGTTCCAGTATTCCCATATAACATTCAGAACTACGCGTATGGTGTTACAAGCCTTAATCTGGTGACATTCACTGCAATTTCATTCATTACCATGGCACCAGGGGCATTTATATATGCCTATCTGGCGGGAGAAATCGCTGTCAACGGTATTTCAACAGGTCTGTTTATCAAACTGCTGATTGCGGGCATCGTTCTCTTTGGTGTTTCTCAAATTCCTAAATTCTTTGCTAAGAAAAAAGGCATCAACCTTGACGAAATTAAAGGCTAATACGTCTTTGAAACGTGTTGAAGCAAGGCATACAAAGGAACCAACAAAAACCACTTTACAAAAGTAAAGTGGTTTTTGTTTTTGCTATCAGACCTTAATTAGGCTCTGTTTCCGTAACCCGTTCAACTCTGTTGCGTCCATTTCTCTTTGCCTTGTAGAGTCCTTCGTCAGCCAGTTTGACAGCTGCGTCAAAATCACCGTCAATTTCCATTTGGGATACCCCAAAGCTCATGGTGATTTTTCTGTCTATGCCCAAATCTGCATAAGACATGTCTTCAAGTCTTTGACGCAAAAGCTCAGCAAAGGATACTGCGTCTTTTGCTGAAGCGTTTTCAGAAAGGATGATGAACTCTTCACCGCCCCAGCGGCCTGGATGGTCCATGCTTCTTGATTTGGTCCTCAGGACTTCAGCCACACGCTTAAGCACTTCATCGCCAACGTCATGTCCATAGGTGTCGTTGATGGATTTGAAGCGGTCGATGTCGCAGAGAATAACCGATACTGGGAACCGCACCTGTTTTTTATCTTGAAGAAATGCCTCAAGCTTCGACTGGAGCAGAAACCGGTTGTCAAGTTGTGTCAGCGGGTCCTTTGTCGCCTTGTTTTCCAGTACAGACTTATAAGCGCTTTCATGCTTGTCAAAGAAATAGAAGAGAAAGCCCATGATAATCATGGCAAGGGTTGTGATAAAGCCGACACGGAGCGCATGATTGATGCCTGCTAAAAAATCCTCCTCAGGAATGATGAGACCAACGACATAGTCGCTATTGTAGTCTTCGTAGAGCGGAAAATACTTGACATAAAAGACTTCGCCGGCAATTTTCAGTTTGAACTTTTCATCAAAGTCGTTCTTTTCATCTACAACACGGAATGTCTCCTGAACAATTTCGTTGTCGACATCGTAGTCAGCCGATTCGTCATAGCCAAGTTTTCCATCTTTTGAAAATGTCTCGAAACCGATTTCTTCACTTCGTCTGTTGATGACGACCACTTTGCTGTTGTCGGTGATCTTCAGATTTTTCGTAAACTCGGAAAGGGTGTCAAAGTCAATCTGTACACTGTAAACACCTTTAAACAAATCATCCTTATAAAAGGGATTGCACACGGCAATGCCAATCTTATCAGTGTGGAAAAAGTCAAAGGTATGAGACCAGTACATGTCGTGCTCTGCTTGGGTAATTTTGTACCATTCCCTGGTGCGATGATCATACATTTCATTTTGTATGGGTTCAGTATACTGTATGGCGTCACTTTCATCTCTGTAGAACCATTCGCTTACGATTCTATCGGAATCTCTAAAAATGATATTTGTTGCAAGATTTCCAGAGTCCTCCCTGAGCACCATTAGGAAATTTCCATCATCATATCCAATGGAAAGGGCCTCGAGATGCTTCATGTGTTTCATAATCTCGAGGGCAATTCTTTCAATGCGGAAGTAGTCTGTCTTGAAATCGAGATTTTCAATTTCGGCAACCTCAAGAATTTCCATTGATTTATAGGCATCCCCCAGGAAGGTCTTCAGCTGAAGCTGGACGGAGTCCATGGATTGGTCAAGAAATTCAAAATTGGCACGTTTGGCTTCTGTCGATGTAATGTAAAGAACATACATGGAAAATATAATGCTGCAGCTTAAGGCCAGTACGATAAACCGCATTAAGTATTTGCCTCTTTTAATATGGAACAATTGGAAACACCTCTTTTAAGATCGTCTGTTTTCTAAGAAACTGCTATAGAGGTTTATACCCAATTAGAAAGGGCTATCTCGCGTAGATTATTTTCAGTTCCTCCCTGTCTTCCCTGATATGGCCTGTGTAGGTAAGCTGCTGTATGCCAAGGTCCATATGCGTTACGAAGAGGGTGTTTAGTGCGCTGTAAAGTGTTTTATAAAGCAAGTCCCGATTGACTGCAATCATTTCAGGAGATTGGGCACCGCGAATCAGAGTCTGCTCCATAGGGGTGAGCGTGCCGTCGACGAGAATGGTGCAGTGGCTGCTGCTCAGTTTGACCTTTACACGTTTTGGGCCCTTGCCAGTCGCCTTTTTAAGCAGTGCTGAAAAATCTCTTGAAATGGATTTTTCCAGTTCAAGACGGCGCTCTGATGACATGACGGGGGCTAAGGCTGTATGCTGCTTTCGCGCCAGGATTTTCTCACCGATGGCGACCAGAGTCTGCTCCAGTTCCTTGGCATCGATGGGCTTGACGATGTACTTTGTAATTTCTCGGTCCACCGCTGCCAAAATCGTCTCTGAATCGGAAAGGGCAGAGGTGATGATGATGGGTGTTTCATACTCAAGCTTTCGAATGCGCAGTGTCAGTTCAAGCCCATCCATGTCGGGCATTCTGAGGTCCGTAATCAGAACATCCGGCACATCTGCTTCAAAGGCATGGAGTCCTTCGATGCCATTTGAGGCTACAGACAGGTGTGCGACACGACGTTTTAAGAACCTGCTCATTTCTTCACGTGTGACTGCCTCGTCTTCAACATAGAGTACAGACAAGTGTGAAAGTGCTGTGATATCTGGCATAGGAATCACTCCTCAATCGGTAGGGTTATGGTGAATTTCGTTCCGGTTTCTGTCATTTGGAAATCGACAAACCCGTTAAAGCTGTTTTCAATAATTGACTTGGTAATGTATAGGCCAAGACCCGTGCCCTCTTCCTTGGATTTTGTTGTAAAGTAGGGATCAAAAATCTTATCGATGACTTTTTCTGGAATACCGCCTGCATGATCAGTGATTTCAATCATGACATATTTCAGATTGGTTAAGGGCTCAGGACTTAAAGTGATCTCAATGTGCTCAGCTGTCTTTACTGACGTTTCGATTAAAAGTTCTCTATTGTCGGGCTGATTTTCTCTAATGGCATCAACTGCATTGCTGAGAATGTTGAAAATGGCCTGCGCAAGCTGGTTTTTCTGACCGCGGAGCGCAAGGTCCGCACAGTCTATACGCCTTAAAGTGATCTTGTTGAATTTCAGGTTGTCCTTGAGCAGTTCTACGACAATATCAAGTGTCTGTTCAACCTCAAAACGCTCTGAATTGACAGAGGGCTTGAGAAAGTCCTGGAAATCATCGATGGTTTCTGACATCTGCCGTATAAGCAGGCGTGCACGGTTGCAGGTTTCATCCATGAGGACATCATCAAGTTCATCAAAGCGATATGCATCCATTAGGTTAGAGATGATAAGTCCCAGGTTATTGAGGGGCTGGCGCCACTGGTGGGCTATGTTGCCGACCATTTCGCCCATGGCAGCTTGGCGTGCCTGGTGAATGATGAGCGCCTCTTTTTTTCGGTTGTCTTTCAGTTCGCGCTTATAGAGCCGCTCAAGCTCCAGGTTGATCTGTTCGAGCTGTTCGATGAAGGCGCCATCTGGCTTGATTTCTTCCATTTCAGAAGTCAGCTCCTTCACAATGCGCATAAAGCGCTTTTCCGCACGTTCTGCAGCTTCCCGTTGGTGTTTACGCTCAGTAATATCGTGAACCATACCGAGAAAATTCACTTCAAGCGTTTCGGGGTCTTTGACAGAGGTCATGTAGAGCTGGCCCCAAAACTCACTTTTGTCTTTTCGCCGGTAGAGGCGTTCCATGCCTATTTCTGTCACAACACCATCGCGCAGCTTCTTGAAGTATCTTTTTCCTGCACTGATGCTTTCTGGACTCAGTATGTCAAAAATGCTCATTTCAAGGAGCTGGTCCTGGGTGTAGCCTGTCATTTCAGCCCATTTGGAGTTTGCCTGAAGAATTCTGCCATGACGGTCTGTAACCGTAATACCTAGGAAGGAACTGTCAAACATACGTTGATAGCGTTCGTGGCTGAGGGAAATCTTTTGCTCAGCTTCCTTTCTGAACTCAATCTCACTCTGCAGTTTAAGGGTCTTTCGGTTCATATGAAGGATGTAACCGAAGAGTGATCCAATTGCAATAAGAGCCAAGAGACTCTGGTAGAGTCGAATATAAAGATAGGATTTCTCCTGTTCAATCTTTCTATAGTCAAAGAGGAGGGTATTCGTATCGATAGGCCTCTGAATCAGGTGCAGTTCAGTTAAATAGTCAATCATATGGGTCCAGCGAAAGGGATTCATATTGCCGATTTCAACGACTGGATACAGGGTCAGGTCAAGGACCTGCTTGGCTTGAAACTTGTTGAAGGCCACATACTCTTCGTAGTCGGGTGCATCGGCATAGAAGTGGTCAGCAATGCGTTGTGCCATTTCTTCCGGATTTTCCAGCGCATAAGCCCAGCCTTCAAGTGTCGCTTTTCTAAAACGCTCGACAAGCTTGGGGCGTGACTTTGCAAGATCTTCTGACGTGAAGAGGCTATCTCCGTAAAAATCGATGCCGAAATCCAGCGGGCTGATTTTACGAAGGGTATAGTCTTGCTGATTGGCCTGATAGGATATGGTGTCCAGATAACCTGGAATGACATCGTAGGTCCTGTTCTTCAGGTCTTCAAATGATAAGACCACATCTTTTGGAATGCTTGCAATATGTTCAGGGTCAATGCCTTCATTTATGAGCATGGCTTGGAGCTCAATGTCCAGAAGATCGTGCTCGCGTCGTGCGACATTAAGCCGTGTGAAGTCATAAATGGACTTGAAGCTTGTGTCGGGCATGAGGTAATATGCCACGGGAGAACGCTGGAAAATAGTGGATACTACACGCAGGTCCAGTCCGGAATCTACTGCGAGCAGAATGTCCACACCGCCGACGCCGAAATCAGCCTGTCCATTTTCTACAGCCTGGGGCGCGAGAATGACATTGCCCTTTGTATCTATACCCGGCCTGATTTCCACATCGAGACCGGCGTCGTCGTAATAGCCTTCCCAAAGCGCCGCGTAGTATCCTGCAAACTGGAACTGATGCTCCCACCTGAGCTGCAGGACAATTTTATCAGGTATTGCCGCGGCAGTCTCTGCAAATGCAGGGGGCGACATAGGGGGCAATGTGGAGAAAATCAAGACTGAAATCGCCACCAAGGCGTATAGGGTCTTTTTTATGAAGTTTGTATGTTTTATTAGTGCGCGACAAGGGTTCATAGCGATGCTCCTGACTGATTTTACTGGACTTCATTATATCATAAGAAGGTCAAAATAGGGCCGATGCACAGGGTTGGCAAGAAGCTAAATCCAGTGCATGGCCCTATGGTTTTGTAAGTTCTGATTGGTGCGGTTATTTTTTAATCAGTTCAAGAAGAACCTTTTCCGGTGTGGCAGGCAAGTCGCGTACACGAACGCCACAAGCATCCTCTATGGCTTCGGTGATTGCGGGAGCAACCGTGTTTATGACAACTTCTCCAATACTTTTCGCGCCAAATGGACCGGTTTCATCAAAGCCGTCTGCCAGAAATACACGTATTTGAGGAATGTCCTTGCGTGCGGGGATTTTATAAGTCATAAAATTGTCTGTCTGAAGAACACCTGTTGAAGAAACACGCACCTCTTCAGTGAGTGCAAATCCCATACCCTGTGCAATCCCGCCTTCAGCTTGAATGGTTGCCAGCTTTGGATTGATCGGCGTACCGCAGTCGACGACGCCCACAAAATCAGTTACCCGGACTTCGCCTGTCAGGGTATTGACGCAAACTTCAGCAAAACCTGCCATGTAAGGCGGTGCGGCTTGTTTTGGAACATATGAACCGGTTGTACTGAGCTGCCTATGGAGGTGGTTGTAAATAATGCTGTCGGAAAAAGCGCCGAGTGACATACGATCTTCTACAGCTCCATCTGCACCATGCTTTTGAATATGCCCTTGGGCATAGGAAATGCATTCGAGGGGGACCGCGAAAAATTCTGCAGCTGTCGACTGAATCTGCGCAAGCATTTTTTCTGCGGCGTCTATAACGGCATTGCCTGTGGTGTAAGTGGTGCTTGAAGCATAGGCACCGCTGTCAAATGGTGTGGTGTCCGTATCGGCCGCATGGACGATGATTCTATCCACGGAAACCTCCAGTATTTCGGAAGCAATTTGAGCCATGGCCGTATCTGAGCCTGTACCAATATCGGTCGACCCTGTCAGGAGTGTGAAGAATCCATCATCATTCAGACGCAGGGTGGCACTTGCCATATCTATGTTAGGCAGGCCTGAACCCTGCTGTGCGATGGCAAATCCGACGCCGTAGCGGTAAGGGCTCTTCTTATTTTCAGATGCAGCCTTTTCCTTTTTCATATCCCATTGGAAATGCTTGAGGCCATCTTCGACACAAGTCTCAAGCAGACAGGAGTTCATGTAGATCGGGGCATCTGAGGCACCCTTGGTTGTCATATTGATGAGGGGCGTGGTTTCGCCCTTTAAAATCATGTTCCTGCGGCGCATGTCAATAGGATCAAAATCAAACTTTCGACAGGCCTCATTGATAGCGGATTCCAGTGCAAAAGCGCCCTGTGTCACACCGAAACCGCGCAGGGCACCACCTGGCACATTATTGGTATAAACTACCGTACCGGAGAATTTGCATGCCTTGACCTTGTTGTAGAGGGTAAGAACCTTCTTGCCCGCGGCACCAAAGGTCGTCTGGGCGTGTTCGCCGTATGCGCCGGTGTCGGACATGCCATCCATTTTGATGGCTGTGATCATACCGTCTTTATTTAGACCCAGTGTAATATCGAAGCTCATTTTATGTCTTGAGGTTGTGCCCCGGAAGACATCACGTCTGGAGTAGACAATCTTAGCAGGTTTTCCTGTAAGCTTGGTGACCAGCGCAGGGTAAAACTCGGCGTGTGCTGTTTGCTTGGCGCCGAATCCACCGCCGATTCTTGGTTTGATGACACGTATTTGGTGACGTGGCATTTCCAGTGCGCGGGCGAGGATGCGTCGTGTATGATAGGGAATTTGTGTTGAGGTTACAACATTGAGTCTGCCATTCTGATCCAGATAGCTGTACGCCCTGTGCGATTCAAGCATAGCCTGAGCCTGGGCCTGTGTGCTGTAATGTGCTGTGAACACATAGTCTGAATCTACGAGGGCCTGCTCGGTGTCGCCAAGCTCCAGTTCAACCTGACAGGCAATGTTGCGTTTTGCGTCACAGCCTACATTGATATGTGTAAAGAGTTCGGGTTCAGGATGTACAAGTGTTGCGTGGTCAAGGGCTTCGTGCATGTCCAGGACCGGCGTGAGGACTTCGTAGTCAACCCGTATGAGACGCAGAGCCTTATCGGTAGTGCGCTCATCCTTTGCGGCGACAATGGCAACATCATCACCAACATGCCTTACGTATTCGTCAAGAATGAACTTATCATATGCACTAAGCTCTGGATAACACTGTCCTGCGCGTGTAAAAGGCGTTCTTGGAACATCCTTCCATGTCAGCACGGCGGCGACGCCAGGCAGCTTCTTAGCGGCATCTGTTTGAATGGATCTTATTTTTGCATAGGCATGCGGACTTCTCAGTACTTTTACAACAAGCGCATTTGAAGGGGCGAGGTCATATGTATAGACAGGGTGGCCCTGTACAAGCTGCATGCCATCTTTTTTTGGAATGGACTGATTAACATGATTCATTGCTTTTAGCCTCCAAGTATGCTCGAATTGCCCGTAGCTGTCCTGCATAGCCTGAACACCTGCATAGATTGCCGTTCAAGTAGTGCAGAATTTCCGCGTCCGTTGGGTTCTGAACACATTTTTCAAGATATAGAACGCTCATGATTGTCCCGGGACTGCAATAGCCACACTGCTCAACACCTTCGCCCACCAGATAACTGCCAATACGCTTGGCATCTTCCTTCACACCTTCGATGGTAAGGATTTCCGTCCCATCGGCCTTCGCGGCCAGCATGACACAGGATAGGGCAGGTTTGCCATTCACGTGAATGGTACATGCACCGCAAGTGCCCGTGTCACAGCCCTTTTTCACACCCAGACAGTCAAAATCGCGAAGCAGATCTATAAGATACATGTCGGGATGGATATCTGCCTCAACGGACTCGTTATTTAGCACAAATTTGATTTTCATGATTCATCGCCTCCATTAGTATCTGTTTAAGTAAACCGGCTGCGGCAGCACATCTGTAGCTTGAACTTGCCATTCTGTTTGAACCAAACTGCACACCCTGCATAAGTGCCTCAACAGCATCTCCAATGGTTTTTTCACTAAGCGGGTTCTTGTTTAGGACCTGCATTGCTTCATATGCGAGCACTGCACGATGCGGACGCGCACCGACTGCAATGCGCCATTTTGAACCATTTTTGCTGACCGCCATGTTGACCAGGGCATAATCAGCAGTGGAAAGTCGAGCGCTTTTAAAGGCCGTGAAATCAAAGTTTTTGTGTATATGAACAGATTTCATAATATCTCTAGAGTCGATGCCGTGCTGTAAATAGCTTTCTAGAGTACACGGTTCATGTTTGTAGAACGCAACCCTGCCACCGAGTGCAAGCAGAGCCGTATTCAAATCGGAGAAGCCATAGCGGCTGTAAAGCGTAGCGCCAACAGTCACCATGCTGCGCAGTTGAATGCCAACAATCTGACCAAGGGCATCTTTAAAGAAACGCTGGATTTCTGGTGTGAAAAGTTCTGTGGTTTCCAGCGTGTGAAAATTCGTCATAGCGCCGATTTCGTACATGTCTTCTTCTGGAGCAATAAAATCCAGTTGGAGTTTTGAAAGATCAATGACATAGGGAAGCTGGCGCTTTCCTAGGCGCAGAAAGGCACCGCCGCCAATGAGCTGTGCTTTCTTGTGTGCGATTAGGAGCGAGTGTGCCTGGTCAAGTGAAGTTGGTGCATAATATTCTTTAAAGCGTAACATGGTTTACATCTCCTTACTTTTAGGACTATGCAGATTTTTTTGTAAGTGAGCCAGCAGGCTTGTCTTCGGCGTTTTGAGGGTATACAAGGTTGAGCATCAGTGCCAGAATGCCTGAAGCGACAACTGAGTCTGCGAAAAAGTGGTTCAGTACGCCAGGCAGCTGTTCAATTGAGGCAGGAACCTGAGCGAAACCAAGGCCTAGACCCAGTGAAATTGCAAGAATTGTACCATTGCGGCTATCAAGACCAGCCTTGGCAATCATTCGGATACCGCTCACTGTAATCATGGAGAATACAACGAGAACTGCACCACCAAGAACGCTTGAAGGCATTGCGGCACAAATCGCACCGAATTTAGGAACAAGACCCGCAGCCATGAGGAAGACAGCGCCTGTAGCAACACTGAATCGGTTGACAACACCAGTCATGGCAACAATGCCTGCATTTTGACCATAGGCAGTGTTAGGAAGAACGTTGAAGAGTGCTGCGAACATACTGCCAACACCGTCTGCAATGACGGCGCCAGACATTTCACGGTCAGTCGCTTCACGGTTAAGGCCACTCAGTGTGATTCCTGAGATGTTCCCCAGCGTTTCAAGACCAACAACCAGGTATACAGCTGCAAATTTCAGAATGGCATCAAGGTGGAACTCAATGCCGTAGCGAAGCGGTGTCGGGAAGCTGAACCAGCTTGCAGATGCTACATTGGCAAAGTTGACCTTACCCATAGGAATGGCAATCAGATACCCAAGTATAAGTGCTATAAGAATTGCAGCGACGTTTGTCATGCCTTTGCCGAAACGTTGAAGCAGTATTATGGTAATCAGTACAAAGAAACCAAGGCCCATGTTTTGAATAGAACCGTAATCAGCAGCGCCAACGCCGCCGGCAAAATAGTTTACACCGACAGGAAGCAGAGACAGTCCAATCGCTACAAGTACAGTGCCTGTTACAAGTGGTGGGAAGAATTTTCTAAGTGGTTTTAGGAAGAAACCCATTACAATTTCTGCAATACTGCCGACCATGGATGCCCCGAGTATACCCGGAAGACCATATGTACCACCAACAGCAATTGCGGTTGGCACGAATGCAAAGCTTGTACCCATGACAAGAGGAAGGCCTGCGCCGACACGTCCTACAGGATATAGCTGTACGAATGTAACCAGACCGGCAACAATCATACCGCACTGAATCATAAATGCCTTTTGCTCAGGTGGGAGACCAAGAACGTTGCAAATGATGATAATGGGTGCGATGTTACCTGTGAACATTGCCAGAACGTGCTGCATGCCTAGTGGTAGAGCTACGCCGATTGGCGGCTTTCCATTAAGTTCATAAATTGATCCCTGCTGTTTTTCTTTCATAAAAATCCCCTTCCATTGATAAAAAGTATGAGAACGATAGATATATGGACTTTCTCTTCAAACCCCTGTGTAAGAAAAAGAAAGTCTTGATACGGCCGAAGCCGCTGATGCCAAAACAAAAAATAAAAAGCCAGCGTCGAGGCGTTGCACTCGAAGCTGACCTTATTAAAGTCTTGATTATACAGCCTTTATGGTGGGAGATACCCAGCTGTTCTTTAAATCTTGTCAGATTTCTATGGTTTTGTCAGGTGAGCTGTTCCAGCACTTAGTCCGAATCAGCATATTTTAACCTTAAAAAATTCTAGCATATATTTTGATTTATTACAAGAATAGAAGAGAATTTGTTGTATTTGCATCTGTTTTTAATACGTTTTGATTGCAATCTCACTACAGCAGTTGAAATTGATTTGGTTTCTTGTTATGTTTGTTTTGTGTTTACTAAAATAAAACGAGACGCTTGCAAGGAGTTCCATAATGAGCAAATTTAAAGCGATAATAAATTCATCGAAAAAGACCCTTCCGGTACTGCGCAAGGTGGGACCGCATATTTCTACCGCTGCAAAGGTGGTTGCCGGTATTGACAATGTCGCATCATTGGCGAAACCCTTTACTGAAGACCTGCGACTGAAAAGCACGGAACGCTTCAAGCGCATTGAAGCGCTGCAGAGAGAGAATGGTATAAGCGTTACGATTCTTATTGAAAAGGCAAAGCTGGAAGTGACTGCTGAAAATGAGCAGGATGCTTTTGATTTATTGATACAGAAGCTGAATGCCTTAAAGGAAAGTAAGATCCTGAGCAGTGAAAAGAATGTAAAGAGAGAGCAGATACTGCTTATAGATAAATTGAAGCAGATTGAGGCAGATGATGGCTTGATTTCTGATTATGTATACCGCATACGTCAGGAATGTGAGCCATCAAAAGCGAAGGGCACAGGTGTGCTGGGGGCGTGGAAGGGCAAACTGCGTCTAAAAAAGTAAGAGCAAAAGGAGAGCTGGAATGATTACGATTGAGGGGTTTTTACTGGGGTGTTTTCTGGTAACAGCGGTTTATCATACCTATTTGTTTCTCTTTTATAAGGGAAACTATGCGGCGCTGTATTTTGCACTGATCACATATGCGTCAACTGTGTTGACACTTATTAAGGAAACGGATTGGATGATCAGGTATAAGGTCATTGTTCCTTTACTCTGGAACCCTTGCAAGACGGTATTCGAAGGCCTACCATACCTGCGAAAGCATTGTTGAAGAGCGTACTGAGGAGCTCAAGGAGAAAAATGACGCCTTAGAACGTCTTGTCAGCAGGGATGCACTCACGGGAGCCTTTTCAAGACGTCATATTATAGAAGCGCTTGAGGCGCTTTTTAATAGAAACAGTATTGAAAATAAGTCTCTTTCAATGATTGCTTTTGATCTTGACCACTTCAAAACGGTCAACGACACATATGGACATCCCATGGGGGACCGTGTCCTTGTGGAGATTAGCAAGAAAATTAACGTCCTGATTGCCAGCCGTGGATATAAACTGGGAAGAATTGGCGGTGAAGAGTTTATTGTACTCCTGCCAGATACCAGCCTCAATGATGCTGTTGAGGTCGCTGAACAGATACGCGGCGCTGTGAAATCCATTGAATTTAAAAGTGGTGAGAACCCCTTCAGTATTACCTGCAGTCTTGGCGTTGTGACGCAAAATGCGCAAATGGAAAACTACGATACCATGATGATTCATGCGGACCAGCTTCTGTATAAAGCAAAGGATAGCGGTCGTGACCGGGTCTGCGTATAGATTGAACCGAAATGAAGAATATAGGCTGTACCCTAAATGACGGTGCAGCCTTTTCTAGTCACCAGATTAATTTTATAAATTGCTCAAGCGACCACGAACAGTTCTTCTATAGCGTGTTTGACGGGTCAAGTTAATGTATGAAACTTGGACATACTTACAAAAAAGTGCGTACTTAATAAATGTCATGTGTCGACATATAATGATAGTGAAACTGGTAATGAAAACGAAACAGTGGCAGAAATGGAGGCAGACATGAAAGTAATAGCAATTAATGGAAGTCCTAAAAAGAACGGAAATACATACCATGCGCTTCGAGCGGTTCTTGATGAAGTCGAGGCAGCAGGCATTGAGACTGAAATAATACAAGTAGGCAATGCGGACATCAGAGGATGTCTTGGATGTGATATGTGCTTTAAAAACAGAGACGGCAAATGTGTGGTTAAGACCGATTCCTTCAATGGTTTTCTTGAGAAGATCAAAGATGCGGATGGTTTACTCTTGGGTTCACCTGTTCACTACTCAGGGATTTCAGGTGCCATGAAATCATTTCTTGATAGGCTCTTCTATGTGAGTGGCGCAAACGGAAACTTTTTCAAGGGTAAGGTTGGTGGTGCAATTACGGCGGTACGAAGATCGGGCGGTATTCCTGCCTTTGACCAGCTGAACAAGTACCTGCAGTATTCGGAAATGCTGATTGTTTCATCGAATTACTGGAATGTCATCCATGGACGTGCACCGGGTGAGGCTGTTAAGGATGCAGAAGGTGTGCAGATTATGTCGCGTCTTGGGAAAAATATGGCTTGGGCACTGAAGCTTGTTGACTACGGTAAGGATGAAATCAAGCATCCTGAGTCAGACCGAAAGGTTTATACGCATTTTGTTAGAAAAGATTTGGAATAAGAGGTTTTAAGTAGAATAATAGGATGTTTGGGTGCTGAAGTGCAGTCGTAATTCTGTATTTCAGCACTTGTACTTACAATAACAGAAGTGTATTGATGAATAATTTTCACTGTGGTATAGTGAATAAATAAGATGCTATGACATTCAAATGTATGTTATAGCATCTTTTGTTGGAATAATAGTGGAGATGACAACGAGAGAAGTGAATGAGAGTGAATGATCCTACACAAAGTATTGGCAGCGTATTGAAGCAGGTTAGGACTGAGCGGGGCCTGACGTTGGAAGAGACCGCGTCCCTTACAGGCGTGAGTAAGGCCATGCTGGGCCAGATTGAACGCGGCAAATCCAATCCGACAATATCTGTATTATGGAAAATTGCTACGGGTCTCAAGGTTTCTTTTTCAGAGCTGATGGGTTCTGGGAGTGAAACGCACGATGTGATTGAAATTGAATCACTTGAGCCCGTATATGAGTCTGATGGAAAAATGATACTTCATGACGTCTTTCCCTATAATCCAATGACGGGGTTTGAGTATTTTTACATCACCATGCTACCTGGTGGGGACCATGTTTCATCGCCGCACTTGAAATCGTCAGAGGAACATATCGTCGTTACTAAGGGTACTTTGAAACTAACGGTGGATGGGCACGAGCATATCATGTCGGCCCCTTCGGCACTCAAGTTCAAGTCAAATCTAGAACACAGCTACAGCAATCCTTTTGACAAGGAGGTTGTGTTCCAGAGTATTGTTAAATACTAAGTAGCACTATCGAATGGAAATTTATGTCGGTCTGCAATACCTGTCAGAATCCTGTGATTCTGACGGTTTTTTACCAACTAAGGATGTTATAACGCACAATGTTTTAATATAGTATAAGTTTCAGAGGGAGAGGGTGTCTTTATGCTTACAGAACGCATTAGAAAGGCAAAAGAGAACTATATCAATTCCAAGCCGGCAATTTCTTGTGAAAGAGCGAGAATCTGGACAGCGTCACATATGGAAACAGAGGGCCAACCTGTGGCAATCAGACGGGCAAAGGCCTTCAAAAAAACATGTGAAGAGCTTGTGGTTACCATTTTTGAGGGTGAGCTGATTGTGGGTGCAACGGGCGAGTTTCGTAAATGCGGTATTCTGACGCCTGAGTTTTCCTGGACATGGGTAGACCGTGAAATGGACAACTTTGATAAACGTGTACAGGACCCCTATGAAATGACAGATGCCCAGCGTGATTTTGTTAGAAAAGAAATATTTCCTTACTGGAAGGACAAGTCCCTTGAAGAAGCATTTTTGGCACAGCTCCCACAAGAGACAGCCAAGCTTGTTGTCGATACGGGATTTGTCGACAATGACTCGAAGTGGCGTCAGGCCGTAGGTGAAATTACACCCGATTATCAGGATGTATTATTCGTCAAGGGTTTTCAGGGAATTATCGATGATGCCAGAGAGAAAATGAAGCATCTCAAAATGACTTCCATTGAGGATTTGAAAAAGCAGGACTTCTATACATCTATTATTTTGACTTCAGAAGGCATTATTACACTTGCTGGGCGGTATGCGGACGAGGCCCTGAGACTGGCTGAAAAAGAAGCGGACACCGGGCGCAAAGGAGAGCTTCTGGAAATCGCCAGAATATGTAGGAAGGTGCCGGGACAACCGCCGGAGACTTTCCATGAAGCGATACAATTCGTCTGGTTTACGCAAATGGGGGGAATCCTTTCAGAAAATCCGCTGGCACTGAATCCGGGCAGATTCGATCAATATATGTATCCTTATTACCAGAAGGATAAGGAAAAGGGGCTTTCAAGCGATGCCCAGGTCCAGGAACTCATAGAAGCACTCTGGATCAAGTTTTCAGAATGGGTTTGGACCATATCGGCAAATACAGCCGAGTTTTTTGCAGGCTACAATCAATTTCAAAATTTGACTGTAGGCGGAAAGACGCGCAGTGGAAAAGACGGAACAAATGAACTGTCCTATATGTGTCTGAAAGCTACTGAGAATGCAATGACCCATCAGCCTGGACTAAGTGTGCGCATCCATCAGGACACGCCTTCTGATTTTATGGGTGCTGTGACACATCTTGTGAGCAAGGGAACAGGTTTTCCTGCCATACACAATGATACGGTGGGGTATCAGATGTTGATCAATGCCGGATATGAGCCTGAAGACGCCAGAGACTGGAATAACTGTGGCTGTGTTGTGCCACATTTTAGAAAGACTGGCGAATGGACATCGGCTGTAAATATCAATTTTACCGCTGCGCTTGAGTTTGCCCTCAATGAAGGAAAAAGCAGACTGACAGGCGAGCGGGTGGGCCTTGAAGAAAAACATGCTTCTGAATTTGCCACATATGAAGCCGTAGAAGCTGCATTCTACAAACAGTTCGATTACTTCATTGAGCAGTCAGTCACAGCAACTCTTATTGCGCAGAAACTTCACAAGGAAATGGTACCGCGGCCCTTCCTATCCTCCTGCATTGAAAACTGTCTGGAGCAAGGTCTCGACTTGGTCGATGCAGGTGCGAAATACAATTTGGGACCTGTTCTCACAGGAATCGGTCTTGCGGTGACTGCAAACTCTCTTGCGGTACTCAAAAAACTGGTTTTTGAAGAAGAGGTTGTTTCCATGGAGGACCTGCTCAAGGCACTGGAAAATGACTGGGTGGGCTATGATGCCCTGCGTGAGAAAGCCCTTGAAGTGCCGAAGTATGGCAATGACAAGGACTATGTGGATGATATCGCAATAGAAATAGCCAATTACTACTACAAAAAAGGCACAAGCTTTGATGATATAAATGGAAACGCCTTCAACACTGCGTTCATGGGTATCTCAAACTATCTCCCGACGGGTAAGGTTGTGGGTGCGACGCCATGCGGCAGAAAGGCCCGTAAGCCCCTTTCTGAGGGCGTATCTCCATTTGCCGGTTCAGATAAGTCAACACCTCTGGCTGCAATGCGTTCAGCTGCAAAACTCAATCAGGACGTACATTCAGGCGGGACCCTGTTGAATCTCCGTCTCAGTGAGGACCTGGTTCGTACAAAACGGGGGCAAAGTAATCTGGGCAGCATGGTTCAGTCCTTCTTTGCACTGGGCGCCTTCCATGTACAGTTCAATACCATATCCACTGAAGTTCTGCTCAAAGCGCAAGAAAATCCAGAAGCCTATAAGGATTTGCTCGTACGCGTGGCTGGTTATAGTACGCAGTTTGTAAATCTGTCGCGCCAGATGCAGGACGCAATCATTGAAAGGACAGCCCATGCGCAGTTCTAAACATGATGCCCATGGATTTGCCTATATGATGCAGCCGCAGAATTTTTCGGTCAATGATGGAGAAGGCATACGTACCCTGCTATTCTTTTCCGGGTGCCCACTTCGGTGTGCCTGGTGTTCAAATCCTGAGTGTTTCTCTGCAAATAAGGAAAGCGAATATGTAAGAAAGTACTCTGTGGAGGAAATTAAAGAAGTGGTGGACAAGCAGAAGGTCTTTTACAGACAATCTGGCGGCGGTGTGACCTTTTCTGGTGGAGAGGCAACGGGCCAGCTGGAAATGCTGGACAGGCTTTCGGAAATCTTTTATGATGATGGGCTGAGTTTGGCGCTTGAGACTTGCGGCTATTTCAATTTTGAAAAGACACGGCCAATTCTTGAGCGAATGGACTTGATTTTCATGGACCTGAAGATCATGGATAGGGATGGACATTTGACTTACACAGGTAAAGACAATGATCTCATATTGAAGAATCTGAGCAAAATGGCCAAGCTCGGGTGTGAACTTGTTATAAGAGTTCCTGTCATTGACGGGGTGAATGCGACCTATGAAAACATGCGTCAGACGGCACAATTTATAAAGGAAAATGTGCAGACCCCGAAAATTGAACTCCTGCCTTACCACCAGCTGGGAATATATAAGTATGAGAAGCTCGGGCTTGAAAAACCCAGCAGGACATTTAAAACGCCTTCAAGTGAAATGATGGACGCGTTTGAGGACCTCATAAGATCCCTTGGGGTTGAAACCGTCAGCTATAAATAAATGAAATAGAAAACTGCCTCTTTTTAAGTGAGAAACACACAATCTATGACTTAAAATTGGGGCAGTTTCTTTTTTGACTTTATAGGGCGCAGTTGAAGTGTATCTTACAAGGAATAACTGTATTTTACAAAGAAGTATTATGATCTTCAAAGAAGATTATAACCTACGAAAGAAGGGCTGTGTTCTATTCGGAAATTTTGCCCATTAGAACAACATAGTTTTTGCCATAGTGCTTGGCGCATTTCGGACAAGTCGTATAGAATGCGTAAATGGCATCGAGTTTCAGACCCTTTTCACCAGCCTGTTTCTCAAAGTCCTTCATCCATTTGGGTTCGTCCTTATAAGGACCTTCGTAGACACGGGCATAGTAGCTGCCAGGAAGTTCTGTCATTTCCATTTGGGGGATATCCTGAGTCACAAGGAAATTATGCTCTGCTTTCCAGCTGGAATGCTCCCTGGAAAGGATGAGATAGCCTTCCTTGGTCTGCGCATTTGCACCCGTGATAAGATTCATGGACTCTGTCATGATTTTTCCCATGTTGATGGGAATATGGAAAATGCTCTTGGTATAGTTCCTTGCAAACTTGAGCTTGTCCAAGTTGAAGACCTTGTCATCCCACGGACTGGGATCAAAGCGGGGACAGCATCCTGTTTCATTGTCATCCATATTCATTACAGGCAGATCAGAATAGTCATGCATGGCTCTCTCTCCTTTAGGTTGAGGTTCACCGCAAACAACACGAACGCATATTGTACAGTTCATTCATACCACATCCTCTGGTAGAAAAACAGGTGAATGGTTAAGAATATATCCAAATGCATGCATCACTTATCCAGCCCGTGACAAATGACTATGATACAATTATCACAAAGTCTTGGCCTTAAAAGTGAACCTTATAAGCGAACCCTAAAGGAGACCGTATTTGCAATGACCGATTTCAATTTGAACAGGGATGTAATTGAGTACTATCATAGTGTTTCAAAGAAAAATGGTGTAAAAAGAAGCCAGAACAGAGTCGGTGAAATTGTGGATACGCAGTCTTTGGCGAGAATATTTGAGAGAAAGAGTGACCTTATTCAAGTGACAGAGCCTTTTCTGTATGATTTGTATCAGCGTGTGGAAAACACAGGTTATTTGCTTGAGCTTGTCGACGAAAATGGGGTTATTTTATTCATGATAGGTGATCAGCAGATTATTGATACAGTTAACAAGCAGGGGATGCTTGTTGGGGCCTGCATGGATATTGGCAGCGTGGGCACAAATGCGATTTCTGTTGCAATGGGTGAAAACACGCCGTGCCAATTAAGGGGCCCAGATCATTATCTCAATATCTTCAATCAGTTCACGTGTTCGTGTGCCCCCATACTGGACCGGCTTGGAAAGACCATTGGCTATATCAACCTGAATGGATACAGTGAAAATGTCCATAAGCACACCCTTGGTCTCGTTGTGGCAGCCGCTAATGCGATACACAACCATCTGCTCTATGAGTTTACGCTTAACGAAATGAAAATGGCAAACAGAATAACGCATTCGGTCATGGAAACAGTCAACTTCGGTATTCTGACCATAGACAAGCGCGGCAAGATTATTTTTATCAATACCTTTGCTGAGAAAATGCTCAATGACTATATGGCCGTGGGCAGAAAGGTCTATGACTACTTTCTGGAGCACGATTTGAGAATCAGCATTCTAAAGGGCGAAGAAATTAAAGATAGGCAATATACCCTAAAGGCATCAAGAACAGAAATGATTATTGAAAGTCATCTGATAGTAAATGGAGATGGCAACTTCGACGGCTATCTTATGATTCTCAAAAAGATAAATGAGATTATGGACATTGCCGGCAGATACACAGATTTAAAGGCAAAAATGCAGTTCAGTATGCTGATTGCTGAAGATCCCATGATGAAAAATGTCGTATATCAGGCTAAGAACATATCAAGCAGTCCTGCGTCGGTTATGATTTTGGGTGAACATGGTGTGGGAAAGACAGCTCTGGCGGAAGCCATTCATAACTACGGCAATCGAAAGCATCTGCCCTTTGCGGTTGTAAACTGCTGCAATAAGACGGAGGAAGCCATACTTTACCAGCTGTTCGGCAGGTCTGAGCATGAAATTAAGGACGGCTTCAAGGGGAAACTCAACGCCTCTGTAAACGGGACGGTTTTGCTCAATGATGTGGATTATCTGACCGGGAAGGTTCAGGAAATGCTGCTCTATTATATTCGGTCAAACAAGGCAAATCCAGACAGGGCTTACTCCAGAATCATTGCCACTTCCACACGCAATATCAATGAACTGATGCATCAGGGACTCTTCAGTGTAGAGCTCTATTATGAGCTGTCGGTCATTGAACTTGAAATTCCGCCCCTCCGCACCCGGTATAAGGATGTGAAGGCACTGGTTGATCATTTTCTGGATCTGAAGTCCAGGCAGCTTGGAAAGCCACTGACTGCACCGGAACAGGATGTCCTCAATCAGCTGTACACCTACAGCTATAGGGGGAATATAAATGAACTGGAGCATTTGGTGGAAAGGATAGTCACACTCGGCGGCAGACTTGAACTGGACTTGAACTTAAAGGAAAACCAGCTCGTGGAGAAGGAAATTGTCAATTTCAATGTGGACCATTATACCCTGAAGGAGCTGGAAATGATTGCAATCAAAAACAGCCTGAAAAACAATGGCTATAACTATCATAGAACAGCACAGAAGCTTGGAATTAGCCGGGCCACCCTATATAACAAGTTGAAGAAAATGAATAGTGTGTCAAAGAATTAGACACTTCGTTATTTTTTTGTCTAATATCCTGACACTTATATTTGCCCAACCCATTATGTTTTCATAGGTCAATTCATATACTGGTACCAGCAGGAAAAATATGAATAGGAGTGATAATGATGGCACAGGCACTTTATTTTCCAACAACAGTACTCATGGGTTCAGGTTCAATCGGACTGATTCCTGACGAAATCAAGAAAATCGATGCGACAAAAGCAATTGTTGTAACAGACAAGGTTCTTCTTGACGTGGGTGTAGCAGGCAAGGTACTGGAAGTTCTCGACAAAGCGGGCATTGAATATGCGGTGTTTTCAGATGTACAGCCAAATCCAACTGTTAAGAATGTAAACGACGCATACGCATGTTTGAAAGACAACGACTGCGACTTTGTTGTAAGCATTGGGGGCGGATCACCGCAAGACACAGCAAAAGCGGTTGCAGTTCTTGCAACGAATCCGGGAAGAATTCAAGATTATGAAGGCGTCAACAAAACGAAAAATAAGGGCTTGCCGATTATCGCAGTCAACACGACGGCGGGTACTGCGAGCGAGGCGACGATCAATTACGTGATTACGGACGAAGAACGTAAAGTGAAAATGGTACTGGTAGATACGAACTCCATCGCTACAGTCGCTGTAAATGACGCAGACCTCATGGTTAAGATGCCAAAGTCACTGACAGCGGCAACGGGTATGGACGCCCTTACACATGCCATTGAAGGCTACACGACAAAAGGTGCGTCACCTTTTACAGACATGTTCAACCTGGAATCTATCAAAGCCATATCAGCAAACCTCAAGGAAGCAGTGACAGATGGGGAAGATATCAAGGCACGTGAAGGTATGGCGTATGGCCAGTTTATAACAGGTATGGGATTCAGCAACTGCGGACTTGGCATTGTGCATTCGATGGCACATCAGCTGGGTGGATTCTACGACCTGCCACATGGGGTGTGCAACGCAATTCTTCTCCCTTATGTTATGGAATACAATGCGTCTGAAACTGGCGACAGACTGCGTGATGTTGCTCAGGCAATGGGTGTAGACACAAGTGGTATGGACACAGAAGCCGCAAACAAGGCATGTGTTACAGCCGTAAAGGCACTGTCACAAGCAGTGGGCATTCCTACGGACTTTAAAGCGCTGGGTGTAGACAGAAATGACATTGAAAAGCTTGCAGAGCTTGCCATGCTAGATGCCTGCATGCCTGGTAACCCGAAAGATCCTTCAAAAGAAGACATTATGAAGCTTTATGAAAGCGTGTTTTAGTAAAGACCCTATATGAGGCGATAGAAGTCTTTGGCGTTTTCCTTTCAAATAAGCAAAACTGAAGCATCCCCTAGTCACTGTGCATGAATATGCAGAGTGACTGGGGGGTGCTGTTTGTATTTAGGACAGGATTGCTTTTCCTAGAGCATCACTTAAAGTCTTGATGGAATCGATTGAAGGGTCAGAACCATCATAAAGAACAATCGAAACGCCCAGGTCTTCAGCTCGGTTTCTGAAGGCTTCAAGGGGCGCACTTGTCGTAACTAAAATTTTCTTAATGGAGTCAAAGCCCAGCTGTTCGCCATGTGTGAAGAGCTCGTATAGAGTGGTTTCCGTGTGTGATTTTGTGTCCTTGCACGAAATCAGTACAAGGTTATTGTCATGAACGCCCATGACGTCAATTTCGTTAATAACACGACCTTGACCGGTTTTCCAATAGAACTTGACACTGGACATGGGGGATTCCACAGACTTGATTTGTGCCAGTGCCCGGTATGTGATTGCTTCAAGCCAAGTTCCGGATTTAGAAAAGAACTCCTTGTAGTCCTTATCGTGAAAATAGACGACATATTCATCTGCCTTGGTTTTCACATCGCATTTTCCAGCTTTTGAAAGCAAGGTCAGGAGTTTGTCCATGAATTCCTTAGCTTGTGGTTTTTCTTCAAAAGTTTTCAGATTGATAAAAACCTTGTTCTTGTCATGAAAATGGCTCTTTATTGGAATAGGCCGCATCATGGACTGGTAGAGCTCAAGATTGTCCTTGATTAGATCAAAAGCCTTTATTGAAGTGGGTTCGTCAAAAAAAATTTCGCTTGAAGTACTGATATTTCCACCGAAATTTTCTATGAAATCTTCAACATCCAGTTCCATATCATCCTGCTTCAGCTCTTCAAATATGTCATTGTTTTCAATGAAAATATCTCCGTCAACTTCTATGTAACAAAGTGTACATGCATCTTTAAGAAGACTTGCCATATTGAGGGCATAGGCATAGCCACCACTTGGGATGACAACCACATCTGCCCCAGATACACGTCCTTTGAGATTAAGGAGGTTTTGCGGGTCGTAGGGGTCGAATGTTTGCTGCTGAACCGTTCTGCCTTCTTTGCGCAGATATTCAATGAGTCCCGATTCTGAGTAGTTTGCAATGAATCTTGGATTTTTCAAAATAATGACATCGTGCTTGTGATAGTATTTTGCAGCAATGACATTGAGAATGTTCTGGTCGGTTAGAAGAATGTATATGTTTGCCATGGTTCCTCCTGAAATAATTGATGATCTTATTTCAATTATAAACCTTATTATGCATAGCATAAAGCCGTTTGGATATAATATAGTTATAGATTAATGCGTAATTTGCCGTTTTAAATGTTAAGGAGTGGATTGCATGAAACTTAGAAAATCATCATGGATATGTCTTGTCCTCATTTTATGCGTCTTCAATTATCAGACTGCTTTTGCAGATGAAGGCAAGTACCTCAATGAGGCCGAGCAATTGAAGCAAATCAATGTTTTCAAAGGCTCAGAGCAGGGCTTTGAGCTAGAACGTGAACCAACCCGACTGGAAGGCGGCATTATGTTTGTGAAACTTCTGGGTGCAGAGGCAGAGGCGCTAGAGAACAACTATGCGCATCCCTTTACAGATGTACCGGAGTGGGGGGCGCCATTTGTAGGCTATCTGTATAAAATGGGGTACACAAAGGGCGTTTCAGAAACCACCTTTGGTTCCTTTGACAAGATGCAGGCAAAGTCCTATATGACTTTTCTTCTTCGCGCCCTCGAATATGACGACAAGCTGGGTGATTTTACTTGGAATGATGCAATTGCCAAGTCTAGAGAAATCAATATGATTGATGCGCATTTAGAGGATGCGCTGAATACAGAGGTGTTCCTGAGAGACCATTTGGCAAAGCTTTCCCTTGATGCGTTAAAGACTTCAAGAAAGGGAAAAAACCTGACCCTGGCACAGAAGCTGGTTGACAAGGGGATGATCTCAGAAAGCCTTGCAAATGAGCTGAATCTCTTAACCCCTCAAAATATTGGCAGTGCAGAGCAAGCTCCTACAAGCAATATAAAGGATATTGAAGGTGTCATGACCACAATTGACGGGGTTGCAAACTTCAAAGACCTAAATGGTCTGAGATTCTACAGACCGCTGATTAAATCTGAGCTCTCGGGCATAACCTACGATGCGCTGGATACAATGAGCATCTATCACAATGACTACACCATTGAAGCACTGAAGGCATCAAACTCAGAAGTACAGTGGGATGAATGGCTGCAGCTGGAATGGGGAAAATTTGACTGGAATGATATGAACCATGGCGATAATTTGTCCTTTGATGATTACTGGGAGGATTACGATGGCAGTACATCTGCAACTGTAGGCACTTATGGTGCGGCTTTTGGTCTTCGTGCACCTACAGAAGAGGAGCTGAAGATGTTCTTCGCGAGTCTGAGCGTCGGACCAGAAGAAGATTTAGGCTGGCCGCATGGCTATTACTGGACCATTGACATATCAAGTGAAGGCGAAGACTATCATAGATTTGTCGATAGCCTCAACAATATGGGACAGCAATATAACGACACACGGGATTATTTCGTAATGCTGGTTGGAGACGCAAGCGGTACGGCTTCACCTTCAAATGAAACGCCTAAAATCACTGCAAGCAGTGAAAAACTGCCAGGCATGAAAGATATTCCAGGTGTTGCAAACAGCATTTCCATCGATGGTGTTCTAATTTATAGACCGCTTACAACCGATGAGGTTGAGGCAGTTCTAGGTGAAATGAAATATGACTATTCTGTGCCAGGAAAGTATGGCTACAGCACAGAGAAAATCGATGATTACACCATTACAGTCGATGAGGAAAAAGCACGATTGCAGGCAGAAAATGCGTCAATTGATTGGGATGCGTGGTTTGAGCTGGAATGGCCCTTGTACGATAACACCAATGAACAGTATGAATATGGTCCAGGCACAGAATATGAGGGTGATTATACTGTAACCGATGGAAATTATCTGTTGATATTTGAAGGACAGAATCTGACAATCACGCCAAAGTATTTACTCAATGCCCTTTTAGAGGCATACCCGAACGGTGAAGTTACCACAAAATTTGGATGGCCTACGAATTACGAATACAATACCTCGTCAACTGATGAATTTGGAAATATGTATACAACAAACCTCTATTATGTAAGTAGCTCAATTCATCTGGGCTATCATGGTCCTTGCTACATTTCGCTGATGGATTACGACGATGTCATTTATGAAAAGCTGACAGAGTCGTCACTGGCAGACTAGGTGCAGTTCGACTGTGAAATTGAAAGCAAATGAAGCTGAAATCAGATTTTCACCTTTAAGGAGCACCTGTTTCTGAACTGAAGCAGGTGCTTTCATGTCGATGTGCAAACTTCAGTCAAAATATGATATATTAAAATGTGATACATTAAATGGATTAAATTCAGGAGAAGTACCGGAGCAGTCAATAGGCAAAAAATGAAATGCGCAGATGAAATTTCTGAATTGGAGTGACATAATTTGATGAAGCGTGCATATGAAAAAATCAAAAGACCACATGCGCTTAAGCCTGTTCGCTTGCTGGCGGGAATGATTGCACTTGCTATGATGAGCGGTAGCTGGAGCTTCGCTGCTGAAGTTCCTGAGCTGTTTGCAGGGGCGGCCTATGTCGGTGTGCTCGATCAGGACAAGCCTCTATATGTCAAGGATGCCAAAGTGCAGCATGCAATTGCTAGCCTTTCCAAAATAATGACGGTGGAGCTTGTACTTGATGCAATAGAATCCGGTCAGATTTCCTGGGATGATGAAGTGGTGGTTTCAAAAGCGGCAGATGCACAAAAGGGGTCATCGATGCGTCTTGTAGAGGGTGAAGTTATTACTGTGAATGAACTGGTGCATGGGACAATGATTCTTTCGGCCAATGATGCGGCCTATGCCCTAGGTGAGTTCCTTGGAGGTGACGTCGACCAGTTTGTTGAAAAAATGAACAGCATGGGCGAGACAATCGGTATGGATAACTTTCTGTTCATTAATCCGAATGGACTGCCCGAGGAAAATGACGCCCAGAATATTGCGACACCGGAAGACATCTTTAAGCTGTCACAATATGTTATTGAAGCACATGGCGATATTTTGCTGCCGATAACAAGCACCAAAGAATATACACATAATGGGAACGTTAAAAAGAGCACAAACAATCTTCTTAAGCTTGATGCGGGCTATGATGGTTTAAAAACCGGTTATACGGATTCAGCGGGCTATTGTCTGGTTTCAACCATAAACATTCCTGTCACTGAGTTTGAAAGTCAGCCACATCGACTGGTTATGGTGACTATGGGCGCCAATAGCGACGCAGCTAGAATACAGGATCATGTTCGCATGAAGGACTATATTACAGCGCATTTTTCGACACGGGAAATCATTGCAAAGGATCAGGTTTTCAAAACCATCGATATTGAAGGAAACGAAGAAAACAGAATCAACTTGGTACCTGAAAAGTCTGTAACTAGATACTGCGACATGGATACGGCGCAAGACCGCTATCATGTCTTTGTACATGAGACGGTAACGCTTCCGGTCTATAAAGGCCAGGTGATTGGGTCGCTTGTAATGCTCATGACGGATGGATCGGTAGAGCAGGTGCACCTTGTATCAGATAGAACGATTTTGGATGGACAATCACTACTTAAAAGTAAGGAACTGGAGTAATTATGATCACGAAAATTTATTTGACCCGTCATGGACAGACGCAGTGGAATCTTGAAGGCCGGCTGCAGGGAAGCCAGAACTCTGACCTGACCGACTTTGGAAAATCTCAGGCAGGAAAACTGCGTGAAAGAATAGGGCATATTGAGTTTGATGCAGTCTACACAAGCTCGAGCGGCAGGGCCATAGATACGGCAAAAATTCTTAATGCCAAGGGCGCACCGCTTAATATTTCAAATGATATTGTTGAAATGGCTTTTGGAGAATGGGAAGGAAAACTCATTTCTGAAGTGAAGGCTGAAAGCCCTGATACTTTTGAGACCCTGTTTACAGACGCCACTTCCTACGTGCCAGTAAGCGGGGAGTCCTTTGATTCTCTAATAGAGCGTGCAGACACGTTTATTGACCGCCTTGTCAGTAAGCACAAAGGTGAAACAGTTCTTGTCGTTTCCCATGGCATTACGACAAAGGCCCTTTTGGTTAGGGCAGAAGACAGACAACTCGACACCTTTTGGGAAGGTCCATTTATTCAAGGATGCAGTTTGAGTCTGATTGAAGTGCGTCACAGCGAAGACAACATGCTTTCAGAGGTGGTTTTACATGGAGATACGGCGCATTTTGAAGACTAATGTATTTGTCCTTTATCAGGGAATGCCAACCGACTTATGGTGAAACTGAATCCACATTTTCAAACAAAAGACCGAGCAGCTGCACAGTGCAGTCGCTCGGTCTTTTAAAATTATGAAATCTATGTAGGGTTAGCTACTAGCTTGTTAATATACTTGTGCTTAAAGTGGTTTGTCTTCAAGCCTTAAAATACTTGCAGTGATTAGAATGAGTCTTTCCCATGCAGAGCTGAGAAGCGCGTACTCCCGGTCTGTATGATTCCATTCACCTTTGACACCCATGCTACAAAGTACCGGCACGCCTGAAAGGGTTAGGAAGGATGCATCCGAGGACCCACCAAGCACTTCCGGCGAGGTTTCGCCAAATCCTAAGTTGATGGACTCTGTATTGACAATGGTATAGAAACGCTGGTTCAAATTATCCGTAAAGGAAGGGAAGGAGCCTCCGTAGTGTGCCTCTGAGCGTGCTCCGGCAATGCAGTCCCTTGTGCAAAGTGTATGAATATCGCTTTGAATACGGTCGTAATCTTCAGCATCGTAGTAGCGTATATCCAGTTCCGCTTCGGCATAGTCCGGAATTGCATTAGGGATTTTTCCACCCTGAATCGTGCCGGCACTGAATGATGCATTGCTGTATTTTTGGTTGAGCTGATTGATGCCTTGAAGAATTCTGGTAATCTCATAGATTGCGTTGATGCCATCGGCGAAATTAGCGCCAGCATGTGCAGATTTTCCGTAAGTCTTGATTTTACACGCAATGCGGCCTTTTCGTGCAATGGTTATGCCGTTGTTGATAAGGCCTGTTTCCAGATTGAAGGCGCATTTGTAACCCGCAGCTTCAGTGCGCATGAGTTCAGCGCAGTTTGAGTGGGCATGACCATGCTCTTCGTCTCCTGCAATGATAACCTTGATCGGCTTGTCGTAACCCGTATATTTTAGAATCTTGATGATATATGGAATTAAGTTAAGACCACCCTTCATGTCCAGGACACCAGGACCGAAAACCTTATCATCTTCGATGGTGAAAGGTCTATTTTGAAGTGTTCCCGTTTTAAACACAGTATCCATATGTCCGGTAAGGATGATTCCTTCCTCAACTGGACCGGTTCCCATTTCGGCAACGAGAAGAGGTCCCGAGTTCTCAAAGGTATACTCTTTCGTTTTAAGGCCGAGTGCCTCAAATTCTTGTTTTAGATGTTCGCTTAGTTTTGCAACGCTCTTGGGGTCGTGTGTATAGCTTTCGATCTCCACGATTTCCTGCCAGCTCTTTGCAATCGAGTCTAAAGAAATGTCCATATCGTTCAGAATGTTCAGTATTTTCTCTTTCATCTATGCCTGCCTCCTTTGCTCACACCAAGTATATTGAAATGTATATTGGCGTGAAAGAGTCCAAAATGTGTCTTAAATTGAAAGCGAAACTATTTCTTATGGTTTTTAAGTAGGATTTCATAAACATCGCTTGGTCGTCCAGACGTACCGGTCAGCTTCTTTCCAACGTAATTTGCCAGGCCATGCGCTTCAAGACGTCTGAGCATCCGGTTGGAACTTCTTTGTGAAATGGTTAGTTTTTTTGAGAGTTCAGTACAGGTGAAGCAGTTCTTCTTTTGTTTTTCAATCAGTGTATAGAGATTGTAGATTGCTGTTTGAGACAAGCCCGTCAGTCCTGCAAGTTCGTGTACATAGGTCTCTTCAATGCGCGGTGTGTCTTCATTTTTTGAAATCAAAAAGTTGAGCGGTCCGACAACATCTTCCTGATTGGACACGATGTAGGTCAGGTTCGTACTCTCTGCGTCAAGCCTGTCAATGGCAAGGTTGGCGTGGAATTTTGCCTCACTGGGATCAAAGCCGTAGCCAATCCCTATATTCACATCACAATTTGTATTGGCATGTATGGAGTGGATCAGGTGAAAACGCTGAAAGCCGCTTGTGTACTCAAGAAGGTCGTCCTTATTCATGAGTACGACAAACTTATCGCCAGATTCGCTGACGACTGCCGCCTTGGTATTGCGGGCGAAATAATAGATTTCCTCAGCGACCTTGATTTTCTCATGCATGTAAAGATATTCATCTCTTCGAATATAGGAGTACTCATTTTTGGGCAGTATCTGCACAATAAGTATTGCATTGTTTCCAGATTTCTCGCTTCTCAGGTCATATTGCTGTATAAGCTGGTGAATGGTACGGCTTATGACTTCTGTTGTGGGGCGCACATAAACAACAGGAATATTTTGTTTTTTCAAAATGGCATAGACCGGATATAATGCTGTAATACATCCTTCGACTTTATGTTCATGGAAGAGTTCCATGTGCTTTTTAGCAACGCTGTCTGAGTATCCCTTTTGAAACCTTTCCCGCTTTATGACATACATGGTATCGACATCAGCAGGCATGTCAAGGTCTCCAATCAAGTGACGCACGGCGGAATCCGTATAGCTGTCAATGCTGGAATGTTTGAAGTCAATGCCCATGAGTGCCAGCTTCAGCATGGCATTTTGAAGCGATGACCAGTCCTTTCGAAAATAGCTGCAGGGAATCTGGGGAGAAAACAGGTTGTTATAGAATTCATGCTGGAGCTCTCCGCAGAAGATAATGCCATTTAACTTATTTTGAAGACGCAGCAGGCTGCTCTCTGATTTCTCATTGTAATAGTCATGTTCATCTTCAACATAAACAGGTGTGATATCCGTAAAAAAGGTATCAACAACTTTGCGAACATGGTCTAACCGTATTTTAGATCCAACAAATCCGATATGCATATAAAGACCTCCTTAAGGGTTCTTTGAAAGGGATTTTGGACATATTATAGCCAATATTCAGACAATATCAAATCAGCTATTATTATGACTATAAATTATTAGGCATATATATGCAACTATTTATCAGGTAGCAAGGGGGTCCATTATGGCAGAAAAAGTTTCAACGCATTTAAGTGAAAACAAAAGTCCGGAACCTAAGAAATCACGATTTAGAATTCCGGATACCTACGTAATCTTAATGATGATTATCTTAGGTGCAGCACTCATGACGTACATCGTACCAGCAGGGGTTTATGACACAATTGAAGGTTCAAAAAATGTTGATCCGAATTCATTCCATTTTGTAGAACAGTCACCGGTAAACCTACTAAGTGCAATGAACGCAATTTCGCAGGGATCTATCAACGCTGCTAAGATTATTTTCTGTGTATTTCTAGTTTCAGGGGCATTCAAAGTCGTAAACGATACTGGGGCGATCGAAGCGGCAATCGATTATCTTTCCAAGCGTATGCAGGACAAGGTCATCTTACTGATTCCGGTCATCATGATTGCCATGTCGATTCTAGGTTACCTTGGAATCATCGTGAATCAGACAATTGTATTCATCCCGATCGGTCTCATTATAGCCAGGAAACTGAAGATGGACCCGATTGTAGGTCTATCAATGATGTATTTGGCAACCTATTCCGGTTTTATCGGGTCTGGCATGTGTCCGTTTACAATTATTGTTGCACAGACAGTATCTGGACTACCGCTGCTTTCGGGTATTGTGTTCAGAACCATCGTATTTGGCGCGCTTCTTCTCTCGGGAATTGCTTACTTAATGCACTATACGAGAAAAGTCATGCAAGATCCGTCCAATTCAGTGCTGGGAACTTCAGAGTTTGACTGGGCAGTGGATCTTTCAGAAGATCCGATTACAGAGTTTTCAGGACGTCACAAGTTGATTCTGGTTCTGATTTTCTTAACATTTGGAATCTATGTTTACGGTGTTCTGAATATGAAATGGAGTATGAACGAACTGAGTTCAGTAACACTGATTCTTGGTATTGTTGCAGGCTTCATTAACAAAATGAGCATTGATGATATCAGTAAGTCCTTTGTATCAGGATGTCGCATGGCTACATACTCAGCAATTCTTATTGGATTTGCAACTGCAATTTCTGTAATCCTGTCGCAAGGTCATGTAATTCATACCATTATTTACTACGCGTCAATGCCGCTGGCACACCTGTCATCTTATGCGTCAGCACTGTTCATGTTTGCTTTCAACTGGGTATTCAACTTCTTCGTACCATCAGGAAGTGGTCAGGCTGCGGTAGTTATGCCGATTCTAGCACCGCTCAGTGATATTATTGGACTTTCCAAGCAAGTTACGGTATCAGCTTATAAATATGGTGACGGTATTACGAACTTGATTATTCCGACATCGGGAACACTCATGGGCTTTATTGGACTTGCAAAAATTCCATACCAAAAATGGCTGAAGTTCATTCTTCCCCTAGTTGGCATCTGGACATCGATAGCGGCAGTTTCACTGCTTATCGGTGTTGCAATCGGCTGGCAATAGGAGGTAGAAAATGATTATTGATCGCTTAGATATTATTAGGGTGAAAAATCCATTTGCATCACCTTTTGAAACGAGTTTTGTCAAATTTGTCGAACGTGATGCGCTGATTATTAAACTATATGCGGGCGATTATGTGGGGTATGGTGAGTGCAAGGCCTTTTTTGCACCACTATACAACCCGGAAGATAATGGCACATGCATGCATATTATAAAGAACGTCATTGCACCGGTTATTTTGAATAAAGAAATTGAAGGTCCAGCTGATTTTATGAATAAGGTTGCATTTATCAGAGGCAATAAGCTTGCCAAGGCCGCTGTTGAAAATGCACTTTGGGACATTGAAGTGAAGCGGACTGGTAAATCACTTAAAACACTGCTGGGTGGTACAAGAAGTCAAGTTGAAATAGGCATCAGTTTAGGGATTCAGCCAAGTATTGATGTCCTGCTTCAAAAAATTGAAAAGGCCCAGCAGGATGGTTACAAGAGAACAAAAATTAAAATTAAACCAGGTTGGGATTATGAAGTTATTAGAGCGGTCCGAGAGGCATTTCCTGATATTGTGCTCACGATTGATGCAAACTCAGCATATACGCTCGACGATATTGACCTATTCAAATCTATGGATCCCTTTAACTTGACATTTATTGAGCAGCCGCTCGCTGAAAATGACATTATTGATCATGCGAAGCTGCAAAAGGAAATACAATCACCAATTTGCCTGGATGAGAGTATTGAATCCGTTGAAGACGCGAGACAAGCCATTGAAATGGGCAGCTGTCGTGTAATCAATATCAAATCCAGTCGCTGCGGCGGTATTGGCGAAGCCATTAAAATTCATGATTTGTGCATGGAACACAATATACCTGTTTGGTGTGGCGGTATGACCGAGACCGGTATTGGACGCGCTCAAAATATCTCGCTTGCGAGTCTGCCGAACTTCACACTGGCACATGATATCGCACCGAGTTCACGCTATTTTAAAAGAGACATTATCAGTCCGTATGTTGAAATGACAAATGATGGTATGCTGTATGTTCCTGATGAAACCAATGGCATTACCTATGAAGTCGATGAGGCTGAAATGGAACGCATTACAGTCAGCCGAGAGATCATTAGAGGATGAAGGCAAACTTGAGAGGTGGTAGCATGACAGCCACCGGTTCACCTTTGAAAATTCGACGTTAGTAAATAGAAAGAAGGCACAAGAATATGGATCAGGCACTGAGCGATCTGAAGGTGCTGGACTTGACCCGGGTACTGGCAGGACCTTACTGCACCATGCTGCTTGCAGATATGGGCGCAGAGGTCATAAAGATTGAGCAACCAGGCAAAGGGGATGATTCCAGACAGTTTGGACCCTATGTGAATGGCGAAAGCGCATATTTCATGAGTATTAATAGAAACAAGAAGAGTATGACGCTAAACCTCAAGCATCCGAAATCCAAAGAGATGTTTCTGGAGCTTATAAAGCAAGTTGATGTGGTGGTTGAGAACTTCAGACCTGGAACCATGGAGAAACTTGGCTTAGGATATGATGTGTTAAAGACAGTCAACCCAAAACTCATTTATGCAGCCTCCTCGGGCTTCGGACACAGCGGTCCCTACAGTAAACGGCCTGCATACGATGGTGTTGTTCAGGCAATGGGTGGCATTATGAGCATAACGGGAGCCCTTGGCGGCAAACCAACGCGTGTTGGACCATCTGTAGGTGATATTACAGCAGGTCTTTTCACTGCAGTGGGTGTTCTCGGTGCAGTAAACTACAGGAATCGCACAGGACAGGGTCAGAAGGTGGATGTGGCCATGCTGGACTGTCAGGTAGCAATCCTTGAAAACGCCATTTCACGCTACTTTGTGAGTGGAAGGTCACCTGAACCGGCTGGAAACAAGCATGCCTCCATTGTCCCATTTGAGCCATTCGATACTGTAGATGGTGAAATCATGATTGCTGTTGGCAACGATGGACTCTGGCAGAAGTTTTGCAACGTGATAGACTTGCCGAACTTGCTTGAAGATGCACGTTTTACAAGCAATCCGCTTCGAAATGAAAACTATGAAGCCCTGCGACCTATACTTGCAGAGAGCTTGATGAAAAAGCAGACAAAGACGTGGCAGACTCTGTTTGATGAAGCGGGCGTGCCGAATGGTCCTATCAATAATGTTGAAGGCGTGGTGTCCGATCCACAGGTTCAGCACCGCGACATGATTGTTGACTGTGAGCATCCGGTTGCAGGGACGATGAAAATCCCGGGTGTGCCAATAAAAATGAGTGAAACGCAGGGCGTCGTAAGATACCCTGCACCCGTTCTGGGTGCCAATACGGCAGATGTGCTGGCCACTTATCTTAAGATGAGTGACTGTGAAATTGATGCACTAAGAGCTCAAGGTGTTATTTAAGGCTATTTGAAACATAATACTAAATGAATATAAGTGGCTTAAAAATCCGTTCAGATTATTTGTAATTGCATAGATAATTTGGGTGGATTTTATGCATTTTGAATGTAATAATACTAATTACTAACTGACGGATATGGTACAATTTCTATAATGATTTACAATTTTAGAGCTTGATGTAAGTTGATTGTAATATGGAAGACATGCTTTATTATCTGGAGGAAAATCACATGATGGAGCAAATTGAGCAAAGTTTAACAAGACATATTATTCCGTTCAGGTATGCACAATGCTTTGAGGGATTAACAAAGTTATTTGAGAATCCGAATAAGTACAGCCTTAGTGATGATGTTTTTAAGGGACCGGTGCGTATTCACGAGTATATAAAAGATGTTTTTAGAGGTGATAATGGAATCTGTCGAAAAGTGAAAGTGCTTGAAACAGCAGATATTCCACTCTTTTTGCCAAAAAACAAACGAAGAAGCAGTTACTGCGAAATCTATGGGAATACAACAAAAGGGATTAAAGCAAAGTACAGATTTAATATTGAGGCTTTGACGCTATATTTATTCAAATCGGGAGTAGGGTTTTTAGTTGTCGATTACGATTTGATGACACAGGATCTTAATACCTTTATAGAAGGAAATTATTTTCTTCAGGCATTGAAGTCAGATAACATTAAGAAAATGATATTTACACGTAAAGTCGGACGGGACACGATTGAGTCAGAGCCAGCAAATCTGCTGGATACCTTTGATACGGTTCTTTCAACATTAAATGTGACTTCGTTTATGGAGCGTGGAAAACAACTGGCATTTGGCGGGAATGCAGTCAGATACCCAGTTGAAGCAATGACATTTTCATCAGTGCTTCTCGCTGCAGATACCCTAAATGAGTACGAGATTAAAAAAAGTGCCAATTTAATCAGCAAAGGCTATAAGAGTTCTTACAAATGTAGTGATGAGAGTATTGAGGAAAGTCTTATAAAAGGATTTGACAATCTTGTATGGAGTGTTTCAAGGGAAGGCATTGTCAGTATAGGCAGCCGTTGCAATGACGACGTAACGAATGCTTTTCTTGAAAACAGTTTTCATGGTAATAATCCACTTGGAATACCGAACATCTATTTTTACATATATCTGATAGTCTTAAATCAAAAGTTCACATTAATAAAGATAGCGTCTGACATCAGCAGCAAAATGTGCGGCCTTGATTTTGGTAGAGATAGAAATGCGATAAAAAAAGCACTTCTCGAATTGCGTGGTGAGATTGCCCAGCTTATGCTGTCAGGAATATTCTATGATATCTCAAGCAATAGTCAATATCATTGGTTTTATGAGAAAACACGTGAAACGCTTGGCATTGATGACTTGATGAGCGAGCTCGAAGTAGAGACCGAAGGTCTGGATTCCATAACTGAAATGCTAAGAATTCAGGATGATGAAGAAAAAGAAAACAGAATAAGAAGCATCACAAAATATGGATCGATATTTGTGGTTTTATTTGGTGCTTGGGACGTATCGGAACTGATAAGAGGGATACTGCAGGAACAACTGCAAAGTACGCTGAACTTACCAATTACGTCAATTGTAGCAGGCGTGTTTGCGCTTGTGGCTTTTGCGGTGTTCTTTATGATTGAATCCATAGAAAATGGAAAAGGATAGAATCGTGCAGGAGGTATTGACTTGGCGCTTAAGACATCTATTGAAATAATCAATCAGATGATTGATCAGTATGAAAATGAGACACAATCACAGTTTAGAAAAGTCCATAAAATGATTGACTTGTTTGAAGTCATCATAAAAATGCATACAGTTGTTGTCCTGTCCGAATACTTTCGAATTAGAAATGTATCAGACAATATGAAAATGCTGCTAGCCTATGGTCTTAGAACGCCGTCATTGGGAACCTGGTGTCTATTTGCTAGAGAAGCTATGGCTGAACTTCTTATGCCGAGTACCATTTCAAAAGAACAGTTTGAAATATGGACAAGTGGTGAAGTGCCTGCAGGGCTTGTGAATTGTTATGATGAGTCAGACGGTGTTTATGTACTTAACTATGAACGCACAACTGCAAAAAGAAATGAGCGTAGTAGCCTTGTAAAGTTCTTCTTAAGAAATTTAGAGATGGTACCAGGTCCATTTGCGATAAGTGGTGAATTTACAACTTATTTTTATGAATATGAAAAGTTGCTTAATCGGAATAAAGGACTTAGTAAAGGCAATGTCATTTCATTTCGTAACACGTATGCACATGGCGGAACCCCGTCTGAAGAAACATGCCTAGAAGATGTGAAGTGTTATGAACCGTTGCTTAGAGAATTTCTATCGGCAAAATGGCTGAATGGCGACAAGGGCACATACACTGTTACAGGTACAATGCAGAATTCAGAGTATGTGAAGTTGATTGTAGATGGAAAAGAGATTGACCTATTTCCCTTTGTTCTTGCAAAGAATAAAGAGCGTGCAGGTGTTGAAGATACCTATTTCTTTTTGAACGATCTAAAGAACTACTCAGAGCGCAAAGAGGAAGTTGGTATATTGAACTATCCTGAATCAGTGCTATTGCGTCGAGTTTATCAAGACGATAGCTTCAAGACAGTGATGGATATCAATGCTTGGCGAAAGAAAGAGTTGCGTTCGGAAGGATGGCTACTTATTGAGAGCCTGTCTGCATCCTTTGTTGGAAGGAAGAAAGAGCAGAAATACATACAGGACTTTATGAAATCAGAGCGTACAAATTATCTTATGATTCTCGGTGCACCTGGTATTGGAAAGTCTGCACTTATGGCAAAGTCAATTGTTGAAGCACAAGGCTCTGGTGTTTTTAGTGGTTTCATTTTATCGTATTTTATACGTAGAAACACGGTTGCCCTTGCACCATTTCAGATGCTAAGTGATTTGCATGAACAATTGGATCGGCACTGTAAAACACCGTATGACAAGGGGTCCGATATTTTAGCCATGCGCAGGAACCTGCTAGATAAGCTGCGTTATTGTCACGACATATTACAGCAGACAGTTCTGATTGTAATAGATGGACTTGATGAAGGTATCTCAAATGAAGACTCGGTTTATGATGTGCTTATTAAAGAAGACTTATCTGGTGTAAAAATCATATATTCTTCACGAACAACCACACAGACGGATCTGTTTTATAATGATTTACCTCTTGAATCGAAAAAGACATATATGCTTGAAGGTATGCTAGAAGACGATTTCAGAGCGATGCTCATGGGAATTGTCAACAAATACGATGTTTTTGCACATGATAGATCTGTCAAGAAAATTTGGCAAGCTTCAGAAGGAAATCCACTGTATTTAAAGCTTGTATTGAGCGAACTCGAGCAGGGAACTCGGACACTTGATAATCTAAAAACGCTGCCTGATAGTTTGAATAGCTTCTATAGAGACATTGTGCGTCGTCTTTGCAAATCTGATGAGGAAGACCTGATATTTAGAATTATTTTATTTTTCGCAGTTGTAAGAGAGAGTGCTCCAGAAGCTATGCTGTCAAATGTGTTTTCTATTACAGCCTTTAAGCGCAGAGCAGTGTTATCGGTGCTCGATGAGATTCTTGCGGAAAATGATGATCGGTTATATCTCTTCCACGAAAGCTTGCGTGATTTCATATTGGTCGAGTACAAAGATGATATAAGAACAATTGAGATGGAACTATGTCATTTTTGTGAAAATTGGTCAGTGAATTATTCTGATAGGGGATTACCTGAGCGTGTTAGAATTTATCCTGCTAAGTTCTGGGTCGATCATATTGCAGCACTTGAAGATGCTGAGGGCATGGAGAATTTGATATTTGGTTCGTTTGCCGAAGACTATCGCAGCTATCAAGTAGAGGTGACTACGACGCAAAAGGCTACATATCATCTCATAGAGACAGCATTTTCTTTGTTTGAAAAGATGAAAATGCAGCACTTAAAATTACCTGCAGCAGCAATGCATTTAAGTATAAACAGTTCTTTGGTTTCCAGCCGTTCAGAAAGATTTGAAGAAATGATGGTTGGAGATTATACGGGACTCATGCGAGCCTACGAGGATATATCTGTTGAAGCACCAAATATACGAGGGGGCATGTATATTACACTTCTCATTGCTGTGCTTTTATCTAAGAAAATCTCTGAAGAGGAAAGACAACGCCTTTTAAGGATATTTACTGCAGAATCAGAAGTTCATTTAATTTATCCACCGAGTCATTTCCCCCTTGAAATGCTAGCGTATGCTATTTACCATTGTCAAGATATTAGTAATATTGGACATCTGATTGTGTATAAACCATTTGATGAAGCACGACTAGATTGTGAAATGTACGAAAATTTTTATGAATGGTTTAAGGTGTTGTGTTCTGTGATTCTAGAAGACTATTCTGATTTGGAACTATGTATAAAACTGGCTATTGGACTCAAAAGTGATGATGAAGCAGTATGTTTCAACTGCCTCGGTTATATTGTTGATATTGCAATTGAAATGGGCATGCATGAAGAAGCAATACGGGTTCTTGATGAAATGGCATTGTTTTACGAACGATGGAATAAGTTGAAAAGAGGGTCCTGTGTATTCGGGGGCGATATGCAGAGTTATTTCGAACAGCTGATACGCACTAAGCACTGGAGCGAAATAGGTGATCAAGTTACAAACTTGCTGATAGAATCGGTAGAATTATTGGAAACTCCAATTTCAAGAAGAGAACAAAACTCAATAAATTATGCATTGAGGGTTTTGCTGAAACTTGGGCTTGAAAATTATGCAGATCGACTTATTGAAAAGGTTTCTGATTTTATTGGTTCAGGTGAGTATGATGGAGTAAATGCATATCAAAGTATAGTTTACGAAAATGACCTGCTTTCGGAAGAAAAATTGTCCTGGATTAGTGATAAATTAGAAGCTGATAGTGTAAGTGCTGAAGAAGGCTTTAGTGAATTTGGACTTACTATGAAGGAAAATAGTGATAAGCAAGAGACATTAACTGAGCCGAATGCTTTTTATCAATGGATAGAAGATTCTATGAATTTACATACATTATCAGGCGATAATGTTATTCAACGTGCTCAAGACTTAGTCGACTCAGTAGATAGAAGAGCAAAGAAAAAAAGAATTTGTGATTACTTGGCAAAATGGTTTTTAAGAATCAATCATGCTGAATGGGCAGTCAAAATAGATTTGATAGTATATCCGAATATCAAGTACAACTCTGTGGAAAAATTAATTGTCTCTGCACTAAAAGATGCGTGGTCTGCTGAATTTGATGCATGGTTGGTGTCTATAGGTGAAAGCTGTGCTAGAAACTCTGTAAGGGGTTCTGATACCGCTTCGAAACGCCTGTTATCTCTTCGCTTTCATTTTATGCTTTCAAGTTTTCATATTGCAGATGCTGTTAAGATTAGTTATGAATCTAATGAAGAAGCGCTTGAAGATCATTTGTATTCTAGATTTTACGATTTTCATGAATTTGAGAAAGATTTTCAGGAGAGAGAGCTTAAAAAACTAGAGAATATGTTAGAGTCAGCTTTCAAAAATCAAAACTATGAAGAATCAGATGTTTATGCTGGATATTTGGTTCGGGCGTGGTGGAGTCAGGACGATATTCAAAGAATTTATACTGCATGTATGACCAATCCACGCTTTAAATCAATTAAACTTTCACCTTATTGCGGAGATGTATTTAGAGCAATAGGCAAACGCGAAGGCTTTGAACAACTTAAATATTTGTTTTCCGAAGATGTAGGTTCAAATAAGATATTATCTGAAATCCGTCTAAACGCATTTGAAAATGTACTAGAATCTTGTGAAAAATCCATAGCTGATGAAAATGTGGTCCTAGATAGTGAACAATCAATCATTGACATGATTTTATCTGAAATGAATCATCCCAAAAATGTAGAAATGATTTATCGTCAAGTTATTCTAGATTATATTGATGGCGATTTGTACGCATTTGAGCATGGTATCGACAGTTTACCGGAGATATGTATCTATAATGTGCTGGAAAGCTTATATGAGTTGATGCTTAAACGTAATGATGTAGGTAGACTGGTTAGAATCAATAGCCTAATTGTAACGGATAAGTATGAAAGAATGCAGGTGGATGTCCCCCTGCTTGATGCAGTGGTCAACTTAAGAGACGAAAATACCATTCGTCAGTGGCTTAATGACATATGCAGGGCGCAACCAACTATGCAATTGAAGTCAGAATTTATCAATAGTGTAGTCAAGCGCATTTATGAATATGGCGACCTTATGCCTGTTGTGCTAGAAGCGCTTATCGTGCATGTACTTAACAATCCCTATATGCTTCATGAAATACTTCAACTTTATATACTCTGTCAGTTGTCGGATAAAGTGAAAACCATTTCGTTTGATGTAAATATTTATACAAGATATGGATTGAACCGAGTATTTCCACTCTCTGAAAACTTTTTAGAGAAGTATCTGAAAAAATCTAGATCACTTTTAGAGACTGTTGAAGAGTGGCTTTGTAAGATTACTGATCCTGATGACGTAGAGGATATTGAAGAGGTTATAAAGCGCTTCGACGACGGTGACATAAGTGAAAAAAGAGCTCTAAAACAACTAGAACGTATTGTAGTGGAATATGGAATAGTGAATAATTGAAATAGAGTATTCAAATCCCCCTTGAATCAAGCGGTCTCAGACTGCAACGATTCAAGGGGGATTTATTTGTCTAAAAAGGCATGATGTCGACCTGCCACGTGGTGTAGTTTCAATAGCACCTTGCAAGTGGTTCCTTACAAGCTGTCTTTAACCGCTTCAAGTTCAAACCAGAACTGAACGCCTTGGGGTGTGTTCTCAGCACTGAATTTTGCATGGTGTGCTTCAAGGATTGATTTTACAATGACAAGACCAAGACCTGTTCCGCCTTTTTTTCGATTTCGAGAGGTCTCAATTCGGTAAAATGGTTTCCAAATGTCTTCTAGTGCATCTTCTGGAATAGGGTCGCCACTATTTTCAATCTTGAAGAGGGCCTTGTCTTTAAGAGTCGTAACGCATATATTTATGTGCCCCTTGGAATGACAGTACCGTATTGCGTTGGATACAAGGTTCTCAAGCACCTGCTCGATTTTATCCTGATCTGCATTTATAAAGCATTCATCCAGGTCGAGGTCAACAGAAAGCCCTTTCTGTTCAGCGTGGTTTTTAAGTCGCCTATAAACACGGCTGACACTCTCGTTCAGACTGAAAACACCAAGATTTAAGGCAATGCCCTTGGCTTCATATTTTGAAATCTCGAGCATGTCATAGACCAGCCGTTCCATACGCTGTGTTTCATCAAGAACAGACTCCAAATGTTCAGGGTCATTATAAAGCCCTTCTCGTATACCTTCGACCAGCCCCTTCATAATTGTGATCGGGGTTTTGAGTTCATGTGAGACATTGGCTACGAAAGCTTTTCGGATTTCTTCCTGCTGTGTCTTGAATTCTATTTCGTCTGTCAGGGAGGCGTTGGCGTTTTCAAGTGCGTTGATCTTATCTTCAAGGCTTTCAGATAAAATATTCAAGCTGTGCGCCAGACTACCCATTTCATCCTTTGTTGTGACCTCTACTTTACGACTGAAGTTCATATTTGCCATATCTTTCGCAATGGATTCCATCTTGCGAATCGGTCTTGAGAAGCGTCCTGCAAAAATAAAGGTTGCTATAAAACTGATAAATATGGCAACGACAAAGTTAATCCAGTAGAATTCTCGGAAAATCGAGACCGTAGATTCAGTATTTGCTGCCGATACAACTGTTATGAGTAGAAAGTTTCTGCCACCAGGGAAGAAGACAGGTCTTGCAACCAAACGATTTTCAGTTGCAGTCCAAGGATCCTCAAAGTCGAAGGTGCGAAGGGAATCGTCTTCGAAGAAGGTATCCATTCCGTTTTCGATAAGAAAGCGTTCAATCTGCTCACCGTGATAGCCAATAAGCTTTTGGCTGGCTTGGGCCTCCATATTTCTAGCGTTGTTGAATATGATTTCGCCGTGCTGACTGATGACCTCGTGGTTGCTCAGTTCAGCCATGAGCTGTTCAAATTCTTCCATGGGCATGTCGCTCTCGCGATAGGTGGATTCCAAATCTAGAATCATGCCTTCAGTTTCAATGAAGAAGGCTCTGAGCATCTGAGCATCCATCTTGAATCCACTGAATTCAATCCATTGGCCATCGTTAAAACGGGTGAGGGCGTCTGGGTCGAATCCCTCGACGACCAAGCTGTAAACCTGTCCATCATCAGCCTGAACGAGAAGGGTATTGCCTGAGGCATTCAGCTGTTCAAAAAAGCTCTTCTCTGGATCAATGACAACAAAAGGCGTATTGTGAATCATACTGAACTCCGCTGCCAGTCTGTAAAGCTCACGTTCGGGTTCGGGCGATTCAAAGGATCGCGCAACCAGATCGCCTACTGCATCTTCAATGGCCTGCATACGTCTGCTTTCAAAAAAGTCTCCAATAACAAAGGTTTGAATAATGAGTAAAAGTGCAAGGACCACAACAAAGAGGCTTGTGGTGAATAGAAAAATTTTGTTCTTAATACCAATACGCATCAGTCTCTCACCTCAAATTTATATCCGACTCCAAAGATCGTACGTATGTAATGGGAGCGGTCTCCGAGGATTTTGCGGAGCTTTTTGATTTGCGTGTCTACAACCCTTGTATCCCCGCCGTACTCATAACCCCAGATTTTACTGAGTAGCTGGTCCCGCGAAAAAACATGGTTGATATTCTCCATGAAGTAGACCAAAATGTCAAATTCCTTTGGCTGCAAAGTTACCTCTTTGCCGTCAATCCTTACGCTGCGCTGCGATTTATGTACAGTTATGCCGCCGGCTTCAAGTGTGCCTTCGTCTTCAAGCACGGTGCCCTTGGCGCGGCTTAATAGCATTTTTGCCCTTGCTACAAGCACCTTGGGACTGAAGGGCTTTGTCACGTAATCATCCGCTCTGAGCTCGAAGCCCATGAGTTTATCATCCTCTTCGCCGCGTGCCGTTAGCATGATGACGGGCACATCGCTGATTTTACGAATACGCTTACAGACGGACCAGCCATCCATTTCCGGCATCATGATGTCCAGAATGACTAGGTCAAAATGACCTTCCTCAAAAGTAAGCCATCCTTCATAGCCATCCGATGCAAGGGTTACATTAAATCCTTCCTGTTTGAAAAAATCAGATATGATCTGCTGAATTTTAATTTCATCTTCTATTACAAGGATATTGTGCATAGTGTCCTCCCAATGATCCAAATGTTTTTATTCATTATACCCATAATACCATCATGGCACAGGCCGTATGTGATTTCAAAGAAAAAATGATGATGTGTAAAGTGTTCAGAACTTGTTCCGATCGAGTACACAACTTTTACACATTTGGAGACTAATCTATATACAACAAAAGGACAGCAACCACGACAGACGAGCAATCAAGCGAGATGCAGGTTGTTAAGAGGGTTTGCTTTTAAGGGTAGAACAAGGAGGATGACTTATGAAATCACTAGTAAACAAAACGGTAAGTATGATGATGGTAGCGGTATGTATGATGGGAACAGCAGCTTTTGCAGATACTGGAAGCAGTGAAGTAATTCAGATTCAAATGTGTACAGCTGAAGAGGCACTTGGCGGGATTCCAGAATATATTCAAGGACCTGACAGAGAAGATCTTGAACACCTGCTGAACAACATCGATGCGTACAATTCGGTGGGACAGTTCGATAAGGCTAAGGAACTTTGGGAGACGGTTTATGCAATTGTAAATCCTTATAAGGAAGTGTACGAATCACAGCATCCACAAGAAAAACAAATGACTGATGAAGAACTTATTCAGAAGATGATTCATGACTTAGAAGCAAAGATTGAGCGTTTTGAAAGTGCCGGTGACTATGCGCTGGCTGATGAGGTTCGCGAAGAGCTGGACCGAGTTCTACTTGCAGTCTTCGGTGAGCAAGATCCAAACGCTGGCATTGAACCGGGTGTAGGGGAAGATCCAGATGCTCAAATTGACCCAGACCTACAGGAAGATCCTGATATGCAAATAGATCCAGATGCGCAAAATCCGGAAATGGCACCAGAAGACGTGCTCTTTATTGAAACTATGGAAGATGAAATCAGACGCCTTGAAGATATGGGAGATTTCCAAGCAGCGGATGCACTTAGAGCAGAGCTGGAAGCATTTCTGAATGAAGTATTCAGTCCAGACTTTGGTGGGAACGAAGAGGGTGCTTTTATGAATTCGGAAGTACTGTCACTTGAAGAAATACTAAGCAGACTGGACTTCGAAGTTTCACCAGAGCAATTTGAAATGCTTGAGCAGCTCGTTCATGAAATCAATAAAGTGGCGCTGGGTGACCTGCAGTAGGATTTTTATTAAGCAGTAATGATTCACTTAGACAATTAAAGTAAAAAAGGGCGTATTGCAAATTGCAATGCGTCCTTTCTTTGCGGGTATTTCGCATTCGCAGAGGTATTGTCTAGATAAAAAACTAGTCTACATATTTCTTTAGGTAGTAGGCTATTTGGTAGTATTCAAGGCTATAACCCCGATCCTTAAGTACGTTGGCGATTCGGCGTGGTCCAAGACCCTCTGAGCGCAGTTGGGCAATTTGATTTTTAACATTGTCGGACGTCAAATCATAGCTGTGTTCAGAAGTCTGCGCAGTTGGTGATATGGGCTCGTCATCGAGAATTTCAAACGGAATGTGCGTAACTTCCACATAAGTCGTAATAGAGTCTTGGTCTTTGGCATCGGCTATAAGGGGCGCAGCGGCATCGATGCTGAAGTTGATGATATCTCTGAACTGTCTGATATTGCGTGGGTAACGTGCTTTTAGGAGCAGTTCCTTCGCTTGTGGTGATATTTTTACGGTGTAGTTGATATGGTGCACCTTCTCAACGGCATTTTGATAATTCTGAATGAAATGAGAGAGCAAGAGGGACTTTTCTTCCGTACTGCGTTCGTCAAGTGAAGGCAGATGAATTTGATATTGTGCAAGGCGCTGGTAGAGTTCAGGGAGCAGTTCTGTTTTTAGGTTTTTTGTAGATGCAGCAATAATGATGACATCCACGCTGTAATCTCTATTGCCGCCAATCCGGCGCAGCTTTCCAGATTCAATGATTTTTAGCAGCAGGTTTTGATAATGCTCAAGTGCATGGGCTTCGTCCAGAAAAAGAATGCCCCCATTGGCCTGTTCGAACAAACCACGTTTGTCCTTTGATCCTGTATAGGCGCCTGACTCACTGCCGAAAATTTCTACAGCAGCAATGTCCGGATTGGTGAACTGAGCACAATTGACTTCAATAAGCGGTGCGTCCTGGTCTATAACCCCGATTTCCTTGGCATAATCATAAATCAGATTGGCGAGCATGGTCTTACCCGTACCGGATTCGCCTGTGATAATGGAGTGCCGTGGCCCACCGAGTGATCCGACTGTTCGTTTTGCCTGTATCAATACGGATTTCAGACTGCCGGTATTTCCGATGATATCGAGTATGTTTTCTTGTGACTTATTGAGTTCCAGGTGGAGCTCCAGATAGGATATTCTCCGGTTGAGCGCCTCGATATCACGTATGTCCTTAAATATGGAGTAGGCACCAATGAAGGTGTCATTGCGGTATATGGGATAGGAATTCACAACATATTTTTTGTTTCCGATGTAATGGATTTTTTGATCCAGCATCGGCTTTTTACTTTTAAGGACATTGAGCAGAACCGCTTCATCGTAGAACTTTGAAATGTGTTGTCCCATCATGTTTTCTTTACTTGAGTTGGCATAGTCTGCGGAAACTTTGTTTGTATAAATGATTATGCCATTCTCATCAACAACATTGATGCCGTCGTTTGAAGTGTCGAGAATGCGATCCATTATTTTGCTTTGAAAGAGCTCTTCTTTTGTTAAGAACATAAATGACTCCTTTGATGTAATGTGTGACTAAATATAACACTAAGTATAACATATTCTAACACTTGACGTCGCTAAAATGCTGCAAATACAGAATTGTAAAGTTGGCACATGAATTGCTTAATAAATAAGTGTATACAACAATGTTATTCTCACACAAAAAAGGCATACGTAAAAACAATGAATAGGAAATGATTCACGAGGAGGTTCAAATGTCAAAATTAACAGAGATCAGATGGCATGGTCGAGGTGGGCAGGGCGCAAAAACCGCATCCTTGCTTCTTGCTGACGCTGCGTTCAATACAGGTCAGTATGTACAGGGATTTCCAGAGTATGGCCCAGAACGTATGGGAGCACCCATCACGGCTTACAATCGAATCAGTGGGGATCCAATCCGGGTGCATTCCAACATATATGAACCGGATTATGTCGTAGTTGTTGATGAAACACTGCTGGTATCCATTGATGTGACAGCAGGCCTTAAAAAATCGGGTGGCATTATCATTAACACTGAAAAAAGTGTTGCTGAAGTGAAAAAGTACTTAAAGGGATACGAGGGAAAGGTCTGTACAATCAATGCTCGAGAAATTTCAGAGAAAGCACTTGGCAGATACTTCCCAAACACACCAATGCTGGGTGCTGTGGTCAAGGTGAGTGGTGTCATGGAAGAGGACCAGTTTCTCAAAGACATGGAAGCGTCCTTTGCACACAAATTTGCGACGAAGCCACACGTAATTGAAGGAAATATGAATGCGCTCAAGATGGCTATGCAGGAGGTTGTAGGCATATGAAAAAGAACATTACCCCAGAGATTTCATGGAAAGACATCACGCCGGGCGGCACGGTCTATGAAGGCGGCACGGCAGCAGCCTTTATAACTGGTGACTGGAGGACAATGAAGCCGGTATTTATTGAAGACAAGTGCAAACAGTGTCTGCTTTGTGTTCCGGTTTGTCCAGATACATCCATACCCGTTGAAAATGGAAAACGAACGGATTTCAATTTTGACCATTGCAAAGGTTGTGGCATCTGTGCCAAGGTCTGTCCGTTCGACGCTATTGAGTTTGTGAAAGATGAAAAGTAGGAGGACTATAATGACAATTAGAGATAGATTATCGGGTAATGAGGCCGTTGCTATTGCCATGAAGCAGATCCATCCTGATGTGCTTCCTGCATTTCCAATTACGCCTTCTACAGAAATACCACAGTATTTTTCCCAGTACGTTGCAAACGGAGAAGTTGAAACAGAGTTCATCCCTGTTGAATCTGAGCACAGTGCCATGTCTGCCTGTATTGGATCACAATCGGCAGGTGCGAGAACCTTTACAGCAACATCATCTTGTGGCTTGGCCCTCATGCATGAAATGCTTTATGTAGCAGCATCCACTAGACTGCCAATAACCATTGCTTGTGTAAACCGTGCGCTTACCGGTCCAATTAATATCAATGCAGACCACAGTGATTCCATGGGGTCTCGAGATGCCGGCTGGATTCAGATATACAGTGAAAATAATCAGGAGGCCTATGACAACTTCATTCAAGCTGTCTGCATAGCAGAACACAAAGATGTTCAACTTCCCGCAATGGTTTGTCAGGATGGCTTTATCACAAGCCATGCTGTAGAGAATATCGAACTGATTGCTGATGAGGCGGTCAAGGGTTTTGTTGGCCCCTATGAGCCTGAAAACTACTTGCTGAATGCTGGAAATCCCATAGCGATCGGACCATACGATTCACCTGCATTCTATATTGAACATAAGAGACAGCAAGCACAGGCCATGATGAATGCCAAGCAGGTGGTTTTAGAGGTTGCTGAAGAATTTGAAAAAATTTCTGGAAGAAAGTATGGTCTATTTGAAGCATATGAACTTGAAGATGCACAAACTGCTATCGTTGTAATCAATTCGACTGCAGGTACGGCAAAAGATGCAATTGACAAATTGCGCTCAGAGGGCAAAAAAGTTGGTTTGCTTAAAATTCGTCTCTTTAGACCATTCCCGCAAAAGGAAATTGCCGATGCTCTAAAGCACTTAAAAGCAATTGCTGTTATGGACAGGTCAGAAGGGTTCTCAGGAACGGGTGGCCCTGTATTTGCTGAGGTACGGTCTGCGCTCTACGACACGGTTGAAAAGCCAATGGCTGTTAACTACGTCTATGGTCTTGGTGGTCGTGATGTCCGCACGGTGGATATTGAAAGTGTATACGCAGAACTTGAAAAAATCGTTAAAGCGGGGCAGACCGGAGAGACTTACAGATACCTTGGTGTAAGAGAATAAGGAGGCACAACCGATGGCATATAATTTTAAGACAGAAATTAGTAAACCCGAACGTTTGACCGGCGGACACAGAATGTGTGCAGGGTGTGGTGCGCCTGTTGCAGTGCGCGGTGTTCTGCGTGCGCTTAAAGAGGACGACGAGGCAGTAATTGGCAATGCAACAGGGTGTCTTGAAGTTTCAACGTTCATGTATCCCTATACAGCTTGGAAAGATTCCTTTGTCCATAGTGCCTTTGAAAATGCCGGCGCGACTGTGAGTGGCGCAGAAGCAGCCTATAAAGCGCTTCGGAAAAGAGGAAAGGTAGACAAGCCGTACAAGTTTATCGCATTTGGTGGCGACGGCGGTACTTATGATATTGGCTTCCAGTCACTTTCAGGCGCAATGGAGCGTGGTCATGACATGGTATATGTATGCTATGACAATGGCGCGTATATGAATACGGGTATTCAGCGGTCTTCAGCAACACCGAAATATGCAGACACCACAACAAGTCCTGCGGGCACGGTGGTTCAAGGCAAGCAGCAAAATCGTAAGGATCTGGCGGCTGTTATGGCAGCACATAACATTCCTTATGTTGCACAGACAACCTTCATAAAGAATTTCAAGGACATGCACGAGAAGTCTGAGAAGGCAATCTATACGGAGGGGGCGGCCTTTCTGAACGTTCTTGCACCCTGTCCAAGAGGATGGCGCTATGACGAGTCAGAGCTTATGGAAATGTGCCGTCTCGCCGTAGAGACCTGCTATTGGCCGCTATTTGAGGTGATTAACGGCGAGTGGAAACTTTCCTATATGCCTAAGAACAAACTGCCTATTGAGGATTTTCTAAGACCACAGGGCAGATTCAAGCATCTTTTCAAGCCTGGCAACGAACATATGATTGAAGACATTCAAGCTGATGTTGACCGGAAATGGGCTGAATTGCTTGAACGATGCGGTGCGTGCTAAATTACTGGTACTGAAAATCCTTCATTATATTACATGTGTGTAAAAATAAATAACCATTGCAGGTGTCGTGATATCTGTGCTGGCTCTAACCTCCATCTTTGTGAAAATGATGGGGGTTTTTGAGCAGACAAAAGTGTAGATTTATGCATCTGTATGAATTTTGTTGAGCTTATTGGTAAAATTAGGAGTGTGAAAAAATGAAACAGCATATTTTATCGATTATAGTAAATAATAGATACGGCGTTCTCAGTCGGGTCGCTGGGGCCTTTAATAGATTGGGACATAATATCGATTCCTTCTCATCGGGCCAGGTCAGACGAGACGGATCGTTTTGCCTGACTATCGTCGTAGAGGGTGAGGCAACAGATATTGACTTGATCAAGCGCCAGCTCGGGCGGTTGGTGGATGTGAAATGTGTCGAGGATATTGAAATGAGTCAAGTGGAGGTGCATGAAATGGCACTTGTGAAAATCTGTAGGAATGGGGACAATGGAACGCGTTTGGATTTGGTGGCTACATCCTTTGGTGCGGAGCTTGTGACAGACAAAAGAGATATTGCAGTCCTGCGCTTGGCTGGAAAACCGGCTTGGATTGACGCGTTTTTAGAACGTATGGACGAGTTCGATGTGATTTCATCGAGTCGATCAGGCGTTGTTGCCGTTTAGGTCTGTGTGCGGTTGAGATGATGGACTGGTAATGACACCAGTATATATTCATAATCACAAAAAGAGGTGTGCAGTATTTGATCTGCGCACCTCTTTTTGTGATTATGTGCAATAGGCTTAAAAACCCTAGAATTGTTCTAGGGTTTTTTGCATGTAAAGGTAGGCCATAATGCATTTTACTGGTATTTATGTGTGTTGAAAGTAGGTGCTGAGTTATTGTGTATAAAAAAGTTGTATTTCATAAACGGCGTTGTAATACTCATGCAGATTGTCTTCATACTCCATTGCTACAGCAATTGAGGGTTTTTTGTCACGTCTGCTTATGTACTCGAGAAGAGGGGCTATATCAAAACCCTCATTGAGTATTCGAGTGCAATAACATACATAATCTCCTGCAGGAAGCATCAGCAGGTTGTTAGGGTTTACGAAATTCGTATTGTTTAAAAGAACACTGGTGCAGAGGGGCTTGAACTCATTTTCCGTCAGGGCCTCAAAATCCAGCACGTAGCTGAATTGGCGCATAAAGTTTATGCGTTTATTTTTTGACGCATAGAGCTCTTTATGAAGATTGATATCCATAGCCTCAATCGTGTTCAAATGCTTTTCTGAGGTAAACAGACAACGCTCGGAGAAGCTCTTTTTATATATGAGGTTTAAGGTATCGTTGACATCGTTGAAGGAATAATAATCTGTAATGAAATCAATTTTGTCAAAAAGCTCCTGCAAGGCTGCGATTTCGCGCTTTTTTTCCTCTTTTATCTCTGAAAGAATCTGGCGTAGATCTTCTGATTTACCCGATTCGAAAACACTGCGTATCTGTTCAAGCGAGAGTCCGATAGACCTGAGATACTTGAATCTGCTGATGAAATGAAATTGCCGGAATGTGTAATATCTATATCCATTTTCTTCATTGATAGATTCAGGAACAATCAATCCGATTTTGTGATAATGCCTCAAAGAGTGAATAGAGATATTGAAAATGCTGGATACTTGACCTATTGAAAATAACTGATCCATTATGTTTTCTCCTTCCATCGATAAAACACTCGATATTTATGCAAATTGGCATTTGACTGTAATACTGTTCTAGATTCTATACTAAATGTCATAGAATATCAATTTCTCATATTTCGAAAAATCGAGATAGGTATGCACATAGAAAAGAGGAGGAAATAGCTTTGAACAAAAAGGTAATGACAAAACTGACACACCTCGGTGGATATAAAAGTATTCCACAGACTTCAAATCCGAAGGTTATGCCCATCTATATGAGTTCAGCCTATAGTTTTTCAGGTTCAGATATCTGTAATGATATCTGTTACGGGAGAGAGCCGGGATATTTGTATGGCAGTTACGGAAATCCGACTGCGGATGCCTTGAAGGAGGTCCTAAATTCCATAGAAGGGTCGGAAGACTGTGAAGTCTTTTCAAGTGGCATGGCAGCGATCACACTCGGTATTCTGTCCCAGGTCAAAACAGGAGACCACATTATTGCAAACAGCGTAATCTATGGGAATGTCTTTAAATATTTGAAAACCGAGTTAGCCGAGAATTTAGGTGTTGAAGTGTCTTTTGTAGACTTTAAGAAAGATGATATTAAACGCTATTTCAAGAAAAATACCAAGCTGGTATATATGGAAACCATCAGCAATCCTTTGCTTGAGGTTCTGGATATCAGGAGTATCAGTGACCAGGCCCATAAACATGGTGCAAAGCTGATGATAGATAACACATTTGCGACACCAATTGTCTGTAAACCATTGAAACATGGCGCAGATATTGTTGTGCACAGTGCAACGAAATTTCTAAATGGACATAGCGACATTATGGCGGGTATTGTCATGGGGTCGAGAAAGGATATTGACCGCATAATTGATTTATCCCATACCTTTGGACCAACCATTAGCCCTTTTGATGCATGGCTCTTGCTGCGAAGCATGAGAACACTGGAGCTGAGGGTTGAACGCCACTGTGATAATGCAATGAAATTAGCGACCTATTTGGAAGCGCATTCAAAAATTGAAAAAGTATATTATCCAGGGCTGACATCATTTGAAGACCATTCCATTGCGAATCATCTATTTGACAATAATTTGTATGGCGGAATGCTGGCAGTGGATTTGGGCAGTTCGGAAAGAATTGCACAGTTCGTGGAAAAAGCCAAGCTATCAGAAATCGTTGCAAGTCTTGGTTCGTATACGACAAGTCTCTGTGACACGACCATCACCCATAGTGGCATGACGGTCGAAGAAAGAAAAAACGCAGGGCTGCCAGAAGGATTACTCAGAATTTCCACAGGACTTGAACACATTGATGACATAATTTTAGAGTTCCAGCGAATTTTAGATGCCTTCTAAGTTGCATTGACAAGTTGATTTTTCCAAATACTAATGACATTGATTCGCCATGTGTTTACATACTGCTTGTATTGATATTTTCGTTAGAAGAAAATACTTTTAAACGAGGAGGAAATCATGAGAGAAAAGAAAAAAGTTACACTTGGTACGGCTTTGATTCCAGTTGTTTTTTTAGCGGTTTCGTTAATATTGACCCTTGTGGTCTATAAGCTCGGGGAACCTCATATTGCATTGGTAACATCAGCAATGGTTGCAGCTGCTGTCGCTGTTTATATGATTGGATACACTTGGGAAGAGATTGAAGAGGGTATTGTTGAGACAATTAAAATGTCCATGTCAGCGATAATCATTATTCTTATCATAGGCATGCTTGTAGGTATTTGGATTAAGGCTGGTATAATCCCTACGATGGTTTACTATGGACTTCAGATTTTGTCGCCAAAGTACTTTCTGATTGCAGCATTTCTAATTTGTTCAATTATTTCTTTGGCCACAGGAAGCTCGTGGTCAACCGTCGCTACGGTCGGTATTGCGCTGATGAGCATTGGTACGACTTTGGGAATAGCGGCACCTATCATTGGTGGTGCAATCATTTCAGGCGCTTACTTCGGGGACAAGATGTCTCCGCTGTCCGATACAACAAATCTTGCACCGGCAATGGCTGGAGCAAAGCTTTTCGATCACATCAAGCATATGCTTTATACAACAGTGCCAAGTGCGGTTATTTCGATTATACTTTTTGGAATTATCGGCATGCGCTACGCCAATGGCATAATTGATAAAGCAACAATTAACGGCATTTTAGATACACTTAGCGGGATATTCAACATTACACCGATTCTACTGCTTGTGCCTTGCATGGTCATTGCCATGGTTTTTTTCAAAATTCCCGCAATACCAGGTCTGTTTATTTCAATGACTGTAGGCGCAGTGTTTGCCCTTGTTTTCCAAGGGGCCGATTTAGGGAATCTTATCGATATTGCCAACAACGGATACATAAGCGAAACTGGAAATGCTGCAATCGATGATCTTCTAACAGGTGGTGGCATGCAGAGTATGATGTGGACGACATCGCTGACCATGTCTGCCATGATCTATGGTGGTGTTATGGAAAAGACAGGAATGCTTCATGTGATTGCGTCTCATATTCTTGCAAAGGCAAAAACAAACGGACAGGTTATTCTTGCAACAATGGCGTCGTGCTACGGTATCGTATTTATAGCTGGTGACCAGTATCTTTCTATCGTAATCCCGGGCAGGATGTTCAAAGAAGCCTATGAGGCGCGGAATATGCATCCTAAGAACCTTTCGCGCGCACTTGAAGATGCAGGCACGCTTGCTTCGCCGCTCATTCCTTGGAGTTCGTGTGGGGCGTATATGATGATTACGCTTGGTCTGGCACCTTGGGTATATGTGCCATACTGTTTCTTGAATTACATTAATCCGATCATTTCAACGATTTATGGATTTACTGGTTTTAGTATAGAAAAGCTTAATCCTGAGTCTGAGGAAAGAGCGGCATAATGAGATAAGTATTTGAAGTATTAGGGTGGATTGGCAAGAAAATGTCATTGGATTTAGGTGGGGAAATTAGCAGGGGGGAGCTGTTGCAAAATACAGCTCCTTATTTTTGTTGACAATAAATGGCGTTGTGCTTAATGGCCATATAAAAAGCCCTGCAGAATGAATCGTCTTTGCGAAAACATGCTGCAGGGTTCTCTATATACCGACTTCACGATTCCTGCTTAAAAACGGCGAACGTGAAGTAATGAAGATTTGTCAAACTAGTGATTGCATTCGTGACCGTGGTCAGAACAGCTTTCACCTGAGTCACTCAAGCTGCCTGAAAGCCATGCTTCAGCAACTTCTTTGACTGGGCCAGCACATCCACGAACAACGTCTATGCCTGAGAAATTGAGGACACGAACGGCACCGTTGCCCATATTGCCAGCAAGCATAAGCTTCACGCCTTCATCGGCTAGCGTTTGAGCAATGTTGGATTTGCAGCCACAACCTGCAGGAGAAGCAATGGTTTGCTCATCGATGATTTTTTTATCCTCGCTTACTGTGAAAACAGTAAAGTATTCGCAGTGGCCAAAATGGCTGTCAATTTGATTGTTTCTTGATGGTAGTGCGATTTTCATAAGTGTTTCCTCCGTTTTTTTATGACGAAATTGGATTGAATCTCTCTTTATATTAAGTATTGAGAACGCCAATGTCAATGAATGAAAGTGGCATTAGCCAAAAAAGATTTTGTTTGGGGAAGATATGTGCATAGGGTGGGGGGATGAGGACAGCACAGAGCAATCTGGTGATTGCTCTGGTCGCGAGTCACGCCCATTGGATTTGAGTCATTATTTTAGCACTTAGAAGTACAGAGCAACCTACCGGTTGCTCATGTCGCTAGTCGCGCCATATACAAAATCAGGAGTCCCATTTAATTCAAGCGAGCTTGATTAAATGGGACTCCTGATTTTGTGCATTTCTTTGCCTTAAACGTAAGAAAACCAGTTAATCATAGATTAACTGGTTTAGTCAGCTTAACTGAAATTACTTAGAAGTAATGTTTTCAGCTTGAGGACCTTTAGGACCTTGAGCTAGAGTGAAAGTTACTTCTTCGCCTTCTTCAAGCGTCTTGTAACCATCTTTGTTGATTTGTGAGAAGTGTGCGAAAACATCTTTTCCGTCTTCTCCAGTAATAAAACCAAAACCTTTGTCTGCGTTAAACCATTTAACTGTTCCGTTCATCATAATTTCTTTCCTCCAAAATTTTATTAGTCCTTAGATACCTGTAAAAAAGACATTTAGGAACGAGAGTGTTCCAGTAGATAAAATCTCAGTAATGATACGGATGCGTTTAAACGACAATGGTCTCATTAATAATACTTTATTTAAATGTTTTTCACTTTTTATTTAAGGTACTACTGAATCGTAACACACAAAAAAAAAATAATCAAGAGAAATTTAAAAAATACCTATATTTTAATAACTTAAATTGGGTATGAATGTAAAAGTCATGTAAAATTGTTTTAGAAAAGGGTAATTGGGGAACATATGTAATTTGGGTAGGCAATTTTGATAATAGAGATATATTTGATGGGTCTTGTTCGGGAGGGATAAGGATGGGATTTGAAGAAATAAGAAATGGCATTTATTATATTGGTGCGTCAGTCAACCGTCAGGGTCTGGACTGTAACCCATATTTGATAATAGACAAGGAAGAAGCTGTACTTTTCGACCCAGGATCAACGCTGGATTTTCAAGTTGTCCTTGAAAATTTGCAGGCATTGATTGACCTGAGCATGATTAAGTATATAGTTGTGCACCATCAGGATCCCGATGTTTGCGCCAGTGTGCCCCTTTACGAAAAAATGGGGCTCAAGTTTAAGGTGGTGACCTCGTGGCGTTCTATGACGCTCACCCAGTATTATGGCATTGAATCAGACTTTTACATTCTGGAGGAGAACGGCTACAGCCTTAAGCTGGAGTCAGGACGTGAGTTGAGTTTCCTACAGACGCCTTATCTGCATTTTCCAGGTGCATTTGTCACCTACGACGCCCAAAGCAAGATTCTCTTTTCCAGTGATTTGTTCGGTGCCTTCAGTTTCAACAGGACGGTTTACGCCGATGAAGAGTATATGGGGAAAATGCTGACATTCCATGAGCATTACATGCCCTCGAACACAGTTCTTAGGCCGGTTATGGAAATGCTTCTGACCTACGACATAGAAATGATTATGCCGCAGCACGGCTCCATCATCAATAAGGACATAAAGAAGTATATCAATGCCCTGCGTACCCTTGAATGCGGAAGCCTCTTGTCGCCAGTAAAGAAAAGCCTGAAAGAAGCCGGTGGTTATGTCCACCTCTATAACGATGTTTTCAAAAGACTGCTAACACTCTATCCACACGAGGAGGTCTTGGATGTATTTTCAAATGTCGAGGGGATGGAAATCGAAGAGAATGAAATTATAATGTACTCAGGATCACCGGATGCCGCCTGGAATAGCATATTTGATGAAATCAGGGAGGAGAAGGGCATGACCTGGATTACGGTCATTGAACCCCTGGTCAGGACACTTTGTGCCACCTACGATGTGGAAATGCCGCAAGCCATGGATTCCCTGCTACATTCTGTCCAGCAGGAAAATGAAAAACTCATGGAAGCGAATAAATCCCTGCAAAGTACAATCAATACAGTTAATGAAAAGCTGATTAAGTGCGAAATTACCGGACTCTACAACGAATCCTTCTTCAAGTCCCTTATGTTTGAAGAGCTGAGCAATGAAGACTGGCGGGATGTTGGTGCCGTTGCAGCAATTGAGCTTGATGATTTCTCAAAATACAAGTTGAAATACGGTTCAGAAGAGGAAAAGAATCTTCTGAAAAACGTTGCCTATCTGCTTAAGGAAGCCTTTGGAGAAAGTGCTGTCTTCAAAATGGAGGCGACAGACTTTGCGCTTTATATCAAATCTATGGAAAAGAATGCGGTTATAGATAAAATTGAAAAAATGCGTGTCGACATATCAAAGAGCTCGCTCATGCTTGGGAACATCACAGTGTCTGTGGGACTCGCCTTCAATGATGAGCTCAATCTCGATGACACAAGTCTTGATCTGACCGTTCAGAGCTATATCGACCTGGGACTCAGCAGGTTGAATGTTGCAAAGCAAAAGGGCAAAAACTGCCTTTGTTTTTGTGGTGAGAATCTTGAAGGAACAGAAAGGGCAGCATATGTTCTGATTGCAGATTATGACGAGACGAACCTGGGTGTTCTATCTACCTTTATCAAGGATATCGGTGTAGAGGTCATTCAGGCCAAGGACGGTGTAGAGGCTTATCATTTAGCACATGAGAAGCTGCCGATTATGATTGTTTCAGAAATCAATCTGCCCAAAATGGATGGCTTTGTCCTGAGGGAACGCTTGAATTCTGATTCAAGAACAAAGGATATAGAGTTCATGTATTTGTCATACATGAAAGATGAAACAACAGTGAACAGAGCGGTTGAACTGGGTGTTTATCATTATTTGCAGAAGCCGTATCTCTTGTCAGAGCTGATTGGAATTATCAAAAGGTCTGTGAAAGGACGTATGTAATGCAGCTGAATATCAATATTTTGATTTTGATTGTGTTGGTGCTTATGTACATTTCCTTTGTGCTGATGTCCAAAACAGTCATCAACAAATTTTCAACACTCGATGAAATTTACAGGAGAAACCACAAGCGGCTCTCCCTGGTAATATCACTAATCAACAATACCTATACAGGTAATTTAGAGAGCCTGAGTGATGTGAAATCAATCAAGGAAAATCTCACAATGGACCAGACGCGTTATCGTTTTGACAATTCTGAGGTAAATAGACTGGTCGGTCAGGAAATCCGGAAGCTGCGCGCCAGAAATCTGACAAGGCGAAAAGAGGCGTGCACCTATTTGGGACTGATCAGTACAGATGAGTCTCGAATTGCACTTGAGACGGCCTTGAAGCAGGAAAAGAACTGGTCGGTAAAAGTCTATATTTCAAATGCGCTTACGGACATACGAAACAGGGAGTCCCTGCCTGTCATGATTGATGAGCTTATAAACTCGCACAAGTGGTACCGTGAGAAGGCCATTTCCAACATCTTGGATTTTGGGGATGCTTTTCATGCGCATTTTTTAACCTTGAAGGACAGCAATGACATTGAAATCATCGAACTGCTGATCAAGTATTCCAGTGTCAATTTCAACAACGACTCCAAGATTTTTCTATTTGATTTCGTGGACAATTTTGATGAAATTGTTTCAAGGCTTTCACTGTATTATCAAATCAGGAATGAAAATAATTTGAGCAAATACAAGGTGAGTTATCTGGAAGAAGACATGAAGGCACTTTTAACGCAGGCCTGCAGGGTTCTTTCCAACTATTACTACCTGGAGTTTGACGGTCCAAAGTATTATAAGCATTCAAACCACATCGTACAGCGAAATGCTTTTTGGGCATTGTCAAAAAACAACTCAACAGATAACTTCAAAGTGCTTCTTTCCTACATTGCCAGCGATATGCACGAGAGCACGATTATAGGTGTGCTGACAAAAATGGTAGAGCTTAACTCGCGTTTTCTCTACTTGCTTGAAGACATGTTCGACAATGAGCAGGATGAGGAGATAAGAAGCCGTATTTCACAGGTTCTTTCTAATAAAATTGAGTATTACATATTGAAACTGAACACAAAGAATGACTACCGGTCCAGAAATATTATTGTTGAAATCATCAAGAATGGTAAAATAAACGAACTGATTGGTTTCATGAACGTCAACAAGAATGTGGACATTGAGAATCGTTTGGTCCAGATTCTGAGTGAGTGCATAGAATCTGAGAGTGCGCTTGAAAAAGAGTTCAGAACGTACTTGGCACCACGTATAGTGGAAAAGCTTAACTTGGATGTATACGTAGAAGAGAAGGCTGATGCCGTCCGCACCAAGGACAAAAAACTTATTCGAACCATCGTCCTGTTTACCATTTCGATCCTTGTGCTGTATCCGACCATTTTTCTAATACTCAACTACAACATGGTAGAGACCAAAACCTACCTGGGCTTGCTGAGAAAATACGTCATAAGCTTCAACTACACTTTGGCCTACTATTCAATTGCAATCAACTGTGTCTACATTGGCCTGCTCTTTCTCTCGTACAAGAACGTACGCAAGCAGTCAAGACTTTGGAACGTCAAGAACATTTCCATGATGTTCAGAAAGAAGATGGTGCCATCCATTTCCATTATTGCGCCAGCCTTCAACGAAGAGAAGAACATCATAGCCAGTGCCAAATCCCTTCTGAATCTCAATTATCCAGACTATGAACTGATCATTGTCAATGATGGGAGTCGAGATGAAACGCTGCTCAAGCTCATTGAGGAGTTCAGTCTTGTACGTGTCGATTATCAGTACACCAAGAGTTTGAACACAGCCCCAATCAGGGGCATATACAGAAACCCTTCGCTGCCGCGTATGCTGGTTGTTGATAAGAGTAACGGCGGTAAAGCGGACTCGCTTAATGCGGGCATCAACGTTTCGAACAAGACCTATTTTTGCGGTATTGACTCAGACTCCCTGCTTGAGCCGGACGCACTGCTGAAGCTTGCAAGCCTGACGCTTGATGAGAGTATGGAGACCCCGGCACTGGGTGGAAACATCTTTCCAATCAATGGCTGCACGGTAAGCAATGGCTTGATAACAGATGTGAAAATTCCAAAGAATCCGCTTGCCAGATTCCAGACAATCGAATATATTAGGGCTTTTATGGCAGGCCGTCTTGGCTGGCAGCAGCTCGGCAGTCTTCTGATCATTTCAGGTGCGTTCGGGCTCTTTAGAAAGGACAGAATCATCGGTATTGGCGGCTATCTGACTTCCAAGGGGCAATACCATAAAGATACCGTAGGCGAAGACATGGAGCTGGTTGTGCGCATATCCAGAATGATGCATGAGTTCAAGAGTCCCTTTAAAATCCTATATGCATTCAATGCGAACTGCTGGACAGAGGTTCCTGAAGACATGAAGAGTCTTCGCTCACAAAGATACAGGTGGCACAAGGGTCTTATTGACATACTCTACTTCCACAGAAAACTCCTTTTCAATAGGGTTTATGGAAGCGCGGGCCTTGTCGCTATGCCCTACTTTCTCATATTTGAAGCCATAGGTCCGATGATAGAAATACAAGGGTACATCATGGTGGTCATTGCGGCACTGCTTGGCATACTTGACGCGAAAATTGCCCTGCTCCTGTTTATCTCCACGGTGTTTATGGGAATCATCGTGTCGCTGTCATCCCTGCTGATTGCAGAACGTGATAATCACTATTTCAAATTGGGTGATTTGATGCGTCTGATTCTATATGCATTCCTAGAAAACTTCGGTCCAAGACAGCTCTTCAGTTTCTGGAGAATTGGTGGACAAATCCATATGATGCTCGGTAAAAGCGGTTGGGGTCAAATCAAACGTAAGGGGGTATCATAATGAATTCTTATCAAAAGAAAATTGCGCTCATGCGTTTCGTGCTTTGGGGCGTGACCGTGGCACTTATTGCAGCCATAGTTACCCCGGCAATTTCCTACTTGTCTCAAGGCCACACTGAGAAGCGCGCCTTGCTGAGTACATCGAATGAGGCGTCGGGTTTGACCTGGTATTTGGAGCATAACAAGGTGGATGTGGTCGCTGGTGAAAAACCGGAGCTGGTCTATCTTAATGACACTGACCAGTTGTTGGGAAGCTCAGTGGACAGCATTGAGGATAACGTGGTTGTTGGAGAAATGCTCTTCAGCAGACTAGGGGGAGATCTTGAAAAACGGGACTTTCTCGAAAATTTGATCCAGGGAAAATATCAAGGCTATGTGGCTAAATCCTTCGCCGAGTTGTCAGACGATAATGAAGTGCCAGAAAGCATTATTAAAGGTTATGAGAAGACAAGCGGTGGCGTGTGGAGATTCAATGGAAAAGGAATCGCCATAATGAATGACGATGCAGTATATATTCTTCAGTCAGACGTGGACTATGAAGGTGGCGTGTATTTAGAGAGTGAGAATGGCCGGTATCCATATACCGGGTACTTCGAGCTCATCCAGCCGCTTGATAAGGCTGAAGCTGTATTTGACATTCCTCTTACAGAAAGCGGCAGAAATAAAATGGACGCACTTGGACTTGGCGGAAATTTTGGTGCCCTCTTATCCGTGTCGAACAGGTTATATGACGGATACTATTTTGCCGGCGAGTTCAGCAAAATCAATGTTGAGGTCCCTTCTTCATATGCAAGTATGGATCAGCTTATGTCCAGTAAGGTCCTATACGACACACAGAACAATGAACTGCTCTACTGGAAGTGGTATTATCCCATGCTGGATAGGATTTTCAACAGTCGACATGACATCAAACCTTTTATGGCAGACGACGGGGAAGACAACAATCTATTTTATGTCGAAGGGCACACAATCCTTAAAAGGGATGGCGATGAAGGCAAACCCTTCTTTATAAAAGGTGTAAATCTGGGCGCTGCACTGCCCGGTAAGACCTTTACTGAGTTTCCAAAGGACAAAGAGGTCTATGCGTCGTGGCTGCAGCAGATGCGCGCGCTGAATATCAATACTATCCGTGTTTACACACTCCTGCCACCAACATTTTATCAGGCGCTTTATGAGTATAACGAAGCGAGCGATCAGACTATTTATCTGCTTCAGGAAATATGGCCGGAGGAATACCCTGCCGATCATAATTATTTGGGTGAGACCTATAACAAGACATACCATCAGGAGATTGAGTACGCAGTCCATGCCATGCATGGCAATGTGAACATTCCAAAGCGGGATTACAGGGCCTATGGCATGTATAACTACGATGTTTCAAAATACCTTATGGGTTACCTTGTGGGCCGTGAAATGGAGCCTGAAGAAGTAAAGGCAACCGATGCCCTTAATGCGGGGTACGGTTTTACAGGAAGGTATCTGTACTCAGTCAGCGGAGCGACACCAACTGAAGCCTGGCTGGCAAGCGGGTGTGACTATGCATTGAAAATTGAGAACATGTTTTATTCAGATTCTCCCCTTGTTGCCATTGTAAGCTGGCCGACACTTGACCCTAAGTCACATGACAGCGAGTGGAATGCCGAGGGGGACAAAAGCAAGATGTACAATGACAGCGCTGTGGTGGATATTGATAACATAGGTATAAATGCGAGTACGGTGACAGGATTTTTTGGTGCCTACCATATCTATCCCAATTACCCTGATTTCATGAACAATGAAAAGGCCTATGACGATTATTCTGATGATGAGGGCCGGTTCAGATACGGGGGATATTTGAAGGAGTTCATGGCAGGGCATGTCAAATATCCGGCAGTGGTTGCTGAGTACGGCATATCGACAAGCCAGATAACTGCGCATTACAGTCCTGATGGGTATGATCATGGCGGTCTCTCAGAAGAAATGCAAGGGCAGGGGATTGTCCGCATGACCAAATCCATTATCAACGAAGGTTACAGCGGCGCCATCATTTTTGAGTGGATGGACGAATGGGCAAAGAAAACATGGACTACGGAGCCCTACATGATTCCATACAACAAGAATCCGTTCTGGCACAATAAGCTGGACCCTGAACAGAACTACGGACTAATGGCTGTTGAGCCTGAAGAACCCAAACGTGTTGAGGCGGGAAGCGTTGCCCTTGGGCAAAATGAAAGCTACCTCTATCTGGATGTGGATGTTTCACAGCTTGCATCGGATACCCTAACAATTGCAATCGATACGATCCATACGTCTGATGCGGAGGCGAAAATACCTGAATTCATATTGCGTTTAGGTCCAGTGTCGACCTTGAAGGCGAATCCAGGATACAACTGGGCAAATGGAAAGTATGAATCGGTCATGGCCCTTAAAAATGACTATGAAAATTTGGAACAGATCATCAACAAGGAAAACATTTCTATGTATGGAGATGTAACGCTTGAAAAGAAAATCAATCTAAGTCGATTGAAATATGGAGACTTTGGGAATCCTGTAAACTGTGTTAATCTTGAAAATAATGTATGGCATGTTAGAATACCTTATGGCTTACTTGGCATTTCTGATCCAACGGAAAATCAGGTTCTGTTTGATAGCCGAAGAATCATTTCAACACTTCGAGATCAGATTGAAACGCTGGAGATTGATTCTATTGAGCTTTCTATCGCTGAAACCGGAGAAGTCCATACATTTGGACTGGAAACATGGGACCAGCCGAGCTATCAGATGCGATACAAAAAAGGTGTTACAGCCATTGCAGATTATTTTGAAAAGATTGACTGAGAACGAGGTGCGTATATGATTACGATAAAAGTGGAAGACCTTCGCAAGCTGCTGGAAGCCCTGGATGCAGATGAAGTGGAGTATGTTGATTTGGACATTGATGCCTATGACGAAGAGGAGAAGTATCTTACAGTCGATGGTTATGACGGCTACGGTGGTGGCAGCGGCTATGATGCGCTTGAAGGCTATGAAGTAGATCCAAACTACAGGTTGATGGCAGAAGAAGCATCAGATGACCTTGTAACTCAAATTCAGCTGGCAGATACGAAAAAGTAAATGAATGCTACAGGAAATCCGCTCTATTTTAGTGTATATAAGACACTCGGGAGCGGATTTTCTTTAGAACATTTACTGAGAAAGTGCACAGTTCCATTTTTATCTGGGTATTTATGTCTATATGATTGGGGATTACAGGAAGGGGACAGACCTAAAAAGTAAAGGAGGCGCGTGATGGAACATTTTGACGTGAATCGATGTGCAGTACCTTTTAAAAAGAATGAGCAGCTTATTTGTAAAGACGCCAGCAAAAACTGCATGTTTTTGATTCTCAATGGGCGTGTCGGAATTTACAAGTCCCACGACAAGGGAACAACCATTGTAAAAGAACTTGGAAGTGGTGAGTTTGTCGGCGCGGTTGCATTCTTTTCAAATAGACATCAGAACAAAAAATTCATTGCGCTTGAAGATACATTGGCAGTTCGGATTGGTGAAGACAACCTGAATGATTTCATTTCATCCCACCCAGGGGTTATTGTCAAATTGATGGCAAATTTGAGTGATAAGCTACGGGTGGCAAATGAGGCATATTCTCAAAATGGCGTGGATGCGTTTGTCTACAAGGAAGGGCTTCAAGTGGAGCCTCCGGATATTATGGAAGGCAAAATGTATCCTAAGGGACATCAGAAGTATCCTAAAAAAATTGACGAAGGGCATATGCGATTCATTTCCGACAAGTCCATAAAATGTCCGGTTTGTGAAAACAGCTTTAGGGTGTATGAGGTTAAATGGTCAAAATTAAAGCTCCTTGAAAACCGGAGAGATTTCAGAAAAATTTACGAGGGCTTCGATGAGAATTGGTATGATATATGGGCATGTCCCCACTGCCATTATGCAAACGCTCACGATGCTTTTTTCAAATTGAATGCGCTTCAAAAAAAAGATCTGAAGCTGAAACTGGAAAATCTCATAGAGCTGAGAACTAAGTGCGAACTTTTGAAAAGAAATTATGACCAAGTTTTTCAAGACTACTATTTGGCACTTGTAAGTAAGTTTATAATGCATGCGTCAAGCTTTGAACTGGGTCACCTGTGGCTCAAACTGGCATGGTTATATCAAGACTGCAATCATACTGAAATGTTCGAAATGGCTTATAGGCAGGCTAGACAGTACTATTGTGACGGCCTCTTCAACTCCACGAGAACCATGGATATTGCTGAGGAACAGAAAATGTTCATATTGATTGGAGAGATGTACATTGTCGAGAAAGATTATGATAATGCCAAAAAGTACTTTTCCATGGGCATCAAGAATTCTGTCGGCAATAAGGCAATGAATCTTGCCGCGCGCAAGAGGCTTGAAATTGTGGATGAACTGGTGCTTGTGACGGATGAATAAGCAGTCTTTAAAAAAGCTAACAGAGGGCAAACTGGATACGCTCCCTACTGTTAGCTTTTCTATTTCTATATGGAGATGACAGCATTCCTGCCAGCATCCTTCGCTTGATACAAGGAATTGTCTGCGCGGTTTATCGCTTCACGTACACTAATTCCATCAGATGGTTTAACTGTACTTACGCCAATGCTGATTGTAATTCTTCCATAGGATGACGACTTGTGTTCCAGATTTAAGTCATAGACGGCATCGCGAATCTTTTCACCAATTCTTACGGCTTCATCATTTGGAACGTCTTTAAGGATGAGTGAGAATTCCTCACCTCCAAATCGGGCAAGGACATCTTCTTTGCGTGTATGGTCGCTGATACATTCTGTAACTGCTTTTAAAATCTCATCCCCATAGAGATGCCCATAAGTGTCGTTATACTGCTTGAACTTGTCAATATCCATCAGGAGGACACTTACAGTCCTTGTCTTGTCTCCAGACATCCAGAGCTTTTCCATGTACAGGTTCAAGTATTTCCTATTGTATATTTCAGTTAAAAAGTCTCTTTCGTTGTCGTATTTAAGCAGTTCATTCAAATCATCGATTTCGGACTTCATATTGCTGATCATATAAATAAAGGCCATTATAATCAATATGGATATCCCGTTAATGATTAGGGTGTTGGCATTGATATGTTCGAAGTCAGACAATTTGCTGTCATAAGACGTAGCGACTGCCAGATACCAGTTCACACCCTTCACCTTTTGAATGATACCGCGTACGATTTTGTCATTGTCGTTATATTCTACTCGAATCGGTTCGCTTGACAACTTGATTCTTTCAAAATATTTCATCAGATTGGTATCTTGAATATCTGTATAAAGATTCTTACCGACGAGGGCATCTTTACTGGTGTGGGTAATGATGAGGCCGTCGTTGTCGAGCAGATATGAAAAGGAATTGTCATTTTCAAGTTTGTTTTTCAAATAGCCTTTTATGTTATTTAGAAATACATCTGCAGATAGAACCCCTGCAAATCCATCATCAAGATAGAGTGGCATGCTGATTGTAACAAGCTGAGAACCGGTTTCGCGGTCAATATATACTTTTGAAACTATGATTGTATCAGCTGCGACTGCTTCGCGGTACCAAACTCTCGTTCTGGGATCGTAATCAGAAGGCGGAACCCATTGACCACCTGTGACAAATCTGCCGTCTGCCAGCCCGATGTACAACTGAGAAATATCAGGATCTGCATTGTTGATATTGAGAAAGAGATTTGCCGTATTGTCTTGGGTGATGTCCTCATAGGCGAAATTATCCAGAATATCACTGCTGGTCTTCAGTATGTCCTTCTTGTTGTTTATCCAGATGCCAAAATCACTTGCTACCATGCTTAAGTCATTGACTAGATTGTCATATTGCTTCTCGCTGATTTGCCTTTCGATTTGATCAATATTATAAAGTGTAAATACAATAATAGTTGCTATTAAAAGGACGATTGTCAGTCGAAAGTTCTTTCTCATATGCCTCATCCCCCCACTTGATTGAGATGTGTTCACAATCCGAATTGAAATCTTGTAATGATTATACCCCAAAAGATACGAAATACGAGTATAATCAGTATTTTCATAAGGTATATAAACAGCTGGTTAGAGTTGGGTATGTGTGAAAGTGGCAAGAATTGAAAAAGACCAATGGAGATTATCCATTAGTCTTTTAAAATGCCTTCAATATATGATTAAGCCAACGCCTCACTGATTATAGGCAAGGAAAGAACGTGCACAATTTGTTTAGGGAGCTGTACCCTGAACATTAGAGTGCTGCACCAAGCTTGTCGGCAGTGAGTATAGCAGCGTAAACATCATCTGCAGTGACATTGAAAGGCATATTGTGAATGGTTTCGCCCTCGGCAGTTGATGCCTTAGCAACCTCGCGGATTTGATCCAATGTGACCTGGCCTGCATTCAAATCAGCCAGTGTAGTTGGAAGTCCAACACTTTTGCAGAACTGAACCACTTCAGCAATTTCTTCCATAGGTGCGTTTTCAAGTGCCAGCTGTGTAATCGTTCCAAATGCCACTTTTTCACCATGATAGAAATGATGACATTCTTCCAGAACCGTAAGGCCGTTATGAATAGCATGGGCTGCAGCAAGACCGCCGCTTTCAAAGCCAATTCCGCTTAGGAAGGTGTTGGCTTCGATTATTTTTTCAACAGAGGCATTGGAGACCTTGCTTTCTGCTGCAAGTTTGGCTTTAAGACCATCGGAAATCAGACTTCTGTAGCAAAGCTCAGCTAGGGCCAGTGCACCGTCAGTCGGCATTGCGCCAGCCATTGTGGAAGAATTTGAGCGACTTGTTGCTCTTGCTTCGAAGTATGTTGCAAGGGCATCGCCCATACCAGAGACGAGCAGGCGTACAGGTGCACCTGCAATGATTTCTGTATCCATAAGGACAACGGTAGGGTTGGTTGGAAGGAGGAGGTACTCATCAAAGACACCTTCTTCGGTGTAAAGAACAGAGAGTGCCGAGCATGGTGCGTCTGTTGACGCAATTGTCGGTACGATGACAACTGGTTTTTTCATGTGGTAGGCAATGGCTTTTGCCGTGTCCAGTGTTTTACCGCCGCCGATGCCAACGATGATATCACATGTGTTTTCTTCAGCAATTGCCTGAAGTCTTGCCACTTCAATCTTGGAGCATTCACCGCGAAACAGTTCAGATACATATGCGATATTTTCAGCTGCAAAGCTGGCCGATACCGTATCGCTTGTCATACCCATGACAAAATCATCTGCAATTACAAAAGGTTTGTTGCCGTAATCGCGAGTGTACTGGTTGAGTTTACTGAGTTCACCTGGGCCTTGAACATATTTTCCGGGACTGATTACAATTTTAGTTGCCATAACTTTTCTCCTTTAGGTTTAGAGTTTCATTTTTATTGATATTAGTTTAACAATGAACCCTGAAAATGCCCATGGACGATTCCGATATGATCTAGCACTATTCCGTGTACTTAAAACGATTTTAGTAGTATTTAGGCATGGTGTCTCCTGGCTTAAATAATTAGTGAAAAATCCCCGGACACTTTTGAGTAGGTTTCAAAGGGATCCGGGGATTCAGCGATGTATTTATTTTGGCAGTGATTTTCTATACTCGTTGGGTGAGCGTCCTGTGTTTTTCTTAAAGACTCTGGAAAAATAATTTGCATCAGAGTAGCCGATTTGAAGGGCTATGGTCAAAATTGAGTCTGAGCGTTCATTAAGCAGACTTTTGGAAACTCGAATACGTTTTGTTGTCAGATAGTCCTGCCAGGTAATGCCCGTATGTCGTTTGAAGAGCCTGGAGAAGTAATCGGGTGACAGATTCACATAGCTGGCAATTTCATTATTGGAAAGCTTTTTATAATAGTATCTGTGCAGATATGCCATGGCATAGTCCAGTTCGTTTTTTCCCTGAAGCGCTTATTGAGGATGATGTCCTCGAACAAATAGTCGTAGAGCTTGATATAGTAGTCGCTGTTTGTTTCCTTGCGCAGGACCAGCAGGTCGGAATAATTTGCCAGTGTGCTGCGCTGTGGTATTGAAAGCTTAAGGACGGTAAGCTGTTCTGTGAATATTTTTTCAAACAACTGCAGGTGGATTTGCCGCGTTTCAGGGACAACGTAGTTGTCAAGGAGCTCATAAAGCAGGTGTTTGCCTTCCATGTAGAGGAGATTGTGCATTTTGATTGCGATACGGCTCGACAGATCAGCAAATTCGTCAATTCGGACAATGCCAGTGGACTGTTTTTCAGCTTGCCTTGCCAGTGATTTCTTTTCAATGCATTCTATAATATACTGTCGTATGATACCGAGCACACGTGCTGATTTCTGCAACTGTTCATTGGTCATAAATGGGATCGCCTCATATTTTTCGATGACTGAATCACATTCATCTTCCAGTCTTGATGAAAAATCAATGGACAGGGGACGCATGCTTCTAACTTGACCAGCCATAATGCTGCCAATGTGTTCGCCATTTACGATAATCGGAATTGCAAAATCAATAAGGCCAGCATGGCAGATATAAATGCAGGTTTCACCAACCTTCGCAGCAATATCAGCTCCCTTTTTGTCAGAGAGGCAGCACTGGTTGTCTCGAGCTCTTATGATTTTGCAGTAGGACGAGATATTGGACAGCTCCGTAAGCCGATTGCCTGACGCATCGTTCAGCACAGCTGCAAGACCTGTCAGGTCACAAAAATCATTCAGCATGGTTTCAATGGCGGTTTTCATTGTCTTGTCTTCTAGCAATTGCCTTAATGTCATCGGGCACATGTCTCCTTTGTCAATTTCTCATAAATCATATCACTCGCTGTTTGCAAATTTCAATGGACATTTTAAAAATAAGCAAAATTTGGACAAAATTGTATTGAATGTACAAAATAATACTCCGTTTTCGAAGTAAATACCAGAATGTCTTGTAGCGTCTCCGAGTAATTATAATGCAATCGTCCTTTTGCAGATTTCAATAGCATGTTATAATAGAACAAATGTTCTGTATTTAGAAAGGTGTTCACATGAAAAGCAACATTGAAATCAACAAGGCAGTTGATGCGCTTACGCAACGGGAAATCACGCAATTGGAAGATGCTTATAAGGGCCTTGATTACTTAGAAAAACTCAATAATGGACAAAAAATCGCTGCAACAAGAGACGAAGGAAATTATCTGGTTATCGCCGGTCCTGGTACTGGAAAAACCCATACCCTTGTGTATCGGGTGCTTCACCTGATCAAAAAGGGTGTTGACCCAAAAGCCATAGTCATTATTACTTTTACGCGAAAAGCAGGCAATGTATTAAGCGAGAGACTCAACTTTCTCATCCCAAATACAAGGCTGGGATTTGTCGGAACCTTCCATGCTTTTGCAAACCATATCAGTCAGCTGATCGGCAGCGCGTCTCCAATTTCCAAGTTTCGCCTTCTCGACAGTGAGGATGACATCGAGGTCCACAAACTGGTACTGGCTGACTTTGGAAATTTCAAGAGAAATCAGAGAGCCAAAGGCCTTCAAAAGATGATTTCCTACTGTTGCAATACGGGCCTAAGTGTGAAAGAATATATAAAAAAGTTCGACCTTCATAAAATGGAGGATGATGCGGATAACATTGAAAATTACATGCGCATGTATGAAAAATATAAAGTCGATCATATGCTGGCTAATTACGATGATTTGATTTCTGTCATGAGCCGCTATTTGGAAAAAGAAGACGGAACAAAGGTGACTGCGCCGTATTCACATTTAATGATTGACGAGTATCAGGATACCAATAAAATGCAGCTTGATTTTGTGAAGCGGCTTAAAATACCTAACGTCATGGCAATTGGTGATGATTTCCAAGGAATCTACGCTTTTCGTGGTGCTGACCATAGAATCATATTGAACTTCTTCAACGATTTCAAAGACCCTCAAATGATCAAGCTCACTGAGAACTACAGATCTAACGATGCTATCGTAGGCTGGACAAATCAGACCATAGCGCGTTCGAAACTCGGCTATCATAAGGCCTTAAAGGCAGCTTCGGGTAAAGACGGAAATGTTAAGGTCATATCGGGGGCATCGCTTGACAATCATAAGGCGTTTGTCATAGACAGCATAAAGAACAATACGGATAAGACCCATGCCCTTATTTATCGCTTTAACAAGAACCGGACCGTTTTTGAGAAAGCACTTATTGCTGAAAACATTGATTATGTAGTCTACGGCGGTGTGCGTCTGCTTGAAAGAAAGCATGTCAAGGACGTGCTGAGTTTTCTGATGGTTTATCTCAACCGACGTGATGTGGTCGGCTTCAATCGCATACTCACACTGCTTCCGGGGATTGGTGTCAAGACTGCCAAACGCCTAATCAAGACCAACATGGAAGACATCAGTCATTTGAAGGGCGAAAAGCATGACCTGGTCAAATCAGTCAAAGAACTGCTGTGTTCTACAGATGAAAAATCGGTGCTATTTGATAATATCTGTGCCTTCTACTTTTCAATTTATGAGAGTATTGAGTCAGACTACTATACCAAAGAAGAAATAGAAGATGACTTCAAGCTGGTTCGAGACCTGCTCGTGACCTTTGATGCCCTTGAAAACTTCATCGTCAATATTATTTTGGAACCTGTTGTTGACCTGAAAAAGGGCAAGAATCCCAAGGTGGTCTTAACGACGATTCACTCGGCAAAGGGGCTTGAGTTTGACTGTGTTTACTATTTCCATACCCATGACTGGTATAAGAACTATGACCTTGAAACCCTGGAAGAGGACCGTCGACTTTTCTATGTCGGCATTTCACGGGCAAAACACCAGTTATATGTTTTTGACCATACCGAAGTGTCACGGGACTTTAAAGACATTTTGCGGGATTTTGACAGCTTGCCAGAGGTGGAAAGCCCAGAAACTGCAAATATGGAAGCCGGAAGTGACAAAGAGCTTTCGAAAGATTTGAGCCCTGAAAAAGATAGTGAAGTGAAGACCCTGACACCAGAGGCCGTGTCTGATATAGCCCCTCATGCAGATGGAGAAAGTGAAAAGCACCCTCTTAAAGATACAAATCAGACCAATAGAAAAAGAGTGGTCGACAATGTCATCCATGTTGATTTTGGGAGACGGGGCTAGTAGCGTACATTGAGCATTGCTGAAAACTGAATTGATTTAGCCTTACATGAAACTCACTTTCAAACGAAGGTGGGTTTTTTTATGCATGAGTTTAGAAAGACAGTGTAGAGTATTACCTATTTCGAAATTGGATTTGACAAAATGACACGTGTCATTATATAATCAAGCCAGAAAAAATGACACGTGTCATTTTGGGAGGGATTACAATGGAAAATAAGAACGAAAGCGTGTTTTTAAGCAGGCTTGACAAGTATCCAAATAAAGCTTACACAGCTGATCAATCAGCCATTATGGAAGGTTTTCAATACTTCAAGACAAGCACATATAGATGCAAACCCGGTGCAATACAAAGCAGACCTAAAAAGCTCATTCGTGAGCAAGGCCTAAAAGAGAGTATTCGCCTAGGCAGACATGTAGCAGGTGTTTTTCCAAGCATACTGCGTAACATTAAACTGAATTTCAAATCCATGGAGGGTTATTTACAGGCTCTTGAAAAGAACTCAGCACTTCCGCATTCGCCAGAGTCACTGAGGCGATCTTATCCCAATCGAGACATATGGAATAATCTGATCGACTATGCATGGAATACGCATAAGGTCATAGTAGGTTTCACTGAGATTTCCAATGAATATATCTTTAAAGGAAAAGCCATTCCATTTAAATATGCCCTTGTCTTCGCCCAGGAAATGAAGAAGGACCGCATAGAAATGGCGCCAAAGCTTGATGCGGGTATGGAAGTTGTAAACACATATAATACACTGGGAATCGCGACAAATGATATTGTCAAATGGCTGGAAAAGAAATATAAAATCGTGGGTATGGCAAATCATCCTCTGGGCGGACTTGTTGATTTTGCACCCCTTGCAGAAAAATCAGGCTTGGGTTTAATTGGGCGCCATGGTATGGTTATAACAAAAGAGTTTGGACCAAGGTGCCGTATATCTCCAATCTTTATTGACGACAAGCTGTTTGACTTTACAGACACCCATGCGCATGACTGGATTAGAGCGTTTTGCAGTAAATGCGGTACGTGTGTCAGATCGTGTCCTGAGAAAGCAATATACCCGGAGCCTGTAGAAGTAGAGACCAGCCGCTCCAATGCCATTAATCCCAGATTTGAAAGCTACAACCGAGACAAGTGTTTTGAATCATTTGCATCAACAATGGGGTGTGGCATATGCATAAGCAAGTGTCCGTTTTCGAGAAATCCTCAGGCTTACGATAAAATGAGAGTCAAATATGAGGATAGAGCAATCTGAGAAAGGTAAGGTGATGACCATGCCATCTGAAACCTATTTCAACTTAAATGAAGATAAGAGAAATAGAGTATATAATGCTGTTTTCAAGGAGTATGTACGGGTACCTCTGGAAGAGGTGTCTGTAAAAAATATCGTGAACGATGCCGACATTCCAAGAGGCAGCTTCTATCAGTACTTCACTGACAAGGAGGGGGCCCTGATGTATCTGATTTCAGAAACATCAGAACGTGGTCACGAAAAAGTCGTAGGCTTTGCAAATAAAAGCCAAATGGATATCTATCAGCTGATTCATGCTGTCTTTTGTTATGAAATCGACAGGCTTAAAAACAGAGAAGAATCTGCGCGCGCCTTACTGCTGAATCAAATTGTAAAAAGTGCGCGTGCGACATCGATATTCTATAGGGTTATGGCAGAGGCGATGCTTAGCCATCCTGTCATTGGTGCGTGTTGGGACAATATGCAGTTTAAGCGTGATGACAGTGCTTTTAAAAGAAATGTTTTTGATCTGCTCTTTTCCACGTTGAAGGATGCGCTGATTTTAGCCCTTGAAGATGAAAATAATATTGATAGTGCAGTTAGTGACTTTGAAATGAAAATGGAGATTGTTCGCCTCGGTGTCAATTGCCTAATCGGAATCTGATAAATTTGTAAGTAATGAAATGAATAAGTGATTTTATAGGTGTTTTCATCTGATTTTATGTATTTATGTGGTCTTGCATTGGGTATAAATGGATGTAAATGCGCTATCCATACTCAATCAGACAAGATTAAAAAGGAGAATACTATGTCAAAATACTTATTCTATGTTATGCGCGGCCAAAAAATGTGCTTCGTGCATGTCCTTCTTAATGCGCTCGATTTATCTGAAGCGGGCAATGAAGTGAAGATTATTTTCGAAGGTGAATCGGTGACACTTCCTAAGGTTCTTGAAGAAGAAAAGTTCGGACTCTATTTGAAGGCAAAAGAAAAGAACCTTATTGCAGGCGTCTGCTACGCATGTTCAGCGCAACTGAATGTACTCGAATACAATGAAGGACTGGATTATCCGCTTATTAAGGATATGAATGGTCATGCGGGAATGAAAGCCTATGTGGAAAGCGGCTATCAGGTGGTTACGTTTTAAGGTAAGGCGGGTGTCCTATGAGCACAACTTATGATTTGTTTATGAGCATTTTCGAAAAGGGTGCTCTGGGAATAAAGCGTGCAGAGCTTCTTGCGTCAGCGTCAGGTCGTGTGCTTGAAATTGGTTCTGGAACTGGCGTAAATTTGCCCTACTATGATGCAGACCGTATAAGACATATCACCTTAACGGACATGAAGGTCAATCCCGTTCTATTTACAAGAATCAGGCATACAGATCTGCAAAACGAAATAAAACAGATGGATGTGGAGTCCATTCCTTTTGAAAGCGAAACCTTTGATACCATCGTTGTCACCCTTGTGTTTTGTTCCGTGAAAGACGTTCAAAAAGGGCTCAGTGAGTTAAGGCGTGTCCTCAAGGCAGATGGCCAGATTTTGTTTATTGAACATATGCTTCCAGAGGTTCAGCCCCTGAAAAGCCTCTTCAATATTGCCACGCCAGCCTGGAAACGCATAGCGAGCGGCTGTCATCTCAACAGGGATTTTGAAGCGGCCCTTGCACAGGCTTCCTTAGAAGCCGCGGATGTGTCGCGTTTTTACAATTCGTCTTTTATATCTGGGCGGGCTTATAAGAGGTGAGAAGGCTGCTGTGTGAAAGCACTAGCATTGTATTCAAAAACTTCATCCAATAACTTCAATAACAACATCGTCACCGTACATGTACTTTAGGGTGTCGATGTTGTTTTGCATTACAGGGGTAAGCGCAAGTCCCAAATTGTTGATGATGATTTTTTCTAAGGCAATGTCATATGTCTTAAGCAGGTCTATTGTGAGCAGGCTGTGATTGAGGCAGCCCAGCCTATTGCCGATGACAAGGTGAACTTGGGCGCCATCTGTATCCCTTATGAGATCAAGCTGCAAATACGTCTGTGTGATGGGCACCATCAAACCGCCTGCCAGTTCTACGAAGACGTCTCCTTCACGCTGGATAAATGTCTTAAGCCTGTCGATGTCAATATCGACATGGTCTAGTGCGCTTGCAAAGTGGGGCGAAGCGGGTTCGTTGAAAAAATAGCAGTTGATCTCTTCTAGGGGCTTCTTTTGAATATGGCTGTAAGTGTAAGAGTCACTGCCATCTAAATTATTAAAGCTCTTTCGGCCTGTTTCAATGGGCTTAATGACGGTTTTTCCGCTGGTTGCCAGTGACTTACCGTAGTATGTTTTTCCTGCGTCCGTATCGGTACCGATTATGTATGTAATCATCTTGTGCTCCATTTCTTTTAAGTGAGTGCTTAACGCTTGTCATGAAACCAAGCTGTAAGCACATCGAAAATTTGAGTCAGTTCTTCTTCCGTAATAATGAAAGGGACACAGGTATATAAGTAGTTCAAAAATGGACGGTTGAAGACGCCCTTTTCGTAGGCAAATGCCTTAAATCCGTTCAGCGAAGAAGCATCATGGACTTCAATGCAGAGGACTGCCCCCATTATGCGAACATCCTTCACAAGGGGGTGGGCGAAGTCTTTGAAATAGTCACATGTTAGGGCTTCAATTCTTTTCACTTTTTCCATGTAGTTTTCACGCTCGAAAATTTCAAGCGATTTGAGGGCAACAGAACAGGCGAGGGCATTTCCCATAAATGTAGGCCCGTGCATAAAGGCGTGGTCTGGGTTGTCCGAGTAAAACGCGTCAAACACTTTTTTGTTCGTTACGGTTGCGGCGTGACCGATGTAGCCCCCTGTGAGCGCTTTTCCTAAAACGACAATATCAGGACATACCAAATCTGAAACAAACATGTGGCCTGTGCGACCAAAGCCGGTAGCCACCTCATCGAATATGAGCAGGACTTCGTGTTCGTCGCAAAGCGTCCGGGCTCTTTCAAGAAATTCCACATCATACATGCGCATGCCGCCAGCACCCTGGAGGAGAGGTTCTACTATCATGATGCCAAGGTTCTCGTGTTCACGCTCAAAAACCGCTTCCAGTTCCCTGATTGTCGTGTTGATATGGATGACATTGTCTTTCTTATCAAAGGCAAAATGATAGTCTGAGTCGTCACCAACCTCCATGGTCTTAAAGGTGTCGCCATGATAGCTGTGTTTTAGGGAAAGAATTTTTTTCCTGTCATGAATGCCTTTGTTGCTGAAATACTGCAGGCCCATTTTTATGGCAACTTCTACGGCAACACTGCCAGAGTCTGAATAGAAACAGTAATCCAGGTCTTTTGGCAGAAGGCGTACCAGCTTTTCAGTGAGCAGCCGGATGGGTTTATGGGTGATGCCGCCCAGCATGACATGGGAAAACTGGTCGACTTGAGCGGAAAGGGCTGCGTTGAGCTCTTTGTGATTATAACCGTGAAGCTTGCACCACCATGAAGAGACAGAATCGATAAGTGTCTTTTCTTCAGTTTTTAAGTAGACGCCTTCAGCCCCTACGATTTCTATGGGCTCAGCCATTGTTTTCATTTGCGTATAAGGATACCAGATCATTAAGCCAGGTCCTCCTCAAAACGGTCATATGCTGTAGGCAGAAGGTTTTTGACTCTGAAACCAATATAGGTGAAGCCAATGGTTAGAAGGATGTCTGTGTAAAAATCAGGCGAAAGAATGCCAATGAGGGCCAGCTTGTAAGTGAAGTCTGAACCCGAGAAGGTCCGCACAATAAAGGTATAGTAGATCATGCCAAAGACCCAAACGAAAACAGATGCAAAAACGGAATAGGGCAGTGCACGCTTTGGACTTTTTGATGCTGCCCCCAAACCGGCTATGTATGCCGCAAATATGAAGGAGACAATAAAGCCGAAAGTTGGTCTGACGATGTACATGAATCCGCCGCCCGACGCAAACCATGGAATGCCTGCCAGACCGCCAAGCATGTATAGAAGTGCAGAATAACTTGCTTTCCTGGGTCCCATGACAATACCAATAAGTATTAGAAAAGGCAGCTGGAGGGTAAAATATTCAGCTACAGGCGAGGGGATTTTAAGAAGGGCGCCAACGCCTAAAAGTGCAGTACCAAGCGCAATGTGTGTCATTTCTCTAGTTGTTAATTTCATAGCCGAGCTCCTTTACCATGTGCATATCATTTGCAGTGTCATTGCCTGAAGTGGTGAGCAGTTCTCCTGTAATAGAGCCGTTAACACAGCTTCCAAACACTTTTTTTCCCTTGTCACTTAAGAGTGCCCGGCCGCCTGCCAGGCGTATTGTAGCTGTTGGGTGAATGAACCTGAATATTGCACAGGTCTTGTAAAAGGCGTCTTCATCAATGTGCTTGCTGCCGTAAAGAGGGGTGCCCTCGATGGGGTTCAGTATGTTCAGCGGGATGGAAGATATTTTGAGGCTTTTGAGCTCAAAGGCGAGATCAATCCTGTCTTGCATGGTTTCGCCAAGACCCATAATGCCGCCGCTGCAGACTTCAAGCCCAGCCATTTGAGCGGATTTGATCGTCGCTATTTTTTCATCGTATGTATGTGTCGTGCAGATCTTTCTGAAATGCTTTCTCGATGTTTCAAGATTGTTATGATAACGTCTCACGCCTGCATCCTTAAGCGCTCGAAGTTCATCGTAGCTTAAAAGACCATGGGAGGCGCAGAGCTTAATACGTGTTTCTTTTTTTAGTGTTTTGTAGATTTGTATCGCTTTTTCTAGGTCATTTTGGCCAAGGCGTTTGCCCGAGGTTACAAGACTGAACTTGCTGACCTTGTTTGCTTCGTGAACTCTGGCAGCGGCTACAACGTCTTCTGAGTCCACAAGCGCATAGACCTCGACCTGACACTTGTAGTGTGCAGATTGGGCACAATAGGTGCAGTCCTCAGAACAGTGACCGCTCTTGCCGTTGATGATTGTGCAAAAATCAAATTGTCGTTCATTGAAACGATCCATAATTTCACGGCTGCAGGAAAGCAGGTCTTCCAGAGGGTACTGTGCTAATTCCAGCGCCTCGTTGTAGGTGATCTCATGCCCTGTGATGATGTCATTTGTCAGTTTAATTAATGCTGTGTCCATAAAATCTCGTTTCGCATAAGTTGAATATGACTAAAATATAAATGATTGCAGGTGTATTGTCAACCTAGAATATGAATCAAGTTAACAATAAAACCAGCAGTTTTTTATCTATATTGGGAATTCATAAGAACGAACGAGTCAGTTGTGAATCGGTCGAGTCAAAATTGAGTTTGTATGGTAAAAGCCTTAAGTGCAGTGTTGTAAACCTAACAGCGGTTTCTTAAAATATAGTCCGATTCAATTATGACTCGTTTTGATTTAAAAATGCTTCAAGGTAGAGATGGAAAAGTGTGAGGTTGCTTTTTAATGATTCTGAAAGCCTTGAAAATAGAGGGTTAGAGATAAAAAAAGGAATGAGACCAACTTGGCATCACTTTTGCATTTAAAAAATACAAGTGTTGTAATTTGTTTCACACGTGTACACTTCATTTACGAGAGGGACCTTGAAATTTGATGCATAGTGGAGGGTAAGTGGATGTCGGCTTGGAAGAGACTTCTTGATAATTCCAGAAATCGCATGATGCTCGCATTTCTTTTTATGATTGTTATGCCCATTTTAACGCTTAGCGCTTCGGTATATACATCAACTCAAAATGAAATTGAGGAGAATTATCTCATTTCCGCGCGGCGGCAGGTAGAGCAGATTGATGACTACATCGCTGCGTATTTGAATGGACTCAGCCAGGATTGTGATTTTCTTGCGCAAAATTCTGCTGTCAAAAGTGTGGATGCGCGTTTGACCACTTACATGGACAAGCCCTTTGATGAAAATGGATTCATCCCCATGACACCTGCTTCAAATGGAGGTACCGAAACTGAAATATATGAACTCTTCAGAGACTATGCACTGACGCATCCGGAAGTCGTATGCGTATATTTGGGGTCAGAAGAGGGCGGTTATGTACAGTGGCCGCAAAGCAAGCTTGAAAGACAGTATGATCCTAGGGAAAGGCTCTGGTACCAGCACATCCTGTCACAGAAGGACCAAGTGGTGGTGACAGATCCCTACTACGCCATTGCGACAGATGACTTGGCGGTTATTACAACAGGAAAAGTCGTTGAGGATAAGGACGGTCAGGTAATCGGCATTCAGGCAGTTGATGTGAGCCTAGATGGTCTTACTGAAATGGTCAAGAAGAAACGAATTGGCACCAGTGGGTTCGTAATTCTCATAGATTCAGAAGGCACTATTCTAGCCCATCCTCAAAATTCCGAGCTCAACTTTAAATCAATCGAAGCCCTTGGGTTTGATAAAGAGAAAATCATGGCGCAGTCGCCAACGGAACGTTTTGAAATGCGCTTTGAAAACAAGCTTTACAGTGCCAGCATTTATACGTCGCACAATTTGGCGTGGAAGTATATCGCTATGATTGAAAAGGATGAAATCACACAGAGTGTCCATCGAGTGCGCAATATGATTATTATGCTGTCCATGGGGCTGGCACTTGTATTCATAGCAATTGCAATAGTGCTATCAAATCGCTTTTCCATTCCGCTTGTAAGTGCAGTCAAGCAGCTGAGGCGCATTGAATCGGGGGACTACTCCAGTGAAATGCCCGTCGAACTGCTGTCGCGGGAGGATGATCTGGGAATATTCATAAAAGCGGTAGACGCCATGCGTGGTGACATTTATGAGCTGATGACAAAGGTTCAAGATACCGTCGAATCAGCCAATAAGGATCCAGACCTGCTTGCAGACATGAAAAAACAGACGAAAAACGCTTCGATTCAAGTTGCATCAACCTTGGAGCGATTTGTAGAGCTGGCTGAAAATGAAGCCCGCAACAAAGAAGCCATTGAGAAGAAGCTGGAGATTACGAAAGTCAGCTTGCAGCAGGCGCAGAGGATTGCACAAATCTGGACCTGGGAGTGGGATGTCCACGAAGGCCTATTCCAGATATCTGATGAAATGAAAGAGATTTTGGGACTGGACTTGGAGAAAACGCACTACGGCATAGATGCCCTGATTGATCTGGTACATCCAGAAGACCAAGCCTACTTCAAGCGTGGCTTGAACTGTGTATGGCATGGGGAATCCATCGGTATAGAATTCCGATTCATCGCCTCAGATCAGACGGTCGTCTGGGTTTATCAAAGCGGAAATGTGGTTTACGATGAGGCGAATCGAATCATAAGTGTTCTCTTTATGAACCATGACATAACCGAACGCAAGGAGACACTGAAAAAACTGAGACGCATGAATGAAAACCTGATTCAGATGGTTGAGGATGAGGTGGAGGAAAACCGTAAAAAGGACGCGGTCATTGTCTATCAGTCAAGGCTCGCAAAAATGGGGCAAATGATTGGTCTCATAACCCATCAGTGGAAACAGCCTCTGAACAATCTCGGACTCATACTCGCCAATTTGAAGGATGCCAGTGAACACGATGAACTGACCCAAATGGAAATCGATGAATCCATAGTCGATTCAAAAAGGATTATCAATCAGATGGCAAAGACCATTGACGATTTTCGGTATTTTTTCAATCCAAATCCGCAGTGGGAGCAGTTTTCGCCAAATGAAACCATAGAATTTGCCATAGAGCTGATTGAAGAGACGGTTAAACTCAACAACATTCATATTGAAACCCATCTGGTCTGCACCAAGCTGATCAATGGCTATTCAAATGAGTTTACCCAGGTGCTCTTCAACATCTTGGACAATGCTAAGGATGCTATTTTAAGCAATGAAACCAAGAAACGCCTGATTCGAATTGATGCCTATGAAAAAGATCAAGCAGCCGTTGTAGATATTTACAATAACGGCAGTAGCATAGAACCACATGTTTTGGAAAAATTGTTTGAGCCCTACTTCACAACGAAAAACAAGGAGAAGGGAACGGGGATTGGTCTCTATATGTCCAAAATGATTATAGAAAAGCATATGGCAGGCCAGATTGCATGTCTAAACAGGGGTGGGGGAGTACTCTTTAGAATTATGATTCCGGTAAATGGGGGAGACTTGAATGGATAATCATATTTTGCTTCAAAACCTCAAGCTCTTATATGTTGAGGACGAAGCCTTTACGCGAAAACAGATGTCAAAGCTGTTAAAGAGGCGTGTGGGGAAGCTTCTGATTGCGGAAAATGGACAGATGGGCATGGATTTGTACGAGAAGCACAGACCGGAAATTGTAATTGTAGATCTGATCATGCCTGTGATGGGTGGTCTTGAGATGATACGAAGAATTAGAGAAATTGACCATTCGGCCTTCGTTATTGTGACCACCGCGATTGGAGAGACGGAATCCATACTGAATACTGTCGATGCTGGAATCAGCAAGTATTTGATCAAACCCCTGGACGCAGAACTCCTGTCCAAGGTACTTGAAGAAATCGCGGTAATCCATGCAGAGCGTACCGATATGCCAGTCTGCATAGACATGGAACAGAAAAAGGATTTTGAGAACACAATCAAAAGGGAATTCTCCTTTCATATCAAGCAAGCGACAGGAAAAGGGCCTAAGGATGTTTCTGCATTCATTCACGGTCAATATATAGATATAAAAGCCTATGAAGTGTTAACGGCATTTGAAAAAAGTCTGATGGAAAACAAGGGCAATAGCAAATACGTTGAAATGAATCGAAAGCTTTTCTACTCAATACAGTCTGACAAGATCGAAGGACTTGTCTCGTCGATTATTCAACGCAAGGTTCTGATGAACAGGGTTTTGACAGACGTCGCTCTGAATATGGATAATATAGAGCTCGTGATTCAATAGCTTTACTGGAACATTTATTTAGGGTATCATTATGAATAACGGAAGTGTTGTTTGGCATATAGGCACAAGCTGAGGATGCCAAAGCTTCGTAAAATTAAAACTGAATCGCGAACAGGTGTCGCGACTGGTTATAGGGTTTTGAGAAAACTTTTAGAGTTCGCTTAAAATAAACCAGCCAAAAAGTTCAATCTTTTTGTGCTGGTTTTTTTGTTTTTGTAAATTGAATAATTTGGAAGGGAGGTTGTAACAAGCGGTCATAAGGGGTGAAATTTCAATTGTAGAAAGGGGTACTTTATGGGAAGTAATTTGAAAAGAGCAGAACTGGCAAAAGAAATGCGCGTATTTGATTATTTTACGCTTGGGCTCGGGGCTATGCTTGGAGCGGCATGGTTTGTTCTGATGGCGGGAAATATTCAAAAGGCCGGACCAATGGGAACTGCCTTGGCCTTCTTGGCAGGGGGAATTTTCCTCATTCCAATTGGACTTTGCTATTCAGAGCTGACGGCGTCACTGCCTGTCGCAGGGGGGGAACTGGCTTTTACCTATGCATCCTATGGCACGAAAATGTCCTATGCAACAGGGTGGATGCTTATTCTCGCCTATGCGATTCTATGTCCATGGGAGGTTGTTGCAATCGGCAGCCTTTTAGGTGTTGTGTTTCCAGCCTTCAACACCATGCCAATGTACACTGTTGTAGATTACGTAATCTATTTTCCGCAGTTTGCGGTGGAGATGGTTCTGGCCATTGCAATTGTCTATTATAATTATACGGGAATCAAAAAAGCCGCTAAGGTTCAAACCATTCTCACAAAATTTATGCTAGTGTCTTTTATTATCTTCCTGACGCTGGGCTTCATGTTTGGTAAGGTTGAAAATCTGTATCCGCTGGTTGCAAAGGCCTATGAAGTGGATGGCATTTTACAGTTTGGCGGCGTCGCAGGCTTCTTTGCAGTACTGGCCATTACGCCATTTTTCTACTGCGGCTTCGATACGATTCCGCAAGCTGCAGAAGAGGGGAGTTTGGGTATCAGCCTGAAGGATTTGGGAAAAACACTGACCTATTCCATACTGGCAGGTACAGCATTTTATGTTATTCTCATCTTTTCAGTCAGCATGTTGATGCCTTGGCCTGAAATGGTCAAGCTGGATTTGCCAATGGCTCAAATGTTCACGGTTTCCAAGGGCTGGCGCATTGTTTCTCAAATCGTAATCTGGGGTGCTATGGCAGGGCTTCTGACAACCCTGAACGCCTTTTTCGTAGCGGCAACACGTGTTGTGTTCGCACTTGGACGTGCCAATCTGATGCCAAGCAAGTTCGGTGAAATCCACCCTAAATACCAGACACCAACCTATGCAACCTATTTCGTAGGTGCGCTGACCATTTTAGGTCCATTTATTGGCAAACCTCTGATTGCACCATTTTTAAACATTGGCTCACTCGCATTTATGCTGGTTTGGTGTGCCATAGCCTTATCTGCATACAACCTACGCGCTCAGGCACCTGGATTTAAGAGACCTTATACCATGCCTGGCGGAAAAACAATGGCATTGGTAGCATTTGGATGTGCACTCATTGTAACTGGAACGCTTGTAATTCCTCAAAGTCCCGGTTCGCTGGTCACCTCTGAGTACATAATGTTTGGCGGTTGGATCGCATTTGGCGTCTTTAACTGGCTCATCACTGCTAAAAAGCGAAATGAAATCTCAAATGAAGAGCGTTCATACATGATTCTTGGTAAGGAGATAAAACTGAATCTGGACGCTGCAAGACAGGAAAATGGACTGGCCGAGAAGGAAGAAAAAGGGCAGGCAAGCTAATGTGCCCACGCCACAAGTAAGCGTGAAGGACCATGTAAAGGGATCGTACAGTCTGTCATCTTGTCGACTTTGTCGACAACCTGAGGGCTCGCACAGTGTGTGCGGGTCCCTTTGCTTGGTGCTATGACATTAAAAGGAAAAACGTCTTATTTGTCGAACTATTTTACAGGGGTATCCGTTTTGAAGCTCTGTGGTCTTTTGTTGTCATACCAGGACAATGCTTACATAATATCGGTCATTCAGGAGGTACAGATGGTCATCAACAAGAACATGCAACGGTTATTGAATGCTGTAGAAACGGCAATATTTATTGATGATGGGAATGGGGATACAGTTTGGATTAATGATGCTTGCGCAGAGTTATATTTGATAGATCAAGATGCAATTCAAGGAAGAAACATTGATGAACTTGAGAGGAGTGGCATTTTTTCACCTTCAGTTGCAAAAAAAGTGTTTCAGGAACAGCGAAAAATGAGCATTTTGCACTCCAATAGACAGGGCAAGGAGCTGCTTACAACAGGTGTTCCAATATTTGATGAAGCGGGTTCGATCGAGATGATTATCAGCACGTCACGGGATATCACTGAGCTGATAGATTTGAAAAGCAAGTTGGAAGATATCACGAGTGAACTGCTAAGTCTGAAAGAAATGCGTGAAGAACAGCAAGGCATCATTACAAGGAGCAAGCGCCTCAAGGAAATCTACGAGCTGGCTGAAAGGCTGGCGCTGCTTGACACAACAGTTTTAATAACCGGTGAGTCCGGTGTTGGAAAGGGTGTTCTTGCCAAGTATATTCACGATTCGGGGCTGCGCTCAGAAAATCCCTTCATAAAAGTGAATTGCGGTGCCATACCAGAAACCTTGCTTGAATCTGAACTGTTTGGATACGCACCTGGCGCATTTACAGGGTCTCTGAAAGAAGGTAAAAAGGGAATCTTTGAATTGGCACATAGAGGTACAATATTTCTGGATGAGATCGGAGAGCTGCCTCTTCATTTGCAGGTCAAACTCTTGCAGGTCATTCAGGATAAAGAGATCATACGTGTTGGGGGAACCGATAAGCAGGCAATCGATGTAAGAATTGTTACTGCCACAAACAGAAATCTCTCAGAAATGATTGCACAGAACACCTTCAGAGAAGATTTGTATTACAGATTGAATGTCATTCCCATCCACATTCCGCCGCTGCGCGAACGGGAAGAGGACATTGTAGGCCTTATATTATCCAGTTTGAAAATTAATAACGATAAGTATGGCGCTCATAAGAAGATTAGCCAGCCGGCCATAGACGCACTTATTCATTACGAATGGCCGGGGAACTCAAGAGAACTTGAGAATATGATTGAGCGACTTGTAATAACCGTGAAAGAAGATGTGATTACATCAGCCAATCTGCCCAAATATCTGGTGAAGGAAAATATGAGTTTTGAAGAAAAAGAGGGGAGAACCTTGAAGGATGTCGTTGAAGATGCGGAGCGGTCATTGCTGAGTCTCGCGGTTCAAGAGTATAAGTCAACACGTGATTTGGCAAAGGGATTGGAAATAAGCCAGTCGACTGCAGTACGCAAACTCGCCAAATATGGTTTGAACTTCAACACCTAGTTTTAAGAACTTCATCATAGAAAAAAATGCACCTGTTCTTCTGAGTAAATGCGCTTCGTAAGAGCGTCTCAAAAGAAGACAGGTGCATTTATTATGCACATTTAAAAATGGGTTTATTCTCCCCAGAATAATTCTATGACGGATTGATCATTTTTTCTGCCAAATACAGCGCCAATTACAAAGGCAATCAGTGCCACTGCCAGTGTCGGTACGATCTGGTGCATGCCAAACGGCTTTACACTGTAGATGCTGAAAATGAAGAAGGATGCAAGTCCTGTAACAATAGACAGAACAGCGCCGTCAGCATTTGCCCCTTTCCAGTAAAGGCCAAGAATTGTGGGCCATAGGAAGGCTGCTTCCAGACCGCCAAAGGCAAAAAGGTTGATCCACACAATAATCGAAGGTGGATTGATTGCAAAAATAAAGACGATTATACCGATGACACCAGTTGTAATGAAGCTGATTCTATTCAGGCTTTTTTCATCAATGTTGCCCTTGCCATAGTTCAAGTAAAGGTCCTTGATAATAGACGCCGATGCAAGGATGAGCATGGAGTCAACCGTGGACATGATTGCAGCTAGAGGTCCCGCAATAAATATGCCGGCTAGGACAGGTGGCAGTACTTTTACAGTAATGCCCGGTATCGCACCGTCTCCAGCAAGACCAGGGACGACGTAAGCCCCTAAGGCACCAACCAGATGCATTCCCAGCATTAAGAATCCAACCACAACCGTACCGATGACCATGGCTCTATGCAGGGACTTGGAATCCTTAAAGCCCATGCATCTGACAGTAGTCTGTGGCAGTCCCAGGACTGCGAATCCGACAAGAACCCAGAAGGAGAGAATAAATGGGATTGGAATTTTCCCGCCAGCTGTCGGTGTAAGGGCACTTGGGTTGCTTTCAATCATCTTTGTCGTGATGGCTTCCATACCGCCGCCTGCACGGATTATGGCAACAAGGAGGAAGGTCGTTGCAAGGACCATGACAATGCCCTGAATGGCATCTGTAATTGCAACCGCCTTAAAACCGCCAATGGTCGTATAGATGATGACAGCCACGCCAAAAATCACAAGGCCCATGACATAAGAATACCCTGTAACCGCTTCAAACAGCTTGGCACCGCCTATAAACTGCGCTACCATGGCAGCTGCAAAGAAAACAATCATTGCTATTGAAGTTGAAACAACGATAAATGTGTTGTTGTATCGAGCCTTTAAATAATCCGTTACTGTCACTGCGCCGATTTTTCTTGAAATAATGGCAAACTTCTTTCCCAGTACCCCAAGGGTCAGAAAGGCAGTAGGGACTTGGATCATGGCAAGCAGTATCCATCCGTAGCCCATGGAATAGGCCACGCCAGGGCCGCCGACAAAGCTGCTCGCACTGGAGTAGGTCGCTATGAGGGTCATTGCAAGAACAAAACCGCCCATGGATCTGCCACCAATAAAGTATTCTTCCATAAAACTGCCACTGCCAGAAGCTTGTCTATTTGTGTAAATAGCAATAGCGAACATGAGCACAAGATAAACTATCATCGGGATCAGAATCATTGCATTACCCATTATTTCGCCTCCTCTTCATTGTCTTCAAAATCAATGTCCTTGAAGTACTTTTTCACTACAATTGCCAGCAGGACTGAAATCATGACATAGCCCAATATGCAGCTGTAGAAGAACCAGGAAGGGAAGCCGAGTATGTAGGTATACTCCGACACATCCTTCAGACCGATTCCATAAGCAAAAGCAAACCACCATATGAAAAAGAATACATATAGGCCCACGGTTATTTTTGCTTCCTTGTTGATTTGCCTGTTCTTTTCTTTGAAATTCATATTTGCACCCCTTCGCTTTTCTAAATAGGCAACAAAAAAGATGTAGACTCAGACCGACACGATCCGCTACACCTGCTTCGAATAAATATGAAATTCCCTGCTAATGGATGATAGAGTTTATCATATTATCACAGTGTACCGTTAGGATACAGTCACCAAAAATACCAAATGAATTCATCTATCTTAAAATTGCACATAATGACTTTGAGAATCTACGAATTCTTAATTGCAGCAGGTATGACTCTTAAAGATATCATCCAGTGGTATGATAACACAGTTCATGGGAGGATTCAACGGTGTTTGTTGAGGGGGCATGCAAAGAGCGGCCCATCTTTTGGATGGTTTTTGGTTGAGTAGTAAATTATTTATACGGATGGCGCGATTTTTCACACATGATGATATAGTAATACCACTATAGTTTTGAATATGTATGCATATTTACTTTGCCCGGCATGTGGTTTGGCAGAGTAGACGGTCTTCGTCAGCCATCTGCGCAAATGGTTGATGTTATTCAAAAAGGGGGAATTTGATGAAAACTAAAAAGCAACCTACGGTCAAAATTGCACTTATTCCAGTCGTATTTCTTGCAGCGTCTTTGTTTTACGCAACAATGGTAAATAATGTTTGGGAAACAGGTTGGATTGATGTTCATATTCCACTGCTTATGGCAGCCTTTGTTGGCGGCGCAATTGCAATTTTCAAATTGGGTTATACGTGGGGTGAACTTGAAGAGGGAATTGTTGATCTTATTAAGGCATCTATGGGTGCGATTATTATTCTAATGGTTATTGGTATTGTCATTGGTACATGGCTGGCATCAGGCATTGTGCCTTCTATGATCTATTACGGCTTAAAAATTCTGAACCCAGCGATTTTCCTGGTGGTAACATTACTCATGTGCTCCATTGTTTCATTAGCGACCGGATCATCGTGGACAACGGTTGCAACTGTGGGTATTGCACTCATGGGTGTTGGAACAGGGCTTGGCATTCCAGTTCCAGTTATTGCAGGTGCCATTATTTCCGGTTCTTATTTTGGGGATAAAATGTCCCCTCTTTCAGATACGACAAATCTGGCGCCGGCGGTTGCAGGAACGACGCTTTTTGAGCACATTCGCCATATGATCTTTACAACGGGTCCGTCCTATGTCATTTCACTGATCTTCTTCGGTGTCCGTGGCATGCGCTATGCGGGTGGAAATATTGATGTTGAATCTGTAAATGGAATGATTGATGCCTTGTCATCGACCTTTAACATTACACCGGTGCTCTTACTGGCGCCTGTACTCGTTATTGCAATGGTTGTCATGAAGGTGCCTGCATTACCGGGTTTATTCTGCGGGGGTCTTCTGGGTGTTCTCTTCGCAGCGGTTTTCCAAGGGACTGATTTGCTGGGTGTCATCGATGCCATGCACTATGGCTTCTCTGTTGAAACGGGAAACAGTGTTGTAGACAGCCTTGTGTCGGGTGGTGGCCTGGACAGTATGATGTGGACGGTCTCACTAATTGTCTGTGCGATGATTTTTGGTGGCATTATGGAAAAAACGGGCATGCTGGGTGCCATTGCTGAGGGTATTCTGACTTTGGCGACAAGAACCGGCGACCTGGTTCTGGCAACGGTCTTAACGTGTTTTGCAATGAATGTAATCGCTGGAGACCAGTATCTGGCCATTGTTATTCCAGGCAGAATGTACAAAGCCGAGTATGACAAGCGCGGCCTGCACCCTAAGAATCTTTCAAGAACGCTGGAAGATTCAGCGACCCTGACTTCAGCGCTCATACCTTGGAACTCATGCGGCGCCTATATGATGGCAACGCTCGGGGTTGCACCTTGGACATATGTACCCTACTGCATTTTGAACCTTGTGAATCCATTGATAGCTATTTTGTACGGATACACTGGGATTACATTAGAAAAAATAGAAGAAAAGCAAGCTGCTTAATCATGATATGTAAAAGACAAGCTATTAACTAGGAGTGTCATGGTATGATTCAGGTCGATTGGAAACCGGATAAGAAAATCAAACAGTCCATACACGCGCAAATCGTAGACTATTTCAAGGATAAGATTGAAACGGGCGAATGGCCGATTGGGGCGAAACTGCCGTCCCAAAGACGTCTTGCAGAGGTGTTTGCTGTGAACAGAACCACTGTGGTAGCTGCGGTCAACCAGCTCAAGGATGAAGGTGTCCTCGTAGGGCGCGGAAGAGGTGGCACTCAGATCGCGGCACCTGGAAGGTCTTTGCTGGAAATGACGCAGACCAAGTGGCAAAGTTATATTGAAGATGGTTTTCATATGCCGAACTACAAGACGATTAAGATGATAAACAATGCGGAGCCGGATACCTCAATGCTTCGATTGTCATCAGGCGAAGGGGCACCGGATATGCTTTCCACATCCATGATGCAGGATGTTTTGTCGGAGGTCTCAAAGGAAGTTGGCAGCTTGGGATACAATTGGCCAAAAGGCATCGACGACCTTAGGGTACAACTGAGCAAGTATCTCAAAACAATTGGCATCGACGCATCGCCAAACTGTATACTGATTGTCTCTGGCGCCCTGCAGGCGATTCAACTGATTTCAATAGGACTCTTGCAGGCTGGTTCAACTGTATTTGTCGAACGCCCTTCCTATATCTACTCTTTACAGATTCTTCAAACGCTTGGTATGAGGCGTGTGGGGATATCCATGGATGAGGACGGCATCGTGTGTGATCAAATACCGGCTCAAATCAGAAAAAGCAGGGCATCGATCCTCTACACCATACCGAACTATCAGAATCCAACGGGAATCACCATGTCGAGCGAGAGAAGGCAAGCGCTGATCGATGTCTGTAAAAAGGAAAAGCTGCCGATTATCGAGGATGATGTCTACGGTGAACTATGGATAGACAAGCCCCCACCGAGCAGTTTGAAAAGTTTGGATACATCCGGAAATGTCTTATACATTGGCAGTGTTTCAAAGACCCTTAGCCCTGGGCTTAGGATAGGCTGGGTTGTTGGTCCTGAACCGGTTGTCAATCGATTGGCAGATATAAAAATGCAAATGGACTACGGCTCAAGCTCGCTCTCTCAACTGACCGTTTCAAAATGGCTGGAAACCGGACTCTATCAAGCACATCTGACGCATATACGTGGTGAACTCAAGAAACGGCGCGATTATACCCTTCAGCTCCTAGACCTTTACTTCGGGGAGATTGCAGAGTGGACTGTGCCAAAAGGCGGGTATTATGTGTGGGTGCGTTTAAAGGCATCGCTCAGTATGTATAAGATATTTGAGGATGCCTTCAACCACAAACTGCTCCTGTATCCAGGCTATATTTATGAAGCAGCTCAGAACAATAACCTGAGGATATCTTATTCCTATGCAACCTATGAGGAGCTGGAGGATGGCCTTAGAACTTTGTCGCAGATTATAAAAGTGAAGCTTTAGAGGGGAGGTGCCTCTCCTTATCGTGTACGTCTGCTAAAAAGCCTACTAACAAGCCTATAAAAAGACCGTGTCGCATTTAGACACGGTCTTTTCTTGCTGGAAATTCAGGTGTATCAAGACTTAAATCAAATCTTCAAGGCCATTGATATTGGCCTGCTCATCATCACCCATAGGGATGACAATGCAGCGCTGTCCGTTAATCAGCTCGGTTTTAATTGTGTGAAGCTTCTCCGGTTTGACCCGCAAGACGACATCGTAGTCAGGTGTAGAAGCTTCAACATCATTCGGTTCTAGGATTTCATCACTAGTTGGCGTATGGTCAGTAGTGGATGTCTCATCTGGAGCCGGCGTCTCACTTATGTCTGCAGCTTCTGTTTGGTCCACAGCCATCTTTTCGACGCGCTCAAGCTTGGATTCCAGTTCTTCAATCTGTGTGATGAGTGCTTCTTCTCGTTTCTTTTGTGCGTTTTTCTTGACGCGTTTTGAATCGACAAGGTTTTCCGCAAGCGGGGGTTCATCGCCAAACTTTTCAGCATAAGTTCTTTCAATTTGAACAGTGATTTCTTCAGAAACACCACTTTCAATGAGCAGGTCCTTAACCTTGTCTTTCGAAAGTGTGACAGGCTCAACGTCGGCATCCTCATAGATTTCCTTGTGTTGTTCCACCATGGAGTTCAGATTTTCCTGAACGTCTGCAAAAACCTTTTCTGAAATATCGGCATCTGAGCTTACCGAGCTTTTTATAATGTCCTCAAAGGTTTCTAACTGATTGGTTGCGGTCTGTTTCGGCATGCATCCCAGTGCGGCTTCCATCATTTCTGCGTGTGGCTCTTTAGCGTTCTTCGTATAGTACATCACCGTATCAACATCTGAGCCGCGATCGATAAAGCCTGGGTAGGTGAACCCTATTGATGGAACCTCGACAACCCAGTCCCTGATTCTTGATTTGATTTTGTTCTCATCATCGAAGTAGCCCAGCCCTGCTTTCGATAGGGAAACGGGGCAGATGGCACAAATGACATATTCATAGACTTCTTCCGATTCATCGAGCTTTCGATTGTCAGACGTTTTGATCATCACATCATAAACATCATGGAAAAAGAGTATTAGATAATTTCCAGAGTAATCATAAGCATCAATAATAGACTCATAAACAAGTGATAGGATGGCATCTTCCTTCAAACCGCTTTTTGCAAGCATCATCAGAAGCTGCTGCTTTTCACTTTTGAAATCAGAATCCATGTGGAAATTGAGCTCTAAAAGATTGTTTCCGATTTTTCCGGAAAGGGCTTTTTTGGCGATTTCCAAATATTTAAAGAGTTCGTCATCGGGCAGGTTCAAAAAGGTTTCCTGAAATTTGAGTAGGATCTCTTTTTCGCTATTTACGTAGCATCCAGACACTTTTGTAAATGTGCATGCTTCTTTTTTAAATCGTCTTTTCAGTTCCAATATGTCTTTATTATTCATAAGTCTCCACCTATTTCTAACTTGGGTCATTCGCATAGCCTTATATTTCAGAGGCATATTTTATGAATACGCCAAGTTTAATCAACAATATATTAAGTATAGCGTTTTCGCTGAATGAAGCAAAGACTTAAGAAGCGTCTTTTAGCTGTAGCTTATTGAAAAATGAAAACAGAAAGTTTTCTATTGGGAAAGAGTATGTTAAAATAGAAAAGAAGAAAACAGAACAAACGTTTGGTGTGAATTAGGGTGAGTTTATGCAAGAAATCAAAAACATATATGTTGCAATTGATCTGAAGTCCTTTTATGCGTCAGTTGAGTGCATAGAGCGTGGACTGGACCCTTTATCGACCCATCTGGTTGTTGCAGATGCAAGCAGGTCGCAGAAGACAATATGTCTGGCCGTATCGCCATCTCTCAAGGCCTATGGCATACCAGGCAGGGTAAGGCTTTTTGAAGTGGTTCAGAAAATTGGAATGGAGAATGAAAAGCGGGCTCAGAGAATTCGAAGTAAGAATCTCAGAGGTGCGTCCCATTTTGCTGAAGTGCTGGAAAGCTCTCCGAGTACAGCCATTGATTACATCGTCGCGCCGCCGCGAATGGCATTATACATCGAATACAGCACGCGTATTTACAACGTGTATTTGAAATATGTAGCACCTGAAGATATCCATGTCTATTCCATTGATGAGGTTTTTATCGATATAACCAACTATTTGAAGCGTTCTAACCTCAGCCCGCGGGATTTTACGAAGATGATCATTAAGGACATACTTGAAACAGTGAGTATTACTGCAACTGCAGGTATAGGGACCAACTTATATTTGAGCAAAATTGCCATGGACATCGTTGCAAAGAAAATCGATGCCGATGCTGATGGCGTAAGAATTGCGGAGCTCGATGAACTGAAATACAGAGAACTATTATGGAATCATCAACCCCTCACAGATTTTTGGCGTGTGGGAAGGGGTTATGCTCAGAAGCTTGAAAAACACGGGCTATATACCATGGGGGACATTGCCAGGTGTTCTATTGGTGAAGATAATGCTTTTCACAATGAAGACCTGCTGTATGACCTCTTTGGTGTGAATGCAGAGCTGCTGATCGATCATGCCTGGGGCTGGGAGCCGTGTAGAATTGAACACGTAAAAGCCTATAAGCCCTCCAGTAAGAGTACTGGTGCTGGACAAGTCCTGCTCAGACCTTATGCGTATGAGGAAACAAGAATAATCGTAAAGGAAATGACCGACCAGCTGGTGCTTGATTTGGTGGATAAGAAGCTTGTAACAGACCAAATTGTACTGACCGTAGGCTATGACATTTCAAATTTGTCAGACCCTGACCGGCGTAAGCGTTACAAGGGTCAGGTTAAAACCGACTATTACGGCAGAAAGGTTCCAAAACATGCCCACGGCACAGCAAACATAGATAGGCTGACCTCATCGACAAAGCTTATTATGGAAGCAGTAATGGACCTGTTCGATGAAATTGTGGATGAGGCCCTGCTTGCGCGAAGGGTAAATATCGTCGCAAATCATGTGGTCGCTGAAGACACAGTTGCCGATGATGTGTCTTTTGAACAACTGGACCTTTTCACAGACTATGATAAAAAGACCAGAGAAAATGAAGAAGAGAAAGCCTTGCTTGAAAAGGAAAAAAAGCTTCAGCATGCCCTTCTGGATATTAAGAAGAAGTTTGGTAAAAATTCAGTTCTAAAGGGCATGAACCTGCAAAAGGGCGCAACAGGGAAAGATAGAAACAATCAGATTGGGGGCCACAAGGCCGACTGATTTTTGAATAAGTACAGCGGCTATGGGGAAGGAAGAATACATGAGCAAGTATGAACAAAATAAGGAAAAAAACTACGATGACATTCTGCATTTACCCCATCCTGTTTCCAGAAAGAGGCCGCAAATGCCGCTGGAAGATAGGGCTGCCCAATTTTCCCCCTTTGCAGCGGTTGTTGGACATGAAGCGTCAGTTAAGGAAGCCGCTAGGGTAACAGATGCGAAAAGGGACTTGGATGAGGCCCAGAAAATTATCATAAACGAACAACTGAGGGAGCTTGATGGAAGAATTCAGACCGAAATTCAGACCGCAAGTCAGGCTCAAGCTCAGGGATGCACCGAAAGTGGCATTGAAGTGGAAATCGAACACTTTGAGGCAGACGCACTAAAATCGGGCGGTCACTATGTTGTGTCCAGGGGCAGTGTTAAGAAAATTGATGGCTATACACATCGTGTTTACATGTCAGATGACACTGTAATTGCGATTGACGATATATTTAGACTGGTCATTTTGTAATTTCTATGGATATATTCTTAAAGGCAGAGTAAGATTAAAGTGTAGACATTCTTTTGGCAATTTTGTAAGCGTGATTTTAGAAGAATAAGTTCTATGAGAATAAGTTCTAAAAGAAGTGTTTTAAGGTGAAGGTCTATATAAGATAAGTTTTAAGAAAAGTATTTTTATGAATATAGAGGAGGATTAAATTGAAGTTTATTTCATGGAATATTGATTCGCTGAATGCAGCGTTAACGAGTGATTCTAATAGAGCAGTACTGTCAAGACAAGTAATAGACACAATTCTAGCACAAGATGCAGATGTAATCGCCCTGCAGGAAACCAAACTTCCTGCCAAGGGTCCCAGCAAGAAGCATATGGAGATTCTGGCGGAGTCCTTTAAAGGCTATGACTATACTTGGAGAAGCTCTCAGGAACCGGCCCGAAAAGGCTATGCAGGGACCATGTTTCTCTATAAGGAAAAGTACACGCCGGTGGTATCGTGTCCTGAAATCGGCGCACCCGATACTATGGACTTTGAAGGTCGTATGATCACCCTTGAGTTCGACGACTTTTATCTGACACAGGTTTACACGCCCAATGCTGGCGACGGCTTGAAAAGATTAAAGGAAAGACAAGCCTGGGACGTGAAGTATGCGGACTATCTTGAAAGTCTTGATAAGAATAAACCCGTCATTGCAACGGGGGACTACAATGTTGCCCATAAAGAGATTGACCTGGCAAACCCAGACAGCAACCACATGTCTGCCGGCTTTACAGATGAAGAGCGTGAAGGTTTCACAAACCTGCTCGCTAAAGGCTTTACAGATACCTTCAGGCACATTCATGGTGATGTGACAGGCGCCTATACCTGGTGGGCACAAAGAGTGAAAACGAGTAAAATCAATAATTCCGGCTGGAGAATTGACTACTGGCTGGTAAGCGACAGGATTGCTGATAAACTCATCAAGTCTGAAATGGTGGATTCTGGTGACAGACAGGACCATACGCCGATTTTGCTGGAGATTGATTTGGGCGTTTAGGAGTTTAAAGTGGAAACCGCGCAAAATAACCTATCCGGTACTGGATAGGTTATTTTTATGCCTGAAAACGCGCGCGGGTTACAATATGACAGCCTTATGCACAATGTAACTGCTCGAGTTAATGAAGTGCTATATATGAAGCAGATATTGTCCATGAATGCGTGTCGTTGCGCAGCCACCGAAGAGCATTCGAGTCTTGCCCTTATGCTCAAAGGCTTTGAGTCTGACGAAATTGGCATTTTCTTTGTTGGCACTCTGCTCAATGAGCAGGGGGGCATTCAACTTATTATGCTTATCAAGATAGTAGCCAAACGCTGAATTGCCAGAGCCTGTTGCAGGGTCTTCCAAATATCCGAATTTTGGCGCAAATACACGAGTACGGTAGTCAGCGCTTTTGTTAAATGTTTCTTTACTGAATACGAGGATAATATCAATGTTATTGTTCAAACAGAAGGCTTTTAAGGATGCTTCATTTGGATACATAGCAAGGCAGGCATCGAGTGATTTTATGGGTACAATCAGTGTTCTTAGGCCACCATCGATTTTTTCAATTTTGAAGTCTTCATCAATGTCTGATTTGTCAATTCCAAGTGCTGCCGAAATGGACGAGGCTTCAAGGGTGCACACTATAAAATTTGGTGAAGGTGCTATAATATAAACTGCATCCATCTCGTTAAGGTAATTGAAAGCGGTCAATGGTCCAGCATTGACATGAATGTTTACTTCTTTCTGTGAAATAAGATCAGTGCTTTCATTTAAGAGATCATACATTATTGCAATTGTTGCGTGCCCACAAAATTCGACTTCACATTCTGAAGAATAGAATTTCAAGTGAAACCCATCAGGTCGTCGGGTTACAAAGCCGACTTCGTTAACAAAGCCCTTTAACTCCAATGCCACCTGTTGCATTTCGTTTTCAGATAGGCGCTGGTTTTCATCAAGATAAACGTAACCAGCCGGATTTCCAGTAGACAAGCCTTTTGTAAATGCATCAATTTTTTTGAATTTCAAAGTTTTCAATTTTGAGTCCTCCAGTATCAATTTATAGAAAGTGACGGTCGCTGCCCATGTGATTGCCGGGTGCTATAAATGCAAGCCGTAATACAGAGCTGTTTAAATTTTTCAGCTGATGAACTACCTTTTCTTTTACCTCAAATACGTCACCGGTCTTTACTTGAACAGAATGCTGCCAGTGTACTTGACCGTCAATGATTGTCCCGTTTTCAATTACGCCTTCTCCTGACAAAACATGATAAATCTCTGATCCAAAGTTATGGTAATGCGCGCTTAAGGTTTTTAGGGGTTTCAACTCGGCGATGATGTAGTTGATATCACCGTCAAAAATCTTCAATACCTCAATATCCGATTCACAATCTTTACTTAAGTGGGTGTACGCTTCCTCTAAACAAATAGCTTTCAAATTTAACCCTCCTCCATAGTGTTGTATTGTTAATGTATATAAATCCTAATGGAGTTCTTGTATAACATTCAAATTACATGTATATCAATTGACGAAATGACATAGAAAATAATAGGATAGAATATATCAATGTAAGTAGGGGGTGAATCATTTTGAAAATTATTCTAAATAGAAATCAAGGCATCCAAGCTCAAATTGCAGGTTACTTCAGAGAACAAATTCTAACAAGAGCTTTGAAAATGGGCTCGAAGCTGCCAACGGTACGTGTTTTATCTGAAGAATTATCGGTGAGCCCATTAACGGTTACCAGAGCATACAAAAAACTTGAAAGAGAGGGACTCATTAAAACGGTTCAAGGAAGTGGAACCTATGTGTGTTTAGATCGGGAAAGAGATAATGGAGATTTGAGAAAACCATTTGGAAGCTTTGACTGGATGCTGTCGATAGAGGACAACCTTCGAAGAACCCAGTTTATCAGTGCGTTTTCTGTTGAGAATCTTTCCAAGGGGTACAATATGTTTACCTCGCTTTTTAGAAGTGCGGATTATCCATATGAGAAGATCAAAGTGCTTTTAGAAAGCATAGTTGCTAGCGATCATGACTTGCTTTTCAAATATAGTCCAGTGAACGGAGAGCACTTAACACGTAAGATTATTGCATCCTACTTTAATAGGCTGGGACTTGGTGAGGCGAAAAGTTCGGACATTATTATGACGAGTGGCAGCCAGCAGGCACTTAACATTATTGCAAGAACCTTTATCAATGAAAACGACAGTGTACTTGTAGAAACCCCGACCTTTCCAGGTGCTATTGACGCATTTCAGAACCAGGGCTGCGTAATCCATTCTATTCCACTTGAAAAGGATGGTATAAATATTGATTTGCTTGAAGAGATGGCCAATAAGCATAAACCCAAAATATTATATTTGACACCAAACTTAAATAACCCGACGGGTGTCATCACCTCTAATATTAAGAAACAAGAGATCCTTGAAATTGCAAAGGCAAATAATATGATGATCATTGAAGACGATCCGTGGTGCGAACTCATACCAGACGGGCATGCCAACAGGCTTATGAAATCCTATGATGAAGATGGGCATGTGATTTTTGTAAAAGGCTTTAGTAAGATTATTGGTCCTGGTTTTAGAGTTGGGGCTATTTATGCGCAAGGTACCATACTAAACAGGTTGACCACAGCAAAAGCCAATGCAGATTTAGGCAGTCCGCTTCTGAACCAAAGACTACTATCGGAAATTATTGCTTCAGGTTTGTTGAATGAGAGTGTTGAAGCTTTGCGAAGGGTGAGTTTGGAACGCCTAAGCATTGTTGAAAAAACACTTGTGAAACATGCGCCGGACTACCTCAAATGGATTCGTCCAGATGGTGGAATTAACCTTTGGATGATACTGCCATCTGGTTTTAAGGTTGATAGGCTGCTTGAGGGATATTGCCATCCTAATGATTTGACTTTTCTATCAGGAAGATTATGTTATCCAAATGAGCCAGATTACAATACATTCAGACTGAGCTATTCAGCACTGAAAAGAGCAGATGTAGAACCCGCAATCAAGCTATTATGTGAAATGGTCAGAGCCTACCATGATGATTTGAGTTCATAATTATGAAAATGACACGAAGGCATTCATATATATTCAATAGTTTTGTATAATGTATGGGATAAGAAAGATGATATTCGCTCTTAGGACTAGCCAAATATAGGAGAGACATGAATGAAGGGTCAGAAAACGAAGAAGAAAACGAAACTAAATCTAAGGTTTTACTTTATCGGGAGCATAGTTGTATTTATCATATGGCTTTTGTTAGAGTATCAGATCTTCAACAAAATATTCTATGTCATAGACCTGTCAACGCTTCTGCAGTTATTTACAACAGTTCTACTGACAGTAATCGTCTTGAAAAATGATATTAAGAATACAAATTTACAAGCAACTGCCGTTTTGTCACACTATGATACGACGGTTGAAAAGCTAATCATCTATATGGATGCCATTGATGAATCGTTGGGCTATTTAGAAGATATGAAGCTTATCGTTGAGCGGTATCATGAAACTTTTATAAATCAGACTTGTGAGAATACGGTCTTGAAGGACCAATATAAATCAGATTATCAATCACGCGTCAACAAACTGAAGGCAAAAAATATAGATATCAAGTATTGTATCAATCATATTAGACTCTATGATGAAAGCATAATAAACAGACCTGCCTTTAACCCTTATGGGCAGATTGTACGGCATTGTTGAACTATGAATTGGATGGTGTTGCGTCATCAATCATACTAAAAGAAGAGTTAAATGAAGAAATTGTTGAGTCAGGATTGAAGTTCAAGCCCATATCGGAAGAGGATGCTAGAGCATATTTTAAAGCGAAAGGCCTTGAATATCGAGATGAGAATACATCGGATGAATTTGAACGTATTTTCATACCTGGAACCGTCCAAATACACAAGAACTTTAAAATTATGAATGAAGTGTACACTTATCTGGAAACCCTAGTAAATGGCCTGATTGATAAGAATAATGCCGTCAGACAAGATATACTAAAGAATAGCCTGGAGATTGATCTTTCATAGGATTACATTTTCCATGCGTATAAATCTATAAGAAAATATGGACAAAGAAAAGCATACTCCAGATATTTGAAGTGTACCCCGAGAAGTAGACAATAGAAAAAGTCGACCTCTCGGGGTTTTCTATTGCTATAATTTCTATTCTTCACTAAGAGGAATAAGTATAGTAATCACTACGCCATGATTCGGTTTTGATTTGAACATTATTTCACCGGACAGGACGTGCTGCACAATATGGTACACCTGAGTTAGGCCCATTCCATAGCTCTTGCTGCCCATATTCCCTTTGAAAAAAGGTTCGAAGACGTAAGTCGTTTCAGCCTCATTTATGCCAATGCCGTTATCCATATAGACCATTTTGATAAGGTTGTTTTCTAAAGCAACATCGATGCTAATCTTGAGGTCATGTTCAATGGGACAACCATGTTTCATTGAGTTATCGAGTAGCTTTTCAAAAACTTCTTTGATAGAACCAGCCCATCCATAGAGGATGATATTGCGTGGGCAGTTGTTCATAATGGTGTGACCGGGGCAGAGCTTATTTTGCTTAGTAAGCTCAACGGCCTTATTAATTTCGTCATATATATTGACTTGCGATTTGGCTTGCAGAGGGTACTGCGTAGGTAAGTTTTTCATGAACTTAATGATATCGACAGATTTTTTGATTTGTACTTCGAGCATCTTGGCAGTGTCCTGAACTTGTGAAATATAACTGGTGATTTCTTCTGAATCGCAGTTTGCTGAATGGACTGAGTCGTGTATTTCTGCAGTGATATTAGAAAGATAGGAAGTGATCGTCGTGGCATTTCCTAAAGGCGTGTTAAGTTCGTGAGAAATTCTTATGCTAATTCTTGATAGTGCGGATATTTTTTCGTTTTCTATCATCTTGTCCTGAAGCTTTTGAAGCTCTTCAAGCGTCAGCGTAAGGGCATTGTTTGTAGTTTCAAGCTCTTCATTTGCATCGGAAAGAGACTTGGTACGGATTTTGACTAAATCCTCAAGTGCGTTATGCGCTTCATTCAGTTCATTCATAAGTGCTTCAAATGCATCTCGAATCAAACCGTACTCGTCTTCACGCGTTGCCCAATTTATTTTGTGATTTCTATCGCTTTTGACAAGGTTTATTTCGGAAACAACTTCGTTAATGGGTTTCATAAAGTATTTAGTCATGAACATATCAAGAATGACTATAATGACAAAACTCAGTATGGCTAAATTACCAAACCAGGTTTGGATCAGTTCAATGTTTCTAAAACCAATGGCAACAGGTATTTGTACAAGAACACCCCAACCCGTAGTGTTCACTGGGGCGTATGCAACGAGTTTTTCCTCATTGTTGAAGACATATCTGCCAATGCCTGATTTTCCAGAAATCACATTTTGAATGGGCTCTAAATAAGAAACATCCAGCATTTTCTCCACGTAGCTTTCATTTGGATGGAATATGATGCGGCCAGCTTGATCCACAACATAGGTGTACTGCTTGTCTTCCTTATTAGTACTCTGAACTAAGTCATCTATTTTGGACAAGTCTATGCTTGCACCAAGAACACCCATAATTTTGTCATTTTTATAAATAGGTGCTGAAATAACAATAATGGGTTTATTTGTGCTTCTGGAAATTATGGCGTTGGAAGTGAAAAGCTCACCTTGTATACTTCGTTTAAAATACTGTCTGTCAAGTCGCGTGCCCAGGGTATCTGGATAGGAAGTTTTGTAGTATTGTACACCGTCTTTGTCTATTAGGAACACTTGAGAGAGTGCGGAATATTCTTCAACGACTTTCTGTAACAGGTTGTCTGTAGATTCAAACTCATAGTTTTTTACTTCGTTCAACTGTGTGAGAAAAACTATTTCTTCCTGCAGGTCCGAAAGGAAGAATTCCAATGATTGAGTTGTCATAAGGGCAAGATCCATATTTCTTTGATAAATCCGTTCTTCGGTATCACTTCGTATTTTTCCAAATACAACAATGAGTACGCTGCTCATCAAAACGATGGTTGCAAGTAGGGTAACTATTAAGTACTTTGTGCGAAAACTCTTATACCATTTCATAAGCTCACCTCTATTGACTTATAAGTACCCTTAAAAATATGTCGTTAACGAGGGCTCAGTGTAAGATTGCCATAGAATAAAAAGCGAAACGAAGCCTTCTAATCAGATGGGTTCGGTTTGCTATGTGCCGAAGATTCGGGACTGGGAAATCCTCACGATGGGTTATTATAAAAAAATCTTGTCTCAAAGAAAAGTATCTAGACAGTTTCCTTAACTATGAAGCTTATGAGTCTTTGAATGATTTACCACAAATAGGTAATTAGCGTGACTTTGCACGACAATCCTGCACGCTTTGAGCTCATAAATTTGATAATCTTCAAGTTACTTAAGTATCTTTGTTTGCTGGACTTCCAAACCTCTATATTTGTTCTTCAAGCGATAAAATGTTTGCTCTGATGTTGTATTTACGGACAAAATCTGTCGCTTGCTTTCCTAATTTGTTTTGCTCTAGAAGCTTGATAATCTATTCTTCTGAAAGTTGTTTGTTCATGTCTCATCACTCCTGTTCTTTGATTTTATCATGAGTGACAATCATTATCTGTAGCATCTACAGACATAATAAAGTTCTTGATTCAATTAAATGGGTAGAAGAAGTATAACCATTATTAAAATATCTGTGTTCCAAAAGGAGACGGTGTTCCATAATGGAGCACTGTTGGCGTTCTATTATGGACCGCTGTTAATGTTCTAAAACGGAACTATGAATGCTTCGTGCCATTCACAATACTCAAAATAACAGTGACAACACGGACTTTTTCTATTTGGCATATTACTTGCGTATATTAAATAATTACTACAAAGATGAGCAAAAGTAAAAGCGGCAGCAAAGACAGGATGGGGGAACAATATGAAAAGTTTTGAGTTCAGGACAGTTTCTGATGCTGACCAGTACTTCAAGAACAATTTGGGTTTAGGACACATCGTACACGCACCTGTTGGGTATGCAATTGAGTTAAGCAGTGTGAGTGATGAAAATGTCGTTATTTGCTCAACTTCAGGGGAAATAACGCCAGAAGGGTACAAGGACGGTATCATTACAGGCTTTTCTTATGAAAAGGATATCGCGGAAATCATTGAAATTAGAAGGCCAGCCATTCTGAGCAAACCTCAGATGAAAGTAGCTTATGATAAGGTGAAAGCGAATAAAAACGCTTTTCTACTACTGCTTTTAGATGGCTTGTCGGGAACCGAAGAGGGCGTCATGTCCACACTGTATTTTATGGAGGACAGGTTCAAAATCGTAGGGGGCAGTGCGGGAGACAACCTGAAATTTGAACTCTGTCATATTTATATTGGACAGAAGAAAGTGGAAAATGTAGGGGTTTTCTTTAATGTAAAAAAAAGAACAGCTCTAATCAAGGAAAATCTATATATTCCTACTGGAGATAAACTGCTCATCACAGAGGCAGACCCGATTTCTCGTGTGGTGAAGACGATAGATAACTTGCCAGCGGCGGAAGCGTATGCCCGTCATCTTGGTGTCAGTGTGCAAAATCTACAGAATCACTTTATGACCAATCCATTAGGTAAAATTTATAAAAATGAAATCATGATTGCTTCGCCAATGAAGATAAATCCGGACAAGTCCATAACCTTTTATTGTCAGGTCATGCCGAATACATTTGTACATATGCTCGAGCCGGCAGATACTGGTAAAACTGTCGATGCAACGCTTAATAGCTTGCCATTCAAGCCCAGCTTCATGTATGTCGTAAACTGCATACTGAGAAGTCTGAAATTTCAGAATGATAAGGAGTGGCCTCTTGTGGACAAAAAATTGAGTAGCGTCTGTCACAATACGACTGGCTTTGTAAGCTATGGGGAGCAGTTCTACAATCATCACGTGAACCAGACTATGGTCATATTGGCAATTGAATAGGGGGCATTTATGTTTTGGAAGAAGAAGCAGGAAAAGAGCCATTCTGTGCTGGTAGACCAGATTACAGAAAAAAGTGGCACATCAATCGATAAAGAAGTTCAACTCAACAGTGAACTTCGTCAGCAAGTGGAAAATTCCTTCAATGCACTGCTGCAATTTGAAGGTGCAAACACCTTTGGACTCAAGGAGTTCTCAAAATCGACTGAGTTCACGAATAATGAAATCGTCAATGTGCAGTCGTATGTCCAGCGAACCTTCGAAAGAGGTGAGCAAACCCGTGAGCAGGCTGCTGAAATGACAATGATGCTATCCGAATCGACAGCAGAGATTTCAAGTGCAAACACAAGCTTGAATGAGGTTTCAAATAAAATCACAGATGCCGCTTCGAGCTTTCAGGTTTTTAACAATACATTCTCGCAGCTTGAGGCACAGTACACTGAAATCGTACGATTTGCAAAGGTCATAACAGATATTGCTGACCAGACTAATCTATTGTCCCTCAACGCATCCATCGAAGCGGCACGAGCGGGAGAATCGGGCAGGGGCTTCGCGGTAGTCGCAGGCGAAATCAAAAAGCTTGCAGAAGAAACTTCACAAAATGCTAACGATATTATTGGCGCTCTTGGCAAAATGACTATGGCTATTAAGACTTTGGGGGATCGTTCATCTGAGAGCAAGGATGTGATTGTGACAGCCTCTGAACTTGTCTTAGAAACTCAGGGAAAGTTCAGTAAAATCAGTGCATCTGAAGTGTCTATCATGTCGGAAATGGAACGGATCAATGAACTTCAGGGTCAAAGTTTATCTGATATCGAAAAGATAAATAGCGCACTGGGTAAGGTTGTCGAGCGGTCGCACAGCCAGGCAGAAGAACTTGACGAGCTGATTCTTGCCATTCAGGCAAAGTCGGACTATTATTTGAGCATCATTAATCATCTCAATCAGATGAAAGAGCTGTACTATAAGTCTTAAGAAAAATGGGTATTTCTACCAGATGCAATAGAGCCATAGAGTAACGTTCTCATAAAAAACACTCTATGGCTTTTTCGTGACACTACCTGTGGAATGTACTGGGTTCATATACATCGCCGTAACATCATCGTGTAACTTCACCTAAAACAGAGTCAGGAAACAGAAGAATACTCATTTCAGATCAATTTGTTGAAATTCTAAAAATGCATCAATTGGATCAAGACAAATATATGCGCGACTTAGCAAGCGCAGACTATGATTTGAAATTAGTATGTTGCTATGCTAATGGCAGATACTTTCATCCAAATAGATTTAGTTATAAATTTAGTACATTACTGGAAAAATATGAGCTTGAACATATTAGATTTCATGATTTAAGACATACCAATGCAAGCTTGATATAAGAGGGCAATATACTTGATAGAATTACCCCTCAGGGGTTTGGAAACTCAAGCGTACAAGTGAAACTCGATATATACAGTCATGTGAGGGATGAAGCTCAGAAAGTGACTGTGGAGCTTATGGATAATTTGAATAGTAGCAGTTAATTATAAGGTCAGTGCGGAAAATTAGAGTATGAGTGCTTACCTTTTTTTATGTAATCTGCTTACACATATATTTAAAATGGAAGATCTACTCAGATGTTTATTGAGTTGTTACCATATGAAATAATACGTATTTATTTCGTAATATCTGAGTTATATGTAAATTTTCAATGGTTAAATATCATTAGAAAATCACAGGAATATGATATTTAATCAAAATTATTGGAGGAATCTAAATGAAAAAATACAATGTAATAACTTTATGTGGTAGCACTAAATTCAAAGAGGAATTTCTTGAGATACAAAAGGATTTGACCTTGAAAGGTAATATAGTGATTTCAGTTGGTCTTTTTGGTCACGCTGGTGATGATGAGGTATGGGAAGAGGACACCAAAGAAATGCTGGATGATATGCATAAGCGAAAGATTGATATGGCAAATGAGATATTTGTAATCAATAAAGACGGCTACATCGGAAGTAGTACAAGATCTGAAATCGAATATGCGAAATCAATGGGTAAGTGTATAAAATATCTTGAGAAAATCTAATGTTAACAAGTGGAGTATTGCTATGATATTTAGGATGTAAAGCCTTGAAAATCATCATGTAAACCATCAATTCCCCAAATCCCTTTTTGTTTACGAAGTGGCATTTTTAATACTAGCTTATGGTAAAATGTGGTATATGGATTATAAAATTTGGTGCACGATCGGGAGTTGCAGGAACGTTAGGCAGCCTATTTTCTGATACAGTGAAATGTCTAAGTAGATTGCACACAACATCTGAAATGATATATCATTACGAACCCGATTCAAACGAATTATAATAGAGATTAGCAAAAACAAATAAATGAACGCATAAGAAAAAACTCACCTTCATCTGAAAGTGAGTTTTTCAAGTGGTGCCGAAGATTCGGAACGGGGAATCCCACACAATGGATAATTGATTCGAGAATTACCCGTGCAAGTAGAATGCGTAACTCATTAACAAAGCCTTTTATGGGTATCAATATATCAGTAAGTTTAAATAGGAGGGATTTATGAAAAAGTATGGATTGATACTTGTGATGATTTCAATTATGCTTCTCTACAGTATGCTGTTTTTTATAGAATCGGCCGGGAAAACTTACAAGCTTTATGCAGTCGAGGGTAGTGTTGATATGAGGAATGTCGCATTTGAAGATGCGATTTCTGTGTATGTTGCAGGAGAAATTAAGTTTTATAAAAATGCCTTCATCATCAGTGATCACACATTAAATGATCAAGAATATACGATTGAGGATTTTCCATCCTTTTGGCAGAGTTATGGTATGAATCGATTTGGATACGCTTCTTACGAGTTAGAGGTACTAGCTGATACAAATGAGCCACTATCAATAGAATTGGATGATATATTAACAAATTACAGAATTTATTGGAACAAAGAGCTTATTGGAGGAGTGGGTATTACAGGGAAAAGCGAAGCTATCAGCGTACCTGGTAATAGACCAAATCGTTATACATTGGCTAGTGTAGAACCTGTAAACTCACTGATTATTGAGGTTTCAGATTTTGATTTAGGGAAGGGTGGCCTTAATCAATATTTTGTTTTTGAAACCCCTAAAACAATGTTTGAAAGGGTGAAAGTCAATCTTGCAAAACATGTGTTTATTATAAGTACATTTTTAACAATGTCGTTTATATTGGCACTGCGCGCAGCGATTATAAAAGATGCAAAAAAAGATATTTATCTGAGTTTGCTTTTATTCATAATATCTAGTAGGCTCCTATTTGTTAATGAACGACTTGCTTTATTTTTCTTTAAACAAATGACATGGAATGAACTATATAAAACAAGCGTAATTTTGCTGATAGGGGCCATTTATTTGTTTTTTAAAATACTGTCGAAACTATCTGATTGCAAATATGTTTTTATGGTTACGAAGGGGGGAATACTGCTTTCAATTTCTTTTGGGGCCTTGGTATTGGTCTCTAAACCGATTTTTAACTCTTCAGTAATGACGTTCTATTTCATTTCTGTTTTAATATTATGTGCTGTACTTGTGATTGGAATTATCTCGAAAAAGTTCACTTTTGTTTCACAAGCTAAAACGCTTATGATTGCATCATCTTTTGTAATTATAGCAATGATAATAGATATTATTGAGTACACAATATTTAAAATAAATACGAATAACTTTCAGATTGGTTTAATTGCCTTTGTTTACTTGGTAATGTATTCTGTCTTCGATGAAGATCAGAAAAGATCTAATCTGAACAAAGTGTTAAAGGACACCTTAAAACTTAAGAATAATGAGTTGACTTCCGTGAATAAAGAGCTAGAGTTTAAAGTAAAACTACGAACAGAGGAGTTGGCAAATAAAAACAAAATACTTGAAGAAATATCTCGGAGAGACTCATTGACAGGATTATACAACCACAAAACGACCATTCAAGTTGCAGCAGATACGTTAAAAGAGAGCGAAAATGGCGAAGCATGCGTTGTGATGATTGATATTGATCATTTTAAAAATGTAAATGACAATTATGGTCATCAGATCGGCGATGATGTGATAAGAGAGTTTAGCGATTTATTTCAAAAACTTATTAGATCACATGATACGATAGGCCGATATGGAGGAGAAGAGTTTTTGTTGGTTTTAAAATTTGTCAACTTAGATGAAGCTTATGAAATTGTGAATCGGATTAGACAAAAAGTTGAAGAAATAAGGTTTACGGAACAACGATTAAAGATAACCTTCAGTGCAGGTATAGAAGTAAAAACTGATAAAGAAAGTATTCTAGAAATAATTGAGCGAGCTGATAAGAAATTGTATCGAGCTAAGAAGAACGGTCGAAATAGAGTAGAGATTTAAGTAGAATATTGAAAATGTAAATACTAAGAATTTATGATTGGAAAAAGAAGCAATTGTTCTCACAAGTGTATTCTGAATAAAAGTATAATAATAAGTTATGCAGAGTTTTACTAGATAGTTGAATCAATAGAGTTGCAATATATAAAGACCGTGTTGACATTGAGTTCAATAAACTCAAAAAAGTAAAAGCCCTCACGATTTCTCGTGAGGGTTTGCTGGTGAAAAAGGTAGGAATCGAAGCTGGGGCCCAACGGCATTTAATTTTAATCATTTACTCCAAAATAATCTCTAAGTTTAACTTGAAACCGTAGACTACATGCCATCGGGCTTTTCTAGCTGGTTCAATCCATTGCCATACAGCAAAAAATAAAACGAACCCATCTTATCAGATGAGTTCGTTTCATTTGGTGCCGAAGGCGGGAATCGAACCCGCACGCCCCGAAAGGCTCTGGATTTTGAGTCGAGTACTCTTAATTTTATATAAGCTCATAAAATGATTAAAGTGTGTAATTTCAATGAGTTGAGATTGTTCGCTTTATATTTGCTTTTGGTTGTTTATGAGTGGAATAGGTAGTTGGATTAGCAGGGGATTAGCAAATATGGAGCTAACACTGGTATGATCTATAATCCACTACTTAAGGAGTGGATAACAATCCTAAGAACGAAAGGACATAATAAAGAACCAGTTTCATCAAAATGTAAACTATTATGGAATTAGTTCATTTGCAATTTTCGTTTAGCATAAATAAATCTATAGGTTGAAATGAAAAGTATTTGATTTGAGGTTTGATAAATACAGTAAATAAATTTGTATTATTGTTTCCAGTGTCCTAATTCTTCATAGTAAGTATTATTGATATAATGTGGTTCCCAAATAGATCCATCTTGAAAGTGTACTTTTATTACTTCGGCTTCAATTTCAGTAATACTTTCATAACCATGTAAATACCAGTATCTATTTGAAGGAGAAAGATTATTCGGATCAATGATTTCATTAGAGTTTCCAGTAAATACATTTGTATGTTTTAGATAGTGATTACAAGGGTTTCCCCATCTATCATAGAAATAAGTTTGAATAATGTAAGCATCTATAGTTTTATCTGAAATATTTTTTACTCTTATGTACAGATAAGGCACACCAACAGTATCCGTTTTTAATTTGCAAGAAACAAATTCTAGTGGGCAACGATTTTCTATGTCTGTTCTTTTTTGGTCAATTTCTCTGATGATACGTTGATACTCCATATAGTCTAACCCATCATCAAGATCAAATTCAAAATTAGGAAAGGCTTTATTCAAAGTTGATTTAGTTTCGCTACCTATAATTCCATCAACTTGAATAGTGTAGCCAATGGTATTGATTTCTGATTGAAGAATCTTGATCATTTCTTTTTCAATGGGTTTAAATGAAGCACTGATTTTTGAATTTGATTGAATTATAAAGTACGATTCCGATATGAATTGGTCGGATGTAGTGATGCTCATTGGTGTACTTAGCCATTGGTATATTTCCCAGTTTATGTTGGGGACTGCTTCCACTTCTACTTTATCACCAACATCAAAAAACAATGATGAATTCTGATTGTACTTGGAACCATTTACTAGGAGAGAACCCTGACCTCGTATATTGAGGTCCAATTTCAGTTTATTTCGATATTTATATTCATATTCATTGGAATCCATATTGTTTTGCTTATTAGAATCAATTTTTGAATGGTTGCTAGGAATCATGATTAGAGCAATAAAGATTAATAAGGGAATTAGAAAAGTTTTAGATTTAGGTGTAAACCATTTTGTTTTGGTTGGAAGGCTATGCTTAGGCATAGTAATCAAACTCCTTATATGTTGAACGTGTGGTAAATTATAACCCTTAATATGTGTTTACCCATTATTTTTAAATCTAAATTAATTGATATAGATATGCGAAACTCAATAGACATTTTATGTGAATGAAGAAGTTTAGATATAAAAATTACAATTTCAAATATATTTGTGTATTTGCTAATAAAAAGTGAGCTATTTATAGCTAAAATGATCATGAAAATGAAAAACCCACTATGTACCTCGAAGAGGCTTTGACGCCTCGATGGGGTGCATAGTGGGTTTTTCACTATAAATAGATGTGTTTTGGTAATAAAATTTAGACAAGTATAGGTTATATTTGTATACCAATTACTTTTCCAATAAACCATACTTTATTATTTTGTGACAAGGCTTTTGATAAATCACTATCAGTTGCCTCGTCATTCTTAATTCTTTCAAATAGAGGATCAATATTAAATCGAACATTATAGTTTTCAATTCTAAACTCAGACTTTATCAAGTCACAAACTTCACACTCGGTAACCATAAACTCAGGATTATCAGGAACAATTGCAATCCTGCTATTAGATCGTCTGACCCGTCCGATATTCACAGATTCTTCATACTGGTCAAATACGACTACAATGTCTCCTTGTTTCAGATCCTCAACAACTTTATTTGCATCCAAATTTGGTAATGAATCAATTTGAATAATTGAACCATTTTTTATGTTAGGGAGCATGCAATCACTAGTTAGAATTAATGAATCACTATTATTGTCTATGGATTTATTAACATAATTGAGTATGAAATCACTCAGTAGTGGAGAACGTTTATTTTCAACATCTAAGATCGATGCTGATGAACGGTAATAAACATCATTCACAAATTGAAGAATTATATCTGGTGCAGTTTCTAGATATCCTTCAAGGAATAGTTGTTCTTCAGGAATTTTTAACACAGAAGAAAGTGCACGACTCATTGTTTCACTTGGTGGTTTAGCTTTTCCATTTCTCAATTGGCTTATATATGAAGGTGTAGCTTTTACATCGAGTTTTTCCAATTCATCAACTATGTTTCTTAGTGATAGTCCTGACTGTTCTATTGCCTCAGATATGTAATCTTTGAAAGCCATTTAATTACCTCCTAATTGATCTGTTAATTAAAATAATACACTAAATTATTGACACAAGTAAATAGAGCAAATATACTATTAACTAAAGCAGTACATAAAATTAAATAAATCAGTAAAACAAAATGTATAAATTGATTAAAGGAGGTCAAAGCAATGAAATTAAGTGATTTTAAGAACAATAAATCTGCATTAATTATTTTACTCACATTAGAAAGAATAAATGACAAAGAAGATTGTAGTTATATTCGTGAAAACAATAATGGTTATATTCGTATTTCTTTAGATTTGCTTGGAAGACTTACAGGGATGAGCAAAACAACAATTGTAAAAGGTATCAAAACACTAGAAGAATCGTGGATGATCGAAAAAAGAAAATCAAATTATGGTGCAGCTAGTGAATTTAAAGTATTGAAGACCCACAAGGATATCAAATTGTCAATCATAGACTTTGATAATAAGGAATCATGCAAAAGATATTTATCTTATGAAGTTAATGATAAGGAGTTCAGTATATGAATTATGCAGAATGGAAAACTAAAAAATGGGAAATTGCAGAAGAAATACTGCACAAATATGGTTTAAGTGAATATGAGGAGTATGAAGTTGGTTATGAAAAAAAGATATCTCGACCATACACAAAATCTCTTATTATTCGGGTACGATACGGTGACGGTTACGTTGATGAGCTTATGAAAGTAGGCTGGAGGATTAATTATAAATATTTAAACGATGGATCGCCTTCTGTTTATGGTGATCCTTCATCTGGAGATCCAATATTAGGTGATATGAGCACTAGTATATTTGGTGAGGTATATGAAATGGTAAAACTGTATATTAAAGTGCCTAGAAAGTTTGATAATGAGTAGCTGAAGATCACCAAGCGCAACGCGCAATCGCAGAGTACGTGGGCATTAAAATTAGATAGATAATGTTCCTGTGCCATTCGAAATGGAGTTAGATAACTATTGCATACCTAGCGGATGGAATTGATTATGGGCTGAATTACATTTCGTTAATGAGAGTTATAGAATTCGCTCCGTCGGTGCGGGGGTTTAATATGTATGATAGAGGATCGAAGTGAGGTATAAAATCGTGTTGTGCAAGACAAAGAAACTACCCCCGTCCTTACTAATAGAGGGGGTAGTAACACCACCTCGCCAATACAAACCCCCAAAATAAGAAATGAGGGATACGAAATGGAACTTGCCAATGTGGATTACTTGTCGGCAACAATAGATATTGAAGATTATGAAAAAGTTGCTAATGGTTTATTGATACTACTTGAAGAGAAAAAAGAAGAGGCAAAGCATATTGCAAAAGAAAGCGTGAACTCAATAACGTATGTTCAGTTAAGAAGTAGGCTCGGTGAGCCTAGATGGATTGACTTTCAAGTTATGCCAAATGGAGCACCAAGATATGCATATATATTACATAATGATTCGTTTGAAATAAAACTTGCTCAATATAGAGCGAAAAATGAAGATGTATATCCAGTTCAAATTAGAATAAAGTCCGAAATATTATGGTCGTTAGGTGTTCAAAGAGCATGGGATGAATTGAAAAACATCATTGAGTCGAGCGTTGGAAAAATAATTGAAGCAAGAATCAGTCGATTGGATTTAGCTTGTCATACTGATCTGATTGATTTTAACACTGACCACTTGGAGAGATTTAAAGGAAATCATATAACTGATCAGCTGATTAGAGAAAATCGAGAAGTATCTGGTTTGAATTTTGGTTCAAGGTCGACAAAGAAAATCTATGTACGTATATATGACAAGTCGCTAGAAGTTCGTAAAAAAGGAAATAAAAATTGGTTTTACGATATTTGGAGTAAAAACAATGCTGTAGGCAAAGTGTGGAATGTGGAGTATGAGCTGAATCGTGATATTTTTAAAGAATTAAATATTAATACTGTTGACGAAGCATTGAATCAGATAAAGTCTTTATGGAATTATTGCACGAGCAAGCATTTGGTTTTAACTTTGGATGACACAACAAGAATTGAAAGAGCAGAAATAGATTCAGACTGGCAGAAAATACAACGTGCATATGATGAGTATAGGGGTGACTATCTTATAAAGCGTACAAAGCAATTGTCTGATAATGCTGATGCGCTAATACCTGCAATCTGCGGATACATCACAAGCTATGCTAGCAAATTAGGGATGATTGATATTAATGAGATCATGGACGAATTGAAAACACAGGGGCTTGATTATATTGAGAATAGGAAAAAAAGTACTGTACAAGATGAAGTAATTTCAAAGGCAAAACTCATTTATAACTCTCATAAAAGTGAAGTTGTAGGTGTTCAGTAAAATATGGAGGATAGTATGGAAAAAATGGTGTATACAGTACGTGAAACAGCTGAGTTACTGAGTCTAGGGGTTTGTAAGACTTATGATCTAATACATGAAAAGAAAATCCCAAGTATTAAAGTAGGCAGGAAATTTCTTATTCCTAAAATACGACTAGAAAAATGGCTTGAAACAGAACAATTTTAAGTTTCCGCACGTACGGAAACTTGGGAGGTGAAGAATGAGAGGCTCAATAACCAAAAGGGGAAGTAAGTATTCAGTAGTAATATATCTTGGACGAGATGAAAATGGAAAAAAGAAGCAGAAGTGGTACAGCGGTTTTAGAACAAAGCGAGATGCTCAAAAAGAGTTGAACAGGATACTTGGAGAGCTTGAACAAGGTTCATTTATAATTCCAAGTAAAATGAAATTGAATGAGTATATGGCAATGTGGATTCGTGATTATTGTGAGCCTAATCTAAAAGAAAAAACAGTTGATGGATATAGATCATACATTAAGAACCATATCAATAAGCACATCGGAAATACAGAATTAGAGGCATTATATAATGCTCCCCATTGTCAAGACAGGAGTTTAAGAAAAATAAGTTAATACTCCTTTCTCTAGGTATGACAAGCTAAGCCACTAGTTTCTGTACTTGTGTCTTGTTATAGATTTCGCCAGGTGTGCGTCCGTCAAGCGATTGATGCGGGCGACTGTAATTATAGTATTGCATGTATTCATTAACAATTTTTCGGAGCTGTTTTGGAGTGGAATATTCCTCAATATACGTCTTTTCCCACTTCAAAGTTCTCCAGAATCGTTCAATGCGAATGTTGTCTAGTGCTTTGCCACGGCCGTCCATGGATATTTTGATATCGTTCTCTTTTAGGAGTTCTATATAAGCTTCACAGGTGAATTGCGAGCCCTGATCACTATTAATGATTTCAGGTTTTCCATGGGCCTGAATAGCTTTTTGCACTGTGCTCAGGACAAATGCTTTGTCCATAGTGGTTGATAGCTCATAGGACACGATAAAACGTGAATGCCAATCGATTATGGCACATAGATACATGTGTCCTTTAGGCATTCTTAAGTATGTTATATCAATAGACCAAACTTGATTTGGACGATTGATATGCAGCTTTCTCAATAGATATGGATACAAATATTTTGCGTGTTCGCGCTTGCTCAAATTAGGTCCTGGACAGAGTCCGTGTATCGCCATATCGCGCATATAACGGCGTGTACGTTTCTTGTTAATCGAGATACCGAAATCGCGCTTTAAAACCGTTGTCATTGTGCGATATCCAAAGTTAGGATGATCTGTGTAGAGTCGGTCAATAAGCCATTTGATTTGATATTCTTCTGTCTTATTAATAGGTTTTGCTTTGTAATAGAGCGTACTTCTATTAAGCCCTAACAGTTTACACTGCTTGACTACAGATAATTTCTCATTATTTTTTTCCACTAGGTTTCGGCGGTTCAGTGGAGAGACCAGCTTCTTTAGATTTTTTTTTGAGCCAGTTATTCTCAACGGTTAACTGACCTAGTTGACGATGTAATTCATCAACTTCTGCTTCATATTCTTTTTTGAGGTCTTCGCTTTCGTCTTTTTCTTTACTGAAAGCACGTGAGGCATTCTTTAAGAATTCAGATTTCCAACGTGTGATTTGAGCCGGTTGGATTTCGTACTTGGCAGCAATTTCAGTTAGTGAGTATTCCTCGCTTAATAATTCGAGGACAATTTTTGTTTTCTGTTCTGGGGTAAATGTTCGTCTCTTTTTCATAATTACATTTTAACTTATTTTCAGTGATGAGTCTGTCTAAATCCTTGGGCTCATTATATTAAAGCCGTATAATATTCAGTGTTTTTATGATGAACTCATGAGAAACGGTAGAAAAGATAATCAAGGTGGATTATCATCAAAATCAATTTTGCAGATACACCGCATTTTATCAAGAGCATTAAAGAGGGCACAGCGATTACAAATGATTAAGCAAAATCCTTGTGAATATGTAGAACTTCCTAAAATGAAAAGGTACAAACCGAACATATATGATGCAGAGCAAATAAAAAGATTGCTTACTGTGGCGAAAAATGAAGAAATCTACATTCCTGTATTACTATCGGCAACATTAGGACTACGAAGAGGCGAAGTGCTTGGATTAACTTGGGATTGTATAGATTACGAAAATAAAGTCCTTACGATAAATAAGAGCTTATTATATATTGAGCAGTCAAATAGTGTAGAATTCTCAACAACAAAGACTGAATCTGGTAACAGAAGAATTCTGATTTTAAGTCAACTTATTAATATTTTGAAAGAACATCAAAATGTTCAAAATGAAATCAAACGAGATATAGGAAGTGCTTATCACGATTGGAATTTGATTTGCTGCTATGCAAATGGTAGATATTTTAATCCAACAAGGTTTAGTCATAAATTCAGTAGATTGCTCGAAAAATATGAACTTGAACATATAAGATTTCATGATTTAAGGCATAGTAATGCAACCTTGATGTTAGAGGGAAATATACCCGCCAAAATTGCCTCTCAGAGGCTTGGACACTCAAGTATACAAGTAACACTCGATATATACAGTCATGTGCGTGACGAGGCACAGAAAGAGACTGTGGAGCTTATCGATAATTTATTGAATTGAGCTGAATTAAAGTATGAGTACGATGTGTTTAATCATATGGTATGATTGTGGTTTGCCATATTGTAATAAATATCATCTAGATGATATTATGAAATAATTTAAAAAGAAAAGAAACAAAGGAATATTGCAATAAAACTAGAATTATAACATATAACAATAAAATACATGAGGTGTTATATGATTAGTCCAAGAGTTTCAGCAATTTTAGCAAATCAGAGTATAAAAAAATTTTTGAAGAACAAAGGGATAAATATTAATAAAGAGAAAAAAGAAAGAAAAATAGATCAAAACGAAGGTTCGCATATTGAGTTATTAAATCAGCTAATGAGTGACGGTGTGATTCCAAGAAATGTAGTTAAAACATTTGTGCTAAATGAGTTAAGATTTGGAAAATTAACAAATGTATTCGTGAAAATAATTGATGGATTTGGAGTGGAAAATGCTCAAGATGCATTAAGTAGAGTTTCGAGATCGCGTCATCATTTTGGTAATCACAATAAAATCACTGACGTGAAGTACATCAATCCTGACATATTACAAATGGTGCAATCTGGTGTTACAGATATAATATACTTTAATGCTATCGATAATGAGCAAGGGGTAATTAGCAAGGTCGAAATGCTTATTGGATGGGAAATGAGCTATAATAAAGGAGGGGGAGTTCAACGATATAATAATTATTGTTCAATCATTATTGATTTTAACAATGGGATATGTAGTTTAGGAATAAAAGATTGGGCGAATGGCGTTCATTCAAGTAATATTCCTGAAAATGTTTTCAAGAGAATATATAGTATCATTCAAGATGTTTTTGGTATTACGTCGGATACGTCAAGTAAGGCAACGACACAGGTAGTTTATTCATTTGTTCATGAGATGACTTCTAAAATACTCAGTGATTCAATAAAGCGTGTAGACTCAAGTGTCGGGCATATTATTGATGAGAATATTGATCTTCTTAATGACAAGTTCCAAGAAGAAATTGAGTTGACAATTGATGATAGATCAGCAATTGTATCTGCAATTAAAAATAATTTGTATAGAGCTGAATTCACTTCAAGATATGATAAAATAACGGATGACATACTGAAAAAAGATCTTGGACTTTATGCGTATCCAAGGCAGATTCGGTTTAAAGAGACTTCTGTTGGCGAAGGTAATGCCAAATCGGCAAGTGTTAATGAAACAATTTTTGAAACTAGTTTATTCTATGATATGAAGTATAGGCTAGATCAGTCGAAAAATGTTGTGTTTTCAGTAATATATTGGTTGCCAAGTGATAAGTTTGAAAAATTTGGAGTTTCACTAGGCTGTAGGAGAAATGGGAGAATTAAACTTGCTTTTTATAATGAAATATTAACTGAGGTGGAATATAATGAGGTACTGTCAAAAATTAGCGAGTATTATAAAAGAGCCTAATATTGATGGGGTAGAAGTAAGAAAATTAGTTGAAATGCTTGACATATATATTAGAACAAAAACAAATTTGATAATGCGTAAAAAATTAAATCCAATTGCTTTTGCAAATAGTAATTACATTGATGAAAGTACTGCAATTAAGTTTATGACTATTTGCACAAAACATGAATTATTATCTGTACGTCTATTTTATAATTGCTCTTGTGATGAAAGTATTGAAATTTATAATCTAGTAGAAACTACGCAGTGTCCAAATCGATGTGGAAATATACCAGATCAGGATAGAGATAATGTCTATGTGTACTTTCAATTACTTGAAAAGCCAGAGTTATGTAAATTTATTGAACACGAGAAGACTCAAGTTGATATAATGAGGGAAACATTGGGAAAAGAACTCGCATCGGTGTCTGATACATTGAAGGTGATAGGCGATGACGATGCAAAAATACTACTATCACCATTTGGACTGGTACTGAAACAAATTTAGTGTAAAAACAAGAAATCTTCCACGAAAGTAGTTAGTGTTATAAACTAGATTACAGAGTGGAGGATTTTTTTATGAGTCGAAAGAAGAAAAACAACAAGATATCAGAACTGACAGAAGCCCTTATGCAGGACAAGGATATCACCGATGTGGCAGACCTACAGAGCGTGCTGAAGGAAATGCTTAAGACTGGCGTTGAGAAACTACTTGAAGCAGAACTGGATGAAGAGCTTGGTTATGAGCCATACGATCGCCAAGTTGAGAAAACGAACTACAGAAACGGGAAATCAACAAAGCGTGTAAAGACTGATCTTGGCGAAGTTGAACTAGAGATTCCAAGAGATCGTAACGGTGAGTTTGATCCACAAATTGTACCAAAACACTCCAGTGATATTTCAGCGATTGAAGACAAAGTGATCTCTATGTATGGTAAAGGAATGTCTCAAAGAGATATCTCAGAACATATAGAAGACCTCTACGGGATGCCACTCTCAGCACAGTCAATCTCACGTATGACTGATAAAATCATCCCTCACATCGAAGAGTGGCAACACAGACCACTTGAAACAGAGTATCCGTTTGTTTTCATGGATGCTATTCATTACAAAGTAAAACAGAATAACCGCATTGTATCTAAAGCTGCATACGTTGTTGTTGGCATAAATACAGATGGTATGAAGGATGTCTTAGGTATCTGGATAGGTGAAAATGAGACGAGTAAATTCTGGCTAAAGGTTCTGACAGACTTAAAGAATCGTGGTGTTCAGAGAGTTACAATCTTCAGTGTTGATGGACTTTCAGGCTTTGAGCAAGCAATCAAAGCGACATATCCAGAGTCTATTGTACAGCGCTGCATCATTCATCAAATTCGCTCATCTACGCGATATGTCAGCTACAAACATGTCAAAGAACTGATGAAAGATCTTAAGTCTGTTTATCAAGCTCCAAATGAGGAATCAGGTTATCAGATGCTTCTTGAGTTTGAAGAAAAGTGGGGTTCGCATTATCCGCGCTGCATAAAATCCTGGAAAGATAACTGGGGTGTTATATCTCCGTTTTTTGCATACTCAGCGAACATCAGAAAGATCATGTATACGACCAATATAATTGAAAATCTGAACAGACAATACCGCAAAGTAACTAAGGGAAAACCAGTCTATCCAACAGACATGTCACTGATGAAGTCCCTTTACTTAGCAACTGAAAATGCAACAAAGAAATGGTCCCAGCGTCAACGAAACTGGGATCAGATAATAAACGAACTCTCGATTATCCATTCGTAATCGAGAGTTCCTAAAAAGTTCATATTCGCTGCTTTCGTGGCAGATTATTTACACAAAATTTGGGACAGTCTCTTTGGACTATAATAATTTAAATTCAAAATTATCAGGTAAATTGAATAGACTTTTTTGGATGGATTCGAGTGATGAGTTTAGTTCTTCACTTTCGATTTTTATGAGTGTGTTTATTAGAGCACACTCTTTTTTGATTTTTTGTATTTCATCAAGATTGTACTCAGATTTTGAATCCAGTTTGCTAAATTCTGAAAAACTACTTTCTAAAGTGGTGCGAATTGATTTTAAATGAGAAATTGTTTCGGAGTATCGTATACCAAGTTTTGAAAGTAATCCATAATAACAGTCAAGTAATTTGTATATATCAGAAATCATTAAAGCGACTTTGTGACATGTTTTCACGAATTCGTTGTATCCTCGTATATCATTTAGAGATGTGCTCATGTTTACTTCATGAGCGATTCGAGTGGAATACAAATCAAGGTGGGATAGACTCTTTTTTAGTTCAAAATATTGTTCTAAGAATTGATAACCTATTTTTGTTTGGTATTCATGGGCAATTCGATTATCTTGCTCTTCTCTGTAGGCCTTATTACTTGAAATTGCTGACTTATAAACTAAATATGCACCAATAACACCGCCTAAGTAACTTCCGTAGAAAGGTATCCAATCTTTTAGTGTCCCGATCGGAGAGAACAATGGAATAGTGATTTTAAATAGTAGATCAATGTACAGAGGACCCAGTATTAAACTTGAAATTAGAAACAAGTAAGGCTTTATACCTGCAGTCCATTCATACTTTGATAAAAATAGATAAGATAATGGAACAATTATCAAAAATGCGATATTTGGAATAATGGATACGCCTTCAAGAACATTCACAGTTAACACCACTTTTCTTATAGATTAGCATTATTATATCACAATACAATTGGTACATAGAGATTAGCAAAAGATTAGCAAAAACAAATAGATGAACGCAAAAGAAAAACTCACCTTCATCTGAAAGTGAGTTTTTTCAATGGTGCCGAAGGCGGGAATCGAACCCGCACGCCCCGAAAGGCTCTGGATTTTGAGTCCAGCGCGTCTGCCAGTTCCACCACTTCGGCAAGTGGCTTTTGTCTTAACGACAAGAATAATATTACCATGAATCTGTACTATTTGCAATAGTTTCAAGCAAAAAAAATACGCTCAGGCCATACACAGAAAATTCAGAACCCACTTGGGGTGTTTTGGAACAAATGGATTTAAAATCTATAAAAAGCCGATATGAAAAGCGTAAGCTTATTTCATATCGGCTTTGTGTCTTACTGATCCAGATATATGGCGTAGGCTTCCTCGTCCCACCTGTGGTTCTTCTTGATTTCATCCGACTCCATCATGTAGTATACGTGACGGATTTTTGAGGAGTAGGTAGGGTCATTCCAAGTCAGGTCAAAGTGCAGGTACTTGTCGCCGACCTTCACAAGGTTCCAAGCGTGGTTGTTGCCATCTGCAAAGGTTCCATCGCCATCTGCGGTAACACCGAAGATGATTTCATTTTCAATACCGAAAATATCAAGGAAGGTCTTGAAAGCCTGTGCGTAGCCATCACACACGGCGCGGCCGTAGACAATTGCACCATATGCAGTATGCGTGTAGCCTGGATGGGCGTCGATTGCAGCGCCTGGATGATGATATAAAATGCTGCCCACCAGATAATCATGGATGATCTTGATCTTTTGTGCATCGCTCATATCGTCTCTGATTTTTTCATCCAGTATGGACTGAACCTTGTTTTCAAAGACGTTTTCAGTATCATCAACCTGGTAGTAAGTGCCACCACCGGCAATGTTGAAGTCTCTAAACTGACCAATGTATTCAATATCTTCAATAATACCATAGCCGAAACCGTTCATGATATTGTTCTCTGTCGCACCAATAAAGGTTCTCTTAAGTTCGTCAGAGTGATAAATAATGACAGGAACGCTGCCTGATTTGATGGATATGTTATAGCTGCCATCTGGGTAAAGCGCAATTCGGATGGGCAGCTGCTCATCATCGCTGTAGTATGTCAGCAAGTCGACGAAGCTGTCACCTGAATAGAGCTTCGTGTATGAAGGCCCTTCCAGCTTATTGTCTTCATAGACACGGGTATAGATATTGTCCTGGGCTTCTTCCTGGAAAATCGTCATGCCATTACGCTTACCTTGTGTAAACTGGGCTGTGTTGCTTGAACTGATTCTCTTGTCATAAATATAGGCCGTACCGCTGAGTTCCCCATCAATCCAAGAACCGCGATTGATGACACCGGTATTCTTGTAAAGCGTACCAAAGCCTTCATATTGAAGGGTATCATTTAAAGAGCCACTATAAATACCGTTTGCAGAGTAGCTGATCATAATACGGTCCACGCCCTCTGACAAATGATAATAGGTTGCATAATTGGCCTTGTTGGTAGCTGCACAAAGGGGTGATCCAGCCTGAGAAGCATCATACAGATAGAAAAAACCGCCGCTGCTCTTTTTGAGTACGAAGCGGGAGAGGTTTTCGTTAGCGCTTCTGTACACCGTCATGCCATCTATGATTTCAGGTGTTGAAGTACTCATGATCTTATCCATAAGGGGATCGTACATTTTTTTGAGTTCGCCGTATTTTAAGAGCATATCGTTATAAGACTCAAGCCCTTCTTCCAGTGTATCCTTTTCCTTGAGCAGGATATCCGTCACATTTGAAAGCAGGTCGCGGTCATGTATTGCTTGTGTGTGAAAGGCGTCTGCGGTGTCTGTCATGTCCTTGAAAAAGCCACGATATTCTTCTGAGGTCATAGACTTGTCTTCAGATATATGATCGTAAATATCCTTAAGGCTGATAAGTGATTTTTCAAGTGGCTGACCGTCTATGACATCAGCGTAGGAAATATTCCCATTCAAGCCGCTTGAGAATATCAGGCAAAGCGCCAATGTTAAGGAGAGCAAAGTTCTGTTGTATATGTTCTGTCTCAATTTCATGCGTATCCTCCGTAATCGGTGTATTAATATGATTTGACGAAACACGTCATACACTCTAGAATTAATCTAGCATATTAATAGAAAGGAAACACCTGTTTTGACAACATTGAAATCGTACTGTAAAGTTTGCGGAAATTCTTGTCAGCCATTATTTGACGAGCAATTTCATATTATGTATGAGAAATGTACCCTTTGCGGCTTTATCCATCTTCAAAGTGCCTACCATGTGACTTTTTCAGAGGAACGCGCAGAGTATGATCTCCACGACAATTCCATAGAGGATCAAGGCTATGTTAAATATTTGGAGCGTTTTCTTGCGGCTGCAGTTACACCCTTTATAAAAGAAGGAAGTGCCCTTGAGTTTGGCTGCGGTCCTGGGCCGGTTCTTGCTGAGCTCTTGAAACGAAAGGGCTTTGATGTTTCTACCTATGACAAACATTTCAATCCAGATACTTCTGTCTTAGATTTAAGATATGACCTCATTACTGCAACTGAAGTCTTCGAACACTTCAACAACCCGCGCGAGGACGTTGCAGGTGTCTTTTCCTTGCTTGGGCAAGGGGGTATTCTTGCAGTTATGACCAGTGTGCCGCCACAGGATGATGCAGCATTTCTAAAATGGCATTATAGAAGGGAAAAGACGCATATTTCCTTTTATACAAGACGCGCATTCGAAATATTAGCTGAAGAAAATGGGGCAGAACTGATTTTTCACGACGATAAACGGATCAGTGTATTTCGTAAAAATTAACATTTCCTCAAATGTAAACAATTATACATTCTATTGCAGGGATAGGACTTTGGTGCTATAATGGTTTACATAATTGAGTTGATTATGGACTGAAAGCTTAAAAATGAGCTTCTTATACAAGGAAGGTGAATTTGTGGATCCAATTACACATGGCGTCATAGGACTTGCATTGTCTTCGTTTTCCGGACAAGCCGTAAGTTTGGACAATCCTGTTTCAATTGGCGCAGCACTTGGGGCAATGTCGCCTGACATTGACGTTGTTTCGCGCCTGTTTTTTGATGATATGGTCTACTGCAAGCATCATAGAGGATTTTCACACTCCATACCGTCATTGATCGGTCTGTCAGGGATCATCACCTTTGCCCTGTCATTCATGTTTCCGGAAATGTCAGCACTTCAGGTCTTTATATGGACGTTGGCGGGTGCTTTCTCACATACCTTCTTTGACATTCTGAATTCATACGGAGCCATGCTTTTGAATAAGAAGGTTAAGGCGAGCCTGCTATCGCTCTACGATCCGATTTTATCGGTCATTGCATTGTTTCTCATCTTCAATAGAGGGCACAATGCCGTTACGCTTGGGTCGTCTGCCGGACTTTTCGGTATTTATATCGCTGTAAGGCTCTGGATGAAGGACAAGGCAAAACGAAGCATACTGGAACACTTCGGACACGGCTATAGCGTTGAAGAGGTTGAAATTTTACCTTCGCTGAAGGTCTTCTATAAGTGGGATTTCATTGTACATTCAAGTTCTCATGATATTGTGGGCAATTTCAATCAGTTCACGAAGAAGGTTCAAGTCGTTGAAAAACTCGTTAGAAAAGACAAGTACTTTGAAGAAATATTTATGAATACAAATCTTGGGGCATATTTCAGTGATTTTACGCCTAACTTCCATATTGTTCCCTTTAGGGATATGGAGCATACGGTACTTAAGGTCATTGACCTCAGATATCATTTCAAGGGTGAGTTCATGCATCATGCAGAACTCCGACTGGATGAAGGCTTTAACGTCATTGAATCTTATTTTCAACCCTATACGATCAATAAGCGTATACCGGTTCTTGAAACAGCTTAAATTGAATCTTGTATTGCGAAGTTTTATAGAGTTTAAGGCGTATGGCAACATACGCCTTTATATTTTTTTGAAAATGGTGAAGCGTGTGTTAAAGTTATCTTGGAGAAGCAATTTTTAGACTGCGTGTCAGACATTTATAGCAGGTGAATCTATGAATAAAATAGCTTTATTTGAAAATACGAGAATGCTCAATCGCAGAATTGAGCAAATTCTGAGCACATATTATGAGAACCGCATACATACCTACAGCAACACCATGATTGACAAGGGAAATGTTCAGAAGCTGCTGGAAGATGTGAATCTGATCATTATGGACTTTGACAGCTATGACGTCAACCGGATTGAGATGCTGCGTAGTATCCGTGCGGCTGAACCGGAGAGGCGCCTGCCGATAATTGTGCTATCATCCAAGGTCAATCGTAAGATGATTGTCGACCTTGCCCAAATTCGGGATATTGAAATCCTGTCAAAACCCTTTGATGATGTGGCCCTTCTTCAAAAGGTGCTCAAATACAGGAACATAAAACTGAACTACGCGCAGGATGAGCAGAAATCTGAAAGCGTGGTGGCCTATCAGGACCATCTCATTGAATGGGACGACCGGTTCAAAATCGGTCATGAAATTATTGACATGGAGCACAAGGGGCTCATGGACCAGTTTACACGGCTTTATAAACTTATGCGTGATGGACGCGGGCATGAGTATTATTCAGATATGCTCAAGTTTTTGGACGAATACGTACAAAATCATTTTGAGCATGAGGAGCACCTTTTAAAAGAAATTGGGTATGACAAGCTCAGGGGCCATCAAATTCTGCATAAGAATTTCACGGACAAGGTCAAGGAAATTGTACATGCCCATGATGGAAACCCTGTGGATAATCTTGAACTCATACGAATCAACCTTTTTATAAAGAAATGGCTGGTCCACCATATCCTTGTTGAAGACAGAAAAATAGGGGATTTTCTTGAAGCACAGCTTAGAGAAGCACATCTGATGGGGACTCAGAAGCCTGATGTATAACGGTTTCTGCAGCGAATCATCTAGGCTGTAGTAAGTTTTAAGTGTTTTTAAATGCGTGAGCGAAGCTGGGGAGTGGGGAAAATGAAACGCGCAATGACAGATACCGCAAAGGCAATGCGGGCACAAGAAATACTGGATGCAGCTATAGCGCTTTATCAAGATGCATCTTTTGAAGAAATAAAAATGATAGACATTGCGAAGAAGGCAAAGGTCTCAAAAGGAACACTTTTCAATTATTACAAATCCAAGGAATCGCTCTTTATGGAGATTCTATTCATAGAATACGATAAGCGTTTTTCTGAAATGAAAAAAAGGATACTGGCTTACGAATCAATGGATGAAAAGGATTTTCGAAAGTTTATCCTTGATGAACTGAAGTCCATTCTCGATGAGAATTCGGTTTATATGCGCCTGAGTGCAATCAAGAATTCCATTCTGGAAAAAAATGTGGATTATGACATGATTCTAAAGGATAAAAAGGAGCTTTATGAAAATGGCATGCAAATTGCATATGAATTAGCCAAGAGATTCAATCGATTCACGCCAGAAGAGTTTATGGATTTCTTTATGGCACAAACCGCAATTACAATGGGTGTGCTAAGCATGTCTAAAACACCGGAACCACTTATGCTGGGAATGGAAGAACATGCGCTTACCGGTTTTAAAATTGAATTTCAGGATAAAACGCTGGAAATGATGGAAACTTTCATGGATGGATATTTCAGCATATGACCTAGCAAAACAGGAGATAACCATGAAGCTGAGTGCAAGAAGAAAAGTCATTATACCGCTGTTGTTTCTCGTACTGATCCCCGTAATTTTTGTCAGCTTTTTCTTCTACACAAATCAGGAAAAGCATCTTATCGAGACAAAAATAAGAATGGCCGAAGTGCGCATCGATGATATGGTCACAATGATTCAAAAGCATGAGAACACACTTGAAAGCAAGGTGCTGATGCTTGACTATATAAAGACCCTCGATATACAGGGCGGTTTTGTGCTTGAAGATGAGACCGTTATATATGCAAATGTGGGCGCGCTTGATATTGCGGCGCAGGACATTGTCAAATACATCGACAAGGAACAGGATCTTGAAGGCACCCGTCTGGTTTATAAGGCATTCAATCAGTGGAATTGGAAAATCGGCATTGTAACGGATACGGATATCGCAGTTGGAGAGATTATTGACCTTGACTGGATCATACTGGGAACAGGTTTCATATTCCTGCTTTTTACCTTTGAAGCGATTTTGCTGATAACAGATAGCTTTTTCAGACCTGTCAAAATACTGCTCAATGGGTACAATGACATCATTTCGGGGAACTACCAGTCTGAAATCCAGCTGGAAACCGAAGGGGAGATGGGAATGCTTGGCATGGCTTTCAATGACATGCGAAAGACCATTGCACATAGAACCAACAAGGCCATTCAGATGCGCAATATGACCGATGATATTCTCAGAAGTATTTCGACAGGAATTATCACAACAGACGTTGAGGGACATATTGTGAAATACAATGGTGCGGCCAGAAAAATGATAGGACTCGGTGAGAGTGCCCAGGACAGCGAAGCCTTCAATATGCAGGTCATTAAGGTGCTTGTGGCGCAAATCCAGAGGACGCTTCATACAGAAGAGGAAATCAACGAAGTCGTTCATTTTCAGGAGAGCTCAAAGAGTGAACTGGTCTACTATGACATTACAACGACCATCATGTACGGGCTCGATGGAGTCCTCAAGGGCGTTATTTGCAGCTTTAATGATATCAGTCAAAGAAAGCGTGTTGAAGAGCGTATTGTCAGACTGGACAGAATGGCATCTTTAGGCCAGCTTTCTGCGGGACTTGCACATGAAATCAGAAACCCGCTTTCAGGAATGAAAATGGCGACACAGGTACTCTACAGCAGGCTGGGCAGGCATCTTGGTGAAGCAGAAGATAAAATGTTTGCTGCAAATATGAAGGAAATCGACCGACTCAATAATCTGATTACGGAGCTCCTGGAGTTTTCAAAGCCTAAAACGCCGCACATACGGGCTGTGGACCCCTTTGAGACCATTGTGCATACCCTCCATTTTTCAAAACGAAAAATCAGCGACAAGGCAATTGATGTCGTTTTTGATAAGCCGGAGGATACGGTGAAGGTCTTATTTGATGAAGCGCAGCTTTCCCAAGTGTTTTTGAATATTATCAGCAATGCTGTTGATGCAATGGAGGAGAGGGGCCTACTTACAATAGGGCATAGAACAGTGCGAGACGAGTCGTCTGCACAGCTTGAAATCTTCCTGTCAGATAACGGCTGCGGCATCGACGACCAGTACATTTCGAGTGTATTCGACCCCTTTTATACCACAAAGGCCAGTGGAACGGGGCTTGGGCTGGCCGTTGTCCACCGGCTGGTCACAGCAAATAATGGCGATATAAGCGTTTCGAGTACGCTTGGCATAGGTACGACGTTTACACTGCGGATGCAGCTTTATGAGGGATGAAGATGAAGAAGAAGATACTGATTATAGATGATGAAGAACTGATCCGTCTCTCTTTGAGCGAGGGGATGAAGGACTACGGTTATGCGGTTGAAACCGCAGATAACTGTAAGAGTGCAATCGAGAAAATTCAAAGCTTCAGGCCGGATGTCGCACTGATTGATTTAAAGCTGGGTCATGAAAACGGACTTGAACTTGCAGATCAAATCAAGGCGCTTGACGATTTTATTGAAATAATTATGATGACAGCCTATGGTGACATTCGAATTGCCATAGAGGCAATCAAGCGCGGGGCGAGCGATTTTTTGAAAAAGCCCTTGGATCTTGAGGAAATGAATGTATCCATAACCAAGGCACTCTCGAGTCAGGTTATGAAGCGCAAGCTCGAAATATATGAGCAGCGCAGCAGTGAGTCTGCCAATGGTTTCATAGGCAAGAGCGCTGCCATGCGCGATACGGTAAATAAAATGCAGATACTGTCTAAAAATGATTCGGTGACGGTGCTCATAAGAGGTGAAACGGGGACCGGCAAGGAAGTCGTGGCCAACTATATTCACCAGAACAGTCAGCGTCACGATAATGTTCTTCTCAGCCTGAACTGCGCTGCCATTCCGTCTCAATTGATTGAAAGCGAGCTGTTCGGATTTGAAAAAAATGCCTTTAGCGGTGCTGGGGCAAGAAAACGCGGACTCGTTGAACTTGCAGATGGGGGTACGCTTTTCCTTGATGAACTTGGCGAGATGCCACTGGACATACAAGCAAAACTGCTTCGATTTCTGGAAACTAAAAAATTCAAGCGTGTCGGGGGACTTGAATCAATCGAGGTTGATATTCGGGTTATTGCCGCTACCAACAGGGATTTGGAAAAGGCGATTGAGGAAAAAACATTCAGAGAAGACCTGTATTACAGGCTCAATGTGGTGCCCATACTGTTGCCACCCTTACGTGCACGCGAGGAGGACATTGAGCATCTAGCACATCATTTCCTGGACACCTACTTGAAAAAATTCGGCAAGGAAAGTGCGCATTTTACACAAGAGGCCATTGAGTGGATCAAGCGATACAAATGGCCGGGTAATGTACGGGAACTTAAGAATATCATCGAGCGCATGGTCATTCTCAATGATGTGGCCGTGTTCTCAAAAGACCATCTGCCCTATGAACTGGTGGGCAGTGCGCCTGTTGAAAATATTGAAATAGGCACTCGGCCCAGTGAGGTACCTGCTGAAATTCCACAGGGATTTTCCCTTGAAGATGTCGTCGAAACAATGGAAGTGTCCTATATTAGGACTGCGCTTAGGCAATGTGATGGCAATTTGAGCAATACCGCAAAGCTACTCGGTATGTCGCGTTATGCCCTTAAGCGTAGAATGGAAAAATACAATATGGAATGAGATAGAAATTTACTGTGCGATTTCGACCGATGTGCGAAGTCGCACATTTTATTTTGTGCGATATCGCCCGAAAAGGTACACATTTTTCAGAAATCTACAAGATATGCCCTCGAAAGGGGCATTTTTTTTTGTTGCTGAATTGGCACGCTACTTGCGTATATAAAATGCTGAGATTACTAAAAAGATGATTAGGGCTTAAACAGTCAAATAGGGTGAGGGAACAAGCATGAATAAAACACTAAGCGAGATAGTAGAAAAAAACAGATGCTGGACTGGGGACGGAAAGGTTGCAAGTTACATTCCTGAATTGGCCAAAGGTAATCCGGATGCGCTGGGCATTCACGTGTTCGATTTGGCGAGCAATGCAGACTACTGCGGTGGTGACTGTGACACGAAATTTACAATTCAGAGTGTATCAAAGGTCATTTCACTGATTTGTGCTCTTGTTGACAAGGGCGAGGAAACCGTTTTTTCAAAAGTGGGACTTGAACCGTCAGCAGATGCATTCAATTCCATGGTTCGACTGGAAACAAGAGCGGATCATATTCCACTCAATCCATTTATCAATGCAGGTGCAATTGTGACCACATCACTGGTTTCTGGAGACAACGGCATTGAAAAATTCAACCGTATTCACGAAATGATGAAAGTTATGGCAAACAACCCAGATATCAAGGTGAATCATGATGTTTACAGGTCAGAGAAACTCACGGGCAATACCAATCGCGCAATGGCATATTTTCTTAAGGGTGCTGAGGTGATCGATAGGGATGTCGAGGATGTGCTCGATGCCTATTTCAAGTCATGTTCAATCGAGGTCAGGGTTTCAGATGTGGCAAGAATGGCTGCTGTACTTGCCAACAGCGGTGTGGCACCTTGGTCGGGTGAGCGCATCATACCTAAAAAAATCAACAAGATGGTAAAGGCAATCATGACAACATGTGGTCTGTACAATGCCTCTGGGGAGTTCGCAGTCAAGATCGGACTTCCTGCGAAGAGTGGTGTAGGCGGTGGAATCATGGCCATCGTTCCCAAACGCATGGGTATTGCGGTTGTTGGACCGGCACTTGATGAACGTGGAAACAGTGTTGCGGGACTTAAAGTACTAGAAGATCTATCTCAAGAGTACGACCTGAGTATTTACTAATAAGCCGTAAGCCCGGCAGGCGTCGGCTGAGCTACGGATTATTATATAGAAGGCAATTTAGTAATTAGGAAGGGATGTTTATTTATGGAAATGCTTAACTCAATTATATCTGCAGGCAATACGCTGCTCTGGGGGTATGTACTTATCGGAATGCTGATTATACTGGGGGTATACTTCACATTCAGAACAAAGTTCGTTCAGTTCAAACTTCTTGGTGAAACCTTCAAGGTGCTTGGACAAGGTAGAACAACAGAAGCAGATGAAGATGGAAACAAAGGTGTATCCCCATTCCAGGCGTTCTGTATCAGTGTTGCGTCACACGTAGGAACAGGAAACCTGGCAGGTGTTGCAATGGCAGTAGCCGTTGGTGGTCCGGGTGCCGTTTTCTGGATGTGGGTCATCGCTCTGATTGGCTCTGCATCAAGCTTCGTGGAAAACACACTTGCACAGATTTACAAAGTGAAGGATGAGAACGGCTACCGTGGCGGACCTGCTTACTACATGGAAAAAGGTCTTGGTCAAAAGTGGATGGGCGTGACATTCTCAGTTATTATTACAGTAGTATTCGGACTTATTTTTAACTCAGTACAGGCAAATACGATTTCAGTAGCATTTGAAACAGCATTTGGTCTGAACAAGCTTACAGTAGGTATTGGTCTAACTGTACTGACTTGTCTGGTTATCTTTGGCGGTATCAAGCGTATTGCTAAAGTTGCAGAAGCAATCGTTCCAGTAATGGCAACAGCCTATGTTCTGGTAGCCCTCGTAGTGCTATTCAAGAACATCACACTGATTCCATCAACACTGAATCTGATTTTCACAAGTGCATTTGGCATGAACCAGGTTATTGGCGGTGGTATCGGCGCAGCAATGATGCAAGGCATCAAGCGCGGTCTCTTCTCGAATGAGGCGGGTATGGGTTCTGCGCCTAATGCTGGTGCGACTTCTACAGTAAGTCACCCAGTCAAGCAGGGTCTTATCCAAATGTTCGGTGTATTTATCGATACAATTGTAATCTGTAGTGCAACTGCACTTGTGGTACTTGTATCTGGAGAATATGCAACTGAAGGCTTGACAGGAATTCAGCTGACACAAACTGCACTGAGCTCACAAGTTGGCGCATGGGGCAGTACCTTTATCGCCATCTGTATTCTACTGTTTGCATTCAGCTCAATTATCGGCAACTACTACTATGGTGAGTCAAACATCGAGTTTATGAATGGTAACAAATCTGTGCTCTTCGGATTTAGACTTGCAGTAGCAGCAATGGTATTCTGGGGTACACAATCTGCTGTTTCGATTGTTTGGAACATGGCAGACCTCTTTATGGGTGTCATGGCTGTCATCAACCTGATTGCCATTGCAATTCTTGGAAAATACGCTTTTGCGGCACTTGAAGACTATCTTCAGCAAAAGAGAGAAGGCAAAGATCCGGTATTCTATGCAAGCAATATTCCTGGTCTTGAAAACACAGAAGCCTGGGAAATGCGTACAGAGAAAAAAGCAAGAAAATCGGCATAATCTTGATGTAATCTTCGGACACCTTCTGACTTGAGGGTGTCCGTTTTCTCATGTTAAAATAGAGTGAAACAGATGAGAAAATGGAGATGAATATGGATCAGATACCAAAGAGCGTATTTTTCTGGAGTATCCTGCTGCTCGTTGTTGTTGCGGTATCGGTGGGAACCTTTTACTTTGATAATTCGCGCAGTATTTTGGAAAATCAGTACCTGGAAACCTTTGAAGCATCAGTAACTCAGCTGGATGCGTCTGTCTATGAGTTCCTGACAACCTTTGAAAATGCAGTACAGATGTTTTCGCAAAATGATATGGTGAAGAGTTTGCCTGAACATGCAGATGACAACCTCATGCAGGTGGAACAGATGTTTAAGACATTCAAGGAGTCTTATCCCTATTCAGCCTATGCCTACTATGTTTTCAAGAATCCTCTTGAAAATGGACGCTTCATGGTGACTTGGCCTGATACGTCTGAAACGCTTAGGGCGTCTGACTACGATCCTCTGAGCAGACCCTGGTATATTGGTGCCGTTGAAAAGAAGGGCTTTATTTCTTGGTCTGACCCCTATAAGGATGCGACAACGGGCAAGCCCACCATCACGGTGTCAAGAACCGTCTATAACGATGGGGGTGTTCTGGAAGGGGTCATGGCAATTGATGTTTTTCTGGATGAGCTCTCAAACAAAGTGGAAAACTTCACAGCAACCCATAGCGGCAATGCATTCATAGTCAAAAAGAGCGGGAACGACTATATTTTGATTGCCCACAATGAGAAGGCCGCGGACTATTCAAGCGTATTGATGAAAGCGTGGATCAAGGAACTGGACGAACGTCAAGCTGGAACACGTGAAGTGGAGTTCGGCGGTGAATCATACTACCTGACCTATACCACAAATGAGATTACAGGCTGGAAGACAGTCGGTCTGGTTGAAAAACGCGCGGTCTATGTGCAGTCCATGCGTGTCTTGAGAAATGTTCTAGTGAGTACAATGGTCATCCTTTCACTGGGTGCTCTTACAGTTGGGTATATTTCCAGACAACTCACAGATTCTGTGAAGGATATTGGACATCTTATACGCTATTCAGACGACAAGGCTGGCACTTCCGCCATGATTGAGCTGACAGAAAAACTGGATGATGTTTCATTTCAAATCAATGAAGATGAAATGGAGCTGCCCCGAACTGCGCTTAATATCATTTTCGATACAGAAACAGAAATGGCTCGTATTCGTGACATATTGAAGCTCATGCGTGAAGGAAAAGAAAGCAAGGAGGATGTCGCCCTGCTTGTTGTATCCAAGCGTAGACTCGAAAATTTGAAAAAGGAGCTCTATGAGAACGCTTCATGGCGTGCCAACATTCAAATCGATGAGGTTAATGCCCTGCTCAGAAGTATGGATGAAGAAAGTTCAATATGATTAAGCGCTGTATTATTTGAATCAAAGCATACCCCTACAGACAATGGCTAGAATAAACCTTGTCTGTAGGGGTATTTTGTTTTGTAAATGAAGTATAATTATTTTGTAAAAAAAAATTAGCAAATTCGGGAACTTTATTTGAGTCCCATACGTCTTAAGAGTATAACAGCAAAAAGAAAGGAGGTCTGTAGGAGTGAGCGAGCATGAAAGACTTCTAATAGAACGTGCGCAATCGGGAGATGTCGAGAGCTTTGAAAAATTGATTCGAACGCATCAGACATATGCGTACAACATTGCTTATCGCATGATGGGCAATGAAGAAGATGCAAAAGATGCATCACAAGAAGCACTCATCAAGGTTTTTAAGAGTCTGAAGGGATACAATGGCGATTCGGCCTTTACAACATGGTTGTACCGGATTGTTATGAACACCTGTAAGGACTTGCTTAGAAAAAGAAAACCGAATGAAGTATCCATAGACAGAGGGTTTGACACCGGTGAAGAATCACCAGGTATTGAAATTGAAGACAATTCATCAGATCCAGTGACAAAATACGAGGAAAAGGAAGTGCGCGTTACAATTGCAAGCGCGATTGAACAGCTTCCGGAAAATTTCCGCTCAGTAGTTGTGCTCAGGGAAATTCAAGGAATGAGCTATGATGAAATAGCTGAAATTGAAGATATCCCGGTAGGCACTGTAAGGTCCAGAATCAACAGGGGCAGGAGAATACTCAGAGAATTACTTAAAGACAAGCTGCGATTACAGGCAGCATACGAAACAGACTAAATTTTAAAGAAAGGAGGGAACTGTATGAAATGTAAGGATATTAGAGAAAACTTATCAATGCTACTGGATCAGGAACTGAGTAAGAAAGATTCAGAAGCATTTCTAGATCACATAGACAATTGTCCAGCGTGCAAGGCGCTTTATGATGATATGAAGTTTATGAAAGAAATTATGGAAGATATGCCGGAAATGGCATTGCCGCAGGGCTTTGAAAATGAACTCCGTGGAAAACTCGTGGAAGCTGCAAGAGAAATGAATTCAGATGAAGCGTCCCAGGCAGAGACTGAAAGTCAAGAACCACAGCGTGAAGCTGAAGCACGTAAAGTGATTCGCATTCCGCTGCCAAATTTGAGAGATTTTAAGAGACACTCAAAACCACTCACTGCGATTGCCGCGACCATGGTCATTGCCGTACTTGCATTTGGCTCAGGAAACTTGACCGACAAAATGCAAATGGGTGCACCTGAGGAAGCCATGTATGATATGGCGACCGAGTCCGTTGAATCGGCTGAAGTTTATGAAATGGACGCTGTAAATGAGGTCGCACCGCGTATGGCAGCCAATCTGAAAATGGCTTCAGACGACGGGGCGATGACATTTGGAAGTGCTGAGGCACCCATGGCTGAAGAAGCACCTGCAGTTCAGTCTCTAACTGTTACAGCGGCTGGGGTAGAGCAGACCGCTCAAGAACCGCGTGAGACAAGTGTTGAAACGGCTGGGCGCATGATCATTTACAGTGCTGACATCTATCTGGATATAGTCAATTATGACGAAACCTATGAAAGCATTGTTCAAATGGTTGGCGATATGGGCGGTTATGTAGAAGATGCATCCACCTCATTCAAATACTATGACGAATCAGAGCCTGAAAATTCCCTCAAGTATGGGAGACTGACGGTGCGTATCCCAAGAACGCGTTTCACAGGAACCGTAGATTATCTTGGGACAGTGGGCATCCAGAAAAATCTAAATATCTGGTCGCAGGATATTACAGCCCAGTATAGAGATATTTCAAACGAAGTCGCCAACCTGGAGGTACGTGAATCCAAGCTGCGTGAAATCATGGATAAGGCTGAGGAAGTCGAAGATATCATTACAGTTGAGCGTGAGCTCAGTCGTGTAAGAGGTGAAATAAACAGCTACATGGGCACCCTGAAAAATTGGGAAAGTCTCGTGAGCATGTCGACAGTCCATATTGACCTCAATGAGGTTGAATCTCTGGAGCCTAAGATCAAGCCGATAGATAAGACGCTTCTGCAAAAGGCAAAAGACGGGTTTGTCACATCAATCAATCAACTGAAATATATGGGTGAGAGAGTTTTTGTGGGACTGGTCGCATTCTTCCCTAAACTCATCATTTGGTGCTGTATCTTCTTCGTAGGATATAAAATCGTCAAATGGCTCATTAGAAAGTTCAGAAAGTAAATACGTGAAGGACAACATCAAGTTTGAACACAATGAATAAGGAGTGTAGTATCATGAAAAAAATTATAACAGCTGGTCTTGCAATGCTTTTGGTGGCAGGTGTGTTTTTCACAGGCGGTGTCCAGGCGCCGGCAACTCTATCCGCAGCAGCTGCTGTGGAAGAGGCTGATTATCGATTGACTACAAAAGGTGAAGGGATTGTCATGGTTACGCCGGATATAGCCTATATCAATATTGGTGTAGAGACTGAAGATGCTGACGCATCGTCTGCGCAAGCTGAAAATGCAGCGCTTATGACCAAAGTCGAAGCTGCGATTGCAAAAGCGGGCGTAGATAAGGAAGATATGAAAACACTGAACTACAGTATCTATAAATCCTACAATTATGTTGGCGATAATGAACGTGAAGAAGTTTATCGTGTATCCAACACCTTGAAAGTAACCGTTCGCGATCTTGACGGACTCGGCAGTTTGATCGATGCTGCATCCAAGTCAGGTGCAAACCAAATCAACAGCATTGAGTTTACGGTTGAAAACCAGGACGCCTACTATCAGGAGGCTCTAGTTCTTGCGATGGACAATGCAAAGGGCAAGGCAGAAGCGATTCTAGGAACAATGAACAAGACGGTGAGCATGCCTGTGAGCATTACGGAAACAAGCTATGGTGGACCGATTATGCGTAGCACAGACACAATTATGTTCTCGGCAAAAATGGAGTCTGCATCATATGCAACTCCAATTACAGCGGGCGACATTGAAGTCAGTGCAAATGTGACTGTTGAATACGATTATGGCAAGTAGAGCGCTTAACCAGTTTGACTGCCAGTAAATCAGTGCCGGAATCAATTGATGATTGATTCCGGCATTTTTATTGGACCTGATTTCGAGCCAAAGGGGTATCTTTCAATGCATAAATATTAATTGTCCACTAGGCATAGTCGCTCTGGTATTGTAAAATGATGCTGATACGGGACAAAAAAGGGTGCGGACTTCAGGGGGCAAATTTTGAATAAGACGGAACTGTTTGGTGTGAACGATTTGGTGGAAGGCATGATTCTGGGTGAGGACATTTATGGAAAATATGATTTGCTGGTTCTGTCACGTGGCAAGGTGCTCACGCAACAGAATATTTCTGTAATAAAGTCCCAGGGTCTTGATTATATCTATGTTTCAGTGTCGTCTGAAGAAGATTTGATCATAGAGCAGGCTTATGACGTCTTACTGGATGAAATCAAAGAAATCTATGAAGGCTCAAGCACCATTACAAAGGAACTCAAAGAGCGAATGGGGAATAACCTCCACCAGCTCCTGGGCAGTCTTCTTGATAACAGTTATATGCTGATGGAGCTCAAGCGATTAAAGGTCAAGGATATTTATACGGCGAAGCATTCACTCAATGTTGCCCTGCTTTCAGGTCTCATGGGCGTTTGGCTTGAGTTGTCGGATGAAGATGTTGAAGAGCTCATGCTGGCAGGTGCCCTCCATGACATTGGAAAGACCTTTGTGTCGGTGGATATTCTTAACAAGCCTGGAATGCTGAGTGAACTCCAGTTTAAAGAGATACAGAATCATACATCCTACGGATATAAGAAACTCAATGTCATTCCAGATATTCCAGAGTCTGTGAAGCGCGTTGCCCTAGAACACCATGAGCGTGTTGACGGCAGCGGGTATCCAGCAATGAAAACCAGTGAAAACATGCACTTCTTCTCAAAAATTGTATCGATTGCAGATGTGTTTGACGCCAGTACGACCAATAAGATTTATGGTGAGCGCATCCATCCGCTTAATGCAATCCAGGAGCTGCGTATTCTTAAAAATGAAGGAAAAATCGATTCGACACTATTCACCTATTTCATTAACAATATTTATAAGACCTTTGTGGGCTGCAATATTGAACTGAGTGATGGGAGCAAGGGACAGGTGGCTTTTTTTCACAAGCTGAACCCGGAACGTCCGATTATGCGTGTAAATGGCAGGCTGCTTAATCTCGCACACAGACCTGATTTGAAAATAGTAGACATTTATTAGAAGTGATTTTCTTTACCCTATTAGACACATAAGTGTGGATGAACTCGGGCGATTGTCCCGTGGTTCATCCTTTTTGACTTTAAAGGGTATCGTTAAAGGGGATTCTGATAATTATGGGAACGAGTATTCGCTTTGAAGTGGCAAGTAGGCATGAAAACTGATAAAATGGATATGAATAGGGTGAAATTGAAAAGAAACATACATCTTCGAGTAAATCGAAGATTTCAATAGAGTTTCATGAATAAACCGCATCGGGTTCAAACAAATAATGCTTTGGATCTACAGTGACAGGAGGAATCCCTTTGAAGGATAGAGTTGTAATAATAGACGGTAACAGTTTGGTCAATCAGGCCTACTACGCTACACGTTATACCAATATGATGAACAAGGACGGTGTTCCAACAAACGCAGTATATGGTTTCGCAAATATGATGCTGAAGCTGCGTGATGATTTGGAGCCCATGTATATGGCTGTCGCATTTGATATGAAGGGTCCAACCTTCCGACACTTGCAGTTCGAGGACTATAAAGGTACACGCAAGGGCATGCCGGATGATTTGGCTGCTCAGATGCCGATTTTAAAGGAAATGCTCGATGCCATGGGTATATACAGAATGGAGCTTCAGGGCTTTGAAGCGGACGACCTGATTGGAACCATAGCTAAAAGCTGTTCAGATCAAGGTGTGGATACCTTTGTCGTGACAGGTGATCAGGATGCGCTTCAGCTTGTGAGCGAAAAGACGACAGTTCTGATCAAAGGGCGCAAAAAGGAAATATACTATACGCCTGAGCTGGTCGAAGCGGATTATGGCGTTTCTCCAGACCGCATCATAGACCTGAAGGGTCTTCAGGGGGATACCTCTGATAACATTCCTGGGCTGCCGGGTGTGGGTCCCAAAACTGCAGTTAAGCTTCTTGCAGACTTTGGCACGGTCGAGGAATTGATTGAGCGGTCGGATGAAATATCCAACAAACGCATACGGGGTATTGTTGAAGACCACAAGGCCTCAGCCCTGCTCAGCAAAAAGCTTGCAACCATTGTTGTAGATGTGCCCATAGACTTTAATATGGAAGAGCTGAAAATCACACCACCTGATATCGAAAAGCTGATTGAACTCATTACAGCCTACGATTTCAACTCCCTCATTAAAAGAATACACGAGCTGAATATTGAAGGTGAGATGCCGCAGCAGAAGCCATTTGAATACAGAGTGCTGTCCAGTGACCAGGAAATCAGAGATCTGGCTGCGATTGCACGGCATGAAGGCAAGTTTGCCTTCCACTCGGTTTATGATAAGTCCAATGTTAGAACGGATGCGCTTTTAGGAATTGGCATGCAAGTCAAAGGAAAATCTTACTACTTGGAGATTGATGGCAAGGAAGAGAATTTTGCCCCATTGAAGTCCGTCATGGAAGATGAAAGCATCTGCAAGACCACTTATGAGTCCAAAAGGGATTATCTGATTTTCAAGCGTTATGGTGTGGACCTTAAGGGACTGACTTTTGACGGATTCATTGCTATGTACCTGCTTGAGCCGGGCAGCAAGGGCTATGATATGCCCGATGTGGCCATGAAGAAACTATCTGAGGGTATAGCTTCAGAAAAGGACCTTCTGGGGTCTGGCAAAAGCATGTTGACCTATGCGGAGCTTGAACCGGAAACCCGTGCCCAGTATGCTGCCAAGTATGCATTTCTCGCATCACAGCTAGAAGCGGTTTTAGCAAAGGAACTTGAAAATATGGCGCTGACAAACCTTTTTGAAACGGTGGAGCTGCCGCTGATTGAAGTTCTTGCAAACATAGAATTTGAAGGCTTCTCTGTCGATACGACTGAGCTTGAAGCTCTTGACCTTGAGTTAAGTGGAAAAATTGAAACACTGACTGCGGATATATACCATATGGCTGAAGGGGAGTTCAATATAAATTCTCCGAAACAGTTGGGTACTGTACTTTTTGAAACACTGGAACTGCCTGTTATCAAGAAGACCAAGACAGGGTATTCTACAAATCATGAGGTCCTTGAAAAACTGATAGACAAGCATCCGATCATTCCTGCAATCATCGAGTATAGACAGTATACAAAGCTGAAATCCACCTATGTGGATGGCATATACAATGTTATCAATGATACAACAGGTAAAATCCATACGAGCTTGAACCAGACTGTGGCTGTCACCGGCCGTCTCAGCTCGACTGAACCAAATCTGCAGAATATTCCAGTGAGACTGCCCCTTGGCAGAAGGCTGCGCAAGGTCTTTGTGCCATCAGCGGGCCAGACGCTCATTGATGCAGACTACTCACAGATCGAACTGCGTGTTCTTGCACAAATGTCTGAGGATGCGAACCTGATCAAGGCATTTTCAGAGAATATTGATGTTCATGCCATGACAGCATCTCAAGTATTCGGGGTGCCGATTGATGCAGTAAGTTCTCTTGAAAGAAGTCGTGCAAAGGAAGTCAATTTTGGAATTGTGTATGGTATGAGTGACTACGGTCTGTCGGAAAACCTCAAGATAACGCGCAAGGAAGCCAAGCTCTATATAGACAGTTACTTCGATAAATACCCTAAGGTTAAGGAGTATATGGATTCCATTGTGGCCTTCTGTAAGGAAAATGGTTATGTGACGACACTGCTTAACAGAAGACGCTATATTCCAGAAATCAATCATAAGAATTTCAATTTGAGGTCCTTTGGAGAGCGAACTGCGATGAATACGCCAATACAGGGGTCGGCTGCAGATATCATCAAAATTGCCATGCTGAAGGTCTATAAGGCCCTTAAAGATGAAAAGCTGAAGTCAAAGCTCATTTTACAGGTACATGATGAACTGATAATTGATACACATCCGGATGAAGTTGACCAGGTTAAAAAGCTGCTGCGGGAAAACATGGAAAACGCTGCTGAAGATGTTATTGAAGGTGGCTTCATGATTCCGCTCAAGGTGGATATGAATGTAGGTGACAGCTGGTATGACACGAAATAGAGAGGAACTTTTCATGAAAATCATAGGCTTGACTGGAGGAATCGGATCGGGGAAGAGTACGGTGTCGAGGATGCTGAGAGGCCTGGGTGCAAGAATCATTGACGCTGATCAGGTTGCCAGAGATGTTGTCGAGAAGGGGAAGCCTGCACTGAATGAAATCGTTGAAGTGTTTGGTGAAGAAGCCCTTCTTGAAGATGGCACACTGGACAGAAAAAAGCTGGGTGCCATTATTTTCAGCGATGCGGCCAAACGTGAAAGGCTTAATGAAATCACACATCCGAGAATTATTGAAGAAATCAGGCTGCGCATTGAAAAGTACAAATCTGAGAATATCGCAGATGTGATTGTTTTGGACTGTGCACTTCTGTTTGAAATGAATATGGAAAGCATGGTGGAGGAATCCTGGCTTGTGAGTCTTGACAGGCACACCCAAATCAAACGCATTATGAATCGTGATGAACTCACTGAAGAAGATGCGAAAAAGAGAATCAATGCGCAAATGTCTTTGGAAAAGAAGGCGGAACGTGCAACGCGCATTATTGATAATTCTTCTGAAGTCAATGAAACGCATAAACAGGTTTTGGAGCTGTGGAATACGGCTGTGTTTGAAGCTAAAAGGAATGTGTAATTAATGGGTGCCTTCGGCACCCGCAGCTTGTCGACAAAGTCGACAAGATGACAGACTGTAGAAAACTTCGAAAGACCAGGCGCGGATAAAATCCGCTTTGTGAGCGTACTTTGTGTACGTGATCAGAGCGGATTTTATACAGTAACGCAGTATTTCGGAGTTTTTCTACAGTCTGGGGGTGCCATAGGCACCCATTTACACATTATAGGAATATGCAGAATAGAATCACTTTGTTAAATGGTTAACAAATTAACATAATACCGTTAATCCATTAACTTGTCCTATATTGGTGTATTTTCATTGAATCTGTAGTCTATTTCCGATATAATGATTGTGGTTTTACTCATAATGCAAGGAAGGATTGATCAAATGAAGGAGTTGAAAGGACTTCAGGATGTTCCGGGAGTTCAAATAGACGAAGATCGAAAGTTTCATTCTGCGTCGCATGACGAAATTTTAACAGGCAGAACATCAGATATATATTTCCTCAGAACGCTCGATATTCTTAAAGAGCTGAATCTGGATGAAGCCATAGTCACTGCAGAAATTTTTCCAAGAAAACAGGGGATTCTCTGTGGTGTAGAGGAAGTAAAGGCACTGCTCAAGGGCAAGAACATTAAAATGTGGTCCCTTGATGAAGGTGAGTTCTTTGAGCCTAAGGATACGGTTATTCGTCTTGAAGGCCCTTACAGGGAGTTTGCGCTTTTTGAAACGACGATTCTTGGTATGCTGGCAAGCCCATCAGGGTGGGCAACTGCATCGAGAAAAGTGAAGGAAGCGTGTGGGGACAAAACGTTCCTATGTTTCGGCGCTCGACACGTGCATCCTGCTGTTGCACCTGTAATGGAGCGTGCCGCAGTAGTTGGCGGTGCTGCTGGTGCAAGCTGTATTTTGGCTGCTAGACTGGCTGGCATAGAGCCGAGCGGAACTTTGCCGCACAGTGCAATGCTTATTGCAGGCGATACGCTGAAAATTGCTAAAAAGTATAATGAAGTGATGCCTAAGGCGCACGGTCGTGTAGTCCTTGTGGATACTTTTAAGGATGAAGTTGAAGAAGCGCTTCGCGTTGCAAGGGAGCTTGGAGACGACTTGTTTGGTATTCGAGTGGATACGCCGAGCGAACGCGGCGGCGTGACGGTCGGCCTCATTCGTGAAATGCGTGCTAAGCTTGATATTGAAGGCTTCCAGCATGTGAAAATCTTTGCGACAGGCGGACTGACGCCAGAAAGAATCGAGCTGCTTTCTGAAGCAGGTGCAGATTCATTTGGTGTAGGAAGCTACATTTCAGCAGCTTCACCAATCGACATGACAATGGATATCAAGGTGGTTAACGGTAAACCTGTTGCCAAACGTGGTAGAATCCCGGGTCTAGTTGATAATCCAAAGCTAAAACCAGTAGACTTGTAATATATTAGGTCCGCACAGTGCGCTGTGCGGACCTTAATGGTATGACTGAAAAAAAGGTTATGTGGATTTGAAGGATTCTCAAAATATTGCAATGCATACATAATATTCCGACTATTCGTGCGGATGTTGACAAATGCGGTGTTTAATCGTAAAATAATATTTGTTCACAACATAATATTTGCGAGAGTGGTGGAACGGCAGACACGCTGTCTTGAGGGGGCAGTGACCGAATGGTCGTGCGGGTTCAAATCCCGCCTTTCGCACCAAAATTGAACTGTTCTTAGGAACAGTTCTTATTTTTTAAGAACTGGGAAGTCCGGTTCTTTTTTTGTAGAATCGAGAATATTTTGCGGAATGAGATTGAAGCGCGTCTGAGGGTTTATTATAATTAAATGGAAATATTAAAAAAACACGTCTATATTTGTGAAGTGAATTTTGCAGATAAGGGGTGTTTTGTATTATAATGTTTACATTTTTTGAGACGGGTTTTCTCCTGCATGCAATTGGGTAAAAATAGTCAATACAGTACTTTGATTCACGAAAAGTTCTTAGATTATTAACATATTGGATAGCGACAAAACTGAATAATATGGTAGAATAAAAATGAAATGAGTTCAAATAAGGCTAAGTTACACTATGATAATGAGTTTCAAAATGGAGGGCACCATGTTATTCGGATTAGGAAAGCATAAGAATTGTAAAGAGGTGGATTTGGTAACTTCGTATGTGAGCGACCAAATGCATGGAATTTCATCCAAGAGACCTGAAAACCTTAAGGTATCACGCCACAGTGCAATACTGAACATGTTTGAGCAGTTTCTAGAAAATGACAAGAAAACAGCAGAGTTGCTTGAAAAATTATTGCATGAGAGCTCTAATCTGAGTGACTTTGATGTTGAAATGTCCCATATTGCCAAAGGGCTCAAACAGTTCGCAGTGAACCTTGCAGTGGCAAGTGAATCCAATATGGCAATGGTAGAAGAAACCACTGCAAGCATGAATGAAGTGGAAACATCTGTGACCAGACAGGCTGAAACCATGTTGTCACTGAGTGAAAAATCCAATGAACTTATCACAATGAACCAAAAGAGCATGCGTGAGCTCGACGAGATTAACACTTTAAAGGACGCGGTTGTAAATAATGCAGATGATCTTTCCGTAAAAATAAACCAGCTGGGTGAGATTTCAAGTCAAGTTGATGAAATCGTAAAGGGTGTTGCAGGCATTGCCGATCAAACCAACCTTTTGGCCCTGAATGCGTCCATCGAAGCGGCGCGTGCCGGTGAACACGGACGCGGTTTTGCTGTTGTAGCCGAGGAAATACGAAAGCTTGCAGAAGATACAAAATTGAAGCTCGATGAAATGACGAACTTTATGGAACGTATTCGAGAAAATGCAGTAGGCAGTAAGCTGAGTATTGACAATACCATGGAGTCTACACGTGAAATGTCCAGCAAACTGGGATCAGTCAATGTATCCTTTGAAAGCAATGTCTCAAACTTGGAGCAGACAGTGGATTACATAGAACAGCTAACAGGCATGAGTCAGCAAATTAGCGTGACAACGTCTGAAATTACCACGGCAATGCAAACGGCAGCGGCCTCTTCGGAAGAAATTTCTGAGATGGCAGCTCAAATAAGTATTGACGCTGAGATTGCATACAAGGCAGCTGCGAATATCGCTGAAATTGATGACAATTTGTCTGAGGTCGTAAAGGCGATGACTCATACTGTCAACAGAGGCGTTAACAGAATCCAGAATACAAAATTTAAAGAACATATAGTGAGTGCGGTGAACAGTCACAAGAACTGGATGAACCGACTCCATGAAATGTCATCCAGTATGGCACTCAAGCCAATACAGGCTAATGGGCATAAATGCAGATTTGGTCACTTCTATCATTCGATTGAAGTCAAGCATCATGAAATCCGTAGTGACTGGGAGAGCATTGATAAAATTCATGATGCCCTTCATGCCAAGGCAGATGATGTTATTCATGCCATTGAGAGCGGTAATGAGTTGAAGGCCGTATCGGCATATGATGAAGCGGTGGCACTTTCAAATCAGATACAGAATATTTTCCAGGTGATCCTCAAAAAGGTTGATCAGCTCAGTTTATCCGGTCAAGAGATATTTGAAGTACATGTACAAAATCAGCATGTGAATCTCGTGCAGATTGAGAGGACACGGTAATTGTACGCTTAAGGAGGCGCTATGAACAGCTTTAAGAGTTTAGGAAGGCTCCTTGTAGTAACGGCACTTTTGACAGTGCTGTTTACTGTGGGCATAAATATTCAGACATCAAAGGCTTTCGATATTCTTGATGACAATGAGCGCGTGATTGATGATGTAGAGGGTATGCTCAGTGAAAATGAGTTTCCCATTCGCGTTTTTGCAAACATAGCGGCCCAAACAGTGGACTCAGATGAAAAGTTCGAGTTGCTTTCCAAAGCGTATTCCAGAAGTAAGCTGGAGTTTGAACGTAATTTGATTGAGTTTGTTGCAAGAAGCAATCAGCTTGAGTTCGATACCTATGAGCTCATGGTCATAAACTTGAAAGCTGATGAGAAACGCGTGCTTCAGAGTCAACTCAAGCAAGTAATCGCAAAGATTGAAGAGGTTCAAGGCCTCCTTGACACATCCTTTTCTGTACCCATTATAAGAGATGCAGACCTTGTTGCCAAAATGGAAGAGGATTTTGTCAATATTGAAAAAGATGTTGCGGATTTTCATGAGGGATACAGTGCGTTTTCTAGTGATATACGCCACTATTACCTGACGATCTACAACACCTTGATTGGAATAGCCATTGTACTCATTGCAATCATGGGGCTCGTTGTATTTCGAATCATTGGTAAAGACCTCCACTATATCACCAAAACATATGAACAGCTCGATTCTCATAATTACGATGTGACGAGCCTGCTTCCGGAAAAGCAGTTTTTTAAGGAAGAAATTGAAATTTATAAGACCGTTGAGAGACTATTCAACGAGCAGAGAATTTTTAAGGATTTTAAAGATCTGGCAAGCCAAACCTTTCATCTGGATGACATGATGGAAATGCTTTTTGAAAAGCTGAATGACCTGATGGATATTGATAGGATTGGAATTGCCTTTGTGGATTATCGCAAAAACAAAATTGTCGCTGAGCACGGCGTTGCCAAATACGATAAAATCCTTATAGGTCCAGGCTTTGAGGTGAGTATTGATAAGACCAGCCTCAAAAAGCAGATTAGCAGTCAGAAGGGCCTCATTAACAATGACATACCAGCTTCCAGTAAGGCGCGACCGAGCAGTGGAACCTTAAAGCTGATATATGAAGAGGGCATACGATCAAATATGATTATACCTCTGAGCTCAAATAATGTGGTATTTGGCTTTATTTTCATCAGTTCAGCAAAGCTGAATCATTTCAATGAGGATGATTTGAAGTTTGCGAGCAAGATTATTTATGAAATCACAGGAACCCTGAATAGTGCCTATTTACTTAAAGTTGTCCTGTCAAAAATGACGACGACCTTTGCCAAGTTGGTTGACCGTAAGGATAATGAGACGGGTGATCATATTTTGCGTATGGTCAGTTACTCCATTGCAATTGCAGAAGGTCTCAGAAAAATGGATTTGCCGTCGCACCAGGTTGATCGACGCATGATTCTTGACATTGAACGGAATGCATCCGTACACGATATTGGAAAAGTGGGTATTCCGGACAATATTCTGAAAAAGCCAGGTAAGCTCACGCCAGAGGAATGGGAAATCATGAAAACCCATGTCATGATTGGCGGCGAGATTTTTGCAGACCTGAGACGAGATATCGGGATGTTTGAAGCAGATTTCTATAAGGTTCCAGAAGAAATCGTCAAGTTTCACCATGAAAAATATGACGGTTCAGGGTATCCTTATCGACTGCGTGGTGAAGAAATACCGCTTGTATCCAGAATTGTTGCACTTGGAGACGTCTTCGACGCCTTGACTTCAAAGCGGACCTACAAGGAAGCCTTCAGCTTTGACAAGGCCCTAGGTATTATACGTGAGTCGACAGGCAGTCATTTCGATCCGGTAGTTGTTGAAGCTTTCTTTAATCAGATGGATGAAATCAAGCACATTTACAGTAAAAATCTATAGTAAAGACACCCGGTCCCCATTTGAGAGTATTTGAATGGGGACATTTTCTTCGGGTAAAAATTGAAGGTACAGATGATTGGCTTAAGGGAGGTCTTATGATGAGTCTTAAAAAGTCACTTAAAATTTTGACCGCAATCGGCGTGGCAGGTCTATTCATCTTTCTTCAAAACAGCGGGTGCTTAAGTGTTGCTGAAGTTGCCAAACCGAATGCAACAGAAACCATAACAGAAACTATAACAGAGAGCATAACTGAAAATCTGGAACCGTTCGATGAAGAAACAAGAATACGGGCCCTCTATCTGTCCAGTATGGGCGGTGTGCAAGATGCGCTTTTTTATGAAGCTCCTCCAAGTCTGAATGCTCCTTATGTTGCAGGCAAAGTGAGTGCGGAACTCTCTCAATCTGCACTTAAGGCAGTCAACTTGATCAGAAAAATGACGCGCATACCTGGTGATGTGGTTTTGAGTGAAGAGTGGAGTACCTATGCCCAGCATGCTTCTCTGCTCAATTATGTCAATGGAAGTCTTTCTCATTATCCGCAAAAGCCGCCTGAAATGGCAGACCAGGTCTATGCCAAAGGTGCTGCCGGAGCAGAAACAAGCAACATCTATTATGGATACAATAATGTGAATGCTTCAGAACTTCAAAGCACCATACTGGGCTATATGGATGATTCTGACGCCTACAACATCAAGCATTTGGGACACAGGCGCTGGTTGCTTTCGCCAAATCTTAACAAAATTGGCGTTGGCTATGTAACAGATGGCAGTGAAACGTATTCGGCAATCAAGGTTTTTGATAGCACATATGACAGAAAGGTTCACGACTATGACTATTTTTCATGGCCAAGCAAGGGACTTTTTCCTGTTGAGCTCTTTGGAGCGCATATAGCGTGGTCCGTTCATCCCAATCCTCATATTTACGACAATACAAAAGTTGGAGATATTGAAGTCTACTTGAAGAATATGACGACAGGTCATCTTGAAGTTTTCAGTCAGGATGAAATCAGGCTTGTTTCAGAGGTATCCCAAAAGTACTTCAATATTGATACCAATGGATATGGTGAACCCTTTGCAGTCATTTTTAGGCCGGACACAATGCAAGCTGAAGAAGGGCATAACTATCAGGTTTTCATCACAGGACTCTATACCAAGGACGGAAAGCGTGCGCAGATTTCATACGTCACGGAGTTCTTCAATGTGTTTGAATAGGAAATATGATAAAATGGAATACTTCATTGCGGTACAATTTCTTGAAATGATATAATGTAAGGTACGAAGTAGAGAGAAAGGACTTATCATGGGATTATTCACAAGTTCAAAGACATTTGATTTTGGAACTACTGAGGTTGAAAACTTATTTATTACCGATTTCATGATGATGGCAGATAGTACGGCAATAAAGACATATTTATTGGGTCTGCATTATCTTAAGAATGAACTTGGTGTTCAGGACCTGTCCAATAGAAAAATTGCAGCCAATATGAACGTATCGCTGGACGATGTCGTGCGTGCATGGCAGTTTTGGGAAAAGCTTGGTCTCGTGGCCTTATCTGAACCTGGAGATGACCCGCATGAGTTTGATATAACCTTCAATTCAATCCGTCAGAAATTCCTTGACAACAATTATGTGCCAGCGGAAAAGGCGAAAATGAACAAAGTTGTGAAAACACGTGCCGTTTCGCCTGAAAGACTGATGGTATTTGAGAGAAATGAAGAGAACAGACGTCTGAGGGTCTACATTGAAGGCTTGGTACAACGAGAACTTCAGCTTAAGGAACTGATTCAGCTTTACGAATTTGTTGAAGACATCGGACTGGGATACGAGCTCGTCAAGTTTGGATTTGACTATACACAGCAGCTTGGAAAGCTCAGCAGACGAGGGAGCTTCAACTATACCTATCGTGTACTCGAGGGCTGGAAGGGTGCTGGACTCCAGACAATTGAAGAGGCCGAAAACCACATTGAGATGCGTTCGGCAAAATACAGGTTTGCATATGAGCTTGAGCGTGTCATCGGTGCGTCGGGTTCCGCAAATGCATTATCCAAGCTTATCGATAAATGGAAGAAGCAATATGATTACGACGAGATTTTCATAAAGACAGTAGCTGAGTACCTGAGAAGCACACGCTCAAAGCTGGTACCGATTAATCTGGACGAGTATTTTCAGGAGCTCTATGGTAAAAACATCAAGACCATTGAAGAGTTCAAAACATATCTTTCTGCGGGCGAGTACTACTATGGTCTAATGAAAGCAACGGGCATATGGGTGCCCGTGGAGCTCATGCGCTCTGAACTTAAGAAGTGGCACGAAGAATATGGCTACGGCAAGGAAATGATTCGCCATATTCTCATTGAACAGAAGAAGCGAAAAACCAGATTGACCTTATCCGGTGCTGAAGAGGTCATTAAGGAAGCACATAAATTGGGGATTAAGTCTATTGAAGAATACAATCGTCATTTGATGAGCAAACCTGCTGCGACGGCATCGGCGAAAGGGGCAGTTAAGAAAGGCAATTTCGGCAAGTTCGCACAACGGGACAAGTCGAACCTTGGAAAGCTTGTTCAGTCAGCTAGAAAGTCAGATAAAAGGAGCGAATAGTCTTGATTATCGATCATGCCGCAATAAAAAGGGAATATGACAAAATAAAATCGAAGAACAAGTCCATACGACGTATGCGTCAGGAAGAAGTCTATGAACGGATTCCGAGAATACTTGAAATTAAGCGGGAGATAGCAGGTGCGGGCCGGGTGCTCACAAAGCGCGTCCTTGCTGGTCAGCAGATTACCAACGCCGATACTGTCGCAATGGAAAAACGCGCCAAACAGCTCATGCAGGAGCGGCTCTTCCTGCTTACGGAGCACAATTATCCGACAAATTACTTGGATGAAATATATGATTGTCCAATCTGTAAGGATGAAGGTGTTGTCGGTATACATAAGAAATGGTGCAAGTGCTACCTGAAAAGGATGACCGAGCAGCTTGTTGAAAAATCCAATATGAGTGGCGTGCTTTCAAGAGAGAATTTTGACACATTTGATTTGAGTGTGTTTTCAAATGCCATTGATAATGATCATGATGTGACGCCGCGGGAATACATGCGTGCACGCTACAAAAATGCGCATGAGTACGTTGGCGCCTTTGAGCGTGAACGTGAAAACCTCTTGTTTGTGGGTCCTACGGGAACGGGAAAAACATTCCTAACACACTGTATTGCAGAAGATTTGATCCGCCGAGGCTTTTTAGTCGTTTACTTTACGGCAATCGGTGTGCTGAATCAAATTAAAGATGCAGCCTTTGATAAAAGTTATGAAGCCAAGCAAATGGTCAAAATGATGCATCATGCAGACTTGCTGATCATTGATGATCTGGGAACGGAAATGACAACGGATTATTCTGTTTCAGAACTTTTTGGCATTATAAATGATCGACTCATCACGCCTGAAAAGGCAACACTCATATCGACCAACCTCACGCCAGAAGAGATTCAGGATAGATATTCGGAGCGACTTTCATCAAGAATACTTGGCAAAGCGAGCATATGGGAGTTCTTTGGTGAAGACTTGAGAATCGCATTAAAATTAAAGGAATATGAGCACAATCACTAAATGGATTAACAGCCTGGAACATGACGAAATGTCTTGTTTCAGGCTGTTTTTTTAAATCTGTAAGAAAGTTTTTATGGACTTTCGAATCTGTTTAGAAAAATTTAAGAATATAACACACCTTTCTCATAAATTTGAACTAGAATATATGTGAAAAATAGCGGAGGTGCTCACAATGAATAAAAAGAAAATAGGTGGACTTGCAGTAGGGGCTGTGCTTCTAATAGGTGGATTCATATATATGAATGCATCTGAAGAAATCGAAAGCGATGCAGCCCAGCCCGTGACTCGAACTGCAGTCGTCACACAGGGTGATATCATCATAGATTTCGTGTCTGATGGAAATGTTGAAATTCCTATTTATGATCTGTCTTTTGAGTCTACAGGAACGATTAGGACAATTAATGTCAAGGCGGGCGACTACGTTGAAGCAGGGACTGTGCTTGCTGAGCTCGAAAAGAATGATCTCGAGAGAGACCTGTTAAAAGCAGAGCTTGATCTGGAAGTGGCACTGAAGCAGCAGAAACTGAATGCGACATCCTATAGCGGTGATGAAGAGAATTATGCATATAACTCCGATAAGTACTGGAATGCGTATGAAACAGTGAAAGACACTCTGGATATTATGATGAGTATACCAGACGCATACTCGGACCAGGAAGTAAAAGACCAGCAGACCTTGGTAAACGATGCTTATGAGACCTATACCAATTACGTTAGTACATCAAGACCCAATACATCTCTGGAAGCGGAACTCGATGCGATTACAGTTGAGAAGGCACGTATGAGCATTGAAGAAATCGAAGAGAGTATCGAAGGCATGATTATCAAAGCAAATGTAAACGGTTGGATTGTTGATGTGAACTATGCAGCCGGAGAAGTAACAGAATCTGCTGAGTCCGTAATTCTCATTGAAGAGGACGGACCCATTTATGTGGAAACAAGTGTTGCCGAAGAAGATATCAGTGATGTGAGTGTCGGTCAGAAAGCCAATTTTGAAGCAGACGCTGTTGCAGGCATTACCTATGGATCTCTTGTTGAACATGTCAGCAGATCGCCAGAAATAGGGTCCAATGGACTTGTGACCTATAATGTGCTCCTCAAGGCGGATGAAATTGACAGATCCCTTATGGATGGTATGACGACTACCGTCAACTTCATTTTGATTGAAAGAACAGATGTCCTCATCCTTCCCAACAAAGCAATTACAAAAAAAGAGGGTGGCCAGTATGTAAGGGTCAAGTCTGATGATGGCACCCTGGAAGAGAGAAAAATCTTTGCCGGATTTACAGATGGCAGTCAGGTTGAAATACTAAGCGGCTTAGAAGTTGGCGAAACCGTAGTATATGAAGAGTAGGTGAGCGCATGAAATTTACAGAGGTTATAAGGTCTGTGCTTACAAACCTGCGATCCAATAAGTTCAGAGTGTTTCTGACCACGCTGGGTATTATTGTGGGTGCGGCTACAATTGTACTGGTTATTGCAATTGGTGAAGGTGGACAGGTCATGGTTGAAGAGCAGTTTTCCATGATCAATGCGGATGTAATTACAATTATGGGAGATCGTCGCGGCACAGAAAAGCCCGATGAAACCATACTTGAATATTTGGAAGAGAACTCAACTAAAATTGTGGAAGGCACAGTCGCAATCTCGGCAGGTGCGACGGCCAGCTACGGCACTGTCAGTGAAAGTGCTTCGGCCATGGGCATCTATCCTGAGTTCATGGATGTGAACAGCTTTGATGTGGCTTACGGAGAGAGTCTTACAGAGAATGACATCAATAAACGCAAGAAGGTCGTCGTCCTCGGTTCTGAAATTGCTGAAGCCCTATTTGAAGAAGATCCAGGCACTGCAGTCGGACAAGATATAAAAGTGAACAGCAGGCAGTTTGAAGTTATTGGCGTCCTCGATCAGTCTGGAAAGAGCATTGGCTTTTCTTCAGCAGATGAGGCCATGTTTTTCCCATACGACACCGCGCAGAAATACATTGCAGGAAACGAAGCAAGTCCTCAAATCCAGTTAAAAGCAGCAAGTGTGGATGAAACAAGCGCCCTCTACGATGAGGTTGATATGCTTCTGAATCAATACTTTGTTGATGACGGCGGACATGAGTTTAGAATCAGAGATGCCGGGAGCATGCTGACAACAGCACAAGACACGGCAACACTCCTCTCTGTACTTCTGACATCCGTCGCTGCCATTGTGCTCATAGTCGGTGGAATTGGCATTATGAACGTTCTGTTTGTATCTGTAAAGGAAAGAACCAAAGAAATCGGTGTCCTTAAGGCAATTGGTGCAAAAAGAAAAACGATACTGCTGATTTTCTTGGTTGAGTCGGTTGTAATCAGTGCAATTGGCGGCGTACTGGGAATTATAATAGGTTTGGCTGCAACCCCACTTATTTCAATGGGTTCCATTCCTGCAATTGCGACTCCTGGCGGTGTAATACTGGCGGGCGTGTTTTCCCTGATTACGGGAACGGTATTTGGATTCTACCCGGCGCTTTCGGCGGCTAAGTTGAGCCCTATAGAAGCGCTGCGCTACGAATAAGAGGAGTGATAATATGAAAGCTTTAAAATACATTTCAGTCGCTGTGTTGTCCGTAGTTCTGGTGACCGGTTGTTCAACAGGCCAAGCCGCTGGTGCGGTTCCAAGTACGGACACACAAAATCAGGCTGAAGAAAGCAATGAAGGCGCAAGTCCAGAAGGGAAAGTGAGCACCTCCGAGGAAGCGCCTGCGGTAAGAGCCGTTGAAGATGGCCAGCAAAACATGATGGTTATCGGGAAAATAGTGAAAATATATGGTAACTATATACAGGTCAACAAGGTGGAAATGCCAGAAGGCTTTGGAAGCAGAACAAGAGATATATCGAATGCATCTGGCGGTGAAACGACAAAAACCAATCTGGCGACGGCAATGAGCTCTGGCAGCGGCATGCGTACAGGCGGTGGAATGCCTCCAGGAGCAGGACGATGGGGAAACAGCTCTACTGAGAACTACGAGTACTCTGGAGAACTTATCAGTATTATGATTCCTGTAGGGTCAGAAATCACCCAAATGAGTGACGATACCTTGGAGCTGACATACGACAGTCTGAAAAAGGGACAGGTCGTCCGTATACGTATGGATATGGAAATGACAAACGAATTTCAAGATACAACGGAAGAAGAAACCTATTATGCAGACAGCGTAATTGTGGTCGAATAGGAGGCTGTCATGTCTGAGCCATTAATTCAAATGAAGGGCATTACAAAGTCCTATTTCATGGGAGGCAATGAACTGCAGGTTCTTAAAGGCATCGATCTCACCATACATCGCGGTGAATATGTTGCCATACTGGGGCCATCTGGTTCTGGAAAATCGACTCTGATGAACATCATAGGCTGTATTGACTTGAAAACACAAGGTGATTATGTACTGAGCAGCAAGAATATTGAAGAGCTTGATGAAGACCAGCTTGCTGAAATAAGAAATAGGGAGATTGGCTTTGTTTTTCAAAAGTTTAATTTGATTGGTCGTTACGACGCGACTTACAATGTGCAGATGCCCCTGCTCTTAAAAGGAGAAAACTATCACACAAGCCGGGAGCACGCCAAGAGCTATCTTGAAAAAGTAGGTCTGGGCGACCGGATGACCCATAAGCCCATTGAGCTTTCAGGCGGTCAGCAGCAAAGGGTCGCCATAGCACGTTCCCTGGTCTGCGAACCCAATATAATCCTTGGAGATGAGCCCACTGGAAATCTGGATACTGCTTCGGGTGAAGAGGTCATGAAAATATTCAGATCCTTGCATCATGAGGGGAGAACTGTAATTCTCATCACACATGATCAGGAAATAGCAGACGAGGCTGACCGTATTATTCATGTTCGTGATGGGTTGATCGAAAAGGATGAAGTGAGACAGGTGCCTAAGACAGGTCTTTAAATCGGGTCTGCAGCCCTTAAGACAAGAGAAGACAGCAAAAAGTAAAGCCACCCATGCGTTCTTTTGAACGTGTTGGTGGCTTTTGATTGTTATTCAAAAAAGTAGAAGACCGCAGCCCTTGAGCGAATCAAGAACCACGGTTCTGTTTGGTGCGAAAGGCGGGATTTGAACCCGCACGACCATTCGGTCACTGCCCCCTCAAGACAGCGTGTCTGCCGTTCCACCACTCTCGCGAATATTGTCGATTTTTCTGTAAACGACTACTATATAGTAATAAATACGGCGGTCAGTGTCAATAGGAAATCGTTATTTCTCAATTGTTTTTTTGAAAAACAACAAGTTACAATGCGGCAAAAATAGCACTACTTCGAATAGGGTATGATATGATGTAATCAGGAGGTGTCATATGAGAGTTTCGCTCGTTCAAATGACTGCTGTCAGAAATGATAAGCAGGCAAACCTGATGAAAATGGAGAAATTCATTAAGAAGGCTGCCAACGAGAAGGCATCCATTATTTGCTTTCCTGAGATGTCCATTACAGGCTATTTGGGAAAACAGCCATTTGATGCGGCTGAGTCACTGGAAGGACCTTCAATGAAAAGACTTTCACAAATGGCAATGGACAGTGGCATCACAGTTCTCGCGGGGATTGCTGAAAAATCAGCTGACGCCTATTACATATCGCATGTTACAGCACATCCGGACGGCAATCTGGAAGTCTATAGAAAAACACATTTAGGTGCACGTGAGAAGAAAATCTTTTCAGCAGGTGAGACCATTCCTGTGTTTTCTGCACAGAACGAAGGCAGAAAAGTGAAGTTCGGCATAGGCATATGCTATGACTTGCATTATCCGGAGCTGGTTACTTCTGTTGCAGTACAAGGGGCAAAGCTTGTTTTTGCACCCCACGCCATCCCAATTGGCGGAAAACGACGCTTGTCCATATGGGAGAAATACCTGCCAGCACGGGCATATGACAACGGTGTCTATGTCTTGTCGTGCAATCTGGTGGGCAATGACGGCAAGAAACACTTTGGCGGTGGTATAGGCGTCTGGAATCCAAAGGGTGAAAATATCCTCAGATGTGATGATGAGAAAGAGCTTATGCTCATGCTCGATTTGGATATGGATATATTTGATAAAAGAAGCGGTATGGGAAAGACACCTGGTTTTATTGAAGACCGAAGAGTGAAGCTCTATTTGGACTCGGCTGGTTTTAAAATTGAAGGAGAGAGTATCGGATAAGATGCTCTGCATAAGATGAATAAACATGTATCCCGTAAGGACGACTCAAAGGTTGTTTTTACGGGATTTTTGTATTTTTCTTAACCTCTCAGCTGTGAGTACGACGCATAAATATTACGAATTAGACGTAATAATAATCTTATACGGCGTTACGAATCTGACACAAAGTCTGGTTAAGATTATTTAACAATGTTATGTATACAATATACCTTCGGTTTTCAGACAATTAAGAACAAGTTGTAAGCGTGTATATGACGCAAATTGACAATGTCAGTGTATTTTTTTTAGTACATAAAATAAAACCAATATGACTGCTTGGCATTTTTCTGAAAAATTGAACATTCCCAAATGATATTGCGAGTAACGTTTTCCTGTTGCTATAATGAGCTCCACAAACAAGTCTTTAGGCGTCAAAGCGTCTTTGAACTTGTTAAATACACTTAAAAAATGTGTAAATTTGAAAGGGGTATCATATGTCAGTAGCAAATAACGTTGGTGCGAGTCAGAAAAAGAATGGCTTGTTCAACAAGTTTCTTGATGGAATTGAGCGTGTAGGTAACGCACTTCCACATCCAGTAACACTATTTATGATTTTCTGTGCAGCAATCATCCTGATTTCAGAGGTATGTGCACGTGCAGGCGTTTCGGTTGAGTTCACAATGATTGACCGAAGCACACTTGAAACAAGCGTTCAAAACATTCACGCGGTTTCACTAATGAATGGCGATGGCCTTCGTTACATGTTCACATCAGCAGTAAAAAACTTCACTGGTTTTGCACCACTGGGTACAGTACTTGTTGCAATGCTTGGTGTTGGTGTTGCTGAAGGTACAGGATTTATTGGCGCACTTCTTAGAAAAGTTGTTATGAGCACACCAAAGCAGCTTATTACAGTTGTTGTTGTATTCCTTGGTATCATGTCAAACATTGCTTCAGATGCAGGCTATGTTGTTCTTGTTCCGCTAGGCGCAATCATTTTCCTTAATTTCGGACGACATCCTCTTGCAGGTCTTGCAGCAGCATTTGCAGGTGTATCGGGTGGTTTCTCGGCCAATCTTCTGATTGGTACAGTTGACCCGCTTCTAGGTGGTATTTCGACTGAAGCGGCAAAAATTATCGACCCGAACTACGCAGTTCCTGCTACAGCAAACTACTTCTTCATGATTGCTTCAACATTCCTGATTTCACTAATCGGATGGTTTGTAGTAGAAAAGATTGTTGAGCCAAGACTTGGCGAATACAAGGGCGCTAAAGAAATCAGCCTAGAGACACAATCTAAAGAAGAAAAACGTGGTCTGGTATTTGCGGGTCTTTCAACAATTGCATTCGTTGCAATTATGGTACTTCTAATCATGCCTGAAAATGCAGTGCTTAGAGACCAGGCAACTGGCGAGATTCTTGGTCACTCACCGTTTATCAGCTCCATTGTTGCAATTATCATGCTCTTCTTCCTGGTTCCGGGTGTAGCTTACGGTCTAGGCGCAGGTACGATCAAGTCTGACAAGGATGTTGTATCGGCAATGTCAAAAGCTATGAGCACTATGGGTGGATACCTTGTTCTGGCATTCGTTGCAGCACAGTTTATCAAGTATTTCAGCTATACAAATCTAGGTATTATCCTAGCTGCAAAGGGCGCTGAGTTCCTGCAGTCAATCAACTTCACAGGTTTCCCGCTGATTCTGGCATTCATTGTTATTTCAGCCTTCATCAACCTGTTCATCGGCTCTGCTTCAGCTAAGTGGGCAATCATGGCACCTGTGTTTGTACCAATGCTTATGCAAATGGGCTTCACGCCAGAGTTTACTCAGGTTGCCTACAGAATTGGTGACTCGACAACAAATATCATTTCACCGCTTATGTCATACTTCGCGGTAATCGTTGCATTTGCACAAGCATATGACGAGGAAGCAGGCATTGGTACGCTGATTGCGACGATGATGCCATTCTCAATGCTCTTCCTTCTTGGATGGACAGCGCTTCTAGGTATTTGGTTCATGTTCGGTCTTCCAATCGGACCTGGCATCGGCATTTACCTATAACAAAACAAGCTTAAATTTAAAAGGCGTCAGATCCTGTAAACAGGTTCTGACGCCTTTTTTTACTTTTAAAACGCGATTACTTCAGTTTGACAGCAGTACCATAGGCGAGAATCTCAGCAGCGCCGCTCATAATGGATGACGTTGAAAAGCGCATGCCGATAATGGCATCGGCGCCGAGTGCCTCAGCTTCAGATACCATTCTTTGTGAAGCTATTTGTCGGGCGTCCTGAAGCATTGCGGAATAGGTTTTAAGCTCGCCGCCAATAATTTGTTTGAATGCCGCTGTTATATCTTTTCCAATGTGCTTTGATTGGATGGTGCTGCCCTGAACGAGTCCAAGCACCTCTGAAATTTCTTTTCCATAAATGCTTTCTGTTGTAACTATGAGCATTTTGCCCTCCAGTGTTATGTATACAAGTTTTGTTGGGTATAATATAAAGGTATATTATACGAACCAATATTCATAGAATATATACTTTTTTTATTTTTACCCCATTATTTCGAAATGTTGCATCGAATACTATAGTAAAACCGGTTGAAGGACGTGATGAATGTGAATCTCACTTGTGCTAGATGTGGGAATTTTAAAAGAAATCAGGAAGGGTTATTCTGCAAATCGTGTGAGACGAAAAATCGTGAAGATGTACGGCGAATTCAAGACTATTTGCTTGAAAATCCGGGTGCGTCACTGGCTGACGTATCTCTGGACACTGGTATCCAGCTTCGTGTACTCAATGTACTCGTTAAGGAAAAGCTTATTGAGTTGAGTCCGGTTGATTAACAATCTTCGGAGGCGTCCCATGACACTTGAAGAACGCATCGCCCAAGCGCGGGAAAGTTCTGAGCAGATGGAAGCACTGCTCGTGGACTACAAGCCATTTATAATGGCGACAATCTCTAAAACACTTAAAAAATATATACACGCTGACGATACGTCACTGACAACGGGGATGATGGGCTTTCATGAAGCAGTTATGAAGTATGACCCACAAAAAGGTGGCTTTCTTAGTTATGCTCAAATTATCATTAAGAACAGAGTTATCGACCAGCTGAGGTCTGAAAATCGACAGACGCATAATATTGATTTGGGACTCAATGACGAAGAGAACGTGAGCACCTTCGTACGTATCCAGGAAAATCAGGCAATTGAAGACTATGAAATGAGACAAGTCGAGGATCAAAGAAAAGATGACCTGACTGTTTACATGGAGGTTTTGAAGTCCTGGGGTTTGACCATGCAGGATCTTGTAAATGCGTCGCCAAAAAAGAAAGAACTCATGGATGCTTTTCAGACCATAGGACGTGCTATTGCTGAAAATGAAAGTCTCCTTTCAGAAATGAGAAGGACGAGACGCTTGCCATCAGCTTATTTGCAGGATGCCTTCAACATAGACCGAAAGCGTCTTGAACGCGGAAGAAAATACATTATTGCAGTTGCAGAGCTTTGGGCGGGAGATTTTGAAACGCTTAAGGCATATGTTCAGAGGAGGTGAAGTGGATGTATGGCTTGATTATGGAAATTAAAGCAAGCAGCGTCATTGTTATGACAAAAGATGGCGGGTTTGATGAGTGGACAATGCGCACTGAGGGCATGTCAATAGGGCAAGAAATTAAAAAGCCTATATCCGGTGCTTCGCCTATATCTTTGAAAGCGTATTTGACAAATCGCAAAAGGAGCTACATGCGTATCGCTGCCGGACTGCTTATGGCGGTTATGATTGGTGGTACTGGCAGCTGGGCATATTATACCCCTTATGGATATGTGAATGTGGATATCAATCCCAGTATAGAAATGACATACAATAGATTTGAACGGGTAATCGATGTCAAGTCCATTAATGATGATGGAAGTCATCTGGTTTCAGAGACGCATGATATCAAAAATAAAAAGGTAAGTGATGCAATTGAAGCGATTGTTGAACGATCGGAAGAAAGTGGCTACCTTCAAGATGATGACAAGTACGTACTGGTTACAGTAACAAAAGTTAAAGACGATTCAGAGGATATATCTGAGGAGCTTGACCTTGTAGCCCAGTGGGCTGAATCTGAAGCCATTGTTGTGGAAAACCTGGAAAGCAGTTTGGAAAACTACGAGACATCAGTCAGTGAGAACGTATCTCCAGGTAAAAAGATGATTGTAAGCGAAGCCAAACGCATACTGGAAGAAAAATTGGATGCGCTTGACGACAGTGAGGCCATTGACGCTTTGGAGGAGATAAATGAAAAGACCAATCTCGGTCAATTGATGAAGATTATCAGGTCTGAGGACAAGGGTGGGCTAAAGGATCCAGAATCAAGCGATTTGGATGACAAGACTGATAAAGTACCACCAGGTCAGGAAAAGAAAGAGAACAAGAATCAGGATAAGAACAAGCCGCAAAACGACAAGAAAGGCGATTCCAAATCCATAATGGAAACTGAAGAGGTGGAAGATGCGCCAGATGCTGTTTCCGATACCGAAAAAGTACCGCCAGGGCAGGAAAAGAAAGATAATGCGACGGACTCAAAAGATAATAAGGGACAGTCAAATGCAAAAAAAACCGAGCAAGTCACAGAACCTGATGCGGTAGACGATGCCAGTGATGAAGCAGTTCTTGATGAGGATGAAACCGGTGATGAAGAGTCCATAAGCGGGAACAATGGCAAATCAAATGGCAATGCCAATGAAAAATCAGATAGCAAATCAACTGGTAATTCGGACAAAAGCTCGAATGAAAACTCAAATGGAAATTCGAATGGTAAGTCTGATAAAAATACCGGCGGCAATTCAGATGAAAAGTCAAATGGGAATCCAAACGAAAAATCAAACGAGGATTCTGGTAATAAATCAAATGGGAATGGCAATGGGAACGGTAAGAAAAAATGATAGGCGCAGCTATGAGCTAGGTTAGAGGGAACTGTTGAAATTGGAGGGAACTAGGGATGAAAAGGGCATTAAGTATTTTAGCGATTGTGCTGATGATTACATCAGCGCCTGCTTCAAGTTTTGCACAGCGGTACGATTCGCTGGAAAACTTGCTAGCGGCAAAACCAAGCACAAGTGAAAAGTCAAGCAAGTCAAGCAGCAAATCCAGCAAAGAGGATAAGGCATCTGACAAAGAAAGCAAGGCAGAGGAAAGAGACGCCAAGAAGGCTGAAAGTGCAGAAGAAAAGGCTGCTCAACAGGCTGAAAAAGCTGAGTCTAGAGAAGCTAAAAAAGCGGAACGTGAAGCGGCACAAGCTACAAAGTTCACTGAGAAAAGCAAGGTGGAGTCTCGTGAAAGTGATGTTGAAACTAGGATTGAAGAACTGGCTCTGATTTTGGAGCGTTTAACCGGATTTATCGGTGAAGAGGCAGCAGAAGAGATTTCAGGCGAAGTCGATGATGCGACTGAAGACGAGACTGCAACTGAAGACGAAGACGCAGCAGAGGATGAAGATGCAACTGATGATGAGGACGCGACTGATGACGAAGACGCGACTGATGACGAAGACGCGACTGATGACGAAGACGCGACAGAAGACGAAGATGCAACTGAAGATGAGGACTCTGAACAAGTAAAAGCTGCCAAGGCAATGTTCAAACAGTATAAGGAAGAACTCAAGGCATCACATGAAGAACTGAAAGAACTCAAAAAAGAGTCGGTAGAACTTAGAAAAGAAATCAGAACACTGATTAAGGAAGAATACACACCAGAAGAAATGGAAGAAATTCAAGCACTTGTTGATGAACTCTCAGAAGCAAATCCAGACATTAAATTCTTAGGCATAGACAACATCATTTCGAACAGTGCACATTTCAAATTTGATATGCCGCCTGTGATCAAGGAAGGCAATACACTGATTCCAGTAAGAGCGATTACAAATGGATTTGGTGCTGAAGTAGCAGTTGATGAAGAAGATGGTAAAATAACGATCACAAAAGATGACACGGTGATTGAATTATGGCCGGGAACGAATCTGGCAACTGTAGACGGAGAAGAAGTTGTCCTCGAGGCTGATACGGAAGAACTTGGCGGACAGACGATTGTACCTTTGGACTTTATTGCACAAGCTCTAGGAATTGAGGTCGAATGGAATCCGGATGACGAAACCATAGAACTGAATGAAACAGAGGATGACACAGACACCGTAGATGCAGAGGATACTTCAGATGATGCATCAGACGAAACAGAAGAAGAGGTAACGGATGATACGTCTGATGAAAGCAGTGATGATACTGCCGATGATCAGACTGATGATGAGACAGCTGAATAGTTGATTCATTAAAACTTTGAAACTACCGCTTTAATCAGGTCTGCTGAGGGCATTTGATTAAAGCGGTTTTCTATTGTTCAGCATTTTGTACGCCATGGTATTGTGCAATGAAAGCGACATGTGATATACTTAAATTGAAAATGATAACCATTATCAATAAGAAGGTGAAACTTATGTCAAAAATCATTGAAAAAGGATTGCAGGAATCCAACTGCCGCAATCAGGGATGCCAGATGCACATGCGATGGCTCGTTGAAACACTGGGGCCTGTCATATTGGGCGCAAAACCGGCTGAAATTATCAGCTACCCCAAATTTGACTGCTTGAGATGCGAAAAGATCGAGGCAATAGATTCCAGTTTTGAGAAAGCAATTAAAATCAAATATGTGAAGATTCCTCAGACAAGTGGGCAGATAAAAATCATATTCTACGACCCGATTCACCTTGAAAAGGTACTCAACGATTCGCGCAACCGAAACTTTCTGATTACGCAGGGCTACCCTGAAACGGGCGATATGGATGCTTACATTGATATTCTGTCCGCTAAGATCAGAAGTGGCATATGTCCTGATGAAATTGGCGTATTTCTTGGCTATCCTCTTAAGGATGTCATTGGATATATGGGTCATCCCTCCCTCAAGCTCACGAAGGTTCAGTACTGGCGTGTTTATGGCGATGAACGGGTTTCTGATGAAAAGTACAGGCAAATTCAGCTCAAAAAGCATGAAATGCGGTGCATGATGAATGAAAACTCCTTCTCCTGTGTTCTAAAAGCGATTTAGATTGTTCATTCTCACCATTGTATGTCTGTCAGGCTGCGATATAATAGTAGTGCAAAAGCAATGTAGACTATTTATGAGGTGAGAAAAGTTGAAGAAACTAATATTAGATGTGGATACGGGCATAGATGATGCAATTGGAATTATGGTTGCATGTGCTTCTGATGAAATTGATCTGCTGGCGATTACGACAGTGTCGGGAAATATAGATTTAGAGTCGGCAACACGCAATACCCTGCGTGTATTAAAGCTGATTGGTCGAGAAAAAATAGCTGTATATGCAGGTGAAAAAGCACCCTTAAAGCGCAGCACCAGATATGCGACAGAAATTCACGGCAGTACGGGGCTGGCAGGTCAGCTGACAGATGTTGAAGTCGAAGCGGCGCTCACACAGGTCATGGAGAATGAGAAACACGCTGTGGATGCCATAATAGAACTCATTGAGAACAACAAGAATGAAATAACCCTGGTTATGACAGGGCCTGAAACAAACTTTGCAAAAGCTCTGGAGAAAAGACCTGAAATTGCCAACTGGGTTGCAGAAGTCATTATTATGGGTGGTGCAGCACGCGTTCCGGGCAACGAGTCTCCTGTAGCGGAGTTTAACATTGCCATAGATCCAGAGGCGGCCCATGCGGTGTTCAATTCGAGTGCAAAGGTGACCATGGTCGGTCTGGATGTTACGACACGTGCATTGCTTACTCGAGCGCATGCGGAAGACATTGCGGTGAAGCCGGTGCGGGAATTTGTTTATGGAGCGACCTACGATTATATGGAGAGATACAATCAAAAGCATGGGATTTATGGCTGCTGCATGCATGATCCTTTAGCGGTATCCCTGGCGATTGACCGTTCGTTTGTAAGCACTGAACACGTTTATGTGGGCGTGGAGACGAAGAGCCAATACTGTGACGGCATGACGGTTTGCGATATCGATAATCGATGGGGCAAGGCGGCTAATGTCCATGTTGCACTCGATATTGATGTAGAAGCTTTTCTAAAGTTTCTCATTGCAAGATTGAATTGCCTGTAAAAATTTCTTAGGATTTTCAAGGGCTATGCAGGTCATTTGATCTGATTTGTAAGGGTGTGGTTTTCTGAGTCGCCAGTTATTTAAACAAAAATGACTTGACAAAATCTGCTTATGGGAATAAATTCATTGATAACAGCAGTGACAAAGATGGAGATAGCAATTAATCACTAATTCAGTGTTTTTTTATAAAAACCTATTGACAATGCTGTGACAAGCAGATATAATCTGAACTAAGTTAAATCCAATTAAAACACTAGGAAATGCAATGACGAAGGAAAGTAGTTAGTGATTCTCATGAATCTGTGGCTGTTAAGAGAGCGAGTGGTGGTGGAAATCTCGCGAGTCCGGCTAATGAAGTGCCCTTCTGAGCTTCGCACCGAATTGTAGTAGGCTGCGACGGGTTCTCCCGTTATAGAGATACGGCATGAATGTGCCTGAGAGGTGGATACAATTAGAGTGGAACCGCGGAGTATACAGCTTCGTCTCTAGCAAATGCAAAAGCATGCTATAGACGGAGCTTTTTTATTTTCGGGAAAGACACTGCAGCGGTGCGGATATGAAGTTCAAAGCACTGACTGTTCTATAGTCTTGATACAATCTTTTGTGTTCAAATCTCAATGGATATCAGGAAAGTTATTCTGAGGGAGAGGCCCTCGAGCTATCGATGTGATTGAGGAGGATACACATGGTTTACAATAACGCAATTGAAATGATAGGAAATACACCGGTAATTAAACTAAGTGCACTGGTAGATGAAAAGATGGCAGATGTCTACGTGAAGCTGGAAGGTGCAAATCCAGCAGGTTCGGTAAAAGACAGAGCGGCACTTGGAATGATAGAAACTGCTGAAGAGCAGGGTGTACTTAAAAAGGGCATGACAATCGTTGAGCCGACGAGTGGAAATACAGGTATCGGAATAGCCATGATAGGCAGTCTTAAAGGCTACAAGGTCAAAATAGTAATGCCTGAAACCATGAGTGTCGAGCGTAGAAAAATGATCAAGGCATATGGTGCTGAACTGATCCTGACACCAGGTGGTCTGGGAATGCGCGGTGCAATTGACAAAGCTGAAGAAATGCTTGCTGAGGGAAATGTATTTATCCCTTCACAGTTTGACAATAAGGCTAACCCATTAAAGCATTATGAAACCACAGGCGTTGAAATCTACAAGGATATTCCAGACCTTGATGTGTTCATTGCAGGCGTGGGTACTGGCGGTACCATAAGCGGGATTGGCAAAAAGCTGAAAGAACTGAGTGAAGATGTACAAATTATCGCTGTTGAGCCTGCACAGAGTGCAGTCCTATCTGGCGGGGCACCTGGTCCGCATAAAATCCAGGGAATCGGTGCTGGCTTTGAGCCAGGAAACTACATGAGTGAATATGTAGACGAAGTGAGAACCATAGATCAGGACGAGGTATTTGAGTTTGGTATGGAGATTGCCAAGAAAGAAGGTTTGCTTCTGGGCATATCGGCAGTAGCGAATATTCTGTCTGCCATCAAGGTTGCCAGAGAGCTGGGTGCAGGAAAGAAAGTTGTGACAATCGCACCAGACGGTGGAGAAAAGTACCTTTCAACAGGCTTGTTCGGAAACGGAAACTAGTCCACGGTTAAACTGACTACCAAGTATATTGGAGGATATTATGTTCAAGTCAATTAAGTCTTACCTCACAAATATAAAAGAAAACGATCCAGCGGCACGTACGCTGCTGGAAGTGTTGATTCTATATCCGAGTGTGCATGCAGTGGGTCTTTACAGAGTGGCCAATGCGCTTTGGAGAAGAAAATTCTATTTTACTGCACGCTTGATTTCGCAAATCGGTCGTTTCTTCACAGGTATTGAGATTCATCCAGGGGCGACCATTGGAAAAAATCTGTTTATTGATCACGGCATGGGCGTCGTGGTGGGTGAAACAACGGAAATAGGTGACAATGTCACCCTGTATCAGGGCGTAACTCTGGGCGGTACAGGTAAAGATACAGGCAAGCGTCACCCTACGATTGGCTCAAATGTGGTCATTGGTTCCGGTGCAAAGGTTCTAGGTCCGATTTATGTGGCTTCAGGCAGCAAAATCGGCGCCAATAGTGTTGTGCTTAAAGATACCAAGACAGATTCAACCGCAGTGGGGATTCCTGCGCGTCTCATTGGTGGAAAAGATTCCGCAGTGGTTGATATTGAGTCATTCAAAGAGGGTAAAACTATTTACAACGATATGGTCATTTAGAGTATTTGGCAGCATCATCATCCTATTTGCAAATACGTGGGCGACTGCGCTGATGGTTTGCAGAAAGCGAGGTCTGGCATGTGCGGTAGATTTTTTCTAGATGCGGATTTTGAAGACGTACTCAGGCATTATTTTGGTGAAACCGGAGCAGCAATAGATTTAAGCTGTAAGAGTGGAGATTTCTATCCTTCTGACTCTGTACCTGTTATACATCGAGGCATGGAGACTGAAAGAAGCATTCATTTGATGAAATGGGGATTTCAACCGGAGTATATGAGTAAGCGCATTATAAATGCGCGTTCTGAGACAATTTCCCAAAAGCCCATGTTTAGGGAGGCTTTTATCAGACGAAGATGTCTGATCCCTGCTTCTGGCTATTACGAGTGGCACGATAAGGTCAAGCATGCCATACGTGTTCCTGATAGAAAAATCATCTCCTTTGCAGGAATATACGACAGATTTACAGACAAGGACAATAACCTGATCTGGGCTGTCAGCATCCTGACAAAGGCGTCCAACGAGAGCGTTCGACAAATTCACGACCGCATGCCTGTCATCCTTAATGAAAAAGATGAAAAACGCTGGATTGCTAACTGCCAGGGTGATTATAAACCCCTCCTGGAAATTGTAGAATCCAGCAGCCCGAAGTTTATATTTGAAACTATGGAAGAAGACATAAAGCAAGATGAACAATTGACTTTGATATACGAATAAAACAAAGAAATGCACGCGGAAAAAGGAAGGGCCTATTCGAATAAGTATTCGAAATAGGCCCTTCCTTTTTCCGCGTATATGGCGCGTTAAGCGACATGAGCAACCGCAAGGTTGCTCTGTATTTCTGGTTGTGAAACATGAAGCGTTTATAGACATGAGCAACCGCAAGGTTTAAACACCCAATAACATGTCCATTGAAGCATCTATAACATCTGGAAGTATTTCTGGGTTCTTACCGCCGCCCTGTGCTGCCAAGGGGCTTCCGCCGCCTCTGCCCTCAAGTTTTTCAATGGCAGGGGCGAAAAGGTCTTTCATGCTCAGTGTACCAAGATCCTTTGATCTGGAGTAAATAAGTCGTGATGCATCCTCTTCCTTGAGTCCAAAGAGCACGACGATGTTATCTTTTTCGCATAGTTTTGCAGCCATTTGACGTACGTCAGAGAAATCTCTGCCTTCAAAGACTTTACGGATGATTTTGAAGCCGTCCCGATGCTGAACTGCATCGTGTACGAGTGCTTCAGCTTCAATGGAAGCCATATCCGCTTGAAGGGTCTTGATGCGTCTGGAGTAGGCCTTGTTTTCCTCAAGGAGTTTTCCAACCACCTCAAAGATGCCCTCGGGCTGTACCTTCAGTGTGGAAACCAGATCATTGATAAGGTCATTTTTAAAACGATAGTCTGCCTGTGCACGAACACCAATGCCAAACTGAACGCGGATGCCGCCCTTATAGCGGTCAATGCGCTTGACCTTCAGCATGCCAAGGAGCGCCGTTGTAGGTGGATGTGGCGCACCGCACGGTGTGCAGTCAGCACCTTTGATTTCAACCACGCGTATGTTGTGGGAAACCTTTGGACGTTTACGAAGTGGCAGTGCAGCCAGCGTTTCGTCATCGGGATAGGAGCAGATGATCTCAAGATTTGACTGAATCCATTCATTGACCCTGTCTTCAGCGCGAAGGATTTCATCATAGCTGAGATCCTTGTCAAGGTCCACCGTCAGGTTGTCATCTGTCAAATGGAAGCCAACTGTTTTTGCCTCATAAAGCTGCCAGAGCGCTGCTGAAAACATATGCTGGCCTGTATGCTGCTGCATAAGCTCCTTGCGTCTTGCCCAGTTCACTTGGCACTGAACGCTATCGCCAACTGTGAATGCCTGATCGACCTCATGCAGAATGTGACCGTCTTCCTTTGAAACATAGGTAACGGCAGCGTTTTCAATCTTACCCTGATCTGATGGCTGACCACCGCCTTCAGGGTAAAAGGCTGTTTGGTCAAGTTCTAATAAAAAACCGTCATCTTTTTTAGTGCAGGCTGTAACTGTTGCGCTAAAAGAAGTTAGAAGCGGTTGCTGTAAATAAAGTTGCTGTGTCATAATAATCTCCTTTTGAATTCTCATAGGAATATGTTAACATAATAGGCACTGCATTTGTTCGTTGAACTTTAAAATTTTGGTGAACAATCGGTTAATTTAAGTGTGTTCAGGGATATATCATGTATAATATATATGAAAAAATATGAAATAGAGGTGTGCAATGGATTACAAATTCCTTATTCAAGAAGCTGCAGATGAAATTCTTTTTTGGGCGCTTGAAGACGATAAAAGCAAGTTGGTGCATGATGCCACAGAGATATATCTGAAAGGCTCGGAAAGCGACAAGAACATGCAAGGGTTCAACGACTGGTTCGTGCATGATTACCGCACAGAGTCAGAAGAGAGTCTTGTTAAACTTTATATGAATGAACATAAAGTGGATGATGAAAAACGCAAAGCGCTTTTGGCCATTGAAGGGTCTGTGTTCAGTGCCTTTGAACGCATTGGTGTTGAAGGTAAACTGGTGGTTAAGGACCTGTTTACCAAAAGCGACTATATGCTCAATGAAGAAATGGAAGCTGCGGGACTGATGCTCATGCGCATCTATACTGTAGATGCCGCACATTTTGTTTTGGACAAGCCTGAGTTTCTGCTTGAAGAATATAAGTCCGTTCTTATTAAGGGCATGCTTGAAAAGTACAATGAGTACTGCAGGCTTTTCATGCCTGTGGAGATGGCGCAGTTCACAAAAAAATATTCTCAGGTCCTATACAGGTTTATCAATGTCATTGATGACACAGCAGCTGAATATGCCCTTGATGAAGAGGATTTCGTAGTTCATCAGGCTACCTATATCGTTAAGGACCTGAAGGTAGTCTATGAAGCATTTAAAGAGAGCCCGGGCATGGAGCTCGCACTTGATGATCCGGCAGGGTCAGTATTCAAGCTTCTTGACAGTGTTACAGGAGATGTTCTCTCAGAAATCGTCATTGCGGATGACCGGGTGGAAATTGAGTGCGTAAATGGGGCGTTGCTTGATGCATCCAAAGAAGCTGTGGTTGAAATCATAGGAGATTTAGGAACCCATCTTCGTGACGAAATCGTAAGCATTGATGATCTGTTAAATCAATAAGTGCGGGAAAAATGTAATAATTCTTAAATAAAGTTTGACATTTCGAAATGATACGTGTACAATATATCGATATACAATGAAATGACCTATTTGAAAGAAAGGGGAAATGGACACGTGATACTCGCAACAGGCGATGTCTCAGACGTTCCCGAACCGGACGATCAGACCATAAGGCCGATCGCTTCAGAACGTCTTGAAAGAAATGACATCATAAACGACATTAGGACGCTTTTGGAGCAGCATGACAATCCGGCAGACATCTTACAGCAATACATCGATGAAGTAGAAGAACGGATTGAAGAAGAAGGACGCAGTCAGCTAGAAATGGTTGATAAAAATAATATTAAGTTGCTTATCGAGAAACACCCGTTTTTCAAGAATCCAAACAACTATCATATTCGTCTGATAACGATTATGAAGTATCTCAAGAAAAAAGGCGTGGATATCAATGTACCCGATATGGATTTGCTCGTAGACGAGATAATTCAGACCATTGACGGTGTCAATAAAAGAGGGTATGGTCAGTACTCAAGAGTCAAGCACGGTTAAGTGCACTCCAACTGACCCCATAAGTTTTAAATGTCGAAGACAGGTTTTGTGCCTGTCTTTTTTTTACGTGAAAAACAAAACACAGCAGTTAGAAAAGACAAAAGGAATCGGAGATTGCTTGGTATGCAAAGCACAGCGTCAGACATCTGTTAGAAAAGACCACAGATTAGACAATCCTGCTTTCTCTGGGTATAATGAATCCAAAAAGTGAAACAATGGGGGAGCGTCAAAGCATATGAAGAAAATAGCCATGTTGTTAATGGTGGTAATCCTTTTAAGTGCCTGCCAATCAAATGAGAAAGATACGGCAGAAGTCAACGCTGATAGGGTGGAAATTGAGTTCTGGTACGGACTGACAGGAATCCAGGGGGACTTCATGGAGGCCTACATAGAGGCCTTCAATACGTCACAGGACCAGGTCACCGTGAAGGGTGTGACACAGGAAAGCTACGAAATCACTGCTAAGGCACTTCAGGCTGCCATTGTAAAAAGGACACCGCCTGCAGTAGTCCTCCTTGAAGACAATCAAATGCATAAAATTGGAAACAAAGGTGGCCTGATGGCTCTTGACAGGTTCATTGAAGCTAATTCAGACTTCAATGCACCGGACTTTATAGATCCCTTCCTGTCACAGGGGCGCTTCAATGGGAATACCTATGCCTTACCCCTTTATGGAACAACACAGGTGCTCTACTACAGAAAAGACATGTTTGAGGAAAAGGGTATCAGTCCGGACCTGCTTTCCACCTGGGAAGGGCTGGCTCAAGCGGCAAGCATGCTCACAGTGAAAAATGGGGACGAGGTCCTCGTTTACGGCTGGGAACCCATCCAGGGAAGAGAAGACTTGATTGATGCAACAATCAATAGAGGGGGACGGTTTGTCAGTGAGGACGGCAAGACAGTGCTGATTGCAGAAGCCCCATGGGTTGAGACTTGGGACCAGTTCAGGAAGTGGATCAACGAGGACAGGATCATGCGGGTTCATTACGGTGGAGAGGGTTGGCAGTACTGGTACGCGACCATAGATGATGTCCTTCAGGGCCGTGCGGCAGGCTATATAGGCTCGAGCGGTGATCACGGAGATTTGGACTTTGGCATTATTGAGGCACGCCTCAGACCGCACTGGGAAGGGTTTGAGCAGAATCCAACAGGTGTTCTAAATGCGCATACCATATGCATACCGGCTCAAACAAACGAAGCGGAAGCAAAAGCGGCATTTGCCTTCATACAATATATGACTTCAACGGATGTATCCGCAGATTGGTCAATGCAGACCGGGTATCTGCCTGTTCGGGAATCGTCACTGCAATCAGAACGTTATAAGGCCTATGTGGCAAGTCATCCGGAACTCAAGGTGACCAGTCAGCAGATTTTGACCAGCAGACAAATTTTTGATGACCCTACGGGTGGAAAAATATACGATGCCCTCAGGGTTGCTGCAGAGAAAGTCCAAATACAGAACATCCCTGCAGAAATTGCACTTGAAGAAGCACGGGCAGAATGTCAGGAGCTCCTTGACAAGCTTGTGAAGGAAGCGGAGAGGTAGGGGTATGAAATTCAGACATATACGTACAAGACTTGCACTGACAATGACTGTGCTTGCCATATCCATGCTGATTGCAATGGGTACCCTTCTCGCTTATTTGTATTCCAGCGAAATGCTTGAAAACATGCGTACGATTACAGACCAGAACCTGCAGCTCATGAACAATGTCCTCGAAGACCAGGTGAAGGACATATATGGTCTCTTTGATGAAATTCAGGGCAATGAAAGACTCCAGGAATGGGTAGATTTCGAGCCGGGCAATGAAAATGAGCAGTATGAGAGAATGCGGGGTATTTCTACGATTTTGCGGGAATATGCCTATGCCGATGTGGGCATCACGTCCATTTTCATGGTCGATGCCAATGGACAGGTTCTGGACCCTTTATACATAACACAGCCTTACAGTAATATCGTAGAACGCTACTCGGCACTGGAGAAATTCCAGATGAATGATGTTGGAAAGCAGTTTTCGCTGCCTTCGCATTTTCCCAACAAACTCGAAGAGGCTTCGGGGGAGAAGACAAATATCACTTATTTTGACACCTATTTGTCCGTGGAAGATTACAGCCGCAAAGGTACGCTTATGATAACGGTCAAAATGGATTATTTTTTTCAGAACTTCAAAAATGAAGCCAAAGATAAATTTGAATCCATTATGATTGCCAATGAAAATGGCGATGAAGTCGTTTCCTTTGGTACGGCCTACCCGAGGGAGAAACTGACTGAATCCATTAAGGACAGCATGTCCAACAATGGCATAATGAACTATGACAGGCAGAGCTATTACTATAATCTTCGAAAAATCGACGCCTATCCCCAGTGGACCGTTGTGGGCATTGTGCCTTATGACAGGTTGCGCATAGGCATTGGAACAATTTGGAACATTTTGATGGGCATATCACTGGTATCCTTTGTGATCATTGCGTTTGCATCCATTCTCATTTCCAGTAAAATTACAGATCCCATACTGCAGCTGGGCAACTCAATGAATGCAGTAGAGCGTGGCGACTGGCCAGACCCCATTGTTCCGCAAACGGAAGATGAGCTTAAGACCTTGATTGACGGCTTTAACAGCATGGTTGAAGAACAGCAGAATCTGATTGAACGCATTTATGAAGAGGAAGAGCACAAGAAGGAACTGGAGATATCAGCAATCCAAATGAAGCTTGACCTTCTTCAGTCGCAAATCAATCCGCATTTTATTCATAACACCTTGAATGCCATACAATATACCATCATGTCCGACCGAATTGCTGATGCTAGCAATATGCTCCGTGCATTCAACATCCTCCTGCGCGCAAGCATGTCCCACGACAAGGACTTCATAAGTGTGCGTGAGGAGATAGAATGCCTTAACAGTTACGCAGATATTCAGAAAATACGCTACGACAATGTGTTTGACTTGAATGTTGAAATTGAAGAGGACCTTCTCGACTTGAAGATTCCAAAGCTCCTGCTTCAGCCTATCGTTGAAAACGCAATTTTTCATGGGGTGGTGCCGAAAGGCAAGCCGGGAAAAATCAGCGTTGATATCTATGCGGAGGACGCGGAAGTCGTATTTACGATTTCAGATGACGGTGTCGGTATGGCAAGTGCGGATATTGACGCGCTTCTCATACGGTCAGAAACGACGGACAAGAGCGCCTTCAACAGAATCAGCTTTAAGAACATCAACAACAGACTCCTCCTTGCATATGGCAATGAAGAGGGGCTACAGATAACAAGTCGTTTGGGTGAAGGTACAACGGTGGCATTTACCATACCTTTTGATTAGGGGGATTTGATGGATAGATACAAGGTCATGATTGTTGATGACGAGATGCCTGCACGTGAAATGCTAAAGGCAATAGTGGACTGGGAACAGACCCGGTTTGAAATCGTCCATGAGGCGGTGAACGGAAAAGAGGCACTGGATATTGCCCTCAATCAGGATGTGGATTTGATTATAACGGACATACAGATGCCAGTAATGGATGGCCTGGATCTTTTGAGGGCCCTTGAAGAAAAGGCATTTACGGGAGAAGTCGTCGTCCTAAGCTGTCATGAGGAGTTTCGATTTGCCAGGGAAGCCATGCGTTATGGCGTAAAGGAATACCTGATTAAAGATCTGCTTGCAGAAGCAGACCTGCTGGAGGTCCTCTCTGCCGCGGAGCTGGAACTGATTAAGAAAAATGCGGTTCCCAAAAACAATGAGCGCGACATACTCTTTAGAAGAGAAGCCTTGAGAAAGCTTGTAATAACACCGCAGTCCTTTGATGAGCTCTTGCTTTCCGGCTTTACCATGCACAGCTATTTTAATCTGACACAGGAAAACTACACACTCTTTGTAGTCTGGATGGATGGTTATGTGGCACAGTATGAGAAGCTGACTATAGAGCAGAAGCGTCTCCAGGTCAGAAATTCAATGGATGCATTGACGCGGGCGGCAGATGCTTTTGGAGGAGAAGTGTTTTATAACCGTAAAGGCGAGTTCATATTGCTGCTGAGCACACCTAAAACAGCAAGTGGCATGGACTATTTCAAAAACTCTCAAGAACGCTGTACGTATATCCGTCAGGAGTTGAAAGCAGTTGGAAGTGCTGCGGTGACAATTGGTGTCAGCAATCAGTTTTCAGACTTGTCAAATGCCAACGAACGTTACATGGAAGCGAAAAATGCCTGCAAGTACAGAGTCTTTCTAGGCGGAGGACGCAATATTTTTTTCAATACCCCCTTTGCGCAGATGCATAAGGCTGCGCCTGACCAGATTGAAGACCGCCTCCAAAAGGTGTTTGGCGCCATCCATTCAGGAAACAAACGCCAGTTGCTTTCAAACTTGAAAGAGCTCTACAGCAATGACTTTAGGGGCTTTATGCAGTATAACTATTTACGGTATGTAAATGGACGGCTGATTTCTGAAATGCTCAAGCATATGGCTGAGTCCATGCATACAAGCGAGGCGGTTCTCGGTATGCCCTACATTCCTCTGAACTATTTGGACAGCATGGAGACAACCCAGCAAATGTTTGAGTTCTGGGAGCGGATTGCCGAAAAGATATACAATGACGAGGTTCTTGACGATGCGCAGGCCAGCACCTTTGGGGTGAAGGTAAGTCAGGCAATTTCCATGCTCAAAGACCAGTACAACACGGGAATTGGTCTCCAAGAACTGGCGGAAAGTCTTGGCGTGCATAAGGTCTACCTATCCCGGGTTTTCAAAGAGGAGACAGGGGTAACGGTCAGTCACTATATTCAGTCACTCAAAATGGAGGATGCAAAGCGGTTTTTGAGAGATACGGAAATGAAAGTCTACGACATTGCCGAAGCGCTTGGATACAGCCAATCTCAGCAGTTTTCAGTAGCCTTCAAGAAAATGACCGGTGAAACACCGCATAGTTATAGAAAACGGATACAGGAGAAACTTTCGTAGAATAATAGTATGAAAATTTACAAGTAGGTTAATTTGACAAACATAAAGTTAAATTGACCTACTTTTTTATTTTTTGACTATGATAATTTCTTAGTATCGACAAAGCGGAAGGGGGTTATGAGAATGCATCAGAAGAAATCGTTTGCCACAGGATGTGCATGGCGTGATCCGGCATTTCTCGGTTTGGGATTCATTGTATTCATATCGGCTTCATACGTGCTTGGCGGCTTTAAACTCTTGGAAACAATGGGAATAGACAGTGTTTTGAAAGGTCAGATTGAAAACGCATTAAAGCTCGCGCTGGCATGTGTCATGGGAAGCATGATAGGACTTGAGCGGGGAAATAAGAACAGGCCTGCGGGAATACGCACCAATGCGCTGGTCTGCACCGGGTCCTCACTTATCATGATTATTTCATTTGACTTGTTCTTCAAGTACCATCACTTGGCGAACTTCGATCCAGCGCGTTTAGGCGCTCAAGTCATCAGCGGGATTGGTTTTCTTGGAGCCGGAACCATTATAAGAAACGGTACGACGGTCAAAGGGCTTACAACTGCCGCCAGTCTTTGGGTGGTTGCAAGTTTGGGACTTGCCGTTGGGGCAGGCATGTATGTGGAAGCCATGCTGGCCTTCATGCTTGTCTATTTTACACTCCACCAGCTTGGAAACATGGAGCAGCGGCAGATGCTTAAAAATGCGGATGTGGAGTTTTCAATCATTACCAAGGACCGTGCAGGTCAGATTGGTGAAATTGGGCAAGCCTTTGGAAGAAAAGGCGTACGCATAACGAATCTGTCTCTTGAACGCGAAGATGATGCTTACGCAGAGGACCATGAACAGGATGACACTGAAATATGTGTCATGCTGAGCACGAAACTCCCAATGGGTTTGACTGGCGAAGATCTGAAAAACGATTTGGGATCGATTGACGGTGTGGTGTCGGTTGTCTATAAGAATTTAGGCGCTCTATCATAAGGGGACAGGAGGACATATGAAAATCATCGCACATAGGGGGGCATCTGGATACGCACCTGAGAACACGCTGGCCGCCTTTGAAAAAGCAGTCGGCATGGATGCTCATGGCATTGAGCTGGATGTACAGATGAGTCGTGACCAGGAGCTTGTTGTCATACACGACTATGAGGTTGACAGAACAACAGATGGTATAGGCAAGGTTAGGCAGCACACGGCTGAAGAACTGCGTGGTTTTGATTGCGGAAGCTGGTTTGACCAGTCTTTTAAAGACCAGAGGGTTTTAACGCTTGAAGAGGTATTTCAGAAAATGCCTGAAGACCTGCTGATTAATGTTGAAGTTAAGAATCAGGCGAAATACAAGGACGAAATTGCCGAGAAGCTCGTCACGCTCATCAATCGTCATAAGAGGCGTGATCAAGTCATCATATCGTCTTTTGACCACGATGTCTTGAAGAAAATTCATGATATGAAGTGCGGAATCAGATTGGGTGTTCTGCTGTATGCAAATCTGGTGGCGCCCTGGGCTTATCTAAAGGGCATGGAAACAGAGATTCACAGCATACACAGTGCGCTGGAATACACAGACAGCGCATTCATAAAATCGGCACAGGACCAGGGCTTCAAGGTCTATGTCTACACAGTTAACAGTCGTGCTGATGCACAGTATTTGAAAGACTCAGGCGTAGACGGAATCATTACAAATTATCCGGACATTATGGGGAAGTAAAGGCAAAGCCTTAAAATATTCATTCAACAAGGGGGAATTATTTTGAACATTTTTAGCAAGTTTAAGGAAGGCCCGAAGGTCGATAAGGCGGTTTATATCCCTTCGGTATTGATTACACTCTTTTTGGCGTTTTACTTTGTGTTTAACCCGGAGTCATCGCTGGACAAGCTGAACAGCGTATTTGCCTACATGACAAATGAGCTGGGCTGGACTTACATCTGGTTTACCCTGGCTGCCTTCGGCAGTGCACTTTATCTGATCTTTGGAAAGTATGGAAACGTGAAACTGGGTTCAGAGGACGATACACCAGACTTTTCAAAGTTCTCATGGATTGGCATGATTTTCACTGCTTCTACAGGCTCTTCACTTCTATACTGGGGAACTATTGAATGGATTTACTACTATCAGGCACCGCCGTTTGGCGCTGAGGTAGGATCGTGGCAAGCTCACGAGTGGGCATCAGCTTATGGTCTCTTTCACTGGGGCGCAACAGCATGGGCGATGTATGCCGTCGTATCGGTTGCCATTGCATACGTGTATCACGTGAAAAAGCAACCTATTCTGAGACTGTCAGAAGCATGCAGAGGCATACTGGGCGACAAGGTAGATGGCCCTATTGGCAAGCTGATTGATATTTTCTTTGTATTCGGTCTGATTGGTGGCGTTACGACTTCAATGGGTCTGGGCACACCAATGCTTACAGCGGGTATTTGTAAGCTGACTGGCATTGAGCATACGCAGACGCTTGAACTGATAATTATCACGCTTTGGACACTCAGCATTGGTGTCACTGTATTCCTGGGTCTTGAAAAAGGCATCAAACGTCTATCAGACCTAAACGTATATCTTGCATTCGGTGTACTGGGCTTTCTGCTTCTTGCAGGGGGACACACAGTCTTCATTCTTAATCAGACAACTTCAGCACTTGGCTTAATGTCACAAGAGCTTATCCGTATGAGCTTCTGGACAGATGCAGTTGGAAAATCCATGCATCCTCAATGGTGGACAATATTCTACTGGGCATGGTGGGTTGTATACGCACCGGCAATGGGACTCTATATTGCCAAAATTTCAAAGGGCAGATCCGTTAAAGAGGTTGTACTGGGCTCGGTGCTTTGGGGATCGCTAGGTTCGTGGATATTCTTTTCGATTCTAGGAAACTACTCAATGGGTCTTCAGCTAGCAAGCCAAAATCCGGAAGTCTATACAGGTCGCGGACTTGATGTCATCGCAGTCTTCAATAATGTAGGTGTTGAATGGGCCGTTGTTGAGACAATCGCTGCAGCGCCTCTGGGTACAGTTCTTCTTGCGGCATTCGTTGTACTGGCATTCATTTCAATGGTAACGGGTCAGACGACAATTGCCTTTACACTTGCTGCAGTAACAACTAAAGAGCTTAAGGCGGAAGAAGAACCAGCACGCTGGAACTCATTCGGCTGGGCGCTTATTCTAGGTGCGATTTCCATATCACTTCTGCTGTTTGATGCGCTTAAACCGCTTCAGACAACATCTATCGTTGCTGCATTCCCGCTGATGGGCGTATTGATTGTCGTTGCAGCTTCCTTCTTCAAGTTTATGAAGGCAGATAAAAAGTCTCTGATTTATGTGGAGACAGAGGAGCAGGAAATCAGTATCCCACTGAAAAAGATTCAATAGCTATCCAACATACAAGAGGAGGTGATGTGGTCATTAAGACATCATCTTCCCTTGTATCTTACTTGCGTACGGCCTTTGTTAGTCACTTTATCAAAAGAGGTGGAGTAAAAGGAGGTGCAGCAAAATAGATGAAAGACAATAAGGACAAGGGTGTGTTTTCATATGCCCTCCTGTTTTTAAGCGGCGTACTGTTTTGGGGGATATGCTTTCCGCAGAGCTTTGGTGAAGCCGCAGCATATGCATTTGACCTATTTGTAGCCCGTGTAGGGTGGTTTTATCTTTTGGCTGTCTCAGCATTTCTTCTTTTCTGTTTATGGCTTTTTGTGAGCCCCTACCGGAATATCAGACTTGGCTCAGATGATGCCAGACCAGAGTTTTCAAACCTGTCTTGGTTTGCCATGCTGTTTAGTGCAGGTATGGCAATTGGACTTATTTTCTGGGGGGTGGCAGAACCCATGTCACATCAGTTAAGTCCGCCGAGCGGGGCACTTCCACTCAGTCAGGCTGCAAGAACAGAGGCACTGAGAATTTCCTTTTTTCACTGGGGTCTGCATGCATGGGCAAACTATGCACTTTTCGCCCTTGCTATGGCATATTTTCAGCTGAGAAAGGGATATCCGGGGCTTGTCAGCAGTATTTTTGTTCCTATTTTAGGAGAGAGATGCGTAGCTGGTCCAGTCGGTAAAATGATTGATGTCCTTGCAATATTTGCTACGGTTGCGGGTATATCGACTGATCTGGGGCTGGGTACACTGCAAATCAATTCAGGGCTCAACCGCTTGTATCAGGTGCCTGTCAAACTCGAAGTACAGGTCCTGATCATAGTGCTGATTACTGTTGGCTACATGATGTCGGCGGTACGTGGTCTTGAAAAAGGGATTAAGAAACTGTCAGATTTCAATATGATTCTTGTGGCACTGCTTATGCTGGGTGTCTTTATGGTAGGTCCCAAGCTTGATATGGCAATGGGTTTTCTAAAGGGTACAGGCGCCTATGTGGGACATATCTTCTATGATGCATTCCCACTGGATAAAATAAGGGGCAATTCACAATGGCTTGGTTCGTGGACTGTATTTTACTGGGCTTGGTGGATTGCATGGACACCCTTTGTCGGTACTTTTATAGCCCGAATATCTTGGGGGCGCAAAATCGGTGAGTTTATCGCAGGGGTACTGATTATTCCGACACTTGGGTCGATGATCTGGTTCGCTGAATTCGGGGCCCTCATCAACGGCATGACAGAGAAAGCCATGGCGGCCTCTCTCGAATCCATACCCAACGCATATTTTGATGTGCTGTCCAGATACGAATATGCAGGTCCCTTATCCCTCCTCACCATTGTTCTTTTAGTGACCTTCTTTATCACATCGGCGGACTCTTCCACGTTTGTGCTTGGCATACTCAGCACAGGTGGAAATCCCAATCCTAAAACAGGCACGAAGGTTGTATGGGGCGTGGTTCAGTCATTGATGGCACTGGCGCTTCTAATGGCTGGTGGGCTTGAGGTGCTTCAGACCGCAAGTATTGTCGCAGCATTTCCATTTTCCATTGTCATGCTGCTTTCCATGGTCTCCATTGTGAAGAGTTTGCGTGAGGAAAGGGTGGTTCTGAAAGGGCATGGCCAAGGTCTTAAGAAGAAGAGCGCATAAGTGCTGACGAGGTGATTGAATATGAACTATGGACTCAATATGAAGTTCAAGTTATTGCTGGCCTTTATGGTGGCATCCCTGATTGCAGGTGCCAGCGCCGGCATGTGGAAAATTGGTGTAGGTATGTTTCTTCTATGCGTCAGTTTTCTATTTTATGATTTACACAAACGACAGAAAAATCTGAATAAATAAAGCAACACTCCATTAGAGAACTCCAGGAATTCGGTATTGTCCCACTGATATTCTGGAGTTTTTCCATTTGTATGTGTCGGGAATTTCTTAAGTGCTGAATTTACTTGTAAGAATAAAGGCATAATGTAGTAAAATAGACTGGTAAGGTTAAAATTCACTGGGTCATTAGGAGACTGCATGGATCGTTCAATAGACAAGAGACTTATGAAGAAACTGAATAAATGGAACATACATACTCAGGAAGACCTGATTGGACTCTTGGTCGGTGCAGTATCGTCAAAATGGCAATCGGATGCTTGGCTTATTCTGAAGTGGCTTGAGGAAAAGTTTCCGGCACACTCGGTCGAATACGTAGAGCCGGAACCGGAGCTCCTTGAAGCCATATCGGAGTATGATCTGGCGTGGTTTGTGTCTGAAGCGGACAGCTTTTTAACCTCAGGCCATCGTACGGTCACTGGGAGCTACTATACGCCTTATGAGTGGGTTAATATGATGGTCAAGCTTTCTCTTGTAGATTACATTGGGACCTGTCTTGATGTGCCATCAGAAACAGCTCTGGCATATATTTGCCACTTGGCAAAAGTAACTGAATCCACACCGGGTGAAGCTTCAGCTCAAGAAGATTTGACTACGCCGCATCATATTGAACTTAATGCAAGGACCCTGCACATACTTAAGAGATCCCTTGAAGAAGTGCGTGTCATAGATATAGCCTGCGGAGCAGGAGCCTTCCTTCTTGAAATGATAGAAATGCTGGTTCGCCTAAGAAGTGCGGTGGACTTTTGCTTGGGGAATTCATATGAAGATTGGAATTATACTGCGGAAATTTGTTCAGAAAACGTCTATGGTGTTGACAAACAACTCCATCCGCTTATGGTCTATGCACTTTGTCTTCTATGGCGTTACGGTTTACATACATATGAAGCGTTTGATCTGGCTATCTGCAGAGCGGACAGTCTCACCACTTCGATTTATGAGTCAAAGGGCATACAGGCTGTAACAGAGCGCGGTGGTTTTGATATTGTCATAGGCAACCCGCCGTACTTGGGAGAAAAGGGCAATATTGATATTTTCAAGGCCCTTCGGAAAACGGAATTTGGAAAAGCCCACTATGAAGGAAAAATGGACTTGAGTTATTTCTTTACACTTAGAGGTCTGGACTTGTTAAAGAAAGACGGATGTCTTACCTATTTGACAACAAACTATTTCATAACTGCAGATGGCGCTGTCAAATACAGAAAAAAGCTTCATGAGAGCTCACGTTTCAAATACATATTGAACTTCAATACCTATCCGGTGTTCAAAGACGCACTGGGACAGCATAACATGATCTATATGCTTAAGAAGAAGGAGAAGGGAACCAGGGCGCATGATAAACTCAGGGTAGACTATGTTCTGAGCCGTGCCCACGATGACCGTATTGAACTTGACGCTTCAGACCTTCTTGCTGGACGTATTGAAAAGACTTATGTGAATGCATATGAATGCGACTGCGAGGAAATTTATAATTCGGATGGTACAATCAGTGTTCTTTCGGATTACAGTCATCGTCACGCGCTGAAGGCATATGCGGCTTTTTGTGACAGCAGGCTGCGTGATATCTTCGACATAAAGCAGGGCATTGTTTCAGGGGCAGACAAAGTGAGTCGGTCCATGCTGAATAGTAAAATTTCCAGAAAGACAATACTGAAAAACAGACTGGAAAAGGACATGCCCATATTTGTGTTTGGAAATGACGCACATGCACATATAGAGAAGGGGTTTCTCAAACCCTTTTATAAAAACTCAGACATTGATAAATACATCATTAAACCGAGAACCAAACGTTTGATTGTATATATAGATGATTATATCGACGAATTTGAAAAAACCTATCCTAAAACATATGCACACTTGAACAGGTTTAAGGAGGTGCTTGACCAAAGGCGTGAAGTTGTGTCCGGTACAAGACCCTGGTATGGTCTTCAGTGGCCAAGAAAGCCTGAAGTGTTTGTCGGTGACAAGATTGTCGTACCGCAGCGGAGCAAGGCAAACCGATTTGCCTATACAGATATTCCTTTCTACTGCAGTGCCGATGTATACTATTTCAAGGAAAAAGCTATAAAGTCGGGAAATGTGTCGCAGGTGCCACTTGACAAGACAGGCTGGCTCTATTACCTGGGGATATTGAACTCTGCAATCCTTTACCTTGAGCTTTACCACAATGGCAAGCGCAAGGGTGAGCTCCTTGAGCTCTACGCAAGCCCCCTTCTCGAAACACCGGTACCCGCATACAAGGGCTTGCCTTGGCAGAAGGCGGTTTCTGAAAAGGTCAGTCAGATAATGACCTTCATGAATGAAAGGGAAGATGGCGTGTCTGAAAAAATACGGGCGCTTGAAGACGCTATCGGGAAACTGATTTTTGAAGAGATGGGGATGGATGCGAAAACAATTGAAATCATAACGGCATTCCACAAGCGGCATAACACGAAGCAAGGGAGCTGATACCAGTGATAAACAAAAAATGGATGGGTGCGGGAGCAGGTGCACTTGCTGTGCTGATTTTTGCATCATTTACAGTGTTAGACACAAAAATTGTTGAAATTGATTCACTCAGTAATGAGGAAGTTATTGTAGAAAGCATTGAGTCGACAAAGGGTGAAGTTCTGATTGACAGTTTTGTAGAAGCACCTGAAGCGGTCCGTTATATGGATGCAACGCGTATAGAAGTTTCAGGCAGACATAAGACCTATGGTGAAGGGGTTTATGAAATTGACCTTAATAAAATGCAGGTGACGCGTTCAAAGACGGCAAGTGTGGCAGATCCGCAAGCATATACAGCCGTTCTGCGATCAGAGCATGGTCTGATACTTGTTAGAAAAGATGGAAGTCCAGGGCTCTATCAGCAGATTCCTGATGGAAGCTTAAAGAAGATAAGCGGGAATTTCATTGCTGGAGATAACCCAGATGTCAAATTGGCTGACAGTGGGGACAAACTGATTTATATGGTGCGGGAGTCTGCACAGATTGCCACTTACAATTTGACAACTTATAAAAAGAAGGTCATATCTGGAACGGTGCCTGAGTATGTCTTGGAAGACTTTCAAAAGAGTGTGACCCTGTCACCTGATGGCGGATATTTTGCAATATACAATGCAAAGGGTTCCTACCAGGACCACACCATAAATGTTTATGGCGCAGATTCAGGCAGACAATATGTTGATGAGGTTATGGGAACCTGCCCCAAGTGGTCACCCGATGGAAAGCGACTTGGATTTATCTATTCGGGCCAATTGGCTGATGGCAATGTTCTTGCAGGAACAAGGGTTGGCTATATACTCTTCCCGGAGAAGGATGTCGTTTATTTCGATTTAGTCGCAGAGTCGCAGCAAATTGCACCTGAAATTTACTGGAGTCATGATGCCGGAAAGATGTACTTCTTAAGGACGGAGAGTGACACGACTGTACTGAGGGCTTTTGATGTGGCCTCGGGGCTCCTATACAGTAATGCGCTCGAACTTCCGGGTGGACAAATACCCAGCCAAATGGATTTTGTGGATGATATGATCGTTATGTACTGGGCGGGAGAGAATGCAATTCAGATTTGTGATGCAAATGGTGCTGTGTTACTTCCTTATGAGTGTATCGATACAATTTCAACAATGAATGGTACAAATCGGCCTTATGCCATTATGGCAGATGAAGTGGGCTTTTACAAAGATGGACAAATTTGCCTTGTAGGTTCGAAAACACGTGAAACTCTTGGAAATAAAGGTGTTGAAGAATTCGCTTTCAGTGGGAAGTCAGACTGGGTTATAACGGGAAGAATGAAAGACAAAGGCTATGAACTCGCTGTTATAGCAAGAAAGAAGCCGTAACGATACAATGTTGGGAAATTGTATCCCTCCATCCGTTTACTCTGGGTACAATGGGTGCTATAATGATGTTAGAAAGTGACATCAAATGGAGGGGAAAGATATGGATACTAAAAAACTTGTTCTAGCCGGTCTCATGGCTGCGCTAGCTACTGTGGGCACAATGGTTATACAAATTCCAACAGGTGGAGGATACATTCACTTGGGTGACAGCATTGTTTATCTGTGCGGCATACTTTTAGGCCCGGTTTTGGGTGGTGCTGCAGCGGCAATCGGTTCAATGCTGGCAGATATTTTCAGTGGATATGCGGCATATGCAATTCCAACATTTCTGATCAAAGGCATCGATGCAATGGTTGTGGGGTTCATTTACATGCATGTTATGAAGCACAGCCAAGGTATTGTTAAGTCTGCGGTAAGATATACAATTGCATTTGTTCCTGGCGGACTGATCATGATGGTTGGATATGCAGTAACAGAGTACTTCTTCTATGGCGCAGGTGGTGTAATTGGAACATTTGGACCAAACTTTGTTCAGGCATTTGTTGGTGGCGCACTTGCGTTTCCGCTACTTGTAGCACTTCAAAAGGCAAATGTGGAGCGACTCATTTCTGGCCACAATCACTAATTGCATTTTGTACCGAACAAGAATGATTAAATCATTAAATCAAAAGCCGAGAATCACGAATGTGAATTCTCGGCTTTTTTATAGTGTTTACATCTTATTTCATTTCAATGCCGTCATCCGTAATGGCAATCTTGCCACTCTTAAGAAGCTGGCCTATGGCACGCTTGAAGGCACGTTTGCTCATGTTGCAGTTCTCTTTGATAACTTCAGGGTCAGTTTTGTCATTATAAGGCAGTCTGCCTGCGTTGTCGCTGAGCAGTTCCCAGATGACATCCACATCGTTTGACATACGCTTTTTGACAGACTCAAGCTGACTCAGGTCAACTCTGCCATCTGGACGGATTCGGGAAACACGCGCTTCTGTCAAATCGCCCATTTTTATGTTTTTCTGCACAAGCACATCGTGTTGGATAAGGCCTTCATATCTATTGTTTACAATAACAAAGGCTCCGAGCTCTTCGCTGACATCGTATACGAAGCAATCAACAATTTCGTTTAGTTCAAGCTTTGGTTCTCTGTCGAAGTGCTTTGAAAACTTCATTGTCGCACAAAGGCGTTCTGACTTGTCGATGTAGAGCGCTACAGTGTATTTTCTGCCCTTGCGAACGCGGGTGGTCTGTTCTGCATAAGGCAGAAGCAGATCTTTTTTAAGTCCCCAGTTCAGGAAGGCACCAATGTTGTTGATCTCTGAAACTTCCAGCTTCTTAATTTCACCCAGTGTGATTTCAGGTTTTATAAGAGTTGCTGTAAGTCTGTCCTCTGAATCTTTGTAAATGAAAACATTGTACTGTGAACCTTCAACAGCACCTTCTGGTACTTCTGATCTTGGAAGCAGCACCTTGTCGCTTTCATCCTTTGCGTCAGTTTCTATCAAATATGCGCCTGATGTCGTGAAATGCAATATTTTAAGTTCTTGAAAATAGCCTAATTTAATCATAATACTCCTCGGTTTCAATTCTTGAATTGAATCTGCAAACGAATTAGCAGTCATTAAAGCATAATATTACATTATGGTTTCTATTACAAGTGCTTCACGAAAGAATTTGCTATAATAGGCGTAGAGAATTTTTGAGAGGTGATAAAAATGGCAAAATCTAAGAAGACAAATGTGGAGAGAATCCTAGAACAGAATAAGATAAGCTATACTTCGACTGAATATGATGTTTCAGATGGGAAAATAGATGGAGTTTCTGTTGCAGAGAAGCTGGGAAAATCCGTGGACCTTGTTTACAAGACGCTGGTCACGAAGGGACAGGGCAGTGACTTATATGTTTTTGTCGTGCCTGTTTCCTGTGAGCTTGACTTAAAAAAGGCTGCACGTGCATGCGGTGAGAAAAAGGTGGAAATGATTGCTGTGAAAGATATTCAAAAGTTCACAGGCTACATACGAGGTGGATGCTCTCCGGTTGGTATGAAGAAGAAATACAGAACATTCATAGATGCCGCCATTGAAAATCAGCCAGAAATTATTGTGAGTGCAGGAAAGAAGGGTGTGCAGGTTTGCCTGTCGCCGATTGACCTTGTATCAATTACAGATGCGACGTTTGCTAATTTGGTCCATGACTAGGAATTATTCTCATTGGCACGGACAGGGTCCGGTGATACAATGATACATGTGACTAAGGAGGAAGTATGAAAAAAATAGCAGCACTGCTCTTATTAATAATGATGTTTCTCATATCGACGGTGACTTTTGCGGAGAATATACTCATGCAGGATCACGAGTTGACTTCATATATTGAACACGCCAAAGTGCTTGATGTAACGGAATTTGAATTAGCGGAAGATGATACATATGGAGAGATGATACAGGAAGTACAGCTCCTCATAACCAGTGGTCCGTACAAAGGAGAGACCTATCAAACAGATAATGTTCTTTCAGGACATCCGGCATTTGATATTCCTGTTGAAGCAGGTGAAAGTGTCATCATCCAGCTCGACGAGTTTTCAGACGGAACCGTGGATGTCTATGTAACGGACTACAATCGTGAAAGCTATTTGAAGTGGCTGGTGCTTGCCTTCATAGGTATCCTTGTCCTTGTTGGAAAGGGAAAGGGCGTAAAAACAGTCATTACCATTGGAATTACGATACTCATGATTATGAAGGTCATTCTGCCAGCAATCCTCAATGGCATGAACCCAGTCCCAGTTACCATTGCAAGCTGTATTTTGATTACAATCATAACCATTCTGCTTGTGTCTGGTGTTAAGAAAAAGAGTATTGCAGCAATCCTCGGAACCATTTCAGGTGTGCTGATTGCAGGCGGTATTGCCTATATCATTGGAACGCGGGTGAAAATGACGGGAATGTCTTCAGAGGAAGCAACCATGCTACTTTACATTCCTCAGGGGATTGCCTTTGACTTTAAGGCGCTGCTCTTCTCTGGAATCTTACTGGGTGCCCTGGGTGCGGTCATGGACGTGGCCATGTCCATTGCATCCTCTATTGAAGAGGTCTTCAAGGCGAATCGAGAACTGACACGAGGCCAGCTTTTTTCTGCGGGGATGGAAGTCGGTAAAGACGTCATGGGAACCATGTCTAACACCTTGATTCTTGCATACACAGGCAGCTCAATTCCACTTTTGCTGCTCTTTATGGCTTATGATACACCGGCAGTTCGAATGTTCAATCTGGACATTATCGCAACTGAAATTGTACGTTCCCTGGCGGGCAGTATTGGTCTGATTCTCACCATTCCATTTACTGCAGTGGTTACGGTCCTCATGCTTAAACCGGAACCTGTTGCCAGCGCGGATGAAGAAGATGAAACACTTGTTGATGACTTAGTTATTGATCAAGCTGAATAATGATTGAAACAAAACCTGCTTTAGTACGACTTAAAGCAGGTTTTTTATGTGGAGAAAGAGAAAACCACATTTAAAAAGCGGATATTGATATTTCAGGAGTCAAGTATTCTAATAGGTCAGAATAAGCATCGTCTTCTTGTAAAATAATGGAAATATATGTAAAATGAAGTGTATATTATATTTTCGGAGGTATTATGAGAAGACCTTTAATAGAAACAGCACTTTTACTATGGCTTGGAATAGCAGTGAGTAAAATGGCAGGTCCCTATTATGTCTATGTTGACCTGGCACTAGCATGTACGCTCCTCATAACCTTACTGCGGTATGGTTCAGATAGGATTGTACAGCAGAAACCGCATGCGGATGAAGTCTGGTTTCAGAATCTGAGTGTGGTATTTGGCTGTTTGGTTCTCTTGATGGGCAGTGCGATTTACGTGCTCGATGCCAGCAGGATTGCATCCATAGAAAGGTTGACTGGAAATCACACGTTTTCAGGTATTGTGACGCATAATTCAGGCAGGGGCATGGTCCTGACCAAAGCACATGTGGCATCGAATGATGAGCAATTCACACCGGTAGGGAAGGTTTATCTCGAGTATGATCTTACTTATCCTGAAGGTGAAAGCGTGATTGAGGCAGGTGCCTATGTCGTTTGTTCAGGATATGCAGCACCTTTTGAGCCTGCACGTAATCCGAATGGCTTCTCCAGCCGAACCTATAATCTTTCACGAGGTGTAGGTCTTGAAGTCAAAAATGCTGAGGTGCTGTCAACAGGAGAAACTGCGCGCAGCATTTTGCTTGGAAACAGGGCGTGGCATTTGGGTAGTTCGGTATTTGATGGAGATGCTTTCTTCTGGATGGAATCCAAGAGAAACTGGATTGGGGGAGCTTTATCACGTTTTGTGGGAAAGCGTCTTGACACATACTATTCCAAGGATGAAGCAAATCTGCTTCGAGGTATGATACTCGGAGACACGACACAAATAGATTCAAGGTTAATGAATGCTTTCAGAGTATCTGGCATAGGGCATATTCTCGCAGTCTCGGGACTGCATTTCGGAATCATGTACACGGCTGCAAACAGCCTTGTGAAAACCCTGAAGCTGCCCTACAGAACAGGCATGCTACTGATATTCATCGTTCTCTTTCTTTTTCTAATGATGACGGGGGTTTCAGCGTCAGCCCTGCGTGCCTTTGTCATGATTGCCATGCACAGGCTTTCGCAGTTATTGAATCGGCGCTATGATCTGTGGAATGCACTGGGAGCGGTGGCATTTTGCACCCTTGCCCTCAATCCTTATGCAGCTTGGAATGTTGGCTTTCAGCTTTCCTTTTGGTCTGTTTTCAGTATAGGTGCTTTTCAGAAGCTTCGTGCAGTTAGTACTTTCATAAAGCGTGCTGAAATAATCATGCTGCCTGTCTGCATTCAGCTGGGTCTTTATGTGCTGTCTGCAAGTCTTTTCAACAAAGCATATCCTTATGCACTGCTATTCAACGTTCCCGTTCTAGTGCTTATGCCGCTCATTATGGTGACCAGCGTTGTTTCAGTCATAATACCTGCAGGTGGTTCCGTGGCGGCTTTTATCAGCAGTGGTATGCTGGAGACCCTAACGGTCTTTTCGTCTCTTTCTGAAAAGCTCCCCTTAAGCAGCGTGGATATCAGAACATATGCAGAGCCGCGAATTGTTGGCGTCTATGCGATTGTTGCGGCGATTAGCCTATCTTTTGTATTGAGAAAACACATTCGGTCTAAGGGGCTTGTTATGATTCCGATTGTCCTTGTGCTTATAATGACTTGGCCAGTGCATACAAATAAGATTGTCGTGGATTTTTTGGATGTAGGGCAAGGAGACGCAGCACTTATCAGGGGGACAGATGGGTCTGCCATTCTGATTGACAGCGGTCCTGCATTCACTGACCTTTATGGCATTCTACTGGATGAAGGCATAGAATATTTAGATGCGGTCTACATAAGTCACCCAGACGCCGATCATATTTCAGGATTATTCAATATAGCCAAGTTGGTTAAGATAGAACGTGTTTATCACGGCATCTTGTCAGAAAAAGCCGAAGCTTTTGAGGATCTGAAAGACAAGATGCCAAATACCGCTTTTGAAGTGCTTGAACGGGGAGACCGGGTTAAATGGGGACGGATTGACATTGAAGTTCTTTCGCCCAGTTTGGCTATGAAAGACCATATGTATAATGCAAATGACATGTCTTTGGTCCTGCTCATGCAAGCGTCAGAGCACAGGATTCTTTTCACTGGCGATATCAGTAAGGCTGTCGAGAAAGAGATTTCTGAATACAGTAAAATGCAGGACTATGATATTGACGTCCTAAAGGTTGCCCATCATGGGTCTAAGACATCAACATCACAGCTTTTCATAGACGCATTAAAACCTGAGCATGCGGTGATACAGGTGGGAAAAAACAATTTTGGACACCCGTCAAATCTCAGCTTAAACACACTGTCTAGTAGTGGAATAGATTATTACAGAAATGACCTTCAGGGCTGTATACGGCTTGAAATAGAAAAGGAAGGGCTCACCTTCATACCATGGCTTACATTGAAGAATTAGAAATGGTACAATGGTAAAGCAAGAAAAAATGGAGGCCGATATGTCTTATACAGAATTTATGAAAGACCTAGATAAGGATACGCTTAAGCCAGTTTACCTCTTCCATGGGAGTGAAATGTATCTTGTGGATCATGTAATGGAAAAGCTTCAAAATGAAAAAATTGCAGAAGCATACGCCGATTTTAACTGGACTGTTTTCGACGGTTCAGTGTGCGAAATCGATGAAATAATTGGAACATGTGAAACCTTGCCCTTTTTTGATGAGCGAAAAGTGGTTGTTGTCAAAAATGCACCTTTCTTTGGAGCGACAAAGACACGCTTGGTTCAGGATACAGAGGATGAGCTGATTAAATACTTGAAGGCACCGAGTGAAACCACACTCCTGATATTTGTAAGCACATCGAAACCCGATAAGCGTAAAAAGCTTTATAAGGCACTGGCTAAGGCTGGGGATGCAATTGAATTTGGAAAGCTGGATGACAGGACTTTTCCAAAGTGGATGCAGAAAATTATTATTGAGTCAGGCAAGACCATTGATCCGGGAACACTCTACCTGCTGAGCGAGCAGACGGGCTATTTGGAATATGGCTCAGATAAAACCCTGTATGATGTGAAGAATATGCTTCAAAAAGTCATTGGTTTCTGTGGCGACAAGACAAAAGTCGAAGCACTTCATATTGAAACCATGATTGAAAAACCGCTTGAAAAATCAGTGTTTGATATGGTCGATGCCCTTGGAAGCAAGCGGGCTGAGACGGCGTTCAAAATCAGTCATAAGCTGTTTGCCGAAGGCGAAGCGCCCATTAAAATTATGGCGATGATTACCAGACACTTTAGACTTCTCTATAAGACCAAGCTCTATATGGAAGAAGGGTATACGCCATCAGCGCTTGCATCAAAACTCAAGCTGCCGGCATTTGTTGTGAAAAAGAATGCGGCACAAATACGTACATTTTCACTATCGCAACTTAAAAACATGCTGGATGCCTGTGCTGAAACGGAGTTCAAGGTTAAGACCGGACAGTATGAGGGGCGACTTGCAGTAGAGACGCTTATGGTCAAGCTGGGGCGTGGCGGGGTCGTGAAATAAGTAGATGCACAGGGCAATTTAGCAATTGCCCATGTCGCTATTTATGTGCATTTTCATCGTTTTCATAGTATAGAACAGCACCGAGCAACCTGGCGGTCGCTCAGGTCGCTAAACGCGCCCAATGGCTATAAGCATAAAAAAACAGACATTCATGTAAACATGATGTCTGTTTTTTTATGCTTATAGCCGCTGTTCTTTGTTTTTTCCGCAAAAAAGACGGAAAGCGCACGTTTGCACTCGTGCGCTTGTTCATTATAAATCTGAATTCAAATTTATAACAAGGGAATTGGGGAATCAATTTCCCTTATTAAAGGCATACTGATTGATCTGATCAGATGCCCTTATAAAAAAACTTAACTCGCATAGATTAATCATTAGAGGGTGATTATGCTAGAGTGCTAAGTTTTTTTGATAGACGAGCAACTTTACGAGATGCTGCGTTCTTGTGGATCACGTTCTTCTCAGCAGCCTTACGAGCAAGCTTTTGTACGTGGTTGAACTTTTCAGTTGCCACAGCTTTGTCGCCAGCCTCTAGAGCTTCCATGAAACGCTTTTCAGCAGTCTTAAGAGCAGACTTGCGAGATTTGTTCATTTCAGTCTTCTTTGAGATAACTTTAATTCTCTTCTTTGCAGATTTGATATTAGCCATTTTCAGTTTCACCTCTCTTTCATTTGAAGCAAGGTCCTTGAAATACTGTTTGAAACAGTGTTTCCCATGACTTTGCATTCAATAGTCAACAAAAAGAATTATAACACTCTTTTTTCCCTAAAACAAGAAAATAATCACGTAATCCATAAAATTAATAAATTGCAAATTGTCTGAAAATAAGCTGTACTGGCCTACAGGTGGTTTTCTTACTTTTCAATACTGGGTGTTTAGTCTAAAGCATCTTTATGATATAATATATCAGAATGTGCACTTGTAAAGTCAATTACCGAAGTGCACTAATTTTTATTGCACAGCTATCCTGTCGCTTAGTTTGGGTAAACCCTTTGATTGAAAGAGTCGGACAGGATTCAATAGAGGAGGATGAAAATGTCGAATCGTCAAGATAAGATTCGTAATTTCAGTATTATCGCCCATATCGATCACGGCAAGTCAACGCTTGCAGATAGACTGATTGAAAAGACAGGTCTTCTGACACAGCGTGAGATGCAAGATCAGATTATGGATACGATGGATCTGGAAAGAGAACGTGGCATCACAATCAAGCTTAATACAACGCGTCTCATATATAAGGCAAATGATGGTCAAGAGTATACACTGAACCTGATTGACACACCGGGACACGTCGATTTTACCTATGAAGTATCAAGATCGCTCGCAGCCTGTGAAGGCGCCCTGCTTGTTGTTGATGCAACTCAGGGTGTTGAAGCGCAAACACTTGCGAATGTACATCTTGCTGATCAGCAGGGTCTTGAAATTCTGCCGGTCCTTAACAAGATTGACCTTCCGAGTGCGCGTCCGGATGAAATCCGAACAGAAATTGAAGATGTAATCGGAATTATGGCAGAAGATGCACCTGAGGTTTCAGCAAAGTCTGGACTTAATATTGAAGATGTACTTGAGTTGGTTGTCAAGTCAGTGCCACATCCGACTGGAGACCAGTCAGCACCACTTAAATGCCTTATTTTCGACTCGGTATATGACAGCTATAAGGGTGTTGTAGCATCGGTACGTGTTTTTGATGGTGAAGTCAAAAAAGGCGATATGATGGTGATGATGTCTACTGGAAAGACATTTGAAGTTGTCGAGGTGGGTGTGTATACACCTGGCCCACTACCGCAGCCAAAGCTTCAGGCAGGTGATGTTGGATACATTACAGCTTCTATTAAAGACGTGAAGAACTGTCAGGTCGGCGATACAATCACGCTTAAGAACAATCCTACGCCAACGCCACTTCCAGGCTATAAAAAAGCAACACCAATGGTTTACTGTGGTCTTTATCCGGCTGAGGGTGAGAGCTACGACGCTATTCGCGACGCACTTGAAAAGCTGCAGCTAAATGACGCGGCCCTTTCTTTTGAGCCAGAAACATCGGTAGCCCTTGGATTTGGTTTCAGATGTGGTTTCCTGGGACTCCTGCATCTTGAAATCATGCAGGAACGTCTTGAAAGAGAATTTGACCTGGATATTATTGCGACAGCTCCGGGTGTAATCTATAGAGTCACTAAGACTGACGGTGATGTCATCATGGTACAGAATCCATCAAACCTGCCACCGCAAACGGAGATTTCCATGATGGAAGAGCCAATTGTAGACGCGAAAATTTTCATTCCTAGCGAATACGTTGGTAATGTTATGGAGCTTTGCCAGCAGCGTCGTGGTACAATGCTGCACATGGATTATCTGGATGAGCGCAGGGTTATGCTCCACTACGACCTGCCGCTTAATGAGGTTATCTATGATTTCTTTGACGCTCTCAAAACAAAGACTAGAGGATATGGTTCTCTGGATTATGAAATGAAGGGATATGCGGAGTCAGATCTTGTAAAGATGGATATCCTCCTGAACAAGGAAAACATCGATGCCTTCTCCATGATTGTTCATAAGTCAAAAGCAGAATATCGTGGTCGTCAAATCTGTGAAAGACTTAAGGATGTTATTCCAAGACATCAGTTCGTCATTCCGATTCAGGCCGCAATTGGCAACAAGGTTATCGCGCGAGAGACAATCAAGGCACTGCGTAAAGACGTACTTGCCAAGTGTTACGGTGGCGATATCTCCAGAAAGAAAAAACTTCTTGCCAAGCAGAAGGAAGGTAAGAAGAGAATGCGTCAGATGGGTAATGTTGAAGTGCCGCAGCAGGCATTCCTTACAGTACTTAAGTTTGATGAAGAGAAATAAAGGACGCATACGTCAGGTACTGATTGATCCAATGACAATGCGTATAGAGTCACTAAATGTTTAAATTTGGGACTGCATCAGGGTTGCGCACACTTGAAAAGTGCCGTGTGAATTCACGAATCTTTTCGCTGTAAGCAGGACTGATGCAGTCTTTTTAGATTACTGAAATGAGGATTTCCATGAAGGAAAAAGCTACTTCACTTTACATACACATACCATTTTGTGCGCAGAAGTGCGCATATTGTGATTTCGTTTCGTTTAGGACAGATGACGCGTTTAGAGCGGCCTATATGACAGCCTTGTGCAAGGAACTCGAAATAATTGGTGAAATTGATGCGAAGCCAGGGCTGAAAACCATTTTTGTCGGGGGCGGGACACCGAGCCTTTTAAGTGTGCCTGAAATCGAAAAACTCAGCCAGAGACTTAACGGGAGCTTTGACATGCGTCAGGTTGTGGAGTTTTCCATAGAAGCCAATCCAGGAACCCTAAATCAAGAAAAGCTGCTGGCGTGGCGAAAAGCCGGTGTGAACCGGGTTTCAATGGGTGTTCAGAGTATGGATGATCAGATGCTCAAGACCCTGGGACGAATCCATAGCTCAGCAACTGCAAGGCAGTCATTTGAGTTACTTAGAAATACGGGTTTTGATAACATCAACCTGGATGTCATGTTTGGACTCCCCGGACAAACAGAGGAAAATCTCCTGCAGACCTTAGATGAAATCATAGCGTTAAATCCGGAGCATATCTCTGCATATAGTTTGAAAATTGAAGATGGTACACCCTTTGATAAACTCTATTCAAAGGGGCTGATTGAAATGCCAAGTGAGGAAGAGGACCGTGAAATGTACCATAGTCTGGTTCGTAAGTTACGTCAAGCCGGGTATAGGCAATATGAAATTTCAAACTTTGCAAAACCCTCAAGAGCGTGCAAGCACAATCTTGTTTACTGGAAAGGCGAACCATACTATGCTGCAGGTCTTGCAGCCCATGGATATACAAAGGGTGTTCGAACAGGAAACTATGCAGAATGGGACAAGTACCAGGCAGCCCTCAATGCTGGAGACTTGCCTGTAGAGAGTCAGGAGACAATCTCGAACAGTGAGGCGGCATTCGAATATATCATGCTGGGGCTGCGGTTGAATGAAGGTGTTGATCTTAAAGCATACAGGAGCAAGTTCAAAGAAGATTTGCTGAAGCAATATGCAGAAGTAATTGCATCTCAGGTTCAGCAAGGGACCCTGATTGTAGAAAGTGATTTTCTAAGGCTAAGTCAGTATGGAATGGACATTGCAAATACAGTTATTGCAGAGTTCCTTTAAGGTTAGCAAGGGGTTTCAAGGTATTTTGTTTGAAAACAAATACAAAATATCTCTTGACAGGAAACCGGTTTCCGAGTACACTTTAATCAGATTATGAGGTGATATTTTGAGAGTTACTATTAATGACATCGCAAAAATGGCGGGCGTTTCAAAAGCAACGGTTTCTCGTGTTTTGAACGACTCCAAGCCGGTAAGTGAAGAAATTAGGCAGAAAGTTCTTGATGTCATCGAAAAGACAGAGTATCAGCCAAGCAGCGTTGCACGAAGTTTGACAACGCGTAAGACCAAGCTCATTGGTGTGCTCATTCCAGATGTGTCCAATCCTGTATTTTCAAAAATAATCGAGGGTATAGAGTCGGAAGCCAATAAGCATGACTACAACATTCTGCTTTGTAACTCCAGATACAGTGAAGAGAAGGAACTGAAATATCTCGACATTCTAAAGGATAAAGAAGTAGATGGCATTATTTTGAACAGTTATCATGCATCAGACAAGGTTTCCAAAAAACTGAAGGCCATAGACAAGCCCACTGTTTTGATTGGTACGCAGCTAGATCAGACGATGTATCCAATTGTTCGAATCGACAATGAAAAGGCAGCGTATGAGGCAGTCCTGTTTCTCGCCAGCTCTGGGCATTGTAAAATAGGTATGATTCATGGTCCTAAGCATGACCCGATTGCAGGCATAGCACGTTTCAAGGGCTACTGCGCCGCACTTGAGGCACATGAAATCCAGCTGGATGAGAACCTGCTCTATGAAGGTCATTTCAAACTCATGGACGGCTATGAAGGCGCTCAAAAACTCATTAAGATGAATCCTGAAATGACAGCACTCTTCTGTGCCAATGACGAAATGGCAATAGGTGCAATAAAGGGTCTTATTGATTTGGGCATGCATGTACCCGATGATATTTCAATCATCGGTTTTGACAACATAGATATTGCGGGAATTTATGCCCCATCGCTAACAACCATTTCCCAGCCATTCAGGGAGAAGGGGAAAAGCGCTATGCGCGTCATCCTTTCACTAATCAATATGGAGCCTGTATCAGAAAACCTGGTCCATGACCATGAGCTCATAGTCCGGGAATCAACTAAATAAGTATATACAACCTGTTCTTCTGGAACAGGTCTTATATAAGCTGTAAGGAAACCGGTTTCCTTACAGAAATAAATCATTGATAATCATAGGAGGGGAAAATGAAAAAGTTATTATCTGCAACACTGGTGGCTGCTTTAGTACTTTCTCTATTCACGGGGTGTTCGAAAGAGACAGAAAATCAGGCATCGGGAAGTGAAGGATCAGAGCAGGTGACTGTGGAGATTTTTCAAGGAAAAGTTGAAGTCGTAGACCAGTTGGATGCACTTGTTGAGGATTTTGAAGCAGCAAATCCAAATATTACAGTCAACATTGATACATCAGGTGGCGGAGAAGATTACCTTGCAATTTTAAAAACACGAATGAGTTCCGGAAATCAACCGGCAATTTTTCAAATACCTGGACCGACAGAGCGGGATTTGTGGATTGATTTCCTCGCGGACCTTTCGGACGAAAGCTGGGTAGATGTGACGGCAGAAGGCTTACTTGATAATGTTACAGTCGATGGCAAGGTTCTGGGACAGCCTGTCAATATTGAAGGCTATGGCATCATGTACAACAAGGCAATTCTTGATCAAGCCGGTATTTCACAGGACCAGATAGATGCTTGCGACACACTGACAGAGCTGAACGCCCTGTTTGAAACAGTTGACAGTCAAAAGGACGTTCTGGGTCTTGAAGCGACAATGGGTTGGTCAGTTGGCGGGACTGCATGGTGGGTAGCAGCTTACCATACATTTAACGTTCCGTTTGCAATGCAGGAAGACCCAATGGCCTTTATTGACGCGCTGAACAGTGACACGGATAACCTTGTTGGAAACCCTCAGATGACAGCCTTCAAAGATCTTGTAGATCTTTTTGTAGCATATTCATATGACGATGTGGCTATGATCGATTACGAAAAGCAGTACAGCGATTTTGCAGTTGGCAAAACGGCCTTCATGCAACAAGGCAACTGGACAATCAATCAGCTAAACGAAATTGACGATGCACTTGATATTGCATTTCTTCCTATTTCGATAAGTGATGATGCATCGTGGTCGAATGGCTCAATTCCTGTTGGAGTACCAAACTACTGGGTTGTAAACAGCAAGCTTAGTACTGAAGAAATTGAAGCAGCAAAGCTCTTTTTAGATTACATGGCTATGTCAGAACGTGGTCAAAAGTTCATGGTTGAAGATGCAAAATATATTCCTGCATTTACAAATATCGAAACAGATAACATGGATCCGCTTGCCAAATCCATTTTGTCTTACTCAGCAAAGGGCAATACGATTCCATGGGTATGGCATGCATTCCCAAGTGGAATGAATGAAAATGATGCAAAGCAGGCATTCCAGGATTACGTACTTGGCAACAAGGACTGGAACGAAGTACTTGCATTCCTCGATGAAAAATGGGATGAAAAAACAGAGTAATTTTGAAGTGTACAGGGGTGATCGAAAGGTCACCCCCCTCATAAAAAGGAGTTAAAAAGGTGATAAAACAGCTTAGAGAAAAACTGTCTTTCTGGGGATTTGTAGGTCCAGTATATATTGCCTTCATTATGGTCGTGGTCGTGCCGTTCATTGTGGGGCTCTACTACTCATTTACAGATTGGAGTGCGATTCCAGGAAAGGAAATCAATTTTGTTGGGTTCTCCAATTACTTGAAAACTTTTTCAGATGCACAATTTGCAATATCTTTTAAAGCAACGGTCTTATATACATTAATCTGCATGATTGTCATCAATATTATTGGTTTTGGGCTGGCTCTGCTTGTGACGCAAAAGCTAAAGACGGCCAACCTGCTCAGAACAGTGTTTTTTATGCCGAATCTAATTGGTGGACTAATCCTTGGTTATGTCTGGCGGTTTATTTTCATAAAGGTTTTTGTAGCCCTTTATGAAACGACTGGGCTTGGCATATTTGGGTTACCATGGTTAAGCGATGCCAAGCAGGCCATATGGGCCATGGCAATTGTAACGACATGGCAGATGGGCGGCTATATTATGATAATCTACATTGCTGCGCTTCAGGCCATTCCAGAGTCCCTTATAGAAGCGTCTCAAATCGATGGTGCCATGCCGCTTCAACGTGTCAGACACATTATTTTCCCACTGGTTGCGCCAGCGTTTACGGTCAGTATGTTTCTGACCATGTCGAACTCATTTAAAATGTTTGACGTAAACCTTGCACTGACTAAAGGGGACCCAAGCCGGCTGACAGAGCTTATGACCCTCGAAATCTATAACAAGGCATTCACAGAGTCAAATTTTGGTGAAGGTCAGGCCCACGCTGCGGTTTTATTCATTATCATTACAGCAGTTTCAATTATTCAGGTCTACTATAACAAGAAGAGGGAGGTAGAAATGTAATGCCCTATACGAAAATTAAAAATAACCTATTAGAGTTTTTCGGCATAGTACTTGGAATCCTCTTTCTATCTCCGTTTTACATTGTTTTTGTAAATAGTCTCAAGACAAAAAAGGATTTTCTTTTGGAAACATTGGCACTTCCTAAGTCGATGTATCTTGAGAACTTTACAAAAGCCATGGATAAAATGAATTTCCTGACATCATTTAAAAACTCTCTCATTATTACGGTCTTAAGTGTTGTGTTAATTGTGCTCCTGTCCTCCATGGCTGCATGGATGCTGGTTCGTACAAATACAAAGGGGAGTCAGATTGTCTTTTATAGCTTTGTGGCAGCCATGCTGATTCCGTTTCAGGCAGTCATGCTCCCGCTGGTAGATATCTTTGGGCAAAATCATCTGAATCTTGTCAATACCTATACGGGGATCATTTTCATGTATATTGGATTTGGGTCGAGCTTGTCTGTTTTCCTCTTCCATGGGTTCATAAAATCCATTCCCAAGGAGCTTGAGGAAGCAGCACTGATTGATGGATGCAGTAAGCTTCAAACTTATTTTTACATCATATTTCCACTCCTAAAGCCCATTGCAGTGACTGTTGCAATCCTGAACGGCATGTGGATATGGAATGACTTTCTTTTACCGTCCCTCGTCCTTCAGGAAAAAGCCCTAAGAACCATCCCCCTTTCGACTAAGTACTTCTTTGGAACATATCAGGCTGATTGGACGCTTGCCATGGCAGGACTGATTCTCGCAATTATTCCGATTGTCATATTCTATTTCATTGCACAGCGTCAAATCATCAAGGGTGTTCTTGACGGCTCAATAAAGTGATGAAATGAAAGGACGAATTATGAAAAACCAAGTGATATGTGTAGGCGAACTGCTGATTGATTTTATATGCACAGATGTAAATGTGTCCCTTGCAAATGGAAACATCTTTCATAAGAAAGCGGGAGGAGCACCTGCAAATGTTGCAGTGTCCGTATCAAGACTGGGTGGTAATGTGGCCTATGCTGGCTGTGTTGGAAAAGATGCCTTTGGGGATTTTCTTGAAGGTGTCCTCAGTGCTGAAGGAATTGATACACAGCATCTGGCGCGTTCAGATAAAAACACGACACTTGCCTTTGTATCACTTCAGGAAGACGGTGAACGGGACTTCGAATTTTTCAGGGGTGCAGATGCGGATTTACAGCTTAGTGCTGCACTTGTTGAAGAAATGGAGCAGTCAAAGATTGCCCATTTTGGATCAGCAACCGCATTCCTGGAAGGGTCACTGAACAAGGCCTATAAGACATTGATGTCTATAGCGGGGGCATCGGATACACTTTTTTCACTGGACCCAAACTACAGGGATGGGCTGTTTGCAGAGAAAAAGACAGTTTTTAAGGCATGTATATTTGAAGCCTTGCCACTGGCAGATATTATCAAGGTCAGTGAAGAGGAACTGGCATTTCTAACAGATACGCAAAATATGAGTGAGGGCATTGACCGATTGAGCAAAATGGGCGCGCGACGGGTCTTGGTGACACGGGGCAGAAAGGGCGCTTATTACTGGACACAGTCCTATGACTTGCAGACACCGGCGTGCAGGATTGAAGCTGTAGATACGACGGGTGCTGGAGATGCTTTTATTGGCGCAGTTCTCAGTCAGCTCCTGCTTGAAAGCAGTCCGGCGACCTGTCTGGATATGCCGGAAAAAATGCGAGAAATACTAAAGAATGCATCCATAGTGGGTGCATGCACCTGTGAGCGTATTGGCGCCATTGAAAGTATGCCTACACTTTCTGAGTTTGCATCACGTAAGAAATCAATAGGTTAGAGAGGAAATGAAGCAATGCAGAATAAAATAATGTTAATCACATATCCAAATTCTTTGGGAGAGAATTTGAACGATATGGTCAATGTTATTGAAGAGTACCTTGAGGAAGTTATCGGCGGTGTTCATATACTGCCATTTTATCCATCAAGCGCAGACCGTGGTTTTGCACCGATGACCTATAAGGAAGTTGACGCTTCATTTGGAGATTGGGACGATATTAAGAGACTTTCAGGCAAGTACGACTTGATGTTTGATTTCATGATCAATCATATATCGAGATCATCCGCTTTTTTTAAGGACTTTTTGAAACGTAAGGAAGCATCCCCCTATTATGATCTTTTCATAAGACTTAGTGCGTTTTATGACGGGCATGAGCCTTCAGAGGCGGAAGTGGATCAAATCTATAAGCGCAAGCCAAAGGCGCCCTTTCAAAAGGTTACCTTTTCCGACGGCTCAGAAGATCAGGTGTGGTGTACCTTTGACGATGAGCAGATCGATCTCAATATAAACAGCCCTGTCACAAAGGCATTTATCAAAGAAAGCATTGGTTTCTTATGTGCTCAGGGTGCGACAATCATCCGTGCAGACGCCTTTGCCTATGTGTCAAAGAAGAGAGATTCAAACTGCTTCTTTGTTGAGCCGGATGTATGGGACGCACTGAAATTTGCAAAGGATTGTGCAGGGGAATATGATGTGGAGATTCTTCCGGAAATCCATGAACATTATTCCATTCAGAAAAACATTGAATCAAAGGGATATTATGTCTATGATTTTGCCCTGCCTATGGTGGTGCTCTACACCCTTTATTCCGGTAGAAACGAGCGGTTTATTAGCTGGATGAAGCAGTGTCCCAAGAACCAGTATACAACCCTGGATACCCATGACGGTATTGGTGTGGTTGATGTTAAGGACATTTTGACGGATGCGGAAATAGACTATACAAAAGAAGCCCTGTTCACGCAGGGTGCCAATGTCAAAAAAATATACAACACGACAAAGTATAATAATCTGGATATCTATCAGATCAATTGTACCTATTACTCAGCACTGGGGGACCGGGATGATGCCTATTTGCTGGCACGTGCGCTCCAGTTTTTTGCACCGGGAATCCCGCAGGTTTACTACGTTGGAATGCTGGCTGGAAAAAACGATGTAGATTTGATTGAGAAGACGAAGAACGGAAGAGATATCAACAGACATAACTACACCGTAGAAGAGATTGAAAAGGAAGTACGTAGGCCAGTTGTCAAAGCGCTCTTTCATCTAATGCGTTTTCGCAATACACATCCATCGTTTGAGGGTGAGTTGGAAATTATTGAAACGGACGCTGAAAACAAGGTCGTTCTTCAGTGGAAAAATGAAAAGCAGTGGAGTCGTCTGGAAGCAGACTTAAAGACATTCGCCTTTAAAATCGACTATACGGATGCAAGTGGGCAAACGAAGATTTTTACAGATGCACGCGTCTAAAACTGTGGATGCAAAGCGGTTCACATAAGCATGTTGCGCCAAGGGTGACTAAAAAGAAAAGCTGGTGTTAACGGATCCCAATCGGAATCTGTCAACATCAGCTTTTAGTTTTGAAATCAGAGGGCTTTACAGTTGGTCAATTTTAGAAGCCAGTATAAAATCATTGGTGCTTAGACCCTTGATTTTATGTGTTGTGAGACTTATATTTACCTGCCCCCATCCAAGCTGAATGTCAGGATGATGCCCCTCGGATTCAGCGAGTACACCAACCTGGTTGACAAAATCCAGTGCCTCTTTAAAGTTCTTGAACTTGAAGATTTTCTGGATGCGTACATTGTCAATAACCTTCCAGTCTGGCTGCAATTGCTCCAAGTATATTTCAATTTCGTCTTCTGTCAGTTTCGGTGTGCCTAAAGTGCATGGAACGCACATTTTAGACAACAGAGAGGTTGTAGTCAATGGAAACGCCTCCTTGAAATATGTTGAGAATTAATATCACTTTTATTATATATACCAATTCTGTAGGTATTAAAGCACCGATACTTTAAAAGAGATTGTGTGACGAACTAATAACCATATGTTCCGTCAATGAAAATGACTTTGATCCGGTTCTGAATAGCCTGCTTGCTGATTGTTGAAAACACATTACAGACACGATCAGGACTGTTGCAATCTGTACAGTATCCAAGTGTCGCACAGGGTGTATTTCTGCTCAGGCGTTTTACATTTGCAGGGGCTGAGACGCGTCGGTTGCGCTCTACAGCTTCAGCATGGTTCTTGACAATTTTATTTGTTCCAGTAAGCACGATGACCTGTTTAGGTCCGAAAATCATTGCAGCAACACGGTTGCCGGTTCCGTCAACATTGTAAAGCTGTCCATCTTCTGTAACTGCGTTTGTACTTGTAAGATATGTATCTGCGCTGAAAGTATCTCTGTAAATCTTTTGGATATCTTCTGGTGTAAGGCCTTCACCGTAACGGTCAAGTACGTTAAATTCCTGATTTCTTACCCAGTTCAGTGTTTCGGTTTCAAACAAGGTCATTGACCCGCCGAATGAAACAGTTTCACCGTTTGACATCAGTGCTTTAAGCAGGTTGTGAAGTTCACTTTGATCTTTGACATAATAGGCATCCATGTTGTTCTTCTTGAGTGCTTCCATTGTACGCTCAACCTTTTTGTCAACGACCCATTTTGCATTATCATCCATTTTAACATCCTCCTTTGTTCGTTGTCTCACTTATTATTATACTCTTTTAGTGAGAATTAATCATTATGAAATTACAGACTTTTGAATTTGCCATCTTTCATACAAGAGGTGTTTCCAAATATATTATTTGTGTTATCATAAATTTGTAAGTATATGGAGGTGGAGATTATGCTCATTGAGATTCCAGAAAACAGGCAATATGAAATCACACATTTACTGCTCGATTACAATGGAACCCTAGCGCTCGACGGTGAAATTTTCAATGATATTAAGGAGAAAATCAGATGTGTTTCAGAAATGGGGGTAAGTGTACATATTCTGACTGCGGACACGAACGGGACGGTTATTGCGGCCTGTGAGGGGCTTCCTCTACAAATTGATATTTTTGAAAAGGGAAATGCAGCTGAAAAAAAGGAAGCCGTAGTTATTGAACTGGGTGCTGAGAATTGTATGTGCATAGGCAATGGATACAATGATAGAAGGATGTTCCAGGCGTGTGCTCTTTCAATTGCAGTCATGGGGGTAGAAGGGACATCTGTGGCGGCACTTAACCATGCTGATATTGTGTGCAGGGAAGTTATAGACGCATTTGATCTGATCCTGAAAAAAAATAGATTGATTGCAACACTTAGAGACTAGGTCACATATGGACAAACAGAGCAGGGGACATAGATTATGAAGCAAATGGAGACAGAAAGATGCATTTTAAGGGCATGGTCTGAAAAAGATGTTGATGACATGTATGCATTCGCTAAAAACGTCAAGGTAGGTCCAAGTGCAGGCTGGATGCCGCATCAAAGCCGAGAGGAAAGTTTTGAAATCATCAAGATGTTTATTGAGTCCGGCGAGGTTTATGCCATTGTTGAAAAGGCAAGCCAAAAGGTCATTGGGAGCATTGGCATTCACGAAAGATATCCGGATGAAAAAATGAAGGAACTGAAGCAGCGAGAAATCGGATTTGTTTTGAATCCAGAATTTTGGGGACAGGGCATTATGCCAGAAGTGGTAGAGCGTGTTCTAAAACACTGCTTTGAAGATTTGATGCTTGAGCGGGTATGGGTGGGGCATTTTGATGACAATCTCAAATCCAAGCGTGTTATTGAAAAAGTAGGCTTCAAATATGCTTTCGAAAAAGCCGGTGTTGCCAAAGCCCTAGGCAATAAGCCAACCAGGACCCTGTACTACTACATGGACTTGGCGGATTCAAGTATTAATTAAAGATAAAATAAGGCTGTGTGCATTCTGTTTGATTAAGAAAAGCACACAGCCTGTTTATTTGCAAATCAGTGCCGGATTCAAGCTGCTTAAAGCTTGAAATCTAGAGCATCCTCTTCTGAAAGAGGTTTTGAGAAATGGTAGCCCTGTAGTCGGTGAACATTCATTTTCTGTGCGACTTCAACCATGGAATCATCCTCTATGCCTTCAGAAACAACGGAGACGTTATGATCGCAGCACAGCTGTACAACGGATTTGATAAAGCCCTTTATCAGAGATTTTTCCATAACGGACCGCATAATTTCACGATCGATTTTAACCTCTGAAATAGGGGTGTAGATCATGCTGTTAAGTGATGCATAACCAGTGCCAAAGTCATCCAGGGAAATGTTCATGCCATATTCACGAAGCTGAGTCAGGTTCTTAAGAATAAGGGAAGAACTCTTGTCGATCATTGTCGATTCAGTAATCTCTACGGTGATCAGGCTCGGGTCGAGTCCGTATTTTTCTATGGTTTGAATGATTTTCTGCGGGTAATCCATGGTGACAAGCTCCATTGCCGATGTGTTCACAGAAATTGCAGCATGAGCATGGTTTTTTTCATTATATGCCTTGATGAACTGGCACGCTTTTTCAAATACATAAATGCCGAGTTCACGAATACTGCCGTTTTGTTCTGCGACGGGTATGAATGCGTCTGGAAAAATGGTCCCCCATTCATGGGTTTTCCATCGTACAAGCGCTTCAAAGCCTGCCAGGTTATTTGACTGGGCGTCGAAAATGGGTTGGTAGACATTGAAAATCTCATCGCGTTTTATTGCTCCAGACAATCGGCTTTCGATGAAAAGGTGTTTGAATACGTGATTTTGTGTCTCAGAGCTGTAAAACGAAATATTGCTGTCGGCATTGCGTTTTGAATCTTCAATGGTGAGATAAGCCCTGTTTAGAATTTCATCAGCAGTGGTCACCTTGTTTTCTAGTGGGTAACTTATTGCGGCAGTGTGAAAATCCACATCAATCCCGACGTTGTGCAAATTGCGTATTTTATAAATTTGCTCTTTGATCGTGCCGACAGCTGCACGAACTTCTTCAGTGTGTGTCTTTCCCTGTACCAGAAGGGCAAATTTACTGGTTGAAATTCTAAATGGAACATATTTGGTGTCGAGCTGATCCATTGCAGCGTTCACAGTGTCTCTGACAATTTGATTTGTCTTCTCATAGCCATAAAGTGAAAACAGATGGCGGATTAGATAAAAGCTCATAAGAATCAGCGTAGCGGGTCTTTTTTCATCCAAATCCTTCTGGATCATATTTTGCAGCTTTTGTCGGTTGTAAATACCGCTGATCGGTTCTATATAGGCAAGGTCATAAAGTTTTTCATTGTAATTTTTCAGAAAGGTTATGTCTGTGTGAGAGCCAATCATGCAAGTCATATTGCCGTTCTCATCGTAGTCAGCAACGCCGAAGGCTTCGATCCACCGAGGGTTTCCGAACTTATCAATCACTTTATATTCGGATTTGAAGGATTCCTCTCTACTTGAAGTATGCTGAGTGTATCCGTTTCTGAACTTGTCTTTGAATTCCTCGTCAATAATCTCAATCCAGTCATCAAGGGTAGAATTGGTTTGAGGAATGTCAAAAATCTTATAAAAATTTTCATTATAGAATATGACATCGCCCTCAGGCGTCATCTCCCAAAGACCAACCTTCGAAATATCAAAAAGCTCTATGAATCTTCCGAATTTGCTGGTGACCTCAGACATGCTTTTCAGTGTTCTCATACGCGCCTCACATTTAAGTTGAAATGACATTAATGAATGCCAATACATCAGTACCCATTGTATCACAAGACCAAGTTGTTTAAATAGTGACTAAAGCCCCTAAAAAATGCCCACTTTTCGGGATGAATCTGATTTTCGGTAAGGACAAAGAAATGCACGTTTGAAAGAACTAAGCCCTATTCTTGTGCGCGCACAAATAGGGCTTAGTTCTTTCAAACGTATATGGCGCGACCAGCGACATGGGCAATCGAAGATTGCCCTGTTCTTTTCTAAACGTGATATAAAGCCAGATGAATAGACATGGGCAATCGAAGATTGCCCTGTTCTTTTCTAAACGTGATATAAAGCCAGATGAATAGACATGGGCAATCGAAGATTGCCCTGTTCTTTCAAAACGTGATATAAAGCCAGATGAATAGACATGGGCAATCGAAGATTGCCCTGTTCTTTTCAAAACGTGATATAAAACCAGATGAAGCGACATGGGCAACTTGAGTGGAGCCTATGTCGCGTCCATTCCCCCTTACTTGTCCTGCTGCATGACGAGAACAGGAATTTCGGAATGATGTACTACGCGATTGGTTACGCTGCCCATCAGGAATCTTTTGGCAGCACCAAGGCCATGTGTGCACATGATTATCAAATCAGCCTCTTCCTGAATGGCAACATCAATAATGGTACTTGAAGGCTCGCCTGTAAGCACATCGATTTTCAGGTGTGTGTCAGGAATGTCGAGCTTTTCGCTTGCGTTTTTCAGGATTTCTGCGGAGCGCTCAGCGCCATCAAGCTGTATGACCATTCCTGCAGTTGGATAAGACACATAGTTTTGAATAACAGATAAGTCATCTACGTGGAGCAGAATCACAACTGAATTATATCGCTCATAAAAATCCTGAGCAGCTTTAAACACAGAACTGCATGTATCGGACCCGTCGACTGGAACAAGAATTTTTTCAAACATTTAACAACACCTCCTTACAATATCTATACCCAATGTCCCGCCGAATAGCATGAATATTGGTAAAATCTATCAAGTGTTATGGGAATCTTGCTGGTATTTTGGAGCGTATTGATACAATCTATCAGAAAATTCACAAAAAAGCATGTTTTTTCTGGCATGAAAATTGCGCTATTAGTAGTATCCAGAGGGATAACAGGAGGGGGAGCAAAATGCTATTTATTGGAGGTTTGATCACAGGTATTATTATTCAGTACTTTTTATCCACAAAGTTTATTAAAAAAGATTCAGAAATGCCTAAAGCAGTGTCGGTGAGCCCGGTGAAAAAAGCACCAGAAACTGGACAAGGCAATAAGCTTTTAGACTTGCAGAGTGAATTCGAGCTGAGACTGAATCAAATCAGATGGCTGTCTGCTGAAAATAACACCATATTTCAGGAGATGTCGTCTAAGCTTGAAGAGGTCTTGAAAAATGGGGAAGACAACATTGCAAGTATTGAGCAGACCAATGCGGCTGTCAATGAAATGGCAGAACTCAGTGACAGACTGAATACCTTCGCAGAGAAACTGAGTGACGCTTCTGATGAATGGAAAAAGCAATTTGAAATGAACAAGACATCCATTTTGTCCATTTCAGAATCTATGAGCTCTGCAAAACGAGAGAACGATCTGGCAAATGTACGTAACTCGGATCTTCAAAAATCAAGTGGGGAAATTAAAAACATACTCAAATACATTAGAGATATATCAAGCCAGACAAATTTGCTCGCCCTGAATGCGTCTATTGAAGCTGCACGTGCAGGGGATGCTGGAAGAGGATTCGCAGTCGTAGCGGGTGAAATCAAGAAGCTATCCGACCAGACCGATACGGCGATTGATGAAATTGAAAAAATGATTCAGCATTTGAATAAGAGTCTGAGTGAACTGGATGAGAGTCTAAAGGATTCATCGTCAGAGTTTAAACAGGTGGATACGCAGGTGGAAAACGCAACTATGGCATTCACACATATGGAAAGCTCATTTGGTGCAATTCAAGATACGGTAGGAGAACTGGCAATTCAGGCTGCTACACAGAAGGGCATATCTTCAGAAATCAATCTGGCAGTTGAAGCCATTTCTGAGTCTGTCATGGGCACACATGCCTATACCATTGAAACAAAGTCGGCAAATACACTGGTACAGGAAAAGTTTTCAGAAATCGAGCTCGAAAACAATGTCCTTCGAGAAATGTGTGTCGATTTCTCAATGAGTCTGGAAAGCTACAAGGACCACAACGATATTTATATAGGCATAAACCCATTTACTTCCCCAATACGCATCAAGTCGCTTTATGAGCCCATACTGAAACAGGTGTTCAGCACCATAGGTAAAAATGTTCGTATTATTGTGCCTGAATCCTATGACGCCATTTACAAGCTGCTGAATGAAAATGCCATTGATTGTGCTTGGCTCTCGCCACTGGCATATGTGACTGCAAAATCCAAATGCCAGATTGAACCGATTGTTTCGCCGCAGGTCAATGGTGCGGCCAATTATAGGGGCCTTATTATCAGTAAGGATCTGCAGCGCATCAGTCAACTGAAGCGTGCGCGTTTTGGTTTTGTCGATGAGCGAAGCGCATCAGGCTATCTTTACGCAAAAACCTTCCTTGAGGAGTCAGGACTCTATGACCAGCTGGGAGAAATTCGGTTCTTAGGAAGTCATGACAAGGTAATCGAAGCTGTACTCAATGGGGATATTGATGCAGGCGCAACCTACAACGAGGCACTGGAAGGCTTCGGCAAAGAGGCGGCCGTTCAGATTTTACACCAGACAGATGATATTCCAAAGGACGCCATTGTCGTAAATGAAAAGTCCAAGTATCTGACCCGCGAGGCCTTAAGTGATGCTTTTGCAGGCTATAGGGGAATAAACAAGGCAAATATCACTGGCTTTGAGCAGATAGAAGACAACACGTATAAGGTTGTTCGTGCCCTTGAAGAAAAAATTGGATAAGCGATAGAAATTGGGATGCAACATTAAAAATATTTTAATGTTGCATTCTTATTACAAAAATACGACTTGGGTTGACCCTTTCCATGTACAGATTTATGATTGTTTTGTTACATATAAATTTGACACCTATCAGAAAGGAGGACACCGATGGATTTTAAGAAAATAAAAAGATTTACCAAGTATTACAGACCTCATAAGAAATTACTAACCCTGGATCTGATGTGCGCCTTCGCGCTATCAGGACTGGATCTTATTCTACCTGTACTTTCAAAAATCATGGTCAACGATGTCATAGCGGCAAAGGACCACCAGCGTGTGCTTCAAATTGGCCTTGCACTTGTTGCCGTGTATCTGCTTCAAGCAGGATTCGGCTATTTTGTGAACTATTGGGGCCATGTCATGGGCTCAAGAATTGAATATGACTTGAGAAAGGATATCTTTGGTCACATTCAGACCCTGCCGCATACGTTTTTTGACAAGAATCAGACCGGTCAAATCATGTCGCGCATTGTCAATGACCTGGAGCGGATTTCCGAGTTTGCCCATCATGGACCAGAAGACCTCTTTATTTCAGGCGTCATGTTCCTTGGCGCAGTGGGTATTATGCTGACCTATGAATGGCGTCTGGCACTGGTTGTCGTAGTCTTCATACCGCTGATGCTCCTGTTCGCCATTAAGAAACGGCTCAATATGACCACTGCCTTCGCAGAACTCAGAAAACGGATTGCTGAAATCAATGGCAATCTGGAAAACAGTCTCTCAGGCATCCGTGTTGTGAAAGCATTTGCCAACGAGCATTTTGAGAAGATGAAGTTTGATGAGGGAAACAAGAGTTATCGTGACAGCATGCGTGAAGCCTTTAAGGCAATTGCAGAGTTTGTGACAGGAATCAACTTCATGATTGGACTGCTGAACACAGCTGTACTGACCTATGGTGGCTGGCTGGTAATTCAGGGTGCTATGGATGTCGGTTCCCTGCTCGCATTTCTACTGCTTGTGAACTTCTTCATGAATCCTGTCAGACGTCTTGTTACGTTTGTAGAAGAGTACCAGAGAAGCATGACGGGTTTTGAAAGGTTCCTCGAGATTATGGACACCACTTCTGACATTAAAAATGCGCCGGATGCTGCGAAGCTTGATACAGTGGAAGGCAACATCCTGCTTGAAAATGTGACCTTCAAATATGAAAATGATGATACCAAGGTCCTTCATGATTTGACACTTGAAGTCGATGCCGGCAAGACCCTGGCTCTGGTAGGCCCATCTGGCGGTGGAAAGACAACCCTCATTCATCTGATTCCAAGATTTTATGATGTAACACAGGGCGCGATGAAAATAGATGGGCATGATGTGCGTGACATTGATCTAAGATCCCTTAGAAGACATGTTGGTATTGTTCAGCAGCAGGTATTTCTCTTTACAGGGACCATCCGTGACAATATCGCTTATGGAAAAATTGGTGCGTCAAATGCTGAAATCGAAGAAGCAGCGCGAAAGGCACGCATACATGACTTTATCATGTCATTGCCTGAGGGGTATGACTCTGCGGTGGGCGAGAAGGGCGTTATGCTTTCTGGCGGCCAGAAGCAGCGTATATCCATTGCGCGCGTTTTCCTGAAGAACCCATCCATTCTAATTCTAGATGAGGCGACATCCGCACTGGACAATGAAACTGAAATCCAGATTCAAGCCGCTCTCGATGAGTTATCTAAGAACAGGACAACCATTGTAATTGCGCATAGATTGTCGACGATAAGAGGCGCAGATGAAATTGTCGTCCTGACAGATAAGGGTGTTGAAGAGCAGGGCGACCACGAAACGCTTCTGAAAAACGGAAAACTCTATTCAAAGCTCTACAATGCTCAGTTTAAAGGGTTTATTCCAGATCTTCCGGCTTAATTATTGAAAAAGAAATCATGCGTCCTGCACCTGCTTCCCAACTCTGGCATTGCTAAAAGCATATGGAATAAATAAAGGAACTGCCGATGGAAATTGCCATCAGCCGTTCCTTTTTTTTAGATACTGAAATCCATAAGCATTCAATGACTTTATAGGTGCTGTTAACGCCACTTTTCATAAATCAGGTCAAAAAGCGTCTGATTGATTGCATAAGCCTTTTCGCCATCCTTGATCTTCAACTGGTGGAGCAAGCTGGTAAAGAGCTGAAGAAAGGTATGATATGTCGAGTCCCGGTAGGCGATTTCGTTTGAAACTGCATGAATTGCGCAGTGTATGGAGTTGAAGAACATACGGAAGAGCGGATTGACACTTGCATCTGCAAGTGCGGTGTAAAGAGCCATGATTGCCTCAGCCTTTTGATTTCTTTCCTCAAAAGATACAGCAGCGGCAAGTACCTCTTTGACGCTTTCGAGCCGTGCGTCATATTCATTTTGAATGATATCGGCAATGATAAGATCGGTATGTCCCTTAAAGAGGTCAAGAATCGCTTTTCTATAGGAATGGGAGAGTTCATTTCCATAGCATTTGACCAGACTGCTTATGACATCAACAGTTCCAGTTTGCTTAAAGTCTTCGACAATTGTTCCCTTTCGAGGCAATATCCTAACCAGGCCGCGGTCCTGAAGACGTGTGAGTACATTGTGAATCACGGGTCGACTCAGATTGAGTTCCTCAGACAGCTGGCGTTCAGATGGCAATGAATCTCCCGCTTTTAGCTGGCCTGTAATGATTCTTGCCTCAAGTTCCTCCAGTAAAATATTCTCCTGCTGTTTTGATATGTTTGTCATTGTCATCCCTCCTGGTATAACCAGCATATATTTACCCGAAAAGTATCCATTAAAGCAGCTTGATCGCAAATTAGGGTCTTTGAAAGTGGTGGATTAATGGTTAAAATGGTAGTAAGAAAATAACCATTAAATAAACCATTAAAATGGATTGATTCTCTAAACCCTGTATTTAAGCGGTGTTAAGGTCTTATAGAAAAATTGGCATGTTTCCTGCAATATAGTAGACTGGAGATTTCCGAAAATACCAAACTGAAGATAAATAGGGGGATATTATGCTAAAACTATTAAAAAATGCAGAGGTCTACAGTCCGGCGTATATAGGACAAAGAGACATCCTGATTGCAGATGGGCGTATTGCTGCCATTGCGCCAGAAATCACATTTATGTCAGATGCAATTGAGGTGATAGCTGTTGATTTGAAAGGCAAACGTGTCATGCCAGGTTTGATTGACGCCCATGTGCATATTTGCGGTGGTGGCGGTGAAGGCGGCTTTAGGACAAGAACCCCTGAGCTGGTGCTGTCGGATATGATCAGGGCAGGTGTGACAACCGTTGTGGGCTGTCTGGGAACAGATGGTGTTGCAAGGTCGATGGAAAATCTGATTGCCAAAACCAAGGCACTCAAGGAAGAGGGCGTGAGCGCTTATTGCTATACGGGCTCATACAGTCTGCCCCTGGTTACGCTGACAGGCGATATACGCAGGGATATCATGATGGTGGAGGAAGTGATTGGAACAGGTGAGATTGCTGTTTCAGACCACCGGTCATCAGCACCCTCCAAATACGAGCTCGCTAAGATGGCTGCTGAGTCACGTCTTGGTGGAATCCTTTCAGGCAAGTCCGGGGTCGTCAATCTCCATTTGGGAGATGGTGAAAAGCGATTTGAACCGATTTATGAAGTGCTTAGCGTTTCAGACATCCCTATAGGTCAGTTTCTGCCAACACATGTAAATAGAAATGGTGAACTCTTCAATGAAGCAGTTGCCTATGCCTTAAGGGGTGGCAGGGTGGACATCACAACGTCAACGATTCCGCAGTTCATAGACGAGGGAGAAGTGCCGGCTGGAAAAGCTGTGAAAATGCTCCTTGAAGCGGGTGTGCCCCTTGAACGGATTACAATGACCTCTGACGGTCAGGGATCGCTGCCTTCCTTTGATGCGAATGGAAACTGCAATGGACTAACTGTGGGGAGTATGGGCAGTCTATATGACACAGTTCTTGATGCAGTCAAGACCTATGGTGTTGCGCTGGAAGAAGCACTCACTACCATAACGACTTCGCCGGCGATGGCACTGGGACTGGCGCATAAAGGCCGCATAGAAGCGGGTATGGATGCAGACCTGATTGTGGCAGAGAAAAATGGGAAAATCACAGATGTCATGGCGCTTGGAAAATGGATGATGCAAAACGAAGAAGTCATTGTCAAAGGCACGTTTGAGTAAGAATCGGCATTGGGGGCTGAACTTATGAATATTTCACTGGTAACCGGGTCTATCGACACCTTGACCGCACTCAAGAATCAGTTGGGAACCTATTTGAATGAAGGCTATGATATTTCATATTATGCTGAAGACGCAGGCATAGACGAAGTGATTACCGGTGATTTGATAATTGTTTCGAGTCGCTTTGCCTATAATGATCTTACAGCAAAAAAATTGCTTGATCGTGACAGTGAAATCATCATAGCGGAAAGAACCATCGATTTTGATGGCCTTGATGAGATTGTGGCCTTATCTGTTGGAACAAAAGTCCTTCTAGTCAATGATTTGCGTGAAACGACAAACGAAGTGATTGAAAATCTTAAGGAAATTGGCGTAACCGGTCTTGAGTTTGTACCCTACTTTCCAGGGTGTGACCAGCCTATCGACAGGCCTTCCATAGCCATAACACCGGGAGAGAGCGCCTATGTGCCAAAGTGGGTTACGACTGTCATTGATATTGGTCCACGAGTAATGGATTTTCCCACAATTCTGGACATACTCAGCAAAACAGGGCGGGGAAAGTCACAGGCTGGGTATTTTACACGGGCCTACCTGCGAAAAATCATCAAGATGAACCAGATTGTTTCAGCCTCCAGAAATGAAATTGCACACCTCAATGACAAGTTGAGTAGCATGCTCAACCGGCTCGGCGATGGCCTTCTGCTGTTCGAGGGCAGCGGAAGGGTTCTGGTCGCGAACCAGAGGGTACGCCAGCTTCTACGGCTAGAAAATGCCCGTCCAGAGGGCAGACTGCTTTCGGAAATCATATCCGATGCGGAAATTATCAAAGCACTGATGTCCAAAAATCAGGAACAGATTGTGGACACGCGTTCAGGACAATTGTCTGTAGCCCTGCTTGAAATTTCAGAGGGACAATTTTTAGCGACCTTTAAAAGTATTGAAGATTCACTGCTGGAACATGATCGGCTCAAGCGTGAACTGGTACGAAAAGGTTTTTATGCAAAATACGCTTTTGAAGATATTGTGGGACGTTCCTCGGCCTTGGAACGGGCAAAGAAAATATCTAAAAAGCTGGCTGCGTCAACTCTCACCATCCTCTTGCAGGGGGAAAGCGGAACAGGAAAGGAACTCTTTGCAAGTGCCGTGCATAACGCTTCATCCAGGAGAAAGGGACCGTTTTTAGCGGTGAATTTCAGCGCACTGCCTGACAACCTTCTGGAGTCAGAGCTTTTCGGATACGAGGAAGGTGCCTTTACTGGTGCAAAGAAGGGTGGAAAACCCGGGCTTTTTGAGCAGGCCCATGGCGGGACCCTGTTTCTGGACGAAATTGGCGATATTTCTTTTAAAATGCAGGCCAGACTTCTCCGGGTCCTTCAGGAAAATGAAATCATGCGGGTAGGCGGATCGGAAATAAGAACCGTAGATGTTCGTGTCGTTGCTGCGACCCATAGGAATTTGTTCAAAATGGTCCAAGAGGGACAGTTTAGGGAAGATTTATACTACCGATTGAAAACCGGTGTGGTGCATTTGCCGCCCCTTCGGGAAAGAAAGGACGATATACCGCTTCTTGTCGGTCATTTTCTCAAGGTTTCTGGCATTCCAGGATTGAGTATGGACCCAGATGCCCTGAGTGCCCTTATTTCAGAGAAGTGGTACGGAAACATACGGGAGCTTGAAAACGCAATCAGCTATATGATTGCTGTCAGGAGCTCCACTACACTGGGCTATGAGGATTTGCCCGAAGTTACAGCAGAAGTTCAGGAAGACAGGCGGGACAGAAATCTGGAGGTTTCAGATATTCAGCGCTTTATTCTTGAAACGGTTGCAATCTATGAACAACGCGGGGACATCCTTGGCAGGAAACAGCTTGCCATGCTCTCCGAGGCACGTGGCTATGACCTGAGTGAGAACCAGGTCAGAACAAAGCTAAATCATTTGGAACAGCTGGGACTTATTTATAAAGGCAAGGGAAAGGTAGGGACCAAGCTGACAGAATCTGGACGTGTGATTATATGGAAGGAAGACGCCAGCAAGTCCCATTGACCTTTTACGTAATTTGCCTTATTGAACCATTAAAGACCTAATGGGAAACCAATGGTCACCATTAACCCATAGAAAAACCAGAGTTTAGGAAAAAACTCTGGTTTTTTTACATTTTCCTTTGGCATATAAATTGCAACATATACCTGTATAAGTCTTGTTGCTATAGGTATTGAAGGGGGAGTTTGTATGGTTTATCTGGCACTGCTTTTACTAATTTCAGCTGCAGGCATCTTTTATTTGAAGGGAAGGGGGAAGAAAAGAAATCCAGTGGTTAAAACACAAGAAGGTGATTTGCTCGACAATGCTATTCTGGACGAATTGAAGATCTTATCCGACAATTATATGAGACTCATTAGCGGGTTTACCTTTTCTACAGAGGCGCTTCATTCGGAAATGAAAGAGGTTTTGAACAGGACTCAGGGATTGTCTGCAAATTCGGAGGAGCAAGCTGCTGCGGTCATGACAATCAGTGGATTCATTGAAACTGTGGATCACTCCGTGAAGTCCTTTACGGCGCATGCACGACAGATGTCTGAGCTCAGCAGTCGGACATATGAAATCGTTCATGCCAAACACCACGACATATCCCAGACCGTAGATATGATCGAGTCGCAGTATCGGAAACTGCAGACGTCGGTAAAGACAATAGAAGCGCTTGAAACGAAGACAAAGGAAGCTGAAAATCTGATCAGCAGCATAAACCGTTTATCAGACCAGACAAATCTGCTTGCACTCAACGCGTCTATAGAGGCGGCAAGAGCTGGCGATGCAGGGCTTGGGTTTTCGGTTGTAGCTAATGAAGTCAAAAAGCTTTCAGATGAAACTTCGAAAGTTGTGAAAGGCAGTACTGAGCTTCTAAAGGACATTATTTGCCGTGCTCACGAAACAAAGGAAAACATGCGAGATACGGTTACAGACATTCATGGTCAGTCATGCCGGTTAAAGCAGGCGGTAACGGATCTGGTTTCGGTGGAGCAAGCCTCCAAGACAATTTCAGAGGCGAATGATGAGCTTGCAATGGAGACAACACGCGTTGCAGATTCTTTCTCCGATATCCTGACTATGGTTCAGGAAATGAATCATGCGGTAGAAGACGTCGCGTCTGCGTCAGTAGAAATCAATCAGTCTGTAGAATATGAAACACAAATGGTGGACCAGCTTTATACATCACTAAAGGCTTTAAGTGACAACAATCTGGATTTTAGCATCCTGATGAATAAGGAGTTCGAATCGAAACGGGAGGAAGTTGTAGTTGTAGCGACTTCGCCCTATGCGCCCTTTGTTACCTTTGATAATGAAACGGGAGAAGCAGGCGGTATTGATATTGATCTGATCCGCAGGGTCTATGACGGAACGGAATATACGGTAAAAGGAAAACAGATGCACATTGACACCTTGAAAGACTTGTCCAGTAAAAGGGTTGCCGTATTACATGGATATGCCTATTTCGACGCATTTGACAAGCATGCCCACATCCTGAAGGATTATAATACAAAAGAGGAAATCATGTTTCATAAACTGGTTAGAAATCAAGCGGATGTCGTAATCATGAATGAGTACAGCGGTGATTATTATATCAGAACAAATAAACTGGACAGGCTGGTGGAAAAAGAAGGATACAAATGGGGTACTCGAAGGGATTGAGAAGCGATACAAGCTCTAAATATGCTTTCTATCAGCTAATGGTTACCAATAACATTTTAATGGTGACCATTAAAACCAGCTTTTATTTCATTTTTTGCAGTTTGAAAGCCTCAAAGCATTGGTTTTGCCTATATCTGAATTAATTATTGATATTTAAAAATTGGCACGCGAATTGCGTTATTAAATGACATAGCAATATTACTTATCATTCTATACAATCCAAGGGGGAAAAATGATGTCAAGACCAAATCCAGTAGCGGAGCCATCCGTTACACCTGAAGTGAACAAAACGTGGAAAATGCCAGATACCTATGTCATTATATTCTGCATTGTTGTACTGGCGGCACTTCTAACCTATGTAATACCAACCGGACACTTCGATGTTCTGTATGAGGTTTCAAACGGCGCAGGAGAACAGATTGCAACAATTGAAGATGGTGCGGTAACACAGTTTGAAATGGATGGTGATACATACACCGTTGATGCTTCAGGTGACAAAACCTATGTATTTACAGGCGAAGAAGAAATCGGGTCCATCAATAAGACAAAAGCAAAGGCTGTGAATTATACCAATGACTTTGGCAGCTCGCTGAAAGTAATTCAAGTATATGGAGACTACAGGACTGAAGGTCAGCGCAATGGTATAAAGATCTTTGAAAAGTGGGGCGGCGTTGGATTCTTGAACTTTGCCTTTGAAGGCTTTGTGTCGGGCAGTAAATGGGGGTCGGCAGTAGGTGTAATGGCCTTCATACTCATCGTGGGCGGTGCATTTGGAATCGTACTGCATACAGGTGCGGTGGAAAACGGCATTTTAAATCTTATCAGCAAAACAAAAGGCAGAGAAGTTGCTATTATTCCTATTATGTTTGTCCTATTTTCTTTAGGAGGCGCAGTTTTTGGCATGGGGGAAGAAGCCATTCCATTTGCCATGATTCTTGTGCCTGTGATGATTGCAATGGGCTACGATGCCATAACAGGCATCATGATTACTTACGTGGCAACACAGGTAGGCTTTGCCACATCGTGGATGAATCCCTTCAGTGTTGCCATAGCGCAGGGTATTGCTGGGGTGGCGATCGGTTCGGGCAATGCCTTCAGAATGGCCATGTGGGCAATCTTTACAATAATTGGAACGCTTTATACACTGGCATACGCGAAGAAAATCAGAAAGTCACCGTCAAAATCTGTGTCCTATGAAACAGATGCCTATTTTAGAGACGACCTGAAAGAAAAGGAGAATGAAAAGGCGCACTTTGGACTCGGACATGCCCTTGTTCTGCTGACACTTGCTCTGGGCATGGTTTGGCTGATTTGGGGTGTCAATGTTCATGAGTATTACCTTCCAGAGATTGCGACGATCTTCTTTACAATCGGTATTGTATCAGGAATCATTGGTGTGGTATTCAAGCTGGAAAACATGTCTGTTAACGATATTGCAGATGCCTTCAGAAACGGCGCAAAGGACTTGCTTGGCGCGGCGATGGTCGTAGGCATGGCGCAGGGGATTGTTCTTGTTCTCGGTGGCACAGGCGCTGCAACCGATACGGTGCTCAATACAGTCCTAAGCGGTATGGTTGGATTACTTAAAGGTCTGCCGACCATGATTGTGGCTTGGATCATGTTTATTTTCCAGTCCATCTTCAACTTCTTCGTTGTATCAGGTTCAGGACAGGCTGCCCTTACAATGCCGCTAATGGCACCGCTCGCTCAGCTTGTTGGCGTATCAAAGCAAGTGGCAGTACTGGCATTCCAGCTTGGTGACGGTTTTACAAACTGTATCGTCCCAACATCTGCTGCACTGATGGGTACACTGGGCGTTGCGAGAGTTGACTGGACGCAGTGGCTGAAATTCCAAGCCAAGTTCCAAGGCATACTAATTGCCGGGGCGACACTGACTATGGTTATTGCGGTTGTAATGGGATTCTAGAGGATTATCTATCAGACATAATATTGTGAGAGGAGACTTGCTTTGAAGAAAATAGCGATACTTCTATTCAGCATAATGCTGTGCATTGGATCGATAAACGTCACCTATGCCAGCGAAGACATTAAGGGCTCTCTAGTGATTGTAGGTGGTGCCCTGCGTGCTGATAATGATGATGTCTTTGACAGGTTTATCGAACTTGCAGGGGGTACAGACAAGGCAAAAATAGGCATCGTTCCCGCTGCGAGTGGGAGTCCACATAAGTATGCGCAAATGTTTGCAAAGTCCATGCTTTCAAGAGGCATACCGGCTGATCGGATTGCAGTATTGCCATTAGCTGTCGTTGACGATAAGCGTTCGGAAGATGTTGACGAGTCGACATGGGCAGACAATGGGAATGATCCTGAGCTTGCACAGATGATATCTGACCTGACAGGAATCTGGTTTGTCGGTGGTGACCAGACCCGAATCACACAGGTTCTATTAAATGATGACAAGTCACAAACCCTAGCCCTCGATGAAATCTGGAAGGTCTATAAAGAGGGTGCGGTTATAGGTGGAACAAGTGCTGGCGCAGCTATTATGAGCGATGTCATGATCGCAGGCGGTGACAGTTTGGGTGCCCTAATGTACGGTTTTACAAATGATTATGATGAAAGCTCGCTTGATTACCAGAACCAGGGTGGCATGATTGTAGATAAAGGATTGGGATTCTTTAAGTATGGTGTCATTGACCAGCACTTTGACAGAAAGGCAAGGCTTGGAAGGCTGGCTATGGTCACGCAGTCTGTAAGACAAATGTATCCGATTTCCTTTGGTGTTGAAGAAAACACGGCAATGATTTTTGACAACCTATCGCAGGAAGTTTCTGTTGCAGGACCGGGCGGCGTCTTTGTCGTAGATACACGGCAGACCATCAAGGATCCTGGCCTGTCTGATTATGAGAATATCAAGGTAAGCTATATTGAAGGGGCTGACAGCTACGACATGGCTTCCGATACCTTTAACATGGATGAAGACAAGTACACAACAATTGGCTATGAATATTATGCAACTGATTATCCAGATACGACGGGGTCACTCAGTGCAAATCAGAAGCTCAATGACTTTATTTCCTATGGACTGGTAGACAATGAACTGCGCAGTGAAGTCGTAACCTATCTGTTTGGTGAAGATGGTCAAGGCTTTGCATTCAAGTTCATAAAGGCGGAAGATACGGAAGGCTACTGGGGACAAAATGGTGCAGCTGACCAGTATTCTTTCAAAAATGTGAGAATGGATATTGAGCCAGTTTCGGTAGAGGTTCAAAACCTAGTTGAGTAAGGTTCTTAGGAACTATGGATTAAGGAAAGACTATGATGCCAGACAAGCTAGTTTCCAGCTTGTCTGGCATTTCTTCACCAGGCCATGATATGCAATTTGAGCTTTGTATCACACAGCGATTGAAATGGATAAAAATACACCGGATGAATAAAAGGTCGTATAAACTTGCAATTGTGTATTTCAAAAGTTGTTTTCGTCAGGAAAACACCTGTTGGTCACTGGGAGGAAATACGATTGAGAGTTTAACGAAATAATTTTACGGCAAACACGCAAAAATTATTAAAATAGGTATAACCATTGAAAATACACAGCTTTAAGCGAAATCATGAAGCAGGAAAAACGTTTTCAAATATGAATAAAACGTAACACACTTTAAAATATTTTAGAAAAATCTGTTGACAGAGGGTCGTGAATAGACTAACATAGAGTCAAATCTTGAATAAACATTCGAAAGGCAACGACGAGAAGAGTAGCATTGGAATGAAGGTCCGAGCGAGCTAGTGTTGGTGAGAGTCTAGCACCTGATGAAAATGTGAAGAACATCTCTGAGCTTCCAACCGAAATCCTAAAGTTTAGGAGAGTAGACTTGGACGGCACCAAACCGTTATTCTTTGGTAGGTATCGAGCACATTGTGTTTCCGTACTGATAAGTGGGCTTTTAGCCAATTTGGGTGGCACCGCGGAAGAGTAAATATAACCTTTCGTCCCAGCATAGACGTAACTGTCTATGCTGAGACGGAAGGTTTTTTGTTTGTCTTGAAATAGAAGCGGGTGCAGCCCTTTACTTTATTTATAACAAGAAACTTGCCGATCTCAATCGAATGTGTACTCAAGTGATAATGACGTTTTAAGTGTATTGAGGAGGCATACTCATGAAAAAATTATTTATTGCAGATTTAGCAGAACACAAAGAACAAAGCGTAACAGTCAAAGGCTGGGTTCATAAAATCAGAAAAATGAAAGGCTTTGCTTTTGTAATCCTAAGAGACAAGTCGGGTGTTGTACAGGTTGTAGTGGATGAAGGTGAAATGCTGGATGCACTTTCTGTTGAGGCATCTGTTGAAATTACTGGCGATGTTGGTGAAAACCCTAAAGCGCCAATGGGTGTAGAGGTCATTGCACGTTCAGTGACTGTTCTTGGAAAAACACATTACGATCTGCTGCCTTTCGCAATCAACGGCAGAGACATTGATGCAACACTGGAAAAGCAGCTGGACTTCAGACATCTATCTCTAAGGCGTGCTGACAGAAGAGCCATTTTTACAGTACAGGCTGAGATTGTTGAAGCATTCAGACAGTATCTGCGCAGTGAATCGTTCGCAGAAATTCATACACCAAAAATCATTGCAAGTGAAACAGAAGGCGGCTCGGAAGTTTTTACTGTAGACTACTTTGGAAAAAGAACATTCCTTGCTCAAAGTCCTCAGTTCTACAAGCAGATGATGGTTGGCGCAGGCTTTGAACGCGTATTCGAAATTGGACATGCTTACCGTGCGGAGCTACACAGCACATGGAGACACCTCAACGAGTATGTGAGTCTTGACGTTGAAATGGGCTTCATTGATGATGAGTTTGACCTGATGGAACTTGAAGAGTCTCTGCTTAAGCACATTCTGGCACATCTATCTACAGCATGTGCAAAAGAGCTGGAAATGCTTAAAGTTGAGCTTCCTGTCATCGACACGATTCCAAGAATGCCACTTGAAGATGCAAGAACACTGCTTCTTGAAGAGTTTGGCCATCCATCTCCAAAAGGCAACATCGATGCTGATGGAGAAAAGATTCTTGCTAAATACATTAAGGAAACTTACGACTCTGACTTTGTATTCCTGACAAAATACCCTGCTGCCAAGCGTCCGGCTTACACAATGCCTGACGGTGAGCGTGAAGGTATGACAAAGAGCTTTGACCTTATATTCAGAGGTCTTGAAATCACAACTGGCGGTCAGCGGATCCACGACTATGAAATGCTTGTTGAGAACTTCAAAGCATTCGGTATTGACCCTGCAGCAGTTGATTTCTATATTGAGAGCTTCAGATACGGCATGCCGCCACACGGCGGTTTTGCAATCGGTCTTGAGCGTATTACCATGATGATCCTTGGTCTTGACAACATCAGACATGCGACAATCCTTCCAAGAGATCTAAACAGAGTAATGCCATAGGCTGAAGGGATTTGTGAACCGGCTGCAAACATACTGGAGTCAAGTGTTAGGAGGACAAAATGGAGTTTACTAGAGAAACTGTTGAACATATAGCCAAACTGTCGAAGCTGGAATTTGAAGAAGAAAAATACGATTCATTCCAGGCAGAGTTTATAAAAATCATGGAACATTTCGAGAACCTTGCTGATATCGAACTTGAAGATGTAGACATCAATGACCTCAATGGAAAGAAATCTGTACTGCGTTCAGACGATGTGCATGTATTTGAAGATACAGACGCACTCATGAAGAATGTTAAGAAAATGCGTGACAGATACATCGAAATTCCAAAGGTTGTCGAATAGGGAGGTCAAAATGGAGCTTAAAGGACTAAGAGTAAAAGATATGCAGGCTGGCCTCGAATCAGGGGAATTTACAGCTGTTGAACTGCTAGAAGCAGTATATAAGAGAATTGAAGATGCAGATCCACAGGTAGGCGCTTTTCTTTCGCTGGTTAAGGAAGAAGCCCTGGCTGACGCACAGGCATCAGATGCGCGACGAAAAAGTGGTGAAGTACTGGGTGCACTCGATGGCATTCCGGTTGCCATCAAGGACAATATCTGTCTGAAGGGCGCAACGGCGACTTGCGGGTCCAAAATGCTTGAAGATTTTTACCCACCATACGACGCAACTGTTGTAAAGAAGCTTAAAAAAGCAGGTGCTGTTATTGTCGGCAAGACAAACATGGACGAATTTGCCATGGGGTCTTCTACTGAAAACTCATATTACAAGCCTACATGCAATCCTTGGGACCTGACTAAGGTGCCAGGGGGGTCGTCGGGCGGCGCGGCTGCTTCCGTAGCAGCTGGCATGGTTCCAATAAGCTACGGTTCAGACACAGGCGGTTCAATCAGACAGCCTGCAGCATTCTGTGGTGCAGTAGGTCTTAAACCGACATACGGTAGAGTTTCACGCTATGGTCTGATCGCTTACGGGTCATCGCTTGATCAGATTGGTCCAATTGCCCCGACTGTTGAAGAAACAGCATTGGCATTTGAAGCCATTGCAGGCTATGACAGATTCGATGCGACAAGCGTACACACATCTGTTGAGGCTGATTTTGTTGGAAAAGTATTGTCTGGTGCTAAAGGTCTTAAGGTTGCACTACCTAAAGAGTACTTGGGTGAAGGTCTTGATGCGGAAATCAAGGCGGCGATTCTTAAAACAGTTGAAACGCTTAAATCACTGGGTGTGACTGTTGAAGAAGTAAGTCTTCCACTGGAAGAAGCAGCACTATCTGCTTACTACGTAATAGCAAGTGCCGAGGCAAGTTCAAACCTTGCACGTTTTGACGGCATCCGCTACGGTCATAGAACAGAAGCGTTTGACTCGGTAGACGATTTGATGATCAAGTCAAGATCGGAAGGCTTTGGCGAAGAAGTTAAAAGAAGAATCATGATTGGTACCTATGCGCTTTCAAGCGGCTACTATGACGCTTATTATAAGAAGGCAATGCAGTACAGAAAGCATATGGAAGCCCAGTTTGGCAAGATTTTCGAAACTTACGATGCGGTTCTTAGCCCAGCATCACCAGTTCTTCCATTTGCAATTGGCGAAAAATCAGACGATCCGCTGGCGATGTATCTGGCTGACGTTTATACAGTAAATATCAATATGGCTGGACTTCCAGCAGTTTCAATGCCTTGTGACATCAGCAAGGATGGACTTCCAATCGGGATTCAGTTCATTGGAAGAAAGCTTGAAGAATCCACTATACTCAGAATTGCGTATGACCTGGAGCAGGAGCTTGAGCTTGCAAAGACAGCATTTGAGAAGGAGGGGGCATAATGAGTTACGAAGCGGTAATAGGACTTGAAATTCACGTTGAGCTGGATACAGCTTCAAAAATATTCTGCGGTTGCCCGACAACCTTTGGTGCAGAGCCGAACACAAATGTATGTCCAATTTGTATGGGCATGCCAGGTACACTTCCAGTATTAAATGAAGAAGTTGTAAAGCTGGCAGTCAAGGCTGGTCTTGCAATGGACTGCGATATCATGATGACAAATAAGACGGACAGAAAGAACTACTTCTATCCTGACCTTCCAAAGGCTTACCAGATTTCACAGTTTGATATGCCGATTTGCGAAAAGGGTACTATAAAGTTTGATCTTGACGGTGTAGAGAAAACCGTAGGAATTACACGTATTCATATTGAGGAAGACCCAGGCAAGATGATCCATACGGATGATGGTGTGTCGCTTGTTGACTACAACCGTTCGGGTGTACCCCTCATCGAGATCGTATCTGAGCCGGACATCAGAAGCGCAGAGGAAGCAGTTGCCTTCCTGAAAACGCTAAAATCCATTCTTCAGTACTCTGAGATTTCAGACTGTAAGATGGAGCAGGGTTCACTGCGTTGTGACGCCAATATTTCAGTTAGAGAGCATGGTCAAAACATTTTGAACACCAAAGTTGAGATCAAGAACCTCAACTCCTTTAAAGAAGTCGGTAAGGCGCTTCAGAAGGAATACAAGCGTCAGTCTGATCTGACTCGTTTTGGTGAGGCAGATAAAATCAAGCAGGAAACAAGAAAGTGGGATGCTGCTAAGGGCAGAACCATGACTATGCGTACTAAAGAAGATGCGCATGATTACAGATTCTTCCCTGAACCAGACCTGCCGCCGATTCTACTGGATAAGGCACAGGTTGAAGCAACGCATCACGCGCTTCCTGAGCTTCCAGACCAGAAACGTGTGCGTTTCCATGACGCGTATGAATTGACAAGTCAGGAAGTTGAAGTCCTGATTTCAGAGAAGTTCATTGCAGACTACTACGAAGATGTGGTTGAGTACGGTGCAAACCCGAAAAAGGCAGCAAACTGGGTCATCGTTGAAGGTCTCAGACTTCTTAAGACGGTTGAAAAGGAAGAGATTCCTGTTAAGCCGTGTCATCTTGCCAAGCTGATTGAACTCGTAGAAGAGGGAACTGTCAGCGTTACAGCGGCTAAGGAAGTATTTGAAGCTTTAGCCAAGCATGATGAGGACCCACTGGACCTTATTGACAGAATGGGTCTTAAGCAGAACAACAGCGCTGATGCACTGGGATCGATCATTGATGAAATCCTAGCTGCGCAAGTAAAGGCTGTTGAAGACTACCATGCAGGTAGAGCCGAGTCTATGGGCTTCCTGATGGGTCAGGTCATGAAGGCAACAAAAGGTCAGGCAAACCCAGGAATAGCAAAAGAGCTGCTTCTGGAAGGTCTGAAAGCGTGTGCTCCAGACGCTTAAAAATGAAGAGGTTACGCCAATAGCGGCGTTTAATACTCGTATATACACTCAAATCAAATCTATTTCAAAAAATCCTTCTCGCTTGAGAGGGATTTTTTGATTGGAAAAATTAAAGTGTACTAAAGTTGTATATATTAATCAAAATCTTGAAAACACTTTAATTAAGGAAAGTATACTAAAATAATCCTTTATAAGTGTAACAATTACAAAAATACAATGGTAACACGAGAAAAAGTGTGCTAGAATGAATCCATAAAGAACATGTTAATTCGTTAACACAGTTACAAAGAAGCATAAGTTACACGAAAATTAGTGTGAAAATAAATATATGAGGTATGTATTATTATGACGCATGTCTCTACTGACAAGGTAAAGGGAGGAACTTGAAAATGAAAATTGCAGTTGTAGGTTGTACACATGCCGGTACGGCAGCAATCGTGAATATTGCAGGTCTTTATCCAGAAGCACAGATTACTGTTTATGAAAGAAATGATAACATTTCATTCCTGTCATGCGGTATTGCACTATATGTAGGTGGCGTTATCAAAGATCCTCAAGGTCTATTCTATAGCTCTCCTGAGCAGCTCGCGGCACTGGGAGTAACAACAAAAATGGAGCATGATGTTCTGGACATCAATGTAAATGAGAAAAATATCAAAGTCAAAGACTTGAAAAGTGGAGAAGAGTTCACAGACACGTTCGACAAGCTGGTTGTAACAACAGGTTCTTGGCCAATTCAACCGAAAATCGAAGGCTACGAGCTTGACAACATCCTTCTTTCTAAGAACTGGAACCATTCAAATGTCATCATTGAAAGAGCGAAAAATGCGCAGAACATCGTGGTGGTTGGTGCTGGATACATCGGTGTCGAACTGGTTGAAGCTTTCCAGGAGCAAGGTAAGAATGTAACGCTTATCGATGCTGAAGATCGTATTTTGAGCAAGTATCTGGATAAGGAGTTTACAGATATTGCCGAAAAGACCATGGAGGATAAAGGCATCAAGCTTGCACTTGGCGAAATGGTTCAGAAGTTTGAAGGCAAAGATGGTAAGGTCGCTAAAGTGCTTACCACAAAAGGTGAACACGAAGCAGATATGGTTATTCTGTGCATTGGCTTCAGACCGAATACAGACCTTCTGAAGGGTCAGATTGACATGCTCGGCAACGGTGCAATCGTGGTGGATGACTACATGCGCACAAGCAATCCTGATGTATTTGCTGCAGGCGACAGTTGTGCAATTCGGTACAATCCTACAGGAAAAGCCGGTTACATCCCGCTGGCAACAAATGCAGTCAGAATGGGAACTCTAGTAGCAAGAAACCTTGTGGAGCCAACTGTCAAGTACATGGGTACCCAAGGGACTTCAGGCATCAAGATATTTGAACATAATATTGCTTCTACAGGACTTACAGAGCAGCGTGCCAAGGACGAAGGCATTGAAGTGAAGACTGTGACTGTAGAGGAAAACAACAGACCTGAATTTATGCCAACATATGAGAAGGTGCTTCTGAAGATTGTATACGATGTTAAAAGCAGAAAAGTGCTTGGTGGACAAATTCACTCACTGGTAGATATGACTCAGACAGTAAACACACTTTCTGTGGTCATTCAGAATGGGATGACAGTAGAAGAGCTGGCGTTTGTAGACTTCTTCTTCCAGCCGCACTACAATAAACCTTGGAATATTCTCAATTTGGCTGGTCTTAATGCATAAAAATCGTGTATAATAGACTTGGTCCGTAAGAAATAAATATTGAAACAGCCAATGGACCAATTTTAGAAATTGGTCCATTTCCTACGTTGGGAGGATATTTATAATGGTTAGAGTTGAACTTTTAAGTGCCTTCAGTAAGGAAGGTATGGGGGGGAATCCTGCGGGTGTCGTCTTTGACGCTTCAGGACTTACAGATGAAGAAATGCAGAGGGTTGCGGCAGAAATTGGTTATTCTGAAACAGCCTTCGTACTGCCATCGGATGTGGCGGAATATAAAGTAAGGTTTTTTACGCCGAACGCGGAAGTGGATTTATGCGGTCATGCTACCATTGCGACCTTCTCTGCAATGTTGCGTACAGGACGCGTAGAACCCGGCCTGATATCACAGGAAACAAAGGCAGGGTGCCTTAAGCTGGAGCTGAAATCAGATACCAGCGTGATTATGGAGCAGACAAAACCGGAGTTTTTTGAAATGCCGGATGAACAGGAAGTCTTAAGAAGTCTTGGATTAAGTCTTGACGCCAAACATGAAACCTTGCCGCTTCAGATTGTATCCACAGGTCTGCGCGACTTATTCGTTCCCTTGAAGTCCAGTGCGCACCTTGCTGGGATCAAAGCTGATTTTGCACGCATAAGAGAAATCAGCAAGAAGTTGGATGTGACAGGATACCATGTCTTTGTACTGGATGCACCAGAGGGTTATGACGCTGCGTGCAGAAATTTCGCACCACTCTATGACATTCCTGAAGAAGCTGCAACAGGCACCTCGTCAGGGGCATTAGCATCTTATTTATGGAAGCATGGTGCAGCGAGCGGACTCAATATGCGCTTTGTGCAAGGTGTTGAAATGGGAAGTCCATCGGAGATAACTGCACGCCTGGAGATTTCATCGGACGCTATTACTGGGGTCTGGGTTGGCGGTAAGGCCGAGTTAAAGGGAAGCAAGGAAATTGACATTTAGTATGCGTGGAATCATAAGGTCCCAGGTTTAAACTTGACTGCTGCATTTCACTGCTGCCTGTTTAAAGAAAAGCAATAAAATAAGCGATACCCAAATTTCAAAATTAGGGGATCGCTTATTTTTTTCGTATCCTTTCAGAAGGAAAGTTGATTTTGTTTATTTTGCGCCGCCGGCCCATATTAAGCAGCTTCCTTTCCAGACTTATTGCAGTTTGCTGAATTTGTATTTGGAATGAATGTTTTAATGTCATAAAGGTGATACTCAACATCAAGACTGTCAACGACTAGCTTTGCATACGATGAACCAGATGACTGCATAAATGATTTAATTGATTCAATTTCAGATGAAAAGAATACAGAATTGCCTTCTTTTAAAGATGCTGAGCACGTTGTAAGCAGGCATGCATCATTCGTATGAAGGCCATCAAGCTCCAAACAGCCTTTGTCGTTAATTTTCAATTCGCCAAACACATTGTGAGAATGTCCAAACAGATTGCCTTCAACCATAAATCCATTTTCAAGTAGCAAATACGCGTTCATAAAACCTCCTATAAATATTCATGACAGTGTATAAATATAACTCTTGAATGGATTATATCAGGTGAAGAATAATTAATCAAGTGAATTAATAAAAATTAACCCCAAATTATAAAAATAGTCTGACATTACTAATGAGTCTGGTATAATATACACAAAATACATAAAACAGGAGGGTTATATGAAATTTATCTATTTTGAGAATGCGGCAGGAAAAACACTAGGCATATTAGATGCACAGGACAAGATTATTACCCTTGAATCCGTTCTTGGGGCCACTGCACCAAAAGATCTTAATGCACTGATTGACACTATGTCAGAGGAAGAGGTCCTCGCCTTGGCCGAGAAGGCAAAAGCCATGGAAGGTACGATAGCACTGGAAGCCGTTAAAGTGCTTGCACCCATAGAATATCCAAAACGAAACATTTTCTGCTTGGGCAAGAACTACCTTGACCATGCCAATGAAACAAAGGGCTTGCCTGGCGGCAGTGATGATATTCCACAGTTTCCAATCTATTTTGCGAAAGTCGCGCAGCCTGCAATCGGACAAGGTGAAAATGTGCTGGCATATCAGGAATACACAGACATGGTTGATTACGAAGTCGAGCTTGCCATTGTCATTGGCAAGGACGGCATTGATATTTCAAAGGAAGATGCAGAATCGCATATTTTTGGCTATACAATCATCAACGATGTTTCAGCGAGAAATATCCAGCGTAAGCATGGTCAGTGGTTTAAAGGAAAGAGTCTGGAGACATACTGCCCTATGGGACCTGTGCTCGTGCACAAGTCGGAAATAGCTTTCCCTGTGGAACTGGATATCCAGTGCAGCATTAATGGAGAAATGCGTCAGAACTCCAATACCAACCAGCTCATATTTGATATTCCTACAATCATACATGATCTCTCAAAGGGCATGTACCTGAGAAAGGGCGATATCATAAGCACGGGAACACCAGCAGGTGTTGGCCTTGGATTTAAGCCATTTAAGTTCTTAAAGCCGGGTGACACTATGGAATGCTACGTTGAAGGAATTGGCAAGCTTACGAACACATTTGGAAAAGAGCTTGTTTAGGAAAAGAATGTTTTGAACGGAGAAGCATATGCGCATAGGGGAGTTTGCTCGTATAAATAGCGTCAGCATTGAAACTGTACGATACTACATGGACTTGGGACTCATTGTTCCTGTAAAAAAGGGCGGACAATATCATTTTGACAGCAACTGCATGAAACGCCTTGAAACGGTGCTGGTCTACAAATCCATGGGATTCACCCTACAGGAAATCAAGAAAATGTTTCATTTCATGTCCCTATCAAGACTGCATAACGACTCAGAGAGGGCCTTTTATCGACAATTCTTTAAGGATAATCTCTTAAGGATCAACACAGAATTGGACCGGCTTGAGACAGCAAAAAAGTTGGCTGAAGAAGCCCTCGAAAGCATTGCACTGAAAACAGAGGATGAAGGTACGGTCATAGGCATACCGCTGAGCACATTATCCATGCTGTCCTGTCCCAAATGTGGAGGCGGTCTGGAGCTTAAAGCCGGATCTGTTCGAAACAACAAAATCATTGACGGCCAGCTTTTATGCTCCTGTGAAAGCGTATATGAGGTTGAAGACGGCATTCTGCTAATCAGTCCGGTATATGAAAGTGTAGAATACAAAAATACGACAGATGCCCGCGTGGAGTACTTTGAAACCACTTCAGACGAGTATGTCGAAAAAATATTCATTGCAGGTGAATGGTTCAGAAGTGTAATGGGCAAGCTCGATCAAGGCCTGAAGATATTGGAACCAGGAATTGGATTCGGCTACGCACTTACCCAGAGTCTGACATCCATCCCGCCAGGCAGCACATATGTCGGTGTGGACCGGAACATAAACCGGCTGAAAGCGCTCAAGGCATATTTTGAAAAAAGTGATTTGAAGTTCGATCTGCTTTTGATTGCCGCAGATTTTCTGCAAATACCCCTGCGTGAAAAATCAATTGATCTTGTAATGGATATGAGCGGGTCTTCAAATCGTGCTTTTGAGTCAGAAAATTTTCTGCTGCGTGAAATAGATGGCCTTATTAAGGACCATGCAGAAGTTTTCGGCATCTATATCATAGCAGATGGCATGAATGGCGAATATATCGACCCTAAGTTTCATAGACTTTTCCAAACCAAAGCGGTTGTTGAGGAGCTTAAGGCCCTTGATTACCTAATTGACACGGACTATACAACAAAAAAAGTGACCAGCGGCGGTCCGCATGAAAGCTTTGTGGATTATGTGAAGTCCACCTGGTCCTACTGCTGTCATGCAAGGCGATAATTTAAGAAAAACTACTGTCGGTTTTACCGACTTCAAAAGGTGGAGTATACTCCACCTTTTGTCTTTTTTTTTGCTAAAAGCACTTGAAAAAGACCATTGACCTCCAGTTAACTCCTGAAGATATGCTTGTATCAGAAGGGAGAGATACAAAATGAAAAATAGAAATATAGTACTCTTTGGGGCAGGAAGGTTTGTTTCCTTAATTGGGACCAATATGTACCAATTTGCAGCCGGGCTCTATGTGCTTCAATTGACGGGCTCCGGCACCAAATTTGCATTAACGCTCATTTTGGGAACGCTGCCACGTGTGATCGCGGCGCCAATCGCTGGTGTGATAGCAGACCGTGTCAATAGAAAGCATGTTGCCGTTCTGACAGATCTGCTCAGCGGACTGCTTCTTGCAGGTCTATGGATGATAACCATGTTCGGCTCTATTAAAGTAAATCAGATTTACGTCAGTATGGTTTTTCTTTCTATATTCAATACCTTCTTCGACATTTCAATTGAAGCTGCCAAACCAGAAATCGTGGAGACTGAAAGTGCGCTGGAAAGGCTGAATGCCATAAGCTATGGCATTTTTTCCTTTACCTCTATTGCCGGGCCCGTTTTAGGAGGCATTGCTTATGCAATGGTCCCTTTCAGAACCTTTGTCCTCATAAATGGCGTATCCTTCATCTTGTCAGGTGTGAGTGAGTCATTTATCCGTTTCAGGGCAGAAGAAGAGCTTGAGAAAAAGGACAAGGATCCATTTGTTAGCGCACTGTTGGAAGGCATCAGGTATTTGAAAGACAATCCATTTTCAATTTCCCTAATGACCTTTTCCATCAGCATTAACTTCTGCCTAACACTGGCTATTACAGTTCCACTGCCATATATGTTCAACACGGTTCTTAAGATGACATCAACCTGGGTGGGTATAGTAACGGCAGGATTTCCAGTAGGCTATCTTCTTGGAACAGTCATTATACAGTCTCGTGGCGTCAAACAGCGGGGGCAGGCCTTTAAAATGGGCAGTATAGGCGTATTGACTGGGAAGCTGGTCCTGGTTGCCATACTGGTCCTTTCAGGACGTCTCATGAATGAATATGTTGCAGGCATGACGACTGTCGCCATGGCAATCATTGGCCTATCAATCGCCTACATTGATATTCCGCTTATGACATTTATGCAGTCCGCCATCCCAAGCCGAGTGCGCGGGCGCGTGTTCAGTGTCATGACAATGGCATCACGCGTAGCCATTCCCCTTGCCATGATTGTTTCCGGTGAACTTTTGAATATGCTGCATCCAGCCATAATACTAACTGTAGGCACCTTTATGTATGCCATGGTATTAACCCTGCTGTCCGGCTCGGTGTATTTGAGAGAGTATGTGAGAACGAGTACGATTGTCATCGAGTAAATGCACCTGAAAAGAAACGCGTATACAGGCATGGTTGACTTTTTTATACATTATATGGATATTCAGTGACTTCCTGAAATAGGTCATGTAAAATGTACATGGCGTAAGGTTTGAGTTCCGGGGGGGATAAAATGAAAGCATATAAAATGGGATATACAATAGGGTCAATCATCGTTCTAATCCTTGCAATCACGGTTGTTATTCTGCTGGGTTTACCCATTTATCTGGGACTGGTCGCGACACTGCTTTTTATGATGGGTCTGTCCTGCTATAGAGGCTATGCCTTGTGGGAAGTCGTCACTATGGTTGTGTCGAAAATGAGAGATGTGGACTATGTTGCCGGTATGATGCTCCTGATTGGCGGTCTTGTAGCGCTTTGGATGCAAATAGGCACGATTCCATCGCTGATTTACTTTGGATTTACCTATTTGGCTGACTACAATCTTGTTTTGACCGCATATGCAGTCTGCATGGCAATGTCGCTAATGATTGGGTCAGCAATAGGAACCTTAAGCACAATTGGCGTTGTTTTTTTAGCAGTTGGGCAGGGGATCGGCATTCCAGCAGGTCTTATGGTAGGTGCAATCGCATCTGGCGCTTATGTGGGTGATCGTATGTCTCCCCTTGCGAGTGGTGGAAACCTGGCTACTGCAGCAGTAAATGCAAAACTGACGGATGTTCTAAAGAAGCTCTATCGTTTCAATGTACTGCCCATTGTGGCTGTGGCAGCGATTTATACCATTATTGGACTGCAGTACGGTGTAGATGCAGCGGCGCAGGAAACCCTGCTTAAAGTCACCACTTTGATTGGTCAGCATTATGACATTGGCATGCTCGTCATTATACCGCTTGTGGTTTTGCTTGCGTCCATACTGGCGCTCAAGCTTGGGATCATAAAATCACTGACCGTCACAACGGGCGTGAGTGCTGCAATTGGTCTTTTCATACAGGGGACGGAACCTGTAGATATGCTGTCAAACTATATAACAGGCTATGTGTCACAGACCGAGGGCCTGAGTCAAATCATTCATGGCGGGGGACTCCTGTCTATGTATTCGGTTGTCCTGGCGATTCTTTTTTCCGCTGGTATCAATGGCATTCTAGAAGGAACAGGTATGATCCGGCCCTTGCTTGATCGTTGGATCGGTCAATCGAAATCTACAGGTAAGCTGATTCGAAAAACAGTCTACACCTGTGTCGTTGTAACCGTGCTGACTTGTAATCAAAGTCTGACGGCACTTTTGACGGGCAGCTACTTCAGTGAAAAGTTCGAAGCGGCAGGGCTGGAGCGGACAGATCTTGCACGTGTAATACTGGACACAGGTATTTTGATTGTTGCCCTCATACCATGGAACGTCAATGCCATATTCTTTAAGTCTATTACTGGAATTACAGCACTGGAGTATGCACCTTATGCCTACTATCTATGGATTGTGCCAATTATGACAATGCTGTGGTCCTTCATAATCGAAAAAGGGCTGAAGCAGACACCGTAAAGGCGTGTGGCACAGTGGGGATTATCTCCTGATTCTACGTATATGAAATTGGGTATATTTTTTACGTGGAAGGGGGGTGGCTGGTTGAAACTGCAAAGCGGAATGAAAGCACCTGAAATAAGGTTTCGCGATTATAAAAGCGTACCTTTTTCTCTGGAATCGCTTCAGGGGAGAAAAGTGCTTTTATCCTTTTACAGATATGCTGGGTGTCCATTTTGTCAGTTGAGGTTCATGGAAATCGCTGAACGGTTTGGCAAGGACGAACGATTGGAGTTGGTCGCAGTCTTTCAGTCGCCGGAAGATTCCATCAGGAAGCATGCAGGCGGTTCTGATGTTCCTACAACAGTAATTGGAGATCCTGGCGAACGGTTTTATAAGGAATACGGTGTAGAGGAAGGCATGCGTGCCTGGTTTGTGGGGATTTCCAGTGCTTTTCGCTTTACTCAGAGCCTCGGCAGAGGACATGTATGGGGAAAGAAGGAAGGTAGCAAAAACCGGATACCTGCAGACTTTCTCATTGACAAGGATGGTATATTGAGGCATGCATATTATGGAAAGAATATGGATGATCATATGCCGATTGACTGGATTGATGATTTTTTAAAGCTCTAGAAAACAGGACCTTGACCTGCGATGCAATATCACAGGTCAAGGTCCTATTGTTTTCTACTCGAAATCTGCCAGGTTGCGTTCAATGAAAAGCCACGGACTCACATTGGTGTCATAGTATGACATGGTCCAGTGGAGGTGGGGGCCCGTTGAAAAACCGGTCGTTCCAACCGTGCCGATAACATCGCCCTTTTCAACAGTCTGACCTTCGCTTACAAACCGTTCGTTCTGATGAAAGTAGACGCTGAATATGCCGTATCCATGATCTATAACGGTGGTTTCGCCAGTTAGAATAAGCGGCATGGATAGCTTGACCACACCCGAGTTTGGCGCTTTTATTTCCGTACCCGTTGGTGCGGCAATATCGATACCAGAGTGTCTGTAAGAGGTCAGTGACCCATTGACGTAGCGCATTTCGCCGAATTCGGTGCTGATACGTCCTTCAACCGGTTGAATAAACTTGCCCTCCCATAGCTTTTCCTTGATGGAAGCGTCACGTACAGGTGTAAAGTACTTTGCGTACTCACTGTAGGCTGCATCATTACGGGTACTGGCTTCTACAGTCTTATCAACCGTAAGGTACTGCTTTTTAAATTCCTTGTAGTCGATCACGACAGGATAAACTTTAGTAAAGGCAGTCTGAACCGCGTCCTTGATTTCCAGGGTTAAATCGTATGTTCCAGGCTCAGCCCAGTAGTCAGTGGCAAGAATTCCAAAGTAACCGTCATCGGTCTTTTCTACAACCAGGTTGTCAGCAAATGACTGCTTGAGTATGGGTGTTTGTCCCGTCATAATGTTCTTGATTTGAATGACAATCAAATCACCTGCGGTTGCAGAGGTCTTGTCAAAAACAAGTTCAGGCTCCAGGTGCATTTTGCCGCTGAAGGCATAAGTTGTGTAGTTATGGGCCGAGTTTGTTTCTGCCTGGGCCCAGGTGCAGGTCAGCTCATATCGCAGTGTGCCGTTATAAGGATAAGGCAGGAATGCGTCTGCGGTGACCTCTTCTTCCTTCACAAGCATTTCGCCATCATATATGCGCAGCATGACGCTTTGAGGTTCTTTTTCGAAGAAGAGGGAGAGCGGATAATCCGGACTTAAAGGCATTGCTTCAGTCGGAGAAAAAGCTGCTTGTGTCTCTCTGTCTTTCAGGGTCCCGTCTGCAAGGGTATAAGACCAGCGTGAAGCTGTCTTCTGGACGGGCAGGGTCATGGTGCTGTATGTCACCTGTACTTTTGGGGTGTCATTCTCGTATAAGCTCATGAAAGCATCTGTACTAAGCAGGATCCTAGCGTAGGCAGAATCAGCAGTATAATGCTTTTTGCTGCTGCGGTCGTAAAGGGCTGTCTCATACGTCAGGGGGTCAATAAACAGGGTGAAATCATAGAGCTGGCCACTCACTGTATGTATGTCCATGTCGAACTCTTTATCGGAGCTTTCCGGTACGTAGGTTTCAGCCTCTTTCATTGAATTTATGACATTTAGGACCGCTTCTATAGGTGCGATGTCTTGATCATAATAGTTCATGACAGGTGTATCTGAACCGTTTTCGTAGATATTTATCTGAAGGACATCCTTTGACTTAATTGTTTTTCCGTCATACCATGCATAGGCTCCCATAGCAAGGGAAACCAGCAGGATGATGGATATTAGCTTCTTCATATGACCAACCTCCTTAAGTTGTACCTGTAGTATACCATTTCGCAAATAAGAAAAATATTGAAATTGCATTAAATAGGTCACGGGGCGTATGGTGCCATTCTATCATTCACAAGCCCTCCAAGATGTGGTATCATGACTAAGAAAAAGAGTTAAGGTGACAAACAGCACTTAGCGATTAAAGAGGTGAATCTGTATGATAAATATGATTGTTGCAATCGGCAGGAATCGTGAAATAGGACGCGGAAATCAACTGCTGGCACATATTTCTGAAGACCTGAAGTATTTTAAGAAAAGAACGGCAGGTGGCATTGTCATCATGGGGTACAATACCTATGAATCACTGCCATCGGGTGCACTGCCAAAACGAGAGAACATCGTGATCACACGAAAAGATATCGAAATTCCAGGTGCGTATGTGGTGGGAAGCATTGAGGCGGCTGTTGAAAAGGCAAAAACCCTTAAAGACGAGAATGAGGTCTTTGTCATAGGTGGTGCTTCAATTTATGAGCAATTTCTGCCGCATGCGTCCAAGCTGTACATAACACATATTTTTGAGTCGTTCAATGACGCCGATGTATTTTTCCCCGACTTCAAGGAAGAGTGGGAACTGACCGGTATTGACGCTGGGGTTGAGAATATTGGGCATACTTATCCTCATGTGTTCGCGGTCTATGAACGTGCAGTATAATCAGTAAAAAATCGAATTGATGTTTGGGGCTATTGTTGTCGGGGAATTGTCTATTAGGACTCTGCCTTGATTTGCAATAGCCTTTTATATACGCTTCAACTGGACAAAAGTCACCTTTGGAGTGTGGTATTGTAGGTTAACTGACGCCTTATACGGGTATCAGTCTTGTATTGAATGGTGTGCAGTGCACGAAAAGTACACTGCGCCGCAAGATATCAACAAGATATGTACCGGTCAGGGATGCGGATTGGTGTATAATACCATGGAATGACATATATGGTTTGAAAGGAGCAATTATGAAAATTGATTTAAAAATGAAAAGTGTGAAACTGCTGGTTGCATTCATGCTGATCGCACTTGTTGTTCAAACGGGTGCCACCTTTGCAGATGTTGAGGCAGCGCCAGACGGATTGGCGGTCATTACCAATGATTTGATTATGGAAACTGGTCTTATATCGGCATCAGAAGGTCGGGTTTTGTTTTATGATACGCAAGACAAGTATGGCTATACGGACTATGAAGGAAATGTGGTCATTGAACCTGTTTATGAATATGCAACGGGATTCAGTTCAGGGATGGCGCGTGTAACCCTTGATTCAGAGGATGCGTTTATCGATCTTGATGGCAAGGTGCGCTTTTATGTGAAGGATGTGCTTGCCAATTATGACCTGAATGAGTTTAGCCCTACAATCAACGATTTCAGCGGTGGCTATGCAAAAGTAGACACATACGCCAACACAACTTACATCGATAAGGATGGTAAGTTTATTGTACCGATGGACAGATACTATGACGGACATGACTTCAAAGATGGTGCGGTACAGGTGTTTGACAACGATTACAATACTTTTATCATTGATGCGAGTGGCGACGTGCTCTTTGAAGCCGATTCCAACTATGAGTACTATGATTACTCGGAAGGCTACGCACTGACATATGGTTATGATGAAAACCAGTATGGATATGTGAACAAGTCCGGTGAAGTGGTTATCGGCATGACGCTAGACAGTGCAGATAATTTTAAGCATGGACTTGCGGTCTATGAAGAACTGGGGCTCTACGGGGTTCTTGATGCCAGTGGAAAGTTTTTGGTGTATCCTTCCTTTGAAGAGGCAGAAATTACAGACGATGGTTATGTAATTGGTTTTGACGGCATTTTCACAATCGTTCTCAATGAAAAAATGGAGCTGGTAGGCAAGTTTCCAGGAAACCAGATGTACAGTATTTACGGAAATGTTGTCATTCAGCCAGATTCAGAAGGCTATGTATTCAAGGATCTGAGCGGTAGAGAACTTGGAACCTTTGATGACTACTACTTCATTGGCGACCATTTCTTTGATAGTGGCGATGGAAGACTCATAGATACATCGAATGTTCAGATTGGCGAAGAAACACGAGAAGTTTTCAAGAAGAAATTCGACTATGATTTCAAGTTCCTAGATGCAAAGGGCAATGTGGCAATCGACTTGTCGGAATACGACAACGTGCATCCTTTTTCTGAAGGTCTTGCCGTTGTAGAAAAGAACGGCAAATTCGGTTACATTGACACAAATGGTGAAATTGCCATTCCAATACGCTACATCGATGCAGACGATTTTATCGGTGGAACTGCCTCTGTAGAGACGGTGACAGACTATCTGACAATTGATAAAAATGGCGCTACTGTTGAGAATTCCTACTACGGAAGCTATGATGAGGAAGAAGAGCTTGGAGATTACTATGTCATCTCAACAGGGTATTATGGCGACGCTGGTGTCGCGAGCAGAAATAGCGGCAAGGTGGTTCTAGAACCGACCTACTATAGTGTAACTGACCTATACAATGGCATTTTTGAAATCATGAACGACAGCTATGAATATGGGTTCTACAACGCCAATACAGATACGCTAGTGGAACCTGCTTACTCGTATATTGAGCAGTTCTATGAAACAGGAGACTTCTATGTCGAGTCGGAGTCCTATCTGAGCGGCGTGGTCGATGTGAATGGAAATGTGATTCTGGAATCTAAGTATGACAGCATCAGTGCACAAGGCAGCAATCTTTACATTGTTCAGATCGATGGCAAATACGGCCTTGTTCAAAGAGATGGACAAGTTCTCATAAAGCCGGTCTTCGAGGAACTCTATCCAATGGAAATCAGTGAAGACATAATTGGTTTCACAACAGTCGAGGGATATGACTATCATGCGATGCTCTATGACAATGCTGAACAGGAAATCATAACGGACACGATTGAGGGGGCACTCTCTGATTATGGTGATGGTTATATTCTGGTTACAAGCGGCGAGAACACGGTTTCAGTCATTGGATTTGACGGTGAAAAGCTGTTTGAAACAGATGATTACTTTGCTGAAGCGGACGGCAAATATATTCTGCTTGAAAAGTATGATGGCACGAATTACCTGACTGACTTTGAAGGTAAGACTTATATGACAGACAATGATTTTGAGTACCTTTACCTGCCGACAGATCAGGACCATCTTATCTTCCTGAGGGATGGAAAATACGGTATCGTAAGTGTCGACGGTGAAGTGAAAACTCAAAGGGGATATATGTCAGTGGGTTACATTAATTCAGGTGTAATGGCATACTTTGACGACGAGCAATTTGGGTATGTCGATATCAACGGAGAGGAAATTATCCATTCTGGACAGTATGCTTATCTCTATAGTTTTTCAGATGGACTGGGTTTGGTAATCGAAATCAATGAATAAATGAAATGAGCAGTCAGGCTTTGCAACTAGTCTGACTGCTTTTTTTATGTCATAATAATGAAGTGTGCGTAAAAATTTGCGTTTAAATAATGGGATAGGAATTTTGAGGATAAAATGCAGTCATTAATCATAAAAATCATCTCAATACTGCTGGTGGTTATGCCGCTGCAGCAGGAAAGACCGGAAGCGCCCGAGGTTGAGCTGACGCCTTCGCAGGTTTGGGCAGAGGCCCAGCTTTCTCAAATGAATCTGCCTCAAAAAATCGGGCAGATGATTCTGACCGGAATCGACGGCAAAATCATGACAGATGACGAACGGCGTATGATTCACAGTGGCCAGATCGGTGGCATCATCTTTTTAGGTCACAATGTCAAATCAGAAAGCCAGTTTATGGACTTGGTGGGTAACGTTTCGCAAGGAAGCGATATTCCCCTCATACTCGCAATAGATCAGGAGGGGGGACGTGTTCAGCGTCTGCCGCTTGACAGAAGTGATTTTCCCAGCGCCCTTGAAATTGGCAGTAGGCCCGAATCGGCATTTGACCAGGGGCAAGTCCTTGGAAGTGCAGTTAAACGTTTTGGTCTCAATGTCAACCTGGCCCCGGTGCTTGATGTGTTCAGCAATCCCCAGAACAAGGTCATTGGTAACAGGGCTTTTGGACGAACACCGGAAACAGTTGCATATGTAGGTGTGGATGTCATGCAGGGCATACAGAGTCAGGGCATAGCCGCCTGTGTTAAACATTTTCCAGGCCATGGCGATACGACCGTGGATTCGCATGTAGGACTGCCTGTGATTGAATATGATGCCAAGAGACTGATGGCGTTTGAGTGGATTCCCTTTAAAAGGGCCATTGATGCGGGGGCAGATATCATCATGACAGCCCACGTGCTCATACCGGCCCTCGATGACAAGTATCCTGCAACACTTTCAGGTACAATTGTGGGGGACTATCTCCGAGGCCAACTCGGTTATGATGGCGTCGTCATGACAGATGACCTTGTCATGGGTGCCATATCAAAAAAATACACCTATAGTGAAGCTGTAAGACTCGCTGTAGAAGCGGGTGTGGATATGCTTCTTATTTCCAGTAACGATTATGTGGATGAAATCCAGCATACGCTTTACAGTGCAGTAAAGGACGGCGAGATGGATGAAGCCCGTATTGACGCATCCGTTATGAGAATACTCGAACTTAAGTACAAATATATTGTTGAGTCACAAGAAGAAAATTCGGTGGATTAGTATCCACCGAATTTTTCAATTAGGGCTTGGAGCGTGGTAATGTCATTTTCGTCTATTTGAGGCATTTCAATGCTGTCAATGGCGTTGAACTGACTGAGTCTGTATTCAAGCGCATAGGTGAAGTGCATCAGGGTGTTTTCCGATTCATCCACTGGCATGGACATGTTGAAGTCAAGCCAGAGCATTTTTGGTATGTTCAAGCTGGATACGCCAATTTTGTACGTAAAAGATGAGTCAGCAAGCATGGTGAACATGTCTTCGAGTTCATTTCGCAGATCGCTGTCTGGATTGTCCAGGTCGGCAAGATTCTTTTTCAGTGTTTTGATTTCCATATCCAGATCTTCGGCAATGAGTCCTTCGTTCAGCTCTGCGATTTCAAAGAGCAGGGTCTGTCCTTTTTCATTGCTTAGGATTGCAGCAAACATATCTGCATAGAGATCGATGAGGGTTTCAGCTGTGAGACGGACCTCTATGACTTTAAGCGTTTGTGCATAGCCATTGTCGTCCATGATGTAGTCGTCAGCATAACGCAGGGTTTCTTTGTTAAGATAATCCTTTAAAATTCTTACACTGTCCTCCTTGTGTTCCTCCAGTACATCGTAAAGGCGTGTCATGAAGTTGTCTGGAAGTGTTATTCCAAATGCGTTTTCAAGGTCTTCGGCTTTTATAAGAATGTAGTTGCCGAGGATTGGGTATTTAAAAAGTAGGGTGTCGTCTACGACATATGCTTCGATGACCATTTCCATTCCGGACATATCCAGTGTTTCGATGAGAGACATTTGAAAATCATCCGGCTTCATAACCACATCGGAACTCAGTTTTACCGCCATATTGCTGTACATTTTCAGCATGGCCTTCAGTTCGGGTGGTATTTCCGTATCACTTGTGATATCTACATCGATTTTTCCAGTTACATCTGCGTGATAGGATTGAAGCTTTCCACTGCTGTCGAGCAAACGATCAATCCGCTCTTGGGCAGTAAGATCTAAGGCGTTGTTCAAGGCAAGTCCTGCGAGAATGGCAATGATAAGAATGCCAGCTGCTAGTAATTTTTGATTTTTCATGTTTTCCTCCTAATGATGCTGAAAATGTGTAAATGTCAATTCTTAAGCCATATCAAAAAACCATTACGAAATTAAAGATAAAAAAAGGGGTTTTAATTTCTATGACGAATGGATAAATATGTGATAGCTTTTACTATTATATATCGGAAGTGTGACCGTGCAGTGTACAAGAGAGGTAATAATATGCAGATTTTGCACTTGGAGTATAGTGCTTTCTTCAGAAAGATTATACATGACATGCTCATAGAGTCGGGATTTAATGCAATATCTACAAAAAGTGGTCAGGAAGCCTATAAGGTACTGGCCCAGGATGATATTGATTTGATTATAACAGGACTTGAACTTGCAGATATGACAGGCGAAGCTCTGATTGAGGAGCTTAGGGACTCGAAATATCAGAATATCCCCATTGTCGTCATTACCGCGTCCGATATGACAGAAGTACGACAGCGACTAAAAGGCGTTTTTATAGATGACTTCATTCTCAAGCCTCAGCTGACACAAGAAAGGCTGGAAGATGTCATAAACCGACTGATATGATAAGTCAGAGCATCATATGACATAGGCGCTGCACTGCAAATGGGCAAAAATTGAACAGGACCTCGAACCTCCAGCTTAAGTTGGAGGTTTGAATATTTTTTGGGGTATTAATCCCACAAGGAGTGTGGGCGTATGAGAAGACAAAGGCTGCTAATTGCATATTATTACTTCATCGGATTGTATACGGCAGTTTTGTTCGGACTGGGCTTTGCGCTTTTTAACGTAGAAGTAGGTACGGAAAAGCTCCCAATCATCTATGTAATCTTTCCATTCCTGGACGCCATAACTGCGGTCATCATGATCAAGACAATCACAAGGAAGGGCTTAAAACGCTTTTTTATCCTCTTCTTAGCAACCGTTGCATGTCTTCATTTGATGCTTGTGCCCATTTACGCGCAGCTTGTAAGCGGAGGCATATTTTATGGCATCATGCTGGTTGCTATGATTGCCATGAGTGAGAACTTGCTTTTTACAAGAACGTACCTGGTGCAGGAAGTGCTTACACTTGAAGAACTGAAAAAATGGATTCCCATTGCGATTAGCTTTGGGGCTGTCGGCGCCCTTACGGGTGGTGTAATGCTCAGACTTGCAGAAGGGAGACTTCCTGCAAGCATAATCTTCATATTGACTTACCCTGTTTTTCTTATGAGTGTGTGGATCGCCATCAAGCTATTCAAGGAATTTAGTGTGAAAAATACTGAAATATTTTCAAAGAGAAGAGTAACGGTAAGGTCTATCTGGAAATACAGTACAGGTCAGATTTTCCTGCCTCTGCTCATCTTCTGTGTTGCTATTATAGCAATATCAGATACCGTGAATGAATATTTTTTTCATTACTACTCAACGAAGACACTGGGTAGCCTTGAGAACATTACAGGTTTTCTGGGGGTTTTCCTGGCGCTCCGCTACAGTCTGGAGCTGGTGCTCAATGTGTTCGTTTATCATAGACTTGTAAAAAAAATAGGGTCCATCAACATCATGCCCCTATTGCTGATTGCTGCAGCGGCAGGTCTTGCAACCGTAAGCCTGTCTGAATATGGCCTTGCGTTTGCCTTATTGGGCAGAATAATTTCTACTGTAGCAGTCATCGGGATGATGGTCTATTTGCTTGAGGTTTTCTACCAATTGCTTGATCCCCTCTATCGGCCTTCTCTGGTCACCGTAGTGGGCTATATTGATGCCTTTTCAGGCTATGCCATAGGCGGCGGAATTCTATTGCTGCATACCCAGTGGCATATGAGCAGAACCGTACTTGTAGCCTTTCTGGCAGTTCTTCTTTTGGTTTTGGCAGTCGTCTGGTCAAGGAACAAAAGGGGATTCATAGACATTCTGAATGCATCCCAGAGTGTGGAGCTGACATCCTCTGTAGAGGAGCTCATTGGCAGCAGTGATACTACTGGGGTACTGCGCAATCTTCTTGAGGAAGCAAAGCGCGGCAGCCGTTCTGAAAGACTTTTTCTGCTATACGCTATAAAAAAGAAAAAACCGAGTGAACAGGTAACCTGGTTAAGCGAGCTCTTTGATATTTCGGAAATGGAAATACGTGTCGCGATTCTTGAACACATTTTTGAAAAAAGGCTGTTCGAGTTCAGTCCTGACCTCTATGCCCATGAGCTGAATGACGAATTTAAGAACTGGCTGGTCGTGAAGTGCTTCATTAACTATCCCTACCTGCGTGATAAGCTGATATACAGCAAGCTGAGGGAAGTCATAAGGGATACACCGCCCAAGGATGAAGCGACCCGTCAAATGATGCGGTACATGTTTGAAGAGATAAAATCAGCCTACGAACCGGTTTTGACTGCAATTGACAAAAGGAATCATATTGAAGACGAGGTCCTGCTGGGAACCGTTATAAAGGCATATGGTTCAATGGAGCAAAGTGTCCATATCGCTTGGTTTTCTAAAGGGAAAATCTATACACCGGAAGTCAACGCAGCCTACGATGCCCAAGTGGGATACCGTGCCCTCATGTATTTTGCCCAGCGTATGGATTATCTGACAATCCAGTCTGTAGTGGGTGCTTATGACCATGAAGTCCTGGAACAAACGCTTACAGGCGATACCATTTCTCACCGGCTTTGTGTGGCGCAGTCCCAATGTCATAATAGACGGGACTTCTCGGCGGTTGAAAGCCTGACACAAATGCTTATTTTCACACTGAACTGCAAACAAAATGTCAAAGCAGATCACCTGACGGCAGAACTGGTGGGTTCAGAGCTCAACAAGGTCATCTATGCCATCGAAGCCGTTTTGGTCAACCACATGCTTGAAAAGAACAGCATTAAACTCATGGCAAACAGCTATGACTATATAGTTCATCCTGAGAAGAAACAAGTCCTCATTGAAATGATTCGCGGCGTAAGAAAAGACACACAGGCCAATTTGGTCATAGATTTGCTGGAAAGAAATGCGCAGGTTCTTGGTCATTCAAGCTTTGCCTATGAATTTGGAGATGCAGACAGCTGGCTTGAAACACTCATTGAATACAATAGAGGTGGTCGCGTGAATGCGGAAAGAAAAAAAGAAATCGACTTTATGATTGCACTGAAGTCTATTCCTATGTTTGAAACACTGGATATTGATACGCTGAAAAAACTTACGGAAATTGTCACTGTAGGGTATTTGAATTCGGGAGATACGATTGTTCAGCGCGGTGAACCTGGAAAGAAATTCTACATGCTGATGAAAGGCAGTGCGGCAGTTTATGTAAATGAGAAAGAGCCGCCCATTGCCAAAATCAATGAAGGCGAAATGATTGGCGAACTGGGTGTCATCAACAATGACATGCGGACTGCAACAGTCAAGGCAGATGGTCCTGTAGAGCTTCTTTCAATGGAGGGGGATGCATTTCTCGAACTTGTCAAAAAGAACTCTGCAATCAGCATGGCTGTCATTAAAATGCTCTCCTTCAGACTGACGGGAATGCTAAGGGCCAAGGGGCGCTAGCATGAACCTGGGATATAGTGTGCAGAGGGCATATATGATATCATAAAAAGTGCTTGAGCATAATTGACAGCATAAAGAAAGGCAATGGATATGAAAAAAGTATTGGTTATAGCAGAAAAACCCTCAGTAGGAAGAGATATTGCCCGCGTACTTGGCTGTACAAGCCAGAAACAGGGATATTTTGAAGGCGATAAATATATCGTGACTTGGGCGCTGGGACACCTTGTCACACTGGCTGATCCTGAGGCATACGATAAACGATTCGCAACCTGGCGTCTTGAAGACCTGCCGATCATGCCGGCTAAGATGAAGCTGATAGTCATGAAGGGGTCTGGGAAGCAGTTCAGCACCATTAAAGGACTGGTTGAAAGGCGTGACTTGGCATATGTGGTAATCGCGACAGATGCAGGGCGTGAAGGGGAACTCGTAGCCAGGTGGATACTCTATAAGGCGCATTCCAAGCTGCCTATGAAGCGTTTATGGATTTCATCGGTTACGGACAAGGCCATACGCGATGGATTTAAAAACTTAAGGAATGCAGGGCTCTATGACAACCTGTTCCACGCGGCGGAAGCCCGTGCCCATGCCGACTGGATTGTCGGTATCAATGCATCGCGAGCGCTTACGACAAAGTACAATGCACAGCTTTCTTGCGGGCGCGTACAGACACCGACCCTTGCCATGGTGGCACAGCGAGATGAAGCCATTAAGGCATTCAAACCAAAGGCTTATTATGAAATCAGTGCAGTTACGGAAAAAGGCACATTTAAGTGGGCTGATCATCATGGCAATACGCAGACCTTTTCTAAGGAGAAAGCGGAAGGCATCAAGGCAGAGTTGGTAGGTATGCGCCTTGAAGTGTCAGATGTAAAAAGTCGGGAAATACGAAAATTCGCACCTGAGCTCTACGATCTGACAACATTGCAGATGGACGCCCATAAGGCCTATGGCTACTCGGCGAAAATGACATTATCCATTATGCAGCGCTTATATGAACAGCACAAGGTGCTGACTTATCCGAGAACAGACAGCAGATATTTGACTGCGGATATGGTGGACACCCTGGAGGAAAGAATCAAGGCTTGCGGCGTTGGGCCATTCAGTTCGGCGGCATTCAAAATTCTGCGTGGCGGCATAAAGCCTTCAGGCAGGTTTGTTGATGATAAAAAGGTGTCCGATCACCATGCGATTGTTCCAACGGAAGAATCGCCGTTTTTGGGAAGTCTTGATACAGACGAGCGCAGGATATATGAAATGGTCGTACAGCGGTTTCTTGCTGTTTTCATGCCGCCGTATGTGACCAACCAGACGACAGTTCAGGCCAAGGCAGGAAAGCACGTGTTCTCTGTAAAGGGCAGTGTGTCTGTCAGCCAGGGTTGGCATAGCCTATACGGCAATGAAAAAACAAGCGAGGATTCCCAACTGGGTTCAGGTGGCTTTAAGGTTGGAGACCGTATTGAAGTAGGAAAGTATCAGGTTAAAGAAGGGCATACCGCACCGCCACCATTATTCAATGAGGGAACACTGCTCAAAGCTATGGAAAGCCCTGTCCAATACCTGGATGTCAAAGATTCCGACTACAGCAGAATTTTGGGTGAAACTGGCGGTATTGGTACCGTTGCAACGCGTGCAGACATTATAGAAAAGCTGTTTTCGAGCTTTCTTATTGAACAGACTTCCTTAGGGATTCGTGCTACTTCAAAAGGGAAACAGCTTTTGAATCTGGTTCCAGAGGCACTCAAATCGCCTGATTTGACGGCCGAGTGGGAACTTAAGCTGAATGCAATTGCCAAAGGGCATGAAAAGAAAGAGGATTTCGTTAAAGAGATGCGCACCTTCACAAAAAGTGCCGTGGCTGAAATAGAGAAGAGTGCAAAAACATACAAGCATGATAATCTGACCCGGGAAAAGTGTCCGGAATGCGGAAAATACTTATTGAAGGTGAAGGGCAAGCGCGGAGAACTCTATGTCTGCCAAGATCGGGACTGCGGCTATAGGAAGTCCATATCGCGTGTTACAAACGCCCGATGTCCCAACTGTCACAAAAAAATGAAAATGGTTGGACAAGGCGAAGGAAAGAAATTCGTCTGCAAATGTGGCTACAGTGAGAAACTGTCTTCCTTCAACAAGCGAAAGAAGGAAGAAGGCAAGAAAGGCAACATGAAGGATGTCAGGAAGTATATGAAGTCAAATGACTCAGATGCACCCTTCAATACTGCGATGGCCGATAAACTGAAGGATCTCTTTAAGTAGCAGCCGAACTTGGGTGTGTCAGCACTTTTAGATGTATGACGGTTACAAGATAGGAGTGGACATAATGAAACTGAGGACTAAACTGAACCTGATTGCTCTGGTGGTCACGGCGTGTATGCTGGTGATTGTAAGCTACAGTATGAGAAGTACCGTTATGAAAAGCTATCTTGAAGTGGAAAGGGATGTTTTTGACCATAACATGACAATCTTCCGAGAAAACATCAATGAAGAGCTTGTACACCTTGAAACCGCTTTATCTGACTGGGCGAAATGGGATGCTTCCTATGACTTCATTCATGGTGATAACGACACCTTTATTGAAGAGAACATAAGTATATCGGCATATCGGGATCTGGACCTCAACTACATTGCTATTTACTCCCCAGACAACATTCTTTTGTACGGCATGCACTACAATGAAGATGAAGATGCTCTTGAGCCTATTTCAGAGGCAGTCAGCGATAGCTTTATTGCATTCAGGCATGAAACAGGGGTACTGCGGGTTGGCGAGGAGCTCATACTTGCCAGTACCATGGGAATTACGGACAATGACGCTACAGTTGCAGAGCAGGGACTTATGGTGTTTGCCTACACGCTTGATGAGGATGTTCAAGCGCGAATTGAAAGAGAAAACGATCTTGAGCTTACTGTGGAAGTGGTTGACAACTATGAGATTCCAAATATGAGAAACCCCTATGAGGTCTATCAGTCTGTTTCCATGGACACTGATATCAGTGTGGGTCATGTGCTGGTCAAGATTAGAAACACGGAAGAAGCCATTGATATGGCAACCGTCATGGGAAATAAAATCCAAACCCTGGGCGGAAAATATATGAACAGGGTGATTTTGAACCTATTGATAACACTGGCTGTTTTTGAGCTTATCATTCATATCTCCATCGGGAAGATGGTGGTGAACCGGATTATAGAGCTCAACGATCAGGTCAATGCCATTACGCAAATCAAGTCCTCCTCGGAACGGGTGGATGTACGCGGTGTGGACGAGCTTGGGGAACTGAGTCGAAACATCAATGTCATGCTGAGTGAAATCGAAGACATGCATAAGGAAGTTGAGTATCATGCCTACTACGACCCAATGACGGGACTCTACAACAGAAGGATGGGATTTGAGAAGCTGTCAGAATCCATAACAGCCGTAAAGGTCGGACATGAACCTTTGAGTATCGCTTACCTGGATTTGAATGATCTGAAGAAGACAAACGACAAGTTCGGTCATAAGCAGGGCGATGCGCTGATTAAGGATACGGTCGAGCTGCTCAATGCTTCCATAGCAGTCCATAAGCATATTGTCCGCATGGGCGGTGATGAGTTCATGATTGTTTTGCCTGGACTTGACGCCGCGCTTGCTGAGTCGGTTATGGATGATGTCATTAAGTTGGCTGTAGAGGTTAACGCAAACAGTGGGAAGGTGTATGATATCAGTTTCAGCTATGGTGTTGCACAGTACCAGGATGGTATGGACATAGATCACTTCATTGAGCAGGCTGATGAAAAAATGTACCGCGCAAAAAAGCTTTATCGAGAGAAGAAACGCATGGATTAATATACATGGTATGAATAATTATACACAAAGAACTAAGAAAAATAAAGAAAGTAAAAGAACTAAAAAAACCGAAGGACTGCCCGGGTGGCACCTTCGGTTTTCTATTTGTTTTGTCTTAAGGCTTAATTGACCTAAACGATTTTAGTCGTCCAGTCTTCACAGTTCCAGACATCCGTGACGATATCGCGGTAGAATTCAGGCTCATGGCATACGAGCAGAATACTTCCCTTGTACTGCTTGAGTGCACGCTTGAGTTCGTCTTTGGCATCGACGTCGAGGTGGTTGGTTGGCTCATCGAGAATAAGAACATTGGATTCCTTGTTGATAAGCTTGCACAGACGAACTTTTGCCTGTTCGCCACCGCTGAGCACGAGAACCTTTGATTCGATGTGCTTCGTTGTAAGCCCGCACTTTGCAAGCGCTGCACGTACCTCATACTGTGTATATGCCGGGAATTCCTTCCAGACCTCTTCAATACAGGTATTGTAGTTGGCTTCCTTGATTTCCTGCTCGAAATAGCCAAGTTCGAGGGTTTCGCCGATTCTTACGCTGCCTTCAACCGGTTGAAGAAGACCCATAAGGCTCTTGAGAAGGGTTGTTTTGCCCAGTCCGTTGGCGCCGACAAGGGCAATTTTCTGACCCCGCTCCATGTAGAGGTCCAGTGGTTTTGTAAGGGGCTCATCGTATCCGATTACAAGATTTTCAGTTTCAAATATGAGCTTGCCGGAAGTGCGTGCTTCTTTGAAATTGAACTCAGGCTTTGGCTTTTCGCGAGCCAGTTCAATACGATCCATCTTATCAAGTTTTTTCTGACGTGACTTTGCCATGTTACGTGTTGCGACACGGGCCTTGTTACGTGCAACAAAGTCTTCAAGGTCAGCAATTTCCTGCTGCTGCTTCTTGTAAGCTGCTTCAACCTGCTTTTTCTTCATTTCATAAATGCTCATAAAATTGTCATAGTCGCCGACATATCTGTTGAGCTCCTGATTCTCCATGTGGTAAATCAGGTTGATGACACTGTTTAGGAAAGGCAGGTCATGGGAAATCAGGATAAATGCGTTTTCATATTCCTGAAGATAACGTTTAAGCCATTCAATATGCTGTTCATCCAGATAGTTGGTAGGCTCATCAAGCAGAAGGATGTCGGGTTTTTCAAGAAGCAGTTTTGCGAGAAGGACTTTGGTTCTCTGACCACCACTCAAATCCTGAACTTCCTTGTCCAGACCAATATCGGACAGTCCCAGACCGCGTGCGATTTCTTCTACCTTTGAATCAATAATGTAGAAGTCATTATTTGTAAGCAGGTCCTGAATTGTACCGACATCTTCCATAAGCTGATTGAGCGCATCTTCAGAGACTTCACCCATTTTAATGTACATGTCATTCATTTCAGTTTCCATATCAAACAAATACTGAAATGCTGTCTTTAGCGTGTCTCGAACTGTCGTACCCGCTTCAAGTGCGGTATGCTGGTCAAGATAGCCGACACGGACACGTTTTGACCACTCAACAACACCGTCATCAGGCTCAAGAGAACCAGTAATGATGTTCATAAATGTGGACTTACCTTCACCGTTAGCGCCGATCAGACCGATATGCTCGCCCTTTAGAAGGCGGAAAGAAACATTGTTGAATATGGCGCGGTCTCCGAAACCATGGCTCAAATTCTTTACGTTAAGAATACTCATGTAAAACTCCTTTAATTAAATTTCCAGTCCAAAGCTGTTTATAGGAATCCTAAAGGGCAGGTGTATTGAAGCCCTAAGGCAAGTTATATAGCATTATGCTGAAGTTTCTAGAATGCGCACAGTGTGTAAATGTGCACACCTTATTGATTATATAAGGTGATTGCGCTATTGACAAGAGGTGATATGCAGGAATTATGTGTCTTTCCATAATCCTTCGACACCTCGTCCAATATTAAGGAAAGAAAAACGCCGGCATCTGTTCTAAGATGTCGGCGTTTAGATATTTTTGATAGCTTCACCTATCTTGTGAAGTAAGTAAAATCCGTCAGGAGATGATTGAAGGCAAAGTCCGTCATTCTAAAGTTAAGCAGGAACTCATCTGAGGGGAGCTCATTAAAAGATAGCTCTGTAGAGTCTGTGACAAGAATTTCATTTCCAGCCTGATAGATAGATTCGCCCGTTTGTGAGTTTTGCATTAGATAAATAGGTTGAATGACTGCGCCTGCTTCCAGCTGATACAGGTTTTTGTCAGGCATACCTGTTTGCGGATTGATCATGCGACGCAGACCGTAAATTTCATAGTGGCTTGTATCAATGCCTTCTGGTGTTTCTTCCACAACCCAGGCAAAGAGCAAGTTCATTTCTTCGCCATTGTAAATGACTGGGGACTCATAAATTGCCAGATCATCATAGTCCTGCGTTATGAAGGTCATGAGGGGTTCTGAATCGAGGTAGGTCCACAGATATCTGAAATCCTCAAAGTAGGCGTGGTTTTCCTCGTCGCAGGTTACGAGAAAATCATAGCCCAGATATTGAATGTCGTATCCGGCTTCGCCCTCAAAGAGAGGGGTAGTGTAGATATCAATATAGACATAGTATATTTTTTCAAAGTCATCTTGGGACAAGGTTAACTCAAAATAATCAGAATTCTCATTTGGCTCGTATATTTCATACTCTATAGGTCCCATGGCTTCGTGGTAGTCAAGTGTTTCTTTGAAGCGCTTTAAAAAGTCTTGATAGACCGGTGAAAAGCCTGTTCGTGCATATGTCGCCATGTTTTCAGCATAATAGGCTCTGTCTCTGTAAGGGAAATAAATCGACAGACCGCTTGTGTCGAACGTGAACTTACCATCAGCCTTAGTGATAACAGCATTTTCCACGGCCTGAATTAAGGCTGTAGCGTTCTCTTCCTGATAAGCGGAAAGTCCATATGCGAAGCTGTTGATGTCGATGAGGTCTGTATACCCCTGAACCTCGGTATTTCCGCCGAAGGATTTTGCTGCTAGTGCTGAACGCGCAAATTCATAGAAGAAGAGGTTGTCTGCCAGAGCTGTATCTGCCTCGGTAATTAAGTTTTCAAGTGCCAAAACGACATTTTCGATTTTAGACAGGTCTATAACTGAGAGTGTGATATCACTGTCAGTTCCGTTTTCCTTTGCGTGAAGCAGATATGAAGCGGCGATGGTTTTTCCAAGACTTGCGCCATCCATTGAGGGCGATGCATTGAGTGTCTTGAGAATTGTGTCGTAGTTCCACCCGTGGCTCGGTTCGATTTCTTCTGAGGCAACAAGGTATTTGGCGTAATCCTTTATGATGTCTGCGACCTCAATGCTGGCCATCAGACAGGCATCGAAGCCAATGAGTTCAAAGGTCATTCCAGTTCTGTCCTTGGCAGTCGAAAGGGCACTGTCGAGTTCCTCTAGCATGAGGCTGTCGTAGTTTGACAACTCGTCTAGGCCATATCCGCCAACGGGACCGCCACCATGGTTCCACATAACAAGCGCATACTTGTCAGCAGGGTAATTCTTATGTGTCCAAACAATGAAATCTGTAAGTGTCTTCTTGTAGCCAATGTTTTGTGCAGGCAGGGCATCCACTTCTGTAAATACGCCGTCAATGAGTTCGAAGCGCTGAGTCAGGGACGGGTCTACATAATCATTTGCCCAGTTAGCCGTACCGCCTGTCTGGACAATGACATTAACAGCGCCCTGTTGGGTGTGACCGCTGGACATTTCAATCATATCCGCAGTTGCACTGCCCGAAAAGGAACGTGTCAAAATGTCATATGAGCTTTCAAGATCTGAACCGTTCATATAAATCATGACGGTATAAGTGGAAGTATCTTCCCCAAAAGATACGGACCCGATTAAAAGGGCAAGAAGAATCATCACACCTAAAATTCTAAACTTTTTCATGCATTGTCTCTCCATTCGATTTTATTCACTGCAAAATGTTAAATAGTTACAGTGCTCTCATATTATAACGCAGATGAAGCGGTCTGCATATGTTAAATATTTCTCAAATTGCACTTCTATGTGAGTGTTAGCTAACAGTAAAATAACACCTAAGAATAGTACCAGATACTAATATCAGTTGACAATACATTGTAAGTGCACTAAAATTTAATAAAGGTGACGTGCTGTGAGAACATGTTCACCTATTTTAATTAAGGGATAATAGCAGCGTATGTGAGAACGCTCAGCTATAGCATCTGCAAGGTGTTGCGGTTGCAATTACGTGTGAAATAAATTTGTTAAAGGGGTCGTGAGACATGCAAATTAAAGAAATTAGAGAAATGGTCCGTCTGGTATCACAATCGGGGCTGTCAGTTTTTGAAATGGAGAATGACGGTTTTAGAATCCGTATGGAAAATAATACAGGCACGGCTGCAGTGGTTGAAACCACACCGGCTCCAGTAGCGCAAATGCTGGAGACTGATTCGTTCGAAAGGGTGGCACAGTCAGTCGCAGAGCAGGTTCGTCCTGTTTCTGGAACACCTGTGAAAGCCCCTCTTGTTGGCGTGTTCTATGCATCACCGTCACCTGATCAGGAATCCTATGTCAAAGTGGGCGATGTAGTTAAAAAAGGCGATATTCTATGTATTATCGAGGCCATGAAGGTCATGAATGAAATTACAGCGGAAAAGGATGGCGTTATCACAGCGGTTCTTGCAGAAAATGAAGCTCTTGTGGAATATGGACAAGACCTCTTCATGATTGGATAGGTGATTGTATGTTCAATAAGATACTTGTAGCGAATAGAGGAGAAATTGCAGTGCGCATCATCAGGGCATGCAGAGAAATGGGCATAGAGACAGTTGCCATTTATTCTGAGTGTGATAGAGAAGCTCTGCATACACAGCTGGCCGATGAGGCGGTATGTGTAGGGCCCGCTAAGGCAGCAGATTCATACCTGAACATGACAAACATCATCAGTGCCGCTGTGTTGACAGGGGCTCAGGCCATTCACCCTGGCTTTGGATTTCTTTCAGAAAATGCAAAATTCGCGCGCATGTGCGGTGAGTGTGGCATCAAGTTCATCGGTCCTTCGCCTGAAGCCATTGAGAAAATGGGAGACAAGGCGATGGCAAGAACGACAATGATTGCAGCTGGTGTTGATGTTGTACCTGGTTCTGATGGACCGGTTCATACAATGGAACAAGCCATGCAAGAAGCCAAGCGCATTGGGTATCCGCTTCTAGTTAAAGCCGCTTCTGGCGGCGGGGGAAGAGGTATGCGTGTTGTACGTGCTGAAAGTGAACTTGAGTCCCTTGTCAGTGCGGCAAGAATGGAAGCTAAAGCTGCTTTTGGCGATGACACGGTCTATATGGAAAGATTCGTAGAGAATCCAAAGCATATCGAGTTCCAAATCATTGCTGATGGACAGGGGTCGGTTGTCCATCTTGGTGAGCGTGACTGTTCTATGCAAAGAAGAAATCAGAAGGTTATTGAAGAGGCACCTTCGCCAATGCTTTCAGATGCCCTACGTACGAAAATGGGAAATGCAGCGGTAAAAGCAGCAAAGGCAGCCAACTATGAGAATGCGGGCACTGTTGAGTTTCTGCTTACTAAAGAAGGTGAGTTCTTCTTTATTGAAATGAATACACGCATTCAGGTTGAGCATCCCGTGACGGAAATGATTACGGGAATAGATCTGATCAAGGAACAGATTCGAGTAGCAGCTGGGCTGAAGCTCGGCTTTACGCAAGAAGACGTTAAAATATCAGGTCATGCCATAGAATGCAGAATCAATGCTGAAAATCCCTATCAGAATTTCAGGCCGTGTCCTGGCAAGATCGAGAATCTTCTGCTGCCTGGGGGTCCTGGTGTTCGTATTGACTCAGCGGCTTATCCGGGCTATGTCATTCCGCCAGTATACGATTCTATGATTGGTAAACTCATTGTACATGGCGTTGACCGTGAGGATGCTGTCAGACGTATGAAACGTGCGCTTGGTGAATTCCTTATTACGGGAATTGACACGAATATTGATTTCCATTTTGAAATACTCACGCATGAAGCTTATATAAATGGAAATTATCATACAAAAACACTGGAAACAGAGATAATCAGCAGCTAAGGACGGTGATTGAATGTTTGGAAAGCTTTTTAAGAAAACCCAGTATATCCGTCTGAATCAGGAGCGGTCGGCGGCGCCACAGGCAGCCAAGCCAAATATTCCTGATGGATTTTATATTAAGTGTAAAAACTGCGGCAAGCTTATCGACAGAGAAGTTTACGGAAACAGCGGTTCAGTTTGTGTCGGTTGCGGACATCATTTTAGAATCAGACCCATAGAAAGAATTGCAATGGTCGCTGACCAAGACAGTTTTGAAGAAATGTATAAGGATGTTGTCACGGCCAACCCGCTTGATTTTAAAGGGTATGAGGATAAGGTCAAGAGTGCCGGTGAAAAAGCGGAAGTTTCTGAGGCAGTTACTGTTGGCACTGCGACAATTGATGGCAGAAAAGTTGCCATTGGTGTTATGGACCCGGGTTTCATGATGGGCTCCATGGGATCGGCGGTTGGAGAAAGAATAACGCGTCTGACTGAGTTTGCTACGGACAACAGATTGCCTCTAATTGTTTTTACGGCCTCTGGAGGTGCCAGAATGCAGGAGGGTATTTTTTCACTCATGCAAATGGCCAAGACGTCCATGGCGCTTAAAAGACATGGTGAGGCAGGGCAGCTGTACGTCAGCATCCTTACAGATCCAACTACGGGTGGCGTTACAGCCAGCTTCGCAATGCTGGGCGACATTATTCTTGCTGAGCCAGGTGCGCTGATTGGCTTTGCTGGACCGCGTGTTATTGAACAGACGATTCGTCAAAAGCTGCCAGAAGGCTTCCAACGCAGCGAATTCCTTCTGGAGCATGGCTTTATTGATAAAATTGTAAGGCGTGAAGACCTGCGAACTGCGCTTACGAAATTGCTGAATGCGCATAAGGAGGTACAATATGCCTAAACATGATGAAGAACTGTTGAAAAAAAGGCTTGATGAGCTTGAAAAACTAGCGGCGCAAGTTGACCCAAACCTCAAAAAGGATTTGGAACGTATAAGCAGGCGTCTCAAGCTCGATGAAGCCCAAGTGGCAGCAGTTGAACCTGACCAGGTTTCTGCCGCTTGGAAAAGAGTGCAGCTTGCAAGACATAAGAATAGACTGACTACCCTTGAATATATTTCAAGACTTTTTGACGATTTTATCGAACTGCATGGCGACCGTCTGTATAGAGATGACGCGGCAGTGGTCGGTGGACTCGCGTGGTTTGGAGGACAACCGGTTACCGTAATCGGGCATCAGAAGGGCCGGGATGTAAAAGAGAACATCAAGAGAAACTTTGGCATGGCGCACCCGGAAGGATACCGAAAGGCACTTCGCCTCATGCGACAGGCAGAAAAGTTTAACCGACCAATCATCTGCTTTATTGACACGCCAGGGGCATACTGCGGTCTTGGAGCTGAGGAACGTGGGCAGGGTGAAGCGATTGCCAGAAACCTATTTGAAATGTCAGATTTGAAAGTGCCTGTCATCAGCATTGTCATCGGTGAGGGTGGCAGCGGGGGCGCGCTCGCTTTTGGTGTCGGCAATGAAATATGGATGCTTGAAAACGCCATATATTCTGTACTGTCTCCAGAAGGCTTTGCGACCATACTCTGGAAAAATGCCTCAAGAGCCCAGGAAGCTGCAGATATTATGAAGATTACTGCTGAGGATATTCATAAATTCGGTTTCATTGACCAAGTTGTCAAAGAGAGCGATGGCGGTGTTCAAGAAAATGAAAAAGTGACAATCGACCATTTGAAGCAGCTGTTAAATGAGACACTCTCCAAATACGGCGAAATGTCTTCTGAAGAGATTGTTTCATCCAGATACGAAAAGTTCAGAACCATGGGTGTCTGTGGTTAGAAATTTTGTCTAAATATTGATCTGCCCAGACTGTTTTGCTGTTTGGGCAGATTTTTTCTTTATTTTTTCATGTAGAAAAGGAGAACGCCATTATCTTGGAGAATAAATTATAATTACGGCTGCTGCATATACGCGTAAAGATAAGTCCATCAGCAGGTTGATGTGACGTAGAGAGGTTAAAATGAAAAAATACACTATGGCAGTTCTCATGATTATGGCATCATTTTTTTGGGCTGGCGCTTTTATTGCCGGCAAATACAGTGTAGGTACATTTTCTCCTGGAATGCTTACATTTTTAAGATTTGGAATTGCGTCGGTCATCATAATGGTTGTACTTAGGGTCCGTAGTCCAAAGGACTGGATATTGCAAAAGGATCAATTGATGCCAGTCCTTATTCTTGGTCTTGTGGGCATGATCGGATATCATATTTTATTTTTTGAAGCCTTAAAATATACAACGGCGTCTAATGCATCCATGGTTGCGGCCATGAATCCGATACTGACGGCCTTTATTGCGTCAAGGCTGACAGGTGAGTCCTTCTCTGTTAAGAAAATCCTACTCATACTCGTAGCCTTTTCCGGCGTTGTCTTAACGCTGACCAACTGGGATTTAGGTGTTATTACGAGACATGAAATGAATGTCGGAGACCTGATTATGCTTGTCGCAGTAAGCTGCTGGGCAGTATACAGTGTGCTGGTCAAAAAATTCATGACCGGTTTTACACCCTTGAAGCTGACAGCTTATACATTTCTTAGCTGCACGGTCATGATGATGCCCTTTATACTCTTCAATCCAAGAAACTACAGTGATTTGGCAAGTGCTCCGCCAGCTGCGATTGCTGCGGTGCTCTATATGGCCATATTTCCGACGGTCATTGGCTATCTGATACAGCAGATGTCCATTCGAAATGTAGGTGCTAGTCGAACCAATATCTATATTAACCTCGTACCGGTGTTTTCACTCATGCTTGCAGTTTCCATATTGGGTGAACCTGTATCGATGCAAAAAATTGTAAGTAGTGGTATGATAATAGCAGCAGTGTTTCTTTATAACAGAGAAGGACTGAAAGTGAGAAGCTGATATGTCAAGAACAAGGAACTTTGATGACGTACTGGGTATTTCTAAAAAATCTATAAAAAAGCGTCGTCTGCAGCCCATGGTGGAGACAGTCGAAGGCATTGAAGACAGTGGTGACGCCGATGCGGTAAAAGACGCGGTAAAAGACGCGTTGGAAGACGGAGCGGCAGACCAAGCAGGAGACAAAGCAGCAGATAAAGTAGCAGACAAGGCAAGCGAAGCAGGAAAAGCTGAAGCTAAAGATGAAGTGAAAGATGAAGCCAAGGATGAAGCTAAAGATGAAGCCAAAGATAAAGTGAAAGATCAAATTGCTGTGTCTATTGATTTGCCTGAGTCTGAAGCAAGGCATACGAATGCGCGTGGTGTAGAGGCAGCAGCTGCTGACAAGCACGATGTCAATCGTGCCCTTCTGGAGCAGTTGAAATGTGAAATAGCTTTTTTGAAGGATCAGATACGCGTTAAAGATGTTCAAATTGAAACAAAGGAAAAGCAACTTCAAAACAAGGACGAGCTGCTTAGAAATTTTCAGGTGCTCCTTAAGTCGGAGCAGGACAGAGTGTTGCGCCTTGAGTCCAGGATGGCTGCACCTGAAGGGGTTGGAAATGGGTTTGATGAGCCCCTCAACGACTCCGTAGAAAAAGTTTCATGGTTTAAAAGACTTTTCCGTTAATGATTTATGGCAAGTGTAAACGTATAGGGGTGTTTATTTTGAAGGTTATTATTAAAGACAATTTCTATGAATTCCAGAATGAAAAGACAGACGCGCTGTTCAATGTACAAAAGGATTATTTATCTACGCTCATACGAGATCATTCCGGTGAGGAAAACCTCGAGAACCTGCTGACTTCACTGTTCAGCCTGTATAATCTCTCAGAAGCATTGATTCATAAAGTAATTGATGAGAACGGTAAGGAAGCCATCATAGACATACTGAACGCAAAAGCACTGAAGTAGTCTGGTCGGTCTTTAAAGTACATATTGAAATGTTTTCAAGGCATCTGCTGCGCCTGTGACGCAAAAGATGCCTTTCCTATAAATTAAAAAGGCAAATTGAGGCAAAAATATGTAAAGTAAATGTGTAAAAGCATCCACAATATGGTATTAAGTATCTAAATGAAAAGCCGGAGGTATGTCATGCGTACAATGGAAAAAAGCCTGGTTGATGAGTATGGTCAATTTCATTATGGAAACTACGATGCTTATTTTCGGGCATTGAATCCACTGGACTTCAGAGGCGGTATGTGGGGTGTTTTGCCCAAGTCCTTGAGAAGGAGAAGGCTCAAGGAGTGGCAGGCCTACATGATTGATGGCAAAAAGTACTATATACTCATTGGTGCCATGGATATGAAACTCTTCTCAGTACTCAAAGTGCTGATTTATGACAAGGCATCAAACCATACTTGGGGAACGTCTGAAATACTGCATAACAAGACAATTAAGGTTGCGGAGAATTTGAAAAGTGGTTCTGCATTTGCCTGTGAGAAGGGGACAACCATATTTTCAAACAATTTCTTAAAAAACAACCGCATTGAAATAGGCTTCAATTTCACAGATGCTCTTACTGGCGATTCCATAAGAGGGTATTTCGAAGCTGGTTCGAAAATCAATCATCCTTCGGTTTCGGTTCTTCCTCTTAAGAATTCGGCAGGGTTTTATACGCACAAGCAGCTTATGTCCATTGAAGGCTATTTTGCTGTGAACAGTAAGATCCATTCCTTAAGCTCAGGCGAAACCACCTTGGTGCTCGACGACCAGAAGGTCTTCTATCCCTATAAGACCTATTGGGACTGGGGATGCGCGGCTGGAATTGTGGGAAGCGAGTACTGCGGCTTTACTGTCTCTGATGTAAGAGCTGTACATGAAAAGCGCAATGAAAACGCCTTTTGGAAAGATGGAGAGCTTCACAGAGTAGAAGATGTCAAGTTTATACATAATAAAAAATCTGGAAACTGGAGCATTTTAGACGTTTCTGGCGCGGTTGACATGGAATTCAAACCAGCGGCAAAGCATCTTATTGAAAGAAACATGTTTTGGGTTCGGACGAAATATGAGGGGCCGCTTGGCTGGTACTCTGGTCATATTGGTAGTGAAAGCGGCGAAAAACTCTATGTCAATGGCATGTTCGGCATGCTGGAAAGAATGAATCTACGTTTGTAATTCGTAATAATACTTGTCAAAGGTCCAGATATCATGTACAATTTTTCTTAATCATATGGCTCAGGATTTCCTGAGCTTTAATATTTGCCGTATAATATTGGAAATATGGTCCGAAAGTTTCTACCCAGTTACCGTAAATGACTGGACTACGGGGAGCAGGCATACGCTGTCATATGCGTTATGCTGTTAATGCCCTTTCTATGTATGTATTCGGACCGATAATGGGGAAAGGGAGTTATTATGGAAGCACTAAAGAATGCGATACTAACTAAAGGTCAAGTGGTGGGAGAGGATATTCTGAAGGTAGACACTTTCTTGAATCATCAGCTCGACGTATCGCTCCTAAATGAAATTGGAAAGGAATTCAATAGGCGCTTCGCAGATGAAGGCATAACAAAAATCCTGACAATTGAAGCTTCTGGTATTGCCATAGCAGCACTTACTGCACAACATTTCAATGTTCCTGTAGTTTTTGCAAAGAAAGTCGCTTCTAAGAATCTTGATAACGACACTTATGAAACAGATGTATACTCCTTCACCAAGGCAAAAAGCTACAAGGTGCGGGTTTCAAAAAAATTCATCGACAGCAGCGATAAAATACTCGTTCTTGATGATTTCCTTGCTCAAGGTAAGGCTGCTCTGGGTCTGAAGGATATTGTGGACCAGGCCGGTGCTGAACTAGCCGGTATTGGAATTGTCATTGAAAAGGGATTCCAGGACGGCGGCAGACTGCTGAGAGAACAGGGAATTCGCGTAGATTCACTTGCGGTAATCGATTCATTTTCAAATGGCGCACCTGTGTTTAGATAAGAGAGACGAAGCATACAGCATCTGACATATGCTGAAAATATGAAATAATTGAAATAATGAGCCTCTCGGAATGATCCGGGAGGCTTTTTAAGTGTGATTGCATGCCTGTTTGGGAATTATTCCATTGAGTGCGGTGGTATTATTGCGTATAATGAAAAAAGAAATATGCAGTAACTGGCGAAAGATTTTGGAGCGGGTATGAAAAACAAAAGAAAAATGCTTTTGATTGCGCTTGTAGATGCAATCACAACTCAAATATATATTGATATGTTTGTCGGTGGATTCAGAATTGGAATATCTGTTATCATATTGCCGATATTCTATTATTTCGATCGTAAGATCAATCCGCTTATTTGTGCGATGTATGTGGGGTTCATGGGACTGGTATTCAGAGGCCTGATTGGCATTCCGGAGTACGGGAGCTTTTTAGCGGCCTTTCAGCTGGATTATCAGATCTTCGTATTTGATATGACATACGGGCTCATGTATTATTTTCTCTTCTATAAAAGTGAGGAGAAATCGCTTACCAGGTGGGCGCTTGTCATCTTGTTTGCTGATTTCATAGCAAACTCCCTTGAAATCGTTTCTAGGGTCGGCCCATTCGTATCTGAAAATATTGAAGTGGTCAATAAGCTCTTTGTGGTGGCATCGCTTAGAACCCTGATTGGAATCATTGCTGTTCTGATTCTGAACAGGTACCAGATGCTGCTTAAACGTGAGGAGCATGAGAACAGATACCGCCAGCTGGTCACAATGCTGTCAGACTTGAAAAGCGAAGTGTATTTCATGTCGAACAACATGGAATATATAGAAGCGGTTATGAGTGACGCCTTTACGCTCTATGAAAATCTGGGGGAAGAGGATCAGGAGAACCGGAACCTTTCTCTGCAGATTGCTAAAGATGTACATGAAATAAAGAAAAACTATTTGCGGGTTATACACGGTATTGACCAAATATCGGACAAGGAGCCCGTCTTCGACATCATGCCTGTCAAGGACATATATGCGATACTGCAGACGAGTCTTGGCAGGGAAATTGAGACAAATCAGCTCCCCATAGTTCTGGACTTTCAAGTCAGAACAAATGCGGTGGTTACAGATCACTTTCTTTTAATGTCTATTTTGCGCAACCTGGCCATGAACGCGGTTGAAGCCATGACACCAGAGGGTGGTGTGCTGAGAATTAGACATGATAAGGTGGACGATTATCATCATATTGTTGTATCAGATGATGGACCGGGCATTAAGGAACGTGATTTGGAATATGTATTTAATCCGGGATTTTCAACGAAGTTTAATGAAGAGACTGGAATTATCAATAGGGGGATCGGTTTGACTCTGGTTAAGGACATTGTGGTAAAACAGTTCAAAGGGACGATTGATATTCAATCTGAATATGGGAGTGGGACTGTGTTTACGATTTCGATTCCGGAGCGCTGCTTGGAGGCTGTGATATGAGATTTTTTATTGTAGATGACGACATAATGGTAATTCGCATACTGGAAAATATAATAGAAGAATCCGGACTCGGCGATGTGGTTGGTTATTGTACAGACAGTGAGTCTGCCATTCAGGATATCATTCTCAAGAAGCCTGAAATAGTACTTGTTGATATGCTGATGCCGGTTAAAGATGGCACCCGTGTTGTTGCAGATGTAAAGGCGCACTATGAGGATATTCATTTTATCATGATTTCTCAGGTCAGCACAAAGAGCATGATCAGTAAGGCCTATACTGCAGGTATTGAGTTTTACATTAATAAACCAATAAACAAGATTGAAGTGGTGAGTGTCATCCAGCGCGTCAAAGAAAAGATCACTCTGGAGAAGAACTTCAAGATTATTGAGAATATGGTTTCGGGCACAGGTGTAGAAGCAAAGCCCAAAGGTCAGGAAAGTCAGCTGCGCAATATCAGAATGGTTTTCAGCAAGCTGGGCATCATGGGCGAAAAGGGTGGCGAAGACATACTTGTAATATGTAAGTACATGCTTGATAATGGCATTACTAATTTTGATTTTAAGGTTAAAGATATTTGCTCCAAACTGAATGATAATCCCAAAGCCATGGAGCAGCGTGTTAGACGTGCCATTAATAAAGGTCTCATTAATATAGCGAGTGTCGGTATTGAGGACTACATGAATGAAAACTTCATACGTTACTCAAACTCCTTGTATGATTTTGAAAACGTCAAAGCCGAGATGGACTATATCAGAGGCAAACGCGACAGCGGTGGAAAAATAAGCGTGAAGCGCTTCATTGAAAATATGCTGCTTGTTAGTGAGGTTTCTGAGTGGAACTATTAACTACGCTGTATCTGTCTTTGTAATAAATTAGAAGATGGAGGTCTCCTGTTCAACGATTGTTTGAACAGGAGGCTTTTTTATTTGTCTAATAAATGTGATTTAAGGAAATACGGCGTCAAATTTGAATTTTGAGAAAAAATCTAAAAAAATCATGAATGTTAACGAATTATTACGCGAAATGAAAGGACTTGGTATGGTACTTGCAAAGAAAAAAGAATTTTGACCTTGAAAATCATGGGAAAAGGATTGCAAGCAGGTAAAATAGCAGTGTATTGTGCGGAATTTTGTGAAAATTACAAGCGATGTTGAGTAAATTTACAAATTGTTAAAATTCTTTTTGATTCATTTTGAATTTTTTTGTATGCCACTTACTATAATGAATCATCTTTTAAATAAGAAGGGGGATAAACATGAAGCAAAAGAAGGAAGCAACACTTGGTATCGCACTTATTCCAGTATTATTTTTGGTAGGTCTGTTGATCGTATCACTGAAGTTCTTCGGATCTGACCCACATATTCCACTGTTCATCTCAGCGATGTTCTCAGCGGTTTATGCAATGCAAGTTCTGAATTTTTCATGGCAAGAAATCGAAGAGGGTATCGTTGATACTATCAAGATGGCCATGGGCGCGATTATCATCCTTATGGTAATCGGTATGGTAATCGGTACTTGGATCCAGGCAGGCGTCGTTCCAGCGATGATCTTCTACGGACTGAAAGTACTATCACCATCAATTTTCCTAGTAGCAACACTGATTATCTGTTCTATCGTATCACTTGCAACTGGTTCTTCTTGGACTACTGCAGGTACAGTTGGTATCGCTCTTATGGGCGTAGGTATGGGTCTTGGTATCCCAGCTCCTATGGTTGGCGGCGCAATCATCTCTGGTGGTTACTTCGGCGACAAAATGTCTCCACTGTCTGATACAACAAACCTTGCACCTGCAATGGCAGGCGCTAACCTGTTCGACCACATCCGTCACATGGTTTACACAACTGGTCCTTCATACCTGATTTCAATGGTACTATTCGGTATCATCGGCATGAAGTACGCTGGCGGAAACCTTGATCAAGGTGCAATCGATGCTATGCTGAATGGCCTATCATCTAACTTCAACATTACACCAGTTCTTCTTCTACTACCTCTTATCGTAATCGGTATCGTAGTAATGAAGACGCCTGCAATCCCAGGTCTTTTCGGTGGTGCGCTTCTTGGCGGTATCTTCGGTATGATCTTCCAAGGCGTATCTCTTGGTGATGTTGTTGGTGCTCTACACTATGGTTTTGAAATTTCTTCTGGTATGGATTCTCTTGACGCACTGCTTAACCGTGGTGGTATGGACTCTATGATGTGGACAATTTCTCTGATCCTATGTGCAATGATCTTCGGTGGTGTTATGGAGAAAACTGGCATGCTTCAAGCAATCGCTGGTGGTATCCTGAAGCTTGCTAAGAGCACAGGTTCTCTTGTACTTGCAACTATCGTTACAGCAATCCTGATGAACATGGGTGCTGGTGACCAGTATCTTGCAATCGTAATTCCTGGTCGTATGTTTAAAGATGCTTACGATGAAAGAGGTCTTGCTCCTAAGAACCTTTCACGTGTACTTGAAGACTCGGCAACACTTACTTCACCACTTATTCCTTGGAATACATGTGGCGCATTCATGATCGGTACACTAGGTCTTATGCCTTGGACATACGTTCCATACTGCTTCCTGAACCTACTTAACCCACTTGTATCTATCTTCTACGGATACACTGGCATTACAATGCACAAGGTTGAAGGTTTCGAGGATAAAGTAGCATAATTCATTATCGTAAATAATCAATAATGATCAATTTAAAGCCTATCTTGACCTAAGTGTCAAGATAGGCTTTGCTTTTGTAAACGACAAAGAAAGCGAAGGTTACAATTTCGTAAGACGGGCCTACCGGATTGCACATTTTGCGCTTTCAATGTAAAATATAAATAACAGCACGGATATCGATTTGAAAGCCGTGTTAAAAAACCCCTGACGCGATGTCGGCGGTTAAAATGAATCGATATCAGAAGGTGAATAAATTGAAAAGGGCACTGGAAATTATTAAGGATCAAACGTTAACGTATGAACAAAAGGTATTGTCGCTGGCACGCGAAGCGGAGGACAGTCTTGATGTACTGGCCATTCCTGAGGCTATTCAAAGTCTGAGGGATGAAGACATCATCTGTGACCTCTTTGAAGGTCATGCGCCTTACCGACCACGCTACATTGTTCCGGACTATGAGAAGTTTTTAAGAGAAGGTAGCCAGTTTCTTGCGCTGGATCCTCCGGAAGATTTGGAGGATGCAATCAACAATCTGCTTATTCTGTATAAGCATGTACCATCCATTTCGTCATTCCCGGTTTATATTGGGAATATCGATAAGCTGCTGAACCCTTATATTGACGATGAAGACAAGGCCTACAAGGCCATTAAGAGGTTCCTGAAGCATATCGACCGTACGATTACAGACTCATTCTGTCATGCCAACATAGGCCCAGAAGATACGACAGCTGGTCGCCTGATTTTGCGTGCGGAAAGAGAACTGCAGGATTCAATCCCGAATATCACACTTAAATATTCAGAAAAGACTCCAGACGCATTTGCAATTGAAGCGGTGCGTACCGCTCTTGTTACAGCCAAGCCAAGCTTTGCAAATGATGCAATGTTCAGAAGTGATTTTGGCGGTGACTATGCGGTGGTAAGCTGTTACAATGGACTGGATATTGGCGGCGGCTCCTATACGCTTTCCAGAATGAAGCTCAACAAGCTGGCTCTGAAGGCTAAGTCTGTTGAGGATTATCTGGAAAATCATTTGGAAAAAGCCTCTAGGTCAATGCTTGCCTATATGGACGAGCGCATCCGTTTCATCGTTGAAGAATCCGGTTTCTTTGAGTCCAGTTTTCTTGTACGGGAAAAGCTGGTTTCAAAAGAAGGTTTTACAGCCATGTTCGGACTTGTGGGACTCGCAGAAGCTGTTAATACGCTTCTGGCTAAAGAAGGCCGTGAGGGTCGATTTGGTCATGATACGGGCGCCGATGATCTGGGTGAAGAAATCATTAAAAAAATCAAGGCATATGTAGATGCGCATGATAATTCAAATCTTATGGCAACTGAAGGCAAATATCTGCTGCATGCCCAGGTTGGGATTGAAACAGATACTGCAACAAGCCCAGGCTGCAGGATTCCAATAGGTGATGAGCCTGAAATCCATGAGCATGTCATACAGGCAGGCAGATATCACAAGTATTTCCCATCGGGTATTGGTGATATTTTCAGTTTCGATGAGACGACGAAGAAAAACCCGGAATACGTTCTGGACATAATCAAAGGTGCATTTAAGTCAGGCATGCGTTATTTTTCAGCGTATGGATCTGACGCCGATGTTATAAGAATTACCGGTTATCTGGTCAAGCGTTCTGAAATGGAAAAGCTGGATAGAGGAGAGCAGGTACTTAGAGATACTGTCGCACTTGGACTGGGTTCGGTGAAGAATCAGCATGTCCTTGATAGAAAAGTCAGGGAAAATCCAAATCAATAATAGGGCAGAATGATATTTGTCTGCTGTCGAATTGGGGCTGCTGTGCAGCCCCAATTCCATTTCCACTATGTTTGTAAAGTCAATGTAGCAGGAGGTAAATTATGATTGGTCACATTGCGCGCATACTTCCATTCAGTTCAGTTGACGGTCCCGGAAACCGGTCTGTGGTCTTTCTTCAGGGCTGTAATTTTAACTGTCTCTACTGTCATAACCCGGAAACAATTCCCCTTGCAGGAACAGATCCGGCGCTTCATGTTCAGGAAATGACAGTGTCAGAAGTAATCGGGGAACTAGATAAGGTCAAGGTTTTCACTTCAGGTGTAACCCTATCTGGTGGCGAGTGTACAGTGCAGTATGAATTTTTACTGGCTTTGGTTCAGGCGCTGAAAGAGAATGACTACAATGTTTTTATAGATACCAACGGCAATCTGTCAGAGGCACGGTTGAAAGCGCTCCTGCCTTATACGGATGGATTTATGATAGACCTCAAGGCTGTGGATGCAAGCGACCACATGATGCTGACAGGGACGGGAAATACCAGTACGCTGCGCAGCATTCATGCGACTGCTGGGGCAGGTAAGCTGTATGAGGTCAGAACCGTTGTCGTGCCAGGACTCATGGACAATACGGCCACGGTTAGATTGGGTGCTGAATTGATTGTTGAATATGACAGGAATATACGCTATAAGCTCATTAAGTATAGAAGTCATGGCGTCCGTGGGGAACTGATAGATGCAAGGCAGCCCACTTCGCAGGAAATGGAAGGCTTAAAGGCACTTGCTGAGGATATTGGTTGCGCAAATGTCTTGATTATTTAGAGTTTAATCGAATGTATGTTTGTGTTATCATGAAATAGGGTGATAAAAATGTATGAATATATTAAAGGTACAGTCGAATATATATCTGAAGGATATATTGTAATAGAGAACCACGGAATGGGCTATAAGGTCAATACATCGTCATTTACCATAGCTGATTTAAACGGAATGGACGGTGAAGTGACGGTTTATACACAGATGATTGTTCGTGAAGACGACATAAGTCTGTGTGGGTTTTCATCCAGACATGAACTGACACTATTTAGAATGCTGACTTCCGTAAGCGGCATAGGAACGAAAGTTGCCCTTGCAGTACTCTCGTCAATTGGTGTCTATGACCTGGCTGCTGTAATTGCGTCAGGCGATGTGAACACCTTGGTCAAAGCGCCAGGTGTGGGCAAGAAAACTGCTCAGCGGGTTATTCTTGAGCTCAAGGACAAAATCGACAAGCAGCTAAAACCGGGTGTGCTTTCCGCTAGTGACATCAATACGCCAGCAAGTCTTGCCGTAAGCTCAAGCCAGAGAGAAGCTCTGGAGGCATTGATGGCACTGGGGTATTCTGGAGACGAGGCGGAAGTTGTCATAGCTCGAATCGATACATCGGGTAAGAACACAGAGTCGATCATAAAAGAAGCACTGAGTCTGATAATGGCGGGATAAACTGGAGGCACTTATGGATAGTTTTCAAGTCGATCGGTTTGTAACGCCGACGTTTATGGAAGAAGATGTTAAAGTTGAAACAAGCTTAAGACCGCAGATGCTTGGGGATTACATAGGTCAGGAGAAGACCAAGGAGAAGCTTTCGGTCTTCATCAACGCCGCAAAAATGCGTGGCGAACCGCTTGATCATGTTCTCTTATATGGTCCTCCTGGACTGGGAAAAACAACGCTCTCAGGAATCATTGCCAATGAGATGGACGTAAACATCAAAGTCACGTCAGGGCCAGCCATAGAGCGTCCTGGTGATTTGGCAGCCATTCTGAATGGGCTGAAGGAAAATGATGTTCTCTTTATTGATGAGATACACAGACTGAGCAGGCATGTGGAAGAGGTTCTGTACCCGGCAATGGAGGATTTTGTCCTTGATATTATCATTGGCAAGGGTCCAGGGGCAAAATCCGTACGAATTGATTTGCCGCATTTTACGCTGGTTGGCGCTACAACACGTGCAGGTCAGCTGACTGCACCGCTACGCGATCGATTTGGCGTAATCTGCAAGCTTGAACTCTACAAGCCGAGTGAACTCTCAGACATTGTGAAGCGCTCAGCGGGTGTTCTCGATATTGAAATAGGAGAGGTTGCCGCACTTGAAGTTGCACGCAGGTCAAGGGGAACGCCGCGAATTGTAAACCGTCTTTTAAAGCGTGTTAGAGATTATGCCCAGGTTTATGGTGACGGAGAGGTTACGGTGGAGCTTGCGAACAAGGCGCTGAACATGCTTGAGGTCGACAAGCTCGGACTTGACTTTGTCGACAGAAAAATCCTGCTGACCATTATTGAGAAATTTGATGGCGGGCCTGTGGGTCTCGATACGCTGGCAGCATCAACCGGTGAGGAACGGAACACCATTGAAGATGTCTATGAGCCGTATTTGCTTCAGCTTGGTTTTATCAATAGGACACCTCGGGGGCGTGTTGTGACAAAACTTGGGTATCAGCATATGCATATTGATTATCAATCGGATTTGCTGAACTGGACAGAATAAAGGAGAATGACATGAGCCGCAAGCTGTTAACTGTTTTAAGTCTTCTGATCATCATTTTTTCAACGATGACAAGCTTTGCAGATACTCTTCCTGCAGGGCCCATTCGCGTTGGGTTGAAATATGGAAGTGTTACCAATGACAAGGAAACAATTGTTTCTGAATCGGGCTTTAATGTGACCTATTTGAATGGTGAGAATTCTGCAATGGTGTATGATCTTAGCGATTACAGGAAGCTCGTCGCTGAGAAGGACGATGCTTATCACATACAGGTTGGTGGAACCTACGCATCTCTTGGTGATGCCCTTGACGCCTTGAAAGCTTATGAGAAGAAAGACGATGGGACATATCCGGCTTATGACGATGGCTGGAAAATATATTACGGTAGCTATTCCAGTCAGTCTGGAGCATCTTCAGACCTTTCGAAAGTAAAATCCAAGTATGGGTCGGCAACCAGTATTGCTGCATCTGGCGCGTCATTTGTCCGTATACAGCAGGAAGATGGCACGGTGGAATTTATCTATGCCTCCGAAGCGGACGACTTCTATTTGAAGCCCGTCAATGAAGAGGGTATTGTCTATTATGCAAGCAAGGGCTATCGTGGTGGAATCGGCTTTAAGAGATTTCCGAATTCTGTGCTGACTGTAATAAACTATATCCTTATAGATGACTATCTTTATGGCGTTTTACCAAAAGAAATGTCAGGGGACTGGCCTCTTGAAGCCCTAAAGGCCCAGGCCATTGCAGCACGTAATTTTGCCCTGATAAACTTCGGAAAACACAGTGACTACGGCTTCGATATTTGCAGTTCATCAGACTGTCAGGTGTATGGTGGCTATGATGTTGAAAAGTCACGCTCAAATCAGGCGGTTGACGAAACCAGTGGGAAACTGTTAAAATACAACGGTCAAATTGTTCAGACATATTATCATTCTAACAGTGGTGGCAGGACTGAAAGTATTGAGAACATATGGTCTGGATCCTTGCCGTATATTGTGGGTGTATATGATCCTTATTCAGAGAATGTACCAAATTCTGACTGGGAACTCACATATACGAAAAGCGAAATCGAAAGTATTCTTGCGAACAGCGGAAACAGTGTAGGCGCACTTAAAAATGTCAGAATAGAAGAAGTCAGTGAAAATGGACGCGTACAAAAACTTGTGTTTGAAGGGACATCCGGCAAGGCCACTTTTCTGAAGGAAAAGGCGCGTGCATTATTTGGATATACGACTTTAAAGAGCATGTGGTTCGAACTTGGAAATAAACCAATGGTCACAGTTGTGAGCAGAAGTGCTTATAACAGGACGGACTTGTCCTCGGCGTCCTATGTCACAGAGAATGGAATTGAAAAATCATCCTCTTCAGTTTATGTGGTGACAGATGGGCAATCTACGGAAAAGCTCTCCTTCTCTTCTGATAAAATTGTTTTTACCGGTCATGGGTACGGTCACGGACTCGGTATGAGTCAATGGGGTGCTAAAACCATGGCTGAGCAGGGATTCGATTTCGAAGAAATATTGACACATTATTACAAGGATACAGAAGTTGAATAGAGGGAAAAATGAAAAAATCAGATTTTTATTTTGATCTGCCAGAAGAGCTGATAGCACAGACGCCGCTTGTAGATCGAACAAGTTCACGCCTGATGGTGATTGATCGGGAAACTGGAAACATATCGCATCGCGTGTTTAGGGATGTGCTGGACTATCTAAAAGAAGGTGACTGCCTAGTCATCAATAACACCCGTGTACTTCCAGCTAGAATATTTGGCAAGAAGGACACAGGTGCAAGAGTTGAATTTCTTCTTTTGAAAAGGGTATCTGACAATCAGTGGGAGACACTGGTCAAACCTGGACGAAAAGCAAAGCTTGGTGCTGAGTTCATTTTCGGCGACAACGATATGCGTGGCAAAATCGTAGGCATGGCTGATGAAGGTGCCCGCATTATTGAGTTTGAATACGAAGGTGTCTTTGAAGAGGTGCTAGACAAAATTGGTCAAATGCCGCTTCCACCATACATTACTGAATCGCTGGAAGACCAGGAACGTTATCAGACAGTCTATTCAAAAGAACGTGGTTCCGCTGCTGCCCCAACGGCAGGTCTGCACTTTACAGAGGAACTCATGGCAAAAATTCACGAAAAAGGCATAAAAATATGTACAGTCATGCTTCATGTTGGTCTGGGTACCTTCAGACCTGTGAAGGAGGACCACATACTTGACCATAAAATGCACTCTGAATACTATGAGATTACAGAGGAGACAGCTCAGATCATTAACGAAACCAAAGCAAACGGCGGGCGTGTCATTGCAGTTGGGACGACATCCACGAGAACTCTGGAAAGCGTCGCTGACGAGAAGGGTTTGTTGAAGGCTGAGAAGGGGTGGACGGAAATTTTCATATATCCGGGCTATGAATTCAAGGTGATTGATGGCCTGATTACAAATTTCCATTTGCCAGAATCGACACTGATAATGCTTGTAAGCGCCTTATCAACACGTGAAAACATACTGAATGCATATAACAATGCTGTGGACGAGAAGTATCGTTTCTTTAGTTTTGGCGATGCAATGCTGCTCATATAAAAGGGGAGGATATGATGGCTGTAAGATATGAATTGATAAAAACATGTAAGCAAAGCGGTGCGCGTCTTGGTAAGCTGCACACGCCGCACGGAACTATAGATACACCGGTATTTATGCCTGTCGGCACACAGGCGACAGTCAAGTCCATGACACCGGAAGAGATTAAGGAAATTGGCGCAGGAATTCTGCTGAGCAATACCTATCATCTATTCCTGCGACCAGGCCATGACCTTATTAAGGAAGCTGGCGGTTTGCATAAGTTCATGAACTGGGACGGTGCAATCCTGACAGACAGTGGCGGATTCCAAGTTTTCAGCCTTGGTGATTTGAGAAAAATCACAGAAGAGGGCGTAGAGTTCAGATCTCATATTGACGGCTCTAAGCATTTTATCAGTCCTGAAAAGGCTGTTGAGATCCAAACGGCTCTTGGGTCGGATATCATGATGGCGTTTGATGAGTGTGCGCCGTATCCTGCTGATCACGATTATGTGAAAAAGTCCCTTGAAAGAACGACACGCTGGCTGGAGCGCTGTGTAAATGCTCATAAGAATACAGAGAATCAAGCCCTGTTCGGTATTATCCAGGGTGGTATGTATGAAGATTTAAGACGCCAGAGTATTGAGGAAATCACGCAGTTTGATTTGCCGGGCTATGCAGTAGGCGGTCTGAGTGTTGGTGAGCCTAAACCGCTCATGTATGAAGTGCTTGAGTATACGACGCCGTATATGCCGAAAGACAAGCCGCGTTACCTGATGGGTGTTGGAAGTCCTGACTGCCTGATTGAAGGCGTTATACGCGGTATTGACATGTTTGACTGCGTACTGCCAACGCGTATTGCGCGAAACGGTACAGCTATGACTTCGCAGGGAAGAATTGCAATAAAAAACGCCAAGTATACACGTGATTTTACACCACTTGATCCGGAATGTGATTGCTACACTTGTCGAAATTACTCGAAAGCTTATTTGCGTCATCTCTTCAAGGCAAATGAAATACTGTCTTCAAGACTCTTCACTTACCATAACATTCATTTCTTGATTAAGCTCATGGAGCAGGTTCGTCAGGCAATTATGGAAGACAGACTTCTTGATTTCAGAAAAGAGTTCTTCGAAAAATACGGTTACGACTTATAATATTAAGGAATTGCAGTACATCGAGGTCGCAATATCTCTTGTACTTTAAAAGCCCCTTATCCAGAAATACGGATATGGGGCTTTTTAGTTAAAAAAATGACAAATATACTTGAAAGATCACATATTGGTATACGACTTAAGTAGGGATATCTGTAAAAAATTTATAAAAAATATTGTCGAATATAGTCGAAATTGTGAGAGTATGGTAATGTATTGGGTATATAGTATTTAAAGTCGATTGGGGGAATGTTTATGAAAATGGGAATTCGTGGTAAATTGATAGCGCTATTTACAGTGGTACTTGTGCTATCTTTGGGAACGGTTGGTGTTGGCTCTTACATGCAATCGTCGAGAATACTTGTCGATGAGCTTAGAGGGAACTCCGACGCGGTGTTGAGACTGATCTCCGATCAGGTTTACAGCTATTTTGACATGTATTTGTCGTCGGTGCGTATGATGGGTGAAAATGATAATGTGAAGGAGGTCTATTCAAAATTCAATGCTCAAAATGACATGATGGATTCGTTTAAGGACTATATTAATGAATACGAGGATGTCTTGAATATCTATATCGGTACTGAGCGCAAGGATTTCTTTATTTGGCCTGAAACAGATTTGCCAGAAGGTTATGATCCAACTGTACGACCTTGGTATCAGCAAGCTGTTGCAGAAGACAAGGCAATCTGGACAGACCCTTATGTAGATGCTTTTACTGGGAATATGATTATTTCAGCTGCCATGCCGATTTACGATGGAAGAAACAAGTTCATTGGTGTCCTTGCGATTGATCTTTCACTCGCGAGTCTTTCAGAGGACATTACAAGCATAAAAATTGGTGAAACTGGGTATCCATTCCTCTTCGATAACAATCATAATCTTATGATTCACCCAGACCCTGAGAAAATCGGTCAGCCGTCAGCAGTGCCTGAGTTGATTGAATTTATTGAAGCAGGCAAGACGGGTATTCTGGAGTATCGCTACAATGGTCAAGATAAAATGGCCGCCGTGGCCTATGTTGATGAAATTGGATGGCCGATTGTTGGCAGTCTTCCAATTCATGAAGTGGACAAAAAATCATTTGGCATCTTGAAAGCCATTCTGTTTATTGGTTTGGTAACTTTATTCGTAGCGGCAATGATCAACAGATTCTTTGCCAATACCATGGTTAAGCCTATTTTGCAACTTGGCAGTGAGATGGAGAAGGTCAAAAACGGAGACTTTACCGTACAGGCTTCAGTTAAAACCAATGATGAGCTTGGCCTCTTGTCCAGCAACTTCAATGAAATGATTACGCAGGTTAGAACCCTTGTTTCCAGCGCTAAGGATGTGGCACAGAAGGTTTCTGTATCTGCAACTGATCTGGCGGCGACATCGGAAGAAACAAGCGCACTTTCTACAGAAGTTTCCAAAACAGTGGATGAAATCGCAAAAGGTGCATCAGAGCAAGCTGGAGAAGCTGAAAAAGGTGCCCAACTCGTATTTGGCCTTGATCAGAAATTCAGCAATCTGACGCAAGGAACATCAGAAATGGCGCACTCAGCTGAAGAAGCTATCACATCAAGTGCCAATGGTATGAAGAGCGTGACAGAGCTGATGGAAAAAACACGAGAAAGCAATGAATCGTCTTCCAAAGTTGGCGATGCGATTACTGCTCTGACTGAGAAATCCAACAACATCGGTGTATTTGTTGAAACGATCAGCTCTATTGCCGAACAGACAAATCTGCTTGCACTGAATGCTTCTATCGAAGCTGCAAGGGCGGGCGAACACGGTCGTGGATTCGCAGTTGTTGCAGACGAAATCCGTAAGCTTGCAGAAGGCTCAAATGAAGCGGCTGAGGAAATCAGAAAAATCGTTGGCGAAATCATGGATGAAAACAAAAAGGCTCAGACAATTATGGCAGATGTAGAAGAAATCACTGAAAGACAGACTGACGCAGTACGTGGTGTTAATGATTCCTTCGAAATCATCTCCAAACTGATTGATGCTATTACAGAAAAGATCAGAGAGACATCTGTTTTCGTAAGTGAAATGACAGACGACAAAGATAACATCGTATCTGCAATTGAAAACATCTCGGCGGTTTCGGAAGAAACTGCAGCCTCAACGGAAGAAGTCAGTGCATCTGTTGAGCAGCAGGCAAGTGCTGTAGATGAAGTTGCAAGATCTGCAGAAGAACTCAATCACCTAGCAGATTCACTCAATGAAGAAATCAGCAGATTCAAAGTATAAAAGACATAGTTAAAGCAAGTTTGAGCGCCGTATCAGGGATTTCTGATACGGCGCTTGTGATTTTATAGAGCGCGTGACACGGGGAAACATGGAAGATGCGCAGGGTAAGATTGTGGTGGTGAGTCATTAGCCCTAGAAAATTCAATTGATGTATATAAAAAGGTACAAAAGTCTGTTCATATAGCTTATAATGGTAGAGACAGCTAAAATAATAAATAGAGGGATTTTGACATTGAAGTCGAATTATTAAACGGGTATGTGACAGAATTAGAAGGAGGCTATTTTATGGCATTTTCGCTTATTTACATTGCAGCGATTTTCGGTATTTTTTATTTCATGCTGATTCGTCCTCAACAGAAGAAGGCGAAGCAAATGAAGGACATGCGTGAAAGCATCAAAGTTGGAGACACGGTGGTTACGATTGGCGGACTTGTAGGCAGAGTAATCCGAATCACAGATGACGATGTTATTCTTGATTGCGGTCCTGGAGAGCAAACCTTCAAAAAGTGGGCTATTGGAAGCGTTTCAGAATAATTAAATCAGGTATACATATGAAGGATAGCATGCTGATAGGTCAGCCTGCTGTCCTTTTATTCATTGTGGATTTTACATGTTGCTGTACACAGGGTAAGTTGACCTAAACTTAACTGGTCAGCAGGCTGGACCTGTGCTATAATTGGTATGTATTTACGAGAGGAGGATGAATAATGAAACATATTAAAACACTTAATGCAGGTACTCTTAAGAAGACTGCTTCACACGGCGGATGTGGCGAGTGCCAGACATCTTGCCAGTCAGCTTGCAAGACTTCTTGTACAGTTGGAAACCAGGAATGTGAAAACAAGTAGTTTACATATACGTTGAGACATCAAGGTTTCAAATTGCAAGAAAGTGCGGGACTTTCCCGTCAAACGCGTACTTAAAAGACCAGCCCGCGTACACGGAGCGTACGTAGCTGGTCGTTTTATTGTGTGCTCGAATATGGTGAGCGGGAACAAGCTCACCTTTTTTGTGGTGCTGGAACAAAGCATGGTTCCAGCACCACAAAAAAGGGTGGGATTTGATTGGATGGCTGTTTTCCTGCACGGTTTATGATTATGTAAGAACGTTCGATACTGAACGCTGGAGGTTGAAATGATTCATAAGTTTGAACAAGGCGGCTTGTACATCGTTATCGATGTGAACAGTGGCGCCGTTCACGTTGTTGATGAGCTGGTATATGATCTGCTGGATCATTATCCGCAAATAGACGCTGATGCAGCGGCTGAAATGCTGTTGGGTAAATATGAAGCCGCAGCAATCAAGGCTGCAGCGGAGGAAATTGACGCCCTGATTGAAGCGGAGCAGCTCTATTGTGAAGATCAGTACATTCACAATATTGAGTTCAAGGAGAGAAAACCGGTTATCAAGGCCCTTTGTCTCCATGTTGCCCATGACTGCAACCTAAGATGTAAATACTGTTTTGCATCTCAGGGTGACTACGAGAGTCATAGAAGCCTGATGGCACTTGAAACAGGAAAAAAAGCTTTCGATTTTCTGGTTGAACACTCAGGAAACAGAAGAAATCTTGAAGTGGACTTCTTTGGCGGTGAGCCGCTCATGAACTTTGAAGTCTGCAAGGACCTGGTTACTTACGGAAGAGAACTTGAAAAGAAACACAATAAGAACTTCCGTTTTACCATGACAACGAATGGCGTACTGCTCGACGAAGAAAAAATGGCATATCTCAACGAAGAAATGCATAATGTCGTTCTGAGCGTCGATGGACGTCCGGCGGTGAATGACTTCATGCGTCCTGCCATCAATGGTGCAGGTTCATATGATGTGATTATGCCTAAGTTCAAGAAAATGGTTGAAATGCGTGGAGACAAAATGTATTACATCCGTGGTACATTCACACGTTTTAATACAGACTTTGCCAAAGATATTCTGCATATGGCAGATCAGGGGTTTGAACAAGTTTCAATTGAACCTGTAGTGGCAGAGCCAAAGCATGATTATGCACTGAGAGATGAAGATCTTAATACGATCTTCAAGCAGTATGACGAGCTGGCTGAAGAAATCTTAGAGCGAAAAGGGACTGACAAAAGCTTTAACTTCTTCCACTTTATGATTGACCTCAGTCAGGGCCCATGTATTGTTAAACGTCTTTCCGGTTGCGGAGCAGGCGCGGAGTACATTGCAGTCACACCAGAAGGCGACATTTATCCATGTCACCAGTTTGTAGGAAATGAAGATTTCAAAATGGGCAGTGTTCTCACTGGCGAAATGGACCGCAGCTTGAATGTTGATTTCAAGAATGCCCATGTCTACAATAAACCTGACTGTAAAGAATGCTGGGCAAAATTCTATTGCTCAGGTGGTTGTCATGCAAACGCCTATAACTTTAATGATGACATCAACAAGCCTTACAGACTGGGTTGCGAGATGGAGAGAAAACGCCTTGAGTGTTCACTTTACATTCAAGCAAAGTTGATGACGGAGGAATAGGCATGATTAAAGAATTTCAAGGGATAACACCAAAAATTGACGAAACGTGCTTTGTAGCGGAAACAGCTGTAGTCATAGGCGATGTGGAACTCGAGAAGAATGTGAACGTCTGGTATGGCACTGTAATTCGCGGCGATGTGAATTATGTGCGTATTGGAGAGAATACAAACATTCAGGACAATACTGTGGTTCATGTTGAAAGCAATGGTCATCCAACGATTATCGGTAAGAATGTAACGATTGGTCACAGTGCGGTCATTCACGCATGTACAATTGGCGACAACTCACTGATTGGTATGGGGGCTATAGTACTTGATGGCGCTGAAATCGGCGAGAATGTCATTCTGGGTGCGGGCGCGCTGGTTCCTCCTGGAAAGAAGATTCCGAGCAATTGCCTGGCAGTTGGTTCACCAGCCAAAGTGGTCAGGGAACTTGGTGAAGAGGAACTTGAAAAACGCATTATGCATGCTAAAAAGTATGTAGAACTAGCACAGAAGCACAAGTAGACACAGTAAAAGGCGGTTATAGCCCGAAAAAAAAGAAAAACGGGGTGAAGACAATGAAGCGTAATAGCTTTGCAGTATTTTTGATACTCACAGCAGTGATTGTGGGTTGTGTGGCGCTGGCATTCAGTGGTCTTTCAATCGGTTCCATGCGTATTGATTCTGTTGAAGAGTCAATTAAGCTCGGTCTTGATATTGAAGGCGGCGTAGTTGTTGTATATGAAGCGCAGACAGAAGCTACTGGCAATGATCTTGCTAAAATAATGGATCAGTCCATCAGTGTTATCAGCAAGCGTGTAAACGAACTGGGCCTTACAGAGCCAATCATCACAAGACAGGGTGAAAAGCGCATCCGAATCGAACTTCCTGGTGTTAAGAATATTCAGGACGCCGTAGACTCGATTGGTAAGACAGCGCAGCTTCAGTTTGTTCTTGTAAATGCCGACAGTCAAGCGACAAGCGGTATGACAAGAGACATGTTTGAAGGCAAGGATCTCTTTAGCGGACAGGCTGTGAAAGACGCAAGCTATGGATATAGTGACAAATATGGTCACACGGTTATGCTTAAAATGAATGACGAAGGCAAGGAACTCTTCAGAGAGGCAACACTTGAGGCTTCGCAAATGTCTGCTTATGGTGGACAGATTGCCATTCTTCTAGACGATGAAGTCATTTCTGCGCCATTTGCAAAAGAACAGATTCCAAATGGTGAAGCGGTTATCAACGGCAGCTTTACACAGGAAGGCGCAGCAAGTCTGGCAGCGCTTATCCGTGGTGGTGCACTGCCTGTTGAACTGAAAGAAATCCAGAGTTCTCTCATTGGTCCGACACTGGGCAAAAACGCCTTGGACTCGGCACTCAATGCAGCTAAAATCGGATTTGTTCTAGTTATCCTCTTCATGGTGATCTACTATCGTGTGCCAGGTATTGTTGCATCAATGGCGCTGGTTCTGTATGCATGTCTGCTGCTGTTCACAATGATCGGCTTCGGTGCTACGTTGACTCTGCCAGGTGTTGCCGGTATTGTTCTTTCGGTCGGTATGGCCGTAGACGCCAACGTTATCATTTTTGAAAGAATCAAGGAAGAGTTGGCAAACGGCAAGACACTGCGCGCCTCAATTGATTCTGGTTTCTCAAGAGCCCTTAGAACCATTCTTGATGCAAATATTACAACATTTATAGCGGCGATAGTTCTCTTCTACTTCGGTGAAGGCCCAATCAAGGGCTTTGCTGTAACGCTAATGATTGGTATCGTTATCAGTATGGTGACGGCAGTTATTGTTACAAAATCGATGCTGAGATCTTCCATCGCGCTTAATGCCTTTAACAATAAAAAACTATTCGGAGCAAGGGGGTAATACAGATGAAGATTGCTGAGAATTTTAAAATCTGGTTTGCCATTTCCCTTGTAGTTATTGCAGCGGGACTCGGCAGTGCCATGTTCGCTGGACTAAATCTGGGAATTGATTTCACAGGCGGAACCATGATGCAGATTGACATGGGCCGTGTTGTTGAAGTTAAGGAAGTCAATGTTGTCATTGATGAATTTGACCTAAGCCCAGATATCATCCATGCGGGAAGCGAAAAACAGGAAATCATCATTAAGACAAAAGCGTCGCTTTCAAACGCGGAACGTACAGAAATCTTTACGAAAATACAAGACGCCTTTGGTCTTGAGACGGACGCCTTTATTGGTGCAGAACAGTTTGGACCTGCCATTGGTGATGAGATTCAAAACCGTGCGCTGATTGCCGTACTGCTTGCGTCAGTGGGTATGTTCATTTATATCATTTTCCGATTCGAAATGATTTATGGTGTCTCATCCATAATCGCACTGATGCATGATGTGCTTGTGCTTGTGAGTATATATGCACTTTTCAGAGTCCCTGTGAACTCATCGTTCATTGCGGCGATTCTGACAATCGTAGGTTACTCAATCAATGATACGATTGTTGTATTTGACCGTGTTCGCGAAAATGTCAAGCGTATGGACAAAGCGACATACAATGAAATTGCCAATACGAGTTTGAAGCAGACAATCACACGTTCAATCAATACATCATTGACAACACTCGTTGTTATTGGGTCATTGTACGTGCTAGGCGTTGAATCTATCAAGGAATTTGCATTTCCGCTTATGGCAGGTGTCATTGTCGGAACATACTCTTCGATTTTTATCGCGAGTCCGATTTGGGCACTGTTGAAAACGTCTAAGAAGAATAAGAATCGCAATTATCCAGTCAAAGAAGAAGCATAATCACAATAAGCATTTTCATATTTGACCATCAAAGACGATTGGGACTACGGAGTCATACTCTGTAGTCCTTTTACGTTTAATATACATTGATACACTGATGGGGGCGGATATGCCGGTGTGTTTGTATATTGATTACATTCTTAAAGGATTGTATAAGGTATAGAATAGGTAAATGAGGGTTGTCTATGAATCTGGAAGGGGGACAGGGGATATACTGCAAGTAAATAATTGACCAAATGTACATGCGTAAAAAATCAATTCGTAGTATAATAATCGTCGAGGAGGTTGAAAATGAAAATAATAAGTCGATTGAGAATACGGTCCATACTTACAATCGGGCTGGTGTTCATGGTTGTACTCGTCGGTTATCTGAGTCTGGTATCCTATGGTGGCATAACGCAGTTGGCCTCAAAATCGATACCGGTAATTCGTGAAAACGAAGCACTTATGAAAACGGTGCTTGATATGCGACGGGCGGAAAAAGATCTGCTTTTATACGATCTTAGGATTGCGGATTTCTTCGAAGTGAATTCAAGTCAGAACTTAGATCAGTTTAAAAGGGATTACGACAAGGCAATGGAAATGATTACGAATCTGGAAGCCTTAAATCAGGGACTGAATATCCTGGATGCTGAACAGATTGATGAAGTCAGAACATTGCTGGAGCAGAATCACGCAGCTTTTCTGGAGTTGATACAGCTTTATAAGGACAAGGGGTATCAGTCATTTGGAAAAGTAGGTGAACTCAGAATAATCGAAGAATCGATTGCAGGAACATTATCAGGTGCGGAAGAAAGTTTTGAAATCGAAAGCGCATTGCTGCTGCTAAAGGGATACGAGAAAGAGTATCTTATCAGCAATGATCCGGAGATTCTTAAATCGTTTTCTGAACAGCTTGATAAGACATACGGTGCAATTGGAAGTTTCACAGGGCAAGGTGTAGACCTTGGTCAACTGACTGGCTATGTGGACGACTATGCCAAGACACTACAGGAGGTTGCCGACCTCGATGGGCTTATTGGCAGAACGGGCTCGGAAGGTAAGGTTGGGACCTATAACGCATCGTCGACCCATCTCATGGGTGTGCTTGAGCTGAATAACCGTGAAATTTCGGAAAGTGTCGGTGAAATTGCAGCCAGAAAGCTGGATGCGATTCGTTTTGCAAGTATTCTAGTTGTCTGTTTATCGGGTCTAATAGGCATAGCTGTTGCTATTCTCGTATTGAAACCAATACGTACGACAAACACAGTTGTAGCGGCTCTGTCTGAAGGTGAAGGCGATCTCACTGTTAAAATGAGTGAGGGCAAGAATGAAATGGGTACACTTCGAAAAAATATGAACTGTTTCATTGAGAACATACGACAAATTGTCGTTCTTGTTAAAGAGAATACATCATTTGTCAATGATTCTGCCCAAGAGCTCAACCGAGCGGTTTCTGAAGCCAACAGAAATATCGAAACAATTTCTCAGGAAGTGCATAGCATAACGACGGAAATAGAATACAATTCAAGTGTTGTAGAGGAAATATCGGCATCTGTCCAGGAAATGGCTCAAAGTGCATCGGACGTTGGCTCTGACGCTTCAGCACTCCTGATTAATGCTAAAAATGTGACAGAAGCTATTCAAAGCGGGTCTTCCAATTTGGACGCAATGTCCCTTGTCGTCAATGAAGTCAAAAAAAATTCCAAAGAGGTTACGGAGGATATTGAAAAGCTAGAGTCCTATTCTTCTGAAATCGAGTCAATCATTGGCATTATTACAGGAATTTCTGCACAGACAAACCTGCTTGCACTCAATGCCAGCATAGAGGCTGCAAGAGCTGGCGAACACGGACGTGGATTCGCAGTCGTTGCGGATGAAGTTCGAAAGCTGGCTGAGGAGAGCGGTAAATCTACAGTACGTATTTCAAACCTGATAGATATGATCCATCAAATGGTTGGCAAGACAAAAATGAGTATAGAACTTGAGGCCGAAAAAATTGACAAAAGCGTAGCCATGACAGGAGACGCCAATGAAGGCTTCAAGAAGATCATTATACAGGTAGATGATATGGTAGAACGTATTGCGCATATTACAGAACTTACCAAACAACAGTCGGATGTGAGCGGGCAAATTGCCAAATCCATCGATGAGGTTGCAGGCGTGACATCAAATAATGCTTCATCTGCGCGTGAAATCAGTGAAAATGTTGAGAATCAGGTTGCGGTATTCGAAGAAATCGGTGCTTCTCTCAGTGAACTTCAGCGCATTGCTGAAAATCTTGAGGAAGAAACGAATCGCTTTAAGGTATAGCGGATTTCTAAAAGATATTCTTCGTACGTGTATAATAAGTGCTCCAGTGGCAAATACGCATACTGGAGCTTTTTTTGTATATTCTCCACTTCGTTTTTGGTATAATTAGTATGATCTCAATGATAATTGGGAGAACGAATAGGAGGCGACTTATGAAAGCGACATTCATTTTATCACTTGTCATGGCAATCCTGATTGCCATATTTGCCCTGCTCAATGGAACAACAGTCCCTGTGAGCTTTGGCTTTGCTCAAATCGAAGCATCTCTTGCCCTGATCATACTGGTATCGGTGGCTATTGGTGCAATCATCATCTACCTGATTGATGTTATGGGGAAATTTAAAAGTGCACGTCGCATAAAAGACCTTGAAAAGAAAATCAGTAAGCTTGAAAAAGAGGTTTCTGAAAAAGCCGCTGTTATTTCCAAGCTGTCTCAAGCTGAAGCCATTTCAAATGCGGCAAAAGCAGAGACGCATCAGAGTACGCAAGAAAAAACGGAAGAGAAAGCTTAGTATACGCAGTAAAGGTGATTTGATTGAATATATTTGAAAATATCTGGAGCAGTAGATATCACGCAGAAGCGTCAGGAGTGCTTAGCCAAGAGTTGGGCGTAAGTCCACTTATCGAAGAGATACTTTCCTCGAGGGGCATTTCAGATCTTAATACTGCAAGAAAATTTTTGTACGCAACAGTCAGGGATCTATACGATCCCTTTTTACTTGAGGGCATGCAGAAGACTGTAGACAGAATCAAACAGGCAATGGAGCGCTATGAACAGATCGTCATTTACGGCGATTATGATGTTGACGGGATCACATCAATTTCTGTTTTGTTAAAGTACTTCAAGCATGTGGGATACCCTGTGCAGTACTACATACCCAACCGTCTTGAAGAAGGCTACGGTCTCAATGAAGACGCTGTTATCAGCATTGCTGAAGAAGGAACAGATGTCCTGCTGACCGTTGACTGTGGAATAACCTCAGTTCATGAGGCACAGGTGGCAAAAGAGGCGGGACTTGATCTGATTATTACAGACCATCATGAGTGCCAGTCGGACCTGCCGGACTGTTTTGCAATTATCAACCCCAAGCAGGAGACCTGTGGGTATCCCTTTGATATGCTCGCTGGCGTAGGCATTGCCTTTAAGCTTGTCCAGGGTCTAATGGGGAATGACTTTTACGGGTTTATTGATGAAATCATTGATATTGCAGCACTGGGAACGGTTGCTGATGTTGCGCCCATAGCAGATGAGAACAGAATCATTACAAAGTTTGGGCTTGAGAAGCTGAACGAGACAAGCAACAAGGGGCTTAGAGCCCTCATAGAGGTGGCGGGTGTTGAAGGCAAAACGCTGAACACTGGACATATAGGCTTTACACTTGCACCACGAATAAACGCAGCGGGGCGCATAGGCACGCCGCAGTTGGGTGTTGAGCTGCTTACGACAGATGACCCCATGGCAGCATCACGCATTGCCTCTGAACTCAACGACTTGAATGAAAAAAGACAGAATATAGAAAAGAGCATTCTTGAAGAAGCCCAGCTCTATATTGAAAAGAATATCGACCCAAACAAAACACGTGTCATTGTGGTCAAAGGGTATAACTGGCATACGGGTATTATCGGAATTGTTGCTTCAAGAATTGCAGAGAAGTACTATAGACCGACAATTATTTTGAATATTGAAGACGGTGTAGCCAAGGGTTCTGCACGCAGTGTGGGCCATTTCAGCATTTTTGACGCCATGTCGAGCTGCAAGGATCTCTTCATGAAGTTTGGAGGCCATGAGCAGGCGGCTGGTGTTTCCATGCCGCAGGAGAATGTCGATGCATTTACAGAGCGCGTCAATGCATATGCTCAGGCCATTCTGACAGAGCGTGATCTCATTCCTGTTCTGAAAGTGGATGGGCATATACATGGTCGCGATATCAGTTATAAGCTGCTCGATGATTTGGAGCTCCTTGAGCCGTTTGGTCTGTCAAACCCCAAACCGCAGTTCGTAATTGAAGACCTTCAGGTTGACAAGGTGGCTATGATTGGAAAAGAAAAAAATCACCTCAAAATGATAGTTCATGATCAAAACCGGGTATTTGATAGTCTGTGCTTTGGGTGTGAAGATAAGTACGGCTACGTTTCGTCAAAAGACACGGTGAGTATGGTTGCCGCCCTCGACAGAAACAGCTTCAGAGGTGTGGAAACCATCCAGCTCATGATTAAGGACATGCGTAAATACGACACGCATACTCCGGCCTATGAAGCTCTGCGACTGGAGTATGACGCAGCAGTTGCCAAGTATCTGGTTCATGTAGCGAAAAACGGCAGTGCTTCTGTGCCGGATCTTGACCTTTTTGACGGGGTTCATGCAGGTGAGACCACACTGGTCATTATAGAATCTGTTTCTGACCTGTATGATTTTGTGCTTAAGTATCATGACAATGCACAGTTCAAATACAAGATTCACTTCAATTGGGTATCTGACCCGACTGCATTTGATATTCTTGTCCATCCGCTCAACCTTGAAGAGGACAGGTCGCATTATGGGAAGCTTTGCAGACATGTTTCGAAAACAAAGCATGAGGACATGAATCGTGTAAAAAATGCAGTCATTCCAGAACGTGATACCCTCGTGATACTTTACAAATCTGTAATGAAATCTGGAGAACTCGTCTTTGACATAGGAGAATTTTCGAAACAGAACAAGCTGAGCAGTGGTGCTGTCATTGGTGCGGGTCTTGTGTTAAATGATCTGAAGCTTATAGAATTCAGGCACGCAGGGAATCAGCTACACTGTAAACTGATGCCTAAACCGGCTGAAAAAATCGATATTTTCGAGACAGCACTCTTTAAGAAGCTGCAGTCATATAAGACTACCGCCTTTTCAGAACTCTGCAGTTTGTAAGAGTTGCGTCTTGGTTCTTTTATATGTAAAGAAAATCTGGTAAAATAATTAAGTTGAAGATTTAGTCTCCAATGAAATAATCGTGAACGGGGAGGTTTACAAATGGATCTTAAGTCCAAAATTCGTGTTGTAGAAAATTTTCCGATTGAAGGCATCAGCTTTAAAGATGTGACAACACTGCTTCAAGATGGTGAAGCATACGCATATGCAGTTGAAAAAATGGTTGAGTCCATCAAAGATGTCGAGTTTGATGTCATAGTTGGCCCAGAAGCAAGAGGATTCCTAGTAGGTGCGCCTATTTCAGTAGCCATGAAAAAGGCATTTGTTCCTGTGAGAAAGCCTGGCAAACTGCCATATGAGACAGTTCAGTACGCTTATGAGCTTGAGTACGGTTCAGATATCCTTGAAATTCATGCCGATGCAATTCCGGCAGGTTCAAAGGTTCTAATCGCCGATGATCTGCTTGCAACAGGGGGTACTGTTGGTGCGGTTAAGGCGCTTATTGAGCAAATGGGCGGTGAAGTAGTCGGTGCGGTATTCCTTATGGAACTAGACTTCCTGAATGGAAGAAATGAAATGGGCGAGACACCGGTTTACAGCCTGATTCACTACGATTCATAATGCTTGTCAATTAAATCCGCCGTTATGGCGGATTTTACTGTTAAGGAAAGATTTGGAAAATTGTGAAAACGATTCTATTTGGAACTTCCATTGAGCGTTATTTCAATTTGGTATATAATAAGAATAATTCAGAAAAACAGGTAAGGTGGGAACAAAGTCATACCTGTTCATTCCGACATGGATAATGCTGAAAGTTTGACATTAATGAAACAGGTGATGATATGAATCTTGAATCATATATGCTCCGATTAGAGCAACATTTATCAAATATAGACCTGGCACCTATTATCAAGGCATATCATTATGCTGAGAACGCACATAGGGGTCAGTTTAGAAAGTCTGGAGAACCCTACTTCATTCATCCGCTTGAGGTTTCCCTCATTTTGGCTGAACTGGAAATGGATTCAACTACAATCATTTCGGGACTGCTGCACGATGTCGTAGAAGATACGGAATATACGCTTGAAGACATTGAGCGGGAGTTTGGACCCGAAGTCTCACTGCTTGTAGATGGTGTTACCAAGCTTGGTAAGATCCATTATGAGTCAAAGCAAGAAGCGCAGGTTGAAAACTTGAGAAAGATGTTCCTGGCCATGGCCCAGGATATTCGTGTTATTCTCATTAAGCTGGCTGACCGTCTCCATAACATGCGGACGCTCAAGTACATGGCTGATCACAAGAAGCGTGAGAAGGCTGAGGAATCGCTGGAAATCTACGCACCGATTGCGCATCGTCTAGGTATGTCAAAAATCAAGTGGGAGCTTGAAGACTTGGCGCTTCTGTATCTTGATCCTCAAGGCTATTACGACCTTGTCAGCAAAGTGGACAAGAAACGTGCAGAGCGTGAAGAAATCATCAACAATGTCATCAGTGAGCTTGAGCATGCGCTTGACGAAGTGAATATCGAACGTGAAATATATGGTCGACCAAAGAACTTCTATAGCATATACAAAAAAATGAAGCATCACCAGAAAGAGTTTGATGAAATTTATGATTTAACGGCAATTCGTGTCTTGGTTGAAAGCGTCAAAGACTGCTATGGTGCGCTGGGTGTGGTCCATACCAAGTGGAAGCCAATTCCTGGACGTTTCAAAGATTATATAGCAATGCCCAAACAGAATATGTATCAGTCGCTGCATACGACGGTCATAGGTGACGGCGGTGAGCCTTTTGAGATTCAAATCAGAACGCTTGAAATGCACCGTGTCGCTGAGTACGGTATTGCCGCGCACTGGAAATATAAAGAGGGTAAGACATCCTTCCAGGCTGCTGCGGCGGGTCAGATGGATGAAAAACTGACTTGGCTCAGACAGATGATGGAATGGCAGAGAGATCTTGAGACGCCTGAAGAATTTATTCAGTCACTGAAAATCGATCTCTTCAATAATCAGGTTTATGTGTTCACACCTAAGGGCCAGGTATTTGAACTGCCTGTGGGCTCTACGCCTGTGGACTTTGCATATAAGATTCACTCCGAAGTTGGAAACAGATGTATTGGTGCCAAGGTCAACAATAGGATCGTACCGCTGAATTTCCAGCTTAAGACTGGACAAATCGTTGAAGTATTGACTTCGAAATCGTCAAGCGGGCCATCACGTGACTGGCTTAAGTTTGTCAAGTCCACCCAAGCCAAAAACAAAATCAAGCACTGGTTTAAGAAAGAACGCCGGGAAGAGAATATCGCCAACGGCCGTGAAATGCTTGAGAAGGAAATTCGACGAAATGGATTTGCCTGGAAAGACCTCATGCGCGCGGAATGGGTAGACCCGCTCCTCAAACGACTTTCCATGAAGGACCTGGATGACCTATACGCGGCACTGGGCTATGGTGGCATCCTGCTGAGTCAGGTTATACCAAGACTTAGAGAACAGTATCGCAACGACCAGAAGAAAACTCAGGAACCTGAGAAAGATATTACTGAAATTGTTTCAAAACCAAAAGAGCATGAAGAAAAGGAACGCAGGAAAAAAAGCTCCGAGGGTGTTATTGTCAAGGGTATTGACAATGTGCCGATTCGATTTGCAAAATGCTGCAACCCTGTGCCGGGCGATGAAATAATTGGCTACGTAACAAGAGGGCGTGGTGTAACCATACATCGTGCTGACTGCCCTAACTTTGAGAAAACAGACGATTCACACAATCGTTTCATTGAAGTTGAGTGGGATCAGGAGAAACCAACCACCTACGCCACAGAAATACAGATTATCGCGCCAGACCGCAAAGGGCTTCTTTCTGAAGTGACACTGCTTATTTCGGATACGTCCCTACTTGTAACGGGTGTGAATGCGAAACTGACTAAAAATGAAATTGCAGTCATCAACCTGACGGTGGAAGTTACAAGTTCAGATGAACTGAACAGACTGATCAAAAAAATTCAAACCATGTCAGGTGTCATCGATGTGAAGCGTATAACGTCATAAAGAAAATTCCAGACCTTTTACTCTTCTGAGTAAAAGGTCATAGTTTGTAGACAAAGTTGACAGGATTGATAAGACATAAGGCGTTCGCCTGAGGGTGAATGTCCATGGGTCAACCGAGGAGGTAGGGAAATGAGAGCAGTAGTACAGCGTGTGACACGTTCAAGTGTTACAGTTGATGAAGAAGTAGTGGGCGCTATTGACAAGGGACTCATGGTCCTTCTGGGTGTTGAGCACGCCGATGACGGTGATGATGTAAAATGGCTTGTTGATAAAATTATCAATTTGCGTATTTTTGAAGATGAAGAAGGCAAAATGAACAAATCTCTGCTTGACGTAGAGGGGGATCTGCTTGCAGTATCTCAGTTCACACTCATGGGTGACTGCAGAAAAGGCAGAAGACCAAGCTTTTCAAATGCAGCAAGACCGGATTCAGCAAACAATCTGTACGAAGATTTTGTGAAGCTGGCGGGTGAAAAGGGTGTCAATGTTCAAACAGGTCAATTTCAAGCACATATGATGGTGGACATTTTAAATGATGGTCCTGTAACACTTCTTATAGATAGTAAACGTCTGTTCTAACAAAGTATTCATTCTGAAAATTATTCTTACTGAAACGGAAACTGGACGTAATCGAAATAGAAATTAATGCTGGAGGAATTCAAATGATTTTACTGAGACTGCCGCTGGGCATATATGCGGCGAACTGCTACATTGTTGGATGTCCCGAGACAAAGAAAGCCTGCGTTATTGACCCAGGCGGTGAGCACGACAAAATTGTAGAAGCCCTTAAAGAATACGAACTTACTTGTGAGTCGATTGTTCTGACACATGGTCATATGGACCATATCGGTGGTCTGGCAGGTCTTGCTGAAAAGACAGGTGCACAGATTCTCATTCATGAAGAGGATGCCGATATGCTTAAAGACCCACGCATCAACCTTTCTGGCAGCATGGGCGGTGACGCTATTTCCATAACGGCCAACCGTTTGCTTAAGGATAATGATCGAATCGACTTTGGAAATCTGAGACTGAAGGTGATTCATACACCAGGTCATACACCAGGCAGTATTTGCCTGAAAATCAACGAGCATCTCTTTGCGGGCGATACCCTGTTCCAGCGTTCTGTTGGAAGAACAGACCTTGCTGGCGGCAATCAGAATGCACTTGTACAGTCAATCAAGAAAAAACTGTACAAGCTGCCGGAAGACACGGTTGTATATCCGGGTCACGGACCCGATACGACAATCGGATTCGAGAAAAAAGGCAATATGGTCATTCGTGCCTAGTTTCTGAGAACGTTGTAGAGATACTACGCTATTAATATGATGAATAGAGCGCTCTTGCAGTTCAGACTTTCTGGACAGGCAAGAGCGCTTTTGTCGTATAGGCCACGTGCCAGGGTGGAATTATTTATAAATACATAGAAAGCAAGAAATTATTGCGTAGGAAATATGGGTATATAGTATATAGCGTGAACCTCGGGATATAGAAAGGGTGTGTTGTTATGATGAAGCGAAGGGCTGCTGCATTATTTATGGTCATGATTCTGATTGCATCTATGAGTCTTCCAGTTTTTGCAGCACCATCTGTCAGCGTCTCGAATGCTACAGTTGAACCAGGCGGCGAGGTATACTTCACCTTGAATGATCCGCCACAGGGTAATGATGCGTGGGTGTCACTGTTTCCATATGACCCAAGTGCCTCGTGGTGGAATGGCAACTGGGATGAAGCGGATATCCAGTACTATTACTTAAGAAACAGTGGGAATAGCGGCAGTTTTACTGTGCCTTATGAAGAGGGTCAGTACATTATCGGACTATTTTCTGAAGACACATCGGGTATAGATCGACCAATTGCGACAAGTGAAGTCATTTATACCGGATTCAATGCAACACTTTCACTGTCAACGCTTAATCCAGCTCCGGGCAGTTCCCTGAGCTTCAGCTATCAGAATCCACCGCAGGGTAATGACGCCTGGATTTCTCTTTTCCCTTATGAACCAAATGCTGCATGGTGGACAAGAGACTGGGACGAGGCAGACATAGAATACTATTATCTTCGAAATCTGACAAACAACAGCGGTTCCTTTACCGTACCTAGTGAGCCCGGCCAATACATTGTCGGTCTTTTTGAAAAGGATACTTCAGGCCCGGATCTGCCACTTGTACGAAGTGAAGTGATTACAGTAGGAGGAAGCGGTACAAGTACTACTGCGTCGACCAGCACCGCTACTCAAAATGTGACACTGACCGGTGAGGTTGTTGAGATATTCAACAACCGCAATATTGGTGGCGTTCAAAGCGGGCCGACACAGTCGACAAGCTTTACGCTCGCAAATGATGCCATAATCACCTATTTGAACACATATCACTATTTCAATAATGGAACACCAGCAGGAACAATTGCGCTTCAGTCGTCAAATGGTACAGTTTATGGTCCGTGGGAGACCTATGGTACTGACGGTCAAGGCGGCGTTGCAAACGCTGAGTGGCATGCAGAGGTCTATATGAAACTTCCTGCAGGCACCTATACTGTAATTGATTCGAATTCAAGCACATGGTCCTACAACAGTCAATCTGGAAATGCTGGCTTTGCACAGGTTCGTGGTATCTATACCGGACCGAGCATCATGGGCAAGGTTACTGGAACGGTGGTGGCTTATAATGGTATGGCACCGATTTCAGGCATGGAAGTCACCGTATACTACAACGGTTTTCCAGCTGGAACAGGGGTGACCGACTATAACGGAGCTTACAGTATTGAAGTTCTGGAAGGCTACTACTGGATTGAGTATTATGCTTATGGTTATCCGATTGTGGATTATGAGGAAATTCCAGTTTACAGAGGCGGCAGTACGAATCTGAATGTGGTGATTTCATCGCCTTATTAGGGTTTTGTGTCAGGTTCGGCTCAAAGCTATATTAGAACAGACTATGGAAATTGGGTAAATAATAAGCGGTGTCTCTTACAAGCAGAGACACCGCTTTCGTTTTAAGCATATGAATCAAGTTTAACCTTTAAGTTTTTTGACCTTGCGTTCTATGAGCCAGACGCTTATAAGTGCAGTGAAAGGAACGGTCAGAATAACACCGATACTGCCTGCCAGACCTTGAATAATTTCGATGGAGATGAAGGGCATATTGATCATTTGCCTGAAGGCCATCTGGTAGCCCCAAATAAGAAGAATCAGAGTCAATGAGCCGCCCGCAAAGGCAAGAATGAGCGTGTTGGCCATGGTTCCCATAATATCTTTGCCAACGACCAGACCGGATTTCAGCAGGTCGCTTGGGGAAATGTAAGGCGTATTGGTGTAGATTTCCTGCATGGAAGAAGCAATGGACATGGCAACATCCATTACTGCCCCCAAAGACGCGATCAGAATGGCGGCAAACATAAGGCCATGTATTTGGATCTGATAGTCCTGCGCAACATAAATGAGCTGTTCGCCCTTATCCATATTCATGCCCGATATGTGGGTCAGATTTCCGAAAATGTAGGACAATAAGCCGGCACATGTGATTCCAATGAGCGTCCCTGCAATTGCCGCCAGGGTTTTGCGTTCAAATCCTCCAATGAGTATGAAGGAGATGACTGCAATAAATGTTGTACAGCCTATGGAGACGACTATTGGATTGAAGCCTTTAAAAATAAGCGGGATCATGAGAAAGACAATGACAAGGCCTGTGAATACGAGGGACAAAGCGGCGTGGAGTCCCTTAATGCCGCCAAATATCAGAAGCAGTGCAAAAAAGAGTCCGATCAAAAGATAAATATGGTTTTGACGCTTATGATTGTAAACCCATGCGTTGACGCTTCCGTCTTCCAGCTCCCGCAGACCGACAATGACATGAAGCCCGGGTTCTGCCATGACGTTGTGACCACGACTGAGCAGGTTCACCGTCGTGTAGGTTTCGCCGGCATAGGTCCCTGTCAGCACCTTGACGGTTACGGTCTGTTTTCCAATTTTCATGGCTGGAATTACCGGGTCGTCGTTAAGGGTTTCATCAAGGACATCGACAATTTCAGCCTCTTCAAAAAGCTGCTGATAATACTGGGGCAGGTTCATACCGCTTTTGAGCATGGGGGAGCCTGCAACAATGACAAGCATGAGGGCCAGTACTAGAAATATGAAATTTTTGTGCAGTGTACGTTTTGTGTTTTCATGTAGAGTATGCATTTTATCCATTCCTTTTAGTAGTGTTTGACAAAAACATTATATCCTACTGAAACAAGTGTAGGAAGCGTTCGTAATAAATCGTTCAAAATAGAAAAAATGCCCCTTTTCTATTGTTAAGCATATGCCTATAAGATAAACTTTAGTTAGGTGAAAATGTTTAGTAAAGCTATGGTGAAAAGGGGAGGCAATATGAAAATGACAAGAAAAGTCTGTCTGATGACGATCCTTGCCCTGCTGGTTGCATCTGCACTTGGTTTCGGCTATGCGGCCGATGATGCAGTGAAAATCACAATCATGCAGACTTCAGACATGCATGGACGAATCTATCCGCACGATTATGCAACAGATTCAGCGGATACAGATGCTGGTTTTGCTAAAATCCAGACATTGGTGAACGAAAAGCGTGCTGAGAATCCTAACAATATTCTTATCGACAATGGCGACACTGTTCAAGATAACAGCGCTGAGCTTTTCAACGACCTGCCTGTTCACCCGATGGTGCAGGCGATGAATGAAATGGATTACGATATTTGGAATATCGGTAACCATGAGTTCAACTTTGAGAAATCATTCCTGGACAGAAACATTGAAGCATTTGAGGGAACTGTACTTTCTGCAAATGTTTACAATGAAGGCACTGACACAAGATGGCTTGACGCGTACAAAATTTTCGAATTTGACGGCGTCCGCGTAGCGGTTGTCGGTATGCTGCCTCCTAATGTTCCACTATGGGAAGCTTCTGCACCAAGTCACTTTGCGGGTCTTGAGTTCACGAGCACACTTGAGGAAACTGGCAAGGTTGTCGCAGAGCTTGAAGGCAAGTACGATGTTCTTGTTGGCGCTTACCACGTTGGTCCTGATGGAGAGCATGGCTATGAAGGCGTTGAAGAAATCGCAAACGCTTATCCACAGTTCGATGTTATCTTTGCAGGCCATGCGCATTCAAAAATAACAGATGAAGTCAATGGCGTTAAAATCATTGAGCCAGGTGCATATGGCTGGGCACTGGCAACTGCAGACATTGAAGTCGTAAAATCAGCAGAAGGCTACGAAGTCGCTTCTGTAGAAATTGCAAATCTTGAAACAGCTGATGCTGTCGCAGATGCTGAAATCACAGAAACATTCTCTTTTGTGCATGAAGAATCTGTTGAAGACGCAAACACAATCGTTGGCGAGATCACTGCAGACTTTATTGAGCGTCCTGACTACATTACTGGCGGTGACGCAATTGAGACAATGCCGACTTCGCAAATTGAAGATACATCGGTAATCGATCTGATCAATGAAGTTCAAATGTTCTACACAGATGCAGACGTTTCTTCAGCCGCACTCTTCAATTTTGGTTCTAACCTGAAAGCGGGAGACTTCAAAAAGAAGGATGTTGCTTTCATTTACAAATATGCAAATACGCTTGTTGGCGTAAACATTACAGGAGAAAACCTGCTGAAGTACATGGAATGGTCAGCAAGCTACTACAATACATATGAAAGTGGCGACATGACAGTTTCATTCAATCCAGACATCAGAGGCTACAATTATGATATGTTCTCAGGTCTTACATATGAAATCGACATTACTGAGGACGCTGGAAACCGTGTGAAAAACGTACTGATAGACGGCAAGCCAATCAATACGGACAAGGTTTATAAACTGGCTGTAAACAACTACCGTTTCGGTACCCTGATGGGTCTTGAGCTTGTGACAATGGATGACAAGTACTATGATTCATATGACCTGATGCAAGACAAGGGCCGTATTCGTGACCTGATTATCAAGTATACAGTTGAAGAAAAAGATGGTGTTCTTGCACCTGTCGTAGATAACAACTGGTCAATCACAGGCGTTGTATTCAACGCGGCACTTCAGGAAAAGGTATTTGATCTGGTACGTTCAGGCGCAGTATCTATTCCTAGAAGTGAAGACGGCAGAACAGCAAATGTAAAGGCACTCAACCTGAATGATCTTATTGAGTCAGGACTGATGTCAATGAGCAAATATACTGTAGTTTCAGGGGATATGCTTTGGAAGATTGCCAAGGTATATGGTATGGCTTGGGAAGATCTAGCAAGTGTGAATGGACTTAGCAATCCAAATGCACTCTTCCCTGGACAAGAGCTGCTTGTTCCTGTACAGTAAATCAACTAGGACAATTTTAGAGTTACACTAAATAGATTTTCACCTGCACGGAGCCCTGTGTTCTATTGATACGATTGAAGCCTTTGTTTTCATTCTCACATCAATAGGGCAGGGGCTCTTTTGCATGCGTGCCCAAATCCTTAAAATGTGATAGACTAATATGCGTGAATGGCGTGTGTTTTACGCTGTGAAAAAGATAAAGACTTATTGAGGTGAAAAATGCTTTACGTAACGATACAAGGCTATGAAATGAAGCAGGATGTTGAGAACCTTCTGCACACATTCTATGATAGAAACGAGATTGTTTTCATTCCTGAAAATCAGGAAGAGGAACTTGAAATTGAAGAACCCCGAATTGATATTCTGTCCATCAGTATTGATAAAGTCGATGGACGTTATGTCTATATGGTTGCATTTGCTGGTGACGCCGATCCTGGCGCGGAAATACCGTGGCTGTCAAAGTCTGATGAAATCATGCTGGACACGGAAAAAGCCATGTTGAAGAACTGCAAGCACGAAGTCAAGCTTGCCGTATATGACCTGATTAGTGAAGAGCGCAAGTCTTCAAGTCCTTGGGGCATACTGACAGGCATGCGTCCTGTAAAACTCGTTCACGACATGCTCGACAAAGGCTATTCCCCAGAAGTTGCAGGTCTTAAGCTCCGTGACCGTTACAGGGTTTCAAATATGAAAATTGAACTAGCGCTTCAAATCGCCCTGACTGAGCGTCCCTTTATTGAAAATGCCAAAACGGATCCGTTGAGCCTCTATATCTGCATTCCCTTCTGTCCGACGCGGTGCGTATACTGTTCTTTCCCATCCAATGCCATGGGTCAAAAGGGACACCTGGTTGAACCGTATTTGAAGGCTCTCTTCAGAGAAATTGAGGCGGTTGCTGAAATGATCCGTGCGAGCGGACAACAAATTGACTGTGTATATATTGGCGGTGGGACCCCGACTGCCCTCAGCGAAGAAGACTTTGAGCGTCTACTGGGGCACATTGAGCAGCATGTCAATACGCAGAACCTGATAGAATATACCGTAGAAGCCGGCAGACCAGATTCGATTTCTGAAAGAAAGCTCCAACTGATGAAGGACCACCATGTCGATAGAATCTGCATCAATCCGCAAACTATGAACGATGAGACCTTTAAAGTTATTGGCAGAAATCACGATGCAAAAGCGGTAGAGGAAGTTTATGCCCTTGCAAAATCCATTGGGTTCAAAACAGTGAACATGGATCTGATTGTGGGTCTTCCTGGGGAAGACATGCGGTCAATTGAGTCGACAATGGAACATATAAAGCGGTTTGATCCTGAAAATGTCACACTCCATACCCTTTCCGTAAAGCGTGCGTCAGAACTGAGTGCGCATCGCAGCAGCTACAGGCTGAATGAAGAAGACCTGACAGTTCGTATGATGGACGAAGCAATGGGGACCTTATACGGCATGGACATGCAGCCTTATTACATGTACAGGCAAAAGCGCATACTGGCAAATCTGGAGAACGTCGGATTTTGCAAAGAGGGTCATGAGTCGGTTTACAATATTCGAATCATGGAGGAACGTCATCCTATTGTTGCCCTAGGGGCAGGTGCATCGTCAAAGCTTATTGATCCCGAGACGCAGAAATTTGAAAGACAGTCCAATTCAAAAGGCGTGGAGGATTATGTAGAGCGAGTTGAGGAAATGATTGAAAGAAAGCGCGACTATTTTAAAAACGTATAGGATATATTTGCCCCCAGTGCGGTTGACAGCTTGATATCGTTGATTTATAATAAGGTCAATTGAATACAGATGCGCGAGAATGAGTAGTGCATGTCGTATCAATAGCGAGTGGGGACGGTGGAAGCCCATGATTAAGACAGCATGAATGACAGCTCGGTTAAGATTGCAGTCTGTGTGTTTAGAGTGGGTTCATTTGAACCAACTAGGGTGGCACCGCGGGAAAAGATTATGTCCCGTCCCTATGTATTGCGCGTATGTCGCAAGTAGAGGGACGGGTTTTTTATTGTCCATGAAGTGTTATATTCCTAACAAATAGGATGTTTAACTTCAAAAGAACCGCCGGGTCACCGTATAGGAATAAGTTAGGTAGTCTGTTTGAATTTAAAGAAATGCGTTCAGTCAGACTTGCATAAATTCTAAGATAAGGAGGCGTATGAAGATGAATAAACCAAGAGGAACCCAAGACATTCTGCCATCGGAGGTGCACAAGTGGCATCACGTTGAGAGCACTTTCAGAGATGTGTGCAGAAGATTTGGCTACAAGGAAATTCGCACGCCGTTGTTTGAGTATACAAACCTTTTCAAAAGAGGTGTAGGGGAAACAACAGACGTAGTAAGCAAAGAAATGTACACCGTTTTCAACTCGAGAGAGTACACGAATTACATTGCAAAGCGTGAACTGATGGATGCGCCGCCCCTGGATGTCATGAAGGACTTCATGAATGACAAGAATGGTATGACGCTGAAGCCAGAGGGCACTGCACCTGTTGCAAGATCATTTGTTGAGAATAAAATGTACGCTGATTCTCAGCCGACAAAAATGTACTATGTAACTGCATGTTCGCGTCATGAAAGACCACAGGCAGGCAGACTGAGACAATTCCACCAGTTTGGCGTTGAAATTTTCAGTGCCTATGGTGCGTCGGCAGATGCTGAGTCAATTGCGGTGGCAGATACATTCATGCGTGAGCTGGGACTTACAAATATTGAGCTGAACATCAACAGTGTTGGATGTCCAGAGTGTCGTCCTAAGTACCACGAAATTCTTAAGTCATTCCTTTCAAGCAAGCTGGACAAGCTTTGTGAAACTTGCCAGGAACGTTATGAAAAGAATCCGCTGCGTATTCTTGACTGCAAGAATCCATCATGCCAGGCTGAACTTGTTGAAGCACCTGTTATGCTGGATCACCTGTGTGACGACTGTGAAGACCACTTTGGCAAGCTGAAGACATACCTTGAAGCAATGGGTGTCGAATATGTCATTGACCCAAAAATCGTACGTGGACTGGATTACTATACAAAAACTGCATTTGAGTTCATTTCAGGTGAAATTGGTGCACAAAGCACAGTTTGCGGCGGTGGACGTTACAACAAGCTGGTTGCTGAAATCGGTGGACCTGAAACACCAGGTGTTGGTTTTGGTATGGGTATTGAGCGTCTGATCATGACGCTTGAAGCGAACGGGATTGAATTCCCTGCACCTGCAACACCAGACCTATTCATTGTTGCAATGGGAGAAGAAGCACTCGCGCCAGCAGTAGGTCTGACACAAAAGCTTAGACTAAAGGGCATTAGCGCTGATACAGACCATATGGGTAGAAGTATGAAGGCACAGATGAAATTCGCTGACAAGATGAATGCCACGCATACGGTTGTACTTGGGTCGAATGAAATCGATCAGGGTAAGGCACAGATCAAAAACATGGAATCAGGTGAGCAAACTGAAGTTTCCATTACAGATATAGACAGTATTGTTGCGATTATAAAAGGCTAACGCACAAAAGAACAAGAAAAGAATTGCATCATATTTTGAGGAGAGTGTATTATGGCTGAACTGCTAAAAGGAACAAAACGGACGCATTACTGCGGCCATCTGCGTGAAGAGCACATTGGGCAGACGGTTACCCTGATGGGCTGGGTACAGAAGAAAAGAAATCTTGGCGCACTGGTATTCGTGGACCTGAGAGACCGCGAAGGTGTTGCTCAAATCATGTTCGATCCAGATTTGTCAAAAGAGGCTTTTGACAAGGCTGAAAAAACACGTGGCGAGTTCGTGCTTGCTGTTACTGGCGAAGTAAGAAAACGTGAAAGTATTAATGAAAATATTCCAACAGGTCATGTGGAAGTTTATGCAAAAGAGTTGAAGGTTATTTCAGAAGCAGAAGTACCGCCAATTCATGTTACAGATGAAGACAAGGCTGGAGAACAGCTTCGCCTGAAATACCGATATTTGGACCTGAGAAAGCCAAAGATGCAGAAACGTCTGCGTTTCAGATATCAGGTTTCAAAAATCATCCGTGACTTCCTGGACGAGGAAGGCTTTATCGATCTGGAGACGCCAGTACTGACTAAGCCAACACCGGAGGGTGCACGTGATTATCTGGTACCGTCTCGTGTTCAGCAAGGTAAGTTTTTCGCACTGCCACAGTCACCACAGCTTTTCAAGCAGCTGTTTATGGTTTCTGGCTTCGACAAGTACTTCCAAATTGTAAAGTGCTTTAGAGACGAAGACCTGCGTGCAGACCGTCAGCCTGAGTTCACACAGGTCGATATTGAAATGTCATTCGTAGAGGAAGAAGACGTTCTGGAAATGAATGAGCGCCTAATTCAGCGTGTATTCAAAGATTCGCTGGGTGTCGATGTGCAGCTGCCGCTTCCAAGAATGCCTTACAAAGAAGCCATGGAGCGCTTTGGTTCTGACAAGCCGGACACACGTTTTGGTTTTGAGCTGAAATCGCTTGACGATATTCTAGCAAATGCCGAATTCAAGGTGTTCAGCGATACAATCAAGTCTGGCGGCATGGTTAAGGCAATCAATGCTGAAGGCAAGGCAGACGACGTTTCGAAAAAGAAAATTAAAAATCTTGAAAAGTTTGTTAAAACATATGGCGCCAAAGGTCTTGCATGGATCAAGGTGACTGAAGAAGGCGTTGAGTCTCCAATCGAGAAATTCCTTTCTGAAGATGAACTGAAGGGTATTCTTGAGACAATGGAAGCTAAAGCCGGCGACATGATCTTCATTGTTGCAGACAAGGCGAGAGTGGTATATGATTCACTTGGAGCACTTCGTGTTGAGCTTGCAAAGCAGTTTGAAATGCTGGATGACAGTCAATTTAACCTTCTTTGGGTTACAGAGTTCCCACTCTTTGAATACGACGAGGACGCTGGCAGATACTTTGCAATGCACCACCCATTCACATCTCCTATGGATGAGGATATTGACAAGGTGGAGAATGATCCTGGAAACGCACGTGCAAAAGCATATGACATCGTACTCAATGGTGTTGAGCTTGGCGGCGGTTCGATTCGTATACACGATGCGCATCTTCAAAAGAAAATGTTCAAGGCGCTTGGACTTTCTGAAGAAGAAACAAATGAGAAGTTCGGCTTCCTGCTTGAAGCATTCAAGTATGGCACACCGCCGCATGGTGGCGTGGCATTTGGTCTGGACAGATTTGTAATGCTTCTTATAGGTGCTGAGAACATTCGTGAAGTTATTGCATTCCCTAAGACTCAAGACGCGAAATGTCTTCTGACAGATGCGCCTTCTGAAGCGGATGCAAACCAACTGGTTGAACTTGGAATTGAATTGGTGGCGAGCGAGAATGAATAGAAGTGGTATTGTCACAGAGTTAAAAGGCGACCGTGCTGCAGTAAGGCTCCTAAAGCATACAGCTTGTGGAGACTGTGGCGCATGTCATCTGGGTGACGACAGCAAGCACATTACAATTGAATGTGCAAATGATGCAGATGCAAAAATAGGTGAAATTGTGGAAATTGATCTTGAATCGCCAAATGTCCTTGGTGCGGCATTCATCATGTACATGATTCCCCTTGCAGCCCTGTTGATTGGCGTTGTAGGCACATCTGTGGTATTTAACATGCTTGCGGCAGCAGGCGTCGTTGAATCTGCTGCATATAAGGAAATCGTCGGTTCTGCAATCGGTGTTGCACTTATGGCAGCAAGCTATTTCATCATCAAAGGAAAAGAAGATAAATTTTCTTCAAGTCAAAAGTATTTGTCAAGAATTACTAAAGTTAAGCGTACGCAGTTGCAGATTCTATCAACTGACAGTACAATAGAAGAATAGCAACACAATCTTGGTGGGCCGCTTGATTAAGTTGGCCCACCTAAGTATAGGGATTAGTTATAGTTGAACGATACATATAATAATACTCAATAACGTTCGCATTTAGACTGAAACTAATTCATAATTGATTTGTGGACTGCTCACATATGTGCAGTCGCAACTCGACATCGTTAGGTATAAAGGGAGGAGAACCGATGATTTGTAAAGAGTTACATACTTGTGATCCAGAGGTTTTCGGCGCTATAGAGAAAGAAGCTGAAAGACAAAAGAATGGTATTGAGCTGATTGCCTCAGAGAACTCTGTATCACCAGCGGTTATGCAAGCCATGGGCAGCGTTATGACAAACAAATACGCTGAAGGCTATCCAGGCAAGCGTTACTACGGTGGCTGTGAATGTGTCGACGTAGTAGAAGTTCTGGCTATTGAAAGACTGAAGAAACTATTTGGTGCAGATCATGCAAATGTACAGCCGCACTCTGGTGCCAATGCAAATATTGCTGTATACTTCGCACTGCTAGAGCCAGGAGATACGGTTCTTGGTATGGACCTGAGCCACGGCGGTCACCTGACGCATGGTTCACCTGTTAACATGTCCGGTGTTTACTTCAACTTTGTTGCATACGGCGTTAGCAAAGAAACTGAGACAATTGACTATGATGCACTTCGTGAAAAGGCTCTGGAAGCGAAGCCTAAGATGATTGTATCTGGTGCTTCTGCATATCCTCGTAAAATCGATTTCAAGAGAATCCGTGAAATCTGTGATGAGGTTGGCGCATACATGATGGTTGATATGGCACATATCGCGGGTCTTGTTGCTGCAGGACTTCACGAGAACCCATGTGATTATGCTGATGTTGTGACATCGACTACGCACAAAACGCTTCGTGGCCCTAGAGGCGGGATCATTCTTTGCAAGCAAGAATATGCGAAGAAAATTGATAAAGCCATTTTCCCTGGTATCCAAGGTGGTCCACTGATGCATGTGATCGCTGCAAAAGCGGTTTCATTCAAGGAAGCTCTTACTGACGAGTTCAAGACTTATCAGGAAAAGGTTGTTGAAAACTGTGACGCTATGGCAAACGCCATGACTGCACGTGACTTCAAACTGGTTTCAGGCGGTACTGACAATCACCTGTTCCTTGTTGACCTGAGAAACAAAGGTCTTACTGGCAAAAAAGCTGAAGCTATGCTGGGTGAAGTCAATATTACTGTGAACAAGAACACAGTACCTTTTGAGACTGAAAGTCCATTTGTAACTAGTGGTGTACGTATTGGTACTGCTGCTGTCACAACACGTGAAATGGGCAAGGAACAAATGGTTGAAATCGCAAATATCATTGCAGATACGCTTGAAGAGAAGGCTTCTATTGAAAGTCTGAAAGCACGTGTCAGCGCACTTTGTGATGCGTTCCCACTTTACTAATAAGATCATTCTTTATTGAGAAGAATAACAAGCACCCTCAAATACCTAGCCGTATTTGAGGGTGTTTTACATTGTCATTTGGTTTAAATCCCTGATTTTGGGGGATAATTGAAAGAAAAGAACAAATGACTTACAGGGGGAAAACTGAATGCGGTCATACAATGCATTTCATAAAGAAATTCAGAAATACTGGATGCAAGATGCACCAGAAAAGGTACTAGAAGCATTAAAAACAGGTCTTTCCATGTATTCCAAGCATCAGGAAGAGCTTATGTTCGAGGGCATTATGGCCTGCATAGAGCTTGGACTTGAGGACGAAAGTCTTGATCTTATGCGAAACGCTGACACAAGGGGCTTTTGGTATCCGTATGAGGTTTTTCCAGAAGAAAAGGCATACCAGCCCTTTATACAAAAATGGACTGCCAAAAGAACAGTGACAGCAACACAGGTCTTGCAAGTGGGACACGAAACCGAACGGCATTCAGAGCCGAATTTTCTAGCGCTCCATGGATGGGGAGAGGACCTGCATCTGTTCAGGCGTTATTTTAACTCCAGTGAATTTGAACGCAGGGGAAAAATACATTACCTTCAGTCCAGCCAGCAAATCGGGAGCATACAGTATGTATGGAACGATCATAAGCGTGCCGAAAAAGATATACGCCACTATTTATGCAGTACATTCGGGGCCCTCAAAATACATGCCATTGGCGGATTTTCACAGGGTGGATACCTGGCGCTTGATATGGTTCTGAATGGGGTTGTAGAAGTAAAAAAGCTAGTTCTTGTATGTCCTGAGCCTGAGGACTATGCACTTGAGAATATTCGACTGCTTGCTGAGCGTGGTGTCAAGGTGCTTTTGATTACAGGAACGGAAGATTCAGAATATCCACGTCACGAAAAACTCCATGATTTGATGCGCCGTGCAGAGGTCAATGTGCGATATGAGGTTGTAGAGGGCATGAAACACTGGATGCCAGATGATATTTCACTACGTCTGGATGCATTTTTGTAAAAGTGTAACAATGCAATTTTCATGTGTGATTTTTGGGCTGCAGGCAGGATTTGTGCGTGAAAAATCAAAAAACTTCGAAAAATGGATTGACATAGTATACTTAGTCACGTATACTACTTTTTAAATACATAATGATCTCATCGAGAGAGACTGAGGGATCGGCCCTGTGAAGTCTCAGCAACCTGCTCTTGGCAATCTTCTATGCCATTGAAGTAAGGTGCTAAATCCGACAGTCTTTTAGGACTGGAAGATGAGTTAAGAAGACGCCATCAAACTTCTCTCATCTTACGAGGGAAGTTTTTTTACGTTAGGGACAAAGAAATGCACTTGTGTACAGCACGCGAACCATTTGTGCTCGCACAGAAATGGTTCGCGTGCTGTACACAAGTATATGGTGCGTCTTGCGACATGGGCAATCGAAGATTGCACTGACTGCTGACAAACTCCGAAATCCTGCGTTGCTGGATGCAATCCGCTCCAGTCACGTACGCAGAGTACGCTCCTAGAGCGGATTACATCCGCGCCTTGACTTTCGAAGTTTTCAACAGTCAGAATTTTGTTGACTTTGTCAACAAAATTAGCACGCGAAAACCGCACTGCTTTTGCAGTCCCCAGTAAGATTAAGGTATCTTTGCGGTATCCGGTTTGGATACCAGACTCTTTCTAGGTCATTGATGTAGCAAACAACTTATCTGTCTGAGAACTAACGGTTATGAAGGTTAAAAGATGGATAAACACTTAGAGAACCGATTATCGGATTAGAAAGAGAGGCAACGAGAATGAGCAAAAAAAATTATGGACTAGGTACAATCGCAGTTCAAGGAACTTATACGGCAGACGAGACAGGCGCCAGAACAATTCCTCTACATCAGACAGCTTCATATGACCTTGGCAATGCAGACCGGGCAGCCGACCTGTTTGAACTCAGAGAAGCTGGAAACATTTATACACGTCTGAACAACCCGACAAATACGTATTTTGAAGAGAAGGTGGCACTTCTTGAGGGCGGTGTTGCAGCACTTGCAACAGCATCAGGTCAAGCGGCCATTACCCTGGCAGTACTGAACATTTGTGAGTCAGGAGACCACATTCTTGCAGCAAGCACACTTTACGGCGGAACATATACGCTGTTTGCATACACATTTAAGAAGTTTGGCATTGATGTGACATTTGTAGACCCTGAGCTGCCGCTTGAAGAGTTGAAGCAGCATGTTAAGCCAAATACAAAGGTGGTCTATGGTGAGACAATCGGCAACCCGGGGCTTAATGTCCTTGATTTTGAGAAGTTCTCTGAGCTTTCAAAGTATGCAGGCGCACCCTTTATTGTTGACAACACCTTTGCTACACCTTATCTAATCAGACCGTTTGAGCATGGCGTGGATATTGTTGTTCATTCAGCAACTAAGTATATTGGTGGACATGGCAATAGCATTGGCGGCATTATTATTGACTCTGGCAATTTTGAGTGGACTAAGGAAAAGTTCCCTGGTCTTGTTGAGCCGGATCCAAGCTATCATGGCATGAAGTTTGTAAACACTTTCGGAAAGCTTGCCTATATTGTCAAAGCACGTGTACAGCTGCTTAGAGATTTAGGGTCAACGCTGAGTCCTTTCAACTCTTTCCTTCTTCATACTGGTCTGGAAACGCTTCATTTGCGTGTTCAGCGCCACAGTGACAACGCCCTGGAACTGGCGAAGTATCTGCAGCAGCACGAACTGGTGGAATGGGTTTCGTATCCGGGTCTTGAAGACCATCCTTCATATGCGCGTACGAAGAAGTATTTGCCTAAGGGAGCAAGCGGCGTTCTGACATTTGGTGTCAAGGGTGGGCGTGAAGCCGGTAAAAAGTTCATCAACAGTGTTGAACTGGCATCCCTTGTTCCAAACATTGGCGATGCGCGCACACTGGTTATTCACCCAGCGAGTACAACGCATTCACAGCTGACAGACGACGAACAGAGAGCATCAGGTGTTCTTCCTGATCTCATTCGAGTTTCTGTAGGCATTGAAGACATTGAAGATATTAAAGCGGATTTTGATCAAGCGCTTAGAGCACAGTAGGAGGGGTTGAAATGCCAGTAGTTGTACCTGAAAATTTTCCGGCGTTTAAAACGCTGACTGAGGAAGGCCTATTCCTGATGGATAAGTTCAGAGCGGAACATCAGGATATCAGACCGCTAGAGATTCTTGTGCTCAACCTAATGCCGCTTAAGATTGCGACTGAAGCACAGCTTTTGAGACTCATATCCAATACACTTATTCAAATCGACGTCACATTTATACATCCGACTACACACGTGAGCAAGAATACAGATGCAGAGCATCTTGAGACCTTTTACAAGTCCTTTGATGATATTAAGAACAAGCGCTTTGATGGTATGATTATCACAGGTGCACCTGTTGAGCATCTTGAGTTCGAAGAGGTGACCTACTGGAATGAGCTCAAGGAAATTATGGATTTCTCGAAAACAAACGTGACATCCACCATGTTTATCTGCTGGGGGGCTCAAGCCGGGCTGTATCATTTCTACGGTGTTCCCAAGCATCCGCTTAAGGAAAAGATGTTTGGCGTATTTGAGCACGATGTGCTTGCACGTAAGGTTCCGCTCCTGCGCGGGTTCGATGAAACCTTCCTTGCACCGCATTCACGACATACTGAGACACGCAGAGAAGACGTGGAGCAGGTTGAAGGACTGCGCATTCTTTGTGAGTCCGATAAGGCCGGTGTCTATATTGTAGCGACTGAAAACCTGAGTCAGATTTTCGTGACAGGACACTCCGAGTACGATGGTCTTACCCTTCATTTGGAGTATGCTAGAGACAAGGAACGCGGACTTGATATTGAACTGCCATATAATTATTATCCTAGCGACAATGCGGCGCTCAGACCCAAAAACAGATGGCGGTCCCATGCAAACCTGCTGTTCTCAAATTGGCTGAACTACTGCGTTTACCAGGTTACAGATTATGACCTCACAGTTTAAGACCTAGACTTGTATTTGCGCAAATTATTGAACTTCATTAAATATCAAATAAAAACACTGAAACTGCCAAGGGGCTTGAATGACCTTGGCAGTTTTTTGTATGGAACGGGTGGATCGGTTCATAAAGTGATTTGACTTGATGGACAAATTGTACTAAAACATGATAATGTTGTTAAAAAGAGGGAAAAGTATGTGGGGGTTATGTCGGGAATCTGATAGTTATGTATCATTGAATTACTGAGTTACTGTGTCTAATATCAAGTTGTAAAATTCGATTACTATGAGTTCTTAGTTTCAAAACCGCTACATCATAATGGAGGCAAATGGAATATATGTACATTAATAGATTTATCTGATAAACTATTATATACATGTGTATATTATCGGAATACGTTCTGTTGTTCTATTATAAGTGCGTAGAATTTCACGAAATGTGTTGGAGGGAAAATGGGCGAGAAATTTGCGGTTTACATTGCTACACATCAAATTGAGATTATTTTTGGAATAATATTCTGTTTAGCAGGAGTAATACTTAGTGTGATCAGTGGTGGAAAAAAGAACAATGATCAGATAAGTAATAATACTACTGTTATAGAAATGAAGAAAATAGTCCAAAATAATGTCAAAGTAACAAATAACTACTATAATAACAATAATCAAAACTCTAATAACAGTGGTAATAATACTAGTCAAGGAAGCGGCAATGATGACATATGGGGGCTACTTGGATTAGGTTTTATTGCTGCCGTTATATATGCGAAGAATCATGAAACTATTATGACAATAATTCTAGCTTTTTCGCTAATTACATTAGTATTTTTATCAATTATCGCTATAAAGCTATCAAGAAATGAGCAGTTAGACAAACTCAATAAACACTGGATTTTAACAGGTTTTATGATTATATGCTATAATTTTCTTTCTTTAGTTTTAATGCAGTTTCAGAATGTGGATTCTGGTAGTGGTTTAACAGGATTAACTAGAATTTTTACATATATGGTTGGTTTCCTAATACAAATAGGTCCAAATGTATTTCTTTTGCTGATCTTAGTTTATTTGTTTAGTCTTAACATGTTTTTATTGAAGCCTAATAAGATAAATAAGTTCTTTTTAAGAAAGTTACACTGGCTAACTAATGATCACAAGGTCATTACTGGAATTGTTGTATTTTCATTAGTTTTTTCTGTTCTTCTTTCGTCAGGCTTAGTTTACAAGTTTGTTGACATGGTTTCTAAAAACAATCAAATTCAACTTCAAAACTTAACCCAATAGTAATCTAAATTTGAATTGGGTTAGTTAGTGATAAGACGTAATTAAACGACACATAACACAGCAGTTCCCAAAATGCCCCTTTGTTTATACGAAGGGGCATCTCTTATAGTAGTTTATGGTAAAATATAGTATATGAATTATAAAAGTGGGGCACATCGGGAACTGTGGGAACGTTAGTAGACATTCACCTTCCTAAGTCATGTTGAATACTTTATGTTTCGTAATAGTTCTATTTGTGGTAATATATTACTAAGAGTATTTAGCGTACTAAATTCACGTGGGAGTGGATTTTATAAGGTTGAGTTGATACGTTGCTATTAAGGAACGTGTTTTCTTATGTCTACTACATTTTAGTTTTTCAGGGGGCGTTGAAATGACTAAAAAACCATGTGCTGTTTACTCAATTGATCGCAATTCGATCGAGAACAAAGAAAAGTCAAAAGATATTGTTGCAAGGATTGTTTGGGAAATTAATAAAGGAATAACAGAAAAAGCTGAAAAGAGCAAGCTAACACGCTATCCCTTTAAAGCTCAAAGTGTTAAAGAAGAATGGCATGACTACCATTACTCAATCGAACTTTATTATAAGGCAAGCTCTTCAATACCTGATTGGAGAGGCTTTATAGCTGGTATTTCTGAAAAAGGTTCTGCTATTCAAGAAGCTAAAAATAAGTCTTCAGCATACATATGCTTCATTTATGATGATGATAGTATATTTGCAATTTCAGCAGGTAGTGGCTCAACATCAGTTGCTAAATATGCAGATCAAATGTTTGGATTAGAAATGTTAATGAAATTAATTGACGAAGATAGTAAGGTTATTAAAGCTCTGAGATCTCGTGGGATAACAGGGAATACTCTTGCTGCATTTCAGATCTTTAAGAAAGATCAAATTATTCTATCCCAAGAAACTTATGGTCAATTGTATAAAGAAATTGCAGCTGACCTAGATTTCGGTGTTATTGCTACGAAGTTAGGTATCGATATTGGTAATCGACCAGAAGCTAACTGTATTGCAAAGAACTCATTTAAAATTGGAAGGTCAATTTCCTTTGAAGAACTGCTTGTATTTATTGATCACTTAGTTGATTTAAAGAAATACGAAGGAAACGGGTTTAATGTTAATAGACTTGAGCAAATTAGTAAAAGAACACAAACTGGAAGAAAAACTATTGAAAATCTTACAGTTAGTCTAAAGAAGCGTTTATATAAACATTTAAAAAATAAAATTGATGAATTTTCATTTGAAATTTGTCACAGAGATTATGAAAAGTATTTTTTTGCAGAGAAATATGTTTTATATCATGAATCTCGCTCAGAGAAAGACATGAGTTTTGATAATAGGGTTACATACAATGACATGAAGAACTACTTCAAAACTTATTTTAAAGATGAATTTAAAACTCAAAAGGAGTTTTTAGCTCTAATTGATAAGGTGAAGCTCATTACATTTGATGAGGATGGAGGTACTTTAACAGATTCCAGACTATTAGCTCATCTTAATGGTGAAGTTAGTTATCAGGAGCAAATCTATTTCTACATTGATAATGAGTGGATAAAAATGAAAGGTGACCTCGTTGAAGAACTTGATAATGATGTAGAGGTTGTCGTTAGAGACATAGACAATGATGGTTATTTAAACACTCTGGAGCTCCCAAAATGGGATAAAAAAGTACATCCAATTGAGGATAATTATAATGCTTCCTTCATAGGTGAAGAGAATACTATGGTATTCCATAAAGTTCTCTACAAGAACATTGAAATGGCTGACATTGTGAAATGGGATGATCATAAAGTCCAAATGATTCATGTCAAAAGTGGATTTGATAGTTCTATGAGAGATTTAACTAGTCAAATTGACAATGCAGCACGTCTACTAGTGAATGATACAAAGGGTAACAAATACAAGTTTGCCGAAAAGTTATACGAACGGCTTGAAGAAATACTTACTAATGAAGAGAATAAGGATTACTCAGAATATTTTAAAGCGGTTTCGCAACAAGTTACTGATATGTCTAAGAGACAGTTTGTAGATCTATTTAGAAGAAAAGAAATAGAGTTTTGCTTAGCAGTTCATGACAACACCAATGTAAAGGATATTACAAATATTAGAGAATACAATTCAAACATTGCAAAACTAGCTACACTTGATTTAGTTAGAAAAATGACAGTACTTGGAGTACCTTTATATATCGAAGAGATATCGGAAGGATAAACATCTACTAACACAGTGGTTCCAGACATTCCCCGTTTATTAGACAAAATGGGGAATTCTTTTTCACTTAGGAATGTTAAAATATAGAATAGTGATTAAATAGTGGGGAACGATCTTGAACCATGGAAACGTTACCTGAAAAACCGACAGAGGAAGGGTTCCGGAAATCCTGTTTAGATGGGGTGTTCCCGACATATGGCGGAAATATTTGGACTAGGAAATATTGCGTTAACCAAAAATAAATCCAAGAGCAAATGGGTGCAGCACACAATCGTAATTGAAACATTGGAAATGAGACTATCATTACTTGATCTGAAGTGTAACTCGTGAGGATGGTTCATGTACAAGCCAGAGTGTTAGGCTTTAGGTTCAACAGGTAACACGCCAGTTCCCAACATTGAAACAAGCTGAAGGTCACATCTTTTGCGAAGGCAGTTGCTTGGAAACGTAGATTCAATGCTTTGACAGTGTAGAGAAGCAAAAGAAACGGCAAAAGCTGCGCCAATAAACGTGTTTCAACATCGGGAACTGCGGGAACGTTACAAGAAATTTCGAAGTAGCTAAAGTGGCGCATTTGAGGTTCCTACGGCGGTGTTCCCGACATATGTCGCTAATATTTCGACGGAGAGCATTTTGGACATAAAAAGAAATAAGAATCAAACCCGAAAAAAACATGCAGAGTATATTTCGAGAGCGGAATTTACCAAAATAATTGAACCATAATGCGTTGGCTGAGTTACGCTACTGGAGAAAAAACATGATTTATGTAATTGCACAATCGTAAATCATTTTAATTATGAGGTCTCACTTTCTTGAACTAAGTTTCAATAGCTGAGGTGGGAAAATCAAAATCAAAAAAGTAAGCAGTGAGAAAAGTCTGTGTAGAACTTCTTGTAACACAGCGTTTTCCAACATTGAGCCAGTCACACCTTTTGCGAGGTGTGTTTTTATACCATGTGCTGGGAGGTTTTACCTTTAAAGTGTAGAAGAGTTAAAAGTGGAGTGCAAAAGTTGCACCTAAAAGCGTGGCTCAACATCGGAAACCGTGGGAACGTTACCTGAAAAACCGACAGAGGAAGGGTTCCGGAAATCCTATTTAGATGGGGTGTTCCCGACGTATGGCGGAAATATTTGGACTAGGAAATATTGCGTTAACCAAAAATAAATCCAAAAGCAAATGGGTGCAGCACACAAGCATAATTGAAACATTGGAAATGAGGTTACCATTACTTGAGCTGAAATGTAACTCGTGAATTGGATTCATGTACAAGCCGAAGTATTGGGCTTTAGGTTCAACAGGTAACACGCCAGTTCCCAACATTGAAACAAGCTGAAGGTCACATCTTTTGCGAAGGCAGTTGCTTGGAAACGTGGATTCAATGCTTTGACAGTGTAGAGAAGCAAAAGAAACGGCAAAAGCTGCGCCAATAAACGTGTTTCAACATCGGAAACTGCGGGAACGTTATGGTGCCATTATTTGATTTACTTAATGTATTGCCCTTAGTTTTTACTAGTTAGTAGCATAGGAGAAAAAGAAAATGACTAAACGATATAATTTAAAGTGTGATGTCTGTGGATGTGTATCACTTCTAAAATTTCAGGTGGGAAGCCATGGCGTTACTCCAATTAGGTTTCAGTGTGGCGAATGTGAAATCTTGATTGAAGGAACAATAAGCGTAGATCATAAGACGTTGAGTATAAAAGCTCAGTTCAATAACGCAAGTTGTGTTCAGGGTGAAATGCCAACGTTTTGCCTAGAAGGATCCAGAGAACTACTCGTCTCAAAATCGTTTGAGGTAACGAAATATGAGGATACATTGCAACCACCACCATTTTTCAAGAATTTGTGGGCGATGTCGGACTCCGAAGGTGCTCTAGATATAGCAAATTTCAATAGTTTCTCTAGTAAATATCACGAGATGGGAGAAATTATTAATAATGAATGGTCATACTTTAAAAGAGTTAATGAACTTTTATTCAACAAAAAATACCATTACTTAAAAAAAGAACTGGTAGAAATCCTACCAGAAGGAGTGCCTACTCCTCGTGACGAACTGGAGTACATTAAAATTGTCGGCCGATTAACTTCAGGATTCTATCTACCCATACGTAGTGAGAAGAAATTTAATGAGAATACAGAAAATATGAAACTGGCTTTTTTGGAAATAAAAAAAAGAAACGAAAGTGAACTTAAAAGACTTGTACTAAGTTTTGTAGGTCGTAATTTAGAAAGATACAATAAGAGAATCCTGTTGATTATGGATAACTTCAACAAGTCATTTGAGCATTTTATTCCTGTCTTTGGAATGGATTTTCACAAGAGTAGTGGCTTCTTAAATGATAGCATTGGATTAAGTTCAACATCAGTTGAGGACATTAAACAATTATATGTTGATATTTTTGAGTTAATTCTGGAAATGTACACAATTCCTGTTGGGCTTAATAATATAGCTCATCGTGGATCATATGATCATATGCTAAATATAAAAAATCATAACACCTTGAATCAGTTCAATAGAGATTGTACAAAAGCAAATAGGATTGCATACTTAAACAATTCTGAACTATTTAGCTTTATAAAATCTGATTATCTAGATAGCAAATTTAGAAATGCTGTAGCTCATGGTACATATGAAGAAGAAGTTTCATCGCAGTTCATAAGTTTTAAGAGTAAAACAAATGGTGATTACTTGTTAGATATCTGTAGAGAAATATTTGATTCATTCAGTACGCTACTAGACTTTTATGATCTAATAATTTTTATGAGACAATTGAACTATCATTACACTGGGAAAATATAAGATGTCCATGCGTTATCAAACATCAAATAACAGCACATAACACAGCGGTATCCCGCCATTCGCTTGGTTGCGGCAGAGTTAATGCTTTTATCAAGCTTAGTATTGTCACTTAGCTGAAGACATCGAATTGACTGGCGAACGAGCGTGAACCGTGGGAACGTTATACGAAAGTGCGACCAGTGCCTGAAATAAAGGCATAAGCTACATCTTGGGCTGTCTAAGTCGAAAGACTTTCGGACTGCTCTATCCATTTGGAGTAACCCTACTTGTAGGTGCGCTACAGGTAACTGTTAGGTACTAAGCTGCAAGAACAACGTATGAAATCTGTGAGCCTAAAACGGATGGAGTGCTAGGGTAAATACATCACTATGATTAAACTAAATGAATCACTGTAAGCTTCGTTAAACGTGAGCAGGGAAATAAGGCTGAAACCCTGTAACCAAAAGGTGTGAGCTGTGGATGTGTGACTTTTTGTATCATATGTCAAGTGGACTAAGGCTTCGGAGTAAAGGTGGAATCTAAGGTGGTGTGAACTGGCTAAGGTGTAGAACTGGGTAAGACCGTCAGCTCCTGAAAAAGGTAGGTTTCTCGTAAGAGGAGTACAATGCTAGCGGTTATAGGAAAGCTGGAAAAAGCGAATGTTGGTTTGTAATGAATCAGATAGGGGTTCAAGATTTGCCCTAATACGAAAGTGTGCAGACTTCCAGTGGGTCATTTGAAGCGTGAATGGAATGAAACTTTATGAATACTGGAGAGCCAATGAGCATAAAAAAGCAGGCGTCAGTTAACTACGCCTTGAGGTGGGATTCGGTGGAATGGACCCGCGTCGAGGATAATGTGAATAGACTTCAAGCCAGAATCGCTAAAGCAACTCTAAGAGGCAAAAGGTATCTGGTGAAGAAATTACAGTATCTGTTAAGAAAATCATACTACGGAAGACTACTCGCTGTAAAGAGGGTAATAAGCAACAAGGGTAAGAAAACAGCAGGCGTTGATGGCAAGACATGGTCAACATCATCAAGTCGATATAAAGCTGTCCTGATGTTGGGCAATAACCGGTATAAGAGCCAGCCATTAAAACGCGTCTATATCAAGAAGAAAAACGGTAAAGACCGAGCCCTGGGAATCCCAACAATGTATGACAGAGCCATGCAAGCACTACACATGCTTTGTTTAGATCCTGTTGGTGAAGTATTGCTTGATAGAACAAGCTTTGGATTTAGAAAGCATAGAGGCACAAAAGATGCCTGTGAGTACTTATTCAAATGCCTATCGAAGAAAGACTCCGCAAAGTGGGTACTTGAAGGGGATATCAAAGGTTGCTTTGACAATATCAGACACGACTGGATGCTTGAAAATACCCTGATATGTAAACGCACTCTAAAGCAGTTTCTAAAAAGCGGTTATGTTGAGGACAGACGTCTTTATATGACAAACTCAGGAACACCACAAGGTGGGATTATCTCACCAACCTTAGCAAACTTAACGCTAAATGGTTTAGGTAGTCACCTGAAAAACAAATATTGGCGTGGTCATACGGGTCGAGTACACATGAAGTTCAATAAGCACAGACTTAACATAACTGTGTACGCTGATGATTTCGTAGTAACAGCAAACAATAAAACAGTACTGGAAGATGCAAAGACCATGATTTCAGAGTTTCTAAAAGAGCGTGGTCTAGAGTTATCACAAGAGAAAACAGTCATCACACACATAGACCGAGGATTCGATTTTTTAGGTTGGAACTTTAGAAAGTTCAGCAATAAGTTGATTATAAAACCAGCCGAAGGAAGCATCAAAAGTATTAAGTCAAAGATTCGAGAAGTGGTTAAATCAAGTATGGGGATGAGGCAAGAAGACTTAATCGGTCGACTGAATCCAGTGATTAGAGGATGGTGCAACTATCACAATCACATCTGCTCGAAAGAAACCTTTCAAAAGTTGGATTGCTACATATTCTATGAGATATGGAGATGGGCACTTCGAAGACACAGCAATAAGTCTAAGAATTGGGTCAAAGAAAAGTACTTTGGATCTGAAGAATCGAGAGACTGGATATTCAGAACGGATAGAATAAAACTATATGTGGCAAGTTCAACAAGAATCATTCGCCACAAACTAATTAAGTTAGCTGCCAATCCGTATCTATATGAATATGATGACTATTATGCGAATAGAGTAACTTGCAGGTCTTGTAGTTAGACCTGTTGCAGATGGCTTGAGCTGTATGAGGTGAAAGTCTCACGTACAGTTCTTAGGGGAGAAAGGGAGAGTAATCTCCCTGACTTACCCGACAACCATTCAAGGATAAAGTTAAGAGTTGTTATTCTATACTTGAAAAACCTCATGCAATAATATATATTTATAACAGGATCCAGATCGTTGGCATCGGAAGGGTAAGAAAATTGGATCCTGAAAAAGGGAGGTGCGTATGAAGGATCATTTCGAGTTATTGAATGTCTCAAATATACTTGATTCAGAGGAGAAATACAGATGTTTGTGTAATATATTCAAAAGTGATTGTTTTACTTTAGCTGATATGTATGGAAATAATGTCAACAATGAAATGGGATATACTACTGAGTCGTTTAGAAAATTAATGAATCACACGTGCATAATTGGCGTACTTGAAAAAATTGAGTATAAATATTGTTTGTCTAATCTATCTATTGAATTCTATAATGATAAAATGAGTTTTAAAAGTTACATTTTAAGAATAATAGGTCAAAATGAGAATCTAAAAAACAATGTAAACATTATACTTAATTTGTTATCACTTTTTAATGGCGAACTAAGTAAAAAAACTGTTTATGCTATTTTTTCGTATGTATATAAAAATAGGTTAGATGATAGTTCGATTGCTTCAGTTGGTAGAAACTTAAGATCTGTCTTTACTTTAATGGAACTTGCTGATTTAATCAGCAAATCAAGATCATCAATTAAATTAAGAAGATATCCTCATGTTTCATTAGAACCCATGAGCGAAGTATTTGATTCTGATATTATAAGTATAAATGATTTGAAAACATATATGTCTGAGTATTTTACAACGGAAGTCTCAATAATGATACTTAAGTGCTTGTCAACATTTGAAGTTAAGAACTATATTTGGACAAAGAGCAGTTTGTTTAAAGACATTGGAGAAATAGAAAACTTTTATGGTGAGTATGTAATGACGTTAATTGTCAAGCGAGGTGATTAGAATGGAATTAAATAAAAAGCTAGAAATAGCACTATATAGAACTGTGCCTATTGAAGATCCCAAATATATAGTTGGTGAAGATAAAGCGATTGAAAGTTTTAACAATTATATGAAAAACAGTGAAGGTTCAAGAAGTAATGTTATTGGTGTAGTTGTGCTTGGTCAAGTTGGTAATGGGAAGACTCATTTATTAAGACATCTCAGATTGCTACATAAAGCTGACAATATCAATGCTATCTATATTCCTGATATGTTTGTAGGCGGTCCGCTTGTAGAAGCAATGAATAGTATATATAGATCAATGTTTAGTGGTACCGGTAATCATAGCCTAAATGATTATATTAATGAATGGAACATTTATAAGATTAGTAATGAAGATTCATTAAGTACATCAGATAATAGATTAATTAAGTATTTAAGTATGTGCAATAATGAGGTTGAAGAAAATCTTTTATTAGAATATTTTTCTGGTTCTCATCTTGTACCGGACCAATTTTCCTTCATTAAGCGAAAATTTGGGTTTAAGAAACAGATAATTCGAAATGATGTAGAGTTTAGCGACCTAATATGCGACTCACTAGAGTTCATAAATTTAATATCGGGTAAACGAGTGTTACTACTATTTGATGAGATTGATAGGGTATACTCAAGTGAAACTAATAAAATTAGTTTAACAAAGTCAGGTACAAAGCTTTTAACATCATATCGCATGCTATTTGATGCTTTGAATAATAGAGGCGTGAGTGGCGTTATTGCAATTGGAGCTACGCCAGAAGCCTGGGATGTATTATCAAACCAAAGTGCTTTTGAAAGACGTTTTAAAGATAACAACGTTATTCTAAGTGTTCCCAAAAGTATAATGGATTGTGAAAAGTTTGTTCGGAAAAGATGTGAGGAAAACAATATTGAGTTGTCCTCTGATGATATTAAAGAGATAAAAAAGCGCATAACATCCATTGATGAATCCAAGAGAAAGACGTGGGGCGATTTAATGACAGTTTTGAGAAGAAATAGGGTTGATGATATTGTCAAGAGTAACGATCCTGCAAGTGAAGTACTAAGGATTTTAACTAACTCAATCGCCCCAATGACTTGGAAGGAAATTTCATCAGAAAGTGAACTTCTTATTCAATACTATCCTAAAGGTCAACCTACATCGCTATTGAATAAACTGAGTAATGAGGGTAAGTTGAGAATCAATCCAACTAGACCAAGAACTTATGAAAGTTTAGAAGGAGAGTATGATGAGTGAAGAAAATCCTATAATCCATTCAAAGGTCATTCTTGAGAGACTCGAGAAGATTACAAATGGTGTCGATTATAATGATTATTTTCGACCTGAATACTCAAAACTAATTAAAACAGGTCTGGACATAGCTGATGTTGATCACTTCCCAGTAGCTGTTGGTGTTCTTGGAAAAGCACTAGAGAAACAGATCGCTGAGTTCGTTCAAAATGGTTTGAAAAATAAGCGACAGTTTCAGGTTAATTCTCATGATCATGGAATTGCTAAGATCAAGAAAAAATTTGGAAGTTCATCTCACTACAATAGAGTAAACCTTTTGCATGGAGATGAGGTGTCATTTTCGAAAAAGAATAACGATGGGACTACAACAACCTATAAGTACAAACTGCATGGACGACACAAAATGTTGAAAGATTCAGATTATCATGAACTAATCAACATTAAAAATGCGCGAAATGATGTGTTTCATGATTGCTCCGAGGAGCGTGAGAATGAGATCGAAGCAATGGCACATACATATTTTGAGCGTGGTATAATGATTTTAGCAAAACTAGAAAAGTTAAATACTTCGATGTAGTTTGAATGATTCATCGTCTAACACAGCGGTTCAAGAACATGCCACTTTGGTTATCCAGAGTGGTATTTTTATAAAGAGAATATGGTGAAATATTGCTTAAAAGTAATAAGTAGAGTGGCACGTCGTGAACCGTGGGAACGTTACCTGAAAAACCGACAGAGGAAGGTTAGTGTCAAATATTGTGCGCAAAAACCATCAGAACTCCTTAAGGTTTATGCAGCTTTAAGTTTTTCCTCATAAATCAGGGTTATGACCTTTGAGTCTATATAGCACCTTCCGGTTGACCAGTCTTCACTATACTCGATCAAGTAGGAAGTAACTAAGCGTATGTATGAATCGATCGATGGAAAGATTCCAACGACTTTGGTTCTTCTGCGGATCTCGCGGTTCAGACGGAGACTGTCCCAAATTTTGTGTAAATAATCTGCCACGAAAGCAGCGAATATGAACTTTTTAGGAACTCTCGATTACGAATGGATAATCGAGAGTTCGTTTATTATCTGATCCCAGTTTCGTTGACGCTGGGACCATTTCTTTGTTGCATTTTCAGTTGCTAAGTAAAGGGACTTCATCAGTGACATGTCTGTTGGATAGACTGGTTTTCCCTTAGTTACTTTGCGGTATTGTCTGTTCAGATTTTCAATTATATTGGTCGTATACATGATCTTTCTGATGCTCGCTGAGTATGCAAAAAACGGAGATATAACACCCCAGTTATCTTTCCAGGATTTTATGCAGCGCGGATAATGCGAACCCCACTTTTCTTCAAACTCAAGAAGCATCTGATAACCTGATTCCTCATTTGGAGCTTGATAAACAGACTTAAGATCTTTCATCAGTTCTTTGACATGTTTGTAGCTGACATATCGCGTAGATGAGCGAATTTGATGAATGATGCAGCGCTGTACAATAGACTCTGGATATGTCGCTTTGATTGCTTGCTCAAAGCCTGAAAGTCCATCAACACTGAAGATTGTAACTCTCTGAACACCACGATTCTTTAAGTCTGTCAGAACCTTTAGCCAGAATTTACTCGTCTCATTTTCACCTATCCAGATACCTAAGACATCCTTCATACCATCTGTATTTATGCCAACAACAACGTATGCAGCTTTAGATACAATGCGGTTATTCTGTTTTACTTTGTAATGAATAGCATCCATGAAAACAAACGGATACTCTGTTTCAAGTGGTCTGTGTTGCCACTCTTCGATGTGAGGGATGATTTTATCAGTCATACGTGAGATTGACTGTGCTGAGAGTGGCATCCCGTAGAGGTCTTCTATATGTTCTGAGATATCTCTTTGAGACATTCCTTTACCATACATAGAGATCACTTTGTCTTCAATCGCTGAAATATCACTGGAGTGTTTTGGTACAATTTGTGGATCAAACTCACCGTTACGATCTCTTGGAATCTCTAGTTCAACTTCGCCAAGATCAGTCTTTACACGCTTTGTTGATTTCCCGTTTCTGTAGTTCGTTTTCTCAACTTGGCGATCGTATGGCTCATAACCAAGCTCTTCATCCAGTTCTGCTTCAAGTAGTTTCTCAACGCCAGTCTTAAGCATTTCCTTCAGCACGCTCTGTAGGTCTGCCACATCGGTGATATCCTTGTCCTGCATAAGGGCTTCTGTCAGTTCTGATATCTTGTTGTTTTTCTTCTTTCGACTCATAAAAAAATCCTCCACTCTGTAATCTAGTTTATAACACTAACTACTTTCGTGGAAGATTTCTTGTTTTTACACTAAATTTGTTTCAGTACCTTCAGACGCTCGATCATATTGGTAGAGGCGATCTTTCTAGAATCAATCTGTTCGAAATTGAAGAACTGAAGTGAGTCTTCAAGACCTTCTTCAAGAGTCTTGATCGCTTCTGGATACTTGTGTTCGTAATCATCCATGAAAGTGTATGCATATCTCTTGGCACTATCATAATCAGGCTGAAGCCAGATTTGCTTAAGCTTTGCACCGAAGGATTTTTTCTGTTTGGCTGGTACATGTGCAATGATATTTCTCATGAAATGCACCTTGCAGCGTTGCCAAGACGATCCTAGAAATGACTTTCGCGCTGCGCTAACAAGACCCTTATGAGCATCTGAAACAACTAACCAGACACGTTCAATGCCTCGTGCCTTCAGCTTATCAAACAGAGTTGTATAGCTGGCTTCAGATTCCTCATACATCGGCTCAACAGCAAGTATATCCCGAGTGCCATCAAGTTTAACTCCGCAAACGACATGAACAGCCATGTTTCTGACATGTCCGTTATCTCGAATCTTTTCATACAGAGCATCCACCCAAAGAACTGGATATTCTGTGTCGAGATCACGGTTTCGAAATTCTTCAACCTGTTCGTTCAGCTCTTTTGTAATGTTGCTCACATGGCCTTTTGAAATCGAATCGATACCAAGACTTTTGGCGAGCTTCTCGATTTTTCTTGTTGAAACACCGTTGACGAATGCTTCCTGAATGACGTTCATCAGAGCAGCTTCGGAACGCTTTCGTTCTGTCACAAAGAAGGGGATATAGCCGCCTTTTCGAGGTTTTGGTACCATGAGATACATAGTTCCCATGCGAGTGTCAAAGCGTCTTGGACGGTATCCTGCTCGATATCCGTTTCGAGATCCTGAACGCTCTGATTTATCTGCACCAAGCCGATTGGAGAGTTCAACCTCCATCATTTGCTCGCAGAGCCACTTAAGCATTTCAAGCATGGGATCTTCTTCAGTAACAAACTTCAGTAGCATTTTTTCAAAAGGTAAGGTAGAATTTTGGTAAGCCATCGGTTTATCAACTCCTATTCAGGTTCTCTAGACAATTACCTTTTCGGAGTTACCGGTGGCTTTTCCTTTTTCTATTAACTTTTGCGCACTTTATTTTACGCTATCGTATCAGTTAGTGTCAAATGTTGTGCGCAAAAACCACCAGAACTCCGATAAGGTTTATGCAGCTTTAAGTTTTTCCTCGTAGATCAGGGTAATGACCTTTGAGTCTATATAGCACCTTCCGGTTGACCAGTCTTCACTGTACTCGATCAGGTAGGAAGTGACTAAGCGTATGTATGAATCGATCGATGGAAAGATTCCAACGACTTTGGTTCTTCGCCGAATTTCACGATTTAAACGTTCGATCATGTTCGTTGAAGCGATTTTTCTAGAATCAATCTGTTCAAAATTGAAGAACTGAAGTGAGTCTTCGAGACCTTCTTCTAACGTCTTGATCGCTTCTGGATACTTGCCTTCATAATCATCCATAAAGGTATAAGCATACCTTTTAGCACTATCATAATCAGGCTGCAGCCAAATTTGCTTCAGCTTTGCACCGAAGGATTTTTTCTGTTTGGCTGGTACATGTGCCATGATATTTCTCATGAAATGTACCTTGCAGCGTTGCCAGGACGATCCTAGAAATGACTTTCGAGCTGCGCTAACAAGACCCTTATGAGCATCTGAAACAACTAACCAGACATGTTCAATGCCTCGTGACTTCAGCTTATCAAATAGAGTTGTATAGCTGGCTTCAGATTCCTCATACATCGGCTCAACAGCAAGGATATCCCGAGTTCCATCAAGTTTAACGCCACAAACGACGTGAACAGCCATGTTTCTGACATGACCATTATCTCGGATCTTTTCATAAAGAGCATCCACCCAAAGAACAGGATACTCTGCATCGAGATCTCGATTTCGAAACTCTTCGACTTGTTCATTCAGCTCTTTTGTGATGTTGCTCACATGGCCTTTTGAAATCGAATCGATACCAAGACTCTTAGCTAGCTTCTCGATTTTTCTTGTCGAAACACCGTTGACGAATGCTTCCTGAATGACGTTCATCAGAGCGGCTTCGGAACGCTTTCGTTCCGTCACAAAGAATGGGATATAACCACCTTTTCGTGGTTTTGGAACCATGAGATACATTGTTCCCATACGTGTATCAAAGCGTCTTGGACGGTATCCAGCTCTGTATCCGCTTCTTGATCCTGAACGTTCTGACTTATCTGCACCAAGCTGATTGGAGAGTTCAGCCTCCATCATTTGTTCGCAGAGCCATTTAAGCATTTCAAGCATGGGATCTTCTTCAGTCACAAACTTCAGTAGCATTTTTTCAAAAGGTAGGGTAGAATTTTGGTAAGCCATCGGTTTATCATCTCCTATTCAGGTTCTCTAGACAATTACCTTTTCGGAGTTTCCGGTGGCTTTTCCTTTTTCTATTAACTTTTGCGCACTTTATTTTACGCTATCTGGTATCAGCTAGTCTTAAATATTTAGTATCCCAAGGTATCATTTATAATTAGAACTTTAATTCTATCTTTTATAAATTGGCCAGTTATCGTAACAAAGTCATTGCAAATTTTTTCTGAATGATGGCAATCCACGCAGTAACCCAACTTTGTACAAGGTGTGTTTTTACCGAGTCGTTTAGCATCGATTGGAGCTGAATACTGTCGGACTCTTTTTATAGCTTCATCAATATCTCTAACGATTTTGTTCGTACCTGTTATTATAATTACTTGTTTGGGGCCATAGATCATAGGTGCGACACGACTACCATTTCCATCGATATTGAATAATTCCCCGTTCTCAGTTAAAGCATTTGTACTGGAAACAAAAGTGTCCGAGGAGAAGTTTTCAATGTATATTTCTTGTTTTTCTTTTGTAGATATATTGGGCTTATATTTGTCTAGTAAATGTACATTGCGACTTCTGAAGTAATCCAAAACACCAAGTTGAGCTAATGTAACAGAGTCGCCTACACCGATAGTTGAATTGTTTGATACTAATTGATTAAGAAGTTCGAGAAGTTGATCTTTGTGTTCAATAAAATAGCCTTTCATATTATTCTTTTCAAGGTTGTCTATAGTACGCTTTATTGATTGTTCATTATACCAACTTACATTAGGTTCCATGTGATTTCCTCCTAGTATGAGCCTTGATTATTGTACTTATTATACAATAATATAAATTAAAAAGCGAATGTATGTTCTTAGTGCTGGTTAGAAAACTGTCTTTGTTGAGATGTATATGTCTATAATGTCTGTAATTAAACTGAATAGTATGAGTATTGTAGATCTAGAAATGTTAAAAAGACATGGCTTAACTAATGATGATTTCATGTTTTTGTAACTAAACTAAATGGAATGAATAGACATTCAATGGTTATGATAGATAGATGTTTTATGAACTAGAAACGGGGAAAACTCTACGAACACAGCAGTTCCAGACGTTCCCCTTTTCATTTATAAGATTTGGGGAATTTTTACTGGCTTAGATATGTCAATAAATAAGTCTTTCTTGTGAAGAGAACTGAATGCAATTATATCCAGTTATGTAATTTAAAAGCCTGAACGTGCAATGAATGTTGAATTATAATGTGTAGATGGTAATTTATAATTGTGGAGTTTGAATGTAAATTCCACAAATGCTTATAATTGGTATTGCGCAATTACTGATTACATTGATAACATAAACTGTTAAAGGTTAATCAATATTCTATTCAAAATTACATAGTGTTATCAATTTCAAGTTTGATTTATAAGGAGACAGTAATATGAAAAAATTTGCTTTATTTGTAGTTTCAATGATGTTAATAGCGTCTAGTAGTGCAATATCTTTTGCATCAGTGGACCCTTCAAATGTAACAATTGGAAGGACTCTAGCTGAAATGAATAGCAGTGTTGATGAGAATAACCGTAATCAAATTCTAGCGCTAGCAGATAGTGGTGTGGAAAATGCACAAACCGACGGGTTCAATTTGTTTAGATTGTTTTCAACGAGTACATTAACGTATTCTTGGAAAGTAGAATGTTCAAATAGTACGTTTACTGGTGGGGCTAAAGCAATAGCTACTTCAGACGCAACAGAACCAATCGATTATATCTATGCACGTGTTAAGTCATATGATTCTGATGATACATTGCTTGATGAAGCTGAAGATTCATCAAGTAACGCTTCACATGCAGGAGCGAAAGCGGGAAACGGATCAGGTTTCGTTATAGGTGACTATGCATATGGAAATCATGTATTCAAAAACGATGGTTATAAAGATATGACTAAAGAGTCGTCAGATACTTGGTAAATAATTGTGGGTTAAGGGTATTTCCCTTAACCCATTTAGACAGTTTTAAGGAGTTGAAGCTCTATGAAATTTAAATCGAGCAAGTATATTTTTACACTAATATTTCTTATGCTTTTAGTCATAATTGGTAGTAACACTAAATTGCTTAATTCGCATAAACCAAGTAATGTTGTTGAGTATGGAATTAGGACCACAAAGGGGAGTATTATAAGTACAGGTAAAACAATTCCTCCTAAACTGATAGAAGATGGTCTTATCTTAGAACTTAGTCAAGATCTTCAAGAAACTAGAGATTATCTAGTCCTTTTTTTTATAGACTATCAACAAATATTTGTGGAAAGTTCAAGTGAAATGGTCAAGCAAATTAGGGTTGAATTAGATCCACTGGATACTGAAAAGATTCCGTTTAAGATAGATTTACCTAGTGGCTCGAAAGAACTTTCTATATTAATTATAAAAAAGCCAAATTATATGGTTGAACAAGGCGATGTGGAACGTGCTATGAAAGCTGAAGATGTATTGAGTCTAAGATATTGTATTGATTTAAATTCAGAAAAGGAGTATCAGTTATCTAAATTAGAACATGATGTAATTGATGGAAATCAAATAACAAGAGTATTTCTTTCAAATGAAAGAAATGAGTTGAAGATATGCACGACCTTAGCTTCGGCAGAAGAGACATACATAACCCTTGGAAATAAAAAAGATACAGGGGTTGAATATGCACTCATAGCGCTTAAAGATTGGAATCAAGTTCCAATTGAAAATGAACTTGTTCAATATTTTTTCGTCGATGTAAACAAATATATAAAATTTAAACATATACTTCCAAAAACAAAACATGAAGCAAATTATCAGTTGATACTATTTCCATATCCATTTAATGTAACAGAAAAAGACTTATCTACGACATTTACATATACTACTCATAGAATTCATATACTTGGAGATGAATAACTATTTTAGAGTTAGGCAATAAAATCATATAACACAGCAGGTACCCAAATGCCCCTTTGTTTACGAAGTGGCATTCATTATACTAAGTTATGGTAAAATAGAGTATATGAAATTAACCTAGAAGGGCGCACGCACGCCAACCTCAGGAAGGCCATATAACAGTTTCTGCCTAGCATATATGGATATAATTTTGGATAAATTAAGGAAATGGGGAGTCGGTATGGAAATAAGTTTTACATTTATTGATGGTGGAACGGAACTAATTAATGAAATTAAGCCATTGTGGGAAGCGCTCAATCTTTATCATCAAAATAAAGCTGAGCATTTTAAAGAAAAAATTAAGGAAAACACATTTGAAAAAAGACATAAGAAATTCTTCAGTGGAGAGTTTAAAGTATTCATTGAAATCGTAAGAGTAAATGATCAAGTGCAACCAATAGGGTACTGCATAAGTAGTCTCAGTAATGACGGTATAGGTGAAATAGATTCATTATTTATTGAAGATGAGTACAGAGGATATATATTGGGTGAAGCTTTGATGAACAATGCTTTAAAGTGGTTGAAAAGCAACAATTCAAAGACAAATAGAATAAAAGTTGCAGAAGGAAATGAGCCAGTACTTAATTTCTATAAGAAGTTTGGTTTTGAGACGCGTTATTACATACTTGAAGAAATTAGTTAAAAAGATGTATAGGAGCTTCAATGAAACGGTTAGTCTTTATACATGGACCAAACGGCGTTGGTAAAAGTACAACGTGTGAACTATTACACGAAAAGCTGCGTAACTCTGCATGGGTTGAAAGTGAATGGGCAAGAAGAATTAATCCATTTGAGTTTACCGAAGAAATTGAAAATATGACGGAAAATAATATTACCATGTTATTGAGAAGCTACTTAGAATTATCTACAGTAAAAACTGTTATATTCAATTGGGGTATTCATGGACCGAGACGGAGAATCTTAGAGAGGGTATTCTCTAATTTATCTGGTATCGAGTATCAATATATCCCTATCCTAATTACATGTAGTGAGCCTGAAAATGTGTTGCGGATGAAACAGGATCAAACAAGTGCGTTAAGAATTTCGAGGGGCCTTGAAATACGAAGCTTATATGATAATCTCGACAGCCATCGGATAGACACAACGCGTTTAACCCCCTTTGAAGCGGTTGAACAAGTGCTAGATTACTTAGAAAGCATAGCGGAATAACCCAAGTTTTCTAATATGTTTCACAGCCGCCGCGGTTAACAAATCCAATATCAACGACTCCAGCCTTAATGCTTTCATACGTTTCAAGAGTATGCTGTGTAATTATTTCATTAATAATGTAGGGCGAGCAGTGGTATTGGTTCCACTTGTATCTAAGGATGTTGCCCAGCTGGAACATGTTAGAAAAGTTTACTTGAAAGAAGCTGCAATAATAGCAGTTTTATCACCACTATCGTATGTTTTGATTCTATATGCAATGAAGAATGCACCTGTTAGTCTAATATCACCGCTTCGACAGTTTAGCATTGTGATTGGAGCTACACTAGGTATTAAGATACTTTGTGAAAGTAAAGAGTATCTTAATTTAGCTGTCATACTAATTTCCATCAAACCCCTATTATTTCAAATAATAGGGGTATTTGTATTGTCTAAATGTTACAATAGAGTATATGAATTCAATGTAGAAGGGGCACACCTGGGAACTGCAGAAAGGTCAGGTAAAATACTTTTCTAGTGCATGTTTATACTGAAAATGAGGTGAAGAGAGTGGTGAAGAAGAAATCATACATAATGTTGGGATGGATAGTTGTTGAAGTTGTTCTTTATCCAAGGTTTCCAAATTTTACACTCGATGAATATGCATTTTTTTGGGCTGCAATATTAGTTTTCAGCTTCTTATTGAAAATCTTCAACGTTGAGCCAAATCCTGGACCATTAGGCGTTGGTGATGATTCAAGTGATGCTTATTCCCATTTAGCGATGTCATTCATGGAGAGACATGTAAAGTCCAAATATAGAAAAGTAATCAGTACAGCAGATGAAGATAGAAGAATTATAGTTGCTTATGTTATCTTAATCGCAGTGAATTGTGCCATTGTTTATTTTGCTGGATAATAGAAAGGGTTAATGGTTTTTGCTTGCCCTTGAAAAACGAACGTGAATTGTGGAAACGATTAGTAGACATTTCATTTAGCAGAGTTAATGGCAGTTAAGTATGTAATCAAAAACCGCATTCAATACATAGGTGTAAATGTAGAAATCAGTAGGTCAGAACAATGGTTTGAAGCGACTGGAGTACCATCTGCAGAGCATTTGCCAGATGAACCAAAGTCAACTAAATGGTATCAGGAAATAAAGTTCAATCCAGAATAAACCATAAAGTCGGTTAAGGTTCCAACACTGTTGCTTTACGCTGAAACTGATTCGTGGATAGACGTTAATGAAAGTATTGTCTATTGGAGAAGAGCGCCAATTGAGATGCTATTGGAATCTATACTGCTATATGAGAGAAAAATTAGAAAGGGGTTTTGCTTCGAATGAAAATGAGCAAATATGAAAAGGCAATCAAACTTATGGAGGACTTCTGTGGAAATGGTAAAGACAATCTGATAGCTCTTGCAACTATTTCGCTGTCGACAAGTGCTGACGACAGACCTCGCCCAGTTGTACGTATGGTTGACGCATATTATGAAGACGGTATGTTTTATGTTTCATCCTCTTCTCAAAAAAATAAAATGCTTGAGATTGAGAAAAACAGCGAAGTTTCTATTTGTGGGCTGGATTTGTATGCAGCTCATGGAATAGCAGAAAATCTTGGTTGGGTTAAAGACGCAAAAAACGCAGAGATAAGAGAGAAAATGAAAAAATACTTTGCATGGTTTGACGATCACGGAAATGAGGAAAGTCCTGATTCAATCATTTTGCGTATCACTTTGACGGAAGGAACAATAACAGATAACGAGCAAAAATATGGAGAATGGCAATATAAAGTTGATTTCCTGAGTAAAACAGCGAAATAAATGGGACTCTTATGACGTGAAATGTGACTGAAATTTGAAATATGTGATTGTATAGATGCAATATAGGCAGATTGTTTTCTATTGAATTATATTCAAAATGAACTAATTTGTTTAATGAGGGTATAAATCAATTAGGAGGTTCTTCAGACTGAGTTAAAATTTGATGGTTATGTTGAGGAGAAATATAGAATTATTATGAAATGAGATGAGTGAAATGTTAACGACTGAATATTATTTTATTAAAGAGTCATGCACTCTTGAAGAAGTTAATGTTCTATTAAAACTTGGCTATAGCCTTATAAACACATATATAAAGCGTAGTCAGTTTGGCGAAGAAATGGAAGATGAAATACTGTACTATGTTTTAGGTATTGATAGAGATGGCTATGAAAAGTTGCCTGAAGTGGCAATGGCAGAACGTTCACCAAAAGGTTGGCATGAAGAATACAAGGAGTAATAGGGAATGTAGTATCTAAAAACAGTACTGAACACATCAGTTCCAGATAATTCCCCCTTTTCGCTATTTGAATTGGGGAATTTTTATTGCGTTCATAATGTAGAAATATTGAAGAGGAAGGAAATTACGGGTAATGATTTTGAAGCTTGAATGGACAGAACCTGTATGAAATCTGGAGCGCTAACGAGCATAATAGTGCAGTATTTGTTAAGAAAACCATACTATGAGAGACTCCTGACTGTAAAGAAGGTAATTAGCAATAAGGAGATGAATGAAACAGCAGGTATTAATGGCTGGTCTTGTAGTTAGGCCTGCTATGACTTGCGCTGTATGAGGTAAAAGTCGCGAGTAGAGCTCTTAAGGGAGAAAAGGAGCGTAGTTTTCCCTGACTTACCCGACAGCTTTCGCATTAAGATCCAACTGGTTTGGTACTGAAACAAATTTAGTGTAAAAACAAGAAATCTTCCACGAAAGTAGTTAGTGTTATAAACTAGATTACAGAGTGGAGGATTTTTTTATGAGTCGAAAGAAGAAAAACAACAAGATATCAGAACTGACAGAAGCCCTTATGCAGGACAAGGATATCACCGATGTGGCAGACCTACAGAGCGTGCTGAAGGAAATGCTTAAGACTGGCGTTGAGAAACTACTTGAAGCAGAACTGGATGAAGAGCTTGGTTATGAGCCATACGATCGCCAAGTTGAGAAAACGAACTACAGAAACGGGAAATCAACAAAGCGTGTAAAGACTGATCTTGGCGAAGTTGAACTAGAGATTCCAAGAGATCGTAACGGTGAGTTTGATCCACAAATTGTACCAAAACACTCCAGTGATATTTCAGCGATTGAAGACAAAGTGATCTCTATGTATGGTAAAGGAATGTCTCAAAGAGATATCTCAGAACATATAGAAGACCTCTACGGGATGCCACTCTCAGCACAGTCAATCTCACGTATGACTGATAAAATCATCCCTCACATCGAAGAGTGGCAACACAGACCACTTGAAACAGAGTATCCGTTTGTTTTCATGGATGCTATTCATTACAAAGTAAAACAGAATAACCGCATTGTATCTAAAGCTGCATACGTTGTTGTTGGCATAAATACAGATGGTATGAAGGATGTCTTAGGTATCTGGATAGGTGAAAATGAGACGAGTAAATTCTGGCTAAAGGTTCTGACAGACTTAAAGAATCGTGGTGTTCAGAGAGTTACAATCTTCAGTGTTGATGGACTTTCAGGCTTTGAGCAAGCAATCAAAGCGACATATCCAGAGTCTATTGTACAGCGCTGCATCATTCATCAAATTCGCTCATCTACGCGATATGTCAGCTACAAACATGTCAAAGAACTGATGAAAGATCTTAAGTCTGTTTATCAAGCTCCAAATGAGGAATCAGGTTATCAGATGCTTCTTGAGTTTGAAGAAAAGTGGGGTTCGCATTATCCGCGCTGCATAAAATCCTGGAAAGATAACTGGGGTGTTATATCTCCGTTTTTTGCATACTCAGCGAACATCAGAAAGATCATGTATACGACCAATATAATTGAAAATCTGAACAGACAATACCGCAAAGTAACTAAGGGAAAACCAGTCTATCCAACAGACATGTCACTGATGAAGTCCCTTTACTTAGCAACTGAAAATGCAACAAAGAAATGGTCCCAGCGTCAACGAAACTGGGATCAGATAATAAACGAACTCTCGATTATCCATTCGTAATCGAGAGTTCCTAAAAAGTTCATATTCGCTGCTTTCGTGGCAGATTATTTACACAAAATTTGGGACAGTCTCACTGGTTTTCTACACGCCTCTAAATTTATTCGTAAAATATTCTTCAAAGAAATTGATAATAGATTTTTTACTGTGGCTAATGTACTTGTTTTTAACTAAATAACACGTCCGTTTTGGTGGTATAGAAGTGAGCTGCTGTTCATAAAATGGCCCCGTATTCTTTAATGCATCGAAAACAGAGCGAGGGACAATACTCCATTGATCTTCGTTGTCAATTAACTCAAATATAAGGTGTGCAGCATCGACTTGAATTTTGAAACTATTTTCCTTCCATAATGAATCGTGCCAAATTTGATAACTATAACCCCAGTCCATGAAAATTTCATCATTGCTTTTGAGCTCTTCAGGATTAATAGGCACATCAAAATTACAAGTTTGCCCATATCTCACTAGCACCATATCCTCATCGAATACCTTACTAACAACAACATTTGGCATATTAAAGTCACGTTTAACAAATCCAATATCAATATCTCCGGACTTAATACATTCATATGTTTCGAGTGTATGCTGAGTAATTATCCTTGGTTGAATATGATATGGTTCAGTAAGAAGCTCTTTATATAGAGCTGGAAGTAAGTACTGGCTTATGCTATCGGCAACACCTATAGTAATTGGCGTTTTTCTTCTTAAATTTCGAATGCTTTCAACTTCTTTTTCCAAAAGTAAGGTTTTTTCAGCAATGCTAATAAATGCATGTCCACGCTTAGTTAAAGTTATGCCGCGAATACCAGGCTGTCGATTAATTAACTTGAAACCTAGCTCACTTTCTAGATTTTTCAATCTATGACTAACGGACGACTGAGATAAATGAAGAATTTCAGATGCCTTTGATATACTGCCCTTCTCAATAATGGCTAAGAATGCTTCGATGCCTAGTGTATACATATGTTCACTCCTGATAATATTCAAATAGTAGATATATAACATCTATATATTGTATTTTATAGCTATTCTAACTTATATTATCATGATAATCAAAAGAAGAATAGTTGAGGTGGATATATGGATCTGATTACTTTGTTACTAATATTATTTTCTACATTTTGTCACGCGTATTGGAATATGGTGCTGAAAAGGACTTCGGGTGGCTTTACCTTCATATGGCTGTTTACTGTAGTTACAGTTATTCTTTATACGCCCATTATCATAAGTATTTCTGGTCGTGTGATTGAAATGATGGATTTGAGAATGGCTACTATTTGTATTCTTAGTATGATTTTTCATCTTCTGTATTTCATTTTTTTAGATAAGGCTTACAAGTATGGAGACTTGTCAATTATTTATCCGGTTGCAAGAGGAATTGCTCCGGCAATTACTATTATTATTGCAATAGTATTTTTGAATGAAAATCTGACGAATAGCCAAACATTAAGCGTTGTTATGGTTATTATAGGGACGTTGGTTCTCTCAGGGATTCATCATAAGCCAAATCAAAAAATTCTTTCATCGTTATTATATGCGATACTATGTGGTTTTATGGTATCTATATATACCATTGTTGACAAAATCGCTGTTGCAAATCATAATCTATCACCATTTCTGATCGATTACGTGAATAATGTAGGACGGGTTATTATTTTATTGCCTTTTGTAATCAAAAATACTGTGCAATTAAGACATACATTTGAACAGTATTGGAAAGAGGCAATTATTATAGCTACGTTGTCGCCTTTGTCTTATATTCTTATTTTAATTGCAATGAAGAGTGCCCCGGTAAGTTTAGTATCTCCCTTAAGGCAAATGAGCATTGTTCTTAGTGGAATTTTAGGCGTGAGGGTTCTGTGTGAAAGTAAGGAATATACTAAAGTTGCAGGTATATTGATAACATTTTTAGGCGTCATTCTCTTAAGTATATAGTTGGAACAAGCTTGTTATTAGAAAACGGTATAGACCGCATGTCATTTACCCGGACTTTTTATGGGAAACAAGAATGTATCCTATCCTAGTATTAGGGGGGATTGCATATGAATAATGAGAATAACAAAATAGAAGTCTAGATGAAACGTTGTTGCTATTATTTGTGAAGTGTGATATTCTATATAGATGTTATAAGTTTTGTTGGAAGTAAATAGAAGTATATCATAATTATCTATGTTGTCATATCTCAATTATTGTTGCTCTTTTGCATACTATCATCTTCAAGAAATTGATGCCTTTCTTGTTTCTAATAGTGAACTCCAAAATCATAGCTAGTCTCATATATTATGGATTAGTGATAACATTTGCTAACTATAGAAACAGTATAAGAAAGGACGTAATTATTACAGAAAATATAATTATATCACTCTTGGGTTTATTCCTAATCACTTCGTTGACAAACATACTGGCAACGTTAAAAACAATGCTGGTATCAAAGAAAATTATGAATCCGGTCTATTTAGTAGTATTTATAGATGCAATGATATTTGCTACGGTAGTTACTAAAGTAACAAGTTCAACTGGTTTCCATTTCACCATAGCGTATGCATGTGGTAGAACCGTTGGTGTTTATATTGGGAACAAACTTGAAGAACGATTGGCTTTAGGTATCCTGGAAGTGGATTTGTTTTTAACGAATAAGAATAAAATGATCAGAGTTGAAGAAATGTTGCGAAAAGAAGGGTACACGGTCAATAGCTTTTTAGCTAAAGGAACTGATGGAGAAAAAAGATACAAGATTGAAGTTGTAATTAAGCGAAACGAATACAGCATATTTGAAAATATAGTGTCCCAGTGCGGTGTAGATAAACCTACTCTCAAAATAAAGAATTTGAGTAAGATCAATGGGAAAATAACGGCGACGAGTATTAATCCTGTTTAAATATAATAGAAAAATAGTATAATATACGCCTGCTTAAGGTCTTAAAGGTCAAAAAGCAGATAATATTACATCACAATAATCGTATTGTAAATCATTTAAGCTGGTCAATTATTAATTGATCAGCTTTTGTTATATAAGGCTATAAAAGCCAAATATCAGTTGCGGTTGTGATTAGTATGAAATACTTGATACTAGTGGAGCGACATACATCGCACAAGATACAATTGAAGCAGTGAAAAACGCGTTGACTGAAGAATAGAGCAAAGAATTTATATTTTCATGATAAAGATAATGGAAAAGCGCTAAGAAGACAAGGCGCGGCTAAAATCCGCTCTATGAGCGTACGAAGGTACGTGATTAGAGCGAATTTTAGCCAGCAACGCAGTATTTCGGAGTTTTTCTACAGTTTGGGCCCCTGTGTATACACAGGGGCTTATTCATAGTATTTTGTGGTAAAATATGACATAATAGTATATGAAAAATAGGCTCAGCTTGGCAAGTAGAGGCATATGAAAAACAATGGATAAAAGAAATTTAAAAGAGGAATCATTCCAATTTCCTACATTTGACAAAATTTGAGTTAACTTAGATGCCATTCTTAAGGGTATTGAAAAGGCATCACGTGAGAATGTGAGATTATTATTGACACAATCATGTGCATTTCAAATGTACTCCTTTTTCTATTTTTTATGCCTAGGTAAGCGATACGTCAAACTATATAGTTGAAAAAGGTGAACTCGTATGAAGAGAATTTTAATACTTGGTGAAAGTGGCTTCATAGGGACGTCCATAGGTAAACGCCTAGAAAAAGAAGCGGATTTTGAGATTTTCGGGACATATAATCATACAAATACAAAATCGCTTTCAGAAGACAGGCAGTTTAAGTTTGATCTTACAGAGATGAATCAGCTTCTAAGTAAAGTGAAGGAAATAGAGCCGGACTATATTATTTCTTGCCTGCGCGGTGATTTTGAAGAACAGTTGAAAGCGCATGAAGCCCTAGTGAAAACACTTTTCGGAACCAAGACAAAATTGCTCTTTATATCAACAGCCAATGTCTTTGATGCTGACAACGGTAAAGGTTATTTAGAGCATGACGAAAGAAAAGCAGACTCACCTTATGGGAAGTTCAAAATTGAATGTGAAAACTTGGTGCGTAATCATCTCGGTGAACGTGCTCTTATTGTAAGACTGCCTATGGTCATTGGAAGGGAATGCAGTCGAATAAATCACCTACGTGCATCAGTTGTGAATGCAAGGGAGTTTTTGGTATATCCCAACTTATGGATAAATACAACTACGGATTTGATGGTAGCTGAGAAAATATGTTACATAATTAAAAATAAACTTAAAGGTGTCTTTCATTTTGGAACATGTGATGAGATGCGTCACGAAGCCTTCTTTAGAGAAATTGCAAGCAGCTTAGGATATAGCACACGAAGCTTTAAAGTCGATGAAAGGGTGACAGGGTACTTTTCCTTAAAGACCGTGAGAGCACTGGATTTTCCTGCAGAACTGATCCTTACGAGCAATAAGGTAATTGAGTTTGCTACAGGAAAAAATGACTCTGCTTAAATGTGCATGTCTAAGCTCAAGTGATATTGGAATGGAATATGACATAAGTGTACTGTCCAAAATTGTATGAAAGGTGGAAGCGAAGTGGAACATAGAATTGAAGTGCTTGATTTTGAACTTGATATTGTAGGTGTCAAAAACCGTATAGAAACCAGTAAGGCATTTGAAATAGTGCCAAAACTGTGGCGTGAATCAGAGCAAAACGGATTGTTGAAGCAGCTCATTGATATGGCATGGGAAAATCCACAGTGTCAATTAGAAAGTCTATTGGGCGTGTCTGGGAACACCCCAATGAGCGATAGTGAAGAATTCGATTATATGATGGGGGTCCGTTATAGTAAGCCGACCCCAGATAACATGGAAAGACTAATTATATCAAAGAGTACTTGGGCTGTTTTTCCCAATAATGACACGAACGTTTGGAAGCAAATATATTCAGAGTGGCTGCCAAAATCGGCTTATACTCTTGCAGACATTCCGGTGATTGAGTGCTTTTACCCACCAGGTCATGATCCAGAAAAGGAAATATGGGTTCCTGTTTTGTCGAAATAGTCGGTTGATCAAAAGGTGAAAAATGAAAAAAATCAATAGAATACATATTGTTGGAGCTTCGGGATCCGGTACGACGACATTAGCGGCAGCGCTTTGCAAAAGAGAAGGATTTAGACATTTTGACACGGATGATTACTTTTGGGAAGACACCGACCCAAAGTTTCAGAAGAAACGGCCTGTTGAAGAACGGTTGAGAATGTTAAATAGGGAGTTTGAGAAATGTGACAAATGGATTTTGTCAGGCTCACTATGTGGATGGGGTGATTCTCTAATTCCACAGTTTGATTTAGTTATTTTTCTGAGCCTGCCACACGCTGTGAGAATGGAACGTCTGCTCCAACGTGAAATAGAACGTTATGGAGATCAAATTGAAGAAGGTAAAAGTTGGCATAAGAATCATATGGAGTTTATGGAGTGGGCTTCAAAATACGATGATGGAGACGAAGGCGTAAGAAGTCTTTTGCTGCATAATAAATGGCTAGATGCGCTCGACTGCAAAGTCTTACGAATCGAAGAGGTTGTTGAAGTTGATGAGAAATTGAAAATTGTAATGGATTACATTCATTCATTGAATGCGCTTACTAAAGAAACGAAGACGCTATAGGGCAAGGAGGACGGCATGAATCAACTGAATAAGGCTATTGAACTTAGAGAGACTGGTAAGGCTTGTAGCGTCAACGTGTGTCTGGAAACTGGAAAACAGGAGATTTACATATGAGTCGTGCGGAGAAAGTAGTACAAAAGCAGCTTGATTATTATAATGCAAACAATCTGGAAGGTTTCATATCAACCTACCATGACAATATCGAAATACTGAATATGGAAGATCACTCGCTGATACTGCGAGGAAAGAAAGCCTTAAAGGAGAAGTATCGTGAACGCTTTGAAGTTCAGAAGGTTCAAGCAGAACTAGTGAACAGAATTGTGATGGGTGATAAGGTGATTGATCATGAACATGTAAGCGGGATAAAGCAAGATGAAATTGTAAAGGCGGTTGCTGTTTATAAAGTTGAAAATGACCTTATTGAAAAAGTATGGTTTATATATGCCTAAATCTGGCACAACTCTATAATCTAACAGAGTCATTTGGAAATGAGGTCTTATGTTAACGAGAGAGAACGTTCAGGTATATGTGTATTCTACAACTGAGAGGAAGGTCCTCATGTTAAAGCGCATCCCCGAGAAAGCAGGATACTGGCAGCCTGTATGCGGTGGCGTTGAAAATGGGGAATATGGTCTTGAAGCTGCAAAGAGAGAACTCTTTGAGGAAACCGGCATAGTCCCTGAATCTGATTTAATAGAGCTCCCGTTTGAATTCACTTATACTGAACCTAAAAATGGCGTGATGATGAAAATGAGAGATACATGCTTCCTGTTAAAAATTTCGAGTCTTGTAGATGTTGAAATATCGGATGAACACGAAGCCTATAAATGGAGTGCGTTAAGCGACATCAAATCATTATCGGACTGGGAACCCATTTTAAAAGTGTGCGAATTCATCGGTGAAAATGCTTAAAAGCCATGGAAAATCACCCTATGGACGGTCTATAAATAACATGACAAAGAAGCACCACAGAATCTTGAACGGAGGGCCTGTCAATGTTTGAGAAGCATCTTATGGAGTATTATAAATTTACGACAAAGGAAGATTATCGTGATAACGTGAAAGTGTTTTATCACAAAGAATGTACGCCATCACTATACATGTTTGGAGAAATAAGCTGGGCTATTTTACCTGAACGTTTAAGGCCTTCTACGGTCATGGCTGTGAAGAAGGCGGAGAAAACAGATACAACGCTTGTCAGCTTTTTGGGAAATGAAAGCTATAGCTTTATTGAGAACACTGAGGTTTGCAGAAAACTGACTCTTGAGGATAAAGAAATATTCAACCAGCTTTTGGGGAGCCTTACTGAAGCGGAAAAGAGCGCAGGAGCCGTTAGTCTTGATGACCCAGTCGCATATGGGCTGATAAAAGAGGGCAAGATTGTTGCAGCGGCATCGCTTTGGCATTTTGGAGTTACCCTGTCTGACATTGGTGTGTTGACACATTCTGATTACAGAAATTGCGGATATGCTGAAAGTGTTTGTAAGTTTCTAATTGCTAATGAAGACCGAAATTATATTTGGCGAAGTGCTGACAACCCGGCATCAAGAAAATTAAGTGAAAAGCTTGGGTTTACAGAAACGGGTTTTATACATTCTCTGGTATTGTGATTGTATAAATGAAATCGTGGACTATATTGAAAGTCAAATAGCAAGGCATCTTTTGTGCAAGTAGTAGGGGGCGTCTGAGTATGGAGATAGCATTTTGCAATAGTAACGACAAGGTTTATCAAGCACTGCTCAATGATCTATTAAAGGATATATTTCTGGATTTCAAATTTTGGTATGACCTGGACCTCTGGGATGAAAACTATGAGAGCTATTCAATAATGGAAGACGGGATGATTGTCTCAAATATATGCTTGTATAAGACGAAAATTCTATTTAGAGAAAAGACCTATTCTGCCTTATCAGTTGGGGCCGTCGCAACAAGGGAAGGCTATAGGGGGCGGGGCTATTCCAGACACCTGATGGCACACATTAATGAGAAGTACAAGCGTACCCCTATGTATTTATCGGCTAATGAAGGTGTCATAGATTTTTATCCCATGTTTGGCTTTCAGAGAGTCTATGAGAAGCTGCCAACACTTAAGTGCAAGATTGATAATAAACGTACGCCCATGAAGTTAAGTTATGATGATTCTAAGGTATGGGATTTTATCCATAACAGAGTCAACTACTCAGGTGAACTGGACTGCCTTAATGGTGAAAAAATAAATGTTTTCCATATTTATTTGGGATATTTGCAGGATGATATCTACGAAATTGAAGCACTCAATACGATGATTATCGCACGTCTTAGTGACCGTGTGCTGAACATTGTCGGGGTGTTTTCCACCACTGCAGTTACCTTTGCTGAATTGGTAGACCATCTGCCCTTTGAAGGCGTTGAGGAGATAACCTTTGGTTTCATGCCCTACTGGGATGATTGCAAGTATGAAATGAAGGAGTACACCCATGATCCGCTCTATGTTAAGAGCCTTGAATGTGATTTGGGTGAATTTAAGTTTCCCGATCTGGCGATTACTTGATTTCGTAGATATATATTGACACCCGCTGAGGAAGTAGATACTATTAGACTATGAGTTAAATAAAATTTAACGTTGAAATAATTTGACTGAAGTGATATGAGCGTCATAATTGAGTGAATGCATCATATTACGACAGTAGAATAGGTCTATTTATGTGGAAGAAACTTAATTAGATGTGGGGGCCAGAGCATGATTGCGTACAAAACGAATTTGCAGGAGACCGAATGGGAAGTGCTCGTTGACCTTTATGATGAAACGAATATGTTCATTGGACTGGGCAGAAAACGAGAGACGGAAAAAATACGCAGATCTTATATGAAAAGCCACAAATATGTTGTCGCTTATGAAGGGGATAAGATTGTTGGAGCAGGACGAATGATATCTGACGGGGAGTGCTATGGCTGGATTCATGACGTGGCTGTACTTGATTCTTATCGTAAGCAGGGCATTGGTAAGATGATCATTAATCAGCTGATTGAAGGAAATGAAAACCTTCTGATAGGATTAACGTCTTCCTTTGAAGCTGTAGATTTCTATGCAAAATTAGGCTTTAACCGTCATAAAACAGCTATGGCAAAGTATCCTGGACGTTCGGATTACTTAATTTATTAGTGTGTTTGAGGGTGTCATAGCAGATGAAGGCGTCACTGAAAATGGAGACTTGTATGGATATACGAATTCGTGAACTTGCAAATACCATAGTGAATTACGCATGCAGCATTAAAAAGGGCGATAAGGTCATGATCGACGCACTGGGTGAAAGCTCCAAGCCTCTGATTAAGGCGCTTATCAAGCAAATTTCGGAGGTAGGGGCAGTTTCAACTATAAAGATAGCAGACCCAAGCATCCAGCGGGAATGCCTGCTTGCAATGACTGAAGAAATGGCAGAACACTGGTTTGAGCATGACTATGAGAGACTGCAAAGCACGGATGTCTATATCATGATTAAGAGCCTCGACAATCAATCTGAACTCAGCGACATACCAGAGGAAAAATTACGCATTTACGGCAAGGCATATTTGGAAAAGATAAATGCACATATTGTAAATAAAACCAATTGGATTTCATTAAGGTACCCCAACGCTGCCATGGTCCAGCTTGCAAATATGAGTCTCGAAGCGTATGAGGACTACTTCTATTCAGTTTGCAATATGAATTATGGGCAAATGTCGAAGGCCATGGACTATCTTGTAAAGCTGATGGAGAGAACAGATAAAGTACGTATAGTTGGTGCAGGCACAGACGTAAGCTTTTCAATTAAGGGTATTCCAGTTCACAAGTGTGACGGAAAAATCAATTTACCTGACGGAGAAGTCTATACGGCTCCACTACGGACCTCGGTTAATGGCCGAATAAGCTTTAATGTACCTTCGATTTATCAGGGAACTCATTTTGAAAACATCAAGCTTGAATTTAAAGATGGAAAAATCATGAGCGCTGAGTCAAACAACACAGAAGAGTTGAAGAAGATTCTTGATACAGATGCGGGTTCAAGATACATAGGCGAATTTGCATTAGGTGTCAATTCAAGAATCACAAGGCCCATGAAAGACATTCTCTTTGATGAAAAAATAGGCGGCAGCTTTCATTTGACACCGGGATTCTCATATGAAAATGCCAGCAATGAGAATACATCATCAGTTCACTGGGATATGATCTGCATTCAAACTGAAGCATATGGTGGTGGTGAAATATATTTCGACGATCAGCTGGTTAGGAAGAATGGCAAGTTTCTTGCAGAAGAACTGAGGGTGCTGAACAGCTAGGTAAGGAATATCTTTCTAATTACATACTCATACAACTCTAATGTTTGGCTAATTATTTAGCATTAAGCTTAAACTAGATTTTGCTTGGAACATTCTAGAATAAGAAACTGGAGGAAGTATGTATGGGTAAATCACTTGAAACTGTGGGTTCTAAGCCGATTGGCCTTAAAGGTCTAATTGCTGGTAGATTAATGAACGTAATCCACAGTAGGCTATATAAAGACGTTATTCATAAGTATATTGTAACGATGCGTGACAAATCAGAGAATCTAGAGGTGTTGGATCTTGGCTGCGGTGGCGGCATTGCAGTAAAGATATTCTCTCAATGTTCGGGTGTAAATAAAGTATATGGAATCGATTATTCGAGCGAAATGGTCAGTCTGTCTCAAAGCGTCAATCAGAAGTGTGTAAAGGCAGGTCTGGTTGAAATAGTCGAAGGCGATGTCCTGGATATGCCTTTGAAGGCAAGCTCGGTAGATATTGTAACTGCATTTGACACTATAAATTTTTGGCCTGATCAAAATAAGGCGTTTGTAGAAATAAAACGTGTATTAAAAAGTGAGGGATGGTTTGTTATTGTTAATGCTTATCCCAAAGAGGGTTCAAGGTGGTATGACTTTGTAAAGTATAAGGATGAGCACCAATATAAGAACGCTTTAACTTCAAGCGGTTTCATTAATGTTGAAGCTGTATTTGAGAAAAACTCAATTATTGTGTATGGACAAAAACAGTCATGTTCAACTTGTACCATTTGAAAACACAATTTCCAAAGTGCCACTTTGTTATACGAAGTGGTATTTTTTACTGGGAATATGGTAAAATATAGATCAAGAGTAATAAAAAGAGTGTTTGTTTTGATTTAGTAGAGGCCTATACGTGTGACTCAACTGATGGGAGTATTCGCATGAACGAAAGCACAATATCACAAAAAATGATTGTCAGTATTAAAACAGCCTTATCGAATAAGGTGATTCCAATAGTTCTCTTAGCGATCATCATGGGTGGTCTGTTTACAACAGATAAAGCACCCTATTTTCTGATGCATGAAATTGTACAGGTCTCATTACGGCACGGCTTTCTCGTTCTAGCGCTTTTAATGCCCATACGTGCGGGAATGGGTCTCAATTTTGGCATTGTTATTGGTGCAATAGCTGGTCAGATTGGAATCATTATGGCGATTAATCAGGGGTATATGGGACTACAGTCCTTTCTGATTGCGCTTGTATTTGCCACCCCTTTGGCTCTATTGTTTGGTTTTTTGGAAGGACGGGTGTTGAACAGAGCCCGTGGGTACGAAATGATCGCTTCTCTGTTTTTAAGCTATTTTGCAAATGGAATTTATCAGTTTGTACTTTTGTTTCTCCTGGGCAGCGCTATTCCCTTTAAATCAGAAGAACTGCTTTTGCCAGGCGGTATAGGACTTAGAAATACCATTGATTTAAGTGCAAATCTGGGTGGAGCCATAGATGATCTGTTTGGGGGTATGCTGCAAGTGCCCATATTTATTGTCTTGTTTATTATGGGTGTTGCAGTGCTTTTAAGAAATGCATATCGTTTGACATATCGCTTAACATATGGCTTGAATAGAAACTCTGAAATTACAGATAGAAGGCACTTGAAGAAACAAAGTATTTTAGCCCTTTTTCTATGCCTGATTAGTGTGCTTGTCATGTATACTGATGTCCTGCCAGGTAATTGGAGCCAAATAGCTACGGTGCGCTTTCCCCTGTCTACAGGGGCCTTACTTCTTGTATTTATAGCTTTTGACACCTTAATGACTCAAACTAAATTTGGTAAGGCCTTTCAAAGCATGTGTCCTGAACCTGAAAATGAAGGGCTGGTGGACGGTCGGACAGATAAGCAGCGTCTGGCAGCCATAATGGTGTCCATCGTATTAGCGGCCTGGGGACAAATCATCTATCTGCAGAGCAGTGGCATACTGATAACCTATGGGTCACATATGGGGGTTGGTACATTGGCGGCAGTTGCTTTGCTGATGGGAGGTGCCTCAATAAGACGGGCGACGGCGATGCAAGCGCTCCTTGGCGTCTTGCTGCTTCACAGTTTTGTCCTTCTGGCACCAGCTCTGCTTGAATCTGTCGCAGGCGGCGGAAACATATTCGAAGTGTTTCGCATGCTTGTCCTAAATGGGGTAATCCTATATGCCTTCATCCAAGCGGGAAAAGGCAGGGGCGAAAATATGGAGTGAGTGCGGAAGCGTTCGATGATCATGTATGTGTTAAATGAAATGGAGGCACTGTGAATATTGAAAGAATTGTATATAGGGTGTTAGGAATAATTTTTATATTGCTTAAATGTTTGGGGAAATCCTACCCCAATATTCTATTTGATACTGTAGCAACAATGATTCCGTATGGAATCATCATTTCAAAGAGAAATAACTATTGGTGGTATTTGGTTTTAGAAGCTTTGATAATGAGTCTAATAGCAGCTTCTTTTTTTATTAATGATTATAAGCTGTCAGATTTAGTATTCAAAATTGGCTTGGGCTTTATGCCGCTATATATACTATTTGTTTTTGTAATGGATACTCAAGGATATAAATTTTGGAAGCATAGTCGACTTGATGATATGTGTTAAATGAAAGCATTTAAGCGTTGAGAGTCTAATGGCAATAGTAGAAAGTCCAGGAGGTTGACATGATAAAGAGACTTAGGAACACAGACTTGGACATGGTGGAGAGACTTTTGAAAGAGCAAAAGAGGCCTGTCGAGGACCTTGAAAGAATCGTTTCATTTCTTAGTAAGGATGCAAACTATTTTCTGGCTTATATTCAAGAGAATCGTATAATTGGCTATGCGCTTGCGTATGCATTAGAGCGCTACGATGGCAGCGCGCCGATGATGTATATGCATGAAATTGAAGTAGAAGCCCCTTCGAGAAGACTGGGAATTGGGAGGAAATTGCTAGCTGAAATGCAGGGGATCTGTAAGGAAAATGGCTTCATGAAATTGTTTTTGATTACCAACAAATCCAATGAGCCGGCTGTGGGCCTATATACGTCACTTTCTGGTGAAAGCCTCAGTGACGACGAAGTTATATATACATTCAAGTCATAATCCGTGTCAATACAAAGTACTGTCGTATTAGAAAAAGCTATTTCCAGCGCGACTGATCCTGTTGGAGCATATTAAGCAGTGTAGGCTTTGACTTGAAATCGAACTTGAAATCAAATTCGAACGCAAAAACCAAAAGCAAAATCAAAGCAAATACCCCAAAGCAAATACGCGAACTTGAAATCGAACACACGTTCGTATATAATGTGGATATGGGGAGGCGAATTATCGCCGTTGTTTGGGTCTTGTCCCGATTTTGAGAAAGGAGTCGGTGGTCATGAGGACCAGCCCAAGGGAAGTGGATGTGTTAGCAAGTTTTGACCGTTCGGGGCATGTTCGGCCATTGCGTTTTAGAATTGAGGATGAATCAGGTGAGCGAAAGACCATTCGAGTGGATAAGATTATTCTGTCAGAGGTGGAGAAGCTGGCGGGAAACATCATGATAAAGTACAGGTGTCAAACTGTTATGGAAAATGAAGCACGTCTTTTTGAACTCAAATATGACCGAGATACCTTTAAGTGGTATCTGTTCAAAATGTAGAAGGTGATTTTGTGAAAAAAAGAGTGGTGTTTCATATTGATGTAAACTCAGCATATCTTTCGTGGGAAGCGGTATACAGACTCCAGCACGGTGCCGATGTGGATTTGCGCAAAATCCCATCCATCGTGGGGGGCGACCCTGAAAAACGACGCGGCATAGTTCTGGCAAAATCTGAATCTGCAAAGTCTGTCGGCATACAGACAGGTGAGGTTCTTTTCAAGGCCTTTCAAAAATGCCCTACACTCACAGCTGTACCGCCCAATTACAGCTTGTATATCAAGTGCAGTCGTGCGCTTGTAGAACTGCTGAAAATATATTCTCCCGATGTACAGCGCTATAGTATTGATGAGTGCTTTGTTGAATTCACAGATCTAGGCAAGCTGTGGGGGGACCCAATCAAGCTGGCGCATACCATAAGAAAACGCGTGCAAAAGGAGCTTGGCTTTACTGTGAATATTGGCATATCGACAAACAAGCTTCTGGCAAAGGTGGCTTCTGAATTTGAAAAGCCCAATAAGGTGCATACCCTTTTTCCTGAGGAAATGGAGGCGAAAATGTGGCCGCTTCCAGTCGGAGAGCTTTTTGGTGTGGGACGTGCGACAGAACCCAAACTGAGAGGCATCGGCATTATGACAGTCGGCGATCTCGCCAAATCTGACCCAGACCTGCTGAAATACAAGCTTGGAAAATTTGGCTTGATGATTTGGAACTATGCCAATGGTATTGAAGATTCCTTGACCCAGGAATCAGGTGTGGAATCCGTAAAAGGGATTGGCAATTCAAGCACGCTGCCGCGAGACATTGATACGCGGGAGTCTGCCTATTTGTACCTCTTATCCCTTACAGAAATGGTGGGCATGCGTCTGCGCGATGTGGGAAAGCGGTGTGGTCTTGTTTCAGTAAGTATTCGAAGTTGGGAGCTGGACCGGGCATCACACCAGAAAAAACTGTTTTATGCTACAGACTCGACCATGCAGATATTTGAAGAGGTGAAGCTACTCTTTGACGAGTTATGGGATGGACGCCCCATAAGACACTTAGGTGTTCGTGTTTCCAACCTGGACAGCGGCGTTTTCAGACAGCTTCCACTGATTGGCGCTGAAGCCATTGAGAAACAGGCCAAGCTCGATACGGTTATTGACAGCCTGCGGCTCAAGTTTGGAAATCGCGCCGTCGTACGTGGAACCTTTCTGCATTCGGGCATAAAGCCTATTATGGGTGGGGTTGGAGAAGAAGATTACCCGATGATGCGGTTTGACCTCTGATTTTAAAGTGGTTTGAAATAGGGATTGAATTAAAAAAGCCCTCCATTGTACGCTTGCCTAAAGCAAGGGATAATGGGGGGCTTGATTTTTACTTGACTATTTTTTCAGCCGTGTCCTTGAGGTCAACCTCAAAAGAGGTGAGGGCCTGGGTTAGGTCTGAAACCATCTCGTGAATTGTTGAAGCGCTTGTTGCAGTGCGCTCTACATCAGAGGCAAGTTCATCCGTGTTGTCGAAAATGTTTTGGGTCATATCGCTTAGGTTCTCAGAATGTGTGTCCACCTGAGAAATTTGAAGCATCATGTTGCGAATGTGGCTCTGGATATTGCCAAAGCTGACTTCTGTTTCCTTGGCATTGCTACGTCCCGCGTCAACAGCTGTTTCAACTTGTTTTACAGAAGAAATGACATCAAAGATATCCTGTTTGATGCTGCCAACCTGTTCTGTAATGTCAACACTGGCTTTCTGAGACTGAGTTGCAAGCTTTCCAACTTCATCTGCAACGACGGCAAACCCGCGACCGTGTTCTCCGGCTCTTGCTGCTTCAATAGAGGCATTGAGGGCAAGTAGGTTGGTCTGTTCCGAAATGGACTTGATCAGTTCAACCATATTTTCAATGGACTGCATGGATTCCTGAAGCTGCTCAAATTTGGAAGTCGCTTCTCCAAGCTGTGACGAAATGTTTTCTACCGCTGAAACCATTTTGCTTACGGCATCCATGCCGCCTTCCGTTTCTGCCTGAATTGTGCCGGACAGCTCAGTGGCTTCTCCTGTAACATCCTTAAGGCTCTTGGAAAAGTTTGATATTTCCTGAAGACTTGACGTGGTTTCTTCAACCGATGCCAGGTTGCTCGCAGCTTTTTCGGCAATATCTGTGGTGTGCTCAGTTACGCCATGAATTTGCTGTGAAGCTGCATTCATTTTTGACACGATTGTACCGAGCATTTCTTTTGTCATGAATTCCTTTTCAAGGCTTTGCGCAAAGCCTATTGCACCCGTACAGTTTCCGTTCCTGTCAATGAGTGGATATGTAACTGCTTTAAATGGCAATCCGTAGACCTCGGCAGGAACCGTGGCCTTAATGATTTCCTTTGATTGAATTGTTGCACGCAGTGGATCGGACTCTGGAATCGGCGCACCCACTTTTACAGGTATGGACATTTTATCCCCCGGCCAATACCCTAAAAATTTGTCCCTGTCAGTAATTGAAACCATAATATCTTCCTGTACGATATCTTTTAGTAAAGGAAGCACTTCGTGAAATGATTGAAACTTATTCTTTTTAAACATGCCCGAACCCCATTTCGTAAATAAATATCAACATAACATATGTATCCAATTAATAGTAGAATAGATACTTTCAAGGAATAGTTTACCAATATTTTGAATGGTGTGCAACAAAATAGAACTAATGTGCAATTAAAAAGACAGTTCTTTCGACAAACTGGTATTAATTGTATTGTGCTTGAGTGGGAATCAATATGTTTAAGCAGCGTTTCAATTGCGTAATTCAATTGAGGGGAACTGGGTATAAAATTCTATGAAAGCGGTAATTCAACAGGGGTGATGTATATGTACAAATTTCTGATTAAAATTATCATAATAAGCCTGTTCGTAAATACACTGGCTGCGTCATCCCTTACCTATGGGGCGGACCTGTCAGAAGACGTCAGTTCGGGAACGCATTTCGAAATACTCCTGCTCAATGCTTATCACGACGGATATATTTGGAGCAATGATTTGAAAAAGGGCGTCATGGATACTCTGGACGCAAAGTTCAGCAACTACAGTCTGCGTATTGAACATATGGATACGAAAAACATCAATACAGAAGCCTATTATGAAGAGCTTTATAGATTGTACAGCATGAAGTATGAAAAAGACACATTCGACGTCATACTAAGTGCCGATGATAACGCGCTACGTTTTTTGATGAAGTACCGGGATCGTCTCTTTGGAAACACGCCGGTTTTCTTCTGTGGTGTAAATACACTGGAAGCCTATCCGCATTTGGAGGATATGAAATACGTTTATGGTGTTGCAGAGCAAAATTCCATTGGGGATACTGTGGGTGCGGCCCTGCGCCAAAATCCGGATATTGAAGATGTCTATCTGGTTGTCGAGGACACCGTTACGGGTAAATCGACAAAATCAAATACCCTCAAGGTCATGCGCAAGAGTTACCCGCAAATCAATTACAGGATTTTCGAAAATATGACCATCTACGAGATACAAGACGCTGTTTCCGAGCTGGACCCCAAAACAGCCATTGTCATATACGCTTTCTATGCCGTTGATGTCGATGGGAGAGTCTTTGCACTGGATTATCCATCAAGACTTTTATCGGAAGCCTCATCTGTTCCTGTCTACAGCTTGTACACATTCGGTTTTGGAACGGGGACTGTTGGCGGGAAGCTTATAGAAGGCTACACTCAGGGCATGAGAATGGTTGAATTCATGTCGGAGTATTTGAGTAATGGATATGTGGAAAACAGGTTCATTGACGATAACAGCATCAACCGTTACAAGTTCGACTACAATGCCTTGCGTAAGTACGGCCTTTCTGTCGATGCCCTGCCAAAGGATAGTCTTGTTGTTAATAGGCCGCAAAGCTTTTATGAAGACCATAAGCTGGAAGTCAATATAGGATTTTTCATGCTGATTATGCTGGTGGTGTATCTGGTAACACTGCGTTCGCAGGTGACATCGCAAACCCGCAAAATAGAGAGCGCTCAAAAGGAGCTACTGGAAGCAGAAAAACTGGCATCCCTGGGCCGGCTTGTTGCAGGTGTTGCACATGAAGTGAACACGCCAATCGGTATTGGCGTGACCCTTGCGTCACATATGGAATCTATTTCGAAAAAAATGGGACAAGCAGTTTCAAGTGGCAATGTCAGCAAGACGGAGTTCATGAATAATATTGAAGAGATGCAGGAGACTGCAGATCATCTTCTCGATACCATGGATAAGGCCTCCGAGCTGATTAGAAGCTTCAAGCGTGTCGCCATAGATCAGGTTTCCGATGAATATCGGAATGTCAATATGTGCAACTATATGCACGAAATCGTCAATAGCCTGCGGCAGGAATTGAAAAAGAAAAATGTGGATGTACGTATTCTATGTGATGCGGAAGTGGAAGTGTTTACCCATGCTGGCGCCATATATCAGATATTGCTGAATTTGATTATGAACTCTCTGAAGCATGGCTTTGAAGGTCGGGAGAATGGGATTGTTGATATTAAGACATCATTCACACAGAATGAGACAGAGAAAATGCTACACATCAAGTATAGGGACTATGGCGTGGGCATGCCGCCAAATGTCTTGAAGCAAATATACGAGCCATTTTTCACCACCAAACGTGACAATGGTGGAAGTGGTCTGGGCATGAGCATTGTCTATGACCTTGTGACAGAAACCCTCGAAGGACGCATAGAGTGCTCCAGCGCTGAACAGGCGGGAACGGAGTTCATTATTGACATACCAATTAAAAATGGCCATAAAGCTGAGTAATCAATTCGCATCCCGTCGCAGACACCAGTTAAGTGCTTGTACGGGATGTTTTATGCCTTGCACTGGGAAGTCGACAGAGAAAAGAGACTTAGAAAAGAGACTTAGAAAAGAAGCTGAGAAAAGAAAATGATAATACAAAATGTAATAGTTTACTTAGTTTTATATATTACATATAATTCGTATTGAGAGTAGAAAAGGAGTACGCTATGAATCAATATGAAACTTACGATAGACATCCATCCACTGAAAAGAAGCTGTTAAGCAGAAATCTGGGACTTAAAGGTCGATATGCAACACAGTGGATACGCTTTAAGGAATATGACATAAAATCCACGGCTTCAGGCAAGGCTTATCTTGCCCCTAAAGAAAATGCCGCATTTGAAATGTATGACCCATTTAATGAAGCCGAGTCACTTCTGGTGGACATTTTACGACTGGGAGATGCATATAGACGCTATTGTGAGGTGGAAAAGGAAATCCACATCAACGCTTACAGAAAGCGAAAGCATCAAAAGCTTTGGGATGAGCTTCAGGAAAGTCTTCTAGAATGGGCTAAGCGTTATGGCCTGCTTGGGTTTATGAGCTCGAGTACCTACAACCATAACATCATAGGAGAAAAAACGATTCTTCTGACAGAGAAAAACTTCTTGGGAACCCAGGCGCGCACAATGGAAGAAACTGCGTATATTGGCCTGTTCACACCGTTTGCAGAAGCGGGTGCCTTTGAGGTGCAGACCTATAAGGACAAGGCCTATCTTGTGAAATATGAAGACTCTCCCAAGTTTTATGGAAAACGTTCAATGGTTCTTGATCTGGTCTTTTCAAGCTTCTACTCAGAAGACATTCTTTGGCTGCTTGAATATGCGAAGATGCTATGCACGCATTTTGACCAGCTTCAGACCTTCAAGAAATCAGCAGGTTCACTCACAGAGCCTGTAACGATTATGGCAGACCGTTTTCAGGCCGGAAAAATTGGATTTACAATAATTCAAGGAACACATACGCAGATCGCATGGGAATTTGATTCCCTTATGACGGCAATACAGACCATATATGGCTTTGCACTAACAGAGGGAAGTGTTGAACTCAAACGCTGTCAGCACTGTAATGGATTTTTCTTTGCAGGGACTGCAAGAGAGCGTTACTGCGGCGATGCCTGCCGCAATCGACACAATGTCATGCGAACGCGAGAAAGGGACAAAAATGAAAATACTCCTATTGAACGGTAATCAGAATCAGGCGAACGCAGATTTTGATGCACAAATAAGAAACGTTGAGAAGCAACTGCTTGGAAAAGGACATGAAGTTGAATATATGGACTTGAATACCCTGCAAATCAAGGACTGCATTGGGTGTTACGCATGCTGGCTTAAAACGCCAGGAATCTGTGTTCTCAAAGATGACATGGACAAGGTGCTGGCTTCATATGTGAAATCGGACTGGGTGATTCTAGCGACACCGGTATGTATTGGATTTGTTTCACCACTTGTCAAAAGAATCAGCGACAGGTCATTGCCGCTGATCCATCCCTATTTGAGGTTGGATGAAGACCGGATGAAACATGTTAACCGTTATGAAAAACTGCCGAAGCAGTTGATTTTGACAGATACCCTAGAGGACACAGAAGCAATTGCTGAGGTTTATAGAATCGGCAAGGGCGGGACCACAAAGCTGCTTGCACTGGAGAATGGAATGGAGGCGATTGAACATGCAATTGCTGATAATTAATGGGTCGCCAAAGCCTGAAAAAAGCAATACACAGCTTATGGCGGAAAAATTTGAAAAGGGAATTGAAGCGTCGAATGAACTCGGATTTTCTACGAAAATCATGCGTATAGCAAAGGATACCCCTGAAGCGATTTTAGGGGAAATGGAAAACAGCAGCCACATCGTCATTGCATTTCCACTATACGGTTATGCAATGCCTGCTGCCATGCACCAGCTCCTGAATGATGCGGTTGTCATGGACATGACTGGTAAACGTCTCAGTTATATTATCCAGTATGGTTTTATGGAAGCTGTACACGGTCGCCCGATTGAGAAGTATCTTGTCAACTACACGAAACGGGTCGGTGCATCCTACGGCGGCTCTATAGTCAAAGGTGGATGTGATAACCTGTATTACCAGCAGGAAACAGCAAATGGCCTCAAGGTTCTGGATGGACTGACTGCCTTCGGTTCAGGGTATGGAAAAACAGGTTTGATCGATGAAGCCATGTCCCTGAAATTTTCAAAGCCTGAAGTACAGAAGAAAAAATCAAAATTTGTCATGCGCATTTTCGTCTGGATGGCAAACCGGTTTTACTGGAAAAAGAAATATACCGCAAACGGTGTTTCGGAAGAAGACAGTTTTGCTAAGCCCTATGCATAGGAAAAATAAGTATAAAGAAACCTCTGGACCAGATTCAAATGAATTTGTGCCAGAGGTTTTTACTGTATAGACCCTATAAAGTGTACATTTTTTATGCAATCGCAGTGGCAATCATATATAATGTAAAGTAAGTTTTGCTGGGTTTATTTTCTGAAAATAATCGTTGCCAGATAGAGCAGCAGAAAACCTGGAATCATTATTCGAATGCCGAAATTTGGCCGATTAAAAACATCCTCCTGTTTGACAACCAGTTTTAGTGGTGAGAGCTTGTAATTGATAAATAGCATGCCAAGCGCTAGAAAGAACAGACCGAATAAAGTTATTAGAATACCTATGAAAAGTGTCATACAATCACCTCGTTTCCTAAAAATGCGTACATTCTAAATATAGACCATGCACACCTGATTGGCAAGGATGCAAAATCTGAGCAGTCGATCGGAAGGTGCTGAAAATGTGATTAAATTGACAAGAGAAATCATAGAAGTATAATGATAGGGGCATATGCTAATAATAGATTCTATGCCAAAATATTATAGGAAAGTAAGTGATTCAACTGTATACTAAGAAAGTTCTAGACCTTATTGTTTACCCTGAAAATGTTGGAAAAATGGATGATTACGATGGCATTGGCCTAGCGGGAGATCCAGACTGTGGAGACCATCTTGAAATTACAATCAAGGTTGAAAATCAAATAATCAAAGATGTAAAGTTCAGAGTCCAAGGATGTGGCGGCGCGATTGCAAGCAGCAGTATGACGACGATTCTTGCAAAAGGGAAGCCGGTTATGGAAGCCTATCTTATAACAAAGCTGGACATAGTGGAAGCACTGGGTGGCCTACCCGAAGAAAAAATCCACTGTTCAGTTTTGGGAGAACAGGCCTTGAAGAAGGCCATTCTTGACTATGCAAAAAAATTCAATACAAATCATATTAAACAGAAAGATTAGGAGGCGCTTTTATGAGAATTGAGTATTTGGGACATGCAGCTTTTTATGTGGAGTCTGACCAGACTAAAATACTGATTGATCCATTTTTGATTGGAAGTCCAAGTTATGATGGATACCTGGACCGATTCAATGATGTTGACTATATTTTTGTAACCCATGGACACGGCGATCACATCGGTGACAGTGTGCAAATTGCAAAGGCTTCAGGTGCGACAATCATATCTAACTTTGAAATTGTGAATCATCTGGGTAAATTTGGCGTACAGTGCCACGCAATGCACATTGGTGGAAGATTCAAGTTTCCGTTTGGAACAGTGAAGATGACACCTGCACTTCATGGCTCAGGCATTCAAACAGAAAACGGACTGATTACTGGTGGCAACCCAGCTGGATTTGTCATTGAACTTGAAGGCAAGAAGCTTTACCACGCAGGTGACACAGGGCTGACGATGGATATGAAGCTCCTTGAAATTGAGGAACTTGATATTGCCATGCTTCCAATCGGGGGCAACTTTACTATGGATATTGCAGATGCCCTGCGTGCAGTGACCTTCATAAAACCTAAAAAGGTCATTCCAATGCACTATGATACATTTGATGTTATTAAGGCTGAACCGATGGCGTTTGTAAATGGGCTTGAAGCTGGTGTAGAAGGCATTATTCTTAAGTCGGGTGAATCTTATTCGCTTTAGAGTTCTGCAATCACATGGACATTGGCAGTCGTTGAAGGCCCTTGAAGTTGAAAGGGTGTCTTCCGTGGTCGGTCTATGGCAGAAATGAAGGAGATGGTCCAAATCAAACATTTCTTCAAAAGAATATACGCAATAATATTGCTCATTGCGCTTGCAGTAGGTGGGGGCTTATTTGTTCAGCATGAATACTATACATACTCTGTCCAAAAGGAAATCAGGAGTAAGATAGAAATTGAGCTGGACTATATGTCCCTGCAGATAGAGCATTACTTTGTTCAAGGTGTCAGTTACATAGACACGCTGGAAAACCTAATAGAAGCGACAGATGATAAAGCCGTGATCCTTGAAATGTTTGAGAAAACACTGAATCAGGCACCGTCCTACCTGTCCCTGTATTTTGGGACGCCGGACAGCGAAATGATCAATGGCAGTGGATGGATTCCGCCAGAAGACTTTGATTTGACACAAAGACCCTGGTATAAGGAGGCTGTTGCCGCGAAAAAAATGATTATAACCCAGCCCTATTTAAATGCGACAAAGGACTACTGGATTGTCACACTGGCAAAGCCCCTCTATGACAAAACTGGTGAGCTTGTGGGTGTCATTGGCGGGGACAGTTCCCTTGACAGTATTATTCAGCATCTTAGGAATCAGAAAATATCAGAGCACAGCTTTGTATTCCTGCTCAATGCCAACAAGGAACTGATCATGCATTCAAATGTAGAAGGACTGGCAATTGATGAAGCGGCGCGGAACCAGTTCAATGCACGTATTAACGGTGCCTTTGATAAGACTGAAGAGGGTATACACATTGTTGAATATGACGGCAACAAGGCTTTTTTCGCTTGGAATAAAATCGGCGAGACAGGGTGGTTTGTAGGTCATTATGTGCCGTTTAGTGATTTCCTTGACATTAAGACACAGCTTAAAATCATTGTAGGTTTGACTGCCCTATTTGCCAGCATATTTATCGGTCTCTTCGGTGTTGCCCAGCGGCGTTATATTATCAAGCCGCTCATAGCCCTAAGTCGGGATATTCAGGCAATTTCTGTTGAAAACGACATCAGCTACAGACTGCCTATCAGCAAAACCGATTCATTTTCCATACTTCGAGCTTCTACAAATGAACTCCTGGAAAAGACGCAGAATTATTTTGAAAACATGCAGCGCAGTAAGAAGGCTCTTGAAATCAGTGAAAAGAAAACAAGGGCAATACTTGAAGTCATACCTGATTTGATATTTTTGTATGATCAGAAAGGCATGTTTCTGGATTGCATGGTCAATTCCGACGCAGATTTGCTGTTGAAGAGGGAAGATTTCATTGGTAAAACCCTCTCTGAAGTCATGCCTGCTGAAATCGCAATCAAAGGCAATCGTGCCATTCAGGCAGCGCTTCGAACAGAAGAAATTCAAATGTTCGAATATACCATAGACACACCAGATGGACCTACATATTTTGAAACGCGTCTGGTTAGAATTACTGAACAGTCTGTACTTGCGATTGTCCGAAATATCACCGAGAGCAAGGAGTATATGCAGCGCATAGAGCAGTTGAGCTTCCATGACCAGCTTACAGGCCTGTACAATAGACGATTTTACGAGGAAGAGCTTGAGCGTTTGGATACAGATCGTAATTTACCGTTTTCGCTTGTCATGCTTGATGTGAATGGTTTGAAGCTAACAAACGACGCCTTTGGCCACATCGCTGGGGATGAACTGCTGAAAACCGTAGCTAAAGTCTTAAAGGATGTATGCCGGACAGACGACATCATTGCACGTATTGGTGGTGATGAGTTTGTAATACTGCTTCCAAGCACAACGCAGATGGATGCGGAAATCATTGTGAACCGGATTCTTGAGGAAATGAAGAAGTATATTATTGAAAACGTACCTCTTTCCATTTCCTTGGGATGGGAGACAAAACGCAAGTCATCGGAATCCATGGTCGATGTTTTTATCAAGGCTGAAGATCATATGTACCGACGAAAGCTGATTGAAAGTCAGAGCATGCGCAATAAGACCATTAAGGTCATATTGGAGACGCTTAACAAAAAGAACGCAAGAGAGAAGCGTCATTCTGAAAACGTGAGTGAAATCGGACGTATGATTGGCAATGCAATGAACTTATCTGACGAGGTCATCAATGAAATTGGGATTGCTGGACTGATGCATGATATTGGAAAGATTGGAATCAGCGAGGCTGTACTCAATAAAGCAGAAAAACTGACAGATGCGGAATATGTGGAAATCATGAAACATCCAGAAATCGGATATCAGATTCTCAAGTCAGTGGATATTTACTCAAACTTGGCTGAATATGCTCTGAGTCATCACGAAAAGTGGGATGGAACAGGGTATCCAAAGGGTATTTCAGGGAAGGAGATTCCCCTAATTTCAAGAATCATATCTGTGGCAGATGCCTACGAGGCAATGACAGCAGACAGACCATACAGGAAGGCACTTTCAAAGGAAGCAGCACTCAGAGAGCTTGAAGCCAATTCTGGCACCCAGTTCGATCCGGAGATTGTGGACATATTCCTGAAGTTGAAGCTTGCCAGTGAAAATGCTTTTATTTAGCTTGTAAAACTCAATTTTGTATCTAACCGCAAGCAAAAGCAACTGTCTGTGAAAACGATAAAAAGGACTGATTCGCCAGATATCCCCCAAGGGGTACTGTCCGCGAAATCAGTCCTTTTATATTGTCATTACTTGTGAAGCAAAGTGCGTTTAAATGTCTTTCAAACTGGTGTCAGTAGGACATCCGGTTGTCTTCGACATGCAGCTCATAAGTACCGTCTGCATCAATATCAAAATGCAGATTGATGGTTTGTCCAAACATGTAAAGCTCTTTCCAGTCAATCGGCTGGTTGGGGTCGTTCAGCTCCAGCGCAGTTTCAATATCTTCGTTGACAGCGGCTTCATCACGGGCGTCAAAGGTCATGATAAAGGCTCTAATGTAGTTGAGAATCACAGGGAAGTCCGCATCGAGATCGCTGGACTGGAAGGTGAAAATCAGGTAGCCTTCATCGTAATCTATGGAATAGGTCTCGTTGACAGTAAATTTTCCATCCCAATGATTATCCGTTTCGATGGTGAGAATTTCTGAAGGTAGACCCAGTGCTTCCAAATTATTGCCAAAAGCCTTTGGAAAAGAGTTTATATCAATGGTTCGATAGCTTGGCTTGTAGTCTGGATTGCCTATGACAGTGCCTGTTGTTTGTGATTTGATAAAAGGAATTGCGACAATCAGTGCGATAAAGGCAAGTATGATCAGTATTTTTCTTCGTTTCATAAGGTAACCTCCATGATTATACGCCAAAAGCGAGCGTTTATTCCGGCGCCTCTCCAAGCTCTGAATTGTTTGACGGCGGACGGTATTTCTTTGGCTTGAAGCGCATATCGTTTTCAAGGCAGTAGAGTTCACGAACGATTTCATCAAGAGCATGATTCTCCTTACCATACTCATCGGGACGTGCGCTGTTTCCGCCATATTTGTAATACTTTTTCTTGTTTCGTTCAGCAAGGGTATGGGCCGTTTCGCCCTGATTGTTTCTGTGCTTCACATTCGCCCCTCTGTCAATGAGTTCACGAATGGTTGCTGTATGCAGTCTTTCGGCGGCAGCCATAAGTGGCGTATTGCCGTCATTGTCCGGTGGGTCCAGCGTATGTGCCCTGTCGGCCAAGATGCTGAATGTTTTTGAATAGGTATGGACGGCACCGTAGTGGAGGGGTGTTCGTCCAAGATTGTCTTTTGCAAGAACATCGGCACCTGACTGAATGAGAAATTCAGCGAGTGCATTGCTGTAGGGCTTTGAAACAGCGTAAGAAAGTGCTGTACGGCCGTCCTTGGTGGATTTCTCATCTACACGTATACCGGTTTGAACTGCCTTTTTAGCGACGTCAAGGAGTCCCAAGTCCTTTTTGTTGACTGAAAAATCCTCAATACAGGCAAGCATGAGAATGTTTCTGCCGTCCGGATCCGTATAGCGCTGTTTCCGCTGGTCAAGCGCAGTCATCAGTTCCATTATTTTCGCCTGGTTTTCGCTGTACTTGAACTTTGATACTTTACGCTTGTATTGGATGAACTGAATAATCGCGAGTAAGACAAGTGCGAGAAAAATATATGTACCCATATGTAAACCTCCTTATTTGACTATAATTGCGTGCCGCAGTTGCCGCAGAATTTTGCGCCAGCTTCCAGTTTTGTGCCGCAGTTGCCGCAAAATTGCTGAACGGGTGCGGACGCTGCTGATATAACCGTCTGTGCTGAACCTGACGGCGAAGCTGTCTCTTTCAAAGTCAAGTTGTAGTAATTGGTTTTGAGAGTACGCTCACGTTTTTTCAACTTGTAAAGTACAACGTTGATTCCAATAAATACGAAATTAAGGACAGCAGCGGATAGCCCCTCTTCACCGCCGAACAGATATATGGCAAACAGCACGACTGCTGCAATGAGCCCAATACCTATAAGGAGAAGACACCCCTTCTTATTGCCTTTTTCATATTGCTGCTGGATGTTTTCAATTTCTTCGCTGGTGAATTCCTTTTCGAAATCCGGATTGCATTCTTTGCAGTAGAATGCACCCTTTTTCAGCTCTTTTCCACAGTCTGGACAGAATTTTCTCATAAGACCCCCATAGCTTTGATATCAAATTGGTACCCTTCATCTATAATTATAAGAAAAATGTGATAAAATTAGAAGTAAATTTGAGTTATGGAGGGGAATATGGCAGAAAATAAGTTTTGCATATATTGTGGAAACAAGCTTGATGAAGGGTCGAAATTCTGTGGAAACTGCGGTAGTCCCATCGGTGGTGAACAGAGTCAGAGTGAAAAACCTCTTGAATCGACTACAGAGCCTGTGGTTCATAATTATGCAGATGTCCAGGGGGAAGGCACATCTGCACAGGCAGATGAACCAAGAGAAACTAAATCTGAGGTGCGTGGGGATAGGGCAAATGCCCCCGTGTCTGATGGGGCTGCCAAGGAAAGCAGAAGAGACAAGAAAGCACGGAAGAAGGCACTGAAACAGCAAAAGAAGCAAGCAAAGAAAAATGGAAAGAAAAAAGGCGGGTGCCTGAAAAAAATACTGATGGCAATTCTGCTCATCGTAGGAGCCTTCATATTGCTTGCAATACTATTACCTGCACCGGAAAACAACATGCCACCGGCAAATCTGACACTCGTTGATGACAATGATGGAGATGTGCAGAACGGTTCTGGAATGGATCCATCGGGAATTGAAGATAACAGCAATCCGCAAACCGGATCAGGTGATGCTGCTGGAGCGACGGATTCCACCGGTCAAATCGGCAGTACAGATATGAAGGAATATACCTTTATGGTATTTCTGAATGGCTCGAATTTGGAGTCCGGCGGTGGATATGCGACAGCAGATATAGCAGAAATGGCAAGCACCGGTTCAACAGATGCGGTAAACATCATTATTGAAACGGGTGGCACCAGCGGCTGGCAAAATGACATTGTAGACCCTGCTCAAAGCCAGCGGTACAAGGTTGAGAAAGACGGCCTAGACCTGCTTCATGCCCAGGGCATACAGAACATGGGTGCGCCGGAAACACTGACTGATTTTATTGTATGGACTGTTCAAAACTATCCTGCTGAGAAATATGTTCTGGACCTGTGGGATCATGGTGGCGGTCCGATGTATGGCTATGGCTCCGACGAGAATTTCCTGATTGGTCCACCAAAGGATCCCTATGGTGATTATCTGTCCATGGCTGAGCTTAGAAAAGCCCTGTCCGACGCCTATGACATAACCGGTGTGAAATTTGAGATTCTCGGTTTTGACGCTTGTCTGATGGCAACACTGGAAGTGGCTGAGATGGCGGGACAATACGCAAATTATCTGGTTGCGTCTCAGGAAGAGGAGCCTGGACACGGCTGGAATTATACGGGAATCTTTTCAGCGCTTGCTTCCAACCCTCAGATGAACGGAAGACAGCTGGGAACCGTCATTGCAGACGCCTATCAGGCCCAGGCCGTAGAATATGGCAAAGAGGATCTCATAACCTTATCGGTTATTGATTTGGCCTATATTTACGACGTTGTCATTGCACTGGAGGACCTTTCAGTTGATTTTATGATCAACATGGATGATATCACGACTTTCAACGCAATTTCAGAGAGCCGAAACAATATTGAAGCGTATGGGCGTAACAACTTCTTCTCGGGTTATACAGAACTTGTGGACCTCTACGACTTCGCACGTAAAATAACAGGACCGCAGGAATATCTGGCGGAAGATCTGATGCGTGCCATAGAAATGGCCGTTGCCTATAAGGTTGAGGGTACGGAGCGCGGGTTTACGGGGGGACTTTCGATTTTCTTCCCATACTGGGACAAGACTAACCTAGACTACAATCTTGAAACTTACAGTGAAATAAATGGCATTGACACCTATGAAGGCTTTCTTGAAACCTATACGGCTGTAATGCAGGGCGATACCCGTTCTGTTGTTCTGGAGTCCCGTGAGCCTGAAGAAATTGAAAGTGACGTCTTCTCAATTGTCATCGCAGATGAGGATGTCATGAACATAGCCAGCATTTACAATTACCTTGGACTGATGCTCAACGAAGACATGACTGCAGTCATGACACTTGGCATGGACACAAATGTCAATTACGATCCAGAGACGGGCATTGTGACAGATAACTTCAGTGGCTACTGGACAGCCCTTAACGGGAATATCATAAGTCTGAATGTTGTGGAGGATACCGCTGAGTACAATATGTACAATATTCCAGCGTATATCAACGGTGAGCGTGCAGACATTGTAGGAAAATGGACCTTTGATGACAGCTTTGAAGAAGGTGGCTACTACGAAGTGCTGGGTGCATGGGCAGTTGACAACGACGATGTCATGGCACAGAAGGACTTCTTTGATCTCGAAATGGGCGATGTCATAGAGCCGGTATTTGAGGTGCTCGATGGCGATACCTATGAGAAGTACGAAATTACAAGTGACATGTTTACAATAGCGGAAGCACCATATCTTGACTATATTGAGCTTCCAACCGGAGAGATCTACCTGTACGGATTCTATCTCATTGACTATGCACAGAATGGTGAGTTCTCAAGCTTTGAAATCTTTGACTATGTAGATTAGAAAGACTTGCAAAAAATGTAATATGGTGAAATAAAAAACCAGAACACCATGAGGTCATGGGCGCTTACGCCGCATGAAATGACTTCAGTCGTGTTCTGGTTTTCTTTTTCTCTATTTAGCCATGTCTGGTTAGTCAAGTCTGATTAGAAGCCTTTGCTTATTTCAGCAATACAGAGTGCGGCATCTTCAGTCAGTGCGCTAACACTTAATAGGTTATCAGAGGACTGTCCTTCGATTTCAATCAGGAGCAGATCGCCAGTTTGCAGCTGAAATGATTCCTGGCCTGTTTCGCAGATAATCGGGGTTTGAGCCGCGTATACGGCAAGTGTTCTAAGGTTTTCTGCGCCACCGATATGTGTAAATCCAAATGCTGTCTTATGACCAGCAGGAACGGTTGCGCAGTAAAGTAGGCCGCGCGTACCTGTGCCAAGCATTAAGTTGAAGTCTGTAACCTTGCCATAGCTGGTTGTTTCCCATGCGCCATCAAAGGTGTCTACTTCAAATGGTGAAAGGGTCACCGTATGATGGTCCTTGTGTTTCAGCTCCATAGTGCCGCAAAGTGTTGTGATATAACGCGTAATTCCGGGTAGCGCTGTGAAGGTTGACATGTCGGTATCCACTGTGGCTGAGCTTATGCGCCAGTCGAAGCTGCGCTGCGCATAATTGCCGTCGGCTGGTGAAATGGCAAGCTGGGTTGTTGTTCCCCCCGACCAGGTATTGACGATACAATCGGTTTTTTTTATGTGACATATTCTAGATTTCATTGACTCACACCTTTACATTTATGTATTTGAAGTGACAATTCAAATGAATACAGTTCCTATATGCATTAAGAAGGTAACCCCAAAACAGTATAAACCTCTTTTATCAATAAATGGTCAATGAAATAAGTCGGACTAAGATTATGTTTTTTCCAAATCCATGATTTCGAGTGCCAATTGTATCTTAAGGCGGTCGTAATAGTTGTTCAGTGTTATTCCCAGGATTTCAGATATGCGTGATAGCCTGTAATTCAAGGAGTTTCCATGGATGTGCAGGTGGTCTTTTGTGTAGGTCCAGCTGCCATTGCTTCGAATATAGACACGGAGGGTTTCTAAAAAATCCCCTTTGGATTTGCGGTCGTAGCGAATCAGCTTGCCCAGTGTCCGCTCCAGGAAAGAATCCAGAGACGCTCTGTCATTTTGTATGAGCAGGCTTTTGACTTCGAGGTCTTCAAAGAAAAGGTAGGGCTTTTCTTTTTTAATGCTGACCGTCAGGTGGAGGGCGTACTCAGCCTGTTCAAAGGCTTTCTTGAAGCCGGCAGTGTCCGTTATGATACTGCTGATGCCAATTCTGAGTTCATTGCTGCCGATGTGCTTGAGTACAGACTGCCTCAGTACAGCAAGTGATGACTCCATGAAGTCTATCAGTTCAAAGCGTTCCCGTATGGGACTTGTCTCCAGTATAAGGATGATGCGTCCTTTACGAATAACGGCCACAGAGCCTGGAAACTTTTCGAGCAGGGCTGTATTGAAGGACTTGTATGTATAGGTCAGCATACGCTTGAATTGTCGTTTTTTATCTTTCGCAAGGTCACTCTGGTCAAAGTCAATAATGCCGATGCGGTGACTTTTTCCAAAATTAAAATTGTACTCCTGGGCACTTTTTATGATGTATTCACTTTTCTGGTTGAGAACAAGGCCATCGAAGAAATCGCCTTTAATAGACTGTTCCATGTCTGTAAGCTCGTAGTTCTTGAGTAGTTCAAGCGCCACAGTGGTTGTCGCCTTTTCAATGGCAATGAAGTTGATTTCTGAAAGCTGTGATTCCTTTGCGTGGACACAGATCCATCCCATAAGGTCGTTATTGACCATGATGGGGAAGGCGTGCAGATACATATTCCCGAATTTGAGGGCATGATAGTAGGACTTCCTTATGCTGGCCAAGTTGCCTTGTGAGGGCATGGTAGCGTTTTCGTAACCAAGGCTTGAATGATGCAGTATGTTGCAGAAGACATCAAGATAGTAGATTTCATGCTTGACGATTTCAGAGGCTGCGTCGAGAATGTTGCGTATGCTGTTGCCTCTCAAAACCATGTCTGTGAACTTGTTATGTATGTTTGTGGCGAACTGATACCGGTTGCGCTCTTCTTCAAGAAGCATATTGGTCCTCTCCAGTGCCTTGCGCTGGAATTTTTCATTTTCATGGCTATGGGCGTTGATGATCGCGATGGTGGCCTGTATGGATATGGCCTCAAGGACCCTTGCGTCTTCCTCATATAAGGATTCAATCCCCATAAAATTGTCAATGACAATCACGCCAATGCATTCGTCCTTTGAGATGAGAGGACAGCATATGGACCCTTGAAGCGCGCCAAGTCCAATATCATCGACAGGCAGAATGTTTTCAAGATTTGACTGCCTTATGGTAGACATGAATTTTGAGATTTTTGCGGGCGTATCAAGAAAGAGGGTTTCCTTAAGCAGAAAGGCCGCACCCGTCATAGACTCGCCAGGCTTCAGGTGAACTTTGTGGATGGTGTCCTTGAAACCAACAGCAACCTTGGGCTCAAGGAGCTGGGTGGCGTCGTTGTATAAAAATATTACACCGGTATCACCGCCAGGGATTAAGGAAATGCATTCCTTGAGCAGGAAATCAAGAATGTAGTCGACATCCCTTGTGGAATTGAGCAGGCTACTGGCCTTAAGAATACGATTGAGTTTGCCGGAAGAAATTGTCATGTTTTCACCTCGTTTTAATAATTATAGATCTTACAACGAAAAAATACAAAAGATATTTGGGGTTAGCACCATAGTTGTTCAAGATATATGGTGGTAGAATCTATGTTAATAGAAAATTCAAACAAATCACTGCATAAAAATAACCGTGGAGGAAAAAATGAACGATACAATTCAAAAAAAGGCAAATCAGATACAAGACGAACTTGTTCGCATACGCAGAGAAATACATACAAACCCTGAGCTGGGACTTGAGGAATTCAAAACAGGGGCACTGGTTGCCGGCAAGCTTGAAGAACTCGGTATTGCTGTGAAAACCGGTGTTGGAGAAACGGGGGTTGTGGGGATTTTGAATGGCACATCACCTGGAAAGACACTGCTCATTCGTGCAGATATGGATTGCCTCGCCATGCAGGAGTTAAATGATGTTCCTTACAAGTCACAGGTCGACGGACAGATGCATGCATGTGGACACGATGCCCATACGACATGGGTTTTGGGTGCGGCAATGATCTTAAGTGAAATGCGAGACCATTTCAAGGGTACTGTCAAGTTTGTATTCCAGCCAGCTGAGGAAGGTCAGGGGGGTGCAAACCGGATGATACAGGATGGTGTGCTATCGAACCCGACGGTTGATGCGGCAATTGGTGCACATGTATGGCCCATTGTAGACGCAGGAAAAATCGGAGTTAAAAGAAATTCCATGATGGCTGCACCGGACATGTTCCATTTGACCATAAAGGGGCAGGGTGGACATGGGGCTGAGCCGCATAACTGTATTGACCCAATTTCAATAGGATGTCAGGTATATTCGGCGCTTCAGACTATAGTGAGTCGAAAAATCAACCCTGTCGATTCGGCAGTTCTCTCGATTACACAGTTCAATGCTGGTTCGGCGCACAATGTCATTCCAAATGAAGTCAAAATGAGTGGAACTGTAAGGACGCTGCTTCCTGAAACAAGGGACAATATGCCGAAAATGATGGAGAAACTCATCAGTGGTATCGTAGAGGCAAATGGAGGATCCTATGATCTGGAATATACACCCTACTATCCGCCGGTCATCAATGATCCTGAGATAACAGATTTGGTAAAGCATGCGGCAAGTGAAGTGCTCGGTCACGAAAATGTTGTAGAACTGCCTGTTCCAACAATGGGTGGAGAAGATTTTTCGTATTTCCAGCAGAAGGTGCCTGGCACGTTTTTCGTGGTTGGAACCAGAAATGAAGCAGCGGGACTGACAAACGCGCTTCACAATCCGTATTTTGACATAGATGAATCTATTTTGAGCAAGGCTTCGGCTGTGCTTTCACGGTGTGCGTTGGAATATTTGAAATAAGAGATTAAGGAGGGGTTGTATGAGTGTATCACCACTAAAAAAGGATTATAAAAATGACGGGCCGCAAAAGCCGACGACAAAGATTGATGTTTTTCTAAACTGGATTGAACGCGTCGGAAACAGGTTGCCTGAGCCACTTACACTATTTGTATGGCTGGCGGCAGCAGCAATCATAATATCATTTATCGGCTCAATATCAGGCGTATCAGCCATTCACCCGCTGACAGGTGAAAAAGTTCAAGTTGTAAACCTTATGTCAAAGACGGGCATTCAGAAAATGCTTATGAATGCAGTATCGAACTTTTCTTCATTTGCACCACTCGGACTCGTACTTGTAACAATTCTAGGCGTAGGTATTGCAGAAAAAACGGGCTTCTTCTCAGCACTTCTCAGGAAGAGTCTGGGGAATGTCAGAGGTGGCAAAATTGTCGCAATTGTCATTTTCACATCCATTATGGCAAATGCAGCAGCAGATACAGGCTTTATCGTTATGCCGCCGCTTGCAGCCATGCTCTTTGCTGCTGTTGGCATGAATCCGATTGTCGGTATGATGGCAGCCTATGCCGCCGTGGCTGGTGGTTTTAGTGCAAATCTGCTCGTAAACTCGCTGGATGTTCTGATTGTAGGCTTCACCCAGTCTGCGGCTGAACTGATCAATCCAGATTTTATCGTAAGCCCTGCAAGCAACTGGTACTTCCTGGTGGCTTCAACATTTACACTGACCTTAACCGCCACATGGGTAACCGTAAAGATTGTTGCACCGCGTATGGGTCTTGGTGACTATCAGGTTGAAAAAATGGAAGAGGTAACACCTGATGAAGTCAAGGGCCTTAAGGCAGCGGGGATTGCTACATTCGTATTCTTTGCAGTCTGTCTTTTGATGGCAATTCCAGAGAACGGTCTTCTAAGAGAACCAGAAACTGGCTCCCTGCTTTCATTCAGCTCACCGCTTATGAAGGGTCTGGTCGCACTTATCACGCTTTTATTCTTCATTCCTGGCTATACCTATGGTAAAGTTTCAGGCAAGATCAAAAGCGATAAAGATGTGACTGCAATGCTAGGTGAAGCCATGTCCGAAATGGGTCCGTACATAGTTCTGGCATTTGTCATTGCGCAGTTTATCAATTACTTCAACTGGTCCAACCTGGGCATCATCATGGCTATAAAAGGTGCGGACTTCCTGAAGAGCCTTGGAGCACCAACACCAGTCCTCCTGATTCTCTTCATTGTCATTTCGTCTTTCATTAACCTGTTTGTCGGTAGTGCGTCAGCCAAGTGGGCGATTCTGAGTCCGATTTTCGTACCTATGTTCATGCTTCTTGGTTTTCATCCGGCGCTGACACAGATGGCTTACAGAATTGGTGACTCAATTACAAATGTCATCACACCGTTGCTGCCATATTTTGCGATCCTCGTTGCATTTGCTAAAAAATATGACAAGAACATTGGTATGGGTACGCTGATAGCAAACATGCTGCCATACTCAATCGCATTCTTTGTAATCTGGTCCATTCAGCTTATATGCTGGTATTTCCTGAACTTGCCGCTGGGACCTGCATCGCCACTGATGATGTAAAGGCTGCAAGTCAAGTTTGGATATGTTTTAAATTGATTTCTGTCGCTTAAGTCGACAAATAGGGCTGTGCTTTATGCACAGCTCTTTTTTTCAAATGAAGGACATTAGGTCATGCGTGTTGAATAAGGGTAGTCAGTACAGGAGGAAAAGTATGCCTTTAATTGACCTTATAATCATTACGAATGACGATAATACAATAGCGGATTTCAAGTACTTTGGAAGTGATGAGGCTTGGTTTGCTTCTATTCAAGCAGGTTTGACCTGCAAGGAGCCCCTGAATACGCTCATAGGATCAGTGGGGACAGAAGAGCAGGCTCCAGGTATTGTGGAACTCGGCAGCAAACTGTTCGGCTATGAAAGAGCGGACTTTGACGGCCGGCAGTATCATCTGTTAAGCAGGTCCGCGGTTCTGAAGGAACTGTTTCAGGAAACACTGGAAAAGGTAAATGAAGGTGTCCAGATTTATGACAAGAACGGATACTTCCTCTACAGCAATCTTGCCAGTCAGAAGCTTGGAGAGTATGAGAAGGATGATTTCACCGGACGGCACCTGCTGGATATTTATGACCTTACTGAGGAAATCAGTACAACACTTTCCGTACTGCGCACAAATACACCGGTGCTTAATCGCTGTGATATTTTTAAGAAACGTGACGGTAAAGAGCTGATCACAATCAATTCGGGGTATCCGCTGGTCATTGATGGCAAGCTGTTTGGCGCGGTGAGTTTTGAAGGGGACTTGACGCTGATAAACAATTTGAAAAACAAATCCTTTAGTCTGGAAGCCTTTATTCGCAATGAACAGCCCTATTTGGAAAAGAAGGGGTTCGAATTTGAAGATATTGTGCATCAGTCAAAAGAGATGGAAACTTTGATTAACTTTGCAAAAAAAATATCTCTTAATGACACCAATATTCTTATTACTGGGGAAACGGGCACTGGCAAAGAGCTTTTTGCACAGAGCATTCATAATTATAGCCCTAGGCGCGATCAGCCCTTTGTAGACATAAACTGTGGTGCTGTGCCCAGCAATTTGGTAGAAAGTGTGTTTTTTGGCACGGAAAAAGGCGCCTTTACCGGAAGTGTGTCAAAGAAGGGACTTCTTGAAATTGCAGATGGCGGAACCCTCTTTCTTGATGAAGTGAACTCAATGAGTCTGGACATGCAGGCAAAACTCCTGCGTGCTTTGCAGGAAAACAGATTCCAGAGAATCGGCGGCAATGATTATGTCAGCTGCAACATTCGAATTATCGCTGCGTCCAATGAAGACTTAAGGCAGCTGTCCTCGGAAAACCTCTTTAGAAAAGACCTTTATTACAGGCTCTCGTCCCTTTCGCTGGACGTACCACCGCTCAGAGAAAGAAGAACAGACATACAGCTTCTTCTCAATCACTTTATTATTGAACTGGGCCGTAAATACGGCAAAAGAAAACTGGAGTACACAAAGAGCTTCAGACGTACCCTTGAAGGTCATGACTGGCCGGGGAACATTCGGGAACTGCAGCATGCCGTTGAGTATGCTATCAATCATATGGCAGAAGCATCAAATATCCTGACTGCGGATGATTTGCCGGATTACTTTTTGGAAAGACGGGGCATTGAACTCAAGCAGGAGAAGACGGAAATCACCATAGCTGTCGATGCAGAGAAAACACTTCAGGAGCAGCTGGATGTTTTTGAAGAAAAAATCATCCGTCAGGCATTAAGCGATCATTTGGGGAATGTGACAAAAGCTGCAGAGAGTCTGGGCCTAAGCAGGCAAAGTCTGCAATATAGAATGAAAAAATTCAAATAAGTGCAAAATAATTTTGCAGTTAAAGAAGAAAGTGCAAAATAATTTTGCGATAAATGTTATATAATTACATATACTTAAGATTTTATCTACAAACCGCAAAATTATTTTGCGGTTTGTATTGTTTTGAATATTCAAAATAATGAATACTGAACGTACTAAATATTCCTAAATAGAAATTATGATGTGTATTACCAATGGTTTTAGAGCGGATTTTGTGAAAAATTAGATGGCGAAAACAGAATTGGCTTCATTATTGCAATATAAGTAAGCGAACATATGCATATGGGGGAATAATGAAATCATAAGGAGGTTATTATGTCAGTAGAATCGTCACTGAGCAAGTCCGCACTCAAAAAGAAAGGGATACGTATGGGCGTTTTCCTACCATCGTTTCTTGTAGTGGGCGGATCCGCACTACTTGGAATCTTTAACAACGAAATGCTTTCAGAAGTCGCAATGAACAATTTTCTTTTTTCACTTAGAAATCTTGGGTGGCTTTATCAAATCATATCCATTGTTGCCTTGTTCTTCGCAGCATATATGACGTTTTCAAAGCTTGGGAGAATCCGCTTTGGAGGAAAAGACGCAAAACCCAACTATCCCTTCATGGCATGGTTTGCAATGGCACTGACTGGCGGTATAGCAACTGGGGTTGTTACATATGGCACAAATGAACCAATTATCTATTTTGGAAATATATATGGTGAAATTACGCAGCTGGGAATTGAACCTGGAAGCATGGAAGCCGCCATATTTGCTATAGGCAGATGCTTTTACAACTGGAGCTTCATTCCATATGCAATGTACTCGATTTGCGGACTTGTAATTGCCTATGTCTATTTCAACAAGAAGCAGGCCCTTTCAGTAACAGCATCCCTGGTACCGCTTTTCGGTGAGAAAGTAACCAAGGGCATTTGGGCCAATATCATTGATACACTTTCGCTGCTGGCAATTGCGCTGGGACTTGCCTCATCGCTTGGTGCGGGCCTTGCACTTGTCGGGTCTGGCTTCGAAACAGCCTATGGCATAAAACAGGGACCTGTTCTGTGGCTGGTTCTGGTAGCAGTCATAACGGCAACATTTACAATTTCCTCTCTTGCAGGTATTGACAAGGGCATACGAAAGCTTTCAGACATCAATGCGAAAGTCTTTTATGTTCTGCTGGGTCTACTCATAATTGTTGGACCAACTGTTTACATGCTACGACTTTCCACTGCAGGTATGGCACTATGGCTCCAAAACTTCTGGGGATGGGGTCTTGACCCAATCGACATGGGCGGTGAAGCACTTGTCATGTGGTGGACGCTCTACGACTGGGCAATTTGGGTAGCCTATGCACCGCTGATGGGCATATTCCTGGCTGTTATTTCATATGGCAGAACCATTCGAGAGTTCATGCTGATCAACTGGATTATGCCTTCCGTATTCGGTCTTTTATGGTTCGGCGTTTGGGGTTCTACAGCAATTCTATGGCAGCAAACCGGAGAACTTGATCTGATAAGTACCATTACGGAAACAGGTGCAGTGGCTGGTCTGTGGGCATTTCTACAGCATATGCCGCTAGGGATGGTCTTCATTCCAATTGTTATGATTACACTGATCCTTTCCTTCTCAACAGCAGCAGATTCAATGACCCGTACTATTGCTAGCCTATGTACAAAAAACATTGAATACAATGAAGAGCCACCAAGATGGCAAAAGCTTCTTTGGGGACTTTCCATTGGTTCGATTGCCTATTTCATGGTTGCTTTCGCAGGTGGGGAGCAGGGTGTTGACGGCGTTAAGTATCTGGCAGCAGCGGGAGGCTCCATTGTCCTCTTCGTATTCATACTGCAGGTGGCGTCGGGTATTAAGGTATTCCTAATTGACAAGGTAGAAGAACTATAGTTTGGAGGCAAGTATGGTAGAGCAGGCACAATATGAAAACACAGACATCATTGCCTCAAATGAAGTCACACTCGGAAAGAGATTCACTGTTGCAGCACTGGTGGACATCGCGCGCTTTGGTTACAAGGTTCGCTTTGCCCCTGAATATGAAAGCCGAGTGAGGGCATCAAGAGACTTAGTCGAAAAATGGATTGACGAAGGACGGGTCATGTACGGAATTACCACCGGATTTGGCGCCTTGAGCACACAGCTCATATCAAAAGAAGAAACAGAAAGACTGCAAAAGAATATTATACTCTCACATTCCACCTCAGTAGGTCAACCTCTTAAAGTTGAGCAGGTCAGGGCAATAATGGTCTGCATGCTTCAGAGTATGGGCCAAGGCTACAGCGGCGTCCGACTTGCGCTGTTGGACAAGATACGTATCTTTCTAAATGAGGGAATCACGCCGTACGCACCCGGAAACGGTTCGGTGGGCTATCTGTCAGTGGAAGGACATATTGGAAGAGCCCTCATTGGACAGGGCAAGGTCTACTATGATGGCAAGGTAGAGGAAACAGCTTCACTTCTTGAACGTCTGGGAATTGAACCCCTTGTTCTTGCAGCAAAGGAAGGACTGGCACTCATTTCTGGGACGACAAGTCCAACCGGGCTTGCAGCGATGACCATACATGATATGCTTCAGGCATCCAAATCTGCAGATGTCATTGGGGCAATGTGTCTGGAAGTGACCAAGGGGACTTTAAGAGCCTTCGATGAACGCCTGATGGAGACCAAGCCCTACCGTGAGCAGAAGAAGGTTGCTGGAAATGTGCGACGTGTGCTTCAGGGGTCTGAAATTGCAGAAAAGCATATGGACTACAGACTCCAGGATGCCCTATCTGTGCGTGCAATACCTCAGCTTCACGGGGCCGCGAGAAGGACACTGACAAATGCACTCGAGGTTATCGAGGAAGAGTTGAACTACTGTGGTGACAATCCTATAATTTGGCCGGATGATACAGGTGGCGCTGCGCTTTCAGGCTGCCAATGCGATGCGTCCTATGTGGGCCTGGCAATGGATTCATCCTGCATGGCTGCAACGATGATTGCCAAAATGTCTGAACGCAGGAATTACCGGATGACGACATCAACCCATTCTGAAATGCCTTGGTTTCTCATTCGAAATCCGGGTGTAAACTCAGGGCTCATGATTCCACAGTATACACAGGCAGGTCTGCTCGGTGAGATGAAAATTCTCAGTACATCAGCCGTAATAGACAGCATTCCAACTTGTGGAGGTCAGGAAGATTATGTTTCCATGGGATACAATGCATCGAAAAAGGCCTATGAGGTCGCGGAGAAGCTTGAGTACATTCTGGCCATTGAGCTCCTGTCTGCCTATCAGGCACACCAGTTCATTGAAGGCCTGTCTCCGAGCCCGGCTGTACAGGCGGTACTGAGTGAAATATCAAGAAAAGTGCCCCTAATTGAAGAGGATGTGTATGTACAGGAGTACATTGTGGTGCTTAAAGAACTCATACATGAAGGTCGTCTGCTTGAAACTGTAGAAACTGAAATTGGAACCTTGGAGTGATTAGATGAAACTGGATCTGTTTGGAATATTCTTCAGTCCACCGAAAAGTGTGTATGAACGTGTGGTGTTGTTCATAATGCTGTCAGTCAGCTTTTGCATATTTTTCACACCCTTCAGATTTTCCGAGATAAATCCCGTGCAAGCTGGATTGTATGCCCTCTTTCCATCGCTGTCCATATCGTGGGGGTGGATTGTAGCAATGCGGTATATGTTCCGCAGGGGAGAGTTTCTTATTTAAATGGAAAAGCCCTATCAGTGCAGCTCAAAATATTCAACAATCTTATGAGACTGCACTTTAAAAGGCGGTTGCATCCAGTATGCAACCGCCTTTTTCATTTAAAGGACATTCAATAGACAATCTTATTTTTCCCGGTATTTTTTGCCTCATACATGAGTGCATCCACTTCGCTCAGAATAATATCGGGTTGAGCCACGTAGCCCTGCATAAGGCCAATGCTCAGTGTTGTGGTAATCTCTTCATCCCACTTCAGGGCCTCTACATTTGTGAGAATGCGCTGTGCAATTTCTCTTGCCGATTGAAGCTCGACCTCTCTTAGGATGATAAGAAATTCCTCGCCACCGTAGCGGCCAACATAGTCATTTGGTCTCACTGAGGTCTTTATGGTTTGTGCAATGCGTATCAGAACCTTGTCCCCTATGGTGTGACCGTATGTGTCATTGATGCTTTTGAAATTATCGACATCGGTTAGGATCACACACATGCTTTCATTCAGATTCTCTTCCAGCAGGGTAATGATGTGGTTTCTGTTATAAATGTTGGTCATATGATCTGTTATAGATTCAATATAGAGCTTTTTCTTCATGCGTTCCTTTAAAGTGTTGGTGCGTAATAGAACAAGTAAAATAGCAAGAAGTATGACAATGAGGACAGCACTTGTTTTAAGATATTTTTCCTGAAGTGCGATGGTATTTTCTTTGACCTCCTTGAGCTCGGACTTGAGCTGGAGTTCTTCCTCAAGCTCCCGTGTTTCGTAGTCAAATAGAGCACTGATGTTGTCGGAGTACTCCATATCAGAAAGAGAATCCAGGTCATTTTCCATGTACATGAGAAAATGCTTTGCGGCGTTTTCATAATCCTTCAGGCCATAGTAGGCGTAGGCATAGAGGGTGCACAGATTGTACTCATAGCGTGATTCGTCCTCAATCCCGCCAATGAGCAAATCCTTGTCCTTGGCACGGTTGAGGTAGAGAATGGCAGTATTATACTGCTCAATCTGTATTTGTGTATCAGCCATATGATAGTAGTACTCTCTTAAAAAGAAGGTGTAGTTCTTGAGTGGCTGGACATCAATGCTGATGAGCTTGTCATAGGCTTCGAGGTGGCGTCCCAAGGCATCCAATGTTTCAGCTATTCTTACAAGCATGTAGTCCGAGTAAGGCAGAAAGAGATTTTTATCGGACTCAAGGGCAAAGTCATAGGCTTTTTTATAATGATCAAGCGCAGCTTCGTAATCATCATAGCTGTAGGCAATATCCCCTGATAGGGAATAGTATAAGGCATATCCGAAAGAATAATTCAGATTTTCACTGTGCAAGAGTATGAAATCCAAATACTTTTCTGCCATTTCGTCGCTGAAGGAAATGAAATGTGAAAAAGCCAGTACATAAAGTGATTTCACATAAAATTCATCGGGGTCGTCTTCGCTGAGCTCTTTGAGCTCCATACCGTACTCCTGAAACTGTGTGCGGCGATCAAGGAGCATATTTAGCTCAATACATTTTTCAAGCACGCGTTTTTCATTTAGAAGGTTCCCAGAAGTACGAACCAGTTTAAGCGCTTGGTCCAAATAAGGGAGGGCACCATAATAGTCACCACTGTGAATTGTTCTAATGGCATTGAGGTAGGCGGCAGCAAAGGCGCTGTTATTTTCCGACTTGGTTTGTTCGAGCGCGGCGTTAAAGTCATATGAGTCCAGTGTGCCAGCTGAAATGGCACTTTCAATTTTATCTATCCATGTATTATCTGAGCCAGTTGCGTAGGACTGAACGGGGAGAAGGAGTATCATACTCATAAGGAGTGCACCGATCATGGTCACTACAGGATTTCGAGTTTTCCACATAAGTTTCACCTCTTTTTTTACTGATACCCGTAAAAGGCTTTTGAGAGTCAGAAAATTTGCTAATACGAATAGGCCAAGCAAAACAGCATCTAATTGGTGATTATTTGCAAATGTTATAATACAACGTCAGATATTCAAAGTATTTATAATCGTATTTGTTAAGTGTCCAATGTGGTATCATTCACCTGATTACATAAGTCAAGGAGGATGGGACTATGAAAAGATTTTTAGTAATGATCCTGTGTCTGATGATGGCGTTTACGCTGTTTGGATGCACAGGTGGGGGAACGGATGAGGCTGAAGCGCCTCAGAAAACAGAAGAAGCTGCAGCAGATGCAAGTGCGGATGCGGAGCCGGCAGCAGAGGCGCCTGCAGAAGAGCAAGCAAGAGTCTATGAAGGAGATGGATGGTCTTCGGAAATATATACTGAAGACATGACAGGCACAGTACTTAATCTGTATGGTGTTACTGACAAAGTTCGCCCTGTTCTGGATGCTTTTGAAGCAGATACGGGTATTCGGGTTGAACATTTGACAATGAAAAATGGAGAGATTCTTCAAAGACTGACAAACGAAGCTGATTCCGGTGTTTCAATTGCCGACCTGTGGTTTACAGGTGGTGCGGATACATTTATTGATGCTTCGCAAAATGACCTGCTCATCCCATATCAGTCACCAAGCGGTGCAGATTTAGATGACAAGATGAAGGACGCAGAAGGATACTGGCATGGAACATCATTGACGCTGGTCAACTGGGTGGTTAACAAGGAACTGGTTGAAGAAAAGGGCCTTAAGATGCCTGAGACTTGGGACGACCTGCTGCAGGAAGGCCTGAAGGGTGAAGTTTCAATGTCAAACCCTGCTTCATCGGGTACGGCATACAATGTGGTAAGTGCGGTTCTTGAAACGAAGGGTCAGGAAGAGGGCTGGAAATATCTTGACAGCCTGATTGAACAGGTTCCATACTTTACAGCACGCGGCAGTGACCCTGCTAAGAACGTTGTTGCCGGTGAAGCCATTGTAGGCATCAATGCAAGCAACGGGGACAGAGAGCTGGAAATCAACAATCCGCAAATTGCTCTTGTTTATCCAAGTGATGGCACTGGCTGGTGGCCTCAACCGGTTGCTATTGTCAACGGAACAAAAAATGAGGACGCAGCAAAAGTATTTATTGACTGGGTACTCTCAAAACGTGGTATGAAGGTAATAGCGGACTCAAGAAATGCAGCGGTTGCGCGTACCGATGTCGAAACGCCTGAAGGTATTGTGGATATTTCCACTTTGAATCTGTTTGTGACAGACTTCCAGGCCAATGCTAAGAATCGTGAAGGGATTCTCGAAGAATGGACAAAACACGTAGAAGGCAAGTAAACCTTAAAGAGTCGGCATTTATGTCGACTCTTCTTTACAGTTTTTTGATGCTTATAATTACATATGGGGCATTTGTGCCGGTCCTTGCGGTCATACTTTATGGCGCAGGCAGTGAAGGGGCCCAGTCAGATAGCTATTACTTTTTGAGGGCGATTGAATATCTCAAAGACAGTCTTCTTCTTGCGGTGCCCGTAACAATAACTGCCACATTCTGCGCTACGGTGCTCAGCTTCACCTTGTGGCGGCTCAAGTTTAAAGGCAGGCAGTTTGCACGGGTCATGGCCCTCGCACCGCTTTTGAATCCACCATTTGTTGGAAGCATATCCTTCATCATGCTCTTTGGAAAAAGAGGATTGATCACCCACGATCTGCTGGGGCTTACGGTAAGTCCATTTGGCTACTGGGGTGTATTCATCATGCAGGTAATCGGGCTGACGACCTTGGGGTATCTCTTCATCAGCAGCGGTGTGAAGAGCATGCAAACCATTTATGAAGAGGCTGCACGTACCAGTGGCGCTTCTGAGTGGCATATACTGAAAACAGTGACCTTGCCTATGCTTAAGCCGGAAATAATGGGTGGTATGCTGCTCATTTTTCTTGCCTCAATGGCTGACTTTGGAACACCCTTGATCATCGGTGGTCCATTTCAGACTTTGAGTTCGGACTTATACATTCAAATAACAGGTCTTTATGATATGAAAGGTGCATCAATTTCGGGGGCGGTTCTTCTTCTTCCATGTATTATTGCTTTCATTATGCAGAGAAGGCTCGTCAAAATGAAACGGTACTGGGGAAAAGATATTCAGAAGTATACATTGCTTTACCCAAGAACACATAAGCTGGTTCGCGCGGCGCTCATTGGCTTTTGCATTCTTTTTCAGGGCATGCTTCTTCTGAAGTACGGTTTCATTGTGATTGGTGCCTTTACAGCCAACTGGGGACACGATTACACGCTGACGCTGAAGCATTTCTTCGATTTATCCAGTCGGGAATGGACCCCCTTTGTGAACAGTGTCAAGCTGTCACTGGGCGTGAGCTTCATGAGTTCCTTCCTCGGGATTCTCAGTGCCTATGTCATCCATAATGGAAAGAGGGGAAGCACAAAGGCTCTGGAACTCATAGGAACCTTACCTGCTGCGGTGCCAGGAATCCTATTTGGGATTGGATACCTTGTAACCTTCAAATATCCCCTATTTGGCGCGGGCAGATTCTATTTGAAAGATATGAAGGGCATTGTCCTTCTTGGAACAGGCATTATCATTTATCTAATATGCATTTTCAGATATATGAACGTGGGTCTGCGTTCTGGAATGAGCCTGCTTGAGCATCAGGATCCAAATATTGAGAACGCAGCCTATACACTGGGCTCGAGCAAACTCAGAACGATTTATACAATCAGTGTTCCGCTGCTTACACCTGCATTTCAGATTGCCTTTGTGAAAAACTTTGCCTCCACAATGACCACACTGGGCGCAATAATATTTTTACTTCTGCCACGCAACAAGGTGGCAGTACAGCAAATATTTCAGATTATAACCAGCAGCGAAATCGGTGTTGCAGCTGCAATGTCCTTATCGCTTTCAATGATCATGGGCGTTTTTCTGCTGCTTTTTCAGCTTATTATCCATCACAGGAGAATCTTTGGACGCATAAGGAGGGGATATCATGCAGATTGAATGTAAGGGAATCAGCTTCAAATATGATCAGGCGGCAAATGCGCTGGAAAATTTGGAGCTCAGCATTCGTTCAGGAGAACTGATTGCCCTGCTGGGACCTTCAGGCTGCGGAAAAACGACACTGCTTAGACTTGTTGCCGGACTCTTGCCCATGCAAGAGGGAGAACTCTATTATAACGAGCAGGAAATATCCTCATGGGCACCCCAGAAAAGGAACACAGCCATGGTTTTTCAAAGTTACGCTTTGTTTCCCCATCTGACTGTTTCAGAAAACATTGCCTATGGACTTAAGGCTAAGAAGTTCACGAAATCAGAAGTGAAAAAGAGAACGGATGATTATTTGAGCAAGGTGCATTTAAAGGGGATGGCAAACCGCATGGTCCAGGAACTGAGCGGGGGCCAGCAGCAACGTGTAGCTTTGGCAAGGGCACTTGTCCTCAAGCCGGACGTCCTTCTTTTTGATGAACCCCTCAGCAACCTTGATGAAAAGCTGCGTGTGAAAATGCGCAGGGAAATCCGTATGCTGCAGCGCGAAAGCGGCATAACCACGATATACGTGACACATGATCAGGAAGAAGCCATGGCAATAGCAGATAGAATTGTGGTTATGGATGCTGGACGAATTCAGCAAATAGGTTCGCCGCAGGAAGTCTACAGTAGCCCTAAAAACGCCTTTGTAGCCGACTTTATGGGCATCAGCAATATGATAGATGTAAAGGGTGAGAAACGTATGTTCAGACCCGAGCATATTGCTATATTGCCAAGTGGGTCTCACTCGGGAAAGGTCAAGTGGACCGAGCATCTGGGGAGCATTCAGCAGATCTGTCTGGACACGGACTTGGGAGAAATAATCGCGCACCGCTTCACAACGGAAGCTGTAGAAGACGACTTAAAGGCAGGGGAAATTGTACATTTTGAATTGGCAGGAAACGGTATTGTGATAGAGTGAATTGAAGGAGCACATAATGATTGATAAGACGAAGACCCTTCTTGAGATTGTGGAAGACCATCCTGAGCGGGAGACAACCATACGTGCCTTCGATGAGAAGGCAGGATCTTGTCTTTTATGTTCCAATCTGTTTGACAGTCTTGAAGCCATAGAGGACCAGTATGGGATTGACCTCAGCGAAATGGTAGATAAACTCAATACCCTCTAGGGGTGTCATGACTAAAAAAGAAAATCCAGAAAGCGCATGTATGACGAATACAAAGGCTTTCTGGATTTTTTATATGCAATCAAATTTCAAACAGATAGCCTTCACCACGAATTGTAATCAGATAGCGGGGCTCATTTTTATTGTCTTCAATTTTTTCTCGAAGACGCATGATATAGGTATTTACTGTGTTTTCCGTATAGATATCGCTGTTCCAGACATCAAGCAGAATCTCTCTTCTGCTCAGTACACGATTGGCGTTTTCAATCAGGTATAGGAGAAGGGTGTACTCAGTTGCTGAAAGATCAATCAGCAGATCGCCCTTTGTAACCTTGTGGGAACTTTTGTTGATTGTGATCTGCCCGATCTGGATAAGGTCACTTGAAATCTGACTGTCCGCATCGTATATGGAACTCCGACGTATGTTTGATTTTACACGGGCAACGAGTTCAAGGGGATCAAATGGCTTTGTGAGGTAGTCATCCGCACCTATTCCCAGTCCAAGAATTTTGTCTGATTGGGCAGTTTTCGCAGTCAGAAATATGATGGGGACCATGGAGTGCGCGCGTATTTTCTTGCAAGCTTCAAAACCGTCAATTCCGTTCATATTGATATCCAATATGATCAGATCAATTGAAGCGTCTTCAGAAAGCCGTACGGCATCTTCTCCAGTAAAGCCAGTGACGACATCAATACTGTTAATGCGCATGAAGTCGGAAATCATGGAGACAATACTTTTGTCATCATCTATTATCAGTACTTTGGGCATGGCATGTCCTTTCCTAGTGTCATTGATTTGACCGCTTTGATTTGAGTCTATTTTATCAGATATTTGATGGTTTTTTCATGGGAATATATAACACTTTATGACAGTTCTATAACAGCATTATACAGAAGTGTCTATAATCAGAATATTGCGAAATATACGATATATAATGAACCTGTAATCATAAAATACGGTATCTATAGGAGGTAATTATGGGAAAACCCGCAGAAAAATTATCGATGGATCAAGAGGTTAAGTTTGATGCAACACCTGCAGACTGGATCAGATTCATTGGACTGAGTGCAATTGGAATATTTATGTTTTTCATACCGGTTACAATTGGTGGCAGCTCTACGATTCCGCTTGATCATGCAGTTACATTTGTGAAGAATGGGGCACCGGCACTCATGCCATTTTATGGACTTCTGGTTATTGTTCTGGGAACAGTGTATCCCTTCTACACTAAAACCTGGAATAAGGATAGGGTAACCACTGTGTTTTCACTTGCAAAAATAGTTGGACTGGGAGTTGCCTTCATGGCAGTTTTCAACTTTGGTCCAGCTTGGCTCTTTGAACCTGATATGGTGCCATTTTTGTACAATAAGCTCGTGATTCCAGTAGGTCTGATTGTTCCGCTCGGATCTGTATTTCTAGCATTTCTTGTGGGGTATGGCCTGCTTGAGTTTATAGGTGTCATTATGCAGCCAGTTATGAAGCCGATCTGGAGAACACCTGGTAGAAGTGCCATTGATGCGGTGGCATCATTTGTTGGCAGCTATTCTATTGGACTTCTGATAACAAACCGTGTTTATAAGGAAGGCAAATACACAGCAAAGGAAGCTGCAATCATCGCGACAGGATTCTCAACGGTTTCGGCGACATTTATGATTATTGTAGCGAAAACGCTGGGACTCATGGATATGTGGAACTTTTACTTCTGGTCGACACTGGTTATTACATTCGCAGTAACTGCCTTGACGGTTCGGGTCTATCCACTTGCTAAAAAGCCGGATACAAACTATTTTGGCGCATCCATTCAAGAGGAGAAAAGAGAGGGCAATATCTTTACAAATGCCTTTGAAGATGGGCTGAAGGCGTCTTCTGAATCTCAGTCCCTTGCTAAAAATATTACTGAGAACTTTGTGGATGGCTTCAAAATGGCGATGGGTATTCTTCCATCCATACTGTCCATAGGACTTCTTGGACTTGTTTTAGCCAAATATACACCTGTCTTTGATGTTTTAGGATACATTTTCTATCCGTTTACAGCCCTGCTACAGCTTCCAGATGCCATGCTTGTCGCAAAAGCAAGTTCTCTTGAAGTCGCGGAAATGTTTCTGCCTGCACTTCTGGTAAAGGAAGCAGCGCTTTTAGCCAAGTATGTTGTTGGCGTTGTGTCCGTATCGGCGGTACTTTTCTTCTCGGCATCGATTCCATGTATTCTGTCCACTGAGATTCCACTTTCAGTAAAGGACATTATCATTGTCTGGATTGAGCGTACGGTCTTTTCCTTAATCCTGGCAGCAATGGTTGGACATCTGTTTCTTTAACTGCTGACAGACTGGGGACGCTCAGGCTGAAAGGCAGCACAAAATTCAACAATCCATTTGACCCGTTGCCCCTTACTGTGTCGGCAGCGGGTTTCTTTTGTTCTCAAGACATTAAATATGGGCTAAAATGGTTAGGAAGGGGGAAGGACAATGTCGTTAAAGCGTAAAATCACATTTTTAATCAGTATGATGCTGATTATTATGATTTTGATTTCCATAAAGGCTATTTATACACAGTCCAGCAAAATACTCAATGAAGAAGCAGAAATCCGAATGACGGCCCAGTTGAGTCGAGCCAATGAAAATGTGAGTTTGCTCTTTAAGAGCATTGTGCTTGAAACGGAGAAGCTGAGTCTTGACAAGCATGTGAAGGATTACTTTAATGGGGCTATTACAGGCGCAGAAAGTGATGTCTACCTGACACAGCTCATGGATGATATGAACCATGTCAGACCTGTTTATATGGATCTTTTCCTGGTGGACCATAATGGCATCATTGTAACTGCAGCAATGGCTGAAGCGGTGGGGGTAGATGTCAATGGACGCCAGTACTATAAGCATGCTGTTGAAATGAAGGAAATCAATACGAGTGATATTATTCTGAGTCGGGCAGACCAGACACAGATTGTCATAACCCTGACTCCTACATACGGAAATAATGGAGAGGTTCTAGGATATACGGGTATTGCAATATTTGCCACCTATTTTTCGGATTTTCTATCTGATTTTGAAACCAACGATGAAAGCCGATATATTATTGTAGACTCATACGACAAGATTGTATCGCACCCGAACAAGGACATGATTTCAATGCAGTTTGATAACTTTGGCCTGGGAGATATTGAAGCGGTGCAGGGAGACCAAACCTATGTCATGACCAAAATCGATGGTCAAGCAAATATTGTTATGGAAAGGCATCTGGATTTTAACAATTGGCGCATTGTTTCCTATATGGAAGCCGATAAGATCTACAGCAAATCGCGCGAGGTTTCCTATATCATGTTTCGAATCGGGATTGTCTTTGTGCTGATTGCCATAGCCATGGGCATATACATTACCAACTTTGTCTCAAAGCCCATAGTTGAAATTACAGAAACCATCAATAAGATCATTGACGAAGAAACCCTATACAAGACAAGTATGATCAACATGCTTCCCTTTGAACGATTGGAAACAAGCCACGACACGGCTGTGGCTCAGAATGAGCCCAAGGAAATCAGCAATTTTAGGGCAGCCATGCTGGGCTTTAAAGGGGTTCTTGAACGGGGAGCCAAGAACTTTGATATTGAGAACAGAAAGCTAAAAACCTTCATCGATACCATGTACGATGAGATGGATGATATCAATAATAGGAATTTGGACTTCATTTCTACCTTATCTCATGATATACGTACACCCCTTACGCTGATCAAAGGTTATGCAAGGGGTCTTGAAAGTGGTGAGATTCTTGACGGGGCAATGGAAGATAAGTTTAAGTCTGGAATTGTGAAGAGTGCCAATGACATTGAGAATCTCATTTACAACGTGCTTGACTTTGCCTATGAAGTTGGTGACAAAAGTGTGCTTAACAAGAAGGAATACGGGGTACGAGAAGCAGTTGATCAGATTCTGTTTGAAGTCAGACAGCTTTATGCAGAGGAAGAACGGGAAATCCGCTATAAGATTGATGCCTTTGATCGACCAAGTGACATTGAAGAAAAGAAGGTAGTCATTGACTTGATGAATATCAGCCGTGTGCTGATTAACCTGATCAACAACAGTTTAAAGTACTCCGTTAAGGGGGACAGCATCATATTAAGCATACAAAACTGGCAGGACAAAATCCGATTTGAAGTCTATGATAGCGGGAAAGGCATTCGTGATGATGAACTTGAAAAAATTACAGACATTTTCTATAGAACAGAAGACTCTAAAGATAAGAAGGGCTATGGTCTTGGGCTCTACATCAGCAATCAGATTCTAAGTGGGCATGAAATACCGCTTGCCATAGAATCGGAGTACACTGAATATACAAGGATAAGCTTTGAAATTCCAGTCATTACAGTGTAGGATATAGATATGCATAAGCGCATTATTTTGGACTTGGAGGAAAATATGGAAACAGTATTTTATAAATGTCAGACGTGTGGTTTTGTACATCAGGTGCCATCGTATTGGAGCGGATATGCTCCAGACGCGGAAATTGAGATGGAACATGTCAATTTGGAAACCAAGGAAATGTGTGAAGATAAGGTTTTGAAGCGGATAGAAGCATAAATTAAGGCATTTGAAAAAAAGCTCAAGAGACTAATCTTGAGCTTTTTTGGCATTCTAATCCAATTTGAAAGACTAGAATGCCAAAAAATAAGCAAGATTCTATAGAATTGTTGAATTTAAGGACTGAATCTAGTATATTGATTATGCATGTAAGGTGTTCATGTAAAAATTATGTAAATTGCGTACTATGAAAGGACAATCTGCATATATGCTGAAAGAAACCATGAGTGATTATGTTTATAGAATCCTGAAAAGAAAAATTATTTCTGGCGTATACGGACCAGGCTCGAAAATCACTGAAACGGGAATGGCCAAGGAACTGGAAGTCAGTGCCACACCGGTTCGAGAAGCCTTTAAGCGCCTAAGTTCAGAAGGTTTCGTCGAAAGCATACCATTTAAAGGCATACATGTTAAATATTATACAGCTCATGAAGTGGAACAGGCTTATGAAGCCAGGGCGAAAATAGAGGCACTTGCCGTCAAGCTGTTTATCGAACGAATGACGCCAAAAATGATGAGCAGTCTTGAAGCGATCATGAAGACTGCTGAAATAGAAAGTGATTTACATGTCTATGAACGTGTGTATTCATTTCATGAGTTCATCATTCTTGAGTGCCAGAGCGACATTGTCTATCGACTCCTGTCATCAATCAATGCGGTGATTGATGTGGATAGAGCAATCCATATGGCTAAGCACGTAGATGATTCACAGATTATAAAAGACCACCAGCTCCTTCTTGATGCAATCAGAAATAGAGATATAAACACGGCGCAGCAGCGAATGGAACGGATGTCGATTTCAAATTATAAGTGCATAACTTCTTGAGTATTTCCAGATAGAATTTTTTTGTTGGGAATATTCTATAGAATATACAATGTGCAAAACGTGTGTGGGCACACAAAGGGTATCTATGGAGGGACTATGGGTAAATTAGCAATTAAAAAGAGTTTGAGAAAGACGGTACTGCAGATTTTCGTTGTTGTTTTATCACTTGTTATGATCAGTATGTTTTTTCTGACCACGTACATCTTTTCTGAAGTTCTGAAGTACAACAACAAGGAACTCGCTAAGAGCGTGAGTCATGAAGTGAGCTCGTCGGTTGACAACTATCTGAAAGGCTATGAAATGATTGTGGAAAGTCTTGCAAAGCAGGAGATTTTTTCTGACTACATGGCAGGCGACAATAGAACGCTGATCAGGGATACGCTCAAGAGCTTCGCCAGTCAGAAAAGCGATCTGTTCTATATTTATTATGGTACAGAGGATGGGGAGATGTTTGTGTTTCCTGACAATTCCTATAAGAGCAGCAGCCCAAAATCCCAGCAGTGGTATGTCAATGGGAAGCTCGCAGAAGGCTTTACATGGTCTAATCCCTATTATGATAATGCAACAGGGGAGTATGTCGTAACAGCTTGTCAGCCTGTCTATAAGCAGGGTGTCCTCCAAGGCGTAATAGGCATTGACATATCACTTCAGATGCTTATGGATAAGGTAAATGACATTACAATCGGCGAAAAGGGCTATGCTTTCATCGTGGATAAGAATCAAGTGGTTCTGGCGCATCGTAATCCTGAAATTGTGGGAACCATAACGGATGTACCGGAGATCGTAGACGCATTAATCGGAAACGGACCGGATGATTTTGATTACGCATATATAGAAAATGGAGTAGAAAAATCAAAGTTCGCTTCACTGGATCATTTGACGAATGCTGACTGGGCAGTCATTTCAACCATGTATTACGATGAGGTTGATGAAGGCGTAAACGCTATTGCGAAGTTCTTCGTTGCAGCAGCACTTGCGGCCATACTACTTGCAGTTGTGCTTGTTTTTCTTGCTACGCGAAAGTTCAACAGGAACATACGGAGTCTCGTTGAAACCATGACGCAGGCAAAAGGTGGTGACATGCGCGCAAGGGCAGAATTTAAGAGCCATGATGAAATTGGACTGCTTGCTCAATATTTCAATGAAATGATTGAAGACATTGGAGCGCTCGTTGGCAATATCCACTCGGGCTCGGAAACGCTTCTGGACGTTTCAGAAAATCTTGCTGCTATGAGCGAAGAGGTCACAGCATCGGCTGAAGATATTAGCAAGACTGTTGAAGAGATCACGCAAGGCTCTCAAAATCAAGCGAATGATTCTGAGCGAAGCGTCATGCTGGCAATGTCACTTGCAGACAAATTCAAGCATTTGGAAAGCTTTACCGCAGACATGCAAAGTACGGTTGAAAGCTCTGATCAAGTTTATAATACTGGACTTGAATCCATTTCGAACCTTCAAATGAAAAATGAAACCGCCAATGCGGCAAATCAGGGTATAGAACGCGTAATCCTTGAACTTGACAGCAAGACGGGTGAAATCACAACCATCCTACAAGCCATTTCAGCCATCTCAGTGCAAACCAATCTTCTGGCCCTCAACGCTTCCATTGAAGCCGCGAGAGCGGGTGAACACGGTCGAGGATTCGCGGTGGTAGCAGACGAAATTCGAAAACTGGCTGAAGAATCTGCTCAGTCAGCAAATGAAATCGGCTTGATCATGACGCGTATCGGTGATGGTGTGAAAGAAACCGTTGAAAGTATGACGTCATTGAAGTCAATTTCTGACGAGCAGACCCAAGCCGTTGAGGTTTCCATTGAAGCCTTTGAAGCACTCAAGGCTTCTTATGTGAAAATCAGTGCCTATATAGGTCATATTGTTACAGCAACACAAGCGCTTGAACTGGATAAGGACAAAATCATTGCAAATATTGAAAACATCTCTGCAGTCACAGAAGAGACAGCAGCCTCTACGGAAGAAGTCAACGCTTCCATGGAACAGCAGGTAGGTGCCATAGATCGGGTCGCTCAGTTTGCCCAGAAGCTGAATGGCCTTTCTAGAGATATGCGGGAAGACGTAAGCAAATTTAAAATCTAGTCCGTAGACCCTCACTTCACTAAGAACAAAAGACAGGTGGGGGTCTTTTTGTGCCTGATTTTTCAAAATCCTGACATGGATGTATATCGAAGATAGGACTATTTGATTAAAAAAATCCGGGTATAAGTCATTAGCTTTTGGTCATATTGTACTAAAATGGTGCATGAATGTATGAAATAAGCGAAAGTGTGTATAATTATGTTTAGAGTGACAAAAAATACACAAATGAGTGGATTTAAATTGAAGATTGGGAGACGTGTCTATGTTTTTTAAGAGAAATGTCAAAGCCGAGACAAAAGAGGACAACATGGGCTGGCTAATGGCCCAGCTAAATGAAATAGCCAGTGGTAACAGGGTCTTGTTTGACAGCGAAAGTGGCAATCAGGCTCAAGCGGTAGCAACACTTAATCAGATTCTTCAGAAAGAAGAAGCAGACACTGAGGACTTGCTACTGTGGATGTTTGATTTACTCATTAATCTGAGTCAAATGACTTATGTCAAAGAAATGTTAAAAAGTGTTGCACATCAAAATGAAATCGTAGCAGGGGTATCTTCAACGAGCCAGGAAGTCGCTGCATCGGTTGAAGATGTTTCAAACTTCATTATGAAATCAGCTGAAAAGTCACAGAGTGCATTTAAGCTCTCTGAGCGCAGTGTTGAAGAAGTCAAGGTCGTTATGAACGAGACCCTTGAAACTTCCAAGGCGTTCAAGTCCATGGTGGGGGATATCCATACCATTACAAATGAGATGGCTTCGATCAATGAAATGGTGGATATTATCAAGAGTATTGCTGATCAGACCAACCTGCTCGCACTGAACGCATCTATTGAGGCTGCAAGAGCGGGCGAGGCTGGAAGAGGCTTCGCGATTGTAGCAAGTGAAATCAAGAAACTTGCTGACACGACAAAAGAGTCTGTTGCCTTTATTGAGAGCTCAACGTCAACACTGAACGTCAATATCAATGGCGCAGTCGATAAAATCGAAAGCGCAGACGCGCGCTTTGAAAAGAACAAGTCTCAGCTGGAAACACTGCAGTCATGTATTTTTGACATGGGGACTTCCGTACGTGAAATCAGCGAGAATATGGAAAAAATCAGCGCAAATGTTGAGGAACAGACAGCGGCGACTGAAGAGGTTGCTTCGAGTATGACCCTACTTCTTGAAACGAGTCATGAGCTGGAAGGGCGCTGTCATGAGACCGCAAAGGGTCTATATGATCTGAGCACCAATATTGACAAGGTCCGAATGGAAAACTGGGATAAGAAATCTGAGCATGCAGAGGCATCTGAAATCATGATGTGCATAACAGACCATATCATGTGGTGTTGGCGCGTACACAATATGATCCTGGGTCTTGAACAGCTTGACGTAAAAGATGTGAGTGATCATAAAAGCTGCAGACTTGGGAAGTGGCTTGCGGCATACAGGACTGAGGACAATTCAAAGCTCAAGGCACTCAAAATGCTCGACAGTCCGCACGAACAGCTTCATATCGAAGCCATCCATGCAATCAGGGCTTATAATGCTGGTGATATAAAAACTGCAGAATCGCATCTGGATGCCATGAACAGTTACTCAAAGCGTGTTGTGGAAGCACTCCATCTCTTAAAATAAGAAAGATCGAAATAAGATAGATTAAAATATGACAGATTGAAATAAGACAGTTTTAATCTGTAACAATCAAGAGCCCACCAGCCTGAATTTTCAGTTTGGTGGGCTTTTTTAGATGATTGGTTTTGAAAGGCTCAGTATTTCATGCTAATCCGATTTCTGCCGTTCTCTTTCGAGTGGTAGAGCATTTCATCGGCTTTATGGATGAGGTCGGAAACTTTGAAATAGTCATCGGGAATCGCAAAGGCAAGTCCTATGCTGAGCGTTATATGTTCATCTACAGAATCGAAATCCGCATTTTGAACCTCCGTGAGAATTGTCTCAGCCAGGCCATATGCTGATGCACGACTCCTGTCGACGCAAAGCAGCATGAACTCGTCACCCCCATAACGGAAGGGATAGTCCCTTTCATGGAGGTGGGGCTTGATAATCTTTGCAACCTGTGAAATGACCTTGTCTCCAATAGGATGTCCATAGGTGTCGTTGATATGCTTGAAATGATCAATGTCAATCATGATGATGGAAACAGGGTCCTGGTTGGCTTGAGTGATTACGTTATACTCATATTCCTGTTCGTTGAAAGTTCGTTTGTTGTAGAAGCCTGTCATGTCGTCCTTATAGGCTCTTGCTTTGAGATCGTCAATAACCCCTTCGATTTTGTTGATTCTCCTAAAACCGGCTAGGAGCGCGAATATCAAGGTCATGATGACGACGCCGAAAAGGAAAATGATAATGAGTCTGCGTCCAATAAGACCAATATATTCGTCCATGTATACATCAGAAGCGAGCATGCCCACATAGGTGCCTTCTATCGTGTAAAGCGGTGCAAAACCAGTGATGTAGGTTCCCCATTCATCTGAATAAAACTTAAAGGAAGACGTTTTTGCGTAGTATACAGTGGCGATTTCATCATGCAAAAAGGTGTACCGGTCATGGTCGACGTAGCCTGCATAATCCGTGTCCTCAAGTCGCGTATTTTCATCTATGACTGCATCAATCAGGTAGACTGTATCAAGTGGAGTCCCCTCAGGGGCTGCATAATAACTGGCTTCATCAGCTGTAATATGGTATTTTACATCATCAGGGGAGAGATGATGAAGCACATAGACGTATTTGATTTCAGCAGCGGGCATGTAGCGACGTACCATGGACTCAAATTCAGCATTTATGTCTGACTCAAGCAGATCGTTAAAGTCCATTTCAACCAGATTGTTCAAGTCTCTGTCGCTCAGTTTCAGATGATCTGCCATAACCATGCTAAAAGTCATGGCACGTCTTCCAATCGCATCAAAGTAATCGGATTTCATCGTGCTGGTTGCATAAGATAGCAAAATGACAGTGATAAGAAAGTTTACAATCATGACATAGTGGATGCGTTTTTTGAATTTTGTGTTTGGCATTTTTCACCTTCCAGTTTTAATTTACAGGTATTTATATACCCATGCGGTGCGACAGAGAAACGCCTATGAAAACAAATGAAATGATGTTAAAATAGGACTAGATACTAATACCACATTTCAAATAGAGGGGGACTATTGATGTTTTTAAATGATTTATTTAAAGCCTGTCCGGAAAATGAAGTAGCAATTATTTCTGGAGACTTGGAAATTACATATAAAGAGCTTGCAGAGAATATAGGACGATTCAGAAGCTACCTGAAGACAATGGGTGTTGAGCCAGGAGACAATGTTGGCCTGTATTACAAGAACAGTGCCGAATTCATATATGCTTATTTTGCTGTTATCGGGCTGGGTGCTGTAATCGTTCCATTCAATAGAATGCTGACAGCACACGAGGTTGAGTATATAGCAAATGATGCAAAAATGAAGCATATCATAACTATGACAGCACTTGACCTTCCAGACCACTATAGTCAAATTGTTGTTCCTGAGTGCATTGGGCAAATTTTAGCTACTGAAATAGTAGATGAGGATTCAATTGCAAGAGATATGGATGATGTGACAACAATCATCTACACATCTGGTACCACTGGTCAGCCGAAAGGCGCAATGCTGACACACCAGAACCTGATCAGCAATGCGGACAGTGTTGTAAAGCACTTCGATATGTCAGGTGAAGACAAGTCCCTATGTGTGCTTCCAATGTTCCATAGCTTCGCTTGGACGGTATGCGTGCTGGCACCGTTCAAGTCGGCCTCAAAGGTGGTTGTTGTTGAGAACTTCATGCCAAAGGACGTCATTCGTACAATCGAAGACAAGCAGGTGACAATGGTCAGTGGTGTACCGACTATGTACACTTATTATCTGGCACTTGGATCGGCAGAGAATTTCAAATCTGTACGTGCATTTATTTCAGGGGGCGCTTCTTTGCCTGTTGAAATACTTGAGAATTTTGAGAAGAAAATGGACAAGCGTATTTTCGAGGGGTATGGTCTTTCGGAAGCATCCCCTGTAGTTACCATAAATCCACTGAGTCTGGTTAAGCCAGGATCTATTGGCACGACGCTGCCCAATGTTCAAGTTAAGGTTGTACTTGATGATGGTACAGAAGCGCCTGTGGGAGAACGAGGCGAACTCCTTGTCAAAGGTCCCAATGTCATGAAGGGCTACATTAATCTTCCAGAAGTCACACAGAAGACAATTCAGGATGGCTGGCTGCATACGGGTGATGTCGCATATATAGACTCAGAGGGGTATGTCTTCATAGTCGACCGAATCAAGGACATTGTCATTGTAAGCGGACTTAATGTTTATCCGAGAGAAATCGAAGAACTCCTCTACCAGTTTGGAGGGATCGTTGAAGCCTCAGTCATTGGGGTGCCTGATAAGAAAAGAGGGGAAGTCACAGTCGCATACATATCGATTGGGGAAAATGCAGATTTTGACGATACAGCCCTAAAGGATTATCTTAAAGAGAATTTAGCCCAGTTCAAGCTCCCGAAAAAGATCATCAAGCTGGAGACCTTGCCGAAAAATGCGACTGGAAAGATTATGAAAAAGACTCTTCGTGAAATGTTTGTCGCTGGTTAGTGCATTTTGACACAATTTATACACAATTTGCTGTTATACTTACAAAAGACAGGAAAAGACGAATTTGGAGGAGACAAAATGCATAGAAAAAAACGCATAGCCGGACTTATGGCAGCACTTTTAGTATCAGCAGCAGTAGCAGGGTGCAGTGCGCAAAGCGGCAGTACATCAGAAAAAATCGCATCATATGACCAAGGTGAGCTTTCTAAAGATGCTTTTTATGAAAGACTTGTATCTGAAACTGGCTTGTCAATGATGCTTGAAATGGTAGATAAAGGAATACTTGACGTCGTATACCCTGTAGATGATGAGATGAAGGCAGACGTTGAAGAAAATCTTGCCGCAGTTAAGGAATATTACGGCGATGATTTTGAAAACGCCTTAAGTCAAAATGGCTTTAAGGGTGAAGATGCATACAAGGACGCTATGTATCTGAACCTTCAAAGAAATGCCTATATTACAGCTTATGTAGAGGCGCATGTTCTTGAAGCATCAGCAGTAGAGGAATATTACGATTCCTATACGCCTGACATTGAAGCAAGTCATATCCTCATTAAACCAGAAGGTGATTCAGATGCAGACTGGACAAATGCTGAAGAAACGGCACAGAGTCTGATATCCAGATATGAAGCTGGTGAATCATTTGAAGAGCTGGCATCGGCATATTCTGCAGATCCTGGTTCGGGCGCTGCTGGAGGCTCACTCGGGTCTTTCGGAAAAGGCGTAATGGTACCGGCATTCGAAGAAGCTGCGTTTGCACTGGGTGTTGGAGAACATACTAAAACACCTGTAAAGACACAGTTTGGCTACCACATCATCCTAAAGACCGGTGGCGATGAAAAACCTGCTCTTGAAGATATGCGAGATGAGATTGTAGAAAATCTAGTTGCACAGGCGCTTCAAGCAGATGAATCTCTAGGATTCAAGGCGCTTAAGGAAATGCGTGAAGAAAACGGATTTGCAATTGATAATCCAACGCTTGACGACCAGTACGGTGTTATGATGCAGGAAATCGAAGCTGAATAGACCCGCATGGATCAGCTTAATGATGAAGAATATGAAAACTACCTCAATGCAGAGAAGCAAAGAGGTAGTTTTTTTATGCGCTGAAAATGTCAATGATTTCAAGGGGTGTGGTCACTATATGATCCGCGCCGTGGGCTTTGAGCTCATCCGTGCTTCTAAAGCCCCAGCTGACACCGATTGAAGCAGCTTGGGCATTTTTTGCCGTAAGCATGTCGGTGTCCGTATCGCCAACATACAGAATGGAGGCAGTGGAGGCGCCTATGTCCCTTATGGCATTCAAGAGCATGTCCGGCTCTGGCTTGACGGGAATGCCATCCTGCTGGCCGATGACCGTATTGAAGACATTTCTCCCAAAAAAGTAGTCGACCATTTCAACTGTAAAATGATGCGGTTTGTTGGAAACGACAGCCAGCACTGCGCCTTTTTCAGAAAGCGCATCCAGCATTTCTTTAATATGGGGATATGGCCTTGAATTTTCTTTCCATATTTCGGCATAGAGTGTTTTTTGCTCAAGAACCATTTGCGGTAAACAGGACTCAATTTCTGCATCACTGGGAACAAAGCCTTCAGGCTGATCCTTCAAAGCCCTGCGAATGAGGTTGTAGACGCCGCCACCAAGATAATGATTGTACATTTCTTCAGGCCGCTCTTTAAAACCATGCTTGATTAGAATCCTGTTTGTAGCATGTGCCAAATCAGTTACCGTATCGAGTAATGTGCCGTCCAAATCAAATATCAGTGCCTTGTACATGATTTACCTCTCTTTGTCTTTTATAATTGATCAAATCAATTTTATCATGAATAAATTGGGAATAGGTGGATATTAATGAAAAGGACTTAAATTTTCTATTAGCATAATGTAAATCAATGGACGAATAGGGTTTGAATGAATATAATTTACATAATAAGACATTGGCGAGTGAGAGGTGGCATATGAGAAAGTTACTTACTGCATTTGTGATAATGACATTGTACTTTGCTGCATCGGGAATATCCTTTTCAGAGAATATAGCTGATTTAAAAGTTGGAATCTATCCCAATGAACCCCTGCTTTTTTATGAGAATGAAGAGGCGAAGGGATTTATGGTAGATTTGATCAACGAGATTGCCAGCCGTGAGGGCTGGACTGTGGAATATGTGCCTTACGCCTTTGATGAAGGCCTCTTAGCAGTAGAATCTGGTTCAGTTGACATGATGGTTGGTGTTGCCTACTCTGAAGAGCGTGAAAGGCGTTTTGATTTCAATGATGTTGCTCTCTTCGTCAATTGGGGCCAAATATACACGCACCCAAACAGCGGCATTGAATCCCTGCAGGATCTTCAATCGTCTGAAATCGGTGTTATGAAGGGTGATATCCATTACATTGGTGAAAATGGCCTGAAAAACACCCTGGATCAGTTTGGAATAATGCCGACATACCGTGAATACGATCAAAAGTCTGACATGCTGTCGGACCTTGAGAAAAAGTCAATTGACGCTGTTATTGTCAATAGAACATATGGCGCTCAAAACGCATCCAATTACGATGTAGAAAAAACGCCGCTTCAGCTTAACCCTGTAAACATGCACATCATCTTTCAAAAGGGCACGGGTGCAGGTCTTGCTCAAGTGTTCGACACTTATTTAAGTGAATGGAAAGCCGACAAACAATCCCTCTACTATTCCAGACTTGAAAACTGGTTGTCCGGTACCATGTCTGAAAGAACACCCCTCTGGGTATGGCCGGCGATCAGTGGCGGCCTTGTACTTCTTGTTCTGGCAGGCTTGCTCATAGGATTTGCACGCAGGGTGATTTACAAGCAAACGCTTGAACTCAGGGAGTTAAACCATAGTCTTGAGCAAAAAGTATGTGAGAGAACCATGGACCTCGATGCTGCCAATCAGCATTTAAAGGCGTCTATGCTGACGCTGGAGGAAAAGCAAGCGGAACTTGAAGAAATGAATGCAATTCTGGAGGAACAGGTTGAGGTCATAGAGAGAACCCAAAGCAGCCTGATAGAATCTGAAAAAATGGCCTCTCTTGGTCGCATGGTCGCTTCCATGGCCCATGAGCTCAATACACCTATCGGAATTTGTGTAACACTTCATTCAAACATGAAGCTTGTAACAAAGCGCATCAGAAAAGCACTTGCGGACAACAAGCTCTGCAAGTCCGAGCTCACGGAGTATCTGGATGATCAGCTGGTTACCCAGGCTATGTTTGAAAATAACATTGATTCTGTGGTTGGACTGGTAGAACGCTTCAAAATGCTTTCAAATGACAGAATACATATCAATGAACGCAAGATTAATCTACATAATTATCTGCATATGCAGTTGGAGTCCATGAGCCCTGAACTGAAACGATCAGCGCATGAATATAAAATCGAGTGTCCAAAAGATATTGATTTGGTGCTCGATCCTGCAGCACTCACACAAGTCATTAGAAATCTTACCATGAATTCGCTGCTCCATGGCTTTGAAGAAAAGAACAATGGGAAAATCGAAATCAATGTGAAGAAAGTTCGCGAACGCGTTCTGATTGAGTATAAAGATGACGGCAAAGGCATAACGGAAGATGTGAGGGGCAAAATGTTTGAGCCCTTCTATACGACCAAAAGAAACCGCGGTGGAACGGGTCTTGGACTTTCCATAGTGCACAGTGCGGTGACAAAAACCATGGATGGTGAAATACGGGTTGATACACTCCAAACCAATGGGTTAAAATATGAAATAGAACTGCCTCTTCGGGACACAGAATCCCCGAACTTCTCAGTTCCAAACAAAATCGGCACAATCAACAGGAGTGAAGATCATGAATCGACTAGCTGAAAAAATCAAAGCAGCACGTTTGAAAGCCAAGCTGACAGAAAAAGAGCTGGCTAAAAAATGCGGACTGTCTGTAGGGTACATCCTTCAGATTGAGTCAGGGAAAAAAATTGTTAAAGAAGATTTTGCAGAGAAAATACTCAGTGTTCTGGGTGAAAAGAATGAACGCCTTGAACAGGAGCTTCCAAAAGAGGAAGTGAAGACGGCTGTCAAAAAGACGGTCTCTAAGCAAAATGAAAGCATACGCAACATCAATCCTACAGGTCAGTGGGCAGATGCGCTGGCAGGTGTTATCAAGTCATTCCCAGTTACAGACCTTAAAACATCTAAGGCAGTAGACCATAAGGACTTGCCAATTCTATCGAAGAAAATCGATGGCATTCATGCGGACAAGGTCATGTTTGTAAAAGCCTCGGATGACTCTGCAAAGGCACTGCACGTGCGAAGAGGTGATGTTGTAACCGTTGCCATAACGCATGAGATTGAAAATGGGAAGATATATGTCATTGAGCAAAACGGAGACAAGCAAATACGGTTGCTGCGTAAAAACGGGGAAAAAATCAGCCTGTATCAGTCTGAGGCTGGAACGCCAGTTCTACAGGTTCAAAAGAATGCACTTAAAGTGATCGGCAAATGCATTAAGACTGAACATATGCTCTAGGATCCTATCCATTAATTTTAGGTGTTCAAAAAAATTCAATATTTTGCCAACCTGATTATTTATGAATAGGTTGGGCATAAATAGTCAAGAGGAACCGATGAGGTTCCTTTTTGATTGACATAGGACAAAGTAGGTTAATGGAGTGTATCTATGATTAAACTTGTTGAAAAAAAGAGATGGTTATGGATTCTGTTTTTTTCGGCGTTGCTCTTCGGAAGTCAAATGATGCAAAGTCAAAGTTCTATGCAGGATGACACGGATACCGGAGAGAAGGAAAATGAGCAGCTGGAGGAGGTAACAGGTTCTTATTGCGGTTATGTGGCAAGCTTTAAGACCGGGGAGAGTCAGGTTGACATTGGGAGTTCACTTTCAGAGCTGACCTTTGTTTTCGACAGACAGAGTGTAAGAATGGAATACGAATTTTTACATACAGGGCTGGTCGATACGAGTGGTGATGTTGAGGCAAGAGACTACTCAAAGGAAGGTGACCGAGTTGAAATGCGACTTGAGCTTGAGCATATTGGCGATGTTCGTGTAGTTGGAACCATTACAGAAAAAGATTTTACAGGAAAGATATACCTGCCTTGGAGAGGGAAATATGCAACAATGAATTTCATAACGACAAAAGGAAGTGTTGCAAATTGACTTTGCTTGAAGTCAACAGCAGCACTTCCTTTTTTGAATATGGCTTACTCAGCAAGACCCATAAGTAAGCGCTTCAGTTCATCTACATTTTTAACAATGTGGTTCGCTTGAGCGGCCACAAGCTCTTCTTCTGAGCCGTAGCCGTATAGGACGCCAATGCTGCTGATATCATGTGCCTGGGCGCCGATAATATCATGCTTGCGGTCACCGACCATGAAAAGTTTGCTTGGTGCTGTAACTGGCAGATGTGCCAGTACATGGGCAATAACATCTGCTTTGGCAGTTCTTGTATTGTCGAGTTTACTGCCGCCTACAAAATCAAAGTAGTCTGACATGCCAAAGTGCTTCAAAATATCAAGGGCAAATGGCTCAGGCTTGGAAGTCGCTACAGCTAAAATGCAGCCTTGATTTTTCAAATCTCTGAGCATATCTTTAATGCCATCATACGGGATGTTCTCAAAAATCCCTTTTTCCTTAAAGTAGACACGGAAATAGCCAATGGCTTCCAGTGCCCTAGCTTCATCAAAACCAAAGCTTTGCATGAAGGAATCTTTTAAGGGTGGACCAATGAAGTGAAGCAAATCCGTATTTTTAAATCCAGAAATATCAAACTGCTCTAGTGCGTAAATGACGGCATTTGTAATGCCCTCCATGGGGTCTGTTAGAGTTCCGTCCAAATCAAAAAGAATATAGGTATTATGCATGTCTAGCCTCCTTAAAAGGGACCATGCTTAAGAATCACAGATTCATTGAGCTGGTCCCTTTAATACTTTGAATTTATGGCTTTGAAGGTTTTACTTTCTCAGTGGCACAATTACATCAAAGGTATCGGCATTTTCCTTGATGGTCGTGTCATTGCCAAGAACGCAAACGAAATTGTCCTGCATGGTTTTCTTTAAAAGCTCAGCGTATTGTCTCAAGTCATCCACAGTCGTGCTTAGTATTTCACGTCTGTCCTGCTGAAGCATGTCATAATCTATGCCGGAAATGTAGTTTGCTGTGGCGGTTCTGCCTTTCATATGCGGCGTCATGGCAGCATCTTCCTTACTGATTGTACCAATAATATACTTGTCCAGAGTGGTCTGGTCCAAGTCAAGAGATGCAATGAAATCACCAGCGCCATCATAGACATTCAAAGTTTCAGTCAGGTTGGGGTCGCGGTAGGATGCGACTGTCATATTGCCTGTCTGGCTTGCTGAAATGGAGCAGCCATAAGCACCACCTTTGGCACGGATTCTGTCATGCAGGTATTCGCTGTTGAGTAGCGTTGTCAGGACATGAATACTGCCTGAATAGTCATAGCCGTGGTTTCTGTAATTAGAAGCCTTGGATACGTACTGGACGCCGCCCGATGTCGTAATGCCTTCATTGATCTGTTTGAAGTTGTAATTGTGTTCGGCTTTTTCATAAGGTGTATTGTTCATGCCACTATACAAACTGTCAAGTGTTGCCTTAAACCGCATGTAATCCTGGCGTGAGCCAGTTAGGCTGATGACGAGCTCGCGTCTGTTAAACACGGCTTTTGAAATCGCTTGGAGTTTGTTAGACAGGGCGTCAGACTCTACATCAAAATTTTGCACCAAATCGCTTAAGAACCAGTAGAAATCGAGGCCATAAAGGTGCTCTGTGTATCTTGCGATTGGAGAGTAATAGGACTGGCAGCGACGTCCTGCAATACTATGCCCATTTTGCTGGAATCCAGCCTCCATTTTGGATTTGTGTTCCTGCAGCAGGTCCTTCAGGCGTTTTCTGTCTGTAAATTGAGTTTCTACTAGAAGCTCATTTACAAGTGTGTTGACAACATCGATAGCCTTGCCGATCGCTTTTGTGCGCACAGCGACCTTAGGGTAGAAGGTCTTATCTGTATCGGTTGCCGAGTAAACAATCGACTGGACTGTAACCCCACCTGTATAGCGGTAGATTTCCTTTGTCAAATCCACATAGGTGTGCTTTTCAGTGTCTAGCTTTCCAAGGAGTATGGTTAGCAGATTGACATAAGGCACATCCTCCAGGGCAATGTGGTTCAAATCAAAAATATAGTCAACATAGGCAATATCATTAGAGAAAATATCATGATGCAGCAGGGTTACCTCTTCCTGTTTTTCAACCGTCTGCGGGATGTTTTCTGCGTCCTTTTCGACATCAGATACAGAGAGCATAGGAATGGTTGCCAGTGCCTCAGTTGAATCTGGAGTGAGCTGTTTTTCTCTAAGTTGAGCATTGTCCTCTATTAGCTTTTCGATTTCTTTTGAGCTCAATTGTGTCTTGTAAGCTTCCAGTCTCTTTTGAACTTCTTCAGCTTTTTGATCCCCAAGTCCAGGCTGCGGTTTGAGTAAGATAAGTGCCTGGTGCGGGTTCTGAAGAAACTTTTCTTCCAGGAACTTCTCAAAATGGTCTGTCTCAATCAGGTCTCTGATGGTTTCTAGAAGACCGCTGTACTTAAGGTATAGAGCAGGATTGTCATTGTAGAGCCAGCTCTGCATGGAGTTGATATGGTAAATGATGCCCTTGGTAGGGAAGCGAGATGCCTCACGCATGTCATACTCAACAATATTGACAGAAGACCGGATCAAGTCCTTGTCTATGCCGTTCTCAATAAGCTGGCGCATTGCATTCTCAATGATATCTACAAACTGGTCCTTTTTATCTGCGCTCGTATTTTTCAAAATAATCGAAACACCTGCATGTGCACCGTCAGTTGCAGCAGCGGAAACCTCTTCGCCGAGTTCAGCATCGCTGAGAGCCTTTTTGATTGGCGCAGCAGTAGAAGACACCAGTGCATGCTTGAGAATCTGACCTGTCAAATACTCGATAGGCTCTGTTACAAGCCCAAGATTGTAGCTGAGCGATAGATAGTCTCTATTCTCTGTGCTTTCATCTTCCGAAACAGGATAAAACGCGGTCTTCTCAACACGCTCTGCAAGGGGAGGCTGCAGGCTGATTTTTGAATCAATTTCCTGACGTTCAAAATGACACAGGTAGTCTTCGTTCATATGCTGAAGATATTTGTCAATATCGCCATTTCCATAAAGGAAAAGATAACAGTTTGAAGGATGATAATACTTCTTGTGGAAGGCTCTGAAATCTTCAAGTGTAAGGTCTGGAATGAAATCAGGATTCCCGCCTGAAGAGTGGCTGTAGCACGTGTTTGGATAAAGTGCTTCATCTATGAGATCTTCAAGGAATGAGTCTGGCGTAGAGTAGGCGCCGCGCATTTCATTATAAACCACACCCTTATAGGTAATGGGTTCATCCTTGTCATGGATATCATAATGCCAGCCTTCCTGCATGAATATTTCTGGCGTTTCATGCAGCATAGGGAAGAAAACACTGTCCAGATAGACATCCATCAGATTAGTGAAATCTTTTTCGTTCCTGCTGGCAACAGGATAGATTGTCTTGTCACTGAAGGTCATGGCATTGATGAAGGTTTTCAAAGACCCTTTGACCATGTCCATAAAAGGTTCTTTGGTCTTGTATTTTCTAGAGCCTGAAAGTACGCAGTGCTCTACAATATGAGGGACACCGGTGCTGTCAGTTGGCGGGGTGCGGAATGCGGCTGAAAAGACCTTGTTGTCATCGTCAGATTCCAGATTGAGGAGTTTGGCACCAGAGTGTGTATGTTCGAATATATAAGCGATTGCATCAAGTTCCTCAATCGGGTATTTATCAATAAGTTCAAAGCCATGATAAGTCTTGTTCAATTCATAATTCATTTGATCTCTCCTTTGCGTCAAAAAATATACTATTTCAGTTATGTATATTATACGGGGAAAAGACCAATTTTAAAAGTGTAAATATCCATATACTGTAAAAAGCGTTAGTAGATTTTAATGGAATGCACGACGGATTGTCTTTAGAGTAATACATTATATATGGGGTAACTATAAATAGGAGGGTAACTACGTACTTATATGGAGGCGAGTAAGATGAAAAGGGGATTCATATTACTTCTGATGCTTATGCTGATATTTACATCAGCTCTTCCTGCAAATGCAACATTTGCAAGTGTGAACGACTATTTTGACAAGCTCTTCATTACAATCAGTCAGAGTGCGGGTGATGAGATTGACAGCATTGGATATTCCATGCTGCCTTCAAAGATTATTGACGATCTGAAAAATGAATATGGCTATGGTGCAGAGGACGTGTCAAGTGTCGTGAGAATCAAGCCGTCTTCTGTTACGGTCGCTTCATCGCTTGTAATTAAGGGGGCTAACGTCGTCAATGACAATGCTGGATATATGATTGATTATGCGACAGATGGTCTTGATGCCGTGATTGACAGTATGGCAATACAGGTCATTGGAACTGCGACGCAGACCTACGGCGGCACACCAGGAAAGTATGCTGTATATGCATATTCCATGAGTGAAGACATGGAAGAAGCCTTTGTCATCCTAGATGAGGTGAGCAACATCAAGGACTTGGCATCTGCGCAGACCATTGGTTTGACGCTTTCAACAAAGCTTCTGAATGCGGAAATGAATTATATCAATGAGCATATGCCTGCAGGACTCAGCAATCTTTATGCGCTTGATAAAGGCGAAGCTCAAGATCTGATTATCTTTGCTGTCTATATAGACAAGCTCAATATGGATTGTGGACTTATGGAAAAAGGTGTGAAATTCTATTATCTGAATAAGGAAAATGGTGTCTATTCTTATCCCAACTACCATAATGCAATGGTCTATTCAACAGTCAATATCTATCCGGATGATAGTGTCTTCTATTACACCTATGATGCTGCAAGACAGTCAGTGGAGTATGCAGAGCTGTATCCGACACGTTCGAACATTTTGGCGGCATATGCCTTTGTTGAAAATGCCCCTGCTATAAATGCATCCAGCGAGCTCAGCGTTAGGGCAAACGCACTTATGGACACCCTGACCCTTCTTGAAAATACAAGTGCTGGTGAAACAGTCGTCTTTGCCGACGCCAACCTTGAGTTCTATATAAGGACGCAAATAGGCAAGCCATCAGGCACCTTGACCGCAAACGATCTGGCTGGTGTTGAGGAAATTTATGTTGCTTCAAGTGGAATCAGTGACATAAGCGGCATTGAGTACTGTGTCAATTTGAAGATACTGGATCTTTCACGAAATTCTATAAGGAGCATTGAGCCGCTGAGAGGACTTAGAGATTTGACCTATTTTGCAATACACAATAATCAGGTTTCTGATCTTGGCCCGTTGAGCAACAAGCAGAAGCTGACAAAGCTAGTACTTTGGAATAACAGCATAATGGACTTGAGCCCCTTATCTGCTCTATATAATCTGAAGCATTTGGATGTGAGCCGAAACGATATTGAAGATATTACTGCAATAAGAGAACTTACAAATCTTGAGGTCCTTTCAATTGCTTACAACAACATTAGGAGCATTGAAGCGGTAAGGTATCTTACAAAGCTCTATCACTTTTATATTGGCGGAAATCCAATATATGACACATCGCCTACAAACTCATATTACAGCAATATAATCAACAAGGACTTTTAAGCAGAAAGGCCGATACGTATGAAATGCGGGTATACTAATACGCAAATCGTAACGAATCGGCTTTCGTTTTACGAAAATGCGCATTTTGAGCCTTAATATGTATAAATCATATGACAGGCTTTTTTTTGTGTAGTATGATTAAGGGAAGGGTGTATATAGGTGTGAACCACCGGAGGTTGATATGCTTTATCATATATCTAAAATAGAACTCAAACAACAGGCCGACTCAGAGGAAATCTGGGAAAAGGCATTAAAAATACATGTAGCCAGAGGCGTTGGAATCTTAAGTGGCTGGCTGACACAACAAATACATACGACCGTTTCAGATCGAAAAATCTATGAAGTGACATTTGACTTTGGAATGGATGGACTACTGGAAAACCATACCTGTACCTGTTCCGCTGCAGAGGGCATTGAGGGGCTTTGTGAACATGGCATCGCCGCCTTGCTCAAAATGTATGACAGACAGGAACGGGAAAATGAGAAGCGCGCTGAAGCCGAAAGTGGATTTCATCAAAATGAAGGTTTCCAGTCCAATCTGCTTGGAAGCGGTCTGGTTAAAGAAACAGTCAACGATGATATGACGCGACAGATTCTTCAAATGCTCGATACAGATATGGAACCGACCGAAAAGGAAATCGTCAACGTCGAGTTTCAGCTTGAGTTTGGAGACCATGTCAATTTGGAAGGATATGCTGCGGCAATGTCTCTTCGCATAGGACTGGACAGATTTTATATTGTGAAGGATGCACGTGAATTTCTTGCTGCAATCAATACAGGGAGTCGTATCGAGTTTTCAAAGAACTTTGATTTCAACGGTAGCCGACATACCTTTGGCGGCAAGGATCTGCAGGTTATGACCCTCTTGCTTGACCTCTATGAGGAAGCGGGTCTTGAAGCCGGCGAACAGTATGTGACTGAAGGGAAGTCCAGTGTCTTTGAAAGAAAGTACATCCGGCTTTCTCCTAACAGATTCATGAAAATACTGGAATGTATTGATCGTGAGCGGCTTTTTATCAGCGATGACAACAGCCAGTATCCTGCAGTAATACTTCAGCAGCTTCCTGCGCTTGAGTTTCAGCATGAAGTTGTTGGAAACCAGCTCTGCATAAAACTCAGTGAGCCCTATCCGTTTAAAATACTGGACAATGCCTTCACACTTGTTTACGACAATGACCGTGCCATTATTCTGCCTGGAGAGGACAAGCGCACAGCGCTTCGACACGTGCATGAGCTCTTCTATACCAACACGGAGCTTTATTTTCCTGTTGAATATATGGAAGAAATCATCAATGCCGTCTATCCGGTTTTTAAAAGAATTGGCCGTGTGGTGCTTTCAGAAGAACTTTCAGACAGAATACTTCGAAGAAACCTTGAAAAGCGGGTTTATCTGGACTATAGGGAGAAGGGCATTGAAATCAAGCTTCTCTTTGTATATGGTGACAAGGAGTACGATCCGGCTGTAGATGAAATAACGCCAGTTTCAGCACACAGCAAAGACGCGATTGTGCTTAGGGACCGTGTTGAGGAACGTGCTTTCTTAAGGCGATTTGACAATCGGATATTTGAAAAAACCCAAACTGGTTTCAAGGTTTCGGGCGATTACAATGAGTACGTATTTTTAAGCGACTACGCACCTGTGCTCAAGCAGGAGTCGGTACTCTATGCGACGGACTCATACCGAGACAAGCGTGTGATCAGTGAGGCGCGAATTCACCAGAGCATTCGTCTGAACGAGACAGAAAACTACTTGGAATACAATTTTTCCATTGAAGGGATTTCAGAACGTGAGCTTAATCATGTTCTGAAAGCCTATAGACTTAAGAAGAAGTATTATAAGCTGAAACAGGGCGGCTTCATTTCACTTGAGAGTCAATCGTTTGAAATGATGCACTCACTAATGCGCAACTTTGATATCAAGACCAAGGAGCTTGGTAAGGACATTCGCCTGCCTGCCAGCGCAGCATATTATATTGACCATCATCTTGATAAAGAGGAAAAGCGCCGTGTTTCGAGAAACGACAGCTTTAAGCGGTTGACCATGAAACTGAAAAACCCCCAGTCCATAGATATTGCGGTACCAGACCGTTTGAAAAAGGTTTTAAGACCTTATCAGGTTACAGGGTACCAGTGGCTTCGAACCTTGTCTTCGCTTAAAATGGGGGGCATACTTGCCGATGACATGGGTCTGGGTAAGACGGTTCAGGTTCTAGCCTTCCTGCTGAGCAAGCAGGAGGATGGCGAAAAGGCGACAGCCCTTATTGTTGCACCGACATCACTGGTCTACAACTGGGCTGCTGAAATTGATAAATTCACCCCGGAGCTGACCTACCGAATTGTTCACGGAACACGCCCGGAGCGTGAGTCGGCTATTGGAAATGAAGCGCAATGCGATGTGTTTATCACTTCCTATGCGACCCTTCGAAGGGACATAGACCTTTATCAGGACATGCATTTTTCCACGGTCATTCTCGACGAGGCGCAGCATGTTAAGAATGAAAGCTCAAAGGTGGCTCAAAGTGTGAAGAAGCTGGTTGCATCCAATCGCTTTGCCCTGACAGGTACACCTATGGAGAATCATTTAGGGGAGTTCTGGTCAATATTTGATTTTGTTCTCCCGGGGCATTTGGGCTCGCGATACAGCTTTTCAAAGCTATACGAAAAGCCGATCACGAAGGAACAGGACCTTGAAAAGAGCGAGGCCCTACGTGCTATGATCAAGCCATTCCTCCTGAGACGTCTCAAAAAGGATGTGCTTCCTGAACTGCCTGAGAAGATAGAGAGTCAGGTTCGTATAGAAATGTCCGATGAACAGAAAAAGGTTTATGCCGCTACAGTAAGCCGCATACGCGGAGAGCTGGACAGACAGTTTGCAGAACGTGGATTCGCTGGCTCTCAGCTTCAAATATTGTCGGCACTGACAAGACTGCGTCAGATTTGTTCGCACCCGTCTGTTTATCTTGAAGATTATGATGGAACAAGTGGAAAATTCGAGGCGCTTCGAGAGCTTCTTGCAGAGCTGAGAGAAAGTGGGCACAGGCCGCTGATATTCTCTCAGTTTACAAGTGTGCTCAAGTTGATTCGCGAGATGGTTGTGGAAATGAATCTGTCCTATCATTACCTGGATGGTCAGACGAAGGCAAGAGACCGTGGGCTGATGGTGGACAGCTTTAATAGTGGAGACGGGGATGTATTCCTGATTTCCTTGAAAGCTGGAGGTTCTGGTCTCAACTTAACGGGTGCCGATACGGTCATTCACTTTGATCCTTGGTGGAATCCTGCTGTGGAAGACCAGGCAAGCGACCGTGCATACAGAATCGGTCAGACCAAGAATGTCTATGTCATGAAGCTTATTACCCGTGGCACCATAGAAGAGAAGATCATCAAGCTTCAGGAGAGAAAAAGAGAGCTCATTGACAAGGTAGTCAAACCAGGAGAGACATTTATTACAAGTCTGAGTGAAGACGAAGTTCGTTCCATGTTTGAGATATAGAAGCGGTGCAGATTCAATCTGCATTCTGTAGAACAGAATAAAGGAATAATGAATAAGGCCCGTGAAATGCACTTCAGATGCATTTCACGGGCCTTTATTGGTTGGTTTTATTTTTGTTTCGCAGCAATGGAAAGGCAGATGCCGAAGCCGCCCCATGTGATTCCTATGGCAATAGCTGCAAATAGAATGGCACTTGTGCTCATTACATCTTCACCCCTTCACTGATTATTCTTTCGTGTTCGTCGTTGCCCTTAAATGATTTGAAGACAAGGGCGCCCAGCAGAATGATAACAAGTGTACCGCCGCCGTATACAGACAGCGCCTTGATCGAGTAGCCTTCATAACCCTTTGAGAAGTCTGTGTAAGTGTTGAACAGGAACATGACAGAAAGCAGGGCAGGCGTCATATATTTCAGTGTGAAGTTCCACCAAGTACCTACTTCGAAGTCTGACATGCTGTTCGCATATGCACGGATTTCTTCCAGATTCATCAGCCAAGCAATAAGCACGATCTCAACCAGGCCTGAAATTGCAATCGCGTAAGTGTTGATGAAGTGATCGACAATGTCAAGAATATAGAGACCTGCACCCGTTACGAAAATAAGCGATGTCAAGAAACCGACAATTGTAATTACCGTAAGTGTTTTTCTACGCTCAAAACCGAACTTGTCTGTGAAGCTGGATACAAGTACCTCAATGATTGACATACTTGAACTCAGACCTGCAAATATCAGACAAAGGAAGAAGAGTGCTCCCATGAGTCCGTTTGCGCCAGGAAGGGCATTGATTGCCTGCGGGAATACGATGAAAGCAAGTCCAATACCGCCAGCATTCACCTCAGAAACAGGGACGCCCTGTTGAGCAGCCATGTATCCAAGTACCGAGAAAACGGCAATACCGGCAAGGATACTGAATGAACAGTTACCCAGACCCGTTAGAAATGCATTGTTGACGATGTCTGTCTTTTCAGGCAGGTAAGATGCGTAGGTAATCATGATGCCGAAGCAGATACTCAGAGAATAGAAAATCTGTCCGTAGGCAGCAAGCCATACCGTTGGATCCTTAAGAGCACCGAAGTTAGGCTTGAAGAAGTAGTCAAGACCCTGCGCCGCACCTTCCAGTGTCAGACCTCTAACTGCAACAATCAGCAGACAGAAAATAAGCAGAGGCATGAACACCTTGTTGGCTTTTTCAATGCCTGACTTGATACCGCCCATAAGAACCGCGTAGTTGATGCCCCAAACAAGTGCCAGTGCGATAAGCATTTTTGTGTTCACACCGCCAATGATGAATGGACCGTCTGTAATGCTCAGGAACTCACCAAAGAAGAATCCGCTGGTGTCCGTTCCCCATGCTGATGTGAAACCGTATGTAAGATAATTGATTGTCCATCCGATGATGGCAACATAATAAACAGTAATTCCAAATGAAATCAGGGTTTGCATCCATCCTAGGATTTCCATCTTTCCATTGATTTTACCGAAGCATCCAGGCGCAGAACGTTTGATCTTGTGTGCGACTGAAAACTCGAGAATCAAAATTGGAATACCTGCTGTAAGCAGTGCAAACAGATATGGAATCATAAATGCACCACCACCGTTGCTTGACGCAACATAAGGGAATCGCCAAATGTTCCCCAAACCGATTGCAGAACCAATCGCTGCAATTACGAAGCCCATACGCGAGCCCCATTGTCCTCTTTCTTTACTCATACTAATGTCTCCTTACTCATCCTCTTAGAAGGCTCTATGGCCTCTTTCTATATTTGTGTGTTTCCACGGAAGACAATTATCCGTTTATCGGAACACACAGCAATATCCATGTTAGAGGAATATTAATAATTTGTAAAGAGTTTTGATGAAATTATTTGAAAATTTACTTAAAAGTTGAAAAAAGCTTATCTGATGCAAAAATTATCAGATAAGCTTCTTGTTATGTCGTAATATTAAAGGGATACGTCACTCAGAACAATGCCCTCGTTACGGTCCTCAATATGTTTAAGGGACCATTCACGCTGGTAAAGAATGACTGGTTTTTCCTTGCTTGATTCGACAAGCATGGAGTCCGATGGCAGAGAAAGCTTGTCGACATTGCATGATGTTTCATCAATCCAGCGGATGAAACGGTAAGGTGTGGACTCTCTGATGACATCGACACCGTACTCATTTTTGAGTCGATATTCAAGAACTTCAAACTGAAGGACGCCAACAACGCCGATAATCAGTTCCTCAACGCCGATATTCGGACGTCTGAAGACCTGAATTGCACCTTCCTCAGCAAGCTGTGTAATGCCTTTTACGAACTGCTTACGCTTCATGGCGTTCTTTGTGTATACCTTTGCAAAGTGTTCCGGTGCAAACTGAGGAATATCCTTGTATTCCAGCTTTGAAGCATCGGCGCAAAGCGTATCACCAATGTTGAAAATGCCTGGGTCGTGCAGACCGATGATGTCTCCAGGATATGCAGTTTCAACAATGACACGGTCTTGAGCCATAAACTGTTGTGGCTGGGCAAGACGGACTTTCTTATCACGCTGTACATGATTTACCTGCATGCCTTTTTCAAATTTGCCGGAGCAGATTCTCAGGAAGGCGATTCTATCTCTGTGGGACTTGTCCATATTGGCTTGAATCTTAAACACAAAGCCAGTGAAGTTGTCCGTATTTGGATCGATCTTACCCATGTTGCTGTCACGTGGTGACGGTGGTGGCGTGAATTCCAGAAAGGCCTTGAGGAAAGGCTCAACACCAAAGTTTGTAAGCGCAGAACCGAAGAATACTGGTGTAAGCTCGCCGTCAAGAACACGCTGAATGTCAAAATCGTCACCGGCGCCGTCCAGCAGCTCAATATCTTCAATGATTTTTTCATGAATGTCAGCGCCAAGCAGCTCGGTGAATTTTTCATCAGTTACATCACCAGTAGTGGACTTGGCGATTGCTGAGCCGTGCTTTCCGTCAGAGAAAAGCTCAATTTGGTTGTTTCTTCTATTGAATACGCCACGGAAGTTTCCATCTGTACCTACAGGCCAGTTGATCGGGTATGAGTTGATACCGAGTACCGTCTCGATATCTTCCATAAGCTCAAACGGGTCCTTGCCGGTCCTATCCATCTTGTTGATGAATGTGAATATTGGAATACCGCGCATCTTACATACATGGAATAGCTTTTTAGTTTGTGGCTCGACACCCTTGGCACAGTCTATAACCATGACCGCACTGTCGGCAGCCATAAGTGTACGGTAGGTATCTTCAGAGAAGTCCTGGTGACCAGGTGTATCCAGAATGTTGATGCAGAAGTTATCGTACTCGAACTGAAGTACTGAAGAAGTAACAGAAATACCTCTTTGCTTTTCAATCTCCATCCAGTCAGATACAGCATGCTTGGCAGATCTTCTTGATTTTACAGAACCCGCTTCACGAATCGCGCCTCCGTAGAGTAGGAATTTCTCAGTCAGCGTCGTTTTACCGGCATCGGGGTGAGAAATGATTGCGAAAGTTCTTCTTCTGTCGACTTGTTCTTTAAAACTATATTTCTTGTTAGTCATTGAAAATCATCCTTTATTAAAATAAATGTAGGTATAAGCTATATATTTTACAGTTAAAGGCGGTGAAATCAAATGCCAAAGGAAAGGCATTACCGCATACTGTTCTATTAAATATGAAAATAACCAACCTTACTGAGATTATACTTTTTACGGGCAAATGTCAATCCCAAGACCACTTTGACCTGGACATGAGAAACCCGAAGATTAAAAAAAATATTGTTTTTTTTGTTCATACATACTGTTTTTTATGAAAAGTTTTGGTACTCTATATGGGAAGGCTGAAACAGAGTTATTCAGCGGGTTTGAAGGTAAAACTTTACTAAAGTGCTTCGAAACAGCGCATTTTATTTTAACATATGGAGTGGGGGCGATTTTATGAGTCAGAGTTTTGATTTGAAATACTTGCAGCTTTTGAGCAAACAGTATCCTACCATTGATGACGTATCCACAGAAATCATCAACTTGAGTGCTATAACAAATCTTCCAAAGGGAACCGAACATTTTCTGACAGATATTCATGGCGAACATGAGGCATTTGACCATGTGATGCGTAATGCGTCAGGTGTTGTCAAAAGAAAAATCGAAGATACCTTCGGAGACCTGCTTACAGCAGAAGAAAAGAAAAGTCTGGCAACGCTCGTCTATTACCCAAAGGAAAAGCTAGAAATCATTAAGGAAGAAGGACTGGACATGGATGCCTGGTACAGGGCAACCATTTACCGTCTGGTACTTTTGTGCAGGGCTGCAGGCTATAAGTATACACGGTCTAAGGTGCGTAAGGCACTGCCGCAGAGCTTTGCCTATATTATTGAGGAACTCTTCCACGAAAAGGAAAACAGCGAAATGAAACAGACCTACTATCAGTCGATCATCAACAGCATCATTGATATCGAGTGTGCGGATGAGTTCGTGATTGATATCTGCGAAGTGATTCGAAAGCTGGTTGTAGACAGATTGCATATCATTGGCGATATCTACGATAGAGGTCCCGGAGCCCATATCATCATGGATCTTCTGATGGACCATCACTCCGTTGATATCCAGTGGGGCAATCATGACATATTGTGGATGGGTGCCGCTGCTGGGTCGGAGGCGTGTATAGCGAACACACTGCGTATTGCCCTCAGATACGGCAACTTGGAAACCCTTGAAGAGGGATACGGAATTAATCTGTCATCACTTATTCGCTTTACCCTTGAAACCTATCAGGGCCCGTATTCGAGCAAAATTCGTGCGAAGGTCAAAAAGGCGGACTTTAAGGAAAAGGACATCGATTTGCTGTCACGCATGCAAAAGGCGATTGCAATCATTCAGTTCAAGGTTGAGGGTCAGCTGATCCAGAGAAGACCTGAGTTTAAAATGGATAACCGAAATCTTATGGAGACCATGGATCTTGAGACAGGAACCGTTGAAGTGGATGGCGTCAGTTATGCCCTGAACGATACAAACTTCCCGACATTCGATCCAGAAAATCCATATACACTTACGGATGAAGAGGCAGATGTGCTCCATAAATTAAAGCAGAGCTTCATGCGTTCAGAAAAGCTCCATGCCCATATGGAATTCCTCTTCAACAAGGGCAGCATGTATCTGGTCCATAACCAAAATCTGATCTACCACGGCTGTATTCCAATTGAAGAATCAGGCGCGTTTATGGCTTATGAGACACATGGGAAAAAGCTGTCAGGAAAAGCCCTGATGGACTATTTTGACCTCATGGCGCGCAAGGCCTTCTTCACCCATAACGAGGCGGAGAAAAGGGAAGCCCTAGATATAATGTGGTATATGTGGTGCGGAGAGTTCTCGCCGCTGTTCGGCAAAAAGAAGATGGCGACATTTGAGCGTTATTTCATAGATGACAAGGCAACACACAAAGAAATCAAGAACCCTTATTATGAGCTGCGCAGTGAGGAAGAAACCTGTGTCATGGTGCTGAAGGAGTTTGGTCTAGAAAAGCCATTTTCCCATATCATCAGCGGACATGTCCCTGTAAAGGTCGCAGACGGTGAGATTCCCATCAAGGCAAATGGAAAGCTGATTTCCATAGATGGCGGTTTTTCAAGGGCCTACCAGCAGCAGACGGGCATTGCGGGCTACACCCTTATTTTCAATTCACAGGGAATGGTCCTCGTTTCACATGAGAAATTTGATTCTAAGGAAAGATCCATAGCAGAGGACCGAGACGTCCTTCCGACGACAGTCTTCATTGAAAAGGATCAGCCGCGCATGTATGTTGGCGACACCGATATAGGCCGTGAGATGAAAGAGAACATCAAGGCTCTGAAGGCACTTCTGAATGCCTACCGTGAAGGCCAGATCGTTCAGAAGGACCACAAGGATTATATACCGGCTTAATATGTCCGAAATATTTGGTGATTTCAATAATAAATCAATAAAAAATGATTACAGAGGAAGCTTGCGGGTATATTATTACCAGAAGATTTCTTCTACGATAGAATCGGTGGCTTCGGAAGGTTAGTAATGCTTGTTAGTTGTTAGGTCTTGGAGCAGAGGAAGAATAATTAATATTGCAGTACGCTTTTAGAAGTACCGAAAGCATGTCGGGGTAGCAGTCTATGAGCCGCGAACATGTAGTGCTACATGACTTATAAGCCTTTAACTTAAGTCGTGTATGGTAATAAACAAGTTAGTGTTTGTAAGCAGTAAGTATTTCAGTACCACAGTAACACCGTATTAAGTAAGTATCACCAAAGCAACAAGAAACACAGTACTACTGTAACAATGCAACACCGTATGAAAGTATTATTGTACGATGGTAACATTGCAAGAGGTAAGATGTTCGAAGGTAGTATTGTAACAAGGTACGGCTGTAACACAGTACGAATGTAATACGGTACGAATGCAACACAGCACTATCGTAACAAATTATCTTGTAGTTTAGGTTGATAGTATTTTGAGTGTAACAGAGTAAAGCAAAGTATTTTAAGTTTGAAGTATTTCAGTTTGAAGTGTTTTGGTTTATGAGTTGCCGTTTCTATCGAATTTGCAGGGGGTGTGTCTTATAGACACACCCCTTTTACATTCGAAAAAGGCAAAGAAATGCACGGTTATAGATGTAACACGCCAATTGTGCCCGCACAAAATTGGCGTGTTGCGCCTATAACCGTATATGGCGCGCAAGCGACATGAGCAATCGAAAGATTGCTCTGTGTTTCTAATTATAAAAAAGATACTCAAAAACCAATATCGCGCAAGCGACATGAGCAATCGCAAGATTGCCAGACTTATGAAAACTCCGAAATCCTGCGTTGCTGGTTGAGTTACGCACCGGTCACGTACGCAGAGTACGCTCGCGGAGCGAAACTCAACCGCGCCTTGGCTATCAAAGTTTTCATAAGTCTGGAACTGTAGATTTGTAATCCTGTTTATATGTCAAACTTGCATAAGCCACAAAAACGCAATTTGCACACAACCTCGTCAAAAGAGGATATATGCCATCAATCATAGAATTATCATATTATAGAATAATATTACTATAGGAATTTCCTTTAATGGGGCTTCAAGCGAAGCGCGGGGGTAAGATGATTAAACAACTGGAAAGCAGTTCGGGGAGCATGCTGAAAGATTTCATCGCTCAGGACAATGCAAGAAACTACTTCATACGTCTGGGCCTTGAAAGTGAAAAGAATGTTTTTAAGAGTGTATATGTGGAGCTTGATGGGTCAGAACAATATCAGGCTGCACTTTTTCATAGAGCGTCAGGAAATTTGCAGTTTTACGCAAAGGATTCTTTTGAGGTCTCAAACTTTGCGAGCATAATCAAAAACCTTGAATTTGGTTGTCTTATAGGGCCTGCATCCTTTTGCGACAAGTTCATAGACAAGGATCTCTTTGAAAGCATAAAGGACGGTGCCATTCTGGCAGCACTTACAGACCGCAAGCGACAATATGATTTTGAGTCATTTCCAGAGGTGACCTCCCTGCGTATTGGAGATCTTGAGGAAGTTGAAACGCTGTATAAAGAAGTGTTTGAAAGCTTCAGTTCCCTTGTAGTAATGAAAGAAAAGCTTAAATCTGGAAGAGGTAGAGGGGTTTTGATCCGTGAAGGCAATCAAATAGTGGCGGTTGCACAAAGTGAGTTCGAGTCCCCTAAGTCGGCACTCATTGTGGGCGTAGCGACACGTCCGGGCTATGAGCGGCGCGGACTTGCAACCATGTGTCTTGAAGTCCTTTGCAAGGAACTCATGCAGGAGGGCAAGAATCTCTTCCTCCAGTATGACAATATCGACGCAGGAAGGATATATGAACGCCTTGGGTTTATGGCGTTTGACCGTGTACGGCACTATAGGAGCAGATAGGAGCTTAAAATGCCAAAAAAACAATGGTTTAAGCTGGATACTGCAGGAAGAATGTACTCATCAATCAAATCATCAAGAGCCACGACGCTGTTTCGACTTTCAGCTGATCTTAGAGAAGCTGTTGATGAAACAGTGCTTCAAATTGCCCTTGATAATGTGATGGAACGCTTTCCGTATTTCAATGTGACCTTGCGGCGGGGCGTATTTTGGTACTATTTTGATAAAAACGAGTCAAAGCCAAGTGTTCTTGAAGAATCCTTTTATCCATGCATGTACATGAAAATAAAGAAGAAAGGTGTTCATCCATTTCGTGTTCTGTATTTCAGAAAGAAAGTCATGGTTGAATTTTCACATATTCTGACGGATGGCAGCGGTGCGACGGTTTTCATGAAGGCACTGCTCTATGAGTATTTCAGTCTCATGGGAGTTCGAGGCGAGGACCCTGAAGTATTCAAGGTCGGAGAGAGGCCGGACCCCAAAGAGTTTGAAGATGGTTTTGGTGTCCATTACGACGAGAAGCTGCCTAAAACAAGAAGGCGTATTCCTGCCTTTCATTTCCCCTTCATACGTGAGAAGAGAGGGATCTATAACATTGTAACCGGCATATTGCCGGTTGAAAAAGTGCTCGAATGTGCACGCTGCTCTGAGGCGACAATGACAGAGTTTCTCAGCGCCGTATATTTTGAAGTCATTCAGACCCTAATAGAAAGCGAGGGTTTTGATAAAAAGCCTATTGTTCTGAATATCCCAGTCAATTTGAGAAAGTACTATCCATCAAAAACACTCCGTAATTTTTTTATCAGTGTCACACCAATGATAGATCCTAGACTGGGTCACTACACCTTTGAAGAAATCCTGAGTCATGTTCGGACCTTCATCCGGGTGACTGCAGATGAAAAGTACATGCGTCAACAGATACGGACAACGGTAATGAGTGAGAAAAACTGGTTTTTGAGGCTGGTCCCTCTTGTCTTGAAGGATCTGCTCATGCCAATCATTTACAGGACCTATGGCGAAGGGAACTATACGTCTGGTCTTTCCAATATTGGACGTATTCAGATGTCTGAAACCCTTGAAAAGCACATTGAACGTTTTGAGCTGTATCCACCACCGAGTACGGGGAACACTTTGAAAATCACTATGGTCAGTTATCAGAAGAATATATATTTGACGTTTGGCAGCTTGAGCAGGGACAGGCGGGTAGAGAAGCTTTTCTTTACACGGCTAAGAGAAATGGGGATTCCTGTGAAAATAGAGTCAAACAGATAGGAGCGGCATATGCCTTATTGCTCAAAATGCGGTGTTGAAGTAGATGACGAAATACATAATTGTCCACTTTGTCATTTTCCAATACCGGATCTCGATGTGGAACACACAATACAAATAGAGAAGCGGTTTCCAGATGTAAAGGATATTTATGCCCAAATAGCCTTTGACTTCAAGCGGAAGGCCTTCTATACCCTGACATTTCTTTTGTTTGGAAATGCATTTGGCTTAATGTATTCCAACTACATGATTGATGGCAGTTTAACATGGTCCCTCTATACCGGAATCACATTTTTTTCGATTTGGGTATATATGATATTTCTATTCCGGTATGTGCACAGTATTTCCAAGTCCATAATTGGTGCTGGCATCAATACCCTGGTGCTTTTGGCCGTGCTTGACATCATAAACGGGAAATTTGAGTGGTTTGTGCCACTGGGGCTTCCAGCAGTTTTTATGGCCCTTATATTTCTATTGCTCAACTATTACATGTGGATCAAAAGCAAGAACCGCGGGTTGCATACGGCGGCCTATAGCTTGCTTTTGATTGCAGGCTACTGTATAGGTCTTGAATTTTTCATCAGTCAATACATCTATCATGCCATTAAGCTGATTTGGTCTATAAACATCGCCCTGAACATATTGCCATGGGCACTCTTTATGCTTTATTTTCACTATCAGATCCCCAAATGGCTCAAAGAAGAGATTACCAAAAGATTCCATATATAGAAATAGGATTCCGGTTTTAAATTATGGGTATAAATTATTCACTGTTTTATAAAAGTGGGGGAATCTTATGAAGCGTTATTTAGATAGAATTGCAAACAGTCATAGGGAGAGTAAGTCCTTTAAAGAAACAAATGTACGAATGAACATCATGAAGATTTTCATGGTGGGTATGATTTACACTTTCTTTGAGTGTATTGGACTCCTATTGTCCACCTTGGGCTTTTTTGAGCATGATATACGAAAACCGGTTACGGTAATCGTTATCTTTCATATCATATTCCTGACATTTCTTGCAGTTTCCTATAAAAGAAAATGGTTCAAGAGCATTGCCATATATCAGATGTTCACAAATGTTTATATTGCCGTAGCCATGTTGTGGGGCAGTGTGTTCACCATACTTGTCTACATTGAAAGAGAGGATATTGCCATATTCAGCATTGTCCTGTTTTTCGTAGCAGCCCTTTTCATATTGGAGCCAAACAGAAGCAGTCTGCTCTATATGACCAACTTTGTCATTTTTACGGCCATGGTGTATGGTCGGATTACCAGTATTGGCGCTGCAAATGCCATAGCCTTTAAGTCGTTGATAGCGACAGTGCTTGCCCTTGTCATATCGCAGGGGAATTATTACTCAAGAAAACGTCTTGAGGAATATAAAATGTCTCTCGAAGAAGCCAATGAGCAGCTTAAAGAACAAGCGCTGAGGGATTCTCTTACACGGCTATACAACAACCGGTACATGTTTGAACTATTGACACGTGAAACAGAACGCTTCGAAAGCACTGACGGCGCTCTTTCGCTCATTATGCTGGATATCGATGATTTCAAGCACGTCAACGACACCTATGGACATTTGTTCGGTGATGAAGTGATTCGGCGTGTTTCAAGCGCACTGATGGATTCAACGCGGGAATCAGATGTTATTGGCCGTTATGGCGGCGAGGAGTTCATTGTGATTCTCAAGGATACATCTACTGAAAAAGCGGTTGAGATTGCAGAACGCATTCGCAAGACAATCAGTGATCTTGAGTTTGACAAGGCAATCAAAATCACAGCAAGTTTTGGCGTGTCCACTTTAAAAGACTTTATGTCGACAGGTCATTATGAAAAGGACGCAACAGAGGAGAGAAACCATGGCGAGGATGCAGCTGAACTTGTGAATATTGCCGATATGAACTTGTATAAGGCAAAGCACAGGGGCAAGAACTGCGTTGTCCATTAAGTATGGCTATAAACAGCTGAGATGCATTCGTGTCTCAGCTAATTCAATTACAGGGGGGCATAAAGATGAATACGCGTTTCAATACCATTTATCCAGAAAAACTTAAATCAGGAGATGAAATTCGAGTTGTGGCGTCTTCAAGAAGCTTAAGTCTCATTAGTGAAGAAACACGAAAAATCGCCATTGACAACTTCAACAGGATGGGGCTGAAAGTCACATTCTCAGAGCACTGTGAAGAGACCAACCAGTTTGTATCGTCTAGTGTCGAGTCGCGAGTGTCTGATTTGCATGAAGCTTTTTCAGACCCCAATGTAAAGGGGATATTTACAGTCATTGGTGGACACAATGTCAATCAGATACTGGATACGCTGGATTACACACTCATACGCAAAAATCCTAAAGTGATTTGCGGCTATTCTGACATCACAGCCCTCTGCAATGCCATTTATGCGCGAACGGGCCTGGTGACTTATAGCGGACCGCATTTCTCCACACTGGGCATGAAAAAGGGGCTTGAATATACACTGGAATACTTTAAAAAGTGCCTTATGGGTGACCAGATATTTGAGGTGAGTGCCTCAAAAGCCTGGAGTGATGACGCTTGGTTCATGGATCAGGAAAACAGAACTTTTATAGAAAATACTGGAATAAAGACTTATAACCCCGGTGACATGGAAGGGACCATAGTCGGCGGTAACCTGTGCACTTTAAACCTCCTGCAAGGCACCCCTTATATGCCGGATATTGAAAATGCAGTGCTCTTTATTGAGGATGATTTGCTGAGTTTTCCAGAGAATTTTGATAGGGACCTCCAATCCCTCATGCATCAGATCCGCTTTAACAAGGTGCAGGGAATTGTATTCGGAAGATTTCAGGTGGAATCGGGCATGACTGAGGAAAAACTCCTCTATATTTTGAATGGTAAAAAAGCGCTGAAGGATATTCCAATCATTTATGATGTTGACTTTGGGCATACGACACCGCACATTACCTTTCCAATTGGCGGATTTTGCAGAATAACAGCAAGTGAATCAATGGGAATAAGCATACGCATAGAATCACACTAGACGTTTATGAAAAAGAGGTGAAGACAGATGATCAGCAAGGCTTTACATAGGTTCAACCCATTAGATTATGACAAAACGACGGTCATTGGAGAATTCTCAGGTCGAGACAGTGTTGCAGCCATACTCAAGGCGTTTGAAGACGATGAAATCAACTACATTCTCCCTGTCGCGACCTTTGCAGGAACGGAATACGGAGATTTTGATGCAATCTATGACAATTATCTTCATCTGAAACTGAGGGTCCAAGCTATTTTTGGCAACCGGAAAACACTCTATCCGCTGCTTGAATACAGTCGGGAAGATATTTGGGCCCTGATGAACGGAAGAACTGCCAATATGCTTCAAGATAAGTTTGGCTTCTATTCCCACTGCATTGGCTGTCATCTTTATTTTCATTTGACCAAGCTTGAATTTGCAATGGCCCTGTCGGGCACCATCATATCGGGGGAGCGGACATCCCATGACGGCAGGGTGAAGGTGAACCAGCTGCCACAGTCTCTGGATACCTTCGTAAAGGTGATCGCTGCACTTGGCTGCAAGCTGATAATGCCACTAAGAGATATTGAAGATGGCGATCAGGTGGAAGCCCTGATTGGTTGGGACTGGAAGGAAGGCCTCGCACATCCTGCATGTGTACTCAGTGGGAATTACCGAGATGGCTTTGGGGTTGCAAGATATGACAAGGACGGCTTCGAGAGACTTCTTGAGGAATTCCTATATCCGGCTGGTGTGCTTATTGGCAGGTATCTTTCGGACGGGGAGTCTGATCTTGCGGCACTTAAGAAAGAGGTGCTTTCACTTATATGAAAACCATAACATTGCTTCTTGATGGCGCAGGAGACAGAACCTATAAGGAGCTTGGCGATAAGACTCCCCTTGAATATGCATCGACACCCAATTTGGACGAAATTGCAAAAGCTTCTGCTACGGGGCTTTTGACACCGCTTGAAGAAGGGGTTTCACTGGGGACTGATTTAGCACATTTTCTGCTCTTTGGATACGGGCTTGAGGAATATCCCAACAGAGCTGTTATTGACGCAATAGGCGAGAAGGTGGTCTTCTCTTCACAGGACCTGATGCTGCGCGCCTCCTTTGCTGATGTGAGCCGCAGTGAAGATGGCTATATGCTGAAGTCAAGATTTACAAAGGACCTGTCACAGGAAGAGATTCGAAGACTGATACCGGATCTTGATACGGAGTTTGATGGACTCAAGTTCACATGTATTCCTTCTTATGACAGCCATTGTTTTATACGCATACAGTCGGACCAGGTACGTCTGAGTCCCAAGGTGTCTGACTCTGACCCCTTTTACACACCGCAGTATGCCATGCTTGTGGAAGCTTTTGAAACAGATGAGGAATCGGCGATCTTTACTGCCAGTGCTATCAACCGATTTCTTAGGCGGGCGCATAGTGTCTTGCATACGCACTCTGTCAACGTGCAGCGGCGTGCGCAGGGACTGGAAGAGGGCAATTTCATTCTTACAAAGTGGGCCGGGCTTCGCCTTCCTTGTGAAGACTTCAAAACACGAAACGGTATGTCGGTTACCCTTATCGGGGCATCAAAGCTGCTTGAGGGTCTCAGTCAGTACATTGGCATGGACTTTGTGAAATATGAGAATTTCAAGGATGCACTGCACCTGGCACTAGACTCTGATAAAGACTATGTGCACCTACATACCAAGGCACCGGATGAAGCATCTCACAAGAAGAATCCCTTTCTAAAAGTTAAGGCCATTGAAGAAATTGACAGGCAAATCGCACCACTGCTTTCGTTTGAAGGGCTCCTCATTGTCACAGCAGATCACAGTACACCCTGCAGCGGCAAGATGATTCACTCCGGTGAGTCTGTTCCATTTATGGCAAAAGGCACCTTCGTTCGAAGAGACACAGTGAAGGCGTTTTCTGAAAATGCCTGTGCTGGCGGTGGTTTGCGTCTTACGGGCTCATCCTTCATGAAGTACATTCACAGTGCGACAGACAGGGGAAACCTGTTTCATTTGCGTGCGGGTTCAAGGCGGAGAAATTTCAGACCCCTTGATGTGAAAAGGCTATGATGACAGACGTTTACCCCAGTTGCATAAGAAAACCAAATGATTGGATTTGATGTATTAATAAGTTCAATCACGTTCCCTTCGATTTTGGTATAAAATAACCTCAGTATATGGACGTTTACGATTTGAGGTTGTTTTATGATAATAGATTTTCATCTCCACCAGAATCTGCATTCATCCGACAGCAGACTTGATTTGGTTCAGGCTATTGAACTGGCTAAATCAAGAGGTCTAAGTGGTATTTGTGTCACAGACCATGATGACCTGGGCTACACGGCTTTTGCAGAAAAAATTTCACAGCAAACGGGCTTTAAGATATTCGTCGGTGTAGAAATCTATACACTAGACGGCGATTTGCTCTGCTTTGGTATTGATCAGTTGCCTGAAAAACGTATGTCAGCTCAGGATACAATTGATTTTGTGAATGCTAGGGGTGGGGTAACCATAGCTGCGCATCCGTATCGGAACAACAATCGTGGACTGGGTGACAAAATGAAAGAGGTTGTCGGACTGGGAGCCATCGAGGCTTACAACGGTAGAACGGACGCCTTTAGCAACTTCAAGGCGGGAATGACCGCCAGGGCGCTGAATCTGCCTTTGACAGGCGGCAGTGATGCCCATACCAATGAAGAGGTCGGTAATTTTGCAACGCGTGTTCTACATGATGTGGAAACCATGTCAGATCTGGTTTATGCAGTTAAGAACGGACTTGTTGAGCCTGTACGCAAAGAAGATATCCAACTTGAAACAGGTATGAATGAAAATGAATATATAAGAGCCATCTAAATGTTTTAAGCCTAGCAAGGCGGTATTTTAAAAAATGATATTTTCAAATACCGCTTTTATAATGCGCGATTTCCACAGTTTTTCGATAAAAAATCAGGTGCTTAAAATTTGCAGGGCTTAAAACCTATTCATCGAAATCTATTGAATGACTTTAAATGTAACAATATAATGCTATAATCGTTTCAATATATAAAGGAGGCGTTACTATGGCATTCGATTACATCAACCAAATCCCAACGCCAGACGAGATTAAAACAATGATCCCGCTCCCAGCTGAGCTAAAGAATATTAAGACAAAGCGGGATCAAGAGATCTCGAAGGTCTTTACGGGTGAGAGCGACAAATTCATTTTAATTATTGGTCCATGCTCTGCGCATGACGAAGAGGCAGTTGTTGAGTACGTCAAGCGACTTGCAGAAGTCCAAAAGAAAGTTGAAGACAAGCTTGTACTCATTCCGCGTGTTTATACCAATAAGCCGCGTACTACGGGTGAAGGTTACAAAGGTATGCTTCACCAGCCGGTGCCTATGGATGAGCCAAATATCCTCAAGGGAATAGAAGCCATTCGAAACATGCATATTCGAATTATTGCGGAAACAGGACTGACTGCAGCAGATGAGATGCTTTACCCTATGAACTATCCTTATCTGGATGACGTGCTGAGCTATGTCGCAATCGGTGCACGTTCTGTAGAAAACCAGCAGCATAGACTTGCTGTCAGCGGGATGGAAGTGCCAGCGGGCATGAAAAATCCGACGGGTGGAGATATGGGCGTCATGCTGAACTCAATCAAGGCGGCACAGATTTCTCACCGTTTTATCTATAACGGATATGAAGTGCAGACATCGGGTAATAATTACGCGCACGGTATCTTAAGGGGCGCAGTAAACCAATATGGAAGAAATATTCCAAACTACCATTTTGAAGATCTGATGTACCTCAATAAACAATACCAGAAGCGTGGACTTGAAAATCAAGCGATTATCATTGATGCAAGTCATGCGAACTCTATGAAGAAATACGAGCAGCAACCAAGAATCTGTCTTGAAGTCATGCGCTCAAGAAACCATGATGATGGGGTTCATAAAATGGTAAAGGGTCTGATGATTGAAAGCTACCTGGTGCCTGGAAAGCAGGATGAGAGTGGCTGTGTCTTCGGACAATCCATTACGGATGCCTGTCTTGGCTGGGGTGAGTCAGAAGATCTGATTTATAAGATTGCTGAACAGGTTTAAGCCTACTTGATGACAATATAAAAGAAACGTGCTTTTCATAAGCACGTTTCTTTTTATTTAGCACCGAATTGCTTCAATTGAGTTTGGAGGAGTTGAAACAAGTTATGCTATCTTGAATGCCTGTGCATGCGCCTTGGCAAAAAGGTTGATTTTGCGTTCGGCTTCATTCCAGTCAAAAATGCGTTCAATGTTGAGTATGGTATGGAATCTATTATAGGTACAGTCCATCAGAAGTACAGGGGTGCCGGACATGACCAGTTCCAGCGCATTTTCGTATCGGTCTTCAATAAACAAATCACATTTGAGCTGTTTTGCCATTTCCGACTTGTGGTGTGATCCAAGAAGAAAGAGCGGCGCCTCTGGCATGCCATTTTCTTCGAACCACTGTTTTGAAACATTTTCCATCCGTGCTTCCCTTGCTGTCACATAATAGATGTTATGGTGCTGTGCGAGCCTATGCAGAACTGATGAAGCGTTGGGGCGGGGAAGAGCATTCAAGTGGAGCGCTTCACCCATCGTATTATAAAAATCCAGATAATCTCTTCGTTTGATTCCCAGAACATGATGAATATCATATTCCTTAACGTCCTCTGGTTGCACATTTGTTTTGAACCATGCATTTGCAGCCTTCAACCAGTAAAAAGGTTCTGTCATGGTCCCGTCAATATCGACGCAGATATTTAGCTTTTTCATATTTCATCTCCTTTCTGTGAGTCCATTGTATCCAATGCATGTAACTTGAAGATTATAGATATGTTAATAGGGTGTTAATGATTTCAGCATCATATACATAAGACGCAAGAGGAAGGCATATAAAAAGGACCAGTGGCATATCGCAAGAGACGCCAGTAGTCCTAAGAAATTTCGAATATAATTTTTAAAGCATTGTGTAGTTCAGGACCAGATAGACTGCATACATGCCGCCTAAGAAGAGTCCTTCTGACTTTGTAATCATGAGATTCTTGCCTTTTGTAAACTGTCTGAATGCAAAAATAATCAGCAGCATGGCTGGAATCTGGAGCTTGTAAAATGAAACAGGGACACTTAAACCGCCGCTTGTTACAGATGCTGATGCACCGACAACAAAGAGTACATTTAGAATATCCGCACCGACAATATTTCCAACGGCCAGCTCGCCATGGCCTTTTCGTACGGCTGTAACGGCAGTCACAAGCTCTGGTAGGCTGGTGCCAAAAGCAATAAGTGTAGCTGCGATAACACCTTGTGGGATGCCGATTCTTGTCGCAGTAATTTCCACTGAAGGAATCAGAATTTTTGATGAGCCGATGACGAGGGTAATGCCGATTAAAAGCTTTAGCACCTGAATATACAAAGGACTCGGTTCCTCTGTGATTTCATCGAGTTCAGCGCTATTGTCTTCCTTGGCCCATTTCAATGAGAAATAGATGTAGGTTGCAAGTAAAATCAGAAAACCTATGCCGGTAAGCTGAGATATGTTGCCATGACCGCCAGAACCAAAGAAGGGCAGGCTTACTACTGCAAGCAGAAGACATGAAAGATACTGGATCTTGCCTTGGCGTTTTATAATCATCGGATCAACAGGAAGCTTTCCAAGCAGTGCTGCAAGGCCAATGATCAAACCTGTATCGGCGATGATGGAACCAATGGCATTGCCAAGGGCCAGGTCAGGATTTCCTTCAACGGCGGCCATGACAGATACAGCCGCTTCTGGGAGCGTAGTACCCAGAGAAACGATGGTTGCACCAATGACCATTTTAGGGATTCCCCAGTGAACGGAAAGGCTGACTGCTTCATCGACTAATATATCCGCACCTTTTCCGACTGTATAGAGGGCTGCGGCGATAATCAATATGAGTATTAGGGTTGGAAATGAGAGTAAATGACTGTAGATGAGTTCTTCCATGTTGTTTTTCCTTTCAAACATACCTAAGATTACTGGAGGGGATTCAGGAAATAAAAAAAACCCTTCAACCAGCACGAAAAAAGCTGATTGTAGAGTCTTACCAGACAAAGATGCCAACATGACCGAGAAACGTTTCGTTTCTGTAATGACGACCATGAATCTCACATATGTGAGCAGGTTACTCCCCCTATAATCATTTTAATGATAAATCAGCCGGTGTTTTATGTCAATACTCGCTTTCTTACAACTTTGTGACTTTTGACTCTGCAATGTTTACATATATTTAATTGACGATATTTGCATGTGGTAATAAAATGACCTTGATAGCTCTGAAGTTTGACTTCAGACATGAAGAAAGGGGCAGGGCCATGGGCGCAATCAGTGTACTTCCATCAAAAATCGTTTAAAGCGTAATTTGATGGGAGGAAATAATGAAAAAAATGAGAATAGAAAATGCGTCACATGTTCTGTACGGACTTCTGTTTACACAGGCTATTTCCCTAGTTGGAAGCCGAATGACAAGTGTTGCGCTCGGTATTTGGCTTTATCAGAAAACCGGAAAAACAATGGACCTTTTATTAATACCACTTTTTAACGAACTGCCTTCACTGATTTTCGGGCATATCATTGGAACTGTTGTTGACAGAAGCCTTCGTAAATGGACCATTGCTCTTTCAGATATGATGCAGGCTATAGGTTCTCTATTTCTATATATGAGTATTGTGGGGACCTGGTATTCAAATTCTGTGCTTTATGGAGTCGTTTTTTTACAGGGGATTTTTTCAGCTGCCCAGCATCCGGCTGCTGATGGTGCAATCACAATGCTTACAAATGCCAACAACAGGGCGCGGATAAACAGTATCAAGGAGCTGATTTTTCCAGCTACGGGTGTGCTGGCACCTGTGTTTGCAGGTCTTCTTTATGTAAGGTTCAATATTGAGGGCGTAATTTTAGCAGATATGGTGACATTTCTGATTGCTATGGCAATATTTGTCCGTTTGCCAGTTCCGGAGCTTGTTAGAGACAGCTCAAAAGAAAATGGGGATAAGAGGCAAGCTGGAATTTATGCAGAAATGCGTGCGGGTTTTGAATTTTTAAAGGCCCATCACCAGATCATGCTTCTTGTGCTTGTTATGGGTATGGTGAACTTTCTTTTGAATGGCCCTCTTGAAATGGTCATTCCTTATGTTCTGGAGAGAAGCGGAAGTGCCCTGGCACTTTCACTGATGCTGTCTATCATGAGTGTTTCAACGTCTTTTTCCGCGCTTGCACTGTCTGTGCTTAATGTACGCCGCAAGCGTGTCCGTTTTTTTTCGGCTTCAGTTGCAGTATCGGGCGTGGCTATGATTCTATTTGGCATAATGCGTTCGGTCGGTGGACTTTCACCAATGCTATTTATACTCATGCTGCCACTTCCGGCACTGAATGTCATGTTCAAGTCAATTCTTCAGGAGAAGACACCTGAAATATATCAGGGACGTGTGTTTGCAGTGTCCTATCAGTGGGCATACGGCGTAGCCCCCTTATCCTTTTTGCTTTACGGAATGCTTGCAGACTCGGTGGTCACGCCTTATTTTGAAAGGGACGTGCATCCTGTACTCGTGTATCTGTTTGGAAATGGAAAAGGGGCGGCTCTAGGACTGCTGCTGGCGCTTTCGGGTATTCTGATGGTGGTTTTGGCAATGTTTATGACAAAAGTGCGGTCACTTGGGAGTATGGAAGAGGATCTTCCGACGCAAGTTGAGTGATTGACGGGTTATAAGGTGACAGGGCGAATGCCCTGTCATCTATTTAAATAAGTAAGTTTTGTAGCACAAAATCACATAATTATATATACTAATAGTTATAGGAATGAGCGCATGAATGGAAAGGTTACATAGAAATGGCATATAAATTAAGGCGCGGTCAAACGGTAAGATCGCATACAGGAAAAACCTATCTGGTAAGAGACTTTTTAGGTTCAGGCGGACAGGGTGAAGTCTTTAAAGCCACAGCAAGCGGCATGGACTATGCCGTTAAGTGGTATTATCCGAACTCGGCGACTGAAAATCAGCTTGAGCTTATTAAAAAGTTAATTGCAATAGGACCGCCAAACGATAAGTTTCTTTGGCCTTTGGAACTGCTTACAGATGAAAAAATAAACGGCTTTGGATATTCTATGCGCCTGCGTGATAAAAGCTACAAGGGGATTGTCGATCTTATGAAACGCAAGATTGAACCCAGCTTTTATACATTGACGGTCTCTGCAATTCAAATGGTCGACAGTTTTGAAAAACTGCATAGAAAAGGTCTTTGCTATAGGGACATTTCTTTTGGCAATGTCTTTATGAATGAGCTACATGGTGATGTGCTTATTTGTGATAATGACAATGTAACCAGTGAGAAGCATGCTGACAAAAGCATTTTGGGGACGCCGCGATTCATGGCGCCTGAAATCGTCAGAGGCGAAAGTCTGCCCAATGTGCAGTCTGACTTGTTTTCGCTGAGTGTCCTGCTCTTTTACATGTTCATGGTGCACCATCCGCTTGAAGGAAAGCAGGAAGCGAGCATCAAGTGCTTCGACCTGCCGGCAATGAAAAAACTATACGGAACACACCCCGTGTTCATTTATGATCCGATCAATACGTGTAACAGACCTGTACGCGGCGTTCATGACAACGCCATCGTATTTTGGGATATTTATCCCGCTTCGTTTAAAGAGGCTTTCACAAAGTCGTTTACGAGGGGGCTTTCAAAGCTCAGGGGCTCCAGACTTACCGAGCTTGAGTGGAAAGAGTATCTTATTGCCCTTAAAAACTCCATTGTGAAATGCAAATGCGGCGCGGAGAATTTTTATGATATTACCAACATGCGTTCGGGTAAAAACAAAATATGCTGGGCATGCGGGAAGGAAATGCATATTCCGCCAAGAATCAAAATTGGCAGGGATATTGTAATCTTGAATGATTATACGAAAATTTTCGGACATCATCTAGATAGAAATAGAAATATTGATTTCAAGCATGTCATTGGACAGGTAGTTAGAAATCCTAAACAGCGAGAGCAAATTGGTCTTAGAAATCATTCAGATACGCCATGGCGTGTAAAACTGAAGGATGGCCGGGAAGTCAGTGTTGTCCGCGGTGCTTCCGTAGGAATAGACCGGGTTGAAGAAATTTATTTTGGAAACGGCTCTATAGGGTTTGTCAGAGTTTAAGGAGGTTAGTATGGATATTGTAAGACCAGGCGGGGAACTGGCTACAAGACCACTTCATTTCATATGGATAGCTGATTGTTCAACTTCAATGAAAAACAGTGGGAAAATGGATGCTCTTAATCAGGCCATTCGAGGTGCAATACCGCACATGATCCGCGTGTCGGAAGAAAATCCAAATGCAGATGTCCTTGTACGTGCAATTTCATTTTCTTCAGGTGCCAAGTGGCATATTGAAAATCCTGTACATATTGACGATTTCAGGTGGAGTGATTTGCAGGCCTTCGGTGTTACAGACATGGGTAAGGCTTTTGAGCTTCTTTCAGATGCCTTGAGAATTCCACCAATGACTGACCGTGCATTGCCGCCGGTTTTGGTTCTTGTCACAGATGGTCAGCCAACTGATGATTACAAGAATGCACTAAAGGACCTCCTGAAGCAGCCGTGGGGCCGAAAGGCTGTACGCCTTGGCATTGGCATCGGGAAGTCGGCTAACGAGCGTGTTCTGAAAGAGTTTATTGACAATGATGATATAAAAGTACTTCAGGCAGACAATGCTGAAGAGCTTGTCGAATACATCAAGTGGGTATCTACAGTGGTTCTAAAAGCAGCTTCTTCTCCAGCTTCACAAACAGAACAAACTGTAAGTCCAACCAGCAATGTAATCATTCCTGAAATTCCTGAAGATTTTTGGGATGATTTGGATGTGAGTGTTGAGGATGTCTGGTAAAATGGGTTTTTATGATATTGCTTACTCAAGTGTCAGGGGAAACCTTCATAAGCTAAAGGAACTGCCAAATCAGGATGCAGTAGACATACGGGAAGTCAACGATGTTCTCGTTGTTTCAATAGCGGACGGTCATGGCAGCAGAACATGTTTCAGAAGCGATATTGGGTCTAAGATGGCTGTGGAAACGGCCAATGTACTCGTGGCGGATATGCTCCTAAAGGACATGTCTCAGATGAAGCGCTTCGGTGAGGAAGCGGAGAGTCTCTGCAGACGGATCAGCGCTATGTGGAGCAAGACGGTTCTGGCACATTTAGGCAAGAATGCTTTTGAAGATGGTGAAGTTGAGAAGCTGGACAAGATAAAGCAAAGGGAACTTGGGCGCAATGCACTTCTGGCTTATGGCACCACGCTCATGACCTTAGTTGTTTCAAAGGAGCGCACCTATGTCCTCAATATTGGCGACTGTGAACTTCTGATCAAATATAATGACAGAGAAACGCCGGAAATTTTAAATCGTAACCGTACACTTGGAAATGAAACAGAAAGCCTGGCGCTTAGAAATGCGCATAAGTACTATACGGTTCATGAGATGGATTCTGGCGAGATTGAAGCCCTGCTTGCAGCGACGGATGGGTATCCCAACTCATTTAAGGATGACACGGGTTTTCTCAAGGTCATTGATGATTTGATCCAAATTAATGACAAGCATGGTATTGATGCCATTAAGGAAAATATGAGCGCATGGCTTGAAGACACCTCGCTTAAGGGTAGTGGTGATGATATTACAGCATGCTTTGTTATAAAAAAAGAGATCATATAATTCTAGCAATGCTATGAGTGAATGCTTAAGAGACTGTGGTGACACAGTCTCTTAGGTTGTCGACAAAGTCGACAAGATGACAGGCTATAGAAAACTTCGAAAGACAAGGCGCTGATAAAATCCGCTCTGTGAGCGTACTAAGGTACGTGATCAGAGCGGATTTTATTTAGCAACGCAGTATTTCGGAGTTTTTCTAAAGTCTGAGGGACTGTGGTGACACAGTCTCTTTTAATATGTTCCAAGTAGAGGGTGGTTTCAAATTAACGCCTATCGTGATACAATAGAACCAAACATACGTTCGTGTATTGGGAGGCGTACTTATGAATATAGATGAAAAGATTGCTATTTTAGCTGAATCTGCAAAATATGACGTATCCTGCTCCTCGAGTGGCAGTGACAGAAGCTCGAAAAAAGGCATGCTTGGCAACACGGCTCTTGCGGGAATCTGTCACAGCTGGTCTGAGGATGGACGCTGCATCTCACTCCTCAAAATACTACAGTCAAATGCCTGTGTTTACGACTGTGCCTACTGCGTCAACAAAGTCAGCAGTGATTTTAAGCGCGCCACATTTTCACCTGAGGAGCTGGCGGACATTACAATGAATTTCTACAGGAGAAACTACATTGAAGGCTTGTTTCTGAGCTCGGCAGTCGTAAAGAGTCCAGACTATACCATGGAGCTTATGCTCAAGACGGTAAAGCTGCTCAGGCTTGAAAAGGGCTTCAATGGCTATATTCATCTTAAGGCCATACCAGGTGCCGACCGGGTGATTATTGAAGAAGCAGGTCGCTATGTGGACCGCATGAGTGTGAATATGGAGTTTCCCAGTGACGAAGGACTCAAACGTCTTGCACCACAGAAAAAACAAATGGATATTGTCAGGCCCATGCAGTTCATACAAAGTAAAATTGAAGAAAACCGTTATGGGCAGAAGCGCATCAAGCGTATTGCAAGCTCTAACCGGGCAACAGATTTGTCATTGATGTCGTCTTCGCAAAACAAGTATAAGACAGAATTTGTCCCTGCTGGGCAGACAACGCAGCTTATGATCGGGGCGACGCAAGATACAGACCTTTCCATAATGCGACTTTCAGAAGCCATGTATCAGAGACTTCAGATGAAACGTGTCTATTACTCGGCCTTTGTACCCATCGACGAGAAGAGCACGCTCTTGCCGGCTAAAGTAGAAAAGCCATTTTTACGCGAGCACCGACTTTATCAGGCCGATTGGCTGCTTCGATTCTATGGCTTTGCGGCAAAAGAGCTTCTGACTTCAAAGGCACCGAATTTTGATCCGCTTCTGGACCCAAAATGTAATTGGGCGCTCAAGAACCTGCACCTTTTTCCGGTGGAAATCAACCGCGCTGACTACTATATGCTGCTGCGCATTCCTGGGGTAGGTCCAACCTCAGCGCGGCGCATCATTCAGTCGAGGAAATTTGCAGCCCTTCGATTCGATGATTTGAAAAAGCTGGGCGTTGTGATGAAACGTGCACGATATTTCATTTTATGTAAGGGAATGCGCTTTGAAATGGCAGATGTGGAGGAAACCCGCCTTCGTAAACACCTTATTGGAGAAGACCCGGCTTCTAAGAAACACTACCTGGGACAAGTGTCTCTGGAGTCATTTTATCCAGATGCCTTTGGAAGGGGTGCGGGAGCGTGATTGAGGTTCTGTTATACGATGGAAGCTTTGATGGCCTAATGACCTCAGTCTATGAAGCCTTTCACATGCGTACAAAAGAAATTGAAATTTACAAGGCAGATGCCTATACGCCTTCGCTGCTTGAAGAAACGCGTCTGATAGCCACCGATTATGAAAAAGCCGGCAGGGTGAATGACTCCATTGAAAAAAAGCTTGGAACCAGTGTGTATGAATGCGTCCTATACGCCTTTTTTTCGGATGAAGGAACGGCTGGTACAGTAATTTATCGGTTTTTAAAAGCAGCTTATAAAATAGGGCCAAAGTGTCTGGAGTACAGAGCCCATAAAGATATCGGCCCTTTGCTCGATCTCTACAGAAGGGTCTCAAGGGAATCGCATCATTTACTGGGGCTGACACGTTTTTCTGAGCTTGAAAGTGATATTTTATATGCCCAGTACGAGAGCGATACCTTTGTGCTGCACATTTTGGCGGCACATTTTTTAAATAGACTTACAGGTGAAAAATGGGTCCTGCACGATGTGGGCCGAAGTGTTGCAGCCATATGCGATGGTCAGCAGTGGACAGTCAACCCTGTAGAAATTCCTGAAAACATAAGATATCACGAGCGCGAGAAAGCCTTTCAAAATTTGTGGAAAACATATTTCAGACATATTGCAATAGAGGCGCGCATAAATCCAGATCTTCAGCAAAAGAATATGCCGAAAAAGTACTGGAAATATCTCACTGAAAAAACAAGATGATTTGATACGATATTCCCCCATGGTAGTCAATAATTCTGTATACTTGTAGTGAACACTATTATTTTGGTTGGGAGAAGCTAAATGAGACCTTCATTGCTTACAGATGACATTCAAAAGACACTTTTAAGACTGTCTGGTCCTATGGTGCTGGGTATGCTCGGGCTGATTATTTTCAACCTGGTGGATACCTATTTTGTAAGCATGCTGGGTACCGATCAACTTGTTGCTCTTTCATTCACCTTTCCAGTTGTGCTGGTTGTGAACAGCATAGCACTTGGCATTGGGCAGGGGACAGCGTCTGTAGTGGCAAGGGCGGCCGGCGCGGGAGATCGTGAAAACCTGGTACGCTACGCGACAGACAGCTTGACCCTGGGTATTCTGGTGGTTTTTGTTTTTATCATCATCGGCCTTTTTACCATCGATCCTCTTTTTGAGACCCTTGGTGCAAAAGAAAGTGTAATGCCTTATATTCGTGACTATATGAGAATCTGGTACCCTGGGATGATATTTGTGGTCATTCCCATGGTGGGCAACAATTCGCTTAGAGCCCTTGGCGACACCAAGATTCCAGGATTTGTCATGGTGATTGCTGCTGTTGCCAATTCCATACTCGACCCAATTATGATTTTTGGGTTTGGTCCTTTCAATCCTATGGGGGTGAAGGGTGCAGCTCTTGCTACAGTCATTTCAAGGTGCATAACATTTGTTGTAGCACTCTACCTGCTTATTGTGCGTGAGCAGATTGTTTCACTTGAACGTGTTTCCTTGGGACGCCGTTTGTCTGCCTGGAAAGACATTCTCTATATTGGGGTTCCAAATGCCTTTTCAAAAATGATACAGCCGCTGGGTATAGGCATTATCACAAAGCTGCTTGCCTCGCTGGGGCTCTTTGCTGTTGCGGGCTATGGTGTCGCATCAAAGGTTGAGCGTTTTGCGCTTATTTTCATCATGTCTCTGGCAGTGGTCATAACACCTTTTGTTGGTCAAAACTATGGTGCACGCAAGTTCGATCGTGTGCGAAAGGGCATTGCACTGGCATATCGACTGTGTTTGTTTTCCAGCTTGCCTGTGTATCTGGTCTTATTTGTTTCGGCTGGATATGTTGGTAGTCTTTACAGTACTGACCCTGCAGTGATAGGTGCATTTACATTTTATATGCGGACTGTGCCTTTATTTTATGGACTTTACGGAATCATCCAGGTGTCTGTGGCTGTATTCAATGCCGTTAACAGACCCTTTCAAGGTGCGCTGCTGAGTCTCGTCCAAATGTTTGTGATTTATGTGCCACTGGCCTTTGCTTTAAAGGACCAGTTCGGATACTATGGCATATTCTCAGCGCTTTGCGTTTCGTATGGTTTGGCAGCTTTAATCGGATATATTTGGCTCGGCCGTGCGCTCAATCGGGACATACAGAGTATGACGGACAAGACACAAACTTAAGTCCTGGTATTTTAGGACGCTTGAGGGTGGTTTTTCCCCTTGTGATTTGGTAAGGTAGTATTATATTTCAATATACAATAGACGGGGGACCGCATATGCCGGAAAAGATGAAATTGACTCCAGAAGAGAAGCTGGATATATTGATGCACATTCTCAATCTTATAGATGAACAAAACATGATTAGTTTTGCGGAGGATAAATTTGGGGCTTATTTCAATGAAGAGACAAAGCCTTTCATTGAATCATACCTCAATGCCATGAATTCGAAAAAAACATTGCAGTTTATGGTGTATGGTGAACCGGGCATGATTAATGAACACTACATAAAAATTGCAAGTTTTTCAAAATACGCTAAGGAAATTCAGCTTCAGATCGATTTGATAAAAGCAAGACATAAAGACACGGTACTGGCGATGAATGATGAGATCAAGAACCTGTCGGCAGTACTGGCACAGAAGGAAAAAGAAGCTTCTGGGAATATGGGAGATGACGAGAAGCAGCGTCTTGAAATGACGGAGAAAGTTGAAGCGGCACTGGATTACTCTGAGAAGCTGAATAAATCTCTGCGCAAGAACAAGAATCTGTCCGTGCTGGAAGGCGTGGTCAATGAAACCCAAGATTACCTGAAAGCTGTAAAAATCCTGTCTGGAGAATTCGAAGCACTTCAAAAGGTGCTTTTGGAGCCAATGATGGAAGAGAACAGAAAAGGTGTTCAAAAGCTGACCCTCATCGCGGCGTTAGGTGTATTTGGACTCATATTCTTATCGATCATTATTGGTGTATTATTTTAAGCTGCGCTGTTTCCAAGCTGTAAAATGGGTAGATAATCAATGTAATGTCATGTTAAAATAAACGAGTTGATAATTTTGGGGCAATAGGTGGGAGATAGATGATAAAGATTTTAGCAGATTCAACGTGTGATCTGAGTGATGAAATACTTAAAAAATATGATATTGGGATTGCGCCTCTTAGTATCACAATTGACGGGAAAACTTATAAGGACCGCATAGATCTGATGCCTGATGATTTCTATGCGATAATTGATAAACTGGATAAACCGCCTACAACGGCAATGCCAGCACCTACAGAGTTTCTTGATATTATGGAAGAAGCGTACGCAAACGGCGTTCGAGAGTTCCTTTGCATTACCATGTCCAGCGGTACAAGCGGGTCCTATCAGTCTGCAGAAATTGCGAAGACCATGTTTTTGGAAGACCATGCGGACGATGTGCCAAAAGTGCATGTGGTGGACTCCTTGAGCATGAGTCATGGAAGTGGCTGGCTGATTCTGAAGAGTGCCCTTCTAAGAGAACGCGGCATGAAATTTGAAGATCTGGTTGATTTCAACGAGGCCTTTAAGAAGCATGTTAAGCATTTTCTCTCTGTAGATGATTTGGACAATCTCATTAGAAGCGGTCGCCTCACAAATGCAAGTGCTTTTATTGGCAAGCTGCTGAAAATTAAGCCAATTATGTCCATGCGTGACGGCAAGGGTGCAATTGTCGCTAAGGAGAGAGGGCGCAAGAAGGTTCTGGCGCATTATGTCGATGCTTTTCTAGAACGCAATCATGCCATTATGAACGATTTCATCATAATTGGCTATACTTCTGATATAAGTGTTGCGCTGAATTTAAAGAGTAAAATCGAAGATACTGGCTATAAGGGTGATATTTATATCATGCAGATGGGGGTAGCAGTGGGTACCCATGTTGGACTTGGCGGCCTTTCCATGTTCTTTATGGAGAAAGACAGAAAGCATGACGGCCTTCTTGTTAATGAAATGAACAGCATGATGAAAAAAAAGAATGAGGTTCTCAAAAGAATGGCAGAGCTCAATGCCCACTTTACGGAGCAGGCTCGCAATCATTTGAAAAAATAGGACTGAGAGTCAGCCATTGAACTTTTAAAAAATGAACTGAAAAAATTAAGAGCCGGTTACCTGAATACATTCAGGAACCGGCTCTTAACTATATATGGTTGGAGGGGAATTACTTGTTTTTCAGTTCAAGATACATATCAAATGCAGTCTTGTCGTCAATCTTGTCATGTACAATGCTGCGTACTGCCTGTACCATAGCAATCGGGTCTTCCGACTGGAAGATGTTTCTGCCCATATCTACGCCTGCAGCACCCATTTGAAGCGCGTTGTAGCACATAGTGAGTGCATCTTTCTCAGGAATCTTCTTTCCGCCTGCAATAACGATTGGAACTGGACAAGCCGCTGCAACTGTATCGAAATCGTCGCAGTAATAACACTTGACTACCTGTGCGCCAACCTCTGCAATGATACGAGTAGCGAGTCTGAAGTACTGTGCAGTTCTTGCCATTTCTTTTCCAACTGCTACAACACCCATGGTAGGGATGCCGTATGTATTGCCTGTGTTGATAACCTTAGAAAGGTTTTCGATTGATTTTGTCTGATGTGCGCCGCCGATGAAAACCTGCGTTGCCATCAAGTCGGCGTTCATACGAATAGCTTCATTGATGTCGACGGATACGATTTCGTTGCTCAGATCATCGTCAAGAATCGATGATCCAGAAGAAACACGAAGGGCGATTGCCTTGTGACCCGTTGTTGCGGGGTCTATGCATGTGCTGATTCCGCCGCGTGTACCCATGAAGCAATCAATGTATTCTGCAAGCGGTGGGATATTCAGGTCAAGACGTTCCAGACCTGAAGTGGGACCTAGGAAATACCCGTGGTCGAATGCAAGCATCAGCGAATTTCCGCTTTCTGAATTGAACACCTTGCTCAGCCTTGATTTCATACCCCAGCTGACATGGTTGTTGCCTTTTAAGAAAAATCCATCTTTTGCTTGAGGGATATCAATACCGTAATTTTTAGATTCTAAGATTCCATCTTTATCTGCCATGGTGAGCCTCCTTATTTTGCGCTTTCTTCTTCTACGACAACTTTATCTTGGAGCTGGAATGGAGCCAGCATAAATACCGCTTTTGCCATTTGATCAGACGTATTTTTGATATAGTGACTTTCGCCAGGTTCAGCGGTAATAAGATCGCCTTTTTTAACCTTTACAAGTACATCGTCTATATAGAAATCCAGTTCGCCTTCAATAATCAGGAAGCTTTCTTCCATAATCTTATGATAGTGGCACTGAAAATCCTGACCTGGATTAAATACGACTACACCCGTACTGAGTCTTGGACCCTTTCTTAAGTACTTGGGACCACTGTCTCCAAAACGATATTCAAAATCTGATTCACTAACTTTAACCATTTGATTCACCTCTCACACTTATACACCAGGTGCTTTCCACATATGCTTGATAAACCCGGCGTCGCTATTGATTGTTTGACTGTCTGACAACTTGCTCCAATCTTCGAATAGGGACAAATACGTTTTGTGGTTTTCGAGATTAGGCGTATAAACTTTATCTATTTGCACAAAGGGCTTGATTGCTGTATTGAGATTTTCGAGTATACCGGATGCGTAGCCTGCGCAAAAAGCTGCACCAAGTGCTGTAGCCTCTTTGATTTTTGGAACTTTTACCCTTACACCAAGAACATCTGAAACGATTTGGCACCATAGTGGACTATTGGACGCGCCAGATGCGAAGGTAATCTCATCGGGAAAACTTCCGAAGGAAGCCTCTATGATTTTCTTGTGTCCCAGGGTAACGAGTGCTGAGTTTTCAAGGATAGACCTGTAGAAGGTTGCAGTGTTGTATTTCTCAGGGTCTATGTCGAAATTTGTGAAGCAAGGTGCTGGATGCTTCCACTTCTTATAGTTCATGACACTTGAGAAGGAGCACATCACACCATATGATCCGACAGGAACACTGAGCGCCGCTTCATTGAGAATGTCAAAAGGGCTGACATTTCTGCGCTTAGCTTCTTCAACCTCATATCTGCAGAAGGCATCTCTGAACCATCTGAGTACCAGACCGGGGTAGAATGCAATAAGTTCCTGTTGCCAAAGCGCTGGGACTGCGTGACAGTTAACACGAATGCGAACATCATCCTTGATAGATGGGGAAGAGGTGTTGTATTCCAGCTGCCAGAAGCTTCCGCCGAAAAGGGCTGCCTCGTTTTCAGATACGACGCCAACGCCAAGGGAGCCTAGCTGAACATCGCCACCGCCAACTGCGACGATACATGAACGGCTGAGTCCAGTGAGCTCGCAGATTTCATCTGTAAGCGTGCCGACAACGCTGCCGCTCTCGAGCACCTTTGGATAAATATCTGGCTTTAGCTGACAGGTAGATATGATACGGTCATCCCAACTTCGGGTTTCTGTGTTAATGATGCCTGTAGTTGAGCCATTTGATGGTTCGACGGAGTAGAGGCCTGTCAGTTTGAATGTGAGCCAGTCGTTGAGCATGGTGATTCTTTTGGTGTCTTCATAAATATCTGGCGCATTGTTTTTAACCCAGTGCAGTCTTGGTATTGCACCAAGTGCAAAAGTCTGTCCTGATACCTTGTAAAGGTCATCCTCAATGTGTTCAGAAAGTGCGTGGAGCTTAGAGACTTCATTGATAGCACGTGAATCAACATTGGAAACCGCCCAGATTTCTTCATCCTTTTCATTATAAAGAACAAAGCCTTCGCGCATACTTGTTGTCGATATTGCGACAATTTCCTTTGGATCTATGCCAGAGCCTTCTATAACATCACACATGGTCTTTAACATGAGCTTTTCGTTTTCCTTGACATCGAAATCGATAGCCCCTTCAAACCTCGAATCTTCTTTATGTGTCCATTCTTCACTTGCCATCGCCACCTGATTGAATTTTTCATCAAAGAGGATGGAACGAATACTGCCTGTTCCAGCGTCAATGGCCATCAAATATTTGCTCATCTAATCACCTTCAATCATTTGTTTTTGAATTTTAAGAGTGCATTCGCAGTGTCTTCGTCAGTAATGAGAATGTTTACAAATTTGCCCATCAGAGCGGAGTAGATGGCCTGAACTTTTTCAGGACCACCGGCAACGCCGATTATTTTTTCCTTGTTTCTCAGTTTTTCAAGCTGAATACTAATGAGTCTTTTGTGAAGACTTGTTTCAAGTATATTGCCATCCTTGTCGAAAAATTGACTCAGGATGTCCCCAACGGCACCTTGCATTTTAAGCAGTGCAAGATCTTCCTTGTTGGCAATGCCATACTTGAAAATTGTCGCTTCGTTAGACACAGCGCCTATACCGACAATAGATAGGGTAGAGAGCTCTGTCATGTTCAAAACACTTTGTATGCTGCTTTCCTTAAGAAGTATGTTTGCAACCTCTTCAGAAGAAGCAATAAGCGGAGCTGGCAGAATATGAATGTTTGGGACAGTCTCTGATGCCGCGCCGCGCTGTGTTCCAGAAATAATTGCAGAAGTATAGTAAGATACACCGCCAGAGAGTGTGACGAGTGAGATTTCCTTATCAAGTGAATAAATCAAATGATTGAGTGTTTTGGAAACCGTGTCGCCATAACCAATATTAATATAGGTATTCTCGTCAACTTTCTCTTCAATGTATTGTGCGGCAGCCTTCGCGATGTTGTCGTTCAAGTCGTTAATAGTCGTAGGAACTATAAACACATCTTTTAATTGAAATTTCTCCTTCATCTGTGCTTCGAGTTCCATATTGACCTTTGCTTGCGTATCGATGTGGAAACGAATGATGCCTTCGCGCTTGGCTTGGTTAAGGATCTTAACGACCTTCATGCGCGAAATACCCAGATGCTTGGCGATTTCTTGCTGTGTCATATCGTCTTTGTAATAACACCAGGTTACCTTGTACATTAAATTGTTTTCGAACATATTAATTCTCCCTCTATAGATAAATGAACAAATCATCACGTCGAAAACAAATGTTGCGATATAAATAATTTGTTCTTTCGATTGCATTATATCAACCGTATATTGCCCTGTCAATAATTGTTCAAAGTTTTAGAAAATTTTAAAAACCAGTTGACATCACATTCTACGTACACTATTATGAAAGTGTTATCGGAAATACGACAAATGTTCATACAACAAACAAATGTTTTACTAAATGACGAGTAAACACAAATAACAAATTATTTACGTGCAAACATTTGAAACAAACTTAGTGATGCTGGGGGTCGAATATGAAAGGTAAACAGTCTCTTATTCGCTTGGAAGGCATAAAAAAGTCTTTTGGAGACAACGCCGTGTTAAAAGGCGCTTCAATGGAACTATCTGAAGGCGAAGTTATTGCAATAATAGGCGGAAATGGTGCCGGCAAGAGTACCCTAATGAAAATCATCATGGGAATTTACAAGTCGGACGGCGGCAGCATATATATGAACAATGAGAAGGTATCATTGAACTCACCGTCTGCAGCGCTTGATAGAGGAATCTATCTTGTACCGCAGGAACCGCTTTTATTCCCTAATATGAGCGTCGAGGAAAACGTTCTTGCAGGCTTTAAAGAAAACAAAACCTTCCTTAAAGAAAAACTGAGAAAGCTGATTGGGAAATTGGGATGGAAAATCTCGCTGACACAAAGTGCGGCCACATTATCGATTGCTGAGCAGCAGCTTGTGGAAATCTTGAGAGGTCTTCTAAGGGAAGCAAAAATCCTTATTCTAGATGAACCGACATCTACGCTTACATTTAAGGAAATCAAATCCTTCTTCAATTTAATGAAGGATCTTCAATCAAAAGGCATTGGCATGTTCTATATTACCCATAGACTCACTGAGGTCTTTGAAGTCGCAACGGATGTCGTCATCCTGCGCGATGGTGAAATCACAATGAGTGGACCTGTATCTGATTTTACAAAGGATATGCTGATTCAAGGTCTGCTTCCTGAGAATGCATGCAGAAACCAAGAAGCCTGTGCTTCAAATACGGTGGATTATAGTGCAGATCCGGTTCTCAAGCTTGAAAATGTTACAGGATACGGATTTAAAGATATATCCTTTTCTGTCTATCCGGGTGAAATTCTTGGACTGGCAGGGGTTGTCGGGTCTGGACGAACAGAACTGGCTGAAGCCATATTTGGAAAAGGAGAGGTACTTGGTGGAGAGGTTCAGCTCTGCAATGAGTGCATCAAGGGACTTCCAACTAAAACCATTGTAGAGAAGGGACTGAATTATGTTCCAGAAGACAGACATTTGAATGGTGTTTTCAGTCTATCTGATGTGAATGTCAATATGACATCTGCCATTTTGTCAAGAATGGGAAGTGTCTTTGTCAATCGGAAGAAGGAAAAGGAAGTCACACAAAAATATATTGATGATTTCAGAATTAAAGTAACCGGACACGACCAGAGTCTTAAGTCGCTTTCTGGCGGCAATCAGCAAAAGGTTGTAATCGGACGCATATTGTCAACAAATCCCAAGCTTGTCATTTTAGATGAGCCAACCCGTGGTATTGATGCTGGTGCACGGGGAGATGTTTACAAGATTATTCATGAGCTGAAGGAAATGGGACTGGCAATACTGCTTATTTCGTCAGACTTTGAAGAGATCCAGGAGTTGGCTGACCGAACAGAGATCATGTGTCACGGTACAAACACACTCCTGCTTGAAAAGCATGAGATGACAATGGATCGGTTGACCAAAGCCGCATTCGGGCTTGTGTAAGACGAAACATGTAGGGAAGGGTGATATTGGTTTATGCAATTATTAAAGAAGATACTTGAAAAGAGAGAAATAACTGCTCTAATATTCCTGCTCGTGCTGTTCATGGGAGTTGGGCTTAGAAATCCTGATTTTGTCAGCTTCCAGAGTATCATGACAGTATTAAAAGGAAGTGTTCTTTACATATTTTTAGCTGTAGGTATGACTTTTGTTCTTCTGACCGGAGGCATTGATGTTTCCGTAGGCGCAACACTTGGCATATCGGCAGCCATATCAGCAACGATGATCCGTGATGGGCAGAGCGTTATTCTAGCGATTATACTTTCCATTATTGTTGGCCTCATCATCGGATGGATCAACGGTGTAGGGGTTGCCGTAATCAAAGTTCCAGCGATTATTATGACCCTAGGTGTGCTCGGCATAATCCGGGGCATCATGATCCTTTATACGAACGGAAAATGGGTTGAAAATCTTCCGGACACATTCAAAATGGCCTCGCAGAAAACAATCCTGGGTTTGAATGGCTACTTCCTTATGGTTGTCGTCGTCGTTGCCCTGGTAAACTACTATTTTGTCAAAGCACGTACTGGCAAGTACTTTGCTGCAATTGGAGACAATGTTGACGGTGCGACACTTGTCGGCATTCCAGTCAGGAAATTTACCATCATGGCTTATGTTATTTCCGGTTTATGTGCATCCATTGCAGGCGTTGTTTTTGCTTCCCAGGTGGGTTTTGTGACAAGCAACTCGGGCGTCGATATTGAAATGGTCGCCATTGCGGCGTGTGTACTTGGCGGTGTCAGCTTAAGCGGCGGCATTGGTTCGGTTGTGGGTGCATCCCTTGGTGCAATAATCATGACTGCAATCAACTCCGCGCTGATTTATCTGAAGGTTCCTTCTTTCTGGAACAAGTCCATTCAAGGCATGCTTCTCATAATCATTGTTGTGGCCGATGTACTCATTCACAAGTATTTTGAAGAGAAGGCGCGTAAGCAAAGATTGTCTGCTCGTTCAATGTCAACTGACAAAAAGGACGAAATCATTGAAGATTCTTTGATGGTGGGAGGTAATGCACAATGAATCAGCTAAAGCGTTTTAAAGCCAAATGGGAGTTGTCTCTAATCGTCTTTCTTATTATGGAAATAGCCTTGTTTGGTTTTCTGAATCCTAGATTTTTGAAAATGCGTGTCCTGCTTAACAGCGCGAACGACTTTGTTACGGTTGCAATTATCGCACTTTTCATGACCCTGGTCATCGTAACAGGGGGAATCGATATTTCCATGGGGTCTGTTGTCGGACTGACCTCAGTGGTCATGGGACTTCTTTGGCAAGAAATGGGGCTCAATATTTGGGCTGCCGTATGTCTTGCGATTGTCGTCGGCGGAATTTGCGGGGCAATAAATGGATATCTGATTGCATACATTGGGGTGCAGGCCATGGTAGCCACCCTTGGAACCAGTTTTCTGTATGCTGGCGTATCGCTCGTCATCATCGGTTTTTCTGGAATTAGTGCTGCAGAAGGGATTACAGGCTTTCCCGATGCCTTTAGAGAACTGGGACACGGTAAGTTTCATGGCATACCGAGTTCAATAATTCTCTTTCTCGTACTCATTGCGGTAGCCTACATCATTCTTCATAAAACAGTTTATGGAAGACGGGTATTCCTGACAGGTGTCAATAGAAAAGCCGCAGAGTTCTCAGGCATACATACAAAGCTCATTATCATGAGCACACATATGCTCGTTGGTATGGGTGCTGCAATCTCTGGCATGTACATTACATCATATTTAAGCTCTTCCAGGGCTGACCATGGGGCGACTTTGACGCTTTCGGTCATTACGGCAGTCGTGCTTGGCGGTACGGCGATAACTGGGGGAGAGGGTTCTGTAATAGGAACCGCTCTTGCAAGTGTAATTATTGGTCTGATGACACTGGGCTTACAAATGGCGGGACTTCCCACTCAATTCGTAAGTATAGGCATCGGCATACTGCTGGTTGTATCCGTTTCGATTAAAAGTACCCTCTCAGGAGGCGCTCTTTTCTCTGAACTGAAAAAGAAATGGATCACTGCAGAAAAATAATCGTTAATATCAAGTCCTTTGCATAGGGACAGTAGCAAAGGCTTGATGATTATACACAAAGGGAGGATGAAAAAATGAAAAGAAAGCTTTTATCGTTAATGCTGATTGGTATGATGGTGGTATTTAGTTTGGCAGGGTGTGCTAAACCAGCTGAGCAAGCGACAGAGAGCAGCGAAGCGGCTCCTGCAGCTGAAGTGGCACAGGAAGAATCAACAGGTGTGGATCCATCGGATGTCTCTGTAGTGTTCATTCCAAAGCTAACGGGTAACATGTTCTTCGAATCAGCAAACGAAGGTGCACAGGCAATGGCTAAAACTGTTGGATTTGAATGTAAGTACGATGGTACTACAAATGCTACGGTTGCGGATCAGGTTCAAGTTATCAACTCAGCAATTAATCAAGGCTACAACGCAATTGCAGTATCTTCAAACTCACCAGATGGTTTGAACGAAGCACTAAAATCTGCTAAAGAAACAGGCATGAAGGTTGTTACTTGGGACTCGGACGTTAATCCTGAGTACAGATCACTTATGGTAAGCCAGGGTACTCCAACTCAGCTTGGCAAAATGCTGATCGATATGGTAGCTGAGCAAATTGATGACGCGCACAATGCTTCAATTGATTTTGCTTTCTTCTACTCAAGCCCTACAGTAACAGACCAAAACTCATGGGTTGAAGCTGCTAAGGAATATGTAGCATCTGATTTCCCTAACTGGAACCTTGTTACAACAGAATACGGCGAATCTGACGCACAGAAATCAATTCAAGTGGGTGAGTCTATTCTAAATACATACAAGGACATCGATGCAATTATCTGTCCAGACTCTACTGCACTTCCAGGTATGGCACAGGCAGCTAAGAATCTTGGCAAAAATGCAGAAGATGTAATCATCACTGGTTTTGCAACACCGAGCTCAATGAGAGACTTCGTAAAAGACGGCACACTGACTCAATTCGGTCTGTGGGACTGTGAAGTTCAAGGCGCTATGGGTGCATACATTGCATACTGGCTAGCTGCAGGAAATGAATTTGCTGTAGGCGATACAATTGATATTCCAAATATCGGCGAAGTAGAAATCATGTCCAACTCAGTACTTGGCCACACATATGAAGCTGATGATTCAGGCGTTGTACTCATGCCAGAGCGTACAGTCTTCACAGTTGAAAACATTGACGACTTCAACTTCTAGAGTTCGTTTCACTTCAATAATCAAAGTTTAGTATAAAACCACTTTCTTTCGGGGAAGTGGTTTTTCTCATACAATATCCATGCAATATGGGCGTATATATGAAGTGACAGCATCAGGAAAAAACTATACAATACTTAAAAAGATTCTATTGTTGAGATGTTAAACTAGATAATGAAATATTGGCGAGGAAAGTTGGTTGTGGGATGAAAAAAATGGTGTTGGTATCATTTAAAAAAACTACACGTGATTATTATACAGAAGAACTTAAAACATTCTTTGGAAAATACGCCGAAGTGACTGGCTATTCTACAGAAGAAGGTATTGGTGACCTATCGGACGCGGATTTGGTACTTCTTACTGGTATAGGTATAAAAGATACAATGAAAATTCATACCTATACGAAAGGCAATATCATTTATATGAAACGCACATACTCAAATGCGGCCTTCAAAAAACTGACAGAAGTGCCTCCTGGTACTACGGCAATGTTTGTTTGTAATGATCAGTTTTCTGCATATGAAAGTGTGGCGATTATCAATAGTATAGGAAACTGCAATATTGATCTTGTACCCGTATATCCTGAAATGGATGAAATTCCCAAGCTTGATTATGCAATAACACCTGCACAGGTTCAATATGTTCCCAAGGAGATTACAAATGTAGTAGATATCGGCTGGCGTGTGATTAGTACATCGACTATGTTTGATATCGCAACAAATCTAAACGTTCTTAATAAAAAACTGTATGATGAAATCATAAGTAGACAAAGTGATATAATGCCTGTCAATATGGGCATGGAATATTTAATTGAAAATACCCATCAAATTCGTAATATGACTCGGGAGGGTATTGTATATACAGATGATGATTTTAAAATTAGAAACTATAATGATACGGTGCTTCAGTCATCAAATGTTGCACAGTATATGGGGCAAAATATAATTGGCACATTGATTCCAGAGGAATACAAGGATGTTTTTCTGGGGAATCAAAACGTAGAAAATATTCTATTCGAGCATCCGGCTACAAAAAAAGTACTGGAAGTTTCAAAGCGTGCTTTGGTGATTCACGACAAACAATTCGGATACATTTTCAAAATTGAAGATCAGACGGAAATCAAAGCGCTTGAACTCAGACTAAAAAACGAAATGTCATCACGGGGGCATGTTGCACGTTATACCTTTAAAGATATCTTGGGCGGAAGTAAAGCGATTGAGGAATGCAAAAAAAAGGCAATAAAAATTGCACAGCTAGATAATGTCGTATTGATTACAGGTGAAAGTGGTTCAGGAAAAGAACTTTTCGCACAATCAATGCACAATGCTTCTAAACGCAATAAGATGCCTTTTTTAGCTATAAACTGTTCAGCGCTTCATCCACATCTTTTAGAGAGTGAACTCTTCGGTTATGAAGAGGGCGCATTTTCAGGTGCTAAAAAAGGTGGTAAAAAAGGATTGTTTGAACTTGCAAACAAAGGGACTCTCTTTCTTGATGAGATTGGAGAATTGCCGCTGGAAGTTCAAGCGAAGTTTCTTCGTGTTTTGCAGGAAAAGGAATTAATACGAGTCGGTGGCAGTGATATCATATCGGTGGATGTACGCATAATCGCAGCAACAAACCGATCTTTACCTGATCGCGTAGCGAATGGTGAATTTAGAAAAGACTTGTATTATCGTTTAAACGTATTTCCTTTGATGATTCCTAATCTAAAGGAAAGAAAGGAAGATGTTTTACCACTTGCGTATCAGTTTTTGAAAGAGTTTGATGCATCGGATAAAATTTTTGATCCTGCCCTTGTTCGATTCCTAACCGACTATGGGTGGCCTGGTAATATTCGTGAACTTAGAAATTGTATAGAGTATATGGCCTATATGGGAGAGTGCGAGCTTACACTTGCGGACCTACCCTCTTCAATTAATCTGGAAAAAGTATCAAGTGCAGGCACTTGTGGAAGCTTTTCAAACGATGCCTTAACGAAAAGTGAGCGTTCACTTAGTTTATGTATTCTTAAAAACCTTGATAATAGGCGTCTGGGAAGAAGGGCATTATATAAGAAACTCATGGAGTCCGGATACGATACGACAGAATATGAGGTCAGAAAACTCTTGCAGTATTTGACAGAAAATGCGTACATTGAAGCTTTGCCGGGAGTAAAAGGTGCTAAGGTGACTGGCAAAGGTCGATTACTTCTTGAAGACAATATTTAAGTTACCCTTGCTATACACCCGAACGCACCCGAAAAAACCCGGACTAACCCGAATAAACCTGCAAAAGCCAATGTGGTTCGAACATAATGTAATTTTTAACCTCGATACTCTCAGAATGGGTAATGAGGTTTATTTTTTTTGCAATATATTTTGCAAAATACAGTTTTTTAAATATGCAGTATGAATTTATAGTGCGCCTCTAAATTTTTAGAGACCTTGAAATACCTATAGTTCAAGACTGTGTTTAGATAAAACTCGGTATTTGGACTTAGTTGCTCTTAATTTTAGCCAATGAAAAAAAGATGGGATTGTATGTTCTGATTAAGTCAATAATAACTTGGCACATATTTTGCATATATTAAGATTCATTAACATAATAGTTTTTGTTAAGTAGATTAAGGAGGTGGTCTGAATGAACGAGTCATATGTTTTTAAAATGTATGAAGCTTTGCATGCTATGCCGGAAAAATCTCTTGAGGAAGAGAAAACAGCAGCATTTATTGCAAACGAACTAGAAAAAATGAATCTTAATGTAAGACGAAATTTTGCAGGGCACATTGTTGTGGGAGAACTGGACAGCGGGAAACCGGGAACGGTATTAGCCATGCGTGCGGATATGGATGCACTCGAATTTTCTATTGACAACAAGACGCAGTATATCCATGCATGTGGTCATGACGCAAATGCAGCTATGTTGCTTGCAAGTGCAAAGCGTATTACGGATCAAGGTATTTCAAAAGGGAAAGTGAAGTTTGTTTTTCAACCAGCAGAAGAAACAGGAGACGGTGCAATTATGGTCGTCAATAGCGGTGTCTTAGATGAAGTTGATGAAGTTGTCGGCGTACATTTAAGACCAATCGCAGAAGCAAGGGTAGGTCAAGCCACACCAGCACTTTTTCATGGTGCATCCAGAATGACAGAGTACAAAATAACCGGCAAAGCATCACATGGTGCACGTCAGCATCTTGGAATCAATGCTATTGATGCAGCTGCCCTGGCTGTCAATGCAATCAATGCAGTACGCGTTGACCCACGTGTTTCTCATTCTGCTAAAGTGACAGGTATTCACTCTGACGGTACAGCATTCAACATTATTCCAGAATCGGTGCACATAAGACTTGATTTAAGAGCACAAACAAACGAAGTAATGGATGAACTAGTATCACAAGTCCAAAGGGCGATTGAAAGAAGTGTTGAATCAATTGGTGCTAAAGCTGAAGAGGTGTTCAGTAATCTTTTGCCGGCATCTGAATATGATCAGGAAATGATTGAAGATGCACGTGCATCGATTGTGTCTATTCTGGGAAGCTCACTTGATCCTATTGTAACGCCAGGTGGAGAAGACTTTCACAATTTCACTAAAATGCTGGATTTGAAAGCAACTTATATTGGAGTTGGAGCGGACTTATCACCGGGATTACATAAGCCTGAAATGACTTTTGACTTTAAAGCACTTGAACATGGGGAAGCGATTCTAACTGAATTCGCATTTAGAAGAATAGGAAAGGTATAGGTGAGAAAATGGAAGCGAGAGCTATGAAAAACAAGACGCCTGAACCGGCGCCAAGAAAGAAGTTCAAAGTACCCAATGCGTATACATTAATTATTATGTTCATTATTGCCTCAGCACTTATGACATACATTATACCTGCAGGTGAATATAATACTTATTTGGATGAAGCAACGGGAAGAAATATTGTTGATGCGACAACATATCACCATGTGGATCGTTCGCCCATCGGTGTAGGGGATTTCCTATTGTCGATTCCAGAGGGCCTTATGGGTGCAGCGGGCATGATATTTCTTGTATTCCTGATTGGTGGCTTCTTTCAAATCATCAATGATACAGGGTCAATTGATGCTGCAATCAATGTACTTGTGCAGAAACTGGGTGATAAATCTATTTTAGTCATACCGATCGTTATGGCGATTATGTCATTACTCGGTGCGCTTGGTATTATTGTAAATGCTGTAATTGCATTTATTCCAATAGGTCTTGCGCTTTCTAAAAAATTGAAGCTGGACCCAATAGCGGGTATGGCAGTTATGTATCTAGGGGCTTTTACGGGCACTACAACGACACCAATGGGATATTACAACACTATGCTTGCTCAGACAATTTCTGGACTTGAACCTCTGTCGGGTTTTGCCTTCAGAGCTGCTGTATGGTTCATTGTATACTTGGTGACGGTGGTTTATGTACTTCGTTATACCAAAAAAATTCAAAATGATCCAAGTGCAAGTATTTACAATAATTTCGATATGGAATCCGGATTGAGAACAGATGAAGGTTCATTGGCATTCAACTGGAGACACGCCATTGTCCTTATTGCACTCATTGCTGGTTTTACAATTTATGCTTATGGCTCTTTCAAATTGAAGTGGGGCATTAATTATCTAAGTGCAACAATGATGGCAGTTGCGCTCATTAGTGGTCTTGTAACGCGTACGCATCCAGATGATATGGCTGTATCGTTTATTGAGGGATGTAAGAGCATGGTATTTGGGGCGCTTGTAATAGGTTTTGCTAAGGCGATTACGATTGTTCTTACAGATGGTAAAATCATACATTCCATCATCTACTATATGTCATTACCACTAAAAGAACTTCCATCTATGATTTCAGCAGTGTTCATGTTCTTGATGAATCTTGTATTCAACTTCTTTGTACCATCAGGATCAGGTCAGGCGATGATCGTTATGCCACTTATGGCACCACTTTCTGATGTTGTACATGTGACGCGCCAAGTAGCCGTTTCTGCATATCTGTATGGTGATGGATTTTCAAATACCATTATTCCAACCTCTGGCGTGCTTATGGGTGCACTAGGTGTTGCAAAAATCCCATGGCAAAAATGGCTGAAGTTCCAATTGCCTTTATTTGGACTCTGGGTGCTTATAGGTACAGTGGCAATTATTATTGGAACTCTGGTTGGTTGGTCTTAGTATTTACAAAAGTAACTGCTATCAAAATAATGATTTTGAAACTCTATCCATTAGCTAAGTCAGGTCTATGTATCTTTGATTATAAGATACATAGACCTGTTTTCATTTACTGAAGTCTTATGCATTATTTGAAATGATATGTTTTCTCATATTGAGAAAGTAGAATTCTGAGTGACTTTGAAGCTCTGGATCTTACCTTATATCGAAAAATGAAAGAATATGGTCTCCAATAAAGCCGAGTGAGAGTTTTGTTCATTTCGTAGTGCTTTACTCGGGTATGTAGCGATGCTATAATTTTATCAAGCCAAACAGTTGGCTGTACTACATAGGAGGGGAAGACATGAAAAAGTTTGTTACATTTTTAGCAATGATGGTTCTCGTTGTTGGTTCGCTGGCAGGCTGCGGAGCGAAAGAAGAAGCAGCACCTGCACCGGAAGCTGCACCGGAAGCTGCACCGGAAGCTACTGAAGCAGCAGAGCCTGCAGCAGCTGATGTTGATGCAGTTACGACAGCTTCAATCGTCAATGATGCAGACGCACTGGTAAATGCACTGAGTGCTGATGGCGCATGGATTGCAGCATCGCTAAACGATCTTTCATACGACAAGGAAATTGTTGTAGAAGGTGAGTTTATCAATAAGGAGAAGGTTGCTAGAAAGCTTGCGCTTTATACGCAGGACGAAAACCATAAGATCACTGCATCCTTTAAACTGACAGCGCCTAAGATGACAGTTAAGAGCGAAAACTTCCGTATTCAAGGCGGTACTTTTGTAGGCGATGTATACGTTGAAGCAAACGGATTCAATCTGCGCGCTGGCGGCGTTGACGGGAACGTATATTTTGCAAGCAAGGAAGCGCTTGACACATTCCTGATGAACGACGATGCTTTCATTACTGGAACGGTTAAGGTAGCAGATGTTGACGTTGTAACAAGTGCATCTCTTGTTGTCGATGCAAACGACCTAGTGAAGGGTCTTTCGGCTGACGGTACTTGGATTGTTGCTGCTTACAACAACATGGCGATTGCTAATGAAATCGTTGTTGATGGTGAGTTCATCCATAGAGATGCTGTAGCAAGAAAGCTTGCGCTTTATACACAAGACGAGGAAAGAAACATCACTGCATCATTCACAGTTTCTGCACCTAAGATGACTGTTAAGAGTGAGAACTTCCGTATTCAAGGCGGAACTTTCAAGGGTGATGTTGTCGTAGAAGCGAACGGCTTCAATCTGGTTGCTGCTCAAATCGATGGTAACCTCTACTTTGCATCTCAAGAAGCAATGGATACGTTTGTAATTTCTGATGACAGTACGGTAACAGGTGAGACTGCAGTTCAATAGTTGAATTGCGATCTATCCGAATAAGTACACGAACTCAAGGACGCATAAGTCAGTATTTTCTGGCCTATGTGTCCTTTTACATATTTGGAATAAGACGTGGACTTGTTATAATGGAATGTAGGTTAATGACATACAATGGGGTAAAGTGAAATACTTGCATATTCATAGGGGGAACTTAAATGAAAACACTTAGATTGGCTATGTTGGGGTTTGGAAATGCCGGTAAGGCATTTGGAGAACTCATTTTGAAGTATGACAAACGTATTAAGGAAGAATTTGGTATGGAAGTCCGCATTACAGCTGCTGTTACAGGTAGCAGAGGGACTGTTGTAAATCCAGAAGGTATGGATATCCGTCGCGCTATTGATGACTTGAACACGACAGGTAAATTCTCGCCACAAACACCGGGACTGTGTGACATGGGTGCAATGGAAGTCCTGCAAAAGGCAGATTATGACGTTGCTGTTGAAATCACACCCCTTGACGTATTTACAGGACAACCGGCGCTTGACCATATTCGTACTGCCATGAAAAAAGGAAAGCATGTCATTATGGCAAACAAGGGGCCCCTTGCGCACGGTGCAAAGGAACTGAAGGCTTTGGCAAGTGCAAACGATATACAGTTCTATTATGAGACGACGGTTATGGATGGAACGCCTATCTTCAACCTTGTGGACGAGACGCTTCCTTTTTGCAAAGTCCTTGAAATACGCGGTATATTGAATACCACGACAAATTTCATGCTTGAGGAAATGGCAGGTGGAAAAACGTATGAAGAAGCTATGGAAGAGGGTCGCAGACGTGGATTCGTTGAAGCTGATTCATCACTTGATATAGACGGCTGGGACGCAGCAGCCAAGCTGACTGCCCTCATGAATGTACTTATGGATGCAGACCTGAAACCTCAGGATATAAAGCGGACAGGTATAGGCAATATCACACTTGGCGATATCGAAGAAGCGGGTGCGGACGGTAAGGTCATTAAGCTGATCTGCAAGGGTTCTATTGTGGATGGAAAGCCGGTCGGCAGTGTTGAACCAGTTAGGATTCCTCTGAATCATGATTATGCTTCCATAAACGGAACCTCCTCTGTCGTCACGCTGGTTACGGACTTGATGGGTGCCGTAACGGTAACGGAGCATGACCCGGAAATCGAACAAACGGGATACGGTATTTTCAGTGACCTGCTTAGATTGATACGGAATCTGTAGGTGCAATAAACAAGAAACCCCCATATTACTGATTTGACAGTAATGCGGGGGTTGTTTTTATGTCTTGATTTAAATGCGTTTATAAGGCAGTGAAAGCTTAATTTATACGTTGAATCTAAATAGAATTACATCGCCGTCCTGAACAATGTACTCTTTACCTTCAAGTCTTACGGCACCTTTTTCCTTGGCAGCAGACATTGTACCAAATTCGCTGAGTGCTTCAAAAGCGATAGTTTCCGCACGTATAAAGCCACGTTCGATATCTGTGTGGATTTTTCTGCCGGCCTGAGGCGCTTTAGTGCCTTTAATGATAGTCCATGCACGAACTTCCTGTGGGCCTGCAGTCAGGAATGAAATAAGACCAAGCAGGTGGTATGAAGCACGAACCAGTTTGTCGAGGCCTGACTCAGAAAGACCAAGATCCTCAAGGAAGGCCATTTTGTCTTCGTCATCAAGTTCGGAAATTTCCTGCTCGATTTGTGCGCAGATTGTGATAACCTCTGCATCTTCAGTAGCTGCAAAGTCACGAACTTCTTTAACATAATCATTGTCTTCGCCAGCAATCAGATCTTCCTCAGACACATTTGCCACGTAAATGATTGGCTTGTAGCTCAGCATGTTCAGTGATTTTGCGAACTCTACCTCATCATCAGTAAGGTCCATTGTTCGTGCTGAAACGCCGCTTTCAAGAACCTCGGCAATTCTCTTTAGAAGGTCAAGTTCCTTCTGCTGTGTCTTGTCGCCCTTAACCGCTTTTTGAACGCGCTGGATACGGCGGTCAAGCATTTCAATATCAGAAAAAATAAGCTCAAGGTTAATGGTTTCAATGTCTTTTTTAGGACCGATTTCACCGTCAACGTGAACAACGTTGGCATCTTCGAAGCAACGCACAACATGTACAATCGATTCTACTTCTCGAATGTGGCTTAGGAATTTGTTTCCAAGGCCCTCGCCTTTGCTGGCGCCTTTAACCAGACCTGCAATATCGTAAAACTCAATTGCTGTTGGAACGATTTTCTTAGAGTCGTAAAGCTCTTTCAAGATATTCAGTCTTTTATCTGGTACAGAAACAACACCAACGTTAGGATCTATCGTACAGAAAGGGTAATTGGCAGACTCTGCGCCAGCCTTTGTAATTGCATTGAAAAGTGTACTCTTGCCTACGTTTGGCAAACCTACAATACCGAGTTTCATTAAAATCTTCCTTTCATCATATATCATTAAAATAGAATTATTATATTCGCTAATTTATGCATACCTTAGAATTATATACGAAATGATAGCAAGACGCAACAATATAGAGGATGGTCACGTAAAGGACACATTATCTCGTTATACTATTAACGAAAAGTAGGAAACGAGGTGTCCCGATGAAAAGTTATCGGATTTGTTTTATAAGCTGCCTGATATTTGGCGCGTCCATGATCACATTGGCTATCGGCAGGGGAAAAACCGATTTTTATCATGTACTGCCTTTTACACTGGGCGTCTTGTCGGCTGGTGCATGTGCTCTTTGCATATTCATGACCAGAAAACAAAAGGAAATCAACAAGCTGCTAATGGTAGACTGCAACCCCAATGCCTATCTTGAGAAGATGAACAGGCTGGAACAGCAGGCCTACAGTGAAAAGTTCAGACGACTCATCAAAATAAACATTGCTGCCGGTCTTATATATTCAGGAGAGGTTGAGCAAGCTGTTTCCATATTGCAGAGTATCGCACTAAAGGGTCTCAGCCCCATGCACAAGGGTGTATATTACAACAATCTTGCATTTGCCTATCTCATGATGAACAACACACAAGAGGCACAGAACATATTCAAGGACCATATTGGAGAAATGCTTGCCGCTGAGAGGGAGTTTACAATCCAGTCCTGTGCAAGGTGTACACAGGCCATTCTTGATTATAAGCAAAATAGAAAAGAAATTGCTAGAGAAACCCTTGACCGGCTTCTCAAGAAAGAGCTTCAACCCCTTCAAAAATCGGTGGCACTCTACTATAAGGGACTTATTCTCAATGAAGAGGGGAGCATTTCAACAATTGACACTTTTAAGGAAAGTGCGCGCTATGGTGGCGATACAATCTTTGGAAAACTGTCAATAGGCGCTGTAGAGGGCTATTACTAGTTAAGTTTAGGGCGTTTGAAAATGTAAAATAATTATGAACAGGAAAGGGACTGTGCGGCTTATGCTGGACGGTCCTTTTTTACACTGATATAATGAGAAATGGTGAAACTTCAACGAATACAATCGGGAAGGAATGACAACATGATTGATGAAATCCGCGTCATAGAAATGGCGGATCAGGTTAAACTTCATCTCATTAAATCCAATAAGTTCAAAACGGACTTGATAGGTGTATATATAAAGAGACCACTTAATGAAAAGGAAGCTACATATAATACACTGCTTACAAGAATTATGGAGCAGGGGACTGCAAGCTGGCCTACACTTAAAGACCTCAATAACAAGCTGGACAATATGTATGGTGCGATTTTGTCCTGCGATGTAAACAAATACGGTGAAATGCACGCCCTTCAGTTCAAGCTGCAGCTTCCAAGTGAGAAGCTTCTGAAAAGCAAGGATCAGCTGGGTGGCGGTATTGAAATCATCAGCGAAGTTCTGAATCGTCCCTTTATGGTCGATGGCGTTTTTGACAAGGAAATATTCGACAATGAGGTAAGAAACCTCAGAGAAGAAATTCAGAGCAGGGTCAATGATAAAATGATGTATGCCTTGGAGCGCTGTACTGAATTTATGTGCGAGGAGGAACCTTTCCGCATCCATCAGTATGGTACGCTTGAAGAGCTTGAGACCATTACACAGGAAAAACTCGTAGAACACTATAATGAAGTCCTGCGTACTTCGCCTATTGATATTGTTCTCGTAGGCGATCTTAATTTTTCAAGGTCTGAACAGCTTGTAAGGGACAAGTTTGAAATTCAGCGTGGCCGCATCTTAAAGTTGCTTCCTTCAATTTTTGAGAAAACAATTCATGAGGTGCGCAGTGTCTCAGAAGATTTTGATGTGAGTCAGGCCAAGCTCACGATGGGCTTTAGAACCAATATTTCTTTTGACCACCCCTTGTACAATGCCAGTGTGATTTTTTCTAACATATTGGGTGGGGGAGCAAGTTCAAAGCTCTTTAAAAATGTGAGAGAGAAAGCATCGCTTTGCTATTATATCTTCTCAAGAGTTGAAAAATACAAGGGAATTATGCTGATCAGTTCAGGCATCGAAGCGGATAACAAGGCAAAGGCACTTGACCTTATTCAAATCGAGCTCGACAAAATGCGAACCGGACTCTTCGATGACAATGATATCAACATTTCAAAAGACGCACTTATGAGTGCTATTCGAAGCATATCCGACTATCCGAATTCATTTATGAACTTCTATTATTCTCAGAAACTTGATGGTAAGAGCTTTGATTTGCAAGGCTTGCTCAAAAAAATCGAACTCGTAACAAAGGATGAAATTATCGAAGCTGGCCGATTAATGGAACTGGACACGATTTATTTCCTCGCAAAGGAAGGACAAGCCTAATGGAAAGCTATAATGTAACAAAAAGGGTGGATACCCTCCTCGGGGAAACGGTCTACAAAATCAAGCATCCCTGCGGTCTTGTAATACAGTACATGCCCAAAATCGGCTACACAAAGAAGTTCGCCTACTTTGCAACGCGCTACGGTGCATTGTATAACAGTTTTCAGACTCAAGAAGATGAAAACATCAATATGCCTCTGGGTATTGCGCATTTTCTGGAACACAAGATCTTTGAAGATGCAGAGGGGGACATATTTGACAAATTCTCTAAGCTGGGTGGCAATGTAAATGCCTATACGAGCTTCAACTCGACTTCTTATATGTTTTCTACAGTAGATAATTTTTATGACTGTCTGGGACTGCTGCTTGACTTTGTACAGGTATGTCATCTGACTGATGAAAATGTCGAGAAGGAAAAGGGCATTATCAATCAGGAAATCAAAATGTATGATGATGATCCAGATTGGCGTGTTTATTTCAACACTCTGAAAAACATGTATCACAATCATCCTGTACGTGAAGATGTAGCTGGTTCCATTGACTCGGTCAATACCACAACAAGAAGTCAACTTCAGCTTTGTTATGACTCTTTTTATGTACCAGAGAACATGATTCTTTTCATTATTGGTGATCTCAACCTTGAAGAAGTCATGACGACTGTAGAGTCCCATTTGACAGAGGACTACAAGAATAGAAGAAGTGCGCCGGTGCTCATTATTCCAGATGAGCCAAAAACGATTAAAGAGCATGAGATACGCTTGCGTATGGATGTTCCCGTACCCCTTTTCCAAGTAGGTTACAAGGATGTTGTCAAGGTTGCTGACCCAAAGGAGGCTATGCGCCGTACAATTGCTGTAAAGCTGGGAATGGGAATTCACTTCGGTAAAAGCTCCACCTTTTATGCGGATATGTACCGTGCGGGAATCATCAACGCTTCTTTCTATTATGAATATTCTTCTGGCGCCGATTATGCCCATGTCATGTTCGGTGGTGAGTCTGCTGAATATGAGCAGGCAGCAGAAGCCATTAAGAATGAAATCGAAAAAATACATGCACAAGGTATGGATTATTCAGGATTTGAGCGCGTCAAGCGCAAGGCCATTGGCCGTTATTTGAGTAGTTTCAATTCAGTTCAGTATGTGGCAGGTGCGTTTGTCTCATACTTCATGAAAGAGATGGATTTGTTTGATTACTTGGAACTTCTTGAAGAAATGACACCAGAGTATGTGGAAGAGACACTGAAAAGACATTTGACGACAGAACATGCTGTTATTTCAATCGTGGAATAGGAGGTACATATGGATCCAATAGCATTTGAGATATTTGGATTTCAGATTCGCTGGTATGGGATATTCATTGCAACAGGACTGCTTCTTGCAACCCTGCTCATTTTACAGCGCGCTAAGAAACTGGGATTTAAGGAAGACACAATCATTGACCTGGTGATTGTATGCATGCCGTCTGCCATCATTGGCGCACGTGCATATTATGTCATTTTCAACTGGTCATATTACCAAGGTGATATTCTCAAGATGATCAACATTCGCGGTGGTGGTCTGGCAATTCACGGCGGCGTTTTAGCCGGTGTGCTGGCTGGCTGGATATATACCAGGGTAAAAAGACTCGATTTTGCCAAGCTGATAGACATTTGTGCTCCAGGGCTCATTCTTGGTCAGGCCATAGGCCGGTGGGGCAACTACTTCAACTCAGAAGCCCATGGGGGTCCAACAGATCTACCTTGGGGCATTATGGTTGAAGGTCAGAAAGTGCACCCGACCTTCTTCTATGAGTTTATTTGGAACCTGCTTGTGCTTGGAGTTCTAATCAAGTACCGAGACCATAAGAAGTTTGACGGAGAAGTTTTCCTTCTTTATATGGGGCTTTACTCAATAGGCCGTTTCTTTATTGAAGGTCTGCGAACAGACAGTCTGATGCTTGGACCCCTAAGAATGGCACAGGTCATCAGTATTGCATTCATGGCCATCGGCTTTGGGGCAATTTGGGCTATTAGAAGACATATTAAACAGAATTGACTTTAAAGAACGCCACTTTTTTTAAGTGGTGTTCATATTTTGTTACACATTCTTTGCTAAAATACCTTATACTTATAAGGATTCAAGAAAACGCAATGAGGAGACAGTCATTACTATGAAAAGACAATCATTTATAAAGGGCTCCTTGATTCTTATGGTTCTAGGATTCATATCAAGAGCATTCGGCGTATTTTTCAAAGTGCCGCTTGATTACCTGGTTGGCGAAGAAGGACAAGGCCTTTATTACATACTTTACCCTGTATATGCAGCACTTATTGCCATGTCGTCCGTTGGACTGACAATGGCACTTTCAAAGCAGATTGCCCAGTACCGCGCACTGAAGAAGGAGTCTCATGCCTGGATGACCTTCAAACTTGCCTTCAACCTCTTCTTTGCATTTGGTTTGGCATTTACAGCAGTCTTGCTGCTGTTTTCAAAGCAGATCATTCAGGTACTCGACTGGCCACAGGAAACATATTGGGGGCTCATTGGTCTAGGTGCCGCGCCGCTTATTGTCTCGATCATGTCTTCCTTCAGAGGACTTTTTGAAGGTAATGAAAATATGGTGCCTACAGGCATTTCCATGATTATTGAGCAGTTTGCCCGTGTTGTTTTCGGCATAGGCCTTACCTGGTATTTCATGAAGAACTACAACGATATTGGTATGGCTGTAGGTGGTGCTTCATTTGGTGCAGCTGCGGGTGGCTTTTTTGCGACATTATACCTCTTGAGTGTATTCAAAACGTACAAATCCCACATTGTACATAGTTCTGAAACCATTTCAAAAGAAGAAAAAAGACATATTCTAAAAAACCTAGTGTCCATGGCCATTCCAATTGCGATGGGTAGCTCAATCATTTCTATTATGGGATTGGTTGATTCGATAATGCTGCCTTCAACATTAAATACCCTTACAGGAAATACACTTAAAACTCTTGAAATGATCGGGGGGTACTCCCGGGCCAATACCATAATGAACATTCCACTGATTATTTCACTATCAATAAGTACAAGTATTGTGCCGTTTATTGCCAAAGCGTGGGAGTTGAGAGAGTTTGATGTGGTCCATAAACGTATTGGTATGGGGTTGAAAATGGGAACACTCTTGGCATTTCCTGCAGCAGCCGGAATTGCTGCGCTTTCACATGAACTTGTGGGTCTGATATTTTCATCGACAATAGGCGGAGATGTACTTGTACCCCTTGCAGTTTCACTTGTTTTCATTATTTACTCTCAAATACAAACGAATATCTTGAATGCGATCGGTAAACCGATAATTCCTGTTAAAAACATGGTTGTGGGTGTCGTGATTAAAATTGTAGGTAATATTATACTAGTCCCAAATCCGGCATTTGGACTAATGGGAGCAAGTTATGCGATTATTGCCGCTTACTTGGTTACAACAATTTTGAATTCCATATCCATTCATAAACATACTGGATATCGTTTCGATGCCTTAAGGCTTATAAGAAAACCAGTGCTTTCTGTTTTGTGTATGATTGCTGGACTTGAAGTTGTAAAATTTGGCGTTGGCATGGTTATTTCAGGTCGTCTTCTCACGCTTATGTGTGTTGCGGTCGGCGTGATCATCTATGGTGTTATGATCATTGGACTGAGATATCTTGAAGCTTCTGAAATATCTCAGATTCCTGCACTTCAAAAAGCTGAAAAATTGTTGACTTTCGGCTCAAAGCGACTATGATATGAGTATAAAACAAGTAAATGAGGTGAAGGGATGACTGAACTTCTGAGCTGTGTGCTCTGCGACCAGGTTCAAGAGCTGGATGATGGACTTTTCAATTATATTAAAGTCAGAAACGTGTTTTTTGAACTGGGCCCTGAGTATTTTGAGCTTGCACTAAACTATAAATCTTATGATGATCAGATTACTGAAAACGTACTAATCAAATCGCCAACTGGACTCGTATTGGCTGAAGTAAAAGAAACGTTTGAACAAAACAGCTATTATTTTACTTCCATTCATGAAATCGAAATCGATTTGGAGGAAATAGGTGAGTATAAAGTTCTTGTCATTACCAATGGCAAGAAGTACACATACACTTTTGATGTGAGCATTGAACAGTAGAGCATGATAAAACCCCCTTTTTAGGGGGTTTCAGGTTGTCGACAAAGTCGACAAGATGACAGACTGCAGAAAACTTCGAAAGACAAGGCGCGGATGTAATCCGCTCTAGGAGCGTACTCTGCGTACGTGACTGGGGTGTATTACATCCAGCAACGCAGGATTTCGGAGTTTTTCTACAGTCTAAAACCCCCTTTTTAGGGGGTTTTTCTATTTGACTTAGTTAGGATACATGTTCTGTCCCTACAGGACCTAAAAGGATTCAATTGTAAACTCATGACTGGTCTGTGTCCATTCACCGAGCGCATCTCTGCTGCGCTCTAAAAATATGACATGCATATTTTCGTCTACGAGAATAACGGTTTGAAAACGGGTTCCGTAGTTCTTTGACGGGATTTCGATAAATGTGCTCGATAATGGCCGTTCCATGTCAATGCCAATGCCCGTATCGGGGAGCATATCGTCGGGTGCTCTTGTGCGGTCGTCAAGAATATGGAAGAGCGACTCTGGCTCAATTTGCTCATGACGGTCGATGATTGACTTGAGAACCATTTTACCTGTTGCAACCTTTGGCCATGGCGTATTGAGCAAATGGTTACTGAGACCATATATGCCAGGAGGAAGTATATGCACCTGGTGGTCCATATTCGAGTAATAGGACAGTGCGTGCATATCTCCTACAACAAGGTTGAAGGGATTGAACTGGTCATCCTTCAATGATACGATCTCGCAATAGCGTTCTGGAAATGGCTTATAAATCAAGAAGTCACGGACAAGATGCCCCCGTGATATGGTTTTATCCTTCTGCATGCTGAAATCGCGGTAATTGGTAAGGAAGGCAAAGTGACCGCTCTTTGTGATACCAGTCCATGAACCGTTCTCCTGAACATCCAGTCCAGCTAGAATGGAGTTGTCGTCATCCCAAAAATGTGCGGGGCGAGAGGGTCTATCATAAAATTCATCACGATTCCCCATAAAAATCAGGGGATACTTCTCGTGAACCTTATAAGCGAAAAAAAGTGTGCACATGGCGTTCTCCTTTCGAATTGTCTTATTGAATAGTTACCCAATACATGTGTTATGAAAAGGTTTGTATCAAATAGTTTTAACTTTAAATTTTTTCCAAACAATTGTATGATATATAGAAAGAAGCAAAATTCGGCAAACTGGTTTACATAAATACATTATGTATAGGGGGTTAGCATGAGAATAGCACTTTGTCAGATGAATATACAAAATGGAAAAGAAAACAATTTATTGAAGGCTCAAACGATGGTTTTTGAAGCAGCTGAAAAAGGTGCAGATTTGATCGTGCTTCCTGAAATGTTCAACTGTCCTTACTCAAACGCACATTTTCCGGAATATGCTGAAGAGGAGGGTGGATACACCTATGACAAATTGTCATCCTGGGCAAAAGAGAAGGGTGTCTATTTAGTCGGTGGCAGTATTCCTGAAAAAGAGGGCACGCACCTTTACAACACCTCATACATATTTGATAGAATGGGCACTTGCATTGGAAAACACCGCAAGGCGCATCTGTTCGATGTTGATATTGAAGGGGGTATTCGCTTCCTTGAATCAGAAACGCTGACTGCAGGGGACAAATCGACCATAGTAGATACCGAATTTGGAAAAATTGGTGTTGCCATATGCTATGACATGCGCTTCCCTGAGTTTTTTAGAAAAATGGCGCTTGAGGGCGTAAATGCGGTTATCGTTCCTGCGGCCTTTAACATGACAACGGGTCCAGCGCACTGGGAGCTGACCGCTAGGGCCAGGGCGCTAGATAATCAAATATATATGGCGCTGTGTTCCCCGGCACGCGATGAAACGGGTGTCTATGTTGCATATGGGTATTCCATGGTGACAGATCCCTGGGGACAAGTGCTTGCTTCTATAGAAGCTGATGAAGCAATCCTCTATGCTGAACTTGATGAAGACAAAATTCAAGATGTCAGAAAAGGCTTGCCTCTACTCAAGCATAGAAAACCGGAGTTGTACTGATTACAAGCACAAATAGAGCGTGATAAACCGCGATTGATTTACATTAAAAGTAAATGTTTCGCTTAAATTGTTCGTGGTAAAGATTAAATAGGAGATTCGATTAAAGGAGGTATGTTATGTTGAGCATGCATAAGAAAAGATATGAAGAGCTTGAGCGTAAAAGAAAAAGAACCAACGGTATTAAGTTCTGTGAGGGTCTGCTTATTGGAACGGCTATGGGTCTTTTGGCAGGCATTATGCTGGCACCTAAGCCAGGCAAGGAAACATTCGAAGACATCAAGGGTGAAACACTCAAACTTGTTGAAAAGGGAAAAGACCTGGTTCACTGCTGTGAAGAGGAGCTGGACGAGGAAGAAGAAGCACTTCCAGAGCCAGATGCCATTGAGTTTGAAATGGAAGAATAGAATATTGAATACGCAAAGGCTGTCGGTTACCGACAGCCTTTAGTTTGCTTATAATAATTTTCTTATATAGTGTGCTTATATTGGTTTTCTTTAAATGTACGGACTGCCCAATGTTCCTAGGAGACTACACCTTGCATGACGGTGTAGTGTCAATAAATCTAGTCTCTCCAGTTAATCAGATTGGAAGACTTGTTTTTTGTGCCCTTTGAAATAATGTTTTCTGGCGTGTCTCCGACTGCAATGACAATATCATAGTAGTTGTATATTTCTCCAAAAGCGAGGGCGTTTGGTCCATTCAGGTCTGGATATTCAAATGCTGCAGCACTTGAGAGTGATTTTACGAAGTCCACTGCAAGCGCCTCACACCGGTCCTTGGTTGTTCCTGGTTGCGTAATAATTCCAAATCCTATGGTGTCTTCACTTGTTGTGACAGATGCGTTAATCACATCGGCATTGGAGGTAACCGTCGCAATGGCGACAGAAATCATGCTCTCAGTAATAACGTAGTCTGTAGGTTCGCTCTCTTTAAAAGGAGAGCCTTCGAGTTCAGATTCCCGATCCATTTCTGACATATCAATATAGACGTCTTCGTAGCCGGATTCTTTTGGCAGCAGTAAGAAAAGTGCTGCACCGGCACAGAGGATTATAAAGGTTGCCTTGACCCACTCAGCTGTTTTCCAGTTCCTGGGGTCAAATCTATTTTCTTTAGATGTATTTTCTGATGAGGACTTGCTTTTGCCCATGCGTTCTTCAATTTTACGAATACGTTTTTCAAACTGCTCAACAGTACCTGTAATCTTATCATCCTGAATGAGTGCAATTGCTTTTTGGCACAAGGCAATTGCCTCGTCAAAACGATGTTTCTTTTCAAGTATGACGGCAGGCCGTTCATATAGGTCAGATGTATTTGCAAAAAAATCCTCGTGAATCTGAAGATAGATGTTCAGTGCTTCATCATCATTACCAAGTCTCTCCATACGCTTTGCGCGTTCATGGAGCTTATAGAGTTCCTGTAACTTTTGCTGATCCATGTATTGCACCCCTTTATGATTCTCTCTATAAAGGAGAAAGCCTGAGCATTCTCCTAGTATATGTATCGGCAGAAATCGTAGTTTTGTTTACAGAAAAAGCAAATTGTACAGGGGAATTATTGTTTTTTTCTATAGTTTTTGAAGACCTATTTATATCCGACAAACTTATATACATATAAAACAATTCCTGTTATAATACAAGTGATTGAAACGCAGACGTGAGAACGTTTCTCAATTACGAGGCGTGAATTTGAAATCCTGTTAACAAACGCAAAAAAGATTGTCTATATGTTGACAATCATGAATCACTATATTATACTGTTGTTGAATTCCTAGTAAATTACTCAGGATTAACGGAGGAGATAAAATGCGATTATCTACTAAAGGAAGATACGGTTTGAAGGCCATGTTTGATTTGGCAATGAATTATGGTGAAAATCCTGTATCTCTAACGACAATCGCAGCCAGACAAGGTGTGTCTGTAAATTATTTGGAGCAGCTGATATCCCCACTTAGAAAAGCGGGATTCGTTCGCAGCGTCAGAGGGGCCCAAGGTGGGTACCTACTGAACGTGAAACCTGATGAGATTACTGTGAAGGACGTTCTTGAAACGCTGGAAGGCCCTTTGGCACCAACTGACTGCGTCAAAGATGAGAATGACAGCTCATGTGACAATGCAAGTTACTGTGTGACAAGACTCATTTATGAAAAAATGAAAGAAAGTATTGATCAGGTTGTTTCTTCCATAACTCTGCAAGACATGATTGAAGATCACAATGAAATAATGAGTCGACTGACTCAGGTTGATGAACATTTCAAATGTCTATAAGGTCGATGCCTTTATCATAAGAAAGGGGACAGATTCATGAGTAAAAGAATATACATGGATTATTCCGCAACAACACCAATGAAAAAAGAAGTATTGGATGCAATGATGCCTTATTTCAGTGAGACCTATGGCAATCCATCCAGTGTTCACAGCTTTGGCCGTGAGGCTAAAAATGCTATAAACAACAGCCGCGAAACAGTGGCAAAGGCCCTTGGCGCAAAACGTGAAGAAATCTATTTCACTGCTGGCGGTACGGAGTCAGACAACTGGGCAATAAAGGGTATTGCCAAGTCAATGAAGCATAAGGGCAATCATATTATTACAACTAAGATTGAACATCATGCTGTACTTCATACCTGCGAAACACTTGCAAAAGAGGGCTATGAAATTACATACCTCGATGTTGATGCAGATGGTTTGATCTCACTGGATGACCTGAAATCGGCAATCAAGGATACGACAATCCTGATTTCCATCATGTTCATCAATAACGAAATCGGAACAATGCAGCCTATTAAGGAAATTGGCGCTATTGCTAAAGAACGTGGTGTTCTCTTCCATACAGATGCAGTGCAGGCATTTGGAAATACACCGATAAATGTAGACGAACTGGGCATTGATATGCTTGCAGTTTCAAGCCATAAAATTTACGGTCCAAAGGGTATTGGAGCCATGTATATCCGCAAGGGCATTAGAATTGGTTCCTTCATTGACGGTGGTGCACAGGAGAGAAAACGACGTGCCGGTACAGAAAACGTGCCAGCAATCGTTGGATTTGCAAAAGCCGTTGAACTCGCAATGGAAGGCCTTGACGCGCATATCGAAAAACTGACTGGTCTTCGCGATAGACTTAGAGACGGCATCATGAGCAAAATTCCTTACGCTAAATATAACGGTCACCCAACACAGCGTCATCCTGGAAATGTAAATATCTGCTTTGAATTTATTGAAGGCGAATCATTGCTGCTGAGTCTTGACCTTGTAGGCGTTGCTGCAAGTTCTGGTTCTGCATGTACTTCAGGTTCTCTGGATCCATCACATGTTCTGATGGCAATCGGACTGACGCACGAAATCGCGCACGGTTCCCTGAGACTTACTGTAGGTGACTTTACAACAGAAGAAGATGTTGATTATGTAGCTGAACAGCTCGTTGGTATTGTAGACAGACTACGTCAAATGTCACCGCTATATGAAGCGGTTGAAAATAAATAAGGAGACCATATCATGTATACAGAAAAGGTTATGGAGCATTTTACAAATCCAAGAAATGTGGGTGTCATCGAAAATGCAGACGGTGTCGGTGAAGTAGGCAACGTTAAATGTGGCGACATCATGAAAATATACCTAAAAATTGAAGATGACGTGATTACAGATGTCAAGTTCAAGACATTTGGCTGTGGGTCTGCAGTAGCAAGTTCAAGCGTTGCGACTGAACTGATTAAAGGACAGACTGTTGACTATGCCCTGAATCTGTCAAACCAAGCTGTTATTTCTGAGCTGGGCGGTCTGCCAACTGTGAAAATTCACTGTTCCGTACTTGCTGAGCAAGCAATCAAGGCTGCAGTGTATGACTACGCACAAAAGACTGGCAAGACTTATCCGCAGCTTGAAGGATTCGACCCGCATGATGACGATGATCATCATGACCATGGTGATGATGAGGAATACTAGAATTAAAGTATTCTGACTTGAAGTCCCATGTGAATCCAAGTGAAATGCATTATACAACCCTGTCGCTGAGCGGCAGGGTTTTCAATGTGTAAAGGATATGGTATTCTAAATAGTGACGTGCCAAAAAGCACAAAAAATTTTGCGGTTGGCAAAACGGAAGACTTTCAATCTTCTTATTTTAAAGGAAAATGGTGCTATCCATATTGAAAGGATTGTTAAAATGCTGGACAAGAAAAAAGTAGTAGTTGGGATGAGTGGTGGCGTTGACAGTACGGTTGCCGCTTACCAATTGAAGCAGAAGGGGTACGATGTCATCGGAATCCACATGAAGGTTTGGGATGACGGCGACTCTGATTTTGCTGAAAAAGAGGGCGGATGCTGTAGCCTGTCGGCTGTTGAAGATGCCAGACGCGTATGCGAGAAGCTTGACATACCGTTTTATGTAGTGAACTTCAAACAGATATTCAAGGAAAAGGTCATCAACTATTTTCTTGATGAATATAAGCACGGGCGAACGCCGAATCCATGTATTGCCTGCAATAAGTATGTAAAATTTGATGCGCTTATTAGAAAAGCTCATGATCTTGGCGCCTATTATGTCGCTACGGGACATTACAGCAAAGTAGCCTACGACGAAGAACTGCAGCGCTACCTTGTTCATTTGTCAAAAGAGGATAAGAAGGACCAGACCTATACCTTCTGGAGTTTGTCACAGGACCAGCTAAAGCACATTCTCACACCGCTTGGGGATATGGAGTCAAAATCAGAGGTTCGTGAAATCGCCATGCGTTTCGATGTGAATGCTGCTGGCAAGAGTGATAGCCAGGAAATATGCTTCATCCCAGACGACGACTACTCCAGATATGTGACAGAGAATCTTGATGGGCCTATAGTGGAAGGTAATTTTATCGATACTTCAGGCAAGGTTCTTGGCAGACATAAGGGCATTGTCTACTATACAATCGGACAGAGAAAAGGTCTGGGCATTACCTTTGGCAAGCCTATGTATGTTATTGAAATCAGACCTGAAACAGATGAAGTGGTTCTGGGTGAAAACACGGAGGTTTTCTCAAAAGGACTTTTGGCATCAGGCGCAAATTTCATCCCGTTTGACAAGCTAGAAGGAAAAATTGATTCCTTTGCTAAGATCCGTTATAGTGCAAGACCAGCAAAATGCACCATTGAACCGGCTGAAAATGGCATGATCCGTGTTGAGTTTGAAGACATGCAGCGCGCTGTAACGCCAGGACAGGCAGTTGTATTCTACAGCGATGACATGCTTATCGGCGGTGCAACCATAGAGTCTGCGATTAAATAGTATAGTCAAATCCAAATTTTATGGTATAATAATTCTGATACAATATGTATAGACGAGCGATGATGGAGAGTAAGTAAGGCGCATTTCTTAGAGAGGTCACGTTTGCTGAAAGATGACCAAAGCACCTGAAGCAGCTCCTGAGCTTTTACTTCGAAGGCTTCTTAAAAGAAGCTGTGTAGGCGTAAACGTTTTGCAGGCGTTACACTGCTCTGGTTATGACTGTAACCTCTAAAGTGATCGTAATGATAAGTAGGGTGGTACCGCGAGTGCACTCGTCCCTACACAAGCTTTAGAGGTTTTTTGTATGTTTGAGAATTTGAATATTTACTGTTTTTTAAAGAGATGGATTTAGGAAAAAGAGTAAGCTGTGAGAACCTGACATGGAGGGAAACAGAATGAACAAGATGGGACTTAACGAAATCAGAAAAAAATTCCTGGACTTTTTCGAGTCAAAGGATCATCATGTTGAGGCGAGTTATCCGCTTGTACCTCAGAATGACAAGAGCCTACTGCTGATAAATGCTGGTATGGCACCGTTGAAGAACTATTTTACAGGTGCAGACCAGCCACCAAAGGTAAGAATGGCAACGTGTCAGAAATGTATTCGTACAGGTGACATCGAAAACGTTGGACATACAGCGCGTCATGCAACCTTCTTTGAAATGCTGGGCAACTTCTCATTTGGAGACTACTTCAAGGAAGAATCACTGAAGTGGGGATGGGAATTTGTAACTGAGTATCTTGAAATGCCTGTAGATAAACTGTGGCCATCTGTTTATTTTGAAGATGATGAAGCGTATGACATTTGGAAGGACATCATTGGTGTTCCGGAAGAGCGTATTGTACGTCTGGGTAAAGAGGATAACTTCTGGGAAATCGGTGTGGGTCCATGTGGTCCATGTTCTGAAATCTACTTTGACAGAGGCGATAAGCACGGCTGTGGAAGCCCTGATTGTCAACCGGGCTGCGAGTGTGATCGTTTCGTAGAGTTCTGGAACCACGTATTTACTCAGTTTGAGAAAACAGAAGCAGGAGAGTATGTTGAGCTTGCTAAGAAAAATATCGATACAGGCATGGGTCTTGAACGTGTTGCGTGCATAATGCAGGACGTGGACTCAATATTCGAGGTTGATACGATCAAGTCAATCCTTGACAAGGTTGTTTCGATTTCAGGCAAGATATATGGCGCTGATAAGGCAAATGACATTTCTATTCGCATTATTACAGATCATATCCGTGCGGTATCCTTCATGGTATCTGACGGTGTAATGCCTAACAATGAAGGCCGTGGATACGTTCTAAGAAGACTTCTCAGAAGAGCAGCGCGTCATGGAAAGCTTCTTGGTATAGAGGGCGCATTCCTGACTGATCTTGTAGATGAGGTTGTTGAAGTTTCCGGAGAAGCTTATCCAGATCTTGTGAAGCGCCATGACTACATTAAGAAAATCCTTCTAATTGAAGAAGAAAGATTCCAGCAGACAATTGACCAGGGTCTTTCAATTCTAAAAGACTACATTGCTGAGCTTGAAAGGGTTGGCGAAAAGACACTTTCAGGTGAACATGCATTCAAACTATATGACACTTATGGTTTCCCTCTGGATCTGACTAAAGAGATTCTTGAGGAAAAGTCAATGGAAGTTGATGAAGATGCATTTGTTAAGGAAATGGAAGCGCAGCGTGAGCGTGCACGTTCTGCAAGAGGCGACGGCGACGACTTGGGTTGGGAAGATGATGCTTTCAGTACACTTGAGCTTGATGCAGCAACTGAGTTCGTAGGCTATGACAGAATGAACGAGTCAGCAGAAGTGCTGGCAATGACAGTAGGTTCTGAACTTGTGGGTTCAGCATCTGCAAAAGACAAAGTGCATGTCCTTCTGAACAGAACACCATTCTACGCAGAGGGTGGCGGTCAGGTTGGCGATAAGGGCGAACTGACAACAGAGGGTGTACGTATTGTCATTGAAGACACTAAAAAGGGACCAAAGGGCACAGTCATTCATGTCGGTCATGTTGCTGAAGGCAGCCTTCGGGTCGGTGACACAGTAATGGCATCTGTTGATCATATGCGCAGACTGGATATTGCTAGAAACCATACCTCTACACATCTGCTTCATAAGGCGCTTCGACTAGTTCTTGGCGATCATGTTGAGCAGGCGGGTTCGCTGGTTGGACCGGACAGAATGCGTTTTGACTTCTCTCACTTCCAAGCTATGACTGAGGATGAGCTGGCACAGGTTGAGAAGATTGTAAACGACAAGGTATTCATGCCGCATGAAGTCCACACAGCATTCATGGGTATTGATGAAGCAAAAGAAATGGGTGCAATGGCACTCTTCGGTGAAAAATACGGTTCAGAAGTACGTGTGGTACGTATTGGAGAATACTCGATTGAACTTTGCGGTGGTACACATCTTAGAAACACATCAGAAGTAGGCCTGTTCAAGATCGTATCAGAGTCAGGTATTGCTGCGGGTGTTAGAAGAATTGAAGTTATTACGGGCCGTAAGGTTTACGAGTACATGCATGACCTAGATGCTAAAATGGGACAGGTTGAGCAGGTTCTTAAGGCAAGTGCTGCTGATGTCGTTGAAAAAACAGAGCATCTTTTGGCTGAAAACAAAAAGCTTCAAAAGGTAGTCGAGACATTCAAAGCAAAGGCTGCAAGTGAAAGTTCAGCAGGTCTTATTGATAAGGCTGTTGAAATCAACGGCTTTAAGCTAATCACTGAAAAGCTTAAGGGTGTCGATGCAAATACAATGCGTACAATGGGTGACCAGATTAAAGACAAGCTTGAAAAAGGCGTCATCGTACTTGCAAGCGATCTGGGCGACAAGGTGCTTCTGCTTGTTATGGCAACTGACGATGCAGTAAAGGCAGGCGCACATGCAGGCAAGCTTGTAGGGGAAGTTGCTAAAATCACAGGTGGTGGCGGCGGTGGTCGTCCAAACATGGCACAAGCAGGTGGAAAAGACGCTTCAAAACTAGAGGCAGCTTTTGAAAAGGCTGTAGAAATCGTAAAAGGGTACTAAAATCCTTATAAAAATTTAAATTTATTTTTGAAATCGTTTTACACCTTCTAAAAAACGGATATATATGGACAAACAGGATGTATGGCAATTTCATCAAATTGTGGAATTGCCATACACCATAGATATACAGTTTGCCTGTGCCGTGCAAGGGAAGCTCTTTAGGGTGACTTGTATGAAACTCTAATCTTATAAAGGAGGTTATGGTTATGGATAAAAACATGACAATGAAATTTGATGTAGATCAAGTTAAAGAAGACGAACGCAGAGAGGTTCTTAACTACGTGTACAACGCGCTTAAGGAAAAAGGCTATCATCCGATCAACCAGATGATAGGTTACCTGCTCAGCGGAGACCCAACCTATATTACAACCCATAACGATGCCCGTAAGATCATTAGACGTGTTGAGCGTGATGAAATTTTAGAAGAATTATTGAAGACTTATCTGGAAAGTGAGAAGTAAAATTGGAAACCAGATTACTCGGAAATACAGGCCTGGAGGTATCCAGGCTTTGTTTTGGCAGTCTTACGGTCGGTCCGCTCCAGGCAAACTTGGATATTCAAGAGGCTGGAAGTCTGATTGTGGAAGCTTTTGAGCGTGGTGTGAATTTTCTTGATACCGCAGACTTATATGAGAACTATCCGCATATACGAGAAGCGCTCAAGAGCATTCCAAGAGATAAGTATGTCATCTCAACAAAGTCCTACGCCTGGTCCAGGAAGACGGCTGAAGAGACTTTTATGCGAGCTTGCAGGGAACTTGGAACAGATTACATTGATCTTTTCATGCTCCACGAACAGGAGAGTGAGCATACCCTTAGAGGTCATGCAGAGGCAATGGCGTATTTTCTTGAACGTAAGGAAAAAGGCGATATCCGTGCATTCGGCATATCCACGCATCATATTGCCGGTGTGGAAGCGGCAATTCAAGTTCCGGAAATCCAAGTTGTCCATCCTATTTTCAACTATGCCGGACTTGGAATACAAGATGGAAATCGTGATCAGATGCTTGACGCAATCAAGCGTTATAAAGCTGTGGGTGGTGGCGTATTTGCCATGAAACCACTGGGTGGCGGCAATCTTATAGCAAGTGTTGACACCTGCTTTGATTATGTTCTGGGCATACCTGAAATTGATTCGATTGCAGTTGGTATGCAGCGCAGTTCTGAAATCATTGCAAATACTTCCAGGTTTGAAGGCAAGACGGTTTCTCAGGATGTGAAGAATGCCCTGCAGACAGTTCCGCGTACACTGCATATCGATTCATGGTGCATAGGATGCGGTGCGTGTGCAAAGAAATGTCAGTTTGGAGCAATCGAAATTATCGATGAAAAAGCTATTGTAAATCATAATAAGTGTATGTTGTGCGGATACTGCAGTTCAGTTTGTCCGGAGTTTTGTATTAAGGTGGTATAAATGATGAAAATGATGGGACTGGATGTCGGAGACCGTACGATCGGTGTTTCTGTAAGTGATCCTACAGGCCTAATTGCCTCACCTGTTGAAACAATTCGAAGAGAGTCCAACAAACAGAGCATAGCACGCATTGTTGAACTCATTCTTGAAACCAGCTCGGGGAAACTCGTTGTTGGTCTGCCAAAGAACATGAATGGCACAATTGGTGACCAAGGTGAAAAGACACTGCAGTTTGTCAAGCAGCTTGAAAAGAAACTCAAGTTCTCAGATAAGCTTGCAGGTCAGGATATTGAAATAATCATGTGGGATGAGCGTCTCACTTCAAAGGCAGCGGAAAGAACACTGATTGAATCGGATGTTCGCCGTGAAAAGAGAAAACAGGTTATAGACCAGCTTGCAGCTGTGTATATTCTCCAAGGATACTTGGACCATATAAGATAAAGAGGTGAATGAAAATGGAAGAAAGAAAATTTGTAGAGCTGATAGATGAAAACGGCGCGTCCGTGAAGTTTGAAATCGTTGTAGATTTCGAAGTGGACGGTCAGGAGTATGCTGTTCTTGTTGAGGAAGGCGAAGAGGAAGCAGTTCTGTTCCGCGTCATTGATGATGGTGAAGAAGAACCTTCATTCGAAGTTGTAACAGACGATGCAGAGTTTGATAATGTAGCCCGCGTATATGAAGAGCTTATGGATCAAGAAGACTAAATTGTAATGATTTCAAATTTAAATAAATATTAATTTGAAAAAGCATCACTTTAATGCTATCATTATAGAGACAAATCTTTTAGACGTGAGGTGTGAAAATGGACTTTTCAATGGACACTTTGAAAAACAAGCTGAGGGAAAGAGGGTATAAACTAACGCCTCAAAGACGTGCCGTACTGGATGTCATTATGGCAAATCCAGGGGAGCACTTGAGTACTGAAGAGATCTATGAACTCGTGAAGAAAAATAACCATCCTGAGATAGGATTGGCGACTGTATATAGAACTTTAATTTTACTTGCTGAGTTAGACGTAATTTCAAAACTGAACTTAGATGACGGGCTCGTTCGTTATGAGATCAATCTCAACGAGGACAATCATCACCACCATCACCTTATCTGTACGAACTGCGGTAAGGTTATCGAGGTCGTTGATGATTTGCTTGAAGAACTTGAAGCGCGCATAGAAAAAGATCATGAATTCGAGATCTATGATCACAAACTGAAATTCTTTGGGATTTGTAAGGAGTGTAGAAAAGGCTTGTAATTTATTACAGGCTTCTTTTTTGTAATAGTACGATTCGTATTATTGCAAAATTGGTCGTGAAAACTAAAATGAAAATGAAGTCAACCAAATTGTCTAGTATGGACTAGGCCTTATTTGGTTTGAAAGAACGGAGGAATAACTATGAATCAAAAGAAAGCGAACACGCTTAAGGTTATTCCCTTAGGAGGACTGTACGAAATAGGTAAGAACATGACAGCCTACGAATACGGGGAAGATATTGTCCTTGTAGACTGCGGTATGTCATTTCCGGAAGACGAAATGCTCGGTATTGATGTCGTAATTCCGGATATCACTTATTTGAAAAAGAATCGTGAGCGCGTGCGCGGTATTGTACTGACGCATGGCCATGAAGACCATATTGGGTCAATTCCATATGTGCTTCGTGAGCTTAATGTTCCGATTTATGGTACTAGACTGACTTTGGGACTTGTTGAAAGAAAATGCAGTGAATTTCAAGGCTTAGACAAGCTTCAGCTCAACGTCGTTCACCCAGGCGACAAAGTAAAACTGGGCCATATTAAAGTCGAGCTGATTCATGTAAGTCACTCAATTCCAGGTGCGGTTGCCTTTTGTCTGCATACGCCACTTGGCCGTGTAATTCACACGGGTGACTTTAAAGTGGACTACACACCAATCGACGGTCAGCGAACTGACCTGAATAAGTTTGCTGAGCTGGGCTCGAAGGGCGTACTCCTTATGCTCTGCGAGAGTACAAATGTCATGCGACCAGGACATACCATGTCTGAAAGTCGCGTTGGACAAACAATAGAAAATATATTTGCGAATCGACAAGGGCGTATCTTTGTAGCATCGTTTGCATCAAACGTACACCGTATTCAGCAAATCATTAATGCTTGCCTTCTGAACGATCGAAAAGTTGCTTTCAGCGGCAGGTCAATGATCAATGTTTCGAATGTAGCACTGGAAACAGGTCACCTTAAGGTGCCTGAGGGTGTTATCATAGATATCAAGGATATTGATAGATACCCTGATAACGAAATCTGTCTGATTACAACAGGTAGTCAGGGTGAAACCATGTCAGCGCTATCCAGAATGGCAAGCGGTGAGCATCGTCAGGTAAAAATCACACCTGGCGACACGATTGTTCTATCATCTTCGCCGATTCCTGGTAACGAGAAGAGTGTTTATAACATTATCAATCTTCTGACTGAAAAGGGTGCTGAAATCATTTACGAATCCCTGGCCGATGTACACGTATCTGGTCATGCTAAGCAACAGGAACTGATGCTGATGCATGCACTTGTACAGCCAAAGTATTTCATGCCTATGCATGGTGAGTTCTCCATGCTGAAGGAGCATAAGGACATGGCAATCCGCATGGGTATGGATGAAGAGAACATCTTCCTCCTCAAGAATGGTGATGTGCTTGAACTAAGCAGAAGAGGCGCTCAGATGGCTCCGCCTGTACCGCATGGCAATATTCTGATAGATGGTCTTGGTGTTGGCGATGTGGGTAACATCGTTCTAAGAGACAGAAAGCATCTGGCAGAGGACGGTCTAATGGTAGTTGTTGTAGCATTTGATGATGAAACCGGCGCTGTTATTTCGGGTCCTGACCTGATTTCCCGTGGTTTTGTCTATGTTCGTGAGTCAGAAGACCTGATGGATGGTGCAAGAAAAGAAATCATCAAGGCCCTTGATAAACTTAAGGCGAAAAATGTCCGAGAGTGGTCTACAATCAAAGGCGAGATTCGTGACACTCTCAGATCGTATCTGTATCAGCACACGAAGCGCAGTCCGATGATACTTCCAATCATCATGGACGTCTAGGAGGAAAAATGAACGTATACGATGCTGCACATACTCTTGCGAGTTCGATTAAGGAATCTGCAGAGCTTAAAAACTTCAAGGAACTTCAAGCAAAAATGTTTGAAAATGAGCTTATCAAAACACAGTTTGACGCATTTCAAAAGCTTCAAATTGAAATTCAGACAGCTCAAATAACAGGTCAGACGGCTGACGTTGATAAAATGAAAGAAGCGCAGTCCCTGTTTGAAGAAATTCAAAAAGACCCTGTTGCGAACCAATACTTCCTTGCTGAAATGAAGTTGAACCAAATGATGGGTGATGTTACGAAAATCATCAGTGACGCTATGGGAATTCAATAAAAAAATCAGATGAAGTGACTTGGGAATATCCTTAAAAGAACTGTTTCTGAAAGTTATACATGGTATAATGGCTCAGGATTGACTTGTTTGTCAATTCTGAGCCTTTTCAAGGATACCGTTCAACTTTTTCTAAACGAGGTGCGATTATGGACATTAAAAAGAAGGTGCTTCTTCTTGCTTTGAGTACAAGTATTACATTAACAGGCTGTTCTGGTGTTATGAGCTCTATGAATGGGGCTGTCGATCCGTCGGATACAGCTGAAATTCATGTGACAATTCCAAGTGGAGCCAGTACAACCGGGATATCAGAACTTCTTGAAAATGAAGGTCTGATACGTAATGCGACTGTCTTCAAAATTCTTTCCAAGGATCTTGAAGCAGATGGAAAGATGCAGGCAGGAGAATATGTACTGACAAAATCCATGTCCTCAGAAGAAATGATTGAGAAATTCGTAAGTGGTGATGTATATATTGAGACATTTGCATTTACGATTCCTGAGGGATATGAAACCAGACAAATCATAGATAAGCTAAGTGCTGACAAGCTGATTGATAAGACTCGTTTTGAAGAACTTCTTGAATCTGCAAGCTTCGATTATAGATTTCTAGAGGATGCAAGTCGCACAACGCATCTGGAGGGTTATCTATTTCCAGAGACCTATGAGATGAAAGTGGGTTCGAGTGAAGAGCAGATTATCAATAAGATGCTTACGCAATTCGATCATATTTTCAAAGACACATATTATGATAGAGCCAAGGAACTTGGTATGACAGTCAATGAGGTTATCACCCTTGCATCTGTCATAGAAAGAGAGGCGCAGCTGGACTCTGAACGTGCTGTGATCTCAGGTGTCTTTCACAATAGAATCGCCAAAGGATGGAAGCTGCAGTCATGTGCAACGGTTCAGTATATTCTTGGTGAACGAAAAGAGGTTCTTTCGTATGATGATATTGCAATAGAATCTCCTTATAATACGTATATCAATGCTGGATTGCCACCTGCACCTATTGCTTCTCCAGGTGAGAAGTCAATAATTGCCGCCCTGTATCCTGAAGATACTGACTATATGTTCTTTGTTGCGTCTGGAGAAAACAATGGCTCTCATATATTCTCGAAAACGCTTAAAGAACATGAAAAGGCTATTAAATCCAGGAAAAATTAATTATACAGGTTGCCTTTTATCTTGAAGGCTGGAGAAGGAAGCGCAATGAAATATTTTATTAATGACGAAAGTGTAATCGAATATATTAGAAGCATGCTGCCAAATCATGGTGACCCGATTGACACCCTGGAGGCTTTTGCGGAGGAACATAATGTTCCGATCATTCAGCCAGAGGTCGGCAGATTCATCGAGCAGCTTATTGTGATGAACAATGTGCACAGCATTCTTGAAATCGGCACAGCCATAGGCTATTCTGCACTCGTATTTGCTGACGCAATGCAAACAGGAAGAATTGATACCATTGAGCGCAGCGAACTCATGATAGGCCGTGCAAGAGAAAACTTGAAAATGGCACCTGAGGGTGTGAAGATAACCATGCATGAAGGTGATGCACTAGAACTTGTAGGACAGATGCAAGGCCCCTACGATATGATATTTATTGATGCGGGAAAAGGACACTATAAAAAGTTCCTTGAAGACTGTATCAAACAGTTGAAGCCAGGTGGAATCGTTGTTTCTGACAATGTGCTGTTCAAGGGCATGATCGCCCAGCCGCGTGAAGCTGTCAGGAGACGTGTACGAACCATTCACGGACGTATGCGTGATTATCTTTCCTATCTGATGGAACACGAGGCACTGGACACATCCATACTGCCACTTGGAGACGGCGTAGCAATCAGTATCCTGAAACATGGAGGATCAGAGAATGAATAAAATCGAACTGCTCGCACCTGCAGGCGATCTTCAAAAGCTGAAGTTTGCCATCATTTATGGTGCAGATGCCGTATACATCGGCGGTCAAATATTTGGACTGCGTGCTGCGGCGAGAAACTTTACTTATGACCAAATGAAGGAAGGCGTTGAGTTTGCACATGCGCGTGGCAAGCAGGTTTTCCTTGTTATGAATATCATTCCGCATAATGAAGATTTGGAAGCGCTTGAAAACTATATTGAAGAGATTCGTTCAATTGAGTTCGATGCGATTATTCTTTCCGATCCAGGCACGCTTATGTTTGTAAAAGAGCATCTGCCGGGCATGGAAGTCCACCTGAGCACTCAGGCAAACAACACCAACTACATGAGTGCCAAATTCTGGCAGTCTCAAGGTGTTGCGCGTGTAATTCTTGCTCGTGAACTGTCTCTGGCGGAAATCAAGAATACAGCTGAAAAGGTGCCTGATCTTGATTTTGAAGCCTTCATGCACGGCGCAATGTGCATATCCTATTCTGGTCGCTGTCTGCTCAGCAATTACATGGTGGGTAAAGATGCAAACCGTGGCGAATGCAAGCACGCATGCAGGTGGGAGTACGTTCTCATGGAGAAAAAGCGTGACGGTGAGTATTATCCTGTTGTCGAGGACGAAACAGGGACTTACTTCTTCAACTCAAAAGACCTATGTATGATTGAGCATATACCTGAGCTGATCGAGTCCGGTCTGACAAGTCTTAAAATTGAAGGCAGAATGAAGAGCCTGTACTACGTTGCAAACATCGTGCGCGTTTACAGAAAAGCCATTGACGAATATTACAAGAATCCTGAAGGCTTTAAATATGATCCTCAGTGGATGGAAGAAATTCAAAAGGCGAGCCATAGAGAGTTTTCTACGGGCTTCTATTTCGATAGACCATCCCATGAAGATCAGCACTACGGAACAAGTGCCTATACAAGAGAATATGATTTTCTTGGAATCATCCAATCTTATGATCCTGAGACTGGACTTGCTGTCATTGAACAGCGCAATAAGATGTCTGTTGGCGACACCATAGAAATTATGGGTCCGGATTATGTACAGATTGACCAGGTTATCGGGTATATGGAAAATGAACGTGGCTATGAAATCGAAGATGCACCACATGCGCAGCAAATTATAAAAATGCGTATGGATGCACCGGTTGAACCATATTATATTCTTAGAAAGAGAAAGGATGATTAGAGTGAGCAAGCCGATTGTCATAGGAATCTGTGGGGGCACGGGTTCGGGCAAAAGCACTGTAGCTAGGGCGATTTTTGAGTCTCTGCCAGAAACAAATATTTCAATTATTGAACAGGATGCTTATTATAAAGATCAATCCGATCTCGTAATGGAAGAGCGCATCAAGACCAATTATGACCACCCACTGGCTTTTGATACAGACCTGCTGATTGCACATATCAAAGAGCTTACAAAAGGGGGTTCTGTCAATAAGCCGATTTATGACTTTTCCCAGCATACGCGCTCATCTGACAGCGTGCATATTCTTCCAAGAGATATCATCATCATCGAAGGCATTATGATTTTTGAAGATCACAGGCTGCGTGAGCTGATGGATATTAAAATATTCGTTGATACAGATGCAGATATTCGTATTATAAGACGTATTACACGTGATATTCGCGAAAGAGGCAGAACGCTGGAATCTGTAATCGGTCAGTATCTGTCTACAGTGAAACCGGCACATGAGCAGTTCATTGAGCCGACAAAGAAGTTTGCAGACCTTATTATTCCTGAAGGCGGATATAACAAGGTTGCTATTGACATTATGGTAGCAAAGGTTAAATCCATCATTTCAGAAAAGCAAAAATAGAATATTGAAATAATACAGTATATTCATATGCTGAGTTTGTTGACAAGGTCTATAAACTTCAGACTGTTGAAATGAGGCTCCCTAATAAGAAGATTAGGGAGCCTTTTTGTACCCATTGCAGTGTCTGTACCTATCGTGGAGATTGTTTTTAAGAAAAACATCTTAAATTTTATTTTGGTGATGCTATAATGATAGAGTATTTATAAATTTTATAGACTTGAGATTGTGGAGGTCCAGATGGGCACCAATATGATTTTGGAAATGGGCAATAAATTTGCCATGCTATTTGTTTTTGCCTATGTAATAACGAGAATAAAAGGGTTCAGACGTATTTTAGGTCGACCGGCATTGACTTTGAAGGACAAGCTCAAGCTCTCCGTCATTTTTGGCGTGTTTGGCATTATTGGAACCTACTTCAGTGTCGAGTTCTATGACGCCCTTCTCAATACACGGATTATAGGTGTCGCTGCGGGTGGTCTTCTTGGTGGACCGCTTGTTGGACTCTTATCTGGAACAATTGCTGGAATTCATAGAGGTCTCATGCCGGCAGGAACTGTTACGCAGTTTGCCTGTGCGGTGTCGCCACCTCTTGAAGGTCTTATGGCTGGTTTTGTGGGACTGTGGATCAGGGACAAGGAAAATAAATGGATTTACGCTGCTATGACTGGTGTAATTGGCGAACTCATGCGTAAGGTTTCCGTCCTTATCTTTGTAAAACCATTTTCGCTGGCACTTCTGACTGTTAGAAACATTACACTGCCAATGGTTCTGATCAATGGTGTTGGTCTTGCGCTGCTTTTCATGATTATGGAGAATCTGCTCAGTGATGAGGAACTTGAAATAGCAAGGACCGCAGAGCTTGCCCTCGATATAGCCGATCGGGCAGTTGTCTATTTGAAAAACGGCCTTCATGCGGCTGAAATACAAAATATTGCCGACCTGATTTATGAAATGAGTGAGTATACGGCGGTGACCATCACCGACAGGTCAAATATCCTAGCCCATGTAGGCGCGAGCACAGTGCGCCATGAGGTTGGCAAACCCATTGTCACACGCCTTACAGAGGATATTCTCAGAACTGGTGAAATGCGTATGTATAGGACCTGTCCTGAACCGCATTGCAATGAACGCGAAAATTGTCCACTTAAGTCAGTTATTATATTTCCCTTAATTGAAGATGGACAGTCCATAGGTACTGTGAAAATGTATAAGGGTTTTCATCAGGATATGACCAAAATTGATGAAAAGTTTGGTGAAGGTCTGGCAAAGCTCTTCGAGACCATGCTTACCATGAATAAGTTTCAGAAGTTGTCGGAACATGTTAAGGAAGCGGAGCTCAAGGCCCTGCAAGCACAGATCAATCCGCATTTTCTATTTAACTCTCTGACAGTCATTTCATCGCTTTGTCGAACAGATCCGCCAAGGGCGCGTGATCTCGTGTATCATTTAAGCACCTATTTCAGACAAAATTTAAATGGTAATCGTGACATGGTCAGCATTCAAACTGAAATCAACCATGTAAAGGCCTATGTAGAAATAGAAAAGGCAAGACTTGGAGAAAAGCTTGAAATCAAGTACGACATCGAGGAAGACGCAGTACTCAATCTGCCGCCCCTTCTTCTTCAGCCAATCGTGGAGAATGCAATAAAGCACGGTATTTATCCCAAAAACAGCAAGGGCCATGTGATAATTTCACTGAAGAAAAGGGAAAATGGCATGTATATCCTAATTGCGGATGACGGCGTAGGCATGCCGGAAGAAATCGTTCAGAGAATACAGGCGCGTCGAAAAGCGCATACGGGTTCAATTGGGCTGAGTAATGTAATCGAGAGATTGATTGGTCATTTTGGCGATGACTGCAAGTTCAAAATAGAGAGTGAAATTGACGAGGGGACACGCGTTGAAATATTTATAGCCGACGAACAGAGAGCACAAGGTGGGGTTGCTTAATGAAAGTACTAATTGTAGATGACGAACCATTTATTAGAGATGAACTGAAATATTTCCTTAGCAAGCATGATGATGTGGAGACAGTTGGGGAGACCGGTCATGGTGACGAAGCGCTTGAGTTAGTCACGACGCTGAAACCGGACGTCGTTTTTCTGGATATAGAGCTGCAGTATACGAATGGTATTTCCATAGCGCGCCGTCTCAATGAAATGGACAATCCGCCAGCTATTGTGTTTGCTACGGCCTATGACAAATATGCTGTGCTTGGCTATGAAATCGATGTGGTTGACTATATCCTCAAGCCCTTTTCTGAAGCGCGAATTGCAAAAACCATATCAAAGCTGAAGACCAAACCGCAGGGTGTTAACGAGACTGTGTCGGCTTCGGTTGACCGCTTGGGAAAGATTTGTGTTTCAAAGGATGACAAGCTCTACATAAAATCCATTGAAGACATTGTTTTCTTCGAAGCTCAGAACAAGTCCGTCAAGGTCATATGTGATGGTGGTGAGTTTGCCTGTCAGTATACCCTGAAAGAGCTGGAAGAATGGCTACCACAGGATAATTTCGTTAGGGTACACAAGTCTTTTATTGTAAACCTCGATCACATTGAGGAAATTGTTCCTTGGTTTAATTATACAATCAAACTCACTATGAAGGACCGTGACGATGAGGTCATTGTCAATCGTTCCTATGTCAAAGCATTCAAAGCACTGCTTAATATTTAATCACACAAAACACACCTAAATGAGGGTGTGTTTTTTTATGCAACTTACTCCCGTATTGATGCAACTTACGCCGAATTCGTTTTCACAAATGCATTCATCCTATAAAGTATGGATGTAAGGAAAACGTTTATATTACTACGATACAGGGGGAAGAATATGAAAAGATTTGCGGCATTATTATTATCGTTAGTTCTTGCGTCTGCAACACTTGCAGGATGTACACCAGCTGGAGGCGGCTCATCGGAAGACAGCAGCGCTTCAGGCGGTCAGAACTACGTAACAGTTGCAACAGGGGGAAGTTCAGGTGCTTATTACGCGCTGGGCGGTACTGTTGCGAATCTTCTAAATGAAAACATCGACAATATGAATGCATCTGTTCAATCAACGGGCGCTTCAGCTGTTAACTCTACACTGCTAAACCAAGGCAAAGCTGAGTTAGCCTTCGCAATGAATGACGTTGTTAACTACGCTTATACTGGCACTGAGACATTCTCAGACAAGGAAGCAATGGATAATCTACGTGGTGTGGCTGCGCTTTACCCAAACTTCGTACAGCTGATTACACTGGATGACACAGGTATTCAAGAAGTCGCTGACCTAAGCGGCAAGCGTGTTGGCGTTGGTGCACCAGGCAGTGGTACGGAAGTTAATGCTAGACAGATTCTAATGGCACATGGCTTGAGCTATGATGATGTAGATGAGGACTTCCTATCCTATGCTGAGGCAGTTGAACAGCTTAAAAACGGTGCTGTAGATGCGGCATTCCTGACTTCAGGCATTCCAAATTCAGCAATCATGGACCTTGCGACAACTAAAGACGTTAAAATTGTACCGATCAGACAAGCGGCAGTAGATGGACTTGCAGCAGACTTCCCATTCTATACATCAGAAATGATTCCTGCTGGTACGTATGACAACACTGAAGACGTTGAGACTGCAGCAGTTACAACACTTCTAGTGACAAGTGCCGACGTTAGCGAAGACCTGGTTTACGAAATGACTAAAACAATTTTCGAAAATCTGGATGCGCTTGGCCAAACACACTCTTCTGGCAAGAAAATCTCTCTTGAAAAAGTAAGAGTAGGTATGCCAATTCCACTGCATGCAGGTGCAGAGAAGTACTTCGAAGAACAAGGCAAGTAAGCTTAGATGTCATGAATCAACTCAGGAGATTTTTGCAGCGGTAAAAATCTCCTGTTTCACATAAATGTGAAGTTTCGTTGAAGATGTGAGGAGAAATATATGGAAAATACGAAAATGAAAGAAAGTGAAAAGATTGATCAGGCTGAACTGCTTGAACAATTTGACGTTGAATCAAGATTCAGGAGACTCTCAAGAAAAAGTGTCCCTGGTATGATTGTCTTCATAGCATGTGTTGGTCTAGCACTTTTTCATCTTTATACTGCGTGGACAGGTCCACTGGTAACCCTTATGCATAGAGCTGTCCATACGACAGTGGTTATGGCACTTATATTTGTTTTATATCCTTTCACTAAAAAGTCAGACAAGACAAAACCAAGTATTTTCGACTGGGTTTTTGCAGCACTCTCCCTGGTAACAGGCGGTTATATTGTATTGAATTATTCAGAACTGGTTACACGCGCAGGTATGCCTACACAACCCGATATTATTATGGGCTTTATCATAATTGCACTTGTCCTTGAAGCGGGTAGAAGAATTGCCGGTAAGGAAATTGCAATCCTTGCAATCATCTTTATGGCATACGCATATTTTGGTCCGCTTCTTCCGGGATTCATTTCTCATAGAGGCTACTCCCTGCCAGATATTGCGGAATATATGTACCTGACAACTGAAGGTGTTTTCGGGATAGCAATTGGTGTTTCATCGACCTACATATTCCTGTTTGTCCTCTTCGGTGCTTTTCTTGGCAAATCGGGCATGGGTCAGTTCTTCAATGATCTAGCCATGGCCATTGCAGGAAGCGGCAAAGGTGGTCCAGCCAAGGTTGCTGTTGTTTCAAGTGGTCTTCTGGGTTCAATTAACGGCAGTGCGGTAGCAAATGTTGTTACAACAGGTGCTTTTACAATTCCGCTTATGAAGAAAATTGGCTATGAGCCTGAATTTGCTGGTGCAGTAGAGGCAACAGCTTCGTGTGGGGGTCAGATCCTGCCACCGGTAATGGGTGCAACAGCGTTCATCATGGCCGAGTACCTGGGTCTGCCATATATCAAAATTGCCGCAGTTGCGGTTGTTCCAGCCCTTCTTTATTACTTGGGTGTTATTACAATCATTCATCTGCGTGCTTCTAAAAAAGGTCTTGTGGGTCTCCCAAAAGACCAGCTACCAAAAGTCAGTGCGGTTATGAAAGAACGTGGACACCTTCTGATTCCACTGGTTGGTCTGCTTTATCTATTGATCAAGGGATATACGCCAATTTATGCAGCCTTCTATTCAATTCTGCTTACAATAGGTGCGAGTGCCCTAAGAAAAGATACTCGAATGAGTTTCAATGACATTATCGATGCACTTGAAGAAGGAACGCGTACTGCCTTGGGCGTAGCCATGGCCTGTGCTACTGTCGGACTCATAATCGGAGTTGCTACTTTGACAGGTTTTGGTCTTAAACTGGCTGGCGCAATTCTATTCCTTGGAAAAGGAAACCTATTTGCAACACTCGTGCTTACAATGATTGCATGTATCGTACTTGGCATGGGACTGCCATCTATTCCAGCCTACATTATTACTGCAACGATGGCGGCACCGGCGCTTGCTGAGATGGGTATTCCGCCGCTGGTTTCACACATGTTTGTATTCTACTTTGGCATGCTTGCCAACCTGACCCCACCGGTAGCCCTTGCAGCATTTGCTGGAGCCGGTATAGCAGGAGGCAATACAACGCAAACGGGTATACAAGCTGTGAAAATTGCTCTAGCAGGATTCGTCGTTCCGTATATTTTCGCTTTCAACAACTCGCTCCTGCTGATTGATACGACTTTTGCAGAAGCATCTGTTGTTATAGTCACAGCAATCATCGGTGTATTCGCACTGGGCGTTGGTGTGGAAGGATATCTATTCAAAGCCACAAACCTAGTAGTCAGATTAATGTTCTTTGTATCTGCACTATGCTTGATCGTACCAGGTATCCAAACAGATATAATCGGTATTGCTCTATTTGCAGTCCTTTGCTTCACTGAGAAAAAGGGAAGCAAAAGTAAAAATGCCGAAGCAGTAAACGTTTAATTTTTCTCCCTAACATAAGGAAAAGAGAGGTGACTTTAGGTCATCTCTCTTTTCCTTATGTTCAGACTGTTGACAAACTCCGAAATCCTGTGTTGCTGGATGAAATCCACTTTAGTCACGTACGGGAGTACGCTCCTAGAGCGGATTTCATCCGCGCCTGGACTTTCGAAGTTTTCAACAGTCTGGATTTTGTTGACATGAGTTATGTTTGAAGAAAGTTTGTAATACTGATTACGAATTACGTTTTCAAGTTAAAGCACAAAAAAAAAAGCGCTTGAGTTTACATAAAAACATTACGTAAACTCAAGCGCTGTCTATTATGATTTCTATAAGAAGCTTTTAATCAAATGCATGTTTCAGAATATCGAACGTCGATAAATTCTTGATGGAAAACTCCACGCCATGATCAAGTGGGATGGTCTCATATAAATAGTATGTTTTCCCGTTTACATTGAGTGTGTGCTTTGCAATATCAGATATGCCATAGACGAGGTAGGGCATGGGCTGATTTATCTCCTCAAAGGCAATATAGCCGTCCTTTGTCTCAACACGCTTGCCTGCACTGTCCGGAACACCCGCACCAAAAGCTTTAAACCGTGTACTGTCCAGAATAATTTCATAGTCCGAATCAATACGAAATATTTCTTCCCAGGGTTCCAGTTCAACGGAGTGTATCCACCGCATGACGAAAGTGTCGCCCGTATGGATAGGGATGCGTTCATAGACGGTTTGGGTTCGCTGATCGGTGAGAACCAGATAATGGGATGATCTTAATCCTATAAGGAGTATAATAGCCACCAGGGCCAAGTGTCTCACATCTAGGTATTTCTTTATTGTGTCCAGTTTCATAACGGGCTCCAAATTCTGAATAAACGAATAATTCCGTGTACAAGTTCATTGAAAAATTAATTTCATATCAGTCTGTTGAATGGGCAAGCAGGGTGTAGTAGAGCTCTTGTACGCCCTTCCACCAGTTTACATCTTCTGCATAACGTTTGTTAAGCCATTTAAAAGGATTTGAACCAGCTGGTCGCGCGTCCAGAATGGCACGAATGGTGCCGGCAGCAACTTCGCATGAATCCTTCAAATCTGTGTTGTAATGGGTCCAGCTCGAATAAACGTTAAATGGATTGTTGAGAATCTTGTTGGCATAAGGGTTGTCTCTTGGAACAAATCCCTGTTCCTGACCTATGATTGCCAGTAGCAAGAGAGGGTGGACATCGTATTCCAGGCCGACAGATTCAATGACAGACAAGTAAGACGCATCCGTAAAAGCAGAATTTCTCGAGTGAAGATACTCGACTATTTGGGGGTAATTGATTTCACTGTAGCAAAGAAATGAAGGGAACCCGCCCTTGTCCCTGTTATGGATTTCCTGAACAATCTCATGGAGCTTGATTTGTGAGGGCATGTCGGAAAGTAGGACTGTATTGGCGTGGATAAAGCTGACGCCTTTGTAGTTGTTTTCACTAGATGTTATATTATGGATTATAGTGGTAACCGGTATGAGTAAAATGAAAGCGGTCATAATCATAAGCAGACTATGATACTTCTTTTGTACTATTTTTGAGAAAAAGCTTGATATATAGCTATTAATATTAGTAAAATATTTCGATATAAGGGTCTTGGAATCAGCATCCTCGGTTGTTTCAATAAACGTCAAATCGCATTCAGGATCTACCTGAGTGAATATATCCATAAGCTGGGTATTGTCGACCGGATGGCTCGTATAGGTTTCAAACCACTCTGCGAGGTAAGAAAAAGTCTCGCTTTGTATGAGCCCAGAGTGAACAATGCCGCTGATTAAATCTCTTTGAGAAACATTCAGGGTGTTTTGTTCAATGGAAAGTCTATAAATGGACATTCTGACTTCGGTCTTTTGAATATCTGACAAACCTTCCAAATATGCATTCAGTTCATCGTTTAGAGACTGAGACAAAAGTCTTGCTCTATATTTTGCATCGGCTGTAGGATGATTTCTTCTAATATTGCGTTTGATATTGAGGATTATCTCGTCGTTAAGAATGATTTTCTGATCAAGACTTTGAAGGATTTCTTCCATTCAATTGGCCTCCCTGATAATCTACGTATATCATAACAAATTTTTATTGGAAATATCCATAAAAATCAATTTATTTCTACTCATAAATATGGTAAAATAGGACTAACCTACTATAGGTAGCCGGAAAAGATGTGAATATTATGATTATTGATGCAAAGACAAAAGGACTAGGCCTGATTGGGCATCCCGTAGAACATTCATTTTCTCCAGCAATTCACAATGCAATAAGCAAATCATTAGGTCTTAACTATGTTTACACCGCACATGATGTTCATCCTGAACAGGTTGAACAGGCCATACTTGGACTAGATGCCCTTGGATACAAAGGGACAAATGTAACAGTGCCGCACAAGACTGCAGTCATAGAAACATTGACTGAACTAACAGAGGAAGCGAAACTGATTGGTGCTGTAAACACAATTCTGTTCGACAATGGCAAGCGTATAGGGTATAATACTGATTGTTACGGTTTCGCAAAAATGCTAGACGACGAGGGTGTAACACTAAGTGGTAAAAAAGTCCTAATCCTTGGAACCGGCGGGGCATCAAGAGCTGTCGTTGCGGCATGTGTCATGCATAATGCAGATACTATTTACATATGTTCAAGGGAAGCTGAAAAATCAAAAGGTTATCTTGAAACCTTTGATAAGAGCAGTGATACAGTGAACAATTGGCATGCAACAGCTTATGATGAGCTTGATGAAATCGTTAAAAATGTTGAATTTGACATTGTTATAAACTCCACGCCGCTGGGCATGCATCCGAATACAGGTGTATCGCCTGTGAATGTGGAACTTTTCAAAAAAGAATGTGTTCTTGTAGATTTGATTTACAATCCTGCAGTGACAGAATTCCTGCTTCTTGGTGAAAAGAGAGGCATGAAAACGGTCAATGGTCTTGGAATGCTCATTCACCAAGCACTTGAAGCTTACCGAATTTGGACAGGTGAGACACAAAGTGCACAGTTCGTTAGAAACGCTCTTGAAAAACAGGGCGTAATATAAAGCTAAAAATTAGAATCATATGAAGTACAGCTATAATTGGACGCCTTATGCTGTATGGATGAAGTGGCGTAACCGGCTAATCTTATGAGATTAAGCCGGTTTTTTTATTTGTGAATACGTTTTTCAAATACGAAAATCGTAGCACTGTACAAAATTGTAAAATATATAATTTTATTGTTAATTTTCCTTTAAAGAAGAACTGACTTGAGAGGATTAGTGCCCGTTCATGAAGAATTACTAATAGGTGCAGTACGTTAGAATTTAAGCGATATATTTGAGATCTAATTTCAGGAGTGATTTTATGAAACAACGAGAATCGTTCCGGCTTGGTGACTTACTTGTCAAAGTTGGAGCAATAACAGAAGAACAGCTAAAATTTGCTCTTGAACTTCAAAAAGAGAAGCGCAGAAAACTCGGCGATGTGCTTCAGGAGCTAGAGTTTGTAACTGAAAAACAGATTATTGAAGCGCTGGAGTTCCAGCTCGGCATACCGCAAGTCGATCTTGAAAAGTACTATATAGATCCAGAAATTCCGCGACTTGTTTCTGAAGACTTTGCCAGAAAAAATAAGCTGATTCCTATTAAAAAGCAGGGCATGGTACTTCATGTAGCCATGTCAGATCCTCTAAATATCATTGTAATCAACGATCTTGAAATAGTTACTGGGTTTCAGGTAGAACCACGAATTGCAACAGAAAAGGATATCAACGCCGCAATCAATACATATTTCAGCAAGCAATCTGCTGAAGAAGCGGTTGAAGAGTTTACCAAAGAATTCGAAGTGACTGAAGATGAAATCGATCAGAATCTTCTTAGAGAAATAAACAAAGCCCCTGTTGTTCGTCTGGTCAACACAATTATTGTTCAGGCAGCTCAGTCAAGGGCCAGTGATATTCACATTGAACCCCAGGAAGAATCACTCAGAATACGTTTTAGAGTCGATGGAGACCTTCAGGAGGTTATGCGTCCTGCAAAACAGACTCACGGCGCAATCATTACACGTATTAAGATAATGGCTAAAATGAATATTGCTGAACGCAGAATTCCTCAAGATGGACGTATAGAACTTGAAGTTCAAGGCCGCGACCTGGACTTGCGTGTATCGACAATACCAACTATTTATGGGGAAAAAGTAGTTATACGTATGCTTGACCGAAGTAATTTCCTGAGAACTGTGTCAGAACTTGGACTTAACGAACATGAAAAGGACCAGTTCAAAGAGATTACAAAGAGTCAGAATGGCATGATCCTAGTAACGGGCCCTACAGGTTCAGGTAAGTCGACAACGGTGTATGCTCTACTATCTGAACTCAATGATTCAAAAAAGAACGTCATTACGGTTGAAGACCCTGTTGAGTACAGGATGAAGGGCGTAGTCCAGTCTCAGGTTAACCACAAGGCTGGCTTTGACTTTGCAACTGGGCTCAAATCCATGCTGCGTCAAGACCCGGATGTCATCATGGTGGGGGAAATTCGTGACACAGAAACAGCTGAAATAGCTGTACGAGCTGGGGTTACAGGTCACTTGGTTCTATCAACACTGCATACCAACAGTGCTGCTCAGACAGTCAATCGACTGATTGATATGGATGTGGAAAGATATCTTCTAGCTTCATCGATTGTGGCTATTATCGCTCAGACACTCGTTAAAAAGATTTGTCCTAATTGCTCACTGCCATATATACCAGATGCCAATGATTTGGAAATTCTCGGTTTCAATGCCGATGCGGACATCGAACTCCACAAGGGTACAGGATGCTCTGTATGCAAGCACACTGGATATTTGGGCAGAACCGCAGTTTATGAGATCATGAAACTGGATTCACCTGCAAGAAACATCATTCTTGAACACAGCAATCCAGAAGAGCTTAGAACATACATGCGTAAAATTGGAATGAAGACCCTTCAAGAGAATTGCAGAGAAATGGTTCTCAGAGGCGAGACGACCTTGGAGGAACTGCTAAGAATTTCATACTCATTAGAAGGTTAAATATGTTAATTCAAGGGGGCACTTCATGCTAGACATTAAAGACATACTCAGCGTCGCGACTGAAAACGGCGCATCGGATATACATTTGACAGTTGGTATTCCACCGACTATGCGGGTTGATGGACAGTTAATCCAGATGCAAGAGCATCAAAGGCTCATGCCGCCAGACACAGAGGCCCTTGCCAAGAGTCTGATGGATGAATACGCAGAAAAACGCTTTGAAGAAAAGGGCGAAGTGGACTTTTCCTATTCCATTGTCGGATTTGGACGATTTCGTGTAAATGTCTACAGACAGAGGGGCACAGTGGGGATGGCACTCAGAACCGTTCCGCTATCGGTTCCTGAAATCGACGAGCTGGGATTGCCGCCGATACTCAAGGAACTGGCCATGAAAAAGCGTGGCCTTATTCTGGTAACCGGTCCTACAGGATCGGGAAAATCGACCACACTGGCATCAATGATCGACTATATGAATAAGCACCGCAATGGTCATATTATAACCCTTGAGGATCCAATCGAGTATTTACATCGTCATGGCAAATGCATTGTCAATCAGCGCGAGGTAGGACACGATACCTTTTCATATGCGGCGGCGCTTAGAGCAGCAATGCGACAAGACCCTGACATCATACTCATTGGCGAGATGCGTGACCTTGAAACTATTTCAACTGCAGTAACCGCAGCTGAAACAGGTCACCTTGTTTTATCGACACTCCATACTATTGGTGCTGTGCAGACCATAGACAGAATTATTGACGTCTTTCCACCTGACCAGCAGCAGCAGATTAAAATACAGCTTTCAAGTGTGCTGGAAGGGGTCATTTCACAGCAGCTCATAAAGCAGGCGGATCATAAGGGCAGAATTGCGGCGCTTGAAATCATGCTGGCCAATGCAGCAATTAGAAATCATATTCGAGAAGGCAAGACACACCAAATTCTATCAGCACTTCAAACGGGTAGAAAGCACGGCATGGTGACAATGGATGCATACCTGACAGAGCTTTACCGTCAGGGTCTGATAAGCTACAATGACGCAATCCTCCATGCTGTTGACAGAGACATGCTATCAAGACTTTTGTAAAGGCGGTGTGAAGCATGCCAATTTATCAGTATAAGGGGAAGAACGTACAGGGCAAAAACGTCAAAGGCACAATGGAGGCTGAGTCTAAGAACGAAGTTGCTGTCAGCCTGAGACGCCAGAATGTCTTTCCTACTGAAATTGTAAACGAAGCCCAGCTTGGGCGCGAAATCAAGCTCACAAGAACAAAAAAGAAAATAACCGTAAAAGACCTGAGTATTTTCTGTAATCAGTTTTCGACAATCATACGCGCCGGCATTTCACTGATTGAGTGTCTGGACATTTTGAGAAAGCAGTCTGAGAACACGACATTGCAGGAAATCCTTGATCAGATATTTGAGGACGTACAGAAAGGTGTACCGCTTTCAAAGTCTATGTCAAAGCATCCGAAAGCCTTTCCTCAGCTTCTCATAAACATGGTGGAGTCAGGTGAACTTTCAGGACAGCTCGACCTGATTATGAAACGTATGGCAGACCACTATGACAAGGAATACAAGCTTGCCATGAAAATTAAGCAGGCTATGGTGTATCCGATTATATTGATTGTGGCATCTGTTCTGATTTCTATTCTTCTAATAACACTTGTACTTCCGAACTTCATCAATATGTTTCAGGATTTTGGCGTTCCACTGCCACTGCTTACTCAGATACTTCTTGCTGTAGGGGATTTCTTTAAGAACTATTGGTATGTGGTCTTTGGAGCAATTGTACTTATAATAATTCTGTTTCAACGCTTCATTTCCACACCGGATGGCAGATTGAAATTTGATGATGTAAAGCTTCATATGCCTATATTTGGACCGGTGAACCGGAAAATATCCACGTCGCGATTTTCCAGGAACTTGTCAACCATGATCAGTTCGGGGATATCGATAATAGATTCTATGGAAATGGTAAGTCGCGTCATTGGCAATGCTAGGATTTCAGCTGGTATTGAAGATGCCCTTGACCTAATGAAAAAGGGGGATGGTATTGCTTCGCCACTGAGTAGACTCAAGGTTTTTCCGCCAATGCTCATTTCAATGATTCGCATTGGGGAAGACACGGGTAATTTGGAATCTCTACTGGAAACAACTGCAGATTTCTACGATCAAGAGGTTGACGTAGCGATTCAGTCAATGCTGCAGCTTCTTAATCCACTGATTTTGCTCTTCATGGGTGGCATTGTAGGCATGATTGTACTTGCAATTGCCTTACCGATGTTTGAAATGTATTCTCATCTTACTTTCTAAGTGTAAGGATTATATCAACTCAATATTTACAAGCCTAAAATGTGTGGGACATATGGGCTTGAAATATACAAAATCAATTATATTTTCAAGGAGGAATTAAAATGATTCAATTTTTCTCAGAAAGACTGTACAAAAACAAAAAAGGCTTTACAATTATCGAACTTCTGGTTGTTATTGCACTACTGGGTATTCTAGCTGGTATTGCAGTGCCAAGAATGACTGGACTAACAGCTAATGCAAAGAAAAATGCTGATATGGCATCTATGCAAACTATTTTACGTGATGTTCAAGTTGGTATTGCCTCTGAGCAAATTAAGGCTACAGATATTGCTGCTGACGGTGCAATTGTAGATGGTACTACTTACTTAGGTGATATTCCTACATCGCAGGTATCCGATGCAGATTTTGTAGTTAAAGCTGTCCTAGCTGATGGAGTATATACAATTACAGTGTCAAATGGAACTGATACTGTGACAGGTGTAGCAGAAAAGATTGACAATTAGATTATTATAGGGGTACGCCATGATTATTTTTATTATTATGCTTGGCCTATGCATTGGCAGTTTTCTCAATGTAGTCATATCCAGACTACCTGACGGAACATCACTTGCTATGCCGCCGTCAAGCTGTCCTGTCTGCAAAAATAGAATAAAATTTTACGACAATATTCCCGTAGTGAGCTTTCTGGTCTTGCGGGGGTCGTGTAGATATTGCGGCAGTAAAATATCATGGCAGTATCCTATCATCGAGATTATAACTGGTGTGTTATTCGGATACTTATACATCAGGAGTGGATATACCTTGAACCTGCTCTTTGATTTCATTTTTGTCAGCGTGCTCATTTGTGTGTTCATGATTGACTTAAAGCATGAAATCATACCTGACTCCTTGAACCTATTTCTTGGAATTTCAGGGCTAGCCATGGTTTTCATGACAAGCGACTTGTCACTTGCCAATGCAGGCTATGGTTTTCTAGCAGGCGGGGGCATTCTCTTCCTGATAGCCCTAGTCGGTCCAATGGGGGGCGGCGATATCAAATATATGGCTGCTGCTGGCATATGGCTGGGGCTATTTCCCACAATATTATCCGTTCTACTCGCTTTTATACTTGGTGGGGGTATTGGTATTTTACTCATTATTACGAAGGTAAAGGGCAGAAAAGATTATGTTCCATTTGGACCCTTTCTCGTAATGGGATCCTTTATTGGGTATTTCTTCTTTGAAGAGTTTATGTACTATTACTTAAAACTAATCATATGAAAAAAGGCAATACTATTAGAAAATTAAAGAGGGAATGTGTATGACGTGCCTTAATAAAATTAAAAATAACCATGGCTTTTCTTTAATAGAATCGCTTATAGCACTGGCCATTCTCTCTCTTGTGTTAACGCCTGCTTATATGGCATTACTTAATGGATTTAAACTGTTTGGAAACGAAAAGGACTATCAGACTGCGATTGCTGATGTTCAAATTTTTTATGATGAAGTGAACAACAAAATTCGACTTGCTGGGTTTAAAGATACAGAATATATTGATACGACTACAAGACTCGATCAGCTACCTGGCGTTAAGGACACAGCACCAAGAAGTCCTGTTAACGTTTTAAGGGTGAAAGATACCTATTATTATGTGGATGATGGAGCATTAAATAAATATTACGACAATAATGAATATGAAATGCTAGAAAATGTACTTAATTTTGTTATTGATGAGCTGGAAGACGGCCAACTGATTACCTTGTCTGTAACAGTCGAGGTAAGGGGACGTCAAAGAACCATAGAAACAGAAATTTACGACAGATACTAGGAGGGAGGCATCGATATGGGTAAATTTGTGGCCATAGAAATCGGGAACGAACTGACAAAAGTTCTCTACGGATTTGACAAAAAAGAAGACATCGTCATTAAAGACTACAGATTCATTCGCAATACGGATAAGCTTTTTAATCCGGATGGCGAATTGAATATCAATGAAATACAGCCTCTCTTAAAATCTGAGCTTAAGGATATGGGAATCAGGCGAGCTGATTGCTACCTGACAGTAGGAGGCCAATCAGGCATCGTGCGCCTCAGAGAAATGCCCCTTGTCCGTCTTAAGGAAATGAAGGAAATTGTTCGCTTTGAAGCTGAACAGTTTTTGCCATACAATGTTGAAGCCTTTTACATTGATTATAGGGTTAACAGAATTATTGATAAACCTGTTCAAGAGGGTGGTTCTACGGATGAAAGTCAAACCGATACTCAAACCGCGGAAGTCATGATTGTGGCAGCCCCTAAGGAGCTTATAGACGACCAGATTGAACTCATAGACAAACTAAGACTTAACATCAAGCGTGTGGATTATTATACAGACGCTGTTTTCTGTTATTTCAGAAAGCATATACTCAGTGATGACAAGAACGTGCTAGTGGTTGATTTAGGGTCAGCAGGTATGAAAATGACCATGTTCAACGGCACCAAGTATTTCGCCAATATTTCTTCTGAACTGGGTGTTAAGGAACTGATTACACGCTACACAGAAAAGAACAATGTTTCTGAGTCTGAAGCACGTAAGCATCTTTTACCCCCTAATGTTCATGCTAAGAAAGAGGAAACGAGCCTCATATTAAATCGACTTGAAACCCTAAGACAAAAAATGCAGTTCAGTAAAGCATCGGAAACATCTGAAAAAACAACAGAATATGATTTTGACCCTGAACTGGAGCTCCTTTATGAACCTATTGGCTATGAAGTTGGAAAAATGATGGAGTTCTTTAAAACACGTCAATTTGGCATGAGTGTAGATGCTCTTTATTTAATCGGCGGTGGGTCTAACCTAAACCAGTTAAATGAGTTTCTGCGTGTTTATCATAATATTGATGTTTTAAAAGTAGAAAACATAGCGAAAGATTCAGACATGACAGATCATGAATATGCACTCATGGTACCTGTCATTGGCAGTCTGCTGAAAGGTGGCTGCTGATGTTTAAAAGAAACAAAAAGCAAGTGAGTGTCCTGGACCAGTACAAAAAGAAAGACATCAATCTGCTTCCGGATTTGTATTTCAAAAAAAAGAAAAGAGTACGCTATGCCTTCCTTCTATTTTTTGTTATTGCACTAGGCATTGCTGGTTTTACATATCAGATTTATAGGTTAAATGTTGAGCTTGCTGAAACGAAAGCCGATAATCAGGCAGTACTTTTGTCCATTGAAGAAAAAAAGGAAGAGCGTGACAGGCAGCTGCTCCTTACGACACTTAAAAACAGAATTGAGTACAAGGTTGATTTATTGAAACAAATTGAACAGGAAAATGCTTCGGTTGTTCAAATCTCAAATGCCATTGAGTCTGCACTTCCTTCAGGTGTACTCTATGTCAATGTGGATTTTGACTCAACTGAACATATGACTGTTTATGGGCAAACACAAACAGAATCTGAAATTCCAGACCTGATTTACAAGCTAAGGTCTATGAACCTTTTTTCAACTGTTGCCATAGACACAATAACCCGAACCGAAACAGAAAATTATGCAGGTGTTGATATTTTTTATGAGTTTGTACTGACATGTGAATTTGGGGGTGAGCAAAATGCGGCTGACTAATCGGGAGAAAATCATCCTCGCAGGCTTTAGTATTATTCTCATCATCACTGCAGTTGTCTATTTTGCATATTTGCCAGTCTATGATGCTTTAACTGTAGAAAAAGAAGCCTTGAATGAAAACAGAGCCCTTCTTGAAAGTATTGAGAAGAATATTCTTCCTATAGACCAACAGATGCAGCTTATTGATAACTTTAGAAAAAAGTACGAAATCATGCAAAAGACGCTTCCACCAGTGCTTTATCAGGAAGACGTGCTTAGGCGGATTACGACAACCTTAAATGAAAATGGCATTTTAGCATCAGAGTATACTTTTGAACTCCAATCAAATATTGATGAAAATACTGAAAACACAGAAGCGCTTGATAAGCTCTTATCTTCTTATGGTGATACAGCACTTGATAATATTTCTAAAAGCATGGTTCAGGCACGTTTTGCAAAGGAAGAAGAGGAAAATGACACCCAAGCCGAAACATGGGATAGCATTGTTGACACGATTGATGTATCCATATCCCTTGAAGGAAATTACGAGAACATCAAGAAAGCAATCCTATCTTTTGAGAGCATGGACAATGTTGTGCTTGTGAGCAATCTGACTGTTGCTAAAGACGTGAACTTTGCCGACACTGTGCGAGGCACCATTGAAATGCGTTTCCCTTACTACTACGACAACGAAACACTCGACAAATTGTTCTGGGAGTACCAGTCGGAATTTGAAAAGCACTATCCGTTCGAATATATCGTAACTGGATCAGAAGCCGACCCAAATCGACCGGTTCAACGTGTACCAACCATAGGCAGTGGAAACGACGCAATATCTTCAGACATCATTGAAGGACTTTATGACCGTGCGGCTGAAGAGAGCAAGGTTGTTGACTATGACTTTGAAGTGGTTATGAGTCCGCCGACTTCAATCCACATGAACTACTATATTTCAAAAAGCGATAACAAGAGCTTTTCGCTTGGTTCGGAACGTACAAGTGAAACCATGAACATTACGATTACAGAATCAGGCGGCAAGTATGCATTCAACTACAATACATCCCTTGCTGACTTCCCAGGTGTCAACGACTACTATACATTTACGCCAAACTATGAAGACGGGATTTATATGACTGTCGTCTCATCACCAAGGGTAGGAGATGACGATACGGGTATGGGAACGCTCAATGTTTATAACAAGACATCGACGCCACTTAAAATATTCGTGAAGTCAGATGATGAAAAACTGCCGCGTCTTGTTTTAGGCAAGCAAGAGGGACAGGTGTCCGTAATCCACGACTAGGAGGCCATATGCTTAAAAATGAAAAAGGCTTCACATTGCTGGAGCTCCTTATTGCAGTAAGCATACTTGCTATGGTGCTTGGTCCTTTATTTTCACAGTTTGTAACTTCATCAAAAATTGGCGGACAATCCGAAAGGATTGTCCGTGCTGAATATGCGGCGCAATCTGTACTGGAGGAAGAAAAACACAATCCTCAAATTCCCGACGCTGGAAACTACAGAATTGTTGACCGTGATGGGTTCAAAGTAAAAATCACTTATGAAGACCATACAAGTTCTGTGAACACGTCTGATAAAACATTGCAGACATTTGACGACACAATTACACCGGACATAGCCATGGTTCCTGAAGTGGAAATTTCCAATCTTGATTTATTCTTCAATTTCGGTGCAGCACCAGTAGCTGAAGCCTTAAACATTGATTTTGGTAAAACGATGAAGATTCTCCTAGAATCGACAGGTCTTCCAAATCAATATGCACTGACCTATTCAATTGATGGTATTTCCACAGATATTTACACACTTACCAAAGTATCTGGTGAAGAGGTTGTACTGAAATTTACTGCCTCCAGTACAGATGAAACCGATACGCTTCTTAACATTGACCTCGAAAACGCAACTTCTGGAAGCGATGAGAGAAAGCTGCTGCTTTACGAGTTCGATGACGTGAACAATAATTATAATTTCAACACAGCGAATGCTAGTGATGGTGCGGTTCAAACCGTACTAAAGCTCATATCTTCGTCTGTAACTGATGTTGACAATACACTTGACTATTACTGGGTTCACATAGAGGTTAAGGATAACTCAGGTAATGTCATTACAGATTTATATTCCTCTCTCAGAAATGAGGATTAGTCAAAGTGCGGTGATGATCATGATAGGAAAACTTAAAAATGAAAAAGGGTCTGCACTGCTTGTCGTTTTGGTTGCCATTTCTTTTTTGGCTATTTTAGGCGTAAGTCTCTTGACCTTTAGTACTGCGACCTTTACACGTGCTGCAAAGCTGATGGGTGCCAATAAAGCGTTCTATTTAACGGATGGTGCCATTGAAGAAAGCCTTGCTGAAATCAATGACATGGCTTTCGATGCAGAAGCTCAAGCGAACAATCATGTCGTTGAGGCGTTTGATTTTGAAAAAGATAACATTTTTGAAGCCATTGACGATGGCTCTCTTGATGGTATTTTTCTATCGAACGACACATGGAAAGCATTCCTCAGAAAGCTCAGAATCGACATGAACAATGAGGTCATAACGGAAGAAGAAGCCATGGAGTATATTGAAATAGGCCTAAAATGCGAATTTCTCCTAGCCTACTATGAAAGTCTTCTCGATAGTGGAAAAGCGAGTTTGACCTATACACTTCTTGATGATGATGGAAACTACTATGATGACCCAGATGAGACAGATGCGTATGTAGAAGAGAGTATCGTTTTTGAGAAAATTGATTCTGACGCCCTTTCAAACAGCAGATATACAACACTTAATACTTTACAGCTCAACGATTACATTGATGATGTGCGTGGATTTGAAAAAGAAAATTCCGAAGGCACTGCAATTGATAACCTGACAATGACAGCTGTTGAATCTTCATTTACAGAAGATGAAGGCCTGACGATCACACTTAAAACTGATGGCAGCTTTAATGAGCACAAACGTGCCCTTGAGCTTAAAGTCAAGGTAACCGAGCCGAAGTACCAATACGTTTTTAAATCTGCACAGGGAACCGAAACCATCAAAAACAATGAAGCGACTGACTATGCAATCATTGCAGGTAAGGATCTTATTGTTTCAGAGGGTCACGTGGACATATTCGGAGACGCCTATGCATATGGCAGTCTTCCAGATGCTGAAGATACAACAACGCAGAAACAGGTTGGCGGCATTCATTTGGGCTATAAGGACGAAACGGACAACTTCCTTAATGATGATATGTCGGGCTTTCTTTATGAGAGCATGCTTTCTTTGGATGGTTCTCTAAGTGTTGATGGAAGTCTTTATACACGCTCGAATGTGAAGTTTTTTGCTACGGGAAATGATTTGTATGTTACTGAGAATCTTGGTGCTAATGAGTTTAGGACCAACGGATATACGACGGGCATTGAAAGTACAGATATCACCATTGACGGTAATATGTATCTTTACGAAGATATTATTTTGAGAGGCAGTGGTGGGACAACCAATATTAAAATTGGGGCAGATGGCACAGATGACGGTGACCTGTATCTGATTCTAGACAGCAGTGGCAATGGCTATACCTCTGGAGACCAGTCTGGTTCCATTATCATTGAAGATGGTATACAGGAAAAAATCAATATGGATGTGAACAAGCTCTTTATCAGTGGGCTTTCGTTTGCAGGGATCTCGAGGATGGTTGAAGTTGATGGCGAGGATGTCAGACAGTATTTCATGACGGGTGAGTCCTTGTCTGTAGAAAATAAATATATGAAGTTCTACGAGAGCAGCTATGCAGCTGATAATAGCTATTCAGACAAGCTGGGGAACTATGAAGATGTAACTTATTACTACGGTTACAAAGACGGAGAGCCCATAGATACATCCGGCAATGTAACGACAATTGGGTATGACTATATTGAGCCCACGGATGAAAGCAATGACTTTTTTAAACAAAACGCTTTTATGATGGGGGCAACCAGTGGCGATTCCTCGTCTTCGGCAACCGAAGTCGATGACATCGACAAAAAAATGATCAAGATACGAAGCCTGACAACTACAGATGCCTATGAAGACAATTATGCAACTGGCGTTGTGCTCGGTATGAAAGCTGATGGAACAGGTGGTGTTTTGAATCCCGAATATTCCATGAGTACAGCCAATTATAAAACCATGCTACGATCAACAGTTCTCAATGCCAATGTTGAGAATAACGGAAGAGATGTTGACCGCTTGATGAATTTGATTGCAACACGTGATATTTCTGAAGGGAAGAATTTCATCTATACAAATGATGTTGTAAACGGTGCTGGTGAAACCGTTCTGAACAAGGCGTTCAACACAACACGTCTTTCTCAAATGATTGATTTTACACAGGATATCATTAAATTTGATGATTATGAGAATGTCAGGATTGTTAATGGAGATGTTAACTCAGACATTTATATCAATCCACCAGGTGCTATAGATTCCAATGACATTGCCATTGGCGGCAGTTCACAAGTACTTACTGAAATGGGTGGAACCATTGCGACTAGGGGCGATGTCTATATTTATACGCCTGCAGGTTCTCAGCTTACCTTTAATGGAACCATACTCGCCGAAGGCCGTGTTATTTTCTACGGACCAGGCACGAAAGTCATACAACATGATAAGGATATTATCAATTATCAGATTGCAGCCTACTCAGATATGGGCAGTGCATTTCATGAAGATGAAGGCAGAACCATTGAAAATGTACTGGGCAAGGATCCAGAAGATTCAGTCCTTCAAGATCAATTTGACTTATCTGGATTCACAAGTGGAAAAATTTTCACCATTGATAATTTGGCACCTGTAATTGCAGTAATACCAACAGGTGAATCCATTACTGTCCGTCTCGACCAACCACCAATTCTTGCTGGCATGCAAAAAAATGAAGGAATTAAGGGGTATGAAGTAGAATACTGGAGGGAAACGAGATAAATGAAGGGCGTGATATAGTGGAACTTAAAAATTATATGGAAGTATCGGTAGAGCATTTTCTGCCAAATCTTTTGAGAGCATTTCCAGATATATGCCAGTGCGAACACTGCCTGATGGATATTAAAGCCATTGCACTCAATAGCCTTAAACCCCATTATGTCGTTACTGGTAAAGGTGAATTCTACTCAAAGCTAAGTGAAATGAATCTGCAATATGAAACAGATATTCTAAAGGCGCTGATTGATGCAATCAACATTGTTTCAAAAAATCCGCGTCATGGAGTGGAGGATGATTAAGATAAATATCTACCTGATTGGAATGTCAGGATCAGGAAAAAGTACGATCGGTCAGAGATTGGCCGATCGTTTAAATATGCCACTGGTTGATCTTGACAAAAAAATTGAAGAAGGTGGCTTACCAATTAATGAAATCTTTGAAAAATATGGTGAAGACCACTTTCGCGATATCGAATCTCAAGCGGTACGTGACATTTCAGAGTGTAAAGGCATGATCGTTTCAACTGGCGGCGGTGTCATAATTAGGGAAGAAAACATACTGTCAATGAAAAAAACGGGAACTCTGGTCTATTTGAAAGGCAGTATTGATACCATTGTCAATAATTTGCAAAATGAACGCGCGGGCCGTCCGCTTTTGAAAGAAGGCGATTTGCGTGAAAAAGTCTGCGGATTAATGGATGTACGTGCTCATAAATACATCAGTGCGTCAGATGTCATCGTGGTTACGGACGACTTGACACCAGCCCAAATTGCAGAAGAAATCATTACGCTGTTAAAACTTGGCTAGAAGCCTATTTCGTTGCTATTCAAACACTGAAAAGTGTGGTAATATATATTGGGATGTGACGCTATGGTGAAAACTATACTAGTTATTAATGGCCCTAACTTAAATATGTTAGGTAAACGAGAGGCAGAGCACTATGGCTGTTTAACCCTATCAGACATCGAAAAGATGATTCGGGTTGAAGCTGAGAACGCTGGCCTTAATGTTGTGCTAATGCAGTCCAATCACGAAGGTGAAATTATTGACAGACTGCACGAGTGCATGAATATCTGTGACGGCATCATTATCAATGCAGGAGCTTACACGCATACATCATATGCCATACGAGACGCCATTGAATTGGTTGCGCTGCCGACAGTAGAGGTTCATTTGTCTAATGTCTACGCACGCGAGACCTTCAGGCATAAATCGGTCATTGCACCGGTTTGTCTTGGACAAATTTCTGGACTTCGTGCATATGGGTACATTGCAGCGTTGGGAGCTCTTAAAGCGTACTTTGAAAAGGGTGAATTATAATGCAGACACTTCAGGCACTTAGGCAAGCTATTAAAGATCATGAGTTTGAGTCTGTTCTGATTACAAAACCTGAGAACAGAAGGTATGTTAGCGGTTTTAGTGGTACTTCAGCTTTTGTACTTGTAACTGAACAGCATGCATATGTCATAACGGATTTCAGATACAAGGACCAGGCAGCACGTGAATGTCAAGGGTTTGAAATCTTACTGACTTCAAATGACAAGACAGTTTACGATGTTATATCTGAACTGAATTTGAGTCGGATTGCCTACGAAGATGGTTTCATGACAGTTCGCGATTTTAACACTTATAAAAATGAGCTTCATCAAATTCAATTTTGCGAAATGGGACAGTTGCTTGAAAAACTGAGAATCTGCAAAATGGACTTTGAAATTCAAAAGCTTAGAAAATCGGCTAAGATTGCAGATCTGGCATTTGATCACATTATCGAATTCATCAAGCCAGGTATGAAAGAGCGAGAAGTTGCCCTTGAACTTGAAATGTTTATGAAGCACCAAGGCGCTACTGCACTTTCCTTTGATATCATTGTCGCTTCTGGCTGGAGATCTTCCATGCCCCATGGCAGAGCGAGTGACAAGCGTATTGAAACAGGTGATTTTGTAACAATGGATTTTGGATGTATACTGGATGGGTACTGTTCAGACATGACAAGAACTGTTGTTGTTGGTGAAGCCAGCGAGAAGCAAAAAGAAATTTACAACATTGTTTTACGCGCTCAAGAAGAAGCGCTTCGGACAATACGTCCAGGCATTCGCGGCAAAGACGCGGACCAAGTTGCGAGAGATATAATCACTGAAGCAGGTTATGGCGAATATTTTGGCCATGGACTTGGACATGGTGTAGGTCTTGAAGTTCATGAGGATCCAAGGCTGTCACCCATCGGTGAAATAATATTAGAAAAAAATATGGTGGTTACTGATGAACCGGGTATCTATATTCCAGAGTTCGGGGGCGTTCGTATCGAAGACCTCGTTGTGGTTACTGAAAACGGATGTGAACGTTTGTCAAACGCACCAAAACATTTAATTCAGATTTAAATCGGAGGTATAAGCATGATTTCTGCAGGTGATTTTAGAAAAGGTATGACTTTTGAGGTAAATGGCGAGCCGGTTGTAGTTGTAGACTTCCAACACGTTAAGCCAGGTAAGGGTGCTGCGTTCGTAAGAACTAAGTACAAGTCGCTGCTAACAGGCGCTACACGTGAAACAACTTTTAACCCATCTGAAAAGTTTCCAAAGGCACACATTGAAACTAAGGAAATGCAATATCTATACAGTGATGGCGACCTATACTACTTCATGGACAATGAAACATACGATCAGATTCCACTTCAGTTTGAACTGGTTGAAGATTCTATCAAATACATCAAGGAAAATGACAGTGTTATGCTGAAATTCTACAAGGGCCAGTGTTTCGTTGTTGAAGCACCAAACTTTGTTATCCTTGAAGTAACTGAAACTGAGCCAGGCGTTAAGGGTGATACAGCTTCAAACGTTACTAAGAAAGCTGTTCTTGAGACTGGTGCTGTTGTCAATGTGCCGCTGTTCGTTAATGAAGGCGATAAGGTAAAGGTTGACACAAGAACTGATGAATACCTGTCACGTGCATAATTAGCGTGATAAGGATCATATAATTCTAAAGGTCTGCTGCTTAAAAATGGGAGCAGACTGCCATAATGACTCTAAGGAGGTTATATCATGAGCTATCTACTGGAAAAGGTGTCCTATTTGAAGGGTCTTGCTGAAGGCATGGAAGTAGAGCAAAACTCTAAGGAAGGTAAGCTGCTGGTCCACATCATTGATTTGCTGGAGGATTTTGCAGGTGCTATTGATGAACTTGATACAGACCTCGAAGATTTGGAAGAATACGTTGAAGACGTAGACGAAGATCTTGCTGATCTTGAAGATTATGTTGAGTCTGTGGATGAAGATCTGGCTGATCTTGAGGACGAAATCGAAATGGAATATGGCTTGTCTGATTATGAAGAATTTGAATGTCCGCATTGCGGAGAAGCTGTTCTTGTTGATCAGGACTGGGATGACGAAGATTGCTGTGTTGAACTTACGTGTCCTGAATGCGGTAAAGATTTTGTCATAACAGACGATTGCTGCTGCTGTGATGCCGATCTTGAAGAAGAAGAATCTGAAAAGTAATTGCTGTGCCCGCGGAAATTTCTGCGGGCATTTTCCATGCATGCCCACATGCAGCATTCAGGTTTGGTCAAAACTTGAATTAGCGCTATGCCAAATAAAATGTAAACACTCTGTAATACAGTAGATTCATTGTGTTTACGGGTTGCATCTGGTATAATAATCCTATGATTGGAGGGACTGCAATGGCTGAAAAAACACAAATTAACGCATTGGAATATGGAAACGTAAATATATCTGATGATGTAATTGGTATTATCACATCAATCGCCGCAGGTGAAATTGAAGGCGTAAACGGATTATCCGGAGGATTTGCAGAAGACCTGGCGGAAATGTTTGGTGTTAAAAACCTGAAAAAAGGTGTAAAAGTAGATATACAGGATGACATCGTTGTTGTCGATTTAAATATTATTGTGGATTTTGGAATCAAAATTCCTGATGTTGCATGGCAAGTGCAGGAAAATGTCAAGACTGCTGTTGAGACAATGACTGGTCTGACAGTTAAAGAAGTCAACATTCATGTTCAAGGCATCAACATGGACTCGGGTGAAGAAATTCCACTAGATGATTCAATTGAAGACTAACAAATTTGAAAGAAAACTTCGCGCTTCCAGTTAGGCTTACAAGCAAAAGGAAGCCGGAGTTTTTCTCAAGTCTGTAATATGTAAATGGAGGTCCAAATGGGCAGAAAACAAGCGCGGGAAACTGCAATGCAGTGTATCTATCAACTGGAAATGCATAACGAATATACAATTGAGCGTGTCGATGCATATCTGGAAGACACTGTACAGAACGGTGCTGATAAGAAATTCGTTTCGGATTTGGTGAAGGTTTACATCGACCACCACGAAAATGTAGACAGTGAAATCACATCACATCTGAAAAAAGGCTGGAAGCTGGAAAGACTGGCTAAAATCGATCTGGCAATTTTGAGAATTGCACTGACAGAAATTCTCTACTGCGAAGATATACCTGAGAGTGTATCAATCAATGAGGCTGTAAATCTTTCAAAGAAATTCAGTGATGATGCATCAAGTTCATTCATTAACGGTCTTCTCGGCGCTGCAGTCGGTAACTAAGGATGTAGAAAATGAAACCTTATACCCTAGGTATTGACACCAGTTGTTATACAACTTCAATTACTGTTGTAGACGCAAAAAGTGAAATCATTTTTGAAAATCGAAAAATGCTTGAGGTTAAAAAGGGAGCTCGAGGGCTTAGACAGTCTGAGGGCTTTTTTCAGCATGTCATGAATTTGCCTGAACTGCTTGAAGAGGCTTCGAATGCCTGTGATATGAAAAGCATAGGGTGTATTGCTGTAAGCACAAGGCCAAGAAATGTTGAAGGCTCATATATGCCTGTTTTTACGGCTGGGGAACGCATTGCCAAAAGTCTTTCGCTTGCGCTGGATGTTCCAATGTTTACAACAACACATCAGGACGGACACTTAATGGCCGCTGTCAAATCATGTGCATTTGACCACACAAAGCCCCATATTGCAGTGCATCTTTCTGGAGGAACATCAGAAATTCTCTCAGTAGATTGGAGCCAAGACGGGTTTAAATGTGAAATTCTAGGTGGAAGCCTTGATATTTCTGCAGGACAATTAATTGATCGCGTAGGCGTCGAACTAGGACTAGACTTCCCATGTGGAAAAGAGCTGGATAAAGCATCGGAAAATCACACGAAAAGTCTTAAATTTCCCTTATCAGTTAAAGGGAACTACTTCAATCTCAGTGGCGCAGAGGCCTACGGCCTGAAATACGCTGAACAGGGTGAAAAACTCGAAGATATTGCAGCCGGTATTTTTGAAGCAATTATGAAATCGCTTCTTAAAAGTCTGGTGTCTGTTTGTCAGCAAACTGGTCTAAAAACCATAGTCATGGCTGGTGGCGTATCATCTAGCACCTACATGCGCAGTCGACTTCCAGGAGTTTTCAATGCACACGGGATTGAAATCCTTTTTGCAAAGCCAGCTTTTGCTGCCGATAACGCCATTGGCACGGCCGTGCTTGGTTCTTTGTGGAATAGGGGGGAGAGTATATGAAACTTAGACCCTTATCTGTAACAGAGGTTAATAGCTACATCAAAAGAAGTCTATCTTATGATCCAATCCTTTCAAATCTGATTGTTGAAGGGGAGTTGTCAGGTTTTAAGCTTCATTCCAGTGGGCATGCCTATTTCAACTTGAAGGACAGTGATTCAAGAATAAGCTGTGTCATGTTTCATAGAGACTTCGAAACCGTTGATTTCTTGCCAGTAGATGGTATGAAGTTGAAAGCCAAGGGATACATTTCTGTTTATGAGCGTGACGGCAAATATCAATTATATGTCAAAGGCCTAGAAAAAAGTGGCATTGGCGATTTACATATTGAGTTTGAAAAAATGAAACAAAAACTGAGTGAGGAAGGACTCTTTGATCAGAGTATCAAAAAACCTATCCCAGCTTATCCGGAAAAGATTGCTGTTGTGACGTCGCCTACGGGCGCAGCAATCAGAGATATTATTCAAGTCTTCACAAGACGCGTCAGTTACTGTGACCTTACTGTTTTTCCAGTTCGGGTACAAGGCGAAACCGCATCGGCTGAAATATCAAATGCTATTCAATCGATAAACGAGATTGGAGGCTTTGATTTAATCATCACCGGACGTGGCGGTGGATCCATTGAAGACCTCTGGGGATTCAATGAAGAAAATGTCGCCCGTGCAATATATGCATCCGATATTCCTGTTATCTCTGGTGTTGGCCATGAAACAGATTTTACTATTGCTGATTTTGTTTCAGACATGCGGGCACCGACACCTTCCGCGGCGGCAGAACTGGCTGCAGTATCTGACAATGAGCTGCTTGGCTACTTAAAGGCCCTTAGCGGCAAACTGACAGAGTCTCTCAGGTACCGGGCGGATATCTTTAGAGAAACACTGGAGGCCTATCGTCCTCAAATACTCGCAGGTAAGATTTCCAAGCTGAGTGAGTTAAAAAGATTTGAACTGGAAGTCACTCGTGACAAACTGATTCAAAGTATGAATAATGACATTTCATATAAACGTCAGGAACTCATGCATACAGGACGACTGCTCGACCAGATCAGCCCCTTGAAAACACTTGAGCGCGGGTACAGTATCGCGCAAAACGAAAAAGGCCAGGTCATCAAGTCTGTTTCATCGGTTAAGGCTGAAGACATTATTGATGTAAGGCTCTCTGACGGGCACTTGAAAGCTAGGATTGAGTCAGTTGTTAAAGCTAAGGAGTAAACTATGGCTAAAAAGAAAAACTTCGAAAACCAATTGGATAGACTTAAAGAAATTGTTGACCAAATGGAAAAGGGAACCGTCAAACTCGAAGATGCACTTAAACTCTTTGAAGAAGGCGTTGGCCTTTATTCAAACTGTAATGAACTTTTAGAAAGTGCAGAACAGAAAATTAAAATCATGACCGAAACTGGCGAGAAAAACTTTGACGAAGCTTAGGGGATAGATAATCAATGGAATCGTACGCACATAAGTCGGAACATGACACTATGGATTTTTCCAGAATACTTGGTGAAAAGAAAGAGACTTTTGAAACCCATCTTTATACTTACTTTTCTAAAGGTGATACTTCATACCAGAGTGCACTCTATGAGGCGATGCAATACAGTTTGAAGGCTGGCGGTAAAAGACTCAGGCCTATCATTCTTTTAGAGTGTGCACAGATGTTTGGCGCTGCGCCTGAAAAGGCTTTGCCTTATGCAGCCGCACTTGAAATGATTCATACTTATTCGTTGATACATGATGATTTGCCTGCCATGGATGACGATGATTTAAGACGCGGCAAACCGACCAGTCATAAGGTTTTTGGAGAAGCAACCGCGATACTAGCAGGTGACGCACTTCTAAACAGCGCGCATACAATCATGCTTCAATGTGTTCTTGAAAATGGATTTGATAAAAACATGTCAAATGCCACTTTTGAAATTTCCAAAAAAGCAGGTGCCGATGGCATGATTGTCGGACAAATTGCAGATATCGCAAATGAGAATATTCAAATCGATCTGCCAACACTTGATTATATCAATGAAAACAAGACTGGAGCACTTATTGAAGCTTCCTTCACAGCTGGTGCCATGCTTGGCGGAGCCTCCGATGATGAGATTGACATATTGAGGAAAATTGCGCGTAACATTGGCTTATCCTTTCAAATAATTGATGATATACTTGATATAGAGGGTGATACTGAAATTATTGGAAAACCAGTGGGCAGCGACGAGAAGAATCTGAAAACCACTTATCCTCAATTAATGGGGCTGGATGTTGCAAAGTCAACGGCTAATACATTGACAAGTGATGCAGCACGCATGCTTGAATCAATGCCATATGACACGCAATTTCTGGAAAACCTGATTGTTGAACTGCTTGGCAGAAAACTCTAAGAGAGAGGTTGAGGGATGAATTTTTTCGAAGGATTATTTAACAATGCAGTATTTGGATCAGCATTCATAGCCTGGTTCATAGCACAAGTGATGAAAGTAATACTGACCTTCATATTTGAAGGCAGATTAAATATATATAGAATGATCGGTTCAGGCGGCATGCCGTCCAGCCACTCATCCTTCGTAATGGGGATGTCCACGGCAGTAGGTATCACACAAGGTTGGGATTCTCCAATGTATGCCGTATCTCTAGTACTTAGTCTTATTGTCATGTACGACGCTTCTGGTGTCAGAAGAGCCGTTGGCAAACAGGCTATCATCCTGAATAACATTATTGAAGATTTATATCACCATAAGCCAATTGCGCAGGATAAGCTCAAGGAACTTGTTGGGCACACACCGGTTGAGGTTTTTGCCGGTGCAATTCTGGGTATTGTCGTAGCAAATATATTTGTGTAAATCACAGGTGGCGCAGTATTCTAGTCAGAGCTGTTAGCTTGGAAGGCGGGGCTAAAAATCCGTTAAAGGGCACATCGATGAAGTTCCTGGTATTGGCTGCTGACGCCCAGTTGGGGGTCTGTGCTGGGAGTAAGGACGTGGGGGCGATCCACAATGGCATGTGGGCGATGACCCTCACCCCGTGGAGACCTGTTATGTGAAAACTGACAGGATAAACCTGTATTCCGGTCAAAAGCTGGGTACAGCGTAGCCTGCCTTGAGTGGAGGAGGCGGACGGTAGTCAGGCCTGATCTTATGGGCCCATAAGATCTAGGTCATTGCTAATCTAAACCTTTTCTGCAAAAGAGGCTAAGAGTTGACTTGCCTGCTGAGGAAAACTCCTAGACTGTTTGAAAAAAGTACGTCAGGGATTGAAGTGCGGTCTAAGTGGCAGTCCAGTCCCATATTCGGAAACGATATGGTCAAGAGCTTAAATGGAAACGGCTGTACTGGCGACAGTACAGTGCTTTTGGGGGAAATCCAACTGGACCTAAGCCGTAAAATTTACCTGATGTGCTGCCACCTGTTGATATAAATTTGTAAAGGAGCGATACGTCTTGAAGAAAAAGAAAGGCGCGTCGAGAATAAAGAAAAAACGTGCAAGCAGCTGGATCATAAAAGTGAGCATTCTTACTTTTTGTATGGCTGTCATGATGAGTACGCTATCTGAATCACTGCTTAGAAATGTAAGTTTGTTTCCGGCCTTCCTGGTACTGCTGGGAATCATTCTGATAGGTATTGTTTTTGATGCCATCGGAATCGCTGTTGCTACAGCAAACGAAAAACCATTTCATTCAATGGCAGCTCAGCGCGTTCCATCTGCCAAATACAGTGTCAGCCTAATTCGCAATGCAGGTCCGGTTTCAAACTTCTGTAATGATGTTATCGGGGATATTGCTGGTATCATCAGTGGTGCCGCCATTGCAATTATCCTGCTCCAGATTATTGAGCTCGATTTGCCGCTTGTAAATACAGCGCTCTTATCCGTAAGTTTCAGCGGTGTTGTTGCATCCCTTACTGTCGGTGGAAAAGCAGTTGGAAAAGAAGTTGCTTTAACCCACTGGAAAGGCATCGTGGGTGCAGTAGGAAAAATACTCTATGTTATGGACAGTAAGTTTCACATTCGAGTACTGAAAGATGTAAAACGTCGTTAAATCCTAGAAAGAGTGATTAAATGTTATTAGATCAGATAAAAACGCCAGATGACTTAAAAAAGCTAGATAAAAACGATATGATTCGTCTTGGTGTTGAAATAAGAGAATTTCTTCTGCAGAGTGTTTCACAGACCGGTGGTCATTTGGCGTCCAATCTTGGCGTTGTAGAATTGACAATGGCTTTGCACAAGGTTTTCAACAGTCCTGAAGACAAAATCGTCTGGGACGTTGGACATCAGGCCTACGTGCATAAGTTGCTGACGGGCAGAAAAGATGGCTTTGCGTCATTAAGGGAGTTCGGCGGCATGAGCGGATTTCCAAAAAAATGCGAAAGTTCGCATGACTGCTTTGAAACGGGACATAGCTCAACCTCAATATCAGCAGCTGTTGGTATGGCAAAGGCACGTGATCTCAAAGGCAAGGACCATAATGTCATAGCCGTCATTGGAGACGGTGCAATGACTGGAGGCATGGCATTTGAAGCCATGAACCATGCAGGGCACTCGGACATGGATTTGACGGTCATATTGAATGATAACGAAATGTCTATTTCTCAAAATACAGGTGCCTTATCAAAACAGCTGAGAAAGCTCAGAATGACACCTGCCTACTCAAATATAAAAGGTGAAACACGAAGTGCCTTGTCGGCAATTCCCCACATTGGAAAGCCGCTCACAAAGTCAATTACCCAGCTGAAAATCGGTGTCAAGGTCATGCTTGTAAACGGCTTGCTGTTTGAAGGCCTGGGATACCAGTACTATGGACCAATTGACGGTCATAATCTTGAAGAACTGATTAATGTTCTCGAAATGTCAAAGTCAGTCAAGGGACCCAAGCTCATTCATGTAATTACTAAGAAGGGCAGAGGGTATCTTCCAGCGGAAAAACATCCGGAAAATTACCACGGTGTGGGTACATTCGATTTGAAAACTGGTGTTCTTCCAGGAAGTAAGAATACGTTTTCAGATGTGTTCGGTGACACCCTGGTACGCTTAGCTGAAAATAATTCTGATGTTGTCGCAATTACTGCAGCCATGCCTGACGGCACAGGACTTGGAGCGTTTAAAGACAAATATCCAAAGCGCTTCATAGATGTTGGAATTGCTGAACAGCATGCGGTAACAATGGCAGCAGGACTTGCCGCTGAAGGTATTAAGCCTGTATTTGCCGTTTATTCAACCTTCCTTCAACGTGCCTATGATCAAATTCTGCATGATGTATGTCTTCAGAATTTACCCGTCGTATTTGCAATTGACAGGGCTGGCCTCGTAGGAAAAGACGGCGAGACACATCATGGCGTATTCGATATGTCATATTTGAGTCACATGCCAAACATGACTGTACTGGCACCCAAAGACGCCAGTGAACTGCAAGCGATGCTTGAGTATGCAGTCAACACCCACGAAGGCCCAATAGCGGTGCGTTACCCAAGAGGAAACGCCTATACCATCCCTTCGGAAAACAAAGACTTACACGAAAACTTACTTGATCCGGAAGTTCTAAAAGCCGGCTCTGATGTGGTTATTTTTGCGGTTGGCACCATGGTGAAAAGTGCGCTCGAAGTTGCTGAGCTGCTTGAAGCCGGCGGTACAAGTACAGCGGTGGTCAATGTACGCTGTCCATTCCCACTCCAGGAGGATGGACTTAAGACCATTGTTGCATCACATCCGAACAGCCTTATGGTAACCTTGGAAGACAATGTTGTGGAAGGCGGATTTGGCAATCGAATTTCGGCATGGCTGAGTTCGAATGGCGATCTAAGAGAAGTCCAGCGTATGGGCATACCAAATAAGTTCGTTGAACATGGAAATGTAGATGCGCTTAGAGGGTCACTTGGCTTAGATTCCAAGAGTATTTCGAAACGCATACAAATGAAGATGAAGTTTAGGAGACGTCCATAATGAAAAAAGAAAGACTCGACGTCCTGCTTGTTGAAATTGGAGATTTTGATTCACGTGAAAAGGCCAAAAGAGCAATCATGGCAGGTATTGTGTTTGTCGATGGTCAGCGTGTCGACAAGGCAGGAACAAAAGTGAAACGTGATTCTGATATTGTTATCAAAGGCAAGACCCTGCAGTATGTAAGCCGCGGTGGATTGAAGCTGGAGAAGGCAATAAAGGAATACGATGTCAAGCTCATAGATAAGGTGTGTATGGATATTGGCGCCTCTACGGGTGGATTTACAGACTGCATGCTTCAAAACGGCGCTTCAAAAGTCTATTCAGTTGATGTCGGGTATGGACAGCTTGACTGGAAACTGAGAAATGACGAACGGGTAGTCAATATGGAACGTACAAACATCCGTTATGTGACACAGGAAAACATTGAAGACAGCCTTGACTTTGTAAGCATAGATGTCTCATTCATATCATTGAAGCTTGTCCTTCCTGTTGCTTACGCCCTCATGGCTGAAGAGGCAGAAATCGTATTTCTGATCAAGCCCCAATTTGAAGCTGGAAAAGAAGAGGCCAAAAAGGAGAAGGGGGTCATTAAGAACCCAAAGGTACACGAATCTGTACTAAAAGAAATTCTTCCTTTTGCTGTGGAACTCGGTTTTGAAATTCGTGAACTCACATTTTCTCCGATTACTGGGCCAGCAGGAAATATTGAATTTTTATGCTATGCTCAGAAATCCAATGGTAACACGACAATTGATATTGAAGCCTTGATTCCATCGGTCGTACAAAATGCGCATGAGCGCCTGAAATAAAGTATTAAATTTGTGTATTATATGCAAAATTTTTTTTAAATAAAGAGGAAAATACATTTGTATATCGAATTGTAAAGTGAGTACTACTCTAAATTACAGGCAATCATTATAAACGGGGGGATTCATTTGAAATATTCACGGCACTCAAAAATACTTGAAATTATTGACTCGCAAGAAATCGAAACACAGGAAGAACTGGCTAATGCGTTGAAAAAGAACGGTTTCAACGTTACACAAGCTACGGTTTCGCGTGACATCAAAGAGCTTCGACTCATTAAAGTGCTTACTAAAGATGGCAAGTATAAATATGCAACTATCAAGCAGCAGGAAAGTGTTATTTCAGAAAGATTCCTGAAGCTTTTCAGAGATGCAGTCTTATCATTTGACCATGCAGGCAATATGGTGGTTATCAAAACACTGGTTGGTTCTGCCAATGCTGCAGCCGCGGCAATTGACGCACTGGATGTCGGTTCTGTTGTTGGCACAATCGCAGGCGACGATACAATATTCCTGCTTGTAAGATCACCTGAAGATGTGGAGCAGGTTCTTGCAGAATTTAAGAAAATGATGGCTTAATATCATACAAGTCTTGAAGTGTTTATGATTTGTTTTTGATTTTGAAGCAACACGGAGGTCATTTATGCTTCTTGAGCTTTATATTGAAAATTTCATTCTTATTGATCAGCTCACCATTCCTTTTGAAGAAGGCCTAAATGTATTGACTGGTGAAACCGGAGCAGGTAAGTCCATACTGCTGGGCGCACTTGATCTGATACTTGGTGGAAAATTCAACAGGGAGTACATCAAAAATGAGGATGAAAAAGCAGTAATACAGGGAACCTTTACGGTAAGCAGCGTCTCTGAAAAGGTACTGGAAGCGAACGGTGTTACACCTGATGATGGTATGGTAATGCTTTCGCGGGAAATGTATGCATCAGGTCGTTCCGTACTTCGTATAAACGGCAGAATGGTGCCTAGAAGTGTTGTAAGTGAATTTGGTGACACAATCGTAGATATTCATGGTCAGCACGAGCATCAGTCTCTGCTAAGGCCCGCTACGCATATTAAGATGCTTGACATGTATGCTGCAGAAGACATTGAAGATTTGCTCCTAGAGGTGCAGGCGTCTTATAAAGTTATCTCTGAAATTAAAAATGAGCTGGGTAAAATCAATTTATCGCCTGAGGAAGTTCAACGCGAGCTTGAGCTCGTCAAATATCAGCTCGATGAAATTGAAAAGGCCGATTTAAAAGAAGGTGAGGATGATGAAGTGGAAAGTCAGCTTCACTATCTTAAGAATTTCGAAGATATACATCATGTCATGCATGGAGCTTACGAGGCAATATCAGCAGAAGACGGTATTAACAATGGATTATCCCGACTGCTCAGAGATTTGATTTCTGTAGAGAAATATGATGACAGCATTAAAAAAATCAGGGAAGACCTGGAAGCTGTCTATTTCAGTGTTGAAAATTTGAATAGCGATATTCGAGAATACGCTGAAAATGTAGAATTCTCTCCTGAGCACTTGTATACGGTAGAAGAGCGGCTTAATGTCATCAATGACCTCAAAAGAAAGTATGGTCAATCAGTCGATGATATCAACACCTACGCGCAGGTTTTAAGCGCGCGGCTTGAAGGGCTTGAAAATCATACCGATCATGTAGCAGGTCTGGAAAAGACGCTTCTTGAAGCTGAGAGGAAGTTTGACGCCTTGGCTAAGACCCTCAGTATGAAAAGAAAGGCTGCCGCTGCAGCTTTTGATGACAATATCATGAAGGAGCTTCATGATGTGAACATGAAAGATGCATCCTTTAAGACTTCTGTTGAAGAAAGCGATTCCAGAAGAAGCGACGGAAAGGATAGTGTTGAATTCCTTATTTCAACAAATCCGGGACAACCTTTAAAACCCCTTAAGAAAGTGGTTTCTGGTGGTGAACTGTCACGTATCATGTTATCCATTAAGCTTATACTTGGCAAGCTTGACGATATGCCAACCCTTGTGTTTGACGAGGTGGATACTGGAATCAGTGGAAGAACAGCAAGTGTTGTTGGAGAGAAGCTACAAAAAATATCTGACTCACATCAGGTTATTTGTGTGACACATTTGCCGCAAATAGCCGTTATGGCAGATCAGCACTTATTCATTGAAAAGCATACAGAAGAGGAGAACACGGTTTCTTCAGTCAAGGCGCTTGACTATGAATCCCGTATTCTTGAAATAGGCAGACTAATTGGTGGTGACATTATTACAGACGTAACTCGAGTTCATGCAATTGAACTTATAGAACAAGCCAACAGCAGAAAAATGTCATCATAAAGGTGGGAAGAACTATGGATGAAAAAATTCGCGTATTGATTGTTGATGACAATCAGAACTTTTGTACAATTCTTAGCGAGCATATTAGAGAACAAGACGACTTTGAAGTTGCAGGGATTGCAAACAATGGCCTTAAGGCTGTTGATCTGATAAAGGAAACTGTACCTGACATTGTCGTGCTTGATATAATCATGCCGCATCTTGACGGACTGGGCGTTCTTGAAAAAGTAGGTGAACTTGGACTTATTGACAAGATAAAATTCATTATTCTGTCTGCAGTAGGTCAAGACAACATTACAAGACGTGCCATAAACTTAGGTGCTACATATTATGTAATCAAGCCTTTCGATTTCGATTTATTCATCGATAGACTTAGACAGCTTTCAAAGACAAAACCGCATAAGGAAAATGAAGATATTTCCGGTTACGGAATGGAGTCAGCTACACTGGAATTCACTTCTGTGGATGCACGAATCACAGAGGTACTTCACAAAATAGGTGTACCACCTCATATTAAGGGATTCCAGTACATTAGAGAAGCAATACAAATGGTATATGAAGACTCAAATTGCTTGAATAAAGTAACTAAAGTCATCTATCCAGGCATTGCTGAAAAGTTTGACACGACTGCAAGCCGTGTTGAACGTGCAATCCGGAATGCTATAGAGATTTCTGTCAATAGAGGGAATTCGGAATACATCGAATCATATTTTGGACACACCCTAACTGGCAAAAAGAATAAATTGACCAACAGCGAGTTTATTGCACTTGTCGCAGAAAAACTCCGCATGGAGGATTCGCGAGCAAATTAATCATGGAAGTTCTATAACTAAACTAAGGGGAAACGTCACCATGTTCATTAGACTTCTTACAGCAGCAGCTGAATCAATGCTCATTAGTTTTACCATGTTTGGTGTGGCGCATAGAAGAAAATCGCGACCCGTTTATCAGCATGCCTTGTTTATATTATTAAACATGGTCATGCTTTATTTTTTGGATTTGAACGCGATTTGGGAAGTCATGTTTTTCTTTGCAGTCATGCTAGGTGCCTTTACTGGTATTTTTGAAGTTGATTTAAGAACGGTAGCCCTTGGTGGCGTTACCACGTATGTTTTTTTAATGGTCAATATGCTTGCAACAGCTCTATTTTCATTGCTTATATTTAATGAAAAGTACGACTATAGACTGCTCTTTCAGAGTACACATTTATCAATGCATGTTTTCACCATAGTCTTTGCCGTGATCCTCATTATCATGTTCAACATGTTTATTGCAATGCCAAGGCACAAGGCTCGGACTCGGGTTAGTTACGGAGATTTGACGGTGAGAATCAACCTCATTTTCTCCTTTATACTTATTGTTATGCTGAGCTGGAACCTGAGTTATCTTTATAAGAATTGGGAGAATGTCAGTGCAGTGCCTGGATTATCTGACAAAATCATAATACTGGTCATTTTCGCATCTACCATGGTTGGCGGTATGATTTTTGTGGTAAACAGATATTTAATGAAGTCCATGCTGCTCTTTCATGTCTCGGAAACTTCACAGAAAGACGTGATGACTGGGACGCTCAACCGAGAGGCTGGCCTTGCCATACTGAAAGACATGATGAAAGCTTCGAGAGAAACAGGTGCCAAGCTGACAATCTGTTTTGTGGATATCAATAACCTTAAGTTCGTCAATGACAAGTTTGGTCATACAGAAGGTGATAAGCTGATCAATATTGTCAGTTCATCCATCTCTGAGAATCTGAGGGGGATGGATATTGTTGCACGTCTGGGTGGCGATGAGTTTATCGTTATATTTGCAGGCTGCGATTTATCGAAGGCAAGGGAAATATGGGGACGCATCCTTGAAAAATTCAAGAAGATCAATCTCAGTGGTGAACTTAATTTTCCAGTCGGCATCAGTTCGGGCTTTGTAGAGTATGATCCTGAAAAGCATGCTTCTGTGAAAACGCTCATTCGAGAAGCGGACCAAAAGATGTATAAGGATAAGAAACTGAGAAAATCACATAGAAGTTACAAGTGACCTTGCAGGATTTCTGCCACTTCTTGTGTATTTTTATCTTTTAAATTGCTGTAAAAGTAGGTATAATGTTAGTATTGTTCTGCTATTTTGAGGACATGTATGTATAAAATTGAGTGAGGGGTTAGTACAATGTTGGATAAAATCACTGATTTCTGTGATTACCTGAGAAATGAAAGAAAACTGTCAAAAAATACTCTAGATTCATATTCAAGAGATTTGAAGAAGTTTCATGCGTATTTGGAAGACAATAAAATTGATTCATTTTCAGAAATTACGGACAATACTGTACTGACATACCAGCTTCATTTGCAGAATCTTGGAAGGTCAACAGCAACTGTTTCGAGAAATCTTGCGACACTTCGTACATTTTTCGGGTACTTATTGGATGAAGGTCTGATTGCAAAGAATCCCACGCGGAAACTTGTATCTCCAAAAGCCGAACGGAAAATGCCCAAAGTGCTGACATTAACTGAAGTGGACCGACTGTTAAACCAGCCTGACATGGAGAGTGAAACAGGAAAAAGAGATAAAGCCATGTTAGAGCTCCTGTATGCTTCGGGTATACGTGTAACAGAAATGGTTTCCCTGAATACCGATGATGTCAATATCGATATTGGTTATATCAGATGTAAGAACGAGCGTTCTAAAGACAGGATCATCCCTATAGGAAAGATGGCAAAAACCGCACTTTCAGAATATATGGACACGTCTAGGGAAGAGCTCATCAAAACGGATACACAAGCGCTTTTTGTGAATTACTATGGAAAGCGTTTGACTCGACAAGGATTCTGGAAAATAGTCAAGCGTTATACAAACATGGCCGAAATAGATAAGCCCATAACGCCGCACACATTAAGACATTCGTTTGCAACTCATCTGATTCAGAACGGTGCGGACCTTAAGTCCGTACAAGAAATGCTGGGTCATTCGGACATTTCTACAACGCAAATGTATATTGAGCTAAGTAGAAGCCGAATACAAGAGGTGTACAACAAAGCACATCCGAGAGCCTGAATTTTAAAAATAGCATACTCTATTTATAAAGGCGATCTCGAATATGCGTGTTAGCTTAGGAGGGATGCACATGGTAAAAAGAGTGATTATTTTCGTAATGGACAGTGTGGGAATAGGCGCACTTCCAGACGCAGAAAAGTTTGGCGATGTAGGTGTTAATACCCTAGGAAACATCGCTAAGGAAAGTGAGAGTTTCAATATTCCTAATCTGAAAGCGCTTGGAATAGGCAATATTGAAGGTCTTGAAATGATTGGCGCACACGCCAGCCCAACAGGTGCTTATGGACGTTCCGGTGAAGTCTCAAATGGTAAGGATACCACAACAGGCCACTGGGAAATGGCAGGACTATATTTAGAAGAACCTTTCCAAACGTTTCCAAACGGATTCCCTGAATCAATCATCAAGGAATTTGAAGAGAAAACAGGTAGAAAAGTTCTCTGCAACAAGCCATATTCAGGAACTGAAGTCATTGCTGATTATGGTGAAGAACACATGAGTACAGGTAATGTTATTGTGTATACATCCGCAGACAGTGTATTCCAAATTGCCGCTCATGAAGAAATCGTTCCCCTGGATGAGCTGTACAAAATGTGCGAAATTGCGCGAAAAATCATGATGGGTGAGAATCAGCTTGCACGTATCATTGCAAGACCATTCATTGGACAACCGGGCAGCTTCGAACGTACAGCCAATAGAAGGGACTATTCACTGAAGCCTTTCGACAAAACTGTTCTGGACCATGCTAAAGAAGCCGGTCTAGATGTACAGGCTGTCGGAAAAATCGTTGATATCTTCAATGGACAGGGAATCACAGAGGATGTCCATACAAAATCAAATATGGACGGCGTCGACTGGACCCTTAAGTATCTTGATACGGACTCAAAAGGCATTATCTTCACAAATCTTGTAGATTTTGACGCAAAATTTGGACACAGAAGAAATGTAGAAGGGTACCGTCAAGCTATTGAGGAACTTGACGCCAGAATTCCTGAAATCCTGGGCGCTATGAATGATGATGATCTCATTATATTCACAGCTGACCATGGTAATGATCCGACGTATAAGGGAACGGACCATACACGCGAGTATGTTCCAATTCTCGTTTACGGAAAAAATGTCAAAGCAGGTGCTGAACTGGGCACTAGAAAGACATTCTCGGATATTGCCGCTACCGTTGCAGATATTCTTGAAATTGAAGCCACGCCATATGGTGAAAGCTTCAAATCAATCATTCTGAATGATTAGGGATCTTAGGAGGACAATTATGGAAAATATGCTTCAAAAAATTCAGGAAGCCAAGGCTTACCTGTCGAATACAATTGGTTTTGAACCGGAAATCGGTCTGATTCTCGGCAGTGGACTCGGAGTTCTTGCTGACGAAATTGAAAACCCAATTAAAATCGCTTATGAAAACATTCCTCACTTTCCTGTATCAACTGTTGAAGGCCATGCAGGCCAGTTCGTAGCAGGCGATCTTGAAGGCCGCAAAGTGATTGCAATGCAAGGAAGATTCCACTACTATGAGGGATATTCAATGCAGGAAATCACATTCCCCGTTCGAGTTATGGCAGCCCTTGGTGTTAAAAACCTTCTGGTTACAAATGCTGCGGGGGGTGCGAATGTATCTTATATTCCTGGTGATTTGATGCTGATTACAGATCATATCAACTTTACAGGAACGAATCCTCTTATTGGAAAGAACTACGAAGAGCTTGGTCCTAGATTCCCTGATTGTTCAGAAATCTACGACAAAACGCTCAACAAGCAAATTGAGGATATTGCCAAAAATCAAGAAATCCGCCTTCAAAAAGGTGTATACCAAATGAATCCAGGTCCTACTTATGAAACACCTGCTGAAGTAAGAATGGCACGTGTTCTAGGCGCAGATGCCGTGGGTATGTCTACAGTGCCAGAAGCTATTGTAGCGCGACATGCTGGTATTAAGGTAACGGGTATTTCTTGTATTACAAATATGGCAGCAGGGATTCTTGATCAGCCGCTCCACCATGGAGAAGTTGTTGAAACGGCTAATATGGTTAAGAAGACTTTCATTCAGCTTGTTCGCAGTATTGTTCCAATTCTGAAGTAGTTTTCAATTTTCGCAACGCTTTTCCAAACTACTTTAAAAGTGAAAGAGGGAATATATAATGAGAATGTATGACGTCATTGCAAAAAAACGTGATGGACATGAGCTTACAACCGAAGAAATCAAATTTTTCGTTTCTGAATATACAAAAGGAAATGTACCAGATTATCAGGCATCAGCTCTTTTAATGGCCATTTTCCTTCAAAAAATGAATACACGAGAAACTGTAGATCTTACACATGCCATGATGAATTCTGGTGATGTTGTTGACCTGACTGCCATTGAGGGAATCAAGGTCGACAAGCACTCAACGGGTGGTGTTGGTGATACAACAACACTAATCCTTGGACCGCTTGTTGCATCTTGTGGTGTACCTGTTGCAAAAATGTCCGGACGTGGTCTGGGCCATACGGGCGGAACACTTGATAAACTGGAGTCAATTGAAGATTTCAAAATTGAAGTTGCGATTGAAGACTTTATTCGCAATGTAAATGAGAAAAAAATCGCAGTGGTTGGTCAGACGGCAAACATAGCGCCCGCAGATAAAAAGCTGTATGCCCTGCGGGATGTTACCGCTACTGTAGATAACATTTCACTTATTGCTGCATCGATTATGTCTAAAAAGCTTGCCGCTGGCAGCGACGCGATCGTTCTTGATGTAAAATGCGGCAGTGGTGCTTTTATCAAAGACCTAGATGGTGCAATTGAACTGTCTGAGGCTATGGTAGATATCGGCAACAACATGAACCGCAACACAATTGGAGTCATCACTGACATGGAACAGCCTCTCGGGTTTGCCATTGGTAATGCCCTTGAAGTGAAGGAAGCGATTGATACACTTAAAAATCACGGGCCTAAGGACCTCACAGATTTGGTTCTGACACTAGGCGCCAATATGGTTCTTCTTGGCGGTGGCGCTTCTGATTATGACGCGGCGTTTGCACTAGTAAAATCAAAGCTCGAGAATGGTGAGGCCTTTGAGAAGTTCAGAGAGTTCGTAATTGCTCAAGGTGGTAACGTAGCCGTTATTGATGATCCGTCAAAATTGCCTCAGGCAACGGAAGTTGTTGAAGTCAAAGCAGACAAACCTGGCTACCTTGCGTCTATTCAATCTGATGAAGTCGGTATTTCTGCAATGATGCTGGGGGCAGGTCGTGCTAAGAAGGAAGACCAACTGGATATGTCAGCTGGCATCGTGCTTGCAAAAAAAGTTGGAGACCGAGTAGAAGCTGGCGAAACCATTGCAACGCTTTATACATGCGATGCCTTAAAAATTTCTGATGCGAAGGACCGCTTCCTGCGTGCGCTAGATTTCACAGACCATGAAATACAGGCAAGGCAGCTTATCAAGGCAATTGTCACTAAGGACGGTGTTACAAAGCTATAAGCGTTTCAAATTAATAACATCACTTAAAATAATATCAATTGCAACGAGCCATGCGCTGAAGCAGATTCCATATCTGATTCAGGTATGGCTCTTTTATTGTGGAGATTCTCGCGGGACCCAGATTATGCAAATTATCAAAGGGTATACTTTAAATATAATAAGCTATCGCATATTTGAATATGGAGGGATACATAACCATGAAACAATTTGAAATTGAAATGATTAAGCAAGCAATTCTCAATGAAATTGAAGGCTATGAGTTTTATAAGCTGGCAGGTGGCCAGGCTTCAACCACTGAGGTTAAACAGGCATTCGAACAACTGGCAAGCGAAGAGCTCGAGCATGTTAAATGGTTAGAACGCCTATTTGAAAACATGCGTGATGATGCATCAGATTCTGAAATGCTTCAGTCTCTGCCTAATCCGCCAACGCCTGGTATTTTTAAATGGGACGCCCTCGACAGAAGCAATGCAGGCGTAGCGGTATCCGTATTTGGTATTGGTATGCAAATGGAAGAAGCATCTGTGAAGTTCTACGAAGAGGCAGCACGTAAAACTGAAAATACTGAAGCCAAGAAGCTGTTTTCATTACTCGTTCAGTGGGAACAAGTTCATTTTGAGCAGTTCTCAAAAGAATATGAAAACCTGAAAAAACAGTGGTGGTCACATCAGAGTTATGCACCATTCTAAAATTAACCAGTTGTAAATAAGGAGGTGGCGAAATGCATGATAATAATGACTTAAAGAGAACAGACCCTTTAAAACCGGACTATGTGATTGAGGACAAAGCAGTATCCGAAGACCATACTGTCCAGAATAGAAGTGGTATGATGATTTTCATGTTGCTAATTCTCCTTTTGGTTGTGCCGCTGGTCCTTGTTGCATATGAACATTTCTCAAATACCTACTCCGTTGAAAAGTTGACTGGATGGTATGAGGGAAACCTGACTTTTGAAACAACTGAAAATGACCCTGAAGGCTACTACGATAAATATCCTGAATACCTGATTGCTGGCATGATTCCTGTTGTCATAAAAGTGGAACTGACAGATGAAAGCGAAGGACGACTGACTATTATTGATGCAACGCAGCGACGCTCTGATATGGAGTATAAAATCTGGATAGAAGATGGCAAACTCCTGGGAGAACCACTGGATTCCAGACTTGATGTTGAAACCAGACTTGATTTGTTTGGAGAAATTGGGGAAATGACTGATCCGCTTGCACTGGCAGGTTCTCTGGGAATCAAGGACATGTTTAACAATGCCGTAGCAGTATTCAATTTCAATGCCAATAGAAAAGAAGTCAATCTGGATGTCGATTTTATTAATGACAAAGGCATGGGCATGCTTGTAAAGAGAATGGAGTCATCAAGTGAAAAACCTGATCTTTCTGGATTGTGGCTGGATGTTGCTCCACCTAATGGACTCAGGTTTGCCATTATTGATGATGGCAACGCCTATGACCCCACATCAAATGTTAAAATAACCTTTGATCAGCAACAGTTCATTCTCATGTATTTGGACGACGAGTATGAGGTGTTACCTTATCAAGCTCAGAATAATATAATATGGACACATGCTGAATATCTCATTATGGATAATGGAAAAATATTTGTAACCTCAGATCAAGGCAGTTACTTAATAGATGAGACCATTTTTGATGGCGATCCGCTTATCAAGGTAAAGCTAGGTGACATTGACACCGAGCGTATTGCCGAAAGAATATTTATTGATATGAAAGGCACCATTCGTGTTGAAGGATCTAGCGCCCTGCTTTACATGGACATCAATGTCGTCGAGGCATCTGGTTCAAAAACCTACAACATGATGCTGGAGCTGCTTGATCTTTAGAAATGAACTGCATATGAATCTAGACCTTTGTATGACAGGTAAAAAGCGCCTAATCCCATTGGCGCTTTTTCAGTGCATTCTGTTATAATATTATAGAATGATCTAGGGGGATGTTATGAAATACACAAAACTGGAAGACAATAAACTGCTTAACAAAATCATCAATACACACCCTTCGTTGAAGGAGCTATTGCAAATTTTTTCAGATATACATGCAGAGTACGGTGACAGATTTTTTCTCGTGGGCGGCTTTGTAAGAGACATTCTGCTCGGAATGCCTTCAGAAGATATCGATATTGCTGTAGAAGGGTCCCTTAGCAGGGTAATAGATGAAGTCAATCGACGTATTGATTCTGAGTATGTTTATTATGAGCGCTTTCAGACTGCAACCCTGATACTTGAAGATTTCAAAGTTGATTTGATTACCTGTCGTAAAGAAACCTATGAGCGCGATGGCGCCCTGCCTGAAATCATACCAGGTTCTTTTGAAGATGACATTTGGAGAAGAGACTTCACCATCAATGCTTTGGCAATCAATGTTTCTAAGTCCGATCAATTCACCCTTTGCGGTCCCAAGCTTGGAGAAGAGGACCTGATACAGGGAAAAATCCGCATCCTCCACAATAGAAGTTTTTTTGAAGATCCAACACGTATATTCCGTGCTATTCGTTACATGTGTAGGCTTGATTTTGAAATCGAAGGCAATACAAAAACGGAACTGTTTAACGCAATTGGCGCAGATGCACTACGCAAAGTCTCCGGCATGCGCATCTATTCGGAAATATGCCGAGACTTGAATGAAGAAAAGGCTTATGAAATTCTATGCGCCTACAAGCAAATGAATATAGACCGTTATATTGCACCTGACCTTGAACTGCCTATCAAACTCAAAAGTGATTTGGCGCTCATTGGAAAACTGGAACTTCGGTTTATTGAAGATACAGAGAGCTTTGATCCGTGCGAATTAAGGCTTCTTACTGTTTTTCATCACAATTACAGCAAAGCTCCACTCTTCATAGAGCGGTTTCATCTGTCAAAAAGGTTTTCAAATATGCTGCTATCTATGGAAAAACTAAACGAACGCATTAAGACCTCTCACACCGGCATTCGAAATTCCGAAATTCACGCCATGTTTTTTGATGTTCAGGATGAGGTGCTGCTTACGCTTTATGTGTGCACGGAAACCATGCTGGTCAAAAACATTATTGAAAAGTATTATACCAAGCTCAAGAATGCACGCAATCCCCTTAAGGGAAGTGATTTGCTCAGAATTGGCGTGGAACCTGGACCAAAGGTCCAAGTACTTTTAAATGAAGTGATGAATGCCTATTTAGATGGTATAATAGAAACTCGGGAAGATGCAGAGCGATTTGTTCAGAACTGCATATGATAAATGAAAAGGTGGCACTATGGCATACGAAATTAAAGTAGAAGCATTTGAGGGTCCCTTCGACCTGCTGCTTCACCTGATAAATATTAATGAAATAGAAATTCATGATATTCCAATTCATCAAATAACACGACAGTATCTGGAATACATGGATCTTGTTCAGGACATGGATATGGAGCTTGCCAGTGAGTTTCTTGTCATGGCAGCGACACTCATTGAAATCAAATCAAAGATGCTTCTTCCAACCAACGACGAAGAAATGTATCAGACTCAGTTCGATCTGGGAGATCCACGTGCTGAACTGGTCAACAAACTTGTCGAATACAAGAAATTCAAGAATATAGCTGGGTTTCTCAAAGGAAGAGAAAAGGAATTTGGAAAGGCCATACAAAAGGACCAGGAAGACCTTGAGCCTTTTGTAAGAACCTATACAAATAATGAGCTTAACACCGATCTGGAAAGTGAACTCCTTATCGAAGCAGTAAAAAGGATTTTGAACAATCTCAATAAGGAAGACCTTGGTCGAAAGGGATTTTTCCACAGTTTGAAGAGAGATCTTTATACAGTCGATCAAAAAATGAACCTGATAAGAGAACGTATTGTTTCTGATGAAATCATACAGTTTGACTCTCTTTTCTCAGAGGACAGAATTAAGTCAGAGGTCATAGTGACATTTTTGGCAATTCTTGAACTTCTGAAACTAAAAGTAGTTAAAATCAAACAGGATAATCTTTTCGACAGAATTGAAATCATAAAGAACAATCAAGCGGAGTGTGACAATATTGGAGCATAAGAAAGCAAAGTCTATTATAGAATCCCTACTATTTGTGTGGGGGGAGCCTTTATCACAAGGAAAAATCGCATCAATTCTGGAAATCTCCAAAAGGGAAGTCAAAGAACTGATGGAAGAAATGGCAGACGAGTATGAAATGGAGAACCGTGGACTGCGTATAGTTGAAGCAGATAAGCACTATCAATTTGCCACATCTCCAGAAAATCACGAATGGCTACAGGAGCTTTGTACAAAATCAAAAAGCAAGGGTCTCAGTCACTCAAGTCTGGAAGTACTTGCAATCATAGCCTACAGACAACCCATCACGCGTTCTGAAATAGAACAGATTCGCGGTGTGAAGTGTGAAAAGCCGATTACACACCTGATTGATCGTGAACTGATTGAAGAACAGGGACGACTGGACCGTATTGGCAAACCGATTATTTATGGAACAACAAAAATGTTTTTAACAGCGTTTGGATTCACTTCGCTGAAAGATTTGCCGCCTATAGACGAGTTCCATAACATTGAGTTCATTATGGGCAGTGATGAAGAGATAGACGAGGAAGAAAATCATGATTAGACTTCAAAAATATATGGCTTCTTGTGGTGTTGCATCAAGAAGAAAATGCGAGGCTCTAATAGAAGCTGGAAAAGTGCGTGTTGGTGATGAAATTGTCACTGAGTTGGGCTTCAAGGTTGATCCTCAAGTGGATAAAGTCTACTTTGAAGGTAAACTGATCAAACCAGAAGAAGAAAAAGTCTACCTTCTTTTAAACAAGCCAACAGGCTACATTACTTCTGTAAAAGACCAGTTCGACAGACAAACGGTTCTTGATCTCGTTAAAGGGATAGATGCGAGAATTTATCCGGTGGGCAGACTGGATTACGATACCTCCGGTCTTATTATACTTACAAACGATGGTGACATGACAAATCTTGTGACCCACCCAAGCCACAAGGTTGAAAAGACTTATGTAGCAAAGGTCAGGGGCACAATTACAAAGCTGGAGCTAAAGAAAATTCAGGAAGGCATCGACATAGGCGGCTATGTGACTGCACCATGTCGTGCAAAGCTGATTAAACAATCCGGAAACACATCAACTGTTGAGCTGACCATTCATGAAGGAAAAAACCGTCAAGTGCGTCGCATGTTCGATGCTGTCGATCATCCAGTCCTTGATCTGGAAAGAATCGCAATTGGCCGTATCAAAAAAGGCAACATTAAAGTGGGTACTTGGCGTCTCTTGACTGAATCTGAAGTTCAGTATTTGAAAGGGGAATAAGAAATTGATTACTTTAACAAAGACTGAAGATAAAAATCTTAATGCCTTGAGCGCATTTCTTAAAGGGTACAAACTCGATTCGAGCCTATTTATGGATAGACTGGACCAGACCATGCTGATTTTAGACGGCTCAAATGTACTTGGATTTGGTGCATTCGTATTGAAGGACGGCACAGGTCTTATTGACGTTGCTATTATAAAAGAAGAAATTTTATGGGGCAGCCTTGGCGATGGTCTTATTAAAGCCATGCTGAATACGCTCGATTTGAGAGGCGCTGTGAAAGCTTATATGCTGACAGATGCCGACCATTGCAAAGCCGTGACAAAAATTGGTCTGAAAAGTTCTGCTGAAGATATTCAGGGACTGCTCCAATCAATGGACGCACCTTACATAATGAAATCTCAAAATGTATTGTTTGAAACCAAGCTCCCTGACTTTTTCGATCATGCATGTCATTCAAAAAAGTAGAGGGTACGATAAGTATAGAATATTTGACTGCTAAGGATAACATTATGAAGAAACGTATTAAGCAAAAGTTGAATTCGGCAACACAGATGCAGAGGCTCCTACTTGAGCCTTTTCTATTTGAAGGCATGACTGCTGTTGATTGTACTGCAGGCAATGGCAATGATACTCTATTTCTCGCCGAGAAGGCCGGAGCAGAAGGAAAGGTCTATGGCTTTGATATTCAGGTATCTGCTATAGAAGCAACACGCGCGCGCCTTGAAGCTTCAAAGCATGTGGCGTGTGACATCTCACTGATTTTAAAAGGGCATGAACACCTTTCTGAAGAAATCTCAGAAGCCGTTGATGTCATCGTTTACAATTTAGGGTATTTACCTAGACATGATAAATCAATCACAACTATGACCCTGTCTACGCTTGAAAGTGTGAAGCAGGCCATGGACCTGATAAAGCAGGGGGGCATCATTACCATTACTGCCTATCCTGGACATTCGGAAGGCGAAAGGGAATCAGATGCCCTAGTGAGCTTTCTAAAAACCATTGACCAGTCAAAATTCAATATTTCAAAATCTGAGTTTATTAACCAGGCGAATACACCGCCTGTGCTATTTGTAATTGAAAAGAGATAAAGAAAGTAAGAGGTGGGTTATGAAAATACTTCTGACAAATGATGATGGTATTTATGCTAAGGGTCTAAGAACGATGATTGAGCGTCTTTCCAATGACCATGAAGTCTATGTCGTGGCACCCTCGGTAGAGCAGAGTGCAAAAAGTCATTCCATAACGATGCACCATCCCATTATGGTTAAGGACGTCGACTTATATGAAAATGTTAAGGCTGCTTATGCGATTGGCGGAACGCCGGCTGACTGTGTTAAGGTTGCACTTGAAGAACTCATTGGTGAACTGCCGGACCTTGTGATTTCAGGAATTAATGATGGTCCTAATCTTGGAAATGACATTATCTATTCTGGTACAGTTGCGGCAGCTATAGAAGGCAGCTTTTACGATGTCAACTCTGTCGCAGTCTCATTATGTGGTAGACGCAACAGCGATTTCACAGCAGCAGCGGATTTTATTGCTGATCACGTTGAATCCTTTGCAGCAATGAAACTCCCTGTAGACACGGCTATCAATGTAAACGTACCACGTCTGCCTAAAGAAGAAATAAAAGGTGTAAAAGTAACGTCCGTTGGTATTCGCAAGTATGGAAATACCTTTGACCATCGTCATACACCACGTGGCGAAGTCTATTTCTGGCTTGCTGGAGAACCCCTTCAGGCAGAGCAGACGGAGAATGCTGACATTGAAGCTGTAACAAATGGTTATATCAGTGTTACACCGATTCGCTTTGACTTTTCATTCAAAGCACTCAACAAGGATTTAGAAGATATATTCAAGTAAGAAGTCGTATCACTTATATAACTTTGTGTAGTTTTTACAACGCATATGCATACAAATTGTATACACGATAAGGAAAAGCAAAGAAACGCATCGTTTACTTGCTTTTCTTGCTTTTTTGCTAAATTGTTTGAAGCTCTATGCGATTTTGTGAAGGATTTTACAAATCGCCCTGCAAAAATACATCAAAAAAAACCACAAAGCATGATACACCTTCAAATTACAGACTTGTAGACATTTCATGGCGTGTGCAATTGTATACGAATCGACGTGTGGAAAGACTTGCATTATGAGCTGGTTTCCACAAAATGGTACGAAAGGTACGAAACGCTTAACCAATTGCTATTACACATTTACAGCCATTCTATATTTGAGTTTTAAGTCGGATTATCCGGGTAAAATGACTTTGTATACCATTATGCATGTAATACAATATACCAATCTTCACACATACAAAATGACAGGTATCCTGCATATCGAAACGTTTTCATGTATACATTGAAATTTCGCTTGCATTCTGTTTTGGCTGTGCTATGATTAGACTCGAAGAACGCAAAGGAGGTCACCATTTTGAGTACAAATCGTGAAAATTTAGAAGTAAAACTCAACAAGGCATGGTGTAAAGGCTGCGGTATTTGTATCGCATTTTGCCCAAAGCAAGTATTAGGATTAGACGAGAACGAAAAGATTGATATGCTGGATGCAGACAACTGTATCAAGTGTGGTCAATGTGAACAACGATGTCCAGATTTTGCAATTTTCCTAGGAGGTAAAGAGTAATGACTAAAAACTTCAAACTCCTGTCAGGTAACGAAGCATGTGTTGAAGGTGCATTATACGCAGGCATGCGTTTCTACGGCGGATACCCAATCACGCCATCTACAGAAATTGCAGAAAAATCTGCTGAACTTCTTCCTAAACTAGGTGGCAAGTTCATTCAAATGGAAGACGAAATTGCTGGTATTGCAGCAGCTATCGGTGGCTCAATTGCAGGTTTCAAGTCAATGACTGCAACTTCAGGCCCTGGCTTTTCACTTAAGCAAGAAAATCTTGGTTACGCAGCAATCGCTGAAATTCCACTAGTAGTAGTTAACATTCAACGTGGTGGTCCATCTACTGGTCTTCCTACAGCACCTGCTCAAGGTGATGTAATGCAAGCAATGTGGGGAACACATGGTGATCATCCTGTGATCGCTGTATCACCTATGAGTGTAACTGAAACATTTACTGAAACTGTACGTGCTTTCAACATGGCTGAAAAATACCGTACACCAGTTATTATCCTAAGTGACGAAGTAGTTGGTCACATGAGAGAGAAACTAGTTATTCCTGCTCCAGGCGAGCTGGAAGTTTACGATAGAATTCGTCCTGAAGCTGACGATGAGAATTACCTAGCATACAGAGTTGAAGAAGGCGACATCGTACCTAAGATGGCTGCTTTCGGTTCAGGTCACCGTTACCACATTACTGGCCTGTTCCATGACGAAACTGGCTTCCCATCAAACAGTACAGCAAATGCTGAAATCATGCTTGATAGAATGATGAATAAGGTTGCTCACAACCTAGCTGACATCGAGTCTTACGATGAGTTTATGACTGAAGATGCAGAGCACCTGATCATTTCTTACGGTTCAACTGCACGTGCTGCAAAAGCTGCAGTTATGACTCTGAGAGCAGAAGGCATCAAGGTTGGTCTATTTAGACCAATTACAATCTGGCCATACCCAGCTGAAAGAACTATTGAGCTTGCTAAGCAGGTTAAATCAGTAACAGTAGCTGAAATGAACCTTGGTCAGCTTAAACTAGAAGTAGAGCGCGTTGTAAAAGGCGAAGCACCAGTACAGCTTTCTGGTAAAGCAAATGGAGAAGTTCTAACGCCAGGCGAAATTGTTGCAAAAGTTAAGGAGGCGCTATAATGAATAATCCAATTACTGAAAAATTATTCCGTATGGATCGCCTACCACACATCTGGTGTCCAGGCTGTGGTCACGGTATCATCATGGGAGCTCTAGCTCGTACAATTGACAAGCTAGGCTATGACAAAGATGAAGTTTGTATCGTTTCAGGTATCGGCTGTTCTTCTAGAGCGCCTGGTTACCTTGACTTTAACACGCTTCATACTACTCACGGACGTGCGCTTGCATTTGCTACAGGCGTTAAGCTTGCAAATCCAAACCTAAAAGTAATCGTAATCTCTGGTGACGGTGATGCATCTGCAATCGGTGGTAACCACCTTATCCACGCATCTCGTCGTAACATTGATATTACTACTATTGTTTTCAATAACAATATTTACGGCATGACAGGCGGTCAGTACTCACCAACAACACCTACAAATGATTTTGGTACGACTGCACCTCATGGCAATATCGATAAGCCTTTTGACATTGCAAATCTAGCTGCAAGCGCTGGCGCTACATACGCTGGTCGTACAACAGCTTTCCATGTAACTCAAATGGAAAAAATGCTTGAAAAAGCTCTTGAGCACAAAGGTTTCTCACTTGTAGAAGCAATCTCAGTTTGCCCAACTTACTATGGACGTAAGAACAAGAAGGGTTCTGTTGTAAACATGATGAAATGGCTGAAAGACAGCTTCATTGATGTTAAAGTTGCAGAGAAACTTCCTGAAGAAAAGAAAGCTGGAAAGCATCTTATGGGCGAATTCAAGTGTGTTGAAGCACCTGAATACACTGACGAATACCAAAAGATCATCGATCGTTTTGCGGAGGATAAATAATATGAGCCAAACAGAAATCAGATTTTCAGGTTCTGGTGGTCAGGGTCTAATTACTGCTGGTATTATCCTAGCAGAAGCGGCTCTGTTCGACGGCAAGAACGCAATCCAGTCTCAATCATATGGTCCTGAGGCGCGTGGTGGTGCATCTAAAGCTGAAGTTATCATCAGTAATGAAGAAATCTTCTACCCTAAAGTTCAAGTGCCAGATCTAAGTTTATCTTTGACACAAGTAGCTGCAGATAAATACATCGAGGAAACTAAAGCGGAAGGTCTTATCATAGTAGACTCAAAAATTGAGCTGCCGAATGATCTGGATGTTAAGAACATCATCAGCCTGCCAATCCTGGATACTGCTACTGAAAAGGTTGGCAAGACAATTGTTGCAAACATTGTAGCACTTGGCGTTGTTGCTGGTCTTTCTGGTCTTGCAACAAAAGAAAACGTCCTAAAAGCTGTTCTTGGACGTATTCCAAAAGGTACAGAAGAACTTAACAAACTTGCACTAGAAGAAGGTTATAAGCTCGCTGAGTCCGTAACACTTAAGTAAGAATCAACTTTAAATATGTGTAGGAGTTCGCTGAGTTATTCAGTTGAACTCCTTTTTATATGTTATATGCCAAATTGCCTAACTTTGTGCAAGGACCCATTTTTTGAATGTTCAGATGTGGTGTCCTGTAGTTTAGCGTGTTATAATATATTGAAGTACACATTAATAAAGATTGATAAAATGATTTGACTCAATCACTAAGGAGCTAAGCGATATGACGGATCCGAATAATGATTTGCTAAAGCGTATTGAAGGGAATTACTTCAAACTCAGTAAAGGACAAAAAAGAATCGCGGATTACATTTTCCAGAATTATGACAAAGTCGCATTTATGACAGCGTCAACGCTGGGGGATATAGTCGGTGTCTCTGAATCAACGGTTGTGCGTTTTGCCAATGCACTTGGCTATGATGGCTATCCGAAGCTTCAAAAAGGTCTTCAGGAATCTATCAAGACCAAGCTGACAACGGTTCAGAGATTTGAAATGTCAAAAGACCTCGATATCGAGGAAACCACACTCAAAAAAATAATGACATCAGACATTGATAACATTCGAAAAACATGTGACCTGATAGACGAACAGACCATTCAACGTATTGTGTTGTCTCTTCATGATTCAAAGAAAGTATTTATTATCGGCAACAGAAGTTCTTCTGTTCTGGCAAACTACCTGGGTTTTTACCTGAATTTCATTGTGGATGACGTTCATGTTATTCCAAGTGGCCCTAATGAGGCGTTTGACCAGTTAATTAACATCTCCGAAAATGATTCACTCATTGTGATTTCATTCCCGAGATACTCTAAAAAGACTTTTGATGTCGTGAATTTTGCTAAAAGCCAAGGTGCAACCATAATTGGCTTGACGGACTCAGCAATGTCTCCGCTCTCACCAATGGTGGACCACTGTCTGTATGCGAAGTATAACATGAACACTTTCATCGATTCTCTTGTGGCACCCATGAGTTTGATAAATGCGCTTATCATAGCACTAAGTATTAACGAAAAGGATCGCGTTGAGGAAAAATTCCGGAAACTTGAAACAATCTGGGATGAATATAAAGTCTATAACCCTAAATAGATCAATAAGCCTGTATCCATGATTGTGGATGCAGGCTTTTAGACTGTTACTTGGAGTCACTGAGGTAGACCTTGAGATGGTCAGCGAATTAGGTTATAATTTGTTGTGGTATATCCGCAGAAGACCTGCGTGATATTCAGATACTGTCAATGGAGGTTAGGGAATGCAAATCGCAATAGATGGACCAGCGGGTTCTGGCAAGAGTACAATAGCAAAATTGATTGCTGAAAAAAAGAATATCACGTATTTGGACACAGGTGCCATGTATCGTGCTGTAACATATAAGCTTTTAAAAGAAGGTATTGTTTTTGATGACAAAGCAAGTATCGAAAAAGCGCTTCATACCATGGAGATTGGCTTCAATGGAAACAACCTGATTCTGGACGGTGTGGATATAAGCGACGCAATTCGCGAGCAGCGTATTAACGATAATGTTTCTACTGTGGCTGCACTTGGCTTTGTAAGAAAAGACATGGTGCGCAGACAGCAGGAAATCGCCTGTAATCAGTCTATTATAATGGATGGACGTGATATAGGAACAAAGGTGCTTCCAAGTGCAGAGGTAAAGATTTACCTTACAGCATCAATCATGGAACGTGCCGAACGACGTTTCTCTGAAATGCAAAATAAAGGCATTGCCGTAACACTGGATGAAATTTGTACTTCTATTAAAGAGAGAGATCAGCTGGATATGACACGGGAAGAGTCTCCGCTTGTAAAGGCAGAGGGTGCTGTTGAAATTGACACAACTGGCATGAGTATTGTTGAAGTTGTTGAGCGTGTCATTGTAGAAATTGAAAAGGCAGGAAGCTTATAATGCGCAGTTTCATAAAGTTTCTTATAAAACTTTATTATCTGGTATTTTTCCGGGTAGAAGTCAGGGGAATAGAGAACCTGAACAAAGGACACGCGAAAGTGATTTGTGCAAATCATATCAGCAACCACGATCCTGTGGTCATTGGCGCGTTTTTACCAGAATCCATTCGTTTCATGGCAAAGCACACCTTGTTTAAGCACTGGTATGCTGACCGTTTCTTAAGGTTCGCAGGCGGTTTTCCTGTAAATAGGGACGAAAATGACCTTGGTGCCATTAAAACTTCTCTAAAAGCACTTAAGAATGATGAAAGCGTGCTCATATTTGCAGAAGGTACTCGGAACATGACAAGGAGTCCTCTTGAAGCTAAAGCCGGTGCAGCAATGATTGCCATTAAGTCTAAGGTGCCTATTCAACCTATTTCTGTGGATTCAACCTATAAGCTCTTTTCAAAGATTGTCATTACGGTTCAGCCGATCAGGTCCATGGAAGCTTATTATGGACAAAGACTCAGCAACGACACCTACCAGGAAATCGCTCAAGATGTCATAAATGGTATTTATGAATCTGTCGAGTTATATTTTAAGAAGGAAGGGTTGCAATGAAAATAGAGGTTGCAAGTCATGCAGGTTTCTGTTATGGTGTAGAACGAGCGATGAATATTACAGATCAAGCCAATGGGGAAGACAAAAAGATTTTCACCTATGGTCCACTAATACACAACGAACAGGTTGTGCAGAAGCTTGAAGCTGAAGGCGTATTTGCTGTAAATGATATAAATGACGCAACTGAAGGCACTCTGATCATTCGTTCGCACGGTGCGCCTGAATCAATTTTGGATGACGCAAGGGACATGGGTATAGAAGTGATTGATGCCACCTGTCCATATGTAAGAAAAATTCAAGAAAAAGTTAAGAAATATTCTTCAGAAGGTTATGCTATAATAATTGTCGGTGATGAGAAGCATCCTGAAGTTATTGGAATCAATGGCTGGTGCGGCAACAAAGCGCTCATTGTAGACACAGCTGAAGATGTTAAACATATTAATGACAATGGTCCAACTTGTATGGTCGTTCAGACTACGTTCCGTTACGAGATATACAAGGAGATACTCGAAGCTGCTCAGACGGTCATCAAAGACCTGGTCGCTTTCAATACGATTTGCGCTGCGACGTCTAAACGTCAAAGTGCAGCGCTTGAATTGGCCGGGCGGGTAGAGGCAATGATTGTTATCGGCGGCAAGCACAGCTCCAATACTGTAAAACTTGCTCAAATTTGTTCAAGTGTTTGCAAAAAAACCTATCATATTCAAACTTATTTAGATTTAAGCGTGACTGAAATCAAAAACTGTGATAGTATAGGAATAACGGCTGGTGCGTCGACACCTAATTGGATTATTGATGAAATTATTAATAAATTGGAAAAGGCTTAGCTTTTTCCGCCCCGGACCATTGGTCCAAGGACCACTAGTCCAAAATGAATGCTTGGTTTAATCCTGACCCTGTGTTCATAAAAGAAAATCGAAGGCGAGGTAAAGAGGATGGAAAACAACACAACAATGCAAGAAATGCTAGACATGATGGAGGATTCTTTTAAGATTCCTAGAAAAGGCGATGTTCTAAAGGGCAAAGTAGTCCAAGTGAACAAAGACGAAATCGTAGTTAACATTGGTTATAAATCTGACGGAATCGTTCCTCTAAAGGAAGTTTCTAGCGATCCTAACTCTGACATGATTGAAACAATCGTTGAAGACCAGGAAGTTGACGTATATGTAATGCGTTCTGATGACGGTGAAGGCAATGTTCTTCTTTCTATGAAGCGCGTATCTATGTTCAAGGACTGGGACGAGCTTGAAGAAATCATGAACAAAGAAGAACTCGTAGAAGTACGTACTTCTGAAGCTGTTAAAGGCGGCGTAGTAGCTTACTACAAAGAAGTTCGTGGCTTTATCCCTGCTTCACACCTAGCTATCGGCTATGTTAAAGACCTTAACGAGTTCGTTGGCAAGACGCTTGAAGTTAAAATCATCGAGTTCAACAAAGGCAAGAAGAAGATTGTATTCTCTAGAAAAGCAATCGAAGAAGTTGCTCTTTCTGCTAAGAAAGCTGAACTTTGGAAGAACATCGAAGTTGGACAAGTTATGCAAGGTGAAGTTAAGCGTATCACTAACTTCGGCGTATTCGTAGACATCGGCGGCGTTGACGGACTTGTTCACATTTCTGAACTGTCTTGGGGCCGTGTGAAGTCTCCTAAAGAGATTGTTAAAGTTGGCGAGTCAGTAGACGTTAAGGTTCTAAGTGCTGATAAGGAAACTGAAAAAGTTTCTCTATCTATGAAGCAAGTTAAAGCTGATCCTTGGACTACTTTCGCTGACCGTTACGAAGTAGAAGGCGTATTCGAAGCTAAAGTTGTTAACCTAACTGACTTTGGTGCATTCGTTGAGCTTGAGCCAGGCGTTGAAGGCCTAGTTCACATCTCTCAAATTTCTCACAAGCGCGTTGAGAAGCCATCTGACGAACTTAAAGTTGGCGACGTGAGAGACGTTAAGATTCTTGAAGCTGACGCTGAAGCTAAGAAGCTTAAGCTTTCTATGAAAGAAGCTGTAGAAGCTCCTGCTGAAGAAACTGACGCTGAGTAATCTTAATTAAATCACTACATTTAAAGCTACCGATCAAATCGGTAGCTTTTTTTCGTGAAAGACAAAGAAATGCATCAAAAATTGAGAGGAGACTTCATTGTGCTCGCACAAAATGGAGGCTTCTTTCTATTTTTGATATATGGCGCGTCTCGCGACATGGGTAACCAGAGGTTACCCTGTTCTTATCCAAACATGACATAAGACGAGGTCGACAACACAGCCAATCAAGCAATTCTGATATAGCAATTGGAAAATGAGCACTTTTCTGATTTTTTATTGGCCCTTTTCTTTATAAACGTCTAGTAAAAGGGTATAATATATCCAACTAGGTATTCATCCTAAATAGAGACTTATAAGGAGTTGTCCCAATGGAAGGCTATGAAAAGTTTAAAGAACAAATTCTTAGAATGACTGGTCTGGATTTATCTTTATATAAAGAAAGACAAATGAAACGACGCATTGAGTCATTGATCAAGCGTCATCAGATAGATTCATTTGAGAACTATTTTAAAGTCCTCAAGAGTGATAAAGAGGTTTTCGATGAGTTCATCAACTATTTGACTATCAACGTATCCGAATTCTTCAGAAATCCAGGTCAGTGGGATATTCTTGTAAGTACAGTTATACCAGAGCTTATGAAGGGCAAGAGAAAGCTTAAGGTTTGGAGTGCTGCATGTTCTACTGGTGAAGAACCCTACACGCTGGTTATGGCTCTAAGTCGCGTTTTCCCTCTATCTGAAATCAAAATTCTTGCTGTAGATATTGATAAGGAAGCCATTAACAAAGCTAAAGCAGGTATTTATTCCAAGAAGAGTATCGAAAATGTGCCAGATGATTTTAAGAAAAAATACTTTTCAGAAATCGGTGGAAGCTATAAGATTTCTGATGATATTAAAAAGTGTGTTGAGTTTAAAAACTTCAACCTCTTAAAGGATCAGTATCCAAAGGACTACGATTTGATAGTCTGCAGAAACGTAATGATTTATTTTACAGAAGAAGCAAAAGAAGAAATGTACCACAATTTCAACTCAGCACTCGTTGAAAAAGGCGTGCTGTTCGTAGGCAGTACAGAACAGATCATATTGCCTCAACGTTATAATTTCAAAGCACTAAAAACATTCTTCTATCAAAAAGAAACTAAATAGTCAAGTCCCAAAAGTGCATTTATATTCATTAAATGCACTTTTTTATTTGAAATAGTCTAAATATTCATATCACTTATAAGTCAGTATTTTCAATCATTACAGCAAGTGATAGCACATTAACATTGTATACAGCTTAATTTGCTCAATAAAGTAAGTTAGGGATAACTTATGGTCCAGCCGTCGTGGACTTTTATTGGCCCGCCTATACAAATTCATATCACTGTGTTTCAAATTTCACATGAAAAATCAAGTGTAAATTCTTAGATTTTGAGCATAGACATAAGTTTACATTATAAACAGGACTTTATTCACAAGCCTTCCTGATTCTAAATTTTATGGAGTATTGAAAGGCATCTTTGGATGTGGCATTATTTTGGTGCTCATGTCGTTTGACGCGCCATATAGGTAAAGAATGGAAAGGCGCTATTCTTGTGTGAACACAAATAGCGCCTTTCCATTTTATACGTGCATTTTTTTGTTTTTTACGAAAGAAAATGAAGCGCAGGGCGCTTCACAGTCTTATGTCGATATTTCCACCTTTATGTGGCTGAACACTATTTTCAAGCGCTTTAACCATTTCAGTGCTCATGGTCTCAGCAGTATCCATGCTTAATTTAGCCACTTGGAGACTTACAGCCTGTGCAAGTTTCATTTGGCTTATTCCGGTAGAAAGAGCAGCGATATCCATAGTGGACCTCCATTCATCTACATCGACCTAGTATATATATCGTCAAAATTCGCCAATACTTTAGGGCTTTTTGCAATTACTGCTCATATTCCCTTAAGCCTTCAAAGGCAAAATGTTATAATAATTCTAACAAAGTGACAGGAGGACATGATGGATATACAGTTCTATGAAACCTTTATTGAAGTTGCAAAAACACTGAATTTCAGAGAAGCAAGCGAAAACATTGGCGTAGTACAATCGACCGTATCGAACCGAATTCAAGCACTTGAAGATTTTTATAAACGCCCATTGTTTAACAGAACCAACAAAAAGGTCCGTCTAAGCAGCACTGGGAAACGACTTCTGCCTTATGCCGAGCGCATAGTGAAACTGCAGTATGAAGCTGTCCGAGCGACGAGAAAAACAGAGGAAGTACTCGAAACATTGAGCATTGGCATAGATAGCAGTCTTTATACTGGTGAACTCATACAAGCCATTCAGTCCTTTACCGCTGAACATCCAGAAATTGTTTTGAGCATTGACGTAGCACATTCAAAGGATATTCACAGATCCGTCATAGATGGTGTTTATGATATGGGTTTCGTCTACAGCAAGTCAAACAATCCGGATGTTGTGTTTACACCTTATAAGCGTGACAAGTTCATATTTGCAGGTCTTAGTCCTGAAGAACCCACAGGGGAACCCTATGTCACAAAACAGGCACTCCTTGATTTGGAGCTGGTCTATTCAGATTACGGACGAAAATTTAAGACTTGGTGCGAGCAATTCATACCAGAGGACTATACATATAGTGTCTATCTTGCAAAAGGCATCAATCCAGCGCACTACATCTGCGGTTCAAAGAAATTTGGATTCATGCTCGAATCCGAGCTCGTATCCTCTGGTCTTTCAGACAAGCTTCAGAACATACGTGTTAAAGGTCTTGATTTTCCCTATTTGCAAAGTTATCTCCTGTATGCAAAAACCGATCAACCACGCAGTGAGATCATGAAGTTCATAGGTGTGTTAAGTCGACAGGATTAGTGGAGATTATAGCGCAATAGATTCACTTATGTTATAATATTCTTTGCTGTATTATATATTACATCGAGTCCGATGACACCATAAAGACGTAAAGTACTGGAGGCAAAAGGTGAGTAGAGTAGAACGCAAAGAACCTGCTACAGAAATCATCCTAAAGAATCAGGCGATTATGAATCAGGTTCGTTCAAGAAATGAAGACAAGATGGATGCACTTGGCAGAAACCTTAAGGCGCACATTGTTACCTACGGTTGTCAGATGAATGAGCATGACTCAGAAAAACTGCATGCCATGCTGAGAACCATGGGATATGAAATATCGCCCTTCAAGGAAAATGTAGATCTTATCATATTCAACACATGCTGTGTACGCGAAAACGCGGAGTTCAAAGTATATGGCAACCTCGGCCAGCTTAAGGCTGCAAAGAGAGCAAATCCTGATTTGATTATCGCAGTATGCGGATGCATGATGCAGCAGCCGCATGTAGTCGATAGAATAAAAAGTAAATACCGTCATGTCGACCTCGTTTTTGGGACGCATAACTTGCACAACTTCCCAGCACTTCTTAATGAGACTTACGATCAATCCAATATTCTCGTTGAAGTATGGGATCATGAAGGGGAAGTTGTTGAAGGACTTGAAGCCGATAGGAAGTTTAGCCTTAAGGCTTTTGTCAATATCACATTTGGCTGCAATAACTTCTGTACCTACTGCATTGTGCCTTATACAAGGGGCCGCGAGCGCAGCCGAGAACCTGAAGCCATCATCAAAGAGATTGAGGTGCTTGTCAAAGCAGGCGCTAAGGAAGTCACGCTGCTAGGTCAAAACGTCAACTCCTACGGGAAAACCCTTGAAGCTGACATAGATTTTGCTGACCTGATCAGAATGGTCAACGATATTGAAGGCGTAGAACGGATTCGATTTATGACATCCCATCCTAAAGATATATCCGACAGGCTGATTGATGCCATTGCAGAATGTGAGCATGTGTGCGAATACGTGCATCTGCCAGTTCAGGCAGGCAGCAACTCACTACTTAAGCGCATGAACAGGAACTATACTCGTGAACATTATTTGGCGACAGTCGAAAAACTCAAACGTAAGATTCCAGGCGTGACCCTTTCGACTGACCTTATTGTCGGATTCCCAGGCGAAACAGATGAAGAGTTTGAAGAAACTATGGATCTGATCAAACAAGTCGGTTATGATTCTGCCTTTACCTTTATTTACTCAATGAGAACGGGGACTCCAGCTGCAAAAATGGAGCATCAAATTGATGAAAAGCTGAAACACCAGCGTTTCGATAAGTTGCTCAAAGAAATTAATAGAATTATCAAAGAGAAGAACCTGGAGCTTGTGGGTCAGGAAATGGAACTTCTGGTTGAAGGACCTGCTCCAAAGGGTGAAAATATGCTGATGGGTCGCTCACGTGGTCATCATACAGTTAATTTCATGGGCAAAGAAGAACTGATTGGTCAGCTTGTTCGCGTTAGAATCATTGAGGCGAGAGGACATTCTCTTGGCGCTGAGCTCATTTCTGAATAGGTATATACAAATATTATACGAATTTCGCTTGTACAGTAAAAAGTACACGTTTTTTGATTTAATTTCGTTGTAAAGCGGTTCAGTTTGTGTTACCATTTCTATGAACTGAACAGGTGATGGAGTTCGCCAAAACCGCTATATGCTAATGACTCCTATTAATCGTGTAAACACGCTTAATAGGAGTTTTTTGTTTTTGTTCAGTTCCCATAATATGCCATCAAGCTGACACCCTACATGCTCACACCTACAAGCAGTCAGCTTGATATAGAACCATCAATCAGCAACTACGCAACTGATTGATGGTTTTTCATTTTATAAAAGACACTAAAATTATGTTATAATAGTAGTTCGAGAAGGTAATTAGGAGGCTGAAATGGCAAAGAAAAACGGCAAACTGACGCCTATGATGCAGCAGTATTTTGAAATCAAAAATAACTATGAAGATTACATACTTTTTTATAGACTTGGGGACTTTTATGAAATGTTTTTTGAAGACGCCATAGTTGCTTCTAGGGAACTGGAACTGACACTGACTGGTCGTAACTGCGGTCTTGAGGATCGTGCACCCCTTTGCGGCGTTCCATATCATTCAGCAGAAGGCTATATGGGCAGACTCATTCAAAAGGGCTTCAAAGTAGCGGTTTGTGAGCAAGTCGAGGACCCAGCAACAGCGAAAGGGCTCGTGAAGCGTGAAGTGGTGAGAATCATAACGCCTGGTACGGTTATTGAACCAGGACTTCTTGATGAACGCGCAAACAACTATGTCATGGCACTCATTGACAGTGAAGAGGGCACAGGCATCGCATATGCCGACATCACAACCGGGGAGTTAAAAGCGACAGCATTTGACGCCTCCACAGACTACCATAAGATCACCGATGAAATTTTGAAAATTTCTCCAAGAGAAATTGTCCTCGCAAAAGAGAATGGTGTACGTAATATTATTATGTCAACCATAGAAAAATATGAGCATTTCATGCTGACTAAATTTGATACAAGCGCTTTTAAAATGGAAAATGCACATGAGACCATTAAGCGCATGTTCAAAGTTTATTCCGCCGAAGGTTTGGGCATTGAATCAGAACAGATTATCTCCGCGCTTGGTGCGCTTATGGGGTACATAGAAGATACACAGAAGGTACCGCTCGTTCATCTGGACCACGTTGAAATATACCAGCCGGAACACTTCATGGTTCTTGACAAGTTCACCAGACGCAATCTGGAACTGACTGAGACCATGCGTGGCAAAGACAAGAAGGGGTCCTTACTTTGGGTGCTTGATAAAACAGCAACATCCATGGGTGCTCGAACACTCAAAAAATGGATTGAAGAGCCTCTCCTGTCAAAGGATAAGATCGAGAAGCGTCAGGTCGCTGTAGAAGCACTTGTAGATGATCTTGTCATGCGTGACGAGCTCAGGGAAAAGCTCAAAGAAATATATGACCTGGAGCGACTGTCCTCCAAGCTGGTTTACAACAATGTCAATGCGCGTGATCTGATTGCTCTGAAAAACTCACTTTCTGTTCTGCCGCATATCATTGAACTTGTAAATGAGCAGCCTGTAGGGATGCTCAAAGAGCTTCTGGGTGAAATAGATCCACTTGAAGACGTGCATGCGCTTATTGACAGCGCGGTTGTTGAAGAACCGCCAATCAGTCTTCGTGAAGGCAACATTATAAAATCCGGCTATAATGCTGATGTTGCAGAATTACGAGATGCAGTCCTAAACGGTAAGAACTGGATTGTAAACATTGAATCAAGAGAACGCGAGCGTACAAGCATAAAATCCTTGAAAATAGGTTTCAATAAGGTTTTCGGATACTATATCGATGTGACACGAGCTAACAGCCACCTTGTGCCTGAAGACTATGAGAGAAAGCAGACACTGGCGAACTCTGAAAGATATATTACACCTGAGCTTAAAGAAATTGAAGAAAAGGTTCTAGGTGCCGAAGAAAAAATTGTTGGACTTGAGTACAAGCTGTTTACGGAACTTCGTGAGCAGATTCTTGACCATGTGTCCCGAATACAAAAAACTGCAAAAGCGATTGCCGCTCTGGATGTTTTGCAGTCCTTCGCCCTGGTCAGTAGCCGAAATGGCTATGTAAGCCCACTTGTGCTTGATGATGGGGAAATACACATACGCGAAGGGCGACACCCTGTTGTGGAGCGTATTGCATCTAACGAACTCTTTGTTCCCAACAGTACGCATCTGGATGATGAGGAAAATCAATTCTACATTATCACAGGTCCCAATATGGCTGGTAAGTCCACTTATCTGCGTCAAGTTGCACTGATTACCCTTATGGCTCAAATTGGCTGCTTCGTTCCTGCGGAGTTTGCACAGATCGGCATAGTAGACCGAATCTTCACACGTGTCGGTGCCTCGGATGACCTGTCTCAAGGACAGAGTACATTCATGGTTGAAATGTCCGAACTTGCTAACATTCTTCACAACGCCACTGAAAACTCACTGATCATTCTTGATGAAATAGGCAGAGGCACATCGACCTACGACGGACTTTCAATAGCGTGGGCTGTAGTGGAACACCTTACTGAAGAAGGCGGCATCCGTGCCAAGACTATGTTTGCGACGCATTACCATGAGCTTACAGAACTTGAAGGCCGCTTTAAAGGTGTGAAAAACTTCTGTATTTCCGTTAAGGAATCTGGAGACGATATCGTCTTCTTGCACAAAATCATCAGAGGGGGTGCCAACCAGAGCTACGGGATACAGGTTGCCAAACTTGCCGGTGTTCCTTATTCGGTTATTGAAAAAGCAAAGGGCATATTAAGTAAGCTTGAAGAAAATGATATCAATAGAAATGTCAGCAATCTGACACAGGAGGATGCATCTGTTCATACAGCCAATGAAGAGAAGGCTGAGTATTCAAAAGAGGCACCTGAGGAAACCGCTGTTCAGATTTCTTTATTTGAAGGTCAGGACAATGAAATCATTACTATTTTGAAAGAGGCAGATATCATGGGTATGACACCTATGGATGCCATGAATCTTGTTTATGAACTGGTACAAAAAGCAAAGAAAATGTAGGTGTTTATAGTGAAACGAATACATAAGCTTGAACCAAACATTTCGAATAAGATTGCAGCGGGCGAGGTTGTTGAACGACCTGCAGCCGTCGTAAAAGAGCTTGTTGAAAACGCTATCGATTCTGGAGCTACAAAAATTACCGTTGAAATTAAAAAGGCCGGTAAAGCACTGATTCGTGTTTCTGACAACGGGTCTGGCATTGAACCAGACGATGTGGAGCTCGCTTTTGAACGACATGCTACAAGCAAAATTGAAACCGTTGAAGATATTTACAGTGTAGCCACTTTAGGGTTTCGTGGTGAAGCTCTTGCTAGTATCAGTGCGGTTTCTAATATGGATGTCATCACACGCAGGGCAGAGAATGAAACAGGTGTCAAGCTTTCAATCTCTGGCGGTAAGCAGATTCTGAAAGAGGAAACCGGCTGTCCGGTCGGAACGACCATGGTCGTGAAGGACCTGTTTTTCAACACGCCTGCACGCCTCAAATTTCTCAAATCAGACAATGCGGAGAGAACTGCACTGAGTGATATTGTCAACAAGCTGGCCCTTTCACATGCTGAAATCGGATTCAGATTTGTCAGTGATGATAAGATCCTATTCTCAACGCCGGGAAAAGGGGATCTTTATAAATCCATATATGCGATTTATGAAAAGGACATGTCACGCAGTCTTATTCCCGTTGAAAAGAGTTCAGACGGTATAACCGTTAAAGGTTTCATGACCAATTTGAACTACACAAGAGGAAACCGAAGCCTTCAGAACTTCTTTGTCAATGGCAGATACGTCAAATCAGACATGCTCATGGACGGTGTTTCCATGGCCTATAGGACCATGCTCCAGCCAGGACGTTTCCCAGCGTGCTTTCTTAAAATTGAAATCGATCCAAACAAGGTTGATGTAAATATTCACCCAGCCAAAACAGAAATCAAGTTTCATCAGGAGGGCGCAATCAAACAGTTTCTCTACTCAGCTGTACGAGAGACACTGCTTTCATTCGACCAGACGCCTGTCGTTGCACTGAGGGATACCCATGTATTCAAAAGACCCCTTGAAGCCCCTGAAAAACCTGTAAGTGATTTGAGCGAGAGCAAGGCAGATACATCTGCTTCCAATGCACAGAAAAAAGTGGAAAACAAATCGCAGATTCCTTCTGATGCAATAGACAAAACGCCCAAGACAAAGGATTCTGATTTGTACAGGGTAACAAAAAAGACCATCGGCACCGCGCAAAGCAAAAAAGATGCAGGAATTCGGGCACATCCGGTGTATGAGAATAATAGGGATGAAAGTAAGACCTATTCCTATGACACCTTCATCGATAAAAGTAGTCATGTAAAAGCCCTGCCTGAAAAGGTGGCTGAAACCATATCTGCAAGTAAAAGCGAGGCTGTAAATGTAGTGGACCCACCGCCACCATCGATTTTTGAGCGGTCAAAGCCCCAGATGGACCCACCCGTTTCAGATCCCTTTAAAAGATCTGACACAAGCCATGATCCTGAACAGTTTCTTGAGCGCATTCAAAGCGAGCAAATGCCTGTTCAAAGTACCATCTATGATGATCTGACATATATAGGGCAGATGTTTCTGACCTATCTCATTTTTGAGAAGGAAGGGAAGATGTACCTGATTGATCAACATGCTGCTCACGAGAAAATACTTTTTGAACGCTTGCTGCGTCAATATAGAAAGTCAGCACTAGACAGACAGATTCTACTTGACCCTATTCTTGTAGAGCTTTCCTACAACCTGCATGCAAGTGCCCTAGCCCAGAAAAGCACATTTGAGAAGCTGGGTCTGGTCATTGATGATTTTGGGTCTGGCGCCATCGTCATACGTGAAATTCCTGCACTCCTAGACCGAATGGGTGCTGAGTCTCTCTTTTCAAACGCACTTGATAAAATGGAAACGCATAGTGAAAGCAGTGTTCAGACGACAGACGCACGTCTTGAAAAAATCATGCAGGAGTCCTGCAAGACTGCCATTAAGGCTCATGACTATATGGCCGACATTGAGGTAGATCAGCTACTTGACCAGCTCAAGAAGCTGGATGACCCATATACGTGTCCACACGGCAGACCTATAATCATTTCCATTACACGTCAGGAAATTGAAAAGAAATTCAAAAGAACATGACATATACACAGCAATATTGTGTATTCTAATTAAAAAACGATTTAAGGAAGTAGTTATGAATAATAAAGTACTGATTATCGGAGGTCCTACAGCAGTAGGAAAGACGGCAACTTCAATCGAAATGGCAAAACGTCACAAGGGTGAAATTGTCTCAGCCGATTCAATGCAAATATACAAGTTTATGGATATTGGCAGTGCCAAACCGACTCCAGAAGAAATGGGAGACGTACCGCATCACCTCATTGATTTTCTTGATCCTAAGGACAAGTACAGCGTTTCTGATTTTCAGAAAAACGCCTTTGAAAAAATCGATGATATTCTGAGCCGCGGCAAACTCCCAATTGTTGTTGGCGGAACCGGACTCTATCTCAATGCACTGCTCTATGAAATGGACTTTTCAGAAGCAGTGGGCGACCCTGCCTTTAGAGAGGAAATGCGCAAGCAGGCAATGGAAAAGGGCAGTGAATACATTCACGACCTTTTAAAGGAAGTCGATCCAGAAGCAGCCGAGAGAATCCACCACAGAAATATGAAGCGTGTTATCCGAGCACTGGAAATATGCCGCCTGACCGGAGGAACATCCAAAGATTTCGCTGTCGATCCAACGCCAAATGAAAAGTACGATTTCATATTCACCGCGCTTACAGGCAATCGAAAAAAACTCTATGCAAGAATAAACAAGCGCGTTGATCTCATGCTGGAGCAGGGTCTGATTGACGAAGTGAAAAATTTAAAAAATATGGGTTTAACAGATTTGCACCAGTCCATGAAGGGTATAGGCTATAAGGAAGTGCTGGCCTACCTTGATGACAGATACGATTACGATACTATGGTAAGCATCATTAAGCAAAGTTCCAGAAGATATGCAAAAAGGCAACTGACCTGGCTCAGAAGATATGAAAACCTTGAGTGGTTTGACGTAGATAAGCTAGGCGGCCTTGCACCTCTACTGGATCAGATAGATAACTACATTAAAGAAAAAGCATAGGAGGGGTTATATGAAATCAGCACTGAACTTGCAAGACATTTTTTTGAACCATTGTCGAAAGGATCATACACCAATTACAATCTTCCTTGTAAGCGGTTACCAGATCAAGGGATATGTAAAGGGATTTGACAGCTACACAATCGTGATGGATAGTGACGGTAAACAGCAAATGATTTACAAGCACGCAATCTCTACGATTATTCCTTCACGCGCTGTAAACTTCAACATGAGCAAAGATAACGGCGCTGGAGAAAAGTAGAACAACGTATGTGCTTGTGATTGTGTAATGCGGGAGGCGCGTATGAAGAGTAAAAATAGAATACTGATGGTAGAAGATGAACAAGAGATATATGACTTGACCAAGCTTTACTTTGACAAGGAAAATCTTGAACTGGATCACGTGTCCAGCGGCAATGCTGCAATCAGATACATTACTGACAGAGAACCTGATCTTGTGCTTCTTGATGTGGGACTTCCAGATGCTTCTGGATTCGACATCATACATAAAATTAAGGAAATCAGCGATGTACCTGTTATTTTCCTGACTTCAAAGAGTAGAGTCCAAGACCAGCTCAACGGATTTCAGTCCGGTGCTGAAGACTATATTTTGAAACCGTTTCATCCGCAGCTTCTAACTGAAAAGGTGCGTGTTCATCTGCGCAGAAATTCAAGAACAACTCAGAGTACGTCAAACGCAGTCCTAAGATTCAATCACATCACAATAGATTTTGAAAATCAGTCTGTCCATATAGGTTCAAAGAAAGTGCCTTTGACTCAAACAGAATTTCAAATTATGTCCATACTCGCAGAACAACCCGGCAAGTACTTTTCATCTTCAGCAATATATGAAAAGCTCTGGTTTGAAAGTGCCATGGGTGACACGCGCGGTGTACTGGTGCATATAAGCAATTTGAGGAAAAAGCTACATAAGATAGAACCGAACAAGTCTTTCATAATGACAAAAAGAAACCATGGGTACAAGTTCAACGAACACCTGTGTGAAAGTGTCCATTGATGAATGAAAAACAAAGCAGCAGCCGGGATATCCCAGCTGCTGCTTTTTCATTGCTTTTATAGACTTTCTCCAATTTTGACAGGCAGACTGAATGAAAACTCTGAACCTTGTCCCAAATGGCTTTTTACCCAAATCTCACCACCAAGCAGTTGTATGGTCTGCCTGCAGTAATGCAGGCCAAGACCCTTTCCATCCTGTTCTGTACCAGGTGCCCTGAAATAGGGCTCAAAAATATGAATTTGGTCGTTGTCTGATATGCCACACCCCTGGTCCTGTATATGGAATGTGATGAAATTGCTTCTTTCCTCGTAATGGATATGTACCTTCGACGATCCTGGTGAGTATTTCAGGGCATTGCTTATGAGATTGTCAATTACCTGGGTTACAGGAAGCAGGGTAGCAATAACGTGTTTATCATCCAGATGTTTGTCTCTGTGAATATGCACACGGTCATCAACATATGCATAGGCCATTTCGCAGTAGCTTGCAATGTGATCCACACTTGTTTGTGATGGCAGATTGGTTGAACTGTTCTGTCCCTCCTCTTCGTGATCCAGCTCATCGACTATACATCCAATGGATTCAATCTTTCTGAGCATGGTTTCCATCATACTCTTATTGAAATCAATATGGCCGTCTTTAACAGCTTCAACACTCATTTTTAAAATTGAAACCGCATTTCTGATTTCATGGGAAGCCGTATCAATGCGTTTGCTCATGGAAGCCCTATAAAAATCTATGGCGCCAACTGAAATTCGTGTGCCGCTTTTCGCCTGTTCTAAAACATCCAATTCAAATTTCGCGTGTTTCAAGCTTTCAAGAAGAAGGGTGCAGTTTTCATAGTTCTTTTTATACTCATCATTGACACGTTCCTTAATTTCAGTATGCATGGTTCTATAGTACTCAAGCTGTTCAGGATGCAAATAGCGGTCGTAGAGGCTAAGCACCTGAATATTAAGCCACAGTCTGTACGGATCTGAACCGCGCATTTCAGAAAGCGCTTCACATGCTTTTTTTAGAAGCATTTCGATCCGCTCAGGTTCATCTTTTGAATAATGGTGAATCAGGTTCATAATAGTTCTGGCATAGCCACCTGCATAACCGATACGCTCAAATATGTGCATGGCGTCAACATAATGCTTCTTGGCAGATGCTTTAGCACCCAGAAACTGATCGACTTCACCAAGTTCCAGGACGATCTTTCCATATAGCCATGGTATGTTGTGCTTGGTAGTTAGCGATTTTGACTTCATCAGGTATTGACGTGCCAGAGGGTAGTCACCGTTCAGCTTTGAAACCGTAGAAAGCTGAAGTACGGACAATACAATAAGCTCTGGCGATTCGGTCATTAAAGAAAGCGCATGTGCTGACTTCGCGTAATTGTAAGCAATATGTATTTGCTGCATCTTTAAGAAGTAATTGCAGAGTCTGAGTTTAATTCTCGCAGCCTGACAGGGTGAAAGACCAATAACCTTGTCATTTTCCAGTTCCTCAAGCCATTCTAGGGAAACGCTCTGGTTATCCATAAACTGAATCAGGTCTGACAAGTAGAGTCGAATTTCAAATCGGTCGATATCCTGACCGTCCCTGAGAAGAACGGAATAAACATCAGCAATATGGATGATATCCAGTGGAATACTGTCAAGCAGAAGTGCTGCCTTGGAATAGGCAAGTAACATGCGCGCATTCTGAACGTCCGTCATGGCAGCGATGTGGGCGTTTGACTCCAAGTAGACTTCAACGGTCTGACAGGTTTTATTCGGGTGCTTATATATATTCAAATGATCAATCGCCATAAAAATCCCCTTTCTCTGAAATAAATATACCCATTTCAAAGGTAAACTAGAGTGAAATCTTCAATATTTCACCTTGAATCTAAAGCTATATAAATTTTATTTGTAAAAATCGGGCTGAATATACACATTGGGTATAAAAAACTAAAGGGTGGGGGGAATCTGAATGATCAACTGGAAAGCAGTCCGACTTGAAGATAAAGAAATTATTGATTCCTATTACAAGGAATATAACTCCGAAATATCTGATTACAGTTTTACACAGCTACTATTATGGGCAGATGCATATTCAATCGAATACGCCATTCTTGAAGGGTTTCTAACTGTCAAACTGAGAGCACCTGGTGAAACGGTGCCTTACATACACATGCCTGTGGGCAGTGGAAACCTCGGTGAAGCAATAAGCATGATTAAAGCGGATTTTGAGGCAAATGCCTATATACTCACTATTCGCAGCATCACAAAATCTCAGTTTCAGGAAATTAAGTCTGTCACAAATGACCATGTGCGGTTCAAGCTGCTGAGAAATCAATATGAGTATATCTATCCGTCAAATGACTTATCGAAATTAAACACAAAAAAATTAAAGAGAAAGCTCGACATGTACCGTAGGTTTGTCCGTCACAACACATTTAGTATTGAGGAAATGAATGATGATGATGGTCAGAACATAGGAGAAATCCTTGAAAGCTGGTATGATAATTTGCCGAGCAGTGAAATGCTGGAATCGGAGCGTATCGGCATTGAAAGAGTCCTGAAGAACTGGTCAGCACTGGATTCAATTGGCTGTGTCCTAAAGGTGAATGATGAGCCTATTGCCTTTTCCATTGGTGAACCCTTGACTGACAACATGTTTCTGGTGCTCGTTGAAAAAGCCATTAAGGATTACAAGGATGCATATGTAGCGGTCATTAAGGAGTTTGCAGAAATGTATAGCGGCGACTATAAATTCACAAACCGAGAAGAAGATCTGGGCATTCCAGGCCTTCGAAAAGCCAAACTGCTATACAGACCCTGCAGATTCATCGAAAAAGGTGTTGCGTATTTTACTGTGAACGGCGCTGGAAAAGGGAGGGTGCAAAAATGAAGAAATCCATACGTTTTACGCTGTATGCTGTGCTCGTGCTTTTGTCAATTACAATACTGATTCAAAAGTATGCGGAATTCAGAATAAACCCTTCTGAAGAGCTTGAGGTCATCTACCCGTCTTATCACGCAGCAGATTCAAGAGGACAGTACGTCATTGATGATTCCAACAAACGCATACTGGGCATTTCTGAGGACACGGTGGATTTCATTCTCTATGGCGGAAGGCGGGGAGAACAGAATTTTTACTTTGCGTCAGAGCTCCTGCCTGTTCAGGACAAAATATATGTACTTAACTATACATGGGACATTTCAGGATCCTATATTGAATACGAATCCATAATCGCCTATGACCGAGACGGACAATACCTTTCTACACCTTTCAAGCTTGTTCATGACTGTGACGATATTTTAGTGCCAACACTGATGGGCCTGGGATGGGTGGAGAACAACCTGTCCTTCTATGAGTGTATTGATGATACGGTCTCGTATTATCAGGCAGATTCTGACGGTCTTGCCAACAAAATTGATGAACAGTTCATCGAAAATTCCAGTTACTTGATATCTGACGTATCGTATTATGACAAAAATGCATTTATTGTTGCAACGCGTGATGGCTATATTCAAAAAATCGATTGGGACGCAAATGTGACAATACTTTATGATGGATCCATGTCAGGTCTTGAAGAAAAATTCGTATTGCCTTGGTCCCTTGAAAGAAGCAACAATGGCGATGTCTACTTTACAAATCTCGGGGATGGGAGTGTTAGAAGACTCATCGAAAATGGCACATCGGATGTCGTCCTTTCCCATGAGAAACTGCTAAATGCCGGCTTTGATGACCGCATGGAGACATACTACAAGCTTTCATTGTCTCCAGACAACATCATGGGCATATGTAATTTTTACGATGTCATTGAAATACTGCCGGGCAGCAGTACATTTGAATACACTTCAAAAACTGCTTTCAATCCGTCAATAAATGTCGCATTCAGCAGTTGGCTCAACTGGATAGCAATAGTCGTCCTGTTTGCAACGGTAATCATTGCCCTTGTAGATACCTATATCAACATTTTGGGCAGGACGCTCCCAGGGATCATTCCCAAGGTTGGGGCAATCATTCTTATCATTGCAATCACGGCATTTCTGGTTGGAAACATGTCCATTGAAAACTTCTACAACCTGTATTCAGACGAGGTGAGCCGTAACCTCAAGCTTAGTGCGCAGAACCTTTCTCAGGTCATAGATGGCGATGCGATTTCAAGAATTGAATCGCCGCGTGCTTATCTGGGCGATGACTATAATAGAGTCTTTGAACAGTTGAATGAAGTTCTGAATTACAACGCCGACAACTGGAATGAGAACCTTTATACCGCACTCTACAAAATTGAAGACGAGCGAGTCTACGGGCTTATGTATAACGATGGCGCCATGACGCCTTATTATCCATTTGACGCCTATATCAGCGATCCCGACTATGAATTCTTCAAGATTGCCTCAGAGGGTGGCATTTCAAATGACACTGAAATTGACAACGATGGTGAATGGCTCTTCTCCATGGCACCAGTCAAGGACTCCGAAGGCAATATTGTCGCCGTTTTCGAAGTAGGCACAAACCTATATATCTTCCAGGAGAAAACTGCTGAGGTAATCCGGAATCTTCTGATTGATTTGCTGACACTGGTTATCGTCATTGTGCTAATGTCCGTTGAGCTTGCGTTCCTTTCTCAGCTCCTCAACGAACGTAAGCTGCGAGAAGAAGACACTGAGCGTTCAGGGTATCTGGGGGATCATGATATTCCAATGATCAGACCCCTTTCATTCCTCATTTTCATAACAGTCTATATGGCACTTGCCTTCATTCCGCTTCTTGCAAAGGATTTATCAAGACCTCTGTTTGGACTTGATGAAAGCGTTGTAATCGGTCTGCCAATATCGGCTGAAGTCTTGTCCAGTGGTATTACCATGCTTATTGCCGGCTACTTCGCACAGGCCAAGGGCTGGAAGAAAACATTCCTTGTTGGCGTATCTGTCTCAGTTGTTTCTGCAGTCTTGACCGCACTTTCAACGGATATTGCCTATTTCATTGCTATACGCATGCTTTCAGGTGTCGGCACAGGTTTCATGTTTATGGCGCTTAGGGGATATGTCAACATCGGCGCATCGACAAGTGTACGCAATGAAGGATTTGCTCAGCTTACAGCTGGCGCGGTTGCGGGTATGAATGTCGGTGTGGTTCTCGGCGCAAACTTAGCTGATAAAATCGGAATGCTCTCTGTATTTTATGTCATGGCCGCATGTGGACTATTCAGTCTGGGTTTTGTCATAGTAGAAATGAGACGCCCCGAAAACATGGCCAGACATCTGGAAGAGCAGAAATCTTCCATATCCCTCTTCAAGTTCTACTTCAACAGGAAGGTTGCCGTGTTCTTCCTAGCCATCCTCATACCGGCTTATATTGCAGGTATGTATATAGAATACTTCTTCCCGGTATACGCTGAAGCCCAGGGACTTTCAACATCTGTCATTGGTTTGGCCTTTACGCTTTACGGACTCATTATTGTCTACCTTGGACCGACGTTCGCACAGCTTGGCGAGAAGAAGCTTGGTATAAGAACTGCTGCTGCACTGGCAAGTCTTCTGACCGGTTTGTCGCTGCTGACGTTTGCAGTTACCGGTAATCTGGCCGGTGCACTCGTGGCAGTCGTCATTTTAGGCATGTCAGACGGCTTTGGTGAAGCAGCCTACAACAGTTATTTCCTTGAGCTCGAGGCAGCACAGCAGATGGGTGAATCATCTGCTTCCGGTCACTTTGAGTTTGTTGGAAATATTGGAAAGATGATTGGTCCGGTGATCATAGCTGTCATGCTTGCTCTTGGAGACCAGAAAGGCATTGGAATTATTGCAGTAGGTGTGCTTGTATTAATGGCTGTTTTCCTCCTGCTGTCAGGTGACAAGCGAAAAGTAAACTAGAGGGAAAATAAACCAAATATAAAGCAAACAAAAAGATGGACTGTCCATAGCTTCATTCGAAGTAAGGACAGTCCATCTTTTTGTAAGGGAATTTCACCATAAGGGAAATCAAGGGCTTGACAGGCTTCTATTGCTGCTGACTTTCAAGGAGTTCACTGAGTGGTGGTACGCTCAAATTTATACCCACTGGAATCATGTTGGGATTTGATATGCCGTTAAACTCTGCTAGAGCCTCATAGTAATTGCCATCTCCATAATAGGTCTCACATATTCTATATAGGGTATCACCGGCACTGATTATAACATTGACTGTTTTTTCGTTTTCATTGACTTCAGGCCGAAGAGGTATTTCATCCTTTTGCTCAGCTACTGAATTTGTGCTTATGCCAAAATCCAGCACATACTTTTGTGATTCTGCGGGACCTGCCGTCTGGTCAATTGGCAGTACAAAAACGACATCGCCTATGCTGGACTTATAAACGGTTGCACTTGCATCTGCTTTTGCATAGAAAAACCAATAGTAACCATAGACGAGTGCAATAAGTACAAGTGCAATAAGCAGCATATGCTTTTGAAGTTTCAGCCAAATCGCTTTTACAATAATTTCACCCCGGCGTTCTGAGTCTGTGTCATAGTATTTCATTCGGTAGACGTCCAGACCCCCAAGCATTTGAAGTATTGTTTCATATCTGCCTTGCTCAATCAGGTCTGCAAAAGCCTTCATCTGATCAGGGATGAAGTCATCAGAGAAAGTGGAAAGCATCAGCTGAGAAAGACGTCTGTTGCGTATTTCTACAAGCGCAGTTGTATCCTCTTCTTCAAAAAGGGTTAGATCATCTATCCAGAACTGTACATGCGGCATGGCGTTGGAGTCTACAAAAATCTTTCCCGCCATAAGCAGCTGAATAAAGACGGACAAATTCAGTTTTTCATACTTTGTAAGCTCAGCCAGGATTTTTTCTGCAATATCAAAGCTCCCATAGGGCTGCTGTGTGCGTGCGTATCGTTGGAGTGACACACCCTCAAATGCAGGCGCATATATGACCAGAACATTTTGTACCAGCGAGAGTCTTATTTTCAAAAGTGTTTCAGCAGCCTTGCTGTCCTTTTGAACCGCCTTCATAACAAATGGAATTTTGCGCATGTCCCGTATCAGGCTTATATATGCATTTTCTTCTGAACTTTTGCGACAGAGGCCTGCTGAAAGTACAGTCGAATTGTACATATATTCTTCTATTGTAAGTGCATCGAGATCTTTTAAATCTTCCATAGCATAATCCTCCTGTAATCACATTCTATAATTATCACCAAACACCTGAAATTAAGCCATATAGCACGAATCTTTAGAAATATTTATTTTAAGTCCATCCCGAAATGCCTATATTATGAATGGAGCTGTGATTATTAGAAAAGACAGGTGATTGAATGAAGTGGAAAATAGTAATACCAATACTTTTAGCACTTTCTTTCTTCGGTTTGACAGCCGCATGGGACATGGAAATCGAGGTATCTGAAATTATGGATATTGCTATAGACGACAGTGGCGATGTCTTTATTTTAGAGCGCACGAAAACAACACCACCCTTTGGTATTGATGAAGCATCAAACGAATGGCGCGTTCTCAAAGTTGATGAAACCGGACGAATTCTGATGGAGTATGCCTTTGACAAGGATCGAGAAGGGACCTTCAGTTCTCATTCCAAGATGGTCGCCGCGGGAGACGGCGGAATTTACATTCACGGTTCCGTTGCCAATGCGTCAGACTATTACCTGATTGACGAGAGCGTCTATTATTTGTCATCGGATTTCAGCAAAATAACAAGTGTCATTGATTTTGACTATAAGAACGAAGGCCATCAGATTGGCTTTGAAAAAGTGCTTTCCATGAATCTTTTAGAAGGCACACTCTATGTATACAAGGCTTCTGACGACGACCACGAAGTGGCAGAAGTATATGCATACGACCCGGTTTCCAACACCAGTTCCGAGGTTTATGAAATAACGCTTCAGGATGACAAGAAAATTGATGAACTGCTCATTACAGCACCAGATACATATCTGTTCAGGACCATGAAGGGTGAGGTCTTTATAACAACAGGCGAAGATACACCTAAGAAGCTTTTCCCAATAGGAGAAATGGCACTCCCATACAATATGAAGTTTACAGAAGATGTCGGCACCTATTATTATGATGCCATTCGCAAACAGATTATTGTAATGGATCCTGCAGGCAAGTCGATTCGCTCAGACGGTCGTCTGGACAAACTCGAAAGCGCCCTTCAGGGAAATGTGAGTCTTAGTGGCATTTCCATCAACAGCAATGGCAATATTGCAGGCTACACGCTCAATCACAGTGAACACGGCGTTCAGGTAGTCCTTGCCAAGAACGGCCAGACAAAGGTTATAGAACGCTTTTACAATGAGTGGGACAACATTCAGAAGAAGTCTTTACCAAGTGGTCTATATGGTCTTCTTGCGGGTATTTTACTGGTCGTAGTCTGGTCATTCTACAGGAAAATCACTGAAAAGCGCAAACCAGTTCTACTTAAGTTTTCAATAGTTTTCATACCGCTTATGATTCTTATGAGTGTCGTGCTCTTCTTCCAGACAGATCGACTGTTCGGAAAAATGGCAGAAGACGACCTCTATGCAGAACTCCATCATCTGGCATCTCTGAAGGCGAACCAGATCAATCTGGATCTGCTTCAGTCTATCACCACACCTTCAGACTTTGGGTCATCAGAGTATATCGCACTTGAAGACGACATCAATATTGACCTTGAACGTTTTAATGTACTCAAGGAAACAGCTTATGAAAGATGGGTCTACGGAGCGCTCTACAGGAATATCAATGGCAGGCTTTTCGTTGCTGTAAGTGATTACAAGACTATGATTCCTGCAGATTACATTTATACAGACACGGTATATAAGCTCTATCAGGAAGTCCTCGATGACGAATCCGTTGTAGTCGGGGAACAGTCAACCATTGATGGAGAATGGCTGGTGGCCCTAGCACCAATTCGCGACACACAGGGAACCATTGTCGGCATTCTGGAAATTGGAACCGGTAAGGAAACATACAGCCAGTTTATTAGTGAACAAAATAGAAAGCTGTTTACAATCAACTTGGGATCTGTGCTGATTATCCTCATTATTCTTACGGGCTTTATCACACATCTGCTAAGTCCGTTGAAGACCCTTACAGACTCAGTTCATAAGGTTGCACAGGGACATTGGGGAACTGTCATTGAAGTCGGTTCAAATGACGAAATCGGTGTTCTGACACGCCTCTTCAACCAAATGTCGGTTTCAATAGCCGAATATATTGACAACATGCAAAAGCTCAATGAAAAATACTTTAAGTTCGTCCCTCAAAAATTCTTTGACCTGCTTGGGAAAGAAAGTATTCTCGAAGTTGAACTTGGAGACCAGGTGCTTCAGAATATGGCAATTGTCTATATGAACCTGCGAGATTTCTTTAAAACCTCACAGGAAATGGCACCTAAAGAAAGTCTTGATTACATCAATAAAGCCTATAGTGTTTTCGGTAACAGCATCTCTGAAGGCGACGGTACAATTGGAGCATTTAGGGACTCAGGGCAAATCGGACTTTTCGAATCCATAGACCAGGCCCTGATATGCGCTATCAATGCAACCGAGCAGATTAGAAAAGCGAATGATGCCAGCGGCCTCAACATGGTGTCTGGTATTTGCGTGCATGAAGGCCCAATTCTCATTGGCGTTGTGGGAGAAGAAAATAGAATGTCAACATCTGTAATGTCAGACCGTGTAAATCATGCGGTTTCTCTTGAATCGTTTGCCAACAGCTGTGGGATTCAGGTCATACTCTCTGAATCTGCATACAGTCAGCTTAGTGAACCGGATAGCTTTGAACTGAGATTCCTAGGTCACGTTCTTTTAAAGGGTGCGCCTGAGCCAATTGGCGTATATGACATATTTGAGTCGGAAATCCGTGACATACGTCAACTCAAACAAGTCAGCAAGGAGAACTTTGAAAAGGGCGTACACTACTTTGAAGAAAATGATATCGATCAGGCGCGTAAAGCATTCATCCGAGTTCTAAGAACAAACAGGTACGATCAGGCTGCACACATGTATCTGATGAAATGTGAAGCCATTCTGGAAAATGATACGGACACGAGCCGCATCCTTGTTGACCTCTCAAAAGAGGTTCGATAAGGTTTCGTAGGTGTTCCTGCATTTGAATCTTTTGGAGGCGGCATATGCAAAGCTTACTCGAATATATTCTGAAGGTAACTAAAAATGCTGTGCTTCGGCCATTTCGACTGTTGCTCAGGCAAATACGGAAGCGACTGTTCCTAAAGAACAGAGTCGGGCGCTTTATTAAAGGCGCTGTTAAAGGTGCTCAGAAATCCGCACTCAACAAACCCAACTCAAAAGAGGCCTATGTAAAAGTCGGTAGACGTTTTATATCTAAGCGCATGCTTGTCATTACTGTAATTTTGCTGATTCTCTTGCCACTCGCAGTTATAAATTTCTTATTACCTTATGCTGCAGGCAAACTCTATACACCGACTTACACCATTTCTGACAGGCATATCAAGGGATTTAGCGGAAAAGTGAACCTGGTTTCTGAAACAGGACGTGTTCTCTATAACGGACGTATGGAGAACGGATATGCTGCGGGTAGTGGCACCCTCTATGATAAAGAGGGACGCATACGCTACCAAGGTGACTTTGAGCAAGATCTGTATTCAGGCGGCGGAAAACTCTACAACGAAGGTGTTTTAATCTATGAGGGCACTTTTCTTTCTAATCAGTTTGAAGGCAAGGGTAAGGTGTATTATGAAAACGGCGTGATGGCTTACGACGGCAACCTGTCTCAAGGTGCTTACTCAGGCGAAGGCAAGCTGTATCAGCCTGATGGAACACTCCTGTATAAGGGCAGTTTTACAGCAGGACTTTATAACGGCTATGGTGTCGAACTGAATCCAGATGGCAGTGAACGCTACGCAGGCTATTATGAAATGGGCAGGCGGTCTGGACAAGGGTCTCTCTATGCTGAAAATGGCTTCCTGCAATATGATGGAGGATTTCAGAACAATTTGCCTTCCGGTGAAGGCATCATGTATCACGACAATGGACGTGTCCGTTTTAAAGGCAATCTTGAGGAGGGCCACTTTGACGGCTCTGGAAAACTCTACACTCAGGAAGGCCGACTCATCTATGAAGGCAATTTTGACGCAGGCAATTACGACGGTACAGGTCAGCTTTTCAGACCTAATGGTCGTGTGTACTATGATGGAACTTTCCAAAATGGAAAATTTGAAGGTCAGGGAATCCTCTATGGTGTGTTGGGCAATACCATGTATAGCGGTCCGTTTCACAGTGGTGAGCTGGATGTCGTACCGCTAATCGGGCTTTCACTTGAAGAACTCGGACAGCGTCTTCTCGTTACGCCTGATCTTGTTGCGTCTCAGGACAATATCGACAAGTATGTCATAGACTATCCTGATTTCTATTTCTCAGTTCGCTCAAAAATGGATACAACAGGCCCAGTCATTGACGGTCTGGTCTTCTATGGCGCCCAAGACTATCTGGATATCATCTCTGAAACCCCAGAAGGTGGGAGTGTACCCGGACCGACAGTACAGGTGCAGGGTCCCCAGCTTTCTGCGGACTGGATAAACCCATACACAACCTACGACTGGATTATGGACAAGGAGACACCACTTCTTGATAAAGATGCCAACTCAAGCTACACACTTGAGACTTATGAGTATGAGGGACTGCTCATTTCAGTAACACGCAATGCCGCAACCGGCGACATTCTATTGTATGAAATCGGGGTGACACCTGATGAATAGACTTTTTGTTCTTAAAAGACATCCAAACATAATCAGTATGGTTTTGATTATTTGCATGGCTCTGCAGTCAGCGTCATTGACGTTATTTGTAGAGCCTGTTTATGCTGCGTCGACTATGACACTGGACAAGGCAGTCAGGCTTGCACTTATGAACAGTGAAGCGCTTGAAGAGATTGAACTTGATCTTGTTAAGAAGGGCATGGAGCGCCAGCAGGCAGAAGAGGGACTCAGAGACATCCGCAAAAAGGAATCGACTGTCCGTTTTTCCTTGCTCTTCAACATTGAGTTTCCAGAAACCCATGGGCTTCCAAAGGAAATCGAACTGATTATGAAGCTGCCTAAAATCGACCACGAAATAGATGTTCTCAACCATAAGCTCGCCTATACAAAAGAAAAAATCACTTTCGAAGTCAAAAATATCTATTTTGACCTGATTCTAAACGAGCGAACGGTTGACAGTCTTAAGCAGCAGCTTGTCAATCAGGAGGAAACGGTTGACCGTCTAAGCACTGACTTCAGGAAGGGAAACGCCACACAGGAAGATATTGAAGCATCCCAGGCAGAATTGGATAACCTGGTCACGCTCGTTGCCAAATCTGAGAAAAAATTCTTTTCACTCAAAGAAAAGCTCTCTGCAAAATGCGGAAGCGATGTCCTGAATGTTTCGCACTTCAATACGGATTTATATATGGCCCAAATCAATAGAAATGACATTGACCCATTTATTGCCATGGCCAAGGAACGTGATTTTGATTTTTATACCATCGTTCAGTCTAGAAAGCTCTCAGAAAAAGCAGTGGATGAGCTTGTTGATATTTATAGAGGCAGATACGGATCAAAGGTCAATCGTATTATGCCTGAAATCAAAAAGCAGAAGGCCCATAAGGCTAAGTTCCTCAAGGCCTATAACGCAATGCTTGATGACATCGACAGACCATGGACCCGTGTTTTTAAAATCAATCTTCTCTTCTTCACAATCAAGATTCCTTTCAGGTGGTTTCAAGGGGAATACACGGCACTCAGGTATTTTGAGGACCAGAAATATGCATTATTTGTTGCTGTGCTGGACCGGGACAAGCAACGTGTCACAGAAGCAGCTGCGAGCCTTCAGCTTGAAGAAAAACTAAAAGGTGCCTACGACTCCGTTAAGGAAATGGAGCTTGCATACAGGGCGTCTGTTGACAGCATTCTCAAAGAACAGGACAACTATCAGACAGCATACGAGCAGAACAAGCTTGGTAAACTGACATTTGCTGAACTTGAAACTGCGCGACTTGGCCTGATCAATACAGAGCAGACAACCCTGACCAATCTGATTGAGTACAATAAAATGATCAATATGCTCGACTTCTATACGGTTGGTGGACTGAGAGGGAAGCTTGCCGCTGTAGACATTGACAGTGGAAACTATATATCGGGTGACTCCATTCCAATTGTTGAAGAAGGCAAGAAGGACGAAAAATCGGCAGGCACCAAGGAACCAACATGGAATATTATTGTACCTTATACAGAGTATCGCTTCAGCTTTGGGATCAGCTTACCCAGCGCTTATGAAGCGACACATTTCCAGTTGACCATGGAAGATGGAAGAAAGATAGGGGAAAGAACTGAAGTGAAAAAGCGTCTTGAACACATGCCGCTTCTCTTTTCAGATACTTCAACCCTCCACCTATTGCTGTACAAAGACAAAAGTCTGGTCTATGAAGCCAGCTTTGACGGCACAGATTATTCTGGAACGCTTCAGTTAAAAGCCGTAAGTGCTCAGGACAAGCTAGAAAGCCAACTCGGGAAAACCTTTGGCACATACAAGCTTATTGCCGACGATAAAACGGGATTTTCAAGTCTGTTTCTCACACTTCAGAATTCTTTTGACGCAACTGGGTTCGCACTGGTTTCAAACAAAATAAAACCAAGCGAGGGCACAGCGCCTGAACTTACAAAGCTGGGTGACCCTTTGCGTGGCCTCAGTTTTGTTTTGAAGGACATTGAGGGCTACTATTTGGAATTCTATAAAGATACAGAGCCGATTTTTAGAGCCAAACTCTTAAAGGACAGCAGTCTTGAGCAAGGCAGTCTGGCACTTGAATCCACAGTTGAAAAGGCTGGTGAATGATATGTTGAGAATGAATAATTTCATAAAAGTATGCATATTTGCCCTGATACTGGTTGTAGGCCTGCCGAGCTCCATAACCTACGGGGCACTGGCAAGACCCAAGTCAAATGAGATTCCAGTCAAATCTCTCATTGTCGGAACTTATATCATCGACTTTAAAGCCGTCAGTCCAGCACATGTGGAGACAGCACAGAAAACGGTGGCAAATTCCAGTCAGGACCAGATTTACTACAGGTCCGAACTCACAACCGGGGGAATCTGGTTTAATATTACCAACGGAAGTGGTGTCGGGGACATTATTGAAAGCTCAGAAAATGCTGTGAAAAACTCTGAAATTGATTCGCTACCTCTGACACACTGGATAAAGAACGATGGGATTGTCTATGAACTGGGCACAGGAAATGCGAAACTCTTCAGCACCCTTAATCCAATTTCAGACCCCCTGACTTATGATGCCATGCAGCCTCTTGGAACTGAACGGGACAAGCAGGGGAAAATCCTCGAGAACCTGGATGATGAAGATGACGGCTATGGCGTTGCCAAAACAAAAAAAGCCTTGCTTGAAGGAGTGCTCGCTGCCATGAACTACGGGAAGTTTGTAGAGATGGATAAGGCGGTAGACGCACTGGACCTCGCCTCAGCAAAACTCCGGCAGGACAAGACTATAGAGGATGGTGTCATTCATGCGGTTGATGACCAACTGACCGACCTGACCATCAAGCGAGAGCTTTTCTATTTGAATGCCCTCATCGCAAAACTTGAGAATGCAGGTGAAAAAGCTGGCACATATGATTTTGGAACACTTTCCGATCAAATATGGACCGCCCACGGAAAGCTCTCAGATATTGTACGGGAGCTAGAAGCAGAGATTGGAACCGCGGAAGCTACAACCCCACTGGAAGAAGCTGCTGAGAAGGCTGCCGACAAACTGCAGCAGGCAGCACTAAGCGGTGACTTGAATGCAATCACAGAAGCTGCAGAAGAAAAATCCTTGACAGACAGGTTGGCACTCGGCCTACCCGCAACTACACCCGAGGGGATTGAAATGCTTGAATCTGCACTCAATCAGGCTCAAAACGATGCAGTCATCGCTACCTTAAAGGGTACTTCTTTCGACTATGACAAGGCTAAGGCAACGGGTGAAAGTCTAAAAGTGCTCGAAGCCATGCTCCAGGAAGAAACCGATGCCACACAGGAAAAACTGGATAACTGGAAGGACATTCTTGACATGCTGCTTGATTCCACCGACCTGGATGCTGACAAGAATGCGCTTCTTGAAAAATACACTGAAGTCCTGACTTCAACGCTTGGTGCTTTACCTGAAAGCGATATGAAACCCAAGCTTCTGGAAAAGATAGGTGACGCCATCGCGGATGGCCAGGAAACCCTTGCGGTTTCTGCCGCTGGTAGCAATGCGGTTGTACAGGCCGCACTTGACGGCAAAGAGCAGATAGAAAATCAGCTTGCGGTCATGAATGAAGCCTTTGCAGACGCACTTGAGAATGGTGACCTGGAAGGCGCACAGAAAATATCCGCTCTTTCAGAGCGTCTTTTAGCGCAACTCGATGCAGAAGAAGAAGCTGCACTTGGTGCCTACCTTGAAGCCTTGAAAGCAGTAGATCAAGCCCAGGCTATTGTTGACGCCATTCTCGCAGGACAAGCACTCAGCGATGCTGAGGCTGAGCAGTTATCAGGTGCACAGTCACAGGTTGGTGCGGAGGCAGACGGAAGTGGGACCGCGGGTGAGACTTCAGACGACCCCACAGCGGATGGTTCTGGAAGTGGTTCAGACGCAAGTGACTCAGCTTCAGGTCAAGACCAGGCGAGCGGAAGCGCTACCGACCAAGCGGGCAGTATTGATGCTTTAGGCGCTGACATAAGTGGCGAAGACATGGGCACAGAAGGGGAGGATGGGCTTATAGCATATTCACCGGTAACCCTTAGTGCTGGCATAGCCCTTCTAGCCGAGGCCCGCAATGCCCTTGAGGCCATTAAAGGTGTTCTGAGTCCAGAGGACCTTATGCTTATGGAAAACTTCAGTGCACTTGTTGATGCTGTTGATGTATTTATTGATGAAGACAATGGAACGCTAGCGGTTTCAAGCATAGAAGCCCTCAGCGCGCTCATGCCTGTGCTGCCTGACGGTTTTGATGGGACTGCAGCTTTATCAGACCTTATTGAAAAAATGAATCTTGCAAAAGCACAGTCGGCAGCTTCGGGGGATTTAGAAACAGCCCAAGCCTTTGCCGAAGGACAGATGCAGCTCGAAGAAGCCAAGGAAGACATGACAGACGCCGTACAGGAAGCGCTTGCAGCTATTGAGTCTGCTACTGGACCTGCAACCGCTTCTGCGTCAGGTTCGGGAACTGAGTCCGGCACTGGTTCTGCGTCTGGAGCAGCTGACAAAACCCTTCCGATTTCAGATACGTCAGTCCTTGATGTACTCACCGGAACACTGATAATTCATGTTGATAGCTTTATTGATGGCGGAACAACCTATGTCGGCATCAAATCCTTATTTGACCAGATTGGTGGACAAGCTGTCTGGATCCCTAATCAGGCACGTGCACTTGGGATAGCCAACGGAAAGACCCTCTCTGCAAAAATTGGATTTTCAACTGCGGACATAGACGGTGAAAAGCTTGTTTTGGAGTCACAGACTCTCTTAAGGTCAGGACGTGCTTACGTGCCATTCAATACAATCAGTGAACATATCGGACAATTTCTGGACAAGAGGTATGACGCCATGCGCGTCATAATTGTACCGCAACTTATGGAGGAATAGTCTATGGGACGCTATACAGTCATTTCAGAAATCACACAATCTATTATCAATCTGCTTCAGGAAGACCTTGTTCCTGAGCCAATTCGGAAGAAAGACCTTATTGGCGCCTGTTCGCCAGGGGACAAAGCTGACATAAAAATCGGACTTCACCTTTATGATGTTCAGGAGAATGGTGAGTTTGTGAGTAGAAACCGCATCCAGAGGTCATCTGACCAGATTCAGTATCCGCCAATGTCATTGACCCTCTTTTATATGTTGACGGCCTATTCAAACGCGGACCCACGGGAGCGGGGCATTGACGCCCAGCGCGCTCTTGGAAGGTGTATACAGTCTCTCTATGACAACGCAATTCTTTCACCGGACAGACTTATTGGATCACTTTCTGATTATAATGAAAGTATAGAAATATCCAGACACAATATGACTTTTGAAGAAAAGCAGCGCATCTGGCATTTTCCAAACACACCTTATCAGCTCAGTGTATTTTACAAGGTAGCACCAGTGTATGTTGAATCCTTACGCGTCAAGACCGTCAAACCGGTTACAGATATTGATATTACTTTGAAAGGAAGATAATCATGACACAGCCATTGCCTTTTAGATCAAATATTCATCTACATGCCGACCTTGTGCTTGAACTCATAGACAATTTCACACAGCAACTGGTACAGCACTGCAGGATGTCATTTGTGATTAACGGTCAAATCAAAAACCCTACCAATATAAAGAACGGGCTCATTATTTTCTGCAATCTAGGCGAGGTACCTGAAAATATTGAAATCAGAAGTGATTTGTACCAGCGTAAAGTCATTCAGCTGGAAGACTCGGAAGTAAATGATTTTTCAAGCGGCAGCTACGTGCATCGTATTATCCGCCTTGAACCTTCAAACAGATACAACATTCCAAAATGGGCGACTGTCATAGAAGGTCAGGTTGAAGTCGGCCAAGAGCATGTTTATGAGGGCACAAATCTTCATATTCAAGCTGTTGTAGACAAAATGACCGATCACTACAGAATCAAGAACAATACTTCGGATAAGCCGCTTGTCATGATACATCAGACGAACTCTGAGATACTTTTAGGACGATTCTTCTACGGTTCTGATATGACAATCAAAGACGCATTTGAGCTGATAAAAAAAATTGACGACGGTTATCTCCCTTCACCAGAAGCCACACAAAGTCTTGAACCGCATACCCTTTTAACAGAAGTCAAGCATGTCGACCTTGATGATCGTGGACATTTTATGATGGTACTTCCAAAAATTGAGGCCTCGCTGGCGTCAGTCAAGCTTTATATCCATGGACAAAAGATCGGTGAAATGCAATTTCATACCGGTAAATGGAATGATGTTGGAAAAATTAAAGTCAGCATTTAAAATCGTGTTGGCAGATTGTAAAAAGTTCTTTAAACTATAGAGTAAGAAGTATTATGAAAGGACTTAACAGATGCCATACATTGATGAAATTGAAGCCTTTATGCCTTCCAATCCACAGGAAGAAAACGATAAGATGATTATCCTGGAGTATATATCCAAGTTCAGTGACACCATACTTACCCGTGATCATAGAATTGCACATATGACCAGCTCTGGACTGATTCTAAATCCGAGCTTGGATAAGATTCTGATGATTCACCACAACATATACAAAACATGGGCATGGACCGGTGGGCATGCTGACGGAGAGCGTAATATGCTTTTCACAGCTGTCAAAGAGGCAAAGGAAGAAACTGGCGTGGTAAATATTCACCCCTTAAGCAAAGAGATTGCAAGTCTCGATATTTTGCCTGTCTATGGTCATTTTAAAAAGAATCAGTATGTGTCGGCCCATTTACACCTCAACGTTTCCTATGCCCTTGTGGCAGAGGAGCACGAAGCCCTCAGAGTCAACATTGAGGAAACTTCAGGTGTGCAGTGGGTTCCGGTCTCACAGCTTGAAAAGTTCTCAAACGAACCTTATCTGATTGACGTTTATATGAAAATAGTAAACTGGGCAAGAAACCAGGCCAGTGGCTCTCACAAACGCTAATGTTAAACAAAAGAACTGTAATGACTGTCTTTTCAGTCAATTTCAGTTCTTTTTCCATTTTTAAGCAGAGAGTAGAGTTCAAGTGGTTACCATCTTGACAATACAATGCGCTATGCATTTTTCAAATACACACACCCGCAATATAGATTATATAAATACCTCGATGATACCTCTTTCTGTTAAAATTTAATCCTGAGTGAACTTGTAGAGTTGGCTTTTTAACTATTTCGAGTGAAAAGGGCTTATACAAGTACTCAAAGGAACCATTACGTAGGAGGAGAATAATGAAAAGACTATTATCACTAATTGCTGCAGGTGTACTCGTTATGTCAGCATTGACTGGCTGTGCACAAAAGACACCTGAACCAACAGCAACAGAAGTACAAGAGGAAGTATCACAGGAAACGGAAGCACCAGCAGCTGAAGAGGCTTCAAATACACTTGATACGGAAGCACTTAAAGGAATTCTAATCGAGGATAATGCCGTAGTCGTAGATACTAGAAACTCTGCAGCATTCAATGGCTGGGCACTTGGAGATGAAAGCCGCGGCGGTCATATCCCTGGCGCCACTCTGTTTGATGCAGCATGGCTTGAAATGATTGATGGCGATGATGCTGTAGCTGCCGAGCTGGAGCGCATGGGTATTGTTAAGGACAAAGCTGTGGTTCTTTATGGCTACGGCACTGATAGCGCTACTGTGCTTGCTCAAAAGCTGTCTGAGCTTGGCTACGAAAATGTGAAAATATATGCTGAAGGTTTTGAAGCATGGTCAGCTGATGAATCAAATGCGGTAGCATCGCTTGCAAAATATGAGCTTCTGGTTTACCCAGAATGGGTCAAAGAAAAAATGAATACAGGTGAAGTGAAAGTCTACGAAGTAAGCTGGGGCTCTGGCGATAACTATGTTAAAGGACATATCCCAGCAGCTGCGCATATCAATACAGATGATTTTGAAGTGGGTCCACTGTGGAACAGAAAATCAGACTCGGAAATTGAAGCGGCAATGCTTAAAAATGGTATTTCAAGTGATACTGCTGTAGTCCTATACGGCGATGACAGCACAGCTTCAGCACGTATTGCATCAATTCTGATGTACGCTGGCGTTGAAGATGTCCGTCTGCTTGACGGTGGCTTCTCAGCTTGGAAAGCAGCTGGTCTTGAAGTTGCTGAGGGTGGCGTAGAAGCTGAACCTGTAGCAGACTTCGGCGTTGAAGTGCCACAGCATCCAGAGTACATCATTGATATGGAAGAAGCACAGGCACTTATCGACAGTGAAAACGGACGCCTTGTAAGTATCCGCAGCTGGGCTGAATACATTGGCGAAACGAGTGGTTATGACTACATTGAAAAAGCCGGTCGTATTGAAGGTGATGTTTATGGCTATGCTGGCTCTGACCCATGGCATATGGAAGAGTACCGTACGCCAGCAAACACAATGCTGAACTATGAAATGATCAAAGACCGCTGGGAATCACAAGACATCACTGCAGACACTGACAATGCATTCTACTGTGGTACTGGCTGGAGAGCCTCTGAAACATGGTTCTATGCATATCTGCTAGGCTTTGAAAACGTATCTGTTTACGACGGTGGCTGGAAAGAGTGGAGTGAGACAGAAGGCGCTCCAATCGCCACTGGTGAACCTGTGACGGAATAATGTATAAAAAGGCAATCTCTTTTCTTTTAACTGGGGTTGGCGTCATACTCATTTCAGGGGGCGCACTGCTAGGACATCTTGCTACAAAGCGCATGGGGGTTCTACGTAGCCTGTATTATCGAAATATGATTTTGGAAAATACACTGCTAAGTACGCTTGGCGAGTCATTGATTATTATTGCGCTGGCAATAGCGTATGGTGTGTTCTACAAGCATCGAATCAAACCCGGTCATACATCCTCAAAAGGGGATATAAGTTCGGTTCTTCTGATAAACAGTTTGACACTGGTTGCTTACATGTATTATAAAATGAGCGCTTTTATGGGTGCACCATGGATTCTGCTCGGAATGATATGTGTAAATTGTGCTTTTTTATTAAAGAAAATATGAAATAAGTAAACTGTAGATTTTTTCTACAGTCTGAGAGTGGCCAATGCCACTCTTTTTTTTGAAAAACCTTAATATGATTTTACTTGAACTTTCAAGCATTGTACAAATTTAGTGCAATGCTTTATCTGCCTCAGATTATTTGATGGATTACTTTATGAAATAAGGAGTTTTCACCCGTGTATTTACATAGAAATCCATTAAGTTATATAATTGCTGTAGAGTAAATGCTTAATTCTATAACAGGACAAGGGAGGTGGGCACTGAACACGTTCAGTGCATTGACATGAAAAAGTGGATAGATCTTAGAAGTGATACAGTTACAATCCCACCAGCTGAAATGCTTGCTACAATGGCAACGGCAGAGCTTGGTGATGACGTTTATGGTGACGACCCAACGGTAAATGAGCTTGAAAGTTTCGCAGCCGAGCTTCTTGGAAAAGAAGCAGCGATTTTTGTACCTAGCGGTACGTTTGGAAATCAGCTGGCTCTACTTACACATACACGTAGGGGTGACGAAGTAATTTTAGCTTCGGACGCGCATATCATGGCGCACGAGGTTGGAGCAGCCGCAGTTATTGCCGGTGTACAGCTTAGAACGTTTGATATCTGCGACAACAAGCGTCTGCCAATTGATAAAATTGAAACTTTAATACGCGTTGAAGACATTCATTATCCGGATACAGGTCTGATTTGTCTTGAAAATGCACTTGGTAACGGCTGTGTTGTACCTCTTGAAGACATGAAGGCAGTCCAAAGCCTTGCAAAAGAAAGAAATATTCCCGTTCACCTTGACGGAGCCAGAATATTCAACGGTGCAAAAGCACTGGGTGTAGATGTTAAAGATCTGACTGCTTGTGTTGATACTGCAAATGTTTGTCTTTCAAAAGGTCTCTGCGCACCTATTGGTTCCTTGCTCGTTGGAAGCAAAGTCTTTATCGACAGGGCCAGAAAAATGAGAAAACTCATGGGCGGCGGTCTGAGACAGGCTGGTGTCATTGCTGCTCCTGCAATGTACGCTCTCAAAAACATGGTTGACAGACTTGAAGTTGATCACGACAACGCGAAGTATATGGCAGATCGCCTTGAAGAAATTGAGGGCATTGAAATCCTCAAGGACAGACTTGATATCAGTATGGTTTTCTTTACACTTTCTGAAGAAGTCATCGCGGAAGAGGCTCTTGTGAACGGGCTTTATGAAGCAGGTATCAAAATCAACGGTACAGAGGATGGAGAATACCGTTTCGTGACACATCACGGTGTGACTCGACAAGATATCGACAAAATGATGGACGCCTTTAAGGGACTTCTGTAAGTCTTGAAACCGCGCCATCTTCAGTGTTTCACTATCAAACTTAGTATTTTAAGCTATACCAGACGGGTTCATATGAACCCGTCTGTAATTTTTTATTGCATAGGAAATTGCATAGATTATGCAATTTCCTATGCAATAAAAAAATGGGGATTGACATGGGGATCCCCATTATACACAAATGAGAATTGTAACTGAATTGTCTTACACGGGCCAGTTCATAAGCTGTATAATAGTGATTGCAGGTTATTCTACAAGATGGAGGCACACATGATTGGTAAAAATAAAGAAAAAAGTCGTAAGAGATGGGCAGCATATAGACAGTTGGGTAGAACAAAGTTCATAATTTTCTTTGCACTTTACTTTTCCTTGTCGCTGACACTGATCAACTTCTTCCTTGAACTCGCAAAGTATGGTGTAACCTCCATGTATACGGCCGTAGTCAGATTTTTAATCTATTTGGCAATAAGTCCAATCATGGCCTATATCATTTGGAAGACTTCAGAAAACAGATATTCGAAGTAAATTATGCATTAGGCAGGAGATAATATGAATAAAATACTAAAAGAATTGAAGGAGTGGGCACGCTCTTTAATCATAGCAATCGGAATTTTTGCGCTGATTACCGTATTTGGAGACGTAACACAGGTTTATGGCCAGTCCATGGAACCGACCCTTCACCAAAATGACCACTTGATTTTCAGTAAAATGTCCAGTGCACAGGCTGGCGACATTGTCATTATACAGTCTGAAATTGCACTTACAGAAGAAGACCTGTCTCACATGAACTTTGTACAGAGATGGAAAATCGGCGCATTTAAACCGCTAATCAAGCGTGTTGTGGCTGCCGGTGGTGATGAACTCCGCATTAAAGACGGCTGTGTCTATGTGAATGGCACAGAACTGGATGAAAGCTATCTGGGGAATGTAAAGACTTCCGGCGACATCTATATTTCAGAAATCCCAGAAGGGTATTACTTTGTACTCGGCGATAATAGGCCAAACAGTTTAGACAGCAGAAGCACCAGAGTCGGCTTAGTCAGTGAGTCTCAAATACAGGGAAAGGTCCTCTTACGCTTCTTCCCACTCGACGATTTCAGCATGCTTTAATATTTCAAAAATTGTGAAATTTAATTTCAACCCGCTATATTGCGGGTTTTCTGTTATAATAGAATGGCTACGACATTGAGAACAAAGAGGAGATCGATATGTTTAAGCTACTTAAAGCTGCGAGCCAGCTTCTTGGGGAGATGGACCTCAAATGGTGTTTCTGCGGCGGTTGGGCCATAGATTTGTTCTTAGGCAAGGAGTCCCGACCACATAAAGATTTGGACATCATGATTTTTCGAGAGGACATCCATAACGTTGTTGGCTTTTTACAGTCGAAGGGCTGGACGATGGAAGCACCGACAAGAAAGGGATTCATTCCTGTTTCATCTGAGGATACCGCATCATGCGAGTATGACAATCTATGGTGTATGAACTCTGCATATCCACTTGACTACTTGAAAGTTGATGAGCAAAACGCTTATAACTTTTATCACTATGACAGAGACGTACAGGAGCAGGTTGATTTTATTGAAATCCAGCTGAGCTCTTGTGAAGACAACGAATTCATTTACACAAAAAATCAGACTATACATATGCCAATCGACAAGGTTTTCTATAAGAGAGACGGTCTGCCATTTCTCGCACCAGAAATAGTCCTGCTATATAAGTCCAAGTATCTTTCTGCAGACAATCAGAATGATTTTGATCTGGCGACACAGTTAATGGACAAAGAGCAGACAGAGTGGCTTGTAGATGCCTTAGTTACAGAATACGGCAACGACCATCCATGGGTCGAGATACTGAAATGCACACACTAGGTAAATCAGAATTTACGTTGTAGCAAAAATTGAATGAACATGAATGCACAGGAGCATCTCTTTGAATCAAAGGGATGCTTCGTTTTTTTGCAAGGATTATTTAAAGTCTAAAAAATAATTGTAAGAATTCCTATTGACCTTTGTGATATGTTCAAAGTTCGGGTCAGACTATACATAGTCTGTAAAAACTTTTTAAACGTTCGTATTATGACGAAATATCATAGATTAACATTATTTTAACAAAGACCATGTTCGGATTGTAATTCACTTACCATTGTGAAACTTAATGTACCTCGCTTTTGCAAACGTTTTCAACTCCCATTATATACATAAAAAGTATTGCAAACATAGGCGATAGTTGTTATCATATCACTAGGTTCGCAGGGGCGAACTATCAATGTGTAAAACATATAAACATTCGTGTGTATATCCCTGGTAATATGGTCCAGAAGTCTCTACCAAGTCACCCTAAATGACTTGACTACACCGAAAGAACGATTATGTATCGTCTTTTGGAGCTTCTGTTTTTAATGCAGAAGTTCTTTTTATTGCGCATGAACATTACATGTACCGAGCTAAATAATGAACAACACCAATTGCTGACGGTTAGCGTATGTTCAATATTTCATTCTCCGAAATATGGGACGCTAGTCGACAGGGACAGCAATTACCGCAGTGTACATGTATGAATACGGCGCAGTACCAAAGACCTTACAAACACGTTCTATGTGAAACAGGAAAATTGGAGGGCTAAAAATGAAAAAACTCACTAAGATTGGCGTGTTGCTACTTGCAATGGTCATGATCCTGACAGCATGTGGTGGCGGAGCTACAACTGAAAAAGCAGCAGGGACAGAAGAAGCAACTGAAAAGGCAGCTGTAGAAGAAACAGCAGCTGAAGAAACAAGTGCAGCAGATACAACTGTCGGATTTATTTTTGTTGGTCCAGTAGGCGACGGCGGCTGGAGTGACGCACACAACGAAGGCAGACTGTATGTTGAAGAGCAACTTGGTATCAAGACACTTTACAAAGAATCTGTACCAGAAGGTCCAGAAGTTGAAAAAGTAATCGCTGACATGGTTGATCAGGGCGCTAGCGTTATTTTCGCTACAAGCTTTGGTTACATGGATTACGTAGAAAAAATGGCTAAAGAATTCCCGGAAGTTAAATTCCTTCACTGCTCAGGTTACAAGAGCGCTGATAACATGAACAACTACTTCGGCCGTATGTACGAGCCAAGATTCCTATCTGGTATCGTTGCAGGTCTTCAAACAGAGTCTAACCAAATCGGTTATGTAGGCGCATTTGAAATTCCAGAAGTAATCCGTGGTATTAACGCATTCACACTAGGTGTTCAAGCTGTTAATCCTGAAGCAACTGTAAATGTAAAATGGACACACACTTGGTATGACCCAGCAAAAGAAAAAGAAGCTGCTAAAGCACTTCTTGACGAAGGCTGCGACGTTATTTCACAGCACCAGGACACAACAGGTCCTCTACAGGCTGCACAAGAGCGTGGCATGTTTGCAATCGGTTACAATACAATCTCAGAAGACAAAGCACCAGACTCATATCTGACTGCACCAATCTGGAACTGGGGCGAGTACTACGCTACACAAATCGAGCTTGCTATGAACGACGAGTGGACAGCTGAAAATGTATGGCTAGGCATGAGCGATGGTCTCGTTGAACTTGCACCGCTTTCTAAAAATGTTAAGGCTGACATTGCTCCTGTAGTTGAAGAATACCAGGCGAAAATCCTAAATGGTGAATTCAAAGTATTCGAAGGCGTACTGACTAAGCAGGATGGCACTACAGTTGGCGAAGAAGGCAAAGCGTTTGAAGATGGCGATCTGCTGTCTATGAACTACTTCCTTCAAGGTGTAAACGGTAAGATTGAAAACTAGTCGGAGTTTATAAAATGAATGTCATTGAGCTAAAAAATATTACGAAACACTTTGGTACTGTTACAGCCAATGACCATGTTAATTTTGATCTTAAGAAGTCTGAAATACATGCCATTCTCGGTGAGAACGGCGCTGGTAAGAGTTCTTTGATGAACGTGCTTGCCGGAGTATATCAGCCTGATTTCGGGGAGATCTATATGCGAGGAGACAGGGTTACGATCTCGTCTCCTCGTCATTCTATTAAGATGGGAATTGGTATGATTCACCAGCACTTCAAATTGGTTGAATGTCATACAGTACTTGAAAATATGATAGCCGGCGTTGCTGGCAGTTTCTTTGTCAGCCAGAAGAAGCTGGCAAGGGAAATTGAGACACTATCTGAAAAATACGGACTGAAAATTAATCCAAACGCACGTCTGGACACACTTTCAGTAGCAGAGAAACAGCGCGTTGAAATCCTCAAGGTGCTGTATCGTGGCGCCAAGGTTCTTATACTTGACGAGCCCACAGCGGTCCTTACACCACAGGAGACAGACAACTTATTCGATATCCTTAGAAAGTTAAAATCGGACGGGCACTCCATGATTATTATCACGCATAAGCTTGATGAGGTTATAGCAATAAGTGATCGTATTTCTGTCATGCGTAAGGGAAAACATATCAAGACCCTAAAGAATGAAAACCTGAGTCCACGCGAGCTCACAAACGAAATGGTTGGAAAGTCCGTGGAACTGACAATTAACTGTCCTAAGACCCAGTGCGATGATATCATGCTGCATGTTGATGACTTGACGGTTCTGAATCACGATCATCGTGAGGTACTGAAGGGCATCAGCTTTAAAGTCTCTGGCGGCGAAATTCTTGGCGTTGCAGGTGTAGCTGGCAGTGGTCAGAAAGAGCTCTGCGAAGCCATAGCCGGTCTTGAAAAGATTCAAAACGGACAGATTGTCTTTAAAAAGAATAATATTACAGGCAGATCGCCAAGAGAAATTATGGAGCTGGGCATTTCAATGAGCTTTGTTCCTGAAGACAGACTTGGAATGGGTCTGGTTGCAGGCATGGATTTGGTAGAGAACGTGCTGCTGAAATCCTATCGAGACAAGAATGGCATTTTTGTTGACCGTGACTCTGCAAAATCTCACGCTAAAATGCTGATTAACAAGCTCAGTATTGATACACCAGGCATCCACACACCAGTGCGTCAATTATCTGGCGGCAATATTCAAAAGGTTCTTCTGGGCAGAGAAATCGAAATGCAGCCTGAACTGATCATCACAGCATATCCTGCACGTGGTCTTGATGTCGGTTCCGCACATAAGGTTTATGATCTTCTCAACGAACAGAAGACAAAGAACAACGGTATCATATTCATTGGGGAAGACCTGGACGTTCTCCTTGAAATCTCTGATAGAATCATGGTCCTTTGTGAAGGCAACATTACAGGAATTGTACGTTCTGAGGACGTCACTAAAGAAGATCTCGGTTACCTCATGGCGGGTAGAAAGCTTGAAGGGAGGGCGCTGAATGCTTAGAATTGCGAAACGACCAAGTATTTCGAAGCATAAGGCAACAGCCATCCGTATTTCAGGCATCCTGCTTTCACTTGTTCTCATGTCCATATTCCTAATGACAATGGACCTGAACCCGTTTGAAGTATACAAGGCCATGATTTCCGGATGTTTCGGATCCTACTATAGATTTAAGGAAACAATCGAACTCATGATACCACTGAGTCTCGGTGCAATAGGTATCATGATCGCTTTCAAAATGAAGTTCTGGAATATCGGTGCTGAAGGCCAGATTCTGATGGGCGCAATGGCGGCGTCATACGTAGCCCTCAACATGCCTGAGACACCAAAACCGCTGCTCCTCATTCTCATGGCTGCAGCATCCCTCCTCGTTGGGGGCCTATGGGCGTTTATTCCAGCAATTTTCAAGGTTAAGTTTGAAACAAACGAAACCCTCTTCACACTTATGCTGAATTACATTGCCATCAAGTTCGTCATTTACCTGCAATATGGTCCATGGAAGGACCCAATGGCGCTTGGTTTTCCGAAAATACCAAACTTCGTTGAAAACGCTCTGATTCCAGAAGTTTTTGATGTGCATATTGGCTGGATTATTCTTATTGTGATCACAGTACTCTTTTATATTGTTCTCAACAAGACAAAGCTGGGCTATGAGGTTTCTGTAATTGGCGAGAGCCAGAACACAGCCCGCTATGCAGGCATGAATGTCAACAAGGTCATTCTTGTGACGCTGTTCATGTCAGGTGCGGTTTGTGGACTTGTTGGAATGATCCAGGCTTCTGGTGTTGCCGGAACCCTGACTTCTGATATTTCTGGCGGCATGGGCTACACAGCAATCATTGTGGCATGGCTATCTCAGATGCAGGTTCAATTTGTCCCTGTAATCGGTATGCTCTTTGCAATTCTGGTACAAGGTGCATCCTACATCCAGACTGCTTTCCAGATTCCACAGAGTGCTGCTGAAATCCTTCAGGGCATCATTCTCTTCTTTGCTCTTGGTAGTGAGTTCTTCATCAACTATACCATTCATTCCGTGGGCAAGGACACTGAAAACAATACTTCTGACAGTCCTCAAAATAAAAAGAAGGGGGTGACTGCAAATGAGTAGCCTATTATTTTTTAGTGCTGCCGTACAGGCGGGCACACCTTTGCTGTTTGCAACAATAGGAGAAATCCTGACTGAAAAATCAGGAAACCTCAACCTTGGTGTTGAAGGGCTTATGCTCATAGGTGCCGTTGCTGGATTTGCAGCTGGTATGGCGACTGAAAGTGTTCTGGTAGCACTCATATCGACTTGCATTGCCGGTGCGCTTGCTGGTTTGATTTACGCATTCCTTACTGTCACACTGCGTGCCAATCAGGTTGTAACAGGCCTGTCGCTGACTATTTTCGGTACGGGTGTTTCAGGATACGCAGGCAAGTTCCTCATGGGAATGGTCCTTCCTGAATCGATGAAATCTGTATTTGTAAATATCAAAATACCTGCTCTGGGTTCAATCCCATACCTTGGTGAGGTTCTGTTCAATCAGAACATATTCGTTTATCTGGGGTATGTACTGGCTATTGGAATGGGCATATATTTAGGTCACACACGCTTTGGCCTCAATCTGAGAACGGTAGGCGAGAACCCCTATGCAGCTGATGCTTCAGGCGTTCAGGTTACGGTTTACAAATACATTCACATTATGGCGGGAAGTGCCATATCCGCACTTGGCGGCGCATACCTATCACTGGTATATGTACCGGCATGGCAAGATAACGTAACGGCGGGACGAGGATGGATTGCCGTTGCACTGGTTATCTTTGCAATGTGGAGCCCATACAAGGCCATTTTAGGGGCTTTCCTGTTTGGCGGACTCGATATCATCGGCTTCAGAATCCAATCTATGGATATCAACATTTCACAGTACCTGATTGATATGACGCCATATGTGGTGACAATCGCTGTTCTGATTGTGAATTCTGTCTTCAAAAAAAGAGACCAGTCTCCAGGCGGTCTGAGTGTATCCTATTTCAGGGAAGCTCGATAAGCCAAGGGAAGTGCTACATCATAGTAAAGCAAAAGGACAATTCGCAGGGTAAGCGAATTGTCCTTTTTACATTAAACAGATTTAAAACAGATTTTGCATAATCACACTTGACCCGCTCAGGCCTTTATTGTCCCAAAGCTCCTAAAGGTAAATTCTCCAAACCTGTCATCCTGCATCCTTTAGCATCACTTACAAAAGATGCCTTATAAATATCAGGCATTCTAACATGTCGCCAGAATTCAAAATCGATAGCACTGTCATAATAATTCAGCAGGACACTCATAAATGTGCCATGTGTTCCCACAAGAATTTTCTTGCCCGCGTACTTTTCAAGAATCCTTTCAAGGGTGCGCGATCCCCGCTTTTGAACCTCGTTTATCGACTCGCCGCCCTCCAGTTTGAAATCAAAATCATTCCACTGATTAAGGGTAAAGGTATGGAAGTCATCAATAAACACGTTGGACACCTTGCGTTCACGCAGGTCATCATAGAGCTCAATCTCCAGGTCCTTCATATCAGCCACACCTTTAATGGTATCGATTACGCGTATATAGGGACTCGATGCGATTACATCAAGGGGAATGTCTTTAAATGCTTCTGTAACTAGCGGCACAAACTTCCGTCCTTCTTCAGAGAGCGGTCTGGAATAGTCATCGTGTGTATATAGGATCTTACTGTGTCTTACAAAATATACTTCTGTCATTGGTACCTCCAATCAGCCCAACAATTTATTACCATACTCCCAAAATATATTATTCTTCATACAATCTGAAAACTCCTGCTGCTCAGCCATTCTATAAGGCTGAAAGCACACTTCAGACCTTCCTATTATACAACAAAAGTGTTTTGCATCGTCAAGGTGGTGCTGTTAAAATAAGTTAGTAGTCCGTTTCAACCCGTGTTTGTTTCAAATTCCATCTGACAGAATAGAGGTAGCCTGTGAATCAAGAAAGAATCGTGCATATTCCCGACGCAAGGGACAATAGAATCATTGTAATAAGTGACATACACGGACATCATAGTCTCTTAGAGGTCATGATTGATAGGCTCGAATTGACAGATCATGATTTTCTCATAATACTGGGCGACTTCATCAATAGGGGAACCGATAGCCTGAAGACCTATGAATACGTCAAGACATTATCCCGTCGCAAGAACACACTGGTCATGAAGGGCAATCATGAGTACTGGATGCAGGCCTGCTTTACGGATCCCAGTCACTCAGAAAAACTCTTGGGCTTCTATAGAAAAGGGATGTATGAAACCATTATTGATGCGAAGCTTTTAGAACGCGGTATCGACATCCATTCTATTGAAAATGGCGAAATGTTGTCAAAGCTCCTGCTAAAAGAATGCAGTGATGTCTTCAACTTTATTAAAGACCTGCCCATACTTGCCTATACGGATGATCTGGCTTTCGTCCACGGCGGTTGTGATCCTGCCTTCGATCCAATCAAGGACGAAGCAAAGTACTTGAAATTTGATGATTTCAATGAAGTATCTGAAAAACAGGACAGGCTTACAATTGTCGGTCATCATCCAGCATGCAATCTCAGACATGACTTCATCTCAAACATGCCCTATCTGAACCCTGAAAAAAACATTCTATTCATTGATGGGGGAATGGGCGTCAAGCGCACAGGTGAACTCAACGCCATCATTTTAAAAAAAGAAAATGGCTCATATACCTATGACTGTTTGCAGATCAATGATTTTGAAAGAAAAACCATCAAGAAAAGAATCGACTTCAATCAGGAAACACCTATCCATATAAATTATCCAGACCGGGACATTGAGGTCATCAGCACAGATAGGGGGAAAGCCCTGTGCAGGCATCTGTCAAGAAATCAGATGTTCACTGTTTTTAGCTCACTTATCACTGAAGTGAATGGAAAAAGTCGTTTAAGTACAAATTACACCAATCATTTCTTCAGTCTTGAGCCCGGTGATCTTGTTGAAGTCTGCTGTGCATATGAGGACCATCTCTTGGTTAAGCATAAAAATGTATTCGGATGGATTCACTCTGATCAGATATGACCACCCAAGTAGTGGGTATAATCTCCTTAGAAAAAGGAGGGACACCCATGCAAGATCAAAAGAGCGGTTTTCTAAGCGAACTTTTACTATATTCCGGTCAATATGCCTTATTTTATATTCTAATGAATTTCAGCAAATCCGGCATAGCCATGTTTCAATATAAGGCGCACACAATCCTTTTGCTAGGGTTGATCCTTCAGTCCTTCGTGCTTTCCAGGTACGGGTCCAATGTAAAGTACCGAATACTGGGGAGCCTCATATGCCCAATTATCTATACCATTGTTGAAATCGAGGAGTTTATGGACTTCATTCTCAACATTGGTCATTTCTTCTTTTGGGGATTCTCTTTATCCATTGGTATTCTCAATGCAGCGAAATTGAAATTCAAGAAATCCATACGCAGCATTCTGGAATTTGTCACTGTGTTTATGAATGTCATTGTCTTTGTTTTCATTTACATGTACTTCGACCTTCTGCTCAGCATTTCAACAGAAACAAACGCCGGCACTGTGGAATACCATCACTATCTGTCAGTGCTTAACCTGCAGGGTGCCATTTCAGATTTCATTGGAGATCAGGCCCATGTCTATATTGCTCTGGGCGGTATTATTCTCGGCATAAGCCTTGGCCTGAGCCAGCTCCGTGTTTTGCAGCTCAAAGAACGCATCAATGACCTCTTTGGCAAATACATTGACGCCTCCATTCGTGACAGAATCATAGCAAACAATGGCTATATCGAAGAAAAACAGGAGCTTTGTATCCTCTTCAGTGATATACGCAATTTTACGAACATTTCTGAGAGCGCTTCATCTGAAAATCTCATAAAGGCCCTCAATGCCTATTTCTCCCTATGGGAATCAGAAGTGAGCAAACACGGTGGTATTATCAATAAATATATCGGGGATGCTGTCATGGTCATTTTCGGTCTTGAAGACTCAGAGTGCAAGGAAACCCAAGCAGTCAGCTGCGCGCTCGATGTTCTTGACGCTCTGGACAGGCTCAACCGGGATCTTAAAGATAAGAATCTTCCGGAGTTCAGTAAAATTGGGATTGGTATCCATAGCGGCGAACTGATTGTCGGCAATGTTGGCAGTGACAATAGAAAAGAATTTACTGTCATTGGTGATGTTGTCAATACAGCGTCCAGACTGGAAAGTCATACCAAGGAAACCCTTCAGGATCTTATTATTTCAGAAGCAGTTTACAGCCGGGCACATGCTGACATTCAAAAGAAGTTCACTTATCTCGACGCCATTGCACTTAAGGGAAAAAGTGTTCAAGTTGACGTTTATACAACAAACGCAGCCAGCAATTGACCTTGCTCTGTGACATTTACATTAAGACTGTCGGCCTGATTTGACCAAACTTCCACATATTATGATAGAATATTTAAAATATTTCGTGTATATTTTGGAAGCGAGGTCGCAATGAGAAAACTAACTGAATCAACATACGTTCTAGAAAGTCCCACAAACATTGGTTTTATCGTTCACGATAATAAAGTTACTTTAATAGACAGCGGGAATGATAAGGAATCTGGTCGAAAAATCAGACAAAGCCTAGAAAAAAATGCCTGGTCTCTAAGGGCAATCATCAATACACATTCAAATGCCGACCATATCGGCGGCAACAATTATCTGCAGCGCAACGTAGGCTGTGATATCTACGCTTCAAGCATAGAGAGCATGTTTATAGAATCGCCGTCACTTGAGACTGCCTTTCTTTGGGGTGGACTTGAAGTCAAAGACCTTAGAAACAAATTCTTTCACGCCAAGCCCTCAGATGTGACCCATGTCATAGAGGGAGACACGGAGCTGGAAAACGGCTTGTCCACAATCAGCCTTAAGGGGCATTATTTCAATCAGATTGGAATCATGACGCCGGATAAAGTCCTCTTTTTGGGTGACGCCCTCTTTGGAGAGGATATTTTAAAGAAGTATAAGATTCCATTCATTTTTGATGTGCGTGCCTACAAGCAGTCCATTGAAAAGGTTGAGGCTATAGACGCTGCATATTATGTGCCTTCACACGGACCAGTCCTTGAAGATATTACAGAGCTTGCCTCGGTAAACATCCAGCTCGTTGAGGAAATTGAATCCGCACTGATCGACATCATGAAGACATCAAAGACCTATGATGCGATTTTGAAGGACATATGCGACCAGTATGGCATTGACCTGAATGTGGGCCAATATGCTCTGGTGGGATCTACCATACGTTCCTTCCTGACCTATTTGCACGACGAAGGAAAGATTACATACAGCATTTCAGACAATGTAATGCGCTGGAGAAACGCTCAGAATGCCTAGTTGCTAAGCAAGGGGAGACGTCATGATATTAAGCGTCAGCAGGAGAACGGATATACCTGCCTATTACAGCGACTGGCTGATTAACAGATTTGAAGCTGGCTACGTCCTGGTACCCAGTTCCTTTAACGCAAATTTACTCAGCAAAGTCATTTTGAATGAAAAGACCATTGACTTTATAGTGTTTTGGACAAAAAACCCCATACCACTCATGAACAAGCTCCATTATTTCGACACCTACGATTACTGTTTTCAAATAACGCTTAATCCCTACAACAAGACCCTTGAAAAGGGCATTCCGAGTAAGCGCGAAATCATTAATGCCCTTATAAGCCTGTCTGAGCGTATTGGAAGGAATAGAATCATCTGGCGTTACGATCCCATTTTTTTCACCGATACCATCGATATCAACTACCACTTGAAGTGGTTTTCCTATCTTGCTGACAGCCTGAAGGCGCATGTGCACCACTGTGTCATAAGTATTCTAGATGAGTACAGGCATTCTCACAAAGCTTTTTCAGAGCATGGGATCAGGGTTCCTCAAAGGGAAGAAGTGCATGCACTCTATAAAGCGCTACTTGAAATTGGGCGTCAAAAGGATATAATTATCAAGGCGTGCTCAGAGCCCTACCAGTTCGATGATATCAGCATGCCCGCGTCAAGCTGCATTGACAAGGACCTTATTTCTGAGCTTACAGGGAAGAAGGTTGTTCTTAAGAAGGACAAGAACCAGCGCAAGGCATGCGGCTGCGTAGAGAGCATAGACATCGGAGCCTACAATACCTGTCCTGGAGCCTGTGCCTATTGTTATGCGAATCACAAGGCTGTCATAGACAAGAGGAACACCCAGTCCGGAGCATCTTCTGAAATGCTTTCAGGCACACCAAAAGGGCATGAAAAAATTGTCACACGAAAGAATAAAAGTATTTTTGACAATGCTCTGACTTTAATTGACTTATAGCATATGGAACTTTATATATAGTAGGAGTACAGATTGAAAACGATGGGAAACACTTCAACAGGCAAGCAGGCACCACCAGTCACAAAAAAGAAGTTCAAGAGGATATTTGTAGAGATTACAAACCACTGCAATCTTTCCTGCAGCTTCTGCCCAACGTCAAGTCGCGAGAAACGCCGAATGACCACAGAAGAATTCGAAACCGTTTTAAAAAAAATTGATGGTCACGGTGACCATGTCTACCTGCACGTCAAAGGGGAACCACTCTCACATCCGGATTTCAAAAGCATACTGGATCTTTGCACCCTTTATAATAAAAAGGTCAACATCACAACAAATGCAACCCTGATTGATAAACGCGGAAACGACATACTTAGAACCCCATCAGTCAGGCTTGTGAATCTCTCTCTGCAAAGCTTTGAAAACATTTCAGACTCAAATGCCTACATTGCATACCTTGACCGCATTCTAAACTTTGTATCTCAAGGTCTCAAAGAAACAGAGATCCTCTTCGAGTTCAGACTCTGGAATGCAGAGGACCGTATTAAACCCAGCGGACTTAAGGCCATGGACGGATACACCTCGACCATTGACTACATACAGTCGAAATTAGGCAGAAGCATTCCCGTAACAAGTCAAAACACCAAAGGTGATGGTGGAAAAAGCAGGATTTATTTCAGCAAGGGCATGGAGTTTGAATGGCCTAGTCTTGAGAATGACTTTGTTTCGGAAAGCGGAAACTGCTATGGACTGAGAGGGCAAATTGCCATTCTCTCAGATGGCACGGTCGTGCCATGCTGCCTGGACGCAGAAGGGATTATTGCACTGGGGAACATATTCACACAGGATTTCTCTGAAATTATTAATTCAAAGCGTCCACGCACCATAGCCGGAGGCTTCGAAAACAGAAAGCTTATTGAAAAGCTCTGTCAGCACTGCAGCTACAGGGAACAGTATCTGTAATTCCAGCTTTTTATCAAAATAAAACCAGCAGGACTCTGTATGGCTTATACAGGGTCTGCTGGTTCTTTTTATTATATTCTATGGTTCATGGGCTTATAGTTCATGGTTAAGGACGGTTCTTCCAGCCTGTGCACCTTTTAGCATAAGATCGATTCTTTCACAAATCTGATCAAGGCCGACCTCACATATGGTATTCATTAAAGACTCTGATTTCCAGGCGCTTGAAAGATTTTCCCATAGTTTCAGCCGCAGGGGCATGTCGCACTCAACCGAATCCACACCGTGAAGACTTACGCCGCGCAATATGAAAGGATATACGGAAGTGGAGAAGGTATGGTCTGCAATGTTTCCACAGCAAGTCACCGCACCGCCGTAATGGGTCGTCTTGATTGCAGATGCAAGAATATTGCCGCCTACGGTGTCGATGACGCCAGCCCATCTGCTTCTTAACATTGGCTTTCCAGATATATCGTCAATTTCTTTTCGGTCTATGATGTCACTGGCACCGATGCCCACCAGCATGTCCTTCTTGTCTACTTTTCCAGTAGCCGCAATAACCGTGTAACCAAGCTTTCCAAGTATTGAAACAGCAATACTTCCTACACCGCCTGTAGCGCCCGTTACAAGGATTTCTCCCGACTCGGGTCTCACACCGGCATTAATGAGCTTATACACAGAAATCGCCGCTGTAAACCCAGCGGTTCCGTACACCATGCTTTCCTTGAGTGAGAGTCCCTCGGGACACGGTACAACCCACTTGGCAGGAACACGAATGTACTCGCCAAAACCGCCAGCCGTATTCATACCCAGGTCATAGCCTGTCACGATTACAGGATCATTAGCTTTGAATTTGTCACAACTGCTTTGCTCAACATAACCAGCCGCATCGATTCCGGGCGTATGGGGATAATTTCTGGTTACCCCTTTGTTTCCAATTGATGAGAGCGCATCCTTGTAGTTGAGAGAAGAGTAGCTTACCTTAATGAGCACTTCACCCTCTGGTAGTGCATCAATTTCCTTGCTTACGATTGTACGTTTAAATACTTTAGGTTCTGTTTCACGTATTTCAAGCGCTTTAAATGTTTTTTGCATGTCTAATGACCTCCTTTTAGTTCGTTATCGAACCAATTGTAACACAAGTATAGTTCTATGTCGAACTATTATTTGGCAAATTGTATGCAAATCGTCAAATTCATTCTATAATGATATTGGACGTAAAGAATCTGAAATGAGGTATTTCAATGAATGACAAGTATATCGTTTACTTCATCAGCAAGACCAAAAAAAAGATGATTGGATTTATCAGCAATCAGTTGCAGGCAAGAGGACTTACAGACCTTGTGCCGTCCTATGGCAATATTCTGACCGCCCTCTATGATCACGGCGGCACCATGAACATGAAAGAAATCGGAGACCTTGTAGGCAAGGAAAAATCAACGGTTACCGCACTTGTAGCAAAACTCGAGAAGCTTGGCTATGTAACCAAGGAAAAAAGCCGAGAGGATAAACGCATCACCAATGTTCTCCTGACAGACAAGGCGCTCTCGATCCGACATACCTTTAATGAAATCTCAGCAGATGTCAACAAAACTGCCTACAAGAATTTCACACCTGAAGAGAAGACCGAGTTCCTCAGACTTCTAAAAAAGCTCAATGGGAACTTTGACGCCTGAAGTCCTTCATTTTTACACAGCATAAGTTCTACATAAAGTTGGACTTAGTAATATTTGGGTATATATTAAACGAATCCATATTGATGAGGTGATGCTGTTGAATAACAATGTAGTTACACATATTACCACACCCGAACTGCATAGTCGCATTGTACCTGTGTTGCAGGACAAAAACCTTATTGAGCTTCGCATAGACAAATACGAAGAGTTTTTTCATGCCCTGGTACATGTCGACCCGAAGCTGTTCATTGTTGAAATCGACGACCTTCATAATCCTTATGTCAAAATCATCCGTATTATGAAGAAGTCTGTTCTGACCAAGGAAGTACCCATCGTCGCATTCTTGTCCAACAGCGATGAGGATCTCATAGAAGCGGTTGCGGAACTGGACATCCAAGGCATCATTTATCCGCCTTATACCGAAAATGTCATTAAACTCATTTTGGAAAATATGATCAAGTTAAAAAGCTTTCAGGAACTCCGTCAGCTCGATCAGGACATGCAGACCGTTCAGTCTGTCATGATTTCAAGCCTTGCTTCACTTGCTGAATACAGAGACCCTGAAACAGGGGAGCATATAAAGCGGACACAAAATTATGTCAAGGCACTTGCGCTCGCCCTGAGAAAGCGCGGCCTTTATGTCGACGAACTGACCGATGAGAATATTGAGGCAATTTACATGTCCGTACCACTTCATGACATTGGCAAGGTTGGCATACGGGATGAAATCCTGCTTAAACCGGGCAGGCTCACAAAAGAGGAATTTGAAATCATGAAAACCCATGCCGCCCTGGGACACGAAACCGTCATCAATGTCGGGAGCAAACTGAAGAACAACGCCTTCCTTGAATTTGCCGCAGACGTTGCCTTTACCCACCACGAAAAATACGATGGGTCAGGCTACCCGAGAGGCTTGAAGGGGACTGACATACCCCTTGTAGGCAGACTCATGGCTGTGGCAGACGTTTACGATGCCCTTACCAGCAAACGTGTCTACAAAGATGCCATGTCCCACGAGGAGGCCATGGAAATCCTAAAATCAGGCATAGGTCAGCACTTTGATCCTGATATTGTTGACTGTGTCATCGAACTGGAAGCAACTTTTCGAAATATCGCTATGACCTACAAGGATGCCGATATTTCTGACAACACCTTTATCCATATGGCGGATTTATTCAGCGACAAGCTCCTCAGAACCATTCTGGTTGTTGAGGACAGTCGGATTGTAAGGGAAATAACAAAAAATCAGCTGGCATCGATTGGCTTTGAAGTCGATACGGCGAAGAATGGACTCGAAGGTTTTGAAGCCCTTGTTCGAAAGGATTATGACCTGGTGCTTCTCGACATAGAAATGCCGAAAATGAACGGTTATGAAATGGCGACCAAAATCCTGGAGCTCAAACGTCATGCCATCCTTATTGCCATGACTGCTGCTGATTTCAACACCAATGTGGGCACCTTAAAGGAATTTGGCATTTCAGGGCTTGTTCTTAAGCCCATTGATTTCAATAGACTGGCCGCGCTATACACAGAAACACTGCGTAGTCGCGGCCGCATGAACGTATAATATAAAGCCTGCTGCAAACTCCACTGGAAGCTTGCGGCAGGCTTTTTACATGTCTGAGTCTAGCGTACACGAATTATTGCTTTCAATTTGCTTCTATTCTCTATAGGCAACTGCATCCAGTTGAAACTGAAGACCCGCATCGCCGCCGCGATGCGCAAACTCAGTCTGTATGGATTTCCTGGCAGGGTACTTTCCGTTGAAACGCTCCTTGATTATAGCTTCCATGATTGGAATATTCCAAACATCTCTGAAAAGACAGTCTATCTTCACGACAGACTCCAGCGGCAATCCAATTGAATTTAGCCGTTCAGCAAGATGATCGAATGCACCGTTTATCTGATCTTCTATCGGTTTTCCAATATTGCCGACGCAGTATCCGACAAAGACCAGATTACCTGCTTCTACAAGTCCTGAATGTGCCCATTCTTCATTGATATCACTTCTAACGATATTTCGCATTTCCATTCACGCTCCACTCCAATCTAATTGTTTAGCTGTTTAGCTGTTCAATACCTAGTTCTAAGAACATATGTTCGTATCTACTATATCACATTCCAAATATATCCACAAACCAATTTTTGCACTTAATTTTTTATCATTTGAAGTCTTATTGTCGCATTCGGAATGTTCTGGAAGTGTTATAATTATTGTAAAAGTCAAACAAGATTATCTATCATACATAAAGGACGTGAGACGGTGCATATTATTGACAGAAAACATAAGATATACGCTTTTTCGCCGGACAACGCGCCGGTGCTGAAAGTTGATTCAGGCGCTCGGGTGGTATTTGAGACAACAGATTGCTACAACGGTCAGCTGATTAGTGAAGATTCACCCCGGAGCACACAGGATGAAAGCTATGCAAACCCGGCTACAGGACCGCTTTACATAGAAGGCGCAGCGCCTGGAGACACACTTGAAGTCACCATTGAGTCCATAGAGCTCGACGCATACGGTATCATGGCCATTGGGCCCGGTTCAGGACCTGTTGGAGACTTCATCAGCGATGAAGAAACACGTTTCATGAAAATATCAGATAACACCATCCATTTCTCTAGCAGCCTAAAGCTTGAAGCCAGACCCATGATTGGTGTTATTGGAACAGCCCCTGGTCAGGCGCGTATTTCAACCATTGTTCCAGACGCACACGGGGGCAATATGGATTGCCGTGAAATTAGAGTGGGTTCAAAGGTCTACCTTCCAGTCAATGTACCTGGCGGACTCCTATCTATGGGGGACCTGCACGCACTCATGGGAGACGGAGAAGCTGGCGGGTGCGGTGTAGAGGCGGGCGGCAAGGTGACGGTTCAGGTCCGTGTCATAAAGAACTGCGATTTCCCGCTTCCTGCTGTTGTCACAGAGGATGCCTTCATGTGCATTACTTCAAAGGAAACACTGGACGAAGCAGCGCGCTGCTGCGTAAATGACATGCACAGCTTCCTTACACAAGCTGTGGGCCTGGAGAAGAAGGAAGCCAACATGTTGATTTCAGCAGCTGGTCAGTTAAAGGTCTGTCAGATTGTCGACCCACTTTTGACAGTACGTATGGAAATACAGCTTAAACATCTTGAAGCATATGGTTACATCACAGAATAAGAAAGGCAGCTGCCATGATAAGAACAGCGGACTTCGATGCCCCGGTCAATCAGCTGGTAAAATCCCTCTGGTATGTTAAGAAGGACAGTCTGAGTGCATCTGAACAGCAGGACATTATTCCGCCCCTAGGTGTGATTCATATTGTCTACAATTTTGCTGACCCCTATTATGTCATCGAGCATGATCAGCATGTTCGAGTACCCGATACCGCCCTTGCAGGCCAGTTTAAAAAGCCGATCAAGGTCAAATACGGTTCCAGCTTACATCAGCTGGGGCTTGCAATTTCACCAGCAGCGCTCAGCATCATGTTCAATCAGGTCGGGGGACTATACTCAGAAACCATGGTGAACTGCGCTCACTTTACATCCATGCAGGCGCTCCACCAAACTGTCAAAAGCGCATTTGCAGATGAAGATCTGGATTTGGATACACGGTTTGAACGCATTACAGCCTTTTTCAAGAATTTTTATCAGCAGTTCATGCATTCAGGGGAAACCAATACAACATTTTCAGAGCTGTCAGCAATACTTGAGCATATAGAGTCGTCTGAAGACATCCTTGAGGTTGGCAGTTTGGCGGAAAGCTTCAGCTACTCGGTAAGTGGACTTGAAAGACTTTTCAAGAAGCATATCGGACTTACGCCAAAGGTCTACTTGGACATTGTACGTTTTAGAAAAGCCATGCTTCTCGATGATCCGACCAGTCTTTTTTATGACCAGTCACACTTTATCAAGCAGTGCAGGAAATACACACTTAAAATTCCAAGAGCCTTGTCGGAATCGGAAGAGCTGACATTTATGCATGTGCTTGGCCTTGATTCGGATGAAACACGCTGATTTTTTACAATAGGACAGATTTAAAGACTTGTATACTCTTAATGTGGAAGGAAAAACATACTGCATTAAGGAGGTTTACGTATGAACAAGATCATACTCTACTATTTTTCAGGAACAGGTAACACGCTCAAAATTGCAAGACACATGCAAAATGTTTTCAGGATAAGGGGACTTGAATGTGAAATATCCAATATGGAAACCGTCGATGCCAGTGCGGTTCAAGACACCCTAGCATCGAAACCGGTCTTTCTTGGTCTATGCTTTCCAGTAGCCATTCAATCAACCTTTCCACTGGTGTGGGACTTTGTCAAAGCACTGCCAGAAACAAAGGGACAAGCTGTTTTTATGGTTGACACCATGGACGCTTTTTCAGGCGGTGTTGTCGGTCCAATGAAAAAAATCCTCAAGGAAAAGGGATACAAGTGCATGGGTGCCAAAGAGCTTAAAATGTCTAACAGCATGCAGACCAAGGCTGTTTCCTTAAATGAACTGGAAAGGAAGAACGCACGTGCCGTTTTAGAAGCCGAACGTTTTGTGTATGAACTGCTTGAGGGAAGAACACACTGGAACAGGGTCCCAGTTTTATCCGACTGGATGCGTCAAATATCAGCCAAACGAAAAATATGGACGCAGACCAGCCGCAAAATCGCAGTGGAGCACGAACGCTGTGTATTATGCAAGCGTTGTCTGAATAAATGTCCTGTTCGTGCAATAAGTTTGGAAAAAGGCCATATCGATATTGACCATACCAAATGCATCAGCTGCATGCGATGCGTTCATCAATGTCCTGCCAACGCATTTTTAATTGGCGGAAAAAGGGTATATCAACAAGAGAATGGTGTTCTAAAGAAAAGTACAAGGGAAAACTAAGGAAATAAAATAAAATCTATGACACGCAAGCATAGGGAAAGGAAAGGGAATGAGACTTAATAGACATGGACTGCGAGGAAAAACAAGCATACGTATTGCTGTACTTCTCATTATCATGCTTCTTGTTACGGCAACAAGCACCTTTGCCGATGCGGCTCCAAAGCCCTCCCTCGATATTGAAATTGAAAACTTGGAAGGCGCGCATTGTCTTGTCGACCTGCTTGTAAAACCCTCTGATGACCCCCTTGATGAGCCCTGGGTTGAGTATAAAGGCAATATGACAGAAGCTTATGCCTATTTGAAAAACTATTCAGAAGACGGCTATTATGCCGCTATGGCTACAGGTCAGGAGCGAATGAGCGGATATTTTGAGTCCACAATTGTCGATGGGGTGGCGACTGTGAATTATGGCTACATGATTCCAAGCACATTTAAGATCATCGTCATCACGGATACAGGCGAAATTCATGTTTCCGATGAAATCCAGCGGCGTTCATTCAATTCTTACATGACCTACGATGTGAAAAGCGGCAAGGTCAAGGAATCTACTAACATCATTTTCTTCCTGCTTATGTTTGCAGTGACATTTGCCGTGACCTTTATCATCGAAATGCTTGTGCTTATGCCGTTTGGACTGAATACTGGACGACACAGAAAAATCGTTTTAGCTGTCAATGCAGTTACCCAGGCCCTGCTGTGGCTATCCCTATACTTGTCGGCTTACTATCTGGGACTGATTTTCACTGCAATTACACTGATTATTATGGAATGCCTCATATTTATTGGAGAGACGATTACCTATACTGTGAAATTTGACCATGAATCCAAACGCCGTAAAATCCTTTATGGACTATGTGCAAATCTTGCAAGCCTGATACTTGGTCCAGTATTAGTAATCATTCTGTTTTCTTTCTAATCTGCTTTTAATCCACCTCTAATCGCCCCAGGGTATGATTTGACTATGGATATTCAATTACATTAACGAAGCGAGGGACACAATGAAACACATAAGAACACAATTCATCACAGGGCTTTTTGTTGTTCTGCCAATCGGACTCACTCTCTGGATTATTTCAAAGGCATTCAACATGCTCGATTCGATTATAGGAAGTACGCTATACCAAGTGATTGGAATGCGCATACCAGGTCTTGGGCTTGTTATAATTCTGGCTCTGATTTATGCAATAGGCGGTATTACTAGTAATTTTATGGGCAAAAAGCTGCATGACTACCTGGAGCGTCTTTTCGAAAATCTGCCCATCATCAAGACCATATACATTCCCATCAAGGATATACTCAAAAACTTTGCTAACGATAAATCGAACAACTTCAAAAAGGCTGTCCTCGTCACATATCCCATGGAGGGGAGTCACAGTATTGGATTCATTACAAAAGAAAAGGTTGAATTTGACGGCGAGGTCCTCACAGCCATTTTCATACCGACGACGCCAAATCCGACCAGCGGTTTCCTCGTCTATATGAAGCCGAACAAATACACAGAACTGGACATTTCTGTTGAAGTTGCCCTGAAGTCCATTATTTCATTGGGCTCTGTATCACCAAACGTGATTATGGCGCGCAGCAAGGCGGTTCAGACCAAGTCTTAGTATTTGTTAATTATTTATAATTTTTGAATTGTGTATACTGTATATTTTACGAGCCCTTTCAGGGTCACATTGAAAAATCTAGGGTTTTTTACAAAGTCATTTTTTCACACGATTATTGTATATGATGTACTTACAAGAACTTTGTTTTGTCAATACGTTTCAGAAGTATTTTTATAAAATTTTTTCATTGATTTTATCATAGTTTACGCTTATATTCTACTTACAAGAATACATTTAAAAGCCAGTCTCAGACTGAAACAGAGCGATTTAGTGTATTTTATAACGACCAACTTTGAGGAGCGATAGCTATGGTTAAAAAAGAAGTTCTGAATATACTTGCAGAACAAATCAACACAAATGTATCCGAACTTTCAGCAAGGATGTCTCTATTTGATGATTTGTCACTTGACAATGACGAATTCCTATCAATCTGTTCACTTATTGAAGACGCATTTGATATTGAGTTCGACGAAGCATTCTTTGAAGACGTAGATACAATTCAGGACATTATCCAGTACATCGAGGACAGTATTTAGTATTAAAAAGGTGATTAACGTGAATAACAAAGACGATTTTACAACATTTGATGACTTCGCATTTCAAAAGCAAAAGAACAAGAAAAGATACGAGTCAAAGCAGAAATTCAGTCATGACGACGATTATGATGATGACGACTTGTTGGATCGTAAAAGACGAAAACACATGAAAAAATCGAGAAAAAGTAGCGATGAATACTAATTAAATATAAAACTTAAGGGACTCTTTCAGAGTCCTTTTTTAATTGTGTAGGGAATTTCATTTCCTTGCAACTGAAAAGGCGATGATTGACAAGGGGTTTCCAGGTGAAGGGCCCAAGGTTTATTCTTTGCTTTCCTGAAAGACGTCTTTGATACAGTTTTCACAATTCGGGGTTTAAATCCACTTTCAGTATGTTAAACTGATATGTGTGAGTGAATGACGAAGCTTTTAACCAGAAAGGACAATTTAAAATGAGAACTCCGATTAAACCCCTAATTGACTTTGCAGACCTGAGCAAGCTGGACGTCAGAGTTGGGACAATCAAAACCGTTGAAAACATCAAATCATCTAACAAGCTTGTTAAGATGCAAGTGGATTTCGGCGATTTTGACCGTCAGATTCTAGTTGGTATGCAGGGGGAGAGGGAAGACACGCAGGAAGTCGTTGGACAGCAGGCACTTTTCATTGTCAATATGACACCTAAGAAAATGGCAGGAGAACTGTCAGAGGGCATGCTGTTTGATATCGGTTACGAAGATGGAATTGTTCCTGTACTTGCTACACCTGAAAAACCAGTACCAAATGGTACACGCGTTGGTTAAGTGACGTGAGCCGTCAAAAATCTGATTTTCGTTTCTATTTCAGATTTCCCGGCTAAACAAAATACGGATTGTCAAAAATTCCTATATGGAATCTTTGACAATCCGTTATTTTTTTGCCTTTAAACATCAAGCATATAGGCATACTCCCCAAAATCCGACCTGAGAACGGCCTTTCCCGTCTTGCCCAGTTCGTGCTGGATGCTTTTCATGATGGTCCTCATACTGACCATTTCTCCTTCTGCAGCGGCTTTAAAGGCGGAGGACAGGGCAATATTCTTGATATGCCCACCCGTCAGCTCAAAATGCTTGGCAAGAAAGTCAAAGTCAATCTGCTTTGAAATTGGTGTATGCTCCGGATAAATACGGTTCCAAATGCGAAGTCTTGAGTCTACGTCCGGTATGGGATAATGGACAACAAACCTGAAGCGTCTTAGAAAAGCCGGGTCTATATTTTGCATGAAGTTTGTCGTCAGAATGCTCATGCCCTCATAGGCTTCAATTTTCTGGAGCAGGAAGGCAGTCTCCACATTGGCATAGCGGTCATGGGAGTCTTTCATTTCCGTCCTCTTTCCAAAGAGTGCATCCCCCTCATCAAAGAGCAGAATCGCACTGCTGCCAGCCGCCTCGTCAAAGAGTGCGCTGATGTTCTTTTCTGTCTCACCGATATATTTGCTTATCATCTGTGACAAATCCACTTTATAGAGCTCAAGGTCAAGCTCACGTGCCAAAATCCGTGCACTGAAGGTCTTGCCCGTTCCAGGCGGTCCTGCAAAGAGTACGGCAAGGCCTGTCCCATAGGCCAGATGCTCTGAAAATCCCCATTCATCCAGCACCAGACTCTTATATTTAACATGATCGCATATTTCATTGAGTACCTGTATGGAGCTTTCAGGCAGGACGAGCTGCTTCCATGACCCGCCGCCATCTATACGCTGGGCCCTTTTATTCAGGCTATGGTTAAGCTGATTTCTGCACGCATGATGAAAGGTATGCGAGTCAATCAGTTCCTTGCCCTCAATACGCGATAGTTCAATGGCGTCCTGAACCGCGTTCTCAATCTGATCCGGCGTAAACTGAAACTTTGATGAAATAGAGGTTAGGTCCGCACTGGACTGCTTCCTGCTTTTCAGCAAATGATGCTCAAACAGCGATTCACGTGTCTTGCCACTTATGTCCTTCATCTCAATGCGCAGGACAGTGAGTGCATGGTCTGGTCGAGTCAGTGGCGGCAAAGCCTGATTTGAAAGAATAAAAACAACCTTTAGAAACGGGGCAAGGTCTATTAGAAAATCCTCGAAAAACTGCCGCAGCAGTTCATGATGTCTTTCAACATGGCAGTTGGTCAAAACGAGTACGGCCTGATGCATGAGCAGAATCTGCGAAAGCTGTTTTAAAGCCTCTATATAAGGCTGCTGTCCGCTTTTTATAATCATCTGCAGCCGTTCCAAACTCAAAATGACTGCAGACTGACCATGGCTATGACAGTAGTGCTTGATTTGCGACAGCCTGCCAATACCATCATTGCCATGCAGGTTCATCACAATGCGGCGTTTTCTCCCTGCGGGCAAGGACTCAAGATACTGTGCAAGCTTCTTCTGAAGAGTCTGGTGGGCCATTAAGGGCAAGGGTGTCTCATCAGGCAGATAGAGCCTGATAAAGTCTGGAAGTACAATTGCCTCAAGCTCCGAATCCATTAGAAAGTTGACAATCGGTCCCTGGAGCTTGAGCTGCATGGAGGACCGGTTCGAATCCGCTTCAACAAAGAAGTACTTCATCAGCTTGCTGTCACCATAAAACCGTGTCAGATTGCGCATATATGCTTCGGGAGTCTGGTCATAAATCAGACAAGCCGTTTGAACCGTTGGGTACTTCCATGACGTGTAATCATTAAAATAACCAAATATCTTTTCGTATTTCCTATCGAGTTCAACAGCAAAACTCAGGAGAACGACAAATCTTTCAAACCGGCTGAGTTTAAACACGCTATTCAGATATTCCATGGGAAGAAAAAGACTCGATCCGTCGTAGGCATCCTCCTCAAGTGTGATTTTTCGCCGTTTATCAATTGCTTCATATATGGATTCAACCGTGCTGGGCACGTTTTTTGACAGACTGCCTCCACCAGCGGATAGTACGGACTGCTGGAGCGCAAAAGAAACATCTGCCTCGGTAATCTTGGATTTTTTAATATGCTCCTTTCCAGATGTATGCATCTTATCTGTAAAAACATCCAAGTAGCTGCTCAAATAGCTGTCGATCCAGCGCAAATGATGCTGGTAGTATTCCGCAGCTGAGCGGTATGGCTGCATTCCCATAGGGTTCTCCTTTCATCTTTATAATCACTTATTAACATAGATACGCACTTTAGCCGCATTAAAACAGGACTACATCCCAATTGAGACATTTCATATTTAGAAATCTTTATATAGTTTGTATGAGTCGATGAGTATAAGTAAAATGACGCAAACTGGACTTTTTATGTGTATTGGAGGCCGACTGCATGGATCGTTTTCATGAGAATCCCAAACCTTATTTAAAGCGGTCCCCAACAGTAAAGCCCGCCGCGGCGAACGATACATTTACGCATTACAGAGCTAAAACAGGCCATGATGCCAGATTCGGAAAAGCCATGCTGACAGCACGCATCCGCGATCTGAACACAGAAACGGAGTTGGGACAGACTGCCGATGAACAGCGTCCCATTACCGTAATCAGTCCAAGAGCAGACAAACGCGCCATGGCAGACACCCATGCCAACACCGTTGACATGAACAGAGCCTATAAAAGACGTTTTGGCGGCAAAGCGCATTATAACGATATCGACCGGGAGTCTGTATTGCCGGACATACCTGGAAGTGAAAGCTCTTTTAAAATGAAACGTCATCTGAAGCGGGCTACTCAGGACAAATTCGGTAAAGCCGAAGATTTTGAAACAGCCATGCCCTTTATGGATGACAGTGCAGAAAAGGAGACCATTATGAACCTGAATGAAAGGCTCATGGAAAATAGAGCCGATGCCACAATGCATCGCGGACGCGATCCAACTGTGGACAGAGACTACAGGGCTACCATATCTGAGCTTGAAAACGCGCGCAGTGAACATCAGCAATTGGCTCACTTAAAATCTGAGAAGCAAAAAATGTACTTCAAACAAATGGAGCGGGTATGGGAGCAAATGCACCGAAAAGGAAAGAAAAAGGGTGCGCTCTTCCCAGAAGGTACAACGCTCGATGAAACAGACCAACAGCCCGAACCAAGCGTTGAAGGAAAGGAAGGGGTGAAATCCGATGGGGTGGAACATATTCAAACGTAAGAAAAAGGAAGAAAGTCCTATAACATCACCTTCAGCACCTGAGCAAGAACCTAATGCAGAAGCCCCCGAAGAAACACCGAACTCAGAAATGGAAGCTGAACCAGAAGCTGAGCCAGAAGCTGGACCAGAACCAGAAACTGAAGAACCACAAACTGAAGAACCACAAAGCGATGCAAACGAATCGCTTCCAAATGCACCTGTCCCAGACCCAGTTGTACAACAAGCTGAGTCAACAGCAGAAGCTGTTGAGGAAGAGGTTGAGGAAGAGGCTGATCCGCCTCAGCAACAAGAGGCGAATGCACCTGAACAGGAAGAGGCCAATGCACCTGAGCAGGAGGAGGCTAATCCACCTGAGCAGTCCGAAAGTCAAGAACGCGAGGAAGAGCAGCAGGAGGAAGCCCAAAACCCAAATGCTAAAAAGAAAAACATTTTTAAGAGAACATGGTCAAATCTCTTTCCGACTGCGGATGAGAAAAAGGCTAAAGAAATCGAAAACTTCTCAAAACTGAACACCATGCGCCAAAACTACGGCAATTTTGACAAGGACGAGGTCAAAGGCGGTTTTCCTGTCGAGGCATTTGGCAAACTAGGTGAGACCTTTATTACCAACGAACTCAATGTAGGTGCTGAACTGGCCACCGGTGGTCTTGAGGCCATCATCAAGAGCGAACCGCTCTTAGGACTGATCGGCGATGTAATTAAAAGCTCTTATACGCTCCTCAAGCGTATTGTCCTCGGAATTAAGGACTACATCAAGGGCAGCAGTGAAAAGAACGAAGATGGCAGTAAGAAGGGTATGTGGCAGGCTTTTAAAGATGGACTCAGCAATGCCAAGAATCAAATTCTCAGTCTGGGCGATGAAATCCTGGGTGCCGTGCCTTTTGTTCGTTCCATCTATTCCGCCATCAAGGCTGTTGCTGAAACCGTGAAATTCTTTGTAATCAATTCGACGCGCAAGCGCATGAATGACAATCGAAGAAAATTCAAAGAGAAATACCGCGATGAAAAGGATGGGGATGAATCCCTTGTTCAAAAATCAACGGGTTTCATTTCACGGGCTAAACGCTTTTTCCGTATTAAGAAAACGGATGTCACGGTCAACAAGGACCTGGTCAAAAAGCGGTACCGCGGAGGTAGCGGCACGGGAGAAGCACTCGATGCAGCCAAGAAAAAAGACTATCGACAGTTTCTTATTGACGAGCGACTTAGGAAAATCAATAAGAGACGCCAAATTGCAAAAGCCAAGGATGTTGGGTCAAATGCTGTGGATCTCGTTTCAAATGTCCTGTCCGATGTTTCATTCGTTATGACATTTACAGGACCAGGCGCAGTGAGCAAGGCCATCATCGACAGCGTCAACTTCGGCATAGGCATGACAAAAACCGTGCTGGATGCCACCATTGATTCTGCTGATGCAGCCATGATGCCTGAAAGAAAGGAAAAGGCCATCGAGTACACCGGTATTCTCCTAGAGCACATTGGTGAAATGTCACCATTTGACCAAGAGAACGAAGATGTCATGGAAGAGTATGATCATGTTGAATCTGATTTGGATGCAACGGGTGTCGATACGAAGGATCTTTACAAGAAAAATGGCAAGAAGAAGGAACAGCAAGGATTGCTCATTGAAGCACTCACCGATTAAGGAGGAATTCCATGATTGATACCGTTCAAACAGATGACCTCATCAAGCTGGAGTACCTGAGTCGAAAACTGTCAGAAATCGACATCGAGTCCCGTGTGCTCACCAAAACGGAAGAGCTGGGACTGGGTACGATGATCATCGCTCTCGACAATGATTATAAGGACCGTGAGCAGATGGTAAACTTAGCGCTCCTGCCAAGGCCAGATGATGACATGGAACATATTAATCTGATGCAGTTCTATGTGGAGCTGCCTGAGCCGCTTGAGCTCACCGCAGACAATAAGGTGAAAGATCTCCTCACCGAGATCAACGCTCGAATGCCCATTGGACATTTCGGCATCAATGACGAACGCGTTTACTGCAGGTATGTCATGGTGCTTCCAAATGGAGATATTCTCAATGAAGCGGACATAATTGAAACTCTTTTCCTGTTTGCCGATATAATCGGTGTTTTTCAGGAGATGATAGAAGACTTGGCATCTGACCGCAAATCGCTGGATGCCATCAAGGTTGAATTTGCATTTTAATCAATAAACGATGAAGGGAGGGACTGATTTCAGATCATTGATCTGAAGTTGGACACGTATGGCAGAGTATTTATCACCCGGAGTATACGTTGAAGAATTTGAAATGGGGCCTCGGCCTATGGAAGGCGTTAGTACCAGCACTTGCGGTTTTATCGGTCTCGCGCAGCGTGGTGCGGTAGTAGGTACGCCTGAACTCGTAACAAACATCGCCGATTTTAGGAGAAAGTTTGGCGGATACCTGTCTGAAAACCAGTTTGGTGTTTACAGATTCCTGTCTTATGGTGTTGAAGCATTCTTCAACAATGGCGGATCAAGAGCGTATGTAATGCGCGTTGCGCCAGAAGATGCAAAGATTGCCGAGACAGAGGTAGCCGGAGACCTGACCCTTAAGGTCATGGCAAAGAATCCTGGTGCTTGGGGCAATGACGTCCGCGTCAAGTTCTCGCCTGCAAGCAAGGCAAAAACACAAATTCTTGAGCTTCAGGAAGATGGAGACAAAAAATCCTACAAAGTAAAATCAGCTGTAGGATTCAATGTGGGAGACGTTGTCATGTTTACGGACGGCGAAGCAAGTGAATTTGCGAAAATTGCTTCCGCTGTTGAAAACGTTCTCGTATTCGAAGCGCCTTTTGGAGCAGATGTTGTCGATACAGACCTGCTTCCAAGCAAAACCATCCAGACATGTGAATTCAACATGGAGGTGGGTTATCAGGATCTTCTCGAATCTTACGAAAATGTTTCACTGAACGTGGCTGCATCGAACTTCATTACAAAGCGCATAGCGAAATCTGACCTGATTGAAGCTCAGATGGAAGGCGATGTTGAAGGTGCTAAAGCGCCTTATGAAGCTTTAACAGGCACAGCAGAAGGTACATACATTTTTGGACTTGATGGCGGCTTTGACGGCACTGCAGACAATGTAACATCTGCAACCTTCATGGGTTCTGACGATGGACCTGGAAACCGTACAGGCATCCAATCATTCCTAGAGAACGAACAAGTAAGCGTCATGGCGATTCCTGGCGTTACTGATCCTAACGTTCAGCTTGCGCTGATTGCACACTGTGAAAACCAAAAGAGCCGTTTTGCAGTTCTTGACATGCCTGTGACTGAGAAAAAAGTCGGCGATGTCATGAATTTCAGAAATATGTTTGATTCGGACTATGCTGCAATGTACCACCCATGGCTGGAAATGTTCGATCCACTTGATAAGCGCAATATTTACATGCCGCCATCAGGAGCCATGGCTGGAATCTATGCGCGTTCCGACAATGAGCGCGGCGTCTTTAAGGCACCTGCCAATGAAGTTGTTCGTGGAGCTGTGGGGCTCAGTTCACTTTACGGCAAGGGCGAGCAGGACATCCTGAATCCTAAGGGCGTCAATCTCATTAGAACTTTTACTGGACAAGGCATCCGGGTTTGGGGCGCAAGAACAGTATCATCGAATTCACTTTGGAAGTATGTCAATGTCCGCAGACTTTTCATTTTCCTTGAAGAATCCATTAAGGCTAATACCAACTGGGTTGTTTTTGAGCCAAATGACGAGCAGCTTTGGACGAGAGTTAAGAGGACAATCGAAGTTTTCCTAACCGGTGTATGGAGAAGCGGCGCACTTGCAGGCAGCACTCAGGGCGAAGCATTCTTCGTTGACATTGGACGTACAACAATGTCTGAGGACGATATTCAAAACGGCAGACTGATTTGTGTTATTGGTGTAGCACCAGTCAAACCGGCTGAATTTGTCATCTTCAGAATTGCACAGAAAACCAGCGAACAATAACAACAATAACTCTTAGAAGGAGCGTGAATATCTATGGCTGATATGAAACACCCATATCGGAATTTTAGGTTCCGTCTTGAAATTGATGGTCTTGAAGCCGGCGGTTTTGCTGAAGTCTCTGGTTTTGACGCATCGGTAGACGTAATCGAGTACCGTGAAGGCGACGACGTGACTACGCCACGCAAGCTTCCAGGACTCACGAAATACGGCAACATCACTTTAAAATGGGGTACTTCAGACTCTATGGTGCTATACGAATGGCTTCAGGGCTTTTCAGACGGCACTGGCATCGAGCGCAAGACTGTAACCATCACAGCGATTGACGAAGCTGGCGATGATGCAGCATCATGGCAAATGATCAACGCTTGGCCAGTCAAGTATACGGCACCGGACTTTAATGCGACGGGTTCAGAGGTTGCAATGGAATCCATTGAAATCGCACACGAGGGTCTGACTAGGTCCGCTTAATAAAAATCTATGGAAGCGGGAACTCGTAATGGGCTCCCGTTTCCGTAATATTGGTTATATTGCCTTGAATTTGGATAAATCTATAGATAGAGCATCAACCCGATAAGCACTTTCAACATACACATCTGTTAACCGCAATCACAAAGGGGGAAATCCAATGCCATTCCAAACAGAATATGAATTCGAACTGCCAAAAGGCTATATTGATCAGCAGGGCAATATGCACAAGCGCGGCATCATGCGACTCGCAACAGCTGCCGATGAAATTCTGCCAATGCGCGATCCGCGTGTACAGCAGAACCCAAGCTATCTGTCCGTCATACTTCTCTCACGGGTCATTACAAAACTGGGTGAAGTCGGACACATTGACACGAAAGTCATCGAACGTCTTTTTACCGCTGACCTCGCATATCTGCAGGACCTTTACCAGCGTATCAATCAAATGGAGGCGCCTTCGTATCCCGCAGTTTGTCCTCAATGCGGACACGAGCACGACATTCCTGTGGATTTTTTCAACTTAAGGGGATAAGCTGCTATCCCAAGGCTCAGATTTATGAGGAAATAGCCTTCATAGCCTATTATTTTCACTGGTCCCATGAGGAAGTCATGCAAATGGACCATCTGGAGCGGCGTAGGTACTGTGAGCAGATTTCCAGCATAAACAAGAAACTCAATGACACACCTGACAATATTTTTGACGTCTTTTAGCAGCAGTGTCAGGCTTTTGGCCATGAAAGCAGAGGTGAGCTATGGCAAAGATTGATAACCTAGGCGTAACGTATCGCTATGAGGTTGAAATAGGAAATTTCAAGGGCAATTTTTCCAAGGTCTCCGGACTGGAAGGTTCAATTGAACTTGAAGAGTATCAGGAAGGTGGGGTCAACTCCCATGTCCACATGCTTCCAAAGCGTGTCCAGAGCGGCAAACTTGTACTGGAACGCGGCGTAGGGGACCTTGCACGTATGATCAAGTGGTTCCAGCACATTAAAGAGGGGAAGCTTCAAAAATCGAGCGGCACCATCAAGCTGCGAACTGAAGATAAAAAGGTTGTTCGCACCTGGGAGTTTCAAGACGCATTTCCGACCAAGTGGACAGGACCGTCCCTCAATGCGCTCGGCAGTGAGGTTGCAATAGAAACCTTGGAAATAACCCACTCAGGCCTGACAGAAAAAGCTTAATAAAGAAAGCAATAGTGAAAGTTTGAATAGAGCTTGATCCATAGCTTTACCCATATGGACACTACACATACCATGACGAAACAAGGTAGGCGCTTATGATTACATACAAACCCATCATTCGTGAAAATAGAATAATGACACATGTTCTCGTAAGACCAGAAACGACCTTGTTTTCCACATGGATTATGAGTCGTTACGGCTTTTCGGGCGCTTTCTTCCGTCCTGTAGACATGTATTTTTTAGAGCTGATGGGGCTGGGGGAATCAGATGAACCCCTAACTCATGAGCAGGATGTTCATGCGTACAACAACTACAGCCAGATCCTTAATCTGTCTGAAAACACTCAGGTCATCCAGCATTATCATACACACGAATCTTCCGTGGTGCATTCTGCCGTTCAAAAGCTGTTTGAAACCTACATTGAAACGCCAAGACTTCATTTTTCAAATAGAAGTCTGCATGCTTCATCCGTTCTGAATATGCCAGTCCATACGCTGAATAGCCTAAAATACTTCAACGACCGTCAAATGCAGTGCGCGCTGTTCACAAAACAGCAGTATCTTCAACTGTTTGAAAAAACAGTGTCACACCATGAATACGGTTCAAGAATCTCAGTATTCAATAAGCTGACCGCACTCGAAGCGACCACCCAAATGCAGCAAGCAGAACCCGACCAGTCAGCACAGCAACTAAGGTCTGATAGCAGGATAGCTGACGCTTACAGACAAAATGAAAAGCACCCTGCACTGCTGAGTGCCCTTGACTGGGAATCTGCATCTTTTAGCTTTGCACAGCTCTATTACAGCAAGGCCTACAGGTCTTCATTCAGCAGCACGCTCAGACAGACCCGCCGTTTTGCTCTGACAAGCCCAGCAATGGGCTATGGTTCCTTGAGCGCTGCCAATTATCTGCTGTATGCCAAAGCCTATGCAAACAGGTACTATAAGGCTCAGAAGTATGCTGTGCCGAATGCGCCTTCACCCTTTGATCAAGCAGATACATTCCTGCCTGCCATCAATTATTTGAAGACGCTGCAAACCTTGGTCAGCAATCTGACACAGGCAGGCGCAGGCAGGCATAGTGACCAAGCACTGAAAGCGTTTTATGGAAATGGCTTGAACAGCACCTTGAACAGCACCTTGAGCAGCACTGCGTACACTGCATCGGAACCCGGTACTTCAGACGACAGATGGCCTGCAAGTCCAAGCACTGCGAGCAGGAATACCGAGGCTATTATGACTGCACAATCAAGAGATGGGTTCAACCCGCTGCGTGCGGATTTTGTTCAGAACACATGGTCGCAGGTTCTGGAATCTTTAACAGATGCCTATACCAGCTACACTGCTTATCCATCTGTTTTCAGCCAAAATGTGCACAGAATTCCGAGCAGTAAGCACGCTTCAGAAGAAAACGTGGCATTTGCTCAGCTTTTATCACATCAAAATGATTTTCAGCCGTCTAGAACTGAACATGTCATTTACCAGGGTTCGGCGCAAAGTCATACCACCACCTCATATGCTGAAACGGCAAGCACACGAGGACTGATTCATGAAGTTGCAGAAGTAGCCAACCGATACCTAGAACACGATTTGATATTTGCAGACCCTGCAATACATGAGAAAACGCCAGCATCCCAAAACAGCAGTGACTTCAATACACTGAATGTCTTTGATTTGCATGTCGTTGACGCACTCGTGCAAAAACTGAATGTAAGTCCTGATGTTTTTTCGAGACATGACGTATACAGGCTTCTCGCATCTTCCTCATACACCCTTGAAAACAGGGCTATGAAGTCTATTGAGAACACCTTAAACATGCACAAGCAGCTTGATTTTTCAGTGCAAGCATTTTCACATGCAGCAGTGTCGAAAGATCATCTTTTCCAAAGCGCATTTTCAAAAGTCCATGATTTCTTGAACATACTGCTTGAAAATAGGCTTATGCAGCATCCCGCTTCAATGCGTACTGATTTAGTAAGGCCTGTTTCACTAAGCCCAGATTTTACGAGCCAACACACACTGGGTTCAAGCATATTTAACCTCAGCAGCAACCACTACATGCTACAGCTGATGCATAGAGTTCAGCTGCAAAATGCACCGTATTTATACCATCACCAGCAGAAGAACAGGCTTGATGGAAAAAAACAGTCTACCCAGCATACACAGTTCCGTCTGATCAACCAGACCAATCAGCAAAAGCAGTTTAATCGAAAAGAACAATACACATTAAAGCATTCATACACCGATGAAATTGCTTCACAGACACAGGCCTACGAAAAAGCACTGACAGAGCTTGACCTGCCTGCCTTCAATGTTTTTGAATTTAGAAACAAAGTCCATCAGTACTTTGAAGCATGGGCAAAGGAAGAAGTCCATCTGAGACTGACAGCCTTACAAGCTTCAGCCATTCAAATTGAAAACAACCATGAAAATCTGGCTTTGAAACAAGACGATAAAGCCTTGATTTCCATGTTTACACAAATACAGAATACTGCAGCACACTACAGCATACCCGCCGATATTGTGCAGGGAATACTCCGGCACTACATGCATCAAACAGCCTACTCAGAGGTTAAGACAAGCCTGTTTGAGACTTCCATACATAAATCAGTCCTAGGGTATTCTGACTTACAGTCGTTATCAAAATCACTGACTCTCAACAGTACCCTGAATACAATTATACCGTTGCCGATTTCAGAATCTCTGAGGCGTGCACTTACTAATAATTCGGTAATATCCATGCGAAACATGCACACAGATCTGAAATATTTCAATCTGAACAGACCGCTTGTTTCACAGCGTTTCGCGGGGGCGATTGACGAAAACAGGAAGGGCGTCACACAATCTGTTTTATCTGAAACTGAATCTTCAAGTGTGCTTTCCGTTTCTGATGGGTTATCTACTTCCCTTGGGTTATCTACTCCCGATAGATTTTCCAGTTCCAGTACATTTTCCGACGCCTACTATGGCATGATACTTGGCGAAGTTATAACCGGTATTTTAGATAAGCGGACTCTCTCCAGCGCGCGCACAAGTTTTCAAAATGACTTGGAGCGCAGGGGACTTTTAAGCGTTCATCCCCTTGAAGCCTTTAGAAAAACCTCGCATCAAAACAAAACGATCCTGCATCTGCTCAGAAACAGGACCACAGAAAATGTCCTTACAAGACAAGCAATCTATAGACTCAAAAAAGAAATAAATAGAGAACTCAAAAAAGAAATCACCAATACGCGGGATTTTAAAGACTCTATCAAAGACACCAGAAGTGACATCAGAAAGGATAGCAAAAAGACCTTTAGAGAGGATTCTGCTAAAGCTACAGCTCCTGATCGGGTTTCAGATATAGCCTCTCTTAAGCCTGCAGTTAAGGCTTCTGCAGTTAAGGCTTCCAATAAGGCTTTTGTTAAAGAATCTCATAATAATTCGATTACAGCATTGAACGAAGACTCTGTACTAAAGGGCCGAATGACTCAGGACGCCATGCGCATATTGAACACAAGTTATTTGGACGCTTCAAGCAAAACTTTAATTAGAGCTTCACATGCCACCATCATGCAGACAATCAATATGGTGGCAACTATGCAGCTGGAGCACGCACATCCTGGAAACCGTCATGGAAATATCCACTCTAAAACAGATTACAAACCTGATTTTAGAAAGGCCACAAGTGACCATGAATTTGACAAGGCACACCTAGTTACATACACAAGTACACTTGAAAATCGTGAATTTTCTTATATGGATTCTTACATGGATTCATACACTGACCGTCTACGCCTTGTCTTTAATGACAGTCTCTATGAGACACTCATGCGCAAGATACAAGAGACCCAGAATCCACTTAGTGGGTATGCCGGTGAAATCAGTGGCCGAGGACCTGTGTATGGGCAAACCAGAGGCAAGGTCATGACAACAGTGGGACTCTACCCATCAAGGACCATGCTCTCAAGCACCTTCAGAAGCACAATACAGAGTGGGGTCACACGCATTTTGCTGGGCCTGAAAAATCAGGACTACACAGAGCTGCAACTGCCAAACAGCATTAGGCAGCAAATAGAGCGTATAACCGCAGATCAAGTCCATCTGCTCAGTTCAGAAATTCTACAACAGATTGAACCCGACCTCCAAAAGGTGGTCAATCAAATCACCAAGTCCACGCATTTGGGACGGGTTACATCTCTTAAGAGATTTCAAACGCCCCAACTATTACAAACTATCCAAACACTGCAAGCAGACGAAACACCACATACATCCCGTGGGTCCCTGCTTGAAACCAGTATTTTGAGACAAGGGCTTCAAACCGTTTTAACGACAAATGAGAATCACCTTATAAACCAGCTTGAACGCCCGCTCACACACGCAATCATTAGCCGGTTGGAGACACGTGCCACAACGGCAAATCCCAGCTTTTCGCGCAGTGCCAAAGCCTATAAGACAAGCTCAGAAAATCGCACACAAGCAGTCCAGGAAAGCTTTGAGACATTCTCCGAGATTCTTGAGAGCCATGTAAACAGAGCGCTCAAGAATGCTATAAAGAGGGTTTCCCTTCAATCAGAGGTGTATGCAAACCAGGAAATATTTCAAAAGATGCAGATTAAAAACATGCAGACTAAAACGGGTCAAAAAGCAGGACGAATGGATAATGTCCATCTTCGCACCCTTTTTGACCACCCTCAAACCGCAACGTTTACACGGCATTTTACTAAGACCATTACAAAAAGACGTGACAGCTTACAGGCAAAGAGCACAGAAAATAGCGCTTCACAGCTGGGTGACAGCATAGGTCCAGTCATGACCCTTGAAACACACGAACGGATTTCAAAAGACAGTGGTGTTACGGGCAGAGAGACACATACGATCAAACGTATGATTTCTTCTGCCAAGGCCATGACACAAATGACAAAGACCACACTCGAAGAAATTGAAAACAGAAATATACGTCCAGTCCAAAAGAATTACACCAGCCAAGCCCAGGCACTCATGAAAAAAATGCAGGACAAGCCGCGCGAACGACCTATGGAATCCATAGAAATAACCAGCACGGACTTGAAAACGCCAGAAGCGCAGGACATCATGCAGCCTAAAAGCATAATGCCTGAAAAGGCATCCCTTGAAACCGTTGATATTGATGCGATTTTTGAAAAGATATACAAGAAGTTTGAAAAGCGTATTTCCTTCGAAAAACGCCGCAGAGGACTTTAGAAAAGCTATCGCACATAAGACCATGGCAATTGAAGAAATCAGGTGACCCATATGGCTCTAAAAAAAGCTGAACTTCAGATTATTGGAGAGAAGAAGACAGAAAAGGTCAAAGTCCTATTCAATCCAAACGAATACAAAATCACCAGCGCCAAAAAATTCAAATGGATACAGCCAGTCGGCGCCGAAAGGCCTATCAAACAGTATGTTGGTTCCGAGGTGCCACAGCTTGAAGTCGAGCTCTTCTTTGACACTTACGGAACACCGCAGCCCGAGTCCAAGAAAAAGGATGTACGGACCTACACCGAAAAGGTCATGGCTGCCATGAAGGTAGATGCAGGCCTGCACCAGCCTCCTGAAGTGAAGTTCGTATGGGGCTCGCTTAATTTTCAAGGCGTGCTGACCAAGGCCACCCAGACTTTCACCATGTTTCTGGATTCAGGCAAGCCGGTTCGTGCCAAAATAGCCATTACACTGGAATCGGTGGATACCCTTGAAGCCCTCATGAAGAAGACACCGCTGGAGTCTCCTGACAGAACCAAGCACAGGGTTCTCAAGCAAGAAGAAAAGCTCTGGCAGATGGCTGCAAAGGAGTACGACAATCCCAGCGAATGGAAGCGTATTGCAAAAGCCAACAGCATTGCAAACCCGCGCGTTCTTTCAAGCGGCACACGCATTAAGGTGCCGAACATACACGAATCATAATCAAGGGTCCAACATCAGAACATGCGCTAAGGGGGGTGCACAATGGACAAGGGCGCCTATAAAATCAGTGATCTTTCAAAAAAATACAAGGATTTTTCAGTTCCAACCCAGGTCATCAAAATAAAGGGCAAGGATCTGGCGAGCGCAGGAATTGTCGCTTCCAGCCTGAGTGTCGAGCTGAGCATACAGGATTCTGCCAATGCCTGCACCTTTGATATTCTCAACGCCTACGACCTGAAAAGTCGAAGCTTCAACAAGGATTGGCTGGATAAATACTTCTCCCTGGGCAACATCGTCGATGTGGAACTTGGATATGTGGAGACAAAGCTTGTCTATAAGGGGTATATATCCCTTGTAAGCGCAGACTTTTCTGAGTCTGAATTTCCCAAGCTCTCCATAGAATGCATGGATGTCAAAGGACTCATGATGCAGGACATCAAGTCCGAAAAAAAGGTCTATGAAACTTATGGCGATGCTGTGAAGAAGATTTTCAACGACTACACAGCACTGGCTAAAAAGCTGGAAATCGATAAAACGCCCAAGCTTGAGCATCCCATAGAACAGAATCGGCAAAGTGATTACGACTTTGTGCTCGAGGTCTCAAAGAAGCTGAATTACGAGTTCTTTGCCCTGGGCGATACCGTCTACTTCAGGGAACCGCGTAAGATTACAAAGCCGATTATCACCTTTGAGTGGGGCCAGTATATCATGTCCTTTTCAAGGGATATCGGGCTCCATTCCCAAGTCAGCGAAGTCATTGTTCGCGGCTATGATACGAAAAATCACAAGGTCGTTGAGGGGAAGGCGGACAAGGTCAAGAAGGCAGGCAAGGGCAAGAAGGAGGCAGATGGCGTCACAACACTTCTGAAAGGCGCTAAGGTCACTATAATTGATGAATCCATTACAACAGCTGAGGAAGCAAAAAAAAGAGCTGAAGCCGAGCTCGACCGACGAAGCATGAGCTTTGTCACCGGGTCAGGGACCTGCATAGGAATTCCAGAACTGATTCCGGGTCGCTACCTCCAGCTCAAGAATTTCGACCCGACAATAGACAACGACTACTATATAACCAGCGTGAAACATGCGTTTTCCGATAGCGGTTATACAACAACCTTTAAAGTGGCGGTGAATGTGATATGAGTTTAATCGATCTGTTACAACAGGACAGCAATAAATCTGATGACAAGATGTATGGCCTTACACTAGGCATCGTTACCAATACAAATGACCCGGACAACCTTGGCAGAATAAAGGTTCAGCTCCTCCTGCGCGATACGAGCGATAACGAAACCGATTGGATCCGTGTTGCGGTCCCTTTTGCAGGCAAAAAGATGGGTGCCTATTTCATTCCAGATGTGAACGATGAGGTGCTTGTCGGATTCATTAACGGCGACATACACAAGCCCTTTGTGGTAGCCGGTCTATGGAACAAGGACAATGCGCCGCCTGTTGGCAGCGAGGACGGGAAAAATCTGACGAAGATGATTAAAACCAAGTCCGGTATTGAGGTCATTCTGGAAGATTCAGAAGACGGCGAATCGTCCACTGTTGATATCAAGACCCCCAAAGGCATGCACGTCACCCTCAAGGATAAGGATGAAGTCATTCAAATCGCTGACAAGGGTGGAAAGAACGGCGTGAAAATCGATACCAAGGGCGGACAGATGAATGTGACCGCAGACAAGAAAATCACTGTAAAGTCTGGCGGTTCTCAGATTGTACTCGACGGAACCGGTCAGAAAATTGATATCAAAACGACAACACTCAGCATCAAGGCTGCGAAAATAGACATTAACGCCGATGCCAGCATGACCATCAAGTCCGGTGGACTGCTCAACGTCGAAGCCGGCGGCCCTGCGAATATCAAAGGCGCTATTGTAAAAATCAATTAGAAATTCAACGAGTCATTCAACACGTACATCAAAATGGTCAGGTGATGATATTGAATCAAAAGTTTACAGGTACTGGTTGGCGCTTTCCCATACGCCCAACCGAACAGATGGGACACATGGAAGCCGCACAGGATGAAGCACTCATACAGCAGTCCATTCGTATGATTGTGATGACCCGTAAAGGCGAACGCGTCATGCGTCCGGAATTCGGATGTGATATTCACGCATATGTTTTTGAAACCCTGGATTATACGAACCTGAAACAGATGGAGCATGTGGTGGAAGAAGCCCTGACACTTTGGGAACCCCGTATTACAGAAATCGAAGTGACTGCACAGGAGCATCCTTCCGAGGAAGCCTGTGTCATGATTGAAATCAACTACATAGTACGTGCGACAAACAATCCGCACAATCTCGTATTCCCATTTTACTTGACAGAGGGTATGGAATAGCTGGAGGCACTTATGAAGCCTAAAATCATAGATCAGAAAACTACAGACAAGCTGCTTGATAGAATGAAAACACTCGCAAGCAGCTACACGCCAGATTGGCATCCGGACATGAAAAATCCGGACTTTGGCAGTGCGCTCGCGCTCATTTTCAGAGACATGTATATCGAGCAAATAGAACGCGTTAACAGAACTGCAGGCAAACAGCGGCGTGATTTGGTGAATCTACTTGACCCAAGTCCAATCAGGCCGACCTCTTCCAAGGGATTTGTCAGCTTTCTGCTTAACGAAAGCGCGCTTCAAGGCCAGTTTATCGATAGTGGTTTTCAGCTGCTCTCAGAGAATGGTGAAGACTCTGAAATATACTTTGAGACGGCTAAGCCCTTATATATCTCAGATTCCCGGATTGTGAAGTCCTTTGTATACGACCATGAGCACGGCTGGCTTTCAGCACACTTGCCACATGGAACGGGTATTGACTTTCCACTCTTTGAAATTGACAGCGCACTGAATATCAACAAAGCGGGCTTTACCCTGAGTGACAGCAAGTGGCTTGCCCTTAGGGAAGGCATGACCCTTGGTCTTGATTTCGGGACCTCGCACGATATGGACACACGCCGTCTTCTTGAGGGACTCTCCTCAGAAAACAAGGCGCGCTTCACACTTGAATACGGAGATGAAACCCACAGACTGCGTACAAGCGTCTCTGATGGCATGCTCTATATAGAAGTGCCTGAAAAAATCCTTATGTCTGGCGCATTGACATGTACATTTCTTGATTTGACTTATTTTAGGGATATCGATATCACGCGGCTTAACTTACATGTAATTACCCAGGCCATGGCGCCGTATGCGATTCTCAATAACGATACGCCTATAGAAATGAGCAGAAAGCATAAGGCTATTCTGCCCTTTGGCGACACCTTCAATGTCTTTGACACCTTCATGCTGGGTGACAGTGCGCTTTTCTCTAAGCCTGGCGCTGAAATCAACCTGAGCTTTAAGGTCAAGACCTTTCTCAAATCCATTGAGCAGGTTGGCGAAGAACCGATTGTCAAATGGCGTAATATCATGCATGAATCAGAACTCAGAGAACCGGAAGCAAAACGTATCCGCATTGATACCCTCACTTGGGAATACTGGAACGGGAAAGGCTGGATGACACTTCAGACCAAGGGACCGGCACAGAGTATTCCAGAAGATGGCCTTTGGCAGATTGCATTTACCTGCCCAGACGATATTGAGAGCGCGGTATTTGGACCTCAGGAATATGCATATATACGCGCGCGAATAACCAAGGTTGAAAACGCCTTTGCACCGATTGGGGATACAGCTGTTCCAATGTTCTATTCTGTAACAATGCAAATAGACACCAGACATCAGCCTCAAGCACCCCAAGCCGTGCCCGCAGCACTCGTGCTCACGTCTAATCTTGAAGAGCGGGTGTTTGAGCGTAAGCATATAGGAAATCTGGAAATAGAACTGGTGAGCCCACCGGATCCGGATCTCTACAAGGCCGTTTACATAGCGCTTTCAAAACCCCTTGAAAGGGGCCCCATCCGTATAGAGGCAAGCCCCGTCTTTACTGAAAGCTCTGATACAAAAGCCCTCTATAAGCTACAGTATCACGGCGTGAAGAGCGGACGAGAAGGCTGGCATGACATGCGTCATGAAGATGAGACGGACGGATTCACCGTAAATGGTCTCATAAGCTTTATGGCTCCTGGTCTTATGACACCCGCTCAAAGATTCAATGAGTATAAGTTCTGGATACGGATTGTTCCCATCGGTTCAGAAAACGGGCTTATCCATCCGCAGAAGTACCATAGAAATATCAATCTGCGCATGAATGGTGTCAGTGTAACACAACAGGAAACACTGGAATCGGAGTATTTTTCCACAACGTCAATTCAACCCAATACCAGGCTCACACTTTCGAGGGCGCCACTTCTTGACGCTGAGGTCTGGATCAATGAACTGGGGTACGTGAGTGAAAGTTATGCTGCTGAGCTTAAAAGCAACTGTCCTAATGACGTGCGCATTGAACACGATAAGAACGGCGAGCGCGCAGGGGTATGGATCCGCTGGAAGCAAATTGAAAGCTTCGCAAACCCACATTCAGACATGCGTGTTTATACGCTTGATATTGAACAGGGCGTCATTACATTTGGCGATGGCAAAACAGGCAAAATTCCACATAGCGAGCTCGAAGAGTTCATTGAAGTCAAATACAGGCTGGGTGGTGGCATAGATGGTAATGTAGCCGCTCTGAAAATCAACAAGGCTGTCATGGGAATTCCATTTCTGGAGCGGGTATATAATGGAAACCCGATGTGGGGCGGTCTCAGCAGTGAATGGAATGTCACCGCTGAGAAAAGAATCTGCAATTTTCTACGCCATAGAGGCATGGCTTTAAGTGTATCTGATATCAAAGCCATTGTCATGGCAAGCGTACGGGATGTTTATGACATTCAGATTTCAGGAAAGGATGGCTTTCTTAACATATCCATACTGCCCAATACCTTTCCTTATCAGACCAGCCACTTTTATGAAATAAAAAACCGGGCCGAGCATGCCCTTGAAGATGCTTTGTCCTATACGGTATGCACGCAGCAGCGCTATGACATCAAGGCACCTGTTCACATTGCCTACAGCATCAATATGGATGTTGCCGTTACGTTGGCAAGTGACTACATCAAAGCTCTGAGTTCCTGGCAGGAACGTCTGGACGCTTATTTTCACCCGCTTAGCGGCGGCGTTGTGGGCACAGGCTGGAAAATTGGCAATTTACCTGACCACACCAAGGTGCTGACTGACCTTAAGCATATGATGGAGGGAACAGAACGCATAGAGAATGTCATGATTCAGCGGCATATCGTTTCCGGCAACAAAAAAATCCCACTGGGAAGCAAATCACTTCCTAAGGACCTGAATCTGGCCCACGCCATTCCTGTGAGCGGCAGCCATGATATTCGCATAAAAATTCAGAATGCATAAGAGGTGTCATTCATGCTTAAACAAAAGCGACTCGACGACCAAAACTTCATAGAAATTGCGAATCGTTCCAGACGGCTGATTCAAAAGTACGCGCCTGACTGGACCAATGAGAACGCATCTGACCCGGGTATTGCAATTCTTGAAATGCTTGCATGGCTCAAAGACAGCATGCAGTATTATATGGACCAGAGCCACCTCATTTCAACCAGTGCCTACATGGAACTTCTCGGAATTCACCCAAGAAGCGCTGTGCCTGCTGAAATGATTGTCCGGGCCATTGCTGACAAGCGTGCGTTCGAGAACCGCTTGACACTCAAGCTGCCTGTGCGCTATCCGCTTACGGCTGACGAGACGCCATTCGAGCTGGCTGACGCTTACGAAATTCAAAATACCAGCTTGCGTGCCATCTACAGCTCAAATACGGACTTTTCACGCAAGGCTGTAGACTTGTCCAGCGCTTTTGATAATAAGGCCAAGGCTTATCCATTTAGTCAGACGCCTTATATGGGCGCATGCCTGTATCTTGGCTTTGATAATCTGGACATCGGCCGGCTTTCAATGTATTTCAATATGGAAGATGATCCTGAAGGGTTCAGAAACCCCTGCGATCTCAGCAATATACCATTTGCAAAAGGCGTATGGGAAATTGCTGACCCAAGCGGGGAGGAGGTTGTCTGGCGCGCGCTTAAGCTGCACAGCGATGAAACACACAATTTCATGGAAGACGGCATTGTGACACTTTACATTGACGGACCTATCCATACATTTGGACTTCTTAAGGGGGAACTCGCTCTCGTCTGGCTGCGATTTAGAGTTACACATACCAGCTATGACCGATCGCCGGTCTGCAAGAATATCGTACCAAACGGCATGCGGCTCAAACAGCTCAAAACCCATGCCTACACCTTGCCGGTCTCATTTTCAGATCTGACTGATGAAAATGAAATCGTGCTTGAACATTTCATAGAGGATGGCGCCCAAATACTCCTGCAGTCTCTGGAGGGGGAGATTTACCATACCTTGAAGGACTCGGACTACTCAATGATTCAAAACGATGACGGAAGTGTCCGCATCCGATTGCTTGAAACAAATGATTTCACAGACAGACGTATGCGACTTGTCATCGGTCAGTCGAGTGCAGGCGGGATCAATATCCATCCAGTGCGTGGCCTTCCCTTTGACACCATTGAAAGCGCTTTCGACCACCTTGTCTTTTCCAGTGTTGAAGTTGAGGTGAATGAAGATCATCAGACGGATATTTGGCATAGTTGGAAACCCGTTCGACACCTGTGGGCATCTACTGCCTCCAGTCGCCATATTTGCATTAACCCTGAAGCGGGGACTTTTGAGTTTGGAAATAATGAAATCGGCGCACTGCCAGACCCAAAAGAGCAGGGCTTTAGAATCATCAGTGCCTCAAGTTCCAGGAACGAATTCGGCAATGGTCATTACACCAAAATTCTACCTTCTGTCACACAGGAGCAAGTTCGATTCGAACCGCTTACACGTGCACGCTTCGGCAAGCGGGAAGAAACGCCAGCCGAAGCCATTGACCGTTTCAAAGCATCCCTTATGGTGCCAGAAATACTGAACAGCAGAGAACATATTGAGCGGGTTATCAAAGCAACACCCGGGCTGGCAATTCGCGATGTGTCCGTTCTTGCCGGAGAACATGCAGGTAAAAAAGGACGCATTGTCGTACTTTCCAAAACCTTTGAAAAGCAACCACAGCTGCCTGCCGTCTATCAGAAGCTCATTGAGACCCGCATGGAAGAAACCCGTCTTATGACTGAAAGCTGGACAGTTAGTGGCCCTGAATATATTGAAATCACAGTTAAGGCAGAAATCATCAAAGACCCTGCGGTGGATTTGTCACGAAAAGTCATTGAAAACGCAGTTCGAGAATTCATAGAACCGGCATACGGAAAGCGGTTTGGAAGACACTACGCATCATCTAGGCTCATGCGCAAAATTGAAAAGATCAGCGGAGTAATCCGTGTATCCAGACTCAACATACAGACCAAAAGCGGCATCTGTAAAAAATCTGACGGTGATATTCAGCTTCCCGAAACAGCCATTGGGAAACTGACTGCCTTCGATCTTCAGATTCTAAACAATCAAGGGTGGTGATCCTTTTGCAAAAGGACAAGAAATTCTTCAGTTTAAACAAACGACATGATTTTGAAAAATGTGACATGATCAGTATGTTCGCAGACTACGACGGTGTGAAGCTGATTGAAAATGCCAGTAAGGGAACATGTATTCTGAAGCCCCTTGACAGCTTTGAGAAAGGCATGGTTTGGGACAGGATTTCCATGCGCGGCCTTGTGCCGGACGGCTCTAAAATCAAAGGTTTTTTCCACGCTACCGACTCAGAGGAAGCCTATAAGCTTATACGCGATGCCCATAGGGATCCAAAAGAAAAAATGGCATTTATGAACACGCTTGAAGTTCTTGAAGTGGAAGACCCTGCCGATGCCCTGCTGCACACTTTAAAGGGCCGATATCTCATTGGATGGCTGAGTGTGTTTGCCTCTGGAGATACACCTGTAATAGAACGTATTCGGATCCATTACCCCTATCAATCACTGCTTGACTATCTTCCAGAAGTCTTTAGGACCAATGATTATAGCGATTTTTTACACCGTTATCTCTCCATTTACAGAACCCTGCTAATGGAGCTGGAAGAAGAAGTCGATCTAAGCCCGCTTCATTTGTTGACAGAACACGGATCTGAAGCCGATGTAAACTGGCTGGCAGAAACCCTTGGCCTTGAGTCTCCTGAAATCTGGAGTTTCGAGGAACTGAAAAACAGAGTAAGCCAAGCAACACGCCTGAGCGGAATCAGAGGAACACGACCGGCCATTGAGGAAATTTCCACCTTCATCACGGGTCTTGAGTGCTTCATCATTGAACAGCATGATTTAGGGCGAAAATCTGCGGATGCTTATTTGAATGTTCTCTACGACAGACTATATGGAAAGTCCCACGCGGATTTCACCATATTGGTGCCTGAAGACAAATTGGCTTCAGAGCAGATATACAACCAGATGAAGAAGGCGCTTGATTCTGTCAAGCCATCCTTCACAAATGCCCGACTGGTTTCATTGCAGCCCTATTTGCGCCTTGACCAGCATGCATATCTGGGTATAAATTCAACTATCAACAAACCGGGACGCCTTGTACTGGACAACAGGTCATCCTTACCGTACAAAACCGTACTCGCAGATTGTGCTGAAAGGAAGATGTAGGATGAAGAATGATAAAATCTATCCGTTTACACGCAACAGATACTTTTATGGAAAGCTCCTCACAGTGAGAGACTTTGAAATTGAGCAGCGCTATTTCAATGACAAAAGACGCATGATCAATAGGCTTGCTGTCGGCACAGGCATTCTTTCAGGACTTGATGTGGTTGCTGTCAATGACCGCACTGTGTCTATCGATCCTGGTATTGCCATAGACAGCTATGGACGTGAAATCATTGTTTCAGTACCGGCAATGCATATGCTGAGTGATCTGGAGGGCTTTGAGCAGGACAATCTAACCGATACATATTATCTCTGCATAGCTTATGAAGAACAGCCCGACGAGCTTGTCCACAGCGTTGCACAGACCAGTGGAGATGGAGAGTATGCAAGAATGAATGAAGCCTATTCGCTTTCTCTGCAGAAAACCTACAGATCCAGTGTTGAAAAGCTTAAGGAAAAACTGCTGCTCACCAAGTATCCGCTCTATACATCAGATGAAATGGACATTGAACTGATCCTTCATGATCTGGTAAGCACAGAGGGGGCATATGAAGTGCTTCTGAAGGTGAACCGTAAAATTGAAGGTATACCCATGTCGGCAAAGATAGCGCTCGAAGGCACATACCTCATGCGCGGTCAGCCCCTTGTTCTCGAATTTTCAGCGGAGGACAAGCGTCCTTATGGTCTCTATGAAGTTAAGACGTCCATACCCGCAAAAGATATTCAGCCCGTCGTCGACAATATAACGCTCTCAGGCGGCAGCTTCAGCATTGCCATTGGACAGCGGGAAATTGAACGCGCAATGGATTTGCGCCATCAGGTTGAAATCATCGGTACGCCCCTTAAAAATGCACTCCACAAGCGTTACTATGAGCTTCCATTTGACGAGCTCATTCAAAATAGCGAAGACCAGTCCATCTGCTTGGGAAAAATCAATCTCATTCCTGCAGGTGAGACCTATCTGATTGATAGCATCGACAAGCCAAATATGGCTGAATTCATTCTGCCGCATAATTTGAACAGTATCCTGTCAGATCTCGACACGCCTCAAGCACCTGCTGAACAGAATGTCGGCAAGGTTGAGCTGGATGAGACACTGCTCAAACAAAAGGTAGACGAAAACCTGCATCAGGCGCTTATAACGAGTGTCCGTACGGGCGTTTACGCATTTGCTGAACCCCAAGGCCGCATACAGGAAAAAGTCTTGTTTTCCGATGAAATCGAGCATGGACTTGGACGCGGAGAAGGCTTCCTTACATTTGCCATTGAGCATGAACCTGACGTAAGCGATGAGTACGGAAGCTCCAGACAAGTCTTCTTTGGAGACGCCTCCGTCTTTGAAGACTCTGCCTATGCCAGTGAACAGCCAAGCCTTGATGTCTCTGGCGTTCTTTATCCCAACAAGGGCAGCTTCAGACTGGCACTCTCTGGTGATTTAAAAGAAATTGACCGGCCCGTGCGCATACGCTGGCGCCTTGAAAAAATGACCCCAGTTACAAACCAGCCGGTTTCAGACGATAATCCGCTCAGAATTGAAATCCAGCCGAATCCTGGACATATTCTCCCTAGACAAAACCTCTTGTTAAAGGCCTTTGACAAGGACGGAGAACCTGCCGTGTGTACCTGGGCACTTTCAAAAGAAGGGGAAGGCTCCATTGATGAAAATGGCCTCTATACCGCGCCCGCTAAGGAAGGGGTCTATACAGTTACCGCTACCAGCGACAAAGGCTATGTTTCAACCGGCTACATCGTCGTAGAGAACAAAGCTTAAAACCGCAAGGTTCATAACCCTTATATAAGCAATCCGCCTGTCCTGCAATCAAGAAGTACGTGGGGCTGGCGGTTGCTTTTTTTCAGGCATTGGATTATGATGGATAACGATAAAACTTTTAAGCTTTGGAGGCACTATGAACCGTAATTTGATGCTTAACGCCCTTGGCGTTGGAAATAATCTCATAGAACTAGCGGATAGAATCGAGTCTGATATCGATTCAAGATTTAAGGAAATTGATGACATTGCTGCGTACAATCAGCTTAAAGTGCTGAACGCCATGCAAAAGAACCGCATTAGCGACCTGCATTTTGGTTGGCATACGGGATACGGCTATGACGATCCCGGACGTGATGCAGTTGAAAAGGTCTACAGCGACATTTTTGGTACTGAAGATGCAATTGTCAGACCTATCATTGTCAACGGCACACATGCCCTTTCATTGTGTCTGACAGGCACAATGCGTCCCGGTGATGAAATGCTTTCGATCTCCGGCAAGCCATACGATACACTTGAACAGGTCATCGGCATTAGCGGTGACAGCGATCAGTCTCTTAAGGTCTATGGAATTACTTATAAGGATGTGGACCTGAACGCTGATGGTTCCTTCAACGAAAAGGCAATTCTTGATGCAATTCACGAAAAGACAAAAATGATTTATATTCAGCGGTCTGCTGGCTACAGCTGGCGTCCAGCAATAAAGATTGAAGACATTGAACACATTATCAAAGCAGTTAAGCGTAAGAAATCTGATTTGATTGTCATGGTGGACAACTGTTATGGTGAGTTTCTTGACTATAAGGAACCAACCAATGTGGGTGCAGACATAATGGCCGGCTCACTTATTAAGAATCCTGGCGGCGGCCTCGTCCTTACAGGCGGATATATTGTCGGGTCCCATGAGCTTGTTGAAAAGGTAGCAGCAAGACTGACTTCACCGGGAATCGGAAAAGAATGCGGTCTTACATTCGGTCAGACAAGAAGCATGCTGCAAGGACTCTTTATGGCGCCTACTGTTGTAGCTGGTGCTATTAAAGGCGCGATATTCACATCAAAACTCTATCAGTCCCTAGGTTATGAAGTTTGTCCGGAGCCAGATGCATACAGAAGCGATATCATTCAGGCGGTCAAGCTGGGCAGTGCTGACAAGGTCATCCGATTCTGCGAAGGCATACAAGCAGCTGCACCAGTGGATAGCTTTGTAACGCCAACCCCTTGGGCCATGCCTGGCTACACTTCGGAAGTCATAATGGCAGCCGGCGCTTTTGTGCAGGGTTCATCTATCGAACTCAGTGCGGACGCACCTATTCGCGAACCTTATATCGTCTATTTCCAAGGTGGCCTGACATATGAGCATTCCAAATTTGGCGCATTGAAAAGCCTGAGTGCTCTTGTTGATGCACAGCTCATAGACGCAGCTAAAATCAGTACAACTCAGTAAGGTACATTAAGTAGAGAAGCACTCCGCTTGGAGATGCAATATATAAATATAAGCGTACTACTAGAGAATGAGGTGATGAAGTGGCAATTGTAAGAATTCTAGGCGCAGGCGCAATCGGTCTTGCCGTAGCATCACAAATGACATCTTCAGGAATCCTTCCTGAGTTTCTGTGTGATGAAGAGAGAAAAGAACGCTATGAATCAAAGGTCTTTTTTGTAAACAACGAACCCCTGAAAATCAGGCCGGTTACACCAAGACAAGTCCAGGAGCATGCGGATCTGATTCTGGTTGCTGTCAAGCACGCACAGCTCACCGAGGCACTGGACCTTCTCGAGGGATCAGTCGGTCCAAATACGGTTATCGTATCGCTCATGAACGGTATTGATTCTGAAGTGACCATTGGCAAGCGCTATGGCGTTGAAAAAGTAGTCCATGCATTTATCGTGGAAATTGACGCCGTAAAAGAAGGGGAAGTTCTTTATTTTACAAACCCTGGACTGGTTGTCTTGGGCGATTTGACAGGCAAGGAAACACCTGTTCTTAAAAAGGCTGTCACTGCACTTTCAGAAGCACATGTGAATCACAAGGTGACTGGCACCATAGAGAAGGAAATGTGGTGGAAATTCATGATTAATATTGGTGTGAATCAGACCTCTGCCGTACTGGGAGCGCCATATCGCGTATTCCAGACCAACAAGTATGCCCGTGACATTATGAATGACGCAATGCAGGAAGTTATTCAGCTTTCTCAGAAACTGGGCATCGGACTCGATCAGACAGACCTTGAAAGATGGTATGCAGTGCTCGACAAGCTAGGTCCAGATAAAAAGACATCCATGCTTCAGGATGTGGAAGCAGGGCGTAAAACAGAAGTCGAAATGTTTGCTGGAACCATTTGCGAGCTCGGAAGCAAACATGGTGTTTCAACACCTGCAAATATCATGCTTTACAATATGATAAAAGCCTATGAATCCATGCACGGTATTGTGTAATAACAAGACATAACAACAAAGCCACCTCTGATAATACAAGAGGTGGCTTTTAATATGCTTATGAACGTCAGACCCACTCCCAGGGATCCGTAGACTTACATTCTTCTGAATACACCCTTGACAATTCCAAGAATGGACACATTGTCCGAATAGATCGGATCCATTGAACTGTTTTCAGGCTGCAGGCGGATTCTATTCTTTTCCTTATAGAAAGTCTTGCAGGTTGCACTGTCTTCAATAAGAGCAACGACAATTTCACCGTTGATCGCATCCTGCTGCTGTTTGACAAGAACATAGTCCCTGTCGAGAATACCTGCTTCAATCATACTTTCACCTTTGATTTGAAGCATGAAGTACTCACCATTTTCAACAAACTCCGTAGGAACAGGGAAGGTTTCCTCAATATTCTCAACTGCAAGAATAGGCTGTCCTGCAGTAACCTCACCAACAATAGGCACATATGCCGTGTTGCGTTTGAAGGGAACAATGTTGTCACCGCTGTCAAGAAGCTCAATCGCTCTTGGTTTAGTCGGGTCACGTCTTATATAACCTTTTTCTTCAAGCTTATTCAGGTGTCCGTGTACTGTTGAAGTTGACTTCAGACCCACACCTTCACAAATTTCACGCACTGAAGGCGGATAACCTTTCTTCTGAACTTCCTCACGAATATAGTCTAAAATGACTTGCTGCTTTTTAGTTAAATCGTCCTTCATAAGAGAACACCTCTAATCCTTTATATGTAATCCAAACAACACCTGCAGTTATTCTAAAATTTACCTAAATCCTAAGACCGTTCATTTTACTATAGTATAGCATGGTAAAAAATAAAAATCAAACATAAGTTCGATTTCGCTTTACAAAGAACATCTGTTCGTATATAATAAAAACGAACAGATGTTCTGTAGAGCAAAGGTTCTGAGGAGGTAATGTAAACATGAGACAAACTGTTAAAAGAAATAGAAAAATGAAAATAGTCAGCAAGACGCGATTCGTTCTAAGCATGACCCTTATTCTTGTATTTGTTTTAAGTACAAGCATGATTGCATTTGCAAATTTTGATTCGGATTCATCTGATCAGGCAGTAGAGACTCAGCGTACCTATACGGTCCAATCAGGAGATACGCTATGGTCCATTGCATCCGACTTTAATAGAGAATACCATGACCAAAGAAAAGATGTACGCAAAATCATCTACACCATTCGCAAGGCCAACAACATCGATGGCAATACCATCTATGCTGGGCAGGAACTTGACCTGCCACTATAAAACAGATTGCTGCCAAAATCTCAAACTTGGAGTTTGCCAGCAGTCTCATAATCACGAATGACAGCAGATAGGCTGCTTGTCATATAAATCATCGTGGCAAACACGAACGCCCCATGTTTTAGCAAAGTCCCACCATACAGTAAAGTACTCTTGTACTTGGCGCAAATGCTGTATTGGTGGGACTTTGCTTTTTTGTGACTTGTTCAAAGAAGCACCAGTTTTTTCATACAGGCATGCATGAGATAAACCATTCGGTTTACATAATGTATTTATGATGTCCAAGTGTACGATAAATAGTTTACTGGATTTTTGCGACAAGTGAATATTTAAACTCCATTTTGAATACGCATTATGGAAATAGTGTGAAAAAACTGATAAAATATTCCCATGATATGAACAAGAGGGTGGGAGTAAAATGATAGATAGCCGTACAGAATATGGTATTAGAGAGCTAGAAAATCTTTTTCGTTCAATAAAGGACAATGCACATTTCGGCGTGTGGGAAGTCGATTTGGAAAACGGTAATGTGACATTTTCAGATGAGGCCTTTAGAATTACTGGTATATCGCCGTCGCAGTTCGATGGCACCGTAAACTATATAGCGACAGAAATCGTGCACGAGGACTACTATCAAAAGGTTCTTTCGAGCATTCACGCCGCATTAAAGGAATTCACAATTTCAAGTATGGAGTATCCCATTGCAACCCGTGGGAACAAACCATACTGGGTGAATATCAACGGCGTGTATATCAATGACGATCAAGGCCGACCGTCAAAAATTAGAGGGGTCGTTCAGGACATCACTGCGATGAAATTCTATGAAGAAGCCCTTGAAAAGGATATGGAATTTCTTGATACACTGGTTGAAATTATGCATAGCCCAATTTTCTATAAGGATACAGCAGGCATATATAAGTTCTGCAACTCCGCATTTTGTGACTTTGTTGGGCTTTCAAAGGATGAGATCATAGGTTCAACTGTCTACGAAGTGGCACCAAAGAGCCTTGCCGGTGTATACCTTGGAAAAGATCAGGTTCTCTTTGAACATAGGGGCCATCAGGCATATGAGTCACAGGTTGTTCGCTCCGACGGAGAAACCCGCGATGTCATATTCCTCAAAGCTGCTTACATGGATTCCACCGACAAGGTTTCAGGCCTTATGGGTGTCATTCTTGATGTGACTGCACAGAATAGTCTATGCAGCGGTTTTGACTACATTTCCTTTTTAAAAAGAACAATCATGGAACTGGAGTGCAAGATCAGTTCATACAGCTCCAAGTCAGAGCTCTTAAATGATTTTATGTCCAAACTCCTGGATTTTATGCCTCAGGTTGCTCGTGGCTGTCTGTATGAAATCAATAAAGAGGACTATTTTGAAAAGACCGGTCATATCATGGCGCGAGATGTTTCAGAAAAAATACAGGGTAATGCTGCCTGCAAATCGGAAATTAAAGTGAATTTACCTTTGCTTGAGTCTTATATTTCAGAAACAAACCGTGAGGCAATATTGATTGAAGGCGCCACTCAAAGCAGTCTTAATCCAAGTCCTTACGTTCAGCTTTTCACCACTACAGAGCAGGAAAATGAAAGACTGATTATGCCCCTCGTTATTAATAAAAAGCTCACACATGTTATTGTACTTCAGGCACAACCAGGAACAGGCTTCACTAAAAATGACCGTGTCCTTGCCAACTACGTCATTGAACAGATGCCCCTGCTTTATCATATCTATATACTCAGTAAAAAGTCTGCTGAGCTCAACGCACTTTATCAGTAAAATTGAACTGACTCTATTGAATAAGAAAGACATATTTCAAACACCTATTGGATTGTATGCCACTGGGTGTTTTTTATATATGAAAAATTCAGTACTGAAAATAGGAGATGAAGACCCTTATTTCTGTCAAATCATCATTTTCATGTTTTGATATGGGTATAAGCATAATACAGATATCAAATTCGAGTTACATAGTTATTTTATGTCAACACATAAGGAGCCGTCATGAATCGATTTAAATTCTGGAAATCAGGAAGACTTAGAAGACTTGGACGTATAGGATACATTGCGCTCTTTACCGCTGTTTGGACCATTGCAAACATTGGAATGGGCATTTACAGGGAGAAAACCGTCCTTGAATGGACCTGGAACGAAATAATGACATTTCAGTCTCAAATGATTCTGTTTGTCATTATCTCGGGTGCAACCATAGGGTGGTTTACCTGGGATCTTGGGGATGATTCTGAACTCAATACCGGCGTAGACAATCATATTCTAGATACCGACCGTCTCATTCTTAGAAAAATGAATCAGACTGATTTCAAGACCCTGCACGCCATGTTCTCAGATATAAAGACAGTCAAGGGCTGTTTCAAACCCTTTACCAAAGACGATACCAGAAGCTGGATTTTAAAGAGCATGGAGTCATATGCCAAGAAGGGTTTTGGTCATTATGTTGTAGTTCGCAAAAAAGATGGTAAAATTATTGGAGATGTCGGTTTGATGATGGCTTCAGTGAATGGCCTGCAAGAAGTGGATTTCAGCTATATCATACGCGCTGATTACCGCCGCAAGGGCTATGGTATTGAAGCTGCTCGCGCATGCCTTGAATACGCCATATACGAACTTAAAATACAGCGTATTGTCACACATATGCCTGTTGGAAATGCAGGCGGACAAGCTGTGGCCATCCAATTAGGGATGCAGAGTACAGGTGTATACAATGGTGATGCAGGCAATACACCGACAGACCTGTACGTTTTAGACCAGCGTATGAACTACTGAATGATGCAGACGTTATACCAAGGGAGCAATATATGAAATCGCTTATGGCACTTCTAAGAAACACAATCACACATAAAAAACTTATTCAGAACGGGGATCGGATTGCGGTCGGTTTATCTGGCGGCAAGGACAGCATGGTCCTTTTGCACGCACTCAGCAGCTTCAAGGCTTATGGAATTGTAGATTTTGACCTTTGTGCAATCACCATCAATCCTGGTTTCGACGGTTTCGATGCTGAACCGCTTAGAGCTTACTGCAGCCAGCTTGACATTCCATTTTACGAAGAGATCACACAGATCTACGAGGTAGTATTCAATGTTCGAAATGAAAAGAATCCATGTTCCTTATGTGCCAAGATGCGCAGAGGTGCCCTTGTAGATGTTATGAAAAGAAATGGCTATAAGACACTGGCGCTAGGTCATCACAACGACGACGCCCTCGCCACATTCCTGATGAATCTAACCCATACAGGACGCCTTAAAACAATGCCATACCAAACACACCTTGAAATCAATGGTATTGATGTCATTCGACCAATGCTGGAGATCACTGAGAATCAGATTATTGGTTATGGACACAAGCATTTGGTTCCAGTCGAGAAAAGCAAATGTCCAATAGACAAGCTCACCCATAGGGAAGAAATGAATGACTTGATGAAAACCATGTTCAAATCAACGCCAAAGGCTCGCGAAAGTATGAACCGCGCACTGAAAAACAAGGATCAATTTGAACTCTGGTTTGACTTAGATACAGAGTAAAGTCAAGTGGCTTAATCTAAACCTGCTTACTCTAAAGGATGTGAAGCACCATGTTAGTTTTAGTTTCTCCATCATCGGAATATGCCCATGGATTTAAAGACCTTGTATGGGACTACATACGTTCCAAGGAAGTCTATTACATGATTCTTTATAAGCCGGCACTTGAAGATTTCAATAATTATATTGAACAGCTTCGAAATCACAGCCAAGGGGTTGACCTCCCGAGTGGGTGGGTGCCGTACTCCACATACTGGCTTTATGATACAGAGCAGGATACCGTCGTCGGAAACCTGAGAATCAGACACGACCATGTAGAGGTCGATGGTGATATCGGCTATGATATTCGGCCTTCCTTCAGGAGCAGGGGATACGGTCGTCTTTTGTTAGAAAAAGGGCTGGAAAAAGCACGTTCATTCGGAATATTCGAACTTACCATAACTGTCGATTCGGATAACGAATCGTCAATTCGGATTATCGAACAGAACTCGGGGTTGTTATCAAGAAAATTCATTATTGGGGACACTTTAATCGAAAGATTCGAATACAAATTCGACTTGTCCAACCCTAATCAATAACTATTTTTGTAAATTTCTTATTGCATACACTTGTTTTTTTTGATGTAATTATTAGGGAATAATAAACAATCGGAAGGAAGCTGCATATGAGTGGAAAAAGATTCAGCGATATACTCAAAAGTTATGATTTCAAAGCAATTCAAGACGAACTGCTGATGGAGTTCAAAGCAAATCAGGAACAGCTCGATTTGTGCAAAGAGCTATTTGAAAGTCTCAAAGAAGTGAATGCAGTGCCTTCCAAACTGGAATATGGCATAATAACTTCAACCGCAAATAGCGGCAAGAAAAAGGACACGGTTGTAGCGCATGCCGATTTTATGACCAATCCGCTAACCATCCATGAACTGACACCAAACGATATTGTTTCTGCTATGGTTAACCTTGATACACCTGATTTAGAATCTCTTTTTGTGGCACTCACACTAATGAATCTGGTCGAAGGGGCAGATGACCCGACGGATGATCCTCTTGGTGATCTGCAAATACCGTTTGAGCCTGAAGACGATGCGTCTGAGGTAGGAGAGAAGATCTACAGTGAAGAAAGCCTATTTCCGTTTAAAAAAGGGAATAATCAATAAGAACACAGGTCGACTTATTTCTATAAAATCCATATTGTTGAAAACTTCGAAAGTCAAGGCGCGGATGCAATCCAGCAACGCAGGATTTCGGAGTTTGTCAACAGTCCAAGGGCTGATGCATTTGCATCAGCCCTTTTATTCTGGTCAATTCTGCTATAACGATGTGGTGTCTGTCAGTGAACTGAAGTCACGTCTGAAAGTCAGTGCTGTAAGCTACTAGACATTAAACTTTCTAAGCTGCTCAGAAAGGCGATCTGCCTTGTGCGACAATTCACTTGAAAGGTCAAGAACATACTGAATGGACTCATCCTGATGGTCAATCGAAGCATTTACTTCTTCAGCAGCTGCTGCTGTTTCTTCAGTAATGGCAACGATATTATCGATTTTTTCAATAACGTCAGTTTTTCCTGAATCAATTTCATGAACTTTCTTAGAGGAAGCATCAATCATTGAAATCATTTCTTCAAGACCATTCTTAATGCCATCAAACTCATCGATTACGTTTCTATTTGCGTTAATTTGTTCTTCTGAAATCTTTTCAAGAGAACTAATCGCTGTAACAACTTCATCCGATGTATTTTCAATCAGCTCTATCATTTGAGCGATACGACCAGTCGAATGGCTTGTTTCTTCAGCAAGCTTTCTGATTTCATCAGCAACAACCGCAAAGCCACGGCCGGCCTCACCAGCACGTGCAGCCTCAATAGAAGCATTCAGCGCAAGCAGGTTGGTCTGTTCAGCGATAGAATTGATGGTTTCTGTAATACCAGTAATCTGACCGACTACAGATACAAGCTCTGTTGTCTTGTCATTTGTTTCCTTAAGGATACCAATTGTTTCATTTGTCTTCGTATCAAGTGTCGATATGGCAACAAGGCCTTTTTCGCTTGATTTGTTCATTGTTGAAGTCTGATTGATCTGAACTTCATTGAACTCAATAAGACTTTGAATAACTGTTGAAAGACTGCCCATGGCACGTGCACTTTCTTCAGTATCAGATGCCTGACTTGTAGCACCTTGTGCAATTTCAGAAACTGCCGATGTAACACTCTTAGATGATTCACTGAGTTCGCGGCCACTTTGGCTGAGCTCACTTGTTGATTTTTGAATATCATCAGAGAGGGCAATGACATCGAGTACGATATTCCCCAGAGACTGCTTGAGGGCTTTCATCCCTTCAACAGCTTCGTAAATTTCTCTGCTGTTTGCTTTTGTTCCAATATCTGATTTGAAATCACCGTTTGATATAGTTTTCATGTCATCGGTGAGGGAAGCGATAGGCTTAGCAACTTTATTTGAGTAAAGATAACCAACCGCACCTAGTACAACCATTAAACCCAAGGAGATATAAATGATATTTTGAACTGTGTTTTCCTGTTTTGTTTCTATGTACTTTTGCAGCCCAACTCTGAACTCTTCAAAGTTGCTTCGACTTGCGTCTGCAAGGGCAAGTACATCTGATTTTGAGAACATTGCCATAATCGAGGCATTGATACCATCGACTTTTTGAATTACGGCAATCTTATCATCACCGTCGTAAACATAGCTGATACGTTTCATGTCAGAGCTTGAACCATCAACATACGCCTTAAGCTCTGGAATAGGGAGGTCCTTGCCAACAATTTTATACTGGTCAGGATCCGTTACGCCAACATCGGCAGGGTGATTCAGTACGATACCTGTCGCATCTGTTGCAACAACATAGCCTGTTTCACCAACCTTATAGGCATTCAACATTTCCTGAAGACTTCCTAAAGACACGTCCGCACCGATAACACCCACGATATCACCTTGATCGTCTTCAACCGTGTGGGCCGCTGTCATAACCAGTGTGCCCGTTGCAAAATCAATGTATGGAGCAGTCCATACAAGCTGTCCCTTATTTGCAACTGCGTCTTGATACCAAGGTCTGGATGTAGGATCATACTCTGGTGTTTCCCATCCTGTAGCAGTAAAGGTTCTCTTGTCCGCATAGCCCATATAGAGGAACATAACTGCGGTGTCACTTTGCTCTCTGACATTGGAAAGCATCCTTCTTGCATGTTCTTCCATGTCTGCTGAAGTATCTTTACCGGCAGCTTTGATGAAAAAGTCATTAATCATGACATTAACCGCAAGTTCCGGTATTGAAAAATAATTCTCAAGTACATCGTTCAGTACTGCAAGCTGCTGTTCTGAACTCAGTAAACTCTCTTCAATGAGCGTATCTGAGAAGACGTCAGCAATCCTTTGACCTTCACTTTTAATAACCGTTTCCGTATTATTAACCATGTCAATAACACTTGAACGAATAAAAACAGTAGAGGTTGCAAGGGCAATAACAACAAAAACAACAATGATTAACGTGAATTCCATCCTCAAACTTTTAATCTTTTTCATTTGACCCTCCAAAAAGTTGATATTGTTACAAAATTATAGATACACCACACCCATGTATATATAATACCTGCAATTTGCAGAATGTAAACATTTCTTAACATTTTTATCTTGCTTAAGCATGTGAAAACATTTGCAAAAAAAACTGGGAAACAGTTCGTATAACTGCTTCCCATATGGTTGGGCCTTTGTTAATTCTCTTATTCGTTAAACTCATCAAGCAATTCGTAGTTTTTTATAATGTCACGCTTCAGATTTTTCCTGTGTGCTGCATAAAGCTGTGTCGTCGTCACATTGTCGTGATCAAGCAGGTTCTTGACATCATATATTGAAAATCCGTATTCAATAAGGGAAGAAGCCGCCGTTGCCCGAAGCTTATGGGGACTGTAGCCATCTTCGCGGCTGGTGCCAAGCGCAATGGAGGTATATTTCTTTACCAGCTTGCAAATAGAGTTCAGGGTCATTCGTTTACCTTGTAAAGAGAGAAAAAGGGCATCTTCATGTCCTGGCTGGACTTTCTCATTCATGCGTCTGTCGACCTCCAGGTAAGTCTTGAGCACGGTCTCAATAGAATGATTGATTGGCATTACAACTTCCTTGCCGCGCTTTCTGAATATCCTGAATTCACCACGCCTGAAGTTGAAAGACGAAATGTTGAGCTGCTGCAGCTCGCTAAGACGCAATCCATAGGTGACAAAGAGTACCAGAATGGCCTTGTCTCTAAATTTTGTCTTCTGCCAGTACTGCTTCTCCTTGTCTGTAAGACCTTCGCCTTTCTCAGCTGCGTCCAGCATAATGGCAACCTCGTCAATTTCAAGCTTTTTAATGGAGTCGGGCTGTACCTTCGGCATTTTGATAGGGTTGAAGCCTTCGGCAATATTAGCATCTATGCGCTCATCTCTAAATAAAAATTTGAAGAGGACACTGAGCGATGATCGTTTTCTTGATAGAGCCCTGTTATGATTTTCCATGACATAGGTAACCGCGTCTGTTTCAATAAAATACTGTGTGCAGTAATCACCCAGGTACCTGTTTATGTCACGGGCCTTTAGGGCATTGAACTCTGCAAGCTTAATGTCAGCTGGATCGTCGGCATTTGTCAGGTTTGTCTCCGTGCACAAATAACGGCAGAAGAAGTGAATATCCTTTAAATATGCGTACCGCGAGCTGGCTGCAACTGCGTTCTTTAAAAATATAAAAAAGTCGTCCAGAAAAATAGGAAGGGCCATTTCGAGATCATGGCATTTTTTCTGAAGTTCATGTTCCTTTTGAACAATATTATCAGGCTTTGAATACTTATTATGTACTTTTATAATCTTTTTCTTTGCCATAAAAACCTCCTGTTCTAATACTAGATTAGCACAGAATAGCTCAAATTAAAACAAGGAAAGGAAACGTATGTTCCTGTGTAGTTCATGATAACAGCGTGCATGCCCAAAAGAATAGAACATAGAAGCTAATACTGAAGATAACCCTGTGTTTGGAGTAGGTAGCGTCTCGCGGTGCACTTTAGAAGTTTCAGGCGCATGACCTTGTTCTTTGTTTCTATTTCCTTTTATAATATCTTTTGCTGTCTCGTAGTTTGCTTTCTGTATTTTGCTTACTATTATAATCTGTCTCAATTTAAATCTTGAAATCCAAACTCGAGTAAGCTGACGCATGCAGATCTACGTGTAATCGCATCTACTATACAAATTCTTATCGGCCATATCCTTAAAAGGGCAGGGGGGCCAAGCAATTTTTGAGAAGTGATTTGGGTTGGATTTTAGTGAATATTTTTTTCACTCATCCAACTATGTGATAAATATACATTTAATTAATAGTTGAATCAAATCGATTTTCGGGTACCTCCAGATCATTTTCATACAAATCCACCTTAGTATACATATTTATATTATGTCTACCATAAGCATATCTATATGTCATGAGCATATGATTTTCACATTCATATTTGTATTTCAATTTATTTTTTTACTCAGCGAATCATTTTTCATTTTCTAATATCATCTTATTCGTTATTCTGTTTATAAATTTTATAATTTGCTCAGATTTTTAGCTTCTTCCTTAGGCTCATTTTTGTCATTTTCATTTTTAGTCTTTTTTACTTTATTTCAGTCTCACATGTCAATTTCATTTGATTATCGTTTTTCTATAGCGCCGGTTTACATTTTAGTTTTCATATTGATATTCATACAATTTAACAGACGCTGTACAATCGACTCAGTTTCTTTCAGTTTAACGTTGGTTCATAAAACAATTTCAAAATTCATAAAAAAAGCTGCATTAAGACTATTTGTGTCTACAATGCAGCTTTTATGGATTCTTTATTTGTTTTCAGATTATTTCTTTGTAGCGCATCAATTTTCGCTTTTTCCGAGCGTCTATCGACAAATACATTATATAGTATGCCAATCAGGACCAACATGCCGCCGGCTATTTTATAAATGGACACATCGCCAAATCTTAAATAGTCAATCATGAGTCCAGCACCAATCTGGCCAATGAACAATAACAGCGTCGTATATAGTGCCGGTATTTTCGGTATGACCACGTTCGAGCTTGCCACAATCGCAACGCCCAGCAGCCCGCCGCAATATGCATACCACGGAATTTCTGCAAACTTCTCTATTGATAACATTTCTCGATTGCTTAAGAAAAGTGCCAATATGGTCATACCACTTAATCCAACAACATAATTTACCAGTGTGCTTTGAAACACACCCACACGTTTTGCTAAATTGGCATTGGTAATCATGGACATAATAACCAGGACACCACTTATCGTTGCTATGAAAATTGGAAACATCCTATTCTCTCCTTTTTAATGAGCACATTTAAGCCAGAGTCATCATGAGTACACCAGCAGATACGATTCCAAACCCGATCATCTTCTGCGGATTCATTTTGACTTCCTTCATTCCAAACAGTCCATAGTGATCTACTATAGATGAAAAAATCATTTGGCCGAATAGCCCCAGTGTCAAAGTAAGTGTCGCGCCGATCTTAATGTAAGAATAGTTGTTGAATATGACAAGAAATACACCGTAAAGTCCACCTGTCATCAGGTATTTAGGAATCTTAGAATTGATGCGTCGTTCTTCTCTTCTCCACAAAAGTATTCCTATGACAGCGACCAGGCCTACGGTGTGAATGAGAACACCCGATGCGAAGCTGTCCAGAAACAGGTTGAGCGAGCCATTTAAAAATAACATGATGGCTATGAGCATGCCGATGAATACAGCAGTCGTTTTGTACATTTGAGTCCCTCCTTACGTGCAGTTTATCAGAGCGCACACGCTATAAACATGACATATGTCACGTTGCTTGCCTTTTTGTTCGATTTCCAGTTTTTATAAAATTGACACAATGACAACTTCTATATATAATATGAGTTGGTATTGTAAAAATACTCATTATTTTCTTCTATACTTTCTATCAAGATAATGATCCATATGGATTTATACTCCATATGGCGCATCAAGTTCTTTCTTTTGACGTGTTTCAGTCATCTTTTCAGGTATCCACCACACTCAGGTGATACCGTCGTGCTTGTATCTAAGCTATTTTATAGTCTGTATAGTTATACTATGTATTTCTTTAAATTCATTATATGTAATAGGGTTTAAATCAATACGACACCGCGAAAAGCAGATTACTCTGCTTTTGTTAATTTTGCAAACGGAGGCGAATATTTTGACAGAATTTCCAGAAGCTATAAGTTTAAACTTTGGCGACCCCATTGAAGCGTTTATAAAATGGTCGACCATACACTACGAGACATTCTTTGATGGTGTCAAAGACATCATACTTTGGGTCTTGCTTAGAATACAAGACGGATTGCTTGCTGTTCCCTGGTTCATAGTACTCCTGCTCCTATTCTTTGCTGGATGGAAAGCTAGAAATATCAAATCAGGCATCAGTTTCGCAGTTATGATGTTTGCCATTGGCATGCTCGGATACTGGGAAGATACCATGCTTACACTTTCCATTGTCATTGCATCGGTATTCATCTCCCTGCTCCTGGGTATTCCACTGGGAATTCTCTCTGCGTATAAGGCGCGTTTTGAACAAATCACAAGACCGATTCTCGACGCTATGCAGACCATGCCGAGCTTTGTCTACCTGATTCCTGCAATCATGTTCTTTGGACTTGGCTCTGTGCCAGCAGTTTTTGCAACGACAATCTACTCACTGCCGCCTGTTATACGACTGACTACCCTTGCCATTCGAAGCGTCTCAGAAGACATGCTTGAAGCGGCCCATTCTTTTGGGGCAACACCTTGGCAAATCCTGACTAAGGTTGAAATCCCGCAAGCACTTCCAACAATAATGGCAGGTGTAAACCAAACAACGATGATGGCCATGGCTATGGTTGTTGTCGCTTCTATGATCGGTGCAAAAGGCCTTGGTTACAATGTCCTGATTGCAATCAATAGAACAGATGTCGCTATGGGCGTTGAAGCTGGGACAAGCATCGTACTTCTCGCAATCATCATCGACCGACTCACACAGGCCGTTGGCAGCAAATTTGAAGTGAAAGAATAGCGAGGTAATAAGTTATGTCTACTAAAGTAATCGTCAATAATCTGACTAAAATATTTGGAAAATCGCCTAAGAAGGCTCAGAAGTATCTTGAATCAGGTATGAAAAAGGAAGATATTCTCAAGAAGACAGGTCAAACTGTTGGTATTAACAATGTTAGCTTTGATGTGCGCGAAGGTGAAACCTTCGTCATCATGGGACTTTCAGGCAGTGGCAAATCAACACTGATCCGCTGTCTAAACCTGTTGAACAAACCCACCTCTGGAGAAATCATCGTCGATGGCGACAATATCATTGAATACAATCCAAAGGAGCTGCGCGATTTCCGTCAAAACAAAATTGCAATGGTTTTTCAACACTTTGGGCTATTCAGTCATAGAACAGTTATGGACAACATTGAATTTGGCCTTGAAGTCAAAGGCATGGAAAAAGACAAACGCTTTAACACTTCAAAAAAAGCGCTCGAAGCCGTTGGCCTAAATGGCTGGGGCGATTCTTACCTGCATGAGCTCAGTGGTGGTATGAAGCAGCGTGTCGGTTTAGCACGTGCACTTGCAAACGACCCCGATATCCTGCTCATGGATGAACCCTTCAGTGCCCTTGATCCACTTATTCGTAGCGATATGCATGTGGAGCTACTGGACTTACAGTCCGAGTTGAAGAAGACCATCATTTTCATTACACATGATGTCAATGAAGCCTTTCTGCTTGGAGACCGCATCGCTGTCCTCAAAGATGGTGAAATTGTTCAGATTGGTACACAGGAAGACTTCTTTGAAAATCCTGCCAATGAATACATTGAGAACTTCATTAAAGATATAGACCGGATTCGTGTTTTGAAGAGCGAACATATCATGAGAAAGCCTAAGTTTAAGGCTACACTGGAAATGTCTCCAAAGGTTCTTATAAAGAAAATGGAAGAAAACGATCTGGACTACGCCTTCGTGGTAGACAAAGACCGCATATTCAAAGGTATTGTCACTGTCGATGACGCCATTAAATGCATGCGTGAGGGTGAAAAGATCAAGGATGTTTTAAGAACAGACTATAAGACTGTGCCGGGCAATGCCTACATTAAGGACATTGTGAACGATGCCATGGAAACGTCCTATTCCCTAGCTGTTACAAACGACAAGAATCAGCTTAGGGGCATCATTCCTAGAAGTGCCATACTCAAGGCCTTGATATAATTTTGAACCTAATACAAGCCTAATAGAAAGAGTGCTGCCAATGACTTCAATTTGAAGTTATGGCAGCACTCTTATTTTCTTCATTCGGATTTTCGTATTCCGTTTATCGTATTCATTCTATTATGACGCGGGTCTTACACGGTTTGTGCACATTTCTACTGTTTAACAAAATCGACAACGCGTGAATAGGAATTCTTTTTTCCAACAAAGACAATGGTATCCTCTGCCTCAAGAATCCATTCGGGATTTGGCGACAAGGTATTGTTGCCTTCACGCTTTATGCCAATTATTGTGGCACCTGTGTAATTCCAAAACTCAATTTCGCATAACTTCTTACCAAGCAGACTGCTCGATGCTGGTATATCCACCTCAAGCGGATATATGATTCCAATATCCCTATGCAATGTGAGATGATCGACCATCTTGTTGATTTTATTGGTCAGCTTATGCTCCAAGTCATTCTTTTCTTTCAGAATATCCGCTATTTCAGACTTCATTTCCGTAAAGCTTGATCTATTATAATACTGATTGATATATTCGATCGCTTTGCGCGCACTTAACACTTTAATACCACTTTTCGGAGCTGAATCGACAACGCCAAGATCCTTTAAAAGGATGACTGCTCGACGTATGGTTTCGGGTGAAACACCATACTTGCTTGCAAGTGTCGAACGTCCGCTGATTCGGTCCCCCTCCTCCAACTCGCCATTCATGATCATTGTTGCAATGTCGAAGGCGATTTCTTCATAACGGGGTGATATTTTACGCATATTAATACTCCTGGCTTTTTCTTCTATCTTACCATAAAAAGCGCCATACCGCCTTGGTCACAATGCTAAAAATTTGCAATATCTATATCTTAACAGAGCTCAGAACATGGCTAATCAGCTGCCAATACGCGTCATTAGGGCTGACATTTCTTCAAGAGACTGGCCTATGTATGCAGCCAGCTTATTCAAATCAGATTCTAAGGCACTTCGACTCACCATATTGAAGGTAAATGCATGCTCCCCTTTCAAATAGCGAATTGCGAAGCCATCTTCAACAACAGGACCATACCCGACAAGATCAACGCCATAGGTTGATGTCGTACTCGTACAAATCGTACTGTGCGTCATCATTTCATAGCCCTTATCTTCAAACAAAGCAGGTAGAACGTCCATATTCAGCGCCTCACCATAAAGCGTGTACATTTTCTTTAGCGCAAACAGATGGGAATCTATCCCCTGTCCTTCACGACACTCGGCAAGACGTGAGACCTGCTTTTGAGCAGCAAGACGAAGCGCATCTGCTTTCATTTTGTCATCACAGTGCCCATCAATCATCCGTTTGACAAATGCCATAGACTCATCTGAAATACAGTGAGAGACCTCAATACGTCCATGTAGGTATTTACGGACCATCACCGCCTCATATGAACTGTAGCATCTTCCAAATAGCTTGTACTGAGCAAGGTGGAAAGCAAGCTGTACAAATGCATCTGGACTTATGCCGAAGGATTTGATGTGGCCATTGCCGAAAGCTTCAAACTTCATGACCTTGATTGCAGAGTTCGCTGCATAGGCTATCATCTCTTCTTTTCTTCGCACAATAGTTTGCTTTACTGCATCATCAAGTTTAAGCGTCACAGGATGAACGTTCAACAAAGTGTGCAGATCATCATCCCCCTTGGAATTTGAAGCAAATTTGTCAACTTGATCAAATATAAACTTTGTCATGTTTGTTACAACTGAGCCATCAAAGCCTGTATGCTCCAGATTAAGACCCATTTTACAGTTCTTTGACACGATGAATTGCAGGGATTTGTCAAACCATCGATTTCTGCCATATCCGTGAAGATACTGGGCAGAACACGCTTCAAGCGTATCTAATTCCACTTCATCAGGACACAGGGCAAATATTGCGCTATCGATGGTTTTTAAAAAGTCTTGATTCTTTATGTCAAGTTTCAGCAAGTGTGCTCGTGTGTCCGCCCAGCTCTCCCGATCGAGTGTTGTAAGTATGGAAAATTCATCTTCCTGTCCGGCAGGTGGCAGAGAAAGTATTTTACTGAGGGCCTTTTTAACCGCGTCGAAGCCATAGGGTGACTTATCCTCTTTAAGGATATTAAGGGAATAGACAGCCTCCTTCGATAAAACGATAATATGTCTGCTTTCATTATACTGAACGAAAACGTCTCGTTTGCTTTCAGGAACGCGTGTTGCCGAGAATAGATTTCTGTACTGATTCATACAAAGCGGCTGGCCTGACTGCACCTCGACTTCCAGCGCCTCTTTGTCAATACGTGTTTTAAAATCAAGCACACAGAGAGCGAGTGCAGCAGCTGCTTCCACCTGAGTAAACTGCTTCATTTCCGCCTTGTCCTTAAGCAGATAAAAGACATTGCTGTTGATTGGCAGCGGCGCTCTTGCATGTAAATAGATGTCATGCCACAAGGGTTCTGACCAGTTGTGTATCTTTTCTTGATCAGCCCAGCGCTTAAGTGCCTCTTGGAGGATTGGACCTTCGCCTTCATCCGCCAAAAAGGTGCTGACAATCCGCTCGGTATTTTCAAATTCCAATTGGGTTAACAGGGGACGTGTCCACTCCAGCAATTTATTGCATGTCTCTTCCAAATCAGGTATTGGACGAATTGGCAGCTTACCCTGATTTCTAAATGTTCCCTCCATACTGCTACTCCTTTTCCCGTAGATAAACAAAAAGCAGATCTCTCTGCTTTTTGTCGTTGATTTCTCATATTTTGCTTGATATCTGCATATGCTTCCTATTCAAGAGATGCAAGAACAGCATTATAGGCATCTTCTGTAACCCATGACTTCCAAAGATCTTGCTTCTCATTCAGGAACCAGTCTGCAGTTTCATCGATTTCAGCATCATTCTCCTGCATGTAAACCAGGAACTCACTGATGATTGCCGAGCTCGTCTTGTATTTTGACAAGAAGTCTGCAACTTCAGGATGCTGTTCATAGGACACATCATCCATGGTGATGGTACAGTCGATTGCCTTAAAAGCACAGCTATAGTTGTTTTCCCAGGCTTCTTGTGTAAATGGTTCCTCTTCCAGAAGAACGATATCGTATTTACCGCTGATCCAAGTCGGTTCCCAGTAGTAACCTACCCAAGGCTTGCCCTTTTCATAGGCACCTGCCAGCGATGCAGACAGACCTGAGTCCGAGCCAGAATTTACAAGATTGTACATTTCATCAAGACCGTAGTCTTCGAATTTTACACGCATAATTTCAGATACATTCCATGACGGCGGTGCATTGACAATAGCACCCTTGCTTGGATCTTCCTGGTCTTCAAAGAGCTCAGGGTATTTTGCCAGGTCTGCAACCGTCTTCAGATCCGGTGCCATTGGCGCAATACCACGTGCCGCGTCACCCTCAATGACATATCTAGGTACATAGAATCCCTGTGCATTGTCATCAAAGTTCAAACCGACCTCAATAATGTCACCAGCATCAACAGCAGGCTGGTATGTTGGATAATTATCCGGCCACTGCTCCATATGTACATTTACATCCCCTTCGGCATGTGCTGTTTCCAAATTTACAGTAGAGCCTGGCATCAGCTCAACTTCATACCCATATCCTTCTTCAAGGATATGTTTGGCAATTGCATTGTGAACACGCAGGCTGTCCCAGCTGCCATCAGCCAGAATCAGTTTCTTCTCAATCGTCGGCTCCGATGTCTCTTCTTTCTTGGCTTCCGTGTCCGAACCGCCGCAAGCCGACAAGGCCATGGCCAATAATAATACTAAACCTAGTAGATAAAATCTTTTCTGCATTTTCTGCCTCCTTCGTTAATTGACAACTTTGATTATATAAATAAGTTGTTAATGTGTCAATAGCAACTCAAATATATGCATAAAGTTGTCATAGTAAATATATGCACAATATGAACCCATGCTGAATACAGATAAATGTGTTAAAATAGTTAAGTGGCAATTTGCTTGCCAAGGAAAGGATGATCACATGCACATTTTGACACTAGAGGGTATTTCCAAGTCATACAGCGACCGAATGCTCTTCGAAGATATAGATTTCAGTATTAATGATACGGACAAGATTGGCCTTATTGGTGTGAATGGTACCGGTAAGTCTACCCTTTTGAAAATCATTGCCGGTATTGAGTCGCCCGATTCAGGTACACTTCTTACCATGAAGAACATGCGTATATGCTTCTTATCACAGGAACCAGACTTCAAGGATGAAGCGACGGTTCTTGAGCAGATTTTTTACGGGGATTCTGAGGTCCTGACACTTATTCGTGATTACGAGTCTGTGACCGAAAAACTGACTGCACAGCCAAATGATTCAGCACTGATGGACGCCCAGATGCAGCTCATTCAGAGAATGAATGCCGAAAACGCCTGGGAACTCGAAAGCCAGGTCAAGACGGTTCTCACAAAATTGGGTATTCATGATTTCAGCGCTACCATGCGCACGCTCAGCGGTGGTCAAAAGAAGCGTATAGCCCTTGCACAGGCGCTCATCACACCGTGCGACCTGCTCATTCTAGACGAACCGACCAACCACATGGACAACGAAACCATTGATTGGCTGGAAGAATACTTAAAAGCCCGTAAAGGCGCCCTGCTCATGATCACACATGACCGCTACTTCCTGGACAATGTCTCCAACCGGACAATCGAACTGGATCACGGTTCCCTATTTTCATACGACGGAAACTATACACTCTTCATTGAAAAAAAGATAGAACGTCAGCAAATGGCTGAATCCATGGAACGCAAGAGACAAAACCTCTATAGACAGGAGCTCGCATGGATCCGTCGTGGCGCCCTTGCCAGAAGCACCAAGCAGAAGGCACGCATCCAGCGATTCGAGTCCCTTGAAAATACAAGTTATGTCAGAAGTGACGATAAGGTAGAGATCTCCGTTGCCCACTCCAGACTGGGTAAGAAAATCCTAGAAGTCGACCACATCAGCAAGGCCTATGGTGAAAAGAATCTAATTGATGATTTCTCATACATTCTGCTCCCAGATGATAGAATCGGTATCGTCGGTCAAAACGGTGCTGGAAAAACCACACTGCTTAATATTTTATCTGGCAAAATCAAGCCGGACAGCGGCAGCATTGATATGGGCTCAACCGTTAAACTGGGCTATTTCTCTCAGGAATCAGAAGACCTTGATGAAGATATGCGTGCTATTGAGTACATTAGAGATTTCGGTGAGAATGTTCAAACCGCTGACGGGTCAAAAATTACAGCCAGCCAAATGATGGAACGCTTCCTATTTGACAAAGATCTGCAATGGACTGTAATCAACCGGCTTTCAGGTGGTGAAAAGCGTCGACTCTACTTGCTCAGCATCCTCATGCAGGCGCCAAATGTCCTCATTCTTGACGAACCTACAAATGATTTGGACATCGACACACTCAAAGTCCTTGAAATGTATCTAGATGACTTTAGCGGTGCTGTAATTTCCGTATCCCACGACAGATACTTCCTGGACAGGACCTGCAAACGCATATTTGCCTTTGAAGGTCAGGGAAAAGTTCTGGAACACACAGGTAACTATACCGAGTATGCTGCCTTCAAGAAAGCTTCTATTGAAAGCTTGAAGGAAAATGAAAAGGATTCCGCGACGGCATCAAACAAGGCAACTAAAAGTCCGACTACATCCACTACAGACGCAAACAATGGCGACTCAGCAGATAAACCAGTCAAGAAGAAACTCTCCTACAATGAAACACGGGAGTTAGACCAACTGGAAAAGGAAATTCCGGCACTTGAAGAAAAGCTTGAGGCAATCGACACAGAAATGACCACCATCACAACCGATTTCGTAAGGCTTAACGAACTGAATACTGCCAAGGATGAAACCGAGGAAGTCCTGCTCGAAAAAATGGAACGCTTTGAAGAGCTCCTTGAACTGAAGGCAGAAATTGAGGCCCAGAAAAATGGATAATAACACAAACCCTTCAAATTCTAAAATTCAAACCATTTTTATTGATGCTGATGGTTGTCCAGTCGTTAAGAACACCGTACGTATTGCCATTAAGCGCAAGCTCAAGACTGTCATCGTCAAAAATCATGCCGTGCATATCAAGAACCCCAACCCATCCCTTGTTGAGGTCGTCACTGTTGACAAGTCAAGAGATAGCGCCGATTACCATATTGCCAACCGCGTTGACAGACATGCCCTCGTCATCACTCAGGACTATGGTCTTGCAGCTATGATCCTTGCAAAGGGTGGCAAGGCCATGAACCAAAATGGTGTCATCTACTCAGAGTACAACATGGATCAGCTTCTTGACAGCAGGCATTTCAATCAGGAGCAGCGTCGAAAGCATAAGAAGTATCATTCAAAAGCTAAAAAGCGCACGCAGGACGATAATGAAAAGTTCGAGCGAGCACTTGAAGCCTTTCTTGACTCTATATGATGATAATATTTGAAAGATAAGCAAAAAAAGCGACAACACATGGCTAACATATGTTGTCGCTTTAAATTTTGGGCTTAAGACCTGCACTGTGAATTTTTAGAATGAGACTTTTGTAGTGACTTACTCAAACATTACCGTCTTAAATCCGCCAAAGTCCGCCTTCATTTGATCGTATACAGATTCACCCACAAAGAAAGTGTATATTTCATGGGCTTTTTCAACTGGATCGATATCTTCAAACGCTTCCTTATAGATTACACTTCCCTGATAATAGGCATCGATAATCGCGGTATCTATATTGGTAGAATAATAGTTATAGGGCAGCTGCAGATAGACTTCCTTATTTGAAAACGCCTTGAGTGCCTTATAGTATTCTGGATTTTTCTTATAGTCTTCCTCAACCATGGCAAATCCACCCGCATCAATGAAAATCTTATCTGGGTTCCACGCTAGGAGCTGCTCTTTATCAATCATCACCGAACCGGTTTGACCGGTCTCATCCACGACATTCTCTGCATGTATCGCATTGAAGAGTGCGTAATTGCCCTGGGTACTTTCTATGCCATGCGCCCCACGTGCTCCAAGTGCACCGACATAGACAGAAGGACTTTCCTCCGTCACAAGACCAGCGGTTCTCACATCTAAATCTTCCTTGCAGGATTCAATGAAAGCAACAAGTGCATCGGCGCGCTCAGCTTCACCGACTACCTCACCAATCAGTTCAAGCGATGCATTGACACTGGCGTCAAAGACAGCGGTTTTTCCATAGCTCAAGGCTATGACAGGTATACCAGTTTTCTCCTGCAGCTTATCTGCGTCTGCCTTTTCTTTTACATAGGTACAGAAAATCACGTCCGGTGCGACCGTCAGCAGTTTCTCCGGATCTGGTGCATTGTGCGGACCCCCTGCACCGATTACAGGCAAGTCCATAAGCTCAGAATTTACGATTGTATAGGCTCTTCCCGTGGGATTGTCCTTTTCCATCTGTTCAATGCCAACTACCTTTTCTATTCCACCAACATATGTATATAGCCGTAAAGCACCTGGTCCTATTGCAACAACACGCTCTACCTCGGTCTGAACTTCTACCTCTCTGCCGAGCAAGTCTGTCACCAGAATGGTCGCCTTGTCCACTGAAGCCTGATCAGGCGCTTGAACCGAACAGCCTGCAAGCGATAAGGCCGCAGCTACCATAAATATCAATATTCTCTTATACATAAGGTCATGTCCTCCCTTATTCTGTCCTATACCGGTATGACAACCGGCATATCATCAATGACATGTACAGAAACCTGCACAGAATACACCGCTTCTACATTTTGAGGTGTTATCACTTCACGGCCGCCAGCAGCATATATTTCACCATCTCTTAGCATAATGAAACGGTCTGCAAATCTCAGCGCCAGATTCAAATCATGCATGGTCACAATAGCCGTCATCTGCCTTTTCTTGGCAATGCTGCGCACCGTGTGAACAACCTCCAACTGGTTCTTTAAATCCAGACTGCTCGTCGGCTCATCAAGAAGCAGAACCTCAGGCTCCTGAGTCAAAGCTCTTGCCAAAACCACCTTTTGCATCTCGCCGCCGCTCAGCTCATTCATATAACGCAGGGCATAAGGCTGGAGGTCCAAAGACTCGATTGCTCGCTGGACAATCTCCAAATCCCTTTCTGAAGCATCCCATTCAATATAGGGCTTCCGGCCAAGAAGAACCGAGTCAAAGACAGTCATACGTGCACCTTCCTGCTTTTGTGCGACATAGGCCATCCGTTTTGCCAGGTCACGTGGTACAAGGTCATGTATGTCGTTCTCTCGCAAGTGAACACTGCCTTTATGGGGTTTTAGAATCTTATTGATACACTTGAGCAAAGTGGATTTACCAGCACCATTCACACCGAGTATGGCAAGACAGTCACCTTCTCGCAGGCTGAAGCTCACATCATCGAGAACTGGCCTGCCAGGATACTGGAATGAAAGACCTTTTACATTGAAAATCATACTCTGCCATACCCCCTTACGAGCAAGTACATGAATAGTGGTGCACCAAAAAATGACGTGATTGCACCAACCGGTAAAACAACTGGTGAGACAATAGTTCGTGCCAATGTGTCTGAACAGAGCAATAAAATCGCACCCGCCAAAGCGGACCCCGGTATGAGAAAACGGTGGTCTGATCCTATGAGTCTTCGCATGATTTGCGGACCAACCAGCCCAACAAACCCGATAATACCTAAAAAGGAGACCGCTGCGGCTGTAATCGTACAAGATACCAAGAGTCCCATCATTCTTACATTTTCTACACGAACACCTAAGCTTTTGGCTGAGTCCTCTCCACTATCCAGGGCATTGTAATCCCAACGTTTGTACATAAAGTAGGCCAAGGACAACACCGTCAATAGAGATAATATGCCAACCTCATTCCAAGCAGCTCTACCCAGGTCACCAAAACTCCAGAATACTACTGCGGCGACTTGAACATCTTCCGCAAAATACTGAATGAGTATGGTCCCCGCAGAAAAGAGAGAGCTGAGTGCTACACCTGCAAGAACCATTGCTTCAGGTGAAAAACCGCGCGATCTGGAAAGTGCCAGGACGATTACCGCCGCAGTCATGGCCCAGAAAAACGCAGATATGGATACCATATATGGATTGCTGATCAAGACAGCATCTGTGCTTGCACTTTGAACACTTCCTGCACCCAAAAGTATGATTGCCACATTGGCTCCAAAAGCCGCAGCGCTGGAAATTCCCAGTGTCGAAGGCGATGCAAGGGGGTTACGCAGATTACTCTGCATGACACATCCTGATACAGACAGACCAGCACCTGCAATAATCGCCGCCAATAACCTTGGCAATCTAATTTTCCATATGACTATATTGGAGACGGGTGCACCCTGACCAAGGAATGCCCTAAGGACTTCATAGGGGTTCAGTTTTGCCGCCCCGGCGTTCACAGCAAATATCGCCATTATAAATACAGCAAGTGTCAGGCCTGCCAGAACCCCTCTTTTTCTTCTTGCATACTTCAAATACTGATCTTTCATAGTTAATAACCCCGGTCATATGCCTTGAAGCAGTCCAGGCATACTGCCTGACCATTCTGAAGGCGCATCTTATGTTCAGGAGCCCCTTCGCCGCAATTGCTGCAAATCACCGTGTCAAACAGACGTGCCATTTCAGGCAGTTCATAGCTTACATCCGTAAACTTAAAAATATCTTCAATAGGGGCTGTTAAAAGATACGCCTGGCGCTTCTTTCTGTCCATCTCCTTTGCAGTCGGCTTTAAGACAACACGCATACGCGCACCGCTCGCTCGACTGTAGAAGCTGAATGCCATCTTGCCAGTTCCTCTATAAATCAGATTTCCTTTTCCAAATGTACAGCCTGTGAGCACTTGTACTGCATCTACACCACAAGCATCATTCTCAGTGACGCATACGATTTCTTCATCTTTTGAAAATGAGAATCCCATCTTTTCTTGTGCGGCTTCACAGGCCCTGAATCCTATTGCCAATCCAGGACACTCATGACCATGAAATTCGACTGCCCTTTCCCATAAACTCTGCTTCATCTTGTGCCTCCCAATTTGCATAATATATATTCTACAGCCTCATTGACCACTTTGGTCAATTCAAAGGCCTAATATTGACCGAAGTGGTCAATAGAAAATCCTAAAAAAGAAACCCTTCGGTCAAATAACATTTTACACAAATTTACTGTAGAGTGCAATGGAAACTGCTTTAGCATCAAAATCCAGACTGTTGAAAACTTCGAAAGTCAAGACGCGAATGAAATCCGCTCTAGGAGCGTACTCCAGTACGTGACTAGAGTGGATTTCATCCAGCAACGCAGGATTTCGGAGTTTGTCAACAGTCTGAGGACCACCCTTGTATGGGCGGTCCTGTCTGATTTTACATGATAATACTCTGTGTAAGCTGCAATTGTGGAGCCTATGCAATATCCTTATCTTCAAAATCTTCGATTGTTCTGCCATTCATATTGTCATCTCGTCCAATACCGAGAACTGTACTTCCAATCATGACGACAAGCATTGCAATTGCATAGAAAACAAATGGCGTTACTTCCATAGCCGTCAGTGGATGAGCACTGTCCTGAGTAAAGCCAATGGTATAGATAATGGCAGGCGTCCATGGCAAGGAGTACACCAAAGTACATGAAGTCGCATCGAGAAGATTCGCTGTTCTATAAGGACTGATGCCGTGTTTTCTTGAAAGTGGTTTTGCAAACGATGCACCTACTGCAAGAATTGCGGGCGCATTCAGACCCATGAGTGCCGACAGTGTGATTGTCATCCCCATGATTGAGAATTCGGCGCCTCTGGCAGTATTTGCAACCTTACCCAATGACTTGAGAAGCTTAACATCACCTTGACCATCTCTCATGATTGCAATTGAACCAAAGAGCAGGATGGCAAGCATGACGACCTGAATCATGCTGCTGATACCTGTATAGACAAGACCATCTACTGTTCTGTCAAGACCTGAGCCAACGACACGGAAGAGTGCCTTTTGTGTGACATCCGCTCCGGGATCAATTTGAAGAAAATCAAATAGACCAAATAGGACACCCGTCAGACCCGCAAGCACAGAACCAAGGGTTGTTGCAATGATGATGTCGCCTGATTTAATGGCAATCCAGATTGTCAGCGCTACAGGAACCAGCATTACAAGCGTAATTGGGTCATACGCAATTTCACCGACAGCAGCAGTGCTGCCTGCATGGGTCATCCCATACGCAATAATTCCAACCAATGTGATAGCTGCCGCTGTGAGTGCATATTTCAAGCGTGATTTTACAACGCCCGGAACATCAACGCCCTGAGAGGTTGCAGAGCAGATTGTTGTATCGGATACTGGTGCAAGGTTATCGCCGAATGCACCCCCCGACACGATTGCGCCTGCAAGCAGTGCAGGATGTGCACCCAGCGCTACACCCGCAGGATAAAGTACACCCATGCCTGCTGCAATTGTTCCAAAGCCCGTTCCAGACGCTGTCGCAAAGACAGCTGATGTTATAAAGGAAACAACGACAAAGAGTGTTCCGCCAATTCCCAGAGACGCAGCTGAGCCTGCAAGTCCCATAGCCAGCCCGGATTCTCTCAAAATTCTTGAAAAGACCCCTGCGAAAATCCAGCATACAACCGGTATGATTGCTTCCCGACTGGCCATGCCATCAATAATTGTAGCACTGAACTGCTTTTTGTCTTTAGCGAAGAAAAACGAAACCACAAGTGCCATGAATGCAGGTATCCAAAGTGCGCCATTTGAAATTGAACCCCATACAAATGTCGTTTGGACGATGAGTACCAGGAAGACTATAAATGGTATAAAGGACATCCATTCGCCGCCGTAAAACTCCAATTTCTTTTTCTTGTTCATTAAGAACCTCCTATCAATAAATATGTATGTATTCCGACACTTATTGATAGCGCAATATTCATGCCAATTATTTTCGAAATATTCTGTCTTATAATCCGTAAAATCAAGTCAAAATGGACCTAATTATAAAATATGCTATGCATTTTTATTCCAGGTGGAATAAAAATGCATAGCACAAATCTGCCTATTAACTATAAAAGCTTCTTCAAGGCATCTGTGGAAATCTTAACTTCAGCTGCAAGAAATGCGATTTCCTCCACACTCAGTTCATCAAGGGTGTTTTCACCAAGCGCATTTTCAACATAACGTCTTTTCAGCTTAGCAACATCAAGTGCCTTAGGTGCAATTTGTCCGATGTTGTATGGAATGACAACCGTTTGACCTGGTATATTCTCTTCAGGCAGCCCCCGCTTCACAACAATGCCGTTCTCACGGGCAAAAGTCAGCTGAGGCAGTGGATGCTTGCCCGCACCTGTATATTCTGTTTCCTGAACGACAATAACCTGATTCTCGTCAAGTGTTTTAGCAAGTCCAATGGCAGCTGCAAGAGATGTGTTTCCAGCAGGACCGCGTTCAATGCCTTCAAGCTGTGCCAGAGCTTCAGTTGCAAAGAAGACCTCACCCTGTGTTACAGTCAAGTATTCATCCATATACCGCAGTGCCCGTGCTGCATTTCTAGGTACGTCAGCACGATCTGGCTGGGTTGCAAATGGAATCCCAAATCCTGTATGACCGGTTGTAAATGATTTTCTATTGAAATCCTTATCTGATGCCATATGAAGTCCCTTTAAATCAACAGAAGCAGCTACTATGCGGGTATCTGCAGCGCCCGCTTTAAGAAGCCCCCGAGCAGTTCCTGTCAGATTGCCACCCCCGGCATGGGTCGCAACTACAACATCTGGATATCTGCCAATCATCTCTTTCATTTGCTCGGCAATTTCATAACCAAGGGTCTCAACACCTGCAATGCCAAATGGTGTATATAGAGACGCATTGAAGTATCCTGTTTCTTCAATGATCTTCAGGAATGTATAGAAAAGTTCAGGACCTACAGTCAGCCTTACAACCTCTGCACCAAAAGCCTCACACTTTCTGGCCTTTTCTACAATTTCAGGCTGACCCTTCTTATCTGAGTCGTACATTTCCTGCACAATAATACACTTTAGACCCTGCTGGGCTGCCTGAGAAGCAACAGCTGCACCATAGTTCCCGCTTGTTGCAGCAATGACTCCCTTATAGCCGAGTTTTTTCGCATGATAAACCGAAATCGCAGCACGACGCGCCTTGAAAGACCCAGAAGCATTTGCCGCTTCATCTTTGACAAAAATACGTGCGCCTTTTCCGGGTTCTGCATGCTTTCGTATGAGCTTATTGATGTTATGGAGCTCGAATAGCGGTGTATTTCCAACCTTGGTGCGCTTTTGAATATCTATCATGTCTTCCATTGAATAGGCGACCTTATTCATCATGCCTTCATAGTCAAAGCCCACTTTTCCAAACTCGAACTGACTATAGTCAATACCGACGGCGTCCTTCATGATTTCGTTCTTTCTCCCCATAACGGCTTTATAGCTATTATCCATTACTCAATCCCTCCTAGGTCTTTTTTAAGGTCTATACCTGTTGAAATCAGTTCAGTGATGGTTTGTCCATAATCATGATCGTATCGGGGGTTGACTTCAACAAGCTTGCCCTCAATCTTTCTTTCGTTGACCGTTTCAATAGTCACCGGACTGCCTAAGGCCGCTGTTTCATTCACAAGGTATCCTCTTGCCCACATTAGAAGTGGTGTATCCTTAGTGTCTTCGGGCACTTGTGGCGCGCGCTCTTCAGCACTAAGCACCTGTGTTTCAATTTCAACCCAGTTTCCTTTAACTGCTTTAATCATTTATTAGCCTCCTTTATCCCTTTAGATAAATCAATATGTATAAACATCCGTACTACTTATATGCAAATTTCAGACCACTTTCCCCCTAGGGATTCATCTCCATATGTTTTAAGACCCTTTTCATACCGCCTACTCACCTTTTAATCAACGGACCCGCCCATAAAATAAAAGCACATCATCCCAAGGGGTGATGTGCCTTTATTTTATGCCTGTTCAATTATTCAAGTCTCTGTTTAAGTTATGTTCCACCAGTTTGTTAAACAGCTGCCTTCTGCTCATACCAATGTACTTTGCAGTTTGCGTGATATTGTTGTCATTGATCTGAAGGGCTTGTGTGATATAGTCAATTTCAAATTGTCTTTTGGCCTCTTTATAGCTCAGCACTGTATTGTCCTTGCCAGAATAGACTGTATTCAGGGCAGTTTTAGTCTGAACCGATTCAGCCGTTATCTCATCAAGCCGTAAGACCCCATCCTTTGAAAAGACAACCAGTCGTTCAATGATGTTCTTAAGCTCACGAATGTTCCCCGGATAATCATAGTTTAGGAGATAGTGTTCAGCACTTGGGGCAATTTCTCTTATGTTCTTCTTCATTTCCCTGCTATACCGGTCAATAAAGAAATAGATCATATCCTTCAAATCCTCTCTGCGTTCACGAAGCGGGGGGATTTCAATATGGACTGTGTTGATGCGGTAATAGAGATCTTCCCTAAACCTACCTTTCTCGATCTCTGCAGGCAGAACCCTGTTGGTTGCTGAAATAAGTCTGAAGTTGACATGAATCTGTTTGTTGGACCCAATGCGTTCTACATATCTGTTGTCGAGCACCCTCAACAGCTTTACCTGTGTATCAGAGCTAAGTTCACCTATTTCATCAAGGAAGAGTGTCCCGCCATGGGCTTCCTCCACACGTCCTACGCGAAGTGTTGTCGCACCAGTGAAAGCCCCTTTTTCATGACCAAACAGTTCAGATTCTAGGACCGTTTCTGAAATGGCCTGGCAGTTGACAGGTAGAAGAATCCCATTCGATCTGCTGCTTTTTTCATGAATCCACTTAGCGAATATCTCTTTACCCACACCCGATTCGCCCGTCAGAAGGACGTTGCAGTCCGAAGGGCCAATAGAGTCAATCAGCTCAAGTATTTTCTGCATTTTAGGGTTCTTTGACTGGGTGATGTACTGGGCGTCTCCCTTCTTGGCCTTGGCAAGATTCTTTTGAACCTCAAACTGAATCAGACGTTTTGCCTTTTCAATCTCAACAATAAGCGCTTGCGGGTTATGACTCTTGATGAAGTAGCCCAGCGCACCAATCTTCATAGCCTCCACAGCACCACTCACACTACCGTAGCCTGTCACAATGATGACTTCAACACTGGTCCCATAAAGGTCTTTGATCTTCTTCAAAAGCGTTATGCCGTCATCTCCAGGCATGAGTATGTCTGATAAAACAATGGGATAGTATTCATTTTCAAGGGCCACGAGCGCATCCTCCGTACAGGAAGCTTCTGCAACAATGAAGCCCTTGTCTTCAAGCAGCATTCTATAGGTCTCGCGGTACTCGGTTTCATCATCTACGATGAGTATTTTAGTATATTCCATAATTGCCTCCAGTTGCCCCTTTCCTTACCCTGCTGTCAAATCTTAAGAATTACTTTTTCACTTGGGTATCGAGATTTCAAACATTGTCCATGCATCTTCACTTTTTCCCAGTGTAAGACTGCCACCGAGCTTCTTTGCCTCGTTATAGGCAATATATAATCCAAGTCCCGTGCCAGCACCTACCGATTTCGTCGTATAGAATGGATTGAAAATGTTCTGTGCCTCATCTTCAGCAATTCCACAACCTGAATCAATGACCTGAATACGAACCATCTCCTGGTCATCAACCACTTGAACGCGTATGGTTCCATCTTCACCAATTGCGTCAATTGCATTTGAAATAAGATTAATCAGTATATGTCGCAATGACTCTGCATTCGATGCAATCTCAAGCTCTTGTGGACAGCTCATCTCCAATTTGATTTTACGTTTTAGCATGGTCTTATTCTCAAGAGCCATGATTTTCGAAGTGAGATCCTTTACATTGATAGTCTTCTTTTCATTATTCGTCAGCCTTGAAAATTCAAGGAGATTATCAATAATTCTACTGGCACGTTCCACTGCATTGTTAATCAGCTCAAAGGACCTGACAGACCTGTCATCCTCTATTCTCGACTCAATAATGAAGCTCTGGTTTCTTATAATCCCTAGGGGATTTCTGATTTCATGGGCCATGCCTGCTGCCAGCTGACCAATGGCTGCCATCTTATTGGCCTGAAGCATCTGGTTTTCGGATATCCGCTCCTTCGTCATATTCTGAATGACCATCAGCAGATTCTTCATCTCACCCTCTGCATTTCTCAACGGATAAATACGAACCAGATAATAATGGTTGGACTTGACAAGCTCCCTAGTAATGGACTTTCCGGTCGCGAGTGCGTACTTGATCATTTCATCGACAGCCGCATAGTCAAATGATTCAAGTATGGTTCCTACAGGATACTGAAGCGCTTCCGCCCTTTTTATATTCAGGAAATCAACAAAGGACTGATTGATGTTGATAACATTCAGGTCAAGGTCAATTAAGGCAATGTACTCCGCCATGCCGTCAAAAGTTATCTGCAAATCATTCTTACTGTTGATCAGCTCTGAGGTTCGCTTGTCCACTTCCTTCTTGAGCGATTTGTTCCATAGGGTCATGGATATAAGGACCGTGCCGATCGCACTTATGAGCACCACCATAAGCCTGAGTGTCAGTATATAATCCGGGGTCTGTACGATTGGTGTCGATATGCCGAACCATTTCTGCTGAATGCGTTCCAGCTGCTCTGTCTTAGCAAGTGCTGCAATGCCCTTGTTGATGATGGGCACCAGTTCCTTTTTAGATTTGGGGATGCCCAGAACAACTTCATTGTCATAGAGCACTTGGCTGGCAATATGCAGGTCGTGGTTGGCATTCTTTTCGTTTATTTGATACAGAATGACGGGTTCATCGCCAGCAACCGCATCCACCTTGTCTTCCAGAAGGAGGTCCAGTGCGCTGCTGACATCTGACACAGTTATGATTTGAATACCCGGATAGGCGTTGAGCAGATACTCATTGACAAAGTCACCTTCCTGCGTGGCAAAGCGCAGCTCTGCCAAGTCACCAAGCTCAATACGCGCATCCTTTGAAACCACAACCCCGCGCAGATTGTAGATTGACTGGGTAAAGACAAAATTCTTCTCGCGTTCCTCACTGCTGAACATATCACACAAGTCCGTATTGCCTGAAGACAACTGACTTAGTGCATCCTCCCATAAAAGAGGGTGCATTTCGATGGGCGTTCTGAGCTGCAGGGACAATAAGTTCATATAGTCAACAACAACGCCCTTGTACTGACCATCTGCTGGGTCAACAAAGCGCAGAGGAGGCGCATTATTATCCGCTGCATAAATCAGGGGGCCGTGATACTCAAGCCACTGGCGCTCGTCTTCTGAAAGTGTCACACTGGCGCTCCTGCCAAAGCCTATGCCTTTTTCAGTTATAAGGACATTTGAAACAATGAATGCTGCAATCAAAATGATTAGAATCTGCCACCAATGGTTTTTTTGCATAAGAGCTCCTTATAAATAGGGGATACCTGAAGAGTCACTTCTTTTGTCTTATAGCTATATACATGCAAGAACACCTCCAATTTTCAGAAGGGGAACGCGTTTTTTCCGAGCCATTTCTTCTATATTTTACCACACTCCAAGCACTGGAATATAAAAAAACGCCCAAGCAAAGCTTAGGCGGTCTCGATTTCTTTTTGAAGTTTTTTCGTCAGCTTGTTAAAGACAATGTCGTAAGATATGTCCACAAACCGGCGTATTTCATCGTCTGGAACATCCGACCCCAAAAGGACCGTATTCCAGTGCTTCTTGTTCATATGGTAGCCAGGAAAAACACCTTCGTACTGCTGTCTGAGCACGAGTGCCAGCTCAGGGTCGCACTTGAGGTTAAGTCCCATTTCTCCGTCCCGGTCATAGACCAGACCGAACATCTTTCCACCGACTTTGAAGACCAGGGTCTCTTCGTCGAAGGGGTAGGTTTCCTGGGCCCCACGTTTGGAAAGGCAATAGCCTATAGCTTCTTTGACATCCATAGGGTCATCTCCTTATAAAACGTCTTATGACAAGAAAGAATAAATAATGGCTGCAACAGCTACCACGCCCAGTACCATGATGAGTTTAGCACCAAAGCCATCATTTTCGCTGTCGCCTTCCATCTCAACGCCTTCGTTCACTGCATCGAACTCCTGCTCCAGCACATCTGCTGCGCCGGACTGCTGGGATGTCATTGCGAAAACCTTATGTATAACCGATAGGGCTGTCTGGTACTGTACCTTTGGCACATAAATCAGCACTTCTTTACCCGATTTCTTGACTTCAACAGGAATCGTAAACTGCTTCATAATTTCACGGACCTGATCTGCCTGCTTCTGATTTTCAAGCTCTGTCAGCAGATGCCACTCAAAGCCGCCAATACGAATGACCTCACCCAACGCATCGCTTTCAGCCGGCTTGTCCTTGACTGCTTCAAACTCCTCTAGTGAAACGAGTGTGGCACCACAGTCGCTGCACTTTTCAATGTTGTCCTCATATTCATACTTGCACGATGGACAATACTTCATAATGACTCCCCCTATATTTTTAAATTAAATTTCTGTCTCTAAGCTCCGGATCCATTTCTGGAACCGGGAAGTGCATTCTTTTTACATATAGATAAACTTGCACCTGAAGCAATATCCATATTGGCCGCAGCAATGTGACAAGGACAGCTGTGGTCTGCACAATGGGCATACAGCCGCAAAAGTGAACCCGCCCGTTACTCATAACCATCCAGCAATGAATGGGTACCATAAGCCAGTAGATTACAAAAAATCCGTAGATGAGCGTTTCCTTAAAATACATGCGTGTTACCGTCGCACTGATCCGCAGGTCATTGACCACCTTCGATTCGAGTGAAGATGAAACCTGCGTGTAGTGAAAGGTATTTGAAATATAAAATGTCAGTCCCAAAAGAAATGTACTGACTAAAAGTCGTGTCATCAGATCTTTGATGGTGATCAAAGTCAGATAATATGTTATTGCTGGAATGACAATGATCATGAACACCGTGAGGTAAGATCTGATTCCCCTTAAAAATCGCCCCTTGGTGAACTCCATCGCTTCGCTGAACCGCATTCTGCCTGACTTGATAATTTCAGCGCAATAGCTGATAAATCCCTGATGCAGTCGGATTGTCCCCATTAAAAACCCGTACTGCACTAAAAAAACAAAAAACAATAGATAGACTGGAAAGAAGTCTAAAACCCAATAGGCGTGCTGCAGCATCGTGATAAAAATCATCTCACAGACTGTTATGAGTGCTGACACCCCCAGCATAACCCCGACATTTTGCCTATAATACCTGAAGCAGTTTTGCAATGTCGTTTTCCATTGAAAAACCATCCTCATGCCCCCTCACATTTCCCCTATTATACCATAGATATAATTGAGGAATAATATGTATTTTATAAGGAAAATCCTTGATTTCATTATGAAAAGGAAGGGTTTCGTAGTATCATTGAAGAAGGACATTATATTCCTTATGCGGGGTGACTGATTTGAAAATGGTTATGCTTGAAGATATAAGGACAGGAATGGTACTCGCTGAGCCAGTTGTCGGGAATTATGACCTCCTGTACGCAAATGCGGATGAAATCATTACTGACAGTATTCTAGAAGGGCTTCATAAGCTCGATATTCCTTATGTTTTCGTAAAAGAAATAGAAAATACACTAATCGATTTGGAAAACGACCCAGAAGTTACAGAAGAACTTATCCAGGCCAAGGAAAACTATGATGAAATGCTGGGTCTCATGACGCACGTTTTTGACGATTTTCATTTTCTGGATAAGAAAATCATCACTCAGATTCAAAGACCCATGGAAACCCTCATTGACAGTGTCACCGTCAATACCAGCCTTCTCCTAAAGCTCAAGAGTCTTTATTTGAAGGACGAGTACGCGCTCACCCATAGTGTGCACGTATGTCTCTTGTCTGCCATGATTGCCAAATGGAATGGCTTTAGGGAAAAGGACATCCAGGCCATTGGCATGGCTGGACTTTTTCATGATTTAGGCAAGTCTAGAATTCCCCTGGATATTCTTAACAAGCCCGGCAAGCTTACAAATGCGGAGCTGGCAATAATGCGAAGACACTCCGAACTGGGTTATGAAATCGCAAAATCCCAAGATGTGTTCGCTGTGGACATTCTTCGGGGAATCATTGAACACCACGAACGGGTGGATGGCACGGGGTATCCCCAAGGGCTCAAGAAGGAACAGATACACCCTTATGCCCAAATCATAGCCATTGCTGATGTTTATGACGCCATGACCACAGAACGCAGCTATAAGAACAGTGAATCACCTTTTACAGCCGTGGAGGTCATAAAGGACCTGTCCTACAGACAACACCTCAACCCAAGTCTGGTCAACCGCTTTCTCAAAAACATCTATCGCCTTTACATTGGGGCCCATGTCGTTCTTTCAAACGGCCTGTCCGGCGAAATTATCTATATAAACAATTTTGCTCCCGAGCGACCGCTCATCAAGCTCTCGCATGGTTTTATAGACCTTTATTCAGATTCATCCGTTCACATCAAAGCTTTTAAGGTTACTTAACTTAAAAATAAAAAAACAAGTCTCTGGCATAGGTCAGCGACTTGTTTTCTTTTTTGTGTCTTCTTTTTTGTGTTTCTATGCTTAGTGCTTAGCCAACCAGTGTGTCAAACCACTCCGATTCCTTGAATCCAACGAGTATAAAATCGTCCGATACAAGAATTGGCCTTTTTACCAGCATGCCGTCGGTGCTGAGAAGTCTAAGCAACTCATCGTCAGTGGAATCCTTGATCTTGTCCTTGAGTCCCATCTCGCGGTAAAGGCGTCCGCTCGTATTGAAGAACTTTTTAATCGGATGTCCTGAACGCTCATACCATGCTTTCAGTTCCTCATAAGTAGGTGCATCTTCTACGATGTGTCTTCCGTTTACCTCAATGTCGTTAATGCTAAGCCAGTTTGCAGCCTTTTTGCATGTTCCGCACTTTGGGTAGTGTACAAATAATAAGTTCATTGAATCACCTCTTGTTTTCCTGATGACATCTGTTGTCATTCTCTCTATATATAATCATTACATATTCGATTTTGATTTACAACCCTTTTACTCGAAATCGGCAACAACGTACTTGAGGGTTTTTATAATTTCAATATGCTGGGAACAAGCCTGCTCACAGGCACCGCATGCTTGGCACAGGGAGGCTTGATTTCCAGAGCGCACCAAGGCCTGATACCGTGTTTTGAAGGCTTTGAGATCGCTGTAAATATAAGCGTTGTTGAGCATGTAGAAGGCTCTTGGAATGTCTACGCCAAACGGACAAGGCATACAATACCCGCACTGGGTACAGTTTACCTGAGTTCTGTTTTTATACTCACTTGCTACGGATTCGATGACCTCTTTTTCTTCCGCAGTCAAATGATTTTGAACAGCCACCTGAGCAGTACGGATATTTTCACGCACCTCTTCTGCGTTTCCCATGCCGCTTAGGACAACACTGACTTCCGGCATGTCCATCACGTAGCGCAGTGCCCACTCGGCAGGGGTCCGCTCCGGCCATTTTGAATGCTTCCAAAGTCCCATAATATCATCTGGAATGTTCTGAACCAGATTGCCCCCTCTAAGGGGCTCCATTACAACAAGTCCCAGACCTCGACCTGCAGCATATCTGAGGCCTTCCAGTCCAGCCTGATAGGCTGTGTCCATATAGTTGAACTGTATCTGGCAGAAATCCCAAGGGTAAGCGTCGACAATTTCCTTAAAAAGCGGGAGTTCGTCATGAAAGGAGAATCCAATATGCTTAATTCTCCCGTCCAATTTGGCAGCATTTAGGAAGTCAAACAAGCCATTTGCAGTCAGCCTTGGCCAGTGCTTCTTATTGAGTGTATGTACAAGATAGAAATCTATGTATTCTGTATCAAGTCTTTTCAGCTGTTCATTCAGGTAGTGGTCCATTTCTTCCCTGGTGTTGATCAGCCAGCTTGGCAGCTTGGTTGCCAGATAGGCCTTTTCTCTATAGCCATCCTTTAGTGCCCGTCCGACCAGAGGCTCGCTCTGCTCGCCGTGGTATGCCCATGCGGTATCGATATAGTTAATGCCTGAATCGATTCCCTCCCGAATTATGGCAATTGCCATGTCCTCGTCAATCCGGTCAGGATTGTCTTTAAGTACTGGCAAGCGCATACATCCAAATCCCAATACGGATGTCGCCACACCGGTTTTTCCAAAATTTCTTAGCTGCATAATAAGCACTCCTCACTTTGTTCGAAATTTGAAATACTATACTCTGCCTGCCATTAAAGAAGTCATGGCACATCATAGAAAAGGCACCGGTTCCATTACCGATGCCAAAAGTTTTTAATCAGTTTGCTAAAGCCCTGAATCCATAATTGCCTTATTCGACATATGGACACAAACAAAAGACATAAGCCTTAGCCTTGTGTTTTAAGAAGCTGTTCAAAATTAACCTGCTTCATCTCTTCATTGATCATTCCCTGCAGTCGAGCAAGTTCCTTGTGAATCGTACATGATTTTGAACGATTCAAGTTGCAGGCTTCGGCAGATTCAAGACAGCGGTTGATATAGACCGGACCATCTATGGCGATAATCACATCAAGCATATTGATTTCCTTAGGATTTCTGCTGATAGCATAACCGCCCTGAACACCTCTGTAGGAATTGACAATTCCAGACTTCGTCAGCTTTCTCAATATTTTAAGCGCAAATCTCTGCGGAACATTTTCTTCAAGTGCTATGGATTTAGCATCAAGGCGTACACCTTCACCACGTTTTGATAATGCCAGTACAATACGCATTGCATAATCAGCTTCTTGAGTTATTCTCATATATACACCTCAATTAAATACAATTTAAGTCCATTATACACCTATGATAAATCTTACCCTAGTTTATGTCAAGACGTAAAGCGTATCCTAGGAATATTTTTCAGCATATGCCATATTGAAATGTATATTTCTAAACTTTTGACGAGAGAATTCCGCTTAATCTTGCTATATATATGCAGTTTTGATTATATTTATGCGAATTCTTAATGAAGCTTGAGCACATAGGCACGTCTAGGGGGTATTTCAATGGACAGTTTCCCCTTCTTTGCCTTGAATACTTGTCCAGTCAGCAGGTCCTCTACTTCATCGACAGCGATTTCAACCTTGACTTCATGCGCTCTGTCGTCCCGATTCATCATGATCAGGGACTCAAGCCTTGCAGCTTTTCCCGCATCGTAGCTTTTCTTGTACATGAGCACGGAACCATGCTCCAGAAAGGCAATGCTGCCCTTTCTCATTTCAGGATACTCACGGCGTATCTGGATGATTTTCTTGTAGTAGGCGTAAAGATCCTGGTTCCAGACATCGGTGTTCCAGCGCATAGGACGTCTGCAATCCGGGTCGTTCTCGCCTTCCATGCCTATTTCGGTGCCATAGTAAACGCTGGGTGCGCCTTCAAAGGTCATTTGGAAAAGAGCAGCCATTTTAAGCGCATCAACATTGCCCTTTGCTTCAGTTAGGAATCGAGGCGTATCATGGCTGTCCAGCAGATTGAGCATGGCCATGTTTGCCTGATGCGTATACCGTACGATATTTGTATTTATCATATTTGCAAAGGATTCAGGCGACCCTTCATTCCAAGCAAAATAGTTCAGACAAGCGCGTGTAAAGGGATAGTTCATAGAGCCGTCGAACTGGTCACCAAGGAGCCACGGCTGAGCATTGTGCCATATTTCACCAACAATGTAGGCGTCTTCCTTGACTTGTTTTACAGCCGTTCTGAACTTTCTCCAGAAGGTATGGTCAATCTCATTGGCTACATCCAGTCTCCAACCGTCGATATCTGCGTATTTGATCCAGTAGGTTGCCACCTCCAGGAGGTAGTCAATAACTTCAGGATTACCCGTATTGAGTTTGGGCATCTTAGGTTCAAAGCCAAATGTCTCATAATTCATGTTTTCGAAATCTATTGGCCATTCCTTTATATAAAACCAATCGTAATACGGCGATTTTCCGCCCTTGTCCACAACGTCTCTGAACTTGTCAAACATGTACCCACAATGATTGAAAACTGCGTCCAGAACGACTTTGATGCCCTTAGAATGGCATACCTTGACAAGCTTCTTCAGCGTTTCCTTGCTGCCAAAGTGCGGATCAATCTGGAAATAGTCTGTCGTATCATATTTGTGGTTCGTGGTCGACTTGAAAACAGGCGTCATGTAAATGGCATTGATACCCAGCTCACTCAGATGATCGACCTTTTCAATAATGCCTTCCAGGTCACCGCCAAAGAAATTCTCACGCTCTGGAATCCCTGTTTCCCAGTCTTCTAAGGTTTCAGGATCGTTGTCTGTATTTCCGTTTCTAAAGCGTTCCGGGAAAATCTGATAGAATACGGCGTCTTCGACCCAAGCGGGAATCGTGTGGACATCTATCTTATTCAGGTATGGGAAGTTGAAGAAATGCAGATGGAGCTCTTTTGAATCGATGTGCTTTTGAGTTCCCCATTCTGAATAATAGTAGGTCTTCTTGCTTCCCTTTATTTTGAAAATATATGAAAGTCTAAAATTAAGCTTGTCTGTTTTCACCATGCACGCATAATAATCAAAGCTTTCATCGGAGCGTTCAAGCATCATTTCCTGTTTATGATGCTCCTGATCCCACTTGTATTTGTCTCCATAAATGAGCTTGATTCCCTTGACGTCATCTTTGGCAGTTCTGAACCGAATAACGATCGTGTCGTCATTAAGGGCATAGCAGTAATTGCTCTTAGGCTGATGGTAAAATGCTTGAATATTCATAAGGCTCTCCAATTATCATTCTTATACAAACCAGTAATTTTCACGTCATTAACAATGCGCATCCATTTTTGTCATTTGTATGCGCAACCGTTTGCACAATAGTATATGAATAGAATACCAATTTATCGGAAAAAGGTCAACATGAAGAAAGCCCCCCTGCGTGTTAGGCGACTCTTTTCTCACCACAAACGCAAGGGGGACTTATTCGTACTGTCTGATTCTATTTGTCGCCTAGGCCAAACATTTCAAGATAGTTTACCAGATTTGATACCAGAACTTGTTCACGACGCTTGAGGTCTTCCTTTGACATGTTCAGGATTTCATGGTTCTCATCCGTCCAAAGAACCAGCTTGCCATTCTTAAATGCGTAGTTTGCAAAAGGCGTTTCAACATAGAAGAGTTGACCTTCATCGTAATAGTATGTCGTCAGCCCTGTCATTGCGCCCGAATCTTCCGGTTCAGTAATCGTTACCTTGATAATCTGGTCGTTTGCAAGATATTCCCTTACAACACGCTCATCCCATCCTTCATGCTCAGGTTCAAGGGTGAGTTCATCAATTTCCGCTTCAAGGGATTTGATATCAAGCGCGTTCTTCAAACTCAGTGCATCCGCAAGGACAGCCTCTTTGTCTATAACCTCATCCGCTGTTTCGATTTGGTCTGCTGCCGGGTCAGAAGCTTCTTCAGTCTCTTCTGGGGTCTGCGCCTCTTCCTGATTTGCTTCTTGGGTCTGAGTCGTATTGGAATCGATTAAGCTGTTTTCCTCAGGTGTTTTGTTCTTTGTGCATCCAGCAATAAATATTAATGTCATTGCCAGGATAATCGCTAACTTTTTCATATGTGTGCCTCCTTCATTAAGCCTATGTAAAGCCTATCATCCTTATACCCCCGATGGATTACAAAGTGTTTACAGCATTTGGTTTGTTTCTGAATTTTAACCTTTTACGCCATTTACCGTTAAAGTATGAAGCCGATTTCAATGTTCGGCCCCTTATGCCTTGCGAAAACAGAACCATCATGGGCCTCAACGATGCCTTTGGTAATGGCAAGTCCCAGGCCGCTTCCACTTTCTGACCTGGACTTGTCCGCTTTGTATAGCCTTTCAAAGAGATTGCCCAGATCAGCCTCCGTAAGAGATGAGCACCTGTTTGAAAAGACGATTTCAATTTTTCCCGTTTCAGCCCGCTTAAGGCAAATCCCAATCTCTCCCGGCTTTTCCGAGTACTTTATTGCATTCATAAGCAGGTTTTCACAGGCACGAACAATTCGCCTCGGATCGATTTGAGCGAAAACCTCTTCCTCAGGCAAGTCAAGGGCATATTGCAGCCCATTTTCCTCAATGACAGGCGCATACTCTGACAGTATCTGCTGAAGGAGTTCACTCATGGAGACCACGATTTTCTCAAGCACAATATCGTGGTTTGAATACTTGGTATACTCAAACAGGTCGTCGATGAGAACCTTGAGCTTTTCTGCCTTGCGGTAAGCCGTACCTACATATTCCATGAGCTTTTCCTCAGAATCGAACTGTCCGCTCTTAATCAGCCCCAAATACCCCATTATAGAGGTCAGCGGTGTGCGCAGGTCATGGGAAACGTTGGTAATAAGCTCACTCTTTGTTCGTTCTATACGCAGCTGCTCTTCTTTTTCCTCTTTCAGTGTCCTGCGCATGTAATTGATGTTTTCAGCAAGCAGTGCCACCTCATCCGTACCACTTTCGTCCACCTCATAATCCAGATTTCCGTCCGCTATGAAAAGCAGGGCGTCTGAGATATCTGTCATGAGCTGCATTTTCTTGCGTGTCAGCAGCATAAAGGTCAGCATGAAGGTGACCAGACCATTGATATAGGGAAAAATACCGCCATTCCCAGTTATTTCAGTTGTATAGACAAAGTCTTCCCTCGGCGAGGAAATGTAAATCAGCATTTTTTCCTGATTATTGTCGTCACGTATTTTAAAGACTCTGAAGATCTCCGTAGGACTGGTTTCATCATACTGATAGTTGGCCCCCGCCTTTTCAACAACATCAAGAATATCCAGCTTTTCAGCAGTTGCCTTGTCATTCTTTATGAGTACGTTTCCAATCGTGTCCGTTATGTAGATTTCCGGCTGAGACATGAGCCCCTCAAAGAAATTCGCATTGTCGACAATACTAAAGAACTCTTCCAGACTCGTAGCCTGTGAAATCTGTTCAAAAAGCTCGTTGCTCCTAAAGAAGATTTCCTCATAACCGGCGTCATAACTCGTTGAAATGCTTTGTCGTTCCTCGACAGACATGTTCAGACTGACTATGGTCACAAGCACCCCTACGCCCAAGGCTGTTAAAAAGTTGAGCATAAGCTGGGCCACAATGCTGGCCTGAATCTTTGCACGAATGCCCAGACGATCCAGCAAGTCCACAACAGAAGCAACCGAACCGGTGATAAAGCCCGTCAGGCGACTTAGGCGTTCACGCCATTTTTTCCTGCTTGCCGCCTTTCTCTCTGCTTTTGCTGTGGCACGCCGCTTTGCCTTTTCAAGCTTGCGTTTTTTTCTTTCCTCGGAATTCATATCTTATAACCCACTCCCCACACCGTTTTGACATAAACAGGCTCTCTTGGATTCTCTTCAATTTTTTCTCTGATTTTACGTATGTGGACCATTACCGTGTTACGTGTTTCAAACGGGTCTTCACCCCATACCTTTTCATAAATACGATCTGTGCTGAAAACAATGCCCCTGTTGCTCGCAAGAAGATACAGAATGTCAAATTCGCGCGGTGTCAGGCGAACCAGCCTGTCATTGATTTGAACTTCATGGGTGGAGGTGCTCATGAACAAACCGTCGACGCGTATCTCGCTCAGGTCTTCACTCTGTCCCTCCGGTCTGTTCAGCACCTTGAAGCGTCTAAGCTGTGACTTGATTCTCGCAATCAGCTCAAGGGGACTGAAGGGCTTGGTCATGTAATCATCCGCACCTGAGGTCAGTCCATTGATCTTATCCAGGTCTTCAGACTTGGCAGAAAGCATGATGATGGGCACATTGCGCTCTTTTCTGATTTCCATGCAAACATCCAGCCCACCCAGTCTTGGCATCATAATATCAAGGACCATGAGTTCTATAGGTTCGCGCTTTACAATTTCAAGCGCTTCAACACCATCTCTTGCCAAATGGCATACATAACCGTCATTTTCCAGATAAATCTGTATGAGTTTGCGTATTTCGTCGTCGTCATCAGCGACCAGAATATGTTCATTCATGATTCTTCCCCCGATTCTCTTCTAATTTATGAGTTCAGTATAATACACGGGTACTAAAAACTTCTTAACAAATCTTAAGAAGATATTAAAGTGCAGGCATTAAAAAGTCCGGTATATACCCTACCGGACTCAGACTGTAGAAAAACACCGAAATACTGCGTTGCTGGATAAAACCCGCGCCACTTCTCCTACAAATCATATTTTTCAATGATTTCCTCAAGTTTAAGCGGCTTGCTGTAGTAATAGCCCTGATGTATCACACATCCTCTTTCAATAAGAAAATTCCGCTGCATGTCATTTTCAATACCTTCGGCAACCACCTGCATTTCCAACGCACTTCCCAACTGAATAATGGCATTGATAATTGTGCCGGGACTATTCTCCGTAAGGTCTTTTAAGAAGCTTCTGTCAATTTTAAGCACATCAACCGGCAAATGCTGCAGATAGCTTAATGACGAATAACCTGTGCCAAAGTCATCAATGGAAATGACAATGCCTGATTCCTTAAGCATATTGAGCTGAGGTACGGCCTCATTTAAATTCTCAAGGAGCAGAGACTCTGTAATTTCAAGCTCGAACTTCTCCGCTTTCAGGTTCATTTCACGAATACTTTCAAGGATCCAGGCAAAAAGGGACTCATCCTTGAACTGCTGTCCTGACAGATTCACTGAGACGCTCATGTCATCATGTCCCAAATCATGGATTCTACGCAGATCCTCGCTGGCCTTCTCAATAACCCACCGGCCTATTTTTTCAATGATGGAAGACTCTTCTGCCACAGGAATAAACTCAACAGGGGATACCACACCCAGAATATGACTGTCCCATCTCAGCAGTGCTTCAAAACCGACAAGCTTACCCGTCTGCGCATTGACCTTGGGCTGATAGGCCAGATGGAGTTCCTTGCGGTCTATGGCCTCATACAAATGACTGAGTATCATCTGACGGCGTTCAGACTGTTCACGCAGTTCTTTTGAAAAGTAGTAGTGGAATCCGCGTGCATCAGTTTTTGCCTTGTTCAGCGCAGAAAGCGCGGCGGTAATGATGCCCTCTGTGGAATCCGCATCACTTGGATAGGAACTGATTCCCATACTGGCTGTCAAATAGATGGACGTATTGTGTCTGCGTATCGGGCGTCTTATAATGCCCTGAATCTGCTGAATGAATTTCTCTGTGCCATCACCGAGGTCATCGAGGTCCACTATAAAGGCAAATTCATCGCCACCAATTCTATAAAACTGAGACTTTGCAGGTCCAATAAGCGGTATTTTCTCAGAAAGGGAGACAATAACAGCATCGCCTGCATTGAATCCATAAATTTCGTTAATGGATTTGAAATCATCAATCCCTATATAAATGAGCACGAAGTGCTCACCGCCTTTTATGAGTCCGTCAATATCGCTACGCATTTGTGTCGTATTTGGCAGCCCGGTCTTGATGTCAATCTGAAGCTGGTCATAGTCCTTTTCAGCCGTTTGTGTACGATTGCTGAGGTCTTCAGTAATCATCAAATAGAACTTCGGCTTGCCTTCATCGTCACGCAGGAGTCGGATGATGAGTGATGAGAAGTAGCTTTCACCAGATTTTTTCATCTGGGTCACCTCACCGGACCAGATATTGTGCTCTTCAAGCATTTCCAAAACTTCAAAGCGAAGCTCCGCGCCTTCTCGGTCAAGTGTATAAATATGTTCGCCCAGGAGTTCCAGGTTCGAATACCCGGAAATCTTGCAAAAAGCGTTATTCACATAAATGATTCTCTTTTTGGCATTGAGAATGACTACCCCTTCATTACTGTTTTCAAGCACCTGGGTCATGATATTTAGTTCCTGCTGTGTAAGCTGGTGCTTGCCCTTTTCCTCTTCAAGGGTGGAAAAGACTTTGTTAAGGTCAATTCTCAGCTGTTCAAAAGACCTGGCAAGGGTTCCTGCCTCATGTTTCATCTCCAAGTACTTTTCAGGAATACCATCCGCATAGTTGCCTTCTTTTACACGCCGTATATAACCGTCTAAGATATTGATGTTCTTCATTTCTGCATCGACCGTAAAATAGGTGACCCATGTCACAACAATCAGCAGAAGGAGGATTGTCATCAGATAGGCACTTGCCGTCTGCTTGATTTTCTCATCAACCACATAGACAGGCAGATAGGTTGCCAGGAAGTTGTCGTCAAACCGCGTCAGGCCAATGAGGTAGTCCTGGTCGTTCATCCTGCCGCCGACAAAGAGCACTGCATTTTGCTCGGTGCTGATACGATCGCCAAGTCCCTCAAGACCCTCTTCCAAAAGGGCGAACTCTGTAATATTTTCAAATGTCACGTTTTCATTTCCAGTCAGTATGTTGCCGTAAGCATCGAACATCATCATCCCGCTGGCATGGCCCATGAAGCTGAAACTCGAGACCTCTATATCAGAAATATCAAGAACGCCGCCTACAAAGCCCTGTAGTCTGCCGCTGAGTTCAATGGGTTCAATATATGCACGCTTAGGACTGCCCTCAAAGCAGATATTGAACCAGCTGCCGCCACTTATTTCATCCAGATCAATGGGTTCAATGCCTGTGCACTTATCCGCTTCCCCAATAACCGTCTGAAAGGACTTTTGTATGACATCTTCCTCATTGATCCGTTCTATGACATAACCTGTCAGCCAGTCATCATTTTTTGAAATGAAAAAGCTTGCTTTCATCTTGACGGAGCCGAGGACAATCTCACGAAGAGACGCACGCGTAATAGACTCGAAGGTCTGAGCGTCCATATTGCCTTCAAGAGAGAGCCTGATCACAGAGAACTTCTGACCGATTTCATCCGCTTCCAGACTTGCAATGTCAGTATAGACCTGTGCCGTATGCAGCATTTGCGTTTTTGCGTTTTCTTCTATATTCATTGCATTGTAATAAACGACGACTGATCCCAGCAGTATAGCTGCCAGGGTGAAAATCACAGCCATTTTTACAGATATGATACTACTCAGCTTTTTCATCAACCCACCACCATAGCCGCGTCCCTATGTCGCGATTCAAAATGAAACACGCTTGCCATTTTTATTAGATACCCAAAACCTCAACGAAAATCGCATGGGCTTTAAATAGCCCAGGAGCAAACACGTGTGAGGGGAACCGCTTCCTTATGATAAAGTGTCACGTGCATAGGTGCAAATGATGCCTCAAAAACCTTATTGCTTAAGTCGACCAAAGACTGTCGATCCTTGTGTGATTTCAGGATGACATATATTTGAGGTTGGAAGGCTCTGCCGCGTTCCTGGTCAGCCAGGTGCTTAAGTGCCGGTAAACCTGTCCCTTCGAGTTGGGTGAGAATACATTCCCGAAGCGCCTGGAGGCCGCTGTTCGCACTGAAAACCATTACGAGGTATCCCTCGTCACTTACTTGAAAGCCCTGTGACTCAAGCGCAAGTTCTTCTCCGTTTTCCGCTTTCCAGCAGACCAGACCTTTTTCAACCGCTTTAGTCACGGTATCAAGCTCACGCACCAAAGTCATATTCCCGTCAAAATGGCCAATCATGGGGATATCCACTGGCATGACTGACATCTTCTTGTCAGAAAAGCTGTCGCGTATTGCGTAAATTTTTGAATTCAGCGGCTCTGGCACGTCAACCGATATATATGATTCAAAATAAAGATTAGGCTTCATTATGTTCTCCATTATTCTTTTTGTATGATAATCTACAGTATCTTATCATTATAACAAAAAACACAACTAAAACACGAAAGAGTCACCATGTCGACTTTGTAGACAAACTAAGAGCCACCTTCAAAATGAAAGTGGCTCTCAGACTGTAGAAAACTCCGAAATACTGCGTTGCTGGATAAAATCCGCTCTGATCACGTACGCTGAGTACGCTCACAGAGCGGATTTTATCCGCGCCTGATCTTTCGAAGTTTTCTACAGTCTATTATCTTGTCGACTTCGTCGACAAACTAAAAGCCACTTTCAAAATGAAAGTGGCTCTTAAACTCATATCAAATCCTATTTACATCAAAAGCTTTAGTGATACATTCAATTAAGCAGCATTTTTGTTTGCAGCTTCGAAGTTTGCATCTTTCTTAGCGTTGAATATATCTTTATTCAAGTCGCCTTCACCTTGAGCGATGATTACTGTACAAACAGCATCCCCAGTGATGTTAACTGCTGTTCTAGTCATGTCAAGGATACGGTCGATACCCATGATGATTGCAATACCTTCAACTGGAAGACCAACTTGAGTAAGTACCATGGAAAGCATGATCAGACCAACGCCTGGAACGCCTGCAGTACCGACTGAAGCAAGTGTAGCAGTTACGATAACCATCATGTACTGGTTCATAGTCAGGTCAACACCAAAGAGCTGAGCGATAAATACTGTCGCAACACCTTGCATGATTGCTGTACCGTCCATGTTGATTGTCGCGCCAAGAGGCAGACAGAATGAAGCGATATCTTCCTCAACGCCACATCTTTTTACAGTTGTCTCAATTGTCAGAGGCAGTGTAGAAGATGAAGAAGCAGTTGAGAACGCTACGATCATAGCTGGTGCAAAGTTCTTGAAGAACTGAATTGGGTTCAGTTTTGTAATTGCAGCCAGTAGACCTTGGTAAGTAACAATTGCGTGGATAAATAGTGCACCGATTACAGTCAGCATGTAAACAGCCAGCGGTGCGAACATTTCCCAACCAAGCTGAGCGAATGTCTTAGATATCAGACAGAATACACCAATAGGTGCAACCTTCATGATCATTTCAACGATTTTAAGATTAACGTCATTGAACTGCTCGAAGAAAGTAAATACAGCTTTCGCTTTTTCGCCTTGAATTGTAAGTGCAGTACCTACGAATAGGGCGAATACGATGATTTGAAGCATTGAACCGCTTGAAAGTGAAGCGATTGGGTTTGTAGGAATCATGCTGTAAAGAACTTCAACAAGTGCTGGAGATTCTTTAGCTGTGTACTCGAAGCCTTCCATAGCGATGCCGCCAACAAGACCTGGGTTTGTGATGTTTGCAAGTGTAATCGCAATTGTGATCGCGATTGCAGTTGTCATCAGGTAGAAACCAATTGTTTTAGAACCGATACGACCTAGCTTTTTAACGTCACCGATCATAGCGGCGCCGACTACAAGTGATACAAATACGAGTGGTACAACCATCATCTTGATTGCATTAAGGAATACCTTACCACCTAGTGTGAATACAAAATTAATGAGTACATCCTTTACAAAAGGTACTTCATTCATTGGATATAGAACTACACCCACGATTGCACCTAGAATCAGCGCAATGAAAATTTTGGTCGTAAGACTCATCTTACCTTTCATATAACCCTCCCTTTCCGCATTGAACAATAAATAATTGCAGTGTCTTATCCCCTATATGATTAAGACAGTTATAATTCTAAAACTTGCACCCCGTATTTCTACATTTTCCTACAAAATCCTACACATAAACGTTTTCATTCCCTATTTTTCAACGTTTTATAGACTTGTAGAATTTTCCGACAAATGCATTTTCACTATTTTCGTATGCATTATTGAGATATGTCTGTGATTATTTCCGCATGCCGGCATACACATTTGCAGTTTGCGCAATATATTGTCAACAAAAAAAAGAACAGCCACCGCATATTCATCCTTGCAGTGGCTGTTAAAATTCAGATTATACAGTTTTATAGGTCATATTCGGTAGACTGGGACCTATAGACCCATGCCGCCCATTTCGTCAGCAGTTACGCTGTTTTCTTCCGTCAGTTCCGGGAAGAAGAGGTCTGTTACACTATTGATGTTGAACATTGTTGAATCAACGTCGATTGTAACATTCATGTCTGTCTCAGTTTCAGGTACATTCACACTCAGGTCAAAGCCTGTCTTTGTTGAAACAATTTGCTTGTCCGCATCAATGCCGAATGTCATGTCGAAGCTGTTGATTGTAAAGTATGTAACCATCTCTTCCCAGCCTTCGTTGAACTGAGTTACCATTTCGTCCATTTGAGCGTTCAGCTCTTCGTCTGAAATTTCCATATCATACATTGCCATCTGGTTCTTCTGTGAGTTGATCATGATTTCTCTGAAAGCTTCATCTGTGAACATTTCATTGATAATGTCCTTGATCATTGCTTTAGTGCTTGCATCGTCAAGCTGCAGTGAAATGTTTGTCACCTTCACATCTTCACCGTTGATTGAAACAGGTGCGTTCTCTTCAACTACCAGATCGTCGTCCGTAACCTTGCCAAGAATTGAGCTGTAGATTTTCTTGTTGATTTCTTTAGCCTGCTCTTGACCCAGTGTCATTTGCTGACCGTCTTCAGAAACCATTTCCTGAACGATGTACTGTTCCATCATTGGAATTTTCATGGCCATTTGAGATTCGTTCATGTAGACTTCAACATTGTAAGTCATACCGCTCAGGGCTGCAGAACCTGTCATTTCAACTTGAGGCATATCGCCTTCGATCATTGACTTGGCATGGAAGCTCACATCTACGTCCTTAAGCATAGAAGCGAACATTTCAACCATTGGATCCGGGTTCTCACCAAGTTCTACCGACAGATGCATATTCATGTCCTGCTCAGCAGATTTGATCTCCAGAGCATTCATCGTTGCTTCCTCGAGCATTTCCTTAGGTGTCTGCTTAGGCGCACACCCTGCTACTGAAAGTACCAGTGTCAGAACCATCAGAAAAGATATAATTTTGCGATTCATATTTACTCCTCCTTCTAATCCCATATATTGTATCATGGCAGTTTGGCAGATTACCATTAAAATTCCATTAAGACACTTGCAAACGCCGAATTGTAACTAGATTGAATTTTCTGTATCATTCGAATCCCTAACAATATCCAGTGGTTCCTTAATATAGACACGCAACCCATTGCGTTCCCTGTAGTCTGAAAGATAGGCCCGCATGCGCTCTGGGTCGTCTTTCATTTTTTCAAGCTCTTTCAGCTCCAAATCCTGACTGAAGGGACAGGCCGACATGCAGACACCACAGTCCGTTCCCAGTGAACGCCACCGCTCATAGCAGTTTTCCTGATTGATCTGCCAACGCATGTCACCATTTATAAGTGACCGCTTCTCCTTTTGAATTGCCTGACCTGGACAGGTTCTGGAACAGATCCCACAAATCTCGCAAAACTCAGCGAGACCATAATCTTTCGGCGCATCGGCGACCAGCTCCATTTCAGTTGTCACAACACCAAGGCGCACCCTAGGCCCACAGCTCGGCGTCGTAATCAGTCCAATTCTTCCGAGTTGTCCTATGCCCGCTGCCTCTGCTACGACGGGCGCTACCACCAGATAGTTGCCATCCATATGGTTTCGCGTCTCATAGCCAAGTTCTCTGAGCATATATGTAAGCGTCATGCCAATCATGCCTGCTTCCATGTAGCCCTTTGTTACTGCAATGACCTCTTCAAGCTGGGGGGCACGATTGATCATGTCCCTTTCCATTTCCACTGCGAACACAATGGCATAGTGGGGCTTGGCTTCTACCGAATCCCCGTAGTTTTCAGGCTTTCTCCCCCTATGGGAATAGTAGTATTCTGCTTTCATTTTTACAATACCGACTTCAACAGCCCCATAATACCGTGCATACTTCTTTATGAGCGCCGACATTTCTGCCGGGTTTGTTTCAACACGCTGCGGCTGGTGCTGGCCTTCGGATAGCGGGTTGATGTCTCCAAGCATTCTAAACACGCTGTCCGCAAATCTAGAGTGAATGGGGTGATAGGTCATGGTTCCCTCACCGCAAATATTCGGCAGACCACGCATGTGGTCATCCCGTTCTTTCTTGTCAGGGTTTCTCTCATAGTAATCCCTGTAGCTGTCTGAGTCCTTTTCATAGGCCATTCTGGCGAACATGGTATCCCGCTCGTCAATACGCTTCATAACAATTCCCCCTGTGCAGTACATGCCATATGCGACTGTCTTTTCTACTCTCCATCCTATTGTAACATCAAATTGCATAGTCAGAAATTCAAGATTGCTTAAGACGTGAAAAGCCCCTGCTTTAGATTGCAAATCCAATCTGAAACAGGGGCCTATACAGTACCCAGAAAATTATGCACTTAATCAGTTGCGTGAAAGGGCTATTGAGATATGACCTATACGGGCATTCTTCTCATCGTAAATGCCAATAGTCCCGCCAAAGCTTGTGGATGTCATGGTCCCGCTTACCGTAGTTGCAGCACCTTGAAAATCATTGAATACACAAGTAAATGTGTGTCCGTCATAGCTTGCGGGCGTACTTGTGGTAATGGTCACATCGAAATCAAACATTTCCGTACCGCTGACAATCATATCAAATGTGACATTGCCATCCGCTGCAACACGCATGCGGACCTGACTGTGATCGGCGCCAATCGGGAATGACATTTGGCCGGCATCTGTCTCATAAAAGACTATTTCAGACGCATAGCCAGTATACATGCCTTCCACCTCACCAGAATCCATGCCCCCTGTAGAGGTCTCATCCACAGGCGCTGTACTTGAATCCGCTTCCTCTGAGCTTGTGCCTGTGTCTGCATTTTCAGGTGCAGGGCTCTGGTCTTCAGTTTCCTCAACGGCCTCGCCTGCATCTGTAGCCTCAGATCCTACTTGATTCGTATCACCGCCAGTACCCCCACCGGAATCTGCTCCACTTGTTTGAACTGGACTTGAAGCGTTGTCAGGTGTCTGGGTCTGACTCGGCATCTGCGGCTTGGTATCTATACGTGTCGCCTCAGCTACAGCAGGTGGCAGACTGCTGCGGTCCGCATCACCTTTTGTTTTGATGGCTTTTGGAGAAGGCAGCTTGCCGGTTTTTTTTGCTTCAACCAGCTTTGACATCTTCTGTGCTTCCTGTCCATTTACATAGCTGTCCCAAATTGCCTCAAGGGTTTCGCCTGCTTCTTTAACCGTATTCCAGCCTTCACCCTCAACATAATTCTGTATAAATCCTTCAAAGCTTCCACCCAGCTTATTCTTGATGACTTTAGGTATATCTGTGGCAAGGGTCTTCGCTTCATCCACAATCATCTTTCCAACTGATGTGCTTTTGAGGTACGTGATTGCGTTTTGCGTTTTGGTTTTAACACTTGCAACCAGGGGCGCTGTTTTACTTGAAACATACCCGCCAATACTGGTGGCTACATTCTTAGCACCATCATAGAGATACTTGGAATAGGAAGTCACCATCTTTCCAAGGTTTTGTTTTTCCACACTTGAAATGAGCGTCGGCATTTTTGACAGGGCGTTTGACAGATATGGTCCCGCCGTATTTGAAAAACTCTGCAGCGCACTTTTCACACCAATTGCCAGTGACGATGTCTTCGAAGCTGCAAGTTTCACAAGCGGTTTCCCAAAATAGCTGGCAACCTTGGTCGCAGCCTCCCCGACCTTGGCAAAGCTGGTAGCCACATCAAAAGCTGCTCCTGCCATTTGAGCATTGGTCGCCTTGGTGTCTGCAAGGGTAAAAATACCCTTGGCAAATCCAGTGAAGCATCCTGTGACGAACTTGGATGTGTTGTCCAGTGCCTTTGTAACGACATTCTTGCCTACCGTGTTAAAGAGGATTTTTCCTGGCAGGTCTTCCACACTCTCTACATAGCCTTTTGCATCTTGAACCACGTTGGAGCCGGAAATACCCTTTTGGAAATTGTCTTCCACAGTTTTGTAGTTATCATCTACAACTTCCCTGATAACCTTGTCGTCAAATCCATAGTACCAACCCACGGCCTTCACAGCCAGTTCCTGTCTGGCAGCTGCTGTGTACTCAAGGCCATAGCCAACATGCTTTTTAAGCGTGGACGCCTTGTCAGCAACCCAGCTTCCGGTTGATTTCACACTGTTCCAAATACTTGACAGCATACCCGGTTTTGAGGCAACAGGTGGTGACTGACTTGTCAGGACACTGCTTGCCTTATTCTTATAAACCGTCATTTCGGCCTTTGTCTGGTCGTTTGAAGCGGCGTAGCTCACTGGCATCAAATCAAACCAGCTCATTTCAGGATGATTGATGTAGCTTTCCCACTCAGACGGCGCAAGTGCCAGCTCATAAGTGGACTCCTCCAAATAGATGGCCTCTGTACCATAGGCATAGGCCTCCATCAAATCAATCAGATTGCCAAATGCCGCCAGATCTTCTTCTGTAACCGATTCACTCGGCGCAATGCTGTCATAGGCGATGCGCAGTTCCGGTATTTGCGCCTGCATGAACTTCATAGCCGCAAGCGTCATCAGCTGGTCGCCTTTATCAAGGCGCATGAGGCCGTCATGAATACCTACAACCGCGTTTGCCAGTTGTGCAGTCAGATCAGCTGTATCTATGTCAGCCTGCTCCATGGACTGCATGAAAATGTCCGCAACATCCATCAGGGCATCGTTGTCAGTTAGCAGCGCAGCCATGTACAGATTTGCGCCGTCAATGGTGATCCATTCCAGGCGGTCCAGCATTTTCAGGCCAAGACTTTCCGCATCGAGCACATAGGTATAGGCAATTGAAGAGTTCATGTAATCCTCAAAACCATCATATTGCGTGTTATCTATTTCAGCTTCCAAAGTGCTTTCTTCAAGGAGCGCATTTACATATCGATTGGCTGCTTCGTATACATAGGGAAGCTCTTCATCTTCAGCAGCGAAACTGTCAAAAAGTCCATACAGGTCTGCTTGATATGACGCCATGGCTGTATCCAGTTCAGCTGAAAGGGAAACTGCCTGGTCGGCGCGCTCCAAAATGGAGGCAATAAGGGCATTTCTGTCCGTCAGATAAGTGCCGTTTTCAAGAACCTGTACAAAGGTACTCGGTACATAGAATGGGCTGGTTACTTCAATGAGGTCCACATCATCACTTTCAAGCAGTTTCTGTGTTATTTCTTCCGCATTGAAATCATAACTGATGACCGCTTCAATGGTTTGCAGTTCAGAATCACTCGCTTGGCCTCCATCAACGGATGCTGAACCACCACCCGACTCACCCCCAGAGCAGCCCGTCAAGCAAGCGGTAGATAGCATAACAAGTGTTAGAAACAAAGCTAGACTTTTTCGCAGCATATTGCACCTCCCGGTCTGTTAAATCCAAAAGATCCCCAATCGCAGTGCCCTTTCTTTATTTACACCACTTTCAACTTGAATACTTTATAATTTATACCCGAAATGCAATACATAACCCCTTATCATTGCTGTATTTTGCAATAAAAAAACCGCCCCCTAAACGTTAGATACTTAGTCTAACGTTTAGGAGGCGGTTCAAAAGCTGGATAAGGTTCTTAAAGCCACGGATATGCTTATAGCATCAGTCCGAGTGCCATTTTGAACACCAGAGAAAAACTGACAACAACAAAGGCTGGTTTTATGAATCCAGACCCCTTTGTTACTGCAACAAGACTGCCTGCACGCGCTCCGAAAACCATTGCAATCGCCATGGGAATCCCGGTTGAAAAGAGCACCTGACCATGCATTATGAAGAGACTCAGAGCTGCAAGATTGCTTGTCAAATTTAGAAATTTGGCATTTGCAGTTGCATGCTTGAAGTCAAACCGGAAAATATGAATGAGTCCGAATATGAGAAAAGACCCGGTTCCCGGACCGAAAAAGCCGTCATAAAACCCAATCGTCAGTGCAAGTACAATCCCTTTTGCCACCACTGCGGGCCTTGGCGTTTCAAACTCATCCGCCATGCCAAGTTCTTTTTTCAAAAGGGTGTAAAGGCCAATAATGGTTACCAGTACAATTATAAGAACTTGAAGAAAATCCGCGTTCATTCCAAGAACGACACGTACCCCCATCATGGCCCCTATGAGCGAAAAGGGAATGAGAGGGAGCACTACGGAAAGACGGGCTGCACCGCTTCTGTAATACTGCCATGCACTGCTGACCGCGCCAAAGGTTGAAGCCAACTTGTTGGTTCCAAGAGCGAGATGCGTTGGCATCCCAGTAGCAAGTAGGGCCGGTATGCTGATCAAACCGCCACCACCTACGATTGCGTCTACAAAAGCCGCAAAAAAACTCGCGACACATATCCAAAATATCACTAAATATTCCTCCTGCACTCATGGTTTTATATGCCATTCCAAATTGGCACCAAATCATTATAGCCCAGGCGCAGACATGTGTCACGAAAAATTATTTTGTCTTATTATTTACTTCACTGCACTATTGAGCCGCTTTTTTACTCGTATGGAATGTAATTGTAGCTGGCGCTGATTGCAGTGAAAAGTTCATGGTTCCCGTGAAAGTGGACTGTGAAATGGTTCCCTCAATACTTAAAGGTCCAACAAATGAATTACTGGTCTGCATGGAAACGTGTCCACCTTCCATCGTATAGGACGCAAAATCAATGGTTCCGCTGCTGTCTATGGTACCCGTGCCGCTGATGTTGAACTGCACTGCAACAGCTTTCTCTCCAAAGGAGAAGGTCACTGAAGAATTTCCCATACCGATTTCCTGTGTCCCTCCACCGTGGTGCACTTTCATCATATATCCAGAGTAGACGCCCTGACCCTGCATTTTTTCGATTTCCGCGGCCACTTCCTTCAGCGCTCTCGCACGCAAGTCCTCCTCGAAGCCCATGAGAACAACCTGCATCTCCTGTGGCAGGAATGACCAGCGACCCGTCTGTCCATTACTGGATGCTGAAACATCATTAATCTGTTTTTCAGCATTTTCTGTCACATTCCTATCACCAGATGCTTCTGCCGTAATGGTTTCCTTAAATGATTGTGTGATTTTTTCTGGAATCTCTTGAATTTCATTCACGGTATTTTGAACATCGCCTACTAAAGTTTGCGCCTTTTGCCCTGCTTCTGAATTAAGCATTTCATCAATCAGCTGCTGCTTGTAGGCCTGAACCTCCTGTTCAACATTTGCAGCCACCTCTGTCATGGCATCATATAGCTTTGTAATACTTTCAGGCATCATGCTTTTCAGCTTTTCTCCACCTGCTGTTTTTAGCATCTCGCTTGCATTTGTAAGTATGTCCGCCTTGTAAAGACCGGACGCTTCAATGATTGAAAAGATTTTCTGTATGCCTGGTTTTTCACCATCAAAGGCATCAGCAACCGCCTTAACCAGTCCTGTATACCCCTTAACCGTATATTTGAGGGCGCCTTTTGCGACATCCCCCATTGGAATGTAATCCAGGGCCTTTCCAATTTTCTCTTCAACACTTTTAGCCAGCTTGTCTGCCACACTCGAAAGTTCCTTTGCAGCAGCTCCAGGAGACCCTGTAATCATCTTTTTAATTGATTTGAGCTCCTGCTTGAACGCCTTTGAGTCGTCAATTTGAGCTGTATATTTTACAAGTGACACGACACCCTTGGCCGTACCATATACAACATCGGCGCCCTTGCTCACAACGTCTGTTGCTATGTCAACTGTGCCAACGACCACGTTCTTGACAGCACCGACGACATTTCCCACGACACTGAACACACTGTTTGATCTTTTTTTAGTGGCTTCCTCGGCTTTTGCCTTCAGCTGTACGGCTTCAGAGTTTTCGTCCGCATAGGCAATGCCAAAGAGCATTGTGGCAAAGGCAGGCGCTCTTACTTCTTCTGCCGCTTGTGGAAGCTCCAGCGCATACTCTGATGTTGCAAGAACCTCATTATAAAAGGCTTCAGAAGCAGCGACGTAGAAATCCACCTGCGTATTGACAAGTGCCTTATCTGCCTCCGTAAGCATTCCTTCAGGGAAGTTTTCCATTAGCAAGGCTTTCGCTGCATCGGCACTTTCCATAACCGCTTTTGCCGTTGCCAGCGCATAATACTGATCCGCTTCTTCAAGGGCCTCCATCATTGCAAGGATGCTTCTCTTGCCATTGACCACGGCCTCATAGACCGAAGCCTGGGCATCAACAGCATCAAAGATGGTGTTCAGCGCATCTGTAGCCGCACTGTCTTCAACTGACGCTGCGTACTCTGAAAGCATGACCCCGTCAACCAGCAGCTGATTCAGATAATCTACAGCATAGATTGAATTCATCATTCTCGCATTTACAGTCAGCTCCTGATACCAGCTGTCCATGTAAGGGTCATCTGTAACCTTGTCATAGGATTCTACTGTCAGCTGACCCTCTATGATATCTGCCATGTAGGAACCATGCACGACGTACATGCTACTGAAATAGACTGGCAGGGTCTCTTGATCCATTGTATTGACCACGGTCAGAAGACTTGCCTGCAGCTTGTCTATTGTTTGAAGAAGCTCCCCAGTACTGGCTTCTAGCGCTTTGCTCTCCGCGATGATTTCTGCAACCAGAGCGTCGCGTGCATCACCATATCCGGAATCTGAAAACACCTTGCGGTCAGCCTCCGACAAGAAAAACAAGCTTTCCGAGAGGGTATCATTCAGACTCATGTCCATGACAAATGCCTTTGCTTCCTCTTCATTTTCAAATGCTGCGGTATCCATACCGCTATAGTTCATGGCACTATACAAACTATTGCTATCCTTTAGCGTATCTGCCATAAGCGTTTCGTTCTCACCGGAGCTACTGCCGCCATCCCCTGCTGCATCCGTAGTCTCCCCACTGCTGTCAGTTGAAGCGGGTGCTTCAGTTGACGGTGTCGTGGAACCTGTGTCCTGTGCAGGTGCAGTATTTCCGCCACATCCTGAAAGTGTTGAAACCACCAGAAGAATTGTTAAAGCCAGTGCTATGTGTCTTCTCATATTGAACTCCCTCCTTAATGTGCTCCGCCCACCCAGCGGATTCCATATATATATTCATACCATTTTAGCAATGCGTCCAAACGAATGAGAGACTACATAAAACAGGAAATGCCTGTTACCCACTGGGCAACAGGCACTGAAATTTCATCAGAAATCCTCTGAATTTACATTTTATCCGTAGACAGATGTTCATCTGCCACTTCACAAGCTGTAGAAATACGGTCTCGACCATTTTCCTTCGCATCGTATAGGGCATTGTCCACAAGTTTCATCATTTCGTCAAAATTCGAGAAGTTTTTGGAATACTGAATCATGCCAATACTGATGGTGATTTTAACAGCATGGTTTTCCAGCATAAAAGTATGGTCACGAACGATATTGAGCAGTTTCTCAGCAATGATTTCACTCTCTTCTCTGCTTGTCTTGCGCAACAAGATGGCAAACTCCTCGCCGCCATACCTTGAAAAGAGATCTGTTTTCCTGATATTTTGTGAAATCAGTCTGGCCAGCTGTTTGAGGAGTACATCTCCCGCAGGATGTCCATAGGTATCATTCACACGCTTAAAGAAATCAATATCAAATAGAATGATCGAATAGTCATGCGCGTTTGTCTTTGCTTCCAAAAAAGCTTCCACACCAGCACTGTAAAGCACCCGCCTATTGTAGGTCTGAGTCAGGACATCAGTACTGGCAAGCCTGAGCAGCTCTTGCTGAGACTTGTAATTGTCCTTGGCCAGCTTTGCAAATATATACGTCATCGGTATGAGGATTGAGACTATTGCAATGCCTCTAAAGAGCAGGTTCAGCTGGTCTCCGGTCTCATACATGTAAAAGTCAAGACGCACTGTTTCACTGATCAGATACAAAAGGGAGGCCAAAATAGAAGCCGTCACAGAGAAGATTCTTTGCGCTTTGATGTCACTGCGCATTAAGATAAAAATGGACATTGGCACCATGAAGTAGAACAGATTGAAGCCTGTATCTACTGGAAACCATAGGAAAACAGCCAAGGTTAGTTGCACCATAAAAACAATACTCAACGCATATCTTACGAAATCAAACTTTCTTCGTTTCAAAAGGAGAAATAAATACGTGCTGAAAAAAAAGTACGCTATGTGAAGTCCAATTGCCGGAATAAAGGTTATATACAGCAAATACAGTGTCAGATATATTCCGGTTACAAGAATCACACACAAGTTCATCAAATATAAAATTCGATCGTAGTAGTCCAGCTGATTTGAATACCCAATCATTTTCAGCAATTTATTCATAGCAAACAACCCCACCCACAGCAATGCTCAACTTTCCCATGCCCGATTGAACAATGCCTCTTTCTGTCACGCCCAAATTTGAAGACTTCTTACTATGGACTACTTACCCCATATATGCCTGAAGTACCGAAAACGTCACATATTTTGCCAAAATCCTACAAATACTCCCTGCTGATTTAAAACTGAATTGACTTAAAACTGGAGACAGATACCCTGCTCCTTCAACCATGCCATTTTTTCCTTATAATCAGGCACCAGGCTTTGTACAAGCATCCAGTAGGCTTTCGAATGGTTCATATGGATCATGTGACACATTTCATGGACCACTATATAATCGAGAATTTCGATTGGTGCCATAGAGATTCTCCAGTTGAAGAGGAGTTTTCTTTTAGACGTACAGCTGCCCCACCTTCTTTTCTGCTCCTTGATCTGAATCCCTGAGGGCTTGACTTCAAAATGGGGCTGGTAGCGCTGTATGCAATCAAGCACCCTTTGCCTGGTCTCTTCCCTATACCACAGCTCAAGAGCACCCCGCAGCAGCTCGGGTGCTCTTGATGGCGTATAGACATTCAGTATTCCAGACTCGATTTGAACGAAAGCTTTCCTGTGTGTTTTGTCTTCATGGATCGCCAGGGAATACGTCTTTCCGAGATACATAAAGGTCTCTCCTTCAACAAAAGCTTTTTCAACCCTCAAGGACTGCCTTGTCCTGACTTCTGCAAGCTTTTTGAGTATCCACTCAGCTTTCTCTTCAACGACATCCCGAATGACCTCCATAGGAAGACCAGACGGGGCAGCAACACTCACAAGACCGGGCGGACTAATTTTAATGCCTATGGATTTGCGCTTACTGTATGAAATGGTGAACTCAATCACCTCGGATTTATATTCCAGCTTCATTTCTCAAATTTCCTTTCAACCACGCTCAGACGTAAAGTCCTGAGTCCTACCGCTTCTTAGAACAGATCCTTCAGGAACATTGAACCTGCAAGGAATATCTCCAGTATAGCCAGTATGGCAATCCATATCCAGTACAACTTCTTATTATCTGTGTCTGGAACATACCAGATGAAGGGTTTGAGTCTTTCGTTAAACTCATCTTCACGCGTTTTAACAACGGGTTCCCCAACGGTCCTATCTTGATTTATCTCCGGCCTCTCTTCGTGGCTTTCACTTGATTTCTGCTCATGTTTGTATTCATTCATTGTTTTTCATCTCCTGTTCATATGGAAATAAATATTTGAATTCAACACGACTCTTCACATCGGTTTTCCTGTAAATATTCTGTACATGCTTTTTAACTGTGTTTTCAGATATAAAGTACCGCTCACCGATTTCCTTGTTTCCCAGATCTTCAAGCAGTGCCTCTGCAATCATTTTCTCACGGCTGGTCAGTGCGTATTTTTCAAAAACTCTGGCCTGACTCTCTGTAGCTTGGTTTTGGGGCAGAGCTTTAACCGTGTCCAGCTTCACATCGCCCAAAGTCATGTCAACCAGCATGCCAAGCAGCACACCATAGAAGAGTCCCAGAAAATGCGGTACGATAAAGACTGTCACATTTTCCGCTTTTCCAAGGGCCGGCAAAGAAGACAGCAAGGACAAAAATGTTGTAAATGCGCCTGTTACAATGAGGTTTCGCTTAACTCGTGCTAAAACCCTCAGCATTTCAAGATTGTTGATGACATCAAGCAGACCAAGAATCAGGGTCCCGATCACAACGAAAATGAACAGCTTCATATTTACGAGCAAGTCCAAATGAAAATCCAGCATGCCAAACAGCAGGACCAAATACAGGACAATCAGTATTCCTTTCATAATGCTTTTCTTCATAATTTCCACAGCCATTCTTTAATTTATTTACTAAACGTACCACTTCATATGTCCACGATCGTTTCTATAGCATTATTTTACAACTTTACACCTTGAAATTATATAGCACTCAGGGTGATTTCAGGGAGTATATTCGTAATACTTACGTCCAAAGTTTATAGATTTCAAAACTCATGTCCAGATTCAGCCTCAAAAATACATTTATCCAAGTATTTCATAGATAATTTAGAATTTAGTAATTTTAATTCTTCACCACTTCATGTTACTATGAATATGATACAAAAGTTAACATTTTAAGGAGGATTTCTATGAAACCACTAAAAGGAACTAAAACTGCTGAAAATTTGCTTAAGGCATTTGCCGGCGAATCACAGGCGAGAAACCGTTATACGTTCTATGCTTCAATCGCAAACAAAGAAGGATTCAAGCAAATCCGCAATATCTTTACAGAGACTGCTGACAATGAAAAAGAGCATGCAAAGCGTTTCTACAAGCTCCTTCTCGAAGGTCTTGGCGATGATTTGCCAACAATGATTGATATTCAAGCGGCTTACCCAGTTGCTCAGAGCACAACTAAGGAAAATCTCATTGCTGCAGCTGATGGCGAAAATGAAGAATGGGATGAGCTCTACCCTGAGTTTGCTAATATTGCCGATGAAGAAGGCTTCCCAGAAGTGGCAGTCGCTTTTCGAATGATTGCTTCCGTTGAAAAACACCATGAAGCACGCTACAGAAAGCTTGCTGAAAACATCGAAAACAACCGTGTTTTCGAAAAAGATACAAAAACAACTTGGAAGTGCGGCAACTGTGGCTATATCCATGAAGGTGAAAAAGCACCTGCCCAGTGTCCAGCCTGCGTTCACCCACAAGGCCACTTCGAGGTTGAAGTCTGTAACTACTAAATCAATTGCATAATCCCAAAGGTCCAGAAGGTGTATAAATGCACTTTCTGGGCCTTTTTATTATGGATTGCAAGTCTTTAATTCCATATTCGCACCCAGAAGACTAAGTATGTCTAAATTCGTAATAAAGTTGGGATAAATCTTGTTATCGTTTTGGGCAAATGGGTAAAATGATTTTTAAGGGTTGAGTTGTATTTAAAACTGTATTTAAAATTGTGTTCAAAACCAATTTGAGCAGTCCAAAACGATGGGAGGTAGATTTATGTTTGAATGGAAAGACGATTATTCTGTAAAGGTGCCCCTTCTTGATGCCCAGCACAAGAAGCTTTTTGAAATTGGCGGAAATGTCTATACCCTGCTTCAAAATCATAGTGATGGCGACTCCTTTTCGGAGATTATCGTTCAGATCAAGGAGCTCATCAAGTATGCCAAATACCATTTTGAGCAGGAAGAAGCCCTCATGCGAAAATATGAGTTTCAGGAGCTTAATGCGCACATTTTGGAACACACACGCTTTATAGACTATTTGGATTCTCTCGATTACAACGAAATAGATGCGAATCAGCTTCAGGCACTTGAAGATATGGTCCAGTTCCTGGCAAAATGGATATTCAAGCACATTATCAATACAGATTTCAAATACAGTGAACACATTGAAAATGGACTTCAAGGCAAACTCCAAAATAGTTGACCTACGCTTAAAAACAGCTTTTAGGAACATAATCTAATGGGAGGATCGCCCATGAACACAACGAATAAGCACCCGTAGACTATATGGATTGTTTTCACAATTACCGTTCTTCTTTTATGGTCTTCCATTATGTACATCACCTATCAGAGTTTTCTTAACAGCAAGGCATCCTATCTGGATTTGCAGCTGAAAACATTTGAAGGTGAAGTGGATTCGACGCTGAAAACCTATGAAACCTTTTCTAACTACATTCACTCGGAAATCAATCGTGATGCGTTCGTTCTGAAGAGCCTTTATGAAGCAAATACAGCCCCGGAGAACCGTAAAGCTCAGCTTCGATCATCACTCTACAATTACCTGCTTGAAAACTATGAAAATATGCAGAAGTATGATTTTCGCCAGCTACATTTTCACCTGCCGAGTACGGAGAGTTTCTTACGCATGCATAGTCCAAGCAAGTACGGGGATTTGCTTTTTGACATCCGAGAAAGTGTACGCATTGCAAATGAGCGCGAAATATATGTCTCTGGATTTGAAGAAGGCCGAATCTACAACGGCTTCCGCTATGTCTACCCGCTGCGCTATAATGAAATGCATATAGGCAGTGTTGAAGTCTCAATTTCAAGTGCCTCTGTGCTCAGCGTCCTCAGTGAGCTAAAACTTCTATTTCATCATTAAGAAAGCCGTGGTGAATGAGAAGGTATTTGAAGACCAGACGGTCAATTATATTGATTCCTTCATTTCCGATGACTATTACGCAGACATCGATGTCTCCAGTAACAGCCGTGTCCACAATCAAAAACTTGGAGAATATGAAACAGAACTCATAAACACCGTTCGGTCACAGTGTGCCCCGGATTTATCGGACAACAAGAGCTTTGCCCTACTCATACATTTTAGAAACCAATACTATGTCGTCAAGTTTCATGCAATTGATAACATTGCAAACAAACCGGTGGCCTATCTGATTTCATTTTCGAAAAATGATGATTATAAAACCATTCAGAATGGCTTCTATAAACAGGCTGTTCTGATAACGCTGTTCTCGATTATGATTGTCGCTTTCGGCTGGACCACGGCAAACTACCAGCGCAAACTCAGAAATGCATCTCAGCGGGACCACCTTACACATTTATACAATCGACATATGTTTGCTGAGTTATCTATGAAAGAGCTTCGCAGGTTAAATCGCTACGGCTATGATGCCTGCATTATGATGATGGATATCGATCATTTTAAGAAAATCAATGATACTTTCGGTCACGATGGCGGTGACCAGGCGCTCGTCGACTTGTCCAATCTTGTTGCGAACAATATACGCGAACCGGACATATTCGCGAGATGGGGCGGTGAAGAATTCATATTCATGCTCCCTCATACCTCAAAAGATGAAGCCTTTGTCTTAGCCGAAAAAATTAGAAAACTCATAGCCGAATGCGATGCAGGCATCTTGCAGCATATTACAGTCAGCATTGGCGTCTCTGACGTCAATCCAAACTGCAAAAATCTCGAAACCTCCATCAATTCCGCTGATAAAGCCCTATACCAGGCCAAGGAAAATGGCAGGAATCGTGTATGCTGTGACTAGACGGTCAAACATGATTCATTTTTTCTAACAAACAAGGTTCAATAATATATGTTGAGTAGGATAATCTAATATCATTCCTCCAAAGTAGTATTATCAATACTACTTTGGAGGTTATTCTTATGGAAGAAAATCAGCTTTTACAGTGCTGTAAAAATAAACGTATAAAACTTATGACTTTTAAAATACGGGTTTAGAAGCTACATTCCATAATGGTCTATTCAAATTCTGATGCTTGAACCGAGCAGCACATATTCAATCATCTTTACATTCCATAATGGTCTATTCAAATAGAATTCGTGAAGTGAATACTCATTCAAAATTAATCTTTACATTCCATAATGGTCTATTCAAATTGGGTACATGATACCGATTACAAACATTTCTAATCTCTTTACATTCCATAATGGTCTATTCAAATAGCGTTCGGTGTATTCCTTTTCCGTCTCGCGCTTCACTTTACATTCCATAATGGTCTATTCAAATCCGTTTGCGGACCTTGATTTTCTCAAGCTTGTCAATCTTTACATTCCATAATGGTCATTCAAATAACTCGAAGTGTTCCGTGATTTGATGCGCTTCGAGGCTTTACATTCCATAATGGTCTATTCAAATCCAATGAAGGTATGGTTGAGTTTGTTGCAGTTATTACTTTACATTCCATAATGGTCTATTCAAATATCAATGATTGATAATTTAGACCGTTATCTTATCTCCTTTACATTCCATAATGGTCTATTCAAATAAGATATGATGTGACGCATTATCAAACTTATGGCAGCTTTACATTCCATAATGGTCTATTCAAATTTCGTCGCACCAGTCATCCACCCATGAGTTTGTCAGCTTTACATTCAATAATGGTCTATTCAAATGCTGTACAGGGATATGCAATAGTTCCACAAGGAGACTTTACATTCCATAATGGTCTATTCAAATGATAATTCGAACGGCTCACAGACAGTTTTCTACACTTTACATTCCATAATGGTCTATTCAAATTGCAGGCCACCCTCGAATCCATTGCCTAAAAACTTCTTTACATTCCATAATGGTCTATTCAAATACTGCACATGTCATCTGACACATTCAGAGTCCCTACTTTACATTCCATAATGGTCTATTCAAATTTCATGTTACATGCACATACGATGATAAACATTTACCCTTTACATTCCATAATGGTCTATTCAAATTCCTTCTTGATAAGCAATTTGTAAAAAGAGCTCAGCGCTTTACATTCCATAATGGTCTATTCAAATGAAAAAGTTCTGGCGTAGATTGATTCAAAGTAAAACTTTACATTCCATAATGGTCTATTCAAATAGGTACTTGATTAAGCTCTTACGAGTCTGGTCTCCTCTTTACATTCCATAATGGTCTATTCAAATAGTACTCACTGCAATATTTCTCTTAATATCATCAATCTTTACATTCCATAATGGTCTATTCAAATTCATATGTTGAAGAGTTGCTTTTCATATAAATCGTCTTTACATTCCATAATGGTCTATTCAAATGCAGACCTAACCTGTACTCGTGTATTCGATATAAACCTTTACATTCCATAATGGTCTATTCAAATGGTTGTTTCTGTTTTATTTTTATATACCAATCCTAACTTTACATTCCATAATGGTCTATTCAAATCTAATGAATTATTTGAAGGGTGTGAGTTTACTCACTTTACATTCCATAATGGTCTATTCAAATTGATTGAAAACCGTTCGATTGACAAGTTCCTCATTCCTTTACATTCCATAATGGTCTATTCAAATTTTTGTCGTGCCTAATAGTAACACGACAAAAAAATCTTTACATTCCATAATGGTCTATTCAAATTTGGAAAGTTGCTTTAAAATATATAGATAAGGGACTTTACATTCCATAATGGTCTATTCAAATACTAAAACCCGAACGATTACAGGAAAGGGAATGAAAACTTTACATTCCATAATGGTCTATTCAAATAAGGAACTTAAGCATAAAACTCAATCGGTTGTTGGGCTTTACATTCCATAATGGTCTATTCAAATTTTGACTCGGAAAATATGCCTGTTGAGTTGTCTAGTGACTTTACATTCCATAATGGTCTATTCAAATTAGGGTTTTGATTAAACTTGCTTTTAACTTGTACAACTTTACATTCCATAATGGTCTATTCAAATGACGCGCTAATCTGTGCCGCTGCATCAGCCATCGGACTTTACATTCCATAATGGTCTATTCAAATCCCACTCCGTACACCCGTTGAAATTCAATGGCATTACAATAGGTTTCTGTCGAAGTCGGTATTTCATGCTAATTATTTACTTTTCCAAGAACTAAGTTCAATTTTACAATAACTACGACTCTGTCGTACCTATAGGAAATAGCATTAAAGACGCATCGACAGAAGTCATATGAATATATCTGTCACATCAATTTGCATGCCTAACAACTCCTTTTGATCCGGTTTTGAATTATTAAATTGATATACAATACAAGAATCATGGTTACAGCGTAATATTTCTTCTAATTCATATTTCAATTGCCTATACTGCGACAACTTTATTTCTCCTTCAAACACTGACTTTTGAACATGTTGAAGGTATTTCTTACACGTCTTGAATGTTCTTCTCCAAACCTTTTGATTGTTCTCTACATCTTTTATATCATAAACCAATATTATATACATTTTACCACTCCAGAACAAATCCTTGATAAGTCTCATCATCAATTAGATATTTGATTATTTTATAACATTCAAATTTTATTAACGATTTATATGTCACTTTCCGATTAAGCTTTTTATGCACAATAGTTCTGTTTATTTCTTCATCATATGCCCTCAAAATTGTCTTAATTGCTTTATCTTTAAGATGTATTGAACTATCTGTTATATCAAATGACTTTTCGGATATCATTCCTTTATTCAAGAGTTTAAAAATCAAACGATCAACAAGTAGTGGTTTAAACACTTCAGATAAATCGAGGCATAATGAAAATTTCTTTCTTCCAGGTTTATGTAAAAAGCTAATAGATGGATTCAACTGTGTTTTATAAATTTCACTCAAGCAAGTAGTATATAGCAGTGTATTTATGAAAGAAATCAAAACATTAATAATGTCGTCTGGAGGTCGCCTTGTCCGTTTACTCCATTCATATTCTCTTACAATTTCATTCCATGATTCATAATATACCTTTCGAACATTGCCTTCATAACCCATGATTTCTTCGGCTGTTATTGCTGTATTAACTTTCGGATAAACAGCATTCACATAGTCTATGGTCTTTGAAACATCTGCACCACGCTCATTATAATATACAAGATTACGTCTAATATTTCGAAGTGCTGATTGAATGAATTCTTGCGCAATTTTCAAACCTTTTTCATTGTCAAGTGCTTTAACTTGCTCAATAATAACATATCCTGATACATTATGCTCTTTGGGATAGAAACTGCCAAAGTAAAATCCATAATAATTGAATAAATGTACTACTATTTCATATTTTGATAGAAGTTCCATAACCTTAGTACTAATTGTCATATCATTGAAAATGTATAGTGCTTCTACCTGTTCAACCGGTAAGCTTCGTTTTGTATTATCTAAAAGTTGTACTTCAATTGTATTATCCTTCCTATGAAGCTTTTCCGCATTGAATAAATAATAGTTTTTCATAATTAAGCTCCCTTATACCGTTGCATTCAACTTTATATATAGCAGAACTCATAATAAGCACACGCTTTGCATATTCTCATTTGTCTTTCAGGTTTTGACGGAATTAAACCGGATTTTAATAGTGTTTCTATTTGCAGTATTGTGTCCTCAACTTCTTTATAATCATCTTCTGTCAATACATATTCATATTTCTGATTCAGTTCAGGATAGTTTATAACTATTTTTTCAACGATGCCACCTGATTTCCTAAGCATGTATGCATAGTACTTTGCCTGCGCAACGTGCGCATTGTCAATACTTTTTGACTTTTTCACTTCGTGTAAAACATGTTGACCATCAATAAAATCAATTTTATTGTTTCCGTCAATCATCAATCCTCTATGTTCACCACAATAGGTCTGTTCATCAATCTGTTTACCTATGCGCACATCTTCATTATAATTTTCAAACTTAATATGATTTGCAAAAAACCAGAGTTTACGTTTGCATATGAAAAAATAAGAATATAAGGTTCCATTCATTTAATCACCAAAAACTTCCTACTGATTTATCAGCTATAAAGCTTACGCCCTTTTCAAAATCATATTCACAGTTAATAACAGGAATAATTTTGTCATATGAACCCTTAAATATTAAATCGAACTCTTTTCTTTGGTCAATCTCATACGGTCTCAATGACACCTGATACGCTCTCATTTTCATCATAATTTCAAGGCGTTTCCTTCTCGTTGCTTCTCCATTGATGCCTTTTAGATGATATGCTTCAACAAAGGATTCTATTTCTTCTTTGTACTTCATATATACAGGTAGTGGAATCACAGAAACCGAATCAATATTTCTAAAAATCTTGTCTACTTCTCTTTTGGTTTTCGTGTTCGAGAGCAAGTTTTCAAGACGCTGATAATTATCATAAAACGTTTGATAATACCCGCTTTTTCGTATGCTTTCATAACTATATGCGGTCTCAATCATATCCATTTTATTTTTCTCGCTCATTATTCCTTCAAATCCAATTAAAGTACTTTTTGAAACCTCAAATATCGTTTCATCAATAACTGTTCCTACACCTGATGTTTTTCCTTGACCTCCCAAATATACATAGCAATTTGTATCAGAAATATCCTTTTTGCCTTTACGATTGCATCTTCCAAAGCGTTGAAATAGTCCTGACAATTCCGAAAGCTCTGTATGAAGTACATCAAAATCAATATCTAGCGATGCCTCTACAATCTGGGTTGTAACCCATATAACAGGTTGGGATGACTCTGAATCTTTTTCAATTTCTAATTCTTTGGTGCGGCGATCCATCGCAATATATTTACTATGTAACATTTTAATTTCTATATCTGTATTTAGGGCGACTAAACTGTCATATACCTGACGCGCTTTTTTCACGGTATTACAAATAACAAGTGTCTTCTTACCAGCAGAATTATCTAAAATACATTTTGTATCTACATCCGCCTCAATTACTTTTATGTTGTGTCGGTTAGTTGATTTTATGAAAGGCTGAGATGGCTTTTGAAATGGGATTTTCTCACTGCTCATGAAATCATATAAAAAGCTTGGAAATGTCGCCGTCAAAATTGCAAATTTTCCACCAAGTTTTGTTATAAGTTTTAAGCCATATATCAAATACGCTAACAATGATGCTTCATACATTTGAATTTCATCAATGACAATTTTTGAATAGCTTAATGTCGCTAATTGTGCTTCAAAATTTAAATGCCTAAACACAAACTTAAACAACTGGTCTACAGTCGAAACGGTCAGCGGGAGCGCCAATTGCTTCGTTAAATTGTATTGGGCTTCCACTGTATCAAGTGTATGATCCTCAAGCATTACGGCCTTGGCCCCACTGTGAAGTATACCAAGCACATTCTGTCTGTTTTCTGGTACAATATCTTTCTTTATTCTTTTATAAATAGCATTTATAGCAGTACGTATTGGCAATGTAAAAAATCCCTTTTGATTACCAATCCAAAGAAGCGCACCTTCAGTCTTACCCATCCCTGTTTCTGCAACTACAACGACATTATCTTTCTGATGTTCATATAAGTACCTCTGTAGCGCATTCCATTCATAACCTTCATTGAGAAAAAAACTGTGAAGTCCACTTTCTAAAAAATCATTCTTAATTTCAACTGGTGTATGTGCACTTGCTGCATAATCAAGTCGGTTAAGTAAACCCTTAATTAAAATATAGTCCCAAAAACATGAATCTGTTTCGCAAAGTCTGTCAGAGTTTAAATACCGAATACTCACTGCTTTAAATGGTCTAAACATCGCATTATGAAACATATAACCTTCAGACGCTTTTCTCAGTGCTTCAATGGAATTTTTAACGGTTTCTTGATTGTAATCAGCCCTATTATGATGATAAGCGACCGCATTAACAAGTATTTTCAACCTGTCTTTGTTATAAGTTTCTTTAAGTGATTTTGTATCAATAAATGCTGTGCTTAGATAACTATGGGGAACTTCAACATTTTTCTTTCTGCCTGTTGTAATTTTTTCTTGAAAATACGGATGTATTTTTCCCAAGTCATGATATATACAGGCTTGTTCGAGAAGCTCCCAGTCTACGGCTTCCGCTGCAGGGTGCATCTCTTTCAAAATATCAAGATTCTCAAGTAACCCATTTGTGTGATCTTGTAAAGACTCCGGTGGGTCTGACTTTGCCCAGATGATGTTCTCCTGCTTATCTAAGCTAACCATAGGACATCATCTTCCTCATCAATTTTTATAACAGCATCTTCAACCGCTTTCACACGACTTGCATATAAAACTTGTACTTTCTGCCATGACCGAATATAGTGTGGCTTTTTCGCGGTTCCTTTGTTCACACGCTCATATGCCTTATTCAGCTTATAATACGTTCCACGCGCACGATTCGAAAGCTTCGCTTCAACTTTTACATCTTCTCTTAAAAAATGTACGGGGATATAGGCACAATAACCTAAATTTCCAGGTGCATAGTCATCTTCCATTTGAACATGATTAAATTCAACAATCTTAACATATTCAAATACGGCTAAGTCTTCCCTTCGCCCCAATGATGGATACTCATGCGGTGTTTCAAGCGCCTCATATATCTCGTTCACTTTTTCTTGGTTCTCAGGCACTATATGAACTATCATTTCCAGTCCAACTAGAAGTTCTGCTGTTGCAGCACCTCTAGTAATTCCCGCGCCCTCAACATTCAGTTGATGGCGCACTGCATCAAATTTCATTCCTGGTTTAAATTCATACCTAGTATATAAATCATTGACCTTTGAAATGTGACGACCTTGAATGCTGATTTTCATAGGTTCATATGCCACATACCCACATAGATTATGAACCATGCCAATTACAGTTGAGTAAGGTGGTAGTGGATATGTTTCCTTCAGCTGAAAACTCGTTGGCATTTTATAGTTTACAAAATCTTGGGTGATTTTAAGCTTAACAGCTTGCATAATACGCTTCGACCTCACTTTTTAGTTCCGTAATGAATTGTGGCATACTTAATGTTTTAAGTGAATTCTTAATCATTTCATCATTTCCAAAAATACCTTCAATCAGGCCGACTGCAGTATTTTCCTTAAAGGTATCATACATTACACTTTCTATTGCCCTTAAATCAATACAGCCATTTTTGACGTTTACTATATTCTGAAATAGTGGGTTTTTAGTATCGTATACACCACCAATTGCAAATAGGGGTTTCAAGTCTTCTCTTCTACCTTTTATATCTCTGTATAATAAAGCCACAGTCTCAAGTAACTTGTTTACTCTTCGTGCCTTCTCATCATTATCAAGATTTATGCTATCGTTTTCATCTATCCCAATTTGATCAAGATCAACAGCCAAGGTATAACGAAAATAAGATCTATGTATTTCAGACTGAGCTAAATTCATATTCTCACCAAGCCTATCAGCAAGTCCTTTGTTTGTTAAAAAATCCGTTTCTCCAGTAAATGGTTCTAGTGCAACGCCATGCGAAAGTCTAACTTTTGCGCTTCGCTTCTTTCCATCTGTGCCTTTCTCAGTTTTCAGATATCCGAAAAAATCTAATTCTGGATAATCTGCTATTGTTGCACTTGGTGCAAATTGAATCACTTTTTTATCACCTTTTCCCGAAGCTTCCACCGGTGATAAGGTTTCTCCCAACTGCTCAATAATGTTGTAGCGAATAGCTTGCCTTGATATGTATGAATACTGATTTCCATCAGCTCGAGTATGTTTCTTAAGCGCCGCGGCATTACCAATACTTTCACCATAGTTGGCACTTTCAGCTTCAAAAATACACGTTATTGTCAAACCTTTTCTTTTCATGATTTTCCCTCCTGTATTCATTAAGTAAATAGTTAAATAGAAAATAGACCTTACTCAGATATCGCTGACACTTCCATGGTTTTACCCCCACCAATCAGAGCCGCTGTATAAGCATACCCAAGTGTCCTAAATGAGTTTTCATCTTTAAGACAATCAATCATAACGTTTGGTACAGGTTTATTTACATAGCTATAGCAGGTCAGTACTGTATCCATAAAACGGTGGCTATTGCCCGCGCGCAGTGCTCCTTGAAGCTTATAAGCAATTGAAGTGATTTTATGTGCACTGTTTTTAGCCATATATGCTGACCTCAAATATTTTCCTTCTTGAACTGCTTTATCGATTTCTTCAAACCTCACTTTTTTCACGTTTCTACCACCTTTCGTATTTTCGATTTTAATTAGAGAAATAATATCCTCTGTAGTAAACGCATTCTTATCGTTAGCATCGCATTTCAAGTGAACCAATTTATCCACTAGTCTAAAGAGTCTACTATTATCAAAAAGGTTTTTTAAAACTTCATCATAAATACTGACATAACCATTTTGATCTGCATAAAATCGATTTCTGATTTTTGAGAATTCCTTCCTTGCGTTGTCTACTTTTTCAAAAACTTGTTTACTTACTAGAACAAAATGATACTTATTATCTCGCATTTCAACAACTTGTACATCATTAAGCATCAATGATTTTTGCTTAACCATTTCATCAAGATATGACTTAATAATATGACTATAGGACAACCGATTTTTACTGGAAGTATCCATTTTTATATTGTAGTATATTGAATTATTGACCTTGTAAAGTTGTTCAATAGAATCATTTGCATTTACAAACAATCCCCTGCCATGAATTGTAGTAATTCCTGCAGGTATTGACATATAAACCAAGTGACATATCGGACACATTTCAACATCCGATTTGAAATCCCATACATGTGATGTTTTTCTCGCGGTGTCATAATACAAATGATTTAAATAATTCAAGCCTTTTCCAATACTTTTAATTGGATTTCCACATTGAAAGCATTGGTAGTCATTTTTGTTTTTAGCATGCGCATCATATTCTTTTGCATTTTCGAAACTATCATCTAATTTGAAAAGTTTCGTATTAATGTACTTATCAACAACCGCAAAAGGGCTTTTACTGACTTTTACATTTTGGTCATAATAGCCAATAACCTCACTTCTAAGAATATCTGCTTCACATGCTCTAAAGCGTTTTCCTATTACTTCAATATTTTCTTTTAATTCATCAAATCCACTGTCCTTAATTTTTTTAAGACTGCTTCCCTCTGTCTTCGTAATCACATCAGCATAAGCTTTGTTTGAAAACTTCCCTTTAATATATGTAATTCCGTTATTTATATTTTCAACGTTGGGCTCTTCCATCTCTAATTGATGCTGAATCCCATTTATTCGATCTTTAATGAGTGCCAATATCGTTAAATCCTTATACTTAGAAATCATATATTCCATAAACAAATCTTCATAACGCTCTATGTCTTCCATATTGAAGGTCATTTTTTGTCCTTCAGTATGTACAGGAATATTATGATAATCAAGCACGTTATAAACACCTGCAATTCCTGCATTATACATCCAATCCGAAAGGACAAGTGTTACTTCTCGTCCCATTTTTTCACCCCCCTATAATATTAAAAACTCCAAATCCCGCACTTCTGCGACTACCAATTCCTGAATCATATAAATATTTGAGAACTGATGAATTACCACGTAACTCAAAGGACCCAATTTGTCCATCCATATATTGTCCGTAGTGCTTAACAACCACCTTTTTAGGCTGAATCGGAATTATATCAATATTCAATTCTTCATTTTCAGACCATTTTCCAAGACGCACGAGCTGCTCTTTTATATTTTGAACAAAATGTTCTTGAAAACTTCCCTGATCAAAAGCAGTATATAGCTTATGATCTATAGGATTACGAACAAGTAGAGGGGATAATAACTTGACCTCAATTCTTTCACTTGCAATCAAAGGATCCTTTTCAATATGTATAGCTGTTGCTTTGAACGTGTTTTGGAAAATTGGATAGTCCTTATGCAATTGACTCAAAAGTGCATTGTACAATTTGATTCCTATTTCAATATCAGAAGTCGTGATAATCAACCTGACGTCATTGCTTTTTAATTGAAATACGCCTTTTTCATAACCATTTGTGTTAAATAAAAATGCTGTGGCAAATTCTTTTAGAACACCTTCGCTTTCCTTATAAAATTTTTCAAAAATACTCTTATCTGTTTCACTCAAGGCATTTTTCAAATAACTGATAAGTGCTTTTCTGTAATCCACAGACAACTGTAAAGCTGACAGCTCACCTTTAATACTCAGTCTCATACGATCCTCCCTATTCATATTTTAAATAAAGACGTTATATCTTAATCTTATTTAACCATTTCTTTCTATTCATTCAATATTCTTTCTTGGCATATTCCCATATTTCGACATTACCTTCATAAAAACCTTTTACCAGAAAAAATTATCAATAATCAAAACAAAAAGAGCCTAACTCAGTTGACCAACCGCAACTAAATTAGACTCTTTACACACTCTATTTAACACTATTCGTTTACTTATATGTTCAGGTAATCCTTCACTGTGTGGTACGTGACTTCTTCACCGCTGTTCTTGATGCGGATTGCAGTTTTGAAGGCTTTTGCAGTTTCGATACATGTGAAAAGCGGAATTCTCTGCTCAATACACTTTCTTCTGATTCTGAAGCCCGCGCTCATTTTGTAGTTGCCGCGTGTAGGCGTATTGATCATCATGCTGATTTTGCCTTCTTTGATGTAGTTCTCAACTTCATATTGAGGCAGTGTTCTACACTCGATGCCATTCTTTTTCAGGTAGCTCGTCGTACTTACCGAGCCCAGCATTTCAAAGCCAAGGTTGACATAGCCTCTGATGACTTCAAGGCCTTCCTCGTTTCTGTCTACCTCTTTCAGCGAAGCGTAGAGGGCGCCGCCTGTTGGGATTCTGATACCTGATGCGACAAAGCCCTTGTAGATTGCCATGTCCAGATTTCTATCCATGCCCAGCACTTCACCAGTAGACTTCATTTCTGGACCCAGGTACATGTCAACGTCTGTCAGCTTCTCACCTGAGAATACTGGAACCTTAACCGCAAAGAGGTCTTTGTTTTCCATGAGGCCTGTTCCGTATTCGCTGTCTTTCAGCATCTTACCAAGCATTGCATTGACTGCCAGCTTAACCATTGGCACACCCGTCACCTTGCTCAGAATCGGCACTGTTCTTGACGCTCTCGGGTTCACCTCGATCACGTAGACGTCTTCCCCGTCAAATACATACTGGATATTGATCAGACCCACTGTCTTAAGGCCTGTTGCAATTTTCTTCGTATAGCTTACCAGCTTGTCTACCGTTTCATCACTTAGGGTCACATGCGGGTAGATACTGATACTGTCACCTGAGTGGACACCGGTCTTCTCAACATGCTCCATGATGCCTGGAATCAGGATGTCTTCGCCGTCGCAGATGGCATCGACTTCGATTTCAGTACCTCTTACGTACTTGTCAATGAGGACAGGATGCTTAGAGGACAGGCTTACTGCTTCTGTCATGTATCTGATCAGCCCTTCATCGTCATGCACCACTTCCATGGCACGTCCACCGATGACATAACTTGGTCTAACGACTACCGGGTAGCCCAGCTTTTTAACTGTCTCAAGACCCTCTTCCACACTTGTAACCGCATTTCCAGTTGGCGATGGAATTTCAAGTGCGTTCAGGAAGTTGCCGAATTTCTCTCTGTCTTCCGCAAGGTCCATGGACTCAAAGGATGTTCCAAGGATTTTCACACCATGCTTTGTCAGACCTTCAGCCAGGTTGACCGATGTCTGGCCGCCCAGCTGAACGACAACGCCTTCCGGCTTCTCGCTTCTGATGACATTCATGATGTTGTCGATATAAAGTGACTCAAAGTACAGCTTGTCTGCAATGTCAAAGTCCGTACTTACTGTTTCAGGGTTGTTGTTGATCATCAGCGACTGGTAGCCAGCTTCCTTGATTGCCCATACGCCGTGGACACACGAGTAGTCAAACTCGATCCCCTGACCGATTCGGATTGGACCAGAGCCCAGAACCAGGATCTTCTTCTGGTCTGAAATCACGTTCTCGTCTTCCTCTTCGTAGCAAGAGTAGTAGTATGGCGTTTCGGCGTCGAACTCGCCACTACATGTATCTACCATCTTGTAGGTCGGCTGAATGTTCTTGATGTTTCTCACACCAATGATCTCTTCCGTTGTGAGACCCGTCAGGTCACTGATTTCCTTATCTGTGAAGCCCATTGATTCTGCATCGTAGAGCAGGTCGCTGCCGAAGTCTTCGTCTCTAAGTCTTACTTCCATGGCGATGATTCTTCTCAGGCCATTGAGGAACCAGTAATCAACCTTCGTTATTTCGTGCAGCTTTTCATTTGAAACGCCTCTTCTAATGGCTTCTGAAAGTGCGAATACACGCTCGTCGTCACACTTGCCGATTTTCTCAAGCAGCTCTTCATCGCTCATGTCCATGATGGAGAACATTCTTAGGCCTGTGAACTTACCTTCCAGAGATGTAAGGGCTTTCAGGAAGGCACTTTCGAATGAGCGGCCAATGGCCATAACCTCACCAGTCGCCTTCATTTGTGTACCCAGTGTTCTCATGGCATTGCCGAACTTGTCAAATGGCCATTTCGGGAACTTTACGACAATGTAGTCAAGCGCTGGCTCGAAGCATGCACTTGAGTTCTTTGTAACGTAGTTCTTCAGCTCGTCCAGGCTGTAGCCGATTGCGATTTTTGCGGCGATCTTTGCGATTGGGTAACCTACTGCCTTTGAAGCAAGCGCACTTGAGCGGCTCACACGTGGGTTAACTTCGATTACAATATATTTCTTGCTCTTAGGGTCAAGGCCGAACTGGATATTACAGCCACCCTCGATTTTAAGCGCTCTGATGATTTTAAGAGATGAGTCTCTCAGCATCTGATATTCTTTGTCTGTCAGTGTCTGTGAAGGCGCTACTACGATACTGTCGCCTGTATGCACACCAACTGGGTCCATGTTCTCCATGTTACAGATGATGATACAGTTGTCTTTCTTATCTCTGATAACCTCGTACTCGATTTCCTTCCAGCCTGCAATACTTTGCTCCAGAAGAATCTGTCCGATCGGGCTTTTTTCAATACCAGACTTACATGTGTTTACCAGCTGTTCGTGGTTTTCTGCAATACCGCCGCCTGTACCGCCCAGGGTGTAGGCAGGTCGAATGATTACTGGGTAACCGTGCTCTTCAACGAAGGCCTCACACTCAGCCAGGTTGTTTGCAATGATACTCTCAGGAATCGGCTCGTCAATTTCCTGCATCAGGTCTTTAAAGGCTTCTCTGTCCTCTGCCTTCTTGATTGTCACGCTGTCTGTACCCAGAAGCTTTACATCATACTTTGAAAGAATGCCCGCTTCTTCAAGGTTCATAGCCAGGTTAAGGGCTGTCTGTCCACCAAATCCCGCAAGGATGCCGTCTGGCTTTTCAATGCTGATGATTTTCTCAAGACTCTCAAGTGTCAGTGGCTCAATATAAACCTTATCAGCTACGTGGTTGTCTGTCATGATTGTAGCAGGGTTACTGTTTACAAGAACCGTCTCAATGCCTTCTTCTCTTACAGCTGTACAAGCCTGTGTACCTGAGTAGTCAAACTCTGCAGCCTGTCCGATGATGATTGGACCCGAACCGATAATCAGTACTTTCTTAAGTGATTTATCTAATGACATTATTTCGCCCCCTTGATTTCGCTGATGAATTGATCGAATAGATACGTGGAATCCTTGGGTCCTGGCGAACCTTCTGGATGGTACTGAACCGAATAAACCGGAAGCGTTTTATGTCTTAGTCCCTCAACCGTGTCGTCATTCAGGTTGATGTGGGTAATTTGTACAGTGTTTTCATCAAGGCTGTCTTTTGATACAGCGTAACCGTGGTTTTGTGATGTAATGTAAGCTCTGTCTCTTGTGATGTCATAAACACCGTGGTTGCCGCCTCTGTGACCGAACTTCATTTTGTATGTGTCTCCACCCAGCGCAAGCGCCAGAACCTGGTGACCCATGCAAATGCCAAATGTCGGTTTCTCATTGATGATTTTCTTAACGACTTCAATCGCTTCTGTTGCTGCCTTTGGATCTCCAGGGCCATTACTCAGGAAGACACCGTCCGGGTTAGAAGCCATGATTTCTTCGTAAGTTGCGCTGTATGGGAAAATTGTAATATCACAGCCGCGTTCCTCGAAGTTTCTAATGATGTTCCATTTGATACCGAAGTCTATAACTGCAACTCTAGGACCGTCTCCAGGAATCTTGATGATTTCCTGTGTACCCGATTCCTTCATCCAGTCATCTTTAAGCTCTACAGAATCCAGATATGCCTGAAGTTCCTTAAGCGATAATTCTTCGTTTGAAATGACGCACTTTACAGCGCCCTTATCTCTGATTTTTCTTGTAATGCTTCTTGTGTCAACATCGTAAACACCTACAGTGTTCATTTTAATAAGCATTTCTTCAAGAGAGCCTTCCGAGAGATAATTTGAAGGGTCCTTCTCAAAGGATTTCACGACAAATCCCTTAGCATGAATTTTCTTTGATTCCTCATCGAAATGGTTCACACCGTAGTTTCCGATTAGTGAATATGTCATTGTGATGACCTGACCCGCATAAGATGGGTCAGTCAGTATTTCCTGATATCCTGTAAGTGATGTATTGAATACGAGTTCACCTACTGCAGTTCCCTTTTTACCAAAGCCTTTTCCCAGAAACGTTGTACCGTCTTCTAGATATATGATTCCCTTCATCGTTAACCTCCGTTATTTGTCTACCTGTAGTTTTCTTTACCGCGTTTTCGTGCTTAAAACACAAAAAAGCCTCTTGTCGAGGACAAAAGGCAGGTTTTTACACACAAATAACGGACATGGTCATATAAATGCGCATATCTCGTCACTCTCCTTTTTAGTCTCTCGGACTAATTTAAAGGTCCTATTTAATTTTACACCTAACTTATAGTATCGGGTATCGACGCATTTTTCAAGTATCTTTCGCGAATTTAATAATTTAATTCTTATTTTCCCCTATTATTGTCAATATTCTTCAGCTTCATTCGAATTTTTATGCTTATTTCTGCATTATGTTCCAAGGTATTGAAACGTATTTTCATATAAAATAGCCCTATCACAAGCATTTCTAATATTCACAAAATTCCGCATAAAAAGAACCCTGTATAGAGCAGGGTTCTTTTTATGCAGAACATCCCTTTTATCAACGACGAACCAACTTGTAGACCACCAGTGCTGCAAGTGCTGATACAAATCCGATTATGAACTGCTTATAATTATTCCAGAGGGTCACGTCGCGCAGTGTATCACTTGTCTTCTGAGGGTCAGAATCATGCCACCAGGCTTCCTTTGGCAGGTCAACCTGAACCATCCCCATTTCTTCGTCATAGCCTACACCTTGACCTGTTTTCACCTCCGCAGTATACATATCATTCATACTGCTTGCGAAGGTTGTTTCCAGCGTGCCTTCCAGACAGTAGACTTCTCCCCTGTCTGCGTCGACAACATAGTCGGTCTGCAGACTGCGCACGCTTTGCACGCCCTCACCGTAGGCCATCTGGGTTTGAAAATGCCTGCTCGCGTCTGCTCTACTTGTAAGTCGCACTGATCCACTTGCAATAAAGAGCTGGATGTTGTTTGGAGAGGCATACTCAATATAGGCTTCTGTATTTGGACGAAGGTGCACGCTGCCAAAATGGTCTCCGTTCACACGAAGCAGAATAGACATTTGTCCTTCTTCTGTAATGAGGGGCTGATACTGTCGTACATTTGTTTCTGTGCTTTCTTCCACACGCGTCAGTATGGGGGTGCCCTCCACTTCTTCACCTGTTCCAATATAGGCTTCACCACTTACGGATGAAACCACCATATCCAGAGTCGCCATTTGTCCCGGGTAAATCTCCGTGTTGAGCCACTCCAGTATTTGAGCAAAGACCAGGGGGTCTTCTGTAAGTGAAGGACCAAGCGGTGCAGTAACCGGCGAGTGTGTCAGACCCGGGTACTCTACTGAGCTTACGCCATTAATCCATGCGGATGCCACCTTGACGATAGCGTCTCCCCCCATGGTTCCAGAACCATAAAGGAGTCCATATTGGATGCTCGGGTTTAGATGACCGCCACTTGCTTCATCCTTGTTCAAGTCTAGAATAAATGGAGACTGACCATATAGCTGTTCTCCAGCTTTAATATGCTTATCCGCCAGATTTGACCCCAGCCAACCGAAAAATCGGTCGGTCAACGTACAGCCATGATTTGGCGTGCCGACCATAATAATCTTTCGCACATCATTCTTATAAAGATTTGGAAGCCGTGTCGTCAGGTATCTGCTGATGAGTCCACCCATACTATGGGCCACAACATCCACCTTGGCGCATTTCACCCCCTGCTCCAACTGGGCCGCTTTGTATTCGCGAATATGCTTGGCAAGCCCTTTGGCCTGGGCAGGAATGCTTTCATCATCTAAGTCACTGAAGTAATAGGCTTCACGAATGGTTGAGAAGTTCATTTCCTGCAGCTTGTCATCAAGCAACTTCCAGGTTGACTTGTCTCCCGTAAAACCATGAACCAATACCACTGGACAGCGAATGACCTTTATATATTTGCCGACACTACCTGCTATTTCATCATGATCATAGATATCGACACGAAAGGTTACATCTAAATCCCTTTCACCGGGCTTCAAATATTCCGGTGGACTATAAGACCACTTCAGGGAAGGTTCTGCAGCCAGTTTTTCCCCAGTTGAAACACCTTCAAAGTACCCGTATTCGGGTGGATGCACAAGCACTGACAAATTGTCAGTATAGTTCAAGCGCAGTTCCACCTGCAAATTGTCAGAAGGGTTTTCTGAAGCTCCAGCTGTAACTGTTTCAAAAGCTGCCTGTGTCACAGGATTTGTTTCAACAATAAGCTTGACAGATATGGTTTCAGGAAGGGTTTCTTCAGGGGTATCCACGACTTCATCAGTCTCGGTTCCAGTATCTGTTCCGTTTTCAGGGGCTGTTTTGTCACCATAGCGATCAACTAAAACTGCTAAACCTTCAAACGATTCATACATCAAGGTCCCGTTGATCATATTGATCAGTTCTCCTGCTGTTAAGTAATCTGCATTTGAAGGTGGTTGGCCGCTTCTGCTCTCCATCGTAATATGAAAGTCGTTAATGACCCAGATGTATTTTTTATAATCAGCCCGAGCACCGCTGACCTGAATTTTTTGAGGAAGGACATACACATCCACGCCGTTAAAGGACATAAGATCGTACATGCCCAGTCCGACAGAATTGCCCATGTTCTCATCAAAGCCACTGGACTTTCTTTGAATGGTGACCTTGTCAAAGAGCTGCTGAAGATTCAGGAACATATATGCCTTATTGTCAGCCCACGCGTCATAAGATTTGACATCCAAATCATTATAACCATTATAGCCATAGCTTACAGGCATCTCTCCCATGACTTGTCCAAGTTTAGGCCACTGAATTGCAGCCCAGCTTTGACTTTCTGTAGAAAAACCGGATATGACAAAAATGCATATAAAGAGTAGGAGCATACCTTGTCTGATTTGATTTTTATCAAACATTACAAGCACCTCACTTGAAGTAAATACTTGAAATCAGTGTGTCTTCATACTTGGTGCCAGGGTAAACCGACTCAATGGTCAACGTCAGTTTGCGTGTTTCAAAAGGCTCGTCAAATTTGAACCAGTGGTCCGTATAGACATCCGGAATATAGGCTTCCTTTATGCGCCCGTTCTCATCTTCAAATTTCAGCGTATTCAGACGTGCATTGGCATTATACAGCGCTTCCGACTTATGATAGCCGTTTTGAATATAGACGGCAGATACAACCACAGGATTTTCACTTATAAATGTAATGGTGGTTCCCTCACCGTTTCCTGACATTCCTTCAGACCATGCTGTGAGCATGGAATCGTCCATCATATTCTCTACAGGATAGCCGTCAAGAGTTGATGACGCAACAACATCATCCCAAAATATATCATCCGACTCCGCATACAAATAGCGTTTAATAACACCGGTCTCCCTATCGACCTGAATACAGTTTGTAATAGGGTCTTCCTCAAAGCTCTGATAGAAGACAAAGACTGATTTTCCGGTAATGACAGGACGTCCCCAGTACTGATGCGGTTCGGCTTCATCTGTCTTAAAGACCACCTGACCGTCGGGACTGACCTTTGTAAGCATTGCGCCGTAATAGCCACTGCAGTAAATGTGCCCGTCATCCGGTCCAATTACCGGCGCCTCCATACTGCCTACTGACACGGGTGCAAATGCATCTGTACCGTCCCACATGTCAAGGGCGTAGAGCATGCCGCTGACCCCGACATAAAAACGGTCCGTATCTCTTATCCAGTCCGACACCGGCTCCAGTTCTGTCATTGGAACATTCTCGAAGACGCGTTCCCAAATAGAGCTATCGCCACTGGTCAAACCGGAAATGGTCACGGTGTACATACTGGTTTCCTGGTTGATTTCTGTATTGACGGTCACCTTTTCAGCAGGAACGATGACCCTTTCTCCGTCCAGACTCGGTTCTTCAGGGGCTGGCTCTTCTTGAACAGGTTCATCCGCCATTGTGTCTGTATCATCTGGTTCAGAAGTACTTGCGGGTTCTGTCGGTTCAGCGGTTGCAACCGCCACCTCGTTCTCAGGGTCGACTTCCATCCCAGCCGTCTCTGGCATACTCGCCTCTGAGTCTGAACCTTGCCCAACAGTCAGCTCCACCTCGTCAGACATGGACTCTGTCTGTGTGTCAGAATCATTTTCATTTGAATCCTCTACTGAAGACTCTACCGCGACCTTTTCAATTTTCACAGGTTCATCGGCATGACTTTCCGCCGTTTTATCACTGGAGCACCCCAGAAGTCCGAGCATCAGCACGAGTACAAAAGCGATCAGTTTCAAGTGACTTTTCATTTTTTCCCCTCCTATCACACCTCATATACTATTGTTACCCGAAAGTGCCTCAATCATTCGATTCTAATAAAACGTAGGGTGAACTTAAAACATTTAGCAGGCGTAATGTTAGATATATTTATAAGGCAATAACTTACTGTTTTACGTCAATGAATTATCTTGACAGAATATTGCAAAAGTATATAATTGTTGCATGAGACAATGAAGTCTAACACTCGAGGCTTTCAAATACTTTCCTGTTCCATGAAGACGTTGCGGGAAATTATTTGAAAAGAACCCTGAGGCGTGTTAGGGTTCATTTTTTTTTGTATCTAAAGACTAAGGGGGCACCATGAAAAAAATCATTTCGCTGCTTGTTGTCATGACATTGCTATTCAGTTTGGCAGCATGCGGCAAACAAGATTCGTCAACCACAGCAACATCATCAGATGCATCAACGTCTTCAGAATCTCCAGCTTCTACAGAAACAGCAACACCTGAGGAAGCTTCTAATGTCTTGAAAGTGCAAATTGAAGTAGAAGTGGCTTCAATGGATCCGCAAATTGCGACAGATGGTACCTCATTCGAAGTTATGGGCGCCATAACTGAGGGCCTTTACTCCATTGACGCGGCAGGTTCTCCAATACTTGCCATGGCTGAAAGCGTAGACAAGAGCGATGACGGTCTTAACTACACTTTCCACCTGCGTGATGCAAGCTGGTCCAACGGCACGCCTGTCACTGCACAGGATTTCGTATTTGCATGGAAACGTCTTGTTGACCCAGCAACAGCAAGTGAGTATTCTTTTATTGCTGAAATTGCAGGTATCAAGAATGCAGCGGCTATCATCTCAGGGGATGCGGCTGTTGATGAACTCGGCGCGGTGGCAGTAGACGACAAGACACTGGAAGTAACACTCGACTTCCCTGTTTCCTACTTCGAATCACTGATGTCATTCAATTCATTCCTGCCTGTAAATGAAGCCTTCTTTACAGAGGCCGGCGACCTGTATGGTACTTCTCCTGAAACCATTCTGGCTAACGGACCATTCAAGATGGCTGCTTACGAACCTGCAGCGACTACCATTGAACTCGTAAAGAATGACACTTACTGGGATGCTGATGCTGTCAAGCTTGACGGCATTGAGTATCAGGTCATCAAGGAAGCGCAGCAGACAATGCTTGCTTACCAAAACGGGGACATTGACATTGCGACACTTGCGGGCGAGCAGGTTGAACAATTCAAAGCTGACCCTGAGTTCCACAACATCATGGCTGGTTACCTATGGTATCTATCTCCAAACCAGATGGTTCCAGGCCTTGACAATGTGAACCTGCGTAAGGCAATTGCAATGTCATATGACAAATCTGCAATTGCGAATATCATCCTTAAGGACGGTTCGATTGTAGCAGACTTCGCGGTGCCTACACTTCTTGCAACTGGCCCTGATGGTAAAGACTACCGAGAAACAGCCGGCACTTACCTTCAGACCGATAAGGCGATGGCGCTTGAATACTTCGAAAAGGCAAAGGCTGAGCTTGGATCGGACACATTTGAGTTTTCAATCGTTGTTGAAGATACTGAATCCGCACAAAACGTTGCTCAATTCATCCAGTCCGAAATCCAGACGACACTGCCAGGCATGACAATCACCATTGAAACAATGCCTAAGAAAAATCGAATTGAGAGAATGCAGGAAGGCGAATTTGAACTGGGTCTGACACGTTGGGGGCCTGACTATGCTGACCCAATGACTTACCTGGACATGTGGACAACTGGCAGCTCAAACAACTACGGCTTCTGGTCAAACTCTGAATACGACGCGATCATTCAGTCTGCAAAAGACGGCGAACTGTCACTTGACCTTGCAGCGCGTTGGGAAGGTCTGAAAAAGGCTGAATCCATCGTCATGGACGAAGCAGTTATTCTTCCTGTATACCAGAAGGGTAACGCCGTTATGATCAAGAGCAAGGTAGCTGGCGTTGAGTTCCACTCTGTTGGTATTAACAAAATCTACAAGAATGCTGAAATCAACTAGTCGTTAAAAATGGCTGTCATATGATGCAACACCATCGGATTGCTGAATAAGTCATCAATCTGGAGCCTGCTTTAAACTTCGAAGCGCAACGCTTGGTTGAAATTCTCCCTTCAACCAAGCCCGCAGGCCTTCGGGGTTTTCAGCAGGCTTAAATTTATGTAAAGGAGTAATAACATGAAAAAGTATCTACTAAAAAGAATTTTCATCTCAATAGCAACACTTCTTGTTATTCTTGTCATTCTTTTTCTAATGTTAGAGTTCATGCCCGGTTCGCCATTTAACGATGAAAAGCTTACAGTAGAGCAAGTTCAACTGCTAAATATGAAGTATGGCCTGGACAAGCCTGTCATAATGCGTTTCTTCAACTATGTTCGAAGTATGCTGACAGGTGACTTTGGGGTTTCCTATACAATCAGCAAGAACACCCCAATTTCTACCTTACTGCTGTCTCGGCTCCCCATATCGGTTAGTATCGGCGGTCAGGCAGTTGTCCTTGGTACAGCTGCGGGACTGATTTTAGGCATAATAGCTGCACTAAAGCGCAATACCATTTGGGATACGCTCTCCACCATTATTTCAGTCATTGGTGTGAGCCTGCCCTCCTATGTATTCGCACTGGCACTCTCCTACTACCTGGGATACAAGCTGGAATGGTTTCCAATTCTCTATTCTGCAAAGGCACCTTTTGATTCTTCCATATTGCCGACCATTTCACTGAGTATGTTCACCCTGGCCTCCGTGGCGCGCTTCACCCGGACAGAAATGATTGAAGTCATGAACTCTGATTATATTCAGCTGGCAGAAAGCAAAGGCATAAGCGGGATACACCTCATTGTGCGCCACCAGCTGAGAAATGCCCTAATACCTATTATTACTGTTCTCGCGCCGCTGATTGTCGGTCTTATGACAGGCAGTCTTGTCATAGAGAAGATATTCTCCATACCGGGTATTGGCAGTCTGCTTGTAACCGCCATACAGTCGAATGACTACAATGTCATTATTGCCATTGCATTCATTTACAGCGCTATGTATATCGGTATCATGCTGGTTGTCGACATACTCTATGGCATTATCGATCCTAGAATCCGTCTTGCAAAGGAGGAAAGTCATGAATAATACTGCACTGGAAGATAATCTGATTTTCCTTGAAAATGATTTTGATTTTGTATCTGAAGAGTACATTTCACATATTGATGAAAACTACTCCAGCCAGTCCTTTTGGAAAGACGTCTCAAAGCGCTTCTTTCAGAACAAGGGCGCTGTCATCAGCCTGATTTGCATTGTTGTAATCGTCATCATGGCCGTCATTGGCCTAGATTTGAACGAACACGCATTTGATGACCAGACCATCACCCATCAGAACCTGCCGCCACGTATTCCTCTGCTTGAGGACTTTGGTATTTTTGACGGCAGTGAAAAACTCAATACCTCAACCGGAGTTGTTGACCAAAACAAGTACATTTCAAAAGACGGGTCTGTTACAGGACTTGAAGATGTCTACTACTGGTTTGGAACAGATATACTGGGCAGAGACATTTTCACCAGAACTTGGATGGGAACGCGAATTTCGCTTTACATCTCCCTTGTCGCAGTTCTCATTGATATGGTCTTCGGACTGAGCTATGGTCTTATTTCAGGCTATTTTGGCGGTCGAATAGACAATGCCATGCAGCGTTTTGCAGAAATACTCAACGGCATTCCAAACCTGGTGGTTGTAACCCTCTTGATTATTGTTTTAAAGCCCGGTCTTGTCACCATCACCTTCTCCCTCATGATTACAGGGTGGATTGGGATGAGTCGAATAGCCAGGGCCCAAATGCTCAAGCTTAAGCAGCAGGAGTTTGTTCTCGCATCGCGCACACTTGGGGCAAAGGACTTTTTCATCATATTCAGAGAAATACTGCCCAATATTTTCGGTCAAATTATCACGACAACCATGTTTTCCATCCCTACAGCCATATTTACTGAAGCCTTCCTTGCTTTTATCGGACTTGGCGTTCCCGTTCCCATGGCTTCACTGGGACTGCTCATAAGTGATGCGTTCAAATCATTTACGACGCACCCCTATATGATTATTCCGCCTGTACTGGTCCTCGCTATTCTGATGCTTAGCTTCAACATGCTTGCCGATGGCATTCGCGATGCATTTGATCCTAAAATGAAAGAAATGTAGAAGGTGAAAATATGACAATAGACAAAACAAATACGAACAATATAGAGGATGAAAAGATACTTTCAATCAGCAACCTTTCCATATCCTTTCAAACCGCACTGGGAAGTGTTGATGCGATTCGAGGTGTCGAGCTGGACCTTTACCGAGGAGAAACCCTCGCCATTGTTGGTGAGAGCGGCAGCGGGAAGTCTGTTACCATGAAAGCCGTAATGGGCATACTCAGCAGCAACGGTGTTATCAATTCCGGTTCAATCAACTTCACGTACCACAATGAAAATGGAAAAAATGATGTGGATATTTTGCAGCTGTCAAAGAAACACATGCGTTCAAATATAAACGGCAAACACATTGCCATGATTTTTCAGGACCCCATGACGTCCCTGAACCCGACCATGAACATAGGTGCACAGATTATGGAAGGCATGATATGGCATAAGCGTGCCAATAAAAAAGAGGCTCACCAGCGTGCGGTGGAGCTCCTGGAGCTTGTTGGTATTACCGATGCCAAAAAGCGCATGAAGAACTATCCGCACCAGCTTTCTGGCGGTATGCGCCAGCGTGTCGTCATCGCCATCGCCCTTGCCTGTAATCCGGACCTTCTGATTTGTGACGAACCAACAACAGCACTCGACGTGACCATTCAGGCAAAGATTCTCGAGCTGATCACGGATATTCAGAAAAAAATGAACATCTCTGTCATTTACATCACCCACGACCTGGGGGTCGTCGCCAAGGTAGCTGACTACGTCGCAGTGATGTACGCCGGAAAAATAGTTGAGAAAGGGCTTGTAGACGAACTCTTTTATGACCCGCGTCACCCCTACACCTGGGGACTTCTGTCTGCCATGCCGGACCTGGATACCTTCGACGACAAGCTCTATACAATTCCGGGGTCACCGCCTAATCTCAGCAGGAAGGTCACTGGAGACGCCTTTGCTGACAGAAACATCTACGCCCTCAACATAGACCACCGTCTTGAACCGCCTATGTTTAAGATTACAGATACACATTACGCATCGACCTGGCTGCTTCACGAAAAGGCACCCGAAGTGGATATGCCGGTCGCACTCAGGGAGCGGATTGACAGAATGCTAAAGGAGGCGAACACAGATGACCACTAAACATCCATTACTTGCGGTGAAGGACCTGAAGCAGTTTTTCAGAGTCAGCCGAAAGTTTACCGTCAAGGCTGTCAACGGTGTTTCCTTCAATATTTATCCTGGCGAAACCTATGGACTCGTTGGGGAGTCTGGCAGTGGAAAGTCTACCATCGGCAGGTCTGTCATTCGCCTGTACGATCCGACAGCCGGCAACATTGTCTTTGATGGCATTGATGTGTCTGGAAAACTATCAGAATCAGAGGTCAAGCACCTGAGAACCAACATGCAGATGATTTTTCAGGACCCAATGGCCAGTCTTAACCCACGCAAAAATGTCCTCGATATCATTGCCCAGGGGCTGGATGTTCACCGCCTCTATACTTCAAAGAAAGACAGAGAGGAAAAGGTCTACCGTATTCTTGAAAAGGTCGGACTGGCAAGAGAACACGCCAACCGATATCCTCACCAGTTTTCAGGTGGCCAGCGTCAACGCATCGGGATTGCAAGAGCACTGATTATGAACCCCAAACTCATTATTGCCGACGAGGCAATCAGTGCCCTTGATGTTTCCATACAGGCACAGGTGGTCAACCTGATGAAGGAAATTCAAAAGGAGACCAACATAGCCTTTCTCTTTATTGCCCACGACCTCTCCATGGTCAAGTATATTTCAGACAGGATCGGTGTTCTCCATCTGGGCTACCTGCTGGAAACGGGCACCAAAGAAGAAATTTTTTCAAATCCGATTCACCCCTATACGCGATCCCTGCTCTCTGCGATTCCGCTTTCCAATCCCCGTGTTGAGAAACTGCGCACTGCCGAGACCTATGATTATGCGACCAGCGGTATCGATTATTCCAAAGGGGTCAGCAACCACATAGGCGGCAGCCACTATGTGCATGCAACTTCTGAGGAGTTGAAGACCTGGAGACTATAAAAAAAACCACCATCCAAAGGGTGCAAGTTTGACCCTCGGATGGTGGTTTGAATTTTGTCTATGTTGCTATGCTTGCTTTTGCAAGTCAGCTTACTTTTTCAACTCAGCTTACTTTGCTTCAATTTATTCTGCCAGCTTACTGTAGGCTCTTTTCTCACGGGTACGCGGCAAGGCCTTCTTGTTTATGTTTTCAAGACAGCCTACAATCTCTTCAAGATGGCTTCCAGGGAACCCTGCATATAAGTTGCAGTCAGGGACATTTGTCGCATTTCTGCAGCCATAGCACCCTATGCTGACATTGAGCTTTTGTGTTTGGTGCGGAATAACTGTCATATCTACACAAGTTCCGTTTGAAATGCTCGTGCTGAAATTCAAGCGCCCACCGCTTTCATGAATGGTTGCAAGACTAAGCCACATGAGGTGCTCTGGAACTGTCTCTATCACAATAATATCAGGTTCAAACTCAATTTGATCAAGCGGCGCAAGCGCAATGGCCTTATAGGTGTCCTGATCAAACCGCGGCATCTCTTCCATTGTTTTCTGTGCCCCTTCCTTTTGGAAAGAACCCAGAATCGATAGGAACTCCCCACTCATCAGTTTTTCAGGGACTGGTCTGAACCCAAGGGCTGAGGATCCATTTGCACAGGCAATGTTCTCTTTCGTTGCCAGAAGCTTGTTGCCTTCACGCGCTTTCATGATAAACTGGCAAAAGGTATACTGATTGTCAGAAGCATATGCTTCAAATTGATGCACGTCTTCTAAAAGCTTTATGCCAACAGGCATGCTTTGCATTTGTAAAATTTCACTGAGTCTTTTCGACAGGTTTCTATAATCCATATTGATATCCTTTCCATCTTGCTTTTGTCCTTTTTGCTGTTTTCACAAGCCACACATTTTCTAATAGTTGTAGCAAATTATGTACCAAGTATTGGATTTATTAGATACCTAGCTGCAAGATACGAAAGTCTCTGATTTACACCTTTTTCATGATTATTTCATAACCTGTTAAACATCTCTTTCGTGCCCTATGTTGCCTTTATGCAACACTAGCCACGACTAACACATCATGCCTTCTTAAAAATTCCCACGATTCCATGCAGTGCAGACTTTTTTCAGCCTGCGTCTCAAATTTGCAACTGTTTGCATAATCGCACCAGACGCTTTAATGTGTTCCGTGTATTACCCGAATACCTCTATCTTCAATATATTTGACCATTTTCTCAATCACTGTGCATAGGTTCCCTTCCATACACGTGCATTTTCCAACATGAACTGCGTCGGGCTCAAGGGAACAGACGTATTCAATCTTTTCAAGGTATTCTACATCACTTGAATAGTCACAGTCACAGCCATTGCAGTGGAAAAACGCGACCAACTCCACATCCATGTCTTTATAAATATCAAAATGCTTATCTCTGTTATTGATGGCCCTAAAACACGCAGCTCCGCTGCACACACCTGTTGCTTTCAGGCATGACAAAACAGCTATTTTGACCTTTTCCATGTCTATCTCCTTCATGTGTCACTTATTATTGCCATCTCCAAGTTTTAATAATTTGGCAAATAGGCAATATGAAAGGCTGAAGTCTCGGGATCTGTTAGAATTTTGGCCCGCACACCATATACAGTCCCTATGATTGAAGCGCTGAGAACCTCTTTTGGAGCACCCTCGCCAACAATCTCTCCTGATTTGAGTATGTACATGTAGTCACAGTATGAAGCGGCAACGTTGAGGTCATGCAGTGCCGCTATTACCGTTATGCCCAGCCGCTTTGAAAGATCCATAATCTTAAGCTGATGCTTGATGTCCAAATGGTTTGTCGGTTCATCGAGTATCAGACAGTCTGTTTCTTGAACCAAAGCCCGCGCCAGTATGACACGCTGCTGCTCTCCGCCTGAAAGCGTTGAAAAGATTCGATGCTTGAACTCCAGCATTTCCACACGTGCCAGTGCATCGTTCATGAGCTTATAATCGTTGGCATTGTCCCTTTCCATATGCTTCTTGTGGGGTGTTCTTCCCATAAGCACCACTTCGCTTACTGTGAAATCAAAATTATAGAAGTTGTGCTGGGTCACGACACCAACCCTCTTGGCCGATTCCTTATAACTGAGCTTGTGAATGCTGGCATTGTTCAAATAGATACAGCCATGCGTCGGTTCAAGCACCCGGTAAATACACTTCAGCAGCGTTGATTTTCCGCTCCCATTGGGTCCAATGACACCGATGAACTTTCCCCGCTCAGCGTTTATGGATACATCTTTCAAAATTTCAGTTTGCCCCAGAATAACCTGAAGGGCATCTACTTTTATATTCATTCGCTTCGTCCTCCAAACCCGTATGATTTCTGTACAAGCAGGTAAATGAAGCACGGCGCTCCAACCATGGATATCAGAATTCCAATGGGCAATTCTGTATGCGGTATGACAATCCGCGCTAGGACATCTGCCCATATGAGGAACAAGCCGCCTGCAAAAAAGGAGACCGGTATGAGCTTTTTATGGTCTGTTCCAAAGAGCATGCGCATAAAATGAGGAATTATAAGTCCTATGAAGCCGATCATGCCTGACACAAATACAATGAAGCCGGTCATCAGTGCTACAACCAACATGAGCACATGCCTGTATCTGTTCAAATCCATACCTAAGGTAATGCTGGTTTCATCACCAAGAAGCATGAGATTGAGAACCCTATACTGTGACAGCAAGAATATCGTTCCACATAGGATGACAAGATACACAATACCGATCTGCTCCCATTTTGCACCGGCAAGACTTCCCATAAGCCAAAATGTGATATTCTTGATCCCTTCCTTATCGTTCGAGAAAAAAACAATAAAGCTTGAAAATGATGAAAACACAGCATTGATTGCCATTCCAGACAAAAGCAGCTTGACTGAATTGGCGCGTCCTCCAACATTGGCAATGACCATTACAAGGATTGATGCAGCAAATGCCCCGGCAAAGGCAAGCATACCTACATAGTTCTGACCAAACGATATACCTATACCCAGTAAGATTGCCACAGTTGCCCCAAGGGATGCTCCTGACGAAACGCCCAGCACATAGGGGTCAGCCAGTGGATTTTTCACAATGGCCTGCATGACAATACCGCATACTGCGAGGCCACCGCCTACTGCCACTGCCAACACAAGTCTCGGCAAGCGTATATACCAAATCACATCGTGTACGGGTCCGCCGACAATGTTGCCATTTCTGGCAAGCTTTGAAATAACGACACCATACACCGTTTCAGGACTGATATGTGTGGACCCTATGGCAACCGCCGCAATCAAGGACAGGATTATCCCCGCAAATAAAATAAGGGAAATGCCAATGTGTATTGGCATTCCCATCAATGTCTTTTGCCGAGGGATGTCTTCATATAATTTCTGTTTCTTATCTGTATATGCGTAGGTTCTAACATCCGCCATCGTATTTTCCTTCTATTCTGCGCGTGTGTTTTGCGCGATTACTCTGCGTCGACCAGTGTAGGGTAAATGCCCTCAGCCAGTCTTGTTATACCATCAAGTGTACGTGTACCGCTGCAGTACATTTCGCCGAGTGAGATCGGGTAAATATTTTTTCCTTCAACTGCACGCAGGCTCGCATACTGTGGGTCTTCAAAGAACTTTGAAATTGCCATTTCACCATCTGCGATACTGTTTGAGCTTCCAAAGTAAACTGTGAAAATCACATCAGGATCACTGAAAATCAGATCTTCACTACTCATGTGATTCTCTGGCGCAGTCACCAGCTCAGCACCCAACTGCTTGACCATATCGCCGCCCAGGGTATTTTCACCGTAGACACGAACACCATCTTTTTCAAATTCCATAAGAAGCACGCGTGGTTTATCTTCCATTTGCTGTGCTGATTCAGCAATTTGATTTACCTTTTCTTTCATCTGTGCCACCAGTGCTTGCGCTTTGTCTTCAACATCGAAGATCTTACCTAGATTCAAAATGTCAGTGTACTCATTTTCCAGTGTTTTTTCAGGCGCTGCACCCGAATTGAGCATCATGTATGTACCAATTCCATTGTCATGCCAGTAGTCAACTTCACCCAGCTTCTTGTCGCTGAAGTAGGAGTACCAGCTTAAAATGAAGTCAGGCTCAAGCATAATGACACTTTCCTTGTCTGGAGAGAATTCAGTCAGATAATTGACTTTCTCAAACCCAGCCTGGTATTCTTCCTTAACGTCCTGGTCAAGACCAGCGCATGCAACGATTCTATCTTCGAGACCAAGCGCGAGCAGTGTTTCAATCGAGTCCTGATATACGGCAAAAACCTTTTCTGGCGCCTTGTCAAAAGTCACTTCAATTGGTTCCTTTGCATAGTTATAGGTTTGAATTGTCACTGGATAGTGCGCGTCGGCTGATTCAGTCTCTTCATTCACAGGAACATCCGCAGGCTCAGACTGTGCCGCGTCTCCTGATGTTTCTGCACTGCACCCTGCAAAAGCCAGTACCAATGCCATTATTGCCGTCAAAAGCAACAAACTACTTTTTTTCATAATATTTCCTCCAACTTCGTCTAATCGTTTCGAGCCGTATCTCGAAATACCTTACTGCAACCTATCTACTACCAGTAGATCAAAGACACTCGGATTATGAAGCAAATAAAAAACACCCTAACAGGGTGTCATGTTTTGCATACCAACTTAACTCCATCCCCGAGCAATACTCAAAATTTCATGGCAGGTCTCCTGACTTGTCTTCTTCCTCCATTGCGTCTTCCCGCTTTTCGCAGTGACATGTGCAATTTCGTCCAACTTACAGTAGTGGGTGCTGCTCAGGATTTTCACCTGATTCCCTTTTCACACCAAATATGGTGACCACAAAACATATTCATTTATCGAGATGATAATACAGGCAGACTGGTTTGTCAATACTGTTTAAAATCGTCAGACTCTTCCAATTACTACGATTTACAGCCTTTAAAATATAAATAAAGCATTTGACCTGGTTTTTACTATTTAGTAATATGATTTCAGATATGAAAATGAACTCTGTGCCCTATCTTCCAAGGAGTGATACATATGACACAAGAAACAATAACGATTCGTAATGCAAGCCTTCAGGACATTGACCAAATTGCTGATATCGAGCGCATATGCTTCCCAGAAGCGGAAGCTGCTAAAAAAGCTGCCATGGAAATGCGCCTGAAAGCCTATGAAAGAGGCTTTTTCGTCGGTCTGATCGATGATCATATCATCGGCTTTATCAATGGCGGTGCCTTTGATGCCGATACAATCGATGATGCCTTTTTTGAAAGCATGGATGCCCACAATGATGATAACAGAAGCCTGGTCATCTTTGGCCTTGATGTACTTCCAGAATACCAGAACAAAGGGTATGCCGCCCAGCTCATGAAGGCATTTATTGCATTTGGAAAACAGGAAAAAAAAGAAAAAATACTGCTTACCTGCAAATCCCATCTGATTCATTACTATGAAAAGTTCGGCTATGAGAATGACGGGGTTTCCGAGTCCGTTCACGGCAGTGCACAGTGGTATGACATGACGCTTTATTTATAAAGCGTCATTTTTTTACTTAAAATGCGACCCATAGCTTCCGCGAATGTCAAAAAGAAGGTCTATCAGGCTCTGGTAATAAGGTATGAAGTCTCCGCACTCGATCATTTCCATAATTTCAGCCTTCGATGCCCATTTAACCCCTTGAACCTCTTCGTATTGGAGCTCTAGAGACTCAATGTCAATTTCGTCGTCTTCCAGCAAATAAAAATCATCAAAACCATAGCTGAAATTGACTGTGACAAAGGGTCTTGTTTCAGAAAGGCTTGCCTTATAACCGATTTCTTCAAACAATTCACGCTCAGCAGCCTGGCCGCTGGATTCCCCTGTCAGGGAGCTTCCGCCAACAGTTACATCCCACATGTTTGACCAGCCTTCCTTGAAGGGCTGCCTTTGCTGGATAAGGAGTTCCTCTCTAGAGTTGAAAATGCATATATGAACAACCTGGTGGTACTCGCCTTCTTCGAACGCTTGACCTCGTACCTTGGTCTTTCCGGTTCTATTTCTGTCCTTATCGTATACGTCCCATAGTTCCATAGGTTTCACCCTTTCTTTAGGATTAGAAAGTAAATTTCCCATTGATACACATCGTGAATATACGCTTAGATAAATGGTCAAAATTGTATTTTTTCACGATTTTTCATCAGCCAATTATTAGCAACATCTATGAACATTCTATTTGTTAATGATGTTCTCGATTCTATAGCCGTAATAATTCCAAACCTCTTTGCTGACCAATCCTCTAATTTTATAATCCCAATATCAGCACGTTCTCCAGTTGCTACAAAATATGGCATTATAGAAATTCCCATGCCACTCTCAACCATTGAAATAATAGTCCCTGAATCTTTAATTGCATACGAAGTATATTCATCTATATGATTCTTTTTTATCATGTTCATTAACTCTTTATCCGCACTCCAGCAAGGCATAATGATTTTGTATTCACTTTTTGACAACTCGTCTAAAGTGATAAATTTCTTTCTGCATAATGGATTCGCTTTGTCCACTACAACTACAAAAGGATCATCAAATATATGGTGAAAGTCCAACATCTTCATCATTGGTTCACCTCCAAATGCAACATCAATTTTGCCAGTTGTAATATCATTTTGGATATCTTCATATGGATTCAATACAATCTCAATCAGAATATCAGGATACAATGCATTCATTTCTTTAATAATAGCAGGAAGCCATTGCTTAAGCACGCAACGAAGTCCACCCACACGGACTGTCCCCTTGCACGTATTATTAAGAGACTGAATTTTTCTTTCTAAAGCATGTTGTTCATTAAGAATTGCAATAATGTGTGGCAATACTTCTTTACCCGCATCCGTCAATAAGATGTTCCCTCTGTTTCTCGTAAAAAGGGCAAGCCCCCACTCATCTTCTAACTTTGATATCGAGTAACTGACACCTGGAACTGTTTGATTTGTATTTAATGCAGCTTTACTCATACTCTTTTCTTTGACAACTTCTAAAAAAGTTTTATATTTTGAAAAGGACATATACCACCCTCGCTTTATGCTCCAATAATTTATAGTATATCAAAATATATGATTTATCTGCATTACTATTTCAAAACTATAAACGGCAAAACACCAGTAAAGATGTTTTGCCGTTTAATGTAGGTTGAACTATCGTTTTTGATTTTTAATCAACTGCTCCGTATCCTTTTTAGCATCCGGCATTTTCGGTAATGCGATTCCCAATGCCTTCATTAAGTTGAGCGGATTATTGATTTCTCTCATTTCTAAAATGTATCCGTCTTTCATTCTAAAACAGAATATATAATGATTCTCGTACTTGGTCGCAACAGCTGAACTTCCAACCTTCTGTTCACCCCCACCAAATGCCTCCACCCAAAACTTGTTTTCATCCTGAGTTTCATCAATCACAACGTCTCTCCATCTCCAATTTGTAAAGAATGTCTTATTCGCTATGAAATTGGTAAGAACTTCCGCTCTACCTTCCCAGCGCTGCGGCATATCTCCATTTGCAGCATATGTAAGTTCTTTTACACCATCTTCATCAAAAAGTTCCGCACGCTGTTCACCATGATACTCGAAAAATTTCTCAACAGCAAGTCTATTCCTTTTACGTACAACATCCTGCTTATTCATAATGAAAACACTCCTTTTATGCAACGTTTGTCCGTTTACTATCCAACTCTTTCCTAATCTGAATCAAATCTCTTTTGTTAATATTTAGAAAAAACAGTCCAAGTGCTGATATAAACACAAACACTGCTGGCGTGAAAGTAGTCACCATTCGAATACCCTCTTTGACTGAATCACTTTGTCCAAATCCGAGAGAAGCCTCAAAACCAATAACACTCAATAACACTGAAGTCAGCATTGTTCCCACACCAGTCGTAGTCTTTTGTATAAATGTAAGTACAGTATTTACAGTTCCCGGTGCAGCAACACCATTCTTCCACTCACCGTAGTCAACTGCATCGGGAATATAGCTATATGTGACAGCATATAGAGTCATCATTCCTACCGTAAATCCGCAACACATTAAATATCCACCCAAATCCCCCATACTTGTCAAATACCCCAAGATCATAAAACCACAGAAAATAGTTACACCTATCAAGTATAATTTTATTCTTGAAAGTTTCTTCATCATAACAGGCAATACAATGAGACTAATAATGGTAGCGACAATACCTGCGACAAATTGACTCTTGCCCAGAAGACCTGGGTTCATTTTGTAAAAAATAAAGTAATAACTCATCAATCCTCCAAACATTGCTATACCAATTGAATGAAGTACGTTGCAGATCAATGCGCCCAAGAATATTTTATTGCTTTTGAAAACTTTGAATCCTTCCTTTAAGGCAATACTCTTGCCTGCATTCAAACTCACGCGTTCACGTACGGTAAATCCACAGAACAAATAACAGCAACCGCTCACTACCGCAACAAATATTCCCAGTGCCTTAAAAGCTGCTGCATTATTTGAAACACCTCCACCAAAGTACATCATTACGGGTGTTGCTATAGCAACTACCAGACCGCTGATATTCAACCCCACCTGACGGGCCAGCACCAAACCTCTTCTCTCATCGTCATCATTCGTGGCAACAGATGTGAAAGCGCTGTAGGAGGTATACATTATGGTCGTAAAAACACTCCCGTAAATGATATAAACGAAATAGATCCAGTACAGCGCCATCGCTGATGCTGGTGTGACAAACTCCGGACAGATAAAGAGCATCATAAAAGAAATACACGCAGGTATTGCCATCGTTATGTACCATGGTCGAAATGAACCAAGTTGTGTGTGCGTTCTATCCCCGATCGTACCAAACAGAATATCTGTAAATGCATCAATAAATCTGCTCACCAGTGTTACTGATCCAGCATAAATCATAGGTATTTGAAGGATAGTTGTCATATACATCAACAGGTATATCCCCATCAAGGTATTCTGAATTTGATAGCCAATCATTCCGACTGAGTAACCAAAGTACTCTACCCGCCTTACTTTCGTACCTGAATATTGAAGTTTTATTTTCTTTATATTTTCCCCCATGCTACAACCTCCTAAAAGTACTATAGTATTTGATTGTACTGATCAGTTTTCTTCAGAACTTCTATATCATGAACATCGTGCGGAAACTGAAGTGGCGGAATAATGTACTCAACATATTCCTTAATTAAACCATTACTCATAATGAACAAATTATGACAGGGTTCATCCGGTAAATACTTTTTCACAAAATTACCAGCATCATCATACATGTCTCCTGTTGACAAGCCTGTAACAACAAACAAATTTGGATCGTCACTTTGAAATACTTTCAAATCCTTTGTATACCAAACTGGAAATCGCCTTACGGTCGTCTCATCACGTTCACGAAGACGCTCCCTGCCGCTATAGATATAGCCAGCTCCGTATCGGTAGCCTTTACCGTTTTCACAATATAGTTTGTGTCTATTTAATCTTTTCTTTCTCTGATTTCCAGACGCTGCATCTTCTTCATCTGTCATGAATTCCAAAATGGTTCTAATGTTCCGTTTACGTAGCTCATAGTTGTTTTCCGGTATAGCCATGGCATCCAGAAAGTCGTCAATCCTCATATGTCCCCTCCATTTATTCTTTAACGATGGTGTTGTCACATAGTGTTTTGTATTTTCTGAATTTATTATATATTCTGAATTTTAAGTGTGTCCATTAAGGATATTTTTTATTAGTTTAAAAATATTTTAATGTCGCTTTGCATCGTCTGATTTTCTTCATAAAAAGAGGACATTGCATACCAGCAATGTCCTCTTAAAAATTCTATATGCACGAAATCATATAAACACCTGAAACAAAGACAATACACTTACTTCTTTATTGCCTTAAATGCCTCTGTTTGTGCCTTGATACTGCGCTCTGCGGCAAATCTTTCAATGCTCGATGCGCCGAAGAAGCCATTTACACCCTGTGTTTTTTCAATGACATACTTTGCATCTTCTGGCTCTGCAACAGGACCGCCATGACATATGACAATGATATCTGGGTTCACGGCCCTTCCAGCATCGGTTATGTCCTGAATGCGCTTGACGCAGTCATCCAGTGTGAGTGCAGTCTTGGCGCCAATGGTCCCTTTTGTGGTCAGTCCCATATGTGCTACAAGTACGTCAGCGCCTGCTTTTGCCATTGCAGTTGCCTGGTCTGTATCAAATACATAAGGGCATGTCAGAAGGTCAAGCTCGTGTGCAAGGCGAATCATTTCAACTTCCAGGTCGTATCCCATACCTGTCTCTTCGAGATTTTGTCTGAACACACCATCAATGAGTCCAACTGTTGGGAAGTTTTGAACACCGTTGAAGCCCATATCTTTCAGCTCCTTGAGGTAAATCTCCATTACTCGGAATGGGTCGGTGCCGCATACGCCTGCAAGTACAGGCGTCTTCTTCACTACCGGAAGAACCTCTGCCCCCATTTCAACGACAATTTTGTTGGCATCGCCGTAGGAAAGGAGTCCGGACAAAGAGCCTCTGCCAGCCATTCTGAATCGGCCGGAGTTATATATGATCAGCATGTCAGCGCCACCAGCTTCACTGCTTTTTGCAGTAATGCCCGTTCCCGCACCAACACCGACTAGAATATTGCCTTCTGCAATTTGTTTTCTGAATGTATCGATTATTTCCATCCTGCTTTTTTTATTCATGGTTCATAGCTCCTATCTGCTTTTAATTCTATTTTCAAATGCTTACAAAGCCTATAATGTTCAATTTGATCTTGTATGTATGACATGCACGCATTTATTTTGTCATCATTTCTACCAATCTCTTGGCTGCAGCCACTGCAAAGGCCTCATCGTTGATATGACAGTCCATTTCAACAACTTCGACCACGTCTCTGTTGACCGCTTCTCTAAGGGTATCGAAGAGAACCTTGTCTTCCTCGGGACCATAGAATGGCTGACCGTCTGCATCGATCATAGACACACCCTTCAGTGGCAGGAAGAGTGCCGTATCCTTACTTGCCATATTCAGCTTTTCAGCGATTTTACCACCAATTTCTTTCATTTCCTCTGCACTGGTCCGCATCAATGTGACCGTCGGATTGTGCTTATAAAGATTTCGACTCGCATATGCACTCGGTACCGTGTCAATTGGACCATAGTTGACCATATCAAGTGCGCCCACCGATACGACCTGAGGTATGCCTTTTCTGCCTGCCGCCTCCAAACGATTTGGCCCCGCAGCCAGTACTCCGCCAACGATTTCATCGCACCACTCCGTTGTAGTGATATCGAGAACGCCTTCAATAAAGCCGTCATCTATAAGGGCTTCCATTGTTTTCCCACCGGTACCCGTTGCATGGAATACGAGACACTCATATCCCTTGGATTCGAGAAAACGTTTACCTTCTTCAGCGCAAGGCGTTGTTACACCAAACATGGTAATCGCAACCAGTGGCTTCTCTTCCACCTTCACTGCCGACTCATAATTGACCATGCCTGCAATGGCAAAAACCGCATTGGTGAATATCTTTGTAGAAAACCTGTTGAGACCTGCAACATCCACGACAGAAGGCATCATGATGATATCACTTGTGCCAACGTATTGAGAGGTATTGCCTGAGGCCATTGTCGATACCATGACTTTGGGAACACCTACAGGTAAAGCCCGCATACCCGGTGTCACAAGCGCGGTTCCGCCAGAGCCTCCAAGTGAAATAATGCCATCAAATCGTCCTTCTTCATACAGCTTTGGAAGAAGTGCTTCCAGTCCTCTTGACAGAACCTCTGTCGCATTTGCCCTGTCTTTTGCCTCAGCGATTGCTGCAATATCTTCCCCTGCGGCTTCAGCCACATCAGCATTTGTAACATCTGGCTCAAATAAAGGGTCAAATACCCCTAGGTGAATCGTATATGTACCCAGTCCTAAACTCTCGATCAAATCCTTAACAAACTTGTACTCATTGCCCTTGGTGTCAAAAGTTCCAGCGATTGCAATTGTTTTCAATTGTTCCCCTCCCTAATCATTTCAAGTGGTTCAACCAACATGCCTGCACTGCGACGCAAAAAAAACTGTAAATATTTACAATGTAATTTTACAGTTTTTGATAACAAGTTTAAATGTCATTATATTAACTTTTATTGTGTATATACACGATTTAGACTTGTCACTTAGACCCCTTTCTTGTGCTTATATTATGTGACCTATATAGCTTTGGGGCCATGCCCTTGTACTTTTTAAACATTTTACTGAACTGGGGATAATCCCTATATCCAACCAGCATGGCAACATCAACCAAGGGAATGTTCTCTTCGACCATGATTTCTGCTGCCTTATTGATCCGGTACTTCACCAGATACTCTGTAAAGGAGCACCCAACCTCTTTCTTAAAAAGCGTGCTCAGATATGTATACGAGACATGTGCAAGCAGCGCCAAGTCCTTTAAGTGGATATCATTTGAATATCTTTCATGGATATAGGTTTTGAGAAATGCCACATAGTCATAGTTCTTTCTGCTTCTGTCCAGCATTTTGAGCATCAATTCGCTTTGACCGCCACCTTGTCCTGACTTGAATGCCTTTGTGGTCTGCATGATTGCCTGTTCTGCCGGTATACGCTCAATGGCCGAACCGCCAATATAGCCCATACACTCTGTATTGTCATATAAATACTGCATGTCTATAAGGGTCCCTGCGGGGCCGCCATAAACCATTTTGATGGGTTCATAGTCTGCATTGTTACAGGCCGTGAATATCCGATCGGCCATGAGCTTTGCATGTTCTATGGAAAAGGACTTCTTCGCCCCCAGCATACCACCAATGGTAAAACCAAAATGTGCACATATAACATCCGCTTTTGCCTCTATCATCTTCTTGGCCTGTTCTTCATTAAAGACAAAGGCGACGGTGAACAAGTCCAGGAAATTAGCAAGACGTATGGCTTCCACCTCTCTGTCAAAGGTAATGCCCTCTTCCTCGAGTGCTTCCTTGAACTGTCCGTCAATGAGCCCAATGCTTGGAAAGTTGTTGATTCCGACAAAGCCCCATGCCTTTATTTTTTCAAGGTATTCATAAAGATGAATGGTTGGGTCATTGGCATCGAGCCCAAATATGACCGGTATGTCCTTTTTAAGAGGCAAAAGCTCCTTGCAGGCAAAATCCATGACCACTTCATTGCTATTTGCATAGCACAAATAACTGGCCATAGAGCTGCGCCCCATTTGCCTGAACTTACCGGCACTAAGGGCAAGAATAAAGTCAGCCCCACCCATAACTGTGTATTTTGCTGTCATGCCGCTTCCTGTTGCAACACCGACTATGTGCTGTTTCAAATTTATTTGTGCTTTAAGCAGCTTGATTATTTGACTTCGGTCCATCGTGTCACCTCACATAATTCACAGAATATTACAATTCAATCATACCACAAAACCATAGAATCAGGCCTTTTAATAGGGGATGAAATTCCGTGTCCAAAGTTACGCGGTGGGTATAAATCGAAAAATGAGGTGATACGATGTGCTTTTCAAAAAATAGACTTATGCGCTTAAGGGTTCTCATAGTGTGCACCCTTCTTATTGCAAGTACAGCAACCGCTGCCTTCGCAGATGTCAGGCAAAGGGAACACCGCACGGCTCGAACTGGCGTTTTCATCTGGAACAGCCACAACCTGAATAATACATCCATTGATTTCATGAAGGCACATGCAGTCAATGAAGTCTACCTTTACATCGACCCATCGGTCAACCGTATGACTTATGTTCGTCATGTATATGTCCTCAAGGAAGCAGGCTTTTCCGTGTACGCCCTGTCTGGAGCGCCCGAATGGGTTCTTGACATGGACTCCTTCAACGCCTTTTTCGAGTGGATGCATGCCTACGATAAAATAAGTCAACAGGCAACGTCCTTTGATGGCATTGTGTTTGATATCGAACCTTACATTCTTGAGAGAACAAGGCAGGAAACCATAAAAGACTACACCGCCTATCAGGATATTCTCGCAAAGGCAAAGTTCATCACGGATTCTAACGGCTGGGATCTTCGAATTGTGATCCCTTTCTGGTTCGATAGTATTGTGTACGACAATGCATACGGCAAAGGCTATCTGGCTGAATGGATATTTGATGACTTCTGCAATCCTATCATTATGGCCTACCGCAACACAATTCATGGAGACAATGGTGTCGTAGAGCTCATTCAGGAAGAAATCAGCCATGCGCATGACAACGCAAACCTGTTGACGATCGCCCTTGAAACAGCCCCTTCTCTAGAAGGTGACTATCTCTCTTTCAGTGGGACTTCACAGGCGGAACTCGACCAGGCCATTCAAGAACTGGATGACCATTTCAACAGCGGGGGGCTTACGGTCAACTTCGCAGTCCATTATCTGCATTCCTGGATGGCGCTGGAAAAAGCCGAGTAGTCCTTTGAAAACACACACAAAAAAAAGAGCCTGTAAAACCTAAGTTCCAATGGTTTTACAGGCTCTAACTATTTGATTTATGAAGTTGTCTGACGTCTGTAACTTGCCATCATACGAGACAAGCCGCCGCCATTTACTGAGTTGGTGAATCCGTAAGCCATTAGAATCTGCTGTGCGTATGCACTTCTTGCACCTGTTGCACAGTATAGAATGACCTGTCTGTCCTTGGAGCCAAGTTCACCCAGTCTGTCTTCAAGCTCATCTAGCGGAATGTTGACTGCGCCAGGGAAAGCGCCGTAGTCATATTCTTCTTCTGTTCTGACATCAACCACGATTGGTCCGGTTGACGCTTCGTTCTTAGCAGCTTCCTTCTTGTCGCTCACTTTTTCCGCTGCCTTTTCTTCACCGAGCGTTTTCGCGTCAGGTGCAGGAAGATCAAGACCGAAGTTTGTTGGAGCGATTGAGCGTACGTAGTTGGAAAGACTGATAAAACCGCCACTTACGTTAAGCACATCTTTAAATCCTGCACCTACAAGTGTTCTAAGTGCCTGATGACCCTTCTTACCTGTTTGGTCATAAAGCAGAATCAGCTGGTCTTTTGGCAGTCTGTCCAGTACTGTAGGCAGTATTTCAAGAGGAACATTCACAGAGCCTTCGACATGTGATTTCTCATATGAAAATACATCTCTCACATCGATCCAAAGTGCTCCTTTGCCTTCCAAATATGCATCCAACTCACTGACTGTAAGCGCTGGCGAGAAGCCTGTCATTCTATTCTCAGCTGTATAAGCCGCCATGTTGATTGCATCATTTGCATTTCCAAGCGGTGGTGAATAAGCAAAATCCATATCTGCCAGGTCGGAAACCGTAAGGCCTGCCGCCACTGCTGTCGCAAGTACGTCAAGTCTTCTATCAGCACCCTCGTAGCCTGCTGTTTGTCCACCCAGTACAGTACCAGTTGCCTTATCATAAACAACGAGTACAGTGACCATTTCAGCGCCTGGATAATAGGAAGTATGGTGCTCCTTATGAACAACAATTGCATCTGCATCTATGCCTTCAGCACGTGCAGCTTTTAGCGAAATGCCCGTCGTGCCAGCTACCGCTTCAAATACTCTTACAATCGATGTTCCAATAGAGCCCTTGTACTCATGTTTTTTACCAAGCGCATTTTCTGCAGCGATTCTACCCTGACGGTTGGCTGGTCCAGCAAGTGGGATTCTAACCTTCTTGTCAAGAACTCTATGCTCCAGCTCAATCATGTCGCCAGCAGCATATATATTGTCATCGCTTGTTTTTAGAGTCGAATCTACCAGAAGTCCACCTGCAGCACCGAGGTCAAGACCTGACTCCTGAGCCAGTTTAAGTGTTGGTCGAACACCAATTGACATAAGAACCATGTCTGCATCGACACGCGTACCATCATTGAGAAGAACAGCCCCGTCCTTGATTTCTGTCAGGGCCTTGCTTGTATACAGATCAACGCCATAGGCGATCAGTTCTTCTTGAATGAAGCCTGAAATTTCAGCTTCCATAATGCCCATAACGTGTGGCATCATTTCTACGACAGATACCTTCATGCCTCTTTTTGCAAGAGCTTCAGTCATTTCAAGACCGATGAAGCCCCCCCCTACCACAACGGCAGTCTTAGGTTCTTCATTGGTGATATAGGCATTGATTTTATCCATGTCATCAAGGGTCCATAGCTGGAACACATGGTCTTTATCCGCACCTGGCAGCGGAGGCGCTATTGGCTTGCCGCCTTGAGCCAGAATCAGCTTTGTATATTCAAATTTTCGTTTTTCCCCAGTTTGTGCGTTCACCGTGTGAACCACCTGGTTTGCTCTATCAATTTCCGTTGCAGCTGTATGGATATGAACAGTCGTCTGGTACTGCTCCTTGAAGCTCTCAGGACTTTGTAGAATGAGTTTTGAGCGGCTTTTAATGTCGCCACCGATGTAATACGGAAGTCCACAGTTTGCAAATGATATGTCTGCGCCCGCCTCAAGTATTGTAATTTCCGCGTCTGCCGAAAGTCTTCTTGCCTTTGCTGCTGCTGTCGCACCTGCAGCTACGCCACCGATAATTAGAATTTTCTCCATAGTATTCACCTCATTGAATATGCTTTTATGAAAATCAAAAGAATTAACTTAGTTTTGCACCCCCTACCCAGGGGGTATGACTACATTTTAACGAGTAATTTTCTCCTTGTCAATCGTATTCATAATTATTTAACAATTTCACTTAAACCAACTTTTCATTTCCTTAAGTACCATTAAATTCCCAGTCAGGTGGATTCTTCATAGTTTTCTGTCACCTAGTACGCAAATCATAGTATAATGAACTTATCTGCTGATTCCTTCTATTTTGAAGGCACACCAAAGCGATTTGTGGGTATATATTTCAGTGTCCCTACTTGTCGTACTTTGATATCGGAAAGGATAAATAATGTATACGAAACGCGCATCCCTAAAAAGAAAACTCATTAGAAATATTATTTTCCTTTTGATTCTTGCAAATCTGGGCCTTGGCATACCAAGTTATATACTGACCCGAGCAGAGCTTGAAAATAAAGGTGAGGTCATACTTTCAAACGCGGTTCACATGGCAATCAACGAAATTGAAACCATGGCTGAAAATGTGGAAGCTGGTGTCATCTCCCTCGAAGATGCCCAGGAAGAGGTCAGAATCCTACTTGTAGGTCCAAAGAATCCGGACGGGACAAGAACACTGAACACCCCCATTGACCTTGGTGAAAGCGGCTACTTCTTAGCCTATGACGATGCCGGTTATGAAGTCATGCACCCAAATATTGAAGGGGATTACGTTTACGATGTGGTATCACCTGACAATACCCAGTTCAAGATTGTACAGGAACAGCTCCGCATAGGCCGCACGGGCGGATATGTGGACTATAACTGGTATTATCCGAATCAGGAAAAAATCGGACGCAAGCTGTCCTACTCAAAGTACGAACCAAAATGGGAATGGACGATTGTCGCTACGGCATACGCTTCAGATTTCAATGCTTCTGCAAAGCGTATAACAACAATGATGATTGCTATGTTCCTGCTGACAGTCCTCTTTGCATTTATGTTTGCAAACAACTATATAAACAACCTGCTCCAACCGATTTTCTCGATTATTGAATCCATGAAGTTCCTCAATAAGAATAAGATGGTCCGAGCTGAAGAACCCAATAAGGATGATGAACTTCTTGACCTTGTACAGGGCTACAATCAAATGGTGGGTTCCCTTGAAGCCAATATGATTTCTTTGAAAAAACGTGAAAAAGAACTGAAAAGGCTGGCCTTCATTGATGCCATGTCGGGTCTTCCAAACCGCAACCTCATAACCCAGTATTCCGAGCGGCAGATTCGTAAAAATAATGATAACGACTACTTTGTCCTTCTCGATATACGGAACCTGAAGATGATCAACTCCATGTATGGTCTCTCCTTCGGTGACGATGTCATCAAGGGGGTCTCAGAGCGGCTTAGAGAAGAAAAACCTACTAAGACTTCTTTCGTAACACGTCTTACAGGGAATGAGTTCGGCATTTGGATTTCCAATACGGATGAAGACACAATTCTCAAATGGATTGGGATTATTAACGAATTTTGGAATCAGGCTTTCTATGCCAAGCGGTTTGAGGTCCACGTTGACTTTACAGTTTCATACGTGCGCGTTGATAAGGACGACAAGTTCTTTGAAAGCATCATGCAAAAGGCCAATATTGCCCTTCAGTATGCAAAATCCAAGGAACTGAGTATCGTAAGATACACAGATGAAATTTTCAATGAGTTTGAACACGAGTCCATCTTGAAAATCCATGCTGAAAAAGGCTTGAAGGAAGATGAGTTCTACCCCGTATATCAGGAAAAGGTCGATACGGAAACGGGCGCGGTTCATGGTGTGGAATCCCTTGCCAGATGGGAGTCCAGCGCGCTTGGTTTTGTCAGTCCAGGTGAGTTTATTCCTATATTCAACAAGACAAAGCTCATACTTGATCTCACAGAAAAAATGATAGATTATGTCCTGTCCGACTACAAAAAACTGGTCAAAAAATACCATGCGGGCATTTCGGTTTCTATTAACATCAGCCCCCTCTTCTTCATGAGTGAGCAATTTGTGAGTTATATTCTGGACAAGGCTGGCGAGTACAAAGTCCCTACCCACTATATTATTCTTGAAATTACTGAGGACGTTCTTATGGACAGCCCAGAACTGGTCATCAGAAAGGTCAATGCCCTAAGACAGGCCGGCTTTAAGATCTCCCTAGATGATTTTGGTACCGGCTACTCCTCACTGAGCTATTTGCAGAAGATTGCCCTTGACGAGGTGAAAATCGACAAGTCGCTGATCGATGATATCGTTACAGACGTCAGTGCAAGACGCATGCTCCACTCCATCGTGGAGGTTATTCAGAACTGGGGCTACTCCTCTGTTGCAGAGGGTGTAGAGACCATAGAGCAGGTCGAAATTGTCAAGAAAGCAGGCTGCAAGCTCATACAGGGCTATTATTATTCTAAGCCGGAGAAGCTGGAATAAAGTCATTGCAAACACCCTATTCAAAATAAAAAAGAACTTATGTGCAAATGTGCACATAAGTTCTTTTTAGGTTTATCTTTTGATCCACGCCCCCTCGCAAAAGACCCATATTTCTTCAGAGATCTCATTTCCGTCAGCGTCCTTGATATTCTTTAAGCAAATAATATTTTCATCTGCCCGCGCGTCAGAGAGACTGATTCTTATTTCATTCGGATACGCTTCATCATAGAAATCTGTGTCATAGAGTGTATTTTCTAAAATCATGATGGTTTCATCTTCAAGTAAAGTAGTCGCATCAATTTCGCGGTTCAAAACAATATACTGAGTATAATCAGAGCCCTCCTTGAGCTGAATGCTTTCTACGTAAAAGTCATTGTGCCATTCATCACCATCGAAAACCCATGTTTGCTTTGGAAGAGCACTGCCGTTTTCACCTTTAATGCCCTCAAGAATGATTTTATCCCCTTCTGTTCTTGGATTATCAAGACTTATGCGAATTTCGTTTGGGTAATCGGAATCGTAGAAATCTGAATCATAGAGTGCTTGACTTGCATTCACCCTAATTGAGGACCCCGAAACACAGGAGTAGGCATCTACTGCCTGTGATAACTCGATATACTGGGTATATTCGGAATTTGATTTCAATCTTATTCCATTGACAAAGAGGGCATCCTTCTTTTCCTCCTCTGATTTCAATACCTCAATATCCATGTAGAGTGTATCTGCAGTGAACTTATACATATTTTCAAGGCCCGAAGTTTCCTCACCATATTCATTGAAATACTTCATATTACTGCAATATGTCCTCGTATCAGCCGTTCTTCTAAAGCTGACATTCATTTGAAGGTCCGACTCCATCTCCTTAGGGATTGAAATATCCGCTCTCGAGATCACCGCATCCACTTCACTGCTTATGAGACTATTCAAAACATGTGTCACTTCATACTTGGAATCAACACTGAATATGTCTGTTGATTCATATACTGTACCCTCATAATCCTCTATAAGATTATGAACAGATGTTACTTCACCAGTTTTAAAATTATAAGTATCTCCCTCGGTCAAATAATGTACAATCACATTTTTGAAACAGGGATATTCCGAGTCATCATATGCAGACTCAGTCATATCCACAATGGTAACTCCACGAAGTCCAACAACGGTTCCTATGTTGTCCTGAATGGACAGCGCAGTCCCCTCGTCTGATCCAATTCCAATTTTCTTGCCGGTATCATAGAGCCCTTGTACGAGTCGACCAAGGCGACCGCGTGCATCGAAGTGTGTATCTGTGAGCGCATAATCCGGTATAAGCCCCAGACCTGGCATTGACATATTGTTGCCATCAATGGATGGGAATACTTCTCCTACAGTCGGATCATACGCACCTAAAGCTTTCACTTCCGTTCCACCAAGCAGGATGACATCACCCGGCGTTCCCCATCCATACATTGGATCTGATAAAACATGGGATCCGGCTGAGGTTCCCGCAACAACGCCTCCACGTTCATAAACCGCTTTTATTGCATCGGCTATCAGTGTGGGCGAACCGTCATCCTCTAGCAGTGCCTTGGCATGCTTAGCCTGGTCTCCCCCCTGCAAATAAATTGCATCACAGCTTTCAACAAGTGAAGCAAAATACGCATTGTTGTTTATGTACTCATAATTGTCAATTCCAAGAGGAATATAAATCGCTTCAAAACCTAAATCCTCATACCGTCCTTTTAGAGCTGGATATGTATCATCACCCATATAGAAATAGTTGTATATGGTAGATTCATTGCCATGCGAGGTATTGATGATTGCAACACGTGTACCGTCGCCCTCTATTCTAAGCGCATTGAAAAAAGCGTCATTGTCATCACTGACGCTGCCCCCTGCAGCTATTACTTTTCCAGTTCCAGGACCATCCCCATTGAAAGCAGGTGGCGTAATCAGAGGCGCTGTAACGATCATTTCCAGGCTTTTTGAAATACCAAGCAGACCCTCGGTTCCAACATGTGCAGCGTAGACATAGTATGCGCCTTCACCAAACGCCTTACCCTCAAGGAGTTTCAAATCACTGCTTAACTGGGCCGTTTCATCACTTGAGTCTCTAAGCAATCCCTTTCCAGCTGCTGCGTAGTCTTCAATTTCAGAAAGTTCACTCTGGTGTATACGTTCATAAACGGAGTCAAAGCCCAGTTCAGATACAAATATAAAGTCCTTCAAAACGCGGGTATCTTCTGTAAACGGATTAACTGATACCGCGTAATCTGAAAGGTCTGTTCCCGATCCCTCTAGGGTTACTGAAAGGGGCGCTGGGTTGATGTCAACAGTCACACCAAGTTCACCGCTCGCATGTTTCTGAGCCTCCGTCACGGCGAGAACTGCGTCATCACTGAGTGTAAGCACATAGAAATGATGAATGCCAGGCCATGAGAATTCCCTGCCACTGATTACATCATTTTGACCTGAATTAAATGTATTGCCAATTCCATCAGCCCATGAAAGATTTGTTATCAGATACGCACTGTTGTCCTCATTTACAACAGACATTTCTTCAATTTCAGCACGCGAGCTTCCAATCAAAGCATCGTGAACCCCTTTAAAATCAGTTGTGGACCAGACAATACAGTAAGCCGTCACGGAATCCATATTGTCCGCTTCCAAAAAACCGAGCTTATAATCTGAAGCTTCTGTTCCAACGACACCTTCAAGCGTTACATCATTCATTTTGTAGCTTCGCTCCTCTGATGTTTCATAAACAGAGTCCCCAGGTGATGCTTGCTTCATATTCAAATATGTGACCTTGCCGTCACCATTGATGCTGTTTGCATCTATTGAATTGTTCATTTGTGAGTCTGTAATCAAATCAAACCATTTACCAAAAGCCTTATAGTAGACGTGATATTGACCATTTTTGAAATGTGTTGATTGTGACGCTGTAATAAAGTTTTCAAGTGATATGGCCGATTCCTGCGTTTCATTGAAGTCAAATGCATACTGGCCAATAATCATTGTATTATCGTTTAAACTCATTTGGTCAACCTCAAAGCTTTCTGCAGCAAATGCAGGCACGCTCGTCAGCAACAATACTAAAACCAATAATAGGCTTATCTGTTTTTTCACAATTATCCCCCTCAATTATTAAAGCTTAGTTTATCAAGCAGTTCCCCTTCATATTGAATGCTTATTCTGCTTTCGTCATAGATCATATATGGTATGCAAATAATGCCATCCCGGTCTGTGTCAACAGCCAGTACCTTCGAGTCAATCAACAGCGAGTAGCCCTTTAGCACTGTGTTTTCATCACTTATTGTAATGTTTGCTACAGGTGCACCCACAAAGCTTGAAGCGACATTTAAAATATACTGATTATCCAAAACAGGATTTTCATGATTGCCTTGATTACTATGGTCCTTTTTGCTCTTTTTTTTCCTTTCACTACTTATCTTTTCCTTAATTGAAATGTTAGTATCCATAGTCTTTACCGATACATCTTTTCCCTTGACCTGCAAAGTCTCAATCTGACCATCGCCAGTTATATCCACATTCCCTTCAGATATAAACTTCTCAATCCGACCTTGGGAAGATATGACGATATTCATATTGCTGTTTCCTGCTTCAGCCGTTTGGCTTTCAAATGGCGGCACGGAGCCGTTTTCCGCACTAATGCTCCCTGGCCACTCATTTTTTCTGACTCCAGGTTCTGATACCTCAACTGATGTGAAGGCGCCTTTAAGCGCAAGATTAAAATCTGAACTTGACGGAATGACTTCAATCTTTGTAAATCCAATTGCCTCTGCCTCCTCCTCAAGTATTGAAGAAGTTTCTACAATTGTATTTCCAATATAGGAGCCTGATTTTGCATAAATCCTAACGGGCGCTTCCTTCCTGTCTACTATTAAGTTGCTGACACTTGTATTTTCCAAATGAATGGACTCAACACCACCGCCAAACACAAGTAGGTCACCCACTATATCCACATTGCTGAGCCTTACATCGCCATCGCCAATTTGACCCCCAATAATCAGGGATCCGTTAATTTTCAAGTTTTCAAGTTTTACGTTGGGCTTAATTACCGTAACATTACCCTCGACCGTATGAACTGATGGATAAACGATGTCGCTATTACAAATCCAACCCATGACCTTGTCGACCAATCCCAAGGCTTCACCGTATGTAAGCAAGGATTCTGCTCGGATTGTCTTGTCTGGATACCCCCCATAATAGCCATTTAGTATCATGTTTGATATGTAGGTTCTGCTCCACTCAGGAACTTGTGTCGTGTCTGCAAATGCTTTGGTTAAGTCGAGTGTCGTGTTTTCAAGCTTAATTGCTTTTGATATGATGACAGCTGCTTCCTGTCTGCTGAGTATCCCCTCCGGCTTAAAGGAGCCGTCTGCGTAGCCGCTCACATAACCATGAACATAGGCATGGCCGACATCATTGAAGTAAATATGGTCTTCACCCACATCAATAAATACAGGACTTGCTTTTGAAACTTCACCTAAGGCGCGATTTACCAATCGAACAAATGCCCCTCTTGATATATTGTCATCAAGAGTCCATTCCTGTTCGACTGGCAAAAAAACCTCTGACTCAACAAGCTTTTTCATGGATCCATATGACCAGTGATCGCTGTGATTCATTGAAAGTGCCCACGTCAGCTGGCTGTTTAATACTAAACAGACCATTAAGGCGATGGTTCTTTTTGAAATTTGACCCATTCTAGTTCCCCCTTTTCTTTTGAATATTACATCGCAATATTCATGCCGAACTTCAATTTGGCCAAGGTATTTTCAAAATGCCCAAATTTCAAGGTTTACAAGAGCTGATTTAATATTTTTACCTATACGGCTAGTAATTGGTTATTTATTGGTCAACCAGACAAAATAAAAAGACCCCCATTTAGGAGGTCTCCAGGTATTATGAAATATTTTAGAGTGCTTCTATCATATCCGGTGCCGGCGAGGCAATCACTACAGAAGAAATCACCTTGGCATCGTCGTCAATTGCGGCCTTGCCCGATGACAGCGCTGCCTTGACTGCTGCAACATCCCCAGTCAGAAGAACCACGCATTTTCCACCAATGCCTACACGAATCGCAACACTGAGCAGTTCAACATTTGAAGCCTTTTTCATGGCATCTGCTCCAAGAAGGCCCAGGGCCATGTTTCGCGTTTCCAGTATGCCAATTGCCTTGATGCGCGTTTTATCTACCTTGGCGTTAATCTTCTCTATGACGCCTTCGGCGAGACTGGGGATGACAACCGCACCGCTGACAGAGGTATCCGCCTTTGTTTTTCCTACACTTATGGCATTCTTAACATCTGCCACATCACCGGTAATCACAACAAAGTACTTGCCTACACAGATCATTTGGCTCTCAATCACGCTTACCTTAGCGCTTTTCACCATAGCATCAAGTGCTTCCATACCAATCCCTATACTATTAAATTCAATTGCACCAATGGATTTACCCATGACGAAACCTCCAATATAGTTTTTCTTAAGTTTACTATACCAAACCTTTTCCAGAATAAAAGCGTTTGGGGCATATCGGTAAATAAAGTATCTGACTCCAATAAAATTTTACTCGGTTTAAACGCAAGAAGGATACGCATCCGCTATTTGCGGCGCACCTGATTTGGTATTTCAATGCTAAAAGTTGTACCTTTTCCCTCGAAACTATCGCAGTGTAAGCTTCCGCCAAGTTTCTGCGTGACCAAGCTATAAACAATAAATAGGCCTAGACCACTGCCGCCCCCTTCTCTATTCGTTGTAAAGTAAGGTTCAAAAATGCGGTGCAGATTTACCGTATCAATACCAGACCCATTGTCTGAAAATACGATACTCAGCGTCGTGCCATTGGCTTCTACAAGAATTTTGATTTCTCCTTGTTCCCGTTCCTCCAGGCCATGTATGAGGGCATTCATGATCAGATTTGTAAAAATCTGCATATAGGCCCCCAAATAACTGTTCAGAACTATGTCTGGCGAACAGTCCACAATAAAATAATGGCCCTTATACTTGTATTCGTGCTTGAGGCTTAGAATCAAGAGGTCGATTTGTTCCCTCAGCTTAAACTCAGATTTGATTTCAACACTTTGCCCAACAGCAACTTGTTTGAAACTGTTGATTAGTTCCGAGGCGCGGAGCAAACTTGAAGATAGAATCTGAAAACTTTCTTCCATTTCCTTAAAGAATAATTCAAGCTCAGTACGTGTTGCCTCACCGGTATCATATTTTTCACGAAAATGAGCATATTGCCGCTCAATGAATGATGATGTTGTCACGCATATACCAATGGGTGTGTTGATTTCATGGGATACACCTGCAACAAGTGCCCCAATAGAAGCCATTTTTTCCTGTTCTACCAACTGCTCATAGGCCTGCTGGAGCTCATTGCTGCGTTTTTCTATGCGGCTTTCAAGTTCCATATTCATAGCTTGAAGCTCTTCTTCACTGGCTTTCAGGTCAAGCTCTGCTTCAATTGCCTTTTTACGTGCATTGTTGACCTCATCAAATGCCTCTTGTATGGAGGTCGTCTTCTCCTCAAATTTTTCATATAGTGTATCGAACTCTCTGGTACGCATTAAAATACCTTCTGGGCGTTCCGGTGTGTGGTCTACACTCCACGATATGATATTGTCAACGAATCTCCTGATTGGACGAATCATAAGCATGTCATGCGCTAAGAACTTGACGAACATGACCACCATAATAATGACAATATAAATTGGATATTGTGCCCTTATGGCATCTGCAATCCGATCAATCTCACCAATAGACTTAATAAGAATAATCTCATTGCCAAGAGAAGGTGTTATATGTCTGGTAATCCAGTAGCCATTATATTCCTGCACACCTCTTTCCGGTATGACATGGAAGGGCAAATCAATTGAAGTCGTTGACAAGATGTAGCCGTCTTCAGATGCAATGACGATAGTCCCGCCAAGATTACTGGCCATGGCATTGAGAAGGTCCGACAGATCTTCTATACTTAGTCTGCCAAAGAGAACCTGATTGCTTTTTCGCTCGACAAAGTAGAGGCTTGGATAGCTGAATTCCGGTGATTTCAGAATCGGTGATATCAAACTCTCTTCATCAGGATGCTCAACCAAATATCTTCCTATGTTGGTATAGGACTGATCGAACCCACTATAAATGAGACTGTCCTCATCCTGCTTAAATATTTTTGTGACTTTGTAGTCTGGACTCGTCATATATACATCACTGAAGGATGTGACTACTACATGGTCGGTCTGTGCATCTACCGCCGCAGAGACTTCCTTGAAAGCCTGCCTGCGGTCTTCCAGATACAGATCAATAGATGCATCCAAATTATTGATTGACTCCTCCAGACTTAATGCGGTCTCGATTCTTGCCTGATTGGAAACAGCTGATAAAAGACTCATGAAAATTACAAAAATTACAATCAGCAAAAATCCTTCCATTAAGAGTGATAGTGGTCTCATGGATTTCATTCATATTCCCTCGCTACATCATCAATAAAGTATAGACCTAAGGATGTATCTCCATATTCATTAAAACTGATTGGACCTAAATCAGTTTCAAACTCAGCCTGCGTGAGTATCCATTCCTGAATAGCGACTGGTGTTCTGTTGCCAGTAGCAATGGCTTGACTCAGCACGTCAATGGCTTTGTAAACATGCAAGCTGTTATATGTTGGTTTGTATTGAAACTGATCATAAAACCCATTAAAATAGTTTTCCGTTACAGGGCTCTCTGCCTTTGGCGGATAATGTGATGCCATAGTACAGCGCTCTATGGCAGGACCTGCCGTATCTAGAATGACGGGTGCATTGTTCCAAGGTGTGAAAAAGACACGCACCTGTGGATTAGTCTTCCAAGCCACCTGACTGATTGCACCACTAATGGTATGATTACCGCCAATTAAAGTATAGACAGCGTCAAAATCCTCAGCCTCCAAATACTGACCGATTCCATTCAAATCGAGGTTTGAAACAGAAATATCCAGTACGTCAAAAGGTCGGTCATATCGTTTTTCAAAGTACTCAAGTGCAGGCACAGCATACTTGTCATTATCCATATCACGCACGATGACAAGCCGCTCAAAGGATTCTTCAAGTATGCGGTCAGCGATACTGTTCTGTTCCTGTATAACATCCTGTACAAATCGCAGGTTATTGTCTTTGATATCTGAGAGGGCATCGGTTGTAGAACCGGTCACTAAGACAAGAACATCTTCGGGTTCCTGATCCGTCAATTTCTTTAGTTCGAGGGCGCAGGTTGAGGTATGGCTCGTAATGATAATATCTATTCCCTGCGCTCTGACTTCCTTGTAAACGTCTGGAATCCTGGATGGATCCCATCCATCATCAAAAGGTATGAACTCTATGTTATCCATACCTTTCTTCTCCAGAAAATACTTGGCCGCATCGACCTCGCTAATCCCAACCAGGGAACCTGCTTCAAGCTTACTCATAATGGCCACCTTTACAGGTGCTTCTGCCTTACACCCACCAAGTGTCAGACCCATTACAATTATTAAAACAATACTTAGATATATTGAAAGCTTCTTGTTCATGACTTTATCCTCCTCATTTATTTATTCTTACCCGATTTAAGTATGAAGCATTAATAAAACTGAGTATTCCCTTACTTTTTGCCAATAGGTATTGCATGTCATTCACTTCATACATATAATAGTGTATAAAAATACATTTCAATACTAGGAGGCAGCATGTTCAATAATGTAAAACTCGAAAAGAAAGCCAATATTTACTTTGATGGAAAAGTTACCAGCCGCACATTCTATTTGGAAAGTGGAGAAAAGAAGACCCTTGGTGTTATGCTTCCAGGCGAGTATGAGTTTGGAACAGCCGATAAGGAGCTTATGGAAATTTCAGCTGGTGTGATGGATGTACTGCTTCCTGATGCAAGTGAATGGATTACCATTGGTAGCGGAGATTCCTTCGAAGTTCCAGCGAACTCTAAGTTCAAGCTGGTCGTAAAAGAAGTTGCAGACTACTGCTGCAGCTACATGAAAGCTTAAGCTCTATAAACATGAAAATGAAAAATCCTCCGACCTGTGGTGCTGCAAGCTCAAAAGCGCACACCAGATCGGAGGATTTTATTTGCTTCTGAAAAACACGTTAAAATCACTTGTTCTCTTCTTCCGTTCTTTCTATAACAAAGCCATTTACAAGTGTTCTCGCGTCATTGTAGTAAATGCCCGTTGCACCCGCCAGTCCGCTAAAGTTGATTTCAAAACTATAGGACACGTCACTAAAATGCACTTCACCCTTAAAAACATCATTGCCCATGGTGTTTTCTTTTCTTTCACCTATGAATGTCGTTTTTTTATGGCCGACTTTCATGCTTCCACTTATGACATCCCCTTCAATAACATGGGTGAAGCCTGTTATTTCAGCCTGTCTGATTCCCTGACACTTCTTTGTCATGTCGTAAGTATAGCCCATAGGCTTTTCATGACTGCAGCCATTAATGATAAAGGTCACAGATAAGATTATGAGTATTAGAGCGTATTTACTCAATTGCCTTCCCATTAGCGCCCCTCCATCTTCCCAATCCATTTTCAAAAAATTCATGCTCTCATTATAACCATACTTAAGTAGGAATCACAAGTAAACGGAATAAAACCACCAGACATCTTATGTGTGGTGGTTTTAACAATCAAAGTTATTCTTCTGATTCTTCCATACATTCCTGGTGTTCGTGGATTGCCTTCAACTCCAGGAGGACTTGCTCAAGCAAGCTATAGACGTCGTCGAGTGTCTTTTCGCCTTGAGCGCCCTTTCTAAACTGCATACTGCTGCTAATGTGATATGGGTTTCCAACCTGATCATGTTTCATTTTCATGTGCATACCTCCTTGAAACACTCTATACCCAAAGATTAATGATTCATTTGTAAGCGTGTAAAAAGTAAGTTGCAATGTATGACATCATATCAGCAGCTACTGAGCCATAGAACCTCCATGCATGGTCATTTCCTGATGTTCCATTTTTGCTAATTCAAGCTTTTCCGGACACATATAGAGCTCCAAGGCCGTAAGTGAAAAGGCCTTTACAACTTCACGCATACGCCTGTAGGCATACTCAGAATTAGCATATTTCAAGGCTTCTGCTTCATGAACATGAAAAGGCTTGTCTGCCTTTAAATCGATTTCAGCGTAGAGGGTCGGACAAATGTAGCTGACATTGCCAATATCCGTCGACCCTGGCGGTGGGGCATCCTCTTTAGAGAGAAATTCATCAATACCAAAGAGCTCAAGATTTTGCTTTGTCATATCCATTAAAACCGGAATATTGATGAGATCGTCAAAATCATTTTCGTATTTTGCATAACTCACCTGTGTTCCTGTAATCAGTGCAGCACCTCTTGCACAATCAATGACTCTTGAAACCACAGTCTGAAGGTAGTCTCTATCTTTCGCTCTCATGGATATTCTGCAAACGCCCTTGTCTGGAACGATATTTGTAGCAACCCCGCCTTCTGTGATGATGCCATGCACTCTGGCGTCATCGCGCAAATGCTGCCTCAATGAATTGATCCCCATAAACATAAGCTGAACAGCGTCCAGGGCATTCACACCCTCTTCCGGATAAGAAGCGGCATGTGCCGCCTTACCCGTGAAATCAAACTGAATGGAGCTCATTGCCAGTGCAGACGAATCAATGACTGTGGCATTTTCAAGATGTGCTTGGAAAACCGCATCAATACCTTTAAATGCGCCTTTTTCAATCATGTTGACCTTGGCACCATAGGTTTCTTCAGCTGGGGTTCCAATCAGAACAATCCTGCCACCAAACCTGGTCTTCAGCTTTGAAAGTACGACTGCAATCCCACACATGGTTGCAGCAATCCAGTTGTGGGCGCAAGCGTGGCCATTTCCACTTTGTGTGTCATATCCCGGCAGTCCGTCATACTCAGCTAGAAAAGCAATGGAAGGTCCGTTCAAATCACCATATGTTGCAATGAATGCAGTCGGTATATCCTCATAGGGGAACTCCACATTAAATCCGTGTCCTGCCATATATGTTCCTAAGAACTTGGAAGCCTCGAACTCTTGACCACTCAACTCAGGATTTTTAAATAAATAGTCACTAATGCTTTCCCATTCCCCCCAATGTTCCATATCAAGTCGTACCAACTCATCAATAATCTTCTGTCTATAAGTGCTTGTCATATTTTCCTCCATGCTACAAAATCAATGTTGCTGTAATCATTAATACTATTTGCAAAACAAGCATGATGCCAAACAGCGGCGCCATGAACTTGTACCATCTCACCATCGGAATTCCCATAATACCGCACTCTATGGCAACGCCCGTTGGCCAGAACATGTTTGAAAATCCATCGCCGAACTGGAAGGCAATAATTGCAATTTGTCTATCCATGCCAGCAAGGTCTGTTATCGGCGCCATTATTGGCATTGTAGCCATGGCCTGGGACGGTCCACCTGTAATGAAAAGGTTGATGATATTCTGTGAAAGCAGCATGCCAAGCGAAGTGACAAACTGGCTTGTACCAACCAGAAAGAAAGACAGATAGTAGATTACCGTATCCAAAACTGCCGATGTTTCCATTGTAATGACCGCGCCTCTTATGAAGCCGATTGTCATAACACCAAACATGATTTCCTTTGCTGCTTCAATGAATATGTCCATGATTTGGCCTAGAGTATACTTGCTTAAAAAGCCTACTACAATGAACATCATCAGAAACAGTGCTGCCAGCTCATCGATATACCAGCCGAAAGTGACTGTTGTATACAGACACATACCAAATGTGAAGACCAATGCCGCCAGACTCAGCTTATGGGTCATGGTCATCTTCTCATTCGTCAGTTCGATATGATTTGAAAACGAAATGTTCGACCCATAAAGCACCGATTTTGTAGGGTCATTTTTTACTTTTTTCGCATAATGAGATACATAGGCAATGACTGCAATTTCAAATATTACAAAGACCGCAATTCTAAACGGCATGCCGGAGTACAGGGGAACATTAGCAACACCTTGAGCGATTCCGATTGTAAACGGATTTGTCAGGGCAGCTGCAAATCCCGTTGCAACACCAACAAATACGATTGCCCCACCAACAACCGCATCATAGCCTAGCGCAATGGCAGCACCAATAAAAACTGGAATAAGACCATATACTTCTTCATAAAGACCTGCGGTTGAACCAAGAAGACCAAACGCAACCATTGAAATTGGAATAAAAAAATGCGTCTTATCGCCTAGCTTAGATGCAATCCCCCCTAGAACCACATTCATGGTTCCGTTCTTCGTCAGCATGTAAACAAATGCATAGGCGAAAATAATGAAGAATGTAATTGATGCTGTGTCCACAAATCCCAGCTGAATGTTCAAGAACAAATCAAAGATTGATGGCACACTTTTCTCAATCATCTCATATGTGCCAGCTACAACAATGAGATCCCCTTCAGCATTTTCAATCCGTTGAAACTCGCCTGACGGCAATACCATACACAGTAGGAAGACTGCAAAAACAACACTTAGAATAACGACGTAAGGATGAATGTTTTCAAAGTCAATCCACTTCTTTTTCTTGGGCTTTTTATCCCTTGGCCCCTCTTTAATTCCTTCCGTTTTCCTAACCTTCAATTCTTCCATATAACCCCTCCTATGTTTGAACAATGTTTGACCAACACGGATATCTATCGCAAAATCAGTGCCAATATACGTATGACGGTTTTCAAGTAAGTGCAAACACCTTGCTATCACTTATCTTTAGCATTACTTTTCATTTTGAGGGTATTTCATCAGCGTAGAATAAACGGCATTAGATGTATTTTTTATACCAGTTTTCTAATAAATTCAGTGTATTGTCTGAAAATTAAGTCATTTGTAACTCAACAAGTCCTTACAACGAGTTGTTTTGAACTCATTCTCCTGTTTATCAGTAAATCGTTTAGGGTTTTCAATCATTCAAGTCATTGAAAATAGGTGCTTTTAGGCTAATTGACAATAAAAAAAAGAACAAGTCTAAATCAACTTGTTCCTGTTTTCTAGTTTGAATTTGTAGTTTAAGTTTTTCAGTTGAACATGTAAGTAAAAGGGGTCAACTTCCCAATATGCGCCTAGACTGCATATGCTGTTTCTTGATTTCATCGACGCGTCTACTATCACTGAGTAAGTCTATTGTCATATTCCCCATTATTCGAATTACCTGATGCATTTTCTTATAGGCATATGGCGAATTGACATAGTCAAGCGCAATGTCTTCATGGGTGAAAAATGGACCGTCTGCTTCAATATCAATTTCAAAGTACATCGTAGGACAAACCTGACTCACGTTTCCAATATCAGAAGATCCAGTAGGCATGACTATGTTGTCGCGAATATTCTGTATGCCTTCAGCAATCATGTTTTCTTTGAGTAGAGCCTGCAGGATTTCAACATTCAGGATATCATCTGTAGGATTCTCAAAGTATTCATAAGTCATCTGTGCCCCAGTCATAAGCTCAGCGCCTCTTGCACAGTTCACAACCCTTTGTGAAACTTCATTCAGGTAGCTTCTTTCTGCAGATCTTATAGAATACCTGCAGGATGCGTAATCTGGAATGACATTGGGTGCTTCGCCTCCAGACGAGATAATGCCGCATATTTTGACGTCGTCTTTGAGTTGCTGCCGCATTGCGTTTACACCAGAAAACATGAGCTGCACGGCGTCTAAGGCATTGATTCCCTTATGGGGGTAAGAAGCCGCATGTGTCGCTTTTCCTGAAAACCTGAACTCGATAGCATCGGAGGCCAAGGCTGTACTGTTTATATCTGTGAACCCTTCAAGGTGAGGTTGGATTACAATGTCAATATCGTCAAAGGCCCCTGCTTTGATCATGTCCACCTTACTGCCTACGGTTTCCTCGGCTGGTGTACCAATCAGGACCACCCTACCATCAATCCCCTCCAGTTTGGAAATACAGGTACAGACCCCCGCCGTAGAAGCAGAGATCCAGTTATGACCGCACGAATGCCCTGGCACTATGGATTTTACGGTTTTATTTGGACCAACACTCTGGATTTTCGTTATGGGAAGGGCATCATATTCAGCTAAAAATGCTATTGTTGGGCCCTGACCCGTACCAAGAACATATTCAGCGCGAAATGCTGTATCGTAGTCACAATAAGACCCAGTCACACTAAATCCATGGGATTTCATATAGTCGATCAGGTATGCTGAAGCAACATACTCCACACCACTTAACTCAGGATTCATGAATATGAAATTTGAGATTTCTTCAAATTCCCCTCCTAATCCTTCTTCAATTTCGGAAAACTTACTCTTAAGTGCTTCTATGATTTCTTTCACTCATTTCCTCCATTTATCTCACAAGCTTACTTGATAACGTCGCCAGCATAGGCATTTTTTTTCTGTTTGATATTAGAATAAAGCTATGTTACAATTTGTGCAAGTTATTTTACACTCAAACTAAGTCCATTTCGACTTAAGGAGTTGATTTTTATGTCTGATAGCCTGAATTTGACTGATAAGGCGGTCCTTATTACAGACCTCAATAAAATTATAAAGGGTTACAATAGCCATGCGAAAGAAGTCCTCCAAACAGATGCGATCATAGGACACCCTATCGATTTTTTCCTGGATGTCATTGATACGCATAATGGCAGTAAGGAAAGAATCAACGACCAGTTTATTTATATGTTCGGGAATCGCCCCTTCAACACGCACTACGAAGCACTCATTTCGCAAATGACCTTTGGCTTTTTTACGGCGCATGTCAACGGTGATATGATTTATCGCAACGCTGCCTTTAACACGCTGTTTTCAGCAGAGGGCAACAACATTTTTTCAATTTTTAAGAGTTCAAAGATTAAGATCAGCAGTTTTAGCATTATTGCAACTACAAAAAAGGATGTCAAATACGATATTGCCCTACATGGTTTACATACTTATCGTCTCCATTTGATTCCCCTTCTTGATGGGGAAAATACCGTCTCAAAAGTTTGCGGCTACTTCAGCGATGCTTCTGATTCTGACACACTGAAAAACAAGCTTCTCAACTACGAGAAACTGCTGGACCAGTCCAAGTTTTCGCCCAGTAAAAAGGCAGAAACTGATATCAAAAAGCCCTATTTGCAGCTTAGAAGCAAGTATATGAACACGCTTTATGCACTCATATCCAACGTTTCAAACAAGGACATTACCGTCCTGCTTCTCGGAAAATCAGGTACGGGGAAAAGCTCCATTGCCCGCCATATTCATGACAACAGCCTACGTGGCACGAAGCCTTTTGTGACCGTGAACTGCACATCCCTTCCAGAGAATTTGATTGAGTCTGAACTTTTTGGCTACGAGAAAGGCGCCTTTACCGGGGCTTCATCACATGGTAAAAAGGGACTTGTGGAAATTGCCCATGAAGGCACCTTGTTTATTGATGAAATTGGGGAAATGCCTTTATACCTTCAAGGTAAGCTGCTTGAGCTTCTTCAAGACAGGACCTACCGTCCCATTGGCAGTACGACGTCAAAAAAAGCGGATATTCGAATAATCGTAGCAACCAATAAGGACTTGCTTGGACTGGTTATGCAGAAGAAGTTTCGTGAGGACCTCTACTACAGAATTGCAGTTGCGATTGTAAATATACCGCCACTGCACGAACGGCCTGATGATGTCCAAACCTTGCTGGATGCCTATATGCTCTATTTCAACAAGAAGCATGATTTTAACAAGAAGCTTTCGCCCGAAGCCAGGGAATCCCTCCTGCACTACACCTGGCCCGGAAACATTCGGGAGCTTGAGCACACCATTGAGTTTCTAATGATTCGATCTGATAAAAACCTAATTGAGCGCACAGACCTGCCCAGCGATGTCGCAGGCTATAAAAATCCGCCCCCTGCACAAACTTCAAACTGTTCTATGGATTCCACGATAGATTTTGCCCTAGACTCTGGGCGCGGCTATAGTGATTACATTGACACCTTCGAATCTCAACTCATATCGAACTACTATGACAAATACAAAAGCTCCTACAAGGTAGCCAAGCACCTGAATATTTCACAAACCAAAGCAAACAGACTGATTCGCAAATACTGCAAGTCCTTTTAGGTCAGAACATTTGTCAATTTAAAAATACCACCTGCCAATCTTTGTCAGGTGGTATTTTATATGACCCTCATGTCTAGTGAAGACACATGCAGTTTTATTCTTACAGGATCTTTATTCTTAAATGGGCTTTATGCAGTAGTATATGCGGTCTTCTACCGTGTGGCGTTCAATAATCCCCGCACCTCTCAAGTATTCCAAATGACTTGTCGCTTCACCAGCAGCAAACCATTTTTGTGCCACAGGGAAATCGGCCCAGTTGTTGGCGCTGATGCTCCATGTCATTTTCGCAGCCACATCGTATGCGGTGCGCATGCCTTGGGTCCTTAGAATTTCAGTGGCTTCTTCAAGGCGGTCCTCATGATGGGCAATAAGCTCTGAAATTCGCGCATAACAATCTCCTATGGATTCTCTATGCGCAGAAAGTGTATGCTTTATTTTCAGACTTTTAACCTTCTGAAGACTCTCAAAATAGTCCTTCAAGGAATGATCATTGGTCTCCCAAGCCGTTATATTGGGCGAAATGTCAAATATGATATGGTCTCCACTAAATAATAGTTGCGCTTCAGGATCATACAGACACATATGTCCCGGCGTGTGCCCCGGTGTTTCAATACATGTAAATGTACGCGCACCGACAGTCAGCGTATCGCCATCATGCAGCACTTCCGGCTCGAACCTGTCGGGAATCAGTGTAGATGCCGGATTGCTCTTGCTCAGCGCTTCCAACTCTTTAGCAGCAAACCCATTTTGCAGGGAACGCTGGTCTAGCCCCGCCCAGTAGTCAGGGTCAAAAAACTGTACCATATACTCGCTGTCCTTTTCGCTCATATATATTTTCGTTGACTCAGAAGCAATCCTGCTGACAAGTCCAGTATGGTCGCTATGCAGATGTGTTATGAATATATCGGTTTTAGCCATATCGACGGCAAGTCCGTCCAGTTCACCCTTTAGTACTTCATAGCAATAATCCAGATTAAAGGCGGTGTCTATAATCAAGTTTCGCTCTTCACCCTTAATAACATATACATTGATATTTTTAAGGGGATTCCGAGGCAGTGGTACCTTGATTGAATAAATGTCATCAAAAATTTCTCTTGTGATTTGTGAGTCCATAGTTTGTCCTTCCTCTTATGTATCTGGCACCTTAACTTTAGGCTTAATATCAGTAGTTTCCCATATACTAGCAATTATATCAGATTTCATAGACTATGTTTAAAACAATGACATCAATACAAGCTTGTTTATAATATAGTTAGAACTCTAATTAAAGGAGGTGCCCTGATGCATCTTATGAATAAAATGGGTCGAATTTATCTGACCTGGACCCGAAAACTTAAACAGCAGTTGGTACCACATGGGATTACACTCAAGCAACAATTCGTACTCAAACAACTTCGCAACACGCCTTATCTGTATCCACATCAGATTGCTGAGATGCTCTACTGCGACCGTCCAACCGCATCTGTAATCATTCGAAACATGGCAAAAAAGGGTTGGATTGACAAGCAAACAGATACAGAAAATCGAAAGCAATACAAAATCATCCTCACCGATGCCGGAAGAGAAAAATGGATATCCCTAAATGGCGCTTCTGGAAAAGAGGACATGGACCGGTTCGATCCGCTGAAATGCCTGACCGAAGAAGAACATCAGGAGCTTGATAGAATCATTACAAAGGTTTTGAAAAATCTATAATTCACCTATGCAAATTTATAAGGGTTCCTTGGAATCCCTTATTTTCAATCATATAGTTAGAACTCTAATCATATAAGGAGGACAATATGAATAAATCAAACATTGGCAGTGCCTACGCAACGCTCGATCAAGTCACACTACACTATTTGGACACTCGTACCGAAGGAGACGTCATTATTTGCTTACACGGTCTTTGGGGCCGGGGCGAAACCTGGAAACACTTCATGTCCAGATATGGTGATCATTACCGTGTGATCGCACCGGATTGGCGGGGCCACGGATACAGCGACAAGCCTGACACGCCTTATACAGCGCAGGTTATCTGTGATGACATTGCCCAGCTCATGGACCATCTAGGCATCGAGAATGCCATCGTCTTAGGGCATTCGCAAGGCGGACGAATCGCTGCACATCTCGCCTTTTACCATCCCGAAAAGGTCGCAAAGGTGGGTATTCTTGACATGAGTGCTGATGGTCTAGACCCAAATATGGCTGTTGATGACGCTTCCATTAAGCGAAGTCTATTTACCTATGGTTGGCCAGAGACTTTTGAGTCTCTTGAGCAGGCCCGTACATTTTTACGAGATAAAATGGAAAGTCTCATGTCCTATGACCATTTCATGCTGAGCTTAACAGAGAAGAACAGTGGTTACGGCATGCTATTTAGCCAGTCTGCCATTTGTTCTCTGAAAACAAACGACACGAACTGGTATCACCTGCTTCCAGAAATCAAATGTCCTGCACTCCTAATGCGAACCTCTTCACATGAAGCTGTGCCAGAAGCAGACTGGAATAAAATGCAGGCCATGCTGCCAAACTGTACCACTGCAGAAATGTCTGACCCAGATCACAATGTACACCTTGCAAATCCAGAAGAGTTTTTTGACTGCATTGATAAATTCATTAACTGCATTTGCGCATAATTTGTTTTAAAAAAAGTCTGCCAATGCATTCAAAAATGCTTTTGGCAGACTTTATTGAAGTATTGTATGCTACAGACGTTCTGCGACATCCACGATTTTATCATGCATTGTGTGCAGACGTGCTTGGAGTTCTCTTAAGTCAAAGTGTACCAGCTTTTTATCCATTACAAGATTCTCGCCTTCCACCCAAACCGCCCTCACATTGCTTGGATTTGCAGAATATACAAGTGCGGAATAATAATCATAAATCGGCTGCATGTTGACAGAATCCGTTTCAACAAGTACCAGGTCAGCGCGCTTTCCTGGTTCGATAGAACCAATCATTTGATCCATTTTAAGCGCTTTTGCGCCACCAATAGTCGCCATTTCGACAACATCAGCTGCAGGAAAAAGGCTTCTATCACCACTGAAGAGCTTATGCACTTTAGGCAGCAGATTCATTTGTGTCATGATATCGAGCGTATTGCCGCTCATCGGTCCATCTGTACCCATTCCGACATCAAGACCCTGACCGCGCATGTTCAGAACTGGGGCTATCCCCTTTGCGGATTTTGCATTTGATCCCACATTATGCGATATCCCAACATTATGTTTCTTCAAAAGACATAAATCATCCTCAGTAACATGTACAGCATGAACTGCCAACAAACGTTCACTCAATAGACCGATTTCATTAAGATACCCTACGGGTGTCATTCCATATTCTTTCTGATACAGGTCTCTTTCGTATTCCATTTCCGCGACGTGCATGATAATCGGCACACCATATTTCTTGGAAATCTCATCAGCCAATCTCAAATGCTGTGTATCGTTTGTATAGGGTGCATGCGGTGCGATTGCAGGCGTAATGCGGTCATCATTTTTCCATTTTTCGATAAACCGCGTGCCATACGCAAGGCCACCATAAGCTTCCTGAGAATCCGGTGATGGAAAATTCATGACCGTTTCACCCAGAACTGCTCGAATCCCCATCGCTTTTGCAGCTTGCGCTACTTCATCTTCAAAATAGTACATATCCGCAAAGGTGGTCACACCACTCAACAGCATTTCAGCAATTCCGTAGTCAGCGCCCACTCTAACCAGTTCCTCGTCCACAAGTGCTTCCTCAAGTGGAAACAGGTACCGCTTCAATCGATCTGGAACATCGTCAGCCAGACTCCTGAAAACAATCATGGAAATATGGGTATGGGTATTCACCATGCCAGGTATTAAAATCCCACCCTGGCCATCTATCCTATTCTCCGCTTCCAGCGCTGGCAAGAGCTCAGGTCCACCCACCTCTTTGATTTTTCCATTCTCAATCAAAACAACGCCGTTTTCAATGATATCCTTATTTCTATTCATTGTTATTACATTTACATTGTAAATAACTTTCATATCTTTACCCTCAAACGCAGTTCATAGTAGAGCGGCTCTTGTGAACATTTTGCCTTGCGACTGTCCTGTCCACAAGAGCCCCCTTACATTTAATTGTTTATTCTAGTTTGACACTTCACGGTTCCATTTGTCAATCCACTCAGCTTTGGCCGCGTTTACACTGCTCCAATCAATTGGCTTGAGTGCACTAATCAGCTCTTGACCATATGTCAGGCCTGCAGCTTGTTCTTCATCCAGGTCAACATTTACACTTACAGGTGAATCGATTTTATCGAGTGCGTTTGCCAGCTGTACTTCATCACTCAACCAGAAATTGATAAGATCTTCTGCCAGCTCTTTATTGTCTGAGCCCTTAACGATATTAATTGTGTTGAAGTTTACGAAAGCGCCTTCTTCAGGGTTTACCCACTCAGCTGTTGGCACAGCTTCCTTTATGCTGCCGAATGCGAAATCCTGTGCAACGCCAATAATGATTTCACCTTGTGTGAACATATTTACCAGCTCTGATGAACGGCTATATGTCTTTACCAAGTTTGGTTTCAGTGCAACCAGCTTAGCGAATGCATCATCGCTGTTATCAAATGGATTCACACCCACAAGATTTCCCGCAACAATGACCACTGGAGGACCTGCTGTTGTTGTGATTTCAGGAATGGACATGTTGTTTTCAAATTCTGGTCTCCATAGGTCCGACCATGATGTCACTTCGTGATCTACCATTGCTGAATCATAAATGATGCCCGTTCTGTTCAGCGTATATGCCGGACCGTAGTCTGCACCATTTGGGCTTTGTGCGATATCGTAGATATTTGCAAGGTTGGGAATGTTGTTTCGGTCTATCTTTTCAAACAAACCTTCTTCAGCAGCTTCCATTGAAAAAGATTCTGCTAGGAAGATCACGTCAACCGATGAATTTTCCATCACTCGAATTTTGTTCAAACGGTCTGAATTGTTTCCAGTCTCAAGTACAATTTTAGCATTGAATTCCTTTTCAAATGGCTCGAAGACGTTCTTGCGCAGTAAGTCTTCGTTATATCCCCATGTTGAAACAACAAGCTCAACAGGTTCTGAACCAACTTCTTCAGTTGCAGGCGCTTCTTCACTTGCCTCAGCTGAAGCGTCTTCATTTACAGCTGGTGCCGTCTCTTCCGATTTTGGCGTACAGCCTGCTAGTAGGAATGTCATCATACATACTGTCATCATTAATATTAAAAACTTTTTCATTGCTTTTTCTCCTCCTCCTAAGTGCCCTTTAAACGAGAATTATTTTGTCCTGCGGTATATACAGCTTTACCTGTTCCCCATTTTTAAATCGGGTTGCAGATCCGCTGTTTACCACTAAACTTCCCAACTCTGTCTCAACAATGTATTGGTACCCTTTCCCTAAAAAGGTGCTAATACCGATTTTTCCTGTCAACGCATTTGGTGTTTCATCGCCCAATTGTTCATTGATATAAATATCTTCTGGACGAATTGCACCTTTCATTGCGCCTGTTTCAAAAGTTCTGTCCGAGATGACTTCAAATTGCCTGCCACTTTTTGTATTCATAGTCTGTTGCAGGCCGTCTTTACTCATTAGATTGAAATCAATAAAGTTCTCATAACCTACAAAATGTGCCACAAACTCCGTTTTAGGATTGTCATATATGTTCTGCGGAGTATCGAGATGCTCAATTACTCCTTTATTCATAACGGCAACCTGATCAGAAATGGAAAAACACTCTTCCTGATCATGTGTGACATAAACCGTTGTAATTCCGAACTCTTGCTGAAGCCTTCTGATTTCAACTCGCATTTTCACACGCAGCTTCGCGTCCAAATTGCTAAGCGGTTCGTCTAAAAGCAGGAGGTCAGGTTTTATAACCAAGGATCTTGCCAGTGCAACCCTTTGTCGCTGTCCGCCAGAAAGCTCTTTTGGGAAGCGCTTTGCGTAAGGCGTCAGGTCAACAACTTCAAGCATCTCTTGTACACGCTTTTTTATGTTTCCCGCACTCTCATTTCTCATTTTCAATCCGAATGCCACATTGTCTTCAACACTAAGATGTGGAAACAGTGCATAGCTCTGAAATACAAATCCAAAGTTTCTTTTATGAACTGCCCGCTGTGAATAATCTTCACCATTAAATTTGAATGCACCCGCCGAAGGGGTTATAAAACCGCCAATGACACGCAGCGTTGTCGTTTTACCACATCCGCTGGGCCCCAAAAGTGAAACAAGTTTTCCCTGTTCAATATCTAGGTTGAACTGATCCAGAATTGTATTTTTCCCATAATTCACTTTCAAATTTTCTAGACTTAATAACGCCATAATGGCCCTCCTTGTTACAGCTCTATTTCAACTCGATTATTTTGCGAAATAACTCAACCCCAACGTTCTTTCAATAATAAACATCAAGACCGCCGTCATCAACATTAGCAGTACGGATAAGGCCGATACCGTTGGGTCAAAATAGTATTCAACATAGCTCATCATCTGTATAGGCAGTGTGCTCACCCCTGGACCACTTAGAAATATGGATATTGGGACATTGTTGAATGAATTGATAAAAGCCAGAATAAATGCTGCAATCACACCGGATGTTACATTTGGCAATACCACTGTAAAAAAGGTTTTGAGAGGACCGCAGCCCAAACTCACCGCCGCTTCTTCAATGGCATAATCAAAGTTTTCCAGACTCGATGAAATCACCCGGATAATATACGGCAAAATTACAATAGTATGACCGATCAGCAAACTGGGGATAATAGCTATTTCAAGTCGGATAATCAGCATTTTCAGAAGAGAAAAACCAAATACGATTCCCGGTACAATAACAGGTGATAAAAACAGCCCCTGCACATAGGCTTTTCCTTTAAAGGAATATCGACTCAAAGCATAAGCTGCGGGAATGCCGATCAAGAGCGCCAGCAAAGTGCCAATGACAGCAATCTGCATACTGATTGCGAATGTTTTTGCAAACATCTCAACTTCAAATATATTCTTTATCCACTTCATCGAAAAGCCAGTTGGTGGAAACTTCAAGTAGTTATCTGTTCCAAAGGACGTTCCTGTAATAATGACCAACGGTGCCAACAGAAAAACATATACCAGCAGTGTAAAAATCGTGAGTACAGGATTTCTTTTCATTATCTTCACCTCTTCTCATTTCTAATGATCATGTTCTGGATTTGTTGATTTTTGAAGCCAACATGTTGATTCCTGTACTGACAATCATTGTTGTGACGATCATAATGGTCGCAACTACGGCCGCTGTATCCCAGTCAAATAGCGCCATTGCACTCTGATAAATCAGTGTAGCCAGCACTTTCGCCTTGCTTCCTCCAAGAAGCTGCGGCGTTGTATATGCAGTAATACTGCCTGTAAATACAAGAATACTCCCAACAATCAGCCCGGGAATACTCAAAGGAAAAATCACCTTTACGAAAGCCTGAAACTTCGTCGCACCTAAGCTTTCCGCCGCCTCAGTCAGATCACCGTCAATATTTTCCATAACGCCTACTAGCGACATGATCATGAGCGGCAGAAACAGATACAAGAGTCCCATAACAATAGAAAACTCATTGTATAAAAGACTCAGGGGTTTTTCGATGATGCCCGCATTAAGCAGCACCGTATTGACGATTCCGCGTTTTCCCAGTATGACCATCCAGCTGAATGATCGCACAACCGCGCTGGTCAGCAGAGGAAATACTGCAAGCATAATGTACATGCCCCGAACCTTCTTTGGTGCCTTCGATATATAGTATGAAGCTGGAAATCCAAGAAAAATCGACAGCACAGTAGTAATAATACCAAGCTTAATGGTTCTTGAATAAATCTCCATATAGTACGCATCTTTGAAAAAATCGATGTATCGACCAAAGCTGAAATGCCCATCGACAACAAATGTGTTTCCTACTGTTGAGAATAACGGCAGCAACAGGAACAACGTCAAAAGAACAATGCCCGGCAGCAGAAATACTGCAATCCACTTATTTTTCATCTGAACACCTCAATTCAGTGGAATTTCGTACCACAAGATGAGGAAACAATGTAATTCCTTCACATTGACAGTCCTCTTCTGATATTTGCTTAAGAATGGATTTCATCGCCAACTCTGCCATTCGCTCAAGCGGATAAGCAACTGTTGTGAGCTTTGGTGTCATGAAAGATGCGAGTTCAATATCATCGAAGCCCACCACTGAAATATCTTCAGGAACTTTCAACCCCTTTTGGCTAATGTAATTCATTGCACCGATTGCCATCAGATCGTTGCCTGCAACAATGGCCGTCACCTCCGGGTTTCCTTCCATGATTTTCTGGGCTGCTCGAAACCCTGAATCCATCATGAAATTTCCAAAGGCCACATGTGCTTCATTGTATTCAATATCATTTTCAATCAGAGCGCGTTTATACCCCTCATGACGATTTTTTGAAATTTCGGTATACTCCGTACCGCCAATAAATGCAATATTATGATGTCCAAGCGCAATGAGATGTTCTGCAGCAATGTACCCCGCTTGATTGTTGTTGACTGAAACAGAATCAATTTCAGACAAAATGAATTCACGATCTAAAACAACCAACGGAATATGATTTGTTTTTGCCTGTTCTATGACGTCTTCCAGTCTATAAGAAGACGCATAGATGATTCCGTCAGCACGTGTATTGACCAAATTCATCAGGAAATTGTCCTGGTTATCTTTTAAGTCACTGCCATTAACCAGTAAAACATTATAGTTTAAGGTGTTTGCAATTTTACCTATGGTCTTTGCCACTTTCGCAAAGAATGGGTTTTCAATGTCCGGTGTAATCAGTGCAACATTTTTCGTTTCTTTTGCCTTTCCCTCACGCTGAAGGGGCTTATAATCCAGTTCTTCAATGGCTTTAAAAACGCGCGCCTTCATTTCATCGCTTACCTTGCCAGTATCATTAATCACGCGCGATACCGTTGCCGTAGATGTATTTGCCCGTTTTGCAACATCTTTCAAGCTGCTCATCTTCTCACCTCAACTCATTGTTACAACGTTTTGTAACGTTTTTCATTTATTAATGTAACGCGTTACATTTAAAATAGCACACTTCATTATGAAGTTCAACAATAATCCTTTTAATCGTTACTTATTCACCAGAATTTTGAGTACGCCGGTACAGTCTCCATTCATTTGGGATCTGATTGTTCTATGTAGAAAATGACCCAAATTTTACATAAAAAAACTGACTGGGTCAGAGTCAGTTTTCTTCAGCGATACTTTAATTGTCGTTTTTATATTCGTCCCGATAGGTGGTTCGGATGCGGTCAACGGCATCCAGCTGGTCTAAAAACACATCCACTACTTCAGGGTCAAACTGCCTACCTTTTTGTTCAACAATGTAGTCAACTACCGCTTCAAGTGGCCAGGCCTCCTTGTAAACCCGCTTGGTGCTCAGTGCGTCAAAGACATCGCAAAGGGCAGTAATACGTGCGCAAAGGCTTATTTTCTCGCCCGAGAGCCCTCTCGGATACCCATTTCCATCATAGCGCTCGTGATGTTCGTGTGCAATGTCTGCCGCTATGATAAAAATCGGTTTGTCTGTTTTTTTCAGCAGCTCATAACCGAGGGTGGTATGGGTCTTCATTAGGGCAAACTCCGCATCGGTCAGCTTTCCGGGCTTATTAAGAATACTGTCCGGAATTGACACCTTGCCAATGTCATGCAGCATAGACGCGATTTTAAGGCGATCCACCTCTTTCTGCGGCAATCCCAGCCCCTGGGCAACAATTTCCACATAGCCCATGACGCGCCGGATGTGATAGCTGGTTTCCTTCGAACGTGCTTCAATAACCTCGCCAAGCTTAAAGACAATTTCCTTGCGGGTTTCAAGCACCTCCTCCAGCAATTCACGAATACTCGTCATCATGAGATTAAAGGAATGACTCATGTGGGTCAGCTCGTCGTTGCCATCCACCTCAACCGCGATTTCAATGTTTCCCGCAGTTGCCAAATCCATAGCCTTTTCCAGCCGTTTCATCGGTTTTGAAATACTCGATGAAACGAATATGGCCACTGGTATGGCTGCAATCATGCACAGCAGGGCAATCAACATAATCTGGAGCATTAAGTCCTTTGAGTCCTCGACGATATAATCCATGGGCACAAGGCCAACCAGAACCCAGTCTGCGTTTTCAATGCCACCGTAAACCACAAGGAAGTGATCGTCTGTGTAATAGGCTGGCTGATTGCTGTTTTGTTCGTGATACTGGTCCATAACCAGATCGACAGCGTGCATTTCGTCAGAGTTTACAGTCATAGAGCCTGCACTGTCCTCAGTATTCGATGCGACAATCCGCTTGTCGTAATCGAGCAGATAAATGCGGGATGCCTCTGAAAGATAGATGGAATACAGGCTATCCTCAATATAGTTTTCACGGAATGTCACCAGCATGGCACAAATCGGCTCACCTGTTTCGTGACTTGTAATCAGTTGGCTCAGTGCAAGCTGATACCGTCCGCTGATATCCTGAATTATGCTGTAGCTTGCTCCCTTACCCTGATCTAGTACACTTTTGTAAAATGGCCTTAAGACTTCACTGGTGTAATTGTTCTGTCCTGATCCGAGAATGGTGCCTTCTTCAGTTACCAAAATAATGCCCATAATGTCAGATGACAGCCCCATGGTGGATTTTCGCATTTCCTGAAGGGCCTGTTGTGTAATCGCATCTGTGATCGTATAGTAATCTGTGTATTCCATTTCAGAAAGGTGGAGCACGCCCGTTTGTACATCCGGCATCGCATCGAATTCCTCAACAATGCTTTCCATGTGAAGGAGCTCCGTCTGAATTCTCAACGAAGCTTCATCAATGAGCTGCACGGAATATGATATGATTTTTTCCTGGCTGTACTCCGTTGAGTCCATGTAGGTGAGTACACCTGTAATGGTCATGGGAATAAGAGTCAACAGAACAAAGGCCCACATCATACGATACTGGATTTTGGTATTGCGCAAAACGTTTCGTAACCACATACACATCATCTCTTTTTCTCATGTCGTATAAAGCGTCAACAGCTCTTGACTCAGTCGTACAAATCGCCTTGAAGCGCTCCATCGTCCACGTTGCTCTTGTCATACCAGAAATGTCCCGTATAAATATTTTTGTCTAGGTTTTCCCCCTTATTGTATTTATATGCGGCTTCTACTGCCTTATACCCGATTTGAACCGGTTTTTGACTTACCGCTCCGTACATAATGCCGCGCCTGATGGCTTCTTTTATTTGGGAACCCGCATCGAAACCAATAATGACCAACCTGTCCTGGGCATTTTCTGCCACAACCCCGTTGATTAACCCGATTGCAGAACCTTCATTTGCACCGAATATTCCTTTCAGGTCCGGATAGGTCTGAATCATTTCACGTACAAGCTTTTCGGAAAGTTCATGCTGACCACTTCCAAACTGAACTGACACGACATCAATACCGGGATAGGCCTCATGGATGCGGTCAACAAAGCCCTCTTTTCTGTACTTGCCCGTCATAGAGTACTCGTCGTGACAAATTATGCCCACCTGTCCTTTATTGCCAATGGCCTCGGCCATTTTATCCGCTGCCAGCGCCGCAGCTGCGTGGTTGTCTGTCATGACTGTTGTCACCGGCAAGTCCACTTCGACCCCTGAGTCAAAGGCAATGATTGGAATGCCTAAGTCCGTCGCCTTTTCCAGAACCGGGATAACCGCATCGAAATTGGATGCGGCAATAATAATCGCATCCGGTGCTGTTTCAATTTGTTCCTCAATCATAACCACCTGCTGGTTGAAGGCATAGTCGCCCTCCGGTCCGACAAAGGTAATGTCCACGTCATAGTCTTCTGCTGCTTGATAGGCTCCTGTTTTTACAGCCTGCCAAAACTGATGCTGCCATCCCTTCGCCACAATGGACATGTGGAGCTTTTCGGGTGCGGCTGTGGAAGCTTCATTTGATGAAGATCCATTTTCAGAAGGCCTACTTGAACATCCATTTAGAGCTGCCACGACGCCCATAAGACAGACTGCCAATATACACAACATTGCTTTCGGATTTCCTTTTTTCACTTTTATCAATCCTTTGCAAGGTTATTCCTATTCCCAATTAATAACTTTACAAAAACAGCCTCTTATCCTATTTATATCCCTAAGTAGCTGTATAAATCGAATTCTTGTTGCTAAGTTTCAGATACAAAATGCCGGGCCGTTTGAGATTGATTTTGAATGGTTTTAAGCAAAAAAAATACGACACAAAGATTGAGCGTTATCAACCTTTGTGCCTTAAGTTCATGTGCCGCTTATTATTTATTGAATCCATTTCCATTTCGAGGACCTGTACCGGAACCGTCACGAAGGCCATTTCCACCTGCGCCTTGACCCATGCCATAGCCTGAACCATCATGCAGTTCCAGTTTCAAACCATCCTTCTCGCCTGGTGTGCCGTCACAGTCTTCCATTTGAGCATACATTGCGTCTGCCTGCTCTTGTGTGATTGTGCCGTCTTCAAGAAGGTCGGCGATTCTGTCTTTATTGAAAGCCTGCATTGCTATGCTGAATGCATCGTATGTTCCCGCTTCTTCAGAAAGCTCACCAAAGGTTTGATCTGTTGCATGTCTTAGTTCATAGGCCTCTTCAACACGAATGCCATTAGTCTCTGCGTATATGTCTGCCGGTCTTTGTGCTGTATCTGCAAATGTTGGAACCATCATACCTGCTGCGATAATACCTGCTACTGCAAAACTCATTACACGCTTCATTGATTTAGTCATTTCAATTCTCTCCTTTTTCTAATAGAATATCGTTTCACATCCCTTTTGATGTGTTTGACTTTGTTTATCTTGATTACATGTTATTCTTCTTTTGTCACAAGTATGTGTCAGTTCTAAGTACCTTATGTGTCAGTTGGCATTTTGACATAAAAAAACTGACTGGGTTAGAGTCAGTTTTAAAAAAGTCGATATATTCTCCTAGATCAACAATACATGCTTTTCATATGAATGTTCCTTACAGGTATGAAACAAGCACTTTATCGATACTGCATATACTCCATAAACTTCTGTACCGCTTTTGAAGCTGCCTTTTTATCTCTAAAAGCTATGGCAAGAGTTCTATATGCTGGCTTGTCCAGTTCCTTTTCAACAATGTCATAGGGTTTACGCCTTAGAATCAACTGTGGCAATATGCTAATGCCCAGCCCGCTTTCAACCATGGACATAATGGCATAGTCCTCCCATGTTGTAAATCGCACATTGGGCTTTATACCACTTTCTTCAAAGATTGCGGATACCTCCACATTGGTGCCCTTCTCCAGTAATATAAAGGGATCATTACATAAAGCTTCTGTTGGAAAAACTTCGCAAGTCTCTAATGGATGCCCTTTAGGCAAGATGACCAGCAGCTTGTCACGCTCCATAAATATGGTTTCAAAATTTGGTCGTGTTGGCAGTTTGACAAAACCAAAATCTACACGTCCATCTGCAATCCAGCTTTCGATTTCTGAGTAGTCTCCAATAAGCAGTTCAAAGTCTATGTTGGGATAGTCTTCTTGAAAGGCTTTTATGGTATTGGGCAGCCAGTGCGTCGCAACACTTGAAATAGTCCCAATACGAATAAACCCTGATTGAAGACCATTGAGTTCATCTATCTGGATTTGAAGCTTGTCGTACTCTTCACATACCCTTTGCGCATAGGGCAAAAGCTTATGCCCGTCGGAAGTAAGGCGAACCCCTGCTCGACTTCTTTCAAGAAGAGAAACTTTCCACTCCTTCTCCAGATCATTTATCATCCTGCTTACACCAGACTGGGAATAATGCAGTATTTCAGCCGCTTTGGTAAAACTCCCATACTCCACTGTTTTTACAAATGCCATATACTTGAATATATTTGCATCCATTTGAAGCGTCACACCCTTCATTTGCATGATTTTTTGTAATGTTTAATATGATAAACATTCGCTATTGTCATTCTTTTTATTATGTTATATTTTCTGTATAAATTTTTCAATAGCGAGGTCATCAAAATGAAAGCTTCACTCAAAAAATACCTTTAGCCCTACTGCTCTTTGGATCAAACGGCATTGTTGCTAGTTTTATTGGACTCACAAGTTACGAAATTGTGTTTATGCGTTCCTTTTTCGGATGCATTTTACTCTTAGCACTTTTCAAGCTGTCAAAACATAAAATGACTGCCTTCCACCATAAAAGGGACTTGCTTTTCATTGCCCTGTCCGGCATTGCCATGGGTGCTGATTGGCTCTTTCTGTATGAAGCCTTCACCTATATTGGTGTGAGCCTGGGGATGCTGATCAACTACTTTGGGCCAGTTATTGTTGTGGCCCTTTCACCCATCATTTTCAAAGAAAGGCTTACCCTTCACAAGGTGTTTGCCCTGTTTTTAGCGATTGCTGGTGTTCTACTTATAAGCGGACAAATAGGTGGTGACAGTACGGCGCTCATTGGTCTCTTCTTTGCGATCCTATCCGCTTTTTCATACGTAGGCATTGTGATATTCAACAAGCTTTCCAAGAAGGTTTCAGGGTTCGAAAATGCAACAATCCAGCTCTTTTTCACCCTCCTGACCGTTTCAATATACATGTGGTTCAAGCAAGGCTTCCAAATACAAGTGCTCACAGCAGACTGGCTTCCAATACTCTGGCTCGGCCTTGTGAACACGGGCATAGGATGCTACCTGTATTTTTCATCTATTGGAAAGCTGCCTGTTCAGACGGTTGCCATTTGCGGTTATTTGGAACCCCTGTCCGCAGTTCTATTCTCAGTGATTGTACTTAAGGAATCACTTGAGCCGATTCAGCTGTTAGGGACTGGGCTTATTATTGGTGGCGCCCTGCTTGGCGAGGGGGTGTTTGGTAAGGGAATGAAGGCTGGGAAGTCTGGTCGGAGTGTTGTTTTGAGTGGGAACTAGGATCAACGCGTCCATTATCAATTAGAAAAAGTGTAAGTCTTCAGCACGGATGCGGTGCTTAAGACTTACACTTTTCTTATTCTGCTTCTATAGCTCGTCGACAGCAGTCTTTCCTGCAATTCTGCCAAAGGTGAAGATATCTGTCAAGGCATTCCCGCCAAGGCGGTTGCCTGCATGGATTCCTCCTGCGACCTCACCTGCGGCGTAGAGATTTGTAATCGGATTACCTGCTTCATCCAGTACACGACCAGATGTATCAATCTTAAGTCCACCCATGGTATGATGCACTGCCGGTTTTCTCGGTGTGGCATAGAATGGCGCTTTCTCAACTTTTAAGTCAAAGGTATCCTTATGGAATTCAGGGTCCGCACCTGCTTCAACATATGCGTTGTACTTCTTCACCGTTTCTGAAAGCACTTCAGGATCCATGCCCACTTTCACCGCAAGTTCCTCCAGTGTATCCGCTCTGAACAGTCTGCCTTCCTCTACCTGAAGATCAATCTTTTCCTGGCTTGTATTGGCTGCCGTCTTCTTGATTTCATCATCTGCTATAAGATAGAAGAGACCACCTTGCTCGATTGCTGCCTTAGTCAAGACATCTCTTCCCGAAAACTCATTGACGAATCTTTTGCCTTCTGTATTGACGATGACGAAGTTTTCCGGCGGCACTTGAAGCCCGCTGAAGAGTTCGCCGGTTTCAGGATCAGAAACAGGCATCATTTGCGTAAAGCCCATGCCCGTAAGAGCAGCACCCGCCGATTGACCCAGGAGGATGCCATCGCCTGTCATCGCATAGGAGTTTGTCGTTCTGATGTTGTCGTCAATTTCTTTCCAGTAAGTGTTGTACTCTTTGAGCATCTTGGTATTGGCTCCGAAACCACCACTTGCAAGAACAACTGCTTTTGCATGAACTGTGACTTTTTGGCCATTCTCTCCAGTTGCTATAACACCTTTTATTTCACCCTCTTCAATAATGAACTCTTTCACAGGACTGTCTGTAATGATTTTTCCTGAGTTCTCTTCAACATATTTTTTCAGGGCAAGGATAAAATCCGTCCCATAGCTCTTAACGGGCTTATGTCCACGACGCCAGAGTGCGCCGACCGGTGCAAAGACAATGTTCTTATCATACTCGACACCTATTTCTTCAAGCCAGTTGACACTTTCCAGAGCGCGGTCCGTAAGGATTTTCACAAGGTCATATTGACCATAGATGCTATTGCCGTGAAGGTCTGTTCGCTTGCCGCCAAAGTAGGTCTGCATTCTGTGAAGCAGTGGCGAGTCAAAGAGATGGCCTTTTTGTGTCGCAAATTTTTCCTTGTATGCTGCATATTCTGTTTTAAGTGTATTGAAATCCTCTAAGTACTCTGTATGAATTAGGCTTTCATCTGTATTGAGCAAGGCTTCAATTGTTGCTCTCTCTCCTGGATTTTCATCAAAATTCAATTGCCACTTTGGATTTGCAGCATTGACAGGGCCCCCTGAACGGATGGTATTGCCCCCTACCGCTGGATATTTTTCAACGACGATGGCACTTGCACCACCTTGCAGGGCTGTTGCTGCAGCACTAAGACCCGCACCGCCGCCACCAACAATGACAACGTCACAAGTGTACTCTTCGTCTTCTCTGTTTAAGCTGCTCGGTGGTTTAGGACGTCTCTTTAAAATATCCGGATTCACCCCAGCAAGCTTGATGGCTTTTGCAACTCCATCAAGAACCGCATTACTGGTTTCGGAAGCACCGGAAAGTGCATCTACATTCAAGGTTTGACCCTCAATGATTCTATCGGGAATTCTTACAAAAACCACATCGGCAAGGCCTTCTGTCTCACCTTCTGTGTCGATCTCAATGTTTTCGATTCTCTTCTCACTGAAGGTTACCTTCATCGGCAGGCTGCCGCCATGGCCTAAGGTACTGACTTCATAATCCCCTGGATTGAAAGTGAATTCTTCCTCTTCGTTGAGCAGGTTTGAAATCTTTGCAAAACGCATGAAGCGCAAAAAGCATATTTCCAGGAAATCAACGGTTCTCTCATTGTTCAGATCGCCATTTTCATCAAATGCCTTATGGGCACTCCCAAGCAGGAATTCATAGCCCGGCATCACATTGGCATCGACACCCGGTGCGTCCAGAATTTGACGCAGGTGCAGCTGGGCACGTGAAGACCCCTGTACATCTTTAGACGCCCCCAGAATCATGACCGGTTTTCCAACCAGCGGATGAAGCTCGAAGCTAAGCCACTCAATAAGACTTTTGAGGCTCGACGGAATCGAGTGGTTGTACTCCGGAGTAGCGATAATCACGCCATCGCTCTCTGTAATTTTATCGTTGAACATCTGCAGAACATCACTGTAGGACTGGTCGTCTGACTGATTGAACATGGGTACGTCTGCGATGTCAAGAATTTCAATTTCCACTTTGGATTCAAAATATTTTTTCATGAACTGAAGGAGTGAACGATTGTATGATTTCTTCGCACTCGTTCCAGCAATCGCTATAAATTTCATCGTATTCTCTCCTATTCTTGCCATGTGAATTTTCTGTTTCTCTGTACAAGGGCCTTTTCCGCCAGCAGCTTTGCAGTAATCTCTGTAAAGAGCAGGAATTCTCTAAAAACTTCATTGAGTTCTGCAAGCTTGTCAGGATATTTGAGTTTTCCTGCGTAGTCAAAGGCTTCCTGCGATTTACCTAAAAGAAACTCATTGCTTGGCATAATTCTCGCAGCAAGCTCAGGTGAGTCGAGTATTTGCCTTAAATGGGCCTGTGCACGAGAAGAACCCAGCATACCATGAGAAGCCCCTACAATCAGAACGGGTTTGTCTGTAAGTGCTTGGCTTGTATAACTGATCCATTCCAGCGCACTCTTTAAAACTGCTGGAATCGCATGGTCATACTCTGGCGTTGCCATGATCACACCATCCGCATTTAGAATTTTTTGCGACAATGCTTCAACCGCTTCAGGGACTTCCGCACCCTCTGGCTCGTAGAAAGCAGGCAATGCCTTTATTTCATAGAGTTCAATCTCTGCATCGCTTGAAAAATGCTTTTGCATGAACTGAAGCAACATACGATTCGTTGACACGTCTGCATTCGTGCCCACAATTGCTAAATATCTCATTGTGTTCCCCTCTCTAATATGTAAAAGAATATCAATTGCATTTGTTTGATATAAGATTAACATAGTCTCAAATTTCTATCTAATAGTTATATATTGCTAATCGATAACAAATTTGTTATCATCAATCGTAAACAGGACCCATGCAATTTGAAATACTTTGAAACGAGGAAGGATACCATGTCACAAAACAGCCCTCAAAATACGCTGTACTATATCGATGCCATTCTGAAATACAGCAATTATGGCAAGGCGGCAAAATCACTCTATGTTTCTCAACCTTATTTGACGCAGGTCATCAAGAGAATTGAAAATCAACTGGCGTGTAGACTGATCAATAGAGATGAACTGCCCTATCGTTTAACAGAACAAGGGAAAATTTATTATGAATATTTAACAGCCTCGGAAAACCAATATTCCAGGTTCATTCGCGAAATATCCGCTGTAACCAATCGGGATAAGCAGGTCATCAAAATAGGCATTCTCCCCAGTCTCGGAACTTACATCCTACCGCTTCTGTTACCGAGATTTTTAGAAATGCATCCCAGCTGTAAAATCGAGCTTTCAGAGGATTTACCTGAAAAAAATGAGAAACGCACCTTAAACGGCGAACTGGATTTTTGGATTGGACAGAACTCAAGAAACATATCCCCCAATTTACGGTCTACCGTTTGGGGGAAAAACAGCTACAGTGTCATTATTCCACCTTGCTCAGCTTTATATCAGAAAGACGTTGCCGTAGTCGAAGCAGGCACATTTGACATGAAGACACTCCTATGCCAAAATCTCATTTTGACCAGCAAGGGCTCTTCCATACGCAGTCAGATTGATCAGCTGCTCAGCGTTTATAAGATTTCGCCAAAAATTGTGGTTGAAAGCACTGAAATCTATACGGTTCGAAAACTTGCCATGCATAATGTGGGTGTGACCTTCATCCCAGAAAGCCTTCATGTTGATGCGTGCCCTTCGAAGTATAATATCTATCCACTCCCTATGGATGAACTGAGTTTGGATTTTTTCATAGCGCATCACTCGGATCGGAGACTCTCTGAAATGGATAAAGCGCTCATTGCCTCATTTTCCATTGATGGGGAAAACAATTTAGGTTTAGGAGAAAATAATGAACACCTCTAGGAAAACCCTTCATCTCATGGGGACAAAAATCACCCTATATTTTAAAGGGGACCATGCTGAAAAACTTGTCACTGAGGCTTGTCAAATGCTTGAGCACTTTGAAACTGTCTTTAGCGCAAATAGCGCCGACGCCCCCCTTGCGCATCTGAAACAAACCGCATTCATAAGCCCTCAAAGGGTTGATCCCGACCTATTTGAGCTGATCAAGATCGGTAAGGAACACAGCATGACTAAAGACACTTACTTAAACATTGCAATAGGTCCACTTGTAAAACTATGGCGGATCGGATTTGAAGAAGCCGGTGTGCCAGAGCCTGAAGACATCATCGGCGTACTGGATCTTTTAAAAGCTGAACACATAAAATTAGATGAAGAGAATAAGACGGTGTTTTTCCTGAAGAAAGGCATGGAAATAGACCTTGGTGCGATTGCCAAAGGCTATTTTTGCGACAAGATCATGGCTTTCTTTAAAGCAAACGGAGCGATTTCAGCGCTGGTTGACATTGGCGGCAATGTCCTTGTTCATGGGGATTCCCCTTCGGGTGACAGCACCTGGAGTGTGGGCATTCAGAATCCATTTCTCCCAAGAGGACATCTCGTTGCAAGTGTCAACATCAGAAACCAGTCCGTTGTCACCTCTGGCATTTATGAGCGCGTATTTGAAAAAAACAAACACACCTACCACCATATTTTCGACAGCAAAACTGGGTATCCGATAGAAAACAATATCGCTTCACTCTCCATAATTGCAGATCAGTCCCTGGACTGCGATCTCTATACGACGAAATTATTCGGTTTGGATATTGCCTCTATCCTACGCAAGGTAAACGCCATCGAGGGAATGGCAGCCATTGTCATCACGACTGATGGCCAGCTCGCCCATACCAGTAGCCTGAATGGGAAAATAACTTATAATGGAGCTGGGTCTTCATAGGTTGCTTTGTAAGATGCCGTCGTGAAAAGAAAGTCCTTGATATGCAACATGAAATAACCTATGATTCATTCTTGATTTCCTTCTGTTTAAAGCAATCAAGAATGAATCAGATTTTTCCTAGCATTATTCTCTAGATTTAAAAATGAGAAAATAAAAACTGCTTGTTCACTCACTTTATTGTGAAAATACATGATATCAAATGTCCTTATAAATTTGAAGAAGATGAGACCAAGCCTATAGTTACTACGGAGGTAAAGGGTTGAAATCCAATTTTGTATACTGGTTGGAAAACGGAATTCTTGAGTCCATTGAAGCAATTGCAACTTTAGCTACATAATTCGATATGCCAAATAGTTAGATTTCACAACTCCATCTTCCGACAATCACTTCACCCATCTTAAAAACTTTTCAATTTCATCTATGTCATATCAATAAAATTACTCATATTCATTTGCTTAATTAAAATAAAGTTTTGTAGGACAGGCTTTGAAGATCATACTAGCGTTTAGCCCACTCTTATTTGTGATACAGTTCAGCGTAACGAGTGTAAGTGTGGTTTTGATTAGATGTTTTAGTTGTGACGAACTTCAAATAATGATATAATTGCACCAAATGGTCCGCTTTCTGATTTAAAAGCGGACAAAGAGGTGCAAAATGATCGATTATTCAATACTAAATAGAAATTTTCATAAGAATGCCGGGATTCTACGAACTTCTGAACTAAAAGAAATCGGACTATCAAGTCGTCAGATCAGCAAACTAGTGAATGAAGGCACTATTACTCGCCTAAAACAAGGCATCTACGAATTAAGCGACTACCTCTCACAAGACGATGCAGTCATTGCTCGTCTATTTCCAGATGCAGTACTATTTCTTGAAAGTGCTCTTCTTCATTATCAGTATACGGATAGAATTCCGCTTAAATGGCAAATTGCCGTAGATAAACATTCAAAAAAGAGTCAATATGATATATCATTTATACCTATTCATCCGTTTTACTTAGATGGTAAGTTTCTTTCAATCGGAATCGATAAATACTTTAGTGATGGAATTGAGATCAAAATATACGATCGCGAAAGAACCATATGCGATGTGCTCAGATATGAAAACAAAATTGAAAAGGAAGTGTTCAACAATGCCATCCAAAGCTACCTAAGGGATGAAACTAAGAACATTCGACGACTTTTTGAATATGCAGAGGTCTTCAATATTAGAAATAAAGTACAAACTTATATAGGAGTGTGGTTATAATGGGTAATAAGTCAGCCTCTGTGCTTGCCAAACTCAAGAATCTATCTCGTAATAAGGGCCTCTCATTACAACAACTGCTTAATCTATTCTGTCAAGAAGAGTTCCTAAGAAGACTTGAGTTATCAAAATACAATGACAATCTAATTCTTAAAGGTGGTTATCTACTATACTCTATGAGTGGTTTCACAACGCGACCTACAATGGATGCCGATTATCTACTAATGAATCATCCAAACAATATTGAGGAAATTGATAGACTAGTTCAGGACGTTATCAATATTGATACATCTAATACCTTCATCCAGATACAAGTACGAAGTATAGAAAGAATTTCAGAAATAAAAGAATATCATGGAGTTAGAGTCAACTTGATAGGTATTATCGGAAAAACTAAAACACCATTTAGCATCGATTTCGGTGTTGGAGACGTTATTTTTCCAGAGAGTGTGAAAAGAACTTTGCCTACATTGCTTGATGGATTCCATAAACCAGAATTACTAACTTATTCCTTAGAATCGACCATTTCAGAAAAAGTAGATGCGATTGTTACACACATGGAAGCAACAAGTCGTATGAAAGACTTCTATGACATTTACAACTTAGCAATATCATTCGATTTTGAAGGTTCAGAACTTCAAAATGCCTTGAAATCAACTTTTGAAAATAGAGGCACACCTATAGAACGTGATTCTATTCTAGTCATCTCACGACTGAGTAATGATCCTGTTGTTGTAAAGCGTTGGATGATTTTTTGCAAAAAGGTTTTGGGATTTGAGCTTGATTTAAGTATGGTTATTGAAGTTATTGTATGTATCATCAATAAACCATTTGAAGCTTTTTATGATAAAGCAAAGTTTATCGGTTACTGGAATAGTAAAATACAATCCTATACAGACTCAAATTAATATAAATCATTCATACTAGTGAGGTTATAACTATGCTTAAATATATAGATTTGTTTTCTGGAGCTGGTGGTTTAAGCTACGGATTTCATCAAACTGGAAGGTTTGAACTCTTATGTGCAGTGGAGAAAAACCCATCTGCACAAGATACTTTCAAAATGAACTTAGCAACAAATGATACAACATTATATGATGATATTCTTGATTTCCCATACAATGATTTCATAAATGACTTAAATGGAGAAGAGTTGGATCTAATCATCGGCGGGCCTCCATGTCAAGGTTTCTCAAATGCCAATAGACAGAAGAACTCACTAATCAACGGAAATAATCAACTGGTTAAGGAATATGTGAAAGCTATTGAAACACTAAAGCCAAGAGCGTTCGTTCTAGAAAATGTAAGAACTTTCAACTCAGATAAACACTTTTTTTTCGTTATTGATGGTGAACACGAATCCCTTAGAAAGTATGGAATTACTATACAAAATCAGCTAATATCAATTTGCGATTCAACTCCTGATACAGAACGATTACTTTCTTCACTTAAGAGAGGTAAACTTCCGTACACCAAATCTACAGAGGAATCACAACGACTAATAGGTGATGTGAATATCCTTTTTAAAAATATTACAAGAAACAAACATATAATTAACAGTGAAAAAAACAAAAAACTCATAAAAAAGCTATTGAGAAATTCCAAATCCTCACTAGAAAAGCACCATCATTTTTTATCTAAAGTGATTTCAACTACACTAATAGATATTAAGAAGTTTATTAACCAGAGATCTTTCACTAGCTTCATGTTAGATCATTCATTAAAAAATGCACTTGCCACAATAAAACTCTTTAGCGTATTGGATGAGATTATGCAAGAGAACATTACTATAAAAAAAGTGACGACACGCAACAATTCCATTTACGTGGAACTTGACGCTTACAATGTTTATGAGTTTGTAAGTAAACGACTACAAACCGAATATACATTTGAATCAACAATCTTAGATGCAAGTGATTTTGGAATTCCTCAAAAAAGAGAACGCTTCTTTATGATTGCGATTCGGAATGATCAACTTGCTAAAACATACGAACAAATTAAACCTCAGTTTGCGTCTAGGGTTACAATAAGTGATGCGATTTCAGATCTTGCACATATAGAACCAAGTCGCCAAGTTGTCGATTCAACTTTAACTACAACTGATCATCTAAAAATTACGAATGACTATCTCAATAAAATGTGTCGTGGTGAACAGATACACAATCATATAGTTACCGATAGCCGAAGCCTATCTATAACTAGGTTTACTAAGATTAAGCAAGGTGAAAACTTCCATGATCTAGACGACTCGTTGAAGACAAATTACAGTGATCCAACTAGAACTCAAAGTTCAATATATAAACGACTCAGCCTCAATGAAGTATCTGGCACAGTCACTAATGTTAGAAAAGCAATGTGGATTCATCCTACTGAAGATAGAGCTATAAGTATTCGAGAAGCAGCACGACTTCAATCATTTCCCGATAATTTTATTTTTTCAGGTACTAAAGATTCTCAATACCAGCAGATTGGAAATGCAGTTCCTCCACTTTTATCGCTAGCTATCGCCAAACATATCCTAAGTCTACTTAAATAGCAAAAGAGCAACCACATGGTTGCTCTTTTGCTATTGGTAATAATATGAAGGATTTACGAGATGTAAGTCGAAGTATAATTATTAGCGCTTAAATATACAATATTATGGAGGTCCTATGATTAATTGGAAGTTCCCAGAAAATGGCGATGGCAGTGATTCCGGATTAAATGATTCAGGCATTGAAACATTCTATGGAAATAGATGGAGATCACTAGCAAAAGAATTGATTCAAAACTCGTTGGACGCTCGAAGTTCAGACGATAATCCTGTTAGAATTGAGTTCTCCAAAATGTCGATAAACAAAGACGCCTTTCCGGCTCACACCAAATTCTCAGATATACTAAATCGTTGTAGCACATACTACAATGGCGATAAAGTTAAAAAATTCTTTGACAAAGCAATTGAAACGATGCATTCTGACAACATTGATTTTCTCCGTGTTTCCGATTCAAATACAGTCGGATTAACAGGGCCAATAGAAGATAGAGATTCCAATCTTTATAAACTCTTAAAGGGATCAGGTGTTTCAAATAAAGCATCTGGTTCAGGTGGTTCATTTGGGATTGGTAAACACGCACCATTTGCAGTTTCCAATATTAGAACTGTTTTTTACCATTCAGTTGATTGTCAACAATCATCTATATTTCAGGGAGTGTCAATATTGACCACACACGTTAACAATAATGGCAACAAAACTCAAGGCAAAGGGTATTTTGGTCAACTAGATGGTTTGCTTCCATTAACCAGTCCCTTAACTTTTCCGAACTTCGCTACCAGATCAAATACAGGTACGGATGTTTTTGTTGCAGGTGTTGATTTTCCAAATGATTGGAAAACTACTATTATTAGATGTGTTCTAGACGAATTTTTGATAGCAATACTAGAAGGTCAGATAGAAATAGATGTTGATGGACTGCCAATCTCAGCGAATACATTAACTGATACCTTCAGTAGTTATTACACTAAGTCTGATATGTTGTCCAAATATACGTATTACTATTATGAAGCCTATCAGAACTACGAACATCCACCATATGTGAAAGATATATATAATATGGGTAATATTGAAATAAGAATTCTGAAGAACAAAAATCATCCTAAACGTGTAGGCTATTTCAGAAGTGGAATGAAAATACTTGATAAAGGTAATTTCCACACACCAATGCAATTTTCAGGTGTAATGATTGTCCGAGGACCTGAGCTTAATGAGTTTCTAAGAAACCTTGAGCCACCTAGGCATGATGCGTGGGAAGAAGGTCGCCATGATGATTCAAAATATGCGAAAAAAGTAATTGATAAAATCAGAGATTCCATCAGTTCATTAATAAAAGAGATTAGTCAACAAATTGATTCAACAGAACTCGATGTAGAGTACGCTAAAGAGTTTCTACCATACGAGGAACTAGATAATGTTGATGAGACATTTGACAAAATTGGTGAATTTACTAATATTCCTCAAGATGTTGATCAAAAACCATTTTCAATCCGTGAACCTATACAAACATATGATCTTGGTAGAACTTCAGCCTCTGAGTCTCAGGGCAAAAATGACTCAACTGATGCACCTGGAGAGTTTGATGGAGGATTTGAAGACTCACCAAACGGAAGCAATGACTCCAATGGAGGAAACGGTGGAAAAGGAGAAATCACAAAAGGTAACACTTCTACGAACGCAGGTAAAGAAATTGATAACAGTGTTACTGAATCAACCGATAACACTACCCCAAAATCCTCAGTATTGAAGGTTCAAAAAAGGATTTTCAGACCGCAGAATAGCACCCATTATGTTCTATCTATAACATCTAGTAAAACTTCAAAATTAAAGCTAGTTTTCAAGTATTCCGGGGAAGAAACTAAAGCTAAAACGAATTTTTCCATTAAAGAAGCTAACACTCAAGATCCCTCTTTAAAATATACTTTCAAGGAAAACTCCATGATAATTGAGGCTGAAGCTGAACAGCCCTACTCATTTAACTTGTATCCTAAAATTGACTTAAATGCTTCAATCGAGGTGAATGCATATGAAATTAAGACAACGTGATTACCCACACCCTGTGATGGCACCAAACAATACAGACTTTTCAGTGTACAACTTTAGTATTGATATAAATGTCGATATTAATCGAATCAAAAGATGTTATGAGTTTCAATATAACTTGAACTCACTTGATGAAAGTATACATGAACTCCTGTGTTCTGGTCATGCGAAACTTGGAGTTCATATTGAAAGCCCTCTTTCAATGTACCGAGAGTTCAAGGAGATTTCACATGAATCTAGCGGTATGTTCACCTTAAACTCTAGCGACTTACGTGGAAATATTGAAGTTCTACCAATGATAATTGCGAGAAAAGAAATTCTTGACTATCATGCTCATAGTTTCAGTACATTATTTAATGATATTAAGTTCAAGCTTATGACTGGTGACTTACTTGCAGTTGGAAAAGGTCAGAAGTTTGATGCTGATCATGACATTGATCCATTTAAAAATGTCTCCTCAATATTTACTGTTATTAGTTCTAAGGATTATATTTATGATATAGACTATGAATCAGACAAGATAATTATATTGATCTCAGAAGAAGATTTTCGTAATTACCATAATCTAAAAGACAATAGTAATTACAATATCTTTTTAGCGAATATTATTTTGATGCCAGCATTAGTATCTGTCCTATCTGAAATAAAAGCACAAAATAGTACAGGAACCGATTATAGCGGTTTTGATACTAAAATATGGTTTAGAGTACTTAAGAAAAAACTTGCTAGTTTAGAGATAAACTTAGATGAAATTGCAAGCTTCAATATTTCCAGTGCTAGTATAGCAAATGAGATTTTAGGTGATCTGACTAGTGCATCAATTAATAATTTAGTTATGTTGGAAGGAGCTATATAATGAGACTTAAGTATTTAAAGGATGAAGTACTATATGAGATCAAACATTCTATCTCAATAAATAGTAGTTACTATTCAAATAAAGATTCTCAATGGCTCCTGCAACTCTTAGATAATACGGATATAGCGAATGATGGCGCAAAGGATTATCCAAAATTCAAGCTTCTCAATCGCGCAAAATCAGTTCTTAATGATTTTGAAAACTCAAAGATAATCTATGCAAACATGATCAACTTGTCAGATATCCAAGCAACTGATGAAAGAATTTGGACCTTTCTAACACATGTAGATTGTTGGGAATACATGCAATCTAGATGGCCCGTGGAAAATGGTTCAAGAATATCAGAAAGATATCTTGTGTCTTCTGGTAAAAGAGGATTATTAAGAAATGGTATATCTAGACTATGGTGGGGTGCACGATTAACATACTTACCATTTGATGAAGATCCATTTAGACTAACGAAAATTCTATTTAAAAATCAAAATCTATTCCAACACCTCATGGAACGTGGTTACACGAATAATCGGACGCTTCTTAAAATGGTCCTCTCATCAATCGAAAAAATCGATATGAGTGATGAAACTTTCTTTAGTCAAAGAGAGATCTCGCAAAAATATCCCAAATATCTCAACTTATTAGGTGGTCGAATTATCTTAGATACGCTTGATCAAAAGTATCTAGACAATGTAGCCCAAGATTTTTACCAGAAAGTCATAAATGGATATATCGATATTAGTTCACTGTAACTGTTTTACCTCTTGTGAAGGGTACTAATCATCATTAAGTATATCCTTCACAAGAGATTTATGTGTTGTTTCAAATTTTTATTTTAACTCGCACTCCCAAACAACTAGTACTTTAAAACGTAAGCGTCTAATAAGACAGTGTATGTAAATATGATTGAAAAGATGAAATAATAGATTGTAAAAATAAGAAGAGCAGACCTCATTTTGAAGTCTGCTTATTTGCAAATTTGCTGTACATCTTCATTCCAAGGAAGGTAATCTTCAAGGAATTCAGGATGTTTGTGAAACTGTACTCCTGGAAGTTCAGAGAAAATGAACTTAAGGTATTTGTATGGTGAAAGTCCGTTTGCCTTTGCAGTTTCAATAATACTGTAAATAGCGGCACTTGCACTAGCTCCTTTCGGACTTCCGCTGAATAACCAGTTTTTTCGACCTATAGTAAATGGACGAATGCTGTTCTCAGCTAAGTTGTTAGAAATCACACAATTTCCATCCAACAGATAATTCATGAACTCGTCTTGATGATTCTTTGCATATTTTATGGCATCAAGTGTTTTTCCTTTAGGAAGGGTTGTGCCACCTGCGAGTACTTCATCAATTCATGACCAAAAGGCCTCTAAAATAGGAGTTTCATATTCTAGACGCTGTTTCTTTCTAGTATCTGGCTCAAGGTCTTTTAAACTCTTTTCAATCTCAAAGAGCTTATTACAGAACTGAAGACCTTTGCCTGCTAAAGTGCTATTCGGATTTTTAAGATCGCTTGGTAAGGCCTCTACGAACTTTCTGCGAAGATGTGCCCAACACATACAGCGAGTCACATGAGGCACCTTATTGTATCCTTTGTAGGCATCGGTATGAATATATCCCTTAAAGCCTTCTAAGAATTTTTTCGGGTACGAACCAGAGCGACCGGGCTGATACTCAAAAATTCGGATCTGATGAGCACTCGACTTTGCAGATCCATAAACCCACATGTAGGAGTTTGTTGTGTTCTTACGACCAGATTCTTTCATAACCTGAAGAGTCGTTTCATCTATATGAAGGTGTGACTGTTCAAGCAGCTTCTTATGTAATAAATCTAGGACTGGACCAAGCCAGTCACGAGCAGCAATCATCAGCTGGCCATCGTTGCTCTACTTAACTTAACGCCAAGAGATTGCCATTCCTGTTCTTGTCTATATAATGGCAGCGCATTTACAAACTTCTGATGTGCTATCCATGCTACTGTGCTTGGTGATGCCATAGAATGCTGAATCACAGGATAAGGCATAGGTGCATTTTCAACATATGGAGCACCATTTTTTCTACAACTTCTACATTCATATGAAGCTCTATAATAGTCTATGACTTGAACCTTAGCAGGAATAAACTCAATCTCTGTACGAATGAGTTCCTCACCCATGGAATGTAAACCATCACCACAGGTTTCACAGAACTGATCTTCTTCTACAAGGGTACATAGACGTTTTACACGCGGCAAATCTTTAAGCAGCTCTTCACGTTGTCCTTTGAACTTCTTTCGCCGGTGTGCCTGGACTTGTCTGAGATCTGGCTCTTCAGCATTTTCATCAGTAGATGTTTCTACTTCATCAAAAAATGATAGTTGACCATCAACGATAGAAGAAGTCTTTTCGGAACTTCTGCCATACAGTTTTCTGGTTAAATATTCTACAGTTTCATGAAGTTTATGATTTTCATCTTCTAGATTTGATATGCGATTCATGAGTTGTTCTACTACTAATTCTAAGTCCATAAGCACTCCGTTTTCATGTGTTTTGCCTACTATAATTATAACATTTCGAAACGGTGCAAACAAGTAATATCAAGACTTTGGTCGATTAAACACTTGTTTTTATATGGACTTTTTTAACGGCTTTTGGTTGATTGATAGAGAGACCTTCAAGCAACCATCTGAGCTCTTGTTTTGTGATGCACTTTACTTCTTCTGGATCATTTGGCCACTGAAACGACCCGTTCTCAAGGCGTTTATACAAGAGTAGAAAACCGTCACCTTGCCAGTAAAGCGCCTTGATTCGGTCTTTGCGACGACCGCAGAAGAGAAAGAGGCTATTCTCATAAGGGCTTAGTTCAAAGTTTTGCTCTACTAAAGCTGCGAGACCATCTATCTGTTTGCGCATATCTGTATGACCACAAGCAATATAAATTTTTTCTGCGCGAGATGTATCACCTAACATGACTTAAGACCTGTAGAGCAGTTTCTATTAATCTAGGTGTAGCATCATTTGTAAATTCTACTGAACAACCTTTTATCGTCACACGCATGGCATATGTTGAGCATGGTTTGCTCGTGGGAGATGCCGCTGGTTCTTCAAATGTGACTGGAACAATATGATTAACTAATCCACTGCTGATCGCCGGCAACTGATCACAAGCAGTCTGTCTAACACGCTTTAACCAGTAGTAATATTTAGCCTGATTAATAGAGTGTTTCGTACACCACTGGGCGATGGTTAGACCGCTTTCACTACGCTCACGAATCATTTCAGTCCATTTTTCCAACTTTACTTGCCTAGTTAAAGTAGTACTATCCATGAGTTTTGTCCTCCATAGTAACTTTTAAATCTTTTATAGTTACTTTTAAAGATTTAAAAGTTGTTCTTTAGGTCGAGTATCTCATGAAGAAACTGCTTCGAAAATACACCGTCTTATTAGACGCTTACTTTAAAACAAATAATCTTGCCCTTATCATTCTTTACTAATATGAATCTGAGATTGGCTTATATACGCGATTACACCCATATTAAATATATCATTCCAATTACATCAATCTCATTAAATCTTCATCCTCACAAAAAACCAAAACAACTTAACCATGACAACCGCAAGCCCCACAAACACAATCGTCCCCCAAAACATCCCGAAATGCGCGACCATCTGTCCCCAATAAACAAGCACAGCATATAAAATATAAGGCCCGAAAAAAACGATCAAAAATGGGCTGCAGCCCGTTGCGTTTACCTTATCCATTTCCTTATACTGACTCAAGTTCTTTGCAAACGATTTATCACTAGGGTCAAGTTTCATAACAATACCTCCCATTAGGCATATTCACAGTTCCCTTATTACTGATATACCCCGCTTCTGCTTTTAAAGTGAACCGACGTGCATTCTTTAGATACTGAAATGAACGCCAAAGAAAAAGACCAGTCTCTGTCTGAGATTGGCCTTTATAATCTATTGAATTTTACTGTAAATCTTCTTAGATGTTTTCTTTAATCTCAAGTTAGCTTTCCACTTCAGCACGTCACTGCACCTACCCGCTCTCCTCACTAAAATAAGCCCGCGTATCATCAATAACTTCATTGGAGAGCAGTATAATCCCGACAATGTTTGGAATAACCATAAGGGCTATGGCAAGGTCGGAAACCATGAAAACCGTACTTAAATCCTGTACACCGCCAACCATGATTGATATTACAAAAAGGACCTTATAGTAAGGGATGATTTTGTAACCCATAAGATAATGCGCACAGCGCTCACCGTAGTAGTTCCAGGCAATAACTGTCGTAAATGAAAAGAACATGAGACAGACGGTTTCTACGATGTTGCCAAGAACAGCAACCCCCTCCACCTGTTCAAAGGATTGGGTGACGATTCTAAGGGTGTCAGTTTCAACCTCATACGCCCCGCTGATGATAATCATGAGACCCATCATGAAATTGATAATGTGGGTATCAATGAACACATCCAGCATGTTTATCAGGCCCTGACGCACGTGAGAATGGGTTATGGCGGTCGCTGCTGCTATAGGGGATGTCCCGTTTCCAAACTCGTTGGAGAACACACCCCTACGCACCCCCTGATTGATGGCAATGGCAACTGACGATCCGATAAAGCCGCCTGAAATTGAGTCAAAGTCAAATGCAGAATGCAAAATCAGCATGATTGCCGCAGGAATCTGAGCAATATTGGCTAGGAGTATAAGCCCTGTGCAAAAGATAAATAGGCCGGCGACAAAGGGAATGACAATGCCGGCGATTCTTGAAATTCTCTTGACACCACCCAGTGTTATGTATGCGGTTATCAGTCCAATCCCGACAGTACCTGCAAATGGAACAATACGAAACTCCTGCTCTAATATATCCACCATGGTATTTGACTGTGGTATCGCTGAGCCAATCATACTGGCTATCACACCGAGTACCGCAAAGAGCTTGGCAAGGGTCTTACGATTCAGACCACGTTCCAAAACGTACATAGGTCCGCCCGACATCTGCCCCATTTCGTCCTTTATACGGTACTTGACTGATAACATGGTTTCAGCGTATTTGGTTGCCATACCAAAAAGACCTGTGAGCCACATCCAGAACAGGGCTCCAGCGCCTCCAAGTTTTATAGCCAGTGCCACACCGATAATATTTCCAGTTCCCACCGTGCCCGCGAGGGCAATGGCAAGGGCATGGAAACTGCTGACATCCCCTTCTGCACCGGCTTCGTCATGGGGAACAAAGAGGTATTTAAAAGCCAGCAGCACTTTTCGAACCTGCAAGAATCGCAGTCGAAACGTCAGATAAATACTCGATCCAACCAGAAGAATCAAAAGCGGAAAGCCCCATATGAAATTATTGAAAGTCGTCAACCCTTTTATGATATTCACATTATCCACCTTTAACTATTTAGTTTGTAGGCAGCTTTATTATAAATCTTGTGCCTACTAGACACGTTTTGTCACATTCGATTTCTCCACCTAGGGTAATGGTCACCTGATTGTGAATGATGCTGAGTCCAAGCCCTGACTTTTCTGAAGCTAGGTCCGAAGTATAGAAGGGGTCAAACACCCGGTCAGCATCCTTAATACCACTACCGTTGTCTTCATAAATCAGGTGCAGCTGAGACGCTTCCTGCCATACATCAATGGTAATCAAACCGTCTTCGTGATTCTTGAACCCGTGTGTGACTGAGTTCATTATCAGCTGTGTCAATATTTGTGTAAGCACATCCGGATAGGTGTTTATCCAAATTTCATCTGCCATAATGAGCTTAAAGGCATATGCTTTTGTGTTTCTTTCATTCTCAAAGGACTCAACCACATCGTGGATGATTTTTGTCACATTGCAGGTCTGTCTGATTTCATCATTAAAATCTGAGGTGATGCTTCGAAGCGTATCCAAAATGCCCCGTGTTTTGAGCAAGCTCTGCATTGTCAGATTAGTTGATTCCAGAATTTCAGCCATCTCTTCACTGTATTTGTGTGCGTTTGGACATTCCTTGTCCAGCTGCTTGAAGAAGCTTCGAATTTCCATAGACTGATAGGACAAGGCTGTAATCATGGTTCCTACTGGTGTATTCAGCTTATGACTCACACCACGCACCATGGAATTTATTGCAGCAAGCTTTTGGGACTTCAGAAGCTCATCCTGTGTATTTTTAAGCTCTGCAATGGTGCTTTCAAGGCAACCATTCGATTCCTCCAGCTTCCTGTCCTTGATTTCCATTTCTTCAATGGTCTCATGCAGCTGCTGGTTGGTCTCCTGAAGTTCACGGGTTCTTAAGGAAACCTCACTTGCCAGGTGACTCGAATGGTCTTTGATTTGGTTGATATAGGCTCTGATACTCACCCGCATGGACTCTACGGCGCCCGCCAAGAGGCCAATTTCATTCCGGTACTGAAGAAAGTCCTTAGGGATTTCTGTGTGAAGCTCACCCTTGCCAATCTGTATAACGATATTAACAATTTGATCAAGGGGATTTACAATTCTTTCACTTACGGATGAAGCAATGAAAATAACAAATATTGAACTGATAATAATCAGCTTTGCCAAAATATAAACCAGCTCATCCATACGTTCATCAATCAGCTCGCGACTCGTCGATGCAAATATCACCCATCCATTATTGAGGCGATGAAAGGTGTTCACCTGGTCATCTCCGTGATTATCTTCACTTTCAAAGGTCCCAGAATCCGTCCCGCTTACAAGGGTTTTCACACGGGCCACTTCGAAGGAAAATTCATTTTCTACATTTGCATCCAAGAGCAGGCTGTTCATCTGACCATCGAAGAGTCTGATTTCTATGGTATGCGCCTCTTTAAATGCACTGATTTTCTGATTGAGCGTGTCCATGCTGTATGCGCCGCAAATATGGCCAACTAATATACGCCCCTCATAGACCGGCTGATGATAGTAGAAATCTCCATTTTGAACCAGCCAGTTCTCGCATTCAACAAAGACGTTCTCAGGTGCTTCAATCTGACGCAGTATATTCAGCCTTGAATTCTCATCGCCGTCAAGGGGATCTCCTACAAGGTGTCTTTCATTCCCATCAATAAAAACGAAAAAATATGCATCGGATAAATCGGATGACCTTGCAGATGTCGCCATGAGTGCACTGATTTTCTCATCGAGCTTTTGACGATACAAAGGGTCCGAATTGTACTGTTCAAAATCGGAAAAGACAGCCACTGTCGTTGCTATGTCCCGTGTTATATCCTCCACTGAGTTCAGAGAGGCTTCAATCTCCTGAGCGAATGACTTCACAAGGGTTGCATACTTTTCATCGGCTTCAACGGTAAGCTCGTACTTGAAATTGTTGAGCACTATGATACTTACAATCATGGTAATAAAAATCGAGCAAATAATAATGGCATTCATAATCTGATAGAAAAGTCTGTTTCTGAATCTTTTCATGAGGTCATCACCCCCTTCTGTCCAAATATATTTATATATTATTACCCCTGAATAAAACCAAGTATCACCCCTGAGGCATATTGTGCACATATGTTGACAATAATGATGCATGTGCCAAAAAACAGAGGACGCTACAGGGATAATCCCCTGTAGCGTATAAGCTTTTATGCTAAATCTTGGATTTGAAGAACTGGACAAGTCGCACCACACCCTCTTCTTCTTGTATGAGGAGCATTCTATCTTCAAAGAGTCTCAGTTTGTCGACCGCTTCAAAAATGGAAGCCAATTGACCCGTTCGCGTATCTAAGACAAGGACGCCATCATCACGCGCACTATCCGTTTTAAATGCAATATATGTACCGCAGGCGTCTATTTGAGTGTAAGTCCCTGTTTCAAGATAGGCATCGGCCTCCTCTGATACCAGATAAATACCTTCTGGATATTCAGCGGCCCTATAATAGACTTTGTCATCTACTGCTGTATACCAAAGCGCACCGTATTCAGTAGCCAGCGGATAATCAGAAAGAAGACGCTGATTACTGCCCTCCAGTGTACAGCTGTAGAGCATGCCGTCCCTTGAAAGGACATAATAGAGTGTGTTTTCTATGATTTTGAAATCAAGCACACTGTCGTCTATAAGAATTTCCTTTTCTCCTGTATCGACCGAAATCTTATAAAGCCTGTTGTTGGTGCCGACTTCACCATACCAGGGCGATCCGATGACATATGCACTGCGGTCAATCACATGTGCTGATGTCAGCTGGCTCATACCCGACTCCCCCATTTCAGCGTTCATAAACCAGCCAAATATGGTATCATCCCAGGACAGCGGCCTCTTGGGCAGGTTCCCGCTAGGAATATAAACAAGATTATTGGGTCCTGGTGGTACAGACAGATAGGTCATAAGTATGCCGTCATCTGACTCGTAAAAATCCACATAGCCATTTACCACTTTGTCCACGCTTCCATCCTGATCAATGCTTATGTAATAATCCGACCCCATGACTGCGCCGCCATAATGATAGATGGCGTAAAGCCTATCTTCACGGATTTTGAAATCGAGTCTGTTGTTGAAGCCGTAGGAAGTAGTGACTTCGTAGCTGTATGCCGGTTCTACCACACTGGTTTCAGGCTGCCACCGGTAAATGGTATTTGTGTTTTCAACGGTTTCAACGTAGTAATACCAGCCCTTATGGAAAACCATGTCGTTTTCCAGTGCACCGTTTTTGTATGCCGTTTCTGGAAGTATTAGTGCTTGAACCCCATAGTTGTCCGATTCAATTACGTAGGCCCCATCATCCTTATTCATACGCCAGCTTAGAGCATTTAGGATTTCTTGTGTCAGGGGCATGTATAGGACGTTTCTAAAGCTTATGAGCGGCGGATGATCAAGTGCGGTGGCCTCTAAGCCCTCTGCCTGTCTAATAATCAGCTTGCTGGACGCTTGTCCAGCCTCAGCACTTTCAAAGGTATTCTGCGCACCTGCGTACGCCCTATAGGCTGCAGCAGTCGCCTTTTGGCGCAGCACGAAGTTCGACCCTTCATCAAAAGTGCTTTCCACACCCATTGACCTTAAATCGAACCAGGTCATCGGAAAGTATAATAAGTCCATCTGCGCGTCATACAGGAAGGGGTAGAGCCTATTTGTACTGTCAACTGTATTGCCATTCATGATGACGTCTTTGACTGGCAGCGATACCGTAGTCGCATCTGCAGATGGGCTCAGTGTCAACACCCCCAGCACTAGGACGATTATGCATTTGATCAGGCTGATTTTGCGTATGGACTTGCCGACTGGTCTTCTAAGGCATAAGCCTCTTCCCTGCGTCTGGCTATTAATCAAGTGGATATGCTTCATCTCAAACTTCCTTTCTTTTCAAATCTTTTCAGATCTGTTCAGACATGAATTTAAAGATTCCCTAACAAAATATTCTCCACAGCCTAATATTTTCCTGCTTAGCGTCCGGTTTACTGAGACAAATGGCTTCTTCTATCTGATGACTTCTTCTATCTGATGACCTCTTTTATCCGGTTAAACAATCTTCCATGGATTTTCTTCCCCGCGGCGCTCAAGGACACAACTCAGGACAGAATTTCGAGCCATTTCATCAATGGCTTCTTCAGTGAAGAAAGCTGTATGTGGTGTGAGCAGTACATTTTTGTACTGACTGAGTCTGTCAATATGCCTTAGTGGAACCGCCTGACCTTCAAAACTCTTGTAATACACAGGGGTTTCACCTTCAAGAACGTCCAGTGCCGCAAAACCGATTTTCCCCCGATCTAATGCATCGATCAGATCATCGGTATTGATCAGGTCTCCACGTGCTGTATTGATAAGAATGACACCATCTTTCATCTGATTTAGGGTATCCGCATTGATCAAATGTCTGTTTTCAGCTATTGAAGGGGCATGCAGGGTAATGACATCGCTTCTTTTGATTAAGGTCTCAAGGGAAACGTACTCTGCATAAGACTTCACGCTTTCATTCTCAAATGGGTCACAGGCCAGAACTTCACACCCGAAACCGCTGAGTATTTTCACGACCGCTGTTCCAATACGGCCTGTACCGACTACCCCCACTGTCTTTGGCTGAACAAGCTGACCCAGCTTGCTTTCTTTTAGAGAATAGTCCTGCCTTTTATATGCCTCTAAAATGTGGGCACTTCTTCGTGTCGCCATAAGCATGAGCATCATTGTATATTCCGCGACGCTACTTGGCGCATATGTGGCGTTGCCAATGCCCATTCCAATCTCCTGGGCCTTTTCAATATCAATATGGTCATAGCCAACGGTTCGCGTCGATACGTAACGGACACCCAGTTCATAGAAGCCCTTGAGCTCTGTCTCTGAAAGGGGTGTTGTAATCATGCTGACTGCCTCTGCCCCCTGAGCCATATGTAAATTATCTGGACCGGGTTTTTCCCTGCAAAACACCAGTTCAATGCCATGCTGGTCTGCCAGGCCATCAAAGCCTGATTTCTCCAAGTCTTTGTAGCTGTATACCGCAATTTTCATTTTTCCACCTCATCTACTTGAAATATTAGGTCATCTGTAAGTTCAAATATAATTTCAAATTCTACTGCACATATTTTATGTAAATAATGATATTGCTTACTATTCTACACCAAGTATTTCAGGCAATCGCTTTCATTTTTTGAAATGTTGTAATTTTCCTTCAATTTGCACAAATTTATGACTATGGTGTAGTGGGCTAGCCGGCGGACGCCTATTTACACGTAAAAAACACCCTGCTGGAGTGTGTGTGTAGTGAACTATCGCTCCAGGAGGGTGCCTTCATGTTGTAGGGAAATTATATTCTGTATAAGGGGGTCTTAAACTGAATTTCTATCTTGGAAAAAGGGTCTTCAGATGTTTTTCAATTTCATCTGCTGTAGACAGTGACAGCACATCGTCAATCACTTTTTCAATTTCACTTTTGCTTAACTCAAGGGTACGCTTACGCGCCTTGAGTATATTCGCCGGAGACATGCTGAACTCGTCAAGTCCCATGCCTATGAGCAGTGGCATCAGGTCCAGGTCGCCAGCTACCGAACCGCACATACCAACCCAAATACCAGCCTTGTGGCCATTTTCTATCGTCATTCTTATCAGTCGCAGCACTGCTGGATGATATGCCGTATAAAGGCTTGCAATCGATTCATTCATTCGATCGACAGCCACTGTATATTGAATCAAATCATTTGTTCCGATACTGAAGAAGTCAACTTCCTTTGCAAGCAGATCAGAAGCAATTGCCGCCGATGGGATTTCGATCATGATTCCCAGAGGCACGCTGTCGTTAAATACCGCACCCTCTTCTGCAAGTTCCTTCTTGATATCTTCTATAATGCCTTTTGCCCTTCTCAGCTCAGCAACACCCGAGATCATCGGAAGCATGATTTTCAAATTGCCATGAACAGCCGCTCTTAATAGGGCACGGACTTGAATTCTGAAAATCTCTGGTTCTTCCAGACAGTAACGGATTGCGCGGTAACCGAGAAATGGGTTCATTTCCTTTGGCATGTTGAGGTAAGGCACTTCCTTGTCTCCGCCAATATCCATTGTTCTAATAATGACCGGACGCTCACCCATGCCCAGGAGTACGGCCTTGTATGCTTCAAACTGCTCTTCCTCGTCAGGTGCGCTGGATCTGTCCATGAAGAGGAACTCACTTCTGAAAAGACCAATGCCTTCAGCATCGTTTTCCAGAACGCGCTTCAAATCGTTTGGCGAAGCGATGTTTGCTGCGATTTCAATGCGTTTGCCATCGCGTGTCACACTGCTTTTTCCAACAAGAGCCTTGAGGGCTTCATTTGTAGCGGCTTCCTCTTCAATGCGCTTTTTCGCATTATCGATAGCCTGCACATCGGGACTCAGTGTCAGAAGACCTTGATTTCCATCTACAATTACATTGTCATCTGATGAAAGTTTCTCAAAGGCTTCTCTGCCAATGCCCATGACTGCAGGAATACCCAGGGTTCTTGCAATAATTGCGCTGTGTGACGTCTTTCCGCCAATAGCAGTAATGATACCAGTAATGTTCTCCGGTTTCAGCTGTGCTGTATCAGACGGCGTCAAATCTTCAGCCGCTACAACAGTACCCGGTTTTGCGCCTGCAAGGTCCACCGCCTTCTCACCGCGAATGATGCGAATGATGCGTCTTGCCACATCACGTATATCGTGAGCACGCTCCTTGAAATAGGCGTTGTCCATTGCTTCGAACATTTTAGCAGTTGCTTCAGCGACTGTATGCACTGCGTAAGTCGGTGCGTAGTTTTCCGCTTCAATTTTTGCTTTGATTTCCTTTGTCCATTCAGGGTCCTGCAAAATCATCATATGGGCTTGGAAAATCTGGGCCTTGTCTTCACCAAGGGTTTTGACCTTTTCCTCATAGATGCCTTCGAGCTCTACAAGTGCGCCGCCGAGTGCCGTATCAAGCACTTCAACCGACTTTTCAATGTTGTCAGTCATTTCCTTTACCGGTACAATTTCAGGCTTTACAACTAAAAGCTTTCCAAATCCCAGTCCGTCAGATACCCCTAGACCTTTAACACAAATATTCACTATGCTTCGACTCCTTCAATAATCGTCTTAAGCTCATTTTCAATGGACTGTGGATTGTCACCTTCTGCTTGAATGCGGATTTTGTCACCCTGCATAAGGCCCATACCCATGATGTTCATGATTGACTTGGCATTCACTTTTCCTTTTTCAGTAATCAGGAACACTTCGCCGGCATATTTTGTTGCTGCATGTACCACCTGGCTTGCAGGTCTGGCATGTAGTCCGTTTTTGCTGTTGATCATTACTTCTACCATTGCTTCTTCCTCCTCGTACGCTGCTGCGTCTTATACCAATGTAACCTTTGCGCCTGCTTTATCTGTATCGCCCATTTGGACGTCTATCGCTTTAACCTTGTCCGGTGTCGTGATGACAACCGGTGTGATAATGGACTTGTCATGTGATTTAAGCACGTCCAGATCAACCTCTATGATCGCTTGTCCCGCTGTAACCTGAACGCCAGGCTCCACAAGTCTCTCAAAGCCTTCTCCACCAAGCTCTACTGTATCAATCCCGATGTGTACAAGGACTTCCACGCCTTCCTCCGTCACAATACCGAAGGCGTGATTTGTTGGAAAGATTTGAACCAGCTTGCCAGAACAAGGTGCCTTAACAGTCCCCGCTGTAGGATTCACTGCGAATCCGTCTCCTACCATCTTTTGTGAAAAAACAGCGTCTGGAACAGTGGTGATATCAACGACACTGCCCTCCATCGGCTTATCCAGTTGTAAAGTTTTCTTTTTGAATAATCCAAACATATTCATTTTCCTTTCAATAGCATCTAACACCTGAACCTACTCAGCCCTATATATCCATCTCTCTATTTTTTGTTTAACTTTGATGCTGCCGCTTCATCCACAATAACGGTCACATTCGGATGCAGCTGCAGTACCGATGCGGGAAGTTCTGGAATAATCTTTCCATTCACCATACCAGCAACAGCAGTCGCCTTTTCCTCACCCGACGCAAGAAGAATGATACATCTTGATTGCATGATGGTCTTGATCCCCATGCTGATTGCCGTTTTAGGCACCTCGTCAATTGTTTCAAAGAATCTTGCATTGTCACTGATTGTCTGGTCATCCAGCGCTACCATGTGTGTTGTTGCTTCAAACTTTATATCAGGCTCATTGAAGCCAATATGTCCATTTCTGCCTATGCCGAGGATTTGCATATCGATTCCGCCAGCCCCAGCAATCATTTTTTCATACTGTGCACATTCTTCGTTGATGTGCTCTGCCGTGCCCGATGGCACGAACCAGTTTTCATCACTGATATTGATGTGGTCAAAGAGGTTCTTACGCATAAAGTAAGCGTAGCTCTGCTCATGGCTTGGATCAAGACCAATGTACTCATCCAGGTTGAATGAAATGACTTTTTCGAAGTCAATCATACCTTCCTTGTAGAATTTGACAAGCTCTTCGTATAGTCCAACAGGTGTGGAGCCAGTTGCCAGTCCGAGCACACTGTCAGGCTTTTGAAGAATCTGACCTACGAACAGGTGGGCCGCTTTTCGGCTCATTTCCTTGTAATCCTTAACGACTATAATATTCATGCATTGCCTCCATCATACTTCATCTTACCTTTTATATATACCGCGTTTACCTCCAAGTCATCCGTTAGGAGGACCAGATTTGAAAACTTATTGTTTTCTATACTGCCTATATCCCCTTCAAGGCCAATACGTCTTGCCGGGTTTAGGCTCAGCATGTTGATGACTTCATAAACAGGTCGCCCTGTACTTTCTATCATATTTCTAAGTGCCGCATCCATTTTCAGAATGCTGCCTGCGAGTGTGCCGTCTTCAAGTCTTGATGCGCCGTTTTCAACGATAACCGGCTGACCGCCCAACTCGTAAGTCCCATCTTCTAAATAGCCCGCACGGATTGCGTCTGTAACAAGGACTACTTTTTCAGGTGACTTAATGCGTACAAATGTATCGAAAAATCCAGAATGCACGTGTATGCCGTCGGCAATGAGCTCTGTTGTAAAAGGCTTTGCAAATGCGGCACCCACAACACCAGGTTTTCTATGGTGCAGGCCTGTCATGGCGTTAAAGCAGTGGGTCACATGATCTACCCCTGCATCGTGCGCCGCGCATGCTGTTTCAAAGTCACAGCCCGTATGTCCGATACTCAGGACAATACCCGTATTCTGCATTTCTTTGATGAAGGCAAAGTCCTCATCCATCTCAGGGGCAAATGTCACGATCTTGATGATATCGTAGTATGGCTTCAGCCAAGCTGCTGTTGGCTTTTGAATATGCTTTGCATCTTGAGCCCCCTTGTACTCAGGATTGATAAATGGCCCTTCAAGATGTACACCAAGTACCGTGCTGCCCTTTGAGGCATCTTTTTCCTGACTTCCCATAAAGGTACGTACCGCGTCCAGTGATTTTTCAATGTCACTTTGAGCCATGGTCATTGTTGTTGCAAGAAAACCGGTTGTACCTGACTTGATCAGATTTTCTGATATGGTCTTCAGGGCTTCCTGTGTACCGTCCATGGTGTCTGAACCACCTGCACCGTGCACGTGAATATCAACAAATCCGGGACTGACATACCCTGTGTGCTCGATTATCTCGAGGCTCTCGCAGAGTGCACCTTCAGCCCTTTTTAACTCAAATGTCTCCTGGGGAATAATCTCCAGAATTCTTTCACCGAATACGAGGACATGATCTTCTATGATTTTACTTTCAAGTATAATTTTCGAACCCTTTATCGCTTTTATAGTATTCATATGACCTCCAAATTACTCTATCCAGCAACGCATGCTATTTTGATAACGTCACTGGATAGAAGAATCTGGCGGGGACAAAGTCCCCAACCAAATTCCCCATATCCTATGCCCTATACGAGCATTTTTTTCATTTCTTCTGCAATCAGTTCTGCGTGTGTACCGACAACAACTTGCATGTTCTTTTTGTTAGGACGGATAACGCCTGCTGCGCCAAGACGCTTAAGCGGTGCATCGTCAACAATTGAACTGTCTTTCACTGTCAGTCTTAGACGTGTGATGCATGAGTCGATTTCAACGATGTTTGAATGGCCACCTAGAAGATTGAAGTATTCAACAGCCACTGCTGCAACACCCTTGTCTGCAATTGCATTATCCACTTCATCAGCCATTTCTTCCATTCTACCAGGTGTTTCAATGTTGAATTTCTCGATCATGAACTTGAAGACAACATAGTAGATTACTGAGAATACAAGACCTAGTGGAATCAGCATCAGACCCTTTGTAGCAAGGTGCATGTTCAGCATGTAGTCAATGAGACCCGCTGAGAAGCCAAAACCGTGAAGGATTCCAAGAAGCTGTGTAACTGCAAGTGCGATACCTGCCATTACAGCATGTACAAAGTATAGACCTGGTGCGATATAAACGAATAGGAATTCGATTGGTTCAGTAATACCAGTTAGGAATGATGTGAATGCGATTGAGAATAGCATACCGCCAACTGCTTTTCTGTTTTCAGGCTTTGCAGCTCTGTACATTGCGTAACACGCAGCAGGAAGACCAAACATCATAACTGGGTACCAGCCTGCCATGTAAATGCCGGCAGTAGGATCGCCAGCGAAGTATCTCCAAAGGTCACCGTTTACAACTTCACCAGCAGCATTTGTGAATGAACCGAATGTAAACCAGAAAATTGAGTTAAGAACGTGGTGAAGACCTACTGGAATAAGAAGTCTGTTACCAAAGCCAAAGAAGAATGTACCAATTGGACCCGCTTGAATTGCTGCGTTACCAATTGTGTCGATACCTGTTTGAATGGCTGGCCACACATAACCAAAAACAATACCTACCGCTACGGCTACGAACGATGTGATAATTGGAACGAAACGTTTTCCACCGAAGAAACCAAGGAACTCAGGCAGCTTGATATCGTGATACTTGTTATAAAGCGTACCTGCGATAACACCCATGACCATACCGACCATTACACCTGTGTTGATGTCTGGATTAATGACTTCGTAAACATTCTTACACACAAGAACGCCAATTGCACCTGCCAGTGCCGCAGCACCGTGGTTGCCTTTTGCAAGACCAAGAGCGACACCAATACCGAACAGTAGATACAGATTGTCAAAGATACCAGCACCAGCCTTGAGCATGATGTCTGCAAGAAGACCTTCAATACCAGGAACGCCAGCACCCAGTCTGAGCAGAATTGCCGCTGCAGGCATTACAGCGATTGGCAGCATTAGGGCTTTACCGACCTTTTGCAGCTTCCCAAATACGTTTTCCATAAATTTTCCCCTCCTAAAACATGAGTAGTAAGTAATTAAACTTTCAATAATTGCATTTCATTAAGCTTTTTATTTTTACGGCTGCGCGCATAGCCGCAATAATCATTTTATTAAAAAAGGCATGAGCAAATAGACGGTCAAAACCGTTATTAGCTCATGCCTGATCGAATCAGTAACACGCCTTGAAGTCCTTACTGCACAGCAGACTTCGACATTCTTCGTATTCTGTCTATATGAATTGCCATGTATCCAAGTTCATCTTCTGGTACGATTACATCGAGCTCTTCTTCTATGAAGACCTTAACCTTGCCGGCAATCTTGAAGGAATCCTTAAATTCCTTTCTAAGCGTATCTAGGAGCGGATTTTTTACCGTCTGCCCTTTTTCAACACGTTCAAGGCTACCACGCAGATGATGTATAAGTCTGCTGTAGGTCAAATCGCTTTCGATTTTGTAATCCAAGTTGATTTCGATGATATTGACAAGCTCCTTTATGAGCCTTGTGCTTCTCAGTGAATCTTTGACATCTTTATGCTGTCTGGCTGCATTGAGGTGAAGGGCGATAAAGCCAACCTCGTCTTCAACAATTCGAACACCCGTTGTACGTTCTATGATTTCCTGCGCCGTAAGTCCGACGCTGTATTCTTCTTCGTATAAAGACTGAATTTCATGTAAAAACGGATTGTGTATTTCCATTCCAGCTTCGATTCGTTCAAGAGCGAATCCAATATGGTCTGTCAGAACGATGTGAAGGCGTGAGTTCAGCTCTCCCAGTCTGCGTTCGGCCATAAGTATGATTTCTGTACACATGGATAAGATTGTCTCATCCATCTGTTCAACAAGCTCCATATAATCGCGTTTGAGCTTCTCATCATAAGTTATAAAGGACTTCTCAATGGATTCAGGTGGTATGGCTTTTTCCTGGCCAACCTTTGCCCCAAACCCTATGCCTTTCCCTACCAGGACGGCTTCAGCGCTATTTGTTACATTTTTTGCAAGAACGACATTGTTGTTCAGCACACGTATGATTTTGTAACGATTATTACTCATTTTTACACCTCTATTGCCACCTGTAAAATATAAAAAGGCATGAACAACTAAAGCTCGCGCTCAGTTAGGTTCATGCCTGATTTAACAGTAACACACCAAAAGTGATGGATTTGTAATTTGTACTTGCATATTAACACGCAGGAAAACCTTTGTCAATAGCAAAATATACATTCCTTCACCTGAAACAGATTTGCGTCCGCTTATTGAAACGCCCTATTTCTAAAGTGTTTCAACCATATTGTACCCCATTTCAAAGGCTTTAATATTCATATCAATAAATTTTTGCGGGACGTTATCAGAAATGATATCATGCCATATGCTTTTTTCAATTGTTAAACACTTCGCCAGCATGCCCATGAGAATGGTATTTGCCACTTTTACCGACCCAAGCTCAACCGCTGCCGCATTGGCATTGATATGAATGACCTCATGCGTCTGTTCCATAGTCTCGATTATATTGTCCGGGTAAGCCTTCTTTTCAGCCATCACTGGGACGGGCGGCACAACTGCCGTGTTCATGAAAATTTTTCCGGCCACATTGAGCGCACTCTCATACCTCAGTCCCTCAAGCGGTTCCAAGGCAACGAGGAAATCTGCACCTTTCGGCGGAACATTTGGCGAATGAATTTTTTCACCTATTCTGACAGACCCCCAAACCTTTCCGCCGCGCTGAGACAAACCAACGACATCGTTGCTTTTTACATCCAAGCCCGCACGGAGCGCCACTTCGCAAATTATTTTTGTTGCAAGTACAAGTCCTTGACCGCCTACACCTGCAATGACTATGTTGGTTGTCATATTAAGCCTCCTCTTCAATGCGTTTGATTGCACCGACAGGACATACCTGAGCACACACTGAACAGCCGACGCACAGATCCTTATTGATTGATGACTTCAATTTGTCATAGCCTTCATATTCTTTCATGAGTATAGGTGGGCAGTTGGTTTTGACACAGCTTCTGCAGCCTATGCATATGCTCGGATCGACATAGAAAGGTGTCTCCTTAATTTTGAAGTTGAGGGCACAAGGACGTGTCGTCATGACAATGGAAAAGCCTTCATGCTTGAGTGCGTCTCCAATGACCTTCTTGGCGTTCTTGTAGTCAAACTGGTCAACAATTTGAATAGGATCAAAGCCCATGCTCTCGAGAAGATCTTCTATCTTCACATCGAGATCGCCTGCGGCGGAATAGGCCTTTGTCGTTGCTGTCGGCTGACCGCCAGTCATTGCCGTAGTTCCGTTGTTCAGAATAATAACCGTCATGTTCTGCGTCTCATCCATCTGATGGAGCATGTTGAGCATGCCCGTCATGCCGGAGTGGAAAAAGGTACCGTCACCAATGACACAGGCAAGCGGCACTGAGTTGCCTGCAAGCTTGTTGGCCTTACTCATGCCCTTCATGATGCCTATGCTGGCCCCCATGCTTATGATGGAGCTCAGTCCGCTGAATGGTTCAAGATATGCCAGCGAGTAACAGCCAATATCGCCAATGACCCGCGCCTTCTCCTTTTTAAGAACATCAAACACAGGCCGGTGCGGACATCCTGAACAGAACATCGGTATCCGTGCTATGTCTGTCGTCGGTTCCTCAGTCCTATATTTGTGTTCATTTATAATTTTCGCATTGAAGAGTCCATCTTCAATATCCTCGGTATTCAACTCTCCTGTATAGGAGAAGAAGCGCTTGCCCTCACATTGGATATTGTGTATTTTGAGTTCATTCTCAATGAAGGGTGTCATTTCTTCTATGACGATCACACGCTTATACTCACGTGAAAGTGCATGCAGCGTCTTGATTGGGAGCGGATAGACCATGCCTAACTTAAAGACTGAAAAATCCAGTCCGAGCTCCATGAAGTTATAGTACATGAGGCCTGAAGTAACGATGAGAACATCCTTGCTGCCTGACCTTGAAGGTGTATATGTATTGATTTCCATATCATTGGCATAGACAGTCAGCTCATCAATACGCTTTTGCATGGCAAACTGGCGAACAAATGTATTCGGCGGTATCATGCAGAAGTTTTCAGGTGTATCGGGAAAGCCGCCTATTTCATGGTCTGTTCTTTCAGAGAGCTGGACGATAGACCGGCTATGGCATACACGGCTCGTCATTCTGACCATTGCCGGCGTTATGAATTTTTCACTGATATCAAGGGCGACCTTTGTGAAATCAAGGGCTTCCTGAGAATTGCCCGGATCAAATACAGGCATGTTGGCAAACTTTGCAACACACCGATTGTCTTGTTCATTCTGAGAGGATGCCATGCCTGGGTCATCACCTGAAAGAAGGACAAAACCACCGCCTATTTTTGTTTGCGTGAATGTCATGAGCGGGTCAGCAGCAATGTTCACCCCAACATGTTTCATGCTGACAAGTGTTCTGGCACCGGCAAAGGACGCACCAATTCCAACCTCCATCGCCACTTTCTCATTCACTGAAAACTCCGCATAGAGTTCCGTGTAATCCTTTTTAATACTTTCTACCACACCCACAGTTGGAGAACCCGGATAGCTTGCAGCTACATGCCCTCCAGCCTCATAAAAACCGCGACCTACTGCTTGATTGCCTGACATCACTACATTTTTTTTCATAACAAGGCCCCTTTCATGAATCAACACCATATATATATCCTTACAAGGTAATTGTTAATCAATGACATGTGTCCACAATTATGAACCTTCTTTAACAGACTTGACGCATCGTCATAATTTTCATATTATTATTAAGTTAAGGAAGTGTACGAAAGGAGACCGCCATCGTGAAAGATGCTAATTATTGGATTGAGAAACTTGGAATGATTCCCCACCCCGAAGGTGGATACTACTACAGCTCATATACATCTGAACAATCTATGTTTCGCCACGATATTGCAGGCGTTTCCTCATCAGAGCGCAAGCTTTGGTCAAGCATTTATCTGATGCTGACCGAAGATGACTTTACAGCCTTCCACCGCGTACGTTCAGAAGAAGTCTGGTACTATCATTACGGCTCTTCTGTAAAAATCTATATGATTTCACCAGAGGGTGAACTGACAACAGCGGTTCTTGGACTCGACATTGAAAACGGTGAAAAAATGCAGGTGCGCGTTCCAAAGAGTCATATCATGGCAGCTGAACGTACTTCCGAAGAATGTTCCATGATTGGGATCATGGTTTCACCAGGCTTTGATTTTGACGATATCAAGATTTATGACTGCGATGAACTGATTCAACTTTACCCTGCATATGAAGAACTGATCAACAGACTCTGCATTCCGAGCTTTTATTAGTTTTTTCAATAGACATTTTTCAAAACCTCTATAAGCACATTATTAAAGAAGGCATAAGTCAGGCGGGTTCTTAAGAACCCGCCTTTTCATGTTTTTGAGCCTTTACACGCCTGAAAGATTTTCCTGCCTTTAAGGCATTCCTATATATTCATAAACATAGGCGTAATGAAAATCATTAAAACGTTGAACACCGAGTGAATCAATGCCACAATTTCAAAGCCGTATTTCCTGTAGAGTATGCCTAATATGATCCCAAAGGGAAAAATCTGAGCGAGCTTGACCCATTCCGGGGTCAAGATTCCAACGTGACCAACACCCCAAAAGAAACTCGATACAAGCACAGCATAGATGGCTGCGTAAGGCTTGCCCCTGAAAATCCATTCTACGAAATTCTGTACGGCATGTCTGAAAAAGATTTCTTCTGCAATTGCGAGTCTGGCAAATACAATAATCATAAGAAGCGCGTTCGTTTCAACTTCATCTTCAGCAAAGGCCGACTCTCTTAGATTTTGTACCAGTTCCGAAGCTTGCGGTTTTGCGTACTTGAAGAGCAGAACCGTGTATATGGCTGCAGCTGCCACGCATAGGAGGGCAATGCTGTCCGCTTTAAACCACCACCTGCGGTCCGTGTTGTCGGCAGTTTCTGTCTTGTAGGACTCAATTTCAAGGAAAGGTGGATGGGAAAATGTTGTAAAAAGCATTTTCCCGACCTGGGTCTTGTAATCATGGATATGTGTGTGGTCTTCCCCAGAGGTGTCTTTAGAAAAGGGATACCAGGAAAGGCGCTTCCAAAAAACCGCGCCGGGCAGCTCAAGTCTGTGTGCATAGCGGCTGCCCACTGACAAGTACATGTAAAGTAGCGGCAGCTGAAGAATGACGCCAAGCATGCCTTTTAGAAAAAGGTCGAAATCACTGTCAATCCAGAGGACCCAAAGCGATGAGACCAGACTCATCAGAAAGAGCCCCAGACTGTATTTAAACGACAGTCCTGAGAAGCGCCAGGTAATATGCCTGTTCTGCATGAAATCAACGATAATCAGCGTTCCGAAAATAATTGAGAGAGATGTATAAACGATTGCTAATGGGAGCATGTCTACCTCCTTTTGTGTCTTTAATCCTATTTTACCCAGCTCTGCGGCAAAACAGACACAAAGCTTCAAGACCAATGGATATAATATGACACGCCTCCATGATTCGATATTGATTGAACAGAATCATAATTTATTCTAAACAGACTTATTTTAGTGAGTAAATTATGTCTGTTTACATCTATTACAAATCCAGCAATACCACAAAAGCGCAAATTTGCAGAATTTGTCGAATATATTTGTATTTCGAAATCCTTGATTTAAGGCATGAATTTTGCGTTATAATATAGATAGGCGGTTTTATATTTTTTAAAACACGGCCAGGGATATAAGGCGTGCTGACAATGCATTTGCTGTATGTCGCTGTTCCCTGGCACAGAAGTGACCATTAACCAAAGGACATCACGAAAGGTGTGAACAAGTTGGTATATATTTTTTTAGCAGAGGGCTTCGAAGAAATTGAAGCAATCGCAGTCATCGACATTTTACGACGTGCGGGTGTTACTGTAAGGACCGTTTCCATTTCTGATTCCTTAAATGTCAGAGCAGCCCATGAAATTACCGTTATAGCAGACATTATGCTTTCTGATGTTGACTTGAAAAAGGCTGACATGCTCATTCTTCCAGGCGGCATGCCCGGTACAAGAAATCTTGGAAATTCGGACAGACTCATCAAACTGCTTCAAGCAGCAGATTGTGAAGATATTTATATTGCAGCAATCTGCGCCGCACCGACGGTTCTTGCAAAAGCAGGACTCCTTGAAAACAAGCGTGTCATCTGTTATCCAGGCTTTGAAAGTGAGCTTGAAGGCGCGCGCATCACAAATGAGCTCGTGGTACGAGACGGTAAGCTGATTACCTCAAAAGGTCCAGGAACGGCAATGCTTTTTGGCTACGCACTTGTCGATATCCTCAAAGGCAACCTTGAGTCAGACACCCTGCGAACAGCCATGATTTTCGACTGGTGGGAAAAATAAAAATATAAGCCCTATCGTCTGGTAAAACCAAACGATAGGGCTTTTCTATTCTTAATTTTATTCCTTATTCTATTCTTTTGGCTCGTCATGCACTTTCTTAAGTGCTTCAAGATGTTGACCTATACGCTTTTCGTAGCCATTTTGCGTAGGTTTGTAATAAACCGTACGCTTTAACTCGTCTGGCAGATACTGTTGAGGGATATAGTTCATATCGTAATCGTGCGGATACTTGTAGGTATAGTCCCCCCAGTCTTCCCGCTTCTTGCTCATACCAAGACTCGTACCATCCTTCAAATAGTAAGGCACCTGACCAATATCCGTTGATTCCACATCCTGAAGGGCTGCATTAATGCCCTTATAGGCCGCATTGGATTTTGGCGCGCTGGCTACATAAGCAGCTGCCTGTCCAAGGATGATTCTTCCTTCCGGCATGCCAATCATATTGACAGCCTGGGCAGCAGAAGTGGCTACGACAAGCGCATTGGGGTCCGCATTGCCCACATCTTCAGCTGCGGCAATAACGATTCGCCTTGCAATGAATTTGGGATCTTCTCCACCGTGGATCATACGTGCCAAATAATGCAGCGCCGCGTCCGGATCGGAGCCTCGCATAGATTTGATAAAGGCAGAAATGACATCATAATGGCTGTCTCCAGCTTTATCGTAGAGGTATCCCTTACGCTGAACGCACTCCTTCAAATCATCTACGGTGATGTTGAGAACGCCAGCTATTTTTTTTGTTGACAGAACCGCCAGCTCCACGGCATTCAGTGCTTTTCTGGCGTCGCCTGCTGAAACCTGCGCAATGAAATCAAGTGCATCTTCATCTATTGTAACGCCCAGCATGCCCAGTCCACGTTCACTGTTATCGACTGCACGTTTCACAATATACTTGATTTCTGCTGTAGTCAGCCTTTCAAGTCTGAAAATCATGGACCTTGAAATCAGGGCGTTATTCACCTCGTAATAAGGGTTCTCAGTAGTGGCGCCGATGAGTATGATGGTGCCCTTTTCCACATGAGGCAGGAGCGCATCCTGCTGGGCCTTATTGAACCTGTGGATTTCATCAAGAAATAGGATGGTTCTCTGCTGGTACATGCCCAGATTGCCCTCGGCGAGTTCAACCACACGTCTAAGGTCCTTGACGCCCGATGTAACCGCATTTAAGGACTCAAACGCAGATTTGGTCGTATTGGCAATGACGCGCGCTATACTCGTCTTTCCCGTCCCTGGTGGGCCATAAAATATGATTGAGCTTATTTTATCTGCTTTAATAAGTCTGTTCAGCAGTTTTCCCTCTGAAAGAATATGGGTCTGACCGACAAATTCATCCAGCGTTTTAGGCTTCATGCGTTCTGCAAGCGGTGCGTCCTGCTTCAGACTCTCTTCTTTTATCACATCAAACAAATCCATAATGTGCTCCTTTACATACGAACGTACATTCGCACTCATTATATCAAAAAAGAAATGCCGAAGCAATCAGACGATTGCCGCGACATCCTTAATTATAACAGTTCTCATTATTTTTTGCTTACCTTTTTACGCATCAGCTTCTCGAACTCTGGAAACTGGGCGTTTGATACATGCAGCTGGATTCTCGGCGTGTTTCCAACCATGAGCCACACGTCTTTGGCGTCTTCAAATTCATCGGAATCTGAAACCTCATAGTCAGAGATCCCTTCAAAAAATATGAAGCCGGTTTTGTGGACAATGCCCTTGTCATAAACGGCAATGAGCTTTCTTTCATCCACTCTGCGCATGTAGAGAAACATGAGGCCGGCAATAACGACTATGACCAGGGTCTCCACAAGCGACTGAACATTTTTGAGTCCCATCCAGCCCATGAACAGTGCCATGACACCTAGAAGAATTTTCGTGTTCTTGGCGGACTTTCTCTTAAAAAAAGGAATTCGCACCATGTCAAATGTAAGGTCCAGCAGAAGCTTCATGTCATCCGCGCCTCTTCTGCGGCTTCTAGCAACACGTTCTCTAAGTATAAGCAGCATTGCCATGACCATGCCCATATTGACCGTTGTCATACTTAAGCTTTCAAAATCCATAATTTCACCTCTTCATTTACAGGTTCATTATAGCATACAAGACCCTTGAATATCTTTACCTAAGCACAGGTTATTTTGACTGATTCTCAAGGATCCAGTGCCTCTTTTGGCGGTCAGTCTCGTATTCCTCAAATCCAAGCTTTTCAAGTAAAAAAGCTGAAGCCTCATTTTCCTTATGACACTTTGCAAACAGAACTGTCCCATCAACCGTTTCAATCCTGTCAATGGCAGCGCGAACGGCTTCATAGCCTATGCCAGACTTTCTCTGATTGGCATTTATCCAGTACTCAAGCTCGTGCCCATTTATGAAAACCACAGCCCCAACAGCTTCTTCTGTTTCCTTCAGTACAATAATTCGAGTACAGCGCAGGGTATGTCTTTCCAAAGACATATGCGCAATCACCCAGCGGCGAGCTTCCTGCAGACTCATGTTCACTTCAATATCGTCTACAAACCGGCCTATGGCCTCGTCCCGACTCAGCGCCTTAATCAGCCTCCAGTCACCAGGTCTGATTTCCCGCAATTTGAGGCGGTCTGTTTCAAATGCCGCCGGAAGAAGGCGCCCATCATCATTTATCAGCTTTGACATTGCAAGTTCAAGCTTTCTTTCATAGAGGTATATGAGCAGGTCACATATTAGGGTTAAGCCTAGTCCTAAGACAAATACCTTTATAAGCATCAGCCAGCCTGTGTCCTCTGTCATCGGACTTTCATCCATCATCCAGAGGCCCATGGAAAAGAAGGCGCCATAAAGCCACGCATTTCGGTTATAGAACAGGCGCTGCAGTTTATCTGTATATTTCCCTGGCATGTAATCAGCCCCATTCATGATATTCACGGCATTTGCCGCTAAGTACATTCTATTGAAATACACTCTAAAAGAAAAGGCTTATGTAGAAGAAAAGCCTCCATGACACATGGTATATGTCATGGAGGCCTGATTCATTTCTTTTAATCCTGTTTCCTGGTCTATACTGAACTATCCTACGTTCATTTCAAGATATTTCTGGAAACATGTTGTAATGTGGTTTGAGTTCTTCTCTCCACGTACAATGGATTTGGCAGTTTCATAATCATTCATGACTGCGTTCTGAAGAAGGGCTTTGCCGCTTTCTGTTTCAAAACCGTCCTGAAGCAGTACACGTGATCCGCAAACTGGCCAGTATGCCGCACATGTCGATTTAGCATATCCCAGATAGTCTGGAATATTCTTCTCGATTGACTCGAATATCTGTGCAGCTGTTTCATACGTAGAGTGACCGTCAAAGATGTTCATCAGGTTCTGGAACATTTCCCAGTTCTGATATCCTGTAGCCGGTTCTACAGCCTTGTTGACCTTTTGAATGCGACGGTCCAGTGATGTTACTGTACCTTCGGACTCAGAAAGGATTGTCGCTGGAAGAACCACATCTGCAGCTTTTGCCGCTTCTGTCAGGTGTGTGTCCTGAACCATTACGAATTCAAGTCCCTTTAGAACTTCAGGATCCACGTTCTCGCCTACAACCAGAAGACCTTTCAGCCTTCCCTCAGCAATACCTGCTGCGATTCTACCTGCGTCCGGCTTGACACCCAGGTCAGCAAGACCTTGGGCATTTGCATTTGCCTTGAGGACAACAATACCGTTTCTTGGCGAACCGATATGTCCTGTAAGAACTGCGATTGCAACAATAAGTGCCTGATTTCTCGTGTCTACTTCAGACTCGTCAAAGATAATCATTGCCTTAGGTGCATGCAGGTAAGCATGTGCAATCTTAGTGATTTCATCTGTGATTTGAGCATCTGCAACATAGGTCTTAAAGGATTCAAAGCCTTCTATCGAATTGGCTGGAATATTTGAGTCCAGCGCGATGATGTACTTGGCTACGCCCTTGAGCACCTCGTTCAGATCTTCTTTAGATGTTCTGATATTCTCTTCTGCCCACTCGTCGATTTTAGAATCTGCAAGTGAGATGGCATGCAGTGTTCCACCATTTTTCAGACATTTTCTAACCTTCAGGCCTGCAATGGTATGATCTTCCATCATTTGAGACCCGATCGAAAGAACGAATGGCGTATGATGGATTTCTGAAAGCAGGTTCGTCGATGCGTTAACGCCCAGTACTCTTTCAAGACCGGACTCTACCGCGTTCGCACTGTAGACATGTGTCGTGTCAAGCTTCACATTTGCAAATGACTTCAGCATGTATATATCTTCATTGGTGTAACGGTCAGAAACCGCAACGCCGATTGAATTTCTTCCGTAAAGCAGGTTCAGGGACTGTGCGCGTCTTGCAATGAACTGGAAGGCTTCATCGTAGCTGACCTCAACCAGCTTGCCGTCCTTGCGGATCATTGGAGATTGCAGGCGTGTGCCCTTCTCAACAACATCAAATCCAAACTTGCCCTTTGCACAAAGTAGACCTTCACTTGTTTCATCTGATTGAACAGGAAGTGCTCTCAGAAGCATGTTCCCTTTTGATTCAAGCTCAATTCTACAGCCTACGTTACAGTGGCTGCAGACCGTTTCTGTAAGTTCAGCCTGAAGCGGAACCGCTTTTTCTATAGGCAGCTTTTCTTGAAGGGCACCTGTTGGGCAAACACCGATACACTGGCCACAAGAAACACAATCCGTTTCCATGAGTTTTTCACCGAATGCCGGCTTAACACTTGTTTCAAAACCACGACCCACAAGGCCAAGTGCCGAGTTATCCATGACTTCTTCACAGATACGCACACACATGCCGCAAAGGATACACTTGTTTTCATCTTTCATAATGAATGGATGACTGTAGTCCTTGCAGTATGTTGGCTGAATATGAACAATACGCTCAGGTTCAACAGCATAGTCGTTGGCCTGCTTGTAAAGATCACATTCATGAACGTCGCCGCAGCCGCACTCCAGGCATCTTGAAGCTTCACATTTTGCTTCTTCTGCCGAGTAGCCGTAAACGACCTCATCGAAGTTTTTCTTTCTCAGTTCAGGATTTTCGTGCTTCATATGAACCGCTTGCGCTTTTTCAACATGGGCATAATCAGCAGGTGTGATATCTGTCTGCTTAACAATGTAAGGCTCACGGTACTCTGCGTACTCGCCATCCAGATAGGCGTCAATGATTCTCGCAGCGTTTTTACCATCTGCAATCGCTTCAATAGCAATGCTCGCGCCATTATTCGTACAGTCACCACCGGCGAAAACACCTTGCAGATTTGTTCTGTAAGTTGTTTCTTCCGAATCGATATTGCCCCATGAATTCACAAGGATATCTTCAAAGCCTTCAATGGCGATTTGCTGACCAATTGACATGATGACTGAGTCAACCTCGATTGTCTCAAACTCACCCTCAAGCGCCTTAACCTTTGAACGACCGCTTGCGTCCGTACTTATAACCTCCATTTTTTGAAGGACAATTTTTGAAACATTGCCTTCGCCATCATCTGAAATCTCTACAGGATTTCGAAGGAATCTGAAGTCTACGCCTTCTTCTTCCGCCTCTTCGATTTCTACGTCAACAGCAGGCATGTCATTTTTAGTTCTACGGTAGATCGCATATACTTCCTTGGCACCCAGGCGGATTGCAGTACGGCATGCGTCCATTGCAGTATTACCGCCACCGATTACTGCGATACGTTCGCCCACTCGGATTGGCTTGTTAACGGCAAACTTGTTGAGGAACTCAATACCACCGTAAACACGCTTCAAATCTACACCAGGTACTCTCAACATTGAACTCTTCCACGCGCCGATTGCCACGTAAACCGCATCAAACTGCTCGCGAATATGCTCAAGTGTAATGTCGGCACCAATTCTAATGTTTGGAAGCAGCTTAACACCCATTTGCTTTATAATATTGATTTCTGATAGAAGAACATCTTTGGGCAGTCTGTATAGTGGTATACCGTACTTCAGCATACCGCCGAATTCTGGCATTGCTTCATATACAACCACATCATGTCCCATTTTTCTCAAGTAGTATGCACTTGAAAGACCGGATGGGCCACCGCCGATAACCGCAACACGCTTGCCTGTCGCTGGTGCGATTTCTGGAATGTAAGGGTGCTTCTTGTTCAGGTCCATATCTGCAGCGTAACGCTTCAGCCATGCAATGTTGACACCGTCGTCAACAATCCCTCTTCTACATGCCGTCTGGCATGGATGCGGACAGACACGGCCTATGGATGCAGGCAGGGGCAGCTCTTCCTTAATCAGCTTGAGCGCTTCTTCAGTCGCACCGTTCGCAATAAGGCCAACATAACCCTGTACGTCTACGTGTGAAGGACATCCAATGGTACATGGCGCCTTACAGTCGCCTCTATGATTTGTAAGAAGCAGTTCAAGGGTCGTTTTTCTTGACTCTCTGATACGCTCTGAATACGTTCTGACAATCATGCCGTCCTGAATCTGTGTCGAGCAGGCTCTGAAAAGTCTTGGGCTGCCTTCAACTTCAACCACGCACATACCGCACGAACCGAAGTTTTCCAGCTTATCGTCCTGACAGAGTGTCGGGATGTCTATATTATTCTCTCTTGCAACTTCAAGTATTGTATAACCACGATGGGCAAGTATCTCTTTTCCGTCTATGTTTACTCTAATTCTTGACATTATATCCTCCTGTTAACCCTTGTAAATCGCATCGAATTTACACTTAGTAAGACAAATTCCGCATTTGACACATTTATCCTGGTCAATGGTATGCGCTTGTTTTACTTCGCCGGAGATTGCATCAGCAGGACATGCACGCTTACAAGCAGTACAGCCGATACACTTGTCCGCCAGCACGGTATACGATATCAGTTCAGTACATTGTCCAGCAGGACATTTCTTGTCATTGATATGTGCCTCGTATTCGTGTCGGAAATATTTGAGCGTTGTGAGTACAGGATTTGGCGCTGTCTGACCTAGGCCGCACAGTGCGCCTTCTTTGATTTTATAGCTTAGCTCTTCAAGAAGATCCAAATCTGATGGTACGCCTTCACCTTTTGTGATGCGTGTCAGTATTTCAAGCATACGCTTTGTACCAACTCGGCAGTAAGTACATTTACCACAGGATTCCTTGCATGTGAAGTCAAGGAAGAATCTTGCCATTTCAACCATGCAAGTGTCTTCATCCATAACAACCATACCACCGGAACCAACAATGGCACCTGTTTGATTGATTGACTCATAATCGATTGGCGTGTCAAGCAGACTTTCTGGTATACAGCCACCAGAAGGACCGCCGAGCTGTACAGCCTTAAAAGGCTTGTCGCCCTTGATGCCGCCGCCGATATCAAAGATGGTTTCTCTCAGTGTCATACCCATTGGTATTTCCACAAGTCCACCCTTTTTAACCTTACCTGTAAGCGCAAAGACCTTTGTTCCTCTGCTGCGCTCAGTTCCAAGGCTTGAAAATGCATCTGAGCCATTTTGAATGATCCATGGCACATTTGCAAGTGTTTCAACGTTATTGATGTTTGTCGGTTTGCCCCAGAAACCTTTTTCCGCTGGGAATGGCGGTTTAAGTCTAGGCATGCCACGCTCCCCTTCAAGCGATGCGATAAGGGCAGTCTCTTCACCGCAGACGAATGCGCCCGCACCTGCTTTAATACGCAGTTCGAAGTTTTGTGACTCGATTCCGAAAATATTCTTTCCAAGGTAACCGCGTTCCTGAGCCTGGTCTATTGCAAGCTGAAGACGCTCGATTGCCAGAGGATACTCGGCACGTACATACACCACGCCTTGCGTTGCACCGATTGCAAATCCAGCAATCATCATCCCTTCGATCAGACTGTGCGGGTCGCCTTCCAGTACAGAACGGTCCATGAAGGCACCTGGATCGCCTTCGTCGGCATTACAGACAATGTATTTTTCTTCAGAAACATTGTTCAGTGCGGCATTCCACTTGAACCATGTCGGGAAACCTGCACCACCACGGCCTCTAAGACCAGAATCCTTGATTGTTGCAATAACACTCTTTGGCGAACCGTCGCGGATGACCTTTTGAATGGCCTCATAACCGCCTGCTTCAATATAATCATCAATCGACTCAGGATTGATTTTACCGTAATTGCGCATTACAATACGATGCTGAGCGTCCAGTACAGCCTCGTCCTCAGCGCTCAGCAGTTTTCCTGCCATATCAGTTTCTTCTTTTATAAGAGCCGCAGCATCTGCGCTGTCAACCTTGACATAGCGCTTAAATGTGCCATCCTTGTATACGTCTACAATTGGCTCCAGATGACACATGCCGATACACCCGGTCTGTTCCAGCTGAACCGTCACACCAGCAGCGTCAATTGCCTGCTGAAGGGCTTCAAGGACTTTCCCTGCACCTGCTGCCAGTCCACAGCTTCCAGTTCCTACAACTATTTTCATTGGGATACCTCCTGTGCTTCAGCTCTCAGGGCCTTGAGTATCTCTTTTGTTTTTTCCGGTGTCAGATTGGCGTATGTCTCGCTTCCGATCATCATGACCGGTGCCAGAGAACAGCAGCCCAGACAGGCAACATTATTAAATGTAAACAGATTGTCCGGTGTTGTCTCACCATCTTCAATTCCCAGCTCTTCAACGATTGCACGCTCAATGCCTGCTGAACCGTTAACATGGCATGCAGTTCCCTGGCACAGCATGATCAGGTTTTCGCCTACAGGCTCAAGTCTGAACTGCGTGTAGAATGTCGCAACACCATAAACTTTAGAAGATTTAACGCCTGTAACTTCAGAAATATATTCCATAACCGGCTTCGGCAGATATCCATATATACTTTGTGCTTTTTGCAGGATTGTGATAAGACTTCCTCTCGTATCGGCATACTTATCGAGTGTATCCTGCAGCTTGGAGATATCAAACCCGCCTGCAATTTGATTGGTGCCGCAACTACAACAACTTTGCATTTTGCCCCTCCTATTATTTCATTTTTCTGAATATTTAAACAATATAGCAATTTGCATCTATCTTTCTCTAATTTATATGTAGATAAATGACTAACGGATTTGACGCAATTTTTATGGAATCACAGCTATTCCATAGTAGATGTTTTATGAATTATTATACAGGATTTACTAGGCCTATGTCATAGTTAGGGACCCGGTTTATCAAATTTATATAATGCTACTAAGTTTAGTATTGAAATTTCATTGTGCAAACGTTTGCTCAACAATGCAAAACAACATTATTTTACATAGGCTTGTTATAATTGCACAAGTGTATGTTACTCCTTTCACAATCTTATTTTGAAATTTAGGCATAAATTAACAAAACTCAGGCCATTTAACTCACAGTGGCCTGAGTTTGTGTAATTTCTCCCCTGCATTTTCACTTATATGCCTGCATACAAGTGTCAAAAAGTTCTCGGTTATTCATGTCATATCCCAGCAGGGCGTCTTGCAAAACAAAAGTACTTCGATAAAATCTTGCACGATTTATATAATTTGCTGCATCTGGATAGGTCTCTGAAAGCAGATCAATAAAGCCTTCACCGTATCCCAAATCCCCCATTAAAGATGCAATATCCACAGCCGGATCATCTATGCCTGCCTCGCTGAAATCAATAATTCCAGATATATTGTCTCCGACGTGCAGAATGTTGGTCGGTCCCAGATCACCGTGCACCAGCGTTTTCTTAAATGTGAAGTTGCTCGGGTCATTCAGAAACATATCAAAGACCCGGTCGATTCTTTCTCTGGCATCCTGACGCATGGATGGATACAGCTTCTTTTTCATTTCGTTGTAAAAACCAAGCCACTTCATGCGCGAGTCTACAGTTTCAATATCAAGTGATACAAAATTATCAATCGGAATGCTGTGTAACTCCTTTAAAAATGTTCCAAGCTGTGCTGCAAGGCGCTCATGATTGTCGATTTGAAGAAAAGACTGCCTGAATAGCGGTTTTCCAGGAATGAGCCTGTAGGCAATATAGATATCAGAAACAGATTCCCCTTCCAGATTCGAATACTCCGGATAAGGAACCGGAAGACTGATGTATTGCCCCAGCGCCCTGAGCAAATGATACTCCTTGGCTATGCGCTCCGCCTCTTCATTATACTTTGGAAATCTGTAAATCCACTCGTGATTTACCGTAACGATTGTATTATGAATGCCACTGTCGTTCACAGCAAGACTGTCCACATCAATAACAGGGGTCAGCTTTTCAATTTTCTTCTTCCATTTAGATAGTTTTCTCATATTCCCCTCCCCGCTCACCTACATTTTCCATATGTCTCTCTATAATATATCCAGTTTGCCATGGAATCTCACAGGGAAATGGAATTTATGAAGGTCAGCCAAAGGGTCTTTTTCGCAAAGGAAAAACGCCGGGGAGAAACCGACGTTTTTCATAAGAGGATACGCTGAAAATTATATTGCATTCATAGTTTTAATATGAATCGACATGCTTAGTTGAAACTTACGAAGCGCTCTTTGCACCTTCCATAACGAAACCTGAGTAAGATGGTGAACCATGCTCTTCCATGTCAAGACCAAGAAGCTCTTCGTTGTGCTTAACACGCAAACCAACTGTTTTGTGCAGTGTAATGAACAGGATACCTGTTGTACCAATTGTCCATGCTGCTACTGCCACAACACCGATTGCCTGTACAGCAAGTGCAGATGCACTGCCTGTGTAAAGAAGACCAGCCGATGTGTCAAACAGTCCTACTGCAAGTGTACCAAAGGCACCACATACACCGTGTACACCAATAGCGCCAACTGGATCGTCTACCTTCAGCTTATTTTCAATGAAGCTGATTGCAACTGGAAGAAGAATACCAGCCATAAGGCCGATTGCGATTGCACCCAGTGGAGAGACAACGTCACATCCAGCTGTGATACCAACAAGACCAGCAAGTGCACCATTCAGTGTCAGACCAACATCTGGCTTGCCTTTTTTAACCCAAGCATAAATCATACTTGCCACTGCACCAGCAGATGCAGCCAGGTTAGTCGTTACGAATACATTAGCGATTAGGGTAGGATCTTCAACACCCAGGCTTGAGCCTGCGTTGAAACCGAACCATCCAAACCATAGGATGAATACGCCCAGTGCGCCGATAATAAGGTTATGACCTTGAATTTCCTTTGCTTTTCCGTGTGCATCGTATTTACCAATACGAGGACCAAGAACCGCTGCGCCCATTAGTGCTGCCCAGCCGCCTACGGAGTGAACTACTGTTGAACCTGCGAAGTCATGGAAACCTAGTTCTGACAGGAATCCGCCGCCCCAAGCCCAGTGACCGACTACTGGATATACCAGACCACTGATAATAATACTATAAATTAGATAAGAGCTGAATTTAGTTCTTTCTGACATCGCGCCAGAAACAATCGTCGCTGCTGTTGCACAGAATACTGTCTGGAAAATCAGAAATGCTGTAAATGGAATAGATAAACCTAAGAATGAGAACGCATCAGCATTTGATGGTGCATAGCTTCCGATAAAACCAGCAATATCTTCACCGAACATAATTGGAAAACCAATTAGGAAGAAAACAAGAGAACCAGCTGCAAAGTCCATAAGATTTTTCATAATAATGTTTGAAGCGTTTTTCGCTCGTGTAAATCCTGTTTCCACCATAGCGAATCCTGCTTGCATGAAAAAGACTAAAGCTGTAGCAACGAGTACCCATACCGTGTTAAGATTAAAAATTAAATCCATAAATATACACCCCTCTTTTTAAACATACACTCAACAAAGACCTATGCGCGCAAACAAGAAAACGCCTGCAATCGGGAGCCCTAGCTCCTTCATCACAGACGTCATTGTCTAGATCATTTATTTAACTTAGGTTAATTATACACTCAACAGTTTTTTATGCAATACCTTTTTTGCGGAAAGCGTTATCCAAATTTTCTGTCTTTTTCAAGAGGCGCCATGTGAGCAAAGTCCTTCTTCATCATGACCAGTGCAAATCCAATGCTGACAGCGTCTGAAATGGGAATTGCAGCGAAGAGTCCCATAATGCCGAAAAATCTTGGAAGCACATAAATCAAAGGAATGAGAACGATAACCTGCTTCAGCAAATTCAAACCTATGGCCTGTTTGGGCTTTCCAAGTGCTGTGAAATAGGCCACCGCCATATGATGTATCCCGTAGAGGGGAAATAGGAAAGTCGTCATCATGAGTACACTGACAAAAACATGTATGGCCTCTGCACCCATTCCAAAGAGATAGGCAAAGGGAACTCGGAACACCACGATTACGGATAAGAGGACCAGACCAAGTCCAAAATTCCACCGCATTGAAATCATAACAGCTTCCTTGACCCGTTCATAGGACTTGAAACCATAGTTTTGACCGGCAATGGGTTTAAACGCCATACTGACCGCTGCAATCGGTGCAATCATCAACCTGAAAATTCTCTGAGTTGCGCCAAAGGCTGCAATATAGATTTCACTCCCATACTCTCCAGCCTTGATATTGATGAGAATCATCGCAATACTCACCCCCACTTGCCTGATGAATGATCCAAAGCCCAGAAGAATAATTTCCTTGAGCTTGTCTACTTTAATAGTAAGACAAAAAGGGTTATTGATTGTAAGGATATGCACGTCTCGAACTGAGTAGGCATGCATGTAGCCATACCAGGCAATCTGTGATAGGACTGTCGCATAGGCTGCACCGGCAACCCCCATATTCAATTGATAGATGGCAGAATAGTCAAGAATGATATTTAGTAGTGTGCTGACCGCCATAGCCTTCATGGCAAGCTTGGCCTCCCCCTGTGCATTGAGCTGATGGAAGTACACGAGGCTCACTGACATAAAGGGCAGTCCTGGCATAAGTGCCCGGTAATAGCTTTTTGCAAATCCGCCTATGGACAACGTTGCACCGAGTAGTTGCATAATCATATCCATATTTATAAAGCTGAAAAGGATTAAAGCGACCGAAAGCAATAAGGATGCCGCATGTGCTGTTCTTATGGCATCCAGAGCTTGGTCTTCCTTACCCGCTGCTACTGCCCTTGCTACGATTGAAGCCAGACCTTCACCGAATAAGGCCGCAAAGGAAATCAACATAATGGTAAGTGGGAATACCACCGTGACACCGCCTAATGCCGCTGTACCGACACCCTTTCCTATGAAAATTCCATCAATAAACCCATAGAGAAGATTGATGACAATTCCAAGAAAGGATGGAATGGCAAGCTTGCGCATTAGGCTTTCAACTCTGTCACTTTTTAAATCAATGGCCCGTTTCATTTAAGACTCCAGAACTCTGACGATGCCGCGCGATGCATCTACTTCTATAAGCTGACCATCTTGCAGGATCTCCATGACATCATTGAGACCCGCTACGCACGGTTTGCCGTATTCTCTTGCGACAAGGGCACCGTGCTGCAGCAGCCCCCCAACTTCAAGGAGAATTGCAGACGCATTTATGAAAAGTGGTGTCCAGCCTGGATCTGTAGCTCTGGTTACCATGATTTCCCCTGGTAGCAGTGGTTTTTCATCCGGTGCGTTCAGTATTTTAACTCTTCCTGTAACCACACCAGGTGATATTGGCTGCCCAACAAGTTCGCCTTCCTTGGCTTCTGCTTTAGGAAGGGTTATGATTCGACCTCTTGAGTCGATCAGTTTTGGAAATTGATGTACTTGCTTGAGCTTTTCATAGAACCTCTTATTATAAGCAATCCAGTTCTGCACATCAGACCGTGTACAACGATCCGCACTGTCAGCCTGGTCAAGATCAAGCCAGAAAATATCATCCATATCATCAAGTACATGTTTGTCTACTAGAGCCTGAGCCTTATTTAGCACGATTTCACGCATGGCAGTCAGACTCCTGATATACCAATACTTGAGTGCTTCACGCTTACCGCCCAACATGACCAAAATGTTGTACTGCTTTTCCAGCTTTTTGCGCATGCCGCCTGGAAGGACTTCATAGAGCTGGTTGTAGGTATTCTGGCGGGTCTTTTGAGAAGCGTCATAAATGCTTTTCGGACTGAATGACGTGTCAATGTCTGACATGCCCTTGATTTGCTTGAAGAGCTCCTCAATGTTCTCATATGCACGCGGCACACCAATATCGAGCTCGTTTCTTGTTCTGCAGCCGAATTTCATCAGATAGGATGACCAGTGCTTTTCAAAAGACTTGCTGACTTTGCCTGTCCTCAGGGCCTCCCTGAACTTCAAGTAATCATTTTGCTTGATTTCCGGCATTTGTGACAGTTCATACATATACATGCCCATGTCAATCGTCACATTATCGGGCAATGAACGTTCCAGATACTGCATCTTTTGATTGCCGTCATCAAAATGCTTGTCCAGCATTTTCCCTATTTTACGTCTTGATAACTCTGCTGCATAGGTCATTGGCAGCATGTAGCTCAGGAGTTCAAGATACTTCATTGAAATTGCATCAACAGACTCCAGCACCCCCATGTCCTTAGCCACGACATTTTCAAGATAAGTGTCAAAAGCATCTTCAAAAGGCTGATACCAGGCCTTGTATGCCTTGGGATCTTTAATCGCACGACGCATATACTTGATTGCGCCAATATTGTTCTTGACGGTTCCCCACATAGCCCCACGCATTGCTTCCGGTAGCTTGCTTGGAATGTATGGTGCCAAGTTTGTGTTTTCAAGAAGCTCCACAGTAGACACATCAATCATTTTCCATGTGTTTATAAAGCGCTTCTCGCCTTGAAACTTGATGCCTGAAGACACATTCATATACATTCTGCCGCCGCGTGTAGTAGCCATGCCGCCCTTGATATCGGAAATCACGTCTTTGCCCATCATGTTCTCCAGCATGTGCATCTGTGTCTTGCTGATGCATTCACCGCCGAGGATTGTCAGGGGTGTGGTTATGCCCTGCTTCACCAGACTGGCATCCATGTAGAGAATCGGCTGTTCATTTTCGTCTGTTTGCATTTCCTCTGGAAGGGGCACATATGTCGTAATTGGTCTCGACTGCAATAGGTAGAGTTTTCCTAGGGCGTAGGCCCATTCGATATCTACAGGAAAGCCGTAATACATTTCAACTTTCTTTATTAGGGCACTCAGTTCAAGCGCCTGATGGTCACTGATTGAAAATTTCCCTCGAATCCCTTCGACAACCCTTGTGCCAGATACAGCATCAAGAACGATGGCCTGCTCCTTGGATCCTACTGTTTTTTCAACAATACAGGTCTTCACCTTGTCTATAACGAATTCGTCTGGCGTAACCATGCCTGAAACTACACTCTCACCAAGACCCGAATTGGCATTGATCACAACTTCATCAAAGCAGTTATTCAGTGGATTAAGCGAGAATCCTACACCTGATGCCTCAGAAGCAATCTGCTTTTGAATAATAACGGCTATGCGCAGTGTTGAAGTGTCAAAGCCATTTTGATGCTTATAAAAGAAGACACGTTCATCCATACAGGAAACAAATGCGCTTTTGACGGCATCAAATACGCTGTCCTTGGTTACACCCAACACGGTTTCATAGCCACCGGCGAAAGATGCACCTGACAAGTCTTCCTCAGGAGATGAAGACCGTACTGCATAGCGGTCGCCTTCTCCATGCGCCTTGATAATTGCGTATATGATGGACTTTTGTCTTTCTGAATAAATAAGCCCTTTTGCCTTCTCTTTAAGCCGATCAGCCAGCTTCTTAAAATTGTCCGGGTCTTTCCATAAACTCTTGTCAGATATGCTGTTTTGCAGTTCAGCCAACCATTCTTCAAAGAATAGAACCGTTAACACAGAACCTTCTGGTACGTTGAATCCGCCTTTTGTCAGTTTCATTAAAGATTCAGCTTTGCCGCCAACTTCCAAAATACTTGGCAGCTTCTTCACATTGAAATCATAGTACATGTTCATATTTGCACCTCCTAAATCACCTGTGTGATCTATTCTGATTAAAATCATTTTTATGAGCGCGTCCTCATATTTTGAGTCTACGCTCATTTTTGTTTTATGTCAATAGGTTTTCTTAAAATATTTTTCACAGCCATATCGTTGAATTTTCAATAGATACACGCTATAATGAGTTTATACTCATATTTTGAGGAGATAATCATATGACTAAAATAACAGATCGAAAAGCAAAAAGAATAGAACGTATGCGCAGTGAAATCATGAATGCTGCCATCGTTATTATTTCTGAAAAAGGTTTCAAAAACACGACAACAAAAGAAATAGCAGTACAGGCAGATATGGCTGAGGGTACTCTTTATAATTACTTCAAGAATAAGGACGATATTTTGATGAGTATTGCTGAACGCTATGTTTCCGTTAAAAGGAACTGGGATGTTTCAGCAGATGTCGATTCACTTGAAGAATTCATTACCCTGCTCTACACACAGGTGTCAAGAAATGCTGGCCAAGACATGATGCAGGACAGAGAGGTTCTTAAGGCTCTTCTGCCTGAGTTTCTCACAGACAAAGAGCTTGGACGTCTCTACTTCGAGCGGATTGTTCAACCCTACCTGGAGATGCTTGAAGAAAAGCTGACGATTTTACAAGAGCGTGGCATTGTTGCCGACTATGATGTAAAAGCGCTGTCGCGCATGTTTTACTCCAACCTTATTGGTTATGCAATTCTTGAAATCAACGATGACCCGGTTGTGGTCAATGCGACTCCGGAGTTCAGAAAAGAGGCCGGAAGGGCTTATATTGGCGTGCTTGGCAAGGGTATGAGTAAGTGATTTGGTGTAAATGGAGCAACCTTTGGTTGCTCTCAGGTTGTCGGTAAAGTTGACAAGATGACAGACTGTAGAAAACTTCGAAAGTCAAGGCACGGATGCAATCCGCTCCAGGAGCGTACTCTGCGTACGTGACTGGTGTGGATTACATCCTGTAACGCAGGATTTCGGAGTTTTTCTACAGTCTGGGAGCAACCTTTGGTTGCTCTGGTCGCTTACGCGCTTTTGCTGAGTTTCAAATTGATATCAGTCGCACACCGAGCAACCTTTGGTCGCTCTGGTCGCTTACGCGCCTTTTGCTGAGTTTCAAATTGATATCAGTCGCACACCGAGCAATCTTTGGTTGCTCTGGTCGCTTACGCGCTTTTGCTGAGTTTCAAATTGATATCAGTCGCACACCGAGCAACCTCTGGTTGCTCTGGTCGCTTACGCGCCCAATAGGAAAAAATGGCTTAGAAGATATATTCGTGCGCGCACGATATATCTTCTAAGCCATTTTTTCCTGCTGTGCTTTGTATATAAACGAAAATCCCGACTGACTATGTCAATGATCGGGATCAACGCTTTGGAAAGTAGTTAATTATGCTGTAATCCAATTAGGAAGGATTGAAAAACAGCAATTTAGGAGAAAACTACTGTTTTGAGGCTAATGCCTCAATAAAGTTTACGGGTTAACAATATTATACAGCAAATAAAAACTTTTATCAATTGTACGGTAATTTTTGAATGATTCCACAAATTATTTAAAATACTTCTATAGAAATTTCTTCTTCAATATAAAGCTTCTCTATTGTTGAACTCAAAAAAAAAAGAAAATGCGCACGAATGCGCATTAGTATACTGCGTTTTACAAGGCTATAAATTGAAAATAGAATTATTCCGGACGGTCTGCCTGCGACCAGATATCAATCATGCTCTGCCATACGGTTTTGGTTTCATTTCTTAACCAGGGATCAAAAGCATCGAGTTTTATACGATTTTTTATAAGTGACTCCTGCAAATGATCTATAAGCCCATAGCTGAGCAGTTCCTTGACCTCACTGTCGCCCTCTTTTAAATACTTTTCAATTAATGCAAAAAGCCAAAGAAAATTCTGGGTGTCCTTGCTTTCGAGGGAATCCACGATTGCATCGGATATAATGTCGATACCGTTATATAGGTCTACTCTTCTTCTGTCATTCATCCGGTGATCGGCATACGAATCCGGCAAGTTATGCAAGAGACCCGATAGAACTTCGTCTTTTTGGATCATGACATTCACTCCCGTTCCATTATCTGCCGACTGTTTCACCCCTATTATACTACTTTTTTTATATTTTGTCATTATTCTGACAATTTGCGCGCAGCAAAAGCCCCTCACATCACTGCAAGAGGCTGCTCTCTAAACTTACTTGTATACCCATTTCAAAGCGAACCAGGTTTGGTGCTTTATGGATTCATACTTTTATTTGTTGTTCACCAGATTCTGTCTGATTGACTTAATTGCATCTGTAATTTTTGCAGCTGTCTCTGGCTTGTTCATCGTATAGATGTGAACGCCGTCAATACCCCAGCTCAGCAGGTCAATAATCTGCTCGATCGCATAGGCCGTTCCAGCTTCTTTAAGCGCCTGAGGATCATCCTCATAACGGTTCAGAATGCGAAGGAACTTCTTAGGCAGTGTACATCCGGAAAGCTGTTGAATTCTCAGAATCTGCGACTTGCTGAGTACCGGCAGAATACCGGCAATCATTGGTACATCAATACCGTGTGATTGGCACTTGTCTGCAAATCTATAAAAGATTTCATTGTCAAAGAAAAGCTGTGTAATCAGAAAATCAAGTCCTAGGGATGATTTCTTCTTCAGATTCCAAATATCTTCGTCAAGGGAATTTGCATCCAGGTGACCTTCAGGATAGCAAGCGCCGCCTATTGAAAAATCCCCGTGCTCTTGAATATGCTTGACCAGGTCTGATGCGTACTGGAAATCATTCGGAAGCTCTGATGCTGGAATATCCTTTGGAATATCTCCACGCAGGGCAAGAATGTTCTCAACACCACTCTTCTTAAGCTCATCAAGGGTTTCATTGACCTCCTGCTTTGTAGAAGTGACACATGTAAAGTGTGCAATAGACTCGATGTCATATTCCTTTTTAATACGTGATGCGATTTCAATAGTTGTATCCTTTGACGTTCCGCCTGCACCGTATGTTACGGATATAAAGTCCGGATCAAGAGGTTTGAGGGCATCAATCGTTTGAAAAATCCCTTCTATATCCATATTTCTCTTTGGAGGAAATACCTCAAATGAAATGGTTGGCTTCTTTTCTTCAAGTATCTGCTTAATTTTCATACCGCTACATCCTTTCATATGCATTCCTTTTATATTTTTACGAAATGCACCTCACTTAGCATAGTTCTATGCTGCCCCATGCCCCAATTTTGTCTCCAACAATAATAAGAATACCCTCTACGCCATCAATTTGACTTGCCCACTCAATGGCCTTCTCTATATCTCGTGCACTTTTAACCTTATTGCCAGCTGACGTTGCTGTTGCGTCAGCTAAGCATGTGTTCCTGCTGATAATCACTACGGCGTCTGCTTTTCCAAAACTTAAGGAGTGTCCCACTGTTCCAGAAGATGTGCATATGCCGCAGGGTGTCATCTCAGGCTTTATTTTTACAGCTACTTTCTCACTGAGTACAGATGTGCCTGCATGTATAAGAATTCTGCGTTCTACAGAGCTTCTTATAAAAATATCGCCACCATTTTCAATGAAAATATCGGTCAGATCTGGGTTAGCGTCAAGCAGTCCGGTCCCAACATATTCGGAAACAGCACCAGCGACCGCCGCCATAGGCCCAACCTCTGCCAGTTGCGCTGCACCGATCATTTTCTGAATGACCGCTTCTGCATGTATGTCCTGATCAATCGGTTCAAGGCTTGTCTGAAAAACAGGTCGACGCGCAATATATTCCTGCAAAATCAGCCTGACTTCTTTTAAATATCCGTCTGCACCTGCAGATACATCAACATTTGAATAAATCTGCAGGTCAGACTCCTGGTCTATCAGGGTCTGTTCAACAAGTGCATGGCCGGAAGCTTTTTCCCTGTACTTGCGTTCCTGGTACACACCTAGCACCCGATACCGACTTCGTTTGTAATCGCCTGAAGCGGACACGCCTGAATGCATAGATTGCAACCTACACAGCGGCTGTCATCGTAAACCAGCTTCCAGTCCGTATCATGCCCAATTCTCAAAGCCTTTGATCCACAGACTGTTGTACATAGACCACAGTCAACGCACTTGTTTTCAATGCGGTGGATTGTGCTCTTTACGAAATCTACTTCTATATTGACACCCTCAAGGTACACAATCGCTTCACTGATTTTGTCGGACTGACCTTCAACCTCAGCGAGCATGTGTCCCTGCAGGTTGATATCTATAGATGCTTTCAATATATTCACTTTCAATCCAAACTCAGCTACCAGTTTATAAACTACAGGTTCCTGAGACTGTGTTGCTGGAAAATTTATAAGAAATTTTGTTTTCATGATTACGCCTCCGAGCTTCTGTCTTTAAGTGGACCAACACTGGAATCTTGTGGGAAGAGTTCAATCGGCTTTTGCAGTTCAAAGGAACCCGATGCGATTCGTTTCTTAAGAACCTCTGCAATTTCCCTTGATTTCACCAGACTTGTAATTGGTGCAGTCTTGACTGGCTTTCCATCCACATCTATTTGGCCCGTCTTCAGTTCAGCATAGCTTACACGCGCGACAACTGGTTTTGGTCCATTTGAAACGGAATAGTCTATGACATTTGTATAAATTTCTTCATCACGGATTGCACAGGCCTTCAGTATGTCCGTATCCAGAACAGGAATCGGAATACCAACACCAACATACATGGAACATCCATAGTTCTTAAATACAGCTGGACGAATGTAGTCTGTATTCATCTCTTTCAGATCGCCTATAAGGGCTAGTGTGCCACCTGTTCCCTTTGGTATGCCGTTTTCATCTCTTTCAGCAGCTGAGTTGAACTGTGTGCCTCTCCAGCTGATATAGCCGGTTGCGCCACCAATGAAGATTCTCGTCCCAACACCAATCGTCTTGTAGTATGGATCGTTGAGCAGCGGACTGAGTTGACCCGAAGTCGAATACGTCACATTGCCATGTTTAGCCTTTAGAGGTCCCATATATGTGTAAATGATCTTGTCTGATCCGTTTGTAGCCGCACTGTAGTTCTGATAGCAGTTTCTTGGATTAAACAAGTAGGCTTCATTCAGGGAGTCCAGCTTGATTTCTGCTTCTACTTCCTTATTCGGGTAGCAGTCTGTTCCCTTTCCCTTTGCTTTAAGATTTACAGATTTTCCATCAATCAAATCACAAATGACATGGGCACCGCCGTAATTGTAGCCTTCTGTTTCAGATTCCTGCGTAGCGCCAATATAAGTATCTACAGCCGCAAGACCACCATATGCTTCTACATCATTCAAATGTATTTTTTCCATACGGATTGCCGGGCTGGCATGACCAAAATTAAGAAATGCGCCAGTCGAACACATTGGGCCGAATGTTGCTGTAGTCACAACGTCAACCTTTTCTGCCGCAGCTTCGAGTCCAATTTCATCAACAATATCAATGATTTCTTCTGCAGTTACGACAACTGCTTTTCCACTTCTGATTTTTGCATTGATTTCTTCATACGTTTTTGCCATAAGTACGCCTCCTGATTAGCATATTTCGAAAGTATAGGAAGTTTGACAGTATTATAAAAGCCCACCTATAAGATGGGCTTTGTCAGCATACTCATCTTCCGGTTTCTACCGCTGGATTTAGCACCTTGCAGTACAAGCTGCAGGTTGCCGGACGTCATCGGGCCAGTCCCTCGGTCTCTCGTGATAAGTCTAGTATTAAATTGATATTGCATGGAGCTACTTTTCCATTCGGCTCTGTGCGAGCACAGCCGTATGGATATGTAGCTTTGTCCTACACATAAAAAAACTCTCCCAGAAGTCCAGAAGAGTTTTGTACACATCGTGTTTACTCATCTCCCGGTTAAACCGCTGGAATTAGCACCTTGCAATCAAGTCGCAGGTTGCCGGACGTCATCGGGCCAGTCCCTCAGTCTCTCTTCATGAGTTTCATATTTATTTAAAAATTAGTATAACACCTTAAGAATCAAAGTCAAGCTGTTTTACGAAAATTCTGCGAAACGATTGTATTTGTTGAGTACTTCTAAGATTGTATGAAGATGAGAATACTCAGTATGATCATATAAATCACAATGGCAGACAGGATTAGGGTAAAACGGTCAAGCTTTGAAAAGACATACTTGTCACGCTCAAGCGCACCTTGTCCAGCCTCTCTGAATTTTCTGCTGAGGCTGTCAATTTCAAGCTGCATGTCGTATAGACGCATTTCAAGTCTGTCAATGGCGCTGGACTGTTCAATATCCTTGATGGTTTTACTAATCAGCTCTTCTTTTATCTTCAGTAGACTTTGTGTCTGCTTATGGTCAATTTCGTCCTTCTGTTCAAGAAGAAGCTGAAGCTTTCCAAGGAGCTCAGACTGTTCAAAATCGAGCATGGACTTTTCCTCAAAAGCATGTCTAATCTGGTTTATGAGCTGAGTCTGTTTCTCATCGAGTCTGGCTTTCTCATTTAACTGCGCTTCAAGAGTATCAATGAGTTTGGTCTGTTTGGCATCTACCGCTTCATTCTCCTTCAAGTCATTTTCAAGGGAGTGAATCCGGTTCATATTCTTTTCGCTTACTATACGCTGTCTAAGGATGTCCTTCTTGATTTCAGACAGCATTGATTTCTGCTTTTCTGCGTTGATTTCAATACCTCTTGAGGAAAGATAAACTTCTTGAATATAGGCTTGTGCAAGCTTTATTTCCTCACAGCCAGACTTGTCCATCGCCTTGTCCAGTTTGTTTGAAATAATACTCAGCGCCTCTGATTCCTTTATGAATACCTCGATAATCTGTTCTACAATATCAAGGGTGCAATCCGGCTTTGAAGTCATGCTGATACATGAATCCAATGATTTCACCAGTTCCTTATGGCTGCCGCCTTTAAGCAAGTCCGGATTTCCCATGTTTTCAATTATCTCAATGAGTGCATCTGCGACACGTTCCGGTTTCAGATGATACCCCGATTTCAACACTTGATATGTACTGTTCATTTGAACACCTCTGGAATAATATATTTTGGCAGACAGCTATCTTACTCATTATATCAGAACAACACAAAAATTGGATTAACATTTAATTAATTTTAACGACTACGACCTCTAATTTCGTTAATTTCTTAACTTCGTGTTGCTTTAATGCTCAACCTTTTCTGCTCACTTGTTTTTCCAATGTTTTTACATAAAAAGTATTGCTTTGTCACAGACCATATGTTACTATAATTGCAAAGGTAATCGTTAAACAAATAACAAACAATAATACATATTGAGGAGGTCTTCTCTTGACCAAAACAAAGGTGGCTTACGTACTTTTGTCAGCAACAGTTCTCTCAGTTGTATGGTACTTTTCAACGATATAACCTGCATGATTTACACTATTATATGTTGATAACGTTCACACTGAACGTTTCATAATACCCCAATTTCTCAATACATGCTCCAGTAAAGCATACAGAGACCAGCTTCCCCAGCTGGTCTCTCACCTTTTACGAGGTCAGCAATTGACTTTGCAGACAACTTACAGCATATGAACAAACGCCTTTACCTCACTGAAACAGTGGGGTATTTTTATGAAATCTGTTGAATTCCTCTCCAAAAACAGATAAGATTAGCAAGGACTTAACACTAGTATTTGAGGAGGCAGTAATGTCAAAGCTTTCAGGGAGCGGATGCGAGGTATTTTTTGCTGAAAACGACCGACAGCCCATACGCGATATAGAACGCAGCATAATCAAGAAATTCAGACGTCAGACATGGACACAATTCATCAAGGCCATAAAGGAATATGAGCTCATTCAGGATGGCGATAAAATAGCCGTTGCCATTTCAGGTGGCAAAGACAGTCTCCTGCTCGCTAAAATGTTCCAGGAACTTCACAGACATGGCATGAAGAACTTTGAACTGGAATTCATTGCAATGGACCCAGGATTTAATCCTGAGAACCGCGCACTGCTCGAAGAGCACTGTGCGTACTTGAACATTCCAGTAAAAATATTTGAGAAAAGCATTTTTTCAGTTGTAGATGACATAGCGGACAACTACCCCTGCTACCTTTGTGCACGTATGCGCCGTGGCGCCCTTTACGCCTTTGCAAAGGAACAGGGATGCAACAAGGTTGCACTGGGTCACCACTTTGACGATGTCATTGAAACCGTCATGATGAACGTCCTGTGCGCAGGCAAATTCATGACAATGATGCCCAAGCTGAAATCAACAAACTTCGAAGACATGGAACTCATTCGTCCCCTTTACTATCTGCGTGAAAAGGACATAAGGAAGTGGGCATCCTGGAGCGGACTCAACCCCATGAACTGCGGTTGTGTCGTTGCTGCCAAGAAAACCTCTTCAAAGCGCCGCGAGGTCAAAGAGCTTATCGAAACCCTTGGAGAATCCTTCAAGGATGTTGAAAAATCAATATTTCATTCAGCTAAAAATGTGCATCTTGATGCCATTATAGGATGGTCTACGGACGGTGAACACCACTCATTCCTAGACGACTATGACTCCGAAGCATAAGCATATGGTACAAAAGCCAAAATAAAAGAACGTCCAGTCTCGTAAATACCAGACTGGACGTTCTTTCATTATAAATGCATATTTAATATTCACGAGAGCTTTTCAATGACTTCCCGTGCAACTTCTTTAACGCCTAGCCCGTGCGAAGTGTCTACATGATGGGTACACTGTACCGTATCCCACATCATTTTTTGCGTACTTAGCATTTTCACCGCAATACCGGGCAGTTTTCCTTGAAGCCTGTTCTCGTATCTGTCTCGTATAACATCCAGACTGGCAGAAAACTTCACCAGATGTACACCGCTTATCTGCATGAGATCTTGAACCTTTGCAGTGTCGTCCAATAAATAGATTATTGTCTCGTCATGACTGAGCACTGCGGTCTTGATCTGGTCTAAAAACAGACACCAAGCTTCATTTTCATCGCTTGAAAGACGTAAATATTCCTTCCCCGTGACAATTTGAATATTAGGCCTAGAACCTATAAGTTCAGCTACACTTGACTTTCCTGTGCAGCTTGGACCCATCAAAACGACTACCACCTTGCCACCTCATTTCCATAAGAAACATGGTAAAGACTACGACTCACATACCTTCTCAATGTAATTTGACGTTGTTAACGACAGTAAAGCTCCATATTCGAGCTTAAACTCAACAATGTCTCCAACTTTATATTCTCTGTTGGCATCTGACAGGTTCAGCAGAAGATGGTCACTCGATGATCCCAAAATCTCAATACCCTCATCAAGGGGAATGAGATTGGATGGATCCACATCCTGTTTACCCACTGCGCAAATTGCACGTAGCAGCATGCCTTTATCTTCAAAAGTCGGTGTGTTGCCAAAAGCATCCATCCCGATTGTACCAATCGGCTTGGAGCCCTTTGTTTTCATCTCTATAATTTCAGCCTGAAGCTTGAATGCGTCATCGTAAGTACCTTCAACAGCGTCACCAAAAGCGGTTTCCCTGCCCAGCACTATGATTTCTCCCATTCTAAGGTTATTGACCTTGTTTGGCATCATTTGTCTCTCTAGCATGTAGAAAGAGCTTGAATTGCCACCTGTTACCATCTGCAGTTTTATGTCATACTTGCCTTCAATTGACTCCGCCAGCTGACATAGCTGTCCAATATTCTTTTCATCAGGCATGACACCGCCATAACATGTGAGGTTAACCCCCAGGCCGTACAACTGAATTCCTTCAACTTGAAGTATATCCGCAACAGTGCTCTCGACTTCATCAGGCAGCACCCCTTCTCTAAGGTCGCCCAGGTCTGTCATAAGCACGATGTTGTGGATCTTTTGCTGCTTAACAGCTGCAGCACCAAGTGCACGAATCGTTCCAATTTCCGAATTCAGACTGATATCCGCATATTTGACAACCTCATCTGCTTGAGAAATCATTGGAAGTCTGAGAAGAACCTTCTTCACAGCCATGTTCTCAAGCTTTTTAAGATTCTCCACACGAGAGTCTGCAAGGAACTTAACGCCGCCGTCCACCATTGCCTGAGCTGCTTCAGGAATGGCACAAAACACCTTGGTTACACCCATGATATCAATATCATGCGCTTTACAGGCATCGGCAATCGTCTTTGCATTGTGCCTTAGCTTTTTTATATCGATTGTGACTCTTGGATACATAAAATCCCCCCCTGTACTTAAAAAGGGCTGCCGTACACATGCACAGCAGCCCGATTCTATAAATCAAATCAGTTTCAGGCTCTTTTTCATAAGCAATAGTGCTGCTTCGGGATATTCTTTTGAAAGAACACCAAGAGATGCCATAATATAGTCATTGTCCACAAGAATTTTGCACTCCGAGTTCGGGAGCAGCTTGTCGCCCCTGTTTGATAGTGCGATTTTATGCATTATTTCAACGCGGTTTGGCAGACGTGTTAATGCGCCGCCCGTTCCAACAATGTACTGAATACCTGTAAGGTCTTTTCCTTCGGCAACTGTCTTCTTACCGGAACCACCATATAAGTCTCTGAACCCCCCGGCATGTCTATGTGCCGCAAGTACAACCGCTTCCTCTGTAAGACGCTCTACGAACTGCTTTTGCAGGTCTGTGAGCGGAATTGGCTGGTGACCATCGATCAGTTCGTTTACAGCTTCCTCTGTAAGCTCCAGATCTTTGGCAATTCTATCTATTCCAATCAGTTCAACAACATTTTTCATGTTGACATAAACCCCTAAGTCACCTTCAACAGTTCTCTTGGCAACGGGTTCTGGGCTGATCAGGATTCGATTCACTTCTTCCGAACCGTCTGTAACAGAGTGAAGGTCCGTTGTCGCACCTCCAACATCCAAAGTGATGAGATCCCCGATTTCGCTTTTCAAAAGCTTTGAGGCCTCCATGACAGAACCTGGCGTAGGAACAATATGACCACTGACTACTTCGTGAATATGTTCCATTCCCGGTGCATGGATAATGTGTTTTTCAAACACATCCTGGATGACCTTCCGTGTCGGTTCAACATTTAATATATCAATCTTCGGATAGACATTTTCAACTATGAACAAAAGATCCAACTTACCGACTTCATCAAAGATTTCCTTGATTTCCTCATGATTTTGCACGTTCCTGCGTAGATGACAGGTACATTCAAATCCATCTGTGCGACTATTTCCGCATTATGAATCGCTGTATCGCGTTCTCCGTAGTCAACGCCTCCCGCTATGAGGATAATGTTCGGTTTCACTTCCATGATTTTCTTCTTGTCCGACCGACGCAGTTTACCCGCTGTTACAAGATGGATATTTGCACCTGCGCCCAGTGCAGCTTCTCGCGCTGCCTTGGCAGTCATATCATAAACCAGTCCGTGTACTGTCATTTTAAGACCGCCAGCCGCTGAAGATGTCGCCATAAGCTCATCGTATTCCAGTTCGTCTATGTTCATGTTTCTTTTGAGACTCTCTATGGCCCCGTTGACACCTATGCGTACATCACCCTCTAGAACGGATGTGGGTGCCTGGCCTTGACCGATAAACTTAGGATCGTTTGTATGAAGATCATTGAAAGCGTTGACAACCGTTGTCGTACTTCCTATTTCTGCTACCAAAACGTCAACTCTCATAATCTGCATCCTTCTTTCTGATCCTCAGATGATCAAGTTATTTCTATAACCAAATATGCAAAATGCACTCAGTTTCCATGCAGGACATGTCCACCGAGTGCATCAACTACACTTGGTCAGCCAGAAAGCCCTGACATCTGACCATATATACTTATTCCAATTATTTTAAGGGTGATTATTCGCCCTTGATTTCTCTTCTACGCTTAACCATTGCTGTAGCAACGTGAACACCTTTTGTACCTCTTCCGAAGCCAGCGTCCATACCGTTCTTAACAGCCAGTTCAGGCGTAACCTGAGTACCACCAGCACAGATTACAAGCTTGTCACGAACACCTTTTTCAATTGCATATTCGTGGATACGCTTCATGTTCTTGTAGTGGATGTCGTCGTGCGAAATGATTGTTGAAGCAAGAATTGCATCTGCATTAAGCTCGATAGCTGCGTCAACAAGCTTTTCAACTGGGCATGAAGTACCAAGGTATTCAACCTGTACGCCCCACTTCTCAATACCGCCATGCTTGATGTCGATTACTTCACGAAGACCAACAGAGTGCTCATCTTCGCCAACAGTAGCTGCAACAACCTTCATTGGGTTTGCTTCCATTTCAGTCCAAAGCTCTTCATTTGAGAAGATTTCTGGCTCTGGCGGAATCTCCAGCTTAGAAATATCAACAGTGAAGTCCAGCTTGCCTTTTACCTGAATACGTGAACCTTCAGCACCGTGAAGCACTTCACAGTGAATCATTTCAGGATCTTGAAGATTCATATGCTTAGCAAACTGCAGTGCAGCTGCTTGAGCAACACGAGGCTCTGTAGGCAGGAATAGTTCAACGACAACTGTACCGTCTGCCAGCCACTCAACCTCAGGCTTGATCAGGCTAGAGTTTCTGAACGCTTCATTTTCATCCATACGGACATTTACGTTATCGGTCTCATCCAGCTCATCGATGTAGATGATCTTATCTGGATTTTCGAAAGTACCGCCACCAATCAGGTCAGCTGGTTCACTTGCACCGTATTGAGCGATATTGTTGTTGCCGTAGTGTGCAGTTACAGGTGCCATGTAGTCATCATCACGCTTGTAAACAGAACCAGCGCCGATGCCGCCTTCGATTTGACGTGCAATACCGTCACCGTTACGCTCTGGGTATTCGCCTGAGTCTACGAAGAAGCCTTTTTCAACGGCTTCGAAGTAACCGCCTACTTCGATCATTTCTTCAAGGTAAAGAACTGATCTTTCGTGAAGCTCTCTTACCTTGTCACGAAGGTAACCTTCGTCTCTAAGTTCAACCATTTCCATAAGTCCATCCATACCCACCAGTGACTGCTTAGCAGTATCACAAGCTTCGATGTTGTACATATGCCATGGCACGTTACGGCCTTCATCCGGTGTGATTGTTGACTGGATGTCAGCACGTGTCAGTTTAGAAATCATCATGTTCATCACATGTGTTACTGTTGCTTCACGAGATGATGATGTAACGTATTTTGTATTTTGCTGCGCACGCATTCTGTACTCTGTGAAGAATTCACGAAGTGCAACTGCGTATGGCAGGTCATAGCGCATACAAGGGATTGGTGCTGCAGTCGGAGGAACTGTCGATAGACAGATGTTACCCTTCTCCATGCCTACTTTATGTGAGAAGATTGAGTTCAGACCATGCTGTACAATCAGCTCTGGCATAACTTTCCAAGCGTCACGTGCAGTAGCGTTTGCATTGTGCGCACCGTCAATTTGAGCCATGTCAGCCCATGCCATAATTCGCTTAGATTCAGCAGCATCGACAAAAGAACGAACCATGTTTACGTTTCTGTATAGAACGTTGTACTGTGGATCCTGGTGAGCGCCGTTTACGCCTTCTTCTGCAAACATTACCGCGATGTCAGGACCAGCAACACCTGATACGTATGAATGGTAGTTGATTGGACGACCAACCTCATCTTCAATCATATCCAGTGCTTTTCTATGTGCACGAACTTGCTTACGTGTGATTGGAACACCGCCAATACCTTGTGGTGAACCTTCAATCAGACCATCATAGTGAGACTGTCCAGCTGTACGGATAACCATGATATGGTCAGCACCATGCCATGCAGTCATACGCATACGACGGATGTCGTCTTCAAAACGGCCCGATGCGATTTCAGTCGTAATAACTTCCTGTGGCTGTGGATCAAGGTTTTCGAAGTATTGAACAGCAGCAGGAATACCAATGCTGTTCTCTAGAGGCTTAGAACAATCTTTGAACGTATGACCGCCCATTTGAAGGTCTTCAACCTTTTCTCTCCAAGTCCAACCACGTCTTCTTGGTCGGTAATTTTCAAGATCCGTAAGAATCTCACGTACGTCCATTTTATCTGTTGGATTTAGCTTCTTTGTCATGATTACTTACCTCCCTTGAAGATTTTCACTGCGTCTTCCCAGTGTTTGCCGTCCATTAGCTCAAGGCCGCAAGCACGAATATCCATATTCTTTTCTTTAGCAACACGGTAAATCACATGACCTACACCTTTGCCCATCAGACCGTGGTCGATTGCCTGCTCCACTAGAGGCTTAGCTTCAAGACTTGAGAATCCCATACGTAGAAGTACAGAACGCTCAACCGATGGAGACGTATGTGTCTTCGCCAGATCAAGAAGTGGATCCACTACTTTTTCAGCAAGTTCCCAGAAGCGCGCTTTCAGTTCTTCGTCGCTCAGGTTTTCAAGATGCTTACGACGTGCTGCGTAATCATCTTCTCTCTTCATTAGACCTTTCATCAAATCCCTCCGTTTTCTCACTACGGCGTGTATCTCACCAGAATACAGCACCAGTGTTTACATAATATATTTATGTCTTTCTATCTCTATTTTACTGAAGCGCCAAGAGCCTTGAGTGCTTCAAGTACATATGCTTCGTCAGTTCTAGTATCGTCAATCAGGAAGTCAACATCTGCTTTTGAAAGCTCGCCATTGGAACTTTGAGCAACTGCGTTCTTGATAAGCGACTTTTTGATCTTATCCAGATCAAGGTCATTGACTTTAATGCAGTTAGGATGCTCAGGCATGATGATTGTTGTGCCTGGAACTTCTTCTTGAGGATTGCCAAACTTCACTTCAATGCCATTGTCCCTAGCAAATGACAGCTGAGGCTGAATGTGCTTGCCAGCGCCAGTGTACTCAGTTTCCTGAACGATTATGATTTGATCCTCATCCATTTCCTGTGCCAGTGCAAATGCAGCAGCAAGTGATGTATTTCCAGCCGGACCTCTTTCCATGCCTTCGATTTGAGCAAGAACTTCAGTCATGTAGAATACTTCGCCCTGCTTCACAGTCACATATCTGTCCATATATCTTAGTGGACGTGCAGCAGATCTTGGTACATCTGAACGGTCAGGCCATGTTGAGAATGGAATACCAAATCCAGTATGTCCTGTTGTAAATGACTTTCTGTTAAATTGCTTGTCGCTTGCCATGTGAAGACCGCTAAGGTCTACCGATGCGCCAACAACTTGAACATCTGTTGCGCCCGCCTTAATCAGACCACGTGCTGTTCCTGTCAGGTTACCGCCACCAGCATTTGTACAAACAACAACGTCTGGGTCACGGCCTACCATCTCACGCATTTGAATTGCAAGCTCGTATCCAAGTGTTTCAACACCTGCAATACCGAATGGTGTGTAAAGTGATGCATTGAAGTATCCTGTCTCTTCAAGAAGCGTCAGGAATGTGTAGAATAATTCAGGACCTACTGTCAGCTGAACAACTTCAGCGCCATAAGCCTCACACTTTCTTGCTTTTTCAATAATTTCAGGCTGTCCCTTGTACTCAGAGTCAAAGCACTCCTGAACGATGATACATTTTAGGCCGTGAATTGCTGCCTGTGACGCTACCGCTGCACCATAGTTTCCTGAAGTTGCTGCAATAACACCCTTGTAGCCAAGCTTCTTAGCATGGTATACAGAACAAGCTGCACGTCTTGCCTTGTAGCTTCCAGATGGATTTGCCGCCTCATCCTTAACGAAAATGCGTGCGCCTTTACCTTGAGGAGCTACTTTTCTAGCAAGTTTAGTCAGGTTTTTCAGTTCGAAGATTGGTGTATTACCAACGCCGCCTGCTTTTTGAATTTCTTGAACTTCTTCAATTGTATAGCCAGTTTCCTTCATCATTTTTTCGTAGTCAAAACCAATACCTGCATTCTCAAATGCATCATAGTCAAGACCTACAGCTTCTTTCATGATTTCAGTTCTTCGGGCCATTACTGCTGAATAAGAATTATCCTTCATTTGATTCACCTCCGAAGAGAATTTCACGGAGCTGAAGACCAATTTGCAGGAGCTCCGGCACGCAATTTCCAAAAGAGTGAGAGTATGTTGGCATAAGTTCCACCATCTCTCCTTCTGCTATACGACCTGTCAAAGTCTTTACTTTTACATGGTCACCAATTTCCGCTTGATCGGCCTGCAGAAAACCTTTTGTCCAGATTTCCAGCGGTACGGCCTTCGTGTCGTCCGGGATTTGCGGTGCGCGTTCTTCAGATGTTAAAACTGTTCCGTGTACACGTACCCAATCGCCTTTTCTGGCTGCTGCCATGCGAACACCTTCCTTCTAATATTATAGAGAGCGCATAAGCGCATTATTTACAAATAACCTGCGAAATGACCTTTGAACGATTGGCATTCTCCCGTCATTTCGCAGATGAAAATTTCAAATCTTATTTACAGAAGTTTCTGTAGTCGCCTGCTACGATTCTTGGAACAGGAAGGTCGATCATTGTTTTCAGACCTGGGTCAGCATTGATTACTTGAGGAATCATGTTAACGCACATTGCGATTGTTCCTAGACCACCTTCAACCTCTGGAGAAGTTTTCATGTTTACTTCTGGTGTGCCTTTTAGTGTAACGTAATCGCCAGTGAATGTGCCTTCCATTTCAGGTTCGATTTGCTGTGGGTGAATCATGTCGATCTTAACTTCACCATTGATGTAGCCTTGACCCGTCATGTTAACGCCTGCAACATTGCCAGCAGCAGCGAATCCGTATGGAGATTTTCTGTCAACAGTAGTTACGATTGGCTTCATTTGTTGCTCGAACTTGTCAACTTTCCAGCCAATAGCGTCTGCGATCATGCCAACTGACTCGTGGAAACCAACGTGGCCAGCTAGAGAACCGTCTTCAACACCTTTGTTGAACGCGTCAACTGTAATACCAACGCCTTGCTCTTCCATTACGGCAGGACCGAATGGAGAAAGTGAGTTAACACGCTTTGCTTCGATGTGCTCAATATCAGTCATACAAGCTGTCATAACGCAAACCAGCATATCCATGATGTGACCTGGGTTGATACCAGTGCCTAGGATAGAAACGCCGTTTTCTTTAGCGATTTTGTCAAGCTCAGCAGCAAGCTCAGGGTTTTGAGCTTGTGGGTATGCCATTTCTTCAGCAGTTGAAATAACATTAACTTTTTGCTCAAGCGCATATTTCAGTCTTGGGAATGCCTTTTGCGTAAATGAATCAGTTGCACAAAGTGCGATGTCACAGCACTTTTCAGTTAGAACTTCTTCGATATTAGGATTGATAAGAACCTCTGGTGCGTCACCTCTGTCTAGGCCTAGAACATCACGGAAGTCCTTGCCAACACGGTCTGGATGTCTGTCACAAACACCAACGATTTCAACGCCTTCTCTTCTTTCAAGAACTTCTGCCATACCACTACCCATAGCGCCGAAGCCCCAGATTACAACTTTAACATTTTCTTTTCTCATTTTAAGACCCTCCAAGTTTTTAACTATATACTCGAAAGACAAGTCGTCCATTTCGAGATTTGTTTATCACGATAAGCCGCCAATATATAACGCAAGTCGTGTGCCAACTTTTTATTCGTGCATTTTTTTCTATTCCTTTTCAAAATCCCATGCTATCCAGGCGTGGCTTTCCCACTGAACACGTTGATATTACAGGGTCTTAGTTTAAGAAAGCACTTATCCTCTTGCTTAAATGTACAAAACTCTTCATGCATAGTTTTACATGGAAACGATTCCTTTTTGCATATAAATACGCATTTTGAAATTTCCTTCAATGAATGTGCAAATATATTTGCATACTAAGAGCAAATATATTTGCGTTCATTCCGCGTATACTTCAAAATCAAAATGCCCTGTTTTTAGGGGCTACATGGACATTAAATCCCCTTATTACAACATTCGTAGCTTCGTGCAAAAATATTTGCATGCAAAGTGCAAATATTTTTGCTATTTTTCCAGAATATTTATGCTTATTTACAGTTTGTTCCATGTACTTTGAATTTTATATAATTTAGCAAGCAATCTTTAGAATTTTGATTATTTTCTGATATTTTGAACATCAATAGATATAGATGGAGGTGTTGAGATATGTCTTTTGGTCAATTGCAGGCTACACATGATGGTATGATGTCCAATCTGTTCTTAACGTTTAGTTCTGATGATGAGAAGTTCGGACTTTCAATACATGAAGTTCGAGAAATAATCAGCTTTCAAAAAATCACAAAGGTTCCGGAACAACCAGACTATATTCGCGGTATCATAAATTTGAGGGGGAATGTCATCCCGACTGTCGACGTCAGAAAACGCTTTGGTCAGCCTAAGGGACAGTATACGGATCACACATGTATCATTATTGTTGACATGGCGGGCATGAGTGCGGGCCTTATTGTCGATGAAGTCCTTGAGGTCATGAGCCTGGGCATGGATGAGATTTCAGAGCTGCCCGATATTCACGAACAGCAGGAGGGCAAATTTATTTCCGGCATAGGCAAACGCAATAAAACCATGTACATGCTTCTCGAATGCGATCGCCTATTCAGCGACAAGCAGCTCAACCAGTTCAAAAATATCATTGAGAATGCATCTTCGGAGCAAGCGTCTTAGCCCTATACATAATCTAATTAAAAATAAGATCCTATAAAAAGGGACCTCCATAATGGAAGTCCCTTTCTCATGTTTACTATTTAAATGCGCCTAAACGAAGTTGATTCAATTATTACAGCACTTAACACGGTTTCTTCCCGCAGTCTTTGCATCATACATGTTCATATCCGCAATAATTCCCCCGAGTTTCACAGCTAAATCACATGCACTCTGAGCATTCGTATTTGGACAGATAATGAAAAACGCCTCGCCTCACCACCTCGAATATTCTATACCCGATAAACAAGATACGATTCTGCTGCTTAACCTTTACTGCCCAAAAGAAAGACACCTCATTTACTCTGCAAAAATAAAAAAGCTGCTTAAGGCAGCTTTTCATGATTTTCTATTCTATTAAATGATACTTCTTGAGCTTATGCTGAAGATTCTGTCTTGAAATCCCCAGTTTTTTTGCTGCGCGTGTAACATTACCGTTCTCAGTTTTCAAATGCTGTGTAATGATTTCAGACTCAATTCTTCCAATGTAGTCAGGCAAGTTGTCCATTTCACCATAGTCAGCCTGTCCTTTTGTAATGGTTCTGTTGACCAAAATTTCTTCAACATGATTCGGCAAGTGTTCACGCCCAATTACATGCTCATCGCCAATCATGTTCATGGCGCTTTCTATGAAATTCTGAAGCTCACGTACATTGCCTGGCCAAGCATAGCTTTGGAAGGCCTCAATCAGCTCCTGAGACATCATCCATACATCCTTGCCCAGTTGTTCGTTGTAGGATCTTATGAAGAAATCTGTCAGCAGCGGTATATCGTTCAGCCGCTCACGCAGGGGTGGTATTTTAAGGCTGATCACATTGATACGGTAATACAAGTCTTTTCTAAACATGCCCTTTTCAACAAGAATATGTGGTTCTTCATTTGAAGCCGCAATAATGCGCACATTGACAGGGATATCCTTCTGCCCGCCAATCCGGCGTACGTAGCTTTCCTGAAGCACTCTCAAAATTTTCGCCTGAAGCGGCAAGCTCATTGAATTGATTTCGTCAAGAAAAAGGGTCCCGCCATCCGCCTGTTCAAACAGACCTGGTCTGTCGGCTGCACCTGTAAAGCTCCCCTTCACAGAACCAAATAGTATGGCTTCAAGAAGGGACTCGGGAATAGCCGCACAGTTCTGAGCAATAAAGGGCTTCTCTGCCCGCCCGCTCATGGAATGGACACTTTGCGCAAACATCTCTTTTCCGGTACCTGTCTCGCCGACAATCATAACGCTCGACACCGTACTTGATGCTCTTTGTCCAATTTTTATGGCACTGAGAAGATTATTCTCCCTGCCGACAATATTGTCAAAAGTATAGAACTGTCTTCCGTTAACATGTTTCTTCTTTGGCTTGATCAGTTGCTCACGAAGTGCCATGATTTCTTCAGACAGGTTTGAAACTTCCGTAAGGTCTTTTGCAATTTCAACAGCGCCAATAAGCTTGGTATCGCTGTAAATTGGATATGTTGTATTACTCGTTCTTATTTTTTTTCCCTTCAGATTCAGGTAGGTCTGATGTTCCTTGACGATTGGCTGCTCTTTCTCAAGCGCTGTCAAAAGTGTTGAATTTTCTTTGGTCCAGTTTGGAAACACATCCAAAAGGTGCTTTCCAACAACCTGATTCTTTTCAAGGCCTTCTATTTTTTCCATGGAATCATTATAAATCAGGGTAATACCGTCATTATTGACAATATGCACCCCTTCCTCAATTTCGTGCAGGATTGATTCTATGGCTTTTATCATCAATTCATGTTTCATGGCAGCCTCCACTTCATAGGTGCAAATATATTTTCACACTTATTATACTACCATTTCAACAAACGATAAAAAAGCCCTCATCCTCAATTGGTTATGTTTTCCGTCAGCATGACAGTCTCAAGCTGCTCGTACATTTTAAGTATTGCACAGTCACGACCTTCAGCCTTTGCAGTATAAAGGGCCTGATCTGCCAGATCGACAAGCTCTGTCTTTCTAAAAGCATTCAGCGCGCTGCAGTACAAGCCGCCAACACTGATTGTGATCCTTCTTTCTTCATTATCAATATTATAAAACATGTCCAAATCACGCACACAGGCATTTAACTCCGTCCCAATTTGATTGGCTTCATACAGTTGCAGGCCAATTTTAATGAAAATGAACTCTTCCCCACCATACCGACCTACAAAAGCATTATATCGTTTGGCCATTTCCTGAAGTGCCAAACCAATTTTCTCAAGACAGACATCTCCAAACAAGTGTCCCATGGAATCATTGACACGCTTGAAGTGGTCAATATCTATCATGAAGAGTCCGATTGAAGTCTTCTCACTGCCCCTGTTTACATTTCTGGAAATGCGTATGAGCTCTGAGTCAATTTTTCTTCTGTTTGGAAGCTTTGTAAGTTTGTCGTGCATTGCCTGATGCGACAGCTCTTCGTTTTGCTTTTCCAAAAGCTTGATCTTTTCACGTTCATTTTGTATTTCAGAATCAAGTATGGACGCGAGCGCATTTACCTTATGTTCTGCACTGGCTGTGAGTTCGCCATGTGCTGACTTTTCAAGATTCAATATTTTAAGTTTTAGAATCAGATTGTTTGCGTCCAGCTTCTGGATCAAATTATGATACCGTTTGAAGTGGTAAAGTGCCCTTTCATAATTACGTCTTGCTTCATAATGCTGATTGAGGAGCAGTTCAATCTTGCTGAGCTTGAGTTCCGCACGCGCTTCAATAGCCAGTTTCTGAGCATGTGTCAGGTAGTCAATTGCTGACTCCGGCTTATCTGGATACTCAAGCTTATAAATCTCAATCAGAATATCCAGCTGATAGAAATTATTCCTTACACCCTCTAGGGTTTTCAGCGCTGAATCGTAATAATCGCGCGCACGCTCTGGTTCGTTCTTTTGTACATACAGACGGCCGAAGTTCAGGTATAGTTCGGCGAGATTGATGGTTTCAGGATCTTCTTGAAAACTGGAAAATGACTCCTGAAAACACTTTTCAGCCTCATCAAGGCTTCCTTCACGCAGGTGAAGCTCACCAATATTCTGAATGATTGACCCATAATACCGTGTAAGCTTGTTTTCTTCAGCCATGGCAAGTCCGGTCTCATATGTCAGACGCGCTTCAACAATGTCTCCCGCATGCTTTTTAACCTCTCCCAGATTATTGAGCGAGGCCATCATGAGTTCCTTGTTATTTAGAGCCTCCGCCAGGATATAACACCTATTGAAGTTATCTAAGGCTAATTCATAAAGCCCATTGTAGTAGTACAAAATACCGATGATATTATGCAGACGCATCAAACCGTCCTTATCATCTTCCATTTCGAAAAATGTCCGGGCTTCACGCGCACAGTCAACGGCCTCCTCATAGTTCGAGAGCACTCTATCTGCCATAAGAAGCGCAAGATAAGCTTCACCCATAACTTCCTTACAGGCGTTCTCCTTGGCCTTATTTACAGCACTCAAAGCATGAATCCTGGACTTGTCTGGATCCTTGGCATTCATCTTCTTCGATTGTTCGATAAGTGATAATATTTCATTACGAATCTTTTCCATAATGCGCTCCATGATACCTACGAAGGATGTTGGATACTGTTTAGTCACTGCAATTGCTTCACAGCATCTTACCGCGAGGATTACACTTATTAGACTATGCTTATTACCATATTAGTATTTTATACAAAATATTTAGAAATGTCCAACTTTTGTCCTATAAACCTTTTCCACTATCTGTCACATTAAACAGTTCCTTGGGATAGGGTTCAAAAAGGGTCTGTGTTGACAGATAGGGTTCATCAAACCGGATGACCCAGCTTCTTAGGATGGCAATCAGAACCGACAGGGGTATCTTCTTGTTCATATACAGTTCAATATTATCCAGAAAGTAGACCTTTTCCTCATCAGATAGGTCTTTTTTGAAATAACCATAGACATGGAGAAGCGCATTGATATTCCTGCTTCTGTTCATAGGCTGGAGCAAAATCTTTTTCAAATTAACTTCATAGGCTGCATACACTGCTTCCACCGAGCACTTTTCGTGATTTGCCACAATCTTGCCCATGACTTTCAACGTCCCCGGACTTAATGCCATAAAAAGATATTTATTTTCGGAATGGAACTTCACCAGTGCTTTGAGTGCGCCAGATCCCTTAACTTCCCTAAATGTGCTCAAGGTAAATATGCCAATCAAAAACTGCTCGCGAATATTGAAGTGTCTAAGACGACCTTCGTTCTCAACAGGATAGTCATCATAATACGCTTTAACCCTGCCCCCGAATACGCCCGAGGTCTTTCCAGGGTATATATTTGACTTACCGGGTCCCTTGTACATTTTCACATCGTTGAAGCCGCATGAAGGCGACCGGTGTTTGAGTATGAAACCGTCCACATCCACATCGCTCAGATTTCTTAGAAATGTGTCTGAGAAGGCCAGCATTTCACTTGTTCTTTCTTCCCCGGACTTGGAAAGAACCAAGTGATCTGCCTTATCATCATCCCTGACTATACGGAGCGCTTCCCTTGGTGCCGGAAGCCCAATTTCCATTTCAGGACATACAGTAATGAAATTCACGTATGGCTTCAAATACTCAACAACTTCACTTTTTATCATCGTCCCGTCATATCGGCACGCAGCGTGTTCAAGACATTTGCTTATAACGACTGTCGGCTTTTGAAATGTTCTCATAAGAGCTCACCCTCCCTGATTCGCTTGGCTTTCATTTGCATGATCTGTAATTTTTAGTCATTTTAATATATACCATTAAAAAGACTGAAAACACAACGTTTTCCCTCCACATTCCACAATCATTGCTATTGCCTTATTGCTCACATTATTTTACACTAAAAGTGAATAGATTAATCGCAGACAAGAGTCCCTATAGCGATTGGAGGAAGTTATGAGTGCAATTGAAGTAATTGGAAAGAGACATAGCATTAGAAAATTCACCGATGCCCCTGTACCTCAAGAGGACATCGAAAAAATGATCAAGGCGGCAACCCTTGCCCCTTCCGGTAAGAATGTTCAGAACTGGCATTTTGTCGTCGTTAAGAACCGTCAGATGATTCAGGACATGGCAAAGGCAGTGGAAGCAAGAAATATCGAGCTGTCTGGATTTGCTGAAACAGACCAGGACAGAAAGTTCTCCAAAATGATTAAGTATCACACCGTTTTCAAGAATGCACCGGTTGTGATTCTTGTTTATGTTGGTCCTTATCCTGCTAGCGGACTGGAACTGATCAAGGCATCGGGCGCTTCCATGGATGAAATCCATAGCTTCTTAAAACCATCACCAGGCATACAGAACATTGGTGCAGCCATGCAAAATCTTCAGCTTGCTGCAGCAGACATGGGATACGGCGGATGTTGGATGACTGGCTGCAATTATGCCGCTAAGCAAATCGAAGAAGTCGTAGGATTTTCTAAGGAAGGCTATCAGCTGGCATGTATGACGCCAATTGGCGTTCCAGAAAGCACAAGTCAAATGAGCCCACCTCGAAAACCTGTAGAAGAAGTCATGACTGTGATTGAATAAATCAGATCCAGCCATCTTGTAGATCTGACGAAGCATACACACATGAACCTAAAAAGGACCGTGACCTGCACCTCTTTTAAAATGCAGATCTCGGTCCTTTTGTTTTTCATGAAGCATTTAACGTGGCATCGTCTCCCTTATAAAGACTGACAGGTCATATTTCAAGTCAATCTCATATGGATTCTGTCCCAGGCTATCTTCTATGATGCGTATAATCGGTCGTGTTGCATACCCGCGTCTCACATCAACGACAATGCCCTTTCGTCCATCTTCTAGCACCACTGTTTCCCCTGGCTTGTAAATAGTGATGTTCTCAATGAGGGTTTTAAGCAAATTTGCGTCAATACGTTCTATCGCTTCAGCCATCATAACATCAAGTGCCTTGTAAATTGGCATTTTCTTCTGATATATGCGGTCTGAAGTCATGGCATCGAACATATCGCAAATGGCAACAACCCGGGTGTAAATGGAAATATAGCCCGAATCAAGTCCACGCGGATAGCCGCTTCCATCAAGACGTTCATGGTGTCCGTAGACAATCTGCTTGGTAATGCCGGAAAGGGTGATATCATCCTTAATAAGCTCATAACCTCTGGTCACATGCTCTTTGATGTGATCGTACTCATCTGGAGAAAGGGAGTCAGGCTTATTGAGAATATGATCGGCTATCTGCATCTTTCCAATATCATGCATAAGGGCGCCAAGTGCCATATGCTGTATCTTATCCCGGTCCATCTGCAGGGCCAGCCCCACCACAATGCTCAGTACAGCTACATTCACACTATGTGCATAGGTGTACATATCTGTTCCCATAAGCTCCACCATGTTGTACATACGCTCTGGCATATCTGCAAGCAGGTCAAACAAATCCTTTACGACATCACGATACTCATTGATGATTTCTGTACTAATCATCTTGCCCTTGGCCTCATTCAACTGATTAAAGGATTTTTTCATAATGCGTTCAACCTTGGCAACGCTTTTGATTTTTATCTCATCGGGAATGATCGACATGGGCACAATGCCATCTGACAGCTCATCCTCGATATAAATATAGTAGATATTGTTCCGCTTTAAACTGCTTACCATTCTTTTTGAAAGAACGACACCTGCTGCGAGGAGCATGGAAGAATCGGATGAATAAATTGTTTTTCCCAATATGTCGTTGTCGTTAATCGAATCAATTGCTACGAGCCGCATACCGACACCTCCTACCTAAGACATATATACCTTCAAACTCAATAAACTATCATTGAATATCCATTTCAAACTCTGAACTGGATTTCTTGAAATAACCGTGCGCAAGCTGAAGGTATGCCTCCGGATCCAATGAAATGATTGCAGGAAAATCCTTGGCGCCTGTCTTTTCAATCTCTTTCTTGAATCTTGCCCTTACTTTATTGAATATTCCAATCGAATATGGATTTTTCAGTTTCTTTGCATACATCCCTGAAAACTCAAGATGCGCATAGGCTTCATCAAACTTGTTTTTCTCAAGTTTAATCAAGGCCATATAGCCCTCTGCAATTGCACGTTTCCATACAGTCCCGTAGACATCGAACTGCCTGATCGCCTCTTCAAAATATGCGCTCGCTTCGTCTTTTCTGCCAAAATCAAAGGCTGTCTGACCTGCATTGGTTAAAAAGATGGAGGTACATCTGGAAACCCCAGAAAGCTCACTGATTTCAATTGCCAGTTCATAGCTTTTCATGGCTTCATCGAACTTGCTTTGCATCCTATGAAGGTCACCCAGGTAATTATGGCAAGCGGCAATATTTAGTCTATACTTTCCGCGTCTGTTGTCAATAGACTTAAACAAGGCAATTGCTTCACGCAGTTCTGTTTCTGCTTCATCATACCTGTGCATGAGCATAAGTGCAAGACCGCGCAAACGCTTTATCATGCCTTCCTCTTCCTTTGACTCATAATACTTCAATATTTCCAGGGCCTTGCCTATGGAAACATTCATCAGGACTTCGTCGTAGGTCTGAACAGCATAATTGACAAGCTGGCGAATGCCTTTGAGCATGAAATCAAAATCATGATGATCATTTGCCAAATCTATGAGCTCATCTATGGCCTTTCTTCCCGTATCATATAGCCCTTCCCGGATATAGTACCTGCCCTGCATTAGAAGAAGACGCATCATGAGATTTTCCACTTCATTCTGAATACGGGACTGCTCACGGAGGATTTCCAAATCGGACTCCGCCTCTTTGAACCAGAGCATGACCCTGTTGTTGTCAGCAAGTCGAAGGGTCTTATTGTCTATGCTGACATCAATCACCGGATAAAGTTCGTGCTCGAAGTTGAGAAACCCTTCGATATATATAAGATGGTATTTCATGGCTTTGACCTGCTCGTCTGCCTGACGATAATGATAAATCAGGCGTTCGTATCCGTAGGTCTGAACATGCTGTAAAAACCACTCCGCAATTTTCAAATTGAGGACTTTTTTCTTCGTCCCGCTTAAATTCTCATAAATATACTCTCTAATCTTATGGTGCGAGAATGAAAACTGACCTGTATCAATGCCTTCCAGCAAGATATTCTTTGCCTGAAGCTCATCGAGAATATCTAAAAGCTCAATCTCACTTTTCCCACTGACCTCTCGCAGGGCTTCAAACTCTATTTTATCAGAAAAACACGCCGCCAGATCAAGGAGATTGGACGTGTCACGCGTCAGCTCGTTGAATCGTCCTTCAATAATATTACGCATGGCTGGTGTCATTGAGTTATCTTCTGAGGCAAACAGGGCGTTAATATATTCCTTTATGAAGAAGGGATTTCCTTCCGTCTCACTGTAAATGACATCAACAATATCGACATCATTTATCTCTGTGTCCGTCTGCTTTAAAAAACCCTTTATATCCGCTTTTGAAAATCTGGACAAATGCACCGCTTCAACAAGACCATTTCTCAGCAGCGTCGCTTTCATCTTCCTAACAGCATTGGAAGAACCACTTCTTTTAAGTCCAATAATCATCAGTTTGTTGCGTCCGTATTGCAGCATCAGGCTTGTGAGAATGGAAAGACTCATTTCATCCATCCACTGCAAGTCATCGATGGTCAGTACGATTTTGCAGTTTTCTGCAATGACACCAAACAGCTGACCAATTATATCCTCAAGAAGATGCACCTGAAGTGTTGGACTCAGCGCGATACTCTGCTCCACGTCGATTTCATCAATAACGAGTCTGTCCGCAAAGGAAGGAAAGACACGTATAAGCTCTCGCCGCCACTGAACTGGCCAAAAAATCTCCATACGGTTGGTCAGGTCGATAATTTGCTCCAGAATAGCATGCCAAGGCTTTAAATAGAAGGCTGCCTCTGACTGATAGCAAATAATGCTCAGCATGACCGTACCCTGTTTATGCTTCCGATCATCCAGTCTCTGCTGGTTGAGGAAGTTCTGAAGCAGCGTCGTCTTCCCTATACCCGCTTCACCTTCAATAATGACGGATTTATAGGATATCCCTGCTTCGTAATTGCGCAGGGACTTGTTGATGGTCTCCAGCTCCTGCTTTCTGCCATACATGCTGGTTGCAGGCTTGGGTGCAGACTCCTCTTCCCGCTGCATTGCCAGTTTCTCAAAAAGACTCTTTGTTTCAAGGTCCGGTTCGACACCAAGGTCTTCGTTTAGAAGATTCTTCAGTGCCTGGAAAATCTTAAAGGATTTGTTTACATGTCCAGACTTCGCATAGGCATCCATAATCAGCCTGTAAGCCCGCTCATCATAAGGGTCGACTTTAATGACCACCTGCATGGTCTGTATCAGATGGTTGAGGTCTTCGTCCTTTTCATGTTCCACGTTCTCATACGCAAACTCTGTGAATCGCTCACGGCAGTGTTCTCTGAACCCGATGACCCAGTCATCGAAGTTCATGGCATTCTTAACTGTATATCCCTGAAGAAAAGGACCTGTATACGCATCAATCTCTCTATCTTTGAGAAGTGAATCCACGTCACACGTCAGTTCAATGCCCTCTCCAATTTCTACGACAGTACGTTTGGGTGTTTTAAGCGCTTGGTCACCCAAGGTCTTTTTAATCTGATATAAGGCATTACGCAGATTCTTTTTTGCAGTCTCTTCTTTTAGTTCGCTCCAAAATAAATTGACCAGCTCATCTCTGGTTACGCGTCTTCTAACGCATAAATAATAAAAAATAGCCTCTGCTTTTCTGAAAGGAAATTCTATCGTTTCGCCATTTATTACTATTTTAGGTACGCCAAAGAGTATGACTTGAATTTTCATTTTATTCCCCCGAAATATGGCTATAACCGGATAATTGACTATTTAATTATAACAGAAACAGCCTCTATCGTCAGTATATTTATAACTATTAAGGTCACTCTCTGAATTTATTGACGTCTTCAATATCATCTATAAGAATATTGTGATATTTTGCCGGATTATAAAATCAAGACACTACTCTTGCGCGTGCACAAATAGCGTCTTGATTCTATAAACTTACATTGTCTAATAAGGCAATATGCCTATTTATCATTTCTACAATCTAAGAGCTGTCGTTTTCACGACAGCTCTTTTATGACTTTACTGATATCCTTCTGATGGAACTCAATTATGCAATTCTATTCGATGTCCATGATTCTCTTTTCAAGAACCTGGTTCATAGAGAACTCTTCAACACCAAGGTAGTACTCAGCAGTTTGGATCATAGCTTCCATAGGAAGAAGTCCGATAACTTCTGAACCAATTACATTAACACCGTAACGCTTAGCTTCGATGCGAATAAGCTCGAATGATCTGTAAAGAGGTGTTTTTGTAAAGTCTGTCATGTTCATAGAAACCTGAGTCAGGTTACGATCTTCCATTGCAATGCCAATACCCTTGCAGTAACGCAGACCGCCGCTTAGGTGACGAACACGCTTAGCGATTGCATTTGCAATATCAAGGTTGTTCGTGTCAAGAATTACATTGAATGCTACAAGAGGCATACGTGCACCCACTGCTGTAATACCTGCAGTTGGGTGAATTTCTGTACCAAAGTCAGGAATCCACTCTTCTTCTTTAACCTTCTCAGCCATGCCTTCGAATTGGCCCTTACGAACTTTTGAAAGGTTTTGTCTGTGTGAAGCTGACGCAGCTTTTTCGTATAGGAAAACTGGAATCTGGTGCTTTTCAAACACTTCTTTAGCAGTTGCTTTTGCAAGCTCAATTGCTTCTTCCATTGTGAAATTTTTAATTGGAATGAACGGAACAACATCCGTAGCGCCCATACGCGGATGCTGACCTTCATGCTTGTTCATATCGATTAGCTCAGCAGCCATACCCATAGCGTTTACAACAGCTTCCTTAAGCGCTTCAGGCTCACCTACCAGAGTAACAACCGTTCTGTTATGGTCTTCGTCACTGCTGTAGTCAAGCAGCTTCACACCATTTTTTCCTCTGAAGTTGTCAATAATTTTCTCAATTTTGTCTTTGTCCTTACCTTCACTGAAGTTAGGTACACATTGTACGATTGTTTGCATGAAAATTTCCTCCTGTGAATTACAGTATGGAACTTGCATGACTTAGCATGCAAGTTCCTCTTTTTCCAAACGTTGACCTACAAATTTCTAGTTACTTCAACCCGTATTTGTTAAATGCATTTTCCACAAGGCCGCCAACAAGTTTCTCATCAGCAACGTATGGAATTGTAATATGATCAGATCCGTCATAAAGCTGGTTGTATTCAATTGAAGTTTCAATTGCATGCTCATTTCTTGCCCAGTTACGACGAGATACGCCTACCATTGTATCCCATGGTACAGCACGACGAAGAATTCTGTCAACTCTTTCAGAACCGTCAAGAACCATACCGAAACCGCCGTTGATAGACTTGCTGATACCAACGCCACCACCATTGTGAAGCGCTACCATCGTCATACCGCGAGCAGCATTTCCTGCGAAACATTGTGTTGCCATTTCAGCAGTCATGTTTGAACCGTCATAAATGTTTGAAGTCTCACGGAATGGAGAATCTGTACCGCCAGTATCATGATGGTCACGACCCAGCATAACTGGTCCGATTTCGCCTTTTCTAACCATATCGTTAAACTTAAGTGCAATATTCATTCTACCCAGAGCATCCTGGTAAAGAATACGTGCTTGCGTACCAACAACAAGACCATTTTTGTCTGCGTCACGAACCCAAACATAGTTGTCTCTGTCCTGAGGACGTCTATTAGGGTCAATACAGCTCATTGCAGCCGCATCTGTCTTAAGCAAGTCTTCCTTCTTGCCTGACAGACATACCCATCTGAATGGTCCGTATCCGTAGTCAAACAGCATTGGACCCATGATGTCTTCAACATATGATGGCCAGATAAAGCCTTCAGACTCATCTTTGCCATTCTTACAGATTTCAGGTTGTCCAGCATCGTAAACTGCTTTCATGAATGCATTACCGTAATCGAAGAAGTAAGATCCATTTGCAGTAAGGTCCTTAATAAGCTCATAATGCTTAAGAAGCGTCTTGTTAACAAGTTCAACGAATTTCTTCTTGTCCTTGCTAAGAAGCTCTGTACGCTCTTCAAATGTAAGACCTTGAGGACAGTAACCACCATCATATGGAACATGGCAAGAAGTCTGGTCAGACAGCAGGTGGATTTGAACCTTGTTGTCCGCTGCGTATTGCAGCAGGTCAACAATGTTGCCGAAGAATGCGATCGCACGGCCTTCGCCCTTGTCCATGTACTCTTTTGCTTCTGCAAATGCTTCCTTAGGATCTGCAGTCCAAGAATCTACCCATCCCTGCTCATGACGTGTCTCAATTCTAGATTTATCGACTTCGGCAATGATACCCACGCCGTTTGCAATCTTAACCGCTTTACCTTGAGCGCCTGACATACCGCCAAGACCTGAAGTTACGTATAGGAATCCACCCAGATCCTGATCGCCAGTAATACCGTACTTCAGACGGCCTGCGTTTAGAACTGTATTGAAAGTACCGTGAACGATACCCTGTGGTCCAATGTACATCCAGCCGCCTGCAGTCATTTGGCCGTAGTTTGATACGCCCATAGCAGCTGCTTTGTTCCAGTCTTCCGGATTGTCATACATACCGATCATAAGACCGTTTGTAATCAGAACACGTGGTGCTTCAGGAGATGAATGGAAGAGACCCAGCGGGTGTCCACTCATGACAACAAGTGTCTGGTCCTGAGTCATGACTTCAAGATACTTCTTGATAAGTCTGTACTGCATCCAGTTCTGGCATACACGGCCCGTTTCACCGTAAGTAACCAGCTCATATGGATAAAGTGCGATATCAAAGTCCAGGTTATTGTCAATCATAACCTGAACGCCTTTTGCTTCAGTAATACCTTTGTATTCTTCTAGAGGCTTTCCACTTAGGTGGCCTTCTGGACGGAAACGGTAGCCGTAAATTCTACCGTGCTCCATAAGTTCTTCCATAAACTCAGGTGCTAGAATTTCATGGAACTCTTCTGGAACATAACGAAGAGCATTTTTAAGAGCTGTCTCTGTTTGCTTTTGAGTCAGTGTAAACTCTCTCTTAGGTGCACGTCTATAACCTGCTTCGAATTTCGGATATTCAGGCAATACATTGTCAAGTTTGACCGTCATTGCCTCGCCAATCGCTTGATTGCTAATCATTCAAATCACCTCGCTACTTTATCAAGGCAGCTCCAATTGAACGGAGCTGCCATTAAACTGCCTACTTAACTCCAGAAACCTCACCAATTGCCGCTTCAACAGCTTCTACAATTTCATGAGATCTGATCAAATCGTACATTGCGTTGATGTCGCGGTAAGTTTCACGGTCTTCCATGAATGCATCAATTTTGTTGCGTACAAGATCATAAACAACTTGAGTGCCTTTAGCCATTTTGCCGTTTGGATCAAGATCGATCGCCTGTGCAGCGCACATCAACTCAATTGCAAGCACGTTGGCTACATTTTCGAAAATGTCTCTGGCCTTACGTGCTGCGATTGTACCCATAGATACATGGTCTTCCTGATTTGCACTCGATGGAATCGAGTCAACACTTGCAGGATGTGCAAGCACCTTGTTTTCTGAAACAAGTGCCGCAGCAGCATACTGAGCAATCATGAAGCCGTTATGAAGGCCACCCTTTGGTGTCAGGAATGCTGGCAGACCGCTTAGTGCTGGATTTACCATTCTCTCAATACGTCTTTCAGACTCATTAGCGATTTCAGATAGTGCTATTCCCAGGAAGTCAAATGGCAGTGCCATTGGCTGACCGTGGAAGTTACCGCCAGAGAATACCGACTCATCTTCTGGAATGATAATTGGATTATCTGTTACTGCATTAATTTCAATTAGAACCTTTTGTGATACAAACTCGATTGCGTCCTTGCTTCCACCATGAATTTGAGGAATACAACGGAGTGAGTATGCATCTTGAACACGGATTTCTCCCTGACGTGTTGTTCTTTCGCTGCCCTCAAGGATATGAAGCAGATTAGCAGCTGTGTCCATTTGACCTTTATGAGGACGAATTGCATGGATACGTGGATCAAATGCGTCAGTAATGCCACGAAGCGCCTCAATTGTAAGTGATGCAGTCATATCAGAAAGTTTCATCATCTTTTCTGCATCGTATACTGTCAGTGCACCGACTGCTGTCATTACCTGTGTACCATTGATCAGTGCAAGGCCTTCTTTTGAAGTAAGCTCAATCACGTCGACGCCTGCTTTAGCCATTGCTTCCCTACCAGGCATAACTTCACCCTTGTATATAGCTTCGCCTTCACCAATCAGTGGCAGAACCATATGTGAAAGTGGTGCCAGGTCGCCAGATGCGCCTAGAGAACCTTTTTCAGGAATCACTGGATGAACACCTTCGTTAATCATTTTAACCAGAGTTTCAATTGTAGAAAGTCTAGCGCCAGAGTAGCCCTTTACCAGGTTGTTTACACGAAGCAGCATAATCGCTCTAACGATTTCTTCACTGAAAGGTTTGCCTACGCCACATGCGTGGGACACAATAAGATTTCTTTGAAGTTCTGCTGTATCTTCTTTAGAGATAACTGTGTCAGAGAACTTGCCGAAGCCTGTTGTGATTCCGTAAACGACTTTTCCCTCTTCAACAAACTTGTCAACGATATTTCTGCTTGCTTTTACTCTTTCAACTGCTTTAGTATCAAGCTCAACTTTGTACCCTCTGCGTGCTACGTCTGCAACGTCTTGCAGCGTTAGCGAAAGTCCATCAAGAATTACTTTGTTCATATTGGTTCCCCCTATCATTTTCCCCGAAGCAAGTCGCGGTCTATCTTATGTCTATATCATCTAATCAATATAATCGCTTCGCTTCGGCAACGCGTTATTCAACAATCGCTTAATTTCAAATTCATTGTAGCAGGTGTACGTCAGTAAAACGTCTATTTACGACAGGGGTTTTTAAATTTGTTGACGTTTTCAGTCAATTCCGACTGTCAAAACATATTTGAAGCCAGCAAAACCATTGCAATCAGGTCGATTGGCAAATTTCCACAATACACATTTTCCGCAAACAAATCTGTCAATTTTCTGACTTTTTCTTCGGCATTTGTCCTTGTATTCTCCATTATTGACGCTGCCATATCACCAGATTTTTTCAATTGAACAGATTTTTTTACAATGTCCAGTATACGCAGTGCAGTATAAGCATACAAAAGCATAGCCAGCCAGTCCGGCAGATTATCATTGAAATCGTACCCCTTGTACTTTGACAATGCCGCTGCTGTGACAAACATCATTAGAAAAGCTCCGGCACTGTACATTTTTCTCCCAAGCAACTGATCAATAATCGAGTCAATCTCCTTCATTCCCACTGACTCAATATGATGCATTTGAACCTGTCTGACCCGTACACTGAAAAAGCCTTCCATTTCTCTAATTAAACGGCGCTTGACTATTTTATGGCTTGAAGCTTCACAATCATTCTCAGGAAGGTTTTCAGATAAAAGCGCCATAAAATCCACCATATGAATAAAACTCAAGTCATCTTGACTTAAGTCTTCTTGTCCGTGACTTGTGTCATTTGCAGACTGCAAGTCTCTATATTCCTTTCTCCTATTCATGACAGGTGCCCTCCTGTGTACAAGTGATAAAAAACAGCCACCAGGGCAATTACGAAATAGACCTCTGCCATACTGCCGCCATACACCTTTTGTCCATAAGCTCTCAGCCATTTGTAGAGTCTCGCACTGGGGGATCGCATGATTTCATTAGAGGCCTGCCCGCCTGCAAGCATGCACAAAATCTGCTTCTTTACCCTTCCAAGCAGCATGCGCCTTGCCACCCATACTATTTCACGCACAAGTCGGTAGACAACATCCACAGCCAATACCCGTATGAGTCCGTAATAACCCAGTGCGCGCAGAAACGTAAGTGACAGAAAGACCAGCAACGCTTCATGTATTTTGCCATTTCTCAAAATTCTTGCCAGTATTGGTCTGGCGCCCCCGTTGAGTGCTTGTGTATCGATTGTCAGGTTCAGAATGACGTTTGCTTCAGACTGTGACTCAAGTGAGCATTTTAAGCTGCCTAGCACAGATGCGCCCAGTGTTTCCGAGCTAAGCTGACCTGCTTTTGAAAATATAACAGCTTCTTTTGAAAATATAATAGCTTCTTTTGAAGTCTTCTCTTCACCCGCTTTATATGCCATGCGCAGCTCTTCTGTATAAATTCCCCCCTCACACGCACATTCTGACATACGCAGGGGTTTCCACAAATCCAACTCACCAGCAGCCGCACTCTGCTCAAACAGGGCTTTCATGCAGATATCAGATGCTTCAAGTACCTCAAGCAAGAAATCCAAGAATCTGTACCCAGTCATTTTGCAGGCTATGCGCGCATAGGTCAGACACAGGGACTGCTTGACAACATATCTTCTGTAATAAAAAGCGCCCGGACTCAACCCCGACAGTTTTAAGGCACGCTTTGAAAACAGATGGACAGGATGATTTTTCGCGGTATGAACAGCCATTTGACAAAGGACTTCATGGTCCTCCGATGTACGAACGACGTCTGTAAGCTTATTAAAAAAAGCCTTATGCATGGTCATCACCCGTTTCCGCTTTGAAGCTTTCAACCCAGTTTAAAAAATAAGCACTTCCCATGAGATTGCTGATTTCAACAGCAAGTGGTCCTTCTGTCTCTTTAAGCATCTGGGTGAGCTCTGCAAAGGTCCTGATTTTTCGACCTCTATAATTGAAAGTTTTACTGTCTGAAAATAGATAGGCCACCCTGAAACACAGGACCTCATGTTCTAAGTCAAGGAGTCTTTCTTCCATTTCCACATGTAGCTGTCGCTTCTTGACTGACTGGTTCAAAAGAAATCTTATGAATCCACTTTCGTGCATTTCTTTGAAGTAGACCGGAATCTTTGGCAAACTGCCCTGCAGGCTTTTCGCGAAATCTTCCATTGAGTTGAACCGCATGTTTTTCCAACCGATAAATCTGCCCCCGCTGATGCGATACAGCAGTCTTGCAAATTTTTGACTATCAAGCCCACCCGTTCTCTCATCAATCAATATCATCAAATCGTCTTCTGAAGCACTTTTGAAAAGGGCATCCAAAACGCCCGCATCACAGCTTCTGATTATTTCATTCCAGTTTTCTTCCGATTCGGTCGCCATGAGGGACAGGTCACGCAGTCCTTTTATTCTTCTATCCAGAAGTAGGACTTCTCCCTTTTCCGATTGTCTAAATCCTTTGTAGACCATATCAACATGTCTGCTTATGTCATAGCCGTCGCACCAGGCCTTCACCGACTCATAAGCAAGCCTGCTTCTCTTGTCATAGGCTGTAAGACCACGTATCAGCAATACGAGATCGTCTGGCATATCCTCAGGTATTTGCAGGTCTCCTTCCATGGTATCAACCATGATTTGAAAGGCATTCATGCCTTTATAGGGGCTTTCGCCAAGCCAAAGATCAACCAGCGTCATTCCCAGACTATAATAATCGAACTGCCTGCTTTTGATGCTTGCTTCAGAGTAGCTTTCAGGCGGCCTGTAGCCGTAGGTCCCCTTGGCGCCAGTCACATGCACTGCGTCCTGTCCAAGGGATGAACTAATTCCAAAGTCGCCAAGGTAGAGGTTTTCCTCTGCATCAAGGAAAATATTTGAGGGTTTTAAATCCATATGCACAATGTCCTGAGTGTGGATTTGGTACAAGGCTTCGTTGAGCACTGGAATCACAAAGGATTTCAGTGTTTCATAGCCCAGCTTCTCCACTCTGGAAAGGTCGCCGTTCGCATAATAGGGAATCACTTCATACCGTCTTCCCTTGTATCTTCCAAGCGCGAGTACTGGAACTACATGCTTGAGATTCAGATGTGAGAGTTTTACCATCATCTGCTCGTCGAGAACTGCATCGCGCCTGTAAAGTTTTACAACCTGCTTTTTCCCCTTGTAGGCACACAAGTAGATATCCGATTGTCCGCTGCTTGTTCCAATTTGGGATAGAACCTGATACTTACCATCTATTTTTTCACCGAGTGCCACAGGGGGTGAAAATCCTACACTGACTTTCTTTTTAACAAATCGCGTTACTTCCACAAGACCTCCTTAATCACCGCATGATAAGCTGAATCAAAACTGCCAAATGTACTGCAAGCGCAAGGGGAAACGCAAGACTTGGAGATTGTTCCACTTCATAGGGCACAAAGGCGCCCACAAGTGCGAGTGTCTTAAAATAAACAAATAGCCGCTTCATTCTTGACATCAGAATTTTACGCCTAAGCAGAATACACAGTGCAAGAAAGCCAGCTATACAATATGTCATCACCATTATGTCGATGACAAAGGACAGACCGCCCACAGCACCCAAGACCATGAACAGCTTCACGTCACCCGCTGAAATCAACCTCAGCATGAACGGTAAAAAATGAAGTGCAAAAGGAACAAGCAGGCCCAACGCACTGAAATCGACGTGGTGCTCAAGCACCGCTTGAATAACCACCATGCCGACTAAAAAGAATATCAGTATGACATTATAAACCTTTCTACGGCGCATATCTGTATAAGCACAGATGAACGTCATCAGTACAACGAAACTAATTTCTGTCATAGTCTTCATAAGCGGAGCTCCTTATAATTGTCGGCCACCTCATCCACGATGCGCCCCTCACAGGGTATTGTGCTTCTATGGTTACAATCACTGTGGGTTCAGTAATTAATTTTTCATACCCCGTATCCGGCTCAGTGAATATAGAATGATAGGAAAATGCGGACGTACGCACATACTGACCATTTTTATAGACAGTCAGCCCGTGGCTGTCATCAATATAATAGGTGACATACTCAATTTTATCGACCCAAAAGGCATCCGCTTCAGGTGTAGCGTCCGCCTTCAGATGCATATTTTTTATAATCAGTGTTTTTATGATTTCTTCTGCGCGTGCCTTGTCATAAACTCTGACACCAGTGCCGTACGCATCAGATTCATACATAAGTGCTCCTGCGCCAGCAGCATCGTCACAGACTTCTTTGACTCTGTTCTGAGCCCTGAGATACGTGTCGTGTTCAGCCTGAAAGCTGTTGAAGAGTATCATTAAAACAACAAGCGCGACGCCAACTATGTATGTTTTCATTTTTCTATCCATTCGCTGACAATCGTGTTTTCAAGCCTATATAGACCCTTATTGTCATCTTCCCTTATTCCCCAGAGCGCTTCTACAGCAATCAACTTGTGAATGGGCACTGAGATACTGTAATGAATGATTTGACCTCTTTCAACCCGTACATTCATATTTTCAGAGGCAAACTGTATTTCGTCTTCTCTTATGGAAGTTCCATCGACTATGGCTTTTTTCATGTCTTCGACAATCGAATCTGTGAAACAGCCTTCCAGCTTTGAATGCTCTTTTGCATTGCTGACATACTTTTGAACAAGGGCCATTTCATAGTGATTTCGTATGTTCAGGGCATACTGAACGGGAAAGGTCAAAAGCAAAACAACGACTGCACATAGAGCTATAAAATCCTTCATGTTTTCCTCCCCGTCCATACAGGACTTTTCACACCGCATACTCGACCTCGTATTTCTTATGGAACGTTTTTCATGTTTGAGATCTGCACTTCAAAAACCTTTGAAGCATTGCTGCGAATTGATGTATCCCCCACCAGCACGCTTGAAAACAGATATATTCCAAGCATTGTCGAGAAAAGAACAATGATGACCTGTTTCATTAATCATCTCCTATAGACGCATTTGTGATTTTTGTCAGTTCGCCATTTGCCTTCGTGCTGACTTCCTCAGCAACCTCCAGAAAGGATGCCGAATCGCCGCCATCTCCAACAATATATGTCGTTCCTATGTATACTGCCAAAATGATTGTAAAAAGTAGAATTATGATGTTCTTCATTGTAACCTCCCTATATTTTTTGAATCATTTCAATGGTATCAAGCCATATGACTATGATCATAAAGTTCAAAATGACCATGAATGCCGATGCGATTACCGGCGCATACATGATGTAGCTCTGCATCTCCTGACGTCTCTGAAACCGCGTCAACCGTTCTTCTCGAATATGACTCTGGTAAACCTCGAGCTGGCTGACCAGTTCTTCTTGGCTCAGATAATCGATTTTTTCGAAAACACTTGCCAGTTCACTGCTCATTTTCGTATTGAGCATTCCTGCAAAGATGTCACAGCCCTGTTTAAACTGTCCAAGTCTCCAGTGAGACAGCAGTTTGGAGTAAGCAGGCTTGGTCACCCTGCTGTATTTGAATAACTGCTCTACCAAATAGTCACCGCTTAGCCTATTGTCACTCTGGGCGACACATAAATTCTTCAGCTGCGTCATAGCGTCAAGGTGCTCTCTGTCAATGCGCATTCTCCTTCCAGCTGCAAGTCTTTCAATCAAGATACCGAAAGGTGTCCTGTACTTGCCGATCTTTTCAACCGGTGCCGAAAGTGCAAACAGGGCCAGTATTGCAAACAGGTCACGAAGGCTGAACTGGCCTCTTGAGAAAAACAAAGTCAATTCTGCCGCTAAAGATCCGACCAGCACCAGATACCTAAGCATCTTGTAGGCACTGTCGTCCATCCTAAAGCCAGATTCAAACACCCTCAGGGCATCTCCTGATGCTGGGTGCTGTCGATTTGAACCCTTTTTCAGTAAAATGCGCTTTCTGAAGCGGACATAACTTTGAGCCCGCCCCCTATAGAAGGCTCCTATCCCATGAAGACCTGCAACAAATACCGCAAATAGCATGCAGTAGATATAAAAGCTTGTCACTGTACGCCCCTCCTCAGGTAATGTCGAACTTCCTTCTTTTGAACAAAACCATGATCACTAAGTTCAAAAGATACAGCGCACTGCAAATCACAATCAGCTTCAATCCAGATGTTGTGAAAAACTGATACCGGATAAACTTGGAAACCGTGAATCCAAACAGCCTGACTGCCAGAAAAACTGTTAAGGCATATAAGATAGGAATTAGAAATTTCACCATGGCAAAGCCTTCCGTTGCGCTTCTCTCGCCTTTCTCATAGGACTCCTTGGCACGCCTGAGCTCATTTTGAATGTCCAGCAGACCACTCGAAACATTTAACCCCTCGTGAACCGATAGCCTGATATTGTTTGTCAGCATTCGGCTCCACTGCGTATCCACCAGGTAATTGAACGCACTAAGGATTTCGTCAAGATGACCTTCGTTGCGATAAGCCTTCAAACGAAGTGACATGCTGAATAACAGAGATCGTGTTCGTGGTGTGTTCTTCAGATGAATCACAGTCTGATCCATCGCTTCAATCATGTTGAAATGGTTTATTCTGTATTGATTAAGAAGCTCAGAAATTAGAAACTCCCCCTCATAGCTACTTTCAATACGAATGGTGTAGAGTTGGACCCTGAGAAAGACAAGTGGCGTGACTACTACCAGAAGCTGGCTTTGCACCGCCTGGCCTATGGGCATATTTCTAAGAAAAAAAATCAGACTTGCCAGACAAAAGAGAAGATATCCAAGTCCATATGTCTCAATGTACTCCGAGCCGCTATCACCAAGAACTGCTGCCAGGAGAGCGCGAAGTCGCGTCTTCACCGTCTTGAAGGAGCCAACTTGTGGTCCGCTGGCACTCAGAAGCTCCATTGCTTTTCTTAATACAAGCTGTATTGAGTTTGAAAACAGCAGAAGTATGCCAAGAATTAGACCGGTATATAGAATCCATAAAACCACTTATCCACCCGCTTTCAAATGCCCCAGTGCAGGTACGAAGCGGGTCTGCTCTGCATCTGGATTCACACGACTGAGTTCAGCAAGTATTTCAGTCACTTTTTTGACTGCCTGCGGGTTCTCCCTTTGACCAAACGCCATGCTCCAGGCCGACAGGCCAGATGTCCAAACCCAGTCGTCCGTCTGAGGGCGATATCTGCATAGTCTGATTATTGCCACCTCATGGGTCAAGGGGTCATAGTCCAGATTGTAAATACCGCTCAGCCTCTTCTTGGACTTGTCCCTGAGCTGAACAAAATGAAAGATGAACTGAAAGCTTTTTGCCACTTTCAGAACTGTACTGTAAAGAGACCCACCATATTCCTTAACAATTTCATCTGCCACATCATAGCAAAAATCAACGGGATCTGAGGTGTGATAGGTCAGCTTAACCCGCCTTGTCCCTTTGTTAGCTATCTTGACTGCAATATTCAGCGCAATACCGTCACGGGCTTCACCAAGAACAATATAGTCCGCGTCTGAACGCATAATGCTCTTCACAATGCGTTCCAGTTCAGCGCCATCAGCTACAAGCTGAAGGATTGGTGCGCTTGGCATAATGGTATGAAGTGGTATTTCCGGGTCCGTTTCGACGGATACACCTTCAAGTTCAGGATTTTCATAAGACTGCCAGGTCGTCAGGAAGGTTGTTTTTGCTGTTCTCACAGCACCTGTAAAGGCAACATTGAACCCACAGTCGATCATATTTCTAAAAAGGCTTACTGAACGACTCGGAATCGTGCCCAGTGCGACCTGCTTTTCAAAGGTATAGTCCTTCACGAAGAATTTCCTGAACACAATCGTGTCCTGCCCCTCCTTGGTCTTGCCTTCGCCAAATAGGGTGATTCGGGTTCCGCTTAACATATAAACCTCATGATAATCGGCACTGAGCCTAAGCTTGGGTGTCTTGAGCAGGAGGGCCTTCCTAAGCTGAATACGCCGGTCCTTGCTGATTTTTTGTGGCTGAAGCTCCAGTTTTCCCCCGACAAGAAAATAGATGCGGTCTCCAATGATTTTCGCAGAACTTGAATCCATCAGTTCGCCCTTGGTGGCGCGAACCCACTCCGAGACCCCCGCCAGCCCCCAATTCTCTTGAAATACTGCATCGGTGAGATCCTCATACCAGCTCGGGTACCAGCATCCTGCATGATGATTCAATCTGATATATTCATCAATTTTATCTCTAAAATATTTCACTTCTTTTTCATAGCCAATAATTGCACGCTTCTGCCGGTCCAAAATGACTTCATATCCGCTGACATCATCCTCCCACTCCTTGGTAAAGCACTCCATGATTTCCTCACACAAGCGCTCAAATGCATCCTGTCGTCCTTTTACGGAAACAGATGTCTTGTCTTTCTCATTTTCATGCATATCACTTATCTGATTCATGTAGGTCTCTAGTTTAAAAGGCATACTCAATAAATCACTTCTTTCTTAATGGATTTCTTATGGCTCAGCTTCAAGAGCCATTTACCCACAAATCCATGGGCGTTTATTCCGTCCATAGGTTCAGTTGCCATCCCAAGATGTGACCGGATCACACCTGCTATTTGATCGATGCCATCAGCGAATCCTTTGTTTCTAAATTCGAGCAGTGTGATATGTTCTTTCTCACACTGCCAGCCATATTCCATATAGGGAAGGGATGCCACATAATCACATCCGTACTGGGCCGAAATAGCCCTTACGCCTTCAAGCTCTGATGTTTCGATAAACTTATTGACGACCAGTAAAAATCCTTCTATGTGCAGTTTTTTCATAATCTGATCGTGCACGTTTCTAAAACTGCGAAGTGCACCGTGTTGTTGCGTTGTGACTAGGAACCGGTTTTGCGTGATATTGAGTGCGGCAATTGTCATCCCCAAATCTATGCGAGAACCGGCATCAATGATGACTACCTCAAAAATTTCCGCAAGCGACTCCAAAAGATACTCTATCTGGTCCGGATGATACTGGTTGACATTCAAAAGGCGTTTCACCCCTGGAAAAACACAAACTCCGTCATCTGTTCTAAGGGTTATATCCTGAAGCTCCTTGACAGATATAATGCGCGTCTGCAGCTTGGTTTTAATGTCATCAAGGCCATATTTGCTCTCAAACCGCATGTAATCATCTCCAAAGCTGCCATCCAGACTCAGATATAGGACACGGTCACTTTCCCTTGCAAGGCGCTTTGCTATACTTGTCGATACCATACTAGTCCCCACCTTTGCGTCTGCGCCGACGAAGGTGAATATATTGCTTCTAGAGGTTCTCTGCATGCTGATCTGCCGTGTGATTTTCGTGCAAATCTCTTCGGCTGTAAGTGAGGGCGGAATCATTTTAATGCCTTTTGAGCCTAGAAGCGCTTCACTTAGGTTTGTAAAATTCTCCTTTGAAACCATATAGAATGCTTCTTCAGCGCCACTTTGTCTTACAGCTGAAGCAAAGACTTCAGGAGGAATGCAGCGATCACTGCCAACGAGCACATCCACGCTGGCGTTTCCAGTATTCTGATGGTCTAAGTGCACGACTTGTCCAAAACAGGTTGACGCATTGAACCTGTCAAGCAGTTCTACATCTTCACTCATTAATCCAAGTTTTTTCATAGGCACCTCACTTATAGAGAATCATAAACTTATAGCCATCCTTATAAAGGGTATTGAGCCGTGTTATATCATCGATTTCAGCAATGAGCTCAATAGTCGCGATATTTGAGGAACCGTTCAGCCTACCGTCCTCACCCACACTCTCAACCTCTTGATTCGACTGATTCTTCACGAATGCAATTTTCATGCACTGTATAGGCGCTTCATCGTCTCTTTCCGCAGATTGTTTCAGCTCAGCAAGGTTATTCTCCCTTTCAGCGTCTGAAATTTCACTGTGCTTGAGTCGGATGGGATAAATATAGGCATTATCACTTCGCCTAAGCGTCGAAGGATAAGAAGCAATCCATTCACTCGGCATCTGGAAAATGTATTCTCCTTGACCAGGTAGGAGGCCCTCTGCTTCAAAGAATTTTTCGCTCAGCTGCATACCCGCCGGAATATAGTGCTTTGCAACCTTCCCTACTATCAAACCCGGATCTCTGATAGGGTTATCGATAAGCGTGGATTTATCACGATTTACATAAATCAACTGGTCTTTTTGAATCCGCGCATTGGGTGCAAGCGCGTACTTCAGTACAACAATTTCTGTTTTTTCATAGCGAATGCGACCATAGCTTTCCCAGTAGTAGATCCCGGCCACAGCACATATACAAAGTAAGAGGCCTGCGATCCCTTTTATGGTTTCCAGTTTTCCCTTTCTAAACACCTCAATGTCCCCACTTTCATATGACAAAATTAATTTTACATTTATTTCCATTTCAATATTATACTACCATAAATTTACAGTCTGTCAAATCTTAATTCAACAAATTAAGGATCGACCCATCTGCAAAGACACTCATACAGGCTCTTGCGTCCATTCAGACAATAAAAAAAGGACCTCACTTTCGAGATCCCTATGTCTATAGTAGCCAGCTGTTTTCAAGAGCCTGGATTTTCAGACTTTGTCAACGGCCGCACCTGCTTAAAACAGGTCTTTCTCAATATTCTTTTTCCAAATGTTGATTTTCATTTCCACGTCTCTGAAGAAAACATTTTTGCCATCCATGTAGCTTTCAATATCAAATGGATATTGTTCTGCCAGTTCCTGCTTGAGTTCCGAATAGGACTTTGCCACATCTGGATGCTGTGAAAGAAAGTCTCTAAAGTTCACATGTCTTGCAACCTCAACATCGCCAACTTCATATACGTGCACATGATGCGATCTCTCAGTTTCAGACCCCTTAATGAAAAATCTTCTCCCAGGTATGCCAAACTCTCCTTTTGCAATGTACCCAAGCTGTTTCATGGCATTGTTATGCTTGTTTACCGCACTTAGATCCTTGACTTCAACGATGATGTCGATAATTGGTTTAGCCGCTATTCCTGGAATTGCCGTACTGCCAATGTGATGAATGTTAACAGCCTGCTCCTTGAAGACTTCCTTCAATCTCTCCGCCTCAAGGTCAAACAGCACTTCCCACTCGTCTCGATGTGGCACCACTTCCACTTTTCTCATATTCTCCGTCATAAGGCGCTCCATATCATTCTAGAATTATGTACTAAAGTTCCCGTTTGTATTCTTTAATCTCTCTCAAGGGAATGATGCAGGTCACAAGCGCACCTCGATCATCTCTGGCGCTCCCCTTCTTGCAGGTATATACCTTGACCGATCCACTATTGAGAAAACCTATGGATGTCATAGTGTCCGTACTGGAATCCACCAGCCAGGTCCACATTTTCTGACAGGGCTGTGCGAGGACAATGGCCCTTGATTGGGTTACCATAAATTCTTCAGAGGTCATGCCAGTCCATCCGTTTTTTTCAAAGAGATTCTTGATGTCATGTCCCGACAGTCCATAAGTACAGTCATGATGCATGTCCCATGTATAAAGAAGGGCATATGGCTTGTCATAGCGCTGCGTGATATTGAAATCACTGGTCAGAAATTTTTCAGTCCCTTCAGCAGCGTATGAGTCTGATATGAATGTTTCGAAACCGATTTTACCCATGCCAGATTTGATACCCCTTGCCAGCTCATCGGAGTGCTCAATCTGAAACCTGTAGGATGGCATGATCACCGAATGACTCAAGTGATGACGTCTCATAAGCTCAAGGATATCATCCTCACAGCTGTCGATTTCAAATCTCTTATCTACTTCCTTTGCCCAAGATTCAAGATTTAAGGTCCTAAATAAATTGGACGAGGACTCAACCACCTGTTTAAAATCAAACGAATACATAAAATCACCCCTCTTCGAATTAGGTATACCCAAATTTGAAGAGGGGTCACAATTTATACTTTAAGTTCTACGCGCTTGCCCAGCTGATCCTTGTAAAGATCAAGAATTGGGTCGACTTCCGTCTCCATAAATTCAACAACCTGAACATCTGAACGTCCGATATAGTCCTTTGGATCAAGGAGTTTCTCAATAACACTTGCATCAAGACCGAAAACAGGATCCTCAACGATTCTCTCAAGAAGGTCATTTCTATTGCCGAACTCCTTGACCTGTCTTGCAGCTTCCATGGAATGTACACGAATTGATTCATGCAGCTCTTGGCGGTCCCCGCCACGTTTAACCGCTTCCATAATGATATTCTCTGTCGCCATGAACGGCAGCTCTTCACGCATATGCTTCTCTATTACCTTCGGATAAACAACAAGACCAGAAGTTACATTGTTGCCGATATCCAAAATGGCATCAATCGCCAGGAATGATTCTGGAATCGAAAGCCGCTTGTTCGCAGAGTCGTCCAGCGTTCTTTCAAACCACTGCGCTGACTGAGTCATAGCTGGGTTTGCAGCAGAAGCAATGACAAATCTGCTCAGTGCAGCAATACGTTCTGAACGCATTGGATTTCGTTTGTATGCCATTGCAGAAGACCCAATCTGGTTTTTAGCAAAAGGCTCTTCAACTTCCTTCATATGCTGAAGCAGACGCAGGTCGTTTGTCATCTTGTGCATAGACTGTGCAATCCCGCTAAGTACTGCCAGCGCACGCGAATCAATCTTACGCGTATAAGTCTGGCCTGTTACCGCTAGGGAACCGTCAAAGCCGAACTTTTCAGCGATTTTCACGTCCAGCGCTTTTACTTTTTCATGGTCTCCGTCAAAAAGAGCCAGGTAACTTGCCTGCGTACCTGTAGTCCCCTTTACACCACGCATTTTTAGTGAGTCAATCAGGTATGTCACATCATGATAGTCCATAACCAAATCCATCATCCAAAGCGTCGCACGCTTACCAACTGTCGTTAGCTGCGCTGGCTGAAAATGTGTGAATCCCAGTGTTGGCTGTGCTTTGTATTCAACAGCGAATGTCTTTAATTTAGAAATCAAATCTACCAGTTTAACGCGTACCAGCTCCAGACCTTCCTTCATTTGAATCAGATCTGTATTGTCGCCTACATAAGCACTTGTAGCACCTAAGTGGATAATTGGCATTGCATCCGGACACTTTTCGCCAAATGTATGCACGTGCGCCATAACATCGTGACGTCTGATCTTTTCATGCTCCGCAGCACGTTCAAAGTCAATATCGTCAACATTGGCCTTCATTTGCTCAATTTGAGCATCGGTGATGTTCAGCCCTAGCTCCTGCTCAACCTCTGCAAGTGCAACCCATAGACGTCTCCATGTGGAGAATTTCTTTTGAGGTGAAAAAATCTCGCTCATTTCTTGAGATGCATATCTCTCAATAAGTGGATTTGAGTACTGTGTAGACATTAGGTGTTTCCTCCTTAAAGACTTACCGTAAAATTCGAATATTTATTTCAATTTCATCTTAATCATTCGCATTTGTATTATAACGTAGATGACCATTTAATTCAACTTGAAAATCCACTGTATTTGAGGAAGTATACCCCCAAACAAATGCTAAAGTACTTTCCGCCAGCCTCATTGCTGATATAATATTATAGAAGAAACTGCGCATAGCAAATGGAGGTATTACAGATGAAATCCTTTGAAAACACGTGTTTGATTGTTGTAGACGTACAAAACGATATTGTTCACAATTCGGAGTATACACTATACAGGGGCCAAAAGGTTCTTAAAAACATCAGCACCATCCTTGAACAGGCCAGAGCCATCAATATGCCTATTGTATTTATTCAGCATACAGAGCCCGAAGGCGGCTTCAAACGCGGCTGTGAAAGCTGGAATATCGCACCCGAGGTTGCACCGATGGACTCAGAGCCCATTTTTGAGAAAACAACCTGTGACAGCTTCCTAAATACAGGTCTGCAGGCGCATTTAGAACTGCTTGGTGCAAAGGAACTCATTATTGCGGGCATGCAGACGGAATACTGTATTGATACAACCGTAAGAAGCGCCTTTGGAAAGGGATATCACTGCACTATCATCAGCGATGGACATTCAACCTTTGACAGCGAACTCATCACCGCCGAGCTCATGGTGCGACATATGCACACCATGTGGTCCGGTCGATTTGCAGACCTCATGGATGCGGAAGCCTTCATTTCTGAATTCAAGCGTTAAACCAGCATCCCTAAATTGAACTTTACAAAGTTCTACACACTATAAAAGGGCTGAATCTGATTCAGCCCTTTCTCATGTTTATTATAGCTCGAGCGATTATTTACCTAGGTTGTACAATCAGCTTGATTGCTGTACGTTCTTCACCGTCAATTTCGATATCCGCAAACGCCGGAATACACACGAGGTCTATTCCCGATGGCGATACATATCCTCTTGCTATGGCAATCGCCTTTACTGCCTGATTAATGGCTCCGGCACCAATTGCCTGAATTTCTGCACTGCCATGCTCACGAATAACACCCGCTAAGGCACCTGCTACAGAATTTGGATTAGAGTGTGATGAGACTTTGAGTACTTCCATTATTCGTTCCTCCTTGCAGCGATGATTCGTTTATTTAGGTTGTACGATAAGCTTGATTGCAGTTCTTTCTTCACCATCAATTTGAATGTCCGTGAATGCCGGTATGCAAACCAGGTCCACACCACTTGGTGCTACGAAACCTCTTGCAATCGCCACCGCTTTGATTGCCTGATTGATTGCCCCCGCACCAATCGCCTGCATCTCCGCATTTCCCGATTCTCTAAGTACCCCCGCAAGTGCACCTGCAACAGAATTTGGATTAGATCTTGCTGATACTTTTAATACTTCCATTTTTACGCCTCCTAATAATGCTAACAGCTATTGCATCAATTATTATGATGATAATTTGTTTAACCCTTTATACTGAATCACTTAATTGCAGTTCATTTCCGTCATGGTCCAAATGGACAATTCATACCACGCTCCTTATGTCCACACTAATATACTCTCTTTGAGAATACCCATAAATTAACACTGAAAACACAATATAAATTAAAATATGCTGTTAGTACAATATTTTCTATCATATGTAAGATTCCGGTTACACCACCATACGATATGCGTATTTATACAACTATTCTATTGACATATAAGACGTGAAAACGAAAAGACCTGGCGTGATAACATGCCACGCCAGGCCCTGATCAGTTTGTATAACTATTCATTTTCTGACCTATGATGGAATCAGCGGATTTCATCTGTCACCGCTTTTTTCCCTTTGGTGAAGCCAGGTGCAGAGCGCCCATTTCCAGACCCAGTCCAGCCTCAAGTATCGACTCTGAAAGGGTCGGATGTGCATGAACCGTTGTCAGTATATCGTCAACGTTCATTTCGCCCGTAATGGCCAGTGCAATCTCATGAATCAAATCAGAAGCATGTGCGCCGAGAATCTGCGCACCCGCAATCTGGCCCGATTCTAATGCAATGAGTTTTACAAGCCCTTCAGTCTTTTGCATTGTCATGGCTTTGCCATTTGCAGTAAACGGGAATTTGCTTACCTTGACCGGTATGCCTTCTTCTTTGGCCTCATCTTCGGTCAGACCAACACCTGCCAGTTCAGGCGAGATGAAAACGCAGCTTGGAATGATATCCATTTTCGAGAGTGTCTTGTCTCCCAATTTTATATCATGGGACTTACCCATACCGGCAATAGCATCTACAACTTGAATGCCCTGATGCGATGCAGCATGCGCGAGCATATACCTGCCATTTACGTCTCCTATCGCATAAATATGCTTCTTACCCGTCCTAAAATGATTGTCTACCTGAATTGCGCCTTTTTGCGGTTCAATGCCTGCCGCAGCTAAGTTTAAACCCGTAAACTCCGGTCTGCGGCCCATGGCATTGAGAACCAAATCAGCGCACAGCGCCTCTTCTCCTTTTTTGCCGTCAATGATGACTTCAGCAGAAGATGCACCCTCCCTAATTTCCAAAACGTTTGTCTTTGTTCTTATTGAAACGCCTTTTTTCTTAAGATATGCAGAAGCACGTTTAACCATATCGCTGTCAAAGCCTTTAAGAATGCGGCTTCTGACAATAACCTCAACCTTGCTGCCAAAGTCGGCAAATATGCTTGCAAACTCCATAGCGACCACGCCACCACCCAGAATAACCAGATTCTCAGGCAGGGCTTTAACATCCAGAAGCTCCTTGCTTGTAATCACTTTCGGATGGTCGATACCCTTCATATCAGGTGTGAATACACTTGAACCTGTTGCAATGACATAGGTTTTACCTTCCAGCTCAAGGCTGTCACCGTCAGACAGATCGACACAAATCACCTGCTCGTTTTTAAAAGAAGCCATGCCCTTATAAATATCAACACCGCCCGCTACAAGGAGCTGTTCCACGCCGGACGTCAGGTCTGTAACCGTCTTGTTTTTCTGAGCCTGAAGCTTTTCTACATCCAGGGATAAGGATTCTGTCAAAATACCGAAATCTTCGGCATGTTTCATTTCTGAAAATAAGGTTCCACTTTTGTAAAAAGCCTTTGTTGGAATACAGCCATAATTGAGGCAGGTGCCCCCGATTTTATGTCCTTCCACCAAAGCAGTTTTCAAACCATGTTGTATGGCTCTCAGAGCAGCTACATAGCCCCCTGGTCCTCCTCCTATAACGACGATATCATATGACACTACGCTTCTCCTTTCCTCCATTTCAAGACTGGTTTACGTGCTGCCAGCGTTTCGTCGACTCTTCCGATAATCGTGTTCACCGGAGCCGCTTTTAATGTTTCCGGCGATGTTCTGATTTCATCGCGAATCTTGATCATTGCCTCTACAAAAGCGTCAATTGTTTCAAGACTCTCAGTCTCAGTAGGCTCTATCATAAGTGCAGAGTCCACAATCAACGGGAAATAGATCGTTGGTGGATGATATCCGAAATCAAGAAGTCGTTTGGCAATATCAAGCGTTGTCACATGACTTAGCGGATCACCTGTTCCGGCAAGAACAAACTCATGCTTGCATACTCTATCAATAGGCAGCTTATAATGTGATTTGAGGCGTGCCTGCATATAATTTGCATTGAGGACCGCCGTCTCACTAGCCGCTTTGATTCCGTCGGCTCCCATCGCTTTGATATATGCATAAGCGCGTACGGCAACACCAATGTTTCCGTAGTAGCTTTTCATTTTTCCAATGCTCTGCGGTCTGTCATAGTCGAGCGCATAGGTTTCCTGTGCTGTCTTTACCACAACCGGTTTCGGAAGAAACGGCATCAGCTTTTCCTTCACGCCTACCGGACCGCTTCCCGGGCCACCGCCACCATGCGGCGTTGAGAATGTTTTATGCAAGTTCAAATGTACAACATCAAAACCCATATCGCCAGGTCGCGCCTGTCCCATGATGGCATTCATGTTGGCTCCATCGTAGTAGAGCAGTCCACCCGCTTCATGAACAAGCTTTGCAATCTCTTCAATTTGAGTTTCAAAAAGACCCAGCGTGTTTGGATTCGTAAGCATAAGACCTGCAACTGTATCATCCAGAACCGCCTTAAGACTCTCAATATCCACTTCGCCACGTTCATTGGACTTGACTTCAATGATATCAAGCCCAGCAACACTCGCCGTTGCAGGGTTGGTTCCATGTGCAGAATCCGGAACAATGATTTTTGTCCGGTTCATGTCACCACGCGCTTCATGGTAGGCACGAATCATCATAATTCCGGCAAGTTCACCGTGTGCACCTGCCGCAGGCTGAAGCGAAACAGCATCCATGCCTGTAATTTCACTCAAAAGTTCACCGAGATCATACATAAGTTCAAGTGTTCCCTGAACCATTTCCACCGGCTGATATGGATGCAAATCTGCAAAGGATCCCAGACTTGCCAGATCTTCATTGATTTTCGGATTGTACTTCATGGTACATGAACCCAGAGGATAAAAACCTGAGTCGACACCATAGTTCAGCGTGCTCAGCTCTGTATAGTGACGAACAACCTCTACTTCACTCACTTCTGGAAGCTCAGCGTCTTCGCCACGAAGGTACTCAGCTGGAATGTTCATTTCTGCAGGTCCCTCGAACGCTTCAATCAAATGTCCTCTGCGACCTGTTGATGATCTTTCAAAGATTAATGGTCTATTCATCTCATTCCCTCCACAACTTGAACATAAGCATCTAATTCATCTTTGGTTCTTTTTTCTGTCACGCTTATGAGAATGTGATTTTCGAGTTCTGGGCACACTGTACTTAAATCATACCCACCGAGAATTCTGTTTTCTTTCAGTGTTTCCAGCAGCTGGCGTGCGTCGCCTTTTGATTTCAGCACAAACTCCTTGAAAAACGGTTTCGTGCTAAACGCTTCAAACTGACCTGTAGCAAGGAGGGCTTCACGTAAATACACAGCACGCACATGCGACTCCTTGGCAACCTCCTTCAGCCCCTGCTTCCCAATCGTTGAAAGATATACAGTAACAGCCAGGGCATTGATTGCCTGGTTGGAGCATATGTTTGAAGATGCCTTTTCTCGTCTTATATGCTGCTCTCTGGCCTGCAATGTGAGCACGTATGCCTTGTTACCGTGAACATCCAGTGTTTCACCGACAATTCTACCCGGCAATTTTCGCATGTGTTTTTTGCCAGCCGCCATAAATCCGATATGCGGACCGCCAAAGTTCATTGCATTGCCCAGACCCTGAGCATCACCTACTGTGATATCAATACCCATTTCGCCCGGTGTCTTGAGAATGCCAAGTGAAATCGGGTCAACAGATAGGATAGAAATGGCCTTGTTGGCCTTTGCGATTTGAGCAATCTTTTCAACATCTTCAATATTTCCGAAAAAGTTAGGAGACTGCATGATCACAGCCGCACATTCTTTGGAAATCTCATTTTCTAGCTCGGCAACATCCGTCACGCCATCAGAAAGTGGAATGCGTTTAACTTCAACACCTCTGAACCGCATATAGGTTCTAATGACTTCAATTGTTTCAGGATGCACACCCTGCGATACGAAAATCAGATTGCTGTTTTTTCCTTCAGTCGCAATCATGGCTGCCTCAGCTGCTGCGGTAGCGCCGTCATACATGGATGCATTCGTTGCCTCCATACCAGTCAGCTCACAGATCATAGACTGATATTCGAATATGCTCTGAAGCGTACCCTGGCTGATTTCTGGCTGATACGGCGTATATGCAGTATAGAATTCACTTCTACCCGTTATATGTGCCACTGTTGAAGGAATATAATGATCGTATGTACCTGCACCTAGAAAACTGGTATAGTCCGCTGCAGTTTCATTCTTTTTCCCAAGTCCCGTAATGCGACGTCTTACAGCATATTCTGAAAGCGCACCCTCAAATTCAAGGGCTCTACCCAATCTCAGTTTTTCAGGAATATCACTGAAAAGCGCGTCTGTGCTGGCAACACCAACCGTGTCCAACATTTTTTGCTTTTCTTTATCAGTAATTGGAATGTACGGATACATCTTATGCCTCCTCAGATGTAAAGTCCTCATATTTAGCAGCGTCCATAAGTGCCTCAACCTCTTCAGGATTACTCATTTCGATTTCCACAATCCAGCTTCCATATGGATCGCTGTTGATCACGCCGTAGTCCTCTTCCAATTCTTCGTTTACAGCAAGAACCTTACCGCTTACTGGAGTGAATGAGTCTGATGCAGCCTTAACCGATTCGATGACGCCAAAGCTGTCGCCTGCTTCAAGTTCATCATCTTCCTCAGGAAGCTCAACATAAACAATATCACCCATGGCATGCTGTGCGTAATCTGTAACACCGATTTTCGCCTTATTACCTTCTACCTTAACCCACTCATGATCGTTTGAATAAAATAATCCCTGTACTATTTTCATTTTGCCAGCCTCCTAAGTTTTTGTTTTTCTGATTTTATGGTTTCTTAATTTCTTGAAAAATTTTTATTTCTTATAGTTCTTTTTATAGAATCGCTTGCTGATCACTTTTGCGTTTCTTACTTTGCTGCGAACTTGAATGTCAAACTCTGCACCCATGTCACCATAACTGCGTTCAACGAGGGCCAGACCCACGCTTTTCTCAAGAGTAGGAGAATGATAGCCTGTAGTGACAAACCCAATTTCCTTGCCGTCTTTAAGGACTGTACTGCCTTCTCTCGCAATGCCTTTATCGATTTCAAAACCCACAAGCTTGCGTGGAATACCTTGAGCCTTCTGATTTACAAGTGCTTCTCTACCGATGAAATCGCCAGCTTCCAGTTTAACGAACATGGAAAGGCCCGCTTCAAGCGGTGTGATTTCACTGCTGATTTCATGACCGTAGAGCGGCAAGCATGCTTCAAAGCGAAGGGTATCTCTTGCGCCCAGACCCGTAGGCATAAGTCCAAGCGGCTTGCCAGCCTCTAGAACAGCGTCCCACACCTCTCCTATCTGATCGCGTGAAGCATAGACCTCAAAGCCGTCTTCACCTGTATAGCCCGTTCTGGAAATCATGCATTTGACACCGGCAATTTCCACATCGTCTGCCGAATAGAAAAAACTGACCTCATCAAGATTCTTGTCTGTCAATCGCTGGAGAATCTCCTGGGCCAAAGGTCCCTGAACAGCCACTTCACCGATTTCATCTGATTCGTTCTTCACTTCAACGTCGAATGACTCTGCTACTTTCTGTATCCATGCATAGTCCTTGTCGATATTTGCCGCATTGATTACCAGGTAAAAATGCTTGTTGTCAATTTTGTAAACCAGCAGATCATCCACCACACCGCCATCTTCCTGACACATCATGGCATACATGACCTGACGATTCTCAAGAACACTTGCGTCATTGGTCACCAGATGCTGAACAAATGCCTCCGCACCTTCACCTACAACATCCACTTCCCCCATGTGTGAAACATCAAATATGCCTGCTTTATTGCGCACAGCATGATGCTCAGCGGTGATTCCTTCGTACTGGACAGGCATTTCCCACCCGCCAAACTCAATGATTTTACCTCCTGCTTCAACGTGCTTTTCATAGAGCGGTGTTCGTTTTAATGACATCACAGGTACCTCCAAATGGTTTTTTATATTATGTAAAATAAAAAAGAGGATTCCGGGCACACTCATAGTGTTGCCTGAAATCCTCTGTATGTTGACCTGAGAGTTTTCTACGCAAAATAGCGTATTGCTCCTTCGGTGCCATAAAATGGCTTTCCAGAGTGTCATCCAATTTCGATACCTTGGCCTGAAAGTTTCTCTACACCTGACAGGTGTTGGCATAGATTGCTTCTTCGGCTATTCATTGCTGAATATCTCTCGAAATTTTCAACTGACAAATTATTTACATAATCTTAAATTAATATTAGCGACTCAAACTTCCAATTTCAAGAATAATTTATTAATTATCAATCTTTTCTGAAATATCAAATTTTAACAAGACGTGGTATTACAAGGGTTTGAATACACTTTTGGGGTTTTGAAAAAAAATTGGGGGATTTACAATTTAATTTAAAGCCCCTATGATGATATTTAAAAGACTCAAAATACAGGTAAAATTCTGGAGGGCTGCATGCGAATTGTAATTAATCCCAACAAATCAGCAAGCTTCAACATGGCAGCAGAAGAATATATGCTCAAGTCTTTTGAGGATGATGTCTTCATGCTCTGGCAGGCTGACCGAACCGTACTCATTGGCAAAAACCAGAACACCCGCAAGGAAATAGACATGGATTATGTAGAACAAAACAAGATTCGTGTCGTCAGACGTCTATCGGGCGGTGGTGCAGTTTACAACGACCTTGGGAACACCAATTTTGCTTTTATTTCAACAGATACAGATGGCGATGGCTTTTCCAACTTCAGAAAATTCACTGCGCCGATTCTTGAACTGCTCAACCTTTTTGGTGTGCCTGCTGAGTTTTCCGGCAGAAATGATTTGCTCGTCGATGGGAAGAAATTCTCAGGTAATGCCCAGTACAAACACAAAAATCGATTGCTCCATCACGGTACCCTTCTCTTTTCATCGAGTATGGAAGAGTTGGCTAAAGCGCTTTCACCCGATATGATCAAGTTCAAAAGCAAGGGTATAGACTCAGTCAAGAGCCGTGTAACGAATATTTCTGAGCATCTTTCACAGGATATGCGCGTTGAAACATTCATGCAGCGCACAAACGAGTACATACTCAATACCTTTAGCGGGTCGCAGTTCTATACCTTCAGTGCAAAAGACATTGAAGAAATTCGAAAGCTTGAAGCTCTTCGTTTTTCAAACTGGGCGTGGAACTTTGGCGCTTCGCCGCAATACGATTTTTCAAATCAGGATAAGTTTCCTGGAGGCCTCGTCGAAGTCAGCTTCCAGGTCAAAAATGGGCACATAAAAAACGTCCGAATTTTTGGTGATTTTTTCAGCGAGAGAGAGATTGAAGCACTTGAAAATACCCTTAACGGACTGCGGCATGAGACCGGTGCCATTCGAGCAGCACTGACACCTGTCAATATTAATGATTTTATTAGCGGCATCACACTAGATGACTTTTTAACACTTTTTAATTAAGGAAAGGCCGGTTTCATATGACTCAAAGAAAACCAGAGTGGCTGAAGGTACGCCTTCACAATACCAAGGAACTCAACTATGTTAAAAAGACCCTTAGGAGTTTGAACCTGCATACCGTCTGCGAGGAAGCAAACTGCCCAAATCGTCTTGAATGCTACAGCAATAGGACAGCAACCTTCATGATACTTGGAAACACCTGTACACGACACTGTAAATTCTGCAATGTTGCAGATGGACACCCGACACCAGTCGATCCGGAAGAACCGGCACGTGTGGCCGAAGCAGTCAAGTCTCTTGGACTTGAGTATGCGGTAATCACATCTGTTACACGGGACGACCTGGACGATGGCGGTGCCGCGCATTTTGCCGCCGTGATAAAAGCCATCAGAAAGAGGAGTCCAGAGGTCAAAATTGAGGTTCTCATTCCTGATTTCAAAGGAAACACCGACGCCCTCAAATGCGTTGTCGATGCCAAACCAGACGTCATTAACCACAACGTTGAGACCATTCCACGCCTTTATGAAACAGTCCGCCCAGAAGCAGACTATATGCAGTCCCTTAACGTTCTCAAGCACGTCAAGGAAATGGATGCATCCATCATGACAAAATCAGGAATCATGCTGGGTCTTGGCGAAGCGGAACCTGAAGTTAAAACTGTCATTACCGATCTTTATGAATCGGGATGTGACATTCTCACAGTTGGTCAGTACCTGCCGCCTTCAAGCGCGCATGCGCCTCTCGTTGCTTATATAACACCTGAAGACTTTAAGGCCTATGAAGTTTTCGCCTACGATACCGGCTTCCATGGTGTTGCGTCCGGCCCGCTCGTAAGAAGCTCATACAATGCAGGAAAAGTTTACGACGGCTCCAATTAGGCGTCACCTGCAAACGATTAAAAAAGGCGCTGTATCGCTCCCAACACTACGGGATATGTACAGCGCCTTTTCTATATGCAATTAAGTCTCTAAAATCATAAAACCCCGTGCGGGATATGCTGTGAAAAGCTTTCACAGATACCCTGCACGGGGTAAAACCATCTAATTCGCTCTATGTGAAATCTATGTTAAATAAGAGGTATAGAAGGTTTACTTAGCGTAGTCCACGACTCTTGTTTCGCGAACCAAGCTCACCTTGATTTGACCTGGGTAATCCAGTTCATCCTCAATGCGTTTCTTCATGTTTCTCGCCATGATAATCATGTCATCATCTGAAACTTTATCTGGAACAATCATAACGCGGATTTCACGTCCAGCCTGAATAGCAAATGACTTTTCAACACCTTCATAGCTATCTGCTATTGCTTCAAGTGTTTCCAGTCGCTTGATATAAGTCTGTAGTGTTTCACGTCTTGCACCAGGACGGGCAGCTGAAATAGCATCCGCAGCTGTGACGAGAACAGCTTCAATGGTTTCAGGCTCATAGTCACCGTGATGAGTACTCATAGCATGGATAACTGCACGAGACTCTTTGTACTTTCTCAGCAAGTTCATGCCGATTTCAATATGCGTACCTTCGACTTCGTGGTCCACGGCCTTACCAATATCATGTAGCAGACCAGCACGCCTTGCAACTTTAACGTCTGCGCCAAGTTCTGCAGCCATAACGCCTGCAAGATATGAAACCTCTAACGAGTGGCGAAGTACGTTTTGACCATAACTTGTACGATATCTCAAGCGGCCAAGGAGTTTGACAAGTTCAGGGTGAAGATTGTGAATACCTGCTTCAAAAGTGGCATTCTCTCCAGCTTCCTTAATTTGCTTATCAATTTCTTTTCTTGCTTTTCCAACCATCTCTTCAATTCGAGCTGGATGGATACGTCCATCAACAATTAGCTTTTCAAGGGCTAATCTTGCTGTTTCACGTCTGATCGGATCAAAGGACGACAGGATAACTGCCTCCGGTGTATCGTCGATTATTAAATCAACGCCTGTGAGAGATTCGAGCGCACGGATATTACGTCCTTCACGACCAATGATTCTTCCCTTCATTTCGTCGTTCGGCAGATTTACAACAGAAACTGTTGATTCTGCCACGAAGTCAGCTGCATATTTTTGTACAGCTGTAGCAATGATTTCTTGTGCCTTCTTCTCTGCTTCTTCCTTTGCTTTGTTCTCAATTTCTTTTACAAGAACAACAGCATCATGTCTAATTTCTTTTTCAACATCTGCAAGAAGCTGTGTTTTAGCTTCCTCAGTTGTATAACCTGAAATGCGCTCCAGTTCATTAATTTGATCCTGGTAAAGCTTTTCAACGGCTTCTTCTCGATTTTCCACCTGTCTCATCTTGTTTTGAAGTTTTTCATCCTTCTTTTCAATTTGAGCAGTTTTCTTATCAAGTGTTTCTTCTTTTTGGAGATTACGACGTTCTAGACGTTGCAGCTCTCCTCTACGTTCTCTTGTTTCTTGCTCTAGATCTGCTCTTAATGTGTGCAGTTCTTCCTTAGCTTCAAGAAGCTTTTCTTTTTTAGCTGTTTCAGCAGCTTTTTTTGCTTCAAAGACGATCTCGTCTGCTCTTTGTTCAGCACTTTTGATCTTCTTTTCGGCGATCTGTCTTCTAAGGAAATATCCTAGACCGAAACTCAGAGACGCAGTGATTATGATCGCTGGTATAACGATTACTAAACCGTTCATAAGCTCACCTCCTTTGCTTCGAGTCATGGAAGACCGACAGTATCGGCCGAATGTCTCTTAAGCATTGATATAACTAGTTTTCAAGATACACCGTTCCTTATTCATTTTAACTCTTTTTTACAGTTGTGTCAAGACGCTTCACACATTGGTAAGTTTCACGCTATAAGGTCATTTGTTAATGTTTTGACTTTTATTGATACGTCATTTTTCATATGCTACCATGGTAACAGGAGCGAACACAGGCATTTATGCTTTCATGTGTTCGTTTTTATCTAAACCTGTGTGAATCTAAAATACTAAGGAGGACTGAGTTATGGCATTTGTAGCAAATACGAATTATAAAGACACGCTCAAGGCCGACATCCATGCATCCATTGCCGAGCGCAAGGCTGCTATCTGCGAAACATGAGACCCTGTCGCTGTTTTAGCACTCCCGTGGGGAGTCAAGGCTACGCTTGAGGCGGATGTTGCTGAGTCGGTCGGTGCGTTTTTTGAAGACATTACTGACAAGACCATTGACTGCGGACAAGGCGTCTCTGTGAAAATTCTCAAGGCAGGCGTCAAGGAACGCAAGGGCACTTATACACTCATATATCGATATGTGATCGTGTAAGAAAAGCTCAAATCACTATCAATTTCAAAAAACAATGAATCCTGTAGAGCATGGTCTCTTATCGAAATTATCGATAAGCAGAAGCGGTCCTTTGACACGCACCCATACCCTACAGGATTTTTTTTCATATGCAATATCTGTTCAGCTGCGCAACCTTGCCTCCACAGAATTGTTTTCAAAGATAAAATTATTTCAACACAAAGGGAATCTGATCAGGAATCATCCTATGCCAGATCTTCGCCTTCAGTCGCTTGGTCTTGAAGCACAAGGCCATAGTGCTTACGCACCTTCATGTCTATTTCTGACATCAGTTCAGGATTTTCAACCAGGAACTGCTTGGCATTCTCCCTGCCCTGACCCAGCTTCTCATCGTTGTAGCTGAACCAAGCGCCTGCCTTTTTGACAATTTCGGCTTTAACGGCACAGTCAAGAATACTGCCTTCCTTGGAAATTCCTTCACCGTACATAATGTCAAACTCAGCGATTCTAAACGGTGGCGCAACCTTGTTCTTGATGACCTTAACCTTAACACGGTTACCCAGAATATCACCTGAGCTCTGCTTGATTGTATCGATTTTTCTAATATCCATACGGACTGAACTGTAAAATTTAAGTGCATTACCACCAGTTGTTGTCTCAGGATTACCGAACATAACACCGATTTTCATACGTAGCTGGTTGATGAAGATTACCGAACACTTTGACTTATTGATAATACCCGTCAGCTTTCTCAGCGCCTGAGACATCAGTCTTGCCTGAAGACCCATGTGGCTATCGCCCATTTCGCCGCTGATTTCGGCTTTCGGTACAAGTGCAGCAACCGAGTCAATTACAATTATGTCTACCGCGCCGCTTCGAACAAGCGCATCAACGATTTCAAGCGCCTGCTCACCTGTATCAGGCTGAGCAAGAATAAGATTGTCCGTGTCAACGCCAATTGCCTTTGCATAAACCGGGTCAAGAGCATGCTCTGCATCAATAAACGCCGCAACGCCACCTTCACGCTGTGTTTCTGCAATCATATGCAGTGTTACGGTTGTCTTACCAGAAGACTCAGGTCCGTAAATTTCAATAATACGGCCTTTAGGAATGCCGCCTATTCCAAGTGCTATATCCAGATCAAGAGCGCCAGTAGAAATGCTCTCAACGTTCCTGCTGTTTGGTTCATCGCCTAGGCGCATGATTGAACCCTTACCAAATTGCTTTTCTATCTGTCCTAGTACATTTTCGAGTGCTTTAGCTTTTTCCTTCATAATTATTCCCAGACTTTAGGTCTGGTTGTCACCGCCCTTTCCACGAACACCTGTTCTGTTTTTATTATATCGTATTCTAAAGTCGTGTCAATAACCTTTTTTACTGTTCGATCATTTTTCTAATATGATCAAGTGCCGTTCGCGCCGAAACATGACGTACACGTTTGCGGTCGCCGTGGAAATTATGTTTATAAACTTCAAGTCTCTCTTTATAATAAATACCGATGTAAACCAGCCCCACCGGTTTCTCCGCAGTGCCGCCTCCTGGTCCTGCTATGCCCGTAATACCTACGCACAGGTCAGAACCATGCTTGCTTCTAAGACCACGCACCATCGCCTCGGCGGTCTCTTCACTCACCGCACCATGTTCGGCGAGAATTTCTTCTGAAACGCCCAGCTCTTCATGCTTTGCAGCATTACTGTAGGTCACATAGCCTCTGTCAAAGACATTTGAAATGCCTGCTATGCCAACCAGCTCTGCGGCAAGGAGTCCACCTGTGCACGATTCAGCCAGCGAGAAACGGATATTATGGTCCATCAGCAGTTTGCCAACGTGCTCCTCTAGGGTCTCGTCGTCAAGGGAGTAAACCACATCACCCAGACGTGCCTTCACCGACTCAGCGACAGGCATGATTTTCTTCATGTTTTCCGCTTCGCTTATGCCGTTTGCCGTAATCCGGATGGCAACACTTCCATCTTTGACATACGTGGCAATGGTCGGATTGGTCTGAGCTAAGACAAGATCTTCAATGGCATTTTCAAGCGCGGATTCACCCATGCCGAACACCCGCATCCAAATTGTGGTTATTTCCTCTTCATGCTTGGACTTCAAATATGGCATAAGACCAGAAATGGTCATCGCTTCAACTTCTCTAGGCGGTCCAGGCAGCATCACTGCTGTCTTTCCATTACGCTCAATAATGAATCCCGGTGCGGTTCCCTTGCTGTTGTGCATTGTAATGGCACCATCAGGCTTCAAGGCCTGCTTTTTGTTGTTCTCGGTCATGGTTCTGCCGATACTGCTGAAAAAATCTTCGATTTCACTCAGCAGAACAGCATCCATCTTCAGGTCCACACCCATGCTTTTTGAGACAATCTCTTTTGTGAGATCATCCTGCGTTGGGCCAAGGCCACCTGTTGTGATAATCATATCCACTTCGTCAAAATACTCTGAGACCGCTTGTTCAAGTCTCCTCGGGTTATCTCCGACTGTGAGATGATAAAGAACACTCACGCCCAGTTCATTAAGAACAGAAGAAAGGTAAACCGCATTCGTATTGGTTACCTTTCCCATGAGCAGCTCAGTTCCCACAGCGATAATTGCTGCTTTCATCGCAAACCTCCTACGCCTTAAGAACCTGCTTGTTTTTAACAATGTAATCGACACCAGAAATCAGTGTCAGTGCAACTGCAATCCAAAGTACAATCTGTGCCAGTCTGCCGTCCATCACTTCAAGCGGCGTGTTGTTGAACAGCAGCAGGACAATCGCAAGCATCTGCGAATTCGTCTTCAGCTTGCCCCACCAGCTTGCAGCAATCACAATTCCTTCAGCTGCAGCAACAGCTCGAAATATGCTTACGATGAACTCGCGGCCCAAAATGATTACAACTGCCCACGAGCTTACGGTTCCGATTTCAACCAGACAGATGAACGCCGCCATGACAAGAACCTTATCCGCCAGGGGATCCATGAATTTTCCCAGGTTTGTAATCAGGTTCAGCTTTCTCGCCAAATAACCGTCAAGAAAATCAGTCAATGACGCAATAATAAACATGACAGCCGCCATCATCATATTTCCCGCAAGCAGAAAATACATAAAAACCGGTACCAGTGCTATTCTTAAAATCGTAAGCTGGTTTGCAATATTCATCTAAATCTCCCCAATCAGGTCATACTCAAGTGCATCCGTAATTTTTACATAGACAAACGATCCAATTTCAAGAGCCTTTGACGCGTGAACATAGACAACACCGTCAATTTCTGGCGCGTCCACTGATGAACGCCCAATGTAGACGCGTCCCTCCTCATCGTCTTGTGCAACCTCTTCAATAAGAACTTCCAGTGTCATTCCTATTTTTTCATGCATTCTTTTTTCAGAAATACCCATTTGAACAGCCATGATTTTTCCAAGACGCTCCTGCTTGACTCCTTCGTCGACCTGGTCAGGCATGCGTGCTGCAGGCGTATCCTCTTCCTGAGAGTAAGCGAAAGCTCCCAGTCTGTCAAATGCCATTTCCTCAACAAATGCCTTGAGTTCTTCAAACTCCGCGTCTGTTTCGCCAGGGAAGCCGACAATCAGCGTTGTACGTATGCTGACGCCTTCAACCTTGTCTCTAAGCATATTCACAACACGTCTGATATGCGCCTGGTCCGTTCTTCTGTTCATACGCTTCAGAACACTGTCCGCACCATGCTGAATTGGCATGTCAACGTATTTTACGACCTTGTCCAGTTTCGCAATTGCATCAATGAGCACTTCGTCAATCACATCCGGATACATGTACTGAATGCGAATCCATTTGATGCCTTCAATAGCATTGAGGCGTTCAAGCAGCTCCGATAATCTGTAGGCGCCGTAGAGGTCTATGCCATAGCGTGTCGTATCCTGTGCGATAATAATCAATTCCTGAACACCCTGTGCCGCGAGACGCTCCGCTTCCATTACAATGTCTTCCATCTTGCGGCTTCTGTACTTGCCGCGAAGCTTTGGAATAATGCAGTAGGTACAGAGATTATCACAGCCCTCGGATATTTTAAGATACGCCATATGACTCGGTGTGGAAAGCACACGCGGCAGGTTCTCTTCAATGTCCTTGTCGATATCCCCAATACAGATTTGTGTCAGTCCTCTGCCAAATATGGCTTCAACCACCGGTAAAATCTGATCAAATTGTGTTGTACCCACAAACGCATCCACTTCTGGAATTTCTTCTTTGAGCGCCTCTGCGTAACGCTCAGCCAGACAGCCTGTCACAACAAGCGCCTTGCAGCAGCCCTCCGTCTTGTAAGTGCTCATTTCAAGAATGGTCTCCACAGACTCCGTCTTGGCACTTTCAATAAATCCGCATGTGTTTACGACAATAACATCCGCGTCCTCTGGACTGGATGTTGCAAAATACTTGTTTTCACTCATAATTCCGACCATGATTTCAGTATCAACCTGATTTTTCGCACAGCCCAGTGTTTCAAAATAAACTTTCAAATTCATATATAACCCCTCAATCTAGCCCGGTTCAATCCTATGATATTGAACCGGGCTAAAGCATTACGTAATGTTAAGTTCTTCAAGCTCTTCCTTGCTGATAAGAACTTCCCGTGGCTTACTTCCCCTCGAAGGACCGATAATACCGCGCTCCTCCATGGAATCGACAAGACGTGCCGCCCTGTTATAGCCCACTCTGAACTTTCTTTGAAGCATGGAAGCTGATGCCTGACCCGTATGAACTACAAGCTCAATCGCTTCTGGAAGGTACTCATCCGCATCTTCCATTGCCTGCGTTTGAATTGTCGTTTCCAGTATTTCTTCATCGTAGTCAACATCGTCCACCTGGTTCTTGATCGTATCCACAAGCGCTTCAACTTCCTCATCGGATATGAAGGCACCCTGAATACGTTTTGGCTTGGACTGACCTGTTGGATAATAAAGCATATCTCCCTGTCCAAGGAGTTTTTCCGCACCCGCCATATCCAGAATTGTTCTGGAATCCGTTTGCGAAGAAACTGAAAATGCGATACGTGATGGAATGTTTGCCTTGATAATACCTGTAATAACATCTACAGAAGGTCTTTGCGTTGCAACAATCAAGTGAATTCCCGCAGCACGGGCCATCTGTGCAAGACGACAGATGGCGTCTTCAACCTGGTCTGGTGCGACCATCATCAGATCGGCAAGCTCGTCGATAATCACAACGATTTTAGCGAGCTTCTCACGAGGCTGATCTTCTTCAGTCAGGTTGGCATTATGCTCTTCAGCCTTACGATTATAGCTGTCAGAGTCCTTGACACCAGTATCTGCAAAGAGCTGGTAGCGTCTGGTCATTTCCTGAACGGCCCAGTTAAGCGCCACCGCTGCCTTTTTAGGATCCGTGACGACAGGCAGTATCAGATGTGGAATGCCATTATATGTACTGAGCTCAACAACTTTTGGATCAATCATCAGAAACTTGACTTCATCCGGTTTTGCATTGAAAAGAATACTGCTGATTAGGGCATTTACACAGACTGACTTTCCGGAACCTGTTGCCCCTGCAATAAGCATATGCGGCATTTTTGCCAAGTTCGAAATAATTGGTTTTCCGGAGATATCCTTTCCAAGTGCAAAGGTCAGCTTTGACTTTGCCGTTTTAAACGCTTCTGTATCAATGACATCCCGCAGTCCCACCATGGACTTGTTTTCGTTTGGAATTTCAACACCCACAGCCGCCTTGCCCGGAATAGGCGCAACAATACGCACCTGATGTGCAGCCAGACTCAGTGCAATATCATCACTCAGATTGGTGATTTTACTCACTTTTGTGCCAGGCTTGGGTTCTAGCTCAAACATGGTGATTGTAGGTCCTTTGCTGATTTGAACCACTTTGGCCTCAACGCCGAAATGATTCAGTGTCTCCTCCAGCTTATGAGCCTTCTCAATGACTTCCTGATTGTTCTTGCCGCTCGCCTGCGATTTTACCTTATTGAGGATTTTGAATGGCGGCAGCTTGTAATTGGCATACTCTGCCTTTACAGATTTTTTTATGCTGCTTTCAACAGCGGTCTTCGTTTCCGAGTCTATATCTGAGTCCTTGAGCTTCTGTACTGCACCGTCTTTAGCCTGTGATTGCGCGGAAGCTTCCGTTTGCGCACCACCTGACGGGGTTCTTTGTCCATCTACTGCTGCCGATCTATGCACTGTGGTTTCATGCTCCGATACAGCCTTTGCCCCATCAGCGGAATCAATCTCATCTGAATCCATATCTTCTGAGTCAGGCTGATCCATATCATCCTCATGGAGCGCATTTACAATGCGAATGCCCGTATTTGGTGTATCAGCAGCATCACTGCCAGACTTGTCTCCCTCAGCTGCTGATTTTTCATCTTCGTTACTTTCAGCTGGGATCAGGCTTCCAATCACATTCGTATGTGCCTCAACCTCCTCGTCCACACTGTGGCCAGGAAGTGTCTTCTCTGTGTTCTGATGGTCATCAAGCTGATGCTCTGAGTCAAAGCTGCTAAAATCGCGCACCTTGCTTTTCAGACTTTCTCTAACGATATGGCCTGCTGCATCTTCGCGCACCGCTTCTGCGCTAGGGACTGGTGAAACTTCTGCTCTCAATGCACTTTCAGGCTTTGCAGTCACCGTGGATGCAGTCGACTTCTTAAGCTGCTTCATCTGCTTTCTTGCGTCCTTGACAGACTTGGGTTTTGAGTTCAGCTTCGGCATGCTCACCTCTGGAAGATTCACCTCTATTGCTGAGAGCTTTTCAACTGCTGCTTTCTGCTTTTCCCAAATCGCTATGATTGACATGCGTGTTCCAAGAACAAGAGCAATGACAAACAAGACAAAAATTATGACGTAGGTTCCCATGGTACCTAGAAACTTGGTGAAAAGATAGGTAATCATTGTACCAATGACACCGCCGCCCTGCATTGCAATCCCGTTTTTGTAGGTCAGCTGAATGCCGGACACACTTAACAGAGACTGTGAATTGAACTCAAGCAGTTCGCTTATGATTTCCATGCTCCCCACAGTAAAGAGGAGCAGTATAGCTAGAAAGGCAGCGCCAAACGCAAGCATATACCTGCTTCTGACTGCCTTGAGGTTTTTATTGATTGCTAAAAATATGAATGCCGTAATAAAGTATGGCACGATATAGGCCGTAGATGCGAAAAGGCCCAAATACACCGTCTTGGTAAACTCTCCGGCAACCCCCATAGAGGATGAATGCAGGCTGAGCGTTGACAGAACGGTGAACGCAAACAAGAGCACAAGTTCAATCTCATAACGAATCAGTTTTGACTGTTTGGACTTTCTCTTTCTGCTTGAGGAAGCCCTGCTTGACCTGCTGCTTGTTTCACTACTGGCGTTTTTCGCTGAAGCACTGGACTTCTTAGACGCACTGCTTTTGCTTGACGCAGTAGATTTACGCGGTCTGGCCGCGGTTTCCTTCTCTGTTTTCTTGACAGAGGATTTTTTTGATGTACTTGATTTAGTCGCCAAAGAACCACCTCTTTCCCCACTATTATAACATGAGAATAGCACGGCACGTCAGTTTTGCCATACACTTTCAGCCTGTTGTTACCTGCTCAGCTGAAATTCTTCGTGCAACGCGCGAATGGCATTTTCAAGAGAGTCTTTTCTAATCAGACAGGCAATTGTCGTATGCGAGTCGCCAGACTGCAGGATTTCAATACCGGCACGTGTGAGAGACAGCACAATACGCTTCATGACACCTGGTACGCCATGGATTTTATAACCGACCGCAGTAAGCTTACAGCAGTCCTCAAGAACTGTGTAATCCAGCTCAAGCGACTTAAGAATGCGCTCAGCCTCAGGCTTGTCCAGGGTTGCTACTGTAAATATCTTCTGATCTTCAAAGAAGTTGATAAGGTCCATCGAAATGCCCGCTTCCTCAAAGGCATACAGGAAGGTTTCATTGCGTGCATCACTGTAGCCAATGTGGATTGTAAACTGAACAACATTGTCCTTGCTTGCGATTGCTGTAATGATTTTGGGTTCCATGGACTTAGGAACATCCTCAGTCTGTCTGCTGATTGTCGTACCCTCAGATGATCTGAAGGTATTCTTGATTTTAAGGATCTTTCCTGAACGACGCGCCACTTCAACAGCCTTATGATCGACAACCTTAGCGCCATCAACGGCCATCTGGTAACACTCTTCATAACTGATCTGTCCAATGACCTTAGCCTCTGGCACCAGCCTCGGATCTGCAGTCATGACGCCATCCACATCCGTATATATTTCGATGGCATCAGCATCGAGCGCCTCGCCAAGAATTGCAGCTGTGGTATCGCTGCCGCCACGTCCAAGTGTCGTAATGTCTCCAGACTCAGAAATTCCCTGAAATCCAGTGACTACAACAATTTGTCCCGCATTCAAATGCTTATGCAGCTTGTCTGTTCTGACTTCTATCACATTGGCATCACCGTGCACTTCATCTGTGATGATTCCAGCCTGAAAACCCGTAAGTGCGGCACTGTCCACACCATACGCCTTGATTGTTCCAGCCATTACCGCAGCTGATATGGTTTCACCACAACTCATGAGCAGGTCAAGTTCCCTTGTGCCATGCTCCTGTACAGCTTCACCGTACATGCCAATAAGCGTGTCAGTGGCATATGGCGCGCCTTTTCTGCCCATAGCAGAAACGACAAGTACCACGGAATTGCCTTCATTGTATGCGCTGATTGCATTATTTGCGATTCTATCTCTTGATTCGGCTGTCGAAACAGACGTTCCACCATACTTTTGTACAATGATTCCCATACAGGCCTCCTAGTTCACGCCAGTTGAACCAAAACCGCCTTCTCCGCGGTCTGACTCAGCTATTTCTTCGACTTCTACAAGTTCTACACGTTTGTATTGGCAGATGACCAGCTGTGCGATTCTATCGCCCTTTTCGATTACAAAGGGGGCAGTTCCAAGATTGACCATCGGCACACAGAGTTCCCCTCTATAGTCACTGTCGATTGTTCCGACACAGTTTATCAGCGTAATGCCATGCTTGATTGCAAGACCGCTTCTAGGCCGTACCTGGCCCTCAAAGCCTTCGGGAATTTCAATAAACAAACCTGTAGGAACAAGGCTTCTCTGCATTGGCGCAAGTGTCATCGGCGACTCTACATTAGCAAGCAGATCCATGCCCGCTGACCCTGCGGTTTCATACTTAGGGAGTTTCATGTCAGATTTGTTGATGATTTTTACTTTCAAAGCACATCCTCCTATACGTCTTTCACGCAGCAGTGTGACTTTCCGTCCTGCGTCATTTATAATTTTTTGAATCGATTGTAGATGTTCTCTACATCCTGATCTTCGATTTTTCCTACAACAGCCAGTGCCAAATCCTCGGAGGTGAAGATTTCCTTTGCCAAAGCACGCACCCTGTCACAGGATGTTTCATCAATCTTTTTCAGCACTTCATCAGACGTTTTCACGTCGTCGGTAAAGAGCACCGATTTGCCCATCATGTTCATGATGTTCTCAGTCCCTTCAAGGCCAAGGATGTAACTGCCTTTAAGCTGTTCTTTCGATTGACTGATTTCTTCGTCCGTGATTTCTCCTTCTTTGAAATCATGGAGAATGTCATACATTAGATCGAGGATCTGTTTCTGATTCTCAGGATTCATGGAGACATACACAGATAGCAGACCCATGGCTTCATAAAAGCTTGGGTGCGTATAAACCGAGTAGCTCAGTCCATAATCCTCTCTGATTACCTGAAACAGTCGGGAACTTGTGCTGCCTCCTATGATGTTATTTAAAATGAGCAGCGCATAGGCATCTTTATGTTCAAATGGTACACCCTTATATCCAAAGTTCAGATGTATTTGTTCAATGTCTCGAGAACGTGCGCCCCAACCACTTCTAAAGCTCGGTGTATCGATGGTTGACTCTGCTTCCTTTACAAAATCACCCGATCCAAAGGTTCTATTGAGCATTTCAAGAAGAACATCCGGCTCATAATGCCCTGCAACTGCGATGACCATTCTGTCCACCGTGTAGTTATCATGCATGTAGGACAAGATTTCTTCACGGTGCAAGCCTTTGAGCGAGTCCTCAGTACCCAGAATCGGTCTCCCAAGCGGATGTGTGTCAAAAATAATCCCAGATAAAATGTCATAAACAAGGTCTTCGGGTGAATCCTCATACATGAAAATTTCATCAAGAATGACCATTTTCTCCTTGCGAATATCTTCTTCTTCAAATGATGCATTAAGAAGCATGTCGCTGAGTATATCCGCTGCAATATCTATATGTTCATCAAGAACACGCGCGTAGAAGCACGTGCACTCTTTGCTTGTAAACGCATTCAGTTCCCCGCCAAGACCATCAATTTCCATGGCGATATCTTTTGCTGTTCTATTGTCAGTTCCCTTGAAGAGCATGTGTTCAATAAAATGAGAAGCGCCATTGTTCTTCTTTGTCTCAAGTATGGAACCGGCCTTGACCCAAACACCAAGTGTAATGGATCTAAGTCCTTTGATTGGTTGTGCAATTACTCGGATTCCATTATCGAGTCTATATGTTTCGTACATTCCTATTCAACCTCTTATTCTGAGCGTCAGGTCTTGGGCTTCTGCATAAAAACCAGCCTACCTTACTATTATATAAGGTTTTCAACCACTTGACACCTCAATGTTGACCAATGTCATTGATTTGTTATTTAGTTTACATAATGAATTTACGTAAACCAAATTCAAAATTCATATTCATTCCATATTAAAACCAAAAGCCCGCTTATGCGAGCTTTTGGCCTAGACTGTAGAAAAACTCCGAAATCCTGCGTTGCTCAATGTCCCCCACTCCAATCCCGTACACAAGGTACGCTCATAAAGCAGATTTCATCCGCGCCTGGTCTTTCGAAGTTTTTTACAGTCGATCATCTTGTCGACTTTGTCGGCAATCTGAACTAAAAGCCCGCTTATGCGAGCTTTTAGCTATTAATTAAGTCCATGAACTTTCAAATTCTATTAGTCACGTCTTGGACGACGGTTTCTGTCACCGCCACGGTTTCTATCGCCACCGCGATTTCCGCCACCTTGCTTCTTAGGCTCGTAAGGACGACCGCCCTCAAGTAGAACCTGACGTGAAAGATTTACTCTGCCTTGAGAGTCTACTTCAACACACTTCACTTGAAGCTCATCACCTACATTGAACATGTCTGTGATTTTTTCCAGTCTTTCAACAGTAAGCTGTGAAATGTGTACCAGACCTTCTTTGCCAGGAAGAACCTCAACAAATGCACCGAAGTCCATAATACGTGTGATCTTACCTGTGTAGATCTCACCTACTTCAATGTCCTTTGTAATCATTTCGATTTCCTTACGGCAACCTTCTCCGCCAAGACCATCAACAGCTGTAATGAGAACAAGACCTTCGTCATTGATATCAATTTTACAGTTGTGTTCGCTTGTAAGGCGTGTAACCACTTTACCACCTGGTCCAATGACGTCGCGGATTTTGTCTGGATTAATTCGCATTGAGATAACGCGTGGTGCGTATGGAGACATTTCTTCTTTAGGTGCGTCTATAGCCTTGCTCATATGGTCAAGGATAAATAGACGACCCTGACGTGCTTGCTCCATTGCACTCTTAAGAACTTCACGAGAAAGTCCTTCAACCTTAATATCCATTTGAAGTGCTGTAATACCATCAGCAGTACCAGCAACCTTGAAGTCCATGTCGCCAAGGAAATCTTCCTGAGCTTGAATGTCAGAAAGGATTGCGTAATCGTCACCCTCGCTGATCATACCCATTGCGATACCAGCAACAGGTGCTTTAATCGGTACACCTGCATCCATAAGTGCCAGTGAAGTACCGCAGATAGAAGCCTGTGAGCTTGAACCGTTACAAGTAACAACTTCAGAAACCACACGGATTGCGTATGGGAATTCTTCTTCGTTTGGAAGAACTGGAACAAGAGCTCTTTCAGCTAGGGCACCGTGACCAATTGCACGGCGGTTAACACGTGCAAAACCAGTTTCACCAACCGAGAACGGCGGGAAATTGTAGTGGTGCATCCAGCGCTTAGATTCTGTATCATCAAGACCATCAATCTTTTGAGCTTCACCAAGTGCACCCAGTGTCGCAATTGAAAGGGCTTGTGTAATACCTCTAGTGAACAGGCCTGAGCCATGTGTTCTAGGAAGCAGATCAACTTCAGCCGTAACAGGACGTACTTCTGTATAATCACGACCATCCGCACGAACGCCTTCTTCAAGAATCATTTTACGCACAACAGCCTTTTCAACTGACTTGAATTTGCCTTTGATGAATCCCAGATCGTCTGGATATTCTTCTTCAAAGTGGGCAACAAGCTCTTCTTTGATGGCATCCATAGCTGCATTTCTTTCCTTCTTACCAGGAAGACGTACATCTCTATTAATTTTATCCCAAAGGAAGTTCTTAACTTTTTCAACAAGCTCAGCATCTTCTTCAGGCGCTACGAATTCTTGTTTTTCCTTACCTACAGCTTCCACGATTGTATCGATAAACGCTACTAGGCGCTTGATTTCTTCGTGACCAAACATAATTGCACCAAGTACAACATCTTCAGACAGAACGTTTGCACCTGCTTCTACCATAACAACCGCATCGCGTGTACCCGATACGATCAGGCTCAGATCAGACACTTCTCTCTGCTCAGCCGTTGGGTTGATTACGTACTCGCCATCTACAAGACCTACTGTAACAGACGCTGTAGGCTCATCAAATGGAATATCAGAAATTGAAAGCGCAATCGAAGAACCCAGCATTGCAGCCATTTCAGGTGCATTGTCCTGCTCTACAGACATGATCGTCGCAATTACCTGAACTTCATTCTTGAACCCATCTGGGAACAGTGGACGGATTGGACGGTCAATCAGACGTGCAGCTAGAACTGCCTTCTCGCTTGGACGACCTTCACGCTTCAGAAATCCACCTGGAATCTTTCCAACTGAGTACATTTTTTCTTCAAACTCCACACTCAGCGGGAAGAAATCGATGCCTTCACGTGCGCCAGACATTGTAGCTGTAACAAGTACGTGCGTGTCCCCGTATTTAACCACACAAGAACCATTTGCAAGGTTTGCAATTCTACCTGTTTCTACTTCAAGCGTACGACCAGCGATTTCAGTCTTGAAAGAGTTGATTACTCTTTCCTTAAAAATACCTGCCATTAATATTCCTCCTCATTTCAAGAGGTGCTACGGAACTCATCCTACTTATAAAATCCACCAGCCTGGAGCTGATGCATTCTAAAGCAGGATAATTATAAATGATTCCGCAGACACCAACAATTGAACTTTAACAGTATTTATTTCAAAACAATCCTGTTAGCAATATACCAAACAGGATACTTCTTCAATCAGAAATACATTCAAAATAAGATTTGAATTTTTCTAATTATATTCATGTTATTCTAAATACTGGAAACACATTTAAAAGAATAGAGCGGTTTTACCCGCTCTACAACTTTCATTACTTTCTTAGGCCAAGACGAGCAATCAGATTTCTGTAACGCTCGATGTCTGTCTTCGTTAGGTAGTTAAGAAGACGACGACGCTGACCTACCATTTTAAGAAGACCTCTTCTTGAGTGATGGTCTTTCTTGTGAGTTTTAAGGTGACCATTCAGGTGATTGATTCGGAAAGTAAGCAGTGCTACTTGAACCTCTGGAGAACCAGTATCGCCTTCTTTAGTACCGTACTCTTTGATGATTTCTTCTTTTTGTGCTTTAGTCATTACCATATGACTACACCTCCATATATTATACTTATAATTGCCCAATGCCGTGTGAACCGTCGGTGTCTTCGAAAGACACAGCACAGGGTTACCAGAGCAATTTTATCATAAACTCTATCAATTGTAAACGCTCGGATTTCAATATTTATTAATGGATATTGAAATATTCCCTCGCGTATCCCACATCCTTCTTGATGTAGTCAATAAGCTGTTCGAGGGACTCCATTTTGATTTCATCACGTATGCGTGTATAGAATTCCACCGTGATGATTTCATTGTAGATGTCCTTGTTGAAATCGATGATATAGGTTTCAAGATTAAACATTTTCTGGTCGAACGTCGGATTGTAGCCTACGTTTGACACGCTATAATAAACCGTGTCGCGCACCGTAGTCTTAGTGACGTAGACACCAGGTCTAATTAATGTCATGTTGGATGAAATCTTAAGGTTTGCAGTTGGAAATCCGATTGTATTGCCAACCTGTTTGCCCTTTACCACTTCACCAGTGGCATGATAATGCCTTCCAAGCTGCTCATTGACAGCTTCGATCTCTCCTTCTTTCAAAAGACGGCGAATCGCTGATGAACTGATTTTCTTACCATCTACCTCAACAGGCTTTACAATATCGACCTCATAATGTCCATCTCTTGAATAGGACTTCAGCAGGTCTACATTGCCCCTGGCCTTGCTTCCGAATCTAAAATCGAAACCGACAGTCAGGTACCTTGTATTCAGCCCCTTCACCAGTATGTCCAGAACAAAGTCATCTGGCGGAATCTCCATGAGCTTCCTGTCAAAATTCAGGAGGACAAGAATATCAACGCCATAAGACTCAAGAAGTCCGATTTTATCGTCGAGCGAGAGAATACGCGGCGGCGCACCGCCTTCGGTCGTCAACTCCCTTGGATGATTTGCAAAAGTAAAGACACAGCTTTTCAGGTTGCGCCTCTGACAGTTCAAAATCATTTCACGAATGACTTCCTGATGACCGATATGCAGCCCATCGAATGTTCCAAGGGCGACCCCTGTATCAACCGTTATTCGAGAAAGCTCTTCAATATCTCTAATGATTTCCATCGTATCACCTGACTTTAAGTGTCATTACAAATTGAACAGCGTCACCATTTTGACCTGTTCCTCAACGCATCTTGCGATGCCTAGAAATTCCTTTTCAACATATATGCGGATCAGCTGATCTTCAACGCGTGCATCCAAATCACAATACTCAGCCAAATCGATTCTTACGCCATTTTGAAGCTTGGCAAAAAGATCTTCCGGTACTGATGCTTCTGGGAGTTCAGCAAGCGCTTCATCTACAGTGAGCATATGGGTACCCACGCGCTCGGGATGCGCTTTAAATGCCTGCAAGGTTTCAAGTGTTATTCCATTTTCTAAATTGAAAATGCCTGTAGCCGTCCTCAGAAGAAAGGACATATGTGCCCCGCAACCTAGCTTTTGTCCGATGTCATGGCAAAGTGTCCTGATGTAAGTCCCTTTAGCACACGCGACGTCCATCCATACCTTTTCACCTTCGATTCGGATAATTTCTATAGAATAAATATGCCGCATGCGTGGTTTTCTGTCAACAGTGACGCCTTCTCTAGCAAGCTCATAGAGCTTTTTACCATTCACCTTGAGTGCAGAGTACATAGGCGGTATCTGTTCAATATCACCGATGAAGTCCATGACAGCCTCTCGAATCTCCTGCTCGGTTATTTCCTCAACAGGACTGGACGCCAGCACTTGTCCCCACATATCCTGGGTATCTGTTACAGCACCTAAGGTCATTTCACAGCGGTAAGTCTTTTTATCATTTTGTATCAGCTCAACTATTTTTGTCGCACGTCCAATGCAGATTGGCAGGACGCCTGCCGCCATAGGATCTAGTGTTCCCGTATGGCCAATCTTCTTTATACCCAGCGCACGCCGGGCAATCGCGACGACATCGTGAGATGTCGTATGCGGTGGTTTAATAATATTCAGTACGCCTTGCACGTTATCACACCATTTCGTAGTAGGTGCCAAGAAGCTTTTCGATTGCAGATGACAGCGTGCCGTAAAGTGTCAGCCCAGCTGCTTTTGCATGACCGCCGCCTTCGTAACGAAGCGCCAGTTCGGCCACATCGAAATTATGCTTTGACCTTAAGCTTCCTTTAAATACATTCTTTTCTTTTTCCTTGAGGAGCATGACGACTTCGACACCATAAATGTCCCTGAAAAATTCAGCCACACCATCTGTGTCAAGGTTTTCAATGCCCAGGTCCGACATGTCCTCTAATGTGACATAAGTCAGCGCCAATCGCCCATAGTCTTCAATTCGAAGATTTTTCATGGCAGCTTTCAAAACCAGCATCTTTTCAAGCGGCTTGTTCTGATATAGCTCCGTATTTATAGCATTGAGATCAATACCAGCTTCAATTAGTCCCGCTGATATTCTCATTGTTTTCGCTGTAGTATTGGAATACTTGAAGCTTCCCGTGTCCGTTGAAATCGCCACATAAAGAGCACGTGCAATTTCCTGGGTCATATCCACACCTACGTCAGCCAGCAGTTCGTAAACCATTTCGCCTGTTGAAGATGCCTCTGGACACACGACGTTGACACCGCCATACATAATGTTGGTCTTGTGGTGATCAATATTCACCACTGTCCCCGCAGCACTTAGCATATGCTGTCTGCTGCCCAGACGGCCAAGATCACTTGAGTCCATACAGAACACAAAGTCCACTTCCATATTCAGTTTTCCAAACGCTTCCTCTGTCAGGCATGTCACATCCAAAAAACCAAGATTGAAAGGGATTGGATCGTCGAGGACAATCCAAACCCTTTCTGTTCTAGTCTTTAAATACGCATACATGGCTACCGCAGAACCGATGGTATCTCCATCAGGATTAATGTGCGGCAAAATCACAATTGAAGCGTCCGTTAGAGCGCGTTCTCTTAACGGATTATTCTTCATCCTCATCATCCTCAATATCATCTGTTTCATCAGATGCATCTTCATTGTTTGAATCAGACTGCACATCGCGTATCAGCTTGGATAAATTGATTGCATTTTCGATGGATTCATCCAGCTTGAAAATTGGTTCGGGCGTGTAGCGCACATCGAGCTGATCCCCGATTGCACGACGTACGAAGCCCTTCGCACGGTTAAGACCTTCAATGGTCTTTTCTTTCATTTCTTCACTGTCAAAGACACTGATATATATTGTTGCATAACGCAGATCGCGTGTCGTCTCAACACCCGTTACCGTCGCCATTTTTGAAACGCGCGGGTCCTTGATGTCTTCTCTAATGACTTCTGCAACAATTTTTCTGATTTCTTCAGAAATTCTCTTACTTCTAGGTTTACTCATATTGATCACCTCTTAACGAAGACTAGCCACGTGGAATTTCCTCAATAATGAAGGCTTCAATGATATCGCCTTCCTTGATATCGTTATAGTTTTCAATACCGATACCACATTCATAGCCAGTAGCAACTTCTTTTACGTCATCCTTGAAACGACGCAGTGACGAAATTTTACCTTCATGGATGATGATGCCTTCACGCGCAAGTCTAACTTGTGCATTTCTTACAACTTTACCTTCTTTAACATATCCACCTGCAATAATGCCTACATTTGGCACCTTGAAAGTTTCACGAACTTCGATGTGACCCAGTACAACTTCCTTGTACTCAGGTGCAAGCATACCTGTCATGGCTTTTTCAATATCATCGATTGCGTTGTAGATAATTCTGTATGTTTTCAGTTCAACGGCCTCACGCTCTGCCATGTTCTTAACAGCAGTTGATGGTCTAACGTTGAAACCGATAATGATTGCATTTGATGCAGATGCCAGCAGGATATCTGACTCTGTAACTGTACCCACGCTCGCATGGATGATCTTAACTTGAACTTCTTCATTGGAAAGCTTAAGCAGAGACCCTCTAAGCGCTTCAACAGAACCGTGAACGTCTGCCTTGATAATGATGTTCAGGTCTTGAACCTCACCCATCTGGATTTGAGCAAACAGATCTTCTAGAGAAATGTGCTTGGTTTCAGACAGATTGCTTACACGTCTTTCAGATGCACGCTTCTCAGCGATTGTTCTAGCAAGACGGTCATCACTTACAACATAAAGCTTGTCACCCGCTTGCGGCACTTCATTAAGACCCATGATCTCTACTGCTGAAGCTGGTCCAACATGTTCAATTGGCTTACCAATATGGTTCAGCATGGCTCTCACACGGCCATAAGTCGTACCTGCAATAACAGAGTCGCCAACCTTCATTTGTCCTTTTTCAACCAGTACAGAAGTGACGATACCACGGCCTTTGTCAACCTTGGCTTCAATGATCGTACCCACTGCAGGACGCTCTGGATTTGCCTTAAGCTCTTGCATTTCAGCTACAAGAAGAACCATTTCAAGAAGCTGGTCAATACCTTCACGCTTGAGTGCGGATACTGGAACAGAGATAACATCTCCACCCCACTCTTCAATCAGGATACCACGCTCTGAAAGTTCTTGCTTGACGCGGTCAGGGTTTGCATTGACCTTGTCAATCTTATTGATTGCGACAATTATTGGCACACCTGCAGCCCTAGCATGGTCAATGGCCTCAATTGTCTGAGGCATAACGCCGTCATCGGCAGCAACAACCAGGATTGCGATGTCTGTAACCTTAGCACCACGTGCACGAAGTGTCGTAAACGCCTCATGACCAGGAGTGTCCAGGAATACAATCTTTTCGCCATTGTGAACAACCTCAGACGCACCGATATGCTGTGTGATACCGCCCGCTTCACCGTCAGTTACCTTAGTAGAACGGATTGCGTCAAGAAGCGATGTCTTACCGTGGTCAACGTGACCCATAACAGTAACAACTGGCGCACGCTTTTTAAGTGTTTCAGCTGCATCTTCCTCGTCAAGATTGAATAGGTCGATATCGCTGATTGGTTTTTCTTTTTCAATTTCAACACCAAGCTCAGATGCAATCAGTTCAGCTGTTTCAAAATCAATTTCCTCATTCATAGCTGCCATAATGCCAAGCTGCATGAGCTTCATGATAATCTGATTTGTTGGTTTGCCAAGTTTGTCCGCAAGCTCTGAAACGATGATAACATCGCCAACTCTTAAAACGCCACTCTCAGCTTCCGCTTTCTCAGCAGCTTGATGCTCTTGCTTGTACTTGCCACGACTTTGTTTTTTCTTTTTCTTGCTCTTTGATTTCTTGATAGCTCTTTCTTTCTTTTCGAACTCTTCATCTTCAATAGCCTGAAGATCGATTTTATGTCTGTCGTGCTGTGAATCATGATCCAGATCTTCTTCAGCATCTGCTTCAACTTCTACGTCTGCTTCAACCTCTGCACCTGCTTCACCCTTATCGCCATAAAATTCCATAATAAGCTCAGCCTCTTCATCTTCTAACGCGCTCATGTGATTTGCTACTTCAATATCAAATTCTTTGAGCTTCTCAATCATTTCCTTGCTGGAAACGCCTAGATCTTTTGCTAATTGGTAAATACGAATTTTGGACAAATCGCTCACCTCCGGAAGTACTACGTGTCATCTACGCATCCAAAGCTTTGAGCATTTCCTTTGCAAATCCGGAATCGGTTACGCCGAACACAGTTCGGTTATCCTTTCCGATTGCTGAAGACAAAATTTCCCTGTCTTCAATAATTCTTACTGGAATATTTCTGCTTTTGCATAGATGTAAGAAACGGTCTTTTGTATTGTCAGATGCGTCTGCTGCAACAATCATCAGCTTGACGGCACCCTTCTTAATATTAATGATGCACGTGTCCTCACCTGATACAAGGTTTCTGGACTTATGTGCGAAGCCGAGCAGAGATAAAAATTTATTGTTTATCATGTGCTTCTAGCTCCTTATAGAGTTTTTCGAATATTTCTCGATCCACTTCACATCCAAAGGCACGGTTGAGCGATTTCTTCTTTTCAGCCTTTTTCAGACACTCAGCGTCAGGGCAGATATATGCGCCACGGCCATGTGCCTTGCCAGTAAAATCAACACTCATTTCACCTTCTTTGTTGCGTACGATGCGGATCAAGTCCTTTTTTGGCTTTTGTTCATTGCATCCTACGCATTTACGAAGTGGTATTTTCTTCTTTTGCATGGGAATCCCTAGCCTCTCTATTCTAGAATCTCATCTTCTAAATTATCTGGAAGATCAGTCATTTCCATGTCATCAGCAGCTTCATCTTCAACTGCCAATACGTCTTCAGCCTCTTCTGCTTCAGGAGCTTCTTCAGTTTCAGGGACCTCAGGCATGTTTGTCAGGGCTTCAAGATACTCCGCATACTGAGTCTCGCTCTTGATGTCTATTTTCCATCCTGTCAGCTTAGCCGCAAGTCTTGCATTCTGACCTTCCTTGCCGATGGCAAGAGACAGCTGATAATCTGGAACGACAACAAGTGCGCTCTTTTCTTCTTCATTGACATCAACGCGCTCAACCTTCGATGGGCTCAGTGCATTTGAAATGAACTCCGACGGATCTTCACTCCATTTGATGATATCAATTTTTTCGCCGCCCAGCTCTGTAACAACAGACTGAACACGAACACCTTTCTGACCAACACAAGATCCAACAGGATCGATGTCTTCCAGTGGTGAGAACACTGCAATTTTTGTTCTTGAACCCGCTTCACGGGAAATGCTTCTGATTTCTACTTCACCGTTGTAGATTTCAGGAACTTCAAGCTCAAATAGACGCTTAACAAGTCCAGGATGTGTTCTAGACACAAGAATCTGGGGTCCCTTTGGTGTTTTCTTGACCTCAACGATGTAAGACTTGATACGCTGTCCCTGCTCGTATGGTTCGCCAGGAATCTGCTCAGATGGCAACAGGATTGCTTCTGTACGTCCAAGGTTGATATAGATTGTGCCTTTTGACATACGCTGGATCTGACCATTGATGATTTCAGATTCTCTGTTGCTGAATTCGTCAAATATGATTGATCTTTCGGCTTCACGAAGTCTTTGAACAACAACTTGTTTTGCTGTCTGTGCAGCAATACGTCCGAAGTTGCGCGGTGTCACTTCCTCTTCAGCAAAGTCACCAATTTCAAAATTCGGATTTTCAAGTCTTGCTTCATCAAGTGAAATCTCAGTGAAATCATCCATTGACTCTTCTACAACTTCTCTCAGTGAGAAGACTTTGAAATCGCCAGACTCCGAATCGATGTGCACGCGCACATTCTGTGAAGAACCAAAGTTCTTCTTAAAAGCAGTAATAAGTGCTGCTTCAATTGTTTCAAGAAGAATTTCTTTACTAATGCCTTTTTCTTTTTCGAGTTGCTCTAGCGCTTCAAACAGTTCAGCTTTCACTTTATGCGCCTCCTTTTATTAGAAAGTAACAAGCAGTTTGACAACTGCCGTTTTTGACTTTGGAATTTCAAGTGTTTTGGAATCATCTCTTGTAATGATGATCTTATTATCCTTCAGTCCCACAAGCGTACCTTGGATAACCTTTTCGCCGTCAATCGGCTGGAACAGATTTGCCTGTACCTTTTTACCGGCATACTTCAGGTAATCTTCTTCCTTTTTGAGTTCACGCTCAACCCCCGGCGAAGTAACTTCAAGGAAATAATTTTCCTCAATCGGGTCAACAGCGTCAAGCTTCTTATTCAAGAACTTGCTGACAAGTCCGCAGTCGTCAAGATCAACGCCGCCTTCCTTGTCAATGATGACACGCAGGTATCTATGCGGGCCTTCTTTTACAAATTCTACATCTACCAGTTCAAGTCCATTGGATGTCAAATGCTCTGAAACAAGTTCACGAACAACATCAACAACGCGCTTTTTACTCATGTAGATCTACCTCCTTATTAAATTGTGTATTTAGTTGTTAAAGAGAACAGGAATTTTCCCCGTTCCATTAAGAAGGAGTGGGCCTCAACCCACTCCTAAAGCTTTTCTTATCATTTTGTCTACTAAAAGTATAACATATGTTAATCGACTATGCAAATATGCATCAGATTTGTCAGTTTTACAGTAAAATCAGATGCAAAAAACTCATGAAAGTCTTTAAAATCAACAGATGAATACAAACAGACTAAAACCCGAACAAGGACAGCTGATTGTCTTCTGGAAGCCCAGTCAGACAGCCGTGGTCCCTAAGGGCCTCAATAACCGTCTTGGTAACCTTAGCCTTCGTTCTCAGGTCATCGATGGACAGGATTTCACCCATGGCAACCGCACTCACAAGAGCTCTGGCAGCATTTTCTCCGACACCCTGAAGTGCCTGGAAAGGTGGTAGAATCTTGCCGTCGACAATCTTAAACTTCGTCGCGTCAGATTTATACATGTCAACCTTAAGGAACTCATACCCCCGCGCATACATCTCGCGAACAATTTCAAGAATCGTATAGAGGTCCTGATCCTTCTTTGAAAGATTCATTTCTATACTGTCAAGCTCGTTTATCTTTGCAACAACAGCAGCCTTACCTTGGCATACGAGCTGTGCATCGAAGTCGTCTACCTTGATTCCAAAATGCGTTGAATAGAAGGCCAGCGGATAATGCACCTTAAAGTATGCAATTCTGAAAGACATCATTACATATGCCACCGCATGGGCTTTCGGGAACATGTATTTGATCTGGTTACAGGACCAGATATACCATTCAGGCACATTGTTTTCCTTCATGAGCTCAATGTCTTCGTCGGTCAGCCCCTTGCCCTTACGCACCTTCTCCATGATTTTGAAGGATTTCAGAGGCGGCAGACCCTGATACATGAGGTAAACCATGATATCGTCACGGGTCGAGATTACATCCTTGATTTCCACCGTGCCGTTACGCACAAGATCCTGGGCATTGTTCAACCATACATCCGTACCATGGGACAGACCGGAGATACGTACCAAGTCTGCAAAAGTCTTTGGCTGCGTATCGGCCAGCATCTGACGTACAAATCGTGTACCGAACTCAGGGATACCCAGCGAGCCAATGTCAAGCGGATAGTCCTTGTCAAGAATCCCCAGTGTGTCAATGCTGGTGAAAATACTCACCGTTTCCTGGTCATCCAGCGGCACATCGAAAATGTTCACTTCTGTAATGTCCTCTAGTTCACGTATGATGGTCGGAACGTCGTGCCCAAGTATATCGAGCTTAAGAATACGACCGGAAATCGAATGATAGTCAAAGTGGGTTGTCAAGACACCACAGTTCACATCGTTGGCCGGGTATTGTATCGGCGTGAAATCCGAAACTTCCTTGTAGTCAGGAATAACCATGATGCCACCCGGATGCTGTCCAGAGGTTCTCTTGATACCCGTACAGCCCTGGGCGAGACGTATGATCTCCTTGGAGTTCACATTATCCATTCCGCGTTCTTCAAAGTATTTCTTTACAAAGCCGTAAGCTGTCTTTTCAGCAACCGTACCAATGGTTCCGGCCTTGTATACATAGCCAGTGCCAAAGAGCTCCTCCGTGTACTTATGGGAAGTTGCCTGGTAGACGCCGGCAAAATTAAGGTCGATATCGGGCTCCTTGTCGCCGTCAAAACCAAGGAAGGTCGCAAACGGAATATCGTGCCCGTCTTTTTTATAGGCTTTGCCACACGCTGGACAATCCCTGTCGGGAAGGTCCGCACCCGAACCGATACTGCCGTCTGTGATAAAAGTGGAATGTTGACAGTGCGTACAAATATAATGCGGCGGCAGCGGATTAACCTCGGTAATATCAGACATGGTCGCCGCAAAGGATGATCCTACGGAACCACGGGAACCAACGAGATAGCCATCTTCAAGTGATTTTGTTACAAGTTTCTGGGCGATGATATACATCACGGCATAACCATTGCTGATGATTGAGTTCAGTTCTGTCTGCAGTCTTTCCTCAACAATTTCAGGCAGATCATCACCGTAAATGCTTTTCGCCTTCTTGTAGCACATATCGCGAAGTTCATCGTCTGAACCTTCAATACGCGGCGGATAGGTTTCATTTGGAATCGGGAGAATACTGTCAATGCTGTCAGCAATGGCGTTCGGAACACCAATGACAACCTCGCGCGCCTTGTCCCTACCAAGGTATTTGAACTCATTTAGCATATCGTCCGTCGTTCTGAAATAGAGCGGCGGCTGGTTGTCTGCATCGTCAAACCCTTTTCCGGCCATAATGATCCGTCTGTAAACTTCATCTTCCGGATTTAGGAAGTGCACGTCCCCAGTTGCGGCAACAGGAATGTTCAACTTCTCTCCGAGAGCCACAATATGCTTGTTCAGTTCCTGAAGCTCCGCTTCATCTTTAGCCAGGCCCTTGGCAATCATAAAGGCATTGTTGCCGATTGGCTGAATTTCCAGATAGTCATAGTACTTGGCGATTTCCTCAACTTCGTCCTCGGACTTGTTGGCAAAAATCGCCCTGAAGAGCTCACCCGCTTCACAGGCAGAACCGATAATCAGGTTCTCACGGTATTTTGTAAGCAGACTTTTCGGTATACGAGGCCGTCTGTAGAATGTTTTTGTATTGGAATCACTGACAAGCTTGTAGAGATCCTTAAGTCCTGTCTGGTTCTTAACGAGAATGATAACATGATAGGTCTCTGCACTCTTATAATCGAGCTCCTCAAAACCCAGTTCGTTTATTCCCGCCATATCGAAAATTTCCATATCTTTAAGCATTGAAATAAAGTGTACCAGTATCTTAGCAGTCGCCATGGCGTCATCCACAGCTCTATGGTGGTTCTCAAGCTTGATTTTAAGACGCTTGGCAACCTGATTCAGCCTGTGACGCTTCATATCCTTAAGAAGAAGGCGCGCCAGTGTCAAGGTGTCGACAACCACAGGGGAAAATGTGCGCCCTATGCGCTCAGCCTGTTCCTTAATGAAGGATACATCAAAATTTGCATTATGCGCCGCAACGGCACTGTCACCTACAAACTCCAGGAATTTCGGCAGCTCCTGTTCAATAGAAGGTGCACCAATGACCATATCATCAGTAATGCCCGTAAGCTCGACAATTTTTGCCGGAATAGGTCTTCCGGGATTCACAAGGGCACTGTATGAATCGATGATTTCTCCACCGCGTACTTTCACAGCGCCAATTTCAGTAATCATATCGTGCTTGAAGGAAAGACCCGTTGTCTCTATGTCAAATACAACAAAGGTCTGGTTCAGGTTCTCACTGTTGGGGTCCTTGATAACCACGGCGTCGTCATTGAAGAGATAGCCTTCCACACCATAAATGACCTTGATGTCTTTACCTTCTGAAGCATGCATGCCGTCGGGAAATGCCTGAAGCACACCGTGGTCTGTAATGGCCACAGCCTTGTGCCCCCATTTTGCAGCGGTGTTAACAAGCTCCTTGACAGAAGTGACACCATCCATGTCCGACATGTTCGTATGCATGTGAAGCTCCACGCGCTTGTCTTGGGCATGGTCCATACGTGTTTCCTCAACCTTGCCCTCATTGATGTTCATGACAAACATCATGAGTTCCTTTTCGAAGGAATCGTACCTGATGTTACCTTCAACCTTATACCAGACGCCCTTTTTCAGAGCGCCTTCCAGCTCTTCGGCTTCTTCAGGTTTTGCAAAAATCTTGCAGTTTATTGAATAAGTGTAGTCTGTAATCGCAAAGGAAATGAGTTTTTTACCACTTCTAAGATCGCGGGTGTCCTTCTCAAATATCTTCCCTTCAAAGCAGACAACAGACTCCTCCTCCATGTTCCCCTTAATGGGTACTGGCGGTCTTTTTATTTCACGTTTATAAATGACATGTGCAGGCTTTTCCTTTGGTGCCCGTGAGTTTGAACTGAATCCACCCTCAGAATTAAAGCCACCGGATGGCGCCCGTTTAGTCTGCTCCATGCTGTTCTTCTTGCGCTCAACCTGCTGGATTTCCATCGCTTGTCGAGCCTTGAGCTGCTTATTCTCTTCAAAGGCTGCCATGCTGTTCTCATGTCCAGTATGGTCGTAAACAAGTTCGACCCCCAAAGACAGATTGACCTCTCGCATCAGCTGCTGGCTAATGATTTTCTCACAGTTCTTCTGCTGAAGCTGACGTACCGAAAACTCATCAGGCATATGGATTTCAAGTATTTGCGACTTGAGCTCAGGCTTCATTTGCTTAAGCATGCCATTGAGACCTGGACAAATTTTCGAAGTCATCCATACGACGGTAGGCCAGTACTTTTCAAGTACTGCATCCGCCGCTTCCTCCTGCCAGTTGAAGCTAAAGTAAATCTTGATATCTTCAATCGCCGGCAGGTCCGTTTTTACACGGTGAACCAGTTTGTCTCTGAGTTCCGGTTCCACAACATCGTCCGTCTCAAAATACAGCTGAATCTGCTTAAGCTGCTTTACATATTTAATTTCTTTGACTTTAACCGACTCCAAGTCCAAATGCGCATCAAGACACGCATTGAACCCCCCTGTCTGTATTTCAGACATTAGCTCACCTACAATTTCATTATTTCTTCGATTAATGCGTCTACAATTTCGTTTTCACTGACTTTCTTTATGATTTCACCTTTTACAAAAATCAAGGCTTCCCCTCGCCCTGAAGCGATGCCTATATCGGCTTCGCGCGCTTCGCCGGGTCCGTTTACCGCACAGCCCATGACCGCCAGCGTCAGCGGTTTGTCGATTTTTTCAATACGTTTTTCAATTTCGCTGGCAATTTTATCAAGGTCGACCTGACACCGCCCGCACGTCGGGCAGGATATCATACGAATGCCAAAGGAACGGATTCCCAGGGATGAAAGGATTTCTTTACCCACACGCACTTCCTCAACCGGGTCCCCGGTAAGGGATATTCTAAGCGTGTCACCCATACCGCCCAGAAGAAGGGCGCCTACACCCACGGACGACTTCACCGTACCCGCGAATCGCGTCCCCGATTCCGTGATGCCAATGTGGAATGGATACGCGACTTCATTTGCCAGCTTTGAATAGGCCGAAAGCGTCAAATGAATATCTGACGCCTTAAGCGCTACAATTATATCATAAAACTCAAGTGCTTCCAGTTGACGTATATGTCCTAGGGCACTTTCAACCATCGCCTCTGCACAAACACCACCATGCTTTTCGATCAGCTCTTTCTCAAGAGATCCCGCATTGACACCGATACGAATTGGAATTCCCGCTTCTTTTGCAGCTTCCACAACATTTTGAACACGTTCTTTAGAACCAATATTGCCTGGATTGATGCGGAGCTTGTCCACACCCTGTTTTATCGCCTCGAGTGCCAGCTTGTAATCAAAATGGATATCTGCCACAAGCGGAATATGAATTTGCGCTTTAATCTCAGCTAATTTTTCAGCAGCTGCCATGTCAGGAACCGCCACTCTGACTATTTCACATCCGGCTTTTTCGAGACGGTGGATTTGCGCAACTGTATCTTCAACATTTCGCGTGTCGGTGTTGGTCATAGACTGTACTGTGATTGGCGCGTCGCCGCCTACAGGTATATTTCCCACCATGACGCGTCTGGATGCTCTTCTTTTTATCATCGCATTAGCCTCCAATATTCAGGTCTTTCATGACCAACAGTACCATAAGCGTCATAAGGATTACAAAGCCAACAAAATGGACAAAGCCCTCTTTTTCCGCATCGATAGGCTTTCCGCGAAGTATTTCAAGACCGATGAATATGATCCGCCCTCCATCGAGCGCTGGGAATGGCAAGAGATTGATCAGTCCCAGATTGATAGAAAGCAGCCCTGTGATATTGAGAACACTTTTTAGTCCCGATTGACTCGCCTGACTCACGGCATTATAGATTCCCACAGGACCTGAAACCTGAGAGAAATCTCCCTGTCCTACAAGAAGGGAACCCAGATATTGCAGTATGGCCTGAACGGTATAGAAAACGCCCATAAATGCATATTTAACCGAAAGAATCAGGTCTTTCTTAAAGGCTGGTCTGATTCCGATAATTCTGCGCCCGGTCTCCTCTTCCTGTGTTGCAGTCACAGTATATGTCATTTTTGAACCGTCTCTGTACACCTCTATTTCAAGCTGGTCGGATTCCGATTCAGATATGCCCGTAACTACATCGTCCCATGTCGCAACCGTTGTACCGTTAATGGCTGAAATTTTGTCACCGGTTTGAAGTCCAGACTCGATTGCCGGCGCCCCTTCAATCAGGTCGCCTATAGTATTTGTTGGAAACCCATCCAACATGAAAAGTGCTGTAATCACGACAATAGCAAGTACAAAGTTCATAATAGGACCGGCAGCAATCACCGATAGACGTTGCCAAGGTGACTTAATGCTGAAGGACCCCGGATTTTCCGACGCCTCATCTTCACCCTCCATACGCACGAAGCCGCCTATTGGGAGCGCACGCAAGCTATACAGGGTTTGTACGCCTTGCTTGCTCACAATTTTAGGACCCATTCCCAGTGAGAACTCATGTACCGTAATGCCGTTCATCTTTGCAGTAATAAAATGTCCGAATTCATGTATGAAAACGAGCATACCAAAAACGATGATAAAAACTATTGCTGTCATATAATCACCTCATTTACAGTTCCAAGACCTCTTGTCTTGTATTTCTGTCAACTTCCAATATATCTTCAATCGACGGATGCTCGATTACCTGATGCACATGCATCAGCTTCTCAATACGGTCCGGTATATCGTAAAACCCTATCTCGCCTTCCAAATACTGATTGACAAGGACTTCATTCGCTGCATTGAGGACGGTTGGCATTGTGCCCCCTATGCGGAGCGCCTCGTATGCAAGTCTCAGACAAGGGAATGTTTCCATGTCCGGCGTTTCAAATGTCAGTGTCTGCATTTTTGAAAAATCAAGACTTTCAAGCCGTGTTTCAACACGCTCGGGATAGCTGAGTGCATAGATGATTGGCAGCTTCATGTCCGGAAGCCCCATTTGTGCCATTATTGAGCTGTCATGATACTCCACCATCGAATGAATGATCGACTGGGGATGAACCACCACATCTATGGCCTCCGGTTCCAAATCAAACAACCACTTGGCTTCAATGACTTCCAGTCCCTTGTTCATCATGGTCGCAGAATCGATGCTGATTTTTCTTCCCATGGACCAATTGGGATGCTTGAGTGCCTGCGCAGCATCTACATCTTTCAACGCATCTGATTTCATGCCTCTAAAAGGACCGCCTGACGCTGTCAGTATGACACGCCTCACTTCTTTTAATGAGTTCCCTTGAAGCGCCTGAAACAGCGCACTGTGTTCACTGTCTACAGGTAGAATGTTTACGCCCATTTCCTTTGCCAGCGGCATGATTACAGAGCCTGCAGTGACAAGGGTTTCCTTGTTGGCAAGTGCAATGTCCTTGCCCGCCTTAATAGCTTCAACAGTTGGTAGAAGTCCAATATTCCCCACAAGGGAGGTCAGTACAATATCGGCTTCTTCAAGTCGTGAAATGTAAAGAAGGCCTTCCATACCTTTATGCATCTGAACAGGGTATGAGAGTCCTTCTGCCTTCAGTTTTTCATATGCCGCATCGGAGAATACCACGATATGCTCCGGCTTGTATCTTTCAGCCTGGTCCCTCAGAAGTTCAATATTCGAGCTGCAGCTTAATGCGCTCACATTAAACTTTTCAGGAAAATCTGCTATTATGTCAAGACATTGGGTTCCAATGGAACCTGTTGATCCTAGTATTACGATGTTTTTCATTTTGGTCACTCCTGATAATTGTTAACTTTATTATACCAGATAATGCGGTCTTAAATAGTAACCATTCTATGAACATTTAACCACTCGTGCATTTTGAGTTCATATGTCTTCACCTATTAAGGCTGGATTAGAGTCTTTCGTTCACTGAGAGAGAGGTTCTGGCCGCACCTGTCACACAACGTTTCATAGTGCTTTAGAAATAATAAGCCAGCTATCTCCACTTACCTGATAGCTGGCTTATTATTTTTAAAACGGTATTTTCTTGCCTTTTCGTAAAGAAAGCCGGCTTTGAGTTTACCGGCTTTAATATGCTTACACTGTGTTAAATCATGTGCTGCCATTTCATGTAATAGAAAATGAAATAGTAGATAAAGGGACCTGTAAGAATGATACTGTCGAATCGGTCCAGTACGCCCCCATGTCCAGGCATGATCTTACCAAAATCCTTGATGCCGCAGTAGCGCTTGATTTTGGATGCAATCAAATCTCCACTCTGAGCCAGCACGCTGCCCACAAGACCTAGCAGAATGGCAAAGCTCATAAAATCCGGATTGTAAATGTAGGCAAACAGCACAGAAAGCACTGTCGATCCAATTAGACCACCAATGGACCCTTCAACTGTCTTTTTAGGCGAAACGTGCTCTATAAGCTTGTGTCTGCCAAAGAATCTGCCGCTGAAATAGGCAAATGTATCGGAGCCCCAAGCGAGTATGAAGATGTACCAAATGAAGAAGTTGGTGTCTACACTTGCAATCAGGGAGATATGGAAAAACGAAAATGCTACATAGAAGAATCCGAGAAATGTCAGCGCCATATCAAGAATTGCTTCATGCTTGCTGAGCACATTGTAAATAAGTACGTTATAAAGAAACATAAAAACGATTGCTATGTAAAAAATGGGTCCTGCTTCAATAAATCCAAGGCCGTAGAGAATAATGGTGTAGGTATAGCCCAGTTTTGCCGAAGGCTGATAGCCCGCTTGTCTGAAAGCATGGTAAAACTCATACAAGCCCATTAGACTAAGCAGCATTGCAGCTACTTGTATGTATACGCCCCCCATGATAACTACAAAAAGCAGGATAGGCAGTGCGATTATACTGGATATCAATCTCTGTAACATCTTTTCCTCCTACAATTTGCCGAATCTGCGATGCCTGTTCTGGAACACTTCTATTGCTGACTCCAGTGCGTCTCCATCAAAATCAGGCCAGAATACATCCGTAAAATAGAACTCTGTATATGCAAGCTGCCAAAGAAGGAAGTTGCTAAGTCTTATTTCTCCCGATGTACGAATCAAAAGATCCGGATCAGGTACGCCTGCAGTATACAGACTGTCAGAGATCATTTCTTCCCCAATGCTGTCTATGTCGACTTTTCCGTCTTTGACATCTTCAGCAATTTGTTTTACAGCTCTGATTATTTCGTCGCGCGAACCGTAGTTCAGTGCAATATGTACAGTAAGACCATCATTGCCGCTCGTAAGCTCAATGGTTTTGTTCAGTTCCTGCTGGGCAAGCTTTGGAAGCTTTGTCGTATCGCCAATGACATTAACTCTTACGTTATTGGCATGGAGCTTTTTTGTTTCAGATTTAAGATAAGCTACAAGCAGTCCCATCAGACCTGAAACTTCATCTTGAGGACGACTCCAGTTTTCTGTAGAAAAAGCATAGAAGGTCATATGCTCAACGCCTATGTTGCCGCCACGTTCAATAACGCTTCTGAGTGCTTCGACGCCCGCTTTATGTCCTGCAAGTCTTGGAAGATTTCTATTTTTAGCCCATCGTCCATTACCATCCATGATGAGCGCTATATGCTTCGGTACATTATTATTCACAATATTTCCCCTTTGCCGCAATCTACTGCCAGAATGAAGTCAACTTATATGGGAAAGCAGTCAAGGCAACTCTTTTGACTGTTTTCCCTCATAAATCAAAAAGGCTAGTCAACTCTATCTTTATACTCATCGCCAAAAAATGCCACTACCAGTGTGACACTTTCGTCTTCAAAGCTCTGTTTTATGACTTTCGCATTTTCAATGCCTAGAAATTCAGGCTCTTTTCTGGAATGGGTCTCCTCGATGATAATAGAGAGATTCGGAAACCGCGTCCGAATCTCTCTTCTTGCTCTATTCAAGTCGAACCCAAGCAAATCTGGGTAATTCACGACTAAACCTCCAGAATTTCAGCTTCTTTGGTTTTAATCAAGTCGTCAATTTTTTTGATATGATCATCTGTCAGCTTTTGAACATCTTCTTCCGCTGCTTTCAAATCATCATCTGTCAAATCGCCGCTCTTGTGCATTTTCTTAAGCTTGTCGTTCGCTTCACGACGTTCGTTTCTGATGGCAACTTTTGCATTTTCACCAATCTTCTTCACTTGCTTAACCAGGTCCTTACGACGCTCTTCAGTAAGCATTGGAACAGTAAGACGAATGATTTTACCATCGTTCGATGGATTCATGCCCAGATCTGAGTTCATTATCGCCTTCTCGATATCAGTGATAACACTCACATCGTAAGGGTTGATTTGAAGCATGCGAGGCTCTGGAACGGTAACGTTTGCAAGCTGGCTCAGCGGCGTTGGCGCACCGTAGTACTCAACTGTAATCTTGTCCAGCATATGTGGATTCGCACGGCCTGCACGGATAGTAAGCAGATCTTCTTTAAGCACGCTTACTGTCTTATCCATTTTTTCGCCAATCATTTTATGTACTTGATTTTTCATAAGGTTTAATCCTCCTTAATTATTGTTCCTAATTCTTCGCCTAGAATAACACGTTTTATGTTATCTGTCTCTTTCAGGCCAAATACTTGAATTGGAATTTTGTTTTCCATGCAAAGCGTGATTGCAGTCGTATCCATAACACCCAGACCTTGGTTGATGACATCGATGTAGGAAATACGGTCAATTTTCTTCGCATCCGGATTAATCATAGGATCACTGTCGTAGACTGCATCTACCTTCTTGGCAAGAAGGATGAGTTCAGCCTCGATTTCAGCAGCTCTGAGCGCCGCTGTCGTATCAGTCGAGAAGAAGGGATTCCCTGTTCCCGCTGAGAAAATAACCACTCTTCCTTTTTCAAGATGCCTTACAGCACGTCTTCTAATATAAGGTTCTGCAATCTGACGCATTTCAATAGCAGACATAACTCTTGACTGAAGACCATGGTTTTCAACAGCATCCTGGATAGCAAGCGAATTGATAACGGTTGCAAGCATGCCCATGTAATCTGCAGTCGAACGGTCCATTGCGTCATGGCTTCTGCCACGCCAGAAATTTCCGCCACCGATGACTACGGCAACCTGAACACCCATTTCAATGAGTTCTCTAATTTGAACAGCAACAGAATCTACAGTCTCATTGTCGATTCCGAAGCCTTTTTCCCCTGCCAACGCTTCACCGCTAAGCTTGAGTATGACCCTCTTATATTTCGGTTCCAATGAAGATACCTCCAATCCAAAGAAAAGATTCTACACACACAGGCCGGAAACCTGCTAAATTCGTAAAATCATAGAAGAAACATTTTCTGAGCAGGACAATTTAATCTATTTTTTCATTTTCCTGCCTTTACAGTATACCCGCTTTAAAAAAGAGAACACGAAAGTGTTCTCTTTTTGAGCAACTGTGAATTGAATAATTAGCCTTTTAGCTGCTTAGCAACTTCTTCAGCAAAGTTTTCTTCTTTCTTCTCAATGCCTTCGCCTACTTCGTAGCGAGCGAAACGACGGATTGACAGGTTTTCACCGATTGTTGCGATCTTTTCGTTTAGCAGTGTTTGAATATCAACATCTGGGTTCTTAACGAAAGGCTGCTCAAGAAGACAAACTTCTTTGTAGTATTTTTCAATACGACCAACAACCATTTTTTCAACGATATGCTCTGGCTTACCTTCGTTAAGTGCTTGAGCCTTAAGTACTTCTTGCTCACGCTCAAGTTCTTCTGTAGGAACTTCTTCACGTCTAACGAATAGTGGGTTCGCAGCAGCGATTTGCATTGCAACGTCTTTTGCGAACTCTTGGAATGTTGGGTTCTTAGCAACGAAATCAGTTTCAGAGTTGATTTCAACTAGAACACCAATACGGCCGCCACCGTGGATATATGATGTAACGATACCTTCTGCAGCAACACGACCAGCTTTCTTAGCTGCTTTTGCTAGACCCTTCTCACGAAGAAAATCTACTGCTGCGTCCATATCACCGTCTTTTTCCTGAAGTGCTTTTTTACAATCAAGCATACCTGCGCCTGTTTTTTCACGCAGTTCTTTTACCATTGCAGCTGTTACTGCCATTGGAATTCCTCCTTCAAATACTGTAATCGTTTAAATCGATCCTATAAAAGAAGGTAAGAGTTTCCCCTTACCTTATGTTTTATCTACGCTTCAACTGGCGCTTCTTCCATAGACTCGCCTTGCATACCTTCTAGGCAAGCGTCAGCCATCTTGCCAGCAAGAAGTTTTACTGCGCGGATAGCGTCATCGTTACCAGGAATTACGAAGTCTACTTCATCAGGGTCACAGTTTGTATCAACGATTGCTACAACTGGAATACCAAGCGTACGTGCTTCTGCGATAGCGATTTTTTCCTTCTTAGGATCAACTACAAACATTGCCTTAGGAAGGTCGTTCATTTCTCTGATACCGCCTAGGAACTTTTCAAGCTTTTCTTTCTTCAGACGTAGCTTAAGTACTTCTTTCTTTGGAAGTGCTTCGAATGTACCGTCTTCTTCCATTGCTTCAAGCTTGTCAAGCAGATCAATTCTCTTCTTGATAGTCTTGAAGTTAGTCAGCATACCACCCAACCATCTTTGGTTAACGAAGTACATACCAGCACGCTTAGCTTCAGTCTCGATTGATTCTTGAGCTTGTTTCTTAGTACCTACGAAGATTACTTTGCCGCCGTCTTCTGCAACTTCTCTAATGAAGTTATAAGCGTCGTCTACCTTCTTAACTGTCTTTTGAAGGTCGATGATGTAGATACCGTTTCTCTCTGTAAAGATGTACTCTGCCATCTTTGGGTTCCATCTTCTAGTTTGGTGACCAAAGTGTACACCAGCTTCTAGAAGTTGCTTCATTGAAATAACTGACATAAAAATGTCCTCCTTAAAGTTTGTCCTCCCCGTCAATCAACATATCAGGAACCCTGTGGGCACCGCCTGACATTTATGACGGGTGTGTATTAGTACCTCAAGTAGTATACCACATGACAAAACACCGAGCAACTAAAATTCCGCTAAATATTCATATTTAGAGCGGCTTTTTTGCCCGGTGTTATCTCTTTGTTTTTAGAATAAGCTGTAGCTCACCTATTCCCATATTCAGTTCCCTTGCAATCTGACCGATTGAGAGTCCCTGATGCTTGAGTTTAACTGCCTCAAGACAGATTCTTTCCTGCTCATCCATCGGTCCAGAAGGCCTTGGTTCAGATTTTTGTGCAGGTTTGGGTTCACTTAATCTGGCGCCACTTCTTCTTGATGAAGTACCTGTGGCCTCGAATGCCTCCAGCTTCTCCTGTAGTATTTCAATTTCTTTTTCGTGAACACTATATTTGCCTTCAAGGTCAGATACAATTTCATAGTATGAGGCGTTAAGATCATCCACTTCCTTTTCGAGCTTTTTAAGGTACTGCATGACCTGAGCGACGTTCTCATCACTCAGGCTGTTGAATGATCTCTTTTGTTCCCGCTGTGTGCTTAAAAGCTCTTTGCGTATTAAAAACAGCGAGAGTGCAACAATGAGCACTCCCAGAACAAGACTGAATACTGCCATCAATTCAATCATCACACTTTCATATCAAAGCGATGATAGCCAAGACCCTTCTTAAGGGTATCTTCATTAGATTCGTCCTCTTTGTCCTTCTTTTTCTTCTTCTTCTTTGAGGACCCCTTGGACTTATCTTTGCCTTCATTGCCTTTTTCGTCTTTTATTTTTTCTTCTTCCTTCTGTTCGAAAGCATTGACCTGCTGTCTTTTTTTTTCAGCCTGTTCAATGTTTTTCATTTGCTGCTGATGCTGAGCATTGTCTTCCTTGTGCACAATTGTTTCCTTAGCGTTCTTACTGCTCTGCACCCTCGGTAGAATTACCTGCATGTCAATAGGTCTGAGTGGCATTTGCCTCCCCCCTCTATTTTCTTACAGTTGAAATTTCTCCATCGACTTTCTGAATAACTGCATCCTTTAGCATGTTCTTTACATTGTAATGAGAGTGACCAATTGTGATTTTTGTTCCAGGATAAACCTCAGAAGCAATAATCTGTGAACCCTGCAGCTGATTCATGCGTTCCTGGAGCTCTCTGAGCTCAGTCGCAAATTTCGCAAGGTCATTATTGTACTCAATCTTGCTGAGTTTGGTCTTGTTGAGCATAGCGCCAAGCTGTTCATTGCCCGGTGCAGCCTTTTGCTGACGCATGATCATATTCAGCGCCTGATCGAGTTTTTTGATATTCTCTCTAAGTTCTTTAATTTTGTCCGTAAGGAACTGATAGCGCTCAATAAGCTCAGAATCAATTCCCAGGGTAATCTTGGTCTGCGTTCCCATATCAGAACCAATCACCTTGGCACTGATTTTGTCTTTGGCCTTTACCTCACCGCCAACAAGGAGTCCTTTACGACCAGAAATTTTAATCTCGCCATCACATATTATTTTCGAGTGCATGATGGCATCCGCCTCAATGTTGCCAGCGACAGTTGCCGTACAATTATTAATAAAACGTCCAATCAGATTTCCGCCGCATTCAATTACAGCTTCATCCTGACCCTGCACGCCACGTCCGACGACGATGTCTCCAGTCGCCTTTATATGCGCCCCTTCGACAACACCTGTAATTTCCACATCACCTTCGCACTCTATGGCGTATCCAGTGATGACATTTCCATTGACCAGAATTTTACCCTTGAATGTAACATTGCCCGTCTTGACACCTACATCTCCTTTGATTTCCAAGATTTCAATGATGGAAATGCGGTGGCCTTCCATTTTAATGGTTCCATCTGTTTCAGCAAAAATTTTTGTACCGTCATCCGTAACAGCTACATTCTTGCCAAATTTGAAGTTGGCCACCTTGCCCGGCTTGGCCTTAATGATCTTGCCCGTTACGGTAAGTCCGTCCGTTCCCGGCGTTGGGTCGATCTGCTCCGCCAGAACATCCCCTTTCTTTACTGTCAGAAAGGCATCTATATCTTTAAAGTCAACCGATCCGTCTTCAAGGACCTTGGGCTTGACCTCTCTATTTACATCAACTAAGAATTTGATTTCACCATCGCGCCCGTTCTGGTGAGGCTTCCCTTTGGCAACGAGTACATTTTGTACCCTTTCCGGGTGCTGTGCAATTGTATCTACCACATCTAAATCTACACCGACTGAAATGTTTTTCTCTTTTAATGAAGTAAGTATCCATTCATGTGTCACCTTTGAAGGATTTTCGCCTGGGTCCACAGTGACAGATGCGGAATAATAATCCCCAGCGATACTTACCTTTATGACTGGTTCCTTTACATTTTCCATCTCCTGCTGCGTGTTTTCGTTTGACACTTGTACCACCCCCGAGTTATCTATTAATATAAGTCCTCTATTGCTCCTCTAAGCTTCATGATTGCTTTTGTGTGAAGCTGAGAAATACGAGATTCGGATATTTCCAGCACACTGGCAATTTCCTTATACGTAAGCTCTGAAAAGTAATAAAGATCAATAATCATTCGTTCGCGTTCAGGCAGGGAGTCTATCCTTTCCATCAGAATCTTCTTGGTTTCCTTATCAAAAAGATTACCTTCCGGACTGATTTCCCTGTCCTCAGACCGTATGCTGAAATTAGAATTATCGGAAAGCTTTTCGTCCAACGACATGACTGACAAGGCACTTGCCTCACCCAGAAACTTATTCAGGTCTGTAACCGACATGTCCATTTCTTTTGCAAGCTGTTCGTCAGTGAAATTATCTCCATAAGTATTGTGCAGCCTGCTCATAACTTCATCAAGCTGCTTAAAACGCTGTCTGGTGCTCCGAGGAATCCAGTCGAGTGCTCTGATCTGATCCACAATCGCGCCACGAATTCGGATATTTGCATAAGTTTCAAACTTAACATCTTTATTAATATTGAACTTCTCTATTGCGTCAATGAGCCCTATAATCCCATAACTTACAAGATCGTCGAATTCGACATTGGCATTAAAGGAAGTATAGAGTCTTCCAGAAATGATTTTGACAAGTTCAACATAATGGATTATCAGCTGTTCTTTGGCGTCTTGGCTGTCATCATTCTTATACGCCTTCCAGTAATCGTTAAGATTTTTAGACATGCCATACTCGTCCCCTTTTTATGATAAATATCTATACTGTCTTTGTACCATGACCGATTGTCTTAATCAATAGTCGGCCATCCTCAGGGTAAAATTCAATAGTTCGACCAAAGTTACCACCAGTGTCATCAGCTTTAATCGGTATGCCCAAATCTTTTAAAATTGATCGTACCGCATCTGCGTTTCTTGCACCGATTTTCATCATGTCATTGCTGCTTGAAAATGAAAACATCTGTGCGCCACCGGCGATTTTTCCAACAAGGCGCCTTTTGTTGGCGCCTTTATTGATCATTTCATCAATCATGTCATCAATTGCCGTGTCGGCAAATTTCGCCCTGTTTGAATTGTTTCTGATTGTCTGGCTGCTTGGCAGCATAATGTGCGCAAGTCCAGACACCTTCGTCACAGGATCGTATAAACAAATTCCAATACAAGACCCTAGCCCCAGAGTTGACAATACTTCAGGAGGCCCTGCAACTTTCAAATCAGCCATTCCAACTTTAATCACCTGACTCATACCTGTATTCCAAGGCTCCCAAATAGAGTATCGTACGAATCCAAATCAGGAACCAAGAAGAAAAATCCACGAACAGAATCGTCTTCCTGCAGCTCAATAAACTCATTTTCAATAATGAGTATCTTATCACTGATCTGACCGAACTCAATTGCAGGAACACTTAATACAGCACCCGCCATGTCAATTGCTATAGATGGAATGGATATTTTGATATTCAGGTTTGTCAAGCCTAATAATGATGAGATATATGAACCCGCCAGGATATTTCCTATCTCCTTAAGTGCTGAGAACGTAAACTCATCAAGTGTATTTTCATCTCTTGGCATCAGCAAACTTACCAAAGCCAATGCATCTTCGATATTAAGCACAAACATGATGCTTCCGTCAATATCGCCTTCAATTTTAAAGAATATGCCACAAACCTGATTTTCAGCCCCACCAAGAAGTTCGGGAACTTCTGCGAAGTCAAGAATGTTTACCTTTGGAACATTCATATCGACCTTCTTGTTAATCATTTTTGCTAGGGCAGTTGCAGCATTTCCTGCACCAATGTTTCCGATTTCCTTAAGTACATCGAGAACCATGGTATCCATTTGCTCAATATAACTGCTCATTTACACGCTCCTGTCCCGGACTACTCTGCTTCAATGCTTTCGATTCCAAGAACCTTCTTAAGATCGATCAGCATGACAATTCTGCCATCGTGCTTGCCGATTTCCCTTACAAAGTCATCACTGCCCCCCTTGATGCTTGGAGCAGGATCAACATTGTCCCTGTCAATCTGGAAGACCTCAGACGAAGAGTCTGCGATCATGCCAACTGTGTATTCCTTATAGTTTACAATAATTATTCTTGATTCGTCGGTAAAATCCTCTCTTGCTATAGAAAATCTTTTGCGCAAATCAATAACAGGAATAACATTACCACGAAGATTTACGACACCTTCCACGTGTACATCCGCATAAGGAACCCGTGTGATAGGCAGCATTTTTTCGATATTTTCAACAAACTTGATGTCGATGCCATACGACTCATTGTTCACCTTAAAAACGACATACTCTTTTATGTTACTCATGAGAATCTCTCCTTTGCACAGTCAAATTACAGAAGTTGGTTTGGATCAACAATCAGTGCAACACTACCATTGCCAAGAATGGTCGCGCCTGCAATTGATTTTGCACCTGTCAGGTATCTGCCAAGAGATTTGATGACAATCTCCTGCTGACCAATCAGGCTGTCAACAACGAGTCCTGCTTCCTGTTCGCCCTTGCGGACGATTACAACGATCATTTCGTTCTTTTCTTCCGGTTCGACTGCGTATGGAACTTCAAGCACATCGCTCAGTCTGATAATAGGCAGGGTCTTGTCTCTGTATAGGACAACCTCCTGATTTTGAACCATGCTGATTGACGTCTTTTGAATTGTCGTTATTTCCTTGATATTGTTAAGTGGCAGAGCATATTTTTCTTCTGCCAGATTTACCATAAGCGCTTGGATAATTGCAAGCGTAAGCGGTAGCCTTATAGTGAACTTACTGCCTTTTCCAAGGTCTGAATCCACTTCGACAGTACCGTTGAGAGATTCAATCTTGCTCTTAACCACGTCAAGACCTACACCACGTCCTGAAAGGTCCGTGATTTTTTCAGCTGTAGAGAATCCCGGTCTGAAAAGCAGGTTGATAATGTCTTTTGGTGACATTGTCTCCACTTCTCTTTCAGTTACGACACCCTTGTCCTGCGCGATCGTAAGAATCTTGTCAGGATCGATTCCACCGCCGTCATCCTCAACTTCAATGACAACCGTGTTGCCGTCAGGATACGCTCTAAGTGCAACAGTACCCTTTTCAGGCTTATTTCTTTCCGATCTGCTCTCCGGTGATTCTATACCGTGGTCAATTGAGTTTCTAATCAAGTGAATCAGCGGATCGCCGATTTCATCAATAACCGTACGGTCAACTTCTGTTTCCTCACCTGACATGATCAGCTGAATGTTCTTTCCAAGATCCTTGGAGAGGTCACGTACCATACGCGGAAATCTGTTGAAGGTTCTTTCAACCGGTACCATTCGAACTTTCATTACAGCGTCATGCAGACTTGTCGTGATTCTTTCCAGATATTCAACGGCATCATCCATATTCGAACGATTACCCATTCCCTCTGCAACTTCAAGTCTGGTCTTGATGATGATAAGCTCGCTGACAAGATTCATCAGGTTGTCCAGACGGTCAATATCAACGCGAACTGTTTTGGATGTCTTCGCTTTTTCCTTCATTTGCTTCTTATCTTCTTCAGAAGCTGGTGCCTTCTTGCGAGGGGCTGGTTTTGAAGGAGCTGCCTTGGTTGCAGCTGAAACAGCCTTTTCTACCACTTTTTCAGCTTCTTCAACCACTTCTTCAACCTCAGGCTCTTCATCTGATTCCTGAGGCTCTGTGACAACAATTTCATCCGACTCTACTGCAACAACCTGAACATCTGCAATTTCAGAAATGTTCATGAGCTCAGTACGCGTTGTTTCAGCATCCAGATTTGTAATATAAAGGACTTCGAATGAATCTTCAAAATTCTCATCTTCAATATCTTCAGCTGATGGATGCGATTTAACAATTTCACCAGATTGCTCCAGTGTATTGAATACGATAAACGAACGTGCAGCTTTGAGCATGCAGCTTTCATCAATTGTGACCTTGACTTTAAGAATATGCATTGCCTGTGCTCTGGCTTCATTCAGAACATCCCCGATGTCTGAAATCGACATATGGAACATTTCGCCGTCATCTTCAGCTTCGACTACAGGCTCAGCTTCTTTTTTCACTTCTTTAGCCGCAGGCGCGCCTCCAGTCACAACACCCTTGTTAATCAGAATGTCCTGAAGCTTCTTAACAAGCGGCGAAGCATCTGTACTGCTTTCCTGACCCGTGCTTTCAAGCGAGTTGATATGGTCTTCCAGCATATCGAAACACTCAAACAGGATATCTACGATTGCTGTTGTAACAGGAATTTCACCATTTCTGACCTTATGAAGCACATTTTCCATTTCATGCGTTACATTGGCGACCTGTGTGAATCCCATAGTGCCAGCCATGCCCTTGATTGTATGCGCAATCCTAAAGATTTCGTTAAGCAGGTTCAAGTCCTCAGTATTGTTTTCAAGGTCAAGAAGGATTGTGTTCATATGCTGCAAATGTTCTTTTGATTCATCAATAAAAATTTCAAGATATTGACTCATGTCCATAAATCTACACCCCCATGGCTTTCAGGATCTCGTTAGAGATATCACTTAACGTTACTACTCTGTCAACTACACCTTCAGCTATTGCTGATTTCGGCATTCCAAAGACTACACAACTTTCTTCGTCTTGTGCGATAATATGTGCTTTGTTCATTTGCTTGATGTTCACTAGCCCCTTTGCCCCATCAGCACCCATACCTGTCATAATCACTCCGATAATATTCTCAGTTCCGAGATCGGCGATTGAATACATCATGGCGTCGACAGATGGTCTATGTCCTGTTACTGGCGGGTCGTCTCCCAGATTGATTCTATATCCGTTCCTGTCTTGAATCACCCTGAGGTGATGATCGCCAGGTGCGATATAAACCCATCCGGGTTCTAAAACATCGTTATTTTCAGCTTCCTTTACATTGAGCTCCGACATGGCATTCATTCTATCTGCCAGCGATTTTGTAAATCCTGGTGGCATGTGCTGTACAACGACAACACTGGCATCCAAATTCCCAGGAAGCATTGGTATCACCGATTGAAGTGCCCTTGGGCCACCCGTCGAGGTGCCAATGGCAATAATCTTTTTGAGCGTGCCGCTGTGCTTTGGTTTTGAAACGCTTTGCGGTCTCTGAGACGCAGAGGGTTCCAGCCGCGCCTTGCGTCCTACTGTCTTTGTCATATTACTCACTGAGCGCATCCGCGCTTTCTTAACAACTTTGATTTTCTCATGAAGCTTGTCCCGGACATCATCCGTATTGACCTTGAAAATGCTGGAGGGCTTGGTGATGAAATCAACAGCACCAAGCTCAAGAGACCTGATAGTCGCATCAGCACCCTCTTTGGTCACACTGCTCAGCATAAGAACCGGCACAGGACACTCTGCCATAATCGCCTTGAGCGCGTCCAGCCCATCCATGACAGGCATTTCCACGTCCATTGTGACAACATCAGGATGGAGTGACTTGACCTTCTCGATCGCCTCTCTGCCATTTCGTGCTGTGTCTATGACCTCAAGGGAGGCATCTTCATTAATCATGTCTGTGATCACTCGACGCATGAAAGCGGAGTCATCCACTACTAATACTTTTGTTTTCATCAAATCAGCCCTTTTTTGCGCATACTTCTCTGCTTTTTGAAAATGTAACTGATAATCTGAGAACGCACTTGATCGTCCATTCCCTCAAACATTATTCCAATTTCATAATTCTCGTAGGTGTCCATGGTGCTCATACAGCGCACCACTTTTCCATTGAAGTTCAGTGCCTGCTCGTCGAGCATCATAATTCCCTTAACATATATACCTAACTCCAGCGGTTTTCGGCTTATTGCCTTCATGCCTCCTCCGCTAAGGTCCTTACCAGTCATTGCTATATACTGAATTTCTGGCTCTTCCACCAAAATATCAGGATTGTCTTTGTACTTCTCTTTTAGAGCTTCAAATTTAAGTTTTTCCTCTTCGGTCATCTTCGGCTGATTGGGATCTTCCACACGTATATCTCCTATGTAGGGAAGTCGGAAATACTTTCTGCGCTGTGACTTTTTAATATCACTGCTCTTAGTCAGCTGTACAACACTTATATTTTCAAAGTCAGTACGGTTTCCAACTGTGGCATAGAAAGTATAAATACCTGACGTGTCCCTTGTGAGCATGACCATGATCATGGCGCCCTTTTCAAGAGCATATCTGCGACCTTCATAAATTGGGGCGCTGATAAAAAATTCCTTGTTGCTCTTTATAAGCTGCACATTGGATTTCAGTCTCAATATGGTATTGTCTTTTGTTAGTATGTCCAGATCTACTGGATCTCCAGGTTCCATGACCGTTTCAAACTCCAAGCTCACGGCGGTCCCCCCTGACTCATATTTCTCTAATACACACTATAGAAACTCACGATGCTTCTTATGTGGCTCTGAACAATTTCTCAATAAACCTTGAGAAACCATTTGTAGAGCCCGTAAAGGTCTTGTTATTCTCAATATTGTACGCAATGAGTTCAACACCTCTGCTTGCCAGACAATTTGGATGCTCCAGCAAAAATGGGTTTTGTGTTCTCACCGCCTTCTTAACATTGTTATCTTCATAGATATACCCTAAAATGTCCAGTTCTACATCTAGGAATTTTTTAGCAGCCGAATTCAGCTTATGGAAGACGTTCTGCCCTTCTTTGTTTGAATCTACACGATTCACGACAACCTTGATGTTCTTTTCAACATTTGCAATGTTTTTAATCAGGGCATAGGCATCTGTAATGGATGTCGGATCTGGCGTAATGACCAGCACCACATCTGAAGCTGCCTCAATGAAGGAAATGACCGACTGATTCAGGCCTGCGCCTGTGTCAATCAGGATATAATCAGAGTCTTCGTTAAGAAACTCCAGACTTTCAATAAGCCTTGAGATCTCTTCAACGCCCATGTTTACAAGATCCATGACGCCTGAGCCCCCAGATATGATCCGAATGCCATGCGGTCCTTCTACAATAATGTCCTTGATGCTCTTTTCATTTCGAATGACATGAGACAGTGTAAACTTAGGCACCAGCCCCAGTACGACATCAATATTCGCTAGTCCGAGGTCTGCGTCTATTATTGTAACATTCTTACCCAATTTGCCCAAAGCTAATGCCAGATTAACAGTAAAGTTTGTCTTTCCGACACCGCCTTTTCCACTTGAAATGGTTATAATTCTAGCATCACGGGTTGGAATGGATTTCTCTTCAGCTTTATTCAGTTTTGAACTGTAAATGATTTCTCTTAATTTTTGAGCTTGATCCATTGCTATTCCCCCACAATGAAATTCACAATTTTATCGACGTCTGCTATCTCTATATCGTCCGGAACACTTTGCCCGATGGCAAAATAAGAAAGTGGCTTTCCAGTATGCGCCTTGACATTTAAAATGTTCCCTAAAGAGCTTGCCTCGTCCAGTTTTGTGAAAAGCAGCTTATAGTCTTTGAGGAAATCATAGGAACTCAAAATACTTATAATATCTTTATACCCCGTGGTTAAACTGATAACTAAAAAAATCTCGGGGTTTTTCAAGTGTTTGAGTAGATTGTCAAGATCATTTCTAAGCTCTTCGCTCTTATGTGAGCGACCAGCCGTGTCGACAAGAACAAAATCCTTATCCTTGTATTTGTTAAGCGCTTCCCTGATCTCTTCCGCTTCATAAATGACTGTAAGCGGAATGCCCAGTATCTCACTATATGTTCTGAGCTGTTCAACAGCCGCGATTCTAAAGGTATCAGCCGTTATCAGGCCTACAGATCTGTTTTCCACCAGTGAAAGTCTGGCAGCCAGCTTTGCCAGTGTCGTTGTCTTGCCTACACCCGTAGGGCCGACAAACATGTATACCTTTTGCGACTTGTCCCCAGATTCAATCGTATAGGGTTGACCCAGCATGTTCCTTATTGCCGGTTCTACAGCCTCAATGGAATTGATTTCCCTGTCTGAGCCTATTGCGTTCAGTATGAAATCAATCGTATGGTCTGCAAGTTCCTTGTCGCGCAGCACGGCTTTGATATCATCAGATAAACACAGAGGTTCAGCTTCAGGTGCATGTACCTCTGAATAAACCTTCTCAGGTTCTTGATGAGATACTACATGGACCTCATGAATCTCATGCGGGTTTTCCGACTGAGCTTCGCTCTGTTCCAGTCTTTCCATGATTTGCTTAACCATCTTTTTAAGCGCATCGACTTCACCGCTGAGTGCGTCAGAAGCTGGTGCAGGTTCTTCCTTGACGATGGCCTTCTGACTTTGCTTCTGTTCAGATATTTGACGAATGGCTTCAAGCGCATCCTGAACCTCTTGCTCATGGCTCTTGGAAGCGACAGGTGCGAGGCCTTCCGGTTCCTCAATTGCGGCGACAACTTCCACAAGCTTTGCACCAAACCATCCTGCAATTCCTTTCTTCTTGATTTTACGCGTATGCAGAATCACAGCATCGCGTCCGAGCTCATTCTTGACTCGAATCATCGCTTCTGAAAGATCATTCCCGATAAATCTTTTGACTTTCATTAAACAGTCACCATCCCCGCAGATTGTATCTCAACATCCGGTTCTATCTCGTTGTACGACAAGACAATCAGATCCGGTATTTGTGTTTCCGTTAGCTTCTTAAAATAAAACCGAACAATTGGTGCGGTTAGAACGATTGGCTGTTCACCAAGGGACAGAAGCTTTTGAACCTGTACAGCCAGGTTATTGAGTAGCGTCTGTGTCGTCATTGGATCAAGGGAAAGATACGTACCCAAATCCGATTGCTGAATCGACTCCATGAGTGAATTTTCAAGGGCCTGATTCAGAGTGACAACACGCGCCTGCTTCGAAGGAATATACTGCGATGTGATTTGACGACTGAGCGCCTGTCTCACGTACTCCGTCAGTATATTGACATCCTTGGTTGACCTTGCATGGTCTGCCAAGGCTTCGAGTATGGAGTTCAAGTCTCGAACGGACACACCCTCCTTCAGCAGATTTGCAAGAACCTTCTGAACATCACCAATTGCCATAAGCGAAGGGATCAGTTCATCGACAAGTGTCGCATTGTTGCTCTTGACATTATCAATGAGCGATTTGACTTCCTGTCTACCAAGAAGCTCATAACAGTGCCGCTTGATAATTTCAGTCAAATGTGTGGAAATTATGGACGAAGGATCCACGACCGTATAGCCGAGCACTTCTGCCTTTTCTCTCTCATCTGCGGTTATCCACTTGGCAGGAAGCCCAAATGCAGGCTCCACCGTTTCAATGCCAGCAATATTTCCTTCGGCATTTCCCGGGTCCATTGCTAAATAGTGGTCAAACATAATTTCGCCATAAGCGACTTCATTTCCTTTAATTTTTATGGAATATGCGTTGGGTTCCAGCTGTATGTTGTCTCTGAGACGAATCATTGGTACAACAATGCCAAGCTCCAGTGCAATCTGTCTTCTAATCATAACCAGGCGATCAAAGAGATCGCCCCCCTGATTTGGATCGGCGAGCGGTATGATTCCGTAACCGAACTCGAGCTCAATGGGGTCCACCTGCAAGAGCGGAATAATGTTTTCAGGCTTTCTGATATCTTCAATTTCAGGCGAATCCTCAGTTTCTTTAACATCCTCCTCATCAAGGGCCTTGCGCACCTCTCGAGTCAGTGTAAAGCCTAGATATGTAAGGAATACCGCAAGTGACAAGAGTGGAAATGCCGGCAGCGGTGTAAAGAGACCCAGTGCCGTCAGAACGGCAGATACGATAAAGAGTATGCGCGGTTCTCTGAACAGCTGGCTGAAAACATCCTGACTGAGGTTGGAATCAGACGCAGCACGCGTAACGACAATACCTGTCGCAACGGAAATCATCAGTGCCGGAATCTGACCTACCAGACCGTCCCCTACGGTTAGAAGGGTATATTTTTCGAGCGCCTCTCCTAGGGAAAGGTTGAATCTTAATGCGCCAATGGCAAAACCGGCAACAATATTGACAATGGTGATGATAATACCTGCAATGGCATCACCCTTTACAAACTTGCTGGCACCATCCATGGCCCCGTAAAAATCTGCTTCCTTCTGGATATTCGATCTGCGCATGCGCGCCTCGGCTTCTGAAATCAGACCTGAGTTGAGGTCGGCGTCAATAGCCATCTGCTTGCCCGGCATCGCGTCCAGTGTAAAACGTGCAGCAACTTCAGATACACGCTCTGCACCTTTTGTGATAACGAGGAACTGAATGACAATAATGATAATAAAGATAACAAAACCAACAATGGCGTCTCCACCAATTACAAACTCACCAAATGCGTCGATTACATTACCTGCTTGACCTTCCGATAGGATTTTACGTGTTGTTGAGATATTCAGCGAAAGTCTAAAAAGGGTCGTGATCAGCAGCATGGATGGAAAAACTGCAAATTCAAGAGGCTCTTTGATAAACATCGAAATAAGCATAATAATCATGGCAAGTGCAATATTCATGCTTAGGAATAAATCTAGGAATCCTAGAGGAACAGGTATTATCATCAGCATGATAATGCCGATCATCAATATGACAATACCAACATCATTGAATTTCATGATAGCCTCCTCAACTGCTTTTCTTTAACTTATATACATAAGCCAGAACTTCTGCAACGGCATGGTAAAGTTCGGCAGGAATGAAACTTCCAAGCTCAACCTCTGCATAAAGCGCCCTTGCAAGCGGCTTGTTTTCTACAATAGGTACATCATTTTCTTCTGCAATTTTTCTAATATTTTTAGCAATAAGGTTTTTTCCCTTGGCAACGACCTTTGGAGCATCGGCCTTTTCGGGGTCATATTTGACTGCAACCGCATAGTGGGTCGGGTTTGTGATAATGACATCGGCCTTTGGGACCTCCTGCATCATTCTTCCCATGGAGATTTCACGCTGTTTCTGCTTGATTTTCCCCTTAAGCTGCGGATCACCTTCAGTCATTTTATATTCATCTTTTATTTCCTGCTTAGACATCATCATGTCTTTTTCATTCTGCCACTTCTTGTAGGCATAGTCCATAGCCGCCAGAACAAGCAGCAGGAATACTGCCCTGATCATAAGGTTAAACACCATATCCCACATGAGCGCTACAATCTGCATGATACTCATGTTGAAAACCATAAGCAGGTCGTTTTGACGTGCGACAATGTAGGATCCCGTAATGTAAAGAAGCATTACCGCTTTCATCACTGATTTTAAAAGCTCCACAATCGATCTTAGAGAAAAGAGTCTTTTAAATCCGTTTATTGGATTGATCTTGTCAAGTTTTGGCTGAATCGGCTTGATGGTGAAAAGCACGCCGACCTGCATATAGGACATAACCACACCTGCAATAAGCGCAATGATCATAAGCGGCAGGGACAATGCGAGAATCGTCTCAAATGTAAAGCCCATAACCTTGAGCATGTGCGATGTTTCTGCAATTTCGTCTGGATGCTCCATAGCTTCTATAATGACGTTCACAAAGCCCAACAGTCGTTCTATAAGGCTGCCTTTTAAAGTATGAATTCCAAAAAAGACTGCCATGAGGGAAACCGCACCGCCAAACTCCTTGCTTTGAACGACCTGGCCCTTTTGTCGGGCATCACGCCTCCTTTTGGACGTGGCCTTTTCAGTCTTTTCTCCACCAAACAGCTGAAGATCAACAGGAATAACCGTCATCGTATGTAAATCATAAACTTGGCCAGTTCTTCCCATATCCATTGAAACACCTCGATTAAAGCAGTTGAGTAACGCGGTATGAGAACGACAAACAGCAAAAATCCTATTGCAATTTTAAAGGGCATACCCAGCATGAATACATTCATACCCGGCATGGCCTTTGCAAGAAGACCCAGCAGTATGTTGCCCACGAAAATTGTAATAACGAATGGAGCCGCAAGCTTGAATCCCAGTATGAACGCCTCCTGAAGCACGTCGACAAGCTGGGTTGCTGCAAAGATGTTGAAGAATCCACGTCCAAGAGGCGCAAATTCATAGGTCTCCACAAGAACTCTAATCAAATGGTGATGTCCATCGATTACAAAGAAGAGCATCATTGACATGATGTAGAATACATTGGCAGAGATGGGCAGCTGCTCGGTTCCGAGCGGATTGATAACGCTGACCATGGCAAATCCAATATTTCTGTCGATAATGGTACCTGCCACATATATGCACGACAGAGCTATCACGACCACCATGCCAAACATTAAGCCAATGATAAACTCAACGATGATAAGATATCCTAGTTCAAGAAAGGATTCCACATTTCCTATGTATTGCAAATCCATGATTGGAAGGAGTACATAACTTGTAAAGAAGACAAGTCCCACCTTCACCTGTACCGGGATGTTCCTACTGCCGAAAACCGGCAATATGACAAACATGCCCGACAGCCTGGTAATAATCAAAAGAAGGGCTACAAGAAGAGATGTTAACGCCACTGTAAACCTCCTTTACAACATGAGCTGATCAATATAGTTGAACATGGTCATGGTCATTCCGGCAAGGGTCTGAATCAGCCATGGTCCGGCTGCCATCAGAACAATAAATACCACTAAAATTTTAGGCACAAAAGCAAGTGTCTGCTCCTGTATCTGTGTTGTTGCCTGAAATATTGCAATAAGCAGGCCTACAATGAGTGCTGAAAGCAGCATCGGCGCAGCGCACATCATAATGGTTCTTAGTGCTAATGAAAATATGTCTACTACCATGCCCTGATCCATAGAACGCCTCCATTATCTGATTGATAATATAATTTTCTCCACAAGAATGTTCCAGCCGTCTACCATGATGAACAAAAGCAACTTGAAAGGCATGGAAATCATTACAGGCGGCAGCATCATCATGCCGAGCGCCATCAATGTACTTGCGACAATCATATCAATTACGATAAATGGGATGAAGATTAGAAAACCCACTTCAAATCCCGTCTTGATCTCGCTGATAATAAAAGCTGGAATCAGCGCTGAAGTTGGAATATCTGCATAATCAGATATGTTTTCAACACCCGCCAGATCGACAAAAAGCTTTAAGTCCTTTGTTCTCACCTGTCGCAGCATAAAGTCACGAAGCGGTTCTGCAGCTTCCTGAAGCGCGGCTTCCTGACTGATGGTGCCAGCAACTAGGGGATCATAGGCATTTGTCTTGACTTCAGCAATTACCGGTGACATGATAAAAAACGTTAAAAAGAGCGCAAGCCCGATTAAAACCTGATTCGGTGGCGTCGTCTGAAGCGCCAGCGCTCGTCGTATAAACGAAAAAATAATAATGATCCTTGTGAAGCAGGTCATCATTAACAGTATGGATGGTGCAATTGTCAAAATTGTAAAGAACAGTAGAATTTGAACTGTCGTCGCAGCTTCCTCACCCGTGTTCGATTGCCCAAAATCCAAATTTACAGATGGTATTGAAAAATCATCTGCGAAGCTGGGAAACAAAGGCGCAGAAAACAGTAGGATTACAAAAACGACAATTAAGGCACAGGTTCTCGTCCTGTTGCCTTTTAACGAAATAAGTCGTGCGAAGCCCTTACTCATCATCGGATCCATCCTGTTCTCTATCTGTTTTTGCTACCCATTTCGAGAGAACCGCACTAAAAGCCGCCGGGGTCTCCTGTGGCTTCAAATCGAGATCGTCTCTTTTGTCTATTAGAGTAGCGCCATGCTTGTCAGTGTAAATAATATAATAAATGCCTTGCAGCTCCAAAATAAGGATTGAAGTATCAAACCCCATTGGAACCTTTTCCACAATACGCATGTTCTTGCTGAACAGATTCTTCTGTCCGGCACTCGTAACACGCCTAATAATAAAATACATTAAAAATAAGACCAGAAAGAAAAGGATGAAATTGACAATCGAGCCAATTGAGATTCCGCCAATAATGCTATCTGGTCCAGATTTAATGAAGGTATAAAGTGGAAAGGAAACATGCTTCATTTTGCATCGTCCCCTTCCACGAATTAACCGAGTACTTTTTTGACAGCTTCGATTACACGATCAGCTTGGAAAGGCTTTACGATAAAGTCTCTGGCACCCGCCTGAATAGACTCAATTACCATCGCCTGCTGTCCCATGGCTGAACACATTACTATCTTTGCATTCGGATCTATTTTTTTGATTTCCTTAACCGCTTGAATACCGTCAACTTCAGGCATTGTAATATCCATGATAACCAGATCAGGATTAAGTTCCTTGTACTTTTCAATGGCCTTCTGACCATTTTCAGCCTCGCCTAAAACTGTGTATCCATTCTTAGTAAGTACATCTTTAACCATCATACGCATAAATGCAGCATCATCAACTACCAAAATTCCGTTCGGCATATGAAATCCTCCTTAGTTTCGCTTAAGCATTGTTGATTCTTTTTTCCGGAACAATAATATCCGTAATACGAACACCATAGTTCTCGTCGACAACGACAACTTCCCCTTTTGCAATTTTTTTGCCGTTTGCCAAAATGTCCAAAGACTCACCCACAAGTCTATCTAGTTCTATCACAGTACCGATCCCAAATTCAAGTATTTCACTGATTTTTTTTGAAGCGCGACCAAGTTCGACTGTGATTTCTAGCGGTACATCCTTAATCAGAGCTATGTCTGATGAAAACATCTGACCAGCTGCATTTCCGTCAAAGCTCTCGTATGAGAACGGTTGAGCGTTAACAGGATTGACATGCTGTCTTGGTGGTGCCTGCTGCGGCATTGCCTGCGGTGGTGCCGCATACGCCGGAGCCTGTGGTGGTGGCTGTGGTGCTGCCGCTTGAGGCGGTACCTGAGGCGCCTGTTGTACCGGTGGCGGTGCAACAGGTTCCTGTACTGGCGGTACAGGTATCTCTGGTTCTGCCATCTCCTGCGGTGTGCTGGACTCGAGCAAGCTTGTAACCAGCTGTTTCGCAACATCTACAGGTAGTATCTGCATGATTTCACTGTCAATCAGATCTCCGACAGTCATTTTGAATGCGATTTTTACCAGCGGTTCGCTTTCATCGATTCCAAAGCTTGAAATATCAACATTTGATATTGATTCATATATAGCTTCCGGTGGAGAAATATCCACTTTGGTAGCTAGCATCTCAGAAAGAGAAGTCGATGCCGAGCCAATCATTTGATTCATGGCCTCGCTGATTGCTGAGAGGTGAAGATCTGTTAGTTCCTCTGGTACATTTGTACCATCTCCGCCCATCATTAAATCAGTAATTATTTTTACATCGCTCTCTCGCAGGATTAAGAGGTTTAATCCCTCTATACCTATTTTATACTTAATCTGGATCATGACAAGTGGATCTTCAAAATCATTTTTAAGTAAACCCATATTTGTCTCAGAAACTCTCGGAGTTGTAATCGTCACTTTTTGACCAAGCAGGGTAAATAGGGTTGTTGCTGCAGTCCCCATACTTATATTCCCGACTTCACCAAGAGCATCCTTTTCATCATCTGTCAGATGGGATACAAGAGTATCGCCTCCAGAAGGGGAATCGTCAGAATCGCCGCCTGTAAGTAGAGCATCTATTTCTTCTTGGGAAAGCATATCAGCCATTTACTTCATCTCCTTCCATGAGAGATTTTGTTATCTTGATAGCGACCTTATTCTTTTTAGATCCGGGTCTGCCATAATATTGCAGGTCATCTTCCACATAAATTTCAAAGTCTTGATCGGTTTTCTTATCTAATAGTATTATATCCCCAGTTTGAAGACTTAAAAACTCTCCAACTGAAATTTCCGTATGTCCAACAAGTGATCTAAGCGTTACTATACTTGTACCCACATTGTAGTGCAGAGCATCTTTCTCTTCTTCTGTCGAGTCTTTTCTCTGGCTTTTTGAGAACCAGAGCTTCGAGCTTAGATTTGGAAGAATTGGCTCGATAACGTAGTGAGGTATACATATATTGATCATGCCTTCAACCTCGCCCACCTTAACGCTGAAGGTTATCAGCGCAATGGATTCGGCTGGGGATACGATTTGTGCAAACTGAGAGTTAGTCTCGATAGCTTCGAGCTTAGGACGCATTTCTATAATGTTGCCCCATGGCTCCCTCAGCAGATTGATAAATTTAATCAAGACGGTTTTAAGCAGCGTCATCTCGATTTCTGTGAGCGCTCTGTGCTCCTTATGAACACTCGCACCGGCACCACCAAGGACACGCTCAATCATTGCAAAGGCAATGTCGGTAGAAAGGTCAATGATAATCTGTCCTTCCAGTGGCGCAAAATCCACAATGCCGAGTATCGCCGGATTTGAAATGGAGTTGCTGAATTCATTGTATATCAAACTCTGAACAGACAGCACTTCAATTTCAATATAAGTTCTCAGATAGCCTGATAGGAAGTTGTTAAGAAGCCTTGAGAAGTTCTCATGAATGATCTCCAGCGTCCTTAACTGATCCTTCGCAAATTTATCCGGTCTTGAGAAGTCGTATTTACGCACCTTTTTCTCATGCGTGACTTCTTCAATCTCTTTGACATTCACTTCTCCGGTACTTAAGGCGGACAAGAGCTCGTCTATTTCATTTTGCGACAATACATCTGACATTTACCTCACCTCCTTTTTCATACGTATTCCTAGAGCTTGTAGTTACCCTTGAATAATGAATTGGAGAAAATACACATTGGTTATAGTTTCCGCATCGGATTCGAGTGTCTCGATAATCATCTCTCGAATTTCCTCTCGCGTCCGTTCCTGGAAACTTGGACTTTGCGTTTGCTCATACGTCTTGCGTCTAAAAATCTCATAGATATTGTTTGTGATTTTAGATTTGTTTTGCTCAAGTCCGTCAAGCAGTGTTTCATCTGTATATTCAACAACTACATTGAATTTCAAAATTTTGCTTTCATCAGCAATATTGGTATAGAGTTCGCCCATTTCATACTCAATATAAACCACAGGCTCTGGTTCATCTGTTTTGTTCATAACCATAAAGAATACTCCAGCACCAACGACTGCAAGAAGCACAACCGCTACTATGATAATGATCAATTTCTTGTTCATTGTGTACTCTCCTCCGTACTGTTTCCCGATTCAGGTCCAATCGTTTCAAAGAAACGACTTAATATTACAATGTCAACGCGTCTATTTTTAGCACGCCCTTCAGGTGTCGCATTATCGGCGATAGGATAGTATTCTCCATACCCAGATGCGGACAAGCGTTTTGGTGCTATTTCAGCTTGATTGATAAAAAACTTAATAACGTTGGTCGATCGTGTTGTCGACAGTTCCCAGTTAGATGGAAATCGCGATGTGCTGATTGGAATATTGTCTGTATGCCCCTCAACACGTATGGACCGATCCCTGAACTCCTCGTTCTTGAGAAGTTCTCCAATAAAGCTCAGAATTTCCACCGAACTGTCTTTGAGGTTGGCACTGCCTGAATCAAACAGCGCGTTGTCCTTGAATCGAATAATGAGCCCACGTGTATCGAACTCAACCGAAATTTCGGCTTCCAGTTCTTTCAGCTCTATGTAATCCTCAATTGTTTCCTTCAGTATCTCAAGATTATCCTGAACCTGCTGTACACTTGTAGAGCTGGATTCAGGCAATGCTTCAAATATCATATCATTCTGATTGACTGTCACGCCGCCAGATAAAATACCCGCGGAACCCTGAAAGGATTGCATGACCTGTTCAAACTTCTGTGCGTCAATATTTGAAAAGGCAAAAAGCATTACGAAAAATGCCATGAGGAGTGTAACCATGTCACCGTATGTAGTCATCCACTCCGGAGCACCGGCTTTACATTCTGGACACTTTTTCTCAGCCATCTACTCGCCACCCTCTCCTTCTTGTGAACCGATTGTCTTTCTGACAGACGGCGGAAGGAATGCCTTAAGTTTTTCTTCGATAATACGTGGGTTTTCTCCTGCTTGAATTGATAAAAGACCTTCAATCATGACCTGCCTGATCAGCTGCTCTTCAGCGCTGTTTACACCAAGCTTCTGACCCAGAGGTATCCAGATGAGGTTGGCGAACAGCGAACCGTAGAAGGTTGTCAGCAGGGCAACCGCCATTGCCGGACCGATTGAACTTGGATCACTCAGGTTCTTAAGCATGGCAACCAGACCAATCAGCGTACCGATCATTCCGAAAGCCGGCATGAGGGAACCCAGTGTATCAAAATACCCTTTACCCGCGGAGTGTCTGTCCTGAAGACTGCTAAGCTCGGTCTCAAGAATATTCTTTACGAGCTCCGGATCTGTACCGTCAACAATAAGCATGACGCCCTTTTGCAGGAACTCATCCTGAATGTCGTTGACTGCCTCTTCAAGTGCCAAAAGCCCCTCACGTCTGGCAACATTGGCAAGGTCGATAACTTTGCCTATGATTTCATTTGTCTTAAAGTCACTCGGACGCATTGCTTTTGAAAGTACCTTGCCAAAAGCCGTTGTCGATGATAAGGGAAATGCCACGATTGTACCTGCGAAACCACCGCCGATAACGATAAGTACCGACCCGGTGTCGATAAAGTCGCCAACCGCACTGCCCCCGGAAAGAATCCCCCAAAGGATCAGGACCAAACCGAGTACTATGCCTCCTATACTTGCTATGTCCAATCGTTACACCCCACTTTTCCTATCACCATCTTGAATGACAATATGATTAATCTTTTTTCTATATTCTACTATTCGATCAATAACCTCGTCAACACTCTCGGAAACGACGAAACGATTGCCGTTGTTAAGTGTGACGACAGTATCGGGTGTCTCTTCCATCAACTCAATCAGTTCTGCGTTGACGACAAACACCTTTCCATTCAATCTGGTCAATTTTATCATTACATCACCAATTCTATACAGGAGTCCCAGATGCTTCATCCGGGACTCTTATTATTTTGAAACCCATCTAATATTCTATCTAGTCATACTACCTTTTCAGATTTACCAGTTCCTGCAGAATCTCATCCGATGTAGTGATTACACGGGAGTTTGCCTGGAACCCACGCTGTGTTGTGATCATATCTGTAAACTCAGCAGATAAATCGACATTGGACATTTCCAGTGCACCTGGTGTCAGCGAGCCGTAGCTGCCTGCAGCAGGTGAACCATACTTAGGTTCGCCGGAGTTAACGGTTTCAGAGAACAGGTTTCCGCCAACCTTCAGAAGACCTGACGGGTTATCGAAGTCTGCAAGTCCAATATTTGCAAGAACCTCACGCTCGCCATTTGTAAATATGCCTACTACCTCACCATTTGATGAAATTGTAAAGTTCTCTACCACACCGGCTGAATTACCGTCAACAGGTGTTACATATGCATCTGTCGTTTGGGCAAAGTGGCTCAGGTTTTCGAATACATCGTAATCAAGATCAAGAACGATCTCATCAACACCGCCAGCATTCAGCGTCAGCTGAGGCCATACAGTATTGCCATCGACGTTGTAGTCAGTCGTAGTGTCTGCGCCTGTTGTATCGACATACAGCGTACCATCTGTCTCTGTAAAGGAAAGCTGGTCACAAATGCGCAGGAAGTTACCGTTCTCGTCGAATTCAGCAAATATAGGCTGTGTGCTGTCTGTCGAGTGGTCACCCGTAGTGCCGGCATCAACGATGTCCGCACTTGTAAGTGCACCAATATCAAGCGTCGTATCACCACTTGGATCAGGCAGCTGCATCAAACGATAGCTGTAACCCGGCTGCGCGCCTGGTGCTGTTGTATACTTCTCACCAAAGTTTACAGTGATGGTATTTGTGTTACCTACTGTGTCATAAACATCAACTGTAGTTGCATATGCAATATCTGTATCTTCATCAACTTCTTCATTGAAGTACAGATTTCCTTCAAATTTGATTGCACTTGTTTCTGTAGCGTTCATTGTTTCAGACTGATTGATCTGAACAGGTTTGAAATCCTTATCAAGAACCTTATACCCGCTTGATGTAACAAGGAATCCGTTTTTATCCACCGTAAAGTTACCAGATCGTGTATAGAACTTGTTTTGACCTGTGCTGTCAGGTGAAACAACGAAATAGCCATTGCCATCAATCATGATATCCGTCTGATTGTCAGTTCTCTGTGTAGCACCTTGTGTGTGATACACTGTAATGCTTGCCAGGTTTGCGCCTAGACCAACCTGTTGCGGGTTTGTACCACCACGGCCTGTGTTTGACGATGAGCCTGCGCCTGAAAGTGTTTGGTTGAAAGCCTCTGCAAATGTTACTTTTGAAGCTTTGTAGCCTACTGTATTAACGTTGGCAATGTTGTTGCCAATAACGTCCATACGTGTCTGGTGTGCACGGAGAGCTGACACACCAGAGTACATAGATCGCATCATAATATTGACCTCCTTAAGATCATTTGATGCGCGGCTGGATTTTTTCAATCGGTCCAAAATCCTTGACTTCCTTAATAGGTCCAGTCTAAATAATTACCGCGCCGTCAATTTTTGTAAATACATTTTCCTTCAGTTGATCTTCTGCCGCAGCCGTAACAATCGTACGATTCGTCACACTTGCTATAAACGCCTTATCTCCCATGATAATAAGAGCATCCTTAACACCTTTTGACTGAGCTTTGTCAACCGCAGTATTCAGTTTTTCAATGTCCGAGTCTTCAAGTTTAATATTTCTGGATTCAAGCCTCTGAAGAGCATGCTTTGAAAATTTCAGCTCACCGCTTTTTTGGATCTTATCGAATATTTCCTGAAAACTTTTGGTGCTTCCCGTACTTTGTGCAGATTGAGCATTCTGACTGGTCGGGTTCGTACCGGTTATTTTTGCTTTTCGTAGTACATAGTCATTATTCATATTAATAGGAGTCACGATATCACTTCCTATTCTCCTGTGTAGGCTTGAGTAGCTGCATTCAAGCTAATCAACTGATTGAGCATATCCGTGTTGACATTTTTTATTTCATCAAGAGCGGCTTTCAAGCTGTCATCAGTTGTTTCCTCCGAATCGTCGGAACTTTCCGAAGTACCATCAATTCGGTTGATCAGTTCAACAATATTATTGTTCATTGCTTCCAGCTGTTCTGAAATGGTTGTGTCATTTGTCAGAGACGCCTCAGCAGATGAAGCGATATTCGCCAGCTGTTCTACGGTTGAGAATTCAGCCATCTGTGATACAAACTGACTGTTGTCCATCGGACTGAGCGGGTCCTGATACTGAAGCTGAGTCATAAATATTTTCAGGAACGAATCCTTATCAATCACCTGATTGTCAAGCTTTGTCTTATTTTCTGAATCTGAAGATATCTGATTCAGCTTATCAATCTGTTCTTGTGTGAAGAGTCCCGAAATACTTGATACTGACATTACATTCCACCTCCTAACCTAAATATTCAAACGTGGACTGAAGTCCTGCAAGGGTCTTGTTCACAGCTTTTATATCTTCGAGATCTTCATCAAGTCCAAAGAAATATTTACGCTGTCTGCTTTGTGAGAAAAATTGATTCTCGAATTGACTTTGCTGTTCTGTCTGTTCTTGTCCGACAGATACCTGCATGCCTTCAATGCTGTAACCCTTTTGTGCAAGTGCCTGTTTCAAGTCGGCCATATTTGACTCAAGCGCCTGCTTGACCACTTGGCTTTCTACCTGAAACTCTGCCATTAAAATTCCTTTTTCAACGGAAATTTTCAAATTCACGTTCCCAAGTTCTTCCGGTCTGAGTCTCAGCATAATTTGCTGTCCATTTTCAGTCGGATTGAGCTGGAGCTTCGCTCCGTCCAGAACCTGATTCATGACGTTTTGCGCAACGCGTGCACGCCCCGCTGCCATCTCCATTGGTTGTGCATTTCTAATGAGTGTGTTTTCCACCTTGATCATTTCCGAGAAAGACTGGTCTACTTGAGAGGGTGTCTGCTCAGCTGAGTTTGTGGTTTGAGCACTCTGTACATCTGAACCCTGCTTTGAAGTGTCCTGTGACCCTTCGTCCGCTGATTCCTCGGAAGCCTCCTCAGAAGCTTTTGCCTCATCTGTAAGAGCACTTTCCTGAACCTGTTCAGGCGTGTTCTGCTGTGAAGCTTCAGTCACCTTGTACTCGACAACTTCCACCGCTGCGCCTTCGCTGCTTCCTTCTGAAGCTGTTCTCAGGCTTGTCTCAACTTCTTTCAAGACACTTTCGAATGTCTGGGTGTCCATGCTGCTTAGGTTCTGCTCTGCACTCTGAAGCTTTTCAGCAAGCTGCTGAAGACTTTCCATGAGCGCCTGCGGCACAGTCTCAAGTGTGCTTAACTGTTCATTCACAGTTTCGAGCAAGTCTCCCATCTTTCCAATCACTTCTGACAGATCTGCCTGAAGGGCTTCAAGATCGGCAGTATCAGTCTGCATTCCCATCATACTCATCATAAGTGCTTGGAGTTCTGCAAGCTGATCCTGAGGGATGTTTTCCATGAGCAAGCTTATTTCCTCATCTGACATTCCCAGCTTCTTAAGAAGCTGCTTGGCTGCTTTTAGTGCTTTCGATTCCTCGGTTTCTTTTTCAGAACCAATTGATTCTGATTCTTTCAGCTCTTTTGATTCGACTTTTTCTCGAACACGATCGAGCTGATTGCTGGAATCTTGGGTTTGGGCTTCCGAAATTTCTGAATTCCGTTTGCTCATCAGGTCATTGCTATTCGATTTTTCAGTTTCATTTGAAGCTGACGAACGAACTGTGTTCTGCTGTGCTGACGATGCGTAAGTCTTTTCATCCAAAACTGCCTTGAAATCGAAAACCGCACTGTCTGACGCGTTCGCAACTTTAATCTGACGAGCATCGAGTCCAGTAAACATTTGGACAGCCGATCCTCCTTGTACCAATAACTTCACCTCCTAATAATTTTTCGGCAGGGTGAGCTTTCTGGATATTTCCGAAGCAAGCGTGTCGTCGAAATTGGTCAACAACTCGCCAACCCTGCTTGAATCAAATCTGGACAGCAGTTCAAGGGCAATGTCTTCATCTGAGATGATGATGGTTTCACCATTCTCGAGATCGTACATTCTAGGTGCGGAACTGTTTCGTATCATCCTTTCAATGAGGTTTGAAACATCGTTCCCATCCATATTCCCATAGATTTCTGCCATCTCAGTAACATTATCGTCAAATTCCTTGTAAATCTTTAATGATTTTAGAATATCTGACGTAATTTTATCAGTACCATTTTCAATCACCTGCTGGTCTTTGATTTCATTGATCAGATCAAAGGTGAATTCATCGTTTCTGACACTTGCAAGGACCTGTCCGGCTTTTATTGGACCCAGCTCCGTATAAAGCTTGGCAAGCTCCTCCAGCGAGTAGGTATCCGTGTTTCCTATGAGATCGACAAGAGAAGCCTTGTCTTCAGCCGAGTATATGGTTGCAATATTTTCAAGCTCAGCCTTTCTTTTCTTGTTGTCGGAAATCGTCGTCCGTATGGTTCGCGCCTTTTCCTCAGACATAAAACTTATGGTTTTGTTGAAATCCTCTGTCGACAGCTGTTCCATCAGGGTTCCTGCAGTCTGGTCATCCAATGCATCAACGTAGGAAGCAAGCTCCTTGTGACCATTGACAGAGCTGTTTATGATATAACCCATCTCTTCAAGCGCCGTCTGTATGCTCAATGAAGATAAATAATCCGCCTTGGATTTCACAGTTTCATCTTTTTCGGCTTCAATCTGCTCAAGGGTTGTCAAAACAACATCCTTTTTGATGTTATTGTTTCGAATGTCCTCTAGAATACGTTTTGTAGCATTGGGATTCATCCGAAGCATATGCTTGATGACTTCATCGTAAACGGCACTGTCTTCAGACGAAAGAAGCGCCAGTTTGTCTACAGCCCTGCCCTGATCAATATCAAGATAGTATTCTGCAATCTGCTTCAGCTGCTGACTCGTCTCCTGAGGTGTCGGAAATTGTTCAAAGTAGGTTCCCACTGGCCCAGGCACATTACTGAGCATTTTGTTCGCCTCAACCTTGAAGGTATCACTTAGAAAATAAAATCCCATCAGTACACCTATTGGTAAAATCAGGAGTACCAGTAGGAGAATCAACACCGTTTTGAGGGCGCCGCCCTTTTCTTCTTTTTTCTCTGCCACTAGGAATCACCACTCTTCTGCGAACTTCGGTAGTTCACAATTTCTTCAATAACTTTATTTTCAGCAGCGTTAACTGCCTCAATATACGCCTCATAGTCATTTTCTTTAAGTTTCTCCATGATTTTACGCTGTTTGACCGCTTCTGTAAGTTCCTTTTTGATTTTGATGATTTTCAGCTGCCGGTCAACAATTTTTGACTCCAGCTGTTCAAGCTGATCTTTCAGGTAGTGCTTTGACTGCTCAAACATTTGGAGCTCTGCAGTCCTCACGCCACTGGCTAGACGCTGTTCAATCGACACGAGGTATTCCTGCTGACGCTTTAAAACCTCCGCCTTCCTTGCCAGAAGCTGCTGAAGCTCATGGTTGGCCTTTCCAAGACGGGTTTTCACTTCTTCTTCCTCGTCTTCACGCCTATTCAATATCTTCTGGTACTTAAATATAAAGCCCTTCATTGTTCACACCTACTATTTCGAAAGTGCAATAAGCTGATCTACTGCCGTATTGTATGTACTGCTGTCATGAATTCCCTGGGACAGAAAATCCATGTACTTTGGATACCGGTCTATGGCTTCATCGATTTTGGGATTGGTCCCCTTGGCATAGGCCCCGATATTGATCAGGTCTTCCGCTTCGCTGTAGGTCGCCATAAACTCTTTAAAACGACGCGAGGCATCCATGTGTTCTCGATTGACTATTTGAGGCATTACACGGCTAACGCTGCCAAGTACATCAATTGCCGGATAATGGCCCAGATGTGCAAGTCGACGCGATAAGAGAATATGACCATCAAGAATACCACGAACAGCATCCGAAATCGGCTCGTTGAAATCATCCCCATCAACCAGAACTGTGTACAATCCCGTAATCGACCCCTTCTCGGAGTTTCCAGCGCGCTCAAGAAGTCGAGGGAGGACTGCAAATACGGACGGTGTATAGCCACGTGTTACCGGTGGCTCACCAACTGCAAGACCAATTTCCCTCTGCGCCATGGAAAACCGCGTAAGGGAGTCCATCATGAGTACGACATTTTTCCCCTGGTCTCTAAAATACTCCGCAATTGACGTAGCCAGCATGGCCCCCTTTACACGCACAAGCGCCGGCTTGTCCGAGGTCGCTATGATCAGAACAGACCTTTTAAGGCCCTCCTCACCCAGCTCATTCTCAATAAATTCCCGCACCTCACGCCCACGCTCGCCAATAAGTGCAATGACATTGACATCGGCTGTCGTATTTTTGGCAATCATGCCCATCAGGGTACTCTTACCCACACCCGAGCCTGCAAATATACCAATACGCTGGCCGCGACCACATGTAATCAAACTGTCAATGGCCTTGATTCCCAGCGGAAGAGGTTCTGTAATACGATCACGCATGAGCGGGTTCGGCGGATCGTTGTCTGCCGAATATTTCTTACTTGTTATGGGTTTAGGCATGCCGTCCAGCGGATGACCCAGCCCGTCCAGTATACGTCCAAGAAGATTATCACCTACGTCGACATGCAAATCATGTCCTGTGGCTATAACCTTACTTCCAGGACCAATGCCTGACATTTCACCAAGTGGCATGAGAAACACGATTTCATCTCTGAAGCCAACAACCTCTGCCTTGATCGGCACATTGCTCTTAAGCGGAAAAATATCACAGACTTCACCTAGTTCAACCGCTGGTCCCTCTGACTCTATGGTCAGGCCGACAACCTTCGATACGCGGCCGCTGTATTTGATGAGATTCATGTTTTCCAGAGCATTTCTATATTTTAGAAAGTCCATATTTGCCATAATTTATTCACTCCCAAGCAGGGACAGAAAAGTTTCTCTAATTTGTTCAAATTGCATGTTTATACTGCTGTCAACACTTCCCGCTGATGTGTCGATAACACAGCTTCCAGGAGAAAGTGCCTTGTCTTCTTTGATTTCAATGCTGTCAACGCTCTCAGCAAGTGTGAGAATACGGTCCCGCATGCTCAGCGCATAACCAAAGTCTTCAGAAGCCACCCGAAGCACAAGATTCGAGGTGTAGGCACATTTGTCAAGCGCACTTCTAACCAGTCCTTCGATAACCGCCTCATCTTCCTTGATATGCTTGTTGAGTACTGTCTGTACGGTTTCAAGAACCAAATCGACAATTTCAGCCTCGCTGTTTTCCAGCAGGGACTTATACTGGTCAATGGCCGTATTTTTGATTGAAAGTGCTTCCTGTACCAGTTCTTCCGCCTGTGCCCTACCTTCTTCAAAACCTGCTGCATAGCCTTCCTCACGGCCCTCAAGATTTGATTTTTCGTAAATCCCTTTTGCCTGTTCGTAAGCCGCTTCAATTATTTCACTTGCTTCATTGCTGGCCTGCTGCGTCAAGTTGCGTGCTTCTTCAACCGCCTCATCAATCATGGCCTGCAGGTCCTCTTCACTAATAGAAGGCGCTGTGGAGGGTTTCTCCTCAGCGCCAGTATCTTCATCCTCTTCAAACTCAACATCGACCTGAGGAGCTATCTCAGGCGTCAACTGATACTTTGTTTCATCAAGTATTACTTGCGCACGCCTTACGATCTTAGACAATTATCTCATCTCCTCCGCCACGAGCAATAATGATTTCACCCGCTTCTTCAAGCTTACGGATTACATTAACAATTTTCTGTTGTGCTTCCTCAACATCCCTGAGTCGAACAGGACCCATGAATTCCATGTCCTCCTTGAGCATTTCAGCCATACGTTTGGACATATTTGCAAATATGACATCGCGCACTTCTTCCGTTGCCCCTTTGCAGGCAATAGAAAGATCGTTGTTGTCGATTTCACGAATAAATCTCTGAATGGAAACACTGTCCAGGTTGATAATATCTTCGAATACGAACATGCGCTTTCTAATTTCTTCCGCAAGGTCTGCGTTTTGGATTTCAAGCGTTTCCATAATGAACTTCTCAGTACCCCTGTCTACAGAGTTGAGGATATCAACAATAGCCTGAATACCACCCGTTGCGGCGTAGTCCTGAGTGACCATGGATGAAAGCTTACGTTCAAGTACAAGTTCAACTTCCTTGATGACCTCAGGTGATGTTGATTCCATCAGTGCGATACGCTGGGCAACGTCTGCCTGTTTGTCCTGGGGCAGGGCTGCCAGAATGGAGGATGCCTGCGAAGGATTCAGGTATGACAGTATGAGCGCCAGTGTCTGAGGATGCTCATTCTGTATAAAGTTAAGAAGCTGTCCGGCATCTGCCTTACGCACGAAATCAAAGGGCCTAACCTGCAGAGAGGCAGTAAGCTTGTTGATGATTTCCAGCGCCTTCTGTGAGCCCATTGCTTTTTCAAGGACTTCCTTGGCGTACCCAATGCCACCCTCAGAAACGAATTCCTGAGCAAGACATACCTGATAGAACTCTTCAAGTATGGATTCCTTCTCTTCGGGGTCGATTTTACGCATGTTTGCAATTTCCAGTGTCAGTTCTTCTATTTCGTCATCCTGCAGGTGCGAGAACAATTGGGCAGATTTTTCAGGCCCAAGGGATATCAAGAGCACCGCAGCTTTTTGTCTTCCGTTCAGTTCACCTTTTTTTCTAGCCATATGCAACTACCCCATTAATCTTCATTCAGCCATGCACGAAGGAGCTGTGCAACAATTTCCGGATTGGTTTCAATAAATTTCTCGATTTGATATTTCGGACTTGACTGGTCAGCTTCTTCAAGTCTGATTTCTTCAATTTCTCGCTGTTCTTCAAGTTCTCGCATAATGCGCTCTTCTTCTTCGGACTTAGCTTTACGTCTCATAAAGATCACCGCTCCAGCTATGGATCCCACAACAACGACACCAATGACGATGAAAATCCAAATTGGTATACCGGAAGTAGCTAGTTCATCGGCAAACGGATCTTCTACGACGTTAAACATCTGGCCGGAAACTCGAACAACTCTTGTATCGAGACCCGCTGCCGCAGACACCAGTTCCTGAATTTCAGTTTTTTGCGCTTCTGTCAGTGTTTCATCCACCAGATTTGTCTCATCAATGATGACACTTATGGTGATATCCTTAATTTGTCCCTGTGCCTTTTCGACAGTTGTCAGGGTCTCATTCATCTCATAGTTGATGGTTTTGGAAGCTTTCTGATACTGGGTCCCAGTGGCATCGATCTCATTATAGTTCGTGGCTTCCGAATTGGAGTCTGTTCCTGGAATTCCAGATGTTCCTGCATTCAGGGTACTTTCCTGAATCTCAGTCATACTCCTGACAAGTCCCGTCGTTTCTCCTTCGATCGGAACCGAATACATTTTGGAGCTCGTAACCTGACTGTCAAAGTCCAGAGCAACTGAAGCCATGACACGGACGCCTGTATCTCCAAATATGGTAGCCAAAAAGCTTTCAAGGTCCTTCTCAAGTTTTTCCTGAACCTGCTGCTGCAGCTCTCTCTGGTTATTGGCATTGATCTGCCCCTCTGAGTCAGCAATTTCATTGAGCACCCGGCCCGTATTGTCGACTACAGAAACATTGGCTGCATCAAGTCCCTTGACCGAATTGACAAGAATCATGACAATGCCGTTCACCTGCTGCTGGTTCAAAGTATAGCCATTGTTCAATAATAAAGTGACAGACGCTTTTGAAACCGTTGAATCGTTTAAAAGAAAAGCACTGTCACTCGGAATAGTCAAATTGACCTTGGCTCTCTCAACAGCATCGATGGTCTCGATGGTCTCTGCCAGCGCAGTTTCCTGTGCCAGCTCATACATTTGGTCCTTGTCTTCCGAAGTATATGTAAGAGACGTATTGCTGAACGCCTGGGTCCAGTTGAAGTCCTTTGTCGTAAGAAGACCATTGAGGGTTAGCTGCATCTTGGCACGGCTCAAATCCTCCTTGGGTACGAGGAGTGTTGTGGCATTGTTGTCATCTCTATACCGGATCCCCAGTTCATCGAGTCCAGTTGAGATTTCTGCCGCCTGATCCAGTGAAAGACCTGTTGCGAGAGGTACATATTCAGTTCTTGTTAACAGCAAAATAGCCACAGCAATGATAATGGTCAATGCTGCGCCTCCGCCGAAGTAGATTATCTTCTGTTTTCTATCTAAACCATCCATGAAATCGGACAGCTGTGTTCTGATTCGTTGAAAAAATTCACCCATTTTACACCTCTAATGCTATGATATACGGCTTCATCACCTTATTATTAATGATACTGTTCAAGAGGCAATACTAAAATTGCAAACGCATTATTTCGTTATACGCATCAATGACTTTGTTTCTAACCTCCACAGCCATGTTCAAAGTCAAATCCGCTTTCATGGCTTCGATTCTAAGCTCATGGATATTGTCCACTTCACCCACTGCAAGCATTTCATCGATTGCTTGGGTTGTCTTTTCCGCGTCATTCACTTCACCTAATGCGTCCATCAGGATACTTTTAAAATCTACAGATGAATTTTCAGTTGTCTTTTTTGTATCGTTTAGAGCGGATTGTATCGCTCCTATATTTGTTGAATCTATTTTCAACGTTTAGCCCCCCTAATCACACTACTTCCAGCTGGTTTACTTGCCAATATCGAGCGCTCTGAGCGCCATGGACTTGGTGCTGTTGAGTGCGGTGGTATTGGCTTCATATGCCCGTGAAGCCGAAATCAGGTTAATCATTTCAGATACGATTTCCACATTTGGCAGAAGAACGTAACCTTCTTCATCGGCGTCTGGATGGCCCGGATTGTACTCGCGCTTGAACTCCGACAAGTCCTCACGAATCCCCATGACTTCCACACCGTTTCCAATTTGCTTCTCACCTGACACTTCTGAAAGAATGGAATCAAAATCCTGAGATTCCAAGGCTCTAAAAACCGTTACTTTTCTTCTATAGGGTGTGCCGGCACTGGTTCTTGTTGTATTGGCATTTGCAATGTTCTCGGATATTACATCCATGCGCAGGCGCTCAGCAGTGAGTCCTGTGGAACTGATATTGATGGAATTGAAAAAACTCATGTATTACGCCTCCTATCTATTGCTCTTAATCGCGGTCTTGAGTCGCGTCAGCTGACCGTTGAGCTGCTCAGTCAGCGCTGCGTATTTGATTTGGTTCTTGGCGAGTTCTGACATTTCAATGTCAACATTTACACTGTTTTCATCTGTCCTATAGCTCCGGTCATCCATCACCTCAATCTGAGGTTGAAGACCCTGTGATCCATATGCATTCATATGCTTGTCATTCGTCAGATTCATCTGGGTATAGGGACCCATTTGCAGATGGTCCTTCAGTATACTTTCAAAATTGACAGTCTGCCTTTTATACCCAGGTGTGTTCACATTTGCAAGGTTATTTGAAATAGCTTCATTTTTCATCCATGAAGCATCCATAGTCTTCTTAAAAATATCGATTCGTTGAAACGATTTATCCAGCATAATCCAGCCTCCAATTTACATCTTTAAAGTATTATCGGCTTTGGTAAACAGATTGTTTACCCGAAATCCCATAACGGGAATATGAAATAATGAATTCTATTCCAATTATACCATAGAATGCGGGTAAATTGGGAAGACGTAATGAATTTCTAGGCTTTGTGACCATTGTCCTGCCTTGCTTAGCACAATATGGCCCTGGTAAATGTTAACGATTGCATCTTTACCGCCAGACAGCCCTTCTCATAATCTCACATAATGTTTCACAAGGTACAACTTCGACATCTTCTTGGTAATTTCCTTTTCATAATTTACGAAATTCAAACGGATACCAAATTCATTTGTCCGAATATGCGTCCAACAAAAAAGACCCCATTCGATAATGCCTCGAATGGGGTCTTGCATGTTCATATTTTTACAGCTCTCAAGGAACTATTTTTTAAGCTTGCTCAGTTCTTCTGTCAGCTTTTCATTCAGAATTCTGATGTAGGTACCTTTCATGCCAAGAGATCTTGACTCGATAACGCCAGCACTTTCAAACTTTCTCAGCGCATTAACGATAACCGAGCGCGTGATTCCTACACGGTCAGCAATCTTACTTGCGACCAAAAGGCCTTCATTGCCGTCAAGCTCATTGAAGATATGCTCAATAGCTTCAAGTTCAGAGAAGGAAAGTGTACCAATCGCCATTTGAACAATTGCTTTCTTTCTAGCTTCTTCTTCAAACTCATCACTCTTTGCACGAATGATTTCCATACCGACAACAGTTGCCGCATACTCTGCAAGTACAAGATCCTCATCATTGAAACGACCTTCCTTACGTGCGATAACCAGTGTACCCAGGCGTTGTCCGTTCCCTAGTATCGGAACAATTGTCACAACTTTTGAATAGCTGTCGATATCATTTTTGAAAATTTCCAGAAGACCATCTTCTGTAATGTTGTACTCTGTCTCAATAATTTTCAGAAGCTCAATGTTGTAAGCCTCTGGGAAGTATTCACTTCCTGTAGACTCTTCAATAATCAGCGAACTGTCTTCGTGATCGAACAAGGAAACTCCCAGTACCTTGCCACGCTTGCTGGAAACATAAACATTGGCTTCCAGGATTTCTTTCAAAATTTCACATAAATCAGTAAAAGCAACCGGCGTCTGACCAGTCTGCTGCAGTATGCGATTCAATCTACGTGTTTTTTCCAATAATGTATTCGGCATCTTACCCTCCTAATTTTTTAACATATCACTCACTGACCATTCGATTCTTCTATCGGTCTTTTGTAATTGCACGTCTTGCTTGAACACTTAATGCTATGTTCCTTCTTGGTACGCTTTTCGACCAAAAATTCTCCACATTCAGGACATGATTCTCCCGTAGGTTTGTCCCACGATACAAATCGACAGTCCGGGAAAGTGTTGCAGCCGTAGAAAGTTCTGAATTTCTTTGTTTTTCTTTCTACAACTTCTCCCTCTTCACAGTGCGGACACTTGACACCAATCTCTTTGAGTATCGGTTTTGTGTTCTTGCACTCAGGATAATTGGAACAAGCAAGAAACTTACCGAAGCGGCCATACTTGATGACCATCTTTTCACCACATTTGTCGCAGTCAATATCTGTCTCTTCAGTAAGGTCTACTTTTTCAATATCTTCTTCTGCATGCCCCAGAAGTTTTTCAAATGGACTATAGAAATTTCTGATGACATCTTTCCACTCAACATCGCCACTTTCCACAGCATCGAACTCTTCTTCACGCTGTGCCGTGAAATCGACATTGACTACATCAACAAAGTAACTTTCCATAATTTCATTAATCAGTTCACCCAACTCCGTAGGCTTAAGCGCCTTTTTCTCACGCTCAACGTAGCCTCTGCTCAGAATTGTAGAGATTGTAGGTGCATAAGTACTTGGTCGACCTATACCCTTCTCTTCCATTTCCTTAACAAGAGATGCTTCCGTATAACGTGCCGGTGGTTGCGTGAAATGCTGTGAAGGCTCGATTTTCTTCAGATTGCATACTTCACCCACTTCAAGGTCAGGAAGTATGTTCTCCTTTACACTCGTATAAGTGTATACCTTCAAAAAGCCATCAAACTTAAGCTGTGTTCCGTTTGACTTGAAGTCATACGGTCCATTTTTAAGCTCTACGCTGACAGAGTCGAACTCTGCATTTGCCATGCCATGTGCTACAAAGCGCTCCCAAATCAGTTTGTACAGCTTGTACTGATCTTTGGTCAGCGATTCGATAATTTCATCTGGAACTCTGAGAACAGAGGTTGGACGAATTGCCTCATGGGCATCTTGCGCAGATTTCTTGTTTGATTTCTTACGTTCGGTGCTGTTCAGATATCCGCTATCAAAATTTTCTTCAATGTAATTCTTTCTTTGATCGCGGGCTTCATCAGAAATACGGATGGAGTCTGTACGCATGTACGTGATCAGACCCACTGTGCCAGAGCCTTTTACATTTATACCCTCGTACAGCTGCTGCGCAATCATCATCGTCTTCTTAGTTGAAAACCCAAAACGACTGGATGCTTCCTGCTGCAGAGAACTTGTCGTAAAACACGGCTGGGGCGATCTTGTTTTAACTTTCTTATTAATACTGCTTACAACATAATCATTCTTACTTAAATCTTCAACAATTCTGTTGGAAGTCTCTTCGTTTGGAATCGGGAGCTTAGCCCCGTCCTTGCCTTTGAATTGCGCTTCAAAAACAGCTTTTGAAGAAGCATTCAGTTTCGTAGATATTTCCCAATATTCCTCCGGAACAAAGGCCTTAATCAATTCTTCCTTGTCGCAAATCATTTTTGTTGCAACGGACTGTACACGTCCTGCACTGAGTCCCTTACGAATTTTTCTCCATAGCAGCGGGCTTATGCTGTAGCCCACAAGTCTATCAAGAATTCTTCGCGCCTGTTGTGCGTCCACAAGATTCAGGTCAATCTTACGCGGTGCTTTAATCGCCGCTTTGATTGCATCTTTCGTAATCTCATGGAAGGATACACGACATGCATCTTCAGGATCAATATTGAGCAGAAAGGACAGGTGCCATGCAATTGCTTCACCTTCGCGGTCGGGGTCGGTTGCGAGAAAGACTTTATCTGCCTTTTTTGCAGCCGTTCTCAGTTCCTTAATGACAGGACCCTTGCCACGAATCGTAATGTAAGCCGGATCGAAATCATTTTCGATATCGATGCCCATCTTACTTTTAGGCAAATCTCTGACATGCCCGATTGAAGCTTTAACTTTATAATTACGACCTAGAAATTTCTCGATTGTCTTTGCCTTTGCCGGCGATTCTACAATGACCAGATATTTTGACATATGCACCTCCGGCATAAATTTTAAACATTGAGTATTATAACAGAAATGTTTGAATAATTCAAAATATTATGCAAAATTAATATTTTGTCTGTCAAATCTGCACCCTTACCCTTGTAATTATATTACAAATGGCTACATTAGTGGCCTTAACATGAAAAGCGACGCCCTATGTTCACATTAAGGCGTCACATTGAATTATTATAAACATAAATTATCAAAAAATAAAGCACTGATTTTCAGATTTGCTTAATTTGTTACAATTTTCACTAAATATTTTTCTTTCAAGTACAAACAAACAATCCGCCTGGAAGGCGCTTTACTTTTCCTGACATTTCAAGAATCGTCAGCTGCAACATAATATCATAGACCTCCTTGCCAAGTAAAGCAGAAATTTGATCTGCTGTTGCAGGTTCAATGCGAACAAGGGCTTTTTCCAAGTCTGACTTGCTTGATCCAGCTTGATCAGAAGCCTGTCCCAGACTCAGTCCAAGCTCCTCAAGCACATCCGAAGCAGTCGCAATTGGCACCGCGCCCTCCTTGATCAATTTCAAGGTCCCACGTGTCATCGGATTGGTCACATTGCCTGGTAATGCCAGCACACAGCGTCCTTGGTCTATGGCAGCGTGTGCAGTTATCAGCGAACCGCTTTTAACGCTTGCCTCCATGACAAGTACGGCATCACTGAGGCCGCTAATAATTCGATTGCGTCTCGGAAAATGATGACGAAGCGGCTGTGCTCCCGGTTCATATTCAGAAATAATCAGCCCGCCTGAGTCAATAATATCATTATAGAGTTTTCTGTTTCGCGCTGGATAAATGACGTCACAACCGCTCCCAAGAACCGCAATCGTCTTCCCACAGACTTTTATCGTATGTTCATGGGCTATTGAATCTATGCCAAGGGCCAAACCGCTTACAATCACAATATCCTGTAGAGCAAGATCTTCAATGATACGACCGGTCATTTCTCGACCATAAGGGGTGGGCTTTCTCGTACCAACAACACCGACAGCCTTGCCTTTGTACCTGTCTTCAAGCGCCTTGAGAAGCTCAAGATCGCCCACAGCATAGAGCAGCACCGGCGCGTCATAGATTTCCTTTAAAAGCTTAGGATAGCAAGCACTGTCAATGTCGATGACAGAAATTCCCTTGCTTTCATAGATGTTGATCTGGTCTTCAATGGCACCCTTGTCCCTTTTATTTATCATTGCACGGGACAGTTTTTCACTTAATCCATAGTCCCTTACAAGTTTCTCATAGGAAGCGTTCCATAAGCCAGAAGGAGTGCAGCAGGCACTTTCAGATCTACAAGTTTCCAATATATCGCGTATGCCCTTGGGGCCCAAACCATCAACCTGTGTAAGCCAAAATATGGTCTTTTTCATAAGTTTTCACCTCGAAAGCGCCCTTCTGCAGCTCTAAACTGTATCGCCTCAGCAATGTGAACTGCCTCTATCACGTCCGAGTCATCCAAATCCGCTATGGTTCTTGAAATAAGCAGAATCTTGTTTTGCACACGCTTACTGAACCTGTATAGACCTGCACTTTGCTTAATCAGCATGGACGCTTCATCTGTCACTGTGCAGAAGCTTTCAATATGACTGCTTTTCATTTGTGCGTTGAAGGTAATTTCAAGCCCATTGTATCGTCCTACTTGCTTCTCGTATGCTCGTCGCACCCGCTTTGCCATGTCTTCAGTGGAAAGTCCTGCAGACATGTTGTCTGTATTCACACTCTGGACCTCTACAAGAAGCTCAATACGGTCCAGCATCGGACCAGACACCTTGCCCAAATAACGCTTGACCTCATGCTGGGTACACGTGCACTCTTTGTCTAAACTATATAAAAATCCGCATTTGCACGGATTCATTGTCGCAGCCAGTAAAATCTCCGATGGTAATGTCACTTGTCCATGTATTCTGGAAATATGTATGCAGCCATCCTCCAAGGCCTGACGCATGGATTCAATCGTCTCACGCTTAAACTCGGGAAGCTCATCCAAAAACAGGACACCCCTATGGGCAAGCGTGAGTTCGCCAGGTTTTGGCTTCTGACCGCCACCAATCATGCCTGTTAAAGTAATATTATGGTGCGGACTCCTGAATGGCCTTCTAAGAGACAGAGTGCCGTTCTGCACATCTTTGTGTATGGCAGCTATGCGTTTCACCTCTACCGCCTCATTCTTCCCCATAGGGGGCAATATATGCTTAAAAGCGTGCATCATCATGGACTTTCCGCATCCTGGTGGACCAGAAATCAAGATGTTATGAAATCCAGCGGCAGAAATCATGAGAGCCCGCTTAGCTGCCTCCTGCCCTAGAACATGAACGAAATCCTCCTTATCGTCCATTTCAAGCGCAGGGTCTTCTTCCAGTCCCGTGCAGACGTAGGACTTAAAAAAGCTTAGAGGATTGTCCGTCTTCAATATATCGAGGACCGCCTCCAAACTTTCTGCACCATAACATCTGATGCGTTCATTCAAAGATGCCTCAGACGCGAGAGATGCAGGAACCACTACATGTTCTATGCCTACTTTTAAAGCCGCCTCAACCATAGCCAGGATTCCCGGTATTTCCAAAAGCCTTCCATCCAGGCTCATTTCACCGAAAAATGCGATATTCTCTACTTTCTTCTGTTCAACTTCTCCCATGGATACCAGAATTCCTATAGCCATGGGCAAATCCAGCTGACTACCATCCTTTGGCACCTCTGCCGGTATAAGGTTCAGCGTAATCCGTTTCGCAGGAAATCGGATCCCAAGCCCCTCTATGGCCGATCGTATGCGCTCTTTCGATTCGCGTACAGTCTTGTCAGGCAAACCGACAATCTGATAGGTGGGCAGCCCTTTTGAGAGGCTTACCTCTATTTCAATAGGAAGTCCGGATATTCCGAACAAAACCGAGGAAACTATTTTTGAATACATTTCACCCTCCTTATGATAAATCTATATTACCATATTATTCCATTTTGTGGAAATGTATTTTTGTTTGCATCCTTCATCCACACTGGATTTGATGAAATCACACCTCTGGCCCCAAATCTTTTCAAATAAAAACACCAGCACACTCTTTCGAATGCACTGGCGTCCACATGTCTTTAGCTCAACACTATTTTCAATTTACTTATCTGATTCTTCACTGATTTCTTCTTGCAGCTCTTCCAGTTCATCATCAACAGAAGCGGTCTCGCTTATTTCATTTCTTAGAAGCAAGCGGGATTTCTTTTTGATTCTTCCGACATCATCCAGTTTCAAGGCTACATCCAGATACTGATTGATTGTTTCATGAACTTTCATATCCTTGTTAACAGATCCGTATCTGATAACTTCCTTGACCAGCATTTCAAAGTTCGTCGTAGAATGCTTCAGCATACGGAACTCTTTTCCGTCTGAAACAACGACCCAGCGTGGATTCTTTTTGGTTCTTGTAACCATATCCAGTTCACGCCATTTTATTTCCCATTTTACCTTGCCATGAACCTGCAGCTGAAGACTCTCTTCCGTTATGACATATTCCGATCCGACCATCTCATACGCATCCTTCAGAAGGAAGCCTGCAAATACGACAAGTATTCCCGAAGTCAAGATGTTTGAAGGTACTGTCACGCCAAAGAATAACATTGCCGCCGCAACCGCTGCCTGTATGTATATTGGCTGCCTTAAATTTTTGTACATAGTTCTCCCCCGTTTCATGATTGCCTGATACAACTTATATTATATAGAGATATTGTAATTCCAATCAATGCTTATTTCACCATTTGCACCAATATCTATTGCGGCGAAATCTACAGAAATGTCACAGTCAAACAGTTCATACTTTTTCATATAAGCCTCAACAGCCATTTTCAGATGTTTCAACTTCTTATGCGTCAGACTGAATCCAGCTCGCTCAAATGAATCACTGAGTCTGGTCTTCACTTCAACAAAATGATAGACGTCTTGCCTTTTCGCAACAATATCAATTTCCCCAATACGCATATGAATGTTTCTTCCGACAATATCAAAACCGTGTTGCACCAAATGCCGCACTGCTATTTCTTCCCCATGTCTTCCAACGTCATTCTTATGCATATCATACCTTCTTATCCATTTTCGCAATGAACACCAGAACTTCTGCCACGACCTCATACAGTTCCGGCGGAATATCCTCTCCAAGCGAAAGGTTGTACAATTGTCTGGACAGACGCTCGTCCTGATAGACAGGAATATCATGCTCCTCTGCCTTTTCAATAATGTTTTCAGCAATCAGGCCCATGCCTTTGGCAACAAGCCTTGGGACATCGTCCTGACCACGGTCATATTTTAGCGCTGTGGCTATTTTTCGCTTATCGTTCGTTTCTTCAGACTTGTCACGCATAATCTCACACCCTCACATCGATGCCGGCGGCCTCGGTAGCTGAAATTTCTGCAATCGTATCCAGTGTTGACTGGGCACTGTCCCTGATTATAAATGAAACGGATATGTTCTGATCTGTTATTTCAGATAGACTTTCCATGAGTGCGTCCTTTTGGTTTTCAAGATAATCTACGGTTTCCTCATTACGTACCCTGAACTGAATTTTCAGATTATTTTTCTGATACTCTATGAGGGATTGAACCGTTCCTATATGCTGGGTGTCAAGAGAAATGAAAATCGTCAGTTCATCTGAGCTGCGGTCATTGCCCCTGCGTTTCTTCATGAAAAAATCCACACTGTGCATGTTCTGATCAATTTGAACGGGAATCTGCATGTAGGTCATGGATGAATTCATTTCACGCATGTAGCTTACCGACTGCTTGACTGACGTCAGGTCTCCCTTTAGTGTTTCCAAGGATTCTGATTCCTTCGACACCGACTTATCAAGGGCGTCCAGCACTTTCTGGAGTGCTTTTTCAGTTTCAGCGTCTTTTCCAAGATCAAGTCCCTTTAAATCTTCAAGCAGGACCTTGACAGAATCCGGCAAATTCTTAAAGGAGGCGTTCAGCGTTTCAATCAGCGCACCAACCTGCTTGCCAATGGTTTCTTTTCCGAATACCAGTTTTTCAAGCATTGCCAAATTGAAGACAGAATTCTCCATACCCGCACTTTTATGGAAGGCCAGCTTTTGATAGTCCACCTGACTCAACAAGTTTGCAAGCTTTTCAACCGTTTGTGCTGTCTCTTGGTTTGTATTTTGATCAACAGCTGCCTTTTGGCTCTCAAGCGGTGTTTGTTCAATGTTTCGTGACGTCTGAAGCCGAGCGGCGTCAGCCCCCTCTCGCAGCACGTCCTGCTGCGGTGCTGATGTGCCTTGACGCAAGTCAGAAGCAGGTGTCTGGTCTGTTGACTGGCTTGATTTGAGCAAAGATGTTAATTCAAAAGTGTTTTTATCCGCAGCAGATGTCTGATTACCTCCCGCATTCTTATAAAAGGAGATTAATATCTGCTTGACCGGTGACTTTGGCGGGATATCCTCAAGCTTGATAATATCTGACTCGATCAAGCCCTTGAATGTATCTACCTGCTTGGACGTTTCAAGAAGACTGTTAATCCCTTCCTTACTTATGGGTTGTCCGAAACTCAAAAGCGCTTTCGCAGCCCCCATTTTTTCTGGTGTAACCTGCTCACCACTGCCCTTGAACAAACCCTCCAGAGTCTGCTCAAGCGTTTTAGCCGCTTCTTCACCAAGGCTTTTCAGAAGGGCTGGTTGTCCATTTTCAACGACCTCAAAGGTCCGAGCATCTCCCTTGGAATAAGTCGCCCCGTCAGCAATCGTCGCTTTTAAGAGGCTCCCATTTTTGAGCTCTAAAACAAGGCCATCCTGCATAACATCACGCACAACCGCCTTTAGCACTTGACCTTTGGTCAATGTATCTGTCGATCCATCTGAAACTTTTCGTACATCTGCTGTTGCCTGATTCAAAATCTGCTGATTTGTGATTCTCAATTCAATCACCTGCTAGAGTATATTTTTCAAAAAGCTCTTTCTGTGAACCGGCGTTATGCCGAGTTTCTCAATTGCTTCATAGTGTGCCTTCGTCCCGTATCCCTTATGCTGCGCAAAACCATAGCCAGGATACTGTGTTTCCAGAGACTCTACAATTCTATCACGTGTAACCTTTGCAATTACAGACGCGGCTGCAATGCTCAGGCTTCTCGCATCGCCCTTGATCAAGGCTTCCTGGTCAATACCAGTATCGGCAAGTTCCACCGCATCAATTAGCAGATAATCCGGATCCATGCCCATATCTTCAACAGCTCTTTTCATGGCATTTTTCGTGGCATTGAGTATATTGATGCTGTCTATTTCATTTTCATCGGCCATTCCAACACCAATTGCAAGCGCTTTTTCCTGAATCACTTCAAAAAGCTGGTCCCGTTTTTGTTCGGAAAGCTTTTTTGAATCATCAAGCCCTTCAATAATACAATCATCGGGAAGGATAACCGCCGATGCAACCACCGGTCCCATAAGGGGACCGCGTCCAGCTTCATCAATACCCGCAACTAGCTTGTATCCTTTTTTTCGAGCTTCCTTCTCAAAAGCATGCATTTCAATCAGACGTGCCATTTCCTCTTCATGCTTTTGTATTTTCTTCTCGATTTTATCCGCCAGAGCACTCACGGATTTTCTGGAGTCTGCTCTGAGTTCCTCCACCAAATGGCTTTGTTCATCCAAGGTCAGCGTATCCAAATACTTTTTCACTGCAGTTGCCGACATTTGTGAAATCATATTATGCCTCCTGCTCTGCTGTGACCTCATTCGGGCGCTCAAGCGTAATTTTTCCGATTGTGCCCTTTCTGTATTCATCCAGTATCAGACGCGAAACCTTATCATAGTCAATTTCACGGCCTCTTTTTATACAACCACGTTTAACAGCGATTTCATCCATGATTTCAAGTGTTTCTTCACTTAACACCTCAAGCTTATATCTTTCCTTGAGTTGTTCAGGGTACCGCTCAGTCAGCATTTTCAACAGATGGAATGCAATATCATCGATATGAAGAATCTCATCTTTGATCGCCCCTGTGTATGCCAGCTTCATACCTACATTCTGGTCTTCAATTTTCGGCCACAGTATGCCCGGTGTGTCAAACAAATCGATGTCCGCTCTGACACGAATCCATTGTTTACCCTTTGTAACACCAGGCTTATTACCAGTTTTGGCACTTTTCTTACCTACAAGATTATTGATGAGCGATGATTTTCCTACGTTTGGAATGCCCACAATCATAACACGGACACTGGAACGGTCCGCCCCTTTTGCCACCCTTTTATCAACACGCGCGCTGCCCGCTTCCTTGACAGCCGAAAGCAGATCTTTCATACCTGCACCTGTCAATGCGTTAACCGGGATCGCACGAATGCCCTTTTCCTTGTAATCTTCAATCCACGCCTTTGTAACCGATGGGTCCGCCAAATCGAACTTATTAAGCGCCACAACCCTTGGCTTGTCGCCAACCAGTTCATCGAACTGCGGATTTCTGCTGCTTAGCGGTATGCGCGAATCCAAAAGCTCTACGACTACGTCTACAAGCTTCAGATTTTCCTTTATCAGATCTTTGGTCTTTTTCATGTGACCCGGATACCAGTTAATATGCATAATCTCACCTCTATCAATTATTTTACATTATTTCTTATATGAACGATATATTTTCTTATCTGTTGAAATCAAAGATTTCGTTTCACACGCTTCGCGTGCAGGCAGGAGCACCCCTCACTTTGTTTCGGGGTAAGGTACGACGCTCGAAATCAAAGATTTCGTTTCACACGCTCCGCGTGCAGGCAGGAACACCCCTCACTCTGTTTCGGGGTAAGGTACGACGCTCGAAATCAAAGATTTCGGTCGTACCATTAAAAAAAGACTGTACATACCGTACAGTCTTTTGATAATGCATAAGCTTAGATTCTTTCTTTAACTTTTGCACGCTTGCCAACTCTATCGCGAAGATAGTTCAGCTTAGCACGACGTACTTTACCTCTTCTCTTAACTTCGATCTTTTCGATCTTTGGTGAGTGAAGTGGAAGTGTCTTTTCAACACCAACGCCGTAAGAAATCTTTCTTACTGTGAAAGTTTCTCCAAGTCCGCCGCCTTGTCTCTTAAGTACAATGCCTTCGAAAATCTGGATACGCTCTCTCTTACCCTCTTTAACTTTCAGAGAAACTGCAACTGTGTCACCTACGTTAAAAGTAACGATTTCTGACTTCATTTGTTCCGCTTCAAGCTCTTTAATGATATTCATATTCATGAGTATGTCCTCCCTTCTCCATAGACGTTCGTGACCAAGGTGCCAGAGGACCGTCCGTAATACAACGTTAGTATTATAGCATAGATTCAATGACGAAACAAGATTATTTTTCACACCTGATTCGATGAATTGCTTTCAGTATTTTTTTATCTGTTGACGGATCCTTAAGCAGTGCGTCAATCATATCCGGCCGGCGCTCCTCAGTAACCTTTATAGACTCTTCAAGCCGCCATTTTTCAATGTTTGCATGGTGACCAGACAAAAGCACTTCGGGAACATCCAGCCCATCAAACTCTGGGGGTCGTGTATAATGCGGATACTCAAGCAACCCTCCCATATGGCTTTCATCTTCATAGGAATCCTGTTTCCCAAGAACACCTGGTAGGAGTCGAGAAACGGAATCAATCAGCACCATGGCCGGTAGTTCGCCACCTGTTAGCACATAATCGCCAATGGATATTTCACGCGTCACGTACTTGTCAATGAACCGCTGGTCTATGCCCTCATAATGACCACAAACTATAAAGAGCTCACTTTCCTTTGTTAGGGCATCACAATCAGCCTGTGTCAGATTTTTGCCCTTTGGAGACATGTAGATCACAGTTTTCCCAGGCGACCACCCACGGGCTTCAAGTGCACCCTTAAGCGGCATCGGCTGCATAACCATTCCAGCACCGCCGCCATACGGATAATCATCCACACGATTGTGCTTATTGTTGGCATAATCCCGTATATTGATGGTATCAATATTCAGCTTTCCATCTCTTACCGCCCTGCCGATAATGCTTGCATCTTTGAAATTCTCAAACATTTCCGGAAAGAGTGTCAATATTTTAAATTCCATTACATAATTCCTTCTATAAGATTTACACGCAGTACACGCGCCTCATGGTCAAAGCCTTTAACAAATTCTTTTACACTCGGAATCATAAACGTACTGCCATCCGGCTTTTCTACAACAATCAGATCCTGCGCAGCACCAGATGTAACCGACTTGATTACGCCGACACCACCATGCGTCTCGTCTTCAACCACATATCCTTCAATTTCAGAATAGATAAATGTATCTTCACTCATGTCACCAAGATCTTCACGATTGATATAAACATCCTTATTTTTCAGCTTTTCAGCATCATTGATATTGTCATATCCTTCAAACAGGATAACCGCCATATTTTTCTGATACCTAACTGACTTGATTTCAATCTTTTTATCGGAACCTTCTATCATAAGGTATTCAAAAGTATCGAATTCTTCCTTGTCAGATGTGTAAGGGTATACTTTCAAGTGTCCCTTCAAGCCATGTGTATTTACAATTTTTCCAACCAGCATTTTGCCATTCATCTATATTCCACCTACCTTAATCTCTTTTCCATACCAAGGCATTATACCACATTTGACCCTTAAACAAAAACTCCAATAGAAAAGCGCCTTCAGCACAGATTGTTCTGAGCTGAAGGCACTTTGTAATTTGACATTCTCATTTTAAAACTGATTTATATAAAAGAAATAGCTTTACAGTCTAAACTGTTTCATAGTCTCTTTGAGGTCCTCTGCGTGGCTTTGCAGCTGGTGTGCCATACCACTGATTTCCTCAATCGATGCAGTCTGTTCCTCTACAGATGCCGATACCTCTTCTGATGCCGATGCAGACATCTCTGCAACCTTGTAAATATTCATGACGATTTCGACCATCTGATCTTTCACCGCAGTCAGCTCTCCAAGTGCTTGCACAACATCAACCAGCTTACTTGAAGTAAGCTCAACCGACTCATTCAGTTCGTCAAAGAGAACACCACTCGACTCAACTGCTTGGTTCTGCTCCTTGAATATGCGTTCAGCGCTGCGTACCGTTGTTGATACAGCCTCTGTGTCTTTACTGATTTTTGATGTCAGCTCCTGAATTTCACGCGCAGAGGAATCCGACTCTTCAGCCAGCTTTCTAATTTCATCTGCTACAACCGCAAAGCCTCGACCATGTTCTCCAGCACGTGCAGCCTCTATGGACGCATTCAGTGCTAGGAGGTTGGTCTGCTCCGCAATCGCTGTAATAGTATCTGTAAATGTCGTAATTTGCATAATCTGATTGGCCAGTTCGCGAATGACCCTGTCAATATCCTGAATCGTATTGAAGCTTTCCTGCTGTTTCTCAGAAAGAGACTTCATCGAAGCCACACCGATATTGTTCTTTTCTTTCATATCACGAATAGCCGACTGCATATCTTCAGTAACATGATGGATCTGGTCAGAGCTTGCCTCAAGAGAACCAACACCATGGACACCGCGCTCGGTTTCCTGTACCTGTTCCGTGGAGCCTGAAGCAATTTCTTCAACAGCCTTCGCAACCTGTTCTATGGCTTCACTTGTCTGAGTCGACATTTCTGCCAGATTCTCAGTCGTCTGATATACAAGTCCGGACATTTCTATGGACTCATTTACAATACCACGCAGACTTTCTACCATGACATTCAAATCCTTGGTCAGTTCGCCGAGTTCATCTTTTCGATTAACCTCCATGAGGCTTGTCAGGTCACCTTCAGCAACACGCGCTGTGAACTTGCGCATGCGTACAATTGGCTTTGTAATCATTGATGCTATAGCATAACTGAGCACAAGGCCAATTACAATCATTGCCGCAACCACAACAAGAACAGCCTGAACAAGCTGGTCCACAAGACCGAAGATCAAGCCTGCCTTACGTGCGTAAAGAATACGACGGTCATTGAACTCATCATACATGACATAGCCAAAATACAGGGTCTGACCGTCTTTTTCTTCAATAATGAATTCATAGAACTGGTCTTCCAGGTTTGAAATCTCTTCACCCACCGTTTTCTGTGTTTTCAAATTTGTCATATCAAGCATCGTGTTGATCAGAAACACATTATCACTAAACTTGATGTTACCCGTTGAATCTGTGATTGTAATGAAATGGTTTTCTTCTAGCTGCTCCAGCTTTTGCTGATAGTAGCCTTTTTCTTCATAAGAGCGGAATTCGATTTCCTTCTCTATCTCGGAAACATAATTTCCCGTACCAACTATCCAGCCCCACTCTTCAAAGTATTTTACAACGCCGCGTTTCTTTGAAGCCAGTGTCTCACCCGGTTTTGGGAAATAGTAGTCATAAAAGTAAGTTCCATTCTTCACCGCACCGTCTACCAGTTCCTTGACAAAGTATGCCCCTGTTTTGTCCTGGAGGTCACCTCTATAATTGCCTTCGCCTTCAGGCGCAGTTGGCAACAGCTGCAGCACATAGTCCTTGTTGTCAATCCACAAGTAACCATCCGTTCCAAACCGCATAGGTCTGATCGCTTCTATACTTGCTTTCTTGTACTTCTCAGCAATCAACTGTGAAAGCGATGCTTTTTCAGCATCTGTCAAATCAGACGGGATTGCTTCAATTTCAGCCTGTGCCTTCTGATAGTTAGAATCTACAATTGAATATCCAACTTCTACGACACTCTGAATATTCTTATCAAACTCAGTCATCAGCGTCGCTTCTGCCTTTTGGATACTTCGATCCATATCCGTTAATTCTGACAATAGCGAAACAGCACTTGACGCAAAGGCTGCCTGCGCATCATCACTTAAGTTGCTTTTGGCAAACTTACTGACCGCAACACCTTCCACAGACAATGCCAATATTATGATTACCGACACTGCGAGCATGATTTTTACTCGGATACTCTTCATCCAAGACCCCCCTATAATAACGACCTATACCGTACACGCCAATTGGCTATAAATGTATTTTACCATACAAATATGCTTTTCCTTAGTTCTTTTTACCCATCCGTGTACTTTATAAAACACAGCCCAAATTATGTGTAAGAATGCTAGAGCAATTTACAATTGCATCTTTCTTACACTTCACATTACGTATGTCGCTGACTTTTTTCTTACATGTTTTTCCTGCTCATGTCGCTTATGAAGCTTTTCAAACTTTGTCACCAACAGAGCAACCAAAGGTTGCTCATGTCGCTTACGCGCCATATATTCAAATGAGAAGAGCAGGCATTTCGAATTAGGACTCGAATGCCTGCTCTTCTCATTTGAATGCATTTCTTTGTTTTCACAAATATAAAAGCCCGCTAAAAAGCAGGCTTAGATATCTTACAAGAACTATTGAATGATTTCAACAACCACTCGTTTGTTTTCTTTAGTCGCAGCAGCTTTCACTACTGTACGCAGTGCTTTTGCAATACGACCTTGTTTACCGATGACCTTACCCATATCATCAGGAGAAACTTTCAGTTCAATGATGACTGACTGAGAGCCTTCAATTTCACTGACTTCTACTGATTCTGGGTTGTCAACCAACGCTTTTGCGATGACCTTGACCAGTTCACCCATGAAAAACACTCCCCTGTTCTTACTTGCTTAGCTTGTCGTAAACGCCATGCTTCTTGAACAAGTCCTTAACAGTGTCAGTAGGTTGAGCGCCTTCGCTTAACCATTTAACAGCTCTTTCGTCATTGATCTTGATCTGTACAGGCTCAGAAACTGGGTTGTAGTAACCGATTTCTTCGATGAAACGACCATCTCTAGGAGAACGAGAGTCTGCTACTACCAATCTATAGAAAGGTTTCTTCTTTGAACCCATTCTTCTCATACGGATTTTAACTGCCATTTGTTGCACCTCCTCATATCGTTAATATAGTAATATATATGATTATCAACTAAGATAGATGATAAACCTAAACTTATTTAAAAGAACGGTAATCCCATTCCTCCGCCTCGCTTCATTTTCTTTTCGAGACCGGAGAACTGTTTCATCATCTTACGCGTCTGGTCAAACTGCTTAATCAGCCTGTTGACATCTTGAACGCGCGTACCGCTACCGGCAGCTATACGTTTCTTTCTGCTGCCATTGATGAGATTGATGTCGCGTCTTTCAGCCTTGGTCATTGACTGGATGATTGCCTCAACACGGGCAATTTCCTTGTCATCAACCTGAACATTTTTTAGCGCCTTGTTGTTCATTCCCGGCATCATGCCAAGAAGCTCACTCAATGGCCCCATGTTCTTCATTTGCTGAAGCTGCTCAAGAAAATCATCCAAATCGAACTCAGCTTTTCTGATTTTCTTTTCCAGTTCTTTGGCTTTCTCTTCATCAATATTGGCCTGTGCCTTCTCAATCAGAGTAAGCACATCGCCCATACCCAGAATACGAGACGCCATTCTGTCTGGATGGAATTCTTCTATATCTGTAAGTTTTTCACCTACACATGCAAATTTGATTGGTTTCCCAGTGACAGCTCTGACCGAAAGGGCCGCACCACCACGTGTATCACCATCAAGTTTTGTCATAATCAGGCCGTCAAGACCTAGTTTCTCATTGAAATTCTCTGCGACATTGACCGCATCCTGGCCTGTCATGGAATCCAGCACCAATAGAATTTCCTGAGGTCTCACAGCTTTCTTAACTCGGTCAAGTTCATCCATAAGATTTTCATCTATGTGAAGTCGACCGGCTGTATCGAGAATCACGACATCATTGCCATGCTTTTTGGCATGTTCAATACCCGCTTTTGCAATCTCCTCAGGGTCAACCTTGTCACCCATCGAGAACACTGGAATCTCCAGCTGATCCCCAACAACATGAAGCTGTTTGATCGCGGCTGGTCTGTAGATATCACAGGCAACGAGAAGCGGACGTTTCCCCTGCTTCTTGAGCAGAGATCCAAGCTTACCCGTAGTCGTCGTTTTACCGGCACCTTGCAGACCAACCATCATAAAGACAGTCAGGCCACCGGAAGAAAACGTCAGTTTGCTTTGCGTTTCTCCCATGAGCGCCGTTAGCTCTTCATTAACTATTTTGATGACATGCTGCGCTGGTGTCAGGCTTGAAAGTACTTCCTGTCCAACAGAACGCTCAGTCACCTTTTTAGTAAATTCTTTTACAATCTTAAAGTTTACATCGGCTTCAAGCAGTGCAAGCTTAACTTCACGCATGGCCTGTTTTACGTCTTTTTCAGACAACTTGCCTTTACCCTTAAGTGAAGCTAATGTACCTTGTAGTTTATCCGCAAGGCCTTCAAATAATGCCACTGGACAACCTCCCTACTCTATTCTGCAACTGCTGCTGCGCGTGACTTGATCTCTTCAATTTCCTGAAGCAGTTCCTCTCGCGCACCACCATCTAGAATTATGCTCTTCAGTTTGTCAATTTCGCTGATAAGCATCTCCATCCTGCTTTCAGTCTCATCGAAGCGTGTCATCAGCCCCAACTTGTCTTCATAGGATTCAAGAAGCTTCTCGCTTCGTCTGATTGTATCATAAACTGCCTGGCGACTAATGCTTAGATCCTCGGAGATTTCTCCAAGCGAGAGATCATTATGACAGTATAACTCTAAAATATCCTGCTGCTTTGCAGTCAGAAGTTCTCCGTAAAATACGAAGAGGTTACCCAGTCTCATTTTCTTCTCAATCAAAACGATCACCATCCGGCATGTTAGTTGTAAAGGTTAATTACTTTACAGAAGTATTCTAACAGCATGATACAGTCATGTCAACACCTATTTGCATGTTTTTCCGCTTTTTTAAACATCCATCAGCGCACGCACGAAGCTCTTTGGATCAAAGTCCTGTAAATCGTCCATGCCTTCGCCAACACCAATCATCTTAACCGGAATACCCAGTTCATCATTTACAGCAAGAACAACGCCGCCCTTAGCTGTACCATCCAGCTTAGTTAACACAATGCCCGTGATGGCAGCAGTCTCTTTAAAAAGCTTGGCCTGTTGAATGGCATTCTGACCCGTTGTGGCATCCAGTACAAGAAGAACTTCCTTGGTTGCCTGAGGATACTCACGCTCAATAACCTTGAAAATCTTAGCAAGCTCGTTCATCAGATTCTTCTTATTATGAAGACGACCTGCAGTGTCACAAATTAAAATATCCGTATTACGTGCCTTGGCAGCCTGAATGCCGTCAAAAATGACAGCGGCAGGGTCTGAGCCTTCCGTATGTGCGATAACATTGACATCTACCCGATCGCCCCATACCTTGAGCTGGTCGATTGCTGCGGCTCTAAATGTATCCGCAGCTGCAAGGAGAACCGTTTTACCTTCAGATTTGAAGCGGTGCGCCATCTTGCCAATGGACGTTGTCTTACCCGCGCCATTTACACCAATTACAAGTACAATCGCCGGTGTAGGGTCAATATTCAGTGATGAGTCATAGTCTTCAGTCAGGAAGCCTTCCACAACATCATGAAGCACATCCTTAACCAGACTTGAATCTTTGATTTTTCTTACTTTGAGTTCTTCGCGAAGGGCATCAATAATCTTCATTGTCGTGTTCATGCCCACATCAGCCATGATCAGAATTTCTTCAAGCTCTTCGAAAAGATCATCATCGATTTCACCATAATTGTTCAGCAGGTTGTCGATTTGATCTGTAATGCCTTTTCTCGTCTTGTTAAGACCATCAATCAGCTTGCCAAAGAAAGACTTCTTCTTAACAGGTTCCTCTACTGGCGCAGCAGGCTCTTCAACTTGTTCAACTGGCATTTCCGGCTCTGGTATTTCTTCGGTCGACAGCACTTGGGCTGCCTTGACAGGAACTTCAACCGCCGCTTCAACCTGATCATCCACTACAGGGACTTCTTCCTGAAGATCCTCTTCCTGGGACTCCTCTTCACCGCCCTCTGCAGCTTCTGCTGTTTCTTCAACCGCTTCAGCAACCTCCTGAACCATATCTATCTCTTCTTTTTTCTCTTCCTTCTTACCAAAACCAAATAGCTTTTTTAACATGTTGTCGTCCTCCTCATTTAAATTGCAACGTCTTCAAGCTTGACGGATACGATTTTAGAAACCCCGTACTCCTGCATAGTCACCCCATAAAGCGTATTTGCAATTTCCATGGTGCCTTTTCTATGCGTAATTATTACAAACTGCGAATTCTGTGTGAACTCCTTCAGAAAATCAGCAAATCGGAATACATTTACATCATCGAGTGCTGCTTCAATCTCATCGAGAATACAAAATGGCGCAGGCTTTGTCTTCAGTATTGCAAACAGCAGGGCTATTGCCGTCATGGCTCTTTCCCCACCGGAAAGCAAGCTCAGACTCTGGAGTTTTTTACCTGGTGGCTGTGCCACGATCTCGATTCCAGAGTTCAGCACATCCTCTTTGTCAAGAAGGACAAGGTCAGCCTGACCACCTTCAAACAGCTTACTGAAGATACCTGTAAAGTGCTCTTTGACAATTTCAAAGTTCTCATTGAACTGCGTAATCATTTTCTTTTCAAGGTCCTTGATGACCTTTTCAAGGGATTTTTGAGATTTGACAAGATCATCACGCTCTGAGGTCAGGAACTCAAACCTCGATTTGACTTCCTTATACTCCTCTATGGCACTGATGTTGACTTCCCCTAGCCTTCTTATTTTATTTCTAAGACCCTTCACTTCCTCGGTTGAAGCTTCAACATCAATTTCTATTCTGTATTCCATCGCTTCACGCAGACTGACTTCATACTTTTCCCACAGGTTGGCGATGATATTCTCTTTTTCCATTTCAATCTTTGTGAGTACAAGATCCTGCTTATGAAGGACTTCCTTCAGCTGTTCAAGGTCTGAGAGCTCCTTTTCATGTGTCATGCGCTTTGTTGCAAGCGTAGTCTGACATCCCTGAAGCTTCACAGAAAGATCTTCCTTGTCCATTTCAATCTGGAGCATGGATTTTCTCAGAAGACGCATATCCTCTTCTGCAATGCTCATTTCCTCATCCAGGGCTTCCTTCTCAGTGTATAAAAGATTCAGTTCCTCTGCCTTCACCGCTTTTTTCTCAGTATTTTCTCTGACGGATTCGCTCAAGCGTCGAATTTCCATCGCCTGATGTGCATGCTTTTGATTCAAGGAGGCATGTTCAACCTTTTGAGCCGTCATAGATTCAGAAAGCTCCTTTACTTGGCTCTGAAGCTGACGTATGCCGTCAGAATACCCCAGCATGGCATTTTCGATTTCATGGCTTTCGCTTTCCAGTGCTTCAATCGCCTTAGACTTGCTCTCAATCGAAGCTTGTGCAGTGCTGCGTTCACGTGAAATCATATCACGTTCCCGCTGCAGTCTTTCGGAATCCTTATCAAGGCGCTCAAGCTCTCTTCTAACGGTTTCGATTTCACCTTCACATTTGACAATTTCAACGCGCTTTGTCTCGCAGCTTTCACTAAGCGCTTCTATTTCACTCTGTACCTTTTCAATTTCACCAATCACATTTTCCATCTTGGTTTCATTGGTCTTGATATCTTTCTTATAAGACTCAATGAGAGCGCCGAGCTCATCAATTTTTCGCTTACGGCCAAGCAGGTTGGCAATTCTTGATTTGAAGGACCCGCCGGTAATGGCTCCACCAGGTGTTAGAATTTCGCCATCCTTGGTGACGATTCTATGACGCATGCCTTGAACCTTAAGGCACGCAACCGCCGTATCGTAGTCTTCGACAATAACTGTACGACCAAGAAGATAGGTAAAGAGCTGCTTGTACTTGGGCTCATAACCAATCAGCTGATTGGCGGTTCCAACATATCCTGCCATGTTCTCGACTTGGACCGGAACATTGTACATGCTGGCTCTTATATTTGACAGGGGCAGGAAGGTCACACGCCCAAGCGAATTTCTTTTCAGGTGGTCGATAAGACGCTTGGCATCTTGCTCAGACTCAGTAACAATATTTTGAAGCTGTCTTCCAAGCGCTACCTCTACTGCTCGTTCCAAACTCTTTGGAATTGTCATGAGTGATGTGACAACACCATGAACACCTGCACCCAGCTTCTGATCTTTAGAACATGCTTTTAGAACCCCTTTAACACTATTGTCATAGCCCTCAAAGGCATTTTCCATATCAATGAGCACTCGTCTTTCACTAGAAGCCTTCATATGCTTATGGCTGAGCTGCTTGGTCTCGTTTTCGAGTGTTTTCTGTTCCTGAACGCGGTTCTTCAAAAGCTCCATATTGCTTTCACGCGTTCTAAGCATTTCGGCATAGTCTGTACGATGAACCTGATGGTTCGTTTCAAGATCTGTCATGCGGGCATTGGTACCCTCCTTATGACTTCTTGATTCTTCAATACTAAGCTCAATGGCATCAATACGCTCTGTAAGACTTTGAATTGAAGCTTTCCGGCCTGCAATCTCCACTTTTTCGCGTTCAATTGCATTCAGTATTTGGATTGCACGCTGCTTGGCCGATTCTGAATCGGTTTCCCGGTCAGTAAGGGCACGGGCTTTTTCGTCGTATACAGCCTGAATGGTTTCAAGTGAAGCGTTGACTTGATCAAGCTTTTCACTCAACTCAGCCAGCGCCCGCTCTGCATGCTCCATCTGGTTGTTCAAATCAAGCATGACTGCATCAATCTGCTCAACCTCCGCCTCTATTCGCATGGCATTGGCATCTGTACTCTTTTGGCGTTCACGAATTTGGGACACCTTCGCTTCAAAATGTCCCATTTCAGTTGTAGCCTTCAAAAAGCTTTCTTCAGAGACCTTGACTGCTTGAGAGTAGGCATCCATCTGCTGTTCAATTCGCTCTACCTCTTGCTCAATTTCAGCAAGTGCAGCTTGCATTTCTGAAAGCTGCTTATTGAGCGTATCTGTTTTTTCATTTTCACTCTTAATTTTAGAGTCACAAGTATCAACCTGACGGATAAACAGGTTCATTTCCAGTGTTTTAAGCTTTTTTGAATGGTCAAGAAACTGTTCAGCCTTCTCACTTTCTTTACGAAGCGGTTCGACACGTCCTTCAAGTTCCCTGATGATATCGTCAACACGAAGCAGATTGGCCTGCGTATTGCCAAGTTTTCTCTCCGCTTCAATCTTACGTGCCTTGTACTTTACAATACCCGCTGCCTCTTCGAAGATTTGTCTGCGCTCATCTGCATTATTGCTGAGAATTCGGTCTATACGCCCCTGACCGATGATGGAGTAGCCATCTGTGCCTATTCCCGTATCCATGAAGAGCTCTTTTACATCCTTCAGTCTGCACGACGTTCCGTTGACCAGGTATTCGCTGTCACCCGAACGAAAGACCCTTCGCGTGACAATGACTTCACTGAAATCAAGAGGAAAGTACTTTTCTCTGTTATCGAAGACGAGAGAAACTTCTGCCATACCAAGCGGTTTTCTATGCTTTGTGCCATTGAAGATGACATCTTCCATTTTAGCGCCACGCAGTGTCTTTACCTTTTGTTCGCCGAGCACCCAGCGTACAGCGTCTGTGATGTTGCTTTTGCCACTGCCGTTCGGTCCAACAATACAGGTTACCCCATTCTCATATTCTACTTCCGTTTTATCGGCAAAGGATTTGAATCCTTTCATTTCAAGCTTTTTTAAATACAAATGGAACACCTCAAATACTAGTCTATTTTTAAATTCACATTTACTGTTTTATATTCTGTTTCAATTGAGAGAGATACATACCCACATAAAGCTGTTTCTGAAATATTATATGTCCACGCCAAGGTCGGGTATTTCTTTTCAAGCGCATCGAAATTGCTTCTCTTCTGCCCGCGCACCACAGTCCAGTCTCTTTCGCATGCAGAAAGAGAAATGCGCTGCCCCGCCCCGCGCTTAAACACATCTGCCAGTTTCGTCTCAATCCTTTTCAGGATAATTCTTGACTCTGCAAGCTGCCTGAGGGCTGGATGATAGGCTCCAGCGCGTCTCGTATCGCCTTTGATGAGTTCTTCCGTCGGTTGGAGTCCGACCCGAATGACAGGGATGTTCACCGCTGCAAACCTGGGCATGATCTCACTGAGCCACTCGACTGCGTCTTCTACCGAAAGCGCTTTATAGCTTCCTGCGTCATACATATTTTCGAGAGCTGTTCCCCGTATGACCACAGTTGGATAGATGCGTACAAAATCCGGTTTCATAGCAATGATCGTATCTGCAGTTTCCATCGACTTTTCAAGGGTATCGCCCGGAAGGCCAAGCATCATTTGCAGTCCCAGCTTCAGGTCCGTTTTCCTGATTTGCCGCACCGCGTCCCTGACCTGCTGAATATCATGTCCCCGCTCGGAGAGCCTAAGCACTTCCTCATTCAGAGACTGCACGCCCAGTTCAACTGCTGTCACGCCGTAGTCAAGAAGTCTTTCAAGTACCTTTTCATCGATATAATCAGGTCTTGTAGAAAGCCGAATACCATGAATACGCCCGTCATACAAGTAACGACGGGCGATGTCTAAGAATTCAATTTGCTTTTGAACTGGAATACCTGTAAAGCTGCCACCGAAAAATGCAATTTCTATGGGATGACGTCTGCCGGTCATGGTTTCCAGATGCGCTTCTATTTCATGAATTACCATTTCCGTGCCGTAGGCCTCCTGCTGACCTGTAATGGTCTTCTGGTTACAGAAGACACAGTCGTGCGGGCAGCCAAGATGGGGCACAAATATGGGGATGATTCCCGGTTTATTGGAGATCAAGCTGCTCAACCTCTCTAAGCGCCATTTTTGCGGCTTCCTGCTCCGATTCCTTTTTACTGCGTCCAACACCCTTGCCAATAACCCTTTCGTTCAGGCTGACCTGGGTATGGAATACCTTACAGTGGTCAGGTCCTTCCTCACCAATGATTTCATATTTGATGCGATTGGTTTTATTGACCTGAACCAGTTCCTGCAGATGCGTTTTGTAATCAAGGAAGACCTTGCCTGCAATGGCATCCTGAATTTTTCTGTTCATGCGTGTAAGAATGAAGTCACTGCTCGCCGTAAGGCCACCATCCATATATATGGACGCAATCAGCGCTTCATAGGCGTCTGCAAGTATGGAGGTTCTGTCACGACCACCTGTCATTTCTTCACCCTTGCCAAAAAACATAAATTCCCCGAGGCCAATGGCTCTCGAGCATTCACCCAGCGTTGTTTCACAGACGATTTTCGACCTGATTTTAGTGAGCTCACCTTCTGGCATATCTGGAAAGTTCTTGAATAGATAGTCACTGATGATAATGCCCAGAACCGAATCCCCCAGGAATTCAAGACGTTCGTTATTATTTCTCGATTCCTTGCGTCTTTCGTTCGAATAGGAGCTGTGCGTCAACGCTTCCTCAAGCAGTTTGATATTCTTGAAAGAATATCCTATTTTCTTTTCTAGTTCAATTAGACTCATATTAATCCTCCCGACTTTAATGTCGAGAGACCTTTTAAATACACTAGCCCCGTAGGTAGTTCCATAATACATTTAAAAAGCCTCTCCATCATTTCTATTTTAAAGGCTTACATCACAAAAAACAATAGAAGAATGGCGAACCATTCTCCTATTGAAGTATAAGTTAAGGTAAATTACATCATATGGATGCAGAGCACCATTAATGTTGATTACAGATTAACTGTTTCAGTGACTAATCTACATATTTTTTCATACAGATTGTCGCGTTGTGTCCGCCAAAACCAAGTGAGTTTGACAGAACTGCATTGACCTCAGTGTCAACGCCTTTATTTGGAAGTACATTCAGATCAAGCTCTGGGTCTTGGTTTTGAATGCTCATCGTTCCATGTACATGACCTTCATCTAGTGCAAGTAAACATGCAATGGCTTCAACACCACCAGCAGCACCAAGCATATGACCTGTCATAGACTTAGTAGAGCTGATTAGAAGTTCTTTGGCATGATCGCCGAACACAGTCTTAATAGCCATTGTTTCGAACTTGTCATTGTAAGGTGTAGACGTACCGTGTACGTTAATGTATGTGATATCTTCAACAGCTAGGCCACCGTCTTCAACAGCCATTTTCATTGATCTGGCTGCACCTTCTCCGTCTGGAGCAGGGCTTGTGATGTGGTAAGCGTCACCAGTTGCGCCATAACCTACAACTTCACCGTAAATGTGCGCACCACGTGCTTTAGCATGCTCTAGTTCTTCAAGGACAATGATGCCTGAACCTTCACCCATAACGAAACCATCTCTGTCGATATCGAATGGACGAGATGCAGTTTTAGGATCATCATTTCTAGTAGACATCGCCTTCATAGTACAGAAACCTGCCATGCCGATTGGTGTAACAGAAGCTTCACATCCGCCAGTAAACATCAGGTCAGCGTCACCACGCTGTACAGCTTTGAATGCATCGCCAATTGCGTTTGTCGCTGAAGCACATGCAGTGACAACTGTTGTATTTGGACCTTTTGCGCCTGTAGCGATTGAAATCTGACCTGAAGCAATATTGCCAATCATCATAGGAATGAGAAATGGACTAACGCGTCCTGGACCCTTATTAAGAAGTTTCTCATGTTCTTTCTCAAGTGTTTCAATACCACCGATACCAGAACCAATAATTACGCCAAAACGCTCCATGTCAGTCGCTTCAACATCAATCTTTGAATCTTCAAGTGCAAGTTTAGCAGCCGCAACACCAAACTGTGCAAATCGGTCCATACGCTTTGCTTCTTTTTTATTGATGTAAAGAGTAGGGTCAAAGTCCTTTACTTCACCGGCAATTTGAGTTGTATATTCCGATGCATCAAAACGAGTAACTGTATCTATACCTACAACGCCCTCACGAAGTGCGTTCCAGAAGTTTTCTTTTCCTGTGCCAATTGGTGAAACAACACCAATACCTGTAACTACGACTCTCTTTTTCACTGCAGTCGCCTCCTTAAATATACTCACCAGATGTGCGAGCCCATTTATCATATCCCATTTTGTGTGCAGCACCAGTGTGCCGCTAAATATTGAAGCCGGCGACTAGCCGGCTTCAATTGTGACATAGTCTATGTCTTTCTTAGTTTTTTGATTCTAGGTAAGCAACGATGTCGCCGATATTTGCGAATTTCTCAGCGTCTTCGTCAGGAATCTCAACGTCGAACTCATCTTCGAAAGCCATGATGATTTCAACTGCATCTAGTGAATCTGCTTCAAGATCTTTCATCATTGAAGTTTCTTTTGTGATTACTACGTCTTCGTCAACACCTAGCTGATCTCTAATAATTTCTACTACCTTATCAAACATATTCTTTACCTCACTTTTATACTTTGTTATTAGCCAGAAACCAAAGTTTCTTTACCACTATATGATGAAATCCTTTAGAGGGGATTACATTAACATGCCACCATCAACCTGAATCACTTGACCAGTTATGTACTTGCTCATGTCAGAGCATAGGAACTTAACTGCATTCGCAACATCTGCAGGGTCACCCATTTTCCCAAGTGGAATCGCCTTTGCATAAGCAGCCTTAACATCATCAGGAAGTACATCTGTCATATCTGACTCGATAAAGCCAGGTGCTACAGCATTCACCGTGATGCCTCTGCTTGCAAACTCTTTTGCAATGGACTTGGTAAATCCAATCACGCCAGCTTTAGATGCCGCGTAATTTGACTGACCCGCATTTCCCATAATACCCACCACAGAAGTGATATTTACAATTCTGCCCTGTTTTTTCTTGAGCATGTATTTGCCAATCACCTTTGTTGTCATGAATGTACCCTTAAGGTTGGTATCAAGAACTGCATCCCAGTCATCTTCCTTCATACGAAGAATCAGTGTGTCTTTTGTAATGCCTGCATTGTTTACAAGCAGATCCACTGTTCCAAATGCCTCAACCGCCGCTTTAAGCATGCTGTCTACATCTTCCTGAACAGAAACATCGCATTGCACTGCAAGACCTTTACCACCAAGTGCCTCAACTTCTTTAACAACGTCCTCAGCCTTGTCTGCACTTCTGTTGTAATTTACAACAACATTGGCGCCAGACTTAGCGAAATCAATAGCGATTGCACGGCCGATGCCACGTGATCCACCAGTAACAATTACCGTTTTACCATCAAAATTCATACAAGTCGCCTCCTTAAGCATTGAGCTTCTGTAGCGTTTTTTCAAGAGATGCCGGGTCTTCCACATTGAAGATTTGAACCTCTTTTGAAATACGCTTGATGAATTTCGAAAGTGATTTTCCAGGCCCTACTTCAATGAATGTGTCATAGCCATCGGCAATCATTCTTTGGATAGATTCTTCCCAACGTACAGGACTGCTGACCTGACGTATCAGAAGATCCTTAATATCATTTTCTGAAGCGATGAAGTCTGCTTCCACATTTCCAACAACCGGCTTTTCTAGTGGGCTGAAGTCAACCTGATCAAGTTCAGATTTAAGCTTCACACCAGCACCTACCAGAAGGGATGTATGGAACGGCGCTGATACCGGCAGCATAACTGCCTTCTTTGCACCCTTTTCCTTACAGATTTCAACCGCTTTTTCAACTGCGCCGACCTCGCCTGCAATGACAAGCTGAGCGGGACAATTGAAGTTTGCTGGCTCAACAATACCAGCAGAAGATGCTTCCTTGCAAGCTTCAATGACACCGTCATTGTCAAGGCCAAGGATTGCAGCCATGCCGCCAACACCCATTGGCACCTCTTCTTGCATATATTGGCCGCGTTTTCTTACGACTTTAACTGCGCTTTCAAATGGCATTGCACCTGCAGCAACCAGGGCCGAGTATTCACCAAGACTCAGTCCGGCAAATCCATCAACCTGAACGCCGCTGTCTTCAAGCGCCTTATATATTGCAATACTCGTCGTCAAAATTGACGGCTGTGTATTTTCTGTTTTCTTAAGTTCTTCGTCTGAGCTGTCAAAGCAAAGCTGTTCCATGCTGTAACCCATCGCTTGACTCGCCTCTTCGAACACTGCTTTTGAAACTGGAAATGCCTCAGCAAAATCCTGTCCCATTCCTACGTATTGTGCACCCTGTCCAGGAAACACGACTGCTGTTTTACCCATGATGTATGCCTCCTACCAGTTAATTACACACGCGCCCCATGTAAGACCGCCGCCAAATCCAACAAGTACGACTTTATCGTCCTCTTTGATTTTTCCAGCACGTACTGCTTCATCAAGCGCAACCGGAATTGATGCTGCTGACATATTGCCAAGCTTGTTCAGGTTTATGTGAACCTTATCAAGCGGCAGTTTCAAACGTTTCGCAGCCGATGAGATAATACGCATGTTCGCTTGGTGCGGCACCATAAAATCTACATCTTCAACAGACAAGCCTGCCTCTGCAACCACACGCTGAGCTGCACCACCCATGGCTCTAACCGCAAACTTAAACACTTCACTGCCATCCATTGTAACATAATGCAGTCTGTCAGCAACGGTCTGTGCTGAAGCCGGCATTCTTGAGCCGCCTGCTGGCACGCTCAGAAACTTCCCGCCTTTACCATCTGCACCAAGTTCCATAGAACGGATTCCTTTACCGTCTTCGACCGGTCCTAGGACAACTGCACCCGCGCCGTCTCCAAAGAGAATACACGTTTTGCGGTCTTCAAAGTCAAGAATTTTCGACATTGTTTCTGCGCCGATTACAAGTACATGATTGTACATGCCCGTCGCAATAAACTGCTGACCTATTGAAACACCATATATAAATCCAGAACATGCTGCTTCCAAATCAAAAGCAGCCGCATTTACCGCGCCGATTTTATCTTGAACTATACATGCTGTTGCTGGGAATCCAAAATCCGGAGTAATTGTTCCTACAATGATCAGGTCAATATCTTCCGCTGTGATTCCTGCTGCTTCAATTGCCTTTTCAGCAGCTTTATAGGCCAAGTCAGAAGTTGCTGTATTATCATCAGCAATACGTCTGCTTTCAATGCCTGTACGTGAAACAATCCAGTCATGTGAAGTGTCCACTATTTTTTCCATATCGAAATTCGTCATTTCCCTTTCAGGAAGATGACTCCCTGTACCCAGAATACCTACGTCTCTAAAATCGCGATGCAATTGTATCAGCTCCTAACTTGCTTGGACCTCCGCGGCGATTTTATCAATAACGCCAGATGCTGCTGTTTTTTCAGCATAACGAATCGCGTTCATAAAGGCTTTGGCGTTTGAACTGCCATGCGCCTTCACAACCAGACCCTTAACACCCAGTAGCGGAGCACCACCATATTCGGTGTAATCCATGCTCTTTTTCATCTCACCCAAACCATTTTTGACAAGCAATGCCGCAATTTTCGTAAGTGGTGATTTCACAAAAATTTCTTTTATCATAGAAGTGAAAGACTTTACAACGCCTTCAGACAGCTTTAGGATAATGTTGCCTGTAAATCCGTCGCATACGATCACATCAGTAGCACCAGCTGGTATGTCTCTTGCCTCAACATTTCCAATGAAATTGAGGTTTGCATCCTTAAGCAGGTCATACGACTCTATCACGAGCGCATTTCCTTTGCCTTCCTCATGTCCGATATTGGCAAGCCCTACACGCGGACTATCAATACCAAGAACATTTTGCGCATAAAGACTTCCCATGATTCCAAACTCAAGAAGGTTTCTAGGCTTGCAATCGGAGTTCGCACCCGCGTCGGCAAGTATTGCCATTCCGCTTCGTGTAGGATACACAGAGCAAAGCGCTGGTCTGTCGATACCTTTGATTCTGCCAACTCTCAGGAGCCCGCCTGCAAGCAGTGCACCCGTATTTCCTGCAGAAATCAAAGCATCGTACTCCTCATCCTTTAGCTTAAGAAGGCCTACAACCATTGAGGAATCTTTCTTTTTCTTGATTGCTGTCACAGGCTTATCTTCACCTGTGATAACTTCTGTTGTATGAACAATCTCAATTCGAGTTGTGTCATACTCATATTTATTCAGTTCGTGACGGATTTTACCCTCGTCTCCAATGAGTACGATTTGTGCATCGATATGCTTCAACGCGTCTACTGCACCCTTTACAGGCTCCATTGGCGCGTGATCGCCACCCATTGCATCAATTGCTATTTTCATTAACTGTGCCTCCAGTACTTATCCCACATTTAGCGCTGTCAAAATAAATTTCGACCTAAAAACCTGATCGTTATTAACATTGATTATCACATGAACAAAGTATTCGCTCCCCCGTACCCGTGTAAGCTCTGCTTTAGCAACAAGTTTTTGACCTGCTGCAACCGGTACGCGGTATTTCATGTTGGCTACGCCGGTAATGCAAACATTCGCATCAACCACAGCCATCGCCAGCGACTCTGCCATTGCAAAAATGTAATGCCCCTTCACGATTCTAGTTCTTTGAAATGCCATTGTATCGTCAGTCTGAAGGAATGAAATGGCCCGCTTGTTCAACTCCAAATCGATAAGCTCCCCAACGATTTCAGCTTGTCCCAGCGTTCTAACCTTTTCATAATTGTTTGTAGCAACAGACTTAACACGTTCCCTGAGTTCAGGGATATTCAGCGACAGCCTATCAAGGCGAATTGTCTGAATGCTGACTCCAAATTTCTCACTCAGTTCCTCATCTGTCAAGAAAGGATCTGTTTCCAGAATATTTAGAAGCGCATCATGTCGCTCTTTCTTTTTGAGCTTTGCCATGAGAACCACTCCAAGTCTTAGTACTAAATTTTAGTACCTGCTACTAATACAGAGTATAAACATTCTTATTAACTTCGTCAATAGCTTTGACAAAAATTTTAAGACTTATTTTTATAACCAGGTACTAATAACAGGTTTTCCAATGTTTATTATACCATAAAACAACCCTTCAATACGAGACGTATTAAGGGATTAAGAATTGGTGACAGCCATTTTGCCAGGCCGATACCCTGCAAATTCCAAGTCATTTTGTCCATATGAAAAGGCATTCTCAGTTTCGAGAATGCCTTTAAATGTGTTTTCGTTTTTTACAGTAATACTATCCGAAGACCCCCCATCTGGAGTCTATTCAATAAATCTTGGCAGTGCAGGCTTGGATGCCAGATCAAGACTTAGTCCATCAACCTTCTTCACCGTCTGCTCTGATTCACCGTTAATCATCCATTTCGATTGTGAAGTGATTTGGAGACCATCAACAAGGGATTTATTGCCATTCGACTTGTCATGAATCACACCAATCGCATACTGAAGGTCGTCGGAACCGATGCGGACAACTTTAATTGGGTTGCCATCATCATCTTCATGACCATCGTAATAGTAGTAGCTGTCCGTGTTATTGTTGTACATTTCGACAACTTCATCAACAGCCAGTCGGTGCTTATCTTCTTTTGACTCCGCATCTTCAACCGCATCTATAAACATAGATGACTCATCGTTGACACGTACGCTTGTAATTACGCGCGCGTAGTAAATGTCACCCTTATTGTATACCTCTGCATCAGGCTGCACGACGATAGCATAACCGTATTCATCGGTTTCCTTATCAACAATCGTGCTGACACGTGTGTTTGAAGACTGTATGCTGCCCTTATTGAGAACCGACGGATCCACAGATGGATCTTGTCCTGTACTAAGCTTATACAGCTCTATGAGCGGATAATCATAAGTCAGATACTCATTGCCAATAAGCTCGAAGTGGAACTCCGGATCCGTAATGTTGGAATCCTTAATGGTAAATACAACCGATGTGTTTATCGGGTCAGCGTAAAATATCGTCTTAGTGTTTTCAAGCTTGCCATTATTTGTGCCAGAACCCGGCGTGAAGGAGTAGAATGAATCTGAAATTTCATCATAGTATTTCTTGATCATTTCGATGAGATCATCATAGTCATTAATATCCGTTTCACCTGTCTCAATATCTTCGATGTAGTCTGCTACAAATTCTGGGTCCGCATACTCCTTGTCATCGCCAATAAGCGCATTGTCAAGAATGTTCAGGAAGTCCTCATGCTCACGAAGAGATGCCTCGTCGTCGCTGATTGTTCCATCTTCATCGTATGCCGACTCGTGACGCCATTCAATACGGTCTTCGTCCGCATATTCAATGATGCTCTTAAGCGCGTCTTCTTCCCAGGTATCCTTGTCTGCAGATGTTAACGGATCATTCACGTCTTCATGATACATCACGTAGATGTGCTGAACCACATCTGTGAATTCAAGTTCAATTTTTGTATAAACTTCTGTAGAACCTGAGTATGCATCCTGGTATGCCTGATAGTGATCAACGCTTGGAACAGCAATTTCAAGCGCGTAGCCTATTGGACCATAGTAAACTACCGTGTCCACGCCATTTTCATCTTCAAGAGCCTTGCCTGTCTCGGCTGATATGTTTTTCACTTCAATACGATTATCTTCTGTGATTTCAAGTGCTGCGAAAGCCGCAAGCGCATCTCGGAGGTCTTCTGTAGCTGCTTCAATCTCAGCGTCTGTTGCGTCTGCCTTGCTGAGTACTTTTTCAGCATCCTTAAACGCATCATTCAGACCACTTGACTCTTTGGCATCTTTGACATATTGACCTAAACTGTACGATTCACCTTCACCAAGACCTTCAACAGCATTATCAATCAAATCACCTGCAGTCAGATAGAGTTCGTAAAGCGATGACGGTACGTACTGAACAACTTGCGTTTTAGCTGTAGTACCAAATGTAAACTCTAGCGTATCTTCTGAAGGTACGAAGTAATTGTCTGCAAAGACCTCATCATAAGGTGCATTCAGCGTTACAACAATACCTGCAGGTGCGTATTTCACAACACCAGTTACACCATTAACAGTAAAGTCGGCATTGTCCGGATCGGACAGCTTTCTGAAGTCAATGCTGATTGTCGTATTTTCTGTCACTAGAGAGCCTTCAAAACGCTCAAGAGCCAGTAGAATTTCACTTGCCTTAGCATTCTTTTCAGCACCACTGGCAGTTGAATCATCAAGCAGTGCTTTTCCCTCTTCAATCAGATCAAGGAGTTCCTCGTAATAAGGTCCGTGGTACTGACCTGGCGTGTAGAAGCCATCTTCATTTGGTCCCACTGTCACTGTGCCAAGCTCTTCAAGTTCAGATTCTGCACTACCAATTGCAGCTGGCAATGAATCCTCATAGGTCAGTGCGATTTCCTGTGCCTCATTTGAGAATACAAGGGAGAGTTGACTGCCTTCAATACACGAATATCCTTCTATTGTAATATCAATTTCAAGTCCGTCATAACCACTTGGACCATAGAATACAGCGTATCCATTTGTCACTGTATATGTTCCGTCTCCAATAGCCACGCCTTCAATCGGATTGCCTGCATTATCCTTAAACACAAGGCTTATACGATTTGAGTCTGTGATTTGGCTTTGATCAAGGGCAGCTGCAGCATCCTTCAAGGTCTCATATGCTGCTTGAAGCATATCTGCACTTGCAGTTCCTGCTTCGTAAGCATCTAGGATGCTCTGTGCAGTCTGAACCGCAGCCTTGGCCGTTTCAAGTGTGCCTTCTTCATATTGACCAAGTGCATAGTACCCATTTTCATCTGGACCCGATACCCCATCTTCCAGCTGAGCATTCAATTGATCAACTAGATCACCAAACACAGGAGTCAGCACGCGTTCCACTTCAGAGAAGTCACTGTAAGCGTAGCCCGTTTCAGTCGGAGGCACTTTAGCCCGAACCTTGAAGTAGTAGAAGAGCACATCGTCCCAGTCATCCAGTTCGAATGTCTGCTTGAGTGCTGATGTTTCCATATCGAGATTCACAAGACTGTCCGCACTTACACCGCCATAAATTTCATAGCTTTCAGCACTAGGATATCTGTTCCATGACAATTCGATTTGATCGCCATTTAACGTACCCGTCAAACCAACAACAGCATCAAGTGCCTTGTAGGTTGGTCCATCTGCCTTGATACTATGTCCCAGGTCGAATCTCACCTTTGTTCCATCCGTTGCAACCTCGTAGAGCTCGGCTTTTGTCGGATCAGGAATACTTTCATTATCAACCGTTTGATATCCCATAGAAGAACCTACAGGGAACTCCAGGTTTTCATAACGGATAACATAAGACTTGCCTGACTCGTTGGAAAATCTGAACAAGGTCTGATCGCCCTCTATTGGTGTATACGTAAAGTTGTCAGGCTGAGAATACAGCGTATGCACATAAGCTGCCACATCACTATCCACACCGCTAACTTCATAGCGGACAAATATATTGAGCTCATCCTGGTTCAATTGCGCATCACTCAGAGTCAATGTGTTTCTGAAGCTGGATACGGAAATTACCTGATCATCATCTGACAGTTCATCATCATCAGAAAGGATGATTTCATAATTAGAAACACCAGATACCTTGTCCCATCCAATACTCAGTTGATCGCCAGACTGAAGAACCATTATGTTTTCAACCGCTTCAACAACATCTGGTCTCCACTTGTCATTCAACTCGCCAACCAGTGTTTGAACATCCATAAAGCTCAGGGACTGGTTTAGAACATAAACTTCACCAATCATGCCGTCAAATGCATCTCCACCACCGGTGTTGGCAGTATCATGAGCATTTTTGTCATTAGGATCTACTGCTTCAGTATTGAACCAGCCAAGGCCGACTGTGTTAGAATGCTCATACTGTTTGTCAATACTAGAAAGTGCTTGTGTCTCTTCGAGTTCAGCGGCCACACCATTCAGATATGCTCTGAAAGTACCTTCCGAAGAGTCCTGTACCAGCACAGCAGAGTAAACTGTATCTGGCTGAACTGTAGAAAGTTTTATGACCTTATAGGCTTCTTGAGCGTCCCATTCACGCTTATTGTAAGCCATTGCATAAAGCGTAGGCGCATCTTCATTATCCGCATCCGGTGCAATGACAAAGTTGTAGCCACGCCAAATGCCACCCTCTTCATACACATATTGAACACCATCTACACTGTCACCCGTTTTAAATACAGTGGCTACTGTCTTATTCAAGAAGCTCTCTGTACCAATTTCAGATGAAGAGTCAATGTTCATACCATAGGAGATATCATCAAAATCAACAGCCGGATGACCATTGATACCGTCAAGCACAAGAACCGGTGAAGAACCGCCCTGAGCTTCAGCTGTGTTGTCATAGCCTAGACTGTCATGCCACTGGTCTACACTTTGACCTTCTGCCATGTTTGAATCTGCCACACCGTCTCCATCCAGATCACTCGCATCCAGGTGCAGCCCAGTGTTTTCAGGGTTCGTGTCATTGTCGCCAGGAACTATGACAATATCAATCGAGTTTTCTTCAATGTCCCAGTTATGATTATGATATCCGTGGTACCAGTCATGCCATCCATACCAGCCATACCACGAGTTAAATGCATAAAAGTCAAATGTGTCAACAAGGCGTTCGCCCGACTCCAGGTCTGTCACGTCAACGGACTTGCTGTCAAGAATATAGACAAAATCGCCATTGTAATTGATTAGAAGTGAACCGTACTCACCCGGAATGCGTATGCGTTCTGGACCTCTGTAAATCCACTGACCCTCTACGGTTGCAAGTCGTGGATAATCCAGCGTCTCAACAGCGTCTAGAATATTACCCGTTTCAATAGTGTCACCTTGCGCTGCCCCATAAATAGTTCGAGAGCCCGAGACCGGCATATAATCGCTGTAAGTATTGGTCTTCAGATCATACTTGCCTACCGTGCTTCCATAGAGCAGGTAGAGCTCATCATTTACCGAAGCCAAACCGTAAGTATTGTCAGGAATATTGCCAAGCACTTTCGTTGTATTTCTGTCTATGTCGACTTCAACAAGAATACCGTGATTGCTTGTGTACGCCGCATAATAGAGCTTGTCACCATGGAACACGATATCGCCAAGGGATGGGTATCCAAGATCCATCAGCCTGGTTATCTTTTTCCAGTGCTTGTCTGACATGTTGTAGAACATGAGGTCCTCATCCTCTACAAAGTATGCATTGCCCTGGTCATCCATAGTGAGTGCATTGATACCATCACTCCAGTGGTAGTCCTTAATGTACTTTTCATATGTGTAGCTGTTTTCAAGCAGGTTTTTCCATAGGTTGCCGTCATACTTCACACCATACAGCACTGTTGAAGAATCGTTGGCAATATCAGACCACGTCTGCGCGTTGTCTGCCATGTACTGAACAGTTTTATCTACGACATCCACCGAATAGATTCTTCCATAAACATCAGATGTATAGAAATTGTTGATTTCCCCCACAACAACGCGATACATATCATCATCCACGTCGTTGTCATCTGCTGTCGGATTGACATTAATACCAAAATCCATTTCATCGGATTTATTTTTCTTAACTACGCGAATACGAATCGTTACAAGTTCATTTTCAGCACTAAGCTTTGAAGCGTCATCGATATAAACCTTGCCTGTGTCAATATCTATTTTAAACGCATCGTTGTAATTTCTTACAATATAATATTGAGGCTGGTGCTTTCCGTTATTTCCCTCTTCGCTGATTTCTGCGTCCAGGCCGACATATGCATCGTCGCCATCTGCCTTGTACGCCACGTTCATTCTGCCGTCACTATCAGACAATGTAACTGTTCCCGCAAATGAAGCAGAGGGCAAAGCTGCAAAAATTAAAACAGCCGAAAGCAACAATGAAAGTATCTTTTTCATTATTGTTCTCCTCCAATCTTCTCGATTATTGAATCGACTTCGTCAGACTCAAACCCTTTAAATACAAATTTGTTCACAACACCATTCAGCGTACCTACGAGAACATAAGTCTCATAGCCACCAAAATCCGTATAACCGTAGCGATATCCATCAATTGCATCATATTTTGTAAATTCTGATGTCTCTACGAAGATATCTGCTGCAGTTTGGATCAATTCATCTTCCGCTGTACCTTCCGACATGGAAATACGTACAGATTTGTTTGAATCCGCATAGTTGTGATAATAACGCGTCTGCTCCCACTCTTCATAGGTATGCATGTAAGCATCTTGCATATCCTCCGGCAGCTCTGCAGGCATTTCCGAATCGATTTCCAAAATAACCGACCGTGTTACCGAGTCCCACTGTACAACTGTCCCCATAGCCTCCGCGACAAACGCTAGTGGCACGAATGTTCTGCCTTCGAAAATTGTTGGCGCAGCATCCAATACTACAGGAAGCGTACCAATTTTCGCAGACGTGTTGTCAATCTGGAGCCAAATCACATCCCCATTTGGTGTCGATGCAGAAATTGATTTCTCAGCACCATTCCAGGACACCTCTACTCCGAACAGGTCAAATGTCCGTTTCAAGGGCATCATGGTTCTACCATTCACGATAACAGCTGGCATTTCAATGCCCACTTCATCATCATATGAAGATACGGTTTCCCCATCTACTATGATCTGTATTGGATTTTCTGCCAATTCTCTATATGTATCTGAAAATCCAAGGCCTGTGTTGACTGCTAATACTACCCCCATAAGCAGCACCACAATAATTCTTCTCATAGCTTTCACACCTACCTTTCAAATTTATCTATACATGACTATTTTACCATAAAAACATTGACTTTAACCGTTCATGTTGGCAAATAACCAAAATTCAACATAAATATTTTAAAATTCATTAACATATCACCTTGTTACTTCACACATTGATCTCTTCATAAAATCTACGTTAAAAATCTTAGAAATAAGCATTTTGCTCAACTTCGCTTTTCGTAGTAGATTACACTTCCCACAAAACCACTTCACTTTTCCAGTTTATCTTGTTCAACTTTCTTCCTTATATATCATCATACTTTGGTCTTGTTTTTGTTATGTATACACCTTTGTAAGAGTTACATATGAAATTATAACATTCTTTCAGCTTCAGCGAAATGCATCAATAGGCACAAATACCACTTGGATTCATCTTCCTAATAAAACCCATTTCGAAATGCACAGGGCAATCTTTGATTGCCCCAGGTTGTCGACAAAGTCGACAAGATGACAGACTGTAGAAAACTTCGAAAGACCAGGCGCGGATAAAATTCGATCTGTGAGCGTACTAAGCGTACGTGATCAGATCGGATTTTATCCAGCAACGCAGTATTTCGGAGTTTTTCTACAGTCTGGGGAATCTTTGATTGCCCATGTCGCTTGACGCGCCATATACGCAAGAAAGACCAAGCCGTTATTTTTGTGCTAGCACAAATAACGGCTTGGTCTTTCTTGCGTGCATTTCTTTGTTTTAAACGCAAAAAAAGCAATGGATATCCATTGCTTTCACGCCAATTTATAATTATTTAACTGAAATTACTTCTTGGCCCTTGTATTGGCCGCAAGATGGGCAAACACGATGTGGAACCGTTGGCTCATGGCACTGCGGGCATTCGATAACGTTTACAGCTGTCATTTTGATGTTAGCCGCTCTTCTCTTATCTCTTCTTGCTTTAGAAGTTTTACGCTTAGGTACTGCCATTTTCTACACCTCCTTAACTAACGAAAGAAGTCTTTGAGACCTTCAAGTCTCGGATCAATCTTCTCATTATCACAATCGCAAGGGTCGGTGTTGAGATCAGCTCCACACACCGGACATAATCCTTGACATTCTGGGTCACACAGAATTTGCATTGGCATATTCAAAAGAAGATCTTCCTTTACAATGACTAGCAAATCCAGTTCATGATCTATAAGTATCTGCATGTCCCCTTGATCATCTTCTTGATAATTCTCTTCAAGAATATCCCGGGTAATACGTCCTTCGATCGTCTTTGTGACATCTTTCAAGCATCGATCACAACTGAACTTTACGTCTACGCTGTAAACTGCATCTACAAGAATTTCATCCTCAACTCTGTAGACACGGCCTTTCACGCTAACTGGTCCAGCATGTTCAATACTGTGATCAGTAATAGTTTCAAAATCCAATGCCATTTCAACATCAACTGGAATCGAAACCGTTTTACCGTTCATTACTTCTGAAACGTTGATTCGCAAGAGTATTCACCTCTTTACTGCAACACGAATATTATAAAAGTCAGCACAATGTTTGTCAAGTAATATTACTTGATATATCTTAAATTATTTTTCGAAGATATGCAAGTAAAACAAGAAAAGATTTATAAAATATTACTTTAGGCTGCCGTTTTGTGCCAAATAATCCCTCTTATTTGCGCAAAACACGACTCAACCCTTTGCGTATTTCTTAAATGAAATCGTCTAAAAACCCAGCATTTGCACTGAAGACAGACACTTTACAAAGTATCGGATCAGTCCTGTCATGCCCCCAAGACAGATTACAGTGCCTAAGTTCCATTCTATAAAACAATGTACTAAATTTTTGTAATATTATTTTACTTTTTGCTTCCTGCGAAATTTGAAAAAAGCTCAAAATCATCTTTGACACTTCACGGCGCCATATGCGCAAGCATGCACATTTCCGGCATAAACATAAAAAAACTGGAGGGCTTGCACCCTCCAGTCTTATAATTGATCTATTTTACTAGCTCAACTGTATCGCGTGCGATCATTAGCTCTTCATTTGTAGGAATAACCATAATCTTAACTTTTGAAGCATCTGCTTCTACGAAAGTTTCTTTACCACGAACCTTGTTCTTTTCAGCGTCAAGCTCAACACCCATGAATCCAAGACCGTTACAGATTGTTTCTCTGTTGTCGATTGAGTTTTCGCCAAGACCAGCTGTAAAGATAACGCCGTCAACGCCGCCCATAACAGCAGCATAAGCAGCGATGTAACGCTTAACACGACCATCGAACACTTTAAGAGCAAGCGCAGCACGCTCATTGCCTTCTGCAGCTGCATCTTCAATATCACGGAAGTCTGAAGAAACGCCAGAAATACCAAATACGCCTGATTGCTTGTTCATCAGTGTATCAACTTCCTCGATTGACAGACCTTCTTTTTCCATTACGTACTTGATGATTGCAGGGTCGATATCGCCACAACGCGTACCCATTACAAGACCTTCAAGCGGCGTAAAGCCCATAGAAGTTGCAACAGACTTGCCGCCGTCGATAGCAGCAACTGAAGCACCGTTGCCAAGGTGGCAAGAGATCAGCTTAAGCTCTTCGATTGGCTTACCCATCATAGCAGCAGCTCTCATAGATACGTATCTATGGCTAGTACCGTGGAAACCATAACGACGAACTGCATGCTTTTCATATAGCTCGTATGGCAGTGGGTAGATGTATGATTCTGCAGGCATAGTTTGGTGGAAAGCTGTATCAAATACGCCAACCATCGGTACGTCAAGCAGTGCTTGCATCGCTTCGATACCCATGATGTTTGCCGGGTTGTGAAGTGGTGCAAGATCGATACACTCTTTAAGAGCGTTCATTACTGCATCAGTGATCAGGACAGAACCTGAGAATTTCTCACCTGCATGAACAACACGGTGACCAACAGCATTAATTTCGTTAATGTCTTTGATTGCACCGTAGTTTTCGTCTGTAAGTGCTTTAAGTACTTGTGTCAGTGCTTCTTTGTGATCGTTCATAGGAACTTCGATAACTTCCTTATCGCGACCAGGAACCTCGTGCTTAACACGAGCACCTTCGATGCCGATTCTCTCAACTAGACCGATAGCCATTACCGACTCATCAGTCATATCTAGAAGCTGATACTTCAGAGATGACGAACCACAGTTAATTACCAATACCTTCATGTAAATGGACCTCCTTGGCTTGTATATATTATTATGTATACAAAAATATAATTATACAGAAAAACCGGATACCTTTCACATGTTGTCCTGGCAAGACTTCATGCAAAGTTCCAGCACCCTTTTTTCCCACACATAAATAATTATAGTTCATCTATGAATAATTTCAATACCCATTCTGAAAATGAGTGCCTTTGAAGCTCTGTAGCCTTCGATTGACAGAGCTGCTTTCCACTTGGTATATTTGACATAGCCCTTACAGGGTCAATATTTGACCCATTCATTCAATAAAAAGTGAATCAATCAACTTTTTTGCCGATTCAGCAAACGTCTTGGGGAATACCCCAGCCGAATGGCATAAATTGCTAATATATATTCAACAAACACACGACAAGGAGCCTTTTATGAGAGTTGCCGGACTCATTACCGAATACAATCCATTTCACAATGGACACGCCTATCACCTTGAACAGGTTAAAAAGCATCTAGACTTTGATGGCGTTATCGTCATCATGAGCGGAAATTTCGTTCAGCGCGGCACCCCTGCTCTTCTCGACAAGTGGACACGCACCGACATGGCACTAAGCGGCGGCGCTGATCTGGTTATCGAATTGCCTGCTGTGTACGCCTCTGCCAGCGCTGAAATATTTGCACTTGGGGCCGTGCGTATATTAAACGGTTTAAACTGCGTTGAACAAATCATTTTTGGATCAGAATCCGGTGATATTTCAGAGCTGAAAGAAACTGCACTGCTGCTGCACAAAGAAAGTCCAGCCTACAAAGACGCTCTTAAGCTGGAACTTTCTGCCGGACACGCATTTCCTGTCGCACGCGCCCGCGCTATTGCATCGCATTTTGGAAAAACGGAAAGTCCGAGCCTTCCAAATGACATTTTGGGCATGGAGTACATAAAAGCAGGACTTCGCATGAACAGTCCCCTGGGGTTTGACACCATAAAACGAATTTCAAGCAATTATCACGACACAGATATAGATACGGCTTTCAGCAGCGCCACAGCTGTCCGTAAGGCCTTTTTAGAGGGCCGAAGAGATGAAGCAAGGCTTGCTGTTCCCAAGTCTACATATGAGCAGCTCATAAGGAACTCGGCGAACATCGTTTCTCCTGAAGCGCTTTATCCATTCATCATGTATAAGCTTCGGACCGAGCCACACGCCACACTGTCCCGTATTCAAGATATGAGCGAGGGGCTGGAGCACCGTATCAAGAATGCCGCAGACAGGGCCCAATCCTACGAGGACCTTGTCGACCTGATTAAAACCAAACGCTATGTAAGGACACGCATCCAGCGCGTTTTACTCAATACATTATTGGGTGTGGAGACCAATTTTGTAGCGCAGGTAGTTCAATCCGAGCACGCAGCCTATGCGCGTGTTCTGGGCTTTAATGACACCGGACGAAAAATAATGAAGCAGATGCGAAAAAGCGCGAATATTCCTGTCATTACGAATGTGAACAAGCATGTTCAGACCCAGGCAATCGCCCTTGACATGCTCGCCCTCGATATGCGTGCAACCGATTTCTACACCCTCTTAAACGGAACTGGGACCGGCGCAAAAGACAAACTCATGCGTCCAATTCACCACAAGAACGATAAAATATGACCACCTGCACCACATTTTCAGCTAAAACACAGAAATCCGGTGCAAATCAATTTTGCACCGGATTCTTAGTTTAATAGTCATCATTCTTATACTGGCTCATTTCACTGATATTCGTATCAATCGTATTGAGTATTCCAGCCAGATTTCTCTTGGCTTTGACAAGCAACTCTTCGGTATACTCATAAGCATTCTGCTTTAGCTCATAGGCCTGTTGCTCTGCTTCATCTATGATTTCTCTTGCTTTTTCAGTGGCCAGTCTTACAATTTCATGCTCTTCAACACGATGCCTCAGATGGTCTTCGACTTCACTGAGCATTCTGGATTCCTCATTTTTAGCACTTTCAATAATACGCATTTCCTCTTGCTGTGCATTCGCCATTATTGCGTCGGCTGTATTTTGAGCATCATCAATAATTTGATTCTTCTGTGACTTAATCCACTTCACATGCTGATATTCTTCTGGAAGAAGAATATTGATTTCGCGTATGATTTCCTGAATTTCTTCCCGGTCCAGCATAACTTTGCCCGTCAGCGGTATCGCCGACAAATTATCAATCTTATCCTCAAATTCTTCAAGCAAATCAAGAACTTTCAAGTCTAAATCAAATTGACTTATACTCATTTAATGCCACCTCCGCTTTTTTTCATTTTCATGGCATCCTCTACAACCTGCGGTACCAACTCACTGATTGGTCCACCCAATTTGAAAATTTCCTTTACGATACTTGAACTCAAATACGAATAATCCGTTGCAGTCATTAAAAATGCAGTTTCAGCATTTGGGTTAAGCTTTCTGTTCATTCCTGCCATTTGCAACTCCATTTCAAAATCTGAAATGGCACGAAGACCCTTTACAATAACATCTACGTTGTTCTTCTCAACATACTCAACCAGAAGGCCCTGAAAGCTGTCCACCGTCACATTGTCAAGATGTGCAACCGCCTTTTTCAGAATCTCGACCTTCTCCTCCACATTGAACATGGGCGTCTTGCTGGTATTGTTCGAAGCGACAACAATGACCTTGTCAAAAAGCTTAGCGCTTCGCTCGATAATATCCAAATGTCCATTGGTTACGGGATCAAAACTTCCCGGATATACGGCCGTTTTCATTCTGTCGTCCTCCTGTATATGCTTATAGCAGTATTGCCATATTTCTTATATTTACCTAGTTCAAATGCACCTATAACATCCGGATAGGAAGTTTGTGCCTTATGTTCTACAATTATCATACCAGAGTCATCTACAAGACCCAATGCATCTAAGGACTCAATTGTGGGCATTACAAAGCCCTTATCGTATGGAGGGTCCATAAATACAACATGAAAAGGTGCCTCCGTCGCCATTGCCGACAGGGCTCGATCAACCTGACTGACCACAAGCTTAACCTGCGATGCCAAATTTGTCTTTTCAATATTCTTGCGAATGACTGCAGCACACTGATTATGCGCTTCGACGAGAACAACCTCCGATGCACCTCTGCTGGCCGCTTCCAGCCCCAGCGCTCCAGAACCTGAAAAGAGGTCCAGAACCCGTTCGTCCACGATTTCAAATTGTATGAGATTAAATATATTTTCCTTAACACGGTCCGTTGTAGGACGTGTATTATCCCCTTCTATGGTATCCAGTTTCGTACCTCTGGCTTTTCCTGAAATAACGCGCATGGCACCTGCTCCCTTCTTGCTCTATTTTAACAGAATTATCCACTCTGTAAAACTCATTTCTTGACTGAACCACCTTAAAACACTAGATTGAAAAATCTTTAAACAGCTTTTGCGTAACTGATTTTACAATTTTATCAACACCAGCGTCCTGACCGTTCGCATATGCCCGCATGACGTTTATGGCTGCCGACTGTGCCGCTTCAAGTATGGTTCCATGTGCCGACAAGTTTGCAAGCTTGAGTTCCGGAATGCCATGCTGCCTAATTCCCAGCAGCTCCCCCGGTCCTCTAAGCTCAAGGTCCTTGTCTGCTATTTCAAAACCATCGTTTGTAGCAACCAGCGTCTTTATCCGCTCTTTGGCTATCTTCCCAGGCTTTTCAGAGGTCAGAAAACAATAGGACTGCCACTCGCCTCTGCCTACACGTCCCCGCAGCTGATGCAACTGACTCAGACCAAATCGTTCAGTGTTTTGAATAACCATGATAGATGCGTTAGGTACGTTTATACCTACCTCGATGACTGTTGTTGAAACAAGTATATCCATATTTCCCGACGCGAAATCGCGCATGACCTGATCTTTTTCCTTTGGATTAAGCCGTCCATGCACAAGGCCAACTCGCAAATGCGGATAGACTTGCGTCGAAAGTCTTTCAAACAGACTTTCTGCCGATTCAATATCCAGAACCTCTGAGTCTTCAACCAGAGGACACACAAAGTAAGCCTGTCTGCCCTGCTTGATTTCTCCATCTATAAATCGATACATATCTGCTTGTTTTTTCAGGGTAATATAGTGGGTCTTTATTGGCTTTCTGCCTGCCGGCAGCTCATCTATGACCGATACCTCAACGTCTCCATAAAGAATTAGGGACAAGGTTCGTGGAATTGGTGTTGCCGACATGATCAGCACATCGGGAGACCGTCCCTTTTCTGCAAGCATATTCCGCTGACGTACACCAAAACGATGCTGCTCGTCGGTCACGACCAGTCCAAGCTTTCTAAAACTTACATCCTTCTGTATAAGAGCATGGGTTCCAACTGCAATTTGAATGTCACCATTTTCCAGGCTGTCAAGGGTGGCTTTCTTGTCCTTGCTTTTCCCTTTGAGAAGTCCGACACGCACACCCAGGGGTTCAAATATTTCTGTCAGAGAATCGAAATGCTGCTCTGCGAGAATTTCTGTTGGCGCCATCATAACACCCTGATACCCATTCAATACGCTCAAATATAGAGACAGCGCCGCAATAACTGTTTTACCACTGCCGACATCCCCTTGAACCAGACGATTCATGATTGAAGATGAAGTCATGTCTCCACATACCTGCCGCCATGTTTTCTCCTGTGCCTTTGTCAGACTGAAAGGCAAAGCACTCAACAAGTCTGCCACACCGCTATGGTCATGCATCTGAATACCAGATTCACTCCCGAACTCTTTCTTTAAATAAATCAGCCCAATCTGTAGATTAAAAAGTTCCTCAAAGATGAGTCTTCTGCGCGCAAGTTCAAGTTTTTCTTCATTATCAGGCAGATGGATCTGGGTCAAGGCTTCTTTTATACCCATTAGATTATGCTGCTTCAGCACGAGCTCTGGAAGGCTTTCATCCACGGCCTCAAGAGCCAGTGGCAGGGCTTGTCTTACCAGTCCCTGCAAATCCTTTTGACTCAAGCCATCCGTAAGGGAATAGACTGGCGTAATACGCATGAACTCTTTGCCGTCCACACTTCCCTGTATTCCGTATTCAGGGTGAATAAAAGTCACTTTGCCATTTTGTCGCTTTGCACTTCCGAAAACCAGAAGACGCATGCCCGTTTGAAAAACACCCTTCAGGTAAGCTGCATTAAAGAAGACCAGCTCTCCCTTTTGGAGCTCATCTTGAACGGAGACCTTGAGCATGGCTTTGTTTCTTCCATAGGACCTGTTCTGAAAGGCTGAGACTACCGAACAGATGAAAGTGCCCGTCAATTCAGTTTCAACATCTGCAAAGCTATGTATTTTTCTTTTATCTATATAGGAGCGCGGATAGTAGGTCAAGACGTCCGATAAAGTTTCAATACCGACGTTCGCCAATTTTACAGCCTTTTTCGGACCGATACCCTTTAGCATCTGAACTGGGGTCTTCAACATTTCATCACCTCAAACAACACGTTACAGACAGTTTTGACGGATAAGAAAAGCTCGCAGCATTAGCCGCGAGCTGAATCAAACTATTCTATCGAGCAGATGTAGTAATAGAGCGGCTGTCCACCACTATAAACCTCTACTTCCAAATCTTCGTACTTTTCTTCAAGCTCTTCAGCTAGGGCTTCAGCTTGTTCTCTTTTAACATCTTCACCATAGTAGATTGTCATGATTTCAGAATCTTCATCAATGATTTCATCAAGTGAAGACAATGTAACCTCATGCAAATCCTGGCCTACTGCAAAGATCTCACCCTCTGAAACGACAAGAATATCATCTTTCTTAATTTCCTTATCATCGAAAAGCGTATCGCGTACAGAATACGTAATTTGGACTGTTTTGACAGCCGAAACCGCATTCATCATTTCATTGTAATTGTCTTCCGCATCAGCAGAAGGATCAAAGCTGAGCATTGAAGATATTCCCTGTGGAATTGACTTGCACGGAATAACATAAACAGGTCTGTCAACAATTTGCTGTGCCTGCTGGGCAGCAAGGATGATATTGCTGTTATTCGGCAGTATGAACACTGCGTCGCCCTGTACCGAATTGATGGCCTTCACGATATCCTCCGTACTCGGGTTCATCGTTTGTCCGCCCTCAATAACATAATCTACACCAAGGTCTCTGAATATCTCAGCAATACCGCCGCCCATCGCTACGGAAATGAATCCGTACGGCTTTGGTTCACCAGATTGTTCAGATATCTCTGCAGAGTCATCTTTCTGCAGAATTGTCGAATGCTGTTCCTTCATGTTCTCAATTTTAATGTTGAGAAGTTCGCCGAACTCAAGTGCGCTTTCAAGCGCAACGCCTGGATTGTTGGTATGGATGTGGATTTTGATCAAATCATCATCCTCTACAAACACCATGCTGTCACCCAGAGACTCAATTTTTTCTTTGAGTGGCATGTTATCCGACTTACCGCCTCTAACTATAAATTCAGTACAATAACTGAACTTGATGTCATCTGTGTTGAACTCTGCCTGTGCGGAACCTGTCGATTTCGCTGCCATATGTGCTTCAAGCTCGTGGTCAGCTGCCTCTTTGCCTGTCACCGCATTGTAGAACCCGTCCAGAATGCACACAAGACCCTTGCCGCCTGCGTCAACAACGCCTGCCTGCTTTAGCACCTTCAAGTACTCAGGTGTCTTATCCAGTGTGTCATTTGCTGTTTTGATCAGCACCTTGAGCAAATCATGGATTGGTGCCTCTTCTTCTGTGTACTCCATTGCCTTATCGGCTGTTTTCCTAATAACGGTGAGTATTGTGCCCTCAACAGGCTTCATAACTGCTTTATATGCCGTATCTGAGGCTTCCTTGAAGGCTAGGGCCAAATCAATTGACGAAAGCTTTTCCTTGCCTTCGCACCCCTTTGCAAACCCTCTGAAGATTTGAGACAGGATTACACCCGAATTGCCTCTCGCACCCATCAGTGATCCTTTTGAAACTGCTTTTGCAGCCTTGTCTGCTGATGCATGCTCATCTTTGAGAATTTCCGCAAGCGCGGCATTCATTGTAAGAGACATATTTGTCCCTGTGTCACCGTCTGGTACTGGAAAGACATTTAAAGAGTCTACCAGTCCCTTATTGGAATTCAGCTCAAAAGTTCCCTGCTTGAACATGCGCGTCAAGAGAGCACCATCAATATACATGATATCCAACTCTTTTTCCTCCTTGTTAAGACTGAACGCGAACGCCTTCAATGTGAAGATTGACGTTCAGGACTTTCAGACCAGTTTGGTTTTCTACATTATATTTAACCTTTTCGATGATGTTTTCTGCAACGACGGATATTTTTGTACCAAACTGAATAATAACATAGAGGTCAATAGCGATACCTTCTTCTTCCATCTGGATCGAAACGCCCTTGCTAAGGTTTTCTCTCTTTAGTAGATTTACAATCCCATTTGTTGTGGATCTTGATGCCATACCGACCAGACCATAACATTCAATTGCCGAAGCGCCGGCTATTGTTGCTACAACGTCTGAACTTAAGTCGATAGTGCCGATTTCATTTTCTACACGAATAGTCATAATGACCCTCCTTCGTAATTTAAAGACACTACTATCATTTTACACTTTATGGGCAATAATCTCAACAATAATCGTTCAAAAACTGTTCACAGGAGCCTATCAAGGAAAAAACCTTGACACTTTATGCGTTTTTTTTGAAATAAACCTTGTATCTTTTGCAGTTACCTATTATACTATCTTTTGTGGGTAAACACCCGCTGCTAATTTTAACTTGAACAACAGAGGCTTCTCTGGTATTATATATATGCTTATGTTGTTTAAACGCTCGAAGGAGGTGCAAGATAAATGGCTAAGGTATGTGAAGTTTGTGGAAAAGGCAAAATGTCTGGTAACAACGTATCACACGCAATGAATCATACAAGAAGAACTTGGACGCCAAACCTCAGAAGAGTTAAGGCTGTCGTTAACGGTTCTCCTAAGAGAATCCGAGTTTGCTCTCGTTGCCTACGTTCAGGTAAAGTTCAAAGAGCTATCTAGTTCGGATGAGTCTACGGAGTCCAGTAGACTCTTGATTTTTTTGGCATGATCATGCTAAAAAACCCACCAGCGGTCTTCCGCTAGGTGGGTTTTCGCGTTTATGCGTAAAAATCTTTTATCACACGGTTTCAAAACAAAAAAGAGTGCTCATCTAAGCACTCTTTTTTTCATGTTATGATTTTCGAAATTCAGAATGTAGAGCATTTTAGTCCACAGACTTAAACACAAGCAACACACCACTTTTAAGCTCTATTTTAGCCTTGTGTCGTGCGAAAACATTACTCACCCCAGTAGAGCTCCCAAGCCTTAAAGTCGCATCTACAAGGGGATATTCAAATCCATGTAAATAAATCCCCTTAACCTCATCACTCACAGGTACAAGGGACATAAGATCGCCTACTGCCCCATCGATTTCATAATCTGACTGAATCAGCCGAATTTCATTTTTTTCATTCAGCATACAAGCATCTATACCTGCATCAAGAAATTTTTTTAGGAGTAAGACTGTAGCAAATGTATGATCCATTCTAGAGCCTATACAGCCAACCACCGTTACCTTTTTAGGTTGTTTTTCAATAGCGTACTCAACCGCAAGTTCAGAGTCTGTGAAATCTTTTTTTGGCGGAAATTGAACAACCTCTACATCAGGGTAACGCCTTACGAACTGTTCATAGTCAGAGATGGAGTCAAAATCACCAAGAAGGGCGTTTGGCTTAACCTCCAAGTCTTCTAGGTGTCTGCTACCGCCATCTACAGCTACGACGAAATCAACCGTTTCTATTAAGTCTTTATAAAAAGAATAATTATGTATGTCTCCATTGATTACTATGAGCAGATGGTTCATAGACCTACCCTATCGCCTCTCTAAAGTCAGCTACAGCCTTATGAACATCTGGTTGAGCAAAAATAGCAGAACCCGCTACAATGACATTTGCGCCAGCGTCAACGACTGTTCTGACATTCGTAGCCTTAATACCGCCATCAACCTGAATGTCAATTTCAAGACCTCTATCATCAATCATTTTCTTGAGTCTCTTGATTTTATCCACACTTGCTTCAATGAAGCTTTGTCCGCCGAATCCTGGATTCACCGACATGATCAGCACCATATCAAGCTCTGGTAGAATTTCTTCAATTGTCGACAGAGATGTTGCGGGATTCAACGACACACCCGCCTTAACGCCGTGACTCTTGATGTTCTGGATTGTTCTGTGCAGATGTCTGCAGGCTTCTTCATGCACAACAATGATATCAGCTCCAGCATCTACAAATGATTCAATATACTGATCCGGATTTTCAATCATCAGATGTACATCCATCACAAGGTCAGTTTTGCCCTTGAGTGATTTCATGACAATCGGTCCGAATGAAATGTTAGGCACAAAGTGACCGTCCATAATATCTATATGCAGGTATTCCACGCCCGCTTCTTCAACCTTTTTCACATCTTCAAGCAGCTTAGAAAAATCTGCCGAAAGTATTGATGGTGCCAATTTTACCATGAGTTTTGCCTCCTACTGTCAATCAAGCTGTTATAAAAATATACATAAGATTCATATCTCTTTTTATGAATATGACCGGATTCAATTGCGGCCTTTACGGCACAGTCCGGTTCATTGATATGCATGCAATCGTTAAATCTGCAGTACCCCTGATATTCCCTGAACTCCTGGAAGAGATCTGCCAGTTCCTCCATTGCGACGAAATCAAGGTCCAGCGAAGTAAAGCCCGGCGTGTCCACAACCCATCCGCCGAAGTTGAGCTCAATAAGCTCCGTGTGGCGTGTGGTATGCTTGCCGCGCTTGATTTTCTCACTGACTTCTCCAGTCTTAAGCTGAAGACCCGGTTGAACCACATTGAGCATGGAGGACTTTCCAACTCCGGAAGGACCTGCAAATACTGTAATCTTGTCTTTAAGCAGCTCACGTACCCTTTCAATGCCCTCACCTGTTTTCGTGCTTGTCATGATGACATTATAGCCAGCAAGTTCATAAATATCCTTATATTTTTCAAAGACCGAATCGCCTTCCATAAGATCAGCCTTGTTGAAGCATATCGTCAGGTCGAGTCCTGCATATTCGCCAAGGAGCAGAATTTTGTCGAGCAGGTTTAAATGCGGGTCAGGACTTTTGAGCGCAAAAACAATGATTGCCTGGTCGACATTGGCAACCGCCGGTCTGAAAAGCTCCACTGTCCGTTCCTCGATTTCTTCAACCCAGCCCTCTTTGGGCTCTTCTGAAAGAATGCTGATTTTAACCTTGTCACCGACAAGTGGTGTCACCTTATTCTTCTTAAAAATGCCCCGCGCCTTACATTCGTATACACCATCATCTGTCTTCACATAGTAAAAACTCGATATACCTTTTATGATAATCCCTTCGACCATAGGATTCCCCTTCCGTATCAACTGATTTGTCTCGTTCCAATGAAATGCACATCATATGCCTTTTTACAGATAAATCATACCATGTTTATCGCAGCCAGACCATATGATGTGCAAAGTCGTTCAATTATTTAGTTAAAGCTTACCTTCATGGATTTTACCTGAAGAGAGCCAAAATAGAAATTCACCGTCGCTTCGCCAGTGCCGCTTACAACAACACGGACGTTCTCCTCAGACTTGTCATGCTCTTTTTCGTAAACAGTCGTCGTAACACCGTTTTGAATCATGTCAACTCTGACAACCTCTTTCTGAGATGCAAAGTTCAGCGGAATGATATAGGTCTTTTCCACAAGATCAGAGTCAACGGGAACTTCCGTCTCCATTCCACCATCGCCAGTCGTATCGCCATCAGTCCCTTCGACAGCTTCTCCATTTTCACTGCCCTTGCTGATCACCACGCTGACACTGGTTTTCTCCTCAACTTCAGTTCCAGAGCTGATGCTCTGAATCATGACCGCATCCTTCTCATAAGTATCCGAGAAGTTGTATGTCACGTTGCCCAGTGTAAGACTCACACTTGAAAGCGCCGATTTGACCTGCGGCAGTGATTTGCCAAGCAGATTCGGCACAAGAACTGTTTCTATCGGTTTACCTTGGCTGACCACCAGATTTACACTTTCACCTTTTTTGGCATCAGAGCCTGCAGACGGTGTCTGTTTCACAACCAGGCCACTTGGCAGGTCGCTGTACTCGTAATTGATTTCTCCGACATTCAGCGACTTGTTGTCCAGAATCAGCTTGGCTTCTGAGACATCCTTCTGCATGAGGTTCGGAACCTTGACAAGTTCAGGTCCATTCGACACGATTACATCGACTGTAAACCCTTCTTTCAGCTCCTCACCAGCAGCCTGCGACTGCCTTACAATATGATTTTTTTCTATATTGCTGTCAAACACGTAATCCTTGACATTGATGTTCAGACTGAGGCCGTGAAGGGTTTCCACTGCGTCTGTATAGGTTACGCCTTCAAGCTCCGGCATAACTACCACCTTGGGTTTCATGCGGTCCATGATGGACGAAAGGGTAAAGGCTCCAATGAGCAGTACCGCCGCTATAAGTGCTGCTATGACTGCAAGTGCAACGCCTACCTTGCTCTTTTTTTCTTTCGGTTTTTCATCAAACTCCATGCCTTTGACATTTGGAATGATCATTGTTGGCGAGTCTTCTGCATGCACATAAAAAGGTACATTAAGATCAGGATTCTTAGACAACTTATCCAAGTCGTCAATAAGGTCCCGCGCAGTCTGATATCTGTTTGCAGGCTCCTTCTGAATCGCTTTCAGAATGACACTTTCAAGACCTTTTCCAATTTCAGGGTTGACCTGACTTGGGTTGACCACCTTTTCCTTAATATGCTTCATGGCTACCGACACAGGCACATCACCATCAAACGGCAGCTTCTTTGTCGCCAGTTCATACAGCAGAATACCCAGAGAATATATGTCGGATTTCTCATCTACGAATCCGCCGCGCGCCTGTTCTGGCGAAGAATAGTGAACTGAACCGATGGCTTCCTTCGGTGACACAATCGTCGAGGAGGTAACCGCTCTTGCTATGCCAAAGTCAGCAACCTTTACAATGCCATCCTCATTGATGAGAATGTTATGCGGTTTAATATCCCTATGGATAATCCTATTGGCATGGGCATGTTCCAGGCCCAATGCGATTTGCTTTGCAATCTCTATGATTTCATCGTTTGGAATATACCCATCATGTCCCTTGATATATTTCTTAAGAGTCACACCCCGTACCAGTTCCATTACGATATAACGCACTTCTCCATCCTTGCCGACATCATATATGTTGACAATATTGGGATTGGAAAGGCTGGCTGCCGCCTGCGATTCCTTTTCGAACTTCTGAACAAACTCATCATCAGAAACAAGTTCTGGCTTTAAAACCTTCACTGCGACAAATCTATTTAATAAAAGGCACTTGGCTTTATAAACATTCGCCATGCCGCCTTCTCCGATTTTCTCGATGATCTGATAGCGATTCCCAAGAATCTTCCCTATCATTTGGCTCATCTACAACAACTCCTTCATTAAAAATTACAATCAACGGCTACAACTGTTATATTGTCCTGACCGCCTGCTTCATTGGCCTTATCGACAAGTGCACCGCATATGGTTTCCAGTGTTTCACCAGCCAACATTATATCAGTTATCTGGTTTTCATCAAGATGCGTTGTAAGTCCGTCGGTACAAAGAAGCACAACACCGCCATCTGAAATGCGGTGAAGCAAATCAATTTCAACCGTCAGTGCTGTTCCTACCGCATTTGTCAGGATATTCTTCTGAGGATGCACACGTGCCTGCTCCTCTGTTATCGTACCAGCACGCAGGAGCTGACCCACCAGTGAATGATCGTCAGTAATCTGTTCGAGCTTTCCGTCCTTGAGAATATAGGCACGGCTGTCACCGACATGTGCAAAGTAAAGGGTATCCCTGTCTATGTAGAGCATTGTCAACGTCGTGCCCATGCCCTCAAGCGCTTCTTCTTCCCTCGAAAGGGTATAGACCTTTGCATTTGCATGCCGAATGGAATTCATTAGCATTTCGTCAATCTGCGCACTGTCATCCGCTCGCTCAAACTCCTGCTGAACGAAATCTCTGACTGTTTCCACTGCAACCTGACTCGCTACTTCTCCCGCCTTATGTCCGCCCATACCATCAGCAACTATAAATAATTTGGGCGACATATCCGAAACAAAATAGGCGTCTTCATTATTCCCTCTTACTTTGCCTTTATGCGTTTTTGCATACGCATCCATACAATCACTCCAAGCTGTCTACTTTGCCACTCTTCTCATTTTGCATATAAAGAACCCATCCGTTCCATGGACATTCGGATATAAGGTGAGATACTTGGTCTCACTCGCCTTCCATGATTCCGGTATGATTCGACTGTCAATTTCCTCTATTTCATATTCAGGATGTCTGCTTAAAAATCCTTCAATTTGAAATTCATTTTCTTCAGGTTCTATGGTACAGGTGCTGTAAACCAGACAACCGCCCTCTTTGACGTAATCTGCCGCCACATCCAGCATATCTGCTTGAATGTCTGAAAGCTCAGCTACGTCTTCAACCACCTTGTTGAATTTGATTTCTGGCTTTCTTCTGATAATGCCTAGCCCGGAACACGGCGCATCGAGGAGTACCACATCCGCCTTGCCGACCAGTGCGTCATCTCTCTCAAGGGCATCGCTCAGTTTCGCCTTGACGGACTTGAGACCAAGACGTTCCGCATTTTCAGTGATCTTGCTGATTTTATGATCATAGATATCCCAGCTGTAAACCTTGCCCTCATCATTCATCAGTGCTGCCATATGGGTTGACTTGCCACCTGGTGCCGCGCACATGTCAATGACCACCTGCCCAGGCTTTGGACCTGCAATATAACTGACTGCCTGTGCAGCAATATCCTGAATGATGATTTCACCAGACAGGAATGCTTGTGACTCCGCTAAGGACCCTGCATTTTCAGTTCCTACGCGTATGGCATCCGGCAGCTCGCCTGCCTCAACGAGAAAGCCTTCAAATTCAAGTTCATGAAGTACAGCTTCCCGGTTGGTCTTCATTGTATTGACCCTGCAGTATAAATCAGGGGTCTGGTTGTTGCTCATAAGAAGCTCTTCTGTAAATGTCGCGCCGTAACGCGTCACCCAACGCTCCACAATCCAGTTCGGATGCGAATACACAACCGATAAATAATTTAGCAGATCCTTTTCCTTGCTTGGAAGCTTATAAGCCTTTTCCTTACGTACGAATGTCCGGAGTACACCATTCACAAATCCGCTGTATCTGCCCTGATAGCTTTTCGCAAGCTTGACAGCTTCATTAACCACTGCGGAATCCGGTATGTTATCCATGAAAACAATCTGATAAATTCCCATTCTAAGTATGTTTCGAATGGCTGAATCAAGCTTGTTGATTCTGAAATTGATATACTGTCGGATAATATGATCCAACAGATTCTTATTCTCAAGAACGCCATACATCAATCGCGTTGCCAGTCTTCTATCTGCCGCTTCAAGACGTGATTCTGTCAGCATTCTATTTAAGACACGGTTCGAATACCCGTCCATTTTCTCAATTTCAAGGAGCGCATCGAGAGCGACTTTTCTTGCAGTTACATTAGCCATGACATTCCTCTTTTCACTTCACCGCTTAATCGACTTACAGTAGTGTGTTCCTTCTATTTTGCCATAAACAAAAGAATGGAGTGGGCGATTCAGGACCACCCACTCTTTTTTAACATTTTAATCTCTAGAGTTCCTTAGAATGATAAATCTAAGAAGTTGAAGCGCTGCCATTGCAGCCGACGCCACATAGGTTAGGGCAGCCGCGTTCAGAACGCGCTTTGCACCTCCAATTTCATCCATGGCAAGAAAACCATTTTCCTCAATTTGAACAATGGCACGTGAACTTGCATTAAACTCAACAGGAAGCGTAACCAGATGGAATATCACCACTGCCGAAAAGAGAATGATACCAATATCCATCAGACCCGCACTTCTTAGAAAGAATCCGAGAAACAGAAGCGGTACAGCGGCCTTGCTGCTGATGTTCACAACTGGGAAGAAAGCACTTCTGAAACTCAAAGGCACATATCCCATATGATGCTGGAGCGCATGTCCGCACTCATGTGCAGCGACGGCGATAGACGCTATGCTGTTGCCCTGATAAATACCTGCAGAAAGTCGCACTGTACGGGATCTCGGATCGTAATGATCTGAAAGTGTACCGTGTGTCATTTCCACACCAACATCACTGAGTCCATTTCGTCTTAAAATAAACATTGCCGCTTCGGCACCAGTCATGCCACGCATATTCCTAATTCTTGAATACTTCTGATACGCTGATTGAACTCTACTTTGAGCAATCATTGTCAAAATCAGTGCCGGAATGATTAGAATCATTGTCGGATCCCAAAACATATAGCCCATGACTTTTCCTCCTTCTGTAATCCACGTAGTTTGGATATAAGATGATTACTCAGGCATTATCCCAATATAATCCCGCATGGGACTTCGTGTCCCAGTATATATTGTGAAATATGCATTCTCTTGCTGTTTGGAAACTGCAAAATCTGCACATTTACAATTCCATCACCAGCCTGCACAAGCAGACCATCCTTGCTGACTTCAAGTATTTCACCTGGTGCACCTTTGACTTTCTCATCAGAGCGCAGTGCTGAATAGATTTTCATCTTGCTGCCTTCAAAGGTCGTGACCGCAACCGGCCACGGGTTGAGTCCACGGATTTGGTTGACAATCACTTCAACAGGCTTCGACCAGTCAATGACACCTGTATTTTTATCAAGAAGCGGCGCATACGAGCTAAGTGCGTCGTCCTGTGGTGTCCTCGTAGCTGTATCACTATCCAGTTTTTCAAGGGTTGTGCGAAGCACTAGGCCACCCTTTTCCATCAGGATATCGTGCAGCTGACCCGCATTCATGTCAGGCGAAATTTCAACTTCGACCTTGTCAATCATATCACCTGTGTCCAGACCGACATCCATAAACATCGTTGTCACACCTGTCACCGTCTCACCTTGAACAATGCACCAGTTGATTGGCGATGCTCCACGGAACTTCGGCAGTAAAGATGCATGTACATTGATACAGCCCTTTGGTGGAATATCCAGAATTTCCTTTGATAGAATCTGTCCATAGGCAACGACCACAATCAGGTCAGGCTGCAATGATTTAAGCAGTTCCACATTCTCTGGTGTTTTCAGCTTTTCAGGCTGATATACGTCTATGCCGTGTGCCAGTGCCTTTTCCTTGACAGGGGGCGGTGCCAATTTCTTGCCTCTGCCTTTGGGTCTGTCAGGCTGCGTAAATACAGCGATGACATCATGGGCTTCAAGACACGCTTCAAGGCTTGATACCGCAAAGTCTGGTGTTCCCATAAATACAATTTTCAATTTTTACGCCTCCACATACTCAATGACTTTGTCTGTAAAAAGAATGCCGCTGAGATGATCGATTTCATGACAAAGTGCTCTTGCAAGAAGTCCCGTACCTTCGATTGTGTACGATTCACCGTTTTCATTTGTCGCTTTTACAACAACATGCGCTGGCCTTTTCACAACACCGGCTTTGCCCGGTAGACTCAAACAGCCTTCCACTTCTTCCTGCTCGCCTTCAGATTCAATGATTTCAGGGTTTATAAGCACCTTCACACCCGTATCATCATAGACATCTATAACAGCGATCTTTTTAAGAATGCCTATTTGTGGTCCTGCAAGACCAACACCATCGGCTTCATACATGGTTTCAATCATGTCGGATATCAAATCCCTGATTTTATCATCAACAATTTCAATTGTTCGTGTATTTTTTCTTAGTACCGGATCATCATCCGTACGAATCGTGCGTATTGCCATTTCATCCTCCCAGTTACAATATGTTCACTGCATCAATATCCACACTGACTGCAGTTTCTCCAACACAGTATTTGTTTCTATCCTTCATACATACGGCACGAAGCACCTCGCTTACCATCTCCTCGTCCTCGTGACTGGACTTGATAAGAATCTGCCATCTGTACCGTCCTTTTATTTTACTATATATTGCGGGGTTAGGACCCAAAACTTGTACCTTTTTTAATTTATTTTTAATAAATTCCCTTTGAATCGGTTCAAATAGCCGCTGTGCCGTCTTTATGACCGCCGCTTCATCCTCACCGCTGATCAGGATATTTGAAAGTCTTCTATATGGCGGATAGTTATATGAGACCCGCAGTCTTGCCTCTTCCTCAACAAACTGTGCATGATCGTGCTGACAAGCTGCCTGAACAGCATAATGCTCCGGTGTATAGGTCTGTATGATCACCTCGCCTGCCAGCTCACCACGTCCCGCTCTGCCGGCAACCTGTGTCAGCAGCTGAAACGCACGCTCTCCAGACTGAAAGTCAGGAAGATTGAGTAGTACATCTGCCGAAAGGACACCTACGAGGGTTACGTTTTCAAAATCCAGTCCCTTGGTCACCATTTGCGTTCCTATGAGAATGTCCGTTTCATGTTTGTCAAAACGGTCAAGAATGGATTCCATACTCCCCTTGCGACTTACAGACTGCCGATCAAGTCTGTCAATGCGCGCCTGAGGAAAAGCGGCACGCGTCAGCTCCTCCACTTTTTCAGTGCCTGTTCCAAAAAACTTGAAGTAGCCGCTGTTGCACGACGGACATCGAGCCGGAACATGTATGGAATACCCGCAGTAGTGACAGGTCGCACGGCCGTCATTCTTGTGATAGGTCAGCGCGATTTCACAATTTGGACACTTGAGACTAAAGCCGCAGGAACGGCAGGACACAAAAGTCGAATGTCCTTTTCTATTTAGAAAGAGTATGACCTGCTCTTTTTTCTTAAGTCGTTCAGTAATCGCTTCAAAAAGGGCGTCGCTGAATATGGACCGGTTTCCCATGGCCAGTTCTTCACGCATGTCGACGAGCTTGACCTCAGGCAAGACCTGATCGTTGAATCTGCTTGCGAGTTCAAGCAGGTCATATTCCCCGGACTTAACCCGTTCAACACTTTCAAGACTCGGCGTTGCAGACCCCAGGACAACTGGCGCCCCGTGGACACTGCCAAGGTGCTTGGCAACATCCGTCGCCTTGTATTTGGGATTTTGGTCAGACTTGTATGCCGTATCGTGTTCCTCATCTAATATGATAAGACCCAGTTCCTTGAAGGGCGCAAACAGCGCCGATCTTGCGCCGATGATTATGTTCAGTTCCCCTCGCTGAACCGCTTTCCACTGGTCAAACCGTTCGCCAAGGGAAAGCTTGCTGTGAAATACCGCCACCTCTGCTCCAAACCGGCTGATGAACTTGCTGACAATTTGCGGGGTAAGTGATATTTCAGGCACCAGCACCAGACTTTGTCTCCCCGACGCAAGCACCTCTTCTGTCAGATTCATATAGACTTCCGTCTTCCCGCTCCCTGTAACCCCATTTAAGAGGAAGACCCTAAACGCATTCTCTCGCCGAATTTCATCAATTCGGTCAAAGGCCTCCTGCTGCTGGGCGTTCAATATGACATTTAATTTTTCATTTCGCGTATAATGCGTCGGTGTACGCATAACCTGAACCGTGTCCGTTTCAATGAAACCTGCGTCTTCCAGCTTCTTAAGCACACTCGTTCCCACACGACAGGCTTTTGTCACCTCAGACTGAAGAACCGAGTTTTTTCTGCGTGCCAGATAATTGACAACCCTGATTTGCGCAGAATTACTGGCCGGAATTGCAGCCAGCGCCTTGGCGCGGTCCACTTTCAGCTGCAGGCGATTTTTGATCTGATCGCTTACGCCAGTTTCGAAACGCTCAGTTTTAATGACCATACCGCTGTCCATATATTTCTTCAGCTTGTAATCACTCAGCTCATAGAGCTCTTCACGAGTATGTCCTCCTGCATCCAGCAGCAAGTGAAGATCCTTCTGCTGGGCTTCATCCAGCTGAACATCCTGGCCGATACTGTAGGTCGTAATGCGCCTCAGACTGGTCCCGCTCGGCATTACCGCCTGGAGCGCATCTGAGTACGTGCACAGATACCGCTTTCTAATCCACTGAATCAGGTCCAGCTGCTTTTCATCTATTGCAATATCCTCATCAAGAATATGCCGTATAGGCTTGATGCGGCTGTACGAACAGGTTTCAGAAAATGAAAAAACAATACCTTCCATGAGCCGATTCCCCGTCCCAAAGGGTACGAGAACCTTCATTCCAATTTCAATAATGTGCCGTTTTTCTTCAGGCACCCTGTAGGTGTAAGTCTGGTCGACCTCTCTCGACGCATTTGTCAGTGCAATATGAGCAAATTCCTTAGACACACCCGCACCTCCCAGCTCTAATCAGAAAGAGGCCTACGGGAATTTTTCACGTAAGCCTCACTTATTTATTACTTCGATAAACCAGCAACAAATTCCAGTATCTTCATCGCTGCCTCATCTTTAGTCATCAGATCGAAATCATGGATTTCTCCACTTCTTTCAATAATCTGAATGACATTTGTATCACCCTGGAAACCTGCGCCGCTTTGACTTACGTCATTGGCAACAATAAGGTCCAGATTTTTCTTTTCAATCTTCTTAACGGCATTTTCCTGAACACTCTTTGTTTCAGCTGCAAATCCAACAAGAATCTGCCCTGCCCTCTTGCTTTCGCCAAGGCCTTTCAGCACATCAGGCGTGCGCACAAGGGGAATGCTCATATCGTCATCTGACTTCTTGATTTTATGTTCTGAAACACTTGCAGGTTTATAGTCTGCAATTGCAGCAGCTCCGATGAATATGTCACAGTCTTTTTCAGATTGCGCTGCCGCATTCATTTCATCTGCCGACAGGACGTCAATACGTTTTACACCATGTGGTGTGTTTAGGACAGTTGGCCCTGAAATCAATGTAACCTCAGCACCCATGCGATATGCCTGTCGTGCAATCGCGTAGCCCATTTTTCCAGATGAACGGTTTGTAAGATATCTTACAGGATCAATCGCTTCGACTGTAGGACCCGCAGTTATGACAACCTTCTTATTCTTAAGGGCATCACTGCGCAGCAGTACATGCTCTACATACTCGACAATTTTCTCCGGGTCTGCCAGCTTGCCAACGCCAATGTCACCACAGGCAAGTCTGCCGGAAGCAGGCTCTACAAACTCAACACCCAGCTCCATCAGTCCAGCAATATTCCTCTGGACAACCGGATTCAGATACATGTTTGTGTTCATAGCCGGTGCAATCACAATCGGAGCCCTTGTGGCCATAACTGTTGTCGAAAGCATATCATCCGCTATGCCATTGTACATTTTTCCAATGATATTTGCTGTGGCAGGCGCAATGAGAAAAACATCTGCCTTTTGCGCCAGTGAGATATGTTCCGTGTCCCAGGTTTTGGGTTCATCGAACATATCTGTCACCACGGAGTTGTTAGATAGGGACTGGAATGTAACCGGTGTCACAAAATGCTGAGCATGCTTTGTCATAACGACATTCACCTCTGCACCTTTTTTTCTCAGCCGGCTGACGATGTCAGCAGCCTTATATACCGCTATGCCCCCAGTAACACCCAGTACAACTGATTTACCTTTAAGCATGAAGCTCACCTACTCTGATTTTGGGACTTCCATTTGAATAACGTCTTCAACATCAGCTGCATCAACAGCCTCTACACATTCGATTTTCCCTTCATAAAGCTCTTGTGTAGCAATAGAAACAGGCTTGATTGAATCTGCTACTGTCAGCGGCTCTGCGCCATCGATGATTTGTCTTGCTCTCTTTGAAGTTGCAATTACAAGTGAATATCTACTGCCCGCAATGTCCAGCAGTTCGTTGATTGATGGTGTAAGCATATTACTCTCGCTCTCCTTTAAAATCGCTAATCAATTCTTCAATGTTCTCAACAACGCGATGTGATTCCGCATCTATGATTGAAATCAGGGTATCCGTTGCTTTCTCAACTGTATCATTAATAATATAATAATCGTATTTCTTTATAAAGTCTATTTCGGCAAATGCGCTGGAAAATCTTTTTTCAAGTGTTTCTGCTGTTTCCGAACCCCTGCCGATTATCCTGCTCTTAAGCTCCTTCATTGATGGCGGCAAGATAAAGACGAATACACCCTCTGGGTATTTGTCTCGAACCTGCATGGCGCCTTGAATGTCAATCTCAAGCAAGACATTTCTGCCCGCAACGAGCTCATCCATGACAAATTTCTTAGGTGTTCCATAAAAATTGTCATAAACCTGTGCATGCTCCAGAAATTCTCCATGACCGATCATGTCTTTAAACTTCTCTTTTTCAAGGAAGAAATAGTTGACGCCTTCCTTTTCGCCATCACGCGGTTCGCGTGTCGTCGCTGAAACTGAAACGGTAATCCCATCTCCTCTTCTTCTGAGAAGCTCTTTGCAAATCGTGCCTTTACCTGCACCTGACGGTCCAGATACGACAAGTAACAGTCCTCTGTGTTTCATAGATAACCCCTTCAGATACTAACATTTACCCCTGTATCCACTGATTTCAGTGCATTTGAGCCACGTTAAAACGCAGCATTTTTTATGATTTACAAACTATGCAACCTCTATTAAACCACGAAATTGCATTCCAATCAACAACTATTACGGGATTATTCGATATTTTGTATCTGCTCACGGATCTTCTCAACTTCACTCTTCATTTCAATAACATAGTTGGAAATGTCAATATCCGGTGACTTGGATCCGATCGTATTAACTTCACGGTTAAGCTCCTGAACGAGGAAGTCCAGCTTTCTACCCACGTTGCCACCCTTGTCAAGGAAATGATAGAGCTGGTCGAAATGACTGTAGAGTCTGGTCACCTCTTCAGCAATGCTTGTCTTGTCTGCGTAAACAGCAACCTCATGAATGATGCGGTCCTGGTCTACCTCAACTTCTCCGTCAAGGAGCTCTCGAATACGCTCGATCATTTTCTCTTTGTGATTCTGAACGATCTCAGGAACCAGAACTTCAATGGACTCCAGCATGGATTTGATTGCCGCGACTCTTGAAAGGATATCCGCCTTCATCTTTCCGCCTTCAACCTCACGCATGTTGAACACCGACTCGATTGAGTTCAGCAGCGATTTCTCCATAACCGTCCAAACCGCTTCAAGATCTGTTTCCTCATAGTTGATTTCAAGTGCGTCTGGATATTTCGAAAGCAGACCCACTGAAATGGACTCGCTCAGCCCATATTTCTCCTTAATGCTCACAAGGGCACCGTGGTACTGGTCAAGCACCTCGAAATTAGGTGTAACGTGATACTCGTTTTTCACGACTTCATCGTAATTGATGTAAACTTCCACACGTCCCCTGCTGATACGTTCCTTTATAAGCGCTTTCATACGCTCTTCAAGTGCCGTCAGCTTCTTAGGCATCTTTATAATGATGTCCAGGTATCTGTGGTTTACAGTCTTCATTTCAGTAACAATTTTATAATTATCGTTCTCATATTCTCCACGGCCGTAGCCTGTCATGCTCAGTATCATAGTTTCCCTCCATTAACAGTCGTAGTAATAGGTTCCCTTTGCAATGTTTACTGCATTTCCCTCCATTACAATTTTCTGATCGCCATCCAGCGATATTTCAAGTTTTCCACCCGGGACGCTGACTTCGACTTTTTCCTCAACGAGTCCCTTGAGCCTAGCAGCATAGAAGGAAGCACACGCACCTGTTCCACAGGCAAGTGTCGCACCAGCACCACGCTCCCAAGTCGCAACACGCATATGCGACGGGTCTATCACTTCAATGAAATTCACATTCGTCTTTTCTGGAAAGACACCATGTCGTTCAATTTTGGGCCCCAGCGCACGTACGGTTTCTTCAGTAAAGGCGCTGTCGAATACCATGGTATGCGGTACACCCACGCGCATGCTCGTAAGAACCACTTCCTTGTCGTCAAGCAGAACGTGCTCGTCCACAAATCGGTCCTTGTCCGTCAAAACAGGAACTGCACTCGGGCTCTGTTCAGCATGCCCCATGATGACACGCACCGTATGCACCTTGTTATCACGCAGGGTCAGCTTGATGTTCTGGATACCCGCAAGCGTCTCGACGTCAAACTCTGTATGGTCAACCATACCTTCTTCATAGACGAAACGGCTGAAACAGCGAATACCGTTGCCGCACATTTCCGCAATGGAACCGTCCGCATTGTAAAAGATCATTTTTACATCGGCGCATTCAGAAGGTGCAGCCACCATGAAGCCATCTGCACCAATGCCAAAGTGCCTGTCGCACATGGCCTGTGACAAATCTGCAAAATCCTCAGGCAAGCCGTCATCCATCTTAAGCAGGACAAAATCATTTCCTGCCCCATGCATCTTTCTGAACTTCACTTCCATATTTTCACCTCAGATCATTTGTTTATCCTGCAATATGCCAACTCATAGTCTCTACTCAGGATATAACACTTCCTATATTTTAACATATATCAGACCGTTTTACAGCACCGATAGCAATACTTGGCGACTTTCAATTTATATGAATTGGTGATATACTTTACAGCAGACTGTATACCTAAAGGAGGTCATCTTATGGCATATGACGGTATTTTAATGGCTGCGCTTACCCACGAGCTAAAAGAGAGACTCGTCGGCGGCAGAGTGGATAAAATCCACCAGCCCGAACAAGACGCACTCATCATTCATATAAAATCATATAAAGAAAAACTCATGCTTTACATATCGGCAAACTCTAACCTGCCGCATATGACAATTATTGAAGATAAAATGGACAACCCGCTTAAGGCACCCATGTTCTGCATGCTCCTTCGCAAGCACCTCACCGGCGGACGGATTGTCGATGTCAAGCAGCACGGGCTTGAACGGGTTGTCATGATCGATATCGAATCGAGAAATGAACTTGGCGACATGTCCATCAAGCGACTTAACGTAGAAATCATGGGCAAGCACTCCAACATCATTCTGACCAACGCTGAAGACGATGTCATTCTTGACAGTATCAAGCGGATTCCTATCAGTGTTTCACGTGTGCGTCAAATCCTTCCTGGACTGAACTACACCTTCATTGAAACAGACAAGCTCAACCTTCTCGAAACGGATGAGACTGATTTTACAGGCCGCATCCAAGCCTCCACAAAGCCAACACCTGTTTTCAAATGGCTTTATATGAACTATCAGGGACTTAGCCCCGCACTGTCACGTTCATTGTGCTTTCAGGCACAGCTTGATGAAAGCGGAGATATTCTTGCGCTGAACACAGACGACAGGCGCGCACTATGGACTGCACTTTCTACCCTCAAAGCCCACATTGCAGGCGGTACTTTCTCGCCTGTGATTATCAAGGCTCAGGATAGCGGTAAATATATTGATTTGTCTTCAGTTGCGCTTTCTCACTTCACACCGCAGGACTTCGAAGTGGTCCAAATGGATTCCATCAGCGCCACGACAAATGAGTACTACGGCAAGAAAGACAAAGTCAACCGCATGCTCCACAAGACGCAGAACCTGAGAAAGTTCCTGACCCAGCGGATTGACCGCCTCAACAACAAGCTGCAGAAGCTTAAGGAAGAGCAGCTCTACGCCGAAAATGCAGACGATTCAAAACTGCTTGGCGAGTTGATTCATGCCAACCTCTATCAAATTGAAAAGGGCATGCATAAGGTCACTGTTCAGAACTATTATGAAGAGAATGCGCCGGAAATCACCATTAACCTGGACTCACGGCTTACACCTTCAGAAAATGCCCAGCGCTACTTTAAAAAGTACAACAAGCTCAAGACCGCTCAGGATAAACTGCTTGTGCAGATTGAGGAAGCACAGTCCGATCTGGATTATTTGGAACAGGTCATGACTGCCGTCGAACTTTCCTCGGATCCGGCAAACATAGAAGAAATACGCCAGGAGCTTGTCGAAACCGGCATAATGAAGCGCAAGCACCAGAAAAAGACAAAAGGCAGCACAAAGCTCAAGCCTATGCACTACCTTTCAAGTGAAGGCTATGAAATCCTTGTCGGCAAGAACAACCTTCAAAACGACTACCTGACACTCAAGCTCGCCTCAAACAAGGATATGTGGCTTCACACAAAAATAATCCCCGGTTCCCATGTCATCATCAGAACAAGGGGGGAAGACGTTTCAGACCAGACCATTTACGAAGCGGCATGCATAGCTGCATGGCACTCAAAGGGCAGACTTTCAGGACAGGTTCCCGTGGATTACACCCTTGTCAAAAATGTCTCAAAACCGAATGGCGCCAAGCCAGGCATGGTCATATATCTGACAAACCAGACAGTATACGTGACCCCTGATGAGAACGATGTCAACTCCATGCGTGTAGAGTCATAGGACATGGGGATACTTGACGTCTAGCAATCTATGCAAAAGCAGACTGCGCTTTTTTGCAGAATACTGAAAACAATAATAGGACCGATGTACAGCCACTTGTTGAAAATGCCGTACACGGTCCTATTTATTTAAGCCTATTTGTAAAACAAATCCGAATAGAAGCCAGCTAGATAACGCCTGCCCTACTCTGTTTCTTTTCCCTGATAAATGCAGACTTCGTTGACCTTGTCTGTTTCTTTCAAATGTACACGGATGATTTCAGAACGTGAGGATGGCACATTCTTACCAACGTAGTCAGGACGGATCGGGAATTCCCTGTGGCCTCTGTCGATGAGGACCGCAAGCTGAATGGACTTCGGACGTCCAAGGTCAATCAGGGCGTCCATAGCCGCGCGCACTGTTCTTCCCGTAAAGATGACATCATCTACAAGGACTACAATTTTCCCCGTGATATCCACATCAATGTTCGATCCCTTTACAATCGCCTGTTTATCAATTTCAGTAAGGTCATCGCGGTAAAGGGTAATATCCAGGGACCCCACAGTGACAACATCCCCTTCAATGGCCTCAATTTTTTCAGCAATTGAGTTCGCAAGCGGTACACCGCGCGAACGGATGCCTACCAGAACAACATCCCCAACACCTTTATTCTTCTCAATGATTTCATGTGCCAATCTTGTAAGCGAACGGTTCATCGCCTTTTCATCCAGTATTCTTGCCTTGAATTCCACTTATTTCTATCCCCTTTCGACCGATTCGATTTTATTGATGATGTCAACGAAATACGCAGGCAGTTCCGAGTCAAACTCCATATATTCCTCGGTTCGAGGATGAATGAAGCCCAGCATTTTAGCGTGAAGCAGCTGTCCGTCATGCTTTATTTTTTCCTGTTTCTTGCCATAAACAGGATCCCCAAGAAGAGGATGGCCAATATGTGCCATATGCACCCTAATCTGATGGGTTCTTCCTGTTTCAAGGCGGAGCTCCACAATGCTGTAATTCTTGTATGCTTTAATGACCTTATAGTGTGTGACCGCTTCCCTGCCACCCTGAACTACGGCCATTTTCAATCTATCCTTAGGATGTCTGGCAATGGGTGCGTCAACTGTTCCTTCATCCTGCTTCAGCCTTCCGTGAACAATTGCCACATAAACCCTTTTTGTGGTCTTTTCCTTCAGCTGATGCGCAAGACTGTTGTGGGCCTGATTGTCTTTTGCAATCATCAGTATTCCAGAAGTATCCTTGTCAATACGATGTACAATACCCGGTCTGATCACTCCGTTGATTGATGACAGGTTCTCAGCGTGATACATCAGGGCATTGACCAGTGTTCCCGAGTAGTTCCCCGGTGCTGGATGCACCACCATGCCCTGTGGCTTATTGACAATCATAAGACTTTCGTCCTCATATACGATTTCAACCGGTATGTTTTCCGGCTCGACCTTGAGCTTTTCAGGTTCCGGTACTTCAATCGAAACCTCCATTTCCTCTTCAAGTCGAATGTTCTTCTTTTTTAAAGGCTTGCCGTCGATTTGGACGCGCCCCTCTTTAATGAGCTTTTGGATATAAGACCTAGAAACATTGTCAATGACCCTGCCCAAATATGTATCTATGCGTTCGCCTGCATCCTCCGGCTCAATTATAAACGAATACGTTTCCAAACTTTAACGCCCTCTTTCCATTTCTCAGACACTTGGTCCGAATGAAAAAAACTGCCTTAGGCAGTTTTTCCATATGTCATATAAGTTATTATAGCTATAAATGTAGCCAGTATCAAGATGAAAGTGCATCGTATTCGGGACGCAGCATGGAATAAATCTTAACAGACTCATAATGCTCACCTATACGTGCAGCATCTCTCAGAATGCCTTCATAAACAAATCCTGCAGATTCGTACGCCTTCTGAGCGACCTCATTGTGAACCCGCGTGTCGACCCACAGCCTGTGGGCATTCATTTCACCAAAGGCCAGTTCGATTGCGAATTTAAGCGATTCCTTCCCGTATCCAACTTCCTTTTCAGAAATGGCAATTCTTCTCAGCTCAACGGAGTGATTCAGATTTTTCAAGCCAGCGAGGATCATATAGCCTACCGGTTCACCACTTTCAGTGGACTCAATGAGCAAATGCAGGACATCTGGATGCTGCATCATGGCCAAATGCTCCTCCGGTGTATTGTGCCCTATAAACTTGGCGTTTTCTTCATTCATTTCAGTCATCATCACGTAGTTCAGGTCTCTATTCTCGGTGCGCCGAATTCTAATCTTGCTGGAACTCATAATATATGCATGCATTTGACTACCCCCTTTCTAGTATCTATACCATATTTTGAATTGAAATCACACATTAAACCGACAACTTGAAGAAACCGGCACTTCCGCCCCGCATTCAGGGGCTAAACACTGAACAAAATATGAAAAAGAGAGCCGCCCCAACTTGGGCAGCCCTCTTGAAATAGACACGCGTTCTGCTTATGAAATTAGGCTTTAACAATGTACATTTGAACGTCATGACCGTTCAGTACAAATGTCTCAGCATCATCATGCGCTTTCATTTCAAGTGAAACTGTCAGTGTCTCACTCTTGATGAAGTCTTCAAAGGCTTTAACGCCCGTACAGAATTCGTCATCACACTGGTAGCAGATTTTGATATTGTCTGTTACTTCAAATCCAAGAGATTTTCTCTGCTGCTGTACTCTTGATACGAACTCACGTGCAAAGCCTTCCTGGATTAGCGCGTCGTTCAGTGTTGTGTCAAGAATGATGAAGACATTGCTCTCAACGCCAACAGTAAAGCCTTCTTTTGAATCGATCGCAGTCAGGATATGCTCTGAAGTCGCTTCAAAGGTCTCGCCGTTGCCCAGATCAATGGCAACTGTCTCGCCCGCATCCAGCTTCGGTGCAACTTCATTGGCATTCAGCTTGCCGAGCGCCTTGCCGAATAGTCCCATGTTCTTGCCCAGAACCGGTCCAAGAACTCTAAAGTTTGGCTTCAGGCTGAAGTTCATGTATTCATTCAGGTCTTTGGCGAACTCAACTTCCTTAACATTCAGTTCTTCCTGAACAAGTGGTACAAGATCGTGAATCAGCTCTTTATAACTGCCGTCAACAAGAACCTTCTGGATTGGCTGGCGTACCTTGATCTTGACAGATTCACGCGCACCACGTCCAAGACGTACAAGCACACGCACAAGGTCCATTTTCTCTTCAACATTCTTATCGATGTGTGCTTGTTCAGCAAGAGGGAAATCAGACAGATGCACTGACTGTTCACCCGTAAGATTCTTGAAGATTTCCTCAGAAATATATGGTGCAAACGGTGCAGAAAGCTGAGCAACCGTGCTTAGTACTTCATAAGTTGTTCTGTAAACAGATTTTTTGTCATCTGTCAGTTCAGCACTCCAGAAGCGTCTTCTCGAACGTCTGATGTACCAGTTTGAAAGGTCTTCGTTCACAAATTCCTGAATCTTACGAACGGCTTTTGTCGTATCATAGTTGTTCATGTCTTCTGTCACGCCCTCAACAAGTGAGTTCATTTTAGACAGGATCCAGCGGTCAAGCTCCGGTCTTTCAGAAACTGCAACATCAAACTCAGATGCGTTTACACCGTCTGTATTCGCATACAGCGTAAAGAAGTTGTATACGTTCTTGAACGTGCTGAAGAACTTGGAGTTAACTTCTTGAACACCTTCTTCGTCGAACTTCGTTGGCGTCCACGCTGGTGATACGTAGTAGAGGTACCAGCGCACAACATCGGCACCGTACTTGTCGAAGAGTTCAAGGGCGTCAACTGTGTTGCCTCTGGTCTTTGACATTTTCTTGCCTTCTTTGTCAAGAATCAGGTCATTAACCAGTACATTCTTGTAAGGCGCCTTGCCTGTCACGAACGTTGAAATGGCAATCAGAGAGTAGAACCAGCCACGTGTCTGGTCGATACCTTCACAGATAAAGTCTGCTGGGAATACCGAATCGAAAATGTCTTCATTCTCAAATGGCCAGTGCTGCTGTGCGAAAGGCATTGCGCCACTGTCAAACCAGCAGTCGATTACGTCAGGCACACGTGTCATTTTACCGCCACAGTTACACGTCAGATGAATGTCGTCCACGTATGGTCTGTGAAGCTCTACTGAAAGATCAATGTCTTCCTGTGCTCTGTCAACAAGCTCCTGGCGTGAGCCAACTGAAGTCAAGTCTCCACAGTCGTCACATCGCCAGATATTAAGCGGCGTACCCCAGTATCTTGAACGGGAAATCGCCCAGTCATTAAGGTTTTCCAGCCAGTTACCGAAACGCTTCTCGCCAACATGCGGCGGATGCCATTTAACGCTGTTGTTATTTTCAATCAGCTGGTCCTTAAGTCTTGTCATTTCAATATACCAGCTAGGCTTAGCATAGTACAGAAGTGGCGTCTTACATCTCCAGCAGTGTGGGTAGTTATGCATGATGGTTTCTTTTTTGTATAGCTTGCCTTGCTCCTTCAGCCATACAACGATTTCTGGGTCGGCATCCATAACAAACTGGCCTTCCCATGGGGTTTCTGTATATTTTCCATCTTCGTTTACAGGCTGCAGTACTGGCAGATTGTACTTCACACCAACATTGTAGTCATCTTCACCAAATGCAGGCGCCGTATGTACAATACCTGTACCATCTTCAGTTGTAACATAATCGCCAAGTGTTACGAAGAATGCTTTCTTGTCTGTCTTTACAAAAGGCATGATCTGCTCGTACTCAATACCTTCAAGTGTATCGCCCTTGAACTCTTCAACGATTTCAATATCGTCACCCATCACCTTTGACGCAAGTGTCTTTTCAATGATGAATGTCTCGCCGTCTTGCTTCACGCGAACATAAGTCTCTTTCGGATTTACTGTAATACAAACATTCGATGCAAGTGTCCAAGGTGTTGTTGTCCAAACCAGGAAGTACTCATCGACATCTTTGCGCTTGAACTTAACAGTAACCGTTGTCGTCTTCTTCTCCTGGTAACCCTGAGCAACCTCATGGGATGCCAGCCCAGTACCGCAGCGCGAGCAATAAGGAAGAATCTTATGTCCTTCATAGATCATATCCTCATCGAAGAACTTCTTCAGGATATGCCACTCTGTTTCAATGAAATTATTGTCCAGTGTGATGTATGGGTTATCCAGATCAATCAGATAAGCCATTCGTTCAGTCTGCTCTCTCCAAGCGGCTTCATACTCGAAAACAGAATCGCGGCATTGCTGGTTGAAGTTCTCGATACCGTAGCTTTCAATCGCTTGCTTGTCATTCAGATTCAGGCGCTTTTCAACTTCAATCTCAACAGGCAAGCCATGTGTATCCCATCCAGCCTTACGCTTTACCTGATAGCCCTGCATTGTCTTGTAGCGGCAGATAGAATCTTTAAGCGCACGTGCGATAACGTGGTGGATCCCCGGTCTGCCGTTTGCAGTTGGCGGTCCGTCGTAGAATACGAAAGATTCTTTGCCTTCTCTTGTGTCAACACTTGCCTTTAGAAGATCGATTTCATCCCAAAATGCTCTGATATCAGACTCTGCCTCATAAACAGGCTTTTTGGGCAACTCATTGTACTTTGCCAATTCAAACACCCTTTCCTTATGCAGTCACTGCACTTATATCTCTTACCCATACGGGTTATATGCATCAACCAGTCATACTTACCTACAAATACTAAAAAACCCGCCCTGACGATCTAAATCGCTCAGGACGGGATATTGTTATCTCGTGGTACCACCCGAGTTTGCCGGTTACCCAGCCACTCAAACGATGATATCGGTATCAAACCGTTTGACACTACTGAATTCGCGCCAAAAGCTCCGGGGTGATTTTCGAAAAGTTCATCTGTTGATTTCCACCAGCCATCAACTCTCTATAAGAATTCCAAATCTACTCTTCCCTGTCACAGCATTAAAAATATTTTATTAGATACCATTTGCATTATAATGGATTTTCTATTCATCGTCAACAAGGGATTGTTCCACCGTTTCAAGCTGAGCACTCAGAAGCGTCTTAAAACGCGTCTTGAAAATGATGACATCCTTCTTGGCTTCTTCGTATTCTTTTCTCGCACTGATGATTCTGTTGTTGGCGTCATCAAGGATTTTTTCAGCCTTATGCTCCGCCGCTTCGACAATGTGGTCTGCCTTGGCGTTTGCGGTGCGCACGACATCTTCAGCGGTTCCCTGAGCAACGACTAAAGCGTCCTTGAGTGTCGTTTCAATTCTGTTAAACTTCTCAAGCTCCGCTTCTGCATGCTTCATGCGTATGGAAATTTCCTCGTTTTCCTTGAGAAGGGCTTCCATTTCACGTGCCACGTCTGCCAGAAACAAATCTACTTCTGTAGTTGAATAGCCACGCATGGCCTTGTTGAATTCTTTTTTTTGAATATCAATTGGTTTCATAAACGTAACCCCCTATTTCACACGCTTTAGCTCAACACGAATCCTTTCTTTTCTCGTCGTACCCTCATCACCCGCATAGACGATACGCCCTTTGCCGCGTACGGATATCAAGTCCCCCGGATTCAATTTTACGGAGACAGATGTCGTATACCTGTAGTTCACCTTGACGCGTTCCTGCCTGATCAGGTCTGATGCCTTGCCTCTTGAAATATTGAAACCGGCTGCAATGATCGAATCCAGTCTGAGCGACTTAACGGTTGTGGAAAAGCTCTCATACTCAGGTTCCTTTGGCGTGATAAAGACAATAGACTTGACCTCGCAGCTTGCCTTGTGCCGTCCGATTCTGGTCAGATGCATTGAAATGAAATCCGCCATTGCTGTTTCACTGACAATCTGAACAATCTGATCGTAGATGACCAAATCCCCTATTTTCTCACGTTTGATGCCCAAACCCAGTACTGAACCCAAAACCTCACGGTGGTCCACCACTTCCTTTAAGGTGACATCGACAATCGAAATTGGAAAGTCACTGGTGTCATAAACCATCCAGTCGGGAAAAAGGCCCAGCATCATATACTCCGCGTCATCATAACCGCCAAAGAACATGTGCTGAAGGTCAGGGATCTGTGAAAGCACTCTGCTTGCGACATCCTGATCCTGAGGTGACATAAAATCAGAAAAAGCAGGCTCATGCTTCTTCAAAACCTGACTTGCCAAATCAATAATACGGATGGCAATCTGTTTTGAATCTGCATTAACCCGCACTTTTTCAAGAATTTTTTCCTTATTCAACATGGCTACATTCTACCAATGAAACCAGCAATAAGCTGAAGTGTCAGCAATAGAAAAATAGGCGAGAAATCCAGTGGTCCGCCAATGCCGATACGCTGCTGCAAATTTCTAAATGGTGCCAGCAACGGCTCAGTGATCTGGTAAACAAACTGTGTGAATTGGTTGCTGAAACCTCTGCCAACCCAGCTCAAAATAATACGGATCATTACAAGCAGGTAAATAAGCTGAAAAAAGTAGGCCGTAGCCGCTTTAAATGCGTACATGAAAACACTCCTTTAAATTAAATGGAGATGGTTCTTATTTGGACCAAGGGAAGAGTCCCTTATCCACGAGTTCCGTTTTTACATCTCCTGAGACATCTACGTTGTTTGGTGCCAGAATGAATATGCCTCGGGATACCTTTTGAATGTGTCCATCAAGTGCATACAACGCGCCGCTGCAAAAATCAAAAATTTTCTTCGCAAGCTCCGCATCAATATCTTCGATATTGATAATAACTGGCTTTTTTGCTTTTAAACTGTCTACAATTGCTTTTGTGTCATCAAATTCAATCGGCTGATACAGAACGACTTTCATGTTTGAGCCGACAGAAGTACTTGCTGTAGACGTTGTCGAATGAAGGCTTACAACTTTAGAAGGTGCCGGCGTACTGGAAAAAGTGCTCGTTTGCGGCTTTTTCTCCTCTACCTTAACCTCTTCTTCTACATACTCATCTTCGTCCTCATAAGCTCCAAACCCCATAAAGAACTTAATTTTATCTACAAATTTTTCAGACATGCTGACCTCCATTTAGCAATTTTATGTTGTCGGCCTGGATTGCCAACTGTTAATAGGTTCTTTTACCGAAAATTCCGCTTCCGATACGAACCATATTTGCGCCCTCTTCAATGGCAACCTCATAGTCACCAGTCATACCCATAGAAAGATACTTCATTTCAACATTATCATAATTACTATTCTTCGTCGAATCAAAAATCTCCTTCATTCTTCTGAAAATTGGTCTTACAGTCTCAGGATCATCAGCGAATGGCGCAATCAGCATGAGACCCTTGACCTTAATGCCTTCCAGCTTACTGATCTCAGTGAGCATTTCCGTAAGCGTCTCGTCGTCAATCCCAAACTTCTGACTTTCACCCGCAACGTTGACCTGAATCAGAATATCAATTGTTCTGCCAAACTTCTGTGCCTTGTCGGAAATCTCTTCAGCCAGTCTTATGCTGTCTACAGAGTGGATCATATCCACCTTGTCTGCAATATATTTGACCTTGTTTCTTTGCAGATGCCCAATTTGGTGCCACGATACAGGCTTGACGTCATCAAATTTCCTTCTGATTTCCTGTACACGGTTTTCTCCGACAATAGTCACACCCAGATCAATGGCGGCGTTCATAACATCTGCCTCCACGGTCTTTGTCACAGCAACCAGTGTGACTTCATCTGGATTTCTTCCTGATTTTTCACAGGCACTTCTGATATTGCCCTGTATTTCTTCTAAATTTCCCCTTATATAAGTATAAGACATGACTTCACCTCTTTAAAACCCTAGATCTGATTCACCAAATTAATATACCAAATCCCCTTCAGCGTACTTGGAACCCTGTATGAGGACATCGTCGTTTATATCTATGGAACGGACACGTTCCAATCCTTCTTCAGACTGGACTTCCACAAACCCGTTCTTAACAATGGCATATTCCTTGTCATAGCCAATAATACGGACTGGTTTGAAAACCGCCTTATTGTCCACGCCAAGAATATAGACGCCCTGAAGCCCATCGCGGTTTATCACAGATGAATTTGGGATTTTAAGCCCCTGGTAGTTTTCACGAATGATTGTCGCCTTCACCACACGTTCCTTATGGAAGTCGGTAACCTGCTCCGTCATCTTTAAAACCAAGGCACCCTTTTCACCCGTTTCAAATACTTTTGAGACAACGCCCGTCACAGATTCGCCGTTAATCCGCACTTTGACGTACTTGCCCTCATCATAGAGTCCAATTTCACTCTTTTCGATGATTGCAACCAGCATCCATACAGAATTGTCGACAATCTTATAAACGGGCTTTCCGTTTGTGACATAGTCCGTCGTCAGTGTCCTGACTTGAATCTGCTGCTGGAGAAGATTATCGTAATCCAGCTTGTAAATGTTATCAAGGGTCAGTACAGACTCCATTCCGTCACTCGCAAAGGTCACAATACCCGACTTGGGACTGTAGAGGGTAATGGACTGTCCCTCTGATAGAACACCTCCGCCAACAAAGGCTTCTTCAAAGCCACTGCCCGAAATATTCTCCATGTTCTTCAGCATTTCACGCTTATCCAGCTTGAGATCAAGGTCCTGCTTCAAGTCATGCACCTGCATAAAATCCTGCCGCCGCCGCGCTTCTAGCAAAGCATCGACCAACTTGTCTATTTCAAGGTCGAGGTCTTCTTCGGAAATGGTCAGGGTTTGGGCACTCACATACTCTTCCGACTCAGCTTCACTGACCTGAACCGATGCGGCTCCGCCTGAATCGCGGTAGATTTCAGCAACCTTGAGGCCTTTCTTCACCTTGTCGCCATCAGCTACATTGTACCTGATATTCCCTTCGACATTGGTTCCAACAATAAGCTCATTTCTGAAAATGATACCATCATATGTATTCTCAATATTCAATTGTCCATAAACGACGGTTTCAGTAAGCTTCTCATCCATTAGAAATCCGCTTATCATCTTATAACCAAAATAGCTGACAACAGCCAATATGACAATCGTCCGGAAAAATCGCTTATAACTGAATTTCATCAGATACGCCCCATTCGCAGAATGTCTTGTTCGCCAAGATGCAATATACAGAAAAAGGCTACTCTCAAGCGTAGTAGCCCTTAATAGTCAAATAGTACAGACTGAATCCGGATCACTCTTGTCCTTTAAAACAATCTTCCATATTTCAAAGTGACTCTCAACTTTTTAATACCCGGTACGTGAACATCGAGAAGTTCATCGTCTTCTGTTACGATGCAGAGTGCATTCTCTACCTTCCGCGCACCAATAAGAGTGCCTTTCACCAAATTATCATTTTTTAAGTGTACCTTAACCTCATCACCGATATTGAGTTTTTTCTCTCCGAGCTTGAAGACTTTGAAATCCATGGTGTCAATCAGGTCCTGTGTCACAGCCCTGCTCTTAATCTCCACTTTGTGTTGCCTCAGATTGATCCGTTCTCGAATGATGGAAAACAGATACCCGAATGCAGATAGTGCCAACCCAATAATTAGAATCAATTCAATATATCTATTCATTGTATCACTACTTTCTCATCTGCCTAATACCTATTATACAATATATTGGCAGTCATTTCTATGACAGCATCCAAATACCCTAAAGACTTCCCCAAGCCTCCAGCGCAACGTCTTCAATTTCATGCTTCATACGTCTGAGCATGAGATTTCGCACAGATTCTCTGGCACTGTATTCTTCGTAAATAACCTTGTGCAGCTGTTCTGTTATAGGCATTTCAACGTCGTACTTCTCACTGAGTCCGTGTGCTGATTTGATTGTAAATATCCCTTCGACAACCATGCCTACACGTTCTGTCGCTTCATCGGTAGCCATGCCTTCACCTATCATGATGCCGCAGCGCCTGTTCCGGCTGTGCATGGAAGTACAGGTAACAATCAAATCACCAATGCCTGAAAGACCAGAGAAGGTTTCAAGTCGTGCACCCATTCTGATTCCCAGGCGTGCGATTTCATGAATTCCACGTGTCATAAGTGCTGCTTTGGCATTGTCGCCATATCCCAGACCGTCGCTGATGCCAGCGCCGAGCGCGATAATGTTCTTCAGCGCACCGCCGACCTCAACGCCTATCAAATCCGGGTTCGTATATATTCTCAGATCTTCAGTTGTAAATGTGTCTTGAATCAGCTCGGCAGCTTCCAGGTTTTCCGAAGCCGATACCAGGGTAGTCGGTATCTTTCTGGAAACTTCCTCCGCATGCGACGGACCTGACAGTGCCACAAAACTGTTTTCTGGCAGAAACTCTGCAACGACTTCGGAGATTCGTTTCAAAGTACCGATTTCTATACCTTTGGAAACGTTTACAATAACTTGGCTCTTATTAACTAAATGGGCACATTTTTCAAGTGTTTCCCGCACCACTTGAGACGGAACTGCTATTAGGACTATTTCAGCAGATTCTATGCATGCCTTTATGTCAGAAGTAGGTATGATATTGTCAGGCAGTGCGACACCTGGCAAATACTTCTCATTATGCTTGGTTTCAATGATCTCATCTGTCTGCTCCTGCTTGTATGCCCACAGATGCACATCAATTTCCTTTTCGGCCAATACGAGCCCCAGCGCAGTACCCCAACTGCCTGCTCCCAGTACAGCTACTTTCATATGATAACTCCTATTCTAATTCCTCAACCCATGAAACGACATAATGCGCGTCGTCTCATGTAATGCGTTCACTTTGTTGACCAGAAACATTATAACACGAGCTGGTAAATATTTTGTGAATAAATTCTTAACATGCGCCTTATACACCCATAAAGAAGGGCCTGCATCCATCCGGACAGCAGACCCTTCCTCTTCATATATATTTACCCTAAAAGTCTTGTAACCCTATTTATTATCTTCTTGGTCCACCCATACGCTGCTTCTCACGCACCTGGATATCAAGCGGTGTACCCTCGAACTTGAAATTCTTACGAATGACATTTTCCAGGTACCTAATGTAGGAGAAGTGCGCCAGTTCCTTGTCGTTGACAAATAGAACAAATGTTGGCGGCTTGATGCCAACCTGTGTCATGTAGTAGATTTTCAGGCGCTTGCCCTTATCAGACGGCGGTTGATTTAGAATGATCGCCTCATTGAGAATGTCATTGAGAAGACCTGTCTGAACACGTAGTGACGCCTGGTCTGAAATATAAGCAACACGCTCAAGAATCAGATTCACACGCTGCTTTGTAATTGCCGAAACAAACAGAATGGAAGCATAAGGCATGAAGGCAAGTTCCTGTCTGATTGTGTCCGTATAATGCTTCATGGTCTTGCCGTCTTTCTCAACAAGATCCCACTTGTTGACAAGAATCAGAACGCCTCTGCCCGATTCGTGTGCCAGACCGGCAATCTTTTTATCCTGCTCCGTTACACCTTCACTGGCATCGATAACAAGCAGACATACGTCAGATCTCTCGATTGCAGTCATGGCACGCAGAACGCTGTATTTTTCAATGGACTCGTTGACCTTCTTGCGTCTTCTGATACCCGCAGTATCAATAAGAACAAAATCCTGTCCATTCATGGTAAACGGTGTATCGATGGCGTCACGTGTCGTTCCAGCAACATCACTGACAATGACACGGTTTTCTCCAAGAATCGTATTGATCAGGGAGGACTTGCCCGCATTCGGCTTGCCAATCACAGCAACCTTAACAACGTCTTCGTCATAATCATCCATTACCGTATCAGGGAAGAGCGCTACAATCTCGTCGAGCAGGTCACCAAAGTTCAGCATATTTGCCGATGAAATCGGGAAAGGCTCGCCAAGTCCCAAATTATAGTAATCATAAAAATGATCTGGAACCGAAGGCGTGTCCACCTTGTTCACAACTAGTAAAATCGGTTTTTTAGAACGTCTCAGCATTTGAGCGATCTCTTCGTCTGCAGTCGTGTATGTGTCCTTGCCGTCCAGCATAAAGACAATGACGTCAGCAGAGTCGATGGCAACCTGTGCCTGATCACGCATCTGAGACATGATGATATCATTGGTATTGGGTTCAATACCGCCTGTGTCAATCATGGTAAAATGATTTCCCAGCCATTCCACGTCTACATAAATTCTGTCACGTGTAACACCGGGTTTATCTTCAACAATCGAAATTCTCTTTCCTGCAATTTTATTGAAAAATGTAGACTTACCTACATTCGGCTTTCCAACAACAGCAACTATCGGTTTACCCATCTTATGCCTCCTCTATGCCTAGAACTCCTGACAGAAAGGCATCTCCGTTTACTTCCACCGGAGTTACTGTCACATTCAAGGTCTTTTCCAATTCATCAACTGTGGTGTCATCCAAAAATATGGACTCTCCACTTTTCAGCATGCTTTTCGGAATAATCAGGCGTTCACCCAAATCAACATCCTTAAGCTGCTTTATCAGATCCGTACCTGTAATCAGACCAGCTACGGTTATTGTTTCTCCAAAAAATTCATTGCGCACTTCATAAACGGATATTTTCACGTCTTCGTACCGGGTCATTACTTTCTGAGCCAGTTCTTTGATAAATGCATAGGCAGAAGTCCCTGTTGCAATGGAAACTTGCTTCACAGCAGGCTTGCGTCCAGTAACCTCCAGCGCACTTTCAAGTTCGAACTCAAGTCTAGTCATAAGCCCCACGCCGTTTTCAATTTGTACAAATCCTTCATATGCATCGTAATCAGGACGTTCTATCTCTGCAAGAACATAAAACTCATCTGAGAGAAATGCGAAACGCGTTCCCCGCTTTTCGAGAAAGTAGGTCTGCCATTTTTCAACCTGTTCTATGACTTGTCGGGCTGTCTCTTTGGTATATCCGTTCACCTGCGCAAGACCCTCTCTGAACTTTGTAAGCCCAATGGGTACAATCGCAACAGAACCCAGTCCACCTGGGAGGTCATGCAAGTCTTTCAGTGTTCTATCCAGCTCTTTTTCGTCATTGAAGCCTGGACATAGAACAATTTGACCGTTCATTTCAACCCGGTGATTTCCAAGGCGTCGCAGTCGCTCAAGAACCTTTCCAGCGTTCTTGTTATTGAGCATTTTGACACGAAGCTCTGGATTGGTCGTATGAATAGACACGTTGATTGGACTGATATTGTAGTCAATCATGCGCTGAAGCTCTTCATCTGACATATTTGTCAATGTGACGAAATTCCCTTGCAGGAAGGACAGTCTTGAATCATCATCTTTGAAGTAAAGCGTTTCACGCATGCCTTCCGGCAACTGGTCTATAAAGCAAAAAATACACTTGTTTCTGCAATTTCTAGCATGATCCATAATAGGATGCTTGAATTCAAGACCAAGCTCTTCATCGTATTCCTTATCGATCTCAAGGACCCAAACTTCACCATCTGGCTTTTGGATTTCCAGTTCCAGATACTCATCACTTATCAAATACAGATAGTCTATGATATCCTTTACCGGGCGTCCATTTATTGTGAGCAGAATGTCTCCGCTTTCAATTTCCATTTCTTCCGCAATGCTGCCTGGCAATACGCGTGATATTCGGTTGTCATTATGTTTTAATACATTTAGTTCCATTCTTTTTCCTCCGACAATCCTCGTACATATTACACGTTCACCGCGCCTGCGTCAAGAAAAACCATTAATGGACCAGGCATTTCCTATTTAAGCGCAAATATGCCCGCCATGAGTCCATTGCCTGGGCGTTCTCTTCTGTACGAGTACAAAAGCTCTGATTCGCACATGGTACAGAGCTCACTCACTTCCAAATTTTCTTCAGCAATACCCGCGTTCATAAGTATATGCCTGTTAATACCCTTCAAATCAATTTTGAAATGCCCTTCTCGGGTGGGCTTCAAAAAGTCTTCCAGGTTTTCAAGCCATTCAAATGCCGCAATAACATCCTGGCCAATTTCATAACAGCACATGCCCGCACAAGGACCGATTCCAGCCAGAATATCCTGGGGATTCGACCCATATAAGCCTGTCATCTTTTCAACCATGCGCATGCCAATCTGTTTCGAGGTCCCTTTCCACCCGCTATGGACTACACCACCGGCATGCTGGACCGGATCGTAGAAGAAGAGGGGTACACAGTCCGCATAATAGGTTATGAGCACACTGTCCGCAGTATTTGTAACAAGTCCGTCAGTTTCCCTGACTACGGTCCTATCTGCCTTTTCCGTGTTTGCGTCTACTGAAAAGATACGGTCCGAATGGACCTGCTGTGTCATGAACCGAGGTCTGTCCTCAACCTCTAGGGCTGTCAGAATCCGTCTGTAGTTTTCTTCAACATCCGCTTCATCATCCTTGGTGTACATGCCCATGTTTAAACTCGAAAATGGAGGGTTGCTGGCCCCTCCATTCCTAGTCGTAAATCCATGAACCAGATTATGATGCGATTGAAGATTCTTAAACTGCAGCCACTGCAGGCTGCCTTTTTCTTTCAATAACATATTGCACCACCTGATTGTTTTTTAGCTCTTGTCATTCAGCATTGTCTTAAGTTCATCCATAAAAGTGTTAATGTCCTTGAACTGCCTGTATACCGAGGCAAAACGAACATATGCCACTTCATCAATTTCTCTTAGACCATGCATGACGAGTTCTCCAATATAATGTGATGAAATTTCCTTTTCCATCGAATTATAAAGCTTCTTTTCAATCTGCTTTGCCATGTCTTCAATTTGCTGATATGCCACCGGTCTTTTCTCACAGGCACGTATGATTCCATGCATCATTTTTGCCCGGTCATATGACTCCCGGTTTCCGTCCTTTTTAACGACGATCAAGGGGATTTCTTCAATTTTCTCATATGTAGTGAATCGATGCTTGCACTTGACACACTCTCTGCGGCGTCTGATTGTACTGCCTTCATCAGTTGGTCGTGAGTCAATTACCTTAGATTCAATATAGTCACAGAATGGACATTTCATTTACTGCACCTCTTTATCATGCGCTTCGCCGTTCACTTCAAATGGTCAATTAAGGCTGCCTTAACGGCAGCCTATTTGTATTTCATTCAAAATCAATTATCTTTGTCTTCTAAGGAATGTAGGAATATCAAATTCCTCATCACTCGTTTCAGCAGGTTCAGCTTGAACCGCTTCTTCAGGCTCTGCAGCTTGAGTTTCCTCAACCGCTTGCTCTTCTACCGGCTTCTCTTCTTTAGCCGGTGTCGATTTTTGCACTGGTTGCGGATCGTCAAAGCCTGTCGCGATAACAGTGATTCGCAGTTCGTCCTTCAAAGACTCGTCAATCACTGCGCCAAAGATGATATTTGCATCTGGATCTGCGGCTTCTGCTACAATTTCAGCTGCCTCGTTGACTTCGAACAGTCCCAGGTTTGAACCGCCTGTAATGTTCAGAAGCACACCCTTTGATCCTTCAATGGATGTTTCCAGCATAGGGCTGTGGATCGCCTGCTTTGCAGCCTCAACAGCTCTGTTTTCTCCGCTTGCCTTACCAACACCCATATGTGCCAGTCCGCGCTCAAACATGATTGTCTTAACGTCTGCGAAGTCGAGGTTTACAAGACCAGGAATCGCAATCAAGTCGGAAATACCCTGAACACCTTGACGAAGCACGTCGTCAGCTATTTTAAATGCATCAACGATGCTTGTTCTCTTTTCAATTACCTGCAGCAGTCTGTCATTTGGAATGGTAACAAGCGTGTCGACTTTGTCTTTCAGCTCATTGATTCCGTGATCTGCATGCAGCATTCTGCGGCGACCTTCGAAGGTAAAGGGCTTGGTTACAACACCTACAGTCAGAATGCCCATTTCTTTGGCAACCTCTGCAACGATCGGTGCAGCACCCGTTCCCGTACCACCGCCCATTCCAGCAGTTATGAATACCATATCAGAGCCTTGAAGCGCCTGATAGATGTCATCTCTGCTTTCCTCAGCGGCTTTTTCGCCCACATCTGGATTAGCGCCAGCGCCAAGTCCACGTGTCAGTTTCTCGCCTATTTGAATTTTAAACTCAGCCTTTGAGTTGAACAGTGCTTGTTTGTCTGTGTTAATTGCAACAAATTGCACGCCCTTAAGGCTTGCTTCAATCATTCTGTTAACAGCGTTGTTGCCGCCGCCACCTACACCGATTACCTTAATTTGCGCAAATTGATCCATGTCGATATCAAATTCTAACATGTGACAGCCCCCTTTTTCCACGATGAAAAAATGTCGTTCATATCGTTACTGCATATAATTACAGCTAGTTTCTATTCTGAAGAAACAATCTAATCAGTTGCCTTAGTAGAAAGTTCCTTGTAAAACAACCTTGTAAATGAGTTAACACGAATGGGCTCTAACCTATACGCATTAACATTAAACTTACTATTTATAATAACATAATTTAGCCTACTTTTATGCGGTATTTTTCAATAAAGTTGAAGAATATTTACAATTTGCGATAAACCGGTGGTTTAACAAATCGTCAAAACGGTAATCTCGATTACATTACCCTTACGCATTCAGCTCTCCGCCTTCTGTTTCCTCACTTTTACCGTGATTTTTCCGCCATTTGGCTCTGTAAGCGTCTATCAGAAGCCTGCGGACAATCGCGAGGTTCTGAAAGAGTCGTACGCCAAAAGCGAAAACAGCCGCGTAGTAAAGGGGAATACCCAGGTAATCTCCAACATAAGCTAGAAAACCTGCCAGTATGGCATTCGTCACAAAACCGCTCAAAAAAATGATCGGATCAAAACGGTCTTCAATACTTGATCTGATTGCGCCAAACACGGAATCTATGGCTGCCAGTATTGCCACTGCAACATACAGTGACCAGGCAGAACTGAGACCTATTGGCATGAACCAGCCTATGAATAATCCAAGTATTATGGCAAGTACTGCAATAATCAACTTTCTTCACCATCCTCTATCGCCTTCATGAATACAGGTCTAATTGAACCGGTATACGCCGGAATTTCCAAATTGACACTCGTATAAACTTCAAGGAACACACCATACTGCCTCAATACATGCCCAAAGGAGCCTGGTGCGTTAATCGCAGCCTCCAAATGGTGCTTATCGCCAATGGCTTTTATAATGAAAGGCTGTGCGAACACCTCGCTGTTTATGCGTATTGTCGGACCCGTACACTGAATCTTCGTTTTGCCGAATACATAACGCTGTCCGTTAACTGAAATCGCCTCAGCACCTGCATAGCGCAAGTCATCTATAATGCTTTGCACATCCATATTATGTACAAGGACATTGTTTGGATCTTCAAAGTCGTTCAGTTCACGTTCACCGTCGTTAATTATTACAATTACACCCTGACCTCGAACGTCCTGCAGACCAGAGTATGTCCTTATGGTTTCAATCTGTCCTCTTATTGCGCCTTCAATGTCTCCAGACTCTGCCTTTGAGCTTTCGTACTCACTGATCTGGTCCGCCATTCTCCGCGCCTGTTCAGTAAGCTGAATAAGCTCTGCCGATTCCCTTTCAAGCTCCTGCGAATAGTTCTGGATTTCGTTGAGCGATACATATCGCTCAGCATCCTGAGCTGCCCGAACCTGAACAGGAATCAATATGGCCAACAGGAAAATCAGGCCTACCGTATGCGGCTTATACATCGCACCACCTCAACTCTACTGCGTCACTTTTGCATGCCTGAAGTCGACAACACCACTGAATTTTGGGATGCGCACATCATCCGATTTCTTGACTTCAATCAGGTACCGCTTGTCCCTGATTTGCGATACAATTCCAAACCTCTGATTCACGGCGCCATCAAGTGTATCCGCACTGCCAATCGCCTTAATTGTAAAAGGCGCCTGCTGCGGAATCAGGTTAATATTGATTGCGCTTCCCGCTGTTCTGATTTCGCTCAGACCGGTAATTCGCTGTTCATTGATGCTGATAGCTTCAGCACCTGCAGCATTGAGCTCATTGACAAGCGCCAGGAGCAAATGATAGTCATACACGAAGTTCGACTCATAGGCATAATTCATGTCAACCGGCGGGTTGTCAATCGTAATAACGATTCCTGTACCTTCTACATCAATGAGACCTGCAAACATCTTATACCTGTCAAGATCCTCATTCAGAGACTTGATCAGGACATTTTCCTTTGACTCCGATGCTTCAATTTCCTGCAGTCTGGTTTCAAGTGCAGCGACCTGTTCAATCAAGACATTCTTTTCCTCTTTGACTTTTTTCAGTTCACTGACAAGCTCGCCGGACTTTTGTCTTGGCGACAAACCATCTAGCATGTCGCGCTGTACAATTTTAGCCTGCTGAGCAAGTATAATCCCCAGGATCACGCAGATCAGTCCGATCCATAAATAATCCTTTTTCATTCAAATGCCTCCTACTGCCCAAACGGTTTGTATATAGGCAACCCGTTATGACTGACATCTATAATGCCTGACTGAACGCCCTTTTCAGACAAGGACTCATAAATGTCCACAAAGTTATTAAACTTGCGTTCAATCTCCTGCCCTTTTCCAAAGCGCACCCGGTACGCGTCATTCAACAGCAGTTCAATACCGTTATCATAACGTATATAGGGTTTTGCTTCAATATGAGAATCCTTGAGCAATGAAATCAACTGTACACAGCGCTTCAAAACCCTTGAATCCTCTACATTCAGCGTTTCTCCAATATTGAAGGACTTGAACTCAAATCCGTCAATAAGAAATATATCTCCTACAGACTCTTCAACCTTAAGCACTGTGAGAGAATCATCGATGGTTACATAGAGTCCTGAATACTTGATTGCAACCAGCTCTTCACGATAGATAACATCAAGAACCAGCTTGTCAGGAAACTGCTTGTGAACCTCGACAGATTTTACATAAGGATGCTTGACCAGTTCCTTTTCAAGACGCTCTTCAGAAACGGTGAAAAACAGCATGTCTTCTCCAATGTCGCCATATTTTCGTATATCCGAATCTGAAAAAAATACACTTGGCGGATACACAAACTTCTTAATGACGAAAATGTCCGTTTTGAATACGAGCAGAACAGCGCCAGCCGCCACAAGCAAAGACATTAGTAAAACCATGCTTTTCTTGCGACCTTTGGACTTTTTACCCAATTTATCCTGTCTTCTCTCACCTGACATGCCCACACCTCTTATTTTATTCTTTTAATATGGACTCCAGTGTCTTCACGATGATATCAAGTGCATCTTTCCCCGGAAGTCTCCTGCAGCTTTCGCGTATCTTCTCTGGTTTCTCAGGATTCGCAATGAAATCCTCAATGGTAGAAAGCACATGGGATGCATTCAAATCCTTTTCAAGCATGACAATACCAGCACCGATCTTTTCCATGGACCTGGCGTTGTACTCCTGATGGTTATCCTTTACATTTGGCGATGGAATAAGAAGCGCCGGTGTGCCTGTTATGCCAATCTCAGCCAGCGTCGAGGCGCCCGTGCGCGTAATCATCAGATCAGCCGCGCCCATGTATCCAGGCATGTCATAAACATAAGGTATGATGATGATATTCTCATCGAACACAAGACGCATATCCTGCAGCTGTTTCATAAACTTCTCATAGTAGGCTTTTCCGGTAACATGAACAACTTTGACATCATTTCGTCCACTCAGCTTGGTCATAATGTCAATCATGACATCGTTGAGTTTTTTAGCGCCACCGCTGCCGCCAGCGGAAAGCACTACAAAAGCATCATCAAGCCCCACACGGTCTCTGCAAGTTTTCTTATCAAGACCATAGAACTCCTGCCTGACCGGATTTCCAGTAAGCACAACTTTGTCCTGTGACTTAAAGGCATTTCTGCTCTCTTCGAAGCTGATCATAACCCGGTCCACAACATGGCTCAGCATCTTGTTGGCTCTGCCGGGAAAAGCGTTGGCTTCATGCACCGCTGTCTTGACTCCCATGAGGGCACCCACAAACATAACCGGACCAGAAACATATCCACCGGTACCAACAATCATATCTGGCTTGTAGTCCTTGATAATGCGTCGCGCCTCCAAGAGGCTTGAAAACAAACTCACAAAATGTCGAACCAACCCGCGCAGGCCTGGCTTTTTATATTCAATGGAAATAGGTTCAAACCGAAATCCCAGCTTGGGAACCAGGTCTGATTCCAACCCTTGTTTTCGTCCTACATATAGTATCTTCGTGCTTGGATGTTCTTTCTTATAAGCTTCGGCTATGGATACGGCAGGATAGATGTGACCGCCCGTTCCACCACCTGTTACAATTATTTTCATAGATGTAACCCCTATTCCGTCAATGTATACTGTGAAATATTTAACAGTATTCCCATGCATCCCATCAGAATTAACAAGGAACTTCCCCCAAAACTGATAAATGGAAGTGGTATACCCGTAACAGGCATAGAGCTTGTCGCTACTGAAATATTAATAATGACCTGAAAACTGATCATGGCAACAATCCCTGTTGCCACCAATGTACCAAACAAATCCGGTGCATTCACCGCAATTTTTACACCTCTGTATATCAATATGAAAAAAAGCAGTATGACAAGCACACACCCGATAAAGCCAAACTCTTCCCCTACCGTTGCAAAAATAAAATCATTTTGGGGCTCTGGTATGTAAAGCTTGTTCTGAACACTCTGACCGATACCCACGCCAAAAATACCGCCCGATCCAAGGGCATATAAGGACTGAATAACCTGCCATCCCGCACCATCTGCATAGTCGAAGGGATTCATAAAAGCCATGACGCGCGCCCTTCTATAATCCGCACTGAATGCAAATGCAGTAAATGCACCCACGCCCAGCACCGCCAGCCCCATGAGTTGGTCAAGGCGTGCACCGGCAACAAAAACCATGGACATGATAATAAGCGTAATCGTAATAGCAGTTGACAAATTTGGCTGCAGGATAATTAAACCGAAGAAAGCACCCACCAGCAAGAGATATGGCAAAATGCCCACAGTAAACTTTTTAAGATGCTGACTGTTATTGGCAAGACTGTGTGCCGTAAATAATATCGCGCTGATTTTCGCTACTTCAGAGGGCATGAATGAGTTCGACCCTATAAAAATCCATCTTCGGGCACCATTGATTGATGTCCCAACTGGTGTCAGAACCAAAATGAGTAGCAAAAGGCTCACACCGAGCAGCATTGGCGCAAAGCGTCTGTATACCCGATAAGGAACCATTGCAACTACAATCATGATGACCAGACCTGCAATTGCGAATTTTAAATCCTTAAAGAAAAAATAGTATTTGTCCTGCCACTGTGACATTGCTACGTAAAAGCTGGCACTGAAAACCATCATGACTCCAATAACCAGAAGCAAAATCACTGTAACAAACAATACCAAATCCATGGCGTGGCGTTTCATGCCTAATGCCCCCTCAAAGCTTCAAAACACTGCTTAAAGTGATCGCCTCTATGCTCAAAGCTCGGATACATATCCCAGCTCGCGCACGCCGGAGAAAGGAGAATTGCATCGCCCGGCTTTGCTGTTTCAAATGCCCTGTTTACAGCCTCACTCAGATCAGAAACCTTAAGCACTGAGTCATAGCCATTATCAAGCGCTGTTTTAATAAGGATGTCAGAAGTCTCTCCAAATACAATCAGCTGCTTTATCTTGTCATCAAACGCATTGATGAAATCATCAAATTCACTGCCCTTATCCATGCCGCCGGCAATGAGGACAGTCGGTCTGTCCATGGCGCGTACCGCTACCATGGATGCATCGGGGTTTGTCCCCTTTGAGTCGTTGAAAAATACGACCTCATCAAGCTCTCCCACCCACTCTATTCTATGGGCAACGCCTTTGAACGCCCTAAGCGCACGTGCTATCGATGCGGTATCAACCCCCGAATAATAAGCCAGCGCACTTGCAGCGAGCGCGTTTTCCACATTGTGATTTCCCGGAATGAAAATTTGATCCACAGGAAGGACTTCAAGAGGTTCAGCGTCCTTATCAGCTTTTATCATGACCTTACCATCAGAAACATATACCCCTTCAGATAGGATTTCCTTGCGACTGAAATACACAACACGTCCCGGACTTCTCTTCGCCAGGTCTCGCGTCTTTTCATCATCGTAATTCAGTATAAGGATATCGCTTTCTGTATGGTTCTCAAATATTCTGCATTTTGCATCTATGTAGTTTTCCATCGTTTTATGACGGTTTAAATGATCAGGCGTCAAATTGAGTATTGCAGCAACCTTCGTTCTAAAACGTTTGATGGTTTCAAGCTGAAAACTGCTTATTTCCGTTACCATGGTCGTATCTGAACTTGCCTGGTCAACACATCCTATCACAGGAATGCCTATATTGCCGACAACGAAGTGCGACTTGCCAGCCACATTGAACATTTCACCAGTCAGTGCTGTCGTGGTTGTCTTCCCATTTGTTCCAGTAATGCCAATGAACGATGCATCTGTAAGTCTGTATCCAAGCTCCAACTCACCGATAACCTCAATGCCCATCTCTTTTGCCTGGATGACAAAGGGCTTGTCAACCGGGACACCTGGACTGAGCACAACCATGTCAAGATCCGCTGTGATTTCCGGCGCACCGCCAAGCATCAGACCTTCGTACATGCCTTCAATCGGTTCAAGCATTTCCTGAAGCTCATTTTCTGTCTTCATATCATTTATGACAACACGCGCGCCGTTTCTATGCAGTTCCTTAACTGCTGACTGTCCAGAACGCGCCAATCCCACTATAAGTATCTTCTTGCCTGAAAGCTCTGATGTATTTTCTCTCTTCATTGAAAAAGCCTCCTATACAGCTATGAAATAACCCAGTATCACCAATATCAGTGTTATGCCGTAAAATGTGCTGACAATTTTCGTTTCAGACCACCCAGACAGCTCGTAGTGATGGTGCAGCGGTGACATCTTGAAAACACGTTTGCCCCTTGTCTTAAATGAAACGACCTGAATAATAACCGACAAGGCTTCTGCAAAGTAAATGCCGCCAACAATAGGAATCATGAGTGCAGTGCCTGTAGCAAAGGAAAATCCAACTACAGCACCCCCTAAAGCCAGGGAACCCAAATCACCCATAAAGACCTTCGCCGGATAACGGTTGTATTTCAGAAAGCCGCCAAGGCCGCCAATCAGTCCAATCGCAATGACCAGCAAGCTTAAATTCTGCGAGGACACTGCAAGCAGTCCAAAAAAGGCGATGACCAGCGTTGATACAGATCCCGCAAGACCATCCAGACCATCTGTAAGATTTACAGCATTGGTTGTCGCTATTGCGACAAATATAACGAAGGGATAATAGAGCACGCCAATGTCAAAAGGCTTTTTGATAAATGGAATGATTATTTCCGTACCAAACAGATGCGCGCCCCATACTGCCAGAACAAGACCCACAATCAGTTGCCCCAAAAGCTTTTGCCATGCGCGAAGTCCAAGATTTCGCTTCAGTACAACCTTAATATAGTCATCAAGAAAGCCTATTGCACCAAATCCAAATATGGCAAACAGCATGTACAGCGCAACAGAATCAAATGTGCGCATAAGCAGTACCGCAAGAAGAAGACCTGAAAGGAAAATTACACCACCCATTGTCGGTGTACCTGCTTTTTTATAATGTGATTTTGGACCCTCCTGTCTGATGCTCTGCCCAAACTTCAATTGTTGCAAATATGGAATGTACTTTGGTCCAAGAAGTGTTGATCCGCCATAACTGACAATCAGAGCCAGCATCAACATCCATGAGTTCGTCATTATTTTGCCTCCGCGTCTAAATATCCTAGTGCGATTTCTTTATCATTAAAATCGTATCTCTTACCATTAATTTCCTGATATGTCTCATGCCCTTTGCCGGCAATCAAAACGACATCGCCTTCCCTTGCCGCTTTTATCGCCAGTCCAATCGCACTTCTTCTGTCTACTTCTACAACTGCCAAATCAAGATGCTTCAGTCCAACCATAATATCTTCAATAATCTGATCTGGATCTTCCGTTCTCGGGTTGTCGCTTGTAACAAAAATCAAATCGGACTTTGCCTCAGCAATCCCACCCATAAGGGGTCGTTTGGTCTTGTCCCGGTCTCCGCCACAGCCGAATACTGTTAGAACACGGCCCGAAGTCATACTCCGTGCGATATCAATTGCATTGCTCAAGGCATCCGGCGTATGCGCATAATCAACAAAAACACGCACTGAGGCACCGCGTTTGACAACCTCCATTCTTCCAGGAACTAGAGAAATGAAACCTGCCGCCCTTGCAATTTCTTCAAGAGAAAGACCCATCATAAATAAAACGCCAAATGCTGCCAACGTATTGTAAACATATATCTTTCCAGGAAGAGGTACATGCACGCGCACATCCCCAACCGGTGTCACGAGGGTGTAATCAGTGCCGTCTGACAAATAGTTCATGTCAACAGCCGAAATATCCGCATTGCGGTCAATGGCATAACTCAAAACCCTTGCGTTTTTTGAAGACGCAAGTCTGTCATCATATAAGCGTTTGCCGTATGCATCGTCCACATTTATAAGCAAACCATTTTTCGCCAGCACAAACAGACGTGCTTTAGCCTTGAAGTAGGTTTCAAAATCTTCATGATAATCCAAATGGTCCTCGGTCAGATTCGTGAAAACCGCATAGTCAAAGTCAACATGGTCAACACGTTTCAAGTCCAGCGCGTGGGAAGAGGCTTCCATGACACACGCCTCAACTGCATCTGCATGCATACGTCCAAAGAGTGTATGCAGCTCCACAGGCTCTGGTGTGGTTAAGCTCGCCTTGTATGTTTTGGTGCCGATTTCATTGGCAATCGTGCCAAGAACCGCCGTTTTGACACCTGCACCATTGAGCATATCGCCAATGATTCTGCTCGTTGACGTTTTTCCATTTGTTCCAGTAAGCCCGATAACCGTCATCGTCTCGCTTGGATTTCCATAAATGCGAGAAGCGAGGTGAGACATGGCGTAGCGGTCATCTGTCACTTTGATCAGTGTAACCGACGCACTTTCGGCCACTTGCAGCACTGCGTCGCCGCACTCGGTCAGCACAACAGCACAAGCGCCCATTTCAATGGCCTTTTCTATGTATGCGTGTCCATCAGATTTGAAACCTTTGACTGCCAGAAATAGAGTTCCTTCTGAAACCTTCCGGCTGTCCTGCTGAACATCCTTAATTTCCACCTTGTCATTGCCTAGCAATATGCTATGGTCAAGACCGGCCAACATGCTTTTAAGAAGCATATGATCCCCTCTGCCTTCTTTTCTCAAATTGCCTGTTTCTTACCTTACAATTCTTGCAATTAAAAAGGCGATATAAATACACTAGGTTATTCAAATCGCCAATTTACAACATTAATAATTATATCAGATTTTGACTGTATTGTAACAGTCCTAACCATATTGTCACTATTCAGAAATCGAACCTTCAGGCAGCGGATTAACATTGAGTATGATGATGTCCTGTCCCGATACCACTGAGCCTGGATATGGGAACTGATTGATAACAGGGCTCTCATTATTCATAACGTGTACCGGCTCCGTTGTATACGAAAGTCCAGAGGCCTCGAGAATCTTGATCGCCTTATCCAGCGTCTTACCCATCAGGTTTGGAACCTTGACCTCACGGTTGTTTTCTGGAATTTCAGGTTCAACACCCAAATATCTGAGCGTATCGTCCAGAATATCCCGAGCGACAGGTGCGGCAGTCTGGCTGCCGAAGTTTGTGTCCTTTGGCTCATCCACGACTACCAGAACCGTAATGAGCGGATCATCTACAGGTGCCACTGCTACAAACGACGCATATGCCAGTTCATCGGAGTACTTGCCGTTTACAATTTTTTCTGAAGTACCTGTCTTGCCGCCAATCCGTATGCCAGGAATATAGGCCAGCTTACCTGAGCCGTTTGTAACAACCGATTCCATAACCAGCCGAACATCAACGGAAGTCTTTTTTGAAATGACGTTTTTAAGGACTTTCGGTTCTATGGTTTTCACCACATTCCCTTCAGAATCCTGAAGCGCCTTTACAATATGCGGCTCCATCAGTTTTCCATCATTGGCAATGGCATTGATTGCGTTCACCATTTGCAGCGGTGTAACGGCGATGCCATGCCCAAAGGATATTGTCGCCAACTCCACCGGTCCGATTTTTTCACGTGGAAGCAGGATGGAATTCGCCTCACCCGGCAAATCAACGCCGGTTTTTCGAGTCAGTCCAAAGTTTTCAAGATAGGTATAGAAAGTGTCCCTTCCAACTTTGTCCGACAGTTCCATAAACATGGTATTCAATGATTTCTCCATACCTTCGATAAGGGAAAAGTCCTTATGCGATCTCGGATAATCCCAGTTTTTGATTCTAAAGCCATAAAGATCAATGTAACCCGGTGTCGAGAATCTTGACTGCGGTGTTGCGACATTCTCTTCAAATGCTATTGAAGTCGTCACAAGCTTGAAGGTCGATCCCGGTTCGTAGGTATCAATCAGATTTGGATTGCGCCACGCGGTATTCCAGAGCGTCATTTTTTCCTCGTTATTTAGAGTGGATACGTCCACATCGGGAAACATATAGCTGACATCACGCGGGCTATTGGGGTCGTAATCCGGCTTTGTTGCCATTGCGAGAATCTCACCCGTTCTCGACTCCATGACTATGGCCGTAATTTTTTCTGCATCGTGGTCCTCAACACCTTTTACAAGGGCCTCTTCCGTAAAATGCTGGATAATCTCGTCAATGGTAAGCACAAGGCTGAGTCCATCCTCAGGAGGGTAGAGCTTCTCTGTTCCAAACGGCAGCTGTCTTCCTGCTGCGTCCGTGTTCGTAACAAGGGTCCCTTCGCGTCCTCGCAGCTCCTTTTCATAGGAGAGTTCAACGCCGGAGAGTCCAACGCCATCCACCGTTGTATGTCCCAGAATGTAGGAAGCGAAATTCAGGTTGGGATATACGCGTTTGTGGTCCGACGCCACGCTGATGCCTTTGAACCTTTTATTCTTAATCAGGTCAGCCTGCGCCTTTGGAATCCACCTTCTCAGACGGACTATGGACGATGTTGAGTTGTGAAGCTGATTGTAGATATCATTCTTGTCCATCTCCAATATTTCAGCGAGCCCTGCTGATATTTCATCAAGCGCACTGCTGTCAATGTCCTTCGGATGCGCCCAAACCGTAAAAGACTGCACGCTAAATGCAAGCTTGATACCTTTCCTGTCATAAATGACACCGCGTTCAGCTGGAATCGGCACATTTCTCGTCTGTTGAAGAACTGCAAGCTTTTTGTATTCTTCGCCTTTTACAATTTGAATATATGCAAGACGCCCAATTAAGGCAACGAATATGGTGGCAACGATAAAAAGGGCAAACCACAGTCGCCTTTTGTTGCTCGTATTCGGTCCTTTCATATGAAACACCTCTCCCAAATGCATTTTTTGCTTCAATTGCTCATGTCGCTAGTCGCGCCATATACGGTTTTAGCAACAAAGAGCCCATTTTGTGCGAGCACAATGGGCTCTTTGTTGCTAAAACCGTGCATTTCTTTGTCTTTTTCGGAAAAAAATCGAAAGCAAATGCTTTCGATCCTTATCTTTGTCAGTTATCTGTTGTGGAACCAGGAACGAATGTATGCTGCATAGTTTTGAAACTCACTTACAACATCGTCTTCTTTCAGATTATCCTGAACTAAGGGTTCCTTGTCAATACTAGCATATTCCTCATCTAGGGTATAATTCCAATTGGAATTTATGTATACAATCTGTTCCGGCTGTGGATATTGCATCCCAAGCTCGTTCATTGCCACTTTTTCTACATTATCAAGGACAACTGTAGAATCGAGTTGAAGGCGCAAATCTTCTTTTTGCAGCGTGAATTCATTGATTTCCTTGTCTAGTCCATTTATGGTGTAATTGATTTCAAAGATTAGGGCGTAACGCATTACAAGGAAAGACAGCATGCCAAAAACGAGGAGGCAGCCCACAAAAGACTGGACCAAAAACTGGACGCGTCTTTTCCGTTGGTATCTCTTTTGCTTCTTTTCAAGAAGCTCAGATGCCTTCTTCATCTTTTCCTGATGCTGATGCTTATGATATTCTTCATATGTATCATATTTTGATATCTTTCGTGCTGGCAGCATCCTTGCCCCTCCTAACACCCTTTATCAACTACAGCTTTTCTGCAACCCTAAGTTTGGCACTCCTTGCCCTTGGGTTCTCTTCAATCTCTGCATCACTTGGCACAATTGGCTTACGTGTGATGATTTTTACAACTGGCTTGTTATTGCACATACATACCGGCAGTTCCGGTGGACAGGTACATCCTTGTGCCAAGTCCCTGTATGCGTTTTTAACAATGCGGTCTTCCAGCGAGTGGAAGGTGATGATCGATATTCTGCCTCCCGGATTAAGCGCCGTAGAGATATCCCGAATCGTATCTGCAATAATTCCCAGTTCATTATTCACTTCAATTCTTATAGCCTGAAATGTTCTCTTAGCTGGATGCGGACCATCTTTTCTTGCACCCTTTGGAACTGCGGCCTTAATGATGTCGACAAGCTCATTGGTTCGGGTGATTTCGCCCTCTTCTCGTGCTTTGACAATGAATTCGGCGATTCTTTTCGCCCAACGTTCCTCTCCATATTCACGGATAATCCGGTTGAGTTCGTCCGCAGAATAGGTGTTGACGATTTCCTTTGCAGAGAAAGGTCTCGAACGGTCCATTCTCATGTCCAGTTCGCCGTCCTGCATATAGCTGAATCCGCGCTCCGCTTCATCGAGCTGATATGATGAAACGCCCAGGTCCATCATCATGCCGTCAACGCGTTCAATTCCCAGTTCTTCAAGAACCTGCAGCACATTTGAAAAATTGCTATGTACCGGAACAAAGCGTTCACCATATTCCTTAAGTCTCTCGCTGGCTGCATTCAGCGCGTCTGTGTCCTGATCAATACCAATCAGTTTTCCCGTTGTGAGCCTTTTGAGTACAAGCTCAGAGTGACCGCCGCCGCCCAGCGTTCCATCAATATATATGCCGTCCGGCTTTATGTCCAGTCCATCTACGGTTTCTTCCCACAAAACGGATACGTGCTCAAATGCCATTTGAGAGTCCTCCTATATACCTAATTCAGCCATTTGTTCAGCTATGTCATCATAACTGATATTGTCAGGGTCGTTATACGCGTTCCAGTTCGATTCACTCCAGAGTTCAACACGTGTTCCTACTCCAATGACGATGACTTCCTTTTCTAGCTGTCCGTGCACTCTAAGTGGTTGTGGTATATTAACGCGCCCTTGCTTGTCCAGCGTACATTCAGTTGCTCCTGCAAAAAATAGACGGACGAATGCACGTGCGTTTCGGTTTGTTAAAGGCAGTGCCTTTAGCTTTTCTTCGAAAACACGCCATTCCGATTCAGGAAACATGAATAGACAGTTATCCAGTCCCTTAGTAATATAGAATCGCTCACCAAGGTCTTCTCTAAACTTTGCCGGGACATTCATTCGGCCCTTGGCGTCGACAGTATGATTGTATTCACCAATAAACATTCAAACCATCTCCACCGCATTAATTATTGGGATTTTACCCCACGATAATCCACTTCAAACCACTTTCTCCCCCTAATTGTACACCATAATGTATGAAACTACAATTCAAACATACAAATTACTGGAAAATATATGACAATAGTCCCACGCCTCAAACCTTTGAAAACAATGGCTTTCATCGATTTCTTCTCATTCGGTAAGCGTAGTATTTGTAAAAGTGGGGCGTGGTGGGCTTAGAAATCTTTATGTTCAGCGCCATTCTTTTACCTTTTGGAACAATAAAAAACCGCAATTTTGGGAACACGCCCCACAATTGCGGATATACTACTCTTTTTTATGTTCACATTTCAGGTTTAAACAAACAGAGAAAGTTTCATACAACAGCTCTGTGTGATTCCTTAAAGGCCTTCTCTTTAGCCATAAGGATAATTTCCTCAACACGATCATGGTCCTCTATAAGTGCTTTGGCAGCCTTGTAATAATTTCCAGAAAGTTTTTTGGCCTGCGGACTCAACTTATTCCAGCTTCTCCCCAGTTTCTTTTCAACCCACAGAACGGCTTCAGTCGCGTCCAGTCCCTTTCCTTGGGCTGCATAGGTGAGCAAGGAAGGTACACCAACAAAATGTGCCATTGCGTCTGCATCTGCCACACATAGCGCTTCAATTGTTCTGCGCTCCATTGACAAACTTCCCCTATGTGTAAGAATACAGTGCGACACCTCTTCTATGGTTTTGGGGCTGAAGCCCATGGGACCCAAAATCCGTTCAGCTTCCTTCACGCCATGGATATGATGATTGGTATACAGCGCAAACGACTTTATACTCGCATAGTCATGAAGCAGTGCCGCCAGATTGATGACAAGGTGGTTGGCACCTGTCTCCTCTGCAAGCATACTTCCAAACTTCACGACCCATTTTATATGGTGATTCCAAATGCCTTTTCCAAAAACATTCGTTGGTGCGTAACACGCCTCTCTCACCATTATTTCAATTTCTTGGATTCTATTATCTATTTCCCTATATGTCATGAGACCCTCCACTTCGGCAACCGAACGTACGTTTGGTTTATTCTACCTCCATTCAGTCATTTTGTCAAGATACCCACCGAGAGGTTGTGTACAAATTGTAAATTTATTAGCACTCCGCGCTAATGAGTGCCAATTCCTATTGACAGCCTGCGACCGGCGCTCTATCATATATAATGTATTGAAAACCAAACAACAATTCATTAAGGAGTGATGTATATGCCTATGGAAAAAGGCAATCTATCCATTCATAGCGAAAATATCTTTCCAATCATTAAGAAATGGCTGTATTCAGACCATGATATTTTCATCAGAGAACTTGTATCCAATGCTTGTGATGCCATTACAAAAGTAAAGCGCCTGAGCTCTCTCGGCGAGGCTGACCTGCAAGATCAAAAGGATTTTAAAGTTCAGGTGATTCTTGATCCAGATCAGAAGACACTTAAATTCATAGACAACGGTATCGGCATGACAGATGAGGAAATCAAGAAGTACATCAATCAAATCGCCTTTTCCGGAGCTGAGGATTTCATCAAGCAATATAAGGATAAAAGCGACGACGATCAAATTATTGGACATTTTGGTCTAGGCTTCTACTCCTCGTTTATGGTTGCAGACAAAGTTCAAATTATTTCCAGGTCACACAAGGCAGATGCACAACCTGTCAAATGGCACTGTGATGGCGGCATCGAATTCGAAATGGAACCTGGCGAAAAGGAAACACGCGGTACTGAAATAACACTTTTCCTTGGCGAAGAAGGCAAAGATTTCATAAACGGCTATAGAATCAGACAGACACTGAACAAGTACTGTTCATTCATGCCGTATCCCATATATTTCACAGACTTGAGTCAAGCGCCTGAGCAGGATGATGAGGGCAATGTCGTTATTAAAGATCCTGAGCCGATCAACAATACGGCACCTCTTTATGCCAAGCGTCCAAACGAGTGCAGCGAAGAGGACTATAAAAACTTCTATAAGTCCACATTCAATGATTTCAAGGACCCGCTATTCTGGATTCACCTGAATATGGACTATCCATTCAACTTGAAAGGGATTCTCTTCTTCCCTAAACTCGGTAACGAGTTTGATACACTCGAGGGCCAAATTAAGCTATACAACAGTCAGGTCTTTGTAGCCGACAACATCAAGGAAGTCATTCCTGAGTTTCTTCTGCTGCTCAAGGGTGTCATTGACTGCCCGGATCTGCCGCTGAACGTATCGCGCAGCTTCCTTCAGAACGACGGTTTTGTTAAAAAGATCAGCGACTATATTACGAAAAAAGTCGGTGATAAAATCACATCGCTTCAGAAGACAGACCGTGAATCCTTTGAGAAGTACTGGGACGACATTCACCCATTCATTAAATTCGGTGCCCTTAAAGATGAAAAATTCGCAGATAGAGTCAAAGACAGCATTCTTCTCAAGGACACTGCAGGCAGCTACCGAACTGTTCTGGAGTATGCAGGCGTAAGCGACGGCTCTGATGACAAGAAGACCGTTTACTACACAACTGACACACAGCTTCAATCTCAATATATCAACATGCTGAAGGAACATGGTATTGAAGCGGCAGTTCTAGACCACCAAATCGACTCGCCGTTCATCTCTATGATTGAGTCGAAATATGACAACATCGGCTTCAAACGTGTCGATGCTGACCTTTCAGACCTTATTGAAGACAAGACGGACGAGAACGAAGCAGATGCTTCAGTTTCCGAAAAAATTGAAGCCATGTACAAGCGCATCCTTTCTCAGGAACGTTTCCTCGTTCAGCTTCAGAACTTCAAGTCGAAGGATGTGGCCGGCATGATTCTTCTTTCAGAAGACAGTAGACGCATGCAGGATATGATGCGCCAGTACAGCATGGCAGGCATGGATCCTTCCATGTTCCCATCTGAACAGACACTTGTCCTGAACAGAAACCATCCGTTGGTTCGATACACCCTTGCACACCTCGATGAGGAAGATGATTTGGCAGACATGGTTGCCGAACAGATTTACGACCTGGCAATGCTGAGCCACAAGCCGCTTGATTCTAACGCCATGACAGCATTTATCAAGCGTTCCAATACCATTATGACCAAGCTGATTGGCGACGAGGCCTAACACAGCCTATAACTGAAAACATAAAGAGTCGGGCGGATCTGTGTAAGTACACACTCTGTCCGGCTCCTTTTTTTTTGCATGCAAAAAGACTTGAGATTACCTCAAGTCTTAGTTTTATCATATTTAACGTACACATCACCAGCACTGCACCTGAAACTTCGCATCAAAATGAACGACACGATAGCGCATCATTTTTTTGCAGGTCATCAGTGGCCCTTTACGGTGGACCTTATAATACCTTTGTCGTGTGAATCAGCAGAACACTCAATGCGTACACAATAATAATCGTTCCAAGTAGAACAACAGATACATGTAAACGGATACCCTGCCTGTCGCTTTCCTTTGGCATAACTTCCTCCACTCCTACATGCACCAAATGCATGTAAGAACATTATACAAGAACTTACTGGATTTGTTAATACAAAATTTTCTTACAACATTTTTTTGCGCAGAAACGACTCCATTTCAGAACGCTTTTCCAGCGGAACACTGATGAACACCGGCGCCGCATCCTTGTCACGGAGCTTGAGCTGCAGTGCAACAAAACGTTTTTTCTCTTCGCCCCACATCGTCTTGCGTATTTCCTTGAACTTGATCATCCTGCCCTGTACGATAATGCCATTTTCATGGATTGAAACCAGTCTTTGAAATACTGTAAAGGTGTTCAATAAAAATACAGATAGAAAGAGCAGATAGATGATATTGAATGTTTTGAAATACGAGTAGGTCGTCGCAACCATACCGAAAATGTTGATCAGCAGAGTTCCAACCAGGAGCTTAGGTCCTGGAAACACATGCAATGTTCTTCCACCGGCGCTTTTCATGGTTCTCAACATCCGAATCGACGAACGTATGAGCATGGCAAGTACCGAAATATCAATTGCGAGAATTAGCTTACCTAAAAAATTCATTTATGTCCCTCCATTTATGTTTCATTCATCTTATTATATCATCAGTTCACAATTTCATTGAATAAAATAAAAAATCATTCAACTAATCCATGAAGCCGCCGATATTATATGTGAAACCTATTATACATCATCAACTTCTATTCCAATAGAAGGCGCCGGTAATCCCCTTACCGGCTTTTTTTTTGCGAAAAAAACAAAGAAATGCACACATATAAAAGAGAGGTCTATTCGAGTTCACTCGAAATAGACCTCTCTTTTATATGTGTATATGGCGCGTCAAGCGACATGAGCGACCGATAGGTTGCTCTGGCATTTCACACTCAACATACTTCTCTTTCACCCGTATATGGCGCGTCAAGCGACATGAGCGACCGCTAGGTTGCTCTGGCATTTCACACTCAACATACTTCTCTTTCATCTGTATATGGCGCGTCAAGCGACATGAGCGACCGATAGGTTGCTCTGGCATTTCATACTCAACATACTTCTCTTTCACCCGTATATGGCGCGTCAAGCGACATGAGCGACCGCTAGGTTGCTCTGGCATTTCAAACTCAACATACTTCTCTTTCATCCGTATATGGCGCGTCAAACGACATGAGCGACCGCTAGGTTGCTCTGGCATTTCACCTCAACATACTTCTCTTTCATCCGTATATGGCGCGTCAAGCGACATGAGCGACCGCTAGGTTGCTAGCTTGCACCCTATACCGCTTCCTCAACCAGACTGTCAAAGCCAACACCTTCACCCCAAACGGATGAAACAGGCAACACGTCTACAAAGGCTTGTGGGTCCACTTCAGCAATATACCGTTTGATCAGCATGGACTCTCTTGGCGAACAGATAGAAACCACCTTCATCTTGCTCTGATTTGTGTACCCGCCACGAATTTCATACATGCTCGTGCCACGTTTTATTTCGTGCATAATAAAATCAGATATCGACTCACACGAGTCACTGATAATTTCAATCTTAACCTTGCGCGAGCCCATTCCGAATAAAATGGTATCAACCGTCTTCATGAAGACATACTGGGTCAGAACGGCATACAGGGCAACACGCTTGTCGTATATGAGCAGTGAACTGACAATGACCACCATATCAATAACAAGCAGTATCTGACTCAAGCTCATGAATGAAAACACACGTCTATGCAGTATTTTAGCAATAGACTCTGTCCCCCCCATGGAATAACCTCTTTTTAGAATAAGTCCAACGCCTGAACCTGCAAAAATGCCATAGTAAATGGATGCCAGAAACAGGTCGTTTTCAATAAACTCAAAGTTTAAGGCTTCAAATCCAATCAGTACGATTGGAAAAGTAAGTGTTAGAAAAATGATTTTCAAGCCTTCCGATTTGCCTATAAATAGCACCGAACTGATTAGAATGGCAACGGAAATCATATAAAATACAATCGTGTACGGTATTCCGACAAGCTCAGACAACACAATCGATGCACCTGTAGCTCCGCCTGTAATCAATCCATTAGGACGCAGTATGGCTGTTATTCCAAACGCCAGCGAAGCACAACCCAGCGCTAAAAAAACGATATCCATTAATATTTTTTCAATTGACCACTTTTTCATGCATATACCTCCCTAAAAAAGTCACCAGACCAGTATAATAGGTTCAGTACGAAACTACAACCACTTTTGAATTAAAGATGAACTCTATTTCAATTTCTTAATCATTTTCATTTCAGCATGTCGTAAACCTGATTGCCATGACTGTAAAAATATAAAACCGCTCCGTAAAAATAACGAAGCGGTCCATATCTATCATTTGACTCCATCACTCGATTTCAGGCACCTTGAGAAGCAGGAGGAATCCAATGACAAAGAGTGCAATAATACTGAATATGCCATTTTGCGTCCGGCCCGTCGTTTCACTTACCACGCCAACGAGCAGGGGGCCCATAACAGCTGCAAATTTTCCAAATATGTTGTAAAACCCATAAAACTCATTGGAGTTTTCCTTAGGAATGAGTTTTCCATAATAGGACCGGCTGAGTGCCTGTATCCCGCCCTGTGATGAGGCAACCAGCATACCCAGCCCCCAGTACTCGACAACTGAATCCAGCTGATATGCATAAATGCAAGTAAATATATAAATAATGATGGCAATCTGTATCATTCGCTTGGTTCCAAACTTTTTTGAGAGCATACCATAAAGGATGGCGAAAGGAAAAGCCACAAGTTGAACAGCCATAAGAACCATAATCAGCGTTGTCGAATCAACGCCCACATCCGAGCCATACACAACAGCCATTTTTATAATGGTTCCCACACCATCTATATAAAAGAAATAGGCAATCAAAAATGCAAAAATGGCCTTATGGGACTTTACATTCTTAAGTGTCTCCTTAATACGTCGAATACTCTTTGTAACAACCTGCGCTTCGTTTTCAATATAATATTTCTGATGCACATTTCTTATCATAGGTATGGAGAACACAGCCCACCAGAGCGCTGTAACCGCAAATCCAATCCGCATTACATCTATTTCAGACAAGTTCAATCTTTCATGCCCGAATATCATAGCTGCAATCAAAGCAAAGGGAATGGTTCCCCCTATGTATCCCCAAGCGTATCCATAGCTTGAGACCATGTCCATTTGAGCTTCAGAGGATATATCAACGAGAAATGCATCGTAAAACACATTGGCACCGGCAAAGCCCACCATTGTAAAAACATACACAGATAATAGCATTATCCAGTTTCCTTCGGGTATAAATGATAAAGCTAACGTGAATATGACACCTAACATAAGGGCAGAAATGAAAAAACGCTTCTTTTTATCCTTATAATCAGCTATGGTGCCAAGAAGTGGTGCCAAAATCGCCACAATGAAGGTCGCAGCTGAGTTTGCATATCCCCAATAGGCTGTTGACTGGCTCGCTGCCAATCCAGCTTGTGATGTGACTGATTTGAAGAATAACGGCAAAATAGTCGTTGTAACCACCAAAGTGTATGCAGAGTTCGCCCAGTCATATAGAACCCAGCTTTTTTCACTCTTTGTTAACTTCGTCATAGACACCTCCAGAGTAGTATTGTTACTGTTTCAGTATACCATTTTTAAGCAGATTCGAGTGTATTTCATCTGATGTGTATAGACGCATTTCAGACGGCATTGTATGATTGAACCAAACAGGAAAGGATGTGACTTGATGCCTGATGTATTAACCCATGCCTATTGTGCAGATTTTTCAAGAAGAAACATCGACGAGTCCACAGTTCTCAGACAAATTCTTGACCAGAACATCGACGCCTTTTATTTAGGTGCCCAAGGCCCTGATTTCTTTTATTATTTCGGCATATGGCCTTGGAAAAAGAACTATGACATTCCATCTTTCGCAGATACAATTCACAAGAACAAGACAGGACAGTTCCTGACTGCAGCATTTAATCTGCTTTTGAGCGAAGATTTATCTTCTAAAAAGGGTCAAATGCGCATTGCCTATTGGATGGGCTTTCTTTCCCACTACGCCCTTGACACAACCGCGCATCCATTTATTCACTATTTCAGCGGGCTGAACAAGGATGATGCCTCTAAGAAAAACGGGGATGACAATCACCACAAGTACCTTGAAAACATTATTGATACTATTCTCAGCAGAAAATTCAACTTCATGCCTGGACTGCCCCTCAATCAGCACAGCTGCATACCAAAGCACCCTGAAAAATTCAGGCCAGTATACGAACAGGTTTCAGAAGTCTACGAAGCCGTCTTTGAGCAAGTTGTCAGTCCGGATGTCATCGAAAACTCCGTCAGGGACATGCATAAGCTTTTGAGACTTATCTATGATCCGAAATACAGAAAACGCGGCATGTACGCAAAAATGGAAAAGGGCATCATGAAACCACAGTACATAACCACAGCTGCCTTCCCTGCGGATGCAGACTACAATTTCGACTACCTGAACACCAATCATCAGGTTTGGAATCACCCATGCGACAGCGCCCTTGAATACAGGCAGTCCTTCCTTGATCTGTTTGACCGGGCTATTTTGCGATCAGAAAATCTCATGTTGTTTGCTTGGAACGTCTTTAAGAATCAAGAAACGCTGGCAAGCTTTGAAGATATTCTTGACAATATCTCCTACGACACAGGGCTTCCATGTCAAGACCCGCGTGAAATCAAGCATTCCAAGTCCGTCTTTAAAAAATAGACAGATGTGCGCGCTAAATATTGCATCAGACTGTCCAAGGGGGAAATGATGATTAATTATAAGTTATGCAGTCAAGCTACCGATGACCAGATCTACGAGGCCTTTCAAAAGGGCTTCTCAGACTACATGATCAAACTGACCATGGAAAAGGAGGATATGATTGACCGTTTCTTTGGTGCGGAGGGAAATGAAAGAACCCTGTCCTATTTGGCCCTAGATGGTCAAAAGGGTGTCGGCCTGGTGCTTGGGGGCATTCGTATGATGAATGGCGTTAAAACCATGCGCTGCGGTACAATGTGCATCGACCCGGCTTACCGGGGAAAAGGCATTGCTGGAAAGCTCATTGACCTACACAAGGAAATGGGAAAATCTCAAGGCTGCAAGCAAATGTTTCTGGAAGTCATCGTCGGCAATGACCGGGCGATTCATTTCTATGAGAAAAACGGCTACGAAAAAGTCTACGATTTGTCCTATTACTCTATGCAAAAAGAGACCCTCACAAAAATGAGCATTTTACCAATAGATGAGGCCTACGAAATAAGACAGGTTGGATATTATGACGTTCTGACCTATCGAAAAGAGCTCTTTGATATGCATTTGCCTTGGCAAGGTGAAGTAGCATACTTCAAGACGCTCGAAGGCAAGTACTATCAAGTATTTGAAGAGAACAAAGTTCTAGGATCATGTGGCGTATTCAAGGGCAACGTCTTCTTCCTCCACATTGACCCCAAGTACAGGGGCTACGGACTCGGCATGGCCATTCTCTTTGAAGCACTGAAAAACGACGGGTTTGAAAGCGTCAGAATGACACTTGCAAACAATGCAGTCATGAAGGGGTTTTGCGAACATATTGGTATGAAGAAGAATGATCTGATGCAATACGAAATGTTCATGTCTCTCTGATGCAATTGATAAAATCATGCACACAATAATAAGCGCCCTTACCTCAGCTCAATACCAGGTAAGGGCGTTTTTTGACCAAAATGCGTAACACGACCATTTCCAACATGTCTTCGGATTACTGAAGCTTGCTGATATAAATGGTTACCTGCGCAAATTCAGTGTTATGCGGATGCATGATGCTGAACTTTGCCTGTGCACCAGGCTCAATTCGGGTTGCAGAGTTTGTAAAGTCTGTGTCAAGGACATTGCCCAGTGCATCAGCATATTCTGCAGCGATCTTATAATAGGTCACGGGCCTGCTTCCCGTGTTTAAAACCGATCCCTTGATATAGGTGTATGCCCCATCCACCGTCCAGGTCCATCCTTCAACAATTTCAAGCTGTATGTTTGTGTCAATCTCAACGATCGGTTTTTCAGCGGCCTTCAGCTCGTCGATCCAGATGCGAACCGATGAAAAACTGGCATCGTAAGCTTTCATGATTGAAAACATCTTCTGATTTCCAGCAAGCACAGGTTCACCATGTGCCATGCTGTCACTATCCATGACATTTCCATCCGCATCAATATATTCTGCCCTAACCCTGAAAAAGGCAAGGGGTACTTGACCCGTGTTTTTCACAGCGCCTTTTATGACTGTCATATTGCCATCTCTTGACCACGTCCAGTCATCGCGTATTTCAGCACTTGGTGCCTGCACATCATCTTGAAGGACTTTCTCTTCTGCATCTGTGTCTTCGAGAGGCTTCTCCTGAGCCACCTGCTCGTCTATAACAACTGTTGCCGTATCGGTTTGACTTTCCAAATCTTTTTCTTCACCGCATCCAGCCACGAAAAACACCTGCAGTAAAATCATCATTCCCAAGGCGAAATGCCTTAAAGAATAATCCCTCTTATAAAAAAGCGCGATTTGTCTTTTTATAAACTTCTTTTCTATATATTTCATTTTCATATTTTTCATCATCCCAGCTTCTCCAGTTCACGAATCTTATCGAACCTAGTGATGGCGGCTCATCTTGCACACCCTTTAAAAATGCCCACACATATAATATCGACCATTACAAACGCCGTCTTGAGTCCGATTGACTAAACTGTCCCATTTGATTATAATACTCCATGTTAATGACGGAGGCGAAAAATGCAAAAATACAATATCAACAAAGATTTCAGGGCACTTTCACGACTGAACATGAAATTATCCAGTCTCAGTGATATTCACGCACGCAGACTGATCGGCAAGGTCACAACACTCCCTGTACACATTACGAAAGACTTAAAAGTGCACCATACTACAATAAATGGTTATAACAACCAGCCCATAAAGCTTGTTGTGTTTGATCCAAAAACCCACGAAGAAGCGGTTCCCTGTATATTTTTCTACCACGGCGGAGGATTCATGTTGGGCGTAAACGAACTCCATTACCGCTACGCTTGCGAATATGCCAGAAATACCAAGAGCGTAGTCATCATGCCTGATTATCAGCTTGCGCCAGAGCATCCCTATCCAGCCGGTGTAACCGACTGTTTTAAAACCCTAGAGTGGGCTTTGGAGAATTCTTCAGAACTGGGCATCGACACGACCCGTCTTGCGGTAGTCGGCGAAAGTGCTGGTGGCAATCTGGCAGCAGCAGTAGCCCTGATGTGCAGGGATCGCGGTGGTCCGGCACTGGCTTGCCAGGTCCTTGTTTACCCCACTACCGACAACACGCATTCGACAGCATCGGCACGGAAGTTTACCGACACACCCATGTTCTATTCCGATGCCAACCGCTTCATGTGGTCACAGTATTTGCCTAAAGATATGCACGACGTGCCATCTTACGCGGCACCCCTGCACGCTGAGTCCCTAAGTGACCTTCCACCTGCTTATCTTGAAACAGCAGAGTTCGACCCGCTTCATGACGAAGGCGTCGCCTATGCCATGCGCCTCATGGACCACAATATTGAAGTGGAACTCAACGAAACCAAGGGCACTGTGCACGGCTATGATGCCATAAAAAGAAGTCCCATTACACAGGACAGTTTTTCCAGACGCTTCAGTTTTCTTAACAGACATCTGCAGATTAGACCGTAGAGTTTCTATCCAACAAGGCAGAATTTCGAAGTTTTCAATAATTTGAGGGGGTATTGCTTAGCAATACCCCCACTGTTTTTTTGACAAAGTCTATAAGATGACAGGACATGCTTATTCTTGAACTGTCTGCTTATAGAGCTCTATGCCCGCGCGTATGGCATCATATGTCACATGGTCTGGAAGGCTGTCCTTAATGCTTTTAAGCGACTCCAGCCCCTGGTCGCTTACAGCTTCAATAATCGCATCCCTGTGTTCAGCGTCAATGAATACAGACCAGTCTACAGGCTCACCTGACTCCTGCGCGCGTATCAGATGCTTAATGATGGTGCCCGTTGTAAAGCCCCTCGACTTTGCGATTGTTTCCAGTGATTCTCCCATTTGATAGGCCTTGTAGGTCTTGGCAACGCGTTCCTCCATTGAATCACCACCCGATGTCAAACGCGCTTTGGTATCCTCTTCACCCTCTGTACCCGAATCTGCCTCATAATATATCTGAGCCTGAGCGGATTTACGCTTGTGTTCAACCGTGTCAGAGCTGTAGCGCTTTTCTTCAATATAGGTTTGAATGGCGTCAATAAACTGAGTCCCGTAGTTTTCAAGCTTTTTCTGACCAACACCGCTTATCTTCAGAAAGGCTTCTTCCTCAAGGGGAAAGAGGGCCGACATTTCCATAAGTGCAGCATTGTGGAAGACTGTATAGCTTGGAAGCCCTTTCTGGCTCGCTATTTCTGCACGCAGTGTGCTCAGAACCTCATAAAGACCATCGTCATACTCAAAATTCTTAAGACTGGACGTATTGAGCTTCTTCCTTTTCTTGGCCTTGTCCTTCTTCTTGGTGTTATTGAGTCGTTCCACCTTAATATATACTTCGTGCTGACCTTTCAAAACCGGTCGCGACGCCGCATCAAGCTTGAGTACCGGATAGGTGTCTGTCGTCATCTGCAGATAACCGCCAGCAATGAGCATCATGATGATTTCACGAATCTCACCCGGTCCCTGCTCTTTCATAATTCCGTATGTGGACTGTTTGTCCAGGCCGAACTGGAGCAAGCGCTTATCAGAAGACCCTCTCAGTACACGGATGATCATGTTCATGCCAAACCGCTGATTGGTCCTATAGATACACGACATGATTTTCTGTGCCTCGACGGTCACATTTTTCTTTTCTGAAGTATCCCGGCAGTTTCCGCAATTGCCGCAGCCCCCAAAGTCCTGATTCTGGGCATTGTCTTCACCAAAATAATCCGTAATCATATATCTGAGACAATCATCGCTATGACAATAATTAATAAGGTACTGAAGATTCTCATTTAGAATCTGTCGGCGATCTGCACTGTTCTGATTATTCTCTATCAGCATTTTCTGATTGACTACATCCGAGGCCGAATACATGAGAATACACTCCGCATCCATGCCATCTCTGCCGGCACGTCCCGCTTCCTGATAATAGGCTTCCATGTTCTGAGGCATATTGTAGTGTACGACAAAGCGTACATCCGACTTGTCAATACCCATGCCAAAGGCGTTTGTCGCCACAATCAGCTTGGTACGATCGTACATGAAATCTTCCTGAACCTGCTTGCGCACCTGACTGTCCATACCGCCGTGGTATCCGGCTGCTGAATACCCCTGTTCTCTTAGTTTGGCCGTAACGGATTCAACATTTTTCCGTGTCGAGCAGTAGATGATCCCACTCTCTTCAGGATCCTTTTCCCTCAAATAGGCGTCTAGAAATCTGAACTTATTGCCCGGCGCGGCAACTTGATAAAAGAGATTGGGACGGTCAAATCCGGTAATTTGCACAACGGGACGGCTTAGCTCCAAAATCTGCATGATTTCTTCAATGACTTTTGGCGTCGCCGTAGCTGTATACGCAGCAACAGGAGGACGCGGTCGTAGCTGATTCAAAAATCTTGGAATTTCTCTATAGCTGGGTCTGAAATCATGACCCCACTGACTGATACAGTGTGCCTCATCAACTGCCACCAGACTGATATCAAGGTTCTGAAGGCTATCTATGAAATCATATGCACCCAGTCTCTCAGGCGCCATATAAACAAGCTTATAGTCCCCATGGCGAAGTCCGTCCATACGCACGGAAATCTCATATGGATCGAGGGAACTGTTGATATAGGTCGCCTCAATCCCTGCTTCGTTCAAGCTGTCTACTTGATCTTTCATCAGGGAAATCAGAGGGGATATGACAATGGCTGTACCCGGCATCATAATCGCCGGCAGCTGGTAACACAGCGACTTGCCGCCACCTGTTGGCATGACGCCCAGGGCATCTCTGCCTGAAGTGATTCCATCGACAAGCGCTTCCTGTCCCGGTCTGAAGCTTGCATATCCAAAACTGTCCTTTAAGTATTTATATTTAAGCATCGTTCTCTCCGTCCTGTTCCTACAAGCCAAGCTTGGTCATTTTCTTATAAAGTGCCGTTCTGTGTATTCCAAGAAGCTTTGCTGCCTCCGTCTTATTTCCATCACAGCGCTGGATGGCTTCAATAATCAGACTGCGCTCGATTTCATCGACGCATTGATTCAAATCGAGATTAATGGTTTTCGCCCACAGGTTATCCATAGAAACCATATTTTTCTCTTTAAAGACCGTATCCTTGTCCGAATCTTCCAGATCGCTGAGCTGGATATATTCAGGCAAATCCTTGGTATAAATGACGTTGGTCCGCGCCATATTGATGGAGCTCTCCACGACATTTCGGAGCTCACGTACATTTCCTGGCCAAGAGTAGCTTTGAAGTCTCTTCATCGCACCTTCTGAAAAATGACTCGGACATTTGGGATAGCTGTTCATAAAATGCTTGAGCAAACTTTCTGCAAGCAGGGGCACATCTTCGCTCCGACGGTTCAGCGGCGGTATTTTGATGCTTACGACTTCCAGTCTATAGTAGAGGTCTTCCCGGAACTTGTTTTTAGCAACAAGCGATCTCAAGTCTTCATTGGTCGCTGATATGACCCGCACATCGACTTCCACCTTGTTGTTTCCGCCAACCCGTTCAAATTCTCGCTCTTCCAGTACACGAAGCAGTTTGGCCTGCATGTCGAGGGGCATGGTTCCGATTTCATCAAGGAAAATGGTTCCCCCTGTTGCCAGCTCAAACTTTCCAATCTTGCCCGTGGTCGATGCACCTGTAAAGGCACCTGGTTCATAACCGAAAAGCTCCGATTCCAGAAGGTCCTTGGGAATAGCTGCGCAGTTTATTTTCACAAATGGACCATATTTTCTGTAGCTTCCCTTATGGATGGCATGGGCGAAATACTCCTTGCCTGTACCACTCTCGCCCTCAATACAAACCGTAGAGTTCGTTTCAGCTGCACGGCGCGCGATGTCTATGAGGTATTCCATATGCGGGTTCTGAGTAAGAATGTTTTCAAAATCATACTTGGCCTGATTAAGGCGCTTGATTTCCCGCTTGTATTTCTTCATTTGAGAGTTCATGGTTTCTATATAGTCAGCCATGTGCTTCACTTCGGCGACATCCTTAAACAGAACGGTTCCGACAGCACCTATGATTTCCCCGTCCCGGATTATGGGGATACGCGTTGCAATCATGTCATGGCCGTTAATTTTCTGTATATCGCCTATTTCAGACTTGCCTGTTTCAAGAACCTTGTGCATTCTCGTATTTTCAATCACTTCCGAAACATGCTTGCCTATGGCATCTTCTTCTCTGATCCCCATAAGCTTTTCGTATTTGAATTTTGTTACGATTCCATTTGCATCAACGATGACAAGGCCTTCATAGGCTCTTTCGATAAACTCGTCAATCATTTCCATCTGATGCTGCAAATCCTTATAGGTCAATTTCATTTACATTACTCCCGTCCCGTGATGTGTATCCATTTAGCTACACATCATTATAGCATACTCCCCCTCAATTCTCAGCGGAATATCAGGAAAATAAAAACTCCGAGCCAAGGACTCTATGTCCCAAACCCGGAGTTTCCATTTAGTTGAAGTGTGTGAACGCTTCAAACGAACGCAAGGATAGTCAATACTACACATATATAAAAATACTTGCGGAATATGATGATCTGACAGGCGGCCAAAGTGCCCGTCATTCATATTTTCTATTTTTTGACGATTACAGCTTCGCCCATGCCGCCACCGATGCAAAGTGTCGCAATACCTTGCTTCACTTCATCGCGCTTAAGCATTTCGTGAATCAGCGTTACAAGAATACGTGCGCCTGATGCCCCAATTGGGTGACCAAGTGCGATAGCACCGCCATTTACGTTGACAATTGACTTGTCAAAATCAAGTTCTTTTAGAACAGCAAGAGACTGAGAAGCGAACGCTTCGTTTGCTTCAACCAGATCAATGTCGTCCTTTGTGATGCCAGCGCGCTTGAATGCCTTTTGTACTGCATTTACAGGTCCGATGCCCATGATTGATGGGTCAACACCTGCCGATGCATGCGTAACAATTGTACATAGCGGTTTAACACCCAGTTCTTTGGCTTTTTCAGCACTCATAACAACAAGTGCAGCAGCACCGTCATTAATACCAGAAGCATTACCGGCAGTTACAGAGCCGTCTTTCTTAAATGCAGGTCTCAGTTTGCCCAGCTTGTCCAGTTCAGTATTTGCCTTGATGTATTCATCACTATCAAAGATGATTGGGTCGCCCTTACGCTGTGGAATAGAAACTGGAACGATTTCGTCCTTGAATCTGCCTTCCGCCTGTGCCTTAGCCGCCTTCATCTGGCTCTCATATGCGAATTGGTCCTGCGCTTCACGCGTCAGTTCCCACTCTTCTACGATATTTTCTGCAGTGACACCCATATGGTAGTTGTTGAATGCGTCCCATAGTCCGTCGTTCACCATAATATCTACCATTTCAGAGTTGCCCATTCTAGCGCCCCATCTTGCCTGTTTCATAACATATGGAGAAGCACTCATGTTTTCAGTTCCGCCTGCAACAACAACATCCGCACTGCCTGCAGCGATCATGTCAAACGCTACAGAAACAGACTTCAGACCAGAACCACAAATCATATTCAGTGTCCACGCAGGTGTATCTACAGGAATGCCTGCTTTTACACACGCTTGTCTTGCAACGCCTTGTCCTTCGCCAGCCTGAAGTACACAACCCATAATGACTTCATCGACTTCCTTAGGCTCAACGCCAGCTTTCTTCAGTGCTTCACTGATAACAACAGCACCCATGTCAGCAGGCTTAACGTTTTTAAGTCCACCACCGAAGCTGCCAATACCTGTTCTCACTGCTGCTGCGATTACGATTTCTCTCATTTTCTATACCTCCAAGTCTCAATTTCCCAGTATTCTTTCCAAATTTGACGCATGAATCAATTGCGCGTCAGACGCATTGGCCCCATCCCTTGCGCCCTTTTAAACGCTACTGCATTTCCTTTAGGTCTGCAGGAATAATAAGCTTTGCTTCTGTAGCCGCTTGAATTTCTTCAACTGTATATTCAGGGTTGTACTCAGTCAGCACCAGGCCCTCTTCATTCACTTCCATAACGCCCATTTCTGTAATGATTTTGCTTACTTTACCCGCTGCAGTCAGAGGCAGAGTACATACAGACAGTATTTTAGGACTTCCTTTTGCCGTATGAACCATAGCGACGATTACCTTCTTGGCACCGCCTACAAGGTCCATTGCGCCACCCATGCCAGGAACAAGTTTTCCAGGAATCATCCAGTTGGCAAGGTTACCCTTTTCATCAACCTGAAGTGCGCCCAGTACTGTCGCGTCAAGGTGTCCTCCGCGGATAATCGTAAAGGACATGGCACTGTCAAAATACGTACCTGCTGGGATAATTGTCGCTGGTTGGCCACCTGCGTTGACAAGATCCTTTTCAATTTTGTCTTCATCTGGCGCAGGGCCGATTCCAACAAAACCGTTTTCTGAGTGAAGGAGTACTTCAACATCTTCAGGGATATAGTTTGCAACAAGTGTAGGCAGACCGATACCCAAGTTTACAACATCACCGTCTTTAAATTCTTTTGCGACTCTGCGCGCGATTATCTCTTTTGGATTCATCATTACGCCCCCTCTACAATGTGTGTTACAAATAGTCCTGGTGTCATATAAAGATGTGGATCAAGCTCTCCAACCTTCACAAGCTTCTCAGCTTCAACAATTACGACGTCAGCCGCAGTTGCCATCAGCGGATTGAAGTTTCTTGTTGCCTGATTGTAGAAAATATTTCCCTTTTCATCTACAATAGAGCCGAACAGCAGCGCAACATCTGCACGCAGTGCTGTTTCGAGCAGGTATTTTTTGCCTTCCACTTCGATGATTTCCTTGCCTTCTTCAACAGGTGTTCCAAGTCCGATTGGTGTCAGTACACCGCCAAGACCCGCACCACCAGCACGAACACGTTCAGCCAGCGTTCCCTGTGGTACAAGGACAACTTCAAGTTCGCCTTCATTCATCTGGCGTCCTGTTTCCTTGTTTGTACCAACATGCGACGTGATTACCTTTTTAACCTGCTTGTTGGCTACAAGCTTTCCAAGACCCTTGTCTACAAAGCTCGTATCATTTGCGATAATTGTCAGGTCTTTCACGTTTTTCTCTACAAGTGCATCAACTATACCTTCAGGTGTACCTGTTCCCAGGAACCCTCCAATCATTAAAGTCATGCCATCCTTTACCATTGCAACAGCTTCATGTAAAGCGATTTTCTTCTTCATGTTTACCCTCCATCCTAATCGAATAGGTTTCTATATCATTCGCGTCTATATAACGCAATCTTGATGCCAACTTTTTAACAAGAAGGCTACACACCTTGCAAATACCCAATTATTTTTTTAACAAGCACCTTTAGGGACATATTTTGATTCGCAATTGGTTCTAGTTTGTATCCATTCGGATACATATTTTAACTTGTTTTCTACGCAACCTGCACAAAACACGATTTTTGTATCCATCTGGATACATACCCACTGCATAGCATCCTAAAAATGCAAAAGAGGTGTATCCATTCGGATACACCTCTTCATACCATATCTTTTTAATCAAGCTTTGAAAGCGTTCTTGCATCAGCGACAGCTTCAAGGACTTCTTCATAGCTGCTGCCGATTGATGCGCTTACCGCAGCGTTCAGAGCACCCTCTACAAGTGGCCCGTCTGCAACGCTTACTTTGTCGGTATCTATACCCTCCAATAGGTCAAGTGCCATTTCTGCACTCATGATGGCGCTTCCGATATCAACCAGTATGACAACACCTTCATTTGAGTTGACTTTTACAATGCCATTCATGATTGCCGCTGGGTCTGTACCGATTTCCCCCTCCATAGTTCCGCCACAAGCAATGATCTGCTTATAGTCCGGCGCCATTTGAAGGGCAAGCTCTACAACACCTTCAGCAATTTTGGGGCTATGAGATACAATTACAATTCCAACCATTTTATCCCTCCTGGAACATCTCACTAAGCGACTGCAGGATAAGAACAGTTGAAGCAGCGCCCGGATCGCCATGACCCAAGCTGCGTTCTCCCAAGTAGCTTGCACGTCCTTTTGTTGCAATGATGGTTTTTGAATACTCAAAACCACCTCTGGCAGCATCCATGGAAAGTTCAAGAACCTTCGACATTTCTACGCCGTCTTCTGTTTCCTTTTTGAATGTATCCAGATATGGAATCCAAACGTCAAGCATGGTCTTGCAACCTGCATCTGACTTACCGCGTTTCTTCATGCCCTCTATAGCTGCTGACAGCATTTCCTCGTAAGTCTTTACATCAATTTCCTCAACGTCCTTGCACTGGTCAGCGAATTTCAGGAACGCCGTGGCATACAGCGGCCCAGATGCGCCCCCCACTGTTGTAAGCAGCGTCATACCCACAGTTTTGAAAGCATGTGTGATGTCTGTAAAAGCCGTGGTATCAAGCGTTGTTTTCACCTTCTCAAAACCCCGCTTCATATTTATGCCGTGATCAGCGTCACCAATTGCCCTGTCAAGGTCATTGAGCATTTCACTGTTTTCAATAATGGCATCAGAAATCGTACCAATAACCTGAATCACTGTATCTTTGTTTACCATATCGTCCCTGCACTTTCTATTCTACTTACAATACTGACTGGATTAAAGCTGCTTGAAGGCTGGTGTATTTGCTGGCGCCTGAAGCAGTTCCTTCAACTCATCGTCCAGCTTCAGAAGCGTTAGAGAAAGACCTGCCATCTCAAGAGATGTCATGTAGTTGCCCAGCATTGTCTTCTCAACTTTAAGTCCTTTTTCTTCCAAGTAGTCATATACACTGTTATTGAACACATATTGCTCCATAAGCGGTGTACCACCAAGACCATTTACCATAATCGCAACTTCAGACCCTGTTTCAAGCGGCATATCTTCAAGAATCTTGTCAGCCAAGTACTCAGCGATTTCCTTTGCAGTCTTGATTTTTTCTCTATGTGTGCCCGGCTCACCATGGATGCCCAGACCCATTTCTAGCTCATCTTCAGCCAAATCAAATCCCGGTTTACCTGCAGCTGGTACAGTACATGGTGTCAGACTCATACCCATTGAACGCATGCTTGTATTCACCTTATTAGCAATTCGAACAACATCCTCAAGAGATTTGCCCTGATCTGCCGCTGCACCTGCAAGTTTATGTACAAATACTGTTCCTGCAATACCTCTTCTGCCTGTTGTGTACAAGCTGTCTTCAACTGCCACGTCATCATTTACGACAACCTGTCCAACCTGAATACCTTCAGCTTCTGCGAGTTCAGCTGCCATTTCGAAGTTCATGACATCACCTGAATAGTTCTTGATGACAAGCAGTACGCCTTCGCCGCCATCCACTGCCTTGATAGCTTCGAAAACCTGATCTGGTGTTGGTGATGTGAATACTTCACCCGCAACGGCACCCGAAAGCATGCCTACACCTACAAATCCGCCATGAGAAGGCTCATGACCAGAACCGCCGCCGCTCACAAGAGCAACCTTGCCTTTAACCGGTGCATCAGCTCGTACTAGAACATTGAAGCCATCAACACGCTTGAGTGATTCCGGATGCGCCTTAACGGCACCCTTTAGCATTTCGTCAACGATGTTTTCCACTTGATTGATGATTTTTTTCACTTTACTTCCCCCTATTCTAGAGATTCTATGAACGTCCTAATCGCATCAAGCACACTGTCAGCATCTGGACCATCGGCTTTCGCTGTAAATGTGGATCCTTCTGGAACCGCCAAAGCCAATACTTTCAAGATACTGTTCGCAGCTGCACTCTTACCTTTATATTCAAGCTCGACTTTCGAGTCGTACTTGCCGGTCAAACTGACGAGCTGGCCCGCTGGACGTGCATGCAGACCGCCTTTATGCCTTATGTGTATATCTATTGATTTCATACAATCACCCCTTGTCTTATAGCCAGTTCATTTCCTCTTTGAACTTTTCCTTCATATAATAGCGCACTGCGCTCAATATTTCTGTTCTTGTTTTTGTATCATTTAAAAGGGCAGTCGCATTTCCATTGTGCCCTTCTTCATTCAGCTTCTCCAAAATATACCGCGCGGTATTGGCCCGACTTGGACTCACTGAGAATTTTTTCAGTCCCATTTCCTGAAGAATAGGAATGGCCATCGGGTTTGAAGCCATCTCCCCGCAAACAGATACATCAATACCCTCAGTAAGTGCAGCTTGTATGGTCCTTTCAACAAGCATAAGGACTGCGGGTTCAAAATAGGAGTATAAATATGCGACATTCTGGTTCATCCGGTCTGCAGCCATAGTGTACTGTGTCAGGTCATTGGTCCCGATGCTGAAGAAGTCGACTTCCTTGGCAAAGACTTCCGCCTGCATGGCCGCGGATGGTACTTCAATCATAATGCCCACATTTATGTTCCGGTCATAAGGTATGTTTTCCTCATCAAGTGATGTCATGATGGCCTTCAAGACTGCCTTCGCATGTCTGAGCTCTTCAAGTGTTGCAATCATAGGAAACATGATCCGTGCATTTCCGAAGGCACTCGCCCTGAGTATGGCACGAAGCTGCGCCTTAAAAATATCCATATGCGTATTCAGACACATGCGAATCGCCCGGTAGCCCAGAAATGGATTCTCCTCCCTTGGCAATGCCATGTAAGGCAGTTCCTTGTCACCGCCTATATCGACAGTACGGATTGTCACAGGTCTATTTCCAAATGCGCCAAGCACCTTTTTGTAAGCTCCAAACTGGTCTTCTTCAGAGGGCATCTCACTTGATTTCATAAAAAGAAATTCTGTTCTGAACAGCCCCACACCACTTGAATTGGCATCTGCCGCCTTCTTCAAATCACCCAGATCACCTAGATTTACATGGATTTGTTTCAGGCAGGCATCGTCTTTTACTGCCCTTAATTTTTGCGCAAATTTTTCATACAAGAGACTGCTGTCATCGAATGCACGACTTTCCACCTCCGTCGGATTGACGGACAGTTTTCCCACAACTGCATCCATGAGGACCAAGGCACCCGGCTGAAGATTCCTGTCAAACTCTGTGACAATCATTGGAATTCCAAGTGATTTGCTCATGATTGCCGCATGTGATGTCTCACCACCGGTTTTGGTGACAATCCCCTTCAGTTTGTCCGTATCCATCGAAGCCAGTTGAGAAGGTGTCAGCTCCTCTGTGAAAAGTATGAAATCATGGTTGTTTTGGTTTTCACCTGACCCCAGCTTTTCACCGCTGCGTTCTTTTACCAGCTGCATCAGCAGGCTGGTTTTCAGGTCTCTTAAATCTGAACAGCGCTCATTCATATATGCATTATCCATTTCCGAAAACGTCTTGATCCACACATCAAATATGTCAGCGGTCGCTTCGTTGGCAGAAGCACCACTGGATACCTTTTCGAAAATAGCATCTGTTAAGGCTTCATCCTCCATCAGCATTATGTGAACTTCAAGTATGCTTTCTGTGACCGTATCGGCTCGATTTCGCGCATCGGCCACCAGGTCGTGCAATCTGCTTTTCACATGTGCAATACCCTGGGTAAGAAGAGCTGATTCCGCTTCTATGCTCAAGACCTCGTCCGGCATGATAAGTACGATTTCGTTTTCAACTTCTATGCGAGCATAGCCCCTTGCATAGCCCTTTACTATAGGTTTCATATTCTCACCTCCACTCACGAATTAATAACGCAAGTGCCGTGCCAAATAAATTCCCATATCGTATTGTTATGCATAAAAACTAGCAATCATCGTTAAAAACACACATTTTACCTTATTTGAACAAGGGTAAAATTTTGTGCATGCACTGTCTGAAGCAGTAGGATTTTGGAAAACACCTCCTAAAATAAATGGGTATTCAATACGCTATTACAGATAATTCTGATAATTATTAGCCACTTATTTTTCTGAACCTTGATAATTTTTATCAACCTTAGCAAACTTATAAATAGTGACCCCGTTCAACAAAATGGGACTGGAAACCACCTTTTTCTTTAAGATGTGCGATTTCCAGTCCCAGTTCAGTCAAACTCGGTCTCTTACTTTCATTTTTAGAGTACTGTAAAGCTCAAATTTATCTTTGAATCGTCATGAGGCTATTCTTCCACAAGACCGTACTTTTTGGCCTTGAGCCCGACGGTGCGATGCGTAATACCAAGAGCCTTGCCTGCCTTATTGTAGCTGCCGTGTATGCGAAGCGCCTCTTTTATGATTTCCTTCTCATAGGCTTCAAGCGGCAGAATGTCTCCCTTTACAAGTCGGATAAGTCCGCGAACGCGTTCAATTCTTGAAATGGTCGACGGAAGGACTTCCCGTGTGATCACCTGACCCTCTGATAGTGTCACCGCACGAATGAGAGTGTTTTCGAGCTCACGGATATTCCCAGGCCAAGTGTACATTTCCAGCATATCGATGACATCAGGATGCAGGGATTTTCTTTCTTCATGTTCTCGATCCGCGATTTTTTCAAGAAAATGATCCACCAGCAGGGGAATATCGCCCAAACGTTCCCGAAGCGGCGGCAGATGTATTGGAATGACATTGAGACGGTAGAATAAATCTTCCCGGAACGTCTTCTCCTCAACCATAGCTGCCAAGTTCTTATTTGTTGCAGCTATTACGCGAACATCAACCGAAATCGATTGTGTTCCGCCTACACGGTCCACTTCAAACTCCTGCAGGACGCGCAGCAGCTTGACTTGAATCTGCAGAGGCACCTCACCAATCTCATCCAGAAAAATAGTCCCGCCATGGGCTTGTTCAAATTTACCAATGCGCTTATTGATCGCTCCAGTAAAGGACCCCTTCTCATGTCCGAAAAGTTCACTTTCTATGAGTGCCTCAGGGATTGCCGCACAGTTCACGCGAACAAAAGGGCCCTTGCACCTCGGACTCGCCTCATGTATGGCTTTGGCAAAAAGCTCCTTGCCAGTCCCACTCTCACCAGTCACCAGAACTGTTGTAGATGTCATTGCCACACGTGATGCGACACTCAGGGCCTCGTGCATGGTCCGACTTTCACCAACCAGTGTTTTAAAGGCCGTATGCAGGGGCGTTGCCATTTCCAGCTTTTTCTCCAGACGCTCAACCTTCTGGGTTGCCGCATCCAGCTTTTCAATGAGTTCGCGCATGCTGCTGAGTTCTTTAAAAATGCCGATGACCCCTGTAAAGAGGTCTTCACGGTCAAGTCCAGAGATGCTGACCGCCAATTTCCTGTCCTGGTCTGATTTTATGATTTTATTGCTCACATAAACACGATTCTCAACCGCATTGACTATGTCTTTGAACATATTCGCATCTACAAGCTTACCAATTTGGTCATCCCCCAGCCCGAAGAGCAGCTTTGCCCGCTCATTGGCGTATTGGAGACTGCAGCTGCTGTCCACTATGACAACACCATCGGATAATTGATCAAGTACCATACCAAGCCTTGCACGAACAGCTTTCACATCGGTAAGCTCGTTATCCAGACTCACCAGTGCCGTCACGTCGCTGAGCATGATCATTGTCCCTTTTCCAGACTGTAGCTGAACAGTCTTCTTCGAGCATTCCAAATTGCGGCCATCGACCTCAATACGCACAGACTCACTGTTTTCCAGATGCATGAGCGCCGAGAACGTCTTGGAATCGAAGCATACCGCCAGGGTATTTCCAATGATATTGTCTCGTGACATGCCTATAAGTCTTTCCGCATAGGCATTAGCAAGGACCACAACATCGTTTTTGTCTAGGTAAATTACACCATCGCCCATTTGATCAATGATGAATTCAGAGCGCTGCTGATGCGCTTCAAGGACTGCATCGAAGCTTTCAAGGTCCGTTATGCGGAGATTGTCTTCGCTGACAAAAAGCTTCTCCATGGCTGCCATGGCCTCACTGGCCCTTTGCCCTTCAATAATGAGCTCTATTTCATCCTGATTCTTTATTTTCAAATAGTTCAGCGCCAGCATACTCGTTGCCGGTACACTCGTACTGCCCTTCCTAATAAATATTTCAGCATTGAATTCCTTGTTGATATTGCCAGCAGCCCCTGATATGAGTGCCGCCGTTCTGGCGTGAACGCCTTTTTCAATCTGTACCTTTATTTGCTTATGCACCGTATCCCCTCCATCAATTCCTGCCATATATACTTGCAAAAATCGAGCCAACTTGTTCTGCACCACCTGCAGCGAGCCAGTTTATTGCGAACCGACGCAGGGTATATTTCTCTCTTCCATTATACGCCATTTAACTGGCTAAACCTGGATAAGTTTTATACGCAATATGTAAATTTAATAAGAATTCAGAAAATATCATTTGCTTTTATTGAAAAACATTATATTATAGAGCATGCAGACATTATTTTATAAAAATATTTTGTCTAATTTTGTCGAAATGTTATAATGGATTTAGTTATAAGAGCATATAAACTATAGTTACTTAAGTTTGCTCTACTTTGTGGTCTTATAAACAGTTGCTGTTTGTTTAATAACGCGTATGAAGCTCGGGTGTATGAATATATGTATTTGAAATATCTAAAAAAATCTTGGGGGCTTTGGCTCCTGCTCGCTTTTAATCTTCTTTTTGTAATTATTGATAAGAACATCAAATCAGGTCATCTTGCAGTAATCAATGTCTTCTTCTTAATACTGATTATTGCACTCTACTATTTAAATGGAAGATCAGACTCGATACAGTCAGATTTACTCCTGATTGACCCGCTTACAAAGCTGCCTAACAAATATGGTCTTGAAAGCTACTTCAAAACCATGCCTGCTGATGGCAAATTTGGGCTGATCACACTTGATATTGATGATTTCAAGAAAATCAATGACCGCTACGGACATAAGATGGGGGACAGCATTCTGATCAACCTGTCGCAGCGCATGATTTCGGCCTGCCCGGAAAATGCGTTTATTTGTCGTTCCTATGGAGATGAGTTTACAATTGTTTTTCCGATTGACGATACGAATGACGCCCTCTCATTCGCAGAAACCCTGTTCAGCACCATTAAGAGTTTTCTGCGTGACAGCGCGGTCATAACCCTGTCCAACCTGAGCATGGGCATAGCACTATATCCAGTACACGCCTCATCATTTCAGGATTTATACAAATTCGCAGACTACGCACTTTACTATAGAAAGCACGAGGAAGGCAAAAATGGCTATACTCTCTTCTCTCAGGAAATCTTCACCAGCGCACTGGAGGACGAACTCCTGGCACAGGAATTCAGCCGGGCAATGGAGCGAGATGAAATCCTGCTGACTTTCCAGCCGCAAATTCACTCCCAGTCCATGAAAATCGTTGGTGCAGAAGTACTGACACGCTGGAAGCATCCGCGTTACGGACTCATCTATCCAGATAAGTTCTTGCCGATTGCCGAAAAGAACAACCTGCTGCGCAAACTGGACTTCTACGTCTTCCAGCAGGCCTGCAGACAGATGAAAGCATGGGAGGGCGAAGCCTTCTATCCTATTTCGCTTTCTGTAAACATGTCCACTTCAACCATTTGCGACCGGGATATATCAAAAATTTTGAGGGATATCATTGAAATCGAAGGCATCAACCCCTCCAATATGATCATTGAAATGACGGAGGAGCTTGGCTTGACGGACTTCAATCTGACAAAGGACGTTCTAGAGCAGATTCGGGCGCTCGGTATACGTATTGCACTGGACGACTTCGGTAAAGGCTACTCATCGCTTATTTATCTGGAAAAGATTCCTATAAATGTCCTCAAAATCGACAAGGAGTTCATCACAGATATTGATACGAACGCCAATGCAAGACTGGTCTATAAGACCATTAGTGAACTGGCCCAGCACCTGAAGCTCAAAGTTGTCTCTGAAGGTATCGAAACTGAGAACCAGCTCAATGCCCTCATGGACATTTCACATTCAGTCATGCAGGGCTATCATTTCAGCAAGCCGCTCACACTTGAGCAGTTCAACAGCTTTATGGTTGCCAGCTCCTCAGGTGAACCTAGCGGCGAATCCATTGCAACACTCGCACAGTGCATCTGATGCACATAATAAAATGATATAGAATAGCGCCGGATTAAATCATAATCCGGCGCCTCTTTTATTATTGAACCTCTTCTATTTGTGCTTACATCCTATTCAAATGAAAAATTTCCATTCTCAAATACCACGACTTCAGAACCATCTGCTTTTATGCCGATAATTTCAAGATCTTCAGTCCCTACCATGAAATCCACATGTGTTAGAGATTCATTCGCGCCCGCTTCCTTAAGCGCCGCTTCGTCCATTTCATCTCCGCCCTCAACACAAATCGGATAGGCTTTTCCAAGTGCGAAGTGGCAAGAAGCATTCTCGTCAAACAGCGTGTTGTAGAAAAGAATCTTCTGGTTCGAAATAGGGGAATCGTATGGAACAAGGGCTACTTCGCCCAGACGCTTTGCGCCCTCATCTGTATCGAGCAGTTCCTTCAGGGTATCATAGCCCCCTTCAGCAGTAAAATCCACTACAAGACCGTCTTTAAATGTCAGGCTGAAGTTTTCAATCAGATTGCCATTGTGATTCAGAGGCATAGAGCTCACAAGCTTGCCGTTGACACCTTCACGGTGCGGCAATGTGAAAACTTCCTCGGTTGGCATGTTGGCTACAAAGCGGTATCCGTCAGCCGAATCGTCTCCACCGCCGAACCAGATATGCGCCTTAGGCAGTTCTACATATACATCTGTTCCCAGACTGTTCTTGTACCTTAGTGCCTTGAAATTATGATTATTAAGGAAAGACAATCTCTTATTCAGATTCTCCTGATGCGCTTCCCAGGATTTCACCGGATTGTCCTGATCGACCCTTACCGCCTTAAATATCGCATCCCAGAGCTTGGCAACAGCTTCTTCTTCAGTAGACTCAGGGAAAACCTTCTTTGCCCAAGGCACCGTTGGAATCGAAGCGACGCACCATACATTCTTATTGGACATGAGTCTTGAACGATAAGCAGTAAGCGCTGTACTCATGACTTTGTTCTGACGTGCAATCTTCTTAGGGTCCACATCTTTCATAAGTTCCGGATCAGAAGCAGCTATTCTCAGAAATGCAGCACCCTTTTTAGCGTAACCTTCCAAATACGGCACAACCCACTCTGGCACTTCATCAAAAACTTCATCCGCCGCTTTAGTAAAACGAATTTTTTCGGAAATCTCATCCAGCCATCGTATGATTACTTCCTTAGCACCTGCGTCATAAGCTTTTTCACTTACAATTCTTGCGAACTCAGCGCATTCAATTGGTGATGTAACTACGAGCAGCTGATTTTTTTGGATATTGATCCCTGTACGAACTAATAAATCTGCATATTTTTCAAGCATTATTCTTTCCAAAATAATTCCTCCTGTTCTCTTTATAATGTAAATTATACCTAACATTAAATATTTTTTATAGCCCCAATGCCTTCATAACAGCAAACATTACGAAATTTTTAGAAAATATCAAAAAATGACTTGATTTATAAGACATCGCTGTGTATAATTATGCTAACTTTTCGATAAATATTCTAAGGAGGTGTCAAATGCACGCATTAAAATTGGAACATCAATATTTCATATCCAGCAATCCCGATGATATTAACCTAGGTGATGTATGTCGGCTGCTGTGGGGTGTGCATTGGGCTGCCAACAGGCCGGAGCACATCATCAAAAAATCTATCGACAACGCAAAATGCTTTGGCATCTTTGATGGCTATAAGCAAATCGGCTTTGCACGTGTCATTACCGATTATGCAACCTTCGCATATGTAAGTGACGTAGTCATTGACGGACACTATCGTGGACAAAAACTGGGTTACTGGCTGATTACACACATTCTCAACCACCATGAGTTCGCACTTGTCAAACAATGGCGTCTTAAAACGACCTATGCACATAAGTTTTACAAGAAAGTCGGCTTCAAGCCGCTTTCCCACCCTGACAAGTTCCTTGAAATCATCAAGGAAGACTAGGCCCATATACGCGGTCGTTGACAATATTAGAAATGGGACTGCCCTGATACCATATCGGTGTCTTGGCAGTCCCTTTTAAATTACCACCCTATGCCTTTTGGTTTTCAGGCAGATTTCTTTCTGTTCCAAACCATACACGTTCAAAATTGTCCTCTACATACCGAGAAAGTGTGTATATCAAATCAGAAAGTCTATTGACGTATATGAGGACCTGTTCATTAATCGATTCCGTATGAATGAGGGTCACAATGTGCCTTTCAGCACGTCTGCATACCGTGCGTGCCAGATGCAGATAAGCACTTGCCAAGTTATCCCCCGGAATAATGAAATAGTCCGGTGTGTCAAAATACTGCAGATAGTCATCTATGGTATTCTCAAGGAACGCAACATCTGCCTCTTCAATATGGGTAATCAGGATGCTTGTGTCTTCAGTCGCAAGCTCAGCACCCACATCAAATAATTTGCGCTGAATACCGTGAATCAGATCCTGAATTTTTTCATCTTCAATGTAATGCTTCGCAATCCCTAGCGCCGAGTTCAGTTCATCTATTGTGCCATAGGCTTCAACCCTTATGTCATCCTTAAAGACATTTTTCGTATCGTATAGGCTGGTCTTGCCTTTGTCACCAGTTCGTGTATATACAACCATTTCCTCAGGTTTTCTATTATCCTTCATCCTAATGCCTCCTTGTTTTAATCCTCACAGGTTCATCTGAAATCCTCAAGGTACGCAGGAACACGCTTAATTATTTCTATATGCTCTGTGGTGAGACTGCAGGCATAAGCGAGCACTTCCACACCATTTTGGGAAACCTCAAGCAATGTACTTGAAAATTCAGGATCGAGCGCCCAATTGGGACGCATGGCCTTTGCATCATTAAATTGCAGAACAAAAACGACAATTCCACGGTGCCCCATCTCAACTGCGTCTCTAAGCTCACTCAAATGCTTTACCCCACGCTTTGTCGGCGCTCCGGGAAAATGTCCTTCATTTTCAACTTCAAGCGTTACGCCCTTCACTTCCATATATACCGTTTTACCCTCGGTATCTATCATTTTAAAATCAAACCTCGAGTTTCCAAAGGTCTTCTCACGCTGAACCGCTTCAGCACCAGAAACCTCTTCAATGACATTCAACTTAATCGCTTCTTCCACCAGATCATTGGGAAGCTGGGAGTCCACTGAAAACCAGGCGCCGTCCTTTTCAATCAGTCTCAAAGAATATTTTGTTTTCCTGTTCTCGTCATCGTGATAGCTGACAGCAACACGCACCCCCTCTATGGTGAGTTCAGAAAGTCTGCTCGTATTGGGTACGTGTGCCATAACACGCTTTCCATCTACCATAACCTCAGCTAGAAAACGGTTGGGACGACGTAAAAATGTTCCAAGAATCAGTTCAGATTTATATTTCATTGTGTACCCTTTCAGTGTATATTGACATTATACCACATTGGTGCTAAACTAAACTTGTAATCATTACAGTTCTATTATACTTTTAAATTGAATTTTGTCACGGATTTTCCATTCGGATGGAAAGTCATACACTGGCTCCGAATCGCATTTACGCTTCAATATTCTATTCACGGGTATAATGGATGAAAGGAGGTCAATATGCATAGGAAAGAAATAGATATTCCGACTTATCTGACAGAGCACGGCATTAAGGCGTCATATCAGAGAATACGTATTTTAAAGTATTTTCAAGAACACTTGACCCATCCGACTGTGAACGATATCTACGAAGAGCTTCTTCCCGATATTCCGACACTTTCAAAGACAACCGTGTACAATACGCTAAACCTCTTTGTTGAAAAGAACATTCTGGATGTAATTCTTATTGAAGAAAATGAAGCGCGGTATGACTGGGCAATGCAGACCCACGGGCATTTCAAATGCGTAAAATGCGGTCAGGTATTTGACCTCGAGGTCAATCTTGAACCATCCAGCATTCCTGGACTTAGAGGCTACGAAATCAAAGAACAGCATATTTACATCAAAGGTGTATGTCTAAAGTGTCAAAATCCAGAATCCGTACACTGACAAACTATCGAGCTACCCAGTAGCTCTTTTTTTGTGCTTCCCAATACCTATATTGAGCGTTCCATGTAATAGGACGGCCCAAAATCAGGATCATCTATTTCCTGCAGGACAACATACCCCATTTTTTCATAGAAGCGCTTTGCAGTCACACTGGCATGCATATGTAATTTTTCAAGACCTCGTGCCTGGGCTTCTGCTTCGAGGGTTTCAAGTAGGTCTTTGCCATAGCCTCTCCCTTGACAGTCCGCACTTATGAAAAGTGCCTGAATTTCAGAGCCACACAGGGAAATGGTCCCGAGCATGACTTTCTCACCTGCCACGCCAAGCTCTTCTTCAATCACCCAAGTCACCTTTTCCTTCATCTTTTTTCGTATATTCTCACTGCAGTAGTGTGCCTTCATGAAATCGATGACGTGCTCTGTGTAATCCGCACTGTTCGATACGACAAGCACGTCCTGTATGAGTCTTTCAAGCGCCTCTGCATCTTTCGGTTCAGCGCGTCTGATATGATACTTAGTCAATGAATCTGTCATTCGGCATACTCCTTATATTTAAGCTTAGATTTCTTTTCGTCTTACAAATTACTATACAATTTACTATTCTACATAAAATACGCGCTGACCTTTTAGGTATGTGAAATTAGTGCGCGCCTCTGTATATTGTTGACTTTACAGACAATCAAAAAGGGTATTGCATCATGCAATACCCTCCAGGTTGTCGACATAGTCGACAATATTATATTATTATGCTCAATAATCCTATTCAGCAATCTGCTCTGCGTTTTCAAAACCCATGTGATGCATGATTTCAGCCGCGCGTTCCTTCGTACTTCCCGAAACAACCTTATACTGAATATTCTCCGACTCAAGAAAAGTCAAAATGGCCTTATCAACCGCTTTGGCGATTTCTTCGTCCTGCCATCTCACACCATCCTGCTCGTAGCCGAATTCTCTCGGCAGGTAAATGATTTCGTCATATCTTGAAATGTCCTCAAGTGCCAATATGTACAGATCTTTAAGTATTTCAATTTCCTTTTGCGTGCGCTTCTTGTCACCAAGCATGAATCTGCCGTAGATGTATGGAACAAATGTAGCATAATCCGTAAGCGCATAATCGAAGCCACTCAGCTTGTCTTCAATTCTTTTCTGGCCCAGATAGATACCATACTGTTCAGAAATACTCTCTATCATGCCTTTGTCTCTCAGATAATCTGTAGAATACTCAAAAGCATATCCAACATTAAGTCCCATGATTTTCATATCAACATATAGCTGTTGAATCAGGGTCGTTTTTCCGCATCTTGGTCCACCAAGTACTGCAATACGCGTAGTCATTGTTTTCACTCCATCTTTTTATTTAAATGCCTTCCGAACACACCCGGAAGCACCACCAGTCTTCTTCGACAAATTCCAGTATAATATCAACACAGGCAAAAAACAAGGCTTAGCAGGTATTTTCTATCTGCCAAGCCCTGATTCCTCTGTTTTTATGTTTTCTTACATTAATAATACACTTGGATTGCCGCACTGGAATCGCACACTCATATCAGCACTGCCCCAATACGTCACGCCACTATTGGCTACAGGCTCTTGATGCGCTCGATTACGGCCTGCGTAATTTCATCTGTTGATGATGCCTTTTCACTCGCTGAAGCGATATCAGACGTTCTCATGCCACTCTCAAGTACCTGAGCAACTGCCGTCTCCATAGCTTCAGCAATTTCATCATGCTGACCTGTATAACGGATCAGCATAGCTGCTGAAAGAATTGCAGCAATAGGGTTCGCCTTGCCCTGACCTGCAATCTCAGGCGCAGATCCATGAACAGGCTCGTAAAGTCCAATTCTGTCAGCGCCAAGACTTGCCGAAGGCAGTAGACCGATAGAACCTGTAATCGCACCCGCTTCGTCGGAAAGAATGTCTCCAAACATGTTGGCTGTCAAAACGACATCGAACTGTGACGGATCGATAATCAGCTGCATTGCTGCGTTGTCAACGTACATGTGGTTTACTTCAACATCTGGATAATCTTTTGCAATACGGTTAACGACTTCTCGCCACATGCGTGAGCTGCGAAGGACATTGGCCTTGTCTACGCTAGTGACTTTCTTTCTTCTTCCCCGTGCAGCTTCAAAAGCAAGTACTGCAACACGCTCTATTTCCTGCTCTGAATACGCTTTTTCATCAAATGCCATTTTGACGCCAGAACGAATTTTTTCGCCTTTGTCTCCAAAGTAGATGCCGCCTGTCAGTTCTCTGACAATATGAATATCAATGCCACCATCAACAATTTCCTTTTTGAGAGGAGAATTGTCACTCAGGGCACTGTAAATCTTAGCTGGTCTAATGTTAGCAAAAGTGCCAAGTGCTTTTCTAAGCTGCAGTAGGCCTGTTTCAGGGCGAATTTCAGGCGCAACGCCGTCCCATTTAGGACCACCAACAGCACCAAGAAGAACTGCGTCCGCACCTGTACAGATATTCAGTGTATCTGCTGGAAATGGAACGCCGGACTTATCGATTGCCGCGCCACCGATATCGCCGTATTGAAACTCAAATTTCACATTATATTTTTCCGCTACAGCCTTTGTCACTTCAATTGCCGCACGTGTTACTTCCGGTCCTATGCCGTCACCTGGCAAAACTGCTATTTTCATGATTATTGCCCCCTCGATTTAAGTCTATTCAGCAAGCCGCCCATTTCCACCATTTCAATCATAAAAGGCGGGAGTGGTTCCGCTTCATACTTTTTCCCAGTTGTCTTATTGATGATTTCACCGGATATGACATCAACTTCAAATTGGTCCCCGGCATTTGACGCATCCACAGCTTCAGGACAAATCATAATCGGCATCCCGATATTGAATGAGTTTCTAAAGAAGATTCTTGCAAACGATTTGGCAATAACACATTTTACACCGGCTGTCTTAATAGATAACGGTGCATGTTCCCTTGAGGAACCACAGCCAAAGTTTTCTCCGGCAAGAATGACATCACCTGGTTCAACGCTTGCTGCAAACGTCATGTCGATGTCTTCCATGCAGTGCTCTGCCAACTCCGCTGCAGAAGATGTATTCAGATATCTGGCAGGTATGATGACATCTGTGTCTATATGGTCTCCGTATTTGAATGCCTTACCCATCATACTACCTCCTTGGGATGTGTAATTTTGCCTGTTACAGCTGATGCTGCCGCTACTGCAGGACTTGCCAGATATACTTCAGATTCAGGGTGGCCCATACGTCCAACAAAGTTTCTATTTGTTGTCGCCACAGCACGCTCCCCTTTAGCAAGGATGCCCATATGTCCACCAAGACACGGGCCGCATGTCGGCGTACTCACCACTGCGCCAGCCTTCACGAAAGTCTGAACAAGCCCCTCTTCAATCGCCTGAAGATAAATGTTCTGCGTACCAGGAATAATGATTGTACGAACGCCTACCTTTACAGGCGCTTTCTCAAAGATTGCTGCTGCCGCTCTTAAATCTTCAATTCTTCCGTTTGTACATGAACCGATTACCACCTGATCGATTTCAATTTCTGGAATCTGGTCAAAAGTGCGTGTATTAGAAGGAAGACTTGGGAACGCAACCACCGGTTCAACCTCAGAAAGGTTGATTTCAATCGTTTGATCATAAGCTGCATCTGCGTCAGCCTCAAATACCGTACTCGCTCTCTTTCCTCTATTTTCAACGTATTCTTTCGTCTTTGCATCGACTTGGAAAATGCCGTTCTTCGCACCTGCTTCAATCGCCATGTTGGCCATAGCAAATCGGTCGTCCATAGAAAGTGTGGAAAGCCCCGCACCTGTAAACTCCATTGACTTGTATCTTGCGCCGTCAACGCCAATCTGACCGATTATATGAAGAATAACATCCTTGCCGCTTACCCACTCGTTAAGCGATCCAGTCAGTTCGAACTTAATAGCTTCCGGAACTCTAAACCAGGTCTTGCCTGACGCCATGCCTGCAGCCATATCAGTAGACCCAACACCTGTTGAGAATGCGCCAAGTGCACCGTAAGTACATGTATGAGAGTCCGCTCCAATAACTGCATCGCCCGGTACAACCAGACCCTGCTCAGGCAGCAGACAGTGCTCGATTCCCATTTGTCCCACTTCAAAGTAGTTTTCTATGGACTGCTCCTTAACGAAGTTTCGAACCATTTGGCATTGCTGTGCAGTCTTAATGTCTTTATTCGGTGTGAAATGGTCTGGCACGATAACGATTTTGCTCTGATCGTGCACCATTTCAAGACCATGCTTACGCATTTCATCTATTGCAACCGGTGTAGTGATATCATTTCCAAGCACTACATCCAGTTCTATTTCAACATATTGCCCCGCTTTAACTTCATCAAGCCCGGCCTTCGATGCCAAAATTTTCTGTGTCATAGTCATCCCCATTGGACTTGCCCTCCTTTTCATCTGTAATACTTTGATTGATTGCGTCAATGAATGCTTCGATACTTGATTCGAGAATATCTGTACTGATGCCTCTACCCCTGTAAGTGCTGCCGCCAATTTCAACGACTACCGCAGCTTCGCCCTGAGCATCTTCGCCCTCTGTAATGGCATGCAGCTGATAGTCGACCAGACGCGTTTCCATTTCCATGATATTTTCAATTGCTGAAAATGCCGCATCTACTGGACCGTCACCCTTAGAAGCTTCTTCAATGTGCTCACCGTTCCTGATCAGTCTGACAAGTGCTGTAGAAGTCATTCCAAGACCTTGACTGATCATATAGGATTCAAGCTTCACATGATCTGGATCCGGCTCGCGCTCACCGATAATCAGAGACTCAATATCTCTGTCGTAGATGGTTTTTTTCGCATCTGCCAGAGCTTTGAACTTGGAAAACAAGTCATCGACCTTCTCTTTGGAGAACTCATAACCAAGAGACTGAAGCTTGTCGACAAAAGCGTGGCGACCAGAGTGCTTACCCAGTACCATCTTTGTATCTTTAAGTCCTACGGACTCAGGTGTCATGATTTCATATGTGCTTCTGTTTGCCAGCATTCCGTGCTGGTGAATACCCGACTCGTGTGCGAAAGCATTCGCTCCGACAATCGCCTTGTTTGGCTGTACGTAAACACCTGTAATGCTTGAAAGCAATTGGCTCGAACGCATAATTTCCTCAGTGTTGATGTTTGTTTCGAAGCCCATTTGGTCTTTTCTGGTGTGAAGTGCCATAACCACTTCTTCAAGTGCGGCGTTGCCTGCACGTTCACCAATACCGTTGATTGTACATTCGAGCTGTGTTACGCCTGCTTCTGTAGCAGCAAGTGTATTTGCAACCGCAAGGCCAAGGTCGTTGTGGCAGTGCACTGACCATTCTGCCTTGTGATCGTATTTCATGTTCTCACGCACTTTTCTGATGAAGGCTGCAAACTCACTTGGAATTGCATAACCTACTGTATCAGGCAGGTTCAATACTGTCGCACCCGCTTCAATCACCGCATCGAATATGACTGAAAGGAATTCAGGATTGCTTCGAGTGCCGTCTTCTGCAGAAAATTCAATGTCAAAACATTTTGCCTTGGCATACTTCACAGCCTCTACTGCTTGTCTCACAACCGCGTCTGGTGCCATTTTTAGCTTGTGCTCCATATGGATGTCACTTGTTGCGATGAAGGTGTGAATTCTTGGCTTCTCAGAATATTTGACCGCTTCATAAGCTCTGTCTATATCTTTTTCAAGTGCTCTCGCAAGACTTGCAACCGATGCATTCTTGATTGTCTGTGCAACCGTCTTTACTGATTCAAAGTCACCAGGAGATGCGATGGCAAATCCAGCCTCAATTACATCAACACCCAGTCGCTCCAGTTGTCTTGCCATTTGTATTTTTTCATTAAGTCTCATACTGCAGCCCGGAGACTGCTCGCCGTCTCTTAAAGTCGTATCAAATATTTTGATTTGTTTTGACATGTTACCCGCCGCCTTTCATAACTTGCGCATACTCAGCATCTCATTCTCATTCTCTATTGTCTGATTCTTCTGTCTTTTCTCTGTAATTTTGCTTCTATAATCCTGCAGGTCAACTTCAACAGGTGTCCGGACATCTGTTAAAGCTTCAAGCTGCCACTGCACATTTGTGCATTAAAAAAACCTCGTCCTTATAAATATTAAGGACGAGGTTATAATTCCCGCGGTACCACCTTAAGTTACCCATAGCATGACTATGAGTCTCTCGGTACACTCCACTTCGGAAGTGCAGGCCGATAATGAGGCCATCCATACACCCTTACTAAATTTCAGGCTGTCTGCTCCGGAATGAGTAGACTGTCGCGTGCTCGACCGGTTCTCACCAACCACCGGCTCTCTGAACTAACAACTGCAACGGTCGCGTTCCATCATTGCGTTTGCGCTATCGTTTTTTCTTACGATGTTGAGAGTTATTCTAGCAAAGTATTTCCGACACGTCAACACTATTTGTTAAAAAAAATTAAAATTTCTCAATTTACGCAATTCTCTGGAACACTGCTATTTTTTGCAGAATTCAAAAGCATCGAGCAAATCCACCTGTAAATATTAATTGTATAATTTTTTGTACAATTTAGATTGACGTTTGTATTTTTATTCTGCTACAATGGGTGTTAAAATATTCTAACATTTTACAAAGTCCCATTCACGGGACAAATTCATGAAAGGAGGACATGATGACATGCAAGCAGCCAATTATATCGTAAAATGCCTTGAAGAACATGGCGTTGATACGATTTTCGGTTACCCAGGAGGCGCGGTTTTACCGCTCTACGAAGCACTCCGTAAATCCAATATCACTCATTATTTATCCAGTCACGAGCAATGTGTTGTCCACTCAGCAAGTGGATACGCAAGAGCAAAGGAGAAAGCAGGTGTCTGCATCGTCACATCAGGTCCTGGTGCAACGAATGCGCTGACCGGCATAGCAACAGCGTATGCCGACTCCATACCACTGGTTGTAATTTCGGGTCAGGTGCCTACATACGCTATTGGAAAAGATGTATTTCAGGAAGCGGATATCATAGGTGCCTCAGAACCCTTTACAAAGCACAATTTTCTAGTCCAAAGCGCCAATGAGCTCCCAGAAATCCTGCGCCGTGCCTTCCACATTGCACAAACAGGCAGACCGGGTCCTGTACTCATCGATATACCTTCCGATATTCAGAAAAATATGATTTCTTCGGCAGCGATGAATCTTGGAAAACTGGACATACCGGGTTATAAGCCAGTCAAGAACGGACATCCTAAGCAAATCAGGAAGGCACTACACATTCTTCAGACAAGCCGAAAACCCCTGATTGTTGCTGGTGGTGGCATTATGCGTGCAAAAGCGACAAAGAACCTGCTTGAGTTCGTAGAAAAATCCGCTATTCCTGTGGTTCATACCATGATGGGAAAAGGCGCTATTCCAGAAGACAGTCCCTATGCCCTAGGTATGATTGGCGGACACGGTCATAGTCTTGCACGACAGGCAATCAAGGAAGCCGACGCCATCATGATTATCGGCGCCAGAATCTCAAACAGAGCTGTGATTGGACTGGACCTAGAACACAAGGATAAGAGCATTATCCATATCGACGTTGACCCTGCAGAGGTTGGCAAAAACCTGAATACACATATTCCGGTTGTCGGTGACGCAACACGGATTCTTGATGAGCTGACTGAGCGAACAGATCAGTGTACGGGTCCTAAATGGTTCGACAGTCTGGAAAATGAAGACCTCAGCACAATCATGAGCGACCAGTTCAATCCTGTAAATATCATGAAGACACTCGATGCCGGCATTAGAGACAACGCCATTATTACAACTGATGTTGGACAGCACCAGATCTGGGCAGCAAGACATCTGCCGGTTCATGGAAGGAGACAGTTTTTCACATCGGGCGGACTCGGTACCATGGGCTACGGATTGCCGTCAGCAATCGGGGCAGCCGTCGCACAGGGCAAGGACAATCAAGTTGTCTGCATTACCGGTGACGGCAGTATCCAAATGACACTCTCAGAGCTTGGTATTGCAAAAGGCACGGGATGTCCAATCCTGTTCATATTGCTTAACAACAGCCGCCTTGGCATGGTTCGCGAGCTACAGGATAAAGCCTACGGTTCAGATTCATATTTCGGTATTGACCTGAACAACAATCCCGATTTCTGCAAAATTGCAGACGCATACGGCCTTAAGCAATACAAGACGACAACACTCAGTGAGTTCAGCGACGCACTTGATGCCTACTCACAGAGTCCAGAAGCGACTTTGATTGAATGTATCATAGCGCCTGAAATGAATACAATATGGGGGTGAACACGATGAGACAGCACTATCTTTCCGTACTGGTGGAGAACCACTCAGGTGTTCTCTCCAGAATCGCCGGTCTTTTTGGCAGACGCGGCTACAATATCGATAGCCTATCAGTAGGCACCACGGAAGCACCAAACATATCAAGAATGACGATTGGCGTAACCTGTGACGACAAGCTTCTGGAGCAGATTATCAAACAACTGCACAAGCTGATTCCCGTTCTAAAGGTCAATGAACTGGACCACACAAATGCCATGATGCATGAGCTTGCGCTGATCAAGGTTCGCGCAGATGTGAAAAAAAGACGTGAAGTCATGGATCTGGCTGAAATATTCAAGGGCAAAATTGTTGATGTGTCTGACTCGACACTGACAGTTTCCATTCTCGGTCCACAGGACAAGATAGACGCGGCAGTACTTCAGCTTCAGCCTTACGGAATCAAGGAAATGATCCGTACTGGCGCAACTGGACTGCAGCGCGGATAGGATGACTACAAAGAAAAACAGGGTGTGTACATACACCCTGTTTTCTATTGCCTATAAATCATTCTTTTCGGTAGTGCATTGACCTCTTCTTATAAAATATTGTTTTAGTAAGCGACATCGAAGACTTCAGGAACACCCTCCTCTTCAAAATCCGCCTCTTTTATTTGAACGTCTGTAACGCGGGAGTATGAAGGACCTTTATGGACCTCACCTAAAAAGTCCAGCAGGCGTTTTTCATGGCCAACCGCATAGATGCTGACACTTCCATCAGTCTCATTGCGAACCCATCCACGTATTTCATAACGTCTTGCCGCCTGTATTGTGAAATAGCGAAATCCAACGCCCTGGACCCGGCCATAAACTTGAATGCGCAATGCTTTCATAAGCGTCCTTTCTATACATGGAACTTCTTCATGACGTCATCAAGTGTTTCCACGGCATGAATGCTTTCATCAATAATTGATTTTACCTGCTGGCTCTTGTCCATGACATCTCTTGACATGGTCAGAATGGTTTCTACACCCTTCGCACCGTGTCGAGAGGCCTTTGCAACATCATCAATCGACTGGGATATGCTTTCCATAGATCCGGAAAGCTCCTCTGAAATCGCACTCAGCTCACCCATGATTTCGTTGAAGGTATCTGCGTCTTTGTTATACTGGTCCCCAATATCATTCAGCTTATCGTAGTCATTAAGCACCTGATTCTCCATGAAATCGAGAATTTCCTTGGAGTCGGATATCAACGTGTTTACAGCGGATTTGACACTGTTGACTGTTTCCTGAATACTGGAAACCATGTCCTTTGACTGGTCTGCAAGACTGCCAACCTCATTTGCAACAACGGCGAATCCACGGCCGGCGTCTCCTGCCCTTGCAGCTTCAATAGACGCATTCAGAGCAAGCAGGTTGGTCTGCTCCGTGATGCTCAGAATTGAGTTCAAGAGTTCATCGATACGCTGCACTGTCGCAGCGTGTTCAATGGCATTTTCAAGACGCATTTTCATATCTTCGTAGATGCCTGAAACCTTTTCACTTGAAGTATTTGCATCCTTTTTCAGGGAAACCGCTCTGGCATTGACATCACTGGCGCGCATAGCCCCTTCTGTTGCCTTTTCAGCAACCTGGTCAATGGCTTGTCGAATTTCCTGAATTGTTTCACTGACGCGCTCTGCAGCGCCACTCATTTCGCCAATACGTAGGGCAATCTCTTCAGAGGATACCACCGTACTGTCCGTGCTCGTGCTCAGTTGAGACATGTCCTTGTCCATATCTACAGCACCCTGAGTCAGCTTCTGAGAAATCTGTCGCATGTTATCGAGCAAGGTCCTAAGGCCACTAGAAACTTTGTTAAATGCATTTGCAATTTCTCCCAGTTCGTCCTTCTGACTAATATCAATTTCATTTCTGAAATCCAAATTTCTGTACTCATCCGTCCTGTTAATAATACTTCGAAGGGTTTTATTGAGTGGACTGACAATAAGAAATACAAGAATCAGCGATACGATAATGATAATGACTGAAATGACTAGAACCTGCATGTAAATCGACTTCTGCAGTGCTTTGAGATCGTCAATATATATACCGGTTCCGACCGTCAGGCCCCAAGGCTTGAAACCCTTGATATAAGATAACTTGGGCTGCGGAGCCTCTTCACCCGGCTTTGGCCACCAGTACTCAACAGTGCCCTCACCATTTGCATTGACAATGTCAATCATTTCCTGGAAAAAGAACTTCCCATCTTCATCCTGTAGTCCTGTCACATCCTGGCCAATAAGATTTGGCGCATTGGGATGCATTTTCATAAAGCCATCATAGCCATGTACCCAGTAATATTCCACATCGTTATAGCGCATGGCGCCAATAAGTGTGTAAAACTCATCCAGTGCCGTTTCCTTGTCCATACTACCTGCTTCTACCAGTTCATAATAATGCTCCAGCTCAGTATAGGGCACATCGACGAGGTCACTCAATTTGGACACCGTCCGTTCTTCGATGATTCCGTTTATAGTTGGGATGATATAAGCCATGATAAGTACCGTGAATACGAGTATGATGAACACTGCCAGCAGGAGGATTTTATTCCTAATCTTAACGTCATTCAGTTTCATGATCCCACTCCTTCTTATATTGACGCGTTAACCCGTGTTAGACTAAAACTTTAAGCTGTTCATAATATACCCCTTCTGTGCAGATTTACACCAATACAGGATGGTTAATCATCCTCATCCCCATACTGAAAGTCTGACCAATCGCGCAAAAACCTGAAAAAGCCGCTGGCATCCCAGCGGCTTTGCTTTTAAGCTATTCTAAATCATATCTGCTCTGTATTGTCCAACAATACGGAAATCCTCCGTCATCGACCGCAGGCGCTTCATCATGAAAGTCGTACTGAGGTCTTCAAGACTGCCCTCTATATCCAGGAAGAAACGGTATGCCCAGTTGGCATTTCGAATCGGTCTGGATTCAATGTGTGCTACATTGTATCCGCCCGATGCAATGAGCGAAAGTATCCCTGCAAGCGCCCCTGGCTCATGTTTTAGAACAAAGCTCAGTGATATTTTGTCAGATTCCAACTCCATTTTAGCCCAGTCTGAAAGCACAAGAAATCTTGTTGCATTTCCCTGTTTGTCCTGCATGCCTTCTCTGATGATATCAAGACCATAAGTCTGTGCAGCATACCGGCTTCCCAGCGCGGCCTGCTTCAGACACTGCTTTTCGTTGACAATACGCGCGCCATTTGCTGTCGTTGCTGTCACAACCTGCTCAGCCGGCGGCAATTTTTTCAAACTCTCATAGCACTGCTTGAATGCCTGAGGATGCGAATAGATGCACTCGATTTTATCCGGATTGGCATCTGGTAGCGCCAGCAAATGATGCTCAATAAAGAGCTTTTTCTCGCCTGTAATCATAAGATCATACTGTTCAATCAGATCAAACACCTCTCCAATTGAACCCGTAGATGAGTTCTCAATCGGCAGTACCGCATGCTGCACTTTCTTTTCCTTCACAGCACGGCACACTTCCTCAAAAGAGCCCAGTCCGATACCGTCGTATCTGTCTCCGAAAAACATGCGTCCTGCTTCATCACTGAATGCGCCTTCAATACCTGGGAAACCGACTCTCTTCATATCCATACCCTCTTTTCATCACTTATTCTCAACTCACTCTAACCTAGTTTTTCTCTATACGTTCAGCCTGTTTCTTTCTGCTTTCAGATAAGATTCTTTCGTAAATGGCTTCAATCACATCCCCATCCGATGTCTTTGCATGAGCCTTAAGCTTTTCAAGAAGCTCTTCCTCACGCTTGGCATCCAAAACATTAATGCCATTTTGCCGCTTGATTTCCGCCACTTTTTCAACAACTTCAAAGCGCTTTTCAATAAGCTCCACAATGGCCTGATCGATTGCAGTAATCTCACCTCGGAGGGACAGCAACGGATCATCGAAACGCATGGCATGTCCACCAAGTGATCTCACGTCATCAAAGAATCCCGGATAAGACTTTTTGATTGCCTCTGCACCGTCAATGCGGATACTGCCAAAGGTCTTGATTCCGGCTACAGTAAGTGCCATGACAATTCTATGGTCATTCCAGCCCTCCACCTTAGCAGCCATCAGTGTCTTAACACCATCGATAATCAGACCATCAGGTGTTTCTTCAATGTAGGCACCCAGCTTTTTAAGCTCACTTGTCATAGCTGCAAGCCTGTCCGACTCTTTTATTCTAAGGCGTTCAGCATTGATAACCTGTGTACGACCCTTTGCAAGAGCACCCAGCACCGAAACTGCAGGGCCAAGATCAGGACAGTCCTTGAGGTCAATGACAGCCCCCTTCAGTTCACTTGGATAAACAACAAGGTCATCGCCACGCCATTCAAGCACGCCGCCCATACTTCTTGCAATATCAATCATAGCCTTGTCGCCTTGCTTTGAAGCCTTTGAAAGCCCTTTCAGAATTAGGGGTTCCTCTCCAAGCAGACCCGCTGCAATAAAGAATGCCGCCTGTGAAAAGTCACCTTCCACTTCAAAGTCACAGGCCTTGTATGCCTGATTGCCACTGATTTTATATCCGTCTTCAACCGCTTCGACTTCAACGCCAAACGCTTTTAGCACATCGATTGTCAGTTCAACATAGCTTGCTGATTCAAGCTCACCTTCAATCTTGATTTCTGAATCGCCTGGCAGAACAGGAAGTGCCATCAGAAGCCCTGTAATGAACTGCGAGCTGATATCGCCCGGTATAGTATAAACACCGCTTTTCAGTGCACCCTTTGTTATAAGAGGCAATCTGCCGTCGTACTCATACGTGACACCTGTTTTATCAAACATATCGATGTAAGGCGTAATTGGACGTTCTACAAGCCTTCCGCTGCCTTCAAAGGTTCTGGTTCCATCTGTAACCATTGCAACTGGAATCATAAATCTGAGTGTCGAACCGGATTCTCTAGATTTGACAACTGAGTTGTCATTCCATTTTCCTGATGTACCAACCATTCGGACATCAAGTGCCATACCTGACTTTGGATTCTTTGAAACCTGACTTTCAACACCCAGTGACAATAAGCAGTCCAGTGTCGCTTCTATGTCATCTGCATTCAGAGCTCTGCTTATGATACATTCCTTGTCTGCAAATGCTGCAGCGATAATTGCCCTATGGCTGATACTCTTTGACGGGGGTATCGCAATTTCACCCTTAAATGGCTTTCCACCTGTTATGATTTCCACTGTTCTCACTGCCTCCCAATCGCTTGTCTCTTGTTGTCTCTAAAAATTTGAATATTGCTTCTTTATCTTCTCTGTCGACCATGCTGATGATTTTATGAAGTTCAGCATGCAGTTGGTCCAGAGATTTCAGTAACTCTCTTTTATTTGTAAGAAGAATATCAGTCCACATAATGGGATCTGAACCTGCTATCCGTGTTGTGTCCTGATATCCGCCACCCGTTTCATTAATGGATATGTCATCATGCAGTATACTGACCAGCATTGACGCTGCAACATGAGGAACGTGACTTGACACCGAAACGATTCTGTCATGTTCGTTGTAGTCAATGTGCTTTACAACGGCTCCTATTGCTTCAACGATACGAACGATAGGTTTCTTCCATTCTGCATTGTCACCTGTTATATAAAATGCAGCTCCTGAAAAAAGTTCTGCCGAGCCATTGACACATCCGCATTTTTCGCTGCCGGCCATTGGATGACCGCCTACAAACCTTGCATAAGGCGGCAATAATTGCTTTACCAGACGGTGGGGATGACCCTTTACACTGCCCAAATCTGTGAGCATTGTCGTTTCCCAAATCGATTCGGGAAATGCTTTCAAAATAGCCTCGTATGTTCTTACTGGAGTGGCAAGAACAATCAAATCTGATTGTTCTGCCAACTCTGCAAGTGAATCTACTGTTCTATCAACACATCCTACTTCAAGGGCATTTGCAAGCTCTTCCTTGTTTAAATCAAAACCTATAACTTCAATAGTGGCTATTTTCTCTTTTATTGCCCTTCCAAACGATCCACCAATAAGTCCAGTTCCAACGATGCCAATTGTTTTGAAGGGAGTCTTAAAGTCAATTTCCTCAATCATTGTTAACCACCTCGTGTATCTTCCTCAGCTCCTTAGCCAACTTTTCAAATTCTTCAGGTCTCAGTGACTGAGGTCCGTCACAAAGGGCGTTTTCCGGATCGTTATGCACTTCAATCATCAGTCCATCTGCACCAGCAGCAACCGCTGCCTTCGCCATTGCCGGAACCATTTCACGTCTGCCTGTTGCATGACTTGGATCGATAATGACCGGTAGATGACTCAGTGTTTTCACGGCTACAATTGCCGATAAATCCAGTGTGTTTCTCGTGTAATTTTCAAATGTGCGTATGCCGCGTTCACAGAGTATGACTTGGCTGTTTCCTTCTGCCATGATGTACTCTGCCGCATTCAGCCATTCGTCGATTGTTGCAGATAAACCGCGTTTCAGAAGGATTGGCCTTCTTGACATGCCCGCACGCTTGAGAAGGTGGAAGTTTTGCATATTTCGTGCACCAATTTGGATGATGTCAGCAGACTTCTCGACTTCGTCGAAGTCCTCAGTGCTCATCACTTCCGTTATGACAGGAATGCCGGTTTTATCGCCAGCCTTCTTCAGTATTTTAAGACCGTCGCCTCCAAGTCCCTGGAAGCTGTATGGTGATGTTCTCGGTTTGAATGCGCCCCCCCTGAGAACCTGTCCACCGGCACTTTTTACCGAGTCTGCCACAGACATGACCTGATCTACAGATTCAATGCTGCAGGGTCCGCCAATCAGTGTAAGTGTTCCGCCGCCTATTGTATGATTGCCAATTCGAATGACTGTATCCTCTTTTTTATGTGCCCGGCTTGTCAATGGATGTACCGGTTGAATATCAAGTGCCATAATTAATTCCTCCAATTTTTCTCTTCTATCTGAAATTCACGTCAACTATCATCCTTTGAGTTTTCTAAGCTAAACCTATAAAAAAAAGGAGCTCCCAAGTAGGAACTCCTCTGCGCGCGATTTTATATTGCTCTAGCAGAATAACTCTCTTCCATTTTTGGTTTGATATGTGCTCTGAAGTTTTTTGTATGCGAAATAACCAGCGCTAAAAAAGTAAAAGCCCCAGCTAAAGAAATAAAAATATTCATATGTCGCATTCAACAATTTACGAGTCAACATAATAATCACCATTCTCCTAAAGAAAGTTACCTGGACAAAACTACAAACTTGTTACGAAACGTTCATATCATTTCGTGTTGTTATTAGGGATTATACTGAATTGTCAGATATAATGTCAACGACTTTTATGAAAAAAGTCTAATATTTATGATACTCAGTGCATATTTTAGCACACTTCAATTTTTTTAAGCACACTGTCTTTTTCAATGATTTGATGAATTTTCACTGCGGAATTCGCATGGTAAACGAGACGCCGCATCCAGGTGTACTCTCACATGTAAGCTCTCCACCAAGCTTTTCAACAATTATTGTATTCACGATATGCATCCCGAGTCCGCTATTGCCAGCCGAACGATTCGTTGTAAAGAAAGGATCGAAGATTTTATCGAGGATTTCCTGCGACATTCCAATGCCGTTATCCGAATAGGTAATCAGAATATCCGCTTCATCGCGTTCGGCATAAATCTCAATACGACCTTCTTCCACACCCACAAATCCATGTCGCAGTGAGTTCATAATCAAGTTGGTGATCACTTGACTGAAGGCGCCTGGGAATGAATTGATTTTAAGTCCGGAAGGACAATTGTTGATAATCTGATGCTTGGTATGCTTGTACTCATGACGCAAACTTTTGATGACAGCCTCAAAGTTTTCACGCAAATCGAATGCGTAGTTCATTTCACTGCTCTGGTCTACCGCAACCTGTTTAAAGCTCTTAATCAGTTCGGCAGCCCGTTCAAGACTACTTGTCAATATACCGATGGACTCAAGCTCAATTTCCAGATGAGACACAAATGCCTTTTTCGTCAGCTCACCGGCCTCAAGCTTGGACCGGAGTCCATTGATTTCCTGTTCCAGGAAGGTCGCCGTTGACAGGCTTGTGCCTATTGGTGTGTTTATTTCATGGGTTATTCCCGCAACAAGATTCCCGAGGGATGCCGCACGTTCCGTACTCATGATATGGGCATACTGGGCTTCCAGTTCCTGATTTTTCTCTTCAATTCTATTTTCAAGCGTTAGGTTCTCATTTCTGAATTGATCGACAATACGCTGGAAAGAATCAGCGATTTCACCAATTTCGTCCCTACGTTTCAAATAGGCATCCGGCATATTCAGCGTGTAATCTCCACGGGAAATTTGACGTCCATTATTCACAATAAATTTGAAAGGACGCATTGATCTTCTGAGAATGACATATACGACGAATATGGAGACCATAATTCCAATGGCGAATATGCCAAACAGCTTAAGCGCAGACGCATATACACGGCGCGAAATGCGGTCCTTTTCTATAAGCGTAACAACGCGCCAGTCACTCTCCTCGATTCCGTAGGCCTGAAGAAAATACCGCTTGTTCTCATATTGAACCTCAACGAGTTCTCCACTTGCATTTTCAATCAAGTCGCTATAAGGTGACAAACCATCTCCCATTTCCTTGTAGCTCTCAGTAAGAATTTTGTCGCTGTTTGGATGATAGACATATAGCCCTTCTCCCGTAATGAGGAAGCTCAAATCACGTGCATCCAGCTTTGCCTTGTCAATAATTGCCGGGATGTCTTCAAGAACGATATCCACAACAACAAATCCAATGCGACTGTCCTTTTCAAATAAAGGTGTAATGGTTGAAATTACAATCCGCTTTGTCAACCATTCTACATAGGGCTGAGTAAACGCAGTCCCTGTCGCATCCTTTCCAACTTCAAACCAGGGTCTTATCTTGACATCGTAATCCGGCTCTGAAATATACTCAGTGTTATCCAGATAAAAATTCGCTTTTTCGTTGGCTACCCAGGTTAGAAAGTAGTTGGCATTGCTGTCTTGGATTGCTTGAAGCGTTTTTAGAACAGATGGGAAGAGTGGATTCCCCTTAATGTCCTCCCGCTTTTCCACTTCCTTCAGATAGCGTCTGATTTCATTGTTATAGGAAAGACCCGCAGAAGTAATACGTGCATTCTCAAAAATATTCTTAACATCACGAGAAACGGCATCTGCAAGCAGTGTCGTTTCTTCGGTAAGCGCTTCAAGTGAAGAGCTTTCAATATATCGATATTCAAATCCCCCAACCACACTGAGTATTAGAGCAAGTGTGATGATTATAGTCACTGTGACTCTATTAGCTAAACTCTTACACATTTGATTCATCATAAATTTCATGTGACTTTACTCCTAGTTTTGCTTTAATGTGTTCAAAATATCTCATTTAGCCTACATATTACTTATACCATACTAGGCCTGTGCAAATCACTTGAAACGCATATATACATGTAATTTAAGCAGCTAATTTTTTCTGTTCTAACACCACGGACTACTTTTCTACATAGTTTGCCATAACCCACTTATCAAGGGTCTCAAAGCCTAATCTATGATAAATACGACCTGCTTTGGGATTATCGTAAAAGAGACATAATGTCTTATTTTCCTCAAGTACGTCCTTGCAGAGTGTCGAAAGACATGCACTGACATAGCCTTTTCCTCTATAAGCTTCCAGTGTTGCCACACCTACAACCATAGCCGACATGGAATTTTCAGCTGTCGTTTGCGCGACAGAAACCATTTTGCCCCCTTCAGCGCAGTAGTAAATTCTGCCGGTCTTGGTCTCAAGCTTCTGCTTAATTTTTTCCAGATCGTTCAGACTCTCGAACTCATCAATCTGTTCAATCAGGTCATAAACGCGCTTCGCATCCTCCAAACCTGCAGTCAATATCTCATGCTCAGGCTCAAGCATGAGGGCATCCGACCTTGTCAGTTCGCAAAAAAACATTTCTCTGCGCGGATGATTTGGCAGAATATCGTTGAACTTATCGAGCACAGATTTTTTCCCCGAAATGGCAACGTGCACTTGACCGCTTGCCTCAGCCTCCACGATTTGCACTTTGAACTGGGACCAGTCATACTTTTCATCCTGCGAATAGGGTATGAAGCTCTCATGAAAGCGCAGCAGAACTGCATCAATGTCTCCGCGGTCATTGAAATCTGCCCAAAGCTCCTGAAAGTGGGTGTCGAATCCAAAACCTTCTATGTCACCAATTATGAAGAGATTTATTGCCGGCTCACCACCTAAATACCCCAGTACTTTCGCTCGATCGTCTTCTGTAAGTTTACGTATCATTCCAATCATTCCCTCCAATAAATTTTAGATAGTATAACATATTGAGTCATTTTCGTTCAACTTTTTTTAATGAGCATATTTCCGAATTTACATAATTACATATTTCATGATTAATTTGATATTTTTTCCTTTCTATCTTTGGAACTATCTGGTATAATAGTAACGGTAATGTCTTACCTGCCATACATAGAGAATGTTTATCTTTTTTAATTCTATTTTAGGGGAATATACATGAATTTTCTGAGTTATCCATTTAAGCAATTCAGACTGGTAATCGTTCTTACAAGTCTTGTTGCCATAATATATGTCTTAAATTTTGAAATGACGCTCCTGCAGCCTCTACTCTTCTTTTCAGCCTTCTTGGTATCTTGTATCAACATCGCGGAAGTCTTCTACAAGAGGGAGACCCCTGCAGTAATGCGCCTGCTTCACATATGCGTATCCCTGCTCCTGGCTTTTGGCTTTGTCTTTTCCGTCATGGGATATGTATAGAGATTAAAAACAAATCAAGCCACTGTCAGCTGACAGCGGCTTTTAATTTTGCTTTTCTCTATGGGTCACTCCGGCAATGTGCTTTTCCACTGTTTAAAGGTCATTCTCCGCGTACCATGAAGGATTACAGGGTCGCTTTCGGCAAGGGCCTTTGCCTCTTCAAATGTATCCATCTTGTATATTACAAGCCCACCCGAATGATCCATAAACGGACCCTTGGCAAAGATATTTCCCGCTTTCATGTTCTTGTTTAAGAAATCAATATGAACATCTAAAATTTCCTTGTCCTTATCAGGATTCATCATTTCAAATACCGCAACAAAATATGGCATACGCGCCTCCTCATATGTTTTATATGCCGAGTATACGCTATTTTCTCAAAAACCTATATGGGAAAATGCACAAACCTGACATATCTTTCAATATGCTGTAGTGTAATTCCTATTAAGTTTTAAAAAGCTACCCATAATTGGTATTTTCTGCTATACTGTTGTTGGTTATGTTTTACATGTCTTTAGGGTAGATAAATGAACTGGATTTAAAAAGTTTGCATTGACCTACTGCGTCATTGCAAGCTTTATTTTCGATACATGCTGAATAGAAGAAAACTGGGCCTCAGTACAACACGTCGTTGTATTGGGCTTTTTTTATCTATTCCTTTCTGGAGGTCAAACACATGCTGAGCTATTTAGATTTTATCATTCCACTGTTTCTATTCTTTCAAGCCCTGACAAACTTCCTGCGCATGTTTAAGCGCATAGCTGACAAGGGCGATCTCTATTACATGTATAAGCAGGACTGGAAAGAGCATTTTGTCGGGACGATCTTCGCCATCATAACCATTGCATTTCTAGTATACTTCGGCAAAGACCATGTGAATTTTCATTCATGGTATATCTATGATAAGTACTTCATGTCACCGGACCAGCTCTTCGATTTTGACCTATGGTATGACCTTAAATACATGCTTAGAGATTCAAATACAGTTGATTACGACGCCCTAATGTCCCTCCGTTCGACACTTAGACTCTTCCCAATGCTTCTTACCATTTTGATGAAAATGCTTTCTGACATGGCGCCTACACTAATGGGGGCCGGTATTTACGGAAATGGCATATTTGATGGAAAAGTCTTTTACACATACGATAGCATTAAGACTTACGAGGTTGAGACTGAGGATGACACGACCACACTAACACTTACACTTGTAAAAAAGGGGCTGTTCACCCGGGAACATAAGACTGTGGATATTCCCATTGCGCAAGAAGAGGTCAGTGAAATCGTCAGCTATTTAAGGCATGAAATACGGGATACCTCTGCCTTTGAAAGGAATGTGCGAACGACACTTTAAATCTGGAGTTAAAACGCTGAAAATTTCCAATAAAAAACACTGTCCTGCTGGACAGTGTTTCTTTTCGCTTGTTATGTGCCGAATGAAAAAATCGATAAGCCGGGTTCTGTCGTGAATGATCATCTATCTAGGCCAGCCGTTACCGGACAGGCTCAAGCGACCTACCACCGGGGTCAGCAGCGAGCAACTGCCTTTTACGCCCCTACTTGGTCTTGCTCCAGATGGGGTTTACAGAGCCGCAAAGTCGCCAGTGCGCTGGTGAGCTCTTACCTCACCTTTCCACCCTTACCACCCGAAGGTGGCGGTATATTTCTGTTGCACTATCCTTGGAGTCACCTCCACTGGGAGTTACCCAGCACCCTGCTCTATGGAGCCCGGACTTTCCTCGTAATTTCTCACGCGATCATTTAATTTACTCATTCGACACAAAGTATATTCTATACTAAATGCACTGTGAAATCAATCAAAATCACTTGTGCGCAAAATTATATTTTGAACTTGCTGATTTCCATTTCAAGTTCATCAGCCATCCTATTCAGCATTTCTGCTGACTTTGCAACTTCATCTATTGCAGCTGTTTGTTGCTGTACAGATGCTGTAACTTCTTCAGAAGCTGCTGCAGACTCTTCCGAAACTGCTGATATCTCTTCGATGGAAGCTACAATGTTCTCCTTATCGGCATTCATTTCATTGATGAAGTTTGAAACATCCGCAATCAGATTCGCAATTTGATCAGAAGATACACTGATTTGCTCAAAAACTCTATCTACGGAATCAACTGCGTCGGTTTGCTCTTCGGAACGCACCTTGACTTCCGACATAATATGCACTGTATTCTTGCTTTCATTTTGAATTTGGTTTACAATCCCTCTGATATTTTCAGCCGCTTCGCCTGAACCTTCAGCTAGCTTGCGTATTTCATCTGCAACAACCGCAAATCCTCTGCCATGTTCACCCGCTCTTGCCGCTTCGATTGAAGCATTCAATGCAAGCAGATTTGTCTGGTCTGCAATGCTCGTAATTGTTTCAAGAATTGTACCGATCTGTGCGGACTTGTCTTCCAGCTCTCTGATTGCATTTTCTATGCGAACAGTAGAGGCATTGTTTTCCTCTGTTTTTGTCTTAAGCGCAGACATAACCTTCAATCCCTCAACATTTGCTGTAGATACGGAATCTGCTGCAGCTGACATAGTTTCACTGTTTTCTGTCAAGACACGGATTTTTTCAGCTAGGTTGCCAATAAGCTGTGCACCGCGCTCTGTTTCCATCGCCTGGTCGCTTGCACCTTGTGCAATCTCATCGATGGTTCTTGCAATTTCGTCAGAAGACGCGCTGACCTCTTCAGAGTTTGATGCCAGATCTTCAGCTGACACAGATACCTTATGTGCCACATCTTTCGATTTTCCCAGCATATCGGCAAAATGATCGATCATCGTATTGAAGCTCTCCGCCATTTTTCCGATCTCATCATTGGATTTCACGTCTGAACGCACTGTCAAATCGCCATTTTTAACTTCATCCATTGTGCTTTCAAGCTTCATAAGTGGTTTTGTAAAACGTCTAGCCAGTAAAACTGCAAATAGAACCCCTGCAAGCAGACAGCCAATCGCCAGGATTACTGTCGTGATCATAATTGGACGTGTTAGAACATCTACTTCGCTTTGGTCCATTGTAACAAGCACGGTCCAGTCATTTTGGTCAATCCTCTTAAAAGATGCAAACTTCCTTACACCATTCCATTTGTACTCAACGATTCCAGAGTCCGAAGCTGTCATTGCGTCTACAAGTTCAGGTATTGGGACTGTCTTTCCAATCATATCTGCACTTTTATGCGTCAGCGTTGTCATGTCAGCTCCAATCAGAACAGGGTAACCTGCCTGTCCAATTTGGATTGTGTTCAGTTTATCTGCTAAGGTGTGTATAGATATATCGATACCTACAACACCCGATAACTTTTGGGACTTGCCATATACAGGCGACGAAACAGTTATGACCACATCACCGGTTTCCGCATCAACATAGGGATCCGTCCAGGTTGTCTCACCGGCTTCCTTGGCTGCAATATACCATGGGCGCGAAGTCGGATCATAATCAGAGGGCACATCAGGCCAAGTTGGATCTATCATGTCCTTTTTTTCCGTCCCCATGTATACCGCAATAACATCGCTATGCTGTTCCATATACCTTTCAAAACCAGCAAGCATAAATTTCTTTGATGTCAGATTCTCATAGATTGATTTTGTCGTTTCCATATTTGCGAGCAGGTGGGCAGCTGTCTCATAAGAATCCATATAATACTCCACACCTGTTTCTACTTCCTTTACGAGCTCCAAGTTGGATGCTTCATAGTTTGTATGCACCAGTCTCGCTGTTGATCTATACGACAGACTTCCAAGTACGGTTAACGGTATGATAATGACCACGATAAAAGCCAGTATCAGCTTCTGCTTAATGCTTTGTTTCATATAAATCCTCCCCAGTATGCAAAGGGCATAAAAAAACACCTGTTGGCAGGCGCGACAACATACAGTCAGTATGTTTTGAGCAACCTGGCAATCATAGTAGAACCCCTTAGACCCATAGCTTTGCGTCCTGACCTTTCGATCAGTTTGCCAACATATCCATTTACACTTTGTACAACTCTTTGCATTATATTCATAGGAAGTTTGGAAATCAAGCCTTTATTCAAAGTTTTGCATTTTGTTACAGAAGATTTAAAAACAATAAAACAAACCCCATATATTATTACTCAATACGTAGTAATATACGGAGTTCAATTACTCTTATATTATATTCATTTAAAACACATTGCACTTCGTACTATTTCTTTGAAACAACCATGTATGAATATACATTACCTAGCTTCATACTCAGCCATTTTTGATACTGATGCAGCATAATACTTCATGTATCCCGCAGCAAACGGCAATTGAATGACATAGGCTATGGCTATAAGGAGTACGGCCAGCGATTCGCCAAATACCGAAAGTGAAATGCCCAGGGCGATTGTCAAATTTCTGAGCGCAGACCCGAAAACAAGGGCTGGCCTTTCATTGACATCAGGCACATACCTGCCCGCAAAGCTTCCGATTGCCACCAGAAGCATGTAGAAGATTACAAGTGGAACCACGACCTGAAGCGCCAGTGTCGGTTGATTCAATATTGTCTTTGCCTTTAGGGCAATGGCAAGCCATACAATTGACATAACGCCAATGGCACTCACACCGCCAAGCACGGGCTTTAGACTTTTGAAATAAGGCTGACCCTTATATTTGACAATAAAAGTTCTCACAAGTATTGCTGAAACAAGGGGTAGAATGACCACCTTGAACAGAGACCCTACAATTGTCACCGTACTGATTTCAATTGAAGAAGCCAGGAACAGGTTCATGTAAAGCGGAATCATGAACATGGAAATCAATAGGTTGATTGTCATCATGACAAGAGCTGTCTGTACTTTTCCGCCTGCAAGGCCAGTCCACGATGCTGTCATACCACTGGTTGGAAGCAGACCTATGAGCACCATCCCCAGCATGAGCATTGGGTCATGACTCAAGAATATGCGGCCAACTATAAATGCCAGCACTGGAGCGACTGCAAAATTCAATAGTACGCTTATATAAACCGCTCTCGGCGACTTAATTACGTCGAGAATGTCCTTTATTTTAACATTGAGCATCATTGGAAAAACCATAATGAACAGGATTGGGTTTACAAGAGCCTTTAGAGGCTTCACATTAACCAGCGCACCGATTGCAAGCCCAATGACTATCATAATCGGAATACTCCATGTAAGATACTTTTTTGCACCCAGTAGAATTTTCTTCATAATCAGTCCCCTTTCACCAAAACACAGATCTTCCATAAATACTTAGCACTTGTCTTCCTTTATTAAATCTGAAAGCTTTCCAGTTCTTATGCCATGCTAACTGCACGCATTGGACATACCGTCACACATTTGCCACAGCTGATGCATTTTTCTTCATCTATCACAGGGACAGAGCTTCCGAACAGGCTGACCTTCTGTGTGACTGCATTGACCGGACAGACTCTCTTCACTGGACAAAATGGCGACTTATCACATCTATTGGAATTAATGACTGCTTTTCTCATTTTTTTCTTTGACCCTTCCTTAGTTTTCTTGTTTGATTTGATTCTAGCTGACTTACTCATCCTAAACCTCCATTCCCCGCCCCCTCTCGCACGGGGGTCTGTGTATAATATAATGCCTTTCAAAGTAAAAGTCAATACATAATTCAACATCCGTCCCTACTCTTTTCAACTTCCGTCCCTCTCGAACCCCATACAGCACCGCACTTTTGTCGATTCTATTTCTAAATGATAACTTTTTTCAATCAAAGTGTAGCTTTTTGGTATAGTATGTGTTATACTTAACTCATCAAATCGAAACAGATTTGATAACAGGTATCTACAAGGATTGCATGCCCCCACATGGCAATCTAGGAATGGACCCCCTATTCCATTTAGTACCTGACATACCCGCTTATTTTATGGAAATATGCACCGAAAGCATATTTCATATTCGGCTCAACACCGAATAACCTCCTATTTTGTTTAGCCGTTTACCATTAAAGAACCCATTCAGACTTGAGTGGGTTTTTCTTTTTACGTGAAAAACAAAGAAATGCACACAGATAAAAGAGAGGCCTGTTCAAGTTCACTTGAAACAGGCCTCTCTTTTATCTGTGTATATGGCGCGTCAAGCGACATGAGCAGCCGCAAGGGTGCTCTGTGCGTTTCGCTACACTTCTCTTTTATCCGTATATGGCGCGTCAAGCGACATGAGCAGCCGCAAGGGTGCTCTGGCATTTCGCTACACTTCTCTTTTATCCGTATATGGCGCGTCAAGTGACATGAGCAGCCGCAAGGGTGCTCTGGCATTTCGCTACACTTCTCTTTTATCCGTATATGGCGCGTCAAGCGACATGAGCAGCCGCAAGGCTACTCTGTGCGTTTCAAGCCTAGACAGTCTCAAATGGGTTCTTTTCGCTTTTTGAGCTAATTACAGCTACTTCATAGGATTTCAGTGAAAAAGCATTTCTGAGGCGCTCTGCAAACCTCTCGACGTAAATCTGTTCCGTTTCATAGTGACCGGCATCAATCAGCGTCAAGTTCATCTGCAACGCTGTCTGAGCCTCATGATACTTGACATCTCCAGTTATGAGGACGTCACATCCCTTTGCCGCTGCTGCGCGCATCATGTCCGATCCGGCACCTGTACAAATGGCAGCCTTACGAATAGTCCTGTCTTTATCACCAACAAATCTCAAGGCCTTGACACCTAGAGCCGTCTTAACAGTAGCCGAAAAAGCCTCAAGACTCTGCTTGTCTGCCAGTCTGCCGACCCTTCCCAGGTGGTAGGTCTTGATTTCATTCTCAAGACTTATGACATCATAGGCAGGCACTTCATAAGGATGCGCCTTTTGCATTGCCGAAAGTACACGTCCCAGGTTCGGTGCGTCAACAATCATTTCAAGTCGCACCTCTTCAACACGCTCAAGCTTGCCGATTTCTCCAATTGCAGGGTTCGCACCATCAAGCGGCATAAAGGAGCCCTCGCCACTTGTTTTAAAGGCGCATGCTTCATAGTTGCCTATTTTACCTGCCCCAGCACTGGCCATCGCCATTCTGACCGCTTCTGAATCGTCTTCCGGCACAAAAACCATCAGCTTCTTATACCTTTCAGCGCTTGTCTTCTCAAGACCCACCACATCTTGAAGCCCTAAAATTTCAGCAAGGTAGTCATTGGTTCCACCCTCAGCAATATCAAGATTTGTATGCGCCGCATAGAGACTGATATCATTCTTGATGAGTTTTCGTACAAGCTTACCAATTGCATCAGAATCAACAATCTTTTTCATAGGCTTGAAAATGAGCGGATGATGACAGATAAGCAAATCAATATTGCTGTCAACAGCTTCCTGAACAACCGATTCTGTCGCTTCAAGGGCAACCATGATCCGGTCCACTTCTGAATCTGCATTTCCAACGAGAAGCCCGACATTGTCCCAAGACTCAGCAAGGTGTTCAGGAGCCATCTCATTCAAAATTTTAATGATTTTTCCAGAGTTTACAAACATGCGCGCCTCACCTCCAGTGCCTTGAGTTTTTCTTCAAGTTCAGGTAGTTTATCTTTGGCATCTTCTTTCTTACTTGCTTGAAGACCTCTTATGATTTCACCAGCCTGTTTAATTTTCTTATCTAGGAAGACCTTTGAAAGCGGGTCATCCTTTTTAATAAGGAATTTTCCAATTTCACATTCAATTGGATCGTCAAACTGCATTTCCCCATGCTCGACAACAAGTATCTCATACATCCTGTGCGCTTCCTGCGAAAGTCTTTCATCAACAATCTTAAAATGATTCATAGCGAGCCATTTTCTGAGCTCATCCTGAGCCACCATGGGCTGAAGAATGAACTTTTTCACAGAGGCCGTCATTTCAGGACGCTCCATCAAGATATCACGAATGAGCAGTCCACCCATGCCCGCTATAATAACCGTATCCACTTCGCCGGGCTCATAGGGTATCAGACCGCCGCCCAATCTGACCTCTATCCTGTCAGATAGGTCAGCCGTCCGAACAGCCTGACGTGCATTATCTGTCGGCCCTTCATTGATATCTGTTGCAATCGCTTTATCACATATACCGTTTTCAATCAAATAAATGGGTACGTATCCATGGTCAGTACCCACATCGCCAATAGCAGAGCCTTTCTCGACCAGATCTGCAATCGTCTTGAGCCTCGGTGTAAGCTTCATTACGCTTCTCCTGATTCTATTTCATACTCTTTAAAAAACGAGCCATAAATTATGGCTCGTCTCATAGTCTGCTTTCATCGATTCTGATTATTCCAGATAGTCCTTAAGCTTTTTGCTTCTTGAAGGATGCTTCAGCTTTCTAAGGGCTTTGGCCTCAATTTGACGAATACGCTCACGCGTAACCTCAAACTTCTTGCCCACTTCTTCAAGCGTTCTTGCACGTCCATCTTCAAGACCGAATCTGAGTTTCAGAACTTTCTGCTCACGCGGTGTCAGCGTCTCAAGAACTTCAATCAGCTGTTCCTTCAGCATTGAGAATGCTGCAGCTTCAGCAGGTGCTGGCGCGTCGTTATCCGGAATAAAGTCTCCAAGATGACTGTCTTCTTCTTCACCGATTGGTGTTTCAAGTGAAACTGGCTCCTGCGCGATTTTTAGAATCTCACGAACCTTCTCGACACTCATATCCATTTCCTTAGCGATTTCTTCCGGCTTTGGCTCTCGGCCTAGCTCTTGAAGCAGCTGACGAGATACACGGATCAACTTATTGATCGTCTCAACCATATGAACCGGAATACGGATAGTACGTGCCTGGTCTGCAATCGCACGCGTAATAGCCTGACGAATCCACCATGTCGCATATGTTGAGAATTTATAACCTTTTCTCCAGTCAAACTTCTCAACCGCTTTGATAAGACCAAGATTACCTTCCTGGATAAGATCAAGGAAAAGCATGCCCCTACCTACGTAACGCTTGGCAATACTTACAACGAGACGCAAGTTTGCCTCACAGAGCTTTTTCTTGGCTTCTTCGTCGCCAGCCTCCATGCGCTTGGCAAGTTCAATTTCTTCTTCCCCAGATAGAAGTGGAACTTTACCGATTTCCTTTAGGTACATTCTTACTGGATCGTCAATGCTGATGCCTTTAGGGACTGTGATTTCAACTTCGACTTCTTCTTCTTCTTCTTCTTCTTCTGCCTCGAAATCATCGTCATTTGCATTAACATCAATGTCTACATCATCATCGTTATCCGCAATAACCTCAATTCCCATTGCCGCAAGTGAATCGTAAATATCTTCAATCTGTTCTTTATCGATTTCGATTTCACTTAGCGCATTCCCAATCTCAGAGTAAGTCAAGGAGCCTTTTTTCTTACCAAGTTCAGTCAGTTTTTTTACAGCTTCAACCTGCTTAGTATCGATTTTTTTCTTAGCCAATTGACTTCCCTCCTTTCTACCACTACTGTTCACGTTTTTCATTAAGTACCCGGCTTATCTCTTCAGCAATTTGCTGTTTTTCACGGAATAACTTCCGCAATTGATCCTGCTTTTCTTTTATGTCGTCACGTTCATAGCTTAAGCTCTGTGTTAGCATATTTATTTCAGCTACTTTATCATTTTCGAGCTTTCTCAGAACATGTTCTTTATGTGACCTTTTTGTAGCGAGCATAACCTTCTGAATATTTTCTATTGGAATATGGCTGTGCATCAGCTTTTCAATAGCGACAACAACTTTCAAATCCAAGTCTTCAGAGGCCATTTCCATTTTAAAGGAATCATACTTCTCGTAATAACCCCGCAAGTATACAAATATACTACGAATGTGCTCAAATTGCAAGTCATTTATATCCATATTTGACATTAAGAGTTCAAAACCTTTTTTCGAATCCAGTGCAATTTCAAGCAAACGCTTTTCTACTGCAAGAAGTGGACCCGTCTCCTTTTTACGAACTGCCGCCTCGAGTTTATCCGAATCGATATTCGGCCGATTCTGCACGGGTTCAGGTCCACCTGAACTCATGGCACCAATCTCCTGCATAACCAGATTCGCATCTACCATAGCCTGCTTGGCTACTTTGCTAACATAAATATTACGTTCGACTGAATCCTTGACTGTTTTCAAAATTTCAACCGCACCCTTGATATAGTCAATGCGATCTTCATCCTGACGCATGTCGAGCGGTTCCCTTATCAGGTCGAGACGAAAATCTACTGTTGACTTGGCATTTGCAACACGTCTGTCAAACTCAGCCTTCCCTTTTTTCCTGATAAAATCATCCGGATCAAGACCATCACCCAAGGTGAGAATCTTCACTTTTGAATCTACATCCTGAAGCACATCAATACTTCTCAGTGCAGCCTTTTGACCCGCACTGTCCGAATCATAGCAGATAATGATTTCATCCGCATATCGGCTAAGCAGTCTTCCGTGCTGTGAGGTCAGTGCAGTTCCCAGAGTCGCAACTGCATTTTCAACCCCTTGCTCATGCAGAGAAATCACATCCATATAGCCTTCTGTTACAATGACCTTTCTGGATTCACTGAGTGCATTTTTAGCAAAATTCAAGCCGTACAGCGTACTGGACTTGTTAAAGATGTCCGTTTCAGGCGAGTTGAGATATTTCGGATTTGAATTATCCATGACCCTGCCGCCGAAAGCAATTACATTGCCCTTGATGTCCCTGATTGGAAACATGATTCTATTTCTGAAATAGTCATATACATTTCCCTTAGAGCTTTTTGCAACCAGACCAGCCCGCAGCATGAGCTTCTCAATCTGAGGACTCTTTGCAAGCCGCTTGTGGAGAAAATGCCAATCGTCCGGTGCAAAACCCAGACCAAATTTCTTGATGATTTCAGGACTAAGCCCTCTGGCGTCAATATAGGCCTTTGCGTCTGCTGATTTTTGCAGCTCCTTATAATAAAGAATTGCAGCTTCTCTTGAAAGGGTATGCAGCGCCTTCTTGACATCACTTGACACAGACTGCTGTCTGCTCTTGTCATTCTGAAGCTTATAGGACTCGATGTCGACTCCGTATTTATCCGCCAAATACTCAATGGCATCTAGAAAATCAAAATTCTCAATTTCCTGGATAAAACGAATCGCATCGCCACCAACACCACATCCAAAGCAGTGGTAAAACTGCTTATCCTCCGATACGGAGAACGACGGGGTCTTCTCACTGTGAAACGGGCATAGTCCCTTATAGTTTCTGCCCGCCTTTTTGAGTGGTGTATATTCAGATATCAAATCGACAATATTTATGCTTTCAAGTATGACCTCGGTTATTCTATTGTCATATTTTCCACCCATAAAAATCACCTTATTGTGACGCTGGTATTTACTTATTCTATACCGCAGTCACATAACCCTTCTATTCTGTTCAAGAAACCCTTCATTTATGCATGTAAAATTTCATATTGCTAATAATTACGATGCTAAAATTGCACACGAATAATAATAATTCTACACTGTTTATCAATTTCCTTCTTATTTATTAAAGTTTTATTTTTCAAAATATTGCAGTTTGCACTTCAGTTTATCTTTACCCTCTTGTTTGCTGAAAAATTACTATTCTTGAAATTAGACTGAACTATTCACGGCAGACGACACCAATCAGGTCCAGAATTTCGGGACAAAAATGGAGGTATACTTACCTACCGCATAGCGGTCGGTCATGCCCGCAATATAGTCTTTAACCGATTCATCACCGATTTCAAGATAATCTGCATACCGTTCTGCAGGAAGTGCCTTTGGATGTTCTGAAAAATACTTATAAAGGGATTTGACAATATAGCGCGCCTTGACTTCTTCTCTTTTTGCCTCCTTATTGAGATAGACATGCTCAAACATGAATTTTCTCAGATCAAGAAATGCAGTTTCAATCTTGTCGCTCATTTTAATGTCAATCTGGCCTTCACTTGAATGAATGACATCCATAATGAGGGTATTGATACGCTGACTATGTGTCTCCCCGAGTATGGACAAATATTTTTTTGGAATGTCTCCCCGTTTGAGTATATGACCCCTGATGGCATCATCTATGTCATGATTGATGTATGCAATGCGGTCGCAAACCTTCACGATCCGACCTTCAAGCGTATAGGGTGACTTGCCGCCTGTGTGGTTGAGTATGCCATCGCGCACTTCTTCGGTCAGATTCAGGCCGACACGCCCCTTGCTGTTGGTCTCAAGGTATTCCACAACACGAAGACTCTGTTCATTATGTCTGAAGCCGTTAAAATGTATATCGTCGAGCTCGTGTTCACCACAGTGCCCAAAAGGCGTATGTCCAAGATCATGGCCCATGGCAATGGCCTCAGTCAAGTCCTCGTTCAGCCTCAAAGCCCGCGCAATGGTTCTGGATATCTGTGAAACTTCAAGCGTATGTGTCAATCGCGTTCTGTAATGATCTCCTTCCGGAGAAAGAAAGACCTGTGTCTTGTGCTTGAGGCGTCTAAATGATTTTGAATGAATGATTCGGTCTCTATCTCTTTGAAATGCGGTTCTAAGCGCACATTCCTCTTCCTCTATCTTTCTGCCTCTCGTCTCGTCGACCTTCGCCGCAAAGGGACTGAGGATCTTATGCTCCAATTCTTCCTGCTGCTGTCTGAAACGCATATTTCCACCACCAGTCTGTCAATTGAATCTTAAAGAAAACCATTCTCAGTTTTTATCACTTTTTTTACTATTCTACACAAGTTCCTTCTACCCTTTTTTTAATGTGCATATATTCTGCACAGGATTGATAAAAAACCAGTTAAGTCAGTGGCATCACGAAAAGAAGAGTACTGCATGCTACCAAAAGTAACAGCAGTACTCTTTATCAAACTTTTCATAAAAGTAATTTCTATCAGCTTATGCCTTATTCTTTATCGCTGCCTGAGCCGCAGACAGTCTTGCGATTGGAACTCTGTACGGTGAGCAAGACACATAGTCAAACCCAAGTGTCTGACAGAATTCAATTGAAGCTGGCTCACCGCCATGCTCGCCGCAAATACCAATTTTCAGGCCCGGTTTTTCTGATCTAGCCAAATCAACCGCGATTTTCATCAACTTGCCGACACCACGCTGGTCAATAGACTCAAATGGGTCACGCATGAAGATTTCCTTATTTCTGTACTCGCCGATGAACTTGCCCGCGTCATCTCTAGAGAAACCAAGTGTCATCTGAGTCAGGTCATTTGTGCCGAATGAGAAGAACTCCGCGTGCTTAGCAATCTCATCTGCAGTCAGCGCAGCACGTGGCACCTCGATCATCGTACCCACCTTGAATGGAATCTCCACGCCAGCTTCACTCAGCATGGTATTTCCTAGCTCACGAACCATGTCACCAAGAAGAGACAGTTCCTTATCGTGGCCAACCAGTGGAATCATAATTTCAGGATGCACATCGATACCCTCTTCTTTTGAAACCTGAATAATAGCTTCAAATATTGCTCTACACTGCATCATGTAGATTTCAGGGTAGGTAATCGCCAGACGGCAGCCCCTGTGACCCAGCATTGGGTTGAATTCCTTGAGTGTATTCACGATTTCCTCAAGGCTTTCAGTCGCCATGTTCATGTCTTTTGCAAGGGCTTCAATGTCTTCCTTTTCGTGCGGCAGAAATTCGTGAAGCGGCGGATCGAGAAGACGAACCGTAACCGGTCTGCTGCCCATTGCCTTGAATATGCCGACAAAGTCACCGCGCTGGATTGGCTGAAGCTTGTCAAGTGCCTCCATACGCTCTTCCAAATCACGGGCAACAATCATTTTTCTAACAATGGAAATTCTGTCCTCTTCAAAGAACATATGCTCCGTACGACACAGACCAATACCCTCCGCGCCAAAATCAACAGCTGCTTGAGCGTCGTGTGGTGTGTCCGCATTTGTGCGCACACCCATGGTACGTACATCGTCAGCCCATTCCATAAGCTGACCGAAACTGCCTGTCAGTGCCACTTCAGTTGTCGGAATAACACCTTCATAGACACTGCCTGTATTGCCGTCAAGTGAAATGAAGTCACCTTCTTTAAATGTCATGGTGCCCACTCTGAAGAAACGCTGCTGCTCTTCAACATGGATTTCACTACAACCTGCAACACAGCACTTGCCCATGCCTCTTGCAACTACGGCCGCATGCGATGTCATACCGCCACGTGCTGTTAGAATGCCCTCAGAAGAAATCATGCCTTCAATGTCCTCTGGAGATGTTTCAGTACGAACAAGAATTGTCTTGATGCCTTTTGCAGCAGCAGCCACAACATCCTCTGAATAGAAGCACACCTGTCCTGATGCAGCTCCCGGTGACGCAGGGAGACCCTTGCTCAGAAGTTTTGCCTCTTCCAGTCCCTTTTCATCAAAGGTCGGGTGAAGAAGCTTATCGATATCCTTCGGATTAATGCGCATAATCGCTTCTTCCTTATTGATTAGGCCTTCTTCAACCATATCGACTGCAATATTTACAGCAGCATTGGCAGTTCTTTTTCCCGTTCTTGTCTGCAGGAAGTAAAGTTTTCCTTTTTCGATTGTGAACTCAATATCCTGCATGTCTCTATAGTGGTTCTCAAGGTTGTTGACAGCAGTCAGAAAGCTGTCGTATACAACCGGATTTTTCTCTTGTAGTTTTGAAACTGGCAACGGTGTACGAATACCTGCAACTACATCTTCACCCTGTGCGTTCATGAGGAACTCACCAAAGAGGGCCTTTTCGCCTGTTGATGGATTACGCGTAAATGCAACACCCGTACCCGAATCTTCGCCCATGTTTCCGAAGACCATGGATTGAACATTTACTGCCGTTCCCAGGTTATGCGGAATTTCATTGGCGTTTCGGTAGATGATAGCGCGTGGATTGTTCCAAGAACTAAATACGGCTTCAATAGACATTTCCAGCTGCTTTTTAGGGTCTTGCGGGAAGTCAAATCCCTTTAGGTTTCGTACGACTACTTTATACTCTTCAATCACTCTGATCAGGTCCTGTGCATCGAGATCAACGTCGTTCTCAACGCCCTTGTCAGCTTTTATGCCTTCAAAGATTCTGTCAAACTGATACTTTTCGATTTCAAGTACAACATCTCCGAACATCTGGATGAAACGTCTGTAGCTGTCCATGGCAAATCTTCTGTTGCCTGTCAGTTCAGCGACCTTCTCAACCGTGACATCGTTCATACCGAGGTTAAGCACCGTGTCCATCATGCCCGGCATTGAAATTGCAGCACCAGACCGTACAGATACAAGCAGGGGATTTTCTGTTCCGCCCAAAATCTTCTCGGTTTTTGCTTCCAGGGCTTCAAGGTTGTCAAATACCTGCTTCATGACTTCCTCAGACATTTGTCCGCCGTCTTCATAGTATTTGTTACAGACTTCAGTCGTAATCGTAAATCCTGGAGGTACAGGCAGGCCAATTCTCATCATTTCAGCCAGATTTGCCCCTTTACCGCCAAGAAGGGATTTCATATCACCCTTGCCATCTTCAAACGCGTATACATATTTCATCATGATCCACCCCTTATCTAGGTCCTATTTCATCATTATTTTTTTTACGAGATCCAGTATGATGCCCGCTGTTTCTTCAACGGCCTTATTCGAAACGTTGATTACCGGACACTTCAACTTCTTCATTATTTTATCTGCATATTCGAGTTCTTCCAGGATTCTGTCCACATTGGCATAGGTTGCTGTGTTGCTTAGGCCAAGTGCCTTCAGTCTTTCCTGTCTGATTTCATTGAGCTTGATCGGGTCTGTTGTCAGGCCAATGATTTTACTTGTTGGTATCTGGTAGAGCTCCTCAGGGATTGGGACCTCAGGAACAAGTGGTACGTTTGCTACCTTGATATTCTTATGTGCCAAATACATACTGAGCGGTGTTTTAGATGTTCTGGAAACACCAATCAGGACGATATCTGCTTTCTTAATGCCACGCGGGTCTTTGCCATCGTCATACTTTACTGCAAATTCAATGGCTTCAACCTTCTTGAAGTACTTCTCATCAAGTCTATGTATTATGCCCGGCTCCTTGATTGGCTCCAAGTTCAGCAGCTCTGAAAACTTGCCGATAAGAGGTGCCATCACATCGATGCATGCCAGTCCATGTCTTTCACACTCGCTGACAATTTTCTTGCTTGTCTCATCGACTACCGTTGTAAATACCACAATTGCTTTTTCTTCACGCTGAGCCTCACCCAGGATCTGAATAATACTCTCTTCGGTGGATACATATGAGAACTTCTTGAGTTCGTAGTTTGTGTCCTTGAACTGTTCAGCAGTGGCTCTTGAAACCATTTCTGCCGTCTCACCCACTGAGTCCGAGAGAATATATATCTTATATTTTTTACTCATTTTCTTCCTCCCTGAACCTTACTCCATATTTCAACAAACTGATTGGTAATGTTTGTCTTAGAGACCTTTCCTACGACCTTATAACAGCCGTCATCTTGATTTGAAACAGGCTCAACAACAGGCAGGCAATCTATTTGGTGTTCAATTATTTTCTTTGCTGCAAGCAGCAGTGAATCTTCAGGACGTACATAAACAATATTGGGCATTCGTGTCATAATCATCGCAACAGGAATCTTATTGACATCCGTGCCGCCCATGGTTGTCTTAAGCAGGTCCTTTCTGGACACAACCCCCGACAGACATCCATTTGTCGTTACAAATATCGTCCCAACGTCTTCAAGAAAGAGTGTCACAATTGTATCGTAAACTGTCGCTTTTTCATCGATGACTATTGGCATAGACTTTAAGCTTCCAACAGGTTCCAGCCAGCGATGATTGAGTTCTTCCGCTCCAGCTGTCTCGTCACTCTTTTCATTGACAAAATATCCGATTTTAGGTTTTGCTGATATAAGTCCTGACATCGTGAGAACCGATAAATCTGTTCGAAGCGCTGACCGAGTAACACTGAGCCGCTTAGCAATAGCATCTCCTGTGATTGGCTGGTCTGACTTGATAATTTCGAAAATCTCTCTCTGTCTATCCTTAAGCTCTATTTGCACCACCCCGTTTCGTGTGCACTACTTTCATGCTAATTCTTTAACACAAATACATATTACACTACATATTTATGAAAAGCAATATATAGTGTGCACTTATTTAAATTATTTTTTAATAGTGTACAATAATGAACGACCAATACCTTTTTGTTGCAGTATAATGCACATAAACCTATCAAATTTCCCAATCGTCTGATACGTTCGTTTCCAATCTTTTATACCCACATACGTAGGCAATACCCGATAATGCAGATGGATCATGATGAAAAAAACTCTGAAAAGCGCCGCGTTTTTTACTGTGCACTTTTCAGAGTCTGTTAATGAAGGATTACCCTGTCGCTATGACAGTCATTTATTCAAATGTCTATTTAAAACAGAATTCTTTCAGAGATGTACTCTACAAGATCTTCAATCTTTACACGTTCCTGCTCCATAGTATCTCTATGACGAATTGTCACTGCATTGTCCTCAAGTGAGTCAAAGTCAAATGTAATACAGAAAGGCGTACCAATTTCATCATGTCTTCTATAACGCTTGCCAATTGAACCTGCAACATCGTAGTCGATATTGAAATGCTTGCTCAGCAGTTCAAATACTTTGATGGCATCTTCGTCAAGCTTTTTAGACAGTGGGAATACCGCTGCCTTAAATGGTGCCAGCGCTGGATGGAACTTCATGACATTACGTGTAGAACCGTCTTCAAGCTCTTCTTCATGGTATGCATCAATAAGGAATGCAAGCGTAACACGGTCAGCACCTAGAGATGGCTCAATACAGTAAGGAATGTACTTTTCATTCGTCACTGGATCTTGGTACATAAGCTCTTTGCCTGAGTGATCATGGTGCGCCTTAAGGTCAAAGTCAGTACGGTCTGCAATACCCCACAACTCACCCCAACCAAATGGGAAGCGGAATTCAATGTCAGTTGTCGCATTTGAGTAGTGAGAAAGCTCATCTTCACTATGGTCTCTAAAACGCACATTGCCTTCTGTCATGTTCAGATTCAGCAGCCAGTCCATGCAGAACTGCTTCCAGTATTCATACCACTTAAGGTCCTCACCTGGTGCGCAGAAAAACTCAAGTTCCATTTGCTCAAATTCTCTTGTTCTGAATGTGAAGTTACCTGGTGTGATTTCATTTCTGAATGATTTACCAATCTGACCAATACCAAAAGGAACCTTCTTACGTGCAGCACGCTGTACACTTCTAAAGTTTACGAAAATACCTTGCGCCGTTTCAGGACGCAGGAAGATTTCTGCACTTGTGTCTTCGGTTACACCTTGGAATGTCTTGAACATCAGGTTGAACTGACGGATGTCTGTGAAGTTTTTCTTGCCGCATGTAGGACAGTTGATCGCATGGTCATTGATGTAGTTCATCATTTCATCAGTTGACCAGCCATCTACCACTACATCTTCTTCACCATTCTTTGCCATATACGCTTCAATCAGCTGATCGGCTCTGAATCTTGATTTACACTCACGACAATCAAGCAGTGGGTCTGAGAAACCGCCTACATGACCTGAAGCAACCCAAGTTTGAGGGTTCATAAGAATCGCTGCGTCAAGACCGACATTGTATGGGGATTCCTGAATGAACTTCTTCCACCACGCCGCCTTGACATTTCTCTTTAGCTCAACGCCCAGAGGACCGTAATCCCATGTATTCGCCAGGCCACCATAAATCTCTGAACCTTGGAATATGAAACCGCGGTTTTTAGACATTGAAACAATCTTATCCATCGCTACTGCTGTACCCATTTCACGCACTTCCTTTCATTTATACCGTTCTTTTCATTGTTTTTAAGTCAAAGCATTTCTCCAGCCTATCCAGTATAAAATCACTTTCCAGCTGCCCTCTGCCCATTTCCTTAACCGCCCCGTTATAGTAGTACTTAATAAATATATCAAGAGCGTATTCAATCTTTCTACTTGTGAGCTCTTCAAGACTACCAAGCGTCACTTCAATGAGGGATATGAGGAGCTTTTGCTCAACGGCCGCACCCAGCGGACCATTTGTTTCGCTGAGAAGCTTTGTAATATGCCCCAGCTGCTTGCCACTATTTGACCTGCTCTCAAATCGCTTGTAGCGAATCGGCGAAAGGTCGTCAACATCTACAAGAAAATAATAAAGTTTAGTCAGGATCTGAGCAAACTCCTGCTTCGAATACACTGAAGACTTTGAGCGCACCTGCATCAGGTACTGGGCTACTTCTGACCGGTTTACATCCACTTTATCACCTCCTGCGCGTCAGTAGAGTCGTGTTTTTGCTTACAAAAATAATTTCAATTATTACGCTTGTGCGGTTCTTTCATATTTCAAAACATAAAAAAACCTCTCGCCTTGGTTGTCAGAGTCCTGACAATCAAGGGACGAAAGGTTATTTCCGCGGTTCCACCCTCGTTGATGCATACGCATCCACTTTATTCTGTGCTCAAAAGTGCCATTCCCCTGTTTTCATGCATCGAATTTCCACCATCATCGATTCTCTAAAGCTCTCTAACAAGCTACTCATCTTCTTCAGCGCACACAATATGGAGTTTTTATGATTCTAGCATAGATTTAATGACCTGACAACCAGTTATCACTACTTTTGCGCATCATCAGGGTCAATAAATTTTGCAGTATAGATTTCTTCCTCTAAATCAACGGCTTCTTCATCTGCTTCTTCAGGCTGAACTGCTTCTTCATCTGAATCCGCTTCTTCATTCTCACCTTTTGAAAAATGCTTCATGACATCTTCCGCCTTACCCTTCACAGACTCTGCAGTGTCTTCAAGGATTTCTCTGATATCGATGATATCATCATTTTCCTTCACAATGAGAAGCTCACAGCCTGTAGCCAGGGCAGCCAGAATACCTACTGCTGTCGCACCTGTGAAAATCAGTGCACCCACAGCGCCTGCTACAATAGGAATATCCAGAACTGTCTTATTGTCCTTTTGAAGAAGTACACGTGTAACCTGTCCCTTCTTCACCAGTTCCTTTAGCTTTTCAATGACTTCAGACCCGCGATCAGACAAATCGTCCGCAAAGGAATCCTTTTTAGGAATATCCTGACGCGTCTGCTCAATGTAGACAATGGCCTCTAAAACATCTCCACCTGTAAATTCAAGTGCTTCTTTCGCCTCAGCATACGAAGCGCCGGTTCTGTTTCTTACTTCATCCACTTTCTCAAGCGTTACTGACATAGGACCACTCCTTATCGATATTTCTAAATACACACCTTGATCTCGAACTACTCATGCTGTCCAACCAAATCACGTACAAGTCACCGGTGGGCTTTTAAGCAATTCAAGTTTACTCTGAACCCAGTTCTCTAATTGATTTCAAAAATTCGAGACTTTTGAATTGATGTCTTTCCAAATGATGCTTCAAATAGGCATTTAATATAATATCCAATTTTTTGATGTATGAATCATGGATTTTGGTTTTAGAAATAATCCGCATATCCTTCACTAAAAAGTACTGCATGATTTTAGGAAGTGTCTTGCCAAGTTTATATAAGGAACTATGTCTCGTCGCACACTGCTCGCAGACCAGACCGCCCTCCTGTACTGAAAACTGCCATTTGCGCTCGCCTGTCGCACCGCACTCCACACACTCTGAAAGCATGGGCCGCAGTCCAATGGTGTCCATAACCTTCAACTCAAACGCAACTTTTATCTGATTCGGGTTTACCTCTTCGGTCAGGAGCACCTGTATGGCCTCTAAAAGCTCGTAGAAAAGTCTATGGTTTGTCACACCTTCTGCAGTAACCGAATCGGTCAACTCCAGAAACCACGACCCATAGGCAAGCCTACCCAGATCTTCACGAAGGTGGTAAAAGGATTCGTGTACATCAATACTTGTCACCTTTGCCATGCCACTGCCTGTCGAAAGATTGTACCTCCCGAAAACAAAGGGATGGGCACCAGATGCAAACCGGCTCTTTGGATGCCTCGCGCCGCTGGCTATGGCTTGAATTTTACCCGCCTTCTTCGTAAAAAGCGTCAGTATCATGTCGTTGTCGGACAACTTTGTACGCTTAAGCACAATGGCTTCGGACGTAAAGAACATACCTGACACCCTTTCGTTCTTAGAACTTCATCACAGCATGGTTTGAGTCAGTATTGTCGCAAGTGTGAAGTAAATTGTAAGTCCAGTAATATCTACAATCGTTGTTATAAACGGTGCAGAAGCAATGGCAGGATCGACACCAATTTTCTTAAAGGTAATTGGAACAATCGTACCAATGGTTGCAGCGGTGAACATGTTCGCACACATGGACAGACCAACAATCACACCAATCATGGGACTCCCGCCGATTAGGGTTGCGGCCACACCTGAAATGCTGGCGCAGACAGCCCCAACGAAGAGTCCTGTCAGCATTTCCTGAGCAACCGTCTTTACAACCTCCGCCCCTTCAATGTAGCCCATTGCAATACTGCGCACAGTCAGTGTAGAAGACTGTGTACCAACATTACCGCCCATACCCGCAAGCATGGTCATGAAGAGTGCCAAGGTTGCGTCCTTATCGATTACACCCTGAAAATTCTTGACAACATTTGAACTGAGCAGACCACCAAATATGGTAATGATCAGCCAAGGAAGCCGCGACCGTACTGAAAAATAAATCTTTCTGAAGAAACGGTCTTCATCCATATCTTCAAGTTCAGAGGATCCCGCAAATTTTAGAATATCCTCTGTTGCTTCTTCTTCGATAACGTCGAGAACGTCGTCTACCGTTACGATACCAAGCAGCTTCTGATTGTCATCAACAACCGGAACAGCAAGGAGGTCGTATTTCTTAACGATGGACGCAACCTCTTCCTGGTCATCGTGTACATTGACGGAAATCACATTTTCATTCATGACTTCCTTAATAAGCATATTAGGCTTGGAAACAATCAGCTCCCTGAGTGAAATGACGCCTGCAAGTCTTTCTTTCTTATCTACAACAAAAACATAATAAATCGTTTCAGCATCCGGCGCCGTCTCACGCAGAGTGTCGATTGCCTGATAAATGGACAGCTCCTTATGAAGCACGACAAAATCCTTTGTCATGATACCGCCGGCTGTATCCTCATCGTACACCAGCAGCTCTTCTACATCACGAGCGTCTTCAATATCCAGATACGCAATAATCTCTTTTCGTCTCTCCATTGGGAGTTCACCCAAAAGGTCAACGATATCATCCTGAGACATTGCATCCAGAATAAGTACTTTCTTTGTTTCACTTAGAGAACTTACCAGCTGCGAAAACTTCTCCGCATCCATTTCTCCAAGAACTGCTGAGGCCTTATCGACCATAAGCAGTCCGAAGAAGTGATCGCGCTGCTCATCGGGTAGTTCGATGAGCAGTTCTGCAATATCCTGTGCATAGGCATCTTCAGCAAACTCTTTGAGCCGCTCGTCTTCACCTAGCGCATACCATACTTCAATCTGCTTGAGTATGATGTCAAAGTCCATTTCATATAGTTTGGCCACTAGCCACCTCCTGGTCGAATTCACGAAAGGAGGATTATTTCAACTAGTCCTGGCGGTAACCGAAATTCTTCAAAAGAGCATCGCTGTCCCTCCAGTTTGAACGCACTTTCACCCAAAGTTCCAGGAAAACTTTTGAGCCCAGAAGCCGTTCAATCTCCTCACGGGAGCTTTTGCCGACGCCTTTCAGCTTTCTGCCATTCTTGCCTATTATAATCCCCTTATGTGAGTCCCTTTCACAAACAATCGTCGCCTGAATATCGACGATATCCTGTTTCCCACGTTGTTTCATTGACTCGATTTCCACTGCGACACCATGCGGGATTTCCTGATCCAAATACATCAGAAGTTTCTCACGGATAATTTCCGATACGATTGCACGCTCAGGCTGATCCGTAACCATATCTGAAGGATAGTACATTGGTCCTTCAACCATATACTCAGATACCTTATTCAGCAGATAATCCACATTTTTGTTTTCAAGCGCAGATATTGCGATGATGTCTTCAAAAAAGTCATATTGCTTATAATTCTCGACAATTGCACGCAGGTCTTCAGGATCCATCAAATCCGCTTTATTGATTACAAGGATGACAGGCGTTTTGACACTCTTCAGCTGATCGATCAGATATTGATCTCCAGGGCCTATCTTCTTGGATTCGTCCACCAGAAACAGAACCAAGTCCACTTCTTTGAGGGTATTCATCGCAGAGCTTACCATGAATTCACCCAATTTGTTCTTAGGTCTGTGTACTCCAGGCGTGTCTAGAAAAATCACCTGTGAGTCTTCTGTCGTATATATTCCATGAATCTTATTTCGCGTTGTTTGGGGCTTTGAAGACATGATTGCAATCTTCTCGCCGAGAATGTTGTTTAGTAGTGTCGATTTACCGACATTGGGTCGTCCGATGATCGTGACAAAACCCGACCTGAATTCTTCCAAGTCTTTTCCCTCCATTTGTTGCCGGCTCTCCGGCTGTATTCCTTACTATTTATCAAGCTCGTCGCTTGTGAAGTTAAGGGGCAGCAGCTCGCTTAACTTATACACTTTATAGTCCAGATCCTTTGCCAAAATTACATCAAGGTCTGTTCCAAATTCAGCAAGTACCTGTCGGCAAATGCCGCACGGTGATGTGATATCTCGTGTTCTTGATACGATGGCAATGGCAGTAAACTCACGTTCACCCTCGGACACTGCTTTGAACAGGGCCGTTCTTTCAGCACAGTTTGTACCGCCAAAAGAGGCACATTCCACGTTGCAGCCAGTATAAACCTTTCCTGACTTTCCTAAAAGCGCAGCACCTACATTGAAATGGGAATAGGGCACATATGCCATTTCCATTGCTTCATATGCTATTTCAACAAGTTTTTTATAATCCATTTGCTCACCATCCTAGCGTTGACTCTCCTTCTACGATTTGAAACCAAGTCACACCCGGATTAAACACGATCTCTGAACCCGTAGAGTCCTTGTAGACTGTACGCGCATAGCGGTCTGCCTTACTCCAAGTGATTTCCAGTTTCTCGCCATTAGATATGAAGTAGCCGCTTCCTTCACCAATGAGACTGATGTTTCTTCTGCCTTCATCATCAATAACCTTATGCGTCGCCTTCTGAATAATGATATTATCAGCAACCAGCTGCACATCATTATTCTCATCGAGGTGCGCCACACCGTTGACCAAACGTTCATATTTTCCCGTTGACGCATTGAAGCTGAACTCAATATAGTAACCAACACTATCACGCGATGATGGCTGCTTATAAACCGCCTTTACATATGTGCAAGGCGCACCACCAAGTTCCTGAAGTGTTTCACTATATTTTGCACCGCCAAAGCTGCCTTCTTGCCTGTAGCCTTTTCGCTGCGATTCTTTCTGAATTGCTTCAATACTGGAATACATGTTATGTGGTATTTTCTTGTGACGGGTTCTCCAAAATACGTTTCCGCCGCTTGAAAGGCCGTCGATGTCTGCCATATTCAAGTTGATGATGTCTGTCATTGCCTGCATGGATCCGCCCACATGCACATAGTAAGGGTCATATTCCAAGGCTCTGTCAATAAAATATGGCCTAGCACTGCGCACAGGTCCAACCGGTGATGGACTTCCTGACTGGAAGACCGCCATGTAACGGGTAATGCGCCCTTCTGCCAGTATTTCATAGATGTGATCAGCCTGACTCAGGCCTGCCTGAGGTCTCGCGCCATAATGATTATCAAGCATGACGACACTGGGTCTGATTTCAAGCACACCTTCCTCCACCGGCTTGCCGGTCAGAGGTGAACGCGCTGTAAGATTTTCATCTACAGCATCTGCCTGCAGCGTTTCTTCGACAGGTGTTTCTTCTGCATCGATTTCTTCAGCCTGTACGTCTTCCACAGGTTCACTGGTGCTGAGTTCATCCACTTCTATGATAACTGGTTCAGATGGTGCTGCCGATACGGCTTCGGTTTCTGAAACGCCACTTCCGCACCCCGTTGTGATTGCCAATGCGGCAATCAGCACATGCACTAAATATTTTCTATTCATAACCGCCTCCGTTATTCCCTGTGAATTCCCAAGTTGCTGAGTACTGCCTCTTCTTTACTGCGCATGATCTTTGTGTTTTCTTCTGTATCATGATCATACCCAAATAAATGAAACATACTATGTGCTGTCAAATAACAGATTTCACGTTCAATGGAATGTCCGAAATCTTCTGCCTGTTCAGCGGCACGTTCGAGCGATATGACAATATCGCCAAGCGCCAGTTCTTCAGGGTAAGGCGCCATTTCTAAAACCATTTCATATTGAGGGAAGCTCAGAACATCTGTAGGCTGGTCCTTGCCGCGATAATCCCGATTCATTTCATGAATCTGAGCGTTATCCACAAATACCAGACTCACTTCGCAAAAAGTGTCAATGCCTTCGTATTCAAGAGATGCCTCAATAACTTCCCGCACCTTTTTCAGGAGGTCATCATTTACCTCGATCTTGTCTTGCTGATCCATCATCAAAATATCTGGTGACTGCATAACTACCTCCTTACATCAAACTCACTTAAATCAGGGTATTCAATCCGCTCATGAAAAATGCCCGTCAAGACAACCATAAAAGCAGCTTTGATCTTCCCCAAGTCCTTAAATGTGAGTTCCGAAGCTTCCAACTGGCCTTCCTGCATCTTACCGCTGATGATTTTATCAACCATCTCCAGAATATTTTCCTTTGTAGGCTCCTGGATACTTCTGACTGCGGCTTCAACAGAATCGGCGAGCATGACAATTGCCGCCTCGCGAGATGACGGTTTTGGTCCTTCATAAGCAAAATCCGCTGGGTTCACAAGCTCTGGCTTACCAGCTTCTTCACAGGCTTTATGATAGAAATATTTAATACGTGTCGTACCATGATGCTGAAGGATAATGTCAATGATTTCACGCGGAAGCCTATGCTTTTCTCCCAGCTCTTCACCGTACGTAGAGTGCCTTCTTATTATACTAGCACTGACCACGGGAATCAACCTGTCATGGGGATTCTCGGCAGTGATTTGATTTTCTTTGAAATAGTAGGGACGTTCGAGCTTTCCAATGTCATGGTAGAAGGCACCAACACGGGCAAGCAGACTGTTCGCACCGATGTCATGCGCTGCCGCCTCTGCCAGATTTCCAACCAGAATACTGTGATGATATGTCCCTGGCGCTTCGATCAAGAGACGCTTGAGTACAGGATGATTTGGATTTGAAAGCTCAAGCAGCTTCATGGGTGTCAGTATATGAAACAGGGATTCGATGACCGGGAGCAGCCCAAGTGCCAGTACTGCTGCCAAAATACCGCCGACAGCCCCTTTGAGCGCAACGAGTGTTGTCTCCATGATATCTGTGCCCGAAAGCATGCCCAGGGCGAACAGAAGCACACTCTTGATGATTGCGATATAAGCCCCTGTCATAAGAATACCGCTTCTGTGGTATGTCTTCGAGATGCTGAGCCCTGCGATTATGCTGGCAATCAGCATAACGATAAGTCCATTGAGGGTTGCACCGGTCCATACGGTAACCGAAATCGCAAGCAGGGCGCTGACAACAATGCCAACGGCTGGACCAATGGACAGTCCAAGCAATATGGAGGATAAGGATACCGGAACCAGGTAGAAGGACATCAGGTTCACGGCTCTCGAGGTTAAGAAAATCAAGAGAAATGTTGAAACAAGGAGTATGATTTTCTTTGAATCCACCAGAACGTCTTCGTGGAAGATGCTCAGATAGGCAAAAAGTGTCACGACAACAACAAGACAAAATCCCAATATGCCGTATACCTCAAGCTTGTCTGAAATTGCATCTGTGTAGAGAAGCCCTGCAAGTCCAAGCAGTCTCAAGTGTTCAGAGGTAATGGTCGAACCTTCGCGCACAATTGTCGTTCCAGACTCAATAATGACCGTATCGATTTCAGAACGTCTGGCTGTTATAACCCGTTCTGTTGCCTCTGTATCAACAAACTTATTGGGTCTAAGATGCTCTGATACGATTTTACTCATGACAAGCTTGGTCTGGTCATCGTAGTCCAGTGAATTCAAATAAATATCGACATCTGTGATTTCCTGTTCAATCTCATTTTCAGAGACACCGGTACCCATGGTTTGCAGAACCAGGTCGTTGACGATTGTTTCAATATCTTCAAGCTTTCTCTGATCCATAAGTGCCAAAGTTTCAAGGTCGGTCTCAAATAGCCCGCTCTCTGTTTCCATACCTGTATAAACCTGTATCAGCACGTCAGAGTCATCGGCAAAATCACTGCGCACCTCGTATAGACGCTCGAAAAAATGCCTGATTTCTTTTTTGGCATCCACCTGTACGGTCGGATCGATATAAAGAACCTCTTCAACTTCGGCTTCAGCCTTATCCCTTAGACGAGAAGTGGCTGCATCATCGACCAGGTCACTGGTGATTACAATATCTTCACGTGCCGTGTCGCCGATTTCATATACATATTTTCCTGCGCCCATTGTCAATGAAATGGCAAAAAACATCGTGAGCCACAGAAACAAACCTATGCCAAACACTTTAAGTTTACTGCTTTTGAAGACCTTCGAGAAGAAATAAATTTTCTTTAAGCTCTTTCGGAGTTCCATAGACACCCCCGTGTGTGATTGTCCCAATTACTACATTGACTGTTTTATCTCTCTATCTGTAATATGCACTGCCCTATCTGCTGGTGACAATTCTATCTGCTTGAGGGTTTGCTCTTGCCATGCCCTCTTGGTTTCTGATTAGCCTTATATATCTGCTTGCGCTCATGCTTTTCATAGGACTTTATAATCTTCTTCACAAGTCTGTGGCGCACTACGTCGCGCTCAGTCAAATACACGAAGGCTATTTCGTCTACATCTGAAAGCACCTCAGCGGCATGGGCAAGACCCGATTTCTTGCCGGACGGCAAATCGACCTGAGTCGCATCGCCATTCACAACCACTTTAGACCCAAAACCAAAACGGGTAAGAAACATTTTCATCTGTTCCTTAGTCGTATTTTGCGCTTCGTCTAAAATAATAAAGGAATCATCAAGTGTACGACCACGCATGTACGCCAGCGGCGCCACTTCTATCAGGCCACGTTCCTTATACTTAAGGTACTTGTCTGCTCCGAGAATGTCATACAAGGCATCGTAAAGCGGTCTGAGGTATGGGTCGATCTTCATTTGCAGATCACCCGGCAGAAAGCCCAGACTTTCACCTGCTTCGACAGCAGGACGTGTGATGATGATTCGGCTGACTTCATCGTTTTTAAAGGCTCGTACAGCCATTGCGACTGCCATATATGTTTTTCCGGTACCGGCGGGACCAATACCAAAGGTCACATCGTTGTTCTTAATGGCTTCGTAGTATTTTTTCTGCCCAATGGTTTTCGGTTTTACAAGCTTGCCCCTTGAACTGATGACAATAACGGATTCGTCCAGTCCGCTCAGTTCTTCCGAGTCCCCTATTTTTATTGCGCCAATATAGTATTCCAGCTTGTGGCGGTCAATTTTCTCTCCAGCCAATATTGAAGCCTTGAGCTCTGCAAAAAGCTCCTCCACCTTGCTGCAGTTCACATCTGAACCAAATATGATTATATCGTCGTCACGGGATGTCAGTGTGACGTCAAATTCCTTTTCAATTGTTTTCGCGTGCTCATCCAGATTTCCAAACAGTTGATACAGCAAATCAGCATTACCCACGCGTATTCTTTTGTCTACTCTCTCACCCATGGTGTCGCCTCCTTCTACTTGGGAAACAGAATAGTCCCAAGATATCATGTTTCCCTACTATTTTACCATATCACATGTCCTATTTCCTGAATTCTCCACGTTTTTTGAATTTTATTTCTGGATTATTGGAGCATGTTACAAGGCGGGTAGACCAGTTGATTTGCAGGCGTTCACCTTGTGCTTCGACCTAGTCAAAGAACAGCACCGAGCAGTTTGCGATCGCTCTCAGGTTTTCGACTTTGTCGACAAGATGACAGACTTTAGAAAACTTCGAAAGACCAGGCGCGGATAAAATCCATTCTATGAGCGTACTCGCGTACCTGATTAGAGTGGATTTTATCCAGCAACGCAGTATTACGGCGTTTTCTACAGTCTGCGTGCAATCTGCGATTGCTCTCGTCGCTGGCGCGCCCAATAAAAAAATCGATAAAGATAGAAAAATAAGCATTGCATGCTGATTTTTCTATCTTTATCGATTTTTTTGCTGTTCTTTGCTTTCACGGACGTCAAAAACCCGCTGAATTACTTCAGCGGGTTGAGTGCTACATATGAAAGCATTCGTATGTACTATGATAGTAGTTCACGAACAACTTGAGATACGAACTTGTTGTCTGCTTTGCCTTTTGTCTTAGGTGACAGTGCACCCATAACCTTACCCATGTCCTTCTGAGAAGACGCGCCGACTTCAGAGATTGTTTCCTGCACAATGGCACGAACTTCTTCTTCAGTCATTTGCTTAGGTAGGTAAGCCATAAGAACTTCGATTTCTCGTTTAGCTTCATCTACAAGGTCTGTACGCTCTGCTTTCTCGAATTCTTCGATTGCAGCGTGTTTCTGTTTGACTTGTTTTGCAATGATATCAATGATTTGTTCTTCAGAGATATCGGCACGGTTATCTACCTCGAACTGCTTAATCTGAGCTCGTAGCATAGTAATCGTAGATTTGCGAACAGCATCCTTTGCCTTCATTGCTTCTTTCAAGTCAGACATGAGTTGATCTTTCATTGACATTCAGATCACCCTTTCATCAAAAGAAAAGAATTTATCGCTTCTTCTTTTTGCGAGCTGCTGCTTCAGACTTTTTCTTCTTCTTAACGCTTGGCTTTTCGTAATGCTTTCTCTTCTTAACTTCAGCAAGAACGCCAGCTTTAGCAGTCTCTCTCTTAAATCTACGAAGTGCGCTATCGATAGTCTCGTTTGGTCCTAGTTTAATACCTGCCATTTTTGTTCCCTCCCCCCGTTTTTAAATTTCGGTTGACAGGATAATACTGCTTTTGCATCCTGTCTGCATTCTGGGTTATGGTTAAACCATAAAACAGAGGAATCTCAGAATACTAAGATATTATACATGATAATGCTGGAAGTTGCAATAGCTTTTATCCAGGAGGCCACTGAAGATTTCTGCCGCCTAACAAATGATAATGAAGGTGCTGAACCTCTTGACCTGCCTGCTCTCCACAGTTGCAAACCACTCGATATCCACCCTCAGCTATTTCAAGTTTCGAAGCAATTTCTTGAATTTTTAATGTCAGATGTGCCATAATTTCTGCATGTTCAGCCGTCATTTCGTTTAACGAAGCAAAATGAACCTTTGGAATTACAAGCACATGCTTGGGTGCCGCCGGATTCAAATCATGAAAAGCTAGAATTTTATCATCCTCATAAACTACATTTGAAGGGATCTCTTTATTGATGATTTTACAAAATATACAATCACTCATATTTACACCTCCATATCATTCAGTAGATCACTCTACCTTTTTATGATAATAATACTGCCTTTTTTATTATACCAATTCACCAATCAAAATATCATTTTCTCGGCGAATGATTTTAACACGCTGCATTGTGCCAATATATTCTTCAGAAAGTTCAACTGCAATTCTCATATAATGATCATCCAGTCCCTCTATATAGTTCGGCATGGTGTCAACATTTCCTTCAATAATAATATCAGCATTTTGTCCAATGAAGGAATCTAAATAAGATTCAGACATATCGTGTGCAAGCGCCATGAGCTTGGTGCTTCTTTCAGACTTGATATCTCCATGAACTTGGTCTTTCATTTCCGATGCTGGGGTGCCTTGACGCGGAGAATACTTGAACACATGAATTTGGCTGAAGCCAATGCGCTGTGCAAAGGCATATGTCTCTTCAAACTCTTCGTCTGTTTCTCCAGGGAAACCTACAATAATATCCGTTGTGAATGACGGTTGATCAAGTTCTTCCCTTAAACGGTCAACAATGGCCGCGTACTCAGCCGTTGTATACTTCCTGTTCATACGTTTGAGCACTGTGTCTGAACCACTCTGTAAGGATAAATGGAAGTGATTGCAGAATTTCGGCATTTCTTTAATTGCCATTATAAATTCTTCAGTAAACATTCTTGGCTCAAGTGAACTTAATCTGATGCGTTCAATGCCATCTATGTCGTGTACTTCCTTTAATACGGAAGTCAGGGTTACCCCATTTAGGTCTTTACCGTAAGACGCTACGTGAATGCCCGTCAGTACAATTTCCTTAAAGCCATTTTCAGCTAGACGTTTTACTTCACTGACTACATTTTCAGGTTTTCTGCTTCTGATCGGACCACGTGCATAAGGAATAATACAGTATGAGCAGTACTGGTTACAGCCCTCCTGAATTTTTAAAAAGGCACGTGTCTTATCTTTTACAGTATCTATTTTAAGTTCTTCGAACTCACGAACTTTCATAATGTCATCGACCATGACTACTTTATCCCAGACAGGTACGTCTTCAACAAGGTCGACAATCTGTTTTCTGTTGTTGGTACCAATGATGATGTTAACACCTTCGATTTTCTCCACTTCTTCTGGAGAAACCTGCGAATAGCATCCAACCACACCAATGATTGCCTCAGGATTCTTTCGCTTGCAGCGTCTGATGAACTGTCGTGATTTTTTATCACTCAGGCTCGTAACCGTACAGGTATTTATGACATATACATCTGCACGTTCCTCGTTGTCAACAACGCGGTAACCACGTTCCTGAAAGAGTTCCAACATGGCTTCTGTTTCGTATTGATTTACCTTGCAACCGAGTGTCATAGCAGATACGATTTTCGGTCGCTTGAATTTTGCTTCGAATTGCTCTTTATCTAAACTTAAATAGTTATCCATTATTTCCTCCACGTTCTACTACTAACATAAAAATTTATCATGAATTTGGTGATATTTCAACTGTTAATAGTTACGTGTCGTATCTTATTGCTATTAAATCAAACTCATAATTTGAAATGAGAAGTTTTTTGGTGTTTTGATTCTTCCCATTCATGCTAGAAAATTTTAGTTCTGCTTCATTTCAATAGTTCATACGGCGATTCAAAATCATAGTCTGGTCTCAACTATCGAGTATTGTCTAGGGAATTGAATCAGTATGAACTTGTAAATACAATTTCAAATCAAGAAATCAATGATATCCTAACTAACGGTGAAGAAAATATTGAATACTTTATCTGGAGTATTGATGAAAATGATCGGCCTATTTTAGAATATAATAGAGGTGAAATCTATATGTCTATAGAGAGTGGTTATAATCAAACTCCCCCTCTATCTGATGTCCGCGTTAGAAAAGCTCTAAGTCTTGCAATAGATAGAAACTTTATTGTGACAGAAGTATTACAAGGCTTTCAAATCCCAACATCTAAAATGTTATCCTTCAACTCAATGGATTCTGAGAATATGCCTTTTGTTTATAAACTAGGAAATCATGACATTCCGGATTTGTCACCAAATGTAATCACAGCTCAGAAACTACTAGCTGAAGCTGGATATACAAATATCGACAGTTTTCCAGAATTAGAGATTATCACCAATGGTTCTGTTGGTCCATCCGGGTCAGATCCGGCAAAGGAATGAAGGAGCGCTACACGCTACTTTCTGAATACAACCTTGTCGCGCTTCGTAAATACTATAAACTTTATAAGCCCACCGACTACCTGTTTGAGAACCCAACCACAGGCAAACCTCTCACAACTCGTACGATACAATCTGTGTTCAAGTCTTCCAAAGACGACCTCGGCTTACCTCATGATGCCACGCTCCATAGCCTGAGACACAGTTTCGCAACACATCTGATCAAATCCGGTGTTGATATCTCCACCGTTCAAAAGCTTCTTGGTCATGTTGATATCAGAACCACTTCCATCTACCTTCACATTTCCACACCGGATGCCATCTCGATCAAAAGTCCACTGGACTCTCTGGAGGTGTTCCGTGGCTGATCTTAGACAGGTGCTTGATGCTTTCTCTGATGATTTTCTCACTCAGCATAGGGTTTCACCTGAAAAAGCTTCTGTGCTGTCACTTCTCAGGCGATGCAGAACCTCGGATCTCGGAGCTCACGCCAACGTTTGCACAAACTGCGGCCATCTCTCTGTGGCATATAACTCCTGCAGGAACAGACACTGTCCCTTATGTCAATCAATCAAACGTGAAATGTGGCGTTTCGACCGAGGTGCCGATCTTCTCAATACCCACTATTTTCATGCGGTTTTCACTGTTCCACATGAATTAAATGATTGCTTTATAAAAAACCAAAGAATTATGTATGATATTTTGATGAAGTCATCCGCCGAGGCCTTATTGACTCTGAGCAGGTCTTCCAAATATCTTGGTGCTCAGATTGGTGCCACAGCAATCCTTCATACTTGGGGACAAACTTTGTCGTATCATCCACATGTTCACTTCATCATACCTGGTGGCGGACTTTGCCTTAAATCAGGCCTTTGGAAGTCAACTGGCCGAAAGTTCTTTATCCCTGTAAAGGTTCTTTCTCTGGTATTCAGAGCCATCTTTCTGAAACGGCTTAAGGAACTGAGCGCGCTTGGCACAATCACTGTTTCAATGGATTTTCACAGTCTGATCAGCGTACTTTATGAAAAAAACTTCGTAACCTTTATTAAAGATAGCCTCGATTCACCCATGCATGTCATCAACTATCTTTGCCAGTATACACACAGAGTTGCTATCTCCAATCACCGCATACTTTCTGTTGGAAAGGACTCTGTATCATTTAAATACAAGGACTATCAGCAGGGTGGAATCTCCAAAACCATGACCTTGAGTGGCTATGAATTTATCAGACGATTCCTTTTGCATGTGCTTCCAAAAAGCTTTTCGAAGATCAGGCACTATGGTATCCTTGCCGGTCGCAATCGACCTACAAAACTTGAAACTTGCAGAAAACTGATGCGTATTCAGCCTGCAGCCAGATCCAGAGATTACTCTACCTCTCAATTTATCGAACTGTTTTTACCACATCTCATTAAGCCCTGTCCGTATTGCAATGAGATTTCAGATTCTTTAAAACCCACTTGATCCTTTGAAACTGAATATGAGTTTCTATGGGGAGGGGGGCCTATGCCCTAAAACAATCCTACTGGATTAATTTGATGCGCTTTACACCGGCAGGGCAAGTGCTCCGCTCAAATATAAAAGAAACCGATTTATTGAATACCCAAAGACAATAAAGCGGCTTCGTCCAACACGACGTTTCCACAACCTTAAGTGACTGTTTTGGTCACTTTTGTTTTGTCTGCTGCGGAAACGTCACTAAATGTTACATGATGTTTTTCAGATAATGCATTAACATTACTATTCTTTGTATTCCTCATGCCATCCTTTAGGTGAACGCTCAGCCATAGCTACTTCAGGAAGTTTGTCATATCCCTCTTTATCAATACCTAGAACATAGCAAAGCATCTCAGATTTCATTCCATCTCCAAACTGATTAAGTTTTATATAGGTATTAATCAGCTTATATCCTAATTTTAGCAATACATTAACTTCTTCTATATCAAATGACTCTTTTATAAAGAAATAATCAATTCTAAACATTAAACTCATCTCTTTTCTTTTTAGTATCCTAACTACTATCTTACTTATAGAATACGACCTTGTTTTTCCCTGTTGCTTTAGCATTCAAAAGGGCTTGGTCAGCTTGAAAAAGAAGTTTCACTGCCGAATCGCACTTTTTACTATAACAACTAATTCCAATACTTACAGTCACCTTTATACCATTGAAATTTTCATTAAGTATTTTGGTACGTATACGTTCACCAACTAATCTAGCAGTTTCTTTTGTCGTGTTCGGCATTATTATTGAAATCTCTTCTCCACCATAACGACATGCGATATCCATGCTTCTCACTGACAAATTAACTAAACTACCAATAACACTTAATACTTTATCCCCCATTGAGTGACCATAATTATCATTCACTAATTTGAAGTTATCAACATCAATCATAAGTACCGCCATTGATATGCCACTTCGTGTACACAAATCAAACTCTTTTTCCAAAATAACATCAAACACCGCCCTGATAAAAAGTTTTGTTAATTTATCAAATAGATTTGTTTTAATAATGTAATTACTTTTACCTTCCTCAATTATTGTTGCGTCTGAAAGTAAATTCTCGATATTTGTAAGATAATCAAGACAAGAAACTACTATGCCAGGATCTCTATTCAACTTACTAGTCAATTTAAGTCTATGATTCAGGACTTTTTGCCATAGTTGCTTTGCATCATCTTCAACAAAAAACTTGTGAGTAAGTGTAAGAAAAACGTCAGTGTAAATATCCTGATCAAATTCAGACTGATATTGCATACTCGTTTTACTATCTTCAGATATATACTGCACATCATCTAAAGATACAGAATTATCACTAAGATTGATAATATCACCTATATTCGTCTTTTTGCTACACATATACATCACACCTCACACGCTCATAGTTTTCCTTAATTTATTTATACCCCAATCTATCACATTAGTTCAATTTGCATATAAATATAATTATGAGCATTCAACCTACTAATACTAATTTACTTTATATATCTGAAAAATGTCCTCTAACGTTCCCACGGTTCACGCTCGTTCGCTAGCTATTGCAATACTTTCAGCTTTGTCAGAATCATTCGCTTCGAAACATTCTTAAACTTCGTTATCACCAGGCGAATGGCGGGAACCGCTGTGTTGAACTAAACCGCTTGCGCGGTGACTGTACTTGTTCCTTAACAGCTCTTCATCATATATCCTTTCAGTACAATCGAAAGGAGAATGATTATGAACCAAACCATCAGCAAAATGAAAATGGACATGGAGCTAAAAGGGTTTAGCAGCAAGACTGTCTCTGTGTATCTCAAACATGTAAAGGCTGCCGCTGTTTTCTTTGAAATCTCACCTGAGCATTTGTCGACAGAAAACGTAAGGACATATCTTCACAATGCAATAACGGTGCGAAAACTCAGCAGGTCCTATGTTAACAGTGTCTACAGCGCTCTTAAGTTTTACTTTACCATCACTCTGAACAAGAAATGGGATATAAGGCATATTCCACGGGTGAAATCTGCTTCAAAGCTTCCTGTCGCTTTATCTGCAGAACAAATTAATGCACTCTTTAATCATGTTTCAAATGTGAAGCACAGAACCATGCTCATCACAGCTTATTCAGCCGGTCTACGCGTTGGCGAGCTTCTCGCTCTCAAATGCGCAGATATAGATTCCAGTGCTATGTCCATCCGGGTCAGATCCGGCAAAGGAATGAAGGAGCGCTACACGCTGCTTTCTGAATACAACCTTGTCGCGCTCCGTAAATACTATAAACTTTATAAGCCCACCGACTACCTGTTTGAGAACCCAACCACAGGCAAACCCCTCACAACTCGTACGATACAATCTGTGTTCAAGTCTTCCAAAGACGACCTCGGCTTACCTCATGATGCCACGCTCCATAGCCTGAGACACAGTTTCGCAACACACCTGATCAAATCCGGTGTTGATATCTCCACCGTTCAAAAGCTTCTTGGTCATGTTGATATCAGAACCACTTCCATCTACCTTCACATTTCCACACCGGATGCCATCTCGATCAAAAGTCCACTGGACTCTCTGGAGGTGTTCCGTGGCTGATCTTAGACAGGTGCTTGATGCTTTCTCTGATGATTTTCTCACTCAGCATAGGGTTTCACCTGAAAAAGCTTCTGTGCTGTCACTTCTCAGGCGATGCAGAACCTCGGATCTCGGAGCTCACGCCAACGTTTGCACAAACTGCGGCCATCTCTCTGTGGCATATAACTCCTGCAGGAACAGACACTGTCCCTTATGTCAATCAATCAAACGTGAAATGTGGCGTTTCGACCGAGGTGCCGATCTTCTCAATACCCACTATTTTCATGCGGTTTTCACTGTTCCACATGAATTAAATGATTGCTTTATAAAAAAACAAAGAATTATGTATGATATTTTGATGAAGTCATCTGCCGAGGCCTTATTGACTCTGAGCAGGTCTTCCAAATATCTTGGTGCTCAGATTGGTGCCACAGCAATCCTTCATACTTGGGGACAAACTTTGTCGTATCATCCACATGTTCACTTCATCATACCTGGTGGCGGACTTTGCCTTAAATCAGGCCTTTGGAAGTCAACTGGTCGAAAGTTCTTTATCCCTGTAAAGGTTCTTTCTCTGGTATTCAGAGCCATCTTTCTGAAACGGCTTAAGGAACTGAGCGCGCTTGGCACAATCACTGTTTCAATGAATTTTCACAGGCTGATTAGCGTACTTTATGAAAAAAACTTCGTAACCTTTATTAAAGATAGCCTCGATTCACCCATGCATGTCATCAACTATCTTTGCCAGTATACACACAGAGTTGCTATCTCTAATCACCGCATACTTTCTGTTGGAAAGGACTCTGTATCATTTAAATACAAGGACTATCAGCAGGGTGGAATCTCCAAAACCATGACCTTGAGTGGCTATGAATTTATCAGACGATTCCTTTTGCATGTGCTTCCAAAAGGCTTTTCGAAGATCAGGCACTATGGTATCCTTGCCGGTCGCAATAGACCTACAAAACTTGAAACTTGCAGAAAACTGATGCGTATTCAGCCTGCAGCCAGATCCAGAGATTACTCCACCTCTCAATTTATCGAACTGTTTTTACCACATCTCATTAAGCCCTGTCCGTATTGCAATGAGATTTCAGATTCTTTAAAACCCACTTGATCCTTTGAAACTGAATATGAGTTTCTATGGGGAGGGGGGGCCTATGCCCTAAAACAATCCTACTAGATTAATTTGATGCGCTTTACACCGGCAGGACAGGTACTCCGCTCAAATATAAAAGAAGCCGATTTATTGAATACCCAAAGACAATAAATCGGCTTCGTCCAACACGACGTTTCCACAACCTTAAGTGACTGGTTTGGTCACTTTTGTTTTGCCTGCTGCGGAAACGTCACTAAATGTTAGGCGATGCATTTAGAGGTTTTCACTATACTTCGGATTGTACATATCCTCATTCCAAAGTTCTTTAATTAATAGTATTTCTTCTTCTGAGATTAGTGAATAACCAGACTCCTTTTGAACTTGTAGTAACTTACTTAACATTGTCTTTCTTGCGTGAAGAGTAAAAGGACCAAAACCGTCAACACCATTTCTACGCTTATTACAACGATACTCAGGATTATCTCTTATGACCATTAACCAATTACGATAATCATATAATGGTTTTAAATCACTAAAGCCATTCTCAATTAAACTTTTCATAGCCTTATCTTTTCTGACAACAGTGCATGTCCAGCAACCGAATCGACCTTTTCCATTCAGTTTATCTTTAATACTTGAATTTTCTTCACCTAGATATTCATAGTATAGCTTGAGCTCGTTTTTTCGAATACTTTGAGGATACTTAGATTCCACTATTGTTCTCCAAACATCATCAATCGTGTACTCAATTATTGGGCTAAAAATACTTGCTCGACTGTTGCCTGTTTGCTTTAAATAGTGCTTTTTATTCGTTTGATGATCAGAAATAACATTATCACGTTCTCTACTTTCACCTTTTCTAACCCCTAATAACACTGTATAGTTATCATACCTTGAGTTCAGAATTCCGTTTAATGGTTTTACACGCAATCGATCAGTACACCACCTGAATTTATTTGTAGGTGTAGCATACCCTCTTCCAATAACCTTAACAAAGAACCTATCAATTAGTGCTGGTTTTACAATTACAGGTTTAATTGGAATCTGATTTTTACTTGCCTCATTCTTCAATGATGTAAACGTTTCATGAACTAGTGTACTGAACAAAGGTATTTCCACACCCGTGTCACAATATACAATATTCACTGGTTTTGAAGGATTCCTGATCTCCATTAATGATTCATACAAAAGTGAAAGTAAAGCTGTTGAATCTTTTCCACCACTGAATCCCAATAGCCATGGAGTAGTAGATGTAATGTATTCATTTTTAATTAGGTCGATAGTTTCTCTATTCATATACCACTCTCTAATTCTTAAACTCGTCATATAATTTATGCGAAAACTGTTGCTCAATAATATCAAGTTGTTCATTCGATAGCGAAATATGGTGATTAACCGTCACATGATTTAAAATTAATGCCACAATACAAACTCCTAGTAGTAATCCTGATACACTTAAATAGTAGTTATCCATATATATAATGTATTTACCAAACTCAAGAATCAGAAATACAGTAGACAATATAACTATATCTGTTAGCGATGACCATAATGCACCATTATGTTTTACAAGTTCGCTTTTTACGGTTAGCGATGGATCACAATCAACAATTTTATAAAATAAATTCATGCCTTTTTTTGATTCGATGAAATTACGTTTATCCGAATAGCTAAGTGTTTCTCTCTTCTCGATAATTGATATCAGTCTTGTATTGATGTTCTCTTGAACCTTGATTAGATAAGGATTGAAAAGAATTTTACGCCAACGCAATGAATTGTATAAAAAACCAAATCCAACATATACAACAAGTTTAGTGGCATTTTCAAAGTTAAACGCAAGCAAATCCTTAAAATATGTACTAAGCTCATCATAGTTTGAGGTCGAAAACAATTGAATTAGAAGCCCCAAAATGATCGCAGGTACATAAGTTCTTATTGATTTTAACTTTTCAAGTTTCATACTTTATGCCTCCTCTAAATGTTTTGCCTAACGTTCCCGCAGTTCCCGATGTTGAAACACGTTTATTGGCGCAGCTTTTGCCGTTTCTTTTACTTCTCTACACTGTCAAAGCATTGAATCCACGTTTCCAAGCAACTGCCTTCGCAAAAGATGTGACCTTCAGCTTGTTTCAATGTTGGGAATTGGCGTGTTACCTGTTGAACCTAAAGCCTAACACTCTGGCTTGTACATGAACCATCCTCACGAGTTACACTTCAGATCAAGTAATGATAGTCTCATTTCCAATGTTTCAATTACGATTGTGTGCTGCACCCATTTGCTTTTGGATTTATTTTTGGTTAACGCAATATTTCCTAGTCCAAATATTTCCGCCATATGTCGGGAACACCCCATCTAAATGGGATATCCGGAACCCTTCCTCTGTCGGTTTTTCAGGTAACGTTCCCGCAATTGCCGATGTGCCCTCACTTTTTATATACTCTTATGTTATATTTCACCACACATTAATACAAATCGACCCCTATGTCTCCACAGGGGCATTTTGGCAATTGTCGTGTTAGGTGATGTTCTCAAAGATTAGTTTTTTTTGAGATTTTTTCTGTCTTTTGACTTCACTCTAATCGTGTATTTAACTGCTTTAATCTTAATCCATACTACAAACGGAAAAGACAATATGAACATCAATGCTAGCAAGACTTCCTGAATATTTAACTCTGTCAGATCGTGCGATGCAATAATTTTTGATGTATTAAAGATAACAAATATAACAATTATCAAGTAAATTATAAGTACTGAATCAATTCTCTTGATTTGAACCACCTTCTTTGATAATGTCACCTAACGTTCCCGCAGTTCCCGATGTTGAAACACGTTTATTGGCGCAGCTTTTGCAGTTTCTTTTGCTTCTCTACACTGTCAAAGCATTGAATCTACGTTTCCGAGCAACAGCCTTCGCAAAAGATGTGACCTTCAGCTTGTTTCAATGTTGGGAACTGGCGTGTTACCTGTTGAACCTAAAGCCCAATACTTCGGCTTGTACATGAATCCTATTCACGAGTTACATTTCAGCTCAAGTAATGGTAACCTCATTTCCAATGTTTCAATTATGCTTGTGTGCTGCACCCATTTGCTTTTGGATTTATTTTTGGTTAACGCAATATTTCCTAGTCCAAATATTTCCGCCATATGTCGGGAACACCCCATCTAAATAGGATTTCCGGAACCCTTCCTCTGTCGGTTTTTCAGGTAACGTTCCCACAATTCCCGATGAATGCCCTTTTCGTATACAGCACAAGCTATTTCAATAACTCAAACTTCGAAACACCTTCAACTTAGTTTCACATGGCATTTGTTGGGAATTGCTGTGTTAGAAGATGTTTTTGCCGTTTCAACTAATAATCTTCATACTCATGTTCACTCATCATTTCAGAGCGATACTCAGCTTCTAGCTCTGCTAGTATTTCATTATGATCTGACATCATTCCGTTAACACCACTAAGAAATGAAAGAACCTCTCCAAAATATTGATTTATATGCTTAACATCAAGTATTTTGTGATTTTTGAAATGAAACTCCAAACTTTTATTAACAGGATACCTAAATTTATCACTAGCTCCATCAAAGTCATTAATTTGCTTAATGTACAATTCTGCATTATTTACAGTAGTGTCGCCTTCTGGAGCGCTAGCATGCTCTGTTATCTCATTCTTTATTAAGTTCCACAATCCCATAATTTTATGTTTTTTTCTATGAATGTGTTTTATAGCTTCCTGAAAAGTAAAAGAACACTCTTCGACTAACGTTTCTTTTAGTGATAGTTCAACTGCATTTCTATACAAATAGCACATTGGAATAAATAGTAGTTTTGTGTGCTCCTCGTTCTTACTAATCTTTTCAAATAGAAACTCAGCTGATTCAGTGTAAGCAATCGTGTACAAATAAAATTTGTGGGTTGAGTATTTATAGCCTAATACACTCTGACCATGATAATGACCACCCTCTTCTAAAAATGTAGGTTCATAATTAGAATACTCCGTAGTACTTCCATAGGCTGATTGATATACTTCACTCAACAATTCAAATGCAATTTCCATTTTGTTTGCAAAAGCAACCAAGTTGATATGCGTCTGTTTATCGAATATTGGTTTTATAGTATATTTACCATTATAATTGATTGAAAAAGGATATCTAAAAGAGTCAGACTCTTTATCAATGTCATTTATACTTTTGAAGTACTCAGTCAGCCAGTTGGCTCCCTCTATATCCTCATTAAGGCTTGATTCTTCAAATGATTTCACACACTCAAAGATCTCTCCTAAATTATGAAAAGTATCACGCAAAAACTCTTTTCTTCTATTATTTTCAGTAATGTGCTTAAAACAAATAGCCTTTAAAACTAATTCAATACTGTGCCTATACAAAAAAGCTAACGTGAAAAAGTAACAATCAAGTGCTCTTATATCATCTCCATCAATCAAGTATTCCATTATCATTGATGCACTAACTTTAAATTTTCTTGAATAATTATAAAACTCTAAATCTAAATTTTCTTTACAACATAAATCTACTTCTAAGCCACTGTTTCTTAAATAGAAATTTGCGTCTGATTTTACCCACTTAAAATCCATCTTTTCCCCACTGTTCTATTCATCTATTTGTCCGAATCATAACTAAGGTAATAAATGTCTTCTAACTACTTTATTCCCGATATATGTCGCAAACATCTTCTCAATATTAGATATTCAAGACGTACTCATAACCACAAATTTTAATCAGACTGCAGAAACCATGAATTACTTTATTATCTTCAGATTACCATGTTATTACACATTATGTCTATTAATTACACTTTAGTTAATCATGCCTATATAATAAATGACGACCAGACTTCCTTGTAAAACAAAAAAGGCAATACTATTCGATGATATCGCCCTATTGATTCTCCATATTTTCAATCTTAAATGCTAAATCGCCATCTGTATTAGTGATTTTACACTTTTCACAACTTCATCATAATATATGTCTCTCGCATATGTATACTTCCGTTGGTATTCTTGCCATAGATGACCCAACACTTCAGACGCTTCAATCACTTCCATGATTTCTTGATTCAGTTCAACAGCTTCCATACTGCCTCTGTATTTAGCAGTGGCCTGCAGGGCGCGTTCCAAATGGCGGCCATTAATACTCCGCTCATATCGCCTTAATAGCATATGTATGTCGTAATAATCACGCATCCGAGTGTTCTCTTCACCGCGTACCAATATAGATTCAAGTTTTTCGGCCAGGATTGTCTCGATATTGTATGACATTACATTTATATTCTCAAATCCAAAGCTTGATTCATACTCATATTCTATCTCTGCAGGTGTAATTTGATCTCCCGTTGTTATGTCAATTTTTACAGGCTGACGCATTCCAGCTAACTCGGCTACTGCGACCACTCTGTATCCACTGTATTCTGCATCTTGGCGAATTTCCTTCACAAACTGTATTTTGAATCTAATTCCATCATCTACATCTACACTAAATACCTCATCAATCATATTCTCGATTTCATATTCGTTAACACGGTATGATTTGATAGTCGCATCTACATCACGCGTTGATCTGCTATTGATTCCAATGAGAGAGGCAATCAAAAAACCGCCTTTGATAATGAAATTCTCCTTGTAAATACTATGCGATACACGTTCCAAGATACGCTCTAAGAAAAACATTTGCCAAATTTCCTGTGCATCTATTCCCATGTTACGACTCATTTCTCGAATCTTATATTTCATTGAATCTGCATTCATCGTAATACCTCCATAACCCTACTAACCATTTTTGTAATGCCCATCTTTTTTGCATAAAGGCTCAACTTGAATTTTTTCGTTGTCGGATTTAGCATATATTCTTTCAGTGCTGTATTGACAATTGCCCGGTCCATCCTACTTCTGTACTTGATAACATCGCAGATAGTGCGCTCCACGTCATACACTCTAATTGTGTTTCCATAATAAGATTCCATTTCGACAACGCCTAAATCATGCAGGTCCTTTTTAACATAATGAAAATCGACAAGATCCTCACTATGCCTGTGCGTGTTATATCCTGCTGGAACTGTCATCACAAGCCTTGATGGTGTTCTATCGGACAAGTCATGTAGCATAAGTGCTGTTTCATGTGAGAAAATCCCTTTCGGGCATTTCAACTGCATGACATATAAGGTGTCATATGTCTGGTTTGGTAGACTATACACCCCTCGTGCAATACGTTCAATCTTCCCTGCTTTTGCCCAATTGGTCATCGTCGTAGATGACACGCCACAGGCTTCAGCTTGTACAGTTGTGATGACACTTGTTTTTTTAAGCCTTGTCTCAATTAAGGAAAATTTACTCATAACTCTCACTCCATATCTATAATAAAATTGCTTAATGTGCTTTCTATATATAAATATAATAGCACATTAAGCAAACTATACGAAGCGAAACTTGTATAACGTGCGTCTATTTGTAACAAGTAGTCGCACATTAAGCAAGTTTTTGTTTTACTACAAACTACTGAGTCCACCTACAACAAGCAAGTTAATGGCAATCAGGATTAAATCCCTTCTAAGAAATTTGGACTTATACGAACCCATCAGTACATCTATTGGAAACAAGAGTGGACATGTTTCCACATCAAAAATGTGATCTCCAAATAAATGCGAGCCATATCCAACAATCACTGGAAGCAAATAAACAGGATATATCATATAGACCATCATACAAAGTATGCCCAGGCTCATGAGCGAATGGGACACGAAACTTCGATGTCCAGCAATCGTATAAGTGAGAAAAATTGAACCGGCACACATGAGGATTACTTTTCCAAAGTATAGACCACCAAACAGAAGCGCCAGACTCACACTTTCCGCTGCGCGTCTTCTGATAAAGTTGTCATTAGGCTCCATGACAATATAGGAAACCAAAAAGAGAAACACGCCCGAAACACGTTTATCATTAAAAAGTCCCACATATTCTGAAAAACTGACAGCAATCATCATTGAGCCTACTAGCTGAAACACAACCGATCCCCATTTGAATAGCTTCGTAGGTGCATTGAACAGCCACTGAGAAACCTTACTCTGTAGCTGATCCGCATCTGCGAGTACTGAAAAGAAAGCTGCGACCACAAGACCGCTCATTGTGAACTTTCCTAGTGCAAACGCACAAATCACATAAAGAAGAATACCAAACGTCAGATGATCTTTATAGCAGAAGACAACCACGCCCTTTCCTAAACCGCCGCATCAACCATGCCAAGCTGATTCGCATCACAATCTACTTTTCTACTCAGCACGTCGACCATTTCAAGAAAATTGGAATCTAGGATCTCAATCAGTTCTGGATCATGCATCTGTCCGCTGTTTTTCTTTAAATTACTCAGCGCACGTTCTGGCGTATAAGCAAATTCACGATATGGACGAACAGATGTCATCGCGTCAAATGCATCACACACAGCAATGATTCTACTGAGCAGTGGTATCTCATCTGACATAATGCCATCAGGATACCCCGTACCGTCATAACTTTCGTGATGATGCTTCACGTATATGGAGAGCTCATTCATAATATGATCTTCATACGACATCAAATACCTGGCAGACTCAATGGGATGTCTTTTAGCCAGATCAAACTCCTCTTTTGTCAGATTGCCTTTCTTATTCCAGATCGGACTATCAACCAGCTTCTTTCCAACATCATGATGCAGTCCTGCCAGATATAATTTATGTCTCAAAACCTCATCAAGATTCAGATATTCTCCCATTTTTTCAGACAGTCTTGCCACGCGAACTGAATGAAAAAACACATCTTCCGGAAGAAAATTTTTCAGTTCATTTTCACTTCGAATTCTTCTGTTTTTCAAATATATCACTCCTTATTATTAGCACCTATATCTCAATTTCAACTTTTGTGTGTTTTCAACGTATACAGAGATTGAATTAATGGTTCCCACAGATTAAAAATCTCAAATTTTATAATGGGAACCATTAAATTTCACCCTCGGGAACCATTCGGGAACCGTTTTGGGAACCATTAATTCTCAACATTAATCGCCCAAAATATCAGGCCTAAATATTTTCAGAACCGAAATTGCTTCATCATTTGATAACAGAATTTGTGTAGTTGCTCCACGTCCACGCATCTCTGATTTCTTCACAATGCCACATGTATCCATCACATTAATTGCTTCAAGAACAGTATCCTTTCTCATCTTCAAAGACTCATTCATATTTAGCACTGAAGGCAATACTGCAACTTCCGTATATCGATTCAGATACCGAATTGCCGCAACAAAAATCCCCACACGCAAGGTATTTTCATCAAAAGCCTCATACGTTTCAATCACCTGGGAGTAGTCGGCCTCTTCAGGCTCCTCAAAAGACCCTTGAGTAACAAAATCATCCTCCACTACGGTTTCATGCTTAATAGCATGGTCGCGTTCTTGCTCTAGGTCGTCTTCTTGTTCCAGATTTTCTTGCTCGCCCTCAAATTCTTCGACATGCAGCTCTTTCTGAGGTTCATTCACCGTACAGTCAGCTGCATGCTCCTTCTCAGGCTCTGAATCGGTTATGCTCTCCTTAGCTATATCCTCAAATACATTTTCAACTTCTACGTGCACCTCTTCAGCGTCTGTTCTAGCCTGCCTAACAGCTTTAAAAATGCCTGAAGGTATTTTATCCATGTCCTGCACAGGCGCTTTCTCAGGTGGTTTTACATCCTCTTTATAAGCCATATCCATCTCTTCGCGGCGTTCATGTGCACTCTCTTTTCGTTTGTAGGCTTTCCAGTGGTTCACAATCTGGTCTATCCCTGCATCATCTATGTAGGCACACTGAAAATTGACGGGTTTACCAGCACCTGAAAGCTTCAGAAGACCATCCCCTTCACCCATGAGCTTGTCTGCACCTACATCATCCATCCCAACACGGGAATCCGTCTGACTGGATACTTGAAAAGCGATACGGGCTGGAATATTGGCCTTAATCAGCCCTGTAATAACATCTACAGACGGACGCTGCGTCGCACAGATCAAATGAATACCTGCAGCACGTGCAAACTGCACAATCAACTGAAGCAGGTTTTCAAACGCATCACAGGTCGATTTGTTGGCCATAATGTCTGCCAACTCCTCAATCATGACCACAATGTAAGGCAGAGGCTCTTTCGCTTTACGGTTATAGGCTTCAATGTCACGTATGCCCATCTGTCCAAACATGGCGTAGCGCTCACGGACAATCTCATCGATTCTTTCAAGTGGCTTGATAGCCTTCTCAGCTTTCGTAATGACTGGCATCATCAGGTGGGGAATCCCGTTGTAGCGCGTAAGCTCTACAAGCTTTGTATCAATGAGCAGGAAACGGACCTGGTCTGGTGTGCTTCGCATGAGTAGTGACGCCATGATTTCCTGACTGGCTGTTGACTTGCCAGATCCTGTCGCACCAAAGAGGATAAAGTGTGGACCTTTGGCGATATTGAAGGTCAGCAGGTCTCCTGTACTGGTTCTTCCAAAGGGGATTTCAAGGGGGGCAGTCCCCTTCAGCCTAAATTCAGATATGACATCCTCAAAATGTACGTACTCACGCTCAGCTTCAGCACAAGGAACAATGACATTCACAACACCCCTGGCATTATCGATACGGATCCAGTCAACCTCCATGCTTCTTGTGATATCAGCCTCGCGTTTTGTTAACTCAGAAATGGACCGGTCCCCCAGGCTGCAGCTGAGAATGGTCGCTGAAGGGCCTTTTATGACTTTCTCAACTACGACAAACTCAAGCTGATACCGTGCGCAGACCCCCAGAAATCTTTCCTTGATTGCTTCTCCAAGGCGCTGCTTTTGAACACTCGATTTCTGGTCGCGTACAAAGGTGTATGAAGGTCCTTCTGGAATCAGTTTGACCGTTTCAGGAATGCGCATTTTCTGTTTATCCTGCTGCTTTTTCATGCGTTCCTGCTTCAGCTCTTCAAGGCTCTTCATGTCCTTTTCCTCATCCGGTCTCATCTTACGTAGACCTGGCAAATACCTCTTTAACCAGCGAAAAGCACTTCGCCCAACACCAAAGAGATCAAGCACACTGAAAACCATTACAATCACAATGAGAAGGATAAATCTTACAGGGCGCAGAAAGGGCCTTAAAACCCACCTAATAAAGGGCAGAACATAGAAAACGATTAGCAGCAATGTACCCACAACCGTCAGATTCCAGGCTGCAGATTCAATTTCACCAAGATAAAGCGTCCTCTTCGCACTGTCCAGTGATGTGAATAACCACAGTGCATGGACTTCCAAAAACCTGAGAACTTCATTAAGTAGAAGCATGCCCGTTCCTGTAATAAGAAAGAGGCCGGTAAGCCGCCCTCTATTCTCACCTGCCCACGACCAGCTCTTTTCAAGGCGCCTTGTCGTATCATCAAGAATCGCATCCTTGTCTTCCTTTAACTTGTTTTTAAACCGCTCTTTCATCCAACAATCACCTCCATCAGCTTTTTAACCACGACCGGTATAAGACTTATAAGCGCAGCCAGTCCACTTTTAAGGAGTGCCACACCTGTATTAAACAGCCATTCAATCCCACCTCTTAACATCACAAAACTGCCTGTATCTATGGAAATTGTGCCGTTTTCTTTTAGCTCATACAGCTTGACTGAAAAGTATACAATACTGAGAAGTGAAGCCATCTTAGAAAGGTTGGCCATCTTGTAAACCTTTCCGAAAACCTTGAGAAACCAAATGAGCACCGCAAGAAGAATAAGTGTAAGAATCATAATGTCCCTCCTCTACTCGACTGGTCCTGTATAGCCACTATCTGTTAGGAGCAACTGGCGCATTTTGGTAGTTGATCCATAGTGCTCAATCAGATGCTTTTTCATGTCACTGTTGACATATATTTTTATCGGAGCGGACAAGCATTCTTCAGTCTCTTTAGGTGGCCTTCCCCCTTTTTTCTTTGTCTTTTCTTGTTCTATCTTTTCAAAACGACCACCCGATTCAGATTCATTTTGTGCACGTCTGTTTGCATGGACTTCTGAAATAGACCGCTGACTGACTGTTATTTTTTCTGAACTCAGATCAGGACTTCTCTGACCCAGATTGAACCTCTCCATAGCTGTTCCTCCTTATTTCACAGGCATTATTTAATGCCCTCTAAATTTCGTTTCTAAGGCCTTTTAAATACCTTTTTAAGGCATTAAAAAATCCTCATATAACTCGGCGCTGAGTTTTATGGGCATTAAAAAAGGCCTTATTAAGGCATCTATAATAGTTTTTCAGGGATAAATAATGCATTATTTATGCCCTTTTTATTCCTATGCTACATTTTTCTTGGCAGCGACTCCTCTTGTCGCACCAAGTTCGTTTTCCTCTTCTGGAAGATACATTTTTCCTACATCTGCACGTTCCTTGTTCGACAGCGGATCTGACTGCACATAGACAAATTCATACTGTCCAAGGTTTCGCCATTTTGAAACAATCTCCTCTGTCATCTGAATGTTCTCCGTTGTCTTATCGATCAGATTCTTTTCTGTATAGAAGAGAACTTTATGACTTGCATTGCCCCAAATACCATCTTCAAGAACCGTCGGATCATTGAGCCCAATGATGGCCATTGAATTGTATTTTCTCGATGTGGTCATGGCACGGTAGGCAACGGCTTTCGTATCGCTCTCTTTTCCAGAACGCTGAAACTCATCAAAGATTTCTGCAGAATATCCAAGTTTCAGAAGCCTGTCTCGCTGAATCAAAAGCAGGTTCAAATTGGAAATCATCGACAGTCTTATGCGTGCCATCTTCTTCACATGCGGTTTGCTGTCATCTGTGAGATCCGTTGCAATCTTATATCCAATGAGCTGGTACTTTGAAAACTCCGTATAGTCTTTTGAATTTTGAAACATGAAGCTGTTCGCACCCTCAAAGTAACTCCACAGTTCATTTGACAGTTTTCTTGATTCCTCAACAAACCGTGGTGTATATCCTTTAAATAGCGCCTCACCCTGGCCGTGCATATTGATGACCTGATAGAGTTTGTGAATGCTGATATTTTGACTGCTCTGTGTTCTGTCCCACGTTGTCGGGTCCTTCTTTAGTATCCCTTCAGCCTCATACATGCGCATAAACGCTTCCTGCGTGGCATTGGAAAGGTCGGTGTCCCACTTGTCATCACACAGGGTTGAAACGAGTGACAGGGTACCGTCCATAGCCTGCTGGTATCTGTAATGATCCGCCTCAATTATCTTTTTAAGATCTGCCTTTGAATACGCCTTAGGATCTATCTGCTTAAGCAGCGCAGGGATGATTACTGTCGGATCTATGAAGACTGCGTTGTCAGTCGTAAGGTCCAGATATATGCCACCAAGCGCTTCGACCTTGTCTTTTGTCTCACCGTCCGGATCTGAGATATATACTTTAAAGCCTGCCTCGCGGAGACCTTCAACAAGACCTTTGATCCAGTAGGATTTTCCTTTGCCGGTCTTTCCTATGACGAGGATATTCTGACCGTCGCTGCCCAGAGTGAAATCCACATGGATTGTAGTGCCATTATAAGTCCTGTGTCCAACATAGACACCCTTCTCAGGCCTTGAAACGCTGCCATCAAGATATGGATAAAATGCTGCCAGCTGATCCTGGCTGACTACTTGTCCAGGATACTTGCTTGTGATTTCTTCTGCAGACCCCAAAATCCAGGCCGCTCGAATCCCCCGCCCTTGTTCTCGCCTGAGTTCTTTGAACTTGAACCCCTTACTTTTTCTAAGATTACGTGTGAAGGTGTTCAGACTCTTCTTCAGGGCGTCCTGATCATCTGAAGAAAAGGTCATGACAAAATGCACTTCCAGGTAATCATTGCTCTTGCCATTAGCCTCAGATTTTAAGATATCTCTCCAGGCATCCCGAGATTCAATCAGACTCTCATCAGTCACATCTGAAGCTCTTCCAGAGTTTTGAGCCTTTATTTTCCCATCGAGCCGATTGATACGGGTCTTGATCATCTGCTTGGCTAAAAAACCATCTTTGAATTCTGCCTGCTTGAAATGCCAGGCCATATTGACATCCACACGGCTGGGCGTGACGCTTTTATCAGAGCTTTTCTTTTTCATGGCACCTACGTGTGCACCATGACTGAGCCCATACAAGAATCCAGGTGTCGCGCGTTTTGGAAACTTGTAAATGAGCACGCTCCTGCTGTAAATGCCATCCACTTCAAAATCCTGCTTACCCAGTTTAAACACCTGGTTTACCTTATCCATCATTTGCGGGGATCCTCCTTTCCACGGATTTTTCTGCTGCACGGATTAAGATGTCCTGCGTACTTCAAAATGCTGGTCTTACCGAGCCGTGCACCTGGCAGAAATTCGCTCAGATCAGAGATCGTATAGTCCTTGTCAAAACCCTCTATCTTTTTTACACGGTTGATATAGGTGGTTTCAAGAGATATGCTGCGTAGTTTCGAGTGATGAGACACCCGTGCCAGTGTATAGGGTTTTGTCAAATCGTCCTCTTTTTGAGCTTCATCGTACTTTCTATCAAGGTGCGCCGCATTCTCCGGATGTGTGTAAGCGAAAATACTCACTTCAGAGAGCCTGTGGCAGACAAGTTCTGTGATGTTTGCCGCCCACTGCGTCGCTGCGTCCTCTTTGTCTTCAGATGGCGCAAGCTCCCAAGGCGGTACGGTATTTGTCGTAAAGGCATAGGTATCACCTGTGCGGTCCTTTGAAATCACATCCACTTCTACAAGCGTCTGAAAGTATTCTGATGAAGCATTGCGCTTATCCTTCCAGTACTGTTTTCTTGTGTGCACCATTTCTTTTACATCCATATACAAAACGGCATATACAAGTAGCAGAAAGAAAAGTCCACCAATGAGTGCCATTATGGATCCTGATGACAAAATGAGCACCGCTGGAAGTCCGAGTGCAAAAAACACCAGGTAGGCAGCTGCGATCCCAGGCTTCAATCCCATAATAGTGATATCCGTCGAAACATCCTGGTAAATATTCCGTACTCTAAGTGATCCCTGACTAAGTTCATTCACGATGCGATTCCTCCTCTGATGTTAATCGGTGCCGGTCCCATAAATCTGCCGTCTTCAGGCGGCTCGTTTTCAAGAACATATCCTACGTCCTTATGTTTGCAAATATACTGACCTGAATCATCCAGCCAGTAGGGCTGCTTGTTGTCATATGCCTTGATAGTGCGTATGGCTTCTGCTGAAAACGCCTGGTCCACAAGTATCTCATGACGCCTCTTGCTTTTCATCGTTTCTGTCAGAATGCTGCCTGCCGGCAGCTGTGCGTACAGTTCATCTCGAAGTTCTGCATAAGCGTGTGCTGAGTCCATTTTGAAGGATACATAACGCTTATCTTCTTTCACGTGAAGTGACCCTTCACTCGTTTCAAGAAGACTGTCAATCGAGTCGTCTACATCCCTATCCCCAATGAAGACCGTATCCATGTCCTCAAAATCAACGCTTAACATAGTGAGCAGTTCCTTGACCCGATCTGCTTCATGAATCTCTTTTTCATCTTCAGTGTTGTAAATCGCTTCATGACTGAAAGCCACGCCCAGATCCTTAAGTTCACTCAGCGCTTTGAATTTTTCGTCAAGGCCGTCATAGGACTTGCCATCAAAAAAGAGGGTGCCGCCACCCCCTTCTGTATACTCAACGCCAAAGGTCTCAAAAGTGCTTACAATGTCCCTGTAACGCTTATCATCATCAAGATTGATACCGATACGACCATCTGGCATTTCAAACGGCTTGTCCTTTTTCATATCGATTGGACGAAAGGCTTTGTACTCCTTATGCATTTTCTCAAGGGCGCCATTTCTATCAATAGCCATATAGACGACCGGTGTCAGTTCAAGGTCCTTTTCTGCAGCTGTCTCTTCAACAGCTTCAAGTACAGCCTCATTCATGACGACCTTACCACTTGTACCGTCATAATCAAAATCCATAAGATTTTCCTGAACGTAGTTTCTCTTTAGAATCTCTTCAGCCTGGTCCAGATAATCCTCTTTGACGAATATCTCATCCCCATCCACTTCGGTTACAGCATCAAGGCCATTTTCATGAAGCAGGTCCATGAACGCCTTATCAGTCATACCCACAGCACTCACACCAGCATATTCTGATTTTTCTACAGCTGAGCCAAAGGATGTCCCAAGGAATGATTTCACCCGACTGGCTTCTTCAAAGTGCTTGTACCGCTCTGCCTCATGCAGCGCGTCAAGATGATTTAGAAGATTGCCATTGATATTACCCAGGTCTTCACCAAACTGCTGCACGGCATTCCCATGGATCTGCATCTCATCGCCTGCCTTTTGCATCTTCTGAAACCCAAAAAACTGACCCGTGTCCGCAAAGGTTTCGCCAAGAGAAGCTACTGTCTCACCGTATTTCTGCGATACCTTCTTGCCGGCGAGCGTAATTGGATGGCGCACGGCCCAGATGACAAGACGCATCCAGAAAAATAGTGTCGCAAGAAGCATGACTGTATAAAGCAGTACAACTGCCGTCTGTGCTCCAAAACCAATATCTGAGCGCGCAACAAGAACCGCAAGCACCCATCCGACCTGGAACAGATATCCCACAAGGATTGTCAGTTCCACAAGGAGAGCGTAGGATGCCAGGGTATCCAGTTTCATGGAATAAATCGCGTAGGTCGTCCAGAGGGGGCCACCTGCAGCAAGTATGCCAAGCACTGCCACACGCATGAGACCAATAACACCCATGAGCCAGGTGATGCCAAAGGCAAATACCATGGTAATACCGCCGTCGCCACCATTTGAGACTAGAAAATACTCATAGGGTTCCTTTGAAGCGTCCACGTACTGCTGGGTCGAGTCCGTCATATCCACGCCAAATACACCAGAAGAAAGTGTGTCCTGAGGATCCGTCAGCGAGGTCTCATCCACTTCAAAATCCGCTCCGAAACTGAGTAGCAGAAGCGACGCCGTATCAAAGCTTGAGAAGCTGATTTCATCATCTTCAAGGCCTTCTTCAGTAATAATGGACGCGCTGCCTGCCTGCTTGTATTCCCGTACAAGTACAGGCTGTATGCCCGCCTCAAATACTTTCTGATGGCCGTATATGCTTAGGTCCACTAAAAAAATGGAAACTGTCGACACAAATATGGCCACAGCCACCACCTTGGCACTTTGCCCCCAGTCTATCTCTGCATCATTTTTGTAGTACATCAGAAAAATGCCTACAGCAATAAACGTCAGTGTGAGAAATATCGAAGTGATTACCACAACAAGCCATGGGAGTCTCACCCATCCGAGGTCGATCATCTGCGGTGTCATAAGAACAAACTTTCCAAACAGATTGGCACCGGACCAGAAGGAGTCCCCCATGAACAATCCAATGAGCGTCGTAACAAAATCAACGCCCCATTTCCATACAGACATTTCTTCACCTCTCTTCCTTTTCTATCTGCAACTTGGCCACAAAGGTCATTTGTCTCTTATTGAAAACACAATTCAGTGTCATTTCAGGATCAGCACTTTCAAGATCAAAGAGAATCAGCGAAGCACTCTCAAGATGTCTGAAGCTATCATTCATTCTGAACTCAACCTCACGTCCTCGCATACGTGTAATCAGGTCGCTGAACTCTATTTCATCAAGGGCGCCGGCGTACCTGAGCACCTGTTCCATTTCGTCCTCGTAATACGTGGTGTCAACATCTTCAGCCGCCAGTGTTTCATAAAAGGAAATCAATTCATCCAGCTGGTCCTGTACGTATTCGACCTGTTCAAAGTCCATATGCTCAAAGAGCAGGTACCGGTCCTGAATCTGGGACTTTGCTTGCAGCTCCGGATCGGTGCTACCTACCTTTTCCAGTTTTTCAGGCTCTGCTAAGGTTTCAAGCTCTCTTCTTTTGTCATAGACCTGCACGTCATGCTCTGTGGCCTTTTCATAACGCGTGACCAGCACAAAGATGAGAAATGCAAACAGGCAAACGGCAAGGAGTACTAGAAACAGTCTAAGTGCACGTGGGTGCTCCTGCAGTCTACTGATGAACTTATCCACTTATCTCTTCCTCCTCTTCTTTTACATCTTCCTGATCTGCCACCGGATTCATGATGACAAAATAGGCATTGGCTTCATCCAGGATAATCGATGGCGGCCAGGCGTGATTCTTTGACATATAGGGATCATAAGGGTCATTGACCTCAATCATTCCGTTTTCCGTAATCCCGGTCAGCACGATGAAATGTCCTTCGCTTGTGAAATGCCCCTCATGTACCGAAACAATCACCGGATTACCAGCACTGAGCAGTGCCAGCATGGCCTGGTTTCCTGATGCACTGGGATAAAGCTCCTGCACCTGAAGACCAAAACGCGGCGCAGCGTAACTGTAGAAGGACCAGATGAGCCCTTCACTTGACTTGTATCCCGAACTGGCTGCAATGCTGCACATCTCAGGTGGCAGTATCACCTGGTCTGTCAGTCCTGTGACCACCATGGCCATGGAGGTTGGACCACATCCTGCCTTACCCACAGTTGAAGACCCAAAGGGCATATGCGACCACCTTGAATCGTTCTGATAGAATCTTGGGATTGCAAGATCAAGCTCTGAAGGAGACAGGCTGATGTAGCTGTACTGGCTGCTACTCAGTCCCTGCTTCAGATAGAGCGCATTGGGAGTTCCAAACCCACTCGCAAAAAGCCGGGAAAACTCACTGGCGCCAGGAAGAATGCTGGCTAGATTGAGCATGTACTGGGCATCTTCCTGGGCGTACCCTCTTTCATTAAAGAAGTCCAGGTACTTATGAATATCTGCAGTAAGATTATCCGCTGAAGGTACCATCTTGTCAGAAACCAGTGTCACCGTAGAGGTTGTAATTCTCTTTTTACGCAGGTCTCCGTCATCGTTATAATACTTTCTGACACTATAGTCATAATCAATCTGCTCTGTGACTTGCTCTCTGTCATAGCTGTAATGGACATCACCATACAGGGACCGTGTAACAAGGGGTCGCGGTGTAGCCATATCGACAGTGATGTCCCGAACAACTTCCTTTGCTCTGTCTGTGCTTTTCAGTTTTCTATGGCCTTCACTATCGTACTTGTAATACTTGGTGACGTTTGTCTCTTCTGTCCTTACTTCTTCAATGCCATTAACACGTATGTAGTTCTCATCTGTCCCCAGCGGTACATTGAGTAGCGGCTCAAAACCGCTGCTGATTGGTACATAAAGACTTTTTTTCTCTGCAGGAATATGGTTCGATATTTCAATCGTCTCACTTTGCAGCTCTGCAGATCCACCCGTGAAAATGGGGCTTGTCATCTCTTGGTAGGGGACTGCATAGACATAATCAGACACGAGTGTGCTGAAAAGATCCCGTTCCACCGGAAACTCGAACACGTACCTTGACGCAGCAAGAATCTGCCACGGCACGCGGTAGTCGTATTCATACGTTTTCTGGTCAAAGACTTCGTAAACTTCGGTCGCGCCGGTTTCGACGCTCCTGTCATCCAGCGTGTATCCTTCATCCTCGTCGTAGTCATAATCCTCTCTGATGCTGAAATGACTTCTTTCTCCCATTTGCACGGCCGTGCCATAGGTTTGCCGCTCTGCCTGCAAAAACGCGTACAGCGCATCTAGGGTGTACGGCCATGCGCCGTCTAGCACCGAATAGTCCTCCCCAGACTGATGCATATGTTCAAGCACGGCTTCTGTCTGCTCATCTGTGAGTGCACCCGCATAGGGGATACCTGCACTTTTTGCCTGAGTCTGAAAGAAAAGATCCGTGCTCTGCGCCCTTTCAACCTGAAGCCCAGAGAGTATTGCAAGCCCGAAGAGCATTGACGTGAGGAGCACCGCAACAAACGCACCTATCAACAGTTTTTTCAATTTCTCACCTCTTTTGGAGTGTATAAGGCTCAAGCATAGACAACCTGGTTTCTGCCGCCCTTCTTCGCCTTATACACACGGTTGTCCGCTATCTTGATAAGACCATCCGCACTCGGCGTGTCCATTTCCCCTGAGAAAGCAACACCAAAACTGCAGGTGACACTCAGCGGCGGCCCATCATCAATATGCAGCACCATGCGGTCTATGTCTGTACGTATTTCATTGAGTCTGTGCACGGCCTGTTCCATGCTGATTTCCGGCATACACAGCAGGATTTCCTCCCCACCATACCGACCAACAATATCCTTGTCTCGTATGCTGCCCTTTAGGACCTGTGCGATAAGCCTTAGAACTTCATCGCCAATGTCATGCCCATACCGATCGTTGACAGATTTGAAATGGTCGATATCTGCAAAAACCACGCAGCAGTCTTTCTTCTTCCTGGTCAGATCCTCAATGCGTTCGATTACAAACTGTCTTTTGGCGATCTGCATAAGTGGGTCGTAGTAGGTATTCAGGCCTGATGACAGAACCAGCCCAAGGTGGCGGCCAAGTGTCGCAATCTCTTTTAAATCAAGCATGTCCACGAGTCTGCTCCGATGCTCAATAAGCCAGTAACCTATCACCTCTCCATTTGTAATGAGCGGCGTGAGAACCGCACTTTCGATACCGCGCTGCTTGGCCGTCGGATAGATCAGTGCAAGGCCATTCTTTTCCTCGATGCAGCGTATGGCGCCATCATTAAATGCCGGTGCAAAATCAGCGCCTTCAGAATGGCTGTAACTTGATATGTCCCGAAGCTCACGTTCAAACTTCTCGTTGTCTATGGTTGAATCAAGTACAGTCAGTTTTCCCTCACCAGCTGAAAGAAAGAGCGTCGAATCACTCAGGTGTTCATGCAGTTCTCTAAGCAGTACCGTGTTTACATCCTGCATGGCTTTCATGATGTTCATGTTCTGACTTGTGTACTCGCTCAGCAGCTTGATGATTCTGTACCGTTTGAGCTCTTTGATTTGTCTTGTCTGTTTAAAGATATGAAAAAGAGCCCCGCATAATGCGAAGCTCAGTAGCATGTTCATAAGCACTTGTATCACCCTTATCTTAGTATTCTGTCAGCGTCGTAATCGTCGTTGCTTGTATGGGCAGCGTCAATAATGATCAGCTCTCCTGGATCATAAGCTGAATACTTGACAACATTCACTTTGGAACCACCGCTCCACCGCTCTTTTTCCCACTGTCCAGAGTCCACATAATTGAAGCGAATGAAGCCTTCTTTGACAGCGAGTGGAACAAATTCGACTATGACTTTTCCGGTGTAGCGGTTCGCTTTGGTCTCAGGATCCGCGCCACTTGGCACAAATACCGCTGATGTCGGCAGACCATATCGCCCCTTCCAGGTTTCATGATCCGCATGCACACTGCGCAGGCTTGTTGGCAGCATGAGCACCGAGAAAGATCCAAGGACCTCTTCCGGATGCATTTCCCCCGAGTAGTAGAGCGTGAACAGGTCTTTTGCGTCCGTGGTTCCACCCCCCACATCAACACCCAGGATAAAATCATTCACCTCATCACCGTAGTACATCTGAAGGGGTGTTCCTGATAGTGTCCTAAATGTCGGCAGGATCATCACGGTATCGTCACTCGCGTCAAGTCCAATGGAGTCCACTTCGAAGTTAAAAGCATATCCCAGCTTCATGAGCTTACCGGTCGAATGGTTGCTCTCATCGATGGCCATGTCGCCCACATATACCGGACTGCTTATTTCATCTTCAAAAGAATAATCCGTGATTGCGGTTACACGCAAGTCGTATAAGCTGACCGGTATGACATCAAAATTCGTCTGGTCAGAACCTGTCAGTCCGTCAGGATCTTCAGCAGTAAATCTAACCGTATATGGCAGGGCTTCCACGCCACTTATGACGACTTCAATCTCTACCCCTTCAGTCAGATCTGTAAAGGTTTCCTCCACTATCCAGGTCACACCGCCGTCTTTTGATGTTTCAAGGACACCACTTAACATATCCCCGTCTTCGTCTTTTGGCAGCACGGTGATGGTAACATCGTCTCCTTCATAAATAGGATCCGGTACGATACTCTTGATTTCTACAGTCGGTGCCTGGTTTGTGATGACTACAAAACCGGTCTCTGCCTCACTGGTAAGCGTAAATGGATCTGCCACAACAGCCCTCACCAGATATGGATTTTCTCCAGTCACCGTAAAGCCAAATGTCTTTGTGGACCCGGAACCGACGCCGGATTCACTGTGCACCTGTGTCCATGTGAGTCCTGCATCCGTCGAAACATACGCCGTCAGCGTCGTCATGTCTGCATCAGGATCCGTTATTTTCACTGAGAAACTTGCTGCTGCCCCCTGCTGTACTGAAAAAGGTGCGCTGACAAACTCTACCTCAGGAACAAGACTGGCCACATAATCAAAGTTATCACTGTCCGTGTCTGACGTGCCATTTGCAGCACTGGCATCAAACTGAGTCTTATAGCCGCCGTAAGCTTCAGTGGCCGACGTGTTTTCATAAAAGGTCTGTATGAAGGTATAGTTTCTCGCCCAGTTCTGAACGCCCCCCGACAGGCTTGTTTTGGAAAGTATGAGCGAAACAGGTGCACCGGTATCACTGAAGAGCTTTGCCGTGCAGCTTGTCGCATATGGACTTGTCTGCGCTGTTATGGTCTTTATATCACCCCTTGCAGCGTCAGGTGCCGTCCCCTTCAGGTCGATTGGTGTTTGTACATTTAGCTTCAGCGTCGCCATCCTAACGGAAGTATCAGAAGCTGTGGCCTTGACAGAAACAGGATAGTAGTCATAGTCAGCCTTTGTCGCAGGCACGGTATATGTGCCCTGATACGTGCTCGTCATGCCTGTCTGTCCTGTTTTTGAAAGCGTCACACTGGCACCGTCTATGCTCGCAACGATACTGGAAATCGCTTTGTAGGTAAATACCTCAGCAGATATGGTGACTGAACTTCCTGCAGGTACGCCAGTCGGATAAGGTGGATCAATCGATGCGTCCAGAATAAAGGGCGCACTGTCGATCTTTATTTCCTTGATATCATAGTCTGACCAGGCTTTTTCGAGGTCCTGAACCTTCAGGGCGAAACTGTACTGCACACCCAGTTCAAGAGGCAGCGTTCCGTCGTACTCTGTCCAGGTTGGCGAGAGGCCTTTCTTATAGTAATATTTTCTACCTACAATCCCCTTGTCAGCCCGAGAAATAGAGTGATCAAGATCGTAGGAACCCTTATCGGATGCCACATAATTGAAGGATCCATCTGCCTGAGGCACAATGGCGTAACCCTGTACGGCTATAGGCGGCCTATGTGCATACACGGTGACTGTCGTGTTGTCCCTATTGCGGTATCTCAGCTCAGCGAAATTATCATCATTGCCAACCGGATTATCGATAAACCACGGTATAAATGTCAACTTTCCAGCCTGATCAACAAAGAACGGCTGCGTGAAATCATCTGGTAGTGTCGGTCGGGTGCCTGTGTTGTCATAGTAGTTCCCGTCCACTTCAACCTCAACACCCATATCAAACATGGGGTCACCTTCTCTGTCGATGACAAAGTGGCTAATGTCTATCATATCCCCCACCTGAATAAAAACGTCCTCATTTGTGGAGTAATCGGTGTAGGCCTCAAGGATACTGTCAACGATTGGCCCGTAAACACCGCGCGCCGTCAGTCCATATCCAGGGTTTTCCGATGTGAAATCATAGATACTTGAAAAGGTCTTTGTACTATAGGTCGAATTGAGTATATATGGGGTGTTGAAGACTTTTCCGAAGGCAGTACGTGTACCTTGCTGTCCCATAGAGCCCATATAGGACTTGCCTTTGCCATATACAACACCATTCATATCTACATAAGCACAGGCGTCTTCACTCACATCACCACCCCTGACACCACTGATTCTATGAACATCATCGATAATCATATTGCCGTTTTCATCAACCAGGGAATAGGTGAAAAACTCATAGGATAGATTCGTCAGATTCCTCATAAGGTTGTAATTTGTAAGCAAATTTGTCCACTGAAGAAGGGTGTTCTTGTTCGTGAATTTTTCATATGCAAAAAGGCCTTCTCCTTCAACATAGAAACTGGAATAATTGACATCCTTCGTATAGATCGAAAGTTTGCTGAGGCTTTCAATGTTCCTCACAAAATTATCGACTTTAAAACCGTAAAACCATCCTTGTGTATAATATGTCTTACCTCTGGATGTCGTATAGCTGTATTCTCTGTAATCTGATTGTGTGAAGCTCATAGTTGGCTTACAGAAAACATATCCTCCAGCTACATCCCTTACAATGAAAATATCTTCCGGAAGCGCGGCAATGCCTAACCCCAAATCGACATCATAAGAAGAGGAGCCACTATTTACAGAAAGTGCGTCCCTAAAATAAAATGACTCATTGAAGCGTCCAGAGTAAACCGCGTCGATACCCGAAATATCGAGTTCTGTTGCAACCAGTTCCTTAAGCACATTGGGGTCTGTTGGACCGGTACGACCGTTTGTAAAGCTGAAGTTCGGTGCGACATAATAGAACTTTCCGTCTGTTGTTTCGACGATGGCGCCCATTTTGTAATAGTATGAAGATACGCCATTACTGATATAATAGTTTTTCACATCAAGCATCGTACCATCTGCCATAACCCACGAAGTCGTAGGATCAAACAGCTGATAGGTATTGACCGTACCCTTTCCCCAAAATGCATCGACGTCCACATCAATCATACGTCCATCAGCAGTGTAGCCACTATTGTAATTATCTAAATTTGCTTGAAGCCCCAGCACACAGGGATTAATAAAGCCTGTCATATATCCTGTGTTTGCAGGAATAGCCACAAATCCCTTACCATTCAAATCAGCCTCATAATCCACTGTGTCAGCTTCTGAGCTCTGTGAATAATAGACATCTGCCGCTGCGCTGTAATTGTAAATCTCATTTCCATATTCAGTGAGCGCATATAAACCACCCTCTGAAGAGTCGGCTAGACGAACATCTATGGCTTCTGGTGCCGTTGGCTTGAACTCACCCCAAAAATCATTGACTGAGAAATAAACATTTTCAAACCCATAAACATTTTTCAGCTTTGTCCTCATCTCGTCGGTCATGAAGAAATTCTCGCCGTTTGCAATGGCAAACACAAGATACTTATCATTCACAGAATCACTGTATTTTGATAGATAGTTGTCGATATCGAGCACCTTGTACTCACCTTCTGTTTCGCTGCTGAGCGTTTCTGGTATCCAGTCCGATACGTAATTGTCACCCTGATTAATTGAAGGATACCTTTCGAGCGCTGACCACTCATTTGAATAGAGCCCATCAGCACCATATGTCCTTGATCCGTTGTGATAGATACTGAACTCGTTTGAGTCATCATAGGACTGATACGTATATCCTGAAGCATTGTAGTATCTGTCTGACATCAGGAAGTCGTTTGGCGCATTATAGACCGACACAGGTATCTGTGTAATTTCATAGGTGTCTTCTCCACCGCTGTGTTCATCATATTGAATGCTGACACCATCAATGACTGCATAAGCCTCTGGATAGGTAGCCCATGAAATCATGTCTTCTATGGTGCCTGTTTTTGTTTCGGCTTTGCCTGAAAATTTCATTTTAGGATTTTCAACCACCCTATATGGATTGTCAAAATCGCCATTTTCATACTCATACCAGTTAAAGTGTAGGAACACATTCCACCACCGGTTCCAGATGAAGGTCTGGATTTTCTTCATGCCTGCAGAAATCAGACTGACATCGGTCCCATTGATGTTGATAAATTCTGTCTTCAGGTCAATTTTCTGCTCTGCCATCGCTTTTACCGCGCGGCTCATCTCTGTGAGCAGGCTCGTGTAATTCGCGCCAGATTCGTCTGTAATTACGACAAGTTCAACTGCCTTTTCAAGTGTCGCTGTTGTTGAAATGACCGGCGCCACGTTGTCGACAAAGCAGTGCTGTGTCGCCATAGGTTCATCCAGTGACGTGTCTGTGAGAAAATCACTTTCTTTAAAATACGCTGGCAGGGTTTCCTCATCTGGGATGTACTCCTGAACTGTGATGTAGTAGTAATAATCACCAACATGACCCTCGTCTGTTGAAACATGTGTATCTGTCGTCCCTAGACTCTCCCAAGTCTCATCCATCAAACTATTATCATTATCTGAGTTAAACTTCTTATACCAACCTGTAATTCTCAGTCGGTCCCCATCCGGACTGTATGACTGGCTGACTGCTTCTATGGTTGCAAGCAGATTGTTACCTGGGTTTCTTAGGGCTAGACCCATGACAGACAGTCCTGCAACAGGCGCTTCATCCGGCTGGATTGTAATAGTGCGTGTTATGGTGTCTGAGAAGGTCTTATCGGTCTCTCCTGGAAATGTACATGTCGAATGCGCCGTAAGTGTTACCGCATAGGTTCCAGGTTTTTTGAAACCGATGTTGATGTTCTTACCGGTGTTCCCGGTTTCATAAACAACAGCATTTGAACCCTGGCCGGCTGTTGGCGTGATTGTCCAGGTGTAGCTGTCTACAGGATAATAGGTCGTTCCCTTAGTTTCTGCAGCAGACAGTGTGATTTTATATTTTTCCTTATGTTTGCCATAAACTGAAAAAGACGCTCTGAATGGATCCTCAATCAAAATTTCCTTTGATGATTTGTCTGAATTCCCATCGTTATCATAGACAAACAGATTAAGCTCTTTGCTTGTTCCATCAAGATATGTGCCTCTGATCCGGTCCACTGCCGTATTTTCTACAAGTTCAAACTCAGAACCGGAAAACCGGTACTTGGTGATTTCACCATCTGGATCATAGCTCTTTGCTGCGGATGCCGGGAACTCTTCTCCGAGCTTCACGCTATCCGGCGCCTTCAGCTTTGCGACGGGTGGTTTGTTTGAGTCTTCTTCAGGTTCCGTCTTTTTCACAAATTCAACAGTCCCTGTCCTAACGATCTGATAAGGATAGGTCTTATCTGTTGCAGTCGGGTACAAGACGTTGACGTACATCCTGAAAGTCGCGACACCGTCACTTAGAAAGGCAGCTTCCTTTGACTGGTTGATGACGTATGAAACAGTCTGTGACTGTGAACCCGTCTTCAATTCAATATTTGATCCGTTTACGAGCTGCCATGCGATGCCCGTCACAACGTTATCGCCGTAGACTTCAACATCTGGTACAAGTCTCAGAGGAAAGTCATGCCATGACGTATATGAAATGGTACTGTCCTTGACACTTTCGTCTGCACCAAGCTCATTCGTCCAGCGGATATCGAATGTCGCTTCCACATCGCCAGCTGTCACATACACTGGCACGCTCGCAGTAGCCCTGTCCGTATAATTATCATGCAAAAAGAGTTCCTGCAGCTCAAATGCATAGGAGACTTCTGTCGTCTCTTCAGCACTGCTATCTCCAGCACTGTAATTGCCGCGGTTTATTGGATAGGAGAAGTTGGTTTTTATTGTATTGTTAGTGATAATTCCGTCATATTCCATTCCTTCCACAGTGATAATTGCCGTATCTACATAATTGTCAAGCTGCCAGTCCTTATTGATTTTCATGCTGTCAAAGCCGTCAAAATTGATGGTCACTGTACCACTGACTATCTTTGACGTCTCATCTTCCGAGAAGGTATACAGGCTCTTATCATAGGTGACCTGGATTTCAGGTTCCGGAAAAGGGACCGGTTCAAGGTCGAGGGACCGGTAATACTTCGCTTGGTCAATGCGCACAGATCCGTAAATATACGTCGACGCAGGTGTCAGGTATTTAGCGTACCTTTTCAGGTTGTCCGTTGTAACCGAAAGGCCGTCCACACCCAGTCTGTAGTCAAGTACATCAGACACCGTCAGATTTTTTCCACCGTCTGTCAGAACGCCGTCGTCCTGGGCATAAACCTTCGCGTCATTAAGCATGTAATTGGCAATATTGATGTCTGAATTCTTCCATGTACTTAAGGCTTCAGCACTCTTAACCCATATTTTGTTGTCAATGCTTGAAAAGAAGTCCGTCGTGCCAGCAACATTGGGATAGTCTGGATTGGTGACCTGGGCGCTGTCTGACCAATTCCAGCCCAGGTACCTATAGTGGTAGTTTCCGTCTTCGCCTTTCATCAGCTCGTCACGTCCCACATACTCGAAATGATTGTCACTCGCATAGGTATAGGCAATCTTGCCAAAGTGCATGAGAATGCCCATGTTCGCTTGTTTATCACGTCTACCTGTATTATAGAACTGTGTACTGCCCATCTGATTTGCCATATATGCTTTTGCCTCTGCAATGGCAGTTTTATCTTCACTTGTACAATCCCCATAGTGCTGCAGGAGATATGCCCGCATGGTTTCAAGATCATAAGCAAAAGAAATAGGGCGCTCCGTTTGGAGCAACCCCATATTTGTAAAAAGCAGTGCTATGACAAGCAGCGCTGCGTATATTCTTTTTTTCATGGTTCACCTCTTATCTTTCGACAATCGCATACCCTGGACTTGTTGTCTCAAAATCAGACTTCATCATCCAGAAGTCTCCGATTACCTCTGCATAAAACTCTTCTGTTCGTAATTCCTGTTGAACGGACAGTTCACTCTCTTTCAAATAATCTGCCATCAGAGCTCGGTAAATATCCAGACCATCATCACTAAAAACATAATCACAAATGCCATAAACAGTATCTGTGTATTGACTATCCATATAATTGATTTGCTTCATGTATGGACGTAAGTCTTCAGATGAAAACTCAACATACCCTAGTGGAAATAAATCTTCTATATCATAGAGACTGTTGAACTCCCACTCATGTATGATATTTGTCACACCTGATTCATACTCATCTACTTGCTCATAGAAAAAATCCACGCCCCCAAGTTTATAATTTAAATTAATAGCAAACATCGTTCCGCCGTCTTCCTGATTGCCAAGTGACAATCTCGCACGGTCATAATTGAAGTTGGCCAGATGAATTTCCAGGTCGTTCTTCAGGGCGTGATAACATGCTGCCTTCATGGTATCAAACATGTAATCATCGCCTAGAGATTCATTCATATTCGCATATTTATTAACGTAATTACCATCTTCATCTTCATGTCCTCCATTAATTTTAACGAAAAACGCACGCAGATCCGGATCGTAATACCACAAGTAATATGGGTAAGGTTCATCCACTTCCTTATGATCATCCTTCAGATGAATCTTGAGGACTTTTTTCAGAACACTTTGATCCTTTGTAAGAATACGGTGAAACTCTGAATCAGACCAGATTTCTTCGTTCATATCATAATCCGTGGGCTCAAGAATTGTACCGTAGGCTGTCTCCCAGGTCATTTCTTCACTATCCGGCGCGTCTTCTATACCCGTCAGGTACGTTTCAAGGTTGACCAGCATAACGCAGGCCTGTGCACGCGTCGCGCCGTCATCTGCTCTGAATGTTCCGTCTGGAAATCCACTGATAATGCCGGCATTCGCTACGGCGTACACATATCCGCGGTATACCCCCAGCTCAGAATTGTCTTCAAATGAGCTGCCAGTCACTTCATCAAGCCCTGTTGCTCTTGCAATCATACGAGCCATTTCCCCCCGTGTAATGCCCTGTGTGTAATCAATCCCTGTCTCGAAATCTCCTGACGTGATGATGCCATTTTTAACTGCAGTTGCAACGTACGGCATGTACCAGGTACTTCCTGCAGACACAACATCGTACTCTTCCTGATTAACCAGCATGGTCGTAAACTCCGCAATAGAAATACCATTGTTCGGCCTAAAGGAACCATCCTCATATCCTGAAACGACACCCTTATCAAACATGGCTGCTATGTACTGAGCCCCCCAGAAATCCTCATCCACATCAATAAACTTGCTGATTACATTACTGACCATGTCAAATACAGCCTGGTCTATATCGGCAGCCAGTTCACTGTATGCCGATACGAAACCACTCACCGTATCGGACAGGTTTGACGCAGCAAAACTTGGCGCCGTACTCATATTTATAAGCATTAGTACTGTGACTATCAAGGTCACGCTTCTTCTTTTCATGCTGTCTCAACTCCTTTTTGGTCCCATCCCGTACCGAGTTCTACGGTCTTCTATGACTTCAAACACCTCTTCCACTTCCGTCTTAAGCAGAAGCTGTGTGCCTTCTTTTATAGCCTCAAGACGTGCATCCTGAACCAGCTTTTGAATCCGTCTGATGGTAATATCCTGTGCCGTAGCAGTATCCTTATAGGAAACAAAATACGCCTGCGCCATATGGCGCGCCTGTTCCTGCGTATAGGCCGATGTTCTTTTTATATCAAATTGTACTTCCACATCGGTTCTCAGGTATGCCTTTGACCCTGAAACAGGACTTGTCAGCTTTCCTGCCTTTATCCACCGCTGTACGGTTCTCATGTCCTTCTCACAAAGCTCTGAAATTTCTGCTGTTGTAAGAAACTCATCCCTTGCAAATTTCAGCAGCTCTTCTCGAGTCAAATTCATCTTCCCTGTCCCCTCTTCTCTATGCTATACTGAGTGAGAATCGACGAAATTCGTCCGCGATTCCTTTTTTAAATGCTTTTGCATCTTCTTACGGCCACTAACCCTGTCAAGAAAATCAGAAGCATTTTTACTTTTCATATTTGCGAAACAGCATTTTATCCATACTTTCTCGATCTTCTACACGCTTTTCTATTGAAATCCATAAATTCTTTTCGGTACATCATCAGTCCTCTTACGTTGATGACTTCCCTGATATGGAGCTCTTCAATAAGAAAACGGCGTAAAATGTCCACCTCTTCATCGGACTCGGCAAACTCCCTGATACAGCTTTTCTGGATTTCACTTAGCTTCATATCGTAATCAACATCAACTTTGCTCAGCAGATGTTTCCTTATGATGTCTTTTTCAAGTTCGTCCATATCCGTACCACCTTTCATCACACCACAGGTTTTTGATATTCCTATTTATGACAATAACATCATATCACGAATTGTCGTTTTTGTGAATAGTTTTTTGAATTTTTTTCCTAATTGCTGGTTTTATTCCAGTTCAAGAGACAGATGCGATCCGGCCAGACTTGCAATACGCATCAGATGATCTGTTCCCTTATAGGGATAGTCATAAACTGCAATCACACTTGGCGCGCGGATCACATTGCCTATTTCGTTATATCTTGTCACACCATTTAAAACACTCGAGTCGAATCCAGGAAGCCTGTAGTCCACTCTGGTATCTAGCCGTCTACTTGTTTCAGTATAATGCGCCAGTTCATTCAATCGGCTGCTGATGGTTTCCATCACCACCTGGTCTCTGAGCTGGTCCATGCTCAAGAAGTCGTATGGAGAGCTCAGCACATCGAGCGTCTTCTCTTGAAGCGCGCCTCCGTCTACCCGAATATAAACCAGCTCCCCCAGTGTGAAACTATATACTGTCTTGTTCGTCGTGCAGTAATGCGCATAGGGCTGAAGCGCCGACCACTGACCACCAGAAGATAAGAACATGACGCCGTCATAGGCCGCGACACCCCGGATCATATTGGCAAGTATCTCCTCGTCGTGTTTGGGTCTTGGATTGAGGTTAGCGATGAAAGTCTTCATGAAAACTTCCATCGCCCCATCACGACTGATTTCATAATCATTCGGTGCTCTCTGATTGCCATCAAAGTTTCGGTTCTTTGCAAGCTCTGTCTCATCTGCACGCAGCCTGAGGGTCGCGTCCTTTGTCGCACTGCTCAGTGCATAAGTCATACGGGCGTGAAGGGTATACCGCGTCTCATGATCGGTCCAGTAGACAAATAGAAGTGCTGATATGCCGATCAGGACCGTGAGAAAAGTCAGTTTAATGATATGCTTCATATTCGATCATTCTCCCTTTTCGGCTGATGATTACATCACGTCCGAACAGATTCCCGTAAATCTCCACGTCGAACCGGTCCCCTTCTTCCATTTTGTATATGCCCTGTGCAGTTTCATAGACAGCGCTTAAAATATCCTCATTTGTTAAGGTTCTTTCTTCGCTGTTCTTGTGATACATCCGCACTTCAACGTGTTTCACCGAAAGGACCTTCAGAAACCGATCCACCATGTTCTCGCTGAGATAGCCTTCTGAACTGACGCTTTCAACCAGATGCTCTGTCGCCTTATCGACGTTGTCCGCGAAGTTCTTATCAAGCATCATCGCCATGGCATTTATCGCAATCATGGCCACAAGGATGCCCACAACATAACTGACTGTCATCCTGATAGGTCCCATAGTTTCCTCCCGTCTACTGGTGGATATAGGTCAGCGTGTAGCCGACCACCGTATCGTTAGCGCCCTGCTCGATCACATCCACTTCATAATAGTCTGTCGGCACAATATAGTCGTTGTCTGTCTTGTCTGTGACCGTGTACGCCGTGTAAGTGTCAGATGTGCTTGTTGCATATCCATAAGTTGTCGAGTCTCCCGAGCGTGTTTCGACCACAGCGCGCATGCGCGGATTGTATGAGCTTTTCATACGGTCAATCAGGGTGATTACCTCATAACCCTGACGCTCCTCACCGTCCTTGAAATCAAGGCCAGTCTGGTCTGTATACTGCTCAGTCATGGTTGCTGCAAAGCTATTCGCCTTCCCTTTCACAAAATCGATGGACAGCAGTCCTGTTTTGATGCTGATACCACCAACCAGCAGAATAAATGCCACCATAATCCACGTCAGACCTTCTTTAGACAAATACTTCATTTTGTTTCCTCCTCATTTAATAACCCAACTGACTGGCTGTAGTAGAAATGCATCCACCTACAATCACCAGTACAGCCATCGCCCAAATGGCTGTTTTCTCTAATCGCGTCACCTTATTCCCTCTTTTCTATAATCCAGCCTGGCTCTGGTAGAGCTCGGCCATTTTCTGACTGCCCGCAATCAAAATCGGTAAAATCATGTAACAACCTGCAGCAAGAAGCGTTCCGATTCCTGCAAAGGTATTGATCTGGTCCACCTGGTGCTCGGCAATCGCCTTCTGCTTGTCTCGGCGTTCGTCCTCATCAAAATCCATACTGAGATCAAGGTCGCTGAAGGCCTCCTGGATGGACAAATCGTTATAGGAAAGAAGCAGTCGCCTCAGCATGTCCTGAAATGGATAGTAGGAAATACTGAAAATAGCCTGGTCCACTGCAGCTTTTCCTTTTTCACCACCGTACTGGGTGTTGATTTCAATAAGCTCATCCTTAAAAATATGTGCAGCCGCCTCCATTTCCCGCAGCACCTTCTCTGTGGTCATGTTGTACTGTTCCTTCAGAACCAGGACAAGGGTTCTCAGCCGCATAGTCTCCTCATACATAAGCCGTTCACCGTAGATCATCCGCCTGTATCCAAGACTGATATCCGGGATAAGGTATCCTGACAGGGTGAACAGCACCCCCATAATCAGTAGAAGAAACGCGTCCCGTAACGACACACCATACCGCATGGCCTTTTCAATGAGACGCACAGCTGTTTCTTCGTTCTGAATGGGAAGTTCAAACTGCTGCATCAGTTCCTCTGCTCTTTCAAGCGCCGGATCTGTCACAGATGTCAACTCCCGGATCACAAGGGCTTCGAGTTTCGCCATTTCTCTTATTTCCTCTTCGCTATACATGAGCTCGATCCCGGTGACATTGCGCTCGTAGGTCGCACTGGACGCACCGTATCCAATATCATGCAGCAACTTGTAGTTTCTCGAAACAACACCATTTGCAACAATTGAAACGCTCACCACAAGACCCAAAAGGGCAAAGAGGAATTTCCTGAGCCGGTGCATGCCGACGGTACGCTGAGTCCCTGAGTGAATAATGTTGCGCCGAATCTGCAGGTACTTTCGGCTGTTTTTCTCTGGTGTCACGCGGTGAACAAGCTTTCTGATGAGAGGCCTGTCAAGGAGAAAGTCCAGAGCATCCTCATGGGAAATGAAGAGGTCTGAACTTGCGTATATTTCCAGATACATATTGTAGAAGAGCACCGATATGACCAGTAACAGCGTACGGACTGCATGCCCTTTGATATCGTCATAAAATCCGTATATCAGGGTGTCTGTCATGCCCATGTCAGCCGCTATGCCAACCACTGCATTCTCATAGAGTGGAATCAGCACCAGGGGTGACAGGATGAAAATCCCCATACCACTCGTACGCGTCCTGACATGTTCACTGCTGAGGTAGTCGCTGTTGATTTCACGCTGAAGCTTTCTGACAATCTTCTGAAACACGTTCTTTCCATCATGATCCTTACGGTCACCATGCAGCTTGACATAAACACAGGTTCTGGCAAGGAGGCCCATAATCCAGTGCGTACTCTTCGAAAAGGATTCCAGTCTTCTGGCTACAGACTGGGTCGGTGCAGCTGTTATGGACTCGATTTCCTCAAAATTTCTGCGCACATGCTTGCCAATACCCAGAACCGTTTCTGAAAGGGCTCTCTCGATATTTTCTCCTGAGGTCTTAAAAGATGAGTCCAGTCGTTCATAGCCCTGCTTGAGCTCAATCTGAACAGCCTTGGTGTTGACGATTCTACTGAGTAAAGTCTTCAGGGATATGAAGAATATCAGCCCTGTAAAGAGGGTGTCTTTCAAAAATACGTAGTAGATCGCTGCAAACGCAAGACTCTTTAGGTAAGCCGAAACCATGATGCGCTGCGCTTTTCTGCTTACCGAAGTCTCATCCATGCAGTCGACTATCGTGAGTACAGCCTTGATCCGGCCATAATAGGCCCTGTTGATGCCCAGATTCATAAGTAGATTGAAGAAACGGTCCATCAGTTTTACAATCACGCGGGTCATCCTCCTATCATCTTCTGAAATACTGTCAAACGGTCCCGCACTGTACGCGGCATGTTGGCGCGCATCTTGTCTTCTTCCTTTTTTGAAAAAACGCTGCACTTTTCATATGACCAGGTTTCAGGATTAAAGCGCACAATGGGAACGGTCTCAAATTCATAATCACGTGTGGTCATGTGTCTTACGGCAGTTTCAAGCAGCATAAGCATTCGCTCCTGCGGATCTTTGATGCTGCCAAAATCAATTGTCTCCTTTTCTCTCACCACGTATTCGCACAGATTGTAGTATCTCAGTTTCGTATCCGGGTCAATCTTTACCTCCAGACAAAAAGGAAAAGTCGATAAAATGCTTCTCATACCTTCATCGAGGGACTGATACAGTCTCGATGTGAGCAGGGCATTGGCCATTTCAGATGGCACATCTTCAGCGGCCTTCTGGTGGGACGTGAGATAGAGGGCAAATACACCACGCTTACCCATGGTGATTGCCTGGGCATAAACCGCGTCCCGTCTGACCTCTGGCAGAAATGCTATCTGTCCATTTGTCTGAAGGGACTTTTCAAACCCGTCTTTCATGTCCACTTCCCTGGTCTCCCTGAAGGAACCGATATCCCGCATGGGATACATGCTGCGCAGGAGGGCTTCAAATTGTGACTCTGAGCTGCGAAGTCTGAGATTCGGGTCAATGAGCTTTGCAGCAGCGCTCAGAACGGTGGTTTTACCCATATTCTGCGGTCCTGTGACAATCAGGTTGATTCTTCCCTGCATGATAAATGTCAGTGCGTCGATGAGCAGCTGATATCCACCTGGCTCTTCAGGCGGTACAGGCATGGCCTTTCCAGTAATAAGGTCTTCCAGGCTGTACATCTTCCGGCCATGGAAACGCACCCACGCCATGTAACACTCCGCAAAGGGCGGCTGGGCTGCAACAACACGGTCCGACCCTTGCCGGTCTCCCCTGTAATAGGGTGCGGATGTATTCATCGGTTCCCCGTTTTCAGAGCGGATCAGCTTTCTCACCACATCTTCAATCCCGTCTTCAGAACCACAGCTTAGAAATTCCAGCCTTATGCTCATATCCATATACCCTACGCTTAAAGCGTCGTAGGCACTTGGTAGCTGCACATCTGGAAAATTCGACGCGTCCATGCCCTGAGGGATTCCGTAGGCCCCAATGGATACGCCTTCGAGGGTCCTCTGATATAAAAGTTCATCGACAATCCGATTGCCATAGGTTGCCTCATAAATGCGCTGCACGACTAAAGCAAGCTTGATATCGTATGTCAGCTGAATATGTGCGTCTCTGTAAGCCGAATCGATGTCCTCCCGACTTACAAAACGACTAAGCTCTCCTACACGGTCCTTCTTCAGGTTGTCCCATCCATAGCGCTGGATCATGTGCACCACAGCATTCCTGCCTTCTGTCTTCATATGATGAATCAGTAGGATTCTGAACTTTGTCTCAGCTGACATGATCTGGTCCTGGAAGCGCATGTACTGACCGATGTTCTTGGGTGTAATCAGAAAATCATCCCGAATGTCCTTAAAGCGCCCTGAAAAACGTATGGACTCAATCCGGCTCTCCTTATCGGTAAGAATGTTCTGTATGAACGTCTTGACGTTCATGCGCACCGAAGCGTCCGAGTAGGAAGCGCAGTCAAGTTCCTGCTTGAGTGCGCGCTGACGCTCTGCAAACCGCTCAATCTGAAGACCATCCCTGTAAAGCTCCAGCGGATCCATACGCATGTACTCAACGATGTAGTACTGGACCAACTCTGTGAGACTTTCAATAGACTTCTCAAATATCTTCATCACACATTTCCTTTCATGACGCCTGGCTGGCCTCTTCTTCAAGTCGGAGCAGTCCACCCAGCAGATCTTCAACATGACGCCTCAGCTCACCCGTGTACCTGGTCTTCTCTTCGCCAAGTATGGCCTTCATATAACTGATCAAAACGCTATCACTGGCCGCACGGTGGAGTCCACAGTCAAAGGGCACGGCGTATATGCTGTTTCTATACAGGCGCCGCATCTGCCTAAGTCTATAATGGCCCAGCGCATTCTGATACTGGCCAATGAACTGAAGGCGTTTCTCTGTAACACGTTTCATACGTTCTCTATGTGCGTCAAAATAGGTTTCAAGCGACCTGTCACACTGGTTGAGTGTATCGATATAAATGTTGCCTTTCACATCCAGTTCCGTCTCTTTCACATCGAGAATCACATAATCAAATGCACCTTCTGCAGCACGCAGGACCGCCTCCAGTGCATTGCCATGCGCATCGTCTTCAGGACGGTACCACAGGAAATACATTCTGTCGTAAAGCGCTGTGCTATAGCGCTGCAGCTTCTCGGCACTGAGTGTATTTGTCGAAATATAGTTGTAAATGAACTTGACCTCCGGATCGTACCGCGCGCCAAGGTAGTGCGCTGCGTCCTCACCTGAGACGATGAGTACCTTGACACTTCTAAGCTCTCTAAGTGCCAGTGCCGTCACCAGGGCATTAGTTGTCGTTGCGCCCTTGCCCTTCTTGGCTTGGTGAAACTGTAGGACTGTCATCTTTCATCACCTCGCTTTTCTCTTTCATCATGCTTTCCTTTTCCTTATCGATTTCATTCTCTGTTTCGTCCGTATTTTCAATGATACTGCTGTATGTGACACGGGCTGGTCCCTGAATCTCTGCATCCGGATATTTATCCAGCCATATCAAGGCATTTGCACTGTGTGAAGCCTCGGACACCGCCCTGCCCATGATATAACGTTCTTTGTCATCCTCCATTGCGAAATGAATCACACTGCCATTTAAATACTCGATTCGTTTATCGGACATGACAATATATTCTTCATATTTCCCGTCTTCACTACTGCGCGATAGGATGACGTCCACCACATCGCCGGCCTGCGCAAGCTCTGGAATATCGATGATATTCTTGAACTCTCTAAGCTTCACGCTATCTGGCAGCCACTCCGAAAGAGATACGACATCCTGGCGCGTTAAGATTGCGCCTTTTGACAGGGGTCTGCGCGCCCTGTACTCAGATCCCGACAGATTAAGAGCACTGACCCGGTCCTCAGGCACAGCTTCCGGGTCCAGATAGACCTGTTCGTAAACCCCTGTAAGCAGCGCACCGCTATCAAGTGCCTCTTTCAGCTGGAGAACAGCCACTTTCTTCGACTGCCGCATCTGCTCTGCTTGCTCAAGGGTTTCTTCACGCACTGCCTTCACACGGTAAAGCTCATAGAAACCGACGACACCGCTAATGACAAAGGCCAGAACACCTGCAAGAATCACAATCCGAATCACATTCACACGCTGCATATGGATGCCACGCCGCCTTGGTCTGAATAAATCTGTAATGCGGCTCATATCCCATTTCATTTCAGCCTCCGCAGTTTCTCTTTAACCCCGAACAGCTCTGAAGCAATCTTATAGAGCTGCTGTTTTGTGTGTCGGCTCAGCTTCTGGACACCTGCATCACCCGTCATCCTTCCATAGAGATCCGTCGCATAAGACGTTGTATCAAAGTCTACAGCACAGATATGGTCATAAAAATCTTCAGACCCTGCAATAACAGACTCTGTATTGACCTTTCCATGGACCGCCTGATTGACAATAAGCTTCAGCTTGTCTGGCATCTTCTCTAGATGATTTCTTAACGATGCGCTAAGCTTCTCATATTTATGATGGTCTTGACTACATACTGCACAGATCATGTCATAAGCTGCAGCGTCTTTAAGAGGCTTTGTGCCAAGATCATAAAAGACGAAATCATAAGCCTGAGGATCATCCTCCTCGACAGCAATGATAAAATCATCCATTGGTTCTGCTGCCCCTCTTACAAACTGCTGCTTCTTGAGTGTATATTTCCTGTAGATGCTCTTCGATTCTGACCAGTCCACAATTTTCACACGTTTTCCGGACTTTACAATAAGCTGAGCCACATGATCGATGACAAAGCTCATCCCAGATCCGCTGGAACCGATAAACCCAATTTTCATTTGTGTCCCTTCCCTTCTAACTTACTCAAATCAAATGTCTGACGACTTCATCCGCAACCCTCCCAATCACGTCAAATCCAGAACCATCAAGTCCCTTCTTGTGAGCGCCACGAATATAATCCGCATCTTTTTCAGAGAGCCTGCAGATGTATATGTCATTGATATAGTTGCCTGTTCTTCTATGAACCTCGCGTCTGAGTTGTCTATGATCCATGCAGCTTCTGCTGTGTCTGTTTAAAATGAGTGTGACTGCAGCTGACTGTATTTGAAGTAGGTTTTCAAGTGTATTCAGCTGCGCTTCTATACGCTCGGGTTCTGCATCGATGACAAATAGAATTCTGTCACAGCGCGTGAAAGCTCCAAGCTTGTCTGCAGATATATCAATAACTTGAAACTCAGATGACGCTCTCGCATTTGTAACCATCTGCTCAAGCATAGCCGGACTGAAATGCCAGCCCTGTTCTGAAGTGTAAAGCTTAAGACGGCCACCCTTATCCAGGCAGTAAGGATCTGTTTCTCCTTCAAGAAGACGTTCAAGACCCTCTTCGTCTTTTGGTGCGCCGCAGAGTCTATGCAGGCAGCGTACCGACTGTGTTTCCTGATCGATGAGTGCGACCCTTTTCTTCTGATTACTGAGTCCATAGGCTATTGCCAGAGCAAATACCGACTTGCCTACCTCCTTTTCACCGGTAATGGCCATGCAGACCTGAGTATTTGCACGTTTTTTTATTTTGGTCCTGACTTCCTTCTTGACAATCACTTGCTGGTCTACAGTCTTGATTTCTCGGATTACACGGTTCTGACTGTCTTCGTTTTGTTCATTTGAAACTGTGTTTTCCTGTCCTCTGCCTCTGAATCTGTTTCTAAGGCCACTCTTAATGGTCTGCAGTTTTCCTGGTCTTAAGATTACATCCCGTGACTGATCTTCTTTTTCACGGATGGGATCGTCTTCGGGCTCATGCTCTTCAATCTCCGGTGCCTCTTCAGGCTTTTTTTTCTTCTTTCTCTTAAATCCTAGCCTTGGTAGCCCGACTTTCAGAGGTTTCATTTTTTCCTTAAGACTGGTCTTTTTCTGCGCCGAATCATCGTCATCCATTTTCGCATCCGTCTTCGAGAACCTGTCCTTTAGCTCATCCAGATCAATGAAAACTGCACCCTCGCCGTATATCCGGTTCAGGTGCAGCTCATTGATGTTTCTATTCAGAAGGACAAATATGACGATTTCTGCAGGTACGTTTTTTACAAAGGTGACCAGGTCGCTTTCATGAAGAAAATCCGTACAAAGGATCAGCGCGTCAATATCTGCCTGGTGCTGATTCAGTATCTGTGTATATTCCTCTTCACTCTGGACTGGCAATGCGCGTGCGGCGTCTGAAGAGATGCAGGCCAGCACCTTCTGCAACTGCTCTGTACTGCTTGAGGCACACAGAATGCGCTGCCTTTCATCCTTTTCATGCATTCGCTTACTCAACTTGACGCACCCCACCTTCTATCTCATCCACCTGATCTGGAAGACCTCCAGAATTCTCAAGCATGTTCTGGAAGTTCACAATTTCAGCGTATCCCCTATAGAGTTTGATCCCATAGCCTGTGCAGATAAGCAGGCTCACAATAAGTAGGACAAAGGCAACTTGTACTTTTTTACCTGAGTACTTTATGCTCCCGTTCAGTCTGTGGATGAGCTGGGCCGCCATGAAAAACAGACTGATGACCGCGCAGAGGATGGCCACCACCATCATGCACATGGCAAGCATATTGAAAAATCCTGAGAAATAGGTGTTTACAAATTCGGCCTGAGCGTCTGTGACCTCAAAGTACTCAGAAAACCGTTTTAGGGGTGAAATCACTTGCAATCACCTCATTCCCTAGTTATCTTCATCATCATCTTCTTCGTCATCATCGTCGTTTGCCTCATCCATCACGGATATTGCCGGCTTGACCACATTGTTCTCAAGTGTGTCTGAAACAGACTTAAGATACGTCACACCACCGCCTGCAATGATGATGACAAAGAGAAGTGAAGCCGCATATACCTTCCAGTCTCCTTCTTTGTACTTATGTTTTGCCATTTTTCGGCCTTCGGTCGAGTGCGCAATAATAGTCTTTACAGCTTTGATAAGTGCCGAGATAAACACCCAGACAACTGCAATACCTAATGCGAATGCGACTATCACTGCTAGACCTGAAAGTGCATTTCCTACGAGATCAAAGTCAATCTTCATAAAGTCTCCGAGCACATCCCAGATATCTTTTTTCGCAAGCACCGGCATAACCGCCTGTGCTGATCTTAACGCTGCTGCGTTAACCATTAACATCACTACCTTTCTCTAAAACCTTATACCGGACATAACCGGCGACTGAAACTGCAGGTTAGCCCTGGGAATTCCTTTATATACCTTTGTGCCGTTCTTCTTCTCGGCGTTTTCAAGATATGACGCCTCAATCACGAAAATGTCCCTTTCAGATGGCTTATGCTGGTGCTGATCCATCCAGTACACAGGACTTTCAGTAACACGTACTTCCGAGTAAATCAGATCGTGATACCAAGCCGTCATACTTGCCTTTGTGATTGTTGCTGTCTTAAATTTCATGTGCCTCCTTTTCTCCACTAAAAAAACTGCTTTGTCTTAGCAGTTTCAAATAGTTCAGTTATTCATTTCATAGCAAGACTTAAACCGTCTAGTCTTAGGCTAAAAGCTCTGTCTTAATCTTGTGGGCAATATGATCTGCCTCATCCTTTGTGATTTCGTTATTCTTCACGGCTCGTCTTAACTGACGTGCACAGAGTGTTTTAAGAATACCGCTGAGCTCATCATTATCGTATAGCGCCTCATTTGACCTAAGTGCATGCTCAATATTTGCTTGCATGCTCTGGTACTTATAAGCCCCACTTTCAGATAACCCCTCATGACCCACTGATTTCTTCTGATTATTTCTTAGAAAACTTCCCAGACCAAACATGCCGCACCTCCTCTCTTGTGGTCATATCCACTCCTTTACCTTTGTCTTATCCGGGTAATCTTTATCAAGCTCTTTCTTAGGCACTTTGAGGACAACCACCTCACTTCCTTCACTTGTCCCTGGCGTTTTAATCTTCAGTTTGGTCGCCTTTTGATTGTAATACCCCAGCGGTTTTGGTTTTGATTTCATTCAAGTCACCTCCTTTCATTCTGAAGTTCTTAATCTTGAAGTCCTTAAACCTTAAACTCTTGAAGTCCTTGCACCTAGAGCCGGGCGCGTGGGTTGTGGACTTCTGGATTTGTGCACAGCTTGTAAAACCGTCAACCTGCACACAAGCTCCAGAGGGTCCACAACCCACGACTCTATAAGGTGGCGAGCCGAAACCGCCTCGCGGCGCGTTTGATTCGCCCACCCGCCAGCCTTTATAACAATGGTTAAGGGACTGTGCACCTTTTATTATTTCCTCTTTTTCAGCATCTGATCTAGACGGATCACTGCATGCACCTTGAGATGCATCATCCTCCACTGTCTTCAGGCTGAGTGTTGTCCTCGCCCCTCTTCCGATTGTTGTATGAACGCTTATTCTAGAGTGCTCGTCATCCCTAATCTGTTTCAGTGCCTTTTTGATTGAACGCTCTGGTGCATTAAGAAGCTCAGCCAGTTCGTGCTGCTTGCCTTCCCACACGCCGTCTGCTTCAATGAGTTTTTCTATGTCCTGTATCCATTCACTAATATGTATGCGGCCCTTAGGATCGCGCTCACGCTCCTGTCTGTCCTTTGCGTGGTTGACCCAAAAGAGTTCTCTCGCGATGCTTTCGCCTGTAAGCTCTTTGATTAGCTTTGACGGAATCATATCTCTGTTTCTAAATGCGCTTTTTACACGCCCTCTTAAGGCACTCACACTTAGTGCTGGCGCATTCTTCATATTCCATTCAAGTAGACACTCAAAAGTTTCGTCATAGTCATAACCAGCCCGTCTATAAAGCTTTGCTAAGCAGAATGCTGCCAAGTTACGCTGACCATCTTCACAGCCTTCACTTAATATTTTGAATGCTTTGGTATCAAGTATGTTCTTTCCTGTGCCGACTGCCTTATCGTAGGCTTTTGTTTTGCTTGTCGTTTTCTTGTTGAGGTTGTACCACTCCTGAAGGTCTCTGAGCTCATATGTGGATTCAGGATCAAAATAGTCAATGTTTCTTGGAATGCGTTTAAATGAGCTCACTGCCTTAGATCCGTGATCCGCACCTGGCAGTACATCACACATGAGTCCAGCTATGAGGCTATACAGCGCACGTGCAGATTTATAACCCGGCACCCGTTCTGACAGGATCCAGTACACATGAAAGCCCTTTGGCGTTTTGTTCACGAGTGTTGGCTTCGGAAGACCTGCTGCTTCAATATTTTCAAATAGTCCTTTTAGAGTAAGCGCCGGATCATCAATATCAATCACAATCGTATTGATCCACCGAACTGCTTCGTTTGAGCGTTTTTCTGCGGATGCCGTGCGCAGTGTGTTGGGCAGATAGAATACAGCATTATCCTTCTCAGCATGTGCCAGGAATGTCTCTACTGTCCTGGCACTTTTTGTACTGACAATGGTTTTGTCTCCTGGAAAGTGACCAAAGGATACATGGGTGTAGCCATAGTCATTGCGCCTGTCACTGTCATAGTTTCTGTCTTCACGCTCTTTCGGCGCTTTTGTTAAAGAGCCTTTGAATATAAGTCCAAGTGCCATTAAAGCTTCACCACGTATTTCAAGTGCCATACTTTTATGTTCTCCTTATTAAATGATTTTTATGTAGTTCTGCTACATGAATCTAAGAATAAACGCATAAGAAAATCCTCAACAAGAATCTCTGTCGAGGACATTTTTATGCACTTATAAAAGCGGTGCTGAGTGTGCACCGCCTAACCAATATGAACTGATTTGTAGTTGTCCTTATGATTCTTCACATTCAAACTTCCAGCATACTATGGTGGACGTATCCGCAGCATTTCACATCACCCTCACTTTCTAATTACCTCTTGAACGATTTATATGATTGTTACTGCCAGGTGTGCTACTTCAGGTAGCCAAACCTTAAAAAGAACACACCTGACATATAAAAAAGGGGGCCATTTTGGCTATTTCAGGCACTACAAAGTAATACTTTTTGTTTTAGACCCTTGAAAAGGTGATACTTTTTTGTGACTCTAAGGCCCAAAAGTAATACTTTTTCATGAAATTTGAAGCAATTAGTATTACTTTCTGCTTCGGTTTAGCTTTAAAGTAACACCTTTTGTGATTTTTAGCCTTGCCAAGTAATACCTTTTATAAAATCACGCTCCTAAAGTATTACTTATTATAGATGACCCTATCTACTAGGGTTGCCTTATGTGTCACTGAGCTTTGACAGGTTTCTGAGCGTTGATCCACTTGGAAGCCGGACACGTGTAATAGTGGTCTTCTCTTCCTCTGTACGTATTGCTGATTTATCTACGACAGGCCTATGTTCCTGAACGCTTACTGTATCCGCACTTTTGGGTTTGTGACTACCGTCATTTAACTGGTCCGTTTCAAGCTTCCAGAGCATTCTTAATGCCCTTGTAATCAACTTGTTCTTATTGGAATATGTGTTGAGCCATTCATAAAAGGTAGCATCTTCAGATGTTTTTATGATAGGTGTCTTATATGGTTTGCTGACACCACCCTTCCAATCCGCTGCCATTAGTTTATGCCTTCTTCAAAGCTGGAATACGCTGCCCGTGCGCTTTCCATCTGATTGATGTAGCGCAGCTTTGACCATATGAAACACCCTTCAGCCTCTCTGAAAAGCGGATGCTGACTGATCATGATCTTACAGTTTGGAATGAGACTCCTAAGGAATGGCATGAGCTCTGGATAGGTCTCCTTAATCATCTGAACAAACCCACCCGTTAAAATCATCGCCGGCAGTTCCTTGTATCTGAAACCGCGGCGTCTTGCCTTGTCTATGAACTTTGATCGAATGGATATGAGTACCTCTTCAATCAGAGGTATGGCAAGGCTCCTAATATCAATTTCATTTTCATTGAAATAGACTGTGCCCCCTGTTCTGATGAGATAGTCCAGGTAAATGGGATCTGGTTCATAGTCGTGGTCCACTTTTAAAAGCTCAAGCATCCTGTCGACTATACTGGTTGTTCCTTCATCATCGATACTGAAATAAGCTGCAGAAATGTAATCGTGGTCTTTATTAATGGCTGCAGGGTCTGTTGTTGTAGAACCAAGATTCAGTCCAATAAGGCCACCCTGACTTAAAATCGTCTCCATGGCCTCATTTGCTTCCATGGAATCTGCATCATATATTTCAGCTAAAAGGGCATTCTTTCCCTCAGTGGAAAACGACTGGTCCTGATATTCAAGTTTCACTGCCGCACCATTAAACGCCGGATCAAGAAACCGCACTTCAATACTCTTTCCGCGAATCTCTTTTACGTAGTCTTCTAAGAACATTCTGTTTTGCTTCGCCACCACTTCATTCTCAGCCCGGTCAGATTCACCAAGGGGTACACAGGACTCTGAATGTATGATGACTTCACTCAGTCCCAGCTCATAAGCCAGGTATGCATGTGCAATAAACTGAATGGCCGCAGTGTACCGTGTCTGAAGCGGTGTGTACTTGTGCACATCACGGCACATGTTCACAAGATCGCCCTTGTTGTTTGCTATTGCATACTCACCTGCATGGTACCGCTGCTTAGACTTTTCATTTCCGTCTATGACAATCACTGCATCAAGCAGTGCTATCTTAGGGGGATTCTGGATTCTATTGCGCTTCATCGGGTTATTCTCATCTTTGATCTGATAACCGCGACAGATAGAGTTGGGGATGATGACTGACTTGCCACCATCTGTCCCTCCATATAGTTTGTACATACGTCTGCCTTTATCGTCGCCGATGAATAGTCTTTCTCGCATTTTTGCCTCCTTAAGGTTCATTTATTTTTGTATTAAAAAACACCTTAAACTCTATTTGAGCCAGGTGTATTAATTCTGTTCTGGTATTTAATTATTCATACAACTTTGAATGCGATTACATCTTTCTCTGCAAATAATTTTAGGAAACGACATTCCGTTTGTGAAATTATTTACTAAAGGGTTATAAATGTTGGTTCTAGAAGTCTACATTAGGCTAATCGCCAATTACATAGAAAGGAGATCATATTATGGCTACAACAGGTGAAAAACCGGGCATTGGTACATACAAATGTGACAAATGCGGTCAACTCGTTAGACTTGATGACTCAACTGACACTTTGCCTCCATGCCCATCTTGCGACCATACTGAGTTTACACGTGTATAGTCTGTAAGTACTCAAAAGTCTTGATTTGAACTGTCAAAGGCCTGATAATAACAACTTATATTTTGCCTCTGACAGTTCTATCAGACAGTTCTATTAATAATCGACAGTTCCTTTATAGCTTCAGCAATATTATCCGCTGTTTGTTCAGGAATCTCTGCATGCATTAATCTTTCAGAGTTGTAAAATGTATCATTGGGATCCGACATCTCACAGCATATACCATGATTAGGAATCGCACAAAAATAACCATTGATGTGTTTACCGTAAATTATCAAATATGAATATCCAAAATACTCAACCTGTGCTTCAAACATTACATTGGCATTAAATGTATCTCTTACACTAAATTTTATTTCACTCATTTTTCATCCTCTTTTCAGTTTATTTCACGTAAATATCATATGACGTGCCTAGCTAACTGATACTTTTTCAAACTGTTGATAGTTTGTCCAAACAACTCCGATTTGCTTTTTACTGAAAAGAGCATTCTATCTTCAAAATAGAACGCTCTCTCTAATATAGCTTAACGCTATTTCCACAAATCTATACTAATGTGAACTGGACATAACTCACCCCGAATCAATTTTCGTACATTTTCGTTACGCTACTTACTAAGTTCTTCAAATGACTTGAGTTTTGTCCTAATTCGCTTCTTAGACATTCTAACAGTCGCATCTGAACAGCTCAGTATTTTTGCTATTTCTGTGCTTGATAAACCGTCATTCATCAACTTATAAACTTCAAGCTGCTGTGGACTCAATAATCTTTTAATCCTATCTGTTTCTGACAATATCAAGAATTTTTCAATTTTCTTTATCGCCTTTTGATAAATTGCCCAACTTGTTTTCCCTTCTGAGCTATATCCAAGTGCCACATCTACTTCTCGAAAACTGCTCGTTCTCATTTCAAGGCGCTTTAGGAGTACACATTGTTCAGTTTTAGTCAGACCGGCAAGCCTAATGTCTGCTTCAGTCATGGTATTGATTTCAAATAGTTTCTTCTTATCCATAATCTTTTTCTGATCTCTCACGTTTGCACGCATCATTGAAGCATTATCAACATCTAAATTGTAACTGCCGTCATCAGGTCTATTTCGGTCTATGTATGATGTCAGCATCTGCTCCGCCTCTTTAATTTGGACTACATCGGTCAGAATAGTACTCATTGCAGGGTACCTCCTGAACAAATTGCCGAATATGTGTTTGCATTTTTCATCATTTCTGTTATAATTTTGTTAGTTAGTTTTGTTTTGTCGGTTGCTTCTGCACCGGCATTTTTCTTTTTTTGATATTCTTTTCTTTCTGAGTATACAAATTCAATGAACTCAATCATATTTGATATCTCAGTTTCAAGTAGTTTCCGCTCTTCTTTTAGATCCCTCATTTCGGCAATACTTAATTCTCCAAAGTACCTAAAGTCTTCAATTCTCTTTCTCAAATTTTCATCCCGATCCAGCATGATTTCAAGTTGATCATGCAAATACATCATTCCAAATTGAAATGCGTTCATATTGCCTCCTTCATAAAATTATTTATTATGCATCTTACTTAATATAGTTCTTGCGTCTATATTTCTTTGTCAAATCCACGCCAAGAGCTTGTAAGTCCATGTCAAACTGTTTAGCCATATTCGTGAAATATACCGCAAGACCAGGCATTAATTTCGCAATCCGTTTCACATGCTTTAACACATGTTCCCATTCATACTCATCAAATGCTTTACGATTTCTTTTGTTTCTAAAACATTTAGTGAGTATCTCTATAGATTCAATAGCCTCCATCATTTCCTGTCTCAGAGTGGTCAACACAGTAATGGGATGATTATCTACATTATTCATAAATGGAATGTTAATCATCAAAAGCCCCATGTGAAATGCATATGCATGTAATATCTCTGGTTCTTCCACTGCCTTAGCTAGAGATGCAATCATCTCTGCAGGTACTGTTTTTCCATGTTCCCAATCTGATATAGTACCTTGATTTGAATTGATACGCCTTGCAAGCTCTGTTTGAGATAAGCCTTTTTGTTCTCTTGCACTTTTGATTAAACACCCAAATGTATCAGAATACTCCATAGCCACTGTCACTCCTAGGGAAAGATTAAGTCCTTATTACCAATATTTACATCTGAACAATGCTACAATTGAACATACGTGTTTTTCTCTTGATTAACTGGCTGTTGGATAAAGCAACCTATGTTTATTGGTTTAATCTTAGCTTTTGCTGCTTCGAATTCTTCCATGTTATGGATACCAATTTCTTTAAGTGCATTCCATATACGTTCTTCATGACTTTTACTTCTTACTTCAGTAATCATTACAACCTCCTTTAATACTGACAACAAAGATCAATCACACAATATGTGCTATCAATTATTGAAAAAAAGCTCATTAGGATTCGCATCTGGAAATTCTTTTGTCAATCTTAAAATGAAGTTATAGCTTGGATTCCTAGCCCCAGCTTCAATCTTAGAATAAAGCGAAAATGATATCCCTAATACTGATGACATCTGATGTTGAGTCATGTCTTTCAATGAACGAAACTCAGACAAATTCATTTTGGCACCTCCAAATCACACTTTATGTGTTATTTGTATATGATGTTATCGCACTATATGTGTCGTGTCAATACCTTTTTTCACTTTTTGTGTCTTATAGTGTTCCATAGCACATAATGTGCTAAAATAACAACGGAGGTGATACTATGTTTGGAGAACGCTTGAAACAGCTGAGAAAAGAACATAACATGCTTCAAAAAGATGTGGCTGATTTATTAAATGTCTCGCCGAGTACTATTGGTATGTATGAACGAAATCAGCGTGATCCCGATACAGTAACACTACAGTTTATAGCTAAACACTTTGATGTTTCTGTTGATTATCTCCTTGGAAGAACTAATAAGCGTAACTATGATACAAGCACGCTTGCTTTTAGTGTTGATCCAAGGATCGACACTGAAGGATTATCAGATGAAGATATTGCTATTGTTCAGGCTACAATAGATGCAATTAGAAAAAACAGAAAGAAAAATGACTAAAACACACTCGTTGAGTGTGTTTTAAATTTAATGATTTCATTAATTTTATAAATACTATTACAAGGGCTATCAAATAGATTGCCCTTTTTACTTTACATATTCTATGCTAAAATAGAACACACGTTCGCTTTTCGAAAGGACTGGTTCTATGACAAAAACATCCGAAATGCACAATCTATGTAAAGAACTCAACATTCATATTTCCGCTACGCCTCTACCTGCTCACATTCGAGGAGTCTTCAGCTCACAGAATGGCGAAAATGACGTTTTACTCAACTCTGCAATTATTGACAGTAGTGTTTTATACCGTTCTGTTCTTGCTGAAGAAATTGGTCATTACTTCACTTCAATTGGCATCCACCCACACTTAAGTAAAATGACTTACTCACAAGAACTTGAATACGACCGTTGTGAACATCGTGCCCTTCAATGGGCCTCTGACTATACAATTGAAACCGACTTACTCCTTAAGGCCATAAAAAGCAATGAAATTAAAGCCTTTTCTGATATAGGCAAATATTTCGATGTAACGGATGATATAGTCTTGAAGAAGTTATCCTCTATGGCAGAAGAAAAGCTAAGCTGGGAAATCGATACATTCCGCAGTTTGGTTCTGTCCAATTTGCCAAGTGTTTGGATTTTCGATAAGAGTGTCGGTGTTTTTGGAGGTGGATGTGCACATGAAGACTAAGGCAGCACTGTATATTCGTGTTTCAACGACACATCAAATAGATAAAGACTCACTCCCTTTTCAGAGAAGTGAATTGATAAACTATGCAAAATATGCTTTAAATATTGATTCATATGAGATATTTGAAGACGCTGGATATTCAGGGAAAAATACAGATCGACCCAAATATCAAGAAATGATGCATCGAATCCATAAAGGAGAATTTTCACATTTACTCGTGTGGAAAATCGATCGAATCTCTAGAAATCTAAAAGATTTCACAAAAATGTATGAAGATTTAAGAGAGTGCAAAGTCACATTTGTATCTAAAAATGAGCAGTTTGACACCTCTTCTGCAATGGGCGAAGCTATGCTTAAAATCATTTTGGTATTTGCTGAACTAGAAAGAAAACTAACAGCTGAGCGTGTATTTTCAATCATGCTTTCAAGAGCCGAAAAAGGTCTTTGGAACGGCGCAACTGTTCCAATTGGATATGTATGGTCTGAAAAAGAAAAGTTTCCAGTAATCTGCCCGGACGAAGCTGAAACAGTTCGCTACATTTTCAATCAGTATGAAAAACTCGCTTCAACAAATCGAGTTGCTCATTTACTCAACGAAGAGGTAATTCCAACAAAACGCGGCGGCCGGTGGACCGCGAAAACCATCCAAAATGTGCTGCGTAATCCTTTTTACATAGGTACGTATAGATATAATGTCAGAACTCAAGGAAAACGTCGATTAAAAGATCCAAGTGAATGGGTTGTTGTTGAAAACAATCATCCGGCAATTATTGAAAAAGAACAGTTTGATAAGGTTGCTAACATGCTTGATGGCAATTATCGTGGATCCTCTTTTTCACAGAGATCAAATATTCATACACACATTTTCTCTCGTTTACTGACTTGCGGCAAATGTGGTTCCACGCTCAATGCTGGGCTAGATTCATCACGGAGTGATGGATACCGGCCATCGCGGTACACATGTTCCAACTCGCGATTTGTAAAAAATGTTGATGGCTGCAACAACTATATTAGCGACATCGTTTTATTGCCCTTTGTTTTTTCTTACATTTCAAATTATCTGCAGCTTTCAGATAAAATTGACAGAAAACATTCTCTGAAAGATGTTGAGCGTATGCTATTAAAAGGACCTGCCCTTATTGACATACAGAGTATTGATCGAACTGGTCTTGAAAAAACTTATACTTCATTAATTCTCGGCTATGATTCTGCTGAACTTGAACATAATAGTTCTGATTCAGTGTCCGATCTGAAGCTGCAGAAGCTAATGAAAAACAAAGCTAAATTTGAAAAAGCGCTCAATCGCCTTGAAGATCTGTTCCTGTTTTCTGAAGAGGCTATGTCAAAAAAGGACTATCTATTCAAGAAACGTGATCTTATAGAGCAGCTTTCCAGCCTAAACTCTGAGATTGAAAGTTACCATAAAGAGTCCTTAAAATCATCTATACAATCAAAATCATTTATAAGCGATGCTACTGATTTACTGCTCTTTGAGTCATTCCAAAATTCTAAGCTAGTATTTAAAAGGTCTTTCCTTGCGTCATTAGATCGTGAACGCGTACAGGAACTCATTCAATCTGTAATCGAGGTAATTGAAGTCAAAAATAAGAAAGTACATTCAATTACATTCTCAAATGGGATTACACATAAATTCATGTATAAGGCTGAAAATAAGCAAAAGATAAGGACCCGTGAGAAATTGCACTACAGGTCCTATTATGATATGGTTATGGAATTTCTAAAAGAAAACGGGTCTGCTTCCAGAGTTGAAATTGAAAAGCTAACCGGAATGAGACGTACAGGTGCACTAGCACTCGTAAACGAGCTTATCAATGAGGGTGTTCTTGAAAAAAGGGGTAGTTCGATTGCGATTAGGTATTTTATTAGAATTTGATACCTCTCTATATTGTAAACTTCCTTTTTGTAATTTCATCAATCAGCGGTGGCCTATAATCATTTTGACTTAAGCTTTCCAAACTTTGACCCAATACAGTTGAAAGACGATGTACTTCTTCATTCGTAGCTTCTAATGAACTAAAAATGTATACAAGTCGCTTGGTATTTATTTTTGACTCCATACTTAACCATAGATGTGAAATACCATTGTGTGTAACATATTTTACAATATTATGAACAACTATTTTTCTATCAAACATTACTGCACCTCCCCTGATGATCTGTATGAGTATTATACCCGGCAGCTCACATAGCATAAACACACGACTCAATAAATCACTACACACATACATTTGATATAATCTGATCAAATTGAATATATTACTTGGTAAAATAAATGATCTCGACTGCATTGCAATTGAGATCATTTATTATGCTAATTTGAACTTTGCCAAAGAGCTAATCAGACCCTGTGCCAGTTCAACCAGTTCTTGTGTTGAAGCCGATATTCTGTTAATTGAATCAACTTGTTCTAAAACGCTTGCCGAAGACTCTTGCGTACCTGCAGCAGTCTGTTCTGAAACAGAAGAAAGACCCTGCATCAGAAGTAACACTTCGTCTTTCTGAATAACCATCTCACTTCCAATTCTCTTTAACGCAGTGAACTCTCCATGCATTTCGTTAATTGCTTCAGTGATGTTCTCAAACTTCAAGCTCGTCTCTTCAACACTCTGCGTCTGAGAAGTCATAATTCGCCCAACTTCCTCCATTTTGTGAACAGCATGTGTTGATTTATCTATCAGAGCTGAGATTATTGTATCAATTTCAGATGTAAACTTACTTGATTGTTCTGCAAGTTTACGAATTTCCTCAGCCACGACACCAAACCCTCTTCCGTACTCTCCAGCTCTTGCCGCCTCAATGGCAGCATTCAGCGCAAGAAGATTGGTTTGCCCTGAGATTTGGCCAATCATTTCACTTGCTCTACGAATATTCAGCGCGCTTTCATTTGTATTCTTTACAATTTGATTTACTACATTGGCAGCTTCTGAACTTTCCTTTGTATCACCCACTAGGTTCTCAAGCAAAACTGAACCCTCGTTTTTTAGCTTATCAATACGAAGCGTTGTATCATACAATACGGTCAATCTATTTTGCTCAAGATTAACGAGCTCACCCATTCTATCCACAGTCAAAACTGCATTTTCTGTATCTTGAGCTTGGCTAGATGCTCCATTTGCAATATCCTCAATAGTTTTTCCTATTTCATGAGATGAATCGGCAATCTCAACAGACATTTTATTCATTATCTGTGATTTTGATTCCACAATAGCTGATGCATCAGTGACTTCTACAACTGTATTCTTAATCACACTTAAAAACAGATTAATGTTCTTTGCTAATACACCCATTTCATCCAATGAATTAACCTCAACTCTAGAATTCAAATCCATATTCTCAGTTATTCGAATAATCTGCCGTAACGGCCGGAGAACTATGATGTTAAGTTGAAAAAGTATTATACCAGACACAACAATCAAATTTATTATTGTAGATATTAGAACTGCAAAATTCCCATCAATAATATTCAGTTTATTGATGACACTATTTAGAGCGGTTGAGATTGTTGGACTGATAATCAACGCAAGAATAACACTGCCCAATATTTTTGACTTTATACCGAGTTTAACACGACTATTTAAACTGCTGTAACCCAATCCTTTATTTAGCGAATTGAATTTGTCCATATCCCCTCCACATTATGCGAGACCTTAGAACTATATACACAATATTTTTCACTAACTATACTCCTGTTTTTGATTAAAATCAACATGTATTTTATCTACATTATGAAAAATTTAGTTTCAGCTCCTTCACTCGTACAACGAACTAAAACAATTTAAAAACATTCTCACATAAGTTATCATTTAGAGTATTTACAAATATTATTTAGTTTCCTAAACTCTTTTTAGGGTAGATAGTAAATAGAGGTGATAATATGTTGATTTCCGATTTGAATCGAGCAATCAAGTATCGAATTGTGACTGCCTCGATTACACGTTATATTGGCACAATATCAAAAAATAGCATTAAGTCAATTTCAGGTAAAGTCTCAGAAAAAATTATCGAAAACATTTTCGGAATAATGACGGAAAACATTCTTGAATCAGTTTCAGGATACTTTTACATTTTTACAAATGATTCTAATGAAACCTTTACTGTTTGCAACTCAGCATTATTAGATCACTCGTGTACTCACTCGTGTTGGAAGATTGAAGATTTTACAAATTATACAATTCACCAAGAAAATAACGTTTATACAATTGATGTTCTTAAAAGTTGTGAAGATCTTGATATTTTAGAAATAATCAAGTTTCAACTTGATGCTAACAACTAGTTCATCCATCCTTGAGGTTTTTATTGGTATCAGAAATATTATCGCCTCGGAATTCAACAGTAAAAAGTAGTCCATCAAATACTTGTGAATGGACTACTTTTCTATTTCATTCATGTTTTCATCTTGATTTTATTAGCATCATTAGAACTATGAACCTCGGAAATTATAGATTCCTGTTTTATGGATATTTTGACACTACAATTTTCATATATGAACTATTAAACAGATAAGAATCTAATTTTCCATAGACTAACAACAGACCTGATTTCGTCCCTGCCTTTTCGCCTGATACATTCTCTTGTCTGCTTCTATAAGCAAATCACTGATACTCTGAGCATGAAACTCAGCCAGTCCAATACTGACCGTTACAGAAATCTTGTTACCCTGGTGCTCAACCACTTTTGACTCAATATGCTTTCGTAGTCTTTCACAGACGAACTTAGCATTATCAATATTTGAATTGTCAAATACGATGATGAACTCTTCACCACCATACCTGCCAATATAATCTGTTGAACGGAGCTGGTCTTGCATGCTCTCACTAACCTGCTTCAGGACTTCATCTCCTGCAATATGGCCATAGGTATCATTTACAATCTTGAATTTATCAATATCGACGATACCAATAGTAACAACGCCACCATAGCGTTTAACACGTGTTGTCATCTTCATAAGGGCCTGTATTACAAATTCTCGGCTATATAAACCCGTTAAATTATCTGTAATCGTTTTTAAGTACAGCTCTTCATTTTTTGCAAGCAAATCATCATAGAGTTCTTTAAGGCGCGATTCCATTTTTGTATACTCTGTTATGTCGTCAAAAAGCCCTATGATATACTCAGCACCTCTATAAACTGAAATCTTGTATTTTTTTGAGGCAGTCTCAATAATGTGCTCAGAAGTCGCTTCCGATGAGGATTCCGCAATGGATCGTGCAAGTGCAGACCAGTCAAATGAATTGTCAAGCACATCCTCCATTACCGCAGACAGCCTTCTGTCAATCAAAGCATTTCCATCAATATTGGTCACTTCAGCAAAGCTATCGTTCACGTCTTCTATAAAAAAATCCATGCCCTGATCGCCATCGATTATCCTTAAAATGATATAACCAAGCGGCATATTTTTTACGACCATTTTCCTTAGATCAAGTTTGTCCATGACTACCTCCATTTGCTTCTATATATACCACACTATGCAGGACATAACCCACCTCATTTGAACCTCAAATTCAATAGTAAAGCTTGAGAAAACCCACGGTGCTAATTCTCTTGTTTCCAAACCAATGTTATAATGTGACTTCCTTTAGGAAGTGATATTGTATATGTTTCTTCCTCTACATACCTGTCTAGGATTGCCTTTTGGCCATCTATAAAAATCTCTTCAGTGGCCATATCCGTAGACAGATACCCCCCTTGCCGATTATAGTATTCAATTTCAATACCATTTTCAAGAATCCTATGTCCAAGAACCTCTGCAGTGATGTTCGTAATCCATGGTGTCCGCTTTCCACTTTGCTCCATCTCCGAAGTGCTCAAAAGACTATAGCCCTTTGGCAGCATGATTTCATGATCATTTCTAAATGGCCATATTTCCTTATTTCTATAGACATCATTCCCCTTGAAATCACCCTCAATTATAAAGGCTGCTGGCGATTCAAGGAGCAGACTGTCTTCAAATTTTCTTATAGATACGTATGCGCCTAAAACATATGGGGATTGCATGAAATCAAGCGCATATACAGTATTAAATGCATAAAGATGCACATTCTGACTATAAGCTGCACCATGAAAAACCAAATAGTTATATTCAGTCCCTGTCTGCTTGCTTGTCGGGAAAGCACTCGCACGATTTACAATATTGATGTCTATGGATTCAAAATTCTCGGGGTATAGGTCACTGAAATATTTTCCTATATTCAAATAACGACCCGACGCATTGCTCCAAAGGTGAAATGGATCTTCAATTTGGAGCTTCACATCTGTGCTTTCAAGAGCGGACATAATTTGTCTCGAATCAGAACCGATATGCTTTGTTATTTCAGCATCAAGGGAATCATCAATCAGTGTAATATACAGGTCAAGCTCAGGATAATTGCTTTCAAAGTAGTACACATAGTCGACATTGAGCTTTGTAATCAAGTTAATACGTTCAGATATATAAGCATCCATCAACTCTAACTGCTGAGTATAGGTAAGATTGGATTCAGCTACGAAAATTTCAGCGGGATTAAAACCATATTTTTCTATAAAATCATTTACGAAGTACTCAGAAAAGGGCGTAATGTCTCCCACTAGAGAAAATCCACCGGCAGGCTCAAAATACAATTCCGCCAGATTGAGGCCATCCCAGTTAAAGGCCTCCACTATGCTTGCAACTTCCTGCTTGACCTTATCATTGACTAAGGGGTCTTCAAGTGCCACTAAGGACCGCCATCCAACTACAGCATCCTCTCCATATATATTCTTCTGACGAACCGCATCGTTATCATTCCAAAATTCCTGTGTCACCATAGGAAGCTCAAACCAGGCATAAACCAAAATGCCCTTTGTATGACACAGTTTTATGAACTCTTCATAAAAATTGCGCACCCGGCCTATATCATACCACGCACTTAAATGGACCTCCGATACACCGCCATCACTCAATAAATCTACGATTTCTTTTGGATCTGCAGCATAATTAAATCCCCAGTCCATATACACACGAACATCGTCTATGCGCTTAATAGGCTTGATATCTAAGAACTCTGTCATATTATTCATAATATAAGGAAACAGCACTATCTCCTGTGCGTCGAATGAATAGAAAACATCTGCAGTATAATACACTTTTCCAAGTCCATATGTCCTGCCCGCAGCTGCAATGCCCTTGTTTTCTTTAAACAAGGTATATATATCGAGCGTATCTTCTGGCAGCACAGGTTGATAATACACAGGTGCAGGCCAATTGACTTCAAGTTCCCCATTCATGGACTCAATGACACCCTTTACCTCTATTTCATTTCCGAACTCAAATCCAAAGGCTTGAGCTATAGAAACAGGTCCAACAATGCTCAGATTCCCACCCTTACTTACAAATGTCTGCAAAGCAATTATCTCTTTCTGAGCTAAATTGAGTGTCTCTCCTTGTAAGAGGATATGCTTGATCGAATAGAGGTCTTTATCAAAATCAGCACGGCTCAGCACCTTGGCTTCTAGACCAAAACTCTCAATTGTTCTTCTGACCCTATCCGGCGACTCTGATATATAGTATATCTGAGTATCATCGTAGAAATCTATAAGGCTCATACCATTTAGCGCATACGATTGTAAACCTTGCATAAACAAAAACAGGCAAATCATTAAACTGATACACCGATATTTGGCTCCCATTTCTCCACCTCCATCCCTTTAGTTCATATATACACCTTATCTGCAATTTCAACCTGCGCACCAGTACATTTATGTAACGATTTTACATATGTTTATCTTATAATTCACATATATGGGTATAAGATAAATACTTAAATTCGGGGGAGGTGACAGACATTGTCAGGCGAAAAGAGAAAATTTGGGTTGGCAATTACTGTCTTTCTTATATGCATATCAACTTTTGCATTCGGTTGTACGAATGACCACTCACTTAATACGCGCAAATATTCTCCCTTTGATTTTCTGCATCTGAGTAAAACGCAGACAGAAACAGATTACTCCGAACATGAGATGCTGACCTATAATTTTATAAGAAATCAGATGTCGGCCCCATCAGGAGGTGTTTATACCAATTACTTAGATAGCCCATTTAACACTGAGAGGTCAACTGGCCACGAAACCTTGTCTGAATCAACCGGACTAATCATGCTCTATGCCCTTCAAACCCAAAATAAGCCTTTGTTTGACGAACAGTTCAAATTATGTGTCCAATCGCTGCTGCATCCGACTTACCTTGTCAGATGGCGCATTCGTGATGGCTACACCAACATAAGTGAAGCCTCTGCATCAATAGATGATCTTCGAATTATTCGAGCACTGATTATTGCCGACACCCTCTGGGGAGATGAAAAGTACACGGAACTCTCTTCAAGAATGTCGGAAGATATGCTCAACTATAACGTTTATAAGAACAATCTTGTGAATTACTATAATAAGGATTTTGACGAAACGGGTCAAGACATCGATTTGAGCTATATTGACATCGGTACGATGACACTCCTTGTTTCAGAAAACAAACAGTGGATCAAAATTATGGATAATGGCTTGAAGATTGTTCAAGATGGCATGATTTCTGACACTTTTCCTATGTACTCCAAAACCTATGATCTTTCGTCAGGTTCATATCTTGAAGCTGAAAAAATAAATATGATAGATTCACTTACAACAGTGTTACATTTAAGTGAAATTGGCGTATTAGAACAACAAACGGTTGACTGGCTTTATAAACAGCTTATTGAAGCTGGTCATCTTTACTCCGAATATGATATTAATGGTGTTCCAAGTACGCAGAGTGAATCCACAGCTGCTTATGCACTCGTTGCACGCATAGCAAAAACAACTGGCGACATGCAATTATATGGATTAGCCGTCGAACACATGCTAAAATTCCAGGTGCTTGACAGCACGTCTGTTATATATGGCTCTTTTGGAAACAAACTTACTTTGGAAGTGTTCTCCTACGATAACCTCCAAGCACTGCTCGCATATTGATACGAAGGTGATGTAATGGACAAAATGTACAAGCGATATGGCATAATTCAAGGCGCTATGTTCTTTGTCATGCTCATTACAGGATCCTTGGCTGATTTTGATGAACCCTTTATGATTGGCAGCTATATCATGCTGACTTTTCTATGGGTTTCTACCCTGGTTTCCATCCTATTTGGTCGCATTCAGGGGATGCTCTTCTCAATAATCATCGTTCTGATTTACGCAGCGTTCGTATTTTACCAGGGAATGCTTGGCATAGACACCATTATCCCTATGAATTATGTGTGGATTATCAGTTTTCCACTCCTCTCGTTTTTAGCCGGTTACATAGGTGAAAGCATTCAGGAAATACTTGAAAAATATAATAAATACAAGGACCTTCAAGATATGCTTGTCACAAAAGATGAATTAACCGGACTTGGCAATGCTAAAGAATTTTACCAGAATTTAAAAGTGGAAATGAGTCTGGCTAGGCGACACAAACGCGATATAACCATCGTTATTATTGAAGTTCAATACTTTGACGAGCTTCTCGCCATATACGGAAAAGGGTCTTATACCCGCATATTTGACGTTATTACTTCCATACTCAAAAAAATCACAAGAACTGAAGATACCATCTACCGAATTTCAGAAAAGACATTTGCACTTCTCTTGCCGCAAACACCCCTTGAAGGCGCAGAAGTTGTAAAAAGAAAAATTAAGGATAGCCTATCAGAAATCAATACCTATACAGATAAACGATTTGAAGAAATGCACATCGAGGTCCGGGTTGGTCTCGCAAGCTTGGATGACAGTATTAAATCGGAATTCGAGTTTAAGAAAAAAGCTGAGAAAGAGGTGGAGTTTGATGTATAAACCAAGACTTGTCACCTTTTCATTAGTGTCTACACTGATAGTTTTAGTCCTATTCATGACCTATACTTCAATTTCGCTTGCTGACAATACTCAACTGACAAAAGAAACCGTCAGAAAAGGATATGACCTTCTTCTCATTTATGACTACCGGAACTATTTTGCGGACTATCAGGATTCTGTTACGACAACAAAAGAAATGATGGGACACTTTGATGTGAACGTCAATGAACTCGATCAGCTTGATTACGTAGCCGGTCAGATGGCCAATTACGATTATATAGCCGTCATCGGAATGCAAGGTGAGTTTTCAAACGCAGCATTCTTGCAGGATATTGCCAGCGCCCAGCAGCCCATACTTTGGGTTGGGAAGGGTATTGAGAAAATGCTGGACCTGAATAATCGCTATGATTTTGAATATGCTGGGTCCTATTATGATTTTACAAATGTAACTTACAAGAACATAAGTTACCCCATAGGGGTTAAACGGGAGTTCTCAGCTATGCATCTCCTAACTGAAAACATAAAAGTATACTCCTGGCTTCACACCGGAACGACTAGACTCCCCTTCATTTTAAACGATAAGAACCTATGGTATGTTACAAGGATTGATTTGAATGAACCGCTTATCATGATTTTTTCAGATATTCTGTTCGAAATTTTACCACCCTATGTAGAACCTTGCCAGAAGGTCTATTTAAGAATTGAAGATGTCCACCCTTTCAGAGATCCTGACAAGCTGAAAGAAATCGCAGATTATCTATATAGTGAAAATGTTCCCTTTATTGTGGGATTGATACCAGCACACAAACAACCTGATTCCACTTATATTACAGAAATGGATGAAGTGCCTGGTTTCGTCGAGGCCATTCAGTACATGCAGGCAAAAGGTGGCAGCATTGTCCTCCACGGCTACACCCATACTGTATATGGTTCAGACATCACTGGTGAAGGATTTGAGTACTGGAACGGAACAGAGGACAAACCCCTAGATTTGAATATCGATGAATGGATACGGTATACCATTGGTCGAGGTGTTCGCCTTTGTGTTGAAAATGATATTTATCCATTAGGTTTTGAAGCGCCTCACTACGCGCTGAGCCAAGAAGCCTATAAAAGTCTGAAAAAATATTTTTCGACATACACAGGACAAATTCAGTCTAGTGACTGGGGCTTCTCCACATCGATTATTCCATACGAAGTTAGAGATTCAGATTTGTTTAACAAATTTCTTCCGGAATCCTTAGGGTATGTCCAAGCATATGATGAAGGTGCCATCGACAAAATAAAAGAAAATTATTCACATATTAAAATAGTCAGAAACTATCTTGCAGGTGTTTTTTATCATCCATATCTGAATATTGAGCATTTGAAAGAGCTCGTAGAATTTCTAAAGAGTGAGCATGCAGAGTTTTACGATATGAAACAGGATTACCACTGGGTCAGTTTTGATGGTTATGACATTGTAAATAACTATGGTGAACTTCAGGTATCCTACCCCAAAGACCGCCGTGACACAAGGAAAAGGCTCAGAAAATTCTTCAATCTCACAACCTTGGTCCTGATCACAATTCTAAGCTTGGTCCTCTATACTTTTTTAAAACTCTACTTTGCATCTAAAAGCGTGACCGATAAAAAAATGAAAGGATAAAGTATGATTCTAATAGATTATCTTTTCCTCTACTCCATGACAACCATTTGGCTTCTGCTTGCAATGAATATTGTACTGACCTATTTTGGTTATCTCCATTCTGTTCAAGTTCGAAGCATGAAGCTCAATATTCTAACCGATATGCGTTCTTTTCCAAGTATATCCATTCTCATTCCTGCGCATAACGAGGAAAAGGTAATTGAACATACCCTTAAAGCCATGCTTTCACTCGATTATCCTCAAGATCAGTACGAGATTCTTGTTATAAACGATGGGTCCACAGACCGTACTGGCCAGATTATTGAGGCTATTAAAAAAAACCACCCAGGCCGATCGCTTTCTCATATTGAGATTTCTAAGGAAGATGGCGGGGGTGGAAAGTCGAATGCACTCAACTACGGGTTTAAGTATGCAAAGGGCGAATACATTGTAGTATACGATGCAGACAATACGCCCAATCGCTATGCACTTCGATATTTGTCACACGAACTCTTTGTAAATCATAGTTATGGTGCTGTTATCGGTAAATTTCGAACACGTAACAAAAGCCGAAACCTACTCACTCGATTCATAAATATTGAAACATTGAGTTTTCAGTGGATGGCTCAAGCCGGCAGGTGGAGACTTTTTAGACTTTGTACCATTCCAGGTACCAACTTCATGGTTAGACGAAGTATTCTGGAACAGGCTGGTGGCTGGGATGTTGACGCTGTCGCAGAGGACACTGAGCTCAGCTTTAGAATATACCAAATGGGATATGAAATCTCCTTTATGCCACTTGCAGAAACATACGAACAGGAACCCGAATCAATAAAAGTGTGGTTTCGGCAAAGAACCCGATGGGTGAATGGTAACATTTATGTATTGACGAAATATCTGAAATTGGTATTTCAAATAGGTTCATCACGTGTACTGTTTGACCTCTACTATTTCTTCTCCGTTTACTTTCTATTTCTAAGTTCAATTATTGTATCTGACATCATTTTTTTAATTTCTGTATTCACAGACTACAAGGTCGGCATCTCGGGAAACTTCGCTTTACTATGGTTTATGACCTATTTGGTTTTCACAGTACAAATCTCAATAGCGCTTTCTATTGAGAAGGGTGAAGCCTCCCTGCAGAATATACTCTTGATTCTTATGATGTACTTCTCATATTGCCAGCTATGGCTGTTTGTGTCTTTCTATGGATTCTATCGAAATTTTTTAGATCGGGTGCGAAAGCGAAAAACAAAATGGTATAAAACGGAACGCTTTTGATTGTGCCATCCCCCACCACAGATACCGCCTAGAGCGGAGGTGAACTCATGAAACTTACTTTAAAAGGCTTTATACTTCTACTCATCTTACTTGTCCTCTCCTCATCAAGCAATATCACACTTTCCGATGAGGACGCTTACTGGATTCAAACAGGGGTCTTCAGGTATGAAGAGGATGCAGAAGCCCATACAAATAAGCTCCTTTCAGATGGCTTTAATCCCATTTGGTCTAAGAATGGGTTCATCATTATTTATCTGGGACCTTACGGAAGTACTGACGAGGCAGAAGATGAACTCACTAAATTGAAGTCTCTCGACTATACCAGTATTAAAATTATGGATAGTATTGATTTGCAGGAGCCAGAAATGACTTACGATGATAATACATCTAATGAATCCGATGAAAATCCAGAGGAAGCGTTTGGGGTTAAATCTAAAAACTACTCTATTGGATCAAACGTTCGTATGGAAGGGGTTATGGGAAGTTATACGATTTTTGTACCTGTTGATGAGCACTGGCAGCTTATGGACGCTGCTTATGTTGAACTTTTCTATTCGACAAGTGCTATTTCAGAATATAAGTATTCAACACTGACTCTCTATGTAAACAATACCCCCGTTGAATCCTTTTGGCTTAATGACAAATTGCCTGGCCAAAAAAGAGCTTATGTCAAAATTCCACTTTCCTATTTGAAACAAGGATTCAATGAAGTCTCCTTTGTTTCATATCACCGTTTGACAGATAACATCTGTGAGGACGATGCAAATCAGGCAAACTGGATTCTTCTTAACTCTGAAAGTCGTGTTCATATTGAATATGTGGAACTGCCAGACAATGAAGACTTTACAGATTTTCCTTATCCTTTTATCAAAACAAGCAGAGACTTGCCTGTGGATTTCATAATGACTTTGCCTGATCATCCTAGAGATATTGATATCAAGGCCGCATTGATGTTTTCAGCATACGTCGGACAGGTTAATAAGTTTTCCAATGTCAATTACCAGGTCAGCACATTTGACGATGCACCTAAATCCTTGAACAATCTTATTTGGATTTCTTCTGTGAAGGATATTCCCGAAGCACTGACAGATGCTTTTTCCAAGTCAGAACTGGACAGAATGCATGATGATGCAATTATTAGGAAGGCTATGTCGCCTTATAATGAGAATAAGCGAATACTTTACATTATTTCAGACAATCCCAATAGAATTATTGATGCCGTAAAAGCCTTAACTACGCAAGAACTTGTTGATCAGATGGACAAGGATACACAGTGGTTCACAAGCAATACAAATATCTATGATACTGAATCTGACTTTCTTGACTATATCGACATGAAATCACTCGGCTATGACAATGTCTTTTTCCAAGGGAGAAAACGAGGAAGTGCTTCAATATTTGTAAACGTACCACCTACTTGGGAAATTACAAGTGATGCAAAACTCTTAGTTAGATTCAGATACTCAGACATTCTTAATTTTGAAAAATCTTCAATCAGTATTTATATAAACAATGTTCCTGTTGGCTCAAAAGGGTTCTCAGAAGATTTTACCCAGGATGATACAATCATACTTCCGATTCCTGAAGAAGTTCGTCAAGACCAAATTTATGAAATAAGGTTTGAGATGACGCTCATCCCAACTAATTATGATTGCTTCTCTGCTTCGTTTTCCAGAAACTTATGGGGTTTTATTTCAAATGAAACAGTGCTCTACTTACCTCATGAAGAACGACAGAAATACTCATTTGAACGGTATCCAGCACCCTTTGTGAAGCATGCGCGACTAAATAACCTACTTTTAGTTTTACCTGACGAAATCGATGCACATGTGGTAGAACACGCAAGTGAAATGATGTCATTTTTAGGGCGTGAACTTGAATATATTGATGAAATATTTTTTATTAGATCCAGTACCTTCACTGAATCTGATTACGATAAGAATATCATCGCTATTGGGCCATATAATAGCAATACCTTCATAAAAAAAATAAACAGCGCACTGAACATAAGCTTTAATGACGAAACAGGCTTTTTTGATGGAAAGGATAAAGTGGAGCTCCTTGATGGATTTAGCACACGGGCTGGAACTGCACAGCTAATATACTCTCCATTCCAAGAGGATCGAATGATATTGGCAGTTACGGGTAAATCGGTGGAGCAAATCGGATTTGTTACACGATATCTCTCAAACCTTGAGCTTTTTAGCAGACTCACAGGAGACACTGCATTCGTAAGCGGTTCTGGTGCGCTCAGATCAGACTTTATTGGCATTTCAAGAGAAGCTTTCGAAGCTGTAGAATCCGACCAGTTTAATGCCGGACGTGACTCCGATTTACAGAGAAAATTGACATCTCAGGAAATCCAGCAGTTCATTATCGCGGTATCCTTAGTATTTGTAATTGTTATCTTATCTGTAATTGTTGCAGCCCGTAATAGGCGAAAAGTAGACTAGTAATCGACTAATTAAAAAAAACACACCTTGGATTTTGAAGGCACTGGAAAAGCATAGCTTTTTTCAGAAATAAATAAGGTGAACATTAAAATTCAAAAGGCGAACCATCTGATTACGATAGCTCGCCTAATTTTTGAAATGTTTTCTAATTGTTAGAATTTAATAGTATTGATAACACGGTCCAGATTTATTGCCTGATCGTTCAGTGCAACCGCCTGATTCTCGATTTCATTGAGAGAAGCAGTTTGCTCCTGCGTTGATGCTGAGGTCTCTTCTGTACTCGCCGCATTTTCTTCGGCTAGGGCAGCTAAGCCGCTCAAAATCTCCAAAATATCGTTCTTCATAGCATTGACATCTGCACCCGCTTCAAACAGGACACCCACTGCATCATAAAGTGCTTTACTCTCATCGTGAATGCCTTCAAATCTCTCTTTTGTGAGTAGAACGCTATTTTTTTGGACTTCATTTGATTTTGTTACAATTTCAATACTCTCGACAGATTGTTTGGATTCTGATCTTAAACTTGCAATAACACTGTTGATTTCATTTGTCAGCTTTCCTGACTCCTCTGCTAGCTTTCTGATTTCTTCTGCGACAACGGAAAATCCTCTTCCAGCCTCACCCGCTCTTGCCGATTCTATAGCAGCATTCAATGCCAGAAGATTCGTCTGATCTGCAATTTGAGCAATCATTGCACTGCTTCTCGCAATATCTTCAACTGATAAATTTGTATCGTGAATGCCCTTATAGACTACTGCAGCGGCCTGGTTGTTCTCTTCATTAATTTGAATGAGCTGATGCACCGTTTTATTGCCGTCTTCGACAATCTCATAAACTTTATCGATTACATCCTTCATATACTGAATTTTTTCACTGACAAGGGTAATGGAATCTCCAAGCTGGACCGCTTTGTTTGCACCTTCTTCCGTACTTGAAGCCTGCTCTGTAGCACTCATCGCCAATTCACCAACTGTTTGCGCAATTTCCTCTGTCGCTCTGGAAAACTGAGCAGTGATACTTCTAAGCTCATCAGAGGATTGTCCAACCTCTTGAGAAGATTCATGTATATTTTCAACAATCTTCTTGATATTCAGCTGCAGCTTGTCAAATGCACGGAGCATATTGCCGATTTCGTCTTTTCTTTCAAGCCCTTTTTCTGATAAAGGCTTTGTAAAATCAAGCTCTGATATAATGGCTGCATGGCTGGTTGCTTCAACAATGGGCTTTGTAATAATACGCGAAAGAAATATCATCGCAAAAATTATTGTAATGACTGATCCTGCAATCGCGTAGGCAATAATTCTCGTAAGTTCATTGACACTTCTGTACATATCATCCTTAGTGACAATAGTTCCAAAAGACCACGAGGTATCTATGCCTGCAATATGTATTGGCGTCAGCGATTTAAACACCTCTGTATCTGTCGATGCTGAATAGGAGAAGGTGTTGTATTCCAGTCCGTTGTGCAGAGCGTCCTGGACTGCCTTTGCAACCGATGTATTTCCACCGGTAATCTCTCCAGCAACATCTCCCACACGATTAATGTCCTTATGGGTTACAACGACACCATCATAAGACAGAATTCTTGCAAATCCCGAATCAAATATTGTAATAGACTCTGTAAGAGACTGTAGAACTTCTACCGCAAGGTCTACACGAATTAGAAGCGCATCCTGGCTGCCTGCGTTAACTGGATAATAAAGGGAAACTGTTTTAACTTCCTGACCGTCAAAATCATATCTGGACTCTGTAAGTATGGGGTGATTTTCAGAAAGCATTTTTCCAAAATCCTGTTCATTTTCAGTTGTTGAAAGTACAGCAGTCGATACCTTCCCGCCATTTCTGACAAGAATACTCTGGAGACCATCCGCCTTGTACTGCAGATTGATATTTGAATCTGCGCTGTCAGCCGCGATCAGGCCGATACTATAGATATTCGCATGTTTTTCCAGAAGACTTGTCAGAAAATCCTTTACATCCGCAGTCTTCAGTGCGCCTAATTCAATATTTCTTTTCATGATAACTTCAGTGTCGCTTGCTAAACAGACAAGCTCATCAAACGACTTTTCTACTTGTGATGCGTATTCCCTTGCCGTTGAAAGCGCCAGATTCAGTGCGATCTCTTCTGCATTTGATTTAGAGCTCAAGTAAATTGTGCCCATACTTGAAGCCAATATAATCAGCACTATTGTTAATACCGAAAGCGTAAGCCGCGTTCCAATTTTCATATTTCCACCCCATTAAGTCATTTTCTGCTGATGCATTATCATAAAATGCATCCTATTCTCTGTTTGTCCACAGGACTTTTCACATCTATTTATCACACCGGAATACCATCTTGTGCAATATTATAGCATATGCCAATTGTAATCAGTACAATTATTTTCTGATATCATATACATTTTTCGAATAGCAGAAAACAGGAAGCTGATTATTCAGTAAATCGATTCAAAACGCTTGTGCTACCCCCTTGCTTACAGATCATTTTATCGGTGCTAGAATATTTTCATGACGAAAAAAAATGTAGCTTTCACAGTTGCCCCTTTTTTCGTAAAATATGACAACTTCTTTAGAAGATAAGGATTTATCATTTGTCACAAAGAAGATGTAATGATATTCCTTCTCGAATGATGTCATTTGATCAAAAACTGAATTCTATTACAAAGAAAGCTTTAGTAGTATTAGAGAGTTTGAGAAGGAACTAGATAACTATATAGAGTACTATAACAATGAGAGGCTATCGCTCAAACTAAAAAGAATGACTCCTATTCAATATAGAAATCATTCCTTGATAGCGTGTTCGATGTTCACGAGAGACTGTCCCAAATTTTGTGTAAATAATCTGCCACGAAAGCAGCGAATATGAACTTTTTAGGAACTCTCGATTACGAATGGATAATCGAGAGTTCGTTTATTATCTGATCCCAGTTTCGTTGACGCTGGGACCATTTCTTTGTTGCATTTTCAGTTGCTAAGTAAAGGGACTTCATCAGTGACATGTCTGTTGGATAGACTGGTTTTCCCTTAGTTACTTTGCGGTATTGTCTGTTCAGATTTTCAATTATATTGGTCGTATACATGATCTTTCTGATGTTCGCTGAGTATGCAAAAAACGGAGATATAACACCCCAGTTATCTTTCCAGGATTTTATGCAGCGCGGATAATGCGAACCCCACTTTTCTTCAAACTCAAGAAGCATCTGATAACCTGATTCCTCATTTGGAGCTTGATAAACAGACTTAAGATCTTTCATCAGTTCTTTGACATGTTTGTAGCTGACATATCGCGTAGATGAGCGAATTTGATGAATGATGCAGCGCTGTACAATAGACTCTGGATATGTCGCTTTGATTGCTTGCTCAAAGCCTGAAAGTCCATCAACACTGAAGATTGTAACTCTCTGAACACCACGATTCTTTAAGTCTGTCAGAACCTTTAGCCAGAATTTACTCGTCTCATTTTCACCTATCCAGATACCTAAGACATCCTTCATACCATCTGTATTTATGCCAACAACAACGTATGCAGCTTTAGATACAATGCGGTTATTCTGTTTTACTTTGTAATGAATAGCATCCATGAAAACAAACGGATACTCTGTTTCAAGTGGTCTGTGTTGCCACTCTTCGATGTGAGGGATGATTTTATCAGTCATACGTGAGATTGACTGTGCTGAGAGTGGCATCCCGTAGAGGTCTTCTATATGTTCTGAGATATCTCTTTGAGACATTCCTTTACCATACATAGAGATCACTTTGTCTTCAATCGCTGAAATATCACTGGAGTGTTTTGGTACAATTTGTGGATCAAACTCACCGTTACGATCTCTTGGAATCTCTAGTTCAACTTCGCCAAGATCAGTCTTTACACGCTTTGTTGATTTCCCGTTTCTGTAGTTCGTTTTCTCAACTTGGCGATCGTATGGCTCATAACCAAGCTCTTCATCCAGTTCTGCTTCAAGTAGTTTCTCAACGCCAGTCTTAAGCATTTCCTTCAGCACGCTCTGTAGGTCTGCCACATCGGTGATATCCTTGTCCTGCATAAGGGCTTCTGTCAGTTCTGATATCTTGTTGTTTTTCTTCTTTCGACTCATAAAAAAATCCTCCACTCTGTAATCTAGTTTATAACACTAACTACTTTCGTGGAAGATTTCTTGTTTTTACACTAAATTTGTTTCAGTACCGTTCACGATTTGGGGTGCAGTACTTAACAAAGGCATTTTGGGAACTGCTGTGTTATGAGTTTTTTTTTTTCCGTTTTTCCGTTTTCATGCAACTGATTTTTATTCATATCAACTTAATTGTTTAGTTTCATCAATCTTATTTTAACTTCCATGACCTTTGTGGAATCTACTGTTCCATATTTTTTAACGATCATCCCCTTCGATAGAGTATAAATTTTATCTGCTCTTACCCATGATATCTTAGGCAGTTGCCCTTCAATCATATTCTCGCTATCAAGTACATCTTCCGTTTTCAAACCTCGTATATTTGATATTACCGCTGATACAATTAAATCTTCCATTCGTTAATTATATTCATTATCTGATAACACCAATACTGGTCTTTTCTTTTTTGAAGTCAAATCTGAAAATGGGACAGGAATTAACAAAACATCACCTTGTTTATAGTTCATTCCACACCTCATCAATATCATTATCCCAGAATGACATACTTGATTGACTTCCTTCTTGTAAATCTGTATAGTCATCTTTTGATTTTTTTGCCCTTAGGTAATCTATAAAATCTATCACTTCTGGCAGTTCAATTTCAGACATTTCATCTATCAGTTTATGTACATACTCTTTTGCAGTATTCATTCTGTTCACCTCTCTTCATTCCATAATGCTATATTTCAACTTTCGAGTCTCTATTGCAATTTATCTAGGGAAATATGACACATCTTTACCGTTGAATGAGAATGCCACTTCCAATTTCGTTTACCTTTGTCATCTCAACTCTTTAAATCATCTGAATTACAGGTGGTTTTCATTATACAAACAAAACCACACCCAATCATTCAGGTGTGGTCAAAATAATCAAATTCTTCATATTTAAAGCGGCACTCAAACCACTCAATTTTCAACAAATGGTCGCTATCTCATGTGCTTAGCCGCTCGGACATCCCAGGGTCAGAGCTGTCACGGTACGACTCAGTTCCTTCTTATTTTCATCAGTACTTTTTGTACTGTTCATTTTGATATCTACCATTTTTTCCTCCACGTTCTACGACTAATTAATAAATGTATCACGTGTTTGGTGATAATTCAACTGCAAATCGCATCCTGTTAAATCTTCTAAGCTAGTCTAATGTAATTAATTATAAAAACAACAATAAGCTAAGTGCCATTACTGCCATTCCGGCAATTAATCCATAAATGGATAGATGATGTTCTCCATACTCCCTCGCAGATGGTAAAAGCTCATCCAAGCTGATGTAGACCATGATTCCTGCTACAGACGCAAATATGAAACCAAACATGACGTCATTAAAAAATCTAAAAAGCAAAACATAGCCAATCAAAGCTCCAACTGGTTCAGAAAGACCAGAAAGAAAAGACAGTTTGAATGCTTTCATCCGATCGCCTGTTGCATAGAAAATTGGAACAGCAACAGCAATACCTTCTGGAATATTATGTATGGCAATAGCGAAAGCTATAGGAATCCCCAAACTAGGATCACTTAAAGCTGCCGTAAACGTCGCAAGGCCTTCAGGAAAATTATGAATACCAATAGCCAAAGCCGTGAATAAGCCCATACGCATAAGCTTCGCTTTGTGTTCTTCACTCTCCCCGTCCATTTCTTCCACTGTATGTATTTCATGTGGGTTTTCGGCGTTAGGGATTAACTTGTCAATTAAAGCAATAATCAATATGCCTAAGAAAAAACCACCTACAGTTGCCCAAGTTCCCGCTTTTTCTCCTAAAACAGCAACCAAAGAACTTTTTGCTTTAAAAAATATTTCAACAAAAGAAACATAAATCATTACACCAGCAGAAAAACCTAATGCTACTGATAAGAATTTTGTATTTGTTCGGTTAGTCAGTAACGAAAGAGCGCTGCCTATGCCAGTAGCAAGTCCGGCAAATAATGTTAAAGAAAAAGCAAATGCTACTGTTGATACATCCATAAATCATTCTCCCTAATTCAAGTATATAACGAGCACAAAATTCACTCAAAACTCTACTCAATTTAGTCTATTTTACCATTTTCTACTGCTCATTCATCAAACTTTCTAGAATTTTTTTCATACGCAAATTATCAACAAGACCGAATGGAGCGAATCGGTGCAATCATGACTACACCCTTTTCATCCGTATTCACATCCGCTTGAACACCGTAAACATCCTTTAGCATTTTTGATGATATAACCTCCTGCGCCGAACCAGAATCATAACACCTTCCACAAGCATCCATAACAACGATGTAATCACCATAACGTGCTGCAAGATTGATATCATGCAATACCATAACAATATCCACCCCTTGCTCTCGAACAATATTTTTGAGTAAGTGACACAACTCCAACTGCTTTTGAAGATCCAAAGAATTCACTGGTTCATCTAAAAGGATTAACTCTGGTTTTCTGACTAGTGTTTGCGCAATAAATACGAGCTTCTTTTGTCCGCCGCTTAATTCACTGAAATTTCTAGATGCCAGCGTTTCAATGTTTAGAGATTCAAGCGTTTTCATGGTAACCCTTAAGTCTTCATCTGTTATCTTACTTCCCAATTCTGGCAACAATCCGAGTAAAACCATCTCCAGCACTGTCAAGGTTGATATTTCCACGTCCATTTGTGGTAAGTAGGCCATAAAGTCCGTCTTGTCTTCAATACGCATCTGCGAAAGATTTAGGTCACCATAATAGACCTCTCCCTCATGTTTTAGAAGTCCAAAGATTACTTTAAGCAGTGTTGATTTTCCCGCACCATTAGGTCCTAGTATAACATTGAGGCCCCTAGATAGCTGAATATTAACACCATCGAAAACCTTATTTGTAGATCCTTTTGTTCTATAAGCACATTTGAGATTTCTTATATTCAACATCACATGCTCCTCATCTTACTAAAAATTATTATCATAAAAAATGGAACGCCTATGACAGATGTGACAAGACCAATCGGTAAAATAACGCCTCTAACTACGACTTTGCTCAATACAAATGCCGATGACATAACCACAGAACCTAAAAGCGCAGATAGTGGCATGAAAAACCTCTGGTCTTCACCTACTACCTGTCGCGCTATATGAGGGGCTATCAACCCAATAAAGCCAATAGTCCCAACAAAACTGACCGCCACTGCTGAAAGCAGGGATGTTATCAGAATAACTGTCCGTCTCACTTTTCCGACATTTACACCTAAACTAGCTGCTTTTGTATCATCTAAAGTCATCGCTGTCAACTTCCATGCATTTCGAAAGGCAATCGTAAAACATACTATAAGTACAGCAGATACAACATAGAATTTCAACCAAGTTGTTTTTAATAAACTGCCAAAACTCCAGAAAATCAATCCCTGCAGCTGGTCTTCGTCTGCTACATACTGTAAAATCATCGTCATGGCACTGAACATAAAGTTCATTGCGACCCCAAACAATATGATTGCATTCTTACTGATTTGCCTCTGCATTGAAAACAGATAAATACATATGGCTGCTAACAATGAGAAAATAAATGCGTTGCTCGTAACAGCTATCGTATCAGAAACCTTCAGAACGCTTTGATTTAAAATGAGCCCCATGGCTGCTCCAAATGAAGCAGCCGAGGAGATTCCCAGGGTAAAAGGACTGGCAATGGGATTTCGGAGTATTGTTTGAATCTGACATCCTCCAACTCCCAATGACGCACCGACCGCAACAGCCATAAGAGCCATCGGTAAACGTATGTCCCTAATGATCATGCCATTATGTCCTTGTCCTAAATTTACATCGATGAAGAGTACACGAATGATTTCATTTAAAGCTATATCTGAAGATCCAATCGAAATGTTTATAAGAAGTAAAACTATAAGTGCTACCAAAAGAAGCACAATCCAGACGATTCTTTTTCGAACCATCATATTATAGATTCTCCTGCTCTCAATTATCTCTTTTTCTACTTGATATTCCACTTTTTCTCTCCTGATTAATTTCGAACCATTAATTTATCTGTACGAACCATGTTGAAATATCCGTATCAAGAATCATGAACCTATTAAAGAACTCATCCAGCACAATTTCAGGATCCACTTCAGCAAACTCTTGTGGATACATTAATTTGGCCATTTTCAAAGTTGGGTAAAATGCGTATATTTGTCTTGAAGTAGAATGTGCAAACTCATACACATCCTTATTTTCCACTGCTTTTAGGTCCTTCCATCCCACTCTGTTTAGAATATCAAATACCGGCATCTTAGGTTCTTTTGTAATATCAAGCCAACCATCGTTAATACCACTTAGCATGATAAAATCTGGATCGGTTTCCAAAACGTATTCTGGATCTAATTGGCTGCTTGAACCATTAGCTGCTGCAGTCTCCAGTAGCAACCGATCTGCTATATTCTCACCCCCAGCAAGATTTATGACTGTACCCCAACCTTTTTTGCTAGTAGATGTTGATCCATATACCTCAGAATAACCAGACTTCTCGTAATATACTGTTGGCTTATCTGTTCTATTCATTAGATTTTTTGATGCAATAAGACCATACTGGTTATCAAGAAAGGAAGTGACTTCTGCAGCCCTTTCTTCAACTTCGAAAATCTGCCCCAACAAAGTCACTGTATCTTGTGCGGCATGTTCTAACTCTTTACCCGGAACATCAATCAATACAATTTTAATGCCTGCCTGGGCCAATTGATCTTCAACTTGCATTGCGTATTTATGCGCTGCCATTGCCGAATTGACAATCAATACATCCGGGTTCATCGATAAGATCATTTCAAGATCAAAAGGTGCATTATGATCAGAAATTTGGCCAACATGCTCCATGTAATTTCCAACTACCGGTGTATATAGTTCCGCATATTTGTTAAGGCCATGTCCACCATCCTGTCCCGAACCAACTAACATTTCAAATGCCTCTTCGCCTTTAAGTGGAATAATATATTCTATAACATCCATAGTACTGATTGCATAAGAGGAAATTGGCAAATCGATCGTTACCTTTCTTCCTTTTACATCCGTAACCGTAATAGAGTGTGTCGTTTCTACAACTTTAGGCATTTTTTCTTTATCAATGATTGGCAGAGGATAATCTTCTTCTCTCATTTTTTCAGTATAACCATATTCTCTTGGATCTAGATTCGCCAATTCTAAAGAATTCGCAACTGCATTCATTACAGCATCACTTGAAATTGTCGCACCAGAAATACTATCCACATTAAGCGACTGATTCTCAACAATTCTATCTACTACTCTTTCAATAGCTAGAGTCCCTACACCCTCAGTGTCTTGATGTTCACCAACTTCAATATTAACAATTTCACCTTCAGCATTAAGTTCTGTTACAAGAGAAAGCATCCCATGAAAGGTCGACGCACTCCCTTCGTAATGACCCGCAAAAGAGACTTCAGTCTTTTTATCGTTGCTGCTGTCAACTCCATTTACTGCACCATCAAGACTTTCCTCGTTGTTGCCACAACCGCACAAAGACACAAGTAGCATAATCATTAAAAATACTACCTTGAAATTTACTGATTTTTTTTTCATTTTCCGCACTCCCATTCTTTCATTTTAGTTGTTCAGGTAGCCCTCTTTAAAAAACTGCAAAAAAAAACGCCTATTCTACAGAATAAACGCTATCTAAAACAAATCGATATCGTACCACCCCTATCTTCCGTAGAGTTCCATGGTGATTAACAGGCAGGTATTCTGGCTCAAGCGTCATCACATGTTTTCCCTTCCCGATTGCTCAGTGGCTATGAAAACATACTCTTCTTTTACAGCGGCGGGACCGCGTGGGATTTTCACCCACTTCCCTTTTCATCAAATTAATGAACCTGATAGAAATATTAAATTATATTGCTACATTCAGACTAAATGAAGTTAATAATTAAAGCTTAGGATTCAATTCTTCTACGTATGGCTTAATGTCCAGTACAGGTGTTCCATCAAGCATGTCCACACCTTCAAATTCAATAATACTGCCCTGCACATCAAGATACTTAACAATTGTCATACCTATACCATTGGGCCGATTCGGAGATCTCAGCGAGAACAGACCTTTTTCTTCTCCTGTCTTTCCAGATACTTGCCTTAGCGTATAACCTTCTGACTTATGAAAATAGAAGAATATCACACCATAATCTCCGGCATGAATGTCCCGAGCCCCCTCAGTATACTCTTCAAGAATTTCTAATTTTGCAGTCTTATTCTCTGAATAAATGCTCTGTCGCGGAATATCTTTTTTTTCTCTATAGTGTGACCTAATATAACCGATAGGTGTCATCTGAATATCCATATTTATTCGTCCTTTCCTGCTCTTTCTGACATGATGTTATCAGCCATTCTATGCAATAAGTCTAAGAAAATCTTTTTCTCATCATCTGTAAAATCCTTAACTAGAACTTTGTTCAAATCTTTAAAAACCATATGAAACTCAGCTTCAAACATACGTGATTTTTTCGTTACATAAACACGTTTCTTTCTCAAATCATTCAAGTCTTCAGTTCTTTCTACATAACCTTCTGATTCTAACGCTTTCAATGCTCTGGCAGTATTCGCCTTATCCATATGCAAGATTTGCGTCAAAGATTCCTGTGTTAATCCATCATTGTTGAACAGAAGTTCTGTTAAGTACATCCACTGACCCCTGCCAATTTTATATCTTTTAATTCTCTCTCCAATATAAGATTGACTACATCTATATATGGCCGATAAGGCTCGAATACAGGATTTCTTTCTTTTATACATCAATATCACCCACATCATGTTAACACACATTCGTTGACTTATCAACGAATTATGTCAAGTAGTGCAATGGGTCAATTGACTAATTGGAGTATTCTAATCTTTATTTCTGAATATTTCATAATCTAACGCACAAGAAAACCACACCCAATCATTCAGGTGTGGTTAAATTTAATCAAAATCTTCATTTTTAAAGCGGCACTCAAACCCCTCAAATTTCAGCAAATGGTCGCTATCTCATGTGCTTAGACGCTCGGACATCCCAGGGTCATCGCTGCCACGGTACGCCCCAGTTCCTTCTTATTTTCATCAGTACTTTTTGTACTGTTCAGTTTGATATCTACCATTTTTTCCTCCACGTTCTACTACTAATTAATAAATGTATCACGTGTTTGGTGATAATTCAACTGCAAATCGATTCTTCTGATTCTTAGAGCATTCGTCAAAACAGATACAGAACTCAAAGTCATCGCAACACCTGCAAAAATTGGATTAAGGAGTCCAAATGCAGCTACTGGGATGCCCAGCGCATTGTAAACAAATGCAAAGAATAAATTTTGCTTGATATTTTTCATCACACCAACACTAAGCACTTTAGCTTTTGCTATCCCGCTTAAATCACCACTGACCAGTGTAATATCAGAGCTTTCCACTGCAACATCCGTTCCCGTCCCCATGGCTATGCCAACATCTGCTTGAGCAATTGCTGGTGAATCATTTATGCCGTCGCCAGCCATACTGACAAAGGCACCCTCGCTTTGAAGTTCTTTTACTTTTTCAAACTTATCTTCTGGCAAACAACCTGCCATATATGCATCAATACCAAGCTCATGTGCTACAGCTCGTGCTGTGTTTTCGTTATCTCCTGTGAGCATCATAATTTTCACGCCGAGCTCATGAAGGGTCTGAACAGCAGATGCCGTCGATTCCTTAATCGGGTCATGAACACTCACTAACCCTAATATTTGTGATGTGTTCATGACAAACATGACTGTCTGACCAGTACTTTGAAGCGCCTCTACAAGCGAACTATCATAGTTGGGCTGAACCCCCAGCCTTCCCATAAGCTTCTCATTACCTATTCCATAAAGTTCACTATCAATACGCGCTGTGACACCTTCACCAGTATACATTTTAAAGTCATCTGTCTGATTGATTGAAACATTTTCAGTCTCAGCAGCTTTGACGATTGCCTGTGCCAACGGATGCTCACTGTTTTTATCAATAGAAGCCGCGATACTCAGTACATCAAGTCTGTTGATTTCACTCGTTGATACAGTGTCCTTATAGGTTGGCTTTCCCACCGTTAGTGTACCTGTTTTGTCAACAAGTACAGTTGTCACTCGGCGCATTTGCTCAATGGATTTTGCATTCTTAATTAACACACCTTTTTGAGCGCCTTTGCCCGTACCAACCATAATTGAGACCGGCGTAGCAAGTCCAAGTGCACAAGGACATGCTATGATGAGCACGGCTATGGAGTTCACTATCCCTAATTGCCAATTATTAAAAATTAAGCCCCAAGTTACGAGCGTCAATATGGAAATGATTATAACTGCAGGTACAAAGTATCCTGCCACTCGGTCAGCCAATTTCTGAATTGGAGCTTTCGATAAGGCCGCTTCATTGACCATTTCAATGATACGTGCCAGTACTGTGTCTCCACCGACCTGTTTGGCTTCCATAACAAAGCTGCCGTTCGTATTAATCGTTCCACCTGTTACTTTATCGCCTTGAACTTTTTCTTGCGGGATTGGCTCTCCAGAAATCATAGATTCGTCAACAACGCCCGAACCACTTATAACAAAACCGTCTACAGGTATCTTGTTCCCTGGTTTCACTCTAAGTCGGTCTTCCACTACGACTTCACTCAATGGCATTTCGATATCCTCACCATTTCGAATCACAATCGCAGTAGCAGGCACCAAGTTGAGCAATTCTTTTATGGCTGAGTTCGTTTTTGAATGCGCAAATAGTTCAAGCATCTGGCCTAATATGACCAGCGTCAGAATGATAACGGTTGTTTCATAATAAACTGGCGGATATCCCCCATGCACTTTAATGGATACAGGAAATATCTCTGGAATGAATGTTGCCACAGTACTGAAAATCCAGGCAGATCCAGTACCGATGCCGATAAGGGTAAACATGTTCAGGTTGAATCCTTTAAAGCTTTTCACAGCTTTTACGAAAATGAACCTTGATGTGTAGAATATAACTGGTATAGTCAATGCAAACTGAACTAAAAGATTCACTTTCTTAGTGAAGAGTGATTCAATAAACAAGTCTAGACCAGGAATGAGTTCTCCCATGGCCAGAAGAAAAACAGGCAATGCAAAAATAACTGAAATGATGAGCCTGTGCTTCATTTCTTTATATGCTTCAAGCCCGGAATCCGACACTTCGGTGTACTCACCAAACGAAACCACCTCTATTAAATGCATACCGCATACTGGACAGTCCCCTGGTTTATCATAGGTTTTTTCCCCTTCACATCGCATTGGGCAAATAAACGCACCCTTAGATTGACCGCCAGAGACTTGAATGTGACTCATATGATTCATTTCTTCAAATGAACAATGACACGCTCGTTCACATGTACCGTCACAATCTGCTTCACCGCATGAACATGGCCTTTTATGCACGTCATGAAGATTATGCTTTTCGTGTCCTTTATGATTAAGACTGTGATTATGTGTATGCTCATGTTCATTTTGACTTTCAGAATGTATAGGAATAACCTTTTCATCTATTTTCTGAAGGAACATCCCACACTTTGGACATTTTCCTTCAGACTCATACGTTTTTTCGCCTTCGCATTTCATAGGGCATTGATACATATTAGCGCCTCCAATCATGGTAAGAATCTACAAATTTTCAAGTGAAAAGATTGCAATGCTTCAACAATATCCATTTCTCTGCTAATTATCACAGATTGTGACTATTACACATGTCCCCATTAACTTGCATCAATAAACAAATTCTCACAAAGATGACACTGAAGTATTTAGTCTTGGCGCTTGTAAATTTGCATGTCGCTCAGTTAAAACCATTCAAACGGGTTATTGATGATATGACTTTCAATACAAACGTCGGTGATCCCCATATAAATATCGACAACCACTCATTTTCAGTATCATAGTCATACTGAATCCTACCTGTTATAGCAGATAAATAGCACTGAGCAGTTTCATGCGAAATTTTCAAAAGTGTATCCTCCAACATGTCTTTTGAAATACACATTCGTATGACCGTGCAAATATTGATATTCGAAGTGCTCTTAAAGTTCTCACCAGTCATAAAGTGATCAAATGAATCACAGTTCATAATCAGACTTTTTGCCTTCATATTATTCACCTCCTAAAAATTCTCATTGCACATCAAACCCTATACAGCCTTGGCACTTAAGCATAATACACCCAGTGCCACATAAATACCGGAGCCTACTATAACAACAGAAGCGAACCCGAAATTTAGTGCGATTGTCAGCGCTATAACCGATCCCAATATGGATGCATATCCATTGAGCGCATACATAAGCGGAATCTGCTCCTTATCCCTTTGAACGACAGCCATTTTTTCAATGATATATGGAAAAGGCATTCCCATAAAAAATCCAACAATCATGATAACTGGTAGGACGATTCCAAGTTTCTCCATAATGGAGAGCATCATTGTCTGACTAGTCACAAGGCTTAGCCAATAATATCCTGAAAGTGCTGTTATTCCAACTACGAGAGCAGAATAATCTCTGACTCTTCTCAACAGAGCAAACTTCCCTGACATCAGGGCACCGAGTGCGCTTCCCGTAAGCATGCCCACCAAAACCAGTGTGAAACTGAAAATTGGCTTTTCCAAATATCTTTGCAACGACTGTATAAATCCAAGTTCAACGATAATATAGCCCATGCCAATCATCATGAAGTAAGATGAATGATACACAGAAGCCTTATATTTCTTCGCTTTTGAAATTAAAAATGTCCCAATTACCCCCAGCAAAAATATTAAGGGAAACAGTTCCGGCGGTAGACCATTAGAATACTTATAAAAGAACGGACTGGCGTCTTTTACTGGTGTCACATTTATGTCCAATTGACTAATCACATCTTCATAGGTCATTGTGCCGTCATCCAGGCCATAATACAGTTCATTTGGTGCATAAGGCAGATGAACTGCCGATACGTTTTCCTCAAAATTGAAATCGTTGATTGTGGTCAGTTCTTCTTCTGTGAATGGTGTTTTCTTTAATATGACCGATGGCATATGAATGGAACCTGCTTGTCCTCCATGATTTTTCATGCCGTTGACAATGACAAAGTACTTGTTGACATCACGTTCTGGAATACCCGCGTCCATTAGTGTCTTAATCCATGTATTGGCCACTCTGACAGCTTCAATGCCATTATGAACCATAAAAGATATTCGCCCATTGGGCTTTAGAGCATTCTTATATGAATCAAAGGCTTCTTCGGTAAAAATATAATTCTCTACCAAGGACAGTCTTGAATTGTCTATTGCGTTGGACATCAACATTGATAAATATATATGGTCAAAGGTTTCTGTCGTCTCGTCAACAAACTTTCGACCATCCCCCACGACCAAGCGAACGCCCTTCTGGTTATAAATATCCCCACTGAAATCTTTTGAGTCATTGACCGCTGCTATTGTCCCTTCGTTAATTTCAACAGCAGTAATATCTTCACTACCACTTAAAAGCGCATATATGACATCCTTGCCGCCCCCACTCCCAATGAGCAGGGCTCTATCGTTACTGCCTACAAGGTATGGAAGATAGGCGACATCAGATTTCATGTAGTCAAGCTTTGACAGATCACCATCAAAATTTATAATAGGTGCAGATGCACTGCCATCCGTTAGAATGTATCTTGCATGATCATCATTCGTCAATTTAACCACATCGGTTCGGCTGAAGGCACCCCAGTGTGAATAGATTATCTCAACATCAGATTTGTAGGCCTCGGCAATATAAGTCACGCCTTTATTTGGATTTTTGTAATATGCATCAAAATCTTTGTTCATGTTTTCAATGACACGACTCGACAAAAATGATCCTCCTAGAATCACCAGGGTTATGAACACGGTATATTTAAGATTTCTATTTTCGGTCTCGTTACTGGCCAGTAATGCTATTGCGGTGGTAAAGAATACTACCGCCAAACCTGTATAAAACTCGAAAAAAACCATTGCCGCTACAACAAGAATACAACCCAATACCGCCCCAAACATATCAGCAAAATAGAATTCATGACCAGACTCAGCATGTTTCATATATAACGCTGACATCACCATACCACCAAAAATAAATGTTAATGATGAACCTATGATATATATCGTATATCCTTTTACATATGGCCCAATAAGCGCAAATCCCCAAAATAACGCTATAGCCAAAGCAAGGAGGTATATATTTCTGCTTATGAAAACCGACATAAAATGTGTATTTTTATCTTTTAAAGCGTTATGCGCAATATATGCTCCAAGTCCTGTTCCGAACAATGCTGCAGACACCACAAAATAAACCATGTTCACATTGATTACTGTTGAAAAATATCGTGTCATAAGAACTTCATTGCCAAAGAGCGCAGCGGATAAGAAGGCCAACAGCATAAGTTCATTTCTTCTTTCCCTGATCTTATTTTTTGATTTTTGTCTAACCAACTTGTCATCATCAAACAAGTTAGAAGCTGATTGTATCTGCTCCATAAATTGCTTCTCCTTTTCTGTCTATAACCTCTACCATCAATTTGTTAGGCAAGCAAACCAAAATGTCACCTTGCCTATCAGCCCATCCAAGATCTGAGCAGATCTGCCTTGGGCAAATATCTTTTGACATCTTCAAAAACTTGACCTGCCCCCGATCAACTTCTATATATCCCGTCTGATTGTCAAACTTAAAGGCATGAACACCTTTATACTCTCTTTCGACTGTTTTCTCAAGAATGATATCCGCACCCTGTCTAACAGAAAAACTAAAATCTTCTGCATCCCCCTTTCGACTTATGGTGACAAAAGCCAACATAATCGAAAAAGCTACAGTCAATATGATTATGATTACGTCTCCAATTTTCATGATTATTAGCTCTCCTTATACTCTTAACCAACGCAATTTTTATGCCAAGTCTCATTTTGGCATAAAAATTGCGTTGTATTATACTAGGAGGTGTTACTATGAGACAAACTGGTAGAGTTATCTCTTCTGATAAGGATCATGCACTCATTCAAATCGTTAGACAGTCAGCCTGTGGTGGAAATTGTAAGAGCTGCGGCGGATCGTGCAGTGCAATGGGGGTTTTGATATCCACGTCCAATCCCATCAGCGCCAAACAAGGCGAACTTGTACAAGTTGATTCCGAAACCAACAAGGTCTTGAAAATAGCCGCAGTCTTTTATCTGATTCCACTTTTTATGATTGTAGCGGGTATCCTAATGAGTAAACTTTACTTCTTTCCACACGATACAAGCATACTTTCTGATGTCATAGCGCTTACAATCGGAGCTGCCCTATATATTTTCAGCCTGTTTTTGATTCACCTTTTCAGTAAAAAGAAAGCCATTGAGTACTCCATTTCAAGACCCATAAAATAATGGCTCAAAGCAAAAGAGCAGTAAGTGCTGAAATCATCTAATTTCAACACTTACTGCTCTTTTATCGAGCTCTTTTCATCCCCTAATCAAATAGAATGAATACGTTGCCAAAGCTCCAAGTATTAATACAAGTCCATAAAACATCCATGTTGGTAAGTCTTGATCTTGACCCGCCTTTTGAGGTTGTGCAGTTTGCTTTCTAAAGATAACATAAAGCAAAAGCCCAAATAAAATCATGACGATACTTGTCAAATGGGCCACGGTCAAGGCGCCCATCCAAATCGGATTGCTTCTGAAGAACTCGACGAATCCTCTTATTACTCCAAATCCAATCAAATATTCCACAAAACGCTGACCCTCAAACTTAACTTTTGTTCTTCTATGCCACAGAAATGCAAACAGCATCAAGTCTAGTAGTGCTTCATAGATTTGAACAGGATGAACCCATTGACCATTTACAAGCATGCCCCAAGGATAGGGGTTGCTCATTGGAATGCCAAATACATCACAGCCTAATCTGCCAATAAATTGTCCGAACGCAAGGCCAGGTACAAATGCATCTGCATAATCTTTAAAGCTGGCCTTTTTAAGAGCGAGATATATTCCGCCTGAGAGCACGCCGCCAAGTATACCACCTTGTATAGACATTCCACCATTTCTTAGCATGAAAACATCTAGTGGATTGCTCAAGTAGAACTCCAGATTAAAAACAACCACATAATACAATCTTGCACCAATCATCGCGAATATAATTACAAGCATTGCCAGATCACTGAATATAGCTTCATCCAGTCTTTTTCGCTTCACTTCAAAGCCCGTAATAAAATACCCTGCCAATAGCCCCAAGGCTATTGTTATTCCAAATAAATATATATGGAATCCACCTATTGATATTACCTTCTGCATTTCATCACTCCTTTAGTATGCCTCTATATAAATAGGAGCAATTATCATGCCAATTCATCACAGAAATATAAAGCGATTTGACAAGCTGGTGTGATGTTTTGGGGTCCTCATTTTCTATATATGTAGTATTTGCTACAGTTGGTGTAGGATATAATACAAGCGCGGTGTCTGGACACCGCGCTTGTATTATACCTTAAATGTCTTAATCATCTCATTTAGGACATTGGCAAGACTGCCTAATTCTTTAGATGTATTTGAAATGTTATCCATTGCAGACATTTGCTCTTCTACCTGTGCATTAATCTCTTGCGTAGAAGCCGTGACTCGTTTGACTTTCGAAACGATTTCTGAGGATGTTGCTTTAATTTCAGATGCAGACTCAACTTGATTGGCAATCCGTTCATCGATTGCTTGGATATCTTCAGCAACCTTATTTACAAATGAAGTCAAATCGCCAACCTTATTTTGCATCTCAACGAACTGCTCTTGACTGCTTCTCATCTGATTGCTGCTTCGTGCTATGCCTTCAGAAACTATTGCAGTTTGATTTTGCATGTCTGATATCATCTTTTCAATTTTCTTTACGGAATCCGTTGACTCCTCTGACAAGTTTCTAACTTCTTCCGCGACGACTGCAAAACCTCTTCCATGTTCACCAGCTCTTGCCGCTTCAATATTGGCATTGAGTGCCAATAGATTTGTTTGCTGAGCAATGCCCTGAATGATTATCGTAATTTCACCGATTTGATCTGCCAACTCATTGAGACTGACAGTCGATTCATTAACACGCTCGTTTGACTTAAGCATTTGCTCATTTGACGTATTCATCACCTTTAAATTATCACCAAGCGATTTGGCTGAAATACTCAGCTTTTCAGCACTGTTTTTCACCTCATTTGATGAACTCGAAATATATTTAGTATCTTCATGCACTCTTTGAATACGCTCATCTATAGAGCTGACATCCATTTCAGTATCAATGTTGATCTCTGAAATATGACCAATTTCATTTCCAATCATGGCAAGTGTCTCATTTGAGAACGCAATGCTCTCATTAAGCTTTTCACTTTCCCATGTAACGCTGTCAGAACTCCTTCTAGTAGATGATATAATTTTTTTAAGTTTCGCTACTGTCTCGTTCAGACCATCTGATAATTTTAGGAACTCGTCCTTTGTATGCAAACTCAAAGTTCCTGTTAAGTCCCCTTCTGATACATTTTTAGCAAAATCAACAGCCGATTTCAAATGACTATTGATTTTACTGGCAAGGACCATGGCTATGGCTATGCTAATTAGAACTGCCACTGCAAAAACCACCATAACCAGATTCACAGATGACTTGTACATATCGACACTGTTCATGTAATGATGCTTTGCACGCTCAACTTTTTCCTCAATCACGGTTTTGAGTAAGCTATCAATCTCATTTGACAAAGCCAGCCCACCCATGGATACTTTCAGAGCCTCTTCTTCCTGACCACTTAGACTAAGTTCTATGGACTGAAGTTGTATTTTTCTGAACGCATTGATCATTTCAGTAACTTCTTTTATTGAATCATTATTATCGATCTCATTATATGCCTTTAAATTTTCATAAATACCTTGATTATACATTTTGTCAAAGTGCATTATATGTTCTTCTTTTTCACTTTTACTGTCGGACAATAATACATTCTTTTCAGCCCTTTGAACCAATGCAAGATTGTACTGGGCATCTTTTATGTAGTTTATCCCCATCAACTGCACTTTGTACATTGTTTCAACATTATGGTTCACATTGCGCATCAAGTTCAGTCCAAACACACCCAATACGCCCATAAGAATAATTAGGACCATAAATCCAGATACAAGCTTGCCTCTAACACTCTTCATTTCGTCCTCCAGCAATGATGTTCAGATATTTCAGCCAACATAATTATTATAACATTAATACAGCTTTACACCAATTAAATGGCGGCCCAAAGGCCGCCACAGGTTGTCGACAAAGTCAACAAGATGATAGACTGTAGAAACTATTGTCTATTCATGACCCACCGAAATCACTTCTATAAGGTCACCGTGCCAGTTGTGATACCAGACGTCTCCAGTATATGCATTGACACTCATCATGCCCTTTTGGATATCCTCTTCATTGACATGGAATGTGTAGTATCCATAAAACGCATGACCACCTTCCTCAGCACTTAGACTCTCGTCTAGCTGAGCCAAATAGGCATTTGCTTCATCGAGGGCTTCATCAGCAGAAATCGCGTCCTCTTCATCGTAATTCGTGAAGAAACCACCCATCATACCGCCATAGCCATTTGACCCATGCATACCATACTTTGTATTCCACATCATATTAGGTCCGAACTCAGGATAAATGTATCCAGTAACCGGGTTAACAAGCAGTTCCATTGCACCGCGACCCGTTTCCGCTTCTATGATTGAAAAATAATAGTCGCTATTCGAATATACAAAGATATCTTCTATCTCAAAGTCACCCTCAAAATTTTCCAAGTATTTTTCTACATTTGACTTCAAATCATCTGTTGATTTCAAATCAGAAGGATCAAATGTCTGAGTATTATTCCAGCCGTATGATCCCATCATACCGTTCATGTGGCCATAACCGTTTTCAAAACTTCCAGCACCGGCGTATCCGCCCATCATAGAGCCCATATGACCGTATCCATTTCCGTAGCTCTCATCTGATGAATAGCCTCTCATATTCTGCCAATAGCTCTGATTGCCAATTGGATCAGCATATGCCACAGTTCCTGCTGATATCATACCCACTGCAAGCAGTGCCACCATGAGTTTAGTCGTAAGTCCTTTATACATTTCATCGCCTCCATTTGCTTATCTCAAAAGTTAATGTTGTTATCTTATAGACTCATTATAGAAAGCAATTGTGGCGCAATTATGACCCTACTAAAATACTTTAGAAAATGTCGTCATATCCCACTCTAATGTCGTTTTTTCAACACCATCAATATTCATAAAGACCATCTTAAAGCCCGTATCATCTTTTCGGATTGTTTCCTCACCATTTAACTGTTTCGGAAGTTCAATATACTGTGACACATGATGGCCTGCACCTGACTTTTTAACTTTAAAACCCGTTTTAATGGTCTTACCGTTACCATCTATAAAATATACAGATTTGACTAAGTCAATCTGGTCAAGATCAACACTGTGGGTATCCATGGCCACTTGAAAAACCCAGTAATCTTCAACTGGTTTCTCTGCATTATAAAATTGAACCGCTAAGTCTACCGCTCCAACTGCTGCTAACTGAACAATCTCATCTGACGAGGTTTCACTGTACGCATCTGCTTGCTTAGTTGTCTCCAGTGATTCTTTCTGAGACAGTGAGTAGGACACGCTGTTTACGCCTTCAGGTTCTTGCGTCATTTGGTCCCCTGACTCCGCGACCGCCCCGCTTGCCTCAACTACATAGTCAACCTTGTGTGTCTTTGACCAGTAAAGGGCACCGCCACCTATAATGATTAAAACAGCAAGTAGTGTAATTAATTTCCTTAAACTTATCATATTATATTTTCTCCTTAGAGATATCCTTTATTCATAGTTATTATGAAGGACATGAATGTAACTCCCATTCCAAAAATCAGGACAATCCTTCTGACGGCTTTCATATTCACCTTAAACAAGCCTGCAATATGACCATTTTCATGATACAGGCCATGTTCCTGCATAAGCACGAGCATCATTGTAATCCCAACTGCACTCGATGCAATTCCGAGAATGATGAAGGGAATCTGGTAACGAATCAGAAAGAGCGCCGCTGCAGACAACCCCAGAATTGGAAGCAAATCTCCTATATGGTGCAGGCAGCATGCTATCATTGCCCCGGCAGAAACACCAGAGCTTGCTGCCACACTTGCCCCTATGCCATACAACTTATCATGTTCGTACCGCTTAATATATGCATAGAGCCCCAACTGAACGCCAAATCCAATAATAAGCGGCAAAAACCAGTACCATAAGCTCTTGAACTGATTCACCGCATAACTTGGGGTGTTGGCTATAGACAGGATTGTAAAATACACTGCTAGCAACAAACCTGCCCCCAAGACACCTACGATCCAGGGACTCATTTTTGAAAATACACTGCGATTTTTCAAACCTTTACCTCTTTGCCCTCAAACCTATGCCGGAAAATACTGTATAGATACATGCGTGATTTTTGAACTTCTGTGTTCAAAATCTATCTCTTTGCTGTCCATTATTATTAAATCATCCTTTGGGTTAAGTCTTTCTACGTGATTAAAAGATATGTTTATTTCATACTCCTATCATCAAAACAAACAAAAAAGGGGAAAGGGCGAAATCACACGCCCCTAAATAGTTATGCATCAAACACATCCAGGATTGTGTAACCCATTCCGATGTTGTCGATAGCCTCGACAAATTTTGAAGTTCCCACTTCATGTGCCAACTCGACAATAGCTGATTTTGTATCCAAAGATACTTCCACTTCCTTAACGCCACAAATCCCAAGGAGAGCTTCGCTTACTCTGCCAGCACAGTGGCCGCAACTCATACCTTCGATTATAATTCTCTTAACCATACATGACCTCCATAATCTATATTCTTGTTTAGTGATGATCTTTCATAAAGAACATCATGCCAATATGCATAAGTGGACAGAGCAGGAATAGAGCCCAGGTCCAGGATATATTTTCGAGTCCTAGAAGCGGCAAGATCCCTATGAGCATTATGGGAAGCAGGCAGCATAGTATCATGAGCATTCCATGTTTTATGCCGAGGCCCTTGCCCCTCTTCTCTTCCTCCATGTGATGACGAGGTCTTGCCTGGTCCATTATTTGATTGTTTCTATCGTTCATATATGCCTACCTTTTCTGAATGACGGGTTTAAACTTTCTAAGTCTTAGTGCGTTTGTCAGCACGGATACGGAACTTAAGGACATTGCTGCGGCTGCAAACATCGGATTGAGCTTTGGACCGCCGAAAATGTAGAATAGTCCTGCTGCAAGCGGTATGCCTGCTGTGTTATATGCAAATGCCCAGAAGAGATTCTGTTTGATATTTCTGATTGTACTCTTGCTGAGCTGAATGGACGTTACAACATCCAGTATGTCGCTCTTCATCAGTACAATACTTGCCGACTCAATCGCCACATCAGTACCCGAGCCGATTGCAATACCTACATTGGCCTGGGCCAGAGCAGGTGCATCATTAATGCCATCACCAACCATGGCTACGGTGTAATTCTGGTCTTGAAGCTTCTTAACTTCACTCGCCTTGTCTTCTGGAAGTACTTCAGCAAGTACAACATCAATCCCAACCTGCTTTGCTATGGCTTCAGCTGTTCGTCTATTGTCACCGGTAATCATGGCAACCTTAATTCCCATTTCATGTAGTTTTTCGACTGCAAATGCACTGTTTGCCTTGGTTACATCGGCAACTGCAATAATACCAGCCATTTTGTCGTCTATAGCGATATACATTGGTGTCTTGCCCTCTGTGGCCAGTCTGTCAGCTTCAGCTTCAAGAGTCACTTTGATTTTTTCATCCACCATGTACTTCAAATTGCCAAGCAGGATCTTAGATGTGCCCAGATCAACTTGTATGCCATGGCCTGGCACTGCCTCAAAGGCCTTGATGCGTATAAGGTCAATCCCATCTTCAGCAGCCTTGTTTACTATAGCTTCACCCAGTGGGTGCTCAGAGCCTTTTTCTGCTGATGCAGCCACCTGTAGAACCTGGTCGTCACTAAACTCTGAAGTTGTTACGATATCCGTAACCACTGGTTTGCCCTCCGTGATTGTTCCTGTTTTATCGAAAACAACCATGTCAATTTTATGAGCTGTTTCAAGCGGTTCTCCGCCTTTAATTAGAACGCCGAACTCAGCGCCCCTGCCCGTACCAACCATTATGGCTGTTGGTGTTGCCAGCCCTAGAGCACATGGGCATGCAATCACAAGGACCGCAATGAATATGGTCAGTGAAAAGATCGCCGACTGACCAGATAGGAACCACACTAATCCCGCTAAAACAGCAATGCCTATGACAATCGGTACAAAATACCCCGATATGATATCGGCAAGTCTAGCTATAGGTGCCTTTGATCCCTGCGCATCTTCAACAAGCTTGATAATCTGTGCCAGAGCTGTATCCTTACCAACTCGAGTGGCCTTCATTTTCATCATGCCGTGCTTATTGACACTTGCGCCGATGACCTTGTCGCCAACTGTCTTCTGAACAGGTATGCTTTCTCCTGTCAGCATGGACTCATCAACTGTACTAATCCCTTCTACAACTTCGCCATCAACTGGAATTTTTTCACCTGGCTTAACAAGTAGAATATCTCCTGCTTCCACTTCTTCAATAGGAATGATGATTTCAGTATCATTCTTAATGACAACTGCGGTCTTTGGTGCAAGACCCATGAGTTTTTTAATGGCTTCAGATGTTCTTCCCTTAGACACTGATTCCAGATATTTACCTAGCAAAATCAGTGTAACAATCACACCAGCAGTTTCGAAATACAGGTCACCTGCATACTCCAGTTCACCCATGTAAATTTTGTAGGTGGCAAAAAAACCATAAAGTATTGCTGCGCTTGTTCCCATTGCAATGAGTGAGTCCATGTTTGGACTTCTCTTAGCAAGCGCCTTAAAGCCAACAGTGTAGAATTTTCGACCTGCAATAGCGACAGGAGCAACTAGAATGATCTGAGCAAGTGCAAAGTTGAGTGGATTGTGCATTGGATCTATAAGTTCAGGCATTTCAATGCCCACCATATGTCCCATTGCAAGAAATAATAGCGGAAGAGTGAATACCAGCGATACCGTAAACTTCTTCCAAAGCGTTTTAATCTCTTTTTCGCGTCGCTCTTTCTCTTCGTCTATGGAACTGCCAGACTCTATATCCAGCGGTGTATATCCTGCATTGGTAATGGCCTGCTTAATGTCTGATATGCGGGTCTTTTCAGGATTGTAAGAAATATCCGCCTTTTCTGTCGCAATATTCACTTTGACTGACTTGACGCCATCAATCGCTCCAACAGCTTTTTCGATATGCATGACGCATGATGAACATGTCATACCTTGTATAGGAATGATGACTTCTTTATCCTTACCGTCTTCGACAAGCTCATAGCCCGTTCTCTTAACAACTTCCTTCATATGTTCCATTGTTAGTTTTCTTTCGTCAAACTCCACACTGAGTTTTTCTGTAGCAAAGTTCACGCTTGCAGATACCACTCCGTCTAGTTTGGATACGGATTTTTCAACTGCCGCTGCACAAGATGTGCAGGTCATACCATTTATTGATACAATCGCTACTCTATTAGACATAAGATCACCTCGCTTTTAAACTCTGGTCATTGTGCCTATTGCTACAATTGTGTAGCATATGCCACACTAGTCAATTTTCTCATAGTCCTTATCGTTTTTCTTTTTACCGCCGCAGCAGCTCGAACCGCCCTGCCCTCTACTATGATGCGATTCATGACTATTGTGAGACCTGTGTGAACCATGTGAACCGCCACCGCAGCATCCGCCGCCTCGCATCATTCGCATTGCCATATAGCCAAATGCAACAAAGAATAGTATTCTTAGTAAAATATCCATTTTAGAACCTCCATTTATTCTGTAGCTCAAGTTGTGTTTTGTATGCAAATAATATAAGCATATATCGTGCCAATTTTTATGATGGCGAAAAAGATACAAAAAAAAAGGACCAGAAAGTCCTTTGATAATCATTCTTGGAGTAGAGCTAAACAACTCTGATTGTTCGTGATAAATGCTTCATTTCAACTATTTGATATTAAACTTATCTAGCCGATACAACAAGGTATGTCTTGATATCCCAAGAAGTTTTGCAGCTTGTGTCTGGTTGTTGCCCGTTCTTTCCATAGCCTGCTCAATAAGGTCCTTTTCAACTTCATCCAAGTTAATGCCAGACTCCGGCAAATAGAAGGGATTGGCCTGATCATCTTTGATTCGAATTTCCTTTGGTAGGTTCTCCAATGTGACAAGACCAGTCCGTGAAAGAATGACCATCCTCTCGACTAAGTTCTCAAGCTCGCGTATATTCCCCTTCCAGCTGTAATTAACCAGGTACTCCATTGCCTTATCGTCAATGACCAAAGCTTCTCGCTTCATCTTCATTGCAAACTTGCTCATAAAATGTGAAAGTAGCAGGGGAATATCATCCTTTCGATCCCTCAATGCAGGAATTTCTATAGGTATAACATTCAGTCTGTAGAATAAATCCTCTCGAAACAATCCTTCTTCCACCATTTCCGAAAGGTTTCTGTTTGTCGCCGCAATGATTCTCACATCCGAAGTTAGGGTTTCAGTTCCGCCGACTCTTTCAAACTCCTTCTGCTGGAGTACTCTCAGAAGCTTCACTTGAATGGACAAGGGAATTTCACCGATCTCATCTAGAAAGATTGTACCACCATCTGCTCTTTCAAATCGTCCCGGCTTTCTTGTAACTGCACCAGTAAAAGCCCCTTTTTCATGACCAAACAGCTCACTTTCCAACAGTGTTTCCGTTAGTGCGCCACAGTTCACTTTCACAAAAGGTTTGTCAGAGCGTGCGCTGGACTTGTATATGAAATCAGCTATGACCTCCTTGCCCGTGCCGCTTTCTCCTGTAATTAACACAGTTGCATCACTCGTCGCAACTTGTTCTGCCACTTCAAGTAAGTCTTTCATCTCTTGACTGCTTCCAATAATTGTGTCTTTTAAGTTTTTATTAAGCTCATCCTTTAGAAAGTGAATCTCCTTTGTCATTTCACCAAACTGGAGGGCTTTTTTTACAGTAATTTTCATTTCCTCTAACTCAAAGGGTTTTGACAAGTAATCTGTAGCGCCCAGTTTAATGGCCTGAATTGCAGTATCAAGAGTACCATGCGCGGTCATCATAATGACAGGCACATCATTTCCAGCGCTCCGAATGGCACTCAATACAGATATACCATCCATTCCAGGAAGCTTTATGTCAAGAAGTACTAAATCCGGATTATGCGATTCAATCGCTTCCAAGGCTTGATCTCCTCTTAACACAGACTCAATTTGATACCCATCTTGCTTAAGTGCATTCGTCAGTGCCCAAACCATATTCTTTTCATCTTCAATAATTAAAACCTTAAACTTCATATCCTGCCTCACTATCTACTGGCAACTCAATTAGAAATTCTGTACCTTCTCCAATGTTACTACTTACCTGAATAGACCCATCATGATCCTTTATAATCTTATGCGTAATGGAAAGACCAAGCCCTGTTCCTGTGTCCTTGGTTGTATAGAAAGGATTGAATATGCTGTCAATTCGTTCTGATGGAATTCCTGAACCATTGTCAGAAACACAGATTACAACCCTATTATCTTTCAGTCTTCCTTCAATCATGACCCTACCGCCTGATGTCATTGCATCTACCGCATTCATTATCAGATTTAAAAACACCTGTTTCATTTTGTCTACATCCACAATACAAAAAAGTGCTTCATCAATATCGGTTTCAACCTGGACCATGTTGTTCTCGGCAAACTTTTGCGTAAGTTTTATAACATCTTTAATGAGTTCAGATAAGTTATATCTAATCAACTCCCCTTTTTCAATTTTTGAAAAATCTAGGATTTCCTTGATAACGCCATTGGCCCGATCCACTTCGCTTATTATGATTTCAAGACCTTCCATATCCATTTCATCAAACTTACCAGAAGACTTAATTGTCTGGGCTATCGTCTTAACAATACCGAGTGGATTTCTTATTTCATGGGCAACCCCAGATGCCATAACCCCTATGGCTGATAGTTTATCTGCCCTACGAACTTCTTCTTCTAGCTTATACACTTCGGTAATGTCCTCAAGCGATATAACTGTCCCCATAATAGCGCTGCTCTCATTTTTAAGTGGAAACATTTTGACATGATAGACAACGGGATTGCCCCCATCATTCAATTTTACTATTTCATCGAATTGATGTGTCTTGCCCTTAACTACTCGGTCAAGCGCTTCATGAATCTCATCGAATACACCTCTTTTAAAGTCTATGAAATGATTGTCCAAGTCTAAGTCATTATATGTTGTTTTTGCAGCATTATTGATAATCTTTATAACATTATTGTTATCCAGTGCAATCAGGGGATAAGACATGCTGTTTAATATATTCTCATTCAATAATTCAATTTCAGTGATTCTCTCCAGTTGTTCAGAGAGCAAAAGGTTATTCCTGTATAGCTGCTCTACAAGATAACCTGCTATAGAGCCAATGAACAGGAACATTATGATTTCAAGTAGCTGGTTTATGAATCCAATATCCTCAACACCCCATACGAAAAGCACATGTGGCAAATACAGAAGTGAGATGATGCCACCTACGATGATCCCACCACGAAATCTGAACTTGAATGCGCCGAGAATGATTGGAATATAATAAAGTCTTCTATAAAAGTCATGAATGGCCCATCTCTGATTTATCGTTAAATAATGCAATGATGTTACAATGAAAATGAGTCCTGCCAACACGACTATATCTCTTCTACGATTGTCCATGGTGATTCTCCTTGAAATAAAGGTCACTGTGTCATATCACACACGTCTTGTGTGATTTCATACATTTAATCATTAACTACGGTGATGAATTTAATGATGTCACTCGCTCTATCTTCTACAGAGATATTCTTAAATCCTGCTTTTTCAATGTTTGCAACTGTATTTCTATTGATATTTGCACCAATTATTCTTACGACAATTGGATTAAGTACATCCATTAATAATCCAAGTAGAACTTTTTTACTTCTTACATGTTCAAGCATTACCAATCTGCCACCAGGTTTTAAGACGCGTTTGATTTCCATAAGCCCCGCTATAGGGTCAGGTACGGAACAGAATACATATGTTGTGGAAACATAGTCGAAGGTATTGTCTTCAAAGTCAAGCATTTGAACATCCATTTTTTTTAGCTTGGGGTGAGTGTCTACATCACGCGCCTTGCGCTTTGCCCTTTCGAGCATTTTTTCACTGAAGTCTATAGCTGTCATATCTATATTTTCAGGGTAGTATTTTAGGTTTTTTCCCGTCCCAACACCAACTTCTAGGGTTCTTCCCACTGCACCACTTAGAATTTCCTTTCTCCAGGTTTCAGGCGTCATCATCTCCATAGGTTTGTCCATAAAGTCATATATCTTTGAAATCCTATTGTATCTTTTTCTTATTGATTCAGTTTGCTTTTTCATAGCTGGTCTCCTCATATATATTTATACTCTAATAATGCATAAATCATGCCATCAACTTTTTTGGCATGATTTATGCATTATATATTTGCAGGAGGTGTCGTTATGAACGCAAATTACAAAATTAAAATTGATGATCAAGTCATCGCATATTTAGAAAAAAAGAATAAAGAAATCATTACACTGACTGTTAACAAGAGTGGTGGTGGATGCTGTCCAACAATCGAAGTCTGCGATGTTAATATTGGAGCACCAGAGAATGATTCATTCTATAACAAATATCCGGTAGGTGGTGTCACAGTCTTCGTTAGTAAAACTGCACGCATCACAGCACCGGTTCTCAAATTTAGTCTCAAGAAGACATTTTTCATTTCAAGCATTGTTCCCACCGGACTAAGTCTGAAGGGGCATTAACATATAATTTTTCCTAGATGCTAAGAGTTCCTTGCCCCTTCAAGCGACTCTTAGCAGTCTTCTTTTTTGCAACGCCCAATTTTCTATGATTACTAATCGAGTAGGAGGTAGCTGATTAGTTCAGCTACCGTCCTCTCACACCACCGCACGTACCGTTCGGTATACGGCGGTTCACTAGACAGCATATTTCTTGTACAGCGAAGATAAACTTACAAACCCACGTTTAGTAAGTCTTTTGTTAGTAATGGAGCATTGTAAAACAGGGCTATTGGAGATTCTCCAGTAGCCTTTTCTGGTATTTGCAAACTCCCAAGCTTTATACTCTGGGATTCCCAGTTTTATCAGACTTCTACAACGTGTTCGGACTTTCTTCCATGTCTTCCAGATGCATGCCCTAAGCCGTCTTCGAATCCAACTATCCATTTCAGCTAACTGCTTCTTCATCTTTGCCATCTTGAAGTAGTTTATCCATCCCCTCGTGACTTCAAGCAGACGATGTGCTCGCTGTTCGAAGTTCATACTAACATTGCGGTTTGTGATTTGCCGAATCTTCGCTTTTAGCTTCTGTACACTTCTGGGGTGTATTCGAAAGTCCACGCCATTCTTAGCATAGTAGAAGCTGTATCCAAGGAACTTTCTTCGTGTTGGACTTGCTACAGCACTTTTCTTTTCATTCACTTTCAAATGCAGTTCGCATTCAAGAAATCTCTTAATAGATGCCATAACTCTTTGTCCTACTCGCCTGCTCTTAACATAAATATTACAGTCATCAGCATACCGGCAGAATTTACGCCCTCTTTGATTTAGCTCTTTATCCAGCTCATTTAACATGATGTTTGACAGTAGCGGACTAAGAGGTCCGCCTTGTGGAGCGCCCTCCTTTGTTCGTACTTTTACACCATTTTCCATCACACCTGCACTTAGGTATGCTCTTATCAGTTTCAGCACACGCTTGTCAGCTATTTCAAGAGAAATGAGATGCATCAGCTTGTCATGATTAACCCTGTCAAAGAATTTCTCAAGGTCTATGTCACACACATATCTGTTACCTTCATCAATGTAGCTCTTTGCCTGTTTCAGCGCCATATGCGCGCTTTTTCCAGGGCGAAATCCGTAGCTGTTTGATGAGAATTTTTCCTCATAGGTTTCGGACAACACCCCACTTATGGCTTGTTGAATCACTCGGTCTACTACTGTGGGTATCCCCAGCCTTCTTTTGCCACCATCTGGTTTCGGGATATTTACCCGTCTTACTGGATTAGGTTTGTATTTTTCTTCTAGTATTGTCTCCACAATTTCTCGGCCATGGTCTATCAGGTAGGGTCGAAGTGCATCAACTTGCATCCCGTCTATTCCATGACTTCCTTTGTTCTTAACAACGCGCTTGACCGCTTTATTCATATTTTCTTTATGAACGATGCGTTCAAGCAGGTTTTCTGTACCGCGTTTCTGCTTGGTTTTCTCGTATGGTGATGCCATATCACAACTCGGCGCTCCTAATACCCTTTCGGTTTCCAACCTTATCTCTTTCAGGTAGCCTTCATTTGAAGTTTTCTGCTTTCTTTGCTGTCGATTTGAATCACTCATTGATAATCACCTATCTAATGTTCAATCCTTCGTCAAAAGTTCATGACCCTCTGACTACTATGACCTCTGCTGACTTCTCAAGGTTCAGCCATACATCACTGTATGGGTTGTCCACTAATTCTATACTCCTTTGGGACCTACCCTTGAGATCTCCCCGGGTAAGAACGCACTCTTTCATGCCATGTAGTCGCCACATTTACTTCCCCAGTTTCGGGTAGTTATTGGACTTTGGTTTGTTTGGCAACCTCATCCACTTGGTTAAGCCTCTAATGTGGTTCGTGTACCTCGGCTCGACACTTTGCCTCCAGCTGCCTTCAGATTCCACCTCACGATGGACATCCTTGCTCTTGGCTAACGGTTGGCACTACCAGCCCCCGTATCGGACTTTCATCGACTAGAGTGCGCCCATGCCAGGCACACCAAAAAAATAAGCGTGAAGCCGGAAAGGGCTTCACGCTGAACAATTATACGCGTCAATTAACACCGAAATAAATTATACAAAAGTCTATTTAATTTGCAATACCTAATTGACCCTCTAACGGTTTAACAACTTGAATACTGCTTTATATAATTCAGTTTATAGAATCACTTGATGTGAAGATGCTCTTTTTAAACTTATATTCACTAATTCGCATTTCCATAACAATATTTTTCTTTCTTCTCTAGAATAACTTTTATAAAGATTGATGCTGCAGAAAAAAACAATCCTATGGCTAAAATTTCAAACTTAATTCGGTATCCTTCTATTCCTAAAACAGATTCTATACCCCTCAGTACACTGCAAATCGCATCCGAATAAACCTTCTAGAGATTAATTCAATTTCAAATTTGATATGAGCTTTTCTTTCGTATATGGATTGTTTCCGATTTCTAAAGAACGCGCTGATATACTATGCTAAAAATCCAAATTTGTAGACGCTATTTCTTATTATTAGTTAATGGGGTTACCACTTGATTATGACAGGACATACCCTAAACCAAGTATAAGAAATGCCACTTCGTAAACAAAGGGGCATTTTGGGAACTGCTGTGTTATGAGTTTAATTTTCCGTTTTCATGCAACTGATTTTTATTCATATCAACTTAATTGTTTAGAAGTTCCATTAATCGTATTTTAACTTCCATGACCTTTGTGGAATCTACTGTTCCATATTTTTAACGATAATCCCCTTCGATAGAGTATAAATTTTATCTGGTCTTATACATGATATCTTAGGCAATTGCCCTTCAATCATATTCTCGCTATCAAGTACAACTTCCGTTTTTAAACCTCGAATATTTGATGTTACTGCTGCTACAATTAAATCTTCCATTCGTTTATTATATTCATTATTTGATAAAACCAATACTGGCCTTTTCTTTTTTGAAGTCAAATCTGAAAATGGGACAGGAATTAATAAAATATCACCTTGTTTATAATCCATTCCACACCTCATCATCAATATCATTATCCCAGAATGACATACTTGATTGACTTGCTTCTTGTAAATCTGTATAGTCTTCTTTTGATTTTATTGCCCTTAGGTACTCTATAAAATCTATCACTTCTGGCAATTCAATTTCAGACATTTCATCTATCAGTTTATGAACATACTCTTTTGCAGTATTCATTCTGTTCACCTCTCTTTATTCCATTATACTATATTTCAACTTTCGAGTCTCTATTACAATTTATCTAGGGTGATATGACATATCTTTACCGCTGAATGAGGATGCCACTTCCGATTTTGTTTACCTTTGTCATCTCAACTCTTTAAAATCACCCGCATCGCAGGTGGTTTTCATTATACAAACAAAACCACACCCAATCATTTAGGTGTGGTCCAATTTAATCAAAATATTCATTTTTAGAGCGGCACTCAAACCCCTTAAATTTCAACAAATGGTCGCTATCTCATGTGCTTAGACTCTCGGACATCCCAGGGTCATCGCGGCCACGGTACGACTCAGTTCCTTCTTATTTTCATCAGTACTTTTTGTACTGTTCAGTTTGATATCTACCATTTTTTCCTCCACGTTCTACTACTAATTAATAAATGTATCACGTGTTTGGTGATAATTCAACTGCAAATCGCATCCTAATAAATCTTCTAGAGATTAATTCAATTTCAAATTTGATATGAGCTGTTCTTTCGTATATGGATTGTCTCCGCTTTCTAAAGAACAAGCTGATATACTTTGCTAAAAAGCTAAATTTGTAGACGCTATTTCTTATTACTAACTCATGGGGTTACCACTTGATTATAGCAGGACAGTATGATTTTATAGTCACATCTACATCACGGTTTATCTGCTATTGATTCCAATGAGAGAGGCAATCAGCATCTATTCCCATGTTGCAACTCATTTCTCGAATCTTATATTTCATTGAATCTACATTCATCGTAATACCTCCATAACTCTACTGACCATTTTTGTAATGCCCATCTTTTTTGCATAAAGGCTCAACTTGAATTTTTTCGTTTTTGGGTTTAGCATATATTCTTTCAGTGCTGTATTGACAATAGCCCGGTCCATCCTGCTTCTGTACTTGATAACATCACAGATGGTGCGCTCCACGTCATACACTCTAATTGTGTTTCCATAATAAGACTCCATTTCAACAACACCTAAATCATGCAGCTCCTTTTTAACATAATGAAAATCAACAAGATCTTCACTATGCCTATGCGTGTTATATCCTGCTGGAACTGTCATCACAAGCCTTGATGGTGTTCTATCGGACAAGTCATGTAGCATAAGTGCTGTTTCATGTGAGAAAATCCCTTTTGGGCATTTCAGTTGCATGACATATAAGGTGTCATAGGTCTGATTTGGTAGACTATACACCCCTCGTGCAATACGTTCAATCTTCCCTGCTTTTGCCCAATTGGTCATCGTCGTCGATGACACGCCACAGGCTTCAGCTTGTACAGTTGTGATGACACTTGTTTTTTTGAGCCTTGCCTCAATTAAGGAAAATTTACTCATAGCTCTCACTCCATATCTATAAATAAATTGCTTAATGTGCTTTCTATATATAAATATAATGGCACATTAAGCAAACTATACAAAGCGAAACTTGTATACCGTGCGTCTATTTGTAATAAGTAGTCGCACATTAAGCATTTTTTTGTTTTTACTACAAACTATTGAGACCACTCATTGTGAACTTTCCAAACGCAAACGCACAAATCACATAAGGAACAATACCAAACGTCTGATGATCTTTATAGCAGAAGATAATTACGCCCTTTCCTAAACCGCCGCATCAACCATGCCAAGCTGATTCGTATAACTATCTATTTTTTTAAGCACGACTGCCCTTTGTTTTTTCTTACATTTCTAATTATCTGCAGCTTTCAGATAAAATTGACAGAAAACATTCTCTGAAAGATGTTGAGCGTATGCTATTAAAAGGACCTGCCCTTATAGACGTACAGAGTATTGATCGAACTGGTCTTGAAAAAACTTATACTTCATTAATTCTCGGCTATGATTCTGCTGAACTTGAACATAATAGTACTGATTCAGTGTCCGATCTGAAGCTACAGAAGCTCGTGAAAAACAAAGCTAAATTTGAAAACGCACTTAATCGCCTTGAAGATCTGTTCCTATTTTCTGAAGAAGCCATGTCAAAAAAGGACTATCTATTCAAGAAACGTGATCTTATAGAGCAGCTTTCCAGCCTAAACTCTGAGATTGAAATTTACCATAAAGAGTCCTTAAAATCAGCTATACAATCAAAATCATTTATAAGCGATGCTACTGATTTACTGCTCTTTGAATCATTCCAAAATTCTAAGCTAGTATTTAAAAGGTCTTTTCTTGCGTCACTAGATCGCGAACGCGTACAGGAACTCATTCAATCTGTAATCGACGTAATTGAAGTCAAAAATAAGAAAGTACATTCAATTACATTCTCAAATGGCATTACACATAAATTCATGTATAAGGCTGAAAATAAGCAAAAAATAAGGACCCGTGAGAAATTGCACTACAGGTCCTATTATGATATGGTTATGGAATTTCTAAAAGAAAACGGTTCTGCTTCCAGAGTTGAAATTGAAAAGCTGACCGGAATGAGACGTACAGGTGCACTAGCACTCGTAAACGAGCTTATCGATGAGGGTGTACTTGAAAAACGGGGTAGTTCGATTGCGATTAGGTATTTTATCAAACTATGAATGCTAGTTGTTTTTACATACCAATTCCTTGTTACATTCAGTATCATTCCCCGCATCTAACAACAATCCCGTAAAAATCATTATTACGCCAATAATCGAAACCTCTGTCATTTGCTCTTTTAGTAGTATCGTACCAAGAATTGACGCCGTTAAAGGTTCTGCTAAAGTAAGTGTCACCGCTGTAGATGCAGGTACTTTCTTGAGAGCTATCGCAAACAATGTATATGGAATTGCAGTCGCAAGAATCCCTAAGTGTATAATCGGTAAAAAAATATATATACTATCTACCCAGTCAAGTTTGGCAAACAAGAGTAATGGTAAGAGCAATAATGCACTTCCTAAAAAAATGGCTCCGTTTATAGCCAGTCTAGATCCACCACTGAATGCACGCTGCGATGTTGCAACAAATGCCGCATACGAAAAGCCTGCACCTAGCGAAAATACTGCACCGGTTAAATCAAAGGCAATTGAATCTGATCCTATGAATAACAGCATGCACCCGCTTACCGATATTGATGTTGCAATCACCCATCTTTTGCTTATTTTCTTGCCACTTATGACTTCAATAACTCCAGAAAAAACAGGTGCACTTCCAATAGCCAACATGGTCCCAAACGCTACACCTGTCCGTGCCACTCCAAAAAAGAATAAGGGCTGATATAAAGCCATACATAGTGAGGCTGCAAACATATCTATGTTCCTTATATGTCCAATACTCTTATATGAACCCTTCAAAAAGGCAATAATAAATAGAATACTTCCTCCAATTAGCATTCGAAATGCACCTACCGCCAAAGGATCAGAACCATTTGGCAATAACGCTTGTGCAGTGCCTGTCGTCCCCCACATCATCGCCGAAAGAACTATGACAAACTTGGATTGTTTCGTAGATAATTTCATATACTCACCTTTCGCTTAATCGGAACCTTACCTATACATACATATTTTCAACAAAAGTTCCATAAACTCGCAAATAGATTCCAGACTACTATAAAGTCATAAAAAGGATTATTCATTAACTTAACGAATAATCCTTTTCTTAGTGTATTATATGCTTTTCAAAATCAGGTTTCTTATCAGGTATACTTATCTTCTTTAGCCGATTTCTCGAAATCAATGCTTAGAATGCATTTTACGAAATTCCTTTGGTGTCATATGCTCTAAACACTTAAAACTCCTTGTTAATGAAGCATGATGCTCATAGCCAACTAGCTGTGCTATTTGAGCCAGTGTGTATGATGTTGTAAGCAGCAACTCCTTTGTCCTATTAATACGAAGTCGTTTCAGGTATGCACTTAGAGTCCAGCCAGTATAGCGCTTAAACCACTCACTATAGTAATTAGATGCATAGCCTTCAATTGTTGCTAACTCCTCCAGAGTAACGCTCCTATCATAATGTTTCTTTAAGTACTCTATTGATGCAGGCTCTGAGTTCTTGAAAAGATCGCAGTAAATGTATCGAAATAAATTATTCATTGATGCGGTAGAGTCATTACTCTTGCATTCCTGCAGCATCAGTTTTTTTACAAGTTCCCACTTTTCATTCATTAGAATGAGTTTTCCACCATGATTTTGTACAATATCATCAGCTGTAATAAAATGATTTGGAACATCTAGTACCAAAAATAAATTATCTGTATATGAAGCATACTTATGCTCTGATCCTGGTGGTAGGAATAACATCTTCGCTCCATCAACCGCAATATTCAGCGTTTTTGTCTCAACAATAAGCTCGCCATTTGTAGGAATAATCATCTGTCCATAATCATGCGTATGCGTCTTGCTATATTTTTCATATTGCCTGAATCCATAATCAATGTTTCTCACAAGCAAACCTCATTTCAGTAAGTCAGCGAAAATGTACATGTCAATTTGTTCAAACTTAGCATGAAGCTGAATTTATGTCAACCAAATCAACCCACCGTATTTTTGAATTTTTATCAATACCGACTGCAAATAAAGATATTCATGTGTAAGGGGGCACTTCAATATTCAGAAATCTGCAGTCAGATTGATTCAGACTCAGGAAGTATGATAGCTTTGCAATTATAAACCATTTAAGTGATTTTATATATCTACTATATCTGCAATTTGAGTTAACGACTTAACATATATCCAGATATTATTTTACGAACTTACCGAAAAGCATCTATTCGTTTTAGCCTTGTTACTCTTATTCTTTCCAGCATATGAGAAGACATCAGACCTGCCAGAATAATGAGTATCCCCATCATTCTAAGAAGACTCAACTCCTCCCCAAAAAATATAAAACTAAGAACCACAGCACTTGCTGGGCTAAGTGCACAAAACATACCCGCACGCTCTGCCGATGTCTTGCTTTGCGCAAGCGGCTGGAGGGTAAACCCAAACACACTGCATACAATGGCTAGTGCAATTATAATCTGCACCTCGAATACACTCTGTGGAAATCTCGGCGTTTCAAAAGCAAAAGCTGACAAAGTGCTAAACACGCCCATAAACCCAACTTGAACAACGCCTAATGCAAGCGGATCTTCCTTTCTGCTAAACCGTGCAGTCAAAATAATTGCGAAAGCATAGAGTAATGCCGCTAAAAGTCCAAGACCTTCCCCCAGTGAAAAGTGCAAACCTGCACCTTCAAAGGTAATCAGTACAACACCTGTAAAAGTCAAGAGTACACTAAAAACTACATGCTTCTTTATGCCCCGATGCTGAATGATGGCCTCTAATAATGGGACAAATACGATTGCTGTATTTTCAAGAAGTGCTACAGTAGATACATCTGTTGTTTTCAGTGCTGTAATTTCAGCCGTCATCACAGATACAAACGCCAGCCCTAAAAACATACCGTGTAGTATTGTATTCTTTGAAATCAGTTTCAATTTGTTCCATCCAAAGGGCAATAAAATCACAAATGCCAACATAAACCTGAGGCTCAACAAATTGAATATCCCCATACTCTGAATGACCATCTTGGTCATAATGAATGAGGTACTTCTTGCCAATATAATCATTGCTAAAAGCACTTCTGCTTTATTACCGAATCTTATCCTTTTTTCCATTGGACACGCCTCCTGCCTTTTCATGAATCAAATATACCATTATAATATATTTGAGAATAGCGCGAATATGTCAAAGGTAATTTGAGTAAATATCAAATATATTCATTGAAATTCAAAGGAGGACAAGGATGGATTCGACTAAATGTAAAGCACTCATCACCGTACTTGAATGTGGTAGCTTGTCAGGTGCTGCCGAAATTCTAGGATACACGCCTTCTGGCATGAGCCGTATGATTGCTTCTATTGAACAAGATGCAGGTTTTCCACTGCTCCTTCGCAGTCGAAAAGGCATTGAAGCCACTACTGAATGTAAAAAGTTACTCCCAACCATTCGTAAACTCAGCCACTACGGAGAACAGTATAAGCAACTCGTTGCACAACTCAATGGTATTGAGTCTGGAGAAATACACATAGGAACTTCATATCGCACATATTATCCCTGGTTGATGACTATTATTTCGGAATTTTTAGAAGTGCATCCCAACATTAAAATTCATTTGAGCGATGGTGTGAGTACAGAACTACTTACATGTTTAGAACAACATACACTAGATTTATGTATCATTAGTGAGCGTGAGGGAAACTTCACATGGATTCCTCTACAGGAAAATCCAATGGTGGCTTGGTTACCCCCGGATCATCCATACGCAGGTTTTGATTCTGTGCCCATAAAAATTTTTGAAACAGATCCATTTATTGAGACATGTCCAAATCAGGACACCGATAACTCTCGGCTTTTGAAACGGCATCATATCAAACCAAACATTCAGTTTTCAACAACCAATACTTATGCCACTTACTGTATGGTTGAATCAGGTCTTGGAATCACACTTACTAATGGACTTAATGCAAGTGGCGAAAATGGCAATGTCATCGTCAAACCCCTGTCACCTCCTGAAACGATTACCCTTGGAATAGCCATCTCATCCATGGAGGTGCTTTCCCCAGCAGCACGGAAATTTGTGTCGTTTGCCAGGAACTTTACAACGGAGAAATAAATCCTAAAAACAATCGACCGCCATCAAAGTTTTATGATGGCGGTCAAATATATGCTCTTTATTTATTTGGGTGTGATTTGAAATCGTGTATATAGTTATTCAAGTATAACCTTCGATAATTTAACTTTATGAACTGGTCCTGCTCAATCAATACAGTATTGCTAAATTGCCCTAACCATCGATACCCATTAATAATCTTTTTTCAATACTTTCCAACAACTCCCTAGAAACGCCAAGCTTCTTCTCAAACACGCCATCCAAGGTCACTAATGTGACTCTATCAGGTTTTATTCTTTGAATCATGTTCGACATTTTATCAACAGCATCATCTGTGTCGTTATATCCTTTTATGATTGTTATTTCTAAGTTGAACTTGCCAGAATAGTCTTCATTAAACTTTGCCATATTGGAAATATGAGCTTCTAATGTATAACCCTCAATTGGCCGTACCAACTTTTTAAAATCCACTTCAGTCACTGCTTTTATTTCGCCGATAACCTCATCGCACTTTTCTGAAATTGCTTTATAATTCTTGTCATTAAGCAGATATCCATTTGACAGAAGTTTTACCTGAACGCCCTTCAATTTTACATGATCAATAATTTCACTAACTCTCGAATGAACAAGAGCCTCACCTGCAGAGTTTATAAACAATACGTCCGGTTTCAGATCCGTTAGTTTTTGTTCTAAATCCAAGATACATTCATCATAGTTATCGAAGTTGTGAATTTCATCTGTTTTATCTTTGGACCTGCCAATAGGACAGAAAATACAATCAAAGTTGCAGAATTTCTCAGGGAGAATATTTACCTCAAGATATCGTTTTTCATCCTGAATATATACCTCTTTATATTTAAAACCGTTCATAAAAACTCCTTTCATTAAAACTCGATAGTTCTTCTCTCGTTATCTAGAACATATGCTTTACATTCGCCGTCAAGTTTCCGTGTTATTTGTTCTTCTAGATAGTTTAGCGCAGAATTAAATTCAGCATCCCTTTCACTATCCACAGACTCAATGCATAAAAAAGCATTCTTCGTCTCTTCAGTTAACATAGTTCGAACTGCCTCTCTCCAATTCCAGCAACGGCATATTGCACCTGCTTCATCTTTGTAAATCAATTCTCCAACAAGTGGTGGTTCACTTTTATCACTACCTAATGTAACGAAATCTTCTTCACCACTTGCTAAGGTGAGTTTGATATTTCCATCGAACTTATCCATATCTTCCCCGCCATTAGGTAGTCCATAGAGTAATGAGCAGGAATTATATATATCTACCAGCGGATTAATATTACTAATTTCGTTACCTTTGCTAACCCTTTTAAGCAATGCCTCAATTGAAGAACGTGCACCTTTTTTAGTTTTGAATTTCTTAAATGCATCACGCCATACGCTGATAACTCGATTTTCACTCAAATTCTCAGCACCAAGGTGCTTCAGTGCCTCAGATTGGGCTTGCAATAACATTTTAGAATAATCATCTGCAACTCCATAAGAATTATTAACGTTGTTTGCAATGACAATACCGATTTTAGCATTCGGAAACATTTCCCAGAACACATCTTCAATAATAAATTTTCTCATTTCTCCTTCTCCTTTCAAAGCTTTCCGGGTTGAACACGAACATTACTTGCACTAAAAACAAAAAAGCCTGAGAAATATAATTAAATATCTCCCAGGCTTTTATCCTTCCGTGTACACATGTCTGTGCGTTTTCTCTCGGACCTGCTAGCAATTGCTACGGAACCCTAGAAAACTTTTTGTATGTTTAATTAACATCATCCTACTAAACATCATTTCATTTGTCAACTTTTGATTACAATACTTCCTTACTTTCACATTCCGTAATCTTCCCTGAAATATATACTTCAATATTGATAATGAGTATGACTGAATAATAATTATATGCTACAATGCCATTGTACTATCTAGACTTCTCCAACAGTTGAAAGTAACCCCTTCAACATTCTGATGAGGTGATTTTTATGTCAATAGAATCATATAAAATATTCGATGCTGTAGTAAGACATCAAAGTTTTGTTCGTGCAGCGGAAAGCATCAATTTGACCCCCTCTGCGGTCAGTAGATCAATTAACGCCTTAGAAAACAAGCTCGGATTTCAACTGTTTATACGAAACAGAAAGGGGTCTAAACTCACACGTGACGGCGAGCAAATTTATCCACTAATACGATCCGTACTAAATGCTGAAGAATCTCTTATTCAATATTCATCCCAGATTCTTGGATTAGAATGTGGCTCTGTCATTATTGGTGCATTTAGCAGTGTTTGCAGCAATTGGATTCCAGATATAATTGAAACGTTTAGCACACTGTATCCTAATATTCGCATTCAAATAATGCAAGGTGATTATGACGATGTAGTTTCTTGGACAAAAGACGGTATTATTGACATTGGATTCGCCAGTTTACCACTAGATAACACGCTCATTGAAACGCCACTCATTGAAGACCGTTTATTATGCGTCACGCCAAAGAATTTTAAATCAAAACACCCTGACTTCGTTCAGATTGAAGAAATACAAAATCAATCTTTTGTACTACAACGTGACGGTTATAACTTAGATACGATCTCATTAATTGAAAAGAATTCACTTGATATACACCCAGAATTCTTTATTGATGATGATCAATCCATTCTTGCCATTGTAGAAAAAGGGCTTGGCATCAGTATTGTCCCAGAGTTAATTTTAAAAAGGCTTCAGTTCGATGTTAATGTTTATCCGTTTGAACCCAATGAGTTCAGAACAATCGGTCTTATAAACAAACCTAACCAACGTCTTTCACCCGCCACAAAAAAGGTATTTGAACACATTGTTCAATATGCAAAGAATCACCTAATATGACATACCCTAATTAGTGCGTCGAAGGATTCTTGTTTCGAATCCTTCAACGCTCGTTTACAAGTTAAGTTGCAACTTGACCTTGTTTAATGCTAGGTCCAGATCATTTATGATATCTTCGGTATTTTCAATTCCGATAGAAAGTCTAACTTGCCCATCAGCAATATCCGCATTTTCACGTTCTTCTTTAGTTAATGAAGCATGGCTCATTGATGCCGAATGTTGAATAAGCGAATCAACATTTCCAAGAGAAGTTGCTAAACTAAATAGTTCCACACTATCCATCAATAGCTTTCCGGCATCAAATCCACCTCTAACATTAAAGCTAATCATACCTCCAAAATTCTTCATTTGTTTTCTTGCTACTTCATGGCCCACATGGGTTGGCAGCCCAGGATAATATACTTTTTCAACCATCTCATGGTTTTCTAAGAACTGTGCAACCTTCATCGCATTTGCGCAATGTACTTCCATTCTCACACCCAGTGTTTTAATCCCCTTTGACAGCGCAGCCGCATCAGCTGGTGACATTACACCACCACTCCACTTGAGATAGTCACTATCCATCTTATGAATGAGTTCCTTACACCCAACAATTGCACCACCGATTATGTCACCATGTCCATTCAAATACTTTGTAACTGAGTGCAATACAATATCTGCGCCAAGTGAAATAGGCTGTTGTAAATATGGCGTGGCAAAAGTATTGTCGACATACATGAGTGCGCCCTTCTCTTTAGCAATTTCAGAAACTTTTCTTAAATCTGTAATTGCAAGCGTTGGATTACTTGGTGATTCAACATAAATAATTTTAGTGTTCGGCTTCACGGCATTTCGAATGTTTTCAACCGAATTAAATGAAACGTTAACAAAAGACACTTCTATCCCAAACCTAGGTAAAATATTTTTCATGAATCCAAAAGTACCACCATAAACCGTATCAGCTGCAACTACATGATCCCCGCAATTTAAGACAGCAAGTAATGCCGTAGTAATTGCACCCATTCCTGAACCTGCCATTAATGCAGCCTCTGCGCCTTCCAGTGTTGCAATCTTTCTCTGTACAGCATGTACTGTTGGATTTCCATATCTTGTATAAGCGTAGTACTTACCCTCTGGATCACCATAGCCTGCAGCTATAGCTTCTTCAACGTCTTTCATAACAAATGTGGATGTTCTATAAATTGGTGCAATGTGTGCGCCTGTAACAGGACAATGATCACTTCCAGCATGAATTGCTTTTGTATTGAATTGCTGATTTTCAAGAACAAGTTTTGACATTTTATCGTTCCTCCTCATATGGATAAAATACTATTTGATGCCAAGTATCACTTTACATTGTTAGTATAAGCAACACTTTGGATTGCGTAAAACGACTTTTAATCATCATAAAGATGAATATAAATCATTTACATATTCATACGCCATCTAGAGTTAGTCAATTTATTTGTTTACATGACTGTACAAGACAAAATTCTAATATTTTATTTGACTTATTAATTTTGTGATGTTATAATCCAAACAAAATCATAGCTATGATGTAAATGAATTTCATATAGAAAGTTTTCTAGGGTTCCGCAGTTTATTGCTGGCTGGTCCGAGAGAAAACGCTCATGTTCATGAGTACACGGAAGGATAAAAGCCTGGGAGATATTATAAAATATTTCCCAGGCTTTTTTATTGTTTTAAAGGCATAAATTTACAGCATAATCGATTATTTAAGTGAATTCAAAATTCGTATTCTACCACCTAGCAGTCAGTTAAAATTCTAAGGAGGACTAAAAATGAGAAAAGTAAAAATCAATGATAATAGCAGCACTAAGCTAAATGGTAATAAAAATCAAATAAGTAATCTTGAAAAACATGATTCTAAAGTGTTTGATTTTAATTGTTCGTTTAGTAATAACGATATCTTCTGCGCTTTGAAATATTAGAGGAGACATATCTATGTATATTAAGTTTGCACCAATTATTATGATCGTCCTATCAAGCCTTTGTTATCATATTAGCCAAAAATCTATCCCTATTGGACTCAATCCAATAGTTACACTAATTGTGACCTATGTCATGGCTTCCATAGTATCGATTATTTCTTACTTTATATTCATTCCAAAATCAAGCATCATGAACCTTGTGAAATCTGTCGGATATACAAATTGGACTAGTTTATTACTTGGTTTCGCAGTTGTTGGACTAGAGTTAGGATTTCTACTCGCGTATCGTTCAGGATGGAATATTAGTACAGCAGGTCTACTGTCTAACACCCTAGTCGCGCTATTACTCATACCGGTAGGTTTAGTATGCTTTAAAGAGTCAATATCCGTGCATTCCGTTATTGGTATTTCTGTGTGTATTTTAGGATTAGTTTTAGTATCAAAGTAACTTCGATACGCGTAAGATGAGCATCAAAAAGGCTACTGATAAATTTTCAGTAGCCTTTTTGCTTATACTTGATTTATTATCTTTTCCATGAATGACATATCAAAATTACGTTCAAGATGAAATTTCACATTGCAGCGATCCGCAAGTGTCATTTGTGTCACACCAATAGTGTCAAATTTTTCATCATCCTTCATTTCGACATCCTGAATAGTTGAAATTGGGATGAATATATGTGCAAACGCATAATTCACATCAGCAGATTTCTGTATGCTTCTATCTCGATTTGCCACTATAAGCTCTATACCATTGGTCATGAATAGGGTGTCGTTCAATTTGTACATATAGAACTTTTCAAGAAAACGCGGAAGGCGAATTGGTAAGTTTTCTGTCAAATCCATAAAGGGTTGATAGCCTAGAATATGAATATTGCTTTTCAGTTCTTCCTTGATACAAAAGTACTTATAGATTTGGCTGTCTTTTAAATGTTCAAGTTCCAAGTGTTTTTTCAAAAAACTTGTATCGATTTTCTTCTGATCTGTGCAAATCGCATTGCGTGTTTGTTGCATAATACGCATGGTTACGTCATTCGATACAGAGTTGTATCTTATTCGCATGGCAGTGTTTCCACCCTCAAAGTGGATATAACTGCTCAGGAGTTCTCCCCCATGAATAATATACTTAATGCTGCTATATGGCATTTCTCTTTTGGATATACTGCCATCCACAAATTCCAAGATTTCAATTCTATCCGAGTAGAGCATAACCACTTGATTATACATCAGTGCACCCGGTCTAATTTCTCGCCGAACTAAAAGTACAGGCACTTTAATAGAATAGTCAGCTTGTAATATCTGGTCTGCATAGTCCACATACTGGGGTGGAATATCTTCTGCAGATTTTATTTCAAGCAACCAAGGTCCGAATTCATGATATTCTTTATCTTTTATGTGCATGATGTTTTAAGTATGGTAAAGGCTATTTATAACCTTTTAAAAACCATACACTCCCTTCATTGAATTAAGCTTACAACTACCCACAACACATTTCCTAAACACGGTAATAGCACTATAATATACATTTCATATATTTAGTTTACAATATTTTTAGGTGGCTAAATATTCGATTTTTCACTCAATTCAATTGAAATTTTGTTGCTTTAGTTGTGCCAATGTATCGGGAAACCATCCTAAAATGTGTTATGCCTCTAAAATCATTATTCCAGCGTGTTACACATTGTCTCTTCGACACGAGAACATCTACGCGTGTAAACATAATATCCCAGTATCCCCACCGCCAGCACACCTGCACTAAAATTGAACATTCCCGTAAATCCATACACAGTCGCAATTTTGCCGCCAATCAGCGGCCCAAACCCTTGTCCCATGTTTGCCCCAATGTAAAATGTACTGGAAGCAACCCCTCTTCGATCACGTCCAAGTTTCAAAAATGACTCCGCCTGCAATGCAGGCTGTGCCATCCCCTGTCCAAAGGCTTTTAGAATTGCGGCAAGAATAATCATCCACAATACATTTGCCCGCCCTATGAGGAGTGCCTCTATAATACCAAATACAAGGCTGGGATAAAGTATGACCGACAGACCTTTTTTATCGTATATCCTTCCCGAAACAGGTCTGGTCATTAATAGAAACAGGGCATTTACACTGAAATATAAGCCTATACCTTCAATACTACGCTCTTGGCCCACAAGTACAAGAAAGGATGAAGCAAGTCCATTTCCCATTGAAAACAAACCACCAATTATGGAAAGTGGCAATAACTCCAGTGCCACAATATCTGTAAATCGTATTTTTCTCTTGTCGACCGATTGTTCTTTGAAAAAACCATTTTGAAAACTTGGTACAAAGAGCATAATCAGAGCTGAAAATGTAAGTATAGCCGCCGATACTTGAAAAGCAATATAGATACTAAATTTTGACGAAATCTCAATGCCAATTGCTGGTCCAAAGGCGGTTGCAACAATTTGTGCTATACCAAGGTAACCAATACCTTCACCGAATCGGCTTCCAGGAATAAAGTCAGTCGCCCATGCAAGAACCGTGGCAATAGTTATACTAAAAGCTGCACCATGGATAATCCGCAGTAGAAACAAGGTACTGATATTAGGTGCCAGACTGTATCCGAACGTCGCAAAAGCATTGATTATTGTTCCAAAAATCATAACATATTTCTTGTTGGTTCTGTCTGTTAAAAATCCACCAAAGGGTCCTACAATGAGAGCTGTAATTGCAAAGAGTCCTACAATCATCCCTGCTGTTGTCAGCGTTGCCCCCATCTGCATTGCAAATTTAGACAATATGGGATTTACCAAATGAAAGCCAAGGGAACCAAATACATTTGCAAGAATCAAGTTAATATAATTTCGATTCCAAAGCTTTTGTTCTTCTACTTTTTTAATTACTTGTCCAGATCCTTTCATAAATCACCTCTTATATTTCCAAACTAGTCACACCATGCCTGATAATATTTGTCTAAAAGTGTACGGAAGACTTTCATTTCTTCCTCTGTCAACGAACCCATCGATTCTGCTTCAACAGCATCAATTGCTGCCCTTACTTCCGAGTGCTTGTGACGGCCTAGTTCAGTAAAGTAAACATGTAGCTCTCGCCTATTCTCTTTCGCTGTTCGTTTTTCAATATAACCTTTCTTTACTAGACCATTTAACAAGTCTGACACTGTTGCAGGTTCAACGCCGCATCCCTTAGCAATTTCCTTTTGTGTACACCCTTCATGAAAGGATAGATAATCTAGTATTTTAGGCTGACCTGAAGTCAGACCCAAATCTGACATCAGAGGTCTAATCTTCTTGTTTCGATAATACATAATTTGCGAAAAAACAAATCGTATTGGCATGTCCATATTCATACACCTCTCAATAATCCTTCAACATCTAAAAGAATAGATAGAACTCTAACTTTTCGTAATCCTAATAGTTAGATTTCTACCTATTATAATCTTAACCCATGGATTTGGCAATTCTTTTTTGAAATTTCAAACAATTAAACCTTCAACTTAACATTTCTCCTTGGCACATATTTTGCATAGTTTAATGCAATCACTCAAGTTTTTTTATATGAAGTATCTTTCAAGGGAGGAATACAAATGTCATTATCATCAAACTTCAGAGCAAAGCTCACAGTTCTTCTTGTACTCATGGTCGTCATCCCAATGGTTGGACTAACTATTTTTTTTACAACCAATTCAACGACTCAAATTCGATCAAGTGTTAACAACGAAAATTTACGGCTGGCTACCAGTGCAAAAGTATTACTCGAATCCTGTCTCAAATCAGATGAGAACACACTAGAGCATATGGCAGCAATAATCGATGTAGACCAAATTGATGCGCTTAATCTTGTTATGTTATACGGAATGTCTGAGAAGTCCTATTTCATTGATGAACTGTTTGTTACTGACAAATCAGGAATGCAGATTTATAAGACATCCGGTAAGATGGGGGATCGCTCAGATCGCGACTATTTCCAGAAAGCCATAGGTGGACAAATTGCCTACTCAGACATCATATTCTCTGAAACTTTAAAAGCACCCGTTGTCATTCTAAATGTTCCAGTTTATTCTGACGACAAGATTACCGGCACATTGGGTGCCACACTCAACCTTTCAAAACTCTATGATTTGTTGTCTAGCTACGAAGATGGTCAAGGTGGTTATGCATTCATAACTGATCACCATGGGATCGTCATTGCCCATCCAAATCCAACAGAAGTAGAAAATATGACAGATTTGTCTGAAATCGTTCCTGTTCTGAATGTTATAAGCGGCCAAACCGGAACATCTAATTATTTCCAAGGTGACATCGAGAAGCTCTCTGCCTATGCACCTGTTGATAACTGCAACTGGGGAATAGTTGTACAAAAAGTTGCTTCCGTAGCTTATGCCGATGCACATAAGCAGTTCATGATTTCCATATACATCCTGGCGGGTGTCGTACTTATTGTCATTTTGCTTTCTATTCTTGCAGGACGGTATATCACAAGACCTCTAGATAGCATCACAAATTACATAACGCTTCTCAGCAAAGGAAATCTCTCAACAAAAGTAGATACAAACCTCACAGATCGTACAGATGTATTCGGTACACTGGGCAAGTCTGCCAATACCCTTTGTATCGCCTATCATCACTTAATTGGCAGCCTAAAAGATAAAATGCAGCATCTGTCAAATCAAACTCTTGCACTCAATGAAATACTTAATCAAAATACACATGCTATTGAGGAGGTTGCAAACAACGCTGTGAATCTGACCGATTTATCTACTTCAAATTATAAAATTGTGACAGACAATGTTAAAAAGATAGACTCTCTCTCATCAATTTCAAATGTTGTTGCTGATCGTGCTAAAGACATGATGGATTCCATAGCTTTGAGCACTCAGATTACCGAACAGGGCGTGGTGACGATGAAGACTTCTTTGAATGCTATTCAAGATACATATGGACAATCCAATAAGATTAACAGCCTTATTTCCAAACTGGGGGCTGAAGCACTCAATATCCATTCAATTACCGACACAATCAAGAGCATCTCAGAACAGACAAATCTACTTGCCCTCAATGCAGCTATAGAAGCTGCACGTGCTGGAGAAAGCGGACGTGGTTTTGCTGTAGTAGCTGATGAAATTCGAAAACTTGCAGAAGCGTCTACAAGAAATGCTGAAGATATAGCCCTTCTCATTTCAACTATCGTCGAAGAGATTAACCATACAACGGATGGCTTTGTCCTGCTTCAGGGAAATTTGAAAGACTCAGTAATCCAAATCGAAAGGCTGGAAAGTCAGTTTAATGAAATCGATCACGCTGTAAAAACCGCCGATACATCTGCCGCCCATATACTAGATATCTCAGAAAAACAGTCAAGAGAAGCTGCGGATGCTAAAGAAGCACTTCTCACTTTGATGCAGGCAATTAACACATCCAACCTTCAGACACAAAATATTGGTGCTACGGTTGAAGAACAATCAGCATCTATGAATGAGATCTCCAATATGGTTGAACTGCTAAAGACAAACTCAGAGGTCCTGCTTAAGGAATCTGAACAATTCATTCTGGACTAGTGCTCCAAAATTGATTCACCAAAAAATATTATGAACGAAACTGACAAACGGTCATAGCCTTGTGCACAAGAACGTTATTTTTTTGGCACACTTATTGCATATATCTTATTGCGAGGGTGTAGTTTAATTAATTGAAAGGAGCTGAGTTCAGAATATAAGTTGCCAGAGGGGCACTCAGGAATCTTTGCAGACCGACTATACAGAAAACATACACGAACGCCATTTACCCTTGGTTGCAAGGATTTATGAAAGTTGAAAATTGAGGTAGTATAGTGAAAAAAATATTATCAATAAGGATGGTGTAACAAGATGAATATCGCATTATTATCTATCATAGCTTTGCTGCTAGCTATTGTAATCGGGGTTACAAAACGTGTTAACATGGGCATTATAGCGCTAGCTCTTACATTTCTTTTAGCAACTCTTTTCTTTGATGTGTCTGCATTTGGATTAAAAAAGGCTAGAGACCTTTATGTTCAAGGCTGGCCAATGAAAATATTCTTTATGATGATGGCTGCAATGCTTATGTTTTCATTTGCAAATGCCAATGGAACAATCAAACTGCTTGCTGAAAAAATAACTTATGCCAGCGGAAAAAAATCAAAACTGCTTCCTTGGGCATTCGTTATGACTACTTTTACACTGACTGCACTTGGTGCTGACTTGTCAGTGGCTGCATTTGTACTACCTGTTGCTATGATGGCTGGTGAAAAGATGAATCTACACCCTATTATGCTCAGCGTTATGACTATTGGCGGCGCCCTAGCCGGTGGCGCTTCTCCAGTCTGTATTGTTGGTATTGTTGGATCAGGCCTAGCTCTCGAATATGGTGTTAGCACTTATCTTCCAATCTGGTTTGCACAGATGACAACTGTTTTTATTGAAGTAATATTTGTATATTTCTTCTTCAAAGGACATAAATCTGTCAATGCTGAACTAGAAGGATTCGAAAAGCCAGAACCATTCAGTAAGAAACAAATCATGACAATGGTTATAATTGGTCTGGCTCTGGCATCTGTAATTTTCCTTAAGATGGACCTTGCAATGTCAGCATTCATGGCCGCAGCGGTAATGCTTCTATTCAACGTAGCTGACGAAAAAGAAGCACTGCAAAACGTAAGCTGGAACGTACTTCTCCTTGTTGGCGGTGTAGGCGTACTCGTGTTTACAATTAAGACTGTAGGCGGTATTGACCTTATTTCTAACGCACTATCAAGCATTATGACGGAACATACTGCAGTTCCAATTATGTCTGCGCTTGGCGCATCCATGTCCTTCTTTGCAAGTGCTACAGGTGTTGTAATGCCTACACTGTTTCCTACTGCCGTTGACTTGTCCGCAAATATGAGTGGGACGGTTCAGCCAATACAGTTTATGCAAGGTATTCTGGCAGGTTCAATGGGCGCAACACCATATAGCCCTCTGTCAGCTCTAGGCGCAATGGCAATGGCGACACTGCCACCGAGTGTAGACAAAGAAAAACACTTCTCTAAGATGATGCTCGTAGCTGTAATTAACATTTTCTATGTTGCTCTTCTTGCATCAACAGGTATTTTCAATTTGTTCTTATAATTTAGATGAAAAGCAAAAGTTCTGTGTTCATAAAAGTTAATATAAAACGTTAACATACGTAAACAAACAGAGGCAAGAGGTGATTAGAAAATCACCTCTTGCTTGCTTTTTGTGAAAATATACTTACTTCAAAAATATTTTTTCAATCCTTTTGAAGATTAATAAATCATTTGATCTATTGAGAAAATCAAAATACTGACAGCAAACATCTATAACTAGTCATAAAATATCACTGACCACTCACGACAAATCCAGAGTGCAGAAATGCCTCCAGAACCATCAACATTTGACCTAATGCTTTGCTTCAAGTATCTTATAACTACTGTTCAAGGGCAATTCTAGAGGTTATAGTACTATGCTTGTACTCTTTAACACAACCTATTATAATCCAATGAAAAAAGCGCATTGTGACCACAAACCACAATGCGCTTCCCGTATAATATCACTATCTCCTGAATAGATAATACTAACCAATTTTTTCAGTTTTTATTGTGTTATATAAGGTTCCAACCGACACATCTAGAACTTTAGCGATTCTTTCTACAGATCCGCGGATTGTGAATATTCCTGTATTGCTTAGTTTCTCGATCAAATTGTCTCTTGCTTCTTTATCATTTGTAAGTTTAATGAACATGATGTCGGTCTTGTAATCTATAAGAATATGATTTATATAAGCATCCCATTGACTCGTGGAATCACACAGTGTATGACTGATTGAAGTCTCATTCATCATGCTGCCCAAATGACTTTCAGATGCTCTTACACCAGACAAGTCCAAATCCACTTCAAATAGAAAGCTGAGACCATTACTCCAAGGAACGCTTATCCGTGTTCTCTTAAGAAAAACATCGCTATCCTTAAGCAATTCAACTTTAACATCCTTGTCCATATCAAAACCAGATCCATTAGCTGTATTACAAATTCTTATGCGTCCTACTTTAAATCTTGATCCAAAGAAGCTCTCAAGCCAGTCGGAAAATTCATCAAACTGTCCTATATAGTTTTCCAAAAGATTCACCATTTTTACTCCTGATATTCACTTACCAATGATTTAGAACTAGAGCATTTACCGCGTAAATTATAAAGGGAAAAATGGCCAAACAAATTAGTTTAACCCTTAATCCCACCTTCATTAAATCCTTAATATCAATATAACCCGTTCCATATGCAATAGCATTTGGCGGTGTTGCAGGCGGGAGCATAAACGCAAAGCTGGAGCACACAGTGACTGTTATCATAAGCAGAATCGAAGAAACGCCTGTAGTGGCTGCAAGTGCAGCAATCATAGGCAAAAACGCCGCAACAACTACCATGTTTGTTGTTACCTCAGTTAAAAACGCAACTATAATTCCAATGAGTATTACCACTAAAAACTCAGGGAGTACCCTTAGGAAACTCAAATAGGTCGCAATCCAGTCAGCTACACCTGCCTTGGCAAATGCATCACCCATTGTCAGCGCGCCTCCTAAAAGTAGGATGGTCGACCATGAGATGCTTTCCAAACCCGTCTTAATATCCAGTAGAAATTCGCCCTTTTTTATGTTTACAGGTATGATAAACAGCATAATGCCTACTAGCGTTGAAATCGTGTCATCCCCGATATAAGGCAAATAGTCTTTCCACAATATCCGTGTTAACCAAAGCATTACAGCCCCTAAGAAAACAAAAGAAGTATATTTTTCTCCTCTTCCCATGGGTCCCAAACTTCTGATTTCATCATTAACAATTCGCATGTCAAATTTATCAGATGCGTTTACCTTGAAATGACTAACCATAAATAGCCAGAGAACTGGTATTTGAACCACAACAAAGGGGATTCCAATTTTCAACCAATCATAAAATGAAATATCAATACCTGTTAAAGTATTGATTATAGATACGCCTGTCATATTTGTACCTGTCCCAATTACAGTCCCTACCCCTCCTAGCGTTGCCGCAAAAGGAATGGAAAGTACCAAACATTTACCATAAGAACTCTTGTGATCTTCACCAATCTGTAATAGCAGTGCCATGGCTACTGGAATCATCATAGCTGTAGCTGTCGTATTTGACATCCACATGGATATGAATGCAGTTGATGCAATAAATCCCAATACGACAAGGCTTGGTTTGTTGCCAGATAACCTTACAATATTCAGAGCAATACGCTTATGAAGATTCCACTTCACGATTGCACCTGCAAGCATAAATATTCCCAATGCCAGCATGATGACTGGATGTGAATAATTTTTGTAAATACTCAATCCAATTTCTTGGTTGCCCTTTGCACCAGCTACGCCCAGTACCGGAAGCAGTACTATGGGCAGTAAGGCCGTGATGGGGATTGGTATTGCTTCAGTTCCCCACCATACAACCATCAAAACAGCCATTGCGAGCACCTTCTGGCCAACGGGGTCTAACCCGTATGGTACTGGCATGACAAGTATATATAAAAATGCAATGCATCCCACTATCAATCCAAATTGTTTCATTCTAATTTCTTTCAATATCAAGGCCTCCATGTTTTAAACTTCAAGTTTATAGTACCCATAACCAATACTATACAACCTCCAAGTCCAGATGAACACAGTGCCCTGTAAAACACATTCTCAAAACATCATCTCTCATGTTAGCATACACAGATCTGCAGAACTGCATTCATAGTCTCTTTTATCCCCAGCACTTGTTCAACACTACCAGTTTTCAAATTATTCGTACACATTTCAAATAGCACTCGATAAATCATACACATGTATCTGCTAAAGTAAATCAGTTTACCTACTCCATTTAGCAGAACTTCGAGGCTTCAATCAGCACATTGAATACACAAGATAAATTTGTACGAATCACTAATTTGAAAATGCACAGCGGATTTATGGGTTATATAAAAGAAGCAACTTCAAATCGGAACGCCCTTGCATTATAAAAGAATTTCAAGTGCGGTCTTCTTTCCTGCAAAGACGAACGGGTTCTTTTGAAGTGCAGATAGCTGTGACTGCTTAGCCGCAGGGGTTCTGCAGATCTGTTATGCCGACGTAATTCTAACTACATGCTCTATATATCTTTTTCCAATTCAATTACTCTTTCAAATAGAGATTAGAGTAGACCTTCTGGATTGTGCCCTTGACGCACCCGATAGCTCTCTCAAGACTTCTGATAAACAATATTTAAAATCACGCTATTTCTGTGATTTCCCAATCTCAATGCCCTTTTCAAAGGCCTGTCTGTTCAGCGGCAGGAGTTTTGCCTTGCTCGCCAGTTTTTTCTCGATTGTTTCCCATACGATTTCTGGTGCAACAACATCCGTATAGCCTACGTAAACACCTAGCATGATTACATTTAGAACTTTCGCATTTCCAAGTTCAAGTGCAAGCTCAGTAACCGGCGCCTTAACCAAAGTTACATCTTCGCGTCCAACATTCGCATCAACAATCGAACTGTTGATGAAGAGGGTTCCGCCTGGCTTTAAGTCATTGATGAACTTATCTAGGGATGGGCCATTCATAACAATCAGATCATCCATGACATCCATGAGGGGTGCACCAATGAAATCATCTGAAATTACGACAAAGCAGTTTGCCGTTCCGCCACGTTGCTCCGCTCCGTACGAAGGGAAGAATGTGACATTTTTATCTGTTGAGTCACATGTAGCTGATGCCAGAAATTTGCCGAGCGTCATTACACCTTGTCCGCCAAAGCCTGCGACACATAAATTAGTCTCCATTTTCAACCTCCTATTTATCTCTGTACACGCCAAGTGGGTATTGTGGAATCATTTTCTCTTCAATGAATTCTAGGGATTTTAGTGCATCCACGCCCCAGTTTGTTGGACAGTTTGAAACAATTTCAACAAGCGAAAACCCTTTGCCGTCAAGCTGGTTCTGGAAGGCTTTTTTAATCGCCTTCTTAGTCTTGATGACGTTCTGAGGCGTATTACAGCTTGTTCTCTCAATATACGTCGGCGCTGTCAGCTTATTGATTACTTCACACATATCCATTGGATAGCCATGTTCTTCCACCTGACGGCCCTTTGGTGCAGTTGAAGCGCGCATGCCAACGAGTGTCGTCGGTGACATTTGGCCGCCTGTCATACCATAGATGCCATTGTTCACGTGAATAATTGTGATGTTTTCACCACGATTTGCCGCTGAAACTGACTCAGCAAGACCGATTGAAGCGAAATCACCGTCACCTTGGTAGGTGTAGACAAGTGTGTCCTTATTTGTTCTCTTAAGGCCTGAGGCAACAGCTGCTGAACGACCATGGGGTGCAGTGATGTTATCATAGGCCATATAGTTCATGTGCAGACCACAACATCCAATACCAAGAACACAGGTAGCCTTGTCTACGATTTCCATCTCTTCAAGCACTTCACCAATAAGTTTCATAATTGTACTGTGAAAACAGCCTGGACAAAATCCGGAAACCTTGTCCTCCTGAATTGTTTTAGTTCTAGCATACATTTGATTCATCTGTATCACTCCTTCTCAAAGCCTTTTACCGTTTGAACAATCAAGTCACGTGTCATGATGTTGCCACCTGAGCGTAAGCATGTTCTAATTGGAGTGCGTTCTTTTACCACTGCATCCACATCGTGAATCATCTGTGCCGGGATTGACATTTCTACATCAAGAATGTATTTGATTTTACTAAAGTCAAGCGCTTCGAAAGCCTTATTTGGGAATGGATGCACCGTAATCGGTCTGATTAGGCCTGCCTTGATGCCATCTTTTCTCAGTACATCAACTGCTGATTTTGCAATACGCGCAGAAATACCATATGCTGTCAGAATGACTTCTGCATCATCAACTTGGTAGTTTTCTGACATTGCGTCTTTTTCCCATGACTTATACAGTTCTTCCGCTTCTTTGTTGACACGCTCCATTTCTGAAGTTTGCCACTGTCCAGGTTCAATCCATGAACGCTCTTCATCCAGGCCATGACCTACACAAGCCCAAGGACGCTTTGCTTCCTTTATTGAAGCTATTTCTTCTTCTGACACCAGTTCAGGCAGTACAACCGGCTCCATCATGGCACCGATCACACCATCAGACAGAATAAGTACAGGGTTTCTGTCGCGGTCTGCAAGCTCAAAGGCTTTGTAAGTCAGATCTACTGCTTCCTGAACTGAGGCCGGCGCAAGGACCATCATCTCGAAACCGCCGTTGCCAGACGCTTTTGTTGCTTGCTTGTAATCCATTTGTGCTGGTTGAATTGAGCCTACACCTGGACCCCCTCTTGAGATGTTTGCATATACCATTGGAATTCTTGCTGCAGCACAGTATGAAATGCCTTCACTCTTCAGGGCAACACCTGGGCTTGAAGATGACGTCATTGAACGTGTGCCACCTGACGCAGCACCGTATACCATGTTTACTGCTGCAACTTCAGATTCTGCTTGAAGAAAAACGCCGTCAACTTCCGGCAACCTTCTTGCAAAATACTCTGGAATTTCATTTTGTGGTGTAATCGGATAGCCTGCAAAGAATCTGCAGCCTGCTCTTACAGCAGCTTCAGCAATTGCTTCACAGCCCTTCATAAAAACTCTTGACATTGTCTTCCTCCTATTTATAAATTTCTATAGCGCCATCAGGACAAATGCGTGCACACATGAGACATGCAATACAAGCATCCATTTTAGCTGGTGTAACAAATTCATAGCCCTTTGAGTTCACTGCTTCTCCAATTTCAAGAACATTTTTTGGACAGAATTTCACGCAGTATCCACAGCTTTTGCATCGTTCTGAAATGATTTTTACCTCTGCCATTTCATACTCCTTTCGTTCAAAATACTTGAGTAATAAATAAAATCTATAAATACCTACTGACTTTGCAGCCACGGGTAAGTCAAATATAAATGAAGTGGCATAACTTCTACCTTTACTTCATCTCTGACCGAGTTATAAACAGACTCGCGTACACATGCTAAGTCTATGGGCATATAGGGATTCACAATGTTTTCCATAATTTCACACCCCTGAACAAATTCTTCAGGAGTTGTATCAAAACCCACATTTGGGTTGTTAATCAGCCGTAACTTTTCAAGCTGTACATGTGAAGCGCCCAATATACTTATGAGTGTTTTATCTATGTGATCTATGTCGTATGACCAGGGTCTGAATGCGTTCAAGACATAATAGACAACTGTGTTATCCTTATTTATTTCTTTAGCAAAACCACCTATGGCTCTTGCGCCAATATGATCACCGCCGACATCCATAATGACATAGGCATTTTCGTCTTTAAGCAGTTTTCTGACACCACCAACGAGCGTCGGTGCGTCCATAAACTGTTCCTGAAAGTGAACTACTATCCCATCAGTTCCAATCTTCTCGCAGATATCTCTTGATCTGAAGAGTGGTTTCGTCATATCAAGATCAAAAAAATGAACCTGCTTATCGGACATTTGATTTAGAAACTGAGCAAAATTAATGGAAATCTCACTTTTTCCGCTGCCAGCTTCACCAACGAATACAAAATTCTTGTTCCCCGAATTTATCAACTTTTTTATAGATTCCAATTTGTATCTCCAATCATCACCAGCATCACCCTGCAAATAGATTCAAATTTCCAAGCATACACTTACTAAAGATGTCCAGTACGGCTTATACTGAACCGTGAGGACAGGCTGATTCTGCCCTCACAGTAGAGATTTGGGGAAATCTCAATCAATATAAGTTGGATGTTAATCTATAAAATAAAATTAGGGAGAGCTTTGCTAAAAACTACTGTTTCTTCATGCAACCAGCCATGCTGCTTGTTGAAGTTATTGATGTTCTCTTTTCCATATCGAATACAGTTGTCATGAGCTTTTCAAAGTCAAATCCTGTGTCAATACCCATTCCATGAACCATATTCACGAGATCTTCAGTACCAATATTGCCTTTTGCTCCAGGAATAAATGGACAACCGCCAAGCGCACCAAAAGATGCATCAAAATTTGTAATGCCCAGTTTCATAGCGACAAACGCATTGGCCATTCCCATACCTCTTGTATCATGAAGATGAAGGCCGATATCATCAGCTCCAAACTCTTCAACCAGCTTCGAAAGAATATGTGCTGTATGCGTTGGTGTACTCACGCCAGCCGAATCGCCAAGGCCTAAAAACTTGATGCCGATATCTCTTGCAAACTTGCAAATCTTTTGAACACGTTCATAAGGCACTGCATCACCAAAGGGACTTCCAAATACACAGGCAATCGCAAGCCTGATTTCGACATCTGAGATCTGCTCGACTGTATTCTTCAGTTCCTGTAGTGACTCTTCAATTGTCTTATTTACATTCCGCTTATTATGTTCTTGACTTGCTGAAATCACTAAGTTGATGATTTCAACGCCAGCTGCTTTGGCATTCTGTGCACCCTTTAGATTTGGTACAAGTGCAATAAGTTCAACACCCTTTTCATCCGCATAGGGTTTAATCCCATTAAATACTTCAGCTGCATCTGCAAACTGTGGAACCCATTTCGGGTTGACAAAAGATGTAAGCTCTATTGATTTCGCACCTGCATCGATCAAATTTCTTACCATTGCTATTTTTTCTTGCGGATCGATGTAATTCTTAATACTCTGAAAACCATCTCTTGATCCCACTTCTGTTATAGTGATCGCTTTTGGTAATGACATATTTGCCTCCTTGTCATCAAATGCTCTTATTAAATTATCGAGTTGCTCAATTCAAACATATTGAATCATTTCTTATTAACGCAAGATTGATGCCAACTTTACATGCACTGAAAATAGACGATTTCACTCATTTTGCAAGCATCTTTTCCGATTGTGTTCACTTTTGTGAAATCCTATGTAAACATTTTCAAACATCGGACATATTCTTATCTACAAGATGCTCAATATAAAAAGAGCCACAAACAAAGTTGCGGCTCATCTTTTGATTTGAATGAGTTATAGTTACATTTATAATGCTTTTTCATTAATACACATTAGTTAATGATACCTTTAGCTTTTAGCTCTTCCAGTGCTTCATCTGAATAACCCAGTCCACTGAAGATTGCTGTGTTGTGCTCACCTAGATCAGGCGCTGCTGTTTCGTACTTACATGGGTATTCACTCATCTTGATTGGATTACCAATTACTGTGAGCTCGCCAGCCTCTTTATGATTAACTTTTACAAGCATTTCACGAACTTCTGTAATGTTCTTGTCATTGCATACCTGCTCACAGTTATATACAGGTGCAGCTGGTACACCGACTGAATCAATGATTTTCACACATTCTTCAACAGTCTTATCGCTTGCCCAACCATTAATAATCGCTTTCAGGGCTTCAAAGTTTTCATTTCTTGAAGGTGTGTCACAGTACATCGGATTTTCAGCAAGTTCTGGCATGCCAATAGCTTCAGCAAATTTTACGAAATGTGCATCAGTACCACTCGCAATAACAAAGAAGTCATCTTTAGCACGGTATGAATCATAAGGTGCACTTGTGATATAACGGTTACCTGTAGGCTCAGGATTCTTTCCAGCATAAACGTATTGCATGAGTTTCGCTTCCATGCCCGATACAATCGTATCTACAAGGGCAACATCAATTTGCTGACCTTTACCTGTTTCCTTACGCTTATAAAGCGAAGCACATACAGCAATGCCCACATTAAGACCAGCAAACATATCTCCCACAGCCATACCTGCACGTGTAGGTTCAGAGCCTGGCCATCCTGTAATACTCATAGAACCACCCATCGCCTGAGCAATCAGATCGTAACCTGGACGGTATGAATTTGGACCATACTGGCCAAAACCAGAAATCGATGCATAAATCAGTGCTGGATTGATTTCTTTACATGCATCATATGAAAATCCTAGCTTTGCAAGTGCGCCAGGACGCATATTTTCGATTAGAACATCCGAGCTTTTCACAAGGTCTGCAAATAGCGTCTTACCTTCATCTGATTTCAAATCAAGGGCTACGCCTTTCTTATTTCTGTTCAGATTCTGAAAATACATACTTCTGCCCGTATTCTCTTCAAGTGGTCGTGCATATCTGACAAAGTTGCCTTTACTTCTAAGGTTCTCAACCTTGATAACTTCCGCACCCATATCTGCCAAGTACATACCTACATAAGGACCTGCCAGAAAGTCTGTAAAGTCCAGTACTCTGACGCCTTTTAGTAATTTTTCACTCATTCTCTAAACCTCCATTAAATTCTTAATGTAAATACTTAATGTCTCAAGTGTATTTACGTGTTCATGCATAAACAGATTTATCATCATCTGCACGCATTTTAAGGACAACTCCGTTTAAAGACCTAGTGTTCACAGCACATAATGCATAGAAACACTAGGTCTTGTGACTATCAACCAATAAGCAGTTTTGGTAAAAACGTTATAATCTGCGGTACAAATATGAACAGAAACAGGTTGGCAATCAGTACAAATAAGAATGGTAAAATTCTTAAGACAATGCGTTCCAAACTAATGCCTGTAATATTCGACGCAACAAACAAATTCATGCCAATAGGTGGCGTTATTTGACCAATTGCCAAGTTTATAATCATAATCAAGCCAAAATACATCGGATCGATGCCATATGACTCAATCAACGGGACAAGTACAGGTGTTAATAATGTGATTGCAGCTACATTGTCAAGCAGCGCACCCGCTATAAACAGTGAAACATTTACCAGTAAGAGGACAATGAGCGGACTGTCCGTGAAGGACTGTATCGCCAGTGTCAGTTGGGTGGGAATCTGCTGAACTGCCAGTAGCCATCCGAAAACCGAGGATGCTCCAATCAGAAATATGATGACTGAAGAACTAATTCCTGTTCGGACAAGTGATTTGTAAAATTGTTTTAGAGTGAGTTGTTTGTAAATGAAATAACCCACTAAAATACCATATAGCACTGCAATACCTGCTGCCTCAGTCGCCGTAAATGCGCCTGAATAAATGCCGCCTAAGATAATTATTGGCGACAGTAAAGCAGTGAAACTGTGAAACATCGCTAGTTTCTTACCAGTTTTGGTCTCACCTTCTTCAAGGTCGAAGGGCAGTTTTCCATAGTTTTTCTTTTTTGCAATAAAGACTTGAACAACCATGAGGCTGGCACCCATAATAAGACCTGGGAAAATGCCACCTACGAACATTCTGAGTACAGAAACGTTTGCAATGACTGCGTAAAGCAGCATAGTCCCACTCGGCGGAATAATCAGACCGAGAAGGCCTGACGACGCAACGACTGCTGCAGAGTAATCTTTCTCGTATCCAGCCTTATCCATTGGTGGTACCATAATCCCACCGATAGCAGCTGTTGTTGCAGCTGAAGACCCCGAAATAGCGCCGAAAAACATGGCGGCAAGTGTTGCCACCATCGAAAGACCACCCGTAAACTTACCAACCATACTATTTGCAAGGACAACCAGTTTTTTCGAAACGCCACCCTCAGTCATCACTTCTCCAGCCAGTATGAAAAATGTAACTGCGAGTAAAGTGAAATGATTTATACCTGACATCAGCTTTTGAGTGACGATTATTGCAGGAATGGTCCCCTGCACTTTGAGCGTTAAGAAGGCAGCAGAACCCAGAGCGATACCGATTGGAACCGCACATAAGAGGAGGATTGCTACAGATACTAACAATATCGCTGACATTATTTTTCCTCCTTATGGACTGGTGAATTTTGAAGCTTCTTCAGCAAGTCATTGACGTAATTGATTGCCATCATCAAACATCCCGCAGCCACCACTGCATAATATCCTTCTGCTGGTACTGGAGAGGCGCCAATAATTGTGCCCCTCGTCTTTTCAATCAACTCAAATGACTGACTGATGACAATTACCAAGAAACTAATACTGACTAAATCTGAAAAAATAAGTACACCTCTTGTGATTTTTTTAGGCAATATTAAAACCATGAATTCAAGTACAATGTGCCTGTGTGTTGCTACTGCACAACCAGCGCCAAGAAATACAGTGGTCAGTAGTAAAAATACCAATACATCTTGTGACGACGGTAACGGAATAAAGAATATGAACCTTGAAAATATTTGCGCTAGCAAAACGACAAACATTGTCAGTAGGCAGGCCACAAGTAGATATTCATTAATCTTATTCAATTTCGCTACGAACACGTCTAATTTTCTAAACATTTTAATCCCCTTATTTTTTCCATAATTCGGTATGGAGTTAAGGCTTCAACTGAAGTCATTCACTATTTTATTTCAGCAATCATTTCGATTAGCTGATCCCATTCTTCGCCATTTTCTTCTGAATACGCGTCATATAAAGGCGCGAGTACTTCTTTAAAGGCATTTGGATCCGGCTGTGTCACTGTCATACCCTCTGCTTCAAGTTCTTCAAGCTGTTCTGATTCATTGTTTTTTACCATTTCAACATCCATCACAGCTGCTTCCTTAGCCGCATCGAGAAGGACCTGCTGAAATTCTGGCGACAGGCTGTCAAATTTCACCTTGTTCATGACCAGTGGCTGTGTTACATATTGATGTCTTGTAATCGCAAGGTAATCTTGTACTTCAAAGAGTTTATTTTGAAGAATATTTGTTGTAGGGTTCTCCTGACCATCTACAGTGCCTGTTTGAAGGGCTGTATATGTTTCTGACATGGAAATCGGCGTAGGATTCGCACCCAGCGTTGAAATCAAGTCTGAAATCAGCTTAGCTGAACCAATTCTGATTTTAAGTCCTTCCACATCTACAGGCGAAGTGATTGGTGTGTTGGATGTCATGAGTCTAAAGCCATTTGCATTCCAACCAAGAATAATCAGACCATCTTCTTTTATCTTCTCTTCCAAATATTTCGCCGCTTCACTATCCGGAATTTTCTCGACTTGGTCGTAAGACGCGAATTGGTAAGGCATTCCAAGCGCATTGAATAAGGGCTGATGATTCGCAAGAAAGGCATCTGGGGTAATCACCAAGTCCTGTGTGCCTACTTTCACAGATTCAAGTTCGTCTGGTCCAGAACCTAACTGGTCTGCTGGAAAGATGTTGATATGAATCTGTCCATTTGTTTTTTCGTCTACAATACTTGCAAATTTCTCTGCAGTAATTTGATAATGATGGGTTGTTGAACCTGAATGCCCCAAATTAAGTTCAACAACTTCTTTTTTTTCATTCGTTCCTCCGCTATTTGCAGGTTCTGATGCACATCCTGCAAGCAAGACTGTCACTAATGTTAATGCAGTGAAAACACTAAAAAACTTTTTCATACTCATAGATATAACCTCCATATAATTTGTTCGTATCCCTGCATTAGATAAGAGCAATTTCCATGCCACTTCTCATAAGCCTTAAACAGGTCGTAATATAGCGGTTCTAGAGGAAAAATGAAAAAGGTGTTGATTAAAGTTAACGGCGCACGTTAACTTTAATCAACACCTTTGATATAGTCCATTTATTGCTGCAGCTTATTTAATTACTCATATTGCTTCCTTTTCTTCCAAAGTGCAGTTCTACTGATTCCTAAAATATCCGCGATTTCGTTCTTGCTGAATTCATTTGCTTCAAGTGCTTCAATGACGCTTTTTTCAATTCTACTGGACAGTTCTTTCAAGTCAAGCTGTCCTTCTGCAATTTTCGTGGACATGCTCGGTTGATTCATGTTCTCATAGAATAGAGAGGCGTAGCTTTGTTCACTTCCTTGAATAACATATCGTTCAGCAACGTTCATGAGTTCTCTAATGTTCCCCTGCCACTCATGTCGCATGAGAAGTGTTTCCAGCTTTTCATCCAGTGAACACGCCTCTTTGGTCATTCGCTCTACAAAACGCTCAAAGAGTTTCAGAATATCTTCTTTTCTCTCACGCAGCGGCAAAAGCCTTGTTTCAAGCACGTTCAATCGATAGAAAAGATCCGAACGAAATTCACCCTTTTCCACTTCACCGGGCAAATCTTCATTTGTAGCTGACAATATACGTATATCCAGTGGAATGATTGAATCTGAACCCAGTCGCATGACTTCCTTTTCTTCAATAACACGTAAGAGCTTTGACTGAAGCTGCTTTGAAATACTATTGATCTCATCTAGAAAAATGGTACCTTTATGTGCAAGTTCAAAAAGACCCTGTTTACCTTCTTTTCTGGCACCCGTAAATGCTCCATCAACATATCCAAAAAGCTCACTTTCGAGAAGTGTGTCCGATAGTGCGGCACAGTTTATTGCCACAAAGGGGCCATTTCTTCTATTGCTGTAATTATGGATACTTTGGGCAAACATCTCTTTTCCAGTACCACTTTCTCCATAAATAAGAACAGTACTGTCACTCTGGGCAATCCGCTTTGCTTTCTCAATTATAAGTGTCATCTGTTTGTTCCAAGTCATTATATCTTCAAACTTATACTTAGCAACAAGCCCCTTTTTACTCAACTGATACCTGATCTTTCGCTCTAATTTCTGAAGTTCTCCAATATCCTTCAAGGTAATCACAATACCCATTCTAATTTTCTTAACCATGAGTGGTACAATATTCACGCTAATCGTTCGTGACCCTATTTGCATAATGCTATTTTGACATCCATCACTTGCATGCTCATTGACGAGTTCCAAAATCTCTGGGAACACTTGGTTCAGATAGTCACCCACTTTTATATGCGTTTTTGATTTAATGTCTGTAAGTTTTTCATTGTAGTATTCAACATGAAGTGTGTTATTTAAAATAAGAACACCATCTTCAATGTTATGAATAACAGAAAGTAATGTATTAAGTTTCTTTGAATGCTCTCTAATATTATCTAGAATATCGATCGCCTGATAGTAAGATTCAAGAATTGTGTCTTCCATCGTTTCAATTAAAACCGTATCGTGTTTTAGTTTTCGCGCAGTATCCGTAGTAATAATTCCACCAATGACAACAGCGCTTGGCTGGTCTTCATGAACTTGTGCCACCACATCCTTGATCTCGCTGTAGTGTTTGAATCGATATAACACCACATTGTCACCAATAAGGGGCTTCCAAGTACTTGGATTAAAATAAATACTCTCTTCAAGCAGAAGTGCAATATTTGAACTCATATTTTTTGCTTTCATCAAAGCCTGTAAGATGTTCGACACATTAATTTTCATATTTACTACAGGCACATTTAACAGCGGTTTCAAATAATGGTGGGAACCGCCCCGTAGGATAATCACATTAGCACCAGCATCTACAATCTCTTGAGCCTGCTCATATATGTTCGAGTGTGCCAAAGTTTCTATCACAATATCAACATTCTTCTCTATTGACGCCATAGACTTTCTTACAAGCTCTTTCGTGTGCTCATCTGGAACAATATATGCTATGGTCTCTTTAGCGATTTCTTTCATACCCTCACCTCATTACATTCTTATTGCTTTCATTATATCAATTAATATCTATACATTTCTATCATGCATAAAATATGCCAAACTACATTGAAATATATTTGGAAAAGGAAAATACCTCTTAGAAATTGACGCCTAAAGGGCAAAAGACATCTTATCTGATTGTTCATCAAATAAAATGTCTTTTACAAGGAAGTCTTTATATATAAAAGGGTGGAATTAGCTATTTGTTTTGCTGTTAATCTTATTACGCAGGTAGTTTAGAGCGCCACCATCATGAATGACATCTCTATCATAATCCGAAATTTCTATCCCAACTTCAAACGTATAACCCTTTGTAATATTCTCAACTTGAATTGTAGATTTCTTCACTGCATTTGGAACATCTGCAATCTTCAGAACATCCTCAGCATCCAGTTTGTCATAGTCTTCATTTGACCTAAACACCAGTGGCAGTATTCCATAATTGATTAGATTCTCTTTATGAATTCGTGCGTATGATTTTGCAATTACTGCCTTGATCCCCAGGAACATTGGAAGAAGGGCTGCATGCTCTCGGCTAGAACCTTGTCCATAGTTTTCACCGCCAATAATAATTGAGCTGCCCATGTCTTCAGCACGTTTCACAAATGTAGGATCTGTATAACAGAAAGTATACTTTGCAAACTCTGGAATATTTGCAATGTATTTTAGAATGTTTGCGCCACCTGGAATGATATCATCGGTCGTGATATTATCACCCAATTTTAACACAATACCTGCCTCAATTGTTTTATCAAGCACACCACGCATTGGAAGCGGCTGAATATTTGGACCCGTAAGGACATCAACAGACGCGCGCGCTTCCTCAGCTTGCGGTTCAATCAGCAGACAGTTGTCGACCTTGTACATGTCTGGTTCTTCAATTGATGCCAGAAGGGATACATCATAAACTGTTCTCGGATCAGTTATAAAACCTGTAATCGCTGTGGCTGCAGCTGTTTCAGGACTAACAAGATATACAGATGCAGAATTGTTGCCACTTCTGCCCATGAAATTTCTATTTGAAGTTCTGACTGCAACGCCATTTTCAGGTGGCACCTGACCGATACCAATACATGGGCCACAGGCATTCTCAAGAATTCGTGCACCCGAGTCAACCAGATCAGAAATGACACCATCTTTCAAAAGTTGTTCAAAGACTTGCTTTGAACCTGGTCCAACTGTCAGATCCACATCCTTATGCACCTTTTTGCCTTTTAGAATTTTTGATGCTTTCACAATATCTGCGTATGATGCATTCGTACAGCTGCCGATAAATACAGAATGGGCTTTAACGTCACCAAGCGCACTTGCCTTATCTACAATATCTGGCATGTGTGGCTTTGCAACAAGCGGTTCCAATTTGTCTAGTTCAATAACCAGCGATTCATCATATGATGCGTCTTCATCAGCCCTTAGTTCTATCCAGTCTCCCACACGATCCTGTGCTTCCAAATACTTCTTAGTGATATCATCGCTCGGGAAGACACCTGTTATTGCACCCATTTCAATTGTCATATTTGCAATGGTTGCTCTTTGTGGTACCGAAAGATACTGGATACCCGTACCTGAAAACTCAATAATCGAACCTAGTCCGCCTTTTACACTGATAAGTCTGAGTATTTCAAGTGTCACATCTTTAGCGGACACACCAGGATTTAGCTGACCGTTTAATACAATATTCAATACTTTAGGCGGAATAAGCTTAAATCCTTCCCCCAGCATACCTTTTGCAACACTGAGCCCACCACTTCCGATAGCCAGCATACCCAGTGCACCGGAAGTAGGCGTATGACTGTCCGCACCCAGTAGAATTTTCCCAGGTTTTGCAAACTGTTGACAATGTACAAAGTGACAGATGCCATTACCTGGTTTTGAAAAATAGATACCATATTTCTCTGCCGACGTCTTCAGATAGCGGTGATCATCTGAATTTGCACTGTCAGCAGCAATCGTATTGTGATCACAGTAAAAGACACTTGCTTCAGTATAGACCCCTTTTGCACCGACACTTTCCATAACCTGTGCTGCCATAATCCCTGTCAAATCGTGACACAGTGTCTGATCAACACTTACTGTAATCTGTTCCTTACTGTTAATATCACCTTCAAGCAAATGGCTTTTCAGGATTTTCTGCGTGATGTTCATGCCCATAAGTATCCCCCTAGTTCTTTACCAAACGTTCAACAACTTTTGCGCCCATTTCTTCTGTAGTAACCTTAATCATACTTTCTGAGTAGATGTCACCTGTTCTATAACCATCTTCCAGCGTCTTTAATACAGCATCTTCAATACATTTCGCTTCTGCTTCAGCGCCAAAGGTAATACGGAACATCATTGCAACTGAAAGAATTGTTGCAAGTGGATTCGCAATACCCATACCTGCAATGTCAGGTGCCGTACCATGAATGGGTTCATAAAGACCAAAATTTTCATCATTCAGTGCAGCTGATGCAAGCATTCCAACTGAACCCGTTGCTACGCCAGCTTCATCTGAAAGAATATCTCCGAAAATGCTCGTTGTCAGAAGCACATCAAAACGACTTGGGTTACAAGCAAGTTCCATTGCAGCCTTATCGACCAGCATATTTGTCAGTTCAACTTCTGGGTAAGACTTGCTCACACGTGTTACCGTCTCTCTCCAAAGCTTTGATGATTCTAGTGCATTGGCTTTCTCAACGCTCGTTACTGAGCCTCGACGTGCCTTTGCAGCCTCAAAAGCTTTTTTTGCAACACGTTCAATTTCCATAACACTATAGCACTCCACATCATAAGCTTCGTGTCCATACTTGCCTTCACGTGTTCCTTTTTCATTGAAATATATGCCACCTGTAAGATCTCGAATCAGCATGAGATCCATACCTTTATCAATAATTCGATCTTTAAGTGGAGAGTTGTCTCTTAATGGTTCATAGATTTTTGCGGGTCTGTAATTTGCAAAGAGATTAAATGATCTTCTAATTTTGCCTAGTGCAGCCTCTGGTCTTTCAGGGCGTGGTAGATGATCCCACTTTGGTCCCCCAGCTGCACCAAATAGAATTGCGTCACATGTTTTAATTTCTTCCAGATCTTCACCTCTTAGATTAATTCCATAGGCATCGATTGCTGCCCCACCTACAAGCATATCAACCAAAGTGAGATCATGCCCATAGAGTTCAGCTATTCTATTGATTACCTCTACACCTTGCTTGACAACATCTACACCAATGCCATCACCAGGGATTACTGCAATTTTCTTTTTCATAAAGCCTACCCTCCAATTTCATATATCCTCTAGTACAATTATGGATGCGTGATGCAACCCTTAATAGCCGACACAGCTGCCACTGCTGGAGATGACAGGTAAATAAATGATTTTTTCGTTCCCATACGACCAATAAAGTTTCGATTATTGGTTCCTAGAACAACCTCATCATCACTCATGAGCCCATAAGGCTGACCACAACACAGGCCACAACACGGATGAGATACTGTCGCGCCTGCCTTAATAAACGTTTCAATATAGCCAAGTTTCATTGCCTCTTTATAAATCCCAATAGTCGCTGGGATCACAACCAATTTTGTATAAGGTGCGATAACATTATCTTTTAGAATTTCAGCTGCAATGCGCATGTCGTCAATGCTGCCGTTTGTACACGAACCAATATATACCTGATCTATTTTAGTACCTAGGACATCCTGAATAGGATGCACGTTATCGACGCCTTGCGGACATGACAGCTGAGGCACAATCTCTTCAGCGCGATAAGTCAGTACCTGGTTATATGCATCATCGTCACCTACTTTGAGCCATTCAATAGACTCAAGAGGTACATCAAAGTACGCTGCTGTCTTTTCGTCTGCTTCAAAGAGACCCACCTTTGCACCTGCTTCAATACTCATATTTGCAATCGTAAAACGAGCATTCATATCAAGCGCTTTGATCGTACTGCCAGTAAATTCCATCGATTTATAAGTCGCACCATCTGATTTTATATCACCTAGAACTTTCAAAATAATGTCTTTAGAGTAAACACCCTCTGGCAGTTCACCCTCCACGACAATTTTGATTGCCTCTGGTACCTTCATCCACATTTCGCCACTGCCAAGCGTTGCTGCCATTTCAGTAAATCCAATTCCAGTACTGAAACATCCCCCGCCACCATATGTAGGTGTATGTGAATCTGTTGCAACAACAACAGTTCCAGGCATGGCGTACCTGAGCTCATGCATGAGTGTATGGCAAATTCCCTCACCAATATGCAGCTTTTCAATACCAAATCGTTCCTTGAGTTCAATCCCAGCCCTGTAATGCCTCGGGTCATTTTTTGCCGCATTCGTTGGCATAAGATGGTCTAAAATTACCGTTGCCTTTGACGCGTCTGCAAGTTTCGAAAACTTCATTTCATCAAGTTTCTGTACGACAAAAGGTGTATAAATATCATGAATCATCATCATATCTGGCTTTGTAGTTACAATGTCGCCAGGTGCTAAATCTTCAATACCTGTATTTCTGGAAAGTATTTTTTCTGCAAGTGTCATTCCCATTAGCTTTCCTCACTTTCAAGTGCTTCATTTCGTTTACGATAACTTGGTACAAGTCCACCTTCTTCAATAATTTGATACAGATTTTCAGGCATCTTTGGGATCTTGTATCTGTTACCGTTCACTATAATGGCATCATTCAGGATCACTTCAATGACATCGCCTTCTTTAACAGCCTCAGGCACGTCTTTACTTTCAATGAGCAGCATGCCGTTATTAATACCATTTCTATAAAAGATTCTCGCAAAAGATTTTGCAATGATACATTTTACACCTGATGCCAAAATACACCCTGGAGCCTGTTCCCTTGAAGACCCACATCCAAAGTTCTTGCCCGCAACAAGAATATCACCCGTCTGAACTTCTTTTGAAAACTCTGGTCTTAGAGGTTCCAAGCAGTGTTTGCTCATGTCTTTTAAAGTGGGGAGCACACCATAACGCCCAGGAATAATTGTATCTGTATCTACATCATCAGGAAGTAACCACACTTTACCCTGTAGTCTAATTTCGCTCATCGTATGCCTCCTATTTAACCCGACCGCTTAGAGCTGCTTGCATAACTGTATTTACCGACGCTAAAAAAACTCTGGATTTTTCAGTGCCACAACACCCTGGAAAATTGTAAGACCCAGTTGATAGCATATTTTCACCATCGCCGATTACGCCAATTGATGTCGTATGACAGGATGAACATCCTGGATTGGACACGTGAATACCAGCATCAATAAATGTTTCAATCAATCCTTCATGCATTGCTTTGATATAGGTTTCATTTGTATCAGGTGCGACCATGACACGCACTTTATCGTGTACACGCTTTCCTTTAACAATTTCATAAACATGTCTCAAATTTTCAATATTGCCGCCCATACACCCGCCAATAAAACAGGCGTGTATGGTTTCCTCTTCTACTTCTGCAAGTTCAAGACTCTCATTCGTACCTGGCATGATAATTCTTGGCTTTACATCTGCCACATTGAAATTAATTCTGTGTTCATACGTTTTCTCCAGCATGCCTTGCCCGGAGACAAGTGTCATTACACCTGCTCTTGTCAGATAAGACAAGAGAACCTTTTTCTTTTCATATGACATTTGTTCATATCCTGCACCACCAATAATCACTTTTGGTGTCTTGGCATTAACACGCAATAACATATCTTTCAGTTCAAATGCCACATCTGTAATCTGATCATTTTCTTGAAGCGCACCCGTAATCTCAACTGCAATTTCAACAGAGCCTGTGACAGGTGTTTCACCTGTCTTTAACAGATCAATAAGTGTTTCAGAGGTTAACCCAAGTCCAAGTCCACCTTTTGCAGCATACATACCATAGTGACATCCAACCTGTGCAATCACACTTTTTTCAGCTATTATGCCGTCTGTAAGCATATGGTAGCCAATTCCACCTGCTTGGATAAGCTTGATATCGTATTTCTTCGCAAATGCAATGAGCTTCTTTTGTTTCTCTGCAGTTTCAAAACTGCCTGCAGGGATATCATGGTCAAAAATTATCAAAATACGCTCGGAATCAATTTTTAAATCGAGCTTTTGAAGTTCATCGATACACATTAGTGGCAATCCATCATTCAGAACAATCAAGTCTGGTACCACATGCAATATTTCATTCAATTTCAACTCTAAAATTTTCTCATAAGTTGTCATCATTCATCCTCCATGAGTTTAGTTTAACGTTAAACTACCGTTTGCGCATATACTACCACATTGCCAAGAAGTTATCAATAACTTTTTCCTGATATAAAAAATCGGACCTTATTAAAATTTATGGTATTATAGTCTAAAATAAATTCTATAGGAGGATGCTATGGCTACGCTTAAAGACGTCGCAAAATATGTCGGAGTTTCAGCGACTACCGTTTCACTTGTTGTGAATGGAAGAGCTGATGAGAAGCGCGTTTCAGAGAAAACCAGGCAACGCATTTATGAAGCAATAAAAGTCCTCGACTACAAACCCAATCTGGCAGCAAGACGCCTAAAAAATTCGGCTTCACATAAATTTTCAGTGGCACTTTACTGGCCTTCTGATGATCGAACAACTTTTCTTTCACGAATATTGAATGGGTTATATAGTGAAGTTAGAAAACTGGACTTCAAGTGTGATATAGTGGTTTGTCTGTTTGAGAAAGATAAACTGCGGTTGGAAAGCGAACTTCACAAGGAATACGCTTTTGATGCAGCTATTGTGGGAGCAATTTCAAAAAATGATATGAAGTACTTAGAAGAACTTGAGGCATCAATTCCCGTCATACTCTATAATCGAGAACTTGATAAGTATTCATCTGTTTTAAACACTTATGAGGTGGTATTCCAAAAAATCATCCAGGAGCTCGTGAATAAACAAGTTTCAAACATCACTCTATTTCAAAGCGACACCTCATATCTTGCATCACAGGACCGTACTGCCAGTTTTATCAAACTGGCAAATGAAGCAAATATTTCAACAAAGATATTAAGAGGTGCATCTTCTTATGAAGGCGGTTATGCCCTCGCAATGAAATGGCAGGATCAGCCGACGCCTTTTATATTCTCTGAATCGGATATTATGTCTTTTGGTGCCCTGAGGTATTTCAACGAAATAGGCTTAAAAATTCCAGATGAGGTTGAATTGATTTCAATTGGTCTGTCAGAAATTGCATTTACTGCATTTACCAGCCCCTCGCTCTCGATTTTGTCTGTTCCAACGGAGCAAATGTCCCAGGAAGTTGTAAGGATTCTTTATAACATTCTGGAAAACAAGCAGACTGAGCCTGAACACAAGTATTTTGAACTTGAGTTTATTAAGAGAGAGTCTTACTGAGGACAATAATTAATGAATTTCAGAACACAAGAACCCCGAATGCATATATGCGTTCGGGGTTCTTATTTCTATACAATATTTCAATATAGAAAATCCAACTCGTTTTCAATAGCAAGCTATTGTTCTCTTCAGCCTTTTCTGCTATACTAAACACAAACGGAGGTGTGTATTACTATGAAACCATCATGTGGTTTATACCTTAAGCAAATCAATACGACGCTTGAAAAAAATGCAAATAATGATTTGAGAGAAGATGGACTAACCATGTCTCAAGTTACTATATTACTAACACTTAATGAAGCTGATGAATTTTCTCTATCTCTAAAACAACTGGAAAAAGAGCTCCATCTTGCACAATCAACGATTGCAGGTATTGTATCAAGATTAGAGCAAAAGAATCTGATCTCATCTTATTTCGATGAAAATGATAAAAGATTGAAACTTGTCAAATTAACTGATGATGGGTTGAACTGCTGTAAAAAAGCTGAAATGAGAATGAAAGCCGCTGAAACACAGTTATTATCAGGATTGACAGCGGCTGAGCAAACCATTTTTTTCACTTTGCTTCAAAAGGTCAGCAACACTATAACTTGACGCATTGCGCCAAGTATTTTTTACCCATTTCAATAGCATGCTATTATCAATTAAAAGGAGTTTTTTATGAAAACCAACAATACACTGAAATCCTTTAACGACATGCCACCTTCTCAGGCAGTCATCAAGAATGTTATTCCAGCAATCATTGCCATGCTCATGATCCTTATCTATAATCTTGCAGACACATTTTTCATAGCTCAAACCAATGATGCATTTCAGGTAGCCGCGGTATCTTTAGCTACGCCTGTATTCCTAATTTTCATGTCGGTAGGGACTGTGTTCGGGATTGGTGGTACCTCCGTTATCTCACGTGCAATTGGAGAAGGCAAATTAGAATATGCTAAAAAGACCTCTTCCTTTGTTATGTGGTCATGTCTGGCAACAAGCATAGTTATATCACTATTATTTCTAATTTTTATGGATAAGTTACTTTTTCTAATTGGTGCAAGTCCAGAAACTTTTGATTTGGCTAAAAACTATCTTGTCATTGTAAGCCTAGGAGGCCCCTTCGTCATGTTCTCCACTTGCTTTTCCAATATTCTACGAGCAGAGGGGCAGGCAAAAAAGGCAATGGTTGGACAGGTATTAGGCAACATTATCAATATTGTCCTTGACCCTATCATGATTTTAACACTCAACCTTAATATTACAGGCGCTGCTATTGCAACTGTCATCGGCAATCTCATTGCAGCAGGTTACTACTTGCATTATTTCAATTCTAATAACTCCAGTTTAAGCATAAGCATTAAAGATTTCACTATGAAGGATAGAATTCCAAGTAGTATCTTACTCATTGGTATACCAGCATCTTTAGCATCGGTTCTAATGAGCGTCTCACAAATCATCATGAATAGCCTGATGGCTGAATATGGCGATATGGCTTTAGCAGGAATTGGTGTTGCAATGAAAATCACAATGATCACAGGCATGGTTTCAATGGGTATCGGCCAAGGTATCCAGCCGCTTCTGGGGTTCTGTGTCGGTGCAAAAAACTGGAGCAAATTTAATGCAATCATGAAGTTTTCCACTATGCTTGCACTGTTTACCAGTATTGTACTTACTACACTCTGTTATTTTTCAATAGATTCTATTGTCGGTGTATTCCTTGAAAATGCTTCGGCTTATGAATATGCTCATACGTTTTCTCGAATTCTTTTAACAACAAGTAGTCTTTTTGGATTCTTCTTTGTTCTTTCAAATGCCCTTCAGGCAATGGGCGCAGCGAGCGCCTCATTAATCATCAACTTGAGTCGTCAAGGGTTAATCTATATTCCTATGCTTTTTGTTTTCAATTATACCCTTGGCGCGTCAGGATTAGTATGGGCACAACCTGTAGCAGATCTTTTATCGACTATGTTGGCAGCCACACTATTCATGTTGACTTATAGAAAAATGTTAAATCTTTCTGATGTAGAATTAGTCAATGTACCTCTTGGCTAATAATAATTGATTCAATTTTCATATTATTTGTCAAAAAGACATATTATACGCTATTCTGCGATCAATATGTCTTTTTACTTACGCGACTTACCCTACGATTATTTTTGAATCTATCTACACTAGCATGCTTTCAAAAATGTGAAATATACCTTACAAAATAAATCAACATATTTTACCACTATTGACTCAATATTCTTTCTAGTATAAAATTAATTTCGAATAATTCAGGTGTATCAAGCAAACCTTACCCAGTTTATTTGCATAACTGATTCAGCATAATGTACTAACCACTCACAATGCATGCATATTTTCCTGTAGTCAAAATTTTTCAACCTGCATGTTAGATGTTTATGGATAATTTTTTTGTAGATTTTATTTTTTTGACGAATAACGAATCGATTCGTTATTCTCAAATATTTTAAGGAGCTCATATTATGTCAGTATTTACCTACATCCTCATACACAATATTGCGCCTGTTCTTGTACTCATTCTAATGGGATATGGTGTCAGTAAAAAATTCACACTTGATATTTTCACACTCAGCAAATTGAATTTCTATTTATTCATACCTGCATTTATCTTCGTCAATCTGACAGAAACCGAACTCAATTTTGGTATGTTCAAAATACTATGGTTTTGTATTGCCTATGTGATTGCAAATGGTGCATTCGCTTATATCATTGCAAAGGTGCGCGGTTGGGATGTTGGCAAATATAATGCTTTCAAAAACTCAATAATGTGGAACAACACTGGAAACATAGGTGTTTCACTTGTAACGCTTGTCTTTAGTGGTAATCCTTATATTGTAAATGGTGAAACACCCTATCTAAGTGAAGCACTTGCAGTACTTATAATCATAATGGTATTTACAAATGTTGCAGGCAATACAGTTGGATTTTACCAGGCAGGGCGTGCTCATATGGACATTAGAAAATCACTGAAGTTCATCTTAACAATGCCTGCTATTTATGTATTCCCACTTGCACTCATTTTGAAAAACGCGCCTTTTGATATAACCAACACCCTAGTTTGGCCCGCACTTGTATATCTAAAAAATGGGCTTGTAGCAATCGCACTACTGACACTTTCTGTTCAACTCTCCAAAACATCTTTTAAAGTCAATGATATCGACGTTTCAATATCCACTTTTTCTAGATTGATTTTAGGGCCTATTCTTGCAATCTTTATGATTAAAATCTTCGATTTCACAGGTATCGTCGCGCAGACGATATTGATTGGACATGCAGTTCCGACTGCAGTCAATACAGCATTAATTGCTGTTGAATGTGAAAATTATCCAGAATTCGCTACACAATCAGTTGTCTCCTCAACACTTTTGAGTACAATCACTTTAACTTTTGTCATTTATTTCGCTAGAATTGTATTTCCAATTTAATAGCTAGTCTAGGAGGAATGATTATGTCTACACAACTAATTACTTATCCAAAGGCCGTAACAATTAATGAAGTCGGCTTACGAGATGGTATTCAAAATGAATCTTATCTTTTGAATATTGATGAAAAAATAAATTTATTGGAATCCATCTATGAGTCAAATATTAATGTCATCGAAGTTGGTTCCTTTGTTCATCCTAAAGCAATTCCACAAATGGCAAATGTCATAGAGTTTGTTACAAGAATGCCACGTAAAAACAATGTTCAGTATAGAGCTTTGGTTCCAAATATAACGGGGTTGAAGAATGCATGTGCTCTGGGAATTGACAAAGCGAAACTGACAGTATGTGTAACCGAATCACATTGCATTAGCAACTTCAACCAACTCCCCTTGGACATGATGAAAAGCTTTGAAAAATGTGTTTCTTATGCGACCAATCATAAAATTGAACTATCTGGGGCGATGGCATCTGCTTGGGGTTGCGCCTATGAAGGAAACGTCTCCATCGATCAGGTCGACGCATTGATAAAACTTTATTTGGAATACGACATCAAGGAACTTTCACTTTCAGATGCTACAGGTATGGCTAATCCAAAACAAGTTTACACGATGTCCCGCCACTTTATTGAAAAATACCCTGAAGTTACTTGGATTCTGCATCTACATGATACGCGTGGCATGGCGCTTGCAAATATTGTTGCTGCAATGCAGGCTGGAATTTCCAACTTTGATGGTTCCTTTGCAGGCTTAGGCGGGTGTCCTTATCTTCCAAATGCAACAGGAAACATTGCAACTGAAGATCTTGTACACATGCTGCACGAAATGGGGATTAGTACTGGTATCGACCTCGAAAAAGCTATTGGTACAGGAAAACTTGCAGAACAAATTGTGAACCATCAAGGAACTGGATCAATTTTAAGAAGCGGACGCAACTGTGATTTGTCACTTGAAAAGCCACACTATCAAAAAAATGATTAGTAATGTGACTCCAAAGCATTCTTATACAACAAAACCCTGTAACACCAATGGTTATCAGGGTTTTGTTGAAATCATCTTGAATATGATGTTTAACATTTTGTGAATCGACCAATTTATGTTCAACACTTTCAAAGATTCTTCATATAAATTTCATTAAATCTAGAACGAACTGCTCACATATACTTACAAATCCTTTTGATCGAGAATTCCCAGTGATAAAGCCTTAGCAACTGCATTTGCTCTAGAATCCACTCCCAGTTTTTCATAGATCTTGGTTAAATGTGCTTTCACAGTGCGTTCAGATATTCCAAATAGTATTGCTATAGCCTTGCTTGTTTTTCCTGAAGCTACTTCTTTTAAAATTCCAGTTTCACGCTCAGTCAACAAATCTGATTTCCGCTCGTCTTTTGTATCAAATAAGGCTTTTGATATCTCCTCCTTGATTAGAATTTCGCCACGTAAAACCGCATCAATACTACGCATGATTTCTTGTCGTGAGGCATCCTTTAACAAATATCCTTTTGCCCCAAGCGAGAAAGCTTGTTGAATATATCTCTGATCATCAAATGTTGTGAGAATAAGTACAGGTATCCTCACACCCAAATCTTTCAAAATCCTCAATACATCTATACCTGATAAATCAGGCATATTCAAATCAAGCAGGATGACATCCGGATTTATTGACTTTATTTTATCTAAGGCTTCCTGACCACTCTCTGCTTCACCAATTACATCATACTGGCCCTCTGTTTCGAATATGAGCTTAAGACCTTCCCGCACTATAAAATGATCATCTACTAAAAAAAGTTTGATTGCCAATTGACTCTCTCCTATATTGGAATATTAATAATCACTCTTGTTCCCATTTTCCGCGAACTCTCAATTATGACATTACCGCCTAAAATCTTCACACGTTCTTTAATACCCAAAATTCCATAATGACCTCTCAGATTCGTGAGGTTGTATACGTTAAAACCTTTACCATCATCAGAAATTTTGATTGATAGGTTTGAAACTCCAATATCTACCGTAACGTTAGCGACTGAAGCCTGAGCATGTTTGACTACATTGTTTAAAAGTTCCCTGACAATGAATACAATATTATTCTGAAAGCGTGTGTCAACATTATAGGGTTCAAGTTCATTATATTCATACTGTATATCAAGTATCTCTTTTCTTTCAAAAGTTTTAACTTCAGAATCTAGTCTAAACCGCAAATCATTTCTGTCTTCACTATTGACGCGCAAATCATTTATCATAAGTCTTGTTTCTGTTAGTATTTCTCTCGATTCTCGCATTGCCTGACTGGCAATATCCGTGGCACGCTTTTGATTATCCTTTTCAAGATTCGCATGTATGGCGTCTAATTGCATGATTACACCAACAAGACCTTGCGACAACGTATCATGTAAATCACGCGCCAAGCGACGTCTTTCATTAATCGCAGTCAATGATTCAATCTGATCATAAGCATCTTCCAAGTCTTCAAGAGCATTTTGAGATATAATCCTGAGTTTTGTCTCTTCTAAATAAAGCATGGCATACAAAGTCAAACCAAAACTAATTACAATAATATTGACTAAAGTTCCCAACAGCCTTCCATACAGACCCACCCTAAACATGGATATTAGAAATATGGCGCTTAGATATAGGATTGTATATGCCGTACTTCGGCTTTTTCCATATAACAATAGGCTCTGTAAATATAAGACTGGGATTAAACCCAAAAGAACTATATCGAAGTCATGGCCTAAGATGACTGTAATATTGAATAGGAGCAAACCTTGAACAATAAAGTATATCCAGTTTCTATTTCCAAAAAGACGTTCATAAAACAGATAATTGAGACTAAAGAGCAGTATGACTACAGAAAAACCAAATAGTCCACCTGAATTAAAGGCAGTGAAATCTTTAACCATGAGTGCTGCATATACAGCAAAAACCGTAGCGAGAAAAGGACCTTTCGTCAGTAAAATTTGATGTAGTTTTTGCTTATTCTGAGTGATATGCTCCATTTTAAGCCTCCAAATCTATCCTTTTAATGCCCTAATCCAGTTAAAAGGATTGGGTATTTTCACTGTTTCTACGAACGCATAGATAACAGGAATCACAATCAGCGTAAATAGAACCGATATAGCAAGTCCTGCCATAAAAGCAATGGCCATGCCTTGAAATAGTGGATTCCCTGGAAGTGCCAAAGGAATAAGTCCCACTATGGTTGTTGTTGAACTTAAGACAATTGGTCTAAATCTCTTTTTCACAGCCTCCCTGCAAGCTTCTTCAATCTCAATCCCTTCAGAACGTTCAGCGTTGATGAAATCTACCAATACAATTGCATTATTCACAACGACACCAATCAAGCTGACAATTCCAAGCATTGTAAACATAGATATGGGTTTATTGTATAGAAGCATCCCTAAGGTAGCACCAATAAAGCCAAATGGTAATGAACATAGAATAATTCCAACCTGCTTAAATGAATTGAACTGCACCATCAAAATTGCTAAAATAGCCATAATGCCTACTACTGCACCAATCGCAAGGCTACCTATGGCATCACCCAGCAAATCACTGTCACCCTCATAAACCACTTCTATATCGCCAAGGTCCATTGCTTGCAGGCGACTTTTTAACATTTTTTGAACAGTATCTGCAGAATACCCAGTAAGTGTGTCCGCACCAATTGTAATGGTTCGTTTCCCATCATATCGTGAAATTGTACTATAATCTGGTGCCAGTCCCACATCAACAATTTGCTTAAGCATAAACTTTTCACCTGAAGTAGAAGAAGCCAACATATATGTCTTAAGTGCATCGATTGAATCAATATCGCTTTTTACAATAATAGGATACTCTTCGGAGTTCACTCTATACACAGTCGCTTCACGGCCCATGAGGGCAATGTTCAACTCATTCTGAATGCTCGCTTTTGTCAATCCATAGGGTGTGATTGTACTGTTACTCATATCTAGATATAGTGTGTTCTCTTTAAATGTACGTGTACTTGTAACATTTTTAACGCCTTCAATAGATTCGAGTTCTGACTCAATTGATTGTGATGCTGTATTAAGAAGATCAAGATCATCTCCAGTCAGTTTGATCTGAACCGGTGAGCCAATGGCAGGTACAACACCTAGCTCTGATACGATGATTGTATTTCCTGGGAATGATTCTTGTAATTTATTTTGAAGATAGACTGCATACTCTGATATTGATTCATAATTCCCGTTGCTCAAGTCTAGCCGAATCATGGCACTGCCTTTGTCTACAGACTTCGAAGCGACCGACGCACTAAAGTTGTATTTGGGAACACGACCACCACTACTTACTAAAAAGTCAGTGACTTCTTCTTCATGAGTGATAATCTCTTCAATCCCCTGCATGACCTCACGGGTTTCATTAATATTTGTAATACTTGGCGTCGTAACATCAATGTCTAATATCATTTTATCAGATTTTGGCAAGAGCTCCATTTCCAAATGAGATAGGATCCCTCCCGATATAAGAATCAGGGATATTGCGAGTACAATTGTCGTTCGCTTTTTCCTTAAACCAATCTCTAAGAAATTCAAAAAGAAGCTACGCACATACGTATGCTTTTGAACCTTATTCTTTGACTTGTCAATAAGAAAATAGCACATGAATGGTGTGACTAGAATTGAAACCATATAAGATGCCAGTAGTGAAATAATTACAATGCTTGGCAGACTTGTGATAAATGCCCCCATCGTGCCTGGTTGAAGGAAAAATATCGCGAATATCGCAACCGTTGTCAAAGTTGATGTTAAGACCGGAAAAGCAACTTCTTTTGTCCCATTTATACAAGCATCTAGCTTCGCTTCTCCATGATCGATGCGCACCTGAATTGAATCACTTATGACGATTGCATTGTCTACGAGCATTCCTAATGCGATAATTAGTGCTGCCAGCGACACAAATTGAATTTCAATTCCTAGCAAATTCATAGCGATGAAAGCAATGAAAATAGAAAGTGGAATTGCCACGGATACAATAACACCATTTTTGAAACTCATACCTACCATTACTACAAATAGGACAATCACAATACTGCCTATCAGATTCATCGTGAAATCATTGATTGAATTTCCAACATCTTCTGGCAAGAAAGAAACTGCTTCAACATTTATATCATCAGGAAGACCTAACAAATATTCATCAATTATTGATTGTACCTTTGGCCCCTCAGATACCATATTAATACCATCTTTGAAGTAAATCGAAGCCAAAACTGCGGGTTTACCATTATAACGGTAGTTAACAGATTCACTATCCGTTTGTTTTGAAATCTGTGCAATATCTTTCAATCTGACTACAGATCCGTTATCTCTAGAGAACTGCACAATCAGATTTTCAATTTCTTCAAGACTATTTACTGCACCAGAACCGTTCACATCAATTTTATCTTCGCCAACATCAACTGACCCGATGGGTAAAATGCTATTTTGATTCGATACAATACTTGCAATGCCAGATAAAGATAATACTGAATAATTGAGTTTGTCTGTATCTACAACTATCTCAATTTCTTCATCTACTGTTCCTTCAATATCAACCTTCTTAATATTTTTGACACGCCTCAAATTGTCTTTAAGCTCTTCTGCCTTCTGAGTCAGGACCGAACTGGATTTTACATCAGATGTAAACGCAATGATTGCTCCGGGTGTTTCAAGACTTGCAGTGTCAAATGTTAGTTTTGTAACACCTTCTGGCAAATCGCTGGTCTTTAAATCATCTATTTTGTTTCGTAAATCATCTGTAGCAGCAGTCATTTCATCAATTGAGAGTGCATAGTTAAAGGTGGCTGTGACAATACTTACGCCACTCATAGACTTTGATTCAACACTATCTACATCATCAATTTCCATGACCGTATCTTCAATTTTTTCAGTAACCAGACTTTCCATATCTGATGCACTAATTCCAGGATACACCGCAGATATTACTACTGCTGGTGCTTGAATCACAGGATACTCTTGTTTGGGAACTGTCATGTATGACCAGATTCCAAGAATGAATATGAAGCCGATCATTGCAATCGTTAAGGCTCTCCTATATATGGTTTGATAAATAACACCTTTTCTCTTTTCCATTTTATCCATCCTTTTCATGCTACTCAATAATGCGGACACGATCATTAATTTTCAGATTTTTGACACCTTCTATTGCAACATACATGTCTTGGGGAACATCCAGTAATAAAACTTTATCATTATAAATACTGCCGAGCGTCACTTCTTGTTGGTCAACAAGGTAAAGTCCTGGATCTGCATTATCTTTCAAAAGCATAAACACATAATTGATATCATTAATATTCACAACTGAGCTCAGCGGTACAAAGTAACCTTTTTTCTTTTCTAAAGGAATTTTGATATCCACTAGACTTGAGTAAATAAGTGAAGTGTCATCTACACTTATTTCAACTGCATATGTCCTTGTCGATTGATCTGGAACTTTTGCAACTTTGGCAATTTTACCTTTGCTTTCTTCACCATCTTTAATGATAAATACAGGTTGGTCTACATTGACTTGCTTGTAATCATCTACTGGAATGCCCACCCTAACCACAGGAAGATCTTTCTGTACCGTAATAACTGGTGTTCCTATGTTCACACTTTGATTCAACTCAGTATCAATTGATACAATCAAGCCATCTAATGGTGATATCAAGTCAGAATTTCCGTATTCTTCTTCAGCTTGTTCTAATGCGGTTCTACTCTGGCTCAAGCTCTCCTTTGCAGCTTCAAGACTATACACCATATTTTCATAGTTTATTCTTGCCGTGTTGTATGCGTAAGTTGCATTTTCATAATCAATTTTGCTAATAGCCCCTTGATTGAAAAGCGAATCCATTGCTATATAATTTTTTTCTTCTTTTTCAAACTGCAATTCAGCCTGCTTTAAATTGTTTTCCTGCTGTGATACAGAAATTGTGTATGATTCCAAACTGTCTCTTTGAGAACTCAACTTTCGCTTCAATGTCTCTTCACCTAAAGAAATAAGAACATCTCCTTTTGAGACATACTCGCCTTCAGTAACATGAATTGTATCCACAGTACCACTTGTTAAGAATGCCAAGTCAACTGATTTCTCTGAGTCAACATATCCTGTATATTCTAAATACTCAGTGTAGGCTTCTTCTCTTAAAAACTCTGCTCTAACTGTCTTTATATCTGCTGGTAATGTACTTACCACTTCATTACTGCTACATGCCATCAACAAACTGGTTGATAAAACAAATATGCTTAACAAAGCCAAATATTTAATCTTGTTTCTCATTTTTATCCCCTTCTTATACCATGCTATAAATGCCACTAGTTACTATAAGTATTCTATTCAATTTAACATTCGATTATAATTGTACCTTTGGGCAAATTGCATGCCCGAAGGTACAAAGCACTCCTATTTGATCAAAGGACATCATCCAAAACTATTACAATTTACTGCTGAAGTGCTTTATTTTGTGTTCTGCAGAAAGAGGCGTCGTGGAATAACATTCGTCAGAAAATCATTCCACGATGCCTCTTTTAGATCAAACTAATCTCAAATGTAGGAGTATATGACTATGAAGCCATCATGTGGTTGATAACTTAAGCAAATCAATACGATTCTTGAAAAAATCAAACACAGTTTATGACTCTGAACTAATTCTAATATCACTTAACTCTTAAACGCATAAACCTTCTACACAAAAAGTATAATCAAGAATAAAATAACCCTCTAGATTCAGAAAAACTCTGCGAATCCAAAGGGCTAGTTTGTAAAACAACATTAATAAGTACTATTCGATCCTTGCATATGATTTCCATGTTGTTCTGACCGGTTACTTCAGACCCAAAGGCAAGCACAGATGTTCCACTTTTTTAGTACTATTTGTGCCGGTTTGCACTTGGTACACGAGCTCAAATCCACTTCAGTGTCCTTTTGGCAATCTGAGGCCTAGGCATTGAATTGAATGGATTATTGTGGCAACATTGCGATGACTTCTATCTCGCAAAGAACGCCCTTAGGCAGTTCCTTTACTCCAACACAACGTCTTGCAGGCTTAGAGATAAAGACCCTTTCATAGACTTCATTGAATTCTTTAAAATATTCCATATCCGACAGAAAGCAAGTGGTCTTAAATACACGCTCAAAATCCATTCCTGCTTCTTTAAGGATTTCACTGACATTGATACAACTTTGTTCTGCTTGTTCAGCAATCGTATTCAAAATTTCTCCGCTTACAGGAAGTTGACCAGAGCTGTATACAAGATTGTTGATGATATAACCTTGTGAATATGGGCCAATTGCTTCAGGTGCTTTATCTGTGTTAATAATTTTCATATAAGATTGCTTAATCAACAAACTACAACTTGTTCTACTTAAGCACTACATCATAATTCCTAATACAGCATATAGAACTGTACTAATTGCGCCGAATGTCAGAGTGTATGGTATTTGCGTTTTTACGTGTGAAACGACATCACAGTCAGTTGTTGAACACGTCAGAATGGTACTGTCTGATATCGGGGAACAGTTATCTCCAAAAACACTTCCGCCAAATATTGCCGCTGCAACCAGTGTTACATTAGCACCTAATGCCAATGCCATGGAAACACCTATTGGCACCATTACCGCCATCGTCCCTACCGAAGTACCTGTAGCGAATGAAATGATGCATGTCATTATAAAGAGCAGTGCAGCAAGAAGTGCCGGCGATAAAATTTTGCTGAATAGTCCCGCAACTACCGCTCCCGTTCCCAGCGTTGAGACCAACGCACCCAGCGCGAATGCTAACACGAGTATTGAAGTAACAGGAATGATATGGCCGATTCCTATAAAAAGCTCATCGATAAAATCAGAGAAACTAAATACTTTGTCCTTCAAGTAGATCATTCCTGAAATCGTAATTGCAAGCAGCACACCCCATAGCAGCGAACCATATCCATCACCTTTTGTGATGTTCCCGTGACCGGAGATAAACATAAATGAAATAATGGACGTAATCATAATCACAATTGGAGCTATCAAATATCTTGATTTACCTTTATTAAACGTGTTGATATTTTCCAAGTCATCGTCTTCTGCCAAGTTTGAATGCAATTCTAAAGACAAGGCCTCCGCTTGTTTCATGCCTTTAAAGAAATCCTTATCTAAAATGACAATTGTGAGCACTGCAAAAACAGAAAGCACACAATAGAAATTTAATGGAATCGCATGAATCATCGTACTTGTAGGATTTGAAACTTTTTGTGCTTCCAATAACCCAATCATGTATGGGCCCCATGCTCCTAAAGGTAAAATAACACTCCACGGTGTACCTGTACTATGAACAATAAATGCGGTTTTCTCCGGAGAGACTTTCATCGATTTGCTTATAGGCCTGCCAATTGCACCTGTGATCAGCACACTAAGCGTACCTGAGGTGAACACTACAATGCCAATCAGCCACGTGAATAGATTTGCTGCACGCTTTGACTTAACCAATCCAGCTTTTCCTGTCATATAGCGTACAAATCCGTTAATGCCTCCTGATTTTTCAACAACGTGCATCAGAGCACCAATCAGTAACATTGCAAATATGATTTTTACATTTGATCTGCTTTGAAATACGTCCACCAAATTATCAATCGATGTTGTCAATGAAGCTATCACATTGCCGTTATTAATAATTGTGTTTCCAACAATAAGACCCATTATTAATGATATAAATACATTTTTTGTAACTAGAGCCATCACGATAGTTAACACTGGTGGAATGATTGATAAAAATCCGAGTTCCATTTAATTCTCCTCCTTAAATTTAGATAAAACTATATATATGACATACGACTTAAACTAATAACCCTCTGCCCCCCTTAATTAATTGAAAGTCGAATGCAATTGTTCATTAGTTTTCATATACTTTCTAATTTGGTTTTTTTAAACACCTCTGAATATCTGATAAATAATCTGAACAGTTCTAATTGTTCCTTGTAAACATCACACATCATTTCGGGATGCCATTGTACAGCGTAAATATTTTCTTTTTCTCTGTGTACAAACGCTTCAATGATCTCATCTTCTGAGACGCCTGTTGGCTTCAACCCATGCGCTAATTGGTCAATTGCTTGATGATGATAGCTATTAACAAAGATCACTTTTTCATTAAAACATCCCTTCAGGAATGAATCTTCATCAATGACAACTTGATGCACCAAAGTTGACTTTAAACCTGAAGTTCCAACGTGCTCGATTTCAGTATCCAAATAATTGCCAATGTCTTGTATTAAAGTCCCTCCAAAATATACATTTATCAGTTGAAAGCCTCTACAGATTCCAAATATAGGAACATTGTTTTTAACAGCTAATTCAATTAGCTTCATTTCAACTTTATCTCGCCTTGTTTCAAGTTTTCCCAAACCTTTTTTAAAGGGCTGACTATAAAGTTTAGGATTTACATCCCCTCCGCCAGCCAGTAACAGTCCATCCATCTGTTCAACAACCGCTTCCAAATAACAATCATCGTCAATTGGTGCAATGACTAAGGGGATCCCGCCTGCATTGACCAGCGCATTTGAATAATCCATAGTTGACATGAGCATATCCTGATCATACATGCCTCGTATGCGTGATCCACTAAACTCATAATCATTGACAAAATAGCTTGTAACTCCAATTAATGGTCTCATCTCTTTCACCTCTCCGATATATTTAGCAAGTTTAATGCCAAATATGGTTCGAATTGATTTTTTCTGATGCCCAGTATTTTAAAGCTTTTGAGCGGTATCACCTGAGCAGAAAATATAGAATTTGAAAATTTTACGATAAAAAAATGGGACAAACGATAGTTTAAAGATCATTTGTCCCATTTATCCCAGTATTTGCTTCTAAATATGCTTTACCTTCGCATGTTATTATTGTACCGGCTCTCCCAGCTTGAATCCTAATAAGTTGACAGGCTTCCATTTCACTCATATTCTTTCGTACCTGATTTTCAGATATCAGGTAGCCTTCATCAAGAAAAATCTGGTGTATTTGCCTTCTGCCAATCCTTTGTTGTTTAAAATACATATCATTTAGAATCGAAAGGATCTTCAGCTTTATAGTCTCTGAAGTTATCATATTAATTTTTGCATTATCGTATAGAGGGTTCTTTGACTTATTTTCATGTAAACGATTCACTAAAACATAAGCAGGCAAGTCATCTAATTCGATCTCAACCTTGTTATAACATTTCAAATACTCTATACAATTGTATAATTCTCTTATATTGCCCTCCCACTTATATTTCATTAACTGCTCAATAATGGCATTATCGAGCGTTAAATTCGCACCAATTTTCTTGATTATAGAATCCGCTATATCTGAAATATCATGAATCCGTTCACGCAATGCCGGAATCTCCAAATAGAGTACATTGAGTCTATAGTACAGGTCTTGTCTAAATTGCCCATCATCCACCATTGACTTCAAATTCTTGTTCGTGGCTGCTATAAGTCGTAAGTCAATATCAATTAAATAGTCACCACCAATATGCATAACCTTTCTTTCTTGAATAACCCTTAAAAGTCTCGCTTGTAATTGCACGGGCATTTCGCCTATTTCGTCAAGAAATAAAGTACCCCCATGCGCCAATTCTAAAAGACCCAGCTTTCCCCCTTTTTTTGCACCAGTAAATGCGCCTTCTTCATAACCAAACAGCTCGCTTTCAAGAAGGCCCTCCGGAAGCGCGGCGCAATTAATAGCAACAAATGGACCTAAACATCTATTTGAATAGTTGTGTATTGCTTGAGCAAAAAGTTCTTTCCCTGTACCACTTTCTCCCTCAATGAGTATAGAGCCATCTGACTTAGATATCCTCTTCGCAATCTCGATTGAATTCATTATTTTGTGGCTACTGCCCTTGATATCTAAAAATGTATAATTTGCTTGATGTCCTTTCCCCATAACCTGTTCACGTAATTTATGCTGAATTTTTTCTGATTCAGTATAGCTTTTGAAAATACAAATGCCGCTGTTTATTCCATATTTACTTTTCGCCGGATAGATATCCACTACAAACGGAATTTCCTTATATCTTATAACCTGTTGCGTATTGGGACTCCCAGAATTAAATATTTCTGTCATTTTTAACTCTGGCCATATCTCATCTATCAATCCACCAAGAACAGCAGATTTTGATAAATCCAAATAATGAGCAGCATATTCATTTAACAAATTGATTTTCCCACGAGCACTTATCCCAATAATCCCTTCACTCAAATAGTCAATAATCGCATCAAATTGTCCTTCCAGTCGATATTTTTTCAACATCATACTTTCAAATCCAACGCTTGAAGGAACAATTTCTGTACTTTTTTCACCCGTTTTAATGTTGACTACATTATCTTCCAAGCCCAAAATAGTTGATATATCTATGATGCTTGAAATATCAATGACTCGGTCACCGATATTATAGATTTCCTTTATATGATTTGGAACCAAATGTTCTTCGTTCGGCGTGATGGCTATTTCAATGTTCCTATCCACAATATAACCTGGATAATACGGGTAAATATCTAAGTCTCTATATCCCAATTGATAGATTAATGAAATCGTTTCATAAACCGGTTCTGGCGCAATATTTACAAGTAATGCCTTTGATCCACGAGGTATGCTCTTTATGACATCTAAACCCGATTGTGAAAATGAACATTTTGCAAAAATAATTTCACAACTGATTTTTAAATATTTCTTAGCATCTCCCAAAATGGATGGCGTTGATATGAGAACCAAATCGGGATAAAATTCTGGATCAAACACCTTCTCATCTAATACGCATATGCTAATCGACAATCCGCTCGCGAATATTCTTTCTAATTGCCTGGCATAAAATTCAGCAGTATTTCTGTATTTACTTACAATCATTATTTTTTTCATATTGCCAATCCTTCACTCTACTTCGCATATGGGCTTTGCACTAAGCATTAATACATTTAATATTGATAGTGCTCAGTCATTAATAAGACAATAAGCTGATACATCACTTTGTTGGAAATCAATGTATCAGCTTATTGAGCATGTATCTTATGATGTTTTCACTGCATATGCCTGCAAATACTAAATCGTCATATCTCATGCTTTTTCCACGCGTCTTCACATGAATCTATCATGATATTGTTTGAAATTATTTTCCAGACAATGGACCTACATACCGTCCTCGCTTTTTGTTCACAGCTGAACAAATACGTCTCAGGCCTTCTTCAAGAGTGTTTTTTGGACATGCTAAATTCAAACGAATGAAACTGTCTGAGTTTTGAACAAACATGTTTCCACCTTCAAGGAGTACACCGGCTTCATATGCGAAAAATTCTGTCAATGATTCATCTGGCTCAAAATAATGGCTCACATCTACCCACGCCAAATAAGTGGCTTCTGAAATGCTGAATTTTACCTCTGACAAATTCTGCTCGAAATACTCTTTTGTTAATTCAAAATTTTTGTCCAGATACGTCTTAAGTTCATCTAACCATTCTGCGCCTTTTTCATAAGCAGCTTGTGCTCCTGCTACACTTAGCGGATTATCAAAATTATAATGGCGTGCTAGCCATGTTTCTCTAAGCGCTTCATTGCGTATGATGATATTCGAAATCATAAAGCCCGCCATATTAAACGTTTTACTCGGTGCCATACATGTAATCAGTTTATCGTACGTCAGCATCGTCTTTCCGAGTGGGATATGGTTTTGTTCATTTCTAAGCAAATCGCAGTGAATTTCATCTGAAATAACCCAGAGGTTGTTTTGCTCACAAATGGTTACTAACTGGGCAAGTTCTTCTTTAGACCAAACGCGCCCTGTTGGATTATGAGGATTGCAAAAAATAAATAATGTTGTCTTCTTATCAGCCGCTTTTTTTGCAAAGTCTTCAAAATCAATTTCAAAACGTCCTTCATTATTGATAAGATCAGAATAAACACTTTCTCGATGACTAAAATCTGCCGCATATTTGAAATATGCATATGATGGTGTCAGGAATAGAACTTTTTCATCTGGCTCCGTTATATAATCAACCATTTCATATAGTGCAGGAATAATTCCATTTGACATCACAAGTTCTTCTTTTGGGAATGACCATCCATACCTATCCACACACCACTTTACAAAAGCATTATAGTAGTCATCAGAAAAAATACGCGTGTATCCAAAAATTTTCTTGTCTAGTCTATCTTTCACCGCATCAATAATCACATCTGGCACCGCAAATTCCATATCTGCAACCCACATACGAATGAACTCATCGTCTTTAAAAGGAAATTTCATTGAATCATCTGCATGAAAAATGTAATCTCTAAAACCATCCGTATTCAGTGCATTTGTATTTCTTCTCTCAATAATTTCATCAAAATCATACATAGTCTTACACCCACCTTTTCGATTTATTCTTAGGTCTAATACACACAGGTTGTGCCTCTCAAAAAATTTGATTCTCAAACTTACTTCTGATTAACTCATAACTTTATTTATAGTTTAATTTGGGATGTATCTTTCGTCAAAATGCGTCATGTTTCATTAAAATAGACTTTCTTGCACTTTATTCTCTTCTCAATAGAATTTCATGCCAATTAGTGTTATAATTTATTGTATTATCATTTATTTCATAAAATATCATCAAATTGTCTATTTTAAGTAAACTTGGATGTGATTCTATGTCAATAATAAGTACAGAAATTGGTAAAAGAATAAGGACCTATCGTAAAAACAAATCGATGACAATTGAAGAACTCGCCAACTTGATAAATAAAAGTAAGGCAACTGTCTCTAAATATGAAAAGGGTGAAATTGTACTAGACATCGTTACACTCTACGAGATTGCCAAGGCGCTTCAAGTTCATGTTGAACAACTCTTATACTACAATACCGAACGCGTCGAAATTTCTTCAAGTGGAAGTAGCCCCGCATTCTTCAATGGCGTTTCACAGTTCTATTCATATATATTTGATGGTCGTACGAATAAGCTCATAAGATGTGTATTTGACGTGCTTTCTGAGGCCGGCGAATCTAGATACAAAATTATGATGTACATGAATTTCAAAGATTATTCAAATTATCAAAACTGCGAAAATACCTACTGGGGATATATTGAACATTATGATGCACTTACAAATATTTTTGTGACAAATAGCAATACGGCTATGGAACAGGTTACTGCGAGTATTCTCGCGTCTTACCTGGACTCAGATACTAAATGGGGGCTCTTCTTCGGCATTTCATCACGGCCCCTGATGCCTATTGCAGTTAAAATGCTCTTTTCAAAAAAATTATTAAAAGAAGATGAAACACTTTTGCGACAGCTGAAAGTTACACGCGAGGATATTCGTCTTCTTAAACTGTACAACATGCTTTCTGTGACTTAAAAGGCCTTAGCATTACTTGCTTAGGCCCTTAACTATGCGTAAAATTCTTTCCAGCAATCATCCCTTCCTCAAGTGGAACTAAAATCGCTTTCTATCTATAGTCTTCATTCCAAACTACCTTACGGTAATGTGCTGGATCGGTATCCCCTTCTGTACTGATAATCAGAACAATAGAATTTGCATCAAGTTGCAGTTTTTCACGGATACTTTCATAACATTCTTTTTCCATAACCAGTTTCAAGAAGCCCATACCCACAGCACCTGACTCACCAGAAATGACCTGTGGATCTCCCTTAATCGGATTTCCTAAAACACGCATTCCAAGTGCCGACACTTCATCTGAACACGAGGCATACATTTCTGCATAATCCCTTAAAATATTCCACGATATTGTACTCGGTTCTCCACAAGCCAAACCCGCCATTATTGTATTAAGATCCCCGGTCACTGCATGGGGTAAGCCGTCACCTGCTTTAACGGATTCATAAATGCACGCTGCCTGGTCCGGTTCTAGTATTGCGCAAATTGGACGCTTATCTCCGTAAACATCTGCAAAATAGCCCAGAACACTGCTGGCAAATGACCCAACGCCTGCCTGCAGTAAAATATGTGTTGGCTTAATGATATTTCTCTCATGCATTTGTTCTACTGCTTCTTGAACGAGCGTTGTATATCCCTGCATAATCCATGTAGGAATATCCTCATATCCATCCCAAGCTGTATCTTGTACAAAGATGCCATTGTTTTCCTCTGCATATTTTGTTGCGAATCGAACCGCATCATCATAATTCACATCCAAGATGGATGCCTCAGCACCTTCCTTGCGAATATTCTGCAATCTGATTTCTGATGATCCCTTTGGCATAAAGATAACGGATTTTTGCCCTAACTGACTCGCTGCCCAAGCTACACCACGCCCATGATTTCCATCTGTTGCGGTTACAAAGGTAACATTCCCCAGTCTCTCTTTAACATCTGATTTCTTTAGGCTCTCAAATGTCATTTCATCATCATTTAGACCCAGCGTCTCAACAATGTATCGTGCCACTGCATAAGACCCACCAAGAACCTTGAAAGCATTCAGTCCAAATCTATATGATTCGTCTTTAACAAGTACATTTTTTACACCAATCGTCTTTGCAAGTTGATCCAGAGCGTGAAGTGGTGTTGGCTTATACTGGGGAAAACTCTTGTGAAAACGATAGACACTTTCAAGATTCAAAGGACTTAATATCTGAGTATTTGCTTTTTCTGCTGATTTTTCTCTAGAACTGCTATTTTCTACAATTTTGATAGTTTGATTCTTCATATTTACATCTTCCTTTCAACAAACGATAAAGTTGCCTCAAAATAGTATTTGATTTATTTACAGTCTCGATTACCTGCAAGACGTTTCACAACGTCGAGTAATACGTTAGCTCCGTTTACCATATCTGCATCATTCGTGAACTCTTTTGGGTTATGACTGATGCCTTCAACACTTGGAACAAATATCATAGATGTTGGACAAATTCTCGACATCATTTGCGCATCATGGCCAGCTCCAGATGTCATTTTCATTGATTGCAACTCATAATCACATGCAACCTGTTCTATCAATTCAACAATAGATTTATCAAAAGTTACCGGCTCGAATCGTACCAGTTGTTCAGATGTAATACGCACTTCTTCTGAAATTTCCAGTTCCTTTAGATAATTTGCAAATGCCTTTTCTTCTTCAATGAGTTCCTGCTCATTTGGATTTCTTAAGTCAACCGTGAACGATGCTAGAGAAGGAATGACATTTACAAGATTGGGCTCAAATTTTATTGTTCCAACGGTTGCCACAGTTTGACCACTACTTTGATCTGCTCTTTCTCTCAAATAGGTAATGACTTTTGCAGCAGCAAGGCCTGCATCGTGTCGCATATTTGTAGGTGTTGTTCCTGCATGATTTGCAACCCCATCTATAGTAATACGCTGCCACGAAATCCCCTGTAGATTTTGTACAGCACCAATAGGAATATTCATTTTATCAAGGATCGGCCCTTGTTCAACATGAAGCTCAATATAAGCATGGGGCTGCAAAAATCCTGGCTCCTTTGTGCCTGCATAGCCTATTCGCTCAAGTTCTTTCCCCAGCACTGTACCATCTGTGCCTACTGATGCTAGTGCCTCCTCAACGGATAGGCCACCTGCATATACAAGGGAGCCCATCATATCAGGCTGGTAACGCACCCCTTCCTCATTTGTAAATGCAGCTACTGCAATGGGTCGAAGTGGAGAAAACCCATTTTCTCTCAAAGTACTAATAACTTCAAGACCTGAAAGCACGCCGTAACACCCATCGTTCTTCCCAGCATCAATAACCGTATCAATATGTGACCCTAGCAACAAGGGTTTCTCTTCTCGATTCTCTGCACCATACCAAACACCAAAAATATTTCCAATTCTATCAATCTCAACTTCAAGACCACTTGCTTTCATCCATGAAACCAGCAAATCACGCCCTGCCTTATCTTCATCTGAAATTGCAACGCGTGATAGTCTGTTGATACTGTCTAAACCAGTTCGTCCTAGCTCTTTCAGACGACTGAGCAAACGCTCTGAGTTAATTGAAATCTTAACATTTAATTCTTCCATTGTTGATGATCCTCCTTAATTAATACCTACCTACTTAATATAAATGAAACATCTAGTCCTCATCTATTACATTAGGAAGCCTGATTCTCACCAGCTCTGCCCAATACTCAGAGCCTATTGTCAGCGCTTCATCATTAAAATCATACATGGAATTGTGAAGTGGAATAATCTCACAATCATCGCATTTCCCAGTACCAATGAACACCAAATTTCCAGGAATTTTCTCTAAAAATTTCCCAAAATCCTCAGAACTCATTAATGGATCACAATTCATATTGACATTATCTTCACCAACAGTATTCTGAGCTGCCATAACTGCGATTTCAGTGCATTCATCCGTATTAATTGTTGGTGAAAATTCATGGGTATACTGAAATTCACACTCTGCGCCATGCATTTCACAGATACTCATGCAAATTTTCTTCATACGCGCCTCTATTAACTTCTGTACTGCTGGTGTAAAACTTCTGGTATCTCCCTTTATTAGCACATTTGTGGGTATGGCATTATGGGAGCCGTCTGTAAAAATCTCAGTACACGATACAACGCAGGTATCTGTTGGATTCACACTTCTAGAATTTATCGTCTGTAAGGTGCTGATGATTTCTGCAGCTATTACAAGTGGATCAACACCTAAATGAGGTGCTGACGCATGAACGCCCTTACCTTTAATATGAATTTCAAAATTGTCTTCGCTGGCCATGACGCCACCCGTTTTGGTCAAGATTGTTCCAAGTGGATATTGTGGCATATTGTGCATCCCATAAATCTCATCTAAAGGGAATCTTTCGAGGATTTTGTCACCTAGCATAGCAAGTGCGCCCCGCCCAGGTTCTTCAGCTGGCTGGAAGATAAAACGGACTGTTCCACTGAAATTTTTTCTTTCAGATAGGAGTTTTGCTGCACCAAGAAGCATTACCATATGCCCATCATGCCCACATGCATGCATTTTCCCTAAATTCTTAGATGTATATGGCATGTCTCCATTTTCAGTCAGAACTATCGCATCCATATCTGAACGCAAGCCAATTTTCCCCTCACCATCACCGACACGTAGACTTGCAACTATACCTGTACCTCCAATGTCCCTTTGCACTTCAAGCCCTAACTCTTTAAGTGCATGCGCTAAAAAGTCACTGGTATGATGTTCATCGAATGCTGTCTCAGGAAACATGTGGAGATGATGTCTCCACTTTACTAACTGATCTTTAAAACTGATATCCATACACGAGATCCCTCCTTCATAAAAATGATCATAAATAAATATTCTCTTATTGAATCTCCACGCGTTGGCTAACACCGATCTTTATGCTACAATTATATTGACGAATATAGTGGTGAAATATCAATATATGACTCATTAGTATAAATATATTGATATATTGATTCTATCCGCGCTTATTTCGGAGGCAAGTTCATGCAAATTTATCAAATTCCAATGACCAATGATCTACAGGAGATAACTGGATATAGGGCTGGAAATTTTCCTGTTGTGATTTATACAACAGTTGTAAAAGACAATGTTTATGGCTACATCCCACTCCATTGGCATAATGAATTACAATTTGTCCTTGTAACAAATGGATGTGTGAAATTTTCGGTTGATCACACCGATTTTTTAGTTCGTGAAAACGAAGGCATATTCATAAATTCGGGTTGGCTTCACTCCGCAAGAGCAGTCGGCGGTGATAACAGCGCTTATATTTGTGTTGATTTTCTTCCCGAATTCATAGCTACGCAGGATAGCAGGATATTTTCAAGTTGTATCTTCCCAATTATTAACAATCAAATGATCAAAGGCGTAACGCTACACCCCGATAAGGAATGGCAAAAACAGATACTGAACTCAATTCGATTGCTTGAACAAACATATTATGATCAGAAATCTTTTTACGAACTAAGACTGAAATGTGAAATATGCAGTATTTGGAGTACACTTGTAGAAAACTTTGAAATTAGAAATGATTTAGAGATTTCTGTGGAATCGAAATCAAGTCGAAGAATAAAAGATATGCTTGAATACATTCACAGTCATTACGATACGAATATTACACTGGAAGACTTGGCTAATGTTTCAAATCTGAGTCGGTCTGAATGTAGCAGAACATTCAAGAAAAGTGTTGATTCCACTCCATTTGAATATATTAAAAGATACCGAATTGCACAGGGTATGCAGCTACTTGCAAATGAAGACAAATCAATTACGGAAATTGCCTTAGCCGTCGGTTTTAACAGCAGCAGTTACTTTATTAGTGCCTTTAGAAAAATTGTAGGCATGACACCTTCTGAGTACAGAAAACAGATAAAGCCAGTCTAAATGATCTATTTGACCATTCAGACTGGCTACTATTTTCATTAATGTTAAATTGAATAGGACTATAATCAAAATCTTCATTATTATAATGACACTCAAACCCGTAAAATTTTAACAGATGGTCACTATCTCATGAGGTTACAACTTAGCTATGGTAGGACACCCTAAATGGCACTGAATTCTAGCCATTTTTGGCTCAAATACCGTCTTACAAATAAGATGGATTTTACAATCCAGTCAATATACATGGCTACCCATGTTCCAAACATTCCTATATCCGTGAAAGAACAAATTACATATGACATGGCAATTCTGCTGACAATCATAGATATTGTACTTACTTTCATCGGGAATTTCGCATCCCCCGCTGCCCGAAATATGACAGGTAGTGTATAACCCAAAGGCCATATGAGCACCATCATAATGCCATGACTCCAGACAATAAGATTTGTAAGTATCGTCGCTTCTGGTGACAGTCCATACACGCTTAGAATGTAGGGAAGCAGCGCTAATACTAGAGCTGCGCTCACTAAATGTGCTGCGTAGATAATTCCAATGATTTTCTTTGAAAAGTACTTGGCTTGCACTTCATCCCCAGCACCAATGCAGCGGGATATGATTACTGTAAGCCCAAGACCAATCGACATGCCGGGAAGCACCTGGAACATAACAATCGCACCAGATACAGCATTTGCTGCAATTGCTGCTGTTCCAAACTTTGCAACCAGACCAAGCACTATCAATCTACCAAAGAAAAACATGCCACTCTCAAAGCCATATGGAAGTCCAATTCTTAAAATACGACGCAGCATTTCCGTATCAATTTTAATAGCGAAGAGCTGTTCAATATGCAGTATATTCTTCTTATTCATTACTGGAATCATGACTAGTACAGCCGCGCCAATCCTTGATAGAAAAGTTGGAATTGCAATTCCAGCAATACCCATGTGAAACACAAATACCAATACCGCATTGCCGACTACATTCAGAAGATTCATGACCAGCATAATCTGCATAGGCAGCTTGGCATTTCCAGTAGTTCTCAGAATACTTGCCCCCACATTGTAAGTTGCCAGAAATGGTATGGACATCCCTACATAGGTCAGATACATATTCGCATTGTCATGAACCTGTGCAGTGATTTCACCAAAGAGTCCAAATACAACTGTTTCCTTAAAGCCATAGATTATGCCCATGATTACAAGTGCAACGAATAAAACAAATGCAAACAACTGTCCGGCAGCATTCTTGGCTTTGTCGTTTTCTTCTCTGCCCAAATACTGACCTGCTACGATTGAACCACCTGTTGCAAGTGCTGCAAAAACACTGATTAAAAGCGCCATAATGAAATCTATTAGGGATACTCCTGAAACTGCCGCCTCACCTAACTGTGCAACCATGATGGAGTCCGCTAGTCCAACCATATACTCAAGAAACTGCTCAAACATGATCGGTATGAAGAGAAATAGTAAGTCTTTATTGTTAAAAAGCCTATTCTCGTTTAAAACAACTTCGCTCATAATAACCGCCTTTCTTATGTTTCGCTGGACTTATCAAACAAGTCCAGTAATGTATTCAACTGTTTCTGGATCATAATGCGAGAAAAACGTACTCTCTGCATCATCCAATACCGAAAGGGCCTCTCAGTCATTATTTGTAAGTTCAAAATCACTTGCGCTACTGATTCCCCATACTTTTCTCCAACTTCAGTGAGCACAGGATTTGTAAACATGTCTTTTCAAACTGGCTTCTGAAGCGCCTTCAATAAATGTGTCGCAGAGCACATCAGAATTACCACCTGTACGCGGACTACCGCTCATTGCGAGTACCTTCATTTGTTTCACCTAGTCTTTCTTATGAATTTTCTTATATGAGATTGGTCTTACTCTCTTTTCAAATCTCTATGTCATTATGATATGCTTCAAATACATCAAGAACAATTTCACTTCCTAATCGGATTCATAAGTAAAACTTATGCGAGGTTTTTTGCAAAGCAAAAAGCATCTGTCTTCAGCGTTTTTTCTAAAAGCTTTCTTTTAGAACTCACCTTACAACAGATGCATTTAAGCGATTCATTCAATTTAACCGTCTAGCTCATGGTGAGGAACTTGGATTTGAGAACATTTGCGAATTCCCTCAAGACTTCAGTATCCTTTTCTTTTTTCCAGAAGGCAAAATACTTGCGCTGGATTTGTGCGGCGTTACGTACAAGCGGTACTCTTCGTATTGCAATACCACTTTGTATTGCATTGTCAAGACCTTCAATGGGCATAAACCCCTTATTAGCTGCCACCAGCATACGAGCATTTTCAAGGTTATCCGCGAAAATGAAATTCCCGTAAAAGCCTAAGGTATGCTGATAATACGCCTGTTCATTATCCTGCTGATCCTGCGAAGCAATAAGTACACAGGGCACTTTTTTCAGGCTATCCATTGTAACTGATTCGAGCTTGCTGATTGGGCTATTACTAGATATTTCAACATATGAAAAGACTGTACATAAATGAAAATTGACGTAAGCATCTGATAAAGCTCTCCGCTGGTCATTGACCACCATATCTACATCCTCATAGCGTAGCCAATCATACAAAGTTTCATGATTGCCACTCATACTCTTGAAACTGAACTCAGGATACTGCTCAGAAAAAGACGCAATGGACTGCTGTAACTCCAAGAGTCCAAAGTTTTTCAAATACCCTATCCTTATTGTCTTTTCCACCTGGCCAGGAATGCGTCTTGTTTCTTTTTTGACGCGTTCAACATCGTCAAGCAACATCAGACTCTGGGTATAAAAATATTCACCTGCGGGTGTCAAAGTGAACTTTCTATTTTCGCGAACGAGGAGCTGTACACCCAAATCAGCCTCAAGAGCTTGAATTTGCTGCGATATTGCTGATTGAGATATAAAACATGCGTCTGCAGCCTCAGTAAAACTATTATGCTCAACAACCTTTATGAAATAATTCATTTGCCTAAACAGCATGTATACCTCCCTCTGCAAGTGAGCGTATTTCAACACCCTGATAATCTATACGTAGCTACACTCTATTTATAGCCCTAAACTCTCTATCCATGCACTCAGCGTTTCTTCTTTCATTATTCCGTTTAATAGCTTAGCCTGCTTCCAAACTGTCGACAGAGGACAGCTCACTTTCAGTTTGTCTTCTGTTTTTCCAAGGTCACTCCCGCCTGATGTTGCGAAAGGGACGATGATTTTCCCCGAGAAATCATAACTTTCCAGAAATGTGTTGATTATTGTTGGTGCCACATACCACCAGATTGGAAAGCCGACAAAGACCACGTCATAGTCATCCATGTTCGACAGTTTACTTAAAATTTCAGGACGAAACGAGGGGTCTTTCATCTCAATTGTACTGCGCGCCTTTTTATCCATCCAGTTCAGGTCTTTCTTAGTATAAGGCACCTTTGGCTCTATTTCATATAGATCTGCTTCTGTAAGAGCGGCTATGGCTTGAGCAACCTTTAGGGTCACGCCACTGCATGAAAAATATGTCACAAGTATTTTCTTTTCCATAATCACGAATCCTCCATTCTGTTTACACACCATCTGTCGTTTTCAATACCTTCATAATAAGTCTAACAGTTGGAGTGGACTTCAAGTCAAGGATGAATTTATTGACTGTACATACTCTTTTTCATTGTCTTGATAGTATAGGTTCATTTGAAGTGCCCAAGTAAATAGTCTAGTATTATTTATATTCAAATTTGCGCAATTTAAAACCACACCCAATCATTCAGGTGTGGTCAAATATAATCAAATTATTCATTTCTAAAGCGGCACTCAAACCACTCAATTTTCAACAAATGGTCGCTATCTCATGTAGTCAGACACTCGGACATCCCAGGGTCAGAGCTGTCACAGTACGACCCAGTTCCTTCTTATTTTTATCAGTACCTTTTGTACTGTTCATTTTGATATCTACCATTTTTTCCTCCACGTTCTACTACTAATTAATAAATGTATCACGTGTTTGGTGATAATTCAACTGCAAATCGCATCCTAATAAATCTTCTAGAGATTAATTCAATTTCAAATTTGATATGAGCTGTTCTTTCGTATATGGATTGTCTCCGCTTTCTAAAGAACAAGCTGATATACTTTGCTAAAAAGCTAAATTTGTAGATGCTATTTCTTATTACTAACTCATGGGGTTACCACTTGATTATAGCAGGACAGTATGATTTTATAGTCGCATCTACATCACGGTTTATCTGCTATTGATTCCAATGAGAGAGGCAATCAGCATCTATTCCCATGTTACGACTCATTTCTCGAATCTTATATTTCATTGAATCTACATTCATCGTAATACCTCCATAACTCTACTGACCATTTTTGTAATGCCCATCTTTTTTGCATAAAGGCTCAACTTGAATTTTTCCGTTTTTGGGTTTAGCATATATTCTTTCAGTGCTGTATTGACAATAGCCCGGTCCATCCTGCTTCTGTACTTGATAACATCACAGATAGTGCGCTCCACGTCATACACTCTAATTGTGTTTCCATAATAAGACTCCATTTCAATAACGCCTAAATCGTGCAGGTCCTTTTTAACATAATGAAAATCAACAAGATCCTTACTATGCCTGTGCGTGTTATATCCTGCTGGAACTGTCATCACAAGCCTCGATGGTGTTCTATCGGACAAGTCATGTAACATAAGCGCTGTTTCATGTGAGAAAATCCCTTTTGGGCATTTCAGTTGCATGACATATAGGGTGTCATAGGTCTGATTTGGTAGACTATACACCCCTCGTGCAATACGTTCAATCTTCCCTGCTTTTGCCCAATTGGTCATCGCCGTCGATGACACGCCACAGGCTTCAGCTTGTACAGTTGTGATGACACTTGTTTTTTTGAGCCTTGCCTCAATTAAGGAAAATTTACTCATAACACGCACTCCATATCTATAATTGAATTGCTTAACGTGCTTTCTATATACCGATATAATAGCACATTAAGCAAGTTTTCGTTTTTACTACAAACTCTTGAGACCACTCATTGTGAACTTTCCAAACGCAAACGCACAAATCACATAAGGAACAATACCAAACGTCTGATGATCTTTATAGCAGAAGATAATCACGCCCTTTCCTAAACCGCCGCATCAACCATGCCAAGCTGATTCGTATAACTATCTATTTTTTTAAGCACGACTGCCCTTTGTTTTTTCTTACATTTCTAATTATCTGCAGCTTTCAGAAAAAATTGAAAAAAAACATTCTCTGAAAGATGTTGAGCGTATGCTATTAAAAGGACCTGCTCTTATAGACGTACAGAGTATTGATCGCACTGGTCTTGAAAAAACTTATACGTCACTAATTCTCGGCTATGATTCTGCTGAACTTGAACATAATACTCCAGATTCAATGTCCGATCTGAAGCTGCAGAAACTAATGAAAAGCAAAGCGAAATTTGAAAACGCACTTAATCGCCTTGAAGATCTGTTCCTGTTTTCTGAAGAAGCTATGTCGAAAAAGGACTATCCATTCAAGAAACGTGATCTTATAGAGCAGCTTTCCAGCCTAAACTCTGAGATTGAAAGTTACCATAAAGAGTCCTTAAAATCAGCTATACAGTCAAAATCATTTATAAGCGATGCTACTGATTTACTGCTCTTTGAGTCCTTCCAAAATTCAAAGTTAGTATTTAAGAGGTCTTTTCTTGCATCACTAGATCGTGAACGCGTACAGGAACTCATTCAATCTGTAATTGACATAATTGAAGTCAAAAATAAGAAAGTACATTCAATTACATTCTCAAATAGGATTACACATAAATTCATGTATAAGGCTGAAAATAAGCAAAAGATAAGGACCCGTGAGAAATTGCACTACAGGTCCTATTATGATATGGTTATGGAATTTCTAAAAGAAAACGGTTCTGCTTCCAGAGTTGAAATTGAAAAGCTAACCGGAATGAGACGTACAGGTGCACTAGCACTCGTAAATGAGCTTATCAATGAGGGTGTTCTTGAAAAAAGGGATAGTTCGATTGCGATTAGGTATTTTATTAGAATATGATACCTCTCTATATTGTAAACTTCTCTTTTGTAATTTCATCAATCAGCGGTGGCCTATAATCATTTTGACTTAAGCTTTCCAAACTTTAACCCAATACAGTTGAAAGACGATGTACTTCTTCATCCGTAGCTTCTAATGAACTAAAAATGTGTACAAGTCGCTTGGTATTTATTTTTGACTCCATACGTAACCATAGATGTGAAATACCATTGTATGTAACATATTTTACAATATTATGAACAACTATTATTCTATCAAACATTACTGCACCTCCCCTGATGATCTATATGAGTATTATACCCGGCAGCTCACATAGCATAAACACACGACTTAATAAATCACTACACACATACATTTGATATAATCTGCTCAAATTAAATAGATTACTCGGTAATCAATTATGGCTTAAACCTACATAACACACTTTGCTGGGAGATATAGTTTATCATTAAGCAATACTTCTGTAAGCAAAAAAACAAGCGATTGTCAAAACGACAATCGCCTAAGTACTAAATCCCACCAAATATTTTGCAAGTCGATAAATCAATGAAACACTTACTTATCGCTGCCTATATACCAATAAGTTGCCCCTAGTAGGAAAGCTCCACCAACAAAGTTTCCTAAAGTTACATAGAGCAGATTATGGGCTGCGGCAGAAAGTGTCAGTGTCTCGGGATGTGGCGCCATTAATCCTACGCTGAAAATAGTCATATTTGCTATGCTATGTTCAAATCCTGATGTTATAAAAGCAAATAGACACCAGAATACCATGATTAGTTTACCTGACTCAGTTTTCATTTTTATAAAGCAAAATACTGCCAGACATACAAGCAAGTTGCAGAGTATCCCTTTGAAGAAAAGATTACTTGCTGATGCACTCATTTTACCAGAGTTAAGCGCTATGAAGAATTCTGCCAACGGACCGTTAACCAAACCTGTTGAAACGTATAACCACGCAAGGATTATGCTCCCAACCAAGTTGCCTATGTAGGATACTATCCATACTTTAATACTGTTCCCCCAAGAAACTTTTTTCTGCAGTGATCCAATCATCATGATGAAATTATTACCTGTAAAAAGTTCAGAACCTACCATAACAACAAGACTTAATGCAATTCCAAATGAGGCACCCATGATTGTCTTCCTAAATGGATTTGGTCCAATGGTACCACCTATTGTTGCAATAAGAATGACTCCTAGACCTACAAATATACCTGCCATCATCGATAGCAACAGGTATTTAATTATACTTTTCTTTAGCAAAGTCGCCTTACTAATTGCAATATTTCCAACATTGTCAAGAATCTCTTGATACATAATCTGCTTCTCCTTTTTGCGCACACCTAGTCAAGCGGATTCTCATGGAGAAGTTTAAGGTGTTGGCGTTCTTCGTTAATTAGTTTTTCAATATCAGCGTGTCGATATTCTGGAACTAGCTTTTTCAATTCAGTTAGTAGTAAAATTGTATCCTTTTCAAGGCTTATCGCCATGTTATAACATGCAATAATATCATTTAGATCGGTTGCAGACTTAAGCATTCCAACTGTATTGCTTAGCAGCACATTCATATAACTAATGTACTCTTCTGTTAATTGATTGTGCTCAAAATTAACAAATAAGGCTTTATAGACTTCGTAAGTGGATTTGTGCTCAAGTTCTTGCTCGGCCAACCTTTCGAAGTAATCACGCAGTTTGGAGTTGACTGTCTTGCGTGCCATTTCAACGTAATTCCTATTGCCCATTTTTTCAAGCTCTATTAAAACGTTCAGCAAATCTTCCATTGTGAAAATAGCATTCATGCCAAATCCTCCCTATTTGAACTGGTTGTCTTGTTTATACCAATATCCAGACCACTGAATATGTTCTGCCACTTGAGCTTCAGGGTTCAAAATCACATTACTCATTATATGTTCTTTGAACGCATGATATCCGACTCGATCTACAATATATCCTATATGCTCTTTAGCAAGGGAGCGGTCAATATGCTGTTCTACAAATCCATAAGTGTTCTTAATGATTTCCACAATGACATCCTCAGTGGCCCACTTTATAAAAGGCATAGCAATACGTGGATTCCTTTTCCCAGTGCGCCCCATAATGACCATTTTGAAGTATTTTTTTTCACTTCGTGTCCATGCCCCTGTAGGACACTTAAGGATACACTCGCCGCAACCAATACACTTTTCTGTATCGCGTTCTATATTGAACTCTACATTCGTTAAGGCACCAGTTACTTTCTTTTTGCAGTTTTTAACACATGCTTCACATGTTATGCAGCGACTTGCATCATACTGCGGAATGGTTGTACAGATAATCCCAAAGTCCTGCATGTGAGCTTTAATGCAGTCGTTTGGACAACCAGTTACTGCTATTTTGAAGTGAAGATCATTTGGATAGCATTCTCTCTCCAGTCTTTGAGCTAGGGCGGTTGTATCCGCATTGGCAAATGGACAGACTCTATTGCCTATACAAGCTGACATGTTCCGTGTACCAGCTGCAGGATATCCATCCTCTCTTATGTCCATTTCCAAGCCAAGCGATTGAATCATGGGTTGAATTATTTGATTGATTTCTGAAATATCATCGAATGTCATTCCAGGTATTTCAAAGCCTTGTCTGGCGGTAAGATGCACGGTTCCATTTCCATAATCGTCTGCAATACTCTGAACCAAAGATAAATATTCCGCTTTCAAATGCCCGCCTGGTACACGTATTCGGAGACAGGTTTTATCTCTGTTTTTTGTAATTCTATATGCATTTTTCGTGACTTTTTTGCGATCTACACTCACATCTCCACCTCCTAATCAAACATTTTTTTCGCTTTTACATAACTAAATACTGGACCTTCCAGGCAAACATAAGTTTCGTCAATCTTACAGTGACCACATTTGCCAATCCCACAACTCATCTTCCTTTCAAATGAGACTGTGATGTTTTCTTCCGGTATCCCTTGTTTGATTAACTCCAAGGTTGTAAACTTCATCATAAGTGGTGGTCCGACAACGATAGCTTTTGTTTTTGGCAAATCCGAAAGGTCCAAATCTCTAATATGTGTCGTAACCAAACCAGTCTTTCCTGTCCATTCTTCAGAAGCATGATCAACTGTAACTGTCAAATTGAAATCTTTTGCCCAAGCTACAAGATCACTTTCAAACAGCATATCTTCAGGCGATTTAAAACCCACAATGACTTGGAATGAAAGAAGCTCCTCAGCATGCTCATGAAAGTAGCGAATAACATTTTTAACGGGAGCTAAGCCTGTACCTCCCGCAATGACTATCAGTTTAGAATTCTTATAAGAATCTAAATCAAATCCATTGCCATATGGACCTCTCATGAAAATCGAGTCTCCAGGTTGCAGTTCAAAAACTGAGTCTGTCAAACGTCCTACTCTTCTTATGGTCATTGAAAGTGTGCTCTGGTCAAAATCGCTTATAGATATTGGCGCTTCGCCTACACCAGGAATGGATATTTCCATGAACTGTCCACCAATAAGTTCCTCTTTCTTCTCAATTATGAAAGTGGAATCAACATCTGTTTCGGCCTTAATAGACAGAACCTTATATACCTCGGGCAGAAAACTATTTATCATTAGTTGCACCCCCTTCAACTATCTCATTTAATTTATTGATACATTTTGAGAAAGATATGTATTCAGGGCAAACATCATCACAGCGTCCACATCCAACACACATATGGTATCCAAAACGCTTATGGAAATCATTTATTTTGTGCATGGTCTTAAATCGCATGCGCTCTCCATTCTTACCACGGAATCCATGCCCGCCCGCCATATCAGTAAAGCCATCAATGTGACATCCAGCCCAAATCCGACGTCTTTCACCAACCTGCTGATTTGTTTGTGTGTGTACATCCTGCATTGTGAAGCAACTGCATGTTATACATGATGTATTACACCTGCCACAAGCAACACAGCGCCGAGTATATTCTTTCCACACATCATTATCAAAAATCTCTGCTGTCACTTTTTCAACTGGTGGAATCGTCACCTTTACTTGATTTTCTTGTACAAAAGATGGCTCAAAATCTAGTATTTCTGCGTTATTTAAGCAATCAGTAAGCAGACTTTCATCATTGACTTTCATCTTAATTTCCTGGTCACCAAAACTAGCTGCTAAGGCATAGTCTTCGGTTTTATTTGCATTCATTGATACACAGTAGCAAGTATCGAAACCATCTGTACATTCAATCATGGCAAATTTTAAAAGATCACGCCTTCTTTGATAATAAAAGTCAGAAAAGTCACCATTTTGTAAAAAGATTTCATCAAGGCGTTTGATTCCGTTTATGTCACAAGGTCTTAAAAACAAGAGTATGGGCTTAGTATCAATATCTGGTACCGTTATTTGATCTTTGGAAAAATAAAATAGAGATTCTCTTATTGGATAAAATAACTCTTTGGGCGAATAAAAGCTTTTCCTATCAACTACTAAGTCATCCAAGCTGTTGATTTCACCATATCCAATAACGTCTGTATCTGAATGTTTCCCCTTTCCAGCCATAAGCACTGGTCCAAAAATGCGATACTTTTGGGATAGTTCATCCAGAAAGGTGTTAAAAAGTTGATGTTTTAAACTGAATGCCATCATTAATCTCCTTTTGTCAGTATTTTGTCAATCAAATATTGTATTTTGGGACTATACCGTAATTGGAATAGACCCAAATTAAACCGATAAGGTTCAATCCTTAGCAAATTAATCGGTTTTAATGATTTTGATTGTATATTAACAAACAATTCTATTCAGTAACCGATGATACCATTATGACCCGTTTGTCATTTTGCGTGTCCGGCTAATTATTCAGGTTGATGAAAATCTCAAACTGCGAGTTCCTCCATAAGCTAACAAAGTGAATATTAAAGTCCACCCCATGGAGAAGCTAAGCGCTCACAGAGTGGACTTGAAAGTCAATCAAATTCATTTTTTCTATTTGGTGTAACTTAAATCAAATTACATAACACGCTTTCCCAGAGGATATAGTTCATTATCCTCCCTATCCATACGCTTGATAATCCTGTCGCACATATTCTTGATATCCTTTTTTGCATTCATTCTATTATTCAAGATTCTTGATTTGGTATTATAATTATCCTTAAACACCATGAAGTCTGTGCTCAGATTACCCATTTCATTCTGGAAATCATTTGCCTTTTTCTGAAGCATCGGGTCAATGCTATTCTTCTATATCCTCTAATTCCGTAACGTATGTTACATCCTAGCAAAATCATATATTTCATATCGATTGCACTGTTTATGCGGTTTTATCGATATCATAAAAACACCTAAATTTCATATTTAGGTGTTTTCACAAATGATTTCTATTTCACATAATTTTGTGGCGCGGGTGCCTTCACAACAAACAACTCGAGTACATCGTCGTTGCTATTTCCGACATTCATTTTAATGCCGTATGGAATTTCAAGGAGGGTACCTTTGTCATATTTATGGGCCTCCTGGTTTTCAAGTCGAATCGTCAACGTTCCGCGTACTACATTCATATAACCATTTGAATTCGAATAGTGTTCAGGTAATCCTTCACCCTTGTTAAATACCATATGAATGTAATTCACATTCTCATCCATGATTAGTTTTTCTACAGCATTTACATCTGCTGTACTGTACTTGAATATTTTTTCTATCATTATCTTTCTCCTCATTTAAATTCAAAATATTAAACTTGCCTTGTGAAAGAATCAGGATTTACATTCATATCACCTCTTTCAATTAAAAAAATGGTCCAATCATATATTTGTGACATTACTCATGCTGAAATGTGACAAATAGTACTGGAATGACAATCATCGTTAGAAATGTAGCTGACAAAATCCCTCCAATGACTGTGATTGCTAATGGTGAAAATCGTTCGGAACCAAGTGCGAGCTGCAATGCCAAAGGCATCATACCTACCACATCTGAGAATGCAGTCATCATAATAGGACGATAGCGGCTCTTAACTGCTTCAATCACTGCCGCTTCAGCACCAAGGCCTTCTTCTTGTTTCTTAAGTGCGTAATCAATAACCAAAATCGCATTATTTACAACTGTCCCAGCCAATAGTATGAATCCTAGTAGGACTGGCATCGATACATATTTTCCACTGATAGCCAGAGCTGGTGCAATACCTATTATTACCAATGGTATTGATGCCATAATTGTTATAGGGTGAATGAAAGAATTGAACTGAGGTACAAGGACGAGATAAACAAAAATCACTGCGAGCCCCAGCAAGAACAGCATATCCTGCATAGATTCACCCATATCTGCACTTTCACCGGTAAGCGCCGCAGAATAACCACTTGGTAATGGCCATGCGCGTAGAATTTCATTAATATCACCCGTTACATGGCTATATGCTCTATCGTCTGTATAACCCAAGATATCAATGGTATATTCCAGGTTTTCTTTTGTGACCATATTTGACCTCTTATTCATTTCAACACTGGCCAAGCTTCTTAAGGGTACCCTTACTCCTGAGGGCGCTGTAATGCTCAGATCCATTAAATCAGAATCCGTCGCTCTGTACTTTTCATCATAAATAAGGAGAATATCTAAAGCATCTGTGTCCTGTATATCCATCTCTGTATCGGAAACGCCTTCAACTGACCTGTATATCTGCTGTGCCAAAGCTGCACTTGTCAGTCCAAGATTTTGAAGTTTCTCCAGATTGGGAACTACCGTCAACTCCTGATTGTCCATATTGAAGCTCATGTACACATTCGTTGTTCCCTCAACTTTACGGATAGCTTCTTCTAATGACACAGCTATTTTGTGGAGAATCTCCTGGTTATCACCTTTTATAATCACATCTATCGGTGCAGTAGAGCTACTTGTCGCAGTTCCACCCTTTTCTTTTACCACATAGCGTTCTACATCTGGAATTAAGGCAATTCTCTTCCTTAATTTTTCTTGAAACGTCCAAATTGACTCTTTCCTCGAATTTCGAGGAGAGAGGTTTACAGTAATCAGCGCCTGGTTTTCACCCATAACACCAAAATCACTGAGCATGGTGCTCTCTTTTTCGTATCCGATTTGAGCATCATAGTTCAGAACATTTTCCTGTTCATCCAAATATGCCTGAATTTCTTCAATGACGCCTTTAGTCTTTTCCAACTGACTTCCTTGCTCCATTTCGATTGAAACAAACGTAGTTCCTCCATCAAACTTAGGAAGCATCTCTATGCCATTGATAAGAATAAAAGCAAGACTCGAAATTAGCAAAATGCCAACAATCCCTACCAGCTTCCACTTATGTCGCAGCGACTTTCTGAGCAGCCCAATATATATATTAAGCACTCTATCCATCCACTGGTTAAAAGGCATCGAAACACGACTAACCATTTTTTCTGCTTTTGAAAACTTAAAGCGACTCAAAATCACTGTAAAAAGTGGAATTATAATGAGTGCTATGGCAATCGAAGCAGTAATCGCAAATATTAGTGTCATAGAGAGTGGTCTGAACATTTCTCCAACAAACCCCTCAATGAACAGAAGTGGAAACAAAACAATCAATGTTGTTGTCGCTCCTGCGATACTAGGGAGGGCAATTTCATTTGTACCATCCACCGCAGCATCAGAAATGGACTTACCGCCTTCCTGAAAATGGTGCATGATGTTCTCAACGACCACAATTGCGCCATCTACAACAAACCCTATGCTCAGAATAAGTGCTGACAGCGTCACCATATCAAGCTTCATATCCGCCATTTTCATTAGGGCCAGCGTTGTCAAAAATACAAGTGGCATGGAAATACTTATGACCATTGACTGACTGATATTGGTAATGAATAAAAGGATAATCACCATTGTAAACAATATGGCAAGGGCCACACTCGACCGCATGTTTTCTATCATTTGATTTGTAAATATGGAGTCATCTTGCGCGAGCTCAAATTGAATGTAGGGATAGGTATCACGCAAAATATCCAGCTTACTTTTAATACTCTCAACCACATCAACCGTATTCGCATCACTTTTTTTTGTAACCATTATTGCAATTGCATCTTCTCCGTTGTACTGATACGTACTCTCGAGTTCTTCACTTGATAAACTTACCTCAGCTACATCCTTCAAATAGACCATGGTCCCATCTGATAAATTGAATCTTAAGGTTTCTAAGTCTGAAAGATCCTCCAAGGCTGCATCTACGCGAACAATTATCTCCTTGTCACGATTTACGACTTTTCCACCAGGTGCTTTTACGTTATTTTGAACAAGCGTTTGATTTACTTGATCGTATGAAAGACCATAGGCCTCCATCCTATTTCTATCAAGAACGACTTGTATTTCAGAGCGATTTCCACCAAAATAATTGACTGAAGCTACGCCATCTACCAACTGCAATTCAAATCCAATTCTATCTTCTGCAATTTGACGTACTTCGCGGAGATCTGTCGTATTACTCTTCAGACTTACAGTCACGACGGGTTTATCAGATGTACTGAACTTTAAAACTTGTGGTTCCTTAATGGTGTCCGGCAACTGCTCTCTTATCCTACTAAGCGCATTCTGGACATCAATTGAAGCTTGATCCACGCTTGATCCATAAGTAAACTCAAGTCTTATCGTCGCGATGTTATCCTGTGCCGTAGCTTTGATTTCAGAAATACCATCCAAGGTTCCAAAAACATCTTCCATAGGCTCAACAACATCTGCAGCTACATCTTGTGCAGAAGCGCCTGGATACTGAGTCAGGACAGTAACCGCTGGAGCACTTGTATCAGGTGAAAGCTGTGTTTTCAAAGTAAATGCTGCGAACAGCCCAAATATCGCAATTGCAATTGACAGAGAGAGCACAAAATATTTGCCTTTTACGGAAATTTGTCCAATATTCATGTATCTCACTCCCTCTCAACATCATAAATCGTTGCACCATCATAAAGCTTGCGCACATTGCTCACAGCGATCTCTTCTTCCATGCCAAGACCCGACAATATTTGAATCATTCCATCAATTTCAGTCCCAATCTCTACTTGACGTTTTAAGGCTTTACCTTCTACTATGACATAAACATATTGATCTTCATTTTGAAAAAGAACAGCATGTGCTGGAATAATTTTTGCATCATCTATTTGATTCATCACAAAAAACGCATCCACACTATTCCCAATAAATAGGGACTTTCTCTCATTACCATCAATTTCAACTTCCACCTGTCCCATTCTCGTTTTTGTATTTAGTCCTGGACGTATGTGAGATATGCTACCAATAATAGTGTCTTCCTGCCCTGTTATGCTTAGCTCCACCACATCTTCAAGTTGAACCCTGCCAAGGTCTTCTTCAGATAAATCTACTATGGCTTTAAGCTTAGTTCGGTCATCAATAACCGCAAGGCCCATACCTGCAATAACCGTATCTCCAACATCAAAGTTCAGTGTTCTAATAAATCCGGATATTGGCGATTCAATCACTGTGTTCTCAATACTTAAGTCCAGTTCATCAATGTTCGCTTCCAGTTCCGAAACCTGTGCATCCGCTGTCAGCATCTGTGTTTTAAGCTGTGCCTGTGCACTGTCCGATGCAGCTTGTGCTTCTTGAATCTGACTCTCTAACAAGTCTTTTTTGTGCATGATTTCGTCATAAGCGCTTTTAGAAACTGCACCGGATTGGAAAAGGGTCTCCATTTTTCCACTCTCAGTAACAAGATAAGCATAGTCTGACTCTAGTGTTTTGATTCGCTTAACAAGTGCATTTGTAGAACCAAAAGTACGCACTTCCGTTTCTAAATAATCATAGTTTATCTTGATTGTATTCAGCTTCATCTCTAGAGATTCACGGCTTGCTCGGAGCTGGCTATCATCTAACTTCATAATCATCGTGCCAGCTTCTACATAATCTCCCTCCTTGAAAAAACATTCTACAACCTCTGCTGTCACCTTTGCGGAAACTGCCGCAGAATTATCAGCATCAATATATCCTGTATATGCAAACCCATCTTTTAAGGTGGTACTACGCAGCATAGATGTATCAGTCGGAATCCCAACATGCTCAACAGAAGTTAATGATTTTTCTCGAAAATTTCTTACAGTAAGAAAACCAAATACAATAATCAATATTAGAATCGAGGCCACAATAGCTTTTTTATTAATTGTCATTTGCAATCTCTCCTTTTGTGAATGAACGCTCATTCATTTTAGTGCAAAAGAAAGCACTCGCCTGTGCTAACTTCCAATTCCCTTGAATATAAACCCAAGAACTGCATCTTGTATTTGCTTTTCCGTCCTTGATAACTGCTGTGACTTTGCTATAAAGACACTGTTTCTGATGATTTGAAATATTAATTGCGCCCCGACTTCGCAATCCATTTCCTCAATTTCTCCAATATTTTGTGCGGTTTCAAGCATCTTTCTTATTTCATTTGGAAGCTCTATACTGAAACTCTTCATGCTATCAGAAGTCGTTCGCAGCGGTGATGTACTTTCTTGAATAAGCACACGGTTGATATTCTCATGCTCACCCAGCTCAATAAAATGAAACTCCAGAAACTTAGTCAGGATCTCACGTAAAGTCATACCTTGCCCTTGCAGACTGCGTAGATAAGCTATTCTTTTTTCATGCTCAATTTTGAAAATATAATCTAAGATATCTTCTTTTGTTTTGAAGTAAAGATAGATTGTACCAACTGCTATATTTGCCTCTTGAGCAATGCTCTTTACACTGGCCTTATGAAACCCTTCACGTGCAAACACTGCACTTGCGGCATTACATATTAATGCTTTTTTATCTTCCATAGAAACATCTCACTTTCATTTCTCACCACAAATGAATGAACGGTCATTCATTTCTTGTTTTCAACTTACCACATTGCAACTATTTTGTCAAATGTTTTTTCTTAGAGTGACTTAAAAAAAAGGGCCAGTCACAGTTTCATACTGCTTTCTGGCTCCAATAGTTCTCTACTATAGCTTGTAAATAATCATGTTTTCACTTAAAACAATGCGTTTTAAGTGACTATGCCATAAATAAATTAATATCATCCTCCACAGATCCTATACCTGCGATACCGAATGTATCCACCAGAACCTTGGCCACATTTGGCGAGAGGAAGCCTGGTAGTGTTGGACCTAGATGAATGTTCTTAACACCTAAGTAAAGCAGAGCAAGCAATACAATAACTGCCTTTTGTTCATACCACGCAATATTGTAAGCAATCGGCAACTCATTAACATCATCCAGTCCAAAGACTTCTTTTAGTTTAAGAGCAATGACTGCAAGTGAATAGGAATCATTACACTGACCTGCATCTAGAACACGTGGAATGCCACCTATATCACCAAGATTTAGCTTATTGTATCTATACTTAGCACAGCCTGCAGTTAAAATGACTGTGTCCTTTGGCAGTTTTTCCGCAAACTCTGTGTAGTACTCACGCGACTTCATACGACCATCACAGCCAGCCATAACAAAGAATTTTTTAATAGCGCCAGTCTTGACTGCATCGACTACCTTGTCTGCAAGTGCCAGCACTTGATTGTGAGCGAAACCGCCGACAATAGAACCCGTTTCGATTTCTGTTGGCGATGGCAACTTTTTAGCCATTTCAATGATTTCAGAGAAATCCTTCTTACCATTCTCATCTGCTTCGATATGGCCGCATCCTGGGAAGCCGGCTGCACCAGTTGTGAAGATACGGTCTCTGATTTCATCTTTTCTTGGAGGGACAATACAGTTCGTTGTAAAGAGTACCGGGCCGTTGAATGGTCCAAACTCATCTACCTGACGCCACCATGATCCACCATAGTTTCCTGCGAAATTGTCATACTTCTTGAAGAAAGGATAGTAGTGTGCCGGCAGCATTTCGCTATGTGTATAAACATCTACGCCAGTCCCTTGGGTCTGGTCCATAAGCTGCTCAAGATCTGTAAGGTCATGCCCGGAAATCAGAATACCCGGGTTGCTTCGAACACCGATATCAACAGTTGTGATTTCAGGGTTGCCATATTTTGATGTATTGGCTTCATCAAGAAGTGCCATTGCCGCAACACCAAACTCACCTGTTTTGAGCGTCAGTGCTACGAGGTCATCTGCTGAAAGGCCATCATTTAAGAGCGAAGCCAAAGCTTCATACATGAATGTGTATATATCCATATTTTCTTTACCAATATTGAGTGCATGGTGGCTATAAGCCGCCATCCCTTTAAGACCATATGTAATAAGCTCTCTCAGCGAGCGCACATCTTCATTTTCAGTGGCGAGCACACCAACGACACTTGCTTTTTCCAGCATCGATGCTCTATCTGTTACTGTGAAAAGGGCTGCATCATTCAGGTTGGCTCCTTGAGCATTCGCTTTTAGTCCATCCCGGATTTTTATCATATTAAGAACTTGTTTTTCAATTGCATCTTCATCAAAGTTGGCATTGGTAATGGTGATGAATAAGCTCTTTAACACTTCATGGTTGGCTTCTGTAAGAGACTGTACATCCATCTTACCTTTTACGACGATCTCACCAATCCCTTTGCAGGTATAAATGAGTAAGTCCTGTAACTTTGCAACTTCTTCATTCTTTCCACAGACACCCTTTACTGTACATCCGGTGTTTCTTGCTGTCTCCTGACATTGATAACAAAACATGCTCATAACTTATCCTCCTATTATCGTAAAAATGATGTGGAATGGAAACCTTCCATGTTTTGGATACCCGAATATCGTACTTGTACTCATTATTTTACAAAATCAAAAGTATAAAACACCAATTATAGTACTAAATTGAATAAAACAACCTCAACTGGCATAGAGTGGCGGTCGTATCTCTAAACGCTAAACCCAATATGGTATTATTTTTGAACTAAATTACCAACATCACTTATGTGATTTTCCGATTAGTGCCTCGTATATTGTAAATATATATAATATACCTGCTGACAATTACTGATTGGAGGTTGCTATGGCAAAACACAGTCATTATGAAATAAATATAATCAACCGATTCAATAGTCTGCTTAACCTATTCTTACCCATTGCAATAATAGGTGCAGTCGGCAGTGCAGCCCTAATTTATACGAGCACAAGCAATATGTTTTTATCTCTAAACTACTTTGTCGCAGGTGTAATTTGTCTTCTTCTAGTTGTTATGAGAAAATTCTTGAATCCATTTGTAAAAGTATATATACTGATTGGATTGAGCTTAGAAATCTCTTCAACTACATTGATTCAAACACCTTATACAACTTCAGGGATGCTCATTTTAGCAATAAGTACTTTAATGGTCATGGGACTCTTGTCTAGAAAACTAGGCTTAATTCACATTTTTGCGACTACAGGGCTTCTATTCTATATTTTTTTTGATCACATCGTATCAAACACGCCCCAGCAATTAACAATACTAAATCACGCTTTAGCTGATTCCATAGAGTGGAGCATCTATATAATCGCCTATATTGTGTATGCTTCACTCCTATACTTTGTAATTTTTTCAATCAAGAGTGATTTGATTACAAGTCTTATTGCAGAAGAACAAAGCAAAGAGACAATAAAGTCTTTAGCATACAGAGATTCCTTGACACAATTACCCAACATTTGGGGCGTCGAAGATATTCTCTGTAAAAATCAAAATTTCAATGGTTATATCGTTCTCATTCATGTAAAAGACATGAACTTGATCAACTCCATCTACGGCTCAGAAATAGGCGATTTAGTCATACTGAAAAGCTGTTATTACTTAAAAAAACTTTCTTCAGATAATGATGTTATTGGTCGTATCGAAGGAAGTGACTTCCTATGGTTTATGAGAGACAATGATTTAAGTGCTTCAAAAGATAAACTACATGATTTCCTCGTACTTGCAAAGGCACCCGACAACCATTTCAACTTGGACATTCATATAAAGTATTCTGTTGGAATTGTTAAAACAGATTGTCAAGATGAGAAGATTGGCCACTTTATCAGCAAGGCTTATTTGGCTCTAGAAGAAACAAAAGGTAGTTGCAGTCAGAATGTTATTCTATATGATCAATGGATTGAAGATAAAATCATCTCTAAAGAAAAACTAAAGGAACAACTAGATACTGCTATTCTGAACGAATCGTTCGAAATATACTATCAAGAGAAAGTCGATTGCAGATCAAATACCGTTGTTGGTGTCGAAGCACTTGCTCGCTGGTTTCCGAGTAAGACAGAATCAATTCCACCCTCAACTTTCGTACCACTTATTGACGAGATACTCCATAGTGTCGCATTTGGGGAAATCATCATAAAAAAGACTATTGCAGATTTGCCTGTGCTCATACGAAAATACGGCAACTCAATTAAAGTGTCCATAAACATATCACCTATCCATTTGGCACATGAAAGTTTCATTCCTTTTATTAAAAATTTTATAATGAATAGCGGTGTTAATCCTCAGCAAATTATGTTCGAAATTACTGAAGACAGTATTATAAAAGATGTAACTGATATATATGATATACTTTCTGTAATTCATAGTATGGGCTTCAGCATATCAATTGATGATTTCGGAACCGGATATTCCTCATTAAGTTATTTATCTCATCTAGCTATTGATGAACTAAAAATCGATCAGTCTTTCATAAGGGAAATATTCAATGATCCTAAAAACATAAAATTGGTACAGGCGATAATCTCATTAAAAACCATCTATAATATAAATGTAATAGCTGAAGGTGTTGAGACAGAGGCTCAGGCAGACACGCTAAAATCCATGAACTGCTTCATCCACCAAGGCTATTTGTATTCGAAACCGAAATCTATAAGTGAATAATCGCTGAAAGTAATTATTCTCATCAATTCCAACGATGTTTAATATGCTGAAAATGAAAACGGCTCAATTTTTACAACTGAGCCGTTTTATGCTTGTATTACATTATTGCTTAATTACCAAACCAGGTTTTATATAAATTGGTTCAACAACCTTTTCATGTCGCGAATATTTTCTAAGCATACTCAGTAGATTTGCAGTAAGCTGGGTTCCGCTACCAATCAAAAGAATCCCTTCTTGAGTTCTTATATCCGCATGTATCAAATCGCCACTCATTAAATCAGAAATTTTAACTTTCCTAATTCTGACTTCTTCCTCCTCTTCCAAAATGAAAATCAGTCTTTCTACGAGGTTTATATGCTGCCGAAACTCTTTTTCTAAAAAATGCTTAATCATTTTATACTCGATATCATTGATAAGCAACGCCTCAGATAGCGTAAAATAAAGTGCGCAAAAGTTAATAGAAAAAGGAAAAGCCACCGGTAACTCCGAAAAGGTAATTGTCTAGAGAACCTGAATAGGAGTTGATAAACCGATGGCTTACCAAAATTCTACCTTACCTTTTGAAAAAATGCTACTGAAGTTTGTTACTGAAGAAGATCCCATGCTTGAAATGCTTAAGTGGCTCTGCGAGCAAATGATGGAGGTTGAACTCTCCAATCGGCTTGGTGCAGATAAATCAGAGCGTTCAGGATCTCGAAACGGATATCGAGCAGGATACCGTCCAAGACGCTTTGACACTCGCATGGGAACTATGTATCTCATGGTACCAAAACCTCGAAAAGGCGGCTATATCCCCTTCTTTGTGACGGAACGAAAGCGTTCCGAAGCTGCTCTGATGAACGTCATTCAGGAAGCATTCGTCAACGGTGTTTCAACAAGAAAAATCGAGAAGCTCGCCAAAAGTCTTGGTATCGATTCGATTTCAAAAGGCCATGTGAGCAACATTACAAAAGAGCTGAACGAACAGGTTGAAGAATTTCGAAACCGTGATCTCGACACAGAATATCCAGTTCTTTGGGTGGATGCTCTGTATGAAAAGATTCGAGATAACGGACATGTCAGAAACATGGCTGTTCATGTCGTTTGCGGAGTTAAACTTGATGGCACTCGGGATATACTTGCTGTTGAGCCGATGTATGAGGAATCTGAAGCCAGCTATACAACTCTGTTTGATAAGCTGAAGGCACGAGGCATTGAACGTGTCTGGTTAGTTGTTTCAGATGCTCATAAGGGTCTTGTTAGCGCAGCGCGAAAGTCATTTCTAGGATCGTCTTGGCAACGCTGCAAGGTGCATTTCATGAGAAATATCATTGCACATGTACCAGCCAAACAGAAAAAATCCTTCGGTGCAAAGCTTAAGCAAATCTGGCTTCAGCCTGATTATGATAGTGCCAAGAGATATGCATACACTTTCATGGATGATTACGAACACAAGTATCCAGAAGCGATCAAGACTCTTGAAGAAGGTCTTGAAGACTCACTTCAGTTCTTCAATTTCGAACAGATTGATTCTAGAAAGATCGCCTCTACCAATATGATCGAGCGTCTGAACCGCGAGATCCGCAGAAGAACCAAAGTCGTTGGAATCTTTCCATCGATCGATTCATACATACGCTTAGTTACTTCCTACTTGATCGAGTATAGTGAAGACTGGTCAACCGGAAGGTGCTATATAGACTCAAAGGTCATAACCCTGATTTATGAGGAAAAACTTAAAGCTGCATAAACCTTAAGGAGTTCTGATGGTTTTTGCGCACAATATTTGACACTAACAACGCCTCATACCTTGTCAATAGTTTAATAAGTATACGGCCCTTATTTTCAACTGACAATGTATTGAAATCGACTTCATAGCGTTCGTCAAGCAAATTGGGACTCAGCTTTCCGTCCATCATTGCTGCAACACTATTCATTCTAGGTACGCTATCCATAATTTCTGAAATATGTGGTCTACTTCTAATCACACTTTCATCTGTTGTTCCAGTATAAGTATCAGTTTCTTTTTGAACCTCTGTTGAGTAAATAATCTCATCCAAATGTATCAGAAGTGCGGCAGTTTCGTACAACCATGCATTTTCAAGTGCTAAAGATTCTACCATTCTACACATTAATCGTGCTAAACGGTTTGAACGAGAATATAAATCTGGATTCATAAATCCTAAAATATCCAGTAAGGATCGTATACTCCCCAGTACAGTCTCTGTCAGTAGTATTTCCAGTTCATTTTCATACTGCGTGCTGTTTAGATGCAGATTGATTTTTTGATATACTTCGAACTTACTAAATGGTTTGCGGATAAAGTCAACTGCGCCTGACTTGTATCCCTTCTCAATATGTTCAGAATCATCATAGGCACTGATAAAAATAACCGGTAAATTGCCCCCCTTCTTCATTTGTTTTACACGTCTACAAACTTCAAATCCATCTATTCCAGGAAGCCCAATATCTAATAAAAGAATATCTGGCAAATGACTTTCTATAGATTTTAGAGCCAGTTCACCATTGGGAAGCGTTCTTACATGAAAGCCTTTACTTTGAAGCATCCTAGACAGCAGTTTCAAACTGCTCGCTTCATCATCCACAATCAGTATATTTGCTCTTTTCATTTTAAGCCTCCTTTCTCAACTGTGTACTCTAATTCTATTGGCACAGTAATACACTTACAAGATTTCTACCCTATTTCAATCCATTTTACCAATGGGAATCATTTCTCATTTTATAAGTTATTGCATCCACAGGACAAATGTTTGAACATTCCTGACATTGATGACATAGGGACTGTGTTATAGATGCTCTTCTGGTATCCATGTTCACTTGAATTGCTTTAGCATGACAAACACTTTCGCACTTCTTACAGCCGACACACTTATCCGTGTCAACTAGTGTCTTGAAGAATGATTTCCTTCCAACAAGTGTCAGAATAGCTCCGAACGGACATAAATTATTATGAATGACCCACGACTCATATCTTAGTGCAAGAAGCATCGATAGAGCGACCAGTACGATAAGAACTGGAAACTCCCTATGCAAAATTTTCCTGCTCCCTATCATAAGCGCAACTGAAACTAAGAGTACAATCCAGCCTAACACCTTGCTTCTTAAAAACTTGGGAATAGCGCTCGTTCTGATTTTCGTTTTTTTTGAAATGATTTCTGACAAACGCATGCCTGTACTCATCGGACACATGTACCCGCAGTATATTCTTCCAAAAAAAGGCGTCAGAAGTGTTGTCACAACGAATAGCAGTAGCCAAAGTTTCGTTTTCGAAGCTATGACTAAAAAAATGAATACCACTAAAGACAGTATTTGCAATATACTTCTAAAATGTTTTCTAACAATCCTCACCAGTAACCTCCAGATGGTTTACCCCTTTGTCATATTTCCATTAAAATCAACTTCCCATTATCTCGATAGTGTACGAGAATTCTATTTATAGTATATGCCATTTTCAGTAGCCCTATCGTAACTTCTGTTACCCTTTTGCTTATTAAGAAATTCTTATCTTGTAGATGAATCAACATTATGAATGCAGAACAAATAAAAATATCGTATGATCCCCATTAAAAAGACCTCGAATCAGTACTAAATGCTGTACTGATTCGAGGTCTTTGCTATTTTATTTCATTTGCTTAAGTTGGTTATCTATACTCCCATTTGAACATTTTGCATAACAAACTGTAATCAAGTTACATTCAGCTCCTAACGTTAATTTGGGGAACGAAAAAACTTTGTTCAAATCATTCTACAAACTTCAATCTAATCAAATCCTGAACTAAAACATCTTACATCCTATTCTAAATTTAAATGCACATTTTGCCAATAATTGATTGCAATAAGTTTCGCAAATCCACTTATCATGATATAATACATTCCGACCGTTTGGTAATTCTAGAAAACTGTAACATGGGGGGGGGAATTAGTTATGTCTTACGATGATAATGTGCATATTTGGAACAAGTGGGCTGGCGTGTATAGCAAATTGATATTTCCTGCCGAGTCTTCATATGCTGATTTGACTTTGAACATTATAAAATCTATCGAGTATACAGATAAAATTCTAGAAGTGGCAACAGGAACTGGTACGGTCTCCCTTTCAATCAGTCCTTATTGTAAATCAATAGACGCCATTGATAATTCTACATCTATGATTCGGGCAGCACGACACAATATGGATTTTGCAAAATTTCAAAATGTGAGCTTTTCAATTTCGAATGCAGATAATTTATCATTTAAGAATGACGCATATGATGTAGTAATACTATCAAATGCGCTTCACGTTCTTAAAAATCCTGATGATGCCATAAAAGAAATTCGTCGTGTCCTCAAACCGGTACTGAAACAAATTTAGTGTAAAAACAAGAAATCTTCCACGAAAGTAGTTAGTGTTATAAACTAGATTACAGAGTGGAGGATTTTTTTATGAGTCGAAAGAAGAAAAACAACAAGATATCAGAACTGACAGAAGCCCTTATGCAGGACAAGGATATCACCGATGTGGCAGACCTACAGAGCGTGCTGAAGGAAATGCTTAAGACTGGCGTTGAGAAACTACTTGAAGCAGAACTGGATGAAGAGCTTGGTTATGAGCCATACGATCGCCAAGTTGAGAAAACGAACTACAGAAACGGGAAATCAACAAAGCGTGTAAAGACTGATCTTGGCGAAGTTGAACTAGAGATTCCAAGAGATCGTAACGGTGAGTTTGATCCACAAATTGTACCAAAACACTCCAGTGATATTTCAGCGATTGAAGACAAAGTGATCTCTATGTATGGTAAAGGAATGTCTCAAAGAGATATCTCAGAACATATAGAAGACCTCTACGGGATGCCACTCTCAGCACAGTCAATCTCACGTATGACTGATAAAATCATCCCTCACATCGAAGAGTGGCAACACAGACCACTTGAAACAGAGTATCCGTTTGTTTTCATGGATGCTATTCATTACAAAGTAAAACAGAATAACCGCATTGTATCTAAAGCTGCATACGTTGTTGTTGGCATAAATACAGATGGTATGAAGGATGTCTTAGGTATCTGGATAGGTGAAAATGAGACGAGTAAATTCTGGCTAAAGGTTCTGACAGACTTAAAGAATCGTGGTGTTCAGAGAGTTACAATCTTCAGTGTTGATGGACTTTCAGGCTTTGAGCAAGCAATCAAAGCGACATATCCAGAGTCTATTGTACAGCGCTGCATCATTCATCAAATTCGCTCATCTACGCGATATGTCAGCTACAAACATGTCAAAGAACTGATGAAAGATCTTAAGTCTGTTTATCAAGCTCCAAATGAGGAATCAGGTTATCAGATGCTTCTTGAGTTTGAAGAAAAGTGGGGTTCGCATTATCCGCGCTGCATAAAATCCTGGAAAGATAACTGGGGTGTTATATCTCCGTTTTTTGCATACTCAGCGAACATCAGAAAGATCATGTATACGACCAATATAATTGAAAATCTGAACAGACAATACCGCAAAGTAACTAAGGGAAAACCAGTCTATCCAACAGACATGTCACTGATGAAGTCCCTTTACTTAGCAACTGAAAATGCAACAAAGAAATGGTCCCAGCGTCAACGAAACTGGGATCAGATAATAAACGAACTCTCGATTATCCATTCGTAATCGAGAGTTCCTAAAAAGTTCATATTCGCTGCTTTCGTGGCAGATTATTTACACAAAATTTGGGACAGTCTCCTCAAACCAGATGGCAAACTCATTATTGCAAACTTTCTACATAGTGAAAACTTGCGGTCCCGAATGATAATTAAGTCTCTAAATCTAGTTGGCTATCCAGTTGAAAGAGTCTTTACCGAGTCCTCGTACCATAAATATCTTTCACAATTTGACTTGAATTTTGTAAGGCGAACTGTAATTGATGGGATTATCCCACTTGCATATAGTGAAGTCAAATTTAATGCTTTTCCAAAGTAAAATCATCTAACATGCCTAATGTCCCAAACCTTAGTATCCATTTATCACCATAACTACTGCAAGCTACTCATCATCTTTTACTGGTAGACCTTCATACTTTTTAACTTTTTCTAACTCATTATCCCAATTTGACCTATTTGATATAAATATATGACCATCAGGTTTTTTGTCTAATTTTCCATCTAGGCTCCCTGCCGGTACAACTAAAAGTGTTTCATTCATCTGTTTATTTGGTAATGCAGAACCACAGATACTGCAAAAACTCTTTACATGATTCGTATCATTAAGCTCAAATCTTTTTACTAAATTTTCTCCTTCCAACCATGTCAATACAGCATTCGTTGCGAATAAATTAGCTGCATGAGCTGACCCAGTATCTTTTCTACAGTATTTGCAATGGCATAAATAGAACTCATCAAAGATACCAGCGATCTTAAACTTAACTGATTTACATAGACATGAACCAAAATATTCCATAGTACCTCCTCACTTGAACTTGATATCCACTCTTTTGGCTAATGTTTGAAAAATGGATTAACACATTAACAGTCAATGAAAAATTAGGCACTTCGTTCTAAACGAGATACAACTGTTTTCAGCGATAATCATGGTCTTTATACCATTGTTCACATTTAGCTGGACTTTCACGAAGTGATTTGTGCAGTAATAGTCCTCCTTGCATAAATAAGTCTTTAAACTTTAAAACTTTAAATTTACGTGATGAAGTAACTACATAACCGCGATAGATATTACAATACTTCAACCCCTTTTGTTTTCCTAGTTCTCTTAACCGCAATACAAAATCAATATCTTCTGCAGCATAAAACTGCTCATTAAAGCCACCCAGTTCATCGAAGAAATCTTTCTTCATGTAAATCAGAACTCCACTTAATCCAATTATGTGTGTCGCCAGAACACTCGCAACAAATATCAAACTAAAAGTAAGATTGCGTCTATCCAGTTTAAACTTTGTTCCACCTCCAACATATTTATCTGTCTGCATATATTTACTGACTAGATTGAACATGTTGGTACTTACTTCTGAATCTGCATCTAAAAAGCAAAGTATATCTCCTGTAGCATATCTTGCACCAGTATTTCTAACTCTTGCAATATTATGCACTTCTTCATGTACGACAATCACGTCATATTCTTTTGAAATCTCTACAGTTTTATCTTGTGAGTTGTTATCTACAACAATAACTTCTAATTGATTCTTTTTTGTCTTCTCAAACTCTTTCTTTGCTTTCATAACTGATATTAGCATTTTTTCAATCAGTAGTTCTTCATTATAAGCAGGAATAATCAATGAAATTCTCATATTCAACCTCTCTTTAAATACACACCATTCCCGGCATCTTGGAATACATCACTTATCATATTCCTACACTCTTAAATCCATATGTACCAAAATTCAATATAGTACAGTTTAGGATACCTATTCTTTACCGCCGAATGAGAATGCCATTTCAGATTTCGTTCACCTTTGTCATCTCAACTCTTTAAAATCACCCGCATCGCAGGTGGTTTTCATTGTACAACAAAACCACACCCAATCATTCCGGTGTGGTCAAATATAATCAAATTATTCATTTTTAAAGCGGCACTCAAACCACTCAATTTTCAACAAATGGTCGCTATCTCATGTGCTTAGACGTTCGGACAACCCAGGGTCATCGCGGCCACGGTACGACTCAGTTCCTTCTTATTTTCATCAGTACTTTTTGTACTGTTCAGTTTGATATCTACCATTTTTTCCTCCACGTTCTACTACTAATTAATAAATGTATCACGTGTTTGGTGATAATTCAACTGCAAATCGCATCCTAATAAATCTTCTAGAGATTAATTCAATTTCAAATTTGATATGAGCTGTTCTTTCGTATATGGATTGTCTCCGCTTTCTAAAGAACAAGCTGATATACTTTGTTAAAAAGCTAAATTTGTAGACGCTATTTCTTATTACTAACTCATGGGGTTACCACTTGATTATAGCAGGACAAACTTCACCATTCCCCTCAGTAGACAAACTGTTGTTAGTTATTGAAAAAATGGTAGCAACAGTCTTTTCCTGTTACTACCATTCTATCATTTCATTTATCGTTATTCTTTTAAATTTATAACTAGTAATGATCCTTACATGATACTATATAGATATTGTCAGTATCTACTTTATAGACAAGTCGATGTTCACTGTCTATTCTTCGTGACCAATATCCGCTAAACTGATGTTTCAGTGGTTCAGGCTTTCCCAGACCATTGCTATATCCGTCACGTTCGATGCTTTTTATGAGTTTATTGATCTTCTTCAACTTGCTTTTATCACTAATCTGCCAGTATAGATAATCATCCCATGCGATGTCTGCGAATACTTTATTCATCTATCAGTTCTCTCTTCTGAGAAAATCCTTTTTCAATTTGCTCAACACCTTTAGCAATCTTTGTACTTAGAATTGGATTAGAGAAAATCCTAAAATTTTCCATGATATTGTTGTACTCATTTTCAGATATCATGACAACATTCTCTTTTCCACTTCTCGTAATGATCAATGTCTCGCTATCATCAACTACCATATCACAGACATTCTTAAAGTCCTTTCGAACATTCGAGCTAGCTAATGCTTTCATTTGAGCACCTCCCTATCTTAATCACATTATACTATATATTGTACGGTTTTTCAACAAATACGTACAACATATTGTACGTTTTGATTGAAAAATCTATCTCGAACTTGCTGTGATCTTACTTACTTCATAATTATTATTCTGCAGTGAGTTTTGATAGTTCAATAATAACAAAACCACACCCAATCATTCAGGTGTGGTCCAATATAATCAAAAATATTCATTTTAAAGCGGCACTCAAACCACTCAATTTTCAACAAATGGTCGCTATCTCATGTGCTTAGGCACTCGGACATCCCAGGGTCATCGCTGTCACAGTAGGACCCAGTCGCTTTTTAATGTACACATTAAAAACGCGTCAACGATGCTGCTATTCCAATATTTATGACCTTGACGAAACAGGATTTTAAACATATAATGACTTCGATAGTCTTTGGTAATTTTTAAAATTATCGATGAAAGTAAGCGCGTTTTGATTTCGTCTTCGCAGGCGGCTCAAGGCGCTTTTGCTTTTTTTGCGCATAAAAACAGTCAAGTCCTGTCCGCATCTTCCATTGAAACCATAGCCTTATAATGAACCACCATGCATGATTTCATACATTTTCAAGGCTCACACCTTCAAACACCCTCTAAACCCTCTTAATCCATAATAGGAATCTGCGCCATTGTGATAAGTAAAGACACAATTGTATCTGCGGTCACAAAACAGCGCCCCTCCTAAATGTCTAATCTTTTCTGGTGTTTTGATCCAGCTGGATGTTTTCGTATCAAATTCCCCATAAGTCTGCAGTTTACGGTACTGCACTTCATTCAAGATTTCAATTCCCATTGCATTTGCATTTGAAAGCGCACTCCCATGCGGCTTGTTTTTCTTACGCTTTTCAAGCGCATCCTGATCATAGCATAAACTTCTTCGACCACTTGGGCTCTCTTTAACACAATCTACAAAATAGTAGGTATCTACATCCTTATCAAAAACAACCACATCGGGCTCGCCACCTGACAGCTCCATTTCTTGCAACGCTATTAACTTTGGGGGACTGGTCTCTAGTCTATACTTGATATCATTCCATACCACACCTATATGCCGACTCATATTTTCTTCAAAGCGCTTCTTTAACCCTGCCAGCAACTGTTTTTCCTGTTCCTTTGTAATATTAGAAAGCTCTTTTTCATTGTTACTCATATCTGACCTCCCCACACTTAATAGCAAATCAATACCCAAATGACCACGCTTTGACTCAGACCCCAGTGCCGTGCAACGCAGTTTCATATTCATCAGTGTCTTGACTGCAAGGATTGCAGTTACAGCTTATGTCCGACTGGTCAGCGAAGCGTAACTTAAGTTACCAATCATTTTCCATAAACATGCTATATTGAACTTGTAAACGGTCAAAGAATTGGAGGTGCTCTATTGAACACAGGTCTATATGCAGTATCAATTAGCTTACTATTGATTTCATACGCTAAAGACAAACAGAAGACTAAGATGGCTTTAAGGAAATCATGGAAGGCTCTCGAAAACATCCTTGCGGAGTTTCTCACTGTAATACTGGTCGTCGGCATTTTAATGGCTGCTATCAATCCCGATATCATATCAAAAGTTATCGGAACACACTCCGGCTGGATTGGTGTACTTATGGCCGCAATTGTTGGCTCCATAACACTCATCCCAGGTTTCGTCGCTTTTCCAACGGCTTCTTTGCTTCTTGAAGGTGGCGCAGGCTATATGCAAATTGGTGCATTTGTCTCTTCTCTTATGATGGTTGGCGTTGTGACTCTTCCAGTTGAAGTGAAATACTTCGGGAGAAAAACGACTTATCTAAGAAATGGACTTGCCTTTCTATTTTCATTTATAGTCGCATGGGGCATAAATATTGGGGTGAACTTATTATGAAAAAAAAGAGAAATAAGTACACAGGTGTTTTCATTTCAACACTTGTACTCGTTGTTCTGATTATTACGAGACCAGACATTGGCTGGAACGCCGCTGAAGTAACTGCATACGCATTAAAAGAAATGCTCACCGTCATACCGCCCATTTTTCTGCTTCTTGGTCTTCTTGACATATGGATTTCCAAGGATACAATGGTCATATACATGGGAGAAGGCTCTGGTCTAAAGGGGATTGTCTTATCATTTCTTATCGGCTCAGCTGCTGCGGGACCGCTCTATGGAGCGTTTCCTGTTGCTGCGATATTCATGAAAAAAGGTGTATCCCTGACTAATGTTTTCATTTTCATCGGCGCATGGTCTACAACGAAAATTCCTATGTTTCTGTTTGAAATGGCATCACTGGGGCCTGTATTTGCTATAACACGGCTCATCATTGATATTCCAGGTATCATCCTCATTGCCTATTTTCTAAATGGGTTTCTAAAGCATCATGAAAAGAAGATGATTTATGAACAAGTCAAATCGATAGCCTGATTGTAAAGCATATGAAAATAATAGCCTTTTGCTAATTGAAAAGACCTTGACTGAGTACTTCATGCTGTTCTCTGTCAAGGTCTTCATCTAATTACGATAAGTGTCTAACGCTTTCTAAGACTTCTTTTGTGTGTCTTCTCTTCATACATCTTATTGTCAAGCGCTTCAAAAAACACTGGCAGAGTGCCATACTTCTCTGGATTGAAAATATCCCCACCACTGCTGATACTCAGACTGTATCCATTTCTGGATAGCTGGTTAAAATTCCTTACCTTTTCAGTCAAGCGTTCCTTTATTACTTCTATTTCTTCGGGATTTTTGACTTCAATGACAGCTGCGAACTCATCTCCGCCGATTCGTGCAATAAAATCATTTTTCCTAAAGCTTTCCCTGATGATTTGACTCATTTCAACAAGGGCTTTATCTCCGGTTTGGTGACCAAAAGTATCGTTAATATCTTTAAACTGGTCCATATCCATCATGAACCCTGCAATCAGTCGGTCATCCTTTTTCCACTTTCTCCAGTCATCCAAATGATAGTCAAAAGACCTTCGATTGTTCAGTCCAGTCAAAAAATCCGTATCGAATTCTTTTGATTGAATGAACACATAAATTATGAGTATTGAGATGGAAAGAGACGGCCATAGGGTTACCATTCCATAAATAAATGTTTGCAGCAGTCCCCCTATCATAGGTGGAAGGGCAAACACCTGAAGTGCCAGCCATTCTTGGCGCGGTATTCGGTCGCGATTCAAAAAAATAATGACAAAAGCAATGCCCGTATATGAGAATGCAAATAGAGGGACCAGTAAAAACCATGCCCCACGCTGGTAGCTATTGCCCTCACCAATTAGATATAAATACCCACCCCAGATACTTGCCAAAGATAAGGCAACATTGATTAGAACTGGAACAAGACCTACAGCACTCAGTTTTTTAAAGGACCTCATGTCATGGTAGATGAAGTCATGCACATAGAGTAGCCATAAAAATCCTGGTACAGGATTCAAACTGTAAAACACCATTGTAAGAAATGATTGACTCACATAGACCCATTCACCCGGAACATCGTACAGAAAAATGGAAATGGAATCAATCCCTAGCAGTAGGGCATTTATAATCAAAATGTATATAAAAATTCGGTCCCTTAACCGACTGGTATCTGTATGCTTCTGTGCGCCTTTAAAAACTATCAGAAGAACAAGCAGGGCAAAAATATTAGACTGTATCGTATATTCTATCACCCGATACTCCTTTATTAATGAATCACATGGTTTTAAATCACAAGTTTTCCAACACTGCAATCTATCGAACTAGAAATATTTAGAATTAGCAATATTATACCATTATTACCGGATAAATCTTATACAAACATTGCGACTGTCGTAAGTGCTGCTCGTAATTCAATTCATTTTTCTGTTCAAATAAAATAAGCCAGATCAAGGTATCTTCTCCTTGCTCCAGCTTACTTCTTTTATCTACAATGCTTTTTCGTCTATTTTGATTACTTACTTCAATCCCTTAATAAACTGACTTTCAGCAGCACAGAAGGCGTCCCATTCACTCGTAAACTCATCACTACTAAGAAATACTTTGAAGGCTTCTTGATTCATACCAAGCTTGATACGCATGAAGTCATGTGCATCGTCGAGAGCTTCAAAGACAAGGCCATTTTGCACGATCATACGTGCTTCTTCTGGATATAAATCAGAAAATGCTTCTTTCAATCTTTTCAAATAATCTTCCATTAAAATACTCCTTCTCTGGACAGCAGCACGTGTCAGACATTTATGATCTTCAAACCATCATTCTAAGATTAAAGAGATGCTGATTTTCATAACCCTATTATTCTAGCACGCTTTGTATTATTCAAAAAGCATATCTCCTAAAATAATTTTTCCATCACAAGTCCTATCAATGATTTACCCCAATCATCAATCTTATAGGTGCTCTTCTGTTTAAAACCAGCCTTCTCGTAGAGTTGAATGGCTTTCTCCTGCTCCTTTGTCGTTTCCAGAAAAATCGATTTGAACTTACCGGCAGTTGCATAGGCCATAGCTTCATCAAAGAGTCTTTTACCGAGCCCCATTCCCCGATATTCAGGATCAACCAGCAGCCATCTAAGCTGACACGCTTCATGCGCCTTCGCTATAACTGCAATAGAACCAATAATGACACCTTCTTTTTCTGCAATCCAGTATTTATCCAGTTTGGCATTACCATGTACAACCGCTTCATAAAACGTCTTGCAAACATACCCTTCAAAACATACATTGTAGCCGCATTCTTCACTGTACAGTTCACCATGCATTTTAATCAGCTGCCCCACATCACCCGGCTTCAGCTCATTCCTAAGTGTAATATATTCAGGTGCGTTTGAGTTCTTGCCCAGTATTAGCGTGTTCAATTCCCCAATGCTGTGCAGGACACGTGTTCTTTCATCTGGGCTTAGATTTTCAATCAAATGCATAATCTGAGCATTTGCCTTTTTATGCAGTTCACCTATTACAGATTTTCCCGACTCAGTTGTCTGCAGTAAAAACGCTCTTTTGTCTTTTTCGGATTTCAGTTTTTCAACGAGATTCAATTTAATAAGTCTATTGATGGTTCTGCTTACAAATCCGGCATCCATATTTAATGCCTCTGATATATTTTTAGCCGTACAATGATCGATTCTATCCACTTCCAGTAGTATTCTAGTCTCTGAAAATGTATATTCAGAGTTCAGCACATGCTTCTCGAGCAGCCCTATTTCTGCAGTATAATCTCTATTGAATTGACGAATGACTTTTATTTGTTCTTCCACATGCATCGCTTCCACTTCCTTCAAAATCCATTTTATAAGTAATTATATTTATTATAGGTATATTATTTGACTAAGTCAACTATATAGTTGACTTAAACACCTTGTCTTGTTGGACCTATCATAAAAATGACCCTTAGAGTAGAAAACATGCGAAGTCACGTCATCCGAAGATCACTTTCACCTCAATTATTCGCTTCAATAATTTCTTTTAGTCTAATATGACGGTTGATATATCTATGTACTGAGCTCTCTTAATATTGATGCCTTCTTTTTCCATATTGAGTGGCATGCCTGCAATCTTATAAACCCCCTCCGAAGGAATTCCATAAGACTCCAAGTAAACTCTATACTCTTTTCCTATCCAATACGATTGTTTCATATAATCCACTCCAATCAACACACGCTTAATCTTATTATAATTCTACACATGCTTTTGAAGACTTAACATTGCATTTTATGCCAAGGTTAGGACTTTATGCGCCAATACATCTTTTAGACAAGTAAAAAAAGCCAGCAGGCATTGCCATACTGACTTTAAAATCTCACCATTAATCTATAGCCGGCTTATTATTATCCCATTGCTATAGTGCATTCCCACAGCGTCCACAAAACTTCGCATGTGGCGCTAAGGCATTTCCACAGTTTTTACAAAACTTCACTGCAGTTCCACTTTTATTTCTATTCAGACCTTCAACTTCGTACGCCTGAGATGTCGAGAACCCACCACTGGCATCAGCAAACGCCATCTCCCCTGTGTTAAATTGATTCCCACCTTTATTAAACAATTCTTTAAATTTATCTGATAATCCACATAGTTTAGAGTACAAGTCATACGTAATTTCAGTACTTGGGGCAACTTCCATATAGGATACCATCGTACGTGTTAAAATCCAGCTGTCTACAAATGCGTATTTCAAACTATAGGCAATACCCACCGCGATTATAAAGGCAATCTCAGACCCTACACCGAGAGTATCAAAAACACTGCCTAATGCAGCAAGAACAACAAATATGCTTACAAGGAGTAGAATGACTACAATCCCCGTAGTAATCGCCGCGTCTTTGAGCAGCTTCTTCCAGTTTTGAGCATAGATGACGACACCATCAGCAGCACTTTTGAATGGATCTTGCTCTTCTTTTAGAAAGACATATCCTAAACAACATTCGTCAATGTAACCCAGTGATAACTCAAGGAAAAAGTTTATAAAGGTCACTATCAAACCCAGACCAGGGACTACGTCTAAAAATCCACCTAATTTTCCAACCGCGCGTTGAATCTGCTTCACCGATCCAGCAACCAGTTTGTCAATTCCAAAGAATACATTTGATGTACCAAATCTATTTTGTACCTTCTCCTTTGCGTACGCAAAAGACTGTTCTGGTACTTGGCCAGTTTGAATCGCCTCAGTTAAGACCGCAATATGTCCCGCTTTAACAATATATCCTGCATAGTGCATTAGCAAAAATCTAATTGTCCCTATTACAGCAAATCCTACTGCAAGAAATGCATATAATAAGAAATACAGGTCAAACACTATAAACACTTTCCATAAGATGATAATAATAATTGCTGATAAAAATACTGTAGCTAAGGATAACCCTAACTTTATCAAGTTGAACTTCATTGTTTTGAAATAGAGATTATTGGCCGTCATTACATTTCACCTGCCTTCCATTCTGTACTGCAGTTCCTGGGATAGATTCTTCTGCTTGAATATCCGTATCTGAATTATCACAGGCTTCCCTTTCATGACTTTCTTCATGCCTCAACACCGCTTCATCCATACACTGGCCACATCCTTCACAGAATTTCGAATCTAAGGAGTTTAACGTTCCGCAGCTTGTGCAGTATTTTCCATCTGACATTGGTTGCTGTACTTGACTTTGCTGAACTTGCCCATTATGAGCCTCTTTTGACGTAATCAATTCTTCTTCAAGACGATTAATTAGATTCTGTTTCCGATCAATTTCCTCAAAGTAACTGCGCATAATTTCATCTGTCATAAGTACATTAAGTTTACTTTCATGTGCTTTAACATGCTTTCCCAGTGTTGCATAGAGTTTCTCAAGTTCTAAGCGTTCTTCCTTAATCTTGGAATTCAGGCGATTACTTTCAACAAACTCTCCCGTCTTATCTCCGATCACTTTACTGACTTCTCCTAGAATATTAAATATTGACAACGTACACGCTCCTTTATACATTTATTTACATTTCATAACCATATTAACTTACTTTAAATATTATTTCAACCATTTTTTTCCAATTGTATATGTACTGTCATTTCTTTAATTCGTAGTCAATAAGCATCAATAAAGCAACTGTACTAGGCTAGAGCTAGTAACCAAATTAGAATTCTGTGCTGCTTGCTGAGAAGCTCGATGAAATTAATTTACTTATTTGCAATACACACAAAACGCTCCCATAGGAGCGTTTTGTGTGTAGGGTAACTTTTTAGAACGTGCTAAATTATCAATCGATCAATCAATCAAGCTTGCTTGTTGAAGCATATTGAACACTATGGAAGCTGCTTCCGCATAAGTCAGTGTGTCCTCTGGGTCAAAATTTCCAGAGCCAGTGCCTTGAACTATGCCTAACGCGGCAATATGGTTGACCGCAGCTTGTGCCCAAGGACTTACCCTGTTCTGATCTGCAAAGTGAACAGTACCACTGATTTCCTCTTGCAGGAGTCCGATTGCTTGCAGCGCATTGTCCAGCATAACCATGGCTTCTTCCCTGGTTAAAGTATCATCAGCTCGGATGCTGCCGTCGCTGTATCCTTTTACAATGCTATATGCCTTTGCCTGAGTCAGAATATCTGCGTTTTCAATGGTCATATCACTGAACACAGCATCATGCGCGACGCCTGTACGGTAGAGACCCAGTCCCTTTACCAAGTAAGCGATAAAATCACCTCTTGTCGTTTCCGCCTCCGGCTCAAAAGCTCCAATATTATCTATAATGAGACGCGATGCCAGATTATTGACAGTTGCCCTTGACCAATGATTCATAACACTAGGTACTGTTACAGCGTTCGCTATTACTGCATATTCTGAGTTCGTCATGGATGACATTTCGACATAAAGTGCGCCATCCTGCTCAACAATCTTAGTCGGCACATGTGTAAATGTGCCATTTGCATTGTAGATTGCACCCGTTAAGATTACACTTGAATCTGTGTTATTCGGTATGGCGATACGCCGTTGCACGTAATTATTGAAGGTGTCAACCTCTATAGCTGTTCCATCATCACCGCCTCTTGTAGCCTGTACCGTGAAAGAAACAGGCGCTGTGATCACAGTATACCCCTGGTCAACTGCCCTCTCTTCCATTTGCGTTCGTTCTTGTCCGCTTATCATTTCCATTTGAATCTCAATTTGAATTTCTGACAGATCATCGCCACTTACTCCAAGTGCAACTGCCATACTTGCCATGTCCATGTCCAGGGTTTGAATCTCATATGAAACACTGTCTGACACAATACTTAAGGAACAGTTATTATCTGCCATAGACTGAAGGGCGCTTGCTGGCATGACTACAGATACATTATCTGCTACAGGTGCCGATAATGTGATCTTATTTTCCTTAGAATCCTCTCTTGCAAGTGAGTCGAGTATGCTCTGCACTGATTCTACTTTCACTTCAATGGTCGACGTTCTAACGCCCGATACGGTATTTGTGTCAACCACCGCACCTAGACTTCCACTTGTCAAAGTGTTTGAAGTGACCACTGTTGAAGTTGAATTGTCCGTACTGCCTGACTTATTAGATGAACGTCTGCTCGACGAACTCGAATGCGAGCTCGAAGAACCAGCGTTTGATCCCGAAGAACTCGAATCTTCTGTACTTGGAGCACTGCTTGTTGTAAAACGATATGTTGTTTCTGCCAGACTGTTGCCGGCTTCATCCTTATAACCAGTGAGTGCTATTTCATAGGCTGTCGCATAATCCAGGCCACTATATTTTGCCGAATAAACAGTGTTATTTGATGACCATATACCACTCTCAAGAGTCATACCGTTTGTACCTTGGACTATTGATCCCAGTGCCGGATCCATCTTTTCAGAAAACTCGATTCGGATTGATCCAGATGTTGTCACATCAACCGCATGATCTAATGGCGATATGCTTAATATTGACGGAGCTATTGTATCAGGATTCGTACCTGTGTCGGTTCCTGAATCTGTACCTGTATCCGTTCCTGCATCGGTTCCTGTATCGGTTCCCGAATCCGTTCCTGTATCCGTTCCTGTATCGGTTCCCGAATCCGTTCCTGCATCGGTTCCTGTATCGGTTCCTGTATCGGTTCCCGAATCCGTTCCTGTATCCGTTCCCGAATCCGTTCCTGTATCCGTTCCCGAATCCGTTCCTGTATCCGTTCCCGAATCCGTTCCTGTATCCGTTCCCGAATCCGTTCCTGTATCCGTTCCCGAATCCGTTCCTGTATCCGTTCCTGTATCCGTTCCTGTATCGGTTCCTGTATCTGTTCCGGTGTCTGTTCCTGTATCCGTTCCTGTATCCGTTCCTGTATCTGTTCCTGTATCGGTTCCTGTATCGGTTCCTGTATCTGTTCCGGTGTCTGTTCCTGTATCTGTTCCTGTATCGGTTCCTGTATCGGTTCCGGAGTCTGATCCCGAATCTGGGTCAGTGGCTGTTGGATCATCCATTGTTGTAAAGCTATAAACTGTAGTCGACAATGCATTACCCGCTATATCTTTGAAATCCGAAAGGGTAATTTCAAATATTGCCCCATAGTCAAGCCCACTATACATCACTTTAAAGGCTGTACTGGATAACCATGTTCCACCGCCATCCATATCCATACCACTTGTCACGCTAATTGCAGACCCGCTTGTTGTATCCATTGCTTCACTGAAGTCAATACGAATTGAGCCTGTTGTTGTTACATTAACTGAGCCGTTTATCGGCGTATAACTCACTATAGTCGGTGTCATCGCTTCCATAACAGTCAGTACCGAACTTGCTTCTGATGCTTCAATATAATCTGTTTCTTTTATTCTTTGATAAATATCATAATTTGTATTGATACTCAGTCCTCTAAAGGTATTCGTGCTTTGCCATGTGCCTTCACGCATGGATGTGCCATGAGGTACAAGAAGATATTCATAGCCAGCCACTTGACCGATTGTTATGCTTGATCCTGTTTGATTTTCCAGAATAGGCTTTTCAACAGTGCTTGTATTCACAATTTTAGGAACTGCTTCTGATCTTGTCGCCAAGGTTCCAGTTTCTATATCACTAGTGACTTCAAGCTCAAGTTTATAGCCAATATCGCCTTCAGAAATTGTATACTGAGCATCTGTTCCGAGTTCTTTCAAATAGACACTTGGTTCTGAATCAGCTTCTTCGACACGCCACCATTTATAACTCAAGGTGCCGCTGTTGTTTGATACTGCATTTGCAGTCAGTGTTTCACCAAATTTCAAGTTTCCATCTATGCTTACGGTTCCTGATAATTTGTTAATATGTGAAAACACAGTAGATAAACCAATCACGCCATTTTCGTCTGCACAGCTTGCATCTGCTGTATACTCAAATGTTCCAGATATTGCACTGTCTGTTGTTGTTGCTATTGAGTCCAGTTCGGTTTCCCCAAGATTGATAATGAGGGTATTGCTTGAAGTTCCGCTGTTATCGAGTACATAAGCAATCGTCACTGATTCTCCAGCCTTTATATACGCTGTCCTTACAGCACCGGCTGCGTCATTACCAAACGAAACCTCATCATTCCCCAAGACTGTAGATGATGTGGCGGATGCCAGCTTTATCGTATAAGGCACTTCAATGACTTCAGAATACATCGTACTCTCTGAGCCCGAAACACTTGACGTGTAGCCTATACTTGCACGAATATATCGACCTGAATCTGGACCCGTGATCACATAACTATCAGTTGTTGCACCCTCAATATCACTCCAAGTTTCTCCATCAATTGAGGATTGCCACTGATACTGGTTTCCATGTGCATATACATTTATCATCGCACTCGGTTTTATCTGCGTTACGCCATCACCATCATCATCGGCCACGTCTATACTTATGTTATACATGGAATCAAAGTTTGGAGATTCCGTATCAGGCGTTTTCCATTTCAAATATTCCGTTGTATCAACCCACCCATTCAGTACATCTAGTAAGGCCGCGCCACTAGAATATTCAGTCGTATAATTCGCTGCCGATGTAACAGAAATAGCATCATTCATTTCATAACTGCTCGAAAAAGTACCACTCTCTGTTACAATGCCATTATTTACAGTGTCGTTGGCATTGTCTCCATAAATATCGCCTACATAGCCACTGCCGCTTAAAGCTACCCAGTCTGCAGAGTAAACATTACTTATGGTAGACCCAATATTATATCCAACAATCCCACCAACATATGTTCTTAATCCAGTAACAGAACCTGTATTATATGCATTGTTTATGTATGAAGCATTGGCACAATAGCCAACGATTCCACCTGAATTGGCTTTAGTCTGATTAGTACTGGTAATGATGCCTGTATTATAGATATTACTTATGGATGCACCATATTCCATTGATCCGGTAATACCGCCTATGTACATGCCGCCAGAAATTGAACCGGTGTTATAGGCGTTTTCTACTGAAGATGTGTACAGTTTACCAACTATACCACCGACTTTACCTGCTCCTTTGATATAGCTTTCTACTACACCAATATTTTCAACTGATCCGTACGAAATGTATCCGAACAGACCTTGGTAGTCTGCATTTTTGTTTATATAAATACCGCTCACCGTGTGGTTCGCACCATCAAAGTTTCCGCTAAATTTATTATAATAGCTTCCAATTGCAGACCATACATTTTCCGGTGTAGATGTACTGCCCCAGTTTTCCCAATCACTTGTGTCATTGAGGATGATATCCGAACTTAAAACAATCGTCTTTCCGCTAAAAGTATCGCTTACTGAAATACCTTCATCTGTTGACGCACTGCCATTTACAATCGCAGCGAGTCCCGCGAGTTCTGCAGCTGTGCTAATGGTATATGGACTCGTGCCTCCAGTATACCAGCTGATATCAACAGAACCATCCCAGATTGAGGATGTATCTGCTTCAGCAAATGTGACCTGTGGCATTGTCCCTAAGATCATGATGCACGATAAGAGGACTGCCAATAATCTTTTTGTCATTGATGCTCACTCCTTTTGAAATACAGAAATACAAATGAAACTTCTATTTTCTGCTGCACTAATCAGTCAATATGCCTTTCTTAATAAGTAGTCCTGAAATTTCTTCACCAATGATGCGCGTCATTCGGTTCAAATCGATGTTTTCGCCATTAAATACGAAATACCAGCCATCGGTCGCTGCGTTACCCGCCACTTCTTTCAGCATACCGCCAGCCCCGTTATATACTTTTGTCACCATGATGGTCCTACCATTGATTGCAACCTGAATCATATACTTATTCACAGCGGGGAAGCGAATACACTTCATAATACCTTTGCCAGTGATGTTGGGCTCTCCACACGGATAGGTTCCATCCTTCATAATATCCAGCAACTCTTCATAAGTCAGTTTCCTATTCACTTTTATCGCATCATAACCCTTAACGATATCCGTTGTTCTTGATTTGAGCTTACTAAACAAACCCATGTTCCTACCTCCCGATTTCTTTTAAACAGCTTAGCTGTCTACTTGTCATTTGCAATATAGCATAATTCCCAAAGACTTATATGCGTTTTCGACTAAGCGGTTTGCTATTAAACTGAGCGGTATTTATTTAAACCAAATGGTGAAAATATACGCTTTCCGTTCCAACTGAATATAGTATAATTAATGTACAAACTATTACATAAGATAGAAGGACTACTAACTCATGGAAATATTATGCACTGTCTTATCCATTACCTGTGTGCAACTTCCAGGTGTTTTCATTCGCTACACCCCATTTTCAAAATTGGTTTCAGACAAACAAAAGAAACAGCTCCTAATTAGCTATGTGGTCTGTTTCATCATTCAAAACATGGTTTTTTATACAGCACTGACATATTTTGAAACAAACCCATTCAATTTTCGTATTTTGCTTTCAATGGGAGCAATCTCATATGTATGCATCAACTGTATAATTATTCAGCATATGTTCTTTCAGCATATCTTTATTTTCGGTATGCATGCAAACTACATTTTGGTTTTACATTCATTTGCTGCGATTATTTTGAATCATTTTGCAAGTTATATGTCACCCTATAATCAGATTATCACTCAAAATTTGATTTATTCCTTACTGCTGATTATCACCTTGTACCCTATATGGAAACTGATTCGGAATTCATTCATTTTCAACTTGACCATGGAAAACACCTACTATTGGAATATTATATGGCTGATCCCCGTTTTATTATGTATCAGTGAACTCATTGTTACCGTCGGCATATCATGGATTAGCACATGGCAACAGATATTATCGCGCACGCTCACAGGCGCTGCCGCTTTTGTATCTTGGAAGATTATCAATCTGCACTACAATAATTTTGAAGAAAAGCTGGCACTGCAGTCTATAAATCAAATGCTGTCTATACAAATGAATGCGATTCACCATCAAGCCGAAACCATTCGTGACAACGATGAAAAACTGCGCATTCTGCGTCATGATTTGCGCCACAACGTCCATATTTTAGCCTCGCTCATTCAAAACGAGGACTATGATCATGCGATTTCACATTTGCAGCAGCTGGATGCTCGACTCGACAACGCCTCGCCTGTCATTTTTTGCAATAACCTTGTCATCAATTCTGCAATGACAGTTTATCTTGCGCACGCCAAGGAGGAGCAGATTAACGTCTCTTCTGAAATGAACATCCCTGAGCATATACCTTTCGACAGCAACGATATTGCAATACTTTTTGCAAACGTTCTTGAAAATGCAATTCATGCAAGTATGCTCAGTAATGATTCACGCAAGGAAATCCTTGTTTCATCAAAATATGTTGACAACAAACTCGTTATTATAGTAAAAAATCGCTTTAAAGGAAAAGTCTCATTTAACAAAACCGGCATGCCTATTAGCATGGAATCTGGTCATGGTATTGGTATGCAGTCTATAAACGCAATCGTCAAAAAGTACAGGGGCCATGTTGTCTGCTCACATAAAGACAGCTGGTTCACTATTAGCTTCATGTTTTCAGCTGGAGGTCCGAATGAAAATCGCAATTATTGATGACACTTCATCAGATCGCATTCTTGTCAAGAAGTGGATTAATACCTACTTTGATGAAAGAGAAAATGAATACCTGTCAAAGCCTGAATACGACGCGTTTAAAGATGGCGAATCTTTCTTAGAAGATTTCACACCTGGATCTTATGAGCTTCTAATACTGGATATTTACATGAATAAACTCAGCGGTCTTGATGTTGCAAAACGTGTGTCTGCCATTGATAAATCTTGCAATATTATTCTTTTTACAAACAGTAAGGATCATCAGCTTGACGGGTATATTATCCATGCTGTCGGCTATGTCATGAAACCTGTAGACAAACATTTGAATGCGCTTTATACTGCGCTAGATTATGTGATTGAGAAAATGGAAATGGACAAGGCCAATATTTCTGTTAAAACAGCCTATGGTGACTTAACGCTTCAATTTCGGAACATCTTTTATATTGACTGTATTAATCGTACAGTCATAATCCACTTGCCCAATCAAACACTGGAAGTCATCGGTAAGTATAAGGACTTTCGCAGTGCCTTCATATCGGATAACCGATTTCTAGAATGCAATCGAAATCTGATTGTCAATATGGATTATGTTGATAGGCTTTCAGAAGATGATTTTATCCTTAAATCCGGTGAGTACGTTCCCATCAGCAGAAGAAAGAAAGTAACAGTACTTGAATACTACATGAAGTACTTTATCAATCGTATAGGATGAATATTCATTAAAAAAGCGAGCTGGAAATTTGATATTTCCTACTCGCTTTTTTGTTTCTTCGCTCTATTTTCATTTTTATATTAACTACCTTCTGGAAAATTCGAACTTACATTTTGAAGCAATACAAAATACACCAGCAGCTTATCTTCCTGATCGACTTGGTTATCATATGTGATTACCGTTATAGCATATTCTGAGTTGCGGTGATTATAGTCGTAATACCCTTCTAGGAGTACCCTACCGGCTTGATTATAGATTTTCCATCCAGCATCATCATCATAGGCATAATAATCTTTTTTGTTTTTATCCTTATCGTAAAAGGTAAAAATGTACTCTCGTTCAGGTGCATTATTTAAAGACTCCAAGGTTTCTTTTGTATATCCAATGCACGTATCTTGACTGTCAAAAAAGGCATATGTAGGACCTGCTGACGTATTCGGCAGTTCTGTACTATCTGATTGAAGATACATCATCAGTTCATCTCCGGCAAACAACTGGATTTGACGGTGAATGATCCCTTTATCCACCAATTTGCCAACCTGCTGTTCACCTGCCCACACCCTTGGTTTTTGAGTCATAGCATCGCCATCGCCTGTAAAAGTCAGCTCCTCGGCTTCCACTATAATCTCATACGCTTCTTTAGAGGATATCATATCTTGGTCGACATCCTTTTGCTGAAAAACAAGATAAATCAATCCCGCACCTACGAGAAGCAAGCCTATTAGGATGACGACTAATATGACATGACTGCTTAAACTTTCTTTCTTCTTCATTGTCTATGCCTCCAATTGACATTCAGATACAGTTCTACTGAACCCTACATTTAATCTTACTCATAACATTTCTCACTGCTATCATTTTATCAAATAATGTACTTTATAAATTATGCGTTCAGTCATGTAAACGACCACTCCGTATATTTGAAGCATAAAAAAATCACACCTGTGTATCGGTGTGATTGAAAATTACAAACGAAATGGATCTTTGCCTTAAATCGTCGTCCAAATACTTTCGACAATCCGCCTCAAAAGTGGTCCTTTCCTAATATCATAGGCCTTCGATACCCTTAATCTCATCTTTTCAATATAATCGTTCAGCTTTTCATCATCACACATACTGGAAAATGAGTCATCTGCAACTTCTGTAAAGGCTCGCCATCGCAAGTTGAAACCTGCAATGATGCGTTTTAAGTCACGTGTTTTTAAGTGACTGATTTTAGGTTGAACGATTTTCGCATCAAAATGACATCCCAAATATGTATCTGAAAAATCCACTTCATATAAAATGCACGAACTTGAAAAACGTGTATCATCAACCATTGATCGAATGAGGCTTGAACTATTCATACAGCAATTATCAAAGATACAGTTGCTCATATCGATATTGCATAAAGTACTATAGCGCATATCTAAATCAGAAAGAGCCAGTCCATTCATATTTAGCCTAATGAGTGAAATACCTCTTATATCGAACCTGCCATTTGAATATTCGTCTTCACAAAGAGGATACAATCTATTGAAGTCAGCCAGTGTCAGGGTTTCTTTCCCATACTCTATACTCATGGTCTGAAAATCAAGTTTTTCATGGGCCATTAAATTTATGCGCCGTGAAATTTCATATAGGAACAGCAGTCCAATGGGGGACTTCCAACGCACTTTGGCCTCAAAGGCATCTAAGTGCATTGGGTTTTCAAGAAGCTTGGGATTCTCCTTCATAATGCTGCTCAACACCTTATCCTTATTTTTTATCCAATAGGTATAGGTATTCTCTCGCCCCTTATAGCCTAGATAGAACATCTCTTTATAAATCAGATTATCAACGAGCACACACATCACCTCACAATACTTGACTCTGGAAACCACTCAGAACAATCAGCTATTTGATGATCTTCACCCAGCGATTTCTTATTCCTTTATTGGATTATATCATTGGAAGATTAAAATTTAATTATAAGCCTAAACGCGCTATCCACGCACCCAACCTTTCTTCTTGTATGCTTCATTCGTAATAAGTCTAACAGTTGGAGCGGACTTCAAATTACAGATGAATTTATTAATTGTACATGCAGGCACGTAAAAACCCCCGGGCCTAGCTGAACACAAGGGAATTAACCGGGGGTAAATTTCTCTTACAAATAGGAGTCTCTACTGATGCGCCTTTGACCCTATACGAAATAGTGCGCTTATAAATTACTGATGATGCTGTTTAGGAAAATTATATCGGGACGGGTGAGTTCAATAAATTGAACACCGCTTCTGAATCTTTGATTGTGATCATTTGAAATGGTAAAGCTACACCAGTTAACCTTTACCTTTAACTTTTTCGTCTCAGTTTTATATCTGAGATTAAGGGACAGGACCGTGTCCTTTTCAAGTCGCTGATTGCACAAAAAACCTAAGCCACTATATGAAATGTCTATAATTGTAATAACCAGCGGCTTCTTCCTTGTTTCATTCGATTCTATGCATTGACCGCAGAAGACCCAATTCCTATATTCAAATCGTTCGTAACGTCGTTCATACCCACTCATTATGTCACCCATAGAATTCGCTCCTGCTTTCATATCTCTCACAATCAGCCCAAAATGCTAGACCTCTGCTCCAATCAACGCCATTTCTATTCTATAATTACTTATTTACCCCTAGGACACCTGCATTAATCCCGTATCTGACGTTTATCATGGGGAAGTGTGATTTAAATCTATTCCAATTGCTCGCATAAAACTGAATCCCCCACAAAATTTCCTTTCATACTCAACTTGGAAAAAACAGTCGCAAAGAAAATAATGCCTGCACCCAGCAGCATTCTTTCCGTAAATATCTCGCCCATCATGAGGACAGAAAGCAAGCACCCAAATATCGCTTCTAATGAGATTAAAATACCTGCCCGGACATCGGTCGTATACTTTTGGGCTATATTCTGAAGCAAAAACGCGATCATTGTATTCACGATAAAGAGATAGAGGACACCGATCATACTGGACGGACTAATGGATTCTATTGGCGCTTCAAAGAATAAGGCACTTATGAGCGATAGGGTCCCGGCAGTTGTCAGCTGCAAGGCTGTAAGTGCTAAGGGATTCATGGCATTTGCAAAGATCCGCACAAGCACAATCTGATAAGCAAAGATCAGGGCGAACATCAATGAAAAGCCATCACCCAAATTAAGTGTGAAACTCCCGTCATATGTCATCAGACCTATGCCCATAAGCACGAAAGAGCCAGATATTACATCCGAGTATTTGGGCTTTGCTTTACTTAATGACCATGACGCAAATGGCACAAAAACTGTGTATGCCGCTACAATGAAGGCTTGTTTTCCCGATGTCGTATAGTTTAGGCCGATGGTTTGAAAGGATTGCCCCGCAAAGAGTACAACGCCTAAAAGGACGCCGAATCCTATGTCCTTTCGTGTGAGTCTCCTTATAAGGCTCATAGATACAACCCCAAGTACTAAGCCCGATGGTAAAAATCTAAAAGCAAGCAAATAAAATGGAGAAACATCTCCCAATGCAATTTCAGCAGCTACAAATCCGCCACCCCAAATAAAAGCGACAAAGAGCAGAGATATCTCCGCTAAGAACATCCTTCGTTTAGCAATATTTTTCAAAGCACTCACCTCGTTCTATATACTAAATAATATTCATTATATTGAAATTCATTTGATTATATCAGCCGAATTCAAGTAGGTCAATATAATAAAAGTATTTCAATATATTGAACAAAATGATATGCTATTGGTAGACTATTTAGACGTAGATTAAGGAGATGACCAAATGGGCCATATAAACCTTGGAAAGAAAATCACAGAATTTAGACGGGTCAAAGATCTGACAATCCGGGAATTCTCGGAAATTACAGGCCTTAGTGCATCCCTGCTCAGCCAACTCGAACGGAATATTGGCAACCCAACACTCAGCGCACTGCAGGCAATTGCTGCTGCCCTAAATATCCCCTTATCAGAACTCCTCACAGAAGAAGTTGAAAATGCTGATTTGATCCTTAGAAAAGAGAATCGGAAGAAGATATTTGATCCCGATGCAAAACATGTCCTTTATGACATGCTCACCCAAAGCGCATCAAACTCCCCAGTAGAACTGCTCCTCATGCACCTCAAATCAGACAGCGAAACCTATGGTGGCTTCTCTGAACATGACGGAGAAGAAATAGCCTATGTGCTTAAGGGAGACCTGCTAATTCTATTTGAACATGAACAGTTTGATATTACAGAAGGAGACACAGTCCGCATTCTCCCGGCACGCAAGCATATGTTTAAAAATATGGGGCCTATCGATGCTGAGGTATTGTTTATCAAAAGCAAGCTATTCAAATAAGTCCAGTCTGCCAGACATCATTCTTGTCCTGCTAAAGGCACATGTGTTAACGCCATATCTGAAGCGTCCAAATAGAAGAAAGCTTTTCGGTCACCCGTATGGTTAAGGGCATCATCAAGAAATGGATCAAAATCATAGCTTTTTCCATCAATTTTCATGGTCGTCCACACATAAAGTGAACCATATGACTCCATAAGCTCATGCTCAAGCTTTCCATGCTTGAACTCGGCAGTATAGCCCATCTTGTACATCAAATGTGCGAACAGCTCCTGATAGCCAAAATAACTCGTACGCCCTTCAAGTATCCCTAGATGCGCTTGATTGCTTGCAACCAAAGCGTCAATAGCAAATGCTTCTTCAGGGTCCACTTGTTTAATAATCCAGTCGTATGCGGCTTCCATTTTTTCATAACGGGACATTTCAGGCGTAATGATTTCAGCGAGTACTGAATCCATAAAGGTCATTTCTTTTCCGCCATCAAAATAATAGGTTCCCTGCCCCGTTGGCAGTTCATAATCTATAATTCCTGAATATATGATCCCGTCAGGATAATGAACATAGCCCTGTCCACCGCTATACATATCTTCCAAAACAAATGTACCTACAGCCAGTTCGCTCAAGTACATGCGGGCACCCTCTGTTTCTATCTCCATAACTGGCGGTTTCTGTAAGAAGTACTGGGTTTTAATGCTATGGTCCTTTGAATAGTTATCATTGTATACGATGTGTGTTATGCCCTCCTCTGCCATTTTGCCTGAAATCGGATACCAGACGCGCAAGGGATACCCGGTTTCATCTTGTCCTTCAAAGCCATTTATGACAGTGCCATCCTCCAGGGTCTGACGATAGACACGGAGTAATGGCTGACCATTATGGTCTTCATATAGACTGAAGTCCACAAGCTTGTCATTTGCATCGTAGACATATTCAATGCCGCTTCGCTCTCCAAGGGCATTATACTCTGCCCTGCTTCTTCTGCCATCGGCATAATACATTTCGACAAGCCCTGCAGGGTACCCATTTGCTACCGCACTGTAATAATATACAGCACTTCCTTTCTTGTAATATAATGGACCGATTTCTCCTTGAAAACGCGTGAAGTTTGTAATGTATATCAAATCGTCCTGCTGCGTAAACCATTCTCCGGTCTTGTACCCAGCCTCCATTAAACCAACTTCCCAACCATTGTCACCCACGCGCAGCGTTTCACCTTCAGGTTTTCCTTGCGCATTAAAGGTACCATAGGTTTTTACACCCTCTATGGTTTTCATCGTTTTTGAAAGCAGTACGGTCTTTTTCAGATTGAATTCGGTCGTTTTGTCAGTTATGGTTTGTTCGTAGGCTGATTTTGCCTGCATTTCAGGAAGCATGCCTTCAATTTCCCCTTCTAATTGAACAGCACGGTTCAGCAGCACACCCACCTGTTCTGCGTTATCTTCGATCAGGCTTTGGTAGTAGCTTTCAAACTGCTGCTGTCTCTGCATGGAAACTCTTTGATCCCAGTACTGTCCCAGCTCATCAAAGTAGACCAGGTCTTCAAAAAACTCCAGAAATTGACTGGCTACCGACAGGTCTTCAAGCCTGTAATCATAGGCAGGAACTTCAATGTGCAGAGCCTCCTCATTATAGTTGACATCCCACTTGAACGCCCTGATTGCCGTATCGGTCAGTGGAATATAAGTTATATGGTTATAGATTGCCGGCGATAAATCATCAAGCTCTGTCGCAATCCTGTGCAGTTCAATATAAACCTTGTTATTTGATGGCGTGAGTGTCACCGCACCCGATACTGGCATATTTTCAGCTGGATACAGGTCATATAGGCTGTTCACATAAAGTCTTTCAAGCCAGAGCTCATCCTCACCACTGCTTCCCGTATAAAAGTCGATGGTGAGACCAACAGCATACATGAATCCTGTACTGATTGGGACATATATCGTATTGTCAGCAATAACAAGTGGATGACTCATTTGAGACTGATCAATCTGAACCTTATTGATATATACAGGCACATTGACAATCTGACCCTCAAACTGTTCACTTGCATAAGTCCCAGAGTCAATCAGTCCCATAAAAAGTACAAGCACTGCAATCATTGCTAGAACTCTAAGTCGATTTCTCATATGTTTACCTCCCTCTTTCGGTATGGTTATTTTATACCTATATAGGGGATATTTAAATCATCCTAATACCCTCTAGCTCCATCTCAATTAATTGAAGCATAAATAAGTTATGTGAAAGAAGGCAAAGAAAAAGTGCACAGACGCTTTTTCGCACCCATGCACTCTTGGAATTATCTAATATATGCTCAAATTCATTTTCTTGCTGATATATTCCAGCATACTGACACCTGCAACACTATTTCCATGCACATCAAGGGCTGGGCCATAAACCCCGACGCCCATCTTGCCTGGAATAACTGAAAGTATGCCGCCGCCCACGCCGCTCTTGCTCGGTAGGCCAACTTTTACCGCAAATTCTCCTGAACCGTCATACATACCGCAAGACGCCATGATTGCGTTTACTGCCTTTACAGTATCGGGTTTGATAAGCTGTTCTCCAGTCTTGACATCACGTCCGCCATTTGCCAAAACGACTCCAATATGTGCTAGGTCTCTACATGTAACACGCATGGAACACATTTTGAAATAGGCATCCAGGAGGTCTTCGATTTGACCGTGAAGGACCTTCGTGCTGCTCATAAAATAAGCCAGTGCGCGGTTTCTGTCTCCGGTCTGCTTTTCAGACAAATACACCCCCCGATCAATCTCAATAGCCTTTTTCCGACTCAAACGTTCTGCCAGTGCACGGACACGATTGAATTTCTCCTCATAGGTCGCGCCGTTCACTAGTGACAAGGTCAGTATTGCACCTGCATTAATAAAGGGGTTCAGCGGTCTGTTCCCATTCATTGTTTCAAGCTGCTTAATGGAGTTAAACGCTTCCGCACTGGAGGTCACACTGACATGCTGATAAACGTACCCATGCGGATGATCTTCAAGGGCTAGAATAAGCGCAAGCACTTTTGAAATGCTTTGAACCGTGAACTCTGTCATGGCGTCACCACCCGCATATTCCCTGCCATCACATCCAACAATACATATCCCCAAAGCTGAAGCGTTGACCTTTGAAAGCTCTGGAATATAATCCGGAAGTCTTCCTTCCTGCCAAATCTTACGCCCATTTCTGACAGCTTCTAATATTAACGTGTTCATAGCCTCAATCACATCCAGTTCTTAAAAAAAGGATTTGAACACGGAAACCACACTGCTGCCTCCGATGATGATTGTGATTAGACTAATTGCAATGCCCACTATGTTGGCAGTCTTGCTGTTCGCATACTGTCCAAGCACCTTGTTCATAGAAGTAATGAGAACAAGGAACACGACAATAACAGGTAGGAAAATTCCATTAAGTGCCTGGGCCATAATAATGATTGTCAGTGGGTTAAAGCCTGTTGCCGAACCGAATATGCCAAGCAGCAGTATGCCTACATTTGTGTAAAAGAAACGCTTGTCACTCTTATCGAGTTTCCAGCCAAGTAGGCCACCAAGGACATATGACACGCCCAGCGGCGTAATGATTGCCGAAGAGAAACCTGCAGCAAATAGACCCAGGCTCATGAATACATTTGAAAATGCGCCCAGTGTCGGCTGGAGCTGAACAGCCATGTCTGCAGCCGAGTTGACAGTCATCCCCTTCATGACTGTTGCCGCTGTGATCATAACGGAAGCTGTGATGAGGCCTCCAATGAGAATTGAAATGGTTGTATCCCATTTTGACAGAACCAGATCATCTGGATTGTTCCATCTATCCTTTGCATTAGTACAGTGAATAAAGAGGTTGTAAGGCACGATTGTTGTTCCAATAAGAGCCACACAGTTCATCAGCGCACCTTTTGGAACGGTTGGCACAAGACCCGTTGCAAGGGCACCCATATCAGGCTTCACAATGACCATGGTAATCAGAAACACGGTCACCATTGTTGCTACGAGAACTCCAAGGATTTTCTCAAGCCATTTTACAGTCCCCACATTTAAAATCGTTAGAATAATAATGCCTATGACGGGCGCTACAATACGTGATGGAATACCTGACAGGTTGGATATGCCAAGTGATGTGCCCAGCAAGTCACCTGACATGTAGGCAATGCCCCCGAGCGTAATGGCGCCACCTACAAATACTATTGCGATTTTTTTAAGCAAGGGTCTATCGTCGAACACTTCTGTTATATGCTCTGCCAAGCCCTTTTGAGATACGATGCCCAGTCTGGCTGACATTTCTTGAAGAACGATTGTTGCGATTACTGAGAAAAGCACTGTCCAAAGAAGTGCGTACCCAAATGTCGCGCCTGTTCGTGTTGCAGTAGTAACAGTACCAGGGCCTAGAAAGGATCCTACAATGATGATTCCAGGGCCCATGGCCTTCAATTTATCTTTAACCGTATATTTCTTTGTCGATGCTGATGCTTGTATATTCTCCAAATTGCTCCCTCCTTCACTTAGAAAACCTAAAGTGTTTCTTCAGCCGTCAACCAACTGACCGTATTTCTTCCCCCTATTCCAGCCCCTTCTTGCGTTTCGTAACGCCTGCAAGGAGGTGAAGCGTCATCCATACGGCTGTATGTGAAGATACATTTGTCTTATCCTCTACAGGGTAGATTTCAACATAGTCAAATGCTTCAGTTTTTGCCTTTCCACACTCGTGCAGCATCATGGCAAGCTCAAATGAAGTCAGGCCACATGGATCTGGCGGTCCGCCGGGATTATTTGCAATATCGAGTATGTCAGAACAAACCGTAACATAAATCGCGTCTGTTCCATCACTGGCAATTTCAATAGCCCTTTTAATAGCCTGCTGCCAGCCATTCAGCTTAATGTCCATCCCCGTAATCACGGTTGCCTCATTGTCCTTTGCATGCTGAAGTGCAGCTGGATTATTTCTTGGTCCTCTCGGACCGACATGAACAATATTTTTGCTACTTACATCCGCTGCTTCATACAGCCTGTAGAAAGGTGAACAGCGTGCAAACTTTTCTTCCCCAAAGCTTGGCATGTTATCCATATGCGCATCAAAGTGAATGACCCCAATTTTCCCCTTATATTTCTTGGCAAATTCTTCAATGAGCGGATATGAAATGGAATGATCGCCTCCAAATACAACGGGGAAATTTCCAGCGTCCAGAACTTCAATGTATTTTTCACGTATGCCTGAGTAGGTCTTGTCATAATTGCCGTTATGGACTGTCGTGTCACCATAGTCTGCCCCTTTGAAATGATCAAAGATATCAAGATCATAATCAAGCATGTAACCGCCATAACGAACAGATGCCTTTCGAATTGTCTTTGTTGCAAGCTCACATGCAGAATAACTGCCCCATGTGCAAATGCCTTCCCACGGAACACCCATAAATACAATATCGTGGTTCTTTAGGTCGTCTTGACCTCCTACTTTTGGTAGGCCTAAAAAAGTAGGTGTACCACTGTATACTTCTGGGATTTCACGTCCGGGAACATAACATATCGGTTTGTTGACCATCATATCATTGTCCTCCATTAACTCAAATATTTATTCTCAGAAATTTCACTTTTCAGAATTTTCGATCGACCGAATTCTTGGATTCAGTATACGACTGAATATTTAAGCAATCAATAGTAAATCGACATTATGAACAATCTTGCGATATTGTCAAATTCAATGATTGACCATACCAAAATACGTTTGATATTTTCGTTAATCATTCGACATTATCAAATTATATGCCCGCTTTTATGTTTATGCGCATAAAAAACACACCTTTACCAGAGGTGTGTTTCATTTCTTCATATTCCATTTAAAGTAAATAAATTAAACTGTTAAAAACGCCGAAAGGCTACGCTGCCAGACTGAAATCCGCCCCCTGTCTTTGGCCTTCACTACAGTCTGATAACGACTAAATCGTCTTAAAATAAGTCTCGGGTTATCTTCTGACTGATTTCTTTCAAATCCTTTACAATTTCTTCTTCATGTCCTGTGATTTTCACCTTGGACCCGGTCACACTAAAGGTTCCAAACAGGTCACCATGCTTGGTAAAAATGGGAACGGCTATGGATATGCAGCCTTCTTCCACTTCTTCATTTTCTGTGGAATACCCGCTTTCAATAATACGATCTATGTTGTCAAGAATCTCTTTCTTGGTTGTCATCGTCGCCGCAGTATATTTTACGAGTTCTGTATTATCAAGATACTCATTTCTTGCACCCACGCTCATATAGCTGAGCAGGATTTTACCTGACGCAGTACAGTATAGGTGCATGAGGTCATTCAGCAGCGTACTGATTATGTAATATGAATTGACGGGTGTGGTCATGTCTAGGAAATGAAGTTTATTGCTCTCCACTGTAAAGACATGGGACGAACACTTGTATTTATTGCTAAGCCGAGTCATATAACCCTTACTGATCAGACGCAGCTTGGTTTTTGTGGCCCGTATTGCATAGATGCTCTTGTTGAAAAGCGCCTGGCCCAGCATGTAGTTTCCGTTCTCGTTCTGTTGAATGAACCTGTTGATATGCAGCGTATTAAGCAGTCCATGAACCGTGCTTTTGTTAAGCTCCAGCCGTTCTGAAATCTCGTGCAGCGACAGCTCTATGTCGTTTTCATTAAAACAATTGATTATGTCGAGCGCCCTCTGAACGGACTGAATTACCTTGCCCTTGCCCCTTTTATCCATACCTTTCACCTCGAATTATTCCGCTTACGAAATTGAAATGCACTTATATATTCGATATTATCAGTTCGTATTTGCTTATGTCAATTATCTGCACAAAAAAGCACCCATAAATTTGGGTGCTTCAGGGTGTCGACAAAGTCGACCACTGTTCGTTAGCCATATTCCTTCAATTATTATGACCACGTCTCATAACGCACCATTTCAGCCATAGATTTTCTAGGTCTTTGGCTCGGTGCTTCATCGCCATAGCCTACAGTAATGATACCGCATACATATTTGTCTTCTGGAATGTTCAAAATTGGGCGCACGTCCGCTTGGGCAAACCATGCTGTCCAGCAGGTTGAAAGTCCCTGTGTTTCCGCTTCAAGCAAAATATGCTCAATTGCTATTGAAGTATCGCGTATGATTTGCTTGAGTTCAGGCAGGGGGCTGTTTTCATCAAGTTTGACTTCAATCTCCTCACCAATGCGCGACCGAATATCCGCAACACATACAATAAATACGGGCGCGGTTTCCATCCACTTCTGGTTGTGATCTGCTGCAGCCAGACGCGCCTTTGTCTCTTCTGACTCAACAATAACGAAAGACCAAGGCTGTGTATTGCTCCCCGAAGGCGCGAGTCGAGCACTTTCGAGCATCTGCTCAATTTTTTCACGCTCTACACTCTGATTTTTGTACTTTCTAACACTTCTTCTCTTTTCTATTGTTTTCATTTGAACACCTCTTTTTCTAGCTGAAGTAAGGCCTTTCACCAAAGACCCTCAAACTGCACATCACAAATACCAGGTATTCTTAATCCATCATCGCACGTCATCCGATCTGGCCCCACAAGAACTCACCATTATAGTTTCACCGTCATTAAGCCACCCATCCTGCAAAACGCTCTAATCATCAAGACTTGTTTTCCTTTAAATCGACCACATTAGGTAATACACTACCATTTTACATAACATGTAACCATTTTGGTGATATTCTTGTCAACACTCAATCTTCTATTTATGCATAAATACAAAACAGCATCCAAATATTTGGACGCTATCAGGGTATAAGCAATGAAAATGGTTCTGACTAAAATACCGGAGGTGTATATGGAAGATAGAAATCTCGACTTTAGCGAACTGGCAGCCCTGGGGACTGCCTTCATACTCATTTCATCAATAATGTGGGTCCAAGGCTATAACGCATATATTGACATTGACTTATTGAAGTATTTCACCATAAATGACTACTTCAATCTTTCCATCAAATCTATCGCACCATCACTCATTGGCCTGGCATACGGGGCAACACTAAAAATGCTCTTGAAGGAAGTCAGATCTAGTGCAGAGCCTTCTTCAAAATACAAGCTTGTGTTCACTTTTACTATCCTCAATCTGGTGGGGGCCGTCTATATATTAGGTTCAACTGGCATAATTAGCAGATCAATCTCACAGCCGCTCATATCGATTTTACTTATTGGCCTTGTCTTCCTATTCGCCACATTTGATCTTGGTAGAGCCCTGCCCCTGAAAGTATCCAGCTTAATCCAAGTCATGCTTGCAGTGATTCTATTTGCCTATCCCTTTGGCATGTATGTTGGGCGAAGTCATTCTTCACACTTTGACACACAAAGCCCCCAGACCTTTATTTACAACGACAATAAAAGCATGGAGGCTGTAACACTTTTTGTTTTAAGCGAGTACTGGATTGTTGTTGAAAAAGAAACCACTAGAAAAATCGCACTGCCAAAGGACGTTATTGAAACGATCCTCGAATAAGCCTTCCGGAGCATATAATGAATCAAATGAACGTAGCACAAGTCTTATTACTTGGTCTTTCTGCTTATATAGACAATCCTTCTATTGATTTCTTTCAGCTGCGCTACAAACGCCTCTTTCTCTGCTGGTGATATCAGCAAGAATACACCTTCACCTCTAATCTCTATGCGGTCCAGTGATAAGGCCGGTGCAGAAAGCGGGTTATAGGTGTCTCTGATTTGCTCGATTTTTCCAATATCCACTTTTTTTCTAATGGGGCCGCAGCATACATATAGGGTCTCCTGATCAATTTTGTAATAGGTTCCAAACCAAATCCAACATACAAATGCACACACAATAATCATGAGCATACTGTGAAAAGCAAGGCCCAGCTCAATGAGCGCCCTTATGGTTGCGTATCCCATTGCACCAAAAATCACTACCCCCAGCCACTTGTCACGCTTGGAATAATACATATCAGTCCCCCCTTTAAAATCAATTAAGGATTGCATTTTACATGCACAAAAGATGTTTGTCCTGTATCAACGGACTGTTTCTTCTATGAAAAAAATACGTTTATGGTCAAAATCCACTTCAACTTCTGTACCCATGGGAAGCACGCCTATTGGTGCAGCGTGTCCAAAATTCACATTATAAAGCACTGGCAGCTTCTCTTTTCCAAACTTCTTCAGCACTTTAACATATACTTCCTTATAAGCATCATAATGCTTTTCGTCCATGGGTTTTCCCACAATAATCCCGCGGATTACATCGAATATCCCCTGAAAACCCAAATTATACAGATAGAATGTCACCAGGTCAGGACTTGGGTATTCTTCACTGGTTTCCAAAAACAATATCTTGTCCTTCCATGCATCCAGGCTGGGCCAAATTTTCGTTCCTACGTAAATGGGAAAAACATCGAGACATCCACCCAGAAGCTTACCGGTTACCTTGCCGCTTCCCTGGAGAACTTCATAACCATGGGTTTCCCTTTTTAGCTTTCTGGCAGTCTTAATGTTCTTTTCATCCCAAGCTACAAAATCATCTGTCCACCAGTCACTGGATTTCATTTCATACCCGGAAACTGGTTCGAAAAGTGTGTCAAATACAGCCTCCATAGTATAATCAAGCATCTTGACATATTCTCCAAATTCAGGCATGAGTGCAGGTCCATAATAGGAGACAAGCCCTGCTTTTTGCATCATGAAATGATTTGCTGTCGTGTCAGAATACCCCATAAATATTTTAGGGTTATTCCGGATGACCTCATAATCAATATAGGGTTCAATAATGAGCGTGTCGCTGCCGCCCAAGGAACAGATAATAGCCTTGATTGAATCATCCGCAAAAGCGTCCATAAGATCCTGAGCACGTAGTTTTGGATTTTCATTGACAAACTCTATGCCCTTTAGGGCATGCGGCATGCATACCACTTCAAGTCCATAAACCTCTTCAAGTCTCTTTTTACCCAAATGGTATTTATGAATGAAGTCCGGTTCGCCAACAAGTCCACTGGACAAGCTTACAATAGCAACTTTGTCTCCCTTGTTGAGTCTTTCTGGTTTTACCATAATCATCACATTCTTTCACTGCATTTTCAAACGTGGCGTCAGCCTGCATCAGCAGCACGCCACCACATATCCTAAAACTCAAGTTCAATGACATCGTTCTCATTTTTAAAGCCTAGACGCTCATAAAATGGCTTGGCACGCTCGCTGGGCCACAGAATGATAAGCTCTATGCCCTCTTTTTCGCTCCATGCTTTCACCTTTTCAAACAGGGCTTGACCAAGGCCCTTATTTCTCATATGTCTAAGGGTAAAAACGCCAGAAACATAGGCAATTTCACCAGAATAGCACTTAGGATTGGGCACTTTTCTCACACGGGTAATGTAGACGTTTGCAACGATTTCATTGTTCTCTTCTGCAACCCAAACGTTCAGGCTTTGATTAAGATGCTCATGTAAATAGACCCCGAAAGCCTCAAAAAATTCTTCTTTTGAACCCGCTGGAACAACCGATTCTTCGACGACCTTATCCTGCCATCTGAGTTCCGACAAACTATCGATATCCGAAGTGGATGCCAATCTGAATTCCATCACAACACCTCTTTCTTTCGCATGATATAGTCAACGAAGCCCTGCCTTATTCTCTCACCTTCATAGAGACGTTCAATAATACGGCGTTCTTTTAGAACAAACGCCATATCTGAAAAATATGCGTCTCCTTCATCATAATCATAATAAGAGTGAATAACCGGTTCATCATCCATCTGTTCGTACTGATGATTGCCAAGATGCGGACCTTCACCACACCGGAAGTCATCCAGTGACAGCAGGTTTACAAAAAGGAGACCTCCCGGTTTCAGAACGCGTTTCATTTCACGGATTGCCACTTCAACCTCAGCCTTTTTCATATGAAAAACCGAGTTGTAGGAATAGACAAAATCAAAGCTGTCATCTTCATAGCGCAGGCCAGTCATATCCCCCTGCTCAATATTCAACACCTGATTGTTGGCATTGCCAAATGCATTGGCTTTTCTGACCTGGTCTTCATCAAAATCTATACCCATTGTCTTGTAACCAAACGTATGAAAAAGGCTCAGCGGGGGCATGGTACCTCCAGCACCACAATCCAGAATGCTTTTCCTTTTCCCTGCCCCTGCCTGCTCTGCGCTGCAATATTCCAAAAATCTATACAGCGGTGTATGTTTAAAAACCACATTTTGCATGTTTTCATCCTCCAGTCACGCCATTTTCACCATCAAAGCAGCTCCTGCTAGAGCTTCTTTTTAAGATAAAACCGCTTCGTACCGTCTTTATACAAATCTAGAAGACCATAGGTCTCATAGCCGTTCTTATGATAAAATGCAGGTGCCTGAAAACTGAATGTGTCCAAATGGGCAAAGGAGCATCCAGCCTCCTTAGCTATTTTCTCAGCCTCCAGAAGAAGGGCTTTCCCGTATCCACCACCTCTTTGTTCTTCGCAGACCCATAAGATATCGATGAACAGACACCCTCTGTAAATTTTTCCAATGAGTCCACCGTAAAGGGTTCCCTGGTCATCTTCAAGAACAAGCTCGGCAGACTTAGATGCATAATCCTGTGCTGGCGGTGCCATTCGCAGATTGTATGCCATAAGCCGATCTCTTATGTAAGTGTCTTCTGTTTCAGTCATCCCGCTTCTTAAAATCAAACGTCCCATAAATGGCCCCCATTTCTAAAACGCAATCTCCGGATGGTCTATATCAAGAACGAACACGGTGCATGTTCCCCCTAGATTCTCTTCAACCGAAGTCTTCAAATAGTCTAGGGAAGCTTGAAAATCTGCAGCACGCGCCTGGTCTACTGACTCAACACAAAGAAAAGCATTATTCGTTTCTTCTGTCAGCATGGTGCGCACTGCCTCACGCCAATTCCAGCATCGGCAAATGGCGCCGGCATCATCCTTATATATGAGTTCGCCTTCAAGCGGCGGCTCACTTTTATCACTACCCAGAGTCACAAAGCTTTCAGAACCAGCTGCAAGGGTCAAACGAATATCGCCTTCAAAAGTGTCCATGTCTTCACCACCGTTTGGAAGTGCATACATCAAGGAACAAGAGTTGTATATGTCTACAAGTGGATTTATTGTGCCAATGGCATTCCCCTTGCTGACTCTTTTGAGCAGCGCTTCAATGGAAGACCGCGCTCCTTTTTTTGTCTTGAAGTTTTTAAAGGCTTCACGCCATACGCTTACAACTTGGTTTTCACTGAGCGTCTCGCATTCAATATGTGTCAAAGCTTCCTTTTGGCCCTTTAGCAGCATAGCTTCATAAGGCGCCTTATCGGCGTAGGTATTGTCAATGTCCCTTGCTATAACAACGCCAATTTCCGCCTGTGGGAAAAGCTTCCAAAACGCCTCTTCAATTACAAACTTTTTCATTGTGCACCCTCCTATGACATAATTCTCAAACACCACTCTGCTGTTCGCTCTGCAACTTGGTCCATATGCTCCTTGCACCCATGTCTTGCACCTTCTATCACAAGGAGTTCCGATGCTTCTGGAAGCAGATGCATACCTTTTTTAACCTATCGCATAAAGATTACCTGCGAGTTACAGGCCTCTGACATTTTGAAATCTTATTTTTTCCATAGCAAAGGTCTCACTCCTCTAATTTCAAGATACTAGGTCATTTCCAAATAGGCACGAATGAGGCCCCTTGCAAGACTTTTCGATGAATCGATAAAGGCAATATCTGAACGGTCCGGATCAAACAGCACATTCAAATCCGTACAGGCGATAATAATCTTTTCAATACCTTCTTCTCGTGCATGATTAATGAGTTCGTTCCACGCTTGACGTGCCGTATCCAGCGCCTTCTTACTTTTGATTTTCAAAATGATGTCATTTATAACAGGCTGCCAGCGCTCATCAAAATAGTATTCACAGGACATAGCTGATATGCCTTTTTGATATAGGCCTGACGCACGTGTTGTTTCAGTAGCAAATAGAGTTACCTTGGAGGACGGCGATAAGGCCCCCACCGTCAGGTCAATCATGTTAAGCACAGGCACTGTGACACCCTTCACAATATGGTCAAAGTAGACATGGGCACTGTTGCATGGAACAGCTATGAGATCGACCCCACAGCCCTCAAGCCGTTTCAGTCCCTCGGCAATAGAGGCTTTCAGTTCCAGTTCATCGATTTCCCGATCAATGTAAAAGGGTGTCGGCAATACGTAGATTATCATATGCGGATAGTCGATATCATGCACCGCACCATACTGGCTCTGACATTCATCCAGAACCAGCTCAAGGAATGGACTTGTAGACCTCGGTCCCATTCCGGCAAGAATTCCGATTGTTGTTTTCTTCATTGATTGCCTCCCATTTCCGAATATAGCCACTCTTTAATGCCAAGTCGATGCTTAATCTTAATTTCTATCAGCTCAGTAATATTATACCATTTGAATTATATTAAAATACCCCTTTCGAAAAAGGGGTATCCCAGCCTGTAGAAAAACGCCGAAATACTGCGTTGCTGGATAAAAGGGTGATCACTTTATATTTTTATAGCGCCGAAGACTGTGTCACGGCCTCAACCGTTTGTGTGTTTTCAAGAGATTTTCTTAGACCTATGAACTCATTGAGTTTGGGCTGTGTGTTAAAAATGCGCTCGAGGGCATCATACTCTTGATTTTTCTGCATGGCCTTCTCAGAGCTTACTGTCCCAATACGCGTCGCTCGAACCATAATATTCTTTGGCGTGTGACTCGACGGTACATATTCAAACAGACTCACCTTATAACCCTGTGACTCCAGCACAAGGGCACGCATGGAGTCCGCAACCATGTCACTCAGTCTCTCCTTGTAAATACCATGCTTTGTAATGGAACCCAGCCCATGATGCTTCATCGATTCACGCACGCTGTGCTGACAGCATGATACCGTAAGAATGAACTTGGATTTCTCAAGCACACCCTTGGCAATGGTCATATCTGTTGCGGTATCGCAGGCATGCAAGCTGTAAACTATATCCGGGTTCTCTTTAAACTCAACCTTGAAAATGTCTGAACAGATAAAATTCATATTTTCAAAACCAAGCACCTCTGCAGCCCGCTTAGAAGTCTCTATAACCTGCTCGTTGTAGTCTATACAGCAAAACCGGACCTTCCGATTCTGCACCTGTGTGAAGTAATAGTTTGCAATGAAGGATAAATAGCTCTTTCCGCAGGCGCAGTCCACCAGCAGGATTTCCCGCTTTGTTGACAATTTGTCCAGTGCCTTTTCCAAATGATTGATAAAACTGAAAACCTGCTCATACTTTTTGCGTCTTTCCTTGTAATCATCACCATTTGGATTCTTCAAACCGATTTCACTTAATACTCTATTTAAATTGTTGCAGTCAATCCATTCGTTATTTTTACTGTGCATATTTCCAACCATCCTTTATTCGTGTTAATACTCAAACCAGCCAATTCGTTTCTGTTCTAAAAATTGGTAACAAAAAAGTAGCCTTGAAAAGGTAATCATTAACATCTGAAAATTGGACAGCACAACTAAGACAATCAAATACGGTCTGATTGCAATTACATTGTCCAATATTCAGCTGTTAACTTTTACACTTTTCCAAGCTACTTATGTTATTTGGAGTACCATAACACTAAGTGGTCGGATAACATTCCACCTTTTGTATCATTAAATTAATTTTGTCGTTTTCATGAATAGTATGCCACTTGGTAACTACCTTGTCAACACCTATCATATTTTCACAGTCAATAAACATCTTCAAAATTTGAGCGCCCCATTATTGATAACAGAACGCTTCTTACGCTTTAGCTTGTCTTCATATTTTAAGGGAAAAGCACCCCGCACATACGTTCTAAGGAATCAAGTCTGTTATTGCACTTATTTTCCCTTTATACTTAGAGTGTCTTCTTAATAAACGCATAATCGAAAGGATTCAATATGTCTAAAATCAAACTCACCGAACGTATTCACGACCAAATCATCTATGATCTGCAGACATACTTTGAAGCAGAACAAGAACATACCCTTACTAACTTAAACGCCGAACTGCTCCTCGACTTTATACTGAATACAGTTGGTCCCATGATTTACAATCAGGCGCTGATTGATGCGCACAGACTGATGACTGAAAAAGCAGACGATATTTACTTGCTCGAACTGGAAGATACGGAGTTTGGAAAATAAAAGATCATAAATCTTCTGAAGGGCATATTTGAGATGTTTCATATGCATTCAAATGGTTCTATAAATATCAATGGGAACCCACTCTTCTTCAGTCAGCTTCCACACCTCATTTGGAATATACTTATACTCCGTATACCCTTGATTCGAAGCATTCTCAACTGCCCTTTTTATAAAGTCAATATTTCTGTTCGCTCCACTTTTAAGACTTTCAACAATCAGCCTCGGCCATATGCCTGCTGCTTCAAACAGACCACTATTTTCAAAATGTCTCTCCAGTTCAGAAATATCATACTTGATACGTTTGAGTTCAGCTTTCCACGCTTTGTCTTCCCACTTCAATATGGCGAACTCAGCGGCACTCTCCTCATTAAATGAAACCCCAAGTGCACCCGGGTTTACAATCAGTTTTCCCTCTACATGTGTCGTCCAGGGCACGTGGGTGTGTGCACAAATGAGCACCTGCTCCTCCATCTGACGCATGATTTCCACATTCCTGTCCGCCTTATGTTCATAGAGGTGCTCATACATATTGTCAGGCGATCCATGCACGACTCTGATTTTATCGCAGCCCTCAATAGAAATTGATGCCTGTTCAGAGAGATTCTTTATAAAATCAATGCACTTGGCATCGAGCTGGTCTCGCGTCCATATGACAGAGGCAAGCTGATCGTGGGCATACCAGTCTGTTGCCGTGTCATCAATTGTTTCAAGCACATAGGCTTCTCTATTGCCCTTTATGAACCATCCATTCAACCCGGATATCGTCTTAAGCACCTCTTTGGGTCTTGGGCAATCGCTGATATGATCTCCCGCTATGATAAAGTGTGTCACCTTCTCTTTTTCTAAATAATCAAGTACTGCCTGCAGGGCAGTCATATTTCCATGAATATCTGCAAGGACTGCAATTTTCATGAGGACCTTCCTTGTCTATAAACTTGTCTTTGATGATAATAAAACCTGTAAAACAAACTACCAGTTAATCCTTAGAGTGTCAAATAGGCAATCTCTTTTTCTACTTCAAACCCCATTTTCTCATAAATCTCTTTAGAACGCACATTTTCAGTCCAGTAGTCCAGGCCTACACGTTCAATGCCTCTTTCCCTGGAAAACTCTTTTACAGCTCCAATCAGACCCTTGCCAATACCTCTTCCCTGAAAATCACGGTTTACAGCTATCTGGTGAATATACACGTAATCTCTTGAAAAACTAAAGGCCGTTTCCAAGCGCCGCACTTCCTCGAACCAGATATAACCTATTGGCACACCCTCTTCTTCACCCACTAGAAAATGATGATTCTCCTTATTGATAACTTGACTGAAATAGTCATAAACGGCCTCAAAGTCGTAGGGTTTGAAAACTTCAGGATACATCCTGCTATGTATGGTTTGTACATTTTCATTCAGCACTGCAATCTCTTTCGGATCACTCACTTTTTTGAGTTCCATAATACATGCCTCCAATAGCTGCTAACTCAGGTTCACATTCTCATATCTCTGTCTGATTTCTTCATCACATACCGCGTTTTGCCAATGGATGCGTTTCATTTAGCTGGAGCAGGTCCCACAGATTCCCGTAAAGGTCCTTAAATACTGCCACCATCCCATAGTCTGCCTCTTTGGGCTCACGAACGAACTCTATGCCTTCTGCCAGCATGTCATTGTAGTCTCGCCAAAAGTCATCTGTATTCAAAAACAAAAAGACTCTGCCTCCAGACTGATTGCCTACGAAATCTTGCTGAACTGGTTTTGAAGCCCTTGCAAGAAGGATTGTTGTTCCCTTAGAACCAGGTGGTGAAACAACCACCCAGCGTTTATCCTGCTCCGGCTGATATGTATCTTCAATAAGTTCAAATTTGAGTTTTTTGGTATAAAAGTCTATTGCCTCGTCATAATCTCTAACGACAAGCGCGATATGTACAATGGATTGGACCATTACAGCGAACCTCCTCATTTCTACTAAGCTCCTGGCGATTTCAAATTCTCCAGGTGTCACATGTTCAGTTCATCGATTACACGATTTCGGTAGATCAGGTCATCTCTTTCTTCAAAGCCTACTGAGGACCAAAATGCATTTCCAAGATGATTGCTTTTAAACACGACAAGGGCAGCCTTCTTTATGCATTCATCTTCTAGTGCCTGTAAGGCTGCTTCAACAAGAGCTCTACCAATTCCTAGTTCCCTATGTTTCATTGAAACCGCGGTGTGATAGATGTATCCTCTTCGACCGTCGTGTCCACATAAAATTACACCTGTGACCACACCCTCAACTCTGCAGACAAAACTTGTGGTCGGATTGCGTTTCAAGAACTTGTCTATTCCTGCTTTTGAATCATCTAAAGACCGCATGCCCATGCCTGCGGTATTTGCCCAAAGTGCATATGCTTCTTCATAATCGCTGATTGTCATAACATCAATTTTCATTTTCCACCTCCGGCTCATGGTTCCAGTCATTTTTTTACAAGCACAGCATGCTCAAGCAATGCTTCAAATTGTATCCTTCAGATTTTTTTATTTCGATTGAAATGAATGACCTCCTCTTTGAACATCATTTGGCTTCATGTTATTCGCAAGGAAATACCGATTTCGTAAAGAAAAGCCTCATTGAAAGCAATGAGGCATGGGATACAGTTTTGCATTATGACACGCAGAGCCTTGATCGATACTTAGTGACCGCGCTTTTTTTGCTTTTTCTTCAGCTGTTTCATTTCAAACTCGATTTTTTTCTGCAGCATGCGTTCTGCCTTGGCAGATTGCTTTCGCTGTACTTTGTTCGCTTCCCGCTGCATTTGAATTGCTTCCTGTGCTTTTGTCCTAATGCCATGTGCTTGTGTTGCTTTTTGGATTTGACGCTTGAGCCTTTTGGGATTAACGCGCTTATTGACTTCTCCTAGATCTTGAACTGGTGCTGAAAACTTAAGATCTGCGTACCGATTCAGTACGAAATCATAGATTTCCTGGTCCTTAGGTTCAGACCCGAAAGTGACTCTGCACACCTGCAGTGCGCCATCTTCAGTCCGTTCAAAAACCCCTACCCAAAATGGTGCATCAAAATAAACCGTTAACTGTCCTCTTAAAAAAATGCGCATTGATTCCCTCCTAGTTATTCAGCATTTTTTCAAGAACGGACAACCCAGGAGGGCAGGTTACTGACGGTTTCACCCGCATCCGGACTACCAACCGGATTGTGTTTTTATCTTGAGCTTCTTTGTACATTCCAAGTTTAACACAGATTAAAACCCTATGTGTGCAGGAATTTCAAAAAAATTCTAAATAGGATGCACGCAGCTTTTATTTGGCAGTATAGTAACACCTTTTAGGTGAATAAATTTTGTCACTCTTTTTCAGCAAGGTAATGATTTTGCCAATTTCCTTCTTGTCCATTCCAAGTCTATCTGCAACTTCACCTGGACGCATGGGCTCATTTTCCTTGAACACATTCAATACTTGCTCGACCATATTTGAGGCTCCTAACCTAATCATAAAAGGGGAAAACGTCAGACATTAAAGCATTTGCTTAGCGCTGTCCACTGTTACTTCGAAAACACGTGTAAGGAATGAGAACTTCTCTTTCATCATGTCATATTCCTCACCTTCACTGACAAAACGCGCTGTTCCATTAACAATAAAGCCTGTTCCTGGATATTCATTATAGCCTTCAACATTCTTGCTTCCCAGAGCAATCTTCACCTGGCTGTTAACCGCTACATTTTTTTCTGTTCTCTTAAATGCATACGCCGGGATAAGCAGTCTGTTCTCGCCTGCCATAACTACAAAAGAGTTCCATGTGTTCACGACATGCGGTTCACCTTCACCCCACGATACGATTGATACAACACCCTCATTTGTCAGTACTTCTTGGAATTTTTCTGTAAACATAGTTTTTTCTCCTCATCTTTGCGATTTTAATATAGATATTTTTTATCGTAGATATATTTTATCTCCGATAGTTTGTATCTAGATAATACAATCCTATGCCACACTTGTCAAGCGTCATATTTCAAATAAACAGATTTTTCTATGAAGATCGTCCTTGAATCTAGCACCTTAACAACTTGAAATTTATCTGGTATTATGATAGATAATGATTATCTACGATTATTCATATCTTTATTGTTAAATAGATTGCCCGTGTGAAAGCCCACAGTCCATTTGGGGCCCGACCACTTCAGGAGGGATGTACAATGCAATTTTCAGTTGGTGTCGAATACAGTCTGCACTGCCTGCTCTACCTGGTTGATGTTCAAGACGACAGAACCATCGGTATCAAAGACCTGGCCGCCTATCAGGGCGTGTCTGAATCCTATCTTTCAAAGTTTTTTACAAAACTTAAAAAAAGAGGCATTGTTGAGTCTGTTCCAGGCGCAAAGGGGGGCTACCGGCTAGCAAGGCCGACCAGTGAAATTTCCTTTTGGGATGTTGTTGAAGCCATTGAAGGCTCTGAACCCTTTTTCAAATGCTCTGAAGTCAGACAGAACGAGATCATACTTGATAAGAACCATTTGCCGGATTCACATACAAAATCGCCTTGCCTGATTCATCTTGTCATGCTTGAAGCTGAAGCACAGATGAAGAAATACCTGCAAAGTAAAACTTTGGAATGGCTGGCTTCTGAAGTATCAGCCAAAGTTGATGGGACACACCTTCGTGCAACGCGTGATTGGTTCAGCAGAAATCTATAAGTCTTGCCCCGTCACCCGAACACACCACGTATGAACTTAAAAGAGCGATAACAGTTTTCTGTTATCGCTCTTTTCTTTACCAATATTCATTTCCCGGAACGCTACTCTAGAAATACAGTAGCCCAAAAAAAATCAGGCAAGGTCGCACTTTCGTCAGTTTACCAAGGAATTACACCATCTCTGTTTGTGAAGGTTCCCGTTGGACCGTCTTTTCCAATGGTCGCCATTTTAACAAGAGCATCGGTTCCCTCCTGAAGCGTCTGAATGCCATTGCTGAACTGGTCTCCTGTTTTTGTTGGACCCGGGTCTATTGCGTTGATTCTCATTTGAGGAAGCGCTTTTGAGTATTGTACTGTAAGCATGCTCACTGCCGATTTTGACGCACTGTATGCGAGTGCATTCACCTTGGACTCAATTTTTTCAGGATTCAGGACCTGACCAAATGATCCCAGTCCACTGCTCACATTTACAATCACCGGTTGACTCGATCTCTCAAGCAGTGGAAGAAACTGGTTTGTCACACGTACGACACCGTACACATTTGTATTGAAGACCTCATGCATCATATCAGCCGTAATATCTTGAGGCTTTGCATGACCGCCGGGTATTCCAGCATTGTTGATCAGCACATCCAGGCGACCTTCATTATTCATTATCGTTTCCGCCGCACTTGCAATCGTCTCTTCACCAGTGACATCCATCACGACGTAATCGACACCCAATGCTTCTGCGGCAGCCTTCCCTTTGCTGTCATTTCTAGAGCTGATATAAACCTTGTGCCCCAGTTCCTTTAGACGCCGCGCCGTTTCGTATCCAAGACCCGTATTTCCGCCAGTTATCAATGTAATCTTCATAATGCGTTCACTCCTTAACTAAGATTATCCTGTACCAATCTTCAAAAAGTATAGCATCATTTATTTTAGTTGTAAATACAACAATTGTAATTGTAACTGTTCGTTCGCAAAAATGTTGTGGTATAATAGAGTTGAAATGGGGGACTGGACAATGCTCAAGAACACAGGCAATATTTCAGAACAGATTTATTTGATTAGTACTATGCAGAAATCATATGTTCAGGAACAATTGCGCAAATTGGGTCTAAATGAAATTCAAGCACGTACACTGAACTACATCTATATTTATCCGGGCAAAATCCAGAAGGATCTTGCAAAATACCTGGGGAAACAGAATGCGACCATAACAAATATTCTGAAACTCCTAGAAGGAAAGCATTACATAAAGCGTGAAATCCCAAGTGACAATGAAAGACAAAAAAATCTCTATCTCACCGAAGACGGAGAGAAGGCTGCGGAAATGATCCAAACCATCTTTCATGATTTAGAAGACATTTTAACAAATGCACTTTCCACATCCGAGATAGAAAATATTAAAGGTGGACTCAAAAAAATCAGTGACATTCTGAAATAGGACTAAAAAAAACACGCGTTATCCCAAAGGGATAACGCGTTTTCTATTCAAGTGCTTTTTGACTGTCACCAGGCTATGCAGTCACTTCCCGAATGCAAGCCAAGGCATTTAAGCTTCTAGGATAACCGATGTATGGCAAGCATTGAGAAACCACTTTCACAAGGAATCCAGGATCATTTCCAAGGTTCATGTTACCAGCTATGTGACTCTTCAGTTGGGACTCACAACCGCCTTGTGCCATAAGGTAACAGAAGGTAATCATTTCTCTTTGCTTGAGGTCAAGACCTGTTCTAGTATAGTAGTCACCAAAACAGTTGGCAGCAAGCCATCTGTTAATATGGCCGCCCTTCCAAAAGTCTTTCATGCCTTCACCAAAGATGTCCACCTGTGCTTGTGCCCCTTTTTCAAGTCTATCTTCGAGTATCGTTGTCGCTTGAGATTCAAGTGGGAGGGCAATTCCCTTTTCAAGCATTACTGAATTTGTAGCATCCAGAAATGGTCGCACACGACCCATTCCCAAATAGTCCACTGCCTGATAAACAACTTCCTTGGCTTCTACAGGCGTAATTGCCTCCTCAAGTCCTTTTGCAAGCACTTCTTTATATGTATCAAGGCCTTGGCACCCCAGTAGGGTCGCAAGAATTGCTAAATATCTTGTTTTTTCATCCAGCGTCTGACCTGCTTCATTTACAACTTCGTGATTTGCGAAAGCTTCATAACGTTGCATAAACTCAGGGTCTGTATCATATAGGTTGAATTTATCGCTCATACTCTTGTCCTTTCGACTCTACACTTCTATTTTAGTTTGTTGTAGTCTTCGTCAGAAACAGGCTCGCACCACGCATTGCTGCAATCTTCACATGGAACTTCGACTGCGATATGGCTGAACCAGCTGTCCGCTTTTGCACCATGCCAGTGTTTTACACCTGTTGGGATTTTAATAACTGAACCTGGTTTTAGTTCAACAGCCTCTTTGCCTTCTTCTTGGTACCAGCCTTCGCCTGCTGTACATAGAAGGATTTGTCCGCCACCGCTTGTTGATTTATGGATATGCCAGTTGTTTCTGCAACCTGGTTCGAATGTGATATTTGCTAGAAATACGTTGAATTCACCTGGCATTGTAAGTAGGTTAATAAATGACTCGCCTACAAAGTATTGTGCAAACATTGCGTTCTCTTGACCCTTACCAAATACATTTTCCTTGTTAAATACTGCTTCATCAGTTGTTTTCATAATTCTTGACCTCCTATATTTTCATCAAAACATTTACATTTTTAAATACCATATCAAGGGTTTAAAACTTAGAATTTACATTTGTAGTTGCTCTTCAGCATCAAATGCTTTATGATATACACAGCATACAACCTAAACCTGACTTTAGGTCAACACTTTCTTTCATTAAACTTTCACCTCAATTGGGGCTAGCTTTCAAACCATTGCTCAGCGCATCAAAGTTGACAGTAGATAAAGGATATGCTACTTTAGATTCACCTAAAGTTAACTTTATATTTAGATGCAAAAAGGAGTTCATTATGTCTTATTCAATAGGTGAAGTTGCAAAAATGCTTGATTTAACTGTTCCAACACTCAGATACTACGACAAGGAAGGTTTGCTTCCCCTTCTAGAGCGCACCGAGTCAGGAATCCGGAAATTCAATGACATTGACATAGAATCCCTAAAAATTGTCGAATGTCTCAAGGCATCGGGCATGTCTATAAAGGATATTCGAACTTTTATCAACTGGTGTGGCGAGGGTGATTCAAGCCTTAAACAACGCTATGATATGTTTATTGAAAGAAAAGCTGCCGTCGAAAAGCAAATTGAAGAACTCAATAAAGTCATGGAAACAATCGACTTCAAATGCTGGTATTACAAAACCGCACTGGATGCGGGAACTGAAGCTGTTCACCAGCAAATAAAATCCGGTAAATCCATCTAAGGATTTGCCGGGTTTTATTTGAAAATGATGTTTTGCACTCACTTTTCGCGCACTTCCACCATGACCTTTTCAATCCGAAGCAGCCCCTCTTCAAGAACTGAGCGTGGACACGCAAGGTTCATTCGTAGAAAACCAGTGCCGTTTTTCCCGTATGTGTCACCCACGTTGAGTCGGACTGCCCCCTGCTCATAGATGAGACTGCAAAGCGCCTTAGAAGATTTTCCCGTGCCCGTGCAGTCAAGCCATGCAAGGTAAGTCGCCTCCGGTGATGTCAACTTCAGTTCAGGCAGGCGCTCTGCTACAAAGGCCTTTAGGAAAATCATGTTATCTTCAAGGTATGAAAGAAGAGCATCCAGCCACTTTTCACCATAAGTATAGGCTGCAGTAAGCGCTTCAATTCCAAAGACGTTGGGTTCAATAGCTTCATTGATATTGATGGACTTGTTTACCTTTTGCTTGAGCTTTTCATTTGCCGTAATGATATTGGCTGTTTTAAGGCCAGCAATATTAAAGGTTTTGCTTGGTGCTGTACACGTTACACTGTTCATTAGAAAATCATCATTCAACGATGCAAACGGAATGTGCTTGAATCCTGAGTAAACCAAGTCTCTATGCGCTTCATCAACGACTACAAGCACATTGTTTCTTAGACATATTTCACCCATTCTAATAAGCTCTTCCCTTGTAAATGCCCGCCCTACCGGGTTATGCGGATTACACAGAATAAACAGCTTCACACGATCATCCGAGGCCTTTTTCTCAAAATCTTCAAAATCAACTTCATAGTGCCCTTGGATATTCTTCAAGTCATTCTCTACAATTTCACAGCCATTATTGATAATGGATGTTCCAAAATAATTGTAAACAGGTGATTGGATGAGCACCCGATCCCCCTGCTGGGTAAATGCCTGTACAATAGCTGAAAGTGCAGGGATGATCCCCGTCGTCACATCAATCCACGCCTTCTTAATCCTGAATCCATGTCGCTTTTCCCACCAGTAGGCTTCCGCTTCATAGTAGGCGTCCGGAATGCTGGCATAACCAAATATCCCGTGTTCTACCCTCTTCTGCAAAGCTTCGACAATCGGCTCAGCTACAGGAAAATCCATGTCTGCAATCCACATGGGAATCACATCCTCTTTAGAGGAATCCCACTTCACACTATTGGTGTTTCTTCTGTTCACAACTCTGTCAAAATCATATTTCAAAGGTTTACACCTCCATTTCTCATCCACTAGCCTATTTCATAAGTCACTTTCGAAGGGTCCAGTTTGGCATCATCCTGAATCAGCGCTCCAATTTCTTTGACTTTTATACGACCTTCAATTGGATTTTTTATACTGTCAACCTTTGTATTTACCTCTACATCGAGTGTGCAGTACTCAAATGCCAGGGACGTATTGATCAAATTACAATTTTTCATAACCAAGTTCTCAATATAGCAAAGACCTTGAAGACTCTCGATTGTACAATTGATCAGCGTCAGATTCTTTGTATTCCAAGCCAGATATTCTCCTGAAATGAAGGAGTCATATACAGTCACATTTTCACAGTTCCAAAAGGCATCTTTTGAAAGCAGCTTGGAATTTCTCACGACAATATTTTTGCATCCGTCGAAACCATAGTTACCATAAAGGGTCAGGTTGTCCACTTCAATATCTCTGCTGTTCATTGCAAAGTAATCACCCTTTACAACCGTATCTTTCAGCTTGATATTCTCACAGTTCCAAAGTGTTTCAAGTGCATTTGGCATTTGAACATTTTCAAGCGAAATGTTGCTTGACCGTCTAAACGTCTTTGGTGCCTCAATCATAGTGTCCTTAATGGCGATATTGTGCGTATACCAGATTCCTGAACGTGCTGTTTCAAAGAGTACACCACCCGACATTTCTACATTTGTACAGTACCAGAGCGGGTATTTCCATTTGAAGAATGATTGATCCAGAACCACATTCTTGCTTTCCTTAAGCGGCGATTCCCCATCTTCAAATATTGTATTTCTTATTTCCACTTCATTACTCATAAATAAGGCGCGTTCACCTGTTAAAATCTCTTGATTTACTTTCATATTTTCACTGACCTTTCTCTATCAACTTTTCCTCTAAATAAAACAACCCACTGTCATAGGTCTCAATTTTTCTATCGAGATGTTCAAGCATTTCATGCATTTCATCTATTCTTGCTGCCAAAATATCACGTTGTTCAACTAAGATTTTTTTCCTAGCAGCCTGTGTTTTATCTCCCTGTTTAAAGAGCGAAACGTAATCTACCAGGACTTCAATGGATATGCCGGCCCTACGCATGCATTTTATAAAATAGACCCACTCACAATCTGTCTTTGAATAGTCTCTAACACCACTTTTTCTGCGGACGACTTCAGGGATCAACCCTACACGTTCGTAATATCGGAGTGTCTCAACACTAATGTCATAGATTTTGCTGACTTCACCTATCGTCATAGCCAACCTCCTTTCAGGGTCATTCTACAACCTATAGTTGACTTTAGGTCAAGCATATTTTTCAAAAAAAAAAAAAATTACACCCTCATTCTGAAATAAGAGTGTAATTAAATGCATGCCTATTCAACTTCTCTATTTTACAGATTCACTATTAGGGTCCTTTAAAGGATTATCGAGTGCTGTAGATTTTCCGAAATAGTATGCAATGACAGATACAATCACGTACTCGATCAGTTGGTTACTGACAATAAAATTAGGATTCTCTTTTCCCATGAAGAAAGCTATTGTAACTAACACCAGCTGTATCATGACTACAACTACAAACAATGTTGTTATAGACAATGCAATTGTTTTTCTTACTTCTCTATAGCGAACTGGCAGGTTCTTGTTTTCGTTGTCACGTTTACTCATATTATTAACATCTAACGCCTCAGGTACATTAGCATTTTCCATAAAACACCTCCATGCTCCAATACATATCAACTCAGATATTGATTTAATAACCCCAAATAAAGGTTCTATACAAACTTGTCATCATTGGTCTTTGAAATTGCATGATTGGACACTCAAATTTGAAATACTAAGCAGTCTACTCATTTTTCAGAAAATAAAACACGCTCTCACCATAAAATTCTCGGCAAGAGCGTGTTGATTTTTCTGTGTTCCATACTCAGGACAATGTAATGTCACAGGTTGAAACTTTCTATTTTTTGGTATAAAATTAATATAGTATTTAAGATGCTCGGTTTTGAGCAGAGTCTGCCTTGGCAGGCTCATTTTTTTGCACTGAATTCTCATATGATGTTCTCAGCACCACTGTCATGTAACCATAGAATAGGCCTAAAGCACAGTAAATCAGTTCTGAAACAGCTGCACCTGCAAATGTAGCGCCCGGGACATAGGACATAAATCCGAAAAACACACCGGCACCTACAAACACAGCTGGCACAAAGTCTGCCCACGGAATACGTTCCAAGCAGATCACAGGTACAACAATTGCAAATACAGCAACCGGGAAGCCATAGAAGCCCAGGCTCGGTACAAGTGCACCACCAAGTATCATGATTAGAATTGAAGCAATAATACCATTCACATACCCGATGAAAGTCTTTACACCGCCGGTCACATTACAGCCTGCAATAAAATACATTGCCCAAGCCTGAAATGCAATCCATCCAAAACCCGCATTCCCAACTGGCGGTACCAGTGGTGCAAGTACCTGGTCCACTATTTGAATTGAAAATGCCAGAAAGGCCACAATAAAAGGTATCACTATGAATTTGCTGAATTTCACTTATTTCCCTCCTTTTTCACGCTCATAAAAGGCATATGCCTCCTCTGCACTGGCTCCGCCATGAACAATCAGTTTAACCGCTCTGATCATTGCAACCGGATCTTCCGCTTGAAAAACATTCCTTCCCATGTCCACACCTGCAGCACCCTTTGAAATTGCATTGTAGGTCAGCTCAAGTGCATCTTTTTCAGGAACCTTCTTGCCCCCTGCTACGACAATCGGAACTGGACATGCCGCCACAATCTTCTCAAAGTCATCACAGTAGTAAGTTTTGATAATATGGGCACCCATTTCTGCTACAAGACGCGTTGCTGTCAGGAAGTACTGTGGCGTTCTTTCCATCTCTTTACCAACACCGACAACACCAAGCACAGGGATTCCATATCGGTTCCCAATATTGACTGCGTTTGAAAGGTTTTCTATGGTTCTGCATTCATTCGATGAGCCGACATAGACCTGAACTGCCATGCAAGATGCATTCATTCGAATGGCATCTTCAGCATTTACTGCCAGAACTTCTTTTGTTATGTCATCACGCAGGACCGAGCTTCCCGAAGAAACCCTAAGTGCAACTGCATTATGTGACGCAGGCTGAATGCAGGTTCTCAGGCCGCCTCTAGTTGCCATAAGAACGTCTGCATGTTCAACAAGGGGAGGAATGGCAACATCCAGACGTTCCAGTCCGCTTGTTGCCCCCATGATGTAACCGTGATCAAATGCGAGCATAATGGTTTTTCCTGTATCGGGGTTGAAGAGTTTGGACAGTCTGTGCTTCATCCCCCAGTCGTAATGTGAGGCACCTTTTACGAAAAATCCTTCTGCCGCTGCATCTATATCCAGATGAAAGTCTTTTGCTTTTTTTATTGAATCATTATCTGCCATGCTTTTCTCCTTTGTTGACTTTAAACCTATTTTGTAAAATATGGTGTCTTGCAAGGCTCTTCCCAAAGACCAAGCAGCTCATCGTCCATACGTGCCACACAAAGCTGGAAGCCGTTTGTCTCCTGTACTGTCAACAGTTCATTAACAACATTCGCAACAACTTCAATGTTCTTTTCTGCTAGATATTGGTGTGCTCTTCTGTAAACAATGAGCTGTTCCATCAGCGTTGTTGCACCAGAACCATTTACAATGACCATTGCTTTTTCACCGCTCTTAAGATCCAGATCTTTAACAAGCGCTCCAGCCATAATGTCTGTCGTTTCATCAGCAGTCAGCATTTTCTGACGTCCACCGCCACCTTCGCCATGCTGGCCCATGCCGATTTCCATTTCATCTTCACCCAAAATCGAAATAGGTTCCCCAGTGGATGGATGCGTTGCGCCTCGTGCAGCAACAGCGATAGTCGCCATATTATCAGCAAATTTTTGAGCGATGGCAGCAACTTCTTCAAGATTCTTTCCGGCTTTAGCTGCAGCTGCCGCAACCTTGTAAACAGGTACACAGCCAACAAGACCCCTTCTGTCATGTGCATTTTCACGTGTTGCGTTTGAAATGTCTTCCTGAGTATTCACACGTATAACATTCAGACCCTCTTTCACAACACGCTTCATAACCATATCGCCAGTGAGCATATCGCCTGCATGATTTAGGACTACAAAAAGAACACCTTTGCCTTTATCTGCCATACGCATTGCCTCAAGACAAGGACCCGGACCAGGTGCTGCAAAAATATCGCCTGGTACGGAAATATCCACCATGCCTTCGCCTACAAAACCACTGATTGCTGGCTCATGTCCTGTACCGCCGAGTGTTACGATTGTCACACGGTCAGCCTCGGCAAGCTTCCTGTTCACGACAAGTTTGCTTTCAGTCACTTCAATCAAATGCGGATTGGAAAGCGCCAGACCTTCCAGAATTTCACTGGTAAGGTTGGCAGGATTGTTGATAAACTTCTTCATTTTCATATGTATTGTCCCCTCTACTTGAATTCCATTACCTCTACAACAACACCATCCATTTTTATGAAAGCAATCGTCAGATTCTCATCGACTGCCATCGGTTCACACAGCACTTCATACTTCTCAGTAAAATCTGAAAGTCTGTCCACCTTATACGCCACGTGAACGTTTTCCACAATATCCTGATGCAGCGGCGTCCCCTCTTCAAATCGAAGATACTCAAACTGCATTGGATTGGTCTCAGGTCCGGCTATATGAACCTTCAAACCTTCAGCATACGCTTCCCCCGCTTGCGGTGTCTTTACCGGAACACCAATGTGCATAATTTCCATTACGACCTCCTCGTTAAAATTATTCACTCAATCCCTGGGCAATTCCTTTAAAGAATAGACTAAAGGAAACTGCACCTGGATCTGCATGCCCAATTGCTTTTTCTTTTAAAGACCGTGCACGCCCGAATTTCGCGATCATATTTTTCGTGTCCTCGGCCCCTTCAGATGATGCCTCAGCCATCAATGGCATCAAGTCATTTAATGTTTTCTCTGCTGCTCTAATGGTTTCAACTGCTGGATAAATTGCATCCATCATGGTTTTGTCACCCACTTTTGCACCGCTTATGGCCGCAAAATTTTCATAACCGCCAATCAGAATGTTTCTTACAAACTCGTCTACACTCGAATGTGCAAGCGCGGCACCTTCTGCCATACCCTCAAAATATGCGCCCCAGAGCGGTCCTGCAGAACCACCATTGATGTTCATTAAATCCCAGGACAGGGTGTCCAGTACTTCTGCAGGGTTCTCAGTTCCATCCAGCGACGCGAGTTTTGAACGAATACACATGGATATTTTACCTATTGTAACGCCATGATCTCCATCGCCGGTCGCACTATCGAGCTCAGTCAAAAGTGAAATATTCTCTTCCAGCAGATCTGTAACGGGAAGCAGCATCTTTTGCAATAAATCGATTGTCATATCGCACCTCCTATTCATTTTGTAATTTGATATTAACATATGTTATGACATATGTAAATAATGTTTTGGTAATTTTCTGACTTTAATTCATATTGCGCTTCAAGTGCTTCAAAATAAAGAAACCTCTGTATTACAGGGATGTCCTGCAATACAGAGGTTTTCTGCTTCACCATCATTCAGTTGTGAATATAGTCTTAAGGCTCTTAACACACCTGCGCCGACCTAAACTAAAGCGCACGCATTTGAATGACTTCTTTTGCCTTCTCTTCGGTCAAAATAATATGGGTTACAAAGCCTGTTTTCAAAGCGCCCAAAACAGCTTTTGCGTTGATTTCAGAAGGACACACTGCAACAACACGCTTTACTTGCCCAAGCAGGCTCAAAGGAATTTGAAGTGCGTAGTCATTCTCACTTCGAATGATTTGTCCATCCTTGTCATAAAAATATGACAAGATCTTTCCCACAGCACCTTCTTTATTAAGAATATCGCCAAATCGAACAGCCGTTGCATGATCAGGCACTGAAGGGTATGCCCCTACACCTAGCAAGGCACAGTCAAGCGTCTCCCAAAAACTGTGGAGTTCGCTGTAATTGTCTGTATTTGTGTACAGCTCAAGCTCTTGATCGGACGTGGGAAATGCTGGTGCAAAAATAAATTTTGCCTCCAGTCCCGTTTTCATGGAAAGCTGTCTGACAAGCTCCGATGGATGATAGCCCTTGTTCGGTATGGTTGCAGTACCAATAAGAGGGCCAACACAGCCTTCGAAGGTTGCATTCAGGTCCGTCTCCGTAAAGGCATCAATCACTTGTCCGATGGTATATCCCCACCCAAGTCCCAGGTTGCTGACTTCCGGCAATAGGTCCTTTAAGAACACCACACTTTGATTAATAATGGTTTTCTCCGTCAGATAGGATGAGTTGGAGGATGGAATAACAAATCCACCTTGTATGTTGAATACATTTTTCAATTGATTGAGCAGCAATGTATTGTTTGAAAACGGCTCTTTGATTTTGATTTCTACAATGCCCATATTTCTCGCTTTAGCCAGCATATTGCTAATCAACGGTCTGGATACGCCCAGTCTTTTTGCGATTTCTGACTGATTCAGGTTTTCTTCATAATAAAGCTTGGCGACCTGAATCAACTTTGTAATTTCACTATCCATAGGCAACCCCTTACAATTGTCATAACGTTTGTATAAAACAACTGTACAACAAGCTTTTGTGTTTGTCAAACGAATGATCTATTAAAACAAGGTTAGCCGAGTACGCCATTCCTGCTTCAACAATTAATGTTCTTGGGAAATCTGATTTCAAAGCATGCACCCTTATCTGGCTCATCTAAATAAGTGATCTCGCCTTCAAGTAGACCACTTGCCAAATTATAGACAATGTTCATTCCAAGTCCGTTGCTTCCCTGACCCATAACCGTCGTAAAAAAGGGATCGAATATCTTATCCACATATTTTGCATCTATTCCAACACCATTATCCCAATACTTCAAGGATATCTGATTCCTTGCGTCTATTGAACTGCATTCCAAATACAACATAGGATCTTCTACATCTTTGAAAGCATGCATGAGACTATTCTGGATCATATTTGACAGTATTTGAGAAATAGCACCCGGATATGTCATACACACTAAATCTCCTGAATAACTTATTGATTTTTTAACACCATGCTTTCGCAGTTCAATACTGTATGACGTGAATGTCGCATCTACAATATCTCTAATCTCTATTTCCTTGCATGATATCTTTTCCTGATGTATAGAAACCTGTTTAAAACTCTTGATGAGTTCTGACGCACGCAGCAAATTTCTAAGAATTAATTGTGTACTCTCCTCTATACTCTCTAAAAACACTTTGAAGGTCTTCTTGTTCAATGCCCCTTCCTGCAGCTTCTGTAACACTTCCCCATTCAGCTCCTCCACATATGTGATTGATGTGATTGCAATACCAATAGGTGTATTGAGCTCGTGGGCAACCCCTGTGACTAGACTGCCAAGGGAAGCCATTTTTTCTTTCTGAATCAGTTTCGCCTGAGTGCTCTTCAACTCATCAAGAGATTTCTCTAAAGCTTTCGTCCTAAGTTCTACGAGTTTTTCCAGATTCTGATTGACCTGTTCAAGTTCTTTCCTGCTCACTTCCAGCTCTTCTTCCCGCTTGACAATCTCAGACATCATGACGTTGTACGAGTCTGAAAGATTATTGAACTCGTCAAAACTCCTTTTTGATATCACTCTGGTATAATCCCCCCGCGCAACATGTTTAGTCCAACCAATCAGTTCTTCCAACTCATTTGCAATTTCACTATTGAGTCTGAAAACAGCCGAAAGTGACATAAAGCTAATCCCAGCAATAAATCCTATTCCTAATGCAAGCATGATTGCAGCAGGTGCAAGAACATCCTGTATTGACTGGTAGTAAATGATGCCCCAATGTGTATCATTTATTACACGATAAAAGGCAAGCATGCTATTTCCTTCGTAAGTTGTGAGCTTGCGTTCCTGCTCAATAAGGCGCAGGTGGTTTGGGTCATATGCACGTGTAGTGACAAATTCACTGTCACTATGTGCGATATATGCACCGCTTGAATCTATCACAGCAATATATGAATGATCGGATATATTGAATATATGCAGCATATCCGTCAGTTTGCTCAAGCTTATGCGTAGAACGACAATCGTTTCTTCATATTTTTTTGCAACCGTCACAATAGGTCTATTCTCACCTTGAGAAATAAACACATCCGACCAGAAAACATCCCCAACATTTTTCAAATTGATGTAGTAATCATGTCCTGAATAGTCCCTGCCAATTTCAGAGACGTTTAAATTAGTCCCTGCAATGGCACGTCCATCCAAATCCAGTATCCAAATAGACTCAATCTCTGAATTGCTTTGATTGAATGCCTCAAGTCCCATTCCAAGTCTTGAAGATGTATGATCAATCTTGTATTGGGACAGATAAATTTCATCCAAACTGTTCAAATAGCTCCTCAGAAATATGGATGTTGACGATTCGATTGAACTGATAACATCTTCCGTTCGATGGTACATAAGGGACAGAACATAAACTGTGCTAACGAGCATAATCATAAGAGCCAACATAATAAGAGGTAGGGTGGCCCTGAGAATATTTACTTGCATTAAGCGCTTATAAATACTTATTTCATTTCTGTTTGTTTTCCCCATATGCACCACTTACTTTTCTAAACTTGTAAACTCCCCGTTCTTGACTTCGTAAATATAATTGCCCCTGCGCACATCTCCGAATGCGTCGATTTCAATGGTCTGCTGCAATCCCTGAAACGTTCCAATTTCAACAATCGCATCTTTTACAGTCTCGACATCTGTCGTTCCTGCTGTCTCAATTGCTTCCTTGAGAATAAGAACGCTTTCATACCCAAATATCTGTGGGAATGTCGGCTTCTTACCATACTGTTTCACCATTTTATTTTCAAAATCCAGATAAGCAGGTTCATCAGATGAAATATCATAAAGTCCCACTACGCGCATGTTCTCCACTGCACGACCGCCATTTACAAGCAGATCCTGCGTTGTGGCCCAAGCATTCGCATATAGTTGAGCTGTGTAGTTTATGAGCTGGAGCTGCTGCGCGATTTCTGCCGAATCAACACCTGACGCCAGTATTATTACATTATTTGCGCCTGATTGCTTAATACGTGCTGCCAACTCACTAAAATTATCATCATGCGAGTTAAATGCCAAATCCAGCTTAAGTTCAAGGCCATTTTCTCGATATCCACCTGTAATAATATCGTGTGTTGGTCCTGTATACTGGATATTTGAGGTGTCGTACACAATAGCAAAATCACGCATGTCGCTTTCTGACAGTATTTTTAAGAACGCATTCGCTTCATTGGCACTTGCATTACAAACTCTGAAGAAGTTATCATCGATTCCGGTCAGCAAATTCGTACTCATAGTCGGACTGATGACCAATATGTTAGAAGTATCCATAAATTCTTCTATTGCAGGTGTCATCGCACTGATGGAAAACCCAACAAAATAATTCACGTTCTTGTCCTTCAACTCCTGGACTATTGTCTTTGCATAGTCATTGTCATTTCTGTCATCAAAAATCACGGGCACTATCTTGTGCCCATCTATTCCCCCCTTGGCATTCACTTCATCAACAGCAAGTAAAAATCCATTACGCACCTGTACACCCAACTGAGACCATTGACCACTCAGACCCGCTCCAAAACCAATGTAAATTGGACGGTTTGCATACTGATACGAAAAGTACAAACTCAAGATAATTAATACTGCAATGACTACCTTGCCTTTTTTCCCTTGCATATCCAAATCCCCTCTCTTGAATGCATCTTTTTCAAATTATACCCCTTATCATGTTTTTTAAAATTGGGCTTTAAAAGGTTTCGGCATTTCTCAGCCTCTTATGCCCAAGCAAAAAACCGGTAATCATCTGATTACCGGTTGTAGAAAACTATCGATTTGCCCAGGTGCATCCTTTTATAAACTATAGGCCACTCAAATCTCCAATGGCATATTGAACAAGAGCCACTGCGGTAAGGCCTGCTGTTTCAGTTCGAAGGATTCTTGGCCCCATTTTTACACTTTTAGCCCCACGCTCTGTCAGTGCAAGAACTTCCTCTTCATCAATCCCACCTTCAGGACCTATGACGATTGCAATCTTTTTCACATCGGCACATGCGCTCAAAACAGGTCCAATACACACTGCAGCCTCATTTTCGTAAGGCATGATCACCAAATCAAAATCATCCATTTCACTTAAAAACTGGCGCATGGACAGGGGTGCATCAACCCTTGGAATACGACCGCGTTTTGACTGCTTGGAAGCCTCAAGGGCAATTCGATTCCAGCGCTCCACTTTCTTTGCTGCAGACTTGTCCTCTTTCCACTTAACAACCGAGCGCTTCATTTGCAGCGGCACAATCCGCATGACACCCAGTTCTGTGGTTTTTTGTATAATAAGCTCCAGCTTGTCTGCTTTAGGCAAGCCCTGAAAGAGTGTGATTTCCACAGCCGATTCACGCTTGTTCATTTCCGAAGTCAAGACGCTGCATATCACTTCATAGGTGCCGATATCCTTAACCTCGCAAATATGCTCCATACCGTCTGTATCACACAGCTCAATCTGTTCACCGAGTTCAATGCGGAGTGCTTTTACAGCATGCTTCACATCGTCTTTATCTGTAATCCGTGCAATTTTTTCATCAAGGTTCAGGTTTTCCTTAAGTATAAAAAATCTATGCATGTCTACCTCGCTAGGATTGCTGCCCACTCACCGCGTCTTCTCACTTCAACAATTTCAAAGCCTGATGCTTCAAGGCCCTCTTTAACAGCATCAATCTTGTCATCAATAATGCCGCTTGAAATAAAGATACCGCCTGGCTTCATAAAAGTTCTAAGATCCTTTGCAAGCAGGATGATAATGTCTGCAATAATGTTTGCAACAATAATATCCGCTTTTCCAGAAACAACATCCATCAGATTTCCGTGGTGAACTGTAAAGTTATCAGACACATTATTTCTTACAGCATTTTCATGTGTCGTCATGACAGCTGCTTCATCAAGATCAACAGCGATTACAGCCTTTGCCCCTAGCTTAGCCGCTGCAATACCAAGTATACCACTGCCGCAACCGATATCGAACACATCCATGTCTGCAGTGACATTCTCTTCAAGCATTTCCATGCACATGCTCGTTGTTTCATGTGTACCCGAACCAAAAGCTCCACCTGGATCGATTTCAATAATCAGCCTGTCATCAGTAGCTTCATATTCTTCCCAGCTAGGTTTGATAACCAGTCTGTTACCTACTTCGAATGGTTTGTAGTGCTTTTTCCATTCGTTGTTCCAGTCTGTGTTTTCAAGCTCCTTAACTTCAACTGTAAGCGGGCCGCCATCAAGGCCAAAGCTTTCAATTTGAGAAAGTCTTCCCTTAAGGTGTGTCAGCTTGTCTTCGAGATCACTTGCACCTACGTCCGCACCATCAAAGTAACACTTTACAACAGCACCGTCGTACTCAAGATGCATTTTCACTTCTTCAATATCAATATAGTCCCAGTCGGACTCTTTGCTATTTGTATAAACCGGATCGTTAGGGTCTTCTATCAGAACGCCCTCTGCGCCAATTTCATAGAGCATGTTGCTCACCGCTTCTGAAGATTCAGAAGTTGTTTTAACTTTTATTTCATACCACATAAGAGGCCTCCATCTTCTAATATCAATATCTGTGCCGTGCTGGTTCCAGCCGTGCTTAAAAATCCAGTAAGCATTATACCATTACCCTTGCCTACTTCACAAGAACTATTCGCTTGTCGCAAATTTGCGCGATTATCTCTTCCTTAATATAATAGAAGAAAAACACCCATTACTTGCTCAGCAAGTCATCAAGTTCCTTGTCCAGTATGTCGAGTTCATCAAGTGCGGGATCAAGTATGTCCTGTGGCATTTTCTCTTCATCGGAGCTCGAGAGAAATGCTTCAGTTGGTCTGAGTCCCAGTGCTTCAAAAGGATACTCTTCAAAAGCTTCCTCTATATAGCGCTGAAATACTTCCTTTTTCACAATGGGACGTCGTTCATCAGGTTCCCTTTCAGCCCGACGCTCTATGTATCTCAAAATACTCCTGAGCTGATCCTGAGGATCCTTGAATCGTATGTCCATCATCTGCTCGAGCACGGTGACCATTGGCGTCGGAACCCGAACCATGTCGTCAACAATATTCATGATTTCATCTTTAGAAAAATCGCACATATTGTCATAAAAACGCATCCTGCTCTCTTCGCTTTCATATATTTTCTTTTTCCCAAGCATCTTCATACCGCGTTTTCGGTCGTAGGCATCCAACCAGACATGGGAATGCCATCCGATCATCAGGGCCCAGTCCTCAGGATGTCTGACCACTTCCCTGAATCTTTTGATTATGTTGTCTGCCTGAAAAACACTCCCGCTCAAGCAATGAGAAACGCGAAAGCTTTTCGTATCTCCTGGATACAGGCAATCTGGCAGTATCGCACCAACCATAAGCGGATAGGCAGTAAGACCCTTGTATCTTTTGGACAACTCTATGGCAAACATCATATGCAGTGGTAAAGCCGGCATAAGCACCCTCTCTTCTCATACGCATCATAAGTATTTTCATGACCAAATCATAATACGGTCTCGTTTATTTTACCACTTGAAAGGATAGTCTAAAAGCCTTTGTCCTCGCAAAGAAAATTTGTTTACACTTTTTTGATTGCTTTAAATGAGTTATAAGTGTATGATTAGTAGGTTGAGTTTCTAACTCCGAAAATTAAAACAAGATGATACGAGTACGTTCGTATATGTATTTATAGAAAGGATTTTTTATGTCACAGCACAAAGATATTATGAACATCGCTGTAATTGCCCACGTTGACGCAGGTAAATCAACACTTGTAGATGCACTTTTATCACAGAGCGGTGTTTTTAGAGAAAACGAAGAAGTTGTAGACTGCGTTATGGACAGCAATGACCTTGAGCGAGAGCGTGGGATCACAATTTACGCGAAGAACTGCGCGATTGAACACAATGGCCTAAAAATCAATATTGTTGATACGCCTGGCCATGCCGACTTCTCTTCAGAAGTTGAACGTATTATCCGTACAGTTGACTGTGCAATTCTGCTGGTTGACTCAAGTGAAGGACCAATGCCTCAAACGCGATTCGTTCTTCAAAAAGCCCTTGAGCAAGGTCTGAAGCCAATTCTTATGATCAATAAGATTGACAAGAAAGACCAACGCGCGGAAGAAGTTGTCGATATGACATTCGACCTTTTCGCTGACCTCAATGCTACAGACGAGCAGCTTGAATTCCCAATTCTATACGGAATTGCTAAGGAAGGCATTGCCAAACGCGAAATGGATGATGAGAGCACAAATCTTGATCCCCTGTTTGACCTGCTTAGAGAGCATGTTGATGTGTATCCAAATCAGGACGATGAGCCTCTGCAGGTACAGATTTCATCCCTTGACTACGATGATTACATCGGCCGACTCGGTATTGGCCGCGTTACACGCGGTACTGTTAAAAAAGGTCAGTCTGTATCCATTGCTAGACGTGACGGTTCAGTTACAAGAGGTAAAATTGGACAGGTCTTCATTAATGAAGGTCTTAAGCGTTTTGAAACAGACGCAGCGGGAAGTGGCGAAATCGTCGTGCTTTCTGGCATTCCAGATATTATGATTGGTGAGACAATCTGTCTTCCTGACCATGTTGAAGCACTTCCGATGATTGATATCGAAGAGCCTACACTTGCTATGAACTTCCTTGTCAACGATTCTCCATTCTGCGGCAAGAGCGGAAAGTTCCTGACAAGCCGTCACCTGAACGCACGACTGGAAAAAGAACTGGAAGTTAACGTTGGTCTTCGCGTTGAAGAGCTTCCTGGAAAAGATGGCTTCAAGGTTTCAGGCCGTGGTGAACTCCACCTTTCTGTCCTGCTTGAGAACATGCGTCGTGAAGGATACGAGCTTTCAGTTTCAAAGCCGGAAGTACTTCTAAAGACAATTGACGGTGTGACAAATGAGCCGATAGAAACAGTGATCACAACTGTACCGGACGCATTTTCAGGTACAGTTATTGCCAAGCTTAACGAACGTAAGGGTGCCATGGTAGCCATGGAGCCTGAGAATGGTTACACGAAAATCACTTTCCAGGTGCCCACACGTGGCCTTCTTGGATACAGAAGTGAATTCATCAATGATACGCGCGGTGAAGGTACAATCGTAAGATCATTCTACGCCTACGAACCATACAAGGGCGAAATCGCTGGAAGAAGCAACGGTGTTCTTATTTCACAGCAGGGCGGTACAACAATGGCTTACTCACTGTTTAACCTGAGTGAAAGAGCCCAAATGTTCGTTGGTCCTTCTGTCGATGTTTACGAGGGCATGATTGTTGCTATGAACAGCCGTAAGGACGACATGGTGGTTAACCCTTGTAAGAACAAGAAACTTACAAACGTGCGTGCATCTGGTTCTGATGAAGCCCTAAAGCTGATTCAACCTCGTGTGTTCACACTTGAAGAAGCGCTTGAGTTTATCGAGCATGATGAACTTGTTGAAATCACGCCAGACTCAATCCGTCTAAGAAAGAAAATCCTGAACGCACAAGACCGTATGCGTGCGAACAAGAAAATCAGCCAGTAGAAATATCGCATCCAATTCTGGATTTGCTGTTTCTCAAAGTTGAAAATAGTCATAAAGAACCCCCAGTGGATCAAATCCGCTGGGGGTTAATTGTTTTATAGGCTATTACTTATATTGACTTAGCTCCACTCTAGAATAACCTTTCCAGACTGTCCACTCTTCATGATTTCAAAGCCTTTTTCAAACTCAGTATAGTGCATCCTATGTGTAATCACTTCAGAAACATCAAGGCCAGACTGAAGCATGGCAGTCATCTTGTACCATGTTTCGAACATTTCGCGACCATAGATGCCCTTAATGAAAAGACCATTAAATACAACTTTATTCCAGTCAACTGGAGTATCAGGACCTTGGATTCCAAGCATGGCGATTTTTCCGCCGTGGAACATATTGTCTACCATATCCTTGAAAGCAGTCGCATTGCCTGACATTTCAAGACCGACATCAAAGCCTTCTTTCATTCCCAGGTCAGCCATGACATCTGTCAGCTTTTCCTTCATTGGGTTTACAACGCGGTCAGCACCCATTTTCAGCGCAAGACCAAGTCTGTAATCGTTTATATCTGTAACAACAATGTGACGTGCACCTGCGTGTCTCGCAATTGCAGCAGCCATGATACCAATTGGACCAGCGCCCGTAATCAGAACATCTTCACCAAGAAGATCATATGAAAGTGCAGTGTGTACTGCATTTCCCAGTGGATCCATTATACTGAGCACATCCTCAGGAATTTTGCGATCGCATAGCCATACATTCTGCATTGGAATCGCAGCGTACTCAGCAAAAATACCTGTTCTGTTCACGCCGATACCCATTGTATTCTTGCAAAGGTGTCTTCTACCCGCAAGACAGTTACGGCAATGACCACATACAACATGGCCTTCACCTGAAACCAGGTCTCCAACCTTGTAATCCTTAACACCGCTTCCAATCTCAACGATTTCGCCTACAAACTCATGACCAATTGTCATAGGTACAGGAATTGTCGCCTGTGACCATTCATCCCAGTTGTAGATGTGTACATCTGTACCGCAGATTGCAGTCTTCTTCATTTTTATAAGTACATCTTGCTCGCCGACTTCAGGCATATCAACTTCTTCAAGCCATAGACCCGGCTTCGCATATTTTTTAACTAAAGCTTTCATTTTTTTTTGCATAACGCACCTCCTAGTGGTATGATACCATATAATGCGCAATCGGTCATTATATTATACGAGAAACGTTTTCACTATTTTATTAAATCTTTGTCTTATATGGTACACAAAAAACAGTCTCCTCCCACGAGAGACTGTAATTGGAATTATTAGGCACACTTTCACCCTATATATTACATGCTTTTATAAGGACAATTTGAAGAGTGGGCAATCATACACCTTTTTAAACCCGCTTTGCTCAGGTGCTCGAATGCTCTTGTCAAAGGCAAGCTCCAGACAGACGCTATTGCGCTTGAGGAGTGTCGACTTTTTCACTTCAAGGGTTTCAAAAATACTGTCCATTTGGTTTTCAAGGTCTGAAGCCTTCAAGTTCTTGGGATACTCAAACACGGCCTGCATGTTCACACGCTTATTGACATGGGCAAGAATTGCATCCAGTTCCTTATCCCACTTCGTGTCTGCGCCATATAGGGCCACTCCACTCAAATCTTTTTTCTTCATTCTTGGAATAAGTATGTACTTCAAATAAGATATCAATGCGCTGTTAAAGGTCTCACAGCCTGAATCTCCAATAAAGAAGAGACTTTGCTCGGACTCTGACCATATCATAGCGGTTTGCGGCATCATCACATTATCGACAAATACCCAACCTGGACGGCGCCCGAATACAACCTCCTGTACCCACTCATCAACTCTTTCTCCACTCAATAGGTATCCAATTGTGCTGAACTGCGATCTGCTGAGTTCATAAATCATGCTAACCACCTCCATCTAATAATAGTTGATACGTTTACTGACGTACTGTCAATCTATAAGCAATCTCATATACTCCGCATATGATACGCCATAGGCCTGCTCCCAGTAGGTATCAAACATGCCGCTGTGCTTCAAGGCTGTAAAGTACTTGGTCAAAATCGATGCCAGAATATCATCTTCTTTCTTCACCGCCCAACCGATAAATGCCGACTCCGATGACTGAATGGATATTTCAAGGTCCTCAAAATCCTGAAGCACTAGAAAAGCAATATCACTATCGACAATGGCAAAATCAGCACCGCCACGACTTACAACATCATAGCTTTCCATATCGGAATAGGTCGGCACGATTTCAACTTGAATGTCATATCTATCGGTAATATCATTTAAGATATCCTCATATGCAGTATCCTTGTTGATAGCAGCCGTCAGGCCATTCAGATCTTCCAGTTTCCGTATGCCCGCACCAACGCGTTGGACAATCACCGTACTGACTGGAACAACCTCAATTTGGTTGAGAATCTGTTTTCGCCACGCCATATGTGTAAAATTGTCTGCGTAAATATCCACTTCATTGAAAAGATCAGGCACATAGAAATAGGTCGTGTCAAACTTAATATCAGGTGGTGTCACACCGTCCTTCCAAAAGTATTTAGTGAACTGGTCGACTACTGTAACTTTCAGATCAACGCCAATGACATTTGCTAGTTCATCTGCAAGCACATAATTGAAGCCAGTCTGGTCCTCGCCATCCGTCATGTAGCCAATGACATTGGGCTGCATGGCAACCCGGAGTTCGCCGCGGGACCTTATCTGATCGATGACTTCCCGCTCCTCGGCTGATAGATTCATGGCCTCCAAAATACTGGCATCCTTCAATATCAAGGTGTAGTACTCATAGAAACTAATATCATAATCGCTCAACCACAGGTCATTGATCATCCCTTCTTCAATGAGTACATCCATATACTTCTCAAGAATCGATTTCAGGGTATCTGAATCTCTTGAAACAGCCCAGCCAACATACTTGACTTCCGTTACAGGAATGCCGAGCTCAATGTTGTCGAACTTCTTCATTTCAAGAAAGGCTCTGTTGCTGTCCATAATCGTCAGATCTGCCTCACCTTGATTTACCGCCTCTACCGCATTGAGTATTGTATCGGTATATACATATTCCATGTCTAAACCGTATTTGTCCTCAAGGGCAATAAAGGTGGACATGTAGGAGGATACTGCCTGAACCGCTACACGCTTGCCATCTAGATCATACACACTTTCTATATTAATGCCCGGCATATGGATTACCAGTTCGCGAATTGGTGTAATTCCGATGAAATCCATGAGTTTCTCACGCCACGGAAGCTGCGTGAGCGTGTCTACATAAACATCCACTTCACTGAATAGATCTGGCTTATAGGACAGGTATGGGTCTGAACGGACCGCTTCGTTGAACTTACCGTCTTTTCTGAAAAAAGCCTCTATGTTATCGACGACATGAACTTCAAGATCAATACCCACTGCATCGGTGAAATTCTTTATGGTATTGTAATTGAAGCCCTTCTTTTCCCCATTCTCTTCTTTAAAGACAGTTTCCACCTGTCTGGATGCAACACGGAGCACACCACGCGCCTTAAGCGCATTGATATAAGCCTCTTCAGATTCTGTCAGGTGCATCTTGTCTATGACATCCACATTAGTCTCTATTTCAGTCAGTTCCTGTACAGGCGGCTTAGTGTCCTGAGCAGGTTCCACGCTTGTGCAGCCCTGCAGGGTCAACATCAAAACGAATATGAATAAAAAGAATTTCTTCATAATCACTCATCCTTTACAATCGTCGGGAAGATCATTGTTATGCGCATACCTTCATTCATTCGACTCATTGCTGATAATTTGCCCTTTAGTATTCCCGTCACAAGATTATAGACAATGTTTAAACCAAGACCACTGGAGCCTTTCCCAAGCTTGCTCGTAAAAAAGGGTTCAAATATTCGATGCACTTTGTTTTCATCCATCCCAAGCCCATCATCTTCATAAACCAGAGTCACATGGCTGCCTTCCTGCTTGACGTAAATCTTGATTCGACCTTCCATCTTGTCCTGAAAACCATGTTCTACGGAGTTCATGATGAAATGTGTGAGAACCTGAGTAAGCACGCCCGGATAGCTATACATTTCAATTGGTTTTTCATAATCTAGCGTTACCGTATGCTTGCCCTTTCTAAGAAGCACATTCATATTCTGAAGCAGTCCTTCAATGCTGTGAATCAGTTCAAATTCTTTCTTGTGTTCACGGGACTGATCAACTGCGAGTAATTTGAAACTGTTAACCATAGAAGACGCATTGCCCAGATTATCCAGAATGAGCTCTGCGGAATGCTTGACACTTTCAAGCTCTGATACAAAATCCGCCTTCTTGAGTTTTCCGCTATGATAGAGATCAAGCAAGCCGTCCGTCTGCATGGAAATATAGGATGCTGTAGTTATGCCAATTCCAATTGGCGTATTCAGCTCATGTGAAATGCCTGCGACCAGCGAACCGAGCGCGGCAATCTTGCGAGACTCGACCAGGTCATCCTGGAGGGCACGCATTTGAATGATTGAAAGTTCAAGCTCATCATTGGTATCCTTCAGTTCCCTTGTACGCTCCTCCACACGGCTTTCCAGCTCAACGTTCACAATTTTCAGTTCTTCAGTCATATCATTGAGACTGTCAAAGCTCTGCTGAATTCTGCCCATCATTGTATTAAAGGCATCGGCAAGGTCTTTGAACTCGTCATTTGTGTTTATTTCAACCTTATTCATATAGTGCCCATCGCTGATGGATTTTACACCCTTCATGAGACTGTCAATCGGTGCTGTCAGCCTGGAGGTTACCACGTACAAAAAGAGCCCGATCATAACGACCAGTCCCGCCACAATAAAGAGCATTTGTGAAATCGCATGGTTGATTGGCTGATAAATGATGTTCTCATCCATATAGACAAGCACCAGCCAGTCCCATGGCTCAAAATACTGATAGAACACAACGTACTCTTTTCCTCCAGATGGAACCGTCTTCTCTATTGCCATACCTTCGGCGCGCTGCTTTAGAATGTCATCTGAAAGAACCCTATAGAAATCACGATTAAAGACCTCAGTTCCATTGACAACCTCCAAGGTATTTCTATCGAATATTTGGATGACGCCATTCTCAAGACTCAGGTCTAGAATGAAGTTACGCGCGTGGCTCTGGGCATTTTTTTCATAAAACCTTGTATTGGTCGCGCCCAATCTTTCAATCACAGAGTTTTCCTGTTCAAGATGGTTCATAATGATTTCCAGATTTCGGTGCAGACTGTCGGCATAAAGTCCACGTATGCTTGACGATGTGTTGTCAATAAAAATATAGGCTGTCGCCAGTACTGGTAGTATGATTAATGGTATAATAAAAAGCTGCAATTTTAATTTTACTCTCATAAGCCTCACCATAACAATTATTGTGTATTTTCTTACTATTTACCCTTTTTACATTTTGTGCAATCGCTATTATTTTCAAAATAGCGCTTTTCAAAGAAAGGATTTATACTTTTTACTATTTTTTGATATACTTATTTCAGATTTATTGGAGGTTTTTATGAGCAAAAAAAGCAGACTCTTTATCGGTGTCATGCTGATCGCCCTGTTTTCACAGCTGTACCTTGATTTGCTGTTTGATGATTTCAGAGTCAGCTGCGGCGTTATTGCGATTGCGATTTTCATACATACCAATCAGGATATCAACACCATTACAGTCGGCATTACTTCAGCCGCTTCGACATTTTTGTGGCGCGTCATCGTTCTGACTGTCTTCGGTCTATATGACCAAGCCATCATCGTCAGTTACATACCGGAAATGTTCTTTTATGTTGGCTATGGTGTCTTCATGCATTTCACGGCACAAAAGCATTCCATATACACCTTTGACCTTTTTGCAATTTTGGCCGTTGTCTGCGACTTCACCATGAACCTGCTTGAGGTCGTTGTGAGAGTTGCCTGGTTCAACCAGCATTTTTTCAGTGACATACTGACAACCCTGCTCTTTGTCGCCGTGATCCGATCTGCTATTGTTCTCATAATTCTAATCATGCTGCGCTACCAGAAAATCCTCCTGCTTAAGGAAGAACACGACATACGCTATAAACGGCTACTCTGGCTGAACTCCTTTCTCAGGACCGAAATCTTTTGGATGGAGAACAACATGGAACGCATTGAGCAGATTATGACACAGGCTTACAAGCATTTTGAAGATATTCGAGACAACAAGAACCAGAGCACCTGGTCCACCGAGGCTCTAAACCTTGCAGGTTCCGTACACGAGATCAAAAAGGAGTACGAGCTCGTAATCAGAGGTGTGCATGATCTGATGGAAAACAAGTACCAGAATCAGACCATGACCTTCTACTCCGTACTCTCCATTCTTGAAGAGCAGATGCGGGCTGAAACCGCTGACCGTTCCGAAGACATCCGCCTGTCCGTACATGGTGGCTCCGATTTTGAAACGATCAACCATTTCCAGCTTATGTCCATTTTTCGAAATCTGATTGTCAATTCATGCGATGCGGCAAAGGGTGTCACCACACCTGTGACCATAAAGCTTACCCACTGGGTTGAAGGCGAATTTCACAAATTCCAGGTCACAGACAATGGACCAGGAATTTCCCCAGAAAATCTGCCCTTCATCAGCACACCAGGGTTTTCAACCAAAATTGACTATCAGACCGGTTTCATTAACCGCGGACTGGGTCTGACCATTGTCTACAGACTTATTGAAGACGTTCTCTGCGGCACCATAACCGTCACGTCTGTTCCCAACACCGCTACAACCTTTGACATTGTCATTCCAAAGGTTCATATTGAAGTTCAGAACTAATATAAATTACATTTATTCAGGAGAATATACATGCGATTCTATATTGTAGAAGATGACCCCAATATCGTACTGATATTAAAGAAAATCATATCGGACCAGAGCCTCGGAACGGTAATTGGAGAAGCCTATGATGGCCTCTCTGCGCTCGATGAGATTCGTTCACTGAATCCGGACATTGTTCTTGTAGACCTTTTCGTACCCCGACTTGATGGCATTTCAATCGTACAGAAGCTCGATGACACGATTGCTTCAATCATGATTTCACAGGTTTCAGCAAAGGACATGATTGGAAGAGCCTATGAATCCGGCGTTGAGTTTTTTATACAAAAACCCATCAATGCCATCGAGGTCATATCGGTCATTCGAAATGTCACAAAGGGCATTGAAGCAGAGCGAAAACTGAGCCAGATCAAATCCATGTTTGCCCATGACCTGCTACTGGAAACCAGCGACTCTGAAGGGCCTTCAGAAATTGGTGCCGGTGACAAATCAGGCAACAAGGACCGTGTCACAGAAGTTCTAAGTGCAACGGGCATACTTGGCGAAAGCGGTGCAGATGCTATCTATAAATCTGTAAGATACCTGATGGACCATCCTAATGCGCTCAATGAAATGTCCCTTAAGAATTTTTTCAAGCATTTCAGCAACCAGCCAAAGTCCTTTGAACAGAAAATCCGACGAACAGCTGCCGTTGCCATGAACAACCTTGCCCATATGGGGCTCGATGATTATTCCAATCTTGTTTTTCAGGATTATGCCCATGTCCTTTTTGCCTTTCGTGAAGTTCGAATTGAAATGGATGGCATCAAAGCACAAAATGGCAGTCATGGTTCCATAAATATAAGGAAGTTCCTGGAAGGTTTGTCGCACATTTGCAGTTCAGAGACATTTGATTACTAAAAATTCTGACTTTTTGAGAAAAACATGTCACAATTTGAAACCGTTTGAAACACCCCCTTTATAATAATCTGGAGCATTGCGACAGATAAAGGGGGGTTTATTGTGGACGCAGTTAATGCACTCATTAGCAGTATCAATGGGTTTGTATGGGGAAGCTTCATGGCTGTATTTCTTGCTGCCACTGGACTTGTTCTCACCTACGGTACGCGGTGCATTCAGTTTCGAAAGCTTGCTTACGCTTTCAGACTCCTCTTTTCACGCAAGAATTTTGGTCAAGGGGATATTACGCCCTTTCAAGCACTTATGACTTCGCTTTCAGCAACCATTGGTACTGGAAATATTGCTGGCGTTGCTGGCGCCATAGCTGCTGGGGGTCCTGGTGCAGTGTTCTGGATGTGGCTGACTGCCGCACTGGGTGGTGCTACCAAATACTCTGAAGCACTTCTTGCAATAAAGTACCGGACAACCAATAAACGTGGTGAAATGTCCGGTGGCCCCATGTATTACATAAGGCTTGGAATGACGGAGCGCTATGGTGGTAATTGGGGATGGCTTGGCTGGATTTTTGCATTTTTTGGTACCATTGCCGCACTTGGTATTGGCAATATGGTACAGGCAAATTCAGTAGCCCAATCCATTGAGATATCACTTGGTGTATCCCCCATCATAACTGGAACGATCATTGCGTTTGCAACTGCCCTTGTTATCATAGGCGGCATTCAATCGATTGGAAAAGTAACTGAGAAGATCGTGCCTGCTATGGCACTGATTTATGTCATTGGTTCTTTGATCATACTCATGAAACATTTTTATGATGTTCCAACTGCATTCAACATGATTTTTACCAATGCATTTACAGCGAAGGCTGTCGGCGGCGGTGTATTTGGAACTGTAATCCGCTACGGTGTTGCCAGAGGTGTCTTTTCAAATGAAGCAGGACTCGGTTCCGCACCTATTGCGCACGCCGCATCTAAAAATGAAAATCCGGTTCTCCAGGGCATTATTGGTTCTCTGGGTTCCTTTATCGATACGCTTGTTGTCTGTACCATGACAGCACTTGTCATTCTTGTTTCCGGCCTCGTCGCACTTGATCCGGTTTCAGGAGAAATGCAGATATCAGGGGGACTGAACGGTGCTGCTCTGACCACGTCGGCCTTTGAACTTGCGCTGCCGGGCATTGGTGGCCTCATCGTTTCATTCGGACTTGTATTTTTCGCATTTTCTACAATTCTAGGCTGGTACTATTATGGCTCAAAATGCCTTGAGTACATCGCCGGCATTGAAGCACTCAACGCCTACAAAGCGCTCTGGCTTGGCCTCGTTTTCTTTGGCGCTGTTTATAAGGTCAACTTTGTATGGAACCTGTCAGATACCTTCAATGGCCTGATGGCTGTTCCAAACCTCATTGCACTGCTGGCCCTGAGCCCTGTCATATTCTCCATTACAGACCGGTTCGACAGGGACAAACCTTTGAAAAAGGTTTCATAAGACAGATATACCTGCATGCCATATTTATTATTAGCAGGTCTAAATAAAAGTAAAACTCCAAAACAAGTGAAAGTAAAAGGGCCGCTTCTTCTAGAAGCCGCCCTTTTACTTATTTTGACTAAAGAACATGAAACAAATCACGGTTGATATTTTAAATCCCTGCGCCGAATTATGCCTTATCTGCCCTTTTGTATTTGCTGAATGTTATATTTCTCTACAAGTACTTCGGTGAGACTCTTGCCCTCTTCATTCTTGAGTGCTTCCTTTATTCTAACAAGCTGACCGTCATAATTGAGGAAATTGGCTTTTCGGGTGATAATTCCCGCTGTCCCGTAAGCAACATCATAGGTCTGTATTTCCTTGATTTTCCCAATGGTAAGGATATCTGAGTGGTGACGTCGTTTGACTTCAATTTGACTGCCCACAAGCAGATACTCTGTACCTTCAAATATGCAGTAGCCTGAAAAGACCAGCAGACAGGCAGCTATTGCTCCAAGTTCCAGCATCAGGCTGAACCCACTTATAATATTTATAACACTGACCAGCATGATCGCCGCTATCAGATTCACTGCACACGATTTCTTCTGTCTTTCAAAATGCATAACAGCCTACCCCCATTATTAGAATATTGCCTTGTGATTGTTCTGTCTCTCTATTTCTCTTATGGACTGTTTTATATTCCATCTATATTTATAGCATATTTTTGGCAAAACGCCCACTGTCTGTTATAAGACCTTTGAATTTTCTTAACTTGAAGGGGTATAAATACCATAAGAGAAGTGGAGGGATTTCTATGACCGACAAAAAGAAAAAGGAACTGACCGACGAAGAACGTAAAGAACTCGCAGAACAGTTCTGGAAAACCATCGACTCAAAGCTTCGCAAAGAGGAAAAACGGACTTGGATGATTCGTGACCTTGACCATCTCCATAGATATGACGACTAATCTGTTTAACACACCCTTAAGCTCCTAAAATGCATACAACTTAGAGAGACTCCAGAAATCCTCTGGAGTCTCAGTTTGTTTATCGAGTTGATAGGATACCAGTCTGCAGCACGATATCATAACCTCTCTTATGCGATTTTACTTTGCTTGCACATCGCCTTTAGAACGGAAAGCACACCGTCTACACTCTTCGCAGCTTCACTCGGTAGTTTATTGAACAGGTTGTCTGAAGCATTTAAATATGCCATGCGTTTTTCAAAAGCACCCATAACTGATTCAGTGTACCGCACAGAGCTCCAGTCGGGTTCATATCCTGGCATGTTGATTGTTTGCACAGTCTGAAGCGGCCCCCATGGCACATACTTCCCATCAGCTTCCACGATGGTCTCAAGGCATTCCAATGTTACTTCCTTTGTAATTTTTTTGGACCCGAAGTGTCCAGTATTCAAGATATAGCACTTAATGCCATTGTCTCTGAACATTTTCAAGAACTTGTTGAAGTCCTCTTCAAGCGGATAGGTTCTGAAAGGATTTGCATATGGCTCTATGACAAGTGCATCCATTTGCGCATTATCGACAATGCGTTCAGCTGTCGAACGTTTCGTAGCAAGGGTCGCACCCATGGTTGCAGCGAGTACGGGATCATCGATTTTAAGCACTGGCGGCACTGCCGGATCCTTCATAAGCCAAATGATGGCATCCATCTTTTCTTCAATGAAATCAACGCGATTGTCTGCCCAGAACTTCGATTTGATTGCGCGTCCATTACCGTTGCGGATGTCTTCTGTCAACAGGACACACTTTCCATTTTCGTCTCGTGTCGCACCGCAGTTCTGTGCTGAGATGAGAAACTTGTTGTCCGGACATCCAGCCGGATAATCCTGCGTCTTGTCGAAGTAGGCCGGTTCAAGCGCAACGGATGTACCATCCTCATGGGAAACAAGAAATGCGTCGTCGTGCAATATCTCAATATCGTACTTGCCGTCATGCTTGTAATGTGTCAGTGTTGATTTTCCTGAACCCGATAGACCAAACACACTTGCAACAAATGTCTTTCCAGAGTCCAGCGTGTATTTCTTCAGACCGCCATGACAGGGAACATAGCCGTTTCTGCTTCCAATGCTCCAACCCAGTGTCAGCGTTCCCTTCTTATGCTCTCCAAAATATTTCATTCCCAGCAGCGCCGCGCAGTTATGGTCCGAATCAAAAAGCGTCATGCCCAGAGGGTGGTCGGAACAGACCCAGTCAGGGTCTGAGAAAATGAATATTTCGCTCTCGCCTTCAATGACTTTTGACGTCTTATACATAGCATCGTATTCGGCGCTTGTTGCCTGAAAGTTCATCATCCAGTTGTACAGAATATTCTCATGCCCTTCTGGAATCAATAGATTGGCCTTGACCATAAAATCACTGTGAAGACCCACATAAACCTGTGCATGGTATAATTTCTTGCCTCTGCTGGCATATACGGCGTCCCTGAGTAGTCCTGAGTAGGTATCCTGGGTAATGCCCGAATCGCCAACTATTTTTCGTGCAGCCGCACACCTGCCCGTTACCTCACCATCGTTGAAAAGGAGTACCTTTGCGTCATCTTCAAGGCCAAGCGCGCCCGCATTGTAAACATCCATGTCTGTCACGACTGTGCCTGGCGACATTTTTGCCAGCTGATAGGCTTCCTGTACTGATTTTATTTGAATGACGTTATTGCCATAAAATGCTGTTTCGATTGTTGAGCGAATACGTGAAATCATCCCTGTGTTTTGAGTTGTCATGAATTCAACCTCCTTGTTTAATGTGCACTATATATCTTTATAACCTGCACTATACATGTGCAAATCTCTATAAAACTTATTTCATGCACATTATACCCAGAAGATTCTCCCTTATCAACAGGTTTTGAAACAAACAGTGTATCCTAAACAAAAAGGGTCAATCGGTTAATATTCCTGGATAGGAAAACGTTTTTTCGATAATTTTCTTAAGCATTTTTCATATCGTGTACACTATAAAACGCACTTGGCCATCCAGATTTCGATTGCCAAGTGCGTCCGTTTAATTGCCTATTAACGTATGAGTGCCACCATCAAATCATTGACATTTGTTCCAGTTGGTCCAGTCATGATCAGGTCACCACTCGCATATAATGCTCTGTACGAATCATTGTTGCCCAGGGCCGCTTCAGCATTAAGCCCCTCGGATAACATGATTTCAACTGACGAACCATCTACAATGCCGCCCGCTGCATCTGTGGGGCCATCGGTTCCGTCAGATCCTACAGCAAAAATTGTGACGTTTTCAAAGCCTTGAATGCCGATGGCTGCGGAAAGCGCCAACTCCTGCGCGCGTCCGCCTTTTCCATTTCCAATAAGCTTAACCACCGTCTCACCACCAAAGATAATCGCCGATGGTCTTCTGTGATGCCATGACTGATCGCCCTCTTCAGCATACTCACGCGCAATAGACGCGAGCATTCGGCCAGCTTCCTTAGCTTCACAGTCCAGTCCGGTCGTCATAATGAGTGGATGATAGCCCAGCGTTTGCGCTTCCCTTGCCGCAGCTCTGCACATGTCTTTCACACAGCCAGCCAAATAAGACTTCACACGCCTTGTTTCTTTCGGTGTTTCATGCGTCAATGCCTTAAGCACATGCTCACCCGCATATATATTGTATTTTTCAATAATATCCAGCGCCATTTGAGCGGTTGTGTCGTCCGCATGCACGGGTCCTGAGGCAATGCTGTCAAACCGACTGCCTAAAACATCCGACAGGGCGATTGCCAAGATTTGTGCACCACCGCAGTGCTGGGCAAACCTGCCGCCTTTGATATCGGATAAATGCTTTCTTATGGTATTGATCTCAACAATACTGGCACCAGACGCCAAAAGCTGGTCTGTCACGATTGTGATATCCTGAATGCTTACGCCTTCAGCAGGCTTTTCAAATACCGCTGATCCACCGCCAGATATGAGCAGTATGACCATATCAGATTCACCCAGTTCGGACACAAGCTCAACCGCACGCATTCCTCCCAATACGGAGTTCCCGTCTGGAATTGGGTGTCCAGCCTCAACAATTTCAAACTTATCCATTTTTTCAGGTGCATGTCCATACTTTGTTACAACAAGCCCCTTATCAATACGGTCTCCAAGAACGGCCTGCGCTTTTTCAGCCATCTTGTAAGCCGCTTTTCCAATAGCTATGACCACGAGCTGCCCGCTACATGCCCCAATATCACTCATACTATCATTCAAGGCGCGTTCAACTGAGATATCCGGCATAACGCTGCCGATGGATTTCTCAATAATCTGAAACGCATCTTCTCTTAAATCACCCATTTGTCCTCCTGAATTCTATCTATCCTTCTTGCTTCAAGTCCTGTCATCAATATCCAGGTAACCATATTTCTTCAACACTGCCAGTGCGTCCAGTGTGAAAATTGGCGTCCACCACGGCAGGTCCTCATACGGATTGCTTAAATATCCCTCAGTGGTTAGACCATCTACCACACGCCAGGCTTCAGCCTCTACGACCTTATGCGGCATACGTTCAATGGCGTAGTGCCAATATCTGCTGAAGAGCGGATAATGTGCCATGTTGTCCTTTAAGAGCTGTTCCATCTGTGCGTCAAAATGCGTCAGCACTTCATCGCGCTTCTCAAAATCATGATGGTAGAGCGCGTATAAGTAAAGTGGATAGTCATATATTTTAACGGTTTCAGGCAGTTCTACGGTGAGTGCAAACTGTCTGACACGTTCTTCGTCCAATATGGACTCCACGCCCAGTTTCTTTAAAAGTCCTGAAATACTGAGTATGCGCTTGTCGTCCGGCTCTTCCCACCAAATCTGATGCGGATACGCCTTGATGTCCTTTTCCAGATGGGAAATCCAGCCGTTCTGATTCAGGGCCCGATTTGCCCAGTGCGCCACTTCACGTACAATTGTTCCATCATGTACATCCGCGATGTCGATAAGACAAAGTGCCGTCTCCGCAGAAATCGCATTACTTACTGGCGTTCTCAGATCAGGCTCTATACCATTTCCAAAACCACCATCCACATTCATATAGGCTCTTAATGCAAGAAGAAAATCTTCCGTCGTCCCATTTCCGAAGACAAGCTCAAACATGCGCCGTTCAAGTAGTCGCGCTTCCAAATACAGATATTTTTCCACATTCTTTAATGCATGCATATCAATTTTCATCAGGAACACCTCCACTGGTATCTTGTTAAGGCATTTTGTAACATCACTATTTTATCATAGGTAATGTCGGCAAACCATGGTCTTGTATTTCCTTGTTCATCAGAAATACCCAGCAACTTTCAATTGCTGAGCTTGTTGATAAAGTCAAAATATTCCATGCAGTTGGCACGCCATATAGGTTTTCGCAAAAAAAGACTCAGTGGTCACACCCACTGAGTCTCCTATTTAATCTACACTAAAGGCGTCTTTCATCTTGCCGAAAAAACCCTTATCTTCCTTCTTGTCATGCGCTGCGTAATCCGGTTTGATCTCCGGCTCAACCTCAGCCTTATATCCGTCTTCACCCATAGCTTGTGCAAAAGCCTTGAGTGCGGATTTTTGCTTGCCATTCAGATTTGTAGGTACTTCAACAAATACACGTACATACTGGTCACCACGTCCATAACCATTTAGTACCGGAACGCCCTTGCCCTTAAGTCTGAACTGCTTGCCGCTCGGTGTGCCAGCAGGAATTTTGAACTGAACCTTTCCGTCCAGTGTCGGTACATCCACCTCAGCACCTAGAACTGCCTGTGAATAAGTAATTGGCATTTCGAGGAAAATATCATTGCCATCACGCTTGAAATCCTTATGTGGCTGGACATGAATCACTACGATAACGTCGCCTCGAGGGCCACCACGTTGTCCAAGATCCGCCTCACCTCTAAGGCTCATTTGTGCGCCATGGAAAGCACCCGCTGGAATATCCACTTCAATGGTGCGTTTTTTCTTCACACGGCCTTTACCTTTACAGGTATGACATACCTGTTCAAACGTCTTGCCCTTGCCATTACATGCATCACAAGTACGTACAGAAATGGTTTCACCAAACAGCGAACGCTGTGCAACACGCATTTCTCCAGTACCATTACATTTTGAACATGTATGAGAAGAGGTTCCCGGTTCCCCGCCATCACCATGACAGGTTGGACATTCCTCTGTTCTGTAGAACTCAATTGTTTCTTTTTTGCCGAACGCAGCCTGCTCAAATGTCAATGTAACATCTGCACGAAGATCCTGACCCTTGCGAGGTCCCTGACGTCTTGATGAACCTCCGCCGCCAAATCCGCCGAATCCGCCGCCGAACATTTCGTTAATTATATCTTCAAATCCGCCAAAACCTTGTGAGTAGCCACCGCCACCCATGTTCTGATTAACACCGGCATGACCGAATTGATCATATAGATTTCTTTTTTCCTTGTCGCTGAGCACCTCATATGCTTCGTTGATTTCCTTGAACTTCGCCTCAGCTTCTTTGTTATCTGGGTTTCGGTCAGGGTGGTATTTCATGGCCATCTTGCGATAAGCACGTTTTAGTTCGGCTTCATCCGCATTTCGATCCACGCCCAGCAGGTCATAGTAGTCTTGTTTATCACTCAAAGGTAATACCGCCTTTCCTCAGGGTATTAGTCACAACATTTAATTCAGTCATACCCCCTAGTGGAGCATTTCATCAGCTGTTCATCATTATACCACAGCTTTTATGAGAACCCTATTAGAATTCAGTTAACAATCTGTGAATGCGCACTTCATCCATTTACCAGGGCCTATACGCCATCAGGGCATCTGGTTAAAGTAACAAGATGCCCGTCAAGCAAGTGATTGTCATCACGAATATTTGCAATGTTTTTATCGACTAGTCTACCACTTCGTAATCAGCGTCAACAACGTCATCAGCACCGCCAGCTTCTTGGCCACCACCTTGAGCCTGCTGCTGTGCTTGAGCATCAGCATACATTTTCTGTGCAATCGGCTGGAATGCTTCCTGTAGACCTTCAAGTGCAGCTTTCATTGCTTCAAGCTCATTTGACTCAAGTGCATCCTTGGCTTCCTTGATTTTAGCTTCTACATTTGATTTCTCTTCGTCTGTCGCTTTGTCACCGATTTCGCCAAGCTGTTTCTCTGACTCGTAAATCAGTGTATCCAGTTGATTGTGCATTTCAACTGTCTCTTTGATTTTCTTGTCTTGCTCTGCATATTCTTCAGCTTCTTTTACTTTAGCTTCAATTTCATCATCAGAAAGGTTTGTTGAAGCTGTAATCGTGATATGCTGCTCTTTGCCAGTACCCATATCTTTTGCCTTAACGTTTACAATACCGTTGGCATCGATATCGAATGTTACCTCAACTTGAGGAACACCACGTCTTGCAGGAGGAATACCGTCAAGCTGGAAGCGACCCAGAGTCACATTGTCCTTAGCCATTTGTCTTTCACCCTGTAGTACGTGGATGTCAACAGCTGTCTGGTTGTCAGCAGCAGTTGAGAATATTTGAGACTTCTTAGTCGGAATTGTTGTATTTCTTTCGATCAGCTTAGTAAATACTGAACCTAGAGTTTCAATACCCAGTGAAAGTGGTGTAACGTCAAGCAGAAGTACGTCGTTGACATCGCCTGAAAGTACGCCGCCCTGAATTGCTGCACCCAGTGCAACACATTCGTCTGGGTTGATCCCTTGGTGTGGATCTTTGCCTGCAATTTTCTTAACAGCTTCCTGAACTGCAGGAATACGTGTAGAACCACCAACAAGAATTACCTGATCAATATCAGATTGCGACAGACCTGCGTCAGCCATAGCCTTTTTCATAGGTTCAACTGTAGCTTGTACAAGGGATTCAGTCATTTGGTTGAACTTCGAACGAGAAAGATCAACATTCAGGTGAAGTGGACCTGCTGCAGTCGCTGTGATGAACGGCAGGTTGATGTTTGTAGACATTGTAGTCGAAAGCTCTTTTTTAGCTTTTTCAGCAGCTTCTTTAAGACGCTGAAGGCTCATTTTGTCGATACGTAGATCTACGCCATGCTCTTTTGCGAAATCATCAGCCATCCAGTCGATGATTTTTTGGTCAAAGTCGTCACCGCCAAGGTGGTTGTTACCGTTTGTAGCAAGAACTTCGAATACGCCGTCGCCGATTTCAAGAATGGAAACGTCAAATGTACCGCCACCCAGGTCATATACGAAGATTTTCTGGTGAACGTCAGCTTTTTCAAGACCATATGCAAGTGCTGCAGCAGTTGGCTCGTTGATGATACGCTTAACTTCAAGACCTGCAATACGGCCAGCATCTTTAGTTGCTTGACGCTGAGAGTCTGTAAAGTAGGCTGGAACTGTGATTACAGCTTCAGTCACCTTTTCACCCAGGTAAGCTTCAGCATCTTCTTTCAGCTTTGTCAGTACCATTGCTGAAATTTCCTGAGGTGAATACTGCTTGTCATCAACATTTACATGGTAGTCATGGCCCATTTCACGCTTGATAGAAGCAACTGTTCGCTCTGGATTTGTAATCGCCTGACGCTTTGCAGTCTCGCCTACCAGTCTTTCGCCATTTTTAGCAAATGCAACGATCGATGGTGTCGTTCTATTACCTTCCTTATTTGGAATAACTACTGAGTCTCCACCTTCAAGTACGGATACACATGAGTTTGTTGTACCTAAGTCAATACCAATGATTTTAGCCATTGTTTCTTCCTCCTTAATTTCTATACCAATTTACGAAATTTACTTGTTTTCAAACTTCATTTTCCTAGCAGGATACCTTGACCATGGAAGGTCGGATGACTTTTTCGCCCAGCTTATATCCTTTTTGGAACTCTTCGATGACCGTATCTGTGTCGCAGTCTTCTTTTTCTTCAGTCATTACTGCGTGGTGCATGTTTGGATCGAATGGCTGGTTTACTGCCTCAATCGCCTGTACACCTTCCTTCTCAAGCAGGTCTTCAAATGATTTTTTAATCATTTCAACACCGTTGAGAACATTTTGATGGTCATCTGTATTATGAGAAATTGAGTCAAGCGCCCGGTCCAGATTGTCCATAACCGCTAGCAGTTCAACAACAATTTTTTCATTTGCATACTTATAAATATCTGCTTTTTCCTTTTCAGTTCTTCGCTTGTAGTTCTGAAACTCCGCTTGAAGTCTGATGTTTGTTTCCTTAAGCGTCTCAACTTCCTTAGCGAGTGCCTCAGATGTTTGAGGCGCTTCTTCAGCGACTGCCTCTTCTTGATTCTCATCTTCTGTCGAAGTCTGCTCCAGTTCATCCTCAAGGATTTCCTGTTCTTTTTTCTTGCTTTCCAATTTGCAACACCTTCCTAACCTATACGAAGACCTGCTTCATATTACAAGTTTATACCTGAGAAAATCTCTGACAAGGTTTCACGGATATAATCAACAACAGCTACCGATGCACCATAGTCCATCCGCATCGGTCCGATTACAGCAATACGCCCAGCAGGTTCATTGTTGACCTTATATGCAGCCTTAATCATGCTGCAGTCAGCCAGCTCGTCCAAACCGATTTCCGGTCCTATGCGGACTGCAATGCCACCACCGTCGCCGCTGTCGAGAACCTCGCATAGCTTTTCACGACTTTCCATCGTGTCAAAGAAGGCTTGCGCTCTACCGACCTCTTGAAATTCAGGAAGATTCAGCACATTATGCACGCCCTCCACATAAACTTCAACCTGATCGATGTCCCTGAAGGTATCTCTAAGTATCGGCATCAAATAATCTATGAATCCGCCATATTCGGACAAGTCAGACTTGATTGTCCCAATTGTGCGGAGTGTAATGTCTTTAATTGTCAGGCCCCGAAGTCTCGATGTCATCGCATCGGTTATCATATCGAGAACCTGCTGATTCGAACTGTTGATTCCAAGTGGTATGGTCTTAAACTCACCGCTGTCGGAAACCAAAATCAGAAGCACCTTTTGCTCGTTGATTTTTACCATCTTGATATTTTCAAGCTTGCTCAAGTTGAAATTCGGCAGAGAGATGACCGCTGTCATACCTGTAATCTGCGCTAGAAGCTTGACCGCCTGCTTGACCACGTCATCCAGTTCAATCATATTGCTCATCAGAAGGGCTCTTATTTTCTCCTGCTGATTGCGTCCAAGTGCTGAATGCTTCATTAGAGTGTCAACATACATTCTGTATCCTCTTCCTGACGGAATGCGGCCTGCAGATGTATGTGGCTGTTGGAGCAGTCCCAAATCTTCAAGATCGGCCATTTCGTTTCTAATGGTCGCGGAGCTGATGCCAAGGGGATAATTCTTAGCGAGTGTCCTTGAACCAACCGGCTGGGCCGTGGAAATGAAATCATCGATAATCGCTTTGAGAATGAGGAGCTTTCTTTCGTTTATATCCATGTAATCTCCCTTTCCCTCCGTTGTTAGCACTCATCATTTTCGAGTGCTAATATCTTCTGTAATAAAGATACCACCGCCTCAAACCATTGTCAACAGTATAGACTTCATTTTTTTGCGTTTTAACAATCTGTTCACAGTTTGTATTTAAATGCTTTATATTCAGAGAAATCACGCCTTACACCCATATAAAATGAAAATGATTCAAGTTTATGGTTAGACGCCCTTTTATTTGGATAATTATTGAATGCAGAAGTAATAATATATGAACTGACATGATATGTGGAAATTGGGAAACGTCCATTGCAGACCCCTGCATGGATCATAAACAGATGCTCGCAAATTCCTTAATAAGAATATCAAAAGTCAGTCGACCGGCTATGCCGGTTTTTTTTGCGGAAAGAACAAAGAAATGCAAAAGAAGACAAACAAAAGCCTGATTTTGTGCTCGCACAAAATCAGGCTTTTGTTTGTCTTCTTTTATATGGCGCGTTCAGCGACATGGGCAACCAGAGGTTGCCCTGTGCATTTCTTGACTATTTCTACTAACCCATCCAGCAAAATAGGCAACCAAAGGTTGCCCTGGACTGTTGAAAACTCCGAAATCCTGCGTTGCTGGATAAAATCCGATCTAGTCACGTACTAGAGTACGCTCCTAGAGCGGATTTCATCCGCGCCTTGACTTTCGAAGTTTTCAACAGTCTGGATTTTATTGACTTTGTCAACAACCTCGGGCAACCAGAGGTTGCCCCGTCCATTTCTCAAACTTCACAAGACATAAAAAAGTCGTATTTCTTCATACTATAATGAAAAAACACGACTTAAATCTATACCACTGAATTTCCGCTGTTCTTCAAACGCTTAAAAAGCTCCAAATGTGATTTTTCCCATGAAATGATTGTGTCGAGCATCTTAACGGATTCTCCGCTCACGCTCTCCCTCAATCCTTGATAGAACTCTATTGCATCTGTTTCAAGGTGAATGGCATGGTCGTAAACATTATTGATGTCCGATATTCCAATACGCTTAATCGAGTCCCAGTCGATATCAATATCTCTCAGGGGTTGGCCCGATACCAGGAATGCAATCTTTTCAGAAGCATCAAGATGCTCAGTAATAATTGCCTTTAGCCACTCAATATGCTTAAGCTCCTCTTCGGCCACTGCCTTAAACAGATTGCAAATCTGTTTATCATGCAACATTTTGGATTGTCTCATATAGTAGTCGTATCCCTCGCGCTCATACTCAACTGCGCGCTGAAGAAGTTCTACTCGATCCATTAAATCCCCCTCCATTTCATGGTTATTACTAGGCTATATGTTATTTTATCACAGAGCAACATGAATTGAAAATCAAACTGTTCCCAATACAGCAAGTTGCATTTATAAAAAACGTGTCCAATTATTCGCCTGCTTTTGACACTTCTTAATTATTTCTTCATATTTATAGTTTATGATATAGAAAACACCCGTTGGCAAGGAAGGTGATCCCAATCATGAAGAAGGACAAGGATAAAAACAATTTACCACCTAAGGATAAACGTGTCTTAGCAGAAATGAAAGATGACATTTCTGAACTGCTCAAGCCAATTGCAGTTCATGAAGCAAAAAGCGCGCTCTACAAGGCGAAGCTCGCCGGATACGTTCTTAAAAAAGGGGCTGAAGGCATAAAATTTGGCGCTTCAGTCGCAGGAAAAAAAGCGGCTCATATACTTGAAGAAAGACGGATAAAGAAGCTTCAGGCAACACCTGAGACGAATGAACACAAAAGGACTTCCAAACATAAGTAGGGAGTCCTTTTTCATTTGCTTCTTAAAAATAGCTTATTTTGAAACGGGTGTGAAACAGGCAGTACAAATGTCATTTCCCATAACACCTATAATATCGTCAAGGGTTAGAAAGGACAGTGAGTCTGCCCCAATCTGACTGCAAATCTCATCAATAGAGTTAAGCGCTGCCGGCAGTATGTCGCCACGCCCTGTATCGATGCCCTTGGTGCAGGCATTATAAACAGGTGGTGCAGCTATGCATACATGGACCTCCGAAACACCATTCTCACGTAAAAGTGCAACGATACGGCGCATGGTATGTCCTCTGACCAAGGTATCATCTACGACAACGACCCGCATGTCCCTAACCGCACTCTTTTGAACGTGAAGCTTGGCATTTACACAATCCTTACGCTTCTTCTCATCAGACTTGATAAAGCTTCTGCCACCGTACCGGCTTTTTAGAAGTCCAAACTCAAGTGGAATACCACTTTGCGCTGAGAACCCAAGTGCGGCGGCCAGACCAGACTGGGGAACACCTATGACGGCATCAGCTTGTTTTGAGGTCATCCCTTTGGTCATGGCAAGGCGCCTGCCAAAAGCCTTTCTCAAATCGTAAAAGGAATCCGTCTTATACATGCTGTCTTCACGACTGAAATACATGCCTTCAAATGCACAAAGACAAGCCTTCGAGCAGGTGCTTATGCAATCGACCACCTGGCCATTTTCAATAATAAGCAATGACCCAGGTTCAACCTCTGTAACACGCCCCTCATGAAGAGTCCCAAATGCACATGTCTCTGAACTCACGGCAACCTCTTTGTGATTTGCCTTCACACGTTCATACACAAATAAAGGTCTGGTACCACTTTGATCTCGAAAGGCATAAATCCTATTTCCCTGCAAAACAACAGCAGCGTAAGCTTCATCCCTTTCAGCCTCTGTAAGTTCTCGTACAGCTGCTCCCATGTCTGATAACTGCTTACAAATGAACTTATCAAAGCGCTGCATCAGGTTTTCAGCATCAGAAATAGTCCCGCTTGCACGAACCTGACCATTGAAAGCAATAGCAACGTCAGACTTGCCTGACATATGAGGCTGAACAAATATCAAGGATCTCGCGCCATGTGTTGCATAGCGAACATGGCCTATCGCCGCAGTCGTACACTTGGACAAAACACTTTCACCGTGTTCGTCTACAAACTTGTCTACTGTGCCCATGCTCCTGTATCGTACAGTACAGCACCGCACCTTGTCATAAAAGGCTATACCGCTGCCGTCTTCCCCTCTATGCTGAAGGGATGCCAAAGCTGTCGTCACATGTGTAATAGGCTTTGAGCGTGAGGCGCTGAGGGCATATACCCCGCACGCCTCCCTCAACCGGTCTTCTGACTGGCGCTCTACACCAGTATGTATTGCGAGTCCATCTTTCACCGGACTTAGACCGTATCTTCTCGAAGTATATTTATGTTTTTGCCTTCCATAACCTTGTTCATGTTTCTCATAGAGCACATTTTTCCACACATTGTGCACGAATCAGCATGTTCAGGTGTGGACTCAGCACGGTAACGCTTTGGTTTTTCAGGCTCCAGGGCAAGACTGAACATTTCATCCCAATCCAGCTGCTGTCTAGCCGCACTCATTTTGTTATCCCAATCTCTTGCGCCATGAATGCCTTTTGCAATATCCCCGGCATGTGCAGCAATCTTGGTTGCAACAATACCTTCTTTCATATCCTCAAGATTTGGCAGTCTGAGATGCTCTGCCGGTGTCACATAACAGAGGAAATCAGCGCCGTGCGTCGCTGCAATCGCACCGCCGATTGCACTTGTAATGTGGTCATAACCCGGTGCCACATCCGTAACGATCGGACCAAGCACATAGAACGGCGCACCATGACACAGTTTCTTCTCAAGCAGCATATTCGCTTCGATTTCATTGATTGCCATATGGCCAGGACCTTCAATCATGACCTGGACATTTCTTTCCCAGGCAAGCTTAGTAAGCTCTCCTAGAACCATCAGCTCTTTAATCTGGCTTGCATCTGTCGCATCATGTATGCTGCCAGGACGGCATGCATCTCCCAACGACAGGGTCACGTCATACGCCTCACAAATATCAAGAAGCACATCATAGTGCTCGTAAAAGGGATTTTCATTTCCAGTAAGCTCCATCCAGGCATACATGAGCGAGCCACCTCTTGAAACGATATGATTGAGGCGTGGATTGCGCTTGAAAACCTCCATAGTGTCTCTGTTCATCCCAGCATGAATCGTCACGAAATCAACACCGTCTTCAGCATGTCTTCTCACAACGTTTAAAAACTCGTCTGAAGTGATTTCAGAAAGCTCTTTATCGTAGAATCCAATAGCGTCATAAACAGGTACTGTCCCAATCATAGCAGGCGATTTTTCAACAAGCAGCTGTCTGAACTCCTGTGTCTTGCCGTAAGAGCTCAAATCCATGATTGCCTCAACCCCCATGCTGATTGCTGCTTCAACCTTTTCCATCTCTTTTTCGAAGCTCTTGCAGTCCTTTGAAATCCCCAAATTGACATTTATTTTCGTTCTGAGACCTTCTCCAACTGCTTCTGGATTTATATTCACATGGTTTTTATTAGCGGGGATAATCACTTTGCCCTCTGCCATTTTCTCCATAAGCCAAGCTGTGGAAACATGCTCCTTGTGAGCTACAGCTTCCATTTCTTTTGTAATGATTCCCTTACGGGCAGCTTCCATTTGAGTTTTATACATCTTCATCCTCCTCATTGAGTGAGTCCGGGATGTGCCGAAGCGGACAGTTATGGGGACACACAAAAAACGTGCATACCCATAGAGAGCATGCACGATAGTCACAAAATACTGTGATTAACATGAAAAGATCCCTACGCAGGCATTATCCAGACAGGTTCATTGGGTCAGAACTACACATTTCTATCTCAGCCCGTTTACGGGCTCCCCACTTTTCAACTTTATATTCATATTGATGTTACGGTACTCATTATAACGGCTTCAAATATCTTTGTAAAGCGTATATTGATATTTGAACTGTGCATTTACTTCAACAGGACTCTCAGCTTTTCGACCGTTCCATTTCCTGTCACGGTACGGTTCAGAACCAGATACATGAAATTAAGCGCGAGAATATCCTCTGGATGACTGTATTTTTCAGGCAGTTCTCCAAAATTTACATATGCGTTCTCAAGAGAAGTCATCGGGCGCGCCACATATCCACTTGAAGCCAGCACATTGTTTCCTGTACCCTTCTCAGAAGATGATTTCAACAGATGTGCCTCACCATTCTCTGCCAGTTCAGCACGAACCATGACATCAGTCAGCGTTCCACTGTCACCGTCGATTACCGTTATCGGCACCCAGTAAAGCAGTGTCTTGTCCTCAATATCCTTTAGAGTGTCACGGTAAATAAAGGGACGGGCAATTCCGGCGCGAATAACAATATCATCATAAAGCTCCTGCGGCATAAGCAAACCTTCAACAGGTTCATAGCCAATCCCAACAGCCAGCTTTTCAAGAACTTTAGGATTCTGATTCAGGTATAGCCTGAAGAGCTGCTGTATCAGGACCTCTTTCAGGTCATCTTTATGTTCGCCAATCACATCCTCATCAAGTACCACAGCCGAAGCACTGATAAAGGCAGCCGGCAGCCTTGAAGCCGATGAAATCTTAATCAAATCAATACTGTCGTTGAACTCAACGCCATATCCCTTAAAGGCATCTTCGAACTCCATGGCAATTTTAATGATTTTCTCTTTTTCCTCCTGAGTCCACGCCCTGATTATCATGTCTTCAGTCAGGCTGTTCTGATTTTCTGCATCAAACAGGTAAAACTTTTTCTCATGGTCTGAGAGGCTGCCAATATAACTGCCCTCTCCTCCCAATTCCGACACAGCCAAGTCCGTTTCCGGAAAATGCATACGGTCACTCATATCAATGAGCTCTGAAATATTCTGGTTTTCCTGAATAACGCCTGTACTGCCTGTCGTTTCACTCTGCGGCGTCTCACCAGACGCACAGCCCGATAATGATGAAAGCGCAACCGCTAAAATCATCACGCGCGCAATTCTTTTCTTTTTCATACAATCACACCGCCTAACTCTGTGAATCAAGTCCACAGGTCTTTTTTTATATACTTAGATTTTAGAATAATACCCAACACTTTACAAGCTATCGTTTAGTATGGAGAAATATGGATATGTACTATTTATGGGCATTATTTCAAATATTATGTTTTTGAAATGCGCTTTTAATTTATCACTATTTTGGTATACTATAAACAAGACAAGCTTATACATTATAAAAGAGGTGAATCATTTATGATGAAAAACATTCTAATTGGTGGGGCTGCGGGTCATGGACTCAATACCCTGGCCTATTTCATAACCAACATCCTCCGCCGGGAGGGTTATCATATCCACACAACTAAAGACTACATGTCCCGTGTACGCGGTGGCGCAAATTTTGTACAAATACGCTACGGTACACAACCCGTGCTGAGCCACGATCCCCAAGTTGACATTCTTGTGGCACTGAATCAGGAAGCTGTTGATTTGCACATACACAGGCTGACGGACTCCGGCTGGGTCATTTGTTCTGACGAAGCCAAGACAGTACACGAAAATGTTATCAGCATTCCTTTCAAGGCCATTGGTGCCGCCCACCAGAATCCCAAGGGTTTGTCTGCAATGGCAACCGGTGCTCTCGCCAAAGCGCTGGGACTTTCTGAAAGCACGCTGGGCAAAATCACCCTTCCAATGTGGAAGGAGGATGTAAAAACCAAAAACTACGACAGTGCACTGGAGGCCTACAAGGCTTCAAAGACTTTGTTTGAGGCTCAACAAATACAGCCGGTTGAACAGGTCTATATGAACGGAAATCAGGCAATCGCCTTAGGGGCTCTTGCCGGCGGTCTTGATTTCTATTGTGCCTATCCAATGGCACCTTCTACAGGTATCATGAACACCCTCAGCCGCTACGAGGCAAAGGCCAATATTCTGGTCGCGCAGGCAGAGGATGAGATTGCTGCCATCAACATTGTCATTGGCGCTTCCGCAACGGGTGCACGCTCTATGACAGGTTCATCAGGGGGTGGCTTCTCATTGATGGTTGAAGCACTTGGATTTGCGGGCATTGGTGAAGTTCCTATCGTTATTGCCGATGTACAGCGACCGGGTCCGGCAACCGGACTCCCGACGCGAACTGAACAAAGTGACTTGAGCTTCGTCCTAACTGCTTCTCAAGGTGAAATGCCACGTATGGTCATTGCTGTAAAGGATGTAAAGGATGCCTTTCTGCAGACAGCTCGTGCTCTGAATATTGCTGAGGCTTATCGAATTCCAGTCATAATTTTAAGCGATCAGTATCTGGCTGACATGGCGCAGACTTTTACTGAACCCGATTTGTCTGACCTGCAGATTGTCCGTCACCTTGACACCTTAAATAACATGGACGGTCTCTTCCAGATGTACGATCTGACGGAGTCTCTGACGCCACGAATGCTTCCTGGACAATCAGGGACTACCCTCACGCTGGTAGACAGCCATGAGCATGATGAAGTCGGTCATATAACAGAAGATGCAGACCTGCGCACCGCCATGATGCACAGACGAATGCGAAAACTCGACTTTTTGAAAAAAGAAGTCATCGAGCCTGAATACTTCGGCCCTAACTCGGCCGAAACCCTTCTTATTGGCTGGGGCTCCATGCGTGGGGCACTCAAGGACGCAGTAGACCAGCTGCAAAGTGAAGGCGTCAGCGTTGGTGCCCTTGTCTTTGGAGATATCTATCCCCTTCCGGACAAAAAGCTTCTTTCATATTCCAAAACAGCCAAAACCGCAATTAATGTCGAAATGAACTACACCGGTCAGCTTGCACGGCTGATACGCACGGAAACCGGTATTGAAATGGACCACAGCATCCTGAAATTCGATGGCAGACAAATGAACTTCAGAGAGATTGCAGAACGTGTGAAGGAGCTGATGCATCATGAGTAAGAGCAGATTTGACAATAAGGTTGAAAACACTTGGTGCCCGGGTTGTGGAAATTTCGGGATTCAGGCAGCCCTCAAAACTGCCCTTTCTGAAATGAACCTTGAACCAGAAGATATTCTTATGGTTTCAGGCATTGGACAGGCTGCAAAAATGCCCCACTACATCCATGCAAATGGTTTGAACGGCCTTCATGGCAGAGGACTCCCCCTCGCCTTCGGTGCCTATGTTGCCAACCCTGAACTGAATATTTTTCTTTCAACGGGAGATGGCGATGCCTACGGTGAAGGTGGAAACCACCTGATCCATGCGATTCGACGAAATCCAAACATTGTGCATATGGTACACAACAATCAGGTTTACGGCCTTACAAAGGGTCAGGCTTCGCCAACAACTGCCATGGGACAAATCACCTCACTGCAGCAGACTGGCGTTCGTCTCAACCCTCTGAATCCGATTGCCCTTTCAATCTCACTTGGGGCAAGTTTTGTCGCCCGGTCATTTGCCGGCGATCAGGACCACCTGGTTAAAATGATTATTGAAGCGACAAAGCATAAGGGCTACGCGCTCATCGACATTTTGCAGCCGTGTGTGACATTTAACAAAGTCAACACCTACAAATGGTACAAGGACAGAATATATGCGCTCCCAGAGGACTACGACCCTTCAAATACAGCCCAGGCTTTCGCCAAGGCCCTTGAATGGGGAGATGATGGCATACCTGTTGGCATCATCTATAAAAACGACCAGCCAGACTTTCTAGAACGCGTTTCTCATTTGAAGAATCTTAAACCTTTAGCTAAGCGAAATAGATTTCCAGATGATATTCGTAGTATTCTTGAAGGCTTCAAATAAGCCAGTATACTGTAATACCATAGTTTACAGAAAATGCAGTGCACAATTGTGCACTGCATTTTTTTGTTGCGTGTTTGAATTTTTTTGCTATAATAGGCTTGTATGCATTAATATTCATACATTAATTCATTTAAAGGGGCAATGATATGTTTGGGCTAAAAACAAATTCTGCAATAGAAATGCTGGCATCCATGGCACGGTATGCCAGAAGGGAGCACTACGAAACAACTTCAGAGCAAAAGCGCTATCAGCTTGATACCTATATTGAATCTTATATGAGTCAGATCGATCAGAAGCTGCCACGAATTGTTCGTAATGAAATCGATAATTTTTTCATCGCATATAGGGGCATCGAAAAAATATCCATTCGCCATATTCACGAAAAGAACATTGAAACACCGCAGGCCTTCATTGCGTATTTCAACGGACTCACCTCCGATCAAATCATTGAAATTGCAGCGGACGCACTGAACCTTACCATCAACGATATCAAGAATATCAGCTACCAGCAGCTTCTGATTCAGCTGGGCAATCTGCCGATTACCGACGATGCCAGTCTGGATGAGGAAGCACAGATGTATTTTCACTTCTTCAGATACCCTGAACTGATGAAACAGCGTCTTGATATTCTTTTCAGAACCTACTACAATGACTTTTTCCAGTATGTTGAGAACGCCGTCATGCTTCATCTTGAAGAGGTCAAGAGCCACCATATGGACTATGTGGACGATGATCTCGAGGCTTACTTCAGTGCCTTATTCAAGAGCAGTGGCGAAATTCCGGACAACATGAGCGATGGCACTGCCTATATCAGTTATTTTTACGAGCTGGACGCACATGCCATCAGCGAGTCAGGCAACACCTTCATTTATGGCTTTGCTCTGGAAAACCGCTTTAACGAGCAGGAACGCAAGCGTAATACGGAAGAGCTTCTAAAAGCACTTTCCGATCCAAAGCGTATTGAGATTCTTCGCCTGATTGGCAAGAAGAGATGGTACAGCAAGGAACTTGCCGAGTACTTCAATCTCGCCAAGGGTACAATGTCCTATCACATCAACAAGCTACTCAGCATGGGCATTATCTGCGAAACCTCAGGCGAGTTCAACAGAGTCTATTACAGTGTTGACGAAGAGCGCCTGACCATGCTTTTCGAAGATGCACTAGACGACCTGCTCAACAAGAACGAACTTTAAAACATAAGAGGGGCTGCTGCGGAAAATCCGGTCTATACCGGTCATCCACAACAGCCCCTTTATTAATTACTAGAGGTTAGATATTTTACAGCTCAAGTACAGCCTCAAGCTCCTTTTCCTTTTTCTTTGACTTCTTCTTCGCAAACTTCACCATCATGTCATCAGCCACAGTATAAAGTACTGGGATAAACACAAGGGTCAGCAGTGTAGAAAGAAGCAGACCGCCTACTACGAATCTCGCCATAGGTGCCATGGACTCAGAACCCTCTCCAAGCGCCAGAGCCATCGGCATCAGACCCAGAACTGTGGTAAGCGTCGTCATCAGAATCGGTCTCAGGCGGATTGGTCCTGCCGCCATGATTGCTTCAGCTCTTGACTCACCACGTTCTCTTCTCAAGTTGACCGCATCCACAAGGACAATTGCGTTATTAACAACAACCCCTGCCAACATGATCATACCAATCATGGCTGGAACACTCAGCGGTGTTCCCGTAAGCGCAAGACCCAGCAGACCACCCGACATGGCCAGCGGTACTGAGAACATGATTACAAACGGCTGAACCAGTGACTCAAATTGCGATGCGATAATCATGTAAACAAAGATTACCGATAAGCCCAGAGCCATTATCAGGCTTACAAAGGACTCCTGCATTTGCTGTGCCTCGCCGCCGATTTCATAGGTATAGCCAGCAGGCATTTCATACCCATCTAGAACACTGACGACATCCGCATTTACTGCAGAGAGTTCGCGTCCAAAGACATCACTGGTAATGCTGACATAGCGCTCCTGATTCAGTCTTGTGATTGTGCTCGGACCCTCTTCCATAATAATATCTGCAACCTGGCTAAGGGGAACCGTTACACCAAGGGGACTCATCAGACCCGTGTCCTGCAGACTTTCGAATGGTCTATCTTCATCAAGCGCACTCTTGATGACAATATTGATTTCTTCCTCGTTCAGCTTGATTCTAGATGCTGTAATACCATCAACACGGCTCTTAACAGCACTTGAAATCTGCGAACTCGTAATGCCATACTGAGTTGCCTTTTCACGATCTATAACCAGTTGAACCTCAGGAAGACCATCTTCCATTGAGGTTTCAACCTCTTTGGTTCCATCAACCTTTGAAATCTGTTCTGCCAGATTCTCAGAAATAACTTCAAGTTCACCTAAATCATCTCCTTTTATGAGAATTTCAATAGGCGTTCCACTGCTCATAGAGCTGCTCTCCGTGCTGACCTGAATGTCCGCACCTGAGATGTTAGCAACTTCGCTACGGATTAGATTTGCTATGATTTTGTCAGAAGTCTTTCTTTCCTTAAGGTCATTCAGGACTATATTTACAGTTGCTGAATTCGTTGCAGATGCACCAGCAAAAGTACTCATTCTACTGCCGTAACCCGTGCTCGACATGATTGACTTCACATCGTTCGGTGCGACCTCAAGAATTGAAGATTCTATACGTTCAACATAAACCTGTGTTTTGTCCAGCGCGCTTCCTTCAGGCAGCGTTACTGTCACACTGATTTGTCCCGAGTCTGATGCCGGGAAGAACTCAGCACCTACAAAACCGATAAGACCCATACTTACTGCGAACATGACAACCGTTGTGATGATGACTGTCTTTCTATGCTTAAGGGCATAGGCCAGCAGTCCGCGATATTTCTTTTCTATAGCCTTGAAAATGCCCGCTTTTTTCTCACCCGTCTTCAGAGAGTCTGAGTTTGATGTTAGAAGCTTGGATGCAAGCATCGGTACAAGTGTCAGCGCAATGAACAGGGATGCCAGAAGTGACATGACCACCGTCAGACTGAAATCTCTGAATAGTATACCTACCATACCATCGACAAATGTCATCGGCAGGAATACAACTACCGTTGTCAGGGTTGAGGCGAAGATGGCATTTCTCACTTCATTGGCCCCGCGAATTGCGGCTTCATAAGGTTCTACGCCTTCGGTCCTGTAACGGAAGATATTTTCAAGAACAACGATGGAGTTGTCCACCAGCATGCCGACCCCGAGGGTCAGACCGCCGAGGGTCATCATGTTCAGCGTGATTCCGTTATAGTAGATCAGAATGAATGTCGCAATAATCGAAATCGGAATTGACAAACCAATTACCAGCGTCGATTTAAAGTGTCGAAGGAAGAGATAGAGGATGACTACAGCAAGCAGGCCACCCAGGACAGCTGACTGTACCACATTGCCAATTGAATTTTCGACATTGGTTGCCGTGTCTTGGAATATTTCAAGATTCGCACCTTGAAGATCTCCCTGAAGACTTGCAATTTCAGCTCTTACCGCTCTCGCAACTTCAACTGTATTCGCGTCTGACGACTTTTGAACGGAGATATTAAGGGTCCTTTCACCATCTCTATGCACCATGCCGTCCAACTTCTTTTCTGCAAGACGGACATCCGCAATTTCTTCTAGACGCGCCTGACCACCGTAGGGCAGTGTTATGGTCAAATCCTGAATATCTGAAACCTCTTCGAACTCACCCATTTGTCTCAAGTTGAGTGTCAGTGGTCCCTTGCTGATGTTGCCCAGCGGCGTATTGAAGTTCTCAGATGCAATCAACTGTGCAAGCGTTCCTGTTGTCAGACCGTAGCCAGACAGGACCTCTTCAGATACATTGACCTGTACTTCCTGCTCCAGACCACCCGTAACCGATACGGATGCTACACCGCCAATTCTTTCAAGCCTTGGAGAAACAATATCTTCAGCAATCTGTTCAAGCTCGCTGATACTCTTGTCTCCACTCAATGTCAAATACATAATGGGCATTGAATTTATATCCATTTTCATGACCAGTGGATCGCCTGCATCTTCAGGCAAGTATCCCTTAACAACATCCACGGACTCACGAATATCCACGGCTTTCATGTCCATATCCGTACCATAATCAAATTGCAGTATAGTAATCACTGCACCATTCATGGCCGTTGTCGTTATATCTTCAAGACCTTCAAGCGTTGCCAAATTGTCCTCTATTGGCTTGCCCACCATTTTTTCAACTTCTTTTGGACCGGCACCCTCAAACTGTGTCACGACAAGCGCAACAGGCAACTCAATATTGGGGAACAAATTAACAGCAAGTTGACTCAGGGATACAATGCCCATGATGACAATGATTAGCGTCACCATTACAATTGTAACCGGTCGTTTGACCGATAGTTTTGAAATATCCAACTCTATTCACCTCCAAGTACACTCAGAAGTGAACCGTCTTCAATGAACTGCTGACCTTCTACAACAATCTCGTCTCCGGCAGACAGGCCCGAAAGTACAATTGTAGACGCACCATTGTCAAAACCCGTTTCGACATAGCGCATTTCCGCAGTGTCATCCTTGTTGACATATACGATTTTGCCATCTGTTCTTTCTAGAATGGCATTTGATGGAATAATTACCGAATCTGAAGCTTCCAGAATGGAAATATTCAGATTTACGAACATCCCCGGCTTAATGACATGATCTGTGTTGTCAAATACGACTCTCACTGGGAAAAGTTTTGTCGTCAGGTTTGCCGCTGGGCTCACCCAGTCAATAACACCAATAACTTCATCAGATGTCACAGCAGGAATCGACGATGCGATCTCATCACCTACATTCAGGCTGCCAATTACATTTTCAGCAACTTGAATATCCACATAAACTTCATCCATATTGATCACGTCAGCAATAATCTGACCAGAACCAACAGTCTGACCCGCTTCAACACTTAGCGCTGAAACCACACCTGTGATTGGCGCTTTAAGGTCTGCATCTTCCAGCTGGTCCATCACAGAATCAAGTCCAATCTGCGCCTGTGAGAGCTGAACGCGCGCAGAATCTACACTTGCAGAGCTTGCAGCAAGCTCTGCCTGCTCGTATTGTGCCTGTGAAACCGCCGCACCCGCTGTCGTTTCATATAGATTCTTCGTTCTCTCAAAAGACTTGACCGCAAGCGCATGCTGGTCTTCCAGTGCACGGACCTGATACTGCGCCGATTGCAGCGACAGTTTTGCATTTCTCACCGAACGCTCAACACTTTCCTTATCGAGAACGTAAAGGACATCGCCCTTTTCAATGGCATCGCCCACCTGCACGGGCACATCTAAAATATCCCCAGGTACTACCGATGCAACATGAACAATATTCTTAGGTGACAGAACACCATTATAGCTTAGGGTCCTGTTCAAATCTCCAGTTTCAATAACCATGGTTTCCACGGACGACGCCGCTTTCAGCGCCGCCTCAGTAGACTCCTTGGCATCAGCCTCTCCACAAGCGGTCAGTGAAGCCACCATCGCCAGCGAAAGTGCTGCAGCCATTATTTTTTTACGCATAAAATCAACCTCCAATTTCTTCATAATCTCATTTTCACTATTTATCATACATTGCAAGCATAAATAGGCAATTATGTATTTCTTAATAATTCTTAAATGCATAGGCGCTTATTTTAGAAACACAGGATAAATGATAATGTTATAATTAAGAGAAACACTACATTATGGGGAGGTTCATATGTCACAAGAGCATATTCAAATCATAGAGGATGAACTGGAAATTGCCGAGCTTATTAAGGATTATCTTGAGGATGAGGGCTTTCAAGTAACCATTTCACTCAATGGGATCGAGGGGCTGAACACCTTCCAAAAAGAGCGGCCCGATATTGTCATACTGGATCTGATGCTGCCTGGAATGGATGGTTTTGAAGTCTGTCGACTCATTCGTAAGGACTCAGACATCCCTGTACTCATACTCAGTTCAAAGAACACCGATATGGATAAGGTCCTTGCCCTGGGCATCGGCGCTGATGATTATGTCACCAAGCCATTCAGTCCCATAGAGCTTGTCGCACGCATCAAGGCCCATCTACGCAGACAAAACAAGGCTTCCGCCTCACCACAGTCCAATCATATTCTTACTTTTGGAAACTTGAGAATAGACTTGTCTGCCTATACGGTTCATGTTGGCGACACAATTGTCAACATGACAAACAAAGAATTCGAACTCTTAAAGCTTCTGGCCCAGAACCCCAATCAGGTTCTCACCAAGGAACAGATTATTTCTGCAGTGTGGGGAAATAACTATTATGGAGATGACAACACCATTCCTGTGCACATACGAAAGGTGCGCGAAAAAATTGAAGACGACCCAAGTGATCCCAAGTTCATACTCACCGTTTGGGGCGTAGGTTACAGATTTGCTGGAGGCGTTACACATGAATAAACTCCTGGTAAGAGTATATTTGTTTCTCCTGATTATGTTTGCCCTTGCCATTGTCCAGGTCGGATCGCTTCATAGCCAAATTCTTACTACAGGTCAGGCCTGGGGCTTTCAGGTTATTGAAAATAGTGAGCTCCATGTTTTCTATCAGAGTCTCAACGAAATTCTCCGTACACGGTTCATAACCGAATACTATGATTATGACGAACTGATGAAATCGGACATTGACAAGCTTGTCTCCGAATACAATTTGGGAACCACCATGGAACTGGTAGCAGTTTACGATGATAAGCTCCACTTTGTAAAAGGGTCAACTAAAACGGCACTCGACCGAGATGCCCGTCACATGAGCGATTCGGTTACCGAAAAGTATGTACGTGTCCTCTTTCCACCCAGGCGGATTACTGATTTGCTCAACATTAAATGTACAACTGCAGACGGACATAATATGATTTTCGTACTTGATCCATCTGAAAGAGCTCGTATCACCCTCAACGACTACGCTGCAAACACTTATAGATTAAGTATATTTTCAATAATAATTTCTATCTTGATAGCATTCATGCCCATCGGTGTATATTTCTATTTCAACTACATCAGACCGCTGGATAAGCTTCAAAGTGCTGCGAATCAAATCGCAGAAGGCAATCTGAATGTTACCATTGACGAACGTGGCCTTTATGAAATCAAGGAGTTCTCCAAGTCTTTCGAAAACATGCGTCATGAGCTCGAAGAGAGTAAGCGGCGTGTTCAGGTGGTTTTGGAAAACAGGCAACAGCTCATTACAAACATTTCCCATGACCTTCGAACCCCCATCACGTCCATTTCAGGCTACGTGGAAGGCCTGTTGGATGGCAAGGGGGAAAATCCAGAACGTATGGATCGGTATTTGAGAACAATAAAATCCAAAACCGAGTATTTGAACGCCATGATCAATGATCTTTTTCTTTTCTCGCAGCTGGACATGGATGGCTACTCTCTTGAGCTTTCTTACTGCAACAGCCGTGAAATGCTTGAGAAGCAGCTTCAGCCCATGGAGCTCTGGTTGGAAAACAGCGGCTTTGAGCTTGAGGTTGTACGGCCTTTTCCTTCAGTGCCCATACGGGTTGACTATATGCGCATGACACAGGTTTTCGAGAATATTGTTCAAAACAGCATAAAGTATGCTACAGAGCACGGCAAGCTCAAAATTGACAGCTATATCAAGAATCATCATCTGGTCATAGATTTTACAGACAATGGCATTGGTATCGCCCCAGAGTCCATTCCTCATATCTTTGACGCCTTTTACAGGGAAGATAAGAGTCGAACCCAAAGCAAGGGCGGTGCGGGTCTAGGCCTTTCCATATGCAAAAAAATTGTAGAGCTGCACGGCGGCATCATTAAAGTCTCCAGCGAAATTGGCGAGGGCACCAAGCTGCGTGTTTACCTGCCACTGTCGCCAATCGAAAACCACTAGACCCAACCTGCAAATTCAGAGCTTGAGCATATAAAAATCCTGTAAACACCCATTTGGGGTGTTCACAGGATTTCTTCATGCTTGCTCACTTTGCAGCTATTTGACATAGCTCTTATCGCCATCTGACTTCATGGCATACATGCGTTCGTCAGCAATCCTGACAAGACTCTCATAGTCCGTAGAATCCTTGCCAAAGAATGCAGCACCATAACTGAACTTGCAGAAAATTTCATTTTCACTGCCTTTTATCGGCTTTTCATAAAATTCCGCGTCCAGCTCCTTCATACGTCTTTGAAGGTTCTGTTCATCGATTTCATGAAATATGGCTACGAACTCATCACCACCATACCGCGCCAAAACATCGGAGGCCCGCGTCGTTGCTTTCAGTCTCTCTGCAAACCCTCTTATGAGCACATCGCCTTCTAAATGCCCATAGGTATCATTGATGTATTTAAGTCCGTTCAAGTCGAACATGACAAAAGCAAAATGATCACCATATCGCGTCGCCTTGGCTTCCATTGTCTGATAGTATTCTTCAAACCAGCGTCTGTTGAAAACGCCTGTCAGCTTATCATAGCGCGATAGATATACGGTCTCTTCCATGAGCGCCTGCTTGTTGACAGCCATCTCCAGCTGTGTTTTCAAGAAATCCACCATCATGAAATCTTCCTCTTTGAAAGCATTTTTAATTGGGCTGTCGAGGTAGATCATGCCATATAAGTTGCCATTGTAGTAAATAGGTGCACCAATTGTAGACTTGGCCTCATTGGGATTGGCTTCCTGAACATCTGCCATCTTGACACCCTTCAGTCGTGATATATCATTGATGATTTCAGTTCTTTGAAGCTGACCCGCCGTTTTAAGGTAGAGAAAACTCTCTTCAACCGGTAGGGAGAGCTTCTTCATCAAATTCCCCTTATATCCGACAAATGCCTCTGCATAGAGGTTTCCGTCTTCACCCACTAGGAGAATACTCCCCCGATCTGCCATTTCGACACTGTCTATGGCGCTGTCCAGAATAATGTCAAAAAGAATGCCCAAATCATCAATTCCAAGAATCGACTGGGTTAGAACCAACATGTCCTCTTTCATTTTAACAAATCTGTTCATCTGTGTTTCGTAGTATTTCTGGTCTTTAATACTGTATCCCGTAATAAGCTTGACCGATTTCATATTGTGTTTAATATCTGTGACAACCAGCTTTGTCCATAGCGGCTTGTTGTCCTTGCACAGAATTCGAACACTGTAGTCTCTGAATGACTCATCCTCCATGCTGTCTTTTGAGAGAATATCGTGAAACTTAATCGCATCTTCAAAATCCACAAGATCCACCCAGTCGATCATCTCCAGCTCTTCTCTGGAATATCCGGTCAGATCGACAGCATAGCTGTTCGCATATGTAATCCTTCCCTCATCCAAAATAATTATTGCAGCGGGGACACGGTTCATGAAGACCCTGAATTTGTGTTCGCTTTCCATGAATTTTTCAGTAATGACTTCACGGTAGTCCTTTTCGAACTCAATTTGCCTATCCATTGACTCGATCACCTCTTTGTATTTGTGCTCAGCGTTATAATGCAAATGATCACGTTCGCTTTTCACCCACAATACCGCGAGAATCAAAAGTACGGATAAAATATTCCCAAGCGGTGCGAGTGTAAATCGCCACTGCGCTATGGAACTGAACATGTAGATGAGGCCAGAAAGCGTAGAAGCAATTCTGAAACCTGGCGCATCTACTGTCAAATTGGACACCAGAATCAGCATCAGGATAAATGCGTATTCGCCCAGCCCAGAGTATGATCCGTAACAGCTGTATAGGGCAGCAATTGTGAGCGTAAGAAAAACACCCACTCGGTAAAAGAGCTCATCGCAAATCCTCAGTACGAAGTATACCGCTAAAGTGAGAAAAATGAACACACCATTAAACAGGGTCTCCGAATATGACAAGCCCCCTATTCTTAGGAGCTTTGCAGCCAGATAGAGAATCTGCACAACTGCAAAAACAAGGACTGCGTATCCGAGACTTTTCTTGTTGCTTTCAACACGATCGTCTTCATAGGCCTGGTCAAGCATTTCAACCTCTGTCATAAATAGATTTTTGAGAAATGCCATACCGCCACCGCCTTTTATCTGATATGTCCACGCATCAGTTTGTCTACAACAACCGCCCCTGCGCCTGTGAGCGCCTGCATTCTCTGTATACCGCTCTCTCCGACATAAACCTGATAGAGATTCTTGTCAATACTGCTGTGCGCAAGGTGTTTGTTGATATTCCTGTTCATGATATTGTGTGCGTCATAAATTCCCGATATGAATATCTTCTCCGGATTAAGCATATTGACAATCACACCAAGACCTCTGCCAATATATCGTCCCGTATCACGTATGATTTGCTGAGCTATCGGGTTTCCTTGCAATGCCATGTTATAAATCATATCTGCATTGACATTAGCCATATCGTACTGGATGTATTCAAGGAGTTTGTTGACTTCACCTTCTTCAAGCCGGTTTACAAAACGGGTTACTATACCGCTATAGGTCGCAACCGCTTCGAAACAACCTGATTTACCACAAGTACATTTGATTGTTTCAGAAGACACCTTGTGATGCCCAACATTGCAGGCCCCAAAATTGAACCCGGCATAAGGTGTTCCGTTAATATATACCCCAGTATAGATGCCTTCACCAATATGAATATGAACAAAATTGTCGCAGTCCGACCCAGCCCCATAAAGACGCTCAGCGATTGCCATAGCAGAGCCCATACCGCTAATATACACATGGGTCTTGAAACGGTCTCTCATGATTTTGCCAAACTCAACCTCACGCCACTGAAAGTCCTTGGCACGCCTTACATAGCCTGTCTCAGTGTTTACGAGTCCATCAATGGCACAGCCGATTCCAAGCAGGATTTCCCCAGCTTCATCAATAAGCTCCTTTTCACGGTCTATAACACTTCCGAGCACATCAAAAACAGCCCAAAGCTGTCTACCTCTCTCGTAGCTGAGGGATCTGATATCCGTGAAATGACCATTTAAATCCATGCGTCCAATCCGCATGCCATTACGTTCGAGACTAACTGCAATAATGACGACCTTCTCAGCATTCAAATCCATCAGTGTCGGTTTCCGACCACCTGTCGAAACCCCTTCTCTCACAGCCTTCACAATTCCACGCTTCTCAAGATCGTTGCAATTTGAAGAGACGGTCGCTGCATTGAGGCCCAGCTCCCGGGAAATATCCGCTTTTGATATGGGACCCATTTCTCGAATTACATTCAAAATGGCCAGCGTATTTAGTTCTTTCATGCCTGTTTTATCGATAGTGAAATATTCCACGTCTTCCTCCGAAAATTATACTCAGCTTTGTTTAATCAATAAATTAAGTTGTGAGTTTATTATACCTTTACTCGCCATTCAGTTCAAGAATAAATCCGAGGGTGATTTCATGGGCATTTTAAACGGAAAAAGTCCCAATACATTGGGACTTCCTCGTCTATTTATACAGGGCAATATTCACTTAATCTGCCATTTTAGTAAGAATGGATTGTATCCCCTTTATATTGTCGATGAAAACCTCCACCAATTTCGGGTCAAATTTGATGCCTTTTTGAGATTCGATAAAACTTACAGCCTGATCAACTGTCCACGGCTCCTTATAGCATCTTCTATGACATAGGGAATCAAACACATCTGCGATGGCTACAATTCGAGCTCCCATTGGGATATCTACGCCCGATATGCCTTCAGGATATCCGCTGCCATCCCAGTTTTCATGATGGCTTCTTGCAATTTCAGAAGCTGCATCCATCAGATTGAGTTTTGAATCCCTTAGAATCTTGTATCCAATATCCGTATGCGTCTTGATATAGGTAAATTCATCACTGGTGAGCTTTCCTGGTTTATTGAGCACATTCTCAGAAATTCCGATTTTCCCAATATCATGCATTGGAGCAGCCATCTTAATCGTATCTGCACTCTGATCATCGAGCCCGCTTTTCTTTGCAAGCAAATAGGCAATCTCAGCAACGCGCCTTACATGGTTGGCCGTATCTTGCGACCGGCTCTCAACAACTTCACCAAGCCGATAAATAACTTCCTTTTGGGTGTCCAGTATGCGTTCGTTGAGATAGACATTGTCAAAAGCCACGCTGATATTTGTGCTGAAGAGCAGCATAAGTTCCTTATCAATCTCTGTAATCTCTTTTACACCTTTAAAGACTATGTAGTTTTCGATTTCACCCAAGCTCTTGTAATAACCGACAAAGACATTGTCTCTGAAGATTGGTTTTCCTACGGTTCCCGCTTCTTCAATACATGCGATGATTTCATCGTCAGCCACTTCTTCAATGGTTCTGTCAACGAGTTCCTCAAACTCACCGCATCCTGCAAGCACAATCAAATGCCCGTTTTTACGTGTCGCCGCAAGGCTTGATGACTTTCTGAAATATATGGCCTCCTGGTCAAAACCATACATCGATATCATCTGCATGATCAATCCTGCTGTAAAACGCTTCAAGGAACTGATTTCAAAGAGGCTATTGGATGCTTCAACAATTTTATGAAGACCCTGTCTGTTTTTTTCTATAATAATCATGTCTTTATAGGTTCTTATTGCAGACACCAGTGATGTAAATAGCTTCTGTACCGTAAGCTCCGTTTTTGTCTTATAATCATTGATGTCGTAGTCGATAATGACCCTGTCTTCAGGTGCCTGACCTGGCTGGCCCGTTCGAAGTATAATACGGATCAGTTTGTTTTCAAGGTCCTCACGTATGTACCTGACAAGACGAAGCCCTGCGTCTTCCTCTTCCATGACAACATCTAAGAATACTACAGCTATATCTGGATTATCTTCTAACACCACTTTCGCTTCTCGGCTCGAATAGGCACTTAAAAACTCTATGCTCCTGTCTTCAAACACAAAATCATGAAGCACCAGCTTCGTCGTATTATGCACGACCTCTTCATCGTCGACAATGAGCACACGCCAAGGCTCGCTTGAGACAATGTCCTTTTCAATTTCTGTTTCTTCATCTTTGAATACAAGCATGTCATCGTTATCATCAAACATTTAAAGCACCCCCTATTGGGATATCTACAGACACTTCCGTTCCAACACCCCGTTCAGATGTCAGCATGAAATGACCGCCCAATATTTCTTCAGCCACATATTTCACATTTGATAGACCAATCCCACTGAATTTCTCCTCAGCATCTGATGTAACAAAGAACTCAGGCGCTGTTTCGACCATTTCAGGGTTCATGCCTATTCCGTCGTCTATAACACGAATACACAGGTGGTCATTTTCTCTAAGTGCTCGAATATTCAGGACGCCATCACTGCTCTCCTTAAAGCCGTGAATGAGTGCATTGGATACCAGCTGTAAAATGATATATCCCAAATACCCTGAGTGATCGATATATGGCAAATTCTCACCCAGTTCCAGATGAATGCGGATATTGTCATTTGAATTCTCTGAAAAAGCAAGTTCAGCAGATTTCTCAATAATCAGTACCGGATCCCTCCGCTGATGCTGGACATCGAAGTCGAGGACTTCAAGACCCATGATTCTCTGAGAGTTGGTCAGCAGCTGAAGAAGGTAGCCTTCAAAACGACTGGATATTATTTTTCTATTCTCAATATACTGCTCAAAATCAGTCCGTTTCAGATTCCCGCTTTCATATTTTTCATAGAGCTGTAGGGTCCTTGTTTCTGAAATTTCAAGCTCTGTCAGAAGTTCCTTTACAAACAGCGATTCTTTCAAGCATCCCTTGATTAGAAGCCTGTTGATTTTTTTCAGCAAGTCCAGCTGAACCAGCGCTTCATAGGCAGCTTCAACTTCAAGTACACTGGCACTTTGCATACGTTTTTTCTTTGTGCTTTGGAGTCGCAAATCATGGTTTTCTTCCGTCAGTTGCTCTACAGCGCGGTTCAATGTCTCAATTTTATATTTTAACTGACTCTGAAAATCGGCGTCCGGCTCTTGAGAAAAAGCCTCGCCTTTCATGGTTGTTTCCAGTCGAACCTTTTCAGCTTCAAGGGTTTCATTTAACAGATGCTCTTTTCTATTCAAATAGACAAGGGCCATAATGAGCGTGACGATCGCTGCTGAAATGGCGGTGACAATAATCATCAGGGCATACTCACGAAGTGAATCTGTGGGTTTGTTGATGATAATCGCTTCATTTGGGATGCTGATTGATTCCAGCCCTGCGTGCTTGAGTTCCTTATAGTCAAAGTACAAATCCGATTTCACATACTGGGTCGATGCAATCTCAACCCTTTCACCCTTCAATTTTGCGATGGCAATATCTGCAGCAATTCTTCCATGATCATAACCGTCTTCAAGGTAACCGCCGATAATCCCGCTTCCCAAATAGAACTTCCACATTCCATATATGGGCGCCGGACTCCTGTCATATATTTTTTTAAGACCTTCATTGTAGGAATAATTGTTTCCCTGACTATCTGCCGTCAAAAGCACCATGAGCACTGCGTCGTACCGGTCCAGTTCCCCCAGCTTTGACTCAATGTACTCAAGGTCTGAAGATTGAACAAGTTCAATGGTCTGTTCTCCTTCAAAGGCAACAATTTCTTCCTTGATTTGACCAAATACAGCCTTGGATGTAACCGACTCCCCAGTGATCACAAGAATTTTACTGTCATCCGGATGAAGCTGCGATATGAGATTGAGGGTCTTTGTAGCATCTACCTTTTCGTAGACACCGGAGAAGCGTTCAGGAAGCGCCAGATTTGTAGTGTCTGGATTAATGCCCACAAAAACAACTGGAACATTCTGAAGAAAATCCAGTTCTGATGTCTTTACAAAATTTAGGGCGTTGTTGTCCGCTGCCACTACAAGCGAGAATTCTTCATTTGCGAATTTGTTTCCCAAATATGTACTGAAGTTCTCATAGTCAAAGCTTGAATGCTTGCGTTTCGTATCCATAAATTCTTCAGTGACATCCACCTGAGCTCTATATGGCTCAATCGTTTCAAAGAAGCCACTGGAGATTTCCCTTGTCCACACATTTTGAGAATCATAAGACTGTAAAAACAAAATTTTCAGCTTGTGGTTCTCAGCATATGATGTATTTTCAGTGCCTATTGCGACTGTAAATATTACTGCGATTATTGCTACCAATGAACATATCCGTCTCAATATCTCACCTCATTCCATATTTAGTCCATTCATACCCAAACAGATATTTTAAATACCAATTATATACTTTTAAATTTGTTAAAAATTTAGAAAATCTTTTCCATATTTAGAAATCCCCCAAACACAAAAATCCAGCAAATGTGCGCCTATCAAGTTGGCGCATATCAGCTGGATTTATCATTTCATATTTTTATGCCTGCAAGTCAGACTCTTCATTATAAGGCTATTCCTGCAAATCAAATATTTCCGGACTTATTCATCGATTTCAGTAAAATCGACATCTTCGGCATCGCGCGTAAGCTCATTTTCCTGATGTGCACCACTGGCACTCTCCTCGCTCGCGCTGTCCCATTTATAGGTCTGCTCAGTCTGTTGCTCACTGAATGTCGTGTCTGATTTATTTGAAATCTCCCGGCTCTTCATAACATACCACACACCTGCAGAAACGAGTAATATGATTCCAAGGGGCGTTGTGAAAACCAATCTCGACAGGACACCTACAAATGAGAATAGGAAAAACATGACCAAGATCAGAATTAAACATCCAAAGTTGCTAGAATATGTGTATCGCATACTGATTCCCTCTCTTTCTGATATATCTATTGTACTAGAAAGAGAATCATTGTGACAATATTTATTAGAAGACTTTTAGATTCCTTTAATTCTTCCTTAATAAATTGTATGGATTTTCAAAAGGAATCAGAGCAATCTGCGATTGCTCATGTACCCTAATATCTTCTTACGACTTCACGGGTTTAGAAACACACGTGCATTTCTTTTCTTATCACGAAAGAAGGACACATTCATGCACGCATGAATGTGTCCCTATATATCAGTATTATTTATGATTAATAATCACTATCGCTAACGCCGCCTGTTACTATAGCTACAGACGAACTTGCACCGATTCTCGACGCGCCTGCGTCAATCATCTTCTTAGCACCTTCAAAGTCTCTTACCCCGCCAGATGCCTTAACACCCAGTTCAGGACCTACAGTTTTTCGCATTAGGGCGATATCTTCCGCAGTTGCACCGCCAGTACTGAAACCAGTCGACGTTTTAACGTAGTCTGCTCCAGCTTCTTTTGAGAGTTCGCAGGCTTTCACCTTTTCCTCATCAGTCAGAAGGCATGCTTCAATGATAACTTTAAGTAGGGCTTTTCCTTTACAAGCTTCTACGACTGCCTTAATATCTTCACGCACATAATCGTACTTTCCGTCTTTCAGTGCGCCAATATTAATGACCATATCGATTTCATCCGCACCATCTTCAATCGCCTTCGTTGCTTCAAAAGCCTTCACTTCAGGGATGTTCGCACCCAGTGGGAAGCTGATAACCGAGCAGACCTTAACATCTGTTCCCTTCAGCTCTTCCTTTACAAGTGATACATTGCATGGATTCACACAAACAGAAAAGAAACTGTGTTCTCTTGCTTCTGCGCAAATTGCCTTAACCTGAGATTCAGTCGTTTCAGGCTTTAGAATAGTGTGGTCGATATACTTCGCTAAATTCATTACAGGTGTCCCCCGTTCCTTTGTACTCAGGACGCGGCGTTATCGGATTTAGATGATTTCAACTTCCATGCCATTTTTCAGGCCAGCAGCATTACCTTCATCGATGTCCAGGTGGAACTCAAGTGCATACGTTTCATGTGCACGCGCAAGAACATTGTTAAATACAACGCCTCTATCGCCTTCCACTTTAACGCTAACGCGGTCCTTATCCTTTAGACCAAATCTTTCTGCGTCAGATGTATGCATATGAATGTGACGAGCAGCAGCAATAATGCCGTCTTCAAGAACAGCTTCACCTTCAGGACCTTTGATTGTGCAGCCAGGGCTACCAGCAAGATCACCAGAGTCACGAACTGGAGGCTTAACGCCTAGTACGAAACCATCTGTTAGTGAAATCTCAATTTGAGTTGTGTTTCTTGCAGGACCAAGGACACGCATAACAAGACTTCCCTTAGGGCCAACCACTTCGATTTTTTCATTGCATGCAAACTGACCTGGCTGAGACAGATCTTTGAACTTTGTAAGTTCGTAACCTTCGCCAAACAGTGCTTCGATATGCTCTTTGCTTAGATGTACATGTCGGTTAGACAGACCAACCGGAACAAGCTTCTTTTCCATAATAATGACCTCCGAAATTGAATTGTATACATTATACTCACATACTTATTATATAGTCAATAAACCAATTGTCAATCGTTTGTGGACAGTCGGCAAATGTATCAGACCTATTCAAATCACTCTACAAACATTCCTGTATCAGTGATTTTTTTCGAACATGTATACACGAATTGACTAACGGTACACTTCTTCCTTAAGTGTCGCTACAAATGGAAGATTTCTGTACTTTTCAGCATAATCTATACCGTATCCAACAATGAACTCATCAGGAATGTCGAATCCTTTATACGGTACTTCAAGCTCCACCTTACGGCGTTCGGGCTTGTCGAGCAACGTACAGATAGACAGACTGCTAGTTCCCCTTGATTTGAAATTCTCTGTCAAATAATGCAGCGTAAGACCTGTATCGATAATATCTTCAACTATCAATACATTCTTTCCTTCAATGCTGTAGTCGAGGTCTTTGATAATTTTAACCACGCCAGAGCTTTGAGTAGAATGTCCATAGCTCGATGCCGCGATAAAATCAATTTCAACAGGAATGTCGATTTCACGAATCAAATCTGACATAAATACATTTGCACCCTTTAGAACACCTATGACCAGGAGTTCCCTGTCTGCATAGTCCTTTGAAATCTGAGCACCCAGCTCTTTGACCTTATCTGCGATCATTTCCTTTGAAAATAGAATTTCCTTAATATCGTTGTTCATGTCTTCACCCCGCACATGCGTACAATCAGTTTAATTAACCTATTCAGATGCCAACAACCCTAATACCGAACATCCAATCATCATTATACATGTTAATTCGGCATTTTTCCAGTTGAATACGTTTTTTTACAAGCTTTTAATTAAAAAAGTTCTTGAATTAGGTTGAATTACTGAACATTACAATACGAATGTACGGTTTTTTTGCACATATGCATAGCGAACTTGTCAGACAGTAGGCTTATACCCGCATGAATCAAAAAAACCCGAACGAACAGCGATTTTTATTTCAAAAAATCGAAATTCGTACGGGTAGCAGTTCATTAAGGATTATTCCCAATGCCTGGCGAACATATTTCTATGTCCGATTACAACACCTATATGATACCTCAGAAACTTGAATTGCACAAGAAAATGTTAGCATTTGTGAAGCCGCTTCATGATCATGCTGTAAATCACTGGAATGACAATAAGTGTCAGCAACGTGGAAACGAGAAGACCTGACATCAAGGCTACAGCCATGGGCACAAAAAGCATGCTTCCTGAGTAAACAAGAGGCGTCAGTCCAATGACTGTGGTCCCCGTACTAAGGATAATTGGGCGCATTCTTTTTTCAACCGCTCGAGTGCAGGCTTCTTCAACGCACATACCCTGATCGAGCTCATAGTTTATGAAATCGATGAGTACAATGGCGTTGTTGACAACGATGCCCAAAAGACTCACCATGCCCAGCATGGCCATAAATGAGAGCTTCTGTCCAAATACATACAGACCCAGTATGGATCCTACAATTGCAAGCGGTACTGTAATCAATATGATTACAGGCTGAACGAAGGACTTGAACTGAATAAGAAGGATCAGGTATACAGCCACTATGGCATAAACTGCCGCTTCGGCCACATTTCCAAAATTCTCACCGATTTTTTCAGGTTCCCCGTCAAACTCCAGCTTAATGCCTTGAAGATTTAGGCTCTCCCTCTGTTTATCCAGCGCCTTCTGAATTTGAGAGGATGTGTATCCCGCTTTGACCTCGCTATAGACATGCACCGCAAATCTTCTGTTGTATTTTTTGATGACAGGCAGTTCATCCTCTAAATTGATCTCTGCAATTTCCTTTAGGAGAACCTTTTGGCTTGTCACTGCAGACTTGATACGGAGATTTTCCAGTTCACCCTTCATCCCTATATTGGATTTGACACGAATTGGATACTCAAACGCACCTGAACGATACACACCCGCCGACCTTCCACGCAGGGCTATACTGACCTCGTTTTGAACGTCGTAATTGGATATTCCAAACAGACTGGCCTTTGTCTTATTCAGGCCTACAGAAAAGGCATACTTTCGCTGTTCAAAATCATCATCAATATTCTCTGTTCCCCCTATCGCAGAGAGAAGACCTTTCACTTCTTCTGCAGCTTGTCCCAGCCGGTCCATGTCAGTTCCCGTCAGTCTTACTCTAACTGGAGCACCAATGGGTTCAGCCTGTTCTATCTGTATAACCGTGACTTTTCCCTTTGTGATGACTGCATCGACCTTTCTCTGCAGCATGTCTACATAATCGGTTAAAGTCTCATATAGTGCTTCCTGTTCAAGCCTTTTCAAATCAATTCTGAGCATGATCTGCCCATAGTCATCAGACGGCGCACGCTGGGCTATGGTATAGTAAAACTTGGGCAAGTCGCCACCAACAGAAGCTGTATAGCCTACGACATACGGCTCTTCATCAAGCATTTCAGAAACCGAATCTACAATTTCCTCTATCTGATTAATATCACCGAATCCGTGGCTCTCAATGCTCATATAAACCATATCGGTGTCCGCATAAGGAAAGAACTGAAGCCCCAGCAACGTACCAATCCAAACAGTCATACCTAAGGATAGAATCACAGCTGTCACGACTGCCCATTTCTTCTGAAGTCCCAGAGCAAGGGTCTTCTCAAAGAACAAAATGACTTTTGACGCCTTCAGTCGCCCCGATTGTGGCTTGAAGAACAAATATGCCATGGATGGGGTTATGAAAAGCGCAACAAGGTAGGACGCTGTGAGAGATATCATGATGATCTGCGGCAAGCTGACAATATACTCTCCTGCAATGGAGTCAAGAAAAAGAAATGGCATGAATGCAGCAATGGTAGTAAGTGTTGAAGTCAGCACAGGAACCGCTACCGATTTTGTGCCCTCTACACACGCGGCCATACGCTCTTCTCCAGAGTCCAGCTTGACCTGAATAGCATCTGAAATCACAATGGCGTTGTCGACAAGCATTCCAAGAGCAACGATAAGCGCTGCGATTGAGATCTGATGTATATTGATTTCAAGAATCTTCATCATTGTAAACGTTGCAAAAATTGAAGCGGGTATGGCGGTTGAAACAATAACCGCATTCCGCATTCCCATACCTATAAATACCACCGCAATCACAAAGAGAATCCCCTGAATCAGATTCATGGAAAACTCTCGTACCGCCTCTTCTACAGTGTCGGGCTGATAGAGGATTCTTTCAAAGACCAGATCATCAGGCAGTTGCTTTTGAAATGCACGGATTGTGCTATCCACCGCCTTGCCTGCCAAAACAATATTGATATCCTCTCTGAAATAACCCGTAAGCAGGACGGCATTCAGATGCCCTTCTTTAACCTTGTAGCTCGACTCTTCCAGCTCATAGGATACTTCAGCCAAGTCTGACAGCCGCATAACGCTGCCGTTGTCCGGTGATACACCAATGATGATATTTTCAATATCTCTGACACTTTCAAAGGACCCCTCCGTACGAACATTGATTTTTCCCCCGTCACCCTCTAGGCTTCCTGAGGGGATTTCAACGTTTTGCATCTGAATCATTTGCACAATATCTTCAAGGGACAAGTCCAGCTGATTGAGCAGCCTGTAGTCCACCTCGACAACAATATTCTTTTCCTGCTTTCCATCAATATCAAACCTTGATATGCCACCAATTTCAGAAAGCTCATCCCGGAGAAGCTTGGCATATTCATAGAGCGCCTCATAGGTGTATCCCTCACCAGCCACGCCAATAATGACACCTGCCGTTTCAACGAGCTCCGTATCAATTTCTATGGTGCTGCATTCTGCGGGAAGGTCGTCCTGCAGCTTGTCCATCTTTTCCCGAAGCTTTTGCCAGGCGCGCTGTGTATCGGTCCCATAAGCAAGCCGCATGATAATCACAGATACAGAATTCCTCGAATAGGAGCTTGAGTAGTCGTACCCTTCGATCTCACTGGCTGCGTCTTCTATCTTTTCTGTAACAAGAGATTCCACCTCTGTAGGACTGGCCCCAGGATAAGTCACAGTGATCATGGCAATCGGCGCATTGATTCCCGGGTTCTCCTGACGCGGTGAAACATAATAATTGTAGGCACCAGCAGCTAAGAGAACAACCAGTACGAATAAGGCTATTTTCCGATATTTGATTGCTGTATATACAGGGCTCTGCATGCTAGCCTCCTAGTCCTCTAATATGTGTACGGTACTCAAGTTCTTAAGATTCTTCATGCCTTCTATAACCACAAATTCCCCGTCACTCAGTCCTTGAACAAAAACCTCATTTTCAAGAACTGAGTCTATGGAAATAGTCCGCCTTATCGCAGTTCCTTCTTTGACAACATAAACATAGTCTTCATTTTCGGAAATGATTGCCGAGATGGGAATGCGCACACCCTCTACCTCATCTGCTGGAATATGGACACTTCCAACAGCACCTACCGGCACGGTTGTTTCTCCAATCGCCACGCGAATCTGGTATGTACGGGTTGAAGCGTCAGGGATAAGAGTCAATCCTTCAATATGGCCCTCTATAAAAACCGTGTCGAACGCAATATCAACCGGCATGCCTTCCCTTACGTGTTGAATATCCTTTTGCGTCACACCGGCAGTCACTATTTTTTGATTTGCATTCAGAACGAGTACAGGATACCCTGCTGAGATCAGTTCACCCGCCTCTACAAGCACTTGAACAATCTGACCGTCAAAGGGCGCATATAGGATGGCCTCCTCAAGCAGGTCTTCCTTCTGTCGCAGCGCCACTTCCGCCTGCTTATACACTTCACTCGCAGAACCGTAGTCAGACCCTGCCATTTCCTTGTTTAAAAGCGCTTGATCATAGGCATTCTGAGAAATGGCACCTTGTTCAAACAGACTGGTCATGTCTTCATAGGTCGATTCTGCAAAGGCGTAGGCTTTTTTTGATTTTGTCATCTGCGCCTGAGCTGAGATCAAATCTGCGCGCGCCGCTTCAACCGCAAAGGTAATATCTGTAGACTCAAGCGCGACGAGCATTTGTCCCTTTTTAACCTGCAACCCCTCTTTTATATAGATTTCCTTAATTCGACCGGATGCCTTAAAAGACTGATTTAAAACCTGATTTGTCGACATGACACAGACGTACTCCTTGTAAACCCTTGTATTCTCGGACTCTATTTCCAGAACACGTACAGGAATGGACACTGGGTTTGCTGAGCTTTGATCCACTTCTTCCGTACAGGCTGACAGCAAGAATACGCACATGACAATCAGGCTTACAGCATTAAGTACCAGCCTCAAAATCTCTATTCTGACCTTCGGACTTCTCATGTCAAACCAGCTCACTTTCATGTGCTTAGACGAATTTATACCAATGACTATTGAACCTATACCCCTGTATGGAAAAAATAAGAGCAGGCCTGGCAATCTTGCGTTTGCCAGGCCTGCTCAAAGTTTTAGCGATACCTTATACCATTACTGTACATCTATTTTCATGTATCTGAACTCTACATCCGAAATCCTTAAAGTATCTCCGCTCAATAAGGCTATGGGTTCACCCGGAAAAACCTTCTTTCCGTTGACATAGGTTCCATTAATCGACTTCAAATCCTTCACGGCATAGCCGCTCTCTATTTCAATCAGTTCTGCATGTGTTCTTCCAACCGTGTCGTTGCCGGCTAAATGTATATCGGATTGTTCCTTCTGACGACCAATGACATGGCGCTTTCTCGAAAGGCTTATTGACGCACCGGTTTCATCGATTAGAGCTGCGCCCCCTACGCTTTTTCTTGCGAATACAGTCTTGTTTTCATGGTCCGGCGATTCAAACGTCATCTTCACTGGTGATGGCTTATAGCGTCTGTCACTTGAAATTGGCGCGGCAGGTGGATTGACCCCTACATCCTTTTTAGAAAAAGCGTCACAAGCTTTTCGCTTATAATGCAGATAATACAACAAGGCACCCGTTATGATGCCAACACCCATTTTCACCTCTGATGAGATTTGAAGCCGGACCAGTACCAGCAGCATCACGATGCCTATGCCTACAAAAACACTTCCGCCACTTATTTTGAGCCTTTCCATGCTGTTTTTCAGTTTATCAATGCGCCTAGCTCCACTGCGTTCGCTTTCTTCTTGGCTTTCATTGCGTTTGATTTTAAGGCCTCTGCTTTCATGGTATTCAGTTTCAGCCTCTCTAATTTCCCGTGCTTCCTGAACAGCCCCACTGGACAAACATGTCCCTTCAGATAAAGTTCCTTCCACAGCATCACAATTTTCTAGCTGATAGACCAGACCCTTCAAATGCCAGCCTGGCTCCTTCAAATAGGTCAACACCCTAGAGACGAACTCTGAATTGGGGCAGATCAGGCGTGCGTGCTCATAGATGATTTCACGAATGAGATTCTGAAGTCCTAAGTTCTCATGCGCAATATTTCCAGAGCCATAAATATACTTGCAAATCTTTGTTTCAGGACTGTAGTAGATCCTTTCCAGTCGAAAATCAATATACTCAGTATAAATATAGTACTTTTCTTTTCCAATGAGCGGTTCGGTAAGACTCAGCAAGAGCTTTGAAAAGGCCCTGTCATCCAGAACATTTCTTTGCAAATAGTCTACGAGCGACATATGTCCTTTGACTTCAGCAGATACTGAGCACGTACTTTCTAAACACAGCAGTTCAACCGGCATGTAGCCTCTTGGTGCATGCAGGCGTATCATTTTCATGCCAATTTCTATGTTTTCCGCTTCAGTCTGTATTTCATAACGCTGCATGTTCAGTCACCAAGCCTTTCCTGAATTTCTATAACCTATCCCCCATTAAATCTATCCAATATTCGCTGGATCAATAGTTTCTTTCGTAATGTTACTAAGAAGTGTTTTTGCATATTCAACAATTTTTTCCTTAAACATTATGCCAATCCCCACCAGTACAGCGGTAATCAGAATAACTTCAACTGTACCCATTGCATCTTCTTCCACTAGAAATCTCTTCAGCGTTTCCATCTTGCCTCCTTATTCTCTCGGCGCGTCGCCGACACATACCAACATAATGACCATCCTTATAAAAACTGCATAACCATTACAGCAAACAGCATAATCATGATTCCCGAAAACACAAGCATGCTGGGAAAAACGAGCAGTGTGTCCAGTTCACTGGCTTTAACACGGGCCTCGGAACGCCTCTTCTGCCAGGCTGAGTCTGTTATATCAAGCAGCTCCTTTCCTGAACCTGTACCATAGCGCTCTATTTGAAGCATTACCGAAGTAAACTCCGTCACTAGGGTATGGTTCATTTTAAACGTCAGCATTTTATAGACTTCATTTGAGTGGGCATTCATTTCAATATCACTGGCAGCTTTCATCAAATAGGGTTTGATCTGACTTTCTTCAGCATTTTGGGCGCACACTACAAATGACTTGCGTACATTCATGCCCACTTCAACCAGCAAGGCACAGTTCGCTGAAAACTTGGAAAAATAGCGACCGATTTCCCGGCGTTTGTCTCTTGTGATTTTTTCCATATCACGAAACTGAACATAAATGGATATGGGGAGTGCAGATAAAAAAACGACCAGAACCCACACTACGGACGCTTGTGATTGAACCACCATAAAAGCGCCCACAAGCATTAGTGAAAGTGCCAGAATCACACTTTTACTCAGCGCATATTCAAAAGATGTATCGCCGCGTTCCGTATAGGCATCTAGGGCAGCCCTCCTGAAATCGTAGAGCGGCACCCGTGCCAAGCGTTTTCGATGTCTTATGAAGCCTGCAATCAGTGCTTCAACCAGCTTATTCATGTCATACCTCAATTCTTGAAAGCTTTGTCCCAAGTCTACGCCCTAGCAGCATGACCCCCAATGACACAGTCATGACAAGCCGCCCTGAAAGGGTGGTATAAAGTATGTCAAACATACCTGTCATGGCATTGTCCAGGAGCAGGATCATACCATAGCCCAAATAAAAAAGCACTTTCTGTTCAAACAGCTTGGCACTTGCAAGCCTGTATATCTCCTGCTCGGTTTCAAGCCGCTCAGTAATGTTCTTTGCAAGCTTTGCGATTTGTATGGAGACATCACCGCCGTAGTCTGTCAAAACAGCCAGAATATTTGCCATGTCCACTATTTCATGTATGCCTTCTCTTTCGCCAAGTTCCTTAAGAGCAGGTACAGGTGATGTTTCAATTTGCAGGTGATTGACTATTTTCTGTAGCTCCTTGCGTATCCATGAGGACGGATCCTGATACATGAGTTGAATTTCACCTTCAGCATGTATGAAACACTGCTTCAATGAAAGACCCGAAGCAGAAAGCCTCCTGAGAATATGTAGCAAATCGTTAAAAGCCTGCGCGCGCTTTTGCCGCTGTTTAACCCGCTTTGCATCCACCTTGCCGCCGACTGAAAAAAGGGAAGCAAGCATGATTAGCAAAACGGCCACAATGCTTTTATAAAAAAGTACTCCTGTAACAGCAGAGAAAAGCATATTTTCAAGCAGCGCCTCTCGCATGAACCGGTCTTTAAAATTTAGCCGAGATTTGACTTGAGCTTCCACGTATCCTGTAACTCCCCTCTTTTCACAAAGCCAACGTCATGTTCATAGCTATACAGCAGCTGCGTCGACACATGTTCATTTTCCATGCGCAATACTTCTTCAATGGTTTCTATACGTCGTGTTCCATCCCTATACCGCCTCAGGTAAATAATCAGATTAAGTCCACTTGCAATCTGACTGCGTATGGAATGCACCGGTATTTCAGATTCACCTGCAAGAATCATGGTCTCAAGGCGTATGAGCATGTCCTTGCCGGAGTTGCTGTGTCCAGTAGTCAATGACCCTTCATGTCCGGTATTCATTGCCTGAAGCATATCCAGACTCTCAGCGCCGCGAACTTCACCAACAATCACTCTGTCTGGTCGCATTCTAAGGGATGCACGTATCAAATCCCTTATGGTCACATTGAGCGAAGTATCTTTCATATTCTGGCGCGCTTCCATTCGAATGATATTCTTAACACTGGCCAGTTTTAGCTCAGCGCTGTCTTCAATGGTAACAATCCGCTCCTCTTTTGGAATGGCATCGCTAAGTACATTGAGCAGTGTGGTCTTTCCAGACCCCGTCCCACCGCAGATCAGCATGTTGTAACGCGCCCTGACCGTATTGTTCAAAAACGCCGCCATTTCCCCGCTCAGCGCACCGCCCGCAACGAGGTCGTCCATCTTCATTTTATCCTTACTGAATTTTCGAATCGTGACAGCTGCGCCATCCAGGGCTACCGGGGGCAAAACCACATTGACCCGTGACCCGTCCATCAGCCGGGCGTCGGCTATGGGACTTGATCGGTTAACCTGTCGATTGACATCGGCTACAATCTGCTGGACAACAGACTCCAGTCTTTCAGCCGACTCGAACTCTACTTCAGCAGGCAGCAGTCTGCCGCCACGCTCAATAAATATCGACTTTGGCCCATTTATCATAATTTCAGTTACCGTATCATCCTCAAGCAGAGGCTGAAGGACATCATATCTTCTAATTCTGTTAAATATGATTTGAATTCGACTTCGCCTCTGTTCCAGGTCCAACCCTCTGCAGCTTTCCGCGTTCAGGACAACCGACTCGATTTCCTGCATGACGCGCTCATCACTCAGTTTGTCGATATCTAAAAGCCGGTTTCTGACCATTCCCATAAGACTTTGAACTGCTTCCATCGTGCGCTCCCTTCAAGTCATATACGACTTATGTATTCGCATATGTGACCATTGACACCCTACTTACTGCACAAACGCTCTCAATTGGGGTTCGATATGCCGTAAATACGGGTGGCATGTTCATCAAACACACCTTGGTGAAGCTGATGTAGATTTTCATAATGTGTTTTCAAATCCATGCGACCAGATACCAGAGAGGCATACACGCCATAGTAGACATCCTGCTTCATCTCTTTTTCTATTCCAACCCACACAATGGAATCGCTCATTTCAAGCAGTGGTGAAAAACCAGAAGTATAGGTGTTTCCAAGGACCCAAATGACCCGTTCATATCTGCCATGATTTGAAATACCTTCAATTGCAGCGTCTGATATGTCCCTTGTCCACTGACTCGTATCAAAGGGAATGCACCTTGAGACCATATCCAGCCCCTGCTCTGTTTTCTCAATGCAGGCATCCAGAGTCTGTGCTACGCGTATTGCACCTTGCGAAGCATAATAGGCCAAACTTCCAAGAGGGTCTGCATTCTTTTCAACGTCTCGCAAACTCATCAGGGGCAGCTGATCAAAACCAATTACAAGCGTCTTCTTCCCGTCGTCCCGGCAATGTTCACTAATCGCACGTCCAAGCTTTGACGTCACTTCAGTGGCCAGAGATGCGCAAATGACCATATGGCCTACAGCACTGGAACTCTGCCTGCCTGTAACACAGTTTAGAATCCGCTTCGCGATATCATCGGCAGGGCTGAACTTGTACAGCTTGCTCCATCCTTTGATTTCAGATGGATTCAATTGGTTTTGACGCATTGAATCACATAACAAAAGCCCACGTCTTCCGAATTTTGCACTGTCACTCACCCTGCCACTTAAAGATTCTTCAATTATAAATATATCGACTTCCTCTCTCAGGCCTGTAAGGTCCTCTAGAGGGTCCTCTGAGGCTCTTTCAAAACCAGAAATTTTTCTTTCACAGGGGGCATAGTGTAAAAGGTCAATTTTACTATTTCCAGCATCTGCAATGCCCAAATAGTACTTAAACCCATTAAACCAACCCGTGTCATTCCCGATATAGAGTGCTCTAATCACAATCTTAGTCACCTCATTTCCTGCAGACATTTTCTTTTCCATATATTAACATTTTCAACATATCATATATTCCATTTATTGTAAATAGCTTGTTTCATAATGAACTTATTGCAGTTGCTCTCAAAAGATATTGATTTCACCCCTGATTACATATATAATAAATATGATTTCTGGAAACAGAATCATCAGTTCTTACGTAAGGGTTCACACAACAAAAAGACATCTGTGATTACACAGGTGTCTTTTTGTGTCCAAATGCATTTGTTCTTACAAATATCCGCTGACGCGGATTTCACGATCGGGTAAATCTGAAACCACATCATTCATTTCCATACTTAATGTTCCGTGATGCTCAATTTTCGAATCTACAAACATAAGGATTTCACCGGAACTGTCCTCATAAACATACTTTTCATAACCCGCCGGGTTATTGGGCGGCCAAAGCTGTACAATGACCTCTTTTTGTATGGATCAGCAGCTTGCAAGCGGTGCAAGCTTTATGGTAATTTCATTTGTCTTCCTCTTTCTGATAAAGGTAAGTACGTCACTGCTCGCAACAATTTTCATTCTGCCACCTCCCTATTTATTCTTACCCTTTATGATACGGCAAATCTTCAGAATTGTATTTGTGCATATTCCATTAAATTAATGCGTCAAAAAAGGAGAACCGTCCTGAAGCGTGCTTGCACGCTTCAGAGCGATTCTCCTTCTTATATGCGTTTTTTATAGAACGCATTATGAAGAACGCACCTGTCTTAGACAGGGTAAGTTTTTTGATCTTTGTCCACCATTTCGCTATCGATGCTGTATTTCTGTGCCTGACGGTATTTGAAATACGCTTCGGCAGGTTGTGGGAATAGTGCATATGACAACACATCTTCATCCGTTTCGAAGTATTCAGCCATCTTGCGCTTTTCAGACTCAAGCATTGGCTCAAGTTTGTCTGCCGGTCTGCAAGTAACCACTTCCTGATCGCCAATGATTTTCTTGATGAACTCTTCTGACATTGGCACTGTAGGGCGGCCATACATGCCCTTAACGTAGGCTTTAACTTCGTTTGGAACCATTTTGTAACGCTCGCCAGTAATGACATTCAGTACAGCCTGTGTACCCACGATCTGGCTTGTAGGTGTTACAAGCGGCGGATAGCCAAGGTCTTCACGAACACGCGGTACTTCTTTAAGCACATCGTCAAATTTATCCAGTGCGTTTTGCATTGTAAGCTGTGAAACCAAGTTTGACAGCATGCCACCTGGTACCTGGTAAATCAGTGTATTGATATCAACACCAAGAACCTTTGGATTCAGAAGGCCAGACTCAATAGCTTGCTCTCTGATTGGTGCAAAGTACTCAGCAACTTCATTTAGAACACCCATGTCCAGCGAAGTTTCGAACTCAGTTCCCTGAAGTGTAGAAACCAGCGACTCCGTTGGCGGCTGTGATGTCCCCATTGAGAATGGAGAAATAGCCGTATCAACAATATCTACACCGGCTTCAATTGCCTTCATGTATGTCATGCTTGCAAGTCCGCTTGTGCAGTGTGAATGCATTTCTATTGGCACATTCACTGCATTTTTCAGTGCAGATACAAGCTCATAAGCCGAATATGGTTTTAGTAGACCTGACATATCCTTGATACAGATTGAATCTGCGCCCATGGATTCCATATCTTTTGCCAGTTTTACATAAGTGTCAACTGTGTGAACAGGTGAAATCGTATAAGAAATCGCCGCCTGTGCATGTGCGCCTTCTTTTTTTGTCTGATCAAGTGCAGTCTCTAGATTTCTGATATCATTGAGTGCATCGAAGATTCGGATGATATCAATCCCGTTGTGTACTGCATGCTTAACGAACTCTCTAACAACATCATCTGGATAATGCTTGTACCCAAGAATGTTCTGTCCTCTAAGCAGCATTTGAAGCTTCGTATTTTTAACATGCTTCTTTATAGTACGTAGTCTGTCCCATGGACTCTCACTTAAAAATCTTAATGATGCATCAAAAGTTGCGCCGCCCCAGCATTCAAGTGCGTGATATCCTGCATTGTCCAGCTTTTCCAGTACTGGCACCATCTGATCTGTAGTCAGCCTTGTTGCTATTAATGATTGATGCGCATCACGTAGAATAGTTTCCGTAATTTTAACCTTTGACATGGTTACGCCTCCCCGTGCGAGTTATACCTCTTAGTTTATACAGTTATTATACATCTGTAATTTTCGAGTGTACAGGCACATTAAAAAGTGATAATATGTTAGTAGTTTATTATATAAGCAATTTTGATTTCAAGCCTTTATATTATTAGGAGGAAAATATGGATATTACAGACGCAAAGATACTCGAGATACTTCAGAAAGATGGTCGTATCTCAATGAAGGAGCTTGGAAAGAGAGTTTCTCTAACGTCTCCAGCCGTTTCAGAACGTGTGAAACGCCTTGAAGAAAGTGGTGTGATCAAAGGCTACAAGGCCATTATTGATCCAGTTAAGCTCGGACTTAATGTTTCCGTAATCGTTCATGTAGGTCTAAATGTCGCTGCGCACAAGAATTTTTTAAGCTTTGTTACGAATCATCCATCAATTATAGAATGTCATCATGTAACAGGCAACGACTGCATGACTGTCAAGGCCATGCTCGCAAACACAACAGAACTCGAACGTCTGCTTGACGAAATTCAGGCAATTGGCAGTACTCGAACTGAAATCATTCTCTCCACACCGCTAGAAAATAAACCCATCATGCCTTAGTTCGAAAATAACCCTATATAAGGAAGGCATGTTTTACCCAACTATGGAACGGGTACTTTTAAGACATAGCTACGCATTCGATCTGTATCAGAATCACATATACAAAACAAACTTTGTTCCAATGCTGCGGGAGTGTGAAAAATGAAGAAGAATCAAGGACTACTTATAGTTGTTACCTTAATTGCCATTGGCTTACTTGTGAATTCGATTTATATTATGAATAAAAAGGTTGAACTCGCTTTATACTTTCATCCTGACAAGCTTGGTTTCATATCCAAGTCCATTCAGGAGTTCGAAACGAGTCATCCGAAAATCAAAATCAAGCTCATTGAGCTTCCAGACGATACCAATGCAAAGTATGAGGTCCTCAACAATGCTTTAGCACTTGAAGATGGCTCCATTGACATTATCGATTCCGATGTCATTTGGCCTGCCATATTTGTCGATGCTGGATGGGTCGAGCCCCTGGACGCATATTTTACCAATGAAGAACTCAGTGTATTTCTACAAAGTGCCATCGATGCGGGAACCATAGACGATCATCTATATGGTATTCCTTACCGGATTGACTCGGGAATGCTCTTTTACAGAGCCGATCTGCTTGAAAAGTACAAGCAGAAGGTTCCAGAGACATGGGAAGAGCTGATTGATACTTCACAGACCATCATCAATGGCGAAGGCAACATCTATGGACTGGCCGGTTCATGGTATGAGTACGAAGGCCTGACATGCAACTATCTGGAATTTCTTTGGGGCAACAACGGTCAAGTTTTTGATGCCGACCACCAGTTGGCTTTAAACAGTCCAGCTGCCAAGGAATCGCTCCAGCTCATGGTTGATATGATTTACAAGTACGGTATTGTGCCGCCAGATGTTACAACCTATACAAGCGGCGGCGTGCGCAAGGCATTCATCAATGAAGGGCTCATTTTTATGCGTGACTGGCCTGCTGGCTGGAGAACTGTTAACGCTGATGATTCACCGGTTAAGGGAAAGGTCAAAGCCGCTCCCCTGCCGACTTTTGGAAAAGACAACACGAGTCAGGGCGCTCTGGGCGGTTGGATGTTTATGATTTCCAAACATTCAAAACACAAGGATGAAGCCACTCAGTTCATCAAGTTCATGATCAGCGAAGAAAAAGAACGCGAAATGGTCGAGGTTCATAACTATCTTCCGGTTGTTAAAACCCTCTACACGGAGCCAGCTATGATTGAACAAATGCCATTCATTGACCAGATGATGCCATTTTTTAATCAAGCAAAACCCCGCCCGCGCGTCGCATATTATGATAGAATATCTTATATCCTTCAAGGTGAAATAACAAAGGCTCTCACCGGACAAATAGACCCGGAAACAGCTTCAGAAAACATTCAGGAACGTATATCAAAATAACGTCTAACGAGTGGAGGCAATGGGCATGAACTGCATCATCAGAATCTTCATCATATTGATTTTGACATTTACACTAACTCCATATTCAGATTATGCAGAGACTGAGACGCTTACCTTTATAGGTGTCAACAACGATTATCCATTTTCCTTTTACGATGTGGATGGCAGACCGACAGGATATGCGATTGACTTTATAACGCGCTATGCTCAAGATCAAGGGTATCAGCTGGACATTCGCCTTTATCCGTCAGAACAGGCTCAGGATGTGTTCATTGAGGAAGGTGACCTCTTTTATGATGGGTCCTTTTACAAGTCACTTCCAGCAGAAAAATCACTGCCCCTATTTGTACAGGAATATTATCTGTACACGACGGATAAGCGCTCACGTAGCATAACACCGGATGAGCTCCATAGCTTTTATGAAGCCTCAACCAATTTTAGCGATTACAGGATCGGTGTGAAGCATTCGCAGTCCATTGACGATTACGCCCAGTCTCTTGCACCGCGAAGCAATCTCTTTGACTTCGATACCCTGTCCGATGTTCTTGATGGGCTCTTGAACAATGAAATAGATATTGCGATTCTTCCCTTTCATCAGACGAACTCCGTCCTGAATCATTTTGAGATGGAAGGTATTAATTACGTTGACCAGAAGCTCTATTTCAAGAATATAGGTTTCTGGACAAGAGATGAAAACTTGCTCCATAATCTGGACACCTACATTCTTAACGAAAAGAAATCCGGTTATATTACAAAACTCAATAATATCTGGTTGTCAGACTATGCCTTGAAAAGCAAGGAAGATTTCTATTTGAGGCTGTTCAATATTATTTTGGGTCTAGCAATTGCAGTCATTCTCTTTCTGATTTACAGAGGAAATACCCTGCAAGGAAAAATCAATTCACGCACACGGCAGTTGAAAGAAAAGCTCGATGAAAACAGGCAGCTCTATGATGAAATCATCCGTCACGAGAAATTCAAGAACGACTATTTCATCAATCTTTCTCATGAACTCAGGACGCCGCTCAACGTCATTCTTGGAACAGTTCAGCTTAATGAACTCTATTTGTCCAAGAAAAATTACGACAAGTTCCTCGATAATGCGGATAGTTTCACAAAAATCATAAAAAGCAACAGTTTTAGATTGCTTCGTGTTGTCAACAACCTCATTGATATCAACCGCATGGATGCTGAAAAGTACTCCCTAAATATTGATTTGGTTGATTTGGTTTACATGACTGAAGAGTTGATTGCTTCTATTCAGCCATTTGCCGACAAAAGGAATATACGACTTCAGCTATATACAAAACTCGAAGAAGCCATTATTGAATGTGATCCATTTGAAATTGAGCGTGTCATTATGAACTTGCTATCAAACGCTATCAAATTTTCCAATTTGGACAGTAAAATCGAAATCCGCATCTATTATGATGATACCAAGGAAAATGTTTCATTCTCAGTTTCTGATCAGGGTATTGGAATTAGCGAAGACAACCAGAAAATTATCTTCAATCGTTTCTCTCAAGTCGACACCACTCTTAACCGGAATCATGAAGGGCATGGTATTGGCCTGTCTCTTGTGAAAAACATCATCGATTTGCACGGGGGCAGCATTGTGGTTTCGAGTCAGTTGGGCAAAGGTGCCACTTTCACTTTTACATTGCCTGTGAAAACCGTCTATACGGACATCGATCTTGATGGTTTGTCCAAGCCGCGTCAGCACCATGACCGAAAACAAGCCATTAGTCTGGAATTCTCCGAACTCCAGCAAGAAAGCTCTTCAGACGAGACCCATAATATATAGTAAGAATCATAAGATCTCCCCCGTTCATTCAACGGGGGTTTTTTGTGCCTATATATATCAAAATGCATAACCTAAATTACTTGGAAGTTCAGTTATAATACTTGAAAGTTCAACTAATTTACTTGAACTTTCAAGTAAATTATTCTATACTTATCCTAAAATATTTGCACTAAAGTTGATTTACAGGAGGTTTTTTATGAAATACAGTTTCACTAATGATTACAGCGAAGGTGCACATCCAAATATTCTGGAAGCACTCGTTCGGTCAAATCTGAATCAAGAAAATGGTTATGGGTATGACACCCACACGAAAAATACAATAAATTACATCCAAGAAGCCGTTCAAGATAAAAACGCGAGTGTATATCTCTTATCTGGTGGTACACAAACAAATCTCATAGCAATCAGTTCATTTTTACGTCCGTACGAAGCATGTATCGCTGCACATACAGGTCACATTGCGGTCCATGAAACTGGAGCCATTGAAGCTACAGGCCATAAAATATATACCGTACACAGTGATGATGGTAAATTGCGATGCTCTGATATTGAAAATACACTCAATATTCATCATGATGAACATATGGTGGCGCCAAAACTCGTTTATATTTCTAATCCGACGGAACTCGGCACTGTTTATACAAAGCAGGAGCTTGAGGCCTTGAGAAATATTTGTGACACACATGACTTAATTCTTTACTGTGACGGCGCACGCCTTGGAACAGTCATTTGCCAAGCGCAGTTCGATTTAACCCTTTCTGATATGTACCGACTCACTGACGCATTCTTTATCGGTGGTACAAAAAACGGCGCGCTACTTGGCGAAATACTTGTTATTCGAAATAATACTCTAAAAAATGGGATGCAATATAACATCAAGCAGCGTGGCGCATTACTGGCTAAAGGCCGGGTACTCGGCATCCAGTTTGAAGAACTCTTTCGAGACGGTCTATATGTGCATCTTGCAAAAAATGCAATGCGACATGCACGCGTATTAAGCATAGGTTTCCACGCTTTTGGCTACAAATTCCTGGTTGCACCTCAAACCAATCAAATTTTTCCGATTATAGAAAATGAACTCATTGAAGTTCTACAAAATAATTTTGATTTTTATATTTGGGAAAAAGTGAATGCAACACATTCCGCAATTCGACTTGTCACATCATGGGCTACTACGGACGATGCTGTAACTGCCCTAATTGACGCTATAGAAAAATACAATCCAGATCAATATGGTGCACCACCCAAAGACGATGCACCAGGTATTGCCTATACTGACAAGGTGTAGCTATAAAACACTCGTGAAATGACAATGCACGACTCCATTCAACATCAATAAATAAACCCAGGAGACTTAAATATCTGAACACAAGTCTTCTGGGTTTATTAGCCTTAGAATTTATTCAAATTGATTAATAGTCGCCTTGTGCCATCATTGCCTCTGCCACTTTCATGAAGCCTGCAATATTTGCGCCTGCAACAAGATTGTATCCAAGACCATATTTTTCTGATGCTGCTGCAGCGTTCGAATGGATATTGACCATAATCTCTTTAAGCTTGGCATCCACTTCCTCAAAGCTCCAGGAATACCGCATTGAGTTTTGTGACATCTCCAGTGCTGAGGTGGCCACGCCACCTGCATTCGCCGCTTTCGCCGGCGCTACAAGGATTTTCTGGTCCAGCAGATATTTGATTGCTTCATTTGTAGTCGGCATATTTGCACCTTCTCCTACTGCAATGCAACCATTTCTAACCAATGCTTTTGCGTCTTCAACCTGTATATCGTTTTGGGTTGCACAAGGCAATGCGATATCACATTTGATTCCCCATACACCTCTGCCCTCATGATATTCCGCCGTAGGATGCTCCGTAACGTACTCCTTGATGCGTTTACGCTCAACTTCCTTTAAGCGTTTAACGGTGTCCAGCTTGATGCCGTCAGGATCATAAATGTATCCTGTTGAATCTGACATGGCAACTACTTTGGCCCCCAGCTGCGTCGCTTTCTTGCATGCGTAAATGGCGACATTTCCAGAACCTGAAATGACTGCAGTCTTTCCTGCTATATCTATGCCATTATGCTTCAGCATTTCCTGAACAAAATACATGAGCCCAAAGCCAGTCGCTTCAGTACGAACAAGCGAACCGCCGTATTTTAGGCCTTTACCTGTCAGCACCCCATTTTCAAAGGCACCGCGAATACGTCTGTACTGACCATATAGAAAACCTATTTCACGACCCCCAACGCCAATATCCCCCGCTGGAACATCCACATCGGGACCAATATGCCTGTAAAGCTCAATCATAAAGGACTGACAAAACCGCATGACTTCTGCATCTGTTTTTCCTTTAGGGTCAAAATCAGAGCCACCTTTTCCACCGCCGATTGGAAGACCCGTCAGCGAGTTTTTGAAAATCTGTTCAAAACCAAGAAACTTTATAATCCCAATGTACACGGATGGATGAAACCTTAATCCACCCTTATATGGACCAATGGCACCACTGAACTGAATGCGGAAGCCACGGTTTATTCTGAGCTTTCCACCATCATCCACCCATGGAACCCTGAATATAATCTGCCGTTCAGGTTCTGTAATTCTTTCCAAAATATTTGCTTCTACAAATTCCGGATGTTGCTTAAGAACTGGCTCCAGTGATTCAAACACCTCTTCAACAGCCTGAAGGAATTCCGGTTCATTGGAATTTCTAGCTTTTACGCGATCAAAAACATCTTTAACGTATGACATTCTCACGACTCCCTTTCTTAATCATCTAGGAATTGGAACTGCAAGCTCGTATATTCATTATGCAATCAACATGAACTTGTAAATTCGAAAGGTATTACATAATAATATTTACCAAAATAAGCAAGAAGTAAAACGTTTTCCTTAATTTTTTTTATAATTTAGAGCGTTTTTTTCAATTGTTTAATTTTTGTTTACATAAATTAACAAGCCACCAAACTTACGCTTTTTCCCTCGCGTTCATCTGGTGGCTTGCTTGATATTAAAACTCGTTCATTTGTCTACTATGCAGTGTTTCAAATGCCGTTGACAGCATCAGCTTCAACCTGTTGATTTGGTTGACTTCACTTGCGCCGGGATCGTAGTCAATCGGTGCGATATTTGCCTTTGGAAAAAGTCTCTTCAGACTCTTTATCATCCCCTTGCCCGTTATATGATTGGGCAGACATGCAAATGGCTGCAGGCACGCGATATTGGTCACGTCACTTTCAAGAAGCTCCATCATTTCTGCAGTCAGGAACCAGCCTTCACCCGTCTGATTGCATACAGAAAGTACTTCTGACGCTTTTCCGGCGAGTCTTTTAATGCTCTCCGGCGGAGAAAACCGCTTGCTTTCCAGCAGATATTTCTTCATATCCCTGCGGTAGTGCTCAATATAACGAATCAAGATGCTTCCGGCAATACGTCCTTTCAAGGACCCTGAAAGCTCCTGATGCCTTACGACTGAGTTGTATGCGCTATAGAGCATAAAGTCGGCAAGGTCAGGTACAACTGCCTCGCACCCTTCCGATTCCAAATAGTCTACAAGATTGTTGTTGGCACCCGGGTGGAACTTGACCAGAATTTCTCCAACAATGCCTACCTTGGGTTTCTTTGTATCGTGAATTGGAAGTGCGTCAAAGGCTTCAACCATACCCTTAATATTCTTCCTGTACTCTGACTTTTCGCCAGATTCAAGGGCCCTTTTGCAAATCTCCATCCACGCTTCATAGAGCGCATTTGTCGAACCCTCAACTTGTTCATACGGTCTCACCTTATAGACCATCCGCATAATCAAATCCCCGTAGATCATTGCCATGCTGAGTCTTTTCAGTAACGGTGCATCCAGCTTGAATCCAGGATTATCTTCCATACCACCTGCATTTAATGAAATTACAGGAATATCTGTAAGACCTGCGTCTGAAATAGCCTTTCGAATGAATCCGATGTAGTTTGTCGCGCGACAGCCGCCACCGGTCTGAGACATGATTACTGCCGTACGCTCAAGGTCATATCGACCGGACAACAAAGCTTCCATAACTTGTCCCACAACAATGATTGAAGGATAACACGCGTCGTTATTGACATACTTAAGCCCCAAATCAATAACCTTCTTATTTACGTCAGGCAAAACCTTGAGATTGTAGCCACCTGTTGTGAACACTTTCTCAAACAGGGCAAAATGTGTTGGTGACATCTGGGGTGCAAGGATCGTATGCGAGTGCTTCATGTCCTTTTCAAAAATGACACGTTCCTGCATTTTATCAGGTAAAGGCAAAACCTCAACATCTGCCCGTGCATGCATGACTGCAATAAGCGATCGAAGTCTGATTCTGGCAGCCCCCAGGTTATTGATCTCATCTATTTTCAAAAGCGTATAGAGCTTATTGGCACTTGCCATGATTTCCTGAACCTGGTCTGTTGTAACCGCATCAAGACCGCAGCCAAAAGAATTGAGCTGAACCATCTCAAGGTCTTTCTGCATGGCCGTATAGGCCGCTGCGTTATAGAGACGGGTGTGGAACATCCACTGGTCTACTACACGAAGTGGTCGCGGCACATCCTTCAAGTGGGCAATACTGTCTTCACTGATGACCGCAATACCATAGCTTGTAATGATTTTAGGGATCCCATGATTGATTTCAGGGTCAACATGATAGGGTCTGCCTGCAAGAACTATCCCCTTGGCGCCATGGTCCTCAATCCATTTCAGTGTTTCTTCACCCTTGAACCGGACCTCTTCCTTGTACTTTGCCAGAGCTTCGTACGCAGCCTTGACCGCCTGCTTATGCGCGCGCCTTGGCATCTCCTTGTCCTTGAAGAATTCAAAGAGTTTCTTTTCCATGCGTTCAGGCGTGTTCAGCGGAAGAAACGGCTTATAGAACGGCACCTTGCCTTCTCTGAAATATTCAACATTTGCTGCAATGGTTTCCGGATAACTTGTCACAATAGGACAGGCGAAATGGTTATTGGCCTTTTCTGACTCCTGTATGTCAAAGGGAATACATGGGTAGAAAATGAAATCAACATTCTTTGAAATCAAATCCTCCACATGACCATGTGCAAGCTTCGCAGGATAGCAGGCAGACTCAGATGGAATGCTTTCCATACCGCTTGTATACAGGTCTTTTGACGATTGAGCAGAGAGCACCACACGATAGCCCAGCTGCGTGAAATAGGTGTGCCAGAAGGGATAATGTTCATACATGTTGAGCACCCTTGGCAGTCCGACTACCCCGCTGCTTGCTTCCGCTTCACCCAGTGAAGGGTAGTCGAAAACGCGTTTGTATTTGAAAGCATATAGATCTGGGATGTTCTTCTCAATAACCTTTTCTCCCGACCCTCGCTCGCATCGGTTGCCGGAAATGAATCTATTGCCATCGGAAAATCTATTGATTGTGAGAAGACAATGGTTACCACACAGACCGCAGCGCTGATTTGATGTTGTCACCTCAAAGCCGTCAAGCTCATCATGATTCAAAACAGCAGAAAACTCACCTTCTATATGGTGTTCACGTGCAATCAAAGCTGCACCAAAAGCGCCCATAGCACCGGCGATATCTGGTCTAACCACTTGCCTGCCTGTAATTTTTTCAAAGCTTCTGAGTACGGCATCATTGTAAAACGTACCGCCCTGGACGACAATCTTTGAGCCGAGCTCGTCCATTTGTTTAAGTCTGATTACCTTATACAGTGCATTTTTGATAACAGAATAGGATATCCCAGCGGAAATATCGCCGACATCTGCACCCTCTTTTTGCGCCTGTTTCACTTTGGAGTTCATGAAGACCGTACATCTTGTTCCCAAGTCCACAGGAGAATCTGAAAACAGTGCCTGACCTGCGAAGGACTGAACATCCATTTTCATGGATTTTGCAAAGGTCTCAATAAAAGAACCGCACCCTGAAGAACAGGCTTCGTTGAGCATGATGCTTTCAATATAACCATCTTTTATTTTAAGGCTTTTCATATCCTGACCACCGATATCGAGGACAAAGTCCACACCTGGCTGGAAGAATTCAGCAGCCTTATAGTGTGCCACAGTCTCGATTTCGCCAAAATCCATATGCAATGCGGATTTTAGAAGATGTTCTCCATAGCCGGTAACTGCAGACTTTGAAATATATGCGTCTGCCGGCATTTTATCGTACATGACCTTCAACTCGCGAATCACGGACTGAAGCGGACTGCCTCCGTTTGATCCATAATAGGAGTAAAGAAGGGTTCCGTGCATATCAATGAGTGCCATTTTAGTCGTGGTCGAACCCGCATCAACACCTAAGAAGCATGCACCTGAATATGCACTGATGTCCCCTTTGACAACTTCATATTTTCGGTGTCTCTCTTTGAAGGATTCATACTCCTCTTCGTTCCTAAATAGAGGCTCGAGGTGGGAGTGAATGGCATTCTTTGTCTTTCCAATGTCGTCAATTTTCGACTGAATACCAGACCATTTTATTGCTTGAGCTTTTTCACCAGAAAGTGCCGCACCTACTGCGACTGCAAACTGGGCATTATCAGGAAATACAATATGTGCACTGTCGAGGTTGAGTGTTTCTACAAAACGCTTTCTGAGTTCAGAAAGAAAAAACAAGGGACCGCCCAGAAAGGCTACCGTGCCCCGAATTGGCTTTCCGCATGCGAGACCGCTTATGGTCTGATTTACCACTGCCTGGAGGACCGATGCCGCAATGTCCTGTTTTGGTGTCCCTTCATTGAGCAGGGGCTGAATATCTGATTTTGCAAAAACACCGCATCTTGAAGCGATTGGATAAATAACCCTGTAGTCTTTAGCAAGATTGTTAAGACCTTCTGCATCTGTATCCAGCAGACTTGCCATCTGATCAATAAAGGCGCCTGTGCCACCTGCACACACACCATTCATCCTTTGCTCCAGAGAATGTCCAAAATAGGTTATTTTTGCGTCCTCACCACCGAGCTCTATGGCAACATCAACATCATCATAAAAAGCTTTAATCATAGCCGAGCTTGCCACAACTTCCTGTACAAAAGGAATTTGCAGGACTTCTGATAACATAAGCCCGCCGGACCCGGTTACACTAACCGTGAACACTTCCTCGGACAAATGCGCCTCAAGCGCTCTAAACAATTGAACAGCAGCACTTTTCACATCTGAAAAATGTCGCTCATATGTTGAAAACTCAACATTTCTTCCACTATCCAAAATAACGGCTTTAACAGTCGTTGAACCAACATCAATACCTACATGTTTTAACTGTTTCATTTCAAATGCACCTCACGCGTCGCGAATTAAAATACATATTTTGAAAATACTGCTTATTATAGCTCTACACCGAAGATATTTCAATTAATTTAATGTTAATTTTTTCTAAACTGGGACTACGATTATCACGTATTTATATTTTTACCATTTTGTGCCTAAAACAATCATAATTTTTGCAGGCCTAAAAACCCTTATTCTACACACTAATGTGAGTACTCACTATCATCTTACTAAAAAGAGAACGCCTTGTCTACTCATAGAGTATTAGGCGTAATTCTAAGACACTTTGCAAACATGCGGATACTGAACTCAATACCCTCATCTGCAGTTACTTTCGAGATGGTGCCGTTGGAGATGGTTTCCCTGAAAAAGTGGCCCATAATATTGCTTATAAATGCAACAGCAACCAGTTCCGGGTCTGTCTCTACTATTTTCTTTTCTTCCATAAGACCCTTAAGGTACTTAATCATTTCATTTTTAAATGACTTCGGTGCTTTCGTCAGTGGCGGCCGATTATCCTTTTCAAGACATTGGGATTTTATCTGCATCAGGATGAGCGACTTGTTCATAACGAGAACATCGAGATATACATGCCCGATACGCAGTAAATCCTTTTCCACATCCCCTTTTAATCCGCTTTTGAACAGCGAATCAAAACTTGGCTGATAAAGATAAGCTTCGTAAGCTTCCTCAAACAGATTGTGCTTTGTCCCAAAATGCCTGAAGAGTGTCATTTCACTAACACCCGCTGTTTCAGCGATTTTTTTGGTTGTCACACTATCATAACCCTCGCTTGAAAACAGCTCTATAGCAGCCTCGCAAAGCTTTTGTCTGGTTGTCTTAGCCATAGACCCTCCTGCATTTTAAGTATCAGTGCCCCCCATTTCAAGCACTTCTGAAACCAGCCAGCTGCATATTTCTTCATATACTGCCAAACGGTTGATCTCGTTAAGTATTTCATGGCGTCCTTCAGGAAACAGCTTGAGTGTCACCTGAGTAAGTCCGTTTGAAACATAGCTTTGCTTAAGCTTCTTAACACCTTTTCCATATTGACCTACAGGGTCTTCATCCCCAGATATTATGAGGATTGGCAAATCTTTTGGTACCTTTTCGAGTCCGCTTTTTCTCATTACCTGCATTGCGCCCGTAATAAGATCGTCGTAAAAACTGGTAGTACATACAAATCCACAGAGGGGATCTTCCACATATGCACTCACCATTTCATGGTCGCGACTCAACCAATCAAACTCAGTCCTTGAATTTGGAACCTCATTGTTATAATGTCCAAAAAGCAAAAAATTCATGAGATTGGATCTGCGCTTACTTCCAGTAGTCACACGCAGGAGCCTAGATACCGCTTTAGCAGCAACAAGTCCTGCTCGCGGCACCCATCCGGAGCCAACAATAACAGCCCCAGCATAATGATGCGGCTGTTTTCTTAAAATATCTCGCACTGCAAATGAACCCATGCTGTGCCCAAGAATGATAATCGGAAGTCCCGGTGAACTTTCACGAATCAGTCCCGTTACTTCTAATACGTCTTCAACCAACAGATCCCAGCCATCTTTTTTCGCAAAATATCCCAGCTGGTCTTTTGTCTTAGCAGTATCTCCATGACCTCTATGACTATGCCCATAGACCTCAAAGCCATGCTCCACCAAGACCCTAGCGAAACCGTCATATCTCAAAATATGTTCAGCCATACCATGAACAATTTGAATTACGGCTTTTGCCTCGCCTTTTCCTGCCCAGTGTTTACCCTTCAACATTAATCCGTCTGAAGATGAAATCTGAAATTCCTTCATGTTGCCCCCCAGAAAAGATTTTATTCTTATATATTGTATCACTTCTCTTTTTATTAGTATAGTTTTACATACATTACTTGTGTTAGAATAGTTCATATGGGAGGTATGACATGTTAAACACGAAGATAATCCTGCTCGTATGTATCGGCTATCTGCTGGGTAGCATTCCATTTTCATTTATAGTAAGTAAATGGATGGGAAAAATCGATATCAGAGAGTATGGAAGCGGTAACACTGGCGCTACAAACGTCATTAGAACACTTGGTAAAAAGGCTGGCGCAGTCGCCTTTATCGGTGACTTTTCAAAAGGTCTTGCTGCAGCACTTATAGGACATGCTGCATTTGGACAAGAAGGTGCAGTCATCTGTGGCGCTTTTGCAGTCATCGGCCACTGCTATCCATTTACCCTTGGTTTTAAAGGCGGAAAAGGCGTTGCAGCCACTGCAGGTATGATTTTTGGTACAAATCCGGTTCTTGCAGTAATTCTGGTTGTCTTCCAGTTCACCGTTATAAGACTGTCAGGCTATATGTCTATGGGATCTATCCTATCGGCTGCTGCTTTTCCTATTTTCAGCTATCTGATGGGCGCCTCGACGCAGTTTGTTCTCTGGGCAGCATTTCTTGGAGCATTCGTTATTTACAGGCACCGAAGCAATTTAAGCAGACTCATCAAGGGCGAAGAGAGCAAGTTCACATTCAGCAGTCAACCAAAGGTGAAAACTCCAAAAAAGTAAGTTATAAGTTTAAGTTAAGGTAAAATTAAGGCTCATACATTTGTATGAGCCTTTAGTATTTGTAAGACTAAAATAGTCTCCGCGTATTTGATTTAATAAATGAGCTGCATGTCCAGATTGTAGAGCACGGTATTTCTTTGTGAGTCAACTGCTTCCGTGAGCTCGTAGCCTTCTTTCTCCATTACCTGGAGATACTCCTTGAACTGCCTTATGAAGTTGCTTTCTCCATTACCCAGGTAAATGTTGGAATAGCTGACTTTTAACCAGTTGTCCAGGGTGCTGTCCGAATGATTGAACGCCGGTGTTCCTTCAGTGCCATACAGGTAAAGCTTTGTATAATACTCATAATTCAGCCAGACAACATCCTTCTTTTTTGATTCCGGGTATTTCTTTAGAAAATCCTCAAATAGAAGAATCCGCTCAAAAACCTCATCCCAGGTGATTGGAAGCCTCTGATCTGCTGTGAAAAGCAGTTCTTTTCTCATTCCCATTAAATCCAGATAAGTTATCAGTTCATCAGATATATACTCTCGAAACTGGTCATAGAAATCATAATCCAGCTCCGGCAGGTACTTTCCATCCTTTACAACCAGCTTATATCCCGTGTTTTTCAGTTCCTCAACGTAAATCCGCAGTCCAACATCTTCAATTTTCGCGAAGTCCTTGGGAACACCATCCAGCTTGAAATTGCTCAGACAGATTGCCTGTACGTCTTCTTTCATCATGAACTGATGGCGATTTCTAAATGTGGAATTCTGAAGGCGTTCATAGCCCAGTACCAATTCATCGGCATAGATGACAGGCACTCTTGAAATTTTCGACTGAATAAAATCAAGAAGCTCATCTTCACGTGGTTCCTTTGCAAGTAGCCTGTTATAGGCCTCCATTATTTCATCGGCAACGGAAGATACTTCTTCCTCGCTCGTGTTTTCTACAATCACCGCACTCGGTTCACCATTCATAATTCTTTCAGGCGGCTGATATGTACATCCTGAAATCACCATGAGTCCCATTAGAATAAAAGAAATCCTTTTATACATACGACCCCTCCTATTATGTCATTATAATCAATTTCGTACTAAGAGAAGTAACAGTAAGATGACAAGTTTACGCACCGCCGAGGGTCATGGTCAGCACTGTGCTCAAGACCAGAAACAGTGCACAAAGTACTGCAAGTGGCCAGTCCATTACTCTTTCAAAACTCACGCTTGCCGCGTCATGCAAATAGCGCTTTCGATTTTTTCTTCCCAGAAGATTGACAAGTCTGAATGCCAATATGAAGCTTACAATGCCAAACACCACAAATCGTACCAGGTCTAACGGTGTTTCTATGCCATATAGCCACATCTCCACTTTCGCATACCAGGACAGCGGATATTTCAGGGCTACGATACTGAGCAGATTGTTCATAAAATGTATGAGCATTCCAGCAAATATGGAATTGGTATAATACACACTCAGTGCAAGGAGCACTCCTATGAAAAAGGTATAGATGAACTGGTTAATATTCATGTGGAAGATTCCAAATAGAAAACCGTTCATCACAATAACAGTGTAAAGATTCTGTCCCCGGTAGGCGTCAAGAATAATGCCGCGCATGACAAGCTCTTCAAATACGGCAGGTGCTATCGCAATAGATAGCAGCAGGTACCAGAAGGGCTGCGCTGTAAGGTCAGAAAAAAGATAATCGAGCTGATTGCCGAAAATGATTTGTGCGATTGATGCCAACAGGTATACTGCAGGCTGCATGACTAAGGACGTCAATACGAGAATCACTATATCCGATACATTCAGCGGATTCAGACGCAGTGTCTGCCCTGCTGGTTTCTTCTTTCGAATCATGTAAATGTAAACCGGGATGCCTAAGAAAAGAGCCTGATGAATGAGGTCAGCCCAAAATACTGGAATGATCCCATCGAGAATACTCGATGAAAGGCTCATAAGTACGACGATGAGCAGGAATAAGTGCCCATGGAATATGTCACGTTTCATGTTGTCCTCCGAACTATGTCTTAACTACTTATGAATATTATAACTGAACACCTGCCCAAAACATAGCAAAATACAATATTTAAGCCACTTTGACTTAAAATGTTTTCAAATTTTTCTGTATTTGTTCAACAATTGATACAAAGCTTGACACCAGTATTAATAATCCCTATAATAATGTGGTGTCGATAAAAAAAAATGATATGGGAGTGGATGGGTGCTGGTGTGCCCTGCGGTCTTCAACACCGTCTTGAGGCGTTAGTAGCGTCTTAGGTGAGTTCGATTCTCACACATTCCCGCCAATTAGAAAAAGAGTTCTGACGATTACGTCGGGGCTTTTTTTCGTTTTTGGGTTTTGAGGGTGACCGTTATAACAACAGACCGCAAATACAAGGAGGATTTGACTATTGATTAATTGGTCGATTATCACAAGGACATCATGTGCAATAAGACGTTGGAAGGACTTGCTCCAAGGACATTGAGAGATCATGAGGTTTACTTCGGATACTTTACTCAGTGGATTGAGGAGTCATATCGGTCTACTGAGAATAAGTCAAAATGGCCGCTTGCGTATGTTCTAGAAAATGGTTAAATCATAGGAAATATGGTAAAATAATCTAGAGTTTAGACTTAATCTCGTAGTAATATGTTGTTAACTTGATTCAATTCCAGCAATGCATCGTTTTTACATGATTAAGTGGGCTGAAGAAACTGAATATATAATAAGGAGCTGACGTATGAAGAGGATTATTCACTTAGTATGCTTATTCATAATAGTATTTTCAATAACATCCTTTGCAGAGGGATTTAACGAAAATGATATCGATTATGTTTTTGAAACAAGAGGCAACAGGTCGATTGTACTGTTTAAAGGCCATGACTATATGGGGCTGACCGATGAAAATGGTAAACTCATTCCATTGGAAAGACAGTATGACTTTATCGGCTGGACAGAACACACAGATGACTATCTTGTTGTAACAACAGAAACAGAAGCTTTAGACGATAAGGGATATGTCATTAGCACATATGGCTTAATTGACCGTAATGGAAACGAAGTTCAAAAGCCTGTTTATGATTACTTGTGGATTATAAAGCCCAACAGAATTCTAATAGAAAATTATACAACCGGTCAGGCAGGAATATATACTTGTGCAGGTCAGGGAATCATGCCTTTCGAGTCTGGGTATACAAAATTCGAAAATTTGGAAGGTTATGGTATGTTGCCATCAGGCTATTGGCAGGTATATGACTATGGGCTGTTCAAGGTTCAACTGGATGGCAAATATGGTATTACCGATGCTGATGGGAACAAACTTACCGATTTTATTTACGATGAGTTTGATACTTACTATAACCATAAAACAGGATACTTAAAAGTAAAAAAAGAAGGCTATTATGGTTATCTAAATAAGCGTGGCAAAGAAATCATTCCAACAATTTACAAAAACATATATTATGACAATGGCTATCTCGTTGCACAAAATGATGATATGAAATTTGCACTGTATAGCTTAGGTGGAAACGAAATTCTGCCTTTTAATTATGACAGAATCTATATGAAAGAATATAGTGATGGCCGTATTGACATTATCGTCGATCAGAACAAGAAACGTTTTAAGTTTAATCCAAACAACAGTGAAATGACCTTCATTGAGGACTTGGACTATGAGCTCTTTACCTACAAGGATTATTCTTGGATGTGGGAAAATGCAGAAGTCGATGTAGCCCAGAACCTAACAGCGCCCTATCGTGATAAAGAGCTTTCTAAAGAAGACAGTAGCAAGCAATTAGACGAAAAATTAGCAGTTGAATATTATGGCTATAATACGATCCGTAAACTTGAGGGGTATTACGAAGTTTCTTCTTACCAGGATGACGGAAATAGAAGAAGCAGTAAAGTGTATGGAATTGTTAAGACAGATAGCGATCTTGAACCGCTTAATAGATTGACGAAAGAAAAGCGTTTTAAGGATAGCGAGCTTGTTATACCTCTGATGTACAAAAGAATCAGCTATAAAACCCGACACAATTTGTTTGAGGTTGCTATAAATGAGAACGAGTTAATAGGTGTATTTGATGTAAATGGGGAAGAAATTCTTCCGCCAGAGTATATTAAGTTTGGACACAATACAGACACATTGTTCCTGCTGAAGGATGAACAACTCTTTAGATTCGATTTTGCTACGCGTAAACTAACAGCCCTAGAAAGTCGTTATGATGTGCCCATTGGCGACAAGTTCTTTAAAGAGGATGGGGCTTTTATAGAAGCCATGTCTAAATACGGCAATGGTGTATGGGATAGTTTGGAGAAAACCACCCTGTATATCAATATCGACGGATTTACCTATTATCCCAAAACTGTACTTGGACAATCTGATTCAGATGTATCAGCACGTGTATTTGATAATGGTTTTGAGATTGATTTTTCAACGTATAATGAGACAATTAGAAGTATGCTGATTGACTTTGTTGCCGATGCTTATCCGAATCAAAATGATTATATGAATGCACTCCACCGCATGTTTATGGATATCGAGTCGACCAAGGGTATAGGAAACTTATCAAAAAAAGTAAGTTATGGATTCGGTCAGCTTGATGATAAAACTCGTGAAATCGGAGACGTAAGTGTTTCTTATGAGAATGCAGGCTATTTTACGGTAATCTTTAGTTTGAACAAGAAATAAGAAATAGCAAGTAAGCCAAAATAGTAAGATACGAAAAGCATTCATGCCATGGTTATTATTGACTGAATGCTTTTCTTATAAGCACTTAGGAGACTGTCCCAAATTTTGTGTAAATAATCTGCCACGAAAGCAGCGAATATGAACTTTTTAGGAACTCTCGATTACGAATGGATAATCGAGAGTTCGTTTATTATCTGATCCCAGTTTCGTTGACGCTGGGACCATTTCTTTGTTGCATTTTCAGTTGCTAAGTAAAGGGACTTCATCAGTGACATGTCTGTTGGATAGACTGGTTTTCCCTTAGTTACTTTGCGGTATTGTCTGTTCAGATTTTCAATTATATTGGTCGTATACATGATCTTTCTGATGTTCGCTGAGTATGCAAAAAACGGAGATATAACACCCCAGTTATCTTTCCAGGATTTTATGCAGCGCGGATAATGCGAACCCCACTTTTCTTCAAACTCAAGAAGCATCTGATAACCTGATTCCTCATTTGGAGCTTGATAAACAGACTTAAGATCTTTCATCAGTTCTTTGACATGTTTGTAGCTGACATATCGCGTAGATGAGCGAATTTGATGAATGATGCAGCGCTGTACAATAGACTCTGGATATGTCGCTTTGATTGCTTGCTCAAAGCCTGAAAGTCCATCAACACTGAAGATTGTAACTCTCTGAACACCACGATTCTTTAAGTCTGTCAGAACCTTTAGCCAGAATTTACTCGTCTCATTTTCACCTATCCAGATACCTAAGACATCCTTCATACCATCTGTATTTATGCCAACAACAACGTATGCAGCTTTAGATACAATGCGGTTATTCTGTTTTACTTTGTAATGAATAGCATCCATGAAAACAAACGGATACTCTGTTTCAAGTGGTCTGTGTTGCCACTCTTCGATGTGAGGGATGATTTTATCAGTCATACGTGAGATTGACTGTGCTGAGAGTGGCATCCCGTAGAGGTCTTCTATATGTTCTGAGATATCTCTTTGAGACATTCCTTTACCATACATAGAGATCACTTTGTCTTCAATCGCTGAAATATCACTGGAGTGTTTTGGTACAATTTGTGGATCAAACTCACCGTTACGATCTCTTGGAATCTCTAGTTCAACTTCGCCAAGATCAGTCTTTACACGCTTTGTTGATTTCCCGTTTCTGTAGTTCGTTTTCTCAACTTGGCGATCGTATGGCTCATAACCAAGCTCTTCATCCAGTTCTGCTTCAAGTAGTTTCTCAACGCCAGTCTTAAGCATTTCCTTCAGCACGCTCTGTAGGTCTGCCACATCGGTGATATCCTTGTCCTGCATAAGGGCTTCTGTCAGTTCTGATATCTTGTTGTTTTTCTTCTTTCGACTCATAAAAAAATCCTCCACTCTGTAATCTAGTTTATAACACTAACTACTTTCGTGGAAGATTTCTTGTTTTTACACTAAATTTGTTTCAGTACCGCACTTAGAGAGATTTCTGTAATCAATGACGTATGCACTTGCTACACGCTTGAGGTCAGTTACAGTTGACAACGAGTCCACTACTTGCCTGAATTTCATATCCACGCCCCCTATTAATTATACAGTTGACCAAAACTTACCACTGGATATTTTACCCAACTACATGCACTTTACACACTCATTCGCGTCCTAACCATATTATGACAACCGTACCATCCTCCGATTGCCTACTACAAATTTGTTGTAAATCCAAACCAATCTTAGTATTCAGACTTAGAATACTTCGACACTTTTTGATTAACCACACACACAAAAAAACGGGATTAACATCATCCCGTTTTACACCTTATTAAATATGGTTAAACCTCTACCGTATTCCCCTTTAACTCATCCACATCACGCCTAAGCGCCTCAAGCTCTTGGAGAATCTGATTGAGCACCTTACTGTCGATGAGTATCATTCCATCCACTGTCTGATTTGCAACTCTGGTATCTGTAGTCACTTTTCTTGTTATGCGATCACTTGACTTTGATTCAGCCGTAACTTCAAACTTGGCTTTGCAGCCCATTACCAACTCAAGTGCAGTGTCAATCAGACCTAGATATCTTAATGTCAATATCTCTAAATTGAACTCATTAGAGGTCTTAAGAAGCAAGACGCCATCAACAATTTCTGGCTCCACTTTATCAATCCACGTTTTATATGAGACCTCAGTCATCGCATCGGAAATATAACCTTTTGCCTCTGTCCATGCATCAAGTGAGTTAACATCATGACGTTTAACTTCAATGTCATCACTTTTTAATAGTTCCAGTTCATACACGACTTCAACATCATTAATATTCCTATTCACTTGCTTGGCAAAGCGCTCAATCATATTTCTATACCTGGACTCAACAAGTTCTCGCTGAAATTCAGTCTTTGTACTTAATACAAGTTTACCAGCATCCAGCTTGGGCGTAAGTGTACTAATCCATGCTTCAAAAGAAATTTCTTTTATTTCTCCCTTGAGCAGCACCAATACTTTATCCCAAAGAAAATCCATCATTGTTTTGCACCTCCTGTCCATTTAGGCAGATTCGTACAATCAACCCCTTCTGCCTTGCCAATTTCACCACCAAGCATACTCCAGACAAGGTTATGATCTTCGTCTGCTTTTGAAAAATCTCCCTCTCGCCATCTATTGAGTATGTCCAGATAGTCCTCTGCATGGACATATTCTCCATTCTTAATTACATCACAGAGTTTATCCAGTTTTGATTTTGAAATTTTCTTGAACCCTATTTTATACTTAGCTATAACAAGATTATTGGCCATTTCATGAATTTCTTCTTGAATATCCCTTTCGCTATAGTCCGAATATCTGGTCTTATAGTCAACGACTTCTTTATCTTCAATACCAGGTCTTATGACGGGATCACTCAAAACGATTTCAGGATTGCCTAATAATTTTTCTGCCACACTGACATCACGCCCATTGACATTTAAAGCAAATATGACAATTATAATCACAACAATCAGAAAACCGACTGCAAAATACCATGTCTTGACTTCCATCTCTTCTATAGTTTCTACACCATCTACAGCCTCTGCGTTCTCTTCAGTTTTTACGTTTTCTAAACTCCCATCAATTATTTTGTGCTTCATTTCATACACGCCCCCACACCTGTAGTCTAATACACTAAAATTATAACATTTAAAGAGCATTATCTTCTTGTTGTGGCTTATAAAACCACCCTATATCAAAAAAAGAGAAGTTCCATATTCCAACCCCAAGGAGTCGAAATATGGAACATCGCTTTAAAAAATGATGATGAAGCTCAGCCTATAACCAGGTATCCAGTTCATCTGCATAAGCATTCAGGTACGCCACAGACGAATCTGGATTTTCATTCGATACATCGAATGTAAAACACTTTTCTCCGTGGTCTACGACTGTGACAGTTTGATTTGTGCCAGTTCTTTCAAGCATCAGTTTTTTGAACATATCGGTATTTCCATCTGCGGAAGCGATACATTCGGCAAATACTCCGAAGCTGACAGTTGCAATACTCGTCATAACTCATCCTCCTTTTTGGGCTAGATATTACACTTGTAATATCTATTACCATTTATATCACAATTGGAGGCTTCTAATCTATAATTTAATATTACTTCTCTAAAATAAGAGCCCTGCCTTACAGGATTTCCTTATTAAAATGACCTCTGGTGTCCGCTTCCTGATCAAAGGCTGACTGACTCACATTTCCATTTAACTTGCCAAGGGCCTTTTTAATAATTTTCTCAACTTCGGATTCCGATTCAATGGTGAAATTCAATCTGAAGGCCTCGACACCTTTTATACTTCTCATCTCATCCAGAAGGTTCAAATTCTTTCCGTTTAGAATAGTCGTTGTACAGTCCTCATGAGAAATAATTGGGAAAGATCCGTGCTCATCTCTAAGTTCATACTGCTTTGTTTTGCAAACACCGCACTGATCCATTTTTTCAAGGGGACAGTACTTTGTAAACAGTAGGGGCGCTTTGCCATAAACGATCATTTCAAGTGCTGGGTAGCCGTCGTTCTGTGCATAGTATGTCTGCACCAAATCTTCAATTTGCTTCTTGTTCAGTTCATAGGAAAGGGTTACCCGCTTGGCCCCCAGCTCATAAAGCGTATGGCAGCTTGTAGCATTCACCACATTCAAGGAGTAATCCGTAACAAAAGGGTTCGTTTCCTTGTAATGATGCAGTCCGCCATATCCGCCGATAAGAAGCTGGCCTTCTTTTTCTTTATAGTCGTTTTGATTTCTTCTAATAATATTTTCAAAATAGACTTCATGTATTCCGCCACGCACGCAGGCATCATACTGTTCTTGAGTCGTTACAGTCGCCGTCAGGTATGGTTTTACAGGCGCGAAGCTTATCTTATTTTTGACACTTGGTGCTTTGGTTCTTGTTCTCTGGCTATTAATTCTCAATGCATACAGAGCTTCAACAATATCTCTTCGTGCCGCGTTTAGAAGTTTTGCCGGAATAAAGGCCTGGCATTCTTCGTAAGTCACATGCCCCAACTCGAACAGGGTATCGTTGAGTCTTGAAAACTGCTTAATAACCTGTTCCTTTGTCGTTGGATTGTTGATTGCTTCACTGAGGTTTTCATCGCTTTCATACATATAGTTAAAGCCAAAAGCTTCGGCATCAATAATCAGCTTGGAATCTGGGTAGGCATAAACCCTGATATCAAGCGGAAAACGTCTGAACTCCTTTTCCAGAGATGCTTCCAGCGCTTTGTAATAGTTGTAGTCCTTCGTCACATAAACCAGGTCACCCTCAGAAAGCTTTTCCTTGATTCTGATATAGCAGACGTCATCCGCCTTATTGATCAGATTGCCGGATTTATCATAAAGCTTTGCTACAGATAAAATGACATCTTCATTATTATGACTTATTCTGATTATATCGTTTTGATTCAGAGTCCGTGAAAGGGTGATTTCATACATACCTTTAACACTTCTGCTGACTCTGCCAATTTCAAAGCCAAAATTATTGGGTCTTAGGACGTTTGTAATATCCTTTTTCCCTTCATGAAAGAGATAGCCCTTGGTAAATGTTCTATTGAATGTCTTACTCAGGTTTTCCTTATCTGCCTCTGTAATCTGATTGTCTAAAGCCATACGATAATTTGAAACGACATTGGCAACATAGGCAGGCTCTTTCATTCGACCTTCAATTTTTAAGGAATCAATTTCCTTTAAGTCATCGATATGGTCAATTGTGCTTAAGTCTTTGGTCGACAGAATGTAGTTCTTTCCTATAACACGATCTGTCGTACTGTCAATGAGTTCATATTCCTTTCGACACGAGCCTACACACCTTCCACGATTTCCGCTTCGATAGCCAATGAGTCCGGACATGAGACAGTTTCCAGAGTAGGATACACACAGGGCACCATGCACAAATATTTCAAGCGGGATTTTAGCAGCTTTTCTTATTTCTTTGACCTTTTCGATTTCAAGCTCACGGGATAGAACCACACGTTTGGCGCCCATCTCTTTAAAGAGCAGCGTGCCATCCAGGTCGTCAATGCCCATCTGTGTCGAGCAGTGGGCCTCCATATCGACAAAGTTGTCTACGATATAGTCAAAAGCGGCCAAATCCTGCACGATAATCCCATCGACACCAATTTCATTCAATGCGTCCATCTGCGCCTTCATCTCTTCAAGTTCATTCTCGAAAACGATGGTATTCATTGTAACGTATATTTTCACACTTCTCAGATGGGCGTAGTCAACCGCCTCTTTTAGAGACTCCAAATCAAAGTTAGATGAATATGCACGTGCGCCAAACTTTTGCATTCCAAGATATATCGCATCGCAGCCATTAGAAATTGCAGCCTTCAGAGCTTCCATATTTCCCGCTGGTGCTAATAATTCAGTCATATTTTCCTCCACGTTAGGCACTAGTCAAGACTTCATGCAAACTACTTTGCACTTACCTCTTCCAACTGGTCACAAAGCTTTTCTACAGTTCCCAACTCATTTTTCTTAAAAGCTAAGGTAATCCCCGCTTCCAGCTCCTGCTTTTTCTTGTCTATTTCAAGATACTTCACATCGAAATACTTGTCGTAGACCATTTTTCTAAACGTACGCATACGCATTCTTCTCATTGTATTGTCTTCTACAAGAAGCACATAGTCTGCACAGTTTGATACCAGATAGAAATCATGACTGATCATGACTACGGCACCCTTATAGGCCATAATCGCTTTTTCAAGAGCCATTTGTGCAAATATATCTAGGTGACTTGTCGGTTCGTCCAGAATAAGAAGCTCAGCGTCGGTATTTGCAATGATGGCAATTTGAAGTAAATTCTTCTCCCCGCCAGATAATTGACTAACTTTCTGGTCCAGGGTCTCCCCTTCCAGGCAATAGTCGCTGAGGTATCTGCGTATTTTAGACCTTGTTTCAAAGCCCTTGTTTTCCATAAGCTCATAAACCGTTTGGGATTCGTCCATATTCTCACTTTGGATTTGTGACAAGCAAGCATAGGTCGTCGTTTCATCTATCTGAATTGCTGGGTGCTGATTTCGAATAATATCACGCACCAGGGTCGTTTTTCCTGTACCGTTTGCACCCACTATGGCCACTTTTTCACCCGCTTGCAGGTCAAAATTGATATTTTCAAGTAAATCCTCATCAAAAGATATACCGTAGTCCTGAATACTCAGAACCGTCTTGTCTGCATCTGTTTCAACAGGCTGCAGTTCAATCCTTGGTTCACGCACCTGTATAAAGGGTGCTTTTATCCGTCTTTCCAGCAAGCGATTGAGCTGTGACTGCTTTGCGTTTACCGCCCTACCGATAACAGGGTTGGTCAGGGCAGTCGCTCTTGCCCGTAAGATTTCAACACGGTTCTCGACGCGCTCAATTTCCTCTTGTTCCTCAATGCTTTGAAGTTTAAGCTTTAGTTTTTCCTTTAACTGCGCACACCGGTACTCAGAGTAATTGCCTTCGTATTCTTGAATATCGCCGTTTTCAAGATGCAGGATCTTGTTAAAGCAGTGGTTCAGCAAATACCTGTTATGGGTTATGACAATCAAAGTACCTTTATAGTCATTGATCAGCCTGCAAAGTCTGTTTAAGTTACCGAAGTCAAGGAATACATCCGGCTCGTCGAGAATTAAAAGGTTATGAGACACCAACATGACTTTCATAATTTGAAGCAGCTTGTACTCCCCGCCACTTAGGTCAGATAGCTTTGTCTCTTCAAGATCACGCATCCCTGCTACATAAAGCTGTTTCCTTATGTTCGATTCATAGTTGTCGCCGTCCATTGCCTCGAAGGCATCTAAAAGAACCTGATACTTTTCGTATAGGGGTTCAATGTCTTCAGCCACACCCATTTCTTCGCACACCTCAAGGGTCGCCTCTTGGTTCTTGACAAAGATTTCGCTCAAGTATTCAAAGACGGTACAGGCCTGTGATTTGTCGCGAACGACAAATTGACTGGCATAGCCAATACGACAGCTTTCATCCTTAATGATTTTTCCATCATATAAGTACTTGTCTGGGTCCGTCATCATGTCTACCAGCGTTGATTTACCCGAACCATTACTTCCAATAAAGGCACAGTGCTGTCCCGTTTCAATTGTAAACGAAACGTCTTTATATAAATCTTTTGCAGGAAAACCGTAAGAAAGTTTTTCTACTCGAATCATTTTATTATCCTCAATTCTAAAAATTCCATCTTATATATAGCGGTTGATTTATCACAGTTGATTATAACAAGTCAAGCTGAACAACACAAGAAAAGTGGGGCCTTAATAAATCTTATAGGCTGCAATCATGTGAAATATATACATAATCCGTAAAGTATAGAAAAAATAGTCTCTCAGCTTCCTATAAAAATGGTCTATATACACAAAATGCACAGCTCACTTCTGAGCCATGCATTATATCATAAAACTATGAACTTGTCTTAAGTCTGATTGCATATTGCAAATCATACACTCTCCTCACACAGGCCGACTTCTTCTTCCCAGGGCAAGATTTCACCGGGCTCACGCAAGTGTTCATAGATTTGCCAAATTCCCTCTCCCGTATAGGCACTGACTTTGTAGACAGTTTCGCAGCCAGCGAGTCTCAGCCATGCTTCTGCACGACTTGCATTCGCACCATCACGGTCGATTTGCGTCACAATGCCAATAACCTCCCGGTTCACACATGGCGTCACACACGGCGGATAAAGGGAGTAGTCTTCAATTGCGCTGATCAGAAGTCCTACAACATCGGCTTCATAGGTATACAGGGCAAGGGCCCGAGCCAGCACTTTTGTCTCCGCATACTCTCCCGGCGTGTCAATAATCACATCAAAATGATTCACATATTGCGTTTTATGGTAGGAAATGCTTCTTCCCTGCAGGGCTTGTGTAAGCGTGGTCTTGCCGCATTCTGTACGACCCATGAGGATGATTTTTTTCATAAGCCCACCTTTTCCTTTCCATACAGCCTAGGATCTGGTTATTTTGCAAACTGCAAATCCAAGTGTGTACTCGGCATAATTAATGACTTCCTTAAGTGCCGTTTCAACATTTGAAACAGATCCTGTAATAATAAGGGTGCCGCTAAAACGGTCTAAAAAGCCCAAATCGATTTCAGATATTTTAGTCGCAATATCGCCACCGATAATGGCCATTTCACTTGGTGTCATGGTCAGTATCCCAATGGCTGCATTGGAATAGTCCATTTCAGGGTTTAACCCCAGTTTCTTATATATTATCTGTTTCGGATTCGATATCATGTGCGCCAGTGTGATCTGACGTCCAGGAACTGTTTCCTGTATAATTCTCATCAGCTTTTCATCCAAGTTATTCACATTCCAATCTCTCTAAGAGCTACAGGTACATAAATCGTCAACCCCATGCTATCACTTGGTTATAACCTCGTCAATCCATTCGTGCACCCGCAGGCAAATCCGTCAAAATATTACTCCTCATGGTCCAAAAAGTATCTGAAAAAGTACCAAAGATGAATACGCTGTAAACATAAAATGAACTTTTTGTTGCTTCTATTGATAGATTCAAATAGATATGCTATAACTAAAGTGAGATTAGCACTCGTCATTCGAGAGTGCTAGAAGTTCAAAATACAAACCGAATAAATGAAAAGGAGTGGTGATTTATGTCAGGACTTGTACCTTTCAACAGGAAGAGAAATGATTTAATGACTGCAGGTTTTGGAGATTTTCAAAATATGCTGGACGACTTTTTTTCTGACACTTGGCCAGCAAGAAGAAGTTTAGCATCGGACACATTTAAAATTGATGTGGAGGACACAGGCGACAGCTATAAAGTTGAAGCGGAGATGCCTGGCGTTCATAAGGAAGACATCAAGATTTCTGCCCATGACGGCAAACTGAATATCTCTATTGAGAAAAAAGAAGAGCATGAAGACAATAGCAAAAACTACATTCACAGAGAGCGTCGCTTCTGCTCCATGTCACGCAATGTATTCCTTGCAGATATGGATGACAGCGCCATTCACGCAAAGCTGGATGACGGTGTTCTGAAAGTAGAAATCCAGAAAAAAACGCAGCAGGACAATCAATCAAAATATATTGAAATTGAATAAGCACCTGTAAGGAATATTTAAGCTGGACAGACACGGTATGACGGCAATCGTCACCGCTGGTTCTGTCCAGCTTTTTTAATGACTTCAAGTACATTTTGACTCAGAAATGTTGTTCAGAAGCGTACTTAATTTGTTTATTACAACAGTAATGGATATATATGAGAAAATAAGCAAATTTTCTGCTACAATATTATAAATGAGACATTATTACGAAATTTGAAAAGTATCAATATACAAATAGTGAAAAACATATTAATAGAACTGAGGTTACCCCTTATGAAACAATACATGGACATACTGAAAAATATCTCTACAATGGAATTAAGATCAAGAGTCCTCTTGATTTCAATGGCTGCTGGCATGCTCATATGTTTCTTTGCAGCTGGGGGAAATCTGGTACTCGGACTCGGCGTCGCAGCAGCGCTCATCCCATTTGCAATGGGTATCTTCTATGTCTATTTTCTCTATGCCCTATACATAAAAAAGAGATACCGAGTTGCCGCCTATGGGTCCCTTTTTCTTCTTACCTTCGTCGTCTTTCCATTTCTCTGGTTTTTTAATGGCGGTTTGGTGGGGTCCATTCCATACTTCTATATATTCATGATTTTTCTTTCATCGGTCGTGCTCCACGGATACAGATATAAGGCCATGATGGCCATTCAAATGCTCGTTGTCTTTTCACTGATTGTCCTTGAATACACACATCCTCAGTGGGTCAATCCCTACGAAAACTTGCATAGCCAGTTAATTGACATGGGCTATTCGCTCATAATCATTACACTGCTCGTTTTTGGACTGGTTACCTTTATCATGCGGTCCTACCACGAAACCTTTGAACAGCTCAAGGAAGCACGCGATAAGCTCATTGAGCTCAACGGCAACCTGCAGATCGCATCGATGACAGATGAACTGACTCAGCTCAGCAACAGGCGATACATCATCAATCTGATCAATGCGAGGATTTCAGAGAAGAGCCTTACTGGCACACATGTGCTAATGCTTGATATTGATCATTTTAAAAAAATCAATGATACCTTTGGACATTCAAAAGGGGATGACGTTCTGAAGCGCATCAGCAGTCTCTTGAAAAGCCGCTTCAATCCTGAGCATGCAGTGGCGCGATTAGGCGGTGAAGAATTCCTTCTAGCTGTTAACCACAGGGACACGGAGACAGCACTGGAAATTGCAGAGACGCTCAGAGAGGCCATAGAGAACATGGCGTGGCGGGAAGATACACTTAAAGCAACTGTAAGCATCGGCGTTTATCAGGTAAAGGATGACGACACCCTTGAGCATATTCTCCACTGTGTGGACGAAGCACTCTACGCTGCCAAAAACAATGGTCGTAATCAGATTTGCATGTATATTGAAGAAGCTTCTGACAGAAAGGATGTACCATTTGAAAACACAAGTGTTTAAAGGTCACATCATTTATACGGATGGACCAGATAGGTTTGAAGTTCACGAAAACAGTTATATTGTCGTCAAAAATGGCACCATTGAAGATGTCTGTGAAAGTCTGCCGACAGACTATGCAGACACACCCATACATGATTTTGGCAATGCCTTGATTATTCCTGGGTTTTACGATATGCACAACCATGCCGGTCAATACCTGCAGTGTGGCACAGGCATGACCAAGCAGCTCCTCGAGTGGTTAAACGATTACACCTACAAACTGGAAGCTGACTTGGCCGATGAAGCTTATGCCACAAAAGTTTACAGGGCATTCACCAGCGACCTGCTGCGCTATGGCACACTCGGCACATGTACTTTCGCGACCACATCAGAAAAAGGAACCGCATGCCTCTTTGAAGCATTCAAGGAAATCGGCATTCGAGCCTTTGTTGGAAAGGTGAATATGGTGCGCAACGCGCCAGATTTTATCCTAGAAGATACCGATGCCTCCATCGAAAGCAATCTGGCACTCATTTCACGTTACCAGAACGATTCCAAAGTCAAGCCAATCCTGACACCCAGGTTTGCCCCAACAAGCTCTGAAGCATCGCTGAAGAGGCTTGGCGAAATAGCAGGGACACATAATATCCCCGTACAATCGCATATTAGTGAAAACCAGGACGAGATTGCTTGGGTGCACAGCCTGTATCCATGGGCCGAAAACTACGCTTCGGTCTATGCCAAATTTGGTTTATATGGTCATGTGCCTACACTCATGGCCCATGCTGTCTATTTGACGCCCGAAGAAATTGAACTCAGCAGGAATGAAAATGTCTACCTGGTCCATTGTCCAGACTCAAACATTAACGTGCGAAGCGGTATTGCACCAATCAAACAGTATATGACACAAGGCCTCAAGGTCACGCTCGGCAGCGATATCGCCGGCGGACATAAAATTCAGATGAACGAAGCCATCGTCAGGGCAATTCAGTCTTCAAAGCTATTGAGTCTAAGCCAGAAGAACGCTCAGATTTCCCTTTCAGAAGCCTTCTTTTTGGCAACTGCTGCAGGTGGGGCATTCTTCGGTTCAGTTGGCAAGCTCAAGCCGGGTTATGCTTTTGATGCCCTGGTCATTGACGATCATCCGCTTTACAAAGACCGGTACAGTGTCCTCGACAGACTTGAAAAATTCATTTATACAGGTGATGACAGGTGGATTAGCGCCCGTTTTATAGAGGGTCAGCTACTTGAAATCTAAAAATCTTCAATAATATAAAAAGTTCTACCCGACGTATCAACATACTGGGGTAGAACTTTTGGTTTTGTACAACAAAACGACAAGTAACAGCTTATCTATTTCACATCAAAATCATAAATCCAGAACTTTTCGACCTGAATACGCTGCATGAAACTATCTTTGGTTTCCTTACGCATCTTAATAAGATCCTCGATTCTGAACTGAGAACTGTGCGCCTGCATAGCCCCCAATTTCTTCTCCATATGCACTTCATCGATCTGGCTTATTATGTCTGGATCTCTAAGCGCCTCACCAGTTGGCATTGCCGTACAAAGCACGACGGGGCGTCTGCCCTTTTCCATAGCATTCACAACACGTATTACTGCTGCGCCACACGCATTGTGGTCAGGATGCACGCCAAATCCAGGATAGAAGGTGAAAATCACATCGGGATTCACCGAATCAATGACCTCTGCTATGACGCCATCAATATAGGCATGTGGCTCAAACTCAATGGTCTTGTCATGAAAGCCCAAGAGACGCAGGTCTTCAATGCCCAAAATGCTGCACGACTTACGGAGTTCCTTTTCACGAACTGCTGGAAGCGTCACCCTGTTGGCAAATGGCGGATTTCCAAGATTTCGTCCCATTTGTCCAAGTGTCAGACACGCATAGACCACTTCAGAACCTGCCTCAATATATTTTGCGAGTGTTCCCGACATAGGAAAAACTTCATCATCCGGATGCGGCAGTACTACCAATATTTTATCTGTTTTCATTCTATTCACTTCCTTTATAAAAATACGGATGATTTCTTACTAAAAAGGGGTTTCGCTCAGCTGCAGAGCTGCTATAAGCTTTCCGTCCTTATCGTTGCCTGAAATGACCAGATGCTTACGGTCATCTTCATCCCAATGTGTCATTCCTTCTGCGTAAACCCATCCACCCTCAAGCTTCAGACCGATTCTGTAAGGGCTTGTTTCAGAAATACTTCCGTGGACATACTTCACTTTTACATTCTTAATAAAATTGGACGCCGGATGAATCGACTGATCCTTATGTGATGTATATGCCCCCATGGTCATTTCCATATGCAGATAAACTTCCGTATTGGCAAGCTCCTGTATTCTTTCGAGAACTTTTTCTCTCTCTATGCGTTTCATAAAAGTGCTCCTTTCCTACTTGAGTCATATTCAGTACTTTTAGCGCCCATACCTCTTAAGGGCATTTTGAAGGCGGGAAATATCAAAACTGTTCTCAACGGAGATTCTTACATTGGTCAATCCCTCAAGTTCAATTTCAATAATGCCCAGTGCTTCAAACTTATCATCCGCTACCATATGAACTGATTGAATGCCGGCGAGCGGTATAAAGGTGTGGGCAAATGCATAATTGACATCTCCCGATTTTTGAATGGTTCTGTCACGATTGGCAATAATCAGCTCATTTGGACTTGTCATAAACAGGGTGTCATTCAGCTTATACATGTAGAATTTCTCAAGAAAATACGGCAGCCTTATGGGCAGGTGCTCAGTCAGATTCACAAACGGCTGATAAGCAATGATTTCAAGTGGGGTCTTCGGCACTTCCTTGATGCAGAAATACTTGTAAATCTGCGAGTCCTTCAACTCTGAAAGCGAACCATCCAACTCAAGATCCTGGTCATTATGAGGCCCGTCATTCTGTGATTCTTCTGCGCGGCCCCTTAAGTCCTTAAAACTGAGGACAGCCCTTCTAATGTGATCCATAACATGTTCTGTCACATCATTTGAAACTGAATTATAGGTGATTTTCATGGAATCGCCGACCCCAGAAAATTTCATATAACTGCTGAGGAGCTCCCCGCCATGAATCGTGTACTCCATTTCGCTGAATTTCATTTCCCGCGTACGCAGGGCGCCCTCATCGTATTCAAGCATTGCGATGTGATCCTTGAAGAGCATGACCACCTGATTGTACATAAGCGCGCCGGGCCGTATTTCCCGCCGTACAAGGAGTACAGGTACTTTAAATGCATAGGAAGCACTCAGTATCTGGTCTGTTTCTTCAATATATTGGGGTGGAATGTCTTCTGGCGCTTTGATTTCAAGAAGCCAGGGTCCAAATTCATGATATTCCTTATCTTTTATATGCATAAATGTATAGTATGATATATTCACAGGCGCTATACCATACGCTCCTTTCGCATGAATCACATTTACCCTTATCTTATAATAGTACACCCTATTAGGGTTTATATCCAGTCCAAGTACAATCATGCACCCTCTTCTTCTGGGAATCGCCAAGTTTTTCGAAAGGGATATGAAAGTCCCTGTACAATTGATTTTATCCCCGTTTTGTGTTACACTTCACAACATAAAATAGGATAAAATCAGGAGGAAATCATGGAAAAAATCCAAAGCTTTCAAGTTGACCATAACGTTCTACTAGAAGGACTCTATGTTTCACGTGTAGATAAAATCAAAGATGCTGTACTGACAACTTACGACATCAGAATGAAGATTCCAAACTCGGGACAGTACATCTCTCCAAAATCGGCACATACGCTCGAACATTTGCTCGCTACATTCTTCAGAGCAAATGATACCCTCAAAGATCAGGTTGTTTACTTTGGCCCAATGGGATGCCAAACAGGCATGTATCTTATTCTAGGGATCGAACTCACCACTGCTGAACTCAGCAAGTACCTGATTGAAGCGATGCAGTTCATCATTGATTTTGACGGTGATATACCTGGAAATCAGAAAATCGAATGTGGTCAGTATGAACTTCATGACCTCGACGCTGCAAAAGCCGACGCTGCTGATTACCTGAAAATTCTCGAGAACATTGACGATTCGAGAATGACTTACACTTACATTCAAGAGTAATTTCACATATGAACTGAAATACAACCTCCACCGAGGGATCCAACTCAATAAAAGGTTCTACAATAAAAGACTGTCTGGTTTTGCGTACGCATTACTGGACAGTCTTTTTTACTCATTTCAATCTATGCAATTCCAATCAATCTGATCAGCACTGCCGTGCCGACAGCTGAAATAACCGGCAGTATAAGACCGCCCTTGTACCAGCCCGTGACCCACGCCGCACTCAGACAGACAATAGACACCATCCATTTGTCTGAAAGTGCCGACAAGCTTCCCGGCAAAACCAGTGCGCCGAGTACCGTGTAGGGAACATAGCTTAAAAAGGTCTTCACGCCTTTTGGCATTTTTTCGGTATCAAAAAGGAAAAACGGCAAAATCCGCGGCAGCATGGTCACAAGCATCATGCCAATAATCAAATACTTAATATTCATCTTGGACCACCCTTTCCCCCTTCACTGAAAGCACATTTTTCAAAAGTGTAGCGGCTAAGGATATGCTGACTACTGAAATCATGAAGCTAGAACCCGCTTCCAGATGAAACCCTCTAATCAGGACCGTATTGACGCCACCTGCACACAGAGCCAGCACAAGCGCCTGTTTCTCTTTCTTGTAAGCCGGTATCAGAAGAGACAGCAGAAGCGCATAAAGTGCAATGCCCATACTTTCTGAAATAATGGCCGGAATAAACTCCCCAAACATATAACCAGCTGCTGTACCGAGTACCCATGACGAATACGCGGCAATTTCCAAGGTAATCAAATACCTCGGATCATCAATATCATCTTTCAAGCTGATGATTGAGTAGGACTCATCCGTTAAAAAGAATCCAACGATAGGAAAGAAAATCTTTCTCGTTTTTGTCAGCTTTGCCCGGACTGATGCGCTCATTATGAAATGTCTAAAGTTCATAAAAAGTACAGCCACTACAATACTGAGTGGACCCAATCCCGCTGCAAGCATGCTGACAGCCATAAATTGACTGGCACCCGCATAAACTATTGCTGAAATAAGAACCCCATCAAGCGCATTTACTCCAGCGCCATTTGCAAGAATACCAAATGCCATGGCAATGGGAAAATACCCAGCCATAACCGGTAATGCATCTTTCATACCCTTCGCGTACATATGCACCTCACTTAATCCATTTTTCTCATGTATTCTCTCTATAATATATTAGTAGTTATTATAATAACTACTACCGAATGTGTCAAGAAGCATATACCCATTTTCTTACTGCTGCAGTGATTACGCACCATTGGTTCTCCAAGAATTTTTGCGCCAAAAGAAAATGCGCACATCTGCCGTTTACCAGCCAAATGTGCGCGTTGATTCTTTTCGCTTTATGCTTCAGCTTCTTCCTTGCTTTCCACTGGCTTTTCAAATGCCATTTTCCAGCTGAAATAATCGTTATCCTTGTTCTTCTCATAGGAAAGATAGGCTGAAAAGGTTGATCCTTTTTTGCTCTTCAGGCCTGACCCGAAAACCCAGCCCTGATCAAGCAACTTCTGGACAGTCCCCTTTGTCATTCGAACTCCAAGGGCTGCAAGGAACTTATCGTTCTTCCAGAGAATAAATTTGCAGCCGCCACGCCAATTTGTACAGCCGTAGCCCTTTTCGCCTTCAACCACATCGCTACCACACTGGGGACATTTACCCAGTACTTCACCACGCGCATTCTGGCTTTCTTCTCCCAAATCGTTAATGACATGAAATGCGTCGTTTTTTATCTTTTCAACGGACATGCGGGTAAATCCATAAATCTGATCAAGAAATTCTGACTGTTCAAAGGTGGACTTTCCAATATCGAAAAGATTCTTCTCAAGCTTGCCCGTGTACTCCAAGTCAAAAAGCTCTTTTATGGGGAACATTTCAACCATGCGCTTGCCCATTGCGGTAGTCACCAATGATTTCCCACTGCTTTTGATGTATCCGACGTACTTGAGCTTGCTGATTGTTTCAGCACGCGTAGCAGGTGTTCCAATACTGAATCCTGACAGAATCATGCTGATCATTTCTTCATCATCTTGGTTCTTGAAATTCTTCCCACAGGTCTCCATGACACGCAGCAGAGTCTTTTCCGTATGATGCTTGGGCGGCTTTGTTCCTTTTGTTTCGAGCTTCAGCTTATCGACTGCAGCATGCTCGCCTTCTTCCATTTTCGGTAAAATGACATCCTTTGTTTTAATATCCTCTACGACACGCCAGCCTTCTACAAGCTGGATTTTCCCTTTTGAGACGAAGGCATGGGCATTCGCATCCGCTTCAACGGTTGTCGTAATACGGACCTCTTCATGCTCAGCGACTGGCATGAACTGCATGATGAACCTGTTAACCACAGCCTCATAGACAATCCGTTCATCACCGGTCAGCTTCTTTGGTATAACATAAGTTGGTATGATTGCACTATGGCTTTCAACCTTACTGTTGTTAAATACCCGGTTACTCGTATGAAAAGCGACCTGATCTGCATAAGGCTTCCCCTGTTTGACGACTTCAAGCACCTTTTTCGCCTTTGGTACCAGCGTTTCCTCAAGTGCCAGGCTGGCCGTCCTCGGATAGGTAATATGCTTCTTCTCATAAAGATTTTGCGCGATTTTTAAAACCTTGTCAGATGTCCATCCCTTGAACTTCGACGTGACATGCCCCTGGAGGCCAGATAGATTGAACAAATAGGGTGGATAACTGCGTTTAAGCTCCGACGCCTTCTCAGTTATAATGCCTTCTTTTCCCTTGACTTGGTCGCGGATGCCTTCTAGCAGTTTCTTATTTTCAAACTTGTCCAGCTTTCCATCTGTATAAAGTGCCTCGTACAGCTCACCGCGAGCTGTACGAAACATGACTTTCAGTCTATGATACTCTTCTGGAACAAAGCATTCAATTTCCTTATCCCGATCATAAATAATCTTAAGTGTCGGAAGCAGGACACGCCCTACATTAAGAGCTTTTCCACCGCCTCTTTGATACTTCAGCGTAGCGACAGAGGTCAAATTTATACCAATGATCCAATCCGCCCATTGGCGGCTGATTCCAGCATCCTTTAAAGGGAGCATCTTGTCATTTGAAATAAGCTTCTCGAGCCCTTCACTGACCTCGTCAGGGGTCCATTCGTTAAGAAGCAGCCGCTCTACCGGTTTTTCAACTTCCAGATAATCCAGTATGATATCTCCTATGATCTGACCTTCCCGGTCATAGTCACAAGCGGATATGATACCTGCCACATCTGGCTGGTCAATGAGTCCCTTTATTATTCCAATCTGCTTTTGCGCACCTGGATCGACAACATCACGGTTTCCCTGTACGGATTTGACCTTGTACTTAAACTGGTCAGGAATGAAGGGATAGTTCTCCATTCTCCAGCTGGACATTTGGGGATCGTACTCCTTTGAGTCATACAACTCAAGCAGGTGACCGAAAGCCCACGTCACGTAGTAGCCCTCTCCGGCAAAATAACCGTCCAGTCTTTTCTTAGCACCCACTGCATCAGCAATGTTCTTTGCTACAGATGGCTTTTCAGCAATAATCACTTTAGACATATACACACTCCAAAACCTTTCAATACCCTAGAATAATATTATACTTCTTTGGCTTTGGATTGTCATATGTTAAATCAGTGCGACAGGTTTCGCCCAAAGGACATTCTCATGTGACTCAAGCTTTTTAATGCAGTCATCATGCACTTCGCCGTCCACGTTTAGAATCATGATCGCCTTTCCACCTATGGCTTGTCGACCAAGCTGCATTGTGGCGATATTGACCTTTTCCTGTCCAAGAATAGCGCCAACGTGACCTATCATGCCCGGAACGTCCATATTTTGAAGGAACATCATGTGTTCACCCGGTGCAATATCCACTTCATAGCCGTTAAAGTCAACCAGGCGTCCTTCATGCTTCATTGACAGATTCCCACCAAGTGTGAATGTGCCCTTGTCCGTTTTAACAATCACGCGCATGTATTCAGTAAATCCGTCGTAATATTCTTCAACGTTCTTCTCTTCAAAAGCGATGCCCCGCTCTTCTGCAGTGACCTTTGCATTGATATAGTTCACACGGTTTGAAATGATAGTTTCTAGAAGGCCTTTCATGAATGCGATAGAGATCATACCTGTTTCCTGCTTCGCAATCTCGCCGTAATAACGGATATCGACAAGCTCAACCTTGTCACTTTGAACCTGGTAAACAAGCTTTCCAAGTTTTTCTGCCAAACCGATGTAAGGTCTGATTGCTTCAAGTTCATCTCTATGGATGGCTGGAAGATTTACCGCATTTGGTACGATTTCGCCCTTCAAACCACTGATTACCTGGTTTGCAACAGTCATACCCACATTCAGCTGCGCTTCAAGTGTGCTGGCGCCAAGATGTGGTGTAACAATGACATTGTCATATTCAAAGAGCGGATTGTTGTAGCTTGGTTCCGACTCGTGCACATCAATACCGGCACTTGCAATCTTTCCAGACTTGATGCCCTCAAGAATGGCCGCCTCTTTGATGATACCGCCTCTTGCTACGTTTGTAACGCGAACGCCATCTTTCATGATTGGCAAATGCGCTTCATTGATCATCCAGAAGGTTTCCTTGTTTTTCGGTGTATGAACCGTGATGTAGTCTGCTTCTTCAACAAGAGCTTCCAGTGTTTCACGCTTCTCAACACCCAATCTTCTGAAACGGTCATCAGAAATATATGGATCATATGCAACAACCTTCATTCCAAATCCCTGCATACGCTTGGCCACCAAAGAGCCAATCCGACCAAGACCTACAATACCGATGGTCTTTTCAAACAGCTCTGTACCCTTGAACTGGTTTCTGCCCCAATTGCCGTCTTTCAGGAACTTATTCGCCTGAGGAATGTTTCTTGACTGCGTCACAATAAGGCCTACAGTCAGCTCAGCAGCAGACATTGTGTTACTTTCAGGCGTGTTTGCGACAATAATGCCTCGCTTTGTAGCCTCTGGAATGTCAATGTTATCGGTTCCGTTACCGGCTCTACCGACCATTTTAAGCTTTACAGCACGGTCCATAAGCTCACTGTTGATTTGTGTCGCGCTTCGCACGATGATGGCATCGTATTGGTCAACAATATCAAGCAGCTCAGAACGTTCGATTCCAACCTTGATATCCACTTCAGCAAAATCCTTCAGGCGTTCCACAGCTTCGTCTGCAATTCTTTCTGCAATGATTACTCTAAATTTCTTTTCCATCACATTCACCTCTCACATTCTCATTCCCTGTATATAATCTCATAATCTTTCATTCAAAAAAAACAAACCTCGTCCTTGGAAAAGGACGAGGTAATATCCACGCGTTGCCACCTTTATTTGCAGAGGTCTGGCCACGACCACTGCCTTAATTACTTTAACGAAGACTGTATCTCCGGTGCGGGTTCATTCCCCGCACTGCTCACGGTTGGATTCAATGACCTTCACTATCAGTTTTCACCACCCACTGACTCTCTTAAAGCGAAGATTGCATTTACTAGACCGATCGTTGCATGTATGAATATTCAAATTTTAACTAATTGTAATATCAAACATTTTTTCTGTCAACACATTTTACGAATATTTTTTTATCTTGATGCATCTTTGTTCTTAAATTTGACCCTTTCGAATTTTTTTGCATATACCAGATATCGGCATTCTGCTACTTTGAAATTCTCGGTAGGGTTGAACCTGCCACAGGCATAATCAGCACATCTGCTGAAGGTCCCTGTGTTTCGAAAGCCACTTTTAGGGCCGATTCCATAGACGACGCATATTTGAATCCGACTTTTTCTACAATATCGGCGTCAAGATCCGTTACCATGATAATTTCATTTCTGAGCTGCATCTGACCGATTGCGGCAGCCTTATGTCCACCCAGCTTGAAATTCACGGCAATCTCATCAACGCGTTCCTGTGCTGTTTTTGTGAGCATCCATTCCTCGAATGTATGCTCGCCAAAGCCTTCTGCAGCAGATGCGCACAAGATGATTGTTCCGCCTTCCTTGACGGCATGCTTTGAGTTATCCAGCCCCTTTTGAGACTGGTAGAGGTTCAGATCTTTGGGAAATCCACCTGGAGATACCACAACTATATCTGCCTTTTTTTCAAGCTCAATCCCATAAACCGCATCAAGAAATTGGCAGCCAGCCCGATGCGCATGACGCTGATGGCCTGCAAATGCGCCTATGATTTCCTTTTTGGGATTCAAAACGACATTCACAATAAAATCGATATGCTGGAAGTCAGAAACCTGATCGATGTCCAGTCTGACTGGATTTGTCGTCAAATTTCCCGCATAGGCATTGGGATGGACCATGTTCTTATGATTTGCCTGAATTGCAGCATGACTGGAAACCCCTGGCATAATGGCCTTTGCGCCACCACTGTATCCGGCAAAATAGTGGTACTCGATATTGCCCAGGCAAATCACCCGGTCCGCTTCTGCCACTGGTTTAAACACATCGACTGGTGTTCCGTGCATACAGGACCCCAGGTTGACGCAGTTCTTCATATCGCTGTCCATGACCTTGACGCCCATGGCATAAACAGACTCACCCACAAGCTTTTTCTTTTCCTCGATTGTATGGGCACGGTGACTGCCCAGGGCAAGAATGACTGAAATGTCTTCTACCCTTGTCCCTGCATTCATAAGTCTTTCAATCACTTGCGGAAGTACCTTGTAGCTCGGCATTGGTCTTGATATGTCACTGGTTACGATCACCACGTTCTCACCTGGTCTTACAATCTCTTCCAGCTTTAATGATTTCACCGGATTATCAAGAGCTGACGCTAAGATCGCCTCTTCACCCAGTTCACTTTCGTGACTGGAAGGTAGCAGCGTTCCTATGTAATTCTTCTCACTTAAGGCAAAGGATTTTGTTCCTTTTCCAAACTTCACTTCTATCTGCATACGAACCCCCTATATATATGCACAAATAAATATGTTTATACAATTTGTTTTAATGTGTATTATATGTTTTCCTCTTTAAAATTTCAACAATGTATTTTGAAAATTCCGACGCATTTTATTTGACACAAGTAAAAAAACTATTGTATAAGTATACTAAATCTGTATATTTTGACATAAAAAAAGAACCTCAGCCCGAAAATCTTCGAGGTGAGGTTCATTTTCATTAGAATAATTCCAAATAATTATAGGCTTACAACGTTCTCAGCTTGAGGACCTTTAGGACCTTCAGCGATAGTAAATTCAACCTTTTCGCCTTCTTCAAGCGTCTTGTAACCGTCTTTTTGAATTTGTGAGAAGTGTACGAAAACATCATTTCCTTCTTCTGGAGTGATAAATCCATACCCTTTTTCAGCGTTAAACCATTTTACTGTACCTGTCATCATTTTTTGACCTCCGAATTTTAGTTTAGTCCTTAACTCTTTGTTACAAACCACTCATACCATTTCGGAAGTGCACATTTCATTCAAAAAAATCCAAAACAGGTATTGCGATATTCCAAACTCGATTTAAGGCTATATTTATAATACTATAAATTCTGTATGTATTGCAAGTACTATGTTCCACCAAACGGTAAAAAAAGTCAAAATAATTTATATATTCTAACAGCATTGTGAATTAATTTGAAATCCTAACAAGTTTGTCAAAATAACAATAGGCGCCCCAAGAGGCGCCCATAATTTTGAATTTCCGCATTACTTGTGGAAATTTATTTATATTCATGCAAAACAGCTTACTCCACTATTTCAAAATATCGATGTGGTACCCAGTTGAATTTGCCTCTGTCATCTTCAATTTTGTAACATTCATCATCTCTGTCAAGAACGTCATAGACCTTTCCAATCGTTGTAAAATGGATACGAATTGTATCTGTCGCTTTGATCTTCAATGCGTCCATCTCATCACTCCCTTCTATCAGTCTATTGTATCATGGATGTATATTATTTACTTAGTAATTTCTGAAATTGATTTTCCAGACACCGTCTTCTTCAATCAGCTCCCAGTAATCAAAGACTTCCGCCTGAATGGGTTCACCATCTGGTGTCATCCCGTCATCCAGAAAGAGGTCATTGTTTCTAATATACTTCACATGCACGACTTTGCTGTCTTTAAAGTCCTGCGTGAAATAAATACCCCGCTGGTAGCCGTAGAACCGGTCATAATACTCTTCCATAAGCTCGACAAAGTCCTTGTACCTGAGTAGTGCCCTGCTTTTTGAGTCGATAAAGTCGTAAGCGATATCAAAACGCTTCAAATATATGCTGTCAAGAAATTGTATGACCACATCGCTTGGATGCTGCTTCTTGATATAAATGAAGTCTTCAGCCCTTGGCAGCGGCTCCATCATATTGAATCCGCCAAGCTCCACATTGAGCTTCTTGCCTTCAATAAGAATCTGGACACTGTATGCGTCTTCCATTTCGGTAAATGTATTGACTATGGACCAGATGAAGAGTTCACGCCGGTCACCATTCCAGAACTCTGTCTGAGTGAAGTCCTTACTCATATTGACATAAACCACATTATCAATCAGCTCTACTGAAAGAATCTGAACCTGCTGTGTAAAGGGCGTTTCATACATTTTTGTCTTGGGACCCTTTACGAGTTCCTCGGCAATGCCCATCTCAAACTGCTCATTGGTAAACTCAATAACCCGGTCTTCACTCCTCAGCTTGTCACCATAAACAAAATACAGCTTGGAGCTCAGCTTAATACTGACAGGATTTGGTGTTATGACATCATCTGGACTTAGGACATTCAGGTTCAGTCTGTTGGTAAAGCTGAGCAGAATGATTGAAAACACAAAGACACTGATAAAAACAAAACGCAATGTACTTTTCATCACTGCCTCCTATATCTCGAGCTTTGAAGGCAAGACAATATACATTCTCGTACCTACGCCCAGTTCGCTCTCTGCATAGATTTGACCCTGATGCAGGTTGACTATCTGCTGTGCAATAGCAAGTCCCAGACCGGTTCCGCCCGTTGCACGCGCCCTTGCCTTGTCCACACGGTGAAACCGCTCAAACACATGCGGCAAATCCTCTTCAGGAATTCCGATTCCTGTGTCTGTTATGCGAATGATCACATTCTCCCTGACTCGGTAGAGTTCAACATCCACCGATCCACCATCCGGGGTGTACTTGATTGCATTGCCAAGAACATTGATAATACACTGCTGTATCTTGCCCTTATCGATTTCGATCTGAATCTTTTCTTCTTCTTCGAAGCGGACTGTGATCTTCTTTTTCTCTGCCAGAGGGCTCAGCTGCCGTACAACATTCTCAATCAGATAATTCAAATAGGTGATCTGATACTCCAGCTGAAGCTCCTTCTTCTCAATATCAACCAGATACAGGAGCGAGTCGATGATTTTGTTAAGACGGGTCACTTCCTTGTCGATATCCCCTAAAAACTCCCTGTATACAGCCTCATCCCAGGCCTCCTGTGACAAGAGCGTCTCGGAAATGATTTTCATGGACGCCATGGGCGTGCGCAGCTCATGAGAGGCATTTGAAACAAACTGCTTCCTGCGTTCATCGACCTGTTCAAGTCTTGTGAGCATGAGGTTAAATGCATTCCCCAGATTTGCAAGCTCATCGTTGCCTCTGACCATAACGCGGCGGTCGTGCTGGCCACGTGTGATTGCACGGACGACATCGGTCATCCTTTCTATTGGCGCCGAGAAGATATCTGCAAAAATAAAGCTGACAATTCCCGTTATGAGTATACCCAGCAGGGAGAGAATCAGAATCTTATGTATGACACGGGCGATATTCTCAAATATCAAATCTGCGGAAGCAGAAATAAGCACAGAACCGATTACGTCCTGCCGCTGTGTTATAGGCACTGTAACATACATGATGTTGCCAGCCTCTTGCGTGTTGTAAAGTTCCGCCGATGGTATGCCCTGAAGCGCACTGGACACTTCAAGAAGATGCTTGTAGTTTCGACCGACCATTTTATCGTATGAATCCAGCTGTACCCTGCCGTGCTCGTTCAGGATAAGAATACGGGCATCCAGGTCCAGACTGTACTTCTTGATGACGCTCTCCACATAGCTTCGGGTACTTGATATGCCAAGGCGATAAAAATCAGGTGCGACTTCATCTGCTATGATATTTCCCTGTGTCAGAAGGTTAATCTGCATGTCGCTGACAGCGTTGACCTTCAGCGTTTCGTTGATGAAAGAAATCATCAGTGTCAGCGTAAGCAGGATTAACAATAAATAGGTGGAAACGAGTTTCCACCTAATACTGATAAACCATTTGCTAATGTTTAAAATAGTAACCAACTCCCCATTTGGTTAAAATATATTCCGGCTGTGAGGAATTCTTCTCAATTTTCTCACGCAGTCTTCGGATGTGAACATCCACTGTTCTGACATCACCGAAATACTCATATCCCCAAATAGTCTCAAGAAGCTCTTCTCTAGAGAACACTTTTTCCCTGTTCATTACAAGAAGAAGCAGCAAATCAAATTCCTTGGCAGTCAGATTGACATCTCTTCCGTTGACTGTAACCTTGCGTCCAAGCGTGTTTATTGAGAAATCACCCACGTTTATAACACTTGTAGCCGTCTGCTTCTCGTTAACCTGTACACGACGCAGGATGGCCTTGATTCTGGCTTTAAGCTCCAAAATGTTAAAAGGCTTTGTCAGGTAATCATCTGCCCCGTACTCAAGTCCGAGGACCTTGCTCGAATCGTCACCCTTTGCAGTCAGGATGATGATAGGCACCATTGACGTTTCCCTAACCTTCTTGCAAACCTCAAGACCGTCAATTTCCGGCAGCATGAGATCCAGAACAACCAGTTCATAGCTGTTGTTCATGATTTTCTCAAACGCTTCATTTCCATCGATGGCTGTCTCAACATTGTATCCATCTTGTTCCAGACTGAATTTCAGACCCTTCAGCAGTATTGGTTCATCATCTACTACGAGTATCTTCTCTGACATCTTAACACCTTCCTTAATATCTCCAATTCCTGATAACATAGAGTTCCTTGCGTAAACGTTCACTGTTAAAGGGTTATCTGAGCACCCTATAATCTTCCTGACGCTTCGTTATTTTTTGCGCATCGAAGTACTCGAGTAGGGCCACTGCATTTTTCCTCGAAGTATCGACCAAATCCCTGAACTCCGCCAGACTGATTTTCGACTCGGACTTCAAGTGACTGATAAGGGCGTTTTCACAGCTCTTAAGCACCTCTGCGTCTATCCATATTTTTTCGTCCAATTTAACAAGCTTACCCGTTGAGAACAGCAGATCGATGAGATCTTTGTCCTTTTTCCCAAGCCCAAGCTTCTGTTCAGCTTCACTTACAGCCAAAGGCTTGGTCCCAGAGAGCTTAAAGAAGGACACGATGCGGTCGACCTTTTCCTGCTGCTTGGGTGTCAGACTCACTTCAAAGGACGAAAGCGACACGAGAGCGCCCTCAACACGCAGAACACCTCTGTCAGCAATCTGATTGAATATGATATCTGCTGATTTATTTTTTACCCCGGTTAAAGTCTTGTTACGCAGTTCTTCTTTAGGCATGCCTGCCTTGAGCGGATTCTTTTCATGGTAGCTGTTCAGGTTTGATATGATATGCGTTTCAACTTCTTCTAGATAAGAAGTGTGAATCCATTCACCCGATGGGAACATAAAGGCAGTCCCTTCTTCCAGCATCTCTTCAAGATGACCCTTTATGAGATCTGCAGCAAGTCCAGACTGTCCAGCCATATCGTCAACCTTGGGAAACGCCTTGCTCATCTTATAGAGTGTTCCATCCACAATCTGTTTCGGATCCCCTTCAAGCTTCGTAAGCAGGTCTTCCAGTATGTCCTCATTGAATCTTTTGTGCTTTACCGCATTAGGATCCAGTATTTTTCCACCACCGACGGTAATCAGCGGCGAATATAGTCTGACAACAAAGCGGTCCCCATATTTGCAGGCTGTCTTGTCTTCCAGTCGCAGCTGAGCCAGACAGCTCTCTCCCGGTTCGAGTCTCTCCCTGTCAAGCAGGACTATTCTACAGAGCACCTCTTTTGTACCCTGATAGAGTCTGAGTCGTGTCCAGTTTTCAAGAGCCTTCGGCGCTGATTTCAAAAGTGAAAACTCAACGTCAAGCATCATGGTGGACTTCATGGTGTCCGCCTTTGCCAGGACATCCCCACGGTGGAGATGCGCCTTGTCAATGCCCGTCAGATTAAGGGCGATTCGCTGACCCGCATAGGCATCTGATACATCCACGTTATGATTCTGTATTTTACGTATGCGTACTTCTTTTTCAAGCGGATAGACCACCAGGGTATCATCCTGCGTAATCTTGCCTTCCACCAGGGTTCCTGTAATGACAGTGCCGACACCCTGAAGTGTGAAAACACGGTCAATGGGGAGTCTGGCCGGTATATGCTCTGGCTTGTCATCCACACCGACAGCCATTTTGTCAATTTCCTCAACGAGGGTATCCAGGCCTGCACCGGTAATCGAAGAAACCGGAATCATAGGCTGACCTTCAAGGAAGGTTCCCACAAGGTGCTCTTTCACATCTTCCTTGACGAGTTCAATCATTTCCGCGTCGACAAGATCGCTCTTAGTGAGCACCACAATCCCACGCTTTACTTCAAGCATGTTGAGGATGTCAAGATGCTCCTGCGTTTGGGGCATGACCCCTTCTTCGGCAGATACGACCAAAAGTACTATATCAATGCCGCTTACTCCGGCAAGCATGTTTCTTATGAATTTTTCGTGCCCGGGCACATCAACGATGCCGGCACGTTTCTTACTTGGCAAGTCAAAAAAGGCAAATCCCAAATCTATGGTAATGCCCCGCTTGCGCTCCTCTTCCCAGCGGTCCGGTTCAATTCCAGTCAATCGCCTGATCAGAGCACTTTTCCCGTGATCTATGTGACCTGCCGTCCCGATGACTACGTTTGTCATATTAGACCTCCAGCTCCAGCGAAGCAAGTGCCTTCGCTACGATATCAACTTCACCATCCTGCAGTGTTCTCGGGTCGAAAAGCACTCGGTCCTCCATTACACGTGCGATAACCGGAATGTCATAGCTTCTGAGTCCGGAAATGATTGTATTGGCAGAGAGCTTGTCATGCATGATGGACATTAAATAAGTTGGGAGCTTTTCCAGCGGCATTGAACCACCGCCAACTTCAGATTCTCCCAGCATTTTTTCTATTTTGTACCCCTTTGTCGCTGCTTCTACCGCACAGATAAGTGCTGTAGCCTCTTCTTCCAGCTGCGAAAGTGGTCGTGTCAGCATATTGAGTGTTGGAATTTCCTTCAGGGCTCTTTCTTCATCCCTATACAGCATCAGTGTGGCTTCAAGGGCACTAAGAGTCATTTTATCAACACGAAGGGCTCTTGTAAGGTGATTGGCCTTCATGGCATCGATATATGCCTTATTACCAATGATAATTCCAGCCTGCGGCCCACCAAGCATTTTATCCCCGCTAAAGGTCACCACGTCTGCACCTGCCGCAATAGCTTCTTGAACTGTAGGCTCCTTTGTGAGTCCATATTTCGAAAAATCAACAAGGGACCCGCTGCCTATGTCTTCAACAAGCGGTATATTGTGCTTCTTTGCAAGAGGTGCCAGCTCATCAACACCTACCTCTTTGGTAAATCCGAGTATGCGGTAATTGCTCGTATGCACTTTCATGAGAATGCCCGTGTTTTCAGTAATGGCATTTTCATAATCTCGTAAGTGGGTTTTGTTCGTCGTTCCGACTTCAATCAGAGCTGCACCTGACCAGCGCATAACTTCAGGCACGCGGAAAGAGCCGCCAATTTCAACGAGCTGTCCTCTGGAGACAATGGCCTCCTTGCCTGCGCAAAGCGTGCTCAGTACAAGCATGACTGCCGCGGCATTATTATTGACAACCAGAGCTGCCTCAGCCCCTGTCATTTCACAGATTTTATCCTCAACATGGCTGTATCTCAAACCGCGTTTTCCATTCTCAATATTGAATTCAAGCGTCGAATACGCGCATGCGATCTCATTCAGGTGGTTGCCTATGGATTTCGTAATCAGAGACCGCCCCAGGTTGGTGTGCAGGACGACGCCTGTTGCGTTGACCACACGACGCAGATGGTAGGCTTCCTTCTTCTGGGCTGCCTTCACGGCTTCTTCTTTAATGGCTTCTATGTCTATTTTATAATTTGTCGCATCTGTCTCACTGAGTTTTGCGATTTCTTTTCTTACTTTGTCAATGGACACGCGCACGCTGTCAACAAGTACTGACCGGGATATCTTATCACTGTGCTTTTTTATGTCCTGGCTTTCCAGTAGTTCGTCAACCTTTGGTAATTGGGCAAATAAATTCTTTTTCATTTGTCGCACTCCTAACATATTGGTCTGACTGTTCAAACTGCCAGTTTTCCAGAGTTATTATAACATATTTGAATACAAGTGAATCGTTTACCAGCCCATAAAATCCTGATTGTGACAAAAACGAAAAGAAAAACCTACCATTCCTTAACATTTAGTACTGACATGTCTCGAAAATAGTAGGTTTTATGCTGTTTTAACATTCAAATATCACAATTTGGAAATGATTTCTTCTTATATGAATTCGATGAAGTGAGGCCCTTTTTCCAGCACGCGGCCAATCACTGCAAATGCAGTCTCTGTATTTGTCTCAAGATCTGCAAGCAGACCCTCAAGACTGTCGCCATGTACCGCAATTAGGAGTCCACCCGATGTCTGAGGATCGAAGAGGATGTCTTGAAGCTCTTCTGCAATACCCTCAGAAATGCGTACACGCTCACCGACATAGCTTCTATTTCGATAAGCACCGGCCGGAACCAGTCCCATTGAGGCATTTTCCATGGCGCCATCCATGATTGGAATGCTGCCTGTTTCAATTTCAATGCTCACACCGCTGCCCTCTGCCATTTCAAGAACATGCCCTGCAAGGCCAAACCCGGTGATGTCCGTACAAGCAGAAACCTCGTGGCTGACCATACATTCTGCCGCATACTTGTTCAAATAAGCCATCACGCGCATGGCTTCATTCGTCTTCTCTTCGTCAAGCATTTCTGCCTTGATTGCTGTATTGAGGATGCCTACGCCAATAGGCTTTGTCAGGACGATATAATCGCCCACGCGGGCTTTGGCATTGGCAAGAACCTTGTCTGGATGCACAAGCCCAGTAACAGACAGACCGTACTTGGGTTCGTTGTCTTCAACGGAGTGACCGCCCACGAGAAGCGCGCCTGCTTCTCTGACCTTGTCCGCACCGCCCTTTAGAATCTCGCCCAGGATGGACATATCAAGACAATTTGGAAACCCAACGATGTTGAGTGCTATCGTCGGTTCTCCACCCATGGCATATACGTCGCTCAGCGCATTCGCCGCTGCAATTTGCCCGAACATATAGGGATCATCCACTATGGGTGTGAAAAAATCAAGGGTCTGGATAATTGCCTGCTCATCGTTCAGTTTGTATACTGCTGCATCATCAGCTGTGTCAAGTCCCACTAGAAGCTTGTCACTGCTGAATTTTGGTAGATGGCGCAGAACCTGCGCCAGGTCCTCAGGACCTATCTTAGCCGCTCAGCCAGAGCTCTGTGTCAGCTCTGTTAACCGAATTCGCTTGTCTGCCATATACTCACCTCCAAAGGAGTGTCTTATTATAGTTTGCATATACTCAATTCACTATACCATCTCCTGTACTGGAGAAGCAAGCATGGGCTTATTTAAGGGCAGCCTCACTGAACACGTCCTTGATGGATGCCAGTTTTTTCTCCCCGATACCGGATATTTCAATCAGTTCGTCTACATGATTAAAAGGTCCCTTGTCGTTTCTATATGCAATGATTTTTTCGGCCATTTTCTCGCCTATACCCCCTATTTCGCATAATCGCGCCGCCGTCGCTTCGTTCAAATCCTGAAGCGTCCACGAACCGATAGGGTTTTCAGCTGTCTTTACCGGGACTTCTCCCTTTTTGTATAAGACAATCTCTTGTGTGTCATATACCCGGCCAGCAAGGTTCAGTCCGGTAAGCTCCGCCTCTTCAGTGGCGCCACCTGCCATTTTCAGCGCATCTTCAACGCGGGCATCCGCAGAGAGCGCATAAACCCCGGGAGAATGCACCGCACCCTTGACATATACCTTAACGGTTTCCACCTGATTCTCGGTCTGTATTTCTGCCTGATTTTCATTACTGAGCCCAGTTTCATGCGCACTGCCCTGCGCTGTTTCATCCACTGCAGAAGCGTCTATAAGCTTGACGCCTATGACAAGTAGAAGCACAATGATGATCAAGCCAAGTTCGATGTGTTTTGATTTTATTTTTCCCATATTCATCCCCTTCGCTGCACCTTTCAGTATGGTTTCAGATATATTATAACCCGTATCATACATTAATTCCAGTATATTCCTATTCGATGCATAGTTTACAGTTTGGTACAGAATAAGATTCTACTGCGCATGGGTTTAAACATGTGTTAAAATAGAGTATCTGTGACTTGAGGTGATTTTAATTTGAAAAAGTACATTCTAATCGTAATTCTGACATTTGCAATGCTTATTCAAGGCCTGTTTCCAGTTTGGGCCGATACATATACCCTGCAGCCCGGGGACATTGTGGCTGAAGCCGCCATACTGATTGACCAGGAATCTGGTCAGATATTGTTCCAGAAGAACATCAACAAAATCATGTATCCGGCAAGTATTACAAAAATAATGACGGCAATTCTGGTTCTTGAAGACTTGAACCTTAATGATACGGTAGTTGTTGACGCCAAGAGCCCCTTTACAGAGGGCAATAGGATTTATGTCATTGAAGACGAAATCTTTACCGTAGAACAGCTTCTGAACGCTCTGATGATAGAGTCTGCGAACGACGCGGCCGTTGCCCTGGCAACTTATCACTCCGGAAGTGTTGAAGCCTTTTCCAAACGCATGAACGAACGTGCTCAGGAGCTTGGCGCACTCAACACCAATTTTGTGAATCCCAACGGACTGCCTGACGAAGCACATGTGACTACAGCTTACGATATGGCTCTTATCGCCATGCAGGCCTCTAAAATGGACAAGCTCATGGAGATTGCCAGTACGGTTCGCTATGAGATTCCACCCACAAACAAGCAATCTGAAACACGGTATATGACAAACTCAAACCGTTTCCTTTATGGTGTTGGCAGCAAGAACCAAATCAACTACAACGGCAATATGATTGACATTAAGTACGATGCTGTAACCGGGCTTAAGACTGGCTATACGGTTGCAGCCGGCCAAACCTTTGTTGCGACAGGCGAAAAGGACGGCAAGAAACTCATCAGTGTCATCCTTAAATCAGAAGGAAAAAATCTTTATATTGACACACGCCGACTGCTTGATTATGGTTTTGACAGCTTCGAAAGAAAAGAACTCATAAAGGCCGGCGAAAAGGTGGAAGAGCTTAGCTTTGACGACGAGAAGAACTCCAAGATTCCCATTGTCGCCAAAAATGCACTGGTTGCCTATGTCCCTCTCGGTACACAGGTCAGCGACCTGACGCGGGAGATGAATCTGCTGACAGATATCAACCTTCCCATTGAATCAGGTGCCCTGCTGGGAACCATGCGCTACTTGAACGGCGACATGACCGTTGCCAGCACAGACCTGGTAGCACCGGGCTATGTCAGCGACAAAGCCCTGCTTGATGACACGATTGATTACTATACAGACGACAAGACAAAATGGTCATTTGAAAACATGAACTGGATGTCCTTTGCAATTCGTGCAGGCATCACGCTCCTAATCTGGCGTTCAGTTATGACATGGTATAATCTTCAGCGCAGGAATTACGCAAAGAAAATGCGGGAAAACACAGAAGCTGAGAAAGGGAGAACGCCTCCCCCTCAAGGCAGAAGCCGTAACTCTGAAAGCAGAAACAGAAAATCAAATCGAAAAAAATAGATTTTTGTCTAGCAATGCAGTATTTCGGATTTTTTCTACAGTCTGCTTGCCATAAAAAAGGAGCCTTTCATAAGGCTCTTTTTTTTTATGGCAAGCAGACTGGGGGAACCCTCGTCAATCTCCGCTTTTTTAATTGTCTAGGAAATTCCATTTCCTAGACAATTAAAAAAGGGCTGCTTTTACAAGCAACCCTTCCGTATTTATGTATGCAGTACTCTTAGCCTTTGTAGCCAATCATTTGAATTTCAATGTCAGCATCCAGTGGCAGGCGTGCTACTTCAACTGCTGCACGTGCAGGCTTGTGCTCATTGAAGAACTCAGCGTAAACTTCATTCATTTTTGCGAAGTCATTCATATCATTCAGGAAAATTTCAACTTTTACAACCTTGTCCAGACTGCAGCCAGCTTCTTCAAGAATTGCCTTGCAGTTGTTCAGGGATTGTCTTGTCGCAGCCTGAATATCACCCTTTACCATTTCCTTAGTCTCAGGATTGATTGGCAGCTGACCTGAAACGTATACGAAAGGTCCTGCTTCCATACCTTGAACGTAAGGACCTACTGCAGCTGGTGCATTTGTCGTGTTCACTGACTTTAACATAATTTTCTCCTCCTCATACATACTCACACAAAATAAACACCCGTAAAAGTGTTTTACTTAGTAGGAAGCGACCACATTTGCAGCCGCTTCCAATAACTATCATATCATTTTTTTAATCAGTTCAAAATAGTTTTTAGCAAATGCCTATTTCTCGACACGGATTTCATCCAGGTAATTGTAAATTGTGTATCTGGATACACAAAGTACTTTTGCAACGTAATCGATTGCACCCTTGATGAGAAACGCACCCTGTCTGTCCAGTTTGTTTACAATCTGAACCTTCTCATCTTTTGTCAGATAAGCAACAGGCTTGCCGACACTTTCAATGGTAACCTGAACCAGATCCGTAAGAACATCATTTACCGTGTTGACATTCTCAGAAGCCTTGTCTTCGATATTAAGAGCAACTTGCATCATATCGTTGAGCACATTTCGAGCAACAACGAGTTCAGACATGTCGAAATTGATACAGAAACAACCGATTGTCTTACCATCATCATCCTTGATAAAGAATGTAGATGACTTGAGTGCACGACCATCGGCACTCTTGCCAGTATAGTTGATGATATCGTGATTCGTATCCCCGTGACTTACTTTCTTTAGGGAAAGCTCCGTCATTGGAGAACCGACACTTCTACCCGTTACACCGCCATTGGCGATTGCAATAATTGAATTTGGTGCCAGTGAAAAATCATGAAGTACGACTTCGCAGTTCTTTCCAAAAGTTTGACCTATCCCCTGCACAAACGGCTTATATCTCTCTAGTATTGGATTGGTTTTCTTCGACATTTCTGTGCCCCTTTCTCAAAAAAGCTTCATTTTCAAGCTCCATCTCCTATTTCGCTACGATATTGATTAATTTACCCGGAACGGTGATGACCTTGACAATCTTCTTGCCCTCAGTCATTTTCTGGATCTTTTCACTTTCCAGTGCCATTTTCTCAAGTTCATCCTTTGTTGCGTCTTTACCAACAACGATTTTGTCTCTAACCTTACCATTGATTTGCAGTACAATCTCTATTTCATCTAGTACAAGCGCTTTTTCATCCCACATTGGGTACTTCTGTACGTGTACAGAATCTTCCTTACCGATTTCCTTCCACAGTTCTTCAGTGAAGTGTGGGCCAAACGGCGCTAGAATTACCAGCAGGTCTTCAACAAGCTTCTTAACAAGGGGCTGGTTCAGTTCCTGTGCACGCTCTTTATATCTGTATGCGTCATTCACAAGCTCCATTACCGCCGAAATAGCTGTGTTGAAATTGAAACGGCCTGTTATATCTTCGTATACTTTTTTAGATGTCTTGTTCAACATGAAGTTCAGGTGCTTGTCATCTGCATTGGCAATGGCAATGTCTCCTTCGCCCATGTGCTCCTTGAGCTCGTCAATCAAACGCCATACGCGGTTGATGAATCTGAATGCGCCTTCAACACCATCGTCAGACCATTCAAGATCCTTCTCAGGAGGTGCTGCAAACAGAATAAAGAGTCTTGCAGTATCAGCGCCGTACTTCTTGATGATTTCATCAGGGCTCACGACATTGCCCTTTGACTTGGACATTTTAGCGCCGTCTTTAAGAACCATGCCTTGTGTCAGCAGATTTTCAAATGGTTCGCTGACTGGAGAGACACCCTGATCGTACATAACCTTAGTGAAGAAACGTGCATACAAGAGGTGAAGGATAGCATGCTCCACACCACCGATGTACTGGTCAACACCCATCCAGTATTTCGCCTTGTCGAGATCAAAAATCTCTTCGCTGTTGCCTGAATCCGTATAGCGCAGGAAGTACCAAGATGAATCTACAAATGTATCCATCGTATCGACTTCACGCTTGCCTTCTTTACCACACTTAGGACATGGCGCATGCTTGAACGATTCACTCGTAGTAAGCGGTGATTCGCCAGCACCTGTAAACTCTACATCTGTAGGCAGAAGAACCGGCAGTTCTGATTCTGGAACCGGAACATAACCGCAGTCAGGACATTCGATAACCGGAATTGGAACCCCCCAGTAACGCTGTCTTGAAATCAGCCAGTCGCGAAGTCTGAAGTTGATTGTCTTCTCGCCTAGGCCTTCTTTGTCCATCCACTCAATAATCTTTTCCTGGCCCTCTTTGTACTCAAGGCCATCAAACTCACCTGAGTTCATCATTTTACCAGAGCCCGTATAGGCTTCCTGAAGATTATCAACATCAATACTGTCATCCTCAGGACGGATAACAGGAATAATATCTATATCATATTTCTTAGCAAACTCAAAGTCACGCTCATCATGTGCTGGAACTGCCATGATTGCACCAGTACCATAGTCCATCAGTACATAGTTTGCCACATAAATCGGTGTCTTTCTTCCGTTGAGCGGGTTGATTGCGTAACTGCCAGTGAAGAGACCTTCTTTTTCAACATCTGTTGCAGTTCTCTCAACCTCAGACATATGCTGAAGCTTTTGCTGGAATGCTTTGATTGGCGCTTCATACTCTGTGCCTTCAACAAGCTCATCCACCATAGGATGCTCAGGTGCAAGCACCATAAAAGTCGCACCGAACAAGGTATCCGGTCTTGTAGTGAAGACTTCCAGTGCCTGGTCTGTACCTTCTACTGCAAACTTGACTTCAGCACCAATACTCTTACCAATCCAGTTGGACTGCATCGTCTTAACCTTTTCAGGCCAGCCTTCAAGCTGATCAATATCTTCAAGAAGTCTGTCAGCGTAATCCGTGATTTTAAAGTACCACTGGCTCAGCTTCTTCTTAACAACTGTCGAGTCGCAACGCTCACAAGCACCGCCGACAACCTGCTCATTGGCAAGTACCGTCTCACAGCTCGGGCACCAGTTAACCGGTGAATGCTTCTTATAAGCAAGGCCAGCGTTGAAGAACTGTATAAACAGCCATTGTGTCCATTTATAATAATCAGGCTTGCATGTAGCCAGCTCTCTATCCCAGTCATAGCTGAGTCCAAGGCGCTTAAGCTGTCTTTTCATTTCAGCAATATTTTCAGTTGTCCATGGGTCAGGATGAATTTTATGCGCGATTGCAGCATTTTCAGCTGGAAGACCAAACGCATCCCATCCGATTGGATGCAGGACATTATATCCGTCCATCTTTTTGAATCTTGCAATAACATCGCCTATGGAGTAGTTTCTAACATGACCCATATGCAGTTTGCCTGATGGGTATGGAAACATCTCAAGGCAGTAATATTTTGGTTTTGATTCATCGGCTTCTACATGAAATTCTTTCGATTCATCCCACGTTTTTTGCCATTTTGCTTCAATAGCAGAAAAATCATAATGCATGCTCGTCTCTCCTTTTCAGTCCTACAGGGCAGGCCCTTATGTATACGCTTTGCACCATCTGGTCCACAACATTAACCCGATGGTCCCCGTTCAAAAAAAAATAAAAAGAGTCGTATCACGTTGGTATCCATCCATAGGGACGAATAATTCGCGGTACCACCCTACTTGGCCAAAATCTGACCCTCTCTAGCTGCAATATAACGGCTGCATACCGTCAGGCATCTTATACAAGACGAGTTCAAATGCTGTAACTACCGATTTACACCAACCACCGGATCTCTTTCCCTCATTTGAAAGGGTTTAGCTAAAAACAATCTACTACTTCTTTGCCTGAAAACTTATAATACAGATCAATATCTGTTTTTGTTTGATACATGTTTTGAAGTGGCTGTTTCAGCCACTTCAAAACAATTTGTTTTTACTCATTGTAATTGCAAATTTAAAATGTGTCAATATTCAATTCCAATTTTTCTGCATCGCTCCAAATTCTTTCTATATCATAGAAATCTCTTTCAGCGGGCGTAAAAACATGGACGATGACATCAAGGTAGTCCAGAAGAATCCAGTTTCCACCGCGTCTGCCCTCTTTATGACCTATTTGTATACCCTTTTCACGGAGCTCATCGATAACCCCTTCTGCAATCGCATTGACATGGGTGTTCGATGTTCCGCTAGCAATGACAAAATAATCAGCAATGCTGCTCAGGTGTCTGACATCCAGTATTTGAATGTCTCTTCCCTTCTTGTCATCAATATATCCTGCTATATCCAGAGCTAATTCTTTTATATTCAAACCTTGCCACCTCTTTTTTCTATCCGTTGATTACCAGGTCGTTCCATAAAGCTATGGTAGCGGTGTGCAGGGCATGTCCCTTTTGTACGACAAAGCTGATTGAATCTGAAACCGTCTGTTTCAAGGCGGCGTCCAGGTCCTTCTTAGCCAGTTTTCTCAGAGCGTCCACACCATCGTACTTTCTGCCGGGTTCTATGGCGTCGGCAATGTATATCACCTTTTCAAGATCCGACATACCAACTCTGCCGTAGGTATGATACCGCACCGCATTGAGTATGTCTTCATCTGTAATGCCCAGATCCTGCGCTACGAGTACAGCGCCAACTTCTCCATGAAGCAGTGAAGGTGAATTTTCCACAACTTCATCTATATATATGCCTTGGTCCTTGGCAATACCCAAAAGCCTTTCAGTTGGCTCATACTTCCCATAATCGTGCAGCAGGGCGGCATATTCTGCCTTGACTGCGTCAATCCCGTGATACTCGGCAAGCATCTTGGCCGTTTCAGCGACTCTTATCGTGTGCTCATACCTGGAAGGTTTCAGTCTTTTGCGTATGATTTTCTGCAGTTTGCGTAGTTCAGACATGTCATCAACCTTCTTTATAAAGTCCATTGTCATGAATGTAGTGCTCGACCGATTCTGGAAGCAGGTAACGTATGCTCTCGCCCCCACGCACCCTTTCCCTTATATCGGTGGAAGAGATTGCAAGTGCAGGAACTGTTGTGATACTGATATCTGCATCATACCGCTGCTTCAGATCCTCGATTTTCATTTCAAGACTTGACCGATCAACTCCAGGTCGTGTCGCTGCAATGAACTTGCAAAGACCCAAAAGCTCCACAAAGGATCGCCACGTCTCAAGTTCAATAATGGCATCTGCTCCCGTAATGAAATAGAGCTTGTCTTCTTCGCCAATCTGCTCACGCAGCTTTTTGATTGTGTTGATTGTGTACGACACCGTTTCTGAATCGATCTCAATTCTGGAAACGCTGAAACCGGGATTGGTCTTTGTAGCAAGCACTGTCATTTCATACCTGTCAAGCTTGTCTGTCATTTGCCCAGTCTTCTTATGGGGTGCATTCCCCACAGGGATGAAATAGACTTTGTCCAGATGGAATTGCGTTCTAATTTGCTCTGCAAGCATCAGATGCCCATAATGAATCGGATCGAATGAACCACCCATGATTCCAAAACGACATCCTCCTATACATTTAATCAAAACTAACGCCTCCAACTACTCCTGAAAAGGAGTCTTCATTATCTTGGAAGTTCTATTTTGGGATCTTCCAGTGCACGTCGATATATGACGAACTTATTACCTATAGCCTGTACGAACTCAGCTTTTGTACGCTTTGCAACCTTGTTGCCCGCGTCCTTTGAGTCCATCAGACTTGAATCCAGTACATTTACTTTTACCAGCTCATGGGATTCCAGCAGTGCATCCATCTGTGTGATGAACGCTGGCGAAATACCTTCTTTTCCAAGCTGTGCAAGAGGTTTCTTCTTATTTGCCAACCCTTTCAGGTAGCTTCTTTGCTTAGCTGTTATCATTTTATCACCTATCTATTCTAATCGTAGTATTCAAATTCAACGTCAACAACACGCACCGTGTCGCCGTCTTCTATGCCCATTTCCTTCAGCTTCTCAAAAACGCCCTTTTGCGTCAGAATCGACTGGAAGTGTCTGAGCGACTCATCATTTTCAAAATCCGTAGCATATACGAGTCGGTCCACCGCATCACCGGAAACAACATAGACTTCGCCATCCATGCTGAAACGAAGCTCTGCCTTTACGTCTTCGGCTTCCACATAGAAATCCTCTTCCGTATACAGCGGCTCAACTTCAACCTGATCCAGCATTTCAGTAACATACTGCATCAGTTCGTTGACACCCTTGCCTGTTGCTGCCGATATAGGGAAAACTTTATAACCTCGTGTTTCCATATCTTTTTTGAAATTGTCATAAACCTCATCGTCAAATACCAGGTCCATCTTATTCGCGGCAACAACCTGGAAACGGTCAGCCAGCTTCTCATTGTACAATCTGAGTTCGTCATTGATTTGGTCAAAGTCCTGGATTGGATCTCTTCCCTCAATGCCGGAAACATCAACAACGTGTACGATGACCTTTGTACGTTCAACGTGTCTGAGGAACTCATGACCAAGTCCGATCCCTTCATGTGCGCCTTCAATCAATCCCGGAATGTCTGCAAGCACGAAGCTCTTTCCGCGTACGATTTCAACAACGCCCAGATTCGGTTGAAGTGTTGTAAAGTGGTAGTTTGCAATCTTTGGCTTTGCTTTTGTAATCGCCGATAGGATTGTAGACTTTCCAACATTAGGATATCCTACAAGACCTACATCTGCAAGCATTTTAAGCTCTAGAATAACCGTTCTTTCCTTGCCTTTTTTGCCCTGCTCAGAAAAGCTTGGCGCCTGTCTTGTTGCTGTCTTGAAGTGCCAGTTGCCTCGACCGCCTTTACCGCCGCGTGCAATGACAAACTGCTCTCCCTTTTCAGTCAGGTCAGCAATTATACCGCCAGACTGCTTATCTCTGATAATGGTTCCAGGTGGGACTTTGATGAACAAATCTTCAGCATCTCTGCCTGAACAACGCTTTTTTGCGCCGTTCTGACCGTCATCAGCAATGTATTTTCTCTTGTATCGAAAATCCATCAGCGTTCTAAGACCTTCATCAACAATGGCGATCACACTGCCGCCTTTGCCGCCGTCACCGCCGTCTGGACCGCCGTCAGGCACATACTTCTCACGTCTGAAGCTAACGCTTCCATCGCCGCCTTTACCTGATTTCAGGTATATCTCAGCCTTATCGACAAACATCGATTTCACCTCGTTTTTCTCAAATCTGATTCACTTGAGAGTCGACTGCACATGTCAGCCGACTCTCAAGCGAACCAGCACATATCACATTATAAATCCCAGTAAAAAATACGGGTGTTCTATACGAAAATGTACCCTTTACTATTATAATGAACACATTCTTTATAAAAATGTGTATACCAATGATTACTCGTATATTGCGTTGAGCAATCTTCGATTGCTCATGTCGCTAAGCTAATCTTTATATATAGAAATGACAGAGCAACCTTCGGTCGCTCATGTCGCTGGACGCGCCATATACAAGTTTTCGGATAAGCATCCCAATTTGTACGAGCACAATGGGGTGCTTATCCGAAAACTTGTGCATTTCTTTGTCTTTAACGGAAAAATGTCCATCAAACATGCATACTGAATGATGGACATTAATATTACGCTTCGTATACGCTTACTTGCTTCTTGTCTCTACCCTTACGCTCGAAACGAACAACGCCGTCTACTTTAGCGAATAGAGTATCGTCTCCGCCCTTGCCAACATTGTTGCCAGGATGGATTTTAGTTCCTCTTTGTCTTACAAGAATGCTGCCAGCAGTTACCTTCTGACCGTCACCTCGCTTAACGCCAAGTCTTTTAGACTCAGAGTCACGACCGTTCTTGGAGGAACCAACACCTTTTTTACTCGCGAATAGCTGCAGATTAACTCTTAGCATCCGGATGCACCTCCTCAATTAGAATTTTTATATAGTCACTATAAGTCATTTCAATTCCGAGAAATCCAACAAATACCGTTTCGAGTATTGTTTGACTTTTCTCCCACTGGTCCCGGGTCAGGTCAGCTGGAAGTTCGCAGTAGGCATAGCCGTCATCACCGATTTCAAAAATCGGCTCAGGAATCTTTGCCACTTCTGTCAATGCGTTGATACCCGTAAATGCAATCGCCGAAACGCCTGCGCAGACAATGTCTTCGCCCGGATCAGCAAATTGTGCATGGCCATCAACCTCGAATGAGAGGTACTCATCGCTCTTCTTTCTAAAACGAATTGTAATCATTTAATTACAGAGTAATCTTTTCGATTTGAACTTTAGTGAATGGTTGACGATGACCGTTCTTGTTTCTGTAGTCTTTTTTAGACTTGTACTTGTAAACGATGACTTTTTTAGCCTTACCGTTTGCAAGAACCTTAGCAGAAACTTTAGCGCCTTCTACAACTGGAGAACCAATTGATAGACCGTTGTCACCAGATACTGCAAGTACTTGATCGAATTCTACAGACTCACCTGCTTCTACGTTAAGTTTTTCAACGAAAAGCGTGTCGCCTTCTTGAACTCTGTATTGCTTACCACCAGTTTTAATGATTGCGTACATTCTCGCACCTCCTCTGTTTCAGACTCGCCAAAAATCAGGTACTCAGGGAACCAATCCCTCAGTTTCGAAACCTGTCCTGTGCGGATACCCATTTAACTATGTGCATTTAAGCGCATAGCCCGAGCGCGTGTTTCATAGCAAACATGCGAACATTTGAATTATATATGATTAGGCGAAGGATTTCCAGTCTTTTTTGCAAAATCTATGATTTTTTCTTCTGAATCGGCCCTCAGTCTCCCAAAGTCCGCTTTTTCACACAGCCTGTAGTAGAGCTTGAAGCCAACATTCACCAGAGCTGCTGACACTTCTTCACCGTTTTCCTTCATAAAACCATGGAGGGCATCTGGTATTTCATAATACACAGAAGGCGCATCGGTATGATGCCTGAAATAGGCAAGCTCTCTTAAAAGATCATCCATCAGGTGCATTCCACTTTTCGCGTGCCCCGTTCCTTTACATGCAGGACACGCTATTCCTGTCAGCTCCTGATAGCTCTCCACGGACTTTCTCCTAGTCATTTCTAGAATTCCAAGCTTTGTCAGGCCATGAATAGTCACTCTGTTTCTGTCTCCCAGAACAAGATTTGCTACGCGTCGCACAAGTTTTTCCTTTAACTTGACATCTGTCATATCAATGAAATCGACAAGTATGATACCGCTGAGCTCTCGTATTTTTAAAAGACATGCTATCTTTTCGGCAGCTTTGGCATTGACACCATATGCCGTCATATTCAAGTTCCGCGATCCGACCTGCTGGCCTGAGTTCACATCAATGACGGTCATCGCTTCCGTTTCATCGATAATCAGATATGCCCCGCCATCGAGCATAACCTGTCTTCCACTTAAGCCATCAAGCATTTGCCGAACACCATACGCTTCGAAAATGGGCACCTGACCCTTATAGTACTCCAGGCCCTCAATTGCTTGTGGCCTGTTTTCCGCACAAAACGCCTTAATGCGGTCATATGTGCCTTTGTCGTTTACTACAATGCTGGACAGGTCATTTTTGAGCTCATCTTGAAATAAGGCAGTAATGAAGCTTTCACCTTCATCTACACAAAGAGGTGCATTTCCAAGCACCCGGCTGCGTTCAATATGCTTCATCCGTTCAAGCTGTTCATTCAAATCCGCCTCAAGAAGACTTTCAGACTGTCCCCTTGCAGAAGTCCGCAGAATGAGTCCAGCCCCTTCAACAGGCACAGTCTTCAACCAGCGCTCCAGTCTCCCATGCTCATGTTCGTCTTGAATTTGACGGCTGATTCCCACATGACTTTCGCCTGGCAGAACAACAACATACTTCCCGGTAAGGCTCAGACGCATGGAGACCTTGGCACCCTTGGTACCCGATGCATCTTTGATTACCTCAACAAGAACCTCTTCGCCGGTTTTTATCAGATCGGAAACACGGTCCTCACGCTGCCCGCGCTTTCCATTTTTGAACATGTCCATTTTGCTCATATAGGCGTTCTTGTCCAGACCTATATTGACAAAGGCAGCGTCCATCCCGGGAATAACATCTGTGATGCGACCCTTGAATATTTTTCCGACGTTTGAGGTTTTCGTGTTCTTTTCCATTCGAAAATCAGCAAGGTCACCCTCTTCCAGAATGGCTGCACGTGTAAAGTATGTACTCTTATCTATGATTAGCCGTCGCACATCATTCTCCTAACTGCGGCGCGCCCTGTCTGCCGCCTACAAGAAAGCGGCAGTGTCATTCACACCGCCGCCCAACCTGCACACAAACTCCGAAATACTGCACTCACGGATGAAACCGTCGCAGTATTTTACATATTATACAGCGTAATGCGCTGACCGTCTCTTGTAGTGAAGAGTTCAAGCCTATGCACTCTGTATGCGTCTATGGCGTCTGTCAGACCCAGTTCTGCCATAAGAAGCTCTACGAACAGTTCTGGCTTCAAATTGCCGTTTGAACCCGTTGCCACAGTAAGTCTATAGATCGAACGGTCCTGCTCTGCCAGTACATTTATGGCTTCATATACCCACGGTCGGATATTGATATCACGCAGCTTACCTTTCTTATTCTTCTTTTGAATGACAATCTCATCCTTTTGAAGAAATGCTTGAAGTGCATCCCGCTCACCGCGTACATCTGCCGCAGGTGCATCTTCGCCGTAGCGCACCTCAACAAGATACTCAGAAGCCTCAACGCATGCCATCAGCTTTCCTGTTGAATTCACTTCCTTGGCTTTTACAAAGCGAAGACCTGCAGGAACAGTCTTTTCCTGGTCTTTCAGAAATGCATCCACATCTATTTTCTCAGTAAGCTCAACCTCAACAATTTCAGCTTCACTGGATACACCAACTGACAGAGGTGCTGCAAAGGAAATCTTCGGATGGGGGTTAAAGCCTTGAGAAAACTTGAGCGGAAGCTGCATACGTCTGAACGTACGCTCCATAAACCGCACCATCTCCAGATGCGAAAGAAACTTAAGGTTGTCCTTTTTAATATATTGTATTCTTAAAGTTGACATTAGCAGCCTCCTTTAAACAGATCGATATTCACACCACAGCCTGTACAGCCATTTCTGCAGTCCGGTGTAACTTCGCCGCTCACTGCCTTGTCATTTTCACGCATAAGGAATTTCTTAGTCACGCCGATATCAATGAAATCCCATGGCAGGATTTCATCATAACTGCGTTCTCTTGACGCATAGAAGTACGGGTCAATCCCCAGTTCTTCAAATGCCGACATCCAGTTTTCGAAAATGAAGTACTCTTGCCATCCGTCAAATTTCGAACCCTTCTCCCAGGTTCTGATCAGTGCTTCACCCAGTCTTCTGTCACCACGTGCAACCACACCTTCGAGGAAGCTTGTGTGGGCGTCATGATAATTGAATTTCACGGAGCGGTCCTTCACGGCAGCCTTAACCACCCGTTGCTTTTCTTCAAAGGTTTCAAGCTTGTCCTGTGCCATCCACTGGAATGGTGTGAAAGGCTTTGGAACAAAGCATGAAGCGCTGAGTGTGACAGTCAGCCTTCCTGCACGGCTTTCCTTTGGTATATCATAGTACAACTTCGCAACCTGATTACCAAGTTCCGCAATCCCCTTCAGATCTTCCTCCTGCTCTGTTGGCAGTCCAATCATAAAGTAAAGCTTGACTTTGCTCCAGCCAAGGTTGAAAATGCGGTCCATCGTTGACATCAGGTCCTCTTCGGTAACGCCCTTGTTGATAACGTCACGCATACGCTGTGTTCCCGCTTCAGGTGCAAATGTCAGACCTGTTTTCCGAACCTTTTGGATCTGCTCCAGCACGGAAACAGAGAAAGAATTCAGTCTAAGTGAAGGCAGGGATACACCCACCTTGTTTTCTTCATGTTCATTAATAAGGCCTTCAATCAGCTCTTCAATCTTGCTGTAGTCCATGGTGCTGAGCGATGCCAGTGACAGCTCTTCAAATCCAGTTGAGCTAATCAGCTTCATAGCCGCTTCCTGGATGACATCCACACTCTTCTCACGAACTGGTCGATAAATCATGCCAGCCTGACAGAATCTACAACCTGCAGTACAGCCTCTGAAAATCTCAACCATGGCACGGTCATGGACTGTATCCATGTAAGGAACAATAACGTGGTCTGGATAGAACACTGAATCTAGGTCCTTGATGATTCTCTTCTGAATAACTGACGGAACACCCGCTTCCTTTGGCATAAAGGCTTCTATTGTTCCGTCTGCTTTATATGTGACTTCATATAAGGATGGAACATATACACCCTTGATATCTGCCATTGCACGAAGGATTTCGCCACGAGACTTGCCGGCCGCCTTTGCACTTTTAATGCACTGAATCAGCTCCAGTGTCACTTCCTCACCCTCACCGAGAACAAATGCATCCATTAGGATAGCAATGGGTTCCGGATTGTACGCACATGGTCCGCCCGCAATGATAAACGGATCTTCTTCTGTACGGTCAGCACCCCTAAGTGCTATTTTTCCAAGATCCAACATATTGATTATGTTTGTGTATGACAGCTCGTACTGCAGCGTAAAGCCAAGCACATCCAGTTCCTTGACTGGTGTTTTTGTCTCTACAGTAAATAGGGGCACATTCTCTTTTCGCATTTCTGCTTCAAGATCCGTCCAAGGCGCGAATACACGCTCACAAAATATATTCTGCTGCGCATTGAGCATTTCATAAAGAATATGCATGCCCAAATGGGACATGCCAACCTCATACACGTCAGGAAAAGCAAAACCGAAACGGAAAATATCTTCGGTTACCTTCTTATCTGCACTATTGATTTCACCGCCTATATACCTTGACGGCTTTTCGACACGATATAGGATATCGTCCAGTTTTTTCATCAATTTTATCGCCTCACATCATCATTATCTAAAATTTCCAGTACGCTTGTACCACAACGCTTTTGCGGATAATCCGCGCGTGCTGGAACAGCCAATTTACACTACTTTATGTCGTTTACTCTCATTAACTTATCCATTCTATCAGATTCCTGAGATAATTCAACCGCCGTCTTCTAGAACAGTCTAAAGGAGCTGTCTTCAGCTTCAGTCGCCTTACACGCAATGCGACAGGCGACAAACTGGAGAAAACAGCTCCATATCATCCGATTAATCCATATATAGGAACGAACCACGCATCCTTCTCATATACACATTGAGTACAATCCCGATGGCCAGCATACTCGTAATGAGCGAGCTTCCGCCATAGCTTAGAAATGGAAGCGTCACACCCGTTACAGGCATAATACCCATTGTCATTCCGATGTTCTCGAAAATCTGGAAGGCAAACATGAAGACCACGCCAATCACGACAAGAGACCCATAGTCGTCCTTAGATTTGATCGAAATTGTCAGCATACGCATCATCAAAAGAAAATAGAGAAATATGATGAATGCCCCACCTACAAAACCCAGCTCCTCACCCAGAACAGCAAAAATGAAATCTGTTTCTCGAACAGGCAGATAGTCATATCTATGGTAGACACCTTTAAAAAGACCGCGTCCCAGAAACATGCCAGACCCGATGGTGATTTTGGACTGCATGACCTGATAGTTCCCTTGCAGGTTTGGATCATTGGGATTGAGGAAGGCATCAATTCTCTGCTTCTGGTGCGGCAGCATGTTCATATATGCCACAGGCAATGAAATCGCAGCCGTTATGATTCCGCCCAATATGATTTTATAACTTAGTCCCGCACAGAAAAGCATGCCTACAGCTATAAAGACAAATACCAGCGCCGTCCCCAAATCTGGCTGAAGCAGAAGCAGAAGTACGAAGGGTGCAAGGTGCAGCATTGGCACAATCAGGCTCTGAAGGCTTGTAAAAGTGTCTTTTCGTTCTTCTAGCATATGGGCATAGGTAAGCACAAATCCAATTTTCGCAATTTCAGCCGGCTGAAAATACAAAATGCCCAAATCAATCCAGCTTCGTGCGCCAAATTGTATGACACCCAGTCCCGGAATGTAGACTGTGAGCATAATCAGAATTGAGAGTATATAGACAAATCTGTTAAAGTCCTTAAAGGTCTTATAGTCAAAACTCATAGCAACAATCATTGCAACCAGGCCTATTAGAAAACCCAGACCCTGATTTCGAACCTCGCGTGTCATGCCGACGACATGCGCATCTGTTGCACTGGTAATCATAATCATACCGGAAATGAAAAGCAGCAGTACAATCGCAATCAGGTTGAAATCTATCGTTTTCATGTAGTTTTTATTAATCAACAGATCACCTCTTTTGCATGATATTCATGCATTCTTGCTGTACATGATAAAGCCTCCGAAAGAAAGCTTCGCTTCGGAGGCTGGTACTTATCGTTTCATATTCTTTATTGGAATACTTGCAATCAGAGCAGGTCTTCCGTTCTCTTCCGCCTCGGTAATCTTAATGTCGAGACCATTTTCGTCAATGTCAATATGCCCCTTCAGAGCTTCAAGAATATCTCCCTTGACTTGCTCAAGAAAATCCGGCGAGCAGTTTGCGCGATCATGAACGAGTACAAGTTTAAGCCTTTCCTTGGCGACATTCTTGCTCGAATCTTCCTTACTTAAAAACTTCAGTAGATCAAACATGCTTGTCCTCCCTTACTTGCTGAACGAGAATAGTTTTTTGATTTTATCAAACAGACCGTCTTGCAGATCAAGTTCAAGGAATGGCACTTCTTCACCAGTAATCCTCTTTGCAATATTCATAAAAGCCTGTCCGGATAAAGACGCGTCGTTGTTGATTGCAGGTTCCCCGCGATTTGTACTTACAACAACATGCTCATCGTCTGGAACAACACCCATCAAGTCAATTGCCAAGATATCTGTCATATCTTCGATGTTCATCATATCGCCACGTTTAACCATGTCGATACGAATTCTATTGACTACGAGCTTTGGATCATTCAGTTCTGCGGCCTCTAAGAGACCTATGATTCTGTCCGCATCCCTTACAGCTGAAATTTCAGGCGTTGTGACCACAACTGCACGGTCAGCACCTGCAATAGCGTTCTTGAAACCGCGTTCAATCCCAGCTGGACAATCCACGAGTACATAATCATGTGTTTCTTTAAGCGCGTCTGTCAGCTTGACCATCTGGTCAGGCGACACAGCGTCCTTATCTTTTGTCTGTGCTGCAGGAAGGAGATACAGTCCCTCAAAGCGCTTGTCTTTGATGAGCGCCTGCTTCATTCTGCAGGTTTCATTCACAACATCTACAATGTCATAAACAATTCTGTTTTCAAGACCAAGAACAACATCGAGGTTTCTCAGTCCGATATCTGCGTCAATTACAACGACTTTTTTTCCAAGTTTAGCAAGACCGGCACCGATATTCGCTGTTGTTGTTGTTTTACCAACTCCGCCCTTGCCAGACGTAATTACTATGACTTCACCCATTTTATAGCCTCCTGTTCACTTTCTTATAAATACGGTTCAATCATGATATTTTTGTCTTTGACATAGGCGATTTCAGGACTTGTCGGTCCATTAGCCTCCTCGTCAGGTGACCTTGTTATCAATGACCCTATTCGAAGCTGAGTCGGCTGAAGCCTTTGTGCAACGACCCAAGCACTTTCGTTCCCATCAGCACCTGCATGTGCAACGCCACGCAAACTGCCAAACACCGCAATGTTTCCATATGCTATGACTTCCGCGCCTGGATTGACATCTCCCAGAACGACAACGTTGCCTTCAAACTCTATACTTCTGCCAGACCGGAGTGTACCCCTGACAAACTTAGTCAGGCCTTCCTCCAGACCTTCAAACATCTCAGGCTCAAGCAATTTCTTCTTCGGTTCTTCCCGTTTGGGTTGGATGTACGGTCGCATTGATGTTACCAGCATGCCGAAATCCCTGCTGAATATTTCAGCCAGTGCAGATTCTTCGCTGCGTTGGAGCTCCCTGCCTTCCGTTCCTATGACCTTGGCGCCCTTGAAAAAATTGTTTGATGTTTTCAACTTGGCGTCAAGCGCCCCAATGATGTCTTCAAAATTGACGGCTTCATCCATTTGAACAATGATGCCCTTTTTAGTTCCCTTGAATTCTATCAAATTATTCAGCCCCACGCTATAACCCCCAAGCAGTCTACTTGTTGATGCTATTTCCGTGCATTTTGAAATATTCCTTCTTCTATTATATATTGAAAAGCAACTTTTTCAAAAGGCAAAATATTTAGTCCGTGACATTTTCTTCTTCAGGCTCAGGCTTTATACCAAAATACGCTGCGTAAACGTCTCTGACAATCGGCGAGGCGTACCCGCCGTGACCACCTTGAGGAATCATACTCACAACAGCTATCTCAGGGTCTTCATAAGGTCCAAACGATACAAACCAGGAGTAGTTGTCATATGATTCCCGGTAGCTGTCTATGTCCTCGTCTTCGAGCACTTTGGCACTCATGTCCTTTATGGCTTGTCTAAGCGCGCTGGAGTAATCCAAATAGCCTTGACGGATTAAGAGATTGATTTTTTTCTCAATCCGGTCTATCTCCTCCTGATCCGGTAATTGTCGCTTGCGCTTTTCCAAATCCGCGATTTCATCATTACGCATAATCAGGATATCTCGTGCTGTCGCTTCAACCTGATTAAAATCAAGTGTTGAATCAAAGTTATGAATGTTATCTCTTAGGTATTTCACTTCATCTGCTGGTGGAATCAGACCTTCCTTCTCAGCTGTACCGGTTTTTGCCGCTACAGTGATCGGGAACTCCTGAAAGAGCTTGGCTGTACCGGAGTCCTCTTGGGTAGCGCGCAGCATGCCTTTTCTCAAATGATACAGAACATTGTCCACCGTCTTGCCTTCGTTCATCCCTTCATTGGTAACATCCTTGTTCTTGTCGTTAGCAAGGCCATCTACATCCTTAACGAGGGACAGTTCATACAGATAACCGTCGTTGGCAACAGTAGCTATGTATCTAGCCATTTGAAGAAGTGTATACTGATGCGCCCCCTGTCCAATGGACAGATTGAGCGTATCACCCGCAAACCATTCCATCTGATTGAAATAGGAATATTTGATGATATCAGCAAGACCCTCGGCAATTTCATAGGAACCGACGCCCATATTTTTAAGTCGGGTAATGATGGCGCCTCTTGAAGGGTTCTCCTCTGACCATGAAACGATTGTACTGATAAGCTCTTCCTTTTCACGGTCTGTGTCTATATACTCCGCTGAGAAATAATCCCCGACTATTTTTTCAAGTTTTCGCTTCAGGGCGGATTCCAGCTGTTTCTTCTTCTTTTCCGGATCCGGGATACCTGGATTGCTTTCGTAAATTTCCACGCCACTCGGTTCATCAAGACCCAGTTTCTTCGAGTGCTCAAGGAGCAGCTCCGTATTCATTTCAAACCCGAGCGGTCTGTCCTTGGACCAGTCATAACCCATGGAAACATCGAAGAAGTAGTAGTTGCACGAAACCTCAATTGCCTTGTATAAGTCTACAAGACCGTGTTTTGCCCGGTATTGATTCCACAGCCAGCATCCAAAAGAGTGTCCGCCAATTTCAATAAACCCATCGTCATAGAGCTTCGTTTCCGGATCGAGTCCCTGGAGCATTGCCGCAAATCCTGTTACCATTTTATAAGTCGAGCCCGGCTGCACGGCAGTGAGTGCCGCCAAATTATAGAGCGGACGCGGCGCAAGGGGATTCCTCGGGTTTTCAGGCTGCAGGCTGGCCCAGTCTTTCGCACTGATTCCAGTTGCAAACAGATTTACGTCATAGTCGGGATAACTGGCAACCGCCAGCACTTCACCACTTCGCACATCAACGACGACAACGGCACCTGTCTGTGCGTGCGGGAATGATTCCTTGTACTTATAATTCCCCCATTCACTCTCATAGGTCCCGCCTTCCTGAATTTTCTGAAGGCCATAGGCCAGATACTGCTCGACCTTTTTCTGCAGCTCAATATCGATGGTCAGACGCACATTCTTTCCTGAAATCGCATCTTTTGGCTTCTTGTCGCTCTCGAGCCAATTCAGCTCACTGGTTGGAACCTCACGAACGAGTTTGCCCAGAGCATCTACCTCTATGTACTTCCAGCCGTCCTTACCTGTAAGGTCCAGCTCATAGCTGCCTTCTATACCAACTTTACCAATAATCTGGTTTCTATCGTAGCCATATGTGGTAATATACTTGTCAATTTCATCCTGCTGAGCGATTTTCCCCATGTAGCCAAGCACATGAGATGCCGTCGCACCATATGGATAATATCGTTTCGGATCTATGTCCACGCTCACCCCTGGCAAGTCCATTGACATTTCACTGATGAGCACAGCGACTTCCTCGTCAATATCCTTGGCTATGGTAATGGGAACATACTTCCTATAACCGAGTACCTTGAAATCATGCTTTAGGGAAAGAATCTTAAAGGCGTCTTCATCCGAAATCGCATCCCCTATACCAAATTCCTTTTTACTGCGAATCGACTCGAACGCCGTCTTTGCATCGATATCATAATCGAGGCCGTAGAGATCTAAAAACCGTTCCTTGTCAATTTCCGAATAGAACTTCATTTTCGTCTGTGAGAACGGCAGATAAACACCTTTCAGCTTTAATATCTTTTGTGCTTCTTCATCGGTCAGAATAACAGAAACCTGCTCTCGCCTTCGTATTTCATCAAAGAGATCTTCAGCGTCTGTATATCCCTCATAACCATTCGACACAAGCCAGTCGTCAATATTCTTATCAAAGGAGAAGTAATACTGCCCATTCTCAATTCGAATCGGAAACTCTATATGTGACTGGTCATACTTGTCCAGAATGTCCATGACACGCACCGCTACTGTATTAAACTCTTCAGAGGACAAGGTACTGCCGCTGACATTGATTGTAAAGCTCGGAAGATTTCCCGCCAGCAATACGCCATTTCGATCAACAATTTCGCCTCGTTTTGCAACAACCGAAATCTGCTTCAGGCGCTTATTCACCGACATTTCCCGGTATTCCTCGCCATCTGTGATGGTCAGAACAGCCAGGCGGATGACCATAATTACAAAGATCACTGAAAACGCAATAATGGTCTGTATTCTTCTGTCTTTCAATTTTTTTATGATTTCCATGACCGCCTCTTTCGCTATCTCAGACCGTATCCATAGAGCCGCTTGAGCACATTTCCATAGATCAGAATACTGATGATGCCATTCAGGAATGTTTCAAGAATGAGCACACTCGGAATTAGGCTTCTGTCAACGCCAGAGCTCAAGATATACATGATGCCCAACCACATGAGATGATATGAAAGTGTTGAAACACTTGTAATGACAAAGGGTGTTAGGATATTGTCCTTGAAGAGCGATTCCTCAAATGAACCAATGATCCAAGCAACAATGACATAAATCATCAGGTTGATGAAGAGCACCTTGCTTAAGAACAGGTCCTGGAAGACGCCTGTAAACAGTGCCATGTACAGTCCTTCACGCTTACCGTAGAGCGCGCCAAAAACAACTACAAGAATCAGAGAAGTGTTTGGCAGGACCCCATTTATTCTGAACATCTGAAACCAGGTCGTCTGCAGTATGAAATTGATAATCGCTATAAGAAATATGTATCGTGTCTTCATTCAATCCCCCGCATTCATTCGCCATTTATGCCAGATGCAGGAATGACAAGAACCTTATTCAGTCTCTTGAAATTTACAGAAGGTGCCACAACAACCTCTTTAAGCAAGTCATTTTCGTCTATGATTATTTCTGCGATTTCGCCAATGAGTATGCCTTTTGGGTAAAGTCCGACACCCGAAGTCATAATCTTGTCTCCAATAGCCACTTCAGCCTGAGGGTCAAACAACTTTCCTCTGATTACAGAGTCAACACTGCCTGTGATCAGTCCATCAAAATCTTCATCTACACGTCTCATTTCAAAGCCAATAGAACTGTTATTGTCAATAATCGATATGACCTTCGCCCAATTGTCGCCGACTTCATATACAAGTCCGATGAGTCCGTCCCCATTCATCACGGTTGAATTTTTTGTTACACCATCAGAAAGTCCTGCATCGATAACAAACATGTTGTACCAGTTCCCCGTATCTTTAGCAATGACACTGCTCGACACGTAGTTTTCGATGCGCATCCTGTCGACAAAGTTGAGCGAATCCTTCAACTCTCTCAGTTCAGCCAACTCTTTGCTGTCAAGGGTATATTCCATGAGTTCCGATTTGAGGAGCTCATTTTCAGCCTTGAGGGATGCGTTTTCTTCCTTGATGTTCCAAACCTCCAAAACGGGCATAACACGTTCCGATACGGCATTTCCGATTTTCGAAAAGCCTTTGTTGATTGGCGAAAGCACGTCCCCAGTCAACTTCTCCACATATGTGATATTGGAACGTCCACCCATAGTAATACCCATGATTGTAAGAAGCAGTATACCCAAAACAACGATCAGCCATTTTTTCCATCTACCGTCGTAATTCATGGTGCCTCCAATATATTCACCTTGTTAATGCCTGTTATATAATCTATCTGATTCTCTTTGGTGAAAGAAATACACTCTTCAAAATATCATAGTTTTCAAGCGCGATACCTGTACCATGCGCAACACAGTCAAGCGGTTCCTCCGCTACACGTACCGGCATGCCCGTCTCACGGTTGATAAGCGTATCAAGCCCATCAAGCAGCGCGCCGCCGCCCGTTAGCACGATTCCCTGCATCATGATATCCGATGCAAGTTCAGGAGGTGTCTTCTCAAGTGTCGTCTTAATGCCTTCAACGATTGAGTTGATTGGTTCGGAGAGTGCGCCTAAAATTTCTCCTGATCGTACCGACTGCGTCTTCGGAAGACCTGTCAGCAGATTTCGACCTGTGATGTCGAGTGTTGTCTCCATCTTTTTAGGCCATGCTGATCCAATGTTTATTTTGATTTCCTCCGCAGTACGCTCGCCGATTGTAAGGCTATACTCTTTTCTGATGTGGTGAATGATCGCCTCGTCCATTTCGTCCCCGCCAACACGGATTGATCTGGATACAACAATACCACCTAGGGAAATAACAGCGATTTCTGTCGTTCCACCGCCAACATCTACAACCATGCTACCTGTAGCTTCCGCAACCGGAAGTCCTGCACCAATTGCTGCCGCCATAGGCTCTTCAATCAGAAGGGCATCCTTTGCACCTGCTGAAAGTGCAGCCTCAATAACTGCTCTCTTTTCAACTTCTGTCACACCAGACGGCACACCAACCACGACCCTTGGCGCAAAGAAGATTGAACGCTTAGGATACGCCTGCTGGAAAAAGTGCTTCATCATTTTTTGCGTAATGTCAAAATCAGCAATAACACCATCACGCAGGGGTCTGATAGCAACAACATTCCCCGGCGTACGGCCGATCATACGCTTTGCTTCAAGACCTACAGCAAGAACTTCACCCGTATCCTGCTGAATTGCCACTACCGAAGGCTCACGCACAACGATACCCCTGTTCTTAATATTAACCAGAGTATTGGCAGTGCCTAAGTCAATACCCATATCTTTCGTAAAAAATTTAATAAAACTCACAAATGTTCCCCTTTCAAGTCACATGTCATCGTGGGCTTTCATGCTGTACCATCTGCCCTTACCGATTATAACGTGATCTAAAACCTTTATGCCAAGAAGCAACCCGCTTTCCGATAATCGTTTTGTAATGTCCTTATCCTCGCGCGACGGCTCCGGATTGCCCGAAGGGTGATTATGTATAAGGATTATCGACGCTGCACTGCGCTTTATCGCTGATGAAAACACCTCTCTCGGGTGCACAATAGATGCGCTCAGACTCCCGATTGATATGGTTTCATGTGCAATGACTTCATTTTTCGTATTCAAGAAACAGACTCTGAACTCTTCACGTTTCAAATGCCGCATTTCCGGCATCAAGATCTCTGCAATACACTCAGGAGAAGTCACCCGCATTTTCGACTCAAATCCGCCTGAATAAATGCGTTTTCCGAGCTCAACAGCTGCCAGGAGCTGACACGTCTTGGAAGGGCCCACTCCATGGACCTGCATGACTTCTTGCGGCGTACAGCCTGCTAGAAACTTTGCACCCTGACTTTCGTCCAGACAGAGTATTCTATTTGCCAGGTCCAGTGCTGAACCATCGCCGCTTCCAGTTTGAATGATGACAGCAATCAGCTCAGAGGTTGTCAGATTTTCAGCGCCCTTTTCAAGCAGCCGCTCTCTGGGCTTTTCCGATTTTGGCATGTCTTTGATACGTAAAGTCTGTTTCATAATTTGATTCACCTCAAGATTCGTCTTTAGATGAACCGCATGTTAAAATGTTTCTCTAAAATAGTTTCCAGCTTGCTTACAGGCAGACCGACAACATTGAAGAAATCACCGCGAATCCACTCAACAAGTGTCATGCCCTTTTCCTGTATGGCATAGGCACCTGCTTTTCCAAATGCTTCACCACTGGCAACATACTTGTCAATTTTGTCTTCACTGAGCACCTTAAATTTGACATCTGTACATTCATAGTCAACAATCTTGGTGTTCGTACCGGCTTCAATGACGGCTATTCCCGTGTAAACCTGATGCAGGGATCCGCTGAGCGCACTCAGCATGGATTTTGCATCCGCTTCGCCTTCTGGTTTTCCCATCACCTTGCCCGAATAAACAATTGTATCGGCTGCGATGATCAGTGTCCCCAGCTCATAACGCTTTGCGACATCGAGTCCCTTTTGAAGGGCCAGTCCCATGGCAATTTGCTCCGGCGTTTCATTGTCGTGAACACGTTCATCTATATCACTTGCATCTACAGTAAACTTCACCCCGACACGTTCAAGCAGTTCTTTTCGCCTAGGTGAATTGGATGCTAGAACAATTCTTGTCATACTGCCTCCTATAATCTTTTGAATATGAGAAGAGATATGATCAGCCCAAGAATTGCCGCCAAATTGATTTGCATTTTAAATCCGATGACAAGTTTCAATACGCTTAAGTCTATGGTTACCGGATCGAAGCCAATGCCTCTTCCATAAGACAGGATTGGAACATACGCACTGAACACATCTCCAATAATGCCTCCGATAACGAGACCAACAAGCATAACGAGCAGAAAACTGAGCGTATAGCTAGCTTTTCGCATGCGGTCCTCCTTTGGGTCAATTATACCATTTGTTTCCATTTAATTCCATTTTCATTTCCTGTTTCTTGAGATGACTGGATTATAGAAACATTCCTCCCAGTCTCAACTTTAAGTTTAGCATGGGGTGTGTTCATATACAAGTTTTAATCGGGTTACAATTTAGGTATTTCAATCCTTTCCAACCATTTTCGTAAATACCCTATCGGGGATGCAGGACTCAATACCCAATACACATAAAAACTCCCATATCATACGACATGGGAGTTTCTGAAGGCATAATGCCTATAACCGTTCTATTCATTTGATTTCACTACAGTTGTGTAAAGTAATTTAAACTACTTCATCACAATTGCGTCTTTTGGACACTTCTGCTCACACGCGCCACAGCCGATACATTTTTCAGGATCGATCTTATGAACGCTTTTCAGTTCGCCTTCAATTGCGTCAACAGGGCAAACCTTCGCGCACAGTGTACATCCTACGCATTTTTCATCGATGACTTCAGCTGTTTTGCGCGCATCGAAGTCAGCCCAGATTGCTTTTGTCGGACACTTCTCTGCACAGACCATACAACCCGTACACTTGTCATAATCAATGACTGCCACATTGTCAACAACGTGAATTGCATCAAACGGACAGCTTCTTTCACAGATGCCACATGCGATACAAGCTACGCTGCAGTTTTTCTTAACATGACCACCACGCTCTTTGTTGTTACAATCAACAACAACAAGCTGCGAATATGGCACCAATGAAATGACATTTTTCGGACATGCTTCGATACACTTGTTACATGCTGTACATTTGTCTTCGTCTACCACTGCAACGCCGTCAGCATTGACATGAATGGCGTCGAAAGGACATACGCGCTCACAGGTTCCAAGACCCATACAGCCAAAGGTACACGCCTTTGGACCGCCAGCAAGCTGCGATGCAGCAAGACAGTCCTCAAGACCATTGTAATCGTACTTGTCCTGACATTTATCGGATGTGCCATTACAAAGAACACGCGCAACCATCTTAGTTGAATCCCCGGCATCAAGACCCATGATTGCAGCAACTGCGTTGGCACAATCCGGACCGCCAACAGGACAGCCGTTCACAGGCGCTTCGCCTGCCACTACCGCATTTGCGAAACCGCCACAGCCTGGGTAACCACAGCCACCACAGTTGGCACCTGGAAGGGCGTCAAGAATCTGTGTCGCTCTTGGATCAACCTCAACTGCAAATTTTTGAGAAGCAAATGCCAGACCCGCTCCAAATAGTAGACCCAGGCCTCCAAGGCTGGCACCGGACCATAGAATACTGTTGAAATCCATATCCTTACCCTCCTTATACTAGACCCGAGAATCCAAGAAAGGCAATCGCCATAAGACTTGCTGTTACAAGTGCAACTGGGAAACCCTGAAATGGAGTCGGTACGTCTGAAAGAACCAGTTTTTCACGAATACCGGCAAATAGTACAATTGCCAGCGAGAAACCGACAGCTGCCGAGAATGAGTGGACAATTGTCTGAATCAGATTGAAGTTGTACTGGATGTTTAGAAGTGCAAGACCCAGAACAGCACAGTTTGTTGTAATCAGCGGAAGGAATACACCCAGCGCAGAATACAGGGTTGGACTGATTTTTTGCAGAACAATCTCAACAAACTGCACAAGAGATGCGATTACGAGAATAAACGCAATCGTTTTAAGAAACTCTAGATGCAGCGGCACCAAAAGTGCATGCCACACAAAATACGTGATAATACCAGCCAGCGTCATAACGAATGTTACTGCCATGCCCATGCCGAATGCAGTCTCAACTTGCTTGGATACACCAAGAAACGGACAGATTCCCAGGAAACGAGACAGTACAAAGTTGTTAACAAGAATGGCACTGACAACGATAATTAGAATACTTGCATTTTCCATTTATAGTGCCCCCTTCTAAGCAGCCTTTGCCTTTTTAGCCTTGTACACATTGATACCAGCAAGAATCAGTCCAAGAGCAAGGAATGCGCCTGGAGGTAGAATCATAATCAGAGCCGGTTCGAATGAAGCACCAAAAAGTGAGATTCCAAAAATTGCACCTGCACCAAAGACTTCTCGAACAGCGCCAAGAATTGTCAGTGCCAGTGTAAAACCAAGACCCATGCCAATACCGTCAAGCGCAGATGCCATCATACCATTTTTAAATGCAAATGCTTCTGCTCTGGCTAGGATCAAACAGTTTACAACAATCAGTGGAATAAACAGGCCAAGTGATGCGAAGAGCGCAGGAACAAAGCCTTCCATAACCATACCTACAATGGTAACGAACGTAGCGATAACTACGATGAACGCAGGTATACGAATTTTACTTGGAATAAAGTTACGTAGCAGTGAGATGAATACATTCGCGAGAACAAGTACTGCTGTTGTCGCAAGACCCATACCCATGCCATTTTCGGCTGACGTTGTTACAGCCAGCGTCGGACACATGCCGAGCATTTGATAGAATACTGGATTCTCCTTGAACAAACCGTTTGTTAAAGTTTTCAGCTTCACTTCGTCACCCCCTATTTCACTAGACTTTCAAAGATTTCAGTTGCCATGTTCACACCTGTAGTAACGGCATCCGATGTAATCGTCGCACCAGAAATCGCAAGAATATCCTGCTCACCTGGTGTTGCCTTTACAACAGCAAGTCCTGCAAGTGCATCTTTGCCTGTGTACTGCTCATAGAATTCTGGCAGTGCCGCTTTTGCACCAAGACCAGGTGTTTCCTGATGATTGGAGCCCATACGCACGCCACCGATTTTTCCATCGTTGTACATACCTGTTGTGATTTCAATGGCACCACCGTAACCGCCCGGTGCTGTCTTGATAACGTAACCAACAACAGTTTCACCTTCGTAACCAACATATACTTCCATGATCTTGTCAAACTGGTCTGCCAATGGAGCAAACTGGTCTGCATCAAGTTCTTTGAAAGTATCCGCTGTAGGAAGTACTGCTTTTCTGTCATTTTCACTTGCAATGGCTCTCTGTTCAAGAATCTTGTCGATTGTTACGCCGTTTGTGTATGCAAGCAGGGTTGCCGATACTGCACAAATAACCAGCAGAATGACACCCAGTTTCATGATTTCCTTCATATCAAGCTTCATTATTTGCCACCTCCAAACACTCTAGGACTTGAGTATTTTTCAATAAGTGGCGCTGCAACGTTCATCAGAAGGATTGAATATGAAACACCCTCTGGATAACCGCCATAGAAACGGATTACAGACGTCAGAAGACCACAGCCCAGTGCAAAGAACATTTGTCCTTTAGGGTTGATCGGTGATGACGCATAATCTGTAGCCATAAAGAAGGCACCTAGTATCAGACCGCCTGCGAAGATATGGTAGAGTACCAGATTGAAATCAAATCCGCCTAGAATAAATGTCAGTACAGCAACTGTACCAATATAGATTGTTGGAATTCTCCAAGTAATTACTTTTCTATAGATTAGGTATAGACCACCCAGAATCAGAAGTATGCCTGATACCTCGCCGATACATCCGGCAACATTACCCATCATGACGTCAAACAGAGCTGGCGCCTTGTATGAGCTTGCACCGACAGCTGCTGATACGTCAAATGCATATGTATCTTTCAGCATGGCAAGAGGTGTCGCAGTCGAAACCGCATCCGGACCCGCCGCTGGAAGACCAGGCTGTGTCCATGCAGTCATGCGCACTGGCCAAGATGCCATCAGCATCGCACGTGCTGCAAGAGCAGGGTTCATAAAGTTATGTCCCAGACCCCCGAATACCTGTTTAACAATTGCAATAGCAAAAACGCTACCAATTACAGGAATCCACCAAGGTGCCGATGCAGGTACGTTCATTGCAAGAAGCAGACCTGTAAGTGCTGCAGAATAATCAGTTACCGTAACCGGCACGCCACGTAGCTTTTGAATTGCCGCTTCAGTAACCATTGCAGAAATAATTGCAAGCGCCACGACCATAAACGCATTCATGCCGAATTTATAAACACCGTATGCCGTAGCTGGTGTCAAAGCAATAATTACATCTCTCATAATCGAGCTGACAGAGTCCTTTGATCGAATATGAGGAGATGATGATACTATTAATCTTTGTTCCATCTTTTTAACCTCCTACTATTTCGACTTTCTGCGTGCAGCAAGAACTTCACGCTTTCCGACTCTTATTGAATGAAGAAGCGGACGCTTTGATGGACAGACAAATGAGCAAGAGCCACATTCGATACAGTCAAGCGCGTTATTCTTCTCAGCTTGCTCATAAAGACCCTTCAGGCAGTATGCACTCAGCGCTGCCGGCTGCAGAAACGCAGGACAGATGTCTACACATTTGCCGCATTTGATACAGTTGGAAGGTTCAGGCAGTTTGGCTTCTTCTGGTGTGAACACCAAAATACCAGATGTCGTCTTCGTTGATGGAATTACATCTGTATGTGTTGCAATACCCATCATCGGTCCACCAAGAATGATTTTCCCAGGTGTTCCTTTATAACCACCGCACTGTGCGACAATTTCACTCAGTTCAGTACCCACTTTAATTAGAAGGTTCTGCGGGTCGGCAATTCCACCACCTGTAATTGTACAAATACGCTCCACGCTTGGCATGCCCAGCTGAATAGCATCAGAAACAGCCGCTGCTGTCGCAACATTATTCACGACTGCGCCTGCGTCCATTGGCAGACCGCCCGATGGCACTTCGCGTTTTGTACATGCATAAATAAGCTGCTTTTCAGCACCCTGTGGGTATTTAGTATGTAGACCCACAACTTCGATTTCTGGTGCGCCTTGAGCTGCTTTTGTCATAACCTCGATTGCATCAGGTTTATTGTTTTCAATACCTATGTAACCTTTTTTAACGCCGACTGCCTTCATGATTGCCTGAAGACCGAAAACAATCTTTTCAGGAGACTCAAGCATCAGTCGATGGTCAGCTGTAAGATACGGTTCGCATTCCGCACCATTAAGAATAACAGCGTCAATTGCCTTTTCCGGTGGCGGTGACAGCTTGACATGCGTCGGGAAACCTGCGCCGCCCATACCCACGATACCAGCTTCCTTAATGATTTCTACGATTTTTTTTGGTTCAAGCGATGCCAAGTCGCCCTTTGGTTGTACAGATTCGTGAAGCGCATTCTTTCCGTCCGACTCAATAATCACACATAGTTCCTGTCCACCTAGTACGTCGATTTTCTTAATGTCGACAACTGTACCAGATACACTACTATGTACTGGAGCACAGACGAAAGAAGAGACCTCTCCGATCTTTTGGCCCACCTTGACGTAATCCCCTTTTTCAACTGCAGGATCACATGGTGCACCGATGTGCTGTCTCAATGGAATTCTGACGATTTTTGGCTCAACTGCACGTACAATCGCCTTTTTTTCCGATGCCTTCTTGGCATGTGGAGGATGAATCCCACCTTTAAAAGACAGTAGACCCATGATAGTTCACCCCTTTTGCATTTGAACAACGAAGCATTTCATTAATTCTGAACTGCCTCAGACTCACAACACCCATTTCCTGGGTTACACACACAATATACTCCGGATTCCCGGTTGTGATACAACACAAAATAAATATTTATGCTGGACTCACAAAAAAATAGCATTCATCAACCGCATTTCCTGTTAACTTTTTTTAACAATCAATTACGGTCAAATCGAGCTATTGCAAACGTTTTTTGTGTTAAGAATACTGTATACACAAATCTATTTTTTGCATAGCACCTCTAATTATTTTACTACATATCCACACTAAGTCAATCACAAATTATCGTGTAAGCATTGAAAAAACTTATGTATAGGGATTTGTAATGTTAAATGTATAACAGTCTTTTTGCTCTTCAGAATTTTCTACAAATTCCTAATGTTTTAATTGTACAGGTTTTCATACAAATATCAAACATTATCATAAAATAGGTTATTTTTTTTTAAGCGCTCAAACTTTGTTACAATTTTATCAAACTTCCCCAACACACAATAAGCAGTGGCTTGTGCACCACTGCTTATTCACTCAGGTTAAATGTCAGTTTAACTCATTATATTTCAGAATTTCATTTGTAAATGTTTCAAATACTGAATCTTTCGCATTTGTGTCGTTAATTGTTTGACTAAGTTTTTGGTCAACCCTGTCAATATTTGTCATCATTTTCTCAAGTACAGACTTAAAGACCGCATCGCCGGTAAAGTTGTCAATTTCAGAGCTCAGCGTAGCAATTGCATCCCGATCCGCTTGTATTTGAACCTTCAACTGATCGCTGGAAAGTGTGTCTACTACTGCAAGAAACTCAACATGATGCTTGAGTCTTGTATAATAAGTCGAAGTGATTTCCTTAAAAGCGTCAAAACCGGCCGCGTCTTCTGCGTAATTCAACTCATCGGGCACAATCATCATGCCCTTTACAAAGGCGTCAGGCACCGCTGCTACAATCTTTTGCTTGATTGTTTCAACGCCTTCCCGTGTCGGACAGATCCCTGCCATAACCTTAAAATTATTACCCGCAAATATGTATGCCTCTATGGATTCTTCAGCCAGTGTCTTTACGTGGTTTTCCGCATTGCTCGCTGCAGAGTAGCTGCCCACTTGAAGACTGAAGAAGCTCAAGCTGTTAAAGCTATATGTATTGCCACTATTTATAGATCCTCCATCTATAGGACTTTCATTTTCAACAGTCGTCTCAGAAGGGCTTTCTTCACCACTCTCACCGCCTGTTATCTCAACCGACTCTGGCTGTGCGACAGTATTTGCACCAGAAGAAGCTGCTGCCTCTGTAACCTTTGATGGCGTTGCTTCCGCGGATACAGGGCTACTCCCCTGATCATCCGTATCTATATCCGTTCCCGCCTCTGAGGAAGCTTCTGTATTTTCCATAATAATGGATGCATTGTCCCTTTCAGGCATTACTGTCTTCGGACCGGCACCTGTCAGAAAAACTTTCATTCCAAAGTATCCCAGTCCTGCAAAAACAACAGGTAGCAGTATCATCAGAACCAAATTTCGCAGTTGCTTATTTTCCATATCGATGCCTCCGTATTAAATGCTTAACTTTAAGATATTAGGTCCTACAACCATCCTCATTATAGCACAAGCCTCTCATTGAAATCTCTCAAAATGGTTACTTTATGCCTTATCCTAAAGTCGCATCGTCTCTAATTTGAACCTGAGAGCGTGTCATCTGCCTCAAGTGATGGTATAATATGAGAGTAAACACGAATACAATTAGAACGAAAGGTGAACATATGCGATTAGTACCCATTGGATGCGTTGTAGAAGGGTCTACAATTGCAAAAGACATCATGAATTCACAAGGTACTGTCCTTTTGAAAAAGGGTGTCGTCCTTAACGATGCGCTGATAACGCGTGTAGAAGAAAACAATATTCTCTCAGTATATGTTGATGATGCATACAGCGAACAGGAAATTAATGACATTATCAAGCCGGAAGTGCGTCAAAAGACCGTGCTTGCTATCAAGGAAACCTTTGAAAACATTGAAAGATTCAACCTGCGTGCAAAATCGACCGAAATGGATTTGAATAAACGCCTGATGGTAAAAGGCATGGAAAAATACATGGACAACCTCAAGCAAATGTCCAAATATATTGTTGATGAAATGACATCCAACAGACATATTCTGATCAATCTTGTTGACATTAAGAACATCGATACCTATACCTATCAGCATTCCCTGAATACAGCCATTCTGGCTCTCATTCTCGGTATAGAGCTCAAGCTTAGAAAGGAAGATCTCTTTCCCTTGTTTTTCGGCGCGCTGATGCACGATATTGGAAAGGCCTTTCTCCCGAGCACGATTGTCAACAAGCGCGGCAATTATTCATCTGAGGAAATGGAAAAGATTAAAGAACATCCACAGCTTGGCTATGACTATTTGAAAGAGCATTACGGTATAAACAGTGCTTCAAAGGTCGTTGCGGTTCAACACCATGAAAAGGTGGACGGGTCTGGTTATCCCAGGGGCATGTCCGGCGAGCACATTCATCGTTTCGCCCGAATTGTAGCCATCGCCGACTGTTATGACGCCATGACTTCAGACACACCAAATTCAGTGGCGTTGCCTCCCAATGAAGCCATAGAATATATTATGGGCGCGGCCGGAAGTCACTTTGACTTTGAAATGGCCTCCATATTCGTAAGAAAGGTCATTCCTTATCCAGAAGGAACCCTCGTCAATTTGAGTAACGGCAATGTCGCGGTGGTAGATCTGGTCAATCCCAACTACCCCATGCGTCCGCGTGTTAAAATCCTTAAAAAGGGTATCCATCTTGACAACTTGAAGGTCATTGACCTCATCAAGGAGACTTCTATAACCATTCTCTCCATTCAATATGAAGATCCTTTCAAGAAGACTTAGACTGGGTATGCCTGTTTCATGGCAACATGTAAACCTGACGGCTACGGAACATTCTGTTCAGTATTTCTTGGCAAAAATATCATACTTAAAGACTAAAAGCTTGCCCTAGGGCAAGCTTTTCATTTTCGATGAATTATGAATTTGCTTTAACGTGCCAGACGATCAATGGTCGTAAGAATCTTATCCTTCTCAAAAGGTTTGACTATGAATCCCTTTGCACCGGATTTTACGGCATCTATGACCATGTTCTCCTGACCCATTGCACTGATCATCAGTACAACCGCATCTGGAAACTCTTCCGTAATCCGCTTAACGCCCTCGATGCCATTGCAGACAGGCATGGTTATATCCATTGTCACAATGTCCGGTTGCAAGTCCCTGTACATTTTCACGGCGTCCTTGCCGTTTTCAGCTTCTCCAACAACATCATGACCAGCGCCGCGTAAAATATCACCCAGCATTTTTCTCATAAACATTGCATCATCGACAATCAATACACGCTTACCCATACTACCCCTCCTGTTATCTATATTAAAATTATAACATGATAACCTGCGAACTCATATACTTGCTTTGTGTCTCTCAGAATTTATCACAACCTGACAATAGGCACTTTCACGTTCAAATTTATTTATAAAGATTCAATAATTTTGCCTAGTTCCTAAATGCTTATGTGCTGTATGCCTTGTCTCTACTTGGTATACCCCCAAAACACATATTCTAATTATGAATAAATTTTCATTTTTCTGTTGACACATCTCTGAAATCCATGATATGATTCAAAAAAACTTTTCGAGGTGCATAAATATGAATTCTTATACGAACTTTATTTCTGTACAACTTCATCATCATCACCATCATATCCAGAGTTTGTTAATCTGATTCGACTTTTTACATCAGATGCAAGCTCTATCCGTCGTGTTTAAGAGCTTGTGTCTGGTGGTGAACCTATAATAAAGGTAAGCCGTATGGGCATTGAGCCCATACGGCTTTTTTAGTATCTAAAATTGGAAACCGCCCACTTTCAAGCACTGGCATACAGAATATGGGCACCTAAAAACAGGAGGGACATCATGCCGATATCATTTTCCATAGAAGCCTTCAGAAGAATTGACGCAATAAATGAAATTTTCAGAAGTGTGTCAAAAATGTATGGTTATACATCCATCGTACCTGGAAGCATCACTTCATACTCAGACCTCATTGCGTATTATCCGGATGCACTTACACGTAGCGTCAAGTATACAGGCCCTGATGGCAGCATATACGCATTGAAATCTGACCCGACCCACTTTGTCACTCAGCTTGCCTCACAAAACAAGCGTACCGGTCACAACATACAGAAGTATGCTTACGCTACAAGCAAGCTCAACTGGAAGACCAATGGCGGCAAAACGACAGAGAGCCTCCAGTGTGGTCTGGAAATCTACGACAGTGAAAGTGTAGAAAGCGAAGCTGAAGTCATTCGTGTTGCATGCAAGGTACTTGAGCAAAGCGGTATTGGAAAAATCGTAGTAGACCTTGGCAACATCAATTTTACAGAGCTTCTGCTTGAAACCTGTCCGGTCTCACTGGACATAAAGAACCATCTGAGGAAGCTCATTGACACAAAGAACCTGCCGGAACTTGAGGCCCTCGTTATGTCTCTTGAGCTCACAGAAAAACAGCAGGCAGCCTTCATGGCACTGCCGCAAATGTTTGGAAATGCAAAAGAAACCCTCAAACGCGCGAAGTCATTCGCACTGACACAGAAGGCTGAACAAGCCATTGAACATGTTGAGAGCCTATATGATACGCTCCTTGACTACGGGATGGACGCATCTATGCTGAGACTCGACTTCTCGTTCACAAACACATACAGCTATTACACAGATACGATTTACAAGATTTACACAGCTGACAGCGGGCAAATTCTGGCAGCTGGCGGAAGATATGATGATGCCTTCGGGTATGGACTGGCGGCGTGCGGTATCGCACTTTATCTAAACGAAATCAACGAGGTGATTGAAATGAAACAACAAAAAAACTCAAACCTTTATTCAAAAGATTTTGCAATTTTTTACGATAACACAAACAGACGCAGTGCATTTCAGCTTTCTGACCTGCTTAGGGAACTGGGTTTCATCGTTACCACTGCAGAACAGGATACAGCACTTGCCGAGCTGCCACAGTCGGATGCAGAAGAAATCCTGAAAATCGCTGAGGGTCAGCTTGAAATCATCAACCAGCGCATGAACACTTTCAGCAGATCATCCTATGAGCAATTCATCAGAAAGGTGGAAAATCAATATGTCCCAAGTTCAATTCACTAATCAGCTCAAAATTGCAGTCGCAAAGGGACGTGTTGCCAAGCAGACTATCAAAGCACTGCGAAAGGCTGGCTTTGATCTCCCTGAAGATCCAGGCAGGGCACTTCGAATATCAGACAGCGACAACATGCTGGACATGCTCTTCGTCAAATCAGCTGATGTCCCTACTTACGTAGAGCTCGGCGTCGTCGATGTTGGCATCGTTGGAAAAGACGTTATCGATGAAAAGACGTATCAGGTCTATGAACTCATGGACCTCAAGATTGGAAAATGCGATTTATGCCTTGCCGCTTTTCCGGGCTTTGACTATAACAAAATCCCTTACCTGAAAATTGCTTCGAAATATCCGGCACAGTCATACGCTTTTATGAAGAGCAAGGGGATTGAAGGTCAGGTCATTCCACTTGAAGGCTCCGTAGAGCTGGGCCCGATTGTCGGCCTGTCGGACTGCATTATCGATATTGTTGAGACAGGCAGAACACTTAAGGAAAACAACCTTGAAGTCATTGAAAGTATTAAACCAATCAGTTCAAGGCTTATTGCCAATAAAATCAAGTACAAAACAAACACAGAACTTGTGCTCAAGTTCATGGACACTTTAAAAGCACAACTCGAAACTTCAGCATAACGGAGGCAAACCATGATTATAGAAAAAATAACACAAACAGACTTCCCAAGAATCAAAAAAGAGCTTGCACAAAATTTTCTTCCAGAGGGTGAAATAATCGAAACCGTCAGAGGAATCATTGGCGATGTTCAAAAGAACGGCGATGATGCCGTTAAAAAATACACCCTGAAGTTTGATGGTTTCCAGCTGGCGTCACTGGCTGTCAGTGACGATGAAAAGCAAAAGGCTCTGAATGAGATCCCAGAGGATTTCATTCGTATTCTCAAAAAATCAAAGGCCAATATTGAAAGATTCCACAAAAACCAGCTGCCGTCTGACTGGGAAATCAAGCCAGAAGAAGGCCAGACCATGGGACAGCTCGTACGTCCCCTAAGCTCCGTGGCACTATATGTTCCCGGTGGTAAGGCAGCCTACCCATCCTCGGTTCTTATGAATGCCATTCCCGCACAGATTGCAGGTGTTGAACGCATTGCCATCATAACACCAGCTGGTAGAGACGGCACGGTAAACGCCGGTGTCCTCGCAGCGGCTTCTGTTCTTGGCATCGATGAAATCTATAAGATTGGTGGCGCACAAGCCGTTGCTGCAGCTGCAATGGGCACAGACAGCATCGCATCTGTCGATAAAATCGTTGGCCCTGGAAACATCTTTGTCGCGGAGGCAAAACGACAGGTATATGGCCTCGTTGACATTGACATGATTGCCGGTCCAAGTGAGGTCCTGGTCATTGCAGACGAAAAGGCTAATCCAGCCTGGATTGCAGCAGATCTGCTCGCACAGGGTGAGCACGATGAGCGGGCGGGTATGTTCCTCATCACAACTTCTGAAAGGCTTGCAGAACAGGTAGCCATCGAGCTGACCAAACAGGCGAGTGCCCTTTCAAGAAATCTCATTTTGGCAGAAAGCCTCAAGTACGCAAAATCGTATGTGGTAGAGACTCTTGAAGAGGCCTTTGTCCTTTCGAACATGATTGCACCCGAACACCTTGAGCTCCAAATTGAGAACCCATCGGCCTATCTGAACCTTGTCAAAAATGCCGGCTCAATATTCCTAGGCGCATATACGCCGGAAACCCTCGGTGACTACATGGCTGGACCTAATCACACACTGCCTACCAGCGGCGCTGCACGTTACGCCTCGCCACTGGGCGTATACGACTTCTTGAAACGACCAAGTTATCTGTCCTTTAGTGAAACTGCTCTCAAATCACTGTCTGATGACCTTCAGACATTTGCCAACCTTGAAGGTCTGACTGCACATGCCAATGCCGTAAAAGTGAGGTGTTCTTAAGATGATACAGAAAAGACTGCACGCAAACGAGAACTGGTACAATCCCCTGCCAGATATTAAAGACCAGCTTCTATCAAGACTGATGCAAATAGATATGCAAACATATCCTGATCCCGATGCTACAGAACTGAAAAAGCGTCTTTCAGAGTATACAGGTGTATCTGCCGATGAACTCATCTGTACAAATGGTTCTGACGAACTGATCAAAATCCTATTTGAAAGCTTTTCAAAAGCAGGTGACAGCATTGTCATTCACAGCCCGACCTTTGTCGAATACACAATCATGGCCGATCTTCGCGGATGCAAGACCTGCGCCGTAGCACCAAAGGATGACCTGACACCAGACATTGACGGCCTTATAGAAACAGCCATCAAAGAAAACGCGGCCCTTACTTTCATTTGCAATCCCAACAATCCAACCGGCTACGTTTTCTCTATAAAGGATCTCAACCGGATTATTGACAGCGTTCCTGGAATCGTGGTTGTTGACGAGGCCTACGTCGAATTCTCACAGATCAGTCTTGTGGGCACAGATTATGACAAGGACAAGGTCATCATCATGCGGACGCTTTCAAAGGCCTTTGGCGCGGCAGCGCTTCGTGTTGGCTATGGTATTGCCTCCCCTGCGCTGCTCCAAATCATGAACAAGGCGAAAATGCCTTACAATCTTTCCACAATTGCGCAGGAATCCGCAATCGTGCTTCTTGAAAACAAAAGTCTGATGACCGAGGTCATTAAGAACATCAGGCGTGAACGCATGCGCGTTTACAGTCAGTTGACCAATATGATTCCAAACGAATGCAGCCTGGAGGTATTTCCTTCTTTCGGAAACTATATCCTGCTTCGCAGCCCCAAGGCCAAGGCAATCTATACAGCACTAGAAGCAAGCGGCTACAAGGTACGTATTTTTGAACACGACAGCAATCTTGAGAATTGCCTTCGTTTCTCGATTACAGAGAACAGGGTGAACACTCAAGTTATCGATATCATCAGGAAGGTTGTGTGCCAGTAATGAAATCACTCAGGCAGGCAGAGCTAAGCCGAAAAACAAATGAGACAGACATTTCAATCAGTATCAATCTTGACGGAACAGGTGCTTTTGATATCAGCACAGGCATTGGCTTCTTTGACCATATGCTGGAGCAGCTTTCAAAGCACAGTGGCATTGACATAAGGCTCACCTGCAAGGGCGACCTTCACATCGACACGCATCACACGGTTGAAGATATCGGCATCGCTCTTGGCGAAACATTTAAAGTCGCGCTCGGCGACAAGAGAGGGATTGCACGATATGCAGATACGATTACACCTATGGACGAATGCCTGGTACTCGTAGCCCTTGACTTCAGTGGTCGAAGCTATCTGAAATACACGGTTCCCCTAGCAACACAGAGACTGGGCACACTAGAAACAGAAACAATTTATGAATTCTTCAACGGATTCTCACGCGCCAGCGGCCTAACACTGCACATTAAAGCTCTTGAAGAAGGCAATACCCACCACATGCTTGAAGGTGTCTTCAAAGGCTTTGCACGCTCTCTAAAACAAGCCGTTAAAATTGTCGACAGCTCGGAAAGTGCTAAAATCCCCTCGACAAAGGGCATGCTTTAAGTCAACAACAACGTCATGACGGAGGAATAATATGATAGCTATAATTGATTACGGAGTCGGCAATATACAAAATGTTAAAAATGCATTTGCCCGTTTAGGCGTGGACGCTCTTGTCACCTCAGACCCTGATGTGATATTGTCTGCAGACGGTGCAGTGCTTCCAGGTGTAGGTGCATTTAAGGATGCTATGGAGAGTCTTGTGACAAGCGGCCTTGATCAGGTTGTTAAGGAACGCGCAGATAAAAACCTCCCTACCATCGGCATTTGCCTGGGTATGCAGCTTATGTGCGAAGTCAGCTATGAAGATGGCGAGACCCAGGGCCTCGGTATCTTTAAGGGAAAGATTGTTAAGCTGGAGGTCCCTTACAAGGTTCCCCACATGGGATGGAATCAGCTGGAACAGCGCAAGTCAGATTCCCTCTTGAAAGACTTGGAAGACCCTGCTTTTGCATACTTTGTTCACTCCTATTACCTTACGGACTACTGTGCGGATGACCTGGTTCAAACTGCCGACTACGGTGTGGATGTTCCAGCAACCATACGCAAAGGCAATGTTTGCGGTATGCAGTTCCACCCAGAAAAGAGCGGCTCTGCAGGCGAAACCCTGCTAAAGAACTTTATCGACATTATGAATGCAGCGACAGCATAGGAGGACAAAATGAAAATATACCCTGCGATTGATATAAAGAACGGAAAGTGTGTCCGCCTCTATCAAGGCCTGGCGGACCAGGTAACAGAATACGGAGACAGTCCTGTAGACATGGCGCTCACTTGGATCGAACAAGGCGCTAAGCGTCTGCACCTCGTCGATCTTGACGGTGCCTTTAAGGGGGCTGAAGGCGCAAGAAACGCCATTCTCTCCATAAGAAAATCGACTTCCCTACCCCTGCAGGTCGGCGGCGGAATCCGTACCCTTGAAGATGTGAAAACCTATATTGACGCCGGTATGGACAGAGTCATTCTGGGAACCATGGCCATTGAAAACCCAGAGCTGCTGAAAGACCTCACAGCTGCCTATGGCGATAAGATTGTCGTATCAGTCGACGCCAAGGATGGCATGGTTACGACTAAAGGCTGGGTAGAAGTAAGCGAAAAATCTGCAGTGGCACTTTTTGAGGAGCTTAACGAAATCGGTGTCCAAACCGTTGTCTATACAGACATATCAAGAGACGGCGCCATGATTGGTCCAAACATCAGCGCCCTTGTAAAAGCAAATGAAGTTTTTAAGGGTACGGTCATTGCCTCTGGCGGTATCTCATCGGCAGAAGATATATTTGAACTTCAAAAGGCAGGAATTACGGATGTTATCGTAGGCAAGGCACTCTATGAAGGCCAGATTGACCTGAAAAAGCTTGAGCTGGATATAGCGCAGAAAGGACTTTAATTATGCTTTGTAAAAGAATTATTCCATGCCTTGATGTAAAGGACGGACTCGTAGTCAAAGGGACACGATTCAAATCAATCAAGCAGGTTGAAGACCCTGTATATCTGGCAGAAAAATATGCCCGCCAGGGTGCAGATGAACTTGTTTTTTATGATATTACAGCAACCCATGAAGAACGCGACATATTCCTCGATATCGTCCGCGATGTGGCAAAAGCGATCAACATTCCCTTCATGATTGGGGGTGGCATTCGAAAAATCGGAGACTTCACAGCTGTTCTTGGAGCCGGTGCTGACAAGGTATCTATCAATTCAGCCGCAGTGGCTAATCCGGACCTTATTCGTGAAGCAGCCCTGAAATTCGGCGCTCAGTGCGTGGTCCTGTCTATGGACGTAAAGCGTATTGATAATGAGTGGAAGATTGTGACCCACGGCGGTAGAAAAAATACAGGCCTTGATGCACTTGAATGGGCCATCAAAGGGGTCTCCCTCGGCGCAGGTGAAATTGTCATTAACTCCATTGACGAAGATGGTGTTAAGAGCGGCTACGATTTGGAAATCATCAAAAAAGTCTCTGAAGCCGTTAACGTTCCTGTTATAGCTTCTGGAGGCGCAGGTATAAAGAAACACTTTTTTGACGCTTTTGAAGCAGGTGCAGATGGTGCACTGGCTGCATCGGTCTTCCACTACGGTGAAATCGACATACCCGATCTGAAGGCGTATTTGGAAATGAAAAACATCCCAATGAGAAAATAGAACTTATATGAGAATAGCAGAAAAGAGGACAGGCACATGGAAATAAATTTGAAATGGAACAGCGACGGACTTATTCCGGCAATCATACAGGATGTGAACACAAGACAAGTGCTCATGCTGGGCTACATGAACGAAGAATCTCTTAAACGGACTCTTGAAACAGGTAATGTCACTTTCTTTTCTCGTTCCAGAAACACGCTCTGGATGAAGGGCGAAACCTCTGGCAATACACTCAAGCTGATTTCTATGAAAGCAGACTGCGATGATGACACCCTACTGATCGACGCTGATCCAGCAGGTCCAACCTGTCACACAGGTGAAACTTCTTGCTTTTTCAAATCCATTACAAATGCTGAAAACGAAAACAAGCGTACGCCTCAATCAAAGCGCACGCTTGAAGATTTAATGGATACGATACAAGACAGAAAGATGAACCCGGTTGAGGGATCATACACAAACTATCTGATCGACAAAGGACTTGGCAAGATTCTAAAAAAGGTCGGTGAAGAATCTGCTGAAATCATTATTGCCTCACTCTCTGAGGACAAGGCATCTCTCGTCGGTGAAATCGGAGATTTACTCTATCACCTGACTGTTCTCATGGTTGAACGCGATGTCAGCTGGGAAGAAATTCTTGAACTGCTTGACGGTCGCGCCGCTTCAAAATAAGAGAAAGCACAAACCATGAAAGCACAGAAAAACTCATGGTACTCACAATAAGACCACCTGCTGCAAATGCTGCTTTTCCAATTAAAATGCAGCGTGCAGTTTGAAGAACTACAACACCTAAGAAAAATGCACTTCGCAAATAGAGCTTATTACAGCATGGCTTCGGCATTCTTTTTCTGGATTTACGTAGTGTCATATAAATTAGCACTGCGACCATTCCAATGATACTGCTGCCATGCTGAAGCATTTTATACATAGGCACTGATATGGATGCCCACGACACCGTGCTTTTAAGTATGGGAAAATGGGTAACGAAATAACCGCCAGAATGCGTAAAGCTGTCCATGAACAAATGCCCTATCATACCTGTCAGGGTCCAAAAAATAAAATTAAGCCACTCGGCAAAGGCGTAGGTTTTGATGTTTCTTCCAAACCTAGGCCATTTTCTTGCGTAAAACTCCGGTAAAAGCTGTAGAAGTCCGTCTTCAAGCAGATTCATATATAGAATTGCAGCAACAATGCAAATCGGCAAATTCAATAGAAAGAAACCAATGGGCGTATGTCCGCCTAATGAAGCCGGTTCAAGTCTTATTAAATATTCAAAATCCGGTGCCATAGAGCCTATAACCAGGCCAAATATGCTAAAGGCACGCATTCTTCTTATAAATGGTAAGCTTACTGCTGTATGCGCTATCGTAAATGGCATAAAAAAATCACCTCAGCTCATATTATACACAAGACTGGGTGATTTCAACAACCTATTTAAGAAACCAATTCTGCGGTTGTGACGATACGACCGACAGCATCCCCATGACCATGATCAGATAGATTGTCATATTTCTGAATTTGTTTTCATCGGTATGGTTCCCGAGTCTGACACCGAAGAAGACGCCCAGCACAAGGGCTGGCAATAGGGCCAGCGTGGGCTTGATGACTTCCATGCCCAGTTGTCCGTTCATATGGAATACCCCTAGGGTAATGATGTTCAAAATAAAGAAATAGCTGGTCAAATTCGTTCTAAATGCGGCTTTGGGTGTTCCCTCATTTGTCATGAATAAGATGACTGGCGGTCCACTCATGGACACGCTTCCATTTAAAAGACCACTCAAGAAACCCGTCGCCAGAAATGATGCGGATTTGTTTTTGAAATGCACCTTGTATCCCCGGTACATGAAAAGCCCTGAAGTGAATATGACAATGCCCACGATAAACTTGAGAATGTCTGGATTCATCGACTTCAAAAAATAGGCCCCTACCGGCGTCGCGGCAATTCCAGTTATGAGAATGACACTTATGGCCTTGAAATCTGGCATGGTCCGCAGTTTGAACAAAATCATGAAGTTCATAAGCAAACTGAACAGAACCAGCATTGGCACAATCACTCTGAGAGGCATAAAAAGACCCAGCAACGGTACAGCCAGCAAGGAAAAGCCAAAACTCGTCATTCCTTGTATAAGACTTGATAGGAAGACCACCACAAGCCCCAGGATTATTGTAATCATAATTTTCCCTCCACACATAAGCTATCAACATTCTAGCATATAGGAGAAGCGCCTACAATGAAAGAGAATTCGATACAAGCGTCGAAGTTAATATTTCAGCAAAATGAGATAAGTTTATCCCATGACAGCCGGGTTTCTCAAATCCTTCATATAAAGATTTTCTGAAACCCCCTCTCGATAGAGGCCTGGAATGCACCCTACAGACCGGTACCCTTTTCTCTCATAAAGTGACGCTGCCTTATAATTGAACTCAGCGACTGCCAAGAACGCCTTCCCGCTAACAGGCTCGGCAGACTTTTCAAACGCATCAAGAAGGGATGCTCCAATCCCTCTGCCACGCATATCCGTCCTGACAAAATGCATATGCACATATGGATGGATCCTGAATACCCCCCGTAGTCCAAACCAAATATATCCTACAATCGCTTCATCTACACAAGCCACGTATACTTTTTCACCCTCAGACAGCGCGCTGAGTATCTGAACCAGTTTATCCAAATCTGAGCCGAAATACAGTTCTCCGATCCCAGAACCGATTGTCTCACGAGCAATATATTCAACTTCGTTCCCTGTCATTTCCCTGATGTTGATTTCCAATGTCATCACCCCTTTGGTCCATTTTAATATGCCACTTTTATATAGACACCATTAAATCTATACAAAAATATGCGTTTGGTACTTGATTTCCATTTTACAATTTCTCAAAAATCTATGTTTTGAATAAAAAAATAACCCCGAGGGGTTATTTTAGCTGTAAATTTCAAGGGTATCTTTAAGAGCCATGATTTTTTCATCCGGGTACTGCTTGGGCCATTTGCTTCCAAGCATTTCAATCAGCATACGCGCTTCTATAGAATCTATTCCCGAATAAATATTTGACTTGATCAACTTCTCAAGAACCTTCTGATTCTCGTCGTTCAACTGATATGCACTTTTGAAATGGACATAGGCAGTATCGTATATCCCCTTGTCAAAAGCGTTCAGTCCCTTATGGTAATATCGGTACGCCCTGTACCGGTCTGATTTTAGAAAACTGATAAACATCAATAGAGAAAAAGTAATAAGAGCTATGCCAAGTACGGGAACACCAATCAGCACGCCACCTGCGACAATGCCTGCGATCCACAAATAGCCCACTATTTCTGACTCATAATTAAATTTTGTCATACTTCTCACGGCGCATTTCTCCTGTCGATTGGAATTATTTAACTCATACCAATTTTAACACCAATTGCACCATGCGGCAAGTTTTTGGTTAATATTTAGAGATAGCGCCCAATTTTTTCTACAATATTTCTCTTTTCAGTGACCGAATCTGAGTCCGAGTCGACATCTGTCTGCAAAACAGGCTCAGGTTCAACGTAGAATATCTTGCGTGCAAGGATTTCTGCAACTTCATTCTTCTGGTCATCAGAGAAATCAAATCGATTGGACAGGAACTCATAGTATGCTACAAACTTATGACAAGCCTTCGGATATATTTTTTCATTCTTGCTCCATTTGTAAACACTTTCAAGAACAAACCCTTCAATATGCCTGTACTCAAATTTTCGCCCGATTTCAGCATCATCCTCCTGATTTGACTGTAGTGTCAATCCGGAAAGAACGCCTATGTATTTCATGGATTGCTCATTTGTCAGTTCAGGAATTTTCAGCACAAAATCCGCATAGGATGATGTGGCAGGATTATCGGTATAGTTGATCAGGTGTATGCCTTGTGTCATGCATCTATGAAGAAGACGCTTGTATAGATCCTCATCGACAAAGGCGCCTGCTTCTACAAGAACCACAGCATTTTCAGAGTGTATGCGATCAAACTCGAAAATCTGACACATTTCGGAAATCAGCAGATAGAGTCTTGAAAGATATTTCATATGAAAATACAAAAGAAATAGATAAGGCATCCAAATCAGGTAATAGAGCGGAGATGCATTTCCAACAAAGTAGTTTATCAAACTATTTTTCGGGACTTCCCTATAAAGAAGAAGGGTAATCGCAAGAACCAGTATGTTGATTATCAGTTTCCCTCTGCTCACCAATAGTATTGTTGCAGGATTTATCGCCAGCCACTTCGCCTTTACATACCACTTTAAAATGAAATCATACCTGTGCAGCAGCAAAATTTCCGCACTCATTTTGTCAAAAACATCGTAGCTGGTCAATGCTTCAAGCTTTTCATTCTCATCAAAGCGTTCCTGATCTTCAATAAAGAATTCCACTGCATCCGTTGATTTAAGGCTTACAGACTGGATATCTCTGTTCCCATCTATGATTTCTGTCATGTAATCTTTAGATTTCTCCAGCAGTATTGGATCTTTTGAGTAAATATCTACAAAAATAGACTCCGGTTTTTTTGAAGTCAGCATACCGGAAACAATGTCCAAATCCTTCTTAATATGCTGTATTGGCAAATAGGAACTCATCATATTTTCCTCCTTGAGATTAGTCATATTTCATATAATTTCTACCTATATATTGGTCATTCTAAACGCCTGTTCAAAAATTCCAGTTTAGACGATATCGCAAACCGGGTAGAAAGGGAATAGTTCGAATCTGATAAAAATATGATATGGAGGTGTGATTATGCATTCAATTGTTCAAATTACAGAGCTGCACATAAATACATATCGTGCTATTCGCGATTATATTTACCACAACAGAAAGACGCCAGATATACTGACAATTGGGGACATATGCGGCTTTCATAATGATCAGGAAATACTTTCTATTTTAAAGGACTTGAAAGAACTTGGGTACCTGATTTTCGACGGTCCCCAGAAGGACCGAATCAATTTGGCAAACTAATCAAAGCGCACGCCTATAAAAACGGGTATCGGTTTTCCGATACCCGTTTAATAATGTATGCAATTTGCAACATCTCTCTTGCTTGATCAAGTTCCGCTTCACTTGCCTAGTCTTTCACCTCAACCATAAAGCGTCTCTTTTCGGAGTCCTCCAGTTCAATCAGCTTATCTACTTCATGTTCTCTGCGTAGTGCACTTAAAAGTGTGTCTCGCTTATACTCACATTCTACACAGTCATCTCTCAGAACGATCCTTTCAAGACCCTTGTACTTTGCCTGAAGGCACTTTCCACGCAGATAGAATGCATCAAATACCTGCTCGCAAAATGCGTCATAATCCTGGTCTGTCACACGACTCAGTGATACCTTGTCGTCTTTGACCTTGGTCTCATAGACCGGCATACACCGCCTGTTTTTCATGGCTACTGCCAGTGTCTTGGCTGTGCCGCTTCTTGCCGCTTCAAGAAGCAGCTCCGGAAACTCCACGGAACCACTATGGTTCAATCGTCCATTTGTCTTCAAACAACATTTCTCAATGTCTCTTTCAATTTCCTCCAGCATGAAGGCCCGTACCGTTTTATCTAAACGCTTTTTAATCTGTGCCATAATGCACCTCCCAGAACAGATTGCGATTATACCTCACAAATCATTTTTATCCATTCGGAAAGATTGCAAAACAAAATTTGCACATTCGGCGTCTAAAATTTCACAATCAATTCATATCAGGCCACCAGCCATCAACAAATTGCCATTCAACCTGATTTGCAGACCTGATTTTATATTTCAGGAGAACGCCGCCAAGCATATGTCCATCTTCAATAGGGACATAAACATAAACCGGGTCAATGATCTGCGCCTCTTCAAGGACAAAGAAAATGGTGCCGCCCAGTACCCCTTCGTATGGAATAAGCGCTTCTTGCCCCTGCAAACTGGAAACAAGGGTTTTGGGGGATACTGGATACGCATACAGGTCCCAGAACCACGGAAGCTCACTTTCCACTTCTTCGCTTTCACCAGACTGAACAATTGCATTCTCCAGCTGATCGATCTGATTCTGCTGTGCGTCGAGCTGACCGTTAAGGGCTTCAATTCTATGTGTAAGCTGTGAAATCGAACTGGCCTGCAGTCCCATTGCTACCATACATATCAAAAGGATGCTCCCAGCAATCACTGAAATTCTTTTCTGATTCATCGCGCGCCTCCATTTCCTACAATCTCAAGCAGCGACTTTCTATCTGAAATGACAAACTCTGCTACCTCAGCATCGCTCTCATTGAATGCATCTACTATGAGGCATCCATCAATCGACGCGTTATGACCCGCTTCAATATCAAGGCGCCGGTCTCCGACATTCAAGGTCTCAGACCTGATGAGCTTATACTTTTCAATCAAATTGTCAAATGCTTCCGGGTCAGGTTTTCTTTTAAATCCTTGATTTTTCGTGACTGCACCTTCAAAATAATGCAGCACGCCCTTCGCTCTTGCAATTCTAATAGCTGAATCATCCCGGTGCGTCAGCATATAATTCGAAATACCCATGGACTTCAGTGTTTCCAGCGTATTAATGGTATCCGGAAACAAGAGGTAGTCCGACGGACTGTGGTCAGCTTCAAAAGCTCTGTAATCGTATTCTATGGCTGCACGCCGCTCAATGCAAGCCTCAGAAAAGTAGTCCAGTGCCGCTGTCATTGAAATCTTCAGCTGTTTGTAAACAGTCTCCTTCTCCGTATTGATTCCATTTTTTACAAGAGCTCTGTACAGCAGGTCACTCATGGTCGGATATGTATCCGCAAGGGTACCGTCAAAGTCCCATATGATATTCTTATATGATTTGTACATTCGTGTCCTCTTTCTCAGGATATGCTAACATGAAAAATACAGATAATTCCTTTATTACATCATAAAAAAAGCTGATGGCGATTTCAACACGCAATCAGCTTTCAGCTTCATTTTCTTCAAGTATATACCTACAGACCTCATGGATGGGCAGACCCTGATCCATACTCATACTCCGCAGTTTGGCATAGGCATCATTCTCGTTCATCCCATATGCCGTCATCATATGTATTTTAGCCCGTTCAACATACTTTCTGTTTTCAAGTGATTTTTCCAGCTTGTTCAGTTCGCTCTGCAGACTGTTTATTTTACGAACACTGCTGAGTACAAACTCACTGGTGCGGTAAACCTCCGCAAGGGAAACAGGCCTCTTCAAATATGCGTATACCTTAAGCCCCTGTAAACCTCCGAGAAACATATCGTCTGCATCTTTTGCAATAAAAAGCACAGCTGCTGGCGTCACCGTCTCAATACGTCTGGCCTTTTCAAAACTTGTTCCACCCCAAGCATCATAGCTTGCAAGAACAATGTCAGGTCTGAACTTAATGATTCTTGGAACGCATTCCATGACATTCAAGGTGGCCTGAACTTGATATCCCTTATTACGAAAAAGGTTCTGGAGTGTATATAATGTTTTTTCATCGGTATCTACAATGAATATCTTCTTCATAAAGGCCTCCTTACTATAAACAATAATATACGATTATCCCGCGGTATTGTCAAACGTTAAAAGCGCTATTTTGCAATATTTTCACTATTTTGAATTAAGAAACGTTTTCCGATTTTTTCTTCAAAAAAACCATTGAATAATCATTCATAAAGTGTATAATGAACTTAACTTGATCTTACATGACAACGACGTCATACCTAGAGGCCCCCCGCCTCGAAGTTGACGTCGTTTTTTATTTATGTAAGTTCAGGAAGCATCGTTACCCCATTAACCGGTTGGAGGTTGACCGCAACCTCCTACTCCCCCCGGTGAATCAACTTTTTCCTATTCATGTATTAATTATACCCTCGCGTCTATATGGCGCACTTTTTTTGCGTAAAAAACAAAGAATAGCAGTCAAAAATAAACAGAAGGACACATCATGTGCGCATGAATGTGTCCTTCTGTTTATTTTTGACTATTGGTCGTGACTAACGACCAGAGCAATCTGAGATTGCTCGGTGCTGTGCTTAGTGCTATTCTAGATATTCTGTCCCTGCAGCGCTTCATCAGCCATGTCCTTCATAACACTTAAAATGACGCCGTCAGTTGTATTCATCCCCTCGGAAGCAATGCGACCAAGGTTTCTGATGCTCTGCTCAACGCGCGACGCTACGATACCGTTTCTCGCTGGAACCACGACGCCGTATCGAGCCATATTGGACATCTGTACACCTGTATTGGCTGCCGTTGCCAGCTTCAGTGCACAGCTGTCCTTTGCACCATCGCAAATCAGCCCCGAAAGGTTTCCAATCATATTCTGGATTGTATCTTCAATTTCCTTATAGCTTCCGCCCTCAAGCCACGTGATTGCAGCGCCCGATCCCGTAGCCGCAGAAACCGCGCAGCTACAGATTGCTGAAAGTCTTCCAATGAAATTCTTCATATAAGTGTTCAGCAGATGACTGATTGCAAGCGCCTTGATCAGTTTCTCCTCTGAAATCTCATGCATTGAAGCATAGGCCGCAATTGGAAGTATTGCAGTCAATCCATTATTTCCGCTGCCATTTGAGCTCATTACCGGTTTGGTAATCCCAGACATTCTCGCATCAGAAGCTGCGGCTGTTAGCATCATTGCCTTATTCTGAAGGCTGTTTTCAAGTACGCCATCTTCAATCTGCTTCTTTACAGCATAACCAACACCCATACCCAGTGCTTTTTCAAGACCAGCATCTGCAACTTCAAGATTCATTTCAATCCCTTCTTTTAAGAAGGTCATCGTATCTGCTGACATATTTTCTACCTGCTGAATCATTTCTTTCACACTCAGGTTAAAGAAGGCTTCATATTTATTTTCAGTTTGTCCTGCCACCTTTTCTACTTCAAGCAAGACAGCATCATTCTTTTTCATATAAACAAAGGCATCATGATGACCGCGAATCACCGTCTGAGCTGTCTCAGTACCGGCACGCATCGTTACATCTACAAGTACCTTCTCTTCTGTGTCTGCAATAGAAAGCTTAATGATGCCCTGGCTGAGGTATTCTTTCGCTTTCTCGACAACCTCTTCATCGACACTTGAAAGGATTTCAAGGCCGAGCTCCGCATCGCCACCTGCAGCGCCTATAGCCGATGCCATATCAAGGCCTACCTGGTCTGTTTGAGGAATGCCTACCGACAGACCATTCTTATAGAAGTTAGGTGAAACCTTCACATCAATATAGTCAACATAGTCTGTTCCAAGCAGTGCCCGCGTTTTAGCAGCTCCGAGTACCACAGCTACCGGTTCTGTACAGCCCATTGCTGGACGCACTTCATTTTTTAGTATCTCAATTATCATATTATCCATATGTCCCATTTGTCCTATCCTTTCACACAACCTCTTTGCCCTATACAATTGCAAATACCGTGCCAAGTTATCGTGGTCCATTTGAGGCACATTCAGTATCATTATGAGACTAAATTCCGAAAGCAATTTTGCCAGTCCCTATAAGAATGTTCATAATGTAAATGCCCTTGAGCTCCATACAATTGAAACCCTACACCACCTGTAAACACTTAACTTCATCCATACACACCGCATCACCACGACACATTAAGGGGTGATTTTCCATACAAATTCGCCAGTAATCCCTCACAAAAACGAGAAAAGTCTCAAAATGAGATAATTCTCATTTTGAGACTGCTATACTTCTATTTCATAGGTCTTTATTTTTCTATACAAGGTGGCTCGACTTAATCCAAGCGCCTCTATCGACTTATCAATCCCGGCCTTATCGGTTCCAAACTTTTTAAGCGCCTTTTCAATCTCGAACTTTTCCAGCGCCTTGATGGACTTAATCTCCTTACCTTCACAATCGGACACTGCGACACGTTCCCTGAAGCGTACAGGCAGGTCCGCCATACTGATGACACCTGTCTCATTCATGTTGACAGCAAATTCAACCGTATTTTGAAGTTCACGTACATTGCCCGGCCAACCGTAGCTTTCAAACGCATTCAGCACTGAATCATCAACACGCACCATTGTTTTTTGAAGCATCTCGCCGCTTTTTCTCAGAAAGATACTCACTAGCAGGGAGAGATCATCCTTGCGTTCTCTAAGTGGCGGTATGCGAATCGGAATGACATTCAACCTGTAGTAAAGGTCTTCTCTAAAGGCCCCTTCTTCTACCATGGCCTCTAGATTTCTATTGGTCGCGGCAATAATCCGAACATCCACAGGCACTGGCGCATGACCGCCAATCCTCTCGACGGCACTTTCCTGAAGCACCCGAAGAAGCTTCGCCTGAAGATGCAGGGGCATATCTCCAATTTCATCAAGAAAAATTGTGCCCTTGTTTGCCATTTCAAACTTTCCAATCTTGCCACCCTTGAGGGCCCCTGTGAAAGAGCCTTCTTCATATCCAAACAATTCACTTTCAAGAAGGTTGTCGGGAATGGCTGCACAGTTTACTGCGATAAAGGGTTCTTCTGCACGCCTTCCTTCAAAATGCATGGATCTTGCAAACAGTTCTTTTCCTGTGCCGCTCTCGCCATGAACGAGCACTGTCGATATGCTCTTGGAAGCCCGCTTTGCCAGTGCAATGGTCTCCTTTAGCGCTAAATTGTTTCCAATTATATCGTCAAAACCTATCATGGTTCCATAACCGAGTACATCATGAAAGGTATGGAGCAGGGTCTGAACATTGGTACAGGTTATAACAACCTCGCAAAGGGTCTCTCCACATACGACAGGCTGTGCGCTAAAGAGCAGTCGTGTACTCCGCTTCCTGTCTCTGATTTGCATTTGTCCGCTTGTGGCCTCCCTTGTCCTGAACAGATCTGCAATATCTTCATCCTTCATATATTCTGCCAAGTGGCTCACGGGTTTTCCGATTTCCAAATTAAGCAGATTTCTAGCTTTTGAATTCGCATGTCGTACGGTAAAATCCGGTGCCAGACTGAATACGGCATTCTCCATCTTATCGAGAAGAATTTCAAGCTCCCTAGACTGCATTTCCAAGGTTTCCTTTTGAGATTCCTCAAGCACCTTCACCGCAATGAGTTCAGCCATACGCCTTAAAAATAGCATGAGGTTCTCTCTATTGTGGAGCAGCTCTTCCCGCTTCTGGGCATTGAAGGCTATCAAACCGATTACACCTGCAATTTCCCCCTTTACTTCAATGGGACAGCACACCTGTGCGTATTCCTTGCAATCTGACATGTGCTTGCACTTGCTGCACGCCTCATGCTTTCTCGGATTTTCTATAATGAATGCCTGTCCCAAGTTGAGGGCATAAGAAAATACAGAGTTTTCATCGACCTTGCACCCCACGTCCTCATGGTATTCTCCCGTGGCGGCAAGACGGTTAAAAGCACTGTCAATAATGGTTACATCCACTTTTATGACACTGTTGATTGCTTTAACAATCCCATCCAGCGTCTCTCTGATGCGCTGCATTTCCTTCTGATATTTAGGCATATTCTTCCCCCAAAGTACTTTATTACACCTTCCATACCTAAATAATATCGGAATTTCTCTGCTTCCACCAGATAAATTTCAAACGCCCATCGATTGTAAATCGACAGGCGTCTGTTCATTCTTGAAATTAATTTCCTTTAATTGCTTACTTGGGCTTACTTGGGTACTTATCAAGCATCCTTATCCAAAGAGAAGGTCTCATAGCTTACACCTTCCACACTTCTTCTCGTCTTCTTCCTGAGCTTGAAGCTTTCAACAGCACCTTGTAGCATATCTGCCTGAGCCGCCATTTCTTCAGAGGCCGCAGCACCTCTTTGTGCCGTATCCGCATTGAGCTGGGTCACGTCAGATACCTGATTGATGCCTTCATTGATTTGGGTAATGGCCTGTGCCTGATCGCTTGATGCCATGGTAATATCTCTAACGATGCCATTGACCTCTTCAACACCTGATGTTATCGATTTGAGTGCCTCTGCCGTCTGGTCTGCTATGGATGCACCGTCCTGAACCTTGCGGATAGAGTCCTCAATCATTTGAGTCGTTTCATTTGCTGCATTGGCACTTCTTGCCGCCAAATTACGGACCTCTTCAGCTACCACGGCAAATCCCTTGCCATGCTCACCCGCTCTGGCTGCTTCAACGGCAGCATTCAGTGCGAGTATATTTGTCTGGAATGCAATCTCGTCTATGACCTTAATAATATTGGAGATTTCATTGGACGACTTGTTGATGGCCTGCATAGCCTCCAGCATTTCATTCATCCGCTTCTGACCACTTTCAGCCTGAACCTTGACTGTGCTTGCAAGTCCTTCGGCCTGCTGTGCTCGTTCAGCGTTCTGTCTTGTCTGATTTGAAATCTCACTCATGGAAGCCGTGATTTCTTCAATGGAGCTCGCCTGTTCCGTCGATCCTGACGATAGAGACTGGGCTATGGATGACACTTCATTGGCCCCATCTGCAATCTCATGGCTGGCAGACCCGATTTCCTCAAAAATACCGTTGAGTGCTTCCGTAAACACATTGATGGATGTCTTCATTTTTGCGAAATCACCCAGATACTCCCGGTCAATGCCCACATCAAGGTTTCGCCTTGCAAGACTCTCAAGAATCTGTGAGGTTTCATCAATATATGACCGGATTGCTGTAACCATGGTTTTCAGACTTGAATGAATCTGTACAAAATCCTGACTGATTTCAAGTGTATCTTCATCAGGGTTTTCAACCTCCACATCAATTGCCAGTTCACCGTTTGCAAGCGCATCCAGTCCGGAAATGAGCTTTTGAACTTCCATCGACTGATATTCACTCTGTTTTGCCTTAATTCGGGCTTCTTCCGCCTGCTTGTCTGCCTGAGCCTGCTGGGCACGCGCAGCATCTTTAATCGATGTCTGATCGGTAACAAGTTCAAAAGCACCTACGATTTGACCACTTCTGTCATAGAGCGGCATGCCTTCATAAGAAATATCCACTTTGCCGCCACCAGCGCGCGAAATGGTTTCATTTGAAATCGACCGTCCCGTATTTATGGCTTGAGCGCATGCGCATTCTCCAGTCTTGCAATGTTCAGTTTCAAAGAGCTCATGACATTTATATGTGGAAACTGAATCTTTTTCACCAATTCCAACCAGTTCACGTCCTGCGTTATTCAGGTATTTGACATTGAAGTCCTTGTCAATTGCCATGATAATGGCTGGAACGTTGCGTATATGCCCTTCAAGGGTATTGGCAATATCATTAATGCCCTTGACCAGATTGAGCCAGCCGCCATTATAGCCAGATTCATCAATCCTTGAGACCAGCTCACCGACAACAATCTTATCACTGGTCACATCGGCTGAATCCACCACTTTTCGAATCTGACTGATAATCAAATCAAACGAACGGGACAACTCAGCAACTTCGTCCTTACCTGTGGTATCCAGTTCTACATTGAACTCACCATCAGCAATATTACGCGCCCCGCGGTTAAGCTTTTCAATAGGCTTCGAAATGGATGTTGCCATAAATACACCCAGCCCAACACTGAGTACGAGGAGAACTGCTACCACGACGAGTACATTTCGAAGCATTTCAGTTTGCAGCGCACGAACATCATCTATATAGACACCCGTCCCAACAAGCCACTCCCAGTTATCGTACCCAATAACAAATGATAATTTTTCACTGTCCGTCGTCTCCCCTGGCTTTGGCCAAAGATAACCGACAGTGCCTCTACCTTCATTCTTGGCCACATTCGACATTTCTTCGAAAAATCGAACGCCGTTTGAATCGACTGTATCCACCATGTTCTGGCCTTCAAGTGCTGCATTGATTGGATGCATCAGCGAATACCCCTCATAGGAATTGATGAAAAAATAATCGCTTGTGTTAAATCTGTATACTCGAATCTCATCCATTGCCATCTGCTGTGCATCTTCAAGCGAAAGCTCTCCCGATGCCACCATTCCATCATACTTCTGCAGTACAGTCAGTGGGACCTCTGTCAAATTTTCAAGTTTAGCGACAGTCCTGTCCATAATCACACTATTTATGGTTGGAATTAACCAAGCACCTACAAACACTGCAAATAGAACAAATATCATCCCCACTAGCAAAATTATTTTGGTCCGAAGTTTAAATTGCTTGAAACTCATGCGTCCAACCTCCTTGGAATCATCCTTTTTCTATATTGGTTAGAAATACCCCTATATTTCCTTTTTACATTCTTACTTACGTTAATTTAGTAACATTTAGATATCTTAATCTTAGATTTTGTCACCGGATTTCTTCATGTACCCCTCTAAACAGCTGAATTACAGGCATCATAAATATGTTATAATACCTATGAAACACTACGATTGCCCAACGGAGGGATTGCTTTTGAAAAGACGTATCATAATCACAATACTTATCTTCATCGTAGTCACGACAATCTTTGTAGATAAATACATGCAGGTGGAGTACAATTTCGGGATTTTTGAATATATCACCAAGTCCACCCAGCTCACCCCCGATGAGCGTGCCTGGCTGGATAATCACGGACCTTTGATCTATGGGTCCGACAGCTCTACACCGCCAATGCGGTATGTAGATCCTGTGACGAATCAGTACAGAGGGGTTACGGTAGATTACCTTCAGGCCCTTTCCATTGAGCTTGAGACGGAAATCATCCTTAAACCCATGGTGTGGTCAAAGGCCCTTTCCGAACTTGAGGAAGGCAAGACAGACCTCTGCGACATGTTCCCCAGTGAACAGCGGTCCAAGGTCTATCTCTTCTCTGATCCCATCAATTTTCAGCGGACCATCATCGTCATTCCAAAAACAGAAGACAATATAGAGAACATGTTTGACCTCATTGGCAAGCGTGTTGCTGCCCAGCGTGGAGACTATGTCAATGAGTTCCTCAACAACAACGTTGACGGCATCAACTTCTACCATGTCCCGGATTACAGCGATCTGCTCACACAGCTGGAGACCGGCAATGTCGATGCCGTTGTCGGAGACGAACCCGTACTCAGCTATTACCTTGAAGAGCTGGGACTTACCGACAAGTATCGAATTGTCGAAACACCACTCTACCAGCTGCACTCCGTATTCAGTATGCCAAAGGATGACAAGATGCTTCAGGGCATCATCAACAAGGGCATCTATGCACTCAAGCGCAAAAAAACCATGCAGAAAATCCAGCAGAAATGGTTTGGAATCTCTGAGCCAATCATTACGGAAAACAGTGACGAGAAGCTCCTGCTCATCGTTTCCTTCTTTATGCTGAATATCATTCTGGCAAGTTATCTCTTCTTTACATGGAACAGCGAACTCAAGGAAGAGGTTGAGACCCGAACCGACGAGCTTAAAATAAGCCGGAACGACCTGCAGACCACCTTTGACAGTCTGACGCATCTCATGGTCGTACTGGACAGTCAAATGAACATTATCACGGTTAACAAGGCCTTTTGTGACAACTTGAAAATAGACAAGGAAACGGCTCTCGGCAGTAACTTCAATTATATGAAGGGGCTCCCCCACGTTCCAATGATTATGGACGTAGTCGCAAAATCCCTTGAAACACGTACCAAATCAGAAATTGAGATTGAGCATAACAGCCAGACCTATATGGTATCGACTTTCCCGCTCATTGAAGGAGAAAGCACTTCAAACAGGTTGCTTGTCATGATACAAAATGTAACAGAGCTGCGTCTCGCTGAACAGCAGGTGCTCCAGGCCAGTAAAATGGCTGCCATCGGACAGCTTGCTGCCGGTGTGGCCCATGAAATCAGAAATCCCCTGGGCCTGATTCGCAACTACACGTATTTTCTAAAGAAAACAGAAACACTCAGTGAAGATGTGCAGATGAAATCATTTGAAAAGATCGAGCTCGCCGTCGAACAGGCAAGTCAAATCATAGACAATCTGCTCAACTTTTCACGTATCGCAGACAATCGCGTTACCAACGTCAACATGTTTGCCTATTTGAAGGATATGATTGAACTCAACCATAAGGTTATGGAAAAACGTGACGTCATTTACCGTATTGACATTGACCCCAACTTAAACTGGGCCATCATGGAGGACGGTCTCAAATCCATCCTCATCAATCTGATTTCCAATGCTGTCGACGCAATGCCGGACGGCGGTCGTCTCACACTGACCGGATGGACACAGGACAACCGCCTGATTCTGACGTGTCACGACACAGGTGTCGGCATGACGCAGCAGGAGCTTGACAGAGTATTCAACCCATTCTTCACGACGAAACAAACCGGTGAAGGTACAGGCCTTGGCATGTACATCGCCTATAATCAGATACAAAAAATGAACGGTTCCATAACCGTTGAAAGTGCACAGGGCGTTGGAACGACATTCAGAATAGAACTTCCTATGCTTAAGGAGGCTACTCACAATGACAATGAAAAAAAGCTCGTTTAGAATTCTCATCGTCGATGATGAAGAGGAACACAGAAACATACTGGAAATGATTCTAAGCAGCAATGGATTTCAAACTGACACTGCTATTTCCGGCTTTGAAGCCATTCAAAAGATTTCGAAAGAAAAATACCACCTTGTTCTTTCCGATTTGAAAATGCCGGAAATGAGCGGACTGGAGCTGCTTGACAGAATCAAGGAAATTCAGCCCGAGCAGGATGTCATTATCGTTACCGGCTACGGAACTGTAAAGAACGCTGTCAATGCCATGAAGCGCGGCGCCTTCTCCTATTTCATCAAGGGCCATGACCCAGACGAACTCCTTATGGACATCGAAAAGATCATGCGTCTGTCCAGTTTGAAAATGAAGACAGACGCCTTGCAGGACTCTGCTTCAAGTGATTTCATGATGGATTCAAAAAACCCCAAGTTCCAAGAAGCCATACGCATTATCGAGTCAGCAGCTGACTCAAACGCCAACATTCTCCTTCTGGGTGAATCAGGTGTTGGAAAAGAGGTTTTTGCCAGCTATATCCATAAGCTCAGCACCAGACATGACAACCCCTTTATTGCGGTCAACTGTCATGCCTTTTCTGAGTCTCTTTTGGAATCAGAACTCTTTGGACATGAAAAAGGCGCATTTACAGGTGCGACTGACAAACGCATCGGCCGCTTTGAAGCCGCACATGAAGGCACTCTCTTCCTTGATGAGATTGGGGACACATCACTTAGCACACAGGCAAAACTCCTGCGTTCTCTGGAAAGCAGACGTATCGAACGCATCGGTTCCAATGTATCCATTGATGTGGACTTCAGACTGATTTCCGCGACAAATCGCGATCTCAAAACCATGGTCGCCGAGCACGGCTTCCGTGAGGACCTCTTCTACCGTATCAGTACCATTACGGTGGAGCTCCCCTCACTGAGAGAACGCCGTGAGGATATACCCGAACTTGCCAACTTCTTTCTAAGAAAGGCACAAATCGACATGAAAAAGGAAGTTCGCGGTGTAGATGATGCCGTCTGGACCTTCCTCAACAATTATGATTACCCGGGGAATATCCGAGAACTTAAAAATATTATTGAGCGTCTTGTTGTGCTTGCGCGCGACGGATGGATCAGCGCACGGGATATTCCTTCTGACCAGAAGGAACCTGTGATGCACCAGTCAACAAGTAATGGGCAAATTTTTTCACAAACCGTACCTTTGAGAGAGTTCAGAAAAGATGCAGAGTCCCAGTACATACAGCGTGTTCTAGAGCAGAATAACTACAATATGACTCAAACATCCAAGGTTCTTGGAATCAGCAGGCGGCAACTCTTCAACAAAATTACGGAATACGGGCTGAAAAAAGAAGAATAATCCAAAAATTCGGGAAATTTTATTCACACTCTCGAAAAAAACTTCTCAAAAAAAGGCTTACTCTTGGTTTTTCCACTTCAGGGAATACAAAAATTGTCACAAAATTCAGCGGATAGCCTTGCTATTAGCGGCGTTTGGCTGAATCTGACTTTTTTCGAGTACTTCAATACTATTGGCATGAGCCTTGCGTAATTATAAGAATACAGGCAATATGCGCATTTTCAGATATATCAGGGTGTCGCTTACCACCCCGATGTATCTGCGCATTGTATTAAGGGGGAATATCTTAATGGCTCAAATTGTTGACTTTCTAAACCGATTGATTTGGAGTCAATGGCTAATTGTCCTATGTTTGGGTGCCGGGCTTTGGTTTACCATACGAACTCGTTTTTTTCAGTTCAGGCATTGGCGTGAAATGCTGCGACTGATTTTTAAAGGCGAAGCTTCTGATGAGGGAATATCCTCTTTTCAAGCCCTGGCTGTTTCAATCTCCGGGCGTGTCGGAACTGGAAACATTGCGGGTGTTGCAACCGCAATCGCACTCGGGGGTCCTGGCGCAGTTTTCTGGATGTGGACAATCGCCTTTCTTGGAGCCGGATCGGCATATGTTGAATCTGTGCTCGCACAAATTTATAAAGAAGAGCAGGACGGTGAATATCGAGGCGGTCCGGCTTATTATATTGAAAAAGGTATGGACAGCAAATCCTATGCACGGGTTTTTGCAATTACAACTGTGGCGGCTATGGGCTTTTTCCTTCCAGGCGTCCAGTCAAACTCGATTGCAGCCGGCCTTCATTTAGCCTTCGGCGTACCGCCCCTTATAACTGGTGTGGCTATTGTTGCGCTTTTAGCGGCTATTGTTTTTGGTGGTGTAAAACGCATTGGAAAGGTTGCTGAATTCATTGTGCCTTTCATGGCTTCTGCCTATATCCTGATTGCTGCTGTCATCATTCTGCTGAATATCAATAAGCTGCCTGATGTGATCACCCTGATTTTCAGATCTGCATTTGCAGTTGAACCTGCATTTGGCGCTATTGTCGGCATGGCCATTTCATGGGGGGTAAAGCGTGGCATTTACTCCAACGAAGCCGGTCAGGGCACAGGTCCTCAAGCGGCAGCGGCAGCTGAAGCGTCACACCCGGTCAAACAGGGGCTAGTTCAGGCCTTCTCAGTTTATGTTGATACCATGTTGGTCTGTTCTGCTACTGCATTCATGATTCTGATTACAGATATGTATAATGTCGAGAATCCGCTTGGCGGTTATATTGTCAACCACTTGGGCGCGACGGAAATCGGGCCTGCATATACACAGATGGCTGTGGAATCCGTACTGCCTGGATTTGGTGCTGCCTTTGTCGGCATCGCACTGGTTTTCTTCGCTTTCACCACGCTTATGGCGTATTACTATATTGCAGAAACCAATGTTGCCTACCTCAGCAAACATAAAAAATCACCATTGACAATGACAGGACTTCGTATTGTCATGCTCTGCGCCACATTCTACGGTACCTTGAGAACTGCAGACTTGGCATGGGCCCTTGGCGATATCGGTGTCGGACTCATGGCATGGCTCAATATGATTGCCATACTTATTCTGCAAAAGCCGACCTTCATAGCCCTTGATGACTATGAAGCGCAAAAGAAAAAAGGACTTGATCCTGTTTTTTCTGCCAAAAGACTTGGCATTAAACATGCCGATTGGTGGGACCAGCCTCACATTCAGGAAAGGTACCACAGTAAAGATGCAAGCTAGTCCACGGCTATGTGAATCAGGAATGATTTCAGGATTTATTGTCTGAATCATTCCTTTTTTAATGATAATCGGAAGAAATGCTACATTTGACATGACAAAAATGTCACAGTTATTTTTAAGTGCATGACAGTATAATGTAACTATAAGTATTAAAAGTGTATGTGTTATGAGGGGATAATTTGATGAAAAAGAAAATTCTAATTATTGCAACAGGGGGCACAATCGCGTGTGCTGACGGAGATCACGGTCTTACACCACAATATAATGTTGAAGACCTACTCGCCTTCGTTCCCAGGGCGCGCAAGCTTTGTGACATTGACGGCAAAATGATTATGAATATCGACTCCAGCAATATGACACCTAACTGCTGGGTAGAGATTGCCAAGGCTGTCCATGATGCCTATGACCAGTATGACGGGTTCGTCATCACACACGGAACCGATACCATGGCTTATACGTCTTCTGCCCTGACTTACATGCTTGAAGGTCTCGACAAACCAGTGATTATCACAGGATCTCAGTACCCAATCGCACAGGAGTTCACAGATGCCGTACACAATCTGAATGATGCAATACACTTCGCTGTTGAAGATATTGCCGGCGTCTTTATTGTATTTGACGGAAAACTGATTTCAGGGCCACGCGCCATGAAAGTGAAAACAAGAAGCTATGATGCATTTGAAAGTGTCAACTTTCCCTATATTGCAGAAATTAAGCATGACCGCATTCAGTACAAGCGCTTTGTATTTTCAAGATTCAAGCCAAAAGGAAGGACTCTCATCCTTCACCCTGAAGTTGACAGCTCCTTAATTGTCATTAAGCTCTTCCCAGGTATTGATGCGAACATCTTCAAGTATATTCAGGAAAACTACCGTGGTGTTATTATCGAAAGCTTTGGCATTGGCGGTGTTCCCTTCGAAAATGTCGATATTGCAAGTGAAGTTGGAAATATGATCCGCTCAGGCATGTGCGTTATGCTTACCACACAGTGCCTTGAAGAGGGGGTAGACTTCGAAGTCTACGAGGTTGGAAAGAAGATTCCAAAGGATGGCATCATCTATGCCAACGACATGAATACGGAGGCTTCTGTTGCAAAGCTTATGTGTGCCATGGGGCGCTCGTCCGATGTACACGAAGTAAAGCGTATTGTTGAAACTCAAGTCCAGTACGACATGCACCAGGAAGAATACTTTTAAAATAAAGCGATATAGCAAAAATAAAAAAGAGACTGTAGAAAACGCCATATACTCTACAGTCTTTTTTTATGAAATATGTCAGTTCACTTGCTTCAATCAAATTTTGCAGAAACGGTATCCTGCCCCCCAAACGGTTTCAATATACTGGGGGTTTGCAGGGTCTAACTCAATTTTCTCGCGAATGCGCCGGATATGTACCGAAACCGTAGACATATCCCCGCAGGATTCCAGACCCCAGATGCGCTCAAAGAGCGTTGTTTTATCAAAGACGATATTGGGGTGCTGGGCAAGCAGCAGCAAGGTGTCGAACTCCTTAGCTGTGAAAGTCACTTCCCGGTCTCTCACATAGACTCGCCTTGCGCTTATTTCTATTCTTAAACACCCGATATTGATCTCATTCTTTACATCAAGAACTTTAGAACTGAGTTGATCGTAGCGCCTCATGCTGCTTTTCACCCGTGCAACCAGCTCACCGGGATGGAAGGGCTTTGTCATGTAGTCATCTGCGCCCAGCCCCAGTCCACGCACCTTGTCAATATTATCAACCTTGGCTGATACCATTATGATTGACAGATCCTTGGTCTTTCGCAGTTCTCGGCAAATATTGAAACCATCCATACCTGGAAGCATAAGATCAAGAATGAGCAGATCAAAGTGTTCTTTCATCGCCCGCTCATACCCAACTTGTCCATCATTCTCAATGACGACTTCATAGCCCTCCATCTCCAGGTAATCCCGCTCAAGTTCTGCAATTTTTTGTTCGTCTTCTATAATGAGTATGCGTTTCATTTCAGACCTCCGTTTTCAAGCAGGGGTTCATCTTCCACTTCAAGGCATCGTTAAACGTCCTTTGACTGCGGCAGCGTGAAGGCTATGGTTGTTCCAGTACCAACTTGGCTTTCTGCCCAGATTTCTCCCTTGTGCGCCTTTACTATTTGGCGCGCAATAGATAAACCTAGGCCACTCCCACCTGTTTCAGAGCTTCTGGACTCGTCCGCACGGTAGAAGCGATCAAAAATACTGCCCAGCTTGTCCTCCGGAATGCCAGACCCGTTGTCTCGGATGGATACTTGATAAAAGTCGCCATCCTCACGCTTATCAATATATATATCCAGTCTTGCATCAGTTTTATCAAAGTGCTTGACCGCATTGAAAATGATATTGCTTAAAACACGTCTGATCTGTGAAAGGTCTATATCTACATACGCCCTTTTCACACCTGAAATATGCAGTGCCTGCTTTACACCCTTCTCTTCAAAATCGAAGCTCAGTTCCTCTATGCAGTCTGTGATGTACCCTACAAGGTCGACCTTTTGAAACTGAAAGAGAACACCATCCAGGTCAAGCTTTGACAGAAGGGACAGATCATCAATGAGTGTGTCCATATCTCGTCCGTAGACAGCAATGGTCTCAATATAGGATTTCATCTTCTCATCGGTATTGGCAACACCGTCAAGAATTCCCTGCACATAGCCGTTGATAGCTGTTATAGGTGTTTTAAGATCATGACTGATGTTGGCTATAAGCTCTTTACGGTTCTCTTCATATCGTCTTCTGACTTCATCTGTCGACTTGATCCGTAGGCGCATCTCTTCAAAAGCTTTAAAAACCTCACCGACCTCGTCATTTGCCGTATAGACCAGTGCTTCATCATAATTTTCATCACGTATGCTGATTGCAGCATCCTTCATTTGTATAAGGGGTGCAAATACTGTTCGAAGCGCGTACTTGAAGAAAACAATATGAATGATCAGATACATAATGAAGAATAGGATGCCGTTTTTTATCAGCATCCTTTCAAAATCATCTTTTGGAGGCGTACCTGGGGCTCTTTCACGTGAAGTGACCACATAGCTGTATTCTGTCCCATTTCGGTCTGTGAAATTCCCTTCTCGAATCGTACGCAGTGCGTCGCTTTCAAAATACTGGTCCTGAACCAGTTCGAAGGCAAGCTCCCCTTCTCTGTACATGGTTATCTCAAAAGGGGTCATCTGGATGGCCGATGACATGAAGCTCCTATAGGATTCATTGTCAAATGCCCTTGGATTCTTATATATCTCTTTTTCAAAGCTTTCTATCATTCGCGTTACAGGATCTTTCGTATACATCTCACGGACCGCTTTCACCTCTTCGTCAATTTGAATTTTGAAGATGTTGGTCATGACATATATGGACGTTCCAAAAATTACAATTGGAATCAATATGGATATCAGATATATTACGACAATGCGTTTGCGAATGGTCATAGTCTGGCCTTCCTTCATGCTATACCTTGGTTATTCATAGCGCAGGGCTTCAATCGGATCAAGCTTGGCTGCCTTGTTTGCCGGGTAAATACCGAAGAAAACACCGATTGTTGCTGAGAAGATACATGCCAGCGCAAGTGAATCATAAGAGAAACGTGCTGTCAGATCCATCAGCGCAGACGCCAGTCCCGTCAGACCAAATCCAACCAGTGCACCTAAGACGCCGCCCAGCATGGACACTGTCACCGCCTCAATTAGAAACTGCGTCAGAATATCCTTTCGTGTTGCTCCCAGAGCTTTACGAATACCGATTTCGCGTGTACGCTCCGTAACCGAGACAAGCATGATATTCATGATACCAATTCCTCCGACAACAAGAGATATGCCCGCAATAGCACTGACAAACAGAGTTATCATGCTCATGGTTTCCGTTACCATTTCGATTTTATCCTCGTCACTGAAGGTAGAGTACTTTTCTTCACCCACATTGTCATGACGTCGTTCAAGCAGCGACAAAATCTTAGTTTCATAGATATCCTTATCATATCCGTTCGCAAGGCCAATTTCAATTCCACTTATGGCACCGTTGTTATTGAACAGCTTGTCAATGGTCGAATATGCAATGTACATTTCAGGCGATGAATAGCCCGACAGGGTTTCTTCTGCCTCATAGACACCTACAACAAGAAGCGATTTCGTTGTAGCGCCAAAGGAAACCAACATTTTTTCTCCGACGACATCTGTTGACCCAAATACCTCTTCTGAGAGGTCAGAATCAATTACAATTCGGTCCTTTCTGGACTCAATATCAAAGGCATTTATGAATCTGCCAGATAATAGGGTCAGGTCCAGTGTATCTTCCGAATCCTCTGACACGCCAACAAGGGATGCCGAGGTGTCATCAATATTTGCTACCAGGGTAACATTCTCAGAAACCGATGGGGTGATTGTTTCTATTGCATCTCCAAAGGACTGCTCAATGAGATCAATATCTGTGAGTGTCAACTTTTCAGAAGGTGTCAGACGCGCACGTCTGTCTTCTGTAATCGAGATGAGATTGATTCCAAGAGAATCAAAGTTTTCAAGCATTGCGTCCTGCGTGCCATTGCCGATGGAGACAATAGTCACAACAGATGATATGCCTATAATCAGTCCAAGCATGGTCAGCAGCGAACGCATACGGTTGTTCCAAATGGCACTGAGGGCTATTTTGAAGACTTCAATTAGATTCATGTCTGACCTCCATATCTGTCATCAGCTGGCCATCCTTGAATAGTAGCATGCGTTTTGTTCTTCTAGCCACCTCATCTTCATGGGTTACAATAATAATTGTCTTTCCCTCTTCATTCAGTGTTTCGAACAACTTCAATATATCATCCGTCGAATGGGAATCCAGGTTTCCAGTAGGTTCGTCCGCAAGGATAATTGCTGGATTTGTAGCTAGGGCCCGTGCAACGGCAACTCTTTGCCTTTGTCCACCTGACATTTCGTTGGGTCTATGATTCATACGGTCACCCAGTCCAACTCTGTCCAGGGCTTCAGATGCACGCTGGATACGCTCTTCCTTTGAAAGCCCCATATAAATCATGGGAAGCTCCACATTTTTAAGCGCAGTCAGTTTGGGTAGAAGGTTGAAGGACTGAAACACAAATCCAATTTTCTTATTTCGAATCTGAGCGAGTTCATTAGTCGGAATGTCTTGAATCTGATGCCCGTCAAGCTCATATATGCCATCTGTGCTTTTATCAAGACACCCGAGTATGTTCATCAGAGTCGATTTGCCCGATCCAGAAGGTCCCATTATGGAAACAAACTCACCTTCACGTATTTCAAAGTCTATACCGCGCAGGGCCTCAACACAGGTCTCGCCCTCGCCATATACCTTTCGCAGATTTCTTACCTTAAGCATGTCAGCACCCCCTATTGTCCTGGCGCGCCGCCACTTGGAGGAGCACCACCTTCTGGAGGCGCGCCACCACCGTCGAGACCGCCGCCCATTCCAGGAATCATCAGACCGCCATCTTCCTCATCGGCGCTGGCTGTAAGCTCTGTTTCAACCAGTAGTGTCATGCCCTCTTCAAGGTGTTCTGAAAGGACTTCAATTTTCAAATCGCCTTCAATACCTGTCTCAACACGGACAAATTGAGCTTCATCGTTATCCCCTTTGACCTTCACAGCGTAACCAGATGGTGTAGAAACAAGCGCATCATATGGTACCAGCAGTGCGTCTTCCCTGCTTTCTACAAGGATATCCAGATTTACCGAGAAATTGGGTTTCAAGTAGGCATCTTCGTCTGTCACATCAATGATGATGGTTACGTAAACTTCAGAGCCCGAAATCACACCGCTCGGATAGATTTTTTCAACGGTCCCCGTATAGGTCACATCATCATTCCCAAGTGTTGAAATTGAGACTTCCTGTCCAACGGAAATATCGCCTATTTCATACTCACTGATTGAAGCCTCAATCTTCAAGTTGTCCATATCCTGAAGTTCGATCATGACTTCCTCTTCCTTAGGAACTTCGCCGACCTCAATATCGATAGCCGTTACGACACCATTGATTGGGGCGATAATCTGCAGGTTCTCAAGGTCCTGCTGCAAACTTTCCAATTTGATATTTTCAACTTGAAGTTCCATTTCAAGAATGCTGTATTCTGCCGAATAATCATAGCTATCGTAGGTTGACTTCGCACTTTCATAGGCAATGACTGCACTGTTATAGGATTCCTCCGACTGCTCCAGGTCACTCTGGCTTATGGCGCCATTTTCAAAAAGCACCTGATTGCTCTCATAGCTTTGCTTTGCATTATCAAGCGCTACCTTTGAGCTTTCATAGGACAGTCTTGTCGTTGTCCCCTTATCGGCTGTCAGGGCCACCAGCTGTCGGTTCAAGTTTGCAATCACTCTTTGCTGGTCCAGAATTTCTGACTCAACATCGATTGGATTCATTTCAGCTAGAACCTGCCCTGCTTCAACCTTGTCGCCAATTTCTACATATATTGCTGTAACTTCACTTTCAACATCTCCAAGAAGCTGTGCCGTCGTTTCAGATACAACAGACCCCGATGTCGATAGCACACTGCTGATGGATTCCTTTTCAATCGTATACTCTTCCACACTCAGCGTCGCTGCAGCCACCTCATCCTTATTGAGATATGTAACTCCTGCAAAGACGACACAGCCTGCCAGTGCCAGAATTCCAGCACGCTTGATCCACTTGCTTCCTATATTTTTGACTTTCATAACCTGCCTCCTTAGTATTCTTCTTAAGATGACTATACACAGGAGACTTGAACCTCTGTTTGAAAAATGTTTAAATCTTCTTTAACTTTTCTTCCAAAAGTGTTTAGATTTCTGGAAAATGACTGGTTCTATGCAATTACGCAGCTCGCCTTCCCCGCTTACCATCTGCCTTAATATGCCAGCTTCTGTAAATGAAGGCAGTTCCCCCAATCAGTCTGAATAAAGCTGTCATGTAAAGGGCGAACACAATACTCCTGCTCTGCATGAAGTAATGGCCCAGCATAGGCGCAAAGGCAAGAGAAAGGTTTATAAACGTATTGTAGAATCCCATATAGACAATTCTTTCGTCTTCGGGGATGACTTCAAGCAAGCCGCTCAGAAGCACCGTCAAGGTTCCCGATGTGAAGAAGCCTGTTAGAACCGCTACCATGGTCATGACAATAAGGTTCTTCGAAACAATATACAAGAGTGGTGTGAAAGCCATGCCAATTGTGCAGATTGCTGTAACTGTCGGATTTCCAATTTTTTCAATATAGCGCGGCCATATTTTGTGACCCGCAATCATAGTAATGAAGGACCCCATATTGATGATGGCAAGCCATAGCTCGTCTGCCCCTAAGTCTTTAATCATGTATATTGAAAATAGTGGCCAGCCCATTTGCCATCCAAAATGGAAAAGCAGTGAGCAGATCATAAAGAAGGCAAAACCCCGATTCCTGAAAATGCCCTTGAATGATCTTTTCCAGTCTGGAATTTCACGTCTTGTCGTCTTAGGCGCCTTCAATCGTCCGAAGACGAACAATTCCAAAATACCCGCTGCAAAACTCAAAATAAAAAAGAGCTGATAAATCAGCATGCGCTCCGATTCTGTCCTTGGAAGCTTGGAAAGAATAAGTCCAGTCACCATGGTAACCACCATAACAGCATAGACGCCGTACTGATTGGAAAGACCGATGGCACGGGCACGCTTATCCTTATCAAACACATCGCCTACAAAGCCCTGATACCCTGAAAGATAGACTGCCATAGGGGCGCTCATTACCGCATATAATACGATAAAGACCATTGGCTGCAGTTCTGGTCTTATAAATGGAACCGCTGCAAAGGCAAGTATGAGAAAGCGGCTCACAAAAATGGTCTTCTGGATTGCCCGCTTACGGTCTTCCTGTCGATTTAACCAGAGTGCGCCAATAAAGACGGTGAGAAACATAGTAAAACCGGGAAGTGCATTAAAAAGGGATATATGAAAATTGCTCCCCCCTATTCGCTCAAGAAATTTAACCGCGTAGGGTTTATATAATCGTTCCATAATTTGAAAGAGTATGCCATACCACACAAAGACCTTAATGTTTTCATTGAAATGCTCTTTAGATTTCATGACGCCCTCCACGCAAGGATTTCACCTTTATGAGAATTTATTTCGGTATCCTAATTAATATACTCCGACTTATGTGAAAGTTCAACTATTTCTCGTGATATTCTGTCATTAAATATATGGATACTGTGAACAAAATGAAAACTATAGGGACGGTACTTGACTTTTTGTTTTCTTTTGTATATTATGGACTCATAAAAGAGATGAAAGGCGTGGTCGTATGGCTCGCAAAGCTAGAGAAAAAAATCTATTCGGTACCTATCTCATACAGCAGTATGGCGGTGGATGCAGAAGCCTCTTCACAAATGATGAGGACCGGTTGCGGTTCATAGAAATCGTAAAAAAGGCAAAGCATAAGTTTGGTTTTAAACTCTATGCATACTGCCTGGCAAATCCAGATGCATATGAGCTTCTTATTTATGACAACGGCAGTGATATCTCTAAAATAATGAAAAGCATCAATATATCCTACGGCATGTATGCTACCTGTGAAGGTAAACTTTTTAAAGACAGATATAAAAGCACCCTCATTGAAGACTTTCCCAAGCTTCTTCAAACCACGCAGTCTGTCAACAAAGACGAGCCCGATCCCTGGAGCAGCTACTGTGTCTATTCTGATATATCAAAAGATCCCTTTGACATTATCGATATTGAGGACCTTCTGCACTTCGCTGGTGAAGACTTCGAAGTCGCAAAGGCCGCTCTTGTAAAATATCTGGAAAATGACGGATCTGAAATCTTATGCGACAGCACCATCACCTTCTGTGAAGATGATCGAAATTGTATGACCTGCAAGGACCAGGCACAGAAGAAACTGGCACAAGTTGCTTATGAAATGGGACTCACTGTTCCACAGTTACTCAAGGACAAACCGCGGCGCAATCAACTGATCAAACAGTTCAGACGCGATTCTACCCTGTCGCTTAAGGCGCTTGGGGATTTGTTCGGAGGACTTTCCGAGTCGTCTGTCTGCAAGATCCTTAACCAGGACTAAGTCAGTATTACAGCCCTGAAGCTCTAAACCATACTGGTGAACACCATAATCAGAAAGATAAATTGTCAAATTCTAAGAAAATGGTCACTGTCAATTCAGTGACCATAGTTCAACCCGACAATTCAAGTTTCGTCCCTAACATCAGTCAAAATGATTGAATAGATAATATTTGGGAATACCCAATGATATAAACAAGATAGACGAGGTGATTGCATGTTCGACTTAAATATTTCAGGCCAGTTTTCAGAAAAGAAAACTTCAGAGCCAAAATCAGATTTTACTTATGATGTTATTGTAATAGGTGGCGGTCCTGCTGGCTTGAACGCTGCGCTCTACGCCAAGCGCAAAGGCCTTGAAACCGCGCTTATTGCAGAAAAGCTTGGCGGTCAGGTTCTTGATACCTCTACGGTTGAAAACTATCTGGGGTTTGAGGAAATCAGCGGTGAAGCCCTGATGGACAATTTCAGAAAGCATGTTACCGGTCTTGATATCCCAATAAAGAAAGAAGCCCGTGTAGACCGTATTGAGGAAGGCAAAATCAAGACCCTATACCTTAACTCTGGTGAAACTTATCAGACCAAGTCCCTTATTATCGCTACAGGCAGTCGTCCTCGACAGCTTGGCGTTCCTGGGGAAGATGATTATCGAGGCAAGGGTGTCGCATATTGTGCCATCTGTGACGGCCCATTTTTTACAGATTTGAAAGTCATCGTCGCAGGCGGCGGAAACTCAGCAGTTGAAGCAGCAATAGATCTTTCTAAAATCGCAAGTGAAGTTGTCCTGGTTCACAGGAGTGACTTCCGTGCAGATCAGATTCTGGTCGACAGACTGAAAAGTATTCCAAACATTGACGTTCATCTGCAGACACAGATTCTGGAGGTCGGTGGTGAAGCACTCATGACCCACGTTCGCGCACTGGACAAGTCTGCTAATAAAGAAGTAACCATTGAGGCAAATGGTCTATTTGTCGAAATAGGCTATCTTCCAAACAGCAAGACCTTCGAAGGCCTCGTGGATATGACCGGCTCAGGCGAAATCATTGTCAATGACAAGACTGAAACGAGTGTTCCAGGCATATATGCAGCTGGCGATGTTGCAACCGTACCCTACAAGCAAATCATCATTGCCGCCAGCGAAGGAGCAAAGGCTGCACTCACTGCAAATGATTACGTAAACAAACTTGATATATAGCTAACTGCATTTCAAACTCAAACAACCCGTATACAAGAGGAGGATTACCATGGCTCTACTTAACAACGAAATGAAACAACAATTGAAAGACATTCTTGGCCAAATGAAAGATGAAGTTACGGTTGCGCTCTTTACGACTGAGCAGCAGTGTGAAACTTGCAAGGATACAAAAGCTTTTATGGAAGAGGTTGCCGAAGTCGGCGAAAAGATCAAACTGGAACATTATGATATTTCCATAGATGATGCCAAAGCAGCAGAACTGAACGTTTCACTTACACCGTCCATCGTACTGCTCGATAAGGATGGAAAAAACAACGGTATTCAGTTTAATGGCATTCCTGCTGGTCACGAAATCAACTCCTTCATTACTGGACTTATTGAAGTCAGCGGTGCAGGCGAGGAACTTCCTGAAAGCTTCATGGCACGACTGGCAAAGGTCGATAAGCCTGTTCATATCAAGGTCTTTGTCACACTCGGTTGCCCACACTGCCCTGGTGCTGTGTCTAAAGCACATAAACTTGCCCTTGAGAATGAGTTTATTACTGCTGAAATGATTGAAGCTCAGACTTTCTTTGATGAGTCAAACAAATACAATGTCAGCGGCGTGCCAAAGATCGTCATCAACGAAGATCATGACCTTGTTGGCAACCAGCCAATCGAAAGCTTCATGGATGTCATCGAATCCCTCTAAGACGTCTGTCTGGTAACATGAAAAATCTATATGCCTAATGACAAAAAAGGACCGTGAACACAGCATCTATACAGATGTCCGTTCACGGTCCTAACTTATTCAATATCTTACTTAACTTGATTCACGTCTTTACTTAAAATGCACTACTGTTTCTGATTTGCAGCATTTGCTCTTATCAGTGCAACCACCACTGCATGCGCAGGTATTATTCTTCATATCGCGGCGCATACGTTTAAATGCCCATAGGAATATGCCTCCAAAAGCCAGACCTACAATCAGTGTTCCCATATTAAGCACCTGCTTTCACAGTATTATCATCTGCCACTTGTGAACCGGCAGTCTTGATTGCGTAAGCGACAAAAGTTACAATTGCAGCCAGTACAACGATAGCTGGAACGAAGCCTGCGCCTAGTTTTCCATAAACCAGAAGCGAACCAATTTGTGATACCAGCATGGCAATTACATAACCCACACCAAGCTGGAAGCCGATGGCCTTAAACAGCCATTTTTTCGAGCCCATTTCCGAGTTCATTGCGCCAATTGCTGCAAAACATGGTGGTGTGAATAGGTTGAATGCAAGGTATGCCATAGCGGTTACTGGTGTGAAGAACTCTGTCAGCGTGCCACCTGGCAGGTGAAGTGCTTCTTCAGAAGTCGCTGCAAGTACAACAGCAAGTGTCGCTACGACATTCTCTTTTGCAATGAAGCCTGTCAGTGCCGCAGCACCAAGCTGCCATCCAATGAAACCAAGCGGCAGGAGGAACGGTGCGATGCCATTTCCAATTGTTGCAAGAATACTCATTCCTGCATCTTCAACAGGCTGAAGCGACCAGCTGTATGTTTGTGCAAACCAAACCAAGGTATTGCAAACTAGAATAATTGTCGACGCCTTGTAAATGAAGGCTTTCGCATGCTTGATCATTTGCTTGAATGCGTGCTTGAAGCTTGGAATCTTGTATTCTGGAAGCTCCAAAATAAATGACGCTGAATTTTCCCACACAAACATCTTCTTAAGAAGCAAACCACTCAGTATGATTACTGCGATTGCAGCGACATACACAGCTGGTCCAACCCATGTTGAAGTTGGGAAAAACACCGCTGCAAACAAGGCAATAATTGGCAGTTTGGCGCCACATGGAACGAAAGGCGTCAGGATTGTTGTCATGCGTCGCTCATTGATATCTTCAATTGTACGTGTTGCCATTACACCAGGAATCGCGCAGCCAGAACCGACAATCATGGGAATGATTGACTTTCCTGAAAGTCCAATCTTTTTAAAATATCTGTCCATGATAACTGCAACACGCGCCATGTATCCACTGTCTTCAAGAAGCGCAAGGCAGAAGAAGAGAATCATGATTAGGGGCAGGAAGCCAAGTACAGCACCTACACCGCCAATGGCACCATCAACAATCAGGGCTTGCAGCAGTGGTGCGACACTCAGACCTTCAAGAATTTGTGTTGTCGCTCCAGGAATGATTTCACCAAAAAGTGTTTCATTCACATAGCCAGAAAGGTAGCCTCCAAGACCTTCAATGGAGAATGAGAACACACCCCACATAACAAGGAAGAAAATTGGAAGTCCAAGCCATTTATGTGCAACAACCTGGTCTATTTTATCCGATAGGGTAATCTGACTCATGTCACGCTTTTTAATAGTTGCAGCACTTGCAACAGATTCTACATACCGCTGTCTCGCCTTTGCTTCATCAACTGTGTTTTTACCTGTGAAATCTGGCGCGGCCTGACCTTTTGCTGCCTTTCCTATTTCTACAGCCTTACTCAGAAGCACTTCAAGACCCGATTGCGATGTAGCTGTTGTAAGCACCACGGGTGCACTAAGCTTTTGCTCAAGTACATATATGTCGATTTCATCGCCATGCTTCTCAAGAATGTCGTTCTTGTTTAATGCGATGATGACTGGAATATCCAGTTCCATCAGCTGAGATGTGAAATACAGGCTTCGACTCATGTTGGTCGCATCTACAATGTTGATGATGACATCCGGTTTTTCTCCTGTCACATAGTCCCGGGTGATGACTTCTTCACCGGTATGCGGTTCAATAGAGTACGCGCCTGGCAAGTCCACAATTCTCACCGAACCGTTATTCGGTCTGAACTTGCTTCTTAAATCCGCCTCTTTTTTCTCAACTGTAACACCTGGCCAGTTACCTACATATTCCGCTTTGCCTGTAATCGCATTAAATAGCGTCGTCTTGCCCGAATTCGGGTTGCCTGCCAAAGCAATTTTCATGATGAACCCCCTTGAATGATCCATTTTATAATTCCGATAAAAACAATAAATATCTCTCCGCATATGTAATGATAATCATTATCATAGTGAGTTAAAAATAAAATGCTGTTGTTCACAGCACTTATAATACATAAAGGTCTCAGAACACTCGTCCTGATTAGCTGTTCAATATGATAGATTTTGCCATACCCTCATCAATGGCATAGCGACCGTCCTTGACGTTAATCACAAAATTACCTGCAAGCTTAGATATCAAGGTGATCTGCTCACCTTCGTAACATCCTAGCGTAAAGAGAAACTTCTTTGTTTTTTCCTTACCCGTAATCTCTTTTATGATTGCAGTTTGCCCAATTTTCGCTTTTGACAGCATCATCACATCACCTATCCCTCAGTTATAACTGATAATTAATCTCACTCTTACATTGATAAAGATTATCATGTTCATATAAGTCTGTCAATACCTTAACAAAAACTTTTTCTTGCCCATCCGAGTATTGTAATTTGTCAACAGTCTGACGTTCATCTACTTTATCTTAAACGCACATAAAACGAGTGTGCTGCACCCGCAACACACTCCCAGGTTGTCGACAAAGTCGACAAGATGACAGACTGTAGAAAACTTCGAAAGGCTAGGCGCGGATAAAATCCGCTTTGTGAGCGTACAATGCGTACGTGATCAGAGCGGATTTTTCCAGCAACGCAGTATTTCGGAGTTTTTCTACAGTCTAAGAGGGTGTTGCACTCGCAACACCCTCTTAAATGATTACTCAACCATTCCTGTTTTCAACTACTGAACGATTTCAAAGCCTTTGTTAGACCATCCAAGCGGTGCGTTTGGAGCCATGCCCATGCCACCATTTAGAGAAACAGCATCAACACCAAGAAGTCTTAGAGCTGCAACTGTCTGACCAGCAGTTTGTCCTGTGTAGCAGTAAACAACAACTGGCTTGTCTTTTGGAAGTGCATCAAAACCACTTTCCATACCAGCACCCCAAGGCAGGTTCTCTGCACCTTGGATGTGACCAGCAGCATAATCGTCAGCGCTTCTGATTGATAGCAGGTAGAAATCTTCACCCGCTTCGATCATAGCCTTCAGATTGTCTTCTGAAACCTTGTAGTTCTTGAATTTTGTATCAGCAACGTCAGCAAGACCTGCGTAATATGCGTCTAGAGCCGCTTGAACTGCTTCGTCAATTACAGTGATATCTTCTGTAACAACTGTCGCTTCAGTGCTAAGTACTTCATCTACGCCTTCAACCTTAGAGATACCGAAGTTGAAACCAAGATTTACACTGCGTGCGTCAAAACCAGCTATATTAAGCGTATGTACTGCTTGGCCAGCTGTTTGACCAGAGTAGCAGTATACGAATAGAGGCTTGTCCTGAGGCAGTTTCGATAGTACTTCGCTGATTGCTGGACCCCAAGGTGCATTGATAGCGCCCTCAACATGGCCCTTTTCGTAATCGGCAGCACTTCTAATATCAAGTACAGTCATATCTTCGCCAGCTTTCACCATATCGATGAAATCAGCTTGACCGATCTTGTAGATATGTGCAGGCATACCAGCAAAGTAATCTTTAACTTTTGAATCCAGCGAAGCTGCAACCGTCTCATAACCTTTGTTAGTCCAACCGATTGGTGCATTTGAAGGCATGCCCATACCGCCATTTAGCGATACAGCATCAACGCCTAGTAGACGTAGACCCGCAACTGTCTGACCAGCTGTTTGACCTGTGTAGCAATATACGACTACTGGCTTGTCCTTTGGTAGTGCATCGAAGCCAAGCTCCATGCCAGCACCCCAAGGTAGGTTTACAGCGCCTTCGATATGACCTTCTGCATAGGCATCAGCACCTCTTACAGATAGAAGATAAAAATCTTCATTCGCTTCAATCATGGCTTTCAGATTATCTTCAGAAATCTTGTAGTTTTTGAATTGAGTATCCGCAACATCTGCAAGACCTGCGTAGTACGCGTCTAGAGCAGTTTGGATTTCTGGTGCGATTTCAGTGATATCTTCAGTCACTACCGTTGCTTCTGTTGAAAGAACCTCATCAACACCTTCAACTTTTGAGATGCCGAAATTAAAGCCCAGATTTACGCTACGTGCGTCAAATCCTGCAACATTCAGTGTATGTACTGCTTGACCAGCTGTTTGACCAGAGTAGCAGTATACGAAAAGCGGCTTGTCTGCTGGAAGCTTTGACAGTACTTCTGATACTGCTGGGCCCCAAGGCGCATTGATTGCACCTTCAACGTGTCCTTTTTCATAATCCGCTGCACTTCTGATATCAAGCACAGTCATGTCTTCGCCAGCCTTCACCATGTCGATAAAGTCAGCTTGACCGATTTTATAAATATGACTTGGCATATTTGCGAAGTATGCCTTAACCGTTTCTTCAAGTGATACGGCAGCAGGCGCTTCGGAAGCAGGTTCCTCTGCAGGTGCTTCTTCTGCTGTTTCAGCAGGTGCCTCAGTCTGAACTTCCATTGATGTTTCTTGTACCTGTGGTTCGCTAGAGCATCCTGTGAAGCTCATCGCCAGCGCCAGTACGAGGACCGCCGCCAACCAATTCGAATACTTTTTCATTTTACTCCCCCTCCGTTATTATGATGCATCCTGTGATGTTGGAGCAACAGTAGGCGTCGCCTCTTCAGAAGGCATACCCTGATTCTCCCACTCAAGCCATGCACCATCATAAACCTTTACATTTGCATAGCCTGCCTCCATTAGCAGTGCAGCTGTTTGCGTCGCTCTAAATGACGATTTGCAGTACAGAATGATTTCATCATCCTTTTCAAAACCCAGGTCCTTGTAGTTCAATTCAATGGTTCTCTGAGATTTGAAAGCGCCGTCATTGTAAAGGTTTTCTGTGTGCGCATACAGTACAGCACCAGGAATAGCACCTTCATCAAACTCAGCTCTTGATCTTACGTCAAGAAGCTTGGCAGTCGATGTACCTTCTGCAACCGCAGTCACCTCATCGAGCGATGCCAGAATAGACGAATCCGCATCCTTTGCTACGTACGTAACAGCTTTTGGAGCCGGTGCAGTGGCTGACATGGCAAGACCTGCCTTTTCAAGACCCTTTGCACCCATGTTAATAACGCGTACGTCTTCATGACCGTACAGCTTCATAACCCACCATACACGTGCCGAGTATACACCACCCTTGTCATCATAGACAAGAACAGTGTCCTCATTAGAGATACCGTGCTCAGTCATGACCTTCTCGAAGACTTCCTTAGAAGCAACAAGTCCGCCAACTGGCTCGGTAACTGTCAACAAACTCGTCGGCAAACTGATTGCACCATCGAGATGTCCCTGCTCATAATTTTCTGCGTCTCTCGCATCAATTACGACAACGTTTTCTTTGCCTACCATTTCACCCACGGTTTTAGGTTCAACAAAGTTCTTCGCACCTTCGTATGATGTCTGTGACACGCAGCCAGTGAAAATTAGAGCTACCACTAGAACTAGAACCGCAGCCAAACTGCGCTTTCTAATCTGGTTCATAATATTTCCTCCCTGCTTTTTTACCATGTTTTCAATTATTATTCCGGCACCACGGTCAAATGTTGCCAAAAGTAAAGTGGAAATTGTAAAATGGTATCAAGATTGTTAAGCAGTTGACAATCTAACGCGAGATTGTCTCCTCATTTGAACCTCAACTCTATTATAATTTTATATTTCCACTTTGGGGTATTGGGAAACATAATACTGTATTGATATTTCTTAAAGCACCTCTAGAGACCTATAAATCAATACATGCTATTATTTTACTTGAAGACAAAGACCATTTGGAGGCACATTATGAAAAAATCATTCATCTATTATATACCCGTCTTAATCCTGTATGTTATCGTCAACATATTATCAATATCGACTTATCCCTTTGTCCACTCAGACGAAACATGGCTTGCCGGCCTGAGTAGAACCATAGACCAGTCCGGTAGCTTTCTTCTGACAGAACCATTTTTCAAGCTGTACCCAAGACAGCCGCACACAATAAAATCCTTCTTCCATTTTCTTCAGGGAAAATGGCTTGCCGCTTTTGGCTACGGCATCTTACAGGTGCGTGCACTCTCCCTTCTGGTTGGACTGATCTTCTTAGTGCTTTTAGCTGTTTATCTGAACAAGCGCCATGACGCAATGCCCAAAATTGAACAAAGGACATACGCCCCTGTGTCATTCATAAGTCTGCTTCTATGTGCCTTCAGCGCTCAGTTCATATATGCGGCGCACTTTGGCAGACAGGAAATTTTCATCCTTTTTTTCCTACTCGGCGGATACGCCCTTGTCGAAAAAGGCGTTTTCTTGAACCAGGCGCGTACAGCTTGGCTTTACGCGTTCAGCGCAGCCCTGCTTACTGGAATAGCCATCGGCTTTCACCCAAACAGCTTTCTGATTGGATGTGCCCTTGGAGCTATGCTTCTCGCGGACAGCCTCATACACAGACGGCTTTTGCCTCTGACTTCTTATGTACTTGTTACGGGCGGCATCGCAGCTGTATTTGTAAAGGTGTCCATTTCCTGGAACAAGGGATTTCTCGCAGACTACAACTCATTTGGAGATACACTGGGTGCAACACTTACACTCACTGAAAAAATCAAAACCTTCCCGATTTTCCTATACAAAATCTATGGGCAAATCAGCGCAACATATTTCACACCAGATATTCGCATCGAGTTCATTCTCACCACTGGTGTATTCCTCATGGGCATGCTGACATGGATTACCCTTGGCAAGAAAAGAAATAAAGTGGGCTTTGCCACTGGCCTTCCCATTATCGGCGCCTTGGGCCTTACAGGCGGACTCATCCTCATTGGAAGATACAATGCGACTTCAATCGTCTTTTATCTCCCATTAATGGCACTCTGCGCCCATGGATTGCTCCTGCACTGTATATCTCATTCAACCTCTTGCAAAAAGAAGCTTCTTGTCATTGCTGGAATTATTGTCGTGGCTGTAGGAACAAACAGTTTTCTTCAAATCATGAAACCGCCGCTTGAGTCTTATTCTGTTTACATAAGCAACATTGAGTCTGCAGTTCACCTTTCGCAGTCCGAAAGAGCACTCTGCAACTTGAACGCAGGGTTCTCCTTTGAACCGGATGCTTTTCTTGACTATCGTGATTTGGGCATGTTAAAGGAAGCAGGCATGTCGGTTGAGACCTACCTTAAAACAAACAACATTACCCATATTATCCTCTCTGAAGAGATGGACTATATTTACAGAAATCAAAAGCAGTGGAGCATACTCTATGGGGATATGTCCTATTATCCTGACCTGCTTCGCATACTTGAAGAGCAGTACTACCTGACACAAGAATTTGAAAGCCCGCTTTATGGCATGCGGATCACACGTTATGCCGATGGCTACCCATGGCAGGTCCGTGTCTATAAACTCAAATGACGCAAGGCTGAAACCGCCACAGTTAAAACAAAGGAACACCCAAAAAAAGGATTCGGCATATACGTCGAATCCTTTTTTAAACAAGTCAAACCCGACTTGATAAGTATTTTGTTTCAGTATGCATGACTGCATCTGGTCCATTTAAAACCTTATGCTTCAGGCTAAGATCCCCATGATTTCATGGTGGAGCTGGTCTTCACTTTCAAAGGCTGACTTTTTCAGGGTCGTGCAAGCCCCTTCAGCATCTATCACAAGCACCTGCGTTGCCATTTTCACAGCCTCCCCTACATCATGGGTTATGAAAAGAACCGTCATTGCATGTTTTTCCTTAAGCGCAATCAACAGCTGCTGCAGGCGTTCACGGGTGAATCCGTCTAGACTGCCAAAGGGCTCGTCCATTAAGAGCAGCTCTGGCGCCTTGAGCATAGCACGCGCAATTGCCACCCTCTGTCGCATACCACCTGACAGATGACAGGGATATTTGTTCAGGTGGTCTCCAAGACCCACTTCTTCAAGCAGGATTTTGCTCTTTTCGTAGAGTGCTGCTTTTTCAAGCGCCATGTCCTTGGAATGACCTATCACCGTTAAATTGCCGATGGCTGTTTTCCAGGGCAAAAGCTGTTCAAGACTTTGGAAGACTATCCCCATATTTGAACCACATCTGTTTTCAAAGACGCCAGAGTGTACTATAGGTTTTGCAGCGTTCAGGTCCATATCTCCAATTAATCTTAATAGCGTGCTCTTGCCTATTCCTGTCGGTCCGACAACACTTACGAAATCGCCCTTTTCTATACTCAAGTTCAAGTTTCGCAGAACTGGCGCTTCATAGCCTACTGCACAATTTTCAAATGTAATGAGCAAATGCTTCATTCAATCATCCCCCACTTTCTCAGGGTGATATTCTCAATGAAGTCGAAAAGACCCTTTTCAACGACCAGACCTATTCCAATAACAACCACAAGACCCGCAAACATGCCTGCCGTATCCATGAAGACACGGTTTTTGAAAATAAACCAACCAAGTCCGCCCCCGGAACCAATGGCTCCAAACACCATTTCAGCGCCAATCAACGCCCGCCAGGCCCTAGCCCAGCCGGTTCTTAGACCAGACAATAAATATGGAAGTACTGCCGGCAAGGTTATGTGGATCCACTTTCCAATCCCTTCAATTCTGAAACCGCGCGCCACCTGAACGTAGATAGCGGGAATGTTCCTTACACCTGCAGTCATATTGGTGTATAGGGGCCAAAGAACCGAATGGATAATGACTGCCACAATGGACGTCTGTCCAATTCCAAGCCAAATCATAAAGACTGGCAGAATTGCGATTCCAGGAAGGGGATGAAAAAGCGCGCACAAGGTGCTGAAAATATCGTCAAAAGCTTTCCACCGGTTTGAAAGGGTCAGCATGACCATGGTAAGGCCCAGTGCACCGAAGAGACCATAAAGAACCACCTTTAATGATCTGAGAATCTGTCCGACAAGGGCCTCCTGGGCAATCCCCCGGGCAAGTCTCTTTAAGACGGCGTACGGCGTGGGAAGGACCAGTGGCGAGTATAGGCCTGATTCAGCTGCAATATGCCAAATGACTATTAGAATAAGGGTTATTAGAATGCCTTTCTTAAATGACGCAGACATATTCTCACCTCGTCTACTTGGAATAAACAACGGGCAGTTCTTTGATACCCTCCGTCAGATAGGCTTCATCCACCATGAAATCAATAAAGGTCTCCAGACCTTCAACTTCAGGTGTATAGACCATATCGTTCACGTAGATATAACTTCTAAGCTTTTCCTTTTCGATCCCATATTGCTGAGAGAGGATGTCCAGTGTCTCTTCTGGATGTTCCTCAATGAATGCCATCGCGTCAGAAAGGGCCAGCCTTACAGCCTCGATAACTTCAGGGCTCGACTCCATACCATCCCGCATGGCACCCACGATGAAGGTAAATGGGCCACCAAAGGCTTCATCTCCCGATATCACTTCATGCATGCCGCCTTCTTTTTCTGTGAATATGTAGGGTGGCGATGTAAAGTGCATGGTGATTTCAGAATCTGACATCAGCATCTGCACACCGTCGGGGTGCTTCATACTTACAAGCTGATTGTCAAAATATACTGCGCTCCCTAGCTCGCGCTTTGCAGCCATCGAAAGCAGAATATGCTGTATGCTGCCAGGCTGAGGCAGGGCAATTCTATCTGTTTCAGAAATATCTGAGAGGCTTTGAACCTCTGGGTTTGAAGTCATGAGCCCAAGTGGTGCGCGTGAAAGCCCAGTGAAGATTTTCCATCCCATACCATTGTCCGCACCAATGAGAAAGGGGGGAATGCCCATGAATCCCACATCCAGCTCATCGGAAAGAATCGCTTCACGTATGGCTGCTGTATTTGCAAGCTGCACCCACTCCACTGTCAAATCAGGCGCATGCTTTTTAAGAAGGTCCTGACTCTCCATTATTGTCAGAGGGGCATAGGCCAGTCCGAACTGTTTTGCGATTTTCAGGTTCATCTGTCCAGTCTCATCACTGGCGCTCTGGCAACCTGCAAGCAGTAGGGTCAGGCATACCGTCATCAGCAGGCCCAGCGCGATTTTTCCTCTCTTGTTTTTAAACGATGCCATATATGCATTCTTCATTTTATCGATTCCCCCTGATGCCACGTCGAGCCAAGTTTTCACCGCTTGTGCCGACAATCTGTAAAGTGTCAAAAAAACGACCAATCCGCTCAGTAATCTGATTTTCATTTTCTCCATAAATCAGCCCAAAGCCCGCTCTTGCCGATGCGTTCTCCGTTTCAGGAATACTGTCTCCCGACTGAAAATGGACTCTAAAATCTGCCACACCTTCAAGCGCTGTCATGGACTCTTTTGAAGAAACCTGACGAACGCATCCTGGACTGGCGAAAAATAACTGAACGCTGACGCACTTATCATTTTTCATAAAGTCATATCCCGAAAGCACTTCTGTTGAGACCCTTTTACCCACCGCAAGATCCAACTGGGCGTCGAGTATGTCAAATCCAGTTATTTTCGGAATGAACTGATCTTCATATGCACCACCGATCCTGCATGCAATTTCATTGGCAACCATGCCTTCGTCCCCTATGAGGAACTGAAAGTAAATGGGACCATTATGGATTTCAAAGGCTTTCACGATTTCTTCGGTTAGCTTTCGCGCTCTTTCTCCATACTTGGGTGTATGAATAGATGGATGTTCATGCGAAACGCATACACCCATCTTGCTTTCATCTGAAAAAGTGACACGATCGGTCATGGTCAAAATAATGGTCTGCCCATTATCTACCCACCCGCTAACGGTGACTTCCTGATTCTCATAGTATCTTTCAAGAAGGGCTTCACCCGTCTTTGAATACTTCAATGTTTGGGGCAGCTTCTCCAATACCTCTTCCTTGGAATAGACTTTGAAAATACCACGCTGACCCTGTGAATCCACGGGCTTAAGCACCGCTGGAAAGGGAAAATTTTTCACACTTTGCGGCTCAAAACCACCGTCGACCAGCATATATGTCACTGATGGAATCGCATTCTCAGTAAATATTTTTTTCATATGCTTCTTGTTGGTAACTGCCAGCGCAGTCTCTGGACTCACTGCAGTTGGAAGGTGGAGTGTTTCACACACACGCGCTGCTGTAAGAACCGGTTGATCTGTCCCGACTGTTAAAACAGCATCCACATTATGGCGTCTTGCCTGCTCAAGTGTCTCCTCATATGAAAAGGTGTCTGCCTTTGCTGTGAATGTAGCAAGTACCTTGCCAGGTGAATCCTCCAGATAGTCACTGACAACAACCTGGTCGCCCCGCTCGATTATCCGGTTAATTGCACATAGCTGATTGGTTCCGCCGCCCAGCATCATAATTTTCATCACTGCTCACTCCTTGCACCTTGCCGCCAATATATTCAGCCACTTCAAAACACGGCTCTTTCTTTTTGAAATACGCTCTATACAGCTTCCTAAATGGACCATAATTGAGTACAAGTCCACCATACAGCCCAACCAGCTTCACAAGGCTATAATTTGACTTTCCTTCAGCCCTTGGCGTAAATGGAATGGTCAGGTTTTCCACACCACTGCATCTTTCAAGCAGCAGGCAGGACAAATAAATGAACCCGTACTCCTTTTCAACAACCTGCATGCTCAGGGATTTTTTAAAGACCCTGAAGCTGCTTACGCGTTTTCCTTGTAAAACCTTGTAGCGCTTCCTGAAAAAACGCCCAGTCAATTTGGAACCGATCTGCCTATGCTGTTCATATTTTCGCCCTACAGTCACACCATAAACCAGGTCAACGTCTTCAGAAAGCTTTGAAATCATGGCTGGTATCAGCTCAGGCTCATGTTGTAAATCATCATCCAATGTAACGATGATTTCTCCCATAGCCAGATGCATGCCACAGTAAGTGGCATTCTGCTGTCCAGCATTGAATTTAAGCCGAACCCCTCGAACATATCCCCTTGTCTCTGCAAGCTTTTTAATCACATCAAAGACATCGCCGCCGCTGCAGTCATCGATAAATACTATCTCAAAATCGCCTGAAGGATAGGCTCTTTTAAATGTCGCTTCAACACGGGTGCAAAGTGCATCGAGACTGCGTCCATGTCCATAAACCGGAACAATTACAGAAATCATAATGATCCCTCCATGGCATATTCTATGGAAGCCTTTGCCCCATTGATAATATACGCCGTTTCAGACTCTGTTAATTTCGTATGAAGCGGCAAGCGGTACAAGCGCTCAAAGAGATCCAACTCATTGGTAAACACATCGGGTGCATAGCCTAGGTCCGAACCCATTTTCGAAACATGAAGCGGTACGAAATGCTGACGAACAGGAATTTCATATACATCCATTTTTTCTTTGAAGCGCAACCCCATCCCAGGGGTCTTGAAGCAAATATAGAAAATATGGCCATTTGAGATGCCAATAGGCTCATTGCGCTCTTCTTCAAGGGCATACTCGCCCCTAAAGCCCCTAAATATTCTCAGGTTTTCAGAACAGAATGGCATAAATGCCTCCACGTACTTACCCACAATTTCCCGACGCCTGTCAAAACGCTTGTCATGGGACTCCAGCTGTGCTTTAAGAAGGGCCATCAGAATATCTGAAGGCACATAGCTCGAACCTGCGCCCCGCCACTCATATGTTGCCTGTTCACCTCTAAGAAAGGCCATTCTGTCTGTACCTTTTTCGAGAAAGCGCTCTGCCAGTCGCACGGTATCTTTATTACCTTCTGAAATATGTGCCTCTGAAATAATTAGTGCCCCGCCTTCTCCGGCAACATCATTTTTTGTTCCATGAAAACTGAAACATCCAAAATCGCCGTAGGTTCCCAGAGGCTTTCCCTTGTAAAGGGATCCAAATGCCTGTGCAGCATCTTCAATCAAGATGAGCTTCTTGCGCCTGCATATTTCAACAATTCTGTCCATGTCATGACAAATGCCCGCATAGTGGACAACCATTACCGCCCTGGTGTTTGAAGTCACATGTTGCTCGATGATATCCGATGAAAGACATAGGGTCTCTTCATCAACAGGAACCAGAACAGGCTTGGCTCCAGTCAGAAGCACCGCATTCGCAGTTGAAGGAAATGTATAGCTTGGCACAAGTACTTCATCTCCCTCGGACAAACCAGACAGATGCGTTGCCATTTCAAGGGCATGCGTGCCAGATGTGGTCATATACACATGGGTACACGCCAGCTTTCGCTTCAACTCAGACTCAACAGCCTGCGTGTATTTTCCCCGGCCTACGGTACTGCCGCTTCGCAGTGCTTCCAAGACGTATTTTTCTTCTTTCTCAGAAATTTCTATCTCATGAAATTTCATACCCTTCACCTTCTTACTCGTAAAAGAACGTTTTCCACTTCCCCTTTTTTCTGTTATACTGTGACCACAGACAGGTGATAAGAGGAGGGCGTATCCTTGATAAAATTAGAATGCTTTGGTGAATTCTGTCCCATACCACTGCTGAAAATTCAGAGACAGCTCAAAACGATGGCGTCTGGAGAATCACTTCTAACAGTAACCGACCACAGCTGCGTGGTCGAATCCATTGAAGACTTCCTAAGAAAGGGCGATGCGTCCTATGATGTCGAAGAAGTCATGAATGGTGTTTGGGAAATCACAATTACTAAAAAATAGCATAAGAAAATTCTTATATAACAACTGTAAGCAGACTGCATCCGTAGTCTGCTTTTCATATTATCTGATCAATCGATAATATGACTGATGCCTGCAAAGGCTTTCAACTCATTTAACAGAAGCCTTCTCTGCCAATTTCTATAAGTGTTTCAATAGACTCGCGAACCGAGGTGCTGATTTTGTTAAGGGGTTTGCTGGCAACATAAATATCATAGTCCATGTTAAGTCCCTCAACCTCAATCAGCTTGTATCTTCTTTCGTATAGTTCACGCTTGACTGCCGTATATGGAAGGAATGATACTCCATAATTGTTTTCAATAGATGCTTTTACAGCAGAAATGGAATCCACATCAAAAATAATGTTGAGGTCTTCAAATCCCATACCCGCCTGAAGCAGTTCTCTTCCAAGACAAGTGTTGATGTTGTCAATGTTCTTTAATGTAACAAACTCATACTTTTGCAGATCATGAAAATGTATGCTGTCCGGAATGTCATAGTTATATGCCGATACCAGCACGACCTTTTCCATACCTACCTTGTGTACGTACAGACTACTGTCCTTTGGCGGACCACTAATGAAACCGACATCGCATATGTCGTTGAGAATATCGCGAATGGTGTTGTCATTGCTGCTGGAAATCAACTCATATTTGTGATTTGGATACAGCTTCTTCACTCTATAGAGTATGCAGGGCAGGGAGTAGTTCACCAGACTCCATGTAGCATTGATTCTTACCGTATCCATTTTCTTTTCAAGTCTATCCATTTCTTGAATCATCTTCTCATAATTCAAAATGATGTTTTCGGAATACTTCAGGACAATTTCCCCCATTTCTGTAGGAAAAACACCCTTATTTGATCGATTGAGCAGCTTATGTCCCAGTGCATCCTCAATCCTATTGATCATTTGGCTAAGTGCCGACTGCGAAATATGTGCTCGGTTCGCTACTTTAGATATACTTTTCGCTTCAACAACTCTTTGAAAAAGTTCTAACGAATCGATGTTCATATCGTTCCTCCTCGCTAAATTTAGCGCTTAATGATACTGAATCAGTATTAGTAATGCTTATAACGGACTTCCGTCCAAATATTAACAATCCCTATTTTTCAATCTTTCACATACATTCTATATAATTTGCGCACAAAATGGCAATAAGTTTTATTGATATTGCTTCACGTTTATGAATGTTTAAAACAGCTCAGTTGATGGTACAATTTAGATGGAAATTGTTAAATGTGTGTCAAAACGGTCAAAATCAATTACACAAGAAAACAAACGAGGTGATGTAAATGTCCGAACCGACTACGAGTTCGTCTACACCACGCAGATCCAGCAGAGCTGGAAGAGCACGTAAGCCTAAGAAGAATCAGATTCCTCTTGGACTTTTGCTTGGACTTGCTTTTGCAGGGATCGGTATCGCACTAGCGGCAAAATCGGCTATGCTCGGATTCTTCTGGATTACGGGTATTTCATTTGGATTCATTCTTCAAAAAGCTCGATTCTGCTTCACGGCATCCATGCGTGACCCTTATCTGACAGGCGGCACAAGCTTGACACGTGCTGTACTAGTTGCCCTAGCACTAACAACACTTGGCTTTGCAGCTATCAAGTATGGCTACTTTGCAAAAGGGCTACCAATTCCAGGAATGAGCTATGTTGCACCAATCAGTCTTGCGACTGTCATTGGCGCATTCATGTTCGGTACCGGTATGGTTATCGCAGGCGGTTGTGCATCGGGTACCCTGATGCGTGTTGGTGAAGGATTCATTATGAATATCATTTCTATGGTATTCTTTATCATCGGTTCCCTATGGGGCGCACATGATTTTGAATTCTGGAAGTACAATTTTATATCAAAAGGTAAAGCAGTATTCCTTCCTGATGTATTTGGATGGTTTGGAGCTGTTGCAGTACAACTTGCTGTAATCGGTCTTCTATATATCGCTGCTGTTAAATACGAACAAAAAAGAACGGAGGCATAATTTATGAAAGAAGTAGTTCTAGATTGTCTTGGTGAAGCGTGTCCAGTACCTCTGGTAAAAGCTCAAAACGCGATTAAGGAAATGGAAGCTGGCGATGTTCTAATCGTTCAGATCGACCACAGCTGTGCTATGAAAAACGTTCCTGAATGGGCACGTAAAGACGGCTACAACGTTGAAGTTGAAGAAGTTGATGACGGCGAGTGGGAAGTAATTATCGAGAAGTAAAACGTTTGCTTCACTTTTTATGCAAATTAAAGTTATATTCTTAACAAATTGAATGCCTAATGGCATAAGCGGATAAATGGAGGATTTCAAAATGAGTAAAGAAGTAGTTCTAGATTGTTTCGGCGAAGCGTGTCCAGTCCCTCTGGTAAAAGCTCAAAACGCGATTAAGGAAATGGAAGCTGGCGATGTTCTGATTGTTCAAATCGACCACAGCTGTGCTATGAAAAACGTTCCTGAGTGGGCACGTAAAGACGGCTACAACGTTGAAGTTGAAGAAGTTGATGACGGTGAGTGGGAAGTTATCATCGAAAAATAGTATACCGGAACACCTAATTACAATTTAAGGAGGTGCTGTTTTGGGATCAAAAGAGTTTTTCAATAAACTTCGAGACAACGAGATTTACAAGCTTTGGTTTAAATCGCCACTTACATATGTTGGCGGCGCTGTACTCTTGTCAATATTTCAAATCATCACGCTTGCAGTGACGGGAAACCCATGGGGTGTATCTGGCGTATTTGCCAACTGGGGCGCTTGGATATATGAAGCATTTGGCGGCAGTGTCGACAAATGGTACTACTTCTCTAGCACTGGAGCACAAAAAACACTTGAAGCTGGTATTCTGAACCACCCTGGCACAATGAGAAACGTCGGCATTATTGTCGGTGCACTCTTTGCTACCCTCATGGCTTCGCAATTCAAAATAAAAAAAATCAAGTCTAAGAAGCAGATTGTTGCTGCGGTTCTAGGCGGACTTCTTATGGGCTACGGCGCTCGTATAGCATTCGGTTGTAATATCGGTGCACTATACAGTGGTATTTCATCACTGTCTCTTTCTGGCTGGGTATTTGCTTTCGGTATGTTCTTCGGAGCAATCACTGGCAGTAAACTACTTGTAAAATTCTTTATGTAGTATCGGACTTGCATAACTTTATACCTTTTAAAAGATATGCAAGTCTTTCTTCAAAACACGTCTTACATTTTATCCATTAACTTAATATAAATGGGATAAATAAAATAAATTTTTACAAATTGGAATATGTTTACTGGAGCATGTTTCTATAGCGGAAAATACATTTGTACAATATTTAGGGGTGAAATTCATGGCAAGAGAAAAGAAAGTTGAAAATTATGACGTTGTCATCATCGGTGGCGGCGCTGCGGGCCTAACAGCTGCAATCTATGCTGGAAGAGCAAGACTGAGCACACTGCTTATTGAAAAAGCACTGGTTGGCGGTCTAGCTACATATACAAACGAAATCGCAAACTACCCAGGCTTCCCTAACGAGCCAAAAGGTGAGGAAATTACGAACCTGATGAAGGAACAAGCTAAAAACATGGGTGTTAAGTTCAAGCTTACTGACGTAAAATCAGTCTCACTTGAAGGCGATGAAAAAATCGTAGAAACATTCAGAAACAAATATATTGCGAAATCTGTTATCCTTGCAACAGGTGGTCGTCCAAGAACAACGGGTGCTGCAAACGAAGAGAACTACCTCTTTGACAAGGGGATCTCATTCTGTGCGACTTGCGATGCTGCTGCCAATACGGATAAGCACGTTGTTGTAATCGGTTCAGGCGATGCTGCAATTGAAGAAGGTATGTTCCTTACTAAGTTTGCAAGCAAGGTTACCGTTTCAGTTATCCATGATGAAGGCAAAATGGACTGTAACGAAATCGCACGCAACCAAGCACTTCAGAATCCAAAGATGGAATTTGTTTGGAATACTGTTGTTGACTCGTTTGAAGGCGACGGATACCTTGAGCGTATCAATCTTAAGAACCTGAAAACAAACGAAATTATTCCAGTAGACTGTGATAACTGCTTCGAGTTTATCGGATACATTCCAAATACAGAAATCTTCAAGGATCAGATCAACCTTACTGATCGCGGATACATTATTACAAACGAAAAGATGGAAACGAACATTCCTGGTGTATTCTCTGCTGGAGACGTTCGTGAGAAATGGCTTAAGCAGGTAGCAACAGCAGTAGGCGACGGTGCAATCGCTGGCTTCGCAGCTGAAAAATACATTGCTGAAACTGAAGCTTATGAAAGTATTGTTCATGCAACAAACGCCGTTCCTGGTCTTGTTTACCTGTACAATGCAATTGATGCTGACTCACGTGAGTTCCTGACAGTCATTGAAAAATACGAAGCAGAAAATGCGGGCAAAGTTGCTGTTTCTAGAATCGACGTTTACAAGTCTAAAGGCCTGGCTGAGCGCTTTGGCGTTGAAAAGTTCCCTGCAGCTGTAGCGCTGAAAGACGGTGCAATTCAGTGCGTATGCTACGATGAGCTTTGCAAAGACGGCTTCTGCACATCAATCTTTGACAACATGCTTGAAAATGCAGTTGTATCCACAAAATAGAAAACACGCCTCTCCTTTTAAATAAATAGTGGCTAAGCCACTGTCTTTGGCCAGATATAGCCACAGGTTGCACCTGTGGCTATATTTACGTAAAAGGCAAAGAAATGCATAAAAGAGAAGGAATCCTACAATCAAATTCTATTTGAATTGTAGGATTCCTTCTCTTTTATATATGGCGCGACTAGCGACATGAGCGACCGCAGGTTGCTCTGGCATTTCAAAATATTATCCTTCTCTCATATATGGCGCGACTAGCGACATGAGCGACCGCAGGTTGCTCTGGCATTTCCAATTATTATCCTTCTCTCATATATGGCGCGACTAGCGACATGAGCGACCGCAGGTTGCTCTGGCATTTCCAATTATTATCCTTCTCTCATATATGGCGCGACTAGCGACATGAGCGACCGACTAATGTACACGCTCAATATGTGCATCTAAAATACGTCCTATGGCTTTCAAAATACATGTCATTCGTGGATCTGACAGGTATGCGCCGCGCGGGCCCCTTATTAGGGTAGTATCCTTTATCGTTGGAATGCGCCCCAGCAGAGGAACATTCAAATTTTCCAGCAGGTCCGTGATTCTTCTGTCCATTCCCGATTCGTGATTGTTTATGAGTGCACCATGGGGAATGCCATTCTTCTGCAGCGTCTGAACCAGCCTGATCATCCCTGAGGTATCACACCCTTCACATCGTTTTGAGTCCAAAATGATAAGTACGAACTTAAAGCAGCCTTTCGGGTCGCATAACTCATTAAATTCGCGTCTGCTGTACTCCACCAAAAGCTTATCGGCACAGTTTTTTTCCTTATATAATAATGCTTCGAAGGTCGATGTTTCAGCATAGGTTTTATACATCCAGTTCATTGAGTAAGCCAAATTTCGTGCCACAATCGACTTTCCCGCACTTGCATGAACACTTACAACCGCTACTTTGCTCAGTTGACTATCCACAGTAAAATCCCCCCTATATGTAAATGAGATCAATTGTTATTGGCATATGCTATTAATAAAATACTCTTTTCTGAGTTTTTGTCAAATGCCCATTACTTAGTTGCACATTTCATTTATGATCCATAAAAAAGCGCTATCAATAGATTTGACTCAACCTGTTGATAGCGCTCTTGTTCAAGTATAGGTACACCTTACTTCAACTATTTTAGTTTGAGAGGCAGGGTCCACTCATTGACCCATCTGATCCCCAATTGACTCCTGTCATACAGATTATTTGTGTCATCTTTATCACTCAAGTAACCTTGACTCAGCATCATTTTATACGATTCATTTGAATAATCAGACCTTACATAAACATACAATAGATTACTTGTACTCGATGAATCCACTATAAACTGGCTTCGAGAAGCATAGAAATCGTCATTTACCAGTTCATGATAAGGCTGGTCCTGAAATGCAGCAAGAACTATATTGCTTCCAGAGTCCCAATCCAGAGATGTGCTTCCCAAAGGAGTACTGCCCATTAGGTAGGCATTTACTTGACTATATGATTTATACATGAAATCAAATGTGTACTTTTGACCAGGAATCACTTCGTATTTGTAAATCTGATACGCTGTTGAGAAAGGTCCTGTAAGGCTATCTCGTAACTGGTCCACATCTACATCATAAGCCGTCGTATGGCTATACAGCGTATTCAAATCCAATGTACCTATTTCACGACTGTCAGTAATCACATCAGGCTGCTCATTATGTGGACTTTCTTCAGACCAATCTTCATTTGAGAATGACTCTTCATAATAGCTATCTTCATAGCCATCATTCGTGTTTTCATCTTCATTGGTAAAACCACTATCATTTGAAAGTCCTTCCGGGAGCTCAGACCGGATTGGATATCCGACTATACCACCCCATGTATATCCATCTCGGTGAGGGGATATAAAGTTGTCAGTCGAGTTTTCAACTTCATCATCTGAATCAGCAGGCGATTTGATCATAAAATCAAATTGCTCACCCGCTCTTTCAAAATTACAGATTAAATAGAAGGTGTTGCTTTCACTTGAGTCTGCAATTTTAAAGTTTTTCCTGTAACCTTCGACACGCCCTTGATCATCCTCCCACGGTTGTTGAAAGAACATGATAAAGTCACTCGAAGTACCATTTACATAACTATAAGCATCTGCGTTTGGATGAATACCCGTCAATGTCATGTTCATATAACCATCGATTGTGGGATGCTTCATGTAGAGCGTATATGCCTTCCCTTTTTCCAGGGTTACCTGGTACACCGCCATGTACGGACCATACGATGCATAGTAGTAATCTGCATACATACTGCCATATGCATTCGCATCGAACTGTACCGATGGCGCAACTGCCGTTTCCCAAACGTTCAAGGAAATCACTTCTGAACTTCCAAAGGCCAGTGGTTGAATAGTGAAAACCAACAAGCATACCAGTAAGAGTGTTCGTAAAGCTCGCATCAAATTCGCCTCCTTCGAATAATAACAAGACATCTTGTCGTCATTCCTTGAACTATTCATACCCAATTTGATCTTTGTTATGCCCTAGGCAATATTAGCCGTATCCAAACTGCTTTTGCTCTTCAGACCAAGTCGAATACATTCATTTGCAAGCACAGTCGTGGTATCTACAAAACTGCCCTTTACTTTCAACTGGTCGACGATTATAGGGAGCTCCGTACAACCAAGAATAACGGGCAGGTCCTCTCCGCCAGTGAGTTCATTGATGATTGCATTGAAGGTGTTTTCAGACGGAACACTGCCGTCCTCTTTGACCTTATATATCCACTCCATAAGCACGCTTTGTACATTTTCATCGGGTATGATGATATCAATATTTCTTGAATGCAGGGCAAAATTGTAAATCCCAGCAGTATAAGTTCCCGTAGTGGCAAGCAGGACTGCCTTCTTCTTATCAGGCCATGTTTTCTTAATATGGTCAGCGGTCAGTGCCACCATATTCAGCACAGGGATGTTCAGAAATTTTTGGATACTTCCATGAAATTTATGTGCCGTATTGCACGGCATGGCAATGAAATCAGCCCCCATATATTCCAGTTTTAGAGCTGATCGAATCATCTCACGTGTCGGATCTTCACCCTGTCCAAGGATGAATGCAGTTCTATCCGGTATCTGCGGGTTATCATCCATAAGAATTCTAATGTGCGACTGGTCCCTGTTCACTGGAGTCATCAGCACAATCTTTCTAAAAAATTCAGCAGTCGCAAGCGGACCCATGCCACCTAATATTCCAAGTTTCATAATAAACGCCTCCTAGTCTATGATTTCACAGATAGAAGGCGCAAGTTGCATGCCAATTTCAAATCCGGTGATTTGAAGGGTTTCATCTCAGTTTTGTAACTAATAGGTTCTATTTCGACCTATTAAACTTCCTATTTAACCAATGCACGTGCAACCTCCCGACCCAAATCGGTAAGACGGCTTCCACCTCTTCCGGTTGCGCTTTCCACCAGATTTCTACTTTGAAGCCAAGTAAGTACCGTGCGTATCTGTCCCTCACCAATATCCATGGATGCCGCTCTCGCTTCTTTCAGCAAGCCACTTCTTCCCATATTGTCGTGAAGGTCAAGTGTTCTGATTACCCAGCACGCCACCTCGTCCAGCAGCGCTTCGATTATACCTGAAGCAGGCAGGGGTTCATCATCACGAATGCTCAGCGGGAGACTCTCAGGTCTAATCCTGTCTCCCGGTTCAACAATATGTACGAGATACTCGGCCAAGTTCGCGAGCTGGCGAATATTTCCCGGCCACCTGTAATTCTCAAGAAAATACGTTGTCTCATCACCCAAATAGGCGTCAAGATCGACCTTCTTCATTGTGAGCATTTCCATCTGCATCTTTAAGAGCAGGAGAATATCCTCCCGTCTGGCGCGCAGGGGTGGAACCTCAATAGGAAGCACACACAGCCTATAGTAAAGGTCCTGTCTAAAGGTTCCCTTGTCGACGCATCTGGCCAGATCCTTGTTTGTCGCTGCCATAATGCGTACATCTATGGGAATCTGCGTTCTTCCGCCTATTCGTCTCACCTGTTTTTCCTGCAAAACTCTGAGCAGTCGAGTCTGAAAGCTCAGCGGAGCATCCCCGATTTCATCAAGAAACAGGGTCCCGCCATGGGCCGCTTCAAAAAGACCTGCACTGCCGCCTTTTCTTGCGCCCGTGAAAGCCCCATCCTCATAACCAAAGAGTTCCGACTCAATTAGCGATTCAGGCAGTGCCGCAAAATTGACAGGAATAAAGGGGCCGCCCTTTCTGTTTGAGAAGTTGTGCATGGCTTGGGCAAGCAACTCCTTCCCGGTACCACTCTCACCCTGAAGCAGGACTGTCGCTTCACTTTTGGATAGTTTTTTAGCAAGCTTCGTCGTTTTTTCCATGATTTCAGACTTGTAATGTATGCTTGAAAAATCATACACGGTAGTCTGGATGGATTCTCTGCTCTTGCGCCGAAGTTCATGCTCCATTCTCTGTATTGCATCCGCATCTTCAATATTGATAATCATGCCGGATTGGCCATTCCCCAGTTGAACATCAGATGCTTCAACCACGCATTTTTTTCCATATACATCTAAGATATGGGTCTGACCAGGCGCTTGGAATACCTTGTCCGCCTCTTGGATGACTTCGCTCAGCGTCTTTCCTGCGACCTGGCCTACAGACCGCCCGAAAAGTCTGTGGAATGCCCTGTTTATGAGAACAACCTGTCCGATTTCATCGACATATACGATCCCTGACGATGAGTGATCGGCCAGTACTTGAAAGGTATCTCGCATCTTTGCTGCATCTTTGGCTGCAAGACTATATTTTTTAACCAGCTGGAACATGTTTTTTACATATCCCATTGAAAGGGTTGGAGCAACCTCATCGAGTATTCCTAGGGACTCAGCCACCTCAACCAGCGTTGTAAGGTCAATTTTGCGTGTACCTATATCAATCGTTGTCTTCACACAATCTGGTACAAGATGGGGTTCTCCAGGTGTAATTGCAATAGACAGTCTTCTGTAGGATTGAATGCCCGGATAGAATGGATACAGGTTAAGCTGCGTTATCCCCAGTTCAAGCAACTGCTTTATGGCTATATCTGCAGTCTTCTGATGATCATTTACAAGGAGAATATCCGAACCGTCAGGCAGGTCCATCAGCATATGCAATTTGTCAAAATCAACAACCCGCCTTGCTCGTATGCATGGGGTCTCATCCGGTATGAGAGCTGATGTGTCAAGTTCTTCCGTCCACTTGCCCGTATCCAGTACAAGTGCATCTCTGAAATCGATGTCTGACAGACCATCTTCAACGCAAATAGGCTGCACATCGATATATTTTCCAAAAATACGCTTCATCTCATCAGCAATGTTTGATGCAGTTTGTCTGCCATGACTGAGTACGAATAATGTTCTCATGCTGCGCTCACATCCTCTAATATCATTTTTATCTAAACATCACTTCTCCAATTGCTTCATATATGCCTTTAAGGTCGAAGGAAATCCATGACCGGTATTTTCCATCACAATATATTCGGCTTCAATGCCGTAATCTGCAAGAATGTTTCTAAGTTCAACCGCATACTCATCGCAATCTTCATCTTTGTCACCTATGAAAATACTCCACCTGCACCGTATGTCCATGGTCTCAAAATGGGGCTTCTGTGCATCCAGATGGGGCAGCCAGGGTCCGAAAAGGATAACATGCTCTAGGCTTAAGTCCGTGTCCTTCAATACATCAAGCGCGACAGATGCACCCATGGAAAAGCCCACCAGAACCCAGCACTTCACATCAGGATAAGAGGTCTTGACCTGATTAATGAGAAGCTTTGCATCTTCACGTGCTTTGTGACGATCATTCCAATGATATGCGTCATGAAAATCAGGTTGTCCCGACTGCAGAAATGCTGTGAGCGCACCGTCAACCACCTCTTCAGTCCACGCCCCCTTGGTTACCCGGGCATTTTCATGGTTCCCATGAATCAGAATATATCCCTTTTCTGAATGCCCTTCCCGTATGTGCACCACCGGTTTTCCAAGGCCTAGAAATTCGTGTTCCCGCCTTCTGTTCATTTCAAGCAGGGCTTTGAATTTGACATCATCACGCAGTATGTCCAGATCTGAGTCAGACTCCAGCTGTGCGGTCTCGTACCAATGTCCCTTTTCCTGAATGGCTTTCTCAAAAATTGCGAATGCACGTGCCCGGTCTCCCATCACAGCCGATATGCAAAATGCAAAATTATCAATCTGCGCATCAATTCCATTGACAGCATCGCGATAGGTTTCCAAATACGCCAAGGCTTGTTCATACTGCTCAGCGCAGTATAGTTCCAGTATTTGCTCAAGATACGCATGATAAGTTGGTGTCATCAAATATCCCCTCAATAATTCAAATTTTTATTGATGTATTCTGTATTAATCCTGCTTGGTAGTATTCTATACGCATCTGTCACCTTCCTGCAAATTGTCTGTAAAAGGATGCGTCCACTCCACCTATGAAAAAAGCCAGAGCAACATATGCTCTGACTTTTCATTATACATTTTTCTTTTCTACAGCAAATCCAGGAATAAGGGAAACGCGCTGTGACTTATCCTTGTTGAGAATGCCCATGCAGATATCTTCCGGTGTAATCGGAAGTGATCGCACATGCACGCCAGTCGCATTTGCAATGGCGTGAGCAATCGCAGGCGGTGGCGTATTGATGACAACCTCACCAATGGATTTGGCCCCCTTGGGACCTGTTGGTTCATAACTTGGAACAAACTCAACGGTCAGTCCCTGTATATCTTTTCTAGCAGGTACCTTATACTGCATGAAGGTATCCGTCATCATGTGTCCATCTCTCGTATAGCGCACATCTTCAAACAGTGCCATGCCAATACCTTGGACAATACCACCCTCAACCTGAATCTTAGCCAGGTTAGTATTGATTACCGTACCGCAGTCGACTGCTGCAACATAGTCTATCAAGTCAACATGACCAGTCAGCGTGTCCACTTCAACTTCTGCAAATCCTGCAATGAACGGTGGCGGACTTGTTTCTCCAACAAACTCGCCTTTACCGGTCAGCGGAAGAGCGTCGCCTCTTTCCAGCTTCATCTTCAAATCGTCTGCAGCTCTCAGTACTGCGTTTCCAGTGACATAGGTCGTACTTGACGCATACGACCCTGTATCATAAGGCATTGCGTCCGTGTCGCCTGTAAGAACATCCATATCATCGAGCCCAATGCCCAGTGCTTCCACCGCCATTTGCTTCAAGATGGTGTCACAGCCTGTTCCCATATCGGTCGCACCAATTTTCAAGGTATAGCGCCCTGTCTTTGACAAGTCTATTTCCGCTTTGGCGATATCAATATGGGCAATGCCCGAGCCCTGCATGGTGATTGCCATGCCAACGCCGCGAACCTTGCCCGGAGCGGTCTCTCGCTTTGGATATTTTTCATTCCATCCAATACGGGCACGGCCTGTCTCAATACACTTTTCAAGTGTGCTGCTGCTCAGTGCTGCAGGGGTGTCTTCCGTCGATCCCTCGAGGATTGGATTCTTGTCACCCGGCTTAATGATATTTTTAAGTCGAAGCTCTGACGGATCCATTCCCAATTTATCAGAAAGCTCATTAACAGCTGATTCCACTGCAAATATAGCCTGTGTAACACCGTAGCCCCTTAATGCACCGGCTGGCATCTTATTGGTATATACAACCCTTCCACGATATCTTGCAGCAAGAGCCTTATTGTATAGCGGCAAAGACTTATGGCCAGCCACTGACAGAACTGTCCAGGCATGCTCACCGTAAGCCCCTGTATCAGAAAGTGCTTCCAGGTCGACTGCCTTGATTGTCCCATCGAGCGTTGCACCAATGCGGACTTTAAAGTGCATAGCATGGCGGCTGCTCGTCATTGAGAAAGTTTCCTTTCTATTAAAGATGACGGATGCTGGCTTTCCGGTCTTAAGTGTTACGATTGCAGCAAACAACTCAGTAGCCATGGTCTGCTTTCCGCCAAAACCGCCACCGATTCTAGGCTTGACCACCTGGATATCCTCTTCTGTCAGACCAAGTGCCAGAGCTGCGGTTCGTCTTACATGGAAGGGAATCTGCGTGGACGAAACAATAACCAAGCGTCCATTTTCGTCATAATGGGTACGGGTTCTGTAGGTTTCCATCATGGCATGTGCCTGTGCCTGCGAATCATAGCTGTTTTCAACAATAACATCACAGGCTTCAAAAGCCTTTTCAATGTCGCCGTATCCTGCTTCATGACTTCCAGCGATATTGCGTTCAGGTCTGCATCCAAAATCGAAGTGAACCGAAAGAGACTCTTCCGGATGAATGACAGATTCATGGTCACATGCTGTTTTAGCATCTATTACAGGTTTTAGAACCTCATATTTTACTTTTAGGAGGCGCTCAGCCTTCTTAGCATTCTTTTCTGAATCTGCTGCAATAATTGCCACCGGGTCTCCGATGTAGCGAACATATTCATCCAAAATTCTTCTATCGTAAGGCGATGGCTCCGGATGCGACTGTCCTGCCAAGGTGAATCGTGTAGCAGGTACGTCTTTGTGTGTCAGGACGATTTCAACCCCATCGACCTGCTCAGCTCTGTTCTTGTCAATATCCCTTATGCGTGCAAATGCATAAGGACTTCTGACGATATGAACATAGAGGTGATTATCCGTTCCAAAATCATCTGTATAAACTGGCTCGCCCATGGTTAGAGCCATGCCGTCAATTTTTTCTACTGATTTTCCAATGTAACACATCTGATTACTTCCTTTCGAGCTTTACAATGAAGTTACAAGCCATTTTTGAATTGCTCTGAGCTGACCTTCATAACCTGTGCATCTGCAAAGATTTCCATTCAAATAGTGCTTTATATCTTCAATCGTCGGAGACTCCAGCTCACGTCGCATTGCCACCACCGTCAGTATGAAACCGGGACTGCAGTATCCGCATTGGTCTGCGCCTTCAGAAACAAGTGCTTTGGCAAGACTTTCAGCTTCAGCGCCTATGCCTTTGATCGTTGTCACATTTTTTCCGGATGCACGCATTGCCAGTGTTGAACACGAAAGTGCAGGCTTTCCATCAATCCACACCGTACAGAGTCCACATGAACCTGTATCGCATCCAGTGCGCACTTCTGTGTATCCATGTCTTCTAAGTGCAGTCGCAAGATTTTCTCCCGCTTCAGTCTGCATTGTAACTTCCACAGCATTTATATGAAGTTTAATTTCCATTTACAGCACCTCTTCCAGTCCACGCGCAACCAGCACCTTGCATAGATGCTTTCTGTACGCTGCACCTGCACGCATGTTCGTTCCGAACACAAGCTCCTGACTTGCCATATCTGCCGCAGCTCCGATGGCTGTCTCGGTAATCTCCTTACCGCTTCCAAGCAGCGTATTCATATAATCCATTGCTTTAAGCGCAAGCGCCGCACGCATTGGACGCGCGCCAACAGAAATACGCACACCGATTTCTGACTTGCAGACGCCTGCTGTCAAAATCGGATAATCTCCTGTAGAGTGCCTGAACGCCTGATAAACCCCTTTGCTTTCCAGCTTGGGTACACGTATAGAGGTCAGAATATCATAATGCGGCGGTTCGTTTAAGAAGCGCTCAAGTGTCATTTGACCACCCTTGTACAGGACCACGTCTGCATTCAGAGCAAGGAATGCCGTAATCACATCTGAGAACCCATACCTTCCAAATACGGAGCCGCCAACAGTCGCTCCATTTCTAAAAGATACACCTACAATGTTTTTTACACTGTCGGAAAGCATATCCCCGAAATGTGTCTTGAGCAGCGGATTGATTTCAAGCTCTCTAAGTGTTGTCATGGCCCCTATTTGTATGTAGTTCTTGTGGGCTTCTATATGGTCAAGCCCCAGACCAGAAAGGTCTATGCCTGTTCCAATTCTTTTCTCGCCAAGTCGGAGATAGGCGCATCCACCTAGTATTGTATTACTTGGACTGCTATTATATATGTCCCATGCCTCCTGAAGCGTTTCAGGGGCAGCATAATCTCTCATGTTCAACATTTTTCGTCCTCCATAAGAACCGCGTCAATATTTCACGAACATTTAACCCTATAAACCCAAAAACATTCGCACCAGATGCATTATACCATACTATTACGAGAGAAAAGCATCTTAACGTAAAAAAAACGCTTAGGATTAAGCGTTTTTTTGTGCATTTCCTTATAGGGCATACCCCATCAAGCCACGACACCCTATAAAGTCCATCAGCTTACCTGCTTCATTATTCAAAATGCGGTCTCATTTGAGCTTTTTCATATTCTCTCCTCCAAAACGCGCATAGATTTGCAAGGCATTATTCTTCCCAGCTGTGTCACTGCTGGTCCTATGGTAAGAGCCATAACCACAGTGGCTACAGTGAGGTGCTTTCCTGCAATTACGCCAATCAGTATTGCTGAAAAATCCCAGCCAATCCTTGTTACAGCAAAAGGCAGATCAAGTCGGTGGCTGATGATTGTTGGAATTGCATCATAGGGTGCCTGCCCCATATCGGCATTGATATACAGTGAAACGGATGCCAGAAATGGGATTAAAGCCACTATGAAGAGTATCGTCCTGTAGGGTTGAACTGTAAACAGGGTCTGAGGCATGAAATACTGCCATAGACCTGTGGAAAAATCGCTTATGTACCCTATAAGCAGCATGTTCATTACAGTCCCTACATGGATGAGCTTGCGTTCAAATACGATTACAGGAATAAAGAGCAGCAAATTTACAGTCACCATACAGGTTCCAAAGGTAATGCCAAATTTATTCGACAAGGCAAGATTCATAAAGGAACAGGTGTCTGTACCATAGTTCACTTGAATCAGCAAAGATAAAAATATGCCTATTCCAAAAATACCAACCGTCATCTGGACAAATCTTCTTATTAAATCTCGATCGGGTGTTTTCATAATCTACCTCACTTTCAATATTATATTATCACGCATTTTTTCTTGTTATTAGTAAAAAATAGGCATATAATATGAAAAAATCGTCAAAAGGAGGTACGCTATGCCCATTTCTTCCAACACAAGCTATACAGATGTTACAAAGAGAGAAACCAAGTCTCACGGCTCTGTCTTCTTCCCGGCGGCCTGCTATGCAGTCGGTCTGCCGGATGATTGTATTTCATGGCACTGGCATAGCGAACTGGAGCTGATTCTTGTAAAAGAAGGCCAAATCACCCTATCCGTCGGATCAAGACAATTTCAGCTGACAAAGGGAAGCGGCGCGTTCGTCAATGCCGACACACTGCATACGGTCTCAACTGCTGATGCGGGCAAAGGTGCGCTGGTCTACTCTATTGTATTTCATCCCAGACTCATTGGTGGCGCAGAGGACAGTATCTTCTGGCACAAGTACCTGCGACCACTCTTACAAAACAAGGACTACAGTCTTCAGCGCCTTAACCCAAGTACGGATTGGCACAGTCTCGTTCTTTCCAAGCTGGAATACGCATGGAAAGAAATTGCTGAAGATGCCCACGGCTATGAATTTCGTGTCCGCAATGAGCTCTCAGAAATCATCCTCTTGCTAGACCAACATCAGCAGCACGAGCACATGGCATTTCAAAACAAGGATATGAAGACTGAACAGCGTATAAAACAAATGCTCAAATATATTGAAGACCACTATTTTGAAACCATTACGCTGGCTGATATCGCTGAATCCGCATCAATCAGCAAAAGTGAAAGTCTTAGATGCTTTCGCCAAGTGCTTGATACAACACCCCTGCGCTATGTCAATCAGTACCGTTTGATTGTGGCCGCTCAAAACCTGGTGGAAACGGACTGGCAGATATCTGAAATTGGCTACGGATGCGGTTTTAGGGAAATGGGATACTTCTCGGCGCAGTTCAAGAAAAAGTATGGTATGACGCCAAGTGAATATAGGAAAAAATAAAAGCTGAAGGCACCTTGCAATTTGTATCATTACAAGGCGCCTTCAGCTTTTTGACTTACCTCTATCTGCGATTTCCAGTCACCTTGAAATCTTCGAGTATCTGCTGAAGATAACGCGCCATTTCTTCAACATGACTTGCATTGCTTGATAGATTTTCCATAGTTGCAAGCTGCTCTTCGGTAGATGCACTCATTTCCTGCACAGCTGCTGAGATTTCATCCGAAGATGATGCTACAAGTTCAATGAACCGAACCAGTGTGTCTTTCTTCTTGTACATTTCCCGAGCATTCTCTTTGGCGTTTTCTGAAATGCCAAAAAGTATGTTAAGGTTCTCAAGAATACTCATAAACACAGCCTCAGTGCCCATTACGATTTGATTGTTCTCGCTTACAATATCTTCAGAGAACTGTGTTTGCAGAACCATCTCTTTTGATTTCTTTTGTATTGCGACGATCTTGTCATCGATTTCTTCAGTCGCATGGTTTGTCTGTTCTGCAAGCTTTCTAATTTCTTCTGCAACCACAGCAAATCCTCGACCGGCTTCTCCCGCTCTTGCAGCCTCAATGGAAGCATTGAGAGCAAGCAGGTTTGTCTGTGTTGAAATCGAGCTGATCATTTCAACGATCGATGTGATCTCAGCTGTTGACCCCTCCATATCAAGGGCCAATTGCTTGATTTTTTCGACCGAATCCTGATTATGATCCGACTGAATTTTAAGCTCTTCAAGAATTTGCGTACCCTTGCTGGAATGGGTATGAACTTGGCTACCCTCTGCAGATATCTTCTCAATCGACGTGAATACGCTGTCAATATCGTGGGACAGGCCTTGAATTTCATGCACACTTATTTCCACTTGGCTAGCTTGGCTATTCGCTGATTGAGCGATATCGGATATGGACCTGGCAATTTCACCAAGTGTAATCTTTGTTTCCTCTGAAACTCGGACCATAGCATTTGATGCAGTATGCAAATCTCCAGATGCATTGATAGCTTGAGAAATTACCCCTTTGAGTAAAGAAACCGCACGACTGAATGTGCTGCTGATCTGACCAATTTCATCATTTGACGCAATGACTTCATGGTTTGTCAGGTCCTTGTCAGCAAATCGATTCATATTTTTGACGATGACCGGAACACGCTTTAATGAACGGCTGATTGCAGTAAAAAGTACGAATAGTAGAGCTGCAATCGTCACAACATACATAGCTGTATTCATAAAGATGAACGAATCAATTATACCTTGTGCTTCTGATATAGGTACGACAGTGGCAATCATCCAGCCAGATGACTCTATCTTTTCAAATGAATAATAAACAGCTTCTGCAGTCCCTCTGTACTCAAACTGTCCGGAATCGGACTCAAGCATTTTTTTGCCCATTTCCCCTATGACTTCATCCATATCTGACGCTGAAACCGCATTCATCATAAGGGATGGATCCGGATGATATACAAGCGTTCCATCGGGCGACATCAGCACTGCATAACCAGTCTCCCCAATAGTATAGCGCTCCATGATCTCTTCAACCTCACCTAATTTCAAGTCAATACCGACTGATCCCAAAATACGGGCATCCTCAGGGGACACAATTGGATAAAGTATGGATACCACTATATCACCAGAGACCGAATCCGTGTATGGCGGTGTATAGGTTACAACTTGTCCAGCTTCTTTCATCTGAACATACCAGGCCTTGTTCTCAATATTATAATCACTGCCAATATGATATGTGATATCTGAAGTCATGATATCGGATGACTCTGTAAGCCCAAGCCACGCCCAGGCAATATTCTTGTCTGAAGAGGTGACATCTGCAAGCACCGCCCCGACTTCAGCCTGCTTGGGATGCTTATCTCGATCCGACTTCACACGTACGTCAGTCATGAGTTCGACGATGGATGGCTGTTTGGACATTTGAAAAACAATCATCCCATGTGTTGAGAAAAAACTGTCCAAATCGTTGGCAATTATCTGCGTGTTCTTCTGCAGTTTGGCTCTCTCATTCATTTCCATCTGATCTGATATTCGCAGATTCTGCAAGACCCCCATTAGGACAAAAGCAATTAGAGTTACAACAAACGCTGTGGCAATAATTCTGTTCCTGATACTCCCCTTGATGTTCATCAGTGCCTCCTTAGTATGTATGGACTATATGGACCAGTATAGTTTTCAAACGTGTTAAGAATTGTGTTATGCATTCAACACTTAACACGCGTTCCATAATTTACTAACACACCAAATAAACCGCGGCACCATCAGATTGGTTTCAAAGGAGCTTCTAAGTAAAAAAGAGATGTACAGTATGCTGACATACTGTACATCTCTTCTATTTCAGTGACTGACTCTACTGGAAGCAGACAATCTACTTCACTTCATTCTCGTAAATTTTTGCAGGTTCCTCACCGGACTCAACACGCATAACGCCTTCATTCAGTGCCAGCATTTCATCTTCACCTGGTTTTACAATGACTGGTGCGATGAATCCAACCTGACCTTCAATGTAGTCTGTCAGATACTTGGAATAAGCAACACCGCCTGTTAGAACAATTGCGTCAACCTGTCCCTTGAGTACCGTAGCCATTGCACCGATTTCCTTGGAAATCTGGTAAGCCATTGCATCAAATACCAGTTTCGCCTTGTCATCACCATTCTCAATCATTTTGAGAACTTCACGGGCGTCATTTGTGCCTAAGTATGCAACCAGGCCGCCCTTGCCCCGCATTTTTGTCTTGAGCTCCTTGAATGTGTACTCACCTGAATAGCAAAGTTTTGCAAGATCACCTGTCGGAAGCCCACCCACGCGTTCTGGAGAAAAGGGGCCCATTTCGTTGGCATTGTTGGCATCAATCATTTTTCCTTTGAGCATCGGTACAACTGAAATGCCACCGCCAAGGTGTGCAACCACAAGATTCAAATCTTCAATGTGACACGCTTTTTCCTTAGCAACACGGTGGGCAATCGCACGGACGTTGAGTGCATGTACCAGTGAGCGTCGTTCAATTTCAGGCATACCTGAAATTCTTGCAACATCTTCAAACTCATCAACTGCAACAGGATCGACGATATAGGCCTTCACACCCGCTTGGTCTGCAACACTCTTTGCAATGATTCCGCCGAGGTTGGAAGCGTGGTCGCCCTGAACACCAATCTTGAGGTCTTCAATCATTGGCTGCGTCACTTCGTAAGCACCAGATGGCATAGGCTTCAAGAGCCCGCCACGACCCACAACTGCCTTCAACTGGTCACTTGCATAGCCTTCAGCTGTCATCCACTCAATAATCATGTCTTTTCTATATTCAAACTGGTCGGTGATCTTTTCAAATTTGTCGAGTTCTTCTGTTGAGTGGCTCAGATTTTTTTGTACAATATTTTCCGCACCTTTAAACAGCGCAACCTTTGTAGATGTAGAACCCGGATTTATTACCAGTACAAACTCCTTCATGCATACCCTCCTGTTTAACAGTCAATAATTTTCACGAACCTTCTTCTTCTATTATTATACAGGGTGAGCACCTTATAATCTACACTTTTTGTTGAGGTTGTCAATTTTTTTAGTATATCAAAATTCTATTTACGTGCATTTTTGACTACCATGGTTTTACACTTGCTATCAAGTACGGCATTTTATTACCATAAGTTGTAAATTATATATTAGTCCGCTTGTCTATCCCTTGCTATATTTAGACTAACAAAGTGCGTCGACTAAAGAGATGAAAGGGAGTATGGAAAAAGATGAATAGGGAAATTGGATTTGATTTGAAAGACATTATTGACATTGATTTGCTTCAGCAATTTCAGGACAGCTTTTCAAAGGCTATGGGGATGGCCAGTATAGCGGTTGATCTTGAAGGCGAAATTACAAAACCCAGCAACTTCACACACTTTTGCATGGACCTGACACGTGGCAGTAAAGAAGGCAACCAGCTCTGTCTTGAATGCGACCAAAAGGGCGGACGCGATGCCGCGGCCAGCGGCAAACCTGCAATCTATTACTGCCACGCAGGACTCATGGATTTTGCTGCACCTATTGTCATAGATGGTGTTCAGGTCGGTGCCATTTTAGGCGGTCAGGTTTTGCCCGAACCTCCAGACGAGAAGAAGTTCAGAAAAATAGCTGACAAGATAGGCGTAGACCCCGACACCTACATTCATGCGCTCAATAAAATACGGATTGTTCCCGAAGAGAGCATCCGGGCTGCTGCGGATATGCTCTACATATTTGCCAACACACTCTCTCAAACAGGCTACCAGCGCAAGAGGATCCTTGAATCATCAAGTGGCCTAAACGGTCTTGCAGATGAAATGATTCGAAGCATCAGTTCTCTTTCCTATGCGTTCAGCAGTGCTCACGAGCAAATTGATGACATGTCTCGGATATTTGAAAACCTCGCCCATGCCTCCGTAGACTCAAAGGGAAAGGTCGGGGAAACAGATGAAATTCTCAGCTTTATTAAAAGTATTGCCGGTCAAACAAACCTGCTTGGCCTAAATGCTGCAATCGAAGCTGCACGTGCAGGCGATAGCGGACGCGGATTTGCAGTCGTTGCAGAGGAAATCAGAAAACTCGCTTCTATGAGCGTCGAGTCTACGGGCAAAATAGAAGACATTTTGACAAGCCTGAGCAATTCCATAAGGACAATACATACAAAGGTCGATGAAACAGGTACTGTCATTAACGTCCATTCAAGCGGCCTTAAGGAAATCAATGCGCGTATCGATGAAATGGAGCAGTTCAGCAGCAGACTCAACGAAGAGACGGAACGCCTGATTACAGAGGTCATGGAAACCCGTATTGGATAGGAAAAAGAGTTCTTCTACATAATCACCCATAATAGTTATCCATCAAATTGTAAGATAATTAAATTCAATAAACGTTTTCCTTTATTTTCATCGCCAAATTTCATGAAAAAAACGTAATTATTTTGGAATTTGCTGAACTTTACCTTGTAATATGTTGAGTTATCACATATACTTGATTAGTTAACAAATTGTTTGTGTTAAGTTTAGTCTGGCTTCCCTTCCCTTGTACGTTACAAGCTAAGACTGAATTTAGCATGTAATGTAGAAAGGACTATTAATGGGTTTTACTAAGTATGAACTAACAGATGCTGTTCTGGCGGGTATTGAAAAGTGCGGTTACGATGAACCGACAGAAATTCAAGCTCAATCAATACCTCTATGCAAAGAAGGCCATGACATCATTGCACAATCACAAACGGGAACAGGAAAAACTGCTGCTTTTTCAATCCCAATGCTTGAAAATATCAACGAGGCGGACCGTTCTCTGCAGGCACTGATCTTGTGTCCTACACGTGAGCTGGCTGTACAGGTAGCAGAATCAATAACAGAACTTTCCTCTGGCATGCGCGGACTGAACGTAGTTCCTGTATACGGTGGAGAACCAATTTATCATCAAATTAGAAAACTTAAGCGTGGTGCCCAAGTTGTCGTTGGCACGCCTGGTCGTACAAAAGACCATTTGGATAGAGGGATCCTTAAAGCAGGCAATCTGAATACACTCATCCTTGATGAGGCTGACGAAATGCTTAAGATGGGTTTTAAAGATGAACTGGAAGCAATTCTGGCATTCCTTCCTGAAGAAAGACAAACACTGCTTTTCTCAGCTACAATGCCAAAAACTGTAGAATATCTTGCAAAGAAATATACGAAAGATCCTAAGCGTATTCACATTGCAAGAAAGCAAATGACAAATACAAACATCACTCAGAAGTTCTTCCTGATCAAGCGCAGACACAAGATTGATGCACTGCTTCGTCTGATTGATTTCCAGACACCTAAACAGGCGCTAATTTTCTGTAACACAAAACGCGGTGTTGACATGCTGTCTGAAGCTTTCCAAAACAAGAACATCGTTTCAGACAAGATTCATGGTGACATTCCACAGGCACAGCGTCTTGAAACAATCAAGCGCTTCAACGCGGGTCATCTGAACCTACTTATCGCTACGGACGTAGCAGCGAGAGGTCTTGATATTGACGGTGTAGATGCTGTTTATAACTTCGATGTACCTTCGCATCCTGAAAACTACGTTCACAGAATCGGACGTACAGGTCGTGCAGGCAGAACTGGTGATGCTTCTACAATCGTAAGCCGGGAAGATATCAACTTCCTGACTGAAATCATGCACTACACAAAAGAACAAATCGAAGAAGGTCGACTGCCATCTCTTTCTGAAGTCAACGATTCCCGCATTACACGTTACGTAGAGGAAGCTAAGACTATTGGAGAAGACGGTATGAGCAACCATGCTCTTGCGATCATCAATCAGCTTGAAGATGATGGCTTCAGCGCAAGACAAATTGCTGCTGCAATCATCGACATGAACCTTTCACTTGAAAAAGGTACTGACAAAGACTTTGGTTTCAGCATGAATGTGCCTACAAAACGCAACCAGAAATCATCTTCGTCATCTCGTGATCAAAGCAAACGCAGTGATTCACTAAGAATGAACCTGGGTCGTGATGACAAGGTGGAAGTTCGCGATCTTCTATACCTGATTTCTTCAAAATCGGGTATCCGTAAGCACGCTATCGGCAACATCCGAATGAGAAACAATGTAACTTATTTGGATATGTCGAAGGAAACTGCTGATCAGATTATCGATGCACTTCATGGACATACACATGATTCATCAGGCAAAAAGCTTGATCTTCGATTCGAAAAGGCACGCTCAGGCAACTTCAACAGAAAGCCTGGCGGCGGTGGCGGACGTCCATCTTATAATAAGAATGGCGCCAAGAAGCCTCGCTATAACAGCAAGCCTAAAAAACACTAATATTTAACGCTTAATGCATAAAAACGCCTGCGATTGTTCGCAGGCGTTTTTTTATTCTACTTGTTATTCATTTTCGTACAAGTCTATTTAACGTCACTATGCTGTTATTTTGTCAGCATCATGGTCAGGCTGCTTTTTTCTGATAAAACTCCAGCGCGTTTCAGCGGTAATGATTGCAAGCAGTATGATCAGACATCCAACTGCCATAACTGCCGTAAAGGGCTCCTTGAGAAAAATAATACCAAATACGGTACCAAACAGCGATTCAAGACTTAGAATAATGGCTGCATGGGTATCCGATGTAAATTTCTGTGCTGCCGTCTGAATGAAAAATGCGGCACAGGTACTCAGGACGCCTAAATAGAGAATGCCGGTCAGTGCACTTGCACCAGGCATGACCATGGGCCCTTCAACAACAAAGGCTACTGCAAATGCAAGAATTGTTACGACTACAAACTGCATCAGTGTCAGAACCGCTGGAGCTGTATTTTTTACAAATACCCCCGTGGATATGATATGCATGGCGAAGAAGAGCGCACAGGACAAAGCCCATAAATCTCCGGCGGTAATCGCACCAAGTTCCCCTCCTGATGTCAGAAAGCTGACCCCGACAAAACACATCACAGCGGCAATAATCGCGAACATGTCTGGGCGCTTCTTATAGATGAACCAAGAGATAAAGGGCACCATGACCACATTCGTACCTGTTAGAAATGCCGATTTACCAGCGGTCGTATACTGAATGCCAATGGTTTGGGTAGCAAACCCCAGGAAGAGCATTAGCCCGACAACCATACCGCCTTTCAGGTCAGATACCGATATGGCTTTGATTTTTCTGAAGGATAGGGCACCCATGACCGCCGTTGCTACAGCAAAACGCAACGCAACCATGTAAAGGGGCGTAATCCCAGATAATATATTTTTTGTTACGATGAATCCCGTTCCCCAGATTACCGCTACAATCAGCAGTGATAAGTCTGCGATAAACATACTCTTTTTTGTCTTCTCCATATATGCCTCTCCTTATACCCCTCGATACATCTCGTCCATATTTGGACCTTGTATACATATTAATGAATTCCCAAAGACATATCAATGCATATTATTCCAAGAATTTAAAAGAGTGTTTGTAAAAATTACAAACACTCTCAAGTCTTACTCTGTTTCGTCCCGATCCCCTGACTGGCTCTGTTTTTGAATTAGGGCCTTGATATCGATAAGGCGATCGCGCGCCTGCTCCGTCAGTGCCTTGGAACCGTTCTTTATGTTCACTGCCTCAAAGATGAACTTGCGCGCATCTTCAAGCTTTCCACAGTACAAGCTCATTTCAGAAATCAGAATAGCCAGCTTCTGCTCTCCATCGGCAGTCAGCTGAACCCGTTCGGTGAACCAGCCAGTGGCATAATACTCCCGCGCGTGGTCATAAGCGACCGCAAACATCTCTTCGTCACCTACATCATCATACATCCAGGCGAGATGCAACCATATTCTACCCAGCTCGTACGCCGTGGCACCAAGGATTTCCTTGCAAGCCAGGGCCATATAGTAACTGTCGAAAACTTCATTAAAGGACATCCTCAGTGTTTCCGGCGGATAGAATCCAGACAGTTTCTCAGGAATTTTCTCCCTCAGCGCTTCTTTCTGATGCGTCTTCAATTTAAGAAAGTCGTAATGGAAGTTGGAATATTTGCAGTGCGGACACGTCCATACATTGTACCAAATTTCATCAATGCCCTCAAAAACCTTCCGCATATCCCGTTTGACTTCTTTAAGCTTGAAATGTGATACACGCATCTGATATAGCGTAAAATCAAACTCACAAATTGGACATTTCACATTCTTGTCGAAGAGAAACTGCTCATGATCCGACTCAAGCGCATTGGGATAATGCCTGTGCCCTTCAGGGTAAACCGGGTGCCCCAGGTCATTCTGCTCACGGTCCATTATGGAAGTTTCAGGCTTCTTGACCGCTTGATCTGCAACCTGTGTTTCTGAAACCTCGGCTTCACAGATTACACACTTGTCAATGCCACCAATTTTGCCAATGCTCTTATCCGCTTCAGCAAGACGTTTACTCAAGTTATCCATCAAATTTACAACACTGTGGGCATGCGCCCTAATGAAATTCTCAATATTGTCATCATACAACTGCTGAACGCGCGTAAACTGCGTCGCAACCGCCTTATACCGCCTAGGCACCTCTCCAAGGTATGAAATGGCCCCTAGAAAATCTCCTTCACCAAGGCTTTTGATCTGTATCTCACCTTCGCCTGTTTTCTTGAAAAGCCCTACACGACCTTGAAGGATGGCATACATGCAAATACTCTCGTCCCCGGCATTATATATGACTTGTTCTTCTTCAAATTCCATTGTATAAAAAGGATCTATCCTCTTATCTGACATGGTAGCCTCCAAATATCGCCCTACGATTGATACTCTTTAATGTAACCTTCCGCCTCAATAATTCGTTTGGCTATGATTTTCATAAGCTTAGTCGCCATAGAAGGGTCCATTTCAATATAATCATCCAGTCCCTGTTTTGTTATCTTAAACATGGTGCAGGATTCAAGCGCCCTGATTGAGGCACTCCTCTTGCCACCTTGAAATATGCTCATTTCTCCAAAGACATCCCCCGCACCAAGCTCTGCGATATGTGCCTCCGTTCCATCAAAAGGGTTCAGCACGAATACCTGTACACGTCCTTTCAAAATGATGTACATTTCTTCGCCATACAGGCCCTGATAGATTATGGTCTCACCCTCGTTAAAAGATGCAATTTCCCCTATTTCTTTGAGTTTGTTTATATCCATGGTCTGCCCCCTTGAAACGACTTGAATTTAAACAATTATGGACGATATCCATATTGCAGCAATTCCTATGATCAGCAGTGTTAGAACAAGTGCAAAAACCGTCTTGATTTTATTTGTATCCATTTTTGCCCCAGCCCTTTCTATCACAATTATATATCATCCTCATTACTATTTTACCCATTGTACAATCAATTATTTGATAATATTGATGAGATGAAGCAGCACTTGTCTGAAAAAAACACTCCACTTCTGAAAAGAGCAGAAGGGAGTGCTTTCATTACTGTCGGGCTGGCAGACGGATGTCAAAATAAACGCCTTTGTCAGGTTCACTCTTGACATCAATACTGCCCTCAAGTTTTTCAGTCACCAGGGTATGGACAATATGCATGCCTAGACCACTTCCGCCCTCGCTGCGCTTTGTTGTATAGAATGGAACAAACACCTTCTTAAGTGTATTCTCATCCATGCCCTTGCCATTGTCGGAATAGTAAATGTGAACAAATCCGTCCCTCTCTCTGGCTGCCATTCTTATCAAGCCGCTTGCCTGACTGTCAAAACCATGCATGAGCGAGTTTGCAATCAGGTTGGTGAGGATTTGTGAAATAAGGCCCGGTGTCCCTTTATAGAGAATGACTTCTTCACAGTTCACTTCAATACGTGCGCCTTTTTTCTTGCATTCATACTTCATGCCTATGGCAATACGGTTCATATATTCGCAAAGGTCAAACTCTTCTTCAACTTCATTGATTTGATGTACAGATACCGCCTTGAAGTTCTGGATCAGATCAGCTGCCTGATTCAGGTGCCTGTCCAGCATTTCAAGACTCTCATTTGCATCCTCATACAGCTCGATGAGCTGGGATTTCTTTAATGATCCCTGACTGAGCGCCTTCTCTGAGTTGGCAACAATTTTCTTCAAGTGAGAGCTGATGGTTATGGAGGATCCAAGCGGTGTGTTGACATCGTGCGCTATCCCTGCCACAAAGGCTCCGATTGCCGCCCACTTCTCCTGTTCAAGCAGCTGAGCCCGTGCAGACTTGAGTTCATCGAGAGACTTTTCCAGCTCAACATTCTTATTTTGAATCTCAGTAATGTCGGTTGAAACAGATAAAATAAGCTCAGGTTTTCCGTCAGAACCCATAATAGGGATTTTTCTCACATCGTGAATGAACTTATGGCCTTCTCCATCAAAAAGATCAATCATGTAATTTGAGTATGCAACCTCACCGTTCAGGACTTGCTGTTCAGTACGTTCAACGACCTCCAGAGACTCCGGTGAAATTCGGTCTGGAAACTCCCTTAAAGCATGTCCGATAATCTCTTCCGGCTCAAGATTCATTGTTCTCGCCGCCGCAGAGTTGACCATCTGAAATATGCCGTTAGTGTCCTTTACGAATATTGAGCTTGGATCGGCGTTGAGTATGGATTCAAGCTCCCGCTGAGATTGTCCGAGTTTTTCGTTGATCCGTTCAATTTCAACTTTCATCTGCTCAGATTTTTCAAGCTCTTCCTTAAGGGCTTTTGTCTTTCTATCCACCTGATGGCGCAGCGACAGGCTCCATAAAAGAACCGCCATAAAAACTGCGGCAACAATCCAAGCAATGCGTATGAGTTCACTTGTTTCAATAATCTCATCGTAATCAAGCTTGATCCAGTCATTGTGTACTGCCTCAGCTCGACTTTCAATCCTAGGAATTGTCTTATTGAGAATACGTACAAGCATGGCGTAATCATCTCTGATCCCAAAGGATATTTTATCGGTACGGTCATACTTCTCAAGCACCTTTAAGTGTGTGAGATTGTTAATTGAAATATGATACGAGGCTGACCCAAAATCCATTATGGCTGCGTCCGCTTCCTTATAGGCAACGGCATTTAGGGCACTCTTGACACTGTCATACTCAATAAGTATAAAATCAGGATGTTCTTCTGCAAGAATTTCATTCCAGGACCAGTCCTTGACAGTCGCAATCTTCTTTCCGTTTAAATCAGACAGCTCCTGTAAATCTGTGCTGTTCTTATGTATTATCATGCCAGTTGGAATTTCGATGTAAACATCTGAAAAGAGCATTTTCTTTTCACGCTCAGGTGTCCTGCTCGCAGAAATCATATCCATTTTGTGGGTTGAAACAGAACTGAGCACAGATGTCCAGTTGCCCACGTTGTTTACTGCAATCGCGACCCCGAGTTCTTCTTCAAAGAGCTTAAGAATATCCATCTGAAGTCCTTGCGCTTTACCTTCTTCATCGATGAACTCAAACGGGGCAAAATCTGGATCAAGGGCATAATTCAAGACTGGGTGCTCACGCAGCCAGCTTTGCTCTTCATCATCTAGCCAATCCAGTGGTGTTTCATCAGCAAACGCGGGATGAAATAGCGTTAGGGTCATCACACAATATATAATCAGAAAACCTGTAAGAAAAACTCTAGTTTTCCTTGTCATAAACGCCTCCTAGTACTTTAGTTCTATTCTTATACCCCATTACCATAACCATCCAACGATAATCATTCAATTCATATGAATATTTCCAAAAAAATAAGCGCTTTACACGCTTATTTCCAGTTTAACTCAACAAGAGTTTCATATGCTTTCTTTCTCATAAGCTGTTACCAGGGCATGACTCCATTCTTCAATTTCATCCCAATCACGCTGGTCATTGGGCACATCCTTAGCTACACCAAAAATAAAACGCATGACCGCTGGAAGGGTTCCATCTACCTTACCGGCAAAGCCGGCCGTCATAAGCGGCGGCACCTGGATACTCACCTCATCGAAGGCCTTATGAATCCTGTTTTTCCAAAACTGACGCCCATGTTTTACGGTGTAAGACAAAGAGAAATAGGCTACTTTCTTATAGAGGAGTTCAGACTGATGTATGCCTACAAAATCAATAGCTTCCTGTACCCACCGCATACCATTGATTGGAGCGCCAATGACTACCAGATCATAGGGATCCACGTTCGCTACCGCGTCCATGCTTTTTATTACAACATCGGATTCACTTTCACTCAAGTGACGTGCTATGGCTTCAGCAACTTCCTTTGTAGCCCCTTGCTTGCTCGTATATGCTATCAATACCTTGATCACACTCTGTCCTCCCTTCGACATCCTACTGTCTACAACTCAATATGTACCGCATTCATATGCTTGTACCAAACCATATGCGGATGATTCTCACCCCACTTATGCGGTTCGATATATTCTGCTTTTCCAATTTTTCTGTTCCATATTGCCTGAGCACTCTTATAGCCGCTGTCGAGGCAGAAGACCTCATGGCCTTTTGCGAGCAGGACAATGTATATGGCATTGAGAAGCTTTGTTCCAATCCCTTTCGACTGATAATCAGGATCGACATAAATGGTTCCAATTTCCACGACATCCCGAAGCGCTTGGCTTGCGACCTCATGAATCAATGGATTACTTGGCCCTATGCAAATTGTTCCGACAATTTTCCCCTCATGAACGGCTATGAGAAAAAAACGATCCTCTCCGCCAGAATTCAAATCTTCCATGAGGAAAACTCTTTTTTCCCGCATTTCTTCCTGTATGAGCTGTGCGTCATCTACCTGTTCCCTATGAAACACATCCTTCACGACTCTGTCAAATAAGGCACCCAGTTCAGAAACATCTGCGCCTACCGGTCTTCTAATTTCAATGTTCATATGTATTCTCCCTAGTGCACATCCACGTTGTCTTGTTGCTTGAATTTTCTGAAAATGAATTTTGCCTTTACATTCAATATTTTACCATAAACTCAACTTCAAATATACGGAAAATCCATTTTAAGTCATGCGGGCTTCCTTGTTATGAAATACAGAGCAATCTTCGATTGCTCATGTCCCTGAAACTTATTTTTCAGCTTTCCGTGTTATGAAATACAGAGCAATCTTCGATTGCTCATGTCGCCTGTTACCTATTTTTGCAGCTTTCCTTGTTATAAAATACAGAGCAATCTTCGATTGCTCATGTCGCGTTGTCGCGCCATATACTTGAGGCTCCAGATTAAGCGGCTTTTGTGCGAGCACAAGCCGCTTAATCTGGAGCCTCAAGTGCATTTCTTTGCTTATCGCGTAAAAGAAAAACAATCCGCACTGGGATTGTCTTTGAGTTACTTCTCTTATATATTCTGCCGGTTTATGATTCTATGTTTTTCAGGACGTAATCGGCAGTTTGTCTGAGCACTTCACTTTCGTCGAAAAGAAAGTTTCTCGCCTTTTGCTCGGCACCTTTCTCGTCAACCTTGCAGAGTGCTTCCAGCGCTTTTGACACAACATATGGATGATCGTCAATCAGGTATTTCTCAAGATAGTGCTTACTGAAGCTGCATACCTTCATACCCAGGGCCTCGGCTATTTGTGCTCTCGTGTCCGGGTAAGGCGAATACAAGGCATATTTTACAATAATCTCAAATTGTCCTTCTTCGACATTGTTCACAATGAAAGACATCACTTCCTTTTTTCGATTATCAAGTGCCATAACCATATAGACCAGTTCCACCATGTCTGCCGTAATTCGGTCAAATTCCAGCAGGCTTTCCGCCAGACCTATGAGTTTTTGCCAGTGCTGATAATTGTAAGCACTTGCATTACGATCAAAAATATCTCTTTCAAAATCATGATGTGTCAAACGTGTGGATTTCCAAAAATTTTCAATTGTCATTTCAAGCTGAAGTACCAGTTCTCTACTCATAGCAACTCCTTATTTGGATGTCATCTCCCCGTGATGATTGAATACGAACGCCCCCACTTAGTCTTTCGCTATATCTAGATCACACGTTTTGAAATTTGCTTTCCAATGATAAACCCGGCAATGAAGTAAGCCACAATATACATCGCGAGCTCCATGGAACTCCAAGGTTCTTTCTCCGTTATTGACATGACCAGTGTTGCCAATCCATTTACAAGGGAACTGAACATGATCCCATAGACAATAGAAAACCGGGTGGAACCCAAATTCTCAACTGCACGCTTCACAAATTTTTCCAGCATCTTCCCACTCCATACTTCAATGTTTTTTGTTGAGCATGGCATCTCCAACTCAAGATGTCATACAAGCATCAACTTAATTATAACATTGTTCTTAACATATGCTTAGCATTCTTGGAAATAAAGCCTGTAAATTTCTAAAATGCATAAACTCTCTCTTTTAATGGTAGTACCTGCTGTGTTAGAATAACTTGCGATATACGAAACAGAAATGAACGGAGATATTAATGGAACTATATTTCGCACCAATGCACGGCGTTACGCTAGCCCATTACCGCAACTTGCACGCCCAGATATTTGGTGGTATAGACAAGTACTATGCCCCTTTTATCGTGACGACCAGTGAAGAAAAATCAGGCAAGGTCCTTTTCAAGGATGTCGAGCCAGACCTGAATGACCCTCAGGTCAAGGTCATCCCTCAACTGCTCAGCAACAACTGTACCGAATTCAACTTCTATGCAGAGAAAATCGCAAGCATGGGCTATGATGAAATCAACTGGAACATCGGATGCCCTTTTCCGACCGTAACAAACAAACGCAGAGGTTCAGGGCTGCTTGAAGATCCCGACCATATCAAAAAATTCCTAAAAGGTATTGATTTCAACAAAGGCTATGCCTTTTCCGTTAAAATGCGGTTAGGATTTAACGAACTGGAAGAAGGCATTGAGGTCATGGAGCGACTCAACAAATTCCCAATCAGCGACGTAACGATCCACGGCCGAACAGGTATTCAGAAATATGAGGGCTCCGTAGATCTTGGTAGCTTTAACACCCTATACGCGCTTTGTAAACACCAAGTGATCTACAATGGTGATATCAATACACCTGAAGATCTCGAACGCGTAAAAGCACTATTTCCTGAAATTGACCGGTTCATGATTGGCAGAGGTCTTCTGAAAAATCCATTTCTGGGCCTGCAACTCCGTGGTGTCGATATTGCACAATCGACTGCAAAATCCATGCTTTACCGTTTTCATAATGAAATACTTGAACACTATGTAAAACATACGCCAAACGAGCGTTATCTCATTGGAAAAATGAAAGAGTTTTGGACCTACCTCGCAGAACGCGTTGATCCAAATCATGAATATCTCAGTCAAATCCGCCGTAGCCAAACATTACGTGAATACCGGCATATATCCGAGAAGTTACTGACATATTCGGAAATCACCCTGTAAGGTTCGGCATTAAGGTACCATGGTCTTGAACTGACCGGGTGCCGTTATGGAAATGACACCACCCCAGTTGCACATCAGTTTCGAGGCATTATTCAGCGCCGGAAGGTTTCCAATCAAAACAGTTGGAGATCCCGGTGTCCAAGGGGCTGCCAGACTTGGAATGCAAGGCTGTGGCTTAATAACGCCTGGAGGTGGTACCGGCGTCATTGCGGCAACCTGTGGATTGGCTGGTGATCTGCATACCCCAAACGGTGTCACATTCACAAAAGGCTTATTGTCCATAATCGTCGCATAGGGCATGCTGGTAATGGTTTTATTATTGGGCAGAACATTAAGTGTTCCCGGAGCAGCGCCCATGGTACAAACCAGCGACGCCCCACCACATACTAAAATCCCCATTGTTCTTCCTCCATTCGAATAAGTTTCACTTGAATCCTGATGCTACAGAATAAGGGGTAATACATATCATTTATGTATTACCCCTTATTTTAGTGTTTTCAATAAAAATTTGAATCATTCATTACTTTATTTTCAGCCTAGCACAGGTGGATTTGTTCGCTTTACTGTATGTGCATTTTGACAGCAAGGCGTGTTCCCCCGTAGAAACACAGAACCATTACAGACAACACTGCCGACGAGAGCTTGATTAGGTCGGACAAGATCCCAAACACGTCAAATCGTGCAATGAGGCTGAGCCCAGGCAGAAAGTTCATCTGAGGCAACAGACCTGCGTAGCCTGTTAAAAAACCGCCTTGCACACTGATTTGGTAGGCCATAAGAAACAGACTGGCTACGCCTATCAAATGGGCTACCAGGAGCACTTTCATATCGACAACAAATGTACTTCTGATTTTGAAACCCGTATAAACCCAATAGAGATAAAACACAAAACTCAAGAAAAACATTATGAATCCACCGAGTTCCACTTTCATAATCAACTGATTCATCAGTATGCCAAACACGGTTGGAAGTATACTCACACCCATCAATATGACCCATTTATTCAGTCTAATCATTCTTCATCCTCCTGCATCAATGTCACGTCAAGTCATCAACCTCTATATTATTCTATTTCGAGGGATAACTCAATATCTCACACAAATTGTGTATATTTCCACCCCCTAACCTAAAACGTGTCAGCCAACCTTCAACACCCGACTACACCCGCTGATACAGCTGCGTTTCACGGATTTAAAATTCAAGAATATTTTGCTTGTATTTCTCCCGAATAAGCGTACAATATAAGTGAAATTATGACAAAAAACCTATGGAGGTTACATGATAAAATTTTCAGCTGCATCCCTCAACGATTTGGATTTTCTGACAGAACTTGAGCAGAAAGCCTTTCCGAGTGATCGCCAGTCAACAAGACGTTCACTGCGTCAAAGTATAAACAGCCCACATCAGGAAGTCATTCTCGCATGGAATGAAAATCCGGTCGGTGCCGCGGTCATGCAGCATTTCAAGCACTCAACACGTCTTGTTTCCATTGCAATCAAGGGGTCAGAATCCAACAAGGGATATGGAAAGCTCTTGCTTGAACACTGTGAAGCCGTTGCGCGAAGCAAGGGACAAGTTCAGATGATTCTTGAAGCCGACCAGACCAACCCAGACCTGATTGCATGGTACAAGCACGCAGGTTACATTCCAAAAGTTCAACTGGCAGACTACTACAGCGCAAATATTCCCGCAATTCGCATGAGCAAGAACCTTTGTGAGGACACCGCGCATAGCAACAGACTCAAGAATATTGTTGTCACAGAAAACCCGCTTGCCTTTCTAGACCTGGTTCAAAGCATTGAATGCATTTCCCCTGAACAGTATCTCAGCGAAGAAAGATTCCAGAGAAACGCCAGCTACAGGGTCTTTAATCTTTGCAACACTTACACATACAAGTCAAAGGGCTACTATATTTCACTGCTTGCAACGGCCAGAGACCATCGTGTCATTCCAAATGCAGCCATGATACAGGATTTCACAAGCACTTTCTTCATTCAATGTCTCTATGAGGAAATTGATGACTTGCTCAACAAGACCCTTGCCGGTGTCACTGACAGCGTGGTGGATTATACACTCTTCTTGGGGCATGAGACAGACGGAACAGCAACCAGACTCAGCCGAAGTCTCTATAAGCTATTCGAGGCACCCCTGGTACATTTCAAATTCATCAAAACCAACAAATGGCTCATCGAAAGTGTCCGCCTTGGTCAAATCAGTTCACTTTGCAATGAAGATGAGAACATTCTGAAAAGTATTGCCGTGTCGTATTTCTCGCAGAAGAAGTTCAATCGTCCAAAGGTAAAAAACTATGAATACGATTTGGCCATTCTGGTGAACCCGGACGAACAAACGCCCCCCTCGAACAGCAGAGCCTTGCAGCGCTTCAAACAATCTGCTGAAAAGAACGGTTTTTTTGTTGAGTTCATCGACAAGAAGGACATGCACCGGATCAACGAATTTGACGCCCTATTCATACGTGAAACCACAGCCGTCAATAATCACACATATGAGATTTCCCGCTACGCCCATGCAGAAGGACTCATCGTCATTGATGACCCATGGTCCATTTTGAAATGCTCCAATAAGTTTTATCTTCAGGAACGTATGAAGCGTGCAGGCATATCCATGCCAGAGGCCATGGTCGTGACCAATACTGAAGCGTCCATTAAGGCCGTTCTCAAGCACATGGATTTTCCGCTTATTCTCAAGGAGCCCGACAGTGCATTTTCCTTAGGCGTCTTCAAAGTCAAAGACCCCGTGGAGTTTGAGAACAAGTGTCATGCACTTCTTGAAAACTCAGAGTTTATCATTGTTCAGGAATATATCTATTCGGACTACGACTGGAGAATAGGCATACTTGACAACCAGCCCTTATTTGCATGCAAATACTATATGGCAAAGGACCACTGGCAGATCTACAACTGGAATGCGCAGGACGCTCAGACAGAAGGGGCATTTTCCACCCTCTCTCTTCATGAGGTTCCAAAGGACATTCTGAATGCTGCCCTTTTGGCGACTTCCCATATTGGCGATGGGCTTTATGGTGTCGACCTTAAATATGTAAATGGCAAGTGTTATCTCATCGAAGTCAATGACAATCCAAATATCGATTATGGCATTGAAGACCTTGTCAGCGGCATGCAGCTTTATGACACAATTACTTCAACTATCAAAGCACGTATTATGAAAGCCCGAAACATAAACAAATACATCACACTTTAAGGACACACTCCTGTCCAGAAAACGAAAAGTGACGCCAGAGCGCATTTAATTGCACCACGGCGTCACTTTATTATTTTTCTGGCTGTTATTTCTCTATTCATCGTACTCAAGAACCAGGCCGACGCCGACCTCTCCCATTTCCACAGCACCCGCGAGGGCAATCTTGGATTTGAGGTCCGTGCAATGACAGGCATGTGCTTTTTTCACACTGTTCTCGCTAAAGTAAGAGGCTGTACGTGTAAGGATTTCTTCCTCAGGGTCAAGCAAATGAAAGCCGCCAATGACATCAATAATCCGCGCGTCTTTACAGACCTTCTTCGCATACTCAATGATATTGCAAATCCCTGCATGGGAGCACCCTGTAATGATGACCAGACCCTGATCTGATTTGTAAGCGAGCGCAGTGTCATCCATCAGATAGTCATCATGCTTGAGACCATCCTCATCATATTGGCCGATTGGGGACTGGGCTTCAAAGTCATTGCTTCTTTCTATCTCCCCCAAATAGACCAGCTTGTCCGTTATCCAAATCGGTCGTGATGACAGATTCATATCAAAATGCCGCGCCAGCTGATTTTCTGTCAGAAGGCTGCCAATCACTTCACGACCAATACTTTTGTTAAGAAGGGACTTGGGATGTGCAAGCAGGCTTGGGGTTTTAAAAGGCACGCCTTCAATCAGCGCCTCTGAGTAAAGACGAATCAAGGGTACCAGACCCCACGAATGGTCTATATGACCATGGGACAGGACAATGTAATCGGATTTTAGAAGGTCCAATCCCATCTTTTCAGCATTTTTGACAAATACATCAGAATATCCTGTATCGAATAGAACTGTCTTTCCTTCTGCTTCAATGTAATAGCTTACACCCGGTTCGCCAATAAAGTATCTGTCAATCAGTGTATTGTTATCCACCAGTACCCGGAGTTTCATTAAATCACATCCTCTGTGTCTGTGTATGTTTTTTACGCTTGCTGAATATTTTGATTCCTTACTTTGACGCTTCCCGTTCCAGGTACTTTCTTGTATATGGACACACATTTATGCATTGTCCACAAATACGCGCATCAATATTTTCCTTGTCACACTTTTTTTCAGCTTCCTGACAACAGGCGAATGCGTCGTAATAGGCGCTGCGTTCCATCCCGACAGTCCAGTTCACACCCTTGATTGCCTGACCGTCGCATATATCCACACACTTTGTGCAGGCGCCGCACTTTGAGCTATTGATGGGTTCATCGACTTCAAGGGGCAGGTTCGTTAGGACAGTTATCAGCCTTACAGCTGGTCCGAAGTCCGGCGTGATGAGAAGTGCCGATTTCCCGATCCAGCCCATGCCAGCTCGGGTAGCTACAGTTTTATGGGGCAGAACCGTACTAAGCGTATCGCCATGTATGGCACTTGACGCTTCCGCTGCATGGGCATCATAGCCCATTTTGCTTATGAACTCACTTGTCTCACGTGCTATTTCTCCCAGGGCCGCATTCAGGTACTTATACGCCCTATAATAGGCTTGATTTGGACCGTGATGGATTTGTGCAACAACATCCGGGTCTATGGCCTTGGCAATGCAAATTCCATAGGAATAGTCCCTGCGCTGCTCTTCCGGCAGCTCTGAAAGGCTGGCAAATCCAACTAAATCTGCGCCAAGAAGCATAATCTTTGCCTTTAGTTCATTCTGAGCATTTGTCATAGGATCTCCTCTGAACACCTGTATCATTTCTAAGTTCCAAGCACATTCACACCAGTAATATTATACCATTTCAAACCACTTAGCTTCCATCTGATAATCGTGTCTCTGCTTACTATATTCATCGTCAATCGCATAATTTTTACAAACAGCCTTATAATTTTTCAATAAGTTTAGAAATAAAATGGGTTTTATCCTATGTACAGCCCCTTGCAATGATATAATGTAAAGGCATATGTCGAGAGGAGTTGCAGGGCTAATGAATGCGAAAGATTTAATCGAGAAGCTAGACATGGTACCTCATCCCGAAGGGGGCTATTATACAAGACCATTTATATCTAAGGAAAAATACATACGACACGATATTCCAGGTGTATCTTCTTCAGAAAGGAAACTGTTCACAAGTGAATATATGCTTTTTGAACCGGGCATGATCATGACTTTCCATTCCTTGCGTTCAGAGTCTGTCTGGTATTATCATTATGGCGATGCCTTGAAGCTGTACATCATCTCACCTGAAGGTGACCTATATGAAAAATCACTCGGTATGGCATTTGCACCCGAGTGCGCTCCACAAATTCAAATTCCTAAGAATCATGCCATTGCCATCGAGGCTGGGAAGGGAGACTTTACCCTTATCGGTACTATGATTGCTCCTGGATTTGACATGGATGATTTGAAGGTATACCGCCGTGAAGACTTGCTGAAAGCATTTCCATACCACAGCGACACCATTATGAAATATACGGTGGAATCCATATATTGATAGCTATTTTTTCGCCTCAGGCAATTATTTATGCTCTATTAAAAATTTATTCACATAATTCTGCTATGCTACTATATGATAACATCAACACAGGAGGCGTACTATGCTAAAAAAATTATCAATCTTTATGGCGTTAATAGCCCTTACAGGTCTATTGGTGACTGGATGCAGCCCCAAAACAGATGCTAAGGATACCAGCAGCACTGATGAAGGCACTCAACCAGATATTGAAACAACAGAGGCTGAGGTTGCTCAAGAGGATATGGCGGGCGTTCCAGACGAGAACATGCCCCATCCTGTCGTGACAATGACCATTAAGGACTATGGCGACCTCCAGATAGAACTTTATCCTGAGGTGGCACCAAATACAGTGAACAACTTTATTTCACTTGTAAACAAAGGATACTACAACGGACTGACATTCCACAGGGTCATCAATGGCTTCATGATTCAGGGCGGCGATCCTGACGGACGCGGTACCGGTGGTCCCGGCTATTCTATCAAGGGCGAGTTCAACGATAACGGCTTTGAAAATAACCTGAAGCATACGCCAGGCGTACTATCCATGGCAAGATCCAACAACCCGGATTCCGCGGGCTCTCAATTCTTCATCATGCACAAGGCTTCTCCGCATCTTGATGGTGCATACGCTGCATTTGGCAAGGTAACAGAAGGCCTTGAACTCATCGATCAGATTGCTAAGGTAAAGACAGGCATGGCTGACAAACCAAAGGAAGATGTGATTATGGAGACTCTGACCGTTGAACTCAACGGTTATGAGGCTGCTGAACCAGACATTATTGAATAATTTTGACTTGAAAGGAAGATTTTAAGTGGAACTGAACATGTTTATCAAATCTATTGAGCTGGACGACGAACGTCGTATCATTATTCAGGGACAATCTCATTTGGCAGAATACCTGAAAGACGAGCAAACACGTAAAATGCTTAAGGGTGCGGCAGAAAACGTACTTGGCGAGGATTTCAAACAGCTTGAAATCGGCAAATGCAATTGCAGAATCACTGTAACGCCTGACAATGCTGACGAATGCCTTAAACGCGTTGAAGAAGAGCTTGTAAAGGGTATTGAAATGGCACTTGCCTTCATGAGCCAAATGAACACTGGCGGAGATGACGATAAGGCATAGGCTAATTAAGGGCTTCACACTAAACATAAAGGACTGCCGACAGCATAAACAAATATGCTGGCTGCAGTCCTTTTCTACTTTTCTCCAGACTTTCCATGGGTATAGCCTACCACCTTGAAATCCACACTGAGCCTTGCAATCAAATCCTCATACCCCTCGAACTTAGACCGCAGGCAGCTTGAAAGATGCACTGCCTCAATGCCATTCTTCTTAAACCTTGCGATTTTTTTGTCTAAATCTCCACCGACGTGTGTAAAACCACAGAGTTCCGCATCTGCCCCATAGGACTCAAATGAATCTATCCGATTCGTAAATGCCTTAAGACAGCCACTGCCCGTGCATCGATAGCTTGTATCTGTATTGATGAGTACCGCTATTTTCATTGAATATGTCTCCGCTTTCTTATGTATGCTTCCATTGTACAAAAAAGAAGGCAGAAAAACTGTAACATAAGCTACGGTTTTCTGCCAAGTGCGCTTTAAGGATTACCCTATTTTTTTCGAATCACCAACCCCTGATCATTCCGATCAACAATCAGATTATCGTAATCAACAACACTTCCTTTTATGATTTCTCTGCCCAGAAGGGTTTCCAGCTTCTGTTGCAGGAAACGTTTGAGCGGTCTCGCGCCGAAATGCACATCATAGGAAGTCTCCACAATATAGTCTTTAGCTGCCTCTGTTAGTTCAAGGGTAATATGCTTGTCCTCCAGCCTCTTTTCAATGTCGGCAACAAGGAGATTGATGATTGACTTCACTTCACGCCTTGAAAGCGGTGTATAGAAGACAACTTCGTCAAGCCTGTTCAGAAACTCTGGTCGGAAATACTCATGAAGCTGCTTTTGAATGGCATTTTTTGTTGCATCTTCAATAACACCCTTGTCTCCCACCTCAGACAAGAGTCGTTCGGAACCAATATTTGAAGTCATAATGATAATCGTGTTTTTAAAATCAACGGTTCTGCCCTGGGCATCTGTAATACGACCATCGTCGAGTACCTGAAGCAGTACGTTGAAGACATCATGATGGGCCTTCTCAACCTCATCAAACAGAATGACACTGTAAGGCATACGGCGTACAGCTTCTGTTAACTGACCGCCCTCTTCATAGCCCACATATCCCGGAGGGGCACCTATCATTCTGGCAACAGAATGGCGTTCCATATACTCACTCATATCAATACGAATGAGATGTGACTGAGCGTCAAAGAGCACTTCGGCAAGTGATTTTGCAAGCTCGGTCTTGCCGACGCCTGTTGGTCCAAGGAAGAGGAATGAGCCTATTGGCTTTGACGGGTCTTTTATGCCTGCTCTTGACCGGATAATTGCGTCCGTTACCCTCTGAACTGCATCGTCCTGACCAATGACTCTCTCATGGAGCACTTCGTCCAAATGGAGAAGCTTGTCCCGCTCTGTTTCCACCAGCTTTTCAAGCGGTATACCCGTCCATCGTGAAACAATGCCCGCAATTTCTTCGGCTGTGACGGTTTCTCTAATCAGCCTGTTCGTGTCCTTTTCAGCTTCCTGTTGTGCCAGAAGCTGGTCCAGTGCCTTTTCAAGCTCTGGCTTTTTACCATATTTCAGCTCTGCAGCCCGGTCAAGATCATAACTTCTCTCAGCAACTTCGATTTCATGGGTCACCTGGTCCAGGGCTTCCTTGAGAGAATTCAGCGTGTCAACAGAGGACTTCTCCAGATCCCATTTAGCTTTTTTACTGCTGTATATGTCCCTGATTTCTGCAAGTTCGCGTTGAAGCACACTGAGTTTATCTTTAGAAGCCGTATCCTTTTCCTTTTTGAGTGCAGCCTCTTCAATTTCCATGGTCATGATTCTTCTTGAAATTTCATCAAGCTCAGTCGGCATAGATTCCATTTCAGTCTTTATGAGTGCACAAGCTTCATCTACAAGGTCTATTGCCTTGTCAGGCAGGAACCTGTCAGAAATATAGCGGTCAGACAAAACTGCGGCTTGGATGAGTGCATGATCGCTGATGTTGACCTTATGATAGAGCTCATAGCGTTCCCTCAATCCTCTCAAAATGGTGATGGTACTTTCAACACTTGGCTCTGCCACCTTCACAGGCTGAAAACGCCTTTCCAGTGCACTGTCCTTCTCAATGTACTTCTTGTACTCGGCAAGGGTTGTCGCACCAATACAAAAGAGCTCACCCCTTGCAAGCATTGGCTTAAGCATGTTACCAGCATCCATGGCCCCGTCCGTTTTACCTGCACCGACAATGTTGTGCAGCTCATCAATGAAGAGTATGATCTGACCATCGCTTTTTTTGATTTCATCAAGGACGGCCTTCAGTCTTTCCTCAAACTCCCCTCTGAACTTGGCACCAGCTATGAGGGCACCCATATCCAAGGCAAAAATACGCTTATCCTTGAGGCTGTCAGGTACATCTCCTTTTACAATACGATGTGCCAATCCCTCTGCGATTGCAGTCTTGCCAACACCAGGCTCACCAATGAGCACCGGATTGTTTTTTGTTTTTCTCGATAAGATCTGAATGGTTCTTCGAATTTCCTCATCACGTCCAATGACTGGATCAAGCTTATTGGTCTTAGCAAGTTCAACAAGGTCTGACCCATACTTGGTAAGAACATCATAAGTGCTCTCCGGGTCGCTTGAAGTGACGCGCTGATTGCCACGCACCTCTTTCAACACTTCCATAACGCTGTTTTCCGTAATTCCGAACCGGGCAAAAAGATCCTTAAGCTCCTTTGATCCATTTTGCAGGATTGAAAGCAAAATGTGTTCCACACTGATATACTGATCATTCATCTTCTCCGCTATTTTTTCAGCTTTCAGGAGCATCTTATTGCTCAGTGAAGACAAATAAATCTGATCTTGCCCCGAAACCTTTGGTTTCTTCTCAACCAGAGAAACCAGTCCTCTTTTAAAGGCATCGGCCTGGTTGCACAGACGTTCCAGGATTTGTGTTACCAACCCTTCCCTTGACTGAAGCAGTCCCAGCAATATATGTTCAGGGTCGATCGAACTGTTTCCGTATTCGTCAGCTATGAGCTGTGCGTTATTCAGACCTTCTATAGAGTTTTTTGTTAGCTTATTCATATCCATAACAATTCACCTCACCAAATTCTAATTTTAGCAGCCAAACACAGAGAGTGCTAATATCTACTTTTAGAATAGCACCATTTCATTTTTTTTCAAGAGCAAACACCTTGAAAATGAAAGAATTCACCATTTGTTTACACTTTGTTTCAATCCTAAACCCGCCTGGTCGTAAACCGTTAATTCAAGACGCATCAGAATTTAAATCAATCGTTACAGACACGCCATAAACAAAAAAACTATTTCCAAATACAGATCTGCTGTGTTTAGAAATAGTCTTTTCAACTTGATTGCGCTATTGATTTTGTATACTTATGCGTTCATTTCTTCCGGACTGCATGTGTTTTCCAAATAGACAATTTGATTCTTTCCAAGACTTTTGGCTTCATAGAGACCTTCATCCGCCATGCGAATAAGATGCTGGGAACACTGTCCATTGAATGTGACAGCGCCTCCGCTTACAGTAACATACAGTTCTGAGTCTTCATATGTCAATGTCTCAATGCTCTTTCTAATTTTCTCGCCAACAATTCTGGCACTTTCCTGATCTGTTTCAGGTAAAATGACCATGAACTCCTCACCGCCATATCGGCCGACGAGGTCACTATTTCTTACCAGCTGTGTCATGGATGACGCGATGGACTTGAGAACCAAGTCTCCAATCTGATGCCCATATTTATCATTGACGCCTTTGAAGTTGTCAATATCCAGCAAAATAATTGAGAGTGGGCTGTTGTAACGTTTTGAACGTTCAATTTCAACATCCAACCTGTCGACAATGTACTTGTGATTATAGATTTGCGTCAGTCCATCGGTAATCGCCGCCTTTGCAAGTTTCGCATTGGCATGCTCCAGTTCTTCTCTGAGTATGAAATTTCTTGAATGCGCCTTGATACGCGCCATAAAAACACTGGCGTCAAAGGGCTTCATAATGAAATCATCTGCACCTGAACTCAGGATATTGGATATGGTCTTATAGTTAGAAATCGAAGATATAAGTATGACAATACTGTTCTTTGATTTCTGTCTCAGCGTGAGAAGAACCTCTTCCCCAGATATGCCCGGCAAAACCAAGTCAAGAATGTAAATCGCATAGTCCTTCTTTGCCGCTAAAAGGTCTTCTGCCGATGTATAGGTGTCGATTTTACGTATGCCGTGCAACTCAAATATGTTCTTGATCAAGGTATTGACCATGACACTGTCATCAAGTACAGCAATGTCACGATTCATCATTTTCTTGATGACATCATCTTTCTTTTGAAAAGCTTCTATATAAGATTTCAATTTTTCATCCGTGAGAGAATCTTTGACAATATAGTCTACAACGCCAAGATCAAAAAGCTTCTTGCGAATATCCATACAATCTGTCGATGTAAGAACAATCACAGGAATATCCTTATATTTTGAAACAGATAGCTGTTTCATAAAACCTTCACCCGTAATGTCAGATAACTCAAGACCGGTGATAATAAAATGGATTTCTTCTTTTTCCAGTATGTCCAGTGCATCTTGCCCACCACAAGTGCAAAAATACCCATGCCCGATATTGGCGACAACATCGCGCGTCATTTCTCTTATGAGCGTACTTTGCTCTATATGAAGTATATTCAAATGATTTACCTCCAAATCACCCCAACCCGTCTCCCGTGTAATTATGCACCAAGAGTCTTTAATCTATTAAATCATAGTGAAAAGATGTTATCAACTTGAATTGCGTGAATTTTTGTCATTTCGTTATATATTGGGCAATTCTTTATACAGTCGAGTTTGACAGTGTCTAAAAAAAAACCAATTTTCCTCTAAGGGCTCCAATTCCATCACCTCGTGCAATTATCCTTGGACTTACACCAGTCATAAGTGTTAAAATAAAGCTGGAAAACTGCCATAAGAGCTTGTCAAATCATACAGGCTATTCTAAATACATAACGGAAAGGAAGTAGAATATGAGAATTGGTATTATTGGCGCAATGCATGAGGAAGTTGAAATTCTGAAAAAAGAGATGGCCGTTGAATCCATGGCAACAAAGGCTAAAATGGATTTCTATAAGGGCTGGCTTCTTGGTAAAGAGATTGTCATTGTTACAAGCGGCATAGGAAAAGTCAATGCTGCAGTCTGCGCACAAATCCTGATTAATGATTTTGAGGTTGAGTGCATCATCAACGTAGGTATTGCAGGAGGACTCCACAAGAATATTTACCCAGGTGATATTGTCGTTGCAGAGAACCTCGTTCAACATGACATTGATACAACCTTCTTTGGTGACGCTATGGGACAGGTTCCAAGACTTGACACATTTGACTTTCCATGCGATGAAAAACTGATTGGCATTGCCAAAGAGGCATGCTCCCATGTTGAAAAGGTAAATACCTTTAGCGGCCGTATTGTTTCCGGAGACCAGTTCATCTCTAAAGCTGAAAAACTGGAGCAGCTTCATTCCGATTTCAACGCTTATGCATGTGAAATGGAAGGTGCCAGCATTGGACAGGTATGCTACCTGAACAATCTGCCTTTTGTTGTAATCCGATCTATTTCTGACAATGCAATCAACGGTTCTCACATGGATTATGAGAAATTCTCGCACATAGCCATTGAGAACTCCGTTCACATTCTGAAAGACATGCTGTCTTCGCTTTAAGCATGAACATTTAAATGAGAAATCCCAAAAGACATGCCTAAAGGCATGTCTTTTGTAATAATTACACTTTTGTATCTTTTACTCGACCTCCCAATATGTTACAATGAGATTGAAGAATTAACACATCAAATTTGTCTAGTTTTCATTCAATCTGGGTATTGAATATTTGACATATTATCAAGGAGGTCTTTTTATGATTAGCTGGTTTGAGCAATATAATCCAGTAACGCAAGCACTTATCGGTACACTATTCACTTGGGGTGTGACAGCCCTCGGGGCCGCCATGGTCTTCTTCTTTAAAACAATTAAAAAGAACGTCCTTAACGGCATGCTTGGCTTTGCCGCCGGCGTTATGATTGCTGCAAGCTTTTGGTCACTTCTCGCACCGGGTATTGAAATGGCCGAGGAAATCGGTCAGAACCCATGGCTTACTGCGACCATCGGTTTTCTGGGCGGAGGACTCTTCCTTTACCTGGTTGATAAGCTCCTGCCCCATTTGCATATGGGTCTAGATACAAATCAGGCCGAAGGTATTAAGACAAGTTGGCAGCGCAGCGTTCTTCTGGTTCTTGCAATAACACTTCATAATATTCCAGAAGGTCTTGCTGTCGGTGTTGCTTTTGGTGCGGCTGCAAGTGGTGATTTGAGCACAGCCAGTGTCGCCTCAGCAATCGCTCTTGCAATTGGTATTGGCCTGCAAAACTTCCCTGAAGGTGCAGCCGTTTCCATTCCACTGCGCCGGGAAGGCTTCAGCCGAAAGAAAGCATTCCTCTATGGTCAGGCCTCAGGAATTGTTGAACCTATTTCAGGTGTCTTGGGCGCCTACGCTGTCATTCACATCAAGCCGATTCTTCCATATGCACTTGCTTTTGCAGCTGGTGCAATGATTTATGTTGTCATTGAAGAACTCATCCCAGAAGCCCAGCGTGAAGAGGGTGGTGCCAAGACTGATATCGCAACACTCGGTGCACTCATGGGATTTGCAGTCATGATGATTCTTGACGTTGCTCTTGGTTAGTTGCAATACGTAAACTAAAAAAGCCTCACAGAAAGCTTTTCCATTTAAAAATGGAAAGCTTTCTGTGAGGCTTTTTATTTGCATATGGGCTCACCGCACTGCTCGGCGTAGACCAATAGTAAAACGAACCCCTTATTTGTCTATTCCTTAAGCTTGATAGCTACATAAAGGTTTCCCAGAGAAAGGAATGACGTGAAGAAAAATATGTACTGCGGTCCAAAGTTCATCCAGACAATACCACCGACATAAGCACACACAATTGAGACAAAGTGATCCATACTCATGCCAAGAGACAAGGTTGGTGTCAGGTCACTGCTGTCCACAAGAATGGTTTTAAGAAATACGGTTCGGATCATGCCCATCTGTGTTGACATCTTATCAATGATAAAAATCCCGTAAGCGAACATAACTGCTACTGAGAGGGATTTCAGAGTGCCTGAAACAAACGTAGCCGTCAAAACCCCGTACAGTGCATAGACTACAATAAATGACAGGGCATCTGCGTACATGAGCTTTTTCACGCCAAAGCGGTCAAGCCAACGACCAAGCGCCGGGATGAAAAATATGCCAATTCCCGCTCCAATAATACTCAGAATAGCAATTGTATCAGCTTTCTTACCCAATAGATCAATCAGTACCCATGGTCCATAAACCATCATGATCTGTTTCTGAACACCGAATAAAATGACCAGATAGTAGTAATACTTATATTCTTTTCTAAAAACAATCTTTGATTTTTTAGGATGCAGCTCTTCCAAATCATATGTCTTGCTCAAGGTTATCAGAAGGACAATAACAACGGCAAACATTGCAGCTGCAAGAACAAAGGGCCACTTGAAATCTGTCTCAAAGCTGAAGGCACCTGATTTGAACCCAAAGAAAATGACCATGCCTGCAAGCATTCTGAAACCTGTATCAATCCCATTGTATTGACCCATCCGCTTACCTAGCATACCTTTTTCCGCCAGATTGACACCAATGCTGTCTTTCATCGGTTTGAAGACATGCATACCGACAGAATTGATAAATATGAAAACCAGCATCACATTAAACACTGGTGTTGTCAGACCCAAAACGGCAATACCAAAAAGGCTGAGTATTTGTGCGATAATGGAAATCTTTATATCACTCAAAAAACTCATGCTTCCAATAAGAAGAACAGCAATCAGTCCTGGCAGCTCCCGTGGAAACTCAATGAATCCCCTTTGAAATGCCGTAACATTATATGCATCTTTGAAAAAATTGGACATAACATTATTGCTAAGACCAAGTCCAAATGCTGAGATTGCAGTAATAGCAAAGAATATCCAAAACTGATGTTTCTTTTTATCTGTCATAATCCCATCCCCGCTCAATATATTTTGTATCCCTAAATATCTATACTTTATACATCATACTATACTTTCGGAAAAACACAAGGGATAGGGATATTAAGTAAAAATTCAACAAAAAAGGCCGCTGAATCATCATCGGCCCCATGCGTTCATGCAAAGCTAAGAGTGGTGTGTAGTTCAATTCCTTCTATAACGCAAGCACTTTTGGCGGTTCTGACATGGAGTAAACCGTTGCAGTGCCCTCTTCAAAATAAAGGACTTCCATTTTATTGTCATCCGCGCTATAAAGCCTGCTCAGTGTTTTTTCGTTTGCGTCCAGCATCGCCTGACGCGCTGCAGTACGGTCATCTCTTCTCAGAATGCCTTCTAGCCTGATCCATGTTCCAGCTGACATGCCACTGATTTCGACCTTTGGGTTGCTTTCAATCTGCTCATAAACCTTTTTTCATTGCTTGTCACAATATAAAGCTTTTCTTCAAACGCACATACAGCACCAAAAGGTCTTACCCGTGGCTGGTCTGCTTCGACAGTTGCCAGATAAAATACACCGCACTCATTTAGATACTTTAAAACTTCTTTCATTATATAGTCCCCTTCCGTAAGATACAGTTTCCTCGAACAAGCCTTATAAAATAGGATATTGATATTTGACGTACTTCCAAGTATCATTATAAAGTGTACGTACATTATAACAAGTACGATATTTTATGATACCACTATCATTTTCGTTCCTGCTATCTTTACAGATACTTAGAAAGGAAATTCCTTATGGACAACAAGAATTACTTTGGCATCTGTCCTTATGCAACAACACAGAAGCTCCTCTCCGGAAAGTGGGCACTCCTGATTTTGCACACGCTTTCACCGGGCCCAGTTCGTTTTAATGAGCTTAAGAGAAGGATGCCTGCCACCATGACACATACGACATTATCCAGACAATTGAAATCACTTGAAGCTGATGGCCTCATCATACGTACGGAGTATTCTGCAATTCCACCCAAGGTGGAGTATTCCTTAAGTGATATTGGACGAAAATTCGACAAGGTTTCCGACGCTCTATTTGAGTGGGGAAATGAATACATTAAATTCCTTGAAAGCAGAGATGTATAATGCCTAGCTACCAAAGCGCAATCGAACTCTATAAGAAACTGGATATTTCCATTTCAGAACACTTTAAAGCCCATACGAAACAGGCGCCCTGCAACGAAGGCTGTACATCGTGCTGCAGTCAGTTCTTCGAAGTCTCAGAGCTTGAATTTGCCCTGATTTTCGAAAAGATCACGGCCTTTACCGGACCTGAAAAATATGCGCTCAAAATGCGTGCGGCCACACTCTACTCTCTCTTTGCCGAGTACTGGCCGACTTTCTTCGAGGACTATTTTCAGGGCAATGCATCTTTAAAATCAGACAACGCCTATTACAGCCACGCAGACCGATTTGAAGTGCATCTTCCCTGTGTCTTTCTAAATGATGCTGGAAGCTGCCTGATTTACGAGGCAAGGCCAACAACCTGTAGGATTACCGGTGTTGGGTTCACGCATCTGATTAATCACGGTCCTGTCTGTGAGAAAATCCGCTACGGGCTGCTGACACCCCTCTGGCAAGCTGACTTAAGAAAGCATGCGCAGGCCGTAAATGCTATCAAATGGATAAAAAATCCATTTTCAGAGGATGCTTACAAACGACAGTTTCCGCTTTTCTACCTGATTCACAAGCTCTTTGAGGAAGATCAATTTGAAGCGTGGCAGGCTCTGTTAAACGATTATACAACTGTAGACTCAGCCCATACAGAAAGACCAGATGTAGATTAGTCTCCGTCTGTTTATTCTGTTATAATGGCAATAGATTACAAGGAAAGAAGGCATGCAGGGCATGAATCTGAACACCTATTTGGACCAAATGTTTCTCTTTAGCAAAATTGGCGGACGCAGTGCGTTTCTTGATAAAATGTATGTTGAAACAACCAAGCGCGGGAATATACTTGTTGTCACCATCAGCGCCATCGAACTTTTTTTCATAGCACGTCTTCTGGTTTTATATGGATTACCACAAAATATGCCTGTCCTTGAAAGGCATTATTTCTATGCCTATTGCTCCCTGATACTGGTTATGGGATTGGTTTGGTTCGCTTCTGCACATATACTGGGGCGCCCAGCCTACAGCTATCGTTTCAAGCGCTATGCAACCCTGCTGGTCTGTCAAGGAACCGTTCTGCCCCTCATATATATCAGTTGGCTCGACCAATATACCTACGGTCAGGTCAGTGTTTACTTCTGTGCCCTGATTTGTGTGGCCTTGTATCCACTGCTTGAACCCCTGTGGTCTTTCGTTTTTCTTATGTTGAATCAGATCATATTCTCAGCAGGTATTGTCGTGTATCAACCGGATCCGCTTGTAGCTTCGGCACACATCCTCAACACAATTCCTTTCGTAATATTCATGTGGCTTATTTCAAGACAGTTCTTCAAGAATAAAATCCATGAATATGAGGATGCCCATACCATCAAGCTCCAGCGCGATGAGCTTTATCAGCTCTACAGTGAAGAATCCTTATCAGATGATCTGACCCGTATTGGGAACCGGAGATATTTGCGAAAGAGCTTTGAAGCCTACCGCAAAAACTGCATTCACAGCAAACTGCCCCTAACCCTGATGTTCATTGATGGCGACAATCTGAAATCAATCAATGACTCGTTCGGACATAATAGCGGCGACAGTTTTTTAAAGGTTATCGCAGAAGCACTGGAAGCCTACAGCAAGAGTCCGTCCACCGCTATTGGACGTCTTGGTGGTGATGAATTTGTACTCCTTTCTGAAGGCATGACCCATGAAAGTGCACGTAAAACCGGCGAAGAAATCCGGGAATACGTTGTGACCCACACCTGCTTCGAAGATGGCAGCTCTGGAAGTGTCAGTATTGGCTTCATCGTCCTTGCCCATGGTGAAATACTTGATTTCAAAAGTGTTTTAGCCCAGGCGGACAGTTTGATGTACACTGCCAAGCAAAGTGGAAAGAATCAGGTTGTGAGTCTTTAAACGATTCAATTCCATTGCAAACACGATAAAAAGCCCTCCTGATTTGAACCGACCCCTAAAAGTTAGACCAAAACTCTAACGATTAGGAGGTCGGTTTTCTTATGGCAAAATATAGCTTTGAGTTTAAGCTGAAAGCTGTTCGTGCATACTTAAATAATGAAGGTGGATACAGAATTCTATGCAATGAGCTCAACATTCCTGATACTAAATCTCTAAGATGTTGGGTAGCGGCCTATAAAGAGTTTGGTGAAGATGGGCTTTTAAGAAGTCGAAAGAAGCAAACATATACTTCTGGTTTTAAGCTTCATGTAGTAGAGTTATATTTAACAACAGAAGTTTCGTATCAGGAACTGGCTCTACAAGTAGGTATAAGTAATCCACCAACGTTATCTAAATGGGTAAATGATTATCGAATTGCAGGTCCTGACGCTTTGAAACCAAAACGAAAGGGGCGTCTCCCTAAAATGAAAAAACCGAGTATAAACAAGAACACAAATGAAGTTGAAGTTAATGCTGATACTGATTATCTAAAAAGACTTGAAGAAGAGAACTTAAAACTTAGAATCGAGAATGCCTATTTAAAAGAACTGAGGAGGCTGCGTCTGGAGGGAAATCCTCCAAAGAAAAAGCGAGAATAATTCATAGCCTCCGAGGAGAATTCAAACTAAAAGACATTCTCGCATTTACTGGATTTCCAAAAGCCACGTATATGTACTGGCAAAAGAGATTTGATTGCGAAAACCCAGATCGGGAGGTTGAAGAAGCTATCCTGGAAATCCGTAATAAACACAAAGACTTTGGATATCGTAGAATTTGTGGTGCACTACGTAAACTTGGTATTCTCATAAACAAGAAAAAAGTTCAGCGGATAGTACAAAAACTTGGCATTCAAGTGGTTTCGTTTATCAGAAAGAGTAGAAAATACTCTTCTTACAAAGGTAAAGTAGGATCAACTGCTCCGAATAGAATTCGCCGTAGATTTGATACAAATGTCACGCATCAAAAGATTACGACAGACACTACTGAGTTTAAGTATTATGAGATCAATGTTCAGGGTTCCTTGGTGATTAAAAAACTCTATTTTGATCCTTTCATGGATCTTTCAAACCGCGAAATAATAAGCTACGGGATTTCACAACGCCCTTCTGCTCAAAGCATAATGGAGGCATTAAATAGAGCTATAGAGGTGACATCTGACTGCAAATTTAGACGGATATTCCATTCTGATCAAGGATGGGCATATCAGATGAAAAGCTACACAAACACACTTAAATCACACCGTATATTTCAAAGTATGTCGCGCAAAGGAAATTGTCATGATAACTCTGTAATGGAGAACTTCTTTGGCATAATGAAACAGGAAATGTACTATGGTGTTATTTACAAGAGTTATGATGAATTGAAGTCAGCAATAGAAGAATACATAAAGTACTATAATGAGCAAAGAATAAAAGAAAAGCTGAACTGGATGAGTCCTGTTGAATACAGGCTTAACATTTTAGCTGCATAAAAATAGCGCAACAGCTTCGCTGTTACGCTATAAAGTCTAACTTATTGGGGTCACTACAATTCGCATTGAATCAGGAGGGCTTCTCTTTAATAATCCAGTTGTCTGTAATATCTTCTGATTTCCATTGGATGACAGTTTATGTTTTCCAAATGCACATCAATACGATTGGTAATCACTCGAATCACCAAATGGGAAATATGTCCCCTGTACTGGTCTGAAAACCCTTCGAGCGCATAATCAGCCGTATCAATTACTGTATAGTTTGCGCAGATTCTTGGAAGAAATTCAGCAACACGTTTGCTAAGGGCCCTTTGAGAATCCTCTGTTACAAATACAGTGACCGGTGTGTCACGCTCAACAATTTCAAACATACCATGGAAAAACTCCGCAGAATGAATGGACTTTGTCGGTATCCAGTGCTGCTCTTCCCAGTAGCACATGGCATAGGAATATGTTGCGCCCCACTGATTGCCTGCACCCACAAAGTAATGCATTTTATCGTTTTTATGCTTCTCTGCAAAGTCTCTTCCAAAATCATCTGCTTTCTTTTCTGCATCGATCAATGCATCGGCAAGATGTTGATCCATCTCACTGTAAAAGGACTCATACTCTGGAAACTCTCCATTCAAGTTCATGAATCGGTCCGCCAGCATAAAGAACTTAAGCTGCTCATGTGCTGGATATGTAATCAGATAATCCACCATTTGCGCAAGTGCTGTGGAAGCGATATCCACAAAGCCAATAACAAGAGCACCGTCTGCCTGTGCCTTCTTAACGCCGTCAACAACTTCCTGAGTACTTCCTGTAACCGATGATATGACGACCACGGTCCCCTTGCCAACCCGCTTGTTGCCCGTACTGCAGTACTCAGCGGCATTTTCAACAAAGGTATCCATTGCAGTCTTTTCCTTCATGTGCGTTACAGCTTGCATACAGGAAGCATAAGTACCGCCGATGCCCAGCCAGCACAGTCTGTCAAAGCCTTCTGCATATAGCTTGTCAGCAACTGCATTGATGGAAGGACGCAGATTCAATGCACCCCTTATGCTTTCTCGCTGTTTTTCTTCATTAAATTTATACATAATAACTCCTACTTTTCTTAACTAATAATTCATAAAACGATTTAGAAAAGCCTTTGTGCGTTCGCTCTTGGGATGATTGAAAATCTGCTCAGGAGGGCCTTCTTCTTCGATTACCCCTTTGTCCATGAAGACGACACGCGACGAAACATCTCTCGCAAAAGCCATTTCATGCGTCACAATCACCATTGTAAGGCCTTCATTCGCCAATTGCTTTATAACCGCAAGAACCTCTCCCACCATTTCTGGGTCAAGTGCACTCGTCGGCTCGTCGAACAGCAAGACATCCGGTTCCATTGCCAGAGCCCGCGCTATGGCCACACGCTGCTTCTGACCACCTGATAGCTGATGCGGCCGCGCATTGATATAAGCGCCCATTCCGACCTTCTTCAAGAATTTGACTGCATTGGCCTTGGCGTCCTCTTCATTCTTTCTGTTGACCTTCTCCGCGCCAATCATACAGTTTTTTAGAACCTTCATGTTGCTGAACAGGTTGAACGACTGAAAGACCATGCCCACATTCGCACGATATGCGGAAATTTCCCTGGGCTTGTTCTCAATGACCTTTCCATGGTAAAGGACCTTGCCACAGGTTGGTGTTTCCAGCATGTTTATGCACCTCAGCAAGGTTGATTTTCCAGACCCAGAGGCACCTATGATGCTGATGACTTCGCCTTTTTCAACACTGAAATCTATGTCTTTAAGCACCTCGTGATTTCCAAAGGTCTTCCCCAAATGCTCAACCCGCAGTGTAATGTTTTGTGCGTCCATTATTGCATCTCTCCTAAATCAGCCTCGTCTATCAACTCATAGTGACTGTCTCCATCCAATTTCTTCTCGAGCAATCGCAAAAGCCCAGAACTGACATAAGTCAGAACAAGATAAATTATCGAGATGATGAAGAACACTTCGAAATATCTAAAATACGTACCACATGCGGTCCGTCCCATGAAGTATAGTTCTGTCACCGATATGACATTAAGTACAGATGTGTCTTTAATCGCTGATACAAAGGCATTTCCTATCTGAGGGATTAGATTTCTGAATGCCTGCGGCAGAATCACATAGTACATTGTCTGAAAATGTGTCATGCCGATTGCCTTAGCGCCTTCTGTCTGGCCCGGGTCAACTGATACAATGCCGCCTCTTACAGACTCCGACATATATGCACCTGTATTCAGACTTAGAATTAGAACACCCGCATAAACGGGAACCATATTCCAACCCAGCACCTGCATGCTGCCATAATAGATGACCATTGCCTGAACCATCATCGGTGTTCCTCTAAATATTCCAACATACACACTTACAAAAATCTGAGCAGTACGTATGAGAAACTTCGTGATTAAATGGGTCCCCTTCTCAATCGGCGTGCCCTGGATTATTCCGATTACGAACCCGATAAGACAGCCAATAATCGTTCCCAGAGCGGCGATAAACAGCGTTGCACCCGTTCCTTTCAAAAACATGTGACCGTATTCATTAAAAATCAATGCAACCCAGCCCAGAAAACTCTCCGGTATGCTACTCATTCCAAAACCCCTCTTCCAATACTACACATCTATTCCGCTACAGGCTGCAGCGTGATGATTTTTTCCATCAGTTCCGATCTTTCTTCACTCGATATTTCTGCCAGCACGCCATTGACGGCTTCTAGAACATCTGCGTCGCCTTTTCTGACCGCAACCGCATTTGATGCCTCACCCTTGCTGTAGTCAAAGCCTTTTCCTGCTTCGAACTTCATTACCTTCAGATCTGGGTTTGCCAAAGCCGCTGAGTAGGCCTCTGTCTCACCCAGAATTGTTCCATCCAGCTTTCCAGAACGTACTGCAACCAGAATTTCAGAATTTCCGCCTAGGCCTGGCTGTTCCTGAACTTCAGGAATTTGGGGAATCAGATCCATCCAAACTGTGTTGAGCTGGCTTGTAACCTTTGCACCCCTGAAGTCTTCAAGTGATGTCGCATTTGAATAATCACTATCCGCTCTTACAATCATGACCATATCGCCAGACCAGTAGTACTCAGAAAAATCAACAGTTTTCTGACGTTCTTCCGTTACACCCATGCCCGCGATGATGGCGTCGATTTTATTCGCATTCAGCGCAAGAATCAAACCATCCCAATCTATTTTGTATACTTCTAGCTCCCAACCGTTTGAATCTGCTATACGCTTAGCCATTTCTACATCATAGCCATAGGCATAATCCGATGAGTCCATGATTGGAACTGCACCATTAGTGTCATCACCTTGTGTCCAGTTAAAAGGTGCATAGCTGCACTCCATGCCAACTCTAAATACTTTTTTCTCTTCAACAGCACCAGCTGTCTGGCTGGTCTCACCAGAATCCGTTGCAGAATTTGAAGCACAACCTGTCAATAGACCCGTTACAAGCATTGCCACCATCAGTAACGCCAATAATCTCTTTTTCATTTTTTTGCTCCTTTTTGTAGTTGTCCCCTTCTTACACCGTCGTGTGAACACCCCATTCAAATAAACCGACGATGCATAACGTTATATAACATTATATCATAATTCAAAAAAAAACAACTGCTTTTATTACTTTTTATTAATATTTTATATACGGCTCTTATACCAAATGAGCATGGAGAAATCGATGTTAAACACATCCCTTTCTCCATGCTCATCTTTCAAGCCTTTTTCACTTGCTTTTATCTATGTAATAGTCTGTAAGAGCATAGCGGTAGCGCTCGCAGACAATATACTCTTTGGCCAGATGCACACGCTTTTCCTGTTTGTCATAAACATCCGCATACACGCAGTACAAGGGTTCGCCTACTCCAATCTCAAGCATTTCTGATAATTTGAAATCAGCCTTCACCACATCGAGATAGGTATTCTTTGTTGCATTGACCACAATCCCATATTTGTTTTCCAGAAGCTGATACAGGGACTCTTCAAGAGCTTCCTCCAAGAGATACTCGAAATCTTCATATGCAAAATAATTGATTTCCAGCATAACTGGAATGTCATCCGCTTTTCTAAGCCTTTTCACCTCAATCATTTTACAGCCCTCTTCAAGGTTGAAAGCCTGTGCCAAGGCCTTGTCAAAAGTGATAATCTCCTTGCTGATTACAAGCGCGGATGGAACCATGCCATTCTCTTTGCAAGCGTCGCTGAAACTAACCAGATGTTCGATTCTCCTATACAGCTTCTTGCTCTTTACAAAAGTGCCTTTCCCCTGTTTCTTGACCAAAAAACCTTCATCTGAAAGTTCCTTGATTGCCTTTCTAACCGTTATTCTGCTAACAGAATACGCCTCGCTGAGTTCAAGTTCGGTAGGAATCTTCTCACCCTGACGATACTTCTGCTCAATAATGGCATTCTTCAAAATATCTTTAAGTTGTTGATACAGTGGTATCGTGTTTTCAGCATCTAGTCTCATATAAATCTCCTCATGGTTATGTATTATTTTACTATAAACAACAGAGATTCTCAATCCATTCAAGACTCCATTGATCGGGCGTTTTTATTCCCATGCTCCAGAATACTGTATGGTAATGCTGCTGTTTTTTGCTCCGCAGGCCATACAGCCTTCGACGTCTTCAACACGCAAAAGAGCCACCAGAAATCCAGCAATAAAGCTATCCCCTGCGCCCATTGTGTCTACGACATCACAAGGCAGCACGCCATAGCGATAAACAGTATGTCCATCGTATGCCAGACTTCCAATAGAGCCCCGTGTCACGATAATGAGTTTTGGGCCCATTTCTTTGAAACGCTTCATTTTCTCAATAAGAAGCGCTTCGCACTCCTCATCTGCAGCAAAAAAAGCAAAATCCGTATGACTGATGACTTTCTCAACCAATGGATGCTTGAACTGATCAGAAAAATCAAAAGCTATTGGTTTGCCTGTCCTTTTCAGCAGATGAAGATCATCTTCTATCATGCCCCAAATTCCTGAAACAATTAAATCGTGCTGACCGGCAAACTCAATATCATCCTCAGAAAGTTTAAAATCGGAAAGCACACCCTCTCGGTACGTGCCAAATTTTCGGTCTCCATCAATTACAGTTACCTCTGTAACAGCAGTAGGCCCGTCCAGAACATGAACGTGCGATGTATCCACACCCTTTTTATTAAGCGCATTCAAAACAACTTCACCATTCTCATCATTGCCAACTGCGCCAATATACGAAGCATTGTGCCCAAGTCGTTTCGTATAGACAGCGACATTTACCGGGTTTCCACCAGGAAATGCCTCTCCCGACTCAGTATAATAATCAATGCAATTGTCACCAATCGCAGCAATTCTAACTGTCTTTTTATCCATGATCTCCCTGCCTCCCCAAATGCCTATCATCACACTTCTAATAAATACCATACCTCAAATGGCAAACCGGAGTCAATCATAATATGTTATATAACGTTATGTTGTATATTCATACAACATATTTGTTTGAGCTTACAGCCCTTTGCTAGTAGATGAGTGACTTGGCATAGGTATTGGCTGTCACGCCATAAACCTTCTTAAAATGCTTGTTCAGGTGTGAAACGTCCACAAAGTGTTCTGAATAAACAGCTGTATATACTTCCTTTGTCTCTTCAATCAGACATTTAGCACGCTCGAGCCTACAGCTCAAATAGTACTGATAGGGCGATATCCCCACAGACTGCTTAAACAACCTGATCAACTGGTATTTTGATAGGGAAACCTCCTGGGCCACATCATCTAGACGCAGTATTTCCCCTTTTGATTCATGGAGCATTTCCTTAATAATCGATATGCGTCTTTGTTCATTTGGAAACCCAATCATTTCCACAGACCCGTCAAGATGTGCTACAAGTTCCTCAAAATACTCCTCGCATACCGCTGCTTCACAAGTGTTCAAAACACCCACAGCGACCTTGTAAACAAGGTGTTCCAGCGTCTTGTTGTATACCACCGAGTCCTTGAATCGTATGGGGGTCTTAGCATTCATAGCTTCCTGCATCTTATCTTCTGGCACATAAATCATGACATAATCCAGCTTTTCCTGATTATGTGCCCACCCATCATGAACCTGATGCGGATTGAAGAGAATAACACCGTGAGGGCATGATGACTGCACATTTCCCATGGAAGAAAACTGCTGTATGCCGTTCAGGGTCACCCCTAAAGCATATTCCGCATGTGCGTGCTTTTTATATGAAAATGCGTTAAAGCTTGCTGAAAGCGCCCTAATATCAGATGCCTGCTTGTATATGAACTGATTCATAATATCCCCTTCTAAAATTTCAGATTTTATTAAAGTCAATTGTATACCTATTCGCAGTCTGCATCTAGTACATTATTGCAGAATGATAGATGCTTTTTGGAATGCTGGGGATTGCTTTGCAGATGTTCTGAACCCTGTCTGCAATAACTTACTATACTTCAAAACACAAATGACTATAATTATCCCTATCAGTCCTATTTCTGATTGACTTGAAAGGAGAAAAAAATGAAATTTGATACAAAGGTCGTTATGATTCTAAAAGAGGATCTGGCCGTCTGGCAAAAGCTCAACATCACAGCCTTCCTTGCCTCTGGCATCGGTGGAACACAAAATATCATAGGCAAGCCCTATGTCGATGGCAGCGATATCGCCTACCTGCCCATGTGCAGACAGCCCATCATCATATATGCTGCAAATCCAGACCAGATTAAAGATGTCCTGAACAAATCCATTGCTAAGGAAATCAGATCTGTCATTTATACAGAAGAGCTCTTCACAACCAAGAATGACACGGAAAACCGTGCAAAAATATCAGAGTTCGAAACCGATGCGCTCAATCTGGTAGGTCTTGGACTCTACGGCAAGAAGAATCACATTGACAGGATTGTTAAGGGGCTCGAACTGCATAGGTAGTCTTGTCAAGTAGCTCTGCTCTAGACATATGACAAGATGATTTGCTCTTTCTAATCTCGTCTCAAAGCACAGACTTCAAATTATTTTCAAGTTTTTGATAGGTTCATGTTCTATTTGGAAATAAATAGATTGAGACAAGATGCTAGAGTAGCTCAGTGGTAGAGCAGCTGACCCGTGATCAGCAGGTCGAGGGTTCAAGTCCCTCCCCTAGCTCCAGGTGAAATGAAAAGAACCGTGTTTTCAAGCGATGGAAGTCCATCCTTGAAAACGCGGTTCTTTTCGTGATTATTGATCTACTGATTCTCCAGCTGCTTCTTATATGCTTCCAGCTTAATGTTTGTCCGCTTGTAATTCAGGTACTCAAAGCCATTTGCTACAGCAATTATGCCTACCGATACCACCACAGCAATCCGAAGTTCTGACGGACTAAAACTATATTGAAGCCCTAGCTTCGTAACCGATAGGACCATGAATGTAATGAGAACACCAATACTCCCACTGATTATAAAATACATTTTCGGGTTTGCCATTGATATTGGAAGAAAGACCGTAATCACTTCTGTCACTGTCCCAATCAAAATGCCGATAGCTCCGCCTATGAATGCAATGGTCATTAGGTTTGCAGGATTTGCACTTATATTTAGAAGCTTCTGAAATACCAGGCTGATTGCAAGACCAATCCAAAATGACGAGATGATGCTGTTCTTATTAATTTTACTCAGCATATGCCCCTCCTATAGACTCAATAGTTTCCTGATGGATTTTGAATACAGTTTCGATACTTCAAGTTCAGTTCCATTTTCCATAATGAACACCAACCGGGAGTTAAACCAAGGAACTATTTCCTTAACATTTCTCATATTCACCATCTGTGACTTATTGATTCTTAATATCCCATACTTGCTTAGACAGCCCGTATAATGATTCAGTGTTTTCTTAATAGAATAAGCTCCGTCTTCGGTAAAGCATTTTAACTGCGTACCCTGCGCTTCTATATATACTATTTCTTCAAACCCGATCATGGCGTAGCGATTATTTGAAAACCCAACAATGGTCTGATCTTCAACACCTTCACTCTGGCCTTCATAAAGCAACAACTCTGCAACTTCATCATAATCAATGGAATCAAACACAATCGAAATCTTTTCTTCCTCTACTTCATGCCCGCGCTCGACGAGTACAATTTTAGCATCTTCAACAAAGTTAAACGCAGATTTTCTCATTGATTTTTGAAGTTTTGCCTTAACTGCATCTGAAGATTTAATCTGAATGTCCATAGGCACCATCTTTCATTCATTAAGTCATATGTCGCTTTATAACTTGTTTCAACTGCTTTAAACATCATACACTATGTCAGATTGCAATGTCCACAGGCTAAATTGTCTTACAGATAAGTCAGCTTTCTCCAAATGTATTCAAGGGGTCCATGCTGATGCTTTTCAAGCCATCTTCTGCTGAGCTCAATTTGTGGAAGATAGATGATAAACGTCATAATTAGGCAGGCAAATGCACTCGCTCGATTGACAAGTCCAAGACCATGTCCGTAAAAAATCAAGGAGCACAGTATACACTGACTGATATAATTTGTGAGGGCCATTTGCCCTACATGTCTCAACGGAGATAGAAGCGTACTCAACTCTTGTTTTCTGCATAAGAGAATCAAGCTTGTCACGTAGAACATTGAAATGAAAATTGTTGTAATCTCCTTGATTGCCGTTTTTACTGCCGAAGCAAATAAAGGATCCACATGGATGATGGATACAACAATCAGTCCATATACAAGTGCAGATACAGCACCCACAAGTCCAGTCACCCTCCAGGTCCTGATAATACCACTTAAATGTCCCTCAATATCCGTAAATATCTTTCTTTTCCCAACATAAAGACCTATTAGAAACATCCCCAATATTTTAGGTACCTGAAACAGGAAACCCAAAATTCTATATGGTGTTTCAGTTATAAGTCGATATTTGATTGATTCAACAAGGGAGGCGTTCTGATAAAGACGAACTGATTGTTCAGCTAAATCACTTGTGAAGGACACCTGGTCTGAATGCACTTGAGCGCCCTGATATAATTGTGCCAAACTTTCCAACATTTCAGCACCAAAGCTCAGCGCTGTAGAAATCAGGAGCAGGGTAATAATCCATCTCTTAATTGTCTTTAGATTTCTCTTTCTAAAAAACATAAGAAAAAGACCAACAATAGCATATACATGGAGAATGTCCCCCCACCACACAAACGTATAATGCAAAACACCAAAGACATATAGGGCAAGCAGTCTTCGAAGAAAGAGCTTTTTCGCAGACAAGCCCTTTGCTTCTGCCCTCTCCATAAAGATATAAAATCCTAAACCAAAGAGAAATGAAAAAATAGTATAGAACTTGCCTTCTGCGAATATTTGTACAAACAATGCGGCTGCCTTATTCAAGGTCCCATTCAACCCCAATGGATCAAGCAGAGGTGTAGTCGCGAAAATTTCCTTGAAGAATGTCGTGTTGAAAGTAAATATGTTCACCATTAGCACACCAATGAGTGCAAATCCTCTAATAATGTCCAGTTCCTTAATGCGTTCTTTTTTAGGTACAGGTTTATGCAGTGTTTCCAATTTCAAATCCCCTTTCAATAGCAATACCTCACTCTTTTCAGTTGTCGTTTCTATTGACTTTCCAAAGCTATTGTAGCGAGAAAAATCTATTGCTGTACTCAGCTTTCAACAAGTGGTCCAATTTTACGAGTAAGTGGTCTGCAAAGGACTGTAAAAGAACGCAAAAGCCTCTTTCAGTGGTGTCGCACTCCGTGAGTGCAACACCGCCAAAAGAGGCTCGAATTTCATCGCTTGATTATCAAATGATGTTTTCTTATTCTGTTTCTTCCCAGTTATGATAAATATTCTGAACGTCATCGTTCTCTTCCATCAGGTCAATCAAACGCTGCATGTACTTAACGTCTTCTTCGTCTGTCAGCTGCGTCATCGTCTGAGGCAGGTAACGAAGCTCTGCCATAGAGAACTCAAAGCCTTCCGCTGACAGTGCGTCACGTACAGCCGAGAAGTCTTCAACTTCTGTGTATACTTCGAAGTGGTTCTCTTCCACTGTGAAGTCTTCAGCACCCGCTTCGATGACTGCCATTTCAACTTCTTCCTCGTCCATGCCGTCCTGCTTGTCTATTACAAGTACACCCTTGTGGTCAAACATGAAGCTTACACAGCCGTTTGTTCCAAGATTGCCCTTGCCTTTTACAAAATAGCTTCTGACATCGGCAGCAGTTCTGTTCGTATTGTCTGTCAGACATTCAACGAGAACAGCAACACCGCCTGGTCCATACCCTTCGTATGTCAGCTCCGTAAATACAGCGCCGTCAGTTTCGCCAGCACCTTTCTTAATGGCACGGTCGATATTGTCATTTGGCATATTTGCAGCTTTTGCCTTTTCAATAGCACTCTTTAGCGCTGCATTGTATTCAGGATCAGGTCCGCCCTCACGAACAGCCACCATGATATAGCGACCCATTTTCGTAAAAACCTTGCCTTTTTTCGCATCCTGCTTGCCTTTTCTGTTTATGATCGTTCCAATACGACCCATATGTTTCAACTCCTTAAGTCTATAGTTATAAATATTTTCATTACGATTATTCAATATGCGCATGAGAAATTCATGCAGTGCTCAATCATTTTATCATATTTTTCAAAAGTCCAAAAGGCATATGGTCATATCTTATCAAATGTGTTCAACCACATTCTTAATCCACTTTCGTGAAACAAATCGGTAGGCCCCTAGTGAACTTTTAATGACTTCCTCAATCATGAAAGCGGCCACGACCATATAGGCTGGCCATTTAAAGATAAGCGCCCCCGCAAATGCAATGGGTACACCAATCCCCCAAACACTCAAGGTTTCAATAATCATAGCGAAGAGTGTGTCGCCTCCGCCGCGAAGTATCCCTACAATAAACATCAGGTTCATCATTTTAGGAAAATTGTAAAATGCCACAATCCGCATCATGTAGATTGCGTCCAGCTGTACGTGGGCAGGCACCTTGAACATCGATGCAATTGACGGTGCAAGAATATATAAAAAGAAACTTGTAATCAAACTGACAATCAAGGTAAGCCGTATGAAACGCTTGCTGTAATCCATGGCGAGATGCTCTTCACCGGCGCCAATCCTATTTCCGATAACGACCTGGCAGGAGTTGCCCAGACCGATAAATGCCACTTCAAAGAAGCGGTATACTGCCATCATGACTTGGAAGGAGGCAACAGCATCCGAATTGATCCTTGCCATGGCCATGGTGTACATGACCGTTCCGAGGGCCCATAGACCTTCGTTGATGATTACCGGAAGCGCTGTCTTGAGTATGCGCTTCACAAAATCTACTCCAAAATCCTTCAGCTCATGGAACTTTGCGGCTAAAACGTTATCGGTTTTATAAATGAGGATCAGAAGCATAGAAAGCTCAAAAACGCGGGCAATCAGCGTTGCAATGGCTGCACCGCGCGCACCCATTGCAGGCAGTCCAAAGAGCCCGAAAATGAGTATCCAGTTTCCAAAAGTATTCACCAGAATTGAAAGCGAACTGACAACCATAGGCAGTCTGGCCTGCTCCACGCCACGTGATGCGACAGAGTACATCATGGTCACACTTGTAAACACATAGCTGAGAGAAACAATTTTCAAATACTCAGCGCCAATTTGCACAACGGCCTCTTCCTTTAGGAAGAGCTCGAGAACCTGAACCGGAAACAAGAAGCCCGCCAGGAAAAATACAAAGCCAATAAATATGCCGCCCACAAGGCCAACCCCCATGGTTCTTCTTATATTCACAAGGTCTTTTTTTCCCCAGAACTGTGCTATGTAAACTGAAACGCCGCTATTTATGCCAAATACAAGAAGCGTCATCAGGAAAAACACCTGGTTTGCCAGCCCTACGGCTGCCAGCGCTTCCTTGCTGACCCTTCCAATCATAATCGTATCAATCAAGTTCAGTGCCGTCTGTATGAAATGCTGAAGTGCGACTGGTACACCGACGGTTACCAGGGCCCGCTTAAATGGGTCGTTCTTGTAGTTTTTGAATAAACCTTTCATAGTCGTCCTACTTTCTGTGCCGTTCACGACGATACGTACCCATTATACCGTTAAAATTTTTAAAATGCTATAGAGGCTTTATCAACTTCACTAAAAAGGACCAATGCCGTTGATTCAGTAAATCACATCCAGCATCAGTCCTTTACATTTCATGCACCTATATTTTCCGCCTGTGGATCAAATTGTAATAAGCACCGATCAGGTTGGCGTCATTGAAGTGCGCACAGGTGTCAATATGCGGCCTTACGGTGGCATTATTAAGCTGTTCATATATGATGTCCAGCTTAGCTTCTATGGATTTGACAAAATCAGGCCTTCTGCTGATGCCTCCTCCAAGCAGAATAATCTCAGGGTCAATACTGTATTGAATGTTATGAATGCCCATGGCCAGGAGCATATAGAAGCGTTCAATTTCTTTGATTGAAACTGCATCGCCTAAATCTGCCCTATCAAAAATATCACGTCCTGATAAGGCGTGAGCGTCACCCTTTTGGGCTATTACACGTGAAACAAGCGCCGCTACCGATCCTTGTTCACTCCATGTTCCAATACGGGATGATTGCGCATCGTAAACCATAAGACCGTATCCAAACTCCCCTCCGTGCAGGTTGGCACCCTTCTTAATTGCCCTGTTTTCTATGAGTGCACCGCCAATACCCGTGCCACATACGACAACAGCGAGACTTGAATAGGATACCCCAGCACCAGCATATGCTTCAGCAAGCGCCGCACAGTTCCCGTCGTTCTCTATTTCGACAGGCCTGTGCAAGCGTTCTTCCACAAGTTGTCTCAGATTTATATTTTTCACATACTTAAGGGCACCCTCACTTGTCACGCGCCCTGCATCCGCATCTGTAACTGCCGGAATACTCATTCCCACACCGCGTACATCGCCATAGGTAAGCGTGATTTTTTCATAGACTGTTTCAATATGGTCCAGCATACCTTCAAGACTTCGAGCTGCTGGATCCTCTGACTTGAAACAAATCTCTCCTTGTTGATTAAGAACACCGTATTTTGTTGACGTTCCGCCAAAATCAAATATCAAATAGGACATATCAACCCTCCATCTCGTGTTCTGACATCTGTGCACTTAAGTAGGTCTCAAGAGGCAAGCACCCCTGTTTCTCAATCACTTTCCCATACCAGTGATAAGACGCTTTGGGCGTGCGTTTCAAGGTGCCGCCTTCGTAGTCTATGTGCACAAGACCATACCGCTTTCTGTATCCGTTTAGCCAGCTCAGAAGGTCAGTAAATGACCATACACAGTATCCAAGCAAATCCACACCCGCTTCAATGGCTGCCCCGCACGCTGAAATATGGCTGTCCAAGAACCGTATTCTCTCCGTATCCCTCACAGCGCCTACAGCATCTTGTCTATCAAAGAAGCCGAGTCCATTTTCACTAATCAGAAGAGGGAGCCCATAGCGTGTCTGCAGTTCCAAAAGACCGTAGCGCATGCCATCCGGATCAATCGCCCAGTCCCAATCCGTATACTCAAGCTTGTCATTTTTTACAAACTTATAAAGGCCAGGAACACCACTTTCCTTTTGACTGCCCTTTTTGCCTGACGTATTCATAACAGCTGTACCTACACCATCCAGGGGATTATGGGCAATCAGAGCTGTCTGATAATAATTTATACCTATGAAATCAACCAGTCCCGCAGATACCTTAAGAAGTGCATCATCTTCAGGTTCAGTCTCCAGCGTTATCCCATGACTTTGGTAATACGCGACTGCTTCTTTCGGATAAACACCCCTGTAGTAGATATCCATAAAGTACCAGGGTCCTGTTGCATAATAGTTTTCAAGCGCCTTGGCATCCCGACTGGAGCCAGACCTTGCATAGGCAGGTGAAAACGCAATGCTCGACCCAATGATTCCATCCTGACCCAGTGCCTTATACTTCAGAACAGCCTTGGCATGTGCGAGGGCCGTATGGTGATAGGCCTGCAAATACGCTTTTTCGTCCTTAATCCCCGGCGGATGGATCCCCAACATATAACCTTGATGTGTGAATATATTGGGCTCATTGATAACAATCCAGTGCTTGACTCTATCACCAAAGGCTTTGAAACAAACCTCCGCATAGGCTTCGAAATCTTCAACAATTCTGCGAGAAATCCAGCCGCCATATTCTTCCTGAAGCGCCTGTGGCAGATCCCAGTGGTAGAGTGTTACTAACGGTACAATATCAGCTTCAAGCAACCTGTCTATCAGCCTATTATAGAAGGCAATGCCGCTTGTATTGACAGGGCCCCTGCCCTCTGGCAAAATACGCGTCCATGCAATGGAAAACCGATATGCCTTTAACCCCATTTCTGCCATAAGGCGCACATCTTCTTCCATTCGGTGATAGTGATCCGCTGCCACATCCCCATTTGTACCCGCATAGGTTTTTCCGGGTTCATGCGCCCAAACATCCCATACCGATACGCCTTTTCCATCTGTCCTAAAGGCACCTTCAATCTGATAAGCTGCGGATGCAGCCCCCCATAGAAAATCATCCTTAAACATGCTAAGCCTCCACCTGATGATCCATATCAATTCTAACCAGTGCCAAACTCAGCACATAATCTGAGAGCAGGAAAAACATTCCCGGCAAAATGAACAAATGTATGGCTGGTATATACCTGCCTATTTCAAAGCCAGCCACAAGACTCCCCATGATCCCGAGTGAGAGCAAGAGATTTCTGTTCGCAATGATCCAAGCGGTCTTAAGTGCGCGCATGCTCCCAACCTCAAATATTGCAATGACTTGGAATGTAAACAGTACGACCATGGCAGTCTGAAAAAGAAGTGGCCACTGAATCATCCATAAAATACTTTTCAAAGCACTCGTCGGAACGGTGCCTAGCAGGTTATATACCACGCCCCCACCAAACAGGAGTATGCCAATCCATACTTTTGTTGCTGAAACAAAGCTCGTCTTGAACCTTTCAAAAAAGGTGCTGAACTGCGGCCGTTCACCGCCAACACGGGCCTGATGCGCAAGATAGGCACATGCCGAAGCAGACGCTCCTGCCGTTATGACAGGCAGGCTGAAAATGACAAACAGACTGCTTATATACATGAGTCTGTAAATCCACTCCGTAATGTTCTTTAAGCTCAAATGCTTCATAACTCACCTCCACGATCACCTAACCTAAAGTGAACCTGACGCGTATCCGCGCCAGGTCCATAATACCTCTATTTATTTGCTTCCAGCCATGCGTCCAGCTGACGCTGTTTTTCGGCGATAATCTTATCAGATCCCGCTTCCTTAAACGCAGCAATTGCCTTAGGCAGATATTCATCCGGATCGACAGTCCCTGTTTCCAGTGCAGGCACATACTGACTCCAAACATTGTTGCACGCCGCAATCTCATTCTTCACTTTAGAAGGATCAAAGATAAAACCAAGTGTGTTGGTTCCTTGCGCAGCACCATTGAAGGCTTTGAACTTATCCCATTTTTCAGAGTCTTCGTTGGTCCATAGGTAATTGATAAACTGGTTACCGAACATCCATGGCGTTCCAGGATTGTACTTGTCACTTTCAGGACCCGGCTCGATAATTTGCTCGCCCTTCTTGACATAGTGCGTTCCCTCAATTCCAAAGTTGATCAGGTTGTTGAAGTAGCTGTCTGTATTGAACAGTTCAAGGACCATCATCGCACGTTCAGGATGCTCCGATGTCGATGAAATCGCCTGCATCGAACCCGATGTGTCACGGTTGGAAATGATCGGCTCTGTGATTTCAAGCTGAACCCATTCATAGCCTGTAGATATGGTCATTTCATCAGCTTTGCCCGGCTTGAGAGATTTTACTGAAGCGAAAATCTTGCCTGCTGCCAAATCCGCATTGAAATCTGTCACTGTTGCGGCATCTTTTCTTATAAAACCTTTTTCATAGTAATCATGCATCGTTTTGAAATGATTGTAAGTATCTTGTGACTCAAACTCATTGAATACTTTCATGTCCCCTGAATCGTTCCATACAACGCCTGGATATTTATCATCTCCGATTCTGTCAAAATCCATGAGCTTGAATGGTGATTCGCCGTCAAGGGCTTCAAGCGCGTAAACGCCCGGCTCATTTTCTCTGATAACTTGAAGCAGTGGTTCCAGCGCTTCAAGGGTCGTTACATTCTCAATACTGAGGTCATACCTGTCGAGAAGGTCCTTTCGAATGATAAATCCCCACTGGTGAGCTTTTTCCTTATTCGCTGGAATGGCGTAGTTCACACCGTCGATTTCCGAGCCAGATAGAAAATCTGCACCCAGCATTTCTTTAGTTTTTGGTGCATATGCATCAAAGAGATCATTCAGCGGCACGAATGCACCTTTAACAGCCTGCTGTTGATAGTTGTTCGTCCATGAGGACGTAAAGCAAATATCGAATTGCTCTCTTGCCGCAATCATGGTTCGCATTTTCTGATCATAGCTTCCCCAGTCGTAGCATTGAAGCGTCAGATCTACATTCAGACCTTTTCGCTCCAGGTAAGCATTTGCTGCATCTTCAATTGCCCCTACATCTTCCTGCTGTCCGTTTCCAATAAAATACCAGGTCAGGTCCACTTGCTCCAGAGCGTCAGATGCCCCGTTGTCCTGTGATCCACTTCCCGATGCCTGTTCATTCCCCGTTGATGCGCAGCCTGCCAGCGTCGCCAGCATCATGACCATTGCCATCAATAAACTCAGTGCTTTTTTCATTTAAATCTCCCCTCATTCATCATGTGTATTATTAAAGCCTATTAGCCTTTAACCGACCCGACAGTCAAACCTGCCACAAAATACTTCTGAAAGAATGGATATGCGAATATGATTGGACCTATGGCAATAATCGCCATTGCCATACGCGCCGTTTGTGATGGAATATTTGAAAGCAGTTCCGATACATTGCCAAGTGTGTTGGACTGAGAGACCAGGTAGGTAATGCTTCTGTCCACCCGGTACATCATGTACTGCAAATTGAACAGCTTCTCATCTGTTATGAAAAGCAGTGGCGAGTACCAGTCATTCCAGTAAAATAGAACATTGAAAAGTCCGATTGTTGCCAGGGATGGTTTGGAAAGCGGCAGGACAATCCGTGCAAAGATTGTAAATTCGCTTGCCCCATCAATTTTTGCCGCCTCAATAATGCTCAGTGGAATTGTCGTCTGGAAAAAGGTCCGCATAATCAATACATAAAGCGGTGTAAACAACCCTGGAAGAATCATTGCAAACACCGTATTTTTGAGATGGAGTACATTGACGTAGACCATATACCAGGGCACAAGTCCGGCATTGAACAGCATTGTAAAGAATACGAGAAAGGTAAACAGCTTTCTGTGCTCAAAATCCTTTCTCGACAAGGGATATGCATAAAGCGCAATAACCATAAGGCTCATGAGACTACCCACGATGGTGACAAACAGGGTTACCCCATATGCCCGAAGAATGTCTGCAGCATCCTTAAGGACATACCTGTAAGCCTCAAAGCTGATTTCAGATGGAATCAGTTTATAGCCAACCTGACTGATGACCGTTTCATTGGTAATTGAAACCGAAATGACCAGCAGGATTGGAAATATGCAGGCAGCGGATGCCAGAAGCATTACGACATTGAGCAGGATATCGGTGCTTTTCTTAATCTTTATCGCTTGCTCAAGATTATCTGACTTTGAAATTTTTCTTTTAAGTGTCAACGTGTTCTGCATGTTGCCTCCTTACATCAGTGCCTGGTCGGGGTCTATTCTACGGACAATATAATTCGATACCATGACGAGCGTGAAGCCGACAACCGCTTGGTACATACCACTTGCAGCAGCCATCCCGATATCACCGGATTGAGTCAGAGCCCGGTAGACATATGTGTCTATGACGTTTGTCACGTTATAGAGCACACCCATGTTTTTCGGAATGTTCCAGAAAAGCCCGAAATCTCCGTAAAAGATCCGACCGACCTTGAGCAGTGTCAAAATGGTGATGACAGGCGATATTGTTGGAATTGTAATATGCCGGATCTGCTGCCAGCGCGAAGCGCCATCGACTGCCGCCGCCTCATACATTGACTTGTCTATGGATACAATCGCAGCAAGATAGATGATGCTGTCGTAACCTGTCCATTTCCATGTGTTTACGATGACAAGTATAAAGGGCCATACCGCCGGTTCCGTATACCAGTTGACCGGATCGAACCCCCAGTCTTTCATCAGACCATTCAGAGCCCCCATATCCACACTGAGCAGTGAGAATACCAGGTAACTCACAACCACCCATGACAGGAAATAGGGCAAGAAGAAAATGGATTGATACACCTTTGCCAGCTTTTGATTTCGAAGTTCTGCCAACCCGATTGCAAGTGCCAGTGCAACAGTCACCGATATCAATATGAAGGCCATATTGTACAGCAGGGTGTTGCGCGTAATCACAAATGCCTGGTCGGAACTGAACAGATACTCGAAGTTTCCGAGTCCAACCCAGTCGCTTCCCATAAAGCCCTTCGCATAGTTGTAATCTTTAAATGCGAGGAGCAGACCACCCATTGGCAAATAGTTGTTTGCTATAAGCGCGAGCAGTCCCGGAATCAACATGAGGTAGAGCGGAAGGTTTCTTTTAATGGATTTCATGTGTTCACCTCACCTATAAGTTCTGTAAACATCGTATAGGAAAACGCTTTTTCAATGAATGGACTGACTTGCCAGCTTTGTTCACTCTGTTGTCAGATATTTCGCAAAATAGTGCAACAAAAAAACACACTGCGTTCAAGAGAGGCGCAGTGTGCAAAAATATCCACTTTTATTTTGAAAGTGAGGACATCCTATTCAATTTCTTTTTCCCTGAACTGTGTCGGCGGGACACCCACGTTCTTTTTAAAGAGTCTTGAAAAATAATGGGGATCTGAAATCCCCACCTGAATGGCGATTTCATAAAGCTTCATGTCTGTATCGGTCAGGAATGACTTGGCTTTTTCCATTCTAAAGTCTGTCAGATGCTCAGAAAAGTTCCTGCCGGTCTCCTTCTTGAAAAGTCGGCTCAAATAATAGGTCGAAATGTTCACGTACTCTGCGACCTCCTTCAAGGAGATATTTTCACTATAATGCATTTCCATGTACTTTTTTGCCTTCAGCACAAGACTGTCAATATTCTCGGTTTGAGCCGCATGTCTGTTTTTGGCCACGTCTGCAGACCATATGCTAAGGAGCTCAAACACTGCGTCTACCCCTCTGGACTGTGTCAGGGCCTTTTGAATTTTCATAGCATCCATTTTGAATGCCGCAAGCTCCAAGTCAGAATGGATGAGCACATAATTCAGCACATCATAAGTCAGCCGTACAATAAAGTCCTGTATGTCAAATGCCTTAAAGCAATAGGTTTCTTCATAGGAAACCTTGATTTTTCCAAGGATATCATGGACCGCGTCAATATTTCCAACCTTGACAGCCTGTAAAAAGGGCTCCTGATACATGGCAATCACACCAATATCATCGTACTTTTCTGTAAGAAAATCCTGTGCAAGAAGAATGGCGCCGTCCCCTAAATAGTGTTTGTATTCAATGGTCTTCATGCACTCACTCGCCTTCTGGTAAAGCTCTGATATTTTGGTACCATGCGTGCTGAGGGCACCATCGAACTCAATATCAAAAACATCCTTGACCATTTCCATGAAGTTCTCAATACCTTCCATAATCCGATCAACATCCAGCAGGTCTTCATGACCGTCACTTGCCTGCATGATGAACAGAATGCGCTTATTTCCAATATCGATTGGCGTCACTTGAAGTTGACTTCCAAAAGTCTCGACAAAAGCATTTCTTATTCCCAGCTTACTAAGCTGAAGATTGTAGGCTTCCGTGACATCTGCAATTTCTGCGAGCAGGAGATAATAATACGACAGATGAAAATCGAACAGCTCCATATCCTTCATAAAGGCGTCATCGGTGGGGCTGACATGGAAAATAGCGTCTCTCAGGCGCTTTTCAAGCAAAATAGGACGGGCTTCGTTAAAGAGTTTCTCGAGCTTGACTATTTCCTCACTGGTCTGTTTTCTTTCGTCCAGTGTCTGCACTGCCTTATGGATACAATTCTGAATGGCACCCAGCTTTGTAGGCTTCAGCAGATAATCTGCCGCCCCAAGACGTAAGGCCTCCTGAATGTAATCAAAATTTCTATACCCAGTCAAGACGATAATCTGCGCCTTTGGAACAGCACTGAGGGTTTCCCGAATCATATCCAGTCCATTCATCTCTGGCATATAGATATCTGTCAGAATGATATCCGGTCTATGCTCTAAAATCAGATTTTTGCCTTCAATGCCGTTTGCAGCTTCTCCCACAATACGGCATCCGAACCCTTCCCAGCCTATTACATTGATAATCCCTTTGCGAACCACGGGTTCATCATCGATAATGAGCACCTTATACATAAGCTTGCCCCCCTTGTACTGGCAACTCGAGCACCACCTTGGTATACATGCCTTCCTCGCTGTCGACGGACAGTCCGTAGGTTTCCCCATAGAGCAGCTTCAGCCTACGATTGACATTGTTCATGCCAATCCAGTGTCCATGACCATCTGCCTTCTCTTTTCGCAGACTTGATGCCTCAAGCCGATTTCGAAGTTCAACAAGAGCTGGTCTGGCAATGCCGCGCCCCGTATCTATGACCTCTACCAGCAGCACATCGGACTCTAGACGTGTGGAAATGGTGATTTTTCCCCTTCCAGCCTGTTTTGTCACACCATGCTCAATAGCGTTTTCAACGATTGGCTGCAGTATGAGCCTTGGAACTAAAAGTGTTCTGGTGCTCTCCTCTACAGCCCACACCACCTCCAGCTGATCGCCAAGTCGATAATTCATAATTGCCAAATAGCTCCTGACATATTCGAGTTCTGCGTCGAGTGGAATTCGACTGATATCGCTTGAGAGATTGCCTTCCATGACTGTGGACAATGCTGTGACCATGTCACTGATTTCGGGAACATTGGCCAGCTGTGCCTTCCAATTTATTGTTTCCAGCGTGTTGAAGAGAAAATGCGGATTGATTTGTGCCTGAAGGGCCTTGACCTGACTTTCCTTACGATGCAGCTGCTCCTCATAGATGTTCTTCATGAGATGATCAATTTCCTCAGTCATGTCCTCAAGCGTCTCGGCTAGAAATCCTATTTCATCTTTTCTTCCAAGTGCATCGTGCACGACCGTTTTGCCTTCCTTATAGGCCTTCATTCGCTCTATTACAATGCGGATAGGTCCGGCAATATCCATTGCAACCATAGTTGACAACACACTGAGCAGAAGGATCATTGGAATGAGAATTGTCCACATCCAGTTTTGCAAGGCACTGAATTCCTTTGTCAGAGCCGACCTCGAAAAGGAGGAAAGCACCCTCCAGTTGGTCGGGCTCAAGGTCCTGTAAGATACAACCTGATCAATCTGCCTATTGGTTATGACGCCGCCTGTCTTTTCCAGTTTATCTGGCAGCAGGTCCAGCATAAGATGCGCTGTTTCGCCACTTTCCAAAACCGTACGCCCATCTTCGGTGGCAATCATGATGTTTTTAAGAATGTCCGACTGCATTTCACTGTATGTCTTTTGAAGGGGTTCCATATTGATCAGAATCACCATGAGGCCGATTTCATCATAAGTATCATTATCATTGATCAGACGCGCCAGATAAACATGTGTGTCGTCCCCGTCAGCATCCACCAGCCAGACAATACCACCCTCTTTCTCACGGGCTTTGGGCAAGAGCACTGCGTAGGGAACGATATCCTCTATGGTCGCCCGTCCGCTGCTTGCATCATAAGAATGTATCTGGCCATCCTGACTTATTACAGTGATAGACTGCACTGCATCGTAGGAAATGGCGCGCTTTCTGAGAACGTTCTTCAGGCGGTTAACCTTGCTATAATAATCATAAGCATCTCCACGACTTGCATTCAGCACATCATAGACCTCCTGATCCATAAGCAGGTCCCTTGACAAAACAGCCACACCGCTCATATAGTCATTGATTCGAAGCTCTATATTTTTAAGCATATCCTGGGAAAGTGTCACTGCATGGGTTTCCATAATGCTTTCTGTTTTTTTATAATAAATAAACCCCAAAAATATGAGTGGAAGCAGAACCTGAACATACATGAGCAGGAGCAGCTTGTATTTTATGGGCAGGTTTTTGTATCGTTCAAGAAATTTCATTGTGTCACCCCCGAAGCCGGCACCTCTCCAAATATGCCGTCCAGCAGCATCTCCAAAGACATATCTTCTTCAAAATAATGTATCCATCTACCGACGAAATCGTTTTCCCATGCGGTACGATCAACAATATGATCTACAGGTACAGAAATCTCATCCGCATTGAGAACCGCTCTACTTCCCACATCATTGAGGGATAGATCGGATGCATTCTTCACTTCAACGCTGCTGGCAAAGCCCGGTAGAACCGAAAATGCTACCACACTCTTTTCCGATGTCAAATACTTGAGAAAACGGATGGCTGCTTCCCGCTTTTCTTCATCCCCATAAGCCGTTTTGCTGATATGAAAATTACCATTTCCAATACCATATATCATGCGATTCGACTGATCGCAAACCATTTTAGGTACAGAGACAAAGGCAATATCTTCGTTACCCATCATTTGTGTATCCATAAACCATGAGCCCTGAAAAATCATTGCGGCTTTACCTGACTTGAAAAGCTGATCACGCCCATAGTCATCCAACACAAGATAATTTTCAGGAAAGGCCTTCATCCCTTCAAGCGCTTTGGCAACCGTCATTGCCTCACCAGCACCATCATACAATTTTTGAACATCCCCCTTTGACAGGACGCCCTGGCTTGAAACCATCAGGTTCTGAATCATAAAGCTGCCTTCTGGGGTCACATTGAATGCAATGGGAACAATGCCGCGGTTTCTCAGTCCTCTTACGGCTGCATAAAGCTCTTCTACAGTTTCTGGTACCTTTACGCCATACCGCGCCATGATTGCTTTATTTACAAACAGTCCCTCATAAATCATCTCAAATGGAATACTATAGAGCGCTTCACTGCTCATGAAATTTTCCCGTACAGTCGGATTGAATGAATTTGCCCACACTGCATCTGCATCATAAACCCGTTTAAGGTCAGCGACTTTTCCGCGCTCAATAAGCACATCAAGGTCTGACCCTGGCCAAAGACCAAATACATCTGGCGGCTCATTGGAGGCAAATAGCGTTTTTAGGGTGTATAGAAAATCTTCACCCGCAAGAGACATATCCACAACTTCAATGTCCGGATTCTCCCTATTGAAATCTTGGATCAGGGCTTCAATAATCACTGACTTCGAGTCAACGCCAGCCCAAGAGCTCATAAAATTGATCCGTACGGCTTCCTCCTCTTTGACTGCAGGAACAAAAACCGTGTTTGGACGAAGCACGTTAATCCCGTTTATGACCAGCACTGCTGCAAGTACGCCTATGACGCACATAATAAACTTGCTTTTTATACGCTTATTCATAAAATCTCCTTGAGCATTTTCGAGTCTCCTATCCTTACTATTATATCCTATTTGCAGGTCGTCTTCTCTGGACTCTGTTGTCCTCTCGCATATTCAAAGTGCAACAAAGTCCATAATCCTGTGAATAGGGGCCTCTTAATGCTCCTTAATTTTACATAAAAAGAAACGAGGCTGTTTTTCAGCCTCGTTCTACAAATCACATTATAACTGAGTCATAACCGCTCAGTCGAAAATTATTATTAACGGATAACCTTGATTGTTCCAAGTGTAACATCATCAATATCCGTAATCATTGTGTCTTCTGCCTTTAGGAACTCAAGATAGTCAATGACCTCATCCGTAATGAGTTCGCCCGGCGTCACCACTGGAATCCCCGGAGGATAAGCCATAACAGATTCTCCGCTTATTCTGCCAGCCGCGTCCTTTAGGGCAATGATCTCCTTGCCCGCATAGAAGGCATCTCTTGGTGAAATTGAGAGTTCGAGTGCATGTGGCTTGCGTGCAACACATTGCTTCTTCTTTTCATTGAAGTAACGCTTAGAAATATCCTCAAGGGCCTTAACAAATGCCTCGAGGCTCTCTCTGGAATCACCCAGGCTTACAATGGCCAGAATGTTGCCTGTATCTCCAAGCTCCATCTGAATGCCGTACTCGTCCCTAAGAATATCGTATACCTTGAATCCTGTGAGTCCGAGGCCAGAAACGTTGACAACAAGCTTTGTCTCATCAAACTGATGTGTGCCTTCAGAAGCTTCAAGCTCCTTGCCAAATGCATACAGTCCGTCGATGGCATTGATTGCTGTACGTGCTTCTCTGCAGTGGTCAAGAACTTCGCTGAGCATTTCAGTACCGCGCGTCGCCAGATTCTTACGTGCTACGTCAAGACTCGTCATCAGAAGATAAGAAGCACTTGTCGTCTGGTTCAGATTGATGATTTTACGAATATATTTGCGCTCGATTCTGTTTCCACGCATGAGCAGGGCTGATGACTGTGTCAGAGATCCCCCGGTCTTATGAAGGCTCACTGCCGCCATGTCTGCGCCTGCTTCCATGGCACTTACAGGCAGATCTCCATGAAAATGAAGATGCGCGCCGTGCGCCTCGTCAACAAGTACCGCCATATCGTGTGCATGTGCAACACGTACGATTTCCTTGAGGTCAGAAGCCGAGCCGTAGTAAGTCGGATTAATCAGAAAGACCGCTTTTGCTTCTGGATTTTCAACAATGGCGTCCAAAATCGCCTGCGTTTCCACACCCAGTGCTATGCCAAGCTCTTCATGAAATACCGGTTGAACATATACAGGACGTGCACCAGACATAATCAGTCCGTTTGTTGCAGATTTATGAGCGTTTCTTGGCAGGATGATCTTATCATTCGGGCCGCATACAGACATGATCATTGCCTGTACACCAGCACTCGTTCCGTTCACTAGAAAAAACGCATGATCTGCACTGTAGGTCTCAGCAAGAAGTGCCTCAGCTTCAGCAATGACACTCGTCGGGTTCCCCAAATTGTCCAGACACTTCATCGAGTTCACATCGACTTGAAGGACCGTATGTCCCAGAAATTCTGTAAGCTCAGGGATACCTTTCCCATGCTTGTGCCCAGGAACGTCAAATGGTATTACCCCTTCGCTATGATATGCCTTCACCGCATCAAGCAGCGGTGTGCGTAATTGCGTCATATTCAGCGCCTCCTCATGACAGCCAGCGTCAGTTCTCTAAGAACCTTGCACGCAGCAGCTGTTGAAGCTCCCGTCGGGTCATAATGCGGAGAAAGCTCCACCACATCGGCCCCTACAATATTAAGTCTACTCAGCAGACCCGTAATCTGCATCATTTCTTTAAAAGTAACCCCGCCTGGCTCAGGTGTTCCTGTTCCAGGAAAAATAGATGGGTCCATAATATCAAGATCTATTGTGACATAAACCGGCTTGTCACCCATAGCTTCCACAACAGATTCAAGGGTTTGTGCAGAAAACTTTTCCATGGTTGTATGCGCACTTGCAAATTCAAACTCAGTACGCTCACCCGAACGGATTCCAAACTGATAGATTCGTCCATCTCCGAGAATATCATGTGCACGACGAATCACCGTGGCATGGGAAAAAGACTCATCCATGTAGTCTTCACGCAGGTCTGCGTGTGCATCAAAGTGCAGCAGCATGAGGTCAGGATATTTTTCAGCACTTGCCTTAATCGGACCATATGAAACAAGATGTTCTCCGCCCACCATAAGGGGTACCTTTCCATCTTCCAGTATTTCTTTTGCCTTATCGTATAGCATTTCAAGACTGCGTTCCTTGGAGCCGAACGGTAAATCCAGGTCACCGCCATCATGAAGGGCATAGTCCGTCAAGTCCATATCCATATACGGACTATAGGTTTCAAGACCATCAAATTCCGAACGCATGGCAGCTGGACCAAACCGAGTTCCCGGTCTGAAGGATGTCGTACCATCAAATGGCGCGCCAAATACAACCAGCTCAGATGCTTCGTATGAAGCGTCAAAACCCATGTATGTCATCACATTAAGTGACATTCTACACACCTGCTTCCACTTCAGAAATCATTTCACGCACAAAATTCGGAAGCATGAATGCGCCTTTGTGGAGATCAGTATTGTAGTAGCGCGTCTTAATGCCCAGTGCATTCCACTCTTCCACCCTGTCATTGTCTACTGGATCGATTCCCTTTGAGGCGAAACCAAACAGCCAGTGTCCAGATGGATACGTTGGAATGTGGAACTGATACGTCTTTGCTACTGGGAAAATCTTGCATATTTTACCGTATGAACGCTTGAATTCACGCACATAGTTCGGATAGTATGGGCTCTCGCTTTGGTTTACAAGGATTCCCTTTTCAGTAAGACCGTCATAGCAGTCCTGATAGAATTCAGTCGTAAACAAGCCTTCCCCTGGTCCGATAGGATCCGTTGAATCCACAATAATCAGATCGTAGAAGTCCTTTTGCTTTTTAACGAATGCGACACCGTCTTCAAAGTACAGATTCACACGGGGATCATCAAGCTTTGAAGCTGTCTGTGGCAGGTACTCTCGACAGACATCAACAACCATTTTGTCGATCTCTACCATATCTATTTGCTCAATTGACGGGTAGCGTGTCAGTTCACGTACCGTACCGCCGTCGCCAGCACCAATAACCAGAACTTTTTTGATATCAGGATTCGATGCCATCGCAGGGTGAACAATCATGTCGTGATAAACGAACTCATCTTTTTCGTTGACCATCATCAGCCCATCCAGTGTGAAGAACGTTCCAAACTCCTCAGACTCAAATACGTCGATTGTCTGGAATTCACTTGCACCGCTGTAAACCTGCTTCTTAACCTTTATGCTAAAACGAACGTTGTCCGTATGCTCTTCTGTGTACCATAGTTCCATGTTAAAGCTCCCCTCGTGAAATCCTTTGACTAAACTGCTTCCTCTTCAATCGGTTTGAAATGGATTGGGCCTTCAATGCCTGCATAACGTCTGATTTTGTCAGTCATGCCTCTTGCCACTTCCATTGATTCCGAACGCTCAGACTTGAATACCTTCTCCAGATAATCGAATCCAACCCATGGATTGATTGTGTCGCCGCAAGTAAAGAGATCCACTGCTGCGTATCCAAATTCTGGCCAAGTGTGAATTGTCAGGTGCGATTCTGCAATAATAACAGCGCCCGACACGCCCCATGGATTGAAGTGGTGGAATACACTTTCTACCACAGTCGCCTTTGCTTCTTTAGCTGCCTGAATCATATGCTCTTCAATCAACTTATGACTCTTCAGTATTTCCTCATCACAATTATAGTATTCAACCAGGATATGACGTCCCAAAAATTCCATTTTCATAATTAATTCCTCCCTAAATTCAATCTTTCAACAAGAGGCGTATTCATACGCCTGACCCATGTGGCTCATTTTGCGAGAGCCTCTTGTCCGTAAGAAGAAACTCGCTCGATTTTGCACTTTTCCAAAACGACGATTTTTTTAACAGTTTTTCTTAGTTATACTAAACAGAATATATTATTTAAGTGTTATTATTAGAATTCTTATATTAACTAAGCTTTATGTTTACCAATACTAAATATACTCCGTTTTTGAAAAATGTCAATATATACAGTGAAATTTTTAGATTATTTTTTGAATATAATCTCTAAAACCACTGATAATACTATCTTTACAATTATTGTTATTTAGAAATACAGCACTTGTAGCCATTGAGAAAAGCCGCTTTTATAATGAATACAATTTCTGAAATTTTGCGATTTTTATAAAAATAGTCATTTTGTATACTTTTAGATTTTTACAATTTATATAATTACTAATACTAAATATTTAATGTTATTTATTGAGGTTTTTCCAATAGTGTTTAGGAATACAGTACTCAAACTTAAATATATGCGTTTAAAAAACGTTCATTTTTCAAGCTTTATGGGCTTTGCTGCTTCGCAGCTTGTCACTCGCAGATTTTTAGAGTTTTTTCAAAGAGCTTAAAGGGGGTTTTCACGCCCCTGTCTCATTGCGATATCTGGACAAAAGAAAAGAGCCCAAGGGCTTGACCTTGGGCTCTTTATTGCTTCATTTATAATAGTACTTTCTAATTAAGTCACAGCTTAAAATGCTGGAGGCGCTGGCGGCATTACACGCTTATGCGCTGTTCTTGTGTGCATTCTTTCAATAACTGCCTTATCTTCATCTGAAACCGGCTTGCCTTCCAGATAATCGTCGATCGCATCATATGTGACACCCATCTCTTCTTCATCTGTCTGACCTTCCCATAGTCCTGCACTCGGTTTTCTATCTATAACAGACTGTGGGACACCCATATGTCTCGCCCATTCAAACACTTCACGCTTTGGCAGATTTGCAATTGGAAGAATATCCACACCACCATCACCATACTTGGTAAAGTAGCCAGTATGAACTTCTGCTGCATTGTCTGTCCCTGCAACCAGGTAACCTAAGTTGTTGGCAACCGCATATAGGGTACTCATACGCAGTCTTGCACGCAGGTTGGCGTCTGTAAGCTGGTGGTTTGTTGTCGTAAGCTCTGACACTGCTTTTTCAATTTCGCCAAGCAGAACATCATGTGTTTCTGTCAGTTCCACTTCAATATATTTGATTCCAGCTGCGATAGCAACGGACGTCGCGTCTGCCTTGTCCTTTGGATTGCTCTTACAAGGAAGAATCACACCAAGGCTATTCTCTGGAAATGCACGTTTAATCAGGTTTGCAACTACCGATGAGTCAATGCCACCCGACAGACCTACTAGAATTCCTTTGGTTCCAGACACTTCGACCTGTTCTCTAAGCCAATCTACGATTTGATCAATTTTTTGGTCTATTGTTTTACTCATACCGCACCTCTTTCAACAGTTTTATATGTATACAATATACTATTTGTGTACATATTTTTCAATACATACAGATCATGTGTATTTCTTTGACATTTCCCTAATTAGAAAAACGCCTTGCAGACGGTGGAATCCACCGCCAGTGCAAGACGTCTTTGTCTCATGAGTATTTTATCTAATACGATTAATGCTTGTCAAGCTCCACCAGCACGCATGCATGATAGACAATCTTCACACCTGCTTCTTCAGCGCGCTCAATAATATCCAGATTAAAGGCTCCCGGCTGGAACCAAACGTATTCGATGCCGAGTTCAATCGCCTCTTCAAGCGCCGCTACGGCTCTATCTGGAGAAACGACAACATTTACGCACTCTGGTTTTTCAGGCATATCCTTCAGGCTCGCATATGTCTTCACACCTTCAACCTCATCATATACCGGGTTGATTGGTGTTACAGAGTATCCACGACCATCAAGCTTTTTAAAAATCCTGTTTCCAAACTTTGATGGATTCTGTGTTGCACCTACAACAGCCCATGATTTTTTATTAAGCATTTCTGAAATAATCTTTTCCATATTCTTCGCCTCCGATCCCCCTCTAGAGGGGTTTAAGTCATTGTACAATAGAATGGCATATGGGTCAATCTATCTCAACTGAGCTCAACAGCCTTTCCATTGAGGATTGTCAGATAAATTTCCTCGTGCTCACTGATTTCAGCCTTACCATTTGTCATGTCGACGACCTGTGCTGAAAAAGTCTCGTATTCTGCTGGCTCTATGAACACAATTGTATTCACAATGTCCAGATACTCGGTCTCTTTAATGAGATAATTATCGTGGTTCATCAGGAAGTTCTGGAATTTGCCATGCAGTGTATAATCAAGTTTTACATGCACTTCCTTATAAATGCGCTTTTCGACGACCTGAGCTGCTTCGACCGCTAATTTTGCAGCATGGGTATATGCACGAACCAGACCGCCAGTGCCTAGCTTGATACCGCCAAAATAACGCGTTACTACAATTGCCAAATTCGTTATGCCTTCATTCTTCAGCATGGATAATACCGGAACACCTGCGGTTCCAGAAGGCTCACCATCATCACTGTAACGCTGCACCTCAAACTTCTCTCCAATTAAATAAACGGGTACGTTATGCGTTGCATCCTTATGCTTCTTTTTAATCATTTCGACAAATTCAGCTGCCTCATCTTCACTTTCCACCGGTCTTGCATAGCCAATGAACCGTGACTTACTGATGATGTCTTCTGCCTCACCATAGTCAAATATGGTCTTATATGAACCCAATCGCTTTCACCTCATTGCTAGTCTGTTACATATTTCATGTATTTGTTGTAGTCCTTGTCCTTCAACTCCACCCGTATGGATGTCCCCGTTTCGACATACTCCGTCTCAAGGACATTTCCGATTTCACAGATTTGCGAGTACACAGCACCATCACTGAATGGAATCAGCATATTGGCAGTGACCACATCGCTGAAAACATGTTTTCGAACCGTCTCTATTAGCTGGTCAATGCCTTCGCCCGTATGCGCGGAAATCTGAAGCACATTCTCAAACTTAGGGATTCCGCTCCTGTCTTCGAGCAGGTCTACCTTATTATATGCAATAATCTGCGGTTTGTCAGAAGCACCAAGCTCACCCAGAACCTTATTGGTCACAGAGATCTGAAGCTTGTAGTGCTCCGTTGAAGCATCGACGACATGAATGATCAGATCTGCCTCGACAACTTCTTCAAGAGTTGCCTTGAATGCCTGTACAAGCGCATGAGGCAGCTTTGAAACAAACCCTACCGTATCGACAAGAACAAAAGGCCTGTTGTCGTCGAACTCAATTCTTCGTGTATAGGTGTCCAGTGTCGCAAAGAGCATGTTCTTTGCAAATACCATTTTTTCCTCATCGGCCTCACTGCTCATGGAAATCAGCTTATTCATAAGTGTTGATTTGCCCGCATTGGTGTAACCAACTACCGCAACCACTGGAATTTCATTGCGGGTTCTCTGCTGACGCTGTGTTTCACGTACTTTCCCAGCTTCCTTGATTTGACGTCTGATGTCCGTAATACGCTCGTTGACACGTCTTCTGTCTATCTCAAGCTTTTGCTCACCAGGACCTCTTGTACCGATTCCAGCACCCGTTCTTGAAAGTGCCTGCCCCAGTCCTCTTAATCTCGGAAGTCTGTACTGCAGCTGAGCCAGCTCTACCTGCAACTTGGCAACCTTGGTCCGCGCACGTCTTGCGAAGATGTCAAGTATCAGCGCCGTTCTATCAATAACCGTAACCTGGGTGGCAGCTTCGAGATTCCTAAGCTGGGCCCCTGAGAGTTCATCATTGAAAATGACCAGGTTTGCACCCATGTTTTCAGCCATTTCACGCAGCTCTTCCACCTTGCCTTTTCCAATAAGTGTGGCCGGATCGATTGTCTGCTTGTTTTGAATCATCATTCCAAGAACTTCAGCACCTGCTGCAAGTGTCAGCTCGCTTAACTCGTTCATAGACTCTTCTATTTCGATTTCAGCAAAGCGCTCATTTCGGTTGAAACCAACCAGTATCGCGCGCTGAACCAAATCTTCTATCATTTCATTTTTTTCCGTCATAAGACCGTCTCCTTTCAAACTCTGCGTTATGCCCTTCTGAGGGCGCTCCAACTGCTACTGTCTTTTGATCATCTTCCTCACGCCTTTCTGGAGTATTGCGGTCAATAGTATTTTATCACAGCTTTTTTGTGAGCACCACATTGTTACAATTTGGTGAAGGGATTCATACTTAAATTAACATCGAATCGAGCGTGTGATATAATACCTATGTTTAATAATGAAGTTGCTTGGGAGGATCAAATGAGCACTCAGAATAATGAAAATCAAAACAATTCCTCGTCGACTAAGCCACGACGTAAGCGAAAAAAGAAAAAGAAACGCAATGGGTTTATAACTTTTCTAAAATGGTTTGTACTCATCGGAATGATAGTCGGGCTTATTGGAGCAGGGGCGACTGTTGCATATGTCAACAATCTCATCCAAAATACCGCTGCAATTGACCCTTCTCGGGTAAATGACCTTCTTGACGAAAACTCTGTCATACTCGACCCTGAGGGGCGTGTGCTGGAAACCATTCAGAAGGATGGTCTGCGGACGATTATCAAATACAATGATATCAGTCCATATACAGTCAATGCTTTCGTAGCAGTTGAAGACAAGACATTCTGGGATCACAATGGCTTTAATTTCATCAGAATGGGTGGCGCAGTACGTGATGCCTTGTTCAAGGGTAAACGTGTCCAGGGTACGAGTACCATCACGCAACAGCTTGCACGAAATCTTTATCTGTTTGACACGCGTTCGGAACGTTCGATCGACAGAAAGCTCAAGGAGGCATACTACTCCATCGAGCTCGAGAATTACCTGACAAAAGAGCAGATTCTTGAAACCTACCTCAATACGATTTACCTGGGGTCAAACTCCAACGGCGTTGAAGCGGCTGCACATGCCTACTTCTCAAAGGAAGCCAAGGATCTTGACCTTGTTGAGTCGGCAATGCTTGCTGGTATCCCATCAAGCCCGTTCAACTACTCGCCAATGAGAACCATCAAGAAGGTGGATGTCACTGAAGAACATTACATACTTGATGATTCAGACGACCTTTACACTATTGTCTATAACGATGGTGTGGAAGACCGCTACAAAACCGTGCTCTATCTGATGCATGTAAACGGATACATCACGGACGGTGAATATGAAGCGGCAAAAGATGTCGACCTGAGAACACGACTTATTCCTGGAAAGGAAGCTGGTGGCGAGATAACCTCCTACTTCTCTGACATGGTACGAGATGACGTCATCAACGACCTCATGGCTGAAAAGGGCTGGACCAAGGAAGAGGCGCTGAATGCACTTTATACACAGGGCCTGAAAATTTGGTCTACTATTGACTTCGACATGCAAAAGACCCTTGAGAACGCCTACAGCAACAGAAACTTCACGACTTACTTTGGCGAGCCTACACACAATGCAGTCAAGCGATTCCAAAGTGAGCACGGTCTGACAGCAGATGGCATCGCCGGCAAAGGCACCCTTGCAAAGCTTGAATCTCTGGGCCTTGCAAATACAAGTGATTTTTCACTTTCATCCTATAGAAAAGGTACCGACCATGAGGATGTCATCCTTCTAAAGCGCGCCATGGACAGTCTTGGCCTGCTTACCTACAATGACAACTTCCCGAAGGTAACGGTCAATTTCGACGCGCAAAAAAATATTATTTCTAAGGAAAGCAAGATGATTCTGCTTTACAGAAAAGCTAACCTTGTAAATACAAACAATCAGCTTGTCATTCCTTCATCAAACTATAATTATGACAGTAACGGAAATCTTGTACTGCTGAAAAACAAGTTCCTCAATATCTATCCGGTTCGTCAGAACGGTGAGATTGTTAAAATCAAGGTAGATGTTAAAAACACCTATACCTACGATGAAGAAAACCCAGCCAATACGAGAAACTACTCTGGAAGCTATAACATTGTTGACCTGTATCAGCATCAGGGCAGAGACCTTCTGATCCCTGACGAGTACAAGTCACTGGACGACAGCGGCAACTGTGTTGTAGACAAATCCCTGTTTACGGACTATCCTGACTTTTTCATCAAAGACGGCAACAACAATCTGCTTGTAGGCGATGAAAACTATGTCATCAGTGACAAGGGCATTATTCAGCCGCAATCTGCCATGGTTATCATCGATTACAGAACCGGTGAACTTAAAGCCATTGTCGGTGGCCGAAACGTTACGGGTCAGAAAATCTATAACCGTGCCATCAATCCAAGACAGCCCGGTTCATCTATCAAGCCAATCGGCGTATATCTGCCGGCGATTGACAGCCGACAATACACAGCCGCATCGGTATTTGACGATGTTCCAACCTTCTTGAAATACGGTGCGCCAAATGAAATCTGGCCAATCAACTGGTATGCAAAATCAAGCGCTTACCAGCCATACTGGGGCTTGCAGACACTGCGTAAGGGCATTGAGTACTCGCAAAATGTCATTACTGTCAAGCTTGCAAATGCACTGGGTGTGGACCTATGCATCGAATACCTTCAAAAACTTGGCATTTCCACCCTCGTTCTGGATGGCAGCGTGACAGACAAAACACTGTCTGCAGTGGCACTCGGAGGTATGACACATGGTATCACGCCACTGGATATTACGGAGGCCTATGGTACAATTGCCAACAAAGGCGTTCGAAATGATACAATCACCTACACGAAAGTGACCGATAACAGTGGTGAAATCATTCTTGAAAAGAAGCCTATCAAATATCAGGTTGTTGACGCAGAGTCTGCATTCATTGTTCAGGACATGATGCGTACAGGCGTTCAAAGCGGTATTGCTTCTACTGCACAAATCCGCTCAGGAAACATTGGCATCCCTGTTGCGGGTAAGACCGGTACCACATCCAACAAGCTGGATGCTTGGTTTGTTGGCTACACACCATACTATGTTGGTGCTGTCTGGTTCGGAAATGACGTCAACATGCCGCTTGACCAAGGATCAACCATCAGTGCGAAATTCTGGAAGAATGTCATGACGCAGATTCACGCAGACCTGCCAGATAAGGATTTCGATGCGGCCCCTGATAATCTGATCAGAAGACAGGTCGATACAATGTCAGGCAAAATGCCGACTGAGCTCTCCTATGAGGATACACGCGGTACAGTCATTACTGAATGGTTTATCAAAGGAACCGAACCTACTGAGCCGGACGATGTCCACGTAAAGGCTGCAGTTTGTTCAGAAAGCGGCAAGCTCGTTACTGAATACTGTCCGACAACCCTGATTGAAGAACGCGTATTCACTCAGCGCAAGGAGCCTTATGAGCCTGTTGCAAAAACAAATGCCTATGGCTCTCCAGTGCTTGATGCCGAAGGCAACCCTGTATACATTCTGCCTGGAGACTGGACCTACGAGCTACCTACTGAAACATGTGACATTCATAACGGCGAGTACATCAGCATCGACCTCGGAGCTGCTGTAAATGGATACCTTTATCCGCTATCGACACTTCAGGATGGCACAAAGGTTGTAAACTTCCCGTTTGATATTACACTCAAGGACGAACGGGTTTTGACACTTCCTGTTGGAACAAAAATTCTTTTCGGCGGCATCCTGTCGCTTCCTGATGGAACCGTTGTCTATTCCGATGAAGTAAAAACAATGATTCTACCTGATCCGATACCAGTAGATAACTTGACACCAGACACTTCTGGCAGTGAAGCTACTGAGAGTTCAGAAGAAGTGGTTCCTATAGAAGAATAAAACGGTTCAAAAAATGTATTACCCTGCTGAAAAGGTATTTATCGCCTGTCAGCAGGGTATATTTTTTGTATAAGTTCCTTTTTTGGGGTATGTTTATTATGAGGTGATTCTATGAAAAGACTATCGACAATAAAAAAGTATACAGCAGCGGGCCTTGCATTTGGTGCCTGCTTTCCAATAGGCGCATTGGCATTTGAATGGATCCGTATTGGTCATCAGGGCATGACCCCTTCAATCCAGCAGCTTCATATGGATAATCCGATTCTATTCATGATTGACACAGCACCGATTTTTCTTGGCCTATTTGCCATGTTCGGTGGTAAGGCGATGACTATGGCAGAAATGCAAAAAAAAGAGCTGGAAGAGGCATTTCGTGACCTACAGGACAAGGAAAGCCGCGTACAGCTGCTGCTCGATGAGTCCGACATGCACCGCGCCCATGTCATTACACTCTGTGAAGCTATTTATGAGAATTTTAAGGAAATCGACCATTTTTTAGATGCCAGCATTGAACATAAAGGCACACTGGAGCACTCGAGTGCTGAAATCACATCTGCCATATCCACACTCAGCACCAGCTCGACTCAGCTTAGAAACAAAGCCCAGCAGGGAATCGACGTACTGGATACATCTGAGCGTTCTCTCAAGGCTCTCAAAGACAATCTCGCACATTTGTCTAAAGGCATTCAAAGCGTTGATACACTTTCCGCTGACCAGCTCACCACAACCACACACTTCAAATCACATGCAGAGGCGATTATGGATGTCTTTTCAAAAATAAACGAGATATCCGACCAGACCAATCTCCTCGCCCTAAATGCCGCCATAGAGGCCGCACGTTCCGGCGAATCAGGCAGGGGCTTTGCCGTTGTTGCAAATGAAATCCGTGCGCTTTCTGAATATACGAAATCCACTATTGAAAAAGCGGATTTAGCGCTTTCTGGCTTTTTATCTGGTACACGCACAATTGATGAAAACCAGGAAAAAATCGTGCAGACCCTAAAGGACCTGAATGGGCACAGAAATATTATGCATGATCAAGCCCAAGCGCTTTCAGCGCATTTCAAATCCCTTGACACAGACTACGGGCATATTGTTACGCTCATTGGCGATGAGGGCGAAAAAATTGCCATCATCAACCATCAGATTTCAGAGCTTCGGATTTTATCTGATCAAATCAGTGCCGGCATGCAAACGGGCGCTGCTGCCATAGAGACGAACAGGACATCCGTTTCTTCGCTGAAGACCTCCACGGAGAGATGGTCACAGCAAACTGACATGAATGTCTAAAATCCTTTAAGTATTAATGCGCTCCAACGATTTCGACAATCTTGTAATCCCTTTTCTGGGCGAGGTCAATAAACTCGTTCTGCACACGCACCAGGGGTCTGAACTTGTCATACTGATTCACCATGATAATCTCGCCGACCTTGCCATTTGAAAGAACGACTTCCCCACCCACCAGAAATGACGTTATGAACTTTACCAGCCGCTCAGTTACCCTCGGATCCAGTTCAGAGTAGGACAGGTTCCACAGTAGCTCTGTAGCCTCAATAATCGAATACGCATCCCGATAAGGTCTGTTTGAAAGAAGTGCATGATAGGTATCTGCCACAGCAACGATACGCGCATGCTGATTGATACAGACCTTGTCAATTTTATAGGGGTAACCGCTGCCATTAAGCCGCTCATGGTGTGTTTCCACAATATGTATGATATCATTGTCAAATCCACCCGAGTCCGTCAGTATTTTTTTGGTAAGCCCGACATGCCCTTCAATCTGAATGCGTTCCTCAGTCGTCAGCACTTCTTCTTTAAGCAGGATTTCATTCGGAAGCATCGCCTTTCCCAAATCGGACAAATAGGCCGCCTGTGCAAGCTTGTAAATGCTTTGATGCGGCACATTGAGCCATTTTGCCAGAAGGACAGAAATAATGCACATACTCGTTGTATGTGTATACTCATAGCGTTCATCAGATTTCATTTTACTCAGGACACTGAAGATGTCATCGTATCTGTAGAACTCTTTAACAAGATTCTTGACAACATCAAGTACAGCTTGAGAATCTATGGATTTTCCAGCTTCAACGCGTTTACACATTTCCTTATAGAAAAGCACTGCTTCTTCAAACTTTTCACGTCTGGCAGTTTCCTGTCTGACCACCGCTGCAGGTTCTTCATTCTTTGGCACCTTATACTCAAGTTCAGGAATCTCACCTATAGAAGCTTCATAGGCCGGTTCCTCGGCTCGATTGTCTTCAATGAAGACAAAATCCACATCCATGAAGCTCAAATTCATAATGTTTTCTTCAGTCAATACCGCCCCAGCTGGAAGTACAATGGCATCATAATTGTTCAGAATATCCTGAGCCAATATCATGCCTGATTCCAGGTCCATCGTATCTTTCATTATCATATAATGCTTCCCCCAATAAGATTCTCTATAATACATCCATTATATAATATGTTCCAGAAAGCATTCAATAAAATAATCCCCCTGATCTATCCGCATCAGGGGGACTCTATTAACCTTCAAATTCTATATCAATGATTTCTTTGCCTGCAATTGCGGTGTCAATCAACGTATCCACGTCGAGCAGGCTTTCCGATTCTTCAATGTTGGCTACTCTTGGGCGCGTTACTACCTTATCTGGCAGGAAGACCGTACAGCAATCTTCAAATGGCAGTATGGATGTTTCAAAGGTTCCGATTTTCTTGGCCCATTTGATAATATCCACCTTATCCATGGCAATAAGCGGTCTGAGTACTGGAAGTGTTACACGGCTGTTAGTGACCGTCAGACCCTCAATCGTCTGGCTGGCTACCTGTCCGATGCTCTCACCCGTTATCAGTGCCTGGCATCCGCGCTCACCAGCTATTTTCTCAGCAATCCCCATCATGAAACGTCTTGAGAGGATCGTCATTTCCTCTTCTGGACAGTGTTCATTGATTGCTTGCTGAATCTCAAGCAAATTCACATTGTGAACTCTGATCTTCCCTGTATACTCCGATACAATTCGCGCAAGTTCCATGACCTTTTCCTTTGCACGTTCACTTGTAAACGGATAAGAATGGAAGTGTACAGCCTCAATTGCCATACCACGTTTAGCCATGAGCCAACCCGCAACCGGACTGTCGATGCCACCGGAAAGAAGCAGCATGCCTTTTCCTGCTGACCCATATGGCATACCAGAAAATCCAGGTATTACACGGCAGTATACATATGTCTGATTACGCACTTCAACACTGAGTGTCACTTCTGGATTGTGTACATCCACAGTCAGAGACTCGATTGTCTGATTTAGAAAACCACCGACAATCTTACTGATTTCAGGAGATTTGAACTGGAATCCCTTATTTGAACGTCTGCTCTCAACTTTGAATGTCGAGTAGTCATGGTCCTCAAGTACTTGCTCCACTTCATCCAGGGCTGCAGCTTTGATCTTTTCAATATCGTTCTCAACCTTAACTGCCGGCGAAACTGATACCACGCCAAAAACCTTTGTGACACGCTCTATGATTTCTTCAGAATCTTCCGCATCATGCTCTACGAATATGCGGCCATGCTGCTTGCTGACCCGAATATCATCCATACCTCTTAGAACAGTCTTTATATTATGAAACAACTTATTTTCAAAGAATGATCGATTGCGACCTTTCAGTGCAATCTCGCCATATCTTACAATCAGAAACTTCGTCATTTTTATCTCCCTTTTATAATCTTTTGCAAATCGTTAACCGAGTCAATAATTGTATTGACTGCGTATTCCATCTGCGCTTCTGTGATTTCAGCATTGAAGCTGAATCGAATTGCGCCTTCCATATCCGCTTCATCCAATCCCATTGACGTAAGAACATGGGAATAGCTTTTGTTTTTAGATGAACACGCTGACCCTGTAGACACATATATGCCTTTAGACTCAAGAGCATGCAGAAGCACTTCTCCCCTCATGCCTACAAATGAAAGATTGACCACATGCGGCGCAAAATCTGGGCCCAGTTCACCATTCACATGCACTGATGGAAGTGCCTGACATATACGCTCACAAAACATCGCCTTCATAGCATTCATCTTTTCTGAATTTGTGTTCAGGTTATCCGCTGCCAGCATACAAGCCGTACCAAGGCCGACAATTCCAGGAACATTCTCCGTTCCAGGTCGGATGCCTTTCTCCTGTGCACCGCCAAACTGCCTTGGTGCTATGCGGACACCATCCTTAATAAAAAGGGCACCAATTCCCTTTGGTCCATGGATTTTATGTCCGCTGATTGAATACAGATCGACGCCCAGGCGCTTAACCGATACCTTGAGCTTTCCAATCGCCTGTATGCCATCTACATGAAGCAAGGGCTTGCGCTTTAGCTTTTTCAGGCCTTTGCTGACCTCCAATACCGGTAGGACCGCACCCGTTTCATTGTTCACATGCATCATGGAAACCAAAATTGTGTCTTCCTTGCATGCGTCGAGAACCATCTCTGCCGATATGCGTCCTTTGCTGTCAGAATCGATATAGGTTATATCAAATCCATCTTCCTGAAGAACCCGCATGGCATTTAAGACTGATGGATGTTCTATTGCTGTTGTAACAATATGTTTACCCAATCTTCGGTTGGCATAAGCCGCACCGAAAATGGCAAGATTATTTCCTTCCGTACCACCTGAAGTGAATGTGACTTCCTTGTCGGTGCATCCAATCAGCTTGGCTACGGATTTTCTAGCCTGTTTTAACATCCGCTCCCCTTGGACGCCCATTGAGTGCATCGAGGACGGATTTCCATAATTATTCGCAAGCGCGTCCACCATTGCTTCCACAACCTGAGGATGTGCAGCTGTCGTTGCGCTGTTATCTAAATATACTTTCACAGTCTTCACTCCCTGCTAAACATTCTTACTTATTGTATATTACCTTGATTTCTTTGTAAAGCACACATGTGCCAGGCGTTAAAAAGCGCCCAGGCGGGCGCTTCAGGTTGTCGATAAAGTCGACAAGATGACAGACTGTAGAAAACTTCGAAAGACCAGGCGCGGATAAAATCCGCTCTGCGAGCGAACTAAGTGTACGTGATCAGATCGGATTTTATCCAGCAACGCAGTATTTCGGAGTTTTTCTATAGTCTGAAGCGCCCAGACGGGCGCTTCTATTAGCTTAATGCTTGCTCAATATCGACTATTTTACACGATATGTCACTCGCAAGATCAACAAAGGTCTTTTCAACTTTCACGAGCGGTTTAAAGCGGTCATACGGATTCACAAGTATGATTTCACCAACACGTCCATCTGATAAAACCACCTTGCGCCCAACATAGTAGGCAGTAATGAACTTCACAAGACGCTCAGATATATAGGGATCCAGTTCCTCATAAGCCAGCTGCCACAAAATCTCTGTCGCTTCGAAAATTGAATAGGCCGGCCGGTAGGGTCTATCTGAAATCAATGCATGGAAGGTATCTGCGACTGCTATGATTCTTGCATTAAAGCTGATGTTCTCATCTGATATATTTCCAGGATAACCCGACCCATTCATGCGTTCATGATGCTCCATGACGGCCCTAATGACATCTTCGTCATAGCTTCCTGAGAAGTAAAGAATGTTTTTTGAATAGTCGACATGACGCTTTGCCTGCACAAGTTCAAATGTATTGAGCTCTGTCGTCTTATCAAGAAGTGCTTTTGACACTTTAGACTTTCCAATATCTGCTATAAAAGCCGCCACTGCAAGCTTATAGATCTGCTGCTGGGTCAATCGCATCCATTTTCCCATTACCACACTCAGCACACAGACGCTGACGCTGTGGTTATTCTCATACTCATCGAGTACCTGTACACGCTGAAGAAGACGTAGCACATCATCATGCTTATAGAACTGATGCACCAATTCCCCCACGACCTGCAACACTTCATTATAATGAACAGCTTTTCCATTTCTTGCATCTGTGCTGATTTGCTTATAAAAGGCGACGGAACGCTTAAATACATCTTTTTCCCGATGCTCAATCGCCGCTAGAACGTTGGGTATAGAAGTTACCTTTGATGCTGGAAGCTTAGAAGCTTTTTTAGGTTCATGGATAAAAACATAATCGACAGACAGTTTCTTCAATGTGCTAATATGGGAATTGGTCAATTTGACACCCGATGAAATAATCACTGTATCATATTCATTCAGTATGTCTTGTGCTACGACGAGTCCTGCGAACAACTCTTCAACCATCATCATTCTCATCTGCTTCCACCTTCTTTCAGTCATTTGGTGTCCATAAACTTGCTTTCTGTATCCTGTCGCACCAATAGGCCAAAGGACTTATGCGATACGACTATCTCATTATTATATTATATCATTCTTACTACCTATGTTTCCATAATTAGAAGTAATGATTTATAATTAGTACTGACTAGGAGGAACGCGTCATGAAAATTATTCAGCATACAGTGCTCCACGATTTCAGCTACCCAGCAAAACTGGAAGCTTTCATCCCCAAGGATGACTTTTTGCTATTTGATATTGAAACGACAGGACTAAGCCATTCAAACAGTGAGGTTATCTTAATCGGGTATATTCTATATGACGGTAAGGACTATGTCCTTACCCAGCTTTTCTGTGAAAACCGCCGTGAGGAAATTGATCTCCTTCATGCTTTTGCCAAGGTTATTCAAGAGAAACCACTCTTTATAACCTATAACGGACGGGCTTTTGATTTGCCCTATACCAACAGCCGATTCAGATTACAGGGTCTTGATGCCCAAATGGCGCGTCACAGCAATCTGGATCTTATGCGTCTGGTCAAACTCAATCAGGGCGCCTTCAAGTTCGAGGATTTCAAACTTAAAACAGTTGAAAAATTTCTTGGAATAGAACGTGAAGATACGATTAGCGGAAAAGAAAGTGTCGACCTCTATTTTGAATACGAACGCACGCACGCTCAAGCGCTTGAAAAGAAAATACTGCTTCACAACTACGAAGACATTCTCTATTTAATGAAGTGTCTCGAGTTTATTGAATATGTTGACCCGAAAACACTATTTCTGGAATGTCCGCTTGTCATACCATTTAGTGGCAAACCTGCCCAAATTGTTGATGCAGTCTGCAAAAAGGATAAGCTGAAAATCACAGTGTCTGTTTGCAATATGTATCCAAGCGATTACTATGATTATAGTCACCCAATCAACAAGGTTTATGACTCAAAGGCATGTACGCTCCAACTTGAATTTCCCCTTTTCAGTCTGAATACAGACGGTGTGGTCTATACCTTTCTCGATATCGACCTGATCAGTGAGGGTGAGGTTACCTTTGACAGTCTCGCCTATGCGACCAAGCTTGACTACCTTGTGATGACCGCTCAGGAAATGAACTATCCTGGACTCGTGAAGTACTTGGCTTATATTTTGGAAAACCTGTAGTAATGCATCGCTAAAAGCGACCTGCAATCTACTTAGGTTTATAAGGACCCTACAGAAGTTTTGTAAAATCCTACAGAGCAACCTGCGGCTGCTCATGTCGTTTGACGCGCCATATACAACTATAAAGCCAAGTATCCAATTTTGTGCTAGCACAATTGGGCTGACTGTGCTTGCTTTAGTTTTGTAAAATCCTACAGAGCAACCTGCGGCTGCTCATGTCGCTTGACGCGCCATATACAACTATAAAGCCAAGTATCCAATTTTGTGCTAGCACAATTGGATACTTGGCTTTATAGTTGTGCATTGCTTTGCCTTTAACGTAAAAAAACACTTCCTAGAGAAGTGTTTTGCTGGTGCCCAGAGGCGGAATCGAACCACCGACACGGGGATTTTCAGTCCCCTGCTCTACCGACTGAGCTATCTGGGCAGGTATTGAATTGGTGGGCATAGGTGGATTCGAACCACCGACCTCACGCTTATCAGGCGTGCGCTCTAACCAACTGAGCTATACGCCCACTTGATAGTGGTGAAAATCAATGGTCGGGGTGGCAGGATTTGAACCCGCGACCCTCTGGTCCCAAACCAGATGCGCTACCAAACTGCGCTACACCCCGTTGTGTGGTGTTACAGTCAAAAACTAAAAATGGCAGGGGTGAAAGGACTTGAACCCTCGGCACGCGGTTTTGGAGACCGCTGCTCTACCAACTGAGCTACACCCCTACGTAATAATAACTATTCTTTCAAATCTGGTGGGCCTTCAGGGACTCGAACCCCGGACCGTCCGGTTATGAGCCGGATGCTCTAACCAACTGAGCTAAAGGCCCTGATGGAAATTTAATAGATGGCGGAGAAGGAGGGATTTGAACCCTCGCGACGCGTCAACGCCCTACTCCCTTAGCAGGGGAGCCTCTTCAGCCACTTGAGTACTTCTCCGTCTATTAATGGCGGAGAGGGTGGGATTCGAACCCACGTGGGGTTGCCCCCTAACGGTTTTCAAGACCGCCCCGTTATGACCACTTCGGTACCTCTCCTAGTTTATATGGTGACCCATCCGCGACTCGAACGCGGGACACCCTGATTAAAAGTCAGGTGCTCTACCGACTGAGCTAATGGGTCAAATTTGGCTGGGGATACAGGACTCGAACCTGTGAATGACGGAGTCAAAGTCCGCTGCCTTACCGACTTGGCTAATCCCCAAAATGTGGTGGTGGGAGAAGGATTCGAACCTTCGAAGACTCAGTCAACGGATTTACAGTCCGCCCCCTTTGGCCACTCGGGAACCCCACCATTTATATTCAAATACACTGCACATATCTGCATTACTCAGTTTCTCTCAATCGGTTACGTACCTTTGTACGTGCCCTCCTTCGCTCAACTGTACGCCTTGATTTGCTTGTGTCTCTAAATCTAAATTACATTAATGTTGAATTTGCCGTGCAAATCCTTTTGTTGCTTCCATAAGATAAATGGAGCCGGTGATGGGACTCGAACCCGCGACCTACTGATTACAAGTCAGTTGCTCTACCAATTGAGCTACACCGGCACATTTAAATGGCGACCCAGAACGGACTCGAACCGTCGACCTCCAGCGTGACAGGCTGGCGTTCTAACCAACTGAACTACTGGGCCAAAAATGGTGGGAGTAATAGGGCTCGAACCTATGACCCTCTGCTTGTAAGGCAGATGCTCTCCCAGCTGAGCTATACTCCCATTTGGTGACCCCTGGGGGAATCGAACCCCCGTTACCGCCGTGAAAGGGCGGTGTCTTAACCGCTTGACCAAGGGGCCTGGTATAAGGTAATACTGGAAATTAAAATGGTAGCGGCGAGTGGACTCGAACCACCGACCTTTCGGGTATGAACCGAACGCTCTAGCCAACTAAGCTACGCCGCCATGTTTAGTTTTTTAAATGGTTGCGGGGACAGGATTCGAACCTGCGACCTCCGGGTTATGAGCCCGACGAGCTGCCAGCTGCTCCACCCCGCGTCATATGTGTAGTGCATAAAATGGCTCCAAGGGTGGGACTCGAACCCACAGCCTACCGGTTAACAGCCGGTTGCTCCACCATTGAGCTACCTTGGAACATTTTGAAACCGGCAACGACCTACTCTCCCAGGGGGCTTCCCCCCAAGTACCATCGGCGCAGAAAAGCTTAACTGCTGTGTTCGGAATGGGAACAGGTGTGACCTTTTCGCCATCATTACCGGATTTCATTATCTTGTCCTTGCGCTAATAAAGCTTAACGACAAGATTTATTCTAACAGAATTGCTTTCTTTTGTCAATGCTCAAACTGTATTTTCTTACTTTATTTAAGTAAATTTACAAGTTCTGCATTTAATAAAAAGTTCTGATAATTCTGTCAGATCAGAAGGCATTCACCTTCAAAACTGCACATGATCTTAAAAGACGTTGTTTCACTTTGGTTTGACCCAAATTCTTATTGGTCAAGTCCTCGACCTATTAGTATCCATCAGCTGAGTACATTGCTGCACTTACACCTTGGACCTATCAACCTGTTAGTCTATCAGGGGTCTTACTCCATAAAGGATGGGAAATCTTATCTTGAGGGGGGCTTCGCGCTTAGATGCCTTCAGCGCTTATCCCGTCCAAACGTAGCTACTCTGCAGTGCTCCTGGCGGAACAACAGATACACCAGAGGTTTGTCCATCCCGGTCCTCTCGTACTAAGGACAGCTCCTCTCAAATTTCCTGCGCCCACAGCGGATAGGGACCGAACTGTCTCACGACGTTCTGAACCCAGCTCGCGTGCCTCTTTAATGGGCGAACAGCCCAACCCTTGGGACCGACTACAGCCCCAGGATGAGACGAGCCGACATCGAGGTGCCAAACCTCCCCGTCGATGTGGACTCTTGGGGGAGATAAGCCTGTTATCCCCGGGGTAGCTTTTATCCGTTGAGCGACGGCCCTTCCATTCGGTACCGCCGGATCACTAAGTCCGACTTTCGTCCCTGCTCGACCTGTATGTCTCGCAGTCAAGCTCCCTTCTGCCTTTGCACTCTTCGCGCGATTTCCAACCGCACTGAGGGAACCTTTGAGCGCCTCCGTTACTCTTTAGGAGGCGACCGCCCCAGTCAAACTGCCCACCTGACATTGTCCCGACGCTGGATAACAGCGCACGGTTAGGACACTGATATAGCAAGAGTGGTATCCCAACAGTGGCTCCACGCATACTAGCGTACACGCTTCTTAGCCTCCCACCTATCCTGTACATGCTATACCAAAGTCCAGTGCCAAGCTACAGTAAAGCTCCACGGGGTCTTTCCGTCCTGCTGCGGGTAACCGGCATCTTTACCGGTACTACAATTTCACCGAGTCCATTGTTGAGACAGTGCCCAAATCATTACGCCTTTCGTGCGGGTCGGAACTTACCCGACAAGGAATTTCGCTACCTTAGGACCGTTATAGTTACGGCCGCCGTTTACTGGGGCTTCGATTCAAAGCTTCGCTTACGCTAACCTCTCCTCATAACCTTCCAGCACCGGGCAGGCGTCAGCCCCTATACATCGTCTTTCGACTTAGCAGAGACCTGTGTTTTTGGTAAACAGTTGCTTGGGCCTGTTCTCTGCGGCCGCTTCGGGCTTTAACACCCTAATGCGGCACCCCTTCTCCCGAAGTTACGGGGTCATTTTGCCGAGTTCCTTAACAATGGTTATCTCGCTCGCCTTAGTATTCTCTACTCACCTACCTGTGTCGGTTTACGGTACAGGCACCTACAATCTCGATAGAAGCTTTTCTTGAAGGACTCTCCGGCGACTTCGCTACTTATTTTTCACTCCCCATCACGCCTTGCAATTAAAGAACCGGATTTGCCTGATTCTTCTCACTTGACGCTTGGACGCACATCCATCAGTGCGATCGCTTTGCATTCCCTGTCACTCCATCTCTCAAACGATTTTCGGTGGTACTGGAATCTTAACCAGTTGTCCATCGCCTACGACTCTCGTCCTCGGCTTAGGCCCTGACTAACCCTGGGCGGACGAACCTTCCCCAGGAAACCTTAGGTTTTCGGCGGGCAGGATTCTCACCTGCCTCTCGCTACTCATGCCAACATTCTCTCTTGTATGCAGTCCACCACTCCTTACGGTATAGCTTCTGCCCGCATACAATGCTCCCCTACCCAGTACAATGTACTGCCGTAGCTTCGGTGCCAAGTTTGAGCCCCGGTAATTTTCGGCGCAGGGTCACTCGACTAGTGAGCTATTACGCACTCTTTAAATGAATGGCTGCTTCTAAGCCAACATCCTAGTTGTCTAAGCAACCCCACATCCTTTCCCACTTAACTTGGACTTTGGGACCTTAGCTGACGGTCTGGGCTGTTTCCCTCTCGACCATGAATCTTATCACACATAGTCTGACTCCTGATTATATGATTGCGGTATTCGGAGTTTGATAGTCTTCGGTAGGCGGTGAAGCCCCCTAGGACAGTCAGTGCTCTACCCCCGCATCACTCACATCAAGGCTAGCCCTAAAGCTATTTCGGGGAGAACCAGCTATCTCCGAGTTCGATTGGAATTTCTCCGCTATCCACAAGTCATCCCAACCTTTTTCAACAGATATGGGTTCGGGCCTCCACTGAATTTTACTTCAGCTTCACCCTGCTCATGGATAGGTCACCCGGTTTCGGGTCTACGCCATACAACTATACGCCCTCTTCAGACTCGCTTTCGCTATGGCTCCGGTGCTGAACACCTTAACCTTGCTGCATAACGTAACTCGTTGGCCCGTTCTACAAAAAGTACGCCGTCGAACATATAAAGTTCTTCGACTGCTTGTAAACATAGGGTTTCAGGTTCTATTTCACTCCCCGACAGGGGTTCTTTTCACCTTTCCCTCACGGTACTATGCGCTATCGGTCACTAAGGAGTATTTAGGCTTGGGAGATGGTCCTCCCGGCTTCCCACAAGGTTTCACGTGCCCCGTGGTACTCTGGTGCGCATCGTGGGCCTTCTTCTTTCGTCTACAGGACTGTCACCTTCTTCGGTGGGTCTTTCCAAACCTCTTCGACTAGAATACCGCCATCACTTATGATGCGTCCACAACCCCAGAAACCGTAGTCTCTGGTTTGGCCTCTTTCCCGTTCGCTCGCCGCTACTTAGGAAATCACTTTTGTTTTCTTCTCCTTCGGGTACTTAGATGTTTCAGTTCCCCGAGTATCCCTCCGTACACCTATGTATTCAGTGCACGGTGACTGCCTATTACGACAGCCGGGTTCCCCCATTCGGACATTCCTGGATCAACGCTTGCTTGCAGCTCCCCAGGACTTTTCGCAGCTTACCACGTCCTTCTTCGGCTCTTAGTGCCAAGGCATCCACCCTATGCTCTTATTAACTTGACCAATTTAAAAGTAACCTAGATTACTTTGATAAACTGTTCTCTGATTATTAATCAATGAGTATTTATAATTCGAGTTTGAGTTTTGTTTACCTCAGTGAAACTGTATCATTAATGGATGTGTTCGAAATCTTTGATTTCGGTAACACTCCTTACTTCGAACTGCAAAGTTCGAAGCCGCAAACTTAGTTAACTCTAAATTTTTGGTTTGATACGTTTTCGTCTTCTAATTCATATGCAGTTTTCAAGGTGCAAAACTTCATTAAGAAACAAGCACAAGTGCTTTAGTCTCTCAAAATTAAACAGTATAGAGTACGTTCTCCTTAGAAAGGAGGTGATCCAGCCGCACCTTCCGATACGGCTACCTTGTTACGACTTCACCCTAGTCACTGATTTCACCTTCGACTGCTTCCTCCCACAAGGGGTTGGATCACAGGCTTCGGGCGCCCCCAGCTTCCATGGTGTGACGGGCGGTGTGTACAAGACCCGGGAACGCATTCACCGCGGCATTCTGATCCACGATTACTAGCAACTCCAACTTCATGTAGGCGAGTTGCAGCCTACAATCCGAACTGAGATCGGCTTTAGAGGATTAGCTCCAGATCACTCTTTCGCTGCCCGTTGTACCGACCATTGTAGCACGTGTGTAGCCCAGATCATAAGGGGCATGATGATTTGACGTCATCCCCACCTTCCTCCGTGTTGTCCACGGCAGTCTCGCTAGAGTGCCCAGCATTACCTGATGGCAACTAACGATAAGGGTTGCGCTCGTTGCGGGACTTAACCCAACATCTCACGACACGAGCTGACGACAACCATGCACCACCTGTATCAGATGTCCCGAAGGAAAGGTCCGATTAAGGACCGGTCATCTGTATGTCAAGACCTGGTAAGGTTCTTCGCGTTGCTTCGAATTAAACCACATGCTCCGCTGCTTGTGCGGGTCCCCGTCAATTCCTTTGAGTTTCACACTTGCGTGCGTACTCCCCAGGCGGAATACTTAATGCGTTAGCTGCGGCACCTGGGTTCGACCCCAGACACCTAGTATTCATCGTTTACGGCGTGGACTACCAGGGTATCTAATCCTGTTCGCTCCCCACGCTTTCGAGCCTCAGCGTCAGTTACAGTCCAGTAAGTCGCCTTCGCCACTGGTGTTCCTCCTAATATCTACGCATTTCACCGCTACACTAGGAATTCCACTTACCTCTCCTGCACTCAAGTCAAACAGTTTCAAAGGCTTACATCGGTTGAGCCGATGCCTTTCACCCCTGACTTGCTTGACCGCCTACACTCCCTTTACGCCCAGTGATTCCGGATAACGCTTGCCCCCTACGTATTACCGCGGCTGCTGGCACGTAGTTAGCCGGGGCTTATTCCTTGGATACCGTCATTTATTCTTCTCCAAGAAAAGAACTTTACAACCCGAAGGCCTTCATCGTTCACGCGGCGTTGCTGCATCAGGCTTTCGCCCATTGTGCAATATTCCCCACTGCTGCCTCCCGTAGGAGTCTGGACCGTGTCTCAGTTCCAGTGTGGCCGATCACCCTCTCAGGTCGGCTACAGATCGTCGCCTTGGTGAGCCATTACCTCACCAACTAGCTAATCTGACGCGGGCCCATCCCATACCACCGGAGTTTTTACCTCTGTAACATGTGTTACTGTGGTCTTATGAGGTATTAATCACCGTTTCCAGTGGCTATCCCTCTGTATGGGGCAGGTTGCCCACGCGTTACTCACCCGTCCGCCGCTTTCCACTTCGTCATTCACCCGAAGGATCATTCAAAAGCTTCTCGCTCGACTTGCATGTGTTAAGCACGCCGCCAGCGTTCATCCTGAGCCAGGATCAAACTCTTTGAAAAAATGTTTCAAATGTTTTTGATCGCTCAGATGAATCTGACTAATTAATCATTATCATCCGTTACGAATCTTTGGTGCATCTAGACCTTGTCTTGATGCGGTAAAAGAATTGAACGTGTTAATTCTATACTGTTTAATTTTCAAAGACCAATTATTTCCTAATTTGTTATTCGCTGTTGTTGTCAGCGACTAGATTATCTTAACATTTCGCAGCCACTCTGTCAACAAGTTTTTTCAACTTTTTTCTTGACTTTCTAGCTTCCGAAACACCTCAAAGTGTTCCGCTCGCTCGTGACGACTTAGTAATAGTACCATTTGCGAGCACACTATGTCAACATAAATCATCTCTTTTTTTTGCTTTTTCTAGAAGTAAAACTGTTTCAATTTTTCTGACTACATTCTCTTCATTAAAGGACGTATTTACAGGCTGATTTCCACCCCTGGCATCGTGTGAAATCCAATCCGAAACATCCAAAAAACAGTAAAAAACTGAGTGCGTATTACTACGTACCCAGTTTTATCGGCATTCATCACTGCTATTGAATTCTTTAGATTTCGCCAAACGCTTATGGATTTTTACAAACTGCAACCCATTCAGTAAACTTGTTTAGGCAAGTTTTTCAACTTTAGAAAGAAAATACGCCTTATTTTGAATCTCATAGACAGCGTATTTAAAGTGATACCTCTTCGTAGCAAGCACTTCTTCGCCATTTCTTTCAAACAAATAGCCGCGACCATATACTTGCACAAATGTCCATCCCATCTCTGCCATCTTATCAAAGAAAACAGCATCCTGGGTTTCTTTACGCACTATGTACATTAGAGACTTTTGTGAAACGCTCGCAATTTCCTTTTTGTCCTTTTCAAGTTTGCAGATTCCCATTGCCAAATCAATCAATTTCAATTCATAGTAAACTTTCACAATTACCGCAATTGAAACCAAAATCAATACGATTCGCATGACTTTTTTAAGGCTATCAAACTCATCTCGCCGCATATGTCCACCTCCAGAACGCTTCTATTTCCACTATTCTTCTTAATCTTAACATTTCTATACCCGTTATGTAACTCCTTTATTTAATGAAATTGCCTAAGTTGACATTCTATTTTTTGAACGACGGAAAAAGGCGTACCGTTCTCTTCCGGTACGCCTACAAAACATCTTATGCGGTTAGTGCCTGCCTATTTGCCAAGCTTCATCAGGTATGTTCTTTCAAGCATATCTACTTCTTTCCCTGACATTGGCAATTTTGATATTGTGAAACGATCCAGTTCCTCAATTTCAAGCTCTTCAGGCAGATAACACCCTGAAATGCTGCTGCCCTTCTTCATGCGAACCGTTTGAACACCGCGGGTATTCTTTGTTGCCTTCTCTGGAATCAGTTCCGTCGAAGTCTTGATCAGTCTATACTCCTCTGGTGTGTTGTATCGAATCAGAACGATATCCTGATCTTCAGTAAAGTAATACATTCTTACCAAGCTGCCGAAATCCGAGTAGGCTTTTACAAGCTTCTTGCGATTCGTCTTGGTCTCATAGCTTTTAAGGGGTACCTTGGCAATTTTTCCGTTATCAAAAACATAAATCATATGACCGGAAAAATCATTTGTAACAACAGTATAGAGTATCTGCTCCCCTTCTTCCATTTCGAGAATGTTTGGCAGGTATACCCCCAGACTGCTGGCCTTATGATCAGGAATTTCATGCAGTTTCATCTTATATACGTTATGTCTGTTTGAGAAAAACAGCACTTCATCCTTATTGCTGCCTTCAATCTCCTGCATGATTTCATCATCATCTTTAAGCTTATGATTGGAGCTTGCCCGCAACGAAGCCATAGAGATTTTTTTGAAATAATTATGATTGGTAAAGAACACCGTCAGGTTGTAGTCCGGTATCATCTGTTCATCATCATGCTGAAGCGCATCATCCGGATCGATGATTTCTGTCCGTCTTTCCTTACCGAACTTCTTGGACACTTCCTTTAGTTCCTTTTTAATGCGATTTTTGATCTTTACATCATCCGTCAGAATACCATAAAGTTCCTCGCGTTCTTTCTCAAGTGCTGAAATTTCGCTTGTTCTCTTTAATATGTACTCTTTGTTGATATTTCTCAGTTTGATATCTGCAACATAGTCCGCCTGAATCTCATCAATCTCGAAATAGGCCATCAGGTTCGGTACGACTAGTTTTTCTTCTTCCGTCTCACGAATGATTTCGATTGCCTTGTCAATATCAAGAATTACTTTTTCAAGACCTTTCAGCAGGTGCAAGCGCTGGTCCAGCTTATCAATATCGAACTGGAGTTGCCTTTTTATGCAGTCAACTCTAAATCTAAGCCATGCGTCAATAATACCTTTAATACCGAGCACCTGTGGCGCACCGTCAACAAGAACATTGAAGTTACATGAAAAACTATCTTCAAGGGGCGTAAAGCGAAAGAGCTTTGCCATCAGTTTTTCCGGGTCAACACCACGCTTCAGATCCATTGCAATTTTAAGACCGCCAAGATCTGTCTCATCGCGAATATCATTGATTTCTCTAACGCGCCCACTCTTAACCAAATCAATGACCTTGTCAATGATCTGCTCAACGGTAGCCGTATATGGGATTTCAATGATTTCCAGACAGTTATCCTCTTTGACGTATCGGTATCTGCCGCGCAGCTTGAAAGACCCTACACCTGTATCGTAGATTTTCTTAAGCTTGCTTTTACTGTAAAGCAGTCTGCCACCAGTTGACAGGTCCGGCGCCTTCAGGTACTTGAGAAGATCTATCTCGGTACTTTTCATATAGGCGATTGTCGCATCGCAAACTTCCTTTAAGTTGAATGAACATATGCTGCTTGCCATACCGACAGCGATGCCCTTGTTGGCATTTACAAGAATGTTTGGAAACGTCGTCGGAAGGAGGGTTGGTTCCTTCATCTGACCGTCATAGTTGTCGACAAACTCAACTGTATTCTTCTCAATGTCCTTGAACAGCTCTTCTGATATTTTATCCAGTTTAACCTCGGTATACCTTGCAGCGGCAAATGCCATATCGCGCGAGGAGGTTTTACCAAAGTTACCCTTGGAGTCTATATATGGATGTATGAGTGCATCATGTCCCCTGGTCAGTCTGACAAGGGTCGCATAAATAGCCTGGTCACCATGGGGATTGAGCTTCATCGTCTGCCCAACCACATTGGCCGACTTGGTACGCGGTCCGTTCAGCAGTCTCATTTTATACATTGTATATAGAAGTTTTCTATGCGATGGCTTAAAACCATCAATTTCTGGCAGCGCTCGAGACAGAATTACACTCATGGCATATGGCATGTAATTTTGTTCAAGCGTTTCCGTTATTCCTACCGGTTGTGAGTTCGACATGTGTCACCTCTTAGTTCAAATCTAGCAATTCCAAATATTCATGTCCATGGTTGGCGATATATTCTTTTCTGCCCTCTAGATTATCTCCCAGCAGAATATCGAACACTTCCTGAGTATGCTTGAAATCATCCGGCATAACCTTAATGAGACGTCTAGTTTCAGGACTCATTGTTGTCAGCCACATCATTTCAGGCTCATTCTCACCAAGACCTTTGGATCTTTGAATGCTGTAATTGCCTTTAATTTTCTTTAGTATTCTTGTTTTTTCTATTTCGTTATATGCGAAGTGTGTGCTTGATTTCTCCGTGATCTCATAAAGCGGTGACTCAGCTATATAGACTTTTCCCTCGTCAATCAACGAAGGCACCAGTCTGTACAGCATGGTCAGCACCAGTGTCCTGATCTGGAATCCATCCACATCGGCATCGGTACAGATAATGACCTTGTCCCAGTTAAGCCTATTCAAATCAAAAGTATCCATATCCTTGCTGTGCTTCGATTGAATCTCAACACCGCATCCAAGAACCTTGATCAGGTCAACGATGATATCACTTGCGAATATCTTGGAGTAATCTGCCTTAAGGCAGTTCAATATCTTACCGCGAATTGGCATGAGTGCCTGAAAATCCGCGTTACGTGCCAGCTTGCAGGCACCCAGGGCGGAATCACCCTCGAGAATATAGAGCTCTCTTCGAGCAATCTCCTTGGTTCTGCAGTCTACAAACTTCTTAACGCGATTCTTGATGTCAATTTTCTCGCTGAGTGTACGCTTCAAATTAAGACGTGTCTTCTCTGCTTTTTCTCGACTTCGCTTGTTGATCAGAATCTGGTCAACGATTCTCTCTGCGACCTGCTGATTCTCAATCATGAAGATTTCAAGTTCCCGCTTGAGCATATCTGCTATGAACTCCTGGATGAACTTGTTGGTAATCGCCTTTTTTGTCTGGTTTTCATAGGATGTCATTGTAGAGAAAGAGTTTGTAACCAGAATAAGACTGTCCTGAACGTCCGTAAAGGTAATCTTTTTCTCGTTCTTTGTATACTTGTTCTGCTTTTTAATGAACTTGTCAATTTCATATACAAATGCCTGCTTTACGGCTTTGTCAGGCGAACCGCCATGCTCAAGAAAACTTGAGTTGTGATAGTACTCAAGAAGATTGACTTCATTATTGAAGACAAATGCCACTTGGGCCTTCACTCTGTACTCAGGCTTATCTTCACGGTCTCTGCCTTCACCCTCATCTGTAATCATGAATGGCTCGGTAAAACCCTTTTCTTCATTCATTTCATGAATATAATCCATAATGCCGTTTTCATACACATACTCATGTACAAGATCAGTCTCTTCATCAATCAGTATGAACTTCAGTCCTGCATTGACAATGGCCTGCTTCTTAAGCACGTCTTCAAAAAACGATACTGGAATCTTGATGTCCGTAAAAACATCAAGATCTGGTCTCCATTTCTGTACGGAGCCTGTCTGCTTGGTCTCATGCGCCGTCTTAATGAGTCCGCCAATATTTCTTCCCTTTTCAAAATGGAGTTCATATTTCATTCCATCACGAAACACGGACACATCCATATACTCGGAGGCATATTGCGTCGCACAGGCACCAAGGCCATTTAAACCCAGTGAATACTCATAGTTTTCACCGTCATTGTTGTTGTACTTACCTCCAGCATAAAGTTCACAGTATATCAGTTCCCAGTTATACTTTTTCTCATTGGGATTGTAATCAAGCGGTATGCCCCGCCCCTTATCCTCAACGGTAATCGAATGATCCTTATGTCTGGTGATTATGATTTCATCACCATGACCTTCCCGCGCTTCATCAATTGAGTTTGAAAGAATCTCAAAAAAGGAGTGCTGACATCCTTCGAGGCCATCCGAACCAAAAATTACAGACGGTCTCTTACGAACTCTGTCTTCACCCTTCAGCGAGGAAATACTGGTGTTGTCATAGGTTTGTTTCTTATTAACCATGCGTTCACCTCTTACTTAAATTGCTAAAAACTACTTATATATAAGCAGTCTTTTTGAAATCGCTAACTAACATTATAATATATGCCCTGAAGAACATCAAATACGGTTTGGTTAATCTTTCAATTTCGTCAACAATAGTAGGATAAACCATATAAAAAGCTGGCACTAGAGTCCTAGATAGCCAGCTTTGACCAGTTCATTTGTTGTTTTTATCCAGATTACCGTGGATTTGTGCTTTCTTCCTGCGAGTCTCCATCGAGCTCATCGCGCAGGATCATAATGGCTTCCATTGCCTTTGGGAATCCGCAGGTCGGTGAAATGAGCAAGATTGCATGTTCTATTTCACTGCGTGTGCATCCAGCTTTCAGCGCATTGTGGATATGGGTCCTGAGTGCATATGGGTACTGTTCCACCGCAGATATGGCGACCTTAATGAGCCAGCGTACATTTTCCTCTATGGGGCCGCCTTCCACATGAACAATCCGGCCAAACTCCTCATATGCCTTATATACTTCTGTATGTATTGCCTTGAAATACATGAAATTCTCAACTTTTTCCTTATTCACGGCTATCGCTCCTTCCCCTTAAGAAACATTTACCCACTTCTTAGGCCGATTATCCTGATTTCCACCACATGAAGGCTTCAATTGTTACGGATTATTAAAAAAATATCATGAAAACGTTATCATTCCCATACAAGTGTATTGCTACGACGGACACTCTGTGCTATACTCTCTATAACGTTTATGACGGAAGAACAATTGTGCGTCAATCAAGAACAGGAGATGTGATTGTTTTGGATAAGAAAAAATATCTCGTCGTCCATGCGGATGCGTTACCGGAAGTATACAAAAAGGTTGTTGATGCGAAAGAGCTGATTAAGAACGGAGATGCCTCAGGTGTTTCTGAAGCTGTCAAAGCAGTGGGAATCAGCCGCAGTACCTATTACAAGTATTCGGACCACGTCTTCTCTCTAGCTGAAGGCGCTCTCGGGAAGAAGGTAACTTGGACATTGCTCTTGCATCACGAATCCGGTGTGCTGTCTACCGTACTGGATAGACTTGCTCTAGCAAAATGCAACATACTGACAATCAGTCAGGATACACCGATCAACGGCGTCGCTAATGTCTCACTAACCTTTGATATCAGCGAACTTGAAATGTCTTTTGAGGCATTGATGAATGAAATGAAAGCTCTCAGCGGCGTTAAGAAACTGACGCTTATCGCTATGGAATAATGGAGGTGTATCAAGTGAAACGTATTGCTCTACTTGGTTACGGTACTGTCGGATCAGGTGTTTACGAAGTGGTTGAAAAAAACATCGACAGCGTAATGGACAAATTTGGTGTGTCTATCTCCATCGACAGTATTCTGGTTCGTAACATCGATAAATATGCAGATTTGGCACATGTCGATAAATTCAAAACTGATTTTGAAGAAGTTCTCAGCTCTAAGCCCGACATCGTTATTGAGGTTATGGGTGGACTACAGCCTGCATACGGCTACATAAGAAAATGTATTGAAGCTGGCATACACGTAGTGACAGCAAACAAGGACCTGATCGCCGAACACGGACAGGAACTCATAAATCTGGCTGCGAAGAAGGATGTCGCGCTCCTTTATGAAGCGAGTGTCGGCGGCGGTATCCCAGTCCTGAAACCGCTTCAGGAATGTCTTGGCGGCAACAGCATTGATTCGATTACAGCGGTAATCAACGGCACAACAAACTTCATCCTTTCGAAGATGTACAACGAAAATATGAGCTATGACGACGCGCTTAAGATTGCTCAGGACGTTGGCTTTGCTGAAGCTGATCCGACTTCGGATGTCCAGGGCTTCGATGCGGTCAGAAAGCTGGCAATTCTATCCTCGCTTGCCTACGGACAGGAGTTCAAATGGTCAGATATGCCGACTATCGGCATTACAGATATTGAAGCGGAAGACATTGAATGTGTGAAGACAATGAACTCGAAAATAAAGCTTCTTGCTTACAGTGAGTACATCAACAATGAGCTTTATGCAGCAGTACGTCCTGTCGTTGTCAGCAAATCAGACCCGATTGCCCTAATTGATAACGAATACAATGCAGTTATTCTAAACGGCGACTCAGTCGGTGAAGTCATGTTCATCGGAAAGGGTGCTGGCAAGCTGCCTACAGCGAGCGCTGTGTTCGGGGATATTCTGGATATCATTCAAAACAAGAAGGAAAAATCTTATCTTGAGCTGCGCCACGACGCTACAATTCATAAGCTTTGGCCAAAGCAATCCAAATGGATGATCCGACTGATTGGTCATAATAAGAATGTGCTCATCACAAAACTGCTTGAACAATTTGCAGGTAGCGAACTGCGGATTCAAACATCTGGCTACGACAATCAGATTCATGCTGTTGTCAATGCTGCAAGCGAATCAGAACTACTCAAGAAGCTCACACTGCTCGATAAGTCCGAAGAAATTGAGCGGGTCAAATATTTCTTAGTATACAGATAGAAGTCCGGTATGGATAAGGGGGAGGTTGACATGTACCGAATTACAGTACCAGCTACAACTGCAAATATCGGTCCAGGGTTTGACGCAATGGGTATGGCACTTGAGCTGTATCTTCAGATAGATGTAAAGCCTCTTGAGGATGGCAGTCATAAGGTTGTTTGGAGCGATGAGGGCATTACCCCGCTTCCAGATGACAAGAATCTGATTCTGATTGCCTTAACGACAACACTCAGAAAACTCAGCCGTGAACATATTGGTTTTGAACTCATCATTCACGACTGCCAAATACCATTTTCACGCGGTCTCGGCAGCAGCGCTTCCGCAATCGTTGCAGGCATCGTTGCAGCCAATGAGCTTTCCGGAAAATCTATGGACACAAAGGAAATCATCGACTGGGCCACAGAACTCGAAGGGCATCCGGATAATGTCGTCCCTGCCATACTCGGGGGCATGTCCATATCGATCCAAGCTTCTGAGAAGGTCTACTCCACTCAGATTCCAGTACCAAACCAGCTTGGATTCGCAGTTATGGTACCCGATTTCGAGCTCAGTACAAAGCTGGCTCGTGAAGCACTGCCAAACTCTTATAGCAAGGCAGACTGCATTCACAACCTTTCAAGAGCGGCCTTTCTTGTCGCATCATTCAACAACAACTCTCTTGAAGGTCTGCGCGAGGCACTGAACGACCGAATCCATCAGCCATACAGAATCGATTTGATTCAGGACGGCTCAATCGTACTTGACAGAGCAAAGGAAATAGGTGCTATCGGCGAGTTTATAAGCGGCGCTGGTCCCACCCTCATTGCCCTGTATGATAAATCCAATACTGAGTTCAAGCACCTTCTATCCGAAGAGCTCAGTAAACTTTCTACAAATTGGACTTTGCTTGATCTTGATGTCTGCAGGCAAGGTGTCACAGTCGAGGTGATTTAATGAAAGGCGTTGTAGTACAAAAATACGGTGGTACATCCATGGGCGATATCGAGCGCATACAGAACGTAGCGCGCCGTGTCGTTGAACGCAAGCGTAAAGGCAATGCGATGATAGTCGTTGTAAGTGCAATGGGCAAAACAACCGATGAACTCGTGCGTATGGCACAGGAACTTAATCCGAATCCGTCTGCCCGCGAAATGGACATGCTCCTTTCTACAGGTGAGCAGGTCTCGATTTCACTTCTCGCAATGGCGATAGATGCACTTGGTGAGAAGGCAATCTCCCTCACTGGTGCACAATGCGGCATCAAGACAGATGCGCATCATAAGAAAGCACGTATTGAATCCATCAATACAAAACGTTTATTAGATGAGTTTGAAAATGATCATATCGTTATTGTAGCCGGTTTCCAAGGTATTTCTGACATGGGAGATATCACAACGCTGGGCCGCGGTGGTTCCGATACAACAGCTGTTGCCCTTGCAGCCGCTGTTGAAGCTGACAAGTGTGAAATATACACGGACGTTGATGGTGTGTTTACAACAGACCCGAGGAAAGTGCCTGACGCAAGACAGCTATCTGAAATCAGTTATGACGAAATGCTTGAACTCGCAAAGCTAGGTGCTAAAGTTCTGCACCCTCGTTCTGTTGAGCTCGCTAGAAAATACAATGTTCCACTCGTTGTGCGTTCGAGCTTTAACGACAATGAAGGAACACAAATTGTGGAGGTGTCTAAATTGGAAAAAGTACAAGTTCGCGGTGTTACAGCCGATCCTGATATTGCAAGAATCTCCGTTTCAAAAGTGCCAGACAAGCCTGGCATCGCATTCCAGCTCTTCAGTCAACTTGCAGAGCGCAATGTGAACCTGGATATGATTCTTCAGAACCTGAATCATGACACATTCAATGATATTTCGTTTACAGTACCGATTGACGATTTGGCTGAAGCTGCAAGTATTGCTACTGCATTTTCTGAAAAAATCGGTGGTGGTGAAGTCATCATCAAGAAGGATGTCAGCAAAATTTCAATCGTTGGTACTGGTATTACTGGAAATGCAGAAGTTGCATCCCTCCTGTTTGGGACGCTGTCTAAAATTGGTGTCAACATCGAAATGATTTCCACTTCGGAAATCAAAATTTCATGCATCATCGATGCTGAGTCGAGCGATCTTGCAGTTACAAGTCTGCATAACGCTTTTGAACTGGGTCTTAACTAGTTCAAGCTAAAGAACGTCACTCAAGGATACCTGAATAGGTCAGGATTATCCTTTAGCCCAAACGGGCAATACTCTCTCTCAAATGCAAAGAAAAAACGCTCAGGGACATGAGCGTTTTTTCTTTACGGTGATTCTATTGGATTATTAGACAGATGTCTACTTGTAAGCTATTTAGGGTCTATTAAAAGTTCATACGCTCACCAGTTGTCATATAGATGATGCGTTCACAGATATTTGTGGTATGATCGGCTATTCGCTCCAAATACCTGCCTATAAAGAGCAGATTTACTATTTGCTTCACTTCTACATCCTCTTTTTTCATAAGTTCCAGCAAATCCATATAAATGACTTCATATAACGCGTCTACCTTGTCATCGCGCTTTGCAACCTCAATGGCCAGCTGGGCATCCTCCTTTACGAAGCTGTCAATGCTTTCGTTCATCATGTTTCGAACGATTTCAGCCATCCTCGGAATGTCGACAAGGGGCTTGATATATGGTGTTTTACCAATATCAATAATGACCTTGGCAATATTGACGCAGTTGTCGCCAATGCGCTCAAGATCCGTAATGATTTTTAGAATTGCGCTGACGCGTCTTAGGTCTTTGGCGAGTGGGTTTTGAAGGGCAATCAGTTCAATGCTTTTCTTTTCAATGCTGATTTCCATATTGTCTATCTTATTGTCCATACCGATAATACGGTTTGCCAAGTCAAGGTCTTGCTCCGTAAGCGCTTTAATCGTGAGTTCAATGATCTCTTCAACCTGTGAACTCATCTTTAGCAGCAACTCATCCAGCTCTTGTATTTCATAATCGAGTTTTTCTCGCATATCGAATACCTCCTACTATTAACCGAATCTGCCTGTAATGTAATCCTCTGTCTTCTGATTCTTTGGATTACTGAAAAGTTTTGACGTCTGATCGAACTCAATGAGTTCGCCCATCAGGAAAAATGCCGTGTCATCAGAAATACGCCCCGCTTGCTGCATGGAGTGCGTTACAATGACAATTGTGTAATCTTCCTTAAGTTGAGCTGCAAGCTCCTCAATTTTCAGGGTTGCAATTGGATCAAGTGCAGATGTCGGCTCATCCATAAGTAAAACTTCCGGCTCTACAGCTAGCGCTCTTGCAATACAAAGTCTTTGCTGCTGACCACCGGACATACCCAGTGCATTGTTTTTAAGACGGTCTTTTACTTCGTCCCATATTGCGGCCTGACGCAAGCTGCGCTCCACGATTTCGTCAAGGTCTGCTTTCTTGCGCACGCCATGTGCTCTTGGCCCATATGCCACATTGTCATAAATGCTCATTGGAAATGGATTGGGCTTCTGAAAGACCATTCCCACGCGTCTTCTCAGGTTAATGACATCGACATTGTTATATATGTCTATCCCGTCCAGCTTCACTTCCCCTTCGATCCGTACGCCTTCAACCAGGTCATTCATTCTGTTCAGGGTCTTTAGAAAAGTGGACTTTCCACAACCCGATGGTCCGATAAAAGCGGTAATGCCGTTTGCCTTAATATCCATGTTTATGTTCTTCAGTGCATTGAAATTATCGTAATAGAAATCTAAGTCCTTAATACTGAATTTCGGTGTCGTACTCATATTCTCACCTCTATTAATAGATCCATGTTAATCTTCACAAATTAGAATTTGAACTTGCCCACTTCACGCTTCAATTTCGAAGATAGGGCGTCCAGATTTTCACTCGAACGCGTCAGCGCTTTTGAGATTTCAGTCTGACTCTCAATGGTCTTTGAAACACTTGCAGAGGCACTCGCGTTCTGCGTGCTGACTGCCGAAAGTGAAACGATCTCATCTTCAACTTTCTTCCTCATCGCATCAATGTTCATCTGATATGCGTCAAGCTTCTGGATCAGTTCCCCTGTCTGTTTCATGGCACCACTGATTTCAATATATTTGTCTTTCGTATTGTGTACACTTTCCATTTGAACCCTTGAAACATCGATGAGTTTGTCTATGCCCTGCTCGACGCTCCGGTTATCTGCACGCATCTGCACGATGATTTCATTAATATTGTTGCTGTAGTCTCTTGACTGATGCGCGAGTTTTCTTATTTCATCGGAAACCACGGCAAACCCAAGGCCATGTTCACCCGCCCTTGCGGCTTCGATTGAAGCATTGAGCGATAGGAGGTTGGTTCTTTGTGCGATATCCAGAATAAGATGGGTTACATTTTCGATTCTCTTAAAGCTTTCATGGGATTTGATTATGCCATCCTGAAGCTCCTTGTTTGTAGCAAGGGTCTGCTCATTGACGGTTTCCAGCGTGTTGACAATTTCAAGACCTGAATCAACGACGGCATCCACATCAGTCATATAGCTTATGACACGCTTGAGTTCTCTTTGGTTTGCTGCAATCACACGGTTCAGCTCCGATGTATTATCCAGCGCAATTTCAGTACTTGAAGCCTGTTCTTCACTCCCCTGAGCGATTTCCTGTACGGACTGCTCAACATTCGTCGAGATTCCAAGGGATTCAAGGGCGTTTTCATGAAGGGCCGCCGAGGCACCTACAACTTCTTCAGCAGAATTGTCCACTTCTCTGAGAAGGACCACCAGGTTATCCACGATATCAAAGATTGCACGTTCCAAATCACCGATTTCATCTTTTCTTTTATTGTCTGCAAGCTGATTATCACGCACGTTCAGCTCATAATTGGAGATTTTACGGACAACCTTGATTATTTGATTGATTGGATTGCTTATAGATTGCGAAATAAAAACTGCCAGTCCCATTGCACCAATCATAACCAGTGCCGCAATAAGTACTGTGGTCTGACGAAAACCTTCTACAACCTCGAAGGCTTCTTTTCTTTTAACCTCGGTCACAAGTCCCACATAGGTGTCCCCGACCTGTGTCACTGTCAGTGTTCCCAAAACCTTCTGTCCTTCATAATTATCATATTCTATCGTTTCATTGAAGGATATATCACCTTGTGCAACAGCTTCTTTAAGCCTTTCAGACGCTTCAGTTTCAATGATTTTCACCAGCGCTGCCTTTTCGTTGAAAGGCGGCAGTATGGTATTGGTCATAAGCAGGCCGTCCGCGTTGATCAGATAAGTGTCTCCATTCTCAGAAACCTCAGTAATCCCCTTTTGCACCAGCTCGTTCAAAGCGCCTTGGTTCAACACCATGTTCAGCGTACCGATTGATTCTGTGCTCTTGTTGTTCTCATAAGAATAAATGGGTGTTGATAGAACAAGAATATTGTCATCGATGAAGCTGTTTCTAAAGAGCTCAGACCAATTTTGCTCACCAGCCATGGCTTTATCGACAAAATCATTCGAAAATACCAGAGGCGACAGGTCCAGCTTGTCATAATTCAAACTGTACACGATTTCCTTATACTTGTTGGTTAGGAATATATCTGTAAAATTATAGGCTTCTACAGGTTCTGCCAACAGACTCTTGAAGTCTGATTCAATTTTGCTTAACTCATCTGGCTCGGCATTAAATGTGTTGAGCCGTTCGATTCCATAACTCACATTGCTTGATGTCGTCAGAATTTCTGCGTCAATTTCCCGAGACCTGAAATACTGATTGATTCGGTCATGCGTCATGCTGACATACAGCTGATTCTTAGAATAAACACCCTGCTCAATAATGCTCACTGAGTTGGACATGTTATGTGCTGTTAAAAATCCGATTGGAATAAGACTGACCACGACTGCCATAAGGACCAGCTTTGTTCTCAGGCGCAAGTTTCCAAATTGCGGGATACCGACCTCGAACGCGGGAATACTAAAGTGAATGTTTTTCTTAAAGGATGCTTTGCTTTTCAACCACTTCATCAACTGCTTTGATAAACGTTCCTTTTTCTTTTCTAGCTTACTAGACAATTCCATGGCAATCCTCCGTTGGCACAGCTGTAAATGCTTATCTTCTAGTTAGAATCTTCGTTGAAACTTGTTACGTATTAGAATGGCTGCTGAGTTTAGGAGGAACAAAATTGTAAGCAGTACTACAATGGTTGCCGCCGCCAGATTTGCATACTCTGCAGTCAATACGGTGTCGAGTGTCCAGTAATAAATTTGTATTGGAAGTGCTGTAAAATCATCCAGGAAGCTACCCGGAGTTTTAAGGATCAAAGTCGGTATACCCAGAACAACGAGCGGTGCAGTTTCACCAATCGCTCTTGAAAGGGCCAGTATCGAACCTGTCATAATCCCTGGAACTGCCGATGGAAGGACTACCTTTCGTACAGTTGTCCATTTCGTTGCACCCAGGCCATAAGAGGCTTCCCGCAAATAATTGGGTACTGCCTTGATGGCCTCCTGGCTGGAAACCACAACATTTGGTAAAACCAGTAATGACAATGTCAATCCGCCTGACAGTATACTTGATCCAAGGCCAAACATTCTTCCAAAGACCGTAAGCCCAAGCAGTCCGAAGATTACCGACGGCACGCCAGCGAGATTGGAAATATTGACACTGATCAAGCCATGCAGCAAACCCTTTTTTGAGTATTCTTCAAGATAGATTGCAGTCGCTACACCGACAAGAAGCGTTACTGGCGCGACAACGACCATAAGCATGCCTGTCCCGATAATGACGCTCTTGATACCCGCCTTAATGGGATTGATGGACAGACGGCCCATTAGAAAGTCCATATCCAGCCATCCGATGCTTGAAGATATTGTTTCATACAGTAAAAGTCCCAGTATGAACATGATGAAAATTATTATGATAGAAAAGACGACCTGCGCCATCATGTTGTACATTCTTCTTTTGTGTATGCGCTTTTCAGCAGCTTCCGGGTCAATGTATTTCTTCGAAACATCCATTTTATTCATATAGTTTTTATGAAGAGTATTTGAAGCGTTCTCCATTCTTAATACTCCCTTCTATATTTTTTGGTAATGTATTTTGCAAAAAGATTTGTCACCAGGGTAAAGACAAATAGAATCAGTCCTACAGCATAGAGGCTGTAGTAACCGACTGTCCCACTCCCTGCGTCACCACTTGTAAATTCAACAATATATGCCGTCATTGTCTGCATAGGCATTGTGATATCCATTGTAAAATTCTTGGCACTGCCGCTTGCAATGGTTACAATCATCGTTTCGCCAATCGCTCTTGATATGGCCAGGACAAATGCAGCAACTATTCCAGAAATGGCTGCTGGCAAGATGACCTTGGAAGCAACTTCAAGCTTTGTAGATCCCAGTCCGTATGCCCCTTGCCTTATAGAATCTGGCACTGCGCTCATTGCATCTTCAGAGAGCGAAGTCACAATCGGGATGATCATGATGCCCATGACAATTCCAGGAGAAAGTGCATTTTTGGCACCGAGACTCGGTATGAGCTTCATCAGAAGTGGCGTAACAGTATTATAGGCAAAGAAACCGTAAACGATTGTAGGTATGCCTGCCAATACTTCAATAATTGGTTTGATAACGCGCCTTCTGTTTGGTGTCATAAATTCACTCAGGAACATTGCAGATGCAATTCCCAGCGGTGCAGCAACCAGCATTGCTATGATTGATGTAACGACCGTTCCCATAATGAGCGGCAGAAATCCAAAGGATGGATCCTTTGCTCTGAGTGGCTCCAGCTTTGTGCTGAACACTTCGCTTAAAGGAACTTGAGCGAAAAAATGCGACGCATCTATAACCAATGTGCTCACAATTCCAATGGAAGTCAAAACTGAAACTGATGCAATGATAAAAAGAATTGTTGGAATGATATTCTCAATATCAATTATTTTCTTTCGTTTGCTAATATTAAAATCAGTCATATATTAACTCCATTCACCGTAATTCAAATCAGAATTCAGTTAGTGTCAAATGTTGTGCGCAAAAACCACCAGAACTCCGATAAGGTTTATGCAGCTTTAAGTTTTTCCTCGTAGATCAGGGTAATGACCTTTGAGTCTATATAGCACCTTCCGGTTGACCAGTCTTCACTGTACTCGATCAGGTAGGAAGTGACTAAGCGTATGTATGAATCGATCGATGGAAAGATTCCAACGACTTTGGTTCTTCGCCGAATTTCACGATTTAAACGTTCGATCATGTTCGTTGAAGCGATTTTTCTAGAATCAATCTGTTCAAAATTGAAGAACTGAAGTGAGTCTTCGAGACCTTCTTCTAACGTCTTGATCGCTTCTGGATACTTGCCTTCATAATCATCCATAAAGGTATAAGCATACCTTTTAGCACTATCATAATCAGGCTGCAGCCAAATTTGCTTCAGCTTTGCACCGAAGGATTTTTTCTGTTTGGCTGGTACATGTGCCATGATATTTCTCATGAAATGTACCTTGCAGCGTTGCCAGGACGATCCTAGAAATGACTTTCGAGCTGCGCTAACAAGACCCTTATGAGCATCTGAAACAACTAACCAGACATGTTCAATGCCTCGTGACTTCAGCTTATCAAATAGAGTTGTATAGCTGGCTTCAGATTCTTCATACATCGGCTCAACAGCAAGGATATCCCGAGTTCCATCAAGTTTAACGCCACAAACGACGTGAACAGCCATGTTTCTGACATGACCATTATCTCGGATCTTTTCATAAAGAGCATCCACCCAAAGAACAGGATACTCTGCATCGAGATCTCGATTTCGAAACTCTTCGACTTGTTCATTCAGCTCTTTTGTGATGTTGCTCACATGGCCTTTTGAAATCGAATCGATACCAAGACTCTTAGCTAGCTTCTCGATTTTTCTTGTCGAAACACCGTTGACGAATGCTTCCTGAATGACGTTCATCAGAGCGGCTTCGGAACGCTTTCGTTCCGTCACAAAGAATGGGATATAACCACCTTTTCGTGGTTTTGGAACCATCAGATACATTGTTCCCATACGTGTATCAAAGCGTCTTGGACGGTATCCAGCTCTTTATCCGCTTCTTGATCCTGAACGTTCTGACTTATCTGCACCAAGCTGATTGGAGAGTTCAGCCTCCATCATTTGTTCGCAGAGCCATTTAAGCATTTCAAGCATGGGATCTTCTTCAGTCACAAACTTCAGTAGCATTTTTTCAAAAGGTAGGGTAGAATTTTGGTAAGCCATCGGTTTATCATCTCCTATTCAGGTTCTCTAGACAATTACCTTTTCGGAGTTTCCGGTGGCTTTTCCTTTTTCTATTAACTTTTGCGCACTTTATTTTACGCTATCAGAATTCATTTTGTCTAATAATCTTACAATCCATTAATTCTATTGAAATAGATTCAGAACCCCGTAATGATTCCTCATCTAATGATTTGATGTTCTTCAATCCAATAACCGTAATTTCTTGTCATTCTGAATCCAGCAGAATGTCATACTTTCAGATTTCAAATTCAAATATATTGAATTTTTTCTATTTTGAAACATTTTCTTTTCAACGTACATGAGACAAGGAGCACCCGCCCCCTGCCTCATATTTATATTCAATGTCAATACTTTCTCTTTACTGAAGTGCATCTAGCTGTTGCTGGTATTCTGCATACATTGCGTCAGGCAGTGGCGCGAATCCATTTGCGCCCGCCAGTCTCTTAGCACCTTCGCTGGATACAACATACTTTGCAAAGTCAAGCACCTGTGGTTTTTCCATTGCGTAGTTCACATTCAGGTAAGTGAAGACAGGGCGTGTGAAACCAGCGTAATCCAGGTCAGTTCCGATTGTATCCAGGCTTGGCTCAACTGGACCGTTTCCAAAGTCAACCTTTACAGCTTGCAGCTTGTCTGTGTTTGATACGTAGTAGCCAAATCCAAAGTAAGCAATTGCATTTTTGTCAGAGGATACAAGGTCAACCAGCGTTGAATATTCTTGCTGTAGGCTTGCAGATTCAACCATGTCCTGCTCATCAAGAATTTTTTCGTAGAAGAACTCGTAAGTACCATGGTTTTCATTCGGACCATAGAACTTGATTTCCTCAGCTGGCCACTCAGGACGAATGTCAGACCACTTTGTAACATTACCTGATGCCAGATACATGTTGACAATCTCATCACGTGTCATTTCAGTTGCCCAAGTGTTTTCTTTGTTGATTACCATTGTAAGACCATCATATGCAAGAACAAACTCGTATACGTCTTCACCAAGCTTCATGCCCTTTTCTTCAAGCTGTGCAACTTCTTTGTCCTTGATTTTTCTAGATGCGTCAGAGAAGTCTGTCTCACCAGGAATGAATTTCTTAAATCCTGCTGATGAACCTGCACGGCCAACCTGTACGGATACATCTGGCTCTTCATTTACCATGTAGTCTTCTGCGATGTTTGCCATCAGTGGGTAAACTGTACCCGATCCATCAACAATTACTGCGCCTTCAAGAGCTGGCGCCTCTGCCTCTGCTGCAGAGGCTTGTGCTGGCTCAGCAGCTTTCTCAGCCGCCTTAGCACCGCATCCTGCAAGTACTCCCATCGTCAGGACTAGAATCAGTCCAAAGATCGTAAATTTCGAAAATAAAGTTCTCATTGTTAGTATCCCCTTCCAAAGTTTTGTCTAATTTCGTTTCAGTTCTTACTGCCAAGGTCATTATAGCAACGATAATCAAGGTGTGTGTTTAGACATGGTAAAGCTTGTGTTAAGTGAATGTTAATCTCTACACGCATTGAATTTACTGATCTCCATATATGACCCCCTTAAATTCAATAGCTTTTCTAAAAGAAACCGCACCCCATCAGACACAGAACTTCAGAGAGGATCTGACGATTCCCCTCTCTGATTACAGAATTTCGCACACAAAAAAAGACCCTCCTTAATAGGACGGTCGTATCTGTCTCTATGGAATTTTGGGCACAAAAAAACTTTTCTCGGTAACTGGCTATCTTGCGATTGATGTACAAAGCCTCATTCGCTTTGTTTAAATGGTTCTTCTTTCATCAATTACGTTTAGACCCTGTTAGTTTTGCGTCACTAATTTTCATTAGTTTTGCTATTCACCGAAAAGTTTTGTTTGGCAGCCTGTCAACCTTGCAATTTTTTTATACATTAAATGTACAAAATTTTTGTTTAGGTCATGGGCTTTGCGTCGTCGATTTTCATCAACTTTGCTTTTTATATATATACCACATTTCATATTTTCTAAACACTCTATTTCATCAATTTACTTTTTTATTTCAATATACGTCTTTTTATTTCGCTTCATAAAAAAGAGAACCAGCTTCGCCGGTCCTCTTACAAAATTCTTATTACATTTCATACGGTATACGCACGACGAACTCTGTCCCCACACCGTATTCGGATTTTACTTCAATCTTTCCTTCAAATGAAAGCACAACGTGTTTTACAATCGCCAAACCCAGACCTGTACCCCCCACATTCCTGGAACGAGCCTTGTCCACTCTATAAAAGCGTTCGAATAGGCGGTCTATATGATCTGACGGAATGCCAATCCCATTGTCTTCAATGGATATTACAAGTTCATCGGTATTGTCCTTTAGGCGAACCCATACACTGCCGTCATTTGGTGTATACTTGATGCCGTTATCAATAAGGTTGATCAGCATTTGCTTGAACCAGCCAGAATTGCCGAAGAGCTCACCACAGTTATCATCACATTCCAGGGAGATCGTAACATTCTTCTTTTTGCCGATTTCACCGAGCATGTCGACAACATTCTGAGCTGCCTCGCACACATTGATTTGAGACTTCTCAATCATACTGCTTCTCTTCTCAATGTCGGACAGAACCAGAAGGTCTTCAATAAGGGTGGACAGGCGCCCGGTTTCCATATCAATGATATCGAGAAACTTGTCCCGAACCTCGATATTGTCAACCGCTCCATTCTTAAGCGTTTCAACGAAGCCCCGAATGGAGGTCAGGGGTGTCTTGAGTTCATGGGAGACATTTGCTACAAAATCCTTCCGCATGAACTCCAGCTTTCGCATATCGGTTACATCTGCAATAATGATGACCACACCAATACGTTCATTGGCACGCTTTGAGCTCACAATCGGATTTGAATACAGATTTAGAATGCGGTGTTCCGGTCTTCCCATTTCGATTTCTATGGCAGTCTGAACATTGTCATCAAGCAAGGTCTGTATCTGCTCATCAAGCTGATTGTTTCTAAAGGCCTCCAGGATATGCTTGCCTTTGATTTCATCCTCTTTAAACCCAAAGAGGAGCTCTGCAGCCGGGTTGATGAACATGACATGCTTATGGTTGTCAACTGCTATTACGCCATTCAGCATACTGGACAAAATGGCACTATTTTTGATGTTCTGATCTTTAATTTCCATAATCTTATTTCCGAGTTCTTTACTCATCTTATTAAAATTCTCAGCCAATTCGCCTAACTCATCATCCCCGTCATAATAAATGCGGTTGCCGAAATTTCCATTTGCGATGTCTTTCGACGCCCGTGTCATATCTTGAATTGGATTGATGATAATTTTCATGAACCGTACACCCAACAGGATCGCAATGACCATACCAAAAGCAGCTGACAATAGGATAATCCTAAAAAGATGATAGTTGAAGGTTGATATTTCTGTAAGTGGTACAGACATTCTGATAATGTACTTTTCACCATTTTTGAGCTGATGCGGTATTGCTACGTAATAAAGGTCCATCCGAATGGATTTTGAATACCTCTGACTTACTCCCACATAGCCCTTCATGGCCTCCTGAACTTCAGGACGTGACCCATGGTTGTCAAGCGCCGCTGGATCCGCATCGGAATCAACAACGACAACACCCGTATCGTCAATTATGGTTACCCTTGCATTAAAATTGTGCGCTTCTGACTTTACAATCTGATTGATGTCGTCAATATTCTCAATCATATCGCTCTGTAAGAACCCCCTCAGGAGATATGCATTACTGAGCAGCCTGTTCTCAACATTGTCGATAAAATCCCGCTGAAGCAAGGCATGTGCAAGAAGACCCGTAGCCAATATGCCAATGAACATCAGTGCGATGAGCAGTAGATTTATTTTTCTTCTCATAGGTCACACTCTACTTAACCTTGTAGCCGACGCCACGCACTGTTTCAATATACTTGATCCCGCCATCTTCTTCAATCTTACTTCTGAGGTGGCGTATATGAACATCCACTGTTCGAGTCTCGCCAAAATAATCATAACCCCATATTTCATCCAGAAGGAAGTTTCGCGAAAGCACCTTGCCGCGATTCTCAGCTAGAATCTTCAGGAGTTCAAACTCTTTAAGCGTAAGCTGAAAAACGTCTTCTCCCCTAGAAACTTCATGCTTGTCAATGTCAATGGTTAAATCTTCAACTGTAATTTTTCCTGTTTCCTTAAAAGGCTGTGTATTCTGATACCTGCGCAGGATGACTTTGATTCGGGTGAGCAGCTCTCGAATACTGAAAGGCTTGGTGATATAGTCATCCGCACCAATTTCAAGACCGATAATTTTGTCAGTTTCACTGCTTTTTGCAGTCAGCATAATAATTGGAATTTGTTTTAAATCTCTGTTGTTTTTGATACGATTGCATACATCAATACCGTCCACTTCCGGCAGCATCAGGTCTAGAAGCACCAAATCAGGCTTTTCCATTTCGACGCGTTTGATGCCGTCACGTCCGTTAAACGCATAAGAAACCTTGTATCCATTACTTTCCAAGTTGAACTTGATGAGTTCAACAATATGCTCCTCATCCTCAATTATTAGTATATGTGGCTGAGACATTTGCTTCCTCCTTGTTCGTTTATATCCCCGGTTGAATCTCTTTACAATTATAGATGACCATTGTTAAGTCCATATTAATTCGAGCAATTTATTCAGTTTATCCTAATATTTCTTTCGACTCGCCTTAACGCAAATCCTCTATATACTTATATACACGGATTATTTTCCAACGCACATTTTTGTGTTTATTTATATCTCCTGCCTAGCTTAAATGCCTTGCAAACGATAGACGCCCCAGGAGTCCTGTGCACGCACAGCCTCTGGGGCGTCTCATATTTATACATTTCATAAAGTTCGTCAAAATATACCCATTAATATAGGAAGTCTTTTTTTGACCTGTCTTCTTCGCGGTAAACTCAAAATCCGACCCCAGTCAAATACTATACCTGATGCAGGACATCCATGACTGTAATTTCCGGATCTTTTATGAGATTTACAAAACCTTTTTCGGTTTTTATCAGCGGCCGGGTCGGATGTTTCTTGTCAATGAATATGATTTCACCATCTTCTCCATTACTGAGCCGCGCCACATTGCCGACAAAGTACTGAACGATATTGCTGACAAAGACCTTGCTGTAGAAGGTGTCCAGAGAGCCAAAAGACTTTTCCTGAATCTGACCGGCTACATAGAAGGGACAGTCCCGTTCCCTGTAAACCCGATCTGATGTCATTGCGCTGTATATGTCCGCAATCGCAATAATCCGGGCATAGGGATGTATACGCGTCCCCTGTACGCCATTAGGATACCCGCTTCCATCACCTCTTTCATGATGCTGCAGGACACCTGAAAGAACGGCATCGTTAAATTGCTTGGTATTGGCAAGAAGTACGTAGCCAAGCGTTGGATGGGTCCGCATGACTTTGAATTCTTCCTCCGTCAGCTTTGAGGGCTTGTTCAAAATTTCATCTGGAATGTTACACTTTCCAACATCATGGAGCAGGCCCGCTATGGATAGGTCCTTAAGTTCCTCTGTACCCATGCCCAGCCAGTTTCCAATCAGTGCAGAATACAGACTGACCTGAACAGAATGCTCGAAGGTATATTCATCACTTTGACGGATCTGCCATATTTTCTGCGCAATGTCCGAACCGGATTCAACCTCGGCAAGCAAAGGCCCTACAACATTTTCAACATCCTGATAGAGAACCTTTCCGCCTATTGTTGCCGTCTTGAATATAGATTTAAAACGTTCGACCGAACCTTTATAAGCTTCTTGAAATCGTTTTTCCTTTGCATTTTCCACTGTGGATTTTTCATCCTGTACGGAGACATCATCAAACGCTTGTATTTTGATCTCAAGTATCCCAGATTCGTATTTCAGATACTCAACATGAGATGCCTTAAGCACAGAACCTTCTGATATTATTAGGACACCATTGATGTCATATATGTCTTCATTTATAATCATGCCTTTTTCGACAAGGTCAACACTGATACTTTTCATGAACATTCGCTCCTAATATATACTCAACCTATATAATTATAGCACATAATGTCCTATTTCCCGACCTAAAGTCCTATGAAATCTCATGTATTCTACTGTTTTTTAAGAGAACTGAATCTAATAAAGTAAACGATTTATTTTCATATACCGATATTGTCACCTTGGCAAGAATTAGAAATTATTTACAACCCATTCAGACCATGTTATAATTGTGGTGTTTTTAGGTACCCATGTCATTCAGGGGATAAGCAGGAATAGGGACATCTTCTAAACACATGCAGTACCAAGTGCTCTAGCCACGGTGTCCGTTGGAGAGAGTTATATTACAGATTGTTAATATTTAGTCAAACTCCCTAACTTGCGTAAGCGCGCGTTCCAAATAGGAATTAGGCAGTGTGAAAGGGGTCACCACTATGCAAACAGAAGGATTAACGATTGGCCAGAGGATTCGGATGGTCCGGAAATACCTCGGTGTCAAACAGTACGAAATCACCAGCGGTAAGATAACTCGTAATTTAATCAGTGCAATTGAAAATGACAAAGTACGTTTAACACCAGAAAACGCTCGTCTCATTTACGACAATTTGAATCGATTTGCAAAGGAAAAGAACATGGAAATCGATTTGGATTTGAGTGAAATACTGGGCAGCGAACCAGATTTCCAGGCAGAAATACAAGCCGACCGATACATAAACCAACTTAAACGTTCTATTCGAACCAATGAAATACCTACTTACAAACTCATTCACGAAATTGAAGACTTCCTCTATGGTTGGGACATCCCCGTAAAAAAGGCTGAAGTTTATTCTCTATTTGCTGAAATCTATGCTTTGAAAAATGAAAAACTGAAGCAGCTGTTTTACTACACGAAGGCATTTGAACTCTATTCAGTAGAAAAGTATTTCAATTCCCTTCCACAACTTGCATCAAAAATCAATGAATGCTCAAAGCAACTTGATTCACCTGAAATAGGCATGCGTTTCTGTGATCTTGCCATTTCAAAGGAGCCTACTGCTTCAAGGGAGGATATGTACAGCCTGTACATGCAAAGTGCCCTTTGCAACAGCCAGCTTGGCAACCATGACCGTGCAATTCGAAACATCGATGTCTGTATTGATCGTTACACTGATGATCTTGGTGCGGATTATTATCAGGCGGTTCAGGTCAAAGCAAAATGCTACGCACTGAACAATAGCTATATGGAAGCCATTCAGTATTATACCCACGCTACGAACGGCTTCTATCGTCTCAACTATATTGCTGAAGGCATTGAGAGCACAATTCCCGTGATTTCACTGCTTTATACGCAAGGACGCGATACAAACGCTTCCAGAATCAAAGCCCTGCTTCTGGAACTCAACGAAAGATTCACACAGCTCAACCTTGTTTCAGTTGAACTGCAGCTGCAGCTTTCAAAAATGTACTCTGGAATCAATCTGGCAGATAATGCCCTTGAAATATACAATAGGGTCCTTGGCGCTCCGGAATCTTTGACGACATCAGAGAAGGTTCAAGTTCTCCACACTGCATTTGATCTTTTCAAGACTACGCATCATCTCTCAAAATGGCTCTCCTACTACAAGGGTGCCCATTTGGAGCTTAAGAAACTGGAAAACACGCAGCAGCGGCAGCTTGCGACGTGTTTGACACACTCCCTTAAATATCTGATTGAAACACAGAACTTTGATTTTGCAAAGCAGATCACGCATGACCTCGCTGCTTTGGCACAAACTGAAAAATAAGTAAGAGCACCTCTTGCAAGATGAAACTTGCCAATGAGGTGCTCTTTTTTATACTGCCAAATCGTCGGATTGACTAACTTCGTCAAACTCAGCATATACAGCTGAAGACGGTTCATCAGTGACCAGGCTCACGAGGACAATTGCAGCAAAGGAAACAAGCATCCCCGGTACAATCTCATACAGATTGAAAATACCGCCTGAAAGCTGTTTCCAGATAACTACAGTAGCCCCTCCGGAAATCATGCCTGCCAGTGCGCCGTGTCTGTTCATACGTTTCCAGAATAGCGAGAGTATGACCGTCGGTCCAAAGCCGGCGCCGAACCCGGCCCATGCGTAGGAAACAAGGTCAAGCACTGAACTCTGCGGATTCATTGCGAACAGGTATGCAATCAGGGCAACGCCCACAACTGAGGCTCTACTCACAAAGAGGAGCTCCTTTTCCGAGGCATCACGCTTTATGAGTCTGTAAATATCCTCAGTTAGAGCTGACGAAGTAACAAGAAGCTGAGAATCAGCAGTACTCATGATGGCTGCTAGGATGGCCGCCAGAAGGAATCCTGCAATCAGTGATGGGAAAAGCTCTCCGACCATCACCATGAACACCGTCTCTTCAGCGCCTGCGCCGAGGGAACCCCCAAGGAAAACACGACCCACAAGTCCAATAAATACAGCTGCAAATAGGGAAATGATGACCCACACCATCGCTACTTGTCTGGCTTTCTTGATTTCTTTCGCAGAACTGATCGCCATGAATCTGGTGAGAATATGCGGTTGTCCAAAGTATCCCAGTCCCCATGCCAGCAAGGAGATGATTGAAATACTGCTCAGGTCTTCACCTGACATTGCAGTCATTGCATTGAGTGTTTCAGGGCTGACCTGCACGAGACCTTCCCTTAAACCAGACATGCCACCTGTCAGCACGAGGGCCTTGTATGGCACGACTATAAGTGCAAGGAGCATTAGGAGTCCTTGGAAGAAGTCCGTCCAGCAAACCGCCATGAAGCCTCCCAGGAAGGTGTATGATATAACGACAAGCGCACCCACTGTCAGAGCAAGGGCATAAGGTATCTCAAACACTGTGCTGAACAGCTTTCCACCAGCCACAAGTCCTGACGCCGTGTAAATCGTAAAGAACACAAATATCAGAATGGCAGAGACAACACGCAATACACTTGATTTGTCATGAAACCTATTTTGAAAATACTCGGATAAGGTCAGTGAATCACCTGCTGCTTCCGTATATTTTCTAAGCTTCTTAGCAATGAACTTCCAGTTGAAATACGTTCCGACTGCAAGACCTATTGCGATCCATATGGACTCAAGACCGCTCAGGTATGCATAGCCAGGCAGTCCAAGCAGGAGCCAGCCGCTCATATCCGAAGCTTGTGCACTCAACGCGGTAACCCAGCCATTAAGGCTTCTACCCCCAAGGACATAGTCCGACAGACTTTCTGTCTTTCTGTAATAAATCAGTCCAATAAGAAGCATGGACATCAAATAAATGAAAAATGCCAACAATACACCAATCTGTTCCTGAATCATCTGCGTCTCCTTCTTGTCTTAAACTGCTGCATAGAGCTGGTCTCTCCCTACTCCCAGAGCCGATACAACTCATATGCACATGCAAAAAATAGAAAAACCGTCCTGACAAAGGACGATTTGCTCGCGGTACCACCTTTTTTAACACTTCCATATCTTTTTTTTAGAAAGTGTCCTCTCACAATCTGTAACGTAGACAAATCCGTTTGAGGTTTTTTTGTTCCCCCCAAAAGCTCCAAGTCTGGTTCCATAAACAGTGGTAAAGGTGTTTTTCAGCGGCGCACCCTCTCTGGATTACATGTTTATGTACTATTACTCTTCCCAGCTTCATTATTTTCCTGCGATATATATTAGCGAAAATATTAAATTATGTCAATACATTTATTAACATTAGTTAACATTTAGAATGTGACTCTACCATTCGTAGCTTGGTTAAAAGCGTTTAGAGCCCACTCAAAAAGCACTGAACAATCCTGGATTGCTCAGTGCCTGAATACCTGTTCAACTCTTTATTTTTTCAGTCTGACATAAACGGCCTTTGCAGGCGAGTTGTCATTTGAACGCTCATCGATTTGGAAGAGCTTTGTCGCTTTCATCAGTTCATAAAGCTTCTTATAGCCAAAGTTTCTCGGGTCAAAATCAGGTGCCTTATTTGCGATATTCTGCCCTACACTGCCCAGGTGCGACCAGCCGTTTTCATTGGCCGAGGCCTCAACCGCACTGACCAGAAGCGAAACCAGTTTCTTATCACTCTGAAGCTGCTTCATTGCAACCGGATATCTGGCGTGATTTTTCTCATCCTTCATAAGGATTTCTGTGAAAATGAACTTGTCACATGCACCTACAAACGCCTTGGGTGTCTTGCTCTCGCCAAAACCATACACGAGCATTCCAGACTCTCTAAGGCGAAGGCAAAGTCTTGTGAAGTCCGAATCACTGGACACAATGCAAAAGCCGTCCAGCTTGTCTGTGTACAGCAAATCCATCGCGTCGATGATTAATGCGCTATCTGTCGAGTTCTTCCCCGAAGTATAGCTGAACTGCTGCACCGGGTTTAACGCATTTTCGAGAAGAACTTCCTTCCACCCCAAAAGGTTAGGACTTGTCCAGTCACCATAAACACGCTTAACGCTGGCAATTCCATATTTAGCTATTTCGTCTAGCAAGCCTTCAATTATTTTCGGAGACGCATTGTCCGCATCAATCAAAACAGCAAGCTTTTTTTGGGTTGAGTCGTTCTCTTTCATCATTCCACCTCTTTGCTGTACGTAATCTTCATCGTCTCTCATTCTATCATATAGATTATCAATTTTAAATGTAAATCTATACAGAATTCTCATCAAAACCATACAATTTTTTCCTATGCATGCTCTATCAGAATCTTTTACAGGTCAATCCGATTCCGCAGCATCGTTACATCCCCATAAGCAATGCCCATTCACAAGGGAAAAGGCCTGCGGAACACCCATATCCGCAAGCCTTTTATCAAAATATGTTTATGAATAATATGCTAATTTAATAACCGGGTCCAAGTGTGCCATTCACCTTTAATGCTATTTAGAATGGGACATTTTCAAGAATGGTATCATCCGGTTCATCACTGGATTTCACAACAGCCGAATGCTCCTTTGAACCGCTTGGAATAAATCTGAGCCTACTCGCGGTGATATCTGTTGTATATACCTTGCTTCCATCTTCCTTCACATAGGAACCCGTCGTCACACTGCCTGTCACCCCTACCATACTGCCCTTCTTCAAGTAGGAATTCGCACTTTCCGCTTGTCTGCCCCAAACCTTGATTCTAGGAAAATCTGCTGTACTTCTGCCTTCAGCGCTATACTGTTCTTTTTTTGCCTGAGACAGGGGTCGATCAATAGCTATGCTAAATGTAGATATGCTCGTACCATCGTTGGTGCTTCTAATTTCCGGATCGGCCGTAAGTCTTCCAACTAAGTTTACAGAATTCATATCAAACCTCCTTTTCCATATAATACCATATAACTTTATTTTTTACAATATATGTAATTAACTTTCCGTATCTGACCTTTTTTTCATGCATGGAATCTATGATATAATATTATGGACCAATTGATGAAGGGAGGAATACAAATGAGTACACATATTGGCGCACCAGAGGGTGCAATTGCTGAAACAGTCCTGCTTCCAGGAGACCCGATGCGTGCCAAGTTCATTGCGGAGACTTTTCTTGAAAATCCTCAGTGCTATAATACGGTTCGGGGCATGTACGGCTATACCGGTACATATAATGGCAAACGCGTTTCCGTTCAAGGCACAGGTATGGGAACCCCGTCCCTGGCAATCTACGTGAATGAACTTATTCAGTTTTACGGCTGCAAGCAGCTTATTCGTGTTGGTTCAGCAGGTTCAATGCAAGACCATGTCAATGTTCGTGATGTCGTTCTGGCTTCAGGTGCATGCTCTGACTCCGCAATGAACCGCCTTATGTTCAACAACATGGATTATGCGCCGATTGCCAGCTTCGAATTGCTGTCAAAAGCTTATTCAGCAGCCCAGAAGCTCGGCATTGAACCCCATGTCGGAAATATCCTGACAACAGATTCTTTCTATAACGGCAGACCAAATCCACTCGATGTCTGGGTACAGCACAATGTCCTTGCAGTGGAAATGGAGTCCTCTGCACTCTACACCATTGCTGCAAAATTCGGCGTAAAAGCTTTGTCTGTTCTGACAATTAGCGATCATATTTTCAAACAAGTTGAAACGACGTCAGAAGAACGTGAAAAGACTTTCACAGACATGATGAAAATCGCACTAGAACTGGCATAACGGAGGTACCGAATGAAGCGTGTTGCAGTAGTCGGAATTGTACTTGATGAACCACAGGAAGCAAATTCAAAATTGAATGAAATCATCGCAGAATATAAAGATATTGTTAGGGGAAGAATGGGAATTCCATTTGCTGAAGAAGGGATTTCAGTCATTTCTCTGACTGTTGTTGGATCAATGGACGAAATCAATGGACTTACGGGTAAACTTGGCAATGTGAGAGGTGTAAGTGTAAAAACTTCCATTTCTAAAAAGGAAATTGCTTCTTAACCGCAACAATACATATAACTGTCGATTCATTATGCTGAATATTACATGGCTTCTGTACTGTGACAAATTGCAGGCAAATTGAGTTCTTAAAAACAACAAAAGAGGGATGTTACCTGGTAACATCCCTCTTAAAATTGTCCAAAGCCTCCAGCCCTAACCTGTCAGATTGTGTATTTACCTCTTGCTTACAGCGTAAATACCGCAAGTGATGCATTCAGGCTGTCGAGTTGTTCCTTGTTTTCACGTATGCGTTCGCTGATCATTTCAAGACTCTCTGTCTGCTGTACTGTCGATGCAGATATCTCTTCAGAACCTGCTGCAGTTAAGGCAGATACCTCAGAAATCTTTTCGATTTCTCCAAGAACACCAGCCTTTATTGTATTCACATTTTCAAACTTGTGTCCTAAATCAGTAATCAGATTTGAAACAGATGCAATGGACCCATTGATTTCATTGAATATTGTCTGTGTTTCATTCACCGAATCGTTGACCTTGTCAATGGCTGTATTGGTCCCTGCAATGGTTTCATTTGTACTGCCGACCAAATCGACAATTTCTGAAATGATCGAACCAATTTCTTCAGCCGATTTGGAAGACTGCTCTGCGAGCTTTCTAATCTCTTCTGCAACGACTGCAAAACCGCGTCCCTGTTCCCCAGCCCTCGCAGCTTCAATGGCCGCATTCAGTGCCAGCAGATTTGTCTGATCGGAAATAGAGCGTATGGTCACAATAATTTCACTGATTGTTGACGACTTTTTAGCCAGCTCATCGACACTCTGATTTACAACACGTGTTGCGTTGACATTTTCATCAAAGTTTTCTTTAAGAGATTTGAGGGATACCTCAGACTTCTTACTGGTTACAAGTACCTCGTCCGCCAAATCGATGGTAGTGACAAGACCGGATGAGGCGTCGTCGATATGACTGGACAGATCGTTCATGGCCTTGACGGACTCACTACTTGATTGAGCCTGTGATGTTGCACCTTGGGCAATCTCATCTACAGACTTGGAAATCTCTTCATTGCTGAATGCCGCATTTCTGATGATGCCTTGTATCTGTACAGTTGATTCCGTAATGTCATCTGCAAGAAGATGCGTCTGCTTGAGCAATGTTTGAATATCAGAAAGCATTTTATTAAAGCTTCTAGCCAAAACACCAATCTCGTCCTTGGTCGTAAGATCAACCCTGACACTCAAATCGCCATTGCCTGCTTTTTCCATATTTTCAACCAAAACATTAATTGGATTAAAGAGTTTTGTCGCAATAATGATGATTATCACAACAACAAGGATCAGTGCAACACCTAGAATCGTGATGATGTTTACAAGAATTGCCTGTACTGAATCGGAGAAGTCGCTTTCTGGCACAGTCGCCACAAGCGTCCAATCATCCAGTGCACGATATGAGGCGTACATCTTGCCATTTTCATCGGTATACTCAAAAAATCCATCACCACCTTCAGAAAGACGGTTCAGTGCTTCTACCTCGGCAATATCAGACCCAATTTTATCTGGACTGTGATGGTAGAGCATCTTTCCATCAGCGCCCACGATATATGCATAACCGTTTTTTCCAACCTTAAAGCCTTCAATCATGCTCTGCAGGCCGATGACGTCTCTCAGATCGTCAATGTAGGAAGGTTCAAGTCCAATCTGAACAACGCCCGGCTCATCCACTCTGGATACTCCGATATACTGAAAGAGTGTCGCATCTGTTCCACGTTCAGAAGGTGCCTGCGCAAGTCTGCCATCTGTTTTTCCAATCAAATCAAGGAAAGGCTTCGTTTGATCGGTCGTATTGAAATCAAACCCGTAAAAGCCTTCAATATTTCCACTTTGTAAAACACCGGCCGCATCAACCACGTGAAGCTCGTCAACACCAATGCGCTCAGCAAGGGACTGCATAATCGCAGGGGTCATGACTTCAGGGTTGTAATGGATGATTTCCGCCACAGCCGCCGTCAAATCAAGGTTCTTCTCATCCAGAGTTTCAAAAAACGTATTCTCTACCTCTCGACGCGTCGTGATATTCTCTGTCAGATTATCAAGCTGAGAGGCCATCTGATTCTGAATCATATCCATCACCAGATTGTTCTGAATCTGGCTCAATGTGATAAAACCAATGCCCAGAAACGCAGCTACCAGAAGTGCCAGAACCGGTATTAGCAATTTACTCTTCAAATTCATAGTAACCCTCCATATCCCTCGGTGACCCTATTGTTTCATCAAATAAACCTTATGCGCCCACACCCATTATTTGATCCATGATAAAAAAAAACAACAACTTCAAATATGAATAAGAAATCATTGTTGATTACGCATTTTATGTCGATAGTTATGAGACTATCCATTTCTGTATATTGCTATTCTCCAAGTAAAAGTGACTTGCTGACATTATCCATGATGATTTTAAACCAGACTGTGTATTTCTCCGGCGAACGCGCAATATCATCCACAAGCTCGTCAAATGAAATCCACATCACACTGTCCACTTCTTCAGGATTGAATGGAATGTCTTGGTTTATATATTCCCCAATCAGGACATGGTCAAACTCATTTTCGGTCATCCCGTGATCCAGTTCAGCCCTATACATAAACTGATAGACCTCTTTCACATCGCAATCTATGCCCAGTTCTTCCTGAAGTCGTCTATGTGCTGCCTGCTCAACTGTTTCACCTTTTCTCGGATGCGAACAGCATGCATTCGTATAGAGCCCGCCCGAGTGGTACTTGCTCAGCGCACGTCGCTGCAGGAGCACTTCATTTTTCTCATTAAACAAAAATACAGAAAATGCCCGGTGAAGCATGGCTTCTTCATGTGCCTGCATTTTTTCCATTTGACCTACCGGATGATCATTCTCGTCTACAAGTATGACAAACTCTTGTCTACCCATTCTATTTACCTCCACAAACTGCTCTTAATTTCTCTTCTGTTTTATACTTATACAGGTTCAAGTACCCGAAAAACACCAGACTCCCTGCGACAACAGGGAATACACCACGGGCCAGAACACAAAAAACGCCCATTGCAAAAGACATCATCATTATGCGCACGTGGAAGGCCGCATAGACTTGTCCATATGCCTGAATATCCGTCTTCTTCGATGGTAAGACCGTTATAACATGAGCGCCCTCGCTTTTAAAGCGCCCGTTTTTGGCACCCGACCCCATGGTATACATCCATATGCCAAACAACCAGTAAGCTGCCAATACTATATATTCCGGACCCATTATATCTCCCGTTCCCTTTCTCGATTCCCCAGTATCGACACAATCGCCAATACCCCATCATACCATCAACGCGCACTCCTTTTAATAGCCTAAGCCTTGCGCTGCAATCGCCCAAGCGGTGTTATTAACATTCTATCCGACATGGGAAGGCTTTGCCACATAAAATTATACAAAGTCGCACAAATAAAATAGGTTGACTTTATAGGATGCATTTGATATTCTTTTCACAAATCCACCTTTCATATGAGTTTTGAAGATTCTTATATGTGAAGGTATATAGCTTTCAGCGTAAACGACCTTATGGAAAAGAGAATTCTAATCCCGGAGGATGTTCACAGTAGCGGTTTTACCGTCTATTTTAGTGTGCACAAACCTCCACGATTAGTTGGAGGTTTTTTTATATTCGGAAAAGACAAAGAAATGCACAGATTCATATGTAAGAGCATAATTTTGCTTGCAAGAGATTATGCTCTTACATATGAATCTGTATAGGGCGCGACTAGCGACATGAGCAACTGGAAGTTGCTCAGACTGTTGCCAAACTCCGAAGAAAACTGAACCTTCAGGCCAGTTACTACGAAAGGAATAATTTATGGCTCTTGATTTAATCCAGCGCTTAGCCGATGGAGAAATGTTAAACGAAACAGAACTTGTAAAACTGCTTGATTCACTGGATCAGCCTGAAAACGGAGATCAGCGGGACTTCCTATTTGAGAAAGCCCGAGAGGCACGTGAAAAATACTACAGTAAAGACGTATATATGCGTGGTCTGATAGAGTTCACAAATTACTGCAAACAAAGCTGTGCGTATTGCGGCATCAGAAGCGGCAATCAGAAGGCTGACCGATATAGACTGACTGACGAACAAATACTTGATTGCTGTACAGAAGGCTACAGACTTGGATACAGAACCTTCGTGCTTCAAGGCGGCGAAGATGCCTACTATACGGATGAGAAAATCGTCGACCTGGTGAACAAAATTAAGGAACGCTTCCCAGAGGCGGCTGTAACGCTTTCAATTGGTGAACGCTCACGTGAAAGCTACCAGACAATTAAAAATGCCGGTGTGGACAGATACCTGCTCCGACATGAGACTGCCGACAAGGAAATTTACGAAAGCGTTCATCCGAACATGAGCTTCGAGAACAGACAGCGCTGTCTTAAAGACCTTAAAGAGCTCGGTTTTCAAGTGGGTGCCGGTTTCATGGTGGGACTGCCAGGACAGAAGAACACACACCTTGCACAGGATTTAATCTTTTTGAGAGAGCTTGGTCCGCACATGATTGGTATTGGACCTTTCATTCCACATGAAGATACACCACTTGGCAAGGAAACAGGCGGAACCGTGGAAAAGACACTTATCATGGTCGCACTGACACGCCTTACTGTTCCAAAATCACTTCTGCCTTCAACAACGGCACTTGGAACGCTCGACCCACTCGGCCGCGAAAAGGCGCTGAAAGCAGGCGCAAATGTTGTGATGCCAAATCTTTCTCCGACAAATGTCCGGGAAAAATATGAGTTATACAAAGACAAGATCTGTACAGGCGATGAAGCTGCACACTGCCGCTCCTGTATTGAAGGAAGAATCAACTCAACTGGTTACCGTGTGAACATGTCCCGTGGGGATTATTATCAATGGAGGGTTTAAATATGTCTTTATTTATCGATCATGACTATATCCAGTCAGTACTGGCGCAAAATGCAACACCTTCAAAAGAAGAAATCACTGCAATCTGTGAAAAGGCCGCTAGTCTTCAAGGGTTGACACACGCAGAAGTTGCAAAGCTTGTCCACGTTGAAGATCCTGAACTTCTCAAAGTCATCTATAAGACTGCCGGTTCAATTAAAAACAAGATTTATGGAAATCGCGTTGTCATGTTTGCACCGCTGTATATCAGCAACCACTGTGTCAACACATGTAGCTACTGTGGTTTCCAACACGACAATGACCTGTGCAGAAAAAAACTGACCATGGAAGAAATTGAAACAGAAGTACGTATTCTTGAAAAAATGGGCCATAAGAGAATCGCCTTAGAGGCGGGCGAAGATCCAAAGAACTGCCCAATCGAATACGTTCTTGAATCAATGGATACAATCTACAACACTTCAGAAGCGCAGGGCAATATCCGCAGAATCAATGTGAACATTGCCGCAACAACTGTTGAAGAATACAAAATGCTTAAGGAAAAAGGCATCGGGACCTACATTCTATTCCAGGAATCTTACCATAAGCCAACATATGAGAAAAATCACATGTCTGGTCCAAAGGCGAATTACGAGTACCACCTGACTGCATTCGACCGTGCTCAAGAGGCGGGCATTGACGATGTAGGCGGCGGTGTACTGTTCGGTCTGCATGATTATCGTTTTGAGATCCTCTCCCTGATGCTTCATAACGATCATCTTGAAAAGGAATGGGGCGTAGGCTTCCATACCATTTCTGTTCCAAGACTGAAAAAAGCCGAAGGTATGACACTGGAGCAGTTCCCATACCTTGTTCCAGATGAGACATTCAAGAAGATTGTCGCAGTAATCCGTCTGGCGGTTCCTTTCACTGGAATCATCCTATCTACGCGTGAGTCTGCAGCAATGCGAAACGAAGTAATCGATTACGGTGTATCGCAAGTCAGCGCTGGTTCGTGTACAGGCGTAGGCGGTTACAAGGAGTCAGAGCTGAAAGTGCATGACTTTGACCAGTTTAAGAAAGAAGATGAGCGTACGCCACTTGAAGTTGTAAAGGCACTTATCGGCGATGGCTATATTCCAAGCTACTGCACTGCCTGCTACCGTTCAGGAAGAACAGGCGACCGCTTTATGCAGCTTGCAAAATCGGGTCAAATTGGTAATGTCTGCAACCCGAATGCACTGATGACACTTATGGAGTTCGTTTGTGATTACGGTGACGAAGAGCTTCTGAAAACAGGCAAAAGTACGATCTATGCTGAAGCGGAAAAAATAGCACGCGAAGACATCAAGACACTTACACTCAACAATCTGAAGAAAATTGAGAACGGTGAACGCGACCTCTTCCTGTAATGCATTTGTAATTCGCTAAACAAAAATGACAAGGACCATGAGCTGCATCTCATTTTGAGTGTAGCCCATGGTCCTCTTTTATTTTCAATTCTTATGCCTTGAACTTTTCTATTGTCACGTTCAGAACATGAATGGTTTCATTCAACTGGTCAATGGAAGCGACAATCTCCTCGATATTTGCTGTCTGCTCCTGGGCAGAGGCACTCACCTGCTGGACCATGCCAGAGCTTCTTAGGCCGACACCCGCCACTTCGTCCATATGACTGAGTACAGTATTCTTCAAGCTGTCAATATTTCGGATCCCTTCCGCAAGACCGTCCACTTCTCCAATTACCGTTCCAACACTTTCGCTGGAACGCGCATAAGCACTTATTGTCAGCTGGAGCTGTTCTTCAGCCATCAAAACGATTTCAGAGTTGGATACAGCAACCTTATTGGACACCTGGATTTCCCGCGCTACTTCAGAAATAATGGTATCGATTTCTGTGGCGGCATCACGAGATTCTTCTGCAAGCTTTCTGATTTCATCTGCAACAACTGCAAATCCTCGCCCCTGCTCTCCTGCTCTTGCAGCCTCAATGGATGCATTCAGTGCAAGCAGATTGGTCTGGTCGGCAATATTTCTTATCGCTTCAATGATACTCACAACGCTAGATGACTTCTCCAATAAAGCACCCATGCTTACATTGATTTCCTCAAACCCTCTGGTTGTCTCCTTCAGTCTCTTTTCCATCACCTGAAGATTCTCATTGGAATCCAAATTGTTTTTGTGTAGAAACTGCGTCGCGTCCATTGCAATTTGAATTTTATCTCCGAGGACGCCCAGCTCTCCGCTCAATGAGTCTGTCAGGCCATTCACTGAAACCATGGCATCTGCCTGTCTTGTAATACCTTCGCTCACTTCGTTCATGGTGAGAGACGTCTCTTCAACCATGCGTGCTGCCGAGTGACTGGCCCCCTGAATTTCCCTGTAGGCTTCACTCAGGTTTTCTGCGCCACCACTTAGCTTGCTCATCATGATGCCGTTGTTGTAAATCATCTTTTCAAAGCTATCTTTGAGTATTTCAAGTTCACCAAAGAATTTTCCCTCAATTTTGACAGTGAGATCATACTCGGCAACACGCTGTGCAACCCCAGAAAGAGTTGTAATCGGCTTGACAATACTTCTTGATACCATGAATATCAGAGTTTCCATCACAGCAAAGAGTGCCAGGGCTATAAGCGCGCTCTTTCTCACGCTGTCTTTCATCCGATCAAGCTCTTCCTGAATATTGTAATCAATGCCAAGAACAGCGTAAACCGTCCCTTTATCATCCTGCAAAGGATAATAGTTTGTCATCATGCGACCCCATTCGCTGTCTTCAAACAGACCTAGGACAGGTTCTCCCGACTGATAAATGTCTTTATAGATATCAACGTAGTCTTCTTCGACGGCTTCACCAATGAATACACCCTCTTCATCCATGTAGGGATATCCGTCAGCCAGATAGACAACATCTCCACCTGCAGTCATTCTCGATATGTATATGTATTTGATATGGCCTGTGGATTTGATTGTGTTCAAGAGTGTCTCAACATCCCTGTAGCTTGACTTCTCCATATCCTCTTCAGTGACAAATTTTCCTATGGTGTCTGCCGTGACAACCTCATTCACACGCTCATAAACCTTGCGCGAAAGACCAACTGCATTGTCCTTTGTCATACTGTAACTTGACCAGTACATGATTCCCAAAAGTGCACACACCAAAATAAGGGCAGCTGTCATGATTGGCCATGCAATCCTTACCCATATCTTACATTTATTCCTTTGTTGTTTCATTTTATTCCCCCTATAAACCTGTTTTCACTCACTTCGATTTTCGTGACACTTTCTATGTATGCCTTGATTTTAAACTGGCTAAAATCAGTTTAATCGATGAATAGCATAATGGCAATGAGAGATTAAATCGAATTTTGTCGAACACCTGTCTTTTTTCTCATATTTCTCTGCCTATGCTCAATAATACATAATTTCGTGTTTGGCTTTTGTACATTCTGACAAATTGGAGCAAGGTCTATTGATGTGTCCGGCAAACAGCGATATGATGTTGTCATCAAGAGTAAGGATGATAATATATGAAAATCATGATTGTATCCGACACAGAATCCAGCTATTTATGGGATTACTTCAACAATGAAAAATGGTCTGACATCGACCTGGTCATATCATGTGGTGATTTGAAATCTTCTTATCTGCAGTTTCTGGTTACCATGATGCGTGTCCCTCTTTTTTATGTTCATGGCAACCACGATGAAGCCTACCATCAGTCACCGCCACTTGGCTGTGATTGTATAGACGATGACCTGGTTGTCTTTAAGGGACTACGTATCGCAGGCCTCGGCGGGTCTACCAAGTATCGCGGCGGCATTTTCCAGTTTACTGAACGGGAAATGACAAAACGCTACAAGAAGCTTTCAAAGAAAATCCGAAAGCTTGATGGCCTTGACATCTTAGTGACCCATAGTCCCGCTTACATGCTGGGTGACGGTGAGGATTTCGCCCATATAGGCTTTAAAGCCCTTCGAGAAATCCTCGATACATGGCATCCAAAGTATCATTTCCATGGGCATCAGCATCTGAATTACGGACAAAAAAATGAGCGCTCCCTACAATATGGAAGTACACACATTGTGAACGCTCATGGATACCATATAATCGATATATAAGACTTCTCCTCCAAAGTCGCTAATTGCATTTTATATTTACACTATGCCGGATTGTATCCGGCATTTTTTCTATTCATCAAGAACTTCAACCCCTTCGACAAACCAGTCCATCTTCAAAATCACTTCTGGATCGGGAACAACATCCTCCTCGATTCTGACGACGCCATCCTGATCGTAAACCGGACCTCTGAAGGGATAAAAGGTCCCCTTGATAATCAGCTCCCGCATGACCTTCACCAGTCGCAGAGTCTCGCGCGGCACAAAGGTACTCGATGCATAAATGTCTACAACACCAGACGCCATGCCCCACCAGAAGTTCAAGAGCTTAGGGTTGTTGTTGAAAATGTTGGTTACAGCCTTATAGGTTCCATTCAAGACATTGTTGAGGATTTTCTCATAGTATATGCCCCAGTTCCAGATTGGAGAAGCCAAATACCGCAACGGTTCCCCAGTCTCCCTGTCTATCTCGCAGAGCATGGAGTAAATGCCATAGGACCAGGTATCTTCTCTCGAAAGCCTTGAGGTCTTATTGTTGATGATATCCGCACCCGCATCAACCAGTTTGGCCCCTTTCAGCTGGGCCGTTGTGGGATTGTTCCAGTTTCCTGTCCAGACGACCTTGATCTGAGCCCTTGGATTAACCATGCGTGCGCCAAGTGCAAATGCGTTTATTCCGGATATCGCCTCAGCGTCCGGCTCCATTGCGGCGTATCCGATAATATCGGTTCTCGTCATGCTTCCCGCAATGATTCCCGCCAGAAATCTCGGCTCGTAGGTTCTGCCAAAATAGTTGGACAGGTGCAGATAGGGTTTGTTTCCAGAGCAGTTGAAAAACAGCGTGTTGGGATGTTCCAGCGCACATCGGAGTGTGGCCTTCATAAAGACTTCACTCGTTGTAAATACCACATCATACCCCTTTAGCGCCACTTCCTTAATGGCCTCATAGGCCGTTTCATCCTCTGGAATATGATCGAAATAGTCGGTCTGCACACGGTCTCTCAGAACCTCCTGGATATGGAGTCTCCCCTGCTCATGAGAATAGGTCCAGCCGGAACTTTCAGTGTCCCTTGCATAAAGAAAGGCAACCTTGAGCATTTTAGGGGCAGCAATCAGGCTAGAAAGCGTGTCGAGAACGCCCGCCGGCTCTTCCCCATCTTCAAGGGAAATGCCTGCTTTATCCGGCTGTTCCAGTGTCTTTAACTCCTGTATGATTTGTTTGAGAGAATTTTGAATGTCATATTCGAACAATTGATCGGGAATACCGTAGAGTCTGGCATAGAGTATGAATGCATCTCCAGTTGAAACCTTGAGAGAACCGCCTCCCAGTTCATGATAAATCCGTCTGAAGGGATAATAGACATATCTTTCAAAATGCTCATACTTGCTTCGACCCAAACTTGTATCTGGACTATAGTTCTTAAGATATCTGGACAGACGCTTGAATCGGCCCGGTTTTGTGAACCAAATGGAGATCAGTCTGGTCTCCTTGAAAAATTCCAGGAACTCATAATAAATCGTATTCAGTTCATCTTCAGGGTCCCGCTTCGGTACAAGACGAATGACCTCAGCCTGCACGGACCAGGCATCAAAATATTTTAAAACACTGACGCGTTTGTTTCCCTCCTGAACATAGAACCAGTTCATGTACTCATACACCTTGATCGGATCTCTGATTCCCTCCTCAAGGTGGGCTTCACATAGGGAAATCCATTTTTCCTTGAAATCGGACTGTGCGATATCAAGCGGCATGAAATTGTAAGCGAAGGCAGTTCGCCTTGCATCCGTATAGGTGCCGACAACCTTGCTCAGCGGAACCTCGAGATGGCCAAGAGGGACTGTCGAAACAATTTCGACATCCTTCAGATACCCCTCAAGAGAAGGTAAGTGTCCTGAGTGACCCTTTGATTTTCTATTTTGATATGCGCGCTTTCCCTTTTGGACTGCGTCACGATAATTCTCTACAGCACTTGTCATACGCATAAAAATCGCCCCCTCACATATATTATACACAAGGAAGCGATTCCAATATCTTCTTAATACGCTTTTATGACAATTTACAAGAAGTTCCTGCCGCAAGCTGACAAATATGACAATTCACTCAGGCTTGTGGTAAGAGACTTTCGAGAATCAAAGTAGTGTAAGGGGCAACCGCAACATGGTCCTTTCCTGCGATTTCAAGCATAGCGCCCTTTTCGCCGTAATAGCTGCCAGATTCTGCAACAATCCTGTATGAGCCATCCGGACAATGGATTTCCTGGGAAACTGGAATTCCGTTATGCGCAATGACGCACCGCTTACCGCCTCGACCTGTGATTTCATACAAGATGCATCCTTCAGGTGCCTTGTAAAAAACCACATGGTCACGGATTTCCTTGTGGGTTCGCCATTTGAAGAAATCCGATTCCCTTCTGAAGGCAATCAGTCCACGGATATATTCATAATGTTCTATATACTCATGCTTGTGTCTCCAGTCGAGCATATTGATGTCATCACCGGCGTTATAGCTGTTGTGATGTCCCAGCTTCGTCCTGACAAACTCTGTTCCCGCCTGTATGAATGTCATGCCAAAGGACGTCAGTACGATTGCCAGGGAAAGACTGTGCATGGCCAGCTTTTCATTCTCTGAGTAGATCCCACAGGCTTTTTCGATCTTATCCCATAAGACCAAATTGTCATGGGCGCTTGCATAGTTGACAACTTCCTCAGCGCTTGCAGCAAATCCTTTTCGGCCATCTTTCATTTCTGTGCTCGCAACAATTCCCAGCTCTACCCATGGTTTCATGTCCGTAAGGCCAAAGGCAAATCCCCTGCCAACACCATCATTGTCGCCTTTTATGGCATTTCTGAAATCGTCGTTGAAGAGTCCCACACCGAGCCCAACCTGCTTTGTCTTGAGAAAGCGTTCTGCCTCTGGAAGCGCGCTGTCTCCCCCGACCCAGGGTTCACCGTAGAGAATGATGTCAGGCCGCATTGCGCGCAGCTCGGTGGCAATTTTTTTAACGGTTTGAACATCATACAGACCCAGCAGGTCAAATCTGAAGCCATCCACCTTGTATTCTGTTAGCCAATATTTCAAGGAATCCAAAATGAATTTTCTCACTGCGGGACGCTCTGTCGCTAGCTCGTTGCCGCATCCTGAACCGTTGGACAGGCTTCCATCGGCATTATGTCTGTAAAAGTACCCCGGTGCAATACGGTTGAGATTTGAATGCACCGACTCATAGGTATGATTGTAGACCACATCAAGCACCACGCGAATTCCCGCTTCATGCATGGCCATGATTGCTGACTTCAACTCTCTCACGCGCGCATATCCGTCATGGATATCTGTGCAGTAAGACCCTTCAGGGACATTGAAAAGCACTGGGTCATAGCCCCAGTTGTAATTTCGAGATGTGTATTCGTCTACGGTCTGATAGTCAGATACCGGCATAAGATGCACATGGGTTATTCCCAGTTCAATAAGGTGGTCAAGTCCAGTCGGAGTCTTGTCGCATCCTGTTCCGCGCTCAGTGAAGGCCAGGTACTTTCCCCTGTTCTTAATGCCCGCACATTTGTTTGCCGAAAAATCCCGAACATGTACTTCGTATATTATCGCCTCATGCTGGGGAATTGTATCTGGAATCCGGTGCTTCTCCCATCCTTCGGGACTTGAAGCCTTCAGGTCAATGATCATCGCCTTCTGACTGTTTGGTCCTGCAGAGTACGCATAAGGGTCTACAACCTCATAGTCCGTTTCAGCGCAGGTGAGAATATAGGTATAGTAATAATTCACATACTTTAGAGGGAGTTCTATTTTGAAGATGCCGTCTTTTAGTTTTTCCATGGGCAATTCTTCACGGAAAAGATCATCCCCGGTCTCATAGAGTGCAATTCTCACCCTTATAGCGCAAGGCGCCCAGGTTTTAATCCGGACGCCCTTTTCATGTATTGTCACTCCAAAATCTTCACATTTCAGTACCGTGTCTGGTACAATCATTTGTCTTTTCATTCAGATCATCCATTCATGTCTTATGGACACATTGGTGTATCCCAAATTCCAGATGCATATTCCATAATCGTTCTATCGCTTGAGAACACACCTGAACAGCCTGTATTGATGATGCTCATTTTTGCCCATTGCTTCTTGTCCCTGTACAGATGATTGATTCTGTCATGTGCTGCCACATATGAATCAAAATCCTTCAGCACGAAATACTCATCGTTATGCTGTAGAAGGCCATCGCGCAGGAGTCTGAATTCTTCTTCAGAAACATCAAAGAATCCATTTGTAAGCTGGTCAACCACTTTCTTGATCCTCAAGTCTGAATTGTAGAGCTCTAGAGAATTGTAGGAACCATTTTCATAATACTCATAGACCTCAGGCTCTGTCAGTCCAAATATGACAATGTTCTCTTCGCCGACCTCATTGAGAATTTCCACATTTGCGCCATCCAGGGTTGCAATGGTCACAGCACCATTCATCATGAACTTCATATTGCCAGTCCCCGATGCTTCCTTGGTCGTTGTAGAAATCTGCTCGCTCACATCTGCAGCGGGAATCAGCAGTTCAGCCAGAGACACACTGTAATTCTCCATGAAAACAACTTTCAGCTTATCCCGAATACGCGGGTCATTGTTCACTTTTTCGGCAACCGTATTGATGAGCTTGATGGTCTGCTTGGCAACATAGTATGCCGGTGCCGCCTTTGCACCGAAAATGAAGGTTCTCGGCGGTATGTCCAGATTTGGGTCTTCAAGAAGTCGATTGTAGAGATGCATGATATGGAGCACGTTGAGAATCTGTCTCTTGTATTCGTGAAGCCTCTTGACTTGAATGTCAAAAATGGATTTTGGATTGACACGCACGCCATTTCTCTCATAAATGATCTCTGCCAGCCGCTTCTTGTTTTCTAGCTTTACATCCATAAACTTGTTCTGGAAGTCTTCATGTTCCGCATACTTGAGTAAATTTCTAAGCTTGATCGGATGATGGATGAAGTCTGGTCCTATGGTTTCCTCAAGGAGTGATGTAAGGCCAGGATTACAGTTTACAAGCCATCTTCTATGGGTGATGCCGTTGGTCTTATTGTTGAATCGGTGTGGAAAGAGTTCATAGAACGGCTTCAGTTCCTTCTTCTTTAAGATTTCCGTATGCAGGTGGGCTACACCATTGATGCTGTGTGACCCGACAATTGCTAGATTGGCCATACGGACTTCTCCGTCTGCAACAATGGCAATGTGCCTGATGGCGTCAAGCTGTCCGTTATATTTCCAGTCCCACAAATCTCTGCAGAAACGCTCGTTGATTTCTTCAACGATCATGAAAATGCGGGGCAGAAGACTTTTGAACATGTCGATTGGCCAGCGCTCCATGGCTTCCTGCATGATTGTATGATTGGTATAGCTCATGACTTTTGTGGTAATATCCCAGGCTTCCTCCCAGCTCAGACCCTCCTCATCGAGAAGAATGCGCATAAGCTCAGGAATGGCCACCGCAGGATGGGTGTCATTGATGTGAATTGCAATATACTCGTTCAGTTCCGTAATAGGTCGTCCGGTTCTTTTATAAGACCGGATGATGCCCTGTACACCGCAGGATACGAAGAAGTATTCCTGTTTCAGTCTGAGCATTCTGCCTTCATGGAGTGAATCGTTTGGATAAAGCACCTGTGAGATCGACTCTACGGAATGCTTCTGTTCAAAAGCATGGACATATTGCCCTCTGCTGAACTTGGAATAGTCAAACTCACGGGAGCTGGTTTCAGCGCTCCACAGCCTGAGCGTGTTAACCGTGTCATTGTCATAGCCGACAACAGGCATATCATATGGGACGCCGATTACAGTCTCATAATGCTCATGAACGAAGGTCATATTTCCGTCATCCATGTCTGTCCTAACATTGCCGCCGTAACGCACTTCGACCGCTTTGTCTGGTTTCTTGACCTCCCAGACATTCCTGTTTTCAAGCCAGCGGTCAGGAAACTCAACCTGATAGCCGTTGATGATCCGCTGCTCAAACAGGCCGTAGTTGTAACGAATCCCTATGCCGTGACCAGGAATGCTCAAGGCTGCCATAGAGTCTAGAAAACACGCAGCCAGTCTTCCAAGACCACCATTTCCAAGACCCTGATCTTTTTCTATTTCTGTAATGGCTTCAAAGTCAAAGCCGATTTCTTCAAGAACCTCTTTTGATAATTCCAATATATCCAGAGCTGCCAAATTATTAATAAGAAAACGACCAGTCAAAAACTCCATTGAAAAATAATAAACCTGTTTTCTTCCTTCTTTTGCGTACCGCTCGGTCGTATTAATCCATTTCTGCGCAATATAATCCTTGCACAGACTTCCCAGTGCATGGTATCTATCCCATCTCGAAGTCTCTTCAAGCGGTTTTGCACTCTTAGCAGCCAGTCGCCTCAGGTAGTCCGTTTTAAACTGTTCCTTCGTAATCTTATTCATAAATCGCTCCTATCTGTTAAGTATATCCTGATAAACAGCCATATACTTCTGTGCAGACTTTTTCCAGCTTGTATCTGATTTCATTGCCCTTCGGACAATTTTATTCCAAGCCCGTCTGTCCTCATAAACATGCACCGCACTTTCGATTGCGGTCAGCATTTCATGCGCATTGTAGTTTGCAAAGCTAAAGCCATTGCCTTCATCGGTATAAACATTATAAGGTTCAACCGTGTCCTTGAGGCCACCGGTTTCTCTAACAATCGGAAGCGTGCCGTATCTGAGAGCAATCTGCTGTCCAAGACCACAGGGCTCAAATAGCGACGGCATCAGGAACAGGTCAGAACCTGCGTAAATCTGATGTGAGAGGCCCACATTGAACTCTATGAGCGCACGCACCTTACCCGGGTATTTGTCCTGATAGTAGCGCAGCATGTTTTCATAGTGTGCTTCTCCAGTACCCAGCACGACAAACTGCACATCCAGTGCCATCATTTCTTCCATGACATGCTCAATGAGATCCAGCCCTTTCATATTGGCAAGGCGCGTGACCATGCCAATCATCGGCGTGAACTCACTTACAGGAAGTCCTAGCTGTTCCTGAAGTTCGCGTTTGTTTTCCCGCTTCTTCTTCAGTCCTCTGGAATCGTACTTCCACTTGATATGCGGGTCCTTTCTCGGATCGTAAATATCATGATCCACGCCATTGGTGATTCCATGAAGCACATCGCGCCTGTCCCGCAGAAGGCCATCCAAATTTTCTCCGAAGAAGGGATACTGAATTTCATCGGCATAGGTTTCAGATACCGTCGTTATGGCATCGGCAAAATTGATGCCCGATTTCATGAAGCTGACACCGCCATGAAACTCCATGCCACCTGAATAAAAATGCCCCGGTCCGATTCCCAGCAGGTCATTCAAAATTTCCGGTCCAAAAACCCCCTGATATTTGAGGTTGTGGATTGTAAATACCGTCTTGATGTTTTCATAAAGCGGATCGTGCCTGTAGTGTTCGTTGAGAAGGACTGGAATCATACCTGTATGCCAGTCGTTCAAATGAATCACATCTGGCTTGAAATCCATATGTCTTATGGCTTCAAGAACCGATCTGCAGTAGTATGAAAACTTTTCACCATCATCGTAATGACCATAGAGGCCATCCCGTCTGAAATAGTATTCATTGTCTATGAAATAGTATGGAATCTCTTCATGTTCAATACGGCTCAAACCTACGTATTGCTTTCGCCAGCCGACATCAACGTAAAAGGTATCCAGATATTCTTCCCTGTCCGCTATGGTATCGGGAAGGTCGAATGTTTTTGAGACCACGACACGTATGTCGACATTTTCTTTTCTAAGCGCCTTAGGAAGAGCAAAGGCGACATCCGCCAGCCCGCCTGTCTTAGAAAACGGCACAGCTTCAGATGTAACAAATAAAATATTCATAATATCCTCCTGCTATAATGTGGTGTTTTTCTTAATGACAAATGGGCTGGAGGAATCTCCAAATAGCATTTTGCGTTCGGTTATTACGACATTCTTATCCAAAATGGTATAATTGAGATTCGTTGTTTCACTGATTACGCCATTTGGAAAGACAATACTGTTTCTGATGATTGCCCCCTTCTTGACATGAACATCTCTACAGATAATGCAGTTCTCGACGGTGCCTTCTATGATGCAGCCATTGGCAATCAGCGAATTGGAAACATAACTGCTGTCTGTATATTTGGTAGACGGCGAGTCGTGTACCTTGGTGAAAATACGTCCGTTCTTGTAGAAGAGCTCTTGGGAATTTATGACGCTCAGCATATCCATATTGGTCTGATAATAGTTCTGCAGACTGTTTATGCAGCCAAGATAACCTTCAAACTGATAGGCTTTGACTTTTAGCCCTTCCAGTCTGTTGAAAATTGCCTCTTTGAGGAATCTTGCATCTCCACGATGAATGGACTCTTCAATGATTTTTATGAGAAGATCCCGCTTCATGATATACATTTCCATGGAAATGTCGTAGTATTTCTTTTTGCCCAGATTCTGTCCGATGCTGACAATGTTGTTGTTCTCATCAAGCGTGAGACTGTCACAGTCAACAAAGCGTCCCACGTTGTTTTCCATATTCTTATATGCGATGGTGATATCCGCACCTGTTTTTCTATGATAATCCATCATCGGTCTGAAATCGATGTTGCAGATCATGTAGCTCCTTGACAGGAGAACATACTCCTGGCTTGAATTCCTGATGAAATCAAGGTTAATTCTGAAGTTCTCAAGATCGCCGATTCTTCGAATGTTGTCATCCATGCGGTACTCAGAATGGAAAATGAGCAGTCCGTCACGCTTTCTGTCAAGTCCCCAGTGCTTTCCTGAAGCCACGTGATTTGTGAGGGATCTGGAATTCCCATGTGTGAAGACCCCAACATTGGTAAGTCCGCTGTTGGTCATATTTGAAAGTATAAAATCAATAACGCGATAACGTCCAAGTATCATTAATGATCCGATAGACCTAGTCAGCGTCAAGTCCTTGATATTCTCATCTGATTCACTCAGATTTACAATACCCATAACATTATTCATACGACGCCTCCTATCCCTGTTGTAGAGTTTCTTCTTCTTTTGCGCCTGCATAGACAGTAATCTTCTCGCTGTCACGAGATCCGACATGCGCTCCTTTTGGTATAGTCACATCGTTTGTGACAACCGCTCTGTAAACCCGCGCATTATCTTCAATTCTTGCGCCTGGCATAATAACAGAGTCTTCAACATGAGCACCATTTCCAATATAGACGTCCGGCGAAATCACCGAATTTTTTACAAGCCCCTCAATGATACAGCCCTCATTGATCAGTGAAGATTCTATGGTTCCATATGGACTTATGTATTGCGGTGGACTGACTGGATTTACAGAATAGGCCCGCCACTTCTTATCATGCAAATCGAACTCAGGATTCAGCTTGATCAGGTCCATGTTGGCTTCCCAAAGGCTTTCTACCGTACCAACGTCCTTCCAGTATCCCTTGAACCGATAGGCCACGATGCTATGCTGATCTTCAAGCACTTTAGGAATGATGTTCTTTCCAAAATCATTCTTAGAGGTTGCATCCCCCTCATCGTCAATAAGATACTGCCTTAAAACACTCCAGTTAAATATATAAATTCCCATTGATGCCAGGTTGTTTTTTGCATTTTCAGGTTTTTCTTCAAACTCGTAAATACAGTCGTTCTCGTCTGTATTGAGTATCCCAAATCGATTGGTTTCTTCCCAAGGCACTTCAATTACTGCAATTGACACGTCTGCTTCACGCGACTTGTGGACGTCAAGCATTTTCATGTAGTCCATCTTGTAAATATGGTCTCCTGACAAAATCAGCACATACTCAGGATTGTAACCATCTATATAGCTTATGTGCTCATAGACGGCATTGGCTGTTCCCTTGTAAAACCGGCCGCCATCCTTGCTCACGTAAGGCGGGAGTATCTTGACGCCACCATACTGCTTGTCAAGGTCCCACGAACTGCCGATACCTATATGTGCATTGAGCTGTAAAGGCTGATACTGTGTCAAAATACCAACGGTATCAATATTTGAGTTGGAGCAGTTGCTCAATGCAAAATCAATGATTCTATATTTTCCTCCAAATGAAACCGCAGGCTTAGCAACTGTCTCAGTTATTTCTCGAAGCCTTGAACCTTGTCCCCCTGCCAGAATCATTGCGATGATTTCCTTTTTCATTTCTCGCATTATTTTTCACCTCAGTTTGCTTCCTGGTTCTCACAGTCTTTTTATCAGCATTTTTTTTATAATAGACAACCGATAAAGGCGGCAAATTAATTTCAATATGATACGGCCGCATATGCCACCCATCCTCTTCAGCGAAGATTTCAAGCGTATTGCTGACGCCAGAGCCTCCATACTCTTCTTTATCGCTGTTCAGTATCTCCCTGTATAGCCCATCCTCATCTACGCCAATCTTATAGCCCATGTACGTTTCAGGTGTGAAATTCGCCACGACGATGACCTTTTCATCCCCCTTTCCTTTTCTCATGAACGAAACCACACTCTGGTCAAGATTCTCTAAATCAATCCAATCAAACCCGTCATAAGTGTCATCCAATGTGTAAAATGCTTTTTCGGACAAATAGACATGATTTAAATCCCTAACAAAGTTCTTTATACCCAAATGCTTATCATAATCAAGCAAAAACCAGTCAAGTTCTCGCTTATGATTCCATTCGATGAAGTGTCCAAACTCGCCGCCCATAAACAGAAGCTTTTTACCCGGGTGGGCCATCATATATCCGAAAAGAACCCGAAGGTTGGCAAATTTCTGCCAGTAGTCACCCGGCATCTTGTCAAGCAGTGATTTCTTACCGTGTACCACCTCATCATGAGACAGGGGCAGGACATAGTTCTCGCTGAATGCATAGGTCAGTGAGAAGGTGATCAGATTGTGATGCCATTTTCTGTGAACGGCGTCCTTCTCCATGTACTCCAGCATGTCGTTCATCCATCCCATATTCCATTTGTAGTTAAAACCAAGTCCACCCTTGTGAACCGGTGCTGTTACCAGAGGCCAAGACGTTGATTCCTCAGCAATCATCAAAGCACCCGGATACATTTCAAATACTGTCTTGTTAAGTGTTCTGATAAACTCCACCGCTTTAAGGTTTTCATTGGAGCCATTTTCGTTTCGCAGCTTTAAATGCTCGCGGCCATAATCCAGATAGAGCATGAAGGCAACCGCATCTACCCGAAGTCCGTCTATATGGTACTTGTCAAACCAGAATACCGCATTGGATACAAGAAAACTGATGACTTCATTTTTGCTGAAATCGAAATTTACAGTCCCCCACTGTGCATTGTCCGCAATATGCTGATAGCCAGATTCAAAGACAGGATCGCCATCAAACAGCCTGAGTCCATGACTGTCTCTGCAAAAGTGGCAGGGAACCCAGTCCATGACAATCCCTATGCCATTTTGATGGAACGTGTCTACAAAATACTTAAAATCGTCTGGTGTGCCGTACCTGCTGGTTACGGAATAATACCCTGTCGCCTGGTAGCCCCATGACCCATCGAAGGGATGCTCATTAAGCGGCATGATTTCGATATGGGTGTATCCCATGTCCAATATGTATTCAAGAAGATGGGGTGCCAGGTCACGGTAATTGTAGTGCGTTCCGTCTTCCTTATGGCGCCATGACCCCAAATGCAGCTCGTAGATGTTCATGGGTGCATTGTAGCTCTTCTTATCTTGACGCGCCTTCATCCACTTGGCGTCTTTCCAGGTGTAGGTGTCTTTTTTCCACACTACGGATGCGGTATTGGGTCTTATTTCGGAGTAAAACGCATACGGATCAGCCTTATAGAGAATTTCGCCGACACGTGACTTGATTTCAAACTTGTACATTTCTCCGCTCAAGTCTTTGTCAATGAAAATGGTCCAAATTGAGGAGTCTTTGTATTTTTTCATTTCAAAGCCTGAACCATCCCAATCATTGAAGCTCCCGACAAGCCGAACCGTCTGCGCACTGGGTGCCCATACCGCAAATCGGGTCCCGAGGGTAGTTCCATTTTTTATCAAATGTGCACCCATCATGTCATAGCTTTTGAAGTATGTCCCCCTGTGAAAAAGATATGCGTCTAGGTCAATGTCTTCCAAATAACTTATTTTCAATGTATTCACCAGCCCCTGTGTTGATATATATTGATTATCTGACATTTCACGTACTAATTCTCGCACTTTTCTGAACTTTAACACTACTTTTACCTACCGTTAACGTAAATATACGCCATTGAAATATTTATACCCCAAATAAGCCCTGCAAACAAATGGAAAACGTTGTCTATTTTAAAATTTTGTATACAATATTTTTTTGATACAAAAAAGACACCGATATGCATCCTTATGCGACATCGGTGTCCATCCTATATTTTTTTCATTTATGAAAATTTAATCCACTTTCAGAATTAGAACCTTCAGGTAATTACTGTTCGGATATTTCGTGTTCACTGCAAAATCATCCGGCAGCTGCAGCATTTCAAGAATCCTGTAGCGTCTCTTAGCCGCATAAAAACCTGCACTGATCTGCTTTCTGAACTTTTCCATATCCATCTTACTGCTGTTGGTCGATGCGATTACTATGCCCTTTTCATTGACAAGGGGCAGTACATCCTCCAGCAGTTTTCCGTAGTCCTTCTCCGCACTGAATGTAAAATTCTTGGATCTGGAAAAGGATGGGGGATCGAGTACAACGACATCCCACGTCTTTTCTGCTTTTGCAGCCTTACCGAAATACTTGAAAACATCTTCAACGATGATCTGGTGCTTTTCGAAATCAATGTCGTTGACCTCGTACATTTCTTTTGTCTTCTCAACACTGCGCTTTGCAAGATCCACATTTGTCGTCAGACTGGCACCGCCAAGTGCCGCTGCTGCACCAAAGGCCCCAGTATAGGAGAAGGTGTTCAAAACAGACTTATCCTTTGAATATTTGTCCTTTAGAAGCAGTCTCACCTGACGTTGGTCAAGGAAAACACCTGTCATAGCGCCGTCATCCAGGTTGACTGCATACTTGATGCCGTCCTGCTGGACAACCAAAGGCCACTCAGGGTATTCGCCCAGTATGAAATCTGCTCCTTCAATATACTTTCCATCATTTCCAAAACGCTTCTTTTGGAAGATGCCCTTAATAGGCTTTCGCTTTTTAAGTGTATTTATGACTTCATCTCTGAACTTGTAGATTCCCTTGGAATACCACTGTACCAGATAGTAGCCATCGTAGTAGTCAATTGTCAGGCCGCCGATGCCGTCACCTTCACCATTGAAAACACGATATGCATTTGTACCGTCATCAAGCAGAAGATGGTTTCGTCTTGAAATGGCCGCATTAATGGTCTTTTTGAAAAAGTCCGAATCGATTTTTTGCTTGACTTGACGCGTCAACACCCAGCCACAGCCCTTGTTCTGAATACCATAATATCCACGAGCAAGAAACTTCTCCTTCTGATTTACGATTTTTAGTATATCGCCTTCCTTTTGAAGAAAACGCGTATTGACAAACATGCGCTTCTCAAGGATTGGATTGCCCGAACGAATATGACTTATATATTCGTCCTTCAGCATTATTTTTACTTCTCTCATACTTCCTCCAGCATTCTATATCTCAACTTCAGTCCACTCTGTGTTTCTGATTGTCTCTTGAACTATTTCAATACCCATGTCAGGGTGAATGGTATCTTCATGGGCAATCGCAACAAGCGACATCCCAATTGCAAATTCAACGGTATCCACGGTGTTCAGTCCATTCATGAATCCGTAGCCAATGCCTGCAAGAAATGCATCCCCTGCGCCAGTCACATTGGTCACGACGGCTGAATTCGCCTTAACCTTTCCGCGCCGGTGTCCGTCTGAATAGAATATACCTTCTGCGTCCAGGCTGATAAAGACATTCTCGACACCTTCAGCATGAAAAATTGCTGCGGCCTCGATAAGCGCATCATCATCTTTGAGTGCTATGTTAGCCAGCTGTTCTGCCTCATAGCGGTTTGGCTTTATCGTATGGAAGTATTTTATCAGATGTTTAACATCATTCGCCTTCGCAGCCGAAACGGGATCCAGGATGAATTTTGTTTTCTTATGATAGTGCTTCAGCAAATACTCCAATTTATCCGGATTATCCGTATCAACAATCACATACTCGGCTTTTTCAATAATTTCAGCCTTTTCATCAATGAATTCATAGCTGAGTTCATTGATGCTTTTCATATCGACAACTGCGGAAACCATTTCACCGCTTTCGTTGAGAATGGCCATGTAGGTTGGTGTACCGCCATTTCGCGTTATGAGTGAGTCCTCCATGTCATAGCCCATTTTTCTGCTATGCTCCAGCATGCCTCGACCCGTTTCATCATTTCCCAGTATGGATATAAATTTTGTATTGAGACCTACCCGTACCATGTTTTCAGCAATGTTTCTGCACACACCGCCGTATGACATTTTTACACAGCCTGGGTTTGAGTTAAGCGGTATGTAGGATACATTGGTAAAACCTACAATATCGACAACAGAGGCCCCAAATACTAAAATATAAGGCTCTTGAGAGTTAAACATCAAATCTCCCTTTCTGAATTAGTTTACCCTTTATAATACCATAATCACCAGGTACTTATAAGGCTAAATCCGAAGATATATAATTCTAAATTTAAGTAAACAATTCACTTGACAAAATTCGGAATTTTCTTTTATCATAATACCCATAAACCATTAACATATTGCTATTAGCTGATTAATGGGATTATAAATTGTTTGTCAAATTTCAACTTTCTTATTAAATCTTTTTCATTCTTCCACATTTAGTGGAACAAAAAAGCGTTTTGGTGTATGATTATGTATAGAAACGTTTTCTTGTTGTATAGATTTACATATTAAGAAGAATAACAGTGTGAGGTGTATTAAATGAGCAAAACTGCAAATATCGATTGGGGTACATTAGGCTTTAGTTACATTAAAACTGACCTGCGTTATGTCTCTTATTGGAAAGACGGAAAATGGGATCAAGGTGCTCTTGTAGAAGACAACAAAATCTCAATTTCTGAAGCATCTACTTCTTTGCATTACGGACAGCAATGCTTTGAAGGTCTAAAGGCTTACAGAACAAAAGACGGCTCTATTCAGCTGTTCCGTCCTGACCAAAATGCTAAGAGGATGAACCAGAGCTGCAGACGTGTTCTGATGCCTGAGATTTCTGAAGAGCAATTCATTGACGCATGTGTACAGGTTGTAAAAGCGAATGAGCACTTTGTTCCGCCTTACGGCACAGGCGCAACGCTTTACCTACGTCCATTCGTCATTGGCATAGGCGACAATCTTGGTGTTAAGCCTGCTCCTGAATTCCTGTTCTCAGTATTCTGTGTTCCTGTTGGTCCATACTTCAAAGGTGGTATGGCTCCAGTAAACTTCACAATTGCTGATATGGACCGTGCAGCACCATACGGCACAGGCGCAGCCAAAGTTGGCGGCAACTATGCAGGCAGCATGCTTCCACACGAAGAAGCCGTTAAAGCTGGCTACGCTGACTGTATCTACCTGGATCCAGCTACACATACAAAAATTGAAGAAGTCGGTGCGGCAAACTTCTTTGGCATTACGCCTGACAACAAGTTTGTAACACCTAAGTCACCTTCTATTCTGCCAAGTATCACGAAGTATTCTCTAATGCACATTGCTGAGAATTATCTTGATATGGTTATTGAAGAACGCGACTGTCCTATTGACAAGTTGGATGACTTCACTGAAGCAGGCGCATGTGGTACAGCTGCAGTTATTACGCCAATCGGCGGCATTAACTATAAAGGCAACATGCATGTATTCCATTCAGAAACTGAAGTTGGTGCTGTTACACGCAAACTGTATGATACCCTGTGCGGTATTCAGTTTGGCGATGTTGAAGCGCCAGAAGGCTGGATTGTCAAAGTAGACTAATTCACCCACCGTATTTTTTTCAAATACACAAATGAATCTTATGCGCATGCATATGAAAAAGGCCCACACATCTAACCTGTGTGGGCCTTTCTATTTATCTGAATGCAGATGTATTTGAACTAAGATGTATTTGAAGCGTAGAATCACTTACTCAATCTGACACAGGCACAGATAGCACCCTTTAGCGACGCGCCTCTTTCTTTCGGGCGCACGCTGCCTTAAAGGCTTCTTCAGTATCAATATCAAAGTGGATGTCGCTTTTTTCAATCAGGACTTCTAAAACACTTTCCCTATGGGATGCAATAACCCCGCGTGCCCCCTGATCTCCCTGAACCTCAAGAAGCTCATCATAATATTTTCGGGGTATGATGACTGGATTTCCACGTCCTTTTGCCGTAACCGGAACAATGATTTTATCCTCATTCTCTTCAAAAGCTTCAAGCAGCCGGTCTATATCTTCTGCGTAAACAAAGGGCTGATCTCCAAGTACAAACAAAAGGCCCTCCATGTTCAGCAATTCTCTCACACCTGTCTTCAATGATGTTGAAAGGCCCTCTTGAGGAATTGGATTGTAAGCATGCCCAATGCCGTAGTTTTGTGCAAGAGACTTTAGAAAATCCGTGCGACTGGAATAGACAAGCACCACACGGTCCACCCCTGAGGCGCACACACTGCGTATGACATGTTCTATGACAGGTATCCCCTGAAGGTTCATTTCAAGCTTAGACGTAGCGCTATTCATTCTCGTTGACATTCCTGCACCCAATATGACTGCACCAACCATGCTTTTCCCCTTTTCAACTTCTTCACATGTACATCATCACTTCATCGATAAAATTATACCACTAATAAATGCACATAAAAAACCTGGATTGAATTTCAATCCAGGTTTTATTGGTGCGCCGTAAGGGATTCGAACCCCTGACCTTCTGATTCGTAGTCAGACACTCTATCCAGCTGAGCTAACGGCGCATGTAGTGGAGGCGCCACCCAGATTTGAACTGGGGATAAAGGTTTTGCAGACCTCTGCCTTACCACTTGGCTATGGCGCCAAAATGGAGCGGGTGAAGGGGATCGAACCCTCGCAACCGGCTTGGAAGGCCGGGGCTCTACCACTGAGCTACACCCGCAAATAAATTGGAGCGGAAGACGAGATTCGAACTCGCGACCCTCGCCTTGGCAAGGCGATGCTCTACCACTGAGCCACTTCCGCATATGTGGTGGTGGGAGAAGGATTCGAACCTTCGAAGACTCAGTCAACGGATTTACAGTCCGCCCCCTTTGGCCACTCGGGAACCCCACCATTTATCTTTAAATCTGCTTCGTATTTCTTCGTTGCTCATCCCGCCTCAATCAGTTGCGTACATCTGTACGCGCCTTCAATCGTTCGTCTGGCGCCTCGAACTACTCGCAGCTTTAAACCTAAATTTCTAAATTGCATTAATGTATGAATTTGCCTTGCAAATTCTTTTGTTGCTTCCAAAAATTAAATGGAGCCGGTGATGGGACTCGAACCCGCGACCTACTGATTACAAGTCAGTTGCTCTACCAATTGAGCTACACCGGCACATTTAAATGGCGACCCAGAACGGACTCGAACCGTCGACCTCCAGCGTGACAGGCTGGCGTTCTAACCAACTGAACTACTGGGCCAAAAATGGTGGGAGTAATAGGGCTCGAACCTATGACCCTCTGCTTGTAAGGCAGATGCTCTCCCAGCTGAGCTATACTCCCACATTTTGAAATTTAAACCCTAGATTGCATGCGCAACCTAGGGCAAATGGTGCGCCGTAAGGGATTCGAACCCCTGACCTTCTGATTCGTAGTCAGACACTCTATCCAGCTGAGCTAACGGCGCATAAATGGAGGCGCCACCCAGATTTGAACTGGGGATAAAGGTTTTGCAGACCTCTGCCTTACCACTTGGCTATGGCGCCATAATTTGGTGACCCATCCGCGACTCGAACGCGGGACACCCTGATTAAAAGTCAGGTGCTCTACCGACTGAGCTAATGGGTCACAATTGGAGCGGGTGAAGGGGATCGAACCCTCGCAACCGGCTTGGAAGGCCGGGGCTCTACCACTGAGCTACACCCGCAAATATTGGAGCGGAAGACGAGATTCGAACTCGCGACCCTCGCCTTGGCAAGGCGATGCTCTACCACTGAGCCACTTCCGCATATGTGGTGGTGGGAGAAGGATTCGAACCTTCGAAGACTCAGTCAACGGATTTACAGTCCGCCCCCTTTGGCCACTCGGGAACCCCACCATTTATATTCAAATACACTATGCATCTCTGCGTTGCTCAGTTTCTCTCAGTCGGTTACGTACCTTTGTACGCGCCCTCCTTCGTTCAACTGTGCACCTTGATCTGCTTGTGTCTTTAAATCTAAATAACTTAAAATGTTTTAGTTATAAAACTTGCTTTGCAAATTCTTTTGTTGCTTCCATAAGATAAATGGAGCCGGTGATGGGACTCGAACCCGCGACCTACTGATTACAAGTCAGTTGCTCTACCAATTGAGCTACACCGGCACATTTAAATGGCGACCCAGAACGGACTCGAACCGTCGACCTCCAGCGTGACAGGCTGGCGTTCTAACCAACTGAACTACTGGGCCAAAAATGGTGGGAGTAATAGGGCTCGAACCTATGACCCTCTGCTTGTAAGGCAGATGCTCTCCCAGCTGAGCTATACTCCCATTTGGTGACCCCTGGGGGAATCGAACCCCCGTTACCGCCGTGAAAGGGCGGTGTCTTAACCGCTTGACCAAGGGGCCTGGTATAAGGTAATACTGGAAAAAAATTAAAATGGTTGCGGGGACAGGATTCGAACCTGCGACCTCCGGGTTATGAGCCCGACGAGCTGCCAGCTGCTCCACCCCGCGTCATATGTGTAATGCTGAAGTTGTTTTATCTATAACTGCCAATTGATCGACGAAATGGTGCCGGGGACCGGGATCGAACCGGTACGATACTAAGTATCACGGGATTTTAAGTCCCGGGCGTCTGCCAGTTCCGCCACCCCGGCAGTTATAAATGGCTCCAAGGGTGGGACTCGAACCCACAGCCTACCGGTTAACAGCCGGTTGCTCCACCATTGAGCTACCTTGGAACATTTCGAAACCGGCGACGACCTACTCTCCCAGGGGGCTTCCCCCCAAGTACCATCGGCGCAGAAGAGCTTAACTGCTGTGTTCGGAATGGGAACAGGTGTGACCTCTTCGCCATCGTCACCGGATTTCATTTATGAAGAATTGCTCCTTCAAAACTGCACATGATCTTAAAAGACGTGTGTTTCACTTTGGTTTGACCCAAATTCTTATTGGTCAAGTCCTCGACCTATTAGTATCCATCAGCTGAGTACATTGCTGCACTTACACCTTGGACCTATCAACCTGTTAGTCTATCAGGGGTCTTACTCCATAAAGGATGGGAAATCTTATCTTGAGGGGGGCTTCGCGCTTAGATGCCTTCAGCGCTTATCCCGTCCAAACGTAGCTACTCTGCAGTGCTCCTGGCGGAACAACAGATACACCAGAGGTTTGTCCATCCCGGTCCTCTCGTACTAAGGACAGCTCCTCTCAAATTTCCTGCGCCCACAGCGGATAGGGACCGAACTGTCTCACGACGTTCTGAACCCAGCTCGCGTGCCTCTTTAATGGGCGAACAGCCCAACCCTTGGGACCGACTACAGCCCCAGGATGAGACGAGCCGACATCGAGGTGCCAAACCTCCCCGTCGATGTGGACTCTTGGGGGAGATAAGCCTGTTATCCCCGGGGTAGCTTTTATCCGTTGAGCGACGGCCCTTCCATTCGGTACCGCCGGATCACTAAGTCCGACTTTCGTCCCTGCTCGACCTGTATGTCTCGCAGTCAAGCTCCCTTCTGCCTTTGCACTCTTCGCGCGATTTCCAACCGCACTGAGGGAACCTTTGAGCGCCTCCGTTACTCTTTAGGAGGCGACCGCCCCAGTCAAACTGCCCACCTGACATTGTCCCGACGCTGGATAACAGCGCACGGTTAGGACACTGATATAGCAAGAGTGGTATCCCAACAGTGGCTCCACGCATACTAGCGTACACGCTTCTTAGCCTCCCACCTATCCTGTACATGCTATACCAAAGTCCAGTGCCAAGCTACAGTAAAGCTCCACGGGGTCTTTCCGTCCTGCTGCGGGTAACCGGCATCTTTACCGGTACTACAATTTCACCGAGTCCATTGTTGAGACAGTGCCCAAATCATTACGCCTTTCGTGCGGGTCGGAACTTACCCGACAAGGAATTTCGCTACCTTAGGACCGTTATAGTTACGGCCGCCGTTTACTGGGGCTTCGATTCAAAGCTTCGCTTACGCTAACCTCTCCTCATAACCTTCCAGCACCGGGCAGGCGTCAGCCCCTATACATCGTCTTTCGACTTAGCAGAGACCTGTGTTTTTGGTAAACAGTTGCTTGGGCCTGTTCTCTGCGGCCGCTTCGGGCTTTAACACCCTAATGCGGCACCCCTTCTCCCGAAGTTACGGGGTCATTTTGCCGAGTTCCTTAACAATGGTTATCTCGCTCGCCTTAGTATTCTCTACTCACCTACCTGTGTCGGTTTACGGTACAGGCACCTACAATCTCGATAGAAGCTTTTCTTGAAGGACTCTCCGGCGACTTCGCTACTTATTTTTCACTCCCCATCACGCCTTGCAATTAAAGAACCGGATTTGCCTGATTCTTCTCACTTGACGCTTGGACGCACATCCATCAGTGCGATCGCTTTGCATTCCCTGTCACTCCATCTCTCAAACGATTTTCGGTGGTACTGGAATCTTAACCAGTTGTCCATCGCCTACGACTCTCGTCCTCGGCTTAGGCCCTGACTAACCCTGGGCGGACGAACCTTCCCCAGGAAACCTTAGGTTTTCGGCGGGCAGGATTCTCACCTGCCTCTCGCTACTCATGCCAACATTCTCTCTTGTATGCAGTCCACCACTCCTTACGGTATAGCTTCTGCCCGCATACAATGCTCCCCTACCCAGTACAATGTACTGCCGTAGCTTCGGTGCCAAGTTTGAGCCCCGGTAATTTTCGGCGCAGGGTCACTCGACTAGTGAGCTATTACGCACTCTTTAAATGAATGGCTGCTTCTAAGCCAACATCCTAGTTGTCTAAGCAACCCCACATCCTTTCCCACTTAACTTGGACTTTGGGACCTTAGCTGACGGTCTGGGCTGTTTCCCTCTCGACCATGAATCTTATCACACATAGTCTGACTCCTGATTATATGATTGCGGTATTCGGAGTTTGATAGTCTTCGGTAGGCGGTGAAGCCCCCTAGGACAGTCAGTGCTCTACCCCCGCATCACTCACATCAAGGCTAGCCCTAAAGCTATTTCGGGGAGAACCAGCTATCTCCGAGTTCGATTGGAATTTCTCCGCTATCCACAAGTCATCCCAACCTTTTTCAACAGATATGGGTTCGGGCCTCCACTGAATTTTACTTCAGCTTCACCCTGCTCATGGATAGGTCACCCGGTTTCGGGTCTACGCCATACAACTATACGCCCTCTTCAGACTCGCTTTCGCTATGGCTCCGGTGCTGAACACCTTAACCTTGCTGCATAACGTAACTCGTTGGCCCGTTCTACAAAAAGTACGCCGTCGAACATATAAAGTTCTTCGACTGCTTGTAAACATAGGGTTTCAGGTTCTATTTCACTCCCCGACAGGGGTTCTTTTCACCTTTCCCTCACGGTACTATGCGCTATCGGTCACTAAGGAGTATTTAGGCTTGGGAGATGGTCCTCCCGGCTTCCCACAAGGTTTCACGTGCCCCGTGGTACTCTGGTGCGCATCGTGGGCCTTCTTCTTTCATCTACAGGACTGTCACCTTCTTCGGTGGGTCTTTCCAAACCTCTTCGACTAGAATACCGCCATCACTTATGATGCGTCCGCAACCCCAGAAACCGTAGTCTCTGGTTTGGCCTCTTTCCCGTTCGCTCGCCGCTACTTAGGAAATCACTTTTGTTTTCTTCTCCTTCGGGTACTTAGATGTTTCAGTTCCCCGAGTATCCCTCCGTACACCTATGTATTCAGTGCACGGTGACTGCCTATTACGACAGCCGGGTTCCCCCATTCGGACATTCCTGGATCAACGCTTGCTTGCAGCTCCCCAGGACTTTTCGCAGCTTACCACGTCCTTCTTCGGCTCTTAGTGCCAAGGCATCCACCCTATGCTCTTATTAACTTGACCAATTTAAAAGTAACCTAGATTACTTTGATAAACTGTTCTCTGATTATTAATCAATGAGTATTTATAATTCGAGTTTGAGTTTTGTTTACCTCAGTGAAACTGTATCATTAATGGATGTGTTCGAAATCTTTGATTTCGGTAACACTCCTTACTTCGAACTGCAAAGTTCGAAGCCGCAAACTTAGTTAACTCTAAATTTTTGGTTTGATACGTTTTCGTCTTCTAATTCATATGCAGTTTTCAAGGTGCAATCTGTGAAGTTATTCGCTAAAAAGCGAAAATGGTGGAGGTAACAAGATTCGAACTTGCGACCCCCTGCGTGCAAGGCAGGTGCTCTCCCAGCTGAGCTATACCCCCATGTGCTTCACATGTTATTTAGAGACTTTCGGTCTCTCAAAATTAAACAGTATAGAGTACGTTCTCCTTAGAAAGGAGGTGATCCAGCCGCACCTTCCGATACGGCTACCTTGTTACGACTTCACCCTAGTCACTGATTTCACCTTCGACTGCTTCCTCCCACAAGGGGTTGGATCACAGGCTTCGGGCGCCCCCAGCTTCCATGGTGTGACGGGCGGTGTGTACAAGACCCGGGAACGCATTCACCGCGGCATTCTGATCCACGATTACTAGCAACTCCAACTTCATGTAGGCGAGTTGCAGCCTACAATCCGAACTGAGATCGGCTTTAGAGGATTAGCTCCAGATCACTCTTTCGCTGCCCGTTGTACCGACCATTGTAGCACGTGTGTAGCCCAGATCATAAGGGGCATGATGATTTGACGTCATCCCCACCTTCCTCCGTGTTGTCCACGGCAGTCTCGCTAGAGTGCCCAGCATTACCTGATGGCAACTAACGATAAGGGTTGCGCTCGTTGCGGGACTTAACCCAACATCTCACGACACGAGCTGACGACAACCATGCACCACCTGTATCAGATGTCCCGAAGGAAAGGTCCGATTAAGGACCGGTCATCTGTATGTCAAGACCTGGTAAGGTTCTTCGCGTTGCTTCGAATTAAACCACATGCTCCGCTGCTTGTGCGGGTCCCCGTCAATTCCTTTGAGTTTCACACTTGCGTGCGTACTCCCCAGGCGGAATACTTAATGCGTTAGCTGCGGCACCTGGGTTCGACCCCAGACACCTAGTATTCATCGTTTACGGCGTGGACTACCAGGGTATCTAATCCTGTTCGCTCCCCACGCTTTCGAGCCTCAGCGTCAGTTACAGTCCAGTAAGTCGCCTTCGCCACTGGTGTTCCTCCTAATATCTACGCATTTCACCGCTACACTAGGAATTCCACTTACCTCTCCTGCACTCAAGTCAAACAGTTTCAAAGGCTTACATCGGTTGAGCCGATGCCTTTCACCCCTGACTTGCTTGACCGCCTACACTCCCTTTACGCCCAGTGATTCCGGATAACGCTTGCCCCCTACGTATTACCGCGGCTGCTGGCACGTAGTTAGCCGGGGCTTATTCCTTGGATACCGTCATTTATTCTTCTCCAAGAAAAGAACTTTACAACCCGAAGGCCTTCATCGTTCACGCGGCGTTGCTGCATCAGGCTTTCGCCCATTGTGCAATATTCCCCACTGCTGCCTCCCGTAGGAGTCTGGACCGTGTCTCAGTTCCAGTGTGGCCGATCACCCTCTCAGGTCGGCTACAGATCGTCGCCTTGGTGAGCCATTACCTCACCAACTAGCTAATCTGACGCGGGCCCATCCCATACCACCGGAGTTTTTACCTCTGTAACATGTGTTACTGTGGTCTTATGAGGTATTAATCACCGTTTCCAGTGGCTATCCCTCTGTATGGGGCAGGTTGCCCACGCGTTACTCACCCGTCCGCCGCTTTCCACTTCGTCATTCACCCGAAGGATCATTCAAAAGCTTCTCGCTCGACTTGCATGTGTTAAGCACGCCGCCAGCGTTCATCCTGAGCCAGGATCAAACTCTTTGAAAAAATGTTTCAAATGTTTTTGATCGCTCAGATGAATCTGACTAATTAATCATTATCATCCGTTACGAATCTTTGGTGCATCTAGACCTTGTCTTGATGCGGTAAAAGAATTGAACGTGTTAATTCTATACTGTTTAATTTTCAAAGACCGGAAACCAATCAAATTTATGTAAAATTCTTATTGATTTTTCGTTAATCACTGTGTTCCAGCGACTCTATTATCTTACCACCGTCGCTTTCGTTTGTCAAGAAGTTTTTCTAAGTTTTTCAACTTGTTTTTCATCTTGCAACCCTTGCAATCAGCCTGTTTCTCGCATTGGATTTACCAGACCGCTTGTGGCGACTGTTATATAATAGCACCTGTCGAATACCCTGTCAACGCCTTTGCAAAATAAAACATTTTTCAGACAATTGTCCTCAACTTCAAAACGCATTTCTTCATTAATATATATTTAGACTTCAAAACACGTTTTTCAATTGTCTATCTGAAACCATGCTCCATTTCCAACTCAAAAGGACATATCTCACAGAACATACAGGCTCATTATTAGAGCCAGATATCTTAAAATCCCTATGAGAAAAGGCCCGAAATTCATCGAGCCTTTTTATTATATCCATTATTGCTTTGTCAAATCACTTAGTTTTTACCAAATGCCGCAACAACGCCTCCATCATAGTTTTCATCGATGAACTTTTTAATTTCATCCGATTGAAGGGCATCTAGAAGGGCATCAATTTCTTCAACCTTGGTATAATCCGATTTCACAGTGATAATATTCGCGTATGGTGAATCTGCGCCTTCAAGGACAAGGGCGTCTTCTAGCGGATTCAGACCTGCTTCGATTGCAAAATTGCCATTGATCACTGCAATATCAACATCCGGCAGTACACGAGGAAGTTGAGCAGCTTCAATTGAAGTAAATTCATAACCGTGTGGATTTTCTTCGATATCAAACTCAGTCGCTTCAAGACCCGCACCTTCGGCTAGTTTAATCAGCCCGTTGGCTTCAAGAAGAATCAGAGCACGACCACCATTTACACTATCACTTGGAATTGCAACCTTTGCACCTTCTGGAAGCGCATCGATAGAATCATACTTTTCTGAGTAAGCCCCCAGGGGTTCGACGTGAACAGTACCTGCACTGATCAGGTCAAGACCTCTGTCTGCATTAAAGCTGTCAAGGTAGGGTACGTGCTGGAAGAAGTTCGCATCAATTTCACCATCATTAAGTGCCAGGTTGGGTTTTACATAGTCGGTAAATTCGACAATTTCCAGGTCAATGCCCTGCTCCGCAAGAACTGGTTTTACCTGCTCCAGAAGTTCAGCATGGGGAACTGGTGTCGCGCCAACTTTAAGGATGCGCGTCTCCTGAGCATCCGCAGTCTCTGTTTGTGCTTTTGCGCAGCCCGTTAGTGCCGAAATGGCAAGTACAAGAATAAGTGATAAGCTAAATAGTCTTTTCATAATAAGTCTCCTCCAATATTCAGGTCAGAATATACTCTGCCCGCTAGTTTTCCTTTTATTTTATTGCTCGCTTTGCATAAATCGCACCAGCCAGCTTGTTGCCTGTAAACTGAATTGCCTGTACCAGTATGATGATTACAATAACCGATACGATAAGAACATCCGTCTGAAAGCGATGGAATCCATAACGGATTGCCAAGTCACCAAGTCCACCGCCACCAATGGCACCCGCCATTGCTGAGTACCCTAGTATATTGATAATTGAAAGGGTCATACCCGATACCAGCGAAGGCAGCGCCTCTGGTATGACGACCTTCAAGATGATTTCCCTATTTGAGGCGCCCATGGACTGAACGGCCTCTATGATTCCAGCATTTACTTCATTCAATGCATTTTCAACAATTCGACCGACAAATGGCGATGCACCGATGGATAGGGGGACAATTGTCGCAGCCGTTCCAATAGTCGTACCTACAATTAGTCGTGATAAGGGGAAGAGCAGGATCATCAGTATGATAAATGGCAGCGACCGACACATGTTGACCAGTGTATCCATGATTCGGAATACCGTCTTATTAGGCACAAGGCCCTTCTCCTGTGTCAGATAGAGTGTCACACCCATCGGCAGGCCCAATATGAAGGCAAAGGCAGATGAAACGAGTACCATGATAATGGTTTCTATGGTTGGAGAAACCAAGAGATTCAAAATCTTATCAAGATGCGTCATATGCAATCACCTCTTCCTGTGAGCGGTTGAGAAATGCCTTTGTAACTTTGCATTTCGGACTCTTGACTACGTGCACCACTGGCCCCAGTTCAATAACCTGCCCCGCTTCCATGACTGCAACGCGATCGCAGATTTCACTGATGACATCCATTTCATGTGTGATCAGGACAATGGTCAGTCCAAGCTGCTTGTTGATTTTCTTCAGCAGCTGAAGAATGGAACGTGTGGTGATTGGGTCAAGTGCGCTTGTTGATTCATCACTTAAGAGTATTTTAGGATTATTTGCTAAGGCACGCGCTATGGCAACGCGCTGCTTCTGACCGCCGCTCAACTGATTCGGATAGGCCTGTGCCTTTTCCGGCAGACCAACCAGCTCCAGCAACTCTGTAACACGTGCATCAATGTCTTCTTTCTTCCATCCTGCAATTTCAAGTGGAAAGGCAACATTCCCCTTAACCGTTCTTGATGACAGGAGATGAAAATGCTGAAAGATCATTCCGATTTTCTTTCTCAGTTCACGCAGCGATGATTCTTTCAGAGACTGAATACATGCATCTTCAATCAATATTTCTCCACCATCTATGTTCTCAAGCCTGTTCAAGGTTCTAATCAGAGTTGATTTTCCAGCACCGGACAATCCGATTACACCGAAGATTTCTCCCTTTTCAATTTCGAGGGTCACATCATCCAGCGCTTTGACATTCTGTTCTTTGCCTTTAAATGTCTTAGTTATGTTCCTAATCGATATCACTACATCACCTTTTTCCATTTTTGTTAATATTTTCTTAAAAGCCAATAAAAAACACCCGCGAGAGGGTGCGTCGCGCCTTATCTCTCGATTTCTCGCTGGAGTTAGCACCTTGCACATCTATGCAGGTTGCCGGGTTTCACAGGGCCAGTCCCTCCACCACTCTTGATAAGTCAATATGATGAACTGTTTTCAGCTCTTTATTCTTACTGGTAATAAAAAAACCTTCTTGTCATCGACAAGAAGGTTGATTCCCAAATCATTATCGATGTCAGCTTTACCACCTTGCTAAGCAGGTTGGCGCAGGATCAACGAGCTAACTCTCTCCCCTGTCTCTTGATAAACCAGTTTTAAGTTGTGAACATCTTAGCACGTACAAATTGGTTAGGCAACCCCTTTTTTCATATTCGAAATCGTCTGAATTTTCTCAAGTTGCAATTGTATACCTTTTAAGTGTTGGTATATCTCTATTCTGATTATGAAAGGGCGAGAAGAATTTTTTCAAACTTATCAATAAAAATGTCGATTTCTTCTTTACTAATAACCAGCGGCGGAATAATTCTTACCGTATTTTCTCCTGCACCAATCAGCAAGAGTCCCTCTTCAAGTGCCTTTTCTATGATTTCAGCTGACTTATACTTGGTTTCAACACCCAAAATCAGTCCAGAACCTCTAATTTCCTTCAGAAAATCATATTTCTCATCAAGTGCATTGAAACTCTCTATCAAGTAGGCTGAGACACTTTTCACCTGATCCAGGAAGGATGCCTCACCAATAATATCCATTACTGTATTTCCTGTAGCACATGCCAGTGGATTTCCGCCGAATGTTGATCCATGATCACCAGGAACAAGAACATCCGCACGTGCATTGACTACAACCGCACCAATAGGCATGCCTGCACCAAGACCTTTTGCCAAGCAAAGCACATCCGGTTTTACATCATACAGCTGGTGGGCAAACAAGTGGCCCGTTCTACCCATGCCGCACTGGACTTCATCAAAGATAAGCAGCGCATCATAGGAATCAGCCATGGCTCTTGCCGTTTCAATGAATGTCTGACTTGAGTTATAAATACCCCCTTCACCTTGAATCGGCTCCATTATGATTGCACATACATTTTCATCCATAATGTCTATAAGACCCTCAGTGTCATTGAGCGGCACTGCCACAATATTATCAACCAGCGGCCCAAATGGTTTCTTGTACTTCTCGTTCCAAGTCAGGCTCAGCGCACCTATCGTTCTGCCGTGGAAGGCCTTTTCAAGGACCACAATCTTGGTTTTATCATCGGACTTGGTTTTGCCGAACTTTCTTGCTATCTTCATTGCCGCTTCCAAGGACTCCGTACCGCTGTTACAGAAAAACGCCGACGACAGGCCGCTTTGCTTGCAGAGCTTTTCACCGAGGTCAAGCTGAGACTGTGTCCAGTAAATATTCGAGACATGGATTAGATTTTCAACTTGGCTTTTCATAGTATCAACGATGGCAGGATGACTGTGACCAAGACAGTTCACCGCCACCCCAGCAACAAAATCCAAATACTTGTTGCCCGCGTCATCATACAGCCATACACCGCTTCCTTTTTCAAACACCACGTCTTTTCTGCCATAGGTATTCATGATGCTATCTGAATTGATATTTTTAGTACTCATTGCAAACGCCTCCTTTAATATGTGATCATGGTGCCAATGCCATTGTCTGTAAATATCTCAAGCATGACACAGTGCTCTATTTTTCCATCGAGTATGTGAACCGACTTCGTCCCTCCGCAGACTGCTGTTTTTACACAGTTCATCTTAGGGATCATCCCGCCTTTAATGATGCCGCTCTTCATCAGGTCTTCAATATCTTTGACACTTAATTTGGATATTAGGCTTTCAGGCTTGTCGATGTCTTCCATGACGCCTGGCACATCCGTAATCAGAATCAGTTTTTCAGCAAAGAGTTTCGCACTGACACCTGCAGCCACATCATCTGCGTTTATATTGTAGGTCCTGCCAGCATCATCAAATCCAATTGGAGAAATGACAGGTACAATGCCGTTGCTGAGCAGGATTTCAAGTATATCTGGCGTAATGACATCAATTTCTCCGACATGGCCTATGTCATGAAGTTCATTCTCAATCTTTATATACTTCTGCTTAGCCCGAATCAGCCCAGCGTCTTTACCGTTGAGACCCACCGCCTTGACCCCTGCACTGTTGAGCAGATGAATCAGTTCCTTATTGATTCTTCCCGAAAGCACCATTTCAACTTCATCTATGGCTTCACCGGAAGTCACACGATAGCCTTCCTTGAACTCCGACTCGATGCCCAGCTTTTTCAGACGGGAGTTAATTTCTTTTCCACCGCCATGAATGATAATGCACCTGATGCCTACAAGACTGAGTAGTGCGATATCTTCAATAAGCGCCTTCTTTCCAGCTTCGTCTTCCATGATGCTCCCACCGTACTTGATGACAAAAGTCTTTCCTTGAAATGTCTTAATATATGGTATGGCTTCTATTAAATTCTGAACACGTTGTTTCATAAGCTCCATAATAATCTCCCTTACATTTTAGTTTTAATAATTATACATACAAATGTATTAAATATCAAGTTTTTTATGAAAAACCGTTGTAATATAGGGGGTTTAAATGTATAATTATCCTCAAATATGATAGATAGCGCTGATTTCAGCTGTTAATAAAGGAGGATATTATGAAGGTAGGACTTATTGGAGCAACTGGCTATGCAGGTATGGAACTCGTCAAGCTTCTGCATGCACATCCCACATTTGAATTGGTTGCAATCGGCTCACGAAGTTTTAGCGATACACGCTTAAGTGACATTAACGGTCACACATATGCAGAGGATTATACGCTCATTTCACTCGAAAAATTCGAAGAAAAATTGCCTGAACTTGAACTTGTATTTCTTAGCTTGCCGCATGGTACCTCCATGCACTGGGTAAAGAAGCTATATGATTTGGAGATACCTGTTATCGATTTGAGCGGAGATTTCAGACTCGACTCACAGGCGGAATATGAATCCTGGTACAATGTGGAGCACATTGCGCCAGAGCTTCTTGAAATTGCGCAGTATGGTCTGGCCGACCACATCGATGTGACTAGCAAGGTTATTGCAAATCCGGGATGTTACCCGACCGCAAGCCTTACAGCACTGCTCCCCCTTGCCAACAAGAGTCTTCTTAACGGCAAGACAATTGTAATTGACGCCAAGTCAGGCATGACCGGAGCAGGCAAAAAGCTCAGCGAGGCGATTTTATACTGTGAATCGAACGAATCCATGCGTCCATACGGAACGGGTCAGCACCGCCATACACCAGAAATCGAACTCATGCTTAACAAGGCAGGCGGCAAGGATCTGAAAATCCTTTTTTCACCGAGTGTCGTCCCTATGGACCGTGGCATTCTTGCATCCGTATATATTCCTATGGATGGAACGCTTACATTTGACGACATTCTCGACATTTATAAGGAAACATATGCAAACAAACCCTTCGTGAGGTTGCTTGACAAAATGCCACAAACACGTTGGGTCAAGGATACGAATTACTGTGACCTGCATTTGGTGCTTGATGAACGAACGAACACACTGATCATTCACAGTGCAATCGACAACCTGCAGAAAGGCGCTGCAGGCCAAGCCATCCAAAATGCCAATATCCTGTTTGGTCTCGATGCCACTGCAGGACTCTAAGTCACATAGACACAGCAAAGCAGACACTTCATCAAATATGTATAGAATTGAAAGGATGTAAAATATGATTAAAACGATAGAATTCAAGCCTTTACCTGTCAAAGGCTTTACTGCAGGCGGCATTCACTGCGGAATAAAGGGCGATGCAGGTAAAAAGGACCTGGCACTTATCTACTGCAAGGATGCTGTCGCAGCAGCTGGCGTCTTTACAACCAACATCACCAGGGCTGCACCGGTTACGATTTCATCAAATCATCTTGAAGCTGCTGTTCCAAAGGCTATTTTGGTCAACAGCGGAAACGCCAATGCCTGTACTGGCGAACAGGGCATGCAGGACGGCATTTCTTCAGCGCACGTGGTTGCCACAGCACTGAATATCGCGCCTAACGAAGTCCTCGTATCTTCTACGGGCATCATCGGTGTTCCCCTTCCTATGAAAGCCCTGCTCAGCGGCATTGACGCCATCGTTCCAACACTTGATGAAGCTGGTATCGCAGAGGCTTCACAAGCGATCATGACTACAGATACCTTTGCAAAGGCTGTTTCTGTCGAGGTAGAAATTGGTGGAAAGACCGGCCGCATAACTGGCATTGCAAAAGGGTCTGGCATGATACACCCCAATATGGCAACCATGCTCGGTTTTGTCATGACAGATATGGATGTGGAAGACGACTGCCTGAAAAGTCTGCTCAAAGACGCGACTGCCAAGTCATTCAATATGATCAGTGTCGATGGTGACACATCGACAAACGATATGGTCCTTGCACTTGCTAGTGGAGACGCCGATGCACCTTGTATTCGTACTCCTGAAGAGAAAGCGGCCTTCTACGAAGCACTGCTCACGCTCAGCACTGAGCTTGCAAAGCTCATAGCAAAGGATGGCGAAGGCGCTACAAAACTTCTTGAATGCATTGTCTCAGGTGCGAAAAAGGAAAGCGATGCAGTGCTTGCTTCAAAGGCTGTCATTTCCTCATCACTTGTCAAGGCTGCATTTTTCGGAAATGATGCCAACTGGGGCCGTATTATCTGTGCCATGGGCTACAGTGGCGCTCAGTTTACACCAGAGAAGGTCGACTTGAAAATGGCATCTGAAAACGGCGAAATCGAACTGATGCACCAGGGAACGCCAATTATTTTTGACGAGGACCATGCACTCAAGGTTCTTTCTGCTGACACGGTGAAAATACTCGCCAACCTCAACGACGGCGATGCCGAAGCCACAGCATGGGGCTGTGACCTGACTTATGAATATGTAAAAATCAACGGTGAGTACAGATCATAACATGAATGGTCATTTCTAAAGACCTCTATAACTATCGGATTTTTATAACATCTATGACAAAGACAAGAAACCCCCGTCAGGATACATCCTAGTGATGTCAGCCTGACGGGGGTTTTCTGATTCCCACAGAAAAAGAGCAAGCACTTGCCACCACTCAAAAGGGAGCTGCCTGAGGCAGCTCCCTTCATTGTTGAACGCTATGTTTTGAACGCTTGCGCATTCAGTGCTTGGGCTTGAAAGTTCAGTCTTAGGAAACCGAGCAGATATCATAGACCTCCACATCAGCAGACTTGATACCATGTCCAATGATGTTTATAAGCGCTTTTGCCGTATCGAACGATGTCAAGCACGCCAGCTTCTTCTCCACACTCAGTCTTCTGATTTTAAACCCGAAAGTACTGTTATTATGCCCCTTCTTTGGAAGAGCGACCACAAATGCCAGCTCGGGATCCTGAAGGACCTTGTGAAGGGCTTTTTCATCATATGGACATGTGCTGAAGGACGTCATGTCCACACCTGCAGATGCCATATGGTCATAGGTACCCTGTGTACATGTAATATGGTAGCCTTTGCTGACGAGTATGTTTACAGACTCGACAAACGCCTCTTTGTGTGCGTCCGGAAGGCTTAAAAATACCTTTGACCCAGTCATCGCATTCTGATAAGTTGATATGAAGCCTTTGAAAAGTGCTTTGTCGAGGGTCTTTTCCATGCTCAGTATTTCACCTGTTGACTTCATTTCCGGTCCAAGGGCAATCTCTGTATCCAGAATCTTCTCCATAGAGAAGACAGGATGCTTCACAGCATAGTAGTCCTTTTCCGGTGCAAGATCCACACCATAGCCAAGCGATGGCAGATCTGCTCCAAGCATGACCTTCGTTGCCAGGTCGATCATTGGAATATCTGTAACCTTGCTGATAAATGGTACTGTTCTTGATGCTCTTGGATTTACCTCTAGAACGTAAATATCATCGTTATAAAGCACATACTGGATGTTCAGGAGCCCTACGAGCTTAAAACCTTTAGCAATCTGCTGGGTATACTCAAGCAACAGTGCCTTATGACTTTCTTTCAAGTTCACACTCGGATAGATTGAAATACTGTCACCCGAGTGAACACCCGCTTGCTCCAGATGTTCCATAATTCCAGGTATCAAAATATGCTCTCCATCTGAAATGGCATCCACTTCAACTTCTATACCTGCCATGTACTGGTCTATCAGCACTGGATTCTTCTGATTCGGTACAATTGAGTTTTCCAAATATTTTCGCAGACCGGTCTCGTCATGCACAACCTGCATGCCCAGTCCACCGATAACATAACTCGGACGAACAATCAGAGGATAACCAAGCGCCTCTGCCTGTTTAACCCCTTCTTCAACGGAAACGACACCCACGCCCTTAGGATAAGGCAGCTTCAGTTCAGACATTCTTTCAATGAATCGGTCTCGGTCTTCCGTCAAATCCACAGAATCGAATGATGTTCCCAGAATTTTAACACCGCGCTCAGAAAGATATTCAGCCAGCTTTACTGCTGTCTGCCCGCCAAACTGCAGGATTACGCCATATGGGTTTTCCTTATCGATGATGTTCTGAACATCCTCTTCAGTAATCGGTTCAAAATAGAGCTTGTCAGAAATATCAAAGTCCGTACTCACAGTTTCCGGATTGTTGTTGATGATGATTCCCTCTATGCCCTCTTCACGCAGTGCAAGCACACCATGAACAGAACAGTAGTCGAATTCCACACCCTGACCGATTCGAATCGGACCTGATCCCACAACCAGAACCTTTTTCTTGTCTGTCACTTCCACTTCGTCAAAATCGGCATATGTCGAGTAGTAATATGGAGACTGGGCGTCAAATTCACCACCGCATGTGTCCACCATCTTATAACTGACTTCAATGCCCTTTTCTTTTCTGTATTTATACACATCCATGGCGGATGTGCCCTGCATCAGTTTTGCCATGCCCTTGTCAGAAAATCCTTTTTTCTTAAGGTGCATAATGAGACTCGGTTCAAGATACTCCAGCATCCTGCCCCTGATTTCCTCTTCAAGCTTCACGATACCTGCAATTTTCTTCAGGAAGAAAAAGTCTATGCCTGTTTCGGCCTTAATTTTCGGAAGGCCAACTTCTCGGCGCATGAGCTCAGCCAGGTAGAAGATTCTCTCATCATCTGACTTTTTGATTTTGAAGAGCAGTTCATCCAGTGTCATAGCTTTGGCCGGAGCATAGTACAAGTTTTCCTGTGCAGTCTCAAGGGATCTGAGGGCCTTTAGAAGGGCTGACTCAAAATTGTTCCCAATAGCCATAACCTCACCAGTTGCCATCATCATGGTGCCAAGAAGCTTTTTAGCATCCTTGAACTTGTCAAAGGGCCACTTTGGAATTTTAACAACACAGTAATCCAGTGTCGGCTCAAAGCACGCCTTTGTCTTGCCTGTAATATCATTTTCAATTTCATCTAGGGAATATCCCAGAGCAATTTTCGTTGCAACCTTTGCAATCGGATACCCTGTTGCCTTTGACGCAAGAGACGACGAACGGCTCACACGCGGATTCACCTCAATAATAAAGTACTCCTGGCACTCAGGATGAAGGGCCAGCTGCACATTGCAGCCGCCTTCAATACGCAGTTTATCAACAATATTGATAGACGCTGTTCTCAACATCTGATATTCGTGGTCATTCAAGGTTTGCGACGGCGCAATGACAATACTGTCTCCCGTATGTATGCCCACTGGATCGATGTTCTCCATGTTGCATACGGCAATTGCAGTTCCATTTGCGTCACGCATCATTTCATATTCAATCTCTTTCCATCCCTTGATGGATTTTTCAATCAGAACCTGATCGGCAATAGAGAACTGAATCCCTCTTGAAGATATTTCTTCAAGCTCTTCCATGGTTTCGGCAATCCCGCCGCCTGTTCCCCCCAGCGTAAAGGCTGGACGTACGACAACTGGAAGTCCAATTTCATTGGCTATGGCTCTCGCCTCATCAACTGAAGAAGCCACTTGGCTGTCTATTACGGGCTGATCGATGCTCTCCATGGCAATTTTGAAAAGATCCCTGTCTTCCGCTTCACGGATAGACTCCAGACTTGTGCCGATTACCTTCACATTGTACTTGTCGAGCACGCCAGCGTCCCAGAGCTCCATCGTCAGGTTCAGCGCCGTCTGGCCGCCCATACCTGCAAGCATGGCATCTGGATTTTCCTTGACAATGACCTTTTCAAGAAAATCGACTGTTAGCGGTTCCATATACACTTTATCCGCAATGGTCTTGTCTGTCATAATGGTTGCCGGATTCGAGTTTACAAGAACGACTTCAATGCCTTCCTGCTTAAGCACCTGACATGCTTGTGTTCCAGAATAGTCAAATTCCGCACCCTGCCCTATGATAATCGGTCCCGAGCCGATCACAAGTACTTTTTTATATGCTGTATTCCCTTTCATGGTTAGACCCTCCTCAGTCTCAGTCGATCATGTCCGCGAACACATCGAAGAGATATTCCGAATCTTTTGGTCCCGGAGATGCCTCTGGGTGATATTGAACGCTGAAAATTGGAAGCAATTTATGTCGGACACCTTCAATTGTTCCGTCATTCACATTCAAATGTGTGATTTCTATTTTGTCTTGATCCAGTGAGTCTTCCAGTACCACATAGCCATGATTTTGTGATGTAATAACGACTTTATTTCTTACCAAGTCCTTCACAGGATGATTTCCGCCTCTATGGCCATACTTCATTTTCACAGTATCACTGCCATATGCAAGACAAAGAAGCTGATGACCCAGGCAAATACCGAAGATCGGCTTCTTATCCATCAATACTCTTATTGTTTCTATCGTTCCAGTCAGTTCCTTTGGATCACCAGGTCCATTGGATAGGAATATTCCGTCCGGATTGATTTCCAGAATCTCTCCCGCTGACGCATCGGCTGGAAAAACCGTCAGCTTAATGCCACGATAAAGCATGGAATTCAAAATATTACGCTTGATTCCGAAATCCATGACAGCAACATGCTGTCCGTTCCATTTTTCCGGTTCAAGCGTATAAGACTTCTCTGTTGTCACCTTCATGACTTCACCAGAAAGCTTGAAGGTCTTGAGCTTTTCAATGGTTGCATCAATTTGAGACGCATCTACAAGGATCTGTCCGGCCATTACCCCTACGTCCCTGATTTTCTTCGTCAGTGCACGTGTATCGATGCCATCCAGTGCAATAATGCCCTCTTCCTTTAAAAAATCTTCAAGGTTGTCTTCGCTTCTCCAGTGGTCTTCATCATCGTAGAGCTCACGAACGACATAGCCCCTTACGTAGGGCTTGCGCGACTGATTGTCCCCTTTGAAAATACCGTAGTTTCCAATCAGCGGATAGGTCATTACAACAATCTGTCCATAATAGGACGGATCTGTGAGAATCTCCTGATACCCTGTCATGCTTGTATTAAAAACAACTTCGCCCGGCTCGGCTGTAAGCGCTCCCCAAGCTCTGCCTTCGTATACCGTGCCGTCACTCAGCACAAGATATCCTTTTGTCATGTCAGCCTCCAACTCCCGCGCTGGCACCTAGGCACCAGCGTTTAACCAATCAATTGTTTTTTCTATCATAAGCTTCACTTGTGATTTTGAGGTTGAACCATAGGATTTTTTTGCTTCGACGCAATTTTCAATTTCTATTCTTTCAAAGATATCTTCATCAAATAACTCTGAGAAATCTCTTAAAATGTCCATTGACATATCATTCAGCGTTATGCTGTGGCTGTCACAGTACAGCACCATCTTCCCAATGACCTCATGTGCCGATCTGAATGGCATGCCTTTACCAACCAGATAGTCGGCTGCATCAGTTGCATTCAGGAAACCACGCTTTGTTGCATCCATCATTTTCGCACTGTTGAAAACTGTTGTTTCAAGCATGCGTGTAAATATATCCAGTGACAGAGTCACATCCTTTACAGTTTCAAATACCGGAACCTTGTCCTCCTGCATGTCTTTATTATAAGCAAGCGGAAGTCCCTTCATAACGGTCAGCAGCCCCATCAGCCTGCCATATACCGTACCGGTTTTGCCTCTGATCAGTTCAGCGGCATCTGGATTCTTTTTCTGCGGCATAATGCTGCTGCCTGTACTGTATGCATCATCAAGCTCGATGAATCTGTATTCACCCGAACTCCAGATGATAAACTCTTCAGAAAAACGGCTGAGGTGCATCATAACCAGTGAACACACATGCAGAAACTCTATTGCAAAATCCCTGTCACTTACCGCGTCCATTGCATTTAGACTCACCGAGTCAAATCCCAGAAGGTCAGCAATCATGTGTCTATCTGTCTCGTAGCTGGTTCCTGCAAGGGCACCCGCACCAAGCGGCAGCACGTTGGTACGCTTGATTGCATCGCGAAGTCTCTCCGTATCACGCTTGAACATTTCTGCGTAAGCCATCAGGTGAAAACCCAGTCTTACAGGCTGCGCAGGCTGTAGGTGTGTACAGCCCGGCAGGAAAGTGTCCATGTTCTCACCCGAAATTTTTGCAAGTGCCTTAATCAGCTGAATCAGCTGCTTTTCAATTACGACGCCCTGTTCCTTGACATACATTCGAAGGTCCAGCGCAACCTGATCATTTCTACTTCTCGCAGTATGAATTTTTTTTGCAAGCGTACCGATACGTTCAGTCAGCAGCGCTTCAACATTCATGTGAATGTCTTCATTTGAAACCTCGAACTCAACATTCCCAGCTTCGATGTCCTGCTTAAGAGCCTCAAGTGCATCCAAAATCGTACTCAGCTCTTCGTTGGTGAGGATTCCAATCTTATTCAGCATTTTACTGTGTGCCTTACTGCCTTCGATGTCGTGCTTATACAACTGCCAGTCGAACTGGATTGAACTGTTAAAGTCATCCATCAACGATGACGTTGCGTTTTGGAATCTTCCACCCCAGAGTTTCATATTGCGTGCACATCCTTATCTTTAGCCTTCGCCTCTTTTTCTGCCTTATTGATTGCCTTAATTTTCAGTGGCAATGAGAATAGGTTGATAAATCCTTCAGCGTCAAACTGATTGTATACATCGTCTTCTCCGAAAGTAACAAAGTCTTCATTGTATAGACTGTTTGGAGATTGTGTCGCTGCTACAACACATTTGCCTTTGAAAAGCTTTACTTTTACAATACCTGTTACAACATCCTGCGTACTGTCTACAAATGCATCCAGGCAACCTTTTAGTGTAGAGTGCCATAGTCCATCATATAGAAGCTCAGCGTATTTGTTTGCAACAGTTCTCTTGAAGCTCATTGTCGCTCTATCAAGAACCAGCTTTTCGAGGTGCTTATGCGCTTCGTAAAGGATTGTTCCACCTGGCGTTTCATATACGCCCCTTGATTTCATACCCACTAATCTGTTTTCTACAATATCAATTACACCTACATTGTGCTTGCCACCGATTTCATTCAGCTTCTTAACAAGCTCCAGCGGGCTGTATGCTTTTCCGTCAATCGCTACAGGTTCACCGTTTACGAATTCAATATCTAAATACTCAGGTGTGTCTGGTGTTTCTTCAATCTTAGCAGTGAGCTTGTACATTTCTGGATTGTGCTCATTCCAAGGATTCTCCAGTTCGCCGCCTTCATGGCTAAGATGCCAAACATTTTCGTCCCTGCTGTAAATGTCTTTCTTTGTTACTGGAATTGGAATACCATGTTGTGTTGCATAGTCAATACAGTCTTCTCTTGATTTAAGATCCCATGTTCTCCAAGGTGCTATGATTTTTAGGTATGGGTTCAGAGCATGGACTGTCGTTTCAAAACGTACTTGGTCATTGCCTTTACCTGTCGCGCCATGTGCGATTGCAACAGCGCCTTCCTGCTCTGCGATTTCAACAAGCTTTTGCGAGATTAGCGGTCTAGCAAACGCAGTTCCCAACAGATAATCATCTTCATAGACTGCACCAGCCTTAAGACCCTTGAATACAAAGTCTTTTACAAACTCTTCTTTTACATCAACGATATAGGCTTTGCTAGCACCTGTAGAAAGGGCTTTTGCTTTTACTGCGCTAAAATCTTCTGTTTGTCCAACATCGACACATACAGCGATTACATCGTAACCGTGTTCCACCTCTAACCATTTTAGAATGACTGATGTATCTAAACCACCTGAATAAGCCAATACGACTTTTTGTTTGCTCATAATTATTCCTCCTATTGTATAAATATTGAGTTTATTATAGCAGAAATACACGCGCTTGCAAGTGTTTTTATGAAATTTATTTTGTATTTATCCACATCCCTTGATATTACTGCATCCCATTTGCAAGTTTTTTACCACATGCCTATGTTTTCATTATCCATAATATAACAGTTAATGAATACGCACTGCATATATGCATGTTTTTACAGCTTATACACACTTTTATGCATATGGAAATCACCTTATTTTCATGAAATGGACGTTCGTTTCCCAGAAGTATCTTCCATAACCCATGAGTCCTCACAAGTTTCCTCTGACTTTTTAAACTTATTTCACCGTCTTATATATAGGAAATGATACGGAGCAAGACAAGTATAAACAAACAATTGCAAATTTCATTGTAATAACTAAAATCTTTTAGTATACTATTGTTGGTAATAAAACAATAATCAGAACGGATACGGCACACCTTTCGAAAGATTGGGTCGCAAAGCTATGGGTCTAAGGGAAACTATGACTGCCAGGCTGCAGCATACATGCTTGCTGGGCATGTTTTTTTTGTGCGCCGGACCATAAAAACCAGGACCATGGCAGGCCGTTCCGTGATTAAGACCAGCACCTGACTGTGTGTGATTTATGTTTGGGGACTTGAACACCAGCCAGCGTTGCAACTGAATAGGAGGCGTATTATGAAACTGAGATCAAAACTGATGATGGTCTTTATTGCAATCATCATCATCCCTATGGCAGCCATTGGAGGGCTGACCTATGAAAAGACGTATTCCATCATTGAACACGATTTGCACACTACTGCGGGAGAGACTCTGGGGCAAGTAGAAAACACGCTTAACCATTTTCTCAACGGCTATGAGAAGAGTATCGATCTGATTCGCAATAATGTGAATGTCCAAGCTGGTATGAACAGTGAAATGCGGAAAAACGGCATGCTCAGCATACTTGAAAGTTATACGGAGGCTTTTCCAAACACCAAGAATGTGTATGTCGCTTATAACAATAAGGACTTCAACATCCGACCTCTCGTAGACCTCCCTGCAGACTACGACCCAACGATCAGACCCTGGTACATGAAAGCCGTTGAAGAGGACGCCATAACTTGGACCGACCCTTATACGGATGCATCAACAGGCGAACTTGTCATCACTGCCTCTGCGCCAATTCACAGCAGTACCGGCAAGACCATTGGCGTAGTCGGTGTCGACCTGAATCTGGACGCGCTTAGTGCAGAGATTTCGGGCATCAACATTGGAAAAACAGGTTATCCAATTATCATCGCACCAGATGGAACGGTCATTGCCCATCGTTCTGAAGATGTGATTGGAGCACCAATCCCTATAGAATCTTTGAGCACCTTTGTTGCAAACAATTCAGAAGGAAACCTGAATTATGAGTGGAACGGCGCCAGAAAGCACGCTGTGCTTTACACCGTTGACCGCTTGAACTGGAAGCTGCTTACGGCAAATGACGTCAGCGAGCTACAGGAAAAGACATTGCCAATACTCATGCGCCTTGCCATTGTTGCCGTAGCAGCACTCCTTGTTGCCCTTCTGGTTTCCTATCTGTTTGCCAACAATACAACCGCTCCACTGAAACAGCTATCTACCGCAATGGACAAGGTCAAGAACGGCGACCTGACGGTCAGCGTCAAACTCAACCGCAGGGATGAGTTCGGTCAGCTCTCACATGACTTTGAAGACATGATGTCTGCCGTCAAAGGACTGATCACAAATGCACAGACGGTGGCCAACGAGGTCATTGGTGCAGCTTCGGACCTTGCTGCGAGCAGTCAGCAGGTCAGTGCCTCTTCCTTCGAAGTCGCACGCACAGTTGATGAAATTGCCCAGGGTGCAAGCCAGCAGGCCTCAGAAGCTGAATCTGGCGCCCACACGGCAGCAGGCCTCAGCCAAAGCTTTGAAGCGCTGAGCGCGAGCAGTAACGCCATTGCAGATGAAACACACGTTGCAAACACTGCCGGTACGGAAGGCCGGGACGCCATGCATGAGCTTCAGCAAAAAACAGACGACAACAACCAGGCGATTGCACGTATAGAAACGGCTGTTACCAATCTGGAGAATCAGACCAACAACATTAGCGAATTTGTCGATACAATCCGGTCCATTGCAGAACAAACCAATCTGTTGGCACTCAATGCATCCATTGAAGCTGCAAGAGCGGGCGAGCACGGTAGAGGCTTCGCAGTTGTTGCTGATGAAATCAGAAAGCTTGCTGAAGATTCCAGTACAGCCGCGGAGGAAGTTCGCAACATCGTCACCCTCATTCTTGATGAGAACAAGAATACGAACGATATTATGGTAGATGTCCGCGCACGGTCTTCCGAGCAAAATGGCGCTGTCCAGCGTATGGGTGTCTCATTCGATAAGATTACTGCCTCAATTGACAGCATTACATCCCGCATGAATGCGTTCGACAGCATTCTCGAACGGGTTACCGATGACAAGGAAGCCATTATCAGTGCAATCGAGAGCATCAGTTCTGTTTCCGAAGAAACAGCTGCAGCGTCTGAGGAAGTCAGTGCAAGTGTCCAGCAGCAGTCTTCCGCTGTTGATGAAGTGGCAAGAGCAGCTGAAAACCTCAATATGATGGCTGACCAGCTCAATAGCGAAATTGCAAAGTTCACTGTCTAGCTTCAGGATTACCACCGCATAAATCTATCTGCATTGAAAAGGCTGCTGCAGCAGAGCTCAATACGCTCTGTCTGCAGCAGCCTTTAATTGTATATGCCCCTGTTGTATAAAGTTTGCATAAAATGCTTATAGCGCTTACATACGGCCTTTAACCGGTAATGTTCTATCCTTGATTGGCCAGTCCATTACGAATAGAAAATACGAAATCCCTGATGCGTTTGAAATGCATCAGGGATTTCTTCATCTAAATACAAGCCAAGTATTTAAGTGTTCTTGCTTTTCTATTTGATCATATCCATGCCAGCTCTTAGTGCCTTGATATTCACATCTGCAAATTTAGGTTTTACGGTCTGCTTAACAACGTCATCCCAATCGATATTGCTGTCAAGACCCATAGCCTTAACAAGCGCACCCAGAAGCACAACGTTCATCGTACGGATATTACCAAGATCCATTGCAATTTCAGCTGCCTTGATTGCAGTTGTACTCGCTTTGTCAGACAGGGCTTCAATAACACCTGTTGGGTACTCAGCAAGACCTGACAGAATTGGCGCAGATGGAATCTTGTAATCATTTACAACAATCTTGCCACCTGATTTAAGGTATTCAAGCCACTTTCCAGTTTCCATGATTTCAAATGAAACCAGGATATCCGCTTGTCCCAAACCAATGATTGGAGACCATACCTTCTCGCCAAAACGTACCTGTGTTGTAACAGATCCGCCACGCTGAGCCATACCGTGTACTTCTGACATCTTAACGTCATAACCTGCAGAAATCAGTCCTACAGACAGAATTTTAGAAGCTGTGATGATACCCTGACCACCAACGCCGCAAAGTAGAATATTCTTAGTTTCCGCCATGATTATTCACCCGCTCTTTCTATTGCATCGAATGGACAAGCCTGTAGACAAACTTCACAGCCTACGCACATATGCTCATCAATTTTCGCCTTCTTAGTTTCCTTGTCAAAGCTGATTGCAGGACAGCCAGTCTTTGTACAGATTTTACAGCCTTTACACTTGTCGATGTCCACATAGCATGTTTTCTTCTCAAGACCGAACTCTTTGTAATCAGCTTCAGAGAACTGCTTAAGTACACATGGCCATCTTGTGATCAGTACAGATGGACCGTCAAAGTCAAACGCAGCGTCAAGTGCCTTGTCAACCGCTTCAAGGTCTAGCGGATTCACAGTTTGAACGTGTTCAATGCCGATTGCCTTTACAAGACCAGGGATGTCGATGATTTTTGCTTCATCACCCATCAGCGTAAAGCCAGTACCTGGATTCTGCTGGTGACCTGTCATACCTGTAATTCTGTTGTCCAGAATAACAGATACAGTATTGCCCTTGTTGTAGGCAACATCAATCAGTGAATTCACGCCTGTATGGAAGAAGGTCGAGTCACCGATTACACCAACAACACGTTTTTCCACACCGTGTTTCTCAAAGGCTTTTTTAGCACCGTGTGCCATGGAAATGGAAGCACCCATGCAGACACATGAATCAAGTGTGTTCAGAGGCTCAGCAGCACCCAGTGTATAGCAGCCGATATCGCCAGTCACAACAACATTCTTCTTCTTAGAAAGTGCATAGTAGAAGCCTCTGTGAGGACATCCAGCACATAGGGTTGGAGGACGGCCAACCTTCTTGTCTTCTGCAATATGCATTGTTTCACTTACTTTGCCCAGAAGTGCCTCTGCAATGATATCAGGATTCAGTTCACCGATTCTTGGAATCTTTTCCTTACCGATGCATTCAATGCCTGCCGCTTTCATTTGCTCTTCAATATATGGCTCAAGCTCTTCGATAACGTAAAGCGTATCTACTGCATCTGCAAACTCTCTGATTTTATCCATAGGCAGCGGATGTGTGAAGCCCAGTTTCAGGTATGAAGCAGTATCGCCAAATACTTCCTGTGCGTATGTGTAAGCAACACCTGAAGAGATGATGCCGATTTTTTTATCGTTCCATACGAAGTAGTTGAGGTCAGTCTCGTTTGAGAAAGCTTCCAGCGCTTTCATTCTGTCTTCAACGATTGGATGAAGTCTTTTTGCGTTTGCTGGCGTCGCAATCCATTTTTCAGGCTTTTTCACGTACTCTTTTGCGCCAACTTCAACTCTGTCTTCGAATTCAACAAGACCTTTCGAGTGACAGACTCTTGTAGTCATACGGTATAGAACTGCAGTATCAAACTTCTCAGAAATTTCAAAGGCAGCCTTAACCATGTCCTTTGATTCTTGTGAGTTCGAAGGCTCAACACATGCGATTTTAGCAAACTTTGCATAATATCTGTTGTCCTGCTCATTTTGTGAACTATGGCAGCCCGGATCATCTGCCGACACAAGAATAAACCCTCCATTTACACCTAGGTAACCAAGTGTGAACAGCGGATCCGCAGCCACGTTAACACCTACATGCTTCATTGCAGCCAGTGAACGTGCACCTGCCATTGTTGCACCAATCGCAACTTCCATCGCTACCTTTTCGTTTGGTGCCCACTCACAGTAAATGTCTTTTTTATAGTTCGCAACATTTTCCAAAATCTCCGTACTTGGCGTTCCTGGATAAGCTGATGCGAATGTACAGCCTGCTTCGTAACAACCGCGTGCGACTGCTTCGTTGCCTGTCATGAATTCTTTCATGCTTCACTCTCCTCCTAATTACTTATATGCTGCAATTACACTGCCCAGTGCAATTGAATTTAGTTTAACCTGTGCTGAATCCGCACGCGAAGTAAGAACAACCGGCACTTTTGCACCCATGATAATCCCCGCAGAATCAGCTTTTGCCATATAGGTCATGGCCTTGCCAATACCATTGCCCATTTCAATGGTCGGAACCATGAGCACATCTGCATCTCCGGCAACTTCACTCTTGAAGCCCTTGATTCTGGCAGCTTCTTCTGAAACAGCCAAGTCAAACGCGAGTGGTCCTTCAACGATAACACCTGAGCCAAAATCACCATTTTCGCCCATTTTTTGAAGTGCATCCGCATCGACAGTTGCTGGCATCTTTGGATTGACTTTTTCTTTAGCAGCCAGACAAGCAACTTTTACAGGCTCTGCACCCATCGCTTTAACAACCTGAACCGCATTTTGAACAATTTTGCCTTTCGCTTCAAGATCAGGCGTAATATTCATACCCCCATCTGTCAGGTAAATCAGCTTATGATATGACTCAACCTCATATACCATAACGTGGCTGAGCTGTGAGTCTGTTCGAAGTCCAATTTCTTTGTCAAGTACTGCCTTAAGCAGAATGGCTGTGTCGATAAGACCCTTCATCAGGAAATCAGCCTTGCCGTCACTTACAAGCTTGACGGAAGTTCGTGCTGCCTCCTCAAGTTCAAGAGCTTCCACCATTTCATATGCCTCAAGGTTAAGATTGTTTTTTTCGGCAAGCTCTTTGATTTTTGCAGTATCGCCAACCAGTACCGGTTCAACAATACCTTGGTCCGCAGCCTGACAAACGGCTACAAGTACATCTTCATCCTGAGCGGCAGCTACAGCAAGTTTCATTGTAGTCTGGTTCTTTGCCGCATTAAGAAGATCGGAAAAATTCTTAATCATTCTAACACTCCTTAACTATCCGGTTATTGAATGTAAAATTTTTTAGTAATGCTTCTACATTTTTTTGAATTCAATTCATTTTACAATATTTTTTGAACACTTTCAATATCTGTGTAGAAACTTGCCTCATGTATTTTTGCTGTTTCCTGATACGGGTAAAAAACACCCCCACTTCAAATACAAACGTATTGAAATAGGGGTGTTTACCTGTCTAAGCCATATCTGTGCTCAAAGGGCGCAGATGCATCCATTGCACTTTTAGAATCCTTATTTCGATGCCATGAGCTGCTTGACCTGCTGAAGCCAGGCATTTGAGACCTCATCTTCAGGGCTGATTTCCACAGATTGTTGAATAAAGTTGAAGGCTTCATCGAGTTCACCTTTTTGAATATGCACGATCCCAAGATTGCAAAGAACTTCTGAGTTCTTTGGACTTGCCTTTAGAGCCTCCTTGAAATATCGGTAGGCGTCATCGAACTGGCCCATTGTCATGTAGCAGATGCCAATTTCATTCATGGTATCGATATTTCCCGTATTGAGGGAAAGTGCCTGCTTGTAGTAGTGCAGCGCTTCGTCATACATTTCCTTCTGACGATATGCCAGCGCTACAAAGAACATCAGATTCCACCACTCCGGATAATCCTCCAGAAGCGGTACAAGATACTCAAGACCTTCATCGGAAAAACCTTCAATAACAAGCTTGTATCCTTTTTCATATTCAAGCTTGGCGTCAATATTTCTCAGGGTGTTTACGATTTCAATTTTCTGATCGTCTGTCAGCTGGTGAGAACGCATCGCAGCAGTCCAGATTCGCTCAGCTTCACCGTAGGCCTGGTCGTTTACATAGTGAAAGCCCAAATGATACCCTGCAAGGGCAAATCCAGCATCGATTTCCATACACTTTTCAAGTACTTTTCTCGCAGTTGACATGTAGAGCTTGTAGAGATTCTCTTCCTTTTCATTCTCTATGGCAAGCTCTTCACAAAGACGTGCGATATTATATGCCGCATCGATGTTTTCGCTCTCAAACAGCATGTAAGCGCGCAGTCGTGCCAAGGCATCCAGCTTCTGTCCAGCTTCTGCGAGCACCAATGCGTCCCTCAGAATTCTATCCTGAAACTTTTCATCCAGTGAGATTAAAAAATTCTTGTAAGACGCGGCATATGGAAAATTCATATCGAGTCCCATAATGTGAACCATCGCTTCCATTATGGATGACAGTGCGATATCAGACTCTTGTTTTCCAGAAACCTTGCTCACCATATCACGCGTCATGAATGGAACCGGCGTGCCAATTGGCAGTGCAATACCAGACATGCTTTCCAGCGCCGAGCTTTTCAGTTCAATGAAAACGACCTCATCTGTCTTCTCTTTTAAAATAATATCCAAATCCGAAAACATTTCTTCCTCCTCTGTATCAAAGAAACACCAGACTGAAAAGAGGTTCTCTTCAGTCTGGATATTTTAGAATATCACTCTATTCACATTTTTGTCTATGATTTTGTTTCGGTAAAGCTCAAAATAATCAAACTCGCCCCATCTAATGATATGGACTTCCTTGTCCGATGCGCGTACATGCAAATCGGATATGTAATCATTTGAAACCTTGATGCCGTCACATGCAACAATGACTTCTCTTCTTTCCGCCTTTACGATTTTGAAATCCAGCACAGTGTCTATGGGAACAACCATGGAAGCTTTGAGTGGCCTGTTTACACTGTTGTCATTGGGATTGAGCGGTGTGATCTGATACACGGGCAGATCTGAATGTGTCGCAACGCCCCCAGCCCAAATGGCGTACCCGGTCGCACCTATAGGTGTAGAAAGAATGAATCCATCTCCAGTAAAATAGTTGAATGGCTTGCCATTAATATACATTCGGGCTTCCATCAGTCTAGGCTCTAAATGCTTGATCAGTATTTCATTGAAAGCGTAGCTGGAAATTGTATCTCCATTAACTGTCGTTGCCTGAACCTTCATTAAAGGATAAGACTGGACCTTGTAGTCTCCAGACGTGAGAATGTCGACAATAAGCTCCGGCTTTTGCGGCGGAATACTTGGCAGAAATCCAAGGGTACCCGTATTTACGCCAAGAAAGGGAATACGCTTGAGCCTGAACTTGCGTATGGCACTGAGCATGGTTCCGTCTCCGCCAATCACGATAATCAGGTCAGGATTTTCACGGGTCAAAATAAAGCCGTTCTCCTTGAGTATGCGCATCAGTTTCTTCTTTACTGCCAACGTATCTTTTTTTCTATTATGATGTATTAGGATTCTTTTCATTTCACACCCGCTTTTCCTATCTTCTAGTCCCTGTTTATATGTCTCATAAACAGACGTTTTCTTCTTGTTGTCGTTGTAAGCATTTCAAAAAGAAATCCTCTGTACACCATCATATACCCAAGAATTGCCTGCACTAAAATGGCAATTAGTACAATCGCCAGAGATGTTTTCAGTGCGTATGGCAACCCGCGAAGCACTGTGTAGAACAGGTTGTTGATCGCCCAGTAAATGCCGTAGCATGCACTCCCAAGGATGATGTTTGGTATGAACCAGTCAATCCAGTTCTCCTTGATGAAGTTAAATGCATAGATGAAGCTGTCAATTTCTCCAAGATGCTTCTGATAAAGTGTTTCAGGCAGCGGATTGAATACGACAAATGCCACAACCTGTACAATCAGACTCACCAGCCCAAATGCCGGAATCAGAAGATTCAGCGGCTGCGCAAGTGTGACTACCGCAAGCTGTCCAACCCATATGATCAGGAGGACCACCCAGACTTTTCTGAAGTAGACTTTAAAGCCCGACTGGAAGTCATCCTGTGTAAATCTGCCAACACGTACAATCCTATTCATGAGGAAAAGATAATTCGAAAGCACCGCACTTTGGAAGAGCGTGATAATGAGCCCGCCAAACATGCCAAACATGCCTGCAATCTGCATAACAAGCATTACAGCAACCAAATAGAATGCGCCAACAATCAAGAGGCCCGGATTACTTCGAAGTGCCTTGATGCTCTTTTTTATTATCGTCTTATTCGTAATAATGATATCCTGAAGGACTGACATTTTATCGCCTCTTTTCGTTTATTTATAAGTGTACTTTATGATATATGCTCTTATCAAACGGATTTTGCTCAATACTGTAGTCGAAGAGCAGGGTTATCGGTTCAGACGCTTCATGAATCTCTGCGTAGTCCCTTCCAATTGCTTCAAGGATGTCATACTTGAATGTCTCAAAGCGAACCAGCTTGACGATGGCCTTGGCACTCATGTCTATATATGCCGGCAAATACCTCTGGCGGTTTTCTTCAGACTGCAAAAATGCGTGGACAGACTGTCTGAACGCCGTTTCTTCCTTTACCTGATATAGTTTTCTTCTTGAGGACTGTCGTACATAATCGAACTTAAGAACCTCCTTGAAGAAATCAGGATGTAAAAAGTCGGTCTCCAGATAGAAGGCTTCTAGCACCTGATAGAGCGTGTCTTGGTTGTGCGCCTTGTGGTGCCAGCCATGCTTATGCCAATACTCCGACAGCAGTTCATATAATTTCGACGGAAGCAGGCCATTTACCTTTATAATAAATTCCAGCGCATGGGTAAATTTCTGATTGTTGTAGAAATGCTCCACCATATCTTCAATACCCTTAAGGCGAATCATTTCATCAAAATCCATTTCTGCAGTTGCCATGATTTCATAGGGTGGCACTTCATTGTATACATAGCCGTACTTTTCTTTTCGCATACGCAGGCCAGAGCCCTTCAAAAGCTTTAAGAAACCAAGCTGAAGCATCTCCGGTCTCATGCTGTAGACATCGTCAAAGGACTGCATGAAACGGTCATATCCTTCATAAGGCAGACCTGCAATCAGATCCAAGTGAAGGTGTATATTCCTGTAGCTGCTTAAAGTATTGCAGGCACGTCTTAACTTTTCAAAATCAACAAAGCGCTGTATTTCAAGAAGTGTGGCAGTGTTTGTTGTCTGAACCCCGATTTCAAACTGAAACAGCCCCGGTCTGACACATTCAAGGAATGTAATTGTGTCGTCATCCAATCTGTCTGCTGTGATTTCAAAATGAAAATTGGTGTAGCCATTGTCAATTTCATGAAGATACTTGAATATATCCAGGGCACGTCGCTTATCAGCGTTAAATGTTCTGTCAATGAATTTGACCTGCATGACATTCAAATCAACGAAGCGCTTCAGATCCGCTTTAACCCGGTCGAGCGAGAAGAATCGCACGCCCTTGATAGTAGATGACAGGCAGTACTGACAGTTAAACGGGCATCCGCGCGAGCTTTCAAAGTAGAGAATCCTGTTGTCCAGCCCTTCGAAGCTTTCATAAGGAAAGGGAATGATGTCGAGGTTTTCAATAAGGGGCTGGTCGGGCAGTGAAACCACCTCTGCTCCAGTGTCCTTATTGGTTCTGTAGGTTATCCCTTTCAAGCCTTCAAAGCAGTCTTTTCCCTCTAGAAAGTCAGGTTCACTGGCATGGATCCTGTGCATGAAATCCATAAAGGTCTGCTCCCCTTCACCGCGTATAATTGCATCTATGTAGGGATGCGCCTTTAAAAATTCTGCGCTTTCAAAGGTCACCTCCGGACCGCCAAATATTACTTTCAGCCCCGGTGCCACCTTCTTGAGATTTTTCGCAATTAGACAGCTTGCTTCAACATTCCAGATGTAAACCGAAAAGGCGACCACATCGAACTTGCCCTGATAAATCTCGCGCACGATGTAATCCAGCTGGTTGTTAATGGTATATTCATTTAAAACGACCTCTGGATACTCAGACTTGATATAGGTATGGATATATCTGAGCGCAAGAGACGAATGTGTAAATTTTGAATTGAGCGTTGTAAGGAGTAATTTCATCATATTGCCTTTCTTACATTATACATCAGGTTCTGCCTGGTTCATGAAATGTTTACATATTCTGAACATAAGTAACCATGCGATTTTCATTCTAAGGTATTATACCATGAGTCATGACTGGCTGGTAATTTTTGTGGACGTAAAGTAGGGACAGAAATATTTATGTTATAATATTTGAAAGACTTAACACTCACGATGATACATATATATAAATTGGAGGGACGCTATGGCTATAATGTCTTCAAGACTCATCAGACATGAAATCTGTAAAGATGAACTGAAAAAACTTGGCGCTCGTGTTCTCGACATACAGGGAATCATGTTCTATGTGAAATTCAGAATCAATGAAACAAAAATCTCTTACGTGTACCATTTGAACAAGGACAACACATTCTTTCTCGAACGGATCAAACCCTATACTTGCGGCATTGGCGACTATTCAACCGAAGAAGACGTTGTAGAAGTCATTCGTCAGGATATCAAGCAGTTCCGTAACGCTATGAACAGCTCAAACTTTGAGAATTTCATTGAAGTTGACCAGCACATTTCAAAGCTTGTCCGGTTATTTGAAGACTTATACCTCTACTACAATGTCAGCAAGGAAGATATCGATCTGGTCAGCCATGAGATTGATAAGGTTCTGGATATCATCAATGTGGTTCAAGAGAAGAGCCCACGTGTCTATTTCGAAAAAGATCCGGATGTTCTTCATAAGAATTGCCAGTTCTAGCTTCTATGAGTCATACAAACAAATAAGGACCGTCTGATGCATCATAACTGGTGCACCGGACGGTCTCTTTTATTGTATTAACGCTCGATTTCCTGTGTCACACTGTTGTTAGGACGCGTGTCAAACACACAGAGTGTCAGTTCAAGTGGTGTATCCATTTTCTTAACAGGTACATGGATCTGGAATGTCTTTGATGAAACACCCTCCAGCTTATCTGCATCAACAAACTGCATCAGGCTGGATGGCGTACCGTCTGAGCTTCTGAGAGACAAGCCAACTTGGTTAAAATACAGAATTGAATCAGACAGATTGCTGATTTCAACATCTGCCGTCAGCATTGTCCAAGTATCTGAACCGGAAGCCGCATCGTCAAATGTGACATTTGATGTCTCCAGTGCCAAACCGTCCATGGCTGCCGCTTGTCCCAGCGCAGCCGCAGGCTTTCTTTGCAGCTGACCATAGACCGACATATAATTTGCTTCCACAGCACTGCTCAGCTTCACTGGAATCGGTGTCTTGCTCGGATCGATGGTATTCATCATAAAATAGACTGCATCTGATTCAAATCCTGCCTTGACAGGCACCTGAATCGTCCCTCTTGCAAAGCTGCCAGCGCGGACAATGCCACTTAGGCCGCCCATTTGTGTATCTTCCTTGCTGTAATAATTGTTCAAATCAGAATCGATAAGTGCGAACTTATCTGTAAAATATGCTGTATTCAGCGTTTCGAATCCTGTGTTGATGAACGTCACATCGAGTACATAGGCATCCGCAGATGGATTTAGAAAGGCATCATTCACACTGATTATCATATTGCCTATAGGAATCAGCTCACCCAGTACATATTCCGGCTTCTGCTCCATGCCGAGCGCGATGCTCTGATTGGCATACTTGCGTGTGAGGTCTTCCATTTCATATGTGCTGAGACCCTGAAGAATGAACCAGTCTCCATTTCGTTTGACTGCAGCAACACCCATTGTCGCCATATCGTGTCCGTGATCGTGTGTTGTGTAGTCCGATGCATGATCGTGGTCATGGTCATCTGTATCTTCAACAGGCATAGGTGCTTCACCAGTCTGAACATAGGCATAATCCAAATCGTAGAAGTCGACCTGCTCAAACATGACACCGCTGAACTCGAAATTCCAAAAGGACTGGGTATCATGCACGCTGTAGCCGTGCATATCCTTTACGAGCTGCATTGAAGCCTGATAGTCCGCAAAGGCTTCAGCTGTAAAGGTGTCCTTGTCAATCTGATGCAGCGCCTCATAGGCCTTTTCGTAATCCTTGGCCACTATTTCACCCATATAGGCGTCCAGTGCCAGCTTCGATGTTTCAAAGCCCATGGAAAAATCAACAGCACCTTCTTCAGTCGCCACCTGGTCTGTCTCCTGAACGACCGCCTCATCCCCCTGGACTTCCGCTGGCTGTGTTTCAGCAGGTGCACAAGCAGTCATGGTCAGTGCCACTGTCAATCCCAATATTACCCCAAACTTTTTTAACTTCATATGAATCCCCCTGTAATCTATTTGAGAATACCTGTAATATTCCCACACAAATACAATTTTAGCACATATATAGTCGTTAATGTTTTATTTAGCCTTTTTGATGACCTCTTCATAAAGGGCTTCGTATTCCCGGATGATGGTCTCCACATCAAACGCCGTCCGCGCACGGTCGCGCGCACTATTAGAGTATCTTGCATGTACAGCCTCAGACCCAAGAATTTCAAGTGCATTTGCTGTCATCTGGTCTACATCCCCAACCTCAGACAAAAGACCGCTCACGCCATGTTCAATGACTTCGGGAAGCCCTCCCGCATTTGATGCTAGTACAGGGACCCCGCATGCCATGGCTTCCAGTGCCGCCAGCCCGAAGCTCTCCTTTTCAGAAGGGAGTAGAAAGACGTCTGCTGTACTGAGTATTTTTGTAACACGGTTCTGTTTTCCCAAGAACTCAATATTGTCAAGGACACCCAGAAGCTCAGCAAGAGCATATGCCTTCGTGCTTTCCGGACCATCTCCTACGAGCAGGAGCCGCGCCGGCATCTTGTCCTGAATGCCTTTAAATACTCGAATGACATCTTCAATGCGCTTAACCGGTCTGAAATTTGAGGTATGCACAATGACCTTCTCCCCGGGCTTGATGTTCAGGCACCCCCTGATATCCCTCTCATCATCACGGCTGTATTCATCCAAATTGATGAAATTGTGAATCATGCGTATGGGCAGTTTAGGCGAGATAGCCTCTGTTGCCGCCTCTACCAGGCTTCTTGAGACAGCTGTTATGGCATCTGACTGATTTACGCTGTAAGACATGACCTGTCGCAGACTGTCTTCTTCAGACATGATGGTCACATCAGTGCCGTGAAGTGTTGTAACCGTTCCAATCGGCCTGTCCAGCATCTGGCTGGCAAGCATTACCGCTGTAGCATGGGGCACTGCATAATGGGCATGCAGAATATCCAGTGACTCTCTCTTAGCCACTTCAGCAATTTTGTTCGCAAGGGCCATAATATAGGGCGGGTGCTGGAACACCGGATAATTCGCCGTATCCACACAATGAAAGTGGACATGCTCCTGAAACTCTTCCAGTCTGAAGGGCTTGTCGTAGGAGATGAAATGGATGTCATGCCCCCGCTTTGCCAAGTGTTTTCCCAGTTCTGTCGCCACCACGCCGCTTCCCCCGTATGACGGATAACAGCATATTCCTATTCTCATATCTTTACGCCTTTCTCTTACCCAACATGATGATTCTATGTCTGTAATCGTACGCCACCTGCCGATTCAAATGCGTGATGAAGGCCGGTCCACCCTGAGACAGAATATTGATCAGTCCAAGTGTACGCTCCTGTATCTGACCATAGGGTTTTATCCACTGCGCAGCACGCTGTATGGTCTTCAGCTCGTCTTTATGGTTTCTGCGGTGGAACCTGTAGGCCTTCTTTTTCAAATAGTCCAGCTGCTGCCTGATCATCTCAGTATTCCTCTTTGAAATCGGCACAATTTCCTCATCAACTCCCGTAAGGGCATCAATCAGCGCAGTATAATTCTGGTCGAATTCTGTAGTAAATGCATCAAAAAGACCTTCCACATCTATGTGGTCCCTGTCCTCAAGCCATTTCCGCTCCAAGTCAATCTGATCTGTGACAAGAACGCTGTCCACACTGATTTCCAAAGATTCAAGCTGGTCCGCAAAGGTCTGGGGTACAACCGTATAGTTTTCTCGAAGCATGATGATGGGCATGTTCATACCAAGCTTCTCGTAAACCTCCTTCAGCTGGGCATAATATGCCGCCTCACCTGGGCCTGCAACATATGCGATGGTTGGCAGATAGACATCCTGAATGACAGGTCTGAGAACTACATTTGTACTGAACTCCTCTGGGTAATGGCGCATTCTCTCCTGAACCTTCTCCAGGCAAAAAGCCTCTCTGTCATCATTTTCACGGATGGTGTACATGCCATTCTCGTGAATGATCTGCAGGCGCTCCCCGTTTTCCAGATAGTAAAGACCGGTCGCCCCCTCACGCGGTTCGATGAGCGGTGCATACCCCATTTCAGTCAGTTCTGCAGCGCATGCATTGACTGAACCTATCAGGGCATCACTTGACTCGATCGCCTGTAAGAGAAAGGCACTTCCCAACTGTCTCAGATCCTGGTCAAGAGGGTCAACAACGATCAGGCCCTCTTCTTGAAACAGTTTGAGATAAATGCGTCCAAACCAGTCACTAACAGTCTCATCGCTGCGTACCGTATCGTAAAATACCGCCTGGCACCAATCACTGAACTCAGTGTCTTTCCACACATGCTGGGCTTCCATAAGCATACGGCGTACAGATGTGTTATTGTCAATAAACCCCACGGGCTCCTTCAGGTAGGAATAGTTGTGCACTGTTTTAAATGGGTTATTATTACCTGTACCTGGTTTCTTGTCAATTCTTAGAACCTTGATTTTTTCATCGTCAATCAGGGTGACAGAGCGCATTTCCTCAAAGTCGTGGTCCTCAGATGCCATCCAGAATACCGGCACGACCGCTGTCCCAAGCTGCTGCGAAATCTCACGCGCTTTTTTAACCGCCGTAGACGCCTTATACAAGGTATAAAGTGGGCCACCCATGACACCTGTCTGCTGACCCGTCACAATACAGCATGTAGATGCTTGCTCGAGCTTGGCGATGTTTTCAAGTGTTTTATCTGATGCGCCCAGACGTGTGTTGACTTTTAGAAGCGCTTGCACAAGTTTTTTTCTGTCAAAGGTCCTCGCCTTGACTTCATCAGCTCTTAACGCATAACCTTCAGAAGTATCCTCATATGTATAAAAGCGTTTTCTAAATGTTTCATCTTCTATATATGCCTTTGCAATACCACTGTAGGCATTTCGTAAAGAATAAGAAGTTTTCATAATGCATCCTCCTTTTATTCCGATGTTTCTCATAGGAATTGTCCACTTTTCATTATAACATCCCTTTTCCTTTATTACCCTTATTAATTTGTGAATAAATCGAGAACAATATTCAATTTCTCTATTGATAATTATTATCATTTGGATTATGATATATGATAATCGTTATCAAATTAACAGATCAATGGAGGACCCTTGGCAATGAATAACAAGAAAACAAAATGGATGCTCATACATATTGCAGTGCTCTTCGCGCTCGCCTCAGTTCCAGTTCTCACGCTCTACTATTTTGAATTCACCCCAACATTTACAGCTGTTTCCACCCTGCTTCTGGTGGTGGCCGCATTCTTGACGCTTGTCAGTCTCGACGTTGAACCTCAAAGAGATAAAGCGCCTGAACACAATACAGCCATTGAAAGAATCAAATCGGTATTTGACACAGTCAGACACTCCAGTACTACAATTGAGCAATCTACGCAGTCTTTAGAAGAGCTCGTTGAACAGACTCAAATATCCGCAGCTGACATTTCCACAATGATGGAGGGCGTCACAAATATGGCTGTGAAAAACGCCCAGCTCTCTGAAGAAAGCGCACACCAGATGGGGGTTCTAGAAAACCGGCTGGAAATGATGGAGTCTTCCACAAGTGCGCTCAAGGCTTCTTCAGAAGAAGCACGCCAGGAAAGCTCGGCTGGTCAGGCTGTTGTCGCAGAGCTCATAACCCAGTCAGAGCGTACAAGTTCTGCCATTGAAGACCTGGGCGCCTCCATTCGGGATATCGGTCAGGAAATGAAGAACATGCACAAAATAACTGAAACAATTGTTTCCATTTCCAACAAGACCCACCTGCTTGCACTTAATGCGGCGATTGAGTCTGCAAGAGCTGGTGAACACGGACGCGGCTTCTCTGTTGTTGCCAGTGAAATCGGTAATCTTGCAGATCAGAGCAAACAATCCTCTGCCATGATACAGGACCTGATTGCAGGCGTTACCGGACAGATGAACGAAAGCCTTTCTAATATCGACTCCGTGGAAAGAGCCCTTGAGAACCAATTGAACTCCGTCACTTCAACCTTGTCTGCATTTGGTCGTATAGGCATGTCCGTCGTTGAAATGGGCAGTGAAATCGATTCAATCTATGCACTCATTGAAGACGTTGACAATCTCAAAAAGGAAATGACCGATATAGTCGACCAGGTTACCCTGTCATCTCAAATGACCTCTGCCACCACACAGCAGGCGGCACTTTCGGGCAAAGCACAGCTCCAGAGCTTTAAAAAAGCCAGCCAGCTCTGCTCAGACCTAAAACGCATGTCAGACACCCTATGCACGACATCAGAGACATTTGCCTTGAACGCTGCATCATAAGGATTCACCGCACAAGAAAGCCCCTGAAAGCACTATGACCTGCTGGTCTCTACACTTTCAGGGGCTTGAACTTATTTCATTGGATCTACTTCATTTACAGTCTTTAATACTTACATTCTTTCAGGCGCTGCAAGCCCTACCAGATTCAGACCTGTCTTGATTGTCTGACGTGTTGCGTCAACAAGCGCAAGTCTTGCCTTCTTCACTTCAACATCATCAACTAGAATTGGGTTGTCGTGATAGAAGCGGTTAAATCTTTGTGCTAGGTTGGTAACGTAACGTGTAACCATCGCTGGCTCGTACTTTCTTGCAGACTCAAGCACAACTTCAGGGAACTTGCTGAGCAGGCGGATAACATCCTTGGAAGCATCGTCGCCCAGGTGCTTATACTCGATGCCAGCGCTGAACTCTACGTCTGCCTTTCTTAGGACACTGCAAGCACGTGCATGCGTGTACATAACATAAGGACCTGTCTCACCTTCAAATGAAAGTGTAGATTCCCACGAGAACGTGTAGTCCTTGATTCTGTTATTTGAGAGTTCCTGATAAACAACAGCGCCAACGCCGACCTGCTTGGCAACTTCATCCTTGTTTTCAAGGTTTGGATTCTTTTCTTCAATAATGGCCTTTGTGCTTTCAACCGCCTTGAGAAGAACCTCTTCCAGATAGATAACACGACCTTTACGTGTTGACATCGATCCCTCTTCCAGGGATACCGTACCGAACTCAACGTGAACACAGTCTTTTGCCCATTCGTGACCCATCAGCTCGATGATTTTCATCCACTGCTTGAAATGAAGCTGCTGTGGTGCGCCTACAACATAAATGTTCTTCACAAAATCATAGTGGCTCTTGCGGTACATTGCAGCTGCAATGTCACGTGTGATATAGAGGGATGATCCGTCTTTTTTCGTGATCAGTGCTGGCGGCATGTTGTGTGGCTCAAGGTCAACAATTTCAGCCCCTTCAGATTTCTTCATGATGTTCTTGTTTCTCATTTCTTCAAGAACTGCCGGAATCTTGTCAGAGTAGAAGCTTTCGCCTGCATAGGAGTCGAAATGTACGCCCAGCATGTCATAAACTCTATCGAACTCAACAAGGCTGAGCTCTTTCATCCAAGCCCATAGCTCGTAAGCTTCCTGATCCCCATTTTCAAGCTTTGTAAACCACTCACGTGCAGTGTCATCAAGCACCGGATCGTTTTCAGCCTCTTCGTGGAACTTGACATAAAGCTTAACAAGCTCACGTACGGGATCTTTCAGAATGACATCCTTATCGCCCCATTTTTTATAAGCGACAATCATCTTGCCGAACTGTGTGCCGTAGTCGCCAAGGTGGTTGATTGAAATGGCATTGAAGCCCAGGAATCCGAAAATCTTATAAAGTGCGTTTCCAATCATTGTCGAACGGATATGACCCATATGGAATGCCTTCGCAATATTTACAGAAGAAAACTCCACAATCAGATTCTTATTCTCACCGATGTCAGTGGCACCGTATTGGTCACCCTTTTCAGATATTTCTTCAAGAACAGCCTTTGCGAACACAGCCTTATCAATTTTGAAGTTGATGTACGCCGCAACAGATTCAATTGTTTCAAAATACGCATGGCTTCCAATCGCTTCAACAATATCTGCCGCAATCATATTCGGCGCTTTTCTAAAGGCCTTTGCCAGTCTAAAGCAAGGGAATGCGTAGTCTCCCATGTCTTCATGCTTTGGATACTCAATTGTGTCATAGATTTCTTCGACAGTCATTGCTTCAATTTTTTCATTTAGAAGCTCTGCGATGGTCATTTTAAAATCAATCATCATTGTACCTCCTCTTTATTTCAACTTTTTTCTATCCATAATTTTAGTAATGCTGGAGCAATCCTAGATTGCGCTTTTCTTTTGTCTTTCACGTAAAAAAAGCCCCTTGTCTGACCCAAGTCAAACAAGAGACGAATTATTCCGCGTTACCACTCTTATTAATACAGCACTGCTGTATTCCCTCAATTTCGCGATAATGGGCGAATCCCATTCGGCATACTCGTTTCTGCCAAAATCTCAAAGGTACGTTTCACACAAATCAATCCGCCAGGCTTCCACCTTCCCCGACTCGCTTGATATCTTGATTTTATGCTACTATCCTTTTCACTGATAGTGCCATATATGATTCACCCTAGTGTAACATAAGGCTTTTTCTAAATCAAGGATGTTTTTAGGCGGTAAAGTTCAGATGGATAATTTCTAAACAGAGCCCTAACGACATGTGAATTTTTTTTGAATTCGAGAGGGATATGGCCGCATGGAGGCTTTTATCTGGTATGATAGACTTATTAAAATTGGGAGGCGTTAATTTGGAAACAACAGCTGTAAAGAAACCTTTTTTCATTTCATATATACTGATCGCAATCAATGTGCTGCTCTTTGTCATCATGGTCTTTTATCAACCTGGTTTTTCAACTGAGCTCACGGTTGACACGCTGGTCACCTTTGGTGCCAAATACAATATGAAAATTGCTGATGGCGAGTATTTCAGGCTCATCGCATCCATGTTTCTGCATGCAAACCTCATGCATATCGTCTTTAACTCACTGGCCCTTCGGGCCCTGGGACGAGACGCTGAAATATTCTTTGGTCGCGCGAAATTCCTGATTATCTACTTTGTCGCAGGACTCATCGGAGCCCTTGGAAGCTATATGTTCAACGACTCCATTGGTGTTGGTGCATCCGGTGCCATCTTCGGACTGCTTGGTGCAAATCTCTACCTGCTGACACTCAATCCGACATTGTATAAGAAAATCTACGGGAATGACATGCTCGTACTCCTTGGAATCAACCTTGTCTACGGACTCATGAATCCAAGCATTGACAACGTGGCCCATCTGACAGGCATGGTTGGCGGTTATCTGGCAGCTTGGTCTGTTGGACTCAAGCACCAAAAACCTTTCAAGGGAAAGCATATGGCTGCACAGGCCATCACTGTTTTCATTATCGTCATCGGACTGGTATGGGGTGTTCCAAATTATAAGAACACTTGGAAATACGACTATCATAAGGGCTATGAGCTATTATCTGAACAGGATATTCTCGGTGCCAGAAATCAATTTGAAAAAGGTCTCTCAAAGGACCCTGGAAATGAAAATCTCACCTTCATCATCGACCGTATAGATGAAGCTATTGAAAATCAGAATTAGATAATGAAGTGCATTTCAAGAAGTAGAGCCTATCAACTCTACTAATGCGATGCACTTCTTTTTATTTGTATGGAATAAAGATACCCACCAGAAGGTAGACTTTTTACCTAGGCATAGTCATAGAATCACAACTGCGCATCAACTTTATTCCAGCCACGTTCAGGACTCCTTTCATAAAATATTTCAGGCATATTATAAGAGTATTACAATAGGTGCGATTGCGTTATTTCTTCATTTTTTTGCCGAAATATATACTATCCAAAACAAAATGAGGAGGCCTTACCATGTTCCGTAAAGTAATTCTGTATTTTTGTACTGTCGTTTTAGTGTTCACCAGCTTTGGAGCAACCACCTATGCAGAAACAGACAATTTCAGCGATATCAGCGATAGCGCCTGGTATTACGACGCCGTCATGACGCTCGCTGAAAAGGGAATTGTCACAGGCTATGCCGATGGCTCATTCAAGCCGCTTGATCATGTGCATCGCGACGCCTTTTCCACGATGATGGTCAAGACACTCGACTTGCCTATTGAGTCCCCGTCTGGTCCATGGTTCACAGATGTTCCAAAAAGCAACTGGGCTTACGCCTATGTTGAAACAGCAAAATATTACATGACAGGCTATAAAAAAGGAGATGGCTACGCATTCAAACCCACTGAAAATGCGGTTCGAGAAGATATGGCCGTTGCCCTGGTAAAGGCACTGGACTATGAAACAGAAGGAAACTTGAGCTATCTTGACAAATTTTCAGATGCCGATGCCATTTCTGACAACCTGAAAAGCTATGTCGCCACAGCAGTCAAGCACGGACTTATGTCAGGTTCACCTTCCGATGCGGGCTACGCATTCAATCCGCAGGCCGATCTGACACGCGCTGAGACAGCAGCGCTACTCATGAACATTCTTAAGCAGACGCCGGTTGAAGAAAGCGAAGAAAAAGTAACCTTCGACGCTATGATGGGTGATGATCAAACAACTGGGACTACAGAAACTTCCACGCCTGTCTCTGATACGACCGGGCGCATTCCTGCAGTCAATCTTGTAACAGAAGCAGATGCCATTTACGTAGAGTGGTCCAAGGTGAATGCCAGTGGCTTTTCCGGCTATAAGGTGGTTGCGTCGCAGTCGGACACATCCCCTGTCTACCCTGAAAACGGCTATTACAAGTATATTACCGATATTGACACAACTAGCGTGCGCATTAAGCCCTATGCCTCTTACAATGGTGGTGATGTGGGCACTTTCGAACCTGGGACCCGATATCATATTTCAGTCACCGCACTTTATGATGATGAAAAATATGCAGGAAACACGCAAACTGCGGTCATGCCTGGAGAAGCAATGGAAACTGTTGATTACATCACACCTGCTGTTTCTGTTCAGAACAAAGGGGATCATTTGGAGCTCACTTGGAACGAGATTGACCACCCTAAGCTCCAGGGCTACAAGGTTGTCGCTTCCAAGTCTGATTCAAGTCCAGCCTATCCGGAAAACGGATACTTCAAATGGATTACTGACACTTCCGTGACCTCTTGCCTGATTTATCCTGGAAAATCATACAACAGCGGTGATATTGGAAGTTTTGAGTCCGGTACGGATTATTACTTCTCGATTACAGCAGTCTATACAGATAAAAAGGTAGCTGGAAATGTGAAATACATTACCCTTCCATAAGAAGTGCAAGGAGGGCCATGCGTATGCATGGCCCTCCCGTTACTCTACCATGATCAGGTTCATGCCATGCTCAACAAGGGCATCTATTTCTGCCAGGTGATCCTCTTCAGATTTTCTATCGGTGATGATGGTATAGTCTTTTGATACGTCAGCTATTTTGAGAAGCGACTCCCGTGTGAATTTTGTATGATCTGCAAGGATAAAGACTTGCTCTCCAGCTTGAAGCATGGCACGTTTTATGGCAGCATCTTCAATTTCTGATGCACTGAGTCCACGATCATGCGATATGGCACACGAGCCGATAAAAACCTTGTTGACATGCAGCTTCTTAATGAAGGCCACCGCATCATGACTGAGACTGGAGCCATGCTCCACATCCAGCAGCCCTCCAATCATAAACACCTTGATGTGCTTGTGATTTCTTATGATGTCCGTTGCTACCTGAATGTTGTTTGTAAAGACCTTAAGCCCTTCATACTCTCCCAGATAAGGAACCAGAGCGCTGATTGTCGTCGATCCGTCAATGAGCAGTGTATCGTGGTTTTCAATATATTCAGACGCACGTTTTGCAATTGCCATTTTCTCTTTTGAGTACAGTCGCTTTCGTGTTTCATAGTCATAGGCGTCGCCCACAGGTTTGATTCTGACAGCACCGCCATGTGTACGCTTGAGCAGACCTTCCTCTTCAAGCTTCTTCAAATCTCTGCGCACCGTATCTAATGACACATTAAATATTTCGCTCAGTTTTGAGACTTCCACTCTGCCGTCACTCTCAATAATTTCTAAAATTCTATTGTGTCTTTCATCATTAAACATAGCTAACCCTCCACATACTAATAGAATATGCTGTTTTGTGCATGTTTTCAATCCCATTTTATACAAACCCGCATTTTGCATTCTCGTTAATGCTCTGTTATGCATAGTTCTTCATAACACCATGCCGTTTTGTGCATCTTTTTTCTGAATTGTAATTGTTTTTTGCAGTATATCATGTTATGATGCAGTTAGTAAAGCAGATATGAAAGTGAGGGATTATGATGTACAAAAATATAGTTTTCGACGTAGACGGAACACTGATCAACACGGAGGCATCCATATTGAAAGCCCTTCAAAAGGTATTGATGGATGAAAAGGGCGAAGAATACGCAGCTTCTGATTTGCAATTTGTTCTTGGCATACCGGGCATATACTCTATTCCGAAATTTGGTTTCTCCGATTCTGAGAAAGCCCTGATGGATTGGGAACGATATATGAAAAACTATGCAGATCTGAACTCGGTTTATGACGGTATTCTGACACTGATTGACACATTGAAAGAACAGGATGTGAAACTGGGCATAGTCACTTCAAGACGTGACAGCGAATGTGTCGATGATCCCATATTCCAATCCCTAAAAGTCCATTTCGACCTGGTCGTTACTGCAAACCACACCGAAAAGCACAAGCCCGAGGGGGAACCGCTTGAATACTTCATGGAACAGACAGGTACGCGCCCCGAGGACACACTCTATATAGGCGATACCATCTACGACAGTTCCTGTGCCAGCAATGCAGGCGTTGATTTCATGCTCGCCGGCTGGGGCACCCATGATGCGGACAACATTCCACATAAGGACCTGCTCACACATCCCTATGAGATCCTAAAATACATTACACGAGATTAAGGCACAAAAACCGCTTGAACCTCCCGCTGTACATTTCGTACAGCCTTTGGTTCAAGCGGTTTTATATTTTATCGATTTGCACTTTGCATTTACTTCAGATCGTCTTCAGAAATAACTTGTATCCCCATCTTTTTAAGGGCACGTGCTGTCAGACCATCGCCCTCGATCAGTCTACCTGAAAAGCTGCCATCGTAAATCTTTCCGCAGCCACAGGACGGCGACCGGCTTTTCAGGACTGCCTCACGGGCATGGGTCATTTTTGCAAGTCTTGCAGACTCATCTGCGCCTTTAACAAATTGAGCCGTCACATCCTTCGAGGTCTTTGTCAGCACACGGCCTTTCACAATCTCTGCCGGTTCACGCGGCGTTTCAAGACCGCCCATTTGCTCTGGACAGATCGGCATCCATGCCTTGTCTTTAAGATAGGCAAGTACTTTTTCGCTTCTATTGTCTGATCCGTCATAGCGACAGGACATACCAACCAAACAGCTGCTTACGAGTATCATAGGGCAATCCTTTCCTTACTTGAGTTCAACGATTGTCACACCGGAGCCGCCTTGATTCAGAGGCGCCTCAGTAAATGTACGCACATGGTGGTGATGCTTGAAAAAGTCTCGGAGGCCAGCGCGCAGTGCACCTGTGCCCTTGCCATGAATGATTCTTACCGATTCAAGATTGGCTAGACAGGCGTCATCCAAATACTTGTCCAGCTCATACTCTGCTTCTTCAAGCGTTCTGCCCCTGAGGTCAATCTCTGTCGACATATGTTTCACGACCGAATTGTACTTTCTGTCAGAGCCTTTGGCACGCTTATGTGCAAGTGGTGCATCTGCAGTTGCGCTGTCATCCACGAGCATGAGGTTCTTGACGTTGACCTTCATTTTCATGATACCAATTTGAACCGTCAGTTCACCACTGCGGTCAGGAAGACTGACAACATTTCCCTTTTGTCCAAGATTAACCACTTTCACCATCTGCCCCAGTTTTAGGTTCTTTGGAATTTTTCTGAAGACCTCTTCCGGTTCAGCAATGGCAGCAGCTGCGACATCGTTGATATTCTCACGGAGCTTACGCCGCATTTTTTCAATATCCTTGTTCCTGTCCTTGATCTCCTCTTTTTGAAGACCACGAAGCTCCTTGATGATTTCTTCGGACTCGTCCTTTGCCTTCTTCAGAATTGTTCTCGCTTCTTCTTTGGCTTGTGCAAGAAGCTTTTCACGCTGCTTTCCGAGACGGTCTTCCTTCTCTTCCAGCCTGCGCTTTAATTTTTCAATGTCCAGACGCAGTCTGACAGCTTCATCACGTTCAAGCTCGGAGGTTCTTCTGTTCTCTTCAATGGTTGTCAGAACTTCCTCAAACTCAATATCATCCTGCTTTACAAAGGCACGTGCATCTTCTATGACTTCGTCAGTCAATCCGAGTTTCTTTGAAATTTCAAAGGCATTTGACTTTCCAGGCACCCCAATCAAAAGTCTGTATGTCGGACTCAAGGTTTCCACATCAAATTCAACCGATGCGTTTTCCATGCCTTCATGGACAAGGGCAAACTGTTTCAGTTCAGAATAGTGGGTTGTTGCTATGGTACGTATTTTCCGCTTATAGAGCCGCGTCAATATTGCCATGGCAAGTGCCGCACCTTCGGCAGGATCGGTTCCCGCCCCGAGCTCGTCAAAAAGTACCAGGGATTTTTCTGTGACATGCTGGAGTATGTCGACGATGTTCGTCATATGAGAAGAAAAGGTCGATAGACTCTGCTCAATGCTTTGTTCATCGCCGATATCTGCATACACACTATCAAAAACAGCCATTTCCGTTCCATAGTCCGCAGGGATATGAAGGCCGGACTGTGTCATGAGCGCTAGGAGCCCCACCGTTTTAAGGGTTACTGTCTTACCACCGGTATTGGGACCCGTAATCAGAAGGGATGTGAACTCCTTTCCAATCCAGACGTTTGAAGGCACAACTGTCTTAGCTTCAAGCAGCGGATGGCGTCCGTTCTTAATATGAAGGGCGCCCCGGTCATTGATACGCGGTTCAATGGCACGCATTTTCAGTGCCAGTTTCGCCTTGGCATTCACAAAATCGAGTATGCTCAGATACTTCTGATTTGTCTTTATTTCTTCAGTAAACACAGCAATTTCAGCAGTTATGGCGCTGAGAATGCGTTCAATTTCCTTCTTTTCATCAAGCTTAAGCTCTTTGAGCTGATTGTTCAGCTCCACGACCGCCATGGGTTCTATGTAGAATGTGGAACCACTTGATGACTGGTCGTGCACAAGACCCTTGATCATATTCTTGTATTCGGATTTCACAGGCACAACAAAACGATCCTGACGGATTGTCACAATTGCATCCTGAAGATACTTCTGATTCTGTGTGGAATGAATGATGCCATCGAGTTTTTTACGGATACTCACATGCTTGCTGTCAATGTCACGTCGAATTTTTCGAAGTGCCGGACTCGCATTGTCAGAGATTTCACTGTCACCAACAATCGCATTTTCGATGGTCTCCTCAATTGGCTTGAGATTCGTGAGAAAATCTGCATACTCCCCAAGAATAGGCAGTCCGTGCTCACTTTCTTCACGTTGTCTGCTGATGAAATTCTTCATTCTGCGTGCTGTTCTGAGTGTGTCCGCAACAGCCAGCAGCTGGTTTGGATACAGGTAAGACCCAATTTCAGCAATGCGCATATGTTCCCTTAAATCGTGGACTGCGCCAATAGGCATTGCATTGTGTTTCATCAACAGCGATACCGCTTCCGATGTCTGACTCAGCAAATACTTAATCTCAGCGGGCTCGCTTGAGGGCTCCAGGGTCTTGACAAACGCCTTGCCAAGCTCTGAACCTGTTTCCTTTGCCAGCATGGCTTTTATTTTTTCGTATTCCAAAACGCGTAAGGATTTCGGATTCATACGCTCACCTCTAATTCTCGGCGATAACCCCTCTGTGGTAATGGCCTCTTGTTAAGCCCTTGCTCACAAACCGGTTTCGCACTGCTTCATCTTCCTGTGTCAATTCATGGTCCATCGTATGCTTGTAATATTGAATTGCTTCACGTACTTCCTCTGCTGTTTCCAGGGTAAACACCATTCTATAGCTGCGAACGCCTTCATCATATAAGGTATCCAGATCTTCGGGCACAAAGAGTATTTTACTGTTGAGTATTTCTGTTCTGCATGCCTTGTTAGACTTTAGAACTGGGAATACCGCACCCGTCTTGTCCTGAAGACCATACTGCTTTTCATCGCAGAGCCCGCACCCCTTCTTACCCTCAGAGAGAACAGCCGATATTGGACAGTACTCCGTGATCATGACCGTTTGTCTGCCGTAAACCATTGTTTCTAGCATACAGCCGCCCATATTGAGTGCCTTGATCTGCGCAAGGCTCATTTCTGGTGAAAGCGTGACAATGCGGTCTGCCTTACAGTGCATATCTACAGCATACCTGTTAAACACATTGAGACCTTGATCAACACCTGAAACTACAAGACCCTGCTCCTCAGCCCACTTCAAAACGCCGTAAGTCCCTGCCCAGATTCCATCTGCCCTACGGATAAGCTCCAAATTGGCATCAAGGGTTTTAAAATCATTGTTGCGTACAATGCGTCCCGGCGCAAAGTAAACCTTGCAGTTTTCCGGATCGATAGCTTCCAGCGCTTTTTCAAGCATGGCTGTATCACTTACAAATAGATCCACGCCGCCCGCTTCAATTGCCGCTTCAAGCTGATCAGAGGTACGCACCTGAACGTGAATTGCAGGATAGGTATACCCTTCATTTGAAGTCGATTCAACCGGCAACGTCTCAAGCAGACCTACAGACCCACGGTGAGAATAACGTATTTCACGCAGTTCATCCAGCTTTTCAACAAGATCTCGCCTTAAGGCGTTAAGCGCTTTCATCGGCAGTGCCAAACCGTCGTCAAGTTTGATTTCAACATGTTCAGCAAAATATGGCGAGTCCCCAAGCTTCATAACCTGTGCCTCTACACGTTCAGCATCCAGTGCCTTTTTCATGGCAACTTCAGGCAGCTGGCCTTCCATTGAAACCCTGTGTCCATCCGTGTCCATTATTGTCATCGATATTGGCGTATCCTTAAGAATGGCTACCTCGAGTGTCACTGGCACACGCTGAACCTGTCTTGAGTAAGTCGCTCTAGCGTCTTTCAAAAGTGCGTCATCGACTGTCTTATATACGGTTTCGCCAGGTTTGACGTCATACTGCATGTTCATGACTATTTCCTGACCCGCTTCTGCAGATTTGACCCTAGCACGTCCAATTTCGATGAACTCCACTCGTGCGCCTACAGATTCATTACCGCGTCTGATTTGAATTTCATCGCCTGCATGAAGCGCATGGTCAAGGCGAAAGCGCATCCGCTTTCTATCCTTTTCGTGCTTGACAACCTGCCCAATGGCTACGCCTGAGTTTCCAGGCCACTGTCTGTTCATTCTATTCGCTTGACTGTCCCCAAGCAGATGCCCACCGGTAAACCCTCTTGTGAATATGGCTTCGGTCTCATCTTTAAGTTTTTCAATATCGATAGTCTTACCCGCCAAAGCGGCATCAATTGCCATTCTATAAGCGCGCACCACAACTGCGGCATACTCCGGACGCTTCATTCTGCCTTCAATTTTGAACGAGTCAATACCCGCATCTATCAGTGTCTGAACGGATTCAAGCGCATTCAAGTCCTTTGGACTAAGTAGATATTTTCCGCCTGTATAGGTCTCGGTGAGTCCTGTTCCCATGTCAACCAGCGTATAAGGCTGTCGGCAGCTCTGGGCACAGCTTCCCCTGTTCCCGCTTCTACCGCCAATCATACTCGACATCAGACATTGTCCCGAGTAGGATATGCAAAGTGCGCCATGTACGAAACACTCGATTTCAAGATCTGTCTTACTTCTTATTTCAGAAGCTTCTTCAGCCGACATTTCCCTTGGCAGAACAACTCTCTTGACACCTCGTTCCTTTAAAAACGCAAGGTCATATGTACTATGTGCGGTCATTTGCGTTGAGGCATGAACTTCAAAATCAGGATACCTCTTTCTCACAATGCTCAGCACACCAAAATCCTGTACAATAATAGCATCCACGTCATTATTGTACAGGAAGTCCAAATAATCTATTAACGGATTCAGCTCTGTATCAGCAACCAGGGTATTCACAGTAACAAATACAGAAACACCGTGTCTATGGCAGAATTTAACCGCTTCACAGAGCTCTTGTCTATCAAAATTCGCTGCATATTTTCTTGCGCCAAAATCTTTTCCCGATAAGTAAACGGCATCTGCGCCATTCCATACAGCCGCAACCAGGGCTTCTTGCGTTCCAACTGGTGCGAGCAATTCAATTTTTCTCATATTTTCCTCCAGTAAATGATTCATACCTATAATATCATAGCCGCCTTAGACTTGCGAGTAAAGATAAGCATTCGAAAACAAGCTGTAATAATCGTTTTACTTTTTTTAACGTCTATGGCCTTCAAACAGAGAAAAACCATGGACAGATAAATCTATCCATGGTTTATTATAGCCTTATTTTGTAGTGTCAAACGTCTCAATAAACTCGCTAAGCTCCAGCTTACTGGCATCTCGTTCCGATTCAACTTCGGCAAGCTTTGCACGGAGCATTTCTATTTCAACATCCTTATTTTTAAGGGTTTGCTCAAACTTTCCGAGTTTGCCCTCAGCCAGATGCATCCGCTGTTCTTTTTCTGACAGCTCACCACAAACACGGTCGACTTCCTTGCGCAATTCAAGGATAGAATGTTCATAAACGGCCGTATTTTCAACGAGCTTGTCAAACTCCGATTCAAGTGCCTTGTGCATGTCGGATTTTTCCTTCAGCTCACTTTGAAGGCGAATCAGACAATCCTTCATCGTCTTCAGCTCACCATCCGGATTGTCCAGGCGCTTAAGCAATGCTTCCTTCTCAGCTTCCAGTTTTAAATAGTCATCACCTACATTGAGTGCCGTAAGCACGGCAATCCATGAAGTACTGAACTTCTTGTTGCGATCATAAATTGCGCGCATTTTGTCGTCAATGAGATTTGAAACACGCTGGACGAATTCTCTTGATTCATCGCTTCGTATTGTATACTCCTGATCTAAAATTCGTACAACTACTTTATTTTTAACGGTCACCTACGAACAACCCCTTTAAGATTCAAATCTTCTTTGACTTGCAGGCAAAACAGATTCAATCAATCGGTATTTGGACTCTATTGACTTCTTCCCTTCGTCAATATATTCGCCACCCGCTAGAGTTTTCCTTCTATACAGTGCAAAATTATCGAAGTTCTGCTCCTGTTTCCGTTTTAAGGGCTTCAAGAATTTTATCATAAGCTGCATTGACTTCTTCATCTGTAAGTGTTCGTTCATTGCTTCTAAAGCTTAGCGCATAAGCCATTGACTTGTATCCTTCGTCAATCTGCTTGCCTTCATATACGTCGAACAGGCGCACCGACTCAAGCAGTTCGCTGCCATTCTCCTTGATAACGGAAATAATTGCAGCCGACTCAGTCTCTTTCTTCACAAGCAGTGCGATATCACGTGAACTTGCAGGGTACTTTGGAAGCGCCGTATATGTGCGGTCAAGTCGAGTTGTCTGAAGCAGGATATTGAAATCAATATCTGCAACATAGACTTTAACATCCACATCGTAGTTTTCAAGCACCTTTGGATGCACCTCGCCAATCGTACCCAGAATGTGGTTTCCATAGCCCAGTGTTGCGCAACGTCCAGGATGGTAGGTAGGATGGTTTGATTCCTTATGGTACTCAACACCATGGATACCCAGCACCTCAAATAGAGCCTCAACGCGTCCCTTAAGTGTGAAGAAATCCTCATCAGGTCCGTAAACACCCATGCAGAGCTGCTTCTTCTCGATAGGCAGGTTCACAACAGGCAGCTCTCTTGGGAAGAAGAGATTCCCAATTTCAAATGCCGCAGCACTTTCCACAGAACGGTTAGCATTGCGTGCAAGCACTTCCAGCATATTTGCCATGAGCGTTGTACGCATAGCAGAATATTCCTCTCCAAGAGGGTTTTTCAGCATTACCGCTTTACGAAGAATTGAGTCCGCAGTCAGTCTAAGCTGATCTTGCTGGCTTGGGCTTACAAACGAATATGTCAGGATTTCATTCATGCCGACTGCACACAGCGCGTCTTTTGCAATGTCTTCAATTTCCTGTCCGTTGGTTTTAGCACCCCACTGCGAGTCGTGCGGCAGTGTTGCTTCAATTCGATCATAACCGTACATACGTGCAACTTCTTCTACAAAGTCGATTTCTTCTATAAGGTCCAGTCTGAAAGCTGGAGGTACACAAGCAATTTTACCCTCTTTCAGTTCTGTTTCAATTTGCAGCTTGTTGAGAATTTCTGTGATTTCTTCTACAGTAAGCGCTACGCCAAGAAGACCTGTTACACGTTCAGGACGCACCATGATCTCTTCAATTTTCTTTGGCTCAGGATAAACGTCGAGCATACCGCCGACAACAGTACCCGCTCCAAGCATTTCAATCAGGTGACATACTCTGTTCAGAACCTCTGGAACATACTCAGGCGAAACACCCTTTTCGTATCTTGAAGAAGCCTCGGAACGCAGACCTAAATCGCGGGATGTCTTTCTGATATTCGACTTGAAGAAGTTTGCAACTTCGATAAGAATCGTCGTTGTCTTGTCAGAAATCTCAGTTTCAGCACCACCCATGATTCCAGCAAGGCCCACTGCCTTTTCACCGTCAGAAATTACAAGCATGTCATTTGTAAGCTTACGCTCCACATCGTCAAGTGTAACAAGAATTTCATCTTCTTTGGCACGACGAGCAACCAGCTTGTGACCAGCAAGGGTCTCCAGATCATAAGCATGGATTGGCTGACCATACTCAAGCAGAACGTAGTTTGTAATATCTACGATGTTGTTTGTTGGACGCATGCCCGCTTTCATAAGCGCTGACTGCATCCAAGCAGGTGATGGCTCGATTTTTACGTTTTTAACAACACGTGCGCCAAATCTCGGACAAAGGTCTGCATCTTCGATTTCTACCGAAGCGTAGTCCTTGACATCATCCACCTCAGTCTCTATAGTTGTCGCAGGCATTTTAAGCTCAAGGTCGAATGTTGCAGCAGTTTCTCTTGCCATGCCTAGAATACTTAGGCAGTCCGGTCTGTTTGGTGTAATCTCAAATTCGATGACTGAGTCATTCAGGTCCAGAACTTCCTTGATATCTGACCCCAGCTCAGGTGTCCCTTGAAGAATGTAGATGCCATCAGCGTAATCCTTCTGAATGACCTTCTTTTCAAAACCAAGTTCCTCAAGCGAACAGAACATGCCGTTTGAAACGACGCCTCTCAGCTTGCCCTTCTTGATTTTTGTTCCGTCATGAAGGGTTGATTTATGCAGTGCAACAGGAATATAACAGTCAGGATATACATTCTGAGCTGCTGTTACAATTTGAATTGGTTCTTCTTCGCCCACATCTACGCTGAGTACGAGAAGCTTGTCTGCGTCTGGATGGCCTTCTCTGGAAAGACATTTTCCAACTACAATACGGTCTATTGCTCCAGCAACCGAATCAACTGTCTCTGTATTTGAACCAGACATGATCAGGCGGTCTTCCAGAGTCTTAATATTAATATTTTCTACATTTACATATTCATTTAACCATTTAACTGGTACTAACATCTGTTTCCCCTCCTATTTAGAACTGGTTGATAAAGCGCATATCGTTGTCAAAGAACAGACGAATGTCATCAATTTCAAGCTTAAGCATTGCGATACGGTCAACACCCATACCAAAGGCAAATCCTGAGTAGATTTCCGGGTCGATACCGCATTCAGCAAGAACGTGCGGATGTACCATGCCACAGCCTAGGATTTCTATCCAACCAGTGCCGCCACATACTCTACAGCCTTCGCCCCCACATTTGAAGCAAGTCACGTCAACTTCAGCACTTGGCTCAGTGAATGGGAAATGGTGTGGACGGAATTTTGTTTGCGTGTTGCTGCCGAAAAGGCGCTTTGCAATCATATCCAGGGTACCCTTTAGATCAGCCATTGTAATGCCCTCGCCAACAACCAGACCTTCAAGCTGGTGGAACATAGGCGAGTGTGTTGCGTCCAGTTCGTCAAAACGGAAACAGCGGCCTGGTGAAATCACCTTGATTGGCGGCTTCATCTTTTTCATCGTTCTGATTTGTACTGGTGAGGTATGCGTTCTTAGGAGCAGGTCATCTGAAATATAGAATGTATCCGACATTGAACGTGCAGGGTGATCCTGCGGTGAGTTCAGGGCATCGAAGTTGTTGTATACGGTGTCAACTTCTGGACCTTCAGCAATTTTAAAGCCCATGCCGATGAAGTTGTCCTTAAGTTCGTCAAGGACCTTGTTCAGCGGATGTCTCTTGCCTGCAGCCGCAACCTTGCCAGGACGTGTAACATCAATGTTCTCCTGCTCAAGCTGCTTTTGAAGTTCCTTTTCTTTAAGTGTATCCTTAGACTGTGTCAGGGCCTCATCAATCCCCTGACGCACCTCGTTAGCTACTTTGCCGACTTCAGGTCTTTCCTCTTTCGACAGTTTGCCCATTTCCTTCATAATTGCAGTAAGTTCACCCTTCTTACCAAGATACTTGATTCGAATATCCTCAAGCTCCTGCAGCGAACCGGCCGCCTCGATCGCCTCTACAGCAGAGACGTGCAGCGCTCTCAATTGTTCCTTCATGAATATGACTCCTTTCTCGTACTTTCATATTTATTTTGATTCCGGGACGAAAAATTTGCATTAAAAAAGCCTTCGTCCTCAACACATGTTGGGACGAAGGCTATGTTAGCTTCCGCGTTACCACCCAGATTACCGTTTACTTTATAGAAGCAAGCGATCTCTCTTAAACCCTTTAACGGAGGTTACCGGCAGGAACTACTTTCAAATGTTCACTCCTGCAGCTCGTGAGGGAACTTCAACACACCCGTCTGCGACCTTGCACCGTCCGACCGCTCTCTTCAAGACTCAAGTGGGTTTACTTTCCTCAGTCAACACTGATTTTAATCATTCAAATTCATGTATAGTCGTATTATAGCATAGGGGATTTGACCGAACAAGGCAAGTTTCATTATTTTCTCTGCCTCAAGGCCTCATACATCATAATGGCTGCCGCAACCCCTGCATTGAGGGATTCAGCTGAGCCCACAATTGGAATTTTGACCTTGTATGGTGCACGGTTCAGAATGTGGTCCTCAATGCCGTTGGCTTCATTTCCAACAATAAAGGCCGTTGGCCCCCTGTAGTCCAGGCTGTCGTAATCCACACTGTCTTCAAGCGCTGTAGCCGCTACCAGATAGTCTGCTCCCTTCAGCTTGTCTTCGGCCTCTTCCCAGAGGACACCTTCGAGCACTGGGAGGCTGAAAACAGACCCCATGGTGGAACGCAAAACCTTTGGATTGAACAGGTCCACGGTCCCTTTTAGAAGAATCATGCCAGACGCACCTGCCGCATCAGCCGTACGCAGGATCGTTCCCAGATTACCCGGGTCCTGAAGCCTGTCGAGGATCATGACCACCCTGCTACCGCCTAGGACATCATCCCAGGTCCAGTTAGGCTGTCTGACGATTGCCAGTATGCCCTGGGGACTCATGGTGTCTGAAAGCTCCTCCATGATTTTGTCTTCAACTTCCAGCACCTTGTACTGGCCGCTGTCTTCCAGGTCCTTGATGAAGTCCCTGCCCTCATCTGTTCTCAATATGGCACTCGAATACAGAATACATTCGATATGCGCCTGACTTTCAACTGCTGATTGCACAAATCTGAGTCCCTCTGCAATAAAGAGGCCCGTTTTGACGCGTTCCTTTTTGCGAGAGAGCGCCTTAACTTCCTTGATGGTCTTGTTTTGAGCTGATGTAATCATGCAAACACCTATTCTTTTTCAATGTTTTTCAGGTCATCGTTATGACCGATTACAACAAGCACGTCACCCTCTTTGATCTGATCATCGGGACCAACTGCAATATTGATGTCAATGCCGTGCTTGATGGCCATAACGTTGATGCCATAGCTTGAGCGCATGTTGATTTCCTTGAGTGACTTACCCAGCCATTCTGGCAGGGCCACAACCTCCATGATGGAATAGTCCGGTGCCAGTTCAATATAGTCCAGAATATTGTCAGAAACCAGATTGTTGGCGATTCTGATGCCCATTTCACGTTCTGGGAACACGACGCGGTCAGCGCCGATTTTGTATAGCACCTTTCCATGAAGCTCGTTTTGAGCCTTGGCAACGACATACTTTACACCAAGTTCCTTGGCCATGAGCGTGACCAGGATTGATGACTGGATATCCGCACCGATTGAAATAATGGCAACATCAAAGTTTCTGATTCCAAGGGACTTGATTGTATTCTCGTCCGTTGCATCTGCCTGAACGGCATAAGTCACCTTATCTGCGATATTCTGAATGGTCTCTTCGTTTCTGTCGACCACCATGACTTCATTGCCAAGCTCCATAAGTTTGAGTGCGACGCTTGACCCAAATCGACCGCATCCGATTGCAACAAATTGTTTTTTCATTGTCCTTCACTCCTGTCAGTACTTTATCCAACCATTATACGGCCTTCAGGATATCTGTATAGCTGTTTTTTAACTTGTCTGCGCGCAAGTGCCATTGCGATTGTCAGTGGCCCAAGACGCCCGAAAAACATTGTAATCGTAATGATAATCTTTCCTGCAATACTCAGCTTGGAGGTAATCCCCAGTGAAAGTCCAACGGTTCCAAATGCAGAAATAGCTTCAAAGAATATGTCCATAAAATCGAGTCCCGGTTCCGTGAAGCTCAGGAAGAGGGTTACTGTAATGACAATAAACAGACCGATGCCTAGAATCGCAAGGGCACGCATGACCGTTGCCGTCTGAAACCTTCTTTTGTTGAACTCAATATCTTCCTTACCCGTGATAACCGATATGATGAGCAGGATAACGAGCCCCATAGTCGTCGTCTTGACACCACCTGCGGTTGACCCCGGCGATCCACCGATAAACATGTGGATGATTGTCAGGAACTTTGTAGGCACCGTCAGCTGATCCATAGGTAGGGTGTTAAAGCCCGCTGTTCTTGGCGTAACCGCATGGAAGAGCGCCGCTAAAATCTTCTCTCCAAAGTTAAGTCCACCCAGGGTATTTGGATTGTTGAACTCAAAAATGAAAATCATCACAAAAGCAGATGCCACTAGCATAGCAGAAACAACCAGAACGAATTTTGTATGCAGTGAAACCTTCTTGATTTTGCCCGTCGCTCTCTGGAAGAGATCAATAATGACTGTAAAACCAATACCGCCAACTGTAATCAGCATGACAATGGTCAAGTTGATCAGAGGATTGCCTACAAAAGGTGTCAGGCTGCGCCCATGTCCCACGATATCAAAGCCTGCGTTACAGAATGCAGAGATTGAATGGAATATGCTATAGAAAACACCTGTGCTCCAACCATACTCCGGTATAAATTTAAAGCCTAGGAGGACTGCACCCAGACCCTCAATGATCAGTGTCGTATAAATTATGTATTTAGTCAGTCGAACAATACCCGATATTGTAAACTGGTTGAGGGCTTCCTGCATGATCAGACGGCTTCTCAGAGAAATACGCTTACCTACGAGAAAGGCCATGCTGGTTGCCATGGTCATGAAGCCAAGACCCCCAATCTGTATCAGGAGCAGTATGATGCTCTTTCCGAAAACTGTCCAATACGTACCCGTATCCACTACAACAAGGCCCGTTACGCAAACTGCGGATGTTGCAGTAAACAGGGCATTGATAAAACCAACCGAGGTCCCATCCTGCGTCGCAATTGGCAGATTCAGAAGAATTGCCCCAATAAGTATTACGGATGCGAATCCAAGTACGAGTACCTGTCCCGGATTCAGTTCTTTTTTGCGCATGTCATCCGCTGCTGAAAGTGCGCTCTTAAAATCCATGCTTTCACCTCAAACCACTCATAAATTCAAATCCTTGGAATTTCCATTGTACTATTATACCACAACACAGTTCTGAAAGATTAATAAAGAATGTGCTTTGTAAAGTACAAAAGGAGCCTCATCCCCATGAATGGCTCCTTAACAATTCCAACACTTATCTGTCCAGCTTAAACAGAAGCACGCATCTGTCCTTTAATGCGTCCACCGTAACATCATACAGAACATAGCCTCTGGTTTCAAGTGCATTTTCAATAAGCGATCCGATCTCACCTGAGCGGTCCGTGAAAAACACACTTCTGTTGTATTCGACAAGCTTCTGATTTTCCTGACGCTGCATCAGGGCTTCCTCATACCGGGTCAGCGTCCCCATAACGACCAGTTCAAGGCTGTCTTCAGCCGCTGTAAAGCGAACATCAATCGGCCCTTTTCCTGTTTCCTTCTTTAAATAAGATGTCAGCACGGACTTTAGGGTATTCAGCTTCTCCGGTGCCACCACCTGATAGCCAAACTCATTGTCAATTGCCGTAATGGTGGAAACCGCCTTACGGATGACCTTGATCAGCTCCTTAACGTCTACAGGCTTTAGAACATAGTCCAGTATCCCAATTTTGACGGTTTCAAGAATGGTGTCCTTGTCTGAAAGTGCCGTAAGTACAATAATGGGTACCGTCTTGTTGATTTCCCTGATTTTTTCTGCCAGCTCAATTCCCGACATTTTGGGCATGCGCAAATCCGTAATGACCAGGTCTGGATTTACCGTTTCAAACTTCTCGAGTCCCTGCTCGCCATTCTCTGCAAGGTACAAGCGGCCCACGCGTCTGCTCAGATAATCTGACAGCTCTTCCCGATGCACCAGATCATCTTCTACATATAGAATCTTTAACTTTCGAATTAACTGTTCCATGTGTCATCCCCCTGATTATACTTTGGAAGTTCAATCGTAAAGCTCAATCCATTATCTATTCTTCTTGCCTGAATTCTACCTGCAAATTTCGATTCAATTATCATCTTGCTCATATACAGGCCAATGCCGGTACCGCCGTTTTCAGCCTTTGTTGTGAAATAGGGCTCGAAGAGCTTGGGCAGCACATCATCCTCTATACCGCCTGCATTATCCTTGACCGTCACGACGACAAAGGCTTCTGTCTCATCAATATCTACATGAATAAGCTTTTCGCCCGATATGTCTGAAAAAGCATCCATGGCATTGCTGATCAGATTCAGAAGCACCTGGGACAGCTGATTTGGATACCCGTAAACAAGGTCATCTTCAGTCTCTCTGGAAACATGAAGCTGCACGCTTTCAATCCGCAACCTGTCGTGGACCATCTCTTCAACTTGACGCATGCTCTCCTGAACTGCAAAAGACTTACGTTGCCCCTTAGGACTGAAGAAATATCTGAACTCGTCTATGATCTCCGACATGCGCTGAATAATCCCACGGGATTTTTGCATCTGGCGGTTGAAATATTCCGCGTCCAAGGTATCTGTTTCATAGGCGTCTTCCAAATTCGATAGCATGAGGTTCAAGCTGCTCAGAGGCTGTCTCCACTGATGTGCAATGTTGGCAACCATTTCACCAACTGCGGCCATTCTATTCTTGTAAATGGCCATGGCGCGGTGACGCTCAAGCTCTTCCTTCTGAGTCAGTCTCTCAGTGATGTCACGGGCAATCAGCATGACATATTTCTTCCCTTGGAAGGAAAATAGGTTTCCGTTGATTTCAACCGGGAACATCTGCATATCATTTTTTAGAAGCGCGGTTTCAAACTGAACATTCGCACTGGACTCCATATCTGAAATGATAGCTTCAAGAAAGGGTGCCTTTGTTCTGTGGTCAATGGACAGGAAAGGCGTTGAGGTAAGTGCCTCTCTGTCCCTTCCCAGCATTTCACAGGCCCGGTCGTTAATATCGGTAATAATCCACTCGCCGCGCTCAGACCTTTCAAGTACAAAGGTCAAGTCAACCCCTGCGTTGAAGAGGGTTCTAAAGCGTCGTCGACTTTGCTTTAGCTCCACTTCAAGCTTCTTTCTCTGCTCGATGTCAAGCTCGAGCTCCTTATTGAGCTTATTGAGCTTCTCAACATAATTATGTTCAATTTCAAGCTGCTCAAGATTGCGCTTCAAATTGAAATAGTATACGGAAATGATGATAAAGACGACTGGGATGGCCCCAATCATGACCATACTCGTGTAGAGGTGCCTGTTCACAATATCCACAAGCTCACGGTAGTCCATTGAAACATTGACAATCCAGAAGTCATCGCCGATGCGTGCCGGCGCATAGCCATTGAACTTTTTGACACGCCTTTTGATTTTATCATGGGACCAGACAGAGTGATAGACACCAACACCGGACTCCCCTTTTTTCTGGTGTTCAACAATTTCCTCAAGTTCAGACCAATCGTAATCTGGATAAGCCTGCTTACGAACCTCGATGACATTTTGACCGATATCTCCCTTGCTTGGATGCATGATCAGGATGCCGTTGGAATCTTTTAGGGATGCGTACCCCTTGTCACCAGCCCGGATTTCGCGCACATACTCTTCATACAGCTGATCAAGGGATATGACAAATCGAATAATGCCCAGACGCTGCCCCTGAATATCCACGGGTTCCAATATATCCAAATAGAGCTTTCCGTCGCGTCCTTCCTCAACCTTTCCGATGTAGGTTTTTTCAAGACTCTCTGGAATAGGCGCATCGTGCAGCTCTTCTCTGCTGACATTGACCTTGCTTGTATCTGTATAGACTGACAGGGACTCCCCGACTGGACTCAACCATTCAATAATGAAGACCTCGCCCTGCTGCACTTCAAGATAATTTTGAAGGAGGGGTTTGACAATGCGCTGATTGTAATCCTCAGGACCATCCTGACTGATTTGGTCTGTAATAAGTCTGTTGAGGGTCTTGGCATCTTCAGCCTTGTTGTCAACGAACTCACTCAGTATTCTAGCAACAGATTCAGCAATGGTCAGAAGCTGATTCTGTTCTCTCACAATAAGACTGTCCCTGAAATCTATGTAGTTTTTAACAGAAGATGCTATTACAACGGCAAGCAGAACCATGCCTAGAATTGCAAATCGCATATATCCGGATTTCATCCGCATTTTGTACTTGAAAATCTTCTGATTCATGACTGCCTCCTGCAAACTTCTGAACGGCCCAAAACCGCTTAATAAATTAAGCGGTTTGAACATAAAGGGAATGTAGGGCCCAAATGTTGACCATACATATGTCTTATTGAATTATACTACGAAAACCGTGTGATGCATCAAGTTAATTATGCTTCCTTTTTAAGCGCCACTGCTGGCTCACTTTTTTTCGCCATAGCCGACTTGACCATAGGGAACAGGATTGATCCAAGAGTCAGTGCAATCAGTGACAGTGCCAGACCTGACCCAACGAAAATACCAAGACTGCCGTCTGAAAGACGAATTGCCTGACGGAAGGACTGCTCCATAGTGCCGCCGACGATACAAGCTAGGATCATTGGTGCTGTAGGAATATCAACAATCTTCATCAGATAGCCAATCAGGCCGAACAGAACAAGCAGATAGAACTCCACCGGGCTGTTTGAGATTGCGTATGCACCTACAAATGACAGTCCTAGAACGATTGGATAAAGGATTTTTGCTGGAATTGCAAGAACACGTACCAGAATACCAGCCAGCGGGATGTTAACAACCGCAAGGATCAGGTTACCGATGAACATACTTGCAATCAGTCCCCATGCGATATCAGGGTGCTGTGTAAATAGAAGCGGACCAGGCTGGATACCCAGCATCAGAAGTGCACCCATCATAACAGCCGTTGTACCTGAACCTGGGATACCCAGTGTAAGCATTGGAATCAGGGCGCCTACCGAAGCCGCATTGTTTGCTGACTCAGGTGCTGCAAGACCCTCGATTGCGCCTTCACCAAACTCTTCAGGATGCTTGGACATTTGCTTTTCATTGTTGTATGACATCAGTGACGCCATTGTACCGCCAGCACCAGGAAGTGCTCCGATGATAAAGCCAAGTGGTGCACTTCTCAGGATTGGCCACTTAGAGCGTTTCCAGTCATCCTTGGAAATCCAGATACGTCCAAACTCAGTTTGGGCTTTTTTCTGACCTGACAGAAGTGCCTTGAAGCTTTTGAAAACTTCACCCAGTGCATAGATTCCGATAATGACGATCAGGAAGTCGATTCCTGTCTGAAGCTCTAGTACGCCAAATGTAAAACGCTTTACACCTGACATTGCATCTATACCCACTGTCGCAATCATAAGACCAAATACCATGGAAATGAAACCCTTTAGCATTTTACCCTTTGACATAGATGCCGTCATTGAAAGCGCAGTAACCATGAGTAGGAAGTACTCTGCAGGACCAAACTTCAACGCGAAACGTGAAACCGGTGTTGCAAGTACAACCATAAATATTGCTGCAATAAGGCCACCAATGAAAGAGGCAATTGCCGAAATAGCCAGAGCTGCTTCTGCACGACCCTTTTGAGCCATTGGGTACCCGTCAAATGTTGCTGCAAGTGCAGCACCATCACCAGGTGTATTGATTAGAATTGAACTTCTTGAACCACCAAACATGGCACCGTAATAAATACCTGTCATAGTTATAAGTGCGGCTGTCGGTCCCATTGTAAATGTGATTGGCAGAAGTACTGCAACCCCTGTCGCTGGTCCAAGACCAGGTAGCATACCTACGATTGTACCCAGGATACCGCCAAGTGTAACCAGAAGCAGGTGATAGGGCTGAAGTGCGATACCAAAACCATGTATCAGATTTGATAAGATTTCCATTGCTTACTCCCCTCTAAAATCCTACAAACGGCATCTTCGGTAGTGGAATACCTAGTGCACGTGTAAATATCAAGTAGATTCCAACGCTGAATACTACAGCAACAATAGCATTTTGAACATTTTTCTTCTTATTTGTCAGCGAAAGCATAGCCATCATGAAAAGGTATGTCGAAATGACAAATCCAGCATGTTCAAATAGAAGTGCGTAAATTACGCCACTTACACATGTATACGCAATCATTCCGCTGATTTTTTTGTCGGTCTCGTCCATGTCCTTCAAACGCTTGAGGGATTCGATGCTCTTTTTGATGTCGCTTCTTAGAACCTGAATCACACCAAATACTACGAGCATAATGCCCAAGCCTAAAGGGAAATATAGTGGCGCCATAGGGTCGCCCAATGAACTACGCTTCATCGTAAGTGTCATGATCAGGTAAACGAGACCAAAAGCAGCAACGACAAAGCCCGTCAGAGCATTGTAATCCGGCTTAAAGGTTTGCTTTTTCGTCGTCAAGGTAATCCTCCTTAGTTTAAAACAAAATTCGAAAGAAAATCGCCCTGTAAACAGGGCGATTAACCCTTTTATTAGTTAGCTAGCATACCGATATCTTCAAGAATTGTCTTGTATTCTTCGTTTGTTTTTTCTAGGAAAGCTTCGAAATCAGCCGCATTCAGGTACGTGTTGTCCCAGCCGTTTTTAGCACAAGCTTCAGCCCACTCTGGTGTTTGAACCATTTCGCCAAGCTTTGTTTCCCAGTAAGTAACAGCTTCTTCTGACATGTTTGGAGGTCCAAAGATACCTCTCCAGTTAACGAATGTTGCATCGATACCAGACTCACTTACTGTAGGAATTTCAGCCATAACGCCTTCGCCTACACGCTTGTCAGCTGTATGCGCAAGAACACGCAGGTCGCCAGACTCGATTAGACCTTCAACATCGCCTAGACCTGTAGATAGAAGGTCAACGTGACCACCAAGGATTTGAGCTGTAGCGCCGCCGTCCTGGAATGATACGTAGTCGATGTCTTTTAGATCAGTAATGCCTGCTGCCTTAGCAATCAGAAGGAACTGGATGTGGTCCATTGAACCAACAGATGAGTTTCCGCCGATTTTAACACTCTTTGGATCAGCCTTCAGAGCGTCGATAATTTGACCAATGTTCTCATACTCAGAGTCTTTTGCAACTACGAATGCACCGTAGTCAGCAATCAGTCTTGAAAGTGGTGTCGTATCCTTGTAACTGTACTCAGATGAACCATTTAGGTTGATCAGCAGTAGTGGTGGAGAATACACAGCTACTGTGTCATCTTTGCCGTCCTTAGTTTGCAGGTATGACAGCGCAACGCCGCCACCGCCGCCTGGCTTGTTTGTAACAGGCATTGGAACTTCAACAAGGCCAGCGTCTTGAAGTACTTTTGCAGTTGTTCTGATTGTCAGGTCCCAACCACCGCCTGCGCCACCTGGTGCGATAAAGTCAACATTGCCTTTTGGATAAGCATCAGAACCAGAATCTGCGCTTTCGCCTGCTCCGCCTGAACCAGCAGCGCAACCTGTCATCAGTGCAGCAACTGTCATAAGAACTAGAGCTTTTTTCATCCACTTTTTAATCATTCTTACTCCCCCTTGGTAGTAGTTTCTTCGCCTTGCTATTATTTCAAAGCAAAGTATTATTAAAATCCTTTCGGATTTTTACACAATGGAATGCAGTTTGTACATCATACTTCTTGAGTATTTCTAGTCAAAGAGCTCCATGAGTATTGTTTCCAGCGACTTGTCCAAATGCACATCGTTCAGCTCAATTGCCTTTTCAATGTCCTTGTCTTTAATCGCGGCGACAATACCTTTATGCTCAAGTGCGACTTCTTCACGGCGTCTTTCCTTAGATGCCGATATGCGTCTGAACCTGAATACGTATTCCTTGATCTGGCCCAGCACCGCTGATACACGCGGCATGCTTGATACCCGAAGGAGGATCTCGTTAAAGCTCTCGTAATGGTCCATGACAACAGATAGGTCTTCCGCCTTGATATCCTTATTGGCAATCTCAATGTAGCGGTTGAGTTTTTCAATATCTTCCTGCTCGATCCTTTCAATGACCTGCTCGAGTACAAGTGCTTCGAGCGATTTTCTAATCTTATAGACTTCGATGACATCGTCTCTTGAAACACCCGATACGATGACACCCGTTCTTGGGATATACTCCACATGTCCCTCAGTTTCAAGACGCCTCAGCGCTTCACGCACTGGGGTGCGACTGACTCTGAATGCATCCGCAAAGGTCTTCTCAACAATACGTTCGCCTACCGCCAGCTTTCCATCGATAATGGACTGCTTAATGGCTTTATAGATTGTTTCCCGAATGGTCTGATTTCCTGAAAAATCAAGATTTCCAACAATTTGCTCAGGATTTTTCATAATCATCTTCCTCCAAATACCTGGTCACCATATTGTTAATGGCTCTGCTCAGTGCTATCAAGTCATGTCGCCTGCTTCTGGCACATGCATGAGCAGGTTCTTCGCAAACAAGACATTTTCTCTGCGATTTCCCCATTCCATCTCTATGCAGGGTCTTTCCACTGGTGTCAAGGACATCCAAGTCAAAGAGTCTGCCCAGAAGATGGTTTTCCTCGATCTCCATGGTCCAAGCCTTGAGCTTAGGAGATGGCGTGTCAACAATCCAACATGCATGCGGTCCATCGTCAGTTGCACTGGATTCATACTTTAGAACATTCACACGCCTGGAGGAGAATAATTTATCAACGGCACGGATTCCTGCTTCATACGCTACAAGAGCGTCAGGAGTCGTCTTGTTCTGACCGGGGATGTTAAGTGTCAGAGCAAGCAGCGTTCCCTGATATATTTCAAGCAGTTGCCGATGTTTGATCTCACGTTCTTCACGCGCTTTAAGAATTCGTATCACCTGATCGTTCAACACCATAAATCACATCCATCCATGTACCATCACGATATTCAACAACACCGATCACTTTGTCTGAGTATGGGATTTCAGCTGGCTCTCCAACGATGTCCTTGGCCTTTTGAATTAGCGCCTCTACGGTTACTGTCTCAATGCCTGCCTTAGCAAAAGCTTCCTGAAGGTCCGTCCTATCCGGATGTACCGCTATCCCCCTGTCTGTTACAAGAACATCAACTGAGGAACCCGGTGTGATGACCGTCTGAACCTGATCGACCACTGTAGGAATTCTACCTCTGATCAGCGGTGCTACAATAACCGTCATTTTCGCACAAGCCGCTGTATCACTGTGTCCTCCAGAGGCACCCATGAGAACGCCATCTGAAGCTGTCATTACATTTACGTTGAAGGCCTTGTCAATTTCAAGCGCACTCAAAATGACAATGTCCAATTTATTGGTAACGCTTCCCTTGGTATGCGGATTTGCATATTGTGAAGCCGTAATTTCATGATGGTTCTTATTCTTTCCAATGGACTGTGCAGCCGCAAGGTCAAAACACTGTACATCGAACAAGTGCTCAATGTAGCCTGCCTCATGGAGCGCCACCATTGGTTCTGTAATCCCACCGAGCGCAAAGCGCGCCTTGATACCGCGCGTATCCATATGATCCTTCAGGAATCTGGAAACGGCCAGTGCCGCACCACCAGAACCCGTCTGGAAGCTGAAGCCTTCACGGAAGTACTCGGAAGCCTGAATGACCTCAGCCGCTTTTTTGGCGATCAGAAGGTCTTTGGGATTCTTTGTAAAACGTGTTGCGCCAGTGGAAATCTTATTCGGATCGCCAATCTGCTCAACGCTGACAACAAAATCAACCTGTTGCTGCGTAATGCTTGCTGGCATATTTGGGTAGTCTGCAAGCTGGTCGGTAATGACCACAACCTGATCTGCATATTCTGCATCAACCAGTGCATAGCCCAGAGACCCGCAAATTGTGTCTCCAAACATGCCGTTGGCATTTCCGTAAGCATCCGATGAGGATACGCCTAGAAACGCAACGTCTATTTTCAGGTCACCGGATTCAATGGCACGGGCACGTCCGCCGTGCGATCGAATCACGACCGGTTCATCCATGAGTCCGGCAGAAATTGCCTGGGCAAGTTCGCCCCGCAGTCCGCTCGTATGGATCTTTGTGATCACACCAGACTCAATGTGCTTTATCAGGGGAGCATGTACCGATGATAGGGAACTGGATGCTATGGTAATATCCTTGTAGCCCATCTTGGCGATTTCATCCATCACATTGTTGAGAATGTAGTCGCCACCTCTGAAATGATGATGGAAGGATACGGTCATGCCATCCTTGAGCCCAGACTTGATGATGGCATCTGAAATGCCCTCACAAAGCTTTTCATCACCGGGTCTGACAACTTTGTTGAGAACGGCAGTCTTTCTTCCAGTCGGATCTACACCCTTGCTGCCAATAAATTTTTTTCCGTCTTCCCTAAGACTGCATGCGACTTCTTGTCTATGAGACCATGGCTTCATTTAGCATCGCCTCCTTATCTATTCCTGCCAGTTCCAGAACACGCTCAGCGCGTTCTACAATTGGCTTGTCTACCATTTTTCCATTTACGGAGATAACACCAGAACCGTTCTTCTCCGCCTCGATGATTGCATATATGACCTGCTGAGCCTCACTGATTTCATTTTTGCTTGGCGCATATAGGGCATGTACAGGATCAACCTGTCTCGGATTGATGACCGATTTACCATCGAATCCAAGTTGTTTAATCAGCTTGACTTCGTTGATGAAGCCTTCCATATTGTCAACGTCCGAATAAACCGTATCCAGCGCCGCTATGCCTGCCGCACGTGCTGCCATCACAATCTGGCTTCTCGCAGCAAGAATCTCAATGCCCTCTGGCGAACGTTTTGTTTTCATGCTTGTTACGTAATCTTCTGCGCCTATGGCGATCCCAATAAGACGCTTAGACGCTGTCGCGATTTGATAAGCATTCATGGCACCTAGAGGGCTCTCAATTGCCGCCATCATTTTCGTGCTTCCCACAGTTTTGCCAAAACGCTCTTCACAGGCTGCAATGGCAACTTCTGCCTCATGAACATCCTCTGCCGTGTCTGTCTTTGGAAGTCTGATTACATCAACACCGGCCTTGACCATGGCTTCAATGTCCTTGTGTCCGTATTCTGAACTGAGGGAATTGATTCTCACGACAACTTCTATATCTCCGTAGTCGAAGTTCGATACAGCATGAAACACCATGAATCGCGCCGAGTCCTTTTCTGAAAGAGACACTGAGTCTTCAAGGTCAAACATCAGTGAATCTGCACCATATATACCTGCGTCTGCCAGCATGCCAGGATTATTTCCCGGAACATACATCATTGTTCTTCTTAAGCGTTCCATGCTTGTGCAACCTCCCAATCAATACTCTCATTGTCAGATGCTCTAAAGAGGGCTGTCTGAACTCTAGAGACAATTGTCGCGTCAAGGGCGCCTCTGTCATTTACACTGACTTCCGCACCTTGTACATTAAAATCCTCAAGGGTTTTCAGAACAACTTTTTCAATGATATGTCCGAACTGAACCTTTACCGGACTGTTGATGGTCACTTTATTCTGCACGCCTTCTGTAGGCCGGACATACACCTGTACATCACTTGATTCCATAGTCCCTGCCATAGCAGGTCTTAAAATTTTCACCTAAACCAACCCTTCCCTAGATACGCTTTGCCAAATGCGCCTCTCTTTTGATTCTTTCTATAACATCTGCTGCCGCTTCTGAAAGCAGATACGCTTTAGTTGTTTTCGGAACGAGCTCAAGTGCCTTCTCAAGCTCTCCCATTCCTATGAACCGCCTCACTTTGGATGCACTCACGATCTCACCTTCAACCGCTTTTCTAGGAATAATCTTCACTTCAATCTCAAACCGGGACAATACCTTTTTCAGTGTCCTATTATAGGCTTCTGTCGTTGGACTATAGGGTTCCTCGCCCAGGAATCTTTTGCTGATTCCAAAATGTCTGGCTATTCTTTGCGCAAACACGGTCGCATCAACCTCTGTATGGATGTCCACCTTGTCATTGCCTTCGTCAAGAAAGTAGGAAGGAAATGTTGCACTGCTGACCATATAAGGCCCGCTTTCCAGTACTGTCACATTTTCAAGATGGTCTGTTCCTGCCTGTACCAGCTCAAGTCTGTCCTTTGCCGGAAAGGTTGAAAGGTCTTCGCTGACGACAAATACGAAGAGGTGATCCACTTCACCAGCTGCTGTTTCAATAAGATACTGATGTCCGAGGGTGAACGGATTGCAGTTCACGACAACCGAACCGATTGTGCCGTGTACATCAGGTCTTTCTGCTGCTGTTTCGAAAAACTTTTCTATACCGCTTTTTCTATTTTCAAAGAGTGCAACATAATCTGTCTCACATATCTTGTAAAAGCCCAAGTTCCCAAATGTAGTTTCATTGCCAGGCTTTGTGTAGATAAACAGATGATCTTGCCCCATTTGAAATGCCTGACCCATCACTTCTGAAATCATTTTTCCAATCAGGTTGCTTCCCCTGTAGCTCTCATCGACTGCCAGCATTTTGATAATCTGGCCGCGTAGCGCCCCTGTTGCTACAATTTTCTCCCCCGACTTGCCAGAAAGCAGAATATCTGTCGGCAACTCCAGAGCCAGTCCATGACCCTTCAAAAATGCGCTTATCTGCTCTAGCGCTTCACTGTCCATTGTGAATACACGTTCAATTCGTACGCTGTCCATGTGCCCTCCCCTAGACCTTTCCATACTGCTTACCGACAGCCCTATAAACGAAAAAGGTCAGCATACAGACCGTCTAATGACAATCTGAATGCTGACCTTATTTAAGACTTGATACTTCAGTTCTTAAAAACTGTCAGGTTATTCTATTTTAAATATCCCTCAAGCATGGCCATGAATATGGCTACTGCAAGCAAATCTGCCGATCCGCCGGGACTGATATTTCTCTCAATAAACATTGCATCAAGCACTTCCAGCTGTCTGAATGCGTCAAGCTGACGCATGCCACCGGAATCCAAAAATCCTGTTGCACGAATCTGAACCTGCTTAAGGGTTTCAAAGTCATGCCGCGAAAGGATATTGCTGTCTTCACAAGTGGTCATAAGCGCTACAAGCATTTGCAGACAAAGTGCATTTGCGCCAAGTTGCATCGACCTGAAAACAGGAACTGCTGTGCTTAAAACCGTCTGATACCCCGACTCAACTTCACCCCTTATGCCCTTGATGCCATAAGTGTGATAGAGCCGTTCTCCAGCTGTGCTGGACCTCGACGTAGCCAGTTCTGCTTCTGAAATGCCCGATGTCATTTGGGAAACGATTTCCGAAAGTTCTTCAGAACACGGCCGTTTTCCATCATGAATCGACACATAATAGGACGCAGCTGCAACGAGTACACCCATGTTGAATATCATTCCCTTATGGGTATTGATACCGTCAGTGGCATTAAACATAGCTCTCTCCATGTCCATGCCGATTGGTCTAATGCTGTCAAACAACGCCCGGAGTGATTCCGTTCGCCACTTACCAGCGTAATCGGCAATTTTATGAAGGCCCTGACTGAGTGCTGCCGCACTGGCCATAAATGTGTAAAAATCCATATCACTGTGTGCGCCGGAATTGTTTCTGTCAACAAGTCCAGGTTTTGGGGTCACACTAACCTCGTACAAAATAGCACGCATACCCAGAGCGGCGATTTCATCGCTTCTCATTGTTCACCTCCGGGATACGGTATACTGTACTGATTCAAGTACATTGTAATGTTAAGACTTTGTTATGTAAAGTATTTTTTGTGTATTTTTCGATTTTCGTCCCTTTGTAATTATTTGAAAAGTCGCTTTCATGTTATGATGGTTGCAGGTTTCACCTCATTCAGATTTTTTTAGAATTCTTATAAACTCTTGGAAGGATGACATTCATGGATATCTTACTCACGCTTCTCATCGCCGCCGCAGGTGGCATCATCGGACTCAAACTTAAAATTCCCGCCGGTGCACTGGTCGGCGCAATGCTTGCCGTCGCGTCCGTGAAAATCTTTTCCGGCCGTGGCGAACTGCCCTATACCTTCAGAATCATGGCCCAGATTGTCGTTGGGGGTATGCTGGGACTCAACTTTTCCATGGATACCATACACGGGCTAAAAAATCTCATGTTCCCCGCTATCATTGTCGTCATTGGCCTTACGCTATTCAGCGTGGTCCTCGGATTCACGCTGTCCAAGCTGACTGGCATGGATCTTACAACGGCGCTTTTCAGCGTCTCGCCTGGGGGGCTTACGGATATGACCCTCATATCCGGCGCCTATGGTGCCGATACACCTACGGTCGCCCTGCTTCATCTCATGCGCCTGCTCACTGTCATTACAATTCTGCCGACAATCATCGGCGCCCTTATGCGCACCGTACAGGCATAGGCCTCAGTAAAAAATTGCATACAAACGTAAAAACACCTCAGAACAGTCATTCACTGTGCTGAGGTGTTTGTTTTTTCTTATAAGACCTGGGACAAAAACTCAATCGCCCTCGGATTTTGCGTCTTGTTAAAGACTTCATCCGGTGTCCCTTTTTCAGCAATGACACCGTCATACATGAACCAGACGCGATCGCTTACTTCTTTGGCAAATCCCATTTCATGCGTGACAATCACCGTTGTCATTCCTGAAGTTGCCAGGGACCGAATAACCTCCAGAACCCCCTTGACCATTTCAGGATCGAGGGCGCTTGTCGGTTCATCAAACAGGAGGACTTTGGGATCCATTGCCATCGCGCGGACAATTGCAAGCCTTTGTTTCTGACCACCTGACAATTTACGCGGATATACATGGGCCTTGTCATCCAGACCAACTTGTGTGAGCAGGTCCATAGCCTTCTTCTCTGCCTCTTCCTGTGTCATGATTTTGTTGAGCACAGGTGCAGCCGTAATGTTTTCGAGCACTGTCATATGGGGAAAGACATTAAAATGCTGGAATACCATCCCCATTTTCCGTCTGTGTATTGTAGCATCCACACTTTCATCCATAATGTCCACACCTTCAAAGTTGACTTCACCCTTTGTCGGTATTTCGAGCAAGTTCATACATCTAAGCAGTGTGCTCTTGCCACATCCGCTTGGACCGATAATGGATACCACTTCATTTTCCATTATATGCTCATTGATTCCCTTGAGTACTTCAAGATCTCCAAAATACTTATGCAGATCCACCAGTTGTATCAGCGGTTTATCAAGCATTGGCATTCATCCTCCCTTCAAGTACCTTCATACCTCTTGAAAGCGTAAGCGTAATGATCAGATAAATCAGACCTACAATGATTAGTGGCTCAAGCCCAAGGAAAGTATTTGACTGTACTGTCTTAAACGCAGTCATCAGTTCACCGACAAAGAATATTGAAGCAAGTGCTGTTTCCTTGATCATGACGATAAACTCATTGCCAAGTGCCGGCAAAATGTTCTTGACTGCCTGAGGTAAAATGATCTTTCGCATGATGTTAAACTCTGAAAGACCAAGACTCAGAGCCGCCTCACGCTGCCCTGGATCTACCGCCTGTATCCCTGCACGAATACACTCTGCAACATAAGCGCTTGAGTTGACACATAGGGCAACGAGCGCACAGCTGAGACTGCTTATTGTTGGAAACAGATAGGGCAGACCTAGCCAGAAGAAGTAGAACTGAAGCAGCATTGGCGTTCCTCTAAGAATTTCTATATACACCAGCGCAATCACTTTCAGCGGCTTGCGCTTTGACATTCTAACCAGCGCCACGATCGTTCCGAAAACCGTACCAAGACAGATTGCAACAGCTGCAATCCAGATTGTGTTCCAAAGACCTGCGAGGAACACCATCCAGTACTTACTCAAGATGCGTATTATATTTGTGACCATGGCCTTCCTCCTAAATCATTCACGGTATGCATGGCGCATATTCAATATGCTGCCAATCATCTATTACTGAGAAACACCCAGCTCTTTAGCTGCTGATGTCGCTTCATCCCACCACTGCGCATACAGCTGCTCTTCGTTGACTTTTGCAATTGCTTCATTGACAATCGATGTCAGATCGTCAGAACCTTTTGGACAAGCTACTACAGTATGGTCCTCAGTGCCTTCAAACAGCGGCGTTGCCATTGACAGGTCTGCATTTGCTTCACAGAAGAGTTCGCCATTGTCGTACGATACCGCAACAGCTTCAACCTTGCCCGACTGAAGTGCTAGAATCGCATTTTGAACACTGTCAAAGGGCTGTGGCTGCATATCTTTGATTTGCGCTGTCGCATACATTTCCTGAAGTGTACCCTTTTGGAAGCCCATGCGCTTGCCTGTAAACGAATCTAGAGAAGTGAACGTGTCTACTGTGTCTGTCTTGACTACGAAACCGTGCTTCGAATCTGTGTCACGGTAAGAATCACTCAGGTTCATCGCCTCAGCACGTTCTGCTGTGTAGCCCATACCTGAAATTGCCATATCATATTTTCCTGTTGAAATCCCTGTTAGTACAGCGGTCCACTCAAGTGGCACGATTTCAAGCTCCACGCCGATTTCATCTGCAATATATTTAGCCAGCTCAACATCGGCACCCATATACTGGTCTTGACCCGACTTACTGCTGTCAATGAACTCATATGGTGCGAAGTACGGCTCCATGATAACCTGAAGTACACCTGCCTCTTTGATTTTTTCAAGACGTGTTTCTGCCTTTTTAGCTGTTTCCGTACTTGCAGGTGCTTCCGTGCTTGTCTCAGCCTTGTCTGCTGGTGCCTCACTGCTGCCTGCACATCCAGCCAGGCCGCCTGCCAAGAGCATTGAAACCATTGTCAGTGCTGCAATCTTCTTTAGCCCCTTAAAAAACTTTTTTGCCATAATAGTCCCTCCATTATTATCCGCTTATTATTTGTATTTGATCTGTTCACGAAACGATTCGTCACAGATAACGTCAAGTGCTGTTGCTGCCATGGCTTTAGCGCCCTTATGCAGCAGTTCATATGCAAACGCAGAGTTAGCCACATTTAAGAACTCGGCGTCATGGGTCTGCGCTGAACTGTAAGCCTGGGTACCCAAGTAGCCATAAACAGTCGGACATGCATAGGAGACATTACCGATATCCGTACTCCCGGAATGATAAATATCTTCCTTTACAAATTCAGTCACACCCTGTGCGATCATATTCTCCCGCATTTTCTCCTGCAGTGCCGGCACGCCCTTGTAATCATAGAATGTATTTTTGGCCCGCTTCCAGCTTAGGGTTGTACCCGTCATCAGTTCAGCACCCTTGGCACAGTTGACCACACGTTCAACAACATTTTCAAGATAGTCCTTATCTGCTGCACGTACAAACAGCTGCATGCTGCATCTGTCCGGTACTGTATTGCAAGCCGCTCCGCCTTCCATGATGATTCCATGAATACGCACATCCGACTTCACGTGCTGACGCAGTGCATTGATGCCTGCAAAAGTCAGCTGGCATGCATCCAGGGCGTTGATGCCTTCGTCAGGCCGCGCCGAGGCGTGTGTTGCAAAGCCCTTGAACTCAAACGTGACATCTGTACAGGCAAGCGCGACGCATTCCACAGCATTGTATTCTCCTAAATGAAGCTGAATTGCCACATCCAAGTCATCAAATCCGCCAGCTTCCATGATGTCAATCTTTCGACCGTCTGTTTCTTCTGCTGGTGTTCCAATATAGACAATTTTCCCCTTGAAGTTCGGCTTGATTTTCTTAAGTGCCGCACAGGCTGCAAATGTACTTGCCGCAATCCAGTTGTGACCGCAAGCATGTCCATTTTCATCTCTGTTTTCACCGTATCCGGGAAGTGCGTCATACTCTGCAAGAAAGCCTACCTTAGGCCCCTCGTCATCACCGAACTCACACCGGAATGCCGTCGGCACGCCACAATAGGGGAATTCCACATCAAAACCAAGCTTTTCCATTTCCTCTGTGAGGAACTTTGCACTGAAAAATTCCTGGTCTCCCAGCTCTGGATTCTTGAAAATCGTATCACTTACAAATTCACCCAATTTGGCAATTTCGTCTTCTGCAATATACAGCTGTTCTTTTAAATCGACCACTTTCATCGTCCGTGTTCCTCCTTGTCTCCATATGTATGTTTATGCAATTATTTTTGTGAAGCATATGAAAAATTGATGTTAACGACTATTTTAGTGCAGATTTATGCGCATCGTATAAATATTATACACAATAGTAAATCAGAATCTTTAGAATGTCAAGCTCCCTATTTTGCTTTTTAAAGGCGTTAAAGGCATATATTGTAATATATAAGTAAAATGCTTGTTTTTACGCTTTGGGAAAACCTTACCATTCTTTGTGAAAACCTTTTTCTTGCGTGAATATTCAAAAAACTTTTTAGTAAATTTTTTTAAACATTTATCAGTTTTCGAGGTTCAAGTCCATAATGCTGTAAAAATCAATCAAAAGATTGCGCAGGACAACCTGACACTTGCCCATGTCCCTGGCCTCTCAGATACAAAACTTCATTGCCTTGCCTTTTAAGTAAAAAAGCTGATAAAACCCGGACTCAGTTCCAGATTTATCAGCTTTTGTTTCTTCATTCCTATTCGATTAGAATTTGAAGCGACTTGTCTCTCGCACAAATTCCAAAATTCTTATCCCCTCATAATAATGAGGGCGCGCGTCGTCGTATGACCATGAACATATGGCTATTCCAAGGCAGAGCAGCAAATAATCCCTTAAGCCCACAAAATACGGGTCCAGAGTTTCAAAGCGGTCATAACCGCGCATAAAGGCATCTTCAAGTTGTGGTGTCTGAATAAAGTACTTTCTGTATAAGTTCACAAGGTCACTCCCTGTATAATAGGGGGAACTTTGTTCAAAATCAATGATGCCGCTGACATGCCATCTGTGCGCGCCACGTTGAATCAGAATATTTCTGCCATCAAAGTCACGATGACAAAGTCTTGCCTCATGGACAGGATCCAAAATATCATAGTGCTCCCGCATCAATGCAATCGCGGCCTCCAGAAGACGCTTTTCAGGCAGGGCAAATTTTCTAAGCGTATTGACATGGGATTCCTGGCGCTTTGCAAAACACTGCTTAAAGCTCGTAATGCTGCTCAGGCGCCTGGCATCAGCATCCCAGTCTCCAAAATAATTAAACTGCTTTGCACTGTGTATCTTCCCAAGCTGCTCTCCAATTTCCTCAAAGATATTCTCCTGATCATACAGGTCCATGCTTGAGAGAACATCATCCAGCATTTGACCTTCAATGTATTCATAAGCCATCCACTCCCTACCGTCAGGGAGCGTCCCGTAATTGATCATTTTAGGGATTTTCACACTGGTTATTGATTCAAGTACTTTATGTGCGGCAATCTCACGATTCCTTCTGTTCCATTTATAATAGAACTTTATGACATAGATGGACTCTTCAAGAATTACCTTGTAAACCAAATGGCGGTTGAGGTCATGGTTTCCTATCGCCTCCACTCTTACTGGGGCACACGCAAAGATATCCGCAGCGATTTTTTCAATTTGATCGACTGTATACTGCATCACATCACCCCGTACGCACCCATTGCCTAGGCGCCTATTCTTCCTTAAAAGGCGTCTCGTCGAACTCCGCACTTAAGTATTCCTCAAGAAAATCCCTCGCGCGTTCCAATATGCTCTCTGGAACAAATACATCATAGCCAGAGGATGCATTACCGAGATAGACCTTGGAAAGCACACTCTCCTGATTGAGTATTTTGATTGCGGGCACATGGCGTGATTTAAGATAATCAACATGGAACTGTGCAACATACTCTTCCTGCATGGATTCAAGAACTGCCCACTTCGCACCCTCAGGAAAGGTGATATTCAGCTTATGAATCTTATGACCCGGTTCATAGCCTTTTAACCCTCCCTTGCAGCGCTCACACGTTTCAATCTCCTCGTCATAAATAAGCGTACATTTTCTGCAGTGTTTCATCATATTGGGCCTCCAATTCTGACAGGTTCTGAATACGGCATATTCTTAATATACCCGAATAGAAATCTATCTCACTAAACAAATTTGCGCCCAAGAGCTTCCATTTGTACATGGAGTTTTTCAAGGTCCTCACCAAAAGAAAGCAGCCTATAGGGCGCTGTTCTTTCGCTTCCATCTTTTTCTATGACCTCATACGCCTGCAGCATCGCCAGCTTCCGATTCAACTCTGTCTTGCTGAGAAATGGATGCAAGGCAAGTATTTCTCCATACCGGGTATGTCCTTTTGAGATGGCTCGAATGATTTCGAGAACCCACCGATGCTTTATTAGTTCGTAAACACGTTCAAAGCCACGTTCTTTATCTGATTGCATATGCGACTCCTTTTGGAAACAAAATTGTTTCTTTATTTCAAGGTTATCCTGTTATATTATGTATTCAAGATAAAAATGTAATCATTACAAATTTAAATAAAGTACAATAACAGAGGATAAGAAAATGAAAAAAATTCAATCAATGAACACGTATATCGCTAATCTGGCTGTCCTTAACAACAAGCTTCATAATCTGCACTGGAATGTTGTTGGTCTTCAATTCATGCCAGTTCACAATTTTACAGAAGAACTTTACGATGACTTCTTTGGCAAGTTCGATGATGTTGCCGAGCAGGTGAAGATTCTTGGAGAATCCCCTCTTGCAACAACTAAGGATTATCTTGAAGCTGCCACTGTTGAGGAAATCGCACCACGTGATTTCAACCACAAGGAAGTTCTTGAAATTGTTAAAGCAGATATCGAGTCCATGCGCAACCTGGCTCTTGACATTCGTAAGCTTGCAGACGAAGAAGGCGATTTCGTAACAGTTGCCTTGTTCGAAGATCACGTAGCAGGCTACAATAAAAACCTTTGGTTCCTGCAATCAATGCTGAAATAGCTCAGATTCTACACCTTGAATACCGGTAGAACCCCTCTCAGCACTGATTTTGTATAGAACATGCAAACTCTCTTTGCAAAGACAGCACGAGTCCCCCTCGTGCTGTCTTTTTTATGTATCTTAATATTATTTTATCAAAAAAAATTAAAATCCCTATCACAAAAGTGAAAGGGATTCTATTTATGCGTTATTATGCGCTTAGTTTTGCTTTTGCAGCTTCTACAAGCTTAGCGAAACCTGCTGGGTCATGAATCGCCATTTCAGAAAGCATCTTTCTGTTGATGTCGATTTCAGCTAGCTTTAGACCGTGCATAAACTTAGAGTAAGACATGTCGTGCATTCTTGTTGCAGCGTTGATACGTGCAATCCACAGTCTTCTGTAATCTCTCTTCTTAAGTTTACGACCAATATATGCTGAACGTAGAGATCTCATTACAGCTGGATGAGCACACTTGAAGATCTTGCTCTTTGCGCCATAGAAACCTTTCGCCAGTTTCAGAACTTTTTTATGTTTTTTCTTTGCGTTAACCGCGCCTTTAATTCTCATGGTTTAACCTCCTTCGGTAGTTATTTTTATAGGTATGGAAGTAGCTTACGTACTCTCTTCATATCGCCTTTAGAAACCATAGAAGATTTTCTTAGATTTCTTTTTCTCTTTGGTGACTTCTTAGTAAGGATATGGCTTGTGTAAGCGTGACCTCTTTTCAAACCACCTTTGGCAGTTAATTTAACTCTTTTAGCAGCACCTCTGTGCGTTTTCATCTTAGGCATGTCTGCTCCTCCTTTCAATTGACGAATAAATTATTTTTGAGCTGGTATAAAGAATACGATCATTTGGCGGCCTTCCATTTTAGGACGACCTTCCATTTTTCCTTCTTCACCAATTGTCTCAGCAAATCTATCAAAGACCTCGTAACCAAGTTTTGTATGTCCCATTTCACGGCCTTTGAAGCGTAGAGAAACTTTAACTTTATCTCCCTTGCCTAAAAACTTAATCGCGTTATGCGCTTTCGTTTCAAGGTCATGCTTTTCAATGTTAAGGCTCAGACGAACTTCTTTGATTTGAACTGTCTTTTGCTTTTTCTTAGCTTCTTTCTCTTTCTTTTGCATCTCGTACTTGTGCTTACCGTAGTCCATGATTTTACATACAGGCGGTTTCGCTTGCGGAGCGATTTTCACAAGATCAAGCTTACGTTCAAGAGCGAGTTTGTATGCGTCTTTTGATGACATCATACCAAGCTGTTCGCCATTTTCATCAATAACACGAATCTCTCTGTCTCGGATCATCTCATTGATTTCAGTTTTCTTTTGGCCTTTGCCAGCTTGTCTAGGGTTTTGATTTCTGATAAGGTACACCTCCAATGCAACCGTTGATTGTTTATTACGTTATGTGCAATGTTTAAACTGCACCGTATTCCTGCTAAAGGAACGATTTAATCAATTAACAGACTTTGTTCCATTAAAAAAAGCGGATTCAAAATCCGCCAGCAATCTTTATCGAAACACAGGCACACTAGAGCCTGTACGATTAATGCTTTACCATACGAACTCTGTCGTTGCATGGTGGGAACGGATTCCTTCTTGAATGCACTCACTTTTTTTAATTGTACCTCAACAATGTTACCACTTCAAACGAACTCTGTCAAGTCATCATTCACAGCAACGAATACAGTATATAGGCACAGGCTTCGCATGTCAAGATTTTTTCATCATATAGTATGCACCGCATTATCCCTTAGGAAAAGCTACTGAAAGCCCAAGTGGTTAAACCCTTGAATTTTCAGTAGCTGGTCATACTTATAAGCTATTTGCTCTCTCTTTGATTTCAGAGATTACCTGATCAATAAATGCAGCTACATCCTGCGCACCCAGTTCGCCCTTGTCACGGGAACGGACTGAAATGGACTTCTCTTCAACTTCCTTATCCCCAACAATCAGCATATATGGATTCTTCTGAAGCTGTGCTTCACGGATCTTGTATCCAATCTTCTCACTGCGTTCATCCACTTCAACACGAATGCCTTTTGACTGCATCATGCGCTTAAGTTCGTATGCGTAGTCTGCATGACGATCGGCGATTGGAAGAATCTTAACTTGTACAGGTGCCAGCCATGTTGGAAATTTTCCTGCATAGTGTTCAATCAGAATACCAATGAATCTTTCGATTGAACCGTAAGCAACACGGTGAATAACAATCGGTCTATGCTTCTCGCCATCTGCACCGATGTAGTTCAGGTCAAAACGCTGTGGCAGCTGCATGTCAAGCTGGATTGTACCACACTGCCATGAACGACCCAGGCAGTCGATAAGATGGAAGTCAATCTTCGGTCCGTAGAAGGCACCATCGCCTTCATTGAGTTTATAATCCAGACCAAGCTCTTCAAGCGCTCCCTGAAGTGACGTTTCAGCAAGCTCCCACTCTTCATCGGAGCCCATTGATTTTTCAGGTCTTGTCGAAAGCTCAACATTATATTTAAAACCGAATTTCTGGTAAACTTCATCAATTAATGTTGCTACGTTTTTGATTTCGTCCTTAATTTGCTCAGGAAGCATGAAAATGTGGGCGTCATCTTGAGTAAAGGCACGAACACGCATCAGACCATGCAGTGCACCTGACAACTCATGACGGTGAACACGACCAACTTCACCGATACGCAGTGGGAAGTCTCTGTAAGAACGCATTTCCATGTCATATACAAGCATGCCGCCTGGACAGTTCATTGGCTTGATTGCGTAATCCTCATCATCAATCTGAACTGTGTACATGTTTTCCTTATAGTGATACCAGTGGCCTGATGTCTCCCAAAGCTTACGGTTCATAATAAGCGGTGTTTCAACTTCGACATAACCCGCAGCATTATGCACTTCACGCCAGTAATGCATCAGTTCGTTTTTAACAACCATACCATTTGGAAGGAAGAATGGGAAACCCGGACCTTCTTCTCTAAGAGCGAAGAGTTTAAGCTCTTTTCCAAGCTTTCTATGATCGCGCTTTTTCGCTTCTTCAAGCATTTCAAGATGCTCTTCAAGCAGCTTTGCCTTAGGGAATGAAGTCCCATAGATCCGCTGAAGCATTTTGTTCTTCTCGTCGCCTCTCCAGTAAGCACCCGCTACTGAGAGAAGTTTGATCGCCTTCACCTGCTTTGTGCTTGTAACATGGCAGCCTGCACAAAGATCGGTAAATTCGCCTTGCTTATAGAATGAAATGATTGAGTCTTCCGGCAGATCATTAATGAGTTCAGCCTTGTAGTCTTCACCCTTTTCACTTACAAAATCGAGTGCTTCACTTCTTGGAAGCTCAAATCTTTCCAGTTTGAGGTCTTCCTTGATGATTTTTTTCATTTCAGCTTCAATCTTCTCAAGATCCTCTGGAACAAATACGTGCTCAGAGTCGAAGTCATAGTAGAAGCCATTGTCAATCGCAGGACCGATTGCCAGCTTTGTTCCCGGGAAAAGCCTTTGTACAGCTTGTGCAAGGATATGTGAACTTGTATGTCTAAATGCATGTGCGCCTTCTTCATCGTCAAATTTAAGAATGCTCACGTCCGCATCGTGGTCAAGTGTATAAGTCAGATCAACAGTCTCTCCGTCAACTTCACCAACAACCGCTTCCTTTGCAAGTCTGCCGCTAATTTCTTTTGCCAGCTCATAAATAGATATGCCCTTCTCGACTTCTTTGACTGAGCCGTCTTTAAGTGTTACTTTAACCATACTCATCGTCTTTCCTCCTTAAAATAAATATATGTTTCTTTGTCTTTTCAAAAACGTAAAAAGTCCCAATACACCTAAGTGTATTGGGACGATATCTCGCGGTTCCACCCAACTTGAATGCATTGCATTCCAGCTCATATGGCTTTAACGCAGCCCTGCGTTGACATTTCCTTCAGAGTAGTCTGTCAAAGCTAAAGAGGAGTTTTCAAATGCTTTTTTATGGATGTGCTTTCAGCCACGACACAAACTCTCTAGAATAAAATCTGCATTTTACTTGTCTCTTATCATTGCCCGTATTCGAATTTCTGTTACCATCATATTCCGATTTTATGCTGTTGTCAACTTCAAAAATGGACATGATTTGTCGACTTATAAGTACAAAATCAGAAGACCTTGAACAAGTCCAATGGCAAAGCCAATGAGACCGCCCAGATACTCGATGTGCTTTAGCTCCTTCTTGGCAATTGCCAAGATGATTTCTTCCAGCTTTTCAAAAGGAAATGCATTGATTTTTTCTTCAATAATAAGCGCGACGCTGATTTTTTCGCTCGCTTCGTGGACGATTTTTTCACTGAGTTCATTGATCATTTCGTCAGCGTTCTCATCAATCGTGTCCTCAATGAATTTCATAATCATGCTTTTCATTGCGGTAGGAACAAAAACGGGAACCTTGAGGTCCGCAAGCTGAACAATCCGATACTTAAGAGCTTCTATTACAGCACTTTTATCTGTGCCTTCAATCATCCTGTCCAGAATTTCTTCAACAGAAAGAAGCTCTTTTTCCACTGTTTCACCAATATTTTTAGCAATCTCCTGTTTTCTCTTTGGCATAAGTCCCTGCAGTGTCATTCCCAGTACAGGGATGCGCACAGGTTCAATCGGTCTAAACAAGAGCTTTATGGCAATTACGTTTGTCATCCAGCCAATCAGGGCACCGACTGAAGCAAGTATGAGTAATTTTATCATGTCTCTCCCTCTTCTTACATCATTAATATACATCTTAAAGCCGAGGAAGATTATAACATATTCTGCGTCATCAAGCTACAGTACCACGCTTATTTTCATATTTCTTATAGGACGCCGAGCGCATGATTTCCTCAATTCGGTCAACGAGTTCGACGATGTCTGCATATCTTGTATAGAGGGGCACCGGTGCAAGTCGGATGACATTGGGCTCACGGTAGTCTGGAATGATTCCACTTGCCTTCATCGCTTCGTTAATACTTGCAGCTTCACTGTGAACAAGTGCAACATGCCCGCCTCTTCTATGAGATTCACGCGGTGTACCCACACTACAGCCGTACCTTCCAAGCCGCGCATCGATCAGTTGCATAAGTGCCTCCGTGAGTTTCAGTGATTTCTCTCTAAGCGCATCCATGCCCATAGCACTGAAATGTCCAAGTGATCCTTTAAGCGTTGCCATACTCATGACATGCGGTGTGCCGATTTCCCATGCCGATGCTGTACTTGAAGGTTCAAATTCAAGGGCAAGATCAAATTGCCTGTCCTTTCTGTATCCAAACCAGCCAGCAAGTGCCGGACCTTTTTCCAGGTGCTTCTCATGGACAAACAAACTTGCTGCCGCCCCCGGCCCCCCATTGAAGTACTTGTAGTTGCACCAGAAGGCAAAATCGGCCCCCCAGCTGTGAAGGGCATGTTTTACAGCGCCAGCTGAGTGAGACAGATCGAGCCCGATTACCGCACCAGCGTCATGTGCTGCCTTTATAAGTCTTTCCATATCAAGCAGTTGTCCACTTCTATAAAGCACACCAGGCATCAAGACAAGCGCTGTCGTATGGTCCATGGCTGCAATAATTCGATTTTCATCAAGTGTCTGCCCATCCTCACTAGATACAATAATTAGGTTTTCTTCAACAATTATGCCCATTTGCTTCATATGACTTCTCACTGCATAAAGGTCCGTAGGAAAATTCAGTGCATCAACAACGATCTTTCTGCGTTCCCCCTCCGGCTTATAAAATGTTGCCAGAAGCAGGTGCAGATTCATAGTCGTTGAACTGTGTACCGTCAATTCCTGTGGCAGTGCACCCATAAGAGGCGCTTGTATTTCTGCAATTTCCTGCGACATATAATACCAGCTGTTTTTAGCTTCCGTCCAGCCTCTGATGCCAAGCTTTCTCCAGTCTTCTAGTGTTGCGTGAAGGCTTTCATCCGCATCGATTGACATGAGACCAAGAGAGTTTCCGTCCATATAAAGTTCATTTTCGTTCAGGTAGAAGCGGTCACGAATAGATGCTACTGGGTCCATTCTGTCCAGTTCTTCAGCAGTCTCCAAATCCAAATACATATCGCACCTCCATAAATCATGTCTTAAGTTTGATATACATATTATATATTTAGGAAGCTAAATATTCAAGGGTTTTTATTTAGCTTCCTAAATATATTGTGTTTTCATAAGGCCCCGAACCCACATTTGCCACTCACAGCTCATGTGTCATCTCATCGTCCATATGCTTGAGGGCTTTGAGCATTTCAGCCCGAAGCGCGTCATTAATGTGCCCCGTCGTCCGCTTCTCAAAGCTGTTGATGATTATAAAGGCAGGCTCCCGTAAAGCTTCACCTTTGACTGTCAGGGCTATATGCTTTGCCCGCCTGTCAGCCTTGTCCTTCTTCCGTGCGGCAAGTCCTTTTTTTACAAGCTGATCTGTCAGCCCCGTAAGTGTTGAGGGCTTGACACATATATGCTCCAGTATCTCCTTTTGCGTGAGCGTACCACGCTTCCAAAGTGTGTTCAGTACGCGAAACTGGGCATAGGTGATATCAAGCTCCTTTAGCTCATCATTTAACTGCAGCGCCGATTTTCGCGCAATTTCCTGAATAAAATAGCCTATGTGTGACGAAAAAACCGTATCCATAAAAAATGCCTCCCTATTGCCTTTACTTCAGTATTCGAACACTGCCTATATCAACCAAATCATTGGCACCTATCTCAATGATTGCATGTGCCCTATCCTCAATAAAATTTCGGATTGACTCCTTATGAGGATGCGCATCCAAACGCCCAAAAAAGACAATTGTCTCTTCAATACACATGGCTGCGCCGCCAATAAAGCCGTAGTTATAGCCTGGCAGGTCAATCTCCCCCGGTTCAATAAGAAGAACCTCCATACCGTAGGCACGCAGCGCTTCTTCAACACCCGAATCGGACGTTATGAGACTGCGCGCGCCCACAGGAAGTATCATGCAGTTGGAATACCCCTGATTGACATGAATCCACTTATAGCCTGCAGCGTCAATGCACGCTTTTAGAACCGGATCTGTATGACAGGTGTTATGGACTGCGTAGGCCCCTATAAAAGCAACATTATAAGCAATGTTCCCAGGGTACTTATCCCTTAACACCGTTTGCCCGCGTACCATAAAGGCCTCCAACCCAGAATATGCTCTCACAAGTCCCTCGTATAAGGTCGGCTCCACCACAAGAGTATCACCTACAGGACAGCAGAGCATGTCAGCATGACTTCGAACCGCCTTATTCAGTGTCTCCAGTGACGGAATCTCTACCCAGGTCACATTTTGAATCTTACCATATAAGCGCTGCTTGTTGAACGGACTGTCTTGACCAATTAATGCATACACGGCTTTTTCCTATTCCTTTTTCCTATTCCTTTTTTCTATACAAACCACAAAACTGATTAATTTTCTAAATGAATACATTCTGGTATATGCCCACATATCTCACAAGATGACCACTTATCATGTTAGAATAAAGATAAATTACTTAATCCATAAACAAAAGGAGTTACATAGATGAAAAGAGTTTATCTCGATAACGGGGCTACTTCCTTTCCAAAAGCACCAGGTGTCGCTGAAGCTATTAATAATTATATCTTAAATGTCGGTACAAATGTAGGCAGAGGTGCATATGCTGAAGCTTTTGAAACAGAAGGCATCGTGTACGAAACACGGGAAATGCTTGCCGCGCTTTTCGGCGCACCGGATTCAAAAAACATTGTTTTCACGAAAAATGTCACTGAAAGCTTAAACGTCCTGCTCCACGGATTCCTCAAGCAGGGAGACCATGTGATTGTATCCAGCTTTGAGCACAATGCCATGATGCGACCTCTTGTTCAAATGTCCAGTAAGGGTGTGTCCTTTACACGCATACAGCCCGATGCACTGGGTATTTTTGACCTTGAGGAGATCACAGCTGCAATCAAACCTGAAACCAAGCTGATTGCCATGCTCCATGCGTCAAATGTCTTTGGTACAATCATGGACCTTAAGCCTGTCGGTCAACTGGCAAAAACACACAATCTGCGCTTTATTGTGGACGCTGCCCAAACAGCAGGCCAGCTGCCTGTCAATATGACAGATCTGAATGCTGATGCAATTGCCTTTACCGGCCACAAAAGCCTGCTTGGACCTCAGGGAATCGGCGGTTTTGCCATAACAGATGACTTTGCCACACAAGTTGACAGCCTTATCCAGGGTGGGACAGGCAGCAAGTCTGATCTTGAAATCCAACCGGATTATCTGCCGGACAAGTTTGAATCGGGTACGCCAAATACAATCGGAATTGTTGGTCTGCATGCCTCACTATGTTTTCTCAAAGACCACGGCATCGACAAGATTCGCAGCCATGAGCAGATGCTGATGGAGGACCTGCTTTCCCAGCTTGGCACCATTTCTCAGGTAAAAATCATTGGCACACAATCAACAGCACACAAGACAGCTGTTGTCTCTATTGACACACCTGATCATGACAGCGCTGTCATCTCACATAGACTCTCATCCGGCTATGGTATAAACAACCGGTGTGGCATGCACTGCGCGCCTTCAGCACATAAGTCGATGGACACCTTCCCTCAGGGAACCATCCGCTTCAGCTTCGGCTATGCCAATACCCATGAGGATGTGGCGGCAGTGGCAAATGCCCTTCGTGAGATTTTTTCAGAAGAGTAGAGTAAGAAATTACCCTTAAATCATGTGTTTTAGTGGTTTTGAGCTAATTGTCAGATTTTTGTCAAATTTTTGTCAAAATTGTATTGCATTGATTTCTCTAATACCTTATAATTTATATAGGAAATCGTTTCTATGTCAGGTGTCTATTTGGTGCTACCCAGCACTTACTCGTAGATATTAAACGGCAAATGAGCTACAGCTCACTTGCCGTTTTTGTTTTTTTGTACATGATATGAAGCCAATGGCAAGAGAGCATAATTTCCTGACAACTCAATATTCTAAGGGGGACCAATCAATGAATCCATTCAATCCTGAGGCAATAGGTGTACTCGGGCTGGTCGTAACAGTTTTTGTTTTTGGCTTTGAACAGCTAGGTATTGGCACAAAAGGTGGGGACCATGACAAAATCAGCAGAGAAGTATCCTATGTTGCTTTCTGGTTCGGCGGTGTAACACAAGTATTGACTGCTGTCATGATGTCTATTTTCGGCTTTGCTGGGGAAAAGTCAACTTTTGTCGCAACAGTGTTCGGACTATACGGATTCTTCTGGCTAGTAGCTGCTAATCATTTTCGTTATGGAGGCGATAACAAAATGCTTGGCAACTTCTGCGGTGCTGTCGGTATCATCACAGCATTCTTAACTTATGTAGCATTCCAACTTGGTCTTGCATGGCCACTTGGAACAGTTCTAGCCCTGATCATACTGCTGATGATTTCTCTATTTATCGCACTTTGGGGAATCAAACCAGAGTTCATCAAGGTTGCTGGGCTGCTGAACATTCTCATCGGTATCGGTGGACTGTTCATTTTCTGGGGCGCTCTAACACACGGACTGCCTCTATAATCAAGTTGTAAGATATTTTGGCGTCGGGACCTCCGGCTTCAAATTTCTTTCTCACATCCCTTTATACTCACACGCAAAAATAGCTCTGCTGCTTAAGCTGAGCTATTTTTGTATTTGCGGCAAATGCGTCTTAGGACAATTGCCCATGATGCGTTGAAAAAAAGCCCCCCGCCTGCTGGGAGGGCACTGAAAAAGCATAGCTTTTTCAGTAATAACTAAGTTGAACGTTTTAAAGACCAGAGAATCACGCAGATTTGCGTGAAATCTCTGGTCTTTTCTCGGTATAAGCTGTAGATTTCTTACTGTTCTTTACTCGTAATTTTGAGTATTCGTTTCAAGTTTACTGTGAAAATAGTTAGGGCTGCTTGCATGTGCATGCCAACTAAGCCTGATGTTATTGCTACGTCATAGCCATGTTGATGTTTTAACTCACTATTTTTCGCTTCAATCTTGTACCGCACTTTTGCTCGGTCCTTGAAATAATCGCTTTCTTCGAAAACCTTTTGATTCTTATGTAAGTCAGATTTTAGGCTTATGGAATAAGATTTCGATTTTGCCCCTTCCTTGTAGCAGCCCTCTCTTTGTCCGCAAACTTTGCATAATTCAACATCAAAGTAGTAAGTCAGAGTCTGATTTTTCTTACTGCTCTTTTTTCCTTGGCGAGCTTTTCTTATTGCCATATGTCCAGCTGGACACACAAACATATCTGCATCTTTATTGAACTCAAATTCATCAGCATTTTTGCGTGTACCTTGTGAAATCACAGGATTGAGTTTTGAAATCAGTTTAATATCATTTTCTTTTGCGTATTCCAGATTTGATTTTTCAGAGTATGCAGTATCTCCAATCACTTCGTCTACTTGCATGCCTGCAGATTTACTTTTTTCTATGAGTGATTGAAGCTCCTTGCCATCACTTTTTTCACCAGTTGTAACTGTTGCAGCAGTAATGATACGTTCTTCACTCATTGCAAGGTGAGATTTATATCCAAAGAAAGCGGTGTCCGCGGTTTTGTGACCGATTTTTGCATCCTCATCTTTTGATAGTGCGAGCTGTTCAAGGTCATCACGAACAGCTTCTTTTAAATAATTCAACCGTTCCTTTACGTTCGGCATCTGTGCCATCGAGGGTTCCTTCTCAACCACGTCTATAAGCTTCTGACAATATTCAAGCGCATCTTCTAAAAGACCGTTTGAAACTTTCTTAGGAAGAGATTCCTTAATATCCGGATTTATACTGTAGAGGGATTTGCGTAAGTTCTTTGCGCGCTCAAGGAGTACTTCGCGTGCTGATTGTTGATTGTATCGCGCTTTAGTATGTGTAGCGTCTACAATGATTGTCCGACTTTTTATAACGCCTTTTTCCACTGCAATTTCTACAGTTTTCTTAATCAGCATATCCAAGAGATTCATATCTTTTAAACGCAGTTTTCGAAACTTTGTTAAAGTACTGGGATGAATCAATTCTGTGTCTTCAGGCGCCAAATCTAAAAAGTACTTGAAGGACATGTCGTAGAGTGTTCGCTCTACAACATCTTCATCTGATATTTTATAAATAACTTTGAGTAACAAATATTTGAAAAGCATGATTGGATCAAGTGCACTCCGGCCATTTGAATCACAGTAGGAGGTTGCTAACTCATCATACACAAAAGAAAAATCTACCAGAGTGTCTATTTGACGCAGAAGGTGATCCTTCGGGATTATTAGTGAATAGAGTTTGTTATGCTTATTTATCTCTAAGTTTTGTTGGTCTTTTAACATAGCGACTCCTTCCATTTTACAGGTCATGCTATATATTTCGACACAACAGGCTTTTTCTCCTTTTTGGGCACTAAAAAACTCATCATTTAATTTTAATGATGAGTTTTTCAGTGCCCTCCCTGCTGGCGGAAAGCTTTTTCACTTGGAGTATATTTATTGCTTTGGAGGAGAAAGTGTCATGTTGTACAAAAGTTGTACAAAGAATGACTCTATTTCTTCTGTAGATGTTTACGGTTATCAATTGCAACCGCTGAAAGGATGATAATACCCTTGATAATGAACTGCATGTATGGGTTTACACCGATGAATGCAAGTCCGTAAGAGATAACCTGGAAGATCAGTACGCCGGCAACAATACCGGAAATCGAACCGATACCACCGTCAAACGAAAGACCACCAACGATACATGCAGAGATCGCATCAAGCTCATACATGTTACCTGTATTGTTTGTTGCAGTACCGATACGGGCTGCTTCAAGAGCACCGCCCAGACCGTATAGAACACCTGCAAGAAGATAAGCTAATAGGATGTACTTCGTTACGTTAACACCGGATACAACAGCTGCTTCTTCGTTGCCGCCGATAGCAAAGATATTCTTTCCGAATGTTGTCTTGTTCCAGAGTATCCATACAACGCCTACAGTGATTGCTGCATAAATTACAAGGTATGGAATGATAAATCCGTTAATGTCGATAAAGCCTTGAGCAAATCCTGAGAATCGTGGGTCAAGTCCACCGATTGGCTGTGCACCGTAAGGTGGTCTGTCAAAGTAAATCGAGTTAAGACCGTAAGCGATAACCATCATACCCAGCGTTGCGATAAATGGGTGAAGCTTGAACTTCGCAACCAGGAAGCCCGAGAACATACTCAGTGAACCTGCAATTGCCATAACCAGAAGGATTGGCAGGATAATCGGCAGCTGAGGCAGGTTTGGGTACATTCTGTAAGCGTAATCAGGCGCCTGCAGAAGTGATGCTGAAATAACAGCAGAGAGACCAACCAAACGACCTAGTGAAAGGTCCGTACCGGCGAGGATGATGATACCACCAACACCGAGTGCCATAATCATTCTTGTAGAAGCCTGCGCCAGGATGTTTCTAAAGTTTCTAATAGAAACGAAGTCTGGTGACAAGGCAATAATAATCAGTAGTAGTCCGAGTAGGATAAAGAAGATTGCATTATCCATCATGAACTGCTTAAAATCCCCACCTGACATACCCTTCAGGCGTGAGAAAAAGCTTCCTTTTTCTTTTTTCATTGTGCTCATAAGTTTAAGCCTCCTAATCTATAAGTACATGGCTGATAGCCGTAATATTTCTTCCTGTGTAACGTCCTTCGTATCTACGATTCCAGCCAATCGGCCATTACTCATAACCAGGATTCTGTCTGCAACACCTAGAAGCTCAGGCATTTCAGAGGAAACCATGATAACGCCCTTACCCTTGTTGGCAAGATCAATCATCAGCTGATAGATTTCAAACTTGGCACCAACGTCGATACCACGTGTCGGTTCATCCATGAGCAGTACATCTGGCTCAGTCAGCAGCCATCTGCCAATGATAACCTTCTGCTGGTTACCACCTGACAGGGATCTGATCGGTGTGGTTTGTGACGGCGTTTTTACACGCATGCTCTCAATAACCCATTCCGTATCAGTAGCCATTTTGCCATCGCTCAGCAGCCCATTTGGCTGAACATACTCATTGATATTGGCAATTGTCGAATTGAAACGAATGTCCAAATCGCCGAATATACCTGTCGAACGTCGTTCTTCTGTAATCAGTGCAAATCCATTTGAAATCGATTCACGAGGTGATGCATTCGCAACCTCATTGCCTTTGAAATAAATTTTGCCTTCTGCTTTATGTCTCAGTCCGAAAATTGTTTCAATAAGCTCTGTTCTTTTCGAACCAACCAGACCGGCAACGCCAAGAATTTCGCCTTCACGAAGTTCGAAAGAAACTTCGCGTACTGAATTCTTTACATATGCTGTCAGGTTTTCAACCTTCATGATTACGTCACCTGGTTCATTTGTTTTCGGTGGAAAACGGTTTGTCAGGTCACGACCAACCATCAGGTTGATGATTTGATCTGTAGTAATGTTCTCAATGGATTCTGTTGCGATCCACTGTCCGTCACGCATAATGGTCACATCATCCGATATTTCAGAAATCTCTTCCATCTTATGTGAAATGTAGATTATTGAAACACCACGATCTCTCAGGGAACGAATAATTCTAAATAAGTGCCCTACTTCTTTTTCTGTGAGTGAGGATGTTGGTTCGTCCATTACGATAACTTTTGAATTATATGAAACAGCTTTTGCGATTTCTACCATCTGACTCTCGGAGACTGGTAAGTTTCCAACTTTCTCTCGTGGGTCAACATTGATGTCCAGCTCTTCAAAGATTCTCTTTGTCTCAACGTACATCTTTTCTTCGTCTATGAATAGCCCTTTTTTTGGAAAACGCCCCAGCCATATATTATCCATAACTCGGGTGGACTGAACTTGGTTCAGCTCCTGGTGTACCATTGACACGCCGTGGTCAAGGGCATGTCTAGATGAGGTGAATTCCACTTCTTCACCGTTCAAAACTATTTTTCCTTCGTCTCTTTGATAAATGCCGAAAAGACATTTCATCATTGTTGATTTTCCGGCGCCGTTCTCACCCATTAGCGCATGCACAGTGCCTGGGCGCACTCTCAGATTGACGCCGTCTAGTGCTTTTACCCCCGGGAAGGTTTTGGTCAGGCCTATCATTTCGAGTAAGTACTCCGATTTTACATTTTCTTTGTTGTGCATAAATGCCACCTCCCTCGAAGAAAAATCCGAGATGCGACGTGCGCATCTCGAATTCCCCAATCAATACATCATTACTATTATTATTCGTATGCTTTCTCAGCAAATTCTAGATTGTCAACAGTGATTGCTACGTAAGGTACACGAACAGCTTTGTTTTCGTCGAATTTCCACTCTGTACCAGCTAGAGGGTCATTACCTTGTGCAGCATTGTAAACTAGGTCGAATGTAGCTTGACCTTGGTTCTTAGCATCGTTCAGTACTGTACCAGCCATGAAGCCAGCTTTGATTTGCTCTAGTGCATCAGGAATAGCGTCTACGCCGAATACAGGCATGTACATGTCGCCTTCGAAGTATCCGTTAGCGTTAAGAGACTGAACAGCACCCAGTGCCATTGCGTCATTGTTACAGATAACTACTTCAATTGCATCGCCATGCTTAGCAATCCAAGCATCCATAAGTTCTTTACCCTTTACAGAGTCCCACATACCCGTTTGAAGCTCTAGTTCTTGAACTTCGATACCTTTTTCAACGAGTGTGTCTACTGCGTACTTAGTACGTGCTTCAGCGTCAGGGTGACCTGGTTCGCCTTTCATCAGTACGTAAGATAGAACGCCGTCGCCATTGCGGTCCCAAGCTGGGTTAGCATTCCACATTTCAGCCATCATTTCACCTTGAATGATACCTGATTCTGAAGAAGTTGTACCAACATACCATGCTTTGTCATAAGACTTAAGTGCTTCAGCAGATGGCTCTTTGTTGAAGAAGATTACTGGTAGATCTTCTGATTGAGCTTTAGAAATGATTGTTTCTGCTGCTTGTGGGTCAACAAGGTTGATTGCAAGTGCTTTTACGCCCTTAGAAATCATCATGTCAACTTGGTCATTTTGTGTTGCCTGGTTGTTCTGTGAATCGTTAAGAATCAGTTCTGCGTTGCCTTCTGCTGCAGTAGTGATTGAACGACGTACGAATGACATGAAGTTGTCATCGAACTTGTAGATCGTTACACCAACCTTAGGCATTTCTGCAACTTGCTCTGTTTCTTCTCCGCCACCGTTGTCAGCTGGTGCTGCAGGTGCTTCTTCCTTAGGTGAACAAGCCACCATAGATGTTGCAAGAACGCCAGCTAGAAGAATTGATAGCCACTTTTTCATTTGTTATCCCCTCCATAATAAGTAAACGTTTTCAGACCGATATGTAATCTGCCTGTTGACACTTAAATCTTATCACCTGAAATCGTTTTCAAAAATCCAATATCTTGACCTTGTTCTTTGAAATCTTGTTCAATTATTAATACCTTGTTCACAATTTCATGAATTCCTGTGCATGTTTCTTGTGTAGAGAAAACGTTTCACCCGTCATTTTTCAGCATTTTCACATCTTTTCAGCCAGTTTGTGCCTGTAAAACACGCAGATTGGTGCGGTTTTATGTATAAAAAAAGCAGCTGTCTATTTGACAACTGCCATTTTACGGACTTTTTAAACAAATCTAATTGAATGGAAAAACAAGCTTTTCATTTTCTGGATCATATAAATTATCAGAGCTGATGATAACCGTGTCGACCTTGTTCTCCTTACTTTCAACCGCAACAAGTCTGCTGTAGCTTATAGCATCCTTTGCAGCGGCAACGCCCAGATAACCCATGTTGAAGGGATTCTGGACAATGGCCTTGTCTATGACCCCGGATTCCAGATACTCAATTTCCTGAGGGGTGGAGTCAAATCCGAGGACAATGATCCTGTCACCTTCATGATAGTTTGCGACCTCTTTAGCAATCCCCAGGGTAGAAATGGCATTCAGTCCAACCAGGACATCAGGGGGGCGAAGCTCATTGAGCATGAAATCTGTAATCTGCGATGCCAAATCCACATCCGACATAGAGTACATGGTATCCCTGATTACGACATTTTCATGGGTTTTCAGATAATCTCTGAGCCCCTTTTCACGTTCAATGGCGTTCTCACTTCCAGAAACGAAGCTGATAATCCCTACCTTGATATCTTCACCCGCCAATTCGACGGCGATTTCGCCAAGACGTTCTCCCGCTTCGTAATTGTTTGTTGTAAAGCTTTTATAGTATTTCCATGTGCTCACCATGGAGTCAATCAGAATAACCGGCACCTTGTTCTCGTAGGCGTAGTTGAGGGCGGATTCCAGAAGTTGAAGGTCGGAAGGCGCAAGGACTATTGCTTCATAGCCACGGTCCACTGCTGCATGGATCATTTCAATCTGTCCCTTGTAGTCCGACTCCTCTTCAGGTGCAAAGTAATCCACGGCCACACCAAACTCCTTTGCTGCAATTTCAGCGCCCATGTTGACGGTCTCCCAGTACTCTCCGTACTTGGTCTTTAGAATGAGCGCAACCTTTTCAGGCGGCTCCTCCGCTTCCATCCTGACCTCGCCGTTATCTGCAATGTTGATGAGCATCAGCATTCCGAGAATAATCAGTGCTGCCATAATCCCCAGAAAAGAAACTCTTATGTTCATGAGTTCTCCTCCCTTATTACAGGAATGGACAAGGTGATTTTTGTCCCTTCCTCGATCTCACTTTCAATATCAATTCCGAAATCCTCACCGTACATGAGCTTGATGCGCTCAAACACATTGGTCACACCCACACCGCCAACCCGAACTGCGCCGTCGTCAATCTGGTCATGCCGCTTGAGGATATCCTTCCTGACCAACTCGCTCATGCCCAGTCCATTATCTTCCACCTCAAAATACAAGATATCATCCTTAGCATAGGCGCGTATTACGATTTCACCCTCATCCACCATTTGGCGGATTCCATGGTAAATTGCATTTTCAATGATCGGCTGGAGTAAAAGCTTTTGTGTCCTGTAGTTCAAGACTTCGTCATCAATTTCAAACCGGTATTCAAACTGATCCTTATAGCGCATTTTCTGTATGGTCAGGTAATTCTCAGCATGGGACAGTTCTTCCTTGACTGTAATCACATTTCGTCCGCGGCTTATACTGATTCTGAACAGGCGTGCCAGAGAGGTCACCATTTTAACGACATCATGATGCTTGCCGTTTTCAGCCATCCATATTACGGAATCCAGCGTATTGTATAGAAAATGAGGATTGATTTGTGCCTGAAGTGCGCTGAGTTCACTCTTTCGCTTGGACTCCTGCTCCTCGACAACCTGTTTCATCAGACTCTTGATCTGCGCGGTCATCAGGTTAAAGCGCCTCGCCAGCTGCATAACCTCATACTCTCCTTGAACGTCGATTTGTGTATTGAAATCTCCCATTTCAACAGCACGCATGGAATTTGCAAGCTCCGAAATAGGCTTTGTGATTCTATCTGTCATATAGAAGGATACTGACATGAATATGAGCATGCCAAACGCCAGCGTAAGGACGATGAACTCCGTCAGGTCTCTCTGCTCAGCACTCAAATCTGACAGATAATAGACACCGATGAGCTTCCAGTCGACATGACGTGCCGGAAAAATAGTCAGAATCCGGCTGTCACCATTTGAATCCTTCTGCACGAAGCTCCCCTGGTCGCGACTTTCAATGCCTTCAAAGCGCTCCACCTTGACCCCTGAATAAATGAGCTGCTGCTGGTGGTGGTAGACCAGGTTGTTCTCTCCATCGAGCAGGAAGACATACCCCTTTTTGCCAAGGCGAACACCATTGAGCAGATCTTCAATCATACTGAAGTTCATGTCGATCATCAGAACCCCTTCCTCCATGTTCTGATTGATTCTGAAGCTAACCTTCCGACTCAGGGTAATCACCCAGGGATGTCTGTTTTTGAACAGACTTTGCACATGGGGCGGTGAAATTCTGATGGTTCCATCTGAACTGAGGGCCTTATCAAACCATTCGGTATCGACGACAGTTGCCGTGTCCTTGAGCTTCTGTCCACTGCCCTCGTAAATCAACTTTCCATCCGTCGTAAAAAGGGAAATGGATAAAATATCGGTACGTGTCCGCATGAGGGTTTCGATATCCCTGTCCAGCTCCGATAGATTCAGAAGCTTGAACTTGTTGATATCGATTACCAGAAGATTGGACAGGTCTATCATGCCCTTGAGATAATTGTTCAGATTCCGCTCAACCTGCTCAATGATCTCAAGACTGTTCTCACTTAAACTTTCTCTGGAGGTCTGTACAAATTTCTGATTCAGGGCAAAGCCGACAAAAATCATGGACAGCATAATTACCGCTGCAAAGCTCATTGCCAGTATGAACCTGAAACTCGTCACCCTAAACCCCGCTCTTTTAATCCAGTTCATCATTCACTCCATGGGTCCCTTATTTTTCCTCTGAATTTTTGTTCTTTCTCATGGCAGTCGGCGACTGTCCATAGAATTTTTTAAAGGAGTAACTGAAATAATTGGCCTCGGCATATCCGATTTTCTCAGCAATCTCGAAGTTTTTAAAATCGGTTTCAAGAATATATTCCATTGCCTTTTCCATGCGTACCTCTGTCAGGTACTGTATGAAGGTCATTCCAGACTCCTTCTTGAACATCCTGCTGAAATAGGATGGACTGATATGCAGCATTTGGCTGATGGTGTCCAGATTCAAGTCCGAGTCGTGATAGTTGGTTCGAACATGTATTTTAGCACTTTCCACCATACGTTGAATCCCGCTCATTCTATTTTCCAGTATATTCTGGTTGAGCAGTGCGCATGTATTGATAAACCATTTCTCAATATTTTTCAGAACGCCAATTTCCTTCATGAGAATAAAAAGGTTTTCCTCTTCAACAAGCTCAGCCAGATTCAGATTGTGGGATCTGGCAATACGCAGAAGTGCCGTCAGCATTTCATTGATAAAGAGCCTGCAGTCAAGATAGGAGATCTCTTCATCCCGCATGGTGTTGAAATGTCTGTGAATCACAGCCTCAATATCTGACTGCGATCCCGCGCGAATCACGGTTCTCAGCTCTCTGTCCATTTCCTCCTGGAAGGTAAACTGGCCGTGGTCCTTTGGCAGAAGGTCGCTGATCCACAGGAGTCTGTTTGATCCTTCAACCAGCTGATGCTCAAGTGCACCCACAGCACCCTTGTGTGAGGTTTCAAGACTCACAAGGTCATTGACCACCTCTCCAATGCCGATGGTCACCGTCATAGGGTGGGTCTTCTCAATGACCATGCGCACCTCTTCAAGAATGGAAAAGGCCTTTTTAATATCGCCGTCTACGCCAAGAGGCACAAGCATGACGGTTTCACCGCCTGAGCGCATGAAGGAAATGCAGTCATTGGCACTGCCGATACGTTCACAGGTTTCATAGACAGCATAGCCATGCAGTTCCTTTTCCTCGAAGGAACTCATATCTTCGCCGGTGCGCCTGTTGGTCTTCTCGTCAAGGTTGTGCTTTATAACAGCCACCACACTGGGGCACTCGTGAAGGGTTATGTTGAATCGTCTTGCCTTCTCCAGGATTTCATCCGTATCCATCTTATCCAGGATCAGGGCATTTAAGAAACGTTCCTTCAATATTGGAAGACTTTCCATATACTCATTTCTCAGCTTTTCAAGATCGGCATTTTGCAGCTTTTCCTCATCGAGCACCTCTTTCAGGCGTTCGAGTATTGTCATGAGCTCATCTGCGCCAAAGGGCTTGAGAATATACTCCATTACATTATAGCGTATTGCCTTCTGAGCATAGTCAAACTCATCAAACCCCGAAAGGATCATGAGCTTGGTGGCCGGATAATCCCGAGAAATGATTTCAGCAAGCTGCATGCCATCCATAAATGGCATCTTGATATCGATAATTGCAACGTCGGGATTGATTTTTTCCAAGACCTCAAGCGCCTCGAGACCATTTTCAGCTTCCCCTGCAATTTCAAATCCTGTTTTAGACCAGTCTATTTTTGATATGATGCCGCGTCGAACCTCGGCTTCATCATCCACCAACAGTAATTTATACATGCTCTATCCCCCGTACCTTATGTATGCTGCCTTGTCTATACAATCACTTTATATCATTCTTCGCATGGGTATGTCATTTATTTATACCATGGACTCAAACAATTTGTCCAAAATCATCTGTTTTTTATTTCTGATTTTTCTGACACTTGTAAAATCAAACAATTGTTCAAATTATATAATACTACATTTTTCGGTTAAAAACTTAAAATTCAAAAACTGGCAAAAATGCATCATTTGACTCCTTATTGTATATTTACTACAATACCCACTTCGCTGTAAATAATATACAAGTGTATTCATATTTCTTAATTAATTAACCCATTCAACTCTTTCAAAGTTAGGATTCCCATACGCTCGAAACCCCAAAATGTTGTATATTGACCACAAGGGAGATTCATCCAACATCCAGAAACTTAATAGCTATTAGAGAAGTTTTCGAATAGGGTAACGGTTTACTAAGGAGGGAAAGCATGGAGAAAAGAGTTAAGCAAACTACGGAAATCATTTATAAGATTGATGACAGACCACCGATTCAAACCAGCATATTGCTCGCATTTCAGCACATTATGGCTGCTTTCGGGGGCATTGTAGCTGTTCCACTTGTCATAGGCGGGGTTCTTGGACTACCGGTCGATGATATCGCCTTTCTCGTCAGCGCCTCACTTTTCTGCGCTGGTATTGCAACATACATACAATCAAAGGGCATTGGTCCCGTCGGCTCACGCGTCGCGTGTGTCATGGGAACTGACTTCACCTTTGTGGGACCATCTATCGCTGTAGGACTTGCAGGTGGCCTGCCTGCCATATTTGGCGCAACCATCCTTGGCTCATTCATTGAAATCATTCTCAGCCGTTTTATCAAACCACTCCAGAAATTCTTCCCACCCATTGTCACAGGTACGGTCGTCATGCTGATTGGCCTTACACTGCTTCCCGTATCTATGGACTGGGCAGCAGGCGGCTTCGGCGCACCCGACTACGGCAGCGTTACAAATATCAGCGTCGCCATGACTGTTATGGTTGTTATTATGCTGCTTAATAGATATGGAAAAGGAATCTTCAGTTCCGGCGCTGTCATTATTGGACTTGTGTTCGGCTATATCATTTCCTACCCATTGGGCATGCTCAACTTTGAGCCGATTGCAAACGCTGGATGGATTGCGGTTCCTACACCATTCAAGTTCGGCGTCACATTCAGCCTGGCTGCAGTCATCCCATTCATTACCGCATACCTTGTCACAACCATAGAAACAGTTGGATGTCTTATTGCAGTCGGAGAAGCTTCCGGCAAGGAAATGAGTATGGATGATGTCTCAGCTGGCGTCCTGGCTGACGGTGTAGGCAGTTTCATTGCAGGCTTCTTCAATGCCGGTCCCAACACATCATTCAGCCAAAACGTCGGCCTGATTCCCATGACCAAGGTCGCAAGCCGATTTGTTGTCATTATCTCGGGTATTATCCTCATGCTGCTTGGGATATTCCCTAAATTCGGCGCACTCATAGCAATTATGCCAAATCCGGTGCTGGGCGGCGCAGGCATCATCATGTTCGGCATGGTTGCGGCTGCAGGAATCAAAACCCTTAAAAGCGTGCCCCTGAACAACAGAAACCTGCTCATACTTGCAATTTCCATCGGGATTGGACTGGGCGTTACTTTCAGACCTGAAATACTGACACACCTGCCCGCTTGGATTCAAAGTCTTTTCTCTTCAGGCATCAGTGCAGGTACAATTACGGCACTTCTTCTGAATATTTTCCTTAAAGAAGAATACGAAGACGTGGCGGTCTCATCTGAAAGGGCTGCATAGGCAGACCTCTTTGATAGACAAATGCAGGGCGACCTATTATTGGCCACACACCTCAAAGCCCCCTATGGGATAAATGGAAAGCCAGCTATTCATACGTGATAGCTGGCTTCTTATTTATGCGTCTGCATGTCTTACTTCTTTTCCAGAAAAAAGCGGCCACCGACTTCTTTCGAAGCCTGGCAGCCTTAAAAACTAAGCGTGTGTGAATACGCTTATGATAGGGCATTGTGTGTAATTCCATATGAATGCGATTAGACGGCCTGACACTTTTTCAGTGCCTTCAGCACGCGCTCGGGTGTAGCCGGAAGCGCCTCAATTTCAGCACCCAAGCCGTGTTCAATCGCATTGATGACTGCCGGCGCAATAGCGCATGCACTGATTTCTCCAACACTCTTGGCACCAAATGGGCCAAACGCGTCAGGTGCCTCCACCAGTTCCACTTTTACAGTTGGCATGTCTGGTGTATTGATGACATGATACTTGGCGAATGTGTCACCTTTCACGCTGCCATCCTTTCCAACTTCTATCTCCTCAGTTAAAGCGAAGCCAAGGCCCATCTGAATTGCGCCCTGGACCTGACCTTCAACAAAACCGCGATTTATGGCCTGGCCTATGTCATGTACTGCAAGAACATCCGTCACACGTACAAGTCCTGTGGCAGTATCAATCTCCACTTCAGCAAAGTTCACTGCATAAACAGCTGGATTCGCAATGGATTTGTACCGAAGCGTATGCCCGATATCTTCATTGATTGTGTTCTGAATTCTTGTTACAGCTTCTGCATAAGAGACTGGCTCCTGTGCCGTATTGTCAAAGTGTACACGTTCGTCTTCAAGACGTATATGACCCGCCTCAACTTGATATGTTTCTGATATTTTCTCTATAAACATTGATTTTAGTGCCTGCGCTGCCAAATATGCACCCTTGCCGCACACATAGGTCACGCGGCTGGCCTGGGTTCCTGCTGAGTCGTATGGACTGAGCAGGGTATCCACTTCAGGCACACGAATTTTATCAAGGGACAGGTCAAGGACTTCACCGACAATCTGCTTCATGGTTGTCACAGTCCCGCATCCCTGATCATGGAAACCCGCATTCAGGATAACATGTCCATCTTCATCCAGACGGATATAGAGTGACAGGTAATCTTGAAAAGCATCAAAATAGCCATTTCCGTGTGTGGCACACGCCATGCCTACCGCACGCACAAAACGTCCGTCATTTTGCGTATTGGCACGTCGGTTTTTCCAGTCGAAAATTTCACAGCCGCGCTCAAGGCACTCCGCAATGCGTGCATCGCCTAGATCAGGTCCCCCTATGGGGTCCTTGTCAAAAGGCTGAACGAAGTTCTTAAGTCTGAGTTCGGCAGGATCCATGCCCAGTTTTCTTGCGACACGATCCATATGCAC